>NZ_CP108609.1:0-4800000 GCF_045039805.1 Streptomyces sp. NBC_01171 | reverse complement strand
GTGACGCTGGCGGTGGGCGCGTACGACGAGGTCCCGGACGTGCCGCGCCGGACGCTGGTGCTGGGCGGCGCCCGCTCGGGCAAGTCGGTGGAGGCGGAACGGCGCCTGGAGTCCTTCCCGGACGTGGTCTACGCGGCGACCGGCGGCACCCGCGCCGGGGACCGCGAGTGGGCGGACCGGGTCGCCGCGCACCGCGAACGCCGTCCCGGCTCCTGGCGTACGGCGGAGACCACGGACCTGGTGCCCCTGCTCGCCGAGGACGGCCCGCCCCTCCTCATCGACTGCCTCTCCCTCTGGCTCACCGACGTCATGGACGCGGTCGGTGCCTGGGACGACGCCCAGTGGGCCGACGGCGGCGAGAAGGCGCTCCGCGACCGGGTCCACGAACTGACGCGAGCGGTACGCGAGACCCCCCGCACCGTGGTCGCCGTCTCCAACGAGGTGGGCTCCGGCATCGTCCCGGCCACCCCCTCGGGCCGCCGCTACCGCGACGAACTCGGGCGCCTGAACACGGCGTTCGCCTCGGAGTGCGAGCAAGTCGTCCTGGTGGTGGCGGGGCAGGCGCTGGTGCTGCGCGGTTAGCCGTGCAGCCGCCCCGGCTTGCGGGCCACGACCCGGTAGGCGTTGGCGAAGCGGGTGCGCCGGGTCAGGGGGGCCAGGAGGTGGTCCAGGGCGGTGGCCGCGGCCAGGGGGGCGCGCAGGGGCCTGGGGAGGGTCGTGGTGAGGTCCTGGGGCTGGTGGACGCGGGCCGTGGTGGTGACCGTGCAGTCCAGGGCGTGGAGTTCGGCCTCCAGGTTGGGCAGCGGGAGCAGGTGGGCGTGCCGGTGCGGGAGCCAGTGGGGACCCAGGAGGGTGGCGTAGGCGCTGTCCGGGGCGGCGGCCTCGATGACGAGGTGGCCGCCGGGGCGGAGCACGGCCAGCGCGGCGCGCAGTTCGGCGCGGGGGTCGGGGACGTGGGCCAGGTGGTGGAGCATGCTCACCACGTCGTAACGGGCGCGCAGTTGGCCGGTGACGCCGGGCGTGGTGAGCAGCCCCCGGTGGGCCTCCTCGACCCGCCCCTCGGCGAGCGCCCGCTCGACCCGCGCGGTGGGGTCGAGCCCGTCGAAGCTGGTGTACGGGAAGAACTCCCGCGCGGCCTCGGGGAAGTGGCCGTGCCCGGTGCCGACGTCGAGCCAGCTCTCGGGGTCGGCCAGACCGGTGAGGGCGCGGGCGGTGGCCCGGTGGGCGCGTCCGGCTTCCGGAAGCGGACGGGTGGCGTCGGCGGGCCGGGGGTTCTGGAAGGCGTGGGCGCACTCCCCGCACTCGTCGAGGGCGACGGCGCGGGGCGCGCGCAGCCGGGTGCGCAGGCGGGCCGAGCCGCACCAGGGACAGTCCTCGCGGCGCGGGCCGGGGAACCGGTCGCTGACCTGCGGGGCGGAGGGCGAGGGCGGCATGGCGGCTCCTGTACGGCATTTCGCGGTAAACCGGAACGTAAGGGATGCCGATCTTGGGTGCAATGACGTGCGCCGGGCGTGGTGGCGGTGTGGCGCGGGGCGCCCCGCGCGCGGGCGGTACTGTTCCGCGAATGGACAGCCTTCAACTCGACGACTTCACCGATCTGATCGAGCGCCCGGACGGCGGCGTGCGCCGGGACGCCGAGGCGCGGCGGGAGCGCCTGGCCGTACCGTCCGGCGCGCTGGGCCGGCTGGACGAGCTGGGCGAGTGGCTGGCGGCCGCGCAGGGCGCGGTGCCGGTACGGCCCGTCGAGCGGCCGAAGCTGGTCCTCTTCGCCGGTGACCACGGCATCGCCTCGCTCGGGGTCTCCCGGCGCCCGGAGGGCGGCGCGGCCGATCTGGTCCGGGCGGTGCTGGAGGGCACGAGCCCGGCCGCGGTGCTGGCCCGCAGGCTGGACGTGCCGGTACGGGTGGTCGACCTGGCGCTGGACTGCGACCCGGACACCTTCCCCGCCGAGGTGACCCGGCACCGGGTGCGGCGCGGCAGCGGCCGGATCGACGTCGAGGACGCGCTGACCGCCGAGGAGGCCGAGGCGGCGTTCCGCGCGGGCATGGCCGTGGCCGACGAGGAGGCCGACTCCGGTACGGACCTGGTGGTGCTCGGCGATGTGAGCGTGGGCGGCACGACGGCGGCGGCGGTGCTGGTGGCCGCGCTGTGCGGGACGGACGCGTCGGTGGTGACCGGGCGCGGCGGCGAGGCCATCGACGACCTGGCCTGGATGCGCAAGTGCGCGGCCGTGCGGGACGCCCTGCGCCGGGCTCGACCGGTCCTCGGTGACCAGCTCGAACTCCTGGCGACGGTGGGCGGCGCCGACCTGACGGCGATGACCGGGTTCCTGCTCCAGTGCGCGGTGCGCAAGCTTCCGGTGATCCTGGACGGCGTGGTGGCCTCGGCCTGCGCGCTGGTGGGCCAGCGGGTGGCGTTCCGGGCGCCGGACTGGTGGCTGGCGGGTCACGACAGCGGTGAGCCGGGGCAGGCGAAGGCGCTGGACCGGATGGCGCTGGAGCCGCTGCTGACCCAGGGCGTACGGGTCGGCGAGGGCGCGGGCGCCCTGCTGGCCCTCCCCCTGGTCCGCTCGGCCGCGGCGCTGGCCGCCGAGCTTCCGGAGCGGCGAGAGCCGGAAGAGGCCGAGAAGCCCGAGGAGTCCGAGGAGAGCGTCTAGCCCGGCCGTATCCCACGGCGCCGATGAGCGCGATTCGCGGCAAATGCGGACATATGATCCCCGCTCATGGGAGATGCCCGAGTTGCCGACCGGCGGAGCGAGCCGGACCGACGGACGGAACCGGACCAGCGGAGCGAGCCGGGACGGCGGCCGGGCGGGGTGTCGTCCCGCCGGGCCGCCGCCGGCGCGGTCTGGTACCTGCGGGCCGTCGCGTTCGTCAACTTCCTCAGCGCGATGTGGGTCTCGCTGGGCCAGGACGTGCGCCGCCACAACCAGGAGAACCTCTTCACGCCGTACCTGCTGACGGCCGGCTTCGCCTCGGGTGTGTTCACCGCGTTCCTGGCCATCACCATGCGGCGCCGCAAGCGGGCCGCGTGGATTCTCAACCTGGTGCTCAGCGGGGCGTTCCTGGCCCTGTTCGCGGTCGCCATGGCCTTCCCGGAGATCCGCCGCTCCCCGCAGAACTGGGTCTCCCTGGCGCTGACGTCCGCCTTCGTCGTCGTCCTGCTGCTCGGCCGTCGGGAGTTCTACGCCAAGGGCGACCGCGCCAACCCCCGGCTCGCCGCGACCGTGGCCCTCGGCGGCGGTACGGCCGCCTCGCTGCTCGCCGCGCTGCTGGTGACGGCCACCAACCAGGCGCCGGACGCGGCCCGTTCGACCTTCCTGGAGCGCTGGCAGTACGGCACCCTGCGGCTGGTGTCGGTGGCCACCGAGGAGTCCGGCTTCCCCGGCATCGACCCGCCCAACTGGGCCGACGTCAGCGTCAACGTGCTCAGCACCGTCCTCCTCCTCGCCGTCCTGTACGCCGCGTTCCGCTCCCGCCGCGCCGTCGACCCGCTCACCGAGGACGACGAGAAGCGGCTGCGGGAGCTGTTGGACAAGCACGGCGAACGCGACTCCCTCGGCTACTTCGCGCTGCGCCGGGAGAAGAGCGTGCTGTGGTCCCCGACCGGCAAGGCGGCCGTCGCCTACCGGGTGGTGGGCGGGGTCAGCCTGGCCTCCGGAGACCCGCTGGGCGATCCCGAGGCGTGGCCCGGCGCCATCGCGCCCTGGCTCACCGAGGCACGGGCGCACGGCTGGATTCCCGCGGTGATGGGCGCGAGCGAGGAGGCCGGCACCATCTACGCCCGTCACGGCCTGGACGCCCTGGAACTCGGCGACGAAGCCATCGTGGACGTCGCCGAGTTCACCCTGGAGGGCCGCGCGATGCGCACCGTGCGGCAGGCGTACAACCGGGTGCGGCGGGCCGGGTACGAGGT
Organism: Streptomyces sp. NBC_01171; assembly: GCF_045039805.1. Taxonomy (NCBI): domain Bacteria; kingdom Bacillati; phylum Actinomycetota; class Actinomycetes; order Kitasatosporales; family Streptomycetaceae; genus Streptomyces; species Streptomyces sp. NBC_01171. Next base: position 4,796,085 of record NZ_CP108609.1, on the reverse strand, counting down.
GCGGATGCGGCGGCACGAGGACATCCCGGCGGCCGAGATGGCCCGTCTCGTGGAGCGGGCCGACGACTGGCGGGACGGCGCCACCGAGCGCGGCTTCAGCATGGCACTGGGCCGGCTCGCGGACCCCGAGGACGGCCGGTGCGTGATGCTGGAGTGCACCGACGCCGAGGGCCGGCTGCGCGCCCTGCTGTCGTTCGTGCCCTGGGGCCCCGGCGGGCTCTCGCTGGACCTGATGCGCCGTGACCGGGACAGCGACAACGGGCTGATGGAGTTCATGGTGATCGACCTCCTGCGCCGGTCGCGGGAGATCGGGGTCACCCAGGTCTCGCTCAACTTCGCCGTGTTCCGCTCGGTGTTCGAGCGCGGCGCCCGCCTCGGCGCCGGGCCGGTGCTGCGGCTGTGGCGCTCGCTGCTCAGCTTCTTCTCCCGCTGGTGGCAGATCGAGTCGCTGTACCGGGCCAACGCCAAGTACCGGCCCATCTGGGAGCCGCGCTTCCTGCTCTTCGAGAAGAGCGCCGACCTGCCCCGTATCGCCCTGGCGGCGGCCCGCGCTGAGGGGTTCCTCGAAGCGCCGGGCCTGCCGAAGTGGCTGCACCGCAGACAGTTGGAGACCCACCGGTGAGAGCGTGGGCGCGCGCCGAGTGGGGCCCGCTGTACGCGGCCCTGCGGGCTGCACTGCTCGCGCGCGGTCCCTTACGCGCGGCCCCGCTGACGCTCGGCGCGGTGTTCCTGACCGCGCTGCTCCAGTTCGTGCAGAACCAGTCCTGGGGCTTCGCGTTGGTGGAGGCGGCCGGTGCCGTACGGGCCGCCGACCCGCTCTGGCTGGCTCTGCTGCGCACCCCGCTCTCCCTGTTCGTGCCCGCGCTGGACCTGCCGGTGTGGGGCGCGCTGGCCCAGGTGCTCGGCGTGTTCGGCATCGCGGAGCTCTGCCTGGGCCGCCGCCGCACCCTGCTCATCGCCTACGTCGCCACGCTCGCCGGCACTTTGTACGCCCGTATCGGCATCGCCCTCGGCCCGCACGTCCCCTTCGGGCTGCCCGCCTCGGACGCGCTGGTGGTGGACACCGGCCCGTCGGCGGCCGTGGTCGGGCTCGCGGTGTACGTCGCGGTACGGCACCACGCCCGCGCCACGGCGGTGGCGGTACCGGCCGCGATGGTGATCGAGGTGCTGCTGAAGGACAACCTGGCCGGCAAGGAGCACCTCGCGGCACTGCTCGCCGTGGGCACCCTGTGCCTGGCGGGGCTTCAGTCGCCCCTGGGCAGCCGGGCCGGGGACGGGTCGGGCTTGCCGCCGATCCAGTCCTGAACCATCCGCCGGGGCCCCGCCCAGCGCCGGTCGTGCCGGTAGGCGCGCAGCAGCGACCGGGCACGGGCACGCGGGCGGCGGCCGTAGAACCGCCGCGCCCAGAACGAGGTCGGCCGGGCCAGCCGGAGGGCGCCCGCGAGGGCCAGCAGCGGCACGATCGCCCCGAACACGGCGGTACGGGCCTTGCCCTTGCTCAACGCGACCAGTGAGATGAGGAAGTTGGCCGCGACGAAGGCGATGACCTCGCCCCGGTCCTGAAGCTCGTCCTGCGAGAGGTCGTTGACGCCGAACGGGGAGAAGCCCGCGAGCAGCAGCCCGACCAGCGCGGCGGTGATGACCACGACCTCGACGCTCTTGCGGCCCTCCGCGCTCCAGTACACGTCGTCCAGATGCAGGATCAGCGCGAACTCGTCCAGCACCAGACCGGCGCCGATCCCGAAGACCACGGCGGCGATCGCCCCGCCCGCCCCGTGCCGGTCGCTGGCGACGGCGCCGAAGCCGCCGACGATGGTGAGCACCACACCGGGCACCACGTGGTGGATGTGCACCCCGCCCGCCTGGACGTTGCCGAACGGACCCTTACCGGCGCGGATCAGCCGGACGATGATCCGGGTGACGACGAAGGTGACCACGAACGAGAAGAGGGCCAGCAGCAGCGGAAGCTTGCCCGGTTCCAGGATGTTCCGCTCCCACCAGTGCCCCATGTGCGCACTTTATCCCCGGCCCGCCGACCGGGCCCCGCGACAGCCCCGGTAGCCTGCGCCGATGCCCGAGACCTCCCCGCTCGACGGACCCCGCTTCGCCTTCGGCACCCTCACCGTGATCCCGGTCCGGGTGCACCGCTGGGACCGGACGGCCGCGCGGGCGGGCATGCTGTGCGCACCGCTGACCGGGCTGGCCGTCGGCCTCGCGTCCGCCGGGCTCGGGCTGTTGCTCCTGCTGCTCGGCGCTGGCCCGCTGCTCGCCGCCGTCGCCTCCACCGCCGTACCGGCCGCGCTCACGCGGGGGCTGCACCTGGACGGGCTCGCGGACACCGCCGACGGGCTGGGCAGCGGCAAGCCCGCCGAGGAGGCGCTCGCGATCATGAAGCGGTCCGACATCGGGCCGTTCGGCGTGCTCACCCTGGTGCTGACGCTGCTGGCCCAGGTCGCCGCGCTCGCCGGGCTGTACGGCGACTCGTGGGCGCGGGGCGCGCTCGGAGCCGTCGTCTCCGGGGTCGCGGCCCGGCTGGCGCTCACGCTGGCCGCGCGCACCGGGGTGCCGGCCGCCCGCCCGGAGGGGCTGGGGGCGGCGGTGGCCGGGGTGGTGCCGGTGCCGGGCGCGCTGGCGGTGGGGGCGGCGGTGACGCTGGCGGCCGGTACGGGCGGGGCGCTGCTCGGGCCGTGGGAGGCGGTGCGCGCGGCGGCGGCCGTACCGCTCTGTCTGGTCCCGGCCGAACTCCTCCTGCGCCGCTGCGTCGACCGCTTCGGCGGGGTCACCGGGGACGTGTTCGGCGCCCTCGCGGAGACCGCGGCCACGGCCGCGCTGCTCGTGCTGTGCCTGGGAGGCACCGGCCCGCTGGGCGGCTGAGAGCGGCAACTGTTCCGTTCCTGGGGCGAGTTGTCCCACCTGCCTGACAGGGGTGCCCGAAGTGCGGGCGGCCGGGGTGGTCCTCGGCAATGAGCGAACGCACGTACGCGCGTAGTCTCGTGCCGGGTGTTCGCCGACAGGGAGTCGACCCACCCCTTGCGGCGGTCGCCCCTCGCGGACGACCGGCTTGCGCAAACGGCCCCAGCAAACTTCACATCGGAAGCGAGATTTCACCACCGTGACTGCTCTGACTCTCAAGCCTGCCGCGGCGCCGGGCCCGCGGGCCGACGCGATCGTGATCGGTGTCGCCAAGGCCGGCACGGGCCCCGTCGTGGCGCCCGGCGCCGAGGCCGTGGACCAGGCGTACGACGGCGGGCTGGCCGGCGTCCTGAAGACCCTCGGTGCCTCGGGCGCCGAGGGCGAGCTGACCAAGCTGCCCGCCCCCGCCGGTCTCGACACCCCGCTCGTGGTGGCGGTGGGCCTGGGCGCCGAGCCCGAGGCGGACGCCGGGTACGACGCCGAGGCGCTGCGCCGGGCCGCCGGTGTGGCCGCCCGCGGCCTCTCCGGCACCAAGAAGGCTTCCTTCGCGCTCCCCGTCGACGGCCCCGGCGCGCTGGCCGCCGTCGCCGAGGGCGTGCTGCTCGGCGCGTACGCCTTCGACGCGTACAAGGAGAGCGCGAAGGACGACAAGGCGAAGGACGACAGCGGCCCGCTCGGCGAGGCCGTGCTGCTCGGCGGCGAGGAGGGCGAGGCCGGCTACCAGGCCGCCGTCGACCGCGCGACCGCGATCGGCGAGGAGCTGAACCGCGCCCGCGACCTCGTCAACACCCCGCCGAACGACCTGGACCCCGAGGCGTTCGCCGCCGTCGCGCAGGCCGCCGCCGAGGAGCACGGCCTCACCGTCGAGGTGCTGGACGAGCAGGCCCTGGCCGAGGGCGGCTACGGCGGCATCCTCGGCGTCGGCGGCGGTTCGGCGTCCGCCCCGCGCCTGGTGAAGCTGGCGTACACGCACCCGGAGGCGGACAAGCACCTCGCCTACGTGGGCAAGGGCATCACCTACGACTCGGGCGGCATCTCGCTCAAGCCCGCCGGGCACAACGAGACGATGAAGTGCGACATGGCCGGTGCCGCCGCCGTGTTCGCCGCCGTCGTCGCGGCCGCCCGCCTCGGCCTCAAGGTCAACGTCACCGGCTGGCTGGCGCTCGCCGAGAACATGCCGTCGGGCTCCGCCACCCGCCCCGGTGACGTGCTGCGCATGTACAGCGGCAAGACCGTCGAGGTGCTCAACACCGACGCCGAGGGCCGCCTGGTCCTGGCCGACGCGCTGTGGGCGGCCTCGGCCGAGGAGCCGGACGCGATCGTGGACGTGGCCACGCTGACCGGCGCGATGGTGCTGGCGCTCGGCAACCGCACCTTCGGGATCATGGCGAACGACGACGCCTTCCGCACCTCGCTGCACGAGGTGGCCGAGGAGTCCGGCGAGCCGGCCTGGCAGATGCCGCTCCCCGAGCACCTGCGCAAGGGCATGGACTCCCCCGTCGCCGACATCGCCAACATGGGCGAGCGGATGGGCGGCGGCCTGGTCGCCGGCCTGTTCCTGCGCGAGTTCGTGGGCGAGGGCATCACCTGGGCCCACCTGGACATCGCGGGCCCGGCCTTCAACGAGGGCGGCCCCTTCGGCTACACGCCCAAGGGCGGCACCGGCACCGCCGTGCGCACCCTGGTGCGGCTGGCCGAGCAGACCGCCGACGGCGACCTCGGCTGACCCCGGTCCGGCACCCTGGGGGGCGCGGACCCGGCGGGTCCGCGCCCCCGGCGTGAGGCGTCCGGAGCGGACGTGGGGCGTCTCACACCCCGGCCCGGCGTCCGTCGCACCCCCGACAGGTGCAAAGATGGAGCCCGGCAGGACAGGGCCCCCACCACAGGGCCGAAGCATTGAGCGGCCGGACACCAGCCGCCTGCCGGTCATCGGAGACCGGCACAGGCGCACATGCATGGAGGACGTGACGTGGCGAACGACGCCAGCACCGTTTTCGACCTAGTGATCCTCGGCGGTGGCAGCGGTGGTTACGCCGCGGCCCTGCGCGGAGCGCAGCTTGGCCTGGACGTCGCCCTGATCGAGAAGGACAAGGTCGGCGGCACCTGCCTGCACAAGGGGTGCATCCCCACCAAGGCCCTGCTGCACGCGGGCGAGATCGCCGACCAGGCCCGCGAGAGCGAGCAGTTCGGCGTCAAGGCGACCTTCGAGGGCATCGACGTCCCCGCCGTCCAGAAGTACAAGGACGACGTGATCTCGGGCCTGTACAAGGGCCTCCAGGGCCTGATCGCCTCCCGCAAGGTGACGTACATCGAGGGCGAGGGCCGGCTGTCCTCCCCCACGTCGGTGGACGTCAACGGCCAGCGCGTCGAGGGCCGGCACATCCTGCTGGCGACCGGCTCCGTGCCGAAGTCGCTGCCGGGCCTGGAGATCGACGGCGACCGGATCATCTCCTCCGACCACGCCCTCGTCCTGGACCGCGTGCCCAAGTCCGCGATCATCCTCGGCGGCGGTGTCATCGGCGTCGAGTTCGCGTCCGCGTGGAAGTCCTTCGGGGCCGACGTCACCGTCATCGAGGGCCTGAAGCACCTGGTGCCGGTCGAGGACGAGAACTCCTCCAAGCTGCTGGAGCGCGCCTTCCGCAAGCGCGGCATCAAGTTCAGCCTGGGCACCTTCTTCGAGAAGGCCGAGTACACCCAGGACGGCGTCAAGGTCACCCTCGCCGACGGCAAGGAGTTCGAGGCCGAGGTCCTCCTCGTCGCCGTCGGCCGCGGCCCGGTCTCCCAGAACCTCGGTTACGAGGAGCAGGGCGTCAACATCGACCGGGGCTACGTCCTGGTCGACGAGTACATGCGCACCAACGTGCCGACCATCTCGGCCGTCGGTGACCTCGTCCCGACCCTCCAGCTCGCCCACGTCGGCTTCGCCGAGGGCATCCTGGTCGCCGAGCGGCTGGCCGGTCTGAAGACCGTCCCGATCGACTACGACGGCGTCCCGCGTGTGACGTACTGCCACCCGGAGGTCGCCTCCGTCGGTATCACCGAGGCCAAGGCCAAGGAGATCTACGGCGCGGACAAGGTCGTCGCCCTGAAGTACAGCCTCGCGGGCAACGGCAAGAGCAAGATCCTCAAGACCGCGGGCGAGATCAAGCTCGTCCAGGTCAAGGACGGTGCCGTGGTCGGCGTCCACATGGTGGGCGACCGCATGGGTGAGCAGGTCGGCGAGGCCCAGCTCATCTACAACTGGGAGGCGCTGCCCGCCGAGGTGGCCCAGCTCATCCACGCCCACCCGACGCAGAACGAGGCGCTCGGCGAGGCGCACCTGGCGCTGGCCGGAAAGCCGCTGCACGCCCACGACTGAGCCTTCGGCCCCCGGGCGCGACGACACAGACTTCCGCAATTCCTTAAGGAGCAACAGAAACCATGGCGGTTTCCGTAACCCTTCCGGCGCTCGGTGAGAGCGTCACCGAGGGCACTGTCACCCGCTGGCTGAAGGCCGAGGGCGAGCGCGTCGAGGCCGACGAGCCGCTGCTCGAGGTGTCGACCGACAAGGTCGACACCGAGATCCCCTCGCCCGTCTCCGGCGTGCTGGCTTCGATCAAGGTCGCCGAGGACGAGACCGTCGAGGTCGGCGCCGAGCTGGCCCTGATCGACGACGGCTCCGGCGCCCCCGCCGAGGCCGCGGCCCCCGCCGCCGCCGAGGCCCCGGCCGCCGAGGCCCCGGCCGCCGAGGAGGCCCCGCAGTCCGCCCCGTCCACCGAGCAGGAGGCGCCCGCCCCGGCGCCGACCGCCGAGGCCACCTCCGGCGGCGGTTCCGCCGAGGGCACCGACGTGGTCCTGCCCGCGCTGGGCGAGTCGGTCACCGAGGGCACCGTCACCCGCTGGCTGAAGTCGGTGGGCGACTCCGTCGAGGCCGACGAGCCGCTGCTCGAGGTCTCCACCGACAAGGTCGACACCGAGATCCCGGCGCCCACCTCGGGCACCCTGCTGGAGATCGTGGTCGGCGAGGACGAGACCGCCGAGGTCGGCGCCAAGCTCGCCGTCATCGGTGCCGCGGGTGCCGCCCCGGCCGCCGCCCCCGAGGCCCCGAAGGCGCCTGCCGCCGAGGCCCCGGCCGCTCCGGCCCCGGCTGCTCCGGCCCCGGCTGCTCCGGCCCCGGCCGCCCCCGCCGCCCCGGCCCCGCAGGTTCCCGCCCCGCAGGCCCCGTCGGCTCCGGCTCCGCAGCAGCAGACCGCGCCGGCTCCCGACCCGGTCCCGTCCGCCCCGGCTCCCGCGCCCGCCCCGGCTCCGGCCGCCCCGGCCACCGCGCCGAGCGCGCCGACCGCCACCCAGGCGACCGACGAGGGCGCCTACGTGACCCCGCTGGTGCGCAAGCTCGCCGCCGAGAACGGCGTCGACCTGGCCTCGGTCAAGGGCACCGGTGTCGGTGGCCGCATCCGCAAGCAGGACGTCATCGCCGCCGCCGAGGCCGCGAAGGCCGCCGCCGCCCCGGCTCCGGCCGCGGCCCAGGCTCCGGCCGCCGCGAAGAAGGCGCCGGCGCTGGAGGTCTCCCCGCTGCGTGGCCAGACCGTCAAGATGACCCGCATCCGCAAGGTCATCGGCGACAACATGGTCAAGGCGCTGACCGAGCAGGCCCAGCTCTCCTCGGTCGTCGAGGTCGACGTCACGCGTCTGATGAAGCTGCGCGGCAAGGCGAAGGACTCCTTCGCCGCCCGTGAGGGCGTCAAGCTCTCCCCGATGCCGTTCTTCGTCAAGGCCGCCGCGCAGGCGCTGAAGGCCCACCCGGTCATCAACGCCCGCATCAACGAGGCCGAGGGCACCATCACCTACTTCGACACCGAGAACGTCGGTATCGCGGTGGACTCCGAGAAGGGCCTGATGACCCCGGTCATCAAGCACGCCGGTGACCTCAACCTCGCGGGCATCGCCAAGGCGACCGCGGAGCTGGCCGGCAAGGTCCGCGCCAACAAGATCACCCCGGACGAGCTGTCCGGCGCGACCTTCACCATCTCCAACACCGGCTCGCGCGGCGCCCTGTTCGACACGATCATCGTGCCGCCGAACCAGGTCGCCATCCTCGGCATCGGCGCCACGGTGAAGCGCCCGGCCGTCCTGGAGACGGAGGAGGGCACGGTCATCGCCGTCCGCGACATGACCTACCTGACCCTCTCCTACGACCACCGTCTGGTCGACGGCGCCGACGCGGCCCGCTACCTGACCACGGTCAAGCAGATCCTGGAAGCAGGCGAGTTCGAGGTAGAGCTCGGCCTGTAACCCCCGGCCTGCAAGGAAGCCCCCTGTCGCACGGCAGGGGGCTTCGCCGTGCTGGAGGGTGCTCGGCTCATCAGCGCAGGGCGACTGCCACTCCCTGAGGGGCGCGGGGAACTGCGCGACAAGCCACGACGGCGCCGCACACACCCCCAAATCCGCACCCCCACGGCGAGACCCCTCGAAAACACCCTGTGCCCCTCGTCTCACCTGGGCAAAAGCACCCCTATGCGCCGCACGGCATCCGCAGGGCACCCGTATGGTCTTAGAGCCGCCTCGCGAAGGAGCCCAGAATGACCGCGCCCGTAATCCACTCGCTGCGCGAACAGATCCGCGAGCACATCGTGGAGGGCATCGTCAGCGGCCGCTGGCAGCCGGGCGAGCGCATCGTGGAACGAAGGATCGCCACCGAACTGGAGGTCAGCCAGACCCCGGTACGGGAGGCCCTCCGCGAACTGGAGTCCCTCCGCCTCATCGAATCGGCCCCGAACAAGGGCGTACGCGTACGCAACCTGACCGCGGCCGACCTGGAGGAGAGCTACCCCGTACGAGCCGGGCTGGAAGCCATCGCGGCCGAACTGGCGGCCGACACCCTCGCCGAGGACTGCGCGGCCCTGGAGCCCCACGTGGCGGCCCTCTACGAGGCCGACCGGGCCGGCGACGGCACCGGCCAGGTCCGCCACACCGTCGGCTTCCACCGCGAACTCGTCCGCGCCGCGGGCAACTCGGTGCTGCTGCACACCTGGGAGGGCCTGGGCATCGAGGTGTTCACCGCCCTGTCGATCCGCTGGCTCGGCACCGTCCAGCAGTCGTACGCCGAGGAGCACGAGGAGCTGGTGCAGGCGTTCCAGCGCCGCGACCCCCGGATCGCCGAGCTGGTGAAGGCGCACGTGCTGGGCTGCGCGCCCCGCCCCTGAACCGGCTGAGCCGCACCCCGCTCACCTGGGAAAACCAGGCACCGGGTGCCTGTACCAAAGACACCGGGTGCCTACTTTCGCGTTAAGACAGGGTTTTCACCCCCAAACCTTTGATCGATCATCGATCAGGGAGTTATTGTCACCGACGGACTTCTACCGAGTTCTCGCCCTGTCCTGCCAAAGACCAAGGGCAACCCCGAACCCTCACCCATGAGGGATTCCCCCTTCGACTGAGGAAGGCGGCGAGATGACCGACCCCAACGCCATCCAGCCGAGCGCGCTCGACCAGCTCCCGGACCGCGACCCCGAGGAGACCGCCGAGTGGCGCGCCTCCCTGGACGCCGTGGCCAGGGAAGCGGGCCCGCACCGCGCCGCGTACCTGATGCGGCGCACGCTGGAGCGTGCCGAGGCGGGCGGCGTCGCGCTGCCGAAGCTCCTGGAGACGGACTACGTCAACTCCATCCCCACCGCCGCCGAGCCGGGCGTGCCCGGTGACGAGGCGATGGAGACCCGCATCACCGCGTGGAACCGGTGGAACGCGGCGGCGATGGTCAGCCGCGGCAGCAAGCACGGCGTCGGCGGCCACATCGCCACCTTCGCCTCGGCCGCGTGGCTGTACGAGACCGGCTTCAACCACTTCTTCAAGGGCAAGGAGTCCCCGGACGCCGACGGCTCCGGAGACCAGCTCTACATCCAGGGCCACGCCTCCCCCGGCATCTACGCCCGTGCCTTCCTGGACGGGCGGCTGAACGAGGCGCACCTCGACAACTTCCGCCAGGAGGCGGGCGGCAACGGCCTGCCGTCGTACCCGCACCCGCGCCGGCTGCCCTGGCTGTGGGAGTTCCCGACGGTGTCGATGGGCCTCGGCCCGCTCTCCGCGATCTACCAGGCGCGGTTCAACCGCTACCTGACCAACCGCGGCATCAAGGACGTCTCCGCCTCGCACGTGTGGGCGTTCCTCGGTGACGGCGAGATGGACGAGCCGGAGTCGACGGCGGCCCTCGCGCTCGCCGCGCGTGAGGAGCTGGACAACCTCACCTTCGTCATCAACTGCAACCTGCAGCGCCTCGACGGCCCGGTCCGCGCGAACTTCAAGATCGTGCAGGAGCTGGAGGCCCAGTTCCGGGGTGCCGGCTGGAACGTGGTCAAGACGCTGTGGGGCACCGCCTGGGACGAGCTGTTCCAGCTCGACACCACGGGCGCGCTGGTCCGCCGGCTGCGCCAGGTGCCGGACGCCCAGATCCAGACGTACCAGACGCGCGACGCGGCCTACATCCGCCAGGACTTCTTCGGTGCCGACCCGGCGCTGGTGGAGATGGCGAAGCTGCTGAGCGACGACAAGATCCTCGAGTGCTTCCACCTGTCGCGCGGCGGTCACGAGGCCCGCAAGGTCTTCGCCGCGTACAAGGCGGCCGTCGAGCACAAGGGCGCGCCGACCGTGATCCTGGCCCAGACGGTCAAGGGCCACACGCTCGGCCCGGGCTTCGCGTCGAAGAACGCCAACCACCAGATGAAGAAGCTCTCGGTGGACGAGTTCAAGGCGATGCGGGACCTGCTGGAGCTGCCCATCTCCGACAGCGCCTTCGCCGACGGCCAGGTGCCCTACGGCCACCCGGGCGCCGACTCCCCCGAGGTCCGCTACCTCCAGGAGCGCCGCGCGGCCCTCGGCGGTCCGGCCCCGGCCCGCCGGGTGCACCCCCTCGCCCCGCTGCCCGCCCCGGCGGAGAAGGCGTTCACCTCCTTCGACAAGGGCTCCGGCTCGCAGAACGTCGCCACCACCATGGCGTTCGTCCGCCTGGTCAAGGACCTGGTCCGCGACAAGGAGACCGGCAAGCGCTGGGTGCCGATCGTCCCCGACGAGGCGCGCACCTTCGGCATGGAGTCGCTGTTCCCGTCGCTCGGCATCTACTCGCCCAAGGGCCAGACGTACGAGCCGGTCGACCGCGACCAGTTGATGTACTACAAGGAGGCCAAGAACGGCCAGATCCTCAACGAGGGGATCACCGAGGCCGGTTCGATGGCCGACTTCATCGCCGCGTCCACCGCGTACGCGACGCACGGCGAGGCGATGATCCCGTTCTACATCTTCTACTCGATGTTCGGCTGGCAGCGCACGGCCGACCAGATGTGGCAGCTCGGCGACCAGCTCGGCCGCGGCTTCCTCGTCGGCGCGACGGCCGGCCGTACGACCCTGACGGGCGAGGGCCTCCAGCACGCCGACGGTCACTCCCCGGTGATCGCCGCCACCAACCCGGCCGCGCTGACGTACGACCCGGCGTTCGCCTACGAGGTCGCCGCGATCGTCAAGGAGGGTCTGCGCCGGATGTACGGCGAGGCCCAGCCGGGCGAGGACCAGGACGTCTTCTACTACCTGACCGTCTACAACGAGCCGATGCCGCAGCCGGCCAAGCCCGCCGTCCCCGGCATCGACGAGGGCATCGTCAAGGGCCTGTACCGGTTCAACACGGCCGAGTCCGCGGGCGTCACCGTCCCGGCGAACGCCCCGCGCATCCAGCTCCTGGGCTCGGGCACGGCGATCCACTGGGCGCTGGACGCGCAGAAGCTGCTCGCCGAGGAGTGGGGTGTGGCCGCCGACGTGTGGTCCGCGACCTCCTGGTCCGAGCTGCGCCGCGACGCGATGGACGCCGACGCGGCCCTGCTGCGCGGCGAGGAGCGGGTGCCGTTCGTGCGCCGGGCGCTCCAGGGCGCCGAGGGCCCGGTCCTCGCGGTCTCCGACTACATGCGCCAGGTCCCGGACCAGATCGCGCAGTGGGTCGACCAGGACTGGTCCTCGCTCGGTGCGGACGGCTTCGGCCTCTCCGACACCCGCGCGGCGGCCCGCCGTCACTTCGGTGTCGACGCCGAGTCGATCGTGGTCGCGGCCCTGGCCCAGCTCGCCAAGCGCGGCGGGGTCAAGGCGACGGCGGTGAAGGAAGCCCGCGAGAAGTACGGGCTGTGACCTTCTGAGGTCCGGTGGAGGGGTACGGCGTGCCGCCGTGCCCCTTCTTCGTTCTCCCGTTGTTTCCCGTGCCGTTCCGCGTGCGGGGCGGGGGTGGAGGCCCGATGCTGGTGGCGTGATGGACGAGACGGAGTTCTGGGAGCTGATCGACGCCACCCGCGAGGCCGCCGAGGGCGACCCCGAGGAGCAGGCCGACCTGCTGGTGGACCGGCTGCTCCAGTTCGACCCCGACATGGTGCTGGACTTCGCCCGTCACTTCGAGGCCCGCTACAACCGCGCCTACCGCTGGGACCTGTGGGGCGCGGCCTGGCTCCTGCTGGGCGGCGCGAGCGACGACGCCTTCGACTACTTCCGCTGCTGGCTCATCGGCCAGGGCCGCGAGGTCTTCGAGGGCGCCCTCCACGACCCCGACTCCCTCGCGGACCTCCTGGACGAGTTCGACGAGGAGATGGACGGCGACGGCGAGGAACTCGGCTACGCGGCCGACGAGGCGTACGAACGCCTGACCGGCACCGTCGCCCCCGACCTGGGCATCGCCCCCGCCCCCGGCGAGCCGGCGGGCACCCCGGTCGACTTCGAGAACGACGGCACCCTCGCGGACCGGTATCCGACCCTGTGGGAACGCTTCAAGCCGTGAGTCCTAGCGGGTGCGGCCCTGGAGGTGGGCTGCCCTGGCCCGGATGGCGGGGAGGGCGGCGGTGAGGGCGGCGCCGGGACAGGTGGTGCGGTAGGCGGTGTCGTGGCCGGCGATCGCGGGGAGGGTGGCGGGGGTGCCCGAGTGGTAGCGGCTGAGGTCGCTGGTGGAGGTCAGGCGTACGCGGGCGCGGGGGTCGGTGCCGGAGGGGCCGAGCTTCCAGGCGGCGAGCGCGGCGATGGCGTCGGTCATGGCCGCCGGGACCGAGGCGCCCGCGGTGAAGGTGCCGAGTGCGGCGATGCCCGTCGAGCGGTGGTTGAACCCCTGGGCGTGGGCCCCGGTGACCGCCCGGTCGGCGCCCCCGGCACGTCCCTCGTAGATGGTGCCGCAGCGGTCGACGAGGAAGTTGTAGCCGATGTCGTCCCAGTGCCGGGCGCCGGTCTGGCCGGAGTACAGCGAGCGGATGACGCGCGGGGCGTCGGCGCAGTCGTAGTCGTTCGGCGAGTCGGTGTGGTGGACGAAGACGGCGACGACCCCGTCGTCGTAGCGCGGCGGGGGCTGGTGCCGCAGGGTGGCCCGGTCGAGCCAGGCGGAGCGGGGCAGGATGGCCGGGCGGGGCGCGCGGTGGGCGACGGGGGCGGCGCTCGGCGCGGGATGGGTGGCCCGGGCCGTGACGGCGCGCTCGCTGCCCCGTACGAGCAGCAGCAGGGCGGCGACGGCGGTCAGGGCCGACAGGGCGCCGGGCAGGCGCGCGGTACGCCACGAGCGCGTCCACTTCATGATCCCACTGTCGGTCCGGCGCGGCGGGTCCGCGATGTGTGGTGTGCCACCCGGTGGAACCATCGTCCAGGTCCGGGGCGTTTCTGTGGGTACACGCATACGACGACGTCCGCCGGGGCGCCCGTACGTGTGACTGATCAGCGGGCCCGCCCCGTCCGTATTAGGGGGTCCGAAAGAAAGGCGGCTTCGTGGACCTGCTCGACGTGCTGCTCGTGCTGGTGGTCCTGCTCTACGCGGCTTCCGGGTACCGGCGCGGTCTGGTGGCCGGCTGTGTCTCGCTGGCCGGCTTCGTGGGCGGCGCGGCGGTCGGCGTGTGGGCGCTGCCGTGGGTGACGGGTCTGGTGACGCGCGGCTCGGCGGCGGCCACGGTGGTCGCGGTGCTGACGGTGCTGGTGCCGGGCATGATCGGGCACGAGCTGGCGGGCCGCCTGGCGCTCCGGCTGCGCAGCCGGATGGACCGGGCGGGCAGCAGCCCCCTGCGGGTGGCGGACGGCATCGGCGGCGCCGCGGCCAACGGGGTCGCCGTACTGCTGGTGGCGTGGGTCGCGGCGAGCGTGCTGGGCGCGGCGCCCTCGCAGACGGTGACGACGGCGATCCGCAACTCCGCCCTGCTGGGCGCGGTGCAGCACACGATGCCGGAGACCACCCCCGCCTGGTTCTCACGTGCCACCTCCGCGCTGACGGAGGCGGGCTTCCCGCAGGTCTTCAACCCCTTCGAGAACGAGTCGACCGCGCAGGTGGCCGAGCCCTCCGGCGACAGCGTGACCCCGGCGGCCACCGAGGCGGCCCGGCGCAGCACGGTGAAGATCGAGGGCTCGGCGGGCGCCGAGGGCCGCGAGGGCAGCGGCTTCGTGTACGCGCCGCGCCGGGTGATGACCAACGCGCACGTGGTGGCCGGCATCGACAACCCGACGGTACGGATCGGCGGGGTCGGCCCGGTGTACCAGGCGCGGGTGGTGCTGTTCGACCCGAACAAGGACGTGGCGGTGCTGTACGTACCGGGTCTGCGCGCCCCGGTGCTCCCCTTCGACTCCTCCGCGCGGCGCGGCGAGTCGGCGGTGGTCGCGGGCTACCCGCAGGACGGCAGCCTGGACCTCCAGGCGGCGACGGTGGCGAACCGGGTGCGGGCGACCGGCCAGAACATCTACAGCGACCGTACGGTCACCCGCGAGATCTACTCCATCCGCTCCACCGTCCGGCCGGGCAACTCCGGCGGCCCGCTGCTGACCACGGACGGCCGGGTCTTCGGCGTGGTCTTCGCCCGCTCCACCTCCAGCTCCGAGACGGGGTACGTGCTGACGGCGGCGGAGGTCTCGGCCGACGCCCGGCGCGCGCAGACGGCGACGGTGCCGGTGGACACGGGTGATCTGATCACGTCGTAGGGAGTAGGGAGCCGCCCTGATTCCGGACCCGCGGGGCATGCTGGGATCATGGACTCTTCCCGAATCGCGGTGACCGGCGCGTCCGGTCTCATCGGCAGCGCCCTGGTGCGGTCCCTCACCGACGACGGGCACCAGGTGGTGCGGCTGGTCCGGCGCGAGCCGCAGGGCCCGGACGAGGTCCGCTGGGACCCCGAGGAGCAGTACGTGGACGCGGCCGGGCTGGCCGGCGTCGACGCGGTGGTGAACCTGGCGGGCGCCGGGATCGGCGACAAGCGCTGGACCCCGGAGTACAAGCGGGTGATCCGCGACAGCCGGGTGCTCGGCACGACGACGCTCGCGGAGGCCGCCGCCTCCCTGCCGGAGCCGCCGCGCGTCTTCGTGAACGGCAGCGCGATCGGCTTCTACGGCGAGACCGGCGACCGGATCACGGACGAGGACGCCCCGCCCGGCGAGGGGTTCCTGCCTTCGGTGTGCGAGGAGTGGGAGGAGGCGGCCGCACCGGTGCGGGAGGCGGGCGTACGGACGGCGTTCGTGCGCTCCGGGCTGGTGGTGGCCTCCGGCGGCGGGGCGTGGGCCAAGATGTTCCCCCTGTTCAAGGCGGGGCTCGGCGGGCGGCTGGGCAACGGCAAGCAGTACTGGTCGTACATCGCGCTGCACGACGAGGTGGCCGCGATCCGGCACATCCTGGACCGCGAGGACCTGTCCGGCCCCTTCAACCTGACCGCGCCGCACCCGCTGACCAACCAGGAGATCACCGAGGCGATGGGCCGGGTGCTGCACCGGCCGACCCCGTTCCCGGTGCCGGCGGTGGTGCTGAAGAAGATGCTGGGCGAGATGGCGGAGGACGTGCTGGGCAGTCAGCGGGTGGTGCCCAAGCGGCTGTTGGAGTCCGGGTTCCAGTTCGCGTTCCCCGGCATCGAGGACACGATCCGCGCGGCGGAGTAGTCCGGCGGCATAAGCGTGATCTTGGCGGGCACCGAGCGGTCATGACCGTATGCGACCGCCGTGCGACCGTGCCCTGCCGATGCGCGACTGGCATTGACCGACAATGACCCTAACCTCGACCCGAACTCGCGTATCCGGCGGGCCAGTTGAGGGCATGACCTCTCCACCGGCCGCGCAACCACAGGAGGGGCCTCGTGCTTGAGCCCGCGTACCAGGTGGACGTCGTCGTCGTGGGAGCCGGGGTCGCCGGACTCTCGGCGGCCCATCGGCTGACCAGCGCAGGAGTGACGACCGCAGTCCTGGAGGCCGCCCCCGGGGTCGGCGGCCGCATGTCGACCGAGCAGGTCGACGGCTTCCGTCTCGACCGTGTCGGACGGCCCCTGACCACATCCGGCACCGAGCTGCGCACCGCGCCGGGCCTGGAACCGCTCGCGCTGCGGCAGTTCGCGCCCGGCGTGCTGCTGCACCGGGACGGCCGCAGGCACCGCGCGGGCGCGCCGGCACCCGTAGGGGGCGCACGGGGCGCACTCCATGTGGCGCGCGCCCTGGCGAGCGCCCCCAGGGGCCCGGTCGCCGTGCCCGGCCGGGCGGGGACACCGGTCGGCGGGGCCTGGGACCAGGCCCGGCTGAACGCCGCGCTGGCCCGGATCGCGGCCACCCCGGTGGACCGGCTGCTGGCCCGCCCGGAGCAGGCCGCCGCCGACGCGCTGGCGGCGCGCGGGATTCCCGTCCGTACCGTCGACGGCTTCCTGCGCCCACTGCTCGCCGCGCTGCTGTGCGACCCGGAGCTGACCACGTCCAGCCGGAGCGCCGACCTCGCCCTGCGGGCGTTCGCCGGGGGCAGGCTGAGCGTGCCGGAGGGCGGCGCGGAGGTGCTGCCCGAGCTGCTGGCGCGCGCCCTGCCGCCGGGCACCGTGCGCACCGGGGTCCGGGTCACCTCGGTCTCCACCACCTCGGTCACCACCGCCGAGCACGGTGTGCTGCGCTGTCGCGCGGTGCTGCTGGCCACGGACGCCCGTGCGGCGGCCGAGCTGCTGCCGGGGCTCCGCGTCCCCGACTTCCACCCGGTGACCGTCGTCCACCACACCACCGACGACCCCGGCCCGGCGCTGTCCACGGGCACCTCGCTGCTGCTGGACGCCGACCGGGGCGGCCCGGTCGCGCACACGGCGGTGCTCAGCAACGTCGACCCGAGCCGGGCGCCGGCGGGCCGCGCGCTGATCTCCTCCACCGTGCTCGGCACCCCGCCCGAGGACGTGGACTCCGCCGTCCGCACCCACCTGGCCCGGTTGTACGGCACGCCCACCCACCGCTGGGAAACCCTGGCCGTGCACCACACCCCGGACGCGGTCCCGGCGATGCGCCCCGCGTACGACCCCCATCGCCCGGTACGCCTCCTGGCGGGCCTCTACGTGTGCGGCGACCACCGCGACACCGGCACCCTCCAGGGCGCCCTGCACTCGGCCACCCGCGCCGCCACGGCCGTCCTGACCGACCTGGGAGCCACCACCTCGATGCACCTGGCGGACCCACCGGCGTCGATGCCACGGGCGGCCTAGAGCCGGGGGCCCGGCCCGCACGCCGGGCCCCAGCCCGCCCGTCCCCCGTGGGCCGGGCCGCAGGACTCCGGCGCGGGGTGGGCCTGTCCCGGTGCCGCCACCCAGCGCTTTCCGGCCGGGCCCTGCCCCTTCCCCCGTGGGCCGGGCCGCAGGACCCCGCGCCGGGCACCAGGCACCCGGACGCCCCCGGCAGCACCCCCCGAGCCCTCCCGCGCCCGCCGGAGGCCCGTCGCGCCGGGTGGGCCTACCCCAGTGCCGCCACCCGCTCCCGGTACCCGCGGGCCGGGGGTGCGTCGCGGTACGGCTCCAGGCGGCGTTCGAAGTCGCGGATGTACTCCACGGCTCGGACGGAGCGCATCTCGGCGGCCTGGGCGGCGGCCTCGGCGGCGAGGGAGCACGCCTGGTCGAGGTCGCCGAGGCCCAGCCGGGCGGTGGCCAGGACGACGCGGGAGAACAGCCTGCTGCGGGCGTGCGCGGCGGAGCGCAGCCGCAGCGAGCGCTCCGCGTGCTGGGCGGCCGCCCGGAACTGGTGCAGGTCCCGGTGGCAGTGGCCGAGCTCGTCCGCGAGCTGGGCCTCGTCGAAGAAGCGCGCCCAGTGCGGCACGTCGTCGCCGGGCCGGGCCGTCTCCAGGGCGCGCTCGGCGCGTACCAGCGCGCCGGTGCACGCCCGCGTCTCCCCGAGCACGGCGTGCGCCCGCGCCTCCGCCGCGTGCAGCAGGGCCTGCACGACGGGCGTCGCGCCGGTGCCGATCCCCTGCTGGGCGACCCGCGCCAACTGGACGGCCTCCCGCCCGTGCCCGAGGTAGACGGCCTGGCGGCTCATGGTGACCAGCACGTAGGAGCCGTAGGCGCGGTCCCCGGCCGCCTGGGCGAGCCGCAGGGCCTGCACGAAGTACCGCTGGGCGAGCCCGTGCGCGGCGATGTCGTACGAGGTCCAGCCGGCCAGCCGGGTGAGGTCGGCGGCCGCGCCGAACAGCCTGCGGCCGGTCTGCTCCGAGTAGCTGCCGCGCAGCATCGGCTCGCACTCGTGCTCCAGGTAGCGCACGAGGGCCTGCCGGGCGTGCCCGCCGCCGTACTGGTCGTCCAGCGCCCGGAACAGCTCTCCCACCGAGCGCAGCGCGGCGAGGTCCCCGCCGGTCACCCGGTGCCCGGAGGGGCGTTCGGCGGGTGCGGGGGCGCGTACGGGCCCGGCCTCGGCGGAACGCGCCTGGGCCGGCACCCGGATGCCGGGTTCGCGGGCCACCCGGTCGTCGGCCTTGCCGATCAGCCAGTCCCGGCTGGGCACGACCAGCCCCGCGGGCGTGAACGCGATCTTGCGCAGCTCGGCATGGCTCCCGGAGTCCTTGCGCCACAGCCCGCTGACGATGTCGACGGCCTCCTCGGGCGTGCCCGCGAACTCCAGACCGGCGTACACCGGCGCACAGGCGTCCAGACCGAGGTCCTGGGCGGTGAGCCGGCGGCCGAGACGGCGGGTGAACACCTCGGCGATCAGCGCGGGAGTGGTCCCGCGCGGCTGCTGGCCGCGCAGCCAGCGGGTGACGGAGGTCTTGTCGTATCTGAGGTCCAGCCCGTGTTCCAGGCCGAGCTGATCGACGCGACGGGCCAGACCCGCGTTGGAGAACCCCGCCTCTGCGATGAGCGCGGCGAGCTGGCGGTTGGGGGTGCGCTGCGCGGGTCGGTCCGTCATGTGCGGTGCGGTCTCCTGCCTGACAGGCCACTGAGGTGCCGGGACGGGCTGTGAACAGCCCTTTTGGCCTCACGAACGGCGCGAATGTAGCGGAGAGTGAACAACTCGTCGCATAGATCCTCGGGCATTCATCCGATCGTGTGAGGATTACCCGCGCGGCTGACGTCACCCGTCCGGACGTACAGTGGCGTGGGCGCCGTACGCGCCTGACAGACCCGACGAGGGGTGCCCGGCTAAGGGAGGCGCTTGCCGTGAGTGACTTGCGGTTCGTCCACATGGGGTTCGGCGCGGACGCCGTCGACTATCAGGAGGCGTGGGACGAGCAGCGCCGGGTGCACGCCGCCCGGTTCGCCGACGAGGTCCCCGACACCGTGCTGCTGCTGGAACACCCGCCGGTGTACACGGCCGGCCGCCGCACCGAGCCGAGCGAGCGCCCGCTGGACGGCACCCCCGTGATCGACGTGGACCGGGGCGGCAAGATCACCTGGCACGGACCGGGCCAGCTCGTCGGCTACCCGATCCAGAAGCTCCCCCGCCCGGTGGACGTCATCGCCCACGTCCGGCGCCTGGAGGAGGCCCTGATCCGCGCCTGCGCGGAGTACGGCCTCGAGACCACCCGTATCGAGGGCCGCAGCGGTGTCTGGGTGCTGGGCGACCCGGTCGAACAGCGCCTCGGCGGCCTCTCCCTCGACTTCGATCCCCGGATCGCCGACGAGGAGTTCGATCCCCGGATGAACGGCCCGGAGTACGCCCCCTCCAACGCGGGCCAGCGCCGCGAGGACCGCAAGATCGCCGCGATCGGCATCCGCGTGGCCAAGGGCGTCACCATGCACGGCTTCGCCCTCAACGTGAACCCGGACAACCGCTGGTTCGACCGCATCATCCCGTGCGGCATCCGCGACGCCGGGGTCGCCTCCCTGGCGAACGAGCTGGGCCGGGACATCACGATCGAGGAGGTCGTCCCGGTGGTCGAACGCCACCTGCGCGAGGTCATGGCGAGCGCCGTCCTCGAACCGAGGGTGATCGAGAAGCCCGCCACGGTCTGATCCGGGAATGCGGCCTGCGTCCGCGAGGTTTTCGCCCCCGGTAGGACCCAATGAACACGGGCGTACTCTGGTGTACGCCGAAGAATCGAAGACTTACTTCGCAACAAGCAGGGAGCCGGTCGTGTCCGCAGTCGCACCCGACGGACGCAAGATGCTGCGCCTGGAGGTCCGTAACAGCCAGACCCCCATCGAGCGCAAGCCCGAGTGGATCAAGACGCGGGCGAAAATGGGACCCGAGTACACCAAGATGCAGAACCTCGTGAAGAGCGAGGGCCTGCACACCGTGTGCCAGGAGGCCGGCTGCCCGAACATCTACGAGTGCTGGGAGGACCGCGAGGCGACCTTCCTCATCGGCGGCGACCAGTGCACCCGGCGCTGTGACTTCTGCCAGATCGACACCGGCAAGCCCGAGGCCCTGGACCGGGACGAGCCGCGCCGCGTGGGCGAGTCCGTGGTCACCATGGACCTCAACTACGCCACGATCACCGGCGTCGCCCGCGACGACCTGGCCGACGGCGGCGCCTGGCTGTACGCCGAGACCGTGCGCCAGATCCACGCCCAGACCGCGGGCCGTGAGACCGGCCGCACCAAGGTCGAGCTGCTGGCCCCCGACTTCAACGCGGTGCCCGAGCAGCTCGCCGAGGTCTTCGAGTCCCGCCCCGAGGTCTTCGCGCACAACGTCGAGACGGTCCCGCGCATCTTCAAGCGCATCCGCCCCGGCTTCCGCTACGAGCGCTCGCTGAAGGTCATCACCGAGGCCCGCGACTTCGGCCTGGTCACCAAGTCCAACCTGATCCTCGGCATGGGCGAGACCCGCGAGGAGGTCGTGGAGGCGCTCCAGCAGCTCCACGACGCGGGCTGCGAGCTGGTCACCATCACCCAGTACCTGCGTCCCTCCGTGCGCCACCACCCGGTCGAGCGCTGGGTGAAGCCGCAGGAGTTCGTAGAGCTGAAGGAGGAGGCCGAGCGGATCGGCTTCTCCGGTGTGATGTCGGGCCCGCTGGTCCGTTCCTCCTACCGCGCCGGGCGCCTTTACCAGATGGCGATCGAGAAGCGTGGTACGTACATCGCCGCCCAGGCGGTGTGAGCGAGTCGTGTGAAATCACGCACAAGTTCCTACTGGCCAGTAATGGCCGAGTCGACGCGGTCCCGTCCGTCCTCGCTGATGAGGGCGCCCCTCGGGGCCGCGTCGGCGTGTACGGGACCTGCGCCGAGGCTTCACCACCGTTTGACCGGTCGGTCACGCACTGGTAACACCAATCAGTGACCCTGGAATCACGCCCCGTACACCACCCGTACCGAGGGGGGACCTCGATCATGCAGGCCGCACCCGTCCGCGCCACCGCCATCCCGTCCTTCACCGTCGCCCTGCGCGCGGTCGAGACGCTGCTGCTTCAGGGCGGCCAGCGCACCGCCCGCCGCAACGCCTGGACCTCCGTACTGGAGGACCGCCGCCGCGCCAAGGACCGGGTCGAGGCCCAGCAGTTCCTCGACCGCGCCGCCACCCGCCCCTGACACCTCTCCTCCAGGCGCCTCCCGCCGGGCACCGCCGTCGAGAGTCCTCCGGCGGCCACGTAGACTCGTGGGCATGGCGAGGAAGGAAACCGCGGCGGACGCCGCGAGCGCAGGGCGACTGAAGCAGATCGCCCTCACGTACAAGATGACCCGCAAGGCCGACAAGACGATCGGTCTTGTACTCGCGGCTGTCGGGCTCGGCATTTTCGCCGTCCTCCTCGTGATCGGCTTCCTGATCGGGCACCCCGTCTACGGCGGCATCCTGGGCCTGCTGCTCGGTCTGCTGGCGACGGCGATCGTGTTCGGGCGCCGGGCCGAGCGGGCCGCGTTCGGGCAGATGGAGGGCCAGCCGGGTGCGGCGGCCGCGGTACTGGACAACATCGGCCGGGGCTGGGTGACCACCCCCGCGGTGGCGATGAACCGCAGCCAGGACGTGGTGCACCGGGCGGTCGGCAAGGCCGGCATCGTGCTGGTGGCCGAGGGCAACCCGAACCGGGTGAAGAGCCTGCTGGCGGCCGAGAAGAAGAAGATGAACCGCATCGTCGCGGACGTGCCGGTGCACGACGTCATCGTCGGTGACGGCGAGGGCCAGGTCCCGCTGAAGAAGCTGCGGACGACCATGCTGAAGTACCCGCGGGTGCTGACCGGCCCCCAGGTGACCGCCACCAACGACCGACTGCGGGCGCTGGGCGATCTGATGAGCAACATGCCGCTTCCCAAGGGTCCGATGCCGAAGGGCATGCGGATGCCGAAGGGCGGCGGCAGGGGCCGCTAGTTCCGACGACATGCGAAGGGGCGCCCGGAGATTCTCCGGGCGCCCCTTCGCATGTCTCGGGCTGCTAGATCCTGACCTCGACGGTCTTGGCCAGCCGGTCGTGGAGCCCCCGGCCGTCGCGGTCCCAGACCAGCGCGGGGACGGCCAGGCAGAGCAGGAAGGTGCGCAGCAGGGCGCGCAGCGGGTTGACGGTGCCGGTCTCCAGGGCGACCACGCGCAGCCCGAGGAGGCGCTTGCCCGGCGTGGAGCCGAGGGTGCCCACGGTGAGCGCGCTCATCACGAAGAAGACCAGCAGGGCCCAGTTGCTGGTGGCCGGGGAGTTGCCGTGGGTGATCAGGCCGTATGCGATCAGCACGCACAGCCCCCAGTCCACGGCGAGCGCGCCGAGCCGGCGACCCGGACGGGCGATCGAGTTCGGTCCGGTCTCCGGCAGCCCGAGCTGCTCGCCCCGGTACCCGAAGTCGGCGCCCGCTTCTTCCATGGCCGCACGCGGCCCGGAGAGCCACGACCCCATCACTTCCCTGTTGTCCACCCGACCACGGTACTGCGCCCGCTTTCGGGCAGTACGCGCAGGGGTGCGTCGGCGCTACGGTGGAAGCGTGGCTGGTTAACTTCTGCGAAACAAACGAGTCACGCCCGAGAAATCACCGGTCCCTAGGGTCGGGACCTAGCGTGTGCCACCGCACTGGCCGCACGAACGATCTACCACCCCGGCGGGAACGGTCGGGAGTAGGAGGAGCTGGATGTTCCAGAACGCCGACGAGGCCAAGAAGTTCATCGCGGACGAGGACGTCAAGTTCGTCGACGTCAGGTTCTGCGACCTGCCGGGCGTCATGCAGCACTTCACCGTGCCCGTCGAGGCGTTCGACCCGGATGAGGAGCTGGCGTTCGACGGCTCGTCGATCCGCGGTTTCCAGGCCATCCACGAGTCCGACATGGCGCTCCGCGCGGACCTGTCGACGTCTCGGGTGGACCCCTTCCGCCGCGACAAGACGCTGAACATCAACTTCTTCATCCACGACCCGATCACGGGCGAGCAGTACTCCCGTGACCCGCGCAACGTGGCGAAGAAGGCGGAGGCGTACCTCGCGTCCACCGGCATCGCCGACACGGCGTTCTTCGGCCCCGAGGCCGAGTTCTACGTGTTCGACAGTGTGCGCTTCAAGACCGCCGAGAACGAGGCGTTCTACCACATCGACTCCGAGGCGGGTGCCTGGAACACCGGCGCCCTCGAGGACAACCGGGGTTACAAGGTCCGCTACAAGGGCGGTTACTTCCCGGTCCCGCCGGTCGACCACTTCGCCGACCTGCGTGCCGAGATCTCCCTGGAGCTGGACAAGGCCGGCCTCAAGGTCGAGCGCCAGCACCACGAGGTGGGCACGGCCGGCCAGGCGGAGATCAACTACAAGTTCAACACGCTGCTCGCCGCCGCGGACGACCTCCAGCTCTTCAAGTACATCGTGAAGAACGTGGCCTGGCGCAACGGCAAGACCGCGACCTTCATGCCGAAGCCGATCTTCGGTGACAACGGCTCGGGCATGCACGTCCACCAGTCGCTGTGGTCGGGCGGCGCCCCGCTCTTCTACGACGAGGCCGGTTACGCGGGCCTGTCGGACATGGCGCGCTACTACATCGGCGGCATCCTCAAGCACGCCCCGTCGCTGCTGGCCTTCACCAACCCGACGGTGAACTCCTACCACCGCCTGGTGCCGGGCTTCGAGGCGCCGATCAACCTGGTGTACTCGCAGCGCAACCGCTCCGCGGCGATGCGTATCCCGATCACGGGCTCCAACCCGAAGGCCAAGCGCGTCGAGTTCCGCGCGCCGGACTCCTCGGGCAACCCGTACCTCGCCTTCTCCGCGCTCCTCCTGGCGGGCCTGGACGGCATCAAGAACAAGATCGAGCCGGCCGAGCCGATCGACAAGGACCTCTACGAGCTGGCCCCCGAGGAGCACGCGGGCGTCGCCCAGGTCCCGACCTCCCTCCCGGCCGTCCTCGACCGCCTCGAAGCCGACCACGACTTCCTCCTCCAGGGCGACGTCTTCACCCCGGACCTCATCGAGACGTGGATCGACTACAAGCGCACGAACGAGATCGCGCCGCTGCAGCTCCGTCCGCACCCGCACGAGTTCGAGCTGTACTACGACGTGTGATCGTCGCTGCCTGACACCAGGCTCTGCCCCCGTCTCCTTTCCGGAGGCGGGGGCGGTTCTGTTTCACCAGCTCAGCCTCGCCGCCACCGGCAGGTGGTCGCTGCCCGTTTCGGGGAGGGTCCAGGAGTGGTCGGCGGTCAGGCCCCGGTAGAGGATCTGGTCGATGCGGGCCACCGGGAAGGCTGTCGGCCAGGTGAAGCCGAAGCCGGTGCCGGAGGCGGTCTGGGTCGAGTGGAGGTGGGTGCGGAGGTCCGTGAAGGCTCGGTCGTCCAGGGTGCCGTTCAGGTCGGCCAGGAGGATCACCCGGGGGTTTCGCTCGGTGGTGATGGCGCGGCTCAGGGCTGCGGCGCCTATGTTGCGGCTGGTGGTCCAGAAGCCGGTGCGGGGGAGGAGGCGGACGGAGCCCAGGTGGGCCACGTAGACCGCGAGGGGGCCGCGGGGGGTGGCGACCGTGGTGTGGAGGGCTCGGTTTTCGGGGAGCTTGGCGGCGGCCGACTTGGTGGCGGCCAGGGGGCCGTAGTTCATGATGTCGATCGTGCGGGTCCCCGAGAGGGGGAGCTTGCTCCAGAGGCCGACGGTGCCGCGTATCGCGTGGTACGGGTAGGTCTTGGCCAGCGTCTTCTCGTACAGCGGGGCGGCCTGCGGAGTCAGTTCCTCCAGGGCCAGGAGGTCGGCGTCGGAGGCGGCCAGGGTGCGGGCGGTGCCGGTCGGGTCGGGGTTGGCGGCGCCGACGTTGTGGGCGGCCACGGTGAGGTCGCCACCCGGGTGGGACTTGTCGTGGAGGAGGCCGCCGAAGAGGCTCGCCCACACCACGGCCGGCAGCAGCAGCGCGGTCACCGCGGAGAGGGAGCGGCGCCGGAGAGCCGTGGCCAGCAGCACCGGGATGAACAGACCGAGCCACGGCAGGACGCTCTCCACCAGGCTCCCGAGTCCCGCGAAGTCCGTGATCGTCGCGTGCAGCAGCAGGAGCAGGCCGAGGAGCAGCGCCAGCGCCGTGAGCACCGGGCCGCGCTTCCAGGGCTCCGGGCGGGAACAGGCGAGGAGCGCCCGGTGGAGGTTTCGCGTCATGCGCCCCAGCCAAGGCGACGCGGTGTTGCGGCGGCGTATGCGCTTTCCGATACGCGGACGATACGTACGGCCTCGTAGCCTCGATGGCATGCGTGTGCTGATCGTCGAGGACGAGCCCTATCTGGCGGAGGCCGTCCGGGACGGACTGCGCCTGGAAGCGATCGCGGCGGACATCGCGGGCGACGGGGACACCGCGCTGGAGCTGCTGGGAATCAACGCGTACGACATCGCCGTGCTCGACCGGGACATCCCCGGCCCGTCCGGCGACGAGGTCGCGCGGCGGATCGTCGCCTCCGGGAGCGGGATGCCGATCCTCATGCTCACCGCGGCCGACCGGCTGGACGACAAGGCGTCCGGGTTCGGGCTCGGTGCCGACGACTACCTCACCAAACCCTTCGACCTGCGGGAACTCGTGCTCAGGCTCCGGGCGCTGGACCGCAGGCGGGCCCATCACCGGCCGCCCGTACGGGAGATCGCGGGGCTGCGGCTCGACCCGTTCCGCAGGGAGGTCCAGCGGGACGGGCGCCATGTCGCGCTGACCAGGAAGCAGTTCGCGGTGCTGGAGGTGCTCGTCGCCGCCGAGGGCGGGGTGGTCGGCGCCGAGGAACTCCTGGAGCGGGCGTGGGACGCGAACGCCGACCCGTTCACCAACGCCGTACGCATCACCGTCTCCGCCCTGCGCAAGCGGCTCGGCGAGCCATGGCTCATCGCCACCGTGCCGGGGGTCGGGTACCGCATCGACGCCGGGGGCGAGCGTGGATAGGGCTCCGGGACCGAGCGTTCGCCTCCGGCTCACCCTCAGTTATGCCGGGTTCCTCATGGTCGCGGGCGCCCTCCTGCTCGCCGCGGTGTGGCTGTTCCTGCTGCGGTACGTGCCCGAGCGGGCGCTCATCGTCCCCTCGGGGACGCCGATCAGGTACGACGTCTTCCCGGTCCGGTCCAACCTGCTGCGGGTCTTCGCGCCCCGCGCGGCCGGGGTACTGGCGTTCCTGCTGGTCTTCGGCCTGGTCGGCGGGTGGTTCCTCGCGGGCCGCATGCTCGCGCCGCTGACCCGC
The DNA here is from genome assembly GCF_045039805.1 of Streptomyces sp. NBC_01171. Classification (NCBI taxonomy): domain Bacteria; kingdom Bacillati; phylum Actinomycetota; class Actinomycetes; order Kitasatosporales; family Streptomycetaceae; genus Streptomyces; species Streptomyces sp. NBC_01171. The sequence goes on along the minus strand of NZ_CP108609.1, from coordinate 4,769,432 downwards.
GTCACGGAGGCGACCCGTGAGGCGGCGAACGGCTCCCTGACGCACCGCATCCGGCTGCCGGGACGGAGGGACGAGTTCCGCGAGCTGGCCGACGCCTTCGACACGATGCTGGCCAGGCTCGACGCGCACGTGGCCGAGCAGCGGCGCTTCGCGGCCAACGCCTCGCACGAGCTGCGCACCCCGCTGGCGATCTCCAAGGCCCTGCTGGACGTGGCCCGCACCGACCCGGAGCGCGACACCGCCGAGCTCCTCGACCGCCTGCACGCCGTCAACGCCCGCGCGATCGACCTCACCGAGGCGCTGCTCCTGGTCAGCCGGGCCGAGCAGCGGTCCTTCGAGCGGGAGGACGTCGACCTGTCCCTGCTGGCGGAGGAGGCCACCGAGACGCTGCTCCCGCTCGCGGAGAAGCACGGCATCTCCATCGAGACATCGGGCGAGTTCACGCCCACCATGGGCTCGGAGGCGCTGTTGCTGCAGCTCACGATGAACCTCGTACACAACGCGATCGTGCACAATCTGTCTGAGGGCCGCGTGTGGGTCAGTACGGCCGTCCTCCCCGAGACCGTGACGCTCACCGTCGAGAACACCGGCGAGCAGCTCTGCCCCGAGCTGGCCGCGACTCTCACCGAGCCGTTCCGGCGTGGTACCGAGCGTGTCCACACCGACCACGCGGGGGCCGGGCTCGGGCTGGCGATCGTCCAGACCGTCACCCACGCCCACGACGGCACTCTGACCCTCAGCCCGCGCCCGTCCGGCGGGCTCCGCATCACGGTGGAGCTGCCGGTGCGCTGACCATCGCGGACGCCGTGCGACGGAAGAGGGCCGCCACCCCGGCCCGGGTGGCGGCCCTCTTCATCAGGCGCTCATCACGGGACCACGATCACCACGACGCCGCCGTTGTTGTAGCCGTAGCCAGGGCCGAAGCCGTTGTTGAAGCCGTAGCCGGGGCCATAACCGTAGCCGCAGTTCCCCCACCAGCCGCAGCCGCGGTTGGTGGGCACGTGGGTGGCAGTGGCCGCCGATGCTGTTCCGGCGGTGGCGATGGCTCCGCCTGCCAGGAGGAGACCGGCGGCGGATGCCGCCACGAGACGCTTGGCGCGCTGTGCATTCATGGACGTACCTTCCTTCCACCCCGCGTGCAGTCCGCGACTGCACGGTTCGGATGGCGCGGTCGGTGGGCTGGCCGCCTTCGGTCGCCGGGACGACGCTGGAGCGCGTCCCACCCTGCGGCACTCACTCGATGCTAGGTGAGCACCTCCCGCTCGGCATCCGGAGCCGGACCGGGGCCCCGTGCAACCTTTTCCGCCGCTCGCGCTTCCTACTCTCGGGGGATCATGGTCCCCGGACTGGAAAGGGTTGCGCGACATGGCCGAACAGGACGACTGGCAGCGGGAGTTCGACCTCAGATGGGCCGACTCCGCCGAACACAAGGAACCGTCCGCCCGGGCCCGTATGCTCGCGGCCCGCTGGAAGGAGAACCCCCCGGACCCGATCCCGTTCCGCGCCGACCCGACCTCCCCCGGCGGCTCCCGCAGAAGCTCGTGGGTGTCGACGATCGTGGTGCTGGGATGCGTGGCGGCGGTGATCGTGCTGCTGGGGTGGGCGCAGATGAGGTCGTCCTATTGACGGCGGGGACCCGGCGGAGTGGCTGGAGCTGGACCGGCGTGCACGCGCCTGGTGGACGCAGGACCCGCCGGGCGACAGCAGTACGCTGCTCGCCGCCTTCGCGACCGGCGAGCCCCTCGGTGACGAGGCCGTGGAGCCCGGTGCCGCGATCGGGCTCGCGGAGTGCGGTGAGCGGGCGGACGCGCCCCTGCTGTGGGCGCTGCTGAAGCACCCGGCGCCAGGCGTACGGGCGCGGGCGGTGGCCGGGCTGCGGACGCTCGGCGTGACGGACGTACGACGGCTGCGGCCGCTGCTGGACGATCCGGCGCCCGGTGTGGTCGGTGAGGCCACGCTCGCCCTGCTGCCGTCGGCCCGCGACCTGCCGGAGGAGTGGCTGCTGTGCCGGCTGGACGCCGGGCGGCCCCGCTGGGAGCGGGTGTCGGCGTGGCGGCTGCTGGACGCGCACGGTGATGTCGTACGGCTCCGGGCGGCCGTGCCGCTGCTCGACGACGTGGACGTACGGCTGCGGACGTGGGCGGAGCACGCCGTCCTGCGGGTCGCGCGCCGGGGCCCACGCGGGTCGCAGGGACCGGAGATCGCGGCGCTGCTCGACCGGGCCGAGGCGGTCCGCCGGTGAAGCGGGGGAAGCCTTTGCCGCTCGCGGCCACAGACATGGGCCGCGCCGGGTGCACACTGGACGCAGGGGGAGAGGCCGAGTGTGGGGTGATGCGTGATGCAGAGCCGTTTTCGCAGTGACCGTCGGCTGACCGTGCGGATGACGGTCACGATGTTTCTGCTCGGGCTCCTGTACGTGGCGTTCGTCGCCGCGCTGATCGTGCTGCTGAAGTCGTGGGTGCTGGTCGCCGTGCTCGTGGCCGTGATGTTCGTGGCGCAGTTCTGGTTCTCCGACAAGATCGCGATGTTCGCGATGCGCGGGCATGTGGTGGAGCGGGAGCAGTATCCCGAGCTGCACGCGGTGGTGGACCGGCTGTGCGCGATCGCGGACATGCCGAAGCCGGTGATCGCCGTGTCCGAGCTGGACATGCCGAACGCGTTCGCCACCGGCCGCAACCCCGATCACGCGGTGGTCTGTGTGACCACCGGCCTGCTGCGGCGGCTGGAGCCGGCCGAGCTGGAGGGTGTGCTGGCGCACGAGCTGTCGCACGTGGCGCACAAGGACGTCGCCGTGATCACCATCGCGTCGTTCCTGGGTGTGATCGCCGGGCTGATCGTCCGGTTCATGTTCTATTCGCAGTTGTTCGGCGGTGGCCGGCGCGACCAGAACACCGCCGCGATCTTCGCCGCGGTGATCGGCGTCTCGGCGGCCGTGTACGCGATCAGCTTCCTGCTGATCCGGGCGCTGTCCCGCTACCGCGAGCTGGCCGCCGACCGTGCGGCCGCGCATCTGACCGGCCGCCCCTCGGCGCTGGCGTCGGCGCTGACGAAGGTGTCCGGCGAGATCGCCCGTATCCCGACCAAGGACCTGCGCACCGCGCAGGCGTTCAACGCGTTCTACTTCACCCCCGCGACCGGCAGGGAGCCGGGCATCGAGCGGATCTTCTCCACCCACCCGTCCCTGGAGCAGCGGCTCGCCCAGTTGGGCCGGATCTCCGCGGAGCTGGGCGAGGCCGCCGCCCCCGAGAAGACGGGCTGATCATTGGGTCTGCTGGACATCCTGCTGGGGCGTACGAAGCCGGTGGCGCCCGATCTCGATCAGCTCTTCGCGTTGCCCTCGGCGGCGATCACCCTCCAGGCGGCGGCCGGGTTCACCCCGACCGGGGCGGGCGCGGTGTGCTTCGCCACGGTGGAGGGCGCGGCGTTCGAGCAGACGCACCGGGAGGTACGGGCCCTGCTGGACGCCGACGCCGAGCGCGACGGGCCTCCGGTGGCGCTGACCCAGGACGACTACGGGTACTCCTGGCTCAGCTCCCACCGCTCCCCCGAGCAGCTCCCCGAGCTGGTGAACGACCTCCACGCGGTGAACAGCTCGCTGGAGGCCAACGGTTTCGGCCCCCAACTGCTGTGCTCCCTCGCCGCCTTCGAGCGGGCGGACCAGGACGACGACCGCCGGCTGGCCCTCGTCTACCTCTACAAGCGCGGCACCTTCTACCCCCTGTGCACCCGCCCCGGCCACCAGCGCCGTGACAACGCCCTGGAGCTTCAGGTGACGTCGGCGCTGGAGGGGGACCTGCGGATCGAGAAGGACACCTCCCGGTGGTTCCCGCTGTGGGACGCGCCGGGGATGACGGGCTGAGCTCAGCGGCTCTTCTCCCGCTGCTGTCGGCGGGTCTCGTAGGGGCGCTCACGGCGGTAGCGGCGCTCCCACTTGGCCTGCCGGTCGCGGCGGTCGCGGTAGGCGCGGTACGTGTCCGGGGGCGGGGCGCCTCCGGGCGGCGGCGGGGGTGGTGGCGAGCCCCGGCCGCCCCTGAGGTACAGACAGAGCAGGGCGACGGCGGCGAGCCAGTAGAGGTGGTTACCGATGCCGAGGACGGCAAGAGTGAGGGTGGCGGCGACGACGAGAATGCTCATGACGGAACCTCCTGGCGATTCAACGTACCGGCGCGGCTACTGTGCGTGCATCTCTTTTTCGGGATTCGGTGACTGTGGGTGAACACCAGGGCACGGCTCAAGTCCCTTGCCCCATGGATGAGTTCACCGTGGACTGCGACGGCGAACGGCTGAGCGCGATACGCGTGGGAGGGCCGGGTGCGGGGATCACGGCCGTGCTGCTCCACGGCGCGGGTACCGGCAGCAAGGAACGCCTGCTGCCCCTGCTGTCGGCCTTCGCCGAACAGGACTGCCACGCCGTGGCCTTCGACTTCTCCGGCCACGGCCGCAGCACGGGCCACCTGTCCGAACTGAGCCTGCGACGCCGCTTCGAGCAGGCGGTCGCGGTGATCGACGCCCAGGCGGGAGACGGCCCCCTCGTCCTGGTCGGCTTCAGCATGAGCGGCCAGACGGTGGCGGACCTGGTACGGCATTACGGGCGCCGGGTGGTCTCGGTGGGCCTGGGCGCGCCGGGGATCTTCGCGGCGGCGGCGTGGAACGAGCCGTTCGGCGACGGCACGGGCACCTTCACCGAAATCCTGCGCACGCCGGGGAGTTGGCGGGACTCCGCCGCCCTGCCGGCCCTCCGCGGCTTCGGGGGCAGGGCGGTCCTGGTGACACCGGGCACGGACACGGTCATCCCGCCGGAGGTGACGAAGGCGGTCGAGGAGGCGCTGTGCGCGCGGGCGCGGTACTCACGCCTCGAGCTACCGGACGCGGAGCACAAGTTGGGGCTGTGGTTCCGGGATCATCCGGAGGACGGGCGCAGGTTGGTGACCCTGCTCGCAGGATGAGTGCCGGGCGCCCCACGGGGACGCCCGGCCGGTGGGCTCAGTGCAGGAGTGCCCGGACCATGCGGCAGGTCGTGGCGGACGGCGGGTGGACGCCGAGCCTGTCCGCCGTGTCGCGTATCGCCTCGTCGCGGGCCTGGGCCGGGAGGTAGACGCCCGAGTCGAGCAGGGCTATGGCGAGGCGCATGGCCTTCAGGCGCCGGTTGTGCGACACGTACCACTCACGCGGCCGCCCGGCGGGCAGTGGACGCTTCGCGGCGGGCGTGTACGGCGAGTCGAGCGGCACGGGCCGCCTGGCGGTGGACTGGGTCGGCGACGGCTTGTTCCTCAGAGCGGCAACGGACACGGACACCCTCCTGTGGCGAGCGGAGCACCCACCGGAACCCCCCGGCGAATCCTCTCGAACACTGCCCCCAGTCTACCGGCGGCCACTGACAACGGGGAGGGCGTGAAGGAGCACGAAAACCCCTGGTGGAACCGGGAATTGGCGTACTGTCACACGAGTGACGCGAGGGGTGCCGGAAATTCGAACAGCCCCAGCGGCGCGTACCGTACTCCCATGGAGATCTGGATCAACCCCGCCTGTTCCAAGTGCCGTAGTGCGCTCGACCTGCTGGATGCCGAGAAAGCCGGGTACACCGTGCGGCGATACCTCGAGGACGTGCCGAGCGCCGAGGAGATCCGGGAGTTGCTCGGGCGGCTCGGGCTGGAGCCGTGGGACATCACCCGGACCGGGGAGGGTGTCGCCGGGGAGCTGGGGATGGCGGAGTGGGGGCGGGACGCGGAGGCGCGGGAGCGGTGGATCTCGGCGCTCGTCGAGCATCCGGTGCTGATCCAGCGGCCGATCATCACCGCCGAGGACGGAACGGCGCTGGTGGCGCGGTCGGAGGAGGCGGTACGGGACGCTCTGGGGCGGGGCGGGTCAACTTCCGTATGACGTAGGTCACTTACTCGACGCGTGTCACCGTTGAGACACGGCGGCGGGGCCTCCCGTACATAGCGGCGTACGCTCCCCTACCCCCCTGGAGGCGCCGATGTCGCGCAGTAGAAGTCTCGGCACCAAGAAGAAGATCGCGCTGCTCGTCAGCGCCGCCGCGGTGGCGGGCGGTGGGGCCTTCGCCCTGGCGACCACCTCGAACGCGGCGCAGAGCCCGCAGGAGGCGAAGACCCTGTCGTCCGCCGCGGACTCGACCGTGTGCCAGGGGTTCGCCACCGCCCTCGGCAACAACCAGAAGTTCATCGAGGGCCAGAAGGCGAACCCGGACGCGCAGTCGTCGGCCCGGATCGCCAACCGCGAGGCGGTCATCGAGCAGATCAAGGTCCAGCAGAAGGCCGCTGGTTGCACCGTTGGGGAGTCGGCTCAGGACTCCCAGGCGGGCAACCAGCAGGGCGCGGGCCAGCAGGCCGGTGGCGGGCAGCAGGCCGGCGGCCAGCAGAGCGCCCCGCCCGCGCAGAGCGCCCCGCCCGCCCAGGGCAACGGCGGTGGCGCCGCCGCCTCCGGCCAGCAGGTCTGCAACGGCTCCACCGTCACGCTCTCCGGCGAGGGCGGCGCCCCGGCCGCGTCCAGCAACCAGTTCCCGATCGGGACCACGCTGAAGGTCACCAACCTGGACAACAACAAGTCCACGACCGTCAAGGTCGCGTCGGTGTCCGGCAGTTGTGCCCTCCTCAACAACGCGGCCTTCGAGCAGGTCCGGGAGCCGGGCAAGTTCCTGATCCGCCGCGCCGTGATCGAGAAGGTGGGGTGAGGCGCCACGAGGTGAACGGACACCGGTGAGACGACGGCCCGGACCGACGCGACGTCGGCTCCGGGCCGCTCCCCGGTCTCCCCCACCCCGCACCGACGGGCGGGGTCCAGGACTCGCCGCCTTGCGCACCCACCCGCGCAGGAGGAACAGGCGGCGCCCCTGGACCCCGCCTCCGTCATGTGCGGCCGTCGTGAGCCGCGACACAGAACCCCCAGGTAACACGGGGTTCACACACGGGCAATGATCGGGAAATCGGCTGTTGGCACGCTGCCGGACATAACGACGCGGTGTCCGTGCCGCGGCGTCGCGGCACCTCGTGTGCGCCCGAACCACCCCGAAGGATGTGTCCCCGTGACCTTCAAGGCCGAGTACATCTGGATCGACGGCACCCAGCCGACGGCCAAGCTCCGTTCCAAGACGAAGATCATCACGGGTGCCCCGGCCGGTCTCGACGCGCTTCCGATCTGGGGCTTCGACGGCTCCTCCACCAACCAGGCCGAGGGCCACGCCTCCGACCGCGTGCTCAAGCCGGTCTTCACCTGCCCGGACCCGATCCGCGGCGGCGACGACATCCTGGTGCTGTGCGAGGTCCTCGACATCGACATGACGCCGCACGTGTCCAACACCCGCGCCGCACTCGCCGAGGCGGAGGAGCGCTTCGGCGCCCAGGAGCCGATCTTCGGCATCGAGCAGGAGTACACCTTCTTCGACGGCACCCGCCCGCTCGGCTTCCCGGAGAACGGCTTCCCGGCCCCCCAGGGCGGCTACTACTGCGGTGTCGGCGCCGACGAGATCTTCGGCCGTGACGTCGTCGAGGCCCACCTGGACAACTGCCTGAAGGCCGGCCTCGGCATCTCCGGCATCAACGCCGAGGTCATGCCCGGCCAGTGGGAGTTCCAGGTCGGCCCGCTCGCCCCGCTGGAGGTCTCCGACCAACTCTGGGTGGCCCGCTGGCTGCTGTACCGCACCGCCGAGGACTTCGGCGTCTCCGCCACCCTCGACCCCAAGCCGGTCAAGGGCGACTGGAACGGCGCGGGCGCGCACACCAACTTCTCCACCAAGGCCATGCGCGAGGGCTACGAGGCGATCATCACCGCGTGCGAGTCGCTCGGCGAGGGCTCCAAGCCGCTGGATCACGTCAAGAACTACGGCGCCGGCATCGACGACCGCCTCACCGGCCTGCACGAGACCGCCCCGTGGAACGAGTACAGCTACGGCGTCTCCGACCGCGGTGCCTCGGTCCGCATCCCGTGGCAGGTCGAGAAGGACGGCAAGGGCTACATCGAGGACCGCCGTCCCAACGCCAACGTCGACCCGTACGTGGTGACCCGCCTGCTGGTGGACACCTGCTGCGCCGCCCTGGAGAAGGCCGGCCAGGTCTGATCCCACATGCCGGGAAGGGGCGCCCGCCGAGCCGGTGGGCGCCCTTCGGCGTACCCCCGGCCAGCAGCGGGTTTCGGCCAAGAAGGCGTCAAGGAGGCGTCCGAGGAGTGAGAGAAGGCTCCTGCGCGGCGCCCGCGTCTGCTTCAATGGGCCCATGGTCGGCATCCAGAACTTCGTAGCTACGGGTCGTGAGGACCTGGAGCCGTTCTGGCCTTCCCGTCAGCACGACGACTTCGACCGAGTGTGTTGCCGCGCGGCTTACGCGCGAGCCCTCTGAGCACCGTAGATCCCTGAGCGCCGGACACCACCGGCCCCACGGACCCACCGGCCTCCGGCCAGCGCGTCACGACGAACGTCCCCCCAGGCGCGCGCCCGACCACGAGTCACGGCCGCCGCCTCGCCCGACGACACTTCTCGCGCGAAAGAGCTGACCTCTCATGGCGACCCACCGTCCTCAGTCCACCGCCACCACCCTCAGCGACCGCCCCGCCGTCCCCGCCGCGGGCCCCCGGCACCGACTGCGTGCCGTCGACCGGGACGAGGAGTGGCATCTGCCCTCCCCCGCCGTCGCGGAGACCGTGGCGGACCTGCTGCCGCCCGGCGCCACCTGGCTGCCCGCCCCGCCGCACACCCTGCCCGACCTCCCCGGCCGGCCGCCGATGGTCGGCTATCTGGTCCTGGTCCCCGCCGACCAGCGGCCGCCCTTCGCCCCGGTGGCCGTCCCCACCCCTGCCGAGCCCGCCCCCGACCCGGTGGTGCGGATCGACGCCGTACGCCGGATCGCGCATGTGGACGGCCGGGAACTCGACCTGACCTACCTGGAGTTCGAGCTGCTCGCCCATCTGGTGGCGCACCCGCACCGGGTGCACACCCGCGACCAACTGGTCACCACGGTCTGGGGATACGGCCATGTCGGCGACGGCCGTACCGTCGACGTGCACGTCGCCCGGCTGCGCCGGAAGCTGGGCGCCCGGTACCGGCACGCCATCCAGACCGTGCGCCGGGTCGGCTACAAGTACACGCCTCCGACGGCCGGTTGAGCCGGTCCGCTCTGAGCGGACGCGCGTGCCGCCCGCGTCCGCTCGGGGCATGATCCCCGGCATGAAGCTACTCGTGCTGGGCGGAACCGAGTTCGTGGGCCGGGCCGTGGTGGAGGCCGCGCTGGAGCGGGGCTGGGAGGTGACCGCGTTCAACCGCGGCAACCGCCAACCCCCACCGGACGTACGGTCGTTGCACGGTGACCGCACCTCCCCCGAGGGTCTGGCCGCGCTCGCCGCCGACGACACCCGCTGGGACGCCGTCGTGGACACCTGGTCGGGCGCGCCGAGCACCGCGCTGGACACGGCCCGCCTCCTGAAGGACCGCGTCGAGCGGTACGCCTACATATCCACCCGCTCCGTCTACACCTGGCCCTGGCCCACCCTGGGCGGTCTCGCCGAGGAGGGTCCCCTGGTGGAGGGCGCCGCCGACGCGGACGCCACCGACTACGCGGCCGACAAGCGGGGCGGCGAGCTGGCCGTCCTGGAGACCTTCGGCGCCGACCGCGCCCTGCTGGTCCGGGCCGGCCTGATCCTCGGCCCGTACGAGAACGTCGGCCGCCTCCCCTACTGGCTGAACCGGATCGCGCGCGGCGGCGAGGTGCTGGCACCGGGCCCGCGCGAGATGCCGATCCAGTACATCGACGCCCGCGACCTGGCCGAGTGGCTGCTGAGCGCGCTGGACAAGGGGCTGAGCGGGCCGTACGACCTGGCGAGCGCGCCGGGTCACACCACCATGGGTGAGCTGCTTGAGCGGTGCCGGGAAGCCACCGGCTCGGCCGCCGAACTGCGCTGGACCGAGCCGGAGGCGATCCTCGCGGCCGGGATCGAGCCGTGGACCGAGCTGCCCGTCTGGGCGCCGCCGGAGGGCGAGCTGTCCTGTGTGCACCGCGGGGACGTGTCGCGGGCGCTGGCCACCGGGCTGCACTGCCGGCCGGTGGACGAGACGGTCGCCGACACCTGGCGCTGGCTGACCTCGATCGGCGGGCAGGTGCCCGAGCGGCCGGGCCGCAAGGCGCCGGGCGTCGATCCGGAGAAGGAGGCGGCCGTACTCGCAGCGATTCCCAACTCCCGCAGTTCAGAAGGCATTTCACCCGTCGATCGCGGGTAGACCTGGGAAATATTTGTGAGACCGGTGAACACCTCTGGGGCGGCGTGCGTATGGAAGGGCGCCGCTTCACTCCTGTCGGGCGCCTCGAAGCTGCCCCGCAAGGAAGTCAGAGGAGTTCCATGGGACGCAACATACGTAAACGCCGCTCGCCGCTGGCCGTGAAGGTCACCGCCGCATCGGCGGCCCTAGCGCTCGGCGGGGGCGGGCTGATCTGGGCGAACTTCTACGCCTCGGCTCACGAGTCGGACAACGGGGCGTGGGGAGGCAACCACACCAAGGCCGCGGCCGCGCAGGTCGCCACGATCTCGTGCCCGGACGTCGGCCAGAAGCTGACCAACGTGCCGGACAAGGCCCGTACCGACGTCGCCGGTGAACTGTCCAACCTGGACCGGCAGATCACCGAGGCGTACCAGCGCCTGGCGACCACGCGGGACGCGCAGACCCGGGACGCGAGCTTCGTCCAGAACAGCATCCTCCAGCCGCTCAAGGACCGCCGCCAGAACATCCTGGACCGGATCAAGCTGGAGATCACCCGCGTGGGTGGCACCGCCCCGGGCGATCTGGACACGCTGGCCAACTGCACCGGCACCCCGGCCGACCAGACCAACGCCGGCGGCCAGCAGGGCGGCCAGAACGGCGGTCAGCAGCAGGGCGGGGGCCAGCAGCAGGGCGGCCAGCAGGGTGGTGGCCAGGACAACGGTGGCCAGCAGCAGGGTGGCGGCCAGCAGGGCGGCCAGAACAACGGCGGTCAGCAGCAGGGTGGCGGCCAAGCGGGCGGCAACATCGGCGGTCAGGCCGGCAACGGCCCCGTCGCGGCCGACTTCGTCGACATCACCAAGGCCCAGGCCAACGTGAAGGCCAAGCCGCGCAACGCCCGCAACGCCTCGCGGGGCACCTTCACCACCCGCTGCGGTGTGAACACCAACAAGAACCACAACACCGACAACGTCATCGTGGCGCCCGGCGTGAAGAACGGCGCGCACCACCTGCACGACTACGTCGGCAACCAGAAGATCGATGCCTTCGCCAGCAACGACACGTTCCTCCAGGGCGGTTCGAGCTGCCAGAACAAGAGCGACCTGTCGTCGTACTACTGGCCGGTCGTCCGCGTCCAGGACGGTTCGCAGGACTTCGACCAGAACAACGACGGCGGCGGCAAGGAGGGCAACGTCGGCAAGATCCTGACGCCCGTCCAGGCGCAGATCAAGTACGTCGGCAGCCCCACCGGCAAGGTCGTGGCGATGCCGCAGTTCCTGCGGATCATCACCGGTGACGCGAAGACCACCACCAACGGTCTGGCCAACGCCAACGCGCACTGGAGCTGCACCGGGTTCGAGAACAAGGTCCAGCTCACCGAGCAGTACCCGATCTGCCCGCAGGGCAGCAAGGTCGTGCGCTCCTTCGCCTTCCAGAGCTGCTGGGACGGTCAGAACGCCGACAGCGCCAACCACCGCACCCACGTCGCCTTCGCCGACGCGAGCGGGAACTGCCAGAACGGCTTCAAGGCCATTCCGCAGCTCACCATGCGCCTGGTGTACGACATCGCGCCGCCGACCATCGAGAACGGCCAGGTGAAGAACGCCTACGCCGTGGACGGTTTCCCGGAGCAGCTCCACAAGCCCTCCACCGACCACGACGACTTCATCAGCATCACGAAGAACGGTCTCGCCAACAAGATCGCCAACTGTGTGAACCGCGGCCAGAACTGCTCGTGATCACATGCTCGTGATCCTCTGAAGACCCCCCTCCTCAGGGGATCACGACAGAAGGCCGGTGCCGGGAGCTTCCCGTCACCGGCCTTCGCCGTGGGTGCTGTGTCAGCCAGTGTGCTTCGCGCCGTGTCCGCTGTGGTCGGCGCCCACCTCGACCTCGCCGCCGAGCGTGCCGCGCAGCGCGTTCACCACGCCGTCGTCACCCACCGCGACCCACTTGCGGCCGACCAGGTAGTGACCGCCGTAGTCCTTCGCGTCGTTGATCCACTCACGCTGGCCCCGGTCGGTGGCGAAGGTGGCCAGGACGAACTTCCCGTCGGCGTTCTTGCAGAGCGCCTGGCGGATCTCGTCGGCGTCGGTCTGCATGTCCGGGCGGCACTTCACCTCGGCGGCCAGGCTCTCCAGGCTGCCGGTCGCGGTGGCCGGCACCTTCGCGGCATCGTCCTGGTCCGCGCCGCAGCCCGCCAGCGTCAGCACCACGGCGCCCACGAGCACCGCGCTGGTCATCCTCATCCGTTCCTCCGGTCCTGGTGGGCCGAGCATCCCGCACTCGCGCCCTCGCAACGGGTACGGCTGCGAGGCCGGACATGCTCAAATCCCTTGATCGGTACGCCCGGTGCCTGCCAGAGTGGTCCGATGGACCGAGACTGGGAAGAGCGCGTGGCGGCCGCCTGGGCCGCCTTGGACACCTGGCCCGAGGACGACGCGGCGGGCTTCCGCGCCGTGATCGACAAGCTGGCCGCCGAACTGCCCGAGGACGACCCGCTGGGCCTGTTCGAGCGGGCCTGCGCCTTCGACTCGACCGGCCACTCGGCCGACGCGGTCGGACTGTACCGCGCGGCCCTGGACAACGGTCTGACGGAGGCGAACCCGTACAAGGCCCGCCGGACGAAGATCCAACTGGCCAGCTCGCTCCGCAACACCGGGCACGCGGAGGAGGGTGTCGCCCTGCTCACCCCCGAACTCGACGCACATTCGGACGAGTTGAACGACGCCGTACGGGCCTGCCTCGCGCTGTGCCTGTCCAGCCTGGGCCGGGACCGCGAGGGGCTCTCGCTGGTGCTCGGCGCGCTGGCCCCCCATCTCCCGCGCTACCAGCGGTCGATGGCCAACTACGCCCGCCTGCTGACCGAACCGGCGTGATGCCGGCCGCACATCACCCGTGCGGCGGTGACCTACGGCCGTCTCGCTCGTTCTCCCCGATGTGCAGTCACAGGATGTAGCCCAGCGTCACGCACCCGCCTCCTCCCGGAACCAGGACCCGGCCGTCGACGTCGGCCGGGCCGAGGCCGCGCTCGTCGAGCACTATCCGCGGCTGGTCCGGCTCGCCTACCTGGTGCTCCCGCCCACCCTCGGCAGGGGGCGCCGGGTCCTGACCGCACACGCCCTCGCCCAGCGCGCCCTGCCGCGCGGCCGCAAGCAACGCGCGCTGATCCCGGCCCAGTCGACCGGCCGGGACGGCGACCCGGGCTACGACTTCGTCCGGCTCCGGGTGCTGCGCAGCGCGCTGGAGGCGTCCGAGCCGCGCAAGGGACTCCCCAAGCTGTCCCAACTCCCGGCCCCCCTTCCCCAGGTGTGGGGCCTCAGGCTCTTCCCGCGCTCCGGGGGCGCCGACGAACTCGCCCTCGACCAGAAGCTGTCGGCCCTCTCCGGCCCGGCCCGCGCCGCCTACGTCCTGCGCGGCCTGGAGGGCCTGGCGGACGACGACGTGCGTAAGATCCTCAAGGCCGCCGGGGTCACCCGTACCGAGTCCGCGCTGGCCGGGGCGAACGGGGTGCCCGCGCAGTACACGCTGCTCGCCTCCCCCGAGTTCGACGCCTGCTCGCTCCAGGCCCGGCCCACCGACCTGATGCGCCGCCGTCAGCACACCAAGGCGGCGGTGGCCGCGGCCGCCGCGCTCGCGGTGGCCTGTGTGCTGGTCGCGCTGCCGGGCGGCGGCTGGGGCCCGGACGGTGCCGCCGCCCCCGCGTACGCGGAGAACCCCGCAGCGACGGCCGCGCTCGACCCCGCCAAGGTGCAGCGTGTGACCCCGGCGGCGTGGAAGACCTCGGCGCGTACCGACTTCTCCGTCTGGCCCGCGCGCGGACCGCTCACCGGCGACGACGGCCTGCTGCGCCGCGCGCTGGCGGTCTGGGCCCGCCCCGGCGCCACGGTCCGCGTCTCCGCCACCCCCGGCACCTTCACCGGCGGCCCCGCAGGCCCGCCCCAACTCCTGTACGCGGGCGACGTGGACGCGGCCCGCGTGGTGATCCTCTACGACGGTCTGCGCATCACCCGCTACGCCGAACCCAGGGACGGCACCGAGGGCGCGGCCCTCGACTTCGCCCGCGTGGACGGCGCGACCGGCGCCGAGGCGAGCGCGCTGGTGCTCGGCCGCTCCGACGGCAACGTCCGCTACCTGACCGCCCCTTGGGTGAAGAAGGCGGCCGGGCGGGACCTGACCAAGCCGGAGTCGGCGCCGACCGCGCTCACCCTGACCGACGGGGTCACCTCCCCGCTGGCCAGCCCGGCACTCCGGGCGGGCGACTGCACCTCGTGGACCGTGCTCCAGTTGACGGACGGCTCCGGCACCCAGCTCTCCAGCGACCTGGGCGAGCTGGTGCCGGCCCATCTCACCGCGGGCCGGCCGGGTTCGACCGGCGAGGCGACCGGGGCCGAGGGGCTGCGGGCCTGGGCGCCGTTCGCCTGCTCGCTGGCGGCGGAGCGGTCGGCCGGGGTGCGCGGGGTGAACGCGTGGGCGTTCGCCGAGCAGCCGCTGCCGGACGCGAGCGGCGCCGGGCAGTGGGTGTGCACCCGCGCCGAGACCTGGCGCGGCGACGGCACGGCCGCGCTGGCCCAGTTCCGTACGCCGGGCGGCCCGGCCGGGGCGGTCGTGGCCAAGGGCACCGACACCACTGCGTGCGGGCCGCGTGATCCGCACGTACTGGCCGGGGTGCTGTGGAAGTCCAGCGGCGGCCACTGGTATCTGCTGGCGGCGGGCAGCCGGGGCGTGACCTCGATCCGGTCCTCGGGCGGGGTGACCGCGTCCGGGCAGGGCCAGTTGCTGGTGGCGAAGGCGGAGCAGGGCGCCCAGGCGCAGTTGGCGGGCACGCTGGAGGGCGGCCGGAGGATCAGCGGGCTGCGCTGACGGGCGCTGCTGACAGTTTGCCGAACAAGGTCGTGCACGGGGGTTCTCAGGCGAAGTACCCGTCAGTACATTGACGCCATGTCTAACAAGCAGGCCCGGCCGGTGCAGGCCGAGCGCATCCCGCTGAAGGCGCGCAAGGTGTCCTTCGCCTGGGAGGACACCCCGCTGCACTGGGTGCCCGGCGATCCCTTCACCACGCACACCATCAATGTGCTGCATCTGCTGCTGCCGGCCGGGGAGCGGTGGTTCGTCCATGTGTACAAGCAGGCGCTGCCGCTGATCCGGGACGACCGACTGCGTGAGGACGTCATCGGGTTCATCGGGCAGGAGGCGATGCACTCCCAGGCCCATGACGAGGTGCTGCCGCATCTGCGAGAGCAGGGGCTGGACCCGACGCCCTACACCGCGCAGGTCGACTGGTTCTTCGAGAAGCTGCTCGGGGACCGCACCCTGCCGCCGGGGCGGGCGCGCCGCTGGTGGCTGCTGGAGCGGATCGCGCTGATCGCGGCGATCGAGCACTACACCGCGTTCCTCGGGGACTGGGTGCTGAACGCGGCCGAGCTGGACCGGCGGGGCGCCGATCCGACCATGCTGGACCTGCTGCGCTGGCACGGCGCGGAGGAGGTCGAGCACCGATCGGTCGCCTTCGACCTCTTCACGCACGTGGACGGCGACTACCGGCGCCGGGTGCGGACCTGGGCGCTGGCCTTCGGGGCGCTGATGTTCCTGTGGCAGCGCGGGGCCCGCTTCTTCATGGAGCACGACCCGACGCTGGTCGACGGCAAGGCGTCGTTCCGGGAGTTCTACGCGAGCGGCCGCCGGGGCACGCTGCCCGCCACGGGCGCGCTGCTGAAGTCCATCCCGCGCTACCTCGGCCGGGCCTACCACCCGTCCCAGGAGGGCTCGACCGCGCAGGCGGTGGCCTACCTGGCCTCGTCCCCGGCGGCGCTGGCCGCGGAGAAGGCGGAGCACGATGCCTGAGCAGACCACCCGGTCCGTCGCCGCCGCCGCGCTCCTGGTGGGCGCCGGGCTGCTGACCCGGCGGGCGCTGCGCCGCCGGGTCAAGGACTCCCCGCTGTGGCCGATGCCCGCGCTGGACCCGCCCATCTCCGGGCGCCCCCGCTCGCGGGCGCTGCGGCTGCTGCTGACCGGGCACGAACGCATCGCGGACGGGGTGGTGCGGCTCCGCCTGGAGGGCACCGGCCTGCCCGTCTGGGAGCCGGGCGCGCATCTGGACCTGGTGCTGCCCTCGGGCCTGGTGCGCCAGTACTCGCTGTGCGGGGACCCGGCGGACTCCTCGGCGTACGAGGTCGCCGCGCGGCTGGTCGAGGACGGGCGGGGTGGCTCACGGGAGGTGCACGAGCAGCTCACCGAGGGGATGGAGCTGGAGGTGCGCGGCCCGCGCAACCGGTTCCCGCTGGTGGAGGCGCCCGCGTACGTCTTCGTAGCCGGCGGCATCGGGATCACCCCGGTCCTGCCGATGCTGCGGGCCCTGTCGGAGGACGTGGACGTGCGGCTGCTGTACTGCGGGCGTACGCGGGCCTCGATGCCGTTCCTGAAGGAGGCGGCGGCGCTGGTCGGGGACGGGTGCACGGTGGTGGCCGAGGACGAGGACGGGCGCCCCGACCTCACCGCGCTGCTGACCGGGCTGCCCGAGGGCACGGTCGTGTACTGCTGCGGTCCGGAGGGGCTGATGGCGGCGGTGGAGGCGGCTCTGCCGGAGGGGACCGCGCTGCACCTGGAGCGGTTCGCCCCGCGTACGGCGGGCGGCGCCGACACCGAGTTCGAGGTGGAACTGCGGCGCAGCGGGCGGACGTTGACCGTCCCGGCCGACTCGACCGTGCTGGCGGCGGTGCGCCGGGAGCTGCCGGACACCCTCTACTCCTGCGAGCAGGGTTTCTGCGGGACCTGCCAACAGCGGGTGCTGGAGGGCGAGGTGGACCACCGGGACGAGCTGCTGACGGACGGCGAGCGCGACGACTCGATGCTGATCTGCGTGTCCCGCGCCCGGGGTGAGCGGCTGGTGCTGGACATGTGAGCGCGGGGAGCCGGGCCGGGCGGAACCGGACCGTCCAAGTGTCGTAGCCGGTCGGTAAGGTTGAACCCATGGGTACCGGGGTTCGCCGCAGGATGGGCGTCGAGGAGCGGCGGCAGCAGTTGATCAAGGTCGCGCTCGACCTGTTCAGCCGGCGCTCGCCCGACGAGGTCTCGATCGACGAGATAGCGTCGGCCGCGGGCATCTCCCGCCCGCTGGTCTACCACTACTTCCCCGGCAAGATGAGTCTGTACGAGGCCGCGCTGACCCGGGCGGCCGAGGATCTGGCGGGCCGCTTCGAGGAGCCCCACGAGGGCCCGCTCGGCGCCCGGCTGCTCCGGGTGATGGGCCGCTTCTTCGACTTCGTGGACGAGCACGGGCCGGGCTTCTCGGCCCTGATGCGGGGCGGCCCGGCGGTCGGCTCCTCGGCCACCAACGCCCTCATCGACTCCGTGCGGCAGGCGTCCTACGAGCAGATCCTGTCCCACCTGGGGATCACCGAGGCGCCCGCCCGGCTGGAGCTGGTGGTGCGCTCGTGGATCTCGCTGGTGGAGTCGACGGCGCTGATCTGGCTGGAGGGCCGCCGGGTGCCGCGCGAGGAGCTGGAACGCCAGCTCGTGCACGACTTCGCCGCCCTGGTCGCCGTCAGCGCCGCCTTCGACCCCGAAATGGCCGCCGTGGTGCGGACGTTCGTACAGAACGAGCCGGGCGACGGTCCCTTCGCGGAACTCGCCGCCCGGCTGATCTCCCTGGCGTCCTGACCCGTTACCGGGTGAACACCGCAACGGTGCGCGCCGGGACCGTGAAGGTGCCCGAACCGGCCGTGTACGAGGCCGACTTGACCACCTCGTCGGTGCCGGACGCCTGTACGGGGTGCAGGCGGTAGTCGGTGCCCGCGAGGGCGGTGATCCGCTGCTCCTGCCGCTCGGGCGTGGCGTTGAAGACCACGACCAGGTCACCCAGGCGCATGGTGATCACGCCGGGGGTCTCGTCCTTGCCGGAGAGCGGGAAGGAGAGCCGGTCCTGGACCTGGGCGGTGGTGGCGAGGGAGAAGGCGTCCTCGGTGGTGCGGATGCGCAGCAGGTCACGGTAGGCGGCCGAGGCGCCGGTGATCTGCGGGCAGCCGACCTTCACCGTGCTGAGCAGCGGCTTGGCATACGGCCACTTGGACTCGTTGTCGGCCGCCGGGGGCAGCCCGCGTCCGAAGCCGTTGCCGTCGGCGCAGTTCCAGTGGATGGCGTTGAACCAGTCGCCGCTGTCGAAGGAGTTGCGGTCCAGCGACTTGGAGCGCAGCAGGTCGGTGCCCGCCTGGGAGAGGGCCGGGCCCTGGGAGAGGGCGGCCGTGGCCATCGCGAGGACCTGCATCCTGGCCCGGTCGGACGCGCTGGTCCCGGCGGGCAGCTTGAAGGTGAGGGCGTCGAACAGCGACTCGTTGTCGTGGGCGTCCGCGTAGGCGAGGGCGTCGCCGGGGGCGGCCGCGTAGCCGGCGGGCGAGCCGTTGTAGTCGACCCCGGCGCCGGTGACCTCCTTGCCGTCGTTGTCGGTGAACCGGTATCCGGCGAGGTTGCCGGTCAGGCCGACCTTGATGAGGTCCTGGTAGTGCAGCAGCCGGGCCTTCTGCTCGGCCGGGGTGCCGTTGGCCGCCGAGGAGTTGGGGTCGGTGAACAGGCCGGAGGCGAAGCCCTGGACGCCGGGGTCCGTATCGAAGGGTCCGCCGCCGCGCACGGCGTCACGGGCCCGGTCGGAGAAGGTGGCGATGCCGGTCCCGGCCATGTTCTTCTGCGTGGCCTGGACGAAGCGGGCGTCGTCGGCGACCTCGCCGAAGTTCCAGCCCTCGCCGTACAGGATGATCTTCTTGCCGTCGACGCCGTCCCTGGCGACGGTCAGCGCGTCCAGCGCCTTGCGGACGGCCAGGATGTTGGCCTTGGGGTGGTGGCCCATGAGGTCGAAGCGGAAGCCGTCGACCTTGTACTCCTTGGCCCAGGTGACGATGGAGTCCACGACGAGCTTGCCCATCATGGCGTTCTCGGTCGCGGTGTTGGCGCAGCAGGTGGAGTTGGCCACGCTGCCGTCCGCGAGGAGCCGCTGGTAGTAGCCGGGCACGATCCGGTCGAGCACCGAGGTGTCCGCCTGCCCGCTGGCCGCCGTGTGGTTGTAGACCACGTCCATGACGACCCGCAGCCCGTCCTGGTTGAGCGCCTGCACCATCTTCCGGAACTGCACGGTACGCGCGGTGCCGTCGGGGTCGGTGGCGTAAGAGCCCTCGGGGACCGTGTAGTGGAACGGGTCATAGCCCCAGTTGTAGGCGTCCTTCGCGGCGGTCTTCGCCACGCACTCCTGCTGCTTGCCGGAGTCGGCCGGGAAGGAGGCCAGGTCGCAGTCCGGGGTGGCCTGGTCGGCCTTCTTCTCGGGGATGGTGGCGATGTCGAACGCGGGCAGCAGGTGCACGTAGGAGGTGCCGGCCTTCGCCAGCTCGCGCAGGTGCCTGGAGCCGGCGCTGTTCTTGTCGGTGAAGGCCAGGTAGGTGCCCTGGTCCCCCGCCGGGACGGTCTTGTCCGCCACCGAGAAGTCCCGGATGTGCAGCTCCTGGATCTGGGCGTCCCTCAGCGGCACCGCCTTGGGCTTGGTCAGCCCGGCCCAGCCCTCGGGGGCCAGGGAGCGGTCGGCGAGGTCGACGACGAGACTCCGCTGGGAGTCCGCCGTCAGGGCGACCGAGTAGGGGTCGGTGACCGAGTTGGTGACGATCTTGCCGACGCCGGGCGCCCACACCTTGACCACGTACCGGTAGGGCTTGCCCTTCCAGGACGCGGGGCCGGTGACGGACCAGACGCCGGTGGTGTCGTCGCGGCGCATGGCCGTCAGTGAGCCGTCCAGCTCCAGCGACACGCTCTGGGCCGTCGGTGCCCAGACGGAGAGGGTGGGCTTGCCGGCGTGGAAGACCGGGCCGAGGCCGCTCTTCGTGGCGCTCGCGTACACGTCGTCCAGCACCCCGGCGACCTGCACCCCGGTAGCGGCCAGCACCGCTCCACCGGCCGCGCGCTGGGAGGCGACGAGCTGGCCGGTGAGGGCCTCGCGCACCCGGTCGCGGTCGCGGGGGTCGACGGTCCAGGCGGTGTAGTCCTTCAGGTGGGGGAACTTCGCCTTCTGGGCGTCGGTGAGCGTGCCCTTCGCAAGGCGCAGCCAACGCTCGTCGTCGCTGGTCAGCGCGCCGTCCTTGACGGTGATCGAGCCGTCCCGGGAGTACAGCAACTGAGTGGAGGCAGCCCCCGCGGCGCCGTTCCAGGCGAGGGTGTCCCGGTCGATCCAGACCGCCTTGGCGGTGGTCAGGTCGAGCGCGGCCGCGCTGCCCTTGGGCTGCGGGAGCAGGTACTTCTCCTGGCCGCTCAACAGCCACACCTCGTGGCCGTCGGCCTTGAGGTCGAGGGACTGGTCGGTGGGCAGGTCCTTCTCGTCGCCCTTGTGGAGGATGTAGCTGAGACTGGTGGCACCCTCGGTGAGCGGTACCTCGTAGACCGCGCCATAGGCGTCAGTCTTCACCGGCGTCAGGGGCTTCGACCAGTCGGTGGGGTTCGCGGCACCGGTCCAGGTGTGCAGGCCCCAGCCGTCGTAGTCGCCGTCGGCGCGGTGGTAGTGCAGTACGGCCTTGCCCTGGTCCTGGGCCGGGTACTCGGGGCGCTCGGTCAGCACCTCGGGCTTGCCCTGCTCGAGCCAGACCTCACCCGTCTTCGTGACGTCGATGCTCCGGTCGGCGGAGACGTCCTTGTCGCCGTTCTTGTCGATGACCAGGAAGCCGACGTCGGAGGCGCCCGGCTTGAGCTTGACGTAGGCGAAGGCGCCGTAGGCGTCACGGCCGGTGAAGGGGTGGCTGGCCGGCCACTCCGTGGCCTCGCCGTCCGCGAGGTCACCCCAGGCGTACAGGCCCCAGTTCGCGTAGTCGCCGTCGGCCCGCTTGTAGTGCACCACCGCGTAGTCACGGGAGGCGGCGGCGGGCGGCTCGGGGGCGGGCGCGGTGCCGGTCGTGCTGGTCGCCAGGGCGCTCGCGGTGCGGCCGGCCGAGTCGATCACCACGGCCTTGTAGCGCAGCGCGGTCCCGGCGGGTACGTCCTTGCCGATGGCCTGGGTGACCTTGTACGGGGCGTGGTCGGCTGAACCCAGCGTCTTCCAGGGCCCGTTGCCGACCTGTGCGGCGAAGACGACCCGGTTCAGCCGGCCGCCGGACACATCGGCGCCGACCTCCACCGTGCCGGTGGCTCCGGCGGCCGGGGCGGTCAGGGTGAGCGTCGGCTTGGTGGCGGGGGCGGCGGGGCGCCCGGTGGCCCGGTAGACGACGGCCGTCCCGGCCGGGACGGTCAGGGTGAGCCTGCGCCCGGCGTCGGTGCGTACCGTGCGCTCGGTGCCGTAGATCCCCCGGTAAGCCATGCCCGCCGAGCCGGTGGTGAAGGTGGCGCGCTGGGCCTCGCCGGCGTTGTTGAGGGCGACCACGTACTCGGCGCCGGTGCGGGCGTCGGTGCGGGTGAAGGCGTAGACACCGGCGCCGTCGGCCGCGTAGCGCTCGGTCTGCACGCCGTCGGTGAGGGCCGGGTTGGCCTTGCGGAGCCCCGCGAGAGCCGCGATCTCCTTGTACAGCGGGGCCTTGGTGTCGTAGGCGTCGCGGGCGTGGGTGCGGGTGGTGCCGATCTCGTCGTCGTCCAGGTAGTCGGCGACCTTGGAGGCGAACATGGTCTGGCGGGCGTCCTTGTCGCCGCCGGAGCCGGTGAAGCCCTGCTCGTCGCCGTAGTAGACGACCGGGTTGCCCCGGCTGAGGAACATGAGCTGGTTGGCGAGGCGGTCCTTACGCAGGATTTCCGCGTCGGACGCCTTCGGGTCGTCCTGCTTCAGGAAGTACCCGATGCGGCCCATGTCGTGGTTGCCGAGGAAGGTGACCTGCTCGTAGGCGTTGGCCTTGTCGGTCGTGTACTTGTAGTCGTCCCCGAAGACCCCGGCGAGCTTCTTGGCGCTGCCGCCCTGGGAGGCGTAGCCGCGGGCGGCGTCCTGGAAGGGGAAGTCGAGGGTGGCGTCCAGGCGGCCCTGGGTGACGTACGGGGAGGTCACCGAGGTGTCGGCGGAGTAGACCTCACCGAACATGAAGAAGTTCTTCCGCCCGCGCTCGGCCGCGTAACGGTCCAGCGCGGTGGCCCACTGGGTCCAGAAGTCCATGTCGACGTGCTTGACCGTGTCGATGCGGAAGCCGTCGACGGCGAAGTCCCGCACCCAGCGCTGGTAGATCCTCTCCATGCCGCTGACCACCTCGGGACGCTCGGTCCACAGGTCGTCCAGGCCGGAGAAGTCGCCGTACTCGGCGGACTCGCCCGCGAAGGTGGAGTCGCCACGGTTGTGGTACATCGCCGGGTCGTTGAGCCAGGCCGGGACCTTGCTGCGGCTGCGCACGGTCGGGGTGCGGGGGAAGGAGGAGGCGTCCACGGCCGGGAACTTCTTCCGGCCGTCGGCGTAGTCGGAGTCGTCGAAGGGGCGGCCGTCCTTGGTCAGGTACGGGAAGGCGCCCTTGGAGAGGTAGTCGTAGGACTTCTCCCGGTAGTCGACGACGTCGGCGGTGTGGTTGGTGATGACGTCGAAGAAGACCTTCATGCCCTTGGCGTGCGCCCTGGCGATCAGGCCCTTCAGGTCGGCGTTGGTGCCGAAGTGCGGGTCGACCTGGGTGAAGTCGGTGATCCAGTAACCGTGGTAGCCGGCCGAGGCGTCGGCACCGGTGCCCTGCACGGGGCGGTTCTTGAAGATGGGGGCGAGCCAGATGGCGGTCGTGCCGAGGCCCTTGATGTAGTCGAGGCGCTGGGTGAGGCCCTTGAGGTCGCCGCCCTGGTAGAAGCCCTTGTCGGTGGGGTCGTAGCCGGTGCTCAGCCGCGAACCGGTCAGCCCGCCGCGGTCGTTGGAGCGGTCGCCGTTGGCGAAACGATCCGGCATGACGAAGTAGAACTGCTCGCGCGTGTCGTCGTGCCGGGCGGGCTCGGCGGCGAGGCGGGCGTCGGAAGGCGGTGCGGGCGGGCTGTCCGCGTGGGCGGACAGCGGCGTCACCAGGGTGGCGGCGAGGGCCGCGGTGACGAGGGCCGCCGCCCGGCGCCGGTAGGGGGTGCGGCGCGTCCCACGCGCCGGCCAGATCGGTCTCACGGCACAAACTCCTTGCGCTCACGGCTCGTTCGAGTCCGGCCTAAGGCACGGCTTCGCTGCCGGACGCGGCGTGACCGTACCGCCGCCGAAAGCCTTGCAGCAAGACTTGTGAAACATGAAGAAAGAAATTTCAGCGATGGACGCGGGACGAACCGCCCGTATACGACGGACGGTTCGTCGGGGGGCACCTCAAGGGCAGCGTCAGCAGCTCGCCTTGCCCGCGTACAGCGCGAGGGCGGTGTTGGCGCCGAGGGTCGCGGTGAACTGACCGCTCGAGTTCACCGAGACCGTGGTGTTGTTCTGCACGTTGCAGTACGTGCCCGCCGCGAGCGAGGTCTGGTAAGTGCGGGACAGCGAGGAGGACTCGTGGTTGATCGCCACGAACCCCTTGTTCCCGCGCCCGAAGGCGATGGCGTCGTTGCCGTTGTCCCACCAGTTGGAGACGGCCTGGCCGCGGGTGGCGTTGCGGAAGGCGACCATGGACTTGATCTCCGGCCAGGCGTGCTGGCACTTCCAGCCGTCCTGCCAGCAGGCGTTGACCTTGCCCCCGTTGGGCGGCCCGGCGTCCGCGTCGGACCACTCGTAGCCGGAGTTGATGTCCGGGGCGCCGTAGGGGTAGGCCAGCATGAAGACGTTGGCCAGGGTGTAGTTGGCGCCGTCCTTGTAGTTGAGGGTGCTGCCGTTGCGCTCGGTGTCGTGGTTGTCGACGAAGACCCCGGCGACCGAGCTGCTCATGTACCCCCAGCCTTCGCCGTAGTTCTTCAGGTAGGCGAGGTTCTCGTTGTTGAACACCCGCTTGAGGTCGTAGGCGTAGCGGAACTCCTGGACGTCACCGTTGCCCGTGTACTCGGTGGGCTGGACGGCCTCGCCCGCGCCGTAGATGACCTCCTGCTTCCAGTACACCGACGGGTTGGTCAGCCGGGACTTGATGTTGGCCAGGTCCGCCTTGTCGATGTGCTTGGCCGCGTCGATGCGGAAGCCGTCGACACCGAGCGAGAGGAGGTCGTTCATGTACCCGGCGATGGTCTTGCGGACGTAGTCCTCGCCGGTGTCCAGGTCGGCCAGGCCCACCAGTTCGCAGTGCTGGACGTTCCAGCGGTCCTGGTAGTTGCTGACCTGCGCGGTGCAGTCGTCGAAGTCGGGCGAGGAGTAAAGGCCCGGATAGTTGTACTTGCTGTACGACGAGCCGCCGGTACCGGTGCCGCTGCCCGCGGACATGTGGTTGATCACCGTGTCGGTGACGACCTTCACGCCGGCCGAGTGACACGTGTCGACCATGCTCTTGAAGGCCGCCCGGTCGCCGAGCCGGCCGGCGATCTTGTACGAGACGGGCTGGTACGAGGTCCACCACTGGGAGCCCTGTATGTGCTCGGCGGGTGGGGAGACCTGCACATAGCCGTAGCCGGCCGGACCGAGGGTGGTGGTGCACTCGCGGGCGACGGAGGCGAAGTTCCACTCGAAGAGGACGGCGGTGACGTCCTTGGTGCCGGGCGGGGACGCCTGCGCGGTAGTCGGGTACATGCCAAGCGTGGCCGCTGCCGCGAGGGCGAGCGCCACGGTGAGGGTTCTGCGTGCCATGTGGGGGTTCCTTCGTCGTTGAAGGCTGTTGCCGCAGGACTGGATGCCTTGCTGAAATGTTTCAGCAAACTTGCGGTGACGCAGATGTTAAAGGCCCGCCACCTGAAAAGGCAGCGGGCCGTGGGAAGTTGATGCAAGAACTTTCAGGTGGGGACCGTCAGGCCGTGGTCCACCAGACCGTGGTGTCCGCGGGCACCTCGGCCCCGGCGGCGCTCTCGCTGATCTCCCCGCTGGCGAGCAGCACCCGCCCGTACGCCGGGACGGTGACCGGCTCGCCGGTGGTGTTGGCGACGCAGGTGAACTCCCCGCGCCGGAACGCGAGTACGCCCTCGGGGGCGGGCAGCCACTCGACGCCCGAGCCCGCGCCGAGCGTGGGCTGTGCGCGCCGGGCGGCCAGCGCGGCCCGGTACAGCTCCAGCGTCGAGCCGGCCACGCCGGTCTGCGCCTCCACGCTCAGCTCACCCCAGCCCGCCGGCTGCGGCAGCCAACTGCCCCCGCCGCCGAAGCCGTACGAGGAACCCTCGCGGGTCCAGGGGATCGGCACCCGGCAGCCGTCGCGGAAGCCGTCCTGGCCCGCGCCCCGGAAGTAGGCGGGGTCCTGGCGCACCTCGTCGGGCAGGTCGACCACGTCGGGCAGGCCGAGTTCCTCGCCCTGGTAGAGGTAGGCGGAGCCGGGCAGAGCCAGCATCAGCAGGGTGGCGGCGCGGGCCCGGCGCAGGCCGAGGGCGCGGTCCCCGGCGGTGCGGATCTGGGTGCCCAGGCCGGGCGGGTTGGCGAAGCGGGTGGCGTGCCGGGTGACGTCGTGGTTGGAGAGCACCCAGGTGGCCGGGGCGTCGACCGGGCGCATCGCGGCGAGCGTGCGGTCGATGACCTCGCGCAACTGCTCCGCGTCCCAGTCGGTGCCGAGGTACTGGAAGTTGAACGCCTGGTGCAGCTCGTCGGGGCGGACGTAGTTGGCGGTCCGCTCGATGGTCGGCGTCCACGCCTCGGCGACGAAGATGCGGTCCCCGGCGTACTCGTCCAGCACCGTGCGCCACTGCCGGTAGACCTCGTGCACGCCCTCCTGGTCGAAGAACGGCATCACGTCGTTGCCCAGCAGCTTGAGCTGGTCGTGGGCGCCGAGGTCGGGCAGGCCGTCGGCCTTCACCAGGCCATGGGCCACGTCGATGCGGAAGCCGTCGACGCCCATGTCCAGCCAGAACCGCAGGATGGACCGGAACTCGTCGCCCACGGCCGGGTGGTTCCAGTTGAAGTCGGGCTGCTCGGGCGCGAAGAGGTGCAGGTACCACTCCCCCGGCGTGCCGTCGGGCTCGGTGACCCGCGTCCAGGCCGGGCCGCCGAAGATGGACTCCCAGTCGTTGGGCGGCAGTTCGCCGTCCATCCCCTTGCCGGGGCGGAAGTGGTACCGCTCGCGCAGCGGCGAGCCGGGGCCCTCGGCGAGCGCCCGCTTGAACCACTCGTGCTGGTCTGAGGAGTGGTTGGGGACCAGGTCCACGATGATCCGCAAGGACAGTTCGTGGGCGTCGCGGATCAGCGCGTCGGCGTCGAGCAGGTTGCCGAACATCGGGTCGACGGCACGGTAGTCGGCCACGTCGTACCCGGCGTCCGCCTGCGGGGAGGCGTAGAACGGGCTGAGCCAGACGGCGTCCACGCCGAGGTCGCGCAGGTAGGGCAGTCTGGCCCGCACGCCGGCCAGGTCGCCCATGCCGTCGCCGTTGCTGTCGGCGAAGCTGCGCGGATAGACCTGGTAGATCACCGCGCCGCGCCACCAGTCGCGGTGCTGGGCGGCGGGGGCGGCGGCGGTGTCGTCGGCCGGGGCTGCGAGATGCTGCTGGCTCATGGCGTCCTTGGTGCGTGACGAGGTTCGGTTCGTTCCGGGCGGGGGTGCGGCGGGGCCTCAGCCCTTGGTGCCGCCCGCGGTGAGGCCGGTGACGAGGTTCTTCTGCACGAGGTAGAAGAACACGGACACCGGTATCGCTATCAGTACCGCGGTGGCGGCCATGTAGTTCCACTGCGCGTCGTGCTCGCTGACGAAGGTCTGCAGGCCGACCGCGAAGGTGTACTTGGAGTCGTCCAGCATGAAGGTCGTGGCGAACGCGACCTCGCCCACCGCCGTGATGAAGTTGTAGAACGCGGCGACGGCCAGGCCCGGCCGGGCCAGCGGCAGGATCAGCCGGAAGAAGGTGCCGAACGGGCTGAGCCCGTCCACCCGGCCCGCCTCGTCGATCTCGAAGGGGATGGTGTCGAAGTACCCCTTGAGCAGCCACGCGCTGTACGGCACGGCGGTGGAGCAGTTGATGAGGATCAGCGCCCAGTAGGTGTCGATCAGGCCCAGCTCGCCGAAGATCTCGTACATCGGCACGATCAGGATGGCGATCGGGAACGCCTGGGTGAGCAGCAGGACCCACATCAGCGGCTTGTAGCCGGGGAAGCGCATCCGGGAGACGGCGTAGCCGGTGGTGGCGGCGACGAAGACACCGATGAAGGTGGTGCCGAGCGCCACGATCATCGTCGACTTGAACCAGTCGAAGAAGCCGGTGTGCTGGAGCACGAAGGCGTAGTTGGCGAAGCCCGCCCGGCCGAAGATGCGGCCCGGGTGCAGGTAGTCGTCCTTGTCCGGGCCGAGGGACAGGAAGAACAGCCAGGCCACCGGGACCAGCGCGATCAGGCTCGCCAGAACCAGGCCGCCGTGCAGCAGGACGGTGCCGAGCGGGCCGCGTTCACCGCGCCGGCGGGTCGCGCGGGGCCGGGCGGCGGCCGGTGCGGCGGCGGTGAGCGGGCGTCCCGGTGCGGTCTCGGGGGGTGTCGTGGTGCTCATGGCGGCGGCTCCTGCGGCGTCAGACGGCGAGCTGGTCATTGCGCTTCAGCCAGCGGAAGTAGAAGGAGGTGAACACGGTAAGGATCGACAGCAGCAGTACGCCGTACGCGGCGGACTGGGCGAAGTCGCGCGGCTGCTGTCCGAAACCGAGGAAGTAGGCCCAGGTGACGAGGATCTGGGCGTCCGGGGCGCCGGTCGGGCCGAACAGCAGGAAGATGATGGCGAACTGGTTGAAGGTCCAGATCACGCCGAGCAGGACGACGGTGGAGCTGACCGAGCGCAGACCGGGCAGGGTGACGTGCCTGAAGCGCTGCCAGGCGCTCGCGCCGTCCATCTCGGCGGCCTCGTAGAGCGAGGAGTCGATGGACTGGAGCCCGCCGAGCAGCGAGAGCATCATGAACGGCACCCCGCACCAGGTGTTGACCATGATGGCGGCGAACCGCTGCCAGAAGGTGTCCTCCAGCCACTGCGGCTGGGGCAGGTGGAGGGCGCCGAGGACCTGGTTGAGCACGCCGGAGTCGGCCAGCATGATCCGCCAGGAGAAGACGGTGACGAAGGTGGGCACCGCCCAGGGCAGCACGAGCAGCAGCCGGTAGACGGTGCGGCCGCGCAGCTTCTGGTCGAGCATCATCGCCAGGCCGAGGCCGATGACGTAGTGCAGGGTGACGCAGGCGACGGTCCAGAACACGGTCCACAGGAAGTGTGACCAGAAGCGGTCGTAGGCCGTGGGGCCGAAGAGGATGTCCTGGTAGTTGTCCAGCCCGATGAACTTGTAGGTGGCGTCGATGTGATTGACGCCGATGGTGCGCGCCGAGTTGAGGCTGTTGGCGTCGGTGAGGGTCAGATAGACACCCCGCACCAGCGGGTAGCCCACGAGGACACCGAGCACGACGACCACGGGCGCGATCATCGCGTACGCGTACCAATACCTCTGGTAGCCGTTCCTGAGGCGCTGCCCGAGACCGGGCCGGGGCGGCCGCTCACCGCTGCGCCGGCCGGTCGCGCGGTCGATGGCGACTGTCATGGTGCGACACCTTCTACAAGTTCGGGGGCGGGCTGGTCACAGGCCGGTGGCCGCCGGGTTCCCCCCATCCCCCACGGCGGGGGGAACCCGGCGGCCACACGGGCTCACTTGCTGAAGTCGGGCACCAGCTTGGCGATCGCCAGCTCGGCGTTGCTCAGGCCCTTGTCCAGCGGCTCCTTGCCCCCGGCCACCTTGGGCAGCTCGGTGTCCAGCGGGCCCCACAGGGAGCTGTACTCCGGCAGCGCCGGGCGGGGCTGGGCGGCGGAGAGCACGCCCTGGTAGCCGGCGATGCCGGGGTCGGCCTTGACCTGGGAGGTGTAGGCGTCACCGCGGGTCGGCAGCGTGGAGTTCTTCAGCGCGACGGTCTC
This sequence comes from Streptomyces sp. NBC_01171, assembly GCF_045039805.1. Classification (NCBI taxonomy): domain Bacteria; kingdom Bacillati; phylum Actinomycetota; class Actinomycetes; order Kitasatosporales; family Streptomycetaceae; genus Streptomyces; species Streptomyces sp. NBC_01171. The sequence goes on along the minus strand of NZ_CP108609.1, from coordinate 4,740,386 downwards.
CTGGGACTTGGCCGAGGTCATGAACTTCACGAACTTCAGCGCCGCGTCCTGGTGGGCCTTGTCCGAGCCGGCGTAGACCGAGAGGTTGTGGCCGCCGGTCGGGGCGCCCGCCTTGCCGGCCGAGCCGGCCGGGACGGTGGCGATGCCGAGGTTGGACTTGTCCTTGAAGGCCGAGCCCTTGTAGAAGTTCGTGATCTCCCAGGGGCCCTGGATGATCGAGGCGACCTTGCCGTTGACGAACGCGTCCTGGATGTGGGCGTAGGCGTCCGCGGTGGTGTCGGCCTTGTGCAGGCCCTTGCCGGAGAACGTGCTCTGCCAGGTGCCGTACGCCTTCTTCGCCGGGGCGGAGTCGACGGTGATCTTCTTGGCCGTGGCGTCGACGGTGTCGGTGCCCTCGCCGTAGAGGAAGCACTGGGCGTAGTACGCCTGGGTGGAGCCCCAGTAGCCGTCGACCTTCGCCTTGTCCTTGACCTTGGCGGCGTCGGCCTTCAGCTCGTCCCAGGTCTTGGGGGCCTCGGTGATGCCGGCCTTCTTGAACAGGGCCTTGTTGTAGACGAACGCGAGGGTGTCGGTGACCAGCGGCACGCCGTAGGTCTTGCCCTCGTACTGGGCCTGCTTGATCAGGTTGGGTTCGAACTTGTCCTGCTCGGCCAGGGCGTCGGTGCCGTCCAGCGGCAGGAAGAAGCCCTTCTTGGCGAAGGCCGGGGTCCAGCCGACCTCGGACCGCAGGATGTCCGGCGCGCCCTTGGAGCCGGCGGCGGTGTCGAACTTGTTCTGCGCCTGGTCGAAGGGCACGTTGACGTACTTGACCTTGATGTTCTTGTTGGCGGCCTGGAACTGCTCGACCAGGGCCTTGTACGTCGGCGCCTCATTGGTGGCGTTGGAGGTGTCCCACCAGGTGAGGGTCACCGGGCCGTCCGACTTGCTGTCGCCGTCGTCGCTCCCGCCGCACGCCGTCGCCGTGAGGGCGAGGGACGCCACGAGCGCGGAGGCCGCTATGCCACGCCGCATGAGTTCTCCTTGAGGGTGAAAAGCCCGAGATTGCAGGGGCGGCCCCGTCTGCCGCCGCCCGCGTCGTGCCGACTGCGCCATTGCCGCGGCCGGGCGACTCGGAACGTAACAGCGTTGTAAGCGTCGCGAAAGGCCTTGCAGAAAAAAAGTGCAAGAAGACGGCCGGGTTACCGTGTCGTGACCTGCGCCAGACCTTGTCGAAATACTGGTCTACCGCCGGTAGGCGGGTTGACGGACACTTGTGCAAGACTCTGCAAGCTCTTGCCGCGGGAGGCCGCCGCCGGGATCATCCCCTTGCGGCCGTGCGCCGGGCGGACCGTCCGGCGGGCACGAGCGACGACATACCCATGAGGGGCGAGGAGCGCGATGACGCGGCAATCCACGGCGGGCCGTTCGGCCGCCCGCGTACGGCGTCCCGCCGGTGCGCCAGGACCGGGTCGGCCGGTACAGTCCGGTGGCGTGACCACACGGCTTGCGGACATCGCCGCACAGGCGGGGGTGAGCGAAGCGACCGTCAGCCGGGTCCTCAACGGGAAGCCGGGCGTCGCCGCCACCACCCGCCAGTCCGTCCTGGCCGCGCTGGACGTGCTCGGCTACGAGCGTCCGGTGCGGCTCCGCCAGCGCAGCGAGGGCCTGGTGGGCCTGATCATCCCCGAGCTGGAGAACCCGATCTTCCCGGCGCTGGCGCAGGTCATCGGCCAGGCGCTGACCGGGCAGGGCTACACCCCGGTGCTGGCCACCCAGACGCCGGGCGGCTCCACCGAGGACGAGCTGACCGAGATGCTGGTGGACCGGGGGGTGGCCGGGATCATCTACGTCTCCGGGCTGCACGCCGACACCACCGCCGACATGCAGCGCTACGAGCGACTGCGCGCCCAGGGCGTGCCGTTCGTGCTGGTGGACGGGTTCTCGCCGAAGGTGCAGGCACCTTTCATCTCCCCCGACGACCGGGCCGCGACCACCCTCGCGGTCACCCACCTGGTGTCGCTGGGCCACACCCGGATCGGGCTGGCGCTCGGGCCGAAGCGGTTCGTGCCGGTGCAGCGCAAGATCGAGGGCTTCGTCCGGGCGATGCAGGACCAACTCGGGCTGGGCGCCGACATGGTCGCCGAGGAGCTGGTGCAGCACTCGCTGTACACCCTGGAGGGCGGCCAGGCGGCGGCAACCGCGCTCATCGAGCGGAAGTGCACGGCCGTCGTGTGCGCCAGCGACATGATGGCGCTCGGCGCGATACGGGCCGCCCGGCAGCTCGGTCTCGAGGTGCCGCGCGACGTGTCGGTGGTCGGTTTCGACGACTCGCCGCTGATCGCGTTCACCGACCCGCCGCTGACCACCGTCCGCAAGCCCGTCCCGGCCATGGGCCAGGCCGCGGTCCGGACACTGCTGGAGGAGATCGGCGGGACGCCCGCTCCGCACAGCGAGTTCGTCTTCATGCCGGAGCTGGTCGTACGAGGGTCCACCGCCTCGGCGCCGGGCGAGCGTACGCGGGGCTGAGCCCCCGGCCCGCCAGGCGTTTTCGCGCAGAACATGCGTAGGGGCACCGGCCTTGGGATGATCTGTCGAGCATCCCTTGTCTGGCAGACTTGGTAGCTATGAGTGACTCGACCGTGACAGGCCCGGGCGGCCACCGCGACGAGGTGGCCGTACCGCGGACCGTCACGGGCCGGGACGGTGGCGGAGCGGGGGCCCTGCGCGACCGGCTCCGCCGTCCCCGGCGCCCCCGGCTGTGGTTCGAGATCCTGCTGATCGGCGCGAGTTACTGGACGTACTCGCTCATCCGCAACGCCGTCCCGGAGCAGAAGCGTGAGGCGCTGCGCAACGCCGACGCGGTGTGGTGGCTGGAGCACCAACTGGGCATCGCCGTCGAGGCGTCCGTCAACCATGCCGCCGACTCGGTGGGTTGGCTGATCATCGGCATGAACTACTACTACGCCACGCTGCACTTCGTGATCACCATCGGGGTGCTGGTGTGGCTCTACCGATGGCATCCCGACCGCTACGCCCCCATCAGGCTGGTGCTGTTCGCCACCACGGGCGTGGCCCTCGCCGGGTACTACCTCTTCCCGCTCGCCCCGCCCCGGCTGATGCGCGGCGGCCACTTCATCGACACCGTGATGGTGCACCAGACCTGGGGCTCGATGGCCTCCGGCGACCTCAAGCACATGTCCAACCAGTACGCCGCGATGCCGTCCATGCACATCGGGTGGTCGCTGTGGTGCGGGCTGACCGTGTTCGCGCTGGCCTCGGTGCCGTGGGCACGGGTGCTGGGACTGGCGTACCCGGCGCTGACGCTGCTGGTCATCGTGTCCACGGCCAACCATTTCTGGCTGGACGCGGTGGGCGGGGTGCTGTGCCTCGGCTTCGGGGTGGGGGTGGCCCGGCTCGGGTACGGGCGGTGGCCGCAGGTGCCCAGAGCCGTGCTCGGCTCCGGGGCGGGTCAGCCCGCGTAGAAGAGTTCGTCCACCACCGTCCGCGCCCGGCGGGCGGTACGACGGTACGCGTCCAGCATGTCGCCGGCCCGGCCCTCGCCGTAGCCCAGGTAGCGGCCCACCGCCGCCAGCTCGCGGGGCTCGGTGGGGAAGGTGTCGCCCGCCCTGCCCCGGACCAGCATCACCGCGTTGCGGACCCGGCTGGCCAGCACCCACGCCTCGTCCAGCACGGCCGCGTCCTCCGCGCCGATCAGGCCGGCCTCGCGGGCCGCCGCCAGCGCCTCGCGCGTCCTCGGGGTGCGCAGGCCCGGCACCTCCCAGGCGTGCCGGAGCTGGAGCAACTGGACCGTCCACTCCACGTCCGACAGGCCGCCCGGGCCCAGCTTGGTGTGCAGCTTGGGGTCGGCGCCGCGTGGCAGCCGCTCCGACTCCATGCGCGCCTTCAGCCGACGGATCTCGCGCACCGCGTCCTCGTCCAGGCCGCGCGCCGGGTAGCGCAGCGGGTCGATCAGCGCCATGAAGCGGCGGCCCAGGTCCTCGTCCCCCGCCACCGGTTCCGCCCGCAGCAGCGCCTGCGACTCCCAGCCCAGCGACCACCTGCGGTAGTACGCCTCGTACGACTTCAGGGTGCGGACCAGCGGGCCGGACTTGCCCTCGGGGCGCAGGTCGGCGTCGATCAGCAGGGGCGGGTCGGCGCTGGGGAGCTGGAGCAGGCGGCGCATCTCGGCCACCACCTTGTTGGCGGCCTTCGCGGCCTCGTGCTCGTCCACGCCCTCTCGCGGTTCGTGCACGAACAGGACGTCCGCGTCCGAGCCGTAGCCGAGTTCGTGGCCGCCGAACCTGCCCATGCCGATGATCGCGAACCTGGTCGGGAGGGTATCGCCCCAGCCCTCCCGGACCACCGCGCGCAGGGTTCCGGCGAGGGTGGCGGCCGTGAGGTCCGAGATCGCGCTGCCCGTGCGGTCCAGGAGGACGCCCTCGTCGGGCTCCGCGGGGGTGGTCTCCGTGCCGTACGAGCCGACGATGTCGGCGGCGGCGGTGCGGAAGAGTTCGCGGCGCCTGACGCCTCGGGCGGCTGTCACGCCGTGTTCGGCGTTCTCCGCCCGGTTCACCGCGGCGGTGATCTCCTGCTCCAGTTGGGCCCTGCCTCGTGGTTCCAGGCCGCCTGCGTCTCCGTCGCCGAGGAGGGCCACGGCCTCGGGGGCGCGCAGGAGGAGGTCGGGCGCCAGGCGGCCCGCCGAGAGGACCCTGGCCAGGTTCTCCGCGGCCGCGCCCTCGTCGCGGAGGAGGCGGAGGTACCACGGCGTCTTGCCGAGGGCGTCCGAGACCTTGCGGAAGTTCAGGAGGCCGGCGTCGGGGTCGGCCGAGTCGGCGAACCAGCCGAGGAGGACGGGGAGGAGGGTGCGCTGGATGGCCGCCTTGCGGGTTACTCCGGAGGCCAGGGCTTCCAGGTGGCGGAGGGCCGCGGCGGGGTCGGCGTAGCCGAGGGCGACCAGGCGTTCCCTTGCCGCTTCCGCGCTGAGCCTTGTCTCGCCGGGGGCCAGTTGGGCCACCGCGTCCAGGAGGGGGCGGTAGAAGATCTTCTCGTGGAGGCGGCGGACCACTCCTGTGTGGCGTTTCCATTCACGGCGCAGGCCCGCGACCGGGTCCGTGCGGAGGCCCAGCGAGCGGCCCAGGCGGCGGAGGTCGTCCTCCGCCTCGGGGACCAGGTGGGTGCGGCGGAGCTGGAACAACTGGATGCGGTGTTCCAGTTCGCGGAGGAAGCGGTACGCCTCGTCGAGGCGGGCGGCGTCCTCTCGGCCGACGTAACCGCCCGCTGCCAGGGCTTGCAGGGCCTTCAGGGTGGTGCCGCTGCGCAGGGAGTGGTCTGTGCGGCCGTGGACCAGTTGGAGCAACTGGACGGCGAATTCGACGTCCCTCAGGCCGCCCGGGCCCAGTTTCAGCTCTCTGTCGATCTCTGCCGGGGGGATGTTCTCCACGACCCTGCGGCGCATCTTCTGCACGTCGGGGACGAAGTTCTCGCGGTCCGCCGCCTGCCAGACCATCGGGGTCAGGGCGTCCGTGTATGCCTCGCCCAGTTCCTTGTCTCCTGCTACCGGGCGGGCCTTCAGGAGGGCCTGGAACTCCCATGTCTTCGCCCAGCGCTGGTAGTAGGCCAGGTGGCTGCTCAGGGTGCGGACCAGGGGGCCGTTGCGGCCCTCGGGGCGGAGGTTCGCGTCCACCGGCCAGATCGAGCCCTCGATCGTGGTTTCCGAGCAGATGCGCATCATGTGGGACGCGAGTTTGGTGGCCGCCTTCAGGGCTTTCGTCTCGTCCGTGCCCTGGGCCGGCTCCGCCACGAAGATCACGTCCACGTCGGAGACGTAGTTCAGTTCGTGGCCGCCGCACTTGCCCATGGCGATCACTGCGAGGCGGCAGGCCGCCGCGTCCTGGGGGGCCTCGGTTTCGGCCATGACGAGGGCCGCGCGGAGGGTCGCCGTCGCGAGGTCCGCGAGTTCCGCCGCGGTCTGGGTCACGTCCGTGGTGCCGCAGACGTCCCTCGCGGCGATGGAGAGCAGGCAGCGACGGTACGCGACCCTCAGTTCCACCGGGTCCGTCGCTTCCGCGAGGCCGCGTTCGAACTCCCTCACTCCTGGGTGGAGGTCCCTCGGTTCGTAGGTGACCAGTTCCTGCCAGTCGTGGGGGTGGCGGGCCAGGTGGTCCCCCAGGGCCGCCGAGGCGCCGAGTACGCCCAGGAGGCGGTCTCGGAGGGGCTTCGCCGCGATCAGGGTGTCCAGGAGTTCGCGGTGGTCCGTGGGGGCGGGCTGGGCCTCCAGCAACCGCACCAGGCCGCGCAGGGCGAGGTCCGGGTCCGCGGTCGCGCCCAGGGCCTCCAGGAGGACCGGGTCCGCCTTCACCGGGGCCAGCTCGGGGCTGTCCAGCAGGCGTTCCGCTCCCGAGGGGTCCGTGAAGCCGTGCCGAAGCAGTCTGGTGAACGTGCTGCTCCTGCGCCCCGGCGTCATCCGCGGCCTCCCCTCGGGATCAAGACGGTCCTGGCCAGAGCCTAACCGTGCCACCGGCCGCCGGTCGTGGCAGCGCCCCGCGTCGTCGTGGATCGGGGCCGCGCCGGGCAGTATCCGTCCTCGGTCCGGCGACTTCTGTTTCTCCGATGCGTCCAGCTTGGTGTTTCGCCGGCCGCTGCGGGCGGACACTCCCGCCACGCCCCCTTGCCGCCGTTCGCGGGTTGCGGGCGGTGGGGTGTGCTCAGAGGTCGTCCGGCAGGACTCGGAAGTGGGTGTGCCTCGTGTTCAAGGGGCGTACGGTCCTGAAGTCGCGCAGGTCTCTGGTGAGGATGGCGTCCGTCGCGTACTCGGCTGCCAGGGCCACGTTCATCGCGTCCACCAGGTCCAGGTCCAGTGGCTGGTGGCGGGCCCGTACGGTCAGGGCGGCGTCCAGAGTTTCCGGGGTCGGGTTCGCCAGGATCAGGCGCATCTCACTCACCCTGTCGGTGAGGCTGCGCAGGATCGAGTCCGCCGCTCTCCGGCCCGCTCTGCTGGTGGCCACCTGGTGCACCTCGGTCAGGGCCATCGGTGTTGCCACCAGGAAACCGCACTGGTCGGCTGCCTTCCTGGCCGCTGTGTGTGCCGGGTCCGACCGGTTGTACAGGGCGAGGATGCCCGAGGTGTCGGCGATGGCGATCACGCAGCGTGGTTCCTGTTCCGGTGCTCGCGGGCCTCGTATCCCTCGGTCACGCTGCCGTTGATCTCGTCCCGATCCATCGGCTCGCCCAGGTCGAAGGTCTCCTCGTCCGCCACGAACGGCTCGTCCCAGACGCGGTGTGCCAGTGCGATGCGGTGGATGCCCTCGCGGATTATCTCCGCCTCCGAGAGGCCCAGCCGGGCCGCCGCCTCCTTGATGAGCGCCAAGTCGCTGTCGTCCGCGTAGACGTTCGTGCGTTTCAGGGCCATGGGGGGATGGTACAGCTCCTGTACCACCGGTCCAGGTCGAAAGGGGCTTACGTCTCGTTATGGACATGGCTCTGGAAGTTGTCGTGCTTCCCGTCTCCGACGTGGATCGTGCCAAGGAGTGCTGTCGGGATCTCGTTGGCTTCCATCTGGAGGCCATTCAGGGATACCGGCGGCGGGCCACTGAGCCGCTTCATCGGGTGCCGGCCCAGCTTGCCGGGGAGGGGAACTCGTGAGCGGGGCGTTGAGTCGGGGGCGTGTCGCCACTCGGTTGCCTGCCCAGGACCTTGAGCGGGCTCGGCGGTTCTACTCCGAGAAGCTGGGGCTGGAGCCCTTCGACGAGCGGCCCGGTGGGCTGCTTTATCGGTGCGGGGACTCGTTCTTTGCGCTGTTTCAGTCCACCGGGGCCTCCCCCGGCACCTTTACCCAGATGGGGTGGGAGGTCGACGACCTCGAAGCAACCCTCGCCGAGCTTCGGGGGCGTGGGGTTGTCTTCGAGGACGTCGAGGCTCCTGGGTTTCGGACCGAGGGTGGCGTTGCCGAGGTGCAGGGCAACTATCCGAGCAAAGGGGCTCGGGGGGAGCGGGCTGCCTGGTTCCGGGACAGTGAGGGGAACTTGATGGGGATCGGGCAGCCCATTCGGTGATATCCCTCGCTACAGGACCGGGAGGTTCTTGCGGAGTTCGAAGGCTGTTACCTCGCTCCGGTACTCCTCCCACTCCTGCCTCTTGTTGCGGAGGAAGAAGTCGAATACGTGCTCGCCCAGGGTTTCGGCCACCAGGTCGCTGCGTTCCATCAGGGTGAGGGCCTCGCCCAGGTTCTGGGGCAGCGGTTCGATGCCCATGGCTCGGCGTTCCGCGTCGGAGAGGGCCCAGACGTCGTCCTCGGCGCCCGGAGGGAGTTCGTAGCCCTCCTCGATGCCCTTGAGGCCGGCGGCCAGGAGGACGGCGTAGGCGAGGTAGGGGTTGGCTCCTGAGTCGAGGGAGCGGACCTCCACGCGGGCCGAGCCCGTCTTGCCCGGCTTGTACATCGGGACCCGGACCAGGGCCGAGCGGTTGTTGTGGCCCCAGCAGATGTACGAGGGGGCCTCGCCGCCCGCGCCCGCCGTGCGCTCCGAGCCGCCCCAGATGCGCTTGTAGGAGTTCACCCACTGGTTGGTGACCGCCGAGATCTCCGCCGCGTGCCGCAGCAGGCCCGCGATGAAGGAGCGGCCGACCTTGGAGAGCTGGTACTCCGAGCCGGACTCGTAGAACGCGTTGCGGTCGCCCTCGAAGAGGGAGAGGTGGGTGTGCATGCCCGAGCCGGGGAACTCCGAGAACGGCTTCGGCATGAAGGTCGCCTGGACCCCCTGCTCCAGCGCCACCTGCTTCATGACCAGGCGGAACGTCATGATGTTGTCCGCCGTGGAGAGCGCGTCGGCGTAGCGCAGGTCGATCTCCTGCTGGCCGGGGCCGCCCTCGTGGTGGGAGAACTCCACCGAGATGCCCATCGACTCCAGCATGGTGATCGCCTGGCGGCGGAAGTCCATGCCGACGTTCTGCGGGGTGTGGTCGAAGTAGCCGGAGTTGTCGGCCGGGGTCGGCCGGCTGCCGTCCGTCGGCTTGTTCTTCAGCAGGAAGAACTCGATCTCCGGGTGGGTGTAGAAGGTGAAGCCCAGGTCGGAGGTGCGGGCCAGCGCGCGCTTGAGGACGTAGCGCGGATCGGCGAAGGACGGGGAGCCGTCCGGCATCAGGATGTCGCAGAACATGCGGGCCGTACCGGGGGCCTCCGCGCGCCAGGGCAGGACCTGGAACGTGGACGGGTCCGGCTTGGCGATCATGTCGGACTCGTAGACGCGGGCGAAGCCCTCGATGGCCGAGCCGTCGAAGCCGATGCCCTCGTCGAACGCCTGCTCCAGCTCGGCGGGGGCCACGGCGACGGACTTGAGGAAGCCCAGCACGTCCGTGAACCACAGGCGTACGAACCGGATGTCGCGCTCCTCCAAGGTCCGGAGCACGAACTCCTGCTGCTTGTCCATCTTCCGCTTCCCCATCCTTGCTGGTCAGGCCGCCTGTCCGTGGTGCGACGGGAGGCGGTCGGCACCTGAGCATCCCACCACATCGGCGTTTCGCGCGCGTTGCGGACCTTGATCGGTCGGACGTCTCCGGACTGAACGGCCCGCGTACGGGAGGTGCACCTCTCCCACGCCCATCTTGCATGCTCACGGCCCCATCCGTAACGGGGTGATCGGGGGCGTGCGCTTTAATTGGCATCTGAGATACCAATTAAAGGAGGAGCCCCGATGCTGTCCCCGTCTTCCGCCGCGACCGTCCGCGCCACCCTGCCCGCCGTGGGCGCGGCCATCGGCGAGATCACCGAGCGGTTCTACGCCCGGCTCTTCGCCGCCCACCCCGAGCTGCTGCGGAATCTGTTCAACCGGGGCAACCAGGCGTCCGGCGCCCAGAAGCAGGCCCTCGCCGGGTCCATCGCCGCCTTCGCCACGATGCTGCTGGAGCACCCGGACCGGCGGCCCGACGCGATGCTGGGCCGCATCGCGCACAAGCACGCCTCCCTGGGCATCGCGCCCGAGCAGTACGAGGTCGTCCACGAGCACCTCTTCGCCGCCATCGTGGAGGTGCTCGGTGACGCCGTCACCCCCGAGGTCGCGGCCGCCTGGGACGAGGTCTACTGGCTGATGGCCCGGACCCTGATCGGCCTGGAGAGCGGGCTGTACGCGGAGAGCGGCGGGGGCACGCGGGAGTGGGAGGTCGTGGAGCGGGTCCCGGAGACGGCGGACGTGGTCACGCTGCGGCTGCGCCCGGTGGACGGCGGGCCGGTGTCCGGGTTCCGCGCGGGGCAGTACGTGTCCGTGGGTGTCGATCTGCCCGACGGCGCGCACCAGATCCGGCAGTACAGCATCTCCGGCGCCCCCGGTGCCGGGCTGCGGCAGATCAGCGTCAAGCGGATCGAGGGCGAGGTCTCCGCCTTCCTGCACGCCCACGCGGGCGTCGGTGACCGGCTCACGCTGTCCGAGCCGTACGGCGATCTCGTGCTGGACGGCGACGACGCGCGCCCTCTGCTGCTCGCCTCGGCCGGTATCGGGGTGACCCCGATGGTGGCGATGCTGGCCTCGCTCGCGGCGGACGGCCACACCGGCCCGGTCACCGTGGTGCACGGCGACCGCTCCCCCGCCGACCACGCCCTGCGCGCCGACCACGAGCAGTACGCCGGCAAGCTGGCCGACTCCGCCTGCCACTTCTTCTACGAGCGTGACGCGGCCGACGGCGCCCGCACCGGCCTGGTGGACCTGGCCGGGATTCCGGTGCCCTCCGGCACCCGCGCCTACCTGTGCGGGCCGCTGCCCTTCATGCGGGCGGTGCGGGCGCAGCTCATCGAGAAGGGCGTGGCCCCGGCCGACATCCACTACGAGGTGTTCGGGCCGGACCTCTGGCTGGCGAGCTGAGCGCTGGGCGGGCCGCTGGATATACCCAGCAGCAGGGGCCCGGTGGGGTCGGCGACCATGTCTCCCACCGTGACCGGGTCCAGGGCGGCGAAGAACGCCTCCTGGGCCCGGCGCAGTGCGCCGCGCAGCCGGCAGGCGGAGTTCAGGGGGCAGGGAGTGGGGCCCTCGCAGTCGACCACGTCGCCGTCGCCCTCGAAGGCCCGGACGACCGCACCGACGGAGGCGGTACGCCCCTTACCGGTCAGCGCCAGTCCGCCGCCCCGGCCCCGGCGGGCCTCCAGCAGTCCGAGGTGCTGGAGTTCGGCGACGACCTTCGCGGTGTGGGTGTAGGGCACGCCCATGTCCTCGGCCACCTGCCGGGTCGTCGGGCTGGCGTCGCCGCTCACCGCGAGCCGCATCAGGACGCGCAGGGCGAGATCGGTGGAGCGCAACAGCCGCATACCGGAAGCGTAGGTAATACGCATCCCCGGTTCAAATTATCCGGTTGTCATACCTGCCTGCCCACGGCCCGTTCTCCCCACTACGATCAGCGGGCCTCACGACCGCTCCGCGGAAGGACACGCCCCATGGGTACCGACCAGCACAGCCCCGCCTCCGCGCGCGCCGCGCGCATAGAGGAGATGCGGCGCGCCGAGCGTGCCCGTGCCCGCCGCAACCGGGTGCTGGCCGTCGCCGCGAGCGTGGTGGTCGTCGCCGGGCTGGTCGTGGGCGGGGTGGCGCTGGTGCGCTCCCAGTCGGACTCGGGCAAGGACAAGGACACCGCCGCGAGCGGGGACGCCAAGGGCGGCTCCGGGCACTTCACCACCGGCGCGGACGGGGTGCGCACCTGGTCCGGCAAGCTGTCCCGCACCCACGTCACCACCAAGGTGACGTACCCGATGCACCCGCCGGTCGGCGGGAACCACAACCCGGTGTGGCTGAACTGCAACGGCGACGTCTACAAGGAGCCGGTGCGGGACGAGAACGCGGTGCACGCGCTGGAGCACGGCGCGGTCTGGGTGACGTACACGAACAAGGCGAAGAAGGCGGACGTGGACGCTCTCGGCGCCAAGGTGAAGCGGACGCCGTACTCGCTGATGAGCCCGTACGCGGACCAGGACGCGCCGCTGATCCTGTCGGCGTGGGGGCACCAGGTGAGCGTCAAGAGCGCGTCCGACCCCGAGGTGGACAAGTTCTTCGCCGCCTATGTGCAGGGCAAGCAGACCCCGGAGCCGGGCGCCTCCTGCACCGGCGGGGTCATGAAGTGAGGCGCGGGTACGTCGGGTTGGCGGCCGGTGCCGCCGTGCTGGCCGTCGTCGCGGCGGGGGCGGGGGGGTACGCGGCCGGCGGGGAGCGCGACTCGGTCGCGGTACGGGTGCCGGGCGCGGAGTCGGCGGACGCCGGGTTCGCGCGGGACATGGCCGTGCACCATCAGCAGGCCGTGGAGATGTCGTACCTGGTGCGCGACCGCACCGGCGACGAGGAGGTGCGGCGGCTCGCGTACGACATCGCGCAGACCCAGGCCAACCAGCGCGGGATGCTGCTGGGCTGGCTGGATCTGTGGGGGCTGCCGAAGGTGTCCGCCGAGCCGCCGATGACCTGGATGGGCATGGGTGACATGCCGGCCGGGCAGGACGGCGCGCTGATGCCGGGCATGGCGACCGACTCCGATCTGCGCAAGCTGGGTTCGCTCAAGGGGCGCGCGGCGGAGGTGTTCTACCTCCAGCTCATGACGGAGCACCACAAGGGCGGGGTGCACATGGCCGAGGGGTGTGTGGCCCGGTGTGCGGCGGGGCCGGAGCAGCGGCTCGCGCGGGGGATGGTCGACGCCCAGCGGTCCGAGATCCGGCTGATGGCGGACATGCTCAAGAAGCGGGGCGCGTCGGTCCGTTCGTGACGGGTCCGGGTGAAGTCGACTCGTTTCATGGTTACTTGAGCTTCTCTTGACCTCTTGCTTCCCCTGACATGAACGGTTCATCAGCCAGAGTGGCCCCCATCGTGCGATCTCCACGCCGGTCGACACCGCCGCTTCACCGGCGCGCATCCGCGACGTACCGACCACGACATGCATGCGAAACGCATCGCAGGGGGTTCTATGAGATCCAACCGCGCCAAGACGCGCGCCGGTGTGAGCATGGCGGCGACGCTGCCGATGATCGCCGGGGCGCTGGCGCTCGGCATACCCGCGGCCCACGCGGACGGCCCGGCGCGCAACGCGCTGACGGGCACCCGGCCGCTGTGGGCCACGGCGAAGGCGGACAAGGGCGCCGCCGCCCACAGCGCCCGCGTGAACGCCCGCGTCTACCTGGCCGGCCGGGACGCGGCCGGGCTGGCGGCCTACGCCAAGGCCGTCTCCGACCCGGCCTCGCCGCTGTACGGCAAGCACCTCAGCGCCAAGCAGGCGCAGGCCCGCTTCGGGGCCACCAAGGCCCAGGTGACCGCCGTCAAGTCCTGGCTGAAGTCGGCCGGTCTGACGGTCACCGGGGTCACCGCGCACTACGTCGCCGTCTCCGGTGACGTGGCCGCCGCCGAGAAGGCGTTCGGCACCCAGCTCCACAACTACGCCAAGGGCAAGCGCACTTACCGCGCCCCGGCGAAGACCGCCTCCGCCCCGGCCTCACTCAAGGGCGCCGTGCTCACCGTGTCCGGCCTGGACAACGCGCCGCACAAGTCGGACCACGACGAGCAACTGCCGCCGCCGGACGCGGTGTTCAAGAACGCCGGCCCGTTCTCGAGCTACTTCGGCTCCAACACCGCGAGCAGCCTGCCGGACGCGTACGGCCACAAGATCCCGTACGCGATCCAGGGTTACACCGGCAAGCAGCTCCGGCCGGCCTACGGGGCGGGCAAGTACACCGGCAAGCACGTGCGCATCGCCATCACGGACGCGTACGCCTCGCCGACCATCGCCTTCGACGCGGCCTCCTACGCCAAGAAGCACGGCGACGCGGCGTGGAAGACCGGCCAGCTCCACCAGGTGCTGCCGGCCGACTACACCAAGACCGAGGAGTGCGGGGCGTCCGGCTGGTACGGCGAGGAGACCCTCGACGTCGAGGCCGTGCACGCGGTCGCGCCGAACGCGGACGTCACCTACGTGGGCGCCGCGTCCTGCTACGACGACGACCTGCTGGACTCACTGAGCAAGGTGGTCGACAACCACCTGGCCGACATCGTCTCCAACTCCTGGGGCGACGTCGAGGGCAACCAGACGCCCGACCTGGCCGCCGCCTACGACCAGGTGTTCCAGTTCGGCGCGGTGCAGGGCATCGGCTTCTACTTCTCCTCCGGCGACGACGGCGACCAGGTCGCCGCCTCGGGCGTGAAGCAGGTCGACACCCCCGCCAACTCGGCCTGGGTGACGGCGGTCGGCGGTACCTCGCTGGCGGTCGGCAAGGGCGACACGTACCAGTGGGAGACCGGCTGGGGCACCCGGAAGGCCAACCTGTCGGCCGACGGCAAGAGCTGGGACGCCTTCCCCGGCGCCTTCACCTCGGGCGCGGGCGGCGGCACCAGCAAGACCGTGCCGCAGCCGTACTACCAGCAGGGCATCGTCCCGAAGAAGCTGGCCACGGCCAACAACAAGGCCGGCAACCGCGTCGTCCCGGACATCGCGGCCATCGCCGACCCGAACACCGGCTTCCTGGTCGGCCAGACCCAGACCTTCCCGGACGGGACCCAGCGCTACAGCGAGTACCGCATCGGCGGCACCTCGCTGGCCGCGCCGGTGATCGCGGCGGTGCAGGCGCTGGCGCAGGAGGCGCGCGGCGGCAAGGCGATCGGCTTCGCCAACCCGTCGATCTACCAGCGGTACGGCAAGAAGGGCGTCTTCCACGACGTCACCGACAACCCGACGGGCTCCGGCCTGGCGGTGGCCCGTACCGACTTCGTGAACGGCCTGGACGCCTCCGGCGGCCTGGCCACCTCGGTCCGCAGCCTCGGCAAGGACAGCTCGCTGCACGCGGTCAAGGGCTACGACGACGTGACCGGCGTGGGCTCGCCCGCGAACGGCTACGTGCAGTCGTACCAGGGCCACTGATCGGCTTCAGCCGGTGACGGGGGCGTGAGGTGACGGACACCTCACGCCCCCACATCGTGTCTTAGTGACGATTACACTGGCGGCGTGCCTCAACTTCGTCTCGCCCTGAATCAGATCGATGCCCGGGTCGGCGACATCGCCGGCAACACCGAGTCGGTCGTCCGCCGGACCACGCGGTCGGCCGAGGCGGGAGCGCATCTGGTCGCGTTCCCGGAGATGGTGCTGACCGGGTATCCCGTGGAGGACCTCGCCCTGCGCTCGTCCTTCGTCGAAGCCTCCCGCGCCGCCGTGCGCGCGCTGGCCGCCCGGCTGGCCGGGGAGGGGCTCGGCGAGGTGCCGGTGGTCGTCGGCTACCTCGACCGCTCGGCGACCGCGCAGCCGAAGTACGGCCAGCCGGCCGGTGCCCCGCAGAACGCGGCGGCGGTGCTGTACCGGGGCGAGGTGGTCCTCACCTTCGCCAAGCACCACCTGCCGAACTACGGCGTCTTCGACGAGTTCCGCTACTTCGTGCCCGGCGACACCATGCCGGTGATCCGGGTGCGCGGGGTGGACGTGGCGCTCGCCATCTGCGAGGACCTCTGGCAGGACGGCGGCCGGGTCCCCGCCGCCCGTTCGGCCCACGCGGGCCTGCTGCTCTCGGTGAACGCCTCGCCCTACGAGCGCGACAAGGACGACACCCGGCTGGAGCTGGTCCGCAAGCGGGCCCAGGAGGCCGGCTGCACCACCGCCTACCTCGCCATGACCGGCGGCCAGGACGAGCTGGTCTTCGACGGCGACTCCATCGTGGTCGGCGCGGACGGCGAGGTGATCGCGCGGGCGCCGCAGTTCCAGGAGACCTGCCTGCTGCTGGACCTGGACCTGCCCGCCGCCGACCCGGACGCGCCCACGGGTGTCGTGGACGACGGTCTGCGCATCGACCGCGTGGTCCTCTCCCCCGAGCCCGTGCCGTCGTACGAGCCGGAGCACCTCGGCGGCTACGCCGAGCGGCTGGACGACGACGCGGAGATGTACGGGGCGCTGGTGACGGGCCTGCGGGCGTACGTCACCAAGAACGGCTTCCGCTCGGTGCTGATCGGTCTGTCCGGCGGCATCGACTCGGCGCTGGTGGCCGCGATCGCGTGCGACGCGGTGGGCGCGGAGAACGTCTACGGGATCTCGATGCCGTCCAAGTACTCCTCCGAGCACTCCCGGAGCGACGCGGCCGAGCTGGCACGGCGTACCGGGCTGAACTTCCGCACGGTGTCGATCGAGCCGATGTTCGACGCGTACATGGGCGCGCTGGACCTGAGCGGGCTGGCGGAGGAGAACCTCCAGTCCCGGCTGCGCGGCACGCTGCTGATGGCGGTGTCCAACCAGGAGGGCCAGCTCGTGCTGGCACCGGGCAACAAGTCGGAGCTTGCGGTGGGGTATTCGACCCTGTACGGCGACTCGGTGGGCGCGTACGGCCCGATCAAGGACGTCTACAAGTCCTCGGTGTTCCGGCTCGCCCGCCATCGCAACCGCGCGGCCGAGGAGCGCGGCGAGACCCCGCCGATCCCGGAGAACTCGATCAGCAAGCCGCCCAGCGCCGAGCTGCGTCCCGGCCAGGTCGACACCGACTCGCTCCCGGACTACCCCGTCCTCGACGCGATCCTCGACCTCTACGTCGACCACGACCAGGGCGCCGACGCGATCGTCGCGGCGGGCTTCGACCGCGACCTCGTCGTCAGGATCCTCCGCATGGTCGACACCGCGGAGTACAAGCGTCGGCAGTACCCGCCGGGCACGAAGATCTCCCCGAAGGGGTTCGGGAAGGACCGGCGGCTGCCGATCACGAACGGGTGGCGGGAGCGGGCGTAGTCACTCGGGGCGGGTGGGCGCGCGCAGGCCGGCGTCCAGCAGGCGGATCAGCTCGCCCACCCGTCCACCGCCGTCGGGCGCGGCCGGAAAGCGTCTGAGCACGTCGACGACGGCGGGTGTCGCCCGCCGTACCGTCCGTTCGAGCTGGTCGGTGCCGACGCGCGGATCGCCGTCGGCGACGAGCTCGGCCGCCCGGGCCGCATGCGCCCCGGCCCCGAGGACGTGCTTGACCTGCGTGGCCTTGGCCAGCGGATGCAGATACGCGGCACCGGCCGCGGCCATGGCCGCCCGGGCCGCCTCCCGCGCGGCCGCCGTACGCGCACCCTGGGCCGCCCTGAGAGCCGCCCACGCCGCGTCACGCAGCCCCTTCCCCCGCTCACCACCCCGCGCGAACGCCCACGCGGCACCAAGGGCGTCCCGGGGCCGCGAGTCGTCCGGCTGATCGGCCTCGAAGACCTCCAGCACGACCTCGGCGGAGGCCGCGGCGAACGCGGTGACGGCACGGAGGTCCTGCTTGCTCAGAACGACCTCGGTACTCATCGCCCCTCTTCCGGCGCCGACCTCCGGTCGGCGAGGCGGTCCTGGTCGGCGGCGTCACCGGTACGGGCCTCGGTGCGATGCCCCCGCGCCAGGTAGTCCCGGACGATCAACTCGACCGCGTCCTGCGGACTCCTCGTACCGGCCAGCAGCATGACCTCGATGGCCAGATCGGCGTCCAGACTGATGGTGACCTTCGCCATGACCCCTCCTGAGCAGGCTCCCGTGGGCAGCGTACTTGGGTTGTACGGAGGTGCCGCGTTCTCGGCGCTCACGCGACAGGTGCGGGGGTGTGCGTGCCGATGGCGCCTCGGGCCAGTGCTCGCTGGGCCAGTGCCAGTCTGTCGATCGCCTGGGCCAGTTGGCCAGGCGGGAGGGTGTACGGCAGTCGGATGTTGCGTTCGAACGCGCCGCCGATTCCGAAGCGTGGTCCGGCTGCGACGGTCACTCCGTAGTCCGGCGCGATTGCTGCCAGCCGCGAGCTGATGGGCTCGGGGAATGTCGCCCATAGCGTGACGCCGCCGACGGAACGAAGGGCCTGGACCTCCGGCAGGTTCTCGGTGAGTGCTTCGCATAGTGCGTCGCGTTGCGATCGCAGTTGTTGGAGTGTGCCTGGGCGCCGGGTCTGGTGCTCGTTCAGGAGTACAGCCGTGGCGAGTTGTTCGACGACAGGGGTGCCGAGGTCTGTTGCGCGCCGGGTCTGCTGGACGCGTTCGAGGAGAGACGGGGTCGCCCGGATCCAGCCGATGCGCAGGCCGCCCCAGATGCTCTTGGAGACCGATCCGACGCTGATCGCGGTCGGCATGTGCAGCGCGAAGGGTTCCGGGCTTGCTCCCTCCAGGGCCAGGTCGGTCATGGTCTCGTCGATGACCGTGGGGCAGGCGAGCCTTAGCCTGGCGCGGACGCTCGTGGGCATGCACAGCCCTGTCGGATTGTGGAAGTCCGGTATCAGATAGGCCAGATTCGCGCTGCGGGCCGCTTCCTGGAGCTGTGCCGTGTCCCAGCCCGAAGGCGACACCGCGACCGCCAGGAACCGGGCACGAGCCTCGGTGAACGTGCTGATCGCATGCGGATAGGTCGGATGGTCGATCAGGACCCTGTCGCGCGGAGACAGGAGAGTGCGCGCGAGAAGGGCGAGCGCGTGCTGCGCGCCATTGGTGATCAGGATGTGATCGGGGGCTGTGGGCAGGGAGCGTCGTCGATACCAGCCGGCCACCGCCTCACGCAGCTCCGCGATGCCGTACCGGTCGTAGCCGTGCCGCTCGAAGTGCCGTGGCAGTCGTTCGAGCGCGGTCGCGAACGCGGTGTGGAGGATCTCGACGGGCGCGGGCGGAGCCGCGAAGGACAAGTCGATGGCCGCCGGGCCCGCGGTGCTGCTGTGCTCGGGAGACGGGTCATCGGGTAGCCGCACCGTCGCCCTGGCTCGTGCCCGGGTGGCGGCATATCTCTGATCGGCCAGAGTGCGGTAGGCGGCACCGACGGTGGTTCTGCTGGTGGAGAGCGCGGTGGCCAGGTCACGCTCGCTCGGCAGGGCCGACCCCAGAGGGAGACGTCCGTCCAGGACCAGGAGCCGCAGCCTGTCGGAAAGGCGCTGATGCGCCGGCCCGGGTCCCTCCTGCCATGTCCCGAGCATGCGTGCCACGGCGTGCGCACTTACTTTCACCTTGCCAGCATAAGCAATCTGGCTATGGAATCGAGGGCCAGATGCTCACAGGCTTGCCGCATGGCATCTCCTGCTTCCGCTGCGCGAGTTTCTGTCCAGGCGCGTCATGACCAGCCCGTGCTGACCCGATTGAACGCGCTCGCCCAGTTCAGAGCGGGCCGCACGACACGCCGTGTCCTCCAGCTTCTGGTGGGCCTCGTGGGGTACGGGGCCGCCGTGATGACGCTCGTCCGGTCCGGGCTGGGAGCAGCAAGCTGGAACGTGCTCACCGAGGGCACTGCCACGACCCTTGGTGTCTCGTTCGGGTGGGCGACGAACCTCATCTCCCTGTCGGTACTCCTGGCGTGGATTCCGCTGCGGGAATTGCCTGGCCTCGGCACACTTCTCAACGTCGCCGTCGTCGGCTTCGCCGCGGATGCCACCGCGGCCGTCCTCCCGCGCCCGCAGGGGACACTCACCGAGATCGCGTACCTCGTACTCGGCCTCGTCGCTCTGGCCTTCTTCGACGCGCTCTACCTCGGTGCGCAATTCGGATCCGGCCCCCGCGACGGCATCATGACCGGACTCGTCCGGCTCACCCGCCTTCCCATCGCCGTGGTACGCACCGGCATCGACATCGCCGTCGCCGTCGCCGGCTGGCTCATGGGCGGAACCCTCGGGGCCGGTACCGTGCTCGTCGCACTGTGCATGGGACCCCTCGTCGGCCTCTTCCTTCCCCGCGTGGCGGTTCGCCTTCCCGACGTCGACGCGGACGGACAATCCCTGTGAGCTTCTCGACGCGACCGACCACCCGCACGATGAGAGGACGAGGATGACGGTGCTGATCGCCCAGATCAGTGACCTGCACCTGGACGGCAGTGAGAGGGCCACCCGGCGCGCCGAGCGCGTCATGGACCACCTGCGGGCCCTGCCTCACCCGGTCGACGCGATCCTGGTCACCGGGGACATAGCCGATCACGGCGAGGAGGCCGAATACGAGCAGGCAGCCCGCATGCTGGCGGCCCCCTTCCCGGTGCTCACCCTTCCCGGAAACCATGACGTGCGCGCGGCCTACCGCAAGGCTCTACTCGGCGAGGCGCCCGACCACGCCCCCGTCAACCGGCTGCACGACATCTCCGGGACCGCCGTGCTGATGTGCGACTCCAGCATCCCCGGCCGCGACGAGGGACGTCTCGACGCGGCGACGCTCGACTGGCTGGACACCACTCTTGCCGGCCTGCCACGGGGCACCCCGGCACTGGTCGCCTTCCATCACCCACCGGTCGAACTCCACCACCCGCTGCTCGACTCCATCATGCTGGAACAGCCCGGCCAACTGGCCACCCTGCTGGCGGCGCACCCACAGGTCGTCGCCGTCCTGACCGGGCACGCCCACACGGCAGCTACCTCGACCTTCGCCGGCCGTCCCCTGATCGTCGGCCCCGCGGTCACCTGGACTTCGAGAATGCCCTGGGAAGGCGACGACCTCGCAGACCGGGACCAGCCACCCGGCATCGCCTTCCATGTCCTGGACGACGACCGGCGCCTGACCACCCACTACCGCGTCGTGCTCTGAGGGGGGATTCCGGCCCTCTCCACGAGTACACCGCTCGGTTGAGGTGCAGCGGTCACCGGGCGGTCAGCGCCGCGCCCACCGCCCCGCCGGATGGTGGCGCTGCTCGCTCCGCCGGCGGCCGTCGTCCGGTCCCGATGAGATCGCCCGACCGGCAGCCGTCGGGCGGGAAGCAGGACGGGTCACGACCGGTCTGGTTCTCCGCGCTCACGGACCACTCCCGGGTCCTGCCGCACGACGGCCGGGAAGACGGACGTGTGGCAGGGCAGGCCACGGCGGCTGTGGGACGAGGTCTTGCAGGCCCTCGACCGGGGGAGAGAGGCCGGACGGCCGGGCATCGAGCGGTTCGGCCTCCCCGTCCACGCGGACGGGGAGCAGCCGGTGTGGCTGGACGACCCCGAGGACGCCTGGCCTGTCTGATCAAGGTCACGTCAGAGGCCCCGTCCGCCCGCTGCGGAAGCGGATGGACGGGGCCTCGGGCTGTCAGTGGGCGGGAATCAGCGGTGCACCTGTTCCTGCGGTTCCGGGACGTGCGCGGCGACGAGCCGGCCCGTCGGGGCGGACGCCCGCCGCCGGTCCACCCCGTAGGCGACGCCCGCGACACCGAGGCCCAGCACCGCGAGCAGCGCACCCGCCAGTGCCGGGGACGTCGCGCCGAAGCCCGCCGCCAGGGCGAGGCCGCCGATCCAGGCGCCACCGGCGTTCGCCAGGTTGAAGGCGGCCTGGTTGGCGGAGGAGGCGAGGGAGGGGGCCGCGGCGGCCTTCTCCATCACCATGAGCTGGAGCGGCGAGCCGGTGACGAACGCGGCCATGCCGAGCAGGGCCACCCCGAGCGCCGCGCTCCACTCGGCGCGCATCAGCACCGGGAAGAGCGCGAGGACGACGCCGAGCGCGGCCAGGCCGCCGAACAGCGTGCCCCGCATCGCGTGGTCGGCCAGGCGTCCGCCGAGCAGGTTGCCCGCGGTGGCGCCGACGCCGAACAGCGCGAGCAGCAGCGTCACGCTGGCCGGGGCGAACCCGGCGGAGTCGGTCAGCATCGGGGTGACGTAGCTGTACGCGGCGAACAGCGCGCCGAAGCCCGCGACCGTCGTACCGAGCGCCAGCCAGACCGGCAGGGACTTCAGCGCGGCCAACTCGTGGCGCAGCCCCGCCGCCGTGGCGTGGGTGTGGTCGCGCGGTATGAGCAGGGCGAGCGCGGCTATCGCGGCCAGGCCGATGGCGCTGACCCCGAGGAAGGTGGCCCGCCAGCCCATGTGCTGGCCCATGAGTGTGGCCACCGGCACGCCCGCGACGTTGGCGACGGTCAGCCCGAGGAACATCAGGGAGACCGAGCGGGCCTTGCGCTCCGGCGCGACCATGCCGGTGGCGACGACCGCGCCGACGCCGAAGAAGGCGCCGTGCGGCAGGCCGCTCAGGAAGCGGGCGGCGAGCAGGGACTCGTAACCGGGGGCGAACGCGGAGAGCGCGTTGCCCACGACGAACACGGCCATCAGGCCGATCAGCACCGTGCGGCGGGACATCCGGGCGGTGACCGCGGCCAGCAGCGGAGCGCCGATGACCACGCCCAGCGCGTACGCCGAGACCAGGTGCCCGGCGGTCGGGATGGATATGTGCAGGTCGTCCGCGACGTCGGGCAGCAGGCCCATCATCACGAACTCGGTGGTACCGATGCCGAAGGCGCCCACGGCAAGGGCAAGTAGGGCCAGGGGCATGAAGGGACCTCTCAGAACGAAAGTGCCGTACAGGGCTCAGGGGGAATCTTCTATGTTCCCGTACGGAACAAAGTCTTTCAAGGCCAGTATTCCAGCGGGTTACGACGGCATGTCGAGCTTCACACGAGCGGCCACCGGAAGATGGTCGCTGTTGGTGCGCGGCAGGGTCCAGGAACTCTCCGGCTCGACGCCCTTGACCATGATCTGGTCGATCCGCGCCATCGGGAACGCGGCCGGCCAACTGAACCCGAAGCCGCTGCCCGCCGCGCCCTGCGTGGAGCGGAGCTGGGAGGTCACGGCGTTGAGCGAGCGGTCGTTCATCGTGCCGTTCAGATCGCCGAGCAGCACGACCCGGGTGAGGGTCTCGTCCGCGATGGCCTCGCCGAGCGCGTCGGCGCTCTTGTCGCGCTGCCGCGCGGTGAACCCGGCCTCCAGCTTCACCCGCACCGAGGGCAGGTGAGCGACGTACACCGCGACCAGGCCGTCCGGGGTGGAGACCGTGGCACGCATCGCGCGCTTCCAGCCGAGCTTGATGTCGACCGGCTCGACCTGGCTCATCGGGTACTTGCTCCACAGCCCGACCGTGCCGACCACCGCGTGGTAGGGGTAGGTGGCCTTGAGCGCGGTGGAGTACACCGGCACGGCGGAGGCGGGCAGTTCCTCCAGGGCGACCATGTCGGCGCCGGAGGCGGAGACGTCGCGGGCGGTGGCGGCCGGGTCCGGGTTGTCGGCGTTCACGTTGTGGGTGGCCACGACCAGGTCGCCGCCGGTGCCCGACTTGTCGGAGAGCAGCAGCCCGCCGAACAGGTTCAGCCAGACGATCGCCGGGAGCAGCACCGCGATCAGCGCGGTGGCGGAGCGGCGGACGACGCCGAGCACCAGCAGCACCAAGATCGCCAGGCCCAGCCAGGGCAGGAAGGTCTCGATCAGGCTGCCGAGGTTGCCGAGCCGGTTCGGGATGCGCGAGTGCACCACCATCACCAGCGCCAGCAGCAGCGCGAGCGCGGCGGTGACCAGCCCCCGGCGCCAGATGCCCGGGTCGCCGCGCCAGCCGCCGAACAGGCGGTGCGCCAGGCGCCGAAGCCGGGACAGTGGTCGCTCGGGCCCCGAGCCGCCGTTGTCCGTCTCCGTCATGTACGCCTGCTGCGCCATACCGTGCCTCACTGCCTGCCGTGCACTCCGTCATCCCCCCGTGTGTGTGTGTACGACCCTAGGGGATGCCGGGCTCCGTTCCGCCGTCCCATGACGGCCGTTCGGAAGACGAGGACGTGCGAGGCGGCGCCGGCAGTTCCGAGAAGTCCTTCCAGAGGGGGTTTCTGTGACGAAACACGCACATCCGGGCTACGGCGCCGGGGGCCTGACGGGCCGTAGGCCGGCGAGCAGCGTGTCGACGATCTCCTCCGCGAGCCCCTCGGGGAGGTCGGCGTCGGGGCGCAGGACGGTGCGCACCAGCATGGCGCCGACGAACATGTCGTTGGCCAGTTCCGCGTCGATGTCGGTGCGCAGTTCGCCGTCGCGCTGGCCCCGGCGCAGCACGTCCAGGGCGAGGGCGCGGCGGGGCGCTATGACGCCGGCCTCGTAGGCGGCCCAGATCCGGGGGCTGCACTTCGCCTGGACGTAGACGTTGTGCATGATCGCCGAGGACCGGCTGGCCAGGCCCCTGCGGCGCAGGGTCTCCAGCAGGACGACGAGGTCGTCGCGCATGGAGGTGCCGGGGAGGACCGGGTCGGGGGGTTCGGCGGCGCGCATGACGTCGACGAACAGCTCCTCCTTGCCGCTCCACCGCCGGTAGATGGTGGCCTTGCCGACTCCGGCGGTGCGGGCGACCCGCTCGATGGAGAGGTCGGCCAGCGGTACGCCGTCCTCCAGGAGCTTCATCACGCCCTCGATGATGGCGCGTTCCACGGCCTCGCTGCGGGGCCTGCCCCGGGCGGGGGCGGGCTGCGCGGGCCGGTCTGCGGCAAGGCTCACGTCTACGTCGTCCTCTCGGTGTGCTGCGGGAGATTCTCCCGCAGCGGCAGCCTCCCCCTCCCGGATGCCGGTGCCTCAGTCGCCGGTGCTGATCAGTTCGGGCTCGCGCTCGCCGGGTTGTCCGGCCGAGGGTCGGCCCGGCAGGAACACGGCGACGACGGCGGCGCCGATCAGTGCCACACCCGTACCCCACAGGGCGGTGACGTGCATGGCGTGCAGGAAGGCGTCGTACGCGGGCGTGACCAGGGCGTGGCCGCGCGGGCCGAGCTTCTCCGCGATGCCGAGGGTGGCCTCGATGGACTCGCCCGCGGTGTCGCGCAGGCCGGGCGGGAGCGCGCCGAGCTTGTCCTCGATGCCGTTGCGGTAGGAGGTGGCGAGCACGGAGCCGAGTACGGCGATGCCGAGGGCGCCACCGACCTGGCGGAAGGTGTTGCTGAGCGCGGAGGCGGAGCCGGCCTTCTCGCGGGGCAGGGCCTGCATGATGACGACCGAGGTCGGGGTCATGATGTGCGCCATGCCGGTGCCCATGAGGAAGAAGACGACCTCCAGCAGCCAGATGGGCGTGTCGGCCTCGAAACCGGCGAACGCGGCCAGGGTGGCGGCGATCAGCAGCATGCCCGCGGTGGTGGTGGCCCTGTTGCCGAACCGGTCGACCAGCAGCCGGGCGCGGGGCGCGAAAATCATCTGGGCGGCGGCCAGCGGCAGCATCAGCAGGCCGGACTCCAGCGGCGAGTAGCCGCGCACGCTCTGGGTGTAGAAGACGCCGAAGAACGTGACGCCCATCAGCGCGAAGAAGACCAGTGCGATGGCGGCCATGGCGGCCGAGAAGACCCTGTTCCGGAAGTAGGTCACGTCCAGCGAGGGGTGGTCGCTGCGCTTCTCGTAGACCACGAAGCCGATCAGTACGAGGACACCGGCGATGATCGTGGCCAGCACCTTGGCGTCGGTGAAGTCGGCCAGCTCGCCGCCCTTGATGATGCCGTAGACCAGCAGGACCAGACCGAGCACGGAGAGCACCACGCCGACGGGGTCCAGGCGGCCGGGCTTCGGGTCACGGGAGTCGGGGACCAGCCAGATCATCAGGGCGAGGGCGATCAGCACGATGGGCACGTTGATCAGGAAGACCGAGCCCCACCAGAAGTGGTCCAGCAGCGCGCCGCCGGTGATCGGGCCGATGGCGATGGCGAGACCGACCCCGCCCGCCCAGATGCCGATGGCCTTGGGCTGCTCGGAGCGCTCGAAGACGTTCATCAGCACGGCCAGGGTGGCGGGCATGACGAAGGCGGCACCGAGGGCCATCACGGCGCGGTAGGTGATCAACTGGCCCGGGGAGCCGGACTCGGCGGCCAGGGCCGAGCCGATGCCGAACACCACCAGCCCGCCGAGCAGGACCTTCTTGCGGCCGAGCCGGTCGCCGATGAGTCCGGCGGTGAAGAGCAGGCCGGCGAAGACGAGGGTGTACGAGTTGATCGCCCACTCGATCTCGCTCTGCGTGGCGCCCAGACCGGTGGGCGCCGGGGTGGCGATGGTCTTGATGGCGACGTTCAGGATCGAGTTGTCCAGCACCACGATGAGCAGGCTCAGCATCAGCACGCCGAGGATCGCCCAGCGGCGCCGGTACACGGCTTCCGGTATCCGGGGGGCAGGGGAGGTTGTCATGTGCCCGATCGTAATGTCATTTCAATACGGCACCGTCTCGTATCTGAATTCCTTTGCCGAGGTATTGCGCGGCCCTCCGCCGAGCTGGGGGCCCCTCTGGCCACCTCCGGCACGAAGTGCCACCATGGAGACGATCCGGGGACGCCGAAAGGGCGCCTCGAGATGAACTGAAGGAGCCGTTGCCATGACGCAGCTCTCGGCTGCCCAGACGAAGCCCTCCGACGGCAAGACGCTGTACGGAGGAAAGGGCACCCGCCGCATCACGGTCCGCGACATCGCTCTCGCCAAGGAGCGGGGCGAGAAGTGGCCCATGCTCACCGCCTACGACGCGATGACCGCCTCCGTCTTCGACGAGTCCGGCATCCCGGTCCTCCTCGTGGGCGACTCGGCGGGCAACTGCCACCTCGGCTACGAGACGACCGTGCCGGTCACCCTCGACGAGATGACCATGCTCTCCGCCGCCGTCGTACGCGGCACCAGCCGCGCCCTCATCGTCGGCGACCTCCCCTTCGGCTCCTACCAGGAGGGCCCGGTGCAGGCGCTGCGCTCGGCGACCCGGCTGGTCAAGGAGGCCGGGGTGGGCGCGGTCAAGCTGGAGGGCGGCGAGCGGTCGCACGAACAGATCAGGCTGCTGGTCGAGTCCGGCATCCCGGTGATGGCCCACATCGGCCTCACCCCGCAGTCCGTCAACGCCATGGGCTACCGGGTCCAGGGGCGCGGCGAGGAGGCGGCCCAGCAGCTCCTCCGCGACGCGAAGGCCGTGCAGGACGCGGGCGCGTTCGCCGTCGTGCTGGAGCTGGTCCCGGCGGAGCTGGCGGCCGAGGTGACGCGGGTGCTGCACATCCCGACGGTCGGCATCGGCGCGGGCCCGGACACCGACGCGCAGGTCCTCGTCTGGACCGACATGCTCGGCCTGACCTCGGGCCGCGTGCCGAAGTTCGTCAAGAAGTACGCGGCGCTCCGCGAGGTCATGGGCGACGCGGCCAAGTCCTTCGCGGAGGACGTCGTCGGCGGAACGTTCCCGCTGGACGAACACTCCGTCCACTAGCCACTGCCGCACCACCCACGGGCAGCCCGCCGGAACTTCCCCCTACCGGCGGGCTGCTCGTCTTTCCCGCCTCCAACATCGCTGTTCCTGCCCGCTTTCGGGCAGGAAAGCGGATGCTCCCCCAGGTGTCGGCCTAGGGTGATCGCACGATCCATCGTGTCCAACGCGAAGGGACATCCGTATGCGCTCGCTCCCCGCCGCCACCGAGGCCGTGGTCTTCGACTGTGACGGCCTGCTGGTCGACACCGAGGTGTGCTGGACCGTCGCGGAGTCGGCCATCTTCGCGGAGCACGGTCACCCCTTCGGCCCCGAACAGAAGGCGCTGGCCATCGGCCGCACCCTGGAGGCCGCCGGTGAGGCCATGGCGCAGTACCTCGGGCGCCCTCGCGCGGGCGCCGAACTCGCCGCCGAACTCCTCGGAAGAGTCCGCAAGGAGCTGTCGCGGGGTGCCGCGGCCCTCCCCGGGGCGGCGGAACTGGTACGCGCCTGCCGGACGGCCGTGCCGATCGCCGTCGCGAGCAACAGCCCGCGCGAACTGCTGGACGCGGCGCTGTGGTCGGCCGGTCTCGCCGACTGCTTCACCCACACGTTCGCCGCCGACGAGGTGCGCTCCCCCAAGCCCGCGCCGGAGCTCTACCTCACGGCGTGCGAAACGCTCGGCGCGACTCCCCGACGCTCCGTCGCCTTCGAGGACTCGGCCACGGGCATCGCCTCGGCACGTGCCGCCGGGCTGTACGTCGCCGTGGTGCCGTCCCTTCCCGGCGCCGGCCTCGACCACGACTGGCTGGGGACCAGCCTGGCCGAACCCGAGCTGCTGGACTGGGCCGGAGGACTTCGAGACAGCACGGTCCGCTGATCCGGGCCGACGCCGGATGCGGGGCAGGCACGCCGCTCGAGCGCCCTCGCCGTCGTCCTCCTCGCAGCCTGGGAGACCGTCGCCGTCACATCTCCGGGCCGGCCGCCCGAACCCACGTCACCCCGGCCCCGGCCGGCCGTACCGACAGGGCAGGCCGCATGGGCGCACGCCCTGTCGGCCGCATGTCGGTGCTTTGTCGGTGCCCCCTGGCATTGTCTGGGGCATGACGCGAATCGATGAGAACCCCGGCGGCGGCCGTTCCGCCGTGTCCGTGCGGGGGATGGTCAAGCACTACGGCGAGACCAAGGCGCTGGACGGGGTGGATCTGGAGGTCCGGGAGGGGACCGTGATGGGGGTGCTCGGGCCGAACGGCGCCGGCAAGACCACCCTCGTACGGATTCTGTCGACCCTGATCACCCCCGACGCCGGCGAGGCGCTCGTGGCCGGGTACGACGTGGTGCGGCAGCCCCGGCAGTTGCGCCGGGTGATCGGGCTGACCGGGCAGTACGCCTCGGTGGACGAGAAGCTGCCCGGCTGGGAGAACCTGTACATGATCGGCCGGCTGCTGGACCTGTCCCGCAAGGACGCCCGCCGCCGCGCCGACGAGCTGCTGGAGCGTTTCTCCCTGACCGAGGCGGCCAAGCGCCCCGCCTCCACCTACTCCGGCGGCATGCGGCGGCGCCTGGACCTGGCCGCCTCCATGATCGGCCGCCCGCAGGTGCTGTTCCTGGACGAGCCCACCACCGGCCTCGACCCCCGGACCCGCAACGAGGTCTGGGACGAGGTCAAGGCGATGGTCGGCGAGGGCGTGACCGTGCTGCTGACCACCCAGTACATGGAGGAGGCCGAGCAGCTCGCCTCCGAGCTGACCGTGGTGGACCGGGGCAAGGTCATCGCGGGCGGCCGGATCGAGGAGCTGAAGGCGAAGGTCGGCGGCCGCACCCTGCGCGTACGCCCCATCGACCCGCTCCAGTTGGAGCCGCTCGCCACCACGCTGGACGAGCTGGGCATCACCGGCCTGGCCACCACCACCGTGGACCACCAGACCGGCACCCTGCTGGTGCCGATCCTCAGCGACGAGCAGCTCACCGCGGTCGTCGGCGCGGTCACCGCGCGCGGCATCACCATCTCCTCCATCGTCACCGAACTCCCCAGCCTGGACGAGGTGTTCCTCTCGCTCACCGGCCACCGCGCCAGTGCTCCGCAGGACGCCACGCCCGCCGATTCCCGCGAAGAGGTCGCCGTATGAGCGCCACCACGACCGTCCCGCCCGTCCCGCTCGCGGACTCCCGCATCACCCTGCGCGGCCACCTGCGGCACACCGGCGCCCTCGTCCGCCGCAACCTGCTGTGGATCAAGCAGGACCCGGAGTCGATGTTCGACGCGCTGCTGATGCCCGTCGTCTTCACCCTGCTGTTCGTGTTCGTCTTCGGCGGCTCCATCGGCCAGGCCCTCGGCGGCGGCCAGGACCAGTACGTGCAGTACGTCATCCCCGGCATGCTGGCGATGATGAGCATGACGATGTCGCAGGGCGTCGGCACCGGCTTCAGCCAGGACTTCAACAGCGGTGTCATGGACCGGTTCCGCTCGCTGCCGATCGGCCGCGGCTCGGTGCTGTTCGCCAAGCTCGCGGTGGAGCTGGGCCGGATGCTGTTCGCCACGGCCGTGCTGATGGTCGTCGCCGTGCTGGTCGGCTTCGACATCACGAGCTGGCCGGGGCTGTTCGCCACCGTCGGCCTGGCCACACTGTTCGCGTCCTCGATCATGTGGGTCTTCCTCACCCTGGGCGTGGTGATGAAGAGCGCGCAGTCCGTGCAGGCGATGGGCTTCCTGGTGCTGTTCCCGCTCCAGTTCGGCTCGTCCATCTTCGCGCCGACCAAGTCGATGCCCGGCTGGCTCCAGGCGTTCACCGACTACAACCCGCTGTCCACGCTCGCCGACGCGGCGCGCGGTCTGATGGTCGGCGGCCCGGTCGCCCACGACCTGTGGGTGACGGTCGGCTGGTCGGTGGCGATCACCGCGGTGATGGCACCGGTCGCCATCCACAAGTTCCGTACCAAGACCTGACGTTCACCGGTTCACACGAGGGCGGTGGCCTCCACGAGGGAGAGGCCACCGCCTTCGGCGTAGGCGGCGCGGAACGCCGTCTCGCCGAGTACTTCACGGATCTGGGCCTCGGTCCGGTCGTACGCCCGCTGCTCCACCTGCGGCCGCAGATGCCCCTCCGGCATCAGGGCCGCCGAGGCGCCCAGGCAGCGGGCGGCGTCCACGGCGCGGGAGCCGCCGGGGACGAGGGCCAGGGCGAGCGCCGCGACGGTGAGGCAGACGGTCGGCATCTGCGGGACGACCACCTCGCACAGCGAGTCGCCGGCCAGGTCCAGCGCGCGGCGGATGCCGTCCAGCGCGCGCTCGGAGTGCCCCTCCTCGGCGTCCAGCCAGGCTTCCTGGGCGAGGATCATGGTGTCGAAGACGATGAACCGGGAGAGTACGAACTCCTCCCGCAACAGGACGAGTTGGGCGCGCGCCTCGGCGGTGCGCCCGGTGACCAGGAGCCAGGACGCGAGGTGCAGCCGGGCGACCGGCATGGCCTCGCTGTGTCTGCCGTCCAGTTCGTGCACGACCTCCTGCAGCAGCCGTTCGCCGCGCTCCTCGTCCCCCGCCTCCAGCAGCACATTGCCGAGGCGGGCGCCGAGGACGGCCATCTGGGCGCGGGCGCCGAGGTGTTCGGCGTGCGCCATGGCGCCCTCGTAGTCGGCGGCGGCCTGGCGGTACAGGCCCTTGCGCTCGTGGGCCTCGCCGCGCGCGGACAGCGCCTCGGCCAGCCCCCAGTCGTCGCCGAGGCGCCGGTAGATCTCCAGCGCCTCGTCCGCGTCGCGGGTGGCGTCGCCCGCCCAGGTGGCGCGGTTGGCCAGCAGGTTGGCGCGGGTCTGGAGGGCGCCGGCCAGCTCCCACTCGTAGCCGGGGGTCTCCCGGCAGGTGCGCACGGTGGCGTCGGTGATCTCGGGCAGCCGCCCCACGCCGTGGACGAGCATCTCGGCGAACCACCAGAGCATGCCGGGCGAGCGGCAGGTCTGCGGCAGGCCGGGGCGGTAGACCTCGGTGACGACGGTCAGCTTGTCCCGCGCGGCCGGGCTCTGCCACGCCTCCATGTCGGTGTCCATGCAGGCCAGATGGGCGAGGTGCAGTCCACGCCGGGCCTCGGCGAGGTCCTCGCCGGTCAGCGGGGGCGGGTGTTCGGTGCTGCGCGTCCACACCGGTTCGGCGGGCGCGGCCGGTTCCGCGAACGGGTCGGGGCCGAGCGCGATGACCTCCTCGCACCAGGCCCGTACCTCCAGGCGCTGGTCGCGCATCTGCCAGTACCAGAGCAGGGACAGCACCATGCACAGCCCCTCCTGCTCGTCGCGCAGGGCGACGGCGTGTCTGAGGGCGGTGCGCAGGTTCTCGTACTCCACCTGGATGCGGTCGATCGCCTCCCGCTGGCGGCGGCCGCGCAGCAACGGGTCGGTGGTGCGGGCGAGTTCGCGGTAGTAGGTGAGGTGGGCGCGTTCGGCGGCGGCGCGCTCGCCGCTCTCGTCCAGCCGTTCGGCGGCGTACTCGGCGACGGTCTCCAGCAGCCGGTAGCGCATCCCGGCGCCGGCCGAAGGGGCGGCCACCACCAGGGACTTGTCGACCAGGGAACCGAGCGCGTCCAGCGCGACCGGCCCGCAGACGGCCTCGGCGGCGGCGAGGTCGCAGCCGCCCGCGAACACCGACAGCTTGCCCAGGACCTCGCGTTCGTCGGCGTCGAGCAGGTCCCAGGACCAGTCGACCACCGCGCGCAGGGTCTGCTGGCGGGGCAGTACGGTGCGGCTGCCGGAGGTGAGCAGCCGGAACCGGTTGTCCAGCCGGTCCGCGATCTGACGAGGCGTCAGCATGCGCAGGCGGGCGGCCGCCAGCTCGATGGCCAGCGGCAGGCCGTCCAGGCGGTGGCAGATCTCGGCGCACGCCTCGGGGTCGCCGGCCACCGTGAAGCCGGGTCGGGCGGCCGCGCCTCGGTGGCCGAGCAGCCGCAGCGCTACCGGCTCGGGCAGCGGCTCGACCGGGCGCAACAACTCCCCCGGTACGCCCAGGGGTTCGCGGCTGGTGGCGAGGACGGTGAGGTACGGGCAGTCGGCGAGCAGGCGTTCGGCGAGCCGGGCGGCGGCGTCCACCACGTGCTCGCAGTTGTCCAGGATGATCAGCATCCGGCGCCGCCCGCAGTGCTCCACCAGCCGCTCGACGGGGTCGCCCCAGCGGTCGGAGGCGGCGCGCACACTGTCGACGCCCGCCCCGTGCAGCACGGTCTCGCGGGCGCCGATGGCGGTGAGCACGGCCTGCGGTACGGCGTCGGGGTCGTCCACGGGCGCGAGTTCGGCGAGCCAGGCCCCGTCGGGCACGGTGTCCCGGACCGCCTCGGCGGCCTCGATGGAGAGCCGGGTCTTGCCCGCGCCGCCGGGCCCGAGCAGCGTGACCAGCCGGGAGCCGGAGAGGTCGGCGCCGATGGCATCGATGTCGGACTCCCGCCCGACGAACGAGGTCAGCCGGGCGGGCAGGTTGCCCGGCGCGGCCCGTGGCGCGGCCGGGGTCGGCGCCACCGGTTCCGGCCCGGTGTCGGCCAGCAGCTCGGCGTGCAGGGCGCGCAGCTCGGCGCCCGGGTCGGAGCCCAGCCGGTCGGCGAGGAGCTGCCGTACGTCCTCGTAGGCGGCCAGCGCCTGGGCGGTGCGGCCGGTGTCGCGCAGGGCGCGCAGCCGCAGGGCCTGCAGGGGCTCGTCCAGGGGGTGCTGGTCGCACAGGGCGGCCAGCTCGGGCAGGGACGACTCGGCGTGGCCGAGGGCGAGCGCGGCGGTGTGCCGGGCGCGCAGCGCGTCCAGCCGGCGGGTCTCCCAGCGGGCGGCGTCGGCGGTGCGGTCGGGCAGGTCGGCGAGGACGGGCCCCTGCCACAGG
This sequence comes from Streptomyces sp. NBC_01171, assembly GCF_045039805.1. Taxonomy (NCBI): domain Bacteria; kingdom Bacillati; phylum Actinomycetota; class Actinomycetes; order Kitasatosporales; family Streptomycetaceae; genus Streptomyces; species Streptomyces sp. NBC_01171. The sequence goes on along the minus strand of NZ_CP108609.1, from coordinate 4,707,746 downwards.
GCGAGGGCGTCGTCGAGGAGGACGGCGGCCTTGGCGGGGTCGGCGTCGGCGAGGGCGCGCCGGCCGTCGCCGGTGAGCCGGTCGAAGCGGGTGAGGTCCACGTCGTCCGGGGCGGCGCTGAGCCGGTACCCGCCGTCGACGGAGGCGACTGCGTCGGCCCCGAGGGCCCGGCGCAGCCGCCCGACGAGCGCCTGGAGGGCGCCGGGTGCGTCGGTGGGCGGGTCGGCTCCCCACACCTCGTCGACCAGCACCCCGGCCGGTACGGTCCGCCCGGCGCGCAGTGCGAGCACCGTCAGCAGGGCACGCAGCCGCGCCCCGCCGACGGGGACGGGGGTGCCGTCCGGACGGAGAGCCTGAGTGGTGCCGAGAAGCCGATAGTGCACGGGGTCCATTGTCCCTGGGGACGCACCGGCGGCGCCTCCGGGTTTCAGTGCCGCGCGAACGGACGCGGCGGGCGGCCCGGAACCCGGGGGCGGGGCCGGGACGTTCCCCTCACATCACCGGTACGGTCGACCCTCAGCACCCACCGTAGGCAGGAGCCCCATGACCACCGCCCTCTCGCGCGCCGGCGACCGCCGGATCAGTCCCGTGTTCGCCGGAATCGTGGCCATCGCGGCGGTGACGAGCTGGGCGACCTGGACGGGGTTCGCGGCGCAGCCGGGGCTCGCGGTGTTCCTGTTCGTGACGGCCGCGTGGATCGTCTCGCTCTGTCTGCACGAGTACGCGCACGCGCGTACCGCCCTGCACAGCGGGGACATCTCGATCGGTGCCAAGGGCTATCTCACGCTGAACCCGCTGAAGTACACGCACGCCCTGCTGAGCGTCGTGCTGCCGGTGCTCTTCGTGATCATGGGCGGGATCGGTCTGCCGGGCGGCGCGGTCTTCGTCGAGCGGGGCCGGATCAGGGGCCGCTGGCGGCACAGCCTGATCTCGGCGGCCGGTCCGCTGACCAACGTGCTGTTCGCGGCGGTGTGCACGGCGCCGTTCTGGCTGCACGCGCTGGACGGGGTCCCGCGCGACTTCCGGTACGCGCTGGCGTTCCTCGCGCTGCTCCAGGTCACGGCGGCGATCCTGAACTTCCTGCCGGTGCCGGGCCTGGACGGCTACGGCGTGATCGAGCCCTGGCTGTCGAACGGGATCAAGCGGCAGGTGGAGCCGATCGCCCCGTTCGGCCTGCTGATCGTGTTCGCGCTGCTGTGGGTGCCCTCGGTCAACCAGGCGTTCTTCGACGTGATCTACACCCTGCTGAGCGCGCTGGGCGTGGACGGCGCCTTCTCGGACTGCGGCTACTACCTGTACCGCTTCTGGACCGAGACCCCGCAGGTGTGCTCGGTCATCCCGTAACGGAGCCGGTGCCCGTGCCGGACTTGGCCCGGTCGCGCCGGATCGCGAGGAACGTCATGTTGGACGTCAGGCCCGCCAGCAGCACCCAGATGATCCCCAGCCAGCTCCCCTGGACGAAGGACACGACGGCCGCGGCCACGGCGAGCACGCAGACGGCGAGGGTGACGAGGGCGATGCGGGGCATGGGGTCGGCTCCTGTCGGGGGACACTGCTACGTCGACCAGTGTCCCCCATCCCGTCCGGGCACCCCGCCCAGGTGCCGTCACACGTCGGTGACGCGGAGCCCGGCGTGCGCCTTGTAGCGGCGGTTGGTGGAGATCAGGTTGGCGACCAGCCCCTCCACCTGGTGGGCGTTGCGCAGCCGCCCGGCGAAGACACCCCGCATGCCGGGGATGCGGCCGGCGAGGGCCTGCACGATGTCGGTGTCGGCCCGCTTGTCGCCGAGGACCATCACGTCCGTGTCGATCTCGTCGATCTCCGGGTCCTCCAGGAGGACGGCGGAGAGGTGGTGGAAGGCGGCGGTGACGCGGGAGTCCGGGAGCAGCGCCTCGGCCTGCTGGGCGGCGCTGCCCTCCTCGACGGTGAGCGCGTAGGCGCCCTGCTTGTCGAAGCCGAGCGGGTTGACGCAGTCCACGACGAGCTTGCCCGCGAGGTCCTCGCGCAGCGACTTCAGGGTGTCGGCGTGGCCGTCCCACGGCACGGCGACGATCACCACGTCGCTGCGGCGCGCGGTCTCGGCGTTGTCGGCGCCCTCGACGCCGTGGCCCAGCTCCTCGGCGGCGGTGTGCGCCCGCTCGGCGGACCGCGAGCCGACGATCACCTTCTGCCCGGCCTTGGCGAGCCGGTAGGCGAGGCCCTTGCCCTGCGGGCCGGTGCCGCCGATCACGCCGACGGTCAGCCCGGAGACGTCGGGCAGGTCCCAGGGGTCCTTGGCGGGGGCCTTCGCGGGGTCCTTGGCAGAACCAGTACCGCTCTGCTGTGCGCTGTCGCTGGAGGTCATGGGCCGACTCTACGTCCGCACGGGCGCCGCTACCCGGCGAGGGTGGGCCGCGGCACGCCGTACCCGCAGGGGTGAACGTGGAGTGAACTGCGGTGCGGCAGTGACCGGTTGCGGCAGGATGCGGCCGCATGGACGCCGTACGGGTCGCGCTGCTGCGCGAAGTGCTCGCCGGGACCGAGTGGTTGGGCGCCACCCGGCGGTTCGCGGGGGTGCTGCGCGGCTCGGTGACGGCCCACGGCGGCGGCCTGCTGCTGGCGGGCACCGAGGAGTACGAGCCCTGGCACCTGGCCGCGCACCTGGTGGACGAGGCGGCCTGGTCCGGCACGCCCGAGCTGGCCCCCACCCTGGTCCGGCACCACGCCCGCCCCGGCGACCCGGCGCATCTGGCGGTGGGACCCGGCCGGATCGCGGAGGCCAGGCGCGGCGAGACCCTGCTGGTGGTGGCGCCGGAGGAGCCCGCCGAGCTGCTGGAGCGGGTGCACAGCGCGCGGCGGGCCGGGGTGACCGTACTGGCGCTCGGGGCGGGCGGCGGCGAGCTGGCGGCGATGGCCCACGAGACGCTGGCGGTGCCGGACCGCGCGGAGCTGGACCTGGACAGCGTGCAGCACCTGGTGAGCGCGGCGGCCGGGGAGAACGCGGGGCCACCCCGGGCCCGCCGGGGCTTCCGGGACCGGCTGTCCCGGCTGGCCGAGACCCTGACGGCACCCCCGGCGGCGCCCTGGTGAGAAAGCCCTGCCGAGAAAGCCCTGCCGAGAAAGCCCTGCCGAGAAAGCTCTGGTGAGAAACGCGGAGCCGCCCCCACCAGGGGTGGGAGCGGCTCGGGGTCACGTCTGAAACGGCGAGGTCAGTCCTTGTCGGACTCGTCGGCCGGGGTGTCGTGCCAGCGCGGGTCCGTCTCCCAGTCGACGTTGCGCTCGCGGGCGATCTCCATCGCGTGGCGCGCCTCGTCCGGGGAGGCATAGGGGCCGAAACGGTCCTTGCCGGGACAGTCGGGGCCCTCCTCGACCTTCTTGTGCTCCAGGCAGTAGTACCACTCGCCCGGCTTGCCCTGGGTGCGCTTCTTGAACACGGACATCAACGGCTCCTCTCGCCACCCTCATGTTCCCTCATGCGCCGCTGGTTAGACTCGCTGGCATGTCTGGCCAGTCGCTGCTCGTACCAGGGGAGCTCTCCCCCACCCGCCCGGTGCCCGGGAACATCCGACGCCCGGAGTACGTCGGAAAGCCCGCGCCCGCACCGTACACCGGCCCGGAGGTGCAGACGCCCGAGACGATCGAGGCGATGCGGACCGCCGGCCGGATCGCCGCGCGGGCGATGGCGGAGGCGGCGAAGATCATCGCCCCCGGTGTCACCACGGACCAGCTCGACAAGGTCGCGCACGACTACATGTGCGACTACGGGGCCTACCCGTCGACGCTGGGTTACCGGGGCTTCCCCAAGTCGCTGTGCACCTCGGTCAACGAGGTCATCTGCCACGGCATCCCGGACTCGACGGTGCTCAGGGACGGCGACATCGTCAACCTGGACGTCACCGCGTACATCGGCGGGGTGCACGGCGACAACAACGCCACCTATCTCGTGGGCGACGTGGACGAGGAGTCGCGGCTGCTCGTGGAGCGCACCCACGAGGCGCTGAACCGGGCGATCAAGGCGGTCAAGCCCGGCCGCCAGATCAACATCATCGGCCGGGTCATCGAGTCCTACGCCAAGCGCTTCGGCTACGGCGTGGTGCGGGACTTCACCGGCCACGGCATCAACTCGTCGTTCCACTCCGGGCTGATCGTGCCGCACTACGACTCCCCGCACGCCACCACGGTCATCCAGCCCGGCATGACCTTCACCATCGAGCCGATGCTGACCCTCGGCACCCACGAGTACGACATGTGGGACGACGGCTGGACCGTGGTCACCAAGGACCGCAAGCGCACGGCCCAGTTCGAGCACACCCTCGTGGTGACGGACACCGGCGCGGACATCCTCACGCTCCCCTAGGGGTCAGCGCTCCAGCACGACCCGGCCGCCGACCTCCACCCAGCCGTGCGGCTGGGGCGCGGTGAGGAGCTGGGAGCCGCGGCCCTGGGTGATGTTGAGGGCGCGACCGAGCCGGTCGGTGAGCAGCAGCGCGGCCGCCCCGGTCGCCTCGTCCTCGTCGATGCCCCCGGTGCGGGCACCGGCTCCACTGGAGCGGCTGTCGCCGCGCTCATCGATGCGGCCGGGGAAGGCCCGTGCGCGCACCCGGCCGGCCGCCTCGTCCTCCCAGGCCCAGGCGTAGATCCACTCGCCGGGCGGCGGCACCTCCAGGGCGTCGACCTCGGCGGCATCGGCGTACTGGAGCAGGGTGCGCGGCGGGGCCCACTCCGCGCGGGCCTCGATCCAGGTGAACTCGCCGTCCAGCCGGGTGCCGACCTCCCCAGCGGGCGTGACCAGTTCGGGCACGTCGAGCAGCCAGGCGGTGCCGACGCAGGGGTGTCCCGCGAAGGGCAGCCGGGAGGCGGGGGTGTAGATGTCGATCACTCCGCGCTCCGGGTCGTCCACGAACACGGTCTCGCTGAAGCCCAGTTTGGCGGCGAGCGCCTGCCGGTCGTCCCGTCCGGGCACGAGCGAGCCGTCGCGGACGACGCCCAGTTCGTTTCCGTAGCCGCCCGAGGGGCCGCAGAAGACCCGGAGTACGTCGTAGTCAGTCACCGGTGCATTGAAGCATCGAGGGCGCTTGGGGTGCTCTTTACCGTCCCTTGAGATCGTTTTTGGAATCCCGACATCAAGTCGTGTCTGTGATCTTTTCGTGCGGTTCGAATCCGGTATCCGGCGGAGACGGGGAGACTAAGGGTCGGGTAAGTTAGGCAAGCCTCACCAAACCGAATGGGTGGGTTTGTGCCGCCCTGACCGCATGGAGCCCGTTATGCGAGCCGTCCGTCCGATTGCGATCGCCGCCACCGCGGCGGCAGCGCTGACCGCCCTGTCGGCCTGCACCGCCAAGAGCGACGCCAAGGACAGCGACGCCATCCAGGTCACCGCCGCCGACACCACGTGCGACACCTCCGCCAAGTCCGTGCCGGCCGGCCAGGTCACCCTGAAGATCGAGAACAAGGGCTCGCGCGCCACCGAGGTCGAGATCGTCTTCCCGGACGACCGGATCGTCTCCGAGAAGGAGAACATCGGGCCGGGCACCAAGTACACGCTCACCGCCGAGGTGAAGGCGGGCTCGTACGAGATCGCCTGCCGCCCCGGCATGAAGGGCCACGGCGTCCGGCAGAAGCTCGACGTGACCGGCTCGGGGAAGACCGCGGAGCGGAACCCGGCACTGGACGGCGCGGTCGCCGGCTACCGCCAGTACGCCCAGGACCAGGCCGACGAGACGGTCCCGCTCGCCGAGACCTTCGCCAAGGCCGTCCAGGCCGGTGACCTGGCCGCCGCGAAGAAGGCGTACGCGCCCTCGCGGCTCGGCTGGGAGCGCACCGAGCCGGTGGCCGAGTCCTTCGGCGACATCGACCCCAAGGTCGACACCCGCGCGGACGGCCTGGAGGACGGCCAGAAGTGGACCGGCTGGCACCGGCTGGAGAAGTCCCTCTGGCAGGACAAGAAGATCGGCGCCGGGGACAAGGAGCTGGCCGCCGAGCTGGTCACCGACCTCAAGGACTGGCAGCGCCGGGTCGGTAAGGCCGAGATCACCCCGACCTCGATGGCCAACGGCGCCAAGGAGCTGCTGGACGAGGTCGCCACCGGCAAGGTCACCGGCGAGGAGGACCGCTACTCGCACACCGACCTGGTCGACTTCAAGGGCAACGTCGAGGGCGCGCAGAAGGCGTACGACCTGCTGAAGCCGGTCGCCGCGAAGAACGACCCGGCGCTCACCGCCGAGCTGGACAAGCAGTTCGCGGCGCTGGACAAGCTGCTGGACAAGTACCGTCCGGCCAAGGATTCCTACGACTTCGTCTCCTACGACAAGGTCGGCAAGGACCAGCGCAAGGAGCTGTCCGACGCGGTGAACGCCCTGGCCGAGCCGCTCTCCAAGCTCGCGGCCGCGGTCGTCAAGTAAGCACGGGAGCAAGGACGATGAGCGAGAACGAACGCGGTGGGCCCTCGCGGCGCGCGCTGATCGGCTGGGGCGGTGCCGGGCTCGCGCTCGGCGCCGCCGCGGCGGGCGGCGGTGTGGCGCTGTCCGACGGCAGCCTTGGCCTGGCGTCGGCGGGCACGGGCGGTGCGGTGGAGTTCCACGGTGCCCATCAGGCGGGCATCGCCACCCCGGTGCAGGACCGCCTGCACTTCGCCGCATTCGACGTGAAGACGGACGACCGCGCCGAGTTCGTCCAGTTGCTCAAGGACTGGACGGCGGCCGCCCGGCTGATGACCGCCGGGAAGCCGGTCGGCGAGGGCGCGTACGGCGGGCTCGCCGAGGCCCCGCCGGACGACACGGGCGAGGCGCTGGGCCTCAGCCCCTCCCGGCTGACCCTCACCCTGGGCTTCGGGCCCTCCCTCTTCGAGCGGTTCGGCCTGGCCGACCGGCGCCCGGCCGCGCTCGCGGACCTGCCGAAGTTCCCCGGCGACAACCTCGACGCCTCCCGTACCGGGGGCGACCTCTGTGTACAGGCGTGCGCGGACGATCCGCAGGTGGCGGTGCACGCCATCCGCAACCTGGCCCGCGTCGGCTTCGGCAAGGTCGCGGTGCGCTGGTCCCAGTTGGGCTTCGGGAAGACCTCCTCGACCACGCCGGACGCCCAGACCCCGCGCAACCTGATGGGCTTCAAGGACGGCACCCGCAACATCGCGGGCACCGAGACCGCCCGGCTGGACAAGCACGTATGGGTTTCCGGGTCGGACGGGGACGCCAAGTCGGCCTGGATGACCGGGGGTTCGTATCTGGTCGCCCGGCGCATCCGGATGAACATCGAGACCTGGGACCGTACGTCGCTCCAGGAGCAGGAGGACGTGTTCGGCCGGGACAAGGGCGAGGGGGCGCCGGCCGGGAAGGCGAAGGAGCACGACGCGCCGTTCCTGAAGGCGATGAAGCCGGACGCCCATGTGCGGCTCGCCCACCCCGATTCCAACAACGGGATCACCATCCTGCGCCGGGGCTACTCCTTCACCGACGGCACGGACGGGCTCGGCCGCCTGGACGCGGGCCTGTTCTTCCTGGCCTACCAGCGTGACGTACGCGAGGGGTTCATCCCGCTCCAGCGGCGGCTCTCCGCGCACGACGCGCTCAACGAGTACATCCAGCACGTGGGTTCGGCGGTCTTCGCGGTCCCGCCCGGTGTCCGTGACTCCGCCGACTGGTGGGGCCGGGCGCTGTTCTCCAAGGAGGCGTAGTCCGTGTTCTCCAACTACCTGATCGGTCTGCGCGAGGGTCTTGAGGCGTCGCTCGTCGTCTGCATCCTGATCGCCTATCTGGTCAAGACCGGCCGCCGCGAGGCGCTTCGGCCGATCTGGACCGGCATCGCCATCGCGGTCGCGCTCGCCCTGGGCTTCGGCAGCGCGCTCGAATTCGGCTCGCAGGAGCTGACGTTCCAGGCGCAGGAGGCGCTGGGCGGCTCGCTGTCCATCGTCGCGGTCGGCCTGGTGACGTGGATGGTGTTCTGGATGCGGCGCACCGCCCGGCACCTCAAGTCCGAGCTGCACGGCCGCCTCGACGCCGCCCTCGCCATGGGTACGGGCGCGCTGGTCGCCACCGCGTTCCTCGCCGTGGGCCGGGAAGGACTGGAGACCGCGCTGTTCGTGTGGGCGTCGGTGCACGCGGCGAGCGACGGCACGCCGCGGCCGCTGATCGGCGTCGCCCTCGGTATCGCCACGGCGGTGCTGCTGGGGTGGCTGTTCTACCGAGGTGCGCTGCGCATCAACCTGGCGAAGTTCTTCACCTGGACCGGGGGGATGCTGGTCGTGGTCGCGGCGGGTGTCCTCGCGTACGGCTTCCACGACCTCCAGGAGGCGGGCTGGGTGCCGGGGCTGACGAACCTGGCCTTCGACATCAGCGACACGATCCCGCCGGACAGCTGGTACGGGACGCTGCTCAAGGGTGTCTTCAACTTCCAGCCCGACCCCACGGTCCTCCAGCTCACGGTGTGGCTGCTGTATCTGGTGCCGGTGCTGACGGTGTTCCTGCTTCCCTCCCGCGTCTCCGGGCGTACGGGCGCGACGGCGGCGAGCGCGGCGAAGTAGCGGCCCCTCGGGGGGCCGGGCGCTCCTCCCCTCCCGGTAGGGTTCGCCTCCGGGAAGGGGAAGGTGACGTCGCCTGATGAGCAGGGATCGCAGCGGTCGTGGGCCTCGCGGCCGGAACCGGAGGGCACTCATAGCGGCCTCGCTGGCCGCCTGCGCGCTGATGACCAGCGGGTGTGTCGTCGTGCACGGCGAACGTGAGGTGCTGCCGGCGGCGAGCCGTGCGGAGGCCGGTCGCGCTCTGGCCCGGTTCACGGACGCGTACAACAAGGCCGACCGGGCCTACGACAGTTCTCTCGACGCCGGGTATGTCACCGGGGCGTTCGCCGCGATCGACTCCGCCCGGTTGAAGGCGGGGCATGCGAACAGTCCGGGTGGGAACTCTCGGCACACTCCGCTGACCTTGACCGATGCGAAGTTCACCATTCCCGCCAAGGCCGGCTGGCCTCGGTGGTTCGTGGCGGATGCCAAGGGCAACAAGGGGGGTTCCGCGCGGTGGTTGATGGTGTTCGTACGGGGTGGGCTCGATCAGGCTTGGCGGGTGGCGTACCTGACGCTGGTGCCCGCCGGGCAGGTGCCGAAGTTCCGGGTGGGAGCGGATGGTTGGGCCGAGGCCGTGCCGTCCGGTGACCTGAGTTCGCGGTACGCGGAGTATCTGCGGGACGGGGGCAAGACGTTCGCCGACGGCCCGAGTACCAGTGGGTGGCGGACCGTCCGGGCTCAGCAGGCCCGTAAGCCGGGGCTGGTGCGGCAGTACATCGATGAGCCGCTGACCCGTGACGACTTCGCTCCGCTGGCGCTTCGTACGGTGGACGGGGGTGCGCTGGTGTTCTTCGCCTCCCACCACTACGAGAAGCGGACGGCTGCCGCCGGGACGTCGGTGGCCGTGCCCAACCGGGACGTCCAGGCGCTCACCAAGGGCGAGGTCAAGCAGTCCCTGACGCTGGAGTTCGTCTCCAACCAGGCAGCGGTCGACCCCGCGGGCGGGGGGCCGGTGTCGGTGGTGGGGCGCGTGCAGGGGCTGACCGCTGCGCAGGGCGAGTAGGCGGGTCTTCCCCACCCGCACCAGCCGAAAGCGCACGGGTGGTGCGGGGGGAACCAGATCCGGCCGAAGGCCGGAAGTCTGTCGCCGCGCGAAGCGTTCAGTGGCGGGACGGCCAGGCTGTGCCTGCGTGGTGGTCCGCTTCCGTACCGGCGTGGCGGGCGCAGGCGTCCGTCAGGGATTCCAGCAAGGTCAGGGGCTCGGGCAGCGGGTGTTCCGGGCCACGGACCCAGCGGACTCCGCGCGTCGGGGCGCCGGGGAGGCGGGCCGGGGGGACCAGGACGTACGAGCCGCGGCAGTGCCAGCGGAGGCCGGGGTGTTCGTCCATCGTCTCGGGGTGGCAGTCCAGCTCGCAGGGCCACCACTCGTCCTCGTCCTCGGGAGTGCCCCGGGTCTGGGTGAAGAAGAGCATGCGGCCGTCGTCGCTCTCGGCGACCGGACCGACCTCCACACCCTCGCCGAGCAGCCGGTCGAGGGCGGCACGGCCGGCATCGAGCGGGACGTCGAGGACGTCGTGGGTCATACCGGTGGCGGTGATGAAGTTGGCCTCGGGCTGATCACGGGCCCACCGCTCGATCTGCGCACGGTCGGTGGTCGACTGGGTCTGCCAGGCGAAGGACACCGGGTGCCGGGCGGGGGTGGGACAGCCGACGCGGTCGCACGAGCAGCCGTAACCGGGCGCGGGGTAGGCGGCGGGCGCCAGCGGCAGCCCGGCCCCGGCGGTGGCGAGCAGCATCGACTCACGGCCGCCGTCGTCGGCGGTCTCGTCCTTGGGGCGCCGTCCACGCAGCCACTGGGAGATCCTGCCCTGCCGGCCGGACCGGCCGCCGAACGTCGCGCTCATCTGTCCCCTCGCCTCGCTGTGGTGCGGACAGCATGCCTCATCGTCCCATCATCCTGCGCCGCGGGGAGGTCGAGCACGGATATGAAGGAACCTGGCGAGACATACCTCACAATGACGGGGTATGCGCGATTTTTCCCTTTCTTTGCCAGGGAAAGGCGTTCCGGGGGCTAGTCATTCCCCAACGGCGGCCAGGCATCGCCCCACTCGGCGTCGCGGGCCGCCTTGTACAGATCACCGTGCCGCTTGGTGACGGTCGTCCGCCGCAACCGCTCGTCCGCCTCGCAGAGATCGAGCAGCACCTGCCCCTTACGGATCTGGGGGCGCCGGACGACGCGGGCGGGGGCCGGGTCGGCGGGCAGCCGGGTCGCGGCGACGTAGCTGAACTTCTCGTCCTCGTACGCCAGCGAGCCGCCCTTGACCTGCCGGTGCAGTGAGGAACGGCTGACCCGCGCGGCGAAGTGGCACCAGTCGGTGCCGGGCACGATCGGGCACGGCGAGCTGTGCGGGCAGGGTGCGGCGACCCGGAACCCGGCCGCGATCAGCCGGTCACGGGCCTCGATGATCCGCTCGTACCCCGCCGGGGTCCCGGCCTCCACGATGACGACGGACCGCGCGGCAGCGGCGGCCGCGTCGACGAGGGCGGTCCGGTCGGGCCCGGACAGCTCGTTGAGGACGTACGACACGGTGACCAGGTCGGTGTCCGGCAGCTCCAGCGCGGCCCCGATCCGGGCCCGCCGCCATTCGGCCCCGCGCAGCGCGGGATGCGAACCGGCGATCTCCCGCCCGAGGGCGAGCGCGGGCTCGGCCCAGTCCAGCACGGTCACCGGGCGCTCCCCGTCCCAGGTGGCGGCCACGGCCCAGGTAGCGGCGCCGGTCCCGCCCCCGATGTCCACATGGCTGCCCGGCACCCACTCCGGCACCGCGTCCGCGAACGCCTCCAACGCCGCCCGCACCGCCTCGAACGTCGCGGGCATCCGGTACGCCGCGTAGGCCGCCACGTCGGCCCGGTCCCGCAGGATCGGCGCGTTCGTCGGGGTGTCCCCCCGGTAATTGGCGATGAGCCGCTCGACAGCGGAGGCCGCCTGCCGGGGCGGCAACCCGTCCAGCACCCCGGCGAGGGTGGAGCGGAGGGTGTCGGCGGTGGGGGTGGGGGCGTTCACCCGACGATTCTCTCAGGTGCGCGACGGCGTACGCGGGCCTGCGCCACTAGGCGTCGCGTACCGCCTTGGCCAGGCGCGATGCCAGGGCCGCTCGGGGGTGGCTGTCGGGTGGGCGGCGGACCGGGTGGACCGTGTTCGCCAGGAGGACCAGGAACGTGTCCGTCGACGGGTCGAGGACGAGCGACGTGCCGGTGAAGCCCGTGTGGCCGGCGGCGCCGTGGCCCGAGAGGGTGCCCATGAACCAGTGCTGGTCGAGGGCGAAGCCGAGACCTGGTGGGGTGAGGAGGAGTTCGACGAAGTCGGGGCCGAGGATGCGGGCGGGCCCGTACGCGCCGCCCGCGAGGAGCGCGCGGCAGAAGACGGCGAGGTCGGGGCCGGTGGAGAAGAGGCCCGCGTGGCCCGCGACCCCGCCGAGCGCCCAGGCGTTCTCGTCGTGGACGACGCCCCGCAGCATCCCCCGGTCCGCCTTGGCCCAGGGCCGCCGCTGGTCCTCGGTGGCCGCGGCGTCGGGGCGGGGCCCGTACGAGGTCGCCGTCATGCCCAGCGGGCGGGTGATGCCGTCGGCGATCAGCACGTCCAGGGTCCGCCCGGTGATCCGCTCCAGCACGAACTGCAGGAGCAGCATGCCGAGGTCGGAGTACAGGTACTCCCCCACCTTCGACGTCGGCGGCTCCGCGCGGAGCCGGGCCAGGCGGGCGGTGAGGTCGCGGTAGTCGTACAGCGGGAGTTCGGGCGCGAGCCCGGCGGTGTGGGTGAGCAACTGCCGTACGGTGACGCCGTGTTCGGCCGCCCCGGTGAACTCGGGCAGGTACGCGCCCACACGGGCGTCGATCCCGAGGGTGCCCCGCTCTATCTGCTGGAGCGCCGCGACGGACGTGAACAGCTTGGTGAGCGAGGCGAGGTCGAAGGGGGTGTCCAGGGTGACCGGCACCCGCTCGGCGGGCGGCAGTTCGACGCCGGTGCCCGACTTGGCGTCCCAGGCGGCGTACCGCACGGCCCACCCCGACGCCTCGGCGACCGCGATCACCGGCCCGCGCCCGGCCACCGCGACGGCCCCGGCCGCCCAGGGGTGCGCGCCGGCGGTGAGTGCGTGCAGGTCGTCGGTGAGGCGGGCCATCCCCGCGGGGTCGAGCCCGGCCCGCTCGGGGGTGCCGGGACGGAGTCTCGGTGCGCTCAGTGGTCCGCTCCCTCCGGGCCCGCGTCCGCCTTCCAGGGACGGCACAGTCCCATGAAGCAGACGCCCGCGACCAGCGCGGCCGCCAACTGGACGACGGCCATCGGGACGGCGGTGCGCTCCCCGGCGATCCCGACGAGCGGGGAGGCGACCGCGCCGATCAGGAAGGAGGTCGTGCCGAGCAGCGCTGAGGCCGAACCGGCGGCGTGTCGGGTGCGCAGCAGGGCGAGCGCCTGGGTGTTGGGCATGGTGAAGCCCATCGCCGACATCAGCACGAACAGCGCGGCGGCGACGGGCGCGAGCCCGGCCTCGCCGAACACCCCGGTGGCCATGAGCAGCAGCGCGGTCGCGGCCAGCGCGATCACCGCGAGGCCGCAGGCGAGCACCCGGTCCAGCCGGACCCGGCCCACCAGCAGCTTGCCGTTGATCTGCCCCGCGAGGACCAGACCGACCGAGTTCAGCCCGAACAGCAGGCTGAAGGTCTGCGGCGAGGCGCCGTAGACCTCCTGGACGACGAACGGGGACGCCGAGACGTACGCGAACAGCGCGGCGAACGCGAAGCCGCCCGCGAGGAGGTAGCCGGTGAAGGGCAGGTCGGCGAGGAGGCCGCGCATGGTGCGCAGGGACTCCTTCACTCCGCCCCGGTGCCGTTCCGCGGGCGGCAGCGTCTCGGGCAGCCGCAGCCAGACCAGCGCGGTGAGCACGGCCCCGATGCCGGTGAGGACGACGAACACGCCCCGCCAGTCGGTCACCCTCAGGATCTGCCCGCCGATCAGCGGGGCGACGATCGGGGCGACCCCGGATATCAGCATCAGGGTGGAGAAGAAGCGGGCCATGGCGACCCCGTCGTACAGGTCGCGTACGACGGCCCGCGCGATGACGATGCCGGCCGCGCCCGCGAGACCCTGCGCCAGCCGGAAGGCGACCAGCGTCTCGACGGTGGGCGCGAACGCGCACAGGGCGGTGGCGACGAGGTACACGGCGAGCCCGGTCAGCAGCGGGCGCCGCCGCCCCCACCGGTCGCTCATCGGCCCGACGACCAGTTGCCCGAGCGCCATCCCGGCCAGACAGGCGGTGAGGGTGAGCTGCACGGTGGCGGCGGGCGCGTGCAGGGTCCGGGTGACCTCCGGCAGCGAGGGCAGGTACATGTCCATCGCCAGCGGTGTGGTGGCGGTGAGCGCCCCGAGCATGAAGGTGACGAGCACCCCCCGCGGCCGCTCCGCGACTCCGGCCGCCCCTTGAGCGGCCTCCACCCCCAAAGCCGTCACGACATCCCGCTCACCCATACAACCCCTCCCAGCCAGAACCCCGGACGACGCCCCCATGGTCTCAGCTCCGGGATGGTGCGGGGGGACATGTGTACGACGAGGGCAGAACCGGTGTGGGTGGGGCGTCAGCGGCGGTGGCGGCCACCGCCCTGTTGCGGTGCCGCCTCGGCGGGGGCCTCCGCCGTACCTGCCCGGCGGCGGCGCAGGATCGCCCAGGCGCCCGCGCCCAGTAGCGCCGCCGTGCCGGCTGCACCCTCGGTGAGGCGGAGGGTGGAGGGGCCGGGCGGGGTGGTGGAGGCGTGGGCGGGGTGTTCGGACGGGAGGGGGCTGACGGTCGGGCGGCTGCCGTTCGTGCCGCCGGGGGCGGCGAGCAGGCCGACCGGCTGGGCGGCGCGGCCCGCGCCGAAGCCCCAGTCGAGGAGGGCGGCGGTCTGCTCGTAGACCGCGTTGCTGCCCTCGGCGGGGTGCATCACGGTGACCAGGAGGGTGCGGCCGCCACGGGTGGCGGCGCCGGTGAAGGTGTTGCCCGCGTGGCTGGTATAGCCGTTCTTGACGCCGAGCAGCCCCGCGTACGGCCTGAGCCCCCACGCCCCGGTGAGCAGGCGGTCGGTGTTCTGGATCTGGAAGGTCTTCTTGCCGCCCGCCGGGAAGTCGGCGGTGCGCGTCCCGCAGTGGCGCCGGAAGTCGGGGTTCTTCAGCCCGGCGCGGGCGAACAGCGTGAGGTCGTACGCCGAGGAGATCTGGCCCTTGTGGTCGAAGCCGTCCGGGCTGACCACATGGGTGTCGAGGGCGTGCAGATGCTCGGCCCTGGCCTGCATCTCGGCGACCGTGCGGGCGATACCGCCGTTCATGTGGGCCAGCACGTGCACGGCGTCGTTGCCCGAGCGCAGGAACACGCCCTGCCAGAGCTGCTCGACGGTGTACGTGGTCCCGGCCTGGACGCCGACCAGGCTGGAGCCTGACGGTATGTCGGCGAGGTCGGCTTCGGTGACCCGGTGCCGCTGCTCCGGGGCGAACTTGGGCAGCACGGTGTCCGCGAACAGCATCTTCAGCGTGGACGCGGGCGCGAGCCGCCGGTGCGCGTTGTACGAGGCGAGCACCTCCCCGGTGTCCCGGTCGGCGACGAGCCACGCCTGGGCGGTGAGCTTCTTCGGCAGCCCGGCCGCCCGCACCTGGACCCCGCCGAGGCCGAGCCGCTCACCGCCGACGACGCCCGTCCCCGCGGATCTCGTCCCCGCGGATCTCGCCCCGGCGGCGGAGGCGGGGGCGGTGGCGGTCAGGGGGACGGCGGCCGCCGCGAGACCGAGAAGGGCACGTCGGCTGAGCGGGGAACATTCACGCACCCGGGGGCCGTACACCGGCTCCGGACGGCCCTTACCGGGGGGAGGTGGTTCCCCGGCCAGGACTTTGCACTCTTATGAAAGTCCGATGGACCGATCGTGCGACAGCCCCCGCCGAGCCCCTGTCCCCTTATGCCTGACCTGTCTCGAACCGGGAGATCCGCCCGTCGTCGGCCACGGTGAACGTCCACCGGGTACGCATCTCGCCCCAGGTGTCGTTGCGGTACCGGGCGACGAGCGCGCGCCCACCCCGGGACTCGTTGTCGACCTCCAGATGACCGTGGGCGGAGAAGATCTCCTGGTCGATCCAGACGGCGAGGTCGCGGTCGGCGCCGTCGTCGGCCATGGTCGCGCCAGGTGCGAGGAGGGACATGAAGCCTTCGCGGTCACGGGAGTTGACGGCGTGCACGAAGGCCCGGACGGCCGGGTCGCGCAGCTTGGCGGGCTGAATCGTCATGGCGTCAGGCTCACACCGCTCCCCGCCCCCTGCCACCGGACGTACCCCCACCCGCACCACCCGGACGCCCGGTCCGGGAGGCCGGACGGGGTACCCGGTGCGACGGTGGACGCAAGGGAAAGGGAGTCACCATGACCTGTTACGACCGACGCGACGTGGGTCTGCTGCTGCTCAGGCTGAGCACCGGCGGGGTACTGGCCGCGCACGGCGCGCAGAAGCTGTTCGGCTGGTTCGGCGGGCACGGGCTCGTGGGCACCGGCCAGTTCATGGAGTCCGTGGGCTTCGCACCGGGCAAGGCGAGCGCGACGGCGGCGGGCGTCGCGGAGGCGGGCGGCGGCGTCCTGCTCGCCCTCGGCCTCGCGACCCCCGCGGCGGGCGCGGCGGCGGCCGGCGCGATGGCGGGCGCGGCGGCCCTGCACGTCCCCAACGGCTTCTTCGCCCAGGAGGGCGGCTACGAGTACGCGGCCAGCCTCGGCCTGGCATCCGCCGGCCTCGCCGTGACCGGCCCCGGCCGCCTCTCCCTCGACCACCTGCTCGGCCACGTCTTCGACCGGAACTGGATGGTCCCCACGGCCCTCGGCGTCACGGCGGCCGCCACGGCCCTGGTCATCGGCGCGCGCAACCGCCGCCTGCGACAGACGGTGATCACGGAGCAGGAAGTGCTGTTCGAGGAGTAGAGCCCTCAGGGGCCTCTCGGGGGGGTACGACAGACGAGTCGGGCTGTACGCCGGGTTCTGTTCCGGGAGCCCTCGCGGGCGTCCCGGTGACGGCCATCCATCTAGGGCCGGTGTTGCCACCGGCCTCGTGCGGTCTACCCGCGGACTCGGGCGGGCAGCCCTCGATCGTCCGCGCAGAAACACCGGGGTGTTTCCTTTTGACCTTGCTCCGGGTGGGGTTTACCTAGCTGCCCAGGTCACCCTGGGCACTGGTGGTCTCTTACACCACCGTTTCACCCTTACCTCGCGCCGGGGCGCGGGGCGGTCTGTTCTCTGTGGCACTGTCCCGCGAGTCGCCTCGGGTGGCCGTTAGCCACCACCCTGCCCTGTGGAGCCCGGACGTTCCTCGGGAAGCCCCGTAAGGGACTCCACGCGGCCGTCCGCCCGGCTCGTCTGCCGTGCCGACCATGGTACCGGGCCGGACGGGCGGCACGGACCGGCGGCCGGGGCCCGTACGCTGGCGCGGAGGCCGAGAGAAGGAGTTGTCCGTGCTGGTCCTGCTGCCCCCGTCGGAGGGGAAGGCGTCCTCGGGCCGGGGTGCCCCGCTGAAGCCCGAGTCGCTGTCCCTGCCCGGTCTCACCGCCGCCCGGCAGGCCGTGCTCGCCGAGCTGGTCGAGCTGTGCGCCGGGGACGCGGAGAAGGCCCGCGAGGTGCTGGGGCTGAGCGAGGGGCTGCGCGGCGAGGTCGCCAAGAACGCCGGACTGCTCACGGCCGGCGCCCGCCCGGCGGGCGAGATCTACACCGGCGTCCTCTACGACGCCCTCGGTCTGGCCACCCTCGAACCCGCCGCCAAGCGCCGCGCGGCCCGCTCGCTGCTGGTGTTCTCCGGCCTCTGGGGTGCGATCGGCGTCACCGACCGCATCCCCTCCTACCGCTGCTCCATGGGCGTCAAGCTGCCCGGTCTCGGCGCGCTGGCCGGGCACTGGCGGGCACCGATGGCCGAGGTGCTGCCCGAGGCGGCCGGGGACGGGCTGGTGCTGGACCTGCGCTCCGCCGCGTACGCCGCCGCCTGGAAGCCCAAGGGCGAGGTCGCGGGGCGCACCGCGACGGTACGGGTGCTGCACGCGCCCACCCGCAAGGTGGTCAGCCACTTCAACAAGGCGACCAAGGGCCGTATCGTCCGCGCCCTCCTCACCGAGGGTGCCGCGCCCAAGGACCCGGCCGGGCTGGTCGTCGCGCTGCGGGACCTCGGGTACGAGGTGGAGGCGGCGGCGCCGGAGAAGGCCGGGAAGCCGTGGGCGCTGGACGTGCTGGTGGACGAGGTCCACTAGAGCCGGTTGCAGCATGTGCAACGTTCGTTGCGCAGGTTGTTTCCCCTGGGCACGATGGCGTCCATGACCTCACCGGCGCCCTCCCCCGCCTCCGTACTGGATCTCGCCCCCGTCCTCCCCGTCGTCGTGCTCTCCGACGCCGCCGACGCCGTGCCGCTGGCGCGGGCGCTGGTCGCCGGGGGGCTGCCCGCGATCGAGGTCACGCTGCGCACCCCGGCCGCGCTGGACGGCATCCGTGCCATCGCCGCGGAGGTGCCCGAGGCGGTGGTGGGCGCCGGGACGGTGATCACGCCGGACCAGGTGAGCCGTTGCGTGGCGGCGGGGGCGCGGTTCCTGGTCTCCCCCGGCTGGACCGAGTCGCTGCTCGCGGCCATGCGGGGGTCCGGGGTGCCGTTCCTGCCGGGGGTGTCGACCACCTCGGAGGTGGTGGCGCTGCTGGAGCGCGGGGTGCGGGAGATGAAGTTCTTCCCGGCCCAGGCCGCGGGCGGTACGGCTTATCTCAGGTCCCTCGCCGGGCCGTTGCCCGACGCCCGCTTCTGCCCCACGGGCGGGATCGCGGAGGCAAGTGCGCCGGAGTACCTCGCACTGCCCAACGTGGGCTGCGTGGGCGGCAGTTGGATGGTCCCGGCGGACGCCGTGGCCGCCGGGGACTGGGCCCGGATCGAGGAGCTGGCGCGCGGTGCGGCCGGGCTCAGGGACGCAGGTGGGACGTGTCGTTGAACAGCCGTACGCTCGCGTTCCCGTCGGCGTAGTACGCCACCGCGGACAGCGAGGCGGCCGACAGCTCCATCCGGAAGAGGGACTCGGGCGGGGCGCCCAGGGCGAGCCGCAGCAGGGTCTTGATCGGCGTGACGTGGGTGACCAGCAGCACCGTACGGCCCGCGTACTCGGCGACCAGCCGGGCTCGGGCCTCCTCGATCCGCTCGGCGGTCTCCGCGAAGCTCTCGCCGCCGCCGGTGGGACGCGCCTCCGGGTCGCCGAGCCAGGCGTTCAGGTCGTCGGGGTAGCGCTCGCGGGCCTCCCCGAAGGTCAGCCCCTCCCACGCGCCGAAGTCCGTCTCGCGCAGCCCGTCCTCCACGCTCACGTCCAGCCCGAGCCGGGCGGCGACGATCCCGGCGGTCTCCCGCGTACGGGCCAGCGGCGAGGCGACGACCGCCTGCACGGTCCCCCGCCGCGCCAGCGCCCCGGCCACCAGCCGGGCCTGCTCCCGCCCCACCTCCGACAGCGCGGGATCACTCCCCCCGCTCCCGGAGAACCGCTTCTGCGGAGTCAACGGCGTCTCCCCGTGCCGCAACAGCACGAAGGTGGCGGGCGCCCCGAGATCGGGGGCCGCGCTCCAGCCGGGCGAGGAGGTGGTGGCGGAGGCGACGGTACGGGCGGCGCGGGCGTCGCCCTGAGCGGCATGGGTCGACTCCACCGACTCGGAAGCGGGTACAGCCCGCCCCTGAGCCAGAGCCGCCCTCGCGGCCGCCGCCCCGGCACGGGCGTCGCCGGGCGGGCCGTCGGGCTCGACAACCGCCGGAGGCCGAGGCGTCCACGCCTCGCCCTTCGCCCCCGCGTCCATCGCCTCGTTGGCCAGCCGGTCGGCGTGTTTGTTGCGCTCGCGCGGTATCCACTCGTAGGTGACCCGGCCGGGCGGGAAGATGCCGCGGGCCTCGGTGGCCAGGGGCTTCATGTCGGGGTGCTTGATCTTCCAGCGGCCCGACATCTGCTCGACGACCAGCTTGGAGTCCATGCGGACGGCGACCCGCGCCTCGGGGTCGAGGGCGTGGGCGGCGCGCAGGCCGGCGAGGAGCCCCCGGTACTCGGCGACGTTGTTGGTGGCGACGCCGATGAACTCGGCGGCCTCGGCCAGGGTCTCCCCCGTGGCCGCGTCACTCACGGCGGCCCCGTACCCGGCCGGGCCGGGGTTGCCCCGCGACCCGCCGTCGGCCTCGACGACGAACTCCCGCACGTCCAGCGCTCCCTGCCGTCCGACTACAGACCCGACTCCGACGTGCGCACCAGGATGCGGTGGCAGTTCTCGCAGCGGACCACGGCGTCGCGCGCGGCCGCGCGGATCTCGCTCAGCTCGGTGATCGCCAGCTCCTGACGGCAGCCCTGGCAGGTACGGGCGTACAGCTTGGCCGCACCGACACCGCCACCCTGGGCGCGCAGCCGGTCGTACAGCTTGAGCAGGTCGGCCGGGACGGAGGCGGAGACAACCTCGCGCTCCTTGGTCACCGCGGCGGTCTCGTCGTCCAGCTCGCGGAACGCGGCGTCGCGGCGGGCGGTGGCGTCGTCGGCCTTGGCCTGCACGGAGGCGACCCGCTCGGTCAGCTCGGCGACCCGCGCCTGGGCGGCCTCGCGGCGCTCCATGACCTCGAGGACGACGTCCTCCAGGTCGCCCTGGCGCTTGGCGAGGGAGGCGATCTCGTGCTGGAGGCCGGTGAGGTCCTTGGGCGAGGTGACCGCGCCGGAGTCCAGGCGCTGCTGGTCACGGGTGGCGCGGCGGCGCACCTGGTCCACGTCCTGCTCGGCCTTGGTCTGCTCGCGGGCGCAGTCGCTCTCCTCCGTCTGCGCGGCCACCAGCAGGTCGCGGAGCTGGACGAGGTCCTTGCCCAGCGTCTCGATCTCGGCGTGCTCGGGGAGCGCGTCCCGCTTGTACGCGAGCTGCTGGAGGCGGACGTCGAGGGCCTGGACGTCGAGGAGTCGGATCTGGTCGGCGGGCTCGGCGTTCAGTTGGGGGCTCCCATGGGGCTAGTGGTGACGGGGGACGCCGCGTGGGCGGTCCAGGGGTCGGTGACCGTCTTGGACACGTGGACGCGGAGGCCCCAGCCGTGACGGTCGGAGATCTGGTCGAGTTCGGCCGCGGCCAGCTCGCACCAGGGCCACTCGGTGGCCCAGTGGGCCGCGTCGAGGAGGGCGAGCGGGTGCTCGTCGAGGGACGCGGCGAACTCCGATGCCGGGTGGTGGCGCAGGTCGGCGGTGAGGAAGGCGTCCACACCGGCCGCGCGGACCCGGTCGAAGAGGCTGTCGCCGGAGCCGCCGCTGACGGCGACCGTGCGGACGACGGCGTCGGGGTCGCCGGCCACCCGGATGCCCTGCGCGGTGGCGGGCAGCCGTTCGGCGGCGCGCTCGGCCAGTTCACGCACGGTCAGCGGGTGGTCCAGCTCGCAGACCCGGCCCAGGCCCCGGCGTCCGGCCGGGTCGTCGGGGTCGGGTACGAGGGGGCCGGTGACCCTGAGGTCCAGGGCGCCCGCGAGGGCGTCGGAGACTCCGGGGTCGGCCTTGTCGGCGTTGGTGTGCGCGACGTGCAGGGCGACGTCGTTCTTGATCAGCGTGTGCACGACCCGGCCCTTGGGGGTGCCGGCGGCCACCGTGGTCGTTCCCCGCAGGTAGAGCGGGTGGTGGGTGACGAGCAGGTCCGCGCCGAGCCGTACGGCCTCGTCGACGACCTCCTGCACCGGGTCCACGGCGAACAGGACGCGACCGACCTCCTGGCCGGGGTCGCCCGTGACCGTGCCGACCGCGTCCCAGGACTCGGCCCGCTCGGCGGGCCACAGGGTCTCCAGCGCGGCGATGACTTCAGACAGACGGGGCACGAGGAAAGGCTACCTGTCCGTCCAGGGGGGCCGTACCGCGTACGGCGGCCCCGGCCCGGTACGCCCACCCCCGCCTTTTCCTCAGAGGAATCGCTTCTGCGCCACCCGTATGTGTGAAGCGCCCCGAACCCGGCCCCCCGGCCGTGCGTACGAAAACTAGCTTCGTCGCCGGAGGTGACCGAACCATGACGGCCTGTGCGATCGAATCCCCGTCTGCCGGCGCGGAACACGAGGCGCCCACGACGCGGTACGCCATCACGGCGGACGGCGCGTACGCCGCCCGGCTCGCGCTGGACGGGGAGAGCTGGTTCCCGGAGCGCTGGACGCTGGACGGCCCGGAGCCGTACGCGGTGCCGCTGCCCGGCGGGCAGCCGGAGGAGCCGGGCACCGAGGTGCATCCGATGGGGGACGGGCGGGTGCTGATCCACCGCCTGGTGGAGCGGCGGCACGCCTTCTCGCTGCTGTACCCGACCGGGCCCGGCACCGGTGAGCTGGCGGTCGGCGCGGTGGAGTGCGAGCCCGGCACCCACGTCGCGCTGCTGCCGCCCGCGCCGGGGGGCGAGCGGGCGTACGCGCTGGCGGTGGGCGAGACGTCCACGGCGGTATGGCTGGTGGCGGGGGGCACCGCCGGGCCGGAGCGGGTGGCCGAGGTGCCGGGGCGGTGCTCGGGCGGGGTCTGGCTGGAGCCGGCGGGGCGGATGCTGGCCGTGGACCGCGAGCTGGACGGCCGGACCAAGACGGTCGTGGTGGACCTGGGCCGGGACGGCCAGGTGTCGCCGCTCCTCGAGATCGCGCCCGGCAGCGACGACCGGCTGCTGCTGGCCGACCCGGACAGCGGGCTGCTGGTGATCTCCTCGGACGCGGCCTCGCCGGGGCGGGAACGATGGGGCTGGGGCGTGATGGGCAGCACCCTGCCGGTCCGCTTCCCCGGCGCGCTCCGGCTGCCGGACTGCACGGTGACCCCGTTCGCCATCCAGCCGGGCCAGGTGCTGACCCCGGAGAACTGCGCGGTGGCCTTCCGCGTGGACGGCCCCCTCGGCACCTGGGTCGCCACCTGGCGCCCGACCGACCGCCGGGTACGCCACCTTCCCGCCCCCGAGGGCTGGCTGGCAGGCTCCGGCCTGTGGACGGCGGAGGGCGTGCTGCGACTGCCGTACACCACGGCGCAGACCCCGTGCGGCGTGGCAGAACTGACCCCTCCGGCGGCGGACCCGGCCCCCGACGCGCCCGCGGAGCAGCAGGAACCCCAGCCTCAGGCCCCGCGCCCGGTCCCCCTGCGGGAGGCCCCCCTCGACAAGGCGGCCGCCGGATAGCGGTGCCATGGCCGCCGTTCACCCCCCGCCCGGCGACGCCGCCGGTGTCGGTGCTGCCGCCTGGACCCGGCCCCACGGGGGTTGGTTAGACTCTCCCGGCTGCAAGACGATCATGTTGACGGGGTGAATGCTTCCGATGACCGAGACCAGCACGACGCAGCCGCTGTCCGCTCCCGCGGATTCCGGGGTCTACCAGCCGGGATCCGTCTCCGCCGAGGCGGATGGGCACGGTCGGCACCGGGGACCGGTCGCGGACCGGGACGGGGAGAGCGCCCCCAGCGGGCGCCATCGCCGCCCGGGCGGCGGGACCGCCGGGACGGCTGCCTGATCGATACGGCGAGGGGCGGGGTACGGGCCACACGGCTCGTACCCCGCCCCTTCGTCTTGGGCCGACCGTGACATTTGTACTGCCGGAGTCCGTACGTACGCCTCTGCCCGCGGCGGCGCCCCGCTCCTACCGTCGTAGGCATGACACAGACGCGATCCGCCCGGTGCGGGCAACGGCTCTCCTTCCCTACCCTGGAACGTCGTCCCGCCGACCGGCCGGACGCGGTGAAGCGGGAGAGGCCGGGGGACACGGACATGACGTGGTGGGCGCGGGTGCTGCGGCGGCGCTCGGGAAGGTGTGCGCGGGGCGCCGACCACGCGGGGCCCCCGCCGACCGGCTTCGCGCTGCTTCCCTGGCTCCTGATGGGCCTGGGCTCCTTCTCCAATCTGCTCCAGGGCAAGGCCGAGAACCCGTGGATCGGCGGCCTGGGCCTGTTCACCTTCAACTCCCTCTACGTCTATGTCACGTTCCGCGCGTTCGACCGCGAGAAGCGCCAGTCCCTCTCCACCCGGCTGGCACTGCTGACGATGGGCCTGGTGACCACGGGCCTGGCGGTCGGCTACGGCGGCAACTGGCTGCTGTTCTTCCCGCTGCTCGGCCTCGCCACCGGCGCCACCCTGCGCGGCCGGCACCTCGGCAGGATCGGCCTGCTGCTCGCGGCGTACGGCGCGGTCCTCGCGGGCCTGCGCGAGGGCTGGCGGGAGGCGCCGAACATCGGGTACGCGACCTTCCTGTCCTGCATGGTCACGGCGGCGATCCTCAGCCTGTCGGAGGCGGTGCGGGAACTGCGGGCCGCGCGGGAGGAGCTGGCACGGCGGGCGGTGGAGAAGGAGCGGCTGCGCTTCTCCCGCGATCTGCACGA
Source organism: Streptomyces sp. NBC_01171 (assembly GCF_045039805.1). Lineage (NCBI taxonomy): Bacteria > Bacillati > Actinomycetota > Actinomycetes > Kitasatosporales > Streptomycetaceae > Streptomyces > Streptomyces sp. NBC_01171. Next base: position 4,683,893 of record NZ_CP108609.1, on the reverse strand, counting down.
CCTGCTGGGTCACACCCTGTCGGTGATCGTGGTGAAGTCGGAGGCCGCGCGGCGGCTGGCCGGGCGGGACCTGGACGCGGCGCTGGCCCAGATCGGGGACATCGAGTCGGTGGGGCGGCAGGCGCTGACCGAGATCCGGGAGGCGGTGACCGGCTACCGCGAGGGCAGCCTGTCCACCGAGCTGACCCGGGCCCGCTCGGCACTGGCTGCGGCGAGCGTGGAGCCGGTGGTCCGGCAGTCGGGGGCGCCGCTGGCCCCGCAGACCGAGGCGCTGCTCGGCTGGGTGGTGCGCGAGGCGGTGACCAACGTGGTCCGGCACAGCCGCGCCACCCGCTGCGAGATCACCGTGGAGAGCGCCGGGGAACGGGTCCGGCTCACCGTCACCGACAACGGCACCCCGACGGCGGCCACGGGCACCGACGGCACCGGCCTCACGGGCCTGACCGAGCGACTGGCCGCGGCAGGTGGCTCCCTGACGGCGGGTCCAGCCCCCGCGGGCGGCTTCACGGTGACGGCGAAGCTGCCGGTGGCCCCGGCGGACCCGAGCGCCGAGGACCCGGTGCCGGTCGCGCTGGAGTCCTGACGGCCGGGCGGCCCCTCGCTACCCTGGCGCGGTGAACGAGATCCGACTCCTGCTGGCCGAGGACCAGGGCATGATGCGCGGCGCCCTGGCCCTCCTGCTGGGCATGGAGGACGACATCGAGGTGGTCGCGCAGGTGTCGGCGGGGGACGCGATCGTGCCGGCCGCCGTGGCGCACCGGCCGGACGTGGCGCTGCTGGACATCGAGCTGCCGGGCCTGAGCGGTCTGGACGCCGCCGCGCTGCTGCGGGAGCGGGTGCCCGGGTGCCGGGTGCTGATCCTGACCACCTTCGGACGGCCCGGCTATCTGCGCCGGGCGATGGAGGCGGGGGCGGCCGGGTTCCTGGTCAAGGACGGCCCGGTGGAGGAACTGGCCCAGGCGGTGCGCCGGGTGCTGGCCGGGGAGACGGTGGTCGACCCCGTACTGGCGGCGGCCGCGCTGAGCGCCGGGCCGAACCCGCTGACGGGCCGGGAGTGCGAGGTGCTGACCGCCTCCGTGGACGGCGCGACGGTCGCCGACATCGCCGCCCGGCTCCACCTCTCGGAGTCCACCGTCCGCAACTACCTCTCCTCGGCGATCGGCAAGACCGGCACCCGCAACCGCGCGGAGGCCGTACGGGAGGCCCGGCAGCGCGGCTGGCTGTGAGAAGCAAGCACTGACACCGGGTCAGAAACCCATGTCTCGGTCAAGGATTCATTAGCGTCCCGAAGCAACGGAATAGTTTCCTGTGCATACGAGGTTCACCCGGCACGTATTCACGCGGGAGGACCCATTTCCATGACCCACACCACGCCCGACCATGCCACCCGGAGAGCGGGTGGGGCCGTCGTCCCGGTGCTCGCCTTCGCGGGCATCGTGGTCGCGGTGATGCAGACCCTGCTCGTGCCGGTCATCAAGGACCTGCCGCAACTGCTCGGCACCGCGCCGAGCAACGCGACCTGGGTCCTCACCTCCACCCTGCTCTCCGGTGCCGTCGCCACCCCGATCATGGGCCGCCTCGGCGACCTGTACGGCAAGCGCCGGATGCTGATCCTCAGCCTGTCCGTGATGGTGCTCGGCGCGCTGGTCAGCGCGGTCACCAGCCAGTTGCTCCTGATGATCGTTGGCCGCGCCCTCCAGGGCTTCGCCATGGGCGCGATCCCGCTGGGCATCGGCCTGATGCGCGACATGCTCCCGCGTGAGCGGCTCGCCTCCGCGATGGCGCTGATGAGCTCCTCGATCGGCGTCGGCGGCGGTCTCGCGCTGCCCGCCGCGGCCCTGGTCGCCCAGCACACCGACTGGCACGCCCTGTTCTACGGCGCCGCCGGTCTGGGCGTGCTCGCCATCGGCCTGACCCTGCTGGTCGTCCCCGAGTCCCCGGCCCGCGCGAAGGGCTCCTTCGACTACCCGGGCGCCGTCGGCCTCTCCGCCGGTCTGGTGCTGCTCCTGCTGCCCATCACCAAGGGCAGCGACTGGGGCTGGTCCTCCGGCACCACGCTCGGCCTCTTCGGCGGCGCGCTCGCCGTACTGCTGCTGTGGGGCGTGTACGAGCTGCGCGTACCGGCCCCGCTGGTCGACCTGCGCACCACCGCCCGCCGCGAGGTGCTGCTCACCAACCTCGCCTCGATCATGGTCGGCGTCAGCTTCTACGTCGTCTCGCTGGTCCTCCCCCAGTTGCTCCAGCTCCCCACCGCCACCGGCTACGGCCTGGGCCAGTCGATGGTGGTCGCCGGTCTGTGCGTGGCCCCGCTGGGCCTGACCATGATGTTCACCGCCCCGGTCTACGCCCGTCTCTCGGCCCGCTACGGCCCCCGCACGACCCTGATCATCGGCCTGATGGTCATCGCGGTCGGCTACGCGGGCGGGCTCGGCCTGATGCACGCCGCCTGGCAGACGATCATCACCTCGATGGTCCTCGGCGCCGGTATCGGCCTGGCGTACTCCTCGTTGCCCGCGCTGATCGTGGGCGCGGTCCCGGCGTCCGAGACGGGTGCCGCCAACGGTCTGAACACCCTGATGCGCTCTATCGGCACCTCGGTCTCCAGCGCCGTCATCGGCATGGTGCTGGCCAACACCGCGCACGACCTGGGCGGCGGGGTCGCGGTGCCGACGATGCACGGCTTCCGGGTGTCGTTCCTGATCGCCACGGCCGCCGTGCTCGTGGGTCTGGCGCTCGCGGTGTTCCTGCCGCGCACCCCGCGCCCGGCCGCCCAGCACACCCAGTTGCGGGCCAGCAGCGAGGAGGACGCGGTGCTGGAGCGTGCCGAGGAGGTGCTGCGTGGTTTCCGGGGCCGGGTGCTGGACGCGTCCGGCGCCCCGGTGGCCCGCGCCAAGGTCACGCTGATCGACCGCCGGGGGCGCCAGGCCGGCTCCACGCTCTCCGACCTCGACGGCGGCTACGCCCTCCCGGTGCCGTCCGAGGGCCCGTACGTCCTGGCCGCCCGGGCCGCCGGACACGGCCCGCTGGCCTCGGCGGCGACGCACGCCGGGGACGAGCGCCCGGTCGAGCTGGACCTGCCGCTGCCGGGCGAGACCGTCTCGGCGTAACCCGCGCAGGTCCCCGCCACCGCACCCCCCACCCGGCCCCGGGCGGGGGGTGCGGCAGCATGGGCGCCGAGAGAGACGTACGACCGAGAGGAACCCCCATGGCCGCGGCCCCCTCCCCCAGGCTCTCGACTCCGGTCGAGCAGGGGGGACCCCCATCGGAGATCCTGGCCGCGTTCGAGGCCGCGAAGGGGTTCATGCCCGTGGACGAGGGGCTGGCGCTGTACGCGGCGGCGGTGGAGGCCGGGCGGCTCGGGCTGCCGCTGCTGGAGGTCGGCACCTACTGCGGGCGCTCCACCGTGCTGCTCGCGGACGCGGCCCTCAGGGCCGGGGTCACCGCGCTCACCGTCGACCACCACCGGGGCAGCGAGGAGCAGCAGCCGGGCTGGGACTACCACGACCCGGAGACCGTCGACCCCGAGCTCGGCCTGATGGACACGCTCCCCACCTTCCGCCGCACCCTGTACCGGGCCGGTCTGGAGGACCACGTGATCGCGCTGGTCGGCCGCTCCCCGCAGGTCGCCGCCGTGTGGAACTCCCCCGTGGCGCTGGTGTTCGTCGACGGCGGCCACACCGACGAGCACGCCAACGCCGACTACGAGGGCTGGGCCCCGCACGTCGCGCCCGGCGGTCTGCTGGTCATCCACGACGTGTTCCCGGAGCCGGAGGACGAGTTCACCGGCCAGGCGCCGTACCGGGTGTACCTGCGGGCGCTGGCCTCGGGCGCCTTCACCGAGGTGTCCGCGACGGGCTCGCTGCGGGTGCTGAAGCGCACGGGGGACGGTATCTGACCTGTCGTCAGGGATGCGGGGGCCGGGCGGGGGGTGCCGTTAGGGTGGCTGCGTGTCGTACGAAGGCCCGGAAAACGAAGCTCCCCGGCCGCGCTCCCGGCGCGCGCTGACCATCACGTTCGCCGCGCTGGTGCCGGTCGCCCTGCTGGGCTGGCTGGCCTACTCGGCGCTCGGCGACGAGCCGGACCGCCCGGCGGCTGCCGCGAGCCCGTCGGCGTCGGCGGCGCCGGGCGGCACGAGCAGCCCCTCGCCGAGTGCGGGCTCGCTCGCCGGGAAGGTCGTCGTCATCGACCCCGGCCACAACACGGGCAACTTCCGGCACACGGCCGAGATCAACCGGCAGGTCGACATCGGCACCGGCAAGAAGGAGTGCGACACCACCGGCACCGCCACCGACGCCGGTTACCCGGAGGCCAAGTTCACCCTCGACCTCGCCCACCGGCTGCGGGCGCTGCTGGAGAAGCAGGGCGCCACCGTGAAGCTGACCCACGACGGCGACCGCGAGTGGGGGCCGTGCGTGGACGAGCGGGCCCGGATCGGCAACACCGCCCACGCGGACGCGGCGATCTCGCTGCACGCGGACGGCTCGGCCGAGGGCAACCGGGGCTTCCACGTCATCATGCCGGGCGCGGTGCATGCGGGCGCCGCGGACACCCGGCCCATCGTCGCCCCCTCCAAGAAGTTGGGCGCCCGGGTCGCGGGCGGCTACCGCCGCGCCACCGGGGAGCCCTTCTCCAACTACCTGGGCGACGGCACCGGGATGGTCACGCGCACGGACCTCGGCGGTCTCAATCTGTCAACGGTTCCGAAGGTGTTCATCGAGTGCGGGAACATGCGCGACAAGTCCGATGTGGCCCTGCTGACCAGCGGTCCCTGGCGGCAGAAGGCCGCGCAGGGGATCTCTGAGGGAATCGTGAGTTTCCTGCGCGAGTCGTGACCGCCGGGCGAAACCGTCCGCACAGCGGATCACGCGGACGGTACTGTCTACCGACGACGAGACGACCTACGAAGGACCTGATGAAGTGAATATCCGATCCCTCACCAGAGGCGACGGCGTGGTGATCGGAGCGGCGCTGTTGCTGCTCATCGCGTCGTTCTTCGACAACTTTTCGTACGACGACCTTCCCGGCGACGTCGACATGCCGAACCTCTGGGAGAGCGGCCCGGTCCTGCTCAGCGTCGTCCTGGCGGGTCTGATCGCCGCCGGGCTCGTCGTCGCCGCCCGCGCGCTGCCGCAGCCCCGCAAGGTCGCCGGTCTCGAACTCGGCGTCCTCGGCGCGGCGTTCGCGGTGTTCGCCGCGTGGAGCGCGCTGGGCAATGTGATCGACCCGGTCGGCGGCCTGGACAACATCACCGCCGGCTCCAAGTCGCCGAGCGCGGGCACCGGTCTGATCCTCGCGCTGGTCGCCACGCTGATCCTGGCGGGCGCCGCCGTCGCCACCCCGCTCGTCCCGGCGCTCCAGGCCCCGCTGCTCCCGGCGCCCAAGCCGGCCGCCCCGCAGCCCTACGGCGCCCAGCCGCCCCAGGGTTACGGCTACCCCGGCGCCCCTGCCGCCTCCTTCGGCGGCGGCCAGCCGCAGCAGGCCCAGGCGTTCGGGCACAGCGCCCCGCAGGGTGCTCCGGCGCCGCAGCAGCAGGCTCCGGCCGCCGACTTCTCGCCGTTCTGGTTCGCCGTGCCGGTGGCCCGTCCGCTGTTCGCGGAGGACGGCTCGCCCAACCCGGTCGCCGAACTGGCCCCCGGCACCTGGTACCTGGCGGTCGAGCAGCGCGGTGCCGCGCTGCTCGCGCAGACCCAGGACGGGCGTCGCGGCGTCCTCCAGGACACCTCGGGCATCCAGCGCGGCTGAGCCCCCCGGAACCGTCGTGTGCGGCCCCTCGCCCCTTCCGGGCGGGGGGCCGCAGCCGTGTCAGCCCTTGGAGAGGTCCGAGGAGGAGGGCACCTGGTCCTTGACCGGTGCGCCCGCGCTCGCACCCGCGCTCTTCACCTTGTCGATGGTGTCCTCGAACGAACTCATCGCGCCCGTGTCGCCGTTGCGCAGCTTGGACGGCAGGTTCTTCAGGCTCTCGATGCCCGCGGTGAGCGGGGCGAGCGCCTTGGTCAGGGTGGGGTCGTCCTGGGCGTTCTTCTGGGCGGCCTTGAGCCGGTTGTAGGCGAAGGCACCGGCGAGGCCGGCCTTGACGAGGGCCACCTTGCGGCCGTCGGCGCCCTTCGTGAAGGTGCCGGCCCGCCAGGGCTTCACGATCCACTGGTACGTCGCCCCGGCCGCGAGGCCCGCGTTGGCGACGAACCGGGTCTTGGCGAACTTCTGGCGTTCGGCGGAGGTGCTGGGGCCCGGGGAGGCCGCGGCGGCAGTCTTGGTGCTGGTCTTGTCGTCACTGCCGCAGGCGGCAGTACCGGCCAGCAGGGCGCAGCACAAGATGAGCGCCACCCAGGTGCGGCGCAACGGAACGGGCACGCGGTCCTCCGGACGTGATTCCCCGAGCGGGTGTCTCTGGTCCGAAGCCTTGCCCGGCCTCCCGGCCGCCGCCAGCCGGGAGGCCCGTACGGGTCGTCGGGCCCGGTATTACGGGCCTGTGGCCGGTTTCAGCGGGCGTCCGGCGGCAATTCGAACACCATGTCTCGACACCACTCAGGCACCAACCAGGCCGGCCGTGTCATCGCCGTCGTAGCGGACGTGATGGCCCTCATCCTCGGTCTGTGGATCTTGATGTACCTGTTGGACGCGAACCGGGGCAACACCCTGGTCGAGTTCGTCCATGACACGGCCTCCTGGCTGGCCGGCTGGTCCCACGACCTGTTCACCTTCGACGAGGCGTGGGCCCGGGTCGTCGCCGGCTACGGACTGGCCGCCGTGGTCTACCTGTTCATCGGTCACGCCATCGCCGGCCGCATGCACCGCTGATCCGGGGCACCGGGCGCGGGGACCCCGCCTGCCGCTAGTCGCAGCAGTCGGGGTCCAGGCCGCGCGGCAGGAGGTCACCGGCGAAGACGGCGCCGGTCGCGTCGTGGCCGCCGAGGGCGGCCACCGCGAGCAGCAGGGACCCGGCGGTCCAAGTGGTGAGTTCCCGCGGCCAGACGGCGTCGTCGTCGAAGACGTAGCCGGTCCAGTACAGGCCGGACTCCGGGTCGCGCAGGTGCTGGATGGACTGGAGTATCTCCAGCGCGCGGTCGGACTCGCCCATCACCCAGAGGGCCAGGGCGAGTTCACAGGACTCGCCGCCGGTCACCCAGGGGTTGGGCACGACGCAGCGCACGCCCAGGCCGGGCACGACGAAGCGGTCCCACCCGTCCTCGACGCGCTCCTTGGCCTCGGCGCCGGTGACGGCACCGCCGAGAACCGGGTAGTACCAGTCCATCGAGTACTGGTTCTTGTCGAGGAACCGCTCGGGGTGCCTGCGGATGGCGTGCCGCAGCGCGCCCACCGCCAACTCCCAGTCGGGCTGCGGCTCTTCACGCTGCTCGGCGATGGCGAGCGCACAGCGCAGGGCGTGATGGATCGAGGAGCTGCCGGTGAGCAGGGCGTCGGTGGTGGGGGTGCCGTCCTCGGCGCGCCGCCAGCCGATCTGGCCGCCGGGCTGCTGGAGCCGGAGCACCCATTCGACGGCCGCGTACACGGTGGGCCACATCCGGTCCAGGAAGGTGTCGTCCCCGGTGGACAGGTAGTGGTGCCAGACGCCGACGGCTATGTAGGCGACGAAGTTGGACTCGCGGGCGCGGTCGGTGACCTCGTCGTGGGCGCCGTCGGCGTAGGCGGCGTACCAGGAGCCGTCCTCGTTCTGGTGGTCGGCGAGCCAGCGGTAGGCGCGCTCGGCGGCCGCGTGCTCCCCGGCCGCGTCGAGGGCCATGGCGGCCTCGGTGTGGTCCCAGGGGTCGAGGTGGTGGCCACGGAACCAGGGGATGGCGCCGTCGGCGCGCTGCACCGCGAGGATCCCCCGGACGGTGTCGGCGGCCTGCTCGGCGGTGAGAACGCCGGTCAGCACGAGGTGGTCGGCCCGGGGCGTGGTCACGGGGCGTCCGTCCCGGCCTCGTCGAGGCGGGGCAGGTGCGGCTTGGTCGCGTAGGCGACGAAGCTCTTGCCGATCAGCGGGTTGAGCGCCTGCTCGGCCACGCGCGTGGCCAGCGGCTTCTTCATGATGTCCCAGACCAGCAGCTTGTGGTACGCCCGCACCGGCAGCGCCTTGTCGTTGTCGACGCCGAAGGCGCACTTGAGCCACCAGTACGGCGAGTGCAGGGCGTGCGCGTGGTGGGTGCCGTACGGCTTGAGGCCGGCGCCGCGCATCTTGGCGAGGAGTTCCTCGGCGCGGTAGATGCGGATGTGGCCGCCCTCGACCTCGTGGTAGGCGTCGGAGAGCGCCCAGCAGACCTTCTCGGGACCGTACCGGGGCACGGTGACGGCTATCCGGCCGCCGGGCTTGAGGACGCGGACCATCTCGGCGAGCACGCCCTTGTCGTCGGGGATGTGCTCCATCACCTCGGAGATGATGACGACGTCGAAGGACTCGTCGGGGAAGGGCAGCGCGAGCGCGTCGCCCTCCATGGCGGTGGCGGTGGCGCCCTCGGGGGCCTCACCCGCCTCCTTCATCGCCGCGAACCACTTGGCGACCTCGCGGATTTCCTCCGCGTTCTGGTCGAGGGCCACCACCTGGGCGCCGCGCCGGTAGCACTCGAAGGCGTGCCGGCCGGCCCCGCAGCCGAGGTCCAGGACACGGTCGCCGGGGGCGAGCGGGAACCGGGAGAAGTCGACGGTCAGCACGTGGCCCTGCTTTCGGAGGAACTTTCGGAGAGTGGCGCGGGTGCCGCGGAGACCCCCGCGACGGGGCGGCCGGGGACGGCTGCGGGAAGGGGTCTGTCCGCGCGGGGGCCCGTACGGGCCCGGTCGATCTCCTCGCGGTAGCGGGCCACGGTGCCCTCGGCCGCACGCGTCCAGGTGAAGCGGGCGAGCACCCGCTCGCGGCCGGCCGCGCCGAGCCGGGCGCGCAGGTCGCGGTCGCCGAGCAGCCGGGTGAGGGCGGCGGCGAGCGCCCCGGCGTCGCCGGGGGGTACGGCCAGGCACGTCTCGCCGTCGGTCCCGGCGACCTCGGGGATCGCGCCGCCGGTGGTGGCGACCAGCGGGGTGGCGGTGGCCATGGCCTCGGCGGCGGGCAGCGAGAACCCCTCGTACAGCGAGGGCACGCAGGCGACTTCGGCGGAGCGGATCAGGTCGACCAGTTCGGCGTCGGAGATGCCCTTGACGAACTCGACGGCGTCCTCCAGGCCGTACCGCTCGATCGCCTGGGCGACCGGGCCCTCCTCGGGGCGCTTGCCGACGACGACGAGGTGGGCGTGCGGCTGTTCGGCGCGCACCTTGGCGAGGGCCTCCACCAGGAAGACCAGGCCCTTGAGGGGCACGTCGGCGCTGGAGGTGGTGACGATCCGGCCCGGCACCTCGGGCACGGCCGGATTCGGCGCGAACAGGGTGGTGTCGGCGCCGATGTGGACGACATGCACGCGGTCCTGGCGTACGCCGAGGTGGTCCACGATCTCCTGGCGGGAGCTGCCGGAGACGGTGAGCACGGAGGGCAGGCGGCGGGCGACGCGCTTCTGCATGCGGGTGAAGGCGTACCAGCGGCGCACGGAGAGGCGGCGCTTGAGGTCTTCGGCGGCGTCGAGTTCGAGTTGCCGGTCGACGGTTATGGGGTGGTGGATGGTGGTGACCAGGGGGGCGCCCAGGTCGCCGAGCAGGCCGTAGCCGAGCGTCTGGTTGTCGTGGACCACGTCGAACTCGCCCCTGCGGGCGCGCAGTTGACGCCCGGCACGCAGGGAGAAGGTGAGCGGCTCGGGGAAGCCGCCGGTCCACATGGTGGCGACCTCGAGCGCGTCGACCCAGTCCCGGTATTCACCCCTCCTCGGGGTGCGGAAGGGGTCGGGCTGGCGGTAGAGGTCGAGGCTGGGCAGCTCGGTGAGGCTCAACCGGCCCGCGTAGGCGCCGTGTTCATCGTGCTCGTCGAGCACGGGATAGGGCTGGGAGCCGATGACCTCCACCCGGTGGCCCAGACGGGCGAGTTCACGGGAGAGGTGGCGGACGTAGACGCCCTGGCCGCCGCAGAACGGATTGCCCTTGTAGGTGAGGAGCGCGATACGGAGCGGTCGCTCGCCGTCGGCGGCGGTGCCCGGGGGAGCCGCCTGACTGGCCTCAGCGGTCACTCTGGGCCCCCTTCTGCCTGCACGGTCCCGCGAGACTACGACGGGACGACAATCCGGAACAAGTTTCAGACTTGATCATCCAAGAGGCTCTGAATCTACCGGCAGGTAGGGGCGCTGTGAGCAGTGGATCAGGTGATTCACGCCACGACCGGCGGCTTTGCGGCCCCCGGTAAAGTGGCCGGGTCGTCATACACCCGTACGGGGGGAAGCCGGTGTGATTCCGGCGCTGACCCGCAACCGTCATCCGGCGCCCTGGAGGCCCGGTGAGCCGGAACGCCTCGGCGGGACGTTGACCGGCTCACGTGCGTGGCGCTGTGCCGCGCACGGCACCGTCGAGGCATACGGGGCCGGGCCGCCGGGGTGGTTCCCGCGCGCGTCGGCCCCTCGCAGGAGAGGCAGTCGCCGACCATGAACGTCCGCCGCAGTGCCGCGGCTCTCGCCGCCATAGGCGTGCTGGCCGCAGCCGCGCCCGCCACGGCCGCCGAGGCCGCCCCGTCCCCGAAGGCGACGGTCCCGGCCGGGCTGTTCGGCAAGGGCGACCCCACCTACGACGGCGTCTGGCGCCAGTCCCTCGCCCTGCTCGCGCAGGCCACCGCCGGTGAGAAGCCCGCGGACGAGGCCGTGAAGTGGCTGACCGGCCAGCAGTGCGCCGACGGCGGCTTCGCCTCCTTCCGCGCCGACACCGGCAAGGCGTGCGGCGGCAAGGGCGCGCAGGCGGACACCAACAGCACGGCCGCCGCCGTCCAGGCGCTCGCCGCGCTCGGCGGCCACGACGACGTGACCGGCAAGGCCGTGAAGTGGCTGAAGGCCCAGCAGAACAAGGACGGCGGCTGGGGCTACTCCCCCGGCGGCCCGAGCGACACCAACTCCACCTCCGTCGTGGTCGGCGCGCTGGCCGCCGCCGGCGAGAAGCCGGCCGAGCTGCGCGGCAAGGGGAAGACCCCGGCCGAGGCGCTGGCCTCGCTGGCCGTGCCCTGCGCCCAGAAGGGCGGCGGCGCGCTCGCCTTCCAGCCGGACAAGAAGGGCAAGCTGGAGGCCAACGCGGACGCCACGGCCGCCGGTGTGCTCGGCGCGCTCGGCAAGGGCTTCGTCGTGGAGCCCGGCAAGGCCCGCGACAAGGCCCCCGCCTGCGCCTCCTCCGGCAAGGCGACCCCGGCCCGCCTGGCCGACAACGCCTCCGCCTACCTCATCGGCGCCGTCGGCAAGTCCGGCCACCTGATGTCCGCGATGCCCGGCGCCGAGAACCAGCCCGACTTCGGCAACACCGCCGACACCGTGGTGGCGCTGGCCGCCGACGGCTGGACGGAGCAGGCGAAGGCCCCGTACGCCTGGCTGGAGAAGAACGCCGCGAAGTGGGCGCAGCAGAGCGGCCCCGCCGCCTACGCCCAGCTCGTCCTCAGCGCCCACGCGGTCGGCGCCGACCCGCACGACTTCGGCGGGACCGACCTGGTCCGCGCCCTGGACAAGCTGGGCCCGGCCCCGGTGAAGCAGGCCGCCGCCCCGGAGAAGAAGGCCACCGAGAAGTCCGGCAACAGCGTGTGGTGGATCATCGGCGTGGGCCTGGTCGCCGGTATCGGCGTCGGCTTCCTGTTCAGCGGCCGGAAGAAGAACCGCCCGTGACCTCGGTCCGCCGTGCCGCGGCCCTGCTGGTCGCGTCCCTCCTCGTCCTGGCCGCCGCCGCCGAGGCGCAGGCCGCCGGATACCGGTACTGGTCCTTCTGGGACCGCTCCGGCGACCGGTGGACGTACGCCACCCAGGGCCCGGCCTCCGAGCGTCCCGACGACGGCTCGGTGCAGGGCTTCCGGTTCGCGGTCAGCGCGGACTCCTCGGACGCCGACCGGCCGCGCGGCACGGCGGACTTCGGCTCGATCTGCGCCAAGACGCCCGCGAAGGCGGGCACCAAGCGGGTCGCGCTCGTCCTCGACTTCGGCACCCGGGCCGACGCCCCCTCCGGGGAGATCCCGCCCGCCGCGCGCGAGGTCTGCGCCCGCGTCTCCCCGGACGCGAGCACCGCCGACGCCCTGGCCGAGGCGGCCAAGCCCCTGCGCTACGACACCAACGCCCTGCTGTGCGCCATCGCCGGTTACCCGGCGCGGGGCTGCGGGGAGCAGGTGGCGGCCGATGACAAGGCTGAGAAGCCGTCGGGGAAGCAGGCCGCTCCCAAGGACGACGGCCCCTCCCTCGGGCTCCCCCTCGGCATCGGTGTGGTCGCCGTGCTCGGCGGGGCGGCGTTCTGGCAGGCGCGGCGGCGCCGGAATGCCTGACACCGGCGTCCGCGCCGCCCGCACCACCGTGCCCGTCCGCCGACGGACACGCCTCGAACTGCACCCCGGTGCCTGGTGGTTGTGGTCGCTCGGGCTCGGCACCGCGGCCACCCGCACCACCAACCCGCTGCTGCTCGCCCTGCTGATGACGGTGGCGGGCTATGTGGTGGCGGTCCACCGCTCCAGCGCGCCGTGGGCCCGCTCGTACACGGCGTTCGCCAAGCTGGCCGTCGCCGTGCTGCTGATCCGGCTCGTGTTCACGGCCGTGCTCGGCTCGCCGGTGCCGGGTACGCACGTGCTGTTCACGCTGCCCGAGATCCCGCTGCCCGACTGGGCGCAGGGCATCCGGCTGGGCGGGCCGGTGTCGGCGGAGGCGCTGCTGTTCTCCGGCTACAACGGCCTGAAACTGGCGGCCCTCCTGGTCTGTGTCGGCGCCGCGAACGCCCTGGCGAGTCCGGCCAAGCTGCTCAAGTCGCTGCCGGGCGCGCTGTACGAGGCGGGGGTCGCGGTGGTGGTCGCGCTGACCTTCGCCCCGCATCTCATCGCCGACGTCCAGCGGCTGCGCGCCGCCCGCCGCCTGAGGGGGCGCCCGGACCGGGGGGTGCGGGGGCTGTTCCAGGTCGGACTGCCCGTGCTGGAGGGCGCGTTGGAGCGCTCGGTCGCGCTGGCCGCCGCGATGGACGCCCGCGGCTACGGCCGTACCGCCGAGGTGCCCGCGCCGGTGCGCCGTACGACGACCGCGCTCACCCTGGGCGGTCTGCTCGGGGTGTGCGCGGGCACGTACGGGCTGCTCACCGCCGAGGGCGGGGTGTACGGGATGCCGGTGCTGCTCGCCGGGGCGCTGGCCGCGCTCGCCGGGCTGCGCCTGGGCGGCCGCCGCTCGCCGCGCACCCGGTACCGGCCGGCGCCGTGGGGGGTGCGGGCGTGGCTGGTGGCGGGGTCGGGCGCGGCCGTCGCCGCGCTGCTCGCGCTGGCCTCCGTACGCGATCCCGGCGCGCTGTACCCCGGTGTCGTCCCGCTGGCCGCCCCCGCGCTGCCACTATGGCCGGCCGCCGCCATCCTGCTGGGCCTGCTGCCCGTGCTCGTCGTACCCCAGGACCGCAAGGAGCCGTCGTGATCCGCTTCGAGGACGTCGCCGTCACGTACGACGGGGCGGCCGAACCGACCGTCCGGGGCGTGGACTTCGAGGTGCCCGAGGGTGAACTCGTGCTGCTCGTCGGGCCGTCCGGGGTGGGCAAGTCGACGATCCTGAACGCGGTCAGCGGACTGGTCCCGCACTTCACCGGGGGCACCCTGCGCGGCCGGGTCACGGTGGCGGGCCGGGACACCCGCACCCACAAGCCGCGCGAACTGGCCGACGTGGTGGGCACGGTGGGCCAGGACCCGCTCGCGCACTTCGTGACGGACACCGTGGAGGACGAACTCGCCTACGGCATGGAGTCGTTGGGCCTGGCTCCGGAGGTGATGCGGCGCCGGGTGGAGGAGACGCTCGACCTGCTGGGCCTCGCCGATCTGCGGGAGCGTTCCATCGCCACCCTGTCCGGCGGGCAGCGCCAGCGGGTCGCCATCGGCTCGGTGCTCACCCCGCACCCCCGCGTGCTGGTCCTGGACGAGCCGACCTCGGCACTGGACCCGGCGGCGGCGGAGGAGGTCCTCGCGGTCCTCCAGCGCCTGGTGCACGACCTGGGCACCACGGTCCTCATGGCGGAACACCGGCTGGAGCGGGTCGTCCAGTACGCCGACCAGGTCGTGCTGCTGCCCGCCCCCGGTGCTCCCCCGGTCCTCGGCGCCCCGGCCGACATGATGGCCGTCTCCCCGGTGATCCCGCCGGTGGTCGAGCTCGGCCGGCTGGCCGGCTGGAGCCCGCTCCCGCTGACCATCCGGGACGCCCGGCGCCGGGCGGGGCCGCTGCGGGAGAGCCTCGCCGGTTCCGATAGGGAGGAGCGGAGTCTCCCCCGGGTCACCGCCACCCCGGCCCGCCGCCGTTTCCGGCGGGCCGCGCCCGCCGAGCCGCAGGTCGCCGAGATCCGGGACCTGGCCGTGCGGCGAGGCCGGGTCGAGGCGCTGCGGGGCGTCGACCTGATGGTGGGCCCCGGCGAGACCGTCGCCCTCATGGGCCGCAACGGCGCCGGGAAGTCCACGCTGCTCGGCTCCCTGGTCGGCCTGGTGGCCCCGACCGGCGGCTCCGTCCAGGTCGGCGGGGCCGCCCCGCACCGGCTGAAGCCCGCCGAACTGGTGCGCCGGGTCGGCCTGGTGCCGCAGGAGCCGCGCGATCTGCTGTACGCCGACACGGTGGGCGCCGAGTGCGTCGCCGCCGACAAGGACGCGGACGCCTCCCCCGGCACCTGCCGGACCCTGGTGTCGGAGCTGCTGCCGGGCATCACCGACGACACCCACCCCCGCGACCTGTCCGAGGGCCAGCGTCTCGCCCTCGCGCTCGCCGTCGTCCTGACGGCGCGTCCCCCGCTGCTCCTGCTGGACGAGCCGACGCGCGGACTGGACTACGCGGCCAAGGCCCGCCTGGTCGCCGTGCTGCGCGGGCTGGCGGCCGAGGGGCACGCCCTGGTGCTGGCCACGCACGACGTGGAGCTGGCCGCCGAGATCGCGCACCGGGTGGTGCTGCTGGCGGACGGCGAGGTGATAGCCGACGGCGCCACGGCCGACATCGTGGTGTCCTCGCCGTCCTTCGCGCCCCAGGTCACGAAGATCCTGGCCCCGCAGCCCTGGCTCACGGTGTCCGAAGTACGGAAGGCCCTGGCATGACGCCCCCCGCCGTACGGGCCGTCCGGCTCGGCCCCCGTTCCGTCGCCGCGCTCGTGCTGGTCGGCGCGGTCGGGGTGGCCGCGTTCGGGTGGCCGTTCCTCGCACCGCCGGACTCGCAGGTCAGCGCCCATGCCGAGGATGCGCCCTGGCTGTTCGCGGGGCTGCTGGTGCTGCTGGTCGCCGTGGTGGCGGCGACCATCTCGGAGTCGGGGCTCGGACCGAAGGCCGTCGCCATGCTGGGGGTGCTCGCGGCCACCGGGGCGGCCCTGCGACCGATCGGCGCGGGTACGGCGGGCATCGAGCCGATGTTCTTCCTGCTGGTGCTCAGCGGGCGGGTGCTCGGCCCCGGCTTCGGCTTCGTGCTGGGCTCGGTGACCATGTTCGCGTCCGCGCTGCTGACCGGCGGGGTCGGGCCGTGGATGCCGTTCCAGATGCTGGCGATGGGCTGGTTCACCATGGGCGCGGGCCTGCTGCCGGGCGCCGCCCGCCTGCGCGGCCGTGCCGAACTGGCGATGCTCGCCTGCTACGGCTTCCTCGCGGCCTTCGCCTACGGCACGATCATGAACCTGGCCGGCTGGCCGTTCATGGGCACCATGGCGTCGAACATCTCCTTCGACCCGCACGCCGCGGTCCCCGCCAACCTGGCCCGCTTCCTCGCCTACTGCCTGGCCACCTCCATGGGCTGGGACCTGGGCCGGGCCGTCTGCACGGTCGTCCTCACCCTGACCCTCGGCCCGGCCGTGCTGCGCGCCCTGCGCCGGGCCACCCGCCGGGCCGCCTTCGAGACGCCGGTCACCTTCGACGCGCCCGGTACGTGAGCCACCCCATATGACCGAGGTCACCTACGACCTCGGATCGTAGACCTTTAAGTCCGTTATGCACCTTCTTGCAGCGCCTCTGACCTGCGCTTTGAGAGCCCGGTCACACCAGGGGGCGTTCCCGGCGGTCCGGCCACAACTAGTAAAAGGGGGTATTGCGGACGTTTCGGAAGCTTGCTTCTCTGGAGGCCGTCGCCTGGCGCCACGGTCCCCACGGGTCGCGGCGCCGACGCATGCGGCCACACGCGGAGCGTGCTGGAACGCGAACGGCGACCCGTCGTCCCCAACGTAAGAGGTTTTCGTGTCGTTCTCCGCCATCCGCCGCATCGTTTCCCCGAAGAAGGCCGTCACCGTGGCCGCCCTGGCCGCCGGTGTCGCCGGTGTCGCCCTCGGCGCCGCCCCCGCGCAGGCCGCGACCAACCCGTCGCCGTCCTCGGCGCAGTCGGTCGCGCACAAGATGATCCAGGACTCCGCGCAGTACAACGCGTTCAGCAAGATCGTCGAGCACGAGAGCGGCTGGAACGTCTCCGCCCAGAACAGCTCCTCGGGCGCGTACGGCCTGGTGCAGGCCCTTCCGGCCTCCAAGATGTCCTCGGCCGGTTCCGACTGGAAGACCAACCCCGCCACCCAGATCAAGTGGGGCCTGGACTACATGAACTCCCGCTACGGCAGCCCCGTCCAGGCGTGGAACTTCTGGCAGGCCAACGGCTGGTACTGAGCCACCCTCACGCGCGGGCCGTTCCCCGCACCGGGCCATCCGGTGCCACGACCACCCACGGTCGACGGCCCACCCCCTCTCCTTCCCGCACCCTCGCCACCGCTCGGCGAGGGTGCGCGCGCATGTCCGCACCCCGTGGTCCACTGGTCCGGCCCCGCCCGCCCGACCGGAGGACGCGATGCCGACGACGACCGCACCGGCCTCGGAGCACCGGGGGCGCGGGTTGCGGCTCCCGCTGGTCCTGCTCGTGCTGACCGTGGTGAGCGGGCTGATCGACGCGGTCGGCTATCTGGGCCTCGGGCGCGTCTTCACGGCCAACATGACGGGCAACGTGGTGGTCCTCGGCTTCGCCGCCGTCGGCGCGCCCGGCTTCTCCGTACCGCTCACGGCCACTTCGCTCGGCTGCTTCCTGGTCGGCGCGGCGGCGGGCGGCCGGCTCACCTCCCACGTCCGGCGCGCGACCCGGCCGACCCTCGTCGCGGAAGCGCTGCTGGTGGGCGCCTCGGCGGCCATCGCCCTCGCCTGGCCCGAGCGGCCGGGCACCCGGTACGCGCTGATCGCCCTCACCGCGCTCGCCATGGGCCTCCGCAACGCCACCGTCCGCGCCCTGGGCGTCCCCGACCTCACCACCACCGTCCTGACCATGACCCTGACCGGCCTGGCCGCCGAGTCCCGCCTGGGCAGCGGCACCGGGCAGCGCTCCCCGCGCCGGACGGCGGCCGTGCTGGCCATGTTCGGCGGTGCCTGCCTGGGCGCCTGGCTGGTCCTCCACCACGGCCTGGGCATCCCGCTGCTGCTCGCGGCGGTGGCCTCAGCGGCGCTGGCAGTCCTCGCCTCGGACCGCGACTGAGCCGGGGCCGGCCTTCCGTACGTAGACCACCACCTGGCCGCCCCACACCCGGACCCGCTCGCATTCCTGGAAGTACTCCCTGAGCGTGCGCCGTTTGACCTCCTCCTGCGGGAAGGGATCGAGGGGCTGGCCGTCGGGATCGGTCAGGGCGAGTACCCGAGGCGTGGCCATGAGGCGGGTGCGGATGGTGGCGGGGGGCAGCTCGGTGCCCTGGAGGGTGTGGGAGGCGGCCGGGGAGCGGGCGAGGGCCAGGTCGTCGAGGCGGGCGTGGAGGGTGGGGTAGGACATCAGCCACTCGCGGCGGCGGGACGGGAGGAACAGCACGCCGTCGCCGGGGTGGGACAGCTTCCGTACGGTCCGGGCGATCGCGACCACGTCGTCCTTGCGGCTCTCCGGTGTGCGGACCGCGAGGGACGCGGGCAGCAAGGCGACGGCCAGGGTCGCGGCCAGCACGCAGGCGGCCCCCTTTCCGAGCTGCGCCGGTACCCGGTCCAGCGCGAGCCCGGCGAGCAGGGCGAGGCCGGCCAGGGCGTAGAGGACGTACCGGTCGACGTACCAGGGCTTGAGCAGTGAGCCGGTGATCAGCAAGCCGGGCGGGACGATCAGCAGGGGCAGGGCGAGGGCGGTCACCGTGCGGTCGGCCCGGGCCGGGACACGGCTCAGCAGCAGGCCCAGCGTGGACACGGCGAGGAACGCGAGCCACATGGCGAGGCTCGGGCGGCCCAGCCAGCCGAGCTGCTGGTCCGCCTGCCCGGCACTGACCACCGCCAGTGGCGCCACCGCCACCAGTACCCCGGCCGCCGCCACACCCCATCTGCGCCACGGCACCCCCAGCAGGCGCAGCGTCACGGCGTGGGCGAACAGCACCAGCGCGGCGAACTCGTGCACCCAGCACACGACCGCCAGCACCACCCCGTACCCCACCCACCAGCCGTGCGCGGTGGAGCCGAGCCCGCGCAGGAAGAGGTAGGTCGCCCAGACGACACCGGCGGTGACCAGGGCGTACGACCGCCCCTCCTGCGCGTACTGCTGGGTCGCCGGGAAGAGGGCGAACAGCACGCCCGCCAGGACGCCGGTCCGGGGTCCGGCGAGCCGGGTGCCGAGTGCGCCGACCCCGGCGGCGGCGAGGGCGGTGGCCAGCACCGAGGGCAGGCGCAGCGCGGGGAGGCCGCCGTCCCAGAGGGCGAAGACGCCGTGCATGAGCAGGTAGTACAGCCCGTGCACGGCGTCGATGCGGCCCAGCAGCGCGAGGAGTTCGCCGAGCGGGCGGTGGGCGAGCTGGTAGGTGACGGACTCGTCGCGCCACATGCTGTCCTGGCGGGTGAGGCCCCACAGCCCGAGGCCCGTGGCGAGTACGGCGGGCACGAGCAACGGTGCCTTGGTGCGCCTCTCCGGAGCGCGGGGCGGGGCGAGCGGGCGGTCGAGGTCTCGCGTCGGGGTGTTCACCTGCTGCCGCCCGTCGCCGGCTCAGCCCGAGGTGACCGGCTGCGACTGGTCCTGCGGCTTGCGCGGGGCCGGGGGCCGCCCCACCTCCCCGCTGTCGGCGGCGATCCCCCGGGGCCCGAGCAGCGCGTACGTGAGGGCGAAGCCCCCGCCGACCACCAACGCCCCGCCGGCCGCGTCCAGCACCCAGTGGTTGGCGGTGGCCACGATCGCGGTGACGGTGAGCAGCGGGTGCAGCAGCCCGAGCACCTTCATCCACCAGCGCGGCGCGAGGACCGCGATCACCACCCCGCACCACAGCGACCACCCGAAGTGCAGCGAGGGCATCGCCGCGTACTGGTTGGTGATCGCGGTCATCGCGCCGTAGTCCGGGTCGGCGAGGTCCTGCGCGCCGTGCACGGTGTCGATGAAGCCGAGCCCCGGCATCAGGCGCGGCGGGGCCAGCGGGAACAGCCAGAAGCCGATCAGCGCGAGCAGGGTGGCGAAGCCGAGGGACGTACGGGCCCAGCGGTAGTCGACCGGGCGGCGCCAGTAGAGGACGGCGAGCACGGTCAGCGGGACGACGAAGTGGAAGGACTCGTAGTAGAAGTCGAGAAGTCCGCGCAGCCGGCCGACCTGGACGACCGCGTGGTTGACGGTGTGCTCGATGTCGATGTGCAGGAACCGCTCGGCGTCGAGGATCAGGCGGCCGTGGCGCTCGGCGGTGGCGCGGGCGGCCTCGTCGCTGCCCCCGGTCGCCGCGAGCCGCACCTGCGCGTAGGCGGCGTAGGTGACGCGGATGAGCAGCAGCTCCAGCAGCAGGTTGGGCCGGGTGAGCGAGCGCCGCAGGAACGGCAGCAGCGGTACGTGTCCGAGCCGCGCCGGGGTCTGGTGGGCGTACGCGGTGGGCGCCGGGGTGTCGTAGTGGGGGGAGGTGCGGGACAGGAAGGGGACGGCGGTGGCGGCGGCCAGCGCGGCGAGGAGGACGAGGTTGTCCCGCAGCGGGTACATCACCGGCGTGTTCGGCAGCATCATCGTCGCCGGGAGGGTGGTCACCAGGACCACCGCGACCGGCCAGACCGTACGGTCGGCGGCCCGCGTCCCGGCCCGGCCGACCACCGCGAGCAGCACCCAGAGGAGCTGGTGCTGCCAGGTCGTCGGGGAGCCGGCGACGGCCGCGCACCCGGTGACGGCCACGGCGAGCAGCAACTGCCCGTCGCGGGCGTAGCCCACGGCCCGGCGCAGCGCGAGGACGGCGACGGCCGCGCCGAGCAGCAGGAAGAGCGCGATCTCCAGCGGGCCGCTGAGCCCGGACCGGAGCAGGGCGCCGTGCAGCGACTGGTTGGCGAGCGCCTCGGCGCTGCCGCCGAGGCCGGCGCCCGCCATGTGGTGCACCCAGTACGTGAAGGAGTCGCCCGGCATCGCGGCCCAGGCGAGCAGGGTGCCCCCGGCGAAGGTGGCGGCGGCGGTCGGCGCGGCCCGGCGGCGGCCGGTGAACCAGAGCAGCGGGACGAAGAGCAGGACCGTCGGCTGGAGGGCGGCGGCGAGGCCGATGAGCACGCCTCCGGTGCGTTCGCCGCGCACGGTGAAGCAGCCCAGCAGGACGAGCAGGACCGGGATGACGCTGGTCTGGCCGAGCCACAGGGTGTTGCGGACCGGCAGCGACACCATGAGCAGGCTGATGGCGACCGGGGCGGCCAGCAGGGCGGTACGGCGCCCGACGGGCCGGGGCAGCGCGCGGGCGACGACCAGGCCGAGGGCGACGACCAGCAGCAGGGTGCCGAAGGTCCAGCCCCAGCCGAGGGCCTGTTCGGCGGCGCGGGTGAGCGGTTTGAGGACCAGGCCGGCGAAGGGGGTGCCGGTGAACCGGGTGGAGGCGTACAGGGAGCCGTTGACGTGCAGGACGCCCTCCGGGCCGACCCAGGTCTCCAGGTCGGTGAGACGCTGCCCGCTCGGGGTGGTGAGGACGAGGGCCATCTGCCGGACCGCCAGGATCGCGGCCACCGCCCACAGGGCGAGCCGGGCGGCGCGCAGCCGCGCTCCGGGTCCTGTCGTCGCCAGGGTGTCCGCCCGCCCGCCGTGCTCCACGTCCACCACGCCCCGCGGCCTCCCGCCCCATCGCGTCATCCGACGTCCGTCCCCCATTTGTCCGGATGACGATAGTCCGAAAGGGGTGCGGTTTCCGCTTCGCGACGCGATATGGATCACATTTCTGATGGGGATCATGCTCGGCGGACAGGGCAGACGTACCAGCGTAGACGCGGTTTCTTTGCAGAATGTAATGTTCCACTTACAGGACGTAAGGGGCCGAAACTCTCCTATCGTCTCTTTTCTGCCTGACGCACGCCATCGCCGTCGTCGTCCGGCGTCGCCCGTGTCCCCGTCGAAAGGCAGGCGAGTTCCGTTTTGGCCGCCACCGCTGTCAGTCCCCGTCCGAAGTCTCTTCGGACCTCGAAGGCCCAGGCAGAGCCCACGGTCACCGACCCCGCGCTCGTCAAGCGTGCCGTCAAGGCGGCCGCGCTCGGCAACGCCATGGAGTGGTTCGACTTCGGCGTCTACAGCTACATCGCCGTGACGCTGGGCAAAGTCTTCTTCCCTTCCGGGAACCCGACTGCACAGCTCCTCTCGACGTTCGGAGCCTTCGCCGCGGCCTTCCTCGTCCGCCCGCTCGGCGGTATGATCTTCGGCCCGCTGGGCGACCGGGTGGGACGCCAGAAGGTCCTCGCCGTCACGATGATCATGATGGCGGCGGGCACGTTCGCCATCGGCCTGATCCCCTCGTACGCCTCCATCGGCGTCGGCGCGCCGCTGCTGCTGCTGGCGGCCCGTCTGGTGCAGGGCTTCTCCACCGGCGGTGAGTACGCCGGTGCCTCGACCTTCATCGCCGAGTACGCCCCGGACAAGAAGCGCGGCTTCCTCGGGAGCTGGCTGGAGTTCGGCACCCTGGCCGGTTACATCGGCGGCGCGGGTCTGGTCACGCTGATGACGGCCCTGCTCTCCTCCGACGACCTGCTCTCCTGGGGCTGGCGCATCCCGTTCCTGATCGCCGGTCCGATGGGCATCATCGGCCTGTACCTGCGGATGCGCCTGGAGGAGACCCCGGCGTTCGCCGCCGAGGTCGAGAAGGCCGAGACCAACCGGCCGAAGGTGCCGCTGCGCGAGATGCTCGCGGGCCAGTGGCAGTCGCTGCTGCTCTGCGTCGGCCTGGTGCTGGTCTTCAACGTCACCGACTACATGCTGCTGTCGTACATGCCGAGCTTCCTCACCAGTGAGCTGAAGTACGACGAGACGCACGGTCTGCTGGTCGTCCTCGGTGTGATGGCCCTGATGATGATCGTCCAGCCGTTCGCGGGCGCCCTGACCGACCGCGTCGGCCGCCGTCCGGTGATCGCCGCGGGCTGCGCGGGCTTCCTGTTCCTGTCGATCCCGGCCCTGCTGCTGATCCGCCAGGGCAGCCTGCTCGCCGTCGCGCTCGGCATGGGCGCGCTGGGTCTGCTGCTGGTCTGCTTCACCGCCGCCATGCCGGCCGCGCTCCCGGCGCTGTTCCCGACCCGGGTCCGCTACGGCTCGCTGTCGATCGGCTTCAACGTCTCGGTGTCCCTGTTCGGCGGTACGACCCCGCTGGTGGTCACCGCGTTGATCGGGGCGACCGGCAACCTGATGATGCCCGCGTACTACATGATGGCGGCCGCCGTCATCGGTGGCTTCGCGGTGTGGCGGATGAGCGAGTCCGCGGGCCGTCCGCTGCCGGGCTCGCCGCCCGCGGTGGAGGCCGAGAAGTAGGAGTCTTTCTCCGGGCGAGGTGGGCGCGGGAACCGTACGTACGGTTCCCGCGCCCACTTCTGTCATTCCGCCCCCCAGGGGCGCGGCGCTGGGATCATCCGGGGGGGACCATGGACCCTGGCAGAGGTTTTGCGCAGACACTCGGGAAAGGCAGCACACGCATGAGCGAGTCGCAGCGGTGGGACGACGTCGACCTCTACTTCACCAGCCGGCTCGCACCGGACGACGACGCCCTGCGGGCCGCGCTGCGCGACTCGGACGCGGCCGGGCTGCCGTCCATCGCGGTGACGCCCACCCAGGGCAAGTTCCTCCAGCTCCTGGCACAGATCCAGGGCGCCCGTACGGTGCTGGAGATCGGCACCCTCGGCGGGTACAGCACCATCTGGCTGGCCCGTGCCCTCCCCGAGGACGGCCGCCTGGTCACGCTGGAGCACAGCCCGGAACACGCCGACGTGGCCGTCCGCAACATCGCGCGGGCGGGCCTGGACCGGGTGGTGGACGTACGGGTCGGCCCGGCCCTGGAGTCCCTCCCCAACCTCGCCGACGAGAACCCGGCCCCCTTCGACCTGGTCTTCATCGACGCCGACAAGGCGAACAACCCGCACTACGTCGAGTGGGCCCTCCGCCTCACCCGCACCGGCAGCCTGATCATCCTCGACAACGTCGTCCGCGGCGGCCACGTCGCCGACCCCACCAGCACCGACCCCGCCATCACCGGCACCCGCACCGCCATCGACCTCATCGCCGACCACCCCCGCCTGACGGGCACGGCCCTCCAGACGGTGGGCGGCAAGGGGTACGACGGTTTCGCCCTGGCACGGGTGGTGGGCTAGGACGACACCGGCCCGGGCTACACCTCGTGGTAGAAGCCCACGTTCACGCTGCGCGGGGCCGTGCGGTCCTGGATGACCACCTCGCCTGAGGCTCCTCGGGGGAGGCGGACCGCGCCGCCGTAGGGGACGGTCTGGGCGTATTCGCCGACGGTGAGGCGGACCTCGGAGGAGGGGTCGGGCTGGGAGCCGTGGAGCCAGGAGAGCTGCCAGCCGCCGTCGGGGCCGCAGAGGAACTCCAGGTGGACGCGGGAGACGAAGAGCCAGTCCTCCGGGGTGACCAGCCGGCACACCGCGCCGTCCCGGCCCACGCGGAGCGCGGCGCCCGGTTCGCTGGGCGCCTCGGCCATGGTCATGCCGGCCGTGGCACCCGCTTCCTCACTGGAGACGGCGGCCATGGTGAGTTCGAGCACGCGTGTTCCCCCTGAAGCCTCCTGGCGCGGACCCCTGATCGCCGCACCGCCGCCGCATGATAGAACGCCCGGCTCGTCCACGTCCGGCACAATGGGGGGCATGACCGAGCGAAAGCCACCGGGTGTCCCGTTCGAGTCGTGGGTCGACCACCAGATCGGTGCCGCGCAGCGCCGCGGCGAGTTCGACGGGCTGCCCGGCGCGGGCGAGCCGCTACCCGCGGGTCTGGACAGCGCTTACGACGAACTCTGGTGGGTCAAGCGGAAGATGGCCCGCGAGGGCCTGACCGTACTGCCCCCGGCGCTCGCCCTGCGCAAGGAGGCCGAGGACGCGCTCGCGGCGGCGTACGCGGCGCCCTCGGAGTGCGCCGTCCGGGAGATCATCAGGGCGGTCAACGTCAAGATCAAGGACATGATGTTCCGGCCCCCGCCGGGCCCGCCGCTGGGCAGGAAGCCGTACGACGTGGACGAGGTCGTGGCCGAGTGGCGACGGCTCAGGGAGACCGGCGGCGCCTGAAATCCGCTTGCCCGCGCCCCGCGTGCCCGGCTGGGATGGCACGCATGACGACGTGGACCATCACCCCGGAACCCTACGACTCCACGGTGGCCGCGGCCCTGTGGCGGGCGTACTACACCGAGGTCAGCGACCGCTGGTACCTCCTGCACGAGGGACACCGCACCGACCCGGCCGAGCTGGAGCGGGAGATCGCGGCCCGCACCGGCGCCGAACTCGCCCCGCCGAACGGTGAGTTGCTGGTGGCGAGGTACGCCGGTGAACCGGCCGGCTCGGCGGGCGTACGCCTGCTCGCCCCGGACACCGCGGAACTGACCCGCGTCTTCCTGTACGAGGACATGCGCGGCCGGGGCGGCGCCACCCCGCTGGTCCGCGCCGCCGAGGAGGCCGCCCGCGCCCTGGGCGCCCACCGGATGATCCTGGACACCCGCACCGACCTCGTGGAGGCCCGCACCCTGTACGCCCGGCTCGGCTACGCCGAGACCGAACGGCACAACGACGACCCGTACGCCGAGCACTGGTTCACCAAGGACCTCATTTCGGCCCTCGACCCGGCTTCCGTACCGCCCCGCCCTGCGGCCGCTCCCGCTCGGAGCCGCACAGCTCGGCCGTGAGTTCCTTCACCAACTGCACCAGGTCCGTGGGCCGTCCGGGCTCCCACCAGTCCCCCAGCAGCTCGGACAGGGAGTCCTCGCGAGCCTTCGCCAGCCGCGCGGCGACCTCCGCCCCGGCCGGGGTGAGCGACAGCTCGAGCCCGTCGCGCGCGGCGAGCCGCCGTTCCTCGACCTGCCGGGCGGCGGCCAGCACCGTACTGAGCGGCACGGGAGCGCGCTCGGCGAGCACGTACGGCTCCACGGACCCGTACCTGCGCATCCGCAGCAGCATCCAGCTCGCGGCGGGCAGCAGGTCGTACCCGGCGCGGGCGGTGATCTCCTCGTAGATCTCCCGCCGCCCCTCGCGGGTGCCGAGCGTGGAGAGCGCGCGGCAGACCTCCTCGTAGGAGGAGCGGTGGACCGGGTTGGGCGGGATGGTCTCGGAGGCGTCGGGCGCGGTGACCGAGCCGCGCAGCCGGTCCTCCTTGAGGAACCAGGCCAGGACGAAGCCGACGAACGCGACCGGGGCGGCGTAGAGGAAGACGTCGGTGATGGACGAGGAGAAGGCGTGCAGCGCGGCCGGCCGCAGCGTGGGCGGCAGCGCGCCGATGCCCCGCGGGTCGGCCTCCAGCGCGCCGGGCGAGACGCCGGGCGGCAGCCGGACGTCCAGGAAGGCTTCGGTGAGCTTGTCGCCGAGGCGGCCCGAGAAGACGGTGCCGAAGATGGCGACGCCGAAGGAGGCGCCGATGGACCGGAAGAAGGTCGCGCCGGAGGTGGCGACGCCCAGGTCCTCGTAGGACACCGCGTTCTGCACGATGAGGATGAGCACCTGGAGCACGAGGCCCAGCCCGAGGCCGAAGACGAAGAAGTACAGGCTCATCTCCAGCGTGGAGCTGTGTTCGTCGAGCCGGTGCAGCAGGAGCAGGCCGAGGGCGGTGACGGCGGTGCCCGCGACCGGGAACACCTTCCAGCGGCCGGTGCGGCTGACGATCTGCCCGGAGACGGTGGAGGTCAGCAGCAGCCCGACCACCATCGGCAGCATGTGGACGCCGGACATGGTGGGCGAGATGCCGTGCACGATCTGCAGGAACGTCGGCAGGTAGGTCATGGCGCCGAACATGGCGAAGCCGACGATGAAGCTGATCACGGCGGCGAGGGTGAAGGTGCGGATGCCGAACAGCTTCAGCGGCAGCACCGGCTCGGCGGCCCGCCGCTCCACCGCGACGAACGCGACCGCGAGCAGTACGCCCAGCACGGCGAGCCCGATGATCCGGCCCGACGCCCACGGCCAGGTCGTCCCGCCGAGCGAGGCGACCAGCACCAGACAGGTGGCTACGGAGGCGATCAGCAGGGTGCCGAGGTAGTCGATGGCGTGCCGGGAGGTGCGGCGCGGGATGTGCAGGGCGGTGGCGATGACGACGAGCGCGACGATCCCGATGGGCAGGTTGATGTAGAACACCCACCGCCAGCTCAGATGCTCGGTGAACAGCCCGCCGAGGAGCGGTCCGAGCACGCTGGTGGCGCCGAACACGGCCCCGAAGAGCCCCTGGTACCGGCCGCGCTCACGGGGCGGGACGATGTCGCCGACGATCGCCATCGACAGCACCATCAGCCCGCCACCGCCGAGCCCCTGGAGCGCCCGGAACCCGATGAGCTGGGGCATGTTCTGCGCCGTCCCGCACAGCGCGGAGCCGATCAGGAAGATGACGATGGCCGTCTGGAACAGCCGCTTGCGCCCGTACTGGTCCCCGAGCTTGCCCCACAGCGGGGTCGCCGCGGTGGACGCCAGCAGATACGCCGTGACGACCCAGGACAGATGTTCCAGCCCGCCGAGCTCGCTCACGATGGTCGGCAGCGCCGTCGACACGATCGTCTGATCCAGCGCGGCCAGCAACAGCCCGAGCAGCAGGGCCCCGATGGAGACGAGCACGTTCCCACTGACGTGCTCACCCCGGCGCACCTCTTCGGCGGCGCCATGCGTGTCCAAGGCCATGAAGACCTCCCAGCCCTCGGTTGCCTGCTCCCATGTTCGGCGGTGCAGGGGGCCACGGCCTGTCGAGGGCGGGGGAGGTCGTCCCGGCTTGCGCGGGCGGTCAGCCGATGAGAAGGCGGATCGTGCCGTCCTCCTGCGGCTCCACGCGCAGCTCGGTGAGGTCCTGGACCAGCGCGTCCGGCCGGTGCTGCCCGGCACGCGGGCCGACGCCCACCACGCGCATACCCGCCGCGCGGCCCGCCGCGATGCCCGCGCCGGAGTCCTCGAAGACCACGCAGTCGGCGGGGGCGATGCCGAGTTCCGCCGCGCCCTTGAGGAAGCCCTCGGGGTCGGGCTTGCTGGCGCCGACCGACTCGGCGGTGACGCGGACCTCGGGGAGGCGGAGTCCGGCGGCGGCCATGCGGGCGGTGGAGAGGGCGACGTCGGCGGAGGTGACCAGGGCGTGCGGGGTGCCGGTGAGGGCGGCGAGGAAGGCGGTGGCGCCGGGGACCTCGATCACGCCGTCCATGTCGGCGGTCTCCTCGGCGAGCATGCGGGCGTTGTCCGCGAGGTTTGCCTCGACCGGGCGCTCCGGCAGCAGCAGCGCCATGGAGGCGTGCCCCTGCCTGCCGTGCACGACGCTCATCACCTCGTCGCCGTCGAGCCCCTGGGCGGCGGCCCAGCGCCGCCAGATGCGCTCGACCACGGCGTCGGAGTTGACGAGGGTGCCGTCCATGTCGAGCAGGAGGGCGCGGGCGGTGAGAACGGCGGGCTCGGTGGCCATCGGCAGCTCCAGAGACGCGAGGGCCCCGATCGAGGGGGCCCTGTGAGGGACAGGGCGTCCGGCGGGGGTCCCTGTCGGGGACAAGGCGGCCCCGCCCGCCGGTCAGGGGAAACGGGCGGGAGCCACTTTGTTCCTCCACGGTACAAAATGCGACCGGTTCTGGCCACCACGCCTCCCGCGAGGGGCCTCCGGCCGGGCACAGGGCCCGGTCGGCGGAGCACGGCCCGGACGCGGGGCACGGCCCGCCCGCTCGACCGGCACCCGCGCCCGCCCGCACCCCGCGCCGCCCAACAGGCCCTAGCCGGCGATCGCCTCGTACAGGCTCCACACGCCGAGGCCGATCATCAGCAGGGCCGCGATCTGGGTGATCAGCCGCAGCGGCACCCGCTTCATCAGGGCCTTGCCGCCGACGATGCCGAGTCCGGCCACCGCCCACAGGCCGAGCACCGCGCCGAGGCCGACCGAGAGCGGGTCGTCGTAGCGGGCGGCGAGGTTGGCGGTCATGATCTGGGTGAGGTCACCGAACTCGGCGACCAGGATGAGCATGAAGCCCGTACCCGCGACCTTCCAGAAGGACTGGTCGGCGGGCTTCTTGATCTCCTCCTCGCCCTCGTCCTTCTTCAGCAGCAGCACGGCCGCGCCACCGAGGAAGAGGACACCGGTGAGAGCGTGCACGATCTGCTGCGGCAGCAGGGTCAGCACGCTGCCCGCCGCGACGGCGAGCACGACATGCACCAGGAATGCCGCGGCGACACCGGCGAAGACGTACGACGCGCGGTAACGGGCGCCGAGGACGAGACCGGCGAGCGCGGTCTTGTCCGGCAGTTCGGCGAGGAAGATGACGCCGAAGACGAGCGCCGTCACGGTAATGCTGATCAAGGTTCCTCAATCGGTCGGGGCCGCCCCGCCGAGAGTGCGCGTTTCACGTAGGAGACACCTCGGCACGGCAGCACACTGGGCACCCGCGCCTGGGGGCACGGGCGTGCACTGCTTGCCGAAGGTCTCGCTGGCGGGTCCCACGGGATCCCGCCTCCGGGCGCCGGCTCAGGCTCGCTGAGCAGTATGTCGACGGTCCGGCGAAGAGCTACTCCCCTTCTGCACCGCCCATGGTACGGGACGTGAAAGTTCCGTCCTGAACCTTGTCGTGTCATGAACGCGTCACTAGCTTCTTACCGGGCGCTCACCCCGCCGCAACGCCACCTGGCGAGCATTCCCCTGCCCGCGCGCCAACACTCCTACCCCACAAGGGAGTTCATATGTTCCGCATGTCCCGCTCGTCCCGGTTCTACGCGCGTCGACGGCTCGGTGTCGTCGCCGCGGCCACCGGTCTGCTCGCCTCCGCCGCCCTGTTCAACTCGCCCAGCGCCTCCGCCGCCCTGCCCACCCCGGTGAGCGGCGCCACCGCCCGGAGCTACCTCTCCCAGCTCACCGTGGCCACCGAGAACCGCACCGGCTACAACCGGGACCTGTTCCCGACCTGGATCACCATCAGCGGCACCTGCAACACCCGCGAGTACATACTCAAGCGGGACGGCACGAACGTCACCACCGACTCCGCCTGCGTGGCGACCGGCGGCAGTTGGTACTCCCCGTACGACGGCGCGACATGGGGCGCGGCCTCCGACGTGGACATCGACCACCTCGTCCCGCTGGCCGAGGCGTGGGACTCCGGTGCGAGCAAGTGGACGACCGCGCAGCGCCAGGGCTTCGCCAACGACGTCACCCGGCCGCAGCTCCTCGCCGTCACGGACAACGTGAACCAGGCCAAGGGCGACCAGGACCCGGCGACCTGGATGCCCAGCCTCACGTCGTACCGGTGCACCTACGTCCGGGCCTGGGTGCAGGTGAAGTACTACTACAACCTCTCGGTGGACTCGGCGGAGAAGAGCGCGCTGACGAGCTACCTGTCGGGCTGCTGACGGCAACCCACCTCTACGTCGACGGCTCGCCCCGGCCATCCGGCCGGGGCGAGCCGTCGTCGTTTTCCGATCATGGCTGAATGTTGAACTTGCAAGTATGCGTTAGGTATACCTAACCTGGCCCTCGTTCGGTACCCGCCGCCCCACATCCGGCCCCGAAAGAGGAGACCTCCCCCCATGTCCGCACGTCTCGACGCCGCCCAGCCGTACGCGCTCGGGCTCTTCCGCATCGTCATCGGCCTGCTGTTCACCGCGCACGGCGCCGCCTCGCTCTTCGGCGTCCTCGGCGGCGCCGCGGGCACCCACGGCGGCACGATCGCGGCGGGCACCTGGCCCGGCTGGTACGCGGCGGCCATCCAGCTCGTCGCCGGCGCCCTGGTCCTGCTGGGCCTCGGCACCCGCGGAGCCGCCCTGATCGCCTCCGGCTCGATGGCGTTCGCCTACTTCGACGTCCACCAGCAGGCGGCTCTGTGGCCCATCCAGAACGGCGGCGAGCTGTCGGTCCTGTTCTGCTGGACCTTCTTCCTGCTGGTCTTCACGGGGTCGGGGGCGTTCGGGCTGGACCGGGTGGTGGCGTCCCGGCGGGTGACTCCGTCGGAGGAGCGGACGCGGGAGCCGATAGCGGCCTGAGGGGCGGCATCGCGCGCACCCACGCCTACTCCGTGACCCACCCGAAGGGCACCGTGAAGCAGGCGACGCGAGTGGCGCCCTCGCCCGGCCGGTCCTGGATCACCACGGAGGCGGCCTCGTCGCGCCGCAGTCCCCAGGTGTGCCGGTCGCTCGCGCCGCCCGTGCCCTGGGCGTCGGTGGTGAAGTCGAGCCGGACCTCGTTGTCGTCGGCGGCGCCGGGCTGGTTCTCGTACCGGGGACCGGCGTCGACGGGGAGGGTGCCGCAGGGGCGCTGGTGGACGGAGGCCCCGAAGGAGTGACGGGGGCGCACGCCGGCGATGCGCAGGTCGATGGTGGTGGCACCGCCCGCGCTGGTGTGCTGACGTACCCGGATGGAGGCGGCGGCCGGGACATAGGACTGGTCGTACGTCACCGCGGCCGAGGGGATGAAGGCGGCGGGCGGGGCGAACCGGCCCTGGGCGTCGACGGTGTAGCCACTGGTGGTGCCGACCAGCAGCACCGCCGCCGTCACCGCGCTCAGGATTGCCGGCATGGAGCACACCTTCTTTTCCGTGATCGTGTGAGCCCCCCACACGTTGGTACGAGACATGCGCTCCGGCCGCCCTCTGGGCGCGCCGCACGGGTGAAAGGCGACGTACGGGGCGTCACGGGTCGGCCGTCGTGAACATGTTGTGATGATCACTTGATCCCCCCATGAACCTCCTGTCACCGGTCAGGCGTACGCTGTACGGCTGTAATCGGGGGAGCGACGGGGAGTAATCGTGTGGGAGAGCGTGGGGTCACTGGCGGCCGGTCCATGGATCTATGCCGTGGTGGCCGTCTCGGTCCTGCTCGACGTCTTCCTGCCGGTGCTGCCCAGCGGCGTCCTGGTCATCGCGGCGGCCACGGCGGCGGCCGGCACGGGGGCGGCGGCCGGAAAGGTCCCGCACGACGTGCCGGACATCCTGGTACTGATCCTGCTGGCGACGACGGCCTCCGTGCTGGGCGACCTCGTCGCGTACCGGCTGGCCTGGCGCGGCGGTGAGCGGCTGGACCGTGCCATCGCCCGCTCCCGGCGGCTGACCAACGCGCAGGAACGTCTCGGCGAGGCGCTGTCGCGGGGCGGCGGCGCCCTGGTCGTCCTCGCCCGCTTCGCCCCCGCCGGCCGCTCGGTCGTCTCCTTCTGCGCGGGCGCCGCCCACCGCCGCGCCCGCGACTTCGTCCCCTGGTCCGCCCTCGCCGGCCTCTCCTGGGCCGCCTACAGCACCGCCCTCGGCTACTACGGCACCCGCTGGCTCGGCACGGCATGGCTGGCCACAGCCGTCTCGATCGCGGCACTCACCGGGGCGGGCGCCGCGGCGGCGTATCTGATGCGCCGGCGGCCTGCGGGGTCCTGAGCCGCACGGAGTCCGTCATCTCCATGCCGGCTACGGGCAACGCCCACAAACCGTCACTCACTGCCGATGCACCACACCCAGCGGTTGCGGCATGCCGTCGAAGAGCGGGCGGAGCCGTATCTCGGCTGAAGTTACTCCTGCTCGTGGGCGTGCTTCAGCTTCGAGCGGGCCTGTACGCGGTCCGCGGCCGCCACCTCGGTCCAGTAGCGGTGGCCGGTGATGAAGACGGCCAGTTCGTGTTCGCGGCGGCGGAGTTTCTCGACCTCGGCCTGTTCGTCGGCGGTCCAGCCGGGGGACGCGGGCCGTTCGATCTTGCGCCAGCCGGTGTCGTCGGTGAAGCCGTCCAGCGGCACGACCGACCAGGGCAGCCGCTTGAGCAGGGCCGACAGCTCGGCCCTGATCTGATGCAGCTCCTCCTGCCCGGCGAGCAGGTCACTGGGGAATTCATGGGACGCAGACACACGGCAATGGTACGCCTGTTCGATTTTCAGTGGCGAGCTACGCCGGGCGGTTCATTCGAACGAGTGGCCTCGGGCGCCGACGCCGCCCAGCTCCTTCACCAACCGCGCCGTCACCGGCACCGCCACCCCGTGCCGCTCCGCAGCACGCAGCAACGCCCCACCGATCGCGTCGAGTTCAAGGGCCCGGCCCGCCTCCGCGTCACGCTGCATCGAGGACTTGGCCGCCGCCGGGAACAGGTCGTAGCGAGCGAGGGACCCGGCCGGGTCCGCCGGTGCACCACAGGCGCGGCCGACCTCCGCCGTCTCGGCCACCAGGGCCTCCAGCTCCGAGCGGTACCGCGTACGGGCCTCACCGATCGGCACCCCGTACCGCGTCGTGAGCAGGGCGAACGGGGCGAGGAACGCCATCTTGCCCCACAGGGCCGCCGTCTCGTCGTCCACCACGCGCGCCGTCACACCGGCCGCCGCGAGGGCCGACGCCAAGGTGTCGAGGCGGGGCCGTACCGTCGCCGCGCCCACGAGGTCGACCTCGGTGAAGGGGCTGCCGTGTTCGATCACCACACCCTCGCCGTCCCCGGTCTGGACGCGCGTGGACTCGACCCGGATCGTCGCGGGGGCGACCAGCTCGGGCGCGTACCGCCTACGCAGCTCCGCCGGGTGTTCGACGCCGTTCAGCAGCGGCACGACCAGCGCGTCACCGAGCACGGCGGGCGATACGCGGGTCAGGGCCGCGTCCAGCGTGGTGTGCTTGACGGTGATCAGGCAGGCGTCGACCGGCTCGCGCAGCTCGGTGTCCGCCTCCACGCCGGCGCCGAAGTCCCCGAACTGCCCGCTGCGCACCTGGATTCCGTCCCGGCGCAGCACCTCCGCCGTGCCCTCCCGTGCCAGGCAGATCACCCGATGCCCGGAACGGGACAGCAGGGCGGCGACAAGTCCGCCGATGCCGCCGGGGCCGAGTATCGCGACCGTGGGCTTGCTCGTCATGAACGTGTCCTCTCCAACGGTCGGCCCCGACATTCGGTGGCCGCCTGCCGCCGATCATCGGTCACGCGCGGCCCGGTTGGAGGAGACTTGAGACATGTGCCGGAGTATCAAGACGTTGCGGCCGCCCGTGTTGCCCGGTGAGGCCACCGAGGACGACATCCGCGCCGCCGCGCTGCAATACGTACGCAAGGTCTCGGGCTTCCGCGCCCCCGCCGCCCACAATCGCGAGGCGTTCGACCGCGCCGTGGACGCCGTCACGCAGGCCACGGCGGAGTTGCTGGGCAGCCTGGAGGTGCGGGGGCGGCCGGTACGGGAGGAGCCGGTCGGCGGATGACCATGGAAAAACGGCCCCCCGGACACTCCCGGAGGGCCGTCGCAAGCCTCTCGCCTGCTCGTTCTCGCTGTGGGCGCGGACGGTTTCGAACCGCCGACATCCTGCTTGTAAGGCAGGCGCTCTACCCCTGAGCTACGCACCCGCGGCCCGGCGCGTGGCCGGGATGAGTCGACAGCCTACCTTGCCTCGGGCGGTGTCCCGCAAACCCCGGAACAGGTGAGGGCGGGGGTGAACTGACCGGGCCGTGTGTTCGTCTTGAACGGGTGGGAGAATGACACCACCCAGGGCCAACCGCAGCACGGGAGAGGGATGTGACGGCGACACCGGGCACGTCAGCAGCGCAGACCCACCCGCACCCGCCGTCCCCCGTGCGCGACGCCCTCACCCTGATGAGCCTCCCCGTGCTCGCCGCGCTCACCATGGCCTCCGCGTTCGCCGGCGGCGGCACCCGGCGCTGGTTCGGCGGACGCGCCGAGAGCCAGCGGGCCGAGGCACAGGCGGCGAAGGACGCCGCGGCGGCCGCGTTCTACGAGCTGGACACCGCCCAGCGCGACCTGAGCATCTCCATCGAGACCATCTCCGCCGTCGACGACTCCCCCGCGGCCCGCCGCGCCGTCGCCGACTTCGAGGCGCTCGGCCGGCGCATAGACGAGGCGAGCCAGACGTACATCCAGGCCGTCGACGCCCAGGATCTCGACCACGACGACCTCGACGCGGCCACCGCGAACCGCGCCCGTACCGAGCTGACCGCCGCCAAGGACGAGCTGGTCCGGGTCAAGGGCGAGCTGGACCGCTTCTCCACCTCCCTCGGCCCCCTCCTCGGCAGCGCCGAGACCCAGCTCGCCCGCCTCGCGCCCGCCGTGGAGCGCGCCCGGCAGGCCCTGCTCGGCGCGAGCAACGCCCTGGACGCCGTACGCGAGAAGCGGCTGACCGCCGACGA
The DNA here is from genome assembly GCF_045039805.1 of Streptomyces sp. NBC_01171. Lineage (NCBI taxonomy): Bacteria > Bacillati > Actinomycetota > Actinomycetes > Kitasatosporales > Streptomycetaceae > Streptomyces > Streptomyces sp. NBC_01171. The sequence continues at coordinate 4,649,449 of NZ_CP108609.1, read as the reverse complement.
CCTGGCCGCCCGCCTCGCCGCCGTCTCCCCCGAGCTGACCCGGCTCAACCAGGGCGCCGGACAGCACGGTGTCGCGGCCACCCTGGAGCGGGCCGAGCGGGTGCAGCGGGAGGCCGGGGCGATCCGGGCCGAGGCCGAGCGGCTGCCGGAGCGCGCCGCCGAGATCGACCGCCGCCTGTCCAGCCTGAGCACCCGCGCCCAGGCCCTGACCACCCGCAGCGGCCAGGTCGAGCCGGTGCTGAGCGAGCTGCGGCGCCGGTTCGCGGCCGCCTGCTGGCAGGACCTCCAGCACGTGCCCGAGCAGGCCGCCGAGAACGTCCGCCAGGCCGAGCGCAAGCTGAACGAGGCCCGCGCCGCGCGGGAGGCCCAGCGCTGGCCGGACGCCACCTCTCTGCTGTCGACCGTACGGGCCCTGCTGAACACCACCGACGAGGCGGTCTCGGCCGCCGGGGACCGGCTGACCAGGCTGAACGCCGTCCAGAAGGACCCCCGGCAGGAGATCGAGCGGACCCGGTTCGCGCTCCGGGACGCCCAGCGGCTCGCCATGACGGGCCGTACCGCGCCCGACCCCCGGCACGCCCGCCCGCTGGACGAGGCGGTGGCCCGGCTGGACCGCGCGGTCGCCGCGCTGGACAGCGGCCGGCACCCCGACTACTGGCACTTCCTCACCGAGACCGAAGCCGTACGCGGCACGGTCGCGCGCGTCGTCGCGCAGATCCGCGAGGAGCGCGGCGGCCCGGGCCAGTGAGCCCGCCCGGCCGCGCCCCTGTTGCCGGTGCATGCGGTGCTGGCGAGTATTGAGGGGTACGGGACGGCCTCCGCACGCGCCCCCAAGGAGGCGACATGGCCGCACACGCAGTGCACTCGCGCGACAAGCAGTCCACCCGGCGCCGCACCGTGCTCGACGAGCACCTGCCCGTCGACCACAAACTGAACATCGTCTACCGCATCGGCGCGGGCCTGATCGGGCTCTTCCTGCTCATCTTCGGCATCCTCGGCCTGGTAGGCCACATCGGTGCCTTCAACGTCGGCAGCGACACCGTGGCGGGCCTGAACACCAACGGCGCGCTGAGTGTGCTCTCCATCTGCGTCGGCGTGATCCTGCTGGCCGGCATGGTGATCGGCGGCAACTTCGCCTCGACCCTGAACATGGTCTTCGGCGTGCTGTTCATCCTGAGCGGCTTCTTGAACCTGGGTCTGCTGGACACCGAGAACAACTTCCTGGCGTTCAAGATCCAGAACGTGTTCTTCACCTTCATCGTCGGCCTGCTGCTGATGACCTTCGGCATGTACGGCCGGGTCGGCTCGTCCCTCCCGCACGACAACCCCTACTGGCGCTCCCGGCACCCCGACGCCGAGCACGAGGACCCCTCCCTCACGACCCCGGACAAGCGCGCCGTCACCGGACCGGACACGAAGCCCGAGTGACACCCCCGCTCGCCGGGTCCGGCGGCTAACCTGTGCGCATGCCTCGCTACGAGTACCGCTGCCGGACCTGCGGCGACACCTTCGAACTCAGCCGCCCCATGGCGGAGTCCGCCGCGCCCGCCACCTGTCCCGAGGGCCACGACGACACGGTCAAGCTGCTGTCGGCGGTGGCTGTCGGCGGCTCCTCCGCCGCTCCGGCCCCCTCGGGCGGGGGCGGCGGCTGCTGCGGGGGCGGCTGCTGCGGCTGAGCAGGACACAAGTACGGCACCGGACGGGCGTCCGGTGCCGTTTCGCGGTGTGTACCGCTACGCCGGCAGCCGCGCCGGGACCACCGCGCCCCGCGCCACCCGCAGGAACTCGCGGGTGATCCGCTCCCCCGCGAGTACGCCCCGCTCGGCCACCGCGCCGACCAGGGGCGCGGCCCAGCCGCTGTCGGCCAGCTCGCCGTGGCCGGGCCGCCAGCCGCGGTCGGCGGCCAGCAGCAGGTCGGCGTCCAGGTGCGAGTCCCCGGCCGCGAGCGTCAGCTCCGCGCCGGTCCGCCGGGCCACCTCACGCACCGCCGCGCCCTTGGTGAGCGGCTGCGGGACCGCGTAGATCTTGCGGCCCTGGAGCGACACCGTCCAGCCCCGCTCCCCGGCCCACTCGGCCAGCTCGCCCACCCAGTCCCCGGGCAGCAGCTCCCGCTCGACCACCAGGTACGCGAACAGGTCCTCCGCCACCCGCTGCTTGCGCAGCCATACCGGGTCGGAGGCCCGGCGCAGATGGTCGGTGATCTCCGCGAGCGGCGCGCACTCGTCGGCCAGCCGGGTCAGCACCGAGGCGTGCCAGTCCTGGTCGGTGACCCCGTCGACCAGCAGATGGCCACCGTTGGCGCAGATCGCGTACCGGGCGGGCGGTCCGGGCAGGTTGATCCGCCCGTACTGGGCGCGGGTGCGGGTGGTCGTCGGCACGAACACCGCCGCGTCCGCCAGCTCGGTCAGCAGCGCGGCCGCCGTCTCCGTCATGAAGGACAGCGGGCGGGCCTCGTGCACCTCCACGCAGAGCAGCCGCGGCGCCCGGGCGTCCGGCATGGTGAGCGCGAGGGCGCCCGCCGAGTAGATCAGGGTGCGGTCGAGGTCGCTGGCCACCAGCACCGGCATCAGACGTTCACCGCCCGGCCGTCGGCACCCGTGGCACCCCGCGTGTACTTGGGGTGGATCAGCCCGACGCAGGTGTACGGCAGGTCGTCGACCTCCTCCACCGGCACCCCGCGCTGTTCGGCGAGCAGCCGCACGTGGTCGAGGTCGGCGCCCGCGTCCGCCTTGGCGAGGATCTTCCAGGGCACCCGGCGCAGCAGCACCCGCGTGGTCTCCCCGACGCCCGGCTTCACCAGGTTCACGTCGTGGATGCCGAACTCCTCACTGATCCGCTCCACGGCCCGCCAGCCCTCCCAGGTCGGCGTGCGGTCCTCGGCGAGCAGCTCCTTGACGGCCGCGTCCACCTCGTCCCGGACCTCGGGGAAGCGGGCGGAGATGGCGTCGAGGAAGGCCACCGACACATCGGCGCCGGCGAGTTCGCGGTAGAACTTCGCGCCGTGGAAGTCGTCCGGGCCGACCAGGTCGGCGCGGAGCACGGTGCGCGATATCAGGCCGGAGACCGTGGAGTTGAGGCAGGCGGAGGGTATGAGGAAGTCGTCGCGGGTGCCGTAGGTGCGCACGCACGAGCCGGGGTCGGCGAGGACGGCGATCTCCGGGTCGAAGCCGGTGACACCTTCCGCGCGCTCGAACTCCTCGATGGCGGCGGCAAGTTCGCGGGTGATGGCACCCTTGCCGGTCCAGCCGTCCACGAAGACGACGTCGCGCGGGTCGTGGTGCGCGGCCAGCCAGCGCAGCGCGTTGGCGTCGATGCCCCGGCCCCGGACGATCGAGACGGCGTAGTGCGGGAGTTCGGTCCCGTAGCGCTGCTCGGCCCAGCGGCGCATGAGGACGCCGACGGGTGTCCCGGCGCGAGCCAGTGAGACCAGGACCGGCGTGCCGCCGCGCTCGGTGAGGACGGTCTCGGTGACCACGCCGACCGCTCGGGCGATCCGGTCGGCGGAGGTCTCCAGGGCGGCGTGGAAGAGCGCCTGGTACCGCTCGCTGGGCTGGTACTCGACCGGCAGCGACTCGGCGTAGTGCGCACCGCCGTTCTGCACGGCCTCCTCGCGCTCCTCGGTCGGCGCCTCCAGGCTGACCGCGGAGAGGTCCTGGAGCAGCCAGCCGACCTCGTCGGGCGCGTACGAGGAGAAGGCGGGGCCGCGGAGGGGCTCGGGCAGCATGGCCGGCCTTTCGGGAAGGTGGGGCTCGTGGGAGGGCACGACCGCGAGCAGGACGTGCGGGGCGTGCGCCGCGAGCCGGGCGAGCAGGCCGTCCGGGGCGTGCAGGGCAGGGGTGTCCGCGGCGGAGTCGACGACGGCGACCACGGTGTCGAAGCCCGCGCCCGCGACGTTGTACGCGTACCGCTCGCCGGGGCCGTCCGCCGGGTCGTCGTGGGCGGGGAAGGCGAGCCGGGTGCGTATCGCGTAGCCGGGGTCGTCCACGGCGAGAACGGGTGAGCGGGTGGTGGTGGAGTAGCGCACCTCGGCGGGGACGGTCCGCTCCAGCTCGGCCGCGAGCCGCAGCGGGGCGTACATCAGCTCTTCGAAGCCGAGCACCAGTACCCGGCGGGAGCCGTCGGGCAGCGCGTCGGCGATCCGCGCGGCCATGCCGGGCAGCGCGGCCTCCAGCCGGGCCCGGTGGGCCGGGGTGAAGCCGTGCCGTGCGCCGTCCGGCAGCCCGGCCGGCCAGCCCAGCTCGACCCGGCTCACCTCGCCGTCCGGCACCGCGCCGGACGCGGCATCGGCCCGCTCGTGCTCCGCGACCAGCGCCTGCCCCTTCTCCAGCACGCCCTCGGGCAGCCGTACGGTCCCGGAGGCGGCCGCGACCAGGTCGACGCGGGCGCCGATCTCGGCGGCGAACCGGTCCAGCCGGGCGGCGTCCTCGGCGGAGCGCATGTCGACGAGGGCGACCACCACGTAGCGGTTGCGGGGGTGGCGGGCGTGCAGCTCGCGGATGGTGTTGAGGACGGTGTTTCCGGTGGAGAACTCGTCGTCCACCAGCACCAGCGGGCCGTCCCCGGCCAGCAGCGCTGGGTCCTCGGGGAGCAGCAGGTGGGAGGTGGCGTGGGAGTGGGACTCCTCGAAGCCGCCGGCCGGGGTGACCCCGGCGACCGGGCGGCGGGTGGAGTGCAGGTACGGGGCGAGGGCGAGGCCGTCCGCGACCGAGTGGCCGAGGCCGGTGGCGGTCTCCGCGTACCCGAGGACGACGGCGCGGGACGCCTCCGCGTCCCCGAGCAGGGCGCGGACCCGGTGGCCGAGCCGGAGCCCGTGGCCGTGGACCACGGTGGGCGACTGCGGGACGTGCTTGCCGAGCACCTTCGAGACCAGCAGATGGGCCCGCTTGGGGTTGCGGCGCAGCGCCATCCCCAGCAGGTCGGTCAGGTGCTCGTCGCCCTCCAGTTCGACACCGAGTCGCCGTGCGACCCAGGTGCCGGACCAGACGCCGTCGTTCACTGCGTTCTTCATGCGTTCCTTGCGGCTCGGGGGTGGGGAAAAGGAGGCTCTGTACGAGGGAGGGCTCAGCCGGTCACGCCGGCGGTCAGCAGGTCCACGAAGCCGACGTCCTCGTTGGCCACCCCGAAGACCTCCGCGCGCAGCAGGGTCCGCTCGGCCCAGGCGCGGTGCGGCTTCACCTCGTTCATCTTGTTCGTGTACGCGGACCTGAGGACTCCGCCGCCGTCGCTGTCCGGCCGGAGGATGTCCGCGGCATCGCTGAACTCCTCGTGGCTCACCACGGAGAGCGCGTGCACGGGAAGCACGTGGGAAGGATGGATGCAGGTCTTGCCGAGCAGACCGTTGGCCTGGTCCAGGGAGATCTCCCGCAGCAGGCCGTCCATGGCGTGTTCGATCAGCTTCTCGCGCAGTCCGACGGCGCGCACCTCCAGGAAGGGGCTCGTCCGGAGCTGCGGCTTGAAGACGCGCTCGGGGACCCGGAAGTACTCCCAGACCGGCCCGGTCACGGTGAACCCGCTGCCGTCGGCCCGGCCGAGCATGTTGACCACGTCGCCGATGACGGAGGCGACGATCTGGACGTCGTACGCGGTCATGTCGGGGGCACGGCGCAGCCCGTAGGAGGAGCAGAAGTCGGTGACGCCCAGGCGCAGCGCCAGGACCCGGTCGCGGTACTTGCCGACCGCGCGGGCGATGCCCTCCAGGGTCTCCACGCGGGACTCGCGGTAGAGCAGCTCGGGCGACTCCAGCACCGGCATGGCGAAGAGCCGCCGTCCGCACGCGGTCTCGGCCGCGCTCAGCGCCTCCAGGAAGCAGACGCCGCGCTCCTCGGTGAACTTGGGCAGCACGAATCCGGACAGCAGCCGGACGCTCGGGCCGAGGCGCCGGACCAGGTCGGGAATCTGGTCAGGTGTGCGCACCCGGATGAACAGCAGCGGCGGCTCGGCGCCGGTGCGGGCGTTGAGCGTGTCCAGCTCGGCGAACTGCCGGACCAGGTTCTCCTCGCCGGCGGGCACCTCCTCGTCCGCGATGGAGTCTTCCAGGCACAGCACCATCGAGACCACGCCGTTGCCCGTCTGCTTGACGATGTCGGCGGCGAGCCGGGGCCGGGTGGCCGGGCTGTACAGGGTGGCCCCGAGGGCCGCGGAGAGCAGCCTGGCCGGGGAGTCGGCGGTGAAGGCGCACGGCTCCTGGTGGAAGAGACGCTCCCGCGTTTCGGGGGCGATGTGCCCGAAATGACGCATAGGACTCCCTCATGGCGCGCCGAGTCTGTGATTTCCGCAAAGGGTGGCCGGTAATAGTACGTAGAGACGCATGTCGGGGGTTCCCGGCCGGCATGAATTTCCGGTTACCCGCCCGTGTCGGGTGGAACACCCCCCGCATTGTCGTGGCCAGGACCGAGAAGGCAGGATGACCGCATGACGCACGCGATGCTGAAGGGGTCGAACGTCCCGGTGGACGCCGCCACGGTACGGGCGGTGCTGCGCTGGACGCCGGGGCAGGACGTCCCCGAGGTCGACGCCTCCGCGCTGCTGCTGGGCCCCGACGGCCGGGTGCGCTCGGACGAGGACTTCGTCTTCTACAACCAGCCCCGCCACCCCTCCGGCACGGTGTGGGGGCTGGGCAGGAAGCCGGTCGCCGGGGGCCTGACCGACACCATCCAGGTGGACCTGGCCAAGGTCGAGTCCGGGGTGGACCGCATCCTGCTGGTGGCCTCCGCCGACGACGTCCCCTTCGACCGGGTCCCGGCGCTGTGCGTGCTGGTCCACGACGCCTCGGTGACCGACGCCGAGCCGCTGGCCCGGTTCGAGGTGAAGCCGGAGACCGGCGCGGAGACGGCGCTGATCTGCGGCGAGCTGTACCGGCGCGGGGACGCCTGGAAGTTCCGCGCGCTGGGCGAGGGCTACTCCAACGGCCTGGAGGGGCTCGCCACCGACTTCGGCATCTCGGTGGACGAGTCGGAGGCGGCGGCCGAGGAGCCGCGCCCCCACGAGTCCCGGTCGGTGCCGCTGCCCCCGGAGCAGCCCGTACCGCTGCCGCCGCTGCCCACCCAGCCGCCGGCCTACGGCTATCCGCAGCCCGTCTCCGCCCCGCAGCCCGCGTACGGCTATCCGCAGCCCGCATCCGCGAGCCAGGCCACCTACGGCTACCCGCAGTCCGTCCAGACGCAGGCGCCGCCCGCCTACGGCTACCCCCAGCCCCAGCCGGCGCCCGCCGCGGCCCCGCTGGACCCGGACTTCCGGCTGCCGCCGCAGGGGCCGCAGTTCCTCGGGCGCTAGCGCCCGCTCACCGGTCCGCCTTGGACTTGTAGCCCCGCCCCCAGGTCAGCCCCCAGCCGTACAGCCGGTCCAGCTCGCCCTGGAAGCCGTAGACGAACTTCACCTCGCGGCGGACCATCAGCTCGCCCTTCACGTTCTCCAGCAGGACCACCGCGCACGAGCGGGCCTGCGGGTGGCGTTCGTCGAGGCCGATCTCGATGCGCGGGCCGTTGCTCGGGTAGAGCGTGACCACGGCGTGGGTGCGGTCGAAGGCCGGGGTCTGGTCGTAGATGTACACGAAGACCAGCAGGCGTTTGATGGCGTCCCGGTGGTCCAGGTTGACGTACATCGTCTCGCCCGAGGCGGAGCCGAACCGGTCGTCGCCGCTGAGCTTGACGTACGGCGGGGCGTTGACGTCGCCCAGGTAGCCGCCGAGGGGCTGGACGACGCCCTTGGTGCCGTCGGCGAGTTCGTAGAGGCAGCCGAGGTCCAGGTCGACGTTGACCATGCTCTGGCCGTGGCCCATCACTTCCGGTGGTTTCAGTGCCTTGAAGGGGTGCCGGAAGAGGCTGCCGCGCTGGGGGCCGCCGAAGTCGGAGGTGCGCATCCGCCAGGTCAGGTTGACCCGGAGGTTTCCGGTGGCCGCGCCCTGCTTGGTGAGGGACACCTGCTGGTGCCGCTTGGTCAGTTCGATCGCGTTGGACCCGGAGCTGCCCGAGTCGAAGTCGGCGGTGCGGCCGCCCAGCAGTCCGTCGAGAAATCCCATTCCCGCCCCCCTGGTTCCGTGCTGTGGTGCTGGTCCGTGAAAAGCCGTCGGGGCGGCCGACCCGAGTCGGCCGCCCCGTTCGAAGCGTTCCTCGCCCGGCGGGGTGCCACACCCCGCCGCGTCCCCGATCTTGCCCCTAGGGGCGGGATCAGGGCACCGGACCCCCACCGACCGAGGTCGTCAGACCCCGGAGGAGATCTCCGTCTTCTCACTCGACCCGGCATCGCCGCCTGCGGCCGCGATCGCGCGGTTGCGGCGGACCGAGGACCAGAAGGACCAGGCGATCAGGACGACGCCGACCAGGCCGGTGATGACCTCGTTGATCTCGTACTGGATGGTGACCATGAGGATCACGGCCAGGGCGCCGATCGCGTAGTGGGCGCCGTGCTCCAGGTAGACGTAGTCGTCGAGGGTGCCCTGGCGGACCAGGTAGACCGTCAGCGAACGGACGTACATCGCGCCGATGCCGAGGCCCAGCGCCATCAGGACGATGTCGTTGGTGATGGCGAAGGCGCCGATCACACCGTCGAAGGAGAAGGACGCGTCCAGGACTTCCAGGTACAGGAACATGAAGAACGCGGCCTGGCCGGCCAGCTTCACCGCCGAGCGTGGCTTGCCGGAGCGGGCGGCCTCCTCCTCGGCCTCGTGCTCGGCTTCCTCCTCGGCCTCCAGCTTGTCCTCGAAGTAGCCGGAGAGACCGCCGACGACCATGTACGTGATCAGACCCGCGATGCCCGCGATCAGGACCGTCTGGGCCTTGTCGACATGGGCGCCGCCGTGCTGGTGGGCGTGGGTGGCGAAGGTGAAGGAGGTGATCAGCAGGACGATCATGGCGATGCAGACCGACAGCATGTCGACCTTGCCGAGCTTGGCCAGCGGCCGCTCGATCCAGCGCAGCCACTGGATGTCCCGGTCCTCGAAGATGAAGTCGAGGAAGATCATCAGCAGGAACATGCCACCGAACGCCGCGATCGCCGGGTGGGCGTCGGTGACGAGTTCCTGATAGCGGTCCTTGTTGTTCAGCGCGAGATTGACGGCCTCGATCGGGCCCATCTTGGCGCTGATGGCGACGATGACGACGGGGAAGACCAGTCGCATGCCGAAGACCGCGATGAGCACGCCGACCGTGAGGAAGATCTTCTGCCAGAAGGCACTCATCTTCTTCAGGATTCCGGCGTTGACCACCGCGTTGTCGAAGGACAGCGAGATCTCGAGGACGGAAAGGATCGCCACGATGCCGAAGGCCTTCCACCCCCCGTAGAAGACCGCCGCGACCAGGCCGATCGCGGTGATCGCGAAAGACCAGCCGAAGGTTTTCAGAAGCACTGGCTACCCCATCATCTTCTGGGGGCCCCTCCCAGACGCTGTCTGGGGGAGGTTTCCCCCGCCGCCGTACCCGGCTTTACGAAACGTTGACTCCGAAGTCTAGAGCGATGCCCCGAAGTCCGGACGCGTACCCCTGTCCGACCGCACGGAACTTCCATTCGCCCTGATACCGGTAGAGCTCGCCGAAGATCATGGCCGTTTCGGTGGAGGCGTCCTCGCTGAGGTCGTAGCGGGCGAGTTCCTGGTCGTCGGACCGGTTGACCACCCGGATGAAAGCGTTGGCGACCTGGCCGAAGGACTGGTTGCGCTCGTCCGCCATATGGATCGAGACCGGGAAAATGATCTTCTCGCACTGCGGCGGCACCTGGGAAAGGTCCACCAGAATCGATTCGTCGTCGCCCTCGCCCTCACCGGTGAGATTGTCGCCGGTGTGCTCCACCGAGCCCTCGGGGCTGGTGAGCTGGTTGTAGAACACGAAGTACTCGTCCCCCAGCACCCGGTTCCCGGCACCGCACAGCAGGGCGCTGGCGTCCAGGTCGAACGGGGCGCCCGTGGTGGAGCGGGCGTCCCAGCCCAGCCCGATCATGACGCTCGTGAGATTCGGCGCGGCCTTGGAGAGGGAGACATTGCCTCCCTTGGCGAGCGTGACACCCATGCTGATCCTCCCCTGTGGTGTTCTTGGTTCTCCTGCGCCACCGGCGCCGCCCGCAAACGCGGAACGGCGCCGGAGAGGTGCGAGCCGTACGGTGTCAGACGTTGACGCCGAAGTCCTGGGCGATGCCGCGCAGACCCGAGGCGTACCCCTGGCCGATGGCGCGGAACTTCCACTCCGGGCCGTTGCGGTACAGCTCGCCGAACACCATGGCCGTCTCGGTGGAGGCGTCCTCGCTGAGGTCGTAGCGGGCGAGTTCCTGGCCGCCCGCCTGGTTGACCACGCGGATGAACGCGTTGCGGACCTGGCCGAAGGACTGCTGGCGGTTCTCGGCCTCGTAGATCGAGACCGGGAAGACGATCTTCTCCACGTCGGCCGGGACGGCGGCGAGGTCGACCTTGATCTGCTCGTCGTCGCCCTCGCCCTCACCGGTGAGGTTGTCGCCGGTGTGCTCGACCGAGCCGTCGGGGCTCTTGAGGTTGTTGAAGAAGACGAAGTTCTGGTCGCTGCCGACCTTGCCGGCGTTGTTCAGCAGCAGTGCGCTGGCATCGAGGTCGAAGTCGGTGCCGGTCGTGGTGCGCACGTCCCAGCCCAGACCGACGATGACGGCGGTCAGGCCGGGAGCCTCCTTGGTCAGCGAGACGTTGCCACCCTTGCTGAGGCTGACTCCCACGGGTCCTCCATGTGGTGTCCAGGGGCCGACAGCCCCGTAGTGCATCGGATATGGGATCAACGTGCCGATCCTAGTGACGGGTTCCCGCGGAGCGCGGGGCCGTTCACAGGGTGTCGAGCGCCTTCACGTAGTCGGTCAGGTCACGGGCGTCGGGCAGGCCGTTGACGACGGTCCAGCGCACGGTGCCCGTCTTGTCCAGGATGAAGGTGCCGCGCACCGCGCACCCCTTGTCCTCGTCGAAGACGCCGTAGGCGCGGCTGACGTTGCCGTGCGGCCAGAAGTCGCTGAGCAGCGGGTATTCCAGGCCTTCCTGCTCGCCGAAGACGCGCAGGGTGTGCATGGAGTCGTTGGAGACGGCGAGCAACTGGGTGTCGCGGTCGGTGAACTGCGGAAGGTTGTCACGCAGTTCGCAGAGTTCACCGGTGCAGACGCCGGTGAAGGCGAAGGGGTAGAAGAGGAGCACCACGTTCTTCTCGCCCCGGAAGTCGGAGAGCCGAACGGTGCGGCCGTGGTTGTCCTTCAGTTCGAAGTCGGGGGCCTCGTCGCCGACCTGGAGCGCCATCGTCCTGCATCCCTTCGCTGAGCCGTACGGGTGAGCGCGGGTCACTCGCCCGGTCCCACCCTACGCAGCGATCACGCCGGGACCGCCGGGCGGACCGGGGAGTCCCGGCCCGCACGGCGCGGCGATGACGCGTTCTTTCTAACGCTTGCCGGACTTGGCGGCCTTCGGCGTCGCCAGACGCGAGCCGCTCCAGTCCTTGCCGACGCTGACGCTCTTCGAAGCGGTCAGCCCTGCGGTGGTTGCGGCCTCCGAGATGTCGCTCGGCTCCACGTACCCCGTACGGCCGGTCTTCGGCGTCAGAAGCAGGATGGCGCCGCCCTCTTCGATGTACGTGGTGGCATCCACGAGTACATCGGTGAGGTCTCCGTCGTCATCACGGAACCACAGCACAACGGCGTCGGCCACGTCGTCGTATTCCTCGTCCATCAGGTCGCCTTCGACGGCTTCCTCGATGGCCTCGCGGAGCTCCTGATCGACGTCCTCGTCGTAGCCGATCTCCTGGACCACCTGTCCGGGCTGGAACCCCAGCCTGGCGGCAGGGTTCGTCCGCTCCTCCGCGTGGTCCGCGGTCGCGCTCACGGGTTGCCTCCTGATCATGTCTTGGTGAATAACTGAGCCACGCGCGTGCGCGAAGCATTGGCCGTAGTCCACACGGGCGGGACGGATCGCGCAAGTACCCGGCCCTCCTGACCGCCGAAACGGTGACGTTCCGGGCCGCTTCGCCGTCACTCCTGGCACCGTATCCCGTTTCCCCGAGAACCACATCACACCGATGTGCCCCTTATGCGCACTTCGGAATCATCCGTCGATACGCCCATCGAACAACTTTGCCATGCCCGTCACACCCCGGGCGTATCGTTGCGTTTTGACCGGGTGACGATCCGGGTGGCCGACGGGGTGGCGAGTCGGGGCGCGGGGGAACGAAGAGAACCAGTGGATGACGTACCACGTTCCCCAGGTACACGATGGGGAACGGTGTAGGCAGGTCCCTCCGACAGGTAAGGAACAGCGTGGCTTCCGGTTCCGATCGCAATCCGATCATCATTGGCGGCCTTCCGAGTCAGGTTCCTGACTTCGATCCCGAGGAAACACAGGAGTGGCTCGACTCCCTCGACGCCGCCGTGGACGAGCGTGGCCGGGAGCGGGCCAGGTATCTCATGCTGCGGCTGATCGAACGGGCCCGCGAGAAGCGCGTGGCCGTGCCCGAGATGCGCAGCACGGACTACGTCAACACGATCCCCACCAAGAGCGAGCCGTTCTTCCCCGGCAACGAGGAGATCGAGCGCCGCATCCTCAACGCGACCCGCTGGAACGCGGCCGTGATGGTCTCGCGGGCCCAGCGCCCCGGCATCGGCGTGGGTGGCCACATCGCCACCTTCGCCTCCTCCGCCTCTCTGTACGACGTGGGCTTCAACCACTTCTTCCGGGGCAAGGACGGCGGTGACGGCGGCGACCAGGTCTTCTTCCAGGGCCACGCCTCACCGGGCATCTACGCCCGCGCGTACCTGCTGGACCGGCTCTCGGAGAACCAGCTCGACGGGTTCCGCCAGGAGCACTCCAAGTTCCCGGACGGGCTGTCCAGCTACCCCCACCCGCGCTCGATGCCGGACTTCTGGGAGTTCCCGACCGTCTCGATGGGCCTCGGCCCGCTCGGCGCGATCTACCAGGCCCGGATGAACCGGTACATGGAGGCGCGCGGCATCGCCGACACCTCCGACTCGCACGTGTGGGCGTTCCTCGGCGACGGCGAGATGGACGAGCCGGAGTCGCTGGGCCAGTTGTCCATCGCCGCCCGCGAGGGGCTGGACAACCTGACCTTCGTGGTCAACTGCAACCTCCAGCGCCTCGACGGCCCGGTGCGCGGCAACGGCAAGATCATCCAGGAGCTGGAGTCCCAGTTCCGGGGCGCCGGCTGGAACGTGATCAAACTGGTGTGGGACCGGAGCTGGGACCCGCTGCTGGCCCAGGACCGGGACGGCGTGCTGGTCAACCGGATGAACACCACCCCGGACGGCCAGTTCCAGACGTACGCCACCGAGTCCGGCGGCTACATCCGGGACCACTTCTTCGGTGACGACCACCGGCTGCGCGCCATGGTCGAGAACATGACCGACGACCAGATCCTGCACCTGGGCCGCGGCGGCCACGACCACCGCAAGATCTACGCAGCGTTCAAGGCGGCCAAGGAGCACAAGGGCCAGCCGACCGTGATCCTGGCCAAGACGGTCAAGGGCTGGACGCTGGGCCCCAACTTCGAGGGCCGCAACGCCACCCACCAGATGAAGAAGCTGACGGTCGACGACCTCAAGGGCTTCCGCGACCGGCTGCACCTGCCGATCAGCGACCGCGAGCTGGAGTCCGGCGCCCCGCCGTACTACCACCCGGGCCGCGACTCGGAGGAGATGCAGTACATGCACGACCGGCGCAAGTCGCTCGGGGGCTACGTGCCCACGCGCGTCGTGCGCTCCAAGCCGCTCGCACTGCCCGACGAGAAGGCGTACGCGAGTGTGAAGAAGGGGTCGGGCCAGCAGTCCATCGCCACCACCATGGCGTTCGTGCGGCTGCTGAAGGACCTCATGCGGGACAAGGAGATCGGCAAGCGGTTCGTGCTGATCGCGCCGGACGAGTACCGGACGTTCGGCATGGACTCGTTCTTCCCGAGCGCGAAGATCTACAACCCGCTCGGCCAGCAGTACGAGTCGGTGGACCGGGAGCTGCTGCTCGCCTACAAGGAGTCCCCCACCGGCCAGATGCTGCACGACGGCATCTCCGAGGCGGGCTGTACGGCCTCCCTGATCGCGGCCGGCTCGGCCTACGCCACCCACGGCGAGCCGCTGATCCCGGTGTACGTCTTCTACTCGATGTTCGGTTTCCAGCGCACCGGCGACCAGTTCTGGCAGATGGCCGACCAGCTCTCGCGCGGTTTCGTCCTGGGCGCGACCGCCGGCCGTACGACCCTGACCGGTGAGGGCCTCCAGCACGCGGACGGCCACTCCCAGCTCCTCGCCTCCACCAACCCGGCCTGCGTGGCCTACGACCCGGCGTACGGGTACGAGATCGCGCACATCGTGGAGGACGGGCTGCGCCGGATGTACGGCGGGGACGAGCAGCACCCGCACGGCGAGGACGTCTTCTACTACCTCACCGTCTACAACGAGCCGATCCGGCACCCGGCCGAGCCGGCCGACGTGGATGTGGAGGGCATCCTCAAGGGCGTCCACCGGCTGAAGGAGGGCACCGACGGCTCGATCCCGGCGCAGATCATGGCGTCCGGCGTCGCGGTGCCGTGGGCGCTGGAGGCGCAGCAGATCCTCGCCGACGAGTGGAACGTCCGGGCGGACGTGTGGTCGGCGACCTCCTGGAGCGAGCTGCGCCGGGAGGCGGTGGCCTGCGAGGAGCACAACATGCTGCATCCCGAGGAGGAGCAGCGGGTGCCGTTCGTGACCCGGAAGCTCGGCGGGGCGGAAGGGCCGTTCGTGGCGGTGTCCGACTGGATGCGGTCGGTGCCGGATCAGATCGCGCGGTGGGTGCCCGGTCCCTACCAGTCGCTTGGCGCGGACGGGTTCGGGTTCGCGGATACTCGCGGCGCGGCTCGGCGGTTCTTCCACATCGACGCGCAGTCGATCGTGGTGGCTGTGCTGACGGAGCTGTCCAAGGAGGGGAAGATCGATCGGTCTGTGCTGAAGCAGGCGATCGATCGGTACCGGTTGCTGGACGTGAAGGCTGCGGCGCCTGGAGCTGCCGGCGGCGACGCGTAGCGCCGCGCGGCTTGGGGCGTGGCCGCGCGATCACCGTTCCTGCTTTCGGTGATCGCGCGGCTGCCGGTCCGTTGTGGCTGGTCGCGCGGTTCCCCGCGCCCCTTCAAAACGCCACCAGTGTCCTGACCTCAGATGTGGCCCACTCCTGCGCCCGCCTCCGCGTTCACGCCTCGGCGGGTCAGGAGGGCTACCAGGATCGCGACCGCCGCGACGCCCGCCGCGACCAGTGAGGCGAGGCTCATGCCGGAGATGAAGGTGTCGTGGGCGACGTCGGTGACCTTCGCGATGATCGCCGGGGGCATCTGCTTCGTCACCGGGGCCACGCCGACCTGGACGGCCTGGGACGCCTGGTCGAGCTGAGTGGGGGTCAGCGGGGGCAGGCCCGCGCCGGTCCAGTTGCCCGGCAGGTCGTTGTCGACCTTGGAGGCCATGACGGCGCCCAGTACGGCGGTGCCGAGGCTGCCGCCGATCTGCATGGCCGCCTGCTGGAGACCGCCCGCCACACCGGAGAGGGCCATCGGGGCGTTGCCGACGATGACCTCGGTGGCGCCCACCATGACCGGGGCGAGGCCGAGGCCGAGCAGGGCGAACCAGATCGACATGGTCGCGCTGCCGGTGTCCGCCTTCAGGGTGGACATGCCGTACATGGCGACCGCGGTGAGCGTCATGCCGCCCGCGAGCGGGATGCGCGGGCCCAGCTTGGTGATGGCGAAGCCCGCCAGGGGAGAGCCGACGATCATCATGCCGGTGAGCGGGAGCAGGTGCAGACCGGCGTCGACCGGGCTGAGGCCGTGCACGTTCTGGAGGTAGAAGGTCACGAAGAACAGGCCGCCCATGAAGGCGATGGCCATCATCACCATCAGCACCACGCCCGCCGACAGCGGGACCGAGCGGAACAGGGTGAGCGGGATGAGCGGTTCCGCGACCCGCGTCTCCCACCAGGCGAAGACCACGAAGAGCAGCGCCGAGGCGCCGATGAAGCCCCAGGTCCGGCCGTCGCCCCAACCCCACGTCGGGGCCTTGATCAGCGCCCAGACCAGGCAGAACATGGCGCCGGACAGCAGGGCGATGCCGGGCAGGTCGAAGGAGCGCGGGGCGTTCTCCGCGCGGTGGTCGAGCAGGATCAGCGTGCCGAGCAGCAGGGCGAGCAGGCCGACGGGCACGTTGATGAAGAACACCGACTGCCAGTTGACGTGCTGGACCAGCACACCGCCGAGGATCGGGCCGCCGGCGGTGGAGGCGCCGATGACCATGCCCCAGATGCCGATCGCCATGTTGAGCTTCTCGGCCGGGAAGGTGGCCCGCAGCAGGCCGAGCGCGGCCGGCATCAGCAGCGCGCCGAACAGGCCCTGGAGGACCCGGAAGGTGACGACCATCGGGATGCTGTCGGACAGGCCGATGGCGCCGGAGGCCAGCGCGAAGCCGGTCACGCCGATGAGGAAGGTCTGCCGGTGCCCGAAGCGGTCACCGAGCTTGCCCGCGGTGATCAGGGCGACCGCGAGGGCGAGGAAGTAGGCGTTGGTGATCCACTGCACGTCGGAGAAGCTCGCGTGCAGGTCCTTGGCGATGGCCGGGTTGGCGATGGCCACGATGGTGCCGTCCAGGGCCACCATCATGACGCCCACGGCGACGGTGATCAGGGTGAACCAGGGGTGCCCGCGCAGCCCGGACGAGGGCCGCGGCGACGCATCGGTGGGTGACCCGTCCTCCGGTCCCGTCTTGTCGATGGTGGTCTGACTAGTCATGTAATGAGGCTAGTGACAGTCGCTGACACTTGACAAACGCATTCACAAGTCAGCGGCTGACATATGACCGTCGTTCACTCGACCGCATAGGCTGATCTGGAAGGACGTACAGGGAGAGGCCATGGAGACGCTGCGCGAGCGCAAGAAGCGGCGTACCCGCGAGGCGCTGGTGCGCGCCGCCCTCGAACTGTTCACCACCCAGGGGTACGAGCGGACGACCGTCGACGAGATCGCCGAGGCCGTCGACGTCTCGCAGCGCACCTTCTTCCGGTACTTCGCGGGCAAGGAGGACGCGGCCTTCGCCGTGCAGGAGATGACGGAGGCCCACTTCGTCGCCGCCGTCCGCGCCCGGCCGCCGCACGAGCCGCCGATGGAGGCGCTGCGGCAGGCCGTACTGGAGGGCTGGGACGACATCCGGGAGACCGTCGAGTCGGTCGTCCCGGTCGAGCTGTACCTGCGGATGTACCGCATGATCGAGTCCACGCCCGCGCTGCTCGCCGCCCATCTGCGCCGGTCGGCGGCGACCGAGCAGACCATCGCCGGGCTGCTCGCGGAGCGCGAGGGTGTCGACGTGGACGCCGACCCCCGGCCGCGGCTCGCGGTGGCGGTGTTCGCCGGGGTTATACGGGTCACCGAGCGGCAGTGGAGCACCGGGGACGACTTCAGTCTGGCCGCCATCCGGGGGCTCACGGCGGCGTACCTCGATCAGGTGGGCCCGGCGCTGACGGGGAACTGGCGCGCGGCCTGAAATCGTTGGCGGAACGGACGAGATCGTTTAGAAAGATCGTCCGTGTCCCGGTTCCCGGCACACGAAACGTGATCCCCGCCACTCGATTGACCCGAGACCCTTCCGTTCTCCTAGTGTGTCCTCCCAGTGACTTCCTTCGGCATTTCCCCCCAGCTCAGCGTATGGCGCGCCCTGCTCGCCCTGGCCGTCGTGTTCGTGATGCTCGCGACCACCGGCTGGACGGCGCTGCACACCCACCGTGAGTCGACCGCGCTGCGGTCCTCCCTGGCCGCGTGGGTGCGCGACAGCGTGCACGGCAAGCCCCTGCCGGACCCGGCGAACACCGCCCCGGCCGGGCTGGCCCGGTTCTTCGGCTCGCTCACCGCTCACGACCGCCACGACCTGGCGACGCGCTACCCGCTGGCGGTGGGCAACATGAACGGCGCCCCCGTGTCGCTGCGCTACGAGGCCAACCGGGTGGCGCTGGAGCGGGAGCGGGACGTGGAGTCGCGCCGCGTGCACGACAACCGGCTCAGTACCGCCGGCCAGCAGGACGCGGCCCGCCGGATGCACCGGTACGAGGCGCTGATGCGGCCCGAGCGGCACATCCTCGCCTTCGACCCCGAGGGTTCGGGCCGGATCGCCGAGGTGTTCGGCGACCTGCGCCGGGCCGAGCGGATCTCCGTGGTGGTGCCCGGTGTGGACACCGACCTGCTGACCTTCGAGAAGTCCTACCGCCCGTACAGCGCCCCGGTCGGCATGGCCAAGTCGCTGTACTCCGCCGAGCGGCAGGCCGCGCCCGCGACCCGTACCGCCGTGATCGCCTGGGCCGACTACACCGCGCCCGCCGGGCTCGGGGTGGACGCGGCGACCGCGATGCGCGCGGTGGACGGTGCCGTCCGGCTGAACGCGCTGTTGCGCGGGCTGCCCGGCCGGGCCGAGGTGTCGATGTTCTGCCACAGCTACGGCTCGGTGGTCTGCGGGGTCGCCGCGCCCGGCATGCCCCGCCGGGTCAGCGACATCGCGGTGGCCGCGAGCCCCGGCATGCGGGCCGCCAGCGCCGCCCACCTGAACCGCACCGCCCGGGTGTGGGCGATGCGGGACGCCACCGACTGGGTGCAGGACGTGCCGTACCTGGAGGTCGGCGGCCTCGGGCACGGCGCCGACCCGGTGTCCCGCGCGTTCGGCGCGCGGGTGCTGTCCTCGCGCGACGCGCAGGGCCACGCCGGTTATTTCCAGCCGGGCACGGACAGCCTGCGCAACCTCGCCGAGGTCGGCGTGGGGGCGTACGGGTCGGTGACGTGCGCCCGCGCGGACGAGGCGTGCCGGGCCGACGTGCCGGACGCGCCCGCCGCCGGACGCGCGTAGAAACAGCAGGAAGTGCGGTCCGCGCGGGTGGCGACGGAGGGACAAGTGCCGCATACGATGAGCCGCATGGGTGACGTACTGGCGGGTTTTCATGCCGTCTGGGAGTTCGACTCAGACTCCGTGCTCATCCGCTACGAACGGGGGATACGCACACCGAAACTCTTCCAGGCGCTCGGTGAACGGCGGGTGCCGCTCGCCGCGCTGGAGGGCGTGAGCCTGGCCGAGGGCAGGCGGGGCACCGTCGTGCTGCGCCTCCAGCCGCGCGCCGGAGCCGACCCGCTGCTGGAGGCGGCGGCCGGCCAGCTTCCCGAGGGCCTGGACCCGTACCGGCTGGTCCTGCCGGCCGAGCGGGAGACGCTGGCCGAGTACTACGCCGACGAGCTGAAGGCCACGCTGACCGAGTCCGGTCCCGCCGACCGGTATCTGATCGGCGCCCCCGAGGCGCCGCTCCGCTTCAAGGCGTACGACGGGAAGGCGTCCTTCGACGGGACCTCGGTGCGTTTCCGCTGGTCGTGGACGGGTGCGTCGTCGGCGAAGTGGAAGGCGGGCGACCAGAGGTTCGCGGTCGCGGACCTCGGCGGGGTGGAGTGGCGCTCACCGGAGGCGTTCGAGGGGTACCTCCGGCTGCTGCCGAACGACCCGGCGGGCGCCGCCGATCCGGTGCCGCCGGACCAGGACGCGCAGGCCGTGGTCTTCGGGCTCGGCTACGGGCCGGTGCACGAGTCGCTGCCCTTCGCGGCGGCCGTCCTCGCGGCGGTACGGACCCGGGGCGCCGTGCCCGCGATCCCGGCCGCGCCCCGGCGGGACCCGGCCGACATCGCGGAGCGCATCCGCCACCTGGGCGAGCTGCACCAGGCCGGTCTGGTGACCGACGAGGAGTTCTCCGCGAAGAAGGCCGAGCTGCTGGCGGAGCTGTAGCCGTCAGGGGTGCCGGACGCCGCGAGCCCGGCTTGATCGACAAGACACCCCCTAATGCTCCCGGCCCGCCGAGGTGAACGTCATGTCGGCGTACCGGTCCCCCGCGACCCGCGCGGCGATCGGCTCCAGCAGGGCCAGCTCCTCCTCGGTGAGGACGAGGTGCGCGGCACCGGCGTTCTCGGTGACCCGGTCCGCCTTGCGGGTGCCCGGGATCGGGACGACCGCGAGGCCGTGCACCGCCGCCCGCTGGTGCACCCAGGCCAGCGCGACCTGGCCGAGGGTCGCCCCGCGCGCCTGGGCCACCTGGCGCACCGGCTCCAGCAGGGCCGCGTTGGCGGTCGCGTTGTCACCGGTGAAGCGGGGCTGGGAGCGGCGGAAGTCGTCGTCGGTCAGCTCCTTGGCCGCGTCCGTGAAGGCGCCGGTGAGGAAGCCCCGGCCCAGCGGAGAGTAAGGGACCAGGCCGACGCCCAGCTCGCGGGCGGCCGGGACCACCTGCGCCTCGATGTCCCGGCTGAACAGGGACCACTCGGACTGCACGGCGGCGATGGGGTGCACGGCGTGCGCGGTGCGCAGTTCCCCCGCGGTCACCTCGCTCAGCCCCAGGTGCTTGACCTTGCCCTCGCGCACCAGGTCGGCCATGACGCCGACGGTCTCCTCCAGGGGGACGTTCACATCGCGACGGTGCATGTAATAGAGGTCGATCACGTCGACGTCGAGCCGCTTGAGGCTGTCCTCGACGGCCTGGCGGATGTAGGGGGCGTCGTTGCGGATGATCCGCCTGCTCGGGTCGTCCGGCGGGATGGACAGGGCGAACTTGGTGGCGACGACCACCTCGTCGCGGTGGGCCTTGAAGAAGGGGGCGAGGAACCGCTCGTTGTCCCCGGCGCCGTAGGCGTCCGCCGTGTCGTACAGCGTCACGCCCAGGTCGAAGGCGCGCTCCAGCGCGGCCCGCGACTGCTCGGCGTCGGCCGGGCCGTAGCCGAAGCTCATGCCCATGCAGCCGAGGCCCTGCACGCCGGTCTCCGGGCCGGTCTCGCCCAGGCGTACGGACGGCATCATGCGGTCGGTCATCGGGTGGTCCCCTCCGTGGCGTAAAAACCGATCTTCAGGTCGAGCACGGCGAGCGTGTCGCGCAGCTCGTCGATCCGGGCGAGCACGTCCCGGCGGGTCGACTCCAGCAGCTCGCGCCGCTCGTCGTAGGTGCTCTCGCCCTGCCGCACCAGCTCGGCGTACCGGACCATGTCGGCGACCGGCATGCCGGTGAGCCGCAGCTTGGTGACGAAGACCAGCCAGTCCAGGTCGCGGTTGGTGTAGCGGCGCTGGCCTGTGTGCGAGCGGTCGACGTGCGGCATCAGGCCGATCCGCTCGTACCAGCGCAGGGTGTGCGCGGTCAGCCCGGTGAAGGCGACGACCTCACTGATCGTGTACCGGTCCTGGCCGTCGGGCCGGGGATGGCGCGGCGGGGGGCCGGAGCAGAGGTCCTGGCCGGCCGTCACCCCTTGCGTGGTCTGCATCACCGTCATGCCCTCAACGCTATGACCTTCGAGCGCACTCCAAGCAAGCGGTATCCGGCAGAAATGGCCCGGACGGAAATGGCGGCGACGGGAGCCGGGCCCGGACGCTAGCGTGCCGCGCATGAACCTCGTACGCCGGGCCCTGCCCGAGGACGCGCCGGAAGTGCTGCGCCTGCGCCAGGTGATGATCGACTCCGTCTCCGGGGGCGGTGACGCGGGGACCTGGCACGAGGAGTCCCTGCCGACCTTGCGCGCCCGGCTGGCCGACCCTGCGGGCAGCTTCGCCGCCTTCGTGGTGGACCACCCGGAGCGGCCGGGGGCCCTGGCCGCGCTCGCGGTGGGGACGGTCGAGTACCGGATCGGGCGCGAGACCAACCCGCAGGGCACGATCGGCTTCGTCTTCAGCGTCGCCACCGATCCCGGTGCCCGGCGCCGGGGGTACGCCCGAGCGTGCATGGACGAGCTGCTGGCCTGGTTCCGCGCGCGGGGCGCCCGGCAGATCCAGCTCACCGCCTCCGCCGACGCCCGCCCGCTCTACGAGGCGCTGGGGTTCAAGCCCAAGCCGGACCCCTTGATGGAGCTGCGGCTGTGAGCCGCATAGGGTCGCCGGTATGTCGTTGCAGAGCCTGGCGCTGATCGAGAACTGGCCCGTCCCCACCGCCGCCGCGGGGGTCGTACGAGCCGACGGGACCGTACTGGGCACCCACGGCCCGGCCGGCCACCGCTTCCCGCTGGCCTCGGTGACCAAGCCGCTGGCCGCCTACGCGGCGCTGGTCGCGTACGAGGAGGGCGCCGTCGAGCTGGACGAGCCCGCCGGGCCGCCCGGTGCCACGGTCCGCCATCTGCTGGCGCACACCTCCGGGCTGGCCTTCGACGAGCACCGCACGATGTCGGCGCCCGGTGAGCGGCGGCTGTACTCCAACGCCGGGTTCGAGCAGCTCGGCGACCACATCGCCAAGGCCACCGACATCCCCTTCGCCGAGTATCTACGCCAGGCGGTGCTGGAGCCGCTGGGCATGACGTCGACCTCGCTGGAGGGCTCGCCCGCCAAGGACGGGGTCTCCACGGTCGCGGACCTGCTGCGCTTCGCGGCCGAACTCCAGGCACCGCGCCTGCTGGACCCCCGGACGGTCGCGGAGGCGATGACCGTGCAGTACCCGGGTACCAAGGGCGTACTACCGGGATACGGGCACCAGAACCCCAACGACTGGGGTCTCGGCTTCGAGATCCGGGGCACCAAGTCCCCGCACTGGACCGGGAGTTCGTCCTCCCCGCGCACCTTCGGCCACTTCGGCCAGTCCGGCACCTTCCTGTGGACCGACCCGGACGCCCAGATGGCCGCCGTCGCCCTCACCGACCGCGCCTTCGGCCCCTGGGCCATCGAGGCGTGGCCGGTGTTCACGGACGCGGTGCTGGCGGAAGTCCGCGGCTAGGGGCCCATCTCCCACACCAGCAGCTCCGCCGCCGTCACCCCCACCGCCGCGAGCCCCTCGGCGCCGGTGATCCGGGCCGAGTCGCCGGGGCCCAGCGTCTCCCCGGCGAGGCCGGCCTCGCCGCGCACCACGTGGACGTAGAGGTGCGCGGCGTCCGGCACCGCCGTCCGCTCCCCCGCCGCCAGCCGCCGCACGTGCAGCATCGCGCCCGCCCCGGGCAGCGCGTACGGGGTGGAGTCGGCGATGCCCGGCACGACCTCGTACGACGGCTCCCCGCCGGGCTTCAGCGGGGCCAGCCACATTTGGACGAAGGTCAGCGGGACCGTGCCGTCGTTGCGCTCGACGTGCCGGACGCCCGCGGCCGCGCTGAGGTGCTGTACGTCACCGGGGCGGACCACGCTCTCGTGGCCGGCCGAGTCGCGATGGGTCAGCTCCCCCTCGACGACCCAGGTGACGATCTCGGTGTGGCTGTGCGGGTGCTCGTCGAATCCGGCACCCGGCGCGAGCCGTTCCTCGTTGCAGGCGATCACCGCACCGAAGCGCAGGTTCGCGGGGTCGTAGTGCGGCCCGAAGGACAGGGCGTGCCGGGAGTCGATGCCCGCCTCCGGGTCTCCTCCGTGGTAACGCTCAGCGGCGCGCCGTACCTCCATCACGCCCCCACGGTAGTGCGCGCGGCGCCCGTGCCGCAGGCATGTACCGGCCGCTGCGGAAGGGCGAGACGGACCCGGCGGCACATGCGCGCGTCCCGATAAGGCAGTCTTGTCCACGTGCCCGAACCCGAATCCCACCACAGCGACCCCGCGGTACACGCCGTCCACCCGCACACCGCGACCCTGCGGCGGCTGGAGAAGTCCTCCGGCAGTCTCGCCGCGCAGGCCATCTCGCGGATGGACGACACCCTGCCGTGGTACCGGGCCATGCCCCCGGAGAACCGGTCCTGGATCGGGCTCGTGGCGCAGGCCGGCATCGCCGCCTTCACCGAGTGGTTCCGGCACCCCGAGGCGCCCCAGGCCATCTCGACCGACGTCTTCGGCACCGCGCCCCGTGAGCTGACCCGCGCGATCACGCTGCGCCAGACCGTGGAGATGGTGCGCACCACCATCGAGGTCATGGAGAGCGCCATCGACGAGGTGGCCGCGCCCGGCGACGAGCGCGTGCTCCGCGAGGCGCTGCTGGTCTACGCGCGGGAGATCGCCTTCGCCACCGCCCAGGTCTACGCGCAGGCCGCCGAGGCACGCGGTGCCTGGGATGCCCGGCTGGAGTCGCTGGTGGTGAACGCGGTGCTCAGCGGCGAGGCGGACGAGGGCGCGGTGAGCCGGGCGGCCGCGCTGGGCTGGAACTCGCCGGAGCACGTCTGCGTGGTGCTCGGCACCGCCCCGGACGGGGACAGCGAGCTGACCGTGGAGGCGATCCGGCGGGCCGCCCGGCACGCCAAGCTCCAGGTGCTCACCGGCGTGCTCGGGGACCGTCTGGTGGTGATCGCCGGCGGCAGCTCGGTGCAGCCGCTGAACGTGGCCAAGTCGCTGATCGGGCCGTTCGCGCCCGGGCCGGTGGTGGCGGGGCCGGTCATGCACGACCTCCAGGCCGCGACCCGGTCCGCGCAGGCCGCGGCGGCCGGACTGAAGGCGTGTACCGCATGGCAGGACGCGCCCCGGCCGGTACTGGCGGACGACCTGCTTCCGGAGCGCGCCATCGCGGGTGATCCCGGTGCGCGCGAGCAGTTGGTGGAGGAGATCTACAGACCGCTGGAGGAGGCGGGGTCGGCGCTGCTGGAGACCCTGAGTGTCTACCTGGAGCAGGCGAGCAGCCTGGAGGGCGCGGCGAGGATGCTCTTCGTTCACCCGAACACCGTGCGCTACCGGCTCCGACGTGTGACTGACGTCACCGGCTGGTCGCCCTCCGATGTACGATCCGCGTTCACGTTGCGGATCGCCCTGATCCTGGGGCGGCTCACCGATGGAGAGTTCCAGCCCTAGCCTTTTGTCGGGGGCCCACAAAAGCCTTCCGTGTTCTTCGTCCCTGTCCCCACGGGCGGCTTCGGCCGTCAACAAGAGAGAGTGTGAGAGTGCTCGTACTCGTCGCTCCCGGCCAGGGCGCCCAGACGCCCGGCTTCCTGACCCCCTGGCTCGAACTCCCCGGTGCCGCCGACCGCGTCGCCGCGTGGTCCGACGCCATCGGACTGGACCTCGTCCACTACGGAACGCAAGGCGACGCGGACGCGATCCGCGACACCGCCGTGGCGCAGCCGCTGCTGGTCGCGGCCGGGCTGCTGTCCGCCGCGGCACTGGGTGACATCACGCCGGGCGCGGTCGCGGGCCACAGCGTCGGCGAGATCACCGCCGCCGCCTTCGCGGGCGTGCTGGACGACATCTCCGCCCTGAACCTGGTGCGCAAGCGGGGTCTGGCCATGGCCGACGCCGCCGCGATCACCGAGACCGGCATGTCGGCGCTGCTCGGCGGCGACCCGGAGGTCTCCGTCGCGCACCTGCAGAAGCTGGGGCTGACCCCGGCCAACATCAACGGCGCGGGCCAGATCGTCGCGGCGGGCACGCTGGAGCAGTTGGCCGCGCTGGCGGAGGACAAGCCGGAGGGCGTCCGCAAGGTCGTCCCGCTGAAGGTGGCCGGCGCCTTCCACACCCGCCACATGGCGCCCGCCGTGGAGACGCTGGCCAAGGCCGCGGCCGAGCTGGCTCCGGCGGACCCGAAGCTGACCTACGTCTCCAACAAGGACGGCCGTACCGTCGCGTCCGGCACCGAGGTGCTGGAGCGGCTGGTCGGCCAGGTCGCCAACCCGGTCCGCTGGGACCTGTGCATGGAGACCTTCAAGGAACTGGGCGTCACCGCGCTGATCGAGGTGTGCCCCGGCGGCACGCTGACCGGCCTGGCCAAGCGCGCACTGCCCGGTGTACGGACGCTCGCCCTGAAGACCCCCGAGGATCTCGACGCGGCGCGCGCGCTCATCGCCGAGACCGCGACTCCTGCCGCTGACGCGGCGGGCGCCTGACAAGGAGCCCATGCCAATGGCGAAGATCAAGCCCAGCAAGGGCGCCCCGTACGCGCGCATCCTCGGGGTGGGCGGCTACCGCCCGACCCGGGTGGTGCCCAACGAGGTGATCCTGGAGACGATCGACTCCTCCGACGAGTGGATTCGCTCCCGCTCCGGGATCGAGACCCGGCACTGGGCGGGCCCGGACGAGACGGTCGCCGCGATGTCGATCGAGGCGGCGGGCAAGGCGATCGCCGACGCGGGCATCGACGCCGACCGGATCGGCGCGGTGGTGGTCTCCACCGTCTCGCACTTCAGCCAGACCCCGGCCGTGGCCACGGAGATCGCGGACAAGCTGGGCACCGACAAGGCCGCCGCGTTCGACATCTCGGCGGGCTGCGCGGGCTTCGGCTACGGCCTGACCCTCGCCAAGGGCATGGTGGTGGAAGGTTCCGCCGAGTACGTGCTCGTCATCGGCGTGGAGCGGCTCAGCGACCTGACCGACCTGGAGGACCGCGCGACGGCCTTCCTGTTCGGTGACGGCGCGGGCGCGGTCGTGGTCGGCCCGTCCCAGGAGCCCGCCATCGGTCCCACGGTGTGGGGCTCGGAGGGCGACAAGGCCGGCACGATCAAGCAGACCGTCCCGTGGGACCGCTTCCACGTGGGGGACGTCTCCGAACTCCCCCTGGACAGCGCGGGCAACATCAAGTTCCCCGCGATCACGCAGGAGGGCCAGGCGGTGTTCCGCTGGGCCGTGTTCGAGATGGCGAAGGTCGCCCAGCAGGCGCTGGACGCGGCCGGGATCTCCTCGGACGACCTGGACGTCTTCATCCCGCACCAGGCCAATGTGCGGATCATCGACTCGATGGTGAAGACTCTGAAGCTGCCGGAGCATGTCACGGTCGCCCGTGACATCCGTACCACCGGCAACACCTCGGCCGCGTCGATCCCGCTCGCGATGGAGCGGCTTCTGGCGACCGGCGAGGCCAAGAGCGGCGACACGGCGCTCGTCATCGGATTCGGGGCGGGTCTGGTCTACGCCGCCACGGTCGTTACCCTCCCCTAGGCACTCCGTGCCGGGCCGTCCGGTCCGACACGGGGAAAAATGCCACCTCATTGTCTGAACATCGAAGAAGGAGAGCGCCTGACATGGCCGCCACCCAGGAAGAGATCGTCGCGGGCCTTGCCGAGATCGTGAACGAGATCGCCGGCATCCCCACCGAGGACGTCCAGCTCGACAAGTCCTTCACGGACGACCTCGACGTCGACTCCCTGTCCATGGTCGAGGTCGTCGTCGCCGCCGAGGAGCGCTTCGACGTGAAGATCCCCGACGAGGACGTCAAGAACCTGAAGACCGTCGGTGACGCCACCGACTACATCCTCAAGAACCAGGGCTGAGTAACCCCTCGGCCGTAGGCTGCTAGGCCCCGCCACCCGGCGGTGGCGCCGTCGAATCCCGCATCTGTTGGAGAAAGAATTCCCGTGAGCCCGACCAATCGCACCGTGGTCGTCACCGGTATCGGCGCAACCACACCGCTGGGTGGCGACGCAGCTTCCACCTGGGAGGCCATGCTGGCCGGCCGGTCCGGCGTCAGCCGCCTCGAGCAGGAGTGGGCGGCCGAGCTGCCTGTCCAGATCGCCGCGCAGATCGCCGTCGAGCCGGGTGAGATCCTCCCCCGGCCGCAGGCCCGCAAGCTGGACCGGTCCGCGCAGTTCGCGCTGATCGCCGCTCAGGAAGCCTGGAAGGACGCCGGTTTCACCGCCAAGGCCGGTGAGGACCAGTCCGTGAACCCCGACCGCCTCGGCGCGGTCATCGCCTCCGGCATCGGTGGCGTGACGACCCTCCTGGACCAGTACGACGTACTGCGGGAGAAGGGCGTGCGCCGGGTCTCCCCGCACACCGTGCCGATGCTGATGCCCAACTCCCCGGCGGCGAACGTCGGTATCGAGCTGGGCGCGCGTGCCGGTGTGCACACCCCCGTCTCGGCCTGCGCCTCCGGCGCCGAGGCCATCGGGTACGCGATCGAGATGATCCGCACCGGCCGTGCGGACGTGGTCGTGGCCGGTGGCACCGAGGCCGCCATCCACCCGCTTCCCATCGTCGCCTTCGGCAACATGATGGCGATGTCCAAGAACAACGCCGACCCCGAGGGCGCGTCCCGCCCCTACGACTCGGGCCGTGACGGCTTCGTGCTCGGTGAGGGCGCCGGTGTGATCGTGCTGGAGTCCGAGGAGCACGCCAAGGCGCGCGGTGCCCGGGTCTACGCCGAGGCCATCGGCCAGGGCATCTCGGCCGACGCGCACCACATCACGCAGCCGGAGCCCTCGGGCAACGGCATCGCGCAGGCGCTGCAGAACCTGCTGGACTCGACCGACCTGAAGCCGGCGGAGATCGTGCACGTGAACGCGCACGCGACGTCGACGCCCCAGGGCGACGTGGCAGAGGTCAAGGCGCTGCGGAAGGTCTTCGGCGACGACGTCGACCACATGGCCATCTCCGCGACCAAGTCCATGACGGGTCACCTGCTGGGCGGCGCGGGCGGTATCGAGACCGTCGCGTCCATCCTCGCGCTGGTGAACCGCACGGCCCCGCCGACGATCAACGTCACCGAGCTGGACCCGGAGGTGAACGCGGACGTCGTCGTGGGCGAGCCGCGGGCTCTCCCCGAGGGTCGGATCGCGGCCCTGAACGACTCGTTCGGCTTCGGCGGCCACAACGTCGTTCTGGCGTTCCGCAGCGTCTGACCTGAAGCACTGAGAAGGCCCCCACCGACCGGTGGGGGCCTTTCTCGCGTCCAGGGGGTTACGCCGGCTCAGACGACCTGGTGGAGCCAGCGGACCGGGGCGCCCTCGCCCGCGTGCCGGAAGGTCTCGAGTTCGTCGTCCCAGGGCTTGCCGAGGAGCTTGGAGAGTTCGGCCTCCAGATCGCTCTCGCCCTGGCGGCTGCGCTGGAGGGCGGCGCGCAGGCGGTCCTCGGGGATGAGGATGTCGCCGTGGATGCCGGTGACGGCGTGGAAGATGCCGAGGTCGGGGGTGCAGCTGTAGCGCTCGCCCTCGGCGGCGGCGGAGGGCTCGGCGGTGACCTCGAAGCGGAGCAACTGCCAGCCGCGCAGCGCGGAGGCGAGCTTGGAGGCGGTGGCCGCCTCGCCCTGCCAGGAGAACTCCGAGCGCCAGGTGCCGGGGGCGGCGGGCTGCCGGATCCAGTCCAGGCTGACGCGCGTACCCAGCACGCCGGCGATGGCCCACTCGACATGCGGGCACAGCGCGCGCGGCGCGGAGTGCACGTACAGAACTCCACGTGTCGTCACCGGAACCTCCGGGCTGAGCGGGACATCTTGCGGGCTGGTCGAGCGGCCATGACGCGTCGGCCGCATTGATGGCGAGGCTACCTTGCGGGGATGCAAGGAGTGTGACGTACCGTCGGTCCCGGTGCCAGGAAACCTCTGCCATTCACCCAGGGGGACGCTTGTACGGGGGTGTGCCGTTCCAGCGGGGGCGGACGGGAACCCTCGCACGTTGTGATGGGTGGGCGCACCGGCGGTCGGTGCGCCAAGGAGCGAGGAGACCTGCGGGGATGCGGAAACCAGGCCACCGGGCGCGGGCCGTCCTCGCCGTGCTGACGGCGGCCGTGCTGGCGAGCGGGTGTGACTCCATCCGGGGCGGTGACGCGGATACGGGCGTGTCCCGGCCCTCCGCCCGCCCCTCCCCGGTGTGGAACGCGCACCCGGACTCCATCGCGGCGGTGGGCGACTCCATCACCCGCGGCTTCGACGCCTGCCAGGTGCTCGCGGACTGCCCCGAGGTGTCGTGGGCGACGGGCGCGGACACCGGTGTGGACAGCCTGGCGGTACGGCTGCTGGGACGGCGGGGCGCCGCCGAGCGGGGCTGGAACTACGCGGTGACCGGCGCCCGGATGGCCGACCTGCCCGGCCAGATGGCCGAGGCGGTGCGGCGCCGCCCGGAGCTGGTGACGGTGATGGTGGGCGCGAACGACGCCTGCCGGTCCTCGGTGTCGGCGATGACCCCGGTGGCCGACTTCCGCGCGGACTTCGAGCGCTCGATGGCGGCGCTGCGCAAGGAGCTGCCGAGGACTCAGGTGTACGTGGCGAGTGTGCCGAACCTGCTGCGGCTGTGGTCGGAGGGCCGGGCCGATCCGCTGGGCAAGGAGGTGTGGAAGCTGGGCATCTGCCCGTCGATGCTGCGCGGCGCGGACGACCTGACCGAGGCGGCGACGGTGCGGCGGCAGGAGGTCCAGCACCGGGTGGAGGCGTACAACTCGGTGCTGGCGGAGGTGTGCGCGAAGGACGAGCGCTGCCGCTCCGACGGCAACGCGGTCTTCGACTACCGCTTCGGCACCGGGCAGTTGAGCCAGTGGGACTGGTTCCACCCGAGCCGGGACGGCCAGGCCCGGCTCGCCGAGATCGCGTACCGGACGGTCACGGAGCGCAGACCGTGACCTAAGGTTTCCCACATGGGCGAACTTTTCGGCACACTTTCCGACGGGACCCCGGTGCACCGCTGGACGCTCGAGCGCGGTGGCGTACGGGTCCGGGTGCTGTCGTACGGCGGGATCGTGCAGTCGGCCGAGGTGCCGGACCGGGAGGGGCACGCGGCGAACGTGGTGCTCGGTTTCTCCTCCGTCGAGGGCTATGTGGACCATCCGGGCCCGTATCTGGGCGCGTTGGTGGGCCGGTACGCCAACCGGATCGCGGGCGGCCGCTTCCCGCTGGACGGGCGGACCTACGCGCTGGCCCGGAACAACGGGCCCAACTCGCTGCACGGCGGGGAGCGCGGCTTCGACCGGTACGTGTGGGACGCGGAGCCGGTCGGGCACGGGGTGCGGCTCAGCCGGGTCAGCCCGCACGGCGAGGAGGGCTTTCCGGGGCGCCTTCAGGTCTCGGCGACGTACACGCTTCAGGAGTCGGGTGCGCTGCGGATCGCCTATGAGGCGGTGACGGACGCGCCGACGGTCGTGAACCTCACCAACCACTCGTACTGGAACCTGGGCGGTTCGGGGCACGCGGGCGGTCATGAGCTGCGGCTGGACGCCTCGCGGTACACGCCGGTGGACGACGGTCTGATCCCGGTGGGCGAGCCCGTGGACGTGACGGACTCGCGCTTCGACTTCCGCGCCTCCCGCAAGATCGGCTCGGGGTACGACCACAACTACGTGCTGGACAAGGGGGTCACACCGGCGGCCGAGGAGGTGGCCGAGCTCTACGACCCGGCGTCCGGGCGGGTGCTGACGGTGGCGACGACCGAGCCGGGCCTCCAGCTCTACACCGCCGACCACCTGGGCGCCCCGTTCGCGCCGGGCGAGGGGATCGCACTGGAGACCCAGCACTTCCCGGACTCCCCCAACCGCCCCGACTTCCCCACCACCCGGCTGGAGCCGGGCGAGGTGTACCGCTCCGCGACGGTGTACGGCTTCGGGACGCGCTGAGCCGCCCCGGACAGCATTCAGCCCCGGTCCAGGTGTCAGGTTCCGGGACCGGGGCTGATGTCGACGGTAATCCGCGCCGGGCGCCCCGGGGCGCCGGATCGGGGGTCCGGGCGGGTTCTCCTACGAACCCTTCACGCCCGTGTCACGACTTCGCCTTCTCGGCCGCCGGGCCGGGCTCAGGCGGTGACCGCCCGGTCGCTCTCCGGCTGCTCCTCCGCGAGGGGTTCGCCGAGGAGGTCGCGGGTGAGGAGGGTGGCGCCGGCGACCGCGCCGGGCATCAGGAACACCGCGACCACGGGGACCAGGAAGGCAACGCCCAGCGGGACGCCGAAGCCCCAGGCGAGCATCTTGCGGGAGCGCAGCAGGGCGAGGCGGGCGCGCAGGTCGACGTCCCGGCGCTGGAGGGCCACGGAGGTGAGTTCCTCGGTGAGGAAGAACCCGGTGACGAAGAAGCCGAGGACGGGTACGACGGTCTGGCCGACCACGGGCAGGAAGCCGAGCGCGAAGAGCAGGATGCCCCAGACGCAGGCGCGCACCAGGATGCGCAGGCTGTCGCGGGCGGAGATCCACAGCTCGCGCCACATGGGCCGGCCGGAGCTGGGCGCGGTGCCGTCGGGCGAGACGTCGGCGTCGGTCCGCTCCGAGAGGCTCTCGTAGAAGGGCTGGCCTATCAGCAGGGTGGCCGCCGTGAAGGTGAGGACGGCCAGCAGCAGCCCGAGGGCGAACAGGACGACGGTGAGGAAGCCCCGGAAGACGCCCTGCCAGGGGCTGGACCAGTCGTCGGCGAACGGGGTCGCCCAGGTGACGGCGTCGGAGCCCCACAGGGCGAGCGCGACCAGCACCACCACGTAGAGGACGAGGGTGATCAGGCCGGGCAGCAGGCCGAAGCCGTACTGCCGTCCGTGCTGTGCCACCCACCGCTGGCCGTTGAGGAGATGACGGAACCCCACCCCGAGATCGCGCATGGCGGGGACTTTACCCGCAGCCGCGTGGTTCAGGCGTCGAGCATGCGTCGCAGCAGGTCGCGCAGGGAGGAGCGTTCGGCGGTGGAGAGACCGGCGAGGGGTTCGCGGGCGAAGTGCAGGCCCTCGCGGAGATCGCGGGCGACCCGCTGGCCCTCGTCGGTGGCGGCGGCGAGCTTGACCCGCCGGTCGGCGCTGTCGGGGCGGCGCTCGACCAGGCCGCGCGACTCCAGCCGGTCCACGATCCCGGTCACGTTGGACGGCTCGCACTTCAGCCGCTGGGCGAGCTTGCGCATGGGCAGCGGCTCCAGGGCAAGGAGGCTGAGCAGGCGGGCCTGCGGGCCGGTGAGCGCGTGGGTGGCCGCCGCCTCCTCGTAGTCCGCGTGGAAGCGGGCCACGACGTCACCGATCAGCTCGACGACCTCCATGGTCAGGGGGTCGGCGGAGCGGTGACGCACGGTGGGACGCGGCGACTGGGTGGACATGCCGTCCAGGATACCGGGTTACTTGACATCCTGAAATATTTAGGAGCATGGTTGTTTCAGGTACTGAAGTAGTTTGAGGAAGAAGGCCCCCCACATGTCCGACTCCCCCGCCCTTCCCGCCGTGAGCCGCGAGTGGCACCTGTTGCAGCGCCCGGTGGGCTGGCCGAAGCCCGAGGACTTCGCGCTCGTCGAGGTGCCGATGCCGGTGCCCGGCGAGGGCCAGGTACTGGTGCGGAACGAATACCTCTCGGTGGACCCGTACATGCGGGGCCGGATGAGTGCCGCGAAGTCCTACTCCGCCCCGTTCGAGCTGGGTGAGCCGATGGAGGGCGGCGCGGTGGGCGTGGTCGTCGCCTCCGACGTCGACGGCATCGAGCCCGGCGACCATCTGCTGCACTTCCTCGGCTGGCGCGAGTACGCAGCCGTGGACGCGAAGCAGGCCGTCAAGGTCGATCCGGACGCCGCGCCGCTCTCCACCTACCTCGGCGTGCTCGGCATGACCGGCCTGACCGCGTACGCCGGTCTGCTGCGCACCGCCGGGTTCAAGGAGGGCGACATCGTCTTCGTCTCCGGCGCGGCCGGCGCGGTGGGCAGCCAGGTGGGTCAGCTCGCCAAGCTCAAGGGCGCCTCGCGGGTCATCGGCTCGGCCGGGTCCGACGAGAAGGTGCGGCTGCTGATCGACGAGTACGGGTTCGACGCCGCGTTCAACTACAAGGACGGCCCGGTGAGCGAGCAGCTCCGCGAGGCCGCGCCGGACGGCATCGACGTGTACTTCGACAACGTCGGCGGCGACCACCTCCAGGCCGCCATCGCCGAGCTCAACCTGCACGGCCGGATCGCCATCTGCGGCGCGATCTCGGTCTACAACAACACCGAGCCCGCCCCCGGCCCGAACAACCTCACCCGGCTGATCCAGACCCGCGGCCGGATCGAGGGCTTCCTGGTCGGCGACCACTACGACCTCCAGCCGGAGTTCGTCCGCGAGGTCGCGCCCTTGGTGGCGTCGGGCAAGCTGAAGTACCGCGAGACGATCGTGGAGGGCATCCAGAACACGCTGGAGGCGTTCCTCGGGGTGCTGCGCGGGGACAACACCGGGAAGATGATCGTCAAGCTCTGACCGGTGACGTACGGCCGGTGCCGGTCGTTGGACCTCACGGAGGCCGCATCCCTGGACGTGGGGTGCGGCCTCCGCCATGTCCCGGCGTCCCGGCTCAGCCGCCGAGCGCCGCCCGGTGCACGGCGGCGGCCAGCCGGTCGTTCTCCGGGGCCGCGCCGCCGGGGTGGGCGAAGCGGCGGCGGGTGTAGCCGTAGGCGAGGCCGCTGCGGGGGTCGGCGAACGCCTGCGAGCCGGACGCGCCGCAGTGGCCGACGGTGCCGGCGCCGAGGAAGGGGTGCCAGACCTCGGCCGTGCACTCGAAGCCGAGGCCGAACACCGCGTGGGAGCGGCACACCAGGTCGTGGCCGGCCGAGTGCGGCTGGCCGAACTCCGCGAGGGTGTCGCTCTTGAGCAGCGGCGCCTTCCCGTCCACCTCGCTGATCATCGCCGCGTACATCCCGGCCAGACCGCGCGCCGAGGCGACGCCGCCCACGGAGGCGGGGCCGTTCGCGCGGACGGCGCGGTCGTTCGGCAGCGACTCCAGGTCGGTGGGGGTGGGGGCGTGCTGGTTCCTGGCGATGGACGGCAGGGTGTGCGGACCGGTGCGGCGCAGCTCGGCCTCCGCCTGCTGGGCGGGGGTCGGCATCATCGGCTGGGTGGCGCGGAAGCGGGGCTCGCGGGAGGCGGGCAGGCCGAGGTGGAAGTCCAGCCCGTAGGGGGCGCGGACGCGCTCCTCGTACAGCTCCTGGACGGTGTGGCCGGTGGCCCGGCGGACCACCTCGCCGGTGAGGGCGCCCATGGTCAGCGCGTGGTAGCCGAAGGCGGTGCCGGGGCGCCAGAAGGGGCGCTGGTCGGCGAGGCGTTCGGCGAGCGCGCGGTCGTCGGCCAGCTCGGCCGGACTGAAGCCGGTGTCGGTGCCGACGAGTCCGGCGCGGTGGGCGAGCAGGTCGCGCAGGGTGAGGGTGCCCTTGCCCTCGACGCCGAACTCGGGCCAGTAGTAGGTGACTTTGCGGTCCAGTTCCAGGGTGCCGTCCTGCACCAGGAGGGCGGTGACCAGGTGGGCGGCGCCCTTGGTGCAGGAGAAGACGCCGTACAGCGAGCCGGCGTCGACGCCCTCACCCGCCCACAGGTCGACGACCCGGCGGCCGTCCACGTAGGCGCACAACTGGCCCTCGTAGTCCGGCAGTTCACCGGCGACGAAGGCGGCGAACTCCTCGCGCACCGCCTCGTACCCCTCGGCGACCGTGCCCTGGACGGTGCTGTCCTGTGTCATCCGGTTCTCCTCAACTGAGCCGCTGCTCGCTGCTCCTCCTCGCACGGCGCCGGTTCCGGCCGGCGCATTCCGAGGTCGTGTACGGCGAGATGTACCTGTTCGACTCAACCGCCGCAGGGCCCGGTTGGTGTCACCGTTGCCCCGGATGGCGTACTGCACGGGGTTCGTATGACCGGTGAGGGGACGCGGACGGGCGGCCGGGTCGTCGGGTCCGCCTACCCGGGACGGGGCGGGTCACCCCACGTCACCGCAGGGCCGGCCGCGCGTCCCCTAGCTGCACCACCACAGGAAGCGGTCGCAGGTCCTGGTGGGGGTGGGGTCGGGGGTGGGCTTGGCGGTGGTGGGGGCCGCCGTGGGGGTGGGGGTGGGCTTTTCCGGGGCCGGGTGGTTGGGGGCGGGGGCCTCGGAGTGCTGGGGGGTGGTGGCGGGGCTGTCCGTGGTGGGGTTCGTCGTCGGGGACTCGGACGCCTTCTTCGTGGGGGACTTGGAAGGGGAGGCCGAGGGGGAGTCCGATGCGGAGGCGGAGGTGCTGGGGGTGGTGGACGAGCCTGCCGTGGTGCCGGTGAGGGGGGCGCCCGTCCGGGCCGGGGAGACGGAGGCGGAGCCGCCGTCCGGGGAGGCGTCGCCGGAGGCGGCGGGACGGTCGAAGGAGAAGGGGGCGTCCGCGCTCAGTTCGGCGAGGCTCAGGGCGGCCGCCGCGAGGACGAAGCCGGTCGCCACGAGGAGGGTGCGGCGTCTGCGGCGGCGATGGGCCGCGGCCTTGCGGTCCCGGCGGCTGCCGTCGGGGGCCGGGTCCGGGTCGTCGTAGGGGTCCTCGGGCTCCGTGGGCGGCTCGTAGGTGCCGCGCCGGTCGGCCTGCCGGGGGACCTTGGGCTGCTCGGGGGCGGCCGGGGGTTCGGGCGTGGGGGCTGGAGTGTCTTCCCCGTAGGGGGCTGCGGGGTCGTCCTGCGGATAGGGGGCGGCGGGGGCGTCCTGCCCGTAGGGGGCGGCGGGGGCGTCCTGCCCGTAGGGGGCGGCGGGGGCGTCTTGCCCGTAGGGCGCTGCGGAGGTGTCCTGTCCGTAGGGGGCTGTGGGGGCGTCCTGCCCGTAGGGGGCTGTGGTCTGCCCGTAAGCGGGCGCCGGGAGGCTCTGCCCGTAAGGGTCCGCCACCCCGCCGGAGGGGACGGTGGCGGTCGGCACGACGGCTGTCAGGGCGGACGCGCCGCAGCCTGGGCAGGCGAGAGCGCCGTTGAGGTGCCGTCGGCACGGGTGGCAGTAGTCCATGACGCGGGAAGACTAGATTCCACTCGGGTCACGTTCCTAGGTGCCGCTGTGAAGGTTTGGTGCGGGAGAGACGGCTGCGCTCACGCCTATGCCGGAACCGTTACGTGTTCGCCCCATTGACACCCCCCGCGCCCCCTCCCTACTGTCACGCCAGCATTTCGAACGCATGACGAAATTTCGAACACCGAGGGGTGGACGGGCGTGCGTATCACCGGAATCAGTACCCATGTGGTCGGCACACCGTGGCGCAATCTGACCTATGTGCAGGTCCACACGGACGAAGGGCTCACCGGCGTCGGGGAGACCCGCATGCTCGGCCACACCGACGCCCTGCTCGGCTACCTGCGGGAGGCCGAGGCCAACCACATCGCGGGCTCGGACCCGTTCGCCGTGGAGGACCTGGTCCGCCGGATGAAGTACGGCGACTTCGGCCGGGCCGGCGAGATCGTGATGTCAGGGATCGCGGTGGTCGAGATGGCCTGCTGGGACATCAAGGGCAAGGCGCTCGGCGTACCGGTGTGGCAGTTGCTCGGCGGAAAGGTCACCGACCGCGTCAAGGCGTACGCCAACGGCTGGTACACCACCGAGCGCACCCCGGAGGCGTACCACGAGGCGGCTCGCGCGGTGGTGGCGCGGGGCTACCGGGCGCTGAAGATCGACCCGTTCGGCACCGGCCACTTCGAGCTGGACCACGAGCGCACCCGGTACGCCGTCTCCCTGATCGAGGCCGTGCGGGACGCGATCGGGCCGGACACCGAGCTGATGCTGGAGATGCACGGCCGCTTCTCCCCCGCGACCGCGATCCGCCTCGCCCGCGAACTGGCGCCCTTCGACCCCGCCTGGCTGGAGGAGCCGGTGCCGCCGGAGAATCTCAAGGCGCTGGAGAAGGTGGCCGCCAAGGTGGACATCCCGGTCGCCACCGGGGAGCGGATGCACGACCGGATCGAGTTCCGGGAGCTGCTGGAGAGCCAGGCGGCGGACATCCTCCAGCCCGACGTCGGCCACATCGGCGGCATCTGGGAGACCCGCAAGCTGGCCGCGACCGCCGAGACCCACTACCTGCTGCTCGCCCCGCACAACGTGGGCGGCCCGGTCCTCACCGCCGCCTCGCTCCAAGTCGGCTTCGGCACACCGAACTTCAAGATCCTGGAGCACTTCAACGACTTCGCGGACGCGGAGATCAAGACGGTGGTCAAGGGCGCCCCCGAGGTGGTCGACGGCTACTTCCACCTCTCCGACGCCCCCGGCCTCGGCGTCGAGCTGGACACCGACGCGGCGGCCGAATTCCCGCAGCAGCAGGCCCGGTTCGACCTGTGGGCCGAGGGCTGGGAGCGACGCCGGCCGAAGGGGACGAAGTGAGCGTCCAGGTGGTGGTGGAAGCGCCGGGCACGCACCGGCTGGAGCCCCACACGCCCCGCCCACCCGGCCCCGGCGAGGCGCAGGTCGCCGTGCACGCGGTGGGCGTCTGCGGCAGCGACCGCGAGCTGTACATGGGCAACCGGCCCGCGCCGTACGTGCGTTACCCGATAGTGCCCGGCCACGAGTGGTCCGGCACGGTCCGGGAGGTGGGTGCCGGGGTGCCGGCGCTGCTGGTGGGCCGCAAGGTGGTCGGCGAGGGCTTCCGCAACTGCCAGGTGTGCGCCCGCTGTCACGCGGGCGAGACGACGCTCTGCGAGGCGGGGTACGAGGAGACCGGCTTCACCCACCCCGGCGCGATGGCCCCCACCCTCACCCTGCCCGCCCGGCTGCTGCACCCGCTGCCCGACGACGCCGACCTCACCGCGGCCGCCCTGCTGGAGCCCGCCGCCTGCGTCGCGGCCGCCGCCCTGCTGGCCGACGCCCGGCCGGGCGAGCGGGTCGCGGTGGTCGGCACGGGGACGCTCGGGATGCTCGCGGTGCGGTTCCTCGCCGCGGTCTCCCCCGCCGAACTGCTGGTGGTGGGCCTCGACCGCGAACGCGAGGCGCTGGCAAAGGAGTTCGGGGCCACCGACTTCACCGTGAGCGGCCCCGGCCTACCCGGCGGCTACGACGTGGTGATCGAGGCCGCGGGCTCCGCCGAGGCAGCCGGTACGGCCGCCGCGCTGCTCCGGCGCGGCGGACGCCTGGTCCTGACCGGCATCCCCGCACCGGGCGCCGGGGGCCTGGACCCGGCCGACCTCGTCCTGCGGCGGCTGGAGGTGCGGACGGTCTTCGGGGCGCCCCCGGCCGCCTGGGCGCACGCGGTCCGGCTGTTCGGCGCCGGTCTGCTGGACCCGCTGCCCCTGGTGTCAGACCGGCTGCCACTGACCGAGTTCGCGCGGGCGGTCGAAACAACGGGGCCCGGAAAGGTGCTGCTGCTGCCCTGAACTGGGCGTACGGGCTCCCCTTGGGGCCCTCTCGCCCGAAGATCCGAACCCTGTCCGGCATACCGAACACGAAAGGCAGCCCGTGACCGACCTTTCCGCTCCGGCAGTCCGCAGGCCCGGGGAGCAGGCGCTCGCCGCTCTGGGGCTGGCCGCGCCCGCCCCCGACCCCGCCGACGCCTCCCCGCACCGCTTCCCCGGCGGCGGGAGCTGGCGTACCGAGATCCCGTCGTGCGAGGGTCCCGAAGCGCTGGCCGTCGTGCTCGCCGAGGCGGCGCGGCTGGACGTGCCGGTGCACCGGATCAGCCAGGGCAGCGGCGTCTGGATGCTCACGGACGCCGAGATCACCGAGATGGCCCAGGCGACCGGGGAACACGGCATCGAGCTGTGCCTTTTCACCGGGCCACGCGGCACCTGGGACACCGGCGGCGCGGTGCGCTCGGACTCGCGTGGCGGCGGGCCGCGCGCCCGGGGCCACGACGCGGTGGCCGGCTGTGTCGAGGACGCGGTGCGCGCGACCGAACTGGGCGTGCGCTGCCTGCTGGTGGCCGACGAGGGCGTGCTGTGGGCGCTGCACCGGGCGCGGGAGTCGGGGGTGCTCCCGGCGGACACCACCCTCAAGGTCTCCGCGCTGATCGGCCCGGTGAACCCGGTCTCCTACGCGGTGTTCGAGCGGCTGGGCGCCGACTCGATCAACGTGCCCGGCGATCTCACCCTCGCCCATCTCACCGAGATCCGCCGGGTGTCCGGCGCCCCCATGGACATGTACATCGAGGCGCCGGACGACCTCGGCGGCCAGGTGCGGATGTACGAGGTGGCCGAGCTGATCCGGCGCGGCGCCCCGCTGTACCTGAAGTTCGGCCTGTCGAAGGCGCCCGGCATCTACCCCTGGGGCGCCCACCTCCGGAGCGTCGCCCTGGACACCGCGCGGGAGCGGGTGCGGCGCGGCCGGCTGGTGCTGGACCTGCTCGCCCGGCACGGCGCTGACGGCGGCATGGCCCCGCTCGGCAGCCGCCTCCCCGGCCCCCTGCACCGCTTCCCCACGACCGCGTGACCGTACGACCCCCGCACCACGCACGGCCCGACCCGCTCAACGCCGAGACGAACAAGGACGGTTCCCCATGCGCGACCGGTACACCGCACGCCCCCGCAGAGTCGCCCTCGCCGCGACCGCCGTACTCGCCCTCACCCTGACCGCCTGCGGGCAGAGCGGCGAGGGCGGAGCTGAGGAGAAGGGCGGCGACAGCAAGGGCGGCACCATCGGCGTCGCCATGCCGACCAAGTCCTCCGAGCGCTGGATCGCGGACGGCGCCAACGTCGTCAAGGACCTGCGCGCCAAGGGGTACAAGACCAAGCTGGTCTACGGCGAGGACGACCCGGACACCCAGGTCGCCCAGATCGAGAACCTGATCACCCAGGGCGTCAAGGGCCTGATCATCGCGGCGATCGACAACAAGTCCCTGAACAACGTGCTCCAGGAGGCCGCCGACGCCCACATCCCGGTCATCGCCTACGACCGGCTGATCCTCGGCACCAAGAACGTCGACTACTACGCCTCCTTCGACAACGAGAAGGTCGGCGAGCTGCAAGGCACGTACATCGCGCACAAGTTGGGACTGGACGGCGGCAAGAAGGGGCCGTTCTCCATCGAGCTGTTCGCCGGCTCCAACGACGACAACAACACCAAGTACTTCTTCGGCGGCGCGATGAAGGTGCTCCAGCCGTACATCGACAAGAAGCAGCTCGTGGTGAGGTCCGGGCAGACCGCGCTCAACCAGGTCACCACGCTGCGCTGGGACGGCACCACCGCCCAGCACCGCATGGAGGACCTGCTGACCTCGGCCTACCGGTCCGGTCGGGTCGACGCGGTGCTCTCCCCGTACGACGGCATCTCCATCGGCATCCTGTCCGCGCTGAAGTCGGACGGCTACGGCGGGAAGGGCAAGCCGCTGCCGGTCGTCACCGGGCAGGACGCGGAGCTGGCGTCGGTGAAGTCGATCATCGCCGGGGAGCAGACGCAGACCGTCTACAAGGATCTCCGCAAGCTCGCCGAGGTCGCCGCGAACATGGTGGACGCGACCCTCAAGGGCAAGAAGCCCGAGGTCAACGACTCCAAGACCTATGACAACGGTGCCAAGGTCGTGCCCGCCTACCTGCTCCAGCCGGTCAGCGTCGACAAGGGCAACTACCGCGAGGTGCTGGTCGACGGCGGCTACTACACCGAGTCCCAGCTCAAGTGATGGCCGAATCCGACGACTTGGAAGGCGCGGCCATGGCGGGACCCGTGCTCGAGATGCGCTCGATCGTCAAGACCTTCCCCGGCGTCACCGCCCTGTCCGACGTCACCCTGACCGTCCGGCGGGGCGAGGTGCACGCCATCTGCGGGGAGAACGGCGCCGGGAAGTCCACCCTGATGAAGGTGCTCTCCGGGGTTCATCCGTACGGCAGTTACGAGGGCGAGGTGCTCTTCGAGGGCGACGAGTGCCGGTTCCGGGACATCCGGGCCAGTGAGCGCCAGGGCATCGTCATCATCCACCAGGAGCTGGCGCTGGTGCCGTATCTCTCCCTCGCGGAGAACCTGTTCCTCGGCAACGAGCACGCCCGGCGCGGTCTGATCGACTGGACCGAGACCCTGCGGCACGCCACGAAGCTGCTGCGCCGGGTCGGGCTTGACGAGCATCCGGAGACCCGGGTCGCGGACATCGGCGTCGGCAAGCAGCAGTTGGTGGAGATCGCCAAGGCGCTGGCGAAGTCGGTGCGGCTGCTGATCCTGGACGAGCCGACGGCCGCCCTGAACGACGAGGACAGCGGCAAACTCCTCGATCTCATCCTGGAGCTGAAGGCCCAGGGCATCACCTGCATCGTGATCTCGCACAAGCTGAACGAGATCCGCCGGGTCGCCGACTCGGTGACCGTGCTGCGCGACGGCCGCTCGGTGGAGACGCTGGACGTGCGGGCCCCGGGGACCACCGAGGAGCGGATCATCGCGGGCATGGTCGGCCGCGACCTCGACCATCGCTTCCCCGAACGCCCCCCGCATCAGGCCGAGTCGGGTGCGGCTCCCGCGCTGGAGGTGCGTGGCTGGACCGTACGGCATCCGATCGACCGGCAGCGCAAGGTCGTCGACGACGTGTCCCTCGAGGTGCGCCGGGGTGAGATCGTCGGCATCGCCGGGCTGATGGGCGCGGGGCGTACCGAGCTGGCGATGAGCGTGTTCGGCCGCTCCTACGGCCGGTACGCGGGCGGCACGGTGCTGAAGGACGGCCGGGAGATCCGTACCCGGACCGTGGCGGAGGCGGTGGGGCACGGGATCGCGTACGTCACCGAGGACCGCAAGCACTACGGGCTCAACCTGATCGACACCGTGCACCGCAACGTCTCGCTGACCGCGCTCGGCAAGGTGGCCCGGCGCGGGATCGTGGACGAGCACGCCGAGCGGCGGGCGGCGGAGGGGTTCCGTACCGCCATGAACATCAAGGCGCCGACCGTGCTGGAGCCGGTCGGCCGGCTGTCGGGCGGCAACCAGCAGAAGGTCGTCCTCAGCAAGTGGATCTTCGCGGACCCGGACGTGCTGATCCTGGACGAGCCGACGCGGGGCATCGACGTGGGCGCCAAGTACGAGATCTACACCGTGATCGGGCGGCTCGCGGCCGAGGGCCGGGCGGTGGTCTTCATCTCCTCCGAACTGCCCGAGCTGCTCGGCATGTGCGACCGGATCTACACCATGGCCGCCGGCCGGCTGACCGGCGAGGTGCCACGGGCCGGGGCCACGCAGGAAGCGCTGATGCGCCTGATGACCAGAGACGAAGAGGTGACGCCATGAGCGCGGACGTGACGGCCCCGGCCCCGCCGGAGCGCGGCGGGCCGCCCGCCGGGCCGGGCGTGCTCCGGCTGATGCTGGACGGCCTGCGCCGCAACATGCGCCAGTACGGGATGGTGATCGCGCTCGGCCTGATCGTGGTCCTGTTCGCGGTGTGGACCGACGGCGACCTGCTGCTGCCGCGCAACGTGTCCAACCTGGTGCTCCAGAACAGCTACATCCTGGTACTGGCGATCGGGATGATGCTGGTGATCATCTCGGGGCACATCGACCTGTCGGTGGGCTCGCTGACCGCGTTCGTCGGGGCGTTCCTGGCGGTGCTGAACGTACGGCACGACGTGCCCTGGCCACTCGCGCTGGTGCTGTGTCTGCTGGTGGGCGCGGCGGCGGGGGCGGTGCAGGGGTATCTGATCGCCTATTTGGGCATCCCGTCGTTCATCGTGACGCTCGCCGGGATGCTGCTGTTCCGAGGGCTGACGGAGATCCTGCTGAAGGGGCAGACCCTGGGGCCGTTCCCGGACGGGTTGCAGAAGATCGGCAACGGCTTCCTGCCCGCGTTCGGCCCCGACACCGACTACCACAACCCGACCCTGCTGCTGGGCCTGCTGCTGATCGCGGCCGTGGTCTGGCAGGAGGTCCAAGGGCGGCGCAGGCAACGGGAGTTCGCGCTCCATCTGCCTCCGCTCAGGCTCTTCGCGCTGAAGCTGGCCGCGCTGGTCGCCGCGATCCTCGCGCTGACCCTGCTGCTCGCCAGCTACAAGGGCGCCCCGATCATCCTGATCGCGCTCGGCGCCCTGGTCGTCGGCTACGGCTACCTCATGCGCAACGCGGTCTTCGGGCGCCATGTGTACGCGATCGGCGGCAACCTGCCCGCGGCGAAGCTGTCCGGGGTGAAGGACAAGAAGGTCACCTTCCTGGTCTTCCTCAACATGGGTGTCCTCGCGGCGCTGGCCGGTCTGGTGGTCGCCGCCCGGCTGAACGCGGCCTCGCCGAAGGCGGGCGTCAACTTCGAACTGGAGGCCATCGCCTCGTCGTTCATCGGTGGCGCCTCCATGAGCGGTGGGGTCGGCACGGTGCTCGGCGCGATCATCGGCGGGCTTGTCCTCGGGGTGCTGAACAACGGGATGAACCTGCTGAGCGTCGGCACCGACTGGCAGCAGGTGATCAAGGGGCTGGCGCTGCTGCTGGCGGTCGGCTTCGACGTGTGGAACAAGCGCAGGTCGGGGGCGTGAGGCGAGCTTTCAAGTGAAGTGGCTCACATGGAAGGCGAGTTGAACACCATCCCGGAGTCCTCCGTATGCATGGATGGCCCGCGTCCCCCGCGCGGGCCACCCGTCCTCGGAGGTCCCCTTGCCCGACAACGTCACCTCGTTGTTCCGCAGCGCCGCCGCGCACAGCCCTTCGATGGCGGCGCTGGCGCGGGAGAGCGACGGTACGGGTCCGGTGGACTTCTGCATCCCCTGCAACCCCTACTTCCCGACCCCGGCGATGTTCGAGGAGATGGCGTCCCGGCTGCGCGAGATCATCACGTACTACCCGAGCGGCGCCGACACCATCACGGCCGAGCTGTGCCAGTTGCTCCAACTGCCGCCGCAGTGCGTGGCGATGGGGAACGGCTCGACCGAGCTGATCACCTGGATCGACCATCTGCTGGTCCGGGAGTCGCTCGCGGTGCCCGTACCCACCTTCGGCCGCTGGACCGACCAGCCGATGGAGACCGGCAAGCGGGTCGACATGTTCCCGCTCCAGGAGGCCAACGGCTTCGCGCTGGACCTCGGCCGGTATGCCGAGTTCATCCGGGCGCGGGGTACGCGGGTGGCGGTCATCTGCAACCCCAACAACCCCGACGGCGGCTTCCTGCCCCGGCAGTCGGTGGTGCAGTTCATGGACGCGATGGCCGACCTGGACCTGGTGGTGATCGACGAGTCGTTCCTGGAGTTCGCCGACGCCGAGTCCGAGCCGAGCGTGGTGCAGGAGGCGATGCTCAGACCCAACGTGATCGTGCTGCGCAGCCTCGGCAAGAACTTCGGCCTGCACGGCATCCGGTTCGGCTATCTGGTCGCGAACCCGGGCCTGGCGAACAAGGTCCGCTCGATGCTGCCCAAGTGGAACCTCAACTCCTTCGCGGAGTACGTGGTGTTCATGCTGAAGCAGCACGGCGCCGAGTACACGCAGAGCCTGCTCCAGGTGCGGCGCGACCGGCTGGAGATGGCCAGCCAGTTGTCGGCCCTGCCGGGGCTCACGGTCTATCCCTCGCAGGGAAACTTCCTGTTCGTGCGCCTCCCGCTGGGCGC
Source organism: Streptomyces sp. NBC_01171 (assembly GCF_045039805.1). NCBI lineage: Bacteria > Bacillati > Actinomycetota > Actinomycetes > Kitasatosporales > Streptomycetaceae > Streptomyces > Streptomyces sp. NBC_01171. The sequence continues at coordinate 4,604,792 of NZ_CP108609.1, read as the reverse complement.
CGAGGGCACCGTGGTCCGGGACCGGCTGCTCACCGAGCACCGGATTCTGGTCCGCGAGTGCGGCAACAAGATCGGTTCGTCCAGCCGCTTCCTGCGGCTCGTGGTGCGCCCCGAGACCGACGTCCACCGTCTGGTGGCCGGTCTGGAGCAGGTGCTCTACGAGCCCGCCGTGCCCGAGCTGGGCTACAGCTCGGGCACGGCGGCGGTGGACCGGCTGGTCGGCGAGACGAACGGGGCCGGAGCCCGGCTGACCGCCTCCTCCGGCTCCCCCGTCATCGCCGCCGCCTTGGCCGCCGGTACCGGCATGCCGCTCCCCGCCGCCACGCCCCCACCGGGCGGCGGGATGCCGGCACCGGCGGCCCAGCCGTCCCCCGTCCCCCAGCAGGTCCCGCAACCGCCGGTACCGCAACGGGTCCCCACGCCCCCGCCTGCGGCACCCCCGGCCCCGATGGCACCCCCGCCCGTCCCGGCGCCCGCGTCCCCGTACCCGGCGCCGGCCGCCGCAGCCGTCGCTCCCACCCCCATGGCCGCCCCCACCCCCATGGCCGCCCCCACCCCCGCCCAGGCCCCCGTCCCCGCGCCAGCCGCCGCCCTGGGCCCCACTCCGCCCGGCGTCCCCGCGCGCGGGGGCCTCACGGCCGCCCAGGTGCGCGGGATGACCGCTCCGGGCACGCCGGCCGCCCCCGCCACGCCCGGCCTCACCCCGGCCTCCGCCTCCGGCTGGCCCAACGCCCAGAGCTGGCCGAACGCGGCGGGCGCGGGGGCACCGGCACCGATGGGCTGAGGCCGTCCGGCGGGTCATGGCGCTGACACGGAGTCCGGCACGCCCACCTGTGACGTTGCATCCGTTGCCGACTCCCCCGGCGGTCGGCTGCGCCCGCGCGGAGAGGCCCCGCCGCCCGGCGCACGCACGGGCCCCCGCTCACCTGGCCGATCGGCACCGCTGCTCACCCGCACCCCGATCCGCCGCCACCCCCGCCGAAGCCGCGTACACCCGTGCGAGCCCCCCGTACGCCCGCGATTTCCCCGCACCTCACCGCGGCGCCATCCCCCCGTACCGGGTGATTCACCCGCGCCGGAGCCCCCTTGGTCGGGCGGTAGCTGACGGGGCGTGGAGAATGGCCGGAGCCACGCTTCTTATGGGGGCCGACCGGAGGACGACCTTGGCGCTCAGCAGACGTACTTTCAGTGCCCTGACCGGCTGTGCCGCGCTCGGCTTCGCCATGGGCGGCAGCGGTGGGCCGGGGGCGCCCTCGGCGTTCGCGGCGCGCGGGGTGCCGACCGGGCCGCCGCCCGCACCGCCGCGTGCGGACGGCCGGCGGCACACCATCGGGTACGACTCGTACTCGCTGCTGGTCGACGGACGGCGGCTGGTGGTGTGGTCGGGCGAGATGCATCCCTTCCGGCTGCCGAGCCCGTCCCTGTGGCGGGACGTGCTCCAGAAGATGCGGGCGCACGGCTTCAACGCGGTCAGCGTGTACGTCTCCTGGAACTACCACTCCCCCGCCCCCGGCCGCTTCGACTTCACCGGCGTCCGGGACCTGGACCTGTTCCTGCGCACGGCCGCCGAGACCGGTCTGTACGTCATCCTGCGCCCCGGCCCGTACATCAACGCCGAGGTCGACGGTGGCGGCTTCCCCGGCTGGCTGACGGTGACCAAGGGCACCGCCCGCACCGCCGACCCCACCTATCTGCGGCACGTCGACGCCTGGCTCACACAGGTCGACCGGATCGCCCGCAGGCACCTGTACACCCAGGGCCGGGGCACGGTCCTGCTGTACCAACTGGAGAACGAGTACGACTCCCACGTCACCGAGCCGACCGGCCGGGCCTACATGTCCCACCTGTACAAGAAGGTGCGGGCGGACGGCATCGACGTACCCCTCTTCCACAACGACAAGGGGCGCAACGGCTATTGGACGCCGGGCTCCTTCGACACCGGTGGTGAGGAGGGCGGTTATCTGTACGGCTTCGACGGCTATCCCTCGCCCTCGCAGAACCCGCCGGACTGGGGGAAGTTCGGGCCGGGCGGGCCGAAGGGAGGGTCCACCGCCTCTCCGGACACACCGGGCTTCGTACCGGAGTTCGGCGGCGGCTGGTTCGACCCGTGGGGCGGTGCCTGGTTCGACGGCAAGGGGTACCCGGAGGCGCGGTGCACCCGTGACTCGGCCTACGAGCGCCGCTTCTACCTGACCAACCTGGCCAACGGCCTCACCCTGCACAACGTCTACATGACGTTCGGCGGCACCAGTTGGGGCTGGCTGCCCGCGCCGGTGGTCTACACGTCGTACGACTACGGCGCGGCCATCGACGAGGCCCGCAACGTCACCGCGAAGATGGCGCCGATGCACCAGTTGGGCCATCTGTTCCAGCGCGTGCCGGACTTCGCGCGGCTGGACCGGGCGTCGGACGTGACGGCCGCGGGGCTGAAGGTCTACCACCTGGCCAACCCGGACACCGGCGCGCATGTGTACGTCACGCGCAACGACGGCACGAAGCCGGTCACCGCCGAGCTGCCGACCAACACCGGGAAGCTGCGGATCACCGTGCCCGCCCGCGACGCCCGCATGCTGGTGACCGGACTGCGCCTGGGCAAGCGGAAGATGAAGCACAGCACCGCCCAGCCCGTGATGAGCGTGACGGCGGGCGCACGGGACGTCGCCGTGTTCGCGGGCCGCCGGGGCGACATGGCGGACCTGGTGCTGGACTGCCCGCAGGAGCCGAACGTCACCCGGCTCGACCCGGAGGCCGGCTGGGCGTACGAGCGCGGGGAACTGCACGTCAGCGCCCCGCTCGGGGAGGCCGGGCTGAGCCGGGTGCTGGTCACCGGGGGCGAGACCGAGACCCCGCTGGTGCTGCTCTTCGCGGACGACGACACCTCGATGCGGATCTTCCCGTACGACACCGCCGCCGGGACCCTGGTGGTGTACGGCCCCGCGCTGCTGCGCCACGCCGAGGTGCACGGCTCGGAGGTGCGGCTCTCCGGCGACCTCGACGGCGAATCGGTGATGGAGGTGTGGGGTCCGCGCGGCGTCGACACCCTGGTGTGGAACGGGCGCCGGGTGCCGACCCGGGTCACCCTCTCCGGCAGCCTGATGACGACCGCCCCGCTGCCCGGTGTGCCCGAGGTACGGCTCCCGGAGCTGACCGGCTGGCGCATGCGCACCGAGAACCCGGAGGCGGGCCCGAGCTTCGACGACTCCACGTGGCGCCGGGCGGACCGCACGTCGTCCCACAGCACCACCCCGGTCCCCAAGGGCGGCCCGGTGCTGTTCGCGGACGACTACGGGTTCCACTACGGGGACGTCTGGTACCGGGGTACGTTCAGCGGGAGTACCGGGATCGAGGCGGTCCGGCTCGCCTACAGTTCCGGCACCCAGGGGCTGTTGATGGCCTGGCTGGACGGGGAGCCGCTGGGCACCCACCGGCTGCCGGTGCCGGACAAGACCACCACGATCCGCAAGGGCACCTGGGAGGCGACGGCCACCTTCCCCGTCCGCCCGGAGCTGCGCTCCTCCGGCCGCCATGTGCTGTCGGTGCTGGTGCGGCGCATGCAGCACGACCAGGACGGCAAGGGCGACGACACCCACAAGGCGGCACGCGGTCTGACCTCCGTGTCCTTCACGGGGGCGGCGCCGAGGGTGTCCTGGCGGCTCCAGGGCGAACGGGCCGTGGACCCGGTGCGCGGCCCGCTGAACACCGGCGGGCTGTACGGGGAGCGGGAGGGCTGGCACCTGCCCGGCCTCCACGACCGGGACTGGGAGCCGGTGACCTTCCCGAGGGAGGAGCGGCGGCAGGGCGTCACCTGGTACCGCACCACCTTCCGGCTGTCGGTGCCGGGCGACGTGGACGCCTCGGTGGGACTGCGGCTGGAGGACGATCCGTACCGGGCCTACCGGGCGCAGATCTTCCTCAACGGCTGGAACATGGGGCAGTACATCAACAACGTGGGTCCGCAGCACACCTTCGTGCTGCCGAACGGGATTCTGCGCACACGTGGCACCAACACACTGGCCCTGGCGGTGCTGTCGGAGTTCACCACCCTGTCCGGGCCGGGCAAGGTGGGCCTGACCCTCATGGGGGCCGCCGCGGGCGGCCTCCCGGTGACTCCGGTCCCCTCCCCCGGCCACTGAACGGCCGTACGCGCGCGGGTGGTTCCCCGTTGAACAACACCCGCTGATCCGCATGACGTGGACACACCCGTGCGCGTACGCTCGGACGGTCCGGCGACGGCGTCGGGGCGAAGGAGGAGAGGGCGGCACATGGTCAGCGCGGACGCACCGGCGCGAGCGGCACGACTGGCCGCCCGGCTGCGCCCCTCCCGTCCGGCCCGTGCGATGCGCACCCTGGCCAGGCAACTCGCCGCCGAAGTGGCCGGGTTGCCGCAGCCTCCGACCGATGTGCGCGGGGTCTGCCGTGCCCTGTGCGCGGCCATGAGTGCGCGGCGCGGCGGGCGGCCGGTGGAGCTGCGGTTCGAGCGCTTCCCGGACGAGATCGAGGTCACCGGGCTGTGGGTGGAGTTCCAGGACTTCGACCTGGTCATCGTGGAGGAACGCGCCGAGGCCGTGCAGCAACTGGTCATCCTGGGACACGAGTTGTGGCATCTGCACGCCGGGCACCGGCACCATCCGCCGCTCGGCCCGGCCACCCTGGCGCTCACGGACGGGTCCGGCTGGGAGGGGACCGCGCTGACGGTGGCCGCCCGTGACGGCTCCCGCGAGGCCGACGAGGCGGCCGCCGAGGACTTCGGCCACCGCCTGGCCACCCTGTTCCGGTCCCGGCTGGGGCGCCCGAGCGAGCCCTTGGACCTCGTGCAGCGTTCCCTCGGCTATCGCGGCCGGGGCGGGGCCGCGCGGTGAGCGTGCCGGTCATGGAGCCCGCCGCCACCCTGCGGGACTTCTCGATCTCCTTCTGGATTCCGACGGCGGTGCTGGGCATCGCGCTGGTGATCAAGCTGCCCACGATCATCCGGCTGTGGCGGGACCCGCTGCTGCGCGCGGTCGGCGGTCTGCTGCTGCTGGCCTGCGGTGTCTTCGTGTTCTGCTCGCCGTCCACCATCGCCCGGGTGAACCGGCTGACCGGGGTGCCCAACATCTCGGCGCCCTGGTGCTACTCGCTGCTCACCGCGTTCTGCGGTTCCTGTCTGCTGCTGATCATCACCTGGCGCAACGGCCCCGACCGCTCGGCGGTCACCCGGCGGGCCCGGCGCTGGGTGGTGTCGGTGTACAGCGGGGTGATCGCCGTGCTGTGGGTGCTGTTCCTGCTGGCCGACGTGCCGGTGGAGCGGCTGCGGGACCTGGACACCTACTACGCCACCACTCCGTTCATGCGCGAGGAGATCCTGCTCTACCTCTGCGCGCACGCCCTGGCCTGTCTGATCACCGCGCGGCTGCTGTGGAACTGGGTGCGCGCGGAGGGGCTGGACGCCTGGCTGCGCTGGGGGCTGAAGCTGCTCGGCGCGGGCTACGTACTCAACCTGATCTTCGACGCGGTCAAGCTGGTCGCGGTCGGCGCGCGCTGGGCGGGCGGCGACCTGGACTGGCTGAGCACCGACCTCGCGCCGCCGATCGCCGCGCTGTCCGCCATCCTCATCGCGGTCGGCTTCATCCTGCCGCACGCCGGCCAGTACGCGAGCGACCGCTGGCGGGTCCGCCTCGCCCACCGCCAACTGCGCCCGCTGTACCTGCTGATGCGGACGTCGGCCGGTGAGGGCGTGCCGTTCGTGCTGCGGGCGACCCCGGAGCTGCGGCTGACCCGGCGCGAGACGTTCATCCGGGACGTGCTGCTGCCGCTGGCCCGGCACCTCGACACCGCCCTCGGCGCCCGCGCGTACGAGGCCGCGCTGAGCCTCGGCCACCCGCCGGAGCGGGCGCGGGCGCTGGCCTCGGCGGTGACCATCCTGGACGCGGTCGAGGCGAAGGCCCGGATGCCCGAGCCGCCCGCGACGGTGGCCGCGCCCGACACCACCGACCTGCTTCAGGAGATCGGGCCCGTCTCCCGGGCCCTCCGCCGTCCCGACGAGATCGCGGCGGTCCGTGCCCGTGCGGCCGCCGACCCAGCAGAGAGCGTTGCCGCACATGAGTGAAGTGAAGCCCACGGCCGTCGTGCTCGGCGGCTCCCTGGCCGGCATGCTCGCGGCCCGCGCCCTGGCCTCGACGGGCGCCCGCGTCACGGTGGTGGAGCGGGACGCGCTGCCCGCCGGGCCCGAGCCGCGCAAGGGGCTGCCACAGGCCCGGCACGTGCACCAGCTCTGGTCGGGCGGTGCCCGCGCGCTGGAGGAGCTGCTGCCGGGCGCGCGGGTCGCGCTGAGCGCGGCCGGGGTCCGCCGGGTGCCGATGACCACGGACATGGTGGCGCTGTCGGCGCACGGCTGGTACCGGCGCTGGCCGGAGTCGGCGTTCATGCTGCCGGCCGGGCGGGACCTGCTGGACTGGGTGGTCCGGGACCTCGTGCGGGCGGACGGCGCGATCGAGGTGCTGGACCGTACCGAGGCCCTCTCGCCGACCGGCACCGGCCGCGCGGTGACCGGGGTGCGGGTGCGCGCCGACGGCACCGAACGCACCCTGGACGCCGATCTGGTGGTGGACGCCACCGGGCGTGGCTCCCGTGCCGCGCACTGGCTGGCGGGGCTGGGCCTGCCCGAGCCGGAGCGCCGGGAGGTCGACTCGGGGCTGACGTACGCCAGCCGGCTGTTCCGGGCGCCGGAGGGAGCGCGGGACGGCTTCCCGGTGGTCAACATCGAGCCCGACCAACGGGGTTCGCGCATCGGACGCGGCGGGGTGCTGCTGCCGGTGGAGGACGGCAAGTGGCTCGTCACCCTGATCGGCGCCCGGACCGACGAACCGCCCTCCACCGGGGTCGAGTTCCTCCGGTACGCGCACGAGGAGCTGCGGCACCCGCTGGTCGGTGAGCTGCTCACCCACGCCGAACCGCTGACGGACGTCACGGTGACCCGGACGACCGCCAACCGGCGTCTGTTCTACGAGCGGTTGCCCGAGTGGCCCGAGGGGTTCGTCGCCCTCGGGGACGCCCTGTGCGCGCTCAACCCGGTGTACGGCCACGGCATGTCGGTGGCGGCCCGGTCGGCGCTGGCCCTGCGGGACACGGTGCTCCGGCGAGGCGGGCTCGGTGCGCCGGGTCTGGCCCGGCGGGCGCAGCGGGCGGTGGGCCGTACGGTACGGACCGCCTGGGACCTGGCGATCGGCGCCGATGTGTTCTACCCCGGCGCCACCCCGGCCGGCCCCACGGTCCGGGACCGCCTGGTCGCCGCGTACGTCGGCCGGCTGCTGCTCACCGCCACGGGCAACGGCCGGGTGGCGCGCCGGGTGACCGACGTGACCTCGCTGGAGGCGGGCGCTCAGGCGCTGCTCGCGCCGCGCATGCTGCTGGCGGCCGCCGTGGGCCCGCTGCGCCCGCCGCTGCCGGGACCGCCGCTGACGGCGCGGGAGCGGAAGGCGGCGGGACTCCTCTAGCCGTCGAACGGCGGCTGCGGCAGCCCCTCCCCCGCGCCCGGCACCACCAGCACCGAGCCCGCCAGGGGTATGGGCGCGGTGAGGCCGACGCGGGCGGTGGTGACGTACAGGTCGGTCAGGCCGGGGCCGCCGAAGGCGCAGGCGGTGGTGCGCGGGACGGGGAGCCGGATCTCCCGGTCCAGGGCGCCGGAGGGGGTGTAGCGGCGGACCGCTCCGCCGTCCCACAGCGCCACCCAGACGCAGCCGGCCGCGTCGACCGTCAGCCCGTCCGGGAAGCCCGCGCTCTCCTCGACGACGGCCAGGGTGCGCCGGTTCCGGACGCCTTCGCCGTCGTGGTCGAAGACGTCGACGCGGCGGGTGGGGCTGTCGACGTAGTACATCAGCGTGCCGTCCGGGCTCCAGCCGATGCCGTTGCTCACGGTGGCGTCGGTGAGGATCGGGGCGGCCGTCCCGTCGCCGGTCAGGCGGGTCAGGGTGCCGCCGCCGGGGGCCTCGTCGTAGCGCATGGTGCCGGCCCAGAGGGAGCCGTCGGGGGCGACGGCCGCGTCGTTGGCGCGTCGGCCGGGCACCGGGTCGCGGTGCAGCCAGCGGAGCGCGTCGTCGGGGTCGAGGAGGGCGACGCCGTCGCGCAGGTTGAGCACCAGGCCGCCGTGGGCGCGGGGCTTGGCGGCGCCGACGTGCTGGCCGGTGGTGCGGACCGTGCGGCGGCCGGTGGCGGGGTCGTAGGTGTGGACGCGGCCGGCCAGGACGTCCACCCACAGCAGGCGGGCGGTGGCCAGGTCCCAGGTCGGGCCCTCGCCCAGTTCCGCCGACGCCGCGACGGCGACCTCGTAGCCGCTCACGCCGCCTCCCGGTGGCCGAGCCGCTCGGAGAGTTCGGCGGCGCCCTGGACGGCGAGCGCCTCCAGTTCGGTACGGCGTTCCTCGCTCCAGCGGACCGTCGGCACCGAGATGGACAGCGCGGCGACGACCCGCCCGGTGCGGTCACGGACCGGGGCGGCGACGCAGCTCACGTCCGGGTTGGACTCCCGGCGCTCCACCGCGACCCCCCGGCGCCGGATCTCCGCGAGAGCGTCCCGCAGTCGGCCGGGGTCGGTGAGGCTGTGCGGAGTCATCGCGGTCAGCTCGGCGCCGTCGGGGACGCGTGCGGCCAGCTCCGGTGCGGGCAGCGAGGCCAGCAGCATCTTGCCGACGGCGGTGCAGTGCGCGGGCAGTCGGCGCCCGGCCGCGGAGACCATGCGGACCGCGTGCGTGGAGTCGACCTTGGCGATGTAGATGACGTCGGTGTCCTCCAGCAGCGCCACATGGACCGTCTCGTCACAGGTCTCGGCGACACCGCGGGCCACCTCCCGGCCCTCGGCGGCGAGGTCGAGCTGCTCGGCGTACCGGCTGCCGAGCTGGTACGGGCGCACGCCGAGCCGGTACCGGCCGGGCTGGCCGGGCACCGGGACCAGGTAGGAGCGGGCGGCGAGGGTGGTGACCAGCTCGTGCACGGTGGTGCGCGGGAGGCCGAGTCTGCGCACGATGTCGGGCGCGGAGAGCGTGCCGTCCCCGTCGAGGAACAGCTCCAGGATGTCGAGGGCCCGCGTCACGGCGGGCACGAGGCGTCCCACGTCCGGCCTCCTTGCCTGCTCTACGGGCGCAGCGGCCCGTGTTCGATACCCCGACCGGCGACCGGTGGGGCGAACACAGGCTAGTCAGCGCGGGTCGCGCGGGCAACGGTCGCCCGAGCGCCGGGCACCATGGGAAGCATGGCTCGCGACTTCTCCCTGGTGCTGCTGCGCCGCATGGCCGACCACAATCCGGAGCTGGCCGAGGACGCCCGCAGGCGGCTCGGCGCCTCCGCGACCGAGATGCGGGAGGCGAACAAACACTGGCAGGCCATGGCCCGTTCGCCCAGGTCACGCCCGGCGGCCTCCCGGTACCGCGCGGTGCTGGGCGAGCCGGAGTCGGTCGAGCCGCGCCGGGTCGGCGACCTGGACTGCGAGGCGTGGCGCTGGACCCTGCCCCTCTGGCCGGACCTGCGCTTCGAGGTGCTGGTCGGGCAGGGCGGGGCGGTCTGGAACGAGTGGCTGGTGCGTGCCCCGGACGCCCCGGCACCCGAGCTGAGCACGCTGGAGGACCTCACCCCGTGGTCCTGCACGCTGGAGGAGGTGGCCCGTGCCTTCGCCCCGGCCCGCCCGATCCAGGGCACCGCCCCGAGCCGCCAGGCGCTGGCCTTCACCGCGCCGGACCGGGACGGGGTACGGCACGAGATGGCCGCCGAGTTCACCTGGGGGCTGCTCCAGCGGACCGCGCTGCGGGACTGAGCCTCAACTGTCCTTCGCCGCCTGGATGATGAGCTGGGCGACACGGGACACGGACTCGGGGTGCAGGTCGAGGAAGAGATGGGGCTCGATGAGTTCCAGCTCCAGCACGCAGGGCTGCCCGTCCTCGCCGTCGATCAGGTCGACCCGGCCGTAGAGCAGTCGCTCGGCGCCGGCGGGTACGGCTGCCAACGCCCGCTCGGCGATGTCCCGTTCGGCGGCGGTCGGCTGCCACTTCTCCAGCCTCGGGTGGGCGGTCTTGTCGGCGTCGAAGGGCGTGCCGGAGACGAGGACGGCACCCTTGCGGCTGGCGTGCAGCAGGCGCCCGCCGAAGAAGTGGAGTGCCCGCTCGCCGCGTCGGTCGACGCCCCGCATGTACGGCTGCACCATCGCGGTCAGGCCCTCGGCGTGCATGTGCGCCAACTGCCGTATCGCACGCTCCCGTTCCTCCGGCGCGTACCGGGCCGCGTACCGGGCTCCCGCTCCCGAGGCGGGCTTGATCACGTACTCGTGCCCGGTCGGCAGGTCGGGTTCGGCGCCGGGCGGGAGGTAGCGGGTGGGGACGGTGGGCACGTCCGCGTCGACCAGTTCACCGAGGTAGCGCTTGTCGGCGTTCCAGTGCACCACGTCGGCCGGGTTGAGCAGCCGGGTGAGCGCGTCGACCCGGTCCACCCAGGCCAGGAACTCGGCGGTGCGCCAGGTGTAGTCCCAGGTGGAGCGGATGAGGACGAGGTCGTAGCCGGCCCAGTCGGCGTCCGGGTCGTCCCAGAAACGGGCCTCCGCGTCGGCGCCCGCCGCCCGCAACTCCGCGACCAGCCCGGCCAGATCGGGGTCCTTGCTGGGCGCGGTGCCGGGGTCGTAGGTGGCGAGGGCGATACGCGGCACGGCGGGCTCCCTGTCGTTGCGTCGGCTCGGTGATCGCGAGGCTAGCAACCACCACGGAACCGGCACACCCCTGTTGACCTTCCCCTACGGTGAAGCCCCAGCATCGGTGGCGAAGCGAGGAACCGGCCTTTCGAGGAGCCTGGACGGACATGGATCTGCTGACCATCGGCGCGTTCGCCAAGGCGTCCGGGCTCTCCCCGAAGGCCCTGCGGCTCTACGACGAGCTGGGCCTGCTGCGCCCCGCGCGCGTCGACCCGTACACCGGCTACCGCTACTACGCCGTCGCCCAGTTGGACCGGGCCCGGCTGGTGGCGTGGCTGCGGCGGCTCGGGATGCCGCTGGCGGAGATCCGCGCGGTGTCCGCCCTGACCGGGGCGGACGCGGCGCGGGAGGTCCGGGCCTACTGGGCGCGTGTCGAGGCGGAGACGGCCGTGCGGCGGGATCTCGCCGCGTTCCTCGTGACGGAGTTGACCGAGGCACCGAGAGAGGGAACCACCATGCTGGAGCTGCGCTGTGCCGCCCACTCCGACCGGGGGCACGTCCGCCCCGCCAACCAGGACACCGTCTACGCCGGCCGCAGGCTGCTCGCCGTGGCCGACGGCTTCGGCCCGGCGGGGGCTCCCGCCAGCGGGGCCGCCGTCGAGGCGCTGCGGTTCCTCGACGAGGAGGCCGGGCCGCGACCGGGCAACGTGCTGAACCTGCTGGCCGACGCGGTGCGGGGCGCGGGCGATGCCGTACGGGACGTCACGGAGGGGGCCGAGGACGCGGGCACCACGCTGACCGCGCTGCTCTGGACGGGGTCGCGACTGGCCCTGGCGCACATCGGGGACTCCCGGGCCTACCTGCTGCGTGAGGGCGGGCTGTTCCGCATCACCCACGACCACAGCGTGGTCCAGTCCCTGCTGGACGAGGGCCGCCTCACCCCGGCCGAGGCCGAGAGCCACCCGCAGCGGTCGCTGCTGCTGAAGGTCCTCGGCGGCGACCCGGACCTCCGGCTGCACGAGGCCCTCCCCGGCGACCGCTACCTGCTCTGCTCGGACGGCCTGACCGGTGTGGTCCCGGACGACCGGATCAGGGAGCTGCTCGCCGCCGCCCCGGACCCGGAGACGGCCGTACGGTCACTGGTCGACGCGGCCAACACCGCGGGCGGCCCGGACAACGTGAGCTGTGTGGTCGGGGACGTGGTGCCGCCCGTGGGGTAGGAAGGGGCTGTCGTACCCGGCAGCGAAGGAGTCCCCCGTGTCCTCCCTGTTCCCCGCCCTGACGGACCCCCGGACGGCCGGAAGGACCGCGGTGCGCTTCGGCGCGCGGTCGCTGTCGTACGCGGAGCTGGCCTCCGCCGCCGGGGCGGTGGCCGGACGGCTGCGGGGCCTCGGCCGGGTCGCGGTGTGGGCGACGCCCGAGCTGGAGACCGCCGTGGCGGTGACCGGGGCGCTGCTCGCCGGGACGGCGGCCGTGCCGCTCAACCCGAGGTCGGGGGAAGGGGAGCTGGCGCACATCCTCGCCGACAGCGACCCGGCGCTGGTGCTGACCGCGCCGGGCGCCGAACTCCCCTCCGTCCTCGCGGACCTGCCCCGGCTGGAGGTCTCCGGCACCGGGCGGGTCCCCGAGGGCACCTACGGGGACGAGGACCCGGCGCTGATCGTCTACACCTCCGGCACCACCGGTCCGCCCAAGGGTGCCGTCGTCCCGCGCCGGGCGCTCGCCGCGACCCTGGACGCGCTGGCCGACGCCTGGCGGTGGACCGGGGACGACGTGCTGGTGCACGGGCTGCCCCTGTTCCATGTGCACGGGCTCGTGCTGGGCGTCCTCGGCCCGCTCAGGCGCGGCGGCTCGGTACGGCACCTGGGCCGCTTCTCCCCCGAGGGCGTGACCCGCGAGCTGAACGACGGCGCGACCATGGTGTTCGGCGTGCCCACGATGTACCACCGGCTGGCCGAGGCCCTGCCGTCCGACCCCGAGCTGGCGAAGGCGCTCGGCCGGGCCCGGCTGCTGGTCTCGGGCTCGGCCGCGCTGCCCGTCCACGACCACGAGCGGATCGCGGCGGTGACCGGTCGCCGGGTGATCGAGCGGTACGGCATGACGGAGACCCTGATGAACACCTCCGTACGTGTCGACGGCGAGGCCCTCGCGGGCACCGTCGGCGTGCCGCTGCCCGGTGTGGAGCTGCGGCTGGTGGAGGAGGACGGCGCCGAGGTGACCGCGCGGGACGGGGAGAGTGTGGGCGAGATCCAGGTGCGCGGCCCGAACCTGTTCACCGGCTATCTGAACCGCCCCGACGCGACCGCCGCCGCCTTCACGGCCGACGGCTGGTTCCGCACCGGGGACGTGGCGGTGCGGGAGCCCGACGGGTACGTACGGATCGTGGGCCGGAAGGCCACCGACCTGATCAAGAGCGGGGGTTACAAGATCGGGGCGGGCGAGATCGAGAACGCGCTGCTGGAGCACCCGGCGGTCGCGGAGGCGGCCGTCACCGGCGAGCCGGACGCGGACCTGGGCGAGCGGGTGGTGGCCTGGGTGGTGCCGTCGGACCCCGGAACCCCGCCCGAACTCGCCGAGTTGGCCGGCCATGTGGCCGCCCGCCTGGCCCCGCACAAGCGGCCCCGCGTCCTGCACCTGCTCCCGGCGCTCCCCCGCAACGACATGGGCAAGATCATGAAGCGGGCGCTGACACTCCCGGGCCCCGGAGGCCAGCCCGACACGGCATAGTCCGGCCGAAACCCCCCATTCAGCGGCGCCCCGCCCGGCCCCCTCCAGAAGGCACCCGCGCCGGTGCCCGCGCAGGATTCCAGTGAGGCCCGCCGAATCCGGCGGCCTGCCCATGGTCAGCGCACTCGGGAGGAACTGCCGTGACCGTCAGCCTGGAGCAGTTGAGCCGCTGCCACTTCGCCGTCGACCTGGGCGCGGCCCGCACCCGCGTGTACGTGAAGGGCGCCGGACTGGTCGTCGACCAGCCCTCGGTGGCGGCCGTGAACACCCGTACCGGGGCGCTCATCGCGGTCGGTGACTTCGCGGAGCAGATGACCGGGCGCACCCCGCAGTACATCCGGGTGGTGCGGCCGGTGTCCGGTGGCACGGTGGTCGACATCGAGATGGCGCAGCGCATGCTGCGGCATCTGATCGGCGACCGGATGCGCCGCGCCCTGCGCCGCAAGCCCCGGCTGCGCGCGGCGGCCTGCACCCCGCACGAGGCGGACCCGCTGGCCCGCCGGGCGACGATCGAGACGCTGGTCGGGCTCGGCGCGCGCCGGGTGGAGCTGGTGGACACCCTGATCGCGGCGGCCGTCGGCTGCGGACTCCCGGTGGAACGCCCCGAAGCCAGCATGATCATGGTGTGCGGGGCGGCGGCCACCCAGGTCGCCGTGCTGTCGCTGGGCTCGATCGTCACTGCCGAGCGCGTTCCGGTGGGCGGCGAGGCGGTGGACCGGGCGATCGTGCAACACCTGCGGCACGCACACGAGTTGATGCTGCCCAGCCAGTCGGTACGACCGCTCCAGATCGCCCTGTCGGACAACGGCCTCACCCCGCAGGGCCCGTCGTCCACCGAGATCCACGGCCGGGACGTGGCCACCGGCCTGGCCCGCAGCGTGCGGGTGGACACGGCCGCGATGCGCGACGCGATCCACACCCCGCTGCTGGCCGTCCTCGACGGCATCGGCAAGGTGCTGCGGGACTGCCCCCCTGACCTGGTGGCCGACCTGGTGGACCGGGGCATCATGATGGTCGGCGGCACCGCGCTGCTGCCGGGCCTGGACAAGATGCTCCACGAGGCCATCGGCATCCCGGTGCACATCGCGGAACGCCCCGACATCTGTGCCGTGCAGGGCCTCGGCGCCATGCTGGAGGGGCGGATCGCCCCCTTGGTCCTGACCCCGCTGGCCGCCTGAAGCCCGCGCCGGGGTCTCAGTACGGCAGGACGCGCCCCGACGGCGTCCTGCGGTCGATCTCCTGGCCCCGCGGAGCCGCTGGCCGACGACTGACCCGCACTCGAATCTGACGCTCCACGTCACCCTCCTCCCAACCGACACCGAACACCGGTAGGAGGACGGTGCCCAGAACGCGACCGCCCCAAGCCCGCGCGGCGAAAAGAATGCGATCACCCCGTTCCCCGGCCCCACCGCCGGGGAACCGGCGCACCCGGCACACAACCCCCTCGCACACCCCTTGCATTAGAGTGCTGTCACTTCGTACGTCCGCGGCCCCGGAAACCGGGCGGCCGCCGTACCGGAAGTCACGTCGTTCGCCCCTCGCCGCGCCGTCCGCGCGCCGTGGGGCATGAGCATCTGGGGTGGGGATGTCCAGCCATCGGCTGTCCAAGAAGAGTCGTTACATCGCCTGGGCCACCGCGGGTGTCGCGGTCGTCGCCGGGGCCGGCATCGCGGCGCAGGCGTCCAGCGCGGCCACCGTCTGGCCCGCGCAGAAGACCTTCACCGGCCGCGCCTTCGACACCTGCACCGCGCCGTCCGCGGCGGCGATGAAGGCGTGGAAGACCGGCTTCTACGGCGCCGCCGCCGTCTACATCGGCGGCAAGAACCGCGGCTGCGCCCAGCCGAACCTCACCGCGTCCTGGGTGAAGTCGGTCAACTCCCTGGGCTGGAAGCTGATCCCGCTCTACGTCGGTGCCCAGCCGCCCTGCCAGAAGAGCGCCAACCCGGAGAAGATGACCACCACCAACGCGACGTCCCTCGGCGCGACGGACGCCAAGGACGCGGTGGCCAAGGCGTCGGCGCTCGGCATGAAGCCGGGCAGCGCGGTCTACCTCGACATGGAGCCGTACGACACCACGGACAAGGCGTGCAACAACGCCGTGCTGTCCTACGTCCGTTCCTTCACCAAGACGCTGCGCGGCAA
The DNA here is from genome assembly GCF_045039805.1 of Streptomyces sp. NBC_01171. Classification (NCBI taxonomy): domain Bacteria; kingdom Bacillati; phylum Actinomycetota; class Actinomycetes; order Kitasatosporales; family Streptomycetaceae; genus Streptomyces; species Streptomyces sp. NBC_01171. Next base: position 4,589,279 of record NZ_CP108609.1, on the reverse strand, counting down.
GGTCTACCGGGCGGGCTACTACGGCTTCACCAGCTCCAGCGCGAAGGCGGTGGCCACGGCGACCGACAAGACCGATCTGCCGGGCAACCTCTGGTACGCCCTGTGGGACCAGCAGAACACCACCACGGCCGACTGGCCCTGGGACCCCAAGGCGTTCACCAACCACAGCCGCGCCCACCAGTACATGGTGAACAGCAAGGAGTCACGCGGCGGTTACCCGATCACGGTGGACCGCAGCGCGTGGGACGCGCCGGTGGCGATCGTCGGCTAGCAGGACGCGTCGAGCCGGCGTACGTGAGGGTCCACGTGCGCCGGTTCGTCTCAAAGAGCCTCTGTCACCTACAGGCTGAGCGTGATGGCCGCCCCGATGCCGCCCAGGCCGAGGGCGACGGCGGCCGGCCACCAGCCGCCGGACCCCCACCGGAAGAACCGGTCGAAGGCCAGCCGGCCGGGGCCGATGGCGGCGACGCCCAAGGCGACGACGGCGATGCAGACGCTGTACTCCACCCCGCCGTCGGACTCCCACAGACCGTGGGGGCCGGTGACCAGCGCCATCGCGTTGATCATGACGCCGATCAGCGCGGCGGCGGCCAGGGGCGTCAGCAGCCCGACGGCCAGGCCGAGCCCGCCGAGCAGCTCGGACAGCCCGCCGATGGTGGCGAAGACCTTTCCGGGCCGGTACCCGAGGCTCGCGAACCCCTTGCCGGTGGCGGTGAGCCCGTCGCCGCCGAAGATCCCGAACAGCTTCTGCGCCCCGTGGCCCGCCATCAGCAGACCGAAGGTGAGTCTGATGAGCAGCAGCCCCCAGTCGGCGGCGGAGCCGAACACGGCGCGGTCCGTGGTGCCGGCGGGTCGGTAGGTGCGCGTAGTGGTCATGGCCGATGCTCCGAAGACCCCCCACCTGGTTGGGAAGGTATGGGTGTCTCCCCCCGCACGTCCCTTCCCAGGCTATTAGCGTCCGGCCTGCAGCGCGCCCCAGGTGGCCGGGCCGACCTGACCGTCGACGCCGAGCGAGCGGCTGGTCTGGTAGTCCCGTACCGCCTGCTGGGTGCCCGAGCCGAAGTCGCCGTCCGCCGTGACGGTCCGCCCGAGCGCCGCGGTCAGGGCCCGCTGGAGCCGCTGGACGGCGGCGCCGGTGCTGCCCTGACTGAGCGCGGGCGTGCTGCCGGCCGAGAGCAGCGCGGTCCAGGTACGGGCGCCCACCACACCGTCGGCGCCGAGTCCGCGGGCCTTCTGGAAGGCGGTCACGGCGGCGGTGGTCTTCGTGCCGAAGCTGCCGTCGACGGTGCCCGCGTCGAAGCCCTGCGCGTTGAGCAGCGACTGCGCGGCCGAGACCTGGGCGCCGGTGGAGCCGGAGCGCAGGGTGTCGTACGAGGGGAAGCTGAGCTGGACCTCGCCGCCGCCGGTGCTGCCGCCGACCAACTGCATGTAGTAGGTCCAGTTCCAGTTCGGACCGGGGTCGGTGTGGTCGTTGCCGGGCACCTCGGAGTGGCCGACGATGTGCGCGCGGTCCTTGGGGATGCCGTAGCGGGCGCAGATGGAGGCGGTCAGCGCGGCGGACGAGCGGTACATCGCGTCGGTGAACCAGCTCGGGTCGTTCACGTACCCCTCGTGCTCGATGCCGATACCACTGGCGTTCCCGGAGCGGGCGTGCCAGGCGGTGTCCTTCTCGCGCACCATCTGGGTGATCTGGCCGTCCGAGGAGCGCACCACGTAGTGCGCGCTGACCTGCGACGACGGGTTCTGGAACCAACTGATGGTCCCGGCGTACGAGCCCTCGGTGACGTGGATGACGACCTTGCTGATCGCGGCCGTGCGGCCGACGGCGTAGTTGGCCGTGTTGGCCGGGACCCAGAGGGCGGAGGGGTAGTCGGGGCTCTGCGCGGCCGGGGCCAGGGCCGACCCGTAGCCGCCGCGCTCGGGGGCGACCTTCCGGGCGGGGAGGGTCAGCTTCTCGCCGCCCTCGGCGCGGGCGGTGACGCCCTCGGCCAGGAAGGTGTAGACGGTGTCGGCGTAGAGCTTGGCGGTGGCGGGGTCGGTGGCGCCGCCGTACCGGGCGAGGAGCGGGTACCAGGTGTCGGTGTCACGGCGCTCGGCCCGGCTCAGTCCGGCGTGGTCGGCGTAGGAGCGCAGGACGGCGGCGCCGCCGCGGATGTTGGCGGCGGTGTCGGTGCGCAGTTCGCGGGCGGTGTCGCCGGTCAGCCGGGACGCCAGCTCCAGGGTGTGCTGGTCGGGGTTGCTGACCAGGTGCATCACGCCGTAGCCGCCCGCCTGGCTGGGCAGGCCGTGGTGGCCCTCGAGGTGGGTCTCGCTGTAGCCGAGGGCGATCAGGAGGTCGCGAGGCACGCCGTACTCGGCCGCCGCGCTGCTGAAGGCGTGCGCGACAGGGCCCTCGGCTCTCTCGGTACGGGGCGCGGCGCCGGCGGGCTGCACGGTGGCGGCGAGCACGGCCAGGGTGCCGAGGCCGGCGAGGGCCGCGCGGGCCAGGGGTATCCGGGGCATGGGGGTGTGACCTTCCGGGTGGGGGCGGGGGATGTGGGGAGGCCGGGGACCTGGTGCGCGGTCCCCGGCCATGCCTGCGGGCGGTCAGATGGTGCCGCTCTCCCACCACCAGGCGCGGCCGAGGTCGGCGCGGCTGTCGACGTGCTGGTGGTCGACGTCGTACCGCTCAAGGCCGGAGAAGCCGCAGGTCTCGGCCTTCTGGTAGACCGTGCGGTTGGCGACGCCGGGCACGTCGAGGTCTGCCGCGGTGCCGTAGAGGTGCATGCTGTCGCTGGCGCCGCCGATCTCGGCGTTGTGCGCGATGCTGCGGAAGCCGGAGTTGACGGTGATCGGCACGTTGCCGAGCTTCTTGCGCAGCGCCTCCAGCTTGTACATGGCCCGGCGGGCGTTCTCCTTGACGGCGGCCGCGCTCACCTTGCCGCCGTTGAAGTTGCCGCTCGAACGGTCGTAGAACTCACTCCAGTTGAAGTGCGCGGTCGAACCGTCCGACTGCTCCAGGGCGTTGAGCTGGGCCTGGGTGGCGGGCCCGGCACTGCCGTCGACCGAGAGACCGTACGCGGCCTGGAAGCGGCGCACCGCGGCGGCCGTGCCCGGACCGAAGTCGCCGTCGATGCTCACCCGCGAGTGGGAGGCGGAGTCGGCGGCCCAGCCGGCGACCCGGATCTGAAGCTCCGTCACATCGGCGCCGGTGGCGCCCTCGTTCATGGTGCGCGTCCAGTTGTACGCCTGCGCGCTGCCCGAGAGCAGGACGGGCCCGGCGAAGACGCCCGCGGTGGCGGCGAGGGTGCCGCGCAGGACGGTACGGCGGTTCGGAGAGAAGGTCATCGTGAACTCCCTTTTGTTCGCGGTCAGAAGGCGAGCTGGAACGGGACGTTCTGGGCGTCGGTGTCGTAGGCGTGCACGCGGAGCTTGAAGCGGGTGCCGTCCTTGACGTCGGTGGCGACGGTCGCCCACTGGGGGCCGAACGTCGAGTAGGTGTTGCCGTGGTTGCACAGCGTGGTGTGGTCCACGAAGACGACGCAGGCGTCCAGGAAGCCGGTGGCCGAGCTGCTGAGCTTGATGTTGATGTCGCCGCAGCGCGAGGTGGTCGTGTAGGTGCCGTACTCGACCGCGGCGGTGGAGTAGCGGTAGGTGAGGGACACTGCGCCGCCGTAGCAGGAGGTGGCGGCGGCCTGCTCGGGCTGGGCGACGGCCGGCGCGGTGGCGCCGGCGGCGAGCAGCGCGGTCGTGGCGGCGAGGACGGCCGCCGTTCTCCGGGTGCGGGTCATGTGGGGTCCGATCACTTGGGGGCCATTACGCGGTGCCCTTACGGGGGTCAGAAGGCGATCTGGACGCGCGCGGAGGAGCCTTCGAGGTCGACGCCGAGGGGCACGGTGAACGTGCTGCCGTCCTTGACGTCGGTGGCGATGGTCTTCCAGCTCCGTCCGACCTTGGTCCAGTAGTTGCACTCGCCGACGCGGGTGAACTTCACGCAGGCCCAGACGAATTCGGCGTCGCCGCTGACCATGCGGAGGTTGATGTCGGCGCAGCGGGAGGTCGTGGTGTAGGGGCCGAACTCGACGGCGTCGCCGTAGCTGACGGTGACGGCGCCGCCGTAGCAACTGGTGACTGTCGAGGAGGTGTTGACGGGGGCGGCCGACGCGGTGGCGGGCGCCGAGACGGCGAGGGCCGCGAGCAGGGCCGCCGCCGCGGCCGGGTGGGTGAGGATCTTCGCCATCGGGTTCCTCCGGTGTGCGGAAGGTGCGGGTGGTGCCTCGGGGATCGGTGCGGCGGAGCGAGTTCATGCTCCGGTGTGCGCTTTCGGCTGTCATGCTCATTCGAACAGGGTGAAATGACGCCGGTGGAAAGGGTGTTGAGCGTGCTTCGCTTCCATTTCTCGGCGGAGGATCTGGCCAGGACACGGGTCGCCGCAGCCCCGCACGCCCTGTGGGAGATCGCCGCGAGCCTCCACCGTTTCCAGACGCCGGCCGGCCGCTGGGCCTACGCGCACTGGTACCGCACGGCCCGCGAGCGGTTACGGGAGGCGGGGCTGGAGAGCGCGGTACGGCAGATCCTGCTGCCGCTGTATCCGCGCGCGTCGTACTGGCCGGACTTCCTCACCCCGCTGGAGGGCGCCGCCGGTCTGGAGGCGGGGCTGAAGGCGATCCTGGCGACGCCCCCGGCCCGGGTGACGGCGGAACTGGCGACGCTGGCCCGGATAAGACGGGTGCCCCCGCACCTCGCCCGCCTGCCGGAGAAGGAGGCACGCAACGAGCTGGTGAGCGTCCTGCGGGCCTACCACCGCGCGGTGATCGAGCCGCACGAGGAGTGGATGCACGAGGGCGTGCACACCGAGCGCGTACGGCTGGCCCGGCACTCGCTCGACGGCGGCACCGACGGCCTCCTGGGCGGCCTGGGCCCGGCGGTGCGCTGGCACCATCCCCGGCTGGAGATCGGCACCTACCCGACGGAGCACGACATCCGCCTGCAGGGCCGGGGGCTGCTGCTGATCCCCTCCTACTTCTGCTGGAAGGGTCCGGTCTCCCTGGCCGACCCCGCCCTCCCCCCGGTCCTCGCCTACTCCCTCCACCACGAACCGCCCCGCCCGACCGCGGGCTCACCCTCCCTGGAAGTCCTCCTTGGCCGAGCGAGAGCGAGGGTCCTCCGCGCGACGGCCGCAGGCGCCACGACCACCGAAGCCGCCCACCGCGCCGGCGTCACCCCCGCCACCGCCACCCACCACACCACCGCCCTCCGAGACGCCGGCCTCATCACCAGCCACCGCCACGGCAACTCGGTCATCCACACCCTGACCCTGCTGGGGGCGACGATGCTGAGCCGGAACGTGCAGGAGGCCGTACCGGGGGCCGGCGGGTGAAGCGGTACCGCGCCGCACGCGCCTGGAGGTCCCGGACCACCTCGGGAGCCGCCCCCAAGGCATCTGCCGCGAAACGGAGTTCGTCGTCCAGCGTGCGGCCGGTGTGCAGCGACACGTCGGAGTTGAACGCGACGGGAACTCCCGCCTCCAGGAACGCGGGGAGCGGGTGAGCGGCCGGTCCGGGGACGGCTCCCAGGGCCGCGTCGGAGGTCAGGGAGACCTCCAGCAAGATCCCGTCACGCGCCATCCGCCGCAGCAGGGCGGAGCTGGTGGCCGCCGACACCCCGTGGCCGATGCGCTGTGCGCCCAGTTCGTCGGGCGCCCGCCAGATGTGCTCCGCGGGACCGAACTCCCCTGCGTGGACGGTCCGTCCTAGCCCCAAGTCGACCGCGGCACGGAAGAGGGGCACGGCAGGTCGTACGTCGGGGTGCGGGATCTCGTCGCCGGCGAGGTCGACGCCGGGGGCGTCGGTCGGGAGCGGGCGTTCATCTGGTTTTCATCTGGCGGGACGGGCGCCGTCGGGCGTCGCTGGATTGGCGCGTACATGCTCATGGCGCATCACCAACGCCCGCTGATCACGGAGGTCAGAAGTGTCCGGCAGAAACGTCCACCGCCGCGGCCGTGCCGCCATGGCGTCCGCTCTCGCCCTCGTCGCCGCCGCGGCCGGGCTGTGGTCGGGGCTCGGCGGGTCCTCCCCCGCCCAGGCCGCGTCCGCGGTGCCGACCCCGGACCACACGGTCGTCGTGGTCTTCGAGAACCACGCCTACAGTCAGGTGATCGGCTCTTCCAGCGCGCCGTACATCAACTCGCTGCGCACCGGCGGCGCGAGCCTGACCGAGTCCTACGCCGAGACCCACCCCAGCCAGCCCAACTACTTCGCCCTGTTCTCGGGTTCCACCCAGGGCATCACCGACGACAGTTGCTACACCCCCGGTTTCTCCTCCGCCCCCAACCTCGCCTCGGAGCTGATCGGCGCGGGCAAGTCGTGGGCCAGCTACAACGAGACGCTGCCCAGCCAGGGGTCGACCACGTGCAGCAGCGGCGACTACGCGCGCAAGCACAACCCGTGGTTCGGGTTCAGCAACGTACCGACGTCCAGCGCCAAGACGTTCACGCAGTTCCCCACGGACTACTCCACGCTCCCGCAGGTCTCGTTCGTCGTCCCCGACCTGTGCAGCGACATGCACGACTGCTCGGTGTCCACGGGTGACACCTGGCTGAAGAACAAGCTGGGTGCGTACGCGACTTGGGCGAAGACCCACAACAGCCTCCTCGTCGTCACCTTCGACGAGGACAACCGGCTCAGCGGCAACCGCATCCCGACGGTGCTGTACGGCCAGCGCGTGACGGCGGGCGCGACCTCGTCGACCACGTACAACCACTACGACCTGCTGCGCACGCTGGAGGACATGCACGGCCTGCCGCACGCGGGCAACGCCGCCTCCGCGAAGGACATCACCGGCATCTGGACTCCGTGACATGTATGTAGCGGACAGCCGCGCCGGGGCGCCCCGGACGGCCGCGTCCGCGGCGGACGCCGTCCGGCCCCGGGCCGGGCGGCGCCTCACCGCGGTCGCGCCCACCGTGCTGGCGCTCGGCACGGTCAGCCTGATCACCGACGTCTCCTCGGAGATGGTCACCGCCGTGCTCCCCCTGTATCTGGTGGCGGGCCTCGGTCTGTCCCCGCTGGGCTTCGGGCTGCTCGACGGGATCTACAACGGCGTCTCGGCGCTGGTCCGGCTGGCCGGCGGGCACCTCGCCGACCGGGGCGGCGGGCGCCACAAGTGGGTGGCGGGCGCCGGGTACGCCCTGTCGGCGGCCTGCAAACCCCTGCTGCTGGTGGCCCAGACGCTCACCCCGATCGGCCTGGTACTGGCCGTCGACCGCACCGGCAAGGGCCTGCGCACCGCCCCGCGCGACGCGCTGATCTCCCTGTCCAGCATCCCCGCGACCCGGGGCCGCGCCTTCGGTGTGCACCGGGCGATGGACACGGCGGGCGCGCTGCTCGGCCCGCTGGCCGCCTTCCTCGTCCTGCGCGCCACGGTCGACGGCTACGACGCGGTGTTCACCGTGAGCTTCTGCGTGGCGGTGGTGGGCGTCCTGGTGCTGGTGCTCTTCGTACCGGGCGGCACGGCCGCTCCTCTCGAGCAGGACGCCACCCGCGCGACCCTGCGCGCCGCCTTCGCCCTCCTGCGCCGCCGCGACCTGCGGCGCATCGCCGTCTGCGCCCTCCTGCTCGGACTCGCCACGGTCAGCGACTCGTTCGTCTACCTGCTGCTGCAACGGCGGCTCGGCGTGCCGGACCGCTGGTTCGCGCTGCTGCCGCTCGGCACGGCGGCGGCGTTCCTGCTGCTGGCGGTGCCCCTGGGCCGGATCGCCGACCGGGCGGGCCGCTGGCGGGTGTTCCTCGCCGGCCACCTCGCCCTGCTCCTGGCGTACGGCCTGCTCCTGTCCTCCTGGCACGGCCCCGCCCTGCCGTACGCCGTCCTGCTCCTGCACGGCGCCTTCTACGCGGCGACCGACGGCGTGCTGATGGCGGCGGCCGCCGACAGCGTGCCGCCGGAGCTGCGCTCGTCCGGGCTCGCGCTGGTCCAGACGGGCCAGGCGCTGGCCCGCTTCACCTGCTCGCTGTCCTTCGGCGCGGCCTGGACGGCGTGGGGCGACCGCGCCGCGCTCACCGGGTCCGCCGTCGCGCTGGCGCTGTGCGGCCTGGTCGCGCTCGTCCTGCGCCCCACCGTCTCCGAAAGGCCGGCATGACCCTGCGTTCGCGCGTCCTGATCCTGGTATCGGCGCTCGTCGTACTGGCGGGTGTCGCGGCGGCGTCCGTGCTGCACGCGTCGGCCCGGGCCGACCGCCTGGACCAGGCCCGTCCGGGCGGCCCGCGGATCGCCTCCGGACGGCTCACGCTGACCGGGGGCGGTCCCCGTGTGGTCTTCCGGAACATGGCGTGGGGCCCGCACCGCGACGAGCTGGTGTCGGCCCCGGCCGCCGACCCATCCGGACCGCGCACCGCGTCCGGCGTCAAGTGCCTGCGTTTCTACGCCGCTTCGGGCACCGGGGTGTGCCTGCGGGCGGTGCACGGGCCGGTCCAGGACACCTACCGCGCGGTGATCCTCGACGCCCACCTGAAGGAGCGGGCCCACTACGACGTGCCGGGCATCCCCTCGCGCGCCCGGGTCTCCCCCAGCGGCCGGTTCGCCGCCTGGACGGCGTTCGTCGGCGGTGACTCGTACGCCGGCACCGCCTTCTCCACCCGGGCGGCGATCGTCGACACCCGCACCGGCCGGCTGACCCCCACCCTGGAGGCGTACCGGATCGTCAAGGACGGCCGGCCCTACCGGGCGGCGGACGTGAACTTCTGGGGCGTCACCTTCGCGGCCGACGACCGCACCTTCTACGCCACCATGGCGACGCGCGGCAGCACCTACCTGGTCCGCGGCGACCTGCGCGCCCGCACGCTCACCACGCTGCACCCGAACGTCGAGTGCCCGTCCCTCTCCCCGGACGGAACCCGGATCGCCTACAAGAAGCGCGTCAAGGGCGCCCCCGAGGAGGCCCCCTGGCACCTGTACGTCCTGAACCTGAGCACCGGCCGCGAAACGGCCCTCGCCGAACACCGCAGCGTGGACGACCAATTGGTCTGGCGCGACAACCGCACCCTCGTCTACGCCCTCCCGGGCGACTACGGCGCCGACCTCTACACGGTCCGGGCCGACGGCACAGGCACGACCCACCGCCTGACAACTGCCGCGGTGTCCCCGGCGTACGTCGGCCGGGACGTACCCGGGTGATGGTGTGGGTGGGGCGGGTGGGACTCGAACCCACGGCCGACGGATTATGAGTCCGCTGCTCTAACCGGCTGAGCTACCGCCCCTCGCGGCGTGTCGCGTACAACTGTGCGCGCCGTCTGCCGCAGCATAGCCGCTCATACGATCTCCTGCTTCGGATGGTCGGCTTCCGCGCTGCTTCCCTGACCTGGAACGACTCCCCGAGGCTCTCCCGGACTCTCCCGGACATGAAAAAGGACCCCGCAGGGCCCTCGTTCAACGCGCTCCCCCGACTGGACTCGAACCAGTAACCTGCCGGTTAACAGCCGGCTGCTCTGCCAATTGAGCTACGGAGGACCGAAGCTCCCCCGACTGGACTCGAACCAGTAACCTGCCGGTTAACAGCCGGCTGCTCTGCCAATTGAGCTACAGGGGATCGCTTCGTCTGCATCGAACGCATCCACCTGGGTATTCGCCAGGGGGCGGACGCTCGCTGCGACACATACATTAGCGCAAGCAGGGGGGTGCTCCGCCAATCGGTTCCCCTCGGGCGCCGGCCCAGCACCACAGACCCCGTCAGGGACTACGCAAGGAAGGGTGGCCCACATGCGCTACCGGCTCACGTTCGTCGCCGGACTGGCCGTCGGATACGTACTCGGAGCACGCGCCGGCCAGCAGCGCTACGAGCAGCTCAAGAAGGCCGCTCGCGGGGTCGCGCAGAACCCCGCCGTGCGCAACACCGCCGAGACCGCCGCCCAGCAGGGCAAGGTCTACGCGGGCAAGGCGCTGCACACGGTCAGCGAGAAGGTCGGGGATCACGTCCCCGAGTCGTTCACCGACCGCGTCCGCTCCCGTCTCGGGCGCAACGGACACGGCCGGCCGGCCGAGGACGACTGGGGCACCAGCCACCCCTGAACCGGCCACCCCGCGCACGTGCCCCCTGAGCAGCGGCTCCAGGGGGCACAGGCGTACCGGCCGGAGCAGCCCGCGTTCTGCGGCAGAATTTGAGCCATGGGGATAGTCGCCGGGTTGGACAGTTCGCCCGCATTCACTCGCATCGTGGTCTGCGACACGGACACGGGGTCCGTGCTGCGCCAGGGGTACGCCCCGCATCCGCTGGACGTGCCGGACGGCGCCCCGCGGCCCAGTGACGTCGACCCGCAGGCGTGGCTGCTCTCCCTGGGGGAGGCCGCGGGCGGCGGGCTGCTGGAGGGCGTGCAGGCCATCGGCGTCTCCACGCAGGCCAACGCCGTGGTTCCGCTGGACGCGCAGGGCAACACCGTGCGCCCCGCGATGGCCGGGGCCGACAAGCGGGCCCAGGTGGCCGCCGCCGACCTGATCGACGCGCTCGGCGGCCGGGAGGCGTGGGCGCAGGCGGTGGGCTGTGTGCCGCAGGCCGCCCGGCCGGTGACCAAGCTGCGCTGGCTGGCGAAGAACGAGCCGGAGAACGCCAGCCGTACCGCCGTACTGCTCCAGGCGCACGACTGGCTGGTCTGGCAGTTGCTGGGCCGGCCGGTGCGCCGGACCACCGACCGGGGCGGCGCCTCGGGCACCGGGTACTGGTCCGCCGCCACCGGCACCTACCGGCCCGACCTGGTCGAGCTGGCGCTCGGCCACCAGGTGGCGCTGCCCGAGGTGATCGGCCCCGCCGACGCCGCGGGCACCACCCCGGAGGGGCTGCTGATCTCCGCCGGTACGGGCGAGACCATGGCCGCCGCGTTCGGCCTCGGCATCGGCCTGGGCGACGCGGTCGTCTCGCTGGGCGCGTCCGGTTCGGTGATGGCCGTGCACACCGAGGCGCTGGCCGACCAGACCGGGATGATCACCTCCCTCGCCGACGCCACCGGCATGCACCTCCCGGTCGTCACCACGCTGAACGCCGTACGGGCCCTGCGCGGCACCGCCGAACTCCTGGGCCTGCCCGACCTGGAGGCCCTGTCCGAGCTGGCGCTGCAGTCCACGCCCGGCTCGCACGGCCTGGTCCTGCTCCCCTACCTGGAGGGCGAGCGCACCCCCAACCTGCCGCACACCGCGGGCACCCTGGCCGGGCTGCGCCGGGAGTCGATGAAGGCCCAGCACCTGGCGCGGGCCTCCTTCGAGGGCATGCTGTGCGGGCTCGCGGACGCGCTGGACGTGCTGCGCGGCCGGGGGGTCGCGGTGCGCCGGATCTTCCTGCTGGGGCAGGCCGCCGAGCTGCCCGCCGTACAGGCGATGGCGCCGTCGCTGTTCGGGGTGCAGGTGGTCGTGCCGCAGCCCGCCGACTACGCCGCGATCGGCGCCGCCCGCCAGGCCGCGTGGGCCCTCGGAGCCGCGCAGGGCACCCTGGACCCGCGTACCCCGCCCGCCTGGCACGGGGCGGCCGCGCAGGTGCTGGAGCCGGGCGACGACCTGGCCGTGGGGCAGGCGGTGCGCCAGCAGTACGTGGCGGTGCGGGAGCAGACCCATCCGGGGGCGTTCCAGGCATAACCACCCGTACCGGTCGGAGCCGGCGGGGCACCCGATGGGTTAATCGGTTGAGGTAACACCGGTGGAGTGTCCGACGATAGGGCCATGGGCAGTTCCACCGCCCCACCGCCGACTCCGAGAGACAAGCGTGCTCATACGACTTCTGCGGACCTGTCTCAGGCCCTACAAGAAACCCATCGCCCTGCTGGTGGTGCTCCAGCTCCTCCAGACCAGCGCCACGCTGTACCTGCCCACCCTCAACGCGCACATCATCGACAACGGTGTCGTGGAGGGTGACACGGGTTACATCCTGACGTTCGGCGCCCTGATGATCGGCATCTCGCTGGTCCAGGTCGTCTGCAACATCGGCGCCGTGTACTTCGGCGCCCGTACCGCCTCCGCGCTCGGCCGGGACCTGCGTGGCGCGGTCTTCGACCGGGTGCAGTCCTTCTCCTCGCGGGAGCTCGGCCACTTCGGCGCGCCGTCGCTGATCACCCGTACGACCAATGACGTGCAGCAGGTCCAGATGCTGGTCCTGATGACGTTCACACTGATGGTGTCGGCGCCCATCATGTGCGTCGGCGGCATCGTGCTGGCCCTCGGGCTGGACGTGCCGCTGTCCGCCGTGCTGATCGCGGTGGTGCCGGTGCTGGGCATCTGCGTGATGCTGATCGTGCGCCGGCTGCGGCCGCTGTTCCGGTCGATGCAGACCCGGGTGGACACCGTGAACCGGGTGCTGCGCGAGCAGATCACCGGCAACCGGGTCATCCGCGCCTTCGTCCGCGACGAGTACGAGCACGGGCGGTTCGGGAAGGCCAACGGCGATCTGACCGAGATGCAGCTCGCCACCGGCCGGATGCTGGCGCTGATGTTCCCGATGGTGATGACCGTGGTGAACGTGTCGTCCATCGCCGTGGTGTGGTTCGGCGCGCACCGGATCGACAGCGGCGGGATGCAGATCGGCGACCTGACCGCGTTCCTCGCCTATCTGATGCAGATCGTCATGTCCGTGATGATGGCCACCTTCATGTTCATGATGGTGCCGCGCGCGGAGGTCTGTGCCGAGCGCATCCAGGAGGTGCTGGACACCGAGTCCAGCGTCGTGCCGCCGGTGGCGCCGGTCACCGAGCTGCGCGGACGCGGACATCTGGAGATCCGGAACGCGGGCTTCCGCTATCCGGGGGCCGAGGAGCCGGTGCTGCGCTCCATCGACCTGGTGGCGCGCGCGGGCGAGACCACGGCCGTGATCGGCTCGACCGGCAGCGGCAAGTCGACCCTGCTCGGCCTGGTCCCCCGGCTGTTCGACGCCACCGAGGGCGAGGTCCTGGTGGACGGCGTGGACGTCCGCGAGGCCGACCCGGCCCTGCTGGCCCGCACCGTGAGCCTGGTCCCGCAGAAGCCGTACCTGTTCGCCGGCACCGTCGGCAGCAACCTGCGCTACGGCAAGCCCGACGCCACCGACGACGAGCTGTGGGCCGCGCTGGAGACCGCGCAGGCCAAGGAGTTCGTGGAGCGGCTCGAGGGCGGTCTCGAGGCGCCCATCTCACAGGGCGGCACCAATGTGTCGGGCGGTCAGCGCCAGCGCCTGGCCATCGCCCGCACGCTGGTCCAGCGACCGGAGATCTACCTCTTCGACGACTCGTTCTCCGCGCTCGACTACGCCACCGACGCGGCGCTGCGCGCGGCGCTCGGCCGGGAGACGGCGGACGCCACCGTGGTGATCGTGGCCCAGCGGGTGGCGACCATCCGCGACGCGGACCGGATCATCGTGCTGGACGAGGGCCGGGTGGTGGGCTCCGGCCGCCACCACGAGCTGATGGCGGGCAATGAGACGTACCGGGAGATCGTGCTCTCCCAGTTGACGGAAGCGGAGGCCGCCTGATGGCCGGTCCCATGGGACGCATGATGGCCGGGGGCGGCCCCGACCAGCGGTCGATGGACTTCAAGGGCTCGGGCAAGCGGCTCGTGGCCCAGTTCCGGCCCGAACGGGTCACCATCTACGGCCTGCTGGCCTGCGTGGTGATCAGCGTGGCGCTCAACGTGATCGGCCCGAAGATCCTCGGCCAGGCCACCGACCTGGTGTTCGCCGGCATCGTGGGCCGGAAGATGCCCGCGGGAGCGTCCAAGGAGCAGGTGCTGGACTCGCTGCGCGCGCGGGGCCAGGGCTCCGTCGCGGACATGCTGCGCAGCACCGACTTCACCCCCGGCCAGGGCATCGACTTCGACGCGGTCGGCCGGGTGCTGCTGCTGGCCCTCGGGGTCTTCCTGGTCGCGGGTCTGCTGATGGCGGTGGCGACCCGGCTGGTGAACCGGGCCGTGAACCGCACGATGTACCGGCTGCGCGAGCAGGTGCAGACCAAGCTGTCGCGGCTGCCGCTGTCCTACTTCGACAAGCGGCAGCGCGGTGAGGTGCTCTCCCGCGCCACCAACGACATCGACAACATCGGGCAGACGCTCCAGCAGTCGATGGGCCAGTTGATCAACGCGGTGCTGACCGTCATCGGCGTGCTGGTGATGATGTTCTACGTCTCCTGGCTGCTCGCGCTGGTCGCACTGGTGACGGTGCCGCTGTCCTTCGTGGTGGCCACGCGGGTCGGCAAGCGGTCCCAGCCGCACTTCGTGCAGCAGTGGCGCACCACCGGCACGCTGAACGCCCACATCGAGGAGATGTACACCGGCCACACCCTGGTGAAGGTGTTCGGCCGTCAGGAGCAGTCGGCGAAGCAGTTCGCCGAGCAGAACGACGAGCTCTACGAGGCCGCGTTCAAGGCGCAGTTCCACAGCGGGGTCATGCAGCCGCTGATGATGTTCGTGTCGAACCTGAACTACGTGCTGGTCGCCGTCGTCGGCGGCCTGCGGGTGGCCTCGGGCACGCTGTCCATCGGTGACGTCCAGGCGTTCATCCAGTACTCCCGCCAGTTCTCGATGCCGCTGACCCAGGTCGCCTCCATGGCCAACCTGGTGCAGTCCGGTGTCGCCTCGGCGGAGCGGGTGTTCGAGCTGCTGGACGCCGAGGAGCAGGAGGCCGACCCGGTGCCGGGGACGCGTCCCGCCGAGCGGCGCGGCCGGGTGGAGCTGGACCACGTGTCCTTCCGGTACGACCCGGAGAAGCCGCTGATCGAGGACCTGTCGCTCACCGTGGAGCCGGGCCAGACGGTCGCCATCGTCGGCCCGACCGGCGCGGGCAAGACCACGCTGGTCAACCTGCTGATGCGGTTCTACGACGTCACGGGCGGCCGGATCTCCCTCGACGGGGTGGACGTCCGCACCATGTCCCGCGACGACCTGCGGGCCGGGATCGGCATGGTCCTCCAGGACACCTGGCTGTTCGGCGGCACCATCGCGGAGAACATCGCCTACGGGTCCTCGCGCGAGGTCACCCGCGGGGAGATCGAGGAGGCCGCGCGGGCGGCGCACGCGGACCGGTTCATCCGTACGCTGCCCGACGGGTACGACACGGTGATCGACGACGAGGGGACGGGGGTGAGCGCCGGTGAGAAGCAGCTCATCACGATCGCGCGGGCGTTCCTCTCCGAGCCGGTGATCCTTGTTCTCGACGAGGCGACCAGTTCCGTGGACACCCGGACCGAGGTGCTGATCCAGAAGGCGATGGCGAAGCTGGCGGACGGGCGGACGTCGTTCGTGATCGCCCATCGGCTCTCCACGATCCGGGACGCGGACACGATCCTGGTGATGGAGAACGGTGCGATCGTGGAACAGGGCGCGCATACCGCCCTGTTGGCGGCCGACGGCGCCTACGCGCGGCTGTACAAGGCCCAGTTCGCCCAGGCGGTGGCCGAGGTCGACTGAGGCAGGGCGGGGGTGGGCGCACGCGCCCGCGTGAGCGGGGTGCCGCTGCGCCCACCCGTGCCGCCCTGGGCACCGCCCAGGCCCTCTAGGCACCGGGGGAGGCACGACTGCCCGCAGTTCAGGCCGACGGGGCTGCAGTTCCCCAGGGGCGCGGGGAACTGCGCGACCGGCCACGACGGGCCCGCAGCCGGAATCAGTCCAGATATCCCCGGAGTTGATCCGCGTACGCGTGATCCCGGAGCTTGCTCAGCGTCTTCGACTCGATCTGCCTTATCCGTTCGCGCGTGACCCCGAAGAGCCGGCCTATCTCCTCCAACGTCCGGGGCCGGCCATCGGCCAGGCCGTACCGGAGCTGGACCACCTTCCGCTCGCGCTCACCCAGAGTCGACAGCACAGCCTCCAAGTGCTGCCGCAGCAGCAGAAACGCGGCCGACTCCACAGGGCTCGCCGCATCCCCGTCCTCGATCAGATCGCCGAGGGCAACCTCGTCCTCCTCCCCCACCGGCGCGTGCAGGGACACCGGTTCCTGCGCCAGGCGCAGGACCTCACGGACCCGCTCGGGTGGGAGTTCGAGGTGGGCGCCGACCTCCTCGGGGGTCGGCTCGTACCCTCGCTCCTGAAGCATGCGCCGCTGCACACGGACGACCCGGTTGATCAGCTCCACCACATGCACGGGCACCCGTATCGTGCGGGCCTGGTCGGCGAGGGCCCGCGACATCGCCTGCCGGATCCACCACGTGGCGTACGTCGAGAACTTGTACCCGCGCGCGTAGTCGAACTTCTCCACCGCGCGGATGAGCCCGAGGTTGCCCTCCTGGACCAGGTCGAGCATGGTCAGCCCCCGGCCCACGTACCGCTTGGCGACGGAGACCACGAGCCGCAGGTTGGCCTCGATGAGGCGGCGCTTGGCCATACGGCCCATGACGACGATCCGGTCGAGGTCGAGCGCGAGCCCGCTGTCGAGCACGGGGGTGGTGCTGAGCTTCTCCTCGGCGAAGAGCCCGGCCTCCACCCGGCGGGCGAGTTCGACCTCCTCGGCGGCGGTGAGCAGGGGGATGCGGCCGATCTCGCGGAGGTACTGGCGGAACAGGTCGGCGGAGGGGCCGCCGCTCTCGGTGCGGGAGGCGCCGCGCACGGGCGTCACGGGCTCGTCGTCGCCGCCGGTCAGCGCCTCGGCGGGCGGCTCGGGGGCGTCCTCGGGCGTGGGTTCCGGGGCCGTCTCCGGGTCGCCCTGGCTCTGCGCGGGCACGGCCCCGAGCAGGCCTGGCTCGGCACCACCGCGGACGGTACGGGCTGTCTGCGTGAGGGTGTGGGTCTGCACGGGGGCGACCTCCAGGATGATCGCTGCTCCGGGGGGTGTGCGGCAGCGGCGCGGCGGAGCGCGAAGTCGACGGCCTGCGCTCCGGGGACTCGGGCACCGCCCTCAGTGTGGGGTACGACACATCTTCGCCACGAGAGTCGTGCGGTGACTTTTTGCTTCCGGTCCGTGACCGCGTGGTGATCCTGGGACGCCGGGGAACGTCTAGAGGGCGGCCGGACCCTCGTGCTGGAGCGCCCGGTCGTACCGGGTGAGCACCATCATCTCGTTCTGGACGGCCGCCGACTGGGCCGGATCGGTGTTGCCGATGCGGGTGAGCGTGCTCTGCAGCTCGGTGAGGCGGCGGGTGACGGCGCGGCGCCTGATCTGCACCAGCACCATGCCCGCGTACGTCTCGTCGACCGTGCGGCGCATGATCGTCTCCACGGCCAGCTCGGTCACCATGGCCCGGACGGTGTCGTCGGGGGCGGCCTCGCGGACGCGGACCACGTACTCCTGGGGGTCCTGGGTGCCGAACTCGGCACCGCCGGCCTCCGCGATGGCCTGGCGGACGGCCGCGTAGGGGGGTGCGGTGAACTCGTCGAGGCCGTACGCGTCGAAGGCGGGAGAGACCAACTCCGGGCGCTGGAGGGCGAGTTTGAGCAGTTCGCGCTCGGTGGCGTAGACCGGGTTGCGCAGGGTGAGGGCGGGGCCGCCGGCCTGGCGGGGGGCGGCCTCCCAGCTCTGCTGGGGGGCGCGGGACTGCTGCGGGGCGGCGCCGCCCTTGCCGCCGCGGTCGCGGGCCCAGCGGGCGAGCTGGGCGACGCGCTTGACGACGAACTGGGTGTCGAGGATGCCGAGCATGCCCGCGAGGTCGACCGCGACCTCGTGCTGGGCGCCGCTGTTCTTGATCCGGGCGACGACCGGCGCGGCCTCGTCCAGGGCGGCGGCGCGGCCGGCCGGGGTGTCGAGGTCGTAGCGGGCGACGATCTGGCGCAGCGCGAACTCGAAGAGCGGGGTGCGCGGTTGGACCAGGTCGGCCACGGCCTCGTCGCCCTTGGCGAGGCGGAGTTCGCAGGGGTCCATGCCGTCGGGCGCGACGGCGATGTAGGTCTCGGCGGCGAACTTCTGGTCGTCCTCGAAGGCGCGCAGCGCGGCCTTCTGCCCGGCCGCGTCGCCGTCGAAGGTGAAGATCACGCGGGCCGAGCCGTTGTCCATCAGCAGCCGGCGCAGGATCTTGATGTGGTCGCCGCCGAAGGCGGTGCCGCAGGTGGCGATGGCGGTGGTGACCCCGGCGAGGTGGCAGGCCATGACGTCGGTGTAGCCCTCGACGACGACGGCCCGGCTGGACTTGGCGATCTGCTGCTTGGCCAGGTCGATGCCGTACAGGACCTGGGACTTCTTGTAGATCGCGGTGTCGGGGGTGTTGAGGTACTTGGGCCCGTTGTCGGACTCGTAGAGCTTGCGGGCCCCGAACCCGACGACCTCGCCGCCGATGTCCCGGATGGGCCACATCAGGCGGCCCCGGAAGCGGTCGATGGGGCCGCGGCGGCCGTCCTGGGCGAGGCCGGAGAGGATCAGTTCCTTGTCGCTGAAGCCCTTGCCGCGCAGGTAGCGGGTGAGGTGGTCCCAGCCCTGGGGGCTGTAGCCGACGCCGAAGTGGACGGCGGCGGCCTGGTCGAAGCCGCGCTCGGCGAGGAAGATCCGGCCGGTGTCGGCCTCGGGGCTGGTGGCGAGCTGCTCGGCGTACCACTGCGCGGCGATCTTGTGGGCCTCGACCAGGCGGATGCGCTCGCCGCGCTGGTGGGCGGGGTTGTAGCCGCCCTCCTCGTAGCGCAGGGTGATCCCGGCCTGGCCGGCGAGGCGCTCGACGGCCTCGGAGAAGGAGAGGTGGTCCACCTTCATCACGAAGGTGATGGTGTCGCCGCCCTCCTGGCAGCCGAAGCAGTGGAAGAGCCCCTTGCTCGGGCTGACCTGGAAGGACGGCGACTTCTCGTCGTGGAAGGGGCAGAGGCCCTTGAGGTTTCCGCCACCCGCGTTGCGAAGCTGGAGGTACTCGGAGACCACGGCGTCGATCGGGACCGCGTCCCGTACCGCCTTCACGTCCTCGTCGTTGATCCGTCCTGCCACGGATGAATTCTACGGGGGTCCGGGGACACTCCCCGCGCCCCCGGTGCTCAGGGCACCAGGTTCGCGAGCGGGACGTGCGGGTCGGCGAGCGCCTCCACGTCCACCTCGGCGCCGGAACGGATGAGGCGCTGGATGTGCTCTGTGACGTCCCACACGTTCACGTTCATCCCGGCGAGCACCCGGCCCTCGCGCACCCAGAAGGCGATGAACTCGCGCTTGCCCGCGTCGCCCCGGATGACGACCTGGTCGTAGGAGCCGGGGGGAGCCCAGCCGCTGTACTCCAGCCCCAGGTCGTACTGGTCGGAGAAGAAGTACGGCATGCGGTCGTAGGTGACGTCCTGGCCGAGCATCGCGCGGGCGGCGGCGGGACCGCCGTTGAGGGCGTTGGCCCAGTGCTCGACGCGGAGCCGGCCGCCGAGGAGCGGGAAGTTCGCCACGTCCCCGGCGGCGTGGATGTCGGGGTCGGAGGTGCGCAGGTGCTCGTCCACCGCGATGCCGCCGCCCACGGCCGGGTCGGCCAGTTCCAGGCCGGCCGCCTCGGCGAGGCCGGTGCGGGGGGCGGCGCCGATGGCGGCGAGCACGTCGTGCGCGGGGTGTTCCTCGCCGTCGTCGGTGCGGGCGGCGAGGACCATGCCGTCCTGGCCGATGATCTCGGTGAGCCGGACCCCGAAGTGGAAGCGGACACCGTGCTCGCGGTGCAGCTCGGCGAAGAGGTTGCCCAGCTCGGGACCGAGGGCGCCGTACAACGGGGCGGGTTCGGGCTCGATCACGGTGACCTCGGCGCCGTACTCGCGGGCGGCCGCGGCGACCTCCAGGCCGATCCAGCCGGCGCCCGCGATCACCAGGTGGCCGTTGTCCCGGCCGAGGGCGGCCAGCACGCCCTTGAGGCGCTCGGCGTGGGCGAGGCGGCGCAGGTGGTGGACGCCCGCGAGGTCGGTGCCGGGGACGTCGAGGCGGCGGGGTTCGGCGCCGGTGACGAGCAGCAGCTTGTCGTAGCGGATCAGGGTGCCGTCGTCGCCGAGGCGGACGGTCCTGGCCGCGCGGTCGATGGCGTCGACGGTCTGGCCGAGGTGCAGCTCGATGTCGCTCTGGGCGTACCAGGCGGGCTCGTGGACGAAGACGCTGTCGCGCTCCTCCTTGCCGAGCAGGTGTCCCTTGGACAGCGGCGGACGCTCGTAGGGGTGGTCCCGTTCGTCGCAGATCAGTATCACGCGGCCGGTGAACCCTTCCGCGCGGAGCGTCTCGGCCGCTTTCGCTCCGGCGAGCCCGCCTCCGACGATGACGAACGTCTGATCCGCGTCGACCACTTGATGCCTCCTCGTAAAGATGCCGCCTTCAGGCGAGCGTCCCGCACGCGGCGTGGTGCGGGAAGAGGGGGTGACCGGAAACGGGCCACCCCCTGTCATTTTCCCGCTACATATGCCCGGTCAGCCTGGCGTGCAGCGTGCGGGCGGACGCGTCGGTCAGCGAGGCGATCTGGTCGACGATGACCCGCTTGCGCGCGTGGTCGCTCTCCGCCTCGTCGAGCAACGCCCTGAACTGCGGTTCCAGGCCGTCCGGCGCGCGCAGGGTGAGCGCCTCGGCCAGCTCGGCGACGACGATGCGCTGATCGGCGCGGAGCAGTTCCTGCTCGGCGCGCTGCATCACGTACCGGTCGGCGACCGCCTTGAGCACCGCGCACTCCATGCGCACCTCGCGGGGTACGACGAGTTCGGCGCCGTACCGGGTGAGGCGGCCGGTGCCGTACGCGGCGCGGGTGGCGGTCTCGGCGGCGAGGCAGAAGCGGCCGATGAGCTGGCTGGTGGCGTCCTTGAGCCGGGACTGGGCGACCGCGGTGCCGTCGTAGCCGTGCGGCCACCACTCCTGGTCCAGGAGCCGGTCGAGGGCCTCGGCGAGTTCGGCGGGGTCGGTGTCGGCGGGGACGTAACGGCCGATGGCGACCTCGAAGACCGCCTCCCGTTCGGGGTCGGCGTGCAGGCAGTTGGGGTCGACGTGACCGGCGTGCAGGCCGTCCTCGACGTCGTGCACCGAGTACGCGACGTCGTCCGACCAGTCCATGACCTGCGCCTCGAAGCAGGTGCGGGTGCCGGGGGCCTCCTTGCGGACCCAGTCGAAGACGGGGCGGTCGTCGTCGTAGACGCCGAACTTGGGGGACGCCGGGTCGGTGGGGTGGGCGCCGCGCGGCCAGGGGTACTTGGTGGCGGCGTCCAGGGTGGCGCGGGTGAGGTTGAGGCCGACGGAGCCCTCGGGGGTGAAGCGCTTGGGCTCGATGCGGGTGAGGAGCCTCAGGGACTGGGCGTTGCCTTCGAAGCCGCCGATGTCGTCCGCGAACTCGTTCAGCGCCTGTTCGCCGTTGTGGCCGAAGGGGGGATGGCCGAGATCGTGCGCGAGGCAGGCGGCTTCGACGAGGTCGGGGTCGCAGCCGAGGGCAGCGCCCAGCTCGCGGCCGACCTGGGCGCACTCCAGGGAGTGGGTGAGGCGGGTACGGGGGCTGGCGTCCCAGGCGTGGCCGCGGGTGCCCGGCGTGACGACCTGGGTCTTGCCCGCGAGGCGGCGCAGCGCGGCGGAGTGCAGGATGCGGGCACGGTCGCGCTGGAAGGCGGTGCGGCCGGGGCGTTTGTCGGGTTCGGGTGCCCAGCGTTCGACGGAGGTCGGGTCGTAGGTCGAGGGGTGTGCGGTGCCTTCCATGCCTCGACAGTAAGCGCCGGTACGGACATCGCGCGGCAGGGGTGACGGAATTGTGGCGATGTGCGAGGTCGGAGTGAACCACACGGCCGCGATTCACGTCCTCCGGCACGGGATCGAACACAGGGGGCGGGATGAGGATCGGCCGACCGAGGCTGCCGCGCACGGTGCGGGGGCGCCGACGGCTGGTGCGGGCCGTGGTCGCGGGTTGCGTGCTCGCGCTGCTGCCGTCGACCTGGCTGTACGTCTCCACGGCGGACCGGCTGCGCACGGCGTCGGACGTGCCGCGCACCGAGGTCGCGGTCGTCTTCGGCGCGGGCCTGTGGAACGGCGGCCCGTCCCCGTACCTGGCCCACCGCCTGGACGCGGCGGCGCGCCTGTACCGCGCCGGCCGCATCAAGGCGGTCCTGGTCACGGGCGACAACAGCCGCAAGGACTACGACGAACCGAGCGCCATGCGCGCCTACCTCAGCCACCACGGCGTCCCCGCCCGACGCATCGTCAGCGACTACGCGGGCTTCGACACCTGGGACTCCTGCGTCCGCGCCCGCCGTATCTTCGGCGTCCACCGCGCCGTCCTGATCAGCCAGACCTTCCACATCCGCCGCGCCGTCGCCCTCTGTGAAGCGGCGGGCGTCTCGTCGTACGGCCTCGGCGTGGCGGCCGAGCACGACGCCACCTGGTACTACGGCGGCACCCGCGAGGTCTTCGCGGCGGGGAAGGCGGCACTGGACGCGGCCTTCCACCCGTCCCCGGAGTTCCTGGGCCCACAGGAGCGGGGCATCCAGCGGGCGCTGGCGAGCGCCCCTTAGGTCGCCGGTCCCCTGAGGGATCTCCACGCACCGTCACGCCCCGTAGGGGATCTCCACGAGAACGCCATCAGGCCCCCTGACGGCGCTATGGACATGACATGTCATGCCCTCTTAAATCTCTAGGACATCAGCGCCACCCCCACGCCTCATAGGCGCCTCACCCAGGGAGACCGATGAGCCGGATACGGCAGCACGTCCGAGGGTCCCGTCGCATTGCCACCGCCACTGCCGCCGTGGCGGCGGCAACCTTGCTGGTCACCGCCCTCTCCCCCGCCGCCCAGGCCGACGCCGGGCCCCGGCGGGCGACCACGCTCGCGGATGCGGCCTCCCTCCTCGTGGCGCATGCCGCGAGCCTCGGCCTCACCTCCGACCAGGGCACCAGTGTCCGGGACGTGATCGTCGACAAGGACGGTACGCAGCACGTCCGTTACGACCGCACTTATCGCCAACTCCCCGTGCTCGGCGGGGACTTCGTGGTGCATCTGAACTCCGGCGGCGGTTACCGCGGCGCCGACCGCGCCACCCGTACCGCGCTCGCGCTGCCCACCGTCACCCCGAAGCTGACCGGCGCGAAGGCGGCCGGGATCGCGGTGGACGCGCTGCGCGCCGCCAGCCCCCGGAAGCTGACACGTGCGAAGGCCAAGCCGGAGCTGGTCGTCGACGCCCTGCACGGCAAGCCGAGACTGGCCTGGCGGACCAACGCGGTCGGCCTGGACACCCTGGGCAACCCGGTGGGCCGTACCGTGCTCACCGACGCCCGCACCGGCGCCCGGATCGACGCCTGGGACAGCATCGAGACGGCGGCGGGCGACGGCAAGTCGCTGTACAGCGGCACGGTTCCGCTGGAGACGACCCAGTCGGGCTCGTCGTACCAGCTCAAGGACGCCACGCGCGGCAACACGTACACCGGCGACGCGGCCAACAAGACCGACCTGTGCATCCTCGGCATCTGCCTGAGCCGCGCCCCCTCGACGGTGTTCACCGACGCCGACAACCACTGGGGCACCGGCGCCACCGCCGACCGCGCCTCGGCGGCCGTCGACGCCCAGTACGGGACCGACCAGACCTGGGACTACTACAAGGACGTCCACGGCCGGAACGGCATCGCCGGCGACGGCAAGGGCTCGTACAACCGCGTCCACTACGGCAGCAACTACAACAACGCCTTCTGGGACGACAGTTGCTTCTGCATGACCTACGGCGACGGTGACGGCACCACCTTCGGCCCGCTGGTCGCGCTCGACGTGGCCGGGCACGAGATGACGCACGGCGTCACCTCCAAGACGGCCGCGCTGACGTACTCGGGCGAGTCCGGCGGCCTCAACGAGGCGACCTCGGACATCCTCGGCACGATGGTCGAGTGGCACGCGGACAACGCCACCGACAAGGGGGACTACCTCATCGGTGAGCGCATCGTGAAGCCCGGCTTCGGCAAGGCCGCGCTGCGCTTCATGGACAAGCCCTCCAAGGACGGCAACTCGGCCGACTACTGGAGCAGTTCGCTCGGCAACCTGGACGTGCACTACTCCTCCGGCGTCGCCAACCACTTCGCGTACCTCCTCGCCGAGGGCAGCGGCGCGAAGACCGTCAACGGTGTCTCGTACGACTCCCCGACCGCCAACGGCCAGTCGGTGACCGGCATCGGCCGGGACAAGGTCGGCAAGATCTGGTACCGGGCGCTGACGGTGTACATGACCTCCTCCACCAAGTACGCGGGCGCCCGCACGGCGACCCTGAACGCGGCGAAGGACCTGTACGGGGCCGGGAGCGCGGAGTACAACGCGGTCGCGGCGGCGTGGAGCGCGGTGAACGTGAACTGAGCCGGCTTCGACGAGCGGTGACTGACGGTGCGTCGGGGTCCGGCGCACCGTCTTCGCGTTCCCCCCGGCCGCACGCCATTCGTGTGCACTTGTTCCCCTGTCCTCCGTGCGCCTCTGACCTGCTGTTATGTCGTGCCGCCTCACCCGTGCGGGGGTGGCGGGCGCCACCCGTTCACCGCAGCGGGGGCGCCGGCTCGGGAGGCGGACCGGGCGCGGTGGCCTTTACCTCAAAAGGGCAGGGGCACGCCCCCTGGATCACACGGAACACGAGTCGGACAAGCTCTGGGGAGCACCATGCGACGCACCGCCCGTCTGCTGACCGGTACCGCGCTGGCCGTAGCCGCGGCCGGGCTCGGCACCGTTCCGGCCCACGCGGGCGCGGCGCACCTCACGCCCGGCAGCCTCCAGGTGTACCCGTCCACCGCGCTGCCCGGAAGCCAGGTCACGGTGAACACGGCGGCCTGCGGGGAGAAGGGCGCGGCGGTCGGCGACGCGGGGGCCGTGGGCGCGGGAACGTTCGCGCTGGCGCCGACCACGCACGACGGCGAGGCGATCGGGCAGTTCCAGGTGCCGGCGGGGGCGCAGCCGGGGACGTACGAGATCGTCGCGCGCTGCGTGGAGGGCGAGAAGCGGGTGACGGGGGACCTGAGGGTGACCATGGCCGGGGCGCACGGGCAGGTGCAGCCGCACGGCAGTGTGAAGACGGGGGTCGGTGGCGCCTTGGGCCCCGGCCCCGTACAGACCACGGCGGGTGTGGCGGCTCTGGCCGTCGCCGCCGCGGGCGGTACCTGGCTCCTGCATCGCCGGGCGAGAGGCGACGGGATCTGACGGACACCCTCCGCTGTCCGTCGCCGGTACCGCGAAGCCCCGCCCCCTAAGGGTCCGATGCCCCTCGTGACCCCTAGGGGGCGGGCCTTCCCCCAAGGGCTGTCTCCGGGAAGGGATTCCCATGCGCAGGATCGGTGACACCGCCATAGCCGCCGTCACGGCGTTCGCGCTCGGCACCGGTGTGTGGCTGCTCAGCACCGACACCGGTACGCCCCCGCAGCCGTCCGCCGCCGAGGGCCGCCCCGATCCGGGCGGCGAACGCGGCGCGGCCACGCCGCTGCTGGCGTCCCCGCCGACCCGCGTCCGCATCCCCGCGATCCGGGTGAACGCCCCCCTGATGGGCCTCTCCCTGACCTCCTCGGGCAGCCTCGACGTCCCACCCCCCGCCGAGAAGAACCTCGCCGGCTGGTACGAGGCCGGCACCACCCCCGGCGACACCGGCACCGCCGTCGTCGCCGGCCACGTCGACAACACCGAGGGCCCCGCCGTCTTCTACGACCTCGGCGCCCTGAAGCGCGGCGCCACGATCGAGGTGGACCGCGAGGACGCCACGACGGCGGTCTTCACGGTGGACGCGGTCGAGGTGTACTCGGCGAAGGACTTCCCCGACGAGAAGGTCTACGGCGCCTCTTCCCGCCCCGAACTCCGGGTGATCACCTGCGGGGGCGGGTACTCCAGGACGACCGGGTATCAGGGCAACGTGGTGGTGTTCGCGCACCTGACCGGCGCGCGCGGTACCTGACGGCACGCACCCGGTCAGTCGATGCCGGAGCGCTCCACCCCCGTCACGATCCACCGCTGGAAGACCAGGAAGACGACGAGCAGCGGCAGGATCGACACGGCGGCCGCGACGAACAGTTCGTGCAGCCGGATCACCTGGGCGGTGGTGAAGGACGACAGGGCCACCTGGACCGTCCAGGCGCTCTGGTCCTGGCCGATGACCAGGGGCCACAGGAACGAGTTCCAGGCGCCGAGGAACACGATCGTGCCGACGGCGGCGAACACCGGCCGCGCGTTCGGTACCACGATCAGCCAGTACGTACGCCAGTATCCGAGCCCGTCGACCTGCGCCGCGTCCTCCAGCTCGCTCGGGAACCCGAGGAAGTACTGGCGGAAGACGAAGCAGGCGAACGCCGAGAACAGGGTCGGCACGATCAGGCCGCGCAGCGTGGAGATCCAGCCTAGCGAGGACACCAGCACGAAGCTGGGCACGAAGGTGACGGCGGCCGGGATCAGCAGGGTGCCGAGGATGCCGTAGAAGACCTTGCCCGCGTGCCGGTAGGGGATGCGGGCGAGGCCGTAGCCCGCGAGGGAGGCGAGCAGCAGGGTGCCGAGGGTGGTGGCGACGGCGATCAGCGCGGAGTTGACCAGGGAGCGGGCGAAGGGGACGGAGGTGTCCGCGAACAGCTCGTGGACGTTGTCCCAGCGCAGCTCGTGCGGGAAGAAGGTCCACTCGGGCGAGGTGATGTCCCGCTCGCTGGAGAGGCCGTTGCGGAGCAGCAGGTAGAAGGGGATCAGGAAGAGCAGCGCGAGCGCGATCAGCACCGCGAGCCTCAGGGCCCGGCCGGCCCGTACGAGGGCGTCATCCATCGGCGTCGGTCCTCCCGAGCTTCAGCCAGCGCGCCTGGGCGACGGTCACGACGGCGATGACCAGCGCGAGGATCACGGCACCGGCGCTGCCCAGCCCGAGGTTCTGCCCCTGGCCGAGGGCGGTGTAGTAGAGGTAGACGAGCGGGGGGCGGGCGTAGGGCGGGTAACCGCGGGCGTCGGAGAGCAGGTTGTAGAACTCGTCGAACGCCTGGAAGGCGTTGACGACGAGCAGCAGCACCACCGCGACGGAGGTGGCGCGCAGTTGGGGCAGCGTGATGTGGCGCAGTACGGTCCAGCCCGGCCGGGCGCCGTCCACGGCGGCGGCCTCGTACAGCGCCGGGTCGATGCGCTGGAGCCCGGCGAGGATGAGGATCATGTAGAAGCCGGCCTGGAGCCAGAGCCGTACGGTCACGATGACCAGCCAGTACCAGGGCGGGTCGGGGGTGGCGAGCCAGGCCACGGAGTCGGCGCCGAACCAGCCGAGGACGGTGTTGGCGAGCCCGAACCGGACCCCGCTGAAGAGGGACATCTTCCAGATCAGGGCCGCGACGACGTAACTGCACGCGGCCGGCAGGAAGAACACCGACCGGAAGAACGCCCGCGCCCAGCGGACCCGGTTGACCATCAGGGCGAGGGTCAGGGAGACCACGTAGGTGGTGGGCACGATGAACGCGGTGAAGACGAGGAACGTCTTCAGGCTGTCCCTAAAGGCGTCGTCCCGCAGCATCGCGGCGTAGTTGTCCAGGCCGACGAAGTGCGTGGGCGTGACGGTGTTGTGCGCGTCGAAGAAGCTCAGGCCGACGCTCCACAGCAGTGGGACATAGGTGAACAGGGCGAGTCCGGCGGCGAAGGGGCCGACGAAGACCCAGAACCACAGCGCTGACCGGTGCTTCACCGCTTCTTCTTCACCCGGTCGAGTTCGGCGGTCACCTTCCGTACGACCGCCCGCACTTCGCTCTCCGGGTTGGCGCCGCCCTTGATGATCCGGACCAGGGCGTCCTGGTAGGCCGTCTGGCTCGCCGGGGTCCACAACAGGGGCTGGGCGTGGCCGTGTTCGGTGGTGAAGCGGACGGCGTCGGCGGCGGGGCCGGACCTCAGCCTGGCCGCCTTGCGGGCGAGGGAGATGCGGGCCGGTATGTGGAAGCCGTAGGAGAGGGCGAAGTCCTCCTGATGATCGGTGCGTTCGACCCACAGCCACTTCACGTACTCCTTGGCGGCCGCCCGGTGCCGGCTGCGCGCGCTGACGGCGGAGCCGTACGCGCCGACGGGGACGGCGGGGGCGCCGTGCGGGCCGTCCTTCGGGAAGGGCAACACCCCGAAGTCGTCGCCGAGTTCCTTGGCCACCTGGGGCAGCGCCCACAGGCCCGACCACTGCATGGCCGTGAGCCCCTGGAGGAAGGCGGCCGGGTCCGACCAGTCGGTGGGGGCGCCGAGCAGGAGGGACTTGTCGGCGTACAGGTGGTGGAGTTTGCCGAGGGTGCGGGCGGCGGCGGGGTCGTCGAAGCCGACCTTGCCGTCGTCGGTGACGAGCTGAAGTCCGGCCGCGTCCAGGGGGGTTCCGGAGAGGACGCCCGCGCCGCCGTCGTTGCCGAGGAAGAGTCCCTTGACCTTGGCGTCGGTGAGCCGCTTGGCGGCGTCCACGAGGGCGTCCAAGGTCGTGGGCGGCTCGACACCGGCGGCCCTGAGCAGGCTCTTGCGGTAGTAGAGCATCTGCATGTCGATGACCTGCGGGATGCCCCAGATCTTCCCGTCGTACGTCTTGGGCGTCAGCACGGCCGGGTTGAAGTCGTCCCTCACCCCGTCCAGCAGCTCGGTCAGGTCGACGACCTGGCCGCCCTGGATCTGGTCGAGCGTCGGACTCCCCTCGAAGACGTCCGGCCCGGAGTCGGTGAGCAGCGCGGCGGCGGTCTGCCGGTCGTAGTCGCCGGGCCGCCACTGCACACTGACGTCGGCCTTCTCGTACCCGGCGGCATACCGCTTGACGGCCTGCTCGGTCCCCGCCTCGCCGTACTGGTGGTACCACTGCGAGAGCCGCGTCCCGCCCTTGTCACCCCCGCGCCCCGTGTTGCCCCCGCAGGCGGCCAGCAACCCGACGCCCGCCCCCGCACCCAACAGCCCCCTGCGGCTGACCGCCATATGAGCACCTCCTCGCCTTCCGTCATCGATGCCCGGCCCGGCGATCAACGATGCGGGACGAGTACGAAGAGGGTGTTGCGACGGTGTGTCACGCCTGGGGGCGACCTTTCGTGAGGCGGCTCGTTGTGCCTTTCGTACGAAAGGAGAGCTGATGGTCGGCTCGTCGCACGAGGCGCTGCACCGCATCTTCCAGAAGGGCCCGGCCCTGCTGACGCGGGCGCTGCAGCGGGTACTGCACGTACCGTTCCCCGAACCGCACGAGATCGCCGCGCTGAACGTCGATCTCACCGAGACCGAGCCGGTCGAGCGCCGTGTCGACACGCTGCTGCGCGCGGAGACGGACGAGGGCACATATCTCCTCGTGGTCGAGTCCCAAGGCAAAGTGGACGACCGCAAGCGGGGCAGTTGGCCGTACTACCTGTCGTACCTGTACGAGAAGTACCGCTGCGAACCCGTCCTCATCGTCATCACCCAGAACAGCGCGACCGCCCGCTGGGCCGCCCAGCCCATCCGCCTCGGCTTCCCCGGCTGGCACTCGCTGACCGTCCGGCCCCTGGTGCTGGGCCCCGACAACGTCCCGGTGATCACGGACGAGCGGCAGGCCGAACAGGACGTACCCCTCGCGGTCCTTTCCGCGATGACACACGGACGCGGACCGCAGGCCGCGCCCATACTGGAATCACTCGCCACCGCCCTGAAGACCATCGACCCGGACAGCGCCGCGGTCTTCGTACAGTTCGTCGACTCATGCCTGGCCGACCCCCAGGCGAAGCAGATGTGGAGGGACCTGATGACCGCGATCCAGTACTTCTGGCGCCACCCGCTGGCGGAACAGGTGCGGGAGGAGGGGCGGGAACAGGGCTTGGAACAGGGCCGCGAGGAGGGCCGGGCCCAGGCCAAGGCGGAGATGGTCCTTCACGTCCTCGAGTGGCGCGGAATCCCCGTCCCCGAGCACGTCTGCGAGCGGGTGAACACCTGCGACGACCCGGACCAACTCGAACTCTGGGCCCAGCGCGCCGTCCACGCCACCTATGCCGAGGACCTGTTCGTCGAGGAGTGACCCCGGCCCCCCCAAAGAGGCGGCACCCCGGCACATCGCGCGCGGCTGACTCCCCCGAGCCGGGTAGTCAGCCGTCTGCCGTACCTGAGGGCACTTCGCCAGGAGCAGCCGTACTCGCCGCCGGGATACGCCTGCGCGACTCGGCGTTCGCGGGGAGTCTTGGCCCCGCCTGTCAGCGGGGTAGCCGCACTGGCATGACGAAGCGATGGGGCCTGGGGCCGTGGCTGCGACACCGTCCTCTCTCGGTAAGGCTGCTGGCGGTACTGGCTTACTTCTTTGCCGTGGCTGGGCTCGCAGCCCTGTGCTTCCACTGGGTGATGGGCAAGCCCTGGGACGACTCGCTGTCGTTCGCGCTGACGGTAACGACAAGTGGCCTTGGTGTCCTGTGCGGGGCCGCGATCATCCGCTGGAAGGACAGGAGGGACAACCACTGATCGTCAGCCGTACAAATGGCTGCGCTTGATGACCCGCCCGGCCACCATCATCCTTTGCCACTGAGAGACTTCACTACACCAATCACTGAAGACATCAGAGCAATAATCGCACCCATGCTGGCCAGCGCTGTGGTCGCGTTCGGAAAGAGTTCAGATGACATTTGACGCCACCTGCGACGCAACACAAGCGCCTTCAACTTCTGCCACTGATGGTGCTTGATATGGCAGCCGCGCAGAACTCCGCGTCCGTTGTTCCTGCACTGGTCCACGTCACCTCGGTTGAGCGCACCGCACGGCACGGGCGCCTGAAACAGGAACCAAAGAAAGCTGAGAGCAGATAAGACAGTGATTCCGATAGTCCCTATATCGGCAGTCAGCCACCCGGCGATAGCGACTATGAAAGCAGCGATTCCCCAGTAACGCCAGAGTTCATTCTTCTTCTTCTTCGCCATGCAGGCGGACTGTACTCAACCGATGAAAATGATCACAGGCGCACGGACGGCGCACAGTGTCACGGGCTGGAGCGAACCCACCGGACGGCGACGTAGCTTGACAGTCCCCCAGCCCACACCCAAAGAGGCGGCACCCCCGCACAGGGTGCCGCCTCTCTTTGGTGCCGGAGCCCGTCGGCGATCGGTGGTGAGGGTCGGGGACCGACGAGGGGCTCCGGGGGATGGGGGGTCAGCGGTGGTCGCTGCCCTCCGACTGGGTGGCTGCGCGGCCGGCTTCCAGGCGGGCTACCGGGATGCGGAACGGGGAGCAGGAGACGTAGTCGAGGCCGACCTCGTGGAAGAAGTGGACGGACTCCGGGTCGCCGCCGTGCTCGCCGCAGACGCCGAGCTTGAGGTCGGGGCGGGTCGAACGGCCCGCCGTGACCGCCGACTTGACCAGCGAGCCCACGCCGTCCTTGTCGATCGTCTCGAACGGGCTGACGCCGAAGATGCCCTTCTCCAGGTACGCCGTGAAGAAGGATGCCTCCACGTCGTCCCGGCTGAAGCCCCACACCGTCTGCGTGAGGTCGTTCGTGCCGAAGGAGAAGAACTCCGCGGCCTCCGCGATCTGGCCGGCGGTCAGCGCGGCGCGCGGCAGCTCGATCATCGTGCCGATCGCCAGCTTCAGCTTGGTGCCCGTCGCCGCCTCGACCTCCGCGATGACCTGGTCGGCCTCGTCGCGGACGATCTCCAGCTCCTGGACCGTACCGACCAGCGGGATCATGATCTCGGCGCGCGGGTCGCCCTTGGCCGCCTTGCGCTCGGCAGCCGCCTCCGCGATGGCGCGGACCTGCATGGTGAACAGGCCCGGGATCACCAGACCGAGCCGCACACCGCGCAGACCCAGCATCGGGTTCTGCTCGTGGAGGCGGTGCACCGCCTGGAGGAGGCGGAGTTCGTTCTCGTGCGGCTCCTGCCGGGACTCGGCGAGGGCCACGCGGACCGACAGCTCGGTGATGTCGGGCAGGAACTCGTGCAGCGGCGGGTCGAGCAGACGTACCGTCACCGGCAGCCCGTCCATCGCCTCGAACAGCTCGACGAAGTCCTGCTTCTGGAGCGGGAGAAGCTGCTTCAGCGACTCCTCGCGCTCCGTCTCGGTGTCGGCCAGGATCAGCCGCTCCACCAGCTCACGCCGGTCCCCGAGGAACATGTGCTCGGTACGGCACAGCCCGATGCCCTGCGCCCCGAACCGCCGCGCCCGCAGCGCGTCCTCGGCGTTGTCGGCGTTGGCCCGTACCCGCAGCCGGCGCTTGCGGTCGGCGAAGGCCATCATCCGGTGCACGGCCTCGACCAGCTCGTCGGCGTCGTCCGCGCCCGGGTGCATCCGGCCTTCGAAGTACTCCACGACGGGCGAGGGAACCACCGGCACCTCACCGAGGTACACCTTGCCGGAGGAGCCGTCGATGGAGATGACGTCGCCCTCCTCCACCACGTGCCCGCCCGGCACGATCATCCGGCGCCGCTTGGTGTCGACCTCCAGCTCCTCCGCGCCGCAGACACAGGTCTTGCCCATGCCGCGCGCGACCACGGCCGCGTGGGAGGTCTTGCCGCCGCGCGAGGTGAGGATGCCCTCGGCGGCGATCATGCCGTCCAGGTCGTCGGGGTTGGTCTCCCGGCGCACCAGGATGACCTTCTCGCCCGAGCGGGACCACTTGACGGCGGTGTACGAGTCGAAGACCGCCTTGCCGACCGCCGCGCCCGGCGAGGCGGCGATGCCCCGCCCGACCTGCTCGGCCCTGGCGTCCTCGTCGAAGCGGGGGAACATGAGCTGCGCCAACTGCGCGCCGTTGACCCGCTGGAGCGCCTCGGTCTCGTCGATCAGACCCTGGTCCACGAGCTGGGTGGCGATACGGAACGCCGCGCCCGCGGTGCGCTTGCCCACGCGGGTCTGGAGCATCCACAGCTTGCCGCGCTCGATGGTGAACTCGATGTCGCAGAGATCCTTGTAGTGGTTCTCCAGCGTCTCCATGATCTGCATGAGCTGGTCGTACGACGCCTTGTCGATGTTCTCCAGCTCCGCGAGCGGCACGGTGTTGCGGATGCCCGCGACCACGTCCTCGCCCTGCGCGTTCTGGAGGTAGTCGCCGTAGACGCCCTGGTGCCCGGAGGCGGGGTCGCGGGTGAAGGCGACGCCGGTGCCGGAGTCGGGGCCGAGGTTGCCGAAGACCATCGAGCAGACGTTGACGGCGGTGCCGAGGTCGTGCGGGATGCGTTCCTGGCGGCGGTAGAGCTTGGCGCGATCGGTGTTCCAGGAGTCGAAGACCGCGTGGATGGCGAGGTCCATCTGCTCGCGCGGGTCCTGCGGGAAGTCCCGGCCGGCCTCGGTCTTGACGGTCTTCTTGAAGGCGGTGACCAGCTTCTTCAGGTCGGCCGCGTCCAGCTCGGTGTCGACCTGGACGCCCTTGGCCTCCTTGGCCTTCTCCAGCGCCTCCTCGAACAGCTCGCCGTCGACGCCGAGGACGGTCTTGCCGAACATCTGGATGAGGCGCCGGTAGGAGTCCCACGCGAAGCGCTCGTCGCCGGCCTGCTTGGCCAGGCCCTTCACCGACTTGTCGGAGAGGCCGATGTTCAGGACGGTGTCCATCATGCCGGGCATGGAGAACTTGGCACCGGAGCGGACCGAGACCAGCAGCGGGTCGTCGGCCTGGCCGAGCTTCTTGCCCATCCGCTGCTCCAGCGCGTCGAGGTGCGCACTCACCTCGTCACGCAGTGCCGCGGGCTCCTCACCGCTGTCGAGGTAGACCTTGCACGCCTCGGTGGTGATGGTGAAGCCGGGAGGGACCGGCAGCCCGAGGTTGGTCATCTCGGCGAGGTTGGCGCCCTTGCCACCGAGCAGGTCCTTGAGGTCCTTGTTGCCCTCGGTGAAGTCGTAGACGAACTTCGCTACGTGAGGCTCTTTGTTTTCCGACACGGGTCTCGACTCCTTGAGGCCACGGTGGCTGCCCTGACGGCGAGGAACATACCCAGATCGAAGGCACCTTGGTACGTCCAGTCGTGCGTCATAAGCCTGTAACCAGCCGTCTGCCACAGGATCTAAAGCAAAAGCATGGCAAGGCCAGGGCCACGCGAGTGTTCACTTCTTGAACGGACGGGTGTGCGGCGACGCCACATCCTGCTCATATGAGCGATGATCGGCACGCTTGATTTCGATCATTGAACGCCGACGGGGTGGCACCGAGTGCCACTCCTTGGAGAAGTGCAGCCGCCCAAGATCCGCTCATCTGAGCGCGACCCTTATCAAGGGTGGCGAGAATCACGCTGCCACACGGCACCGGATTTCACCATGCGGACGCCGTTCCGGGCCGGAAACCGGGCCGTCACACACCCAGCGCGGTGAGCCGTTCCTCCACCCGCTCCGGGGCGTACAGGTGCTCCACGACCAGCGCGCCCGCGCCGATCAGCCCCGCCCGCTCCCCCAGCCGCGCGGTGAGGACGTCGAGGTGGGCGGTGGAGCGGGGCAGCGCCCGCTGGTAGAGCAGTTCGCGCACTCCGGTCAGGAAAGGCGTCCCGGCGAGATCACCCGCGATCATCAGCACACCGGGGTTGAGCAGGGTCACGACGGTCGCCAGTACGTCCCCGACCCGGCGTCCGGCCTCCCGCGCCAGGGCCGCCGCCTCCGGGTGCCCGGCGGCCAGCAGACCCCGTACGTCCGAGCCGGACGCGGCCGGCACGCCCGCCTCCCTCAGCCGCCGGGCCACCGCACCACCGCTGGCGACGGCGGCGAGGCAGCCGTACGAGCCGCAGCGGCACAGCGCCTCCGTGCCGACCCGGATGTGCCCGAGGTCGCCCGCGCCGCCGTCCACGCCCCGGTAGATCGCGCCGTCCACCACGACCCCCGCGCCGATACCGGTGGAGACCTTGACCAGCACGAACGCCCGGCAGTCGGGGTGTCCGGTGCGCTGTTCGCCGTACGCCATGAGGTTGGCGTCGTTGTCGACCAGGACCGGGACGGGTCCGGCGCCGGTGTGCTCGGTGAAGGCGCGGGAGAGGCGGCCCCTTATGTCGTAGCCGTCCCAGCCGGACATCATGGGCGGCTGGACCACCCGCCCGGTCTCGCTGTTCACGGGGCCCGGCACGCCGAGTCCGATGCCGCAGACCGCCTCCGGGGCGTGGCCGGTCTCGGTGAGCAGTTCGGCGAACCAGCGGCCCAGCCCGGCGAGGACCACCTCGGGGCCGTCCTCCACGACCAGGGGGCCGGAGCGTTCGGCGAGGATCTCCCCGGTCAGGGTGAGCAGGGCCGCGCGGGCGTGCCGGGTGTCGAGGTCGGCGGCGAGGACCACGGCGTGCGAGCCGTCGAACTCCAGGGTGATGGCGGGGCGGCCGCCGAGCGGTGAGTCCACCGGGCCGTTCGCACCCTCGCGCAGCCAGCCCGCCCGGAACAGCCGGTCCAGGCGCTGGCCGACCGTGGCACGGGAGAGCCCGGTCATCTGCTGGAGCGCGCCGCGCGTGACGGCCCGTCCGCTGCGCACCAGGTCGAGCAGATCACCGGCGCTCGTCTGAGCGCCGCCCCTGGCCGTCCTGCCGGGCTTTCCGGTCATGCCACCCCCTTGTGTTCCTCAAGTTTGCATTACATATTGGGTTTTGCGTGTTAAATAGACGTAACCCTGCGATAGACACAACCGAACCAGGTCGGCCGGACGTCTTCGGGGAGCCCCGAGTGGATCGCACTGCCCAGCTCACCGCACGTGTCACCGAGCGCGGGATCGCATACGATCCGCCCTCCACCGCGCCTCGGGGTGCATCGCTGCACGTCAGGGCGGCCCGTGTGCTGGCGGCCAACTGGACGGGCAACTCGACGGTCCCCTCCCGGAGCCTGTATCCGCACCAGTGGTCCTGGGACTCGGCATTCATCGCCATCGGGCTCAGGCGCCTGTCGCCGCTGCGGGCGCAGACGGAGCTGGAGACGCTGCTCGCGGCGCAGTGGGGGGACGGGCGGGTGCCGCACATCGTCTTCTCCCCCTCCGTGCCGCTCGACGCCTACTTCCCCAGCCCCGACTTCTGGCGCTCCTCCACCGCCGGGCGGGCCGCGGGCGCCCCGCGCACCGTACAGACGTCCGGCATCGTGCAGCCACCCGTGCACGCGCTGGCCGCCTGGCTGGTGCACCAGGCAGACCCCGGCCTGTCGCGGGCGCGCGGCTTCCTGGCGCGGGTGTATCCCCGGCTGGCCGCCTGGCACCGCTATCTGCTGCGCCGCCGGGACCTGGGCGGGGGCGGGCTGGTGTCGGTGGTGCACCCGTGGGAGCAGGGCATGGACAACAGCCCGTGCTGGGACGGCCCGTTGGCTCGCGTCACCCCGGCCGCGGCCCGTTCCTTCCGCCGCGCCGACCTCGACCACGGCACCCCCGAGGACCGGCCGACCGATCTGGACTACGGGCGGTACGTGCGCCTCGCGGCCGACTACCGGGACGGTGAATACGCCCACGGCGGCGGGGAGTTCGCAGTGGAGGACCCGTCCTTCAACGCCCTGCTGATCGCCTCCGAGCACGCCCTCGCCCGTATCGCCGCCGAGTTGGGCGCCCCCGGCACCGCCCGGCACGCCCGCGCCGAGCGGCTCACGGCGGCCCTGGTGGACCGGCTGTGGGACGACGCCTCCGGGATGTTCCTCTGCCGGGACCTGCGGGGCGGCCCGCTCCGGGAGCGGAGCGTGTCGGGCCTGGTCCCGCTGCTGCTGCCCGGCCTCCCCCGCGAGGTGGCCGGCGCGCTGGCGGGCACCCTGCGCGGCCCGCACTTCGCGGCGCGCACCGGGCTCGTGCCCAGCTACGACCTGCGCGGACCGGCCTTCGAGCCGAACCGGTACTGGCGGGGCCCGGCCTGGTTCAACACCGCCTGGCTGGTGGAGCGCGGGTTGCGCGCCCACGGCGAGAAGGCGGCGGCCGACGCCCTGCGCACCGCCTTCCTGCACGCGGCCGGGAACTCCGGGTTCGCGGAGTACGTCGACCCGGACACCGGCGAGGCGTGCGGGGCGCCGGGGTTCGGCTGGACCGCCGCGCTGACGCTGGACCTGCTGCACGACAGGGGCGGGGCTGTGGAGACAGGGGAAGAGGGAGGGGACCGGGGATGACTCATCTGCTCGTACGGGGAGCCACGTTCGCCGCGGTGGGCGACCGGGGAGACATCAGCGGGGTGCGCGGCGGCGGCCAGGTGGACGGGCTGTTCGTGCGCGACGCCCGGCACGTGAGCCGCTGGCAGCTCACCGTCGACGGCGCGGTACCGGAGGTGCTGCGCCCGGTCGGTGAGGGCGACACGGCACGCTGCGTACTGGTGCCGCGCGGCGGGCGCCAGGAGCCGCCCGCGTACACCCTGTGGCGTGAACAGGCCGTGGGTGACAGCTCGTTCGTGGAGTCGGTACGCATCACCGGCAACCTTCCGACGGCCACCACGGTGCGGCTCGCGCTCACCGTCGACGCCGACTTCACCGACCAGTTCGAGCTGCGCTCCGACCACCGCACCTACGTCAAGGCCGGTGCCGTACGCAGCCGCCGAGTCCTGGACGACGGAATCGAGTTCGGGTACCGGCGCGGTGAGTGGCGGTCCTGTACGACCATCACCGCCGACCCGGCTCCGGAGGCGGTGGAGGAGACCGGTACCGGTGCCCGGCGGCTGGTCTGGACGCTCGAACTCGCCCCGCACGGCGAGGCGGAGCTGCTGCTGCGGGTGGTGGCCCGCCCGCACGGCGACCGGCACGCGGTGCGCGTACCCCGCTCCCCGGCCGCCGTGAGCGGTGAACTCCGTGCGGCGGAGGAGGAGTTCATGGAGGGCGTCGCCTTCCCCACCGCTTGGCCGGAGTTGGCGGCCTCCTGTGTGCGCGGGCTGTCCGACCTGGCCACGCTCCAGGTACCGGCGCGAGGGCCGGACGGGGAGGGGCTGCGGGTGCCGGCCGGGGGCGCGCCCTGGTTCCTCACGCTGCTCGGCCGGGACGCCCTGCTCACCTCGCTGTTCGCCCTGCCGTACCGCCCGCGGTTGGCCGCCGCCACGCTTCCTGCGCTGGCCGCCACCCAGGCCACCGCCGACAGCGCCTCCCCGGTCGCCCAGCCCGGCAAGATCGTGCACGAGGTCCGGAACGGCGAGCTGGCCCACTTCGGGCAGGTGCCCTACGGGCGTTACTACGGCTCGGTCGACGCCACCCCGCTCTTCCTGGTCCTGCTCGGCGCCTACACCGAGCGCACCGGCGACACGGCCCTGGCCCGGCGCCTCGAGCCGCACGCCC
Organism: Streptomyces sp. NBC_01171; assembly: GCF_045039805.1. Taxonomy (NCBI): domain Bacteria; kingdom Bacillati; phylum Actinomycetota; class Actinomycetes; order Kitasatosporales; family Streptomycetaceae; genus Streptomyces; species Streptomyces sp. NBC_01171. Next base: position 4,551,408 of record NZ_CP108609.1, on the reverse strand, counting down.
GCGCGGCGGTCGGCTGGATGCTGGACCACGGCGGGCTGACCGCGCGCGGCTACCTCGTGTACCGCGCCGACGAGGGCGGCCTCGCCAACCAGAACTGGAAGGACTCCCCCGGCGCGATCTGCCGCGCCGACGGCACCCGGCCGAGCGGCGCGGTGATGGCGGCGGGCGCGCAGGGGTACGCGTACGACGCGCTGCGCCGCACGGCGTGGCTGGCGCGGACGGTGTGGGGCGACGGGACGTACGCGGCGCTGCTGGAACAGGCGGCGGCCGACCTGCGCGACCGCTTCCAGCGGGACTTCTGGCTGCCCGAACAGGCTTTCCCCGCCCTGGCGTTGGACGGCGACGGCCACCGGATAGACGCGCTCGCCTCGGACGCAGGGCACCTGCTGTGGTCGGGGCTGCTGGACAAGGAGTACGGGGAGGCCGTCGGGCGCCGGCTGCTGGAGCCGGACTTCTTCTCCGGCTGGGGCGTCCGCACGCTGGCCGCCGGCCAGGCCGCCTACCACCCGCTCTCCTACCACCGGGGCTCGGTCTGGCCGCACGACAACGCGCTGATCACCCTGGGCCTCGCCCGCTACGGGCTGCACGACGAGGCCCGCGCGGTGGCCCGGGGCCTGGTGGACGCGGCGGCCACCGCCGGACACCGGCTTCCCGAAGTGCTGGCGGGTTACGGCCGTGACACCCACCCCGAGCCGGTACCGTACCCGCACGCGTGTGTGCGGGAGTCCCGTTCGGCTGCCGCGCCGCTCGCCCTGCTCACCGCGGTCGGGGGCGCCTGAGACCGGCCTTGACCGGGCGTTTGCCCGGTATTTGCCGTAGGCCGTGAACAGCGGCCCGCGGCGGACCGTACGGAAGGACGGCGGGCCAGGCGGACCGGCCTCGAACGGTCCTGCCCAGCCTCCCCAGCGTGGCCCGCCGCCTCCGTCGTCACCGGCCTCGCGCGGAAGGACCTCCGGGTTGCCTCAGCAGAAGAACACGCATACGTCACCCGACGCGCCGGGGGGAGCGGGGGGTGGTCCCTCGGAGGGCTCCGCCGAAGGCCGCGGGGTGGTGGGCACCGAGACCCTTGTCGAGCACGGGAAGAGTGATGACCGGGCGGCCGGTGGGGACGCCGAGGCATCGGGAGCGAAGACTCACGGGGGCGGGGTGGACGCCCGTACCGGGGCGCGCGCCGGAACCGGGGTGAACGCCGGAACCGGGGCGGGCCCGGACGAGGTGGGGCCGGCGGAGGCGGGTCCCGAGGTCGGGGACGCCGTCCCGGAGGCTGCCGCCGCGCCTGAAGTCCGCCCGGAGAACGCCCCGGAGGCGGAAGCGGGCGGGGGCGCCAAGACCGGGGCCGAACCCGAGCCGGTCCCTGACTCCGACCCCGAAGCACACCCGCACGATGCCCCCCAGGGGGGGCCGCAGGCAGAGGCGGGCGGCACGCCCGAAGTGAAGGCCGACCCCGAGGGCGCCCCTGACTCCGGCCCGCAGGCGGAGGCGAGCCACGTGCCCGGGGCGAAGGCTGCCCCTGAGGGCACCCCCGAGGTCTCCCCCGGCGCGGCGACGGCCCATGCGCCCGACGCGAAGGCCGACCCCGAGGGCGCCCCCGAGGCCGCCTCCGACACCGGCCCTGACGCGGACCCCACCCCCAAGGGCACCCCCGACACCCCCGCCAAGCCACCCCGCTTCGCCCGCCTCACCCGCTGGCAGGCGGAACACCCCCGGCGGGCCCGCGTCCTCTCCCGGACCATCACCGTCCTGTCCGCCATCCTGGTCGTCTGCACGCTGGTGATGCCCGCGACCATCGTCGGCATCGGCCCCGCCAAGTTCTTCCGGCTGCCCGGAGAGGCGATCGTCGGGGCGGCCATCCTGCTCGCGCTGCCCAGGAAGCCCCGGGTGGTGCTCGCGGCGGCCAGCGGGGTCGCGCTCGCCGCTCTGACGGTGCTGAACTGGCTGGACATGGGGTTCAAGCAGTACCTGGGCCGGACCTTCAACCTGGTGCTGGACTGGAGCCTGCTGGGCGACGCGCAGTCGTACCTGGAGGACTCGCTCGGCCGGGCGGCCACCCTCGCCGTGACCGCCGGTCTGATCGTCCTCGTACTGTTGCTGTTCGCCGCGCTGGCCTACGCCGTCGTACGCCTGAGCAACGTCCTCGCCCGGCACTCCGCCACCGCGACCCGGGGCACGCTGATCGCGGGCGTCGTCTGGATCACCTGCTCCTCCTTCGGGGTGCAGCTCGCGGGCGTGCCCCTCGCCGCCGACAGCGCCGCCGTCACCCTCCAGAGCCAGACCGAGCGGGTGTCCGACACGCTCAAGGACGAGGCCGAGTTCCAGAAGGTCGCCAAGGTGGACGCGTTCGGCGCGACCCCGCCCGACCAGCTCGTGCCGGACCTGCGCGGCAAGGACATGATCTTCACGTTCATCGAGAGCTACGGCCGCAGCGCGATCGAGGACCCGATCATGGCGCCCGGCGTGGACAAGACCCTCGCCGTGCGCACCGAGGCGCTGAAGAAGGCGGGTTACCACGCCAAGAGCGGCTGGCTGACCTCCGCGACGTACGGCGGCAGCAGTTGGCTCGGCCACTCCACCAGCCTGTCCGGGCTGTGGGTGAGCAACCAGCAGCGCTACCGCACGGTGATGGCGAGCGACCACCTCAGCCTGACCAAGGTGTTCAAGAAGTCCGGCGCCTGGGACACGGTCGGCGTGATGCCGGGTGTCCAGAAGGCGTGGCCCGAGCAGAGCTTCTTCGGGCTGGACAAGGTCTACAACGCCTTCGAACTCGGCTACAAGGGACCGAAGTTCAGTTGGTCCACGATGCCGGACCAGTACACCCTGGAGCAGTTCCAGCAGCGGGTGCACGGCAAGAAGCACGCCAAGCCGATGATGTCGGAGGTCATCCTGACCTCCAGCCACCAGCCCTGGGGCCCGATCCCGAAGATGGTCGGCTGGGACGAGCTGGGCGACGGCTCGATCTTCAAGGGCATCGAGGCGGCGGGCAACAAGCCGGCCGACGTGATCGCGGACACCACCAAGTCCCGCCAGGAGTACGGCAAGTCGATCCAGTACTCGGTCACCGCGCTCACCGAGTGGCTGGAGCGCTACGGCTCCAAGGACACGGTTCTGGTCTTCCTCGGCGACCACCAGCCCATCGCCCGCGTCAGCGGCAACCACGCCAGCAGGGACGTACCGATCTCGATCGTCGCCAAGGACCCGAAGGTGCTCGACAAGATCGGTGACTGGGGCTGGACGGACGGCCTGCGACCCGCGCACGACGCGCCGGTGTGGAAGATGAACCTCTTCCGCGACCGCTTCCTGACCGCCTACGGCTCCACGCCGCACCCGAAGAAGGGCTGATCACCAGGGTCCCTAGGGGCCTTGAGGGCAGGGCCGGTCCCTCAGGGGGCCGGCCCTGGTGCCGTTCAGCCGCCGGAGGTGTCCAGCTCGGCGTCCTCGCTGACGCCCGCGCAGTCGTACGGGTCCTTCAGCCAGCCGTCCGGCAGGACCACCCGGTTGTTGCCGGAGGTGCGCCCGCGCGGGCCGTCGGCGCCGGTGGGCCACGCCTGGTCGAGGTCCAGCTCGTCCAGGCCGGCGCGCAGCTCCTCCAGCGAGGAGGTGATGGCGAGCCGCTTACGCATCTCGGAACCGACCGCGAAGCCCTTGAGGTACCAGGCGACGTGCTTGCGGAAGTCGATGACACCGCGTGACTCGTCGCCGAGCCACTCCCCGAGCAGCGTGGCGTGCCGGACCATCACGTCGGCGACCTGGCGCAGCACGGGCCGCTGGAAGTCGTCGCGGCCCTCGAAGGCGGCGACCAGGTCGGCGAAGAGCCAGGGCCGGCCGAGGCAACCCCGGCCGACGACCACGCCGTCGCAGCCGGTCTCGCGGACCATGCGCAGCGCGTCCTCGGCGGACCAGATGTCGCCGTTGCCGAGCACCGGGATCTCCGGGACGTGCTCCTTCAGCCGGGCGATGGCACTCCAGTCGGCGGTGCCGCCGTAGTGCTGGGCGGCGGTGCGGCCGTGCAGGGCGATGGCGGTGACGCCCTCCTCGACGGCGATGCGGCCGGCGTCGAGGTAGGTGATGTGGTCGTCGTCGATGCCCTTGCGCATCTTCATGGTGACCGGCAGGTCGCCCGCGCCGGAGACGGCCTCGCGCAGGATGGCCCGCAGCAGGTTCCGCTTGTACGGCAGCGCGGAGCCGCCTCCCTTACGGGTCACCTTGGGGACCGGGCAGCCGAAGTTCAGGTCGATGTGGTCGGCCAGGCCCTCTTCCACGATCATGCGGACGGCCTTGCCGACGGTGACCGGGTCGACGCCGTACAACTGGATCGAGCGGGGCTTCTCGGTCTCGTCGAACCGGATGAGCTGCATGGTCTTGTCGTTGCGCTCGACCAGCGCCCGCGTGGTGATCATCTCGCTGACGAACAGCCCCTTGCCCCCGCTGAACTCCCGGCACAGGGTGCGGAAGGGGGCGTTGGTGATCCCGGCCATGGGTGCGAGCACGACGGGCGGCACCACGGCGTGCGGGCCGATGGACAGCGGCTGGGTCATCAGGGGGCTCCGGGACGGATGTACGGCATGGGCGTCGTCCATTGTCCCTCACCTCACCCGTGCCCCTCCCCCTACGGGGCGGATCATGTTCGGGTACCGGACGGATCATGTAGGGGTCATTAGTTAGCCGCACTATCGAAGCGCGTACGATGGGGCGCATGCCCGAGCTGAGTCACCGGCGGCGGATACTGGTGCTCGCGATCTGCTGCATGAGCCTGCTGATCGTGAGCCTGGACAACACCGCCCTGAACGTCGCGCTGCCCTCGATGCAGCGCGAACTGCACGCCACCACCTCCGGCCTCCAGTGGACGATCGACGCCTACACGCTGGTGCTGGCATCGCTGCTGATGCTGGCGGGGTCCACGGCGGACCGGATCGGCCGCAAACGGGTCTTCATGGCGGGGCTGGTGATCTTCACCGCCGGTTCCCTGCTCTGCTCGCTCGCGCCGAACCTGGAACTCCTCGTGGTGTTCCGCATGGTCCAGGCGGTCGGTGGCTCGATGCTCAACCCGGTCGCCATGTCGATCATCACCAACACCTTCACCGACCCGCGCGAACGGGCGCGGGCGATCGGCGCGTGGGGCGCGGTGGTCGGCATCTCCATGGCCGCCGGTCCGCTGGCGGGCGGGCTGCTGGTGGAGTCGGTCGGCTGGCGCTCGATCTTCTGGGTCAACCTGCCGGTCGGACTCGCCGCCCTGCTGCTCACGCTGCGCTTCGTCCCCGAGTCCCGCGCGCCCCGGCCGCGCCGCCCGGACCCGGTCGGCCAGGTGCTGGTGATCGCCCTCTTCGGCTCACTGACGTACGCGATCATCGAGGCGCCGAACGCGAGCCTCACCGAGGTGCTCCCCTTCGCCGCCGTGGCCGTCGCGGCCCTGCTGGCCCTCCTGATCTACGAGCCCCGGCGCGCCGAACCCCTCATCGACCTGCGCTTCTTCCATTCGGCGCCGTTCAGCGGGGCGACCGGGATAGCGGTGAGCGCCTTCGCCGCGCTGGGCGGGTTCCTCTTCCTGTCCACGCTGTACCTCCAGAACGTACGCGGTCTCGACGCCCTGCACGCCGGCCTGTGGATGCTGCCCATGGCGGTGCCGACCCTGGTGTGCGCCCCGCTGTCCGGACGGCTGGTCGGCAGCCGGGGGCCGCGGCTGCCCCTGCTGATCGCGGGTGCGGCGATGACGGTGAGCGGCCTGCTCTTCGCCCTCTTCGAGGCCGAGACCTCCGACGTCACGCTCTTCCTCGGCTACGTCCTCTTCGGCATCGGCTTCGGCTTCGTCAACGCCCCCATCACCAACACCGCCGTCTCCGGCATGCCCCGCGCCCAGGCGGGCGTCGCGGCCGCGGTCGCCTCCACCAGCCGCCAGCTCGGCCAGACCCTCGGCGTCGCCGTGATCGGCGCGGTCCTGGCCGCGGGCATCGGCACCTCCCCCTACCGCGACACCTTCGTCTCCGCCGCCCGCACCGGCTGGTGGATTCTCGCCGCGTGCGGCGCTGCGGTCTTGATCCTCGGCCTCCTGACGAGCGGCCGCTGGGCCCACCGGACAGCGGAGCGGACGGCTGAGCGGCTGGAGACGGAGGAGGTCCGGCAGCCGGCGGGGGTGTCCTGACCTCGGCCGGCTGCCGCCCTCACCCCTCCAGCGCCATCGCGTGCAGCTTCTCCAGGCGCTCTCGGGACTCCTCGTTCTTGGGCGGGTAGATCACTATGCGCGGGCCTGGGTCCGGGGAGAGCCAGAGGTCGGTGTGTTCCAGGGTGAGATGGCCTACTTGGCGGTTGAGGAACTCCTTGGTCTTGGAGCGGTTGCCGACCACCTCGTAGCGCTCCCAGTGCTCGCGGAACTCGGGGTATGCCTGGAGGCGCTTGAGGAGCATCTTCCAGGCGGGTTCGCCCAGGTGTCCGGCGAGCGAGGCGCGCAGCCGGGCCGCCATCAGCCGCAGGGCCTCGTCGAGGTGGACGATGGAGGAGCGCCACTCGGGGTTGGAGTAGGCGAGGAGGATGCAGTTGCGGTCCTCGGGCGCGACGGCGTCCATGTCGCACAGCAGCCGGGCATAGGTGCGGTTGTAGGCCAGGATGTCGTACCGGCTGTTCTGCACCGCCGCCGGGAACGGCTCCATCTGGCGCAGGGTCGCGCGCAGCGCCGGGGTGATGCTGGGGCAGATCGCGGCGGGCGTCGGGTCGGCGGCCCCGGCCAACTGGAAGAGGTGGGCGCGCTCGCTGGGGTCCAGCATCAGGCTGCGCGCGAGGGCGTCGAGGACCTGCACGGACACCTGGATGTTGCGGGCCTGCTCGAGCCAGGTGTACCAGGTCACGCCCACTGCGGAGAGCTGCGCGACCTCCTCCCGGCGCAGACCCGGCGTACGCCGCCGGGCCCCGCGCGGCAGCCCCACCTGCTCCGGGGTGATCCGCTCGCGGCGGCTGCGCAGGAACGCGGCCAGCTCGTGGCGGCGGATCTCCGCACCCTTCACCTCGGGGGTGGCGCTTTCCTGGGCCATGGTCGTCATGGTTCCAGGGTGCCTCCGCCCGGACCCCGTTGCCAGGTACTCCTGCCACCAGGATGAGCGCCCGCCACTACCAGGCTCCGGGCGGGACAAGGGCCGTCCGAGGGCATTGGCGGGTACTTCCGGTACCAGGATCGGCACACTCTGGTACCCGTCTGAGGGTGGGCGCACGCTCGGGGGCATGACCGAGACCACCCTCTCCACCGCGCCGGCCGTACGCGCTCCGGCGGCGGCGCCCACCCTGAGCGGGGCGGGCCTGGTGACCGTCCTGCTGGCCGCCTCGCTCCCCCTGGTCGACTTCTTCATCGTCAACGTCGCCCTCCCCGCCATCGGCAGCGATCTCTCCGCGAGCGAGTCCCTGCTGGAGCTGGTCGTGGCCGGGTACGGCGTCACGTACGCCGTCCTGCTCGTGCTCGGCGGGCGCCTCGGTGACCTGTTCGGCAGGCGTCGGCTGTTCATCGGCGGGATGGCCGCCTTCGGGCTGACCTCGCTGGCGTGCGGGCTGGCCCCGGACGCGTGGACCCTGGTCGCGGCGCGGGCCGCGCAGGGCGCGTCGGCCGCGCTGATGCTGCCGCAGGTGCTCGCCACCATCCAGTCCACCACCGCCGGTGGCCGCCGCGCCCGCGCGATGAGCCTGTACGGCGCGACGGCCGGCCTGTCCATGGTGGTGGGCCAGATCCTCGGCGGTGTCCTGGTCGCGGCGGACATCGCCGGCACCGGCTGGCGCTCGATCTTCCTGGTGAACGTGCCCGTGGTCGTGCTCGGCCTGGTCCTCGCCGTCCGCCACGTCCCCGACACCCGCGCCCGGCACCCCGAGCCGGTCGACGTCCCCGGCACCGTCCTGCTGGCGGTGGCCCTGCTGGCGCTGCTCGCCCCGCTGACCGAGGGCCGCGCGACGGGCTGGCCGCTGTGGACGTGGGTCTCGCTCGCCGTGTTCCCGGTGGCGGGGTGGGCGTTCTGGACGGTGGAACGGCGCCTGGACCGGCTGGGCCGCACCCCGCTGCTGCCTCCGAGCCTGTTCGCCACCCTGTCGCTGCGACGGGGGCTGCTGATCGTGGTGCCGTTCTGCCTGGGCTTCAGTGGGTTCATGTTCGTCATCGCGCTGGGCCTCCAACAGGGCGCGGGTCTGGGTCCGGTACGTGCGGGTCTGGCACTGGCGCCGATGGCGGTCTCCTTCCTCCTCGTCTCGCTGGCCGGGCCCCGGCTGATCGCCCGCTTCGGCACGCGGGTGGTGGGCGCCGGGGCGGTGCTCCAGGGCGTGGGTGTGCTGCTGATCGTGCTGGCCGTGTGGCGGGACTGGCCCGGTCTGGGGCTCGCCGGCCTGCTGCCCGGCGCCGCCGTCGCCGGGGCGGGTCAGGCGCTCCAGCTCCCCAATCTGCTGCGGATCGTGCTCTCCGAGGTCCCGGCCGCCCGTGCCGGGGTGAGCAGCGGGGTGCTGGCGACGACCCAGCAGGCATCGTTCGCCCTGGGCGTTGCCACCCTGGGCGCGCTCTTCCTCACCCTGGTCCCGCACCTCGGCATGCGGGACGCCCTGCTGATCGCTCTGGTCACCCAGCTCACGGCGATCCTCACCACCGGTCTGCTGAGCCTGCGCCTGCCCCGCGAGGTGGGTTGAGCCGGACCCGTGTGAGAGTTCCCACGCGGGGTTCCGTCCCTCGCTCCGCCCCGTGTGCCGCACACTCCGGGCATGACCGACAACAGAATCGGCACCAGCGTGCGCCGATGGGACCGGCACGGCCGGGAACACGTCGTACGGGTGGAACGGGCCGGACTCCAGCGGACCTTCGGCTGCGGCACCTGCGGCTGGCGCCGGGGTACCCGGCACCTGCCCTGGACGCCGACGGACGAGCACCCGGCGACGGAGCACCTGGCCGAGGCCCACCAGGCGACGCTGGACCCGGCCCGGCGATGAGCCTGCCGGAGCCCTGCTCCCTCGGACCACGGGCTCCGGGCACGACGGATGGCATGGTCACCATCGCCCTACCGCCCAGGTGCCGAGCCCGAGTGCCGGTCTCGTGGCACCCGGCGCAAGCCGACCGGGCGACACCGCACCCCGAGCGGCGATGAGTTCACGGCGCCGTGGGAGTCGTACCCCATGACGACCCGCGCCGACCGGAAGGCCAGCCCCATGACCGCACTGCACGACACCCTGCGCCGGTATGTGGACGACGGGAGCCTGCCCGGCGCGGTCGGCCTCGTCGCCGTGGGGGACGAGGTGGAGGCGGTGGCCGTCGGGTCCACGGACACCCGCCGGACCGTGCCGCTGGAGCGGGACTCGCTGTTCCGGCTCGCCTCCATCACCAAGCCCGTGACCGCCGCCGCGCTGCTGATGCTCGTCGACGAGGGGCTGGTCGGCCTGGACGACCCGGTGTCGCGCTGGCTGCCCGAGCTGGCCGCGCCGATGGTGGTGCGCACGCCCGAGTCACCGGTGGACGACCTGGTGCCGGCCGAGCGGCCCATCACCGTGGAGCACGTGCTCAGTTCCCGGTGCGGATGGGGGTTCCCACCGGACTTCTCACTGCCCGCCGTGGCCCCGCTGTTCGAGCTGCAGCGCGGCGGGTTCGCCCCGCACGCGGTGCCCGCCATGGACGAGCTGCTGGCCGACCTCGCCAAGGTGCCGCTCCTCCACCAGCCCGGTGAGGCCTGGCTCTACAACACCTCCTCCGATCTTCAGGGCGCCCTGATCGCACGGGCGACGGGCCGGACACTGCCGGACTTCCTGGCCGAGCGGATCTTCGAGCCACTCGGCATGAAGGACACGGGCTTCTCCGTGCCGGAACGGGACCTGCACCGGCTGCCCACCGCCTACCAGCCCGGTCCCGATGGCGCCCTCAAGGTGGCCGAAGCCTTCGACGGCGGCTGGGACCGGCTCCCCGCCTTCCCCTCCGGCGCCGGCGGCCTGGTCTCCACCGCCGACGACTACCTGGCCTTCGCCCGGATGCTGCTGGCCGGCGGCGAAGCGGCCGGTGAGAAGGGCGGCCGCACGCTGCTCTCGCCGGAGTCCGTCGCTCGGATGACCAGCGACCAGCTCACCCCGGCCCAGCGAAAGAGCAGTCCGCTCTTCCTGGAGAGCCAGGGCTGGGGCTACGGCGGCTCGGTCGACATCGACCGCACCGAACCGTGGAACGTGCCCGGCCGCTACGGCTGGGTCGGCGGCACCGGCACCGCGGCCCATCTGGTCCCTGCCACCGGCAAGGTGACCGTGCTGCTCACCCAGGTCGCCATGACCGGCCCGACCCCGCCCGCGGTGATGCGGGACTTCTGGCGAGTCACGGCCTGACGCGGCTCACGGCCTGGCAGGGGCGCCCAGCCCCCGTATCAGCAGGTCCACGATCACCTTGAAGTCCTCCTCGATACCGGGCTGCTGCCATTCGCGCGCGTAACAGGGGTCGTGGAAACGGGCGGTGGCCTGGAAGACGGCGCGGGCCTCGGCGGCCGGGTCCGCGGCCCGGAAGGTGCCGGACTCGGCGCCGTCCTCGATGATCCGGGCGAGTTGGTCGGTGAGGTCGGTGATGTGCTCACCGACCGTCACGCCGCTCTCCTCGGCCAGCACGCTGTAGGTGGCGAACAGCTCGGGATCGTCACCCGCCTTGCGTCGCTTGGCCTCGAACAGGGCGGCGAGCCAGTCCCGCAGCCGCCGCTCGACGGGGGTCTCCTCACCGGCGATGACCGCGAGCCGCTCCGAGCTGCGGTCCAGCCAGCGCTTGGTGACCGCCTCCCGCAGCGCCGCCTTGGTACGGAAGTGGCGGTAGACACTGCCGTGGCTGACGCCGAGAGCGCGGGCCACGTCGACCACGGTGGCCTTGGCCGGTCCGTGGCGGCGCAGCACCTCCTCGGTTGCCTCGAGGATGCGCTCGGCGGTCAGGGTCTCGGTCGCTGCCATGCCTAGACCGTACCCGGCGCGCCGGTCACCGGTTCCTGCTCATCGCTCGCTGTCCAGCATGGCCATCTGCGCGGGCGCGTACCGCTCGCCGGCCGCCGCGTCGGCCGGGACGGCCTCCTCGATGGCGGCGAGGTCGGCCGCGTCCAGGGTGATGTCCAGGGCGCCCAGCGCCTCGGACAGCCGCTCGCGGGTGCGGGAGCCGATCACCGGCACGATGTCGGAGCCCTGGGCGAGGACCCAGGCGATGGCGATCTGGGCGACCGTGGCCCCCTTCTCTTCCGCGATCTTGCGGAGGGAGTCGACCAGGCTGAGGTTGTGCCGGAAGTTGTCGCCCTGGAAGCGGGGCGAGAAGGCGCGGAAGTCATCGGCGGCGAAGTCGCGGTCGGCCGAGATGTGGTTGGAGAGCAGGCCGCGGGAGAGCACGCCGTACGCGGTGACGCCGATGCCCAGCTCGCGCAGGGTGGGGAGGATCTCCCGCTCGATGCCGCGCGAGATCAGCGCGTACTCGATCTGGAGGTCGGAGATCGGGGCCGTGGCGGCGGCACGGCGGATGGTGTCTGGGCCGACCTCGCTGAGGCCGATGTGCTTCACCCACCCCTTCTCCACCAGTTCCGCGACGGCGCCGACCGTCTCCTCGATCGGGACGTCCGGGTCGAGGCGGGAGGGGCGGTAGATGTCGATGTGGTCCACGCCGAGGCGCTGGAGGGAGTAGGCGGCGAAGGTCTTCACCGCTGCGGGCCGGCCGTCGAAGCCCAGCCAGGCGCCGTCCGGGTCGCGCAGGGCGCCGAACTTCACGCTCAGCACCGCATCGTCACGGAGGTGGGCCGGGGCGGTGCGCAGGGCTTCGCCGACCAGCATTTCGTTGTGACCCATGGCGTAGAAGTCGCCGGTGTCGAGGAGGGTGACGCCTGCTTCCAGAGCGGCGTGCACCGTGCGGACGGCTTCCGGGCGGTCCGCTTCTCCGTACATGCCCGACATGCCCATGCAGCCCAGGCCGAGGGCGGAGACCTGGGGGCCGGTGGTTCCGAGATTTCGCGTGGAGATCGTCATGCGTCCAGCTTGGCACGTGGACTGACAGAATTCAATATCTGTCAGTTGTTAGTTGTCAGCGGATTCCGGGCAGACCCCGTACAGACACGAAAAAGCCCACCCTCCGACCCGGAGGACCGGGCGGGAGGGTGGGCGGAAATGCGAAGGTCAGGCGCCGATCAGACGCGCGGCGAGGTAGCCCTCGATCTGGTCGAGGGAGACCCGCTCCTGCTTCATGGTGTCGCGCTCGCGCACGGTCACCGCGTTGTCCTCGAGCGTGTCGAAGTCGACGGTCACGCAGAAGGGGGTACCGATCTCGTCCTGACGGCGGTAGCGGCGGCCGATGGCGCCGGCGTCGTCGAAGTCGATGTTCCAGTTCTGGCGCAGCGCCTGGGCGAGACCCTTGGCCTTCGGAGACAGCTCGGGGTTGCGGGAGAGCGGGAGCACCGCGACCTTGACCGGCGCGAGGCGGTGGTCGAGGCGCAGCACGACGCGCTTCTCCATCTTGCCCTTGGCGTTGGGCGCCTCGTCCTCGGTGTAGGCGTCGAGGAGGAAGGCCAGCATGGTGCGGCCGACACCGGCGGCGGGCTCGATGACGTAGGGGGTCCAGCGCTCGCCGGCCTCCTGGTCGAAGTAGGAGAGGTCCTGGCCGGACGCCTTGGCGTGAGCGCCGAGGTCGTAGTCCGTGCGGTTGGCGACACCCTCCAGCTCGCCCCACTCCGAGCCGCCGAACGAGAAGCGGTACTCGATGTCGGCGGTGCGCTTGGAGTAGTGGGAGAGCTTCTCCTTCGGGTGCTCGAACCAGCGCATGTTCTCCTCGCGCAGACCGAGACCCGTGTACCAGTTCCAGCGCTGCTGCATCCAGTACTCCTGCCACTCCTCGTCCTCGCCCGGCTTGACGAAGAACTCCATCTCCATCTGCTCGAACTCGCGGGTCCGGAAGATGAAGTTGCCGGGCGTGATCTCGTTGCGGAAGGACTTGCCCATCTGGGCGATGCCGAAGGGCGGCTTGCGGCGCGAAGTGGTCTGCACCTGGGCGAAGTTGGTGAAGATGCCCTGGGCGGTCTCGGGACGCAGGTAGGCGACGGAGCCGGAGTCCTGGGTCGGGCCGAGGTGGGTGGAGAGCAGGCCGGAGAACTGCTTGGGCTCGGTGAAGGTGCCCTTGTTGCCGCAGTTCGGGCAGTTGAGGTCGGCCAGGCCGTTCGCCGGGGCGTGGCCCTTCTTCTCCTCGTACGCCTCTTCCAGGTGGTCCGCGCGGAACCGCTTGTGACACGAGGTGCACTCGGTCAGCGGGTCCGTGAAGGTGGCGACGTGACCGGAGGCGACCCAGACCTCGGGGGCCAGGATGACGGACGAGTCGATACCGACCACGTCCTCGCGCGACGTCACCATGTAGCGCCACCACTGACGCTTGATGTTCTCCTTGAGCTCGACACCCAGCGGTCCGTAGTCCCAGGCGGCACGCTGTCCGCCGTAGATCTCACTGCAGGGGAAAACGAAGCCACGGCGCTTGCTCAGGCTGACGATGGTGTCGATCTTGTCGGCGGCCACGGTGCTCTCTTCATTACGACGACGGGCGTTGAAGCGAGATGCTTCCAGCGAATGATTCAGGTTACCGGCGCATGCTCCCCCACGGCCAAATCGGCCCCCGCCGGCCCCCCTCCCGAAGCCGTCGAAGCCCGCCCGAACCCTTACCAAGCCGACCCGGAGAATCCGCGTCGCGGGCTCCGGACGGTCAGCTTGTTGACAATCGTTTCCAACTTTGTTGAAAATGACTGTCATGAACGTACGACGACGCCTCATATCCGGGTCCGCGATAGCGGCCGTCACCGCGCTGGGCCTGGGGACACTGTCCGCCTGCTCGGACAGCAGCGCCGCCTCGGGGGACACGGGGAAGTTCGACGTCGTCGCCTCGTTCTATCCGATGGCCTACCTCGCGGAGCGGATCGGCGGGGACCACGCGCACGTGACCACCCTGACCTCGCCGGGCCAGGAGCCGCACGACCTGGAGATCAGCCCGCGGCAGATAGGCGGCCTGGAGCGTGCCGACGCCGTCCTCTATCTGAAGGGGCTCCAGCCGTCGGTGGACAAGGCGGTGGACCAGTCGCCGGTGAAGACGAAGATCGACGCGGCCACCCTGACCACGCTGGAGGAGCACGGCACCGAGGTCGGGGGTCATGCCGCCGGGCACGAGGACGAGCACGCGGACCACGACCACGAGGGGGAGAACGGCGAGGACCCGCACATCTGGCTCGACCCGGTGCGGTACGCCGAGGTGGCCCAGGGTGTCGGCCGGGCCTTCGAGAAGGCGGACCCGGACCACGCGGCGGACTACAAGAAGAACACCGCGGCCCTGGTGAAGCAGTTGGACAAGCTGAACACCGACTTCAGGGAGGGTCTGGCGCACACCCGGTCCAAGGTCTTCATCACGACCCACGCGGCCTTCGGTTACCTCGCCGAGCGCTACGGCCTCACCGAGGAGGCGATCAGCGGGCTCGACCCCGAGTCCGAGCCGAGCGGGGCCCGGGTGCGGGACCTCCAGAAGCTGGCCGAGGCGGACGGGGTGTCCACCGTGTTCTACGAGACGCTGGTCAGCGACAAGACCGCGAAGACCGTCGCCGGGGACGCGGGCCTGACGACCGATGTGCTCGACCCGATCGAGGGCATCACGAAGAAGTCGCGCGGCCAGGACTACCTCGCCGTCCAGCGGGCCAACCTCAAGGCCCTCCAGAGCGCCCTGGGGTCCAAGTGACGGGCCAAGTGACCGCTGCCGAGCGAGAGTCGGCGTCCGTGCTGACCCTGCGGGACGTGCGGGCCGAGCTGGGCGGGCGGCCGGTGCTGCGGGGCATCGACCTGAGCGTGCGGCCCGGTGAGGTCGTCGCGCTGCTCGGGGCCAACGGTTCGGGCAAGTCCACGGCCGTGCGGACCGCGATCGGGCAGGTGCCGGCCACCTCCGGTGCCGTCGAGCTGTTCGGGACGCCGCTGCGGTCCTTCCGTGAGTGGGCCCGCGTCGGCTATGTCCCCCAGCGCACCTCAGCCGCCGGGGGCGTACCGGCCACGGTGTCCGAGATCGTGTCCTCGGGACGGCTGGCCCGGACCCGCTTCGGGTTCTTCCGCAAGGCGGACCGGGAGGCGGTGGAGCGGGCGCTGGAGCTGGTCGGCATGGCGGACCGGGCCAAGGACTCGGTGACGGCGCTCTCCGGGGGCCAGCATCAACGGGTGCTGATCGCCCGTGCGCTGGTGTCCGAGCCGGAGCTGTTGATCATGGACGAACCGATGGCGGGCGTCGACCTCGCCAGCCAGGAGGTACTGGCCGCGACCCTGCGCGAGCAGGTCGCCGCCGGGGCGACCGTTCTGCTGGTGCTGCACGAACTGGGCCCGCTGGAGCCGCTGATCGACCGCGCGGTGGTGCTGCGGGACGGCTGTGTGCTGCACGACGGGCCGCCGCCGAAGGCCGTCGGCCAGCACGCCCTGCCCGGCCACGACCACGTGCATCCGCACGAGGGCGCCGAACCGATCCGTACGGGACTGCTGAGCTGATGGACTTCCTGAACTACGCCTTCATGCAGCGGGCACTGCTCGCGGCCGTCCTGGTCGGCGTCATCGCCCCGGCGATCGGTATCTACCTCGTCCAGCGCCGCCAGCCGCTGATGGGCGACGGCATCGGGCACGTGGCGATGACCGGCGTCGGCCTCGGCTTCCTGCTGAACTCGTCGCCGGTCTGGATGGCGACCCTCGTCTCCGTGGCGGGGTCGGTGCTGATGGAGCTGATCCGCTGGTACGGCAGGACGCGGGGCGACATAGCCCTCGCCATGCTCTTCTACGGCGGTATGGCGGGCGGTGTGCTCTTCGTCAACCTCGCGCCCGGCGGGTCCAACGCCAACCTCACGTCCTACCTCTTCGGCTCGCTGTCCACCGTGGCGCCGGCCGACGTGACCGCGATCATCGTGCTCGGCGCGGCCGTGGTCGCCGTGACGCTGGGGCTGCGGCGGCAGTTGTTCGCCGTCAGCCAGGACGAGGAGTTCGCGCGGGTCACCGGGCTGCCGGTGCGGGCCCTGAACCTGCTCGTCGCGGTCACCGCGGCGGTCACCGTCACCGTGGCGATGCGCGTCGTCGGCCTGATCCTGGTGTCGGCCCTCATGGTCGTGCCCGTAGCCGCCGCCCAGCAACTGACCCGCAGCTTCGCGGCCACCTTCGCGATAGCGGTCGCCTTGGGCGTGACGGTGTCCATCGGCGGCACGATCACCTCGTTCTACGAGGACGTCCCCCCGGGCGCCACGATCGTCCTCCTCACCATCGCCGCCTTCGCCCTCATGACCGCCCTGGCCACCCCCCTGGCCCGCCGTCGCGCCCGAGCGGCCCGCCCGGCCGGGGACCCGGTCGAGTGCGCGATCCCGGCGACGCGGACGGCGGGGGACGAGGTCGGCGTCTGACTTCGGGTCCCCTCACCCGGTCGGCTGGGGACCGGGGGGCAGCGCCTGACCTCCCGGACCCCGGACCTCGCGGAGCCCGGGGCCCAGACCGGCCGCGACCCGCCCTGACGGAAGCCCGCACCTCGGCGCTCGCGGGAAACCATGACCGATGACCGCACCGGACGCCCCCGACTCACCACAGCCCGCCCGAGCGCCACTCCCCACCACGCGACCGGCCGGTGACGAGGGCGGCGGTCAGGCCGCAAGGGGGCCAGAGAGCCGACCCCCTGCGAAAGGCCCCCAGGGGACACGCCGGTCCCCCCTCAGCTCCGGCCCAGCGCATGCTCCCGGCTTCCGCGCCTGACCGCCGGCGGTCCGGGCTGGCACAATGGGCCGGTCAGAGGCGCAGACATGAGGAGGCACCCGGTGACGACCGCTGGACCGCCCGTGAAGGGCCGTGCGACGAAGCAGCGCGCGGCGGTGGCGGCGGCCCTCGACGAGGTCGACGAGTTCCGCAGCGCGCAGGATCTCCACGACATGCTCAAGCACAAGGGCGACTCGGTCGGGCTCACCACCGTCTACCGCACCCTCCAGTCCCTCGCCGACGCCGGTGAGGTCGACGTGCTGCGCACCTC
Source organism: Streptomyces sp. NBC_01171 (assembly GCF_045039805.1). Taxonomy (NCBI): domain Bacteria; kingdom Bacillati; phylum Actinomycetota; class Actinomycetes; order Kitasatosporales; family Streptomycetaceae; genus Streptomyces; species Streptomyces sp. NBC_01171. The sequence continues at coordinate 4,534,427 of NZ_CP108609.1, read as the reverse complement.
GGAGGGCGAGTCGGTCTACCGGCGCTGCTCGACGGGCGAGCACCACCACCACCTGGTCTGCCGCACGTGCGGCAAGGCGGTCGAGGTGGAGGGCCCCGCGGTGGAGAAGTGGGCCGAGGCCATCGCCTCCGAGCACGGTTACGTGAACGTCGCCCACACGGTGGAGATCTTCGGCACCTGCGCGGACTGCGCGGAAGCCACCGGCTGAGCCGGCCGACCCCGCACGCCAAGAACGCCCCCTGCCGGACCGGCAGGGGGCGTTCTGGCATCAACTCACGCGCAGGGGACGGCTAAGACGCCGAGTCGTCGCCCTTCATCGCCGCCTCCATCGCCAGCAGTTCCTCGTTCGGGACCGCGCCCCCGAACCGCCGGTCGCGGGAGGCGAATTCGACGCACGCTCGCCACAGGTCGCGGCGGTCGAAGTCGGGCCAGAGGACGTCCTGGAAGACCATCTCCGCGTAGGCGCTCTGCCAGAGCAGGTAGTTGGAGGTGCGCTGTTCGCCGCTGGGGCGCAGGAAGAGGTCGACGTCGGGCATGTCGGGGTAGTACAGGTACTTCTGGATGGTCTTCTCGGTGACCTTGGCCGGGTCCAGGCGTCCCGCCTTCACGTCCTCGGCGATGGCCTGCGCGGCGTCGGCGATCTCGGCGCGGCCGCCGTAGTTCATGCAGAAGTACAGGGTGAGGAGGTCGTTGTCCTTGGTCTGTTCCTGGGCGACCTGGAGTTCCTTGGCGACCGACTTCCACAGCTTGGGCATCCGGCCCACCCACCGCACCCGGATGCCCAGCGCGTCGAGCTGGTCGCGGGACTTGCGGATGAAGTCGCGGTTGAAGTTCATCAGGAAGCGGACCTCGTCCGGCGAGCGCTTCCAGTTCTCGGTGGAGAAGGCGTAGAGCGAGATGTTGCGGACGCCCGCCTCGATCGCCCCCTGGAGCACGTCGAGCACCTGCTCGGCGCCCACCTTGTGCCCTTCGGTACGCGGCAGCCCCCGCTCCTTGGCCCAGCGCCCGTTGCCGTCCATGACGATCGCCACGTGCTCGGGGACCAGCTCACCGGGAAGCTTCGGCGCGCGGGCGCCGGACGGGTGCGGTTCCGGCGCCTGGTACTCCCGGCGCCGGCCCCCCAGAAATCCGCGTACGACCATGCTTCTCGTCTCCTCAGCCGTGCTTGCTGCTTACTTCTCTGCTTACTTCTCTACGTATCGCAGGGAGCGCAGACCCCGCTCCAGATGCCAGTGCAGGTAGGCGGACACCAGGCCGCTCCCCTCGCGGACGTGCCGCGCCTCGGCCGCGTCCGCGGTCTCCCAGTCTCCCGTAAGCAGCGCGCCCAGCAGCATCAGGGTCTGCGGGGAGGGGACCACGCTGCCCGGCACCCGGCAGTCCACGCACACCGAGCCGCCCGAGGCGACGGAGAAGAACCGGTTCGGCCCCGGCATCCCGCACCGGGCGCAGTCACCGAAGGTCGGCGCGTAGCCGTTGACCGCGAGGGAACGCAGCAGGAAGGCGTCGAGGACGAGGTTGGAGGCGTGCTCGCCGCGCGCGAGGGTGCGCAGGCCGCCGACCAGGAGCAGGTACTGCTGTACGGCGGGCTCGCCCTCGTGGTCGGTGAACCGCTCGGCCGTCTCCAGCATGGCCGTGCCGGCGGTGTAGCGGGAGTAGTCGGTGACGATGCCGCCGCCGTACGGCGCGATCGTCTCGCTCTGGGTGCACAGCGGCAGCCCCCGCCCGACCAGCTCGCTGCCCCGCGCGAAGAACTGCACGTCGACGTGGGAGAACGGCTCCAGCCGGGCCCCGAACTTCGACTTCGTGCGCCGTACACCGCGCGCCACCGCCCGCACCCGGCCGTGGCCGCGGGTGAGCAGGGTGATGATCCGGTCCGCCTCGCCCAGCTTCTGGGTGCGCAGCACGATGCCGTCGTCGCGGAACAGACTCATGCCGTCCATTCTCGCCCACGCCCGGACCCGCGAAGGCGTCACTCCGGTTATCCGCCCCCGGCTGTGACCGGCCCCACGCCCGGCTCTACGATCCCGCTGGACGTGACGCATGTGTGCGCACGGGCCGCCTGTGGCGGCAAGGGGAGAGGCTGGACATGAGAACAGAGGCAGGCGGCGCGCGGGCGCCGCGGGGGAGACGGGCCAAGATATGGCTCGCCGCCGGGACCGTGCTGGTGGCGGGGACGGGCGCGGTCGTCGCCCTCCGCGCCACCTCGGGCACCGACACGGCGGCGGAGGGGCCCCACGTGGTGCACACCTCGGTGGACTCGCTGGACCTGACCGGTTCGGCGGGCGAGCGCGCGCTCGCGGCCCGCTCGACCAAGGCGTTCCGGATGCTGGCGGTGAGCTGGCAGGACCCGAGCGTCCGCCTCGACGGGACGGTGCGGGTACGCACCCGGTCGTCGGCGACCGGCAAGTGGACCGACTGGCAGGCGCTGGGCGCCGGGGACGCGCAGCCCGACCCCGCCGAGCGCGACCGGGCCGGAGTGCGCGGTGGCACGGCCCCGCTGTGGGCCGGGCCCTCCGACGGTGTACAGGTGAAGGCCGACGGCAAGGCGCTGCCGAAGGGCCTGACCGTCGACCTGGTGGACCCCGGCAACGGTGGTTCCACCACCCCCGCGATGGACCCGGCCGCGTACGCGATGCCCGGCGACGGCGAGGAAACCCCGACGGACCAGCCGACCGACCCCGGCACCTCCACCCCGGAGCAGACCCCGTCGGACGACCCGGCCGAGACCACGCCCGCGCCCACCGACTCCGCGACGGAGACGCCGGCCGAGACCACGCCGCCGCCCACCCCGACCGCCGAGCCCTCGCAGAGCACCTCGGCCGGAACGACCGCTCCCACGTCGCCCAGCGCGCCGACCTCGACGGCGCCGCCGACCAGCGCGTCGCCCACCGCGCCGGGCTACCTGCCCTCGCTGTCGGCCGCGTACCCCTCCTGCGCGAGCGCCTCGGCCGTGCCGCACACGATGCCGAGCCCGCTGCCCGCGCAGCCCCCGGCGACGAAGGTGCCCGCTCCCCCCTTCGTCACCCGCGCGGGCTGGGGCGCGGACGAGTGCGCCCGTGACACCGGTTACCCGGACTACGGCCACACGGTGAAGGCGGTGTTCGTCCACCACACCGACACCACCAACGCCTACTCCTGCGCCGACTCACCCTCGATCGTGCGCAGCCTGTACGCGCTGCATCTGCACCAGGGCTGGCGCGACCTGGGCTACAACTTCCTGGTCGACAAGTGCGGCACGATCTTCGAGGGCCGGTTCGGCGGCGCCGCGATGCCGGTGATCGGCGCGCAGACCTACGGGTTCAACACCGACTCGATGGGCATCGCCGCGATCGGCACGTACACCGACCTCAGCGGCGGTGACTCCACGGCCAGCACCATCCCCGGTGCGGCGCCGAGCCAGGCCATGGTGACCGCGATCTCCCGGATCGCCGCGTGGAAGCTCGGCATGTCGGGGGTCAGCCCGACCGGCACCAGTTCCCTGACCGAGGGCGCCAAGGACAGCTACGGCTTCACGTTCGGCACCGCGTACACCCTGAACGCCGTCTCCGGGCACCGCAACGGCTTCGCCACCGACTGCCCCGGCAACCAGCTCTACGCGAAGCTGGCCACCATCCGCTCCTACGCCGCCGGTCCCCCCGCGGGGGTCGGGGTCACCAGCGTGGACACGCCGTCCGGCGCGGTGCGTTCGGGCACCGGGTACGTCACCGGCACCACGGCGACCGTGCGCTGGTCCACGTCGACGCCGACCTCGCTGCTCTCGGGCGCGGAGGTCCTCGTGGACGGCACCTCCGTGGCGAAGGTCGCGGGCTCCGCGACGTCGGCCTCCGTCCCGCTCGCCTCGGGCCGCCACACCGTCCAGGTGCGGGCGACCCACGTCTCGGGCAAGACCGCCACCTCGGCTGCCGTCACGGTGACCGCCGACACCACGCGGCCCACCTACCCCACCGCGCCGTCCGCCCAGTTGGGCAAGGGCACGGTCAACACGGCGGCCGTGCCGGTGACGGTGACCTGGAAGGCGGCCGACGACAACGGGCTGCGTTCGCAGGCCGCCACCTCGCCGACCGCCAAGACCCTGACGGCCACCTCCACGAACTGGGCCACCACCGCCAAGTCGGCGACGGCGACCAAGTTCGGTCTCACCGCCACCGACCTGGCCGGCAACACGGCGACCACGTCGGTCACCCGGACCGCCACCCTCCTCCAGGAGAGTTCCGCCAAGGCCACCGGCACCTGGACCAAGCGGTCCAGCAGCAGCTACCTCGGCGGCTACTCGTCCAGCTCCGGCACCAAGAGCGCCTCGCTGACCTGGACCTTCAAGGGCCGTTCGGTCGCGTGGATCGCCTCGCGCGCAAGCACCTCGGGCGCGGTCCAGATCTACGTCGACGGCACCCTGCAGACCACCGTCGACCTGAAGTCGGCCACCACGGCCTACCGCCAGGCGATGTGGACCAAGACCTGGAGCAGTGCGGCCCAGCACACCCTGAAGATCGTGGTCGTCGGCACCTCCGGGCGTCCGACGGTCACGACGGACGGCATCGCGGTCCTCAACTGACCTGATGCTTCCAGGAAGCGGCCTTCACCGGACTCCGGTCCGGTGGAGGCCGCTTTCCTTGTGCGTGGCAACCCGTCGTCACGGCACCTCGCCTCTGCTGCGGGCATTCGCGTACGCCGTCGCCGCGCTGATCCGCTCCACAGGGGTCGCCGCCCGCACCCGGTCCGGCGGTACGTCCCACTCCCGGCCGCCGCCCAGCGGTCTGAGCTTCACATACGGTCCCTGGTGTCCCATGACCACGCCCACTCTGTTCGTCCCGGTGTCCAACGCGTACGAGCCCAATGGCGGTCGCGCCGCCTTCATCGCAGCGCCGCCGCGAGCAGCGCCGCCGTCTGCACGGAGCACCGTCCCAGCTCCACCAAGGGGATCGGGGCCTCGCAGGCCAGCGAGATGGGATCCAGCCCGAGCGAAGGCAACTTGATCCCGACCTTCTCCAATGCGGTCCGCAATTCCTCGAGGGTTCGCTCCGCTTCCTCGACCCGGTCCGCTGAATCCTGTGTGTTCACTGTCCGCATCACTTCCCTTCCGTCCCGCCCTTCACGCTTCGTGTCCTCACGGTGACGCTCCACAACTAGACTCGGAAGGGGCCTGGGCCCTACAAGCACGTGGCAGCACAAGGGGGTTGGCAGTGGCCAACGGTTCACGTCAGGCGGTCTGGGAGTTCTTCGGAACCGAGCTGAAGCGTCGCCGCGAGGAGGCGGGGCTCACCCAGACGGAGTTGGGGGCGAAGGTTTTCGTCTCCGGCGGGTACATCGGCCAGTTCGAGCAGGCGATCAGGAAGCCGCAACTGGATGTGGCCCAGCGGATCGACGAGGTGCTGCAAACCGAGGGTATTTTCGAGCGGCTGTGCAGAAAGCTGATCGATGATCCAAGGTATGCGGATTATTTCGCGCACGTGGTGGAGCTGGAGCGCCTGGCGACGCGGATCTGCGAATTCGCTCCCACGGTGGTTCCGGGCCTGCTCCAGACGAAGGAGTACGCACGTGCGGTCACCATCGCGGCCAACCCCTTCCAGGCCGACGAGCACGTGGACGAGATCGTCACCGCACGACTGGAGCGCTCGCTGATTCTCAGCGACGCTGCAAGGCCGGAGTATTGGGTGGCGCTGCATGAGAACGTGCTGCGCAGTCCAGTTGGAGGACCGACGGCCATGGCTGCTCAACTGGACCACATTGCCGGTCTGATGCGAGCTCGCACGGCCATAGTGACGGTAATTCCGTATGAGACCGGAGCGCACGCCGCCATGAACGGCTCGCTGAAGCTCATGGAGTTCGAGGACGCACCCCCGGTCGCCTATACAGAGACCTCGTTTTCCGGGACGCTGGTGGACGTACCGGCCGTGGTGAAGCGAGCCCAGCGCGCATACGATCTTCTCAGGGTCGCCACGCTGTCGCCGGAGGCGTCCCTGACCCTGATCGTTTCGGCGGCGGAGGACTTCAGACGATGCGTGAGTACGACCTGACCAACGCCCGCTGGCACAAGAGCAGCTACAGCAACGGCGAGGGCGGCGACTGCGTCGAGGTCGCAGCGGGAGTCCCCGGTGTCTTCCCCGTACGGGACAGCAAGGTCCAAGACAGCCCCGTACTCCTCCTCAGCGCCTCCGCCTGGGCCAACTTCATTGACGCCATCCGGCACTGACATCCGCACCCCGCGCCTCGACCTGCTCCCCCTGCGGGTCGAGCACGCCGAGGAGATGGCCGGGGTACTGGCCGACCCCGCCCTGCACCGCTTCATCGGCGGGAGCCCGTACACCCCGGACGCGCTCGCCACCCGGTACCGCCGACTCGTCGCGGGCTCCCCCGACCCCGAGGTCACCTGGCTGAACTGGGTGATCCGGCTGCGCGAGGACTCCCGCCTGACCGGCACCGTCCAGGCGACGCTCAGCGCGGCGAACGGCACCGCCGAGATCGCGTGGGTGGTGGGCACACCCTGGCAGGGGCGGGGCATCGCCAAGGAGGCGGCCGTAGCGCTGGTCGCGTGGCTGACCTCGTACCCGGTGCCGAGCATCACCGCGCACATCCACCCCGACCACCACGCCTCGGCCGCCGTGGCGAGGGCGGCGGGCCTCGCGCCCACCCCGGAGCGTCAGGACGGCGAGGTCCGCTGGGCGTGTGGAGGCCACGCCAGGGGCACTGGGGACTCCGGGAGGGAACATGACGCGACGACCCAAGCCCCGTGAAGCACCGGCCTGGACGAAGCCCGGATCTCAGGGGGTCTTCTGGCTGTACCTGTCGATGCTGGTCCTCAACTTCGCCGTACTGGTCGTGCGGGTCCTGGCAGGTGACGGAGGAGGCCGGATCGGCTCCTCCCTCGGCATCTGCGTCCTGTTCGCCTTGCTCCTCGTGGCGAACCGGTCGGCGCGGCGCAAGCGGTCGATGTCCACGCGCTAGACCAGTGGATCACTCAGCTCGATCGCTCGTAGCGCCGCCGCCAAGGCACGCTCGTCCCCCACGTCCAGCGCGGTGTCCGTCAGTTTGATGACGTGCTCGTCGCCGTGGGCAAGGGCTCGCTCGGAGAGTTCTTCGGGGGTGAGGGGGCCCGGTGGGGCGTAGGGGACGGGCGCGTCGGGTGCGTACATCGCCGTGACCGCCGCCGACGCCGTCCACGCGGCCCGCATGCTCGGGACCCACAGGTCTCTCGGCAGCGCGGGCAGCGTACGCAGTACCGCGTTGGGCGCCGTCGCCGCGTGCACCAGCATCGTCGGCTCGCCGTGGGCGTGGGTGGCGTACCGGTGGGTGGCGGCCCGGACGAGGTCGGTGAGGCGGCGGTGCGCCTCGTCCGGGTCGGTGACGTCCGCCGCCCAGACGGGCAGGCCCGTGACGCGGTCGAGCCGCGCGGGGAAGCCGCCGTCGCGTACGGCGACGGGCCGCACCGCGTCCAGCGCGGCGGCGGCGCTGTCGGCACCGGGCAGCGGGGTGAGCCCGGTGACGGGCCGGTGCCGAGCGGCCCAGTAACCCAGCCCGTGCGCAAGCTCGTTCACCCGTGGCCCGGTCTCCCCCGCCAGCAGTGTCCGCACCGCGTGCCCCACCCGGATCACCGGATGCGTGGACCCCCCGTACATGCCGGGCAGCAGCCTTGGCCACCACTCCGCGAGTACCTCACGCCACCCGCGCTCCCCCACCTCCCCCTGGAAGTACCCGACCCAGTCGGCCACCCGCCGCGAATCCCCCAGCGCGGCGGCCCAGTTGGCCTGAGTCACCCGCTCCACCCCGGCCGGGAACTCCTCCAGCTTCCGTGCGTACAGGCCGACCCACCGGTGCACGCCGGCCGCCTGCCCCCGCGCCACCAGCGCCTCCACGGCCATGGGCGCGTGGTTCGTGAGCCGGCCCATCCGCTCCGGCCCCGCCCCGTGCAGCCGCTCCAACGCCTCGTCCAGAACCCCGGTCTCATCCATGCCGAGGACGGTAGAGCGGGGTGCGGGGGCGGCGTAACGGCCGGAAGACCTAGGTCTGATCCGACCGGGACCTAGGTCAGACCCTCGCTTTCATAGCGCGCCAATGTGCTGCGGGCACTCTCGGTGTCGGGGTGCCGGCTGCCCAATACCCGGTCGAGATCGGCCACCGCCCGCCGCAGGAGCCTGAGGCCCTCTTCCCTGCGCCCGGCCTCCCAGTGGGCGACAGCGAGATTGCCGCGACCCGTCAAGGTCGCGGGATGGTCAGCGCCCATCAGCCGCTCCCTGTCGGCGACCAGCGCCCCCAGCAGGGCGACGGCCTCCTCCACTCGCCCGGCCCGCCAGTAGTGATAGGCGAGGTGATTACGGACGTTCAGAGTCTCGGGGTCCTCGTACCCGAGCAACCGCTCGCAATCGGCAATCAACTGTGGGAGCAGCTCACCGGCCTCCTCCACCAGGCCGGCCTGCCAATAGCAGTTGATGAGATTGAGGCGTGCGCCCAGGGTGTCGGGATGCTCGGCTCCCAACAGCCGTTCACTGTCGGCGATCACCCACCTCTGAAGACCTACGGCCCACACGGCCCGGCCCACCTCCCGGTAGGCGGTGGCCAGGTTGCTCCGAGCCGTCAGGGTGTGGGGATGCTTGTCCCCGAACTGCCGCTCGCAGTCGGCGACCAGGCACTCGAACAGGCCGACGACCTCCTCGGTGCGTCCCGTCTTTCCGTAGGAGATCGCGAGATTGTTCCGGACGCCGAGAGTGAGAGGGTGCCGGTCTCCCACCAGTCGCCGGCAATCGGCGAGCACCCGCTCCTGAAGGCCGACTGCCTCCGGCACCCGCCAGGCGTCCGCATAGGCAGTGGCCAGGGCGCTGCGCACCGTCAGGGTCTGAAGGTGTTCATGGCCCATCCGCCGCTCACAATCGGCGGTCAGTCTCTGCCAGTAGGCGAGGGCGGGCGCCACGAGCCCCGATCTGCTCAGGCTCTCACCGGCGCGGCCGAGAACCGCGTGAGGCACGGAGTCCCACAGGGAGTCGGATGCGTGGTCCGCGAGGGCGTCCGTGTTGGCGCGCAGGGTGGCCGCGAGGTCGGGGCGGAGTTGGTCGGGGTAGGGCCAGATGTTCACGAGTGCGTCCGCCGCCGCCTCGGCCAGCTCGGGCAGCCGCGCCTCGGGAATCCCCTCCCGCACAGCCCGAGCCGTCAGGGCGTGGATGCGGACGGCACGCGGCTCCGCGCGGGTGTCGCAGGTGATCAGGGCGTAGCGGTGGAGGAGGCGCAGGGCCTTGTGGGCCTGATCCGGGGAAGCCTCGTCGGGGGCGAGGCAGTCCAGGAGGGGCTGGGCGGACCACAGGGCGTGGGGGTGGCCGGCCGGGTCCAGGAGGGCCACCAGGCTGAGCGCCGTGGTGGCGAAGCCCGTCGTGTCGGCCGCTCGGGCGGCCTCCAGCGACAGCAGGAGGGTCGTGGTGATCTGGCGGCCGTAGCCCTCGGTGTCGGCCGACTCGGGGAGGGCCTGCTCCAGCGAGGTGCGGTGGTCCGTGAACAGGGCCAGGTACGCCGTACATGTCAGCTCCTCGTTGATCATGTACGCCGTGGCGTGGCTCAGGGCCAGCGGTAAGTGGCCCAGAGCCGAGGCGAGTTCGGCGACCTGCTCGTCCAGCAGGTGCCCCATGCCCTCACCCGTCAGGCGGGCCCGCACGAAGGCGTGCGCCTCCTCCGGGGTGTACACGTCGATGTCGATCCGGGTCCGGCCACCGCCCGTCATCCGGGCGTCCTTCAGCCGCGTGGTGGCCAGCACCCAGCCCGACCCCGTACGGCTCGCGGGCCACCACGACGTGAGGACAGCGGGGTCGGTCACGTCGTCCAGCACCACCAGCCAGCGCCGGGAGGTGGTCGTCAGCCACTCCAGGAACAGGCGCGCGTCCGCCTCCGGGTCGTGCCCCGCCGCGCCCGGCACGCGCACGCGTGCAGCGGCCTGCGCGTACTGGGTGATGACCTGCTGGGCCTCCGTCGCGGCCGCCCACACCACGAGGTCGTACCCCTCGGTCACCGCGTCGGAGGCGCAGGCGGCGGCCAGTTGGGTCTTGCCCACGCCGCCGCCTCCGGAGAGGACTTGGGTCAGGACGGCCGTCCCGGCGTTCGCCCGCGCGTCTTCCATCTGCTCGCGCAGGTCCTGCCGGGGCTGGAACGCGGACGCCAGGGCCGGTACCGGGCCGATCTCCACCGGCCATGCCACCGCTGCCGTCGGGGCGTGGTGGAAATGGATGTTGGCGACCCGGCTGTTCTCCCCGAGCGCGCTCCCCTCGATGCTGCCCCCGGCACCGACACCTCCGGCACCCACGGTCAGCCCACCGTCGGAGGAAGCCTCACCGCGCCCCCACCGCCACCGAGAGCGCGGACCGCCGGTGTCGTTCGCCCCAGCCACCCCGAACCCCCGTCCGCCTGGCACACCTGCCGTAAAACGTAGCGCTCCCCACCGCACTGGGTGAACATGTCCCTGTCGGACGAGGGGTGGGGGTCCTGATGACACGGACGTGGGTGTGGGTGACCGCCGTGGTGGCCGGGGCGGGCACCGTGGGGCTGGTCCTGGTCGCCGTGCTGGCGGACCTGGACACCGCCGGTCAGGCCGCGAGCGTGGTGGGCGCGGTGGTGGCGCTGGCCGCGCTGGTGGTCTCGGTGCTCGCGCTCTTCGGAAGCCCGACGCCCACGCCCGGACGCCGGGTACGCGCCGGACGAGGCGCCGTCGCCGCCGGAGGCGACATCACCGGCTCCGCCCTCGGCAAGAACGCCAAGGTCACCGGCCCTCGTACCCCCACCACCCGCGCCCGCCGGACCCACGACGACATCCGCGCGGGCCGCGACGGCATCGCCGCCGGAGGCGACATCACCGACAGCGCCCTCGGCGAGGGCAGCGAACGGTAGGCCCGCTCAGCCCGCCACCAGGCTCTTGAACAGCTCGCCCGGCACCGTGTCCGCCGCGTCCGGGACCGTCACGCGCACCGGCTTGCCGAGGTCCGCGAGGTTCATCGTCGCGGTCACCCCCGCACCGGCGAGGTTCATGGCCAGGCGGGTCCGTACGAGGCGGCCGCGGCCGTCGATCCAGGCGTCCGCGAAGGCGGGCAGGTCGGCGCCGAAGTCGAAGCCGCCCGCGATGCCGATCCGGAACTCGCTTCCGCCGCCCGCGAGTTCCCTTCACACTGAACCGGAAACCCCGCCCATGCCGACAGGCGGCCCCCGTCGGACGACCTTACGCGGCGCCGCTCCGCCGCAGCTCGAGGCGGGTGCCGGACCAGCTCCCCGCCACGTCCAGGGGCACCCGGCTGAGCCCGGCCGCCGTCGCGCTCTCCGCGATCTCGGCGGGCTCCACATACCCGTCGCGGCCGAGGTGGGGCGTCAGGAGCCAGATGGGCCCGCCGGAGGTGAGGCCGGTCAGGGCGTCCGTGAGCGCGTCGAAGAGGTCGCCGTCCTTCTCGCGCCACCACAGCAGCACCGCGTCGGCGAGGTCCTCACCGGCCGCGTCGGCCAGCGCGTCGCCGGTCCACTCCTCGACGGCCGCGCGCAGGCGGTCGTCGCAGTCCTCGTCCCAGCCGATCTCCCGCACGACCTGTCCCGCCGTGATCTCCAGCCGGTCCGCGAGCACCCGCTCCGCAGTGGTCATCGCCGTCCTCCAGTTACGTAAGGCCGCGATGCTCAACGCCGGGGGACTCCCGCGCGTCACGCCCCCCTGGTCAGGAGGGCATACGCGCCGCCGTAAGGACCCGTTCCACCACCTCGGCGGGGAGGAGCAGGGCCTCGCCGGCCGTGGCGAGGGCGGTGTGTTCGGCGGGGGTGTAGGGGCCGTCCGCGAGGGCGATGAGGGCGGCGTCCAGGAGGAGGGACTCGCGGCCCGGCGCGGCCAGGTGGGGGGCGAGGGCGCTGAGGGGGGTGCGGGGGTCGCCGCCGTCGAGGGTCATGGCGAGGCGTTCCGCCGCGTCCTCCTCGCAGCCCGCCGCGCGCACGGTCTCGGCCGCCGTCTCCAGTGCGGCCCGCGACCCGGTGCCCCCGGCGACCAGCACGGAGACGGCGACCGCGTGGACCGCGTCGCGGAGCAGGACGGAGAGGCGGCGGGTGGTGGGGTGGTCGAGGGTCTCCACACCGAAGCGGTGCAGACAGGAGGCGCACTCCACGACCGGCTCGGTCGTCCCGCGCGCCAGCAGGGGCACCCCGAGCACGGTGAGGCGTGTGCGGCCGGTGAGGCGCTGGTAGTTGCGGTCGCCGCCGCAGCCGGGGCAGAAGAACTCCCCGTCGCCCTGGGGCGTCCAGGCGGTGCGGGAGCCCAGGATGTGCCGGACGAACCCGGTGGCTCGGCCGTCTCGTCCCCGTACTGGCAGCACGTCGCACCTCCGCACGTAACCACGCGGCAACATCGCCGCGCTGGCGTGATGTTAGCCACATCACGGAGCCCGAGTCAGCACCCCGGACGAGACCGGCCCGTGACCTGCGACGTTCCCTGGCCGGAAGACGACGGTGCCCCGGCCGCCGTATACAGCGGCCGGGGCACCGAAGCGCCGGGTCGGGGCGGGGTCAGCGGGTCGCGCGGTTCACCGCGGAGACGACCGCCTTCAGCGACGCACGTGTCGTGTTCGCGTCGATGCCGATGCCCCACAGCACCTTGTCGCCGACCGCGCACTCGATGTAGGAGGCGGCCTGCGCGGACGCGCCCTCGCTCATCGTGTGCTCCTGGTAGTCCAGCAGGCGTACGTCCACGCCGACCGACTGCAGCGCGTCGAAGAACGCCGAGATCGGACCGTTGCCGGTACCGGTCAGCACGGTGTCCTCGCCGTCCACCGTCGCCTCCACGGTCAGCGTGTCCACGCCGTCCGTGTCGGTGGTCGACTGGCCGGTACGGACCTGGATGCGGCCCCACGGGTTCTGCGGGTTGGGCAGGTACTCGTCCTGGAAGGCGGCCCAGATGTCGCGCGGGGTGATCTCGCCGCCCTCGGCGTCCGTCTTGGCCTGGATGATCTTCGAGAACTCGATCTGCATCCGGCGGGGCAGTTCCAGCTTGTGGTCGTTCTTCAGGACGTACGACACACCGCCCTTGCCGGACTGCGAGTTGACCCGGATCACGGCCTCGTAGGAGCGGCCGACGTCCTTGGGGTCGATGGGCAGGTACGGCACCGCCCACTCCAGCTCGCCCACGCCGACGCCCTGGGCGGCAGCGTCGGCCTCCATCGCGTCGAAGCCCTTCTTGATGGCGTCCTGGTGGGAGCCGGAGAAGGACGTGTAGACCAGGTCGCCCACGTACGGGTGGCGCGGGTGGACCTCCATCTGGTTGCAGTACTCCCACGTGCGACGGATCTCGTCGATGTCGGAGAAGTCGATCTGCGGGTCGACGCCCTGCGAGAACAGGTTCATGCCCAGGGTGACCAGGTCGACGTTGCCGGTGCGCTCGCCCTGCCCGAACAGGCAGCCCTCGACGCGGTCGGCGCCGGCCATCAGCGCCAGCTCGGCGGCGGCGACCGCCGTGCCCCGGTCGTTGTGCGGGTGCACGGACAGGACGACGTGCTCGCGGCGGGAGAGGTTGCGGTGCATCCACTCGAACCGGTCGGCGTGCGTGGACGGGGTGGAACGCTCCACCGTGGCGGGCAGGTTGAGGATGATCTCGCGGCCCGGACCCGGCTGGTAGACGTCCATCACCGCCTCGCAGACCTCCAGGGCGAAGTCCAGCTCGGTGTCGGTGAAGATCTCCGGGCTGTACTGGTACCCGAACTCGGTCTCCGGGCCCAGCAGCTTCTCCGCGTACTCCACGACCAGGCGGGTGCCGTCGACGGCGATCTGCTTGATGTCCTCCTTGGAGCCCCGGAAGACCACCCGGCGGAAGACGGGCGCGGTGGCGTTGTACAGGTGGACGGTGGCGCGGCGGGCGCCCTTCAGGGACTCCACGGTCCGCTCGATCAGGTCCTCGCGGGCCTGGGTGAGGACGGAGATCGTCACGTCCTCGGGGATCGCGCCCTCCTCCTCGATGATGGAGCGCACGAAGTCGAAGTCGGTCTGACCGGAGGCGGGGAAGCCGACCTCGATCTCCTTGTAGCCCATCTTGACCAGTTGGTCGAACATCCGGCGCTTGCGCTCGGGCGACATCGGGTCGATCAGGGCCTGGTTGCCGTCGCGCAGGTCGGTGGAGAGCCAGCGGGGGGCTGCGGTGACGCGCTTGCCGGGCCAGGTGCGGTCGGGGATGTCGACCTGGTCGTACTGGCCGTAGCGCTGGAACGGCATGGGGCTGGGCTGCTGGCGGTTCGCCATGATCGCGTGGGCTCCTCGGAAAGTCCTTGGGACGGCCGACGACGCAACGCCAAAAGCACCGCGGGGAGGGGGTCGGCCTTGCTTACAGGCCCTCGCCGCGGCAGCTAAGGAGAAGCAGCCCGAAACGCATGATGCTGTGCAGCCTAACCGAGGCCCGCCGGGCTCGCGGGGGCGTCTCGGCATGCGGAACCGGAGCGGGTGGCGCGGACCCGTGATCGGGTCCGCGACGAGGGTCCATACCACTCGGTGACGCGGAGTGACGAGAGATATCACCGTATTTCATCAATCACGGTTACACCTAGTGACTTTGCCATCGCTCGGTGCGACCATTTATTGGCATGACGACCAACGGGGGCCATGAGCCCGTCTTCTGCACGATCGTGCCGCCGCACCTCCTCGACAAGCTCGCGCGCGACTCCGACCCGGCGCTGTCCGGCCCGGCCCGCCGCTCCCTGGAGCGGGACGCGTTCGAGCGCACCCGCCGCCGGCTGACCACCGTGATCGGCGCGCAGGCCGCCGCCACGGCCGCCGACGGGGACCAGCCGGACCGCACCATCTTCGACGCCGGGCACACCCAGAACCTCCCCGGCAAGAAGGTCCGCGCCGAGGGCTCCGAGCCGGGCCCGGACGCCACGGTCAACCGGGCCTACGCGGGCCTCGGCGCCACCTTCGAGCTGTATCTGAAGGTGTACGGCCGCCGCTCCATCGACGGCCAGGGCCTCCCGCTCAAGGCCACGGTCCACTTCGACAAGGACTACGACAACGCCTTCTGGAACGGCGAGCAGATGGTGTTCGGCGACGGGGACGGCGAGATCTTCCTCGACTTCACCATCCCGGTCGACGTCATCGGCCACGAACTCACCCACGGCGTCACGCAGTACACCGCGAACCTCGCCTACTTCGGCCAGTCCGGCGCGCTCAACGAGTCGCTGTCCGACGTGTTCGGCTCGCTGATCAAGCAGTACACGCTCCGCCAGACCGCCGCCGACGCGGACTGGCTGATCGGCGCCGGTCTGCTCGCCCCGCGCGTCCAGGGCCAGGCCCTGCGCTCGATGAAGGCCCCGGGCACCGCGTACGACGACGACGTGCTCGGCAAGGACCCCCAGCCCGCCGACATGCAGCACTACGTGCACACCGGCCGGGACAACGGCGGCGTCCACATCAACTCCGGCATCCCGAACCACGCCTTCTACATCGCGGCCACCGCGATCGGCGGCTACGCCTGGGAGAAGACCGGCCAGATCTGGTACGACGTGCTGACCGGCGGCAAGCTCAAGGAGGACGCCCAGTTCGCCGACTTCGCCACCCTGACCGTGAAGGCCGCCCGCGAGCGGTTCGGCGCGGGCGGCGAACTCCAGGCGGTGGAGAAGGCGTGGGAGGAAGTGGGGGTGGAGACGCTGTAGCCGCGGTGCCGGACACTGGGGTCATGCGTATCCAAGTACGGCGTACGGGCGGCTTCGCGGGCATCGAGCGGCAGGCCGAGGTGGACACCTCCGGGCGCGCCGACGCCCAGGAGTGGCGCACCCTGGCCGACCAGGCCCTGGCCGCCGCGCCGGGCACCCCGGTACCGGGTGTCCCGGACGGCTTCCACTACGAGATCACGGTGGACGGCCACACCGTCCACGCGGCCGACCCCCGGCTGACCGAGGCCCAGCGGGAGTTGGTGTCGCGCGTGTTGAAAGAGGGGGCCTGAGGGAGGGGGCCTAGGCGAGCTGTTCGCCGAGGAACTCCTCCCAGGTGCGCTTGCCGGTGTCCGCTCCGGCGAGGGTCAGGTTGTCGCCCGCGCGGTAGGCACGGCCCGCCTTGCCGGGGATGCGGATCCCCAGCATCGGGCGGCGCTTGCCGCGGGCCTGGAGGTAGCTCCGGCCCAGCTCGCCGAGGCCGTACACCCGGGGTCCGGCGAGGTCGGGGACGAGTCCGGCCGGGGCGCCGAGGGTGAGGTCGGTGAGGCGGGCGGCCACGTCGCGGGAGTCGACCGGCTGGAGGCGCAGTCCGCCCGGGACCGGGAAGACGGGCAGCTTGACCATCGACTCGACCATCTTCAGGGTGAGTTCGTGGAACTGGGCCGCCCGCAGCGTGGTCCACGGCAGTCCGGAGCCGGCGATCGCCTGCTCGGCGGCCAGCTTCGACCTGAGCCAGGCGAGCGGTACGCGGTCGGCGCCGATGACGGAGATGTACACGAGGTGCCGGACCCCGGCCGCCTGTGCCGCGCGCACCAGGTTGCCGGTGGCGGTGTCGTCGCCCTTGGGGCCGCCGGCGAGGTGGAGCACGGTGCCGACGCCGTCCAGGGCGGCGTCGAGTCCGGTGCCGGTGAGGAGGTCGACGCTCACGTGGTCCGGGCCGTCCCCGCCCTTGCGGGTCAGGACGCGTACCTCGCGGCCCGCCTCCCGCAGCAGGGGGACGACATGGCGGCCGAGCGTGCCGGTGCCACCGGTGACCAGGACGGAAGTGCTGGAGGTCATGACTGCTCCCAGTTTCGCGGGAACCGGAACGCTTGCGTCCAGGTCCCTTCGGCGGGTTCTCGGTGTTCTACTTCCGTGACACCCCGCGCGGAAGGAATGTGACAGGTGGACGACGGCAGTTGGTCGGCGGAGGTCTTCGAGCGGCACCGGGCGCGGCTGCGGGCGGTGGCGTACCGGATGCTGGGCTCACTGAGCGAGGCCGACGACGCCGTGCAGGAGACCTGGCTCCGGGCCGACCGGGCGGGCGCCGAGGGGGTGGAGAACATCGCCGGGTGGCTGACCACGATCGTCGGGCGGGTGTGCCTGAACCTGCTGCGCGCCCGGGACCGGCGGCACGAGGACCCGCTGGAGGCCCGGCCCGCCGACCCGGTCACCGGCCCGGGGGACGGGGGTGCCCCGGAGGAGGAGGCGGTGCTGGCCGACTCGGTCGGGGTGGCGCTGCTGGTGGTGCTGGACCGGCTCTCCCCGGCGGAGCGGCTGGCGTTCGTGCTGCACGACCTGTTCGCGGTGCCCTTCGACGAGCTGGCCCCGCTGCTGGAGCGTTCCCCGGCCGCCGTAAGGCAGTTGGCGAGCCGGGCCCGGCGCCGGGTCAAGGGCGAGGGCCCGCTGCCCAAGAGCGATCCGGTCCGGCGGCGCCACGCGGTGGAGGCGTTCCTCGCGGCCACGCGGGGCGGGGACTTCGACGCGCTGGTGGGTCTGCTCCACCCGGACGTGGTGCTGCACGCCGACCGGTTCGTGGTCCCGACCCCGGAGCCGGTCACGGTGGTGGGTGCCGGCACGGTCGCGCGGGGTGCGATGGCGGCGACCGGCCGGGCCCGGTTCACCGGTCTCGCCCTGCTGGACGGCTCGGTCGGCCTGGTCATGGCCCCGCACGGCCGCCTGGCCCTGATCCTCGCCTTCACCTTCGCGGAGGACGGCGGGATCATCGGGATCGAGGTCGTCGCCGACCGGGAGCGGCTGGCCACGCTCGACATCGTGCCGCTGGAGGACTGACAGGGGCGTTGACGCGGCGGGGGCCGGGTGCGGATGATCCGGCCCATGGTGACGGACGCGCACGGCCCTCTCCCCCGCTTCCCCGACGGCTTCCTGTGGGGGGTGTCGACCTCCGCGCACCAGATCGAGGGCGCCGCCGACCTGCGCGAACCTTCCGTGTGGGATGTGTTCACCGCCGAGCCGGGCCGGGTGAAGGACGGCTCCACGGCCGCCGTGGCCTGCGACCACTACCACCGCTACCCGGAGGACGTGGCCCTGCTGGCGGGCCTCGGCGTGGACGCGTACCGCTTCTCGATCTCGTGGCCGCGCGTGAACTCCCCCGGCGGGCCGGACTTCTACGACCGGCTGGTGGACGCGCTGTGCGAGGCGGGGGTCCAGCCGGTGCCGACGTTGTTCCACTGGGATCTGCCGGCCGGGCTCGACTGGCTGGACCGGGACACCGCGTACCGGTTCGCGGACCACGTCTGCGGTGTCGCGGACCGGCTCGGGGACCGCGTACCGCGCTGGATCACCCTCAACGAGCCCGCCGAGCACACCCTGTTGGGCCACGCCCTCGGCACCCACGCCCCTGGCCGGGCCCTGCTCTTCGACGCGCTCCCGGCCGCCCACCACCAGCTCCTCGCGCACGGTCTGGCGGTACGGGCGCTGCGCGCGGCCGGGGTGAGCGACATCGGCATCGCCAACTCCCACTCGCCCGTGGAGCCCGCCTCCGCCGACCCGGCGGACGTGGAGGCGGCCGTGTTCTACGACCTGCTCCTCAACCGCCTCTTCGCCGAACCCGTCCTGCTGGGCCAGTACCCGGACGGCACGGCCGCCTTGATGCCCGAGGGCGCCGAGGACGACCTGCGGATCATCGCGGAGCCGCTGGACTGGTACGGGATCAACTACTACGCGCCCGCCAAGGTCGGCGCCCCCCAGGAGAGGCCCACCGCGTTCGGCGGGGTGACGCTGCCCGCCGAACTCCCCTTCTCGCTGCGGGAGTTCGAGGGTGTGCCGGTGACCGACTTCGGCTGGCCGGTCGTCCCCGAGGCGCTGACCGGCCTGCTCACCGGGCTCCGGGACCGCTACGGCGACCGGCTCCCGCCCCTCGTCATCACCGAGAACGGCTGCTCGTACGAGGGACTGGACGACCAGGACCGCATCGCCTACCTGGACGGCCATGTCCGCGCCGTGCACTCCGCGCTCGCCGAAGGGGTGGACGTGCGCGGCTACTTCGTCTGGTCGCTGCTGGACAACTTCGAGTGGGCCGAGGGCTACGCCCGCCGCTTCGGCCTGGTGGACGTGGACTTCGCCACGCTGCGGCGGACCCCGAAGGCGTCGTACCGCTGGTACCAGGAGTCGCTGCGGGCGCAGCGCTGAACGGTCAGAAACCGAGCTTGCGGAGCTGCTTGGGGTCGCGCTGCCAGTCCTTGGCGACCTTCACATGGAGGTCGAGAAAGACGGGCGTGCCGAGCAGGGCCTCGATCTGCTTGCGGGACTTGATGCCCACGTCCTTCAGCCGCTTGCCCTTGGGGCCGATGATGATGCCCTTCTGGCTGGGCCGCTCGATGTAGACGTTGGCGTGGATGTCGAGCAGCGGCTTGTCGGCCGGGCGGTCCTCGCGCGGGAGCATCTCCTCCACGACGACGGCGATGGAGTGCGGCAGCTCGTCGCGCACGCCCTCCAGCGCGGCCTCGCGGATCAGCTCCGCGATCATGACCTGCTCGGGCTCGTCGGTGAGGTCGCCCTCGGGGTAGAGCGCCGGGCCCTCGGGGAGCAGCGGCACGATCAGGTCGGCCAGCAGGCTCACCTGCTTGCCGCCGGTCGCCGACACCGGCACGATCTCGGCCCACTCGAAGCCCAGCTCCTTGCCGAGCTGGTCGATGGCGATGAGCTGCTCGGCGAGGGTCTTGGAGTCGACCAGGTCGGTCTTGGTGACGATGGCGACCTTGGGGGTCTTCTTGATCCCGGCCAGCTCCTTGGCGATGAAGCGGTCACCGGGGCCGATCTTCTCGTTCGCCGGGAGGCAGAAGCCGATCACGTCGACCTCGGCCCAGGTGGTGCGCACCACGTCGTTCAGCCGCTCGCCCAGCAGGGTGCGCGGCTTGTGCAGGCCGGGGGTGTCGACCAGGATCAACTGGGCGTCGTCCCGGTGCACGATGCCGCGCACCGTGTGCCGGGTGGTCTGCGGCTGGTCGGCGGTGATGGCCACCTTCTGCCCGACCAGAGCGTTCGTGAGGGTGGACTTGCCCGCGTTGGGACGGCCCACGAAGCACGCGAAGCCTGCGCGGTGGGCGTTCTCGCCCGACCGCTCGGATGACTGGGTACGAACGCTCATGCCGACCATTCTCCCTGATCCGCGAGCCCGTGCCGCACCAGTGTCCGAAGCACCCCCGCGACCAGCGTCTCAGACCGCCGACGCGTGCCGAAACACCACGGAAACGCCCCTGTAGGCGACCGGAAACGCGCACCCGTGACCCTCTGACGAGCCCGCTCCCCCGGATCACTGGAGACGCCCGTGACCCTCGCCGCCGCGCACGCGGACACCGGTGACACCGCCTGGCTGCTCGCCGCCACCGCCCTGGTACTGCTGATGACACCGGGCCTGGCCCTGTTCTACGGCGGCATGGTCCGCGCGAAGAGCGTCCTCAACATGCTGATGATGAGCTTCGTGTCCATCGCCCTGGTCACCGTGGTCTGGCTGGCGGCCGGCTACTCCCTCGCCTTCACCGACGACCTCGGCGGCGGCCTGCTCGGCGGGCTGGAGAACGCCGGGATGGCCCACATCGGCCCGTCCGCACTGCACGGCACGGTGCCGACGCTGCTCTTCGCCACCTTCCAGCTCACCTTCGCCATCATCACGGCCGCCCTGATCAGCGGCGCGGTCGCGGACCGCACCCGGTTCGGGGCGTGGCTGGTGCTGGTGCCGGTGTGGACGCTGCTCGTATACGTTCCGGTCACGCACTGGGTGTGGGGGCCTGGCGGGTGGATCGGCGCGAAGCTGGGGGCGCTGGACTTCGCGGGCGGTCTGCCGGTGGAGATCACGTCCGGCGCCTCGGGACTCGCCCTGTGCCTGGTCCTCGGACCCCGGCTCGGCTTCAAGAAGGACGCCATGCGGCCGCACAGCCTGCCGATGGTCATGCTCGGCGCCGGGCTGCTGTGGTTCGGCTGGTTCGGCTTCAACGCGGGCTCCGCGCTCGGCGCGAACGGCCTCGCCGCGGCCGCCTTCCTCAACACCATGGCCGCCGGCTGCACCGGTCTGCTGGGCTGGCTCCTGGTCGAGCAGAAGCGGGACGGCCACCCCACCACCCTGGGTGCCGCCTCCGGCGCGGTCGCGGGCCTGGTCGCCATCACCCCGTCCTGCGGGACCGTCTCGCTGCTGGGTGCGCTGGTCGTCGGCCTGGCCGCGGGTGTCGTCTGCTCGTACGCGGTGGGCTGGAAGTTCAAGCTGAACTTCGACGACTCCCTCGACGTCGTCGGCGTCCACCTGGTCGGCGGGGTGATCGGCACGCTGCTGATCGGCCTGTTCGCGGACAAGGCCATGACCGGCGGCCCGCAGGGGCTGTTCCACGGCGGCGGGCTCGGGCTGCTGGGGCGCCAGCTCGTCGCGGTGCTCGCGGTCGCCGGGTACGCCTTCGCGGTGACGTACGGGCTCGGCAGGCTGCTCGACCGCACGATGGGGCTGCGCGCGAGCGAGGACGAGGAGCGCACCGGGCTCGACCTTACGGTGCACGCCGAGACGGCCTACGATCACGGGGTCCTGGGCCATGGCGCCCCCGTCGCCCCCGTCCGGAAGGCCGAGAGCCCCGCATGAAGCTCATCACCGCCGTCGTGAAGCCGTACCGCCTGGACGAGGTGAAGTCCGCCCTCCGCGACCTCGGCATCGACGGCCTCACCGTCACGGAGGCCAGCGGCTACGGCCGCCAGCGCGGCCACACCGAGGTCTACCGGGGCGCGGAGTACCAGGTCGACCTCGTCCCCAAGGTCCGCCTCGAACTGGTCGTGGAGGACGCGATGGCCGAGGACGCGATCGACGCCATCGTCCAGGCCGCCCACACGGGCAAGATCGGCGACGGCAAGGTGTGGTCCGTGCCGGTGGAGACGGTGGTGCGGGTGAGGACGGGAGAGCGGGGACCGGACGCGCTGTGACCAGCCCCCGGACTCTCGACGTCAGTCAGTCGTGACGGTCGACCTGACGACACCGTCAGCCCCGGCGAGCAACACCGGCGTGCCAGAACCCCCGAGGTCGGCGACAGCGGCAAGGTCCTCCGCCGAAAGACCTTCCGCCTCGCTCACCACAGCCGCCGCCTCCAAGGACTCGGCCCCGGAAGCCACCGCCATGGCCACGGCAGTGCGCAGCGCGCTGAGCTGAAGCGAGGGAAGCGACACCGCCCCGGCCGCGTACGTCCGCCCCGTCGAGTCCCGCACCGCGGCCCCCTCCGGCACCCCGTTCCGCGCCCGCACCGACCGCGCCAGAGTCACGATCTTCCGGTCCTCAGGATCAAGCTCGTTCTCGCTCATGCCCCGAGCATACGAACCCCGTCGTCCCCGTTCGCCAGCCACTCCAGCTTCGCCGCGGTGTCCGCCTCCGGCAGCGGGGTGTGCAGCACGATCAGCAGGTCGGGCCGGGCGGGCACCTGCATCGCCGTGGACTCCACCGCCAGCAGCCCGGCCCGTGGATGCATCAGCTCCTTGCGGATCTGCCCCTGGTCCTCGATGTCCCGCTCGGCCCACAGCGCGTTGAACTCCGGGCTGACGGCGCTGACTTCGGCCAGCACCGCCTGGAACCCCTCGTCCTCGGGGTGGGCCGCGCAGGCGGCCCGGAACTGCGCGACGACCGTACGCGCGTTGGTCTCCCAGCTCAGCGAGCGGCTCCGGAACAGCGGGTCGGCGAAGAAGTCGACCAGGCAGTTCCGGGTGGTGGGCCCCTGCCCCATGCCGAACACCGCGGTCGCCGCGGCGTTGTACATCACGCAGTTGTAGTAGCGGTCCATGATGTGCGCCGGATACGGCATCCAGGTGTCGATCAGCCGCCGCAGCCCGTCGCACATGTCCCGCCGTACCGCCACGACTTCGGGGGCGGGCGGGTTGAGGCCGGCCAGCAGGTACAGGTGCCGCAGCTCGGCGTCGCTCAGCCGCAGCACCCGCGAGACCGCGTCGAGCACCTGCGGGGAGACGGAGATGTCCCGCCCCTGCTCCAGCCACTGGTACCAGGAGGCGCTCACCCCGGCCAGCACCGCGACCTCCTCCCGGCGCAGACCGGGCGTACGGCGCCGGGCCCCGCCGAGCGGGAGTCCGGCCTCCTGCGGGGTGATCCGGGCGCGCCGGGACACCAGGAACTCCCGCAGCTCGGTGCGCCGTTCACTCCGTGCCGTCCCCGGCATGCGCGTCACGCTCGCCGTACCCGCCGTCGCAGCCACGTACCGGTCCCCCTCGTCGCCGTGTCTGGTGGTGCCACCACCACCATAAGTTCCGACTCCCCACGTTTCTTCCGGCCGTCGGAAGCTCTTTGCCATGGCGATCGACACCCCAGCCCCCGTAACTCCCCCTACGACCCTGCCGGTCGGCCCCGTCCGGCTCTCGGCGCGTGACCGGCTCGTCCTGTTCGTGCTGTGCGCGGCCCAGTTCATGGTCGCGCTCGACTTCTCGGTGCTGAACGTGGCGCTGCCCGAGCTGGGCACCGGACTCGGCATGAGCCGCTCGGCGCTGCAGTGGGCGGTCACCGCGTTCGCGCTGCCGTCCGGCGGCTTCCTGCTGCTCTTCGGCCGCGTCGGCGACCTGTTCGGCCGCCGCAGGCTGTTCCTGGCCGGGCTCACCCTGTTCGGCGCGGCCTCGCTGCTGGCGGCCCTGGCCTGGGACCCGGCGTCCTTCCTCACCGGCCGCGCCCTCCAGGGGCTCGGCGCGGCGGCGATCGTGCCGACCGGCATGTCCCTGCTGACGACCACCTTCCCCGAGGGCCCGGCCCGCGACCGCGCGCTCGGCATCTCCGGCACGCTGCTGTCGCTGGGCTTCACCACCGGCATGATCGCGGGCGGCGCGCTGACCGACGCCTTCGGCTGGCGCTCCACGATGGCGCTGCTGGCCGTGTTCGCGCTGATCGTGCTGCCGCTGGCGCCGGGCCTGCTGCCCGAGTCCCGCACCCCGGAGCGCCCCCGGCTGGACGTGCCGGGCGCCGTCACCGTCACCGCCGGTCTGCTGTCCCTGATCTACGCCCTGTCCACCGCCGCCGCACAGGGCTTCGGCCGGCCGGACGTTTGGGCCACCCTGGTGGCCGGGCCGGCGCTGCTGACCGCGTTCACCGTGATCGAGTCCCGTACGGCCGCGCCGCTGGTCTCGCTGCCGATGCTGCGCCGCCGCACGGTGGCGTGGGGCAACCTGGGCGGCCTGGTCACCTTCTCGATGATGTCGGCCGTGGTGTTCGCGCTGACCCTGTACCTCCAGGAGGTGCTGCGGCTCTCGGCGTTCGAGACCGGGCTGGTCTTCGGGGTGCAGGGCGTGCTGTCGGCGGTGGCGGGCGTGCTGGCGCCGAGGGTGATCGGCCGGTTCGGCGCCCGGCGCACGCTGGCCGGCTCGCTGGCCGGGCAAGGTCTGCTGACCGCCGCCCTGCTGCCGCTGAGCGCCGGGGGCTGGTCGGTGTGGCTGGCCGTGACCGCCGTGTCGCTGGCCAGCATGTGCCACCTCGGCGCGATCATCTCGTACGGCCTCACCGTCACCTCGGGTGTCTCCGACGGTGAACAGGGCCTGGCCACCGGCCTGGTGACCTCCACCCAGCAGGTCAGCCTCACGCTCGGCGTGCCCCTGCTGGGCGTGCTGGCCACCACCACCGACGACCTGCTGGCCGGCGTCCACACGGTGATCGCCCTGGCCGCGCTGATCGTGCTCGGCGCGGCCGCCCTGATCGCCCTCGGGCTGCGTCCCGTAAGGGTCCGGGCCTGACCTCAGTCCAGGGTCTGGGTGATCGCGCTGCGCGCGGCCGTGTGCTCCACGCGGCCGCGCGCGCCGTTGACCAGCGGCAGATACGGGGCGACGTGCCCGCACTCCACATCGGCGACGATCGGCACGCCCAGCGGGCCGAGCGCGTCGAGCACCGCCTCGTGCTGGGTCAGGGTGGGGCTGTCCGGGGCCTTGGTGCGGCCGACCAGGATCGCGGCGGCCCGGTCGAAGAACCCGGCGAGCCGCATCCCGTGCAGGGTCCGGCAGATGCTGAACGCGCTGTCCTCGCAAGCCTCCACGTAGACCAGCAGCGGCTCACCGGGGGCGAGTTCGGCGGTGTCCAGGTACGGGGTCCCGGCGACGTTGGCCAGGATCTCGATGCAGCCGCCGATCAGCCGGCCACTCACGTCCACGTCCCCGGTGCCGTCCAGCCGGGTCCAGGTGCCCTCGGTGTCCAGCCTCGGATCGCGGACCTCGGGGTGGCGGGCGAAGTCGTCCCATCCGCCGGAGCGGTACCGGCCGGGCGGGGTCTGGGTGAACGGGCCGCCCTGCGGCGCCTCCACGATGTCCAGCCAGGACAGCAGGCCCTGGGGTGTCCCGTAGGGGGTGTCCATGAGGTTGTTGCCGTGCACGGTGGGCAGCCCGGACAGCAGGGTCAAGGGCGCGAGCAGGCCCGAGACGTCGGAGTAGCCGACGACCCAGGTCGGTTCGGCCCGGCCGATCTCCGCGAAGTCCAGCAGCGGCAGCAGGTCGATTCCGGTCTCGCCGCCCCACGGGGGCACGACGGCCCGGATGCCGGGGTCGGTGAGCATCGCGGTGAGTTCGGCGGCGCGTTCGGCGGCCGGGGCGCTGAGGTGGCCCGAGCCGTCCATGCACCGGCCCACCGTCACCTCGTACCCGCGCGCCTTCAGGTCGGCCACGGCCACGTCGAGCCGGCCGCGCAGGGCGTCCGGGACCCCGCTGGAGGGCGAGGTCACGCCGATACGGTCTCCGGGGCGCAGGGGGCGCGGGTAGCGAGGCGTCATGCGGCGGATTCTGACACGGGGTCACCGCACCCCGTAGGGATTTTCAGGGGCGGTCGAGCTTCAGGCGCTCGGCCCTCGGCAGGCCCGCGACGACGAGGTCGTAGGAGTCCTCGACCAGTTCCTTCACCAGGGCGTCGGGCAGGTCGGAGTCCACCGTGACGGTGTTCCAGTGCCGCTTGTTCATGTGGTAGCCCGGCACGATCAGGCCCTCGTGGTCGGCGCGGAGGCGCTGGGCGTCCTCCGGGTCGCACTTGAGGTTGACCGTCAGGGGCCGCGCGTCCAGTGCCGCGAGGGCGAACATCTTGCCCAGCACCTTGAAGACCGAGGTGTCCGGGTTGAAGGGGAACTCCTCCTCCACCGCGTTGAAGGACAGGCAGAGGGCGCGCAGCTCCTGGGGCTTCATTCCGTGCTCTCCTCCCGCGCCGGGACCCCGGCGGGCTCGACCAGTACCGTCACGATCTTGTTCCGGCGACCGGCGGCGGCCTCGGCGGTCAGCTTCAGCCGTCGCTCGTCGGGCAGTTCGACCTCGGCGCTCGCACCGGCGATGGGCACGCGGCCCAGGGCCTTCGCGAGCAGTCCGCCTACGGTTTCCACGTCCTCGTCGTCGTACTCCTCCAGCCCGTACAGCTCGCCGAGGTCGGTGATGTCCAGGCGGGCGGTGACCCGGTGGCGGCCCTCCCCGAGGTCCTCCACGGGCGGGAGTTCACGGTCGTACTCGTCGGTGATCTCTCCGACGATCTCCTCCAGGATGTCCTCGATGGTGACGATCCCGGCCGTGCCGCCGTACTCGTCGATGACGACGGCGACGTGGTTGCGTTCCTTCTGCATCTCACGCAGCAGGTCGCCCGCGTTCTTGGTGTCGGGCACGAAGACGGCGGGACGCATCGCGGTGGAGACGAGGTCGTTCTCGGCGTCCCGGTTGATGTGCGTCTTGCGGACCAGGTCCTTGAGATACACGATCCCGACGATGTCGTCCTCGCTCTCCCCGGAGACCGGGATGCGGGAGAACCCGGAGCGCAGGGCGAGGGTGAGGGCCTGCCGGATGGTCTTGTACCGCTCGATGACGACCAGGTCGGTGCGCGGCACCATCACCTCGCGGACCAGGGTGTCGCCCAGTTCGAAGACGGAGTGCACCATGCGGCGCTCCTCGTCCTCGATCAGCGACTCCTGCTCGGCGAGGTCGACCATGGCGCGCAGCTCCGCCTCGGAGGCGAAGGGGCCGCGCCGGAAGCCCTTGCCGGGGGTGAGCGCGTTGCCGATGAGGATCAGCAGCGAGGGCACCGGGCCCATGACGCGGGCCAGCGGCAGCAGCACGTAGGCGGCCGCGGTGGCGGTGGAAAGGGGGTGCTGGCGGCCGATGGTGCGGGGCGAGACGCCGACGGCGACGTACGACACCAGCACCATCACGGCGATGGCGACCAGCAGGGCCTGCCAGGTGGCGTCGAAGGCGCGCAGGCAGGCGTAGGTGACGAGGGCGGCGGCGGCCATCTCGCAGGCGACGCGGACCAGCAGGGCCACGTTGAGATAGCGGGTGGGGTCGGCGGCGACCTGCGCCAGCTTGGCGCTGCCCCGGCGACCGGACTTGACGGCCTCCTCGGCGCGGAAGCTGGAGACGCGGGCGATGCCCGCCTCGGCGCAGGCGGCGAGCCAGGCCACGACGATCAGCGCGACCGCGCCGACCACGATCTGCGGACTCATTCGGGTACCGGCCGCCCTACGAGACGGTCGGCGCCGGGGACGGCCCGGTCAGGCCGCGCTCGGCCCGCCAGCCGTCGACGATGGCGGCCTGGAGGCCGAACATCTCGGCCTTCTCGTCCGGCTCCTCGTGGTCGTAGCCGAGGAGGTGCAGGACGCCGTGGACGGTGAGGAGCTGGAGCTCCTCGTCCATGGAGTGCTGCGTGGGGGCGTCCTTGCCCTGCTGGGCCGCGACCTCCGGGCACAGGACGATGTCGCCGAGCAGGCCCTGCGGGGGCTCGTCGTCGTCCTTGCCCGGCGGGCGCAGCTCGTCCATCGGGAACGACATGACGTCCGTCGGGCCGGGCAGGTCCATCCACTGGATGTGGAGCTGCTCCATGGCGTCGGCGTCCACGACGATCACCGACAGTTCGGAGAGCGGGTGGATGCGCATCCGGGCGAGCGCGTAGCGGGCGATGTCGAGGACCGCCTGCTCGTCCACCTCGGTGCCGGATTCGTTGTTGACGTCGATCGACATGGTCGTGCTGGTCTACTTCCCCTTGGAGCCCTTGGCGCCGGTCTTGCCCGTGCCCTCGTGGCTGTCGTACTTCTCGTACGCGTCGACGATACGGCCCACCAGCTTGTGCCGGACGACGTCCTGGGAGGAGAGGCGGGAGAAGTGGACGTCCTCGACGCCCTCCAGGATGTCCTGCACCTGGCGCAGACCGCTCTTGGTGCCGCCGGGGAGGTCGACCTGGGTGACGTCACCGGTGATGACGATCTTCGAGTCGAAGCCGAGCCGGGTGAGGAACATCTTCATCTGCTCGGGGCTGGTGTTCTGGGCCTCGTCGAGAATGATGAAGGCGTCGTTCAGCGTGCGGCCGCGCATGTACGCCAGGGGGGCGACCTCGATCGTGCCCGCCGCCATCAGACGCGGGATCGAGTCGGGGTCGAGCATGTCGTGCAGCGCGTCGTAGAGCGGGCGCAGGTACGGGTCGATCTTCTCGTACAGGGTGCCGGGGAGGAAGCCGAGGCGTTCGCCGGCCTCGACCGCCGGGCGGGTCAGGATGATGCGGTTGACCTGCTTGGACTGGAGCGCCTGCACGGCCTTCGCCATGGCGAGGTAGGTCTTGCCGGTACCGGCGGGGCCGATGCCGAAGACGATGGTGTGCTTGTCGATGGCGTCGACGTAGCGCTTCTGGTTGAGCGTCTTGGGGCGGATCGTGCGGCCGCGCGAGGACAGGATGTTCTGCGTCAGCACCTCGGCCGGGGTCTCGGGGCCGTCGCTCGTGCCGTTGTCGCTCGCCTTGAGCATCGCGATCGAGCGTTCCACCGCATCCTCCGTCATCGGCTGCCCGGTGCGGAGCACCAGCATCATCTCGTCGAACACACGCTGGATCAGGGCGACTTCCGCCGGGTCGCCGACCGCGCTGATCTCATTGCCCCGGACGTGGATGTCGGCCGCCGGGAAAGCCTTCTCGATCACGCGCAGGAGGGAGTCGCCGGAGCCCAGCACGGTCACCATCGGGTGCTGTGCGGGAACGCTGATCCGTGCTCTCGCCTGGTCCTGCGCGGAGGTGTGAGCTGTCGGTGTCTGAGTCATGGGCCGGCGCTGATGGCCTGCGATTCCTCCTCATCCCGGCCGCCCCCCAACGGCGGCCTCGCTCCTCCAGCCTACGCCGCTCCCCCGTCAACCCCGCAGCGGTTTTCCCCCATGGGGGTGGCGGGTGGGTGTCTACAGGTGCCTGCGACGCCTCGGCGGGTGAGGGGGTGGTCGGCGGGGCCGGACGAGAGGGGATGCCGGTCTGTCGGCGGACGCCGGGGGGGGTGCGCCTCGGCGGGGCGAGCCGGCGTGGCGTCGCCCCCGGCCGGTCCCGGGCGCCTGCGGCGGGCCTTGCGTCGGGCGGGCGAGGGTTGCGAGCCCCGCACCCAGGGATGCCGGGAGCAGCCTGGGAAGTGGGGTCGCCGATGG
Organism: Streptomyces sp. NBC_01171; assembly: GCF_045039805.1. Classification (NCBI taxonomy): domain Bacteria; kingdom Bacillati; phylum Actinomycetota; class Actinomycetes; order Kitasatosporales; family Streptomycetaceae; genus Streptomyces; species Streptomyces sp. NBC_01171. The sequence continues at coordinate 4,505,169 of NZ_CP108609.1, read as the reverse complement.
CGGTACGGCGTAGACCGAGCGGCCGCCGCCGGGCTGCGGCCCGCCCCCCTGGGCCGGGCGGGGCGAGGCGGGGGCGAGCGGCGACCGCCACCGGCTGACCGCAGGGACCGGCGCTGATGCCGGTGCCCGGGCCTACGTGTTGCGACCGAAGCCGATCGTCGGGACCGCTCGGCGGAGGGGCCAGGGGCGGTCCAGGTGGGTGGGGATGAGGGGGTCGAGGAAGGCGTAGCGGCGTAGGGCTGCCGGGTTCTGGGTCTCCAGGGACTGGACCCTGCGCCACCAGGCGCCGATCTCGGACCAGCCGGGGGCGGAGAGGGAGCCGCCGAATTCCTGGACGGAGAGAGCGGCGGTGAGGCCGGCGAGGGCGAGGCGGTCGGCGAGGGGCCAGCCGGCGAGGGTGCCGGTGACGAATCCGGCCACGAAGACGTCCCCGGCGCCGGTGGGGTCGAGGGCCTCCACCGCGATGGCGGGCACCTCGGCGGTCTCGCCGGTGCGCCGGTCCACCGCGTACGCGCCGTCCGCGCCGAGGGTGACGACCGCGACCGGTACGTGCTCGGTGAGGGCGTGCGCGGCCGCCTTGGGGCAGGTGGAGCCGGTGTACCGCATCGCCTCCTCCGCGTTGGGCAGGAACGCCTCGCAGTGCTCCAGGTCGGCGAGCCCGGCCAGGTCCCAGGCACCGGTGTCGTCCCAGCCGACGTCGGCGAAGATCCGGGTGCCCTCACGGGCGGCCTGGGCGATCCAGGGCGCGCGTCGACCCGGAGTGAGGGAGGCGACGGCGGCACGCGCGGGCGGCGGGCAGTCGGGCGCGGGCTCCTCCGGAGGCGGCTCGTGCCCGTGGGAGATCATCGTGCGCTCCCCCTCGTACGCCATCGAGACGGTCACCGGCGAGTGCCAGCCGGGCACCGTGCGCGAGGGGGTGAGGTCGATGCCCTCGCCCCGCGCGAGCGCGTCCCAGCAGTACTCCCCGTAGTGGTCGTCCCCGAAGGCCGCCGCCAGCGAGGTGCGCAGGCCGAGGCGGGCCAGCGCGGCGGCCATGTTGGCGACGCCTCCGGGGCTGGAGCCCATCCCGCGCGCCCAGGACTCGGTACCGCGCACGGGCGCCGTGTCCAGGCCGGTGAAGACGATGTCGAGGAAGACGGTGCCGGTGAGATAGACGTCCCAGGGCGGATCGCCGGGGGCACGCAGCGCGGCCAGCGGGTCGATCTGGGCCTGGTGGCGGGCTGTCTGGGTGAGGTGCTCCGGGTCGCCTCCGGTTTCCTCTCCGGCGATCGCGTGGGACGGCATCAGTGCGGGCTCCCTGACGTGGTACGGATCTGGCCAGTGTGCACCACCGACCGGCCGGTGACCGAGGGTTCGGCGGCCGGAATCCGATGCTTACGGGGGCTCGCGGGGGCGCGGGAGCCATGGAGAAACCCCCGGCGCTCGAGTCCCCAGCCGGAGCCGTCAGAGGGTTGCTCCCCGGGCAGAAGCGCGGGGTACGCCCACCAGCAGCCGCCACTGGGGGCACACCCAGCTCCGGGGCTCTCAGGCGGTGGGCCCGTTCACCAGCGGGGCATCACTGGGGTCCGCCAGGAGGGGTCCGCGAGGCGCATCACCGCGCTGTCGTCCCGGTCGCGCAGCGCGCCGTCGTCGCTCGCCCACCGGTGGTGGAGGCGGGCGAGGGCGTCCCGGTCGAGTTCGACGCCGAGGCCGGGCCGGTCGGAGACGGTGACGTGGCCCCCGGTGAACGGCACCCGCTCGCTGAGCACGTCCTCGCCCTGCCACGGGTAGTGGGAGTCGCAGGCGTGGTGCAGGTTCGGCACGGTGGCCGCGACCTGGGTCATCGCGGCGAGGCTGATCCCGAGGTGGGTGTTGGAGTGCATGGACACCCCGACCCCGAAGGCGGCGCAGATCGCCGCGAGGTGCCGGGTGTTGCGCAGCCCGCCCCAGTAGTGGTGGTCGGAGAGCACGACCTGCACGGCGTCCCGGGTGAACGCCTCCTTGATCTCCCCGAACGTGGTCACGCACATGTTGGTGGCCAGCGGCACCCCGGTCCGCGCGGCCACCTCGGCCATGGCGTCGGTGCCCAGCACCGGGTCCTCCAAGTACTCCAGCAGCTCGGTGAGTTCGTCCGCCACCTTCAACGCGGTCGGCACCGACCACGCCCCGTTGGGGTCGAGCCGCAGCGGCCGGCCGGGGAACGCCTCGGCGAGGGCGCGTACCGCCGCGACCTCCTCCTCCGGCGCGAAGACCCCGCCCTTGAGCTTGAAGGAGCTGAACCCGTGCCGTTCGGACAGCGCACGGGCCTGCGCGACCACCCCGGCCGGATCGAGCGCGGCACCCCACTCGTCCGCGTCCCCCTCGGGATGCGCGGCCCACTTGTAGAAGAGGTAGGCGCTGTACTCGACGGAGTCCCGCAGCTTCCCGCCCAGCAGCGCGTGCACGGGCAGCCCGAGCGCCCGCCCCTGCGCGTCGAGGCAGGCGACCTCGAAGGCGGAGAGCACGGACAGCCGGAGCTTGTCGGCGCTCTGCACCCCGCGCAGCCCGCCCGCGTCGACCGCGCCCCGCACCCGGCTCTCGTCCACCGCGAGGTCGAGCGAGAACAGCGCGTTCACATCCGTGACCGAGTGTCCGACGAGCCGGTCGGCCAGCGGGCGGGCCAGCTCCAGGTATTCGGTGTCGCCGTAGGTCTCCCCGAGCCCGGTCGCCCCGCCCGCCGTGACCACCTCCACGATCAGCCGCGGGGTGTACGGCTGGTGCACACCCTGCGTGTTGAGCAGCGGCGGGTCGGCCACCAGGACCGGGGTCAGCCGCACCTCGGTGATGGTCAGCTCCGGGATCACAGGGCGGCTCCCACGAGGTCGAGTCCGGCGGCGAGGAGGTCCTTGAGCGCGGCGAGGTCGGCGGCGGAGGGGTCGACCAGGGGCGCCCGTACGGGTCCGACGCGCGCGCCCCTGAGCCGGGCGGCTGCCTTGACCAGGGAGACGGCGTATCCGGGCACCCGGTCCCGGAGTTCGACGAAGGGGACGTAGAAGCCGCGCAGCAGCCGGTCGGCCGTGTCGTCGTCCCCGGCGCACAGGGCGGTGCGGAAGGCGGCGGCGATCTCGGGGGCGAAGGCGTGCACGGCGGAGGAGTACGCGGGCACCCCGACGGCGGTGTAGGCGCGGGCCTGGACCTCGGCGGTGGCGGCGCCGTTGAAGAAGAGGAACCCCTCGGGCGCGGCGAGGGTGAGCCGCTGGAGCCGGTCGAGGTCGCTGTGCCCGTCCTTGAGCCCGATGACGTTCGGGATACCGGCGATGCGCCGCAACGACTCGACCGTGTAGGCGACTTGGTCCCGCTGGTAGGCGATGAGCGGGAGCCGGGTGCGGGCGGCGAGGTGGGCGAGCTGGGCGACCAGCCCGTCCTGCGGGGCGGCGACGAGGTAGTGCGGCAGCACCAGCAGGGCGTCGGCCCCGGCATCCTCCGCGATGCGGGCGAAGCGGGCGGCCTGCGCCCAGCCGTAGCCGGTGCCGGCGACGACGGGGACCCGGCCGGCCGCCTCCTCGACGGCGACGGTGACGACTTGGCGGTACTCGTCCTCGTCCAGAGAGAAGAACTCCCCGGTGCCGCAGGCGGGGAAGAGGGCGCCGGGGGCGGCGGCGAGGCGGTCGGCCACATGGGCGCGGCAGCCCTCGGGATCGAGGGAGCCGTCCTCGTGGAAGGCGGTGAGCGGGAAGGAGAGCACGCCCGCCGCCATCCCCTGCCGCAGCCGCCGGGCCACGTCCTGCGGAGCGCCGCTCACCCGCACCATCTCCTCTTGTGAATGCCGTCCATGTATGAGAACAGAGGCTAGGTACACACACCGGGGCCGTCAATGGGGCGGAACGCAGGGCGGGTCCGCACGGACGGAGGGAGCGTCAGGGAGTGCACGGAAGCAGGCGGGCGCGGAGCGGGGGCGCGCAGCAAAGAGCCCCACCCCGCTCGGAAGCGGGATGGGGCTCTGTTCGGAGCGCCGGGCAGGCCTTGCACCTGCATTTCCCCGCAGGAAGCGGGGCGTCTTTCCTTGGACCACCAACGCACTGTCCGCCACCGGGAGTTCCGGCGACCGCGACGTGAACAACCATAGCGCATCCCGGAGTTCTGTGCGATCACCGTCCGAGCGTTCGAGCGCGAAATCAATTGTGCCTACCCGTGGCGGCACGGTCCAAACGTGATAGTGATCTGAATCACATCGGCCCAGCTTCTTCTCGAAACCGCGTGCTTGATACAACTTGCTCGCGCGCTCCCGTCGAACAGACGGCCGTCGCCCTTCCCCCCTCTTTCACTCCTCGTCGAGCTGTCGCTCACGCCTGCCCTGGGAACGCCCGTGTTCGCCCCCCGCTCCATGCCCTGGCCCCTCGTCGCCCTTTTCACGGCCGGGTACCTCGCCTCGTATCTGCTGCCGACCACGGTCGGCCGTCTCGACAGCGCGCTGCCGCTGTCCGCCACCCAGGCCGGTGCCATCGGCAGTGCCCTGCTGCTGAGTTCGGCGTCGGCCGGGTTCACGCTGGCCGCCCGCGTGGACCGGTTCGGCGCCCGCGCGCTGGCCCGGCTGGGGCTCGCCCTGACGGTCCTCGGCTACGGCTCGGCCGCCCTCACCGACTCCGTCCCCGCCGTGGTGCTGGGCGCGGTCGTCGGCGGGTTCGGCTCCGGCACGGTGACGGCGGTCGCCGCGAGCGGCATCGCCGCCGGACGCGATCCGCACCGGGCCACCACATCCGGGCTGCTCGTGGTCTCGGCCCTGGCGGGCGTGCTCTACCTGACGATCCCCCGCCTGGGTCCGGATCACGGGCTGCCGCTCGGCGCGGTGGCGCTGACCGCGCTCGCGGTGTGGCCGTTCACCGGCCGCCTGCCCGCCCGTACCGCCCCGGCGGCCGGTTCCGACGGCATACGCCGGCCGCTCCCCCACCGCCGGGCCGGGCTGCTGCTGGCCGCGACGATGCCCTGCTGGTCGCTGGCGCAGAACGCGCTGTGGGGCGTCAGCGGGCGCATCGGCCTCGGGCAGGCGCACCTCACCGAGATCACGGTCGGCGCGGTGTTCGCGGTCGCGCTGGGCGCCGGTCTGCTGGGCGTGGTCGGCGCGGGCGCCCTCGGCCCCCGGCTGGGCCGCGCGCTGCCGATCGGGCTGGGCACGGCGCTGATCGCGGGCTGCATCGCGCTCAGCGCCTCGGCCACCGACCTGCCGTCCTTCGCGCTGGGCGAGATCGCGTGGAACCTCTGCTACCCGGTGGTGCTGTCCTACGTGATCAGCCTGGCCGCCGCGCTCGACGCCCGCGGCCGCTGGGCGGTCCTGGTCGGCTCCGCCGCGTCGCTGGGCACGGCGGCCGGGCCGCTGACCGGCAGCCTGCTGTCGGACCGCGCGGGCTTCCCGGCGATGGGCGAGGTCCTGGCGGCGGCATTGCTGCTGGCGGCCGTCCCGATGACCGCGGTCGCCCTGCGGACGGCCCCCCGCCGGCTGCGGGTGGTGGAGATCCCGCTCGCTGCCGCCCCGCGCACCGAGGTGCCCCTCCGGGACCTGGTCCCCGTCGGCGAGGTCCCGCCGGCTCAGTTCAGGGACCTCCCCCTCGTGGGCATCTCCCTGGAGGAGACCCCCGTACCGGGCCGGGCCGTCAAGGACGTCCAGGCCGGGGAGATCCTGGTGGGCGGAGCCACCGTCCGGGACCTGTCCGCCAAGGGCATCCCGGTCGTGCAGATCCCCTTCACGGACACGTCCGGCGCGACCATCCCCGCCTGAGCCGTCCGGGAACGCGACAAGGCCCCCTTCCTCGAGGGGGCCCCGCGAGCATCCGGAAGCCGCTACGCATCCCGGCCGGGGAACTCGTACGCCTCGACCTCCGCCAGGTACCGCGCCCGGCGGGGCTCGTCGTCCTCCAGGAATGAGGCGAGGAAGGAGTTGCGGGCCAGCTCGCGCAGCCGGTCCTCGGAGAGGCCGAGGGTCTGCTGGACGGCGGTGAAGTTGTCGCCCGCGTAGCCGCCGAAGTAGGCGGGGTCGTCGGAGTTCACCGTGCACATCAGGCCCGCTTCCAGCATCGCCGGGAGCGGGTGGTCGGCCAGCGTGTCGACCGTGCGCAGGCGGACGTTGGACAGCGGGCACAGGGTCAGCGGGATGCGCTCCCGGACCAGCCGCTCGACCAGCGCCGGGTCCTCGACGGACCGCAGCCCGTGGTCGATCCGCTCCACCCCGAGCAGGTCCAGGGCCTGGACGACGTACTCCGGCGGGCCCTCCTCACCGGCGTGCGCCACGCGCCGCAGGCCGAGCGCGGCGGCGGCGTCGTAGACCTCGCGGAACTTCTCCGGCGGGTTGCCCACCTCGGCGGAGTCCAGGCCGACGCCGGTGATCCGGTCCAGGTACGGCTTGGCGGCGTCCAGGGTGGCGAGCGCCGACTCGGCGGACTCGTCCCGAAGGAAGCACATGATCAGCTTGGTGGAGACACCATGGGTCTCCTCACTGCGGCCGAGGGCTCGCCACAGCCCCTCGATGACGGTCCCCATCTCCACCCCGCGCGCGAGGTGGGCCTGCGGGTCGAAGAAGATCTCCGCGTGCCGCACACCCTGCGCCGCGGCGCGGGCGAGATAGGCGTCGGCCAGCTCCTCGAAGTCCCGCTCGGTGCGCAGGACGGCCATCAGCTCGTAGTACAGGTTCAGGAAGGACTGGAGGTCCTCGAACCGGTACGCGTGGCGCAGGGCCTCGGTGTCGGCGTAGGGAAGCTCGACGCCATTGCGCTCGGCCAGACGGAACGCAAGTTCCGGCTCCAGTGTGCCTTCGATGTGCAGGTGCAGTTCAGCTTTGGGGAGGGGCATCGAAATATCGTACGCCCGCGTTCGTACGCCTAGCCGCGCTTGGGGAGCGGCACGCGGTCCAGGTCGCGGGCCACGGTCAGCTCGCCCTCGAACCCGGCCGCGCGGGCCTGCCGCTCGAACTCGGCGGGGTCGGAGTAGCGCTGGCTGAAGTGGGTCAGGACGAGGTGCCGCACCCCGGCGTCCCGGGCCACGGTCGCGGCCTGGCCCGCCGTCAGATGGCCGTGCTCCTCCGCGAGCCGCACGTCCTCGTCCAGGAAGGTCGACTCGATGACGAGCAGGTCGCAGCCGTCGGCGAGGGCGTGCACACCGGGGCAGAGCCGGGTGTCCATGACGAACGCGAACCGCTGCCCGCGCCGCATCTCGCTGACCTCCTCCAGCGCGACCCCGCCGAGCGAGCCCTCCCGCTGGATACGGCCCACGTCGGGGCCCGCGATGTCGTGCGCGGCGAGCCGGTCGGGCAGCATGCGCAGCCGGTCGGGCTCGACGAGGCGGTAGCCGTAGGACTCCACCGGGTGGGAGAGCCCGTACGCCTCCAGGGTGTAGGAGGGAGTGGTGGCGAGGGGGCCGTCGGTGTCGACCGGCGCCTCGACGAGGTCGACCGTCTCCCGGTAGGCGGTGGCGTACCGGAGCCGGTCGAAGAAGCGCTGCCCGGAGCGCGGGTAGTGCGCGGTGATCCCGTGCGGCACCCGGTCCAGGTTGATCCGCTGGATCACCCCGGCCAGGCCCAGGCTGTGGTCGCCGTGGAAATGGGTGACGCAGATCCGGTTCAGGTCGTGCGCGGCGACCCCGGCGCGCAGCATCTGCCGCTGGGTGCCCTCGCCGGGGTCGAAGAGGATGCCCTCGCCGTCCCAGCGCAGCAGGTAGCCGTTGTGGTTGCGGTGCCGGGTCGGGACCTGGCTGGCGGTGCCGAGGACGACCAACTCACGTACGGACATCGAGGGTTACCCGGGGGGCCAGTTCAGACCGCGGCCGCCGAGGACGTGCGCGTGGGCGTGCCAGACGGTCTGGCCCGCGCCGCTGCCGGTGTTGAAGACGGTGCGGTAGCTCTCCAGGGATTCGCCCTCGGCGACTCCACGGGTCTCCACGAGGACGTCGGCGGCGAGGTGCGGGGCTTGTGCGGCCAGTTCCGCGGCGTTCTTGTAGTGGGCCTTGGGGATCACCAGGATGTGGGTGGGGGCCTGGGGGTTGATGTCCCGGAAGGCGAGCGTGGTGTCCGTCTCGCGGACCACGTCCGCGGGGATCTTGCCCGCGATGATGTTGCAGAAGAGGCAGTCTTCCTGGGGTTCGCCGGCCATTCGCTGCGCTCGCTTTCGCCGTCTGGGGTTGGCCTTGGCATCCTAGTTGTTCTTGTGCGGGTGCGTGGGGGCTGGTCGCGCCCCCGCCGCGGAGCCGCAGATCGACACAGCCCCGCGCCCCTAAGAAGTTGGCAGAGTGGGTGGTGTCTTTGCGGGCTGTCTCTCCAGTGCTTCCAGGGCCAGCCTTATCGCTTCGTTCAGTTGGGGGTCCTCGTCCGCTGCCCAGTCCTGGGGGCGCATCGGGATCTCCACGTCCGGGTCCACCCCGTGGTTCTCCACGTTCCAGCCTGCGCCCTCCAGCCAGAAGGCGTACTTGGGCTGGGTGATGATCGTGCCGTCCACCAGGCTGTAGCGGCTGTCGATGCCGATGACGCCGCCCCAGGTCCGGGTGCCGACCACGGGGCCGATGCCGAGGGCTCGGATGGCGGCGTTGACGATGTCGCCGTCGGAGCCGGAGAACTCGTCGGCGACCGCTACGACGGGGCCTCGGGGGGCGTCCTGTGGGTAGCTCTCGGGGCGCATGCCGCGGGGGAGGTCCCAGCCGACGATGCGGCGGGCGAGCTTCTCCACGATGAGCTGGGAGGTGTTGCCGCCGCGGTTCTCGCGGACGTCGACGACCAGGCCCTCGCGGGTGACCTCCACGCGCAGGTCGCGGTGGATCTGGGCCCAGCCGGGGGCCTGCATGTCGGGGACGTGGAGGTAGCCGAGACGGCCGCCGGAGCGTTCGTGGACGTGGGCGCGGCGGCCGGCGACCCAGGCGTGGTAGCGCAGCGGCTCCTCGTCGGCGAGCGGGACGACGACCGCGTGCCGGGGCTCGCCGCCACCGGCCGGGCCGATGGTCAGCTCGACGGGTTTCCCGGCCGTGCCGAGCAGCAGCGGGCCGGGCCCGGCGACCGGGTCGACGGGGTGGCCGCCGATGGCGAGGAGGGTGTCACCGGGGCGTACGGCGACACCGGGCGAGGCGAGCGGGGAGCGGGCGTCGGGGTCGGAGGTCTCCGAGGGCAGCACCCGGTCGACGCGCCAACTGCCGTCCTCGTGGCGGGAGATGTCGGCGCCGAGCAACCCCTGGCGGGCGCCTTCGCCCCCGTTGCCGTGCGGCATGACGTAGGCGTGGGAGGCGCCGAGTTCGCCGTGCACCTCCCAGAGGAGGTCGACGAGGTCGTCATGGGTGGCGACGCGCTCGAGCACGGGACGGTAGCGGTCCAGGACGCCGTCCCAGTCGACGCCGCCCATGTCGGGGCGCCAGAAGTTGTCCCGCATGAGCCGGCCCGTCTCGTCGTACATCTGCCGCCACTCGGCGACCGGGTCGACGGTGTGCCGGATGCGGCCGAGGTCGACGGTGACGCGGGCGTCGCCGTCCTCGTCGTCGGGGGCGCGGCGGTCGGCGGGGACGACCCGGAGCCTGCCGTCGCTCCACAGCAGGACGCGGCGGCCGTCGCCGCTGACCTCGAAGTCGTCGGCGTCGGCGGCCAGGTGCTCCAGCCGGTGCTGGGCGAGGTCGTACCGCTCCAGCTCGGTCTTGGGGTCGGGGGCGTCCGGGGTGGCGCGGGAGGCGCCGAGGACACCGCGCACCGGGTGGCGCAGCCAGAGCACGCCGTCCTTGGCGGCGCGCAGGTTGCCGTACCGGGCGGCCTCGACGGGGAAGGGCACGATGCGGTCGGCGAGCCCGTCGAGGTCGACGCGGGTCGTGGGGGTGCCCTCTGCGCCGGGGGTCTCGTCCCGGTCGGGGGTGCCGAAGGGGCGGCCGTGGCGCTGCGGGCCGAAGGGGGACGGTGTCGTCGCCGCGAGGGTGACGAGGTGCGGGCGGGCGCCCTCCACGAAGGCCAGGTCGAAGACGTGGGTGTCGAAGACGGGGTCGAAGGCGCGGTTGGAGAGGAAGGCGAGGTGGCGGCCGTCGAGGGTGAAGACGGGCTCGTAGTCGGCGAAGCGCAGCGGGGTGGCCTCGGTGACGGTGAGGTCGGTGGTGGCCGCGAGCCGGATCTGGGAGAGCGGGCGCGGGCCGGGGTGGGCCCAGGCGAGCCAGCCGGAGTCGGGTGAGAAGGCCAGGCCGTGCGGGTCGCCGTGCTCGCTGCGGTCGACCTCGCGGATCTCGCCGGTCTCCCGCTCGACCAGCAGCAGCCTGCCGTCGTGGGAGGCGACGGCGGCTCGGGTGCCGTCCGGGGACATGGCGAGTTCGAGGACGCGGCCGAGCTGTCCGGCGCCCAGGCGGCGCGGGGCGGTGCCGGGGGCCAGGCCGGTGGCGGGGGCGAACTCCAGCGCGTCGTCGCCCTCGGCGTCGGTCACCCACACCACCCACTCCTCGCCGCCCGCACGGAAGGCGCGCGGCAGCCGCGCCCGTACGCCGGGCTCCGCCGCGAGGGCGCGGGCCGGTCCGGCACGGTGGGTGACCCAGTGGACGGTGCCGCGCACGGCGACCGCGCTGCCGCGCCCGGTGTGGTCGGGGGTGGCGGAGTCCAGCCAGCGGGCGGCGTCCAGGACGAAGGGCTGGAGGTCGGTACGGGGCCCGCCGAGCCGGATGCCGGGGCGGCGCGGCTCGGCGCCGTCGAGGTCGTCCAGCACCCAGAGCTGCCCGGCACTGACGTAGACGACACGAGTGCCGTCGCTCGCGGCGTGCCGGGCGTAGAAACCGCCGAGCGGGGTGTGACGGCGCAGGTCGGAGCCGTCGGCGAGGGAGGAGTACAGGGCGCCGGTGCCCTCGTGGTCGGAGAGGAAGGCGATGCGGTCGCCGACCCAGGAGGGGTACTCGAGGTTGCCGTCCAGTTCCTCGTGCAGCCGGACGAACTCGCCGTCGCCGTCCCGGTCGATCCACAGCTTGCCCGCGGTGCCGCCCCGGTAGCGCTTCCACGCGGAGGCGTCCCGGTTCATCGAGGCGGACAGCAGCACGGTGTGCGGGCCGTGGGCGACGGCGCCGACGGGGCCGTACGGGAGGGTGGCGGCCGGACCGCCGTCGAGCGGGACGGTACGGGCCCAGCTGTGGCGGGTGCTGTGCCGTCCGGCCGCGCTGACCGCCAGCACCTCGCCGTCGGGGGTCCAGTCGCGGACCTGGGTGCGGGCGTTGCCCCAGTGGGTCAGGCGCCGGGAGGGCCCGCCGTCCACGGGGGCGGTGTGCACCTCGGGGGCGCCGTCGCGGCGGGAGGTCCAGGCGAGGGTGGTGCCGTCGGGCGAGATGCGGGGGTGGTTCACGGGGACCCCGTCGGCGCTGACCCGCCAGGCGCGGCCGCCGTCCAGTGGGGCGACCCAGACGTCGTCCTCGGCGGTGAAGGTGACCAAGTCACCCCGCACATGCGGGAATCGGAGGTACGAGGCGGCGTTTTCCGTGGCAGCACCGTGAGTCACGTGATCACCCTACGCGCGAACATCCGCCCCTGGACCCGGAATTGATCACTCCCCCTGGCACTCGCCCTGGACGTCACTTGCCCTGGACGGGCCGGCACGAGGGGTCGTTCTCGCACCACAGGGTGCGGGTGACGGTGACGGTCACCGTGGGCCTGGGCTGTCCGGGCGGCCGGTAGGTGGCGGGCGGGGTGTAGACCGGGGTGGCGTCGCAGTTGCCGAGCCCGCTCACCCGGAAGACCCGCCGTCCGCCGACCTTGGCGGTGAGGTTCCCGCGCACACAGGCCCCGTTCACCGCGCGGGTCACCTTGCCCGTGACGGTGATGTCCCGCCCGTCCTTGGTCTTCCCCTGGCAGTCGACGGTGACGACGGTGGACTCGCTCGGCGACCCACTGGCCGACCCGCCGTCCTGCCGCCCGGTACAGGTCAGCCAACTCACGTCCACGTCACGCTTCTTCAGCGCGTCGGTCGCCGTCGAGTCGGTGGTGTACGCGACCGAGGCCGCCCCCAGCTCCCCCGGCTGACACCCCGTCACCGTGCCCACCACGAGCACCGCGAGTCCACCGGCGGCCAGCACCCGCCCGGCCCCCGGCGCCCACCGATTCCACCTCGAAGCCCCCATACACTCCAGCGTGCCACCGCCACCCCCACGGCGGAAGGCCGCATACGGCCAGTCACCCGAACGTGCGGCACGTCCCTTTCAGGACCAGCGGCCGGTACGGCCGAGCAGGAGGGCGGTCGCCGCGGTGCCCGCGGTGGAGGTGCGCAGGACGGAGGGGCCGAGTACGCAGGCACGGGCGCCGGCCTCTTCGAAGAGGGCCAACTCGTCGCGGGAGACACCACCTTCGGGTCCGATGACGAGCACGATCTCGCCCTCGGCGGGCAGTTCGGCGGTGGCCAGCGGAACCGACTCGTGCTCGAAGTCGGAGTGCAGTACGGCGGCGAAGTCGGCCCCCGCGAGCAGCGCGGCGACCTGCTTGGTGGAGGCGGTGTCCGCTACCTCGGGGAAGCGGACCCGGCGTGACTGCTTGCCCGCCTCGCGGGCGGTGGAGCGCCACTTGCCCAGCGCCTTCAGCCCCCGCTCGCCCTTCCACTGGGTGATGCAGCGCGACGCCTGCCAGGGCACGATCGCGTCGACCCCGGTCTCGGTCATCGTCTCCACGGCGAGTTCGCCCCGGTCACCCTTGGGCAGCGCCTGCACGACGGTGATGCGCGGCCGGGGCTCCGGCTCCTCGCGCACCTCGGGCAGGTCGACGATCAGCCGGTCCTTGCCCTCGGTGCCGGTGACCCGGCAGACCGCGTAGCGTCCGGTGCCGTCGGTGAGGACGACCTCCTCACCGGGCTCCAGCCGCTTCACGGAGACGGCGTGCCGCCCCTCGGGGCCGTCGAGTACGTACCGGGTGCCGTCCGTGCGGAAGTGCTCGACGACGAAGACGGGCGCGGTCATCGCGCGCCTCCTCCCTGGGCTCGGATCGGTCGGTGCTGCCGCCCGAACTCACCGCGTACGAGGTTGAGTTCGGCGGCGAGGGTGCGGACGAGTTCGCCCGCGGGCAGCGGCCGGGCCAGCCGGTGGCCCTGGCCCGCCCACAGCGACATGCCCTGGGCGTCCCCGGCGGCGGTGGCGGCCTTGCGCAGCGGCGCGGTCAGGTGGTGCACGTCCGGGTAGGCGGCGGGCGCGTACGGCCCGTGCTCGCGCAGGAAGCGGTTGGTCAGGGCGCGCGCCGGGCGCCCTGAGAAGGCGCGGGTCAGCTCGGTGCGCGGGAACACCGGGTCGGTAAGCGCCCGCTTGTGGGTGTCGGGGGCGCCGGACTCGGGGGTGGCGAGGAAGGCGGTGCCGAGCTGGGCGGCGGTGGCCCCGGCGGCGAGGACGGCGGCGATCTGGGCGCCCCGCATGATGCCTCCCGCGGCGACGACCGGGATCTCGACGGCCTGCGCGACCTGTGTGACCAGGGACAGCAGGCCGAGGCCGGTGCCGTCGTTCTCCGCGAGGTCGCGGTGGGTGCCCTGGTGGCCGCCCGCCTCGATGCCCTGCGCGATCACCGCGTCCGCCCCGGCCCGCTCCACCGCGCGGGCCTCCTCGACGGTGGTGGCGGTGACCAGCGTGACGGTCCCGGCCCGGCGCAGCGCGGCCAGCACCTCCGGGTCGGGCACGCCGAAGTGGAAGGAGACGGCGGCGACGGGGTCGTCCAGCAGGACGGCGAGCTTGGCGTCGTAGCCGTCGTCGCGGCCGCCGTCGGGGTCGCCGGTCTCCGTCTCGTACCAGGCGGCCTCACCGGCCAGTTGCTGCGCGTACAGCTCGATGGCGCCGGACTCGGCGTGGGCGGGCTGGGGCAGGAAGAGGTTGACGCCGAAGGGGCGGCTGGTCAGCCCGCGCAGGCGTTTGATCTCGCGGTACATGCCGTCCGCGGTCTTGTAGCCGGCGGCGAGGAAACCGAGCCCTCCGGCCTCGGAGACGGCGGCGGCCAGTTCCGGCACGGCGACACCGCCCGCCATGGGGGCCTGCACGATCGGATGCACGACGAGATCGGCCAGTGCGGAGGACATGTCCGCATGGTGTCATGTCCGCCGGACTGGTCCGAATCCGGCCCGGGCGTGGGGGCGCACCGGGCGCCCCCCGCCGTCAGCGTCCGTTGAACGCGTCCTTCAGCCGGGAGAACAAGCCCTGCTGGCCGGGCTGGAACTGCCCCGTGGGCCGCTCCTCGCCGCGCAGCTTGGACAGCTCCCGCAGCACCCGCTCCTGCTCGGCGTCGAGCTTGGTCGGGGTGGTGACCTCGACGTGCACGATCAGGTCGCCCCGGCCGCCGCCGCGCAGATGCGTGACGCCCCGGTTGTGCAGCGGGATCGACTGGCCGGACTGGGTGCCGGGCCGGATGTCGACCTCCTCCATGCCGTCCAGCGTCTCCAGCGGCACCTTGGTGCCGAGGGCCGCGGCCGTCATCGGGATGGTGACCGTGCAGTGCAGGTCGTCGCCGCGCCGCTGGAAGGTGGAGTGCGGCAGCTCGTGGATCTCGACGTACAGGTCGCCGGCGGGGCCGCCGCCGGGGCCGACCTCGCCCTCGCCCGCGAGCTGGATGCGGGTGCCGTTGTCGACACCGGCGGGGATCTTCACGGTCAGGGTGCGCCGGGAGCGGACCCGGCCGTCGCCCGCGCACTCGGGGCACGGGGTCGGGACCACGGTGCCGAAGCCCTGGCACTGCGGGCAGGGGCGGGAGGTCATGACCTGGCCCAGGAAGGACCGGGTGACCTGGGAGACCTCGCCGCGGCCGCGGCACATGTCACAGGTCTGCGCGGAGGTGCCGGGGGCCGCGCCCTCGCCGCTGCACGTGTTGCAGACGACCGCGGTGTCGACCTGGATGTCCTTGGTCGTGCCGAAGGCCGCCTCGTCCAGCTCGACCTCGATCCGGATCATCGCGTCCTGGCCGCGCCGGGTCCGCGAGCGCGGGCCGCGCTGCGACGCCGTACCGAAGAACGCGTCCATGATGTCGGAGAAGTTGCCGAAGCCGCCGGCCCCGAAACCGCCCGCGCCACCGGCGCCGCCGGCCTGCGAGAGGGGGTCGCCGCCGAGGTCGTAGACCTGCTTCTTCTGCGGGTCCGACAGCACCTCGTAGGCGGCGTTGATCTCCTTGAACCGCTCCTGGGTCTTCGGATCGGGGTTGACGTCCGGATGCAGCTCGCGCGCGAGCCTGCGGAACGCCTTCTTGATCTCATCCTGCGACGCGTCGCGGCGCACGCCGAGAACGGCGTAGTAATCCGTGGCCACTTACGACTCCGCCAGGATCTGTCCGACGTACCGTGCCACTGCGCGTACCGCTCCCATCGTTCCCGGATAGTCCATGCGGGTCGGTCCGACCACGCCGAGCTTGGCAACCGCCTCGCCGCCCGAACCGTAGCCGACCGACACGACGGACGTGGAGTTGAGTCCCTCGTGGGCGTTCTCGTGCCCGATACGCACGGTCACGCCCGGATCTTTGGCTTCGCCGAGGAGTTTGAGGAGCACGACCTGCTCCTCCAGGGCTTCCAGCACGGGCCGGATCACCAGGGGGAAGTCATGTCCGAAACGGGTGAGATTGGCGGTGCCGCCGATCATCAGCCGTTCCTCGTTCTCCTCGACCAGTGTCTCCAGCAGAGTGGAGAGCACTGTGGAGACCGTACCGCGCTCCTCCGCCTCGAAGGCATCGGGGAGGTCCTCGACCAGTCGCGGTACGTCGGTGAACCGGCGCCCGGCCACCTTGCTGTTGAGCCGCGCGCGCAGGTCCGCGAGCGGTGCCTCGCCGAACGGGGCGGGGCAGTCGACCATCCGCTGCTCGACCCGGCCGGTGTCGGTGATCAGTACGAGCATCACGCGGGCGGGGGCGAGTGAGAGCAGTTCCACATGCCGCACGGTGGACCGGGTCAGCGAGGGGTACTGCACGACGGCGACCTGCCGGGTGAGCTGCGCGAGCAGCCGGACGGTGCGGGCCACGACGTCGTCGAGGTCGACCGCGCCCTCCAGGAAGTTCTGGATCGCGCGCCGCTCGGGCGCCGTCATCGGCTTCACGCCGGCGAGCTTGTCGACGAAGAGCCGGTAGCCCTTGTCGGTGGGGATGCGCCCGGCGCTGGTGTGCGGCTGGGCGATGAAGCCCTCCTCCTCCAGCGCGGCCATGTCGTTGCGCACGGTGGCCGGGGAGACACCGAGGCTGTGCCGTTCGGTGAGGGCCTTGGAGCCGACGGGCTCCTCGGTGCCGACATAGTCCTGCACGATGGCGCGCAGTACCTGCAGCCTGCGTTCGCTCAGCATGCGCACCTCCGTCACGTCGCCCCATGGCCCTTACGGTGTCCCGCCTGGCACTCTGCGTGTGCGAGTGCCAGACTTCCCCGGCCAGTGTACGGCCGTGGGGTGCTCACCGGGCAAGGTCGGTGCGGTCCGCCCGGCTTGTCCGCCGTTAGCGTCCGGGTATGACGGTGACTTGGGAAGACCTCGGATGGGAGCGGCTGGCCGAAGGGGTGGGCCGGTGCCGGCTGCCGGGCTGGGACTGCACGGTGGGGCTGGTCGTGGGCGCGGACACGGCGCTGGTGGTGGACGCGGGGTCGAGCCTCGCCGAGGGGGCCGCGCTGCGGGCCGCCGTGCGGACGCTGGCCGGACGGGATGTGACCCATCTCGCGCTGACCCACCCGCACTTCGATCATGTCCTGGGCGCCCCCGCCTTCGCCGGGGCGGAGGTCTACGGCGCGGTCGGGCTGGACGTGGTGTTCCGCCACGAGCGGGAGGCGCTGCGGCGGGACGCGGTCGAGCACGGTGTCCCGGCCGGGGAGGCGGAGGCCGCGGTACGCGCCCTGGTGCCGCCCGCGCACGCGGTGTCCGGCGAGTGGACGCTCGACCTCGGCCGCGGCCGCCAGGTGCTGCTGGCCAACGTCGGCCCCGGCCACACCGCCCACGATCTCGCGGTGCTGGTGCCCGGCTCCCCCGAGGTCGTCTTCTGCGGCGACCTGGCCGAGGAGTCCGGGGAGCCGCAGGCGGGCCCGGACGCGGTGCCGTCCCGCTGGCCGGACGCGCTGGACCGGCTGCTGGCCCTCGGCGGCGAGGACGCGCTGTACGTACCCGGTCACGGAGCGGTGGTCGACGCGGCCTTCGTACGGCGCCAACGCGACGCCCTGGCAGCGCGTTTCGGCGTGTCCTGAGTACCGGGCGGCGACTTCTCCTATCGTCTGCGGAATGCGCGACTACTCCCCCGACCTGACCGCCCCCTGGAAGAAGCCGCAGCCGGTGCCCGAGGTGGCGGCGGAGGCGGGACTGGTGGTGGAGGAGCCCGGTACCGGGTTCTGCGGGGCGGTGATCCGCTGCGAGGCGGGCACGGTGACGCTGGAGGACCGTTTCGGCAAGCACCGGGTGTTCCCGCTGGAGCCACGCGGCTTCCTGCTGGAGGGCCGCCCGGTCACCCTGGTCCGTCCGGCCGCCGCCCCGGTGAAGCCCGCCCGCACCGCCTCCGGCTCGGTCGCCGTGCCCGGCGCCCGCGCCCGCGTGGCCCGCGCCGGCCGGATCTACGTCGAGGGCAGGCACGACGCCGAGCTGGTCGAGAAGGTGTGGGGCGACGACCTGCGCATCGAGGGCGTCGTCGTGGAGTACCTGGAGGGCGTGGACGACCTGCCCGCCATCGTGGCCGAATTCGGCCCCGACGCGGACGCCCGCCTGGGTGTCCTGGTGGACCACCTGCTGCCCGGCACCAAGGAGTGGCGCATCGCCCAGTCGGTCACCAGCGACCACGCCCTGGTGGTCGGCCACCCGTACATCGACATCTGGGAGGCCGTGAAGCCGTCGGCCGTCGGCATCCCCGCCTGGCCCCGCGTCCCCCGAGGCCAGGACTGGAAGAAGGGCGTCTGCAAGGCCCTGGGCTGGCCGGAGAACACCGGTGCGGTGTGGCAGGCGATCCTGGCGAAGGTGACGTCCTATCGGGACCTGGAGCCGGAGCTGCTGGGGCGGGTGGAGGAGCTGATCGACTTCGTCACAGCCGAGGCGTAATGGCCCGGTTCAGTCCACCAGATCCCGCACCACCGCGTCCGCCAGCAGGCGTCCGCGCAGGGTGAGGGTGGCGCGGCCCTCGGCGTAGGGGGCGGGGTTCAGGAGGCCGTCGGTCAGGGCGCGGGCGGCGGCTGTCAGGCCGGCCGGCTTCAGGAGGGACAGCGGGACGCCGTCGCGCAGGCGGAGTTCCAGGAGGATGCGTTCGACTCGGCGGTCCTCCTCGGAGAGGAGTTCGCGGCCCGCGCCGGGGGTGCGGCCCGCGGCGAGGGCGGCGGCGTAGGCGCCGGGGTGCTTGACGTTCCACCAGCGCACTCCACCGACGTGACTGTGGGCGCCGGGGCCCGCGCCCCACCAGTCGGCGCCGCGCCAGTACAGCTCGTTGTGCAGGCAGCGGGCCGCCTCGGAGGTGGCCCAGTTGGAGACCTCGTACCAGTGCAGGCCCGCCGCGGTGAGCATCTCCTCGGCGATGAGGTACCGGTCGGCGTGCACGTCGTCGTCGGTCATCGGGACCTCGCCGCGCCGGATGCGCCGGGCGAGCTGGGTGCCCTCCTCGACGATCAGGGCGTAGGCGCTGATGTGGTCGGGGCCCGCGCCGAGCGCCGCCTCCAGGGAGGCGCGCCAGTCGTCGTCGGACTCGCCGGGGGTGCCGTAGATCAGGTCGAGGTTGACGTGCTCGAACCCGGCCGCGCGGGCTTCGGCCACGCATGCCTCGGGGCGGCCGGGGGTGTGGGTGCGGTCGAGGATCTGAAGGACGTGCGGCTTGGCGCTCTGCATGCCGAAGGAGAGCCGGTTGAAGCCCCCCTCGCGCAGGGTGGCCAGGTAGGCCGGGTCGACGGAGTCCGGGTTGGCCTCGGTGGTGATCTCGGCGTCGGGTGCGAGGCCGAACTCGTCCCGGATCGCGCCCAGCATCCGCACCAGGTCCGCGGCGGCCAGCAGGGTGGGCGTACCGCCGCCGACGAAGACCGTACGGACCTCGCGGGGGTCGTCGCCGAGCACCTTGCGGGCGAGCCGGATCTCCTCCACGACGGTGTCCGCGTAGTTGTCCCGCGAGGCGAGGACACCGCCCGTGCCGCGCAGCTCGGTGGCGGTGTAGGTGTTGAAGTCGCAGTAGCCGCAGCGGGTCGCGCAGTACGGGACGTGCAGATAGAACCCGAGGGGCCGCTCGGCGGCGCCGGCTAGCGCGGCGGCGGGCAGCGCGCCGTCGTCGGGGACGGACTCGCCGTCGGGGAGTGCGGAAGGCATGTCCTCCATTGTCCCGCACCGCGCGCCGGCCCCGTTCACTGCGCCTGGAGCACCAGCAGGGCGAGATCATCCTCGGGTGCGTCCTCACCGAAGCCGTGCACGAGGGCGCGGATGCGGTCCGCGATGTGCTCGGCGCTCAGGCCCGTACAGCCGGAGAGGGCCCGGGCGAGCCCGTCCCCGTCGTCGAACTGGTCGGTGCCGGACCGGCGCTCGGTCACCCCGTCGGTGACGCACAGCAGGCTGTCGCCGGGGCGCAGCTCGATGGTCTCGCTGGTGTAGGTCTCGTCCTCGACGACGCCGAGCAGGGTCTGCGGGCGGGCTGCGGTGCTGACCCGGCCGTCGGGGCGCAGCACCAGGGGCAGCGGGTGTCCGGCGGAGGCGAGGGTGCAGCGGACGCCGCCGTCGACGGGGGTCAGCTCGCCGTAGAGCAGGGACAGGAACCGGGTCTGCGGGCCGTCGCCGGGGGCGAAGGGTCCGCCTCCGGCGGCGATCAGGGCGCGGGCGGCGGCGTCGGCGGCCTCGGTGGCGTCGTCCAGGAGGAGCTGGTTGAGGCGGTCGAGGACGTCCGCGACGCCGTACCCCTCGCGGGCGAGCAGCCGGAGCCAGGGGCGGGCGAGCCCGATGACGACGGCGGCCTCGGGGCCCTTGCCCTGCACGTCGCCGACGGCGAAGCACCAGCGGCCGTGTCCGGCCGGGAAGAGGTCGTAGAAGTCGCCGCTGGGGCCGCCCTGGTCGCGGGGCTCGTACACGAGGGCGCTGGTCATGCCGGGGATCTCGGCGACCGCGCCGGGCAGCAGGCCGCGCTGGAGGACGGCGCTGATGGTGGCCTGGCGGGCGTACTGGCGGGCGGCCCCGATGGCGAGGGCGACCCGGCGACCGAGGTCCTCGACCAGGCCGGTGACCTCGTCGGGGAAGCCGAGCAGTCCGCAGCGGCCGATGAGGAGGGTGCCGAGCGGGCGGCCGCCGGCGACCAGGCGGTAGGCGAGGGCGGTGCCGTGGGCGCCCTCGGGGCCGAGCGCGGTGCCGGGCCAGGGGTAGGACTCGGGGCCGGAGGGCACGGTGTGGGGGGAGCGCGGGGGTTCCTTCTCCAGGGCCCGCTGGAGGTCCTCGATGCGGGCCTCGCTGGTGTGCCAGACCCGGGCGGGGCCGTCGCCGCCGCTGCGTACGGTCGCCTCGTCCTCCAGCCAGATGGCGCACCAGTCCGCGAGCCGGGGCACGATCAACTGGCCGGTGAGGGCGGCGACGAGGTTCTCGTCGAGCTGTCCGGCGAGCAGGTCGGAGGCTTCGGCGAGGAAGGTGAGCGCACCCCGGCCGAGCCAGTCCCGGTCGCCCGCGGCGCGCTGCGGCTGCGGGGCGAGGGCCTCGGCGGCGACCAGGGCGGGGGCGGGCGCGGGACCGTCGGGCTCCTGGGCGCCGCCGGGCGGCAGACGGGCCCAGACGGTCTTGCGGCCGGTGCGGTAGGTGACGCCCCAGGACTCGGCGAGCGTGGCGACCAGGCGCAGCCCGCGCCCGTGCTCGGGGGTGTCGTACGGGGCCTCGTCGGCGGGGTCGCGCGGGGCGCGGGCGGGGTGCTGGTCGTGGACCTCCACGACGAAGGCGCCGCTCTCCTCCAGCCGCCAGTCGACCTCGACCTCGGTGCCGGCGTGGACGACGGCGTTGGTGACGAGTTCGCTGACGACGGCGGTGGCGTCCTCGCCGAGCCGGGCGGCGCCGTCGGGGCCGGTGAGGCCGAGGCCGGCCCAGTCGGTGAAGGCGGCGCGGACCAGGGCGCGGACCGAGCCGGGGGCGGCGGGGCTGCCGGGGAGGGTGGCCCGGCCCTCGGCGAGCGGGCGCGTGCCGGAGGGCGCCGGCGCCTCGTCCGCCCCGGCGCCGCCCGCCCGCTGCGCGGGTATGGCCGCCATGTCCATGCGGCCAGCGTGACAGACAGGCGGGACGCATAAGCACCGAGTCACCGAAGTGAACGCTCGTGACGGCGAACTGTGTTACCGCCCGGCCAGAAGGCGGTCAATTCCGGTCATGGCCGAAAGAGACCCGTCGGGGCGGCCGAAAAACCACCCCGGTGGGTGCTCCTCACGCCTCGCGGGCCCCGTTGTACATCTCGTCGATCAGGCCCTTGTACTCCCGCTCGACCACGGGCCGCTTCAGCTTCAGGCTGGGCGTGATCTCGCCGTGCTCCACGTCGAGGTCGCGCGGCAGCAGCCGGAACTTCTTGATGGTCTGCCAGCGCTGCAGCCCCTCGTTGAGCTGCTTCACGAAGCCGTCGACCAGTTCGACGGTCTGCGGCGCGGCCACCACCTCGGCGTACGACTTGCCCTCGAGTCCGTTCTCGGCGGCCCACTGGAGGATCGCGGCCTCGTCGAGCGCGATGAGGGCGGTGCAGTAGTTCCGGTCGGCGCCGTGCACCAGGATGTTGGAGACGTAGGGGCAGACCGCCTTGAACTGGCCCTCGACCTCCGCGGGCGCCACGTACTTGCCGCCCGAGGTCTTGATGAGGTCCTTCTTGCGGTCGGTGATGCGCAGATAGCCGTCGGCGGACAGCTCGCCGATGTCGCCGGTGTGGAACCAGCCGTCGGACTCCAGCACCTCGGCGGTCTTCTCGGGCTGCTGGTGGTAGCCCTCCATGACGCCGGGGCCGCGCAGCAGGATCTCGCCGTCGTCCGCGATGCGCACCTCGCAGCCGGGCAGCGGCTTGCCGACCGTGCCGGTGCGGTACGCCTCGCCGGGGTTCACGAAGGAGGCGGCCGAGGTCTCGGTGAGGCCGTACCCCTCCAGGATGTGGATGCCGGCGCCCGCGAAGAAGTAGCCGATCTCGGGGGCGAGGGCGGAGGCGCCGGAGACGCAGGCGCGCAGTCTGCCGCCGAACGCCTCGCGCAGCTTGCCGTAGACCAGGGCGTCGGCGGCCTTGTGCTTGGCGGCCAGCGCGAACGGCACGGAGGCGGTGCCGGTGCGGCGGAAGCTGTCCTGGGACGCCTTGGCGTACTCGCGGGCGACCTCGGCGGCCCACTGGAAGATCTTGTACTTGGCCGCGCCGCCCTCGCGGGCCTTGGCGGCGACGCCGTTGTAGACCTTCTCGAAGATGCGCGGCACGGCGGCCATGTAGGTCGGCCGGACCACGGGCAGGTTCTCGATGATCTTGTCCACGCGGCCGTCGACAGCGGTGACGTGGCCGACCTCGATCTGGCCGGAGGTGAGCACCTTGCCGAAGACGTGGGCGAGCGGCAGCCAGAGGTACTGCACGTCGTCGGCGGAGACCAGGTCGGTCGACCCGATGGCCCGCGCCATGTAGGCCCAGTTGTCGTGCGGCAGCCGCACGCCCTTGGGGCGGCCGGTGGTGCCGGAGGTGTAGATGAGGGTGGCGAGCTGGTCGCGGGTGATCGCGCCGACCCGCTCCTTGATCAGCTCGGGGTGCTGCTCCAGGTAGGCGGTGCCGCGCTTCTCCAGCTCGGCGAGGGTGATCACCCAGTCACCCGTCTCGGCGCCCTCCGGGTCGATCACGACGACCTTGGTCAGCGCGGGCAGCTCCGCGCGCCGCTCCAGCGCCTTGGCGACCTGGGCGGCGTCCTCCGCGATCAGCACCCGGCTCTCGGAGTCGGACAGGATGAACGACGACTCGTCGGCGTTGGTCTGGGGATAGACGGTGGTGGTGGCACCGCCCGCGCACATGATGCCGAGGTCGGCCAGAATCCACTCGACCCGGGTCGACGAGGCGAGCGCCACCCGCTGCTCGGAGGCGATCCCCAGCTCGATCAGGCCGGCCGCGATCGCGTACACCCGCTCCGCCGCCTGGCCCCAGGTCAGCGACCGCCACTCGTCGGGGCCCTCGCCGGAGGCCGCCGGTACCGGGTACCGGTACGCCTCGGCGTCCGGTGTGGCCGCCACGCGCTCCAGGAAGAGGGCTGCCACGGACGGCGGACGGTTCTCGATCAGGGTCTGTGTGTCGCTCACGACATCCTCCGGGGCCCGCGACGGTGCGGCTGACTCGGTGCGGCTGGGTGGACTCACGCTGGTTCGAAGCTGTTGTTTAACCCGCGAGTAACTAGCGAGCAGGGATCAGGGTAAGGGGCGACCGGCCACCGCGTAAGAGGCCACGGCCTGTCACTTCGCACCGGAACCCCATCGAGATCCACCCCCGGACGGCCCCCGGTACGAGCGAGGGCCCGCCGTACGTGTGTACGACGGGCCCCACTTCGCCCGTTTCGCTCCGACAACTCGGCGCGGCTGCGGGCTACTTCTTGCCCTTGCCCGAGCTTCCGGCGCCGTCGTCACTGGAGAGCACCGCGATGAACGCCTCCTGGGGAACCTCCACGGAACCCACCATCTTCATCCGCTTCTTGCCCTCCTTCTGCTTCTCCAGCAGCTTCCGCTTACGGGAGATGTCACCGCCGTAGCACTTGGCGAGGACGTCCTTGCGGATGGCGCGGATGGTCTCACGGGCGATGACCCGCGAACCGATGGCGGCCTGGATCGGCACCTCGAACGCCTGCCGCGGGATCAGCTCGCGCAGCTTGGCGACGAGCCGGACACCGTAGGCGTACGCCTGGTCCTTGTGGGTGACCGCCGAGAAGGCGTCCACCTTGTCGCCGTGCAGCAGGATGTCGACCTTGACCAGGGAGCTGCTCTGCTCGCCCGTGGGCTCGTAGTCCAGCGAGGCGTAGCCGCGGGTCTTGGACTTGAGCTGGTCGAAGAAGTCGAAGACGATCTCCGCGAGCGGCAGCGTGTAACGGATCTCGACCCGGTCCTCGGAGAGGTAGTCCATGCCGAGCAGGGTGCCGCGCCGGGTCTGGCACAGCTCCATGATCGAGCCGATGAACTCGGACGGCGCGAGGATCGTGGCGCGCACGACCGGCTCGTACACGTCGCTGATCTTGCCCTCGGGGAACTCGCTCGGGTTGGTCACCGTGTGCTCGGTGCCGTCCTCCATGACCACGCGGTAGACCACGTTGGGCGCGGTGGCGATGAGGTCGAGGCCGAACTCGCGCTCCAACCGCTCCCGGATCACGTCCAGGTGCAGCAGGCCGAGGAAGCCGACGCGGAAACCGAACCCGAGGGCGGCGGAGGTCTCCGGCTCGTAGACCAGGGCGGCGTCGTTGAGCTGGAGCTTGTCCAGCGCCTCGCGCAGCTCGGGGTAGTCGGAGCCGTCCAGCGGATACAGGCCCGAGAAGACCATCGGCTTGGGGTCCTTGTAGCCACCGAGCGCCTCGGTGGCGCCCTTGGCCTGGCTGGTGACGGTGTCACCGACCTTGGACTGGCGGACGTCCTTCACACCGGTGATCAGATAGCCCACCTCGCCGACGCCGATACCGTCGGCCGGGCGCATCTCCGGCGAGCTGACGCCGATCTCCAGCAGCTCGTGGGTGGCGCCGGTGGACATCATCCGGATGCGCTCACGCTTGTTGAGCTGGCCGTCGATGACACGGACGTACGTCACGACACCGCGGTAGGAGTCGTAGACCGAGTCGAAGATCATCGCGCGGGCGGGGGCGTCCGCGTCGCCGACCGGGGCCGGGATCTCCTTGACGACCTTGTTCAGCAGCGCGTCGACGCCGAGGCCGGTCTTCGCCGAGACCTTCAGCACGTCGTCGGGGTCGCAGCCGACCAGGTTCGCCAGCTCCTCGGCGAACTTCTCCGGCTGCGCGGCCGGCAGGTCGATCTTGTTGAGCACCGGGATGATCTTGAGGTCGTTCTCCATCGCCAGGTACAGGTTGGCGAGGGTCTGCGCCTCGATGCCCTGAGCGGCGTCGACGAGGAGAACGGTCCCCTCGCAGGCGGCCAGCGAACGCGAGACCTCATAGGTGAAGTCGACGTGGCCCGGCGTGTCGATCATGTTGAGGATGTGCGTCGTGCCCAGGTCGGGGCCCTCGGTCGGGGCCCAGGGCAGACGCACCGCCTGGGACTTGATCGTGATGCCGCGCTCGCGCTCGATGTCCATGCGGTCGAGGTACTGAGCACGCATCTGCCGCTGCTCGACCACACCGGTGAGCTGGAGCATCCGGTCGGCGAGCGTGGACTTGCCGTGGTCGATGTGCGCGATGATGCAGAAGTTGCGGATCAGAGCCGGGGCGGTACGGCTCGGCTCGGGCACATTGTTAGGGGTCGCGGGCACGCAGGGTCCTGTCTCTTGAGGCGCCTTATGCCTCGGGTCGGATCTATACGTAGCTTCCATGGTCCCACGGGGAGCGACCGGGGAGCGTTTTGGGCCGCCGTCGGGGCCGCTGGTACTGTAGAGCGCTGTGCCTCATGCCCTCTCAGCGCGAGGCGCGACGATAAATTTCTGGATCACCGGTACGGGACCTCCAACGGGCCCGTGCCTGAACCTGTAAAGGCTTCTTTCGTGGCGAACATCAAGTCCCAGATCAAGCGGATCAAGACCAACGAGAAGGCTCGGCTGCGCAACAAGGCCGTCAAGTCCTCCCTGAAGACCGCGATCCGCAAGGCCCGCGAGGCCGCTGCCGCGGGTGACGTCGAGAAGGCCACCGAGTACCAGCGCGCTGCCGCGCGTCAGCTCGACAAGGCCGTCTCGAAGGGCGTCATCCACAAGAACCAGGCCGCCAACAAGAAGTCGGCGCTCTCGGCCAAGGTCGCGGACCTCAAGGGCTGAACCTCCTTCTGATCTGACCGCCGGAGGGACTCAGAGCGGGCCCTCTCTATCCGCTCCCGTCCGGCATCCCGAAGCCACACGCGGCCTGCGTTCGCCACGCGGGTGTGGCTTCAGCAGCTTGGTCCCAAGGCCCCGGTTCCCTCCCCTTCCAGGGAGGCGCCGGGGCCTTCGGCATGTCTGAGCCCCGGGCAGGGGTGTGGGTGAGGGGGTTGGCGCGGGCCCAGGTGTGCGGCTCGGGCCCGCGCCGCGTTGCCGCTACGCCCGCCCTCGGGAGCGCGCCGCCCTGGCGATGGTGACGACCGCCTTCTCCAGCGCGTACTCGGGGTCGTCGCTGCCGCCCTTCACACCCGCGTCGGCCTCCGCGACCGCGCGCAGCGCCACGGACACCCCGTCCGGCGTCCAGCCCCGCATCTGCTGCCGGACCCGGTCGATCTTCCACGGCGGCATGCCCAGCTCACGGGCGAGGTCGGCCGGCCGGCCCCCGCGCGCCGAGGACAGCTTGCCGATGGCCCGCACGCCCTGGGCCAGCGCACTGGTGATCAGCACCGGTGCCACCCCGGTCGACAGCGACCAGCGCAGCGCCTCCAGCGCCTCCGCCGTACGCCCCTCCACCGCCCGGTCGGCGACGGTGAAGCTCGATGCCTCGGCGCGGCCGGTGTAGTAACGGCCGACCACGGCCTCGTCGATCGTGCCCTCGACGTCGGCCACGAGCTGGGCCGCCGCGGAGGCCAGTTCGCGCAGGTCGCTGCCGATCGCGTCGACCAGCGTCTGGCACGCCTCGGGCGTCGCGGACCGCCCGAACTCCCGGAACTCCCCTCTCACGAACGCCAGCCGGTCGGCCGGCTTGGTCATCTTCGGGCAGGCGACCTCGCGGGCGCCCGCCTTGCGGGCCGCGTCCAGCAGGCCCTTGCCCTTCGCACCACCCGCGTGCAGCAGGACGAGCGTGATCTCCTCGGCGGGCGAACCGAGGTACGCCTTGACGTCCTTGACCGTGTCGGCAGAGAGATCCTGGGCATTGCGTACGACCACGACTTTGCGCTCGGCGAAGAGCGAGGGACTGGTCAGCTCGGCGAGGGTGCCGGGCTGCAACTGGTCCGGGGTGAGGTCGCGTACGTCCGTGTCGGCGTCGGCGGCCCGAGCGGCGGCCACCACCTCCCGCACGGCACGGTCGAGCAGGAGGTCCTCCTGGCCCACGGCAAGGGTCACCGGGGCGAGAGGGTCGTCATTCGCAGTCTTTCTTGCCATCACTGACAGCATCCCACGCGGCACCGACAACCAAGCGGGCCGCGCACCCTGGCCGTTCCCTGAGCGGACCCCGAGACGGAGGTCAGGGGCGTGGAGGGCGCGTAGGGCGGGAGTGGACGGAGGGGCAGGGCGCGCGGGCTCACGGCTCCTCGCGCCAGCCCTCCCACTCGGCGGCGAAGGCGTCCAGCTCGGCGGGGTCCAGCCGGGCAGCCTCGTCGCGCAGGACCAGCAGCCACTGGGCGTCCTCCGCGTCGTCCTCGCCGGCCAGCGCGTCCCGCACGAGCCGGGGCTCCTCGTCGACTCCGAACCGCGCCCCGAGCGCCTCGGCCGCCTCCTCGGCGGCGTCACGGTCGGGGAGCACCAGCACATGTCTCACATCACTCACGGGGCCATTGTCCGGCACGGCGAGGAGGCCGGGACGCGGGGCGGCTGTCGCCGGCTCTCAGCCCCTCGGCACGATCTGCACGTCCAGGTCGACCCGGAGGCTCGGCCCGATCGCCGCGATGCCAGAGGCCGGCGGCCCATGCGCCGGAAGTCACCCGAATTGGCCGCCCAGGCTCGCGCTCCGCACCGTGGGCACCGCAATCAGCCCGATCCCGAACCCGTCCCGGTACACCGCGAGCACCTCCTCGTCCGAGCCCAGCTCACGCGCCTCCTTCCGCCCCTCGGCGTCCGTGGTCGTCAACGTCCGTCCACTGAGCGTGATCCGCCCGCCGTCCGCCGTGATCCGCGAGCACACCAGGGACCGGGTGAAGTGCGACTCCGGCGAGGTCGAGTGCCACCACGCTCCCCCGCGGAAGTCCGGGAGCCTCCGGGGCCGCGTCTCCAGCCGGTACTGCGGCTTGCCGTCCCGCAGCACGTCCAGGTCCCCGCCGCCCGCCTCCACCACCCGGAACGTCCCACCGGGGTCCGCCTGGTCCCCGCGCTCGGCGAAGGCCAACGGGCAGTGGCTGTGCGCCCCGAAACCCACATCGGCGATGAGGTCGTCGCCCTCCACCGTCCGTACCCGCAGGGCGAGATGGTCGTACGGGATACCGAGCCGCCCCTCCTCTCCGTGGACCCGGCCTGCGAGGAGTTGGACCTCGTAGCCGAGGGAGGTGAGCAACAGGCCGAAGGCGCCGTTGAGTTCGTAGCAGAAGCCGCCCCGGCGGGCTCCGACCACCTTCTCCAGCAGGGCTGCCTCCTCCAGGACGACCGGCTCGCCCAGGTGGATCGACAGGTTCTCGAAGGGCACCGTCTGGAGGTGGCGCAGGTGCAGGTCCCGCAGGGCGTCGGTGGTGGGGCTCGGGGGGTGATCCGCGCCTAGGCGCTGGAGGTAGGCGTCGACCTGGCTGGGTTTCATGTGTTCAGTGTGGTGGGCGGTGCGGCGCTCAGTCCCGCATCACCTTCATCCCGCCGTGTGGTCCACCCGTCCCGGTCAGGGCGAGCGCGCCGTCCCGGTCCGTGCGCAGCACCGTGGCTCCGGCGGCGCGGAGGGCGGCCACGGTGGAAGGGGCCGGGTGGCCGTACGGGTTGTCGGTGCCGCAGGAGATGAGGGCTACTCGGGGGGCGGCGAGGCGGAGGAGGTCGGGGTCCTGGTAGGCCGAGCCGTGGTGGGCGACCTTCAGTACGTCCACGTGGGCCAGGTCGGCTGCCTGCGGTGTGCGGAGCAGCTCCCGCTGGGCTGGGGGTTCGAGGTCGCCGAGGAGGAGCAGGCGGAGGCCGGCGGTGTGGGCGAGGAGGATGATGCTGGCGTCGTTCGGGCCGTCGGGGGGCACCGGTTCATCGGCCCGTGGCCACAGGACGCGCCAGGTGAGAGGGCCCGCTCGGCGTTCCTCGCCTGCCCCGGCCGTGGTGAGGGGGATGTGGCGGGCGGCGGCCTCCCGGCGTACGGACTCGGCCTGGTCGGCGGGTTCGGCGAAGCCCGTGGTCTCGATCGCGGCTACCGACCGGCCCCTCAGTACTCCGGAGAGCCCTCCTACGTGGTCGGCGTGGAAGTGGGTGAGGACGACGAGGGGGATGCGGGTGACGCCCAGCTCGCGCAGGCAGCGGTCGACCGGCGCCGGGTCGGGTCCCGCGTCCACGACGACAGCGGCGCCGGGTCCGGCGGACAGTACGGTGGCATCGCCCTGGCCGACGTCGCACATGGCGAACCGCCAGTCGGGCGGGGGCCAGCCGGTGACCGCGCGGGTCAGCGGGGCGGGGCGTACGACCACCAGCAGCAGGAGCAGGACGAGCGCCCCGCACCACCAGGGGTGCCGGATCAGACGCCGCCCGAGGAGGACGAGGACCACGGTGACGGCGGCCAGCAGCAGCGCCCCCGGCCAGCTTCCCGGCCAGTCCACCCCCGCGCCGGGCTGGGCCGCGCCGGTACGGGCCACGGTGGCGATCCATCCGGCGGGCCAACCCGCGCACCACGCCAGCACCTTGGCCAACGGCATCGCCACCGGTGCCGCCGCCAGCGCCGCGAACCCGAGCACGGTCGCGGGGGCCACGGCCAGCTCCACCAGCAGGTTGCACGGCACCGCCACCAGGCTCACCCGCGCCGACAGCACCGCCACGACCGGCGCACACGCGGCCTGCGCCGCCGCGGCCGCCGCCAGCCCCTCCGCGAGCCGGGCGGGCACCCCGCGCCGCAGCAGGGCCTCGCTCCAGCGCGGCGCCAGCAGGAGCAGCGCACCGGTCGCCAGCACCGAGAGGACGAAGCCGTAACTCCGGCTCAGCCAGGGGTCGTACAGGACGAGCAGGAGTACGGCCGTGGCCAGTGCCGGTACGAGCGATCTGCGGCGACCGGTCGCCAGGGCCAGCAGGGCGACGGAACCGCAGGCCGCCGCCCGCAGCACGCTGGGGTCGGGGCGGCACACGATCACGAACGCCAGGGTCAGCGCGCCCGCGATCAGGGCGGTGGTGCGCAGGGACAGGCCCAGAAAGGGCGCGATGCCCCGGCGTTCGGCGAGGCCGGCCATGCCTGGTGGGCCGATGAGCAGGGCCAGCAGGATCGTGAGGTTGCTTCCCGAGACGGCCAGGGTGTGCGCGAGGTCGGTCGCCTTGAAGGCGTCGTCCAGCTCGGGGGTGATACGTGAGGTGTCTCCGACCACCAGGCCCGGCAGCAACGCCCGCGCGTCCGGGGGGAGTTCCTCGGTCGCCTCGCGCAGCCCGGCTCGGAGCCGGCCCGCCAGGCGTTGCGGGGCGGTCGGCCCCGATGCGATCTCCGGTGGCGGCCAGCTTCGTACGCGCAGGACGGCAGCGGTACGGTCACCGGCCGTCGTGGGGGGTGCGAGTCTGCCGGTCAGGTGGAGTCGGGTGGAGGGGAGCAGCCGGAGCCAGCCCGCCCGTGCCTCGGGTCCGCCGCCGTGGGCTCCGGGCGCAGGCACGTCGGCGTCCACGACGAGAAGTACGGGGCTTCGGGTGAGGGCCCCCTCCCCTCCCCCCACCCCCTCCTCCCCCACCCTCCGCACCTCACCCCGCGCCAACACCCCCACCGGCGCCGCGTGATCCCCCCGCACCCGGGGCTTGCTCAGCCACGGGTCCCCGGTCAGCTCCACCTCGACCGCCACCGTGCCGAACCTCCGCGCCACCTCCGGCACCGGTCCGCGCCGCACATCCGCCCCGTGCAGCCCCGCCGAGACGGCGGACGCGACGACACAGAGCAGTACCGCCGCGCCCGGAGCCCGGTACCGGCCGGGCCCCACCCGGAGCAGCGCGACCCCGACGACGAGGCAAGCGCCCGCCACCCCCAGGCTCCACGCCGGCGGAACATCCAGGACCAGCGCCGCCGTCGCCCACGCGGCGAGCGCGGGACCTGCGAGCCGCAGATCGACCGGGCCCTCCTGCCGGGGATGGGAGTCGCCCTTCCAGCCGGGGTCGGAGTCGGACTCAGCCCTCACGGCCCCACCCGAGCCCGGAGATCCGAGAACCGCCGGTCACCGATGCCGTCCACCTGGCGCAGCTCGTCCACCGAGCGGAAACCGCCGTGCTGGGTGCGGTAGTCGATGATGCGCTGAGCCAGCACCGGTCCCACACCGGGCAGCGTGTCGAGCTGCTCCACCGTCGCCGTACCGAGCGAGACCGGAGCCGAGGAAGCCCCGCCGGCCGGCGCCGCACCCACCCCTACCGGAGGCGGAGCACCCGACGCCCCCACCACGATCTGCTCCCCGTCCACAAGGAAACGAGCCCGGTTCAGCCCCTCCTCCCGCACCCCCGGCCGCACTCCCCCGGCAGCCTTCAGCGCGTCGGCCACCCGCGACCCCGACGGCAGCCGCCGAATCCCCGGATCACGAACCTTTCCGCTGACGTCCACCACGATCTGTCCACCCGGCGAAGCGGACGCGGAAACACCCCCCGACCCCTCCGCCCCCTTCACCCGCACCGGAGCCTCACGCACCACCTGCGGCGCACTCACGCTCTCCGTACGCCCCGCCCAGAAATGCTGACCGGCAAGCACAGCGGCCAGCGCCAGCACCACCCCGAGCGCCAGCACCCCCCGCCGCTCCACCCCGCACCGCGCCTGCACCCACATCGGCACCCGGTCCCGCAGCGCGAGCCCGGCCCGTTCACGCCAGCCGGAATCGGCACCCTGGGCCCCGGCGTCCAAGCTCCCCGGCGGCCCACTCCCCGACTCCCCCGGAGCCTCGCCGAACAACTGCCCGGCCCGCCGCCGCACCTCCTCCCCCGGCACCGGCGCCCGATGCCGCGCCCGCCCCCGCCCCCGTTCGGGCGGACGCCGATGCCGCACACGGCTGTCGGAGGTGGGCCCCCTGCCGGGACCGCTGGTCGGAGTGGCTGCACGGGTCAGTGATCGAAGTGTCATGACCCGAGGATCGGACACCCCGCCCCAAAAAGTGGATCTTGGTCAATTCCGGTGGAGAAGCCCCCGGTTGTGGACAACTCCGTCACCCACACGAGCCGCGCCCGCCCCAACCGAACGCCCAAGGACCGCCGGCACTCCTCACCGAGGCGAGACCACGACCCCCAGCAACCCAGGCCCCGTATGCGCCCCGATCACCGCCCCCACCTCGCTGACGTGCAACTCCGCCAGCCTGCCCACCCGTTCACGCAACCGGTCCGCCAACACCGCGGCCCGCTCCGGCGCGGACAGATGATGGACGGCGATGTCCACCTCCGCACCCCCGGCCCGCTCCACCACGATCTCCTCCAGCCGGGCGATCGCCTTCGAGGCGGTACGCACCTTCTCCAGCAGCTCGATCCGCCCGTTCTCCAGCCGGAGCAGCGGCTTCACGGCGAGGGCGGAACCGAGGAGGGCCTGGGCGGTGCCGATGCGGCCGCCCCGGCGGAGATAGTCGAGGGTGTCGACGTAGAAGTGGGCGGAGGTGCCCGCGGCGCGCTTCTCGGCGGCCGTCACCGCTTCGTCGACCGTGCCGTCGCCCTCCGCGGCCTCGGCGGCGGACAGGGCGCAGAAGCCGAGCGCCATGGCGACCATGCCGGTGTCGACGACCCGGACCGGCACCGGTGCCTCGCGGGCGGCCAGTACGGCCGCGTCGTAGGTGCCGGACAGCTCGGCGGACAGGTGCAGGGAGACGATGCCGTCCGCGCCCGTGTCCGCGACCTCGCGGTAGGTGCGGGCGAACTCCTCGGGGCTGGGGCGGGAGGTGGTGACCGGGCGCCGTTTCTGGAGGGCCTGGGCCAGGGAGCGGGTGGAGATCTCGGTGCCCTCTTCGAGCGCCTGGTCGCCGAGGACCAGGGTCAGCGGCACCGAGGTGATGCCGTGGCGCTCCATCAGCCCCGGCGGCAAGTAGGCCGTTGAATCGGTGACGATAGCGACATGGCGGGACATGAGCTGGAGGTTACCTGCCGTGGCTCCGGCACGGCAGTCCAGCCCCGGAGGAGGGCACCTGAGGGTCAGGCGGTGCTCTCCGGGCGCGGCTTCTTCTGCCAGGGGTAGGCGGGCCTGGCGGCGGGCGGGGTGATGGCCTGGGCTTCCGGTTCGTGGGGCCAGGTCTGGCGGCGGGTGGCCGCTTCGTCGGTGGCCGGGGCCTCGGGCCAGGGGGCGGTGGTCTGCGCCGAGGCGTTGGTCCAGTGCCGCAGGGCGCCCGCCTCGATGTCGATCTGGGAGCTGAGGGCGTCGAGGTCGTCCTCGGCGAAGCGGCTCGCGCGGTCGCGGGCGGCCCAGCGCAGGGAGTCGGCGGAGGCGGTGATGCGCTCGGTGCGGGTGCGCAGCTCCGGCAGGCGGGCGGTGAGCGTGGCGCGGTCGGGCTCGGACTCCAGGTGCTTGAGTACGACGTCCAGCTCGCGGCCGTGCACGCTGAGGCGCTCGAAGAGGCCGAGGGACTCCTTCAGCGAGGCGTCCTCGGCCGGGCCCGCGTGCAGCGCGTCCTGGGTGGCGCGCATGGAGGTGCGCAGGGTGAGCCGGAGCTGGGCGATCTCCCCGGCGGGGCCGGGGCGGGTGAGCGACTTGGCGCGCAGGGAGTGGTCCTCGACCGTACGGCGGCCCTGGGCGATGGTGCGGTCCACGCTGCGCTTGGCGGCGCCGACCGCCTTCACCGTGGCGTAGGTACCGAGGACGACGAGCAGCACGAAGAGCACGGCGAACACGGTGATCACTGCTTCCATGACGCGTTCCTCCTCAAGGCGCGGCTGCGAGCCGCCTCGCTCTGCGCCGCCTCGTTCTCCACGGTAAACGCAGCGGGCAGGCCCCGGGTTCCATCGGAACCCGGAACCTGCCCGTAGGGGATCACCCCGACACTCGCCCCGGCACCCGAAGCACCGGGCCCTCAGCGAGGCACGACCTCTCAGCCGCTGACGATGTTGACCAGCTTGGGCGCCCGCACGATCACCTTGCGGATCGGCGCGCCGCCCAGTGCGGCGACGACCTTCTCGTCGCCCAGCGCGGCCTTCTCCAGCTCCTCGTCGGAGATGTTCGGCGGCACCTCCAGGCGGGCCTTGACCTTGCCCTTGATCTGCACGACGCAGGTCACGGTGTCGTCGACCAGGTAGCGCGGGTCCGCCACCGGGAAGTCCTGGTGGACGACGGAGTCGGTGTGGCCCAGCTTGCGCCACAGCTCCTCGGCGATGTGCGGGGCCAGCGGGGCGATCATCAGGACCAGCGGCTCGGCGACCGTGCGGGGCAGGACGCCGCCGCTGCCGTACGCCTTGGTGAGGTGGTTGTTCAGCTCGGTGACCTTGGCGATGGCCGTGTTGAAACGCAGCCCCTCCAGGTCCTGGCCCACGCCGTCGATCGCCTTGTTGAGGGCGCGCAGGGTGTCCTCGTCGGGCTCGGCGTCGGTGACGGTGAGGGCGCCGGTGCTTTCATCGACGATGTTGCGCCACAGCCGCTGGAGCAGCCGGAACTGGCCGACCACCGCGCGGGTGTCCCAGGGGCGGGAGACGTCCAGCGGGCCCATCGCCATCTCGTACAGGCGCAGGGTGTCGGCGCCGTACTCGGCGGCGATCTCGTCCGGGGTGACGGCGTTCTTCAGGGACTTGCCCATCTTGCCGAGCAGCCGGGAGACCTTCTCGCCCTGGTACCAGAAGGCGCCGTCGCGCTCCTCGACCTCGGCGGCGGGGACGGCGATGCCGCGGCTGTCACGGTAGACGTACGCCTGGATCATGCCCTGGTTGAACAGCTTGTGGAACGGCTCCGCGGACGAGACGTGTCCCAGGTCGAACAGGACCTTGGACCAGAAGCGGGCGTACAGCAGGTGCAGTACGGCGTGCTCGGCGCCGCCGACGTACAGGTCGACACCGCCGTGCGGCAGGCCCTCGCGCGGGCCCATCCAGTACTGCTCGATGGCGGGATCGACCAGCTCGCGGTCGTTGTGCGGGTCCAGGTAGCGGAACTCGTACCAGCAGGAACCGGCCCAGTTGGGCATGGTGTTGGTCTCGCGGCGGTACTTCTTGGGGCCATCGCCCAGGTCCAGGGTGACGTGGACCCACTCGTCGTTGCGCGAGAGCGGGGTCTCGGGCTGGGTGTCGGCGTCGTCGGGCTCGAAGGTGCGCGGGCTGTAGTCCTCGACCTCGGGCAGCTCCAGCGGGAGCATCGACTCGGGCAGCGCGTGGGCGATGCCGTCCTCGTCGTAGACGATCGGGAAGGGCTCGCCCCAGTAGCGCTGGCGGCTGAACAGCCAGTCCCGCAGCCGGAAGTTGACGGTGCCCTCGCCGATGCCGGCCTCGGACAGCCACTCGGTGATGCGGGCCTTGGCCTCGGGGACGGCCAGGCCGTCCAGGGTGACGGAGTCGCCGGCGGAGTTGACCAGCTTGGCGTCGTAGGAGGCGAAGGCGTCGTCCCAGGTGGAGGTGTCGGTGCCGCGGCCGTCGGTCGGCTCGACCACGCAGCGGATCGGCAGCTCGAAGGCGCGGGCGAACGCGAAGTCACGCGTGTCGTGGGCGGGGACGGCCATGATGGCGCCGGTGCCGTAGCCCATCAGGACGTAGTCGGCGATGAAGACCGGGACCTGCTCGCCGTTGACCGGGTTGACCGCGAACACACCGGTGAAGACGCCGGTCTTGTCCTTGGCCTCGGCCTGGCGCTCCACGTCGGACTTGGCGGCGGCCTGCGCGCGGTAGGCGGCGACGGCCTCGGCCGGGGTGGCGTGACCGCCGGTCCACGCCTCGTGGGTGCCCTCGGGCCACGCCTCGGGGGTGAACTTCTCCACCAGCGGGTGCTCCGGCGCCAGCACCATGTAGGTCGCGCCGAACAGGGTGTCGGGGCGGGTGGTGAAGACGGTGATGCGCTCGCCGTCGACGGGGAAGTCGACGCGGGCGCCCTCGCTGCGGCCGATCCAGTTGCGCTGCTGGAGCTTGATGGCCTCGGGCCAGTCCAGCCCGTCCAGGTCCTCCAGCAGGCGGTCGGCGTAGGCGGTGATGCGCATGTTCCACTGGCGCAGCTTGGCCTTGAAGACCGGGTAGTTGCCGCGCTCGGAGCGGCCGTCGGCGGTGACCTCCTCGTTGGCCAGCACGGTGCCCAGGCCGGGGCACCAGTTGACCGGCGCGTCGGAGGCGTAGGCCAGCCGGAACTCGCCCAGGACGTCGGCGCGCTCGGCGGCGGTCAGCTCGCTCCACGCGCGCGTGTGGCCCGGTACGGGGCGCTCACCGGACTCGAAGAGGGCGACCAGCTCGGAGATCGGGCGGGCCTTGTTCGCCTCGTCGTCGTACCAGGAGTTGAAGATCTGGACGAAGATCCACTGGGTCCACTTGTAGTACTCCGGGTCGATCGTGGCGAACGACCGGCGCTTGTCGTGGCCCAGGCCCAGCCGGCGGAGCTGGGCCTTCATGTTCTCCATGTTGGCCTCGGTGGACACGCGGGGGTGCGTGCCGGTCTGCACCGCGTACTGCTCGGCGGGCAGGCCGAAGGCGTCGAAGCCCAGGGTGTGCAGGACGTTGTGCCCGGTCATGCGCTGGAAGCGGGCGTAGACGTCGGTGGCGATGTACCCCAGCGGGTGGCCGACGTGCAGGCCCGCGCCGGAGGGGTAGGGGAACATGTCCATGATGAACTTCTTGGGCTTCGCCGCCAGCTCGGCGTCGTCCGCCAGGTCGCCGGTGGGGTTCGGCGCGGCGTAGGTGCCGTCGACGTCCCAGAAGTCCTGCCAGCGTGCCTCGATCTCGGCCGCCAGGGCGGCCGTGTAGCGGTGCGGCGCGGCCTCCGCCGACGCGGCAGCGGTAGCGGCGGGGTTCGTCTCGCTCATGATCCTCAAAGCTCCATCGATCGTCTCTGCCCGCGGAAACGAAAAAGCCCCTCACACAGGAGGGGACGCCGCGCCGATGCCGACCGTCCGGTGCGACCGGTGGTCGGTACTGATCAGCGCGGCTCGCTAAGCAGAAGGCGTACAGCACGCATGGCGCTAGGGTACCGCAGCCCTTGAGCAAGCCGCGACGCGCTTGCGTATGCAGGTGAGACATGTCCGTACGGCCGCCAGATCTGAATCCGGGTCAAGGATTACTTCGCGTAACAGTCAGTAAGGGACGACGCCGCAGGTGATTCGTCCTTTGATAACAACGCAATAACTCAAACCTCGTACTGATCGGTATGGCTCCACCTAGAGTTCGGCAGCGGGACCGCCTTCCCGAAACTGCTCGGAGTTGCCCCCATGAACGCTCGTCGTAGTAACAGCTCGCTCCCCAAGCCCGGCCGGTCGGCCTATGGGGTGGCGTCCGCTGTCGTCCTGCTGCTCATACCGGTGATCGTGCTGGTGGGAGGCAGTCAGTTCCAAGAGTTCCTGAACTTCGGGGCGGGCGTGCTGTCCCTCGTCTCGCTGAGCTGTTCGGTCATCTGGGGCCTGGTCGCCCAGGACCGGGTGCTGCTCAACACCCGCCAGCGGATCATCGGCCAGGCGGTGCACCGGACGACGGCGGTCGCCTCGATCGCGTTCCTGCTGCTGCACATCACCACCAAGATCGCGCTGGACCACACCAAGCTGATCGCGGCCCTCATCCCCTTCTCCCTCGGCGTCACCGGCAGCGGCGGCCTGATCGGCCTGGGCTCCCTGGCCGGCCTGCTGATGGTCTTCGTCGGCGTCACCGGCGCCCTGCGCAGCAACTTCGCCACCCCGGCCCCCGTGGCCGCCCGCTGGCGCGCGATGCACATGCTCGCCTACCCCGCGTGGTGCGCGGCCCTGGTGCACGGGCTCTACGCGGGCCGCCAGGCCAAGCCGATCTTCGTGATCCTCTACGGCCTCTCCCTGCTCGGCGTGATGGCCGGCCTGGCGCTGCGCGCCGCTCCGCGCCCGGTCAAGCGCAGGGTCGCCGACCGCCTGGTCGATCTCTTCGGCGGCGGCGACTCCTTGGACCTGGACCGCCTGGAGGCGAGCCGGAGCCGCAGGAACGAGCCGGGCTTCGACAACCGCCGCGAACCCCGCCGCGCCCCCGAGACCCCGTCCGGCCCGCTGTACCAGTCCCCGGCCGCCCCCGCGCCGGACCCCGGCTTCGCCGCCGCCTACCGCACCGCGAACGGGCCGGGCCAGCAGTCCTACGGCGGCCAGGGCGGACGCCGGGACACCCCCCTGGACGCGCAGCCCACCGAGGCCATGCCCCGCATGAACACCACCGGCCCCGCGTCGAGCTGGCCGGTACCGTCCCCGCCCCCGGTCGGCGAGGCCCCGCCCTCCTCCTACGACCCGCTCCAGGACACCGGATACAACGTCCCCGCCTATGGCAATCCGGGCACCCCCGGATACGGCGGAAGTGATGTGTACGACACCGGTGAGACGAACGCCCGCTACGGGACGTACAACTCCTCCGAAACGTTCAACAGCGGTCCCGCCTCTGAAGCGATCCCCGGCGCCGGATACGACGCGCCGGGTTCGGGCGAGCCCTGGAACACGCCTTCCGGAGGCTATAGGTGAACGAGGCCCTTCCCGACGTCCCCGAGGTCCGCGTGGTCGGACTTCCCCAGCTCACGTCGGGTTTCGACCTTGTGGAGCGGCTCGACCTGCCCATGCATCTGAAGGTGCACGGGCCGCTCGAGCCGCTCGGCGGTGAGCAGCTCGCGCAGCTCGCCGAGAAGATCCATCTCAAGGGGCGCGGCGGCGCGGGCTTCCCCTTCCACAAGAAACTCCGCTCGGTCGCCGAGTCGGCGATCAAGAAGGGCGTACGGCCCGTCGTCGTCGTCAACGGCAGCGAGGACGAGCCGGCCTGCCGCAAGGACACGGTGCTGATCAACCGTGCCCCGCACCTCATCCTGGACGGCGCGCTGCTGTGCGCCGAGGCGATGGGCGCGCGCACGCTGGTGATCGGCGTGACCCGCGAGTCCACCCAGCGCTCGATGGAGGCGGCCCTCGCCGAGCGGGGGCTCAGCAATTCGCGCCGCTCGGCCCTGCGCGCCTGGGTGCAGCGCAACCCGGTGCGCATGGTCACCGGCGCCGCCGCCTCCCTGATCCGCTCGGTGGACGGTGGCCCGGCGATCCCGCCCGGCCGCAAGATCAGCGCCTCGCAGAGCGGCGTCGGCGGGGTGCCCACCCTGCTCTCCAACGCGGAGACCTTCGCCCAGTTGGCCATCGCCGCCCGCATCGGCCCCGAGCGCTATGGCAACACCGGTCTGTACGACGAGCCGGGCACGGTGATGCTGACGGTGTCCGGCGCGGTCGCCCGCCCGATGGTGATCGAGGCCCCCACGGGTGTGCCGCTGCGCTACATCCTCCAGCTGGCCGGCGCCCCGCCGGTGCCGCAGGGCGTGCTGACCGGCGGTTACCACGGCAAGTGGATCGACGCGGCGACGGTGAACGAGGCGGTCGTCTCCCGCAACTCGCTGGACGCGGTGGGCGGCGCGCTGGGCGCGGGCGCGATCCTGCCGATCAGTCAGGAGACGTGCCCGCTGGGCGAGTCGCTGCGGGTGGCGCAGTGGCTGGCCGACGAGAGCGCCGGGCAGTGCGGCCCGTGCTACCTCGGACTGCCCGCCGCCGCGCGGGGCATGGAGGACATCATCAACGGCGGCGGGCCGGCCGCGCTGGAGGCGCTGAAGCAGGTCGCCAAGAACGTGAAGCGGCGCGGGGCGTGTTCGCACCCGGACGGCTCGGCGATGTTCCTGGAGTCGACCATCAAGGCGTTCACGGACGATCTGGCCGCCCATGTCCTGGGCAACGGCTGCGGACGCCCCGTGGAGGGCGTGCTGCCGCTGTTCGAGGGCGGTCAGCTCCCAGCCGGGATCACGGGCGGCGCGGCGCCGGAGGAGTCCGGCGGCAGCCGCCAGAAGATCTACGTCGACTGGACGCTGTGCCGGGGCCACGGGCTGTGCGCGGACATCCTCCCGGAGGTTTTCGAGCTGGGCGCGGACGGCTTCCCGACAGTCGCCCAGGCCCAGGTCCCGCGCTACGCGGAGGCGAAGGCGCTGCGCGCGGTACGGCGCTGCCCGGCGCTCGCCCTGCGCATCGAGGAGGACACCCGCGGCCAGGCGCCCGCGCGGAACCTCCCGGTGGTCTCCCAGGGCCGGGGGCGGCGCGCACTGGGCCGCTGAGGCGACCGGGCGGGCCGCCCGAGAACGGACGGCCCGCCCGGCGGACAGGAAACTGCCAACACGACGAAGGCGGACCGTCTTTACGACGATCCGCCTTCGTTTTCTGTGGAGCTAAGGAGAATTGAACTCCTGACCTCCTGCATGCCATGCAGGCGCTCTACCAACTGAGCTATAGCCCCGTGCTGTTTTCCGCCCGGTTTCCCCGGCGGCGAAGCCAACATTACACGGACCCTGGGGTGGAACACCAAATCGGTTCCCACCCCGGCCCCGCACTCGATCCACACACGGACGGAATGTCCGTTATGCCGTGACGAAGGAGTAGAACCGCTTGAGCGTGCAGTGCTCCTCCAGCAGCCGGCCGTAGATCGGCTCCCCCTCGAGTTCGCGGTACGTCTCGATGGGGTCGCCTTTTATGATCAGCGCCCGTGCGCATTCCTCGCACCAGTACTGGTAGTCGGGGTTGATCGGCTCCATGTCGCGGACGATCGGGGTGCCGCTCCCGCACCAGTCGCACTTCCGCCTGTGTGCACCCATCGCTCAGCTCCAGCTGTGGCCGCAGGCCACGTGCGCGGAACCTCCAAGGATGCTCGCAGGCATCGCCACTCCCTCCCGTCGGGCCGAGCCCCCTTCCGGCCGTCTGATTCTGCCACGGCCGGGCCTGCACGGTCAGCGACGCCTCAGTACCGGTCCGGACACGGTCGCCCCCCGGCGAAGACCGTTCACAGAGGTATACGACCATGGAACGCGAACGACTCAAGCAGGGAGAAGCAGAAGATCCCGCCCCTCGAAGGGACGGGATCTTCATCACCGATCTCTGAACACTCGGCAGGAGTGTCGATCTGTGGAGCTAAGGAGAATTGAACTCCTGACCTCCTGCATGCCATGCAGGCGCTCTACCAACTGAGCTATAGCCCCTCGCGTTCTTCCCGCTCCGCGGGCCGAACAAGAAGAACTTTAGCCTGTGACCTGCCGGAAAGTGAAATCCGGGTCCCGAGGCCCTCACCTGCGGGCTTCGGCACGGCTCAGTCGTCGTCGCCGAGCACCGGCTCGGGCAGGCTGCCCGCGTTGTGCTCCAGCAGCCGCCAGCCGCAGGCACCCTCGCCGAGCACCGACCAGCAGCAGTTGGTCAGCCCGCCGAGGCTCTCCCAGTGGTGCGACTCCAGGCCGAGCAGCCGGCCGATCGTCGTACGGATGGTGCCGCCGTGGCTGACCACCACGAGGGTGCCGTCCTCGGGCAGCTTCTCCGCGTGCCGCAGCACGACGGGGGCGGCCCGGTCGGCGACCTCGGTCTCCAGCTCGCCACCGCCGCGCCGGACCGGCTCGCCGCGCTTCCAGGCGGCGTAGTCGTCGCCGAACCTGGCGATGATCTCCTCGTGCGTCAGGCCCTGCCAGGCGCCCGCGTAGGTCTCCCGCAGCGCCTCGTCGCGGACGACGTCGAGGCCGGTCAGGGCGGCCAGCTCGTCGGCGGTGTCCGAGGCGCGCCTGAGGTCCGAGGCGATGATCGCGTCCGGCCGCAGCGAGGCGAGCTGCCGGGCGGCCCTGCGGGCCTGGGCGATGCCGGTCTCCGTCAGCTCCACGTCCGTGGTGCCCTGGAAGCGGCGTTCGACGTTCCACGCGGTCTGGCCGTGCCGCCACAGGATGACGCGGCGGCCCCGGCCGGTGCTGTCGGTCACCTCACCGGTGGCGCTCATCAGCGCTCCTGGCCGGGCTCGTCACCGGCCTCGTCCGCGTGCAGCTTGGCGTGCTCCTCGGCCTTGCCGCGGGTGGCACGGGCCTCCTCGGGCAGCTCCAGCTCGGGGCAGTCCTTCCACAGGCGCTCCAGGGCGTAGAAAACGCGCTCCTCGCTGTGCTGGACGTGGACGACGATGTCGACGTAGTCGAGCAGGATCCAGCGGGACTCGCGGTCGCCCTCGCGGCGGACGGGCTTGGCGCCGCGCTCCTTCAGCAGGCGCTCCTCGATCTCGTCGACGATCGCCCGGACCTGGCGGTCGTTCGGCGCGGAGGCCAGCAGGAACGCGTCCGTGATCGACAGCACGTCGCTGACGTCGTAGGCGATGACGTCGTGGGCGAGCTTGTCGGCGGCCGCCTGGGCGGCGGTGTTGATGAGGTCGAGAGAACGGTCGGTGGCGGTCACTGTGTGGCTTTCGTTCGAGGACGGGGTGCGGTTTGCGAAGACTCGGGGTGGGCCGGCCGGGCGCGGGGCGCTGTCCGGAGGCACCAGGACTCCAAGGGTCTCACGCGCGGCCGGGCCCACCCCACGTGTTCCGGTGCTCACGTGGGGTGTGCCGCGCCGGTCAGGAGGCGGCGGGCCGGTAGTCCTGGCCGAGGACGACGAGGACGTCGGCGCCGGAGGAGACCGCGCCCTTGGTCACCGAGCCGGCGGGCAGGCCCAGGGTCTTGGCGACCTCGGCGGCGTTCTGCTTGTCGGCGGGGTCGGAGTAGACCACCTTGGAGGCGGACTGGGCGCCGGAGGCGGTGCCGCCCTCGATGAACCCGAAGCCGCCGCCCAGCAGGGTCACGCGGGCCTTCTCGGTGTCGTCCTTGGCGCCGGTGGCGTTCTGCACGGCGACCCGGACCGCGGAGCCGGCGTCGGGGCTCTTGGCGGTGCCGCCCAGGATGTTCTTGACCACGCTGTCGCTGGTCCCGGCGGTCAGCGTGCCGTCGCTCTGCACCGGCAGGGGGACCGTCTGGTACTTCCCGCCCTTGGCGAGGTCGGCCAGCCTGGCGAGGAAGGTGCCCAGGTCCTTGTCGGTCAGCGGCGGATCGAGGATCTGCGCGAGGGTCTGCACGGTGGTCGTCGCGGCAGACGGGTCGGACGACAGCTTGCGCAGCGCGCCCTGCATGACCTGCCCGAACCGCTTGAGCTGGGCGTTCTCGGTCTCGCCGGGGCCCCGGTAGGTGGCGTAGGCGACCGCCATCTTGCCGCTGAGGGTCTGCGCCCGGCCCCGGTGCACCAGCGGGGCGGCGCCCTTCTTCTTGGCGTCGGGGTCGGGCACGTCGGTGTCGGTGTCGATCTCGATGTTGCCGACCAGCTCGACGAGGTTCTGGAGGTAGGGCGTGTCCAGCCGCCAGGTGCCCTGGATGTCGGTGCCGAGGACGGTGTCGAGCTGGTCGCGGGTGCCGGAGGAGCCGTCGTCGTCCACCGACTTGGCGAGCGTGGTGGTGGTGCCCGAATCGTCGGTCAGCGCCAGGGAGTTGGGCAGCAGGACGGTGGTGCCGCGTTCGGTGGTGGTGTTGTCGACCAGCAGCACGGTGGAGGTGTCGCGCTTGCCGGTGTTGTGCAGGTGGACCACGATCACGTCCCGCTTCTGGGCGCCCGCGGCGACGGTGGTGCCGGTCGCGGTGCCGGGCGAGGAGACGCCGGGCAGCTTCCCGGCGTACCAGAGGTAGCCGACGCCGCCCGCCACGACCAGGGCGAGGACCACGCCGAGGGCGATGATCCGGCTGCGGGCGCGGCGGCGGGCCTCCTCGCGGCGCTCGGTGCGGTTCTCGGTGAACTTCAGCCAGTCGATGACGTCCTCGGACTCACCGTCCGGTTCCTCGACGAACGCGAACTCCCCGTCCTCGCCCGCCTTTTGACCCTCGGCCGGGGGCGCTTCGGTCTTGGCGTCCTCGTCGGGCCGCGTCTGCTGCGGGATGTACGCCGTCTGCTCGGTGACCCTGGGCTGCTGCCCGCTGGTCGCGGCCTGCCCGTAGGGGTCGTAGCCGGGGGCGGGTGCCTGGGAGCCGGTCCCGTACGGGTCGTAGGGGGCGTTCTGCGTCCCGTAGGGGTCGTAGCCGGGCGGTATGGGCTGTTGCTGCCCGGTGTCGTAACCGCCCTGGGCGTAGCCCTGTTGCTGCCCGTAGGGGTCGTAGGTCCGCTGTTGCGGCTGCTGTTGGCGGGACGGGACCTGCTGGTACACCGGGCGGCCGTAGTCGTCGTAGCCGACGATCTCGTACTGGTCCCCTCCGTACTGGTCGTCGCCGTAC
Organism: Streptomyces sp. NBC_01171; assembly: GCF_045039805.1. Classification (NCBI taxonomy): domain Bacteria; kingdom Bacillati; phylum Actinomycetota; class Actinomycetes; order Kitasatosporales; family Streptomycetaceae; genus Streptomyces; species Streptomyces sp. NBC_01171. The sequence continues at coordinate 4,461,310 of NZ_CP108609.1, read as the reverse complement.
CCAGCTTCGTATCGGTCGTTCACCGGTGCCCCTCTCGGCTCACTCGCCGCGGTACAGCTCGCGCTTGTCGATGTAGCGGACGACCCCGTCCGGGACCATGTACCAGATGGGGTCCCCCTTGGCGACTCTCGCCCGGCACTCGGTGGAGGAGATGGCCAGCGCGGGCACCTCGACCAGGGAGACACCGCCCGCGGGCAGGCCGGCGTCGGTCAACTGGTGGCCGGGGCGGGTGACGCCGACGAAGTGGGCGAGGGAGAAGAGTTCCTCGGAGTCGCGCCAGGTGAGCAACTGGGCGAGGGCGTCGGCACCGGTGATGAAGAACAGGTCGGTGTCGGGGTTGAGGGCGCGCAGGTCGCGCAGCGTGTCCACGGTGTAGGTGGGGCCGCCGCGGTCGATGTCGATGCGGCTGACGGAGAACTGCGGGTTCTCGGCGGTGGCGATGACCGTCATCAGATAGCGGTCCTCGGCCGGAGAGACGTTTCGGTGCGACTTCTGCCAGGGCTGGCCGGTGGGCACGAACACCACCTCGTCCAGCCGGAACCGGGCGGCGACCTCGCTGGCCGCCACGAGGTGCCCGTGGTGGATCGGGTCGAAGGTGCCGCCCATGACGCCGAGCCTGCGGCGGCCCGTGCGGGCGGGGCCGTGGTCCGCCGAGTCCCGTGCCGGATCGTCCACGGTGCCCTCCGCCGGACCGGTAGGCATGTCCTGCTCTCCCATGCGTGCAGACCCTACCGGCCCGGCCTGCGGCTTCTCGCCGGGGACCGGCCGGGCTTCAGCGGTCGCGGTTGAAGCGGGTGGTGATCCACAGCAGGAGCAGCAGGATGAACAGGGCGCCGCCGCCGGTGATCGCGGGGTTGAGGCTGTTGTGGTTGCCGCCGTGCTCTGCGCCCTCGGCGGCGAGAGTGACCAACTGGGCAGCGGTGCTGTGGAGGCTCATCTTCAGCGTGACCTATCGCGTGTGGGCGGGATAAAGACGTCTGCCCATCGTAAGCGGGCACCCCCTCGGCGATCACGCCGACTCCGGCAAAGGGGCGTGCGGGGCCCACGGGAACCTCAGGGAGGCGTCAGTCGTCCTTCTGCTTGTAACCGCGCAGGAGGAACCAGCCGGTCAGCGCGCAGCCGACGACCATCACGATCAGCACGATCCGGAGCAGGTTGCCCGGCCCCTGCTGCTGGACGGCGCTCGACGCGGCCTCGGTCAGCCAGGCGGCTGCGGGGTGGTGCTCCATGACATGGCTCCTTAGGGGTGCTGCCCGTCCACGGTATATCCGCCTAGGCTGGGCCCGGTCCGGGGGGCGCAGCGGGTTTCCGAGACGCAGGGGGAAGACATGTCCGACGACCGCCACGAGCAGGCCGGCCACGAGCGTGTGCCGGGCCGGCACCGCAGCCGCTTTCCGGGGATCTCCTCGCGCGCCTACGAGCATCCGGCGGACCGCTCCGCGCTGGTGGCGCTGCGCAAACTGACCGGTTTCGACACGGTGTTCAAGGCGCTGAGCGGGCTGCTGCCCGAGCGGAGCCTGAAGCTGCTGTTCCTGTCCGACTCGGTGCGGGTCTCCGACCGCCAGTTCGCGCACCTGAGCGACATGCTCCGCGACGCCTGCTACATCCTGGACCTGGAGAAGGTCCCGGCGATGTACGTCACGCAGGACCCGAAGCCGAACGCGATGTGCATCGGCCTGGACGAGCCGGTCATCGTGGTGACCACCGGTCTGGTGGAGCTGCTGGACGAGGAGGAGATGCGGGCGGTCGTCGGCCACGAGGTGGGCCACGCGCTGTCCGGCCACTCCGTGTACCGCACGGTGCTGCTGTTCCTGACCTCGCTGGCGCTGAAGGTGGCGTGGATTCCGCTGGGCAATGTGGCGATCATGGCGATCGTGACGGCGCTGCGGGAGTGGTTCCGCAAGTCCGAGCTGTCGGCCGACCGGGCCGGGCTGCTGGTGGGCCAGGACCTGCGGGCGTCGATGCGCGGCCTGATGAAGATCGCGGGCGGCAACCACCTGCACGAGATGAACGTGGACGCCTTCCTGGAGCAGGCCGAGGAGTACGAGGCCGGGGGCGACCTGCGGGACTCGGTACTGAAGATCCTGAACGTGCTGCCCCGCTCGCACCCCTTCACCACGATCCGGGCGGCCGAGCTGAAGAAGTGGGCCGACTCGCGCGACTTCCAGCGGATCATGGACGGCCACTACCCGCGCCGCGAGGAGGACAAGGACGCCCGGGTGGGCGAGTCCTTCCGCCAGTCCGCCGCGAGCTACGCCAGCGAGGTGCGGACCAGCAAGGACCCGTTGATGAGGCTGGTCTCGGACCTCGCGGGCGGTGCGGGCGACCTGGGCGGCCGGGTGAAGCGGGGCTTCAACGGCTTCACGGGTCAGCCCCCCAAGGACGGTCCCGTGCAGGACGCCCCGGCAGAGGGCTGATCCACCGCCCGCCCGGCACTCACACGTGGGGCTGGGCGGTGTCGGCGAGCGTGCCGCACAGGGCCGGGGCGCCGGTCCCGTAGGGGTCGGTGCCCGGCGGTCCGCCCGCCTTGGCGCGCTCGCCGGCCAGCAGGGGCCGCAGATAGGCGCTGGTGTCCGCGTCGCAGGAGAGCGGGCCCGCCTGGGCGCTGGAGGAGGTCAGCCGGGTCTGGCCGATGCGCAGGGTGTCGCGGTCGAAGCGGAAGGTCAGTTCGCGGCGCACGGTGAACAGCGAGACCGGGGTCTTCCCCTCGGTGCCGGCGGCGCGCAGGGCGTAGACGAAGGTGCCGTCGGCCACGACCTGGAGGGTGGCCGCGTCGGTCTCGGTGATCCTGAGGGCACCCCGGGTGCGGATGTCGTCGTCGGCGAGGGCGGTACGGGCGGGGTCGAAGCGGACCATCCAGCCGGTGGGCGCGTGCCTGCCGTCGGCGGCGGGGGCGTCCATGCTCCGGTCGAACTGGTCGAGCTGGTCGGCGGCGATCAGGGCCCGGACGGGGCGTACCTGGCGGCCGGTGAGCACGTCGGGGTCGAGCGCGGAGTGCAGGACGTACTTGCGGGCGGTGTCGAGGGCCGCGAGGACCTGGCTGTCGGAGAAGTGCGCGGTGGGCTGGGAGGGCGGCAGCGGCATCCCGGCGAGGCCCACCGCGAACCGGGCGGCGGGGCTGCGCGCGTACAGCGTCCGGGCGTCGGGGGCGCCGGGCACCTGGCCGCGCGGGGCGAGCGGGACGACGCTGATGCGCAGCGGCTCGGTGGCTCTCTTCACGGGTGCTGCGCCGTACGGGTGGCGGAAGCCCATGAAGACGGCGGTGCCGAAGGCCACGGCGAGTAGTAGGAGGAGCACCATCGCCTGCCGGGTGATGCCCCGGCGCATGGGCGGGCGGCGGCGTACGGCGGGGGCGTGGTCGCTGACGCGTTCGCGGGCGGACGACTCCTGGAGCCGGGCAGCGCGGACGAACGACTCGTCGAACACGACGGATCGGTACTCGTCCTCGGCACCGCCGGGGGCGCCCTCGGGTGTGCCCTCCGGTGGGTCTCCAGGCCCGCCCATACCTTCAGAGTAGGTCGCGGCGGCCTCGGGTAAACGCGCTGGCACGCGACAACTTCTGACAGGTTCCCACCAAAAACGCCGGACGGGCGTCAGGGGGTGGGCGGGATCGCGGAGACGGCCGGCCGGGACTGCTCGGCGGTGAGGGAGGGCACGGCCGCGCCGTCCCGGCCGAGGCCGGTGGAGGCGGGGGCGGGCACCTGGTCGCGGCTGCCGGCGGAGGCGCCCCGGTAGACGGCGGCGAAGGCCAGCGCGACCATGCCGACGCCCATCACCACGGCGAGCAGCCAGGCCACGGGCCGGTGCCAGCGCAGCCCCGCGAGCGGGCCCTCGTGGCCGTCGTGGGCGTAACGGCCGTCGAGGTCGTCGTCGTCCAGGTCGTGGCCGAAACCGCTGCCCTCGGGGCCGTAGCCCTCGTCGTAGGGATCGGCGGGAGCGTGGGTGCGGCGGGCCTCAGTCTCGGACGCCTCGGCCCTTGCCTCGGCGGCGGCGAGGAGGCGTTCCACGGCGGTCGGCTCGTGGACGGTGGCGGCGGCGACGAAGGCCGCGTCGAACACCACGGAGGCGAACTCTTCGTCCGACATTCCGCGGTCGTGGTCGTCGTCGGGCTCCCAGCCGTCAGGGAACGGCGTGCCCCCCACGTCCTCCGGCACGGGTCCAGAGTAGACCTGGGGGGTCAATTTGGGCAGACGGTATGGAAATTCGTCCGTCGTCCCGTGGCCGCTTCGTGAAGGTGCTCAGGGGCGTACGTGGCCGTCGCCGGTGACGATGTACTTGGTGCTGGTCAGCTCCGGAAGGCCCATGGGGCCACGGGCGTGCAGCTTCTGGGTGGAGATGCCGATCTCCGCGCCGAAGCCGAACTGGCCGCCGTCGGTGAAGCGGGTGGAGGCGTTCACGGCGACGGTGGTGGAGTCCACCAGACGGGTGAAGCGCCGGGCCGCCTGCTGACTGGTGGTGACGATCGCCTCGGTGTGGCCGGAGCTCCACAGCCGGATGTGCTCGACGGCCTTGTCGAGGGAGTCCACCACGGCGGCGGCGATGTCGTACGACAGGTACTCGGTCTCCCAGTCCTCCGGCACGGCCTCCACGACGGTCGCCTTGGTGCCCTCGGCGTGGGCCAGCACACGCGGGTCGGCGTGCACGGTGACGCCGGCCTCGGCCAGCGCGTCCAGGGCGCGGGGCAGGAACGCGGCCGCGATGTCCTGGTGGACCAGCAGGGTCTCGGCGGCGTTGCAGACGCTGACCCGCTGGGCCTTGGAGTTGACCAGGATATCGATCGCCATGTCGATGTCGGCGTCGGCGTCCACGTAGACGTGGCAGTTTCCGGTGCCGGTCTCGATGACGGGGACGGTGGACTCACTGACCACGGTCTGGATGAGGGAGGCACCGCCGCGCGGGATGAGCACGTCGACCAGCCCGCGGGCGCGCATCAGCTCGCGCACGCTCTCCCGGCTCTCCCCCGGCACGAGCTGCACGGCGTCGGCGGGCAGCCCGGCGCCCCCGACGGCGTCCCGGATGACCCGGACCAGGGCGGTGTTGGACTCGTAGGCGGAGGCGGAGCCGCGCAGCAGGACGGCGTTGCCGGACTTCAGGCAGAGCGCGGCGGCGTCGACGGTGACGTTGGGCCGGGCCTCGTAGATGATGCCGACGACGCCCAGCGGGACACGGACCTGGCGCAGGTCGATGCCGTTGGGCAGGGTGTTGCCCCGGACGATCTCGCCGACCGGGTCGGGCAGTTTCGCCACGTCACGCACGTCGGCGGCGATGGCGCGGACCCGCTCGGGGGTGAGGGTGAGCCGGTCCACGACCGACTCGCTGGTGCCGTTCTCCCGCGCCTTGGCCACGTCGCGGGCGTTGGCGGCCACGATCTCGGCGGTGCGGACCTCCAGCGCGTCCGCGACGGCGAGCAGCGCGTCGTCCTTGTCGGCGCGCGGGAGCGGCGCGAGGTCGGCGGCGGCCGCCTTGGCCCGGTAGGCGGCCTGCGTGACCGGCGAGAGGGAGTCGTACGGGGAGAGCGTGGTCATGGGGGAAGGGTAGTGCGCGGCCCTGGGCCCTCCGGGGCTGTTCCACACCGCGAGACGGGGCAGAAGGAGCCCGTCAGAACGGGTGGACCCCTACGGGGGTGGCGGGTGCGGGGCCGTAGCCCTCGGCGATGCGCTGGTGGTAGGTCTCGCGGTCGATGACCTCCAGGCCGACGATCTCCCAGGGCGGCAGCCCGGCGGTCTGCCGGTGCTCGCCCCACAGCCGCAGCGCGACGGCGGCCGCGTCGTGCAGGTCGCGGGCCTCCTCCCAGTACCGGATCTCCGCGTGGTCACCGGCGTATCTGCTGGTCAGGAGGAAGGGGTGGTCGTGGGCGAGCTGCTCCAGGGCCCGCCGCAGATCCTGTACGGGGACGCGCTCCCCGGAGACGCTGAGAGTGACGTGCCACAGGCGGGGCAGGTCCTTGGGCTCCTCGTAGGTGTCCCCGGCCGCGACGCTCGTGAGAGCACCGCGGGACGCCGCCCCAGGACGGACTCGTCTCACGACGGCCTCCTTCACGCATGGCCCCTTGACGGGACGTGTCCCTTCAACACGCCCCCGCGACAAAGTTGAGCAGGCCGCAGGGCTCCGCGTGGCGGTTTTACGGAACGTCCCCCACCGGGGTCGTCCGGCCTGCCCGGCTTTTCCGGTGCCGGGCCGCCGGTCAGGGGTGCAGGAGTACCAGGTCGTCCCGGTGGACGACCTCGCGTTCGTAGGCCGGGCCCAGCTCGCGTGCCAGCTCGCGGGTCGAACGCCCGAGCAGTTGGGGCAGCTCCTTGGCATCGAAGTTCACCAGCCCCCGCGCCACCGCGTGCCCGGCCCGGTCCCGCAGCTCCACCGGGTCCCCGGCGCTGAACTCGCCGGTGACGGCGGCGATCCCGGCCGGCAGCAGGGAGCTGTGCCGCTCGACCACCGCGCGCACCGCGCCGTCGTCCAGGGTGAGGGAGCCCTGTGGGGTGGAGGCGTGCTGGAGCCAGAGCAGCCGGCCCGCGGAGCGCTTGCCGGTGGGGTGGAAGCAGGTGCCGGTGTCGCCGCCCGCGAGGGCGTCGGCGGCGTGCACGGCGTTGGTGAGCACCACGGGGATGCCCGCGGCGGCCGCGATCCGGGCGGCCTCGACCTTGGTGACCATGCCCCCGGTGCCGACGCCCGCCTTGCCCGCGCTGCCGATCTCCACCCCGCTGAGGTCGGCCGGGCCGCGTACCTCGGCGATGCGCGAGGTGCCGGGGCGGGCGGGGTCGCCGTCGTAGACGCCGTCGATGTCGGAGAGGAGGACCAGCAGGTCGGCGTGGACGAGGTGGGCGACGAGGGCGGCCAGGCGGTCGTTGTCGCCGAAGCGGATCTCGTCGGTGGCGACGGTGTCGTTCTCGTTGACGACCGGGAAGGCGCCCATCGCGAGCAGCTTGTCCAGGGTGCGGGAGGCGTTGCGGTGGTGGGCGCGACGGCTCATGTCGTCGCTGGTGAGCAGGACTTGGCCGACGCGGACGCCGTAGCGGGCGAAGGAGGCGGTGTAGCGGGCGACCAGCAGGCCCTGGCCGACGCTGGCGGCGGCCTGCTGGCGGGCGAGGTCCTTGGGGCGGCGGTCCAGCCCGAGCGGGGCGAGTCCGGCGGCGATGGCGCCGGAGGAGACCAGCACGATCTCCTTCTCCCCGCCGCCGCGCACCTTCGCCAGCACGTCGACCAGCGCGTCCACGCGGTCCGCGTCGAGTCCGCCGGCGGCGGTGGTCAGCGAGGAGGACCCCACCTTGACGACGATCCGCCGGGCCTCGCCCACGGTCTGCCTTGCGCTTGCCACTTGCCCGCTGTCCTCTCGCCCCGGTCCGTGTGCCCGCAATCTACGGGAATGCCGGAGGCCGGTGCAGCCGGGTTTCAGCAGGCGGACGGCCGGTGCGGTGAAGGTACGGCGTGCGGACGGGGCACGTTCTGCGACCATGGAGCCCATGCGAAAAGGCGGTGCGGTGCGAGCGGTTGCGGCTGCGATGGGCGGGGCGTTGCTCGTCCTGGGTGCGACGGGGTGCGGGGGTCCGGAGAACCCGGAGAACAAGGACGCGAGTTCCGCGCGGGCCCAGGACGACAGAAGGGCCCCGGAGGCCGACCTGAAGCGGGTACCGGGCGTCGGTGACCGGCTGTGGAAGCGCGTGCCCGAGGAGTCCCGGCAGGTGCTGGTCGTCTCCGGCAAGGGGCGGAACTCGGCGGACTCGGACGCGGCGCTGTACACGAAGCAGGGGTCGACCTGGACGCGGGAGCGCGCCTGGGCCACCCACAACGGCCGCAAGGGCTGGACGACCGATCACCACGAGAACGATCTGCGCAGCCCGGTCGGGGTGTTCACGCTGAGCGACGCCGGCGGGGTGCTGGCCCAGCCCAAGGCCAAGCTGCCCTACACCGAGTCGGCCACCTTCCAGGCGCCGCGCTACTGGAAGAAGTCGTACTGGCACGACTTCGACCTCGTCATCGCCATCGACTACAACCGCGTCAAGGGCACCCCGCCCAACGACCAGACGCGCCCGCAGGGGCAGTCCAAGGGCGGCGGCATCTGGCTGCACATGGACCACGGCAGCGGTACCTCGGCGTGCGTGAGCCAGTCGAAGGCGGACATGGAGTATCTGCTGCGGACGCTGGACCCGAAGCAGCATCCGGTCGTGGTGATGGGCGACCAGGCGGATCTGAAGGTGTGAATCACGTGAATTCCGCGTGACCCCGACAGCGAGAAGCGCCGGTGCGGAGGTCCGCACCGGCGCTTCTCGCTGTGCCGGGATCAGCCGTGGCGGTGGCGCCAGCCCTGCCAGGCGGAGTCGATCATCTCGTCCAGGCCGTGCCGGGCCGTCCAGCCCAGCTCGGCGTGGATGCGGTCGGCGGCGGCCACCACGCGGGCGGGATCGCCGGCGCGGCGCTCGGTGACCTCGGGGGTGAGGTCCTCGTGCCCGGTGGTCTTGAGGATGCGGTCCACCATCTCGCGGACCGAACTTCCCTCGCCCCGGCCGATGTTGAGGACCAGCGAGGTGCCCTCGGGGGCGGCCTCGCGCAGCCGGACGGCGGCGGCCTGGTGGGCGGAGGCGATGTCCTGGACGTGGATGTAGTCCCGTACGCAGGTGCCGTCCTCGGTGGCGTAGTCGTCGCCGAAGATGCGGGGGGCCTCGGACGCCTCCAGGCGCTCGAAGACCATGGGGATGAGGTTGAACACACCCTCGTCGGAAAGTTCCGGCGCGGCCGCTCCGGCGACGTTGAAGTAGCGCAGGCTGACGGCGCGCAGACCGTGGGCGCGGGCGGCGGCCGCGATGAGCCACTCACCGACGAGCTTGGTCTCCCCGTAGGGGCTCATCGGGGCGCACGGGGTGTCCTCGGTCACGAGGTCGACGTCGGGCATGCCGTAGACGGCGGCGGAGGAGGAGAAGACGATCCGCTCCACGCCGGTGGCCGTCATGGCGGCGAGCAGGGTCTGCAGGCCCGTCACGTTCTCGCGGTAGTAGTGGAGCGGGCGCTCGACCGACTCCCCCACCTGCTTCTTGGCGGCGATGTGCACCACGCCGGTCACACCGTGCTCGCGGAGGGTGCTTTCGAGCAGCTCCTGGTCCAGCACGCTGCCCACCACCAGCGGCACCCCGGCGGGCACCCGGTCGGCACTGCCCGTCGACAGGTCGTCGTACACGACGACGCTCTCGCCGCCCGCCGTCATCGCGCGCACCACGTGCGAGCCGATGTACCCGGCGCCTCCCGTGACCAGCCAGCTCATTCCAGGGCCTCCTCGAAGTTCATTACCGGCAGCAGACTCCTTGATGGCCCGGGGAAAATCGAATCCGACATCCCGTGACGGACAATCCGAAATCGGGCGTGAGCGGAGATATGAGATGGACCACTTCACGAAACGGAGGGAACGATTCGCGCTGTGGGAGGGTGTTGGCAAAGGGCGCACCCCGCTTCGGCTCCGGGTGCCCCACCGCCGCAATCATGGGGACTTGCCGGTCCTTGTACTCTGTGGCGGCGGCACGCTTGGGCCCGTCGGCGGACAGAGTTCACTCAGAGTTCACTCCGGTCCCGGCCCACACTCACGTGATCGGTTCTCGGAACAGGTTGTAAAGGATGCCCAAACTCTCTCTCGTCGTCCCTGCGTACAAGGTGCAGGCGTACCTCGCGGAGTGCCTCGACTCGATCCTCGAACAGGACTTTCCGGACTTCGAGGTCATCGCCGTCGACGACTGTTCCCCGGATGCCTCGGGCGCCATTCTGGACGAGTACGCCGAGCGTGACCCCCGAATTCACGTGATTCACCTCACGGAGAACGTGGGCCTCGGCCGTGCGCGCAACGCGGGCATGGAGAAGGCGACGGGCGAGTACCTCCTGTTCCTCGACAGCGACGACACCCTCACCGAGGGCGCGCTGCGGGCGATAGCCGGGCGGCTCGAGGCCGCCGGCGACCCGGAGATACTCGTCTACGACTACGCGCGCAGCTACTGGGACGGCAGAATCCTCCCCAACCAGCGCGCCGCCCTGCTCCGCCCCGACGGCCCGGAGTCCTTCCCGCTGTCCGAGCGTCCGCAGTTGCTGGACCTGCTCCAGATCGTCTGGAACAAGGCGTACCGCCGCGACTTCGTTCTCCGCATGGGCCTGAGCTTCCCGCCCGGCTACTACGAGGACGCCCCCTGGACGTTCTGCTCGATGATCAGCGCCGAGCACATCGCCCTGCTGGACCGGGTCTGCGTGATGTACCGCCAGCGCCGCGAGGGCGGCAACATCCTGAAGACGGTCAGCCGCAAGCACTTCGACGTCTTCGACCAGTACGGCCGCATCTTCGACTTCCTGGACGCGCACCCCGAACTCGACCAGTGGCGCGGGCCGTTGTTCCGCAAGATGACCGACCACTACCTCACCGTCCTCACCAAGCCCGGCCGGCTGCCGCAGAACGCGCGGGCCGAGTTCTTCCGCCGCGCCTCCGCCGACTACCGCGCCCGGCTGCCCAGGGGCTTCGCCCGGCCCGGCGGCAACCTCGGCCACAAGTACGCGATGCTGGAGCGGGGTTCGTACCTCACGATGGCGAGCGCGCTGGGCGCGGTGAAGCTCCGCCAGGCGGTCCGCCGCCGGGCCCGCACCACCCTGAACCAGTCCAAGCGCAACGCGATGGGCGTGTTCTACCAGTCCCAGCTCAAGCTGCCGCTGGACGAGAACCTGGCGCTGTTCTCCGCCTACTGGAGCCGCAGCGTCTCCTGCAACCCCGCGGCCATCGACGCCGAACTCGCCCGGCTGGCACCGAACGTGCGCCGGGTGTGGGCGGTCCAGGCGGACGCGGTGGACCGGGTGCCCGCGGGACACGAGTTCGTGCGGGTCGGCTCGCGCGAGTACTGGTCGGTGCTGGCCCGCGCCAAGTACCTCGTGAACAACGTGAACTTCGCGGACAGCGTGGTCAAGCGCGAGGGCCAGATCCACCTCCAGACCCACCACGGCACCCCGCTCAAGACCATGGGCCTGGACCAGCGCAAGTACCCGGCGTCCACCAACATGAGCTTCGACAAGCTCCTGGAGCGCTGCGACCGCTGGGACTTCAGCCTCAGCTCCAACCGGTTCTCCACCACGGTGTGGGAGCGGGTCTACCCCTGCTCGTACGTCTCGCTGGAGACCGGCTACCCGCGCAACGACATCCTCGTCAACGCCACCGCCGAGGACGTGCGGCGGGCCCGCGCCTCCCTGGAACTGGCCGACGGCACGCGGGCGTTCCTCTACATGCCGACCCACCGCGAGTACCAGGCCGGCTTCACCCCCAGCCTCGACCTGGTCCGGCTCGCCGACGAACTCGGCCCGGACGTCACGCTGATGGTGCGCGGCCACTACTTCTACGGCAACTCCCCGCACGTGGAGGAGCTGCGCCGCAGCGGCCGTATCGTCGACGTCTCGGGCCACCCGCGCGTGGAGGAGCTGTACCTCGCCGCGGACGCCCTGATCACGGACTACTCCTCCGCGATGTTCGACTACGCGGTGCTGGACCGGCCGGTCATCATCTACGCCTCCGACTGGGACATCTACTCGGCGGTGCGCGGCACCTACTTCAACCTGATGGAGGAGCCGCCCGGTGCGGTGGCCACCTCGCAGGCGGAGCTGATCAGGCTCCTCGAATCGGGCGAGTACGACGGGCCGGAGGCGGCCCGCTACCGTGACCGGTTCCGCAGGCGCTACTGCGAATTCGACGACGGCCACGCGGCCGAGCGGGTGGTGCGCCGGGTCTTCCTCGGCGAGGAGGGCATGCTGCCCCTCGTCCCGTTCGCCGACCGTCACCACGCACCGACTCCCCCGCAGGCGCTCGAACCGCTCGAGCGGGCCTGACCACTCATGAGGAGAGACAACCAGACCATGGCCCCTCGGCTCAGTGTGATCGTTCCCATCTACAACGTGGAGCGCTACCTGCCCGCCTGCCTCGACTCGCTGGCGGCGCAGACCTTCCAGGACCTCGAGGTCCTGATGGTCGACGACGGTTCGCCCGACGACTCGGCCGCGATAGCCGCCGAGTACGCGGCCCGCGACGAGCGGTTCCACCTCATCCGCAAGGAGAACGCCGGTCTCGGCGCGGCCCGCAACACGGGCATCGCCCACATGTCCGCCGACGCGGAGTACCTGACCTTCGTCGACAGTGACGACGTCATCCCGCCGGACGCCTACCGGCTGATGGTGAACAGCCTGGACGAGACCGGCTCGGACTTCGCCACCGGAAACGTCTTCCACCTCAAGGGTGAGCGCTCCTGGCAGGTGCCGCTGCTGAAGATGCTGGCCGGCGAGGCCCGCAAGCGCACCCACATCTCGAAGATCCCGAAGCTGGTCGCCGACCGCATCGCCTGCAACAAGGTCTTCCGCCGGACCTTCTGGGAGGGCCAGGGCTTCACCTTCCCCGAGGGCATCCTGCACGAGGACATCCCGGTGGTGCTCCCGGCGCACTACAAGGCCGAGGCGATCGACATCATCGGCGAGCCGACCTACTTCTGGCGGCTGCGCGAGGGCGAGTCGGCCCCGTCGATCACCCAGCGCCGCCGGGAGCCGCAGGCCATCCGCGACCGGGTCACCGCCGTCAGCATGGTCAGCGACTACCTCGCCCAGCAGGCCGGCGCCGAGTTCGCCGAGTACAAGCGCCAGTACGACGACCGCGTGCTCCGCGACGACCTGCGCCTGTTCCTGCGGGTCGTGCCGGACGCGACCGCCGAGTTCCACGAGGCGTTCCTGGAGGCGACCAACCGCTTCCTCGACACCATCGACCCGAAGATCGTCATGGCGCTCCCCACGGACCTGCGCGTCCAGTGGCTGCTGGTGCGCAAGCACGCCATGCCCGAGCTGATCGCCCTGCTGGCCTCCCAGCGCCGCAAGGACCCGGTCGAGGTCTCCGGCACCTTCCGCAAGTACGCCAGCTTCCGCACGCTTCAGGAGAGCGGCTTCGAGCTGCCCAAGGCGGCGCTGCGCATCGACGGCGACCTCGGTCTGCGCGCCCCGCTGCGCTCGGCGACCTGGCGCAACGGCAAGCTGCTGCTGTCCGGCGACGCCTACATCGACAAGATCGACATGTCGGCCAAGCGGAGCAGCCTGAAGGTCGTCCAGCTCAAGCGGTCCGGTTCGCGCCAGCGCATGTTCCTGCCGGCGAAGAACATCTACCGCCCGGAGACCACCACCGACTCCGGCCAGAAGCGCTACAACTACGACTGGGCCGGCTGGGAGCTGGAGCTGGACCCGGCCAAGCTGCGCAAGGGCGGCGCCTGGCGCGAGGGCCTGTGGCACGTCGGCATCAACGTCTACGCCTCCGGCCTGGTGCGCCGCAGCGCGGTGTGGGCCCGCGGCGGCGCGGCGGCCAACTTCGCGCCGTACCAGTGGCTCGACGACGACTTCCGGATGCTGCCGGTCGTGGAGCGCGGCGCGCTCAAGCTGCGCGTGGAGAAGGTGCGCGCGCTGATCACCGACCGCCGGATCACCGCGGACTCCGTCGAGATCGACGGCGAGCTGCGCACCGACCTGAAGTCCGGCGAGGAGCTGTCGCTGCGGCTGACCAACGCCAAGAGCGGCGAGGTCCGCTGGTACCCGATCGACGTCGGCCGTGCCGGTCAGCGCACCACGTTCCAGAGCCGGGTGCCGCTGTCCGACGTGGTGCTGCTGGCCAGCGAGGACATCGACGACCACGCCCAGCCGGAGCGCCGGCTGTGGAGTGTCGCGCTGCTGGCCAAGTCCCCGGACGGGACGCAGCGCCAGTTCGGCAGTGTCATGAGCGACGGCCTCGCGGACCTCTCCGCCGACGTGCCCGAGTCCTTCGGCGCGGCCGGCGCCAACCGCGAGGTCGCCCTGATCTCCGGCAACAACGGCTACCTGAAGATCGTCGGCCGCGTGCGCCGGGCCGTGCTGACCTCGGTCGCCGTCCGGGAAGGCAGGATCGCGGTCGGCGGCCGCGCCTCCCGCGAGCTGATCGGCTCGGAGCTGGTGCTCAAGGCCAGCAACCGCTTCGACGAGCGCAAGGCGTCGGTGGACTGGGCGGACGACGGCACCTTCACCGTCTCCTTCGACCCGTCCGTGATGGGCGGCTCCGGCGGGGTCCCGCTGAAGGCCGGCCGCTGGAACCTGCTGCTGCGCAGCGAGAGCGAGACCGTGCCGGACGCCGAGTTCGTCATCGACCGGCTCGCCTCCGCGCAGTTCCCGCTCCACACCGAACTGGGCGGCCGTCGCTACTGGTTCGAGAGCCGCTGGGGCGACTTCCCGCAGCTCAACTGCCGCTCGGAGCTGACCGACCTGGAGCGCGGCCCGTACCGCATGCTCCAGTTGCGCCGCGAGGTGTACGAGCCCGGGCGCGAGCAGCCGCTGCGCGACCAGGTGTTCTTCCTCAGCTACAACGGCAAGCAGTACTCGGACAGCCCGCGTGCCATGCACGAGGAACTGCTGCGCCGGGGCAGCGACATGAAGTTCCTGTGGGCCGTGCGCGACGGCCAGGTGGTCCTGCCGCCCACCGCCGACAAGGTCCGCATGTGGGGCCGGGAGTGGTTCGAGGCGCTGGCCACCTCGCGCTACATCGTCACCAACGGGCACCTGCCCGAGTGGGTGGAGCGCCGCCCCGGCCAGGTCATCGTGCAGACCTGGCACGGCACCATGCTGAAGAAGATCGGTCACGACATCGAGACCCTCTACTTCGACCGCGAGTACCAGAACCGGCTGGCGCTGGAGGCGAAGAACTGGAGCCTGCTGGTCTCCTCCAACCGCTTCTCCACGCCGATCCTCAAGCGCGCCTTCTCCTACGACGGTGAGATCCAGGAGGCGGGCTACCCCCGCAACGACTACCTGTACTCCCCGGACAAGGACAAGATCGCGGACAAGGTCCGGGAGTCGCTGGGCATCCCCAAGGGCAAGAAGGTCGTGCTGTACGCGCCGACCTGGCGCGACGACCAGTCGCACAGCGCCGGCCAGTACCTGTTCGACCTGCGGATCGACCTGGAGGACGCGCGCCGCCGCCTCGGTGACGACCACGTCCTGCTGATCCGCCGCCACTCCAACGTGGTCGACGCGGTGCCCGGCGCGGGCAACGGCTTCGTCTTCGACGCCTCGGAGTACCCCGACATCGCCGACCTGTACCTGGCGGCGGACATCATGATCACCGACTACTCGTCCGTGATGTTCGACTACGCCCACCTCAAGCGGCCGATGCTCTTCTTCACGTACGACCTGGAGCACTACCGCGACAAGCTGCGCGGGTTCTACTTCGACTTCGAGCAGGACTCGCCCGGCCCGCTGATCGACAACTCCGAGGACCTGGTGACGGCGATCCGCGACATCGACACGGTGTCCGCGGAGTACCAGGAGCGGTTCGACCGCTTCCACCACCTGTTCTGCGACCTGGACGACGGCCACGCCTCGGCGCGTGTCGTGGACCGGATGCTGGAACAGGCCAAGGAGATCTGAGCCCGAGCGCGTGAAGGGGCCGGGCCCGGAGGGAATGTCCTCCGGGCCCGGCCCCCTTTTCGTCCCGGTCTGCTCAGAGGCGGACGGTCTTCACCGCGAACTGGCCGGTCAGGGTGAAGTAGGGCCGCAGCTCGGTCTCCCGGCGGCGGACCTCCGGCCGCGGTCGCGGGGCCGGCTTCAGCACCCGCTTGGCCTCCCGGAGGGCGCGCTCGCCCAGCGAGAAGGCCCGCTCCTGGAGAGCGCCCGCCACGGGCTCCTCGGTGACGAGGACGGGCCTGGGCAGCACGAACACGTCGATCGGGCTGAGCACGTCGGTGGCCAGCTTCGCCAGCGCCACCCGCTCGGCACCGGCCGCCGGGCGCACCCAGAAGTCCCAGACGATCTCCGATCCCGTCCCGCCGGTGTGCTCCTCCGCCAGGGCCGCGCAGTCCACGACCGCGGTGACGGTGCCGTCCCCGGCGTCCTGGAGCGGGAAGGCCAGCACGCGCTTCTTGTCGCGCCGGTGCACCGCCTCCAGCACCGCGCCCTCGCCGACGGCCGCTCCCCACAGGGAGGCCCGCAGCCGCAGGGCCCGCTCGTCGACCTCGACGGGCCCGGCCTCGGCGTGCGTCGCGCGCAGCACGCTGCGCACCCGCAGCCGGCCGTCCTGGTCCCGGTGGGGCAGCAGCAGCGCGAGCGATGGGCCCTCGGTGCGGGGCAGTTCGACCGCGAGGAGGTCCCGCGTGTCGCACCCGTAGCCGTCGGCGGACAGCGGCACCTCGGTGCCGGCCGGGGTCGCCAGGGCCAACTGCCAGGTGCCCTGCGGGAGTCCGCCGTCCCAGGGCACGAGCGCGTCGCCACCGGGGGTCAGCGCGAACCGGCGCTCCTCGGGCGCCTTGCCCTCCCTGCGCAGCACCAGGTCGGCGCCCTCGGCGCTCTCGGGCAGCGGGCCCACCGCGATGTGCAGGCTCCCCAGGTCGTCGACGCGCACGGTGGCGTGCCGGGGCAGTTCCTTGCGGGCGTACGCCTGCGCGAGGATCTCCTCGAACCGCTCACGGCTCGCCGTCTCCTGGAACCGTTCGGCGCCGCGCACCGCGGCCTCGGCCATCTTCCGCCGCAGCTCGTCGTCCCGCACCAGCCGCAGGACGGCCTCCGCCATGGCGTCCACGTCGCCGCACGGCACGATCAGGCCGTCCTCGCCGTCGGTGAGGACGTTGCGCGGGCCGTGGTCGGCGTCCGTGCTGACGACGGGCAGTCCCGCCGCCATGGCCTCCACCAGGACGTTGCCGAACGCCTCCCGCTTGGAGGGCAGCACGAAGACCGAGCCCTTGCCGAACTCGGGCGTCACCGGCGCGGCCGGCCCCATCAGCAACACGTTGTTGGACAGCCCGAGTTCATGGATACGGGCCCGCAGGCGGGCCTTCTCGGCGCCGCTGCCGTAGATCCGCAGCGTCCAGTCCGGGGCCTCGGCGTGCACCCGCGCGAACGCCTCGACGAGCAGCACGTGGTTCTTGTTGTCGGTGAGATGGCCGGCGGAGATGACGACCTTGTTGGTCCCGCGCGAGCGGACCGGCGCGGCCGGCACACAGTTGGGCATCACCGCGAGCCGGTCGCGGACGCCGGGCACCTGCTCGGCGATGCTGTCCGTCTCCTCGGGGGTGAGCGCGGTCAGCGCGTCCAGGTGGAGGTACGCCGGGAAGAGCTTCTTCTTCATGTCGTCGGCGTAGATGAGCGGCATCGAGTGCTCCTGGGCGACGCGCAGATAGCCCCCCTGGGCGTGCGCCAGCAGCACGGTGATGCGCGGGTTGGAGCTGACCACCACGTCCGCGTCGGTCGTGGCGAGGTACTCCAGCAGCCGCAGCTCGGCCAGCCGGCTGACCACCGGCTTCTTCACCCCGGTGTTCGGCGGGTAGACCAGCGTGAAGCGGTCGGCCAGCGGATCGTCCACGTCCGAGACGGGCGAGTACGGGCGCAGGTCGGTCAGTGCCCGCACCCTCACCCGCGGGTCCAGCGGGAAGTACGACTCGTCGCGGACCTTGCGCAGCGCGACGATCTCGACCTCGTGCCTCTCGGCGAGCGCCCCGGCGAGGTTCTGGGTCGCGCTCACCACCCCGCCCATGTGGCAGAGGTCGCGGACCAGGAATGCGATCTTCACTGTGTGTTCTTCCCCCATGGCGCGTGAGCGCCTCCCTTGTTCCAAGTCAGGTGACTAGACGGGGAGAAGCGGTAAAAGGTTACTCGCCAAGAGGTCATATGTCGGTCACCTGCCCTCACCGGGCGTAACGCGAAGGCCGGGGGCGGCGCCGGAAACCCTGTTCAAAGGGGGTTTCCGGCGCCGCCGTCCCGGCCCGAGTGGCTGACTTTCGCTCCCTAGAAGGGCTCGAAGTCGTCGAACTCCTTCTGCGCCTCGTCGCGTTCGGCCTGGCGGTCCCTGCGGCGCTGGGCCGCCGGGCGCTCCTCCTCGAAGCGGTGGTCCTCGCCGCGGCGGCCGAGCATCTCGGCGCCGGCGGTGACGGTGGGCTCCCAGTCGAAGACGACCGCGTTCTCCTCGGGGCCGATGGCCACGCCGTCGCCCGCGCGGGCGCCCGCCTTCGTCAGCCGGTCCTCGACACCGAGGCGGTTGAGGCGGTCGGCGAGGTAGCCGACGGCCTCGTCGTTGTTGAAGTCGGTCTGGCGCACCCAGCGCTCCGGCTTCTCGCCGCGCACCCGGTACAGCGGCTCGCCGTCCAGCTCCTCGCGGGTGACGGTGAAGCCCGCGTCGTCCACGGCCTTGGGCCGGATGACGATACGCGTCGCCTCCTCCTGCGGCTTGGCGGCGCGCGCCTGGCCGACCAGGTCACCGAGGGCGTAGGTCAGCTCGCGCAGACCGGTGTGGGCCACCGCGGAGACCTCGAAGACGCGGTAGCCGCGTGCCTCCAGGTCGGGGCGGACCATCTCGGCGAGGTCCTTGCCGTCGGGCACGTCGATCTTGTTGAGGACGACGATGCGGGGCCGGTCCTCCAGGCCGCCGTAGCTGCGCAGCTCCTCCTCGATGATGTCGAGGTCGGAGAGCGGGTCGCGGTCGGACTCCAGCGTGGCGGTGTCCAGCACGTGCACCAGCACGGAGCAGCGCTCCACGTGGCGCAGGAACTCCAGGCCCAGGCCCTTGCCCTGGCTGGCACCCGGGATCAGACCGGGCACGTCGGCGATGGTGTAGACGGTCGAACCGGCGGTCACCACACCGAGGTTGGGCACCAACGTGGTGAAGGGGTAGTCCGCGATCTTCGGCTTGGCGGCGCTGAGCACCGAGATCAGCGAGGACTTGCCCGCGCTCGGGTAGCCGACCAGGGCCACGTCGGCGACGGTCTTCAGCTCGAGGACGACGTCCTGGAGGTCACCGGGCTCACCGAGCAGCGCGAACCCGGGCGCCTTGCGGCGGGCGCTGGCGAGCGCCGCGTTGCCGAGGCCGCCCCGGCCGCCCTGCGCGGCGACGTAGGAGGTGCCGTGGCCGATGAGGTCGGCCAGCACGTTGCCGGCCTTGTCCAGCACGACCGTGCCGTCGGGGACGGGGAGGACCAGGTCCTGGCCGTCCTTGCCGGAGCGGTGGCCACCCTCGCCGGGCTTGCCGTTGGTGGCCTTGCGGTGCGGGGAGTGGTGGTAGTCGAGCAGCGTGGTCACGGACTGGTCGACGGTCAGGATGACGTCGCCGCCCCGCCCGCCGTTGCCGCCGTCCGGACCGCCCAGCGGCTTGAACTTCTCACGGTGGACGGAGGCACAGCCGTGGCCTCCGTTACCCGCGGCGACATGCAGTTCGACGCGGTCCACGAAGGTGGTCATGGTTCGGTGCCTCCAGAAAAGTACGGGTAATACCTATGTCAACACGCGAAAGGCGGACCCGCCTTCCCGACCGGGAAGTGAGGTCCGCCTCGCGCAGCTTTTTACGCTCGCGGCCGTGAATCAGGGATTCAGGCGACCGGAACGATGTTCACGACCTTGCGGCCACGGTTGGTGCCGAACTCCACCGCACCGGGCAGCAGCGCGAACAGCGTGTCGTCGCCGCCACGGCCGACGCCCGCACCGGGGTGGAAGTGGGTGCCGCGCTGGCGGACCAGGATCTCACCGGCGTTGACGACCTGACCGCCGAAGCGCTTCACGCCGAGCCGCTGGGCATTGGAGTCGCGACCGTTCCGGGTGGACGATGCGCCCTTCTTGTGTGCCATGTCTTCTCAGTCCCTTACTTCGCAGCCGCGGGGATCTCAGTGACCTTGATCGCCGTGTACTGCTGGCGGTGGCCCTGACGACGGCGGTAGCCGGTCTTGTTCTTGTAGCGCAGAATGTCGATCTTCTGGCCCTTGTGGTGGTCCACGACCTCGGCCTGGACCTTGATGCCGGCCAGCACCCACGGGTCGCTGGTCACGGAGTCGCCGTCGACAACGAGCAGGGTCGAAAGCTCGACCGTGTCGCCAACATTGGCGGTGGAAATCTTGTCAACCTCAACGATGTCGCCGACAGCAACCTTGTGCTGGCGACCACCGCTGCGCACGATGGCGTACACGCGGATCTCACTTTCGCTCGAAGAACGGCACCCCCGCAGGCCAGCCGGACCGGCAGAACACCATGAACGACCTCTCCCGACCGCACCGGGCGACCGGGAGGAGAAGGTTTACGGGGATGTGGCATGTTCAAATGACACGCCGACGGTCAAGAGTACGGGGGGCGTCCCGTACGGGTCAAACCGGGCTCTGATCAGCGGTCCAGCGAGGCCCTGTAGGCGGCGTACGCCTGCCGGATCTGGTCCGGGGACAGGTCCAGGTGCTCCAGGATCGTGTACCGGCCGGGTCGGGTCTCCGGCGCGAACTCCACGGCCCGGACGAACTCGTCCACGCTGAACCCGATCTCCTCGGCCAGCACCGGCAGCCCGTGCCTGCGCAGCGAGGCGGCCATGAGGAAGGAGCCCTCGTGGTCGCCGCGCAGATGCATGGCGAAGGCGGCGCCGAGGCCCACCTGCTCGCCGTGGCTGGCGGCCCGCTTGGGGAAGAGCAGGTCGAGCGCGTGGCTGATCTCGTGGCAGGCGCCGGAGGAGGGGCGGGTGTGGCCGGCGATCGACATGGCGATGCCGGACAGCACCAGTCCCTCGGCGAGGACGGCGAGGAACGCGTCGTCGCCGCAGCCACCAGGGTGCCGGAGCACCGCCTCGCCCGCCTGGCGGGCCATGGCGGCGGCGAGACCGTCGATCTTCTCGCCGTTGACCCGGTTGGCCAGCTCCCAGTCCGCGACGGCCGAGATGTTCGACACGGCGTCCCCGATGCCCGAGCGCACGAAGCGCACCGGGGTCTCGCGGATGATGTCGGTGTCGATCAGCAGTGCGATGGGCGTGGGCACGCCGTACGAGCCCCGGCCCGCGTCGTTGTCCAGGATGGACACCGGCGAGCAGATGCCGTCGTGGGACAGGTTGGTGGCGACCGCGACCAGCGGCAGGCCGATGCGGGCCGCCGCGTACTTGGCGCAGTCGATGACCTTCCCGCCGCCGAGCCCGACCACCGCGTCGTAGCGGCCGGACTTCATCTCGTCGGCGAGCCGCACGGCGTCGTCCAGCGTGCCGCCGCCGACCTCGTACCAGGTCGCGCCCGGCAACTGCGGGGCGACCCGCTCGCGCAGCCGGGCGCCCGAGCCGCCGCTGACGGCGACGGCGAGGCGGCCGGAGTGCGAGATGCGCTGGTCGGCGAGGATGCTCGCCAGGTCGGCGAGGGCACCCGGGCGGATGTCCACGACGACCGGCGAGGGAATGAGCCGGGTCAGTATCGGCACGCGATCTCCCGTCCCTTGGCGAGGTCGTCGTGGTTGTCGATCTCGACCCAGGAGACGTCACCGATGGGCTGGACGTCGATGCGGAAGCCGCGGTCGACCAGCTCCTGGTAACCGTCCTCGTAGTAGAGCTGCGGGTCGCGCTCGAAGGTGGCGCGCAGGGCGTCGGCCAGCTCCTCGGCCGCGTCGCCCTCGATGAGGGTGACGCCGATGTACTCGCCCGTGGCCTCGGCCGGGTCCATCAGCTTGGTGATCTTCTGGACGCCCTTCTCGGGGTCCACGACGACCTTCATCTCCTCGTCCGCCAGGGACTTCACGGTGTCCAGCGCGAGGATGATCTTCTTGCCGTCACCGCGCGCGGCCAGCAGCGTCTTCTCGACGGAGACCGGGTGCACGGTGTCGCCGTTGGCGAGGATCACGCCGTCCTTCAGGGCGTCCCGGCCGCACCACAGGGAGTAGGCGTTGTTCCACTCCTCGGCCTTGTCGTTGTCGATCAGCGTGATCTTCAGGCCGTACTTCGCCTCCAGCGCGGCCTTGCGGTCGTAGACGGCCTCCTTGCGGTAGCCGACGATGACACCGACCTCGGTCAGGCCGACCTCCGCGAAGTTCCCCAGCGTCAGGTCCAGCACCGTCAGCGACTCCTCGTCGCCCTCCGGGCCCACCGGCACCAGAGCCTTGGGCAGGGTGTCGGTGTAGGGGCGCAGACGCCGTCCGGCGCCGGCCGCCAGCACGAGACCTATCATCGCGGGTTCTCCTTAACTTCCCCGGTTCACGGGGCGACTTCCCCGGTTCGCGGGGTGGGGGGTAAAGCCGTGTGGCCCTGTCGCGAGCGACAGGACCACACGAGGGGTGTTCGGTTCAGCTCTCGTCGTCCGGCGCGGGGACCGTGGTGGCCTTCTTCGCCGTCGACTTGGCGGCCGTCTTGGCGGTCTTGGCCGCCTTCTTGGCCGTCGTCTTCTTCGCCGTCGTCGTCTTGGCGGCCGTCTTCTTCGCGGCCGTCGTCTTCTTGGCGGCCGTGGTCTTCTTCGCGGCCGTCTTCTTCGCCGGTGCCTTCTTGGCCGCCTTGCGGGCGGTCTTCTTGGCGGGCGCGGCCTCCTCGGTCTCCGCCTCGGCGGCGGGCTCCTCGGTGGTGGCCGGCTCCGGCGCGGACGACGGGACGACCAGGACGGCCGCCTCCTCCGACGCGGTCGGCGCGGTGGCCTTGCGTACCGCGCGGCGGCGCGGACGGGCCGGGGCGGCGCTCTCCTCGGCCGCCGGGGCGGCCTCCGGCTGCGGCTCCGGCTCGGCCACCGGCGCGGGCTCGGCGACGGTCACCACGGCGGCCTCGGCCCCGGCCGGCGAACCGGCGGGCGCGGACACCTTACGGGTGACCCGGCGACGGGCGCGGCCCTTGGGCGCGGCCTCCTCGGCGGCGGGCTCCGGCGCGACCACCGGGTCCTCGGCGGCCATCGGCTCGGCGTGCGCCTCGGCGGCCGGCTCCGGCAGCACGGGGGTGGTGGCGGCCTCCTCGGCGGTGACCGACGCGGCGGTCGGTGCCTCCTCGGCGGCCCGCTCGAACCGCTCGGCCCGCTCGGTGGAGCGGCGGCTGCCCTCCTTCGGCGCACCGGCCGGGGCCGAGGCCCTACGGCCGGCCTTGCGGCGCGAGCGACCACGTCCGGCGGCGGCCTCCGCCTCGGCGACGGAGCTGTACAGCTCCTCGTCCGAGGTGAAGTCCGGCGCGGGCAGCGCGACCGGCTCGGCGGCCTCGGCGGCCACCTCGTCGACCGTCTCGGTCTCCATCGGCGCGGCGGTCTCGTGCTCGTGGACCTGCCCGTCTCCGCGACCGCGCTTCTTGCGCTTGCCGCCACCACCGCCACCGACGGAGGTGGGCTGCTCCATGTGCACGATGACACCGCGGCCGTTGCAGTGGACGCAGTTCTCGGAGAAGGACTCCAGCAGACCCTGGCCGACCCGCTTGCGGGTCATCTGCACCAGGCCCAGCGAGGTCACCTCGGCCACCTGGTGCTTGGTCCGGTCCCGGCCCAGGCACTCCAGCAGGCGGCGCAACACCAGGTCCCGGTTGGACTCCAGCACCATGTCGATGAAGTCGATGACGATGATGCCGCCGAGGTCGCGCAGCCGGAGCTGGCGCACGATCTCCTCGGCCGCCTCCAGGTTGTTCCTGGTGACCGTCTCCTCCAGGTTGCCGCCCTGGCCGGTGAACTTGCCGGTGTTGACGTCGACCACGACCATCGCCTCGGTCCGGTCGATCACCAGCGAACCGCCGCTGGGCAGCCAGACCTTGCGGTCCAGCGCCTTGGCGAGCTGCTCGTCGATCCGGTACGTGGCGAAGACGTCGACCTCGCCGGTCCACTTCTGGAGCCGGTCGGTGAGGTCGGGAGCGACGTGGGAGACGTAGCCGTGGATGGTCGACCACGCCTCGTCGCCGCTGACGATGACCTTGGAGAAGTCCTCGTTGAAGATGTCGCGGACGACCCGGACGGTCATGTCCGGCTCGCCGTACAGCAGCGCCGGGGCGTTGCCCGTCTTCGCCTTCTTCTTGATCTCCTCCCACTGCTCCTGGAGACGCTCGACGTCACGGCGCAGCTCGTCCTCGCTCGCGCCCTCGGCGGCGGTGCGCACGATGACGCCCGCGTCCTCGGGGACGATCTTCTTGAGGATGGTCTTCAGCCGGGCCCGCTCGGTGTCGGGCAGCTTGCGGCTGATGCCGGTCATCGAGCCCTCGGGGACGTACACGAGGTAACGGCCCGGCAGGGAGACCTGGCTGGTGAGGCGGGCGCCCTTGTGGCCGATCGGGTCCTTGGTCACCTGTACCAGGACCGGCTGGCCGGACTTGAGGGCGGACTCGATGCGGCGCGGCCCGTTGGCCATGCCGAGCGCCTCGAAGTTGACCTCACCGGCGTACAGGACGGCGTTGCGGCCCTTGCCGATGTCGATGAAGGCGGCCTCCATGGACGGCAGCACGTTCTGGACCTTGCCCAGGTAGACGTTGCCGACGTACGAGGTGGCCTGCTCCTTGTTGACGTAGTGCTCGACGAGCACGCCGTCCTCCAGGACGCCGATCTGGGTGCGCTCGCCGTGCTGGCGCACGACCATCACGCGCTCGACGGCCTCGCGGCGGGCCAGGAACTCGGCCTCGGTGATGATCGGCACGCGGCGGCGGCCCTGCTCGCGGCCCTCGCGGCGACGCTGCTTCTTGGCCTCCAGGCGGGTCGAGCCCTTGATGGACTGGACCTCGTCGGACGGCTCGGCGGCCTTGCGGGGCTCGCGGACCTTGACGACGGTGCGCTCGGGGTCGTCCGTGGTCGCCGGCTCGGCCTCGCCACCGGAGTCACCGGCGCGACGGCGACGGCGACGGCGGCGACGGCTGGAGCTGGAGCCACCCGACTCCTCGCCCCGCGCGTCCTCGGCGTCCTCGGCGTCCTCAGAATCCTCGGCGTCCTGCTCTGCCGTGTCCTCGGCGTCCTGCTCCGCCTGCTCGGCGGCCAGGTCGCCGGACTCGTCGTCGGTGTCCTCGCCGTTGTCGTCACCGTCGTAGGCGTCGCCACGGCGGCGGCGACGGCCGCCCCGGCGGCGACGGCGGCGCGAACCGGAGTCGTCCGAGCCCTCGGCGTCGTCGGAGTCGTCGCCCTCGTCCTCGGTGGGCTCCTCAACCTGCTCCGGCTTCTCCTCGACGGCGCGGGTCTCCTCGACGGGGGCACCACGGCGGCGACGGCGACGGCGGCCGTTGTCGGCGCGCTCGTCGGCGGCGGGCTCGGGAGCGGCGGTGGTCTCCTCGGGCTTCTCGGCCTCCTCCGCCTTCTCGGGCTCCCGGACACCGGCGGCCTGGGCCGCGGCCTCGGCGGCGGCGCGCTGCGGGGTCTGGAACCTCGGCTCGGTGAAGACCGGCGCCTGGAAGGTGGCCACGGCGGGCCGGGCGGTACGGCGGGGGGCGTCGCCCTCGGCGGGGGCGGGCGCGGAGAACCCGCCCGCGGCCTGCCGCACGGAGCGGCGACGGCGGCGGCCGCCCTCGGTCTCGGTGGGCGCGGGCTCGGACTGCGTCGCCTTGCGGGCGGGGCGCGGCTCGGCCTCGGCGGCCGGGGGCTTCTCCTCCGCCTTCTCCTCCGCCTTCTCCTCGGCGGCGGCCGGGGCACCGGCGGGCGCGGAGGCCCGGCGGGTGGCGCGACGACGGGCACGGCCGGGGGCGGCCTCGGTCTCCGGCTCGGGCTGGGCGACCGGCTCGGCTTCGACGACCGGCTCGGTCTCGGCGGCGGGGGCCTCGGCGGCCGGGGTCTCGGTGGGCGCGGTGACACGGCGGGTGGCGCGACGGCGCGTACGACCGGCCGGAGCGGTCTCGGCCTCGGCGGCCTGGGCCGGCTCGGCTTCGGTCTCGGCGGCGGGGGTCTCGGTGACGGCGGCCTCGGCGGCGGGCGCGGAGGCACGGCGGGTGGCCCGACGGCGCGGACGCGCGGCCGCGGCCTCGGCCTCCGTCTCGGCGGCCGGCACCGGCTCGGCGGGCTTCTCGGCGGCGGGCTTCTCGGCGGCGGGCTTCTCGGCGGCGGGCGTCTCGGCCTCGGGCGTCTCGGCCTCGGGCGCCTCGGCGGCCTTCGGCGCACCGGCCGGGGCGGAGGCGCGCCGGGTGGCGCGGCGGCGCGGACGCGCGGCGGGGGTCTCGGCGGCGGACTCGGCCGGCTCGGCGGCCTTGTTGTCCTCGGTGTCCTGGGCCACGTCGGCCTCCTCGGCCTTGTTGTCCTCGGCGGTGACCTGCGTGGGCGCCCCGGCGGGCGCGGAGGCCCGGCGGCGGGTGCGGCGCGGCGCGGGTGCGGCGGTCTCGGCAGCGGCGTCGGCGTCGGCCTGTTCGTCGGCGGACGCGGCCGGTACGGCCGGCTCGGTGACGGTGGCGGCCTCGGCGGCCGTCGGGGTCCCGGCGGGCGCGGAGGCGCGGCGGGTGGTGCGGCGACGCGGACGCGGTGCCGTCTCGGCGGGGGCCTCGGGGGCCTCGGCCTGCGGTACCGGTGCGGCGGCCTCGGGCTGCGCGGTGGTCTCGGTGCCGGTTCCGGCGGCGGGCGAACCCGCCGGGCGGGAGGCGGCGCGACGACGCCTGCGCGGGGGCAGCGTGTCGCTGGGGGTGTTCGGTTCGGAGCCCTCGTTGGGCTCGGTCGGTTCGAGCATGCGGGCATTTCTCCCGTCGGAGCTCCCGGGTCGCCGCGCCTGGTCCGGGGCCGGTCTCGTAAAGACCGGCCACCGCTGACGTCCGCGGCCCGCGCGATGCGCGGTGGCCGCCGTCCGGGGCGCGGGCGCCGCACGGGAGCACTCTCTGTCCTGTCTCGCCGGTTCCGTACGCCTTGTCGGTACGGCCTGGCGAAAGTCTTCTGGTCGGTGCGCTGCCCGACCCAGGTGGCTCCCGGATCAAAGGGCGGCGCTACGGCGTCCGTCCCTACGCGGGACCTTCCGGCGCCGGCGCCGTCGCGGCGGCAGCCGGTTCGGCCTTCGGGGCCTGGGCTGCCTCGCGGTCGGGCGCGAGCGGGTCGGTCACCGTGCCGGTCTCTTCATCGAACAGCCCCTGCGCCAGCCTGGTCACCGCTGCGGGGACCGGCGGCGCCAGGTCGGCCACGGCGCGAAGACCGGACAGGACGTCGTCGGGTCGTACGGCAGGCGTCACGTGCCGAACAACCAGGCGCAGTATCGCACAGGGCCGGTCGCTGGGCCTATCAGCCGACTCGTCCCGCGTTTCCAGGGTGACGACGGCGGCGCGGGCGTCGAAGGTACGGACGCCGTTCTTGGCCATCCGCTGCACCTCCACCGTCTCCGCCGCCATGAAGGCGTCGGTGGCGGCCTGGGCGTCCTCGGGGGCCACGCCGTCCAGCCGCAGCTCCCACACGGAGGCGGTGAGCCGGTCGGCGAGTCCTGAGGTGCGGCCCTCCACGGCGTCGACGATGTCGAGCCCGGCGGGCATCGACTCGTCGAGCAGGGCGCGCAGGGTGCCGGGGTCGCGCGGTGCGGTCAGCGCGATCTCCAGGTACTCCGCCTCACTGCCCGTGCCGGTGGGTGCGGCATTGGCGTACGACACCTTCGGGTGCGGCGTGAACCCCGCCGAGTACGCCATGGGTACCTCGGCGCGGCGCAACGCGCGCTCGAAGGCGCGCTGGAAGTCACGGTGGCTGGTGAACCGGAGGCGGCCGCGCTTGGTGTAACGCAGTCGGATGCGCTGCACCGCGGGTGCGGGCGGCGGGCCTTCGGGCTGTCGCTTGCCCAGTGTCCTAGTCCTTCGTGAGAACGGTCGTACTGCTACCAAGAGTACGTGGGTCGCGCGCCGGAGGTTCCCGCCGGTCCACCCCGACCTGCTGCCGGGGTTCCCCGAAGAGGGCCCGGCGCAGGTCCTGGCGGGTCTCGCGCACGGTGTCGCGGGCGGCGGCGAGGGTCAGCCGGGTGACCCGTCCCACCTCGCGCGCGGCCCGGGCGGCGGGCCGCAGCACCACGTCCCGTACGACGTGTCCGACCGGGGTGAGGACGGTCCGGTACACCCAGCGGGCGGGCTCCACGAAGATCCACCGGAAGAGGGTCCCCAGAGCGCGGCCCACGACGCGGGAGACGTGCCCGGCGACCCGCCAGGCGTGCCCGAGCGCGTCGACGACCTCCCGCGCGACCAGGGCCAGCACCCGGCCTACGGGGGCCAGCACCCAGCGCCACAGGGCGAGGGCGGGCAGCACGAACAGGATGCGGGCCGTCCAGTACAGGCCCGCCCCGGCGCCGGTGACGAGGACCTCGGCGAGCCACAGCAGGGCCCGCCCGACCGGGCTCAGCACCTGGACGTACAGCCACCGGGCCGGGACCACCAGCAGATGCCGGACGAGCCAGGCGGCGCCGGTGAACAGGCCGCACCCGACGGCGGCCAGCAGCGCGCCGACACCTCGCGCGAGCCGTGCCAGCCCCCGGCCGACCGGCGCCAGCAGGTAGGTGACCACACCCCGCGCGGCCCAGCGCAGCGCATGGCCGAGGGGGGTCAGGAGATGGGCGTGGACCCAGCGCAGCGGCGCGGCGACCAGCACGTCCCCGAGCCACCTCAGCGCGGTGCCCACCGGGACCAGCACCCAGCGCCACAGCGCCACGAAGGGCCAGACGAAGAGGGCCCGGCCGACCCACAGCAGCGCGCGGCCGAGGGGCCGCAGCACGGTGGCGTGCAGGAACCGTCCGGCCACGACCAGCGCGTCCCAGACCAGCCGTACCGGCACCACGAGCACCAGCACGACGATCCGGACGGGCAGCCGGAGGGCGACGACGAGGCAGCCCTCCGGGGGCTGTTGGGCGGGCGGCTTGTCGAGGTCCATACCCTGATGGACGCCGCTGACCCGGTTTTGGATGCCTTTTCAGCCCGCCGGTACCACCCGGGACTTGTACGTCTCCGGGTAGCGCTGGGTGAACTTGACCGCGATCACCAGCAGGACGACGGGGATGACCCAGTTGAACCAGTCGTCCTGGCCGGGGAAGTGGATGGCGAGCCAGGTGGAGGCCGTCATGATGGCGAAGGTGACGCCCCAGTACGTGGTGAGCACCCGGTTGATGTGCCGGAAGACCGGCGAGTTCCAGTACTGGCGCGGGGTCGACTCACGGGCGTACTGCGCGGTGAAGGGGTCGTACAGCAGCGAGGCGAACGCGACGACGGCGACCAGGCCGTTGGAGATGACCTGGGCGTAGGTCTCCAGCCAGAGCAGGTCCGAGCGGTTCAGGGCGAGGGCGAGGACGGAGAGGACGGCGAAGAACACGATGCCGGCCGCGTCGAGGACGCGGATCTTGCCGTGCAGCAGGTCCTGGGCGGACAGCACGAGGGCCGCGACCAGGGCGGCGAGGGCCGCGTACTGCCAGGTGCTGGGGCTGGCCACCACGCCGAAGATGATCCAGGGGGCGAAGGAGAGGAACACGCCGACGGTGCCGACGGGCTTCTTTCTGGGCGCGGTCTGTTCCGTGGTCGCCTGCTCAACCATGAGGACGTCCTCTCCTGAGGTATGCCGTCGTGGGATGCCGCGGGCCGCCCCCACACCCATCGTCGCGCCGCACTCCCCCGCCCGCACGCCGCTCGCTCGTGGTGCGGTGCGACGGCCTGGCACCTACCGTGAGAGGTGCGGTCCGGACGAGTGAGGGGTTCGCCCGGCATGCCCTGGAGCCGTCATGACGTATCGCTTCAGCGAGAACGACCAGTTCAACTACGAGATCCTGCTCGCCCTCGGTTCGGTGTGGCGGCGGGGAGCAGACGCGGGCGAAGTGCTCAGCACCGCCGCGTCGGTGGCGGACGGAGACGGGCAGGTGTGGTTCGACGCCTGGCTGGACCTGGGCCGCCGTGTCCGGGTGGAGGCGGAGGAGTGCGCGGCGGCCGGGCACCTGGTGAGCGCCCGCGAGGGCTGGCTGCGCGCGGCCGGCTATCTGGGCACCGCGATGGTGGGCGTGGACGCGGTACCCGACGCCGAGAAACGGGCGGCGGAGGCGTTCACCGAGCACCGGGCCTGCCTGGACCGGTTCCTGCTGGCCCTGGACCCGCCGGCCGAGCCGGTGTCGATCCCGTACGAGGGCACGACGCTCCCCGGCTATCTGGTCAGCCCGCCCGGCACGGACGAGCCGCTGCCGACGCTGATCGCCAACAACGGCAGCGACGGCCCGCTCAGCACGACCTGGACGCTGCTCGGTGCCCCGGCGGTGGAGCGCGGCTACCGCGTCCTGCTCTTCGACGGGCCCGGGCAGCAGTCGATGCTCTTCGAGCGCGGGGTCACTTTCCGGCCGGACTGGGAGAACGTCATCACCCCGGTCGTGGACTTCCTCCTCGCCCGTCCCGACGTGGACCCACGGCGGATCGCGCTGGCCGGGATCAGCCAGGCCGGGTACTGGGTGCCGCGCGCGCTGGCCTTCGAGCACCGTGTCGCGGCGGCGGTCGCCGATCCGGGGGTGGTGCGGGTGGCGGAGAGCTGGTGGCAGCACCTCGGCCCGGACCTGCGCACGCTGTGGGAGTGCGGGGACCGGGACGCCTTCGACGCGATCATCGGGGAGGCGCTGGAGCAGAACCCGGCGCTGGCCGCGACCTGGCGCTGGCGGGCCAAGCCGTACGGCATCGAGGCGCCCTACGACCTGCTCCGCGAGGTCTCGCGGTACGACCTGCTGACCGAGGTCTCCCGGCACGACCTCACCCGCGTCGTGGACCACATCACCACCCCGCTGCTGATCACCGACCCGGAGGGCGAGCACTTCTGGCCCGGCGCCTCGGAGCAGTTGTACGACGCGCTGCCCGGCCCCAAGGAACTGGTGCGCTTCACCGAGGAGGAGGGGGCGCATCTGCACTGCGAGCCGCTCGGGCGGGCGCTGTTCGAGGAGCGGGTCTTCGACTGGCTGGACGCCCGGCTCGCCGTCGCCGGCACGGCGTGATCAACGGGTTTGATCACCGTACGGCTGCGGGCGCGTAACGCCTTGACCTGACCACGCCAAAGCTATGGATTCCGGCCAGTACTGCTGCTTCCATGGGAAGCCACTCACGCACTTCCCAGGGGGGACGAGAAAATGCACTGGTACGTGGACGTGCTCAAGAAGTACGCGGTGTTCAGCGGTCGCGCGCGGCGGCAGGAATACTGGATGTTCACCCTGTTCAGCTTGATCATCAGCATCGTGCTGACGATCCTGGACAGCGCGCTGGACATCAACTTCCTCGCCGGTATCTACGGGCTGGCGGTACTGCTGCCGTCCCTCGCCGTCACGGTCCGCCGCCTGCACGACACGAGCCGCTCCGGCTGGTGGGTCCTGATCGCGCTGATCCCGTTCGTCGGCGCCATCATCCTGATCGTCTTCCTCGCCTCCGAGGGCAAGCCGGAAACCAACGAATACGGCCCCAACCCGAAGTACGCCCCGGCGGTCTGACGCCGGCCCAGCCACGACGAAGGGCCCACCGGATCTTCCGGTGGGCCCTTCGTCGCGTTCGTGCTCAGTGGGAGTGGCCGCTCGGGGTCGGGGCGGCGTTCTTCACTGCCAGGGGGAGGAGCTTCTTGCCCGTCGGGCCGATCTGGATGTGGGTGTCCATCTGCGGGCAGACGCCGCAGTCGAAGCAGGGGGTCCAGCGGCAGTCCTCGACCTCGGTCTCGTCGAGGGCGTCCTGCCAGTCCTCCCAGAGCCAGTCCTTGTCGAGGCCGGAGTCGAGGTGGTCCCAGGGGAGGACCTCCTCGTAGGAGCGCTCGCGGGTGGTGTACCAGTCGACGTCGACGCCGAACTGGGCCAGCGCCTTGTCCGCGCAGCCCATCCAGCGGTCGTAGGAGAAGTGCTCGCGCCAGCCGTCGAAGCGGCCGCCGTCCTCGTAGACCGCGCGGATGACCGCGCCGACGCGCCGGTCGCCGCGCGAGAGCAGACCCTCGACGATGCCGGGCTTGCCGTCGTGGTAGCGGAAACCGATCGAGCGGCCGTACTTCTTGTCGCCCCGGATCTTGTCGCGGAGCTTCTGCAGGCGCGCGTCGGTCTCCTCGGCGGAGAGCTGCGGCGCCCACTGGAACGGCGTGTGCGGCTTGGGTACGAACCCGCCGATGGAGACCGTGCAGCGGATGTCGCCCGAGCCGGAGACCTCGCGGCCCTTCTGGATCACGTGGGTCGCCATGTCGGCGATCTGGAGGACGTCGTCGTCGGTCTCGGTCGGCAGGCCGCACATGAAGTACAGCTTCACCTGGCGCCAGCCGTTGCCGTAGGCGGTGGCGACCGTGCGGATCAGGTCCTCCTCCGAGACCATCTTGTTGATGACCTTGCGCATGCGCTCGGAGCCGCCCTCGGGGGCGAAGGTGAGGCCCGAACGACGGCCGTTGCGGGTCAGCTCGTTGGCCAGGTCGACGTTGAACGCGTCGACACGGGTGGAGGGGAGCGAGAGGCCGATCTTGTCGTCCGTGTAGCGGTCCGCCAGGCCCTTGGCGATCTCACCGATCTCGGAGTGGTCCGCCGAGGACAGCGACAGCAGGCCGACCTCCTCGAAGCCGGTCGCGTTGAGCCCCTTCTCGACCATGTCACCGATGCCGGTGATCGAGCGCTCGCGCACGGGACGGGTGATCATGCCCGCCTGGCAGAAGCGGCAGCCGCGCGTGCAGCCGCGGAAGATCTCGACCGACATCCGCTCGTGCACCGTCTCCGCCAGCGGCACCAGCGGCTGCTTCGGGTACGGCCACTCGTCCAGGTCCATCACCGTGTGCTTGGAGACCCGCCACGGGACACCGGAACGGTTGGGCACGACCCGGCCGATGCGGCCGTCGGGCAGGTACTCCACGTCGTAGAACGCCGGGATGTACACCGCGCCCGTCTTCGCCAGCCGGAGGAGGACCTCCTCGCGGCCACCGGGACGGCCCTCCGCCTTCCAGCGGCGGATGATCTCCGTCATGTCCAGCACGGCCTGCTCGCCGTCACCGATGATCGCCGCGTCGATGAAGTCCGCGATCGGCTCCGGGTTGAACGCCGCGTGCCCGCCGGCCAGCACGATCGGGTCGTCGACCGTACGGTCCCGGGACTCCAGCGGGATGCCCGCCAGCTCCAGCGCCGTGAGCATGTTGGTGTAGCCCAGCTCGGTGGAGAAGCTCAGGCCGAACACGTCGAACGCCTTCACCGGGCGGTGGCTGTCGACGGTGAACTGCGGGACGCCGTGCTCCCGCATCAGCGCCTCCAGGTCCGGCCACACGCTGTACGTGCGCTCGGCGAGGACGCCCTGCTGCTCGTTGAGCACCTCGTAGAGGATCATGACGCCCTGGTTGGGCAGACCCACCTCGTACGCGTCCGGGTACATCAGCGCCCAGCGGACCTCGGCCTCGTCCCAGGGCTTGACCGTGGAGTTGAGCTCTCCGCCGACGTACTGGATCGGCTTCTGCACATGCGGGAGCAAGGCTTCGAGCTGCGGGAAGACCGACTCGACAGACATCGCGGCATTACCTTTGTGAGCTGACTGGGGGCATCTCCCGGCCGGAGGCTGGAAGGGTGACCATCAAGCCTAACCCGTTCGGACGCCTCCCCCGCACGCCGATCTCAGTGCGGGAACGCCGACCGGGCCTTCGCCCACCGGCGGGGCAGCTTCTCCTCCGTACGCCGCGCCGCCCGCTCCTCCCGCTCGTACAGCACGCCGTACGTGAACGCGCTCTCCCCCGCCGCGTGCGCCACCGCCGCCAGCTCGCGCAGGGTCTGCCGGGCCAGCACGCTGTCCTGGTGCTCGCCGAGCAGGCTGGTCAGCTTCTTCGCCGCGCGGGCCAGGGCGCGGGCGGAGCCTCGAAGCGCGGGGACGGCGGCCTCGGCGGCGTACCGGGCGCGCTTGGCCCGCTTACGGGCCTGGTGCAGGGCGTGGTCGCGGTCCTCGCCGGGCGGCAGGTCCAGCGCGGCCGTCACCAGCCGGGCCAGCTTGGCGCCCTCCTTCTTCAGGGCACGGGTCAGCACCTTACGCGGCTTCTCCGCCGCCTTCTTCCGCAGCGGCGGGTCGGCGAGCAGGGTGTCGAGGCTGTCCAGCAGGGCGAGATAGCGGGCGGAGTCCAGCACCCCGAGCAGATGGCCGCGGGTACTGCCGTGCCGGGCGGTCGCCCAGGAGGCGAGGCGCTCACGGACGGGACCGGTGACCTCGCCGGGCGGGACGGCGTCCAGGGCCTCCGACAGCCGTTCCGCCAGCACCTCCTGGTCGCGATCGACCCCGAGTTCGCGGGCCAGCCACTTCAGCTCGGCGGCGACCGGGTCGGTGGCGTCCCGGTCCAGCACCGAGCCGAAGCTGCGGAAGGCGGAGCGGAGCCGGCGGGTGGCCACCCGCATCTGGTGCACGGAGTCCGGCAGGTCCCGGCGGACACCGGGGTCACGGGCGAGGATCGCCTCGCGCTGCTCACGGAGGTACGCGAGGACGTGGTCCCCCGCCGTCACCGGCTCCGCCGCCCGCCCCGCCGACCGGGCACGGGAGCCGCCGGTGCGGCGCAGCGCCTCGGCCACCTTGGACGACGCCTTCGAGGGCCGCACCCCCGCCTCGGCGAGCCGCTCCTCGACGGCGTCCAGCACGGCCGGGTCGGCGCCGTCCGCCAGCTCCACCTCGATCTCGGTCCACCGGGCCGTGCCGCCCGCGCGGTTGAGCCGCTCGGCGGTCACGGTGTCCACGCTCGCCTCGGCCAGCAGCGCGCCGTCCGCGCCGAGCAGGTGCCGTACGTCGCGGGCGGACCGCAGCCGGACCACGGGGACCAGCTCGGCACCCCGGACCCGTGAGCGGACCAGCGCGGCGATCTCCTCGGGCAGGGTGTCCGAGAGCGGGGCCTGGATCTCGTCCCGGACACCGGGAGCGACCGGGAACTTCAGATGCCACCCGGCGTCCGCGCCCCCGGTACGGCGGCGCAGGGTGAGCGAGGCCGCGCCCAGCCGCTCGTCGGCGGTGTCGTAGTAGACGGCGTCCAGCTCGACCACGCCTCTGTCCACGACGTCCGCCACCGCGCCCGCCCCGGCCAGCTCGGGCAGCCCCCCGTCCGCCACCTCGTACTTCCGCTCGATCTCCCGCTTCACGTCCGTCATGAACCGAATCTAGAACGCGTCCGCGACCTCAACCAGCCCCCGGACACGGGTGAGGGCCGGGAGAACGACTCCCGGCCCTCACCCGGCACCGCTTCGGGCTCACGCAGACATCGGGCGCTGCGCTCTGATCGACTGCAACAGCCCCACGGCGATCCACACCGCGAACATCGAGGAGCCGCCGTAGGAGACGAAGGGCAACGGCAGGCCGGTGACCGGCATGATGCCCAGCGTCATGCCGACGTTCTCGAACGCCTGGAAGGCGAACCAGGCGACGATGCCGGCGGCCACGACCGTGCCGTACAGCTCGGTCGAGTCGCGGGCGATGCGGCAGGCGCGCCACAGGATGACGCCGAGGAGAAGGATTATCAGGCCGGCCCCGAGGAAGCCGAGTTCCTCGCCCGCCACGGTGAAGACGAAGTCGGTCTGCTGCTCCGGCACGAACTGGCCCGTGGTCTGCGAGCCGTGGAACAGCCCGGAACCGGTCAGCCCGCCGGAGCCGATGGCGATACGGGCCTGGTTGGTGTTGTAGCCGACGCCCGCCGGGTCCAGCTCCGGGTTGGCGAAGGCCGCGAACCGGTTGATCTGGTAGTCGTCCAGGATGTGGAGCTGCCACACCGCGATGGCACCGATGGCGCCGGCCGAGATGAGGCCGAACACCCAGCGGTTGGAGGCGCCGGAGGCGAGCAGCACGCCCAGGATGATGATCACCATCACCATGACCGACCCCAGGTCGGGCATGAGCAGCACGATGAGGATCGGCACCGCCGCCAGCCCGAGCGCCTGGAGCACCGTGCGGTGGTCCGGGTACGCCTTGTCGCCCGCGTCGACCCGCGCGGACAGCAGCATCGCCATGCCCAGGATGATCGTGATCTTCACGAACTCCGAGGGCTGGAGCGAGAAGCCGCCGCCGAGCACGATCCAGGAGTGGGCGCCGTTGACGGTGGAGCCGAGCGGGGTGAGCACCGCCAGGATGCCGGCCACCGAGAGGCCGTAGAGGATCGGCACCGCGTTGCGCAGGCCGCGGTGGCCCAGCCACAGGGTGCCGATCATCAGGGCGAGCCCGATGCCGGTGTTCATGAAGTGCCGGATCAGGAAGTAGTACGGGTCGCCCTGGTTGATCTCGGTGCGGTTGCGGGTCGCCGAGAACACCAGCAGGGAGCCGATCATCGACAGCGCGAGCGCCGCCAGCAGCATCGGCCAGTCCAGTCTGCGGGCCAGCGAGTCGCGGGCGAAGATCCTGGTCCAGCCCGCCCGCTTGGGGCCGTACCCGGAGACGGAGAAGGTGTTGCCGGTCATGTGCGCGTCCTCCGGCTCCCCCTCCGGCGGGGCCGCCTGCGGGTGTTGCTGTTGGTGTTGGGCGAGGGCGAGGTGGCGGGGGGCTGGTCCTCGTCGTTGCTGGTGTTGTTCTTCTGCGCGGCCTCCACGTCCTTGGCCGGGTCGCCGGCGATCTTCGGAGAGGCCACGGTGCCGTCGGGACGGACCTTCGGCAGGGTCTTCTGCGGCTCCGGCAGCATCGCCTTCTTGTTGTCGATGGAGCCGTCGCCCTGCACGCCGTACAGCGCGCTGTAGATGTTGCGCACGGCCTCACCGGAGGCTCCGGAACCCGTACCGGCCTGGGCGATCGTCATGATCACCGTGTAGTCCTTGGAGTAGGTCGCCAGCCAGGAGGTGGTCTGCTTGCCGTAGACCTCCGCCGTCCCGGTCTTGCCGTGCAGCGGGATCTTGTCCTGCGGCCAGCCGCCGAACTTCCACGCGGCGGTGCCCCGGGTGATGACGCCCGCGAAGGCGTCGTCCATGCCCTTGAGGGTGGCCTTGCTCACCGGCAGCTTGCCCGACGGCCTCGGCTTCAGATCGCGCACCGACTTGCCGTCCGCGCTGATGACCGCCTTGCCGATGCTCGGGTGGTACATCGTGCCGCCGTTGGCGACGGCGCCGTAGATCACCGCCTCCTGGATCGGCGTGACGAGGGTGTCGCCCTGGCCGATGGAGTAGTTGATCGAGTCACCCTCACGCATCTTGTTGCCCTCGAGGCAGTTCTCGTAGGCGATCTTCTCGACGTACGACCCGTCCTTCTTGCCGTACTTGCACCAGGCGTCCTTGTTGGCCTTCCAGTAGTCCAGCTTCCACTGGCGGTCGGGGACGCGGCCGGTGACCTCGTTGGGCAGGTCGACGCCGGTCTCCTTGCCGAGGCCGAACTGGTGGGCGGTCTTGTAGAAGAAGTCCTTGGGCTGACCCTTCTTCGGGTTGATGCCGCCGTCCTTCTTCCACTGCTGGTCGGAGAGGTAGTAGAAGACGGTGTCGCAGGAGACCTCGAGCGCCCGGCCGAGCGGGATCGGGCCGAAGCTCTCGCCCTCGAAGTTCTTGAAGACCTGGCCGCCCACCGAGTACGAACTCGTGCAGGGGTAGCGGCCGTTGAAGTCGTAACCCGCCTGGACCGCGGCTGCCGTGGAGACCACCTTGAAGGTCGAGCCCGGTGCGGCCTGGCCCTGGATGGCGCGGTTCAGCAGCGGGTAGTCGGAGTTCTTGCCGGTGAGGGCCTGGTAGTCCTTGGCGGAGATGCCGCCGACCCAGACGTTCGGGTCGTAGTCGGGCGCCGAGGCCATGGCGACGATGCGGCCGGTCTTGGCCTCCATCACCACGGCGGCACCGGAGTCCGCCTTGTAGTTGGTTCCGGTGATCTTGTCGAACTGCTGACGGGCGACCTTCATCGCCTTGTCCAGCTCGAACTCGGTCACCCGCTGGATGCGCGAGTCGATGCTGGTGACCAGGTTGGAGCCGGACTCCGCCGGGTCGGCCTGGGCCTTGCCGATGACCCGGCCCAGGTTGTCCACCTCGTAGCGCGTGACGCCCGCCTTGCCGCGCAGCTCCTTGTCGTACTGCCGCTCCAGGCCGGAGCGGCCGACCATGTCAGAGCGCAGGTACGGCGAGTCGGTGTCCTTCGCCTTCTGGATCTCCTCGTCGGTGACCGGGGAGAGATACCCGAGGACCTGGGAGGTGTTGGCCTTGCCGGGCGCCCCGTACCGGCGGACGGCCTCGGGCTCGGCGGTGATGCCGGGGAAGTCCTCGGCGCGCTCCCGGATCTGGAGGGCCTGCTTGGGCGTGGCCTCGTCGGTGATCGGGATCGGCTGGTAGGGCGAGCCGTTCCAGCAGGGCTGGGGGGTCTTGGCGTCGCACAGCCGGACCTTCTGCTGCACGTCCTCCGGCTTCAGGCCGAGGACGGCGGCGAGCTTGGCCAGCACGCCCTTGCCGTCGTCCTTCTGCTTGAGCAGGTCGGTGCGGGAGGCGGAGACGACGAGCCGCGTCTCGTTGTCCGCGAGCGGGACCCCGCGCGCGTCCAGGATGTCACCGCGCACGGCGGGGTCCACCACCTGCTGGACGTGGTTGCCGGACGCCTCCCGCTGGTACGCGGCGCCCTCGCGGATCTGGAGGTACCACAGCCGGCCGCCGAGGGTGCCGAGCAGGGAGAGCACGAGGATCTGGATGACGACCAGCCGGATCTGGACCCGTGGGGTCCGCCCGGTCTCGGGAATGTTGGTCACTGCTGCTGACTCCCCCTCTCAGCGCGGGAACTGATGTGCGCGTACGGATGATGAACGTGCGGCCGAAGTGGCCCGGTTCCGCCGGTTCTTCCCCGTTCGAGTGAATTCGAGTGGGTGGAATTCGGGGGCCGTCACAGCCGCTTGACCCCCTTGATCCGGCCGACGCGGGCGGAGCGGGTGCGGGCCTTGGCCTTCAGCGCGCCGAAGCCCCGCTGGGAGCCGATCCGCAGACCGGTGCCGGAGGAGAGCCAACCCGAGGAGATGTTCCCGGCCTTGGCGGCGGGGCCGGACTCGGCCAGCGGGTCGTTGTCCGCGCGGCGGGCCAGCCACATCACGCCGGGCACCACGAAGGGCGCCAGCAGCAGGTCGTACAGCGCGGCCGAGAACAGCAGGCCGGGCAGGCCGACATGGCGGGCGGCGGTGTCGCCGACCAGGGCGCCGACGCCCGCGTAGAGCAGGGTGGAACCGATCGCGGCGGCGACCACGACGGCCATCGGGCCGGTCGCGGACTTCAGCCTGCCGGTCTCGGGCTTGACCAGCCCGGCGAAGTAGCCGATGACGCACAGCACCAGGGCGTAGCGGCCGGCCGCGTGGTCGGCGGGCGGGGCGAGGTCCGCGAGGAGTCCGGCGCCGAAGCCGACCAGGGCGCCGCCGACATGGCCGTACACCAGGGCCAGGCCGAGGACGGTCAGGAGGAGCAGGTCGGGCACGGCACCGGGCAGATGGAGGCGGGCCAGGACACTCACCTGGATCACCAGGGCGACGACCACCAGCACGGTGGAGAGCAGGACGCGGTTGAGGCGCATGGGGGTTCAGCTCCTACTGCTGCTGGCCGTCGGTGTCGGTGTCGTCCGGCGCGGAGCCGTCCGCCGAGGGGGTGACCGTGACGGTCACCGTGGGCGTCGGGACCGGCTTGGGCTTGGCCGGGAGGACCTCGTCGCGCGGGTCCTTCTTCGGTCCCGCGACGACCACGCCGACGATGTCGAGCTTGCTGAAGCCGACGTACGGAGTGACGTAGAGCGTGCGGGTCAGGCCGCCGCCGGAGGGGTCGACGCGGGAGACCACGCCGACCGGCACGCCGGGCACGAACGGCTTGTCGGCCTGGGAGCCGAAGGTGATGAGCCGGTCGCCCTTCTTCACCTCCGCCTTGCCGTTGAGGAGTTCCACGCGCAGCGGGCGGTCGCCCTGGCCGGAGGCGAAGCCGAGTTCGTCGTTGCCCTCCATCCGGGTGCCGACGGTGAAGTCGGGGTCGTTGGCGAGCAGCACGGTGGCGGTGTCGGGGCCGACCGTGGTGACGCGGCCGACCAGGCCGTCGCCGTTGAGCACGGTCATGTCCCGCCTGACGCCGTCGTTCGCGCCCGCGTCGATGGTGATGGTCCAGGAGAAGCCCTGGGACGCTCCTATGGCGATGACCTGGGCGCCCTTGATGCCGTACTGGCCCTGGCCGGCCACCTTCAGCATCTTGTCGAGCTGGTTCAGGCGGCTGCGGGTGCGGTCGTCACTGCCCAGCTTGGCCTTGAGCGCCGCGTTCTCCTTCTCCATGACGGCGAGCCGGTCATGGCGGTCTCCGGAGTCCCGGACGGCGGAGACGGCGTTGCCCACCGGGTCCACCGCCGTGGACATTCCGTTCTCGATCGGGCCGAAGGCCGCGGCCGCGGCCTGCCGGGCTCCGTCGACCGGGGAGTTC
Organism: Streptomyces sp. NBC_01171; assembly: GCF_045039805.1. Classification (NCBI taxonomy): domain Bacteria; kingdom Bacillati; phylum Actinomycetota; class Actinomycetes; order Kitasatosporales; family Streptomycetaceae; genus Streptomyces; species Streptomyces sp. NBC_01171. The sequence continues at coordinate 4,421,401 of NZ_CP108609.1, read as the reverse complement.
CGGCCTCCGCGGATGTCCACCGTGATCAGTGCGAACGCGATGGCGATCAGCAGGACCAGGAGCAGCCGGCTCTCTTTCGTGTCCCTCACGTGCGGCGGCCGTGCCCTTCCTCTATAGGAATTGGGGGACCCCGATAAAGCGCCGTTGCCGATGCGCGAATCGAAGGGGGTCCGTTGGGGGAGCTTATGCCTCTATATCAACGATCCGCCGCACGAGAGCTGAAGTCTCGTACGGCGGAATCGAAGTGTCATGTCATCGGCGCGGCTGGGCGTCGAGCACCTGCTGCAGCGCCTCGAACTCCTCGACACACTTGCCGGAACCGAGCGCGACGCTGTCGAGCGGGTCCTCGGCGATGTGGATCGGCATGCCGGTCTCCCGGCGCAGCCGCTCGTCGAGGCCGCGCAGCAGGGCGCCGCCGCCGGTCAGCACGATGCCCCGGTCCATGATGTCGCCGGACAGCTCCGGCGGGCACTTGTCCAGGGTCGTCTTGACGGCGTCGACGATCGCGTTGACCGGTTCCTCGATCGCCTTGCGCACCTCCGCCGCGGAGATGACGACGGTCTTGGGCAGCCCGGACACCAGGTCCCGGCCGCGGACTTCGGTGTGCTCGTCGGAGTCGAGGTCGTACGCCGAACCGATCGTGATCTTGATCTGTTCGGCCGTCCGCTCACCCAGCAGGAGGCTGTACTCCTTCTTGATGTACTGGATGATCGCGTTGTCCAGTTCGTCACCCGCGACGCGGATGGACTGGGCGGTGACGATGCCGCCGAGGGAGATGACCGCGACCTCCGTGGTGCCGCCGCCGATGTCCACCACCATGTTGCCCGTGGCCTCGTGGACCGGCAGGCCGGAGCCGATGGCCGCGGCCATGGGCTCCTCGATGATGTGCACCTGGCGGGCGCCCGCCTGGGAGGAGGCTTCGATGACGGCGCGTCGCTCGACGCCGGTGATGCCCGAGGGCACGCAGACGACGACCCGAGGCCGGGCCAGATACCGCCGCTTGTGGATCTTCAGGATGAAGTAGCGGAGCATCCGCTCGGTGATCTCGAAGTCGGCGATCACGCCGTCCTTCAGCGGCCGCACGGCGACGATGTTGCCCGGCGTGCGGCCGATCATCTTCTTCGCTTCGGCGCCGACCGCGAGGATTCCACCGGTGTTGGTGTTGATCGCCACGACGGACGGCTCGTTGAGTACGATCCCGCGACCCCTGACGTACACCAGCGTGTTGGCGGTCCCGAGGTCGACAGCCATGTCACGGCCGATGAACGACATTGAGTTCCCCATCAGGATTCGACGGGCCTCCCCTGGAAGCTTTTGAGGGCTTTTCAGGTCGGCGAGGTGGGTGCGGTGACGTGAAGGCTTCCATCGTAGACGCGCCTGCACGAACACCGCGCGAGGGTCTTCGCCCATTGTCAGCAGATGGCGCGCCGCCTCGCTTGTGGAGACGGCCCATCGGGGGCATGCGTTCCCCCGAACGGCAACGCATATGCCGAGGGACGGCCGAAATGGTACGGCCGCCCGGGGGCGGGATATCCGGGGAGCCTGACGGCCCCTCAGAAAAAATTCCCTAAAACTCCTTACGGCGTGGCCAGGACTGGCCCGCACCGCACCGGTCAGTCACGGCCCGGAAAGAAAATCTTCACCTCGCGCTCGGCGGACTCCTCCGAGTCCGAGGCGTGGATCAGGTTCTCGCGCACGATGACACCGAAGTCGCCCCGGATGGAACCGGGAGCCGCCGCGATCGGGTCGGTCGGCCCGGCGAGCTGCCGCACACCCTCGATGACCCGCTCCCCCTCGACGATCAGGGCGACGACGGGGCCGGAGGACATGAACTCGACCAGCGGCTCGTAGAACGGACGGCCCACGTGCTCGGCGTAGTGCTGCTCCAGGATGCCCCGGTCCAAATTCCGCAGCTCCAGCGCGGCGATCCGCCAGTCGGCCTTGCGCTCGATACGGCCGATGATCTCGCCGATCAGGCCACGACGGACGGCATCGGGCTTGAGCAGGACGAGGGTGCGCTGGGTCACGGGAGGCTCCTTACGACTGACGTGCGGTGGCACGAGGTTACAGGGCGTGTCCGCGCCCTCGTCACGCAGCGTCAGCCGTAGGGGAGGAGCCGGCCTCGGCGGCGGCCGCGAAGCGGGCCTTGGCCTCGTCCACCTTGCGGCCGTAGTGGACCGAGGCCCACCACAGGGCCGCGAAGACGGCGCCCATGAAGTACATCATCGGGACGAAGAAGCCCGAGGCGATCAGGGCGAGCTGGAGGGCCCAGCCGAGGACGACGCCGCCCGGCCGGGTCACCATGCCGCACAGCAGCACGGACAGCACCATGGCGACCCCGCAGACCCACCACACCGTGGACACGGCCAGCGAGGGGTCCTTCATGGCGACCAGACCGGCGAACCCGATGACGAAGAACTCGCCGATCAGCGTCGATGAACAGAGCGTACGCACGAGCGGTTTACCTCAGCCCTTCCGAAGCAGCAGGCGTGCCTCGCCCACCGTGATGACCGAACCGGTGACCAGTACGCCGCCGCCGGCGAACTCGCCCTCCTCCTCGGCCAGCGTGATCGCGGCCTCCAGCGCCTCGGGCAGCCGGGGCTCGACCTGGACGCGGTCCTCGCCGAACACCTCGACGGCGATGCCCGCCAGTTCGTCCGCGTCCATCGCGCGGTGGCTGGAGTTCTGCGTGACGACGACCTCCGCGAAGATCGGCTCGAACGCCTCCAGCACCCCGCGCACGTTCTTGTCCGCGCTCGCGCCGACCACGCCGATCAGCCGGCTGAAGTCGAACGACTCCCGCACCGCCTCGGCGGTCGCCTCGGCGCCGGCCGGGTTGTGGGCGGCGTCCAGCACGACGGTCGGGGAACGCCGGACGATCTCCAGCCGGCCCGGTGAGGAGACGGCCGCGAACGCCTTGCGCACGGTGTCGATGTCCAGCGGCTCGGCGCGCTCGGCGCCGACGCCGAAGAACGCCTCGACGGCGGCGAGGGCGACGGCCGCGTTGTGCGCCTGGTGGGCGCCGTGCAGCGGGAGGTAGACCTCGGGGTACTCGCCGCCCAGTCCGCGCAGGGTGAGCAACTGGCCGCCGACGGCGACCTGGCGGTCCACCACGCCGAACTCCATGCCCTCACGGGCCACGGTGGCGTTCTCCTCGACGGCCTTCTTCAGCAGCACCTGGGCCGCGTCCACCGGCTGCTGGGCCATGATCACGGTCGAGTCCGGCTTGATGATGCCGGCCTTCTCGGTGGCGATCAGCTCGGGCGTCCCGCCCAGGCGGTCGGTGTGGTCCAGCGAGATCGGCATGACCACGGCGACGTCACCGTCGATCACGTTGGTCGCGTCCCAGCTTCCGCCCATGCCGACCTCGACCACGGCGACGTCCACGGGCGCGTCCGCGAAGGCGGCGTACGCCATGCCGGTGAGCACCTCGAAGAAGGAGAGGCGGTGCTCCTGGGCGGTGTCGACCATCTCGATGTACGGCTTGATGTCTTCGTACGTCTCGATGAAGCGCTCGGCGCTGATCGGGGCGCCGTCCAGGCTGATGCGCTCGGTCACCGACTGCACGTGGGGGCTGGTGTAGCGGCCGGTGCGCAGTTCGAAGGCGCCGAGCAGGGCCTCGATCATGCGGGCGGTGGAGGTCTTGCCGTTGGTGCCGGTGATGTGGATGGAGGGGTACGTGTGCTGGGGGTCGCCCAGTACGTCCATCAGGGCGGCGATCCGGGTGACGGACGGCTCCAGCTTGGTCTCGCCCCAGCGGGTGGCCAGCTCGGTCTCCACCTCGCGCAGGGCGCGGTCCACCTCGGGGTCCTCGGGGCGGGCCGGTACGTCGGCCTCCGGCGGGCCGCCCTGGGTACGCAGGGTGCGGCTGCCCGCCTCGATCACGGCGAGGTCGGGGTCGCGGTCGGTCTCCTCGGCGATGATGTCGTCGAAGTCGGCGAGGGGGTCGGGCGTGTCGTTGTTACCGGGCGAGTCGCTCACGTCGCCCAGTCTACGGAGGGGGTGCCGTGTCGCGCGTGGTGGTCCGACCGCGGGGCCCGTCGTGGCCGGTCGCGCGGTTCCCCGCGCCCCTGGGGAGCCACAGCCGGGCCTCGCTGAACTGTTCTCCCACTTGGCTGCGGGCAGTCGTGCCTCCCCCACTGCCTTGCGGGCCTGGGAGGTGCCCCCAGGCCGCGGGCAGACGACAGCCCCCGGCGCCTGCGCAGCGGGCCGGGGGCTGCTTACGTTCGCTTACGCCTGCGGCAAGCGGTCCAACTGGGACTGGAGGCGGAGCATGTCCTCCTCCGCCTTGGCCAGGCGGGTGCGGATCTTGTCGACGACCGCGTCCGGGGCCTTCGCGAGGAATGCCTCGTTGCCGAGCTTGGCCGTGGCGGCGGCCTTCTCCTTCTCCGCGGCCGCGAGGTCCTTCGCGAGGCGCTTGCGTTCCGCCGCGACGTCGATCGTGCCGGAGAGGTCGAGGGCGACCTCGGCACCGGCGACCGGGAGGGTGGCCGTGGCCGTGAAGGACTCCCCCTCCGGCTGGAGACGGAGGAGCTGGCGGATCGCCGCCTCGTGCGGGGCGAGGGCGGTGCCGGTCAGGGTGAGGCGGGCCGGAACCCGCTGCCCCGGCTGGAGCCCCTGGTCGGCGCGGAAGCGGCGGACCTCGGTGATGACCGACTGGAGGGACTCGATCTCCCGCTCGGCGGCCGCGTCCCGGAAACCGGAGTCGGAGGGCCACTGCGCGATGACGAGCGACTCGCCACCCGTCAGCGTCGTCCACAGCGTCTCCGTGACGAACGGAACCACCGGGTGCAGCAGCTTCAGCGTGACGTCGAGGACCTCGCCCAGGACCCGCTTGGAGACCTCGGCCGCCTCGCCGCCCGCCTGGAAGGTGGTCTTGGACAGCTCGACGTACCAGTCGAAGACCTCGTCCCACGCGAAGTGGAACAGCGCGTCCGACAGCTTGGCGAACTGGTAGTCCTCGTAGTACGCGTCGACCTCGGCCACGACCGAGTTGAGGCGGGAGAGAATCCAGCGGTCCGTGGCGGACATCGCGGACGCGTCCGGCAGCGGCCCCTCGATCGTCGCGCCGTTCATCAGCGCGAAGCGGGTGGCGTTCCAGATCTTGTTGGCGAAGTTCCGCGAGCCCTGGACCCAGTCCTCGCCGATCGGCACGTCGACGCCGGGGTTGGCACCGCGCGCGAGGGTGAAGCGGAGCGCGTCGGAGCCGTACTTGTCCATCCAGTCCAGCGGGTTGACCGCGTTGCCGAAGGACTTCGACATCTTCTTGCCGAACTGGTCGCGGACCATGCCGTGCAGGGCGATGGTGTGGAACGGCGGGGTGCCGTCCATCGCGTAGAGGCCGAACATCATCATCCGGGCGACCCAGAAGAAGAGGATGTCGTAGCCGGTGACCAGGACGGAGTTCGGGTAGAACTTCGCCAGCGACTCGGTCTGCTCGGGCCAGCCCAGGGTGGAGAAGGGCCACAGGCCGGAGGAGAACCAGGTGTCCAGGACGTCGGTGTCCTGGTGCCAGCCCTCGCCGGTGGGCGGCTGCTCGTCGGGGCCGACGCAGACGACCTCGCCGTCGGGGCCGTACCAGACCGGGATGCGGTGGCCCCACCAGAGCTGGCGCGAGATGCACCAGTCGTGCAGGTTGTCGACCCAGTCGAAGTACCGCTTCTCCATCTCCTGCGGGTGGATCTTGACCTTGCCGTCGCGGACCGCGTCACCGGCGGCCTTGGCGAGCGGGCCGACCTTGACCCACCACTGCATGGACAGGCGCGGCTCGATGGTGGTCTTGCAGCGCGAGCAGTGGCCCACGGAGTGGACGTAGGGCCGCTTCTCGGCGACGATCCGGCCCTCGGCGCGCAGCGCGGCGACGATGGCGGAGCGGGCCTCCAGGCGGTCCATGCCCTGGAAGGGGCCGTGGACGGTGATGACGGCGTGCTCGTCCATGACCGTGATGGACGGCAGGTCGTGGCGCTGGCCGATCTCGAAGTCGTTCGGGTCGTGCGCCGGGGTCACCTTGACGGCGCCGGTGCCGAACTCGGGGTCGACGTGCTCGTCGGCGACGACCGGGATGGAGCGGTCGGTCAGCGGGAGCCTGATCAGCTTGCCGACGAGGTGCTTGTACCGCTCGTCCTCGGGGTGGACGGCGACCGCGGTGTCTCCGAGCATCGTCTCGGCGCGGGTGGTGGCGACGACGATCGTCTCGTCCCCGTCGCCGTACTTCATGGAGACGAGCTCGCCGTCGTCGTCCTGGTACTCGACCTCGATGTCGGAGATCGCGGTGAGGCAGCGCGGGCACCAGTTGATGATGCGCTCGGCGCGGTAGATCAGCTCGTCGTCGTAGAGCCGCTTGAAGATGGTCTGGACGGCCTGGGAGAGGCCCTCGTCCATGGTGAAGCGCTCGCGGGACCAGGCGACGCCGTCGCCGAGGCGGCGCATCTGGCCGGAGATCTGGCCGCCGGACTCGCCCTTCCACTGCCAGACACGGTCGACGAACGCCTCGCGGCCGAGGTCGTGGCGGGACTTGCCCTCCTTGCCCAGCTCACGCTCGACGACGTTCTGGGTGGCGATGCCGGCGTGGTCCATGCCGGGCTGCCACAGGGTCTCGTAACCCTGCATGCGCTTGCGGCGGGTCAGGGCGTCGATGATCGTGTGCTCGAAGGCGTGGCCCAGGTGGAGGCTGCCGGTGACGTTGGGCGGGGGGATGACGACGGTGAAGGGCGGCTTGTCGCTCTTCTCGTCGGCCTCGAAGTAGCCCCGCTCCACCCAGCGCTCGTACAGCGGCCCCTCTACGTCGGCCGGCGCGTACTGGGTCGGCAGTTCGGTCTCGGGCGCTGATGGCTGCTGCTGAGCGTTCTCGGTCACGGGGGTCAGTTTAGAGGTGCCGCGGGGTGCTCCCGAAACGCGTTTGTTCTGTAACGGTGCGGCCCCCGGTGCCACCTGTTCTCCCGCCCTGGGCAAGGATGGCGGCAACACCTGAACATCTGGAGGGGAACCCAGCCATGAGCAGCAACCAGCCGGGCCCGTACGGCGGACAGCCCCCGCAGCCGGGTCCTTACGGTCAGGCTGGTCAGCCCGGCCCCTACGGGCAGCAGCCCCCGGCCCAGCCCGGCCCCTACGGCAACCCCGGACCGTACGGTCAGCCCCCGCAGGCCCCGCAGCCGGGCTACGGCTACCCGCAGTCCCCGCCGCCCCCGCCCGGTCCCCCCGCCCCGCCGCAGGCCCCCTACGGCTACCCGCAGCAGCAGGGCGTGCCCCAGCAGCCGGGCCCCTACGCCCAGCCGCAGCAGAACCCCTACGGGCAGCAGCCCCCGCAGGCCCCCTACGGGCAGGCCCCCTACGGCGCCCCGCAACCGCCGGTGCAGGGCCGCAACAACAGCAAGCGGAACGGGCTGATCATCGGAGCGGTGGCCGTGGTGGCCGCCGTGGCGGTGGGCGTCTACTTCCTGACCAGCGGCGGCGGTGGCGGCGGCGAGGTCGCCGACGACGGCCCGCACAAGCTTGTCACGCCCTCGACGGTGCTCTCGGAGTACAAGAAGGGCAAGAGCGACAACGGCGCGATGACCAAGGACGACCTGAAGGACGCCGAGAACTGGGGCGTGGAGGACCCGAAGGACGTCAGCGCCGAGTACGCGGCCGGGAACGTGGACAACCCGCTGAGCAAGAAGGTCATCGAGTTCGGCGGCGTGTACGGCACGATCGCGGACCCGGAGAAGACGGTGGACGAGCTGTTCGCCTACATGAAGGACCAGAGCAGCAAGGACGCCGAGCACAAGTACAAGCTGATCGGTGAGCCGAAGCGGTACGAGCCTGAGGCGCTCGGTGACGCGGTCCTCAAGTGCCAGCAGGCCAAGGGCGACACGTCCGGCAGCGGCGAGGGCGTGCCCAAGGAGATGACGTTCTCCTTCTGCGTGTGGGGCGACCACAGCACCGTCGGCTTCGTGATGCCGATGGACATCGCCACCCTGGCGGCGGGCCGCAGCAGCGACCCGGCGACGGACGCGGAGCTGACCGCCAAGTTCCGCGCGGCGGTCCGCGTCAAGGCGTGACCGGACGGACGAAAGAAGGGCCCCGGCCGGTCGGCCGGGGCCCTTCCTTGTGCTGCTGGGGGTTACGCGGTCTTCTGCTCGCCCTGGCCGCGCCCGCGGGAGTCCCTCGGGATCAGCGTCGGGTTGACGTTGGAGTGCACGACGTCGGCCGTGATGACCACGCGGGCCACATCCTTGCGGGACGGCACCTCGTACATCACCGACATCAGGACCTCCTCCATGATGGCGCGCAGGCCGCGCGCGCCGGTCTGGCGGAGGATGGCCTGGTCCGCGATGGCCTCCAGCGCCTCGCGCTCGAAGTCCAGCTCCACGCCGTCGAGTTCGAAGAGGCGCTGGTACTGCTTGACCAGGGCGTTGCGCGGCTCGACCAGGATCTTGAGCAGGGCCTCACGGTCGAGGTTGTGCACCGAGGTGATGACCGGGAGACGGCCGATGAACTCGGGGATCATCCCGAACTTCACCAGGTCCTCGGGCATGATGTCCTCGAAGATGTCCTTGGACGCCAGCTCGCGCTTGGAGCGGATGGTGGCGCCGAAGCCGATGCCCTTCGCGCCCGCACGCGCCTCGATGATCTTCTCCAGGCCGGCGAAGGCGCCGCCCACGATGAACAGCACGTTCGTCGTGTCGATCTGGATGAACTCCTGGTGCGGGTGCTTGCGTCCGCCCTGCGGCGGCACCGAGGCGGTGGTGCCCTCCAGGATCTTCAGCAGGGCCTGCTGCACGCCCTCGCCGCTCACATCGCGGGTGATCGACGGGTTTTCGCTCTTCCGGGCGACCTTGTCGATCTCGTCGATGTAGATGATGCCCGTCTCGGCCTTCTTGACGTCGTAGTCGGCGGCCTGGATGAGCTTCAGCAGGATGTTCTCGACGTCCTCGCCGACGTAGCCCGCCTCGGTCAGCGCGGTGGCGTCCGCGATGGCGAAGGGGACGTTGAGCATGCGGGCCAGGGTCTGGGCCAGCAGCGTCTTGCCGGAGCCGGTGGGGCCGAGCAGGAGGATGTTGGACTTGGCCAACTCGATGGCGTCCTCGCGGCCTTGGCCGCCGCCGTTCTCACCCGCCTGGACCCGCTTGTAGTGGTTGTACACCGCGACGGAGAGGGCCTTCTTGGCCGGTTCCTGGCCGACCACGTAGCTCTCGAGGAACTCGTAGATCTCGCGGGGCTTGGGGAGTTCCTCCCAGCGCACCTCGCTGGTCTCCGCGAGCTCCTCCTCGATGATCTCGTTGCAGAGATCGATGCATTCGTCGCAGATGTACACACCGGGACCTGCGATGAGCTTCTTGACCTGCTTCTGGCTCTTGCCGCAGAACGAGCACTTGAGCAGATCGCCGCCGTCACCGATGCGTGCCACGGTGTGCTTCCCCTTCGCCTGGGAGACGACTGGACACAGAACGGGTCCAACGACTCCTGGTGCTGCCTTATGTCGACGGTACCTTGCCGGGCCCCGTGTTCGGGCCCCCCTTGGCAGGGTTCACTTTGACGTGCACCCTGCCAAGAGGCCCCGGAAGTGCGCAACCGCGGTCAGCGGACCGCTTCGTTGTTCATCTTGCGGGTGGAGATGATCTGGTCGATGAGGCCGTACTGGAGCGCCTCCTCGGCCGTGAGGATCTTGTCGCGCTCGATGTCCTCGCGGATCTTGTCCAGCGGCTGGTTGGAGTGCTTCGCCAGCATGTCCTCGAGCTGCTCACGCATCCGGGTGAACTCCTTGGCGATGATCTCCAGGTCGGAGAGCTGACCGCGCCCGGTGGAGCCCGCCGGCTGGTGGATCAGCACGCGCGAGTTCGGCAGCGCCATGCGCTTGCCGGGGGTGCCGGCGGCGAGCAGGATGGCCGCGGCCGAGGCGGCCTGGCCCATGCACACCGTCTGGATGTCCGGCTTCACGAACTGCATGGTGTCGTAGATGGCCGTGAGGGCCGTCATGTCACCGCCGGGGCTGTTGATGTAGATCGAGATGTCCCGGTCGGGGTCCATCGACTCCAGGCACAGGAGCTGCGCCATGACGTCGTTGGCCGAGGCGTCGTCGATCTGGACGCCCAGGAAGATCACGCGCTCCTCGAAGAGCTTCGCGTAGGGGTCGTACTCGCGGACGCCCTGGGAGGTGCGCTCGACGAAGCGCGGGATGATGTAGCGGCTCTCGGGGCGGGGGCCCTCGTACATGCCGCTGGCGGCGCCGGGGAAGTTGCTCATGGGGTGTTCACCGTCCTGGTGGCGTTCTGGGAGCTGTCAGTGGCGTGCGTGCGGGGTGGCCGGGCCGGTCAGGCGCCGGTGCCGCCGCCTCCCGGGACGCCCGAGGCGTGCGTGATGATCTCGTCGATGAGACCGTACTCCTTGGCCTCTTCCGGGGTGAACCAGCGGTCGCGGTCGCCGTCGCGGATGATCGCCTCCACCGTCTGGCCGGAGTGCTCGGCGGTCAGCTCGGACATGCGCTTCTTCGTACGCAGCAGGTACTCGGCCTGGATCTTGATGTCCGAGACCGTACCGCCGAGGCCCGCGGAGCCCTGGTGCATCATGATGTCCGCGTGCGGCAGCGCGAAGCGCTTGCCGGCCGCGCCGCCGGTGAGCAGGAACTGGCCCATCGAGGCGGCCATGCCCATGGCGATGGTGACCACGTCGTTCGGGATGTACTGCATGGTGTCGTAGATCGCCATGCCGGCCGTCACCGAGCCGCCGGGGCTGTTGATGTAGAGGTAGATGTCCTTCTCGGGGTCGGCGGCGAGGAGGAGCAACTGGGCGGTGATCTTGTTGGCGATGTCGTCGTCGACCTGCTGGCCGAGGAAGATGATCCGCTCACCCAGCAACCGGTTGTAGACCTGGTCACCGAGGCCACCACCGATGGAGGGCTCGCCGGCGGCGGTAGGCATCAGATTCGTCACGTATCCACCTGCTCGTCTTACGACGGCGCCGGGCCGTCTCACGTTGTCCTGCGTGGTCCTGCTGGGGCTTCGTGGGGGTCCGGTGGCTCCCCTGCCCCTCGTATTCATGGACCCTAACGCTCTGGTCCCCCCGGTGAATCCCGTGGAAGCAGGTGTTCGCCGGGGGCGTAGTGCTGTGTGGTGATGCAGCAGGCCCCCGGGAGACGCGCTTCCGGGGGCCTGCTGTCAGGGTGAGGTGCCTCGGGCTCAGCCCTCGGTCTTCTCGTCGGTGGCCTCGGTGACCTCGGCGGTCTCCTCGGTCTCCTCGTCCTCGTCGTCCAGGTCGACGATCTCGCCGTTGGTGTCCTTGACCGTGGCGGCCTCGACCACGACGGCCAGGGCCTTGCCGCGGGCGACCTCGCCGACGAGCAGCGGAACCTGGCCGCCCTCGACGACGGCCTGGGCGAACTGGTCGGGGGACATGCCGGAGGAGGCGGCGCGGCGCATGAGGTGCTCGGTGAGCTCCTCCTGGTTGACGCCCAGGTTCTCCTTCTTCACCAGCTCGTCGAGGACGAACTGGGTCTTGATGCCCTTGACCGCGGCCTCACGGGTCTCGGTGTCGAACTCCTCGGCGGTCTTGCCCTGGATCTCCAGGTACTTGTCGAGGGTCAGACCCATCTGGCCGAGCTGGTGGTGCTCCAGGTTGTGCTTGCGGGTGTTGACCTCGTCCTCGAGGAGCTTCTCGGGGACGGGGACCTCGACCAGCTCGAGGAGCTTGTCGAGCACGCGCTCCTGGGCCTGGGTGGCCTGGTCGTACTGCTTCATGTTGGCCAGCCGCTTGGTGCTGTCGGCCTTCAGCTCGTCCAGGGTGTCGAACTCGGACGCGAGCTGCGCGAAGTCGTCGTCCAGCTCGGGCAGTTCGCGGGCGGCGACCTGGGTGACCTTGACGGTGACCTCGGCCTCGCGGCCGGCGGCGGAGCCGCCCTTCAGCTCGGAGGTGAAGGTGCCCTCCTCGCCGGCGGACAGGCCCTTGACGGCCTCGTCGATGCCGTCGAGCAGCTCGCCGGAGCCGATGGTGTAGGACACGCCGCTGGCGACGCCGTCCTCCAGCACCTCGCCGTCGACCTTGGCCTCCAGGTCGATCGTCACGACGTCGCCGTCCTCGGCGGCACGCTCGACCGGGGAGGTCGAGGCGAAGCGCTCACGGAGCTGCTCGACCGACTTCTCGACGTCCTCGTCGCTGACCTCGATGGCGTCGACCTCGACCTCGATGCCGGAGTAGTCCGGGATCTCCAGGGTCGGGCGGATGTCGACCTCGGCGGTGAAGTTCAGCGTCTCGCCGTCCTTCAGCTCGGTGATGTCGACCTCGGGCTGGCCCAGCGGGGTCAGCTCGGCCTCGTTGACCGCCTCGGTGTAGAACTTCGGGAGCGCGTCGTTGACGGCCTCCTCGAGCACCGCACCGCGACCGAACCGCTGGTCGATGACGCGGGCCGGGATCTTGCCCTTGCGGAAGCCCTTCACCGTGACCTGCTGGTTGATCTTCTGGTACGCCGCGTCGAGGCTGTCCTTGAGCTCCTCGAAGGGCACCTCGACAGTGAGCCGAACCCGAGTCGGGTTCAGGGTCTCCACGGCGCTCTTCACGGTTCGGTCTCCTTGTGGCTGACTTCTTGGGTTCTGCCGGAGCCAGACAGCCCCGGCGGATAGCCGCCCGGAGGAGTAGCAGGCCATGAGGCCGGACACACGGGCGCGCAGCTTGCATAGTAACCGCAGCCGGTCAGGGCCCCAAAAGGCGATCTTCACGACACCGTGAGCCGGTGGTCGGGGTGGCGGGATTTGAACCCACGGCCTTCCGCTCCCAAAGCGGACGCGCTACCAAGCTGCGCCACACCCCGTCTGGTGCGAGTCGTAGGGTACATGCCCCGGCCGGGCGCGTCGCCGCGTCGCGCGGGGCACCGGGTGCCGCGCCGGGGGCAGCCCAGTAGCAGCCCGGCGGACCGCCAGGTTCGCCCGCACGCCGGGGGCTCCGCTACGATGCCTCCAGTGCCGCGGTCACCGACGCGCGGTGCGCTCTCGCGGGCGTAGCTCAATGGTAGAGCCCTAGTCTTCCAAACTAGCTACGCGGGTTCGATTCCCGTCGCCCGCTCTGCACGACTCAGGGGCCCGGCAGCCGTCACGGCGGCGCCGGGCCCCTGAGCCGTTTCCGGGGGGCCGCGTCGGAGTCCCTCGGAAGGTGCTCCTCAGAAGCTGATGGAGTTGACCATCTCCGCTATCGAGTTGAGGAAGCGGCTGATGGAGGGCGCCATCCCGGTGGAGGCGAGGAAGAAGCCGAAGAGGATCGCCACGATGGCCGGGCCGGCCTTGATGTTCCCTCCTCGCATCAACACCACCAGGATGATCGCCAACAGCAGCACCACGGACAGTGAAATGGCCACAACTGATCACACCCTCGGTCGGTTCGCTCTCCCGGCCTGGAGGCACCGTGCAGCACACCTCCGCCAGAACCATCGTGCCACCAACCAGCCCTCTGTATGCGGCTAGTGACACATCGTCGGCCGGTCGTCCCGGCGCGGGGCGTGCCCGGGCCGCCAATTCGACGCCTCACCAGGGGTGATGGCGACGGTAATTGCCCAACATCATTTCCATACCCACACATCGACCGGGCGGGTAATTCGAATTGAGCGGGGACCGGTCGGCTATGACCCAATTCAGATGGATGAATCGGGACATCGAGGGGCAAAGAACCAGCCCTATTGTGCTCGCCATCACCCCGGTATCGCAGGCAAGTTGTGGGATTTACGGGGTATCCGAAGCCGATAAACGTGAATGACCTGGATGGTTTTACTGACTCACACACGCGAGGCTAGGGTGCCTGAGATGTTCGACGCCTCCCCGTCCCCCGGCCAGACCCGCGCGCCCACGCTCCCGGCTGCCCAGCCGGCGCCGGAGAGACCCGCCAAGCAGCGCGACTCGTTCTTCGACAACGCCAAGTACCTGGCGATCGTGCTGGTGGCGATGGGGCACTCGTGGGAGGCGCTGTACGCGGACAGCCGGATTCTCCGGTCGCTGTACATCTTCGTGTACACCTTCCACATGCCGGCGTTCATCATCATCTCCGGCTACTTCTCGCGCAGTTTCGACATGCGCCCGGACCGGCTGAAGCGCCTGATCACCGGTGTCGCCGTGCCGTACGTCGTCTTCGAGACGGCCTACTCCCTCTTCCGCGACCACTTCGGCCAGGACGGCGAGACCGGGATCACCCTGCTCGACCCGTACTTCCTGTCCTGGTTCCTGGCGGCGCTGTTCGTGTGGCGGCTGACGACCCCGCTGTGGAAGGTCGTGCGCCGGCCGCTGCCGCTGGCCGTCGGCATCGCCATGCTGGCCACCGTCTCCCCCGCGATCAGCAACGACCTCGACTTCCAGCGGCTGTTGCAGTTCCTGCCCTGCTTCGTGCTGGGGCTGTGCCTGAAGCCCGAGCACTTCCGGATGGTGCGTACCCGTGCGATGCGCATCGCCTCGGTGCCGATCGTCGCGGGTGCGCTGGTGGCGGCGTGGCTGGTGGTGCCGCACATCGACTTCGGCTGGTTCTACCGCCGGGACGCCGCCCAGGAGATGGGCGCCCCGTGGTGGACCGGCCCGCTGATGACGCTGGCCCTGCTCGCGTGCTCGGTGGTGCTGACGGCCTGCTTCCTGGCCTGGGTGCCGGGGCGCCGGATGTGGTTCACCTCGCTGGGCGCGGGCACGATCTGCGGCTATCTGCTGCACGGCTTCGTCCTCAAGTACACCCGCTGGGAGGGCTGGTACGACGCCCATTGGCTGCACAGCCCGCTCGGCGCGCTCCTGGTGACCTCCTTCGCGGTCACGGTCGTCACGCTGCTGTGCACGGCCCCGGTGCGCCGGGTGTTCCGGTGCGTGATGGAGCCGAAGATGGAGTGGGCGTTCAAGCAGGACCCCGCCCAGCAGGCGCGGGAGCGTCAACATGGCGGGCAGAAGCAGCCCGTACGGGAGAAGGCGAGCGTGTAGCGCCTCCCCCTCTATCCCTCTTCGGCCTGGCCGAGAAGCGCGCGCATCCGCGTGTACTTCTCGGCCAGTCGCCTGCGGGTCGGCTCGTCCAGCACCGCGAGGCGGGCCGGGTCGGCGTTGTGCGCGAGGTCGGCCCGCTTGACCAGGGCGGCGCCCGGTGTGGCGAGGATGCGGCGGGCGTACTCCTCGGACGGCTCGCCGGGGCGCTTGGTGAGGGCGAGCACGATGGCCTTGGTGCGCGGGGTGAGGGCGGCGCCGTCGAGCCACTCCTCGGTGAGCGCGTCGTCCTCGACGGCGTCGTGCAGCCAGGCCGCCGCGATCTGCTCCTCGTCGCCCCCGCGTGCCCGTACCCCGTCGGCGACGGCCGCGAGGTGTTCGGCGTACGGGCGGCCCGCCTTGTCGGTCTGGCCGGCGTGGGCGCGGCGGGCGAGGTCCTCGACCTGGGCCAGGGTGAGCGGGGTCGGTGTCATCGGCCCAGTCTGGCACCGGGGTTCAGCGGACGGGCGCGGATGCCTCGCGGCAGATCAGCAGCAGCGCGCGGTCGTCGTTGACGTCCTTGGCGACGGCCTCGATGAGGTGCCAGGCGGCACCGTGGAAGCCGCCGGCGACATAGCGGTCGGCCTCGCCGGTGAGGCGGTCGATGCCCTCGACCATGTCCCGGTCGGAGGCTTCCACCAGGCCGTCGGTGAAGAGCATCAGCACGTCTCCGGGCCGGAGGGTGCCCTTCATGGAGTCGAACTGGGCACCGTCGTACACCCCGAGGAGCGGGCCCTCGGCGGCCTTCTCCTCCCAGCGGCCGGTGCCCGCGCTGAGCTGGAGGCCCGGCGGGTGGCCCGCGCAGTACAGCTCGTAGTCGCCGGAGTCGAGGTCGAGCACCAGGTGGATGGAGGTGGCGAAGCCCTCTTCCCAGTCCTGGCGGAGCAGGTAGCCGTTGGCTGCGGGCAGGAAGGAGTGCGGGGGCAGCGAGCCGAGCAGGCCGCCGAAGGCGCCGGACAGCAGCAGGGCGCGGGAACCGGCGTCCATGCCCTTGCCGGAGACGTCGGTGAGGACGACCTCCAGGGTGCGGCCGCCGTTGGTGCGGGCGGCGACGACGAAGTCACCGGAGAAGGACTGGCCGCCGGCCGGGCGCAGCGCCATCTCGTGGTGCCAGCCCCTCGGCAGCTTGGGCAACTCGCTCTGGGCGCGGATGCGTTCGCGCAGGTCGAAGAGCATGGTGCCGCCGCGCCGCCAGGGCACGCCGACCCGGCTGCGGAACTGCGCGGTCAACAGCCCGAAGAACCCGCAGGCGGCGACGACCAGCACGATGCCGGGGGTGACCCTGGAGGGTCCCTCGGTATAGGGGCCGAGCCGTACCGACTCCACGATGAGGGCGGCGGCGGCCGTGGCGTACAGACCGAGCAGGCTGGCCGGGCGCAGCACCAGGCCGCCCGCGACGATCGGGATGACCAGGGTGGCCGGGGAGCACCAGACGGAGTTGGCCAGTGTGAGGGCCATGAGCGTGGGAATGGTGAGGAGCAGGCCGACCAGGGCGATCCAGTCGGGGCCGTCGCCGCGGAAGTAGTCCACCGCGCTTCTGCGCAGCGCGACACGGACCCGGTGCCACTGCATCTTCCACCGGGCCGTGAACGTCTCGGCCTTCGCGCGCCGTTCTCGTCCTGCTGCCATTAGTTCGGGACCCTATCCATCCAGCCGGCCGCATGGCACGGGAGGTCCCACTTGTCCCCCGTGCGGGGCTCACTTCGCGTTTCGACCACGCGGTCCGACTACACAGTGAACGGCACGGGAGGCCGTCCGCGCTGCCACCCGGCGGAAATTCCCCGCCCTCCCGGGCGGCAGGCTGCGCTTACTGGCAGGACGGAACGGGGCGCACGACCGGTTCACGGATGCGCACGGGGCGCACGGGGTTCAGCGGAGCTGGCAGCCGGGGCACCAGAAGAGATTGCGGGCGGCGAGGTCCGCGGTACGGATCTCGGTGCCGCAGAGGTGACAGGGCAGGGTGGCCCGGCGGTAGACGTAGACCTCGCCGCCGTGGTCGTCGACGCGGGGCGGGCGGCCCATCGCGTCGGGGGTGTGCTCGGGGCGGACGGTGTCGATGCGGTTGTGGCGCACGCCCTGGCGCATCAGGGCCACGAGGTCGGCCCAGATCGCGTCCCACTCGGCCCGGGTGAGGTCGCGGCCGGCGCGGTAGGGGTCGATGCCGTGCCGGAAGAGGACCTCGGCGCGGTAGACGTTGCCGACGCCGGCGATGATCTTCTGGTCCATCAGCAGGGCGGCGACGGAGGTGCGGCTGCGCCTGATCCGCTCCCAGGCGGTGGCCGGGTCGGCGTCGGGGCGCAGCGGGTCGGGGCCGAGGCGGTCGTGGATGGCCCGCTTCTCGGTGTCGGTGATCAGCGCGCAGGTGGTCGGCCCGCGCAGGTCGACGTAGGCGGTGTCGTTGGCCAGGCGGAGCCGGACGGTGTCGGTCGGCGGGGGCGCGGGGGCCGGGCCGAAGGCGACCTTGCCGAAGAGGCCGAGGTGGATGTGGACCCAGTCGCTGTCGCGGAAGCCGAGGAAGAGGTGCTTTCCGTGGGCGTCGGTGGTGGTCAGCTCCGCGCCGTTCAGCAGCTCGGCGGCGTCGGTGAACTTGCCCTGGGGGCTGGTCACCAGCGGGGCGGTGCCGGCGAAGCGCTCGGCGTAGTCCTGCGCCAGCCGGTGGATCGTGTGCCCTTCTGGCACGGCCGGGCGTCCTTCCTGGGTTTCCGAGGGCCCCCGCCGCGGTGGGGCGGCGGGGGCGGCGCGGCGTTACTGCTGGGGGTGGTGCGCCGGGATGGGCGGGAGGTCGCCGGTGTTCTCGTACTCCGTCAGCATGTCGATGCGGCGGACGTGGCGCTCTTCGCCGGAGAACGGGGTGTTGAGGAAGATCTCGACGAACTTGGTCGCCTCGTCCTCGGTGTGCATCCGGGCGCCGACGGCGATGACGTTGGCGTCGTTGTGCTCGCGGCCGAGCGCGGCGGTCTCCTCGCTCCAGGCGAGGGCGGCGCGCACCCCCTTCACCTTGTTCGCGGCGATCTGCTCGCCGTTGCCGGAGCCGCCGATCACGATGCCGAGGGACCCGGGGTCCGCGACCGTGCGCTCAGCGGCCCGGAGGCAGAAGGGCGGATAGTCGTCCTGGGCGTCGTAGATGTGCGGCCCGCAGTCGACGGGCTCGTGCCCCGCCGCCTTGAGCCACTCGACGAGGTGGTTCTTGAGTTCGTAGCCCGCATGGTCGGAGCCGAGATACACGCGCATGGACCGAGTGTGTCACGCCCGATTCCGGGCAGCAGCTCCGGGTTCGATCGGGGATATGTGAGACGGGCCATAGAACCTCAAGGAAACCTCAGGTAACAATCCGGATTCAGAGGTTCCCGAATTCGTTCCCCTCAGATTCACTGGACCGCCTCGTACACCGCTCGTGCGAGGCCCCGTACGACGTCGTACGACTGCTTCGCCGTCCGTACGGGAACCGCTCCACCGGCGCAAAGGAATTCCGTCCATGTCCCATGGTTCCGGGCTGCAAGCAGGTCTCAAGAACCGTCACCTTTCGATGATCGCTATCGGTGGTGTGATCGGTGCCGGCCTGTTCGTCGGCTCCAGCACGGGTATCGCCACGGCGGGCCCCGGCATCCTGCTGTCCTATGCCCTCGTCGGCACGCTCGTCGTCCTCGTGATGCGGATGCTGGGCGAGATGTCCGCGGCCAACCCGACCTCCGGGTCCTTCTCCGCGCACGCCGACCGTGCCCTCGGCCGCTGGGCCGGGTTCTCCATCGGCTGGCTGTACTGGTTCTTCTGGGTCGTGGTGCTCGCCGTCGAGGCGACGGCCGGCGCGAAGATCCTGGAGGGCTGGATACCGGCCGTCCCGCAGTGGGGCTGGGCGCTGATCGTGATGCTGGTGCTCACGGCCACCAACCTGGTCTCGGTGGGCTCCTACGGCGAGTTCGAGTTCTGGTTCGCCGGGATCAAGGTCGTGGCGATCGGCGCGTTCATCGTGGTCGGCGTGCTCGCGATCTTCGGTGTGCTGCCGGGTGTCCACAGCGACAAGGCGGGCCTGTCCAACCTCACCGCGCACGGCGGTTTCCTGCCGCACGGGCCGGGCGCGATCCTCACCGGTGTGCTGCTGGTCGTCTTCTCCTTCATGGGCAGCGAGATCGCCACGCTGGCGGCCGGTGAGTCGGAGAACCCGCAGCGTGCGGTCACCAAGTCGACCAACAGCATCATCTGGCGCATCGCGGTGTTCTACCTGGGCTCGATCCTCGTCGTGGTCTCGCTGCTGCCGTGGAACGACCCGTCGATCAAGACCGACGGTTCCTACGTCGCCGCGCTGAACTCGCTCGGTATCGCGCACGCCGGTCAGATCATGAACTTCATCGTGCTGACCTCGGTGCTGTCCTGCCTGAACTCGGGTCTGTACACCGCCTCCCGGATGGCGTTCTCGCTCGGTCAGCGGGGCGACGCTCCCAAGGCGTTCGCGAAGACCAATTCCCGCGGTGTGCCGATGACGGCCATCCTGGCCTCGGTGCTGTTCGGCTTCGTCGCGGTGTTCTTCAACTACAAGTTCCCCGACTCGGTCTTCCTCTTCCTGGTCAACTCCAGCGGCGCGGTCGCGCTCTTCGTCTGGCTGGTCATCTGCTTCTCGCAGCTCCGGATGCGGAAGATCATCCAGCGGGAGTCGCCGGAGAAGCTCGTCGTGAAGATGTGGCTGTACCCGTACCTCACCTGGGCCACGGCCGCCCTGATCGTCTTCGTCCTCGGCTACATGCTGACCGACACGGAACACGACGGCCGCGAGACGGTCCTCCTCTCCCTGATGGTCGCCGCGGTCGTCCTGATCATCGCCTTCGTGAAGCAGTCGATCACGGCGAAGAAGGGCCGGACGGAGATCCCGGCCACCGAGGACCCGGAGAAGGTCCCGACGGCCTGACACCCGCTTCAGCACACGCACCGGAGCCCGGTGCCGCGAGGAGACTTCTCGCGGCACCGGGCTCCGGTGCGTCGCCCTCTACCCTTCCGGCATGGTGACGCGGCGATTCGTCGGTGTGGGAGGGGTGCGGCTCGCATACCGGGTGTGGGGGCCGCCGGAGGGGCCGCCGCTGGTCCTGCTGCCCGCGCTGGGCGAGGTGAGCGGCGACTGGGACACGGTGGCGGCGGTGCTGGCGCGCGGGCGGCGGGTGTACGCGGTGGACCTGCGCGGGCACGGACACAGCGGCTGGCCGGGGGCGTACTCCCTCGAGCTGATGCGCGCCGATGTCCTGGGGTTCCTGGACGCCCTGGGGCTGGACCGGATCGACCTCGTCGGACACTCGATGGGCGGCATCGTGGCGTACCTCGTCGCGTCGGCCCAGCCCGGCCGGGTGGACCGGCTGGTCCTGGAGGACATCGGTGCCCCGTACCCCCGCCCGGCCACGACACCGGAGCGGCCGGACGGGGAGCTGCCCTTCGACTGGGCGATGGTCCGGGCCGTCCGCCGGCAGATCGACACCCCGCCCCCCGAGTGGTCAGCGGCGCTGGGCGGCATCACCGCCAGCACCCTGATCCTGGCCGGCGGCCCCCGGAGCCACATCCCCCAGGAGAGCGTCACCGAGCTGGCCCGCCTGATCCCGGACACCCGGCTGCGCACGATCCCCGTGGGCCATCTGATCCACCGGGAGGCGCCGGAGGCGTTCACGGGAGCGGTGAGCGAGTTCCTGGGCGGCCCGTCCGCCGGCCGGTAGACGGGCGAGGGAGCTGTCAGGAAACGGCGAAGGCCCGCCCCCTCTGTTCGTGGAGGGGGCGGGCCTTCGCCGTCGGGGTTCAGCTCTTGTTCGTCAGCTTCCAGGCCGTGGGGAGTACGCCCATCGCCAGGGCGGCCTTGAGGGCGTCGCCGATGAGGAAGGGGGTGAGGCCCGCCGCGATGGCCGCTGTGGCGGACATGTGGGCCGTGAGGGCGAGGTAGGGGACGCCCACCGCGTAGATGATGGCCTCGCCGAGGAGCATCGTGCCGGCCATGCGCAGCGGGGAGCGGTCCGCGCCGCGGCGGGCGAGGGCGCCGACGGCCGCGGCGGCGAGGAGCATGCCGATGACGTAGCCGAAGGAGACGGAGGCGCCGGAGCCGCCCTGGGCGAACCACGGCACACCCGCGAGGCCGGCGGCGGCGTACAGCGCGAGGGCGGCGAAGCCGCGGCGGGCGCCGAGCGTCGTGCCGACCAGCAGCGCGGCGAAGGTCTGTCCCGTCACCGGCACCGGCGAGCCGGGCACCGGCACCGCGATCTGGGCCGCGAGACCGGTGAGCGCCGCGCCGCCGAGCACGAGGGCGGCGTCGCGCACGCGCGAGGTGGGAAGGAGGTCGGCGAGGACGGCGCCGGGCCGAGCGGTGACGCTGGCGGTGCTCATGGGGACTCCGCGGGTCTGTGGACAGGGACAGGGGGCAACACCGTGACGCTATACCGGGCCTCGTACGCCGATCACCGTCTGTGCTCGACAAAGGCGTGAACAGGGGCTTGGTGGGCTTCGCACAAAGGATGCGTCTTACACCGGAGCCGGAGTGACACCGGTCACCGAGCCGCACCCCGCGCGGTAAACGGACGCAAGCATTCCGTAAGCAGGACGTCCGCATAGCGGACACTTCCCGTGCCCACCGGCCGGCTTCACCCAGACTGGGGGAGTTTTTACCCACCTACCGCACTGGACGAGCCGCGCCGATGCCCAGCACCACCACGCAAGCGCCCCAGGAGCAGAAGCAGGGCGTCCCGCTCTCCTCCGGCCTCAAACAGCGCCACCTGTCCATGATCGCCCTGGGCGGGGTGATCGGCGCGGGCCTGTTCGTCGGCTCCGGCGCCGGTATCGCCGCCGCGGGCCCGTCCATCGTCGTCGCCTACACCCTCTCCGGCCTGCTGGTACTGCTGGTGATGCGGATGCTGGGCGAGCTGTCGTCGGCGTACCCCTCCTCGGGCTCGTTCTCCGCGCACGCCGAGCGGGCGATCGGGCCGTGGGCCGGGTTCACGGTCGGCTGGTCGTTCTGGGTCATGCAGTGCACGGTGGTCGGCCTGGAGGGCATCGGCGCCGGGAAGATCGTCAGCGGCTGGCTGCCCGGGACCCCGCAGTGGGCCTGGGTCGCGCTGTTCATGCTGATCTTCTGCGGCGCCAACCTGACCGCGGTGAAGAACTTCGGCGAGTTCGAGTTCTGGTTCGCCGCCCTGAAGGTCGCCGCGATCTGCGCGTTCCTGCTGCTCGGCGTACTGGCCATCGCGGGTGTGCTGCCCGGCACCCACTCCCCCGGCGCCTCCCACCTCACCGACTTCCTGCCCAACGGTGGCGAGGGCCTGGTCCTCGGCCTGCTCGCGTCGGTGTTCGCGTACGGCGGTCTGGAGACGGTCACCATCGCGGCCGCCGAGTCCGAGGACCCGGTGCGGGGCGTGGCGAGCGCGGTGCGCACCACGATGTGGCGGATCGCGCTGTTCTACATCGGCTCGATGGCCGTCGTGGTCACCCTGGTGCCGTGGGACTCGAAGGAGGTCGTGGAGCGCGGCCCGTACGTCGCCGCCCTGGACAGCCTCGGCATCCCCGGCGCCGGCCGAGTGATGGACGTCGTGGTGCTGGCCGCGCTGCTCTCCGCGATGAACGCCAACATCTACGGCTCCTCGCGCATGCTGCACTCCCTGGTCCAGCGGGGTCTCGGCCCGAAGGTGCTGGCCAAGGTGTCCGGCGGGGTGCCCCGGATCGCGGTCCTGGTCTCCTCCGTCTTCGGATTCGGCTGTGTGCTGCTGAGCTACTGGCGCCCGGACGACGTCTTCATGTGGCTGCTCAACATGATCGGCGCGGTCATCCTGGTGGTCTGGATGTTCGTCGGCGCCTCCCAGCTCCTGCTGCGCCGCCGCGCCGAGCGCGCCGGTGACCCGCCGCCCGCCGTGCGGATGTGGGCGTTCCCGTGGCTGACCTGGGCCGCGCTGCTGGGCATGGTGGTGATCCTGGTCCTGATGGCCCGGCAGCCCGACACCCGCGTCCAGCTCTACTCCACCGGCGGCCTGACCCTGGCCCTGGCGGCGGGCGGTTACGTCTGGCAGCGGGCGCGCGCTCGGAGCTGAGCCCCGTAGAAGCCTCGAAGGCCCCCACGTGCACGACACGTGGGGGCCTTCGCGCACCCCCATGCCCGCGAGCAGCTTTTTGTTGCTAGCGTGTAGTTGCAAGTAAGTTGCAATAAGGCTCGGAGGGGACCCGCCCATGTCCGTCTACACGCTGCCCGAACTGCCCTACGACTACGCCGCGCTCGCGCCCGTCATCAGCCCCGAGATCATCGAGCTGCACCACGACAAGCACCACGCGGCCTATGTGAAGGGCGCCAACGACACCCTGGAGCAGCTCGCCGAGGCACGGGACAAGGACGCGTGGGGGTCGGTGAACGGGCTGGAGAAGAACCTCGCCTTTCACCTCTCCGGGCACATCCTGCACAGCATCTACTGGCAGAACATGACCGGTCCGAAGGACGGTGGCGGCGAGCCGCTGGAGCAGGACGGCGTGGGCGAGCTGGCGGACGCGATCAAGGAGTCGTTCGGTTCCTTCGCGGCCTTCAAGGCCCAGTTGACCAAGGCGTCGGCCACCACCCAGGGCTCCGGCTGGGGCGTGCTGGCGTACGAGCCGCTGAGCGGCCGGCTGATCGTGGAGCAGGTCTACGACCACCAGGGCAACGTCGGCCAGGGCTCGACCCCGGTGCTGGTCTTCGACGCCTGGGAGCACGCCTTCTACCTGCAGTACAAGAACCAGAAGGTGGACTTCATCGAGGCGATGTGGCAGGTCGTGAACTGGCAGGACGTGGCCCGGCGCTACGCGGCCGCCAAGTCCCGCGCGGACGTGCTGCTGCTGGCCCCCTGAGGACCGCCTGAAGTTCCCCGAGCGTCCCGCCTCGTGATCGTCTTCTCAACCTTCACCCGGCGGGCGGATGAAGGAAGCCCCCCGCGAGGACGTGACTCGCGGGGGGCTTCTTCACGCGGCGGCTAGAGGTTGCTGAAGTCCGGGCCGGCCGTGCGGCTGCGCTTCAGCTCGTAGAAGCCCGGCACCGAGGCGACCGCGAGGGTGCCGTCCCACAGGCGGGCCGCCTCCTCGCCCTTGGGGGCCGGGGTGACCACGGGGCCGAAGAAGGCGATCTGCTCGCCGTCCGGGCCGGGGACCGCGATGACCGGGGTGCCCACGTCCTGGCCGACCTTCTCGATGCCCTCCTTGTGGGAGGCGCGCAGCTCGGCGTCGAACTCGAAGTCGGTCTGGTCGAAGTAGTCGATCAGGTCGGCGGGCAGGCCGACCTCGGCGAGCGCGCCCACGACGGCCTCGCGGCTCGGACCCTCGCCCTCGTTGTGGATGCGGGTGCCGAGCGCGGTGTAGAGCGGGCCGAGGACGTCCGCGCCGTGCTTCTGCCAGGCGGCGGTGACCACCCGGACCGGCTGCCACGCCTTGGTGGCGAGCATCTCCCGGTACTCCTCGGGCAGCTCGTCGATGCGGTCCTCGTTGAGGACGGCGAGGCTCATGATGTGCCAGCGCACCTCGATGTCCCGGACCTTCTCCACCTCCAGGACCCAGCGGGAGGTCATCCAGGCCCAGGGGCAGAGCGGGTCGAACCAGAAGTCCACCGGGGTCTTGCCCGACGTGGTCGCGGTCTCGGACATTTCTCTCCTCGCAAGCAGGTCTTTCCCAGCGGCAACAGCGCCCTGGCCCGCGCAATTCCCCGATGCCGCCGGTCAGGGCCGCATGGCAGGATCGTGCCGTTCAGTGCCCCGCATCTTGCGACCACAAGGGAGTGCCGCCCGTGCCCGGTGAGAATCTGTCCCGCGACGAGGCCCGTGAGCGGGCCGCCCTGCTGTCGGTCGACTCGTACGACGTGGCGCTGGACCTGCGCTCCGCCGTGGGCGAGTCCGGCGGCGAGCCGCGGACCTTCCGCTCGGTGACCACGATCCGCTTCCGCTGCGCCGAGCCCGGGGCGACGAGCTTCGCCGACCTGATCGCGCCGGGCGTGACCGCGGTGTCGCTCAACGGCCGCGACCTCGACCCCGGCGAGGTGTTCGACGGCACCCGCATCGCGCTGGAGGACCTGGCCACCGACAACGAGCTGATCGTGGACGCCCGGTGCGCCTACTCCCGCACCGGCGAGGGCCTGCACCGCTTCGTCGACCCCGAGGACGGCGAGGTCTACCTCTACACGCAGTACGAACCGGCCGACTCCCGGCGGGTGTTCGCCAACTTCGAGCAGCCCGACCTCAAGGCGCCCTTCCGCTTCGAGGTCCGCGCCCCCGAGGGCTGGACGGTGTGGAGCAACGGCGCCGGTGAACTCGCCGACGGTGTCTGGCGGTTCGCGGAGACCAAGCCGATCTCCACCTACATCACCTGCGTGGTCGCCGGCCCGTACCACTATGTGACCGACTCCTACGAGCGGGTCCTGGAGGACGGGTCCAAGCTGGAGATCCCGCTCGGCGCGATGTGCCGCAAGGGTCTGGCGCCCTACTTCGACGCCGACGACGTCTTCCTGATCACCAAGCAGGGGCTGGACTTCTTCCACGAGAACTTCGACTACCCCTACCCCTTCGGGAAGTACGACCAGGCGTTCGTGCCCGAGTACAACCTCGGGGCGATGGAGAACCCCGGACTGGTCACCTTCCGGGAGGAGTACATCTTCCGGGGCAAGGTCACGCAGGCCTCGTACGAGGGGCGGGCCAATGTGATCCTGCACGAGATGGCGCACATGTGGTTCGGCGATCTGGTCACCATGGTCTGGTGGGACGACCTGTGGCTGAAGGAGTCCTTCGCGGACTTCATGGGCACCTTCGGCAACGTGGGCGCGACCCGCTTCAAGGACGCCTGGACGACGTTCGCCAACCGCCGCAAGGCATGGGCGTACCGCGCGGACCAGCTCCCCTCCACGCACCCCGTCACCGCCGACATCCGCGACCTCCAGGACGCCAAGCTCAACTTCGACGGCATCACCTACGCCAAGGGCGCCTCCGTCCTCAAGCAACTGGTGGCCTACGTCGGCCAGGACGCCTTCCTGGAGGGCGCCCGGCGTTACTTCAAGCGGCACGCCTACGGCAACACCCAACTGGCGGACCTGCTGTCGGTGCTGGGCGAGACCAGCGGCCGGGACATGTCGGGGTGGGCCCGCTCGTGGCTCCAGACGGCGGGCGTCAACTCCCTCACCCCGCAGGTGCTGGTGAGTCCCGAGGGCCGGATCGACGAGCTGGCCGTGCTCCAGGAGGCCCCCGAGTCCCACCCCGAACTGCGCCCGCACCGGGTGAAGGTGGGCCTGTACCGGCTGGGTGAGGGGGGCGCGCTGGAGCGCTACCGGAGCGCCGAGGTCGACGTCGAGGGCCCACGCACGGTGCTGGCGGAGCTGGCCGGCGCCGAGGTGCCGGACCTGGTGCTGGTCAACGACGACGACCTCACCTACTGCAAGATCCGCTTCGACGAGACCTCGCTCGCCACCCTCCGCGAGCACCTCGGCGACCTGACCGACCCGCTCGCCCGCGCCCTGTGCTGGACGGCGCTGTGGAACCTGACACGGGACGGTCTGCTGCCCGCGCGGGAGTTCGTGGCGCTGGTGCTGCGCTTCGCGGGCCGGGAGTCCGACATCGGCGTCCTCCAGATGCTGCACGCGTGGGCCGGCACGGCGCTGGAGCGGTACGCGGCCCCCGAGTGGCGGGCGACGGGCGGCGAGCTGCTGGCGCAGGGCGCGCTGAGGGAGCTGCGGGCGGCCGAGCCGGGCAGCGAGCAGCAGTTGGCCTGGGCGCGCTTCTTCGCCACGGTCGCCACCGGCGCCGCCGACCTCGCCCTGCTGAAGGACCTGCTGGACGGCACCGAGACGGTCGAGGGCCTCGCCGTGGACCAGGAGCTGCGCTGGGCGTTCCTGGAGCCGCTCGCCGCGCACGGGGTGGCGGACGAGGAGGTGCTCGCGGCCGAACTGGCCCGCGACGACACCGCGTCGGGCAAGCGCCACCAGGTGCGCTGCCTGGCCGCGCGGCCCTCGGCGGCGGTGAAGGCGCAGGCGTGGGCGCAGGTCGTGGAGTCGGACGCGCTGTCCAACGCGCTGGTGGAGGCGACCCTCGCGGGCTTCGACCGGCCGGGTCAGCAGGAGCTGACGGCGCCGTACGCGGAGAAGTACTTCGCGGTGCTGGAGCGGGTGTGGCGGGAGCGGTCGATCCAGATCGCCATGCACATCGTCAACGGGCTGTTCCCGGCCCACCAGGACCGGCCCGAGACGCTGGCGGCGACGGACGCGTGGCTGACGGAGCACGCGGACGCGGCCCCGGCGCTGCGGCGGCTGGTGCTGGAGGCGCGGGACGACCTGGCGCGGGCGCTGCGCGCACAGGCGTGCGACGCCGGCACCCGATCCTTGGCCTGAGCTTCAGCGCCCGGTGACCGTTACGGAATCCGGGCACGACGGCCCGTAACCCCTGGTCCTCCCCCGATCGGACCAGGGGTTTTCGCCGCCTACTCGGCACCCGAACACCCGTCCTTTAGTACCGTGTTGTCCGCATTTTTCGACGGATGTGTAACAGCGGTTACGGGTGGGCCGGAAGTGGGGCATTCCAGAGCCATGACGCACGACACCCCGCTCTCCCCCCGCCCGCTCCGCCACCTCACCGAGGTCCACCGCCGGGTCCTGACCGCCGCCCAGTTGCGCACCCACGGGGTGACGACGGCCGAGCTGAACGAGCGGTGCCGGGCCGACGGTCCCTGGCGGCTGCTGCTGCCCAACGTGGTCCTGCTGCACTCCGGGTCCCCCACGAACGAGGAGCGCCTGCACGGCGCGCTGCTGTACGCCTCCCGCGAGTCCACGCCAGGTGTGCCCGCCCAGCCGGGCGCGGGCGACCCGCACCGGGGGGTCTACGCCGAGGCGATGCTCACCGGTCTGGCCGCCCTCGCCCTGCACGGCCTGCCGTCCGCGCCCCCGCTGCTCTCCCTGGAGCACATCGACGTCCTGGTCCCGAGGCTGCGCCGGCTGCGCTCGACCGGGTACGTGCGGGTGGTGCGCACCCCGGACCTCCCGGCCGCGCGGCCGGTCGCGGGCCTGCCGGTGGCGCCGGTGGCGCGGGCGGTGGCGGACGCGGTGGCCCACCTGACGGACGCGGACACGGTACGGCTGCTGCTGACCGAGGCGGTGCGCGACGGGCACTGCGATCCGGCCGCGCTGGTACGGGAGTTGACCGAGGCCAAGCTGATGGGCCGGGCCCATGTGGTGGACGCGGTGGACTCGCTGGTGGCCGAGGGCCGCGCGGTCGCGGAGGACCGGCTGTACCGGATGGTCACGGGGTACGGACTCCCGGACCCGGTGTGGAACGTGGACCTGCGGCTGCCCGGCGGCCCCCACCTGGGTGGCCTGGACGCCTACTGGCCCGAGCAGGCGGTCGCCGTCGAGCTGGACACCCGGGCCCCGCGCCAGGACGAGGACGCGACCTGGTCGGAGTACGCCCGTAAGCGGGAGCACCTGGAGCGGCTCGGGATCACGGTCGTGCACATCACCCCGAAGAAGCTGAGGGAGTCGATGGAGCAGCAGGCCGCGGTGGTCCGTACGGCGCTGATGGCCGCCGGTGACCGCGACCCGGCCGCGTACGTGGTCGTGCTGCCCCGCTAGTCCCGTTCAGCGCGTCCCGACCGGCGGCCCGGGGTCCAGGCGGCCGGTGGGCGGGCGTTCGCGCCACAGGCGCAGGGCGGTGTCCACGAGGGAGACCCGGGCCAGCCCGGACACGGCGTCGAGGTCGTGCCAGGCCGCGAGGTCGGTGGAACCGCCCACCTCGTAGCGGAGTTCACCCCCGGTGACGTGCGCGGCGTACAGCAGCCGTATGCCGTGGTGGTCGACGGCGCGGCCGGGGAAGCGGCCGGGCAGCACCGCCCGGTTGGTGTGCACGCCGAGCAGATCGGTGACCTCCACCCGGTAGCCGGTCTCCTCGGCCACCTCGCGGCGCACGGTGTCGTACGGGTCCTCGCCGAACTCGGCGCCGCCGCCCGGCAGTACCCACTCGTGGCCGCCGCCCCGCGCGGGCGAGCGGGCGAGCAGGAGCTGTCCGTCGCGGACACACACGGCGTAGGCCGCCACCCTCAACTTGCGTCGCATGCCGGGACGTTAGCGCGACGGGCGAGGGAACCGAGTGAATTCGGGCTTATTCGGTCCCCAACCGCACACATCGCATCGCGGGTTTTCCCCATACATGGATCTCGATTCGGTCAACGAACCCCAAAATTCGGTCGCCTGGGAAAGGCTGCGCTGGTCCGGCACCGGACCTCGCGGACAACCCTCACCGACTAAGGGATGCGATGACCCACTCCCCCGACCGTGACCCGATACCCGGCCCGAGACGCCTGGCGCGCCTGACACTGGCCGCCGGCGTGGTCGCCGCCCTCTGCGCGGCCGGCCCCGTGCCGATGGCGCTGGCCGCCGACGCGCCGCCCGCCCAGGCCGCCGACCCCGGCGCCAAGCCCGCGCCCCGCAAGCTCGGCGCCGACGACGCCGACCGGCTCGCGGAGGCCAAGGCGGACGGCGCCAAGAGCGTCACGATGATGATCGCCACCGCGCCGGGCTCCACCGAGCAGGTCGCCTCCCAGCTCGACGCCGCCGGCACCGTGGGCCGCACCTTCGACAAGGTCGGCTACGTCCGCGCCACCGTCCCGACCGCCAAGGCGGACTCGGTCATCGCCGCCGCGGCCAAGCTCTCCTCGGTGCAGGCGATCGACCTGCGCCAGGAGATCCCGCTGGACGACCCGGCGCCGGGCGCGGACACCGCGAAGGACGCCAAGAACGCCCGTACGGCGGCCGCTTACCCGGCGCCCGGCAGCACGACTCCGGCGAAGAACCCGTACAACCCGTCGTTCGAGACCGGTGCCGTCGACTTCGTCGAGGACCACCCCAAGGCGGACGGGCGCGGGGTCACCATCGGCATCCTGGACTCGGGTGTGGACCTCGGCCACCCGGCGCTCCAGAAGACCACCACCGGTGAGCGCAAGATCGTCGACTGGGTCACCTCCACCGACCCCGTGAGCGACGGCGACGGCACCTGGCGGCGGATGACCGCGGCGGTCTCCGGCCCGTCCTTCTCCGTCGGCACCGGCGCGAACGCGGAGACCTTCAAGGCCCCGGCCGGCGCCTACAAGTTCAACTACCTGTACGAGTCCGCCACCACCGGCGGCGACATGCAGGGCGACCTCAACCGCGACGGTGACACCACCGACGCCTGGGGCGTGCTGTACGACCCGGCCACCGGCACGGTCCGCGTCGACACCGACGACGACCTGGACTTCGGCGACAACGAGCCGATGAAGCCGTACAAGGACGGCTACCAGATCGGCTACTTCGGCACCGACGACCCGAAGACGGACGTCGTCGAGCGCATCCCCTTCGTGGTCGAGATCCGCAAGGACGTCGTCTACAACGCCTCGGGCGCCAAGGCCGATTACGTCAACATCGGCGTGATCGAGTCCGAGCACGGCACCCATGTCGCGGGCATCACGGCGGCCAACGGGCTGTTCGGCGGCAAGATGAACGGTGCCGCGCCCGGCGCCAAGATCGTCTCCTCGCGCGCCTGCACCTGGTCCGGCGGCTGCACCAACGTGGCCCTCACCGAGGGCATGATCGACCTGGTGACCAACCGGGGCGTGGACATCGTCAACATGTCCATCGGCGGCCTCCCGGCGCTGAACGACGGCAACAACGCCCGCGCCGAGCTGTACACCCGGCTCATCGACACCTACGGCGTCCAGCTCGTCATCTCGGCCGGCAACTCCGGCCCCGGCGCCAACACCATCGGCGACCCCGGTCTCGCCGACAAGGTGATCTCGGTCGGCGCCGCCATCTCCAAGGAGACCTGGGCCGCGAACTACGGCTCGGCGGTGGAGACCCCGTACGCGCTGATGCCGTTCTCCTCGCGCGGCCCGCGTGAGGACGGCGGCTTCACGCCGACCATCACCGCGCCCGGCGCGGCGATCAACACCACCCAGACCTGGCTGCCCGGCTCCCCGGTCGCCGAGGCGGGCTACACCCTGCCGGCCGGCTACTCGATGCTCCAGGGCACCTCGATGGCCTCCCCGCAGGCGGCGGGCGCCAGTGCCCTGCTGCTCAGCGCCGCCAAGCAGAAGAACATCGACCTCACCCCGGCCGTGCTGCGCACCGCGCTCACCTCGACCGCGCACCACATCAAGGGCGCGCAGGCGTACGAGGAGGGCTCCGGCCTGATCGACGTCGTCGACGCCTGGACCGCGATCCGGCTCGGCGCCTCGGCGCACGAGTACACCGTCAAGGCCCCGGTCGACACCGCGATCGACGACGCCCTGAAGACCCCCGGCTTCGGCACCGGCCTCTACGACCGCGAGGGCGGCCTGAAGTCCGGCCAGCGCAAGACGTACGACGTCACGGTCACCCGCACCACCGGCGCCGACCGCGCGGTCTGGCACCTGCTGAGCTTCGCCAACGACCCGGAGCACACCTTCCGCGTCGTCGGCAGCCCGCTGGTGCGGCTGCCGCTGAACCAGCCGGTCACCGTCAAGGTGGAGGCCGCGCCCAAGACGGCCGGGCTCAAGAGCGCGATCCTCCGGGTGGACGACCCGCTGACCGTGGGCGTCGACAGGCAGATCCTGAGCACGGTCGTGGTGGCGAGCCCGGTGGACTACACCCGCTCCGTCTCCGGCTCGGTGCAGCGCAACAGCACCCGGTCCTACTTCCTGACCGTGCCCGAGGGCGCGAAGTCGCTGGAGGTGGCCATCGACGGCCTGAAGTCCGGCAGCCAGACCCGGTTCATCGCCATCCACCCCTACGGGACGCCGGTCGACAACACCAGCACCCCGTACTGCTACAACAACTACCTCGACGGCAACGGCTGCAAGCCCGACGTGCGCTCCTACGCTGACCCGCAGGCCGGTGTCTGGGAGGTCGAGGTCGAGGCGCGCCGCACCTCGCCCCTGCTGGACAACCCCTACAAGCTGGACGTCTCCGTGCTCGGCGCGGTCTTCGACCCGGAGACCGTGACCGTCCCCGAGGCCAAGGTGGGCGTCCCGGCCACCGCGTCCTGGAAGGTCACCAACAAGTACGCCGCGCTCGACGGCAAGCTGGTCGGCGGCCCGCTCGGTTCCGCGAAGGCCGCCCGTCCGGCGATCAAGGAGGGCGAGACCGCGACCACCACGGTGGAGGTCCCGGCCGGCGCCAAGTCCCTGGACGTGGCCATCGGCAAGGTCTCGGACCCGGCCGCCGACCTCGACCTCGCGGTGTACGACGCCGCGGGCAAGCTGGTCGCCCAGTCCGCCGACGGCGACTCGGAGGAGGCCGTCTCCGTCGCCTCCCCCGCCGCGGGCACCTACACGGTCGAGGTCGTGGGCTACTCGGTCCCGGCCGGTTCCACCGACTACGACTACCGGGACGTGTTCTTCTCCGACGCGCTCGGCGCCGTCACGGTCGACGACTCGGCCCCGGTGAAGCTCGGCACGGGCGCCTCGGCCACCGTGTCCGGCAAGGTCACGGCCGCCGCCGAGGCCCCGGCGGGCCGCGAGTTCTTCGGGCGGGTCCAGCTCGTGAACGCGCGCGGCACGGTCGCGGGCACGGCGAGCGTGCAGATCGGGAAGGTCACGCCGTAACCGGCTATCCCCTGGTGGAGGGGGCGGGCGTCCTGGTGGGCGCCCGCCCCTTCGGCGTGTGCGGCGTACGTCACACCTCCGTATGGCGGTGGGCCGGACGGGCAGGGACCCGGACAGCACGGCTTGCGGCCGACGGGTCCGGGGGAGGGAACTTCTGCGGCCGCTCCCCGCGCGGGACCGCAGGTCCGCGGGCCGTCCGAGGGGTACGGGTGTCCCTCACACCGGGCACACCCGTACAAAGGATTGGACACGCGGCCCTGTACCGGCCGCATGATGGAAAAGTGCCGGTCAAGCAAGTGACCCGGTACTGGGACAGACAGAGGGAGTCGTCGTGAGGGTCGGAATCGTCGGAGCCACCGGTCAGGTCGGCACGGTCATGCGCAAGATCCTCAAGGAGCGGGACTTCCCGGTCACCGAGCTGCGCCTGTTCGCCTCCGCCCGCTCGGCCGGGACCGTGCTGGACGGCGTGACGGTGGAGGACGCCTCGACCGCCGACTACTCCGGCCTCGACATCGTGCTCTTCTCGGCGGGCGGCGCCACCTCCAAGGCGCTCGCGGAGAAGGTCGCCGCGCAGGGCCCGGTCGTGATCGACAACTCCTCGGCCTGGCGCCGGGACCCCGAGGTGCCCCTGGTGGTCTCCGAGGTGAACCCGCACGCCATCGCCGACCGCCCCAAGGGCATCATCGCCAACCCGAACTGCACCACGATGGCCGCGATGCCGGTGCTGCGCCCGCTGCACGAGGAGGCCGGGCTCGAAGCGCTGGTCGTCGCCACCTACCAGGCCGTCTCCGGATCGGGTCTCGCGGGCGTGGCCGAGCTGCACGGGCAGGCGCAGAAGGTCATCGCCGACGCCGACAAGCTGACCCACGACGGCGACGCGGTGGACTTCCCCGAGCCGGGCGTCTACAAGCGCCCGATCGCCTTCAACGTGCTCCCGCTGGCCGGCTCCATCGTGGACGACGGCCTGCACGAGACCGACGAGGAGCAGAAGCTCCGCAACGAGTCCCGCAAGATCCTGGAGATCCCCGAGCTGAAGGTCTCCGGCACCTGTGTGCGCGTCCCGGTCTTCTCCGGGCACTCCCTCCAGGTCAACGCCCGCTTCGCCCGCCCGATCTCCGTCGAGCGCGCGACCGAGCTGCTGGCGCAGGCGCCGGGTGTCGCCCTGTCCGAGATCCCGACCCCGCTCCAGGCGGCCGGCCAGGACCCGTCGTACGTGGGCCGCATCCGCACCGACGAGACGGTGGACAACGGCCTCGCCCTGTTCATCTCCAACGACAACCTCCGCAAGGGCGCCGCGCTGAACGCGGTACAGATCGCGGAGCTGGTGGCGGCCGAGCTGAAGAGCTGACCGAACGCAGGCGCGCGCCCCAGGCATCCCGCGGGTGCCTGGGGCGCCGCTGTCACGCCTCGGTGAGCAGCGGGTCGTAGGGGGTGGACCGCCGCCGTCCGGACATGAAGGTGAGGAAGTCCTTCACGAACGCGCTGCGCGTGTACACGCCCGTCGCGTCGACGGTGTCGCGGTGGAACGCGGTGCGGAACAGGGCCCGGTACTCGTCCGCGTCGATGTGCTGGTTCCCGTCCTTGTCGGTGACGTCGAAGAGGACCTCGGCGACTCTGATCAGCGCGGGTCCGGCCAGGGCGGGAGCTGCCGCGGCGTACTCCTGCGCGCTGACCCGGCCGTCGCCATCGGCGTCGAGCGCCGTCTGGAGTTCCCGCCACCAGTCGGCGTAGGCGTTGTAGAGCCTGGTCTCCTCCGGTTCGTCCAGGTCGAGGCGGGTGGACATCTCCCGGGCCATGGCGGCGAGGTCCGGCCAGTCGAGAAAGCCGTCACCGGTCTGGTCCAGGACCTCGTGGAAGAACTCCTCGGCGCTGCGCCGCGTCCCGGTTCCTCCACTCGGGGCGGATTGTGCGGGGACGGGCTGCGCGGGTCCGGGCTGTGCGGGGACGGGCGTGATCAGCCGCAGCAGCGCGCCGGCGCGTTTCATCTGGTC
Organism: Streptomyces sp. NBC_01171; assembly: GCF_045039805.1. Taxonomy (NCBI): domain Bacteria; kingdom Bacillati; phylum Actinomycetota; class Actinomycetes; order Kitasatosporales; family Streptomycetaceae; genus Streptomyces; species Streptomyces sp. NBC_01171. The sequence continues at coordinate 4,386,918 of NZ_CP108609.1, read as the reverse complement.
ACGCAGGGCGGTGACCGTCCGCATACGGGGGTCGTCACTCTCGGGAGAGAGCGCCAGCAGGTCGGCGACGCCTTGGGCGTGGACCCAGCCGCCGGGGAGGAAGCGGGCCAGCCCCGCGGCGAGGTACGTACCGTGCATCAGGGTCTGCGCACCAGGTGTCTCGGGCAGACCGGCCCGGCGGCGGAAGGACTCCGGCAGGGAAGCGACGGTGATCGCCCCGATGACCGGTCCGGCGACGGCCCGGCCGGTCCCCCACAGGGTGGGCAGGCCGGCCAGCAGCGGCGGCGCGGGGAGATGATCGAAGAGCTTGTAGAGGACGATGCGCATGGCCTCCGTGTTCTCCAGCTCCTCCTCGACCACGCGGTCGTAGTACGGCCAGAACTCGTGGAGGGTCGGCGGCAGGAATGCGGCATCGTCGCCCAGGGCGGTGTGGAACGCCTGGAATCCGGTGTACAGCCGTTCCATGGCGGCCTGTTCCATGGCTTGCCCACTCAGCCGGTGCATGGTGACGGCACTTTCGAACATGGTCGCCACCACCCAGGCGCGTGCGGCGGGGTCCATCGCGCTGTACGACCGGTTCCGCGCGTCGGTGCCGGTCATCCGCGCGTGCAGGCGGTTGAGCCGCGCGGACTCCCGGCGTCGCACCTCGTCGTCGGGGCCGAACATGCGCTGCGTGCTCAGCAAGGTGTTGCGCAGCCGCCGCCAGGGGTGGGTCACGAACGACGAGTGGTCGACGAGAGCCGCCCCGATCTGCGGGTGAGCGGCCTCCAGTACGGTCGCGCGGATGAGCGCCAGCGCCCAGCGCGGGTCGTTGAAGATTTCGGCATGCTCGTCCAACCGGTTCATGGGCGGGTCACCATCCCTGCTCGACGAATCCATGAGTCATCCGTTCACGTTCGACCGCACGCCGCCGAAGCGGCGGTCCCGTTGCCGATAGGCGTGCACGCACTGCACGAAGTGCGGCGCGCGGAAGTCGGGCCAGAGCACCGGCGGGAAGATCCACTCGGCGTAGGCGACCTGCCAGAGCATGAAGTTGGAGATGCGCTGCTCACCGGACGTACGGATGACCAGGTCCACGTCGGGCGTGTCCGGGAAGGGCAGGTGAGCGGCGAACACCTCCTCGTCCACGCCCTCGGCGGGCAACCCGCTGCGGATCAGCGACCGAGCGGCTTCGACGATGTCCCCACGTCCGCCGTGATCGAACGCGACCGTCAGCGTCATGCCTCGGTTCGCGCCGGTCAGCGTCATCAGGTCGGTGAAGTCCTGGGCCAGCGCCGCGGGAATCCGCGAATCCGTCACCCCGAGGAACCGGCAGCGGATACCGCGCGCGTGCAGCAAGGGGGCGTGCTTGCGCACCACTTGACGCACCAGTCGCAGCAGGAAATCGACCTCCGCGTCCGGACGCCTCCAGTTCTCGGTGGAGAACGCGTACAGGCTCAGCCACTCGACTCCGGCCGCCCGTGCCGCCTCGATGACGTCGATGACCGTCGCCTCCGCGGCCCGGTGCCCCGAGGTGCGCGGAAGCGACCGCTGCGCCGCCCACCGGCCGTTTCCGTCCATCACACAGGCGACATGACGCGGCACCTCGCGCCGGCCGGTGCCTTCCGGAGGAGATGGGGCGGAGCCGGGAGAGGGAGAATCGCCGGTCGCCCGCTGAGTGGCCATGACGCCCCTTCACTGCTCGTCTCCGCGGAGCGGGCCCGCCGGGACCGGCGCGCCGCCCCTGGGCAACAGAAACAGCGTGCCAGCGCCGGGTGCCGGGAGGAGGCCGAGGGCGGCCCTTTCACCCTTGGCGCTCCAGTGCGAATCGTTGCCGCCGTGGGGCCCTAGGGCCTGCGCACCTCGTACAGGTAGCAGCCGTACTCCACCGCCCTGACGTGTACGAGCGCCACCTCGGGGTCGGTGAACGCCTCGGTCAGGGCGGCCTCGAAGTCCCCGGGCGCGGTGACCAGGCGGCCGCCGAGGATGTGGCCGTCGTGGGAGTAGCGGCGCAGGACGCGGTGGGCCCCGGTGAAGGCGAGCCCGTCTTCGGGCGCCGGTCCGCCGCAGGGGTCGGCGTGGATGAAGACCGGGCCCTGCTCGTCGTACGCGCCCGGTTCGGCGCCGGTGTCCGCCGCCCAGCGGCGCAGGGGCGCGTAGGAGACAAGGGCGACGCGTTCGCCGGGCTCGCTCCGGCGCAGACAGCAGCGCAGCGGGGCGCCGCCCTCCGGGTCGGTGACGGCGGTCATCGGGCGCCCGGCGTCGTCCGAGGCACGCAGTTCCGCGAGGACCGGTTCGGTGATGGCGCGCGGGGTGTGAAGGGTCGTGGCGTGTGTCGTCATGTGTCCCAGGCTGGCCCTGCGAAGGCCCGGTGACCGGCGGAACAAGGACATCGCGTTCGCGGATCTCCCGTGGAAGGATGGCGCAACCCACACATAACGAGGAGATGACCGCGTGCCTGGCACAAACCTGACTCGGGAAGAGGCGCAGCAGCGGGCCGACCTGCTCAGCGTCGACTCGTACGAGATCGATCTCGACCTCTCCGGCGCGCAGGAGGGCGGCACCTTCCGGTCCGTGACCACGGTGCGCTTCGACGTGGCCGAGTCCGGCGCCGAGTCCTTCATCGACCTGGTGGCACCGGCCGTGCGCGAGGTGACGCTGAACGGGGACTCGCTGGACCCGGCGGAGGTCTTCAAGGAGTCCCGGATCGCGCTGCCCGGTCTGCTCGACGGCCGCAACATCCTGCGGGTGGTGGCCGACTGCGCGTACACCAACACCGGTGAGGGTCTGCACCGGTTCGTGGACCCGGTCGACGAACAGGCTTACCTGTACACGCAGTTCGAGGTGCCGGACGCGCGGCGCGTGTTCGCCAGCTTCGAGCAGCCGGACCTCAAGGCGACCTTCCGCTTCACGGTGACCGCGCCCGAGGGCTGGACGGTGATCTCCAACTCCCCGACGCCGGAGCCCAAGGACAACGTCTGGGCGTTCGCGCCGACCCCGCGCATCTCGACGTACATCACGGCGCTGATCGTCGGCCCGTACCACTCGGTGCACAGCGTGTACGAGAAGGACGGGCAGTCCGTGCCGCTGGGCATCTACTGCCGGCCCTCGCTCGCCGAACACCTCGACTCCGACGCGATCTTCGAGGTCACCCGGCAGGGCTTCGACTGGTTCCAGGAGAAGTTCGACTACGCGTACCCCTTCGAGAAGTACGACCAGCTCTTCGTGCCGGAGTTCAACGCGGGCGCGATGGAGAACGCCGGCGCGGTGACCATCCGCGACCAGTACGTCTTCCGGTCCAAGGTGACCGACGCGGCGTACGAGGTGCGGGCGGAGACGATCCTGCACGAGCTGGCGCACATGTGGTTCGGCGACCTGGTCACCATGGAGTGGTGGAACGACCTGTGGCTGAACGAGTCGTTCGCCACCTTCACCTCCATCGCCTGCCAGGCTTCCGCGCCGGGCTCCCGCTGGCCGCACGCGTGGACGACGTTCGCCAACTCGATGAAGACGTGGGCGTACCGCCAGGACCAGCTCCCGTCCACGCACCCGATCATGGCCGAGATCCGGGATCTGGACGACGTCCTGGTCAACTTCGACGGCATCACGTACGCCAAGGGCGCCTCGGTGCTGAAGCAGCTCGTGGCGTACGTCGGCGAGGACGAGTTCTTCCGGGGCGTGCAGGCGTACTTCAAGCGGCACGCGTTCGGCAACACGCGGCTGTCGGACCTGCTGGGCGCGCTGGAGGAGACCTCCGGGCGCGATCTGAAGACCTGGTCGAAGGCGTGGCTGGAGACGGCGGGGATCAACATCCTCCGTCCCGAGCTGGAGACCGACGCGGACGGTGTCATCACCTCCTTCGCGGTGCGCCAGGAGGCCCCGGCGCTCCCCGTGGGCGCCAAGGGCGAGCCGACGCTGCGGCCGCACCGCATCGCGATCGGCCTGTACGACCTGGACGACGCGGGCAAGCTGGTGCGCGTCAAGCGGGTCGAGCTGGACGTGGACGGCGAGCTGACGGCCGTGCCCGAGCTGACCGGCGTCCGCCGCCCGGCCGTGATCCTGCTCAACGACGACGACCTGTCGTACGCGAAGGTCCGCCTGGACGAGGAGTCCCTCGCGGTCGTCACCGAGCACCTCGGTGACTTCGCGGAGTCGCTGCCGCGCGCGCTGAGCTGGGCGTCGGCGTGGGACATGACGCGTGACGGCGAGCTGGCCACCCGTGACTACCTCTCGCTGGTGCTGTCCGGCATCGGCAAGGAGTCCGACATCGGTGTCGTGCAGTCCCTGCACCGCCAGGCCAAGCTGGCGATCGACCTGTACGCCGACCCGGCCGCCCGCGAGACCCTGCTGACCCGCTGGACCGAGGCCACGCTGGCGCATCTGCGCACGGCTGAGCCGGGCAGCGACCACCAGTTGGCCTGGGCCCGCGCGTTCGCCGCCACGGCCCGTACGCCGGAGCAGCTCGACCTGCTGGAGGCGCTGCTCGACGGTTCGCGGACCGTCGAGGGCCTCGCCGTCGACACCGAGCTGCGCTGGGCGTTCGTGGAGCGCCTCGCCGCGGTCGGCCGCTTCGACGAGGCGGAGATCGCCGCCGAGTACGAGCGCGACCGCACCGCCGCCGGCGAGCGCCACGCGGCCACCGCCCGCGCGGCCCGCCCGACCGCCGAGGCCAAGGCCGAGGCGTGGGCCTCGGTCGTCGAGTCCGACAAGCTCCCCAACGCCGTTCAGGAAGCGGTGATCATCGGCTTCGTCCAGACCGACCAGCGCGACCTCCTCGCCCCCTACACGGACCGCTACTTCGACTCCGTGAAGTCGGCCTGGGACTCCCGCTCCCACGAGATGGCCCAGCAGATCGCGGTCGGCCTCTACCCGTCGGTCCAGGTCTCGGAGGAGACCCTCCGCAAGACGGACGCGTGGCTGACGGCGACTGAGCCCACCCCGGCCCTGCGCCGCCTGGTCTCCGAGTCCCGCGCGGGCGTCGAGCGGGCGCTGAAGGCCCAGCGGGCGGACGCGGCTTCGGCGTGACCGGCCAGCAGTCGAGAGGGGGCGCCCGGCATTGTGCCGGGTGCCCCTCCTTGTCGTCACGACCGGCGCTCCCCCGCATCGCACACCGGGGCGGCCTTGAACACCGTCCAGACCGTTTTACCGGGGTTGTGGGCAGTCACCCCGAAGTCGTCGGCCAGCGTGTGCACAAGCCGCAGTCCCCTGCCGCCGGTCTCCTCTGCCCCGCCCTCCTTGACCACCGGCACTCCCCCGCCGCTGTCACGTACCTCGATGCGCACCGAAGCATCGTCAACCGTGAGGGCGAGTAGGAACTCGCGCCCCGGCGGCACCCCGTGCAGTACTGCGTTCGTGGCCAACTCCGAGACGCAGAGGTGGATGTCGTCCTGCCGGTCGCGGTACCCCCACTCCGGAAGGGTCTCGACGGCGAAGATGCGGGCAGCTCCGACGGATCTGCGAGCGCGGGGGAATCGTCGTTGCCGTAACAGGGGCATGGAGCACCACCTACTTGCGCCGAGGTACGAGATCGACCGAACCGTATCACTATTCACGAAAAGCAGACAGGTACTCTGAGAGTAGTCGGCCGAGACGGTTCGCCTAACGTGTAGACCGGCAAGCCCCGATACAGGAGGACAGCGTGAGTGACAGCAGGTGGGTCAGTTCCTCGATGCCGTATCTGACGCCGCGGGATCGGGGGCAGTCCGATGCGTGGGGCGCGGAGGCGGTGGCTCGCGGCGGGAAAGGTGGCCAGCGGATCGTGCATGCCGGCGAGGTGCCCGCGTCGGACGAGGTCGCCGATCTGCTCGGGGTAGCTGCCGGAGATGCGGTGGTTGTACGTCGCCGGATCATCGAACTCAACGGTCGACCTTGCGAGTTGACCGACACCTACTACCCGGCTGCCATCGCTCGAGGTACCCGCCTCGCCGAACGGGGCAAGATTCCCGGTGGTGCGGTGACCCTTCTCGCCGAACTCGGCCACCGTGGCGTCCGCGTGCGCGAAGACGTGACAGCCCGGATGCCCGGCCCGGATGAGCGCGAAGCCCTGCATCTGGAAGCCGACGAACCGGTCCTACGGTTGAGCAGGCTCACCTTGAACGACGCCGACCAGCCCATCCAGGCGGACCTGATCGTCATGCCCGCCCATCGTCAGCAGCTTCGCTACGAGATTCGGATCGGATGACCGTGCCCATCAACGACTCCGGCGCTCTCGATCGACGCTCCCTGCACGAGCGGATCGCCGCCGACCTGCGCGACGAGATCATGAGCGGCGACCTTGCAGCGGGCGCCAGCCTGCCGTCCACCGTCCAGCTCAAGGAGCGCTTCGCCGCCTCCAACGCCACCATCCAGAAGGCGTTGCAGATACTGAAGGACGAACAGCTCGTCATCGGCCGGGCCGGAGCAGCCGTCACCGTCCGCGAGCACCGGCAGCGCACCATGCGCCCCGCTTCGTACATGGCCCCGGCAGCGCCGGGAAAGCCGTACCGCTGGCTCACCGAGACGGCGAAGCGGGGAACGCGGGCCCACAGCACGCTGCTGGACGTCCGAGAGGCTCCCGCGCCTGCCGACGTGGCCGCCGCCCTGCGGATCACCGGCGATGAAACGGTGCTTCTGCGTCAACAGCTCCTCACCCTCGACGACGAGCCCGTGGAACTGGTGAGGTCGTACTACCCGATGGCCATCGCAGGAGGTACCGCCATCACGGAGAAGCGGAAGATCAGAGGCGGCACCCCGGCACTCCTGGCCGAACTCGGCTTCCCACCCCACACCAGCGTTGACCGGGTCTCCGCGAGGGTTCCGACGCAGGAGCAGTACCAAGCGCTGAGGCTGCCCAGCGATCTACCTGTGCTCCGCACCCTGCGTGTGGTGTTCAGCGACGACCGCCCCATCGAAGCGACCGTCATGGTCAAGGCAGGCCATCTCTATGAGCTTCAGTACGAGTTCTCCGCAGAGTGAGTGGGTCAGTCCGGCGGGCCCACGTGCTCAAGTAGCGCCTTCTCCACAGCTGTTGGCGTGGGGGACTTCGCCGACCAGGCGACGTAGCCGTCCGGGCGGATCAGGACGGTCGCCGGGCCGGGCCATGCGGAGGTGGTGAGGTGGGGCCGGCTGGGGTCCTCGTAGGGGGTCTGCGTCAGCAGGACGAAGTTGCCCGGCCGCAGAGCCTCGTAGAGGCGGGTGCCGGACGGCAGCGGGATGTCCGGGGCTCGTTTGCCGGTGAGGCCGTGGCCGTAGGAGTAGCCCAGGCCCGTTACCTGGTGGAGGGCTCTGCGGCGTAGGGCGGGGAAGTGGGTGACCGACTTCGCCAGGAGCGACCGGAGTCCCCGCGTCCAGGGGCGGTCGGCCATCGCCAGGCGGATCAGGGCGCCGCTGCTGCGGAGGACCGTGCGGCCCACCGGGTGGCGTTCGGCGTTGTAGGTGTCCAGGAGGGACGGGTCGGCGCGGCCGTCCAAGACCGCTGCCAGTTTCCAGCTCAGATTGGCCGCGTCCTGGAGGCCCGTGTTCATGCCCTGGCCGCCCGCCGGGGAGTGGACGTGGGCGGCGTCGCCGGCGAGGAAGACCCGGCCCGCGCGGTACGAAGGTGCCTGGCGTTCGTCGCTGTGGAAGCGGGACAGCCAGCGCGGGTCGCGCATGCCGTAGTCGCGGCCGAGGGCGACGCGGACGATGTCCTTGATCTCGGCGAGGTCGAGCGGGGCGTCGTCGGGGACGTCGTGGGAGCGGTGCCAGCCGACGACCCGGTGGTAGCCGTCACCGAAGGGGATCAGCAGGGCGAAGGCGTCCCCCGCCGTGCCCGCGGTGAGCAGGTCCGGCGGGTCCTCGGAGAGCCGTACGTCCGCGAGGACCACCGAGCGGATGACCGAGCGTCCCGGGAACGGCAGCCCCACCGCCTCCCGCACCGCGCTCCGCATCCCGTCCGCCCCGACCACGTACGAAGCCCGCAGCGGCTCCATGCCCCGCCCGAGGACGGTCACCCCGGACGCGTCCTGCGTCAGCGCGGTCACCTCGGCCTCGTGAAGAAACTCGGCGCCCGCCTCCCGCGCCCGCCGCTCCAGCACCCGTTCGACCTCGTACTGCGGGATCACCAGGACGTGCGGGAAGCGGGTGGGGAGTTCGGAGAGGTCGAGAGTGAGGCCGTCGAAGAGGCCGAGCCGGGTCATCGGGCGGCCGAGAGACTCGAGTTCGTCCGCGAGGCCCCGCATGTCGAGCTGCTCCAGCGTGCGGGCGTGCAGCGCGAAGGCGCGGGTGAGGTTGCTGATGCCGCGCGGCCGCTTCTCCAGCATGGTGACCGGGATGCCGGCCTCGGCCAGGTCACCGGCGAGGAGCAGTCCGGTCGGGCCGCAGCCCACTACGGCGACGCCGGTGGTGTCTGCCATCTGCGGCTCCTCGGTGGCACGGGGAAAGAAACACGCCGGGGACGCCGTCCAGACCCGCGCAGGCGGGAGGAGCGGCGCCCCCGGCGGTCAGGACCTACAGGTCCGTCAGCTCTTCGAGGCGGACGAGCCCGACCGCGACTTGTCCAGCACCATCACCAGTCCGGCGATGACGACGAACAGGCCCACCGGGATCAGCACGTACAGGCCGATGGTCTCCCAGGCGGAGAGACCGGGGCCGGGGTCGTCACCGTCGTCGCGGCTGAGCGCGAGCGCGGGGGACGACATGAGCAGCATCATCAGCGTCGTGCCGGCCGCCAGGGCTCCGGCGCGCAGGGCGTTCTTCTTGTCCACGCTCCCCAAGTTAGCGAACCGCCGTACCGGCCGCGCGTCCGGGGTGCCGTACGCGCGGCCGGTACGGCCCCTCAGGGCCCGCTGTGCCCCAGCCCCGCCTGCACCGCGGCGAGCAGCGCCCGCAGCCGCGGGGACGCGGTCAGCTCCTCCAACGGCACCGGACGCCCCTGCGGGTCGGACACCGGCAGGCGCCAGTTCGGGTACTGGTCCCAGGTGCCGGGCACGTTCTGCGGGCGCCGGTCCCCGATGCCGTCCGGGAGCCAGATGCCGACCAGTCGGGCCGGGGTGCGCAGCAGGAACCGGTGGAAGCCCTGGATCTCGGCCTCCTCGTCGCTGCCGGGCGGCCCCGCGGCCGGGGCGTCCAGCAGACCGAGGCTGCCCAGCAGGGCCAGCCACTCGGCGGTGTCCGCGACCGCGTCCGCCCGCTCGTCGGCGCCGGACTTGACGAGCAGGCCGAGCTTCTCGCGCAGATCGACGTGTTCGCCGGTGAGCCGGGCCGCCGTGGGCGGCAGGTCGTGGGTGGTGGCGGTGGCCAGGCAGTCCTCGCGCCAGCTCTCCGGGGGCAGCGGACGGCCGTCACCGGTCCAGTCCCGCTCGAACCACAGCACGGAGGTGCCCAGCACCCCGCGCCGCTGGAGCGTCTCCCGTACACCGGGCTCGACGGTGCCCAGGTCCTCCCCGATCACCAGCGCGCCCGCGCGGGACGCCTCCAGCGCGAGCAGGGCGAGCATCGCCTCGGCGTCGTAGCGGACGTAGGTGCCGTCGGTGGGCGGGCTGCCCTCGGGGACCCACCAGAGCCGGAACAGGCCCATCACGTGGTCGATGCGCAGCGCGCCCGCGTACCGGAACAGGGCGCGCAGCAACAGCCGGAACGGCGCGTGGCCGGACTCCGCGAGCCGGTCGGGGCGCCAGGGCGGCAGGCCCCAGTCCTGGCCGCGGGCGTTGAAGGCGTCGGGCGGGGCGCCGACCGACATCCCGGCGGCGAAGTGGTCCTGCTGGGACCAGGCGTCGGCGCCGACCGGGTGCACCCCGACCGCGAGGTCGTGCACGATCCCGATCGGCATCCCGGCCTCCACGGCGGCCCGCTGGGCGGCGCGGAGCTGCTGGTCGGTGAGCCAGGCGAGCCGGGTGTGGAACTCGACCCGGTCGGCGAGGCGGGCGCGGGCGCGCGCGGTCTCCGCCGAGCGGGGGTCGCGCAGCGGCTCGGGCCAGGTCCGCCAGTCCGGTCCGTGCTCCTCGGCGAGGGCGTACCAGGTGGCGTGGTCCTCCAGCGCCTGGCCCTCCTCGGCGCGGAAGGCGTCGTACGCGGCCTGCCGGCCGGGGCCGAGCGGGACCCGTACGACCTGCTCCAGCGCCTGGCGCTTCAGCTCCCACACCGCGTCACGGTCGATGAGGGCGCCCTTGTCCAGCACGTCGGCACGCAGCCGCTCGGCCCGCTCGCGCAGCCGGGGGTTCAGCTCGGCGTAGGAGTACTCCGGGACGTCCTCGACGCGCAGGTGCACCGGGTCGGGGAAGCGGCGGGAGGAGGGGCGGTACGGGGAGGGGTCGGTGGGAGCACCGGGTACGGCCGCGTGCAACGGGTTGACCTGCACGAATCCGGCGCCGTGGGTACGCCCGGCCCAGGCGGCCAGCTCGGCGAGGTCCCCGAGGTCGCCCATGCCCCAGGAGCGGTGGGACAGCACGGAGTAGAGCTGGGCGAGCAGGCCGTAGGAGCGGCCGGCCAGGGCGGGGAGGCGCTCGGGGGCGACGATGAGGTGGGCGTGGCCGGTGCGTCCGTCGGGTGCGGTGACGGTGACGTGGTGGACGCCGGTGGGGAGGTCGTCGATGCCGGTGTGCCGCTCGCCCTGCTCGGTGTCGATCTCCATCCGGGTGCCGGGCGGCAGGACGTCGAAGGGGTCCGGCAGGGCGGGGGTGCCGGTGCCGGCGGCGGGCTGGCCGGTCCAGCGGACCACGGTGGGCGGCAGCAGCCGTTCCCGCAGCTCGCGCTCCCGTTCGGTGAGCGCGGCGCGGACGGCGTCCGGGGTGCTCGCGTCGACGTCCATGGCGGCCAGGGCGGCGATCACGGCGGGGGCGGGCACCGCGACGATGATCTCCGGGGAGGGGCTGTAGGAGGTGGCGACGCCGTGCAGCTCCGCGAGCGCGCGCAGCTCCTCGTCGTCCAGCGCCGCGGCCATCTACTCGGCCGGGCCGAAGCGGACCGGGACGGGGTCGGCGTCACCGGTGAGCGGGACGGTGTCGGCGAGCGGGGGCTCGCTGGTCAGCGGCTCGGCGCCGGGCAGCGGCGGCTCGCTGGTGAGCGGCGCCTCCACGCAGGCGCTCTCCGCGCTGAACGCGCAGTCGGCGGGCGTCTCCGCCTCGGGTTTCCACTGGGCGGGCAGGAACAGGTGAACCGCTGCGGCCACGAGAGCCTCCTTGGTCACGGGGGGCGGGTGCGTTTTGCCGGATTACCCAGCCCTACCCAGCGACACGGATGCCACGCCCGCGCGCGGGAGTGATCCACCGCTCGGGGGCGGGGCGATAGAGGGGGTGTGAGACTGTTCCGCCCCATGGGGGGCCACCGGGAGAAGGACGACGGGTCCTTGCTGCGGGCCGTCGCGGCGGGTGATCAGGCGGCGCTCGCCGACCTGTACGACCGGCACGCGGGGTGGCTGCACGCCCGGCTGGCCCGGCGCTGCGCCGACCCGGAGGTGGTCCGGGAGGTGCTCCAGGACACCTTCGTCACGGTGTGGCGTTCGGCCGCCGCGCACCGGGGCGACGAGGCCGGCGGCTGGCTGTGGACGATCGCGGCCCGGCGCCTGGTCGACGCCCGCCGCGCCCAGGAGCGCACCGCCCGGGTGGCGCCGGAGCCGGAGACGGCCGCCGCCGCGCCGTCCGCCGAGGACCGGGTGCTGGCCGGTCTGGAGTACGGCGATGTCGGCACCGCCCTGGACCGGATCTCCCCCGAGCTGCGCGAGGTGCTGCGCGCGACCGTGGTCGACGGCCTGACCACCCGCGAGACGGCCCGGCTGCTCGGCATACCCGAGGGCACCGTCAAGTCCCGCGCCCGGCGCGCCCGTACCGAACTGCGGGCCGCTCTGGCGCAGTTGAACCCGTCCCCGCTGGGAGGCCCGGCATGAGCAGACAGTGGCACGTGAGCGACGCCCAGGCCGCCCGGTACGCCGACGGCTCCCTGCCGGAGCCGGACGCCTGGTCCCTGGAGAAGCACCTGGAGAGCTGTACGAGGTGCGCTTCCCGCGTCTCGGGTGCGGTGCGGGGCACGGCGGCGGACACGGTGCTCCTGGACGTACGGACGGCAGTGCTGGCCGCAGCGGGGCGGGAGGTGGCTCCGGTTCCCGCACAGGGGTCGGGAACCGGAGCCTTCGCGCGCCGGACCCGGCTCCTCTGGGCCGCCGGGCCCGCCGTACGCGGGGCGTGGCTGGTCGCCCTCCTGGTGGTGGCCGGGGGCGCCATGCTGCTCGGCCTCACCGGAGGGGCCCCGGGGGCGCGGACGCTGCTGCTGGCGATCGCCCCGGTGGTGCCGGTGGCCGGGGTCGCGCTGTCCTACGGCCCGCACGCCGACCCGCTGCACGAGGTGGCCGCGTCCACACCGGGCGGCGGGTTCCGGCTGGCCCTGACCCGGACGGCCGCTGTGCTCGCGGTGAGCCTGCCGGTGCTGACCCTCGCCGGCGCGCTGCTGCCGGCCTCCGGCGCCCCGGCCGCCGCCGCGTGGCTGCTGCCGGGGCTGGCGCTGACGCTGGCCACCCTGGCGATGGGCCCGCTCGCCGGATTCGGTACCGCCTCCGCCGTGACGGCGGGCGGCTGGCTGTGCGCGGTGCTCGCGCCTTCGCCGGGCGAGATCGCCGCCCGGCTGGCCTGGTGCCTCGACGGCGCCCCGGCCCAGTCCGCGTGGGCGGCCGCCGTCACCCTGAGCGCCCTGCTGCTGGCGGCCCGCCGCACCGCGTACGACCGCACTTACTGAGCCTCAAGGAGATCCCTTGTCCATCCGCGTCACCGGGCTGCGTGTCCGGCATCGCAGAACCGTCGCCCTCGACTCCGTCGACCTTGAGCTGGGCACCGGCGTCCATGGCCTGCTCGGGCCGAACGGCGCCGGGAAGACCTCGCTGATCCGAGTGCTCGCCACCGTGGCCCGCCCCTCGGACGGCCGGGTGGAGCTGCTCGGCCGGGACAGCGCCGACCAGCGCGAGCGCTCCGAGATACGGCGACAACTCGGCTACCTGCCACAGGAGTTCGGCTATTACCCGGCCTTCACCGTGCGGGAGTTCGTGGCGTACGTGGCCTGGCTGAAGGAGGTACCGGCGGACCGGGTCCCGGCCGCCGTGGAGCGTGCGGTGCGGCGGGTCGGTCTGGCGGACCGTATCGACGCGAAGATCCGGACGCTGTCCGGCGGCATGGTCCGCCGGGTCGGGATCGCCCAGGCCATCGTCAACGATCCGAGCGTGCTGCTGCTGGACGAGCCCACCGCCGGCCTCGACCCCGAGCAGCGGGTGGAGTTCCGCGAACTGCTGCGCGAACTGGGCGCCTCCGCCACGGTGGTGGTCTCCACCCACCTGGTGGAGGACGTGGCGGCCGCCTGCACGGAGGTCGCCCTGCTGGACGGGGGACGGATCGCGTACCAGGGCACCCCCGCCTCCCTGACCCGGCTCGGCGAGACCTCGGACGGACCCGGCGACCATCCGATCGAGCGGGGCTACACGACGGCGCTGCGCGCCCACCGGGCCACGGGTGCGCGGGAGACGGTGCGATGACCACCAGGACAGCCACCACCACGGCCACCGCCCCGGCCACGCCGAAGACCCGCGCCCCCCATCCCCTGCGCGCCGAAGCGGTCAGGGGTTTCGCCCCGCTCGCCGGGGCCGCCGTGCTGCTGATGCTAGGGGTGTTGCAGGCCGCCTCCGCCAAGAACTGGCAGGGCGGCTGGGCGGAGACCGCCGCGCTGACGCACAACGCGCTGCTGGTCGCCCTGCCGCTGGCCGCCGCGGCCGGCTGCTGGCAGGGCGGCCGCGAGCGGCGGCGGCGCACGGAGGAGCTGTGGGGGACGGCCGTGCGCGCGCCGCTCCACCGGCTGCTGGCCTCCGCTCTGCCGGTCGCGCTCTGGGTGGCCGTCGGCTACCTCGTCGCCGTCGCCCTGGCGGCGCTCGCCACCTGGCCGTACTCCGTGGGCGACCATCCGCACCTCACCCGGGTACCCGGGGACACCGCCGCACTGATGGCCGCGGCGCTGCTGGGACACCTGGTGGGCCGGGCCGTACCCACTCACCTCGCGGCCCCGCTGCTCGGGGTGGTCGGGTACGCGGGGCTCGGGATGGCGGCGCGCCAGAGCGCCCTGGACCCGCTCGATCCCGCCGCGTTCGCCGTGGCCGGCACGCGCCCTGTGTGGTGGCAGCCGCTGGCCATGGCCGCGTGGACGCTCGGCCTGGCCCTCGCCCTCACCCTGGCGTACGCGGCCCGGCGCCGGATGACCGCGCTGCTGCCACTGGCCGCCGCGCTGACCGCGGGCGCGCTGCTCGTGCAGGGCGGGAGCGGCCTGTGGCGGCCGGACCCGCTCGCCCACGGACAGGTGTGCGACACCTCCACCACGCCCGCCGTCTGCGTCAACGCCCGGTACTCCGGCATGCTCCCCGAGGTCCGCGCGGCCCTGTCCGGCATCACCGGCAAGCTGCACGGCGTGCACGGCCTCCCGGCGCGCTGGTCGGACCGGGGCGCCGATCCACGCGCCGGCGAAGCCCCGCTGCCGACGCTGGCGCCGTTCGGCTGGTCGGTCGTACGGGGGCGGCTGACCCATCCGGATCAGTACGCGTGGGAGGCGGTCGCCGCGCTGTCCGGGCGCGGCGGCTGCGAGAACGATCCGGCGCGCGTGCAGCTCGCGGATGAGGCCGTGCAGGCGTACCTGGCACCGAACCCGTTCCAGAGCCGCTTCGACGCCCTCGACGCCAAGAGGGACGCGGCCGCCCGAGCCCACCTGCGGGAACGTCTCGCCGCGCGGGCGAAGCTGGCCGGGATGGACGAGCAGCGGCGCCGGACCTGGCTGTCCGCGTACTTCGCGGCCCGCGCCGACTGCGCTCCCGAGGGGGTGCCGTCCCTGTGAGCACCCAAGGTCTCGTGCTCTACGCCCGCTCCCGCGCCCTCCCCCTGTCCCTGGCGGCCCTCGCCGCGACCACCGGCTTCGCCGTCTGGGCGGCCGGGGCCCTGGACGCCTACCTGGACCCCGACCGCCGGGTGCCGGTCGTCGCCCTCGCCCCGCTGCTGGCCGCCGCCGTGATCGGGGCGAGCCTGCACACGGCCTCGGACGAGCTGGACCGCACGGCCGTACGCCCCTGGTGGCGGCGCCGCCTGGCACACGTCGTCGCGCTCACCGCACTCGCCTCGGCCATGCTGTCGCCGGCGGTGGCCGGGCACGCGGACACGTTCGGGCCACCGGCGATGATCCGCAACACGCTGGGCTGCGTCGGGGTCACGGCGCTCGCCACCGTCGCCCTCGGGGCCCGGCTGAGCTGGCTGCCCGCCTTCGGATACGTCTCGGCCGTCTACCTGGCCTCTTCCGGGGCGCACGGCCGCGCGGCCACGGTGTGGGCGTGGCCGATGCAGCCGGGCCCGCAGCCGGGGGCCTGGGCCGCCGCGCTGACCGCCTTCGCGCTGGGCACCGCGCTGTACGCAGTCCGGGGGGCGCGTGCCGAGGGCCCCCGGGGCTGACTCCCCGTGACCAGCCGTGCGGCGCCTGCCACGGGGTGCGCGGGGCCCGGCTCGTCAGGCGGAGATGCCGTCGATCCGGGCCAGGGCGGCGTCCGCGCCGTAGGGCTGCAAGTACGGCAGCCAGCGGGGGTCCCGGTGGCCGGTGCCGATGATGCGCCAGGCCAGGCCGGTGGGCGGGGCCGGCTGGTGGCGCAGGCGCCAGCCGAGTTCCACCAGGTGCCGGTCGGCCTTGACGTGGTTGCAGCGGCGGCAGGAGGCCACCACGTTGTCCCAGACGTGCTTGCCCCCGCGTGAGCGCGGGATGACGTGGTCGACGCTGGTTGCGACGCCACCGCAGTACGCGCACCGGCCCCCGTCCCGCGCGAACAGCGCGCGCCGGGTGAGTGGAACGGGCCCCCGGTAGGGAACCCGCACGAAACGCTTGAGCCGGACCACGCTGGGTGCGGGGACTGTGACGGACGCGCTGTGCAGATAGGCGCCGGATTCCTCCAGGGAGACGGCCTTGTTCTCCAGGACGAGGACGAGCGCGCGGCGGAGCGGTACGACGCCGAGAGGCTCGTACGACGCGTTGAGGACCAGGACATGCGGCACGGGTGCCTCCTTGGGCGTCGGCGGCGCGTGGCTCGCGCCGGGACGATCTGGTTCAGTCTCCCCTCATGCCTGGTCCGAGCGCCACCATGTGCCGGTAACGGGCTCGAAGTGTTTTCGACCACATGAGCGGCGCCGTCCGGTCAGCATGGCCTGTTCAGGCACGGGCGGGGCAGGGTGCCTCCGGAGAACCGGCAAGAGGGCCCGCGATGCCCCGTTAGTGTGGTGGTTCTGTCCGTCCGGTGACCTTTCCGTGATCTTGCCCGCCCCCGCCGGCGCGGACCGCAGCACCATGGAGGTACCCGCCGTGTCCCTGCCCGTCGCCCTGCTGGCCGCCGGAGTCTCGCCGTCTCCCTCGCCATCGGGCTCGGACCCGGCCGTGCCGTCGCTCCAGGACGCCCAGGAGAACGCGGCCAACGCCGCGAGCTGGGTCGAGCAGAACTGGTCGACCTGGCTGGCGATGGGGCTCCAGATCCTGCTGATCGTGGTCATCGCCGTCGCGCTGCGCGCCGTGGTGCGCCGGGCCATCACCAAGCTGATCGAGCGGATGAACCGCACCGTGCAGGCGGTGGACCACACCGCGCTGGGCGGGCTGCTGGTCAACAACGAACGGCGCCGGCAGCGCTCGGCGGCCATCGGCTCGGTCCTGCGCTCGGTGGCGTCCTTCACCATCCTCGGCACGGCCGCCTTGATGGTGCTCTCCACCTTCCGGATCAACCTGGCCCCCCTGCTCGCCTCCGCCGGTGTCGCCGGTGTGGCGATCGGTTTCGGCGCCCGGAACCTGGTCACCGACTTCCTGTCCGGCGTCTTCATGATCATCGAGGACCAGTACGGCGTCGGCGACACCATCGACGCCGGTGTGGCGTCCGGCGAGGTGGTCGAGGTCGGCCTGCGCGTGACCAAGCTGCGCGGCGACAGCGGCGAGATCTGGTACGTCCGCAACGGCGAGGTCAAGCGCATCGGCAACCTCTCCCAGGGCTGGGCCACGGCCAACGTGGACGTCACCGTCCGCGCCGACGAGGACCTGGACAAGGTCAAGTCCGTGCTGGACGAGGTCGCGGAGAAGATGGGCAAGGAGGAGCCGTGGAACGAGCTGCTCTGGAGCCCCATCGAGGTGCTGGGCCTGGACAGCGTCCTGATCGACTCCATGGTCATCCGGGTCTCGGCCAAGACCATGCCGGGCAAGTCGGTGTCGGTCGAGCGCGAGCTGCGCTGGCGGATCAAGCGGGCCTTCGACAAGGCGAGCATCCCGATCGTCGGCGGTGCCACGGCCGTGGTCCCGGCGGAGGACACCCCGGACCCCTCGGCCACCGTCGCCGCGCCCTCGGCGTTCGCCAACTCCACCTCCCCGCAGTCCCTGGCGAGCAACCCGCTCACCACGCCGAAGCCTCCGGTCAAGTAACGGCCCCCGAGCGCCCCCGCGGTACGAACCGCGGGGGCGTGCTTCGTTGACGGACTCTCCCGCCTGCGCCTAGGTTCCTGCTGGCCGAGGAGCCCGTCGTACGCGAGGGAGTCGCCCGTGAGACTGACCGTGGTCGGCGGAGGTTCGACCTACACGCCGGAACTCGTCGACGGCTTCGCCCGGCTGCGGGACACGCTGCCCGTGACCGAGCTGGTGCTGGTGGACCCGGCGGCGGACCGGCTGGAGCTGGTGGGCGGCCTGGCCCGCCGGATCTTCGCCCGGCAGGGGCACCCCGGCCGGGTGGTCACCACCTCCGACCTGGACGCCGGGGTGGCGGGCGCGGACGCCGTGCTGCTCCAGCTCCGGGTGGGCGGACAGGCGGCGCGCGAACGGGACGAGACCTGGCCGCTGGAGTGCGGGTGCCTGGGCCAGGAGACGACCGGCGCGGGCGGCCTCGCCAAGGCGCTGCGCACGGTCCCGGTGGTGCTGGACATCGCCGAGCGGGTCCGGCGGACCAACCCCGAGGCGTGGATCATCGACTTCACCAACCCGGTCGGCATCGTCACCCGCGCCCTGCTCCAGGAGGGGCACCGCGCGGTCGGCCTGTGCAACGTGGCGATCGGGCTCCAGCGGAAGTTCGCCGCGCTGCTCGGCACCGAGCCGGGCCAGGTCCACCTCGACCACGTCGGCCTCAACCACCTCACCTGGGAGACCGCCGTACGCCTCGGCGGACCCGACGGCGAGGACGTGCTCCCCCGGCTGCTCGCCGAGCACGGGGACGCCGTCGCCGCCGACCTGCGGCTGCCGCGCCCCCTGCTGGAGCGGCTGGGCGCGATCCCGTCGTACTACCTGCGCTACTACTACCTGCACGACGAGGTGGTGGGCGAGCAGCGGGTCAAGCCCTCGCGGGCGGCCGAGGTCGCGGCGCTGGAGCGGGAGTTGCTGGCGATGTACGCCGACCCGGCGCTGGACGAGAAGCCCGCGCTGCTGGCCCGGCGCGGCGGGGCCTTCTACTCGGAGGCGGCCGTGGACGTGGCGGCGGCCCTGCTGGGCGGCGGGGGCAGCCCGTACCAGGTGGTGAACACGGTCAACGGGGGCACGCTGCCGTTCCTCCCCGACGACGCGGTGATCGAGGTGCCCGCCGCGGTCGGGCCGGCCGGGGCGAAGCCGCTTCCGGTGCCGGGCGTCGACCCGCTGTTCGCGGGGCTGATGGCGAACGTGACGGCGTACGAGGAACTCGCGCTGGACGCGGCCCTGCGCGGCGGCCGGGACCGGGTGTTCCGGGCGCTGCTGGCGCATCCGCTGGTGGGCCAGTACGCGTACGCCGAGACGCTCACCGACCTCCTGCTCTCTCACAACCGGGAGCACCTGGCGTGGGCGTGACCGGGACCGTCCTCGCCGTCGACGCGGGCAACAGCAAGACCGACGTGGCGGTGGTCGGCGCGGCCGGCGAGGTGCTGGCCACGGCACGCGGCGGCGGTTTCCGGCCCCCGGTGGTGGGCGTGGACCGGGCGCTGGACGCGCTGGCCGAGCCGGTGGAGCGGGCGCTGGCCGAGGCGGGGGTTTCGTACGTCTCGCACGTCTCGGCCTGTCTGGCCAACGCCGATCTCCCGGTGGAGGAGGAGCAGTTGGCGGCGGCGGTGACCGCGCGGGCGTGGGGCGCGTCGGTGGAGGTGCGCAACGACACCTTCGCCATCCTGCGCGCCGGGGTGGCCGAGCCGCGTGGCGTGGCCGTGGTGTGCGGGGCCGGCATCAACTGCGTCGGCATGTGCCCCGACGGCCGTACGGCACGCTTCCCGGCCCTCGGCCGCCTCTCCGGCGACTGGGGCGGCGGCTGGGGGCTGGCCGAGGAGGCGCTGTGGCACGCGGCCCGCGCGGAGGACGGCCGGGGCGAGCCGACCGAGCTGTCCCGCACCCTCCCGGCCCACTTCGGCCTCCCCACCACGGCGGCCCTGATCGAGTCCCTCCACCTGGGCCGGCTCGCCCCCGCCCGCCGCCACGAACTGACCCCGGTCCTCTTCGCCACGGCGGCCACCGGCGACCCCGTCGCGCACGCCCTGATCGACCGCCTGGCCGAGGAGGTGACCCTGATGGCCACGGTCGCCCTGACCCGCCTGGAGCTCCTCACCGAGCCGACCCCGGTCCTGCTGGGTGGCAGCGTCCTCGCGGCGGCCCACCCCCAACTCGACCAGGGCATCCGCACCCGCCTCACCGCTCAAGCCCCGCTCGCGGAGGCCCAGTTGGTCACCGCTCCCCCGATCCTCGGCGCCGCCCTCCTCGGCCTCGACCACCTGGGCGCGACACCCGAGGCACTGGAACGGGCCCGCCTGACCTGGGAACCCAGCCGCACCTGAACCACCCCCTACGGGAACGACCGGGGGAACCAAGGTGATTGACTCCGCGTGTTTCTGAACAGAGGGGGCAGAGCCCCGCTTCGCGCCCCGATCCGATCAAGATGCGGTGAAGGCGGGTGCGGAGGGGGGCGTAGGCGGCGATACTGGCGGCCAACGGATGACCACGGGGGAGGTCAGGTGACACAACCGCCGCAGAGCAGTGCAGCATTCGCACCGCCGGCCACCTCGGCCACCACGGCCATCCCCGCCCAGCGCGGCCGGTCCGGCCTGCCTCCCGTGCGACGCACCGCCTTCGCCGAGGGGGCCGAGCGGTTGCGGGACGCCGCGACCACCGAGCCGGGGCGGCTGCGGGTCATCGGGGCCGTACTCGCCCTGCTGGTCGTCGCGTTCGGGGCCGTCACCGCGTGGCAGAGCGGGGAACGGGCGACCGCCGCCGACGACGTGCTGACCCGTAGCCAGCCGCTCAGTTCGGGCGCGGCCGCGATCTACCGCTCGCTGGCCGACGCCAACACCGCCGCCTCCACCGGCTTCCTGGCCGGCCCCGGGGAGAGCGCCGCGAACCGGGAGCGGTACGAGGACGACATCCGTACCGCCGCCTCCGGCCTCGTCCGCGCGGCCGCCGACACCGAGCCGGGCTCCCCCTCCGAGGCCACCGTCCGCAAACTGAACCGGCTGCTGCCCGAGTACAAGGGCCTGGTCGAGCGGGCCCGCGTCTACAACCGCCAGGGCTACCCGGTCGGCGGCGCCTATCTGCGGTACGCCAACGAGAAGATGCAGACGGAGATGCTCCCGGCCGCCCAGGACCTGTACACCAAGGAGAACCAGCGGCTGGACGCCGACTACGCGGACGCCACCCCCTACCCCTGGGCGGCGATCGCGCTGGGCCTGCTCGCGCTGGCCGCGCTGGGGCTCGCCCAGTACCGGGACTTCCGCCGCACCAACCGCGTCCTGAACCACGGCCTGGTCGCCGCCTCGGCCGCGACCGTGGTGGTGCTGCTGTGGCTGGTCGTCGGCCACACCGTGGCCCGCTCCGGGCTGTTCGGCTCCTACGACCACGGCATCCGCTCGCTGAACGTGCTGCACAACGCCCAGATCGCCGCCCTGAAGGCGCGCGGCAACGAGAACCTGAGCCTGGTGGCGCGCGGAGCGGAGACCGTCGAGGTGAACGGCACCAAGCAGGACGCGTACTACTACGCCTTCGACCGCGACCTCGCGACGCTGGACGCCCGCCTCACCGAGGCCCGGCGGCTCGCCGACGACGACAAGGGCGGCGAACCGGTCGACTCGGCCCTCGGTGACACGGCCGAGTGGAAGGACCGGCACAAGGCCGCCCGGACCGAGGACGAGCGGGGCAACTACCAGCTCGCACTGGACCAGGTGATCGGCGCCGACGACACCACCGGCGCGGCCTTCGACGGCGTGGACCGGAGCCTGACCCGCGCCCTCGGCCATGAGCAGACGGAGTTCGACCGGGCCGCCACCGGCGGCCGGGACGCCATGACCGGGCTGCCCGAGGGCGCGGCCGTGCTGGGTGTCCTGGGCGCGGCGGGCGCGGTGTTCGGCATCGGGCGCAGGCTTTCGGAGTACCGGTGACAGGGGGCCAGGCGATGGAGGCGGCGCGGATGCGCACCCGGCTGCGCGGCTGGGGCGGGGTCGGCGCGATGGCGGTGCTGTGCGCGCTGGCACTGGCGTTCGTGACGCTGCTGCCCCGTACCCAGGCGCACCCGGCGACCGGTGCGGGACCGGTGGGCCGGAGCCTGGTCACCGGCAGCCCGGCCCGCGCGGACGACTGCGAGGAGTCGTCGGCGCAGAACCGCACCCCTCCCCCGTCCGGCGCGGACGGCCCGACCATCGACGCCATCAAGGCCCGCAAGGGCGACAGGCGCAAGCTGATCGTCGGCATCGACCAGAACAGCTACCGCTGGGGCTACCGCAATCCCAACACCGAGGGCGCGGAGCTGGAGGGCTTCGACATCGACCTCGTCCACCGCATCGCCGAGGACATCCTCGGCAGCCCGGACGACGTCCAGTTCAAGGCGATACCGACCAGCCAGCGCATCCCCGCGATCCAGGACGGCACGGTCGACATGGTGGTCCGCACGATGACCATCACCTGCGACCGGCTGCGTGACGTGGCGTTCTCCGCGCCCTACTTCAAGACCGGCCAGCAACTGCTCGTCCCCGACGCCTCCGGCATCAAGGGCTACGACGGGACGCTGGCCGGCAAGAAGGTCTGCACGGCGGCCGGTTCGACCGCGTACGGCAAGCTGAAGGCGGACCGCGAGCGCAAGGCGCTGCCCGCCACCACGGACTTCTCCGCGACCGTGCCCAACCAGTTGGACTGCCTGGTCAGGCTCCAGCTCGGCGAGGCGGACGCGGTGGTCACCGACGGCGCGCTGGCCGCCAGCCAGGCCGCGCAGGACCCCACGGTGAAGGTGCTGGGCAAGCCGTTCACCACCGAGTACTACGGCGTGGCGATGAAGAAGGACGCCACCGACCTGGTGCGCCGCGTCAACCGCGTCCTGGTGGGCTACCGGGCCGACGGCTGGCAGGCGTCGTACGACAAGTGGCTGTCGGCCACACTGGGCGAGGACGCGCGCTCCTCCAGACCGCCCGCCCCGAAGTACCTGCGCGAGAGCTGAAGCAAGCACGCACGGGCCAGACCGACCACACAGCAGCGAGAGGTGATCGATGGGCGTCACGGACCCCGCCGGGCCGGTGATGGACCGGGACGAGGTGGACCGTGCGCTGGCGCGGCTCGGCCAGGAGCACGAGGCCATCGAGACCTCGCTGTTCGCGCTCCAGGACCACGCCGGCCGCCGCCTCCTCGAGGGCGCCGAGCTGACCGGAGTGACCAAGGAGCGGTGGGCCGCCACGGAGGCGTCGATCACCCTGCTGTGGACCTGTTTCGACGCGTACACCGACGCGCTGCGCGAGGCCCGCGAGATCCGCTCCCGGCGCCGCTGGTCCAGCCGGGAGGACCTGGTGGAGCTGACCGGCCTGCTGCGCGGGGAGTCGGTCACGGTGGCGGGCGGCGCCCAGCCCTCGGGCTCGGCGGTGCTCAGCGAGAGCTTCACACTGGCCGCCCTGGTGGAGCGGATGAACGAGCTGTACGCGTCCTCGCTGGACATGGTGGTGGCCGCCGACGCCGTGTGGTCGGCGCTGCCCGCCCGCATCGACCTGCTGGCCGCCGAACTCCAGCGCACCCGCAGGCTGGCCCACTCCGTCGGCGTCCGCCCCGGCGAACACCCCTCCGGGGACGACCTGGAGGGCATCACCCGAACCCTGACCGAGCTGCGCGAGGAGGTCGTCCGCGATCCGCTGGCGCACTGGGTGCCGACCGGGGGCGGTTCGGCACCCGGCGGGGGCCGCCCGGACACCACGGTGTACGACCGGGAGGCGCGGGCGCTGGAGGACGTACGCCGGGAGATCGAGGCGGTGCTCACCGTCCGGCAGGACGCCGAGGAGCGGCTGATCCGGCTGCGGGACGTGCTCTCCCGCGCCGACCGCACCCTGGCCGAGGCGCGTACCGCGCGCGGTGAGGTGCTGGCGAAGATCGCCGCGACCGAGGTGCCGGTGGTGAGCGGCCCGCCGACCGTGCTCCAGGAGCAGTTGGCGACGGCGGCCGAGTACCGCCGCCAGGCCCGCTGGCACCGCCTCTCCCCGCTGCTGGAGTCGCTGGAGCAGCGGGCGGAGGACGAACTGCTGCGCGCCCGCGAGTCGTTGACGGCCGTCACCGCGCCGCTCGCGGTCCGCGCCGAGCTGCGTGGCCGCTTGGACGCCTACCGGGCGAAGGTCACCCGGCACGGCCTGGCCGAGGACCGGCTGCTGATCGAGCGGTACGACGCGGCCCGCCGGATGCTGTGGAGCGCGCCCTGCGACCTGCGCGTGGCCGAACAGGCGGTACTGCGCTACCAGCAGGCGGCGGCCGAACTGCTGGCCCCGCCGAGGGTCCCGGAGCAGTACGCGCCCGAGGACGGCGAGGGGGACCAGGAGTGAGCGAGGAACGGCGCACCTGCCAGCGGCCGGACTGCGCGGGCGCCTACGAGGACATGGGCGGCGGCGAGCTGTACTGCGACACCTGCGGGCTGGCCCCCGTGGTCTCCCCGGCGGCCCGACCGGCGCCGGAGCCGGTGGGTTCGGTCGGTTCGGCGCCGACCGGGATCAACGGCGGTGCCACGCGCAGTTCCTCGCAGTCCGCCCGCTCCCGGCGCTCGGTGTCGGGGCGGCTCTCCCGCTCGCTGTCGGGCAAGCCGGGCGGCCGCTCGGTGTCGGTGCGCGGCTCGGGCTCGGCCTCCGGTCCCTCGGGACGCGGGCGGCTGGGCGCCGGGCTGGTCGTGGTGCCGCAGGTGCCGAGGCCCGACCCGCGCGCAATGGTGCTGGACAACCCGGAGGTGCCCGAGCGCAAGCGGTACTGCTCCCGCTCGGACTGCGGGGCGCCGGTGGGCCGGGCGCGCGGGGAACGGCCGGGGCGTACCGAGGGGTTCTGCACCAAGTGCGGGCACCCGTACTCCTTCGTGCCCAAGCTGCGCGCCGGGGACATCGTGCACGGGCAGTACGAGGTGGCGGGGTGTCTCGCGCACGGGGGGCTCGGCTGGATCTACCTCGCGGTGGACCGGGCGGTGTCGGACCGCTGGGTGGTGCTCAAGGGCCTGCTGGACACCGGTGACCAGGACGCGATGGCGGCGGCGATCTCCGAACGCCGGTTCCTCGCGGAGATCGAGCACGCGGGCATCGTCCGGATCTACAACTTCGTCGAGCACCTCGACCAGCGCACCGGCTCGCTCGACGGCTACATCGTCATGGAGTACGTCGGCGGCAAGTCGCTGAAGGAGATCGCCAACGCGCGCCGCACCCCGGACGGCAGGCGGGACCCGCTGCCGGTGGAGCAGGCGTGCGCGTACGGCATCGAGGCGCTGGAGGCGCTCGGCCACCTGCACAGCCGCAACCTGCTGTACTGCGACTTCAAGGTCGATAACGCCATCCAGACGGAGGACCAGCTCAAGCTGATCGACATGGGCGCCGTGCGCCGCATGGACGACGACGAGTCCGCGATCTACGGCACGGTCGGCTACCAGGCCCCCGAGGTCGCCGACGTCGGCCCCTCGGCGGCCAGCGACCTGTACACGGTGGGCCGCACCCTGGCCGTCCTCACCTTCGACTTCCAGGGCTACACCACCGTCTACGCCGACTCGCTGCCCGACCCGGACACCATCGAGGTGTTCCGCCGCTACGAGTCCTTCTACCGCTTCCTGGTCCGCGCCACCGACCCGGACCCGGCCCGCCGGTTCGCCTCCGCGCAGGAGATGGCCGACCAGCTCACCGGCGTGCTGCGCGAGGTCGTCTCGCTGAGCACCGGGCAGGCCCGGCCCGCGCTGTCGACCCTGTTCGGGCCCGAAGTGCGAGTCACGGACGCCCAGTTGTTCCCGACGCTGGACGGCGAGGTGTCCCGCCTCGGCGCCCGCGCGCTGCCCGGCCCGGGTCGTCCGCCGGCCCTGCCGCCCGCGCTGGTCAGACCGGTCGACACCCCGGCCGCCGCGCTGGCGCTGCCCGTGCCGCTGGTCGACCCGAACGACCCGGACGCCGGTTTCCTGGCCGGCCTGAGCGCCTCCGCGCCGGGCGAGCTGCTCAGCGCGCTGGAGGCGGCCCCCGGCCAGGGCGTGGAGACCCGCCTGCGCAGGGTGCGCGCCCGGCTGGAGCACGGCGACCGGGAGGCCGCGCTGGCGACACTGGCCCGGCTGGACGAGGAACGGCCCGACGACTGGCGGGTGGTCTGGTACCGGGGCGTGGCCGCCCTGGTCACCGGCGACTTCGAGAGCGCCGCGCTCTCCTTCGACGCGATCTACGACGCCTTTCCCGGCGAGGCCGCTCCCAAGCTGGCGCTCGGCCTGTGCGCGGAGGTGCTGGGCCAGTTGGACAACGCCGCCGAGTACTACCGGCTGGTGTGGGCGACCGACCCGAGCTTCGTCAGCGCCGCGTTCGGCCTGGCGCGGGTGCGGCTGGCGAGCGGGGACCGGGCGGGCGCCGTACGGACGCTGGAATCGGTGCCGGAGTCGTCCATCCACTACACGGCCGCGCGGGTCGCGGCGGTGCGGGCGCGGCTGCGGCAACGCACGGCGGCCGCGGGTGACGTACCGTTCCTGGACGACCTGACCGCCGCGGCGGGCCAGGTCGAGGCGCTGGACGCGTACGGGCTGGACCCGGCGCGACGCGAGCGGTTGTCGGCCGAAGTCCTCGGCTGCGCCCTGGACTGGATACTCTCCAGGGGTCAGGACACCGCTCGGCCGGTCACCGGCGGGCGGGTGCTGCTCGGCAGCGGTCTGGACGAGCGGGGCCTCCGCTTCGGACTGGAGCGCGCCTACCGCACGCTGGCCCGGCTGGCGCCCGGCGGCGAGGAGAGGATCGAACTGGTGGAACGGGCCAACCGTTACCGCCCCCGGACGTGGGTGTAGTCATGTCACAGATGCCCCAGCAGGCCGCACTGCCCAAGTGCCCGAGCTGCGCGGAGCCGCTCGAACCGGGCGACCTCTTCTGCGGCGTGTGCGGATACGACCTGTCCGCCGTGCCCGCGCCACCCGCGGACCAGCCGACGCTGACCATGACCGGTACGCCGGAGGCGGACGTCGACTGGCCCGAGCCGGAGCCGGCCACCACCGGCGGCACCCACCGGGCCGCCGACGTGCCCGGCACCGACTCCGGCGGCTCCCCGCTGCACGCGCCCGAACCAGCCGCCTCCGGGGTGCGCTTCGACCGGCCCGCCGAGTCCACGGCGCCCAGCGAGCCCGAGGAGTACCCGCTCCAGGCACCCGACCCGCGTGCCGAGGCCCCCGCGCAGGTGTGCGTGGCCTGCCGCGCGGGCCGGGTGGACGGCGACGGCTACTGCGAGAACTGCGGGCACGCCCAGCCCCGCGAACGCGACCACATGGAGCGGGAGTCGGGCCCGGTGGCCGCGATCAGCGACCGGGGCCTGCGCCACCACCGCAACGAGGACGACTTCGCCGTAGCGCACACCGCGCTGCCCGACGGCTCCCCCGCCGCGCTCGCCGTGGTCTGCGACGGCGTCTCCTCCGCGACCCGCCCCGACGAGGCGTCCACCGCCGCCTCGCGGGCCGCCGGGGACGTGCTGCTGGCGGCCCTGCCGCGCGGTATGCATCCGCAGGCGGCGATGCACGAGGCGATCGTGGCGGCCGCGAAGGCCGTGGACGCGCTCGCCGGGGAGCCCGACGGCGCCCGCGAGCACGCCCCGCACCAGAACGCCCCGGCCTGCACGATCGTCGCCTCGGTGGTCGCCTCCGGCCTGCTGGTGGTCGGCTGGGTCGGCGACAGCCGCGCCTACTGGGTGCCGGACGACCGCTCCGCGCCTCCGGCCCGGCTGACCGAGGACGACTCCTGGGCGGCGCAGATGGTGGCGGCCGGCCTGATGAACGAGGCGGAGGCGTACGCCGACGAGCGCGCCCACGCCATCACCGGCTGGCTCGGCGCCGACGCCTACGAACTGGAGCCGCACACCGCGTCGTTCAAGCCCGACCGGGCCGGTGTGGTGCTGGTCTGCACCGACGGACTGTGGAACTACGCCGAGGCGCCCGACGAGATGGCCGAGGTGCTGCCCCCGGACGCGGCGGCCCGCCCGCTGCACGCGGCGCGGGTGCTGGTGGGGCACGCGCTGGACGCCGGGGGCCACGACAACGTAACAGTGGCCGTCGTGCCGTTCCCCACGCCGCCGCAGGGGGCAGGATCGGCCTGAGGCCGTCGCCGCGCGGGTGACCGCGCGCGGACGCGGCGGCCTCGCGCACGGGGAAGCACGGACAGGCACGGGGAAGGACGGGCGGACGCGGAGGGGACCGGTCCGCCCGAACGCACCGCCTCGCGGGGAGCGGGGCGTGTCCGAGGGGGATGTGAACCAGCATGGCCAATTTCGCCAAGCCGGGCGGGCCGCAGTTCTCGGTGGACGTCTACCAGAACGAGTTCCTGCCGGAGGGCGGCCGCGAGGTCAACGCCATCGTGACCGTGACGGCCAAGGGCGGCGGCACGCCCGCCGGGCCGGGCGCCTCGGCCGCCGTGGTGCTCATGGTGGACTGCTCGGGGTCGATGGACTACCCGCCCACCAAGATGCGCAACGCCCGCGACGCCACCGCCGCCGCCGTCGACACCCTGCGCGACGGGGTGCACTTCGGGATCGTCGACGGAACGCATGTCGCCCGCGAGGTCTATCCGGGCGGCGGCCGGCTCGCGGTGGCCGGCCCGACCACCCGCGCCCAGGCCAAGCAGGCGCTGCGCAGGCTGAGCGCGGGCGGCGGCACCGCGATCGGCACCTGGCTGCGGCTGGCGGACCGGCTGCTGGCCGGGGCGGACGTGTCGATCCGGCACGGCATCCTGCTGACCGACGGACGCAACGAGCACGAGTCGGCGGCGGAGCTGAAGGAGACCCTCGACGCGTGCGCGGGGCGGTTCACCTGTGACGCGCGGGGCGTGGGCACCGACTGGGAAGTGAAAGAAGTCACAGGCGTCGCCTCGGCGTTGCTCGGCACCGCCGACATCGTCGCCGATCCGGCCCGGCTCACCGAGGACTTCACCCGCATCATGGAGTCGACGATGGGCAAGGAGGTCGCCGACGTCGCCCTGCGGGTGTGGACGCCGGTCGGCACGCGCATCAAGTTCGTCAAGCAAGTGGCGCCCACGGTCGAGGAGTTGACCGACCGGCGCACCGAGGCGGGCCCGCGTGCCGGGGACTACCCCACCGGTTCCTGGGGCGACGAGTCCCGCGACTACCACCTCTGCGTGGAGGTCCCGGCGGCCGGACTGGGCCAGGAGATGCTCGCCGCCCGGGTGTCCCTGGTGGCGGCCCAACCGGACAGAGAGGTACAGAACCTCGGCGCCCAGGGACTCGTACGGGCGGTGTGGACCGACGACATGGCGGCCTCCACCTCACTCAACTCCCAAGTCGCCCACTACACCGGCCAGGCCGAACTGGCGCAGGCCATCCAGGAAGGGCTGGATCTCCGCAAAGCGGGCGATATGGATGGAGCAACGGCCAAACTGGGACGTGCCGTTCAGTTGGCGGGGGTGTCGGGGAACGCCGATACTGCGAAACTGCTTGCGAAGGTGGTGGACGTGGTCGACGCCCCGACCGGTACTGTGCGGTTGAAGGCGAAGGTCGCGGAGGCCGACGAGATGACCCTCGAGACCCGGTCCACGAAGACTGTTCGCGTCAAGAAGTGACCCTGGTGACAGGGACCCTGTAGACACCGATACCTCAGCAGAAGGGGTACCACCGACATGCCGACCTGCCCGAACGGACACCAGTCGGGTTCCGACGACTGGTGCGAGGTCTGCGGTCACCGCATGGCCGGTGCCGTGCCTCCGCCCCCGCCCCCGTCCGGCGGCGGCTACGGGTTCCCGCCGCCCCGCTCCGAGGGACGCCCCTCCCCCGGCGCACAGGCCGAGCTGTGCCCGCAGTGCCGTACGCCCCGCGAGGGCGGCGCGCCCTTCTGCGAGGAGTGCCGGTGGAACTTCCTGACCAACACCGCCACCTCGTACACCCCGGCGGCCCCGCCCCGGCAGCAGCAGCCCCGCTACCAGCCGCCGAGCCAGCCCTTCGGCGGCGGCGGTGACGGGTACGAGTACCAGGGCTCGCGGCCCTCGCAGGTGAACCGGCCGGCCGAGCCGATACCCCCGTTCGACAGCGAGCCCTCGGGCCCGACGCCGTTCGGCAACGAGCGCCGTCCGGCGTCCCCGCCGCCGCCCACCTCGGGCGGTCCGTCCCCGTTCGGCGAGCGCCGTCAGGGGCCTCCGCCGGGGTTCGGCGGGGGGCCGGGGCAGGGTCCGGGTCAGCAGGGTGGGCCTGGTCAGCAGGGTCCTGGGCCGCAGGGCCGGCCCGGAGGGCCTGGGCCGGGTCCGCAGGGTCCGGGTGGTCCCGGCTACGGCGGTCCGGGTGGTCCCGGCCGTCCCGGTGGCCCCGGCACGCAGGGTGGCCCCGGCGGCCCCGGCAGCCCGTCCGGTCAGGGCGGCCCCTCGGGTCCCCCGCCGTTCGGGCGTGAGCCCTCCGCCTTCGGCGCCGCCCCCTCCCGGCAGGCTCCTCCGCCGTCCGCGCCGTCCGGCTTCCCGCAGGAGACCGGCCGCACCCCGGCCGGCGGCCCGTCCTTCGCCGACGACGACTGGGTGATCCCCCCGCCGCCGTCGAACAACGGCCCGTCCGGCGGTCCCGGTGGCGGCTACGGATACCCGCAGCCCGGCACCGGCCAGAACCAGGGCTACCCCCAGGCTCCGCAGGCCCCGCAGGGCCCCGCGACCTGGACCGCGACCATCGGCCCGGACCGCGACTACTTCATGGCGATGATGCAGCGCTCGGGCCCCGAGGCCGCGGGCCTGAACCTGCCCGCGTACTCGCCCGAGCAGCAGCGCACGCTCACCGGCAACCAGGTCACCATCGGCCGCCGCCGGCACTCCACCGGTGACACCCCGGACATCGACCTGTCGGTGCCGCCGGAGGACCCGGGTGTCTCCCACCAGCACGCGGTGCTGGTGCAGCAGCCGGACGGCGGCTGGGCGGTCGTGGACCAGAACTCGACGAACGGCACCACGGTCAACGGCTCCGACGAGCCGATCCAGCCGTTCGTGCCGGTACCGCTCCAGGACGGCGACCGGGTGCACGTGGGCGCCTGGACGACGATCACCGTCCACCGCGGCTGACCAGGACGTTCACGGCAGCGGCCAGGCGTGGCGGCCCTCCGGGTCGTCCAGCCAGGCCCAGGCGCGCGGGCCGCTGACCGTGACGCCGTACCGTTCGCGGTCCGGCATGCCCGCGTCCTCCCACAGCACGTATGCCCGCGTGGGCTCCAGGGCGCCCCGGACGAGCCCGAGCAGGAAGCGGAACGACTCCTGCTCCCGCGCCCACCCCGGCAGCCCGCGCGTGGACACCGGCTGGGCGGGCGCCCCGCTCTCCCCGCGCAGCGGCACGAAGTAGGCGCCGGTGCGCAGGAAGCGGCCCTCGGCTCGGCCGGCATCGTCGACGTCCAGCGCGAGCAGTCCGTTGTTCAGCGGGGCGATGATCCGGGCGCCGGGCGCGCACTGGGCGATCCAGGGGCGCGGCACCGTGGGCAACATGCAGGTGGCCATGATCCGGTCGTAGGGGGCGTGCGCGGGCACCCCGTGCGCCCCGTCGCCGGTGACCACCACCGGGTGGTACCCGGCCCCGGCCAGGTGCTGCCGGGCGGGCTCGGTGATCTCCGGTTCCATGTCGACCGTCGTGACCAGGGAGTCGTCGCCGAGGCGGTGGGCGAGCAGGGCGGCGTTGTAGCCGGTGCCGGTGCCGACCTCCAGCACCCGGTCACCGTCCCGGACCCCCAGCGCGACCAGCATCCGCGCCATCAGCGAGGGCTGGCTGCTGGAGGAGACCAGCTCGCCGTCGTGCAGCCGGGTGGCCAGGGGTGCGTCCGCGTAGGCGCCGCGCGCCCAGCGCTCCCGCCCGGCCGGGTCGGGGTCGTCGGCCGCGTACCGCTCGTAGCCGCCGAGGACGCCGACGTAGTAGTACGGCACGAACAGGTGCCGGGGCACCTCGGCGAACGTCTCCCGCCACACCGGGTCCGTGCGCCAGGCGCCGTCGCGGTCGATCTGCCGGATCAGCGCGGCCCGCGCCTCGGCGGCCACCCGGGTCAGCTCGGAATCGTAGGCGCCCATATGTCCACAGTAGGCACGATCCGGGGGCGGCAGCGGCGGACGGTGGCCGGTCCTAGGCCTTGAGTCCTGGGCCCTGCGGTCTGAGACCATGGACGGGTGAACGAGATCCGACGTGGCACGCTTCAGGAGCAGACCTTCTACGAGCAGGTCGGCGGGGAGGAGACCTTCCGCCGGCTGGTCCGCCGTTTCTACGAGGGCGTCGCCGAGGACCCGCTGCTGAGGCCCATGTACCCGGAGGAGGACCTCGGGCCGGCCGAGGAGCGGCTCACCCTGTTCCTGATCCAGTACTGGGGCGGACCCACCACCTACAGCCAGGAGCGCGGCCACCCCCGGCTGCGGATGCGGCACGCCCCGTTCGCCGTGGACCGGGCCGCGCACGACGCCTGGCTGAAGCACATGCGGGACGCGGTGGACGAGCTGGAGCTGTCCGAGGAGCACGAGCGGACGCTGTGGAACTACCTGACGTACGCGGCGGCGTCGATGGTCAACACGGCGGAGTGAACGGGGCTCTGTGAGCGGGTCTTCGTGGACGGGGCTCTGTGAACGGGGTGTTCAGCGCACCGTGACGCCGAGTGCGCCCAGGCCCGCGCGCCGTACAACGATCGACCCGTAGGGGGTGCGCAGCCGCAGCCACGCCCCGGAGGAGAACAGACCGGTCTCCTCGGCCGTGGCCGGGTCCGGGGGCCGCAGGAAGCCCAGCGAGTGCGCCGCGTGCACGGCCCGCACCGGGAGCCGGGTGGGGCCGACCTCGCGGGACCAGATCTCCCGCCCGATCCGGTCCAGCTCGGCGCGGGTGCGCTCCTCGGGCGCCAACTCCTCGGTACGGGCCCGGAATTCGGCGACCGACTGGGCCACGGTCCGGTGCAGTGCGGCCGGCCCGGGCAGCCCCGGCTCGGGCCGCCAGCCGCCGCGCGGCGGCAGGACCCCGGCCCACGGGGGCCCGGTGACGGCGGCGGGTACGACGGCCGTGGCCGCGCGTTCGTCCACCGACTCCAGCAGTTCGCCGGCGGAGACGGTCATGTCGAGGGCGGCGTCCAGCCCGTCCTCGTACGGCTTGGCGAGGCGTACCGCGCGGACGGCCAGCACCTCGAAGGAGGGCGGGCGTCCGAACACGGCGAGCGCGGTCCCGGTGGCCTGGAGGCGTACCGCGGCCGCGCGGTCGTAGCGGAGCAGCCGGGTGAGGAAGGCGGCGAGGTCGGCCGCCTCCGTCTCGTCGGCGAGGTGGAGCACCGTCATGCGGCGACGGCCTTCTCCTCGGCGGACTCGTCCCGGTACTCCTGGAGGAACTCCCGCTCCTCCGCGGTGATCCGGCGCGGCCGCTGGCCCTCGAAGTCGAAGGGCACGACGACGGTGGAGGCCCGTACGTACACGGTGTCCGCGTCCTTCACCTCGTAGGTGATGGTGAAGGACGCGGCCCGGATCTCGGTGATCCACAGCTCGACGTCCACCGGGTGGTGCCGGTGGACGAGCTGCCGTTTGTAGTCGATCTCGTGGCGCGCCACGACCGAGCCCTGCTGGAAGTCCTTGTCCGGGCGGAACAGGAAGTCGATACGGGCTTCCTCCAGGTAGCGGAGGAACACCACGTTGTTGACGTGGCCGTACGCGTCCATGTCCGCCCAGCGCAGGGGGCAGCGGTAGATGTGGCGCAAGGTGCGATCAGCCCCGGGTCAGCTTCTTGTAGGTGGCGCGGTGCGGACGCGCGGCGTCGGCGCCCAGCCGCTCGATCTTGTTCTTCTCGTAGGACTCGAAGTTGCCCTCGAACCAGAACCACTTGGAGTCACCCTCGTAGGCGAGGATGTGCGTGGCGACCCGGTCCAGGAACCAACGGTCGTGGGAGACCACCACGGCGCAGCCGGGGAAGTCCAGCAGCGCGTTCTCGAGGCTCGAGAGGGTCTCGACGTCGAGGTCGTTGGTGGGCTCGTCGAGGAGCAGCAGGTTGCCGCCCTGCTTGAGGGTGAGCGCCAGGTTCAGGCGGTTGCGCTCACCACCGGAGAGCACGCCGGTCGGCTTCTGCTGGTCCGGGCCCTTGAAGCCGAACGCGGAGACGTAGGCGCGGGACGGCATCTCGACCTGGCCGACGTTGATGTAGTCGAGCCCGTCGGACACGACCTCCCACAGCGTCTTCTTGGGGTCGAGGTTGGCGCGCGTCTGGTCGACGTAGGAGATCTTGACGGTCTCGCCGACCTTGATGGCGCCGGAGTCCGGCGTCTCGAGACCCTGGATCATCTTGAACAGCGTGGTCTTGCCGGCGCCGTTCGGGCCGATGACGCCCACGATGCCGTTGCGCGGCAGGGTGAAGCTCAGGCCGTCGACGAGGATCTTCTCGCCGAACGCCTTGTTGAGGTCGTTGACCTCGACGACGATGCTGCCCAGACGCGGGCCCGGCGGGATCTGGATCTCCTCGAAGTCCAGCTTCCGCATCTTGTCGGCCTCGGCCGCCATCTCCTCGTAACGGGCGAGGCGGGCCTTGGACTTGGCCTGGCGGCCCTTGGCGTTGGACCGCACCCACTCCAGCTCTTCCTTGAGCCGCTTGGCGCGCTTGGCGTCCTTCTGGCCCTCGACCTTCAGACGCGTCTGCTTGGTCTCCAGGTAGGTGGAGTAGTTGCCCTCGTAGGGGTAGGCGCGGCCGCGGTCGAGCTCGAGGATCCACTCGGCGACGTTGTCCAGGAAGTACCGGTCGTGGGTGATGGCCACGACGGTGCCCGGGTACTTGGCGAGGTGCTGCTCCAGCCAGTTCACCGACTCGGCGTCGAGGTGGTTGGTGGGCTCGTCGAGGAGCAGCAGGTCGGGCTGCTCCAGGAGCAGCTTGCAGAGCGCGACGCGGCGCTTCTCGCCACCGGAGAGGGTGGTGACGGGCCAGTCGCCGGGCGGGCAGCCCAGGGCGTCCATGGCCTGCTCGAGCTGGGCGTCGAGGTCCCAGGCGTTGGCGTGGTCCAGCTCCTCCTGCAGCTTGCCCATCTCGTCGAGCAGCGCGTCGGAGTAGTCGGTCGCCATCAGCTCGGCGATCTCGTTGAACCGGTCGAGCTTGCCCTTGATCTCGGCGACGCCCTCCTGGACGTTCTCCAGGACGTTCTTGTCCTCGTTCAGCGGGGGCTCCTGGAGCAGGATGCCGACGCTGTAGCCGGGGGAGATGAAGGCGTCACCGTTGGAGGGCTGCTGCAGTCCCGCCATGATCTGCAGCACGGTCGACTTACCGGCACCGTTCGGACCGACGACGCCGATCTTCGCCCCCGGCAGGAAGTTCAGGGTGACGTCGTCGAGGATCACCTTGTCGCCGTGCGCTTTGCGCGCCTTGCGCATGGTGTAAATGAACTCAGCCAAGAGAAACCGTCCGGCAACTTGAAATCTGGCAGTGGGCAGATACACCCCATCTTGCCGTACGGCCACCCCTGGGAGGAAACGCGTGACCCCAGGACGCTCTGACATGGGGTTCCGCGGGTAGCGGCTCCGGCTCGGCTGTCACTGTCGGTCGTCCTCGGTCGGCCTCGGGCGCCCTCGCACGGCCCAGAGACGGCCCAGCGGGGCCAGGAGAAATGAGTCGCCCTCGTTGTCAGTGGGTGGGGCTATGGTGCGTCCGCCATCGAGGGCAACGCTTTGGGGAGGGCTGCTTTGGGAGCCAAGACGGGACTGCTGGTGTACGCCGACGGCGACGTGCCGGGGGTGCTGCGACGAGCGGGGGCAGCGGACCTTGATCGGACCGTCACGATGATGCGGCGGCTCTACCCAGGCTGGCAGATCGAGGAGTGCGAGGGCTCGACTCTCTGGGACGGCGTGTACCCACCGAAGGGGACGACGTACGCGGCCAGCTGGCCTGGCGTGGACGTCATCGGTGATCAGAGGGTGATGATCGATGCCCCCTCCCAGCTTCCCGAACACCTCGTGGCGGCAAGCGCCGGCCGACGGCTCGTCCTGCACGCCATGCACAGCGTCGTCGACTGGCTGGCATTCGCCGTGTGGGAGGACGGGCGTCTCGTCCGTTCCATGAGCCTGTCTCCGGACAGCGGCATCATCGAGAACATGGGCGAACCGCTCCCCTTTGAGCTGCCCTACTGGGCCGGAGACCGCCCGGCCGACGTCATCTCCTGGCCGGACGAGGACGAAGAGCCGTACCCGCTGCCGTTCCCCCCCTTGAAACTGGGCGAAGAGGCACTGCGAGCGCTGTGCGGGTTCACCCAGGAGGGTCGCCCCGAGCCGGACGACGTCGACGCAGACAACATCCGACTGCACGGCTTCCAGGTGCGGGACCCGCACGGTCCTGCCCCCGCGGAGCAGGAAGCGCAGCTGCAAAGGGCCATGGAAGCCATGGGACCGCCACGCGTGTACACGTTCGACCCCGACGGCTCGCTGATCGAGCGCGACGGCCCTTAGCTCACGACCTCTTCCTCCCGAAGCAACTTGGGTGGGCCTCCGGCCTTAGGCTGATGTGCTGCTCACCTGCGCCGATGGTCCACTGACGTCCGCGCTCGTCCGCCGGTGTTCGTCGGCGTTGTCACGCAGTTAGACACTCAGCCTTGCTCCATCTGCCGTGTGGAAACACCGGTGCAAGGGCGCTGACGGCCGTCCTACCATGAGGCTGCCTGCGTCGGCCGGCGCGCTGTAGACCCGCAGCACCGGCCCGTTGTGGAGGGGACCAGCCCGTTCGAGCCGGGCCAGGTGGGCTGACATCTGCTGAGCGGTTCGTTACGAGGTTCGCCAATGCCTCAGGGTGGGGCCATGGAACGGGAGCAGCTCGAACGGCTGCTGGGCGGCGGCGACGACACGTCGGCGGCCGCTCTCGCTGCACTCCGCGCCGACGCTTCATACGTCGTCTGGGACGGAATGACCTCACCCAAGGCACTCGCGACGGTCTACGGGCGCCGACTCCGTCACACCCTTCGGAAGGGCATCGAGACTTCCGGCTTGGCCCAGGCCGTGCAACGCCTCGACCTATACAGCCGACCGGTTCGACTGGGGCAGATCAGGACTGCCGACGGATCGTGGATCTTCATGCTGTTTCTCGACGCGGACGGCAGCACGCTGTTGGCGTGCACTGGCGTTCGGCGATCTCAACCAGGCTCGGCACGACCAGACACCTGCTGAACCGGCGCACGGCCAAACACGCTTTCCAAGTCTGTTGGCGCCTAGTAGCCGCGCGTACAGGGCCGTTCACCTGCGTTCATGGGTGGCCTGGCTACGGGAAGGACCCGGCACACGGTCTCGTCCGAGCAACGGTGAACGGGGCTGAATGAGACGGAAACTGAGACGGCCGCACTCTTCACCGCGGCACGGGGGACGACCCGCGGCCAGTTGCCGGAGCCACCGTCATTCGTGGAGCTAAGCAGCCTTGGGTCGCGCCGCACGTACGCCCGAGGCGGGCTCCTGTGCGTCCTCCAGCGGCAAGGTCTCGTCTTCCCCGAAGTCAGGGGCCTGGAAGGGCTTGGTCGTCGGAGGCGGCGATGTCGCAGTGGCGCAGCGGGGTTGCCCTTCCAGGGCGGAAAACAGTGACGTCAGGTCGATGAGAGGACTCTCTTTCGTTACAGGTCCCTGAATGGGCCTGGTGTGCCGTAACCGGGCACAGCGGTTCTACAGCTTGGTCATCTTGGCGTACGGGCTCAAGATCCGCATTTGCGCCGAGCGGAAATCCACGAGCGCCGCGACTCCATCCTCGATGCCGACTACTCGGCCGAGGCCGTACACGTCGTGTGTGACCTGGTCGCCCACGGCGAAGTGCTTGGGAGCCGGTGTGACCGGGGCCTTGAAGGGACTGGTCGGCAAATGACGCTTCGGCGCAGCAGGCTTTGTCATGACTCAGTATGAGCCTACGTGTATCCCGTTCGCTGTGGCCGTCGGCACAGATCCGGACGAGAACAACCGCATCATGCCGCTGACCTGGGGTTTCGAGACGCGGTGAGGCGAAACTGGACCGCAGGTCCCCTTCACTGACCGTGGCTACCCCCGCATCTCGCACGGTTGCACACGAACCTCAGCCGACGGCAGCCAGCCACGATGGAGCCCAGTCGCGCTACCGGTTCGTGTTGCCTACCAGAGCAAGCCGCGACGGCCGGCTCGGGCTAGCTAGCAGCTTCGTGGACCTCAGCTTGGGAAGCTTCGGTCATCTACAGGTGGCTTGCTGGGATGACCTGCGGTGGAGCGCTGGCAGGGCCAGTCTGGCCGGCGAAGTGGGTGCCCGTCATTCCCCGTGCTTCCCCGCACGTTCTGGCACGGGTGTGGCACGGGACGTTGGCTGCGCCATGGGTCTCCTCGAAAGCTATGATCCGCTGCCGACCCGCTGCTCCTGGCGGACAGGCGGGTCTTTCGAGGGGATTACGTGATCAAGCGAGTACACAGCGTCGCCGGGATGGCCCTGGTGACAGCCGTCGCCTTGTCCGGATGCGGCGGTACGAAGTCCGAGGAAGCGAAGCCCCCCTCGAGACATAAAGCGACGGCGACGGCAAGCTCAGACAGCCGGACCGTCACGCCCAGCACCGAGGGCGCCAACGACGAAGTCGATCCGTCACTCGCTGGCAACTGGGTCTATCTCGATCGCGGAGACTTCGCCAGACTCCTCATCGATGGCCGGCAAGTCAAACTGCTCGGCAAACACCACTGTCGAGGCAAAGCCTCCAAAGAGGACGGACTGCACGTCATCAGCGTTAAGTGCGATGACGGCAATACCGACCGGACTGTGGGGCGGGTGTACGGGCTGACCCAGGACGCCATGACCGTCGACTGGGAAGGGTTCGGAGCAGAGATTTTCCACCAGACCAAGCCCACGACTGGCAAGGGCCGTACGGGCGAGTAAGGCTGCCGGCCTGTGGCCGACGATGGCGAGAGGTTGGCTCCGAGACTTTGGGCGGGAGCTGCCATGGGGCGAGTGATCATGGCCCCGTAAGCTTCCGGCGAGTCGGGCAGTCTGTGGACCTGCCCGACAGGGTGAGATCTTCGGCCTGGCCGTCGACAGCATCGGAGACCTGGGCTGGGTCTATGTCCGGCAGCAGGTAAAGAAGGTACGCGGCACGCTGGTCTTCGCCCCGCCCAAGCGCGGCAAGCTCCGCGACGTTCCCCTCGACCCGGAGGTGTCGGCGGCGCTCCGCGAGCACATGGCGCGCTTCCCGCCGGTCGACGTGACCTTGCCCTGGCTGACTCCGGCCGGACCGAAGATCACGCACCGGCTCGTCTTCACCAGCAGCATCGGCGCCGCCATCTGGAGCCAGGGGTTCAACGACCAGGCATGGAAGCCTGCGCTGGCCTCCGCCGGCGTCATCCCGACCCCGGAGAAGGGGGAGCGCTACGCGGCGGCCCGTGAGCACGGGATGCACGCATTACGGCACTTCTACGCCTAGGTGCTCTTGGACGCCGGGGAGAGCATCAAGGCCCTGAGCCTCTACCTCGGTCACAGCGACCCAGGGTTCACCCTTCGGGTTTACACCCACCTCATGCCGTCCAGCGAGACGCGAACCCGGAAGGCCATCTCCTCGATGTACCGGGCCGCCGGTCAAACCCATGACAACTCTGAAGTGGCTCAGGCCGCCTGACGCCGCCCCTCACCAGTGGGAAACACACCGGTGAGGGGCCTTTCATAGGCAGCGCTGGGGTCCGCTCAGGCGCCAGACTCACGCCGGCGCCGGTACTCCTCCAACCAACTCAGCATGGTTCTACAGCTCCGCACGTAATTGAGCGCTGCTGATCGGCTCACAGTCTCTCCGCGTCGTTCGTGTGCAGCATCGTTCCTGAGACGGCGAAGGTCGTGAAGCGAGTGCTTGACATCGTGCGGGACACCAGGCAATGAGTCGATGACTCTTCCAATCGGCCGCAGTTGGGATGCCGCGCCACCAGGTGCGAGATCATAGAGAAGCTGTTCGATGGGCTGCCAAGCCGCAAGCATTCCGGCTGAGGGGCTGAGAGCTGCCATCAGCTCTGGGGTGCTCCAGTGCATCTCCGACAAGGACGCTCCCTCGTTGGAACGCTCAAAGAGACGACGCCTCTCATCCTCATAGGCCAGCTCCCGTTCTTCAACCGCTTGAATCCGCAAAGCTTCGTACCGTTGCGCTTCGGCTTCTACGACTTCTGCAGCCTCATGCTCGATTTGATGCGCTTGTTGGTTCTCCGTCCGGGTCCCAGTCTGTCGACCACCCTCTGTGGACGCCTCGCCAGGTTCCTCCGCAACCCCCTGGGTATCCCGTTGGGCCTGCCGAACAGCTGCCTCGGTCTCAGCGCTGATCTCGGCGACTTCATCCGAGAACTCGGCGTCCACACCAGGGGCACTCAGCGTACGGATTCGCCTGATCAGTCGAGCGATCTCCGGCTTGAACCGAAATGCAACGATGAGGAAGACGACAGGCCATACAAGAGCCTTGAGGTAGTCGAGGACCAAGCGCGCGATCTCCACGCGCACATCATCGCCGATTGGACTTACTCACGGGCGCGATTCCCGTAGGACGGTCCGGAGACGGCCCAAGCTGCCTGACACGGCCCCTCATCGGCAAAGAAACCGCTGGTGAGGGGCCTGTTGATGCCCTCTCGCGGCAAGTAACACCCCATCTTGCCGTACGGCCACCCCTGGGAGGAAACGCGTTCCTTCGGGGGGCTGTGAGCTGGGGGTACTTGTCAGGCAGGGCACGATGGGGCGGCGCTCATCGAGTCGGAGATGACGGAACACGGACCCTGGTGGTCAGGAAACGTCTACTTCCACCTGCCCCAGGACGGCTGACGCAAGGCGCAGCCGTCACTCCCCCGCCTTGTTCTCCCGCCCCCGCAGAATCACCAGCACAGCCCCGCCGATGACAACCAGCCCGATAGCCGCCCCCGTGATCACCGGCGTCAGCGCGGACCCACCGGTCGCCGCCAGGTCCGTCCCCCCAGGGGCCTCGTCCGGCAGGGTGACCGGGGTCGGCTCGCTCAGGGTCTGGGCGGAGGCGGCCGTGGCCGGGCCCTGGGTGGCGCAGTCGAGGACGCCCGTGAAGCGCTGGGTGAAGCTGCCCGGGCCGGTGACGGTGAAGTCGTAGGACTGGTCCTCCTTCAGGGGGACCGTGATCGTGTCGGCCTTGCCGGGGGCGACCGTGTGGGACGTGCCCATCAGGTCGAAGGTGAACGGCTCGTCGCCCTTGTCGGCGACCGTGACGTCCACCCCGCCCTTGGCACAGTTCTTGCGGGCCGAGATCGCCGGTACGGCACCCTCGGCCGCCCAGGACGCGTCGACCGTCGCGGAGACCGTGGACTCGCTGGAGCCGGCCAGGATCTGCGTCTGGCTGCGCGACTCGGAGGCGAAGGCGCGGCCCACCGGGACGGTGGTGGACGCCTGCACGGCCACCTGCACCGCGGCGTCCGGCGCGCCCTCGGGTATGTCGAAGTACAACTGGCTGCCGTCGTGCGCCGAGGTGATCACCTTGCCGGTGCGGTCGATGATCCGCATCCCCTCGGCCGCCGCGTCCGCCGGAGGCGAGACGATCACGCCGGCGGCGTCGGTGTGCACGGTCACCGGTCCCAGCAGGTCACCGGGGCGGCCG
Source organism: Streptomyces sp. NBC_01171 (assembly GCF_045039805.1). Taxonomy (NCBI): domain Bacteria; kingdom Bacillati; phylum Actinomycetota; class Actinomycetes; order Kitasatosporales; family Streptomycetaceae; genus Streptomyces; species Streptomyces sp. NBC_01171. Next base: position 4,346,024 of record NZ_CP108609.1, on the reverse strand, counting down.
GAGACCGCGGGCGGGTCCAGCGTGAGCGAGGCCCGGGGCTCGGCCGCGGGGCGGGCGCTCTTCTCCAGGTAGTCCGCGAGCTTCTCCGCCTGCGGGTCCACCGCGTCGACCTTCGCCGCGTCCGAGTAGCGCCAGATGGCCACCTGCGTCCCGGCCGCCGCGTCCTGCTCGGTCAGCCCGGTCGCGCCGGCCTTGCGGGCGAGCGCGTCCAGGTCGTTCACCTGCGGGTACGAGTTCTGGAGTATCCAGCGGATGCGCCCGGCGTCCGGGTTGGCGCCCAGCGAGGTGCCGCTCCAGGGGGTCTCCTGGTACTTGGCGTCGCGCTGGGTGGGGTTGTGCAGGTCGACGCAGTACGTCTGGAGGGTGCCGCCGCCGTCCACGGACATGTCGAACAGGCCGGCCGGTACCCGCAGGTCGGTGCCACCGTCCTCGTGGATCACGGCCTCGCCGTACGCCTTGAGGCCGTTGATCGTGGCCGTCGCCCCGTTCTGCGCCTGCGGTCTGCCGTCGGCCAGGGCCGTACCGGCGCCGGACAGCACGCCCGCCGCCGCCAGCCCGCAGGCCAGAGTCAGGGCGCCGGCCCTCACGGGCGCGGTGGACCGGGTGAACCCAGAGAACGCAGAAAGCACAGAATTCCCCTTCGAGCAGGACCCGTTGGACTTGGGGGGCGGTCCCACCAGCAGAAATCACCAACCCCTAGGGGGTACGCCTGGGCATCCTATGGATCAACGGAGCCCCCACCCGGCGGTCGGATGGTCGTACGGCTGATCCGAGCTGTAATCGTTATCGCCAGCGCGCGTCTTGAGCTGGGCTTATCGACAAATCCACTGGTTTGGACGGGTTGTTCGCGGCGCATTCGCCGATAAGCCACGTCTCGGTCAGACGGTGGGTGACGTCATGTCACCAACACTGCCTTCGCGTCCTGTTGAGCCTCCGATGCCGCAGGAGGCGGTGTCTCCCACTGCGGCTCCGGACGCGTCTCCGCCCGAGGTGGTGTCTCCGGTTTCGCCGAGCGCCGGAACGCGGCCGTCCCCCGCGTCAGATCGTGGCCGATCGTCACCGCGTCGATGTCCGCCGACGCCCATGCCTGCTGCTGTCCCTCGCGCATCTCGGTCCGCACCTTCAGCCGGCCCTGCACCACGAGCGGCTGCCCCACCTCCACCGACGCGGCCACGTTGACCGCGAGCTGCCGGTTGGCCCACACCGTGAAGAAGTTGGTGTGCCCGTCGGTCCAGACGTTCTTCTCCCGGTCCCAGTACCGCGCGGTCACCGCGAGCCGGAACCGGGCCGACGGGCCGTTCGGCAGCTCTCGATACACCGGCCGCGTCGCCACATTGCCCACCACGCACAGCACGGTCTCGTTCATCGTGATCCCCTCCCTCGCCCGACGCTCATCGCCGGGCCGCCGGTGCCGCGACGAGCCTGTCCCGTACGGCTTCCTGTGCCGTGCGGCGCGCACCGGTCTCACTCGTGGCGCGCCGCACGACCGCCGATCACGAAGCCCGCCCATCCCCCCACTTCCTCACCGGGTCGGGCAGGCGGTGCGATCGCCGTGGCACCAGACTGCCCCCACCCCCGCCGATCCCGCCGGGCGCTGTGGACGACCACCCGCTTGTGGACAACTCCGTCACCCGATCAGGTGGTCCCGCCCTCCACAGGCCGCCACAGCCCACCCCGCAGAGCCCTACCGCCCGGCCCCCACCCCCGCGATCCGCCCGTACTGCTCCCGCACCTCCCGGTACCGCAACAGCTCCGCCGCCACCGGGTCCAGCACCCGAGCCCGTCCACAGCTCGCCGCCGCCTCCCGCAGCCGGCGCTCCGCCTCCTGCCCGTACCGCCGCGCAGGCCCCCGCGCCGCCAGCCGGCAGCCCCACTCCACCAGCGGCCCGCCCACGATCCCGCACAGCATCAGCAGCACCGGCACGCCCAGGTTCGGCGAGAGCACGCCCGCGATCTGCCCGACCAGCCACGCACCGCCGACGATCTGGAGCAGCGTCATCGCCGCCTGCACCAGCACCGCCACCGGCCACCAGCCCGGCCTGGGCGGGCGTCCCGGCGGCAGCCCCGCCTGGCCCGCCAGCTCGTCCAGCGACTCCGACAGCCCCTGCGACCCGCGTACGGCCGCCTCGCGCACCGCCTGCGCCCAGGGCGTGGGCAGCTCGGCGGCGGCCTGGTCGGACACCGTACGGACCGCCTGTTCCACCCGCTGGCGTGCGGTCGCCTCGGCGTCCGTCTGTTGGCGCACCGGCAGGCTGCCGGTCTGCGGGCCGCCGCGGTCCTGGTACCAGCGCCACAGCCGCAGCCAGGGCGTACCGCAGGCGCGGTTGGCGCTGCGTAGCCAGGCGCGTTCGGCGGCCTCCCCGGCGGCGGTGGCGCCGACCGCGTCCGCGAGCCGCCCGGAGAACTCCTCCCGCGCCTCCTCGCTGAGCCCGACGCCCTGCCCGGCGGCGTACACCGGCCGCAGGTCTGCGGCGGCCGCGTCCACGTCGGCCGAGACCCGGCGGGCCGCCGCGCCCCGCTCGGCCACGATCTTGGCGAGCACCTCGCGCAGGTCGGCGACGCCGTCCCCGGTGAGCGCGGAGAGGGCGAGGACGGTGGCGCCGGGTTCGTCGTACTCGCCGAGCGCGATGCCGTCCTCGTCCAGCAGGCGGCGCAGGTCGTCGAGGATCTGCTCGGTCGCCTCCGCGGGCAGCCGGTCGGTCTGGTTGAGGACGACGATCATCACCTCGGCGTGGCCCGCCATCGGCCGCAGATAGCGCTCGTGCAGCACGGCGTCGGCGTACTTCTCCGGGTCGACCACCCAGATGACCGCGTCGACCAGCTTGAGGACCCGGTCGACGTGCTCGCGGTGCTGTACGGCGGCGGAGTCGTGGTCGGGCAGGTCGATCAGGACAAGACCGCACAACTGCGCCTCGGCCTCGGCGCTCTGCAGGGGGCGGCGGCGCAGCCGGCCGGGGATGCCGAGGCGGTCGATCAGGGTCGCGGCGCCGTCGCTCCAACTGCACGCGATGGGCGCGGCGGTCGTCGGACGGCGCACGCCGGTCTCGGAGATGGGCACCCCGGCGAGCGTGTTGAACAACTGCGACTTGCCGCTGCCGGTCGCGCCCGCGATGGCGACGACGGTGTGCTGCCCGGACAGCTTGCGCCGCGCGGTGGCCTCGTCCAGGACGCGGGCGGCCTCGGCGAGGGTCTGGTTGTCGAGGCGGGCGCGGGACAGTCCGACGAGTTCGCGCAGCGCGTCGAGGCGGGAGCGCAGCGGGCCGTCGTAGGCCAGCGGCGCCGGAGGGCCGCTCGTCGCGCCGCGCGCGGGGGCCTCCGGGGGCGCGGCGCCCTCGGTGACGCGGCGGGCGATGAGGCCGTCGTCCCAGGAGACCTCGTCATCGGGATGCTGATCAGCCTCCACGCGCGCGTGCGGCTCCTCGTCGGCGGGGCCCGTGTCGTCGACGTGATCCATCTGGTCCTTCTGGGCGGCGGCGGTCACCGGTCACCTCTCCTTCTGCAGTACGGACAGCGCGGCGATGAGCTCGGCCTGCGACTCGGCGTGGACGTCCAGGGCGTCGATGGGGGCGAGGCGGCGCTCGCGTTCGGCGTGCAGGACCCGGTCGACGTGCTCGGTGAGCAGGCGCCCGGCTCGGTCACGCAGCCGCAGCGCGCCGTGCGCCCCGATCCGCTCGGCCAGCCCCTCGCCCGCCGTGCGCGCCCGGCGTCCGCCGAGCACGACGGCCGCGGCGAGCGCGGCGACCGTCTCGGCGTCGGGGGCGTTGCCCCGCTCCAGCTCGCGGACCTGGTCCTCGGCGTACTCCTCCAGCTCGCGCCGCCAGCGCCGTACGGCGAGGCCGATGCGGTGCTCGGCGCTCTCGGCGGAGAGGTCGCGGTCGGCGAGTTCCGGGGCGCGGGCGGCGGGTTCGCGGCGCCAGGACTCGTCGACGCGCTCGTCGGCGGCGGTGACGGCGCACAGCAGCAGCGCGCCGAGGCTCTCGGTGAGGGCGTCGAGGAGTTCGCCCGCGGTGCAGTCCAGCGGGAAGGCGCGCCAGCGTTTGAGGGCGTCGCCGGCGAGGACGGTGCCGGACTGGAGCCTGCCGCGCACGCGCGCGTGCTCGCTGTCGTAGGCGCCGTCCACGGCGGAGGTGAGGCGGAGGGCGGCCGCGTACTGGGCGGCCGCGGCGCTCGCCAGCTCCGGCATGCGGGAGGCCAGCGAGTCGAGCAGGCCGTACGCCGTACGGGTGAGGGCGCTGCGACGGGCGCCGGGGTCCTGGGCGTGGTGATGCAGCCAGGTACGCAGTGAGGCGACGGCGGAGGCGGGCAGCAGGCCGCCGCCCCAGGCCGACTCGGGCAGCTCGGGCACGGTGAACCGGGGCACCTCGCCGAGCCCGGCCTTGGTGAGCAGGGCGCCGTACTGGCGGGAGACCTCGGCGACGACCTGGTGCGGGACGCGGTCCAGGACGGTGATCAGGGTGGCGCGGTACTCCTTGGCGGTGCGCAGCAGGTGCCAGGGGACGGCGTCGGCGTACCGGGCGGCCGTCGTGACCATGATCCAGATGTCGGCGGCGCAGATGAGCTGGGCGGCGAGTACGCGGTTGTCGGCGATCAGCGAGTCGACGTCCGGCGCGTCGAGCAGCGCGAGCCCGCGCGGGAGGGTTTCGGCGGTCTCGACGCGGAGCACGCGCGCGTGGTCGTCGACGGGCGTGTCGCTGTCCTTGGCGGGTTTCTCCTGGTGGGGCACCCAGCGGCGGGTGAGGTCGGGCAGTACGCGCATGCCGCTGAACCAGTGCTGGTCCTCCGGATGGCAGACGAGTACGGGAGTACGGGTGGTCGGCCGGAGCACGCCCGCCTCCGTGACCCGCCGTCCCACCAGGGAGTTCACCAGGGTCGACTTGCCGGTCCCGGTCGATCCGCCGACGACGGCCAGCAGGGGCGCCTCGGGCGAGCGCAGCCGGGGGACGAGATAGTCGTCCAGTTGGGCGAGCAGCTCGTCCCGGTTGGCGCGCACGCGCGGGGCTCCCGCCAGGGGGAGCGGATAGCGTGCGGCGGCGACACGGTCGCGCAGAGCAGCGAGTGCGTCGAGTAGCTGAGGGCGTACGTCCAAGGTCACCACATGCGAAGAATGCCCAATTTTAGGGGAATTCTGAAGCATATGGACATGCCTGCGCGCCGAAGGGACAGACCGGACGGAAGGGATGACTGGGACGCGGGCCCCCTCCCGGCATAACGAGTGCACAACACCCGGCGCGTCAGGGCGCAAAAGCGATGCATGATTCGTACCCGCCTGCGATTATCTTGACCGCTTCACCGAACCTCCACATCGAGCCACGGAGGCGCGGCGACGGGGTCAAGGAACGGGGAGCTTTATCCTTGACCCGCACCAGGCCCCCGTAGCTCAGTGGATAGAGCAGGCGCCTTCTAAGCGCTTGGCCGCAGGTTCGAGTCCTGCCGGGGGCGCGTTTCCGGCCCTCCCTCGGGAGGGCTTTTCGCTGGTCGGGGGCGGTTTCTTCGGACGATCACATGAGCCTTCAGAGTCCGCCGCATGACCACCGACGGCGTCCCCGCGTGTCCCGAGTGCGGGCAGCCCATGAAAGCCGGCGGCCTCGTGCTTTCGAGGCGGGCGGACGACGGTCGGCGCCGGTCCCTCTGGCGGTGTGCCCCTCCTCCGGCCGGTCGACAGTTCCGGTGAGCCGGGCATGTCACACGCCGCGGCCATAATCCGTCTACCTCCCGGAAGGAATGTCGACCGGTGAGGAAGTGGGACAGTTGGACCTCGCTCTGTGGATCAGTGCCTGGACGCTGGCCGTCGTGGCTCTCGTCGGGGGTGTCAGCAAGACCTTCGTGCCGAAGGAGAAGCTGGCCGCCGCGCATGGGGGCGGGTGGACCGAGGGGGTCGGTGCCCGGAGCGTCAAGGCGCTCGGGGTGCTCGAACTGCTCGCCGCCGTCGGGCTCGTAGTCCCAGCCCTCCTCGACCGCGTGCCCGTCCTCGTCCCCGTGACCGCCGCCTGCTGGGTGCTGTTGATGATCGGGGCGATGCTCACCCACGGCCGGCGCCGCGAGTTCGGGTTCGTGGCGCTGAACCTGGCCTACCTCGCGCTCGCCGCCTTCATCGCCTGGGGGCGCATCGGGCCGGAGTCCTTCACCGGCTGAGGGTCCACCTCCCTCAAGGGACACATCCTCCCGAATCCCCCCACTCAAGATTCACCCCCCGTAAAAGGGTGATCCCCCACCTTTCCCCCGTGACCCCCTCCCCCGCCCGCCGTTGTACGGGAAGTGCGGTGGTGATCCCTGCCGCCTCCCCTCCCCCCGAGCGACATAAGGAGAACGTGATGTCTCGCATTGCGAAGGCAGCCGTCGTGGCCCTCGGCACCGGTGCCGTCATGGTCGGTGGCGCCGGTCTGGCGCTGGCCGACGCGAACGCCGGGGCCGCGGCCGTCGGCTCGCCCGGCGTGGGCTCCGGCAACGCGATCCAGGTTCCGGTCAACATCCCCGTCAACCTGTGCGGGAACACCATCGACGTGGTCGGCCTGCTGAACCCGGCCTTCGGCAACACCTGCGCCAACGTCGGCGAGCCCACCGAACCCACCGAGCCCACGCCGGTGGAGGAGACGCCCGAGGGCGGTTACGGCGACAGCGGCTACGGCAACTGACGTCTACCCTCCGCGAAGAGCCCCGGCCCCCTGAGCGCCGGGGCTCTTCGCGTGCCCGCCCGCCTCAGGCGTACCGATAGATCCCGCTCACATCCTCCAGCGAGTCCGGCGTGACGTTCCACGGCGGCATCCTGTCCAGCCGCGCGACGACCCGCCCGCGCTGCTTGTCACCGGGGCCCGGCTGGGCGGCCGGCAGGTAGCGGTGGCTCTTGTGCGCCTGCTGCCACCGGTACCACTGGTAGTCCAGGAAGGCGTGGTGCAGCCAGAACACCGGGTCGTTGACCGACGCCCCGCCGAGCATCACCCCGCCGACCCACCGGTGCACCCGGTTGTGGTTGTGCCAGGAAGCGCTGCCGCCGCCCGTCCCCCACCCCTCCAGCTTGTTGCGGAAGCCCCGCGTGACGGTCGAGTCCCACGGGGAGACGTCGTATGCCGGATCGTCCAGCGCCCACTGCAGTTCGCTCCTGGTGGGGAGCTGGATCGGAGAGGCGGCGCGGCCGAGGTCGCGGGTGAGGTACCTGCCGTCGGTGATGCCCTCCTTGATGGTCCAGTGCCCGGCCGCGTACGCGAACGGCCCGGTGGTCACCTGCCGGTCACTCCTGCGGCCGTTGCCGCCGAGGAGGTCCTTGGTCCAGGGCACCGACGTCGTGCCGCGGTCGCGGGTCCAGTCCCAGTACGGCACGGTCACCGAGGAGTCCACCCGGCGCAGCGCCCGCTCCAGCTCCAGCAGGAAGCGCCGGTGCCAGGGCAGGAAGGAGGGGGCCATGTGGGCGGCGCGCAGGCCCTTCTCGCCGTCCGCCGTGTAGTAGTCGATGTGCGTCCGCACGAAGTCGTCGTACTCGCCGCGCCGTTTGACCTCCAGCAGGGCGTTGACGAAACGCCGCTTCTCGCTCGCGGTGAGCGCGGCGGCGTTCTTACGCACGTACGCCATGCATGCCCCCCATCCCGTGTCCCGCGTGCTCGCCGCCGACCGGTCCGGGGGCCATCTCGCGCAGCCGCTGGCCGGGACCGATCTCGTCCGCGGCGGCACGGGCCGCCTCCAGCGGGGTGGCGTACGAGGTGTAGTGGTCGACCATGCTCATCCAGGTGCCGTCGGCGCGGCGCATCAGGTGCAGCGGGCGTCCGTCGAGGGTGATCTGCCACTCGTCCCCGCCCGCCCGGCGCGCGGCGGCCGGGACCAGGAAGCCCTGGATGCGGTGGCCGCGGTAGGTCTCGTGGAAGGTGTTGCCCTCCGGGTCCCCGGCCAAGGGCAGGGGACGGGAGGCGGCGACCACCGGCGCCAGTCCCAGAGCGGCCACCGAGGCCAGCAGGCCGCGGGTCACCTCCCGCCGCGAAGGTCTACCCTCTCTGACCTGCCGTTCCGTCCCCACGGCCACACCACCGGCACCGACGACCATCGCTCACTCCCTCGTCCGCAATCGGGCTTGTCCACAGCGGTAACCGCGCGGGGGCGCTCGGGGTCACCGCACAGCGGCCATCCGGGTAGGCGACGGAGGGTCAGCGCAGGCTGCGCGCCGGGAGCATGACGTGGGCGGCGGTCATCAGGGTCTCCTCGGCGCCGGCGAAGGCGGCCAGCGCGGCGGGGTCGACGGTCACACCGGGGCGGCCCTCGGGCCAGGCGCGGGTGGTGAAGACGAGGTAGGCGTGTCCGCGCCGGGCGACGGCGTCCAGCCACTCCGGCGGGGCGCCGGCCTGGGCGACGAGCTGGGGCATCCGGACGACGGCCTGGCCTGCCTCGACGAGCAGGGAGACGGGGAGGCTGGGCCGGGTGGCGCCGTCGATGACGGTGCCGATGGTCAGGCCGTTCATCTCCAGGAGCTGGGTGACAGCGGCCGAGGTGGCGCGCGGTCCACCCTCGGCGTCCCCGAGGGAGTACGCCAGCAGATAGGGCATGTCGCCGCCGTCGGGGGCCTCGCCGCTCCAGGCCAGGACGACGAGGGTGCCGAGGTCGGCGGCGCGGAAGGCTTCGCTTGTGGTTGAGGTCACCGCGCGACCCTATCCACGGCCGACGGGCCGACCGGGGGGCCGCTCACTCGTCCGGGGGACGGCCGGGAGGTGCTCCACACGATCGGGGGAAGCGGCCTCGAACACGAAAGGGAGGGCCGGTCCGCGCGGCGCGGTCCGGCCCTCCCTCCACGGTGGCTCAGCTCTGCAGCGGCAGACCGCCGAGCAGCGGGTTGTGCGTGTTCAGCGCGGTGGTGGCGCCCTTGACGGTGCTGAGGGCGGAGTGCTTGTTCTCGGTGTTCAGCGCGTCCGACTGGTGCTGGAGCGGCATCACGTCACGCACCGTCAGACCGCCCTTGGCGATCTGGTCCACGGCGCCGTTCAGGCTGCTGGGCGTCAGGTCGCCGGAGTAGGCGAACGCGGGCGCGGCGACGCCGGTGAGGGCGATGGAACCGGCCAGGACGGCGGCGGCCTTCAGGGACTTCATCATGTTCCTCTCCTCGGCAACTCGCGTCGCCACAGGGATGTCCGACGCCGTGTCCAACGAGTCGCGGCCGGAGCGGAAACCCTGTGTGCACAAGACATATGAAATCCCGCTCATTCAGGGGGCGATCACATACGACGGCGGCCCGGCCGTCCGCTCAAGCGATACGCGCGTGCGGACGGCCGGGCCGAGGTGTGCGTCCGACCTCAGTCGTTGGCGCAGGTGCTGCCGAAGGCCGGGTTCAGCAGGCCGATGACGTCGATGGTGTCGCCGCAGACGTTGACCGGCACGTGGACCGGGATCTGGACGACGTTGCCCGAGAGGACGCCCGGCGAGTTCGCGGCGGCGGCCTGCGCGCCGGAGTCGGCAGCGGCGATACCGGCACCGCCGGCGACGGCCGCCACGGCGGCGGAGGTCAGGACCAGACCCTTCGCAATACGCGACATGGAGAGGTGCTCCTTGAAAATCGAGACAAACATCCGGGCGGGCTGCCCGACGCAGTGTCAACGCGAGCCGCCGCGAGGGGTTGTGCCGCCAAAGGGGTGATCTCCGCGAGAACCGCGGCCGCATGTGCGGCCCGCTCGCGTCGTTGCGCCGCTCCGGCGCCCGCCCTCACTAGAGTCGCGGCCCTCTCCTCCGTACCAGGTCCGGACGCCGCGCGGGGCGGGCACCGGCTCACGCTCCAGGGAGGCACCGTGCCGCGCCGTCGTACGCCGGGCGCACGGAAGTGGCCGGGCGCGGGTCCACCGGACGACGTACCGCGGCGCACGACCGGCGCGGCAGAGCGCGTACGGGTACGGCGCCAGGCCGGCTACGCCATGCCGTCCGGACGCGGGCCCGAGGGTGGCCGATCTCGGGCGCTTCGCGCGGGCGCGGCGGTGACCCGCCGGGCCACCTGCTCGTTCCCCACCGGGACGCGGCGAGGGCCGGTGTGCTCTTCACCGCGGAGGACGCCCGGCAGCGAGGCGCGGTCCCGACCAGACCAGAGCGCCCCTGTGAGCGAGGTACCCCGCCCATGCACCAGCCAGTTTCCGACGCCCGAGAACGGGTGCTGCATGTCGCGCAGCCCGTCGACGGCGGAGTCGCGCGGGTCGTGCTCGACCTGGCGCGGGCCCAGCTCGCGGCGGGCGTGCGCGTCGTGATCGCCTGCCCAGGCGGCCGACTGGCCACGGAGGCACAGGAGATAGGCGCCGAGGTGCGGCTCTGGCGGGCCACCCGGTCACCGGGTCCCGCGCTGCCCGGCGAGGTACGGCGGCTCGCCCGCCTCGTCGGGGAGGTACGGCCCGCACTGGTGCACGCGCACAGCGCCAAGGCCGGTCTGGCCGCCCGCCTCGCCCTGCGCGGCCGCATCCCGACCGTCTTCCAGCCGCACGCCTGGTCCTTCGAGGCCGTCGGCGGGGGCACCGCCGCGCTCGCCCTGCGCTGGGAGCGGCTCGCCGCACGCTGGGCCGAACGGGTGGTGTGCGTCAGTGAGGCAGAGCGCGCGAGGGGCGTACGCGCCGGGGTGCGCGCCTCGTACGCCGTAGTGCCCAACGGCATCGACCTCGAACGGTTCTCCCCCGCGCCCGCATCGGCGGCCCGCGCCGGGCTGCCGGGGCTCGGGGCCGGACCGCTGGTGGTGTGCGTGGGGCGGCTGTGCCCGCAGAAGGGCCAGGACGTGCTGCTGGCCGCGTGGGAGCGGGTGCTGACCGTGCTGCCGGAAGCCCGGCTGGTGCTGGTCGGCGACGGACCCGACCGGGAGACGCTGAGCGAACTGGCGGTCCCCCGCGTGCTGTTCGCGGGTGAGGTCGCCGACGTACTGCCCTGGTACCGGGCCGCCGATCTGGTGGTGCTGCCCTCGCGCTGGGAGGGCATGGCGCTGGCCCCGCTGGAGGCGCTGGCCTGCGCGCGGTCCGTGGTGCTCAGCGAGGTGGACGGCGCCCGCGAGAGCCTGCCGCCCGCGCTCGCCGGAAGGTGCCTGGTGCCGCCGGAGGACCCGGAGGCGCTGGCCGCCGCCGTGACCGGGCTGCTGTGCGACGCGCCGCTGCGCGCGGACCTCGGCGCCCAGGGCCGCCGGCACGTCCTGACCACGCACGACGTACGGCTGACCGCCGAGCGGATCGCGGACCTCTACCGCGAGCTCCTCGGCACCCTGCCGTCCGTGTCCACCGAGCGCAGGGAGCCGACCCACCCGTGACCGCGGAAAGCATCGTCCCCTCGCCCAGCGCCTCCGGCATGGACTCCGGGTACGCCGTACGGAGCGCCCGGGGCTTCCGGTTCCCGGCCCGGCGCCCGCACTCCCCCACCGTCTCCCCGCTGCCCCTGCTCACCGCCGACCTCGCCGCCGCGCTGGCGGGCGCGGCCGTACTGGACGCGGCCGTGCGCGGCCCGCTCGTCGTCGGGGCACTGGTCGCCGGCGCCCTGCTGCTGCGGCCGCGCCCGGCACGCACGGTGACCGGTGTGCTCGACGAACTCCCCTCCGTCTGCGGCCGGATCGCGGTGGTCTGGCTGGCGCTCGGCGCGCTGACCGCCGCCTTGGAACCCGGCCGTGCCCTGTCCCTGCCCGCGCTGCTCGTCGGCTGGTCCGCGCACGCGGTGGTGGCCTGTGTCGGACGGGCGGCCGTACACCGGCGGCGCCGGGTGCTGCGGCTGCGGCAGCCGGGCACCGCGCTGGTGATCGGCCCCGCCGCGACCGCCCAGCGGGTCGCCGCCGCGCTGCTGCGGCAGCCGGACTGCGGGGTACGCCCCGTCGGCGTGGTCACCGACCACCCGGACGGCAGCGCCGGGCTCCCCGTGCTGACCTGCGGCGAGCAGGTCGAGCGGGCGCTCATCCAGAACGGCGTCGGCACCGTGCTCACCGTCGACCCCGCCGTGCGCACCGAGAAGGGCCCGCTGCTGCGGGCGCTGGCCGAGTCCGGCTGCGCGGTGTGGGAGGTGGACGCGGACTGCCCGGCGTACGAGATGCGGGACCAGCTCGCCGGGTTCTCCGTACGGCGGCTCGACCTCGGCGCCCGGCGGCGCGGCGGTGTCGGCAAGCGGCTGCTGGACCTGGTGGTGTCGGGCGCCCTGCTGGTGCTGGCCGCGCCGCTGCTGCTGGTCTGCGCGCTGGTGCTGCGGCTCAGTGAGGGTCCGGGCGTGGTGTTCCGGCAGGAGCGCATCGGCAAGGACGGGTGCCCCTTCACCCTGCTGAAGTTCCGCACCCACCGCCCGGTGGACGAGCGGGAGTCGGCGACCCGGTGGAGCGTGGCGGACGAGCGGCGGATGAACCCGTTCTGCCGGTTCCTGCGCCGGACCTCGCTGGATGAGCTGCTCCAGCTCTGGAACGTCTTCCGGGGCGACATGAGCCTGGTCGGCCCGCGCCCCGAACGCCCGTACTTCGTCACGCAGTTCAGCCAGTGCTACCCCGGTTACGCCGCCCGGCACCGGATGCGGGTGGGCATCACCGGGCTCGCGCAGGTCAGCGGGTTGCGCGGGGACACCTCGATCGAGGACCGGGCCCGGTACGACAACGCCTACATCGACAACTGGTCGCTGTGGCAGGACGTCTGCATCCTGCTGCGCACGGCGGCCGCCGTCGTGCGGTCCACCGGGAGCTGACGGATGAGCCTCGCGCTGCCGCTCGGCCGCCCCCGGCACTGGTCCCCGGTGCTGCCGGTGCTCGCCGTGCTCGTCCTGCTCGCGCTGCCCCTCTCCTCCAGCGAGGGAGGCGGCGCGGGCCCGGCCGACGCGGCGTCCGCGCTGGTCGTCGGGGCCTGCGTGGTGCGGCTGCTGCGGGAGCGGGCCCGCCCGCTGTCCGCCAGGTCCGCGCTGCTGCTGGGGCTGCCGGTGGCCGGGGCGGCGCTCGCCGCGATGGGCGCCGCCTCCCTGGGCGCGGGAGTCGCCGGACTCGGCCGCTACCTCCAGGTCTTCGTCCTCGTCCCGGCCGCCGTGCTCCTCCTGATCCGCGACCGCCGGGACTTCCGGCTGCTGGCCTGGGCGCTGGTGGGCCTCGCGCTCTGGCAGGGCGCGGTCGGCGTGAAGCAGTACGCCACCGGCACCGGTGCCTCTTACCAGGGCCGGATGATCCGTGCGGTCGGCACCTTCGGGCCGTACGACGTGATGGGGATGGCCACCGTGGTGGCGTTCGGACTGCTGTGCGCGGTGGGCCTGGCGCTGGGGAAGGCGCCGGTGCGCGAGCGGGCGGTCGCGGCCGGGTGCGCGCTGGCGCTGCTGGTGCCGCTGGCGCTCTCCTTCAGCCGGGGCGCGTGGATCGCCACCGCCGTCACCCTCACCGCGCAACTGCTGCTGGCCGGGGTCCGCCGGGCGCTGAAGGTGGGCGCGGTGGTGGTCGCGGCCGGGGTGGTGCTGGTGGGCGGCCTCGGGGTGGGCACGGCCATGCTCCAGGAACGGATCGACAGCATCACCAAGGTCGCCGACGCCCCCGACCAGTCGGTCACCGACCGGTACACCATGTGGGCGGCGGCCACCGGCATGTGGCGCGAACACCCGCTGACCGGCGTCGGGTTGAAGGGCTTCCCGGAGTACCGGGACGGGCACGCCTCGCTCGCGCTGTCCTCGGGCAGCGACACCGAGGGCGCGGGCGTCGGCTTCCGGAGGCAGCCGCTGCTGTCCCCGCACAACATGTACCTGCTGGTCCTCGCCGAACAGGGCCTGATCGGCCTGCTGTGCCTGGCGGGCGGCTGGCTGGCGATGCTGGTGCTCGGGCTGCGCGGCCTGCGGGCCGCCCACCGTACGGGCCGGGGTCTGGACTGCGCGCTGATCGGCTGCGGCCTGCTGCTGTGGCAGCTCGTGGACTTCGTGTACGCCGACATCGGCGGCCCCTCCACCGTGCTGACGGCGGTGTGCCTGGGTCTGGTGGCGTGGTGGGCGCTGGTGGGCGCGGGCCCGGAGGGTGCGCGATGACGCTGACGCCCGCTCCGGGACCGGAGACGACGACCCGGCAACCCCTGCCGCCCGAGCCCGAACACGCCCCGGTGACCCGGCGGTTCCTCGCGCGGGCCGCCCTGCTCACCGCCTCCCTGTCCGCCGCCGGTGCCCTGCTCGGGCTGGTCCGGGACCAGTCGCTGGCCCGGCTGTTCGGCGCCGGGCGGGACACGGACGCGTTCCTGGTGGCCTGGACGGTGCCCGAGTTCGCGGCCACCCTCCTGATCGAGGACGGGCTGGCCTTCGCGCTGATCCCGGCGTTCAGCATGGCGCTGGCCCGCCGCGCGCAGGGCGTTCCGGGAGATCCCGTACGGGCCCTGGTCAAGGGGACGCTGCCCCGGCTGACGCTGGCCTTCGCCGTGGTGGGGGCGGTGCTCGCGGCCGGTGCGCCGCAGCTCGTCCAGGTGCTCGCGCCCGGCCTGCCCGACCCGGCGCTCGCCGTGGACTGCTCCCGGCTCACCGCGACCTGTGTGCTCACCTTCGGGCTCGCCGGGTACTTCAGCGCGGCCCTGCGCGCCCACCGCCGCTTCCTGGCCCCGGCCGCGATCTACGTCGCGTACAACACGGGCATCGTCACGGCGATGTTCGCGCTCGGCGGGGTCTGGGGGGTGCGGTCGGCGGCGGTCGGGGTCGCGGCGGGCGGGGTGCTGATGGTCCTCACCCAAGTGCCCTTCCTGGTCGGCCGGTTACGCGGCCGTCAGACGGCGGAGCCGACGCCGGAACTCCCCTCGGCCAAGCCGCACTCGGTGAACCTGCCGCTGATGGCGACCGTGCTGCTGTTCGCGCTGTGCCGGCAGTCCCAGGTGCTGATCGAGCGGTTCCTCGCCTCCAGCCTGCCCTCCGGGGCCATCTCGCACCTGAACTACGCCCAGAAGATCGCGCAGATCCCCATGACGATGTCGATGATGCTGTGCACGATCACCTTCCCGGTGGTCGCGCGGGCGCTCGCCGAGGGAGACACCGAGCGCGCCCGGGTCCGGGTGGAACGGGACCTCGCGGTCGCCTCCGGACTGGTACTGCTCGGCACGGCGGCGGTCGTGGCCTGTGCCCCGCAGATCGTCCAACTCCTCTTCCAGCGGGGGGCTTTCACCGCCGGGGACACCGCGGCGACGGCGGGCGTGATGCGCGTGTACGCCGTCGGCCTGCTCGGCCAGACACTCACCGGTGTCCTGGTCCGCTCCTACTTCTCGGCGGGCCGCCCCACCTGGTACCCGCTCGGCGCCATGTCCGCCGGTGTGCTCGCCACCTGCGTCATCGGCGCCGCCACCGTCGGCACCTGGGGCGTGACCGGTATCGCCGCCGCCAACGCCACCGGCATCACCCTCACCGCGGCCCTGCTGCTCTCCGGGATGCGCGGCCCCCGGCACGGCAGGCGGCGCGGGGTGCCGATCCGCACCCGGCACGTACTGCGCGAGCTGAGCCGCCCGGCCGGAGCCGCGCTCGGGGCCGCGCCGGCCGGGGCCTGGGCCGCCACCCTGCCCGTCGGAGCGCTCGCGGGGCTCGCCGCCGGGGGCCTCACCGTGATCACCGTCTTCGTCCTGCTCGGCTGGGCCCTGGGCGTCCAGGGCTTCGCACCCGCCCTCCGTTCCGTACGCACCCACACCCGAAGGCTCGCTCATGCCGTCTTCCGTTGAGTCCGAGTCCGTCCTCCGCACCGGTTCCCCGGGGCCGGGCGGAGGAGGCCCCGTCCCGTGGATCGCCATGTACCACTCGGTCGGCGACTGCTCCGACGACCCGTACCGCGTCACCGTCACCCCGGCCCGGCTGGAGCGCCAACTGCGCTGGCTGCGCGGGCGGGGGCTGCGGGGCGTGTCGGTGGGTGAGCTGCTGGAGGCCCGCGCGCGGGGCGCCGGACGCCGCCTGGTCGGGCTCACCTTCGACGACGGGTACGCCGACTTCCTCACCGACGCGCTGGCGCTGCTGGCCCGCTGGGAGTGCACGGCCACCCTGTTCGTGCTGCCCGGCCGGCTCGGCGGCGAGAACGCCTGGGACCCCCTCGGCCCGCGCAAACCCCTGCTGACGGCCGACGCCGTGCGCGAGGCCCACCGGGCCGGGGTGGAGATCGGCTCCCACGGCCTGACCCACGTCGACCTCACCCACGCCGACGACCCCACCCTGGACGCCGAGACCGCCGAGAGCCGCGCCCGGCTGACCGAGCTGACCGGCGCCCCGGTCCAGGGCTTCTGCTACCCGTACGGCACGGTCGACCGGCGCGTGGTCGAGGCCGTACGCGCGGCCGGTTACGCCTATGCCTGCGCCATCGACCCCGGCGAGCTGAGCGGCCCGCACGCGCTGCCCCGCGTGCATGTCGGGCAGAACGACAACGCCGTGCGACTGTTCCTGAAGTACCGGCTGCACCGGCTGCGCCGCCGACCCGTGGCGGGGCTGTGATGCGGGCGCTGCACATCATCACCGGCCTCGGGGTCGGGGGCGCCGAGCAGCAACTTCGGCTTCTGTTACGCCACTTGCCCGTCGAGTGCGATGTGGTGACACTGACCAACCCCGGCCCGGTGGCCGCCGGGCTGCGGGCCGACGGCGTGCGGGTGGCCGACCTCGCCATGGGCGGCAACCGGGACCTGGCCGCACTGCCCCGGCTGGCCCGGCTGATCCGGCGCGGCCGCTACGACCTGGTGCACACCCACCTCTACCGGGCCTGTCTCTACGGCCGCCTGGCGGCACGGCTGGCCGGGGTACGCGCGGTGGTCGCCACCGAACACTCCCTGGGCGAATCCCAGATGGAGGGGCGGCCGCTCAACTCCGGCGTACGCGCGCTGTATCTGGCCGGGGAACGCCTGGGTCACTCGACGGTCGCCGTCTCCCCCACGGTCGCCGCCCGCCTGACCCGCTGGGGCGTACCGGAGCCGCGCATCGCGGTCGTCCCCAACGGCATCGACCTGGACCCCTTCCGCTTCGACCCGGAGCGGCGGGTGCGCGTCCGGACCCAACTGGGCGTCCCGGACGACGCGTTCGTGATCGGCGGCATCGGACGGCTGGCCCCCGGCAAGCGGTTCGTCATCTTGATCGAGGCCCTTGTCCAACTACCTTCCAACTGCCACCTGTTGCTGGTGGGAGGCGGCCCCGAAGAAGGTGCACTCCGCCGTACCGCCGCCGCAGCCGGAGTGTCCGACCGGGTGCTGTTCACCGGTGAGGTCCCCGGCCTCCCCGACGGCTCGCCCGGCCCCGACCTGCCCGCCCTGACCTCCGCCATGGACGTGCTCGCCGCCCCTTCCCCGGAGGAGGCGTTCGGGCTGGCCGTCGTCGAGGCGCTCGCGGCCGGGCTCCCGGTGCGGTACGCCTCCTGCCCGGCCGTCGAGGACCTCCCGCCGGAGGCCGCCCCCGACGCCGTGCGGGTACACGGCGGCGCCGACGCGTACGCCGCCGCGCTCGCCGGGGTCCGCGCCGCCGGGCCCGGCCCGCGCATCGTCCCGGAGGCGGCCCGCCACTACTGCATCACCCGCAGCGCCGCCCGGCTGATGGACGTCTACACCTCGGCGCTCACCCGTACGGTCCCGTCGCCCCGACACCCTCACGGAGGCAGCCCCTCATGACCGAGAATCCCACCCGGCGCCGTCGCACCGGCCGCCAGCCGGGCTCCCGTTCCCTGCCGCCCTGGTCGCTGGTGGCCGCCGGGGTGGTCGCGGGCGGGCTGATCGGGGGCGGGTACGGCCTGCTCAAGGCCCCCGCCTACACCGCGACCAGCTATGTCATCGCCGTCCCCGCCGAGCGCTCCGACACCTCCACCGCGCTCGGCTTCGCCCAGGCGTACGGCAGGGTCGCCACCCAGCCCGCCGTGCTCGCCGAGGCGCAGGCGCGGGCCGGGGTGCCGGTCAGCACCCTGGAGAAGAGCGTGCGCACCGCCACCTCGCCGGACGCCCCGATGGTCGCCGTCTCCGCCACCTCCGGGCAGCCCGCGCAGGCCGCCGCCATGGCCAACGCGGTCGCCGCCGCGCTCACCCAGCAGGCCGACGCCAGCAAGAAGGCCACCCACGTCGAGCTGTTCCAGTTCTCCCGAGCGGTCCGGCCCGCCGAGCCGTCCTCGGCGTCGGCCGGGGTGACCACGCTGGTCGGCGCGGGCGCGGGCGGGCTGCTCGGCGGGCTCGCGCTGCTGGTCCGGCCGGGCCGCCGGGAGGAGTCCGAGACCGCTCTCCCGGCCCCGCTGCCCGGTCCGTCCTTCGCCGCCGACGTCCACAGCCGGCTGTGACGGCGACGTACGCGGCGCGCCCCGCAGCCTTCGCGCGTCCCGCGCTCACCACCCAACTCCTCACCGACGAGATGGCGTTCGCCGCCCTCGCCCCGGCCTGGGGGCGCCTGCACCGGCGCTGCGCCACCGCGACCCCGTTCCAGAGCCACGCCTGGCTGCACTCCTGGTGGCAGTCGTACGGCAGGCCCGGCAGGCTCCGCGTCCTGCTGGTCCGCTCGGGCCGCGACCTGCTCGCCGCCGCCCCGCTCACCCTCACCCGGCACCCCTTCCCCGCCCTGGTACCGCTGGGCGGCACGGTCTCCGACTACGGCGACGTCCTGCTCGACGACGCCGACGACGGCCGCGCCCTCACCGCCCTGACCGACGCCCTGTGGACGGCGGCCCGCACCGCCCTGATCGACCTGCGCGAGGTACGCACCGGCGGCGCGGCGGAGCGCGTCTACGACCGCTGGCCCGGCCCGCGCCGCAGGGTGCCGGACTCCCTGTGTCTGGAGCTGCCCCCGGTACCCATGGACGAGCTGCTCACCCGGCTGCCGTCCGGCAAGGCCCAGCGGGTGAGGGCCAAGCTGCGCAAGCTGGCCGCGCTCGGGGTGGCCCGGCGCACGGCCGGTCCCGGTGAGGCGGAGGCCGCGGTGGCCCGGCTGCTGGAGCTGCACCGGCTCCAGTGGCAGGGCAGGAAGGTGACGCCCGAGCATCTGCGGCCCCGTTTCCAGGAGCACCTGGTTCGCGCGGTGGAGCCGATGGTGCGCTCCGGGGACGCGGTCGTCACCGAGTTCCGCATCGGCGAGGAGGTCGTCGCCGTCGACCTCACCCTGCTCTCCCCGAGCCTCGCGGGCGGCTACCTCTACGGCGCTCATCCCTCGCTGCGCGAACGCAAGGCGGACGTCGCCGTCATACTGCTGGACGCCTGCGCCGCGCACACCGCCGCGGGCTCCCACGGCACGCTGAGCCTGATGCGCGGCGACGAACCGTACAAGCACCACTGGCGCCCCGACGTGGCGCCCAGCGGGCGGCTGCTGCTGGCCCGCCGCCGTACCGCGCCACTGCTGTCGGCCGCGCTGTCCGACGCGGCGGCCCGGCGCCACGGCAAGGCGGCGCTGGCCCGCCTCGGCGAGCGCCGGGCCGGCTAGCTGGCGCCCGGCAGCCGGTCGAAGCGGAGGCAGACCCGGCCCCCGAGCCAGAACTCCACCCACTTCCCCATCGCCATCTCCGAGCAGTCGGGGGGCGTCTTGGTCCCGGACGAGGGGGCGGGGGTGGGGGTGACCGGGGCTGTCGGGGTCGGGGTGGGCGTCGGGGTCGGGGTCGGCGTCGGGGTCGGGGCCGGGGTGACCGCAGGGGTCGGCGTGGGCGTGGGCAGCCCCGTGCGCCCGTACAGCGTCGCCCGGTACACCTTCGCCGCCCTCGGGTTGGTCGGGCACTGCCAGACGCCGTGCGGGCAATAGTCGGTGAGGGTGTTGTAGAGCGGCCGGTGTTCGTCCATCCAGGCGAGCATCCGCCGCATGTACTCGGGGTTGTCGCCGTTGCGGAACAGCCCCCATTCCGGGTACGACACCGGCTTGCCGTGCGCCTTGGCGAAGTCGACGTGCGCCTGGAGGCCGTAGGGCTCGGTGATCTGCTCGTCGAAGGGCATCCCTGCGGGCTGGTCGTAGGAGTCCATGCCGATGATGTCGACGGTGTCGTCACCGGGGTAGCACTCGGTCCACGGCACGGCGTCCCGGCCCCTGCTGGGCGTGAAGTCGAAGCGGAACCGCTGTCCCGGCACCGCGCGCATGGTGGTGACGATCCGGTTCCAGTACGCCTTCCACGCCTCGGGGTCGGGCCCGCAGCGGTGGGTGTAGGTGATGCCGTTCATCTCCCAGCCGAGTACCAGCACGGTGTCCGGCACGCCGAGCTTGACCAGCTTCTCGGCGAGCGTGCGGAAGTGCCGGTCGAACTGCCCGGCGGCGGCCTGCCGTAGCAGCAGCCGTACCGCTGCGTCGGAGAGGTGCTCCTCGTTGCGCTCCTGCATCGGCACGTTGAGGACGAGGGTGCGGTCGGCCTTCTCGCGCCGCCAGTGCGCCCACGGTTCCAGGAAACCGGGCGAGCCCTCGATGTCCCTCCACTGTCCGCCCGGCAGATAGGTGTGCGCGACCTTCAGCTCGGCCCCGCCGAGCCAGTTGCTCAGGGCGGGAATCCGGGCGATCCCGAGGGGACCGGAGCCGAGGAACGCCCCGAAGTCGGGGCCCCTGTTGACGGGCGGGGGCGCCGGGGTGGCGGTCGGCGCGGGGACCGGTTCGGGTGCCGTCCGGTGCGGTCGGGCCGCGAAGCCGGGGGCGGCCAGGACGGCCGACACGGTGATGGCCGCGGCGAGGACGGACAGCCGTCCGCGCCGGGTCCTGCGCCACTGTGGAGCCATCGGCCCCTCCCTCCGCCCGGCCCTGCCCTCGCGCCTCGTCCGCGCCTGTACTGACACCCAGTCACACGCACCGGGTGCTCGCCAGCGCGGTTACGGCTTGCGGGTGGCCTCGGCCCCCGCGTGGGTGAACGGCGAAGGCCCCGCCGGAGTTCTCCGTGCGGGGCCGCCCGGCCGGCCGCTCCCGGCCCGTCGGCGTGGCGAGCTGCCGGACGGGACGCGGCCCGAAAGGATGCGTACGGCGCCGTGGCGGTACGGCGCCGTCACCTCTGGGTGCCGGGCGCTCGGGCCCGGCACCCGGTGGTCAGCGGTGTCGGGACATGGTCCGGCCGCGCCGGAACAGCAGGATTCCGGCAGCGATCAGCACGGCGCCGGCGCCCGAAGTGGCCCACAGCATGCGCGAGTTGTTACCGGTGTGCGGAAGGCTGGGCGGTGTGGTGTGCTCGCCCGGAGGGGGCGTGGTGTGCCCGCCGGGGGGCGGTGTCGTGTGGCCTCCGGGGGGTGGTGTCGTGTGGCCTCCGGGCGGGGGCGTGGTGTGCCCGCCGGGAGGAGGCGTGCTCTCTTCACCGCCGTAGGGAGGCGGAGTGGTCTCCTCACCGCCGTAGGGAGGAGGCGTGCTCTCGTGGCCGCCGTAAGGGGGAGGCGTGCTCTCGTGACCCCCGTAGGGCGGAGGGGTGGTCTCCTCGCCGCCGTAAGGGGGAGGAGACGTTTCTTCACCGCCGTAGGGAGGCCGAGTGGTCTCCTGGCCGCCGTAGGGCGGGGGCGTCGTCTCGTCGTGGCCGTACGAAGGCGGCTGGGTGGTCTCCTCGTCGTGGCCGTAAGACGGCGGAGGGGTCGTCTCCTCGTCGTCCCCGTACGAAGGGGGCGGCGTCGTCTCCTCGTCGTCGCCGTACGAGGCGGGCGCCGTGGTCACCGGGGCGCTCGGCTCGTCGTGGCCATAGGACGGCGGAGGCGTGGTCTCGTCGTCGTGGCCATAGGACGGCGGAGGCGTGGTCTCGTCGTCGTCCCCGTACGAGGCGGACGGCTTGGTCTCCTCGGCGCCGTACGCGGGCGGGGTCTTCACCGGGGTGCTCGGCTCGTCGTCGTCACCGTAGGACGACGGCGCGGTGGTGCGGGGCGCCTTGGGGAGGGCGTCCTTGACGCAGGCGTTGCCGACGGCCGGGTTCAGCGCGGCCGTCACATCGACGGAGTGCCCGCAGATGTTGACCGGAACGTGCACCGGCACCTGGAGGGTGTTGCCGGACAGCGCGCCGGGAGAGCCCTGTGCGGCTCCGTGCGCTCCCGAATCGGCGAGCGCCTGACTGACGTACAAGGACAGCACACCTGTCGCGGCGGCGGCCACGACCATGCCCTTGCTCAGGGTCTGTCGCAATCTCGTGGTCTTCCTGCTCGAAGAAGTGGGAAGGCCGGCCCCGGAACGCAGATTCACCTTGGATCAACGGTCCGGGGCCGGCCTGAACGCAGCCGTGGGGCTGGTGCCTTGCGTGGTACGCGTCAGTCGTTGACGCAGGCGTTGCCGAACGCCGGGTTCAGCAGGCCGATCACGTCGACGGAGGTGCCACAGACATTGACCGGGACGTGGACCGGGACCTGGATCGCGTTGCCGGACAGCAGGCCCGGCGAACCGACCGCGGCACCCTCGGCACCGGCGTCGGCGAAGGCGGGAGCCGCCCCACCCAGAGCCAGGATGGCGCCGGCGATGACAGCAGCGCTCTTCTTCATGGTCTTTCCCTTCTCTGCGGTCATGCCCTGTGACGGCCGAAGCCGAGCGAGCACAACTTGAACGGCTCGCACCATGACCGGCAGGCTGTAGAACGAGGAATAGACGGCGGAAGGAACTGTGGAACGCGCGTCGCCTGTCAATTCACTCGAACGCCCCCAGGGAATTGACAACATGGAGCAGCGAAAACCGCCCGGCGGCACGGGAAATCCGTGCTGCCGGGCGGTTTTTTTTCGGCGCTCGCGCGTGCGTCAGTCGTTGCCGACGCCGTTGCCCGCGAGGACGGAGACGTCGTCGACGAGGTGCGACAGCGGCTCGTCGTTCTTCGCCTGGGTGGAGTTCTCGGCGCACTGCTGGTTCTGCGGGGAGGACAGGACGGGGATGTCCTGGACACCGACGTTGACCAGGGCCAGCACCGACTGGACGTTCGCCTTGACCGGCAGGCCGACGCAGAGCTTGTTCAGGGAGCTCTGCACCAGCGTGGCCTGCGGGCTGAGGTCGCCGTTGGTCACGTTGTTGCCGAACGCCTCGGTGGCGCCGTTGCCGCTGAACGACGTGGTGCCCGTGTCGTTGCCGATGGCAAGCGCCTGAGGGGCCGCCGCCGCCGACACGCCCATGACGGACGCGGCGACCGCCGCCGCGGCCATTGCCTTCTTCAGCATTTCGCTTTCCTTTCCTGGCTGCTCGCCAGACGCTTTCCTGGCTGCTCGCCAGACTTTCGTTCCTGCGGAGACATCAACCCGAGGGGCGCCGATTGGTTGCGGTAAGTCACCCGATCGGATCGCTTCCGGTGCACGGAGGAGACGGAATTCCCCCGACGGCGCGCGGCCGTTTTCCCGCGCGCCCCGTCGGCCGTTGGAGTGAACGGGAGCAACCCCGTCCCCGGCCCGGCAGTTGAGCCGGGCACTCCGATGGACGGGGTTTCTCCAGAAGGGAATCGCAAGTGATCAAGAAGGTTCTGGCCGCCGCCGCGGTCGCCGCGTCCGTTGCCGGCGTCTCCGCCGCCGCGTCGCCGGCCCTGGCCATCGGCAACGACACCGGCACCACGTCGTTCAGCGGCAACGGCGCCTCCCAGGCGTTCGGCAACTCCGCGACGTACGGCAACATGAGCCCGCAGATGGCGCTCATCCAGGGCTCGCTCAACAAGCCCTGCATCGGCCTGCCCGCGAAGGTCAACGCCCAGTCCCTGGTGGCTCTGCTCAACGTCGGCGTGCAGGACATCCCGATCCTGTCCTCGCCGCAGAACCAGCAGTGCGTCGAGAACTCGACCCAGGCCAAGGGCGACGAGCCGCTGTCGCACATCCTGGACGACATCTCCGCGCTGTCCGGCAACGGCGCCGGCAACGACTGAGTCCTCCGCACGCTCGCGGGCCCCACGTGGGGCCCGGCCCTCCGGGCCGCCGACTCGATCGGCGGCCCGTCGGTGTTTCCGGGGCGGCTGCTTTCCGGGGGCGGCCGAGCTGAGGGGGGCGTTTGTGAACTCATCGGACTGCGCTGCCCCGATAGGGTCAAAGACCGCAACTTCGGCGACCGCTTCCCCGTTGACGATCACGCAGCTCCTCCCCGGAGTCCGCCTTTCGAAGGGAACCAACATGAAGAAGCTGTGGGCAACCGCGGCCGTCGCCGCCTCCGTCGCCGGTCTCGCGGGCGCGGCCGCCCCGCAGGCCCTGGCCATCGGTGACGACCACGGCACCACGTCGTTCAGCGGCAACGGCGCCTCGCAGGCGTTCGGCAACTCTGCCACCTACGGCAACATGAGCCCGCAGCTGGCTCTGGTCCAGGGTTCGCTGAACAAGCCCTGCATCGGCCTGCCGGCGAAGCTCAACGCCCAGTCCCTGGTGGCTCTGCTCAACGTCGGCGTCCAGGACATCCCCGTCCTGTCCTCGCCGCAGAACCAGCAGTGCGTCGAGAACTCGACCCAGGCCAAGGGCGACGAGCCGCTGTCGCACGTCCTGGACGACATCTCCGCGCTGTCCGGCAACGGCGCCGGCAACGGCTGATCGAGCCCCGCGCAGCGGCGGCCCACCGGTTCGGAACCGGTGGGCCGCCGTCGTGTGTACGGACCCCCGCTAGGACACGATGTCCTTGCGGGTGAAGCCCCGGAAGGCCAGGGCGAAGAGGACCAGGGCGTAGGTGACCGAGACCGAGGCGCCCTGGGCCATCCCGGCCCACTCCGCGTGCGGCTGGAGGAGGTCGGCCCAGGCGAACTGCCAGTGCGCGGGCAGGAAGTCCCGCCAGTGGCCGAGCGCGGTCACCGCGTCCAGGACATTGCCGACGATGGTCAGCCCGACCGCTCCCCCCACCGCGCCGAGCGGGGCGTCGGTGCGGGTGGAGAGCCAGAACGCGAGTCCGGCGGTGACCAGTTGCGAGACAAAGAGGTACAGCACCACCACGGCCAGCCGCCCGACCGCCGTCCCCGCCTCCACCGCCCCGCCGGTCGGCACGACCAGCGGACCCCAGCCGTACACGGCCGTGCCCACCGCCAGAGCCACCGTGGGCAGCAGGATCATCGCGGCCAGGCTCATCCCCAGCCCCACCACCAGCTTGGACAGCAGCAGCCGGGCCCTCGGCACCGGTGCCGCCAGCAGATAGCGCAGCGAGGACCAGCCCGCCTCGGAGGCGACCGTGTCCCCGCAGAACAGGGCGACCGGGATCACCAGCAGGAAGCCGGCCGACACGAAGAGGCTGACGGCGGCGAAGTTGGCGCCGGACGCGGTGGCCGTGTCCATCAGGGTGATCCGGCGCCCCCGCCCGGCCGGGTCCCCGCCGATCGCGAACGCGGCCAGCAGGATCAGCGGCAGCGCGGCCAGGATCGCGCCCATGACCAGCGTGCGGCGCCGCCCGAGCTGGCGGACGAGTTCCACGCGTACGGGCAGGGTGCGGGAGGCGCGGTAGCCGGGTGCCGTCTGTGCGCTCTCGGTGAGCGTGCTCACGCGGAGCCTCCGATCAGGGTGAGGAAGGCGTCCTCCAGACGCCGGTGCGGGCCGACGGAGAGCACGGGCACCTCCAGCCGGACCAGGTCCACGACGAGTTGGCCCGCGGTGTTGCCGGGTTCGAGGCGGATCAGCAGCCCGTCCTCGGCCTGTACGGCGGAGGCGACGCCGTCCAGCGCGGCCACCTTCTCCACGACCGGCTCGGCGACCGGGCTGCCGGTGCCGACGAGCAGGGTGTCGCCGGACCCGACGATCTCCCGGACCGGGCCCGCCTGGACCAGCCGGCCCCGGTCCATGACCACCAGGTGGGTGCAGGACTGCTCGACCTCGGCCAGGAGGTGGCTGGAGACGATGACGGTGCGTCCGGCGGCCGCGTACCGGATCAGCACCTGGCGCATCTCGCGGATCTGCGGCGGGTCCAGGCCGTTGGTGGGCTCGTCCAGGATGAGCAGGTCGGGCAGGCCCAGCATGGCCTGGGCGATGGCCAGGCGCTGGCGCATGCCCTGGGAGTAGGTGCGTACCGCGCGGGCCAGGGCGAAGCCGAGGCCGGCGATCTCCAGGGCCTCGGCCAGGTGGGCGTCCTCGGGCGGGCGGCCGGTGGCGCGCCAGTACAGCTCCAGGTTCTCCCGGCCGGTGAGGTGGGGCAGGAAGCCGGCGCCCTCCACGAAGGCGCCGACTCGGGAGAGGACGGGGGAGCCGGGACGGATGGCGTGGCCGAAGACCCGGATCTCGCCGCCGTCGGGCCGGATCAGGCCCATCAGCATGCGCAGGGTGGTGGTCTTGCCCGCGCCGTTGGGCCCGAGCAGTCCGAGCACTTGGCCCTTCTCGACACGGAAGGAGAGGTCGCGTACGGCGGTGGGGGCGCCCCCTGCTCGAGCGAAGCCGAGAGCTTGGGGGATGTCGGAGGACCGGGCGTAGCGCTTGCTCAAGTCGTTGATGACCAGCGGGACTTCGGCCAGTTCGGGATCGGGCGCGGGGGCGGTGGTGCGGCGGCGGGTGGTGAGGAGGAGGGCGAGGGCGGCTGCGGCGCCGGCGAGGGGGAGCCACCAGACCCAGGAGGGCAGCGGGGTGGCCGCGGTGGTGACGGCGGGGGCCGTGGGCACGCTCAAGGGGCCCTTGAGGGAGACCGTGTAGGTTGCGGGGGCGGTGGGTGAGGCGTAACCGAGGTCGGTGGTGGCGACGACCAGGCGGAGGCGGTGGCCCTGCTGCACCTCGTGGTCCACGGGCGGGAGGGTGACGGTGACGTCCTTGCCGGACTTGGCTCCGGTGATCCTGAGCGGGGTGACGAGCTGGCCGGGGAGCACCTGGCCGCCGCCGGGGCCGACGTCGTAGAGCTTGGCGAAGAGCACCGCGTCGGCGCTGGTGGACTTCACGTGGACGCGGGCGGTCGGGGTGCCGGTGATGCGGAGGGCGGTGCGCTGCGGCGGCGCGTCGAACTTGGCGTACTGGCCGGGGAAGTCGAGGGAGACGCCGGTGCCGAGGGCGGAGAGCTGGGCGAGGCCGCCTCCGCCGAGGCCGGGCAGCGCGGAGACGGCGGGCGGGCTGGCGCCGGCCGGGTTGGCGACGCGCTGCTCGCGGCCGGTGAGGGGGATGGTGCGGGGGTCGCCGCGCAGGCCGGGGTAGGTGCCGGCGGTGGCGCCCCGGCTGCGGGTGCTGCCGTCGGTGGAGTCGACGCCTCCGGTGCGGGTGATCCGGAAGGCGGGCCCGGTGCCGGTCGCCGTCTCGCCCTTGAGGTAGTGGTCGAACCACGCCCGCATCCGCCCCTGGACCCGGCCGGTCTCCAGGTCTCCCCCGTCGTGGCCGCCCGCGATCCAGTCGACCTTGACGGGCGCGCCGGTGGCCCGGATCGCGCGCTCGGCGGCGTCGGACTGGGCGAGGGTGAACAGGGAGTCGGTCTGGCCCTGGAAGAGCAGGGTGGGGACCTTGATCTGGTCGGCGACGGCGGCGGGTGAGCGGCGCTGGAGCAGGGCGCGGGCGTCGGCGTCGGGGGTGCCGGACTGGGCGACGCGCTGGTACATGGCGCACAGCGCGGGCTCGAACTGCCCGCAGCCACCGCCGGAGTTGAAGAAGACGCCGGTCCACAGCTTCTTGAACACGCCGTTCGGGAAGAGTGCGTCGGCGAGGTCCCAGTAGGTGATGGCGGGTGCGATGGCGTCGACGCGCGGGTCGTGTCCGGCCGCCAGCAGGGAGACGGCCCCGCCGTACGAGCCGCCCGCCATGCCGACGCGCGGGTCGCCGGGTTTGTCGAGGCGGACCTCGGGGCGGGTGGCCAGCCAGTCGATGAGCCGGGAGACGTCGGTGACCTCGTGCGCCGGGTCGTTGAGCCCGATCTTTCCTGTCGAGTGGCCGAACCCCCGTGCCGACCAGGTGAGTACGGCGTACCCGTGCCCGGCGAGGTCCTCGGCCTGGGCGCGCAGGTCGTCCTTGCTGCCGCCGAAGCCGTGGGCGAGGAGGACGGCGGGGCGTCGGCCGCCTCCTCCGGAGGTGAAGTACGAGGTGTCCACGCGGGTGCCGTCCGCCATGGTGAGGACCCGGTCGCCGCGGTGCGGGCGGGGCGTGTCGGACGCGGTCGCCGTCCACGTACCGGTGGCGGCCAGCAGTACGGCGGCCCCCAGTGCGGCGGCGGCCCGGCGGGGCCTCTTCAGCAGCCGGGGCACTCGAAGATCCATGACCCAACGGTACGGGCCGCCCTCCCCGCCGGACGGCCCCGCCGGGCTGAACCCCCGCCCCTCCTTCGGGAGTACGGGCCCGGCCGGGTGTACTGCGGGCGCGGTAGGGGGCCCGTTCGATCAGGCGCGGGTGTCCTCGGGGAGCGAGACCAGCCAGTGGGTGTCGCGGCGCGGCCGCAGGTACAGCGCCCAGTAGAGGGTGGCGACGGCGGTGATACCGCCGGTCCACAGCAGGTAGGCGGGCTCCTGCTGGACGAGGACGTAACCGAGCACGGCGATGAGCAGGACGGGTACGGCCGGCCACAGCGGCATCCGCCAGGCGGCGGTGTGCCGGTGGCTGTCGCGGCGGCCCAGCAGGGCGGCGACGGCGACGAGCAGGTACATGGCGGTGACGGACACCCCGGTGACGCCGTAGAGGGTGTCCAGGTCGACGAAGCAGAGCAGCGCGCCGGGGACGCCGACGGTGAGGGTGGCGACCCAGGGCGAGCCGAAGCGGCCGAGCCGGGAGAGCAGGCCGTTGACCGGGGTGGGCCACGCCTTGTCGCGGGCGGAGGCGAACAGGACGCGGGAGTTCTGGATGACCATCACGATGCCCGCGTTGACGATGGCGAGGGCGACGCAGAGGCTGACGAAGGTGCCGACGGCGGTGTTGGACCAGGCCGTCACCATGGCGCTGAGGTCGCCGCCGGTCAGCTCCTTCAGGTCGGTGGCGCCCATGGTGATGGCGGCGACCGGCACCAGGATGATCACGGTCGAGATGGCGAGGGTGGCGAGCACGGTACGGGCCACGTCCCGGCGCGGGTGCTCCAGTTCCTCGGAGAGGTAGACGGCGGTCGAGAAGCCCTGGGTGACGAAGAGGGCGATGGCGAGACCGGAGACGACCAGGGCGGCGGTGACGGGGTCGGTCCCGCCGTGGGCTCCGGCCACCTCCATGGAGACCAGGCTGCCGGCGCCCCGGTGGGCGTGGGAGAAGCCGAGCACGGCGACGACGGCCGCCGCGATCACCTCGAGGACCAGGAAGACGCCGGTGATCCAGGCGTTGGCGCGCAGGTCGAGCAGTCCGGCGAGGGTGGCGAGCAGCATGACCCCGGCGCCGGTGAGCGCGGGGTCCACGTGGACGAGGGGGGCGATGTAGTCGGCGGTGCCCATGGCGATGACGGGCGGCACGATCACGACGACCAGCAGCGACAGCACGAACACCAGCCAGCCCGCGAGGCGCCCGGCGAGGGTGGAGACCATGGCGTACTCGCCGCCCGCGCTGGGGATGAGGGTGCCCAGCTCGGCGTAGCAGAACGCCACGGCGATACAGAGCAGTGAGCCGATGGCGATGGTGAGCGCGGTCGCGGTGCCGAGGGTGCCGAACAGGTCGGGGACGACCACGAAGAGGGTGGAGGCGGGCGTCACGCAGGAGAGCGTCAGCAGGGTGCCCCCGACGACGCCGATGGAGCGCTTGAGTTTCCGCTGACCGTCGCCGGTCTGTTCGGCACTGGCTGGCTCGGCGGGGCGGAGCGTGTCGGTCATGCGGCGTCCGATCGACTCGTGCGGTGAGGACTCGGGCGGGAGCGGTATCGCCTCCGGCGGCTCGCTGTGTGTCGTACGTCTCGCTCCCGGCGCTGCATGGAACACCGACGAAAACCATCACGTCAATGGGTGTCCACCTACGGAATCCGCAGCCCTGACCTGCCTCCGGCGACGTAAACAGCAGCATCTCGTAGGCGCCTGCGCCCTTGTCGGCCGTACGGGAACCGCAGGCCCTGGCCGAAAAAAGACGGGCCCGAAGGCGGCGGAAACTGCCTTCGGGCCCGGATGTCCGCGTGGCTCAGTGGTTGCGCGGGAAGCCCAGGTCGACGCCGGCCGGGGCGTCGGAGGGGTCGGGCCAGCGGGTGGTGACGACCTTCCCGCGGGTGTAGAAGTGCGTGCCGTCGTTGCCGTAGATGTGGTGGTCGCCGAAGAGGGAGTCCTTCCAGCCGCCGAAGGAGTGGTAGCCGACGGGGACCGGGATGGGGACGTTGACGCCGACCATGCCGGCCTCGATCTCGAGCTGGAAGCGGCGGGCGGCGCCGCCGTCGCGGGTGAAGATGGCGGTGCCGTTGCCGTAGGGGGAGGCGTTGATGAGGGCGACGCCGTCCTCGTAGGTGTCGACGCGCAGCACGGACAGCACCGGGCCGAAGATCTCGTCCTGGTACGCCTTCGCGCTGGTCGGCACCTTGTCGAGCAGGGAGATGCCGATCCAGTGGCCGTCCTCGTGGCCCTCGACGGTGTATCCGGTGCCGTCGAGCACGACCTCGGCACCCTCGTCGGCGGCGCCGGTGACGTAGGAGGCCACCTTGTCCCGGTGGACCTTGGTGATCAGCGGGCCCATCTCCGAGGTGGGGTCGGTGCCGGGGCCGATCTTGATCTTCTCGGCACGCTCACGGATCTTCTGCACCAGCTCGTCGCCGATGGAGCCGACCGCGACGACCGCGGAGATGGCCATGCAGCGCTCGCCCGCCGAGCCGTAGGCGGCGGAGACGGCGGCGTCGGCGGCCGCGTCGAGGTCGGCGTCGGGGAGGACCAGCATGTGGTTCTTGGCGCCGCCGAGGGCCTGGACGCGCTTGCCGTGGGCGGAGGCGGTGGTGTGGATGTAGCGGGCGATCGGGGTGGAGCCGACGAAGGACACCGCCTTCACGTCCGGGTGCTCCAGCAGCCGGTCGACGGCCACCTTGTCACCGTGCACGACGTTGAAGACGCCGTCCGGCAGCCCGGCCTCGGCCAGGAGTTCCGCCAGCTTCAGAGCCGCCGACGGGTCCTTCTCCGAGGGCTTCAGCACGAAGGTGTTGCCGCACGCGATGGCCAGCGGGAACATCCACATCGGCACCATCGCCGGGAAGTTGAACGGGGTGATGCCCGCGACCACCCCGAGCGGCTGCCGGATCGCGGCCACGTCGACGTTGGTGGCGACCTGGGTCGACAGCTCGCCCTTGAGCTGGACGCTGATCCCGCAGGCCAGGTCCACGATCTCCAGGCCGCGCGCGACCTCGCCGAGCGCGTCGGAGTGCACCTTGCCGTGCTCTGCGGTGATCAGCGCGGCGACGTCGTCGCGGTGCTCGTCCAGCAGCGCCCGGAACTTGAACAGGATGGACGTGCGCTGGGCCAGCGAGGACTGTCCCCAGGTGGCGAAGGCGTCCTTGGCGGCGGCGACCGCCGCGTCCACCTCCTCGACGCCTGCGAAGGCGACCTTGGTGGTGACCTCGCCGGTCGCCGGGTCGGTGACCGGCCCGTACGTACCCGACGCGCCCTCGGCGGTCTTGCCGCCGATCCAGTGGTTGACGATCTTCGTCATGTCCTCGGGCTCCTTGTCACAGATGGCGGCGGCGGGCCGGCAGATGCCGTTCGTACAGCTCACGTGCCTTGACCGCGGACGGCCTGGTCGCGGTCTCGGCCACAGGAACATCCCACCAGGCCGCGGCGGGAGGCGCGCCCGACACACTGTCGGACGTTTCGGTCTCCACGTAGACACAAGTGGGAGTGTCGGCGGCGCGCGCCTCGGCGAGGGCCTCCCGAAGCTCGGAAACCGTCCGGGCGCGCAGCACCCGCATGCCCAGGCTGGCCGCGTTGGCGGCGAGGTCGACGGGGAGGGGCGGGCCGGTGAGGGAGCCGTCCTCGGCTGGGTACCGGTAGGCGGTGCCGAAGCGCTCGGCGCCGACCGACTCCGACAGCCCGCCGATGGACGCGTACCCGTGGTTCTGGATCAGCACCATCTTCACCGCCACGCCCTCCTGCACGGCGGTGACGATCTCGGTCGGCATCATCAGGTACGTGCCGTCGCCGACCAGCGCCCAGACGTTCCGCTCGGGCGCGGCGAGCTTCACGCCGAGGGCGGCCGGGATCTCGTAGCCCATGCAGGAGTAGCCGTACTCCAGGTGGTACTGGTCGCGGGCGCGGGTCCGCCAGAGTTTGTGCAGGTCGCCGGGTAGGGAGCCGGCCGCGCCCACGATGATGTCGCTCGCGTCCACCAGGGCGTCCAGCGCGCCGATCACCTGCGCCTGGGTCGGCACCGCCTCCGGGTCCCCGGCCGCGAAGCAGGCGTCGACGCGAGCCTCCCAGCGGGCCTTGCCCCCGGTGTACCCGGCCACCAAGGTGTGCGGCGCCCGGTGCCCGTGCATCCCCAGCGCCTCGGTCAGCTCGCCCAGGCCGCTGCGGGCGTCGGCGACCAGCGGCAGCCCGGCCATCTTGTGGCCGTCGAAGGGCGCGATGTTGAGGTTGAGGAAGCGCACACCGGGGTCGGCGAAGAGGGTGCCGGAGGCGGTGGTGAAGTCGGTGTACCGGGTGCCGACCCCGATCACCAGGTCGGCGCGGCGGGCGAGTTCGTCGGCGGTGTCGGTGCCGGTGTGGCCGATGCCGCCCACGTCCTGGGGATGGTCGTACGGCAGGGAGCCCTTGCCGGCCTGGGTGGAGGCGACCGGGATGCCGGTGGCGGCGGCGAACTCCGCGAGCGCGTCCTCCGCGCGGCTGTGGTGGACCCCACCGCCCGCGACGACGAGGGGGCGCCGGGCCTCCCTGATCACCCGTACCGCTTCGGCGAGTTCGGCCGGGTCGGCGCCGGGCCTGCGCACGGTCCACACCCGGTCGGCGAAGAACTCCTCGGGCCAGTCGTACGCCTCCGCCTGCACGTCCTGCGGGAGGGCGAGGGTGACGGCGCCGGTGTCGACCGGGTCGGTCAGCACCCGCATGGCCGCGAGCGCGCTCGGGATCAGGGCCTCGGGGCGGGTGATCCGGTCGAAGTACCGGGACACCGGGCGCAGGGTGTCGTTCACCGACACGTCGCCCGCATAGGGGAGTTCGAGCTGCTGGAGGACGGGGTCGGCGGGGCGGGTGGCGAAGACGTCGCCGGGGAGGAGCAGGACGGGCAGGTGGTTGACGGTGGCGAGGGCGGCGCCGGTGACGAGGTTGGTGGCGCCGGGGCCGATGGAGGTGGTCACCGCGTGGGTGGAGAGACGGTTCGACTGGCGGGCGTACCCGACGGCCGCGTGCACCATCGCCTGCTCGTTGCGGCCCTGGTGGTACGGCATCAACTCACGGTGCTCGAGGAGGGCTTGGCCGATCCCGGCGACGTTGCCGTGGCCGAAGACGCCCCAGGTGGCGCCGATGAGCCGCTGCCGAACCCCGTCGCGTTCGGTGTACTGGGCGGCGAGGAAGCGGACGAGCGCCTGCGCGACCGTGAGCCTGGTGGTCACCGGTAACCCCCTGTGTGGTCCGGATGGAAGCTGATCCGCCACTCCCGGTCCGCGCCGGGACCGGCCATCACGTTCAGGTAGTACATGGCGTGGCCGGGCTGGGCGATCGACGGGCCGTGCCAGCCGTCGGGTACGAGCACCGCGTCACCCGTGCGGACCTCGGCGAGCAGGTCGGCGCCGCCGGTACGGGAGGGGAAGACGCGCTGGTAGCCGAGGCCGCCGTCCTCGATCTCGAAGTAGTAGATCTCCTCCAGCTCGGACTCCTCCCCCGGCCGGTGCTCGTCGTGCTTGTGCGGCGGGTAGGACGACCAGTTGCCGCCGGGGGTGATGACCTCCACGGCGATGAGCCGGTCGCAGTCGAAGGCGTCGGCGGCGGCGAAGTTGCGCACCTGGCGGGCGCAGGTGCCGCTGCCGCGCTGTTCGACGGGGACCTCCGGCGCGGGGCCGTAGCGGGCGGGGAGTCGTCGCTCGCACTTCGCTCCTGCCAGGGCGAAGCGGCCTCCCGCGCCGGAGGCGATCTGGACCCGGCTGTCGCGGGGGGCGTACGCGAAGTCGGAGACTGCCGCGAACACGTTCTCGCGGCCTCGGATCTGGAACTCGTTCTCGTCAATTTGTACGGTACATGCACCCTGGAGGGGGAGCATGATCCATTCGGCGGCACCGGTGTCGAAGGTATGGGTGCCGCCCGCCGGCAGCTCCACGACGCGCAGGCGGGTGTGTGCCCAACCCTCCTGATCCGGCCCGATGTCGAGCGCGTACGGGCCGCTCGCGGCCTCGCCGTGCGGCAGATGGAGTCGGGTGCTGGTCATGCGGGCCCTCACAGCAGTCCTGCGGCGGTGTCCACGGCGGCGGCCACGTCGCCGTCCGCCGGGTACAGCAGTGTGCGGCCGACCACCAGGCCGCGCACGGTGGGCAGTCGCAGCGCGCCGCGCCACTTCTCGTACGCGGCGGCCTGCTCCTGCGGGGAGCCGCCGGTCTCGCCGCCGAGCAGGACGGCGGGCAGCGTGGTGGTCGCCATGACGTCGGCCATGTCGTCCGGGTTCTCCGTGACGGGCACCTTCAACCAGGTGTAGGCGGAGGAACCGCCGAGTCCGGAGGCGATGGCGAGGGAGGTGGTGACGGCCTCGGCGGACAGATCGTTGCGCAGGCGCCCGTCCGGACCGCGTCGGCAGAGGAACGGCTCGATGAACAGCGGGAGTCGGCGCTCCGCCATGGCGTCGACGGCACGGGCGGCGGACTCCAGGGTGGTCAGCGAGCCGGGGTCGGCGGGGTCGATGCGCAGCAGCAGCTTGCCCGCGTCGAAGCGGCGGCGCCGGATGTCCTCGGGGCGCGGTCCGGTGAAGCGGTCGTCCAGCTCGAAGCGGGCTCCCTGGAGACCGCCCCGGTTCATGGAGCCGAGGACGACCTTGCCCTCCAGGGCGCCGAGCAGCAGCAGATCGTCCAGCACGTCGGCGCCGGCCAGCACCCCGTCCACGCCGGGCCGGGACAGCGCCACGCACAGCCGGTCCAGCAGGTCGGCACGGTTGGCCATGGCGAAGGGCCGCCCGCCCGCGCCGAGCGCACCCCGCGCCGGATGGTCGGCGGCGACGATCAGCAGCCGCTCGCTCGGCCCGACCAACGGCCGCCGCACCCGGCGCTCGGCGGCCTCCGCGATGGCCTCGGGGTGCCGGGTACGGAGGTGGACCAGGGCGGCGACGTCGACCTGGGCGGTGCTCATCGCGGGGCTCCGGCACGAGCCGGGGTCCCGCTCATCGCACCGCTCCCGCCGCCAGCGCGGCCGACACCTCGTCCGGCGTCGGCATCGCCGACGAGCACTCCAGGCGGGAGGCCACGATGGCGCCGGCGGCGTTGGCGTGCCGCATGACGGTCTCCAGATCCCACCCCTGGAGCAGGCCGTGGCACAGCGAGCCCCCGAACGCGTCGCCCGCGCCGAGGCCGTTGAGGACGGTGACGGGCAGCGGGGGCACCTCCGCGCTCCCGCCGTCGCGGTGGACGGCGAGGACGCCCTTGGGGCCCTGCTTCACCACCGCCAGCTCCACCCCGGCGGCCAGTAGCGCGCGGGCGGCGGCGTGCGGTTCACGGGTGCCGGTGGCGATCTCCACCTCGTCCACGTTGCCGACGGCGACGGTGGCGTGCCGCAGAGCCTCGGCGTAGAAGGGGCGGGCCGCCTCGGGGTCGCTCCAGGCCGCGTTGTTCCAAAGAGCGGGCCGCCAGTCCAGGTCGAAGACCGTGATGCCGGACCGGGCGCGATGGGCGAGGGCGCCGAGGGTCGCGGTGCGGCTCGGCTCTTCGCTCAGGCCGGTGCCGGTGACCCAGAAGGCGCGGGCGGCGCGAATCGCGTCGAGGTCGAGTTCGCCGGGGTGGATCTCCAGGTCGGGGGCCTTGGGCCGGCGGTAGAAGTAGAGCGGGAAGTCGTCCGGCGGGAAGACCTCGCAGAAGGTGACCGGCGTGGGCAGGCCGGGCACCGGGGTGACCCAGCGGTCGTCCACGCCGAAGCCGCGCAGCGCCTCGTGGAGGTACGTACCGAACGGATCGTCACCGGTACGGGTGACGACCGCGGTTCGGAGCCCGAGGCGGGCCGCGGCGACGGCGACATTGGTGGCGGAGCCGCCGAGGAACTTGCCGAAGGACGACACCTGGGCGAGCGGGACGCCGGTCTGGAGGGGGTAGAGGTCCACCCCGATGCGTCCCATGGTGATCAGGTCGTACGCCATCGACTCCCCTTCATCAGGATTCCTCAGGACTCCACCCGGCAGGACTCTCCCCCGGCTTTCTAGTCCGGTCCGGTGAGCCCTGTCAACGTTTTGTCCAGACATTCGGACCAGCTATTGACACGCTTTCCGGGCGGCCCGCACGCTGGCGGCCATGACGTCGATGCCGTCCTCCCCGCTGTCCCGTGTCCGCGTCGGTTCGGCCCCCGACTCCTGGGGCGTCTGGTTCCCGGACGACCCCGCCCAGGTCCCCTGGCGGCGCTTCCTGGACGAGGTGGCCGCGTCCGGCTACGAGTGGATCGAGCTGGGCCCCTACGGGTACCTGCCCACCGACCCCGAGGTACTCGCCGAGGAGACCGCGCGGCGCGGCCTGAAGGTGTCGGCCGGGACCGTGTTCACCGGGCTGCACCACGGCCCGGCGGTGTGGGAGAAGACCTGGGAGCACGTCTCCGCCGTCGCCGGGCTGACCCGCGCGACCGGCGCCCGCCATCTGGTCGTCATCCCCTCCTTCTGGCGGGACGACCGCACCGGCGCGGTGCTGGAGCCGGCCGAACTGACCCCGGCCCAGTGGCGCGACCTGACCGAGCAGACCGAGCGGCTGGGCCACGAGGTGCGCGAGCGGTACGGCCTGACGATCGTCGTCCACCCCCACGCCGACACCCACATCGACACCGAGGCCCACGTCACCCGCTTCCTCGACGCCACCGACCCCGACCTCGTCTCCCTCTGCCTGGACACCGGCCACTACGCCTACTGCGGCGGGGACAGCGTCGAGCTGATCGAGACCTACGGCGAGCGGCTCGGCTACCTCCACCTCAAACAGGTCGACCCCGAGATCCTGGCTCAGGTCCGCGCGGACGGCACGCCCTTCGGCCCGGCGGTCGCGCGAGGCGTGATGTGCGAACCCCCCGCCGGGGTACCCGCGCTCGGCCCCGTCCTGGAGGCGGCGGCCAGGCTGGACACCGACCTCTTCGCCATCGTCGAGCAGGACATGTACCCCTGTGAGCCGGACCGGCCCCTGCCGATCGCCCGCCGCACCCGCGCGTTCCTGAGGTCGTGCGGCGTATAAACGCACCGCTGGACGTCCCGCACGCGGGCGTGCGCGACGGTCCCGCCCGTACGGGTCAACCCGCCACGCGTGGCGTACGCCCGCTTCTTCTGCTGCGGTTGTGTCACGAACGCGCCTCTCCTGTCACATATGTCGCGCGTACGCGGGTTGTCGGTCACACCCGTCCCACAGCCGCTTGCTCACGGTCACTCTGCGTCGTTGACCGGGCACAGGCTTGGTGATCACCAGCACAGCGCCGGGCTCCCTCGACGGCCGTCCCCCGGCCGCCGCCGCGGCGCGCGCAGGAGGTGCGACGCATGACCGACCGCAGGCTCTGGTCCTACAAGGAGATCGCGGCACACATCCGGGTGCAGCCGGACACCGTTCGGTCCTACCGGAAACACGGCCTGCTGCCACCGCCCGACCTCGTGGAGGGCGGCAAGCCCTACTGGTACGCCGACACCGTGCGCGCCTGGGTCGCCTCCCGGCCCGGCAACCGGGGCCGCAGAGACGGCTGACCCCCGCGCCACCCGACCAGGAACGCCCGTACGCCTCCCCCAGGGGACGGCGTGCGGGCGTTCGCCGTACTGCGACAAAGCGGGCGTATACATAGGGTGCTGGTGAATTCACCCCCACCTCGGCACCCCCTTGGGGAATACCCCCTAGGGGTATAGTGTTCGAAGAGTGGGGGTTCCCCCGAGGACCCCATGGGCATCAGGTGTCACCACCTGCCCCCGACCACGTGTTTGACGAGGAGAACGACATGAGCGCCCAGACCGACACCCCCGGCTCCGTCACCGCCGTCTACCAGGTGAGCGGCATGAGCTGCGGCCACTGCGAGGGCTCCGTCTCCGGCGAGATCTCCGAGCTCCCCGGCGTCAGCTCGGTGAAGGCCGTCGCCTCCACCGGCGAGGTCACCGTCGTCTCGGCCGCCCCGCTCGACGACGAGGCCGTGCGTGCCGCCGTCGACGAGGCCGGCTTCGAGCTGACCGGGCGGGCCTGAGCACCACCCCGCAGGTCCGCGCGGTTACGCGCGCGGACCGCGCAACCCTTCCCCGACCGGGCCGTACCGACCAGCTCATACTGGATTCCGTAAGGTCCGGTCCGATGTCTGGAGTCCGGGCATGACCAGTACCACCGCAGAGACAGGGCGTACGGCGCCCACGGCGGACGGCAACCGGGTCGAGCTGCTCATCGGCGGCATGACCTGCGCCTCCTGTGCCGCGCGGGTGGAGAAGAAGCTCAACCGCATGGACGGCGTGAGCGCCACCGTGAACTACGCGACGGAGAAGGCGAAGGTCAGCTTCGGCGACGGCGTCCGCGTCGCGGACCTGATCACGGTCGTCGAGAAGACCGGGTACACCGCCGAGGAGCCCCCGCCCCCGGAGCCGGAACCGGCCGACGACGCAGGCGAATCCGCCGGGCCCGCCGCGCGTGACCCCGAGCTGTCCGCGCTCCGGCAGCGGCTGCTCGTCTCCGCCCTGCTCGCCGTGCCCGTCATCCTGATGGCCATGGTCCCGCCGCTCCAGTTCGACAACTGGCAGTGGCTCTCGCTCACCCTCGCCGCGCCCGTGGTCGTCTGGGGCGGGTGGCCCTTCCACCGCGCCGC
Organism: Streptomyces sp. NBC_01171; assembly: GCF_045039805.1. Taxonomy (NCBI): domain Bacteria; kingdom Bacillati; phylum Actinomycetota; class Actinomycetes; order Kitasatosporales; family Streptomycetaceae; genus Streptomyces; species Streptomyces sp. NBC_01171. Next base: position 4,307,563 of record NZ_CP108609.1, on the reverse strand, counting down.
CTGGACCAACCTGCGGCACGGCGCGGCCACCATGGACACCCTGGTCTCGGTCGGCACGCTGGCCGCGTTCGGCTGGTCGCTGTGGGCCCTGTTCTTCGGCCACGCGGGCATGCCCGGCATGCGGCACGCCTTCTCGTTCACCGTCTCCCGCTCCGAGGGCACCTCCGTCATCTATCTGGAGGTCGCCGCCGGGGTGGTCGCGCTGATCCTGCTCGGCCGCTATCTGGAGGCCCGCTCCAAGCGCCGGGCCGGTGCCGCGCTGCGGGCGCTGATGGAGCTGGGCGCCAAGGACGTGACCGTGCTGCGGGACGGGCGGGAGACGCGGGTGCCGGTGGGCTCGCTCGCGGTGGGCGACCGGTTCGTGGTCCGGCCCGGCGAGAAGATCGCCACCGACGGCACGGTGCTCGAGGGCGTCTCCGCCGTCGACGCCTCCATGCTGACCGGCGAGTCGGTACCCGTCGATGTCTCCCCCGGCGACCGGGTCACCGGCGCCACCGTCAACGCGGGCGGGCGGCTGCTGGTCGAGGCGACCCGGGTCGGCGGGGACACCCAGCTCGCCCGGATGGCCCGGCTGGTGGAGGACGCGCAGAACGGCAAGGCCGAGGTGCAGCGGCTGGCCGACCGGATCTCCGCCGTGTTCGTGCCCGTCGTCATCCTGATCGCGCTGGGTACCTTCGGCGTCTGGCTCGGCGTCACCGGGGACACGGTCGCCGCGTTCACCGCCGCCGTCGCCGTGCTGATCATCGCCTGCCCCTGCGCCCTGGGCCTCGCCACCCCGACCGCGCTGATGGTCGGCACCGGGCGGGGCGCGCAGCTCGGCATCCTCATCAAGGGCCCCGAGGTGCTGGAGTCCACCCGCCGCGTCGACACCGTCGTCCTCGACAAGACCGGCACCGTCACCACCGGGCGGATGACGCTCCAGGAGGTGTACACCGCTCCCGGCGAGGACGAGAAGCAGGTGCTGCGGCTCGTCGGCGCCCTGGAGCACGCCTCCGAGCACCCCGTCGCCCGCGCCGTCGCCGAGGGCGCCGAGGAGCGGGTCGGCACGCTGCCCCCGGCCGAGCACTTCGAGAACGTTCCCGGCCGTGGCGTACGCGGCCGCGTGGACGGCCACGAGGTGGCCGCCGGACGGCTCTGGGACGACCTGCCCGGGGAACTGGCCGCCGCCCGCTCCAGGGCCGAACAGGAGGGCCGTACGGCCGTCGTGGCGGGCTGGGACGGGAAACCGCGCGCGGTGCTCGCCGTCGCGGACGCGGTGAAGAAGACCAGCGCCGAGGCGGTACGCGAACTGCGCGCGCTGGGTCTGACCCCGGTGCTGCTCACCGGGGACAACCGCACGGTCGCCGAGGCGGTCGCGCGCGAGGTCGGCATCGACGAGGTCATCGCCGAGGTGCTGCCCGAGGACAAGGTGGACGTGGTCCGGAAGCTGCGGCGCGAGGGGCGGACCGTCGCCATGGTCGGGGACGGGGTGAACGACGCGGCCGCGCTCGCCACCGCCGACCTCGGTCTCGCCATGGGCACCGGCACCGACGCGGCGATCGAGGCCGGGGACCTCACCCTGGTCCGGGGCGACCTGCGGGTGGCCGCCGACGCCATCCGGCTCTCCCGGCGCACCCTCGCCACCATCAAGGGCAATCTGGTGTGGGCCTTCGGCTACAACGTCGCCGCGTTGCCACTGGCCGCGGCGGGGCTGCTGAACCCGATGATCGCGGGGGCGGCGATGGCCTTCTCCTCGGTGTTCGTGGTGACCAACAGCCTGCGGCTGCGCCGGTTCCACTGAGGCGGGCCATGAAGTGCCGGGGATGGCCGGAAGAAGTCCCCCGAGGAGAAGTAAGAGTCCCTCTAGAGTCCGGCGCGCACCTCACATAAGCTCTTCACAAGGCTCGCGCATCTTCCTTACGCTTGGGTCCCGATCGCCGTATCGGGGCTCTTGCGCACCTATGGGACGTATGCAAGAGACGCAGATCACAGTGACGCGAACGTAACCATCGAAGGGGTTCGAAGGTCTAAGTTGGCGGTGTCAGTCCAGCGTCTTGGGGGGCGCCGGCTGGCATCTGGAGATGTCTTGGGGGACTTCTCCGGAGATGCGTTGCCGGGGCACGTACACCGGGAAGCTTTGAGCGGCCCTCCCAGCGTGCGCTGTCCCGGCAGACCGCAACCGTTTCACGTCACTGGAGCACGGCGGGTACGCCCGTCCTGCTCGGACAGCGAATTCAGGCGCTGTCTCTCCGAGCGCCCGGCCCGGATCCCGTGGGGGGAATCCGCACCGGGGCATGGGAAGGCGCCCTGGACGTCGGCCCGTGGGGGGACCGACGCCAGGGCGCCTTCCGCTTTTCTACGTGCTCAGCGCTGCTCGACCGGCACGAAGTCGCGCTCGACGACGCCCGTGTAGATCTGGCGCGGGCGGCCGATGCGGGAACCCGGCTCCTTGATCATCTCGGTCCACTGGGCGATCCAGCCCGGCAGCCGGCCGAGGGCGAACAGGACCGTGAACATCTCGGTCGGGAAGCCCATGGCCCGGTAGATCAGACCGGTGTAGAAGTCCACGTTGGGGTAGAGGTTGCGCGAGACGAAGTAGTCGTCGGAGAGCGCGTGCTCCTCCAGCTTGAGCGCGATGTCCAGCAGCTCGTCGGACTTGCCGAGCGCGGAGAGGACGTCGTGCGCGGCGGCCTTGATGATCTTGGCGCGCGGGTCGAAGGACTTGTACACCCGGTGGCCGAAGCCCATCAGGCGGACGCCGTCCTCCTTGTTCTTCACCTTGCGGATGAAGGAGTCGACGTCGCCGCCGTTGGCCTGGATGTTCTCCAGCATCTCCAGCACCGACTGGTTGGCGCCGCCGTGCAGCGGGCCCCACAGCGCGTTGATGCCGGCGGAGATCGAGGCGAACATGTTGGCCTGCGAGGAGCCGACCAGACGGACCGTGGAGGTCGAGCAGTTCTGCTCGTGGTCCGCGTGCAGGATCAGCAGCTTGTCCAGCGCGGAGACGACGACCGGGTCGAGGTCGTACTCCTGGGCCGGCACCGAGAACGTCATGCGCAGGAAGTTCTCGACGTAGCCGAGGTCGTTGCGCGGGTAGACGAACGGGTGGCCGATCGACTTCTTGTAGGCGTACGCCGCGATCGTCGGGAGCTTGGCCAGCAGCCGGATCGTGGAGAGGTCGCGCTGCTTCTCGTCGAACGGGTTGTGGCTGTCCTGGTAGAAGGTGGACAGCGCCGAGACGACCGAGGACAGCATGGCCATCGGGTGGGCGTCGCGCGGGAAGCCCCGGTAGAAGTTCTTGACGTCCTCGTGCAGCAGGGTGTGCCGCGTGATGTCGTTCTTGAACTTGGCCAGCTCGTCGACGGTCGGCAGCTCACCGTTGATCAGGAGGTACGCCACCTCGAGGAAGGTGGAGCGCTCGGCGAGCTGCTCGATCGGGTAGCCGCGGTAGCGGAGGATGCCCGCCTCGCCGTCGAGGTAGGTGACGGCGGATTTGTACGCGGCCGTGTTGCCGTAGCCGCTGTCCAGGGTCACCAGACCGGTCTGGGCGCGGAGCTTCCCGATGTCGAAGCCCTTGTCACCGACGGTGCTGTCGACCACCGGATAGGTGTACTCGCCGTCGCCGACCCGCAGTACTACCGCGTCGTTCTTGGTGTGCTCGCTCACGTCTTCCCTCACCGACTTAGTGCCTCATCTTCGAGGTGCCCTGACTGTCTCTACCATCCCCCATTTGGCTCAGGAGAGTGCACTCGGGGTCGCCACTTGGCCCACTGGCGGCACTCAGTGCCGTCAACCTGCTCATCCTGCCCCCTGGGCGGGGCATCCGGAAAGGCTCTGTGACCTTCGTGACTCATTTGATCGATCATTTTCGCCGACGCGTCCGGAACCGGCGAGCCTGAAGTCGAGCGCCGTGCACCGCCGGCCTGCCGACACCGTGCGTACGGCCTGCCCGATCGCCTTGCGCGAACCCACCAGCACCACCAGCTTCTTGGCGCGGGTGACCGCCGTGTAGAGCAGGTTCCGCTGGAGCATCATCCAGGCACCGGTGGTGACCGGGATCACCACGGCCGGGTATTCACTCCCCTGGGAGCGGTGAATGGTCACGGCGTAGGCATGGGCCAGTTCGTCCAGTTCGTCGAATTCGTACCCCACCTCCTCGTCCTCGTCGGTGCGCACCGTCAGGCGCTGCTCGACCGGGTCGAGTGAGGTCACCACGCCCACGGTGCCGTTGAAGACGCCGTTCGCGCCCTTGTCGTAGTTGTTGCGGATCTGGGTGACCTTGTCGCCGACCCGGAAGACCCGGCCGCCGAACCGCTTCTCCGGCACCTCGGGGCGGCCGGGGGTGACGGCCTGCTGGAGGAGGGCGTTGAGGGCGCCGGCGCCCGCCGGGCCGCGGTGCATCGGCGCGAGGACCTGGACGTCCCGGCGCGGGTCGAGGCCGAAGCGGGCCGGGATGCGGCGGGCGGCCACGTCCACGGTGAGCCGGCCGGCCTCCTCGGTGTCGTCCTCGACGAAGAGGAAGAAGTCGTCCAGTCCCTCGGTGAGCGGGTGTTGGCCCGCGTTGATGCGGTGCGCGTTGGTGACCACGCCGGACCGCTGGGCCTGGCGGAAGACGCGGGTGAGCCGGACGGCGGGCACCGGGCTCCCCTCGGCCAGCAGATCGCGCAGCACCTCCCCGGCGCCGACGCTGGGCAACTGGTCCACGTCGCCGACGAAGAGCAGATGGGCGCCGGGCGGTACGGCCTTGACCAGCTTGTTGGCGAGCAGCAGGTCCAGCATGGACGCCTCGTCCACCACCACGAGGTCGGCGTCCAGCGGGCGGTCGCGGTCGTAGGCGGCGTCCCCGCCGGGCTTCAGCTCCAGCAGCCGGTGCACGGTGGACGCCTCGGCGCCGGTCAGCTCGGCCAGCCGCTTGGCGGCGCGTCCGGTGGGCGCGGCGAGCACCACCTTGGCCCGCCGGGCGCGGGCGAGTTCGACGACCGAGCGGACGGTGAAGGACTTGCCGCAGCCGGGGCCACCGGTCAGGACGGCGACCTTCTCGGTGAGCGCGAGCCGGACGGCGGCCTCCTGCTCGGGCGCGAGGTCGGTGCCGGTACGGCCCTTCAGCCAGCCGAGCGCCTTGTCCCAGTTCACGTCCCGGAAGGCGGGCATCCGGTCCTCGCCGGTGCGCAGCAGCCGCGACACCTGGGCGGCGAGGGAGAGTTCGGCCCGGTGGAAGGGGACGAGGTACACGGCGGTGACCGGCTCCCCGCCGTCCGGTCCGGGCACCTTCTCCCGTACGACGCCGGGCTCCTCGCCCTCCTCGCCGGGGGCGGCCAGCTCGGCCAGGCACTCGATGACCAGGCCGGTGTCGACCTGGAGGAGCTTGACCGCGTCCGCGATGAGGCGTTCCTCGGGCAGGTAGCAGTGGCCCTGGTCGGTGGACTGCGAGAGGGCGTACTGGAGGCCGGCCTTGACGCGTTCGGGGCTGTCGTGGGGGATGCCGACGGACTGGGCGATCCTGTCGGCGGTGAGGAAGCCGATGCCCCAGACGTCGGCGGCGAGCCGGTACGGCTGGTTCTTGACCACGGAGATGGAGGCGTCGCCGTACTTCTTGTAGATGCGCACGGCGATGGAGGTGGAGACCTCCACGGTCTGGAGGAAGAGCATCACCTCCTTGATCGCCTTCTGCTCCTCCCAGGCGTCGGCGATGCGCGCGGTGCGCTTGGGGCCGAGGCCGGGGACCTCGATCAGACGCTTCGGCTCCTCCTCGATGATCTTCAGGGTGTCCAGGCCGAAGTGCCGGGTGATGCGGTCGGCGAAGACCGGGCCGATGCCCTTGACCAGGCCGGAGCCGAGGTAGCGGCGGATGCCCTGGACCGTGGCGGGCAGGACGGTCGTGTAGTTCTCGCAGGTGAACTGCTTGCCGTACTGCGGGTGGGAGCCCCAGCGGCCGCGCATCCGCAGCGACTCCCCCACCTGGGCGCCTAGCAGCGCGCCGACCACGGTGAGCAGGTCGCCGCCGCCCCGGCCGGTGTCGACGCGTGCGACGGTGTAGCCGGTCTCCTCGTCGGCGTAGGTGATGCGTTCCAGCACACCCTCCAACTCGGCCAACTGCCGTTCGCCCGTGGTGTTCCCCGTCTGTCGCGCCATGGGGCGACGGTACCGGCGGGGGCGGACAGTGAACCGCGTACCGGTCGCGCTCATCTGAGCAGGGTTCATCACGATCTGATTTCAGCCACCGGGGAGGGGCTTGTCCGGAGGCCGTGTAATCGATTCCAATCCTCCGGACACGTCGTTGTAAACGATTCCACAAGGAGGTGGAGCCGTCGATGGCGAGCATCAAGGACGTCGCCGCCGCGGCGGGTGTCTCCGTCGCCACGGTCTCGCGCGTGCTGAACGCTCATCCCTCGGTGAGCGCCGAGGCGCGCTCCCGTGTGCTGGCCGCCGTGGCCGCGCTGGGCTACCGGCCCAACGCCGTGGCCCGCTCCCTGCGCACCGACCAGACCCACGCCCTCGGTCTGGTGATCGGCGATGTGCTCAACCCGTACTTCACCGAGCTGGCCCGCTCGGTGGAGGAGGCGGCCCGCGCCCTCGGGTACAGCGTGATCATCGGCAACGCCGACGAGCGCCCCGATCTCCAGGACCATCACGTCCGCACCCTGCTGGACCGCCGGATCGACGGTCTGCTGGTCTCCCCGGCCCCCGGCGACTCCCCGCTGCTGCTGGACGCGTCCCGCGCGGGCACCCCGGTGGTCTTCGTGGACCGCTGGATCCCGGGCGCCGAGGTCCCGGTGGTCCGGGCCGACGGACGGCGGGCGGTACGGGACCTGGTGGCGCATCTGCACCTGCTCGGGCACCGGCGGCTCGCCATCATCGCGGGCCCGGCCGGCACCACGACCGGCAGCGAGCGGGTGGCCGCCTTCCGGGACGCGCTGGCCGCGTACGGGCTGCCGCTCACCGACGACCTGATCGGCCACGGCGACTTCCAGGCGGCCAGCGGGCGGCGGGTCACCGAGGGCTTCCTCGACCTGCCCGAACCGCCCCACGCGGTGTTCGCCGCCGACAACCTGATGGCGCTGGGCGCGCTCGACGCGATCCGGGCGCGCGGGCTGCGGGTGCCGGACGACATCGCGCTGGCGGTGTTCGACGACATCCCGTGGTTCGTGCACACCGACCCGCCGATCACCGCCATCGCCCAGCCCACCGGCGACCTGGGCCGGGCCGCCGTGCGTGCCCTGGTCGACCGGATCGAGGGGCGGACCGCGGAGTCCGTCACCCTCGACGCCCGGCTGGTGGTGCGCCGCTCGTGCGGGGCACCGGCGCCCGTACTCATTCCTCCCACGTCCCCCATGCGAAGGAGCACCCCCGTGCAGAGGAGCACACCGTGAGCGATCCCGACGAACTGCTGCGCGTCGAGGGCATCCGCAAGGCATTCCCCGGTGTGGTCGCGCTGGACGGCGTCGACTTCGGCCTGCGCCGGGGCGAGGTCCATGTCCTGCTCGGCGAGAACGGCGCGGGCAAGTCCACCCTGATCAAGACCCTCTCCGGCGCCTGCCCGCCCGACTCCGGGCGCATCCTGGTCGACGGCACCGAGGTCCGGGTGCGCAGCGCCCGGGACGCGGAGGCGCTCGGGATCGCCACCATCTACCAGGAGTTCAACCTGGTCCCGGATCTGACGGTGGCCGAGAACATCTTCCTGGGCCGCCAGCCGCGCCGGTTCGGCATGGTGGACCGGGGGCGGATGGAGGCGGACGCCGAGGTCCTGCTGAAGCGGGTCGGGCTGGACGTCTCCCCGCGTACCCGGGTGCGTGAACTGGGCATCGCCCGGCTCCAGATGGTGGAGATCGCCAAGGCGCTCAGCCTGGACGCCCGCGTGCTGATCATGGACGAGCCGACCGCGGTGCTCACCTCCGAGGAGGTCGGCCGGCTGTTCGCGCTGGTGCGCTCGCTGCGCACGGACGGCGTCGGCATCGTGTTCATCACCCACCACCTGGACGAGATCGCCGCGCTCGGCGACCGGGTCACCGTGATCCGGGACGGCCGCAGCGTCGGCCAGGTCCCGGCGTCCACGCCCGAGGACGAACTCGTCCGGCTGATGGTGGGCCGCTCCATCGAGCAGCAGTACCCGCGGGAACGCCCCGAGCGGGGCGAGCCGTTGCTCGCCGTCGAGGGGCTGACCCGGAACGGGGTCTTCCACGACGTGAGCTTCGAGGTGCGTGCCGGTGAGGTCGTCGGCATCGCCGGGCTGGTCGGCGCGGGCCGTACCGAGGTGGCGCGGGCGGTGTTCGGCGCCGACCCGTACGACGCGGGCTCGGTGAAGGTGCGCGGCACCGCGCTGCGCCGGCACGACGTGGACGCGGCGCTGACCGCCGGGATCGGTCTGGTGCCCGAGGACCGCAAGGGCCAGGGCCTGGTGCTGGACGCCTCCGTGGCGGAGAACCTGGGCCTGGTGACCCTGCGTTCGGCCAGCCGGGCCGGGCTGGTGGACCGCAAGGGCCAGTACGAGGCCGCCGGGCGGATCGCCGAGCGGCTGAACGTGCGGATGGCGGGCCTCGGCCAGCACGCGCGCACCCTGTCCGGCGGCAACCAGCAGAAGGTCGTCATCGGCAAGTGGCTGCTGGCCGACGCCGAGGTGCTGATCCTCGACGAGCCGACGCGCGGCATCGACGTCGGCGCCAAGGTCGAGATCTACCAGCTCGTCAACGAACTCACCGCGGCCGGCGCGGCCGTCCTGATGATCTCCAGCGACCTGCCCGAGGTGCTCGGCATGAGCGACCGGGTGCTGGTGATGGCCCAGGGCCGGATCGCGGGCGAACTCGAGGCCGCCGAGGCCACCCAGGACGCCGTCATGTCCCTCGCCGTGGGCACCCCCACGACCGACCCCAGTACCGAAACGGAGGCCCCCGGTGGCCACTGACACCCTCAAGAGCCGGGCGGACTCCGGCAGTTCCGCGGCGGGCGGCTTCGGCCGACTGCTGCTCGACAACGGCGCGCTGACCGCGCTGATCGTCCTCGTCATAGCCCTGTCGGTGCTCTCCGGGGACTTCCTCACCACCGACAACCTGCTCAACATCGGTGTGCAGGCCGCCGTGACGGCCATCCTCGCCTTCGGTGTGACCTTCGTGATCGTCTCGGCGGGCATCGACCTGTCGGTGGGCTCGGTGGCCGCGCTGTCGGCGACCGTGCTGGCCTGGAGCGCCACCTCGCACGGCGTACCGGTCGCCCTCGCGGTGGTCCTCGCGCTCGCCACGGGCATCGCGGCCGGCCTGGTCAACGGCTTCCTGACGGCGTACGGGAAGCTGCCGCCGTTCATCGCCACGCTGGCCATGCTGTCGGTGGCGCGCGGTCTGTCGCTGGTGATCTCCGGGGGCGTGCCGATCCCGTTCCCCGACTCCGTCTCGCACCTCGGGGACACCCTCGGCAACTGGCTGCCGGTGCCGGTGCTGGTCATGGTGGTGATGGGGCTGCTCGCGGCGTTCGTGCTGGGGCGGACCTACATCGGCCGGTCGATGTACGCGATCGGCGGCAACGAGGAGGCCGCGCGGCTCTCCGGTCTCCGGGTGAAACGGCAGAAGCTCGCCGTGTACGCGCTGTCCGGGGTGTTCGCGGCCGTGGCCGGTGTGGTGCTGGCCTCCCGGCTGTCCTCGGCGCAGCCGCAGGCCGCCGACGGCTACGAGCTGGACGCCATCGCGGCCGTCGTCATCGGCGGTGCCTCGCTGGCGGGCGGCACCGGCAAGGCGTCGGGCACCCTGATCGGCGCGCTGATCCTGGCGGTGCTGCGCAACGGCCTCAACCTGCTCTCCGTCTCCGCGTTCTGGCAGCAGGTCGTGATCGGTGTCGTGATCGCGCTGGCGGTGCTGCTGGACACCGTGCGCCGCAAGGCGGGGGCGACCCCGGTGGCGGCCGGTACCGGCGGCGGGAACCGGGGCAAGCAGGCGGCGACCTACGGGCTCGCGGCCGTGGTGACGGTGGCGATCGTCGGCGCGACCTCCTTCCTGCACGACCGCTCGGCCCCCGCGAACCCGAAGCTGGGCCTGTCGCTGTCGACGCTGAACAACCCGTTCTTCGTGCAGATCCGGGACGGCGCCCAGGCGGAGGCGAAGAAGCGGGGCGTGGACCTCACCGTCACCGACGCCCGTGACGACGCCTCCCAGCAGGCGGACCAGCTCCAGAACTTCACCAGCTCCGGCTACGGCGCGGTCATCGTCAACCCGGTCGACTCCGACGCGGCCGGCAACTCGGTGAAGGCCGCGGGCAAGGCCGGCATCCCGGTGATCGCCGTGGACCGCGGGGTCAACAAGGCGAAGGTGGCCGCGCTGGTCGCCTCCGACAACGTGGCGGGCGGCGAGCTGGCCGCGAAGACGGTCGCGGAGAAGCTCGGCGGCAAGGGCCGGATCGTCGTCCTCCAGGGCCAGGCGGGCACCTCCGCCGCGCGCGAGCGGGCCGAGGGCTTCGCCAAGGGACTGAAGCAGTTCCCCGGCATCAAGGTGCTGGCCCAGCAGCCCGCCGACTTCGACCGGGCCAAGGGTCTGGACGTGATGTCCAACCTGCTCCAGGCCCACCCCGACGTGCAGGGCGTCATCGCGGCCAACGACGAGATGGCTCTCGGCGCGATCAAGGCACTCGGCGCGAAGGCGGGCAAGTCGGTGCAGGTCGTCGGCTTCGACGGCACCCCGGACGGACTGAAGGCCGTCAAGAACGGCAGTCTGTACGCGTCGGTGGCTCAGCAGCCGACCCAGCTCGGCCGGATCGCCGTCACCAACGCCCTCAAGGCGCTGGACGGCGGCAAGGTCGCGCCCATGGTGAAGGTCCCGGTGAAGGTCGTCACCCGCGAGAACGTGGCCGGCTTCTCCGGCTGACCGCGCCTCAACATCCGTAAGGGAGCCTTGATGTACGACTACGACCTGCTGGTCGTGGGGTCCGCCAACGCCGATCTGGTGGTCGGGGTGGAGCGGCGGCCGGGTGCCGGGGAGACGGTGCTCGGCGGTGACCTGGCCGTCCATCCGGGCGGCAAGGGCGCCAACCAGGCGGTCGCCGCCGCCCGCCTCGGCGCCCGTACGGCGCTGCTCGCACGGGTCGGCGACGACGGTCACGGCCATCTGCTGCTGGACTCGCTCCGCTCGGCCGGGGTGGACACGACGGCCGTGCTGTCCGGCGGGGCGCCGACCGGGGTCGCGCTGATCACCGTCGACCCGTCCGGGGACAACAGCATCGTGGTCTCCCCCGGCGCCAACGCCCGCCTCACCGAGGACGACGTACGGGCGGCGGCCGGGGTGCTGGGCGCGGCGCGGGTGGTGTCGGCGCAGTTGGAGATCCCGCTGGAGACGGTGGCGGCCGTGGTGCGGGCGCTGCCCGAGGGCACCCGCTTCGTGCTGAACCCGTCGCCGCCGCGCCCGCTGCCCGACGAGGTGCTGGCCGCCTGCGATCCGTTGGTGGTCAACGAGCACGAGGCGCGGGTGCTGCTCGGTGACGGGGAGAGCGGCGACGATCCCGCCGACTGGGCCCGGCGTCTGCTGGCCCTCGGTCCGCGCTCGGTGGTGGTGACGCTGGGCGCGAAGGGCGCGCTGGTGTGCGACGCCTCGGGCGCGCGGGCGGTGCCGTCGGTGACGGTGGCCGCGGTGGACACCACGGGTGCCGGGGACGCGTTCACGGCCGCGCTGGCCTGGCGGCTGGGCGCCGGCGGGGAGTTGGCGGAGGCGGCGGCGTACGCGGCCCGGGTCGGCGCGGCGGCGGTGACCCGGCGCGGGGCGCAGGAGTCGTACCCGACGGCGGCCGAAGTGGCGGCGCTGGACGCCTGAGAAGTTTCGAGGGGGCGTCCCCGGTCGATGTGACCGGGGACGCCCCCTCGGCTTTCCCCCTACGTGCCGGAGCTTCGCAATCCCCCCACGGAATCCCCCCCGAAGCCCCGACGCGTAGTACGACACCGGGTGGCGGCGAAGGGTTGCACGCCCGTGGAAGATTTTTTTCGCGGGCCCCTAGTAGCTCAGGCCATGGCCGAGGGGATACAGCTCCTTGGCCGGGTCGTCCGCCCGCGCGATGGGCACCGGGAGCTTGCCGCGCGGCTTCACCCGGCCCGCGATCACCCGTGCGGCGGCCCGGAGTTCGACGTCGGTCCAGGAGTAGGCGGCCAGGTGCGCCTTGACCTCGGTGAGCTGGGCGACGTCGTACGGGTTGCGGATCGCCAGCGCGATCACCGGGCGGCCGGTGGCCAGCAGCCGTCGGGCCAGGGTGCGCTGGGAGCTGCCCGCGGTCACGTTGTACGTGGCCACGATCACCGCGTCGGCGTCCTGAGCGGCCTTGACCGCCTTGGCGATGCTGTCCGCCGTGGGTGCGGTGCCGGTGGACAACGCTGTTGCCTTGAAGCCGAGTTCGGTCAGCGCGGCGGCCAGTACGCCGGTGGGCGGGCCGGTGGTGCCGGACGGGGAGGCCGGGTCGGCGCCGACGACCAGGACCTTCGGCTGCCTGCGCCGGTCCAGCGGGAGCAGCCGGCCCTCGTTGACCAGCAGGGTGGTGGTGCGGTCGGCGATGCGATCGGCGGCCGCCAGGTGCTGCTTGCTGCCGACGATCCGGTCGACACCGCCGTGGAAGGGGCGGGCGGGCCGGAAGAGGCCGAGCTTCGCCTTCATGCGCAGGATGCGGAGAACCGATTCCTCCACGCGGGCCTCGGTCAGCTCGCCGTTGCGGACGGCGGCCAGCACCGCGTTCCAGGCCACGTCCATGGAGGGCGGGTTGAGGAGCTGGTCGACCCCGGCCTTGAGCGCGAGCACCGGCACCCGGTCGTCGCCGTACTTGGTGCGGACGCCCTCCATGCCGAGGGAGTCGGTGATGACCACACCGTCGTAGCCGAGTTCGCCGCGCAGGATGCCGGTGACGATCGGGTGGGAGAGGGTGGCGGGGTCGCCGGAGGGGTCGAGCGCGGGGAACTGGATGTGCGCGGTCATCACGGAGTCGATGCCCGCGGCGACGGCGGCCCGGAACGGCACCGCGTCCAGCTTGTCCCACAGTTCCCGGCTGTGCGTGATGACGGGGAAGCCGGTGTGGCTGTCGACGGCGGTGTCGCCGTGGCCCGGGAAGTGCTTGGCGGTGGCCGCGACTCCGGCCGCCTGGTACCCCTTCACCTCGGCCGCCACCAGGGCGCCGACGAGGGCGGGGTCGGCGCCGAAGGACCGTACGCCGATGACCGGGTTGGCCGGGTTGACGTTGACGTCGGCGTCGGGCGCGTAGTCCTGGTTGACGCCCATCGCGCGCAGCTCGGTGCCGGAGATGCGCCCGGTGGTGCGGACGTCGGTGCGGGAGCGGCCGGCGGCCAGCGCCATGGCGCCGGGGAGCAGGGTCGCGGGCTTGCCGATCCGGCAGACGGCGCCGTGCTCCTGGTCGGTGGCGATGAGCATGGGCAGCCCGCGCGGCCGGGACAGCGACGAGCGCTGGATGCCGCCCGAGAGGGCGGCGATCTGGTGCGGGTCGCGGGTGTTGTGCGCCCAGGTGAAGTAGATGATGCCGCCGACCCGGTACCGCTCGATCAGCTCGTCGGCGGTGCGGACGCCGAGTTCTGTCAGGTTGGCGTCGATGTCCGCCTGGTCGGGGGCGGTGGCGGAGTGGCCGTAGATCCGGGAGACGAAGAGCTGGCCGACCTTCTCCTCCAGCGTCATCCGCGCGATGATCGCGCGCAGCGCCGCGTCGTCCGGGGCGGCGGCGTGGGCCCTGCCGGAGGCGGCGGGGACGGCGAGCGCGGCGCCGAGGCCGGCCGCGCTCGCGAACAGGGACCGTCTGGAGGGCCCCGCGGTGTTTCCCGTGCTTCCCGTGCTGGTGTGGTGCACGTGCGCCCCTTCCGAAGGAGAGAACCGCTGAAGGAAACTTTCGGAAGTCACCAATATCCGGGAAGTTTCTTTCCGTCAAGGGAACTCACGGGGCATCACCCAGCGCGACCGTAAACGGCGAAGGGGGCGCCGGACGAGAACCGGCGCCCCCTCCCCCCCTGCCCTACGGGCGCAGCGCGGGCTCGCGCTCCACGTCCCGTACGTCCAGCCGGCCGTCGAACCGGGCCAGCGGCTTCGCCGCCGACGGGTCGGCCTGGACCGCCGGGGACGCCACGCCGGCCCACTTGAGGATGCGGGCGGTGGCGAAGGACCGCTCGTCGGCGACGAGCCCGGCGACGTTCGCGCCGTGGTTCATGCCGGGCGCGGTGAACACGTAGGCGTCACGGGCGCCCGCGCCGGGGCGGAACCGCTCCGAGCCCCACGGGTCGTTCTGCCCGTACACGAAGAGCATGTGCCGGGCGTCGTGCCGGACCCAGGAGTCCACGTCCCGCATGGCGCCCCGCTGGAAGCGCATCGGGATGGAGCGGGGCACGAAGTTGCGCGGCGGCTGGTAGCCGTAGCGGATCAGCTTCCGCTCGATGTGCGGGAAGTGGATGGTGGGCGCGCCGAGCTGGGTGCCCGCCTGGTAGTAGTACGGCGTGTACTGCTCCAGCCCCTGGTCGGTGTAGGCGGAGAAGCCGGAGATGGTGTCGACCGAGTCCCAGATCGCGTCGTCGGTCGCGGTGGCCGCACCGGACGGGATCGTGTCGCAGTCGGCGAGGCCGCTGTACTGCCAGAAGCCCCACACGTAGTCCAGGACGACGGCCTCGTACGCCTTGTCCAGCGAGCCGATGGTGGTGAAGGTGTAGCCGTTGTCGGCGGCGTACTGCGCGTACCGCCGCTCCAGCGGCTCGCGGCGGACCAGGGCCTCGCGCTGGACGGCGTTCAGCCTGTCGCGGCACTCCTTGGTGCCGACGTGCTCGAAGAAGCGGTCGTAGGCCGAGTCCTCGTCGTTGACCACGTCGTTGGGGGCGACGTAGGCGACGACGCCGTCCATGTCGCGGGGGTAGAAGCGCTCGTAGTAGGTGGCCGTCATGCCGCCCTTGGAGCCGCCGGTGGCCAGCCAGTTGGCGGAGTACAGCGGCTTCAGCGCCTCGTAGACGCGGTGCTGGTCGCTCGCGGCCTGCCAGATGTCCAGCTTGGGCCAGTCGGCCGGGGCGGGGCGGGACGGGGTGAAGAAGCGGTACTCCAGCGAGACCTGGTTGCCGTCCACGATCTGGGTGGGCTCTCGGCGCGACGGCGTGGTGGAGACGTTGTAGCCGCCGGTGTAGAAGACGGTCGGGCGGCTCACGTCCTTGTGCAGCACGGTGATGCGCTGCTGGAAGGTGCCCCGGTCCGGGTGCCGGTGGTCGACCGGCTGGGTGAAGTTCAGGACGAAGTAGCGGTAGCCGGTGTACGGCTTCTCCTCCACCAGGCTGATGCCGGGTATCGCCAGCAGCCGGTCCTTGATGTCCGTGGGTGCCGGCGGTGCGGTGGTGGCCGCCCCCGCTGTGCCCGCCGTGCCCAGTGTGCCGATGAGCACCGTGAGCGCCAGCAGCCATCTCAGCGCCTTGCGCATGCGCACTCTCCCCTGTGAGACAGATGTCCGCCGGAAGCTATCCGAGCAACTGTCTTCACACCAGAGGGGGTTGGTCGCGTGGCGCGATCAGCACAGAATCCAGCCGGAGCTGACGGAGCCCCGGCCGGCCGCCCCGTGCACCTTGACGCACCGGTGCCCGGCGTGGACGGTCACCGGTCCGGCGTGGTGCTTGTAGCGGCCCCGGTCGGTCACCGGCCGGTTGCCGCGCGCCTGCACGCTGACCAGGAGGACGCCGGAGCCGGGCTTCTTGGCGACGGTGGTGGCGCACACGTAGCCGTTGCTCCGGTAGAGGTGGACGGTGCCGGTCGGGAAGGGCAGGGCACGCACCTCGCGTCCCGCGCACCGCCCGCCGGTCGCCGCCTCGGCGGTGGCGGGGGCCGCGAGGGCGAACACCCCGGACAGGGACAGCGCGGTCGCGCCGAGTGCCGCCAACCGCCGTATCGCCCCACCGTTCACCGGTCGCCCCTCCCCGCCCCATGGGCACACTTTTGCGATCTACGTACTGGTGTACGGACGCGTCAGGTATGCCGGATGGTTGCGCGGCCGTCAGGGAAACGCGTCGCTCAGGAGATGACGCCGACCGGCTCCTCCGGCTCCGACTGGCCGATGAAGGTCCGCCACATGTCGGCGTACCGGCCGTCGCGGGCGAGGAGTTCGGTGTGGTGGCCGTCCTCCACGACCCGGCCGTGCTCCATCACCACGACCCGGTCGGCGCGGGCGGCCGTGGTCAGCCGGTGGGCCACCACCAGGGTGGTACGGCGGCCCGCGAGCCGGTCGGTGGCGTGGTTGACCTGCGCCTCGGTGGCCAGGTCCAGCGCGGCCGTCGCCTCGTCCAGCAGCAGCACGTCGGGGTCGACCAGCTCGGCGCGGGCGAGCGCGATGAGCTGGCGCTGGCCGGCCGAGAGGTTGCGGCCGCGCTCGGCGACCTCGTGCAGATAGCCGCCGTCGAGGGTGGCGATCATCTCGTGCGCGCCGACCGCCCGCGCGGCCGCCTCCACCTCGGCGTCGGTGGCGTCGGGCCGCCCGTAGGCGATGGCGTCGCGGACCGTGCCGGGGAACAGGTACGCCTCCTGCGGCACCACCCCGAGCCGGTGCCGGTACGAGGTGAGGTCGAGGGCGCGCAGATCGGTGCCGTCGGCGGTGACCCGGCCCGAGGTCGGGTCGTAGAACCGCGCCACCAGCTTGACCAGGGTCGACTTGCCCGCGCCGGTCTCGCCGACGAACGCCACGGTCTGTCCGGCCGGGATGGTCAGGTCGATGCCGGTGAGCGCCTCCTCCTCGTCGCCGTACGCGAAGGACACGTCCTCGAAGGCGATGTCGCCGCGCAGCGAGAGCACCTCCAGCGGGGCGTCGGCGGCCCCGGTGGAGGCGGGTTCGCGCAGCAGCTCCTGGATGCGGCCCAGCGACACCGTGGCCTGCTGGTAGCCGTCGAAGACCTGGGACAACTGCTGCACCGGGGCGAAGAACAGGTCGATGTAGAGCAGGTAGGCGACCAGCGCGCCCGTGGTCAGCGTGGCCGCCTCCACCCGCCCGGCGCCCGAGATCAGCACGGCGGCGGCCGCGACCGAGGACAGCAACTGCACGAACGGGAAGTAGATGGAAATCAGCCACTGGCCCCGGATACGGGCCTGCCGGTAGGAGTCGCTGCGCTCGGCGAACCGGCGCCCACCGTCCCGCTCGCGGCGGAACGCCTGCACGATCCGGAGGCCCGCCACCGACTCCTGGAGGTCGGCGTTGACCACCGACACCCGCTCCCGCGCCAGCTCGTACGCCTTCACGCTGGCCCGGCGGAAGAAGAAGGTGGCGAGGATCAGCGGGGGCAGCGTGGCGAACACGACGAGCGCCAACTGGATGTCGAGCACCAGCAGGGCGCCCATGATGCCGAAGAAGGTGACGACCGAGACGAACGCGGTGACCAGGCCGGTCTGGAGGAACGTGGACAGCGCGTCCACGTCCGTAGTCATCCGGGTCATGATCCGGCCGGTCAGCTCGCGCTCGTAGTAGTCCAGGCCGAGCCGCTGGAGCTGCGTGAAGATCTTCAGCCGCAGCGCGTACAGCACCCGCTCGCCGGTGCGGCCGGTCATCCGGGTCTCGCCGTACTGCGCGGTCCACTGCACCAGCACGGTGAGCAGGCCGAGCAGGGAGGCCGCCCAGACCGCGCCGAGGGCGGTACGGGTCACGCCCTCGTCGATGCCGTGCCGGATCAGCACCGGCAGCAGCAGGCCGGAGCCGGCGTCGACGGCGACCAGCAGCAGACTGACCAGCAGGGGGCGCCCGAAGCCGTGCAGCAGGCGGCGCAGCCCGTAGGAGTCCTCGGCACGGACCGCGCGGGCCTCGTCCACGTCCGGGGTGTCGGTGGCCGGGGGCAGCGCCTCGACCTGGGCGAGCAGCTCGGGGGTGGCCGGGGTGCTGGAGAGTGTCTGTTCCCTGGGGGTGCGGTCGCCGGTCCACAGCCGGGGGGTGACCCCGCGCTCGGCGTCGAACTCGGCGTCCAGCTCCTCGCGTACGGAGGTGTCCTCGGTCCGCTCGGCCGGGCGGGCGTGGCCCGGCGAGGGTGCGCCCAGCTCGTCGGGGTCGGTGAGCAGCCTGCGGTAGAGCGGACAGCGCTCCTGGAGTTCCTCGTCGGTGCCGAGGTCGACCAGGCGGCCGCCGTCCAGCACGGCGATGCGGTCGGCGAGGCTGAGGGTGGAGCGGCGGTGGGCGATCAGCAGGGTGGTGCGGCCCGCCATGACGTGAGCGAGCGCCTCGTGGATCTCGTGCTCGACCCGTACGTCCACGGCCGAGGTGGCGTCGTCCAGCACCAGCAGGCGGGGGTCGGTGAGCAGGGCGCGGGCGAGCGCGAGGCGCTGGCGCTGGCCGCCGGAGAGGGTCAGGCCGTGCTCGCCGACCTTGGTGTCGTACCCCTCGGGCAGCTCGCTGACGAACCGGTCGGCCTGGGCGGCGCGGGCGGCGGCCTCGATCTCGTCCTGGGTGGCGTCGGGGCGGCCGTAGGCGATGTTCTCGCGGACGGTGGCGGAGAACAGGAAGGAGTCCTCCGGGACCAGGCCGATCGCGGCGCGCAGCGAGTCGAGCGTCAGCTCGCGCACGTCGTGGCCGCCGACCAGGACGGCGCCGTGGGTGACGTCGTAGAAGCGCGGCAGCAGCAGGGAGAGGGTGGACTTGCCGGAGCCGGAGGAGCCGACGACGGCGAGGGTCTCGCCGGGGCGGATCTCCAGGCTGAGCCCGTCGAGCACCGGGCGCCCGGGGTCGTAGCCGAAGGAGACGTCGTCGAACTCGACGGAGGCGGGGGCGTCGGCGGGGAGGGTCTTGGTGCCGTCCTTCAGTACCGGCTCGGTGTCGATCAGCTCCAGGACGCGTTCGGTGCCCGCGCGGGCCTGCTGGCCGACGGTGAGGACCACGGCGAGCATCCGGACCGGGCCGACGAGCTGGGCGAGGTAGGTGGAGAAGGCGACGAAGGTGCCCAGCGTGATGTGCCCGCGCACCGCGAGCCAGCCGCCGAGGGCCAGCATCGCGACCTGGCCGAGCGCGGGGACGGCCTGGAGGGTGGGGGTGTACCTGCTGTTCAGCCGGATGGTGCGCAGCCGCCCCGCGAACAGCCTGCGGCCGACCTCGCGCAGCTTCCCGGTCTCCTGCTCCTCCTGCCCGAACCCCTTCACCACGCGTACGCCGCTCACCGCGCCGTCGACCACGCCCGCGACGGCGGCGGCCTGGGCCTGGGCGTACCAGGTGGCGGGGTGCAGCCGGGTCCGGCTGCGGCTGGCGATCCAGCCGAGGGCGGGGGCGACGGCCAGCGCGACCAGGGTCAGCGGGAGCGACAGCCAGGCCATGATGCCGAGCGAGATCAGGAAGAGCAGGACGTTCCCGATGGTCATCGGGAGCATGAACAGCAGGCCCTGGATGAGCTGGAGGTCGCTGGTGGCCCGGCCGACGACCTGCCCGGTGGACAGCTCGTCCTGGCGGCGGCCGTCGAGCCGGGTGATCGTGTCGTACATCCCGGTGCGCAGGTCGTACTGGACGTCCAGGGCGAGCCGGCCGCCGTAGTAGCGGCGGACGTAGGTGAGGACGTAGATCAGCACGGCGGCGCCGACCAGGGCGCCGGCCCAGGGGGCCATGTCCCGGGTGTGGTCGCCGATCACGTCGTCGATGATCACCTTGGTGATCAGCGGGACCACGGCCAGCACGGCCATCCCGCCCAGCGAGGCGCCCAGCGCCAGGACGACGTCCTTCGGATGGCGCCAGGCGTATCCCGCCAGCCGTCGCGCCCATCCTCGTTGCGGTCCCACGCGGGTGTCCTCCGTCGCTCTGCCTGATCTTCCGTGAGGCACAAACACGGGGGTGCGGGGGGGTATTCCGGGCGACGGTGTGTCGCCCGGCGGGCGGGGGGTCCGGGTTTGTGCTGGAATGCGTCGCGTCGTACGAAGTCTGTGCTGGAGGCGGGTATGAACGAAGGTGCCAAGGGCAACATCGACGTGCCGGACGCGGCCGACCTGGACGCGGCGGCCCGGCGGTACTGCGCGTCGGAGGGCTGGTCCCTGCCGGACGGCAGCTACCCGGTCCGGCCGGCGGACCTGCACGGCGCGGAGGATCTGCGCCGGGCGATCCACGCGGTGGGGCGCGGGCGGCGCGATCCGCACGACGCGATCCGGCGGCACGTCGAGGAGCGGGCGCGGGCGCTGGGTCTGACGGCGGAGATTCCGTCGGACTGGAACGCGGACGGGAGTCTCAGCCAGTCCTGACGCGGAGGCGGTACAAGCGGGTCGTCTGGGCCGGGTTCTGGTTGTCGTCGCTCACCAGGAGCACCTTGAGGGTGTGCGTGCCGCCCGTGACGGTCATCCCCTCGATGTTGTCGAGCAGCGGATTGGGCTGGGGCTGGCGGGCGGTCGCGCCGAGGGAGGGGCAGTCGGCGAGGTCCGCGAGCGGGGTCTTGCGGAGGGGGCGGACTCCGGGCTGCCCGGTGAGGTGCTCGACACGGGACGTGTCGGTGGCGTGACGGGGGTCCGCGAGGCCGAGCCGGACGGTGTTGCCGACGCCCGCCTCGAAGCCGCGCTCCAGCACGAGGAGACGACCGTCGGGGGTGGCCTGCACCTCGGGCACGCCCAGGCCGGCGTCGTCGGTGCGGTACGCGTACTGCGCGCCGAGGCGGAAGCGGCCGTGGTCCCGCGTCCAGGTCTGGAATCGGACGGTGCCGGGGTCGTCGCCGGCGAGGGCGTACTCCATGGAGGCGAGGAGGGTGCGGCCGCCGGGGAGGAGGGTGAGGCCCTCGAAGGTCTGGTTGGCGGTGGCCCGGCCGGCGGGGGTGACACGGAGGTCCGGCGGGACGGGGAGCTGCTCCAGGAGCTTTCCCTCGCGGGAGTACCGGCGTACGGAGGGCTCGGTCTCGGAGGTGACCAGTCTGCTGCCGTCCCGGTCGATGGCGAGCCCCTCGGAATCGAGGCCGCCGGGGAGCGTCACGGCTGCGGTCGGCCCCTTGGCGTCCAGCCGGAACAGGGTGGACCGGTCCGAGAGCGCGGCGAGCGAACCGTCGCGGTCGACGGCGAGGGCGGAGAGGTTGCCGACGTAGGTGCCGTCGTAGGTGGTCTTGTCGAGGGTGTCGGAGAAGCTGTCGATGGCGACGGACGCCGAACAGGCGTGATTGTGCTGGGCGTTGGCGTTCGCGGTGCCGGTGGCGGCGAGGGTGGTGGCGGCGAGGGCCGCGAGCACGGTTCGGGTGCGCATGCCGGTCACCGTAGGGCGTGCACGGTGACCGGCGGGAGAGCGCCCGGTGAAGGATCAGCCCTGCGGCGGGGTCGCGACGAACGCCTCGCGCGGGGTGCTGGTGGGGACGTACAGGGACGTCTTGGCGGTGGTGGGGACCAGGTCCTTGTGGATGACCTTGGCGACGTTCTGGATGGTGGTGACGCCGTAGTCCATCGTGCTGTTGTCCTGGGTCAGCACGGTGATCATGTAGTCGTGACCGCCGCCGTTGAAGGTGCCGAGGCTGTGGACGCGCCAGCCGTGGGTGGAGCGCTGGAGCCAGCCGTTCTTGACGTGCACGGCGACGGTGGAGGGGGCGCCGGCGGGGGTGCCCCAGCGCTGGGACGAGACGACCTTGCCCATCAACTTCAGGATGTACGCACGGGAGTTGTCGCTCAGCACCGAGTTCTTGGCGGTGACGAGCTTGAGCAGCTTCTGCTCGTCGGTGACGTTGATCTGGGTCAGGCCCCAGTAACCGTTCGCCCCCGGCGTCGTCTTCGTCATCCCGGCGGCCGCCAGGAAGCCCTTGACCTTCGTCGCGCCGAGCTGCTTCCACAGCTTGCTGGTCGCGGTGTTGTCCGACTTCGTGATCATCGCCGTGGCCAGCGAGGACTCGGTGCTGGTCAGGTACCGGTTGTGCTTCTTCGCGTCCCACAACAGGGTGGCCAGCACGGTCACCTTGACGGTACTGGCGGAGTCGTACGCGCTGGTCGCCCGCAGCGTGCAGGTGGTGTTGGTGGACCGCTCGTACACCCCGAGCGCGACACTGCCCTTGCGGTTGGCGAGCGCGGCGGTGATGTCCTTGCTCAGCTTGGCCGCGAGCCCGGCCTTGGCGGAGGTGCAGGTGACCGCGGTGGCGGCGGATGCGGGGGCGGCCCCGACAACGGGCACGAGCAGCGCTCCGCCGAGAACAGCGGCGAGCGCACCCTTACGGGCGCGGGGTGATATCCGATGCGTCATGCACGGATTGACTCTTGGGGAGGGGGGAGGGTTGCACTGGTGTTCGTGGAGGTGTGGGGGCGGCCGTTGTCAGCGCTCTGCGGATTGAGGGATGACCGGGTGTTCCGTCGGAGCGGGCTGCGTCAGCTCGCGGAGGGCTCGCTCTGAAGTCGAGCCCGGTTCCGCTGTGTAGGTGACCAGGCGGTGGCCCGAGGGAGTTGGGAGGGTCAGGGTTTCGAAGGTCAGGTCCATGGGGCCCGCCGTCGGGTGGTTGAGGTGTTTTTCGCCTGAGGTGCAGGTGCGGACCGGGTGGCGTTTCCAGAGGGTCGTGAATTCGTCCGAGTGGATTGCCAGTTGGCCCAGCAGGTCGGTCAGGCGCTGGTCTGGGGGTGGTGGGCGGTGACCTGGCGGAGGGAGGCCACCGGGCGTCCTCGCCGGCCGCAGGGCGCTTTGAAGCCGAGCCGGGTTGCCCCGGAGGCAAGGCCCAAGCGCCCGGGAACACCGCTACCGTGCCCCCATGGTCAACTTCGTACTCGTACCGGGCGCCCGCCTGGGCTCATGGGCCTGGGACGACGTCGTACCGCACCTGCGGGAAGCCGGTCACGGCGCCCATCCGCTGACGCTCTCCGGTCTCGCCGAGAAGCGGGGCGTCCCGGCCGGGCAGCAGACGCACGTGCAGGACATCGTCGACGAGGTCCTGCGGCTGGATCTGCGCGAGGTGGTCCTCGTGGGACACAGCTACGCCGGTGTCCCGGTCGGCCAGGCCGCGGAGCGGATCGGGGACCGCCTGGCGCACACCGTGTTCCTCGACTCCAGCGTCCCGGCCGACGGCGAGTCCTTCGCCGGGCCGTGGCCGGACATCGAGGCGTCCCTGACCCGGAACGACGGTTTCTGGCCGCCCGCCCCCGCATCCCACTTCGAGGGCCACGACCTCACCGAGCAGCAGATCGCCCGGATCGTGGCCCACTCCACGCCCCACCCGGGCCGCACCCTGACCGAGCCCGCCGCACTGTCCGGACCGCTCGGCGCCCTGAAGGCGACCTACGTCCTCTGCGCACCCGACGGGGAAGAACCCGACGACGACGTGGCCCAGTTGGTGGCCGGCGGCCACTGGCGGCTGGTCCGCATGGACACCGGCCACTGGCCGATGTTCTCCCGGCCGCGCGAGCTGGCACAGGTGCTGCTCGACACGGCGGCCGGGGAGTGACGGCGCGGGCGGCGGCCGGCTCGCCGAGGGGTCGCGCCAAACGACGCTCATGACAGGCAACTTGCCGGGTCTCGACACACAACGGTCACGTTCCCTTCACCGCCATTTATGCATGTCCATGTCACTCTCTGGTTGTCGACTCAATCAACCCGCGTAGATCGGCCCCCACATGACCGTGACGCACATGCACCGCTGGAAGGCTCCGGCACTGGCCGTTTCGGCCCTGCTCGTCGGCCTCACCCTGCCCACGGCGATCGCCTCCCCGGCGAGCGCGACGACGACCTCGTACGACACCACGTACTACAAGAACGCCGTCGGCAAGACGGGCGCGAGCCTCAAGTCCTCGCTGCACACCATCATCAGCAGCCAGAGCAAGATCTCGTACTCGGCGGTCTGGGACGCGCTGAAGGTCACCGACCAGGACCCGAACAACAGCAGCAACGTGATCCTGCTCTACAGCGGCGTCTCACGCGCCAAGGCCCTCAACGGCGGCAGCACCGGCGACTGGAACCGCGAGCACGTGTGGGCCAAGTCGCACGGCGACTTCGGCGAGGTGACCGGTCCCGGCACCGACCTGCACCACCTGCGTCCCGCGGACGTACAGGTCAACAGCATCCGTGGCAACAAGGACTTCGACGACGGCGGCAGCGCGGTCAGCGGCGGGGGCGGCAGCCTCACCGACTCGGACTCCTTCGAGCCGCGCGACGCGGACAAGGGCGACGTGGCCCGCATGATCCTCTACATGGCGGTCCGCTACGACGGGGGCGACGGCTTCGCCGACCTGGAGCCCAACGAGAAGGTCAGCAACGGCAGCAACCCGTACATCGGCAAACTGTCGGTCCTCAAGCAGTGGAACGACGAGGACCCGCCGAGCGCCTTCGAGGAGAAGCGCAACCAGGTCATCTACGACACCTACCAGCACAACCGCAACCCGTTCATCGACCACCCGGAGTGGGTCGACGCGATCTGGTAGACGCACGACAGCGGTGAACTTGCCCCGCGCGGGGGAAGTTCACCGCTGTCCGGCGTCCGGCGCGGCCGGTCAGCCCAGGTGGGTCGGCGCGAACATCCGCAGGACCGCGGGGAGCACGACCACCGAAGGGCCGGGCGTCGCCAGCGCCTTCGTCAGGTCCGCCTCCAGGGTCTCGGGGCTCGTGCGCACGCCCGGCACCCCGAAGGACTCGGCCAGCGCCACGTAGTCCGGGCGGGCCAGTTCCGTCGCCGTGGCCTGGCCGAAGGTGTCGGTCATGTACTCGCGCAGAATGCCGTAGCCGCCGTCGTCCACGATCAGCCAGGTGACGGGGAGGTCGTACTGGCGGGCCGTCGCCAGTTCCGCGATGGAGTACAGGGCGCCCCCGTCGCCGGAGACGGCGAGGACCGGGTGGGTGGGGTCGGCGGCGGCCGCGCCGAGGGCGGCGGGGAAGCCGTAGCCGAGGCCGCCCGCGCCCTGGGCGGAGTGCATGGTGTTGGCGCCGCGGGGGTCGAAGGCGGACCAGGCCCAGTAGGCGAGGATCGTCATGTCCCAGAAGGACGGCGAGCCGGCCGGGAGCGCCCGGCGGACGGACGCCAACACATCCTGTTCCAGGGTCAGTTCCTGCCCGGCGATACGGTCGGCGATACGGGCGAGCACGTCCCGGACCCGCTCCGGTGCCGTGGCGTCGGTCCGCTCGGTCACCGTCTCCAGCAGGGCCTGCACGGCGAGGCGGGCGTCCGCGTGGATGCCCAGCGCCGGGTGGTTGGACTCCAGCTTGCCGAGGTCGGCCTCGATCTGGATCACCCGGCCGCGCGGCTTGAACGTGTGGTAGTTCGAGGAGAGTTCACCGAGCCCTGACCCGACCACCAGCAGGACGTCCGCGTCCTCCAGCAGGTCGGTCATGTGCCGGTCCTCCAGCCATGACTGGAGGGACAGCGGGTGCTCCCAGGGGAAGGCGCCCTTGCCGCCGAAGGTGGTCACCACGGGGGCGTCCAGCTTCTCCGCCAGTTGCCGCAGCTTCTTCGAGGCGTCCGACCGTACGACTCCCCCGCCCGCGATGATCGCCGGGCGCTCGGCGCGGGACAGCAAGTCGGCTGCCACCGCCGTGAGTTCGACGCGCGGGGCGAGTTCCTCCGGGGTCGAGTCCGGTGCCGTCACCACCGGGAGCGAGGTTTCCGCGAGGAGCACGTCCTGCGGGATCTCCACCCACACCGGCCCGTGCGGAGCGGTGAGCGCCGACCGCCACGCCTCCGCGATGGCCGACGGGATCTGCGACTGCGAGCGGACCGTGTGAACCGACTTCACCACGCCCCGGAACGAGGCCGACTGGTCCGGGAGTTCGTGCAGATACCCGTGTCGTCCGCCGCCGAGCCCGGCCGTCGGGATCTGGCTGCTGATCGCCAGGACGGGCGCCGACGCCGAAGCCGCCTCCTGGAGGGCGGCCAGCGAGGTCAGCGCGCCCGGCCCGGTGGAGAGCAGCAGCGGCGCCGCCTCCCCGGTGATCCGGCCGTACGCGTCCGCCGCGAAGCCCGCGTTGTTCTCCACCCGCAGGCCGATGTAGCGCAGCGAGGAACGGCGCAGCGCGTCGAACATGCCGAGCGCGTGCTGGCCGGGCAGGCCGAAGACGGTCGTCGCGCCCAGCCCGGCCAGGGTCTCCACGACCAGGTCGCCGCCGTTGCGCCCCGGCGGGGGATTCAGGGCCGCCTCCGTCTGCGCCTCGGTCGGGCGGAGTTCCAGGTCGTGGTCGTGCGTCACGTCGCTTACGCGTCCTTCCGGGCCGCCGCGATCTGACGGCTCATGATGGTGGTGAGTTCGTACGCCGTGTGCGAGGCCGCGACCGACGTGATCTCGGCGTGGTCGTAGGCCGGGGCGACCTCGACCACGTCGGCCGAGACCAGGTTGCACGAGGCGAGGCCGCGCAGGATCTCCAGCAGCTCGCGGGAGGTCATGCCGCCCGCCTCGGGAGTGCCGGTGCCGGGGGCGTGCGCCGGGTCGAGGCAGTCGATGTCGATGGAGATGTACAGCGGGCGGTCCCCGATCCGCTGGCGGAGCTGGTCGGCGACCTCGTCCGCGCCCCGGCGGTAGACGTCGGCCGAGGTGACGATGCCGAAGCCCATCTTCTCGTCGTCGGTGAGGTCCTGCTTGCCGTACAGCGGGCCGCGGGTGCCGACGTGGGAGAGCGCCTCGGTGTCGAGGATGCCCTCCTCCACCGCGCGGCGGAACGGCGTGCCGTGGGTGTACTCGGCGCCGAAGTAGGTGTCCCAGGTGTCGAGGTGCGCGTCGAAGTGCAGCAGCGCGACCGGGCCGTGCTTCTTGGCGACCGAGCGCAGCAGCGGCAGCGCGATGGTGTGGTCGCCGCCCAGCGTCATCAGGCGCGCGCCGGTGCCGAGCAGGTCGTCGGCGGCGGCCTCGATGGTGTCGACGGCCTCGTTGATGTTGAACGGGTTCACCGCAATGTCGCCGCCGTCCGCGACCTGCGCGAGGGCGAACGGGGAGGCGTCCTGCGCGGGGTTGTACGGGCGCAGCAGCCGGGACGCCTCGCGGATGGCGTTGCCGCCGAAGCGGGCGCCCGGCCGGTACGAGACGCCGGAGTCGAACGGCACGCCGACCACGGCGACGTCCGCGCGGCCGACCTCGTCCAGGCGGGGCAGCCGGGCGAAGGTCGCGGGGCCCGCGTAGCGCGGGACGCGGGAGGAGTCGACGGGCCCGCGGGGCGTCTCGGAGCTGCTCATCGTGAAATGCCTTCTTCCTTGCGCTTCGTCGCGCATGTACTGCTTTCCGTACGACTCTACTGGTGAGCCGGGACCGGTTCGGACGGGAGTTCGGGGGACTTGCCGGCGAGGCGGTCGCGCCAGACGGCGAGGACGCGTTCGTCGGTGGGCTTGGTGGCCAGGGAGACCACCAGGTAGGCGGCGAGGGAGGCGAGCAGGCCGTAGTAGACGGGCTCGTTGGCGAGGATGCCGTAGCCCGCCATCAGGCCGATCACCGCGAGACCGCCGACGATCACGGAGGCCAGCGCCCCCTGCACGGTGCCGCGCTTCCACAGCAGCCCGCCGAGGATCGGCACCAGCAGGCCGCCGACGAGCAGGTTGTACGCGACGGTCAGCGCCTCGACCACGTTGTTCAGCGCGATGGCGGTGCCGATCACGCCGAGGCCCATGATCAGGATGAAGACGCGGTTGCCCTTCACCTCGTCGTGCTCCTCGCCGCCCTGCCGCACCATCCCGCGCAGCCGGGACCAGATGTCGTTGTTGGCGACGGTCGCGCAAGCGATCAGGGCGCCGGAGGAGGTGGACATCACGGCGGCGAGCGCGGCGGCCAGCACCAGGCCCCGGACGCCGATGGGGAGTTCGTCCTTGACGATGGTGGCGAAGGCGTCGTCCGGGCTGGCGAGCTTGGGGTAGAGCACCTTGGCGGCGGTGCCGATCACCGAGCCGGCCACCGCGTAGACCAGGCAGTACGTGCCCGACGCGGTGCCGCCCCACTTGGCGGTGCGGTCGTCGCGGGCGGTGAACACGCGCTGCCAGATGTCCTGGCCGATCAGCATGCCGAAGGTGTAGATCAGCACATAGGTGAAGATCGTCTCGCCGCCGATGCCCAGCGGGTCGAAGTACGAGGTGGGCAGCTTGGCCCGCATCCCCGAGAAGCCGCCCGCCTTGACCACGGCGATGGGCAGCAGCAGGAGCAGCACACCGATCGTCTTCACCACGAACTGCACCATGTCGGTGAGCGTGATCGACCACATGCCGCCGAGGGTGGAGTACGCGACGACGATCGAGCCGCCGAGGACGATCGCCAGGGTGCGGTTCATGTCGAACAGCACGTCGAAGATCGTGGCGTAGGCGATGGTCGAGGTGACCGCCAGCATCAGGGTGTACGCCCACATGACCACGCCGGAGATGACCCCGGCCCGGCCGCCGTAGCGCAGGTCCAGCATCTCGGAGACGGTGTAGACCTTCAGCCGGGCGATGCGGGCCGAGAAGAACACCGACAGGGCGAGCAGGCCGAGGCCGATGGTGAAGACCATCCAGGCGCCGGAGAGGCCGTACTTGTAGCCGAGGCCGACCCCGCCGATGGTGGACGCGCCACCGAGCACGATGGCGGCCATGGTGCCGGAGTACATGGCCGGGCCCAGTCTGCGGCCGGCCACCAGGAACTCGCTCTTCGACTTGGCGCGGCGCATGCCCCACCAGCCCATGGCCAGCATTCCGGCGAGATAGACGACGATCACTGTGTAGTCGACGGCCATGGGTTGGGGCCCTCCTTCGCGCGCTTGTCCGGTGGCGTGTCGTGCGGTGGCGTGGGGGTGTCGACGGCAGCGGTTCGCGGGGACATCCGCCCGTACCCGCGGCTGCCGTTCCGCCTAGACGATAGGTGGCCGGAAAGCGACTGCGAAGTGTACGTTTCATCCATATGAACGGGGTGGACAGGAGGATGTGCACACCATGTCGGAGCCGACCACCCTTGCCGTCCCGCCGACCCCGCCCGTGCCGCTGTCCGCGCTGCTGGCCCGCGAGGACCTGGGCCTGCGCCAGATCGCCGGTCCCCCGGCCCCGGACACCGTGATCCACTGGGCGCACACCTCTGAGATGGCCGACCCGTACCCGTATCTGCTGGGCGGCGAGCTGCTGCTGACGGCGGGGGTGCATGTGCCCGAGGCGGCGGGGGCGGGCGCCTACTTCGAGGACTACGTGTCCCGGATCGTCGCGGCGGGCGGGGCCGCCCTCGGCTTCGGGCTGGCCCCGGTGCACGACGCGGTGCCGCGCGCGCTGGTCGCCGCCTGCGAGGCGTACGGGCTCCCGCTGCTGGAAGTACCGCCCCGGACCACGTTCTCCGGGGTGGCCCGGGCGGTGTGGCAGCTCATGGCGCAGGCCCGCCTCGCCGAGCTGCGCCGGGTCACGGAGGCCCAGCAGAGCCTGGCGGCCGCCGCCTCCCGCCCCGACCCGGTCCCCTCGGTCCTGCGCCAACTGGCCCAGCGCCTCTCCGCCCACGCCCTCCTCCACGGCCCCGACGGCACGGTGATCGCGAGCGCGGGCCGCGCCCCGGTACCGGGCACTCAGGAGGCACTGCGGAAGCTGACGGCGGTGGTGCGGCCGTACACCGGCCCCGCGGACACCCCCCGGGAGGCCCCCACCTCCGCCACCGACGCCCTCGGTGACACCCAGCTCGCCGCCTACGCCCTCGGCGGGAGCAGCGGATTCGTGCTCGGCGTGGCCACCCGGCGGCGCGAACCGGCGGACCACACCATCGCCTCCGTCGCCGCCGTACTGCTCTCCCTGCTGACCGGCGAGCATCAGAGCGGGGCGGGCGCGGCCCGCTCCTCGGCGCTGGTGCGGCTGCTGCTGGGCGCGGCACCGGCGGAGGTGGCCGGGCTGCTGGGGAACGGCGGGCGGTGGCTCGTCGTGCACGCCCGGCCGGAGAACGGCACCCCCGACCCCGTGGGCGCGGCCGCCCTCGGGGCGGGGCTTGGCTCGCCCCTGATCGACCTGGGCCGTGACGTCGTACGCGTCCTCGTGCCCGCCGGGCGGGAGCCGGCCGCGCAGCCCGGCTGGACGCTGGGCGTCGGCGCGCCCGCCGAGCCCGCCGACTGGCCGTCCGCCGACGCGCAGGCCGCCCGCGCGCTGGCCCGCGCTCGCGCCACCCGCGCCCCGCTGGTCCGGCACGACGCCCGGCCGGGGCTGACGGAGCTGGTGCCGCGCGCGGACGCGGAGGAGCACGCGCGGGCCCTCCTCGCCCCGCTCGCGGCGGGTCCGGCGCTCACCGAGACCCTGCGTACCTGGCTCTCCCTGCACGGGAGTTGGGACCGTACGGCGGTCGCGCTGGACGTGCACCGCAACACCGTCCGCCAGCGCATCACCCGCTGCGCGGCCCTGCTGGACACGGACCTGGACGATCCGGACGTCCGCATGGAGCTGTGGTTCGCCCTGCGCCACCACTAGATCGTCCGGAGTCCCCCGGAAGAGGGGCGTCCCGGAGACGACGGATCGTTCGCTGCCCCACAATGGGGGGCATGCCGATATCCGGGACGCCCAGCCGTGCTCAGCTCGTCGACCATCTGGTGAGAACGCGGATCGCGGGGGACGTGGCCACGCCCCGCGAGAACAACCTCTCCCACTACCGCAGGCTGGCCAACGGCGACCGGCATTTCTGGCTCGGTCTGGAGCTGGGCGACCGCTGGACCGACGAGCAGGACGTGCTCGCGGTGATGGCCGAGCGGGTCGGCGTGAACGACGACGCCGAGCACCGGTACGGGCAGGACACCATCGACCCGGAGCTGACCGTCGCCGCGCTGGAGCGGCTCGCGCTGAGGTTGCGCAAGGCGGCCGAGGACAGCCAGCGGGTGCTGTTCGCCACCGGGCATCCGGGCGGCCTGCTGGACGTGCACCGGGCCACCGCCGCCGCGCTGCGCGCCGCCGGCTGCGAGATCGTCGTCATCCCGGAGCGGCTGCAGACCGACGAGGGGTACGTCATGCAGTTCGCGGACGTGGCCGTGCTGGAGCACGGCGCGACCCTCTGGCACACCCACTCCGGGGAGCCGATGCGCGCCATTCTCACCGGACTCGAGCGCGAGGGCCGCGAGTTGCCGGACCTCGTCGTGGCCGATCACGGCTGGGCCGGATACGCGGCGCAGCACGGCGTCGACGCTGCCGGGTACGCCGACTGCAACGACCCGGCGCTGTTCCTCGCCGAGGCCGAGGGCACCCTCCAGGTGGCGATCCCGCTGGACGACCACGTGGTCAGCCCCCGCTACTACGACCCGATGACGGCGTACCTGCTCGACCAGGCCGGCCTCGCCTGATCCCGCCCCCTGACGCGGGAGTGCGACCCCGCTCGGGGGCCGCACGTCTCGCTCAGGTTGCGGTGTTGTTGTCAGTGACCGCCGCCACCGTGACCGCCGCCGCCGTGACCGCCGCCACCGTGACCGCCGCCACCGTGACCGCCGCCACCGTGGCCGCCGCCGCCATGACCGCCGCCGTAGCCGCCGCCGTGGCCGTTGCCGTAGCCGCCGCCGTGGCCGTTGCCGTAGCCGCCGTCATGGCCGTTGCCGTAGCCGCCGTGGCCGTAACCGTTGTGGCCGTGGCCGCCCCAGTCGTTGTTGTTCCAGTTGTTGTGGCCCCAGCCCCAGTCGTCGTCGTCGTTGTCCCACCAGCTGTTGTTCCAGTTGTTGTGGTGACCCCGGTAGTCGTCGCTGTAGGAGCCGTGGTGGCCGTTCTGGGTCGCCGAAGCGGTGCCCGCCGTACCGATCGCTGCTCCGCCTGCCAGAAGAAGGCCGGAAGCGGAGAGAGCGACGAGTCGCTTCACGCGCTGTGATCGCATGGGAAATAACCTTCCATCGTCTCTCGCGGTCCCGATCTGGGCGCGAGGTGGATGGCCGTCACCGCGAAAAGGAAGATGCGGCACGGTCTTCAGGTGTCCGCAGTCTGCTGAGCGGTACGGTCCGGTGACCGCCGACGCCTGCGGGACACCCTGGGACGCATGACCGTCCCGGGCGCCGCGGCTGAGGTCCGGTACACCGAAATCCTCGTCGGCCGGGCAAACCGTTGCTGCGGCTTTCACTCATAGAGCCTAGTCCCCGATGCGTCGCGCGTCCTGTTGAGCGGTCTACTGAGTGACGGGTTGTCCCGGATGCCACCCGCACTGCGCGGACACCCTCGCAACCGAGGGCGCCGGGGTGGGTCAACCCCGGCGCCGGACAACGGATTTGACGCCTCAGTGCGGTACGCGGACCACGCCCTCCTGGACGACGGAGATGGCGAGACGGCCGTCCCGCGTGTAGATCCGGGCCTGGCCCAGACCCCGGCCGCCGTGCGCCGACGGCGACTCCTGGTCGTACAGCAGCCACTCGTCGGCGCGGAAGGGGCGGTGGAACCACATCGCGTGGTCCAGGGAGGCCCCGACCACGTCCCCGACGGCCCAGCCGCCGCGCCCGTGGGCGAGCAGCACCGAGTCGAGCAAGGTCATGTCGGACACGTAGGTGGCGAGGACGACGTGCAGCAGGGGGTCGTCGTCCAGCTTGCCGTTTGCGCGGAACCAGACCTGGCTGTGCGGCTCGCGCGGGGCGCCGAACTCCCCGTACGGCGGCTCGTCCACGTACCGCAGGTCGATCGCCTCGCGGGCCTCCAGGAAGCGCTCCACGACCTCGGGGTCGAGGTGGGCGTAGCCGCGAAGGCGCTCCTGGGACGTCGGCAGGGTGGCCGGGTCGGGCGCTTCGGGCATGGGGGCCTGGTGGTCGAGGCCGTCCTCGTACGCCTGGAAGGAGGCGGAGAGGTGGAAGATCGGCTTGCCGTGCTGGACGGCGACCACGCGGCGGGTGGTGAAGGAGCGGCCGTCGCGGATGCGGTCGACGCTGTAGACGATCGGCGCGCCGGGGTCGCCGGTGCGCAGGAAGTACGCGTGCAGCGAGTGGGCGGCGCGGTCGGCGGGGACCGTGCGCCCCGCCGCGACCAGCGCCTGCGCGGCGACCTGGCCGCCGAAGACGCGGGGGACGACGGCGGAGCGGGACTGGCCGCGGTAGATGTCCTCCTCGATCCGCTCGAGGTCGAGCAGATCGAGGAGGTCCTGAAGTGCCTGGCTCATGTCGTGTAGTTGTACCGGCCAGTCATTGCGGGGGCCTTACAGGCCCATGTCCTTGGCGATGATCGACTTCATGATCTCGCTGGTGCCGCCGTAGATGCGGTTGACGCGGTTGTCCGCGTACAGGCGGGCGATCGGGTACTCGTTCATGTACCCGTAGCCGCCGTGGAGCTGGAGGCAGCGGTCGATCACGCGGTGGGCGACCTCGGTGCAGAACAGCTTGGCCGAGGCGGCCTCGGCGGGGGTCAGCTCGCCGGCGTCCAGCGCCTCGGTGGCGCGGTCGGCGACGGCTTCGGCGGCGTCCACCTCGGCCTGGCAGGCGGCCAGCTCGAACTTGGTGTTCTGGAAGTGGGAGACCGGCTTGCCGAAGACCGTGCGGTCCTGGACGTACTGCTTGGCGAAGCGGACGGCGGCCTTGGCCTGGGCGTAGGCGCCGAAGGCGATGCCCCAGCGCTCGGAGGCCAGGTTGTGGCCGAGGTAGTAGAAGCCCTTGTTCTCCTCGCCGAGCAGGTCCTCGACGGGGACCTTGACGTCCACGAAGGCGAGTTCGGCGGTGTCGGAGGTCTTCAGGCCGAGCTTGTCCAGCTTGCGGCCGACGGAGTAGCCCTCGGACTTGGTGTCCACGGCGAAGAGGGAGATGCCGAACCGGCGGTCGTCCTCCTT
Organism: Streptomyces sp. NBC_01171; assembly: GCF_045039805.1. Classification (NCBI taxonomy): domain Bacteria; kingdom Bacillati; phylum Actinomycetota; class Actinomycetes; order Kitasatosporales; family Streptomycetaceae; genus Streptomyces; species Streptomyces sp. NBC_01171. The sequence goes on along the minus strand of NZ_CP108609.1, from coordinate 4,274,078 downwards.
CGGGGCGGAGGTGCGGGCGCAGACGATGACCTTGTCGGCGTGCACACCGCCGGTGATGAAGGTCTTGGCGCCGTTGAGGACGTAGTGCGTGCCGTCCTCGGAGAGCTTGGCGGTGGTCTTCATGCCCGCGAGGTCCGAGCCGGTGCCGGGCTCGGTCATCGCGATGGCCCACATCTCCTCGCCGGTGACGAACTTCGGCAGGAAACGCTTCTTCTGCTCGTCCGTGGCCAGCATCTTGATGTACGGGAGGGCGAGCAGCACGTGCACGCCGGAGCCGCCGAACTGGACGCCCGCGCGGGCGGTCTCCTCGTAGAGCACCGCCTCGAACTTGTGGCTGTCCATGCCGGCGCCGCCGAACTCCTCGGGCACGTTGATCCCGAAGATGCCCAGCTCGCCGAGCTTGTAGTAGAAGTCGCGCGGAGCCTGACCGGCGGCGAACCACTCGTCGTAGACCGGCACGACCTCGGACTCGATGAAGTCCCGGAGAGTCTCCCGGAACGCCTCGTGATCCTCGTTGAACACCGTACGGCGCACGCCGCCACCTCCACGTACCTCGGCATGACACAGGGCATGTCTAAGCGCTTGCTCAGGCAAGCCTACCGGCGGGTACGGAAGGGCGTCCAGGGGGTGGCGACCGTAACGCTCGTCACGCCTGTGCGGCGGCCGCCGCGAACGCCCCCCGTGCCATCCGGTGCAGCAGGGTCGCGGTCACCGCTCGGCCCGGGAGGGTGCCGGCCCGGCCGAGGTGGGGGGTGGAGTTGAGGAGGCCGAAGACGGAGTGGACGGCCGAGCGGGCGGCGGGTTCGGTGAGGGCGGGGTGGGCCTCGCGGACGACGCCGACCCAGAGTTCGACGTACTGGCGCTGGAGCTGGCGGACGAGCTTGCGGTCGCTGTCGCGCAGCCGGTCCAGCTCGCGGTCGTGGAGGGTGATCAGGGGGCGGTCGTCCAGGGCGAAGTCGATGTGGCCCTCGATGAGGGAGTCCAGCACCTCGGAGGCGCCCGCGTGGCCGTCCGTCTCCGCCAGGCGGCGGCGCGCGCCGGTGAGGAGCTGGCCGCTGATGCCCACCAGCAGCTCCGCCAGCATCGCGTCCTTGCCGGGGAAGTGCCGGTAGAGGCCGGGGCCGCTGATGCCGACCGCCGCCCCTATCTCGTCCACGCCCACGCCGTGGAACCCACGCTCGGCGAAGAGGCGGGCGGCCTCCTTGAGGATCTGCTGGCGCCGGGTCGGGGCGTCGGTTCTGCTGGCCATGCGGGTCATTGTAGACAGCGAGGTTAGCGGTCGTTAACCTGAGGGAAATGCGTTAACGCTCATTAACAAGGTGAGGGGTTCGCAGGATGCACGAGGCACCGGAGCTGACGAGCGCGGCGGATCCCGCGTCGACGGCCTGGCAGGCCAATGAACAGGCCCATCTCGCCCTGGGCGAGGAGCTGCGCGCCAAGCTGGCGGCCGCGGCCCTCGGCGGCGGCGAGAAGGCGCGCGCGCGGCACACCGCGCGCGGCAAGCTGCTGCCGAGGGACCGGGTGGACGCCCTGCTCGATCCCGGCTCCCCCTTCCTGGAGCTGGCCCCCCTCGCGGCCGACGGGATGTACGACGGACAGGCCCCGGCCGCCGGAGTCATCGCCGGAATCGGCCGGGTCAGCGGCCGCGAGTGCGTGATCGTCGCCAACGACGCGACGGTCAAGGGCGGCACGTACTACCCGATGACGGTGAAGAAGCACCTGCGCGCCCAGGAGGTGGCCCTCGACAACCGCCTGCCCTGCGTCTACCTGGTGGACTCCGGCGGCGCCTTCCTGCCCATGCAGGACGAGGTCTTCCCCGACCGCGACCACTTCGGCCGCATCTTCTACAACCAGGCCCGCATGTCCGCCGCCGGCATCCCGCAGATCGCCGCCGTCCTCGGCTCCTGCACGGCGGGCGGCGCGTACGTCCCGGCGATGAGCGACGAGGCGGTGATCGTCCGCGACCAGGGCACGATCTTCCTCGGCGGCCCCCCGCTGGTGAAGGCCGCCACCGGCGAGGTCGTCACGGCGGAGGAGCTGGGCGGCGGCGAGGTCCACTCCCGCGTCTCCGGAGTCACCGACCACCTCGCGGAGGACGACGCGCACGCGCTCAGGATCGTGCGGAACATCGTCGCCACCCTCCCCGCCCGCAAGGACGCCCCCTGGGAGGTGACGGCGGCCGTCGAGCCCAAGGTCGACCCCTTCGGGCTGTACGGCGCGGTGCCGGTCGATTCCCGCACCCCTTATGACGTCCGCGAGATCATCGCCCGCGTGGTGGACGGCTCGCGCTTCAGCGAGTTCAAGTCCGAGTACGGCCAGACCCTGGTCACCGGCTTCGCCCGTATCCACGGCCACCCGGTCGGCATCGTCGCCAACAACGGCATCCTGTTCTCCGAGTCCGCCCAGAAGGGCGCCCACTTCATCGAGCTGTGCGACCAGCGCGGCATCCCGCTGGTCTTCCTCCAGAACATCTCCGGCTTCATGGTCGGCAAGGACTACGAGGCGGGCGGCATCGCCAAGCACGGCGCCAAGATGGTCACCGCCGTCGCCTGCACCCGCGTCCCCAAGCTGACGGTCGTCGTCGGCGGCTCGTACGGCGCGGGCAACTACTCGATGTGCGGCCGCGCCTACTCCCCCCGCTTCCTGTGGATGTGGCCCGGCGCCAAGATCTCCGTCATGGGCGGCGAACAGGCCGCTTCGGTGCTCGCCACCGTCAAGCGGGACCAGATGGAGGCGCGCGGCGAGGAGTGGCCCGCCGAGGACGAGGACGCCTTCAAGGCCCCGATCCGCGCGCAGTACGAGAGTCAGGGCAGCGCCTACTACGCCACCGCCCGCCTCTGGGACGACGGCGTGATCGACCCGCTCCAGACCCGTCAGGTGCTCGGACTCGCCCTGACCGCCTGTGCCAACGCGCCGCTGGGAGAGCCCCGGTTCGGCGTCTTCCGGATGTGAGAGGGAGGGGAATTCGTGTTCGACACAGTGCTGGTCGCCAACCGGGGTGAGATCGCCGTACGGGTCATCCGTACGCTCCGTGCGCTCGGCGTGCGCTCGGTGGCGGTCTTCTCCGACGCCGACGCCGACGCGCGGCACGTCCGGGAGGCCGACACGGCCGTCCGGATCGGCCCGGCCCCGGCTTCGGAGAGCTATCTGTCGGTGGAGCGGCTGCTGGAGGCCGCCGCCCGCACCGGCGCCCAGGCCGTCCACCCCGGCTACGGCTTCCTCGCCGAGAACGCCGGCTTCGCGCGCGCCTGCGAGGAGGCGGGGCTCGTCTTCATCGGGCCGTCCGCCGACGCCATCGCCCTGATGGGCGACAAGATCCGCGCCAAGGAGACGGTGCGCGCGGCCGGGGTGCCGGTCGTGCCGGGCTCCAGCGGCAGCGGGCTGACCGACGCCGAACTGGCCGGTGCCGCCCGCGAGATCGGCATGCCGGTGCTGCTGAAGCCCTCGGCGGGCGGCGGCGGCAAGGGCATGCGCCTGGTGCGGGACGAGGCCGCGCTGGCCGAGGAGATCGCGGCCGCCCGCCGCGAGGCCCGCGCCTCCTTCGGCGACGACACCCTGCTGGTGGAGCGGTGGATCGACCGCCCCCGGCACATCGAGATCCAGGTGCTCGCCGACGGCCACGGCAACGTGGTCCACCTCGGCGAGCGCGAGTGCTCGCTCCAGCGGCGCCACCAGAAGATCATCGAGGAGGCGCCCAGCGTCCTGCTCGACGAGGCGACCCGCGCCGCGATGGGCGAGGCGGCCGTGCAGGCGGCCCGCTCGTGCGGGTACCGGGGCGCGGGCACGGTGGAGTTCATCGTGCCGGGGAACGACCCGTCCTCGTACTACTTCATGGAGATGAACACCCGCCTCCAGGTCGAGCACCCGGTGACCGAGCTGATCACGGGCCTGGACCTGGTGGAGTGGCAGCTCAGGGTCGCCGCCGGCGAGCCGCTGGGCTTCGCCCAGGAGGACGTACGGCTCACCGGGCACGCGGTGGAGGCCCGCATCTGCGCGGAGGACCCCGCCCGCGGCTTCCTGCCGTCCGGCGGCACCGTCCTGCTGCTCCGCGAACCTCAGGGCGACGGCCTCCGCACCGACTCCGGGCTCAGCGAGGGCACCGAGGTCGGCAGCCTGTACGACCCGATGCTGTCCAAGGTGATCGCCTACGGCCCCGACCGCGCGACCGCCCTGCGCAAGCTCCGCGCCGCCCTCGCGGAGACGGTCACCCTGGGCGTCCCGACCAACGCGGGCTTCCTGCGCCGGCTGCTGGCGCATCCCGCGGTGGTGGCGGGCGAACTGGACACCGGGCTGGTGGAGCGCGCGGTGGACGAGCTGATCCCGGCCGGGGTGCCGGAGGAGGTCTACGAGGCGGCGGCGGCCGTACGCCTGGAGGAGCTGCGCCCCACGGGCGACGGCTGGGTGGACCCGTTCTCGGTACCGGACGGATGGCGGCTGAGCGGGACCCCGAAGCCGGTGTCGTTCCCCATGCGCGTGCCCGGCGGGGAGCCTGTGGAGCACGCCGTGCGCGGCACCGGTGCCCACGTCACCCCCGACACGGTCAGCGTCACCCTGGACGGCGTCCGCCACACCTTCCGCCGCGCCGCCGACTGGCTCGGACGGGACGGCGACGCCTGGCAGGTCCGGGACCACGACCCGGTCGCCGCCTCGCTGAGCCGCTCCGCGCACGCGGGCGCCGACTCGCTGACCGCGCCCATGCCGGGCACGGTGACGGTGGTGAAGGTGGCCGTGGGCGACGAGGTCGAGGCCGGGCAGAGCCTGCTGGTGGTGGAGGCGATGAAGATGGAGCACGTCGTCTCCGCCCCGCACGCCGGCACCGTCGCCGAACTCGACGTGACGCCCGGCAGCACGGTCGCCATGGACCAGGTGCTGGCCGTCATCGCGCCGAAGGAGGAAATTTAAATGAGCGCCCTGCCCATGGTCGTCCCCGACCCCGGCCTGCCAACGCGGGTCCGCATCCACGAGGTGGGCGCGCGGGACGGCCTCCAGAACGAGAAGACGGCCGTACCGACCAAGGTGAAGGCGGAGTTCATCCGCCGGCTGCGCGAGGCGGGCCTGACCACGATCGAGGCGACCAGCTTCGTGCACCCCAAGTGGGTGCCCCAACTGGCCGACGCCGAGGAGCTATTCCCGCTGGTCTCCGACATGGACGCCGAGCTGCCGGTGCTGGTGCCCAACCAGCGCGGTCTGGACCGGGCCCTCGCGCTCGGGGCGCGCCGGATCGCGGTGTTCGCCAGCGCGACCGAGTCCTTCGCCAAGGCCAACCTCAACCGCACGGTGGACGAGTCGCTGGCCGTGTTCGAGCCGGTGGTTCGGCAGGCCAAGGACGCGGGCGCCCATGTACGAGGCTATGTGTCGATGTGCTTCGGCGACCCGTGGGAGGGCGAGGTACCGCTCCCCCAGGTGGTCCGGGTGTGCGCGGCCCTGAGGGACATGGGCTGTGACGAACTGAGCCTCGGCGACACCATCGGTGTCGCCACACCGGGCCAGGTCCGCGCCCTGCTCGCCCTGCTCGACGAGGCGGGCCTGCCGACGGCCGAACTGGGCGTCCACTTCCACGACACCTACGGCCAGGCGCTCGCCAACACCTACGCGGCGCTCCAGCACGGCGTCACCACCGTCGACGCCTCCGCGGGCGGCCTCGGCGGCTGCCCGTACGCCAAGTCCGCCACCGGCAACCTCGCCACCGAGGACCTGGTCTGGATGCTGCGCGGCCTCGGCATCGAGACCGGCGTCGACCTCGACGCGCTGACCGCCACCAGCGTCTGGATGGCGGGCCACCTGGGCCGCCCGAGCCCCTCCCGCACCGTCCGCGCCCTCGGCACCACGACACAGCCCGACAAGGACCAGTGATCAGCATGGACCACCGCCTCAGCCCCGAGCTGGAGGAACTCCGCCGCACCGTGGAGGAGTTCGCGCACGACGTCGTGGCGCCGAAGATCGGCGACTTCTACGAGCGGCACGAGTTCCCGTACGAGATCGTCCGCGAGATGGGCCGGATGGGCCTGTTCGGGCTGCCGTTCCCCGAGGAGTACGGCGGGATGGGCGGCGACTACCTGGCGCTGGGCATCGCGCTGGAGGAGCTGGCCCGGGTGGACTCCTCGGTGGCCATCACCCTGGAGGCGGGCGTCTCGCTGGGCGCCATGCCGATCCACCTCTTCGGCACCGAGGAGCAGAAGGCCGAGTGGCTGCCCCGGCTGTGCGCGGGGGAGATCCTGGGCGCGTTCGGGCTGACCGAGCCGGACGGCGGCTCGGACGCGGGCGCGACCCGTACGACGGCCCGGCTGGACCCGGACACCGACGAATGGGTCATCAACGGCAGCAAGTGCTTCATCACCAACTCCGGCACCGACATCACCGGCCTGGTGACGGTCACCGCGGTCACCGGCCGCAAGCCGGACGGCAAGCCGCTGATCTCCGCGATCATCGTCCCCTCGGGCACGCCGGGCTTCACGGTCGCGGCGCCGTACTCCAAGGTCGGCTGGAACGCCTCGGACACCCGCGAGCTGTCCTTCCAGGACGTCCGGGTCCCCGCCGCCAACCTGCTCGGCGAACAGGGCCGCGGATACGCGCAGTTCCTCCGCATCCTGGACGAGGGCCGCATCGCCATCGCCGCGCTGGGAACCGGGCTCGCGCAGGGCTGCGTGGACGAGTCGGTGCGGTACGCCAAGGAGCGGCACGCCTTCGGCCGGCCGATCGGCAGCAACCAGGCCATCCAGTTCAAGCTGGCCGACATGGAGATGAAGGCCCACACCGCCCGCCTCGCCTGGCGCGACGCGGCGGCCCGCCTGGTGGCCGGTGAGCCCTTCAAGAAGGAGGCCGCCATCGCCAAGCTGTACTCCTCCACCGTCGCCGTCGACAACGCCCGCGACGCCACCCAAGTCCACGGTGGTTACGGCTTCATGAACGAGTACCCGGTGGCCCGCATGTGGCGGGACTCCAAGATCCTGGAGATCGGCGAGGGCACCAGTGAGGTCCAACGCATGCTGATCGCAAGGGAGTTGGGCCTGACTGGCTGACGCCGGCGAATCGGCCGACGGGGGCGGGCGCCCCAGCCCTGGACATACAGCAAGGTTAGGCTAACCTTGCTTCGAATTGGTCAGGCGGTGTCCGCCCCGGTCGAAAGCAGTCATACCCATGCCCCACACCCGTGCCACCCACCTCACTCGTCGCGGCATCCTCGCCGCGGGCGGCGCTCTCGGTCTCGGCGCCGCGCTTGCCGCCTGTGGTGACGACAAGGGGAAGAGCGGTGGCTCCGAGGGGCAGGCCAAGCCCGGCAGGTCCGGAGCGTGGAGCTTCAAGGACGACCGCGGCCAGACCGTGAAGCTGGACTCGGTGCCCACGAAGATCGTCGCGTTCACCGGTGTCGCCGCCGCGCTGTACGACTACGGCATCGAGGTCAAGGGCGTCTTCGGCCCGACCAAGACGAAGGACGGCAAGGCCGATGTGCAGGCCGGCGACATGGACGTCAGCAAGCTGACCGTCTTCGGCAACGTCTTCAACCAGTTCAACGTCGAGGAGTACGCGGCCTTCGGCCCGCAGGTCCTCATCACCACCACCTTCGACCCCAAGGGCACCCTCTGGTACGTGCCCCTGGAGTCCGCCGGGAAGATAGCCAAGCTGGCGCCCAGCGTCGCCGTCTCGGTCTACGACCGCCCGCTCACCGGCCCCCTCCAGCGGATGTGGGAGCTGGCCGAGTCCCTCGGCGCCGACACCAAGTCCGCCAAGATCACCGAGGCCAAGAAGCGCTTCGAGGCGGCCGCGGCCCGGCTGCGCAAGGCGGCCAAGTCCCGCCCCGAGATCAAGGTGATGGCCGGCTCCGCCGCGCAGGACGCGTTCTACGTCTCCGGCACCAACCTCTCCGCGGACCTCGAGTACTTCAAGTCCCTCGGCGTGAACTTCGTCGAGCCCTCCGAGGCGGCCAAGAAGCCCACCGGCGGCTGGTTCGAGACGCTGAGCTGGGAGAACGTCGACAAGCACCCGGCCGACATCATCATCATGGACGACCGTTCCTCGGCCATCCAGCCCGCCGACATCACCAAGGCGACCTGGAAGAAGCTGCCCGCCGTCAAGGCCGGCCAGGTCATCCCCCGCTCCGCCGAGCCGATCCTGTCCTACGACAAGTGCGCGCCGCTGCTGGAGAACCTCGCCAAGGCCATCGAGACGGCCAAGAAGGTCAGCTAGCCCCTGCCCGTATGACCCCTTCCTGACGTTCAGGAGCCCCCCATGACGACGGCCGTAGCCGCCCCGTTCCGCTTCTTCGCCCTTGAGGTGGCCCGGACGAGGCGGCTCGGTCCGTCTCTGCTCCGCGTCACCTTCACCGGCCCCGAGCTGAGCGAGTTCCACTCGGAGGGCCGCGACCAGTCCCTCTCGCTGTTCCTGCCGCAGCCGGGGCAGAGCGAACCGGTGGTCCCGCTGGAGCTGGGCGACGACTGGTGGCACGGCTGGCGCGAACTCCCGGACGACGTGCGGGCGGTGATGCGCTCGTACACCCTGCGCGCGCTGCGGCGGGACCCGGACGAGATCGACATCGACTTCGCGCTCCACGGCACCGAGCCCGGCGCCCCGGTCCCGGCCGGTCCCGCCTCCCGCTGGGCCGCCGGTGCCGTCGCGGGCGACCGGGTGCTGCTGCTCGGCCCGGCGATCGCCGACAACCGGGCCATCCGGTTCCGGGCCCCGGAGGACACCGACCTGGTGGTGTTGTGGGGCGACGAGACCGCCGTACCGGCCGCGACGGCCGTACTGGAGTCACTGCCGGCGGGCACCCGCGTGCACGCCTGGCTGGAGGTGCCGCACGCCGGGGACATCCAGGACGTGCGCACCGAGGCGGACGCCCGCGTCACCTGGCTGGTGCGGCACGAGGGCGCCCCCTCGGCCGTCCAGGCCCTGCGCGCGGCCCAACTGCCGGCGCACCTACGCCCGTACGTCTGGCTCGCGGGCGAGGCTGGTCAAGTGCGTGAACTGCGGCGGCACTTCGTCGGCGAGCGCGGCACCGACCGGCGGCGCGTCACCTTCGTCGGCTACTGGCGGCGGGGACTGACGGAGGAACAGCTCCGCGCGAGCGCCGCGTAAGGAGCGGCCCCCCGGAGTGACGTGCGTCACCAGAGGGGTGCGATTAGAGATCTTCAGCTTAGGTTAGGCTTACCTAAGTTGAAGCCCGCGGAACTTCACTCCCCTCGTGTTTTCCCTCGGAGGACCCCCTCATGCGCTCGCACCTGCTCAATGGCCTCACCGCGGAGACGTACCGCCGCTCCGTGACCGAAGGAGTAGAGCGGGTGGCGGCCAAACTCGCCACCGCCGCAAGCCCGTTCACCGGCGTCACCGTCGACGGCCTCGCTCCCCGCGTCGACTCCGTCGACCTCGACCAGCCGCTCGGTGACACCGCCGCCGCGCTGGACGAGCTGGAGGAGGTCTACCTCCGCGACGCCGTCTACTTCCATCACCCCCGCTACCTCGCCCACCTGAACTGCCCGGTCGTCATCCCGGCCGTGGTCGGCGAGGCCGTGCTCACCGCGGTCAACTCCTCCCTGGACACCTGGGACCAGTCGGCCGGCGGCACGCTCATCGAGCGGAAACTGATCGACTGGACCAACGCCCGCATCGGCCTCGGAAGCGCCGCCGACGGCGTGTTCACCTCCGGCGGCACCCAGTCCAACCTGCAGGCACTGCTGCTGGCCCGCGAGGAGGCGAAGGCCGAGTCCTACGACCGACTGCGCATCTTCACCTCCGAGGTCAGCCACTTCAGCGTGAAGAAGTCCGCCAAACTCCTCGGTCTCGGCCCGGACGCGGTCGTCGTCGTCCCGGTCGACCACGACAAGCGGATGCACACCCTCGCGCTCGCCCACGAGCTGGAGCGCTGCGCCCAGGACGGACTCATCCCGATGGCCGTCGTCGCCACCGCGGGCACCACCGACTTCGGCTCCATCGACCCGCTCCCCGAAATCGCGGAACTGTGCGCGCAGTTCGGGGTGTGGATGCACGTGGACGCCGCCTACGGCTGCGGACTGCTCACCTCGCTGAAGCACCGCGGCCGCATCGACGGCATCGAGCGCGCCGACTCGGTCACCGTCGATTACCACAAGTCCTTCTTCCAGCCGGTGAGTTCCTCCGCCGTGCTGGTCCGTGACGCGGCCACCCTGCGGCACGCCACCTACCACGCGGACTACCTGAACCCCCGCCGCATGGTGCAGGAGCGCATCCCCAACCAGGTCGACAAGTCCCTCCAGACCACCCGCCGCTTCGACGCGCTCAAGCTGTGGATGACGCTGCGCGTGATGGGCGCCGACGGTATCGGCGAACTCTTCGACGAGGTCTGCGAACTGGCCCAGGAGGGCTGGCGGCTGCTCGCCGCCGACCGCCGCTACGACGTGGTCGTGGCGCCCTCGCTGTCCACCCTGGTCTTCCGCTACCTCCCGGCGACCGTCACCGACCCGGCCGAGATCGACCGCGCCAACCTGTACGCCCGCAAGGCGCTGTTCGCCTCCGGCGACGCCGTGGTCGCGGGCACCACGGTCGGCGGCCGCCACTACCTGAAGTTCACCCTGCTCAACCCCGAGACCACCGCGGCCGACATCACCGCCGTCCTCGATCTGATCGCCGGCCACGCCGAGCAGTACCTGGGAGAGTCCCTTGACCGCGCTTCCTGAAGCCAGTCCCGTCCTCGACTTCGTGGGGATCGGCCTCGGCCCCTTCAACCTCGGCCTGGCCTGCCTCACCGAACCCATCGAAGAGCTGACCGGCGTCTTCCTCGACTCCAAGCCCGACTTCGAGTGGCACGCCGGGATGTTCCTGGACGGCGCCCACCTCCAGACGCCGTTCATGTCGGACCTGGTCACGCTGGCCGACCCGACCTCGCCGTACTCCTTCCTCAACTACCTGAAGGAGAAAGGCCGGCTGTACTCGTTCTACATCCGGGAGAACTTCTACCCCCTGCGGGTCGAGTACGACGACTACTGCCGCTGGGCCGCCAACAAGCTGACCAGCGTCCGCTTCAGCACCACGGTCACCGAGGTCACCTTCGAGGACGGGCTGTACGCGGTGCACACCGACGCCGGTGACACCTACCGCGCCAAGCACCTGGTCCTCGGCACCGGCACCCCGCCGTACATCCCGGAAGCCTGCGAGGGCCTGGGCGGCGACTTCATCCACAACTCCCGCTATCTGGCGAACAAGGCGGAGCTGCAGAAGAAGCGGTCCATCACCCTGGTCGGCAGCGGGCAGTCGGCGGCGGAGATCTACCACGACCTCCTGAGCGAGATCGACGTCCACGGCTACCGGCTCAACTGGGTCACCCGCTCCCCGCGGTTCTTCCCGCTGGAGTACACCAAGCTCACACTGGAGATGACCTCTCCGGAGTACATCGACTACTTCCACGCGCTCCCCGAGGACACCCGCTACCGGGTCACCGCGCAGCAGAAGGGCCTGTTCAAGGGCATCGACGGCGAGCTGATCAACGAGATCTTCGACCTGCTCTACCAGAAGAGCCTCGGCGGCCCGGTCCAGACCCGCCTGCTCACCAACTCCGCGCTGAACAGCGCCGCTTACGAGCACGGCACCTACACCCTCTCCCTCCGCCAGGAGGAGCAGGGCAAGGACTACGAGCTGGACAGCGAGGGCCTGGTGCTGGCCACCGGCTACCGGTACCGCGAGCCGGAGTTCCTGAAGCCGGTACGCGAGCGCCTGCGCTACGACAGCCACGGCAACTTCGACCTGGCCCGCAACTACGCCATCGACGTCACCGGCCGCGGTGTCTTCCTCCAGAACGCCGGCGTCCACACCCACAGCATCACCAGCCCCGACCTGGGCATGGGTGCCTACCGCAACGCCTACATCGTCCGCGAGCTGCTCGGCTCGGAGTACTACCCGGTCGAGAAGACCATCGCTTTCCAGGAGTTCGCCGTATGACCTTCACGATCCGCCCGCTCGACCCCCTGAAGGACGCGAGCCTGGTGCATGGCTGGGTGACTGATCCGAAGGCCGCGTTCTGGATGATGCAGGACGCGACGCTGGTGGACGTCGAGCGTGCCTACATGGAGATCGCGGCCGACGAGCACCACCACGCCTTCCTCGGACTGGATGACGGGGTGCCGGTGTTCCTGATGGAGAGTTACGACCCCGCGCTCCGTGAGCTGGCCGGGCTGTACGAGGCCCAGCCGGGGGATGTCGGGATGCACTTCCTGGTGGCGCCCACCGACAAGCCCGTGCACGGGTTCACCCGGCGGGTCATCACCGCCGTGATGGCGCACCTGTTCGCGGACCCGCGCACCCAGCGGGTGGTCGTGGAGCCCGATGTGCGCAACACCGCCGTGCACGCCCTGAACGAGGCCGTCGGGTTCGTGCCCGAGGGCGAGATCGAGAAGCCGGAGAAGCGCGCCCTGCTGAGTTTCTGCACGCGGGAGCGGTTCGAGGCGGCGACGGGGGTGGCGGTATGACCCTGGCCGACTCCGTGGCCCACCTCTCCCCCGAGCGCTGGGACCAGGCCAACCGTCTGCTGATCCGCAAGGCCCTCGCCGAGTTCGCGCACGAGCGCCTGCTGAACCCCGAGCCGGACGGGGCTTCGGGCGAGGGGTACGTCGTCCGCAGCGACGACGGGCTCACCTCGTACCGCTTCTCGGCGGTGCGCCGGGTCCTGGACCACTGGCAGGTGGACGCCGGCTCGATCACCCGCACCCGCGAGGGCGCCGAACTGCCGCTCGCCGCACTGGACTTCTTCATCGAGCTGCGGGAGACCCTGGGGCTGAGCGAGGAGATCCTGCCGGTGTACCTGGAGGAGATCTCCTCCACCCTGTCGGGCACCTGCTACAAGCTGACCAAGCCCCGGGTGAGCGCCAAGGAACTGGCGGCAGCCTCGTTCCAGGACATCGAGACCGGGATGACCGAGGGCCACCCCTGCTTCGTGGCCAACAACGGCCGGCTCGGCTTCGGCGTCCAGGAGTACCTGGCGTACGCCCCGGAGACGGCGAGCCCGGTGAAACTGGTCTGGCTGGCCGCGCACCGCTCACGCGCCGCGTTCACCGCCGGTGCGGGCGTCGAGTACGAGGAGTTCTTCCGGCGCGAGCTGGGCGAGGCCACTCTGGAGCGGTTCCGGGGCGTGCTCACCGGGCAGGGCCTGGACGCGGACGACTATCTGCTGATCCCGGTCCACCCCTGGCAGTGGTGGAACAAGCTCAGCGTGACCTTCGCCGCCGAGGTGGCCCGCCGCAACCTGGTCTGCCTGGGCGAGGGCGACGACGAGTACCTGGCCCAGCAGTCCATCCGGACGTTCTTCAACCGGACGCACCCCGAGAAGCACTATGTGAAGACGGCGCTGTCCGTGCTCAACATGGGCTTCATGCGCGGACTGTCGGCCGCGTACATGGAGGCGACCCCGGCGATCAACGACTGGCTGGCCCGGCTGATCGAGAACGACCCGGTGCTCGCCGCGACCGGCCTCACGATCATCCGCGAGGAGGCGGCCGTCGGCTACCGGCACCTGGAGTACGAGCGGGCCACCGACCGCTACTCCCCCTACCGCAAGATGCTGGCCGCCCTGTGGCGGGAGTCCCCGGTGTCCCGCCTCGCCGAGGGCGAGTCGCTGGCGACGATGGCCTCCCTGCTGCACACCGATCACGAGGGCGCCTCGTTCGCGGGCGCGCTGATCGAGCGCTCGGGGCAGACGCCCGCCGACTGGCTGCGCGACTACCTGCGCGCCTACTACGTGCCGCTGCTGCACAGCTTCTACGCCTACGACCTGGTGTTCATGCCGCACGGCGAGAACGTCATCCTGGTGCTGGCGGACGGCGCGGTCCGGCGCGCGGTGTACAAGGACATCGCCGAGGAGATCGCCGTCATGGACCCGGACGCGGCCCTGCCGCCGGAGGTGCAGCGCATCCGGGTGGAGGTGCCCGAGGACAAGAAGCTGCTGTCGATCTTCACGGACGTCTTCGACTGCTTCTTCCGCTTCCTGGCCGCCAACCTGGCCGCCGACGGCGTGCTCACCGAGGACGCGTTCTGGGAGACGGTCGCGGAGATCACCCGCGAGTACCAGAAGGCCAACCCGCAGCTCGCGGAGAAGTTCGAGCGGTACGACATGTTCGCCCCGGACTTCGCGCTGTCCTGCCTGAACCGGCTCCAGCTCCGCAACAACAGGCAGATGGTGGACCTCGCCGACCCGTCCGGCGCGCTCCAGCTCGTCGGCCGCCTGGAGAACCCCCTCGCCGGGTTCTGAACCCGCACCGACGCACGGGCACCCCGGAGTGCGGTCCTCCGGGGTGCCCGTCGCCCTTTCGTCGGCTCGTCCTCGGCCGGCCGGTCCGTCCGCCGGCCCGTCAGCCCGTCAGTCCGCCGGCCAGGGGATCTGCGGCGAGCGGTAGTAGTTGATGCCGAGGGCGTCCCAGCGCGGGGCCTGCGCGGCCAGCCGCACCCGGTAGGCGTCCCAGTCGTGGGTGGCGGCCGGTGACCAGCCCAGCTCCGCCGCGCCCGGCAGCCGCGGGAACGCCATGTACTCGAGGTCGGCGGACTTCTTCAGCGTCTCCGACCACAGGGGAGCCTCCACACCCCTGATCGCCGAGGCGGGCACTCCGTCGAGATAGGCGCCCGGGTCCCAGTCGTAGGACCGCCGCACCTCCACCAGACCCGCCCAGTCCAGGCCGAGTGGGGTGTCCTTGGTGTACTTCATGTCGAGGTAGACCCGGTCGGCCGGGGACAGGATCAGCCCGGTGCCGTTCCGCGCGGCCTCGGCGACCTGCGCCTTCTCCGCCGCGCTGGTGCGGTCCAGGCCCCAGTACTGGGCGAGGGCGCCCTTGACCGGATGGGCGCCGGTGAGCTGGTGCCACCCGATGGCCGTCTTGCCGTACTTGGCGACGACCGGCTGCACGCGGTCCATGAACGTCACGTAGTCCGCGTGGCTGGTGGAGTGCGCCTCGTCACCGCCGATGTGCAGATAGCGGCCCGGGGTGATCGCGGCCAGCTCGCGGATCACGTCGTCCACGAAGTCGTAGGTGACCTGCTTGGGCACGCACAGCGAGCTGAAGCCGACCTGGGTGCCGGTGTAGAGCGGGGGCGCCACGCCGTCGCAGTTCAACTCGGCGTAGGAGGCGAGGGCGGCGTTGGTGTGGCCGGGCATGTCGATCTCGGGGACGACCTCGAGATAGCGGCTGGCCGCGTACCGGACGATCTCCCGGTAGTCGGCCTTGCTGTAGTGGCCGCCCGCGCCGCCGCCGACCTCGGTGGAGCCGCCATATCCGGCCAGGCGCGGCCAGGAGTCGACGGCGATACGCCAGCCCTGGTCGTCACTGAGGTGCAGATGCAGCTCATTGATCTTGTAGAGGGCGAGCTGGTCGATGTAGCGCTTGACCTGGGCGACGGTGAGGAAGTGCCGGGAGACGTCCAGCATGGCGCCCCGGTAGGCGTAGCGCGGGCGGTCCTCGACGGTGCCGCCGGCGATCCGCCAGGGGCCGGGCTGGACGGTCTTCTTCTCGACGGCCGCCGGCAGGAGCTGGCGCAGGGTCTGCACGCCGTGGAAGAGGCCGGCGGGGGCGGCGGCGGTGATGGTGACGCCACCGGCTCCGCTGTGCAGCCGGTACCCCTCGGCGCCGAAGTCGCCCTTCTGGAGGCGGAGTCGGATGCCTCTGCCGCCGCCGTGGTCGGTGAGCGGCAGCGGATAGCCGGTGGAGGGCCGCAGGATGCCGGTGAGGTAGGCGCCGATCCGGCGGACCTCGGCGGAGCCGTCCACCCGGACGCCGGTCTCGCGGGTGATGCGGTACGGGATTCCGCCCGGCTCGACCGAGGCGGGTGCCGGGACCACCCGGTCCAGCGCGGGCGGGGCGGCCGCCTGCGCGGCGGGGTTCGCGGCGAAGGTGAAGACACCGGCCGCGGCGACAAGCAGCAGTGATCCGAGGATTCGGGTCGTTCGGGGAGTGGTGCCGTGGTGCCGTCTCACATGCGCTCCCTTCGGATTTGGTCGAGACCACTCTCCCGCAGATCCGGGAAAACGATCCCCCCGTGGTGGCAACCGTCCAGCGGGACGGCCCCTTGTTCTCGACGGCGACGCCCCGCGGTTGACACCGGGGCGGGACGGGAACGTCAGCCCGTTCCGTCGTGAGCTGGGCGAACTCCGCGTACCGCTGCCCGCGTTGCCCGGTGTCTCGTTCGAGCAGGGGCGGCGGCCACGGAGGCCCTGACGCGCTGGTGCGGCGGTTGCGCGAACCGGGCGAGCCGCACCGCGAAGAGACGCTCACCGAGGGGGAGTTCGCCCCGGCCGAGCGGGCGGCCCTCGGTCGGCTGTGAGGACCTCCCGCTCCGGCCGGCGGCGCGACCCGGCCTTCCGCGCGGGCGCGTGGGTCTACTTCGCCCTGCGGGACACCGTGAAGTGGTCGATGCGCTCACCGGTCTCGGCGATGCCGGACACGGTCAGCGTGGTGTGCCGGCCCCTGGGCGCGGGGTTCACGTCCACGCGCAGGAAGGAGTAGTCGAGGTAGCGCACCCGGGACCAGGCGACGGTCTCGGGCCGCTTGCCGTCCTTGAGGTTGACGAAGGAGGAGACGGACTCCACCTCGTGCTCGTGCCCCTCGTAGGTGTCGGGCGCGGTGAAGGCGTACAGGCTGCGGCCGGCCGCGCCCGCGGTGACGTAGACGACGCCCTCGGTCTCGGGGTAGGCGGTGCCGCCGATGGGCAGCTTCTTGACGACGGTGTCGCCCTTGATCACGTCGGTGCGCTCGTACTGGTGGTTGTGGCCGTTGATGACCAGGTCCACGGTGTACTTCTCGAACAGCGGCACCCACTCCTGGCGCACCCCGCCCTCGGAGGCGTGCGCGGTGGAGGTGCAGTAGGCGCAGTGGTGGAAGAAGACCACCACGAAGTCGACGTCCCGCGCGGCCCGGTACTTCTTGAGCTGCGCCTCCAGCCATGTGGTCTGCGTGCCGCCGGAGATGCCGAGGTTGGCCGGGATCTCGTAGGAGATGTCGTTGGCGTCGAGGGAGATGACGGCGGTGTTGCCGTAGACGAAGGAGTAGACGCCGGGCAGGTCGGCCGCGTCGGGGCCGTTGTCCGGGAGGGACCAGCGGGCCTCCTCGCCGCCGTAGCCGTTGGGCGAGTACCAGGCTTCCATGTCGTGGTTGCCGTAGGCGGGCATCCAGGGGATCTGCTTGGCGACGGACTCGGTCTGGTGCAGGAACTGGTCCCAGGTGCGCGAGTCGAAGCCGGTGTCGGTGGCCTTGCCGGCGCCGGCGGGGTCGCCGTAGGCGATGTCGCCCGCGTGCAGGTGGAAGGCGGGGTTCTGGCCGAGGATCAGGGCGTTGTTGGCGAGGCCGTGGTAGCCGACGCCCTCGTCGCCGAAGGCGGTGAAGGTGAAGGGCGCCTTGTGGGCGGGGGCGGTGGTGAAGGTGCCGAGGGTGCCGAGCAGGTGGGGCTCGGCGGGGTCGAAGCCGTGGTGGCCGACTCCGTAGTAGTAGGTCTGGCCGGGGCGCAGCCGGCTCAGCTTCGCGTGCACGTAGTACTGGGTGTGGTCGCCGCTCGCGCCGACACCGGCCGGGGTGTGCAGGGCGCGGACCTCGGCGTCGATCCTGCGGGAGAGGTCCCAGGGGTGGGCGCCGATCCGGATGAAGGGGCGCTTCACGGCGACCGGCACCTGCCAGGAGACGGTGACCTCGGTGCGCGGGTCGTTGCCCCAGGCCAGGTGGCGGCCGAAGGGGGCGGCCAGCGCGCCGTCCACGTGCTCGGCGGCCCGCGGGGCCGGGGTCGGGGTCGCGGCGGCGGCCGGGGTGGCGGCGCCGGGCACGAAGGCGCCGCCCGCGACGGTGCCGAGGGTGACGGCGCCGCCCCTGATCAGGGTGCGCCGGGAGAATCTGCTCCGCAGGTACTCGTGCCGCTCGGCCATGCTCATCCGCTCGGCCAGCTTCTCGGGTACGCCCATACGAGGAATGTCCATGACCAGCAAAACTCGTGGCCGGCGGCAACGCCGTACCGGACGGGAAGTGGACACCGGGCGAACAGCGCGCCATGAGCGCGCCAACAGGCGCCTGCCCGGAATCGGGCACGATTCTTGCGAAACCGGCGCCCGTACCCGAAGATCTACCGGGTGCACGAGGAACTTGTCGATCATTTGACGCGCTCGACCCCGCTCAGCCGGGGCGAGGCGCTGCGAGTGATACAGGACGTGCTCGCCTTCTTCGACGAGACGACCCAGGACTACGTCCGTCGTCGACACCGAGAACTGCAGGCCCAGGGCCTGCAGAACGCGGCGATCTTCGAACGGATCGATGCGGACCTGAAATACCGCGCGGTGGCGCCGCCGGAGCTCACGCTCCGGCAGTTGCGCCGCATGGTCTATGGCTGAGAAGCCAGGGTGAGGGAGCTAATACATGTGCGGAATTGTCGGATACATCGGTAAGCGGGACGTCGCCCCCCTGCTGCTGGAGGGTCTCCAGCGCCTGGAGTACCGGGGCTACGACTCGGCGGGCATCGTCGTCTCCTCCCCGAAGTCGGCCGGTCTGAAGATGGTCAAGGCCAAGGGCCGGGTCCGTGACCTGGAGGCCAAGGTCCCCGCGCGCTTCAAGGGCACCACCGGTATCGCCCACACCCGCTGGGCCACCCACGGCGCCCCCTCCGACGTGAACGCCCACCCGCACATGTCGGCCGACGACAAGGTCGCCGTCGTCCACAACGGCATCATCGACAACGCCTCCGACCTGCGCCGCAAGCTGGAGGCGGACGGTGTCGAGTTCCTCTCCGACACCGACACCGAGGTCCTCACCCACCTCGTCGCCCGCGCGAGCGCCGAGAAGCTGGAGGACAAGGTCCGCGAGGCGCTCCGCGTGGTCGAGGGCACCTACGGCATCGCCGTGATGCACGCCGACTTCCCCGACCGCATCGTGGTGGCCCGCAACGGCTCCCCGGTCGTCCTCGGCATCGGCGAGAAGGAGATGTTCGTCGCCTCGGACATCGCCGCGCTGGTCACCCACACCCGCCAGATCGTCACCCTGGACGACGGCGAGATGGCCACCCTGAAGGCCGACGACTTCCGCACCTACACCACCGAGGGCACCCGCACCAGCGCCGAGCCCACCACCGTGGAGTGGGAGGCCGCCTCCTACGACATGGGCGGCCACGACACTTACATGCACAAGGAGATCCACGAGCAGGCCGACGCCGTGGACCGCGTGCTGCGCGGCCGCATCGACGACCGCTTCTCCACCGTGCACCTGGGCGGCCTCAACCTGGACGCCCGTGAGGCCCGCCGCATCCGCCGGGTGAAGATCCTCGGCTGCGGCACCTCGTACCACGCGGGCATGATCGGCGCCCAGATGATCGAGGAGCTGGCCCGCATCCCCGCCGACGCCGAGCCGGCGTCCGAGTTCCGCTACCGCAACGCGGTCGTCGACCCCGACACCCTGTACATCGCGGTCTCCCAGTCCGGTGAGACGTACGACGTGCTGGCCGCCGTGCAGGAGCTGAAGCGCAAGGGCGCCCGCGTCCTCGGTGTGGTCAACGTGGTCGGCTCGGCCATCGCCCGCGAGGCCGACGGCGGCATCTACGTGCACGCCGGGCCCGAGGTGTGCGTGGTCTCCACCAAGTGCTTCACCAACACCACGGTCGCCTTCGCGCTGCTCGCGCTGCACCTGGGCCGCACCCGTGACCTGTCGGTGCGCGACGGCAAGCGGATCATCGAGGGCCTGCGCAAGCTGCCCTCGCAGATCGCCGAGATCCTCAAGCAGGAGGAGCTGGTCCGCGAGCTGGCCGAGGAGTACGCGGAGAGCCGCTCGATGCTCTTCATCGGCCGTGTCCGGGGCTACCCGGTCGCCCGCGAGGCGTCCCTGAAGCTCAAGGAGATCACCTACATCCACGCCGAGGCGTACCCCGCCTCCGAGCTGAAGCACGGCCCGCTGGCCCTGATCGAGCCCGCCCTGCCGACGGTCGCCATCGTCCCGGACGACGACCTGCTGGAGAAGAACCGCGCCGCGCTGGAGGAGATCAAGGCCCGCAGCGGCAAGATCCTCGCGGTCGCCCACCAGGAGCAGGAGAAGGCGGACCGGACCATCGTGGTCCCGAAGAACGAGGACGAGCTGGACCCGATCCTCATGGGCATCCCGCTCCAGCTCCTCGCGTACCACGCGGCGAAGGTGCTGGGCCGTGACATCGACAAGCCGCGCAACCTGGCCAAGTCGGTGACGGTGGAGTAGATCCACGCCCCGAACACAGAGAAACGGACCCTCGCGCGAGCCGTCGTGGGGGTCCGTTTCCGTGCCGCTGCCCGTGCCACTGTCCTCGGCCGGTGGCCGTCACCCACCGGCCGGCAGCACGACTTCGCCTGCGGCGTCGGCCGTTGTATGCCCGGCAAGGGGACGAGGGACACCCCTACGCGCGAGTAGCTTCACGGTGCGCGAACTGGGTGCCCAAGAGGGGAAGTTGAGGCGTCAGGGGATCACGATGACGGGCCGCCGGGCCCGCTTGGTGAGCCGTCCCGCCACGGAGCCGAAGATGCGCCCGGCGATGCCGTGCGTGGAGCCGACGACGATCGCGTCCGCCTCGTACTCCCGCCCGACCTCCTCCAGTTCATGGCAGATGTCGCCGCCGCGCTCCACGAGAATCCACGGCACCTCGCTCAGATGGTCGGCGCAGGCGAGTTCCAGGCCGAGCACCTCGGTGCGGTGGTCGGGGACGTCCACGAAGACGGGCGGCTCGCAGCCGGCCCACACCGTGGTGGGCAGCCGGTTGGCCACATGGACGATGATCAGACCCGAGCCGGAGCGGTGGGCCATGCCGACCGCGTAGGCGAGGGCGCGCTCACTGGAGGTGGAGCCGTCGAAGCCGACGACCACTCCGTGCCGGAAGGCGGGATCGCAGGAAGGGCGTGCCTCTTCCGCCGCCAGGGGCTCGGCCGCCGTGGGTTCGGCTACCGGCCGCTTGCGGTCCGCGGGTTCGAAGAATTCGTGACCGGCCATGGCTGTCTCGGCGTCGTGATCCTTGTATGAAGGGGGACATCGTGCGGCGGAGCTGTGTCCGGGAAAGGTCTTCCCATGCCCATACCCCCAAGGGTACGGCGGCACGCCTCCCCGTCGCAGTTCGCGCACACGCTCCGTGAGCGGCCCTCCGGGACGTCCCCAGGGGTTCCAGGGAGCATGCACGAGCGGCGCCCCTTACGCAATGGTCGCTGCCCCGTACAGGCGGTTTTGCCGGGACCCGCCCCGGCATGGGGTGACCGTCCGGCTGTCCGCGCGTTGAACCCCCTGCAACCGACGTCCCCAGGGAGCCCATAGATGCCCGCACCCCGCTCCACGCCCGGCCCCGACGCCGCGCGCGAGGTGATCGGCTGGGCGGTGTTCGCCTGCGTGCTGGTGCCGGTGGTCCTGCTGTGGTGCGGTACGGCGCCGGTCGCGGCCGTGGGGGCGGGGCTGGGACTGGCCGGCGTCACCGTCGCCTGCCGGACGCTGCTGCGTCGCTCGCTGCGGGAGGCCGCGCGGGGAGTCGCAGATCACACGAGAGCCAGTACACCGGTCGACTGACCGGTTTCCGCACCCTCGAACGCTGGTTTTCAGCCAAGTTCCTAATATCGCTCCGGAGGGGTCCCAACCACCCCTCAACCCCCGTTCCACCTGCACAAACAGGGGTCGTTCGACCCGTCGCACCCTATGCGGTTTGGCCACCCCGCCCAGGCGTACTTCCCTGCACGCCCCACGAGTGCAACCCTTCGTGATCGAATGCTTCACGCCAAGTTGTCATGTCGACAATGCACCGCGTGTGGAACTGGCCACCGACAGACCGCGGGAGCCAGTAGATTTCGATCTTGATGTCTTACGGCGGGGGACTCGTGCAGGACCGAGGGGAAACGTGCAGGAGCGACAGACCCGAAGCGTAAAGGGAGCCGCGACCACCGAGGGGGGCTTAGCAGTATGAGCCACGACTCCACCGCCGCGCCGGAAGCCACTGTCCGGAAACTCGCCGGGCGACGCCGCAAGGAGATCGTCGCGGTGCTGCTGTTCAGCGGCGGCCCCATCTTCGAGAGTTCCATACCGCTTTCGGTGTTCGGGATTGACCGCCAGGACGCCGGAGTGCCGCGCTACCGACTGCTGGTGTGTGCCGGCGAGGACGGCCCGCTGCGGACCACGGGGGGCCTGGAACTCACCGCGCCGCATGGCCTGGAGGCGATCTCCCGCGCGGGCACGGTCGTCGTGCCGGCCTGGCGATCGATCACCTCGCCGCCACCGGAGGAGGCGCTCGACGCGCTGCGCCGGGCGCACGAGGAGGGGGCCCGCATCGTCGGCCTGTGCACCGGGGCGTTCGTCCTGGCCGCGGCCGGCCTGCTGGACGGCCGCCCGGCCACCACCCACTGGATGTACGCGCCGACGCTGGCCAAGCGCTATCCGTCGGTGCACGTCGATCCGCGTGAGCTGTTCGTCGACGACGGCGACGTGCTCACCTCGGCCGGTACGGCGGCCGGGATCGACCTTTGTCTGCACATCGTGCGGACGGACCACGGCAACGAGGCCGCCGGTGCGCTGGCCCGCCGCCTGGTGGTACCGCCCCGCCGCAGCGGCGGTCAGGAGCGCTACCTCGACAGGTCTTTACCCGAGGAGATCGGCGCCGACCCGCTGGCCGAGGTCGTCGCCTGGGCGCTGGAACACCTCCACGAGCAGTTCGACGTGGAGACGCTGGCGGCACGCGCCTACATGAGCCGCCGTACGTTCGACCGCAGGTTCCGCTCGCTCACCGGCAGCGCGCCGCTGCAGTGGCTGATCACCCAGCGGGTGCTCCAGGCGCAGCGGCTGCTGGAGACCTCCGACTACTCCGTGGACGAGGTCGCGGGCCGTTGCGGGTTCCGCTCGCCGGTCGCGCTGCGCGGGCACTTCCGCCGCCAGCTCGGCTCGTCGCCCGCGACGTACCGGGCCGCCTACCGGGCCCGCAGGCCGCAGGGTGAGCGGCCGGCCGAGCAGGAGCAGCAGTTCGCGCAGCACGGGGTGCCGCAGGGGCCGTCGGGTCTGCCGGGCCACGGTCCGGTGGCGGTGCCGTCGGTGCTGCACCCGGACCGGGACGGCGGAGTGCCGCTGCAGAGCCGCCGGCACGCGGCGGGCGCGGTGAGTCTGCTGCCGGGGCCGCGCGGGGGCGGCTGAGGATCACCGGCGGGAGGGGGTGAGGGAGGCTCGGTCTCCCTCACCCCCTCCTCCATGCGTTTCTCTGTGCGTACGGGCGGGTCCGGGGGGCTGTGGGTCCCCTTAAGGTGAGACACATGAACGATCGCATGGTGTGGATCGACTGCGAGATGACCGGCCTCTCGCTGTCCGACGACGCGCTCATCGAGGTGGCCGCCCTCGTCACCGACTCCGAGCTGAACGTGCTCGGTGAAGGGGTGGACATCGTCATCCGCCCGCCGGACTCCGCGCTGGAGACGATGCCGGAGGTGGTGCGCCAGATGCACACCGCGTCCGGGCTGCTGGACGAGCTGGCCGGGGGTACGACGCTGGCCGACGCCGAGGAGCAGGTGCTCGCGTACATCCGTGAGCACGTCAAGGAGCCGGGCAAGGCCCCGCTGTGCGGCAACTCCGTCGGCACCGACCGCGGCTTCCTGCTGCGCGACATGCCGACCCTGGAGGCCCACCTCCACTACCGGATCGTCGACGTGTCCTCCATCAAGGAACTGGCCCGGCGCTGGTACCCGCGCGCCTACTTCAACAGCCCGGAGAAGAACGGCAACCACCGGGCGCTGGCCGACATCCGCGAGTCCATCGCCGAGCTGCGCTACTACCGCGAAGCGGTCTTCGTCCCCCAGCCCGGCCCCGACTCCGACACCGCGAAGTCGATCGCCGCGAAGTACGTCCTGCCGCCGCAGTAGGCCACTGGGAACGCGTGCGCGGAAACGTGTGCGCGAGCACCCCCGAGAACCCTGTAGACTTCTTCTCGGCCGGTCGGGGAACGAAAGTTCAACCGCCGGTCGCGGTGGGTGTAGCTCAGCTGGCAGAGCACCTGGTTGTGGTCCAGGATGTCGCGGGTTCAAGTCCCGTCACTCACCCTGATCGACTTTGGGGCCGCTCCGTTTCGACGGGCGGCCCCGAAGTCGTTTCCGCGCCGCTGTCTCCCTCTGCCACCTTGCGTGTCATGTCCGCACAGAACCGTCGGCTGCCCCGTGGCCGATCCGGGCCGCTGACCTCGACCGACCTCAGCGAGTTCCTCGGCCCCCTGATGACCCACGTCACAGAGGTACGGTTTCCCGGGGGCCGAGACCCCCGGGCCTGCCCGGCGAGGGGATGCCTTCACGCCTCGGCGGCGGAACTCACGGTTTGTGGGTCACCCAGAGCAGTTCCGCCGGCCAGCGGTGGGCCCAGTCGGGTGGGTCGGTTTCGTTGTAGCCGTTGGGTGTTCCCGGTTCGGGGCGCGGCTCGATGAGGTCGTCGATGATGAGACCCGCGCCGCGCAGGACCCTGACCCAGTCGCCGTAGGTGAGCTGATAGCTGGTCGCACCGTCGCCTTCGGCGATGGCGTCCAGCCCGAAGTAGTCCTGCCGCAGCGTCGTGGTCACGCGGCCGGCGGTTTCGTCGTAGCAGGCTTCGAACCATGGGCTGGCGACGTTGAACACCAGGCGCCCGCCTCGGCCCAAGACGCGTGCGGCCTGTGGGACGGCCAGGTGCGGGGGCGCCCAGCTCAGCCCCCCGAAGTCGCAGAACACCAGGTCGAAGCTGTCGTCGGCGAAGGGGAGTTGTTCGGCGGCGCCTTGCACCAGCGGGTAGCGGGCCGCTCCCATCGCGCGGGCCGCCGCGGCGAGTTGGGATTCGGACAGGTCGAGCCCGACCACGGTGGCGCCCTCGGCGGCGAGCGCCCTGGACCACTGGCCGGCGCCACAGCCGAGTTCGAGGACGCGCTTGCCGGTGACGTCGCCCAGGGCGTGCAGGTGCGCGTCGGGGACGGAGTACATGCCCCACAGCCGGGGTGTGGCGCCGATCTGCGGATCATGCGCGTGCTGGTAGGCGCTGCTGATCCGGTTCCAGAGCCGCCGGTTGGCGGGGATGCTGTCCACGTGCCGACTCCAGCACTGCCTGCCGGGGGCGGTCAACACGATTAGGGCACTGACCGGCCCTCGCCTCGCTCTTGTGGCCACGCCCGGATCCCCCTACGAGGACTCCCGCCCCACCAGCTCCGTAGCCAGCACCGCCTGTCGCCGTTCCAACCCCCGCGTCCCCGCCGGCCGCCGGTCCGCGATCTCCGAGATGAGGAGGTCGATCATCGCGCGCCCCATCTCCTCTATCGGCTGCCGGACGCTGGTCAGCGGAGGGTCCATGTGGCGGGCGATGGCGGAGTCGTCGTAGCCGACGAGGGCCACGTCGGACGGGATGCGGCGGCCGGCCTCGCGGAGCACTTGGCGGGCGCCCGCCGCCGTCACGTCGGAGGCGGCGAAGACGGCGTCGAGGTCGGGGCGGCGGGAGAGCAGCGCGGTCATGGCGCGGCGGCCGCCGTCCTCGGTGAAGTCGCCGGGTTCGATGAGGAGTTCGTCCACCTCCAGGCCCGCGTCGCGCAGCGCGTCCCGGTAGCCGTCGACACGGCGCTGGGCGCCGTAGACGTCGGGGCGGCCGGTGATGTGGGCGATGCGGCGGCGGCCGCGGGCGAGGAGGTGCTCGACGGCGGAGCGGCCACCGCCGTAGTTGTCGGAGTCGACCGAGGTGAGGGTCTCCCCCGCCGACCGGGGGCCGCTGATCACGGCCGGGATCTCCAGCCGGTCCAGCAGATCCGGCAGCGGGTCGTCGGCGTGCACGGAGACCAGGAGGACACCGTCGACGCGGTGGGCGGAGAGGTAGTCCGCGAGCCGCTGCCGCTTGCGGTCGCTGCCCGCGAAGATCAGCAGCAACTGCCACTCGGTGTCGGCCAGTTCCGCCCCCACCCCGCGCAGCATGTCGGAGAAGTACGGCTCGGCGAAGAAGCGGGTCTCCGGCTCGGGCACGACCAGCGCGATGGAGTCGGTGCGGTTGGCCGCGAGGGCACGGGCCGCGGTGTTGGGGACGTACCCCAGCTCCATGACCGCCGCCTCCACGGCCGCGCGGGTGGCGTCGCTGACCCGTGGGGAGCCGTTGATCACGCGGGAGACCGTGCCCCGGCCGACCCCGGCCCGGGCGGCCACCTCTTCGAGCGTCGGCCGCCCGCCGCCCCGGCCGCCCCGCACTCCGTGGCTCGTCATGGCCTCCGCCTCTCTCCGCCGTACTGGTCCAACAGTGGCCCAAGCCGTCCGCACCGAAACCACTGTCCGGTTAACAGCCCTATAACTGAACCGCGTTGGCCGTGCGCACTCCCTTGACACCCCGCCCCGAACGGACGACTCTTCAACCCATCACGTGTGGGAGCGCTCCCACACTACCTGACACCTACATAACCCGCACGTTCCCCGCCCGAGCCGCAGCGAGTACGAACGGGCCCAGATCCACGCGATTTCCATGCAGTTGGCCGGGGGGTCGGCACGTCAGGCAACAGGAGGACGCAATGCGTACGAGCATCCGCAGGTCTCGCGGCACGGTGGCCATGATGGCCGCGGCCGCGCTGGCCACGGGTCTGCTGGCCGGCTGCGCCAGCGACTCGGACGACGGCTCGTCGGACGCGGGCGGCGGCGACGGCAAGGGCAACATCACGCTGACGGTCGGCACCTTCGGGGTCTTCGGCTACAAGCAGGCCGGTCTGTACGACGAGTACATGAAGCTGCACCCGGACATCAACATCAAGGAGAACGTCACCACCCGTACAGACGTGTACTGGCCGAAGGTGCTCACCCGCCTCCAGGCCGGTTCGGGCACCGACGACATCCAGGCCATCGAGGTCGGCAACATCACGGAGGCCGTGCAGACGCAGGCCGCCAAGTTCGTCGACATCGGCAAGGACGCCGACAAGTCCCAGTGGCTGGACTGGAAGCTCGCCCAGGCCACCACCAAGGACGGCCGGACGATCGGCCTCGGCACCGACATCGGCCCGATGGCGGTCTGCTACCGCAAGGACCTCTTCGCGAAGGCCGGTCTGCCCACCGACCGCGCCAAGCTCGCCGAGCAGTGGAAGGGCGACTGGTCCAAGTACGTCGACCTCGGCAAGCAGTACATGAAGAAGGCGCCCAAGGGCACCAAGTACGTCGACTCGGCGGCCTCCGTGTACAACGCCTCCCTGGGCGGCTCCACCGAGCGGAACTACGACAAGGACGGCAACGTCGTCTGGGACAAGTCCAAGGGCGTGAAGGACGCCTGGGACGACGCGATGAGCGTGGCCACCAGCGACATGTCGGCCAAGCTCAAGCAGTTCGACCCCACCTGGGACAAGGGCTTCGCCAACGGCACCTTCGCCACCGTGGCCTGCCCCGCCTGGATGCTCGGCTACATCGGTGAGAAGGCCGGCGACTCCGGCAAGGGCAAGTGGGACGTGGCGGCGGCGCCGACCGCGTCCAACTGGGGCGGCTCGTTCCTCGGTGTGCCGACCGCGAGCAAGCACCAGAAGGAGGCCGTCGCGCTGGCCAAGTGGCTGACCGCGCCGGAGCAGCAGGCCAAGGTCTTCGCCAAGCAGGCCAGCTTCCCCTCCACCCCGTCGGCGTACGCGGGTCTGAAGCCGCAGGCGGACACCACCGCGTACTTCTCGAACGCGCCGCTCACCCAGATCTTCTCCGACGCGGCCAAGACCATCCCGGCCCAGCCGCTCGGTCCGAAGGACAAGCCGATCGACACCGCGATCAGTGACATCGGCATCCTCCAGGTCGAGCAGAAGGGCAAGTCCCCGGCCCAGGGCTGGGACGCCGCGTCCAAGGAGATCAAGGACGTGCTCGGCCAGTGACCTCCAAAGAGGCTCTCGCGCATCCCGCGTCGAGCGCCGAGACCGCGCCCGGCATCCCGCCGGGCGCGGTCCGGGGCGCTCGGGGTCGCGGTGTGCCGGACGGCGCCCCCTCCTGGCGCAGCCGGCTGTACCGCTGGGACACGAAGGCGTCGCCGTACGCGTTCGTGGCCCCCTTCTTCGTGCTGTTCGGTGTGTTCACACTGGTCCCGCTGCTGTACACGGTCTGGTACTCGCTGCACGACGTGCAGTTGTCCGCGCTCGACCACCAGAGCTGGGTGGGGCTGGCCAACTACAGGAATCTGCTGTCCTCGGACTTCTTCTGGAACGCGCTGAAGAACACCCTCACCATCGGTGTGATCTCGACCGTCCCGCAGCTCATGGCGGCGCTCTGGCTGGCCCACATGCTGAACTACAAGCTGCGCGGCTCGACCGTGTGGCGCGTGGTGATGCTGACCCCGTACGCGACCTCGGTGGCGGCGGCGACGCTGGTCTTCACGCTGCTGTACTCGTGGGACGGCGGCATGGTGAACTGGGTTCTCCACTTCTTCGGGGTGGACGCGATCAACTGGCGTGAATCCGACCTCGGTTCGCAGTTCGCGGTGTCCTCGATCGTGATCTGGCGCTGGACCGGCTACAACGCGCTGATCTACCTGGCCGCGATGCAGGCCATCCCGGCGGACCTCTACGAGTCCGCCGCGCTCGACGGCGCCAACCGGCGCCAGCAGTTCTGGCACGTGACGATCCCGCAGTTGCGGCCCACCGTGCTGTTCACGATCGTCGTCTCGACCATCGGCGCGACCCAGCTCTTCGGTGAGCCCCTGCTGTTCGGCGGGGTCAGCGGGACCAAGGGCGGGTCGGAGCACCAGTACCAGACGCTCGGTCTCTACATGTACGACCAGGGCTGGATCATCGGCAACCTCGGCAAGGCGTCCGCCATCGCGTGGTCGATGTTCCTGATCCTGCTGATCATCGCCGCGGTCAACCTGCTGCTGACCCGATGGCTGAGGAGGTCCGATGACCACCGGTGACCTCGTTCTTCCCAAGACGCGCACGGGCTGGCGCCGGGCCACGGGGGCGGGCAAGCAGTTGCACGCCGGTCCGGTGACGTACGTGGCGCTGACCGTGTTCGCGCTTCTCTCGCTGGCGCCGCTGGTGTGGACGGCGGTCGCGGCCTCGCGCACCGACCGGCGGCTCGCCCAGGCCCCGCCGCCACTGTGGTTCGGCGGCAACCTGTTCAAGAACCTCGAGACCGCCTGGGACCAGGCCGGGCTCGGCCTGGCGATGTTCAACTCGCTGATCGTCGCGGGCACGATCACGGTCAGTACGGTGCTCTTCTCCACGCTGGCCGGCTTCGCCTTCGCCAAGCTGCGGTTCCGGTTCTCGGGGCTGCTGTTGCTGCTGACCATCGGCACGATGATGATCCCGCCGCAGCTCGCCGTCGTCCCGCTGTACCTGTGGATGAGCGACCTCGGCTGGTCCAACCAGCTCCAGACGGTGATCCTGCCGAGCCTGGTGACCGCGTTCGGCACGTTCTTCATGCGGCAGTACCTGGTGCAGGCGCTGCCGACCGAGCTGATCGAGGCGGCGCGGGTGGACGGGGCGAGCAGCCTGAGGGTCGTCTGGCACGTGGTGTTCCCGGCTGCCCGGCCCGCGATGGCGGTACTCGGCCTGCTGACCTTCGTGTTCGCCTGGAACGACTTCCTGTGGCCGATCATCGCCCTGAACCAGCAGAACCCGACCGTGCAGGTCGCCCTGAACGCCCTCGGCACCGGGTATGTACCGGACCAGGCGGTCATCATGGCGGGCGCGCTGCTCGGCACCCTGCCACTGCTGATCGCCTTCCTGCTGTTCGGCAAGCAGATCGTGGGCGGCATCATGCAGGGCGCGATCAAGGGCTGAACCGTCCCTAGGGGGCCGGGTCACCGACGCCCCGGCCCCTCCTCTTCCCCCCAGGTCTTCCCGACTCTCGATGGGAGCGCTTCCATGCCCGACTCCTCCTCCACGGTCTCCCCCGTGGCCTCCGAGGTCACCTTCCCGCCGGCCTTCCTCTGGGGGGCGGCGACCTCCGCGTACCAGATCGAGGGGGCGGTGCGCGAGGGCGGCCGTACGCCCTCGATCTGGGACACCTTCAGTCATACGCCTGGCAAGACGGCGGGCGGTGAGACCGGTGACGTGGCCGTCGACCACTACCACCGCTACCGCGACGACGTGGCCCTCATGGCGGACCTGGGGCTCGGCGCGTACCGCTTCTCCGTCTCCTGGTCGCGGGTGCAGCCGACCGGGCGGGGCCCGGCGGTGCAGATCGGGCTGGACTTCTACCGGCGGCTGGTGGACGAGCTGCTGGAGCACGGCATCAGGCCCGCCGTCACCCTCTACCACTGGGACCTCCCGCAGGAGCTGGAGGACGCGGGCGGCTGGCCGGAGCGGGACACCGCGCACCGGTTCGCCGAGTACGCGCACCTCGTCGGCGAGGCGCTGGGCGACCGGGTGGAGAACTGGATCACCCTCAACGAGCCCTGGTGCAGCGCCTTCCTGGGCTACGGCTCCGGGGTGCACGCCCCCGGCCGGACCGACCCGGTGGCCTCGCTGAAGGCGGCCCACCATCTCAACCTGGCGCACGGTCTCGGCGCTTCGGCGCTGCGCGCGGCGATGCCGGCCCGCAACCAGGTCGCGGTCAGCCTCAACTCGGCTGTCGTACGCCCGGTTTCGCAGGACCCGGCGGACCTGGCGGCGGCCCGGCGCATCGACGACCTGGCCAACGGGGTGTTCCACGGCCCGATGCTGCACGGCTCCTACCCCGAGTCCCTGCTCACCGCGACGGCCCCGCTCACCGACTGGTCCTTCGTGCTGGACGGCGACCTCGCCACCGCGAACGCCCCGCTGGACGCGCTGGGCCTGAACTACTACACCCCGGCGCTGGTCTCGGCGGTGACCGACGAGGTGAGCGGCCCGCGCGCGGACGGCCACGGCGCGAGCGAGCACTCCCCCTGGCCCGGCGCCGACGACGTGCTCTTCCACCAGAGCCCCGGCGAGCGCACCGAGATGGGCTGGACGGTCGACCCGACCGGACTGTACGACCTGCTGATGCGCTACACCCGCGAGGCACCCGGACTCCCGCTGTACGTCACGGAGAACGGCGCCGCCTACGACGACAAGCCGGACGCGGACGGCCGGGTGCACGACCCCGAGCGCGTCGCCTACCTGCACGCCCACCTCTCGGCGGTCCGGCACGCCCTGCGCGACGGCGCCGATGTGCGCGGGTACTACCTGTGGTCCCTGATGGACAACTTCGAGTGGTCCTACGGCTACGAGAAGCGGTTCGGCGCGGTCTACGTGGACTACGCGACCCAGGCGCGCACCCCGAAGTCCAGCGCCCGCTGGTACGGCGAGGCGGCCCGCACCGGCACGCTGCCGTCGGTGGAGTCGGCGGGCTGACCCGGACGCACGGGCGAGGCCCGGCGGTCGGGACACCGCCGGGCCTCGCTCGTCGTGCTGCCTAGTTGAAGGCGGCGAACGCCTTGGAGAAGGCGAACTTGTCCTGGGTGATCGAGCTGCACGTGGCGTCGGCGGTGGGCTTGGTGCCGCCGTCGCAACTCTTGTCACGGGTGCCGGACCACAGGGACAGCGAGCCGATGCCCTTGGACTTGGCGAAGTCGACGAGCTGGCCGGCGTCATCGACCTTGAAGATCTCGGTGGCCACGTCGTTGACACCGATCATCGGGGTGACGCCGACCGCCTTCCAGGCGTCGTCCTCGGAGAGCGCGAGGACACCCTTGATCTGGGCCTGGGTGGCGGTCGCGGCCTGGATCGCGTAGTCGCCCATGTCGCCGTTGTACGCCGGGCCGTAGTCCATCGCCATGATGTTGACGCCGTCGACGCGGACGCCGTTGGCCTTGGCGTCGGCCAGCAGGTTCACGCCGTCCTGGGTGAGGCCCTCGGGCATCACCGGGAGGGTGTAGGAGACGTTCAGGTCGGGGTGGGCCGCCTGGAGCTTGGCGATGGCCTGGGCGCGCTTGGTGTTGGCGGCGGTGTTGGGCAGCGCGCCGCCCTCGACGTCGAAGTCGACCTTGGTCAGCTTGAAGGCGTCGACGGCCTTGCCGTACGCGGCGGCCAGGGCGTCGGCGGAGGAGCAGGTGGTGGCCAGCTCCGAGCCGGAGGCGCCGCCGAAGGAGACGCGGACGTCACCGCCCTTGGCGCGCAGGTCGCCGATCTGGGCGGCCACGCCGTCGGCGGTCAGGTCGCTCACCCCGCCCCACTTGGGGGTGCAGCCGCCGCCGTCGGTGACGAAGGCCAGGTTGAAGTTCTTCACGCCGGTGGCGTCGGCGGTGCCCAGCAGGTCGAAGGCCGGGTAGAGCGAGGTGTCGACGTAGGGGGCGAAGCCGGCCGCCGCCTTGGTGCCGTTGCCCGCGCTCGTGGTGGGGACCGGCGTCTCCGGCCGGCTGGGGGTGCTCTGGGTGGGCGCGGGGGACTCGGGCTCGGTGGGACGGCCGCTGGGCTCGGGGGTGGCGCCGGGGTCGGCGGCGCACTCGGAGCCGTCGATCCGACAGCCGGTGGGGTCGCCCGCGCCGTCGACGACGAAGCCGACGGTGACCGACTTGCCCGCGGCCAGCCCGTCGGTGTCCCACTTGGCGGCCTTCACCGTGACGTGCTGTCCGCTCACACTGGACTCGGCGTTCCACAGCGAGCCGAGCTTGGCGCCGGCCGGGAGGTCGAACTCCAGGCTCCAGTCCTTCTTGGCCGCTCCGGTGTCGTTGGTGACCACGTACTGGGCGCTGTACCCGGTCGACCACTCGCTGGTCTTGGTGTACGCGGCGCCGACACCGGCGGCGTGGGCGACCCCCGTCACCAGGACCGCGCCGCCACCGGCCACGGCGGCCGCGACCACGCCGCCTATCGCCTTGTTCCTGCCACTGATCCTGCGCCGGTGCGTGCTCATTGGCGTGCCTGTCCTTCGTGCGGGGGTGGGGGGTGGTGGCAGCACGCTATCGATGCGGAATCCGGCAATCGGCTTATCAGGGACGGTGGTTGAAAGGCTTAGGGCGCGCTTAAGGAAGGGATCGGGACCGGTTAAAGGTCGAGACCAGTCAGCGGGTGGGTATCAGCCGGCGCCGCCTGCGTACGGTGCCCCGGTGGCCGCGTCCGGCGGGCTTGCGGGCGTCGAGCTGGAGCCAGATCCGCACCTCGGTGCCGCCGAGCACGGAGGAGCCGATGCGTACGTCACCGCCCGTGGACTCGGCCAGACGGCGCACGATGTCCAGGCCGAGCCCGGTCGAGCCCGCCGCACCGGAACCCCGGCCGCGGGCCATCGCCGCCCGCGGGTCGGATATGCCGGGGCCCGCGTCGGAGACCAGCACGATCACCGCGTCCTCGGCGTGGTGGACGTCGACCGCGAAGGCGGTGCCCTCGGCGGTGTGCCGGAAGACATTGCCCAGCAGGGCGTCCAGGGCGGCGGCCAGGTCGGCACGGGCCACCGGGACCCGTACCGGGCGCTCGGCACCGGCCACCCGCCACTTGCGGCCCTCGTCCTCGGCGAGCGCGGACCAGAACTCCATGCGCCCGCGCACCACTTCGGCCACGTCACAGCCCGTGCCGGGCCCGGCGGCCGCCGTCTGCGGCTTGGCCTCGCGGGCGGTACGGATGATCGTGTCGACCTCGCCCTCCAGTTGGGCCACGGCGGCGCGGGTCTGGTCGGCGGCGGCCCCGGCGCCCAGCGAGGCGGCGTTCAGCCGGAGCACGGTGAGCGGGGTGCGCAGCCGGTGCGAGAGGTCGGCGGCCAGTTCACGCTCGTTGGCGAGGAGCTGGACCACTTGATCGGCCATGGAGTTGAACGCGACCGCCGCGAGCCGTAGTTCGGTCGGCCCCTCCTCGGGGACCCGGGCGCCGAGCTGCCCCTCGCCCAGTTCGTGCGCGCCCTCCACCAGCCGCCGGGCGGGACGCACCATGCGCACCCCGAGCCGGTCGGCGACCGCGACGGAACCGGCGATCAGCGCGAGCCCCACGGCGGCGAGCACCGCCCAGGCCGTGCCCACCCCGTTGCTCATCGCGGCCTCGGGCACCCACACCTCGACCACCGCGATGGCACCGGAGCCGAGCGCGACCGGCTGGAGCAGGGCGGAGCCGCCGGTGACCTCGGTGGTGGACGCGCGGCCCATCCGGCGCACGGCCGCGATGTCCCGGTCGGCGGCCCTGCCCCGGCCGAGGTCGAGCGCGCCCCGGTCGCCGTCGGCGGGCAGGTGCACGGACATCCCGGAGTCGGCCCCGGCCGCGGCCACCACCCGCTCCAGCTCGTCCCGGTCGGTGGTGATGGACAGGGCGGGCGCCACGGCGGCGGCCTCGCGCTCGGCGCCCGCGAAGGCGCGGTCGCGGGCCATCTCCTTGACGACCAGGCCGAGCGGGACGGCGAAGGCGACGACGACCATGGTGGTCACCGCCAGGCAGACCTTGACCAGGGCCCATCTCATCGGGGCTCCCCCACGGCGGGCGGCTCCAGCTTGACCCCGACCCCGCGCAGGGTGTGCAGATAGCGGGGCCGGGCGGCCGTCTCGCCCAGCTTGCGTCTGAGCCAGGACAGATGGACGTCGATGGTCTGGTCGTCCCCGTAGGACTGCTGCCAGACCTCGGCGAGCAGTTCCTTGCGCGGGACGACCACGCCGGGGCGGCCGGCGAGGAAGGCGAGCAGGTCGAACTCGCGTCGGGTCAGGTCCAGTCGGGCGCCGTCCAGCTCGGCCTGGCGGCGCAGCGGGTCGACGGTGAGGCCGCCGACCCGGATCACCGGCGAGGACGGCGCCTCGGCGGCGCCGGAGCGGGAGCGGCGCAGCACGGCGGCGATGCGGGCGGAGAGGTGCTCGACCGAGAAGGGCTTGGTCAGATAGTCGTCCGCCCCGGCGTTGAGCAGCCGGACGATCTCCGTCTCGTCGTCCCGCGCGGTGGCGATGATGACGGGCACGTCGGTGATGCCGCGCAGCATCTTCAGCGCCTCGGAGCCGTCCAGGTCGGGCAGTCCGAGGTCGAGGATGACCACGTCGAACCGGAGGTGGGCGACCTCGCGCAGCGCCTCCAGCGCGGTGCCGACGCTGCGCACCACGTGGGCGGCGTCGGTGAGATGCCGGATCAGCGCCGAGCGGACGAACTGATCGTCCTCGACCACGAGCACACTTGCCATGCGCCGCACCGTACGCCATGCGGACCAGCGAAGTGCTGGCCTGTGGACAACTCCCTGTGGACAACCTTCGTGGCCAACTGCCCGTGCGCAACTGGGGTCGCCTGCGCGGCGCGTGGCGGCTGAGGCAGTATGGCCCCGATGCGCAGAGGACTCGTACACGTACTGGCGTGGCTGCTGGCCACCGCGGCGGCGACCACGCTGTCCTGGTGGGGCGTGCACACGGTGATGGCGGGCACCGCGTACGACCCCCCGCGCGCCGTGCCGATCACCGCGGCCGAGGCGGCGGCCCACGCCTCCACCGCGACGCCGACGCCCCCTACGCCGACCCCCACACCCACACCCCGCCGCACCTCGGCACCCCCGTCCCCCACCCCGACCCGCACCGCGCCTCCGGCCACCCCGACCCCGACTCCCCCGGGACCCACCACCCCCGCCGGGGACGTCAAGGCGTACGACACCGGCGGTGGCCGGGCGGTGTTCGACCTGGGCCCCGCGAGCGCGACCCTGGTCTCCGCGACACCGGGGACCGGCTGGTCGATGCAGGTGTGGAAGACGGAGACCTGGATTCGCGTCGAGTTCAGCCGCAGCACGGACCGGGTGACGGTCTTCTGCGACTGGCACGACGGACCACCGCACGTGGACGTGCAGACGTACTGAGGTGGTTCAGCGGAACACGGACGGCGGCGGAGCCGGTGAAGCGACCGCCGAGGTGTCCGTCACCGTGGGCGCGCCGCCGGTGAAGTCCTTCAGTTTCGGGCCGTGTTCGAGGCGGGCCGGGTGGGGGTCGGAGGCGGCTCTGCGGGTGAGTTCGGCCAGCGGGAGCGGGGTGTCGGAGGCGACCAGGATGGCGTTGCCGAAGCGCTTGCCGCGCAGCACCGCCGGGTCGGCGATCAGGGCGAGTTCCGCGAAGCGGGCAGCCGCCGTGGCGATCTGGCCGCGCAGGTGGGCGAGCGGGGGGCCGTCGGCGAGGTTGGCGGTGTAGACACCGCCGGGACGCAGGGCGCGGCGGACCTCGTCGAGGAACTCGGTGGACGTCAGGTGGGCCGGCGTGCGGGCGCCGCTGAAGACGTCGGCGACGATCAGGTCGGCCCAGCCGTCCGGCACCTTGGCGAGCCCCTCGCGGGCGTCGGCCGAGCGCACCCGTATCCGGGCGCCGGGGTCCAGGGGGAGTTCCCGGCGGACCAGTTGGACCAGGGCCGCGTCGCGCTCCACCACCTGCTGGGTCGAGCGGGGCCGGGTCGCGGCGGTGTAGCGGGCCAGGGTGAGCGCGCCGCCGCCGAGATGCACGGCCTGGACCGGCTTGCCGGGCGGAGCGGCCAGGTCGATGACATGGCCGATGCGGCGCTGGTACTCGAAGGACAGGTACGCCGGGTCGTCCAGGTCGACGTGCGACTGCGGGGCGCCGTCGATCAGCAGCGACCAGGCCCGCGCCCGGTCGGGGTCGGGTATGAGTTCCGCGAGGCCGCCCTCGACGGCCTCCACCACGGCTTCGGCGGCCGCCCTGCGCCGGTTGTCCCTGGACCTGCCCATCGGCCCATTCTCGCAGGTGGCCCGGGGGCCCGTCGCACGGTGCCCGGTCAGCGGCAACTGTCGGCGGCCTCGATCAGCCGGGCCGCCTCGCCGAGCGCCCGGCGCAGGGTCGCCGGGTCGGTGGCGAGGTCGGCCTCGCCGGGCGGCAGCAGCCAGTCGGAGCCCTGCACGGGCGGCTCGGGGTTCAGCCGGAGGCCGCGCCCGGAGGTGCGGACGCAGGTGCTGCCCGGCATGTCCCAGTGGCCGGCCGTGCCGGGTGGGACGAGGAAGCCGAGGGTGTCGCGGCCGTCGTCGTGCAGCACCGGGCCCACGCCCTCGGCGGCCTCGCGGCGCAGGATGTCGACGGCCTCAAGGCCCTGGCGGGTCGGCACCGTGACGAGGTCGCACGCCACGTCGCCGGGCGGCCGCGACCACGACGGCACCAGACACGGATCGGTGTTCGGACGGGTCTCCATGCCGGCCTCCAGCACGCTGCCTGTTGCGGTCCATGAGGTACAACGCGTGACGCCGTCAAGGGCTACGGCACAAGTGCGCCGCAAAGGATGGCAGTTCATGGCAGATCGTGGATGAGATATCCGTTTTGTAGCTAAACACTGCGTGTCGAACCGGACACAGCCTGTACGTTCTTGCCCCGCCGGACCCACGGGGTCACACGGGCGACCACGCCCGTGGAGCCTCCCGTTCCGGCATGGTTCGACGGTTCGCACGAGAGGACCGGCCATGGCGTCGTCAACCGATACCCCGGCGCAGCCCGACCGGCCGCCCCGCCCCAACACCGCCTTCCGCCAGGTGCGCGGCCGCCGTTCCCCCGCCGAGTTCGCCGCCCTGGTGCGGCGCGCGGCGCGGGAGATCGGCGAGCGGGTG
Source organism: Streptomyces sp. NBC_01171 (assembly GCF_045039805.1). NCBI lineage: Bacteria > Bacillati > Actinomycetota > Actinomycetes > Kitasatosporales > Streptomycetaceae > Streptomyces > Streptomyces sp. NBC_01171. The sequence continues at coordinate 4,236,766 of NZ_CP108609.1, read as the reverse complement.
AGCTGCGACGCGCGCTACGTCGGGAGAGTCGAGGCGGGTGAGATCCGCTGTCCCAACTACGCGTACGAGCGGGTGTTCCTGCACATGTTCCCCGGCCGCACCCTCACCGACCTCGGCTTCGCGCCGCGCTCGGCCGTGCGGGGGCGCGGCGCCCGCCCGGCCGCGCCGCCGGGCGCCGTCCCGGTGGCCGCGTACGAGCACCCTTACGACCCCCTGAACCACGAGGAGAGCGACGTGCTGCGTCGCGCATTCATGACCGGTACGGGCGCCACGGTGGCGGCCGCCGCCACGCTGGGCCCGCTGGGTATCGCCACGGACGCCTCGGCCGCCGCGCGGCGGCCGGGCACGTCGGAGGCGGCCGCCGTCGAGGAGGCCGTCCGGCACATCCGGCTGCTGGACGACAAGCACGGCGCGGACGGCCTGTACCGGCGCGCGGCGGAGCCGTTGCGCGCCGCGTACGCCCTGCTGGACGCGGGCGCGACCCGGCAGACCACCGCCGAGCGGCTCCACTCGGGCGCCGGTGAACTGGGCATCTCGGTGGGCTGGCTGGCCCATGACTCGGGCCGCTTCGACGACGCCCGTTCGCACTACGCGGAGGCGCTGGCCACCGCCCGGATGACCGGGGACGCGGGTCTGGAGGCGCACGCCTTCTGCAACACCGCCTTCCTCGCGCGGGACGCCGGGCGCCCCCGCGAGGCGGTCCGCGCCGCCCAGGCCGCCCAGCGGGTCGCCCGCCCGCTGGGCTCGCCCCGGCTGATGTCGCTGCTGGCGCTGCGCGAGGCGGGCGGCTGGGCGGGGCTCGCGGACCGCACCGGCTGCGAACAGGCCCTCGTACGCGCGCAGGCGCTGTTCGGGCGCGGTACGTCCGAGACCGACCCGGAGTGGATGAGCTTCTACGGCGAGGCCGAGCTGGCCGGTCTTGAGGCGCAGTGCTGGTCGACGCTGGGCGACTGGCGCCGCGCGGCCCGGCACGCCCGCCGCGCGGCCCGCCTCCAGGACCCGCACTTCTCCCGCAACATCGCCCTGTACACCGCCGAACTCGCCGACGACCTCGCTCGCGACGGGTACCCCGACGAAGCGGCCACCGCCGGTCTGCGCGTGCTGGACCTGCTCGCCCAGGTCCAGTCCTCGCGCATCCACACCATGCTGGCGGGCACCGCGCGGGTCCTGCTGCCCCACCGCCGCGCCGACGGAGTGGCGGACTTCCTGGACCGCCACGCGTCTCTGCCGCGCCCTCGGCGGGGTTAGTGATCGCGCGCCCCTCAGCGCCTCTTAACCGACCAGGTGCCCCGTGTCGTTCCAGCTCTCGATCGCCGGCTCGCCATAGGCCCAGCCGAGGGTGGAGAGGGAGGTGGGGTTGAGGCGCAGGCGGGCCGCGAAGTCGATGGGGAGGCCGAGCCAGCGGGCGCCGATGGAGCGCAGGATGTGGCCGTGGGCGAAGATCAGGACGTCGCGGTCGGCTGAGCGGGCCCACTGGACGACGTCGTCCGCGCGGGCGGTCACCTCAGCGAGGGTCTCACCCTCGGGGACCCCGTCACGCCAGATGAGCCAGCCGGGCCGTACGTCCTGGATCTCGGCCGGCGTCATGCCCTCGTAGGCGCCGTAGTCCCACTCCATGAGCGTGTCCCACGCCTCGGCGCGGTCGCCGAACCCGGCCAGCTCGCAGGTCTCGTGCGCGCGGACCAGCGGGCTGGTGCGCACCTCCACGTCCGCGAAACCGGCCGGCGGCGTCTGCCGCAGCCGCTCGCCGAGCAGCTTGGCCCCGCGCCGGCCCTCCTCGAGGAGCGGCACGTCCGTCCTGCCCGTGTGCTTGCCGGACAGCGACCAGGCCGTCTGTCCGTGCCGGGCCAGCAGGATGCGCGGTGCCATGGGGAACCTTTCCGGAAGAGGGACGCCGAGTGGACGCCGGGGAAACCCGTTCGCCGGGTCCTTCCATGATGGCGCACCCCGCGCGCGGGCAACCCGGTGGCCGATCAGGGCGTCTTCGAGAGCCGGAACGCCCGCGCGGACGGGCGGGCCGACACCGTAAAGTGTCACGGCGCCCGCGGGGGGTGCCAGGCAGCGCGAAGGGGGAGGGCGATCGGATGCCGCAGACCGAGGCAGCAAACACCGGGGCGGTGCCGCGTACCGGCCCGCGCTGGTGGACCGAACTGCCGCTGATCCTGCTGGTCTACGGCTGCTACAGCGCCGGCCGGCTCCTCGCGCGCGGGGACGTCTCCTCGGCCGTGGACCACGGTCTGGCCATCCTCCGGATCGAGAAGGCGCTGTACCTGAACGCCGAGCACCCGCTGAACCGTCTCTTCACGGCGGAGCCCTGGCTCGGGGTGCCGGCCGACTTCTGGTACGCCTCGCTGCACTACGTCGTGACACCCGCAGTGCTGGTCTGGCTGTTCCGGGCCCGTGCCGAGCACTACCGGGCGGCCCGCACCTGGCTGATGACGTCCACATTCATAGGGCTCATCGGCTTCACCCTGCTGCCCACCTGCCCGCCCCGCCTGCTCTCCCCCGGCCACGGCTTCGTGGACACCATGGCGCACTACAGCTCTTACGGCTGGTGGGGCGGCGAGGCTAGTGCCCCGCGCGGCATGGGCGGGATGACCAACCAGTACGCGGCGATGCCGAGTCTGCACGTCGGCTGGGCACTGTTCTGCGGGGTGGTGCTGTGGAAGTACGGGCGCACCCGCTGGGCCAAGATCGCCGCGGTCGGCTATCCGCTGCTGACCGCGATCGTGGTCATGGGCACGGCCAACCACTACTTCCTGGACGCGGTCGCGGGCGCGGCCGTGATGGGCGCCGGCCTGCTCCTGGCCCCGTACGTGACGTGGGCCGCGACGGCCGCTCGGCTGCGGCTCGCCGCCTGGGCGGCCCCGTTGCGGGCGGCCGGAAACACCGGTCCTGCTCCGATTGTCAGTGACGGATGCCAGACTTCCGCGGGTGAGCGAATTCCACGGCAGCGCGAGTCGCGGCTCGACCCCGCGGCCGGAACCGACGCCTCCCCCAGCGACGCGGGGGACGGCGCTGCGGCACCGGCTCGCTGAGCTGCGCGGTCCCGACGTACCGGCCAAGGCGCTGGACGCGCGCGCCCTCGCGGCGCTCGCGGCCAATCCGGGCTGCCGCAGACGCGCCATCCTGGACGGTGCCGGGGTGGACAAGGCCGCGCTCGCCGGCGCGCTGGGCGCCCCCTCGGACTACGGGCAGTCCCAGTTCGCGCTGATCCGGGGCAACACCTTCGAGGCCCGGGTGAAGGCGGACGGCGGCGCCGAGCTGCTGCGCCTCACCCACACCCTGCTGGACCCGGCCGCCGAAGCCCCCGCCGGGGCGGCGGTGCCGGACCTGAGCGCTCCGGGGCCCGAGGGCCGTACCGCGCGTACGGCGCTGGCGCTGCGCGAGGCGGTCGCGGCGGGCGGCTGGACGCTGCTGGACCACCCGATGCTGGCCCTGGACGTGGCGGGCTCGCCCGCCTTCCTGGAGCCGGACGCGGTGGTGGTGCACCCCGACGGCGGCTGGACGGTCGTGGAGATCAAGTCGTTCCCGATGCTGGACGGCTCGGCCGACCCGGCGAAGGTGGGCGCGGCCGCCCGGCAGGCGGCGGTGTACGTGCTGGCGCTGGAGGCGGTCGCGGCCCGGCTGACCCCGCCGCCCGCCGTACGGCACGAGGTGCTGCTGGTGTGCCCGAAGGACTTCTCCAACCTGGCCACCGCGCGCGCGGTCGACGTCCGGGCCCAGCGGGCGGTCACCGCGCGGCAGCTCACCCGGCTGACCCGCGTGGAGACGATCGCGGAGGAGCTGCCCGAGGGCACCTGCTTCGACCCGGAGCGACCGGCCGGTGAGCTGACGGCCGCCGTCGACGCGGTTCCGGCGACCTACGCGCCGGAGTGCCTGTCCTCCTGCGAGCTGGCCTTCCACTGCCGGGAGCGGTCCCGCGCGGCGGACGCGGTGACCCGGCTGGGCCGTCCGCTCCGCGCCGAGCTGGGCGGTCTCGGCACGGTCCAGGAAGTGCTGTCGGCGGCGCGGGGCGAGAGCGGAGATCCCGACGACCCGGTGGTGGCCGCGCTGCGCCGGGCCGCCGCCCTGCGCGCCGAGGCGCTCGCCGAGGCGGCGGACCGGGAGGCCGTGCCGTGTCCCTGATCGCCACCCTGGCCCGTCTGGAGGCGGTCGCCACCGGCCGGGCCCAGCCCGCCGCGACCGTCCGGCACCGCCATCTGTCCGACCGCCCGCTGGTGTTCGTCCCGCTGACCACCGCCGGTGAGACCGGGGCCCCGCTCGGCGCGCTGGTCGGCACCGACCGGGACGCGCCCCGGCTGCTGGTCGTGCCGCAGCCCCGCGACCGCGACCAGCGCTTCGCCTTCCTCGCCGAGCTGGCCGACATCGTGCTGCCGCACCTCGACTCCTGCGCCGAGGCGGTGGAGACGGCCGAGCGCACCGAGACCGACCCGGAGACCGGCAAGCGGGTCAAGGTCGAGGTCGACCTGTGCGTGGACGCGCCCCAGATCGTGGTCCCGAGCCGCGCGGGCCTGGACCTCGTACGGCTGCTGGGCCGCTCCATGCGGTTCCGGCGCACGGCCGAGCAGGAACCGGAGACGCCGTATCCGGCGCCGCCGCGCGTGCCGTTGCTGGGTCGCTGGCTGACGCACTACGGCGAGCGGTCCCGGGTGCCGGGCTCCTCGCTGCTGCTGGCGCTGACCGACGCGCTGTCCCGGCACTGGGCGACCGGGCAGTCCATGGTCGAGGACCAGCATCTGGGCGCCCTGCTGGCCTGGATCGACCCACCCGAGGGCGAGTCCGGCGCCGAGGCGGCCGCGCGGGCCGAGCAGGCGCGGGACGCGGCGGGCCAGTTGCTGTGTCCCCCGGCGGGCCCGGCCACCGACCCGGCGTTCGACAACAGGCTGCTGGCCCCGGCCATCGAGCGGTACGACCGGGCGCGCACCGCGCTGGCCGCCGCCGAGGACGCCCCGCGGGCCGAGGACCTGCTGACCACCGTCACCGCCGCCGAACGGGAGATCCGCGAGCTGGTCGAGAGCCGTACGAGGCCCACCTGGGACGCGGTCTGGCGAGGGCTCGACCTGCTGCGGGCGCTCCCCGAGGGCGGCCACGTCGAGGAGCGGTGGACCCGGGACCGCTGGTCGTTCACCGCGCACCGGGACCGGATCACCGCGGGCGAACCCCCGCAGCCGCGCCGGGACGACGCGGTGACCGCGGCCAACAAGCTGGCCGGCCGCGAGCGCGAGCAGGCCCGGCTGGAGGCGCAGGAGGCGCTCGACGACCCGCTGGTGATGGCGGCCCGGCGGCTGGCCGGGGAGGCGTTCGCGGGCGAGGTGACCGAGGTGGTCATGGCGTACAGCGAGGGCAAGCGGCCGAGCCCGCGTCCGCTGGTGACCGTGCGCACCGAGGACCGCCCGCACCTGGGCGAGCGCGCCAAGGTGTACCGCTCGCTGAACGGCAAGGCGCAGACGGCGGAGTTCGCCGGGTACGAGGGCGCGCCGGAGGACGGCGTGCTCGTGCTGCGGATCATGGACAAGATGGGCCGGGGCAAGGAGCCGGAGGCCGGTTCGGTGCCGGAGAAGGGCGACGCGGTGTGCTTCACCCTCTTCGAGCACGAGCAGCGCGGCGGTGCCAAGCTGCCCGACCCGGAGCAGACCCCGTGGACGCACGGCGGGCCGCCCGGTGAGCCCGTGCCGGAGATCCCGGACGCGGTGACCGAGGAGGACGTGCTGTGACGACCGTGGACTTCGACCCCTCGGCCGCCGCCACGCGCGCCACGGACGCGATCCTCGCCGACACCCTGCACGGCACCGAGCGCGGCGTGGTGGTCGACTCCCCGCCCGGCGCCGGCAAGTCGACGCTGGTGGTCCGCGCCGCGCTGGAGCTGGCCGGGGCGGGCCGCCCGCTGATGGTGGTGGCGCAGACCAACGCCCAGGTAGACGACCTGGTGCTGCGCCTCGCCGAGAAGGACCCCGACCTGCCGGTGGGCCGCCTGCACAGCAGCGACACCGACGCCTACGACAAGGCGCTGGACGCGCTGCCGAACGTCCGTACGTCGGCGAAGGCGGGCGATCTGGGCGGGCTCCCCGTGGTGCTGTCCACGGCCGCGAAGTGGGCGCACGTCAAGGTGGACGAGCCGTGGCGGCACGCCATCGTGGACGAGGCGTACCAGATGCGCTCGGACTCGCTGCTGGCCGTGGCCGGGCTGTTCGAGCGGGCGCTGTTCGTGGGCGACCCCGGCCAGCTGGACCCGTTCTCCACGGTGGGCGGCGACCAGTGGGCGGGCCTGTCCTACGACCCGTCCGCCTCGGCGGTGACCACGCTGCTCGCGCACAACCCCGGCCTCCCCCAGCACCGGCTGCCGGTGTCCTGGCGGCTGCCCGCGTCGGCGGCTCCGCTGGTGTCGGCCGCGTTCTATCCGTACACGCCGTTCCGCAGCGGGACCGGGCACGGGGAGCGGCGGCTCGCCTTCGCGGTGCCGTCGGACGGGTCGGGCCCGGACCGGGTGATCGACGAGGCGGCGGAGTCCGGCTGGGGGCTGCTGGAGCTGCCGGCCCGGCACACCCCGCGCACCGACCCGGAGGCGGTGCGGGCGGTGGCTCTGGTGGTGCGGCGTCTGCTGGACCGAGGGGGCGCGGCCGTCTCCGAGCGCGCGGAGACCCCGGCCCCGCTGACCGCCGACCGGGTCGCCGTGGGCACCGCCCACCGGGACCAGGCGGCGGCGGTCCGCGCGGCCCTGGCCGACCTGGGCGTGGCGGGCGTCACCGTGGACACCGCGAACCGGCTCCAGGGCCGGGAGTACGACGTCACGGTGGTCCTGCACCCGCTCTCCGGCCGCCCCGACGCCACCGCCTTCCACCTGGAGACCGGCCGCCTCTGCGTGCTGGCCTCCCGCCACCGCCACGCCTGCATCGTGGTCTGCCGCGCGGGCGTGAGCGACCTGCTCGACGAATACCCGTCCACGGAACCGGTCCAGCTCGGCACGCTGGTGAAGTTTCCTGATGGGTGGGAGGCCAACCACGCGGTCCTGGCGCACCTGGCCGAACACCGCGTACCACACCGGCCCTGACCGTAGGTGCGGGTCTGGCCCTGGGGCGGTCTTGCGTGGGCGCGGGACAATGGACGGTGGTCCGGCCGCAGGCGGGGCCGAGTGGAAGCGAACGTACGAGGAGGAGATGAAGACATGGCGGAGCCCTCGCCGCGTCGGAACGAACCGCGGCTACGCCCCGCGCCCCTGCTCTTCGAGCCCGCGGAGGCGGCCGCCGATCCGGAGCATTTCTTCGACCTGGAGTCGCTCGACGACCCGCGCGCCCTGCTGACGCGGGCCACCGAGCTGACCCAGGCGTTCCGCGCGGCGGCCGACCGGGCCATGGAGTTCCAGGCCGTGGCGGCGGCCCAGCTCGCCGACCCGCGCCGGTTCGACCGGCTGACGGCGGCGGACATCGCCGAGCGGGCGGAGTGGACCGAGGACTACGCCAGGAAGATGGTGGAGTTCGGCCGGGACCTGCTGCGGGGCGCCGACCCCGAGGGCCGCCGGGCGGTCGATCCGCACTAGCCGCGAGGGGACGACCCGCGCATCTGGCATATGCCAGGCGGGCAAGATACCCCCTCCCGCCCCCTGCTGTCCCCAATTTCCGCAACCCAGCGGAACCGGTCGCTCACCGGCGGTAGACCTGTGTGCATGACCAGTGCACCGGACATCACCGCCGCCACCGCCGAGGGAGCCGCCTGGCTCGCCTCCGCCGGAGCATATCCGCGCAGCACGCTCGCCTTCTGGGAGGAGCGGCCCGGCGCCCCCGTCGTGCTGCCCTGCGGCACGGTCTTCGACGTGGTGAGCGCGCCCTCGGTGTTCGGGCGCCGGATGCTGGACCGGTTATGGGGGGCGGAGGGGCCGGGCTGCGGGCCGGTCGCGGTGCACCGGGGCCGGACCCTGCTGTTCGCGGCGCCGGGCACGGCCCAGCGGCTGCCCTCCCTGCTGACCTGGGAGGAGTGGGGCCCGCGCACCCACGCCGTACCGCCGCTGCTCTGTCACGGCACCGGGGACGCGGTGACCGTCCCGGCACTGGAGGGCGACGCCTCCCCGGCCCCGGCGGGCTCCCGCTGGCTGGTCGCCCCGGACACCCGGCACCCCTGGCTCCCCGGCCCCGAAGTGATGCTCTGGGCGGCGGTGCGCGCGGCCCGGGTATCGATTTTTCCTCCCGCCGACCAGGATGCTAAGGTCTACGACGTCAGCAGGCGCCGCTAGCTCAGTTGGTTAGAGCAGCTGACTCTTAATCAGCGGGTCCGGGGTTCGAGTCCCTGGCGGCGCACAGACAACGAAGGCCCTCGCGCGAGCGGGGGCCTTTCGCGTACCCCGCCTCAGGCACCCTCCCCCGGTGTGATCCGTACCGTCCACGCCCCGGCCGGGGTGCGCTCCTCGACCTCCACCTTCACCCCGTCCCCCGGCACGGTGAAGCTCTCCCCCAGCGACACCGGCGCGTCGGCCAGTGGCGGGTAGACGGAGTTCTCCCAGCACCCCTCGGTGTGCGGGTGGGCGTCCACCACGTCGACCGGGCCGTCCCCGGACTCGACGCCGGCGCGCACCCGGTAGACGAGGATGCCCTGCTTGCACGCCGTACGGTCGTTCCCCACCGGGCCGCGGGCCTCGAAGGCGAGGGCGGTGTCCGCCCCGGTGCGCACCACGGCGAGCTTGGTGCCGTTGCCGAGCCCGAAGGCCGGGGTGCCGGACGCGCCCCGCACCGGCACCCCGGGCCCGGCCGCGAGCGGCTCCAGGGTGAGCCGGGTCGGGCCCGCGCCCCGTACGCAGGCCACCTGGCGGGGGTCCAGCCAGCCCAGCTTCCACTTGTGCCAGCCGAAGAGGTCCGGAGCCGCGCCGAACTGGCTGCCCATCAGGTCCCAGTCGCCGACGTGGGTGTCCCAGTCGTCCTTGGAGTCGGTCGGGCGGTGGTAGAGGTCGGGGAGGTCGAAGACGTGCCCGGTCTCGTGGGCGAGCACCAGCCGGTCGGGCGGGTGCTGCTCGAAGACCGTGACGACCCGGCGTACGTCGGTGCCGTCCAGCCGGACGGGCGAGTCGAGGTTGACGACCTTGGTGGCGTCGGAGTCGACGCCGGGCGCGTCCGGGTCGGCCACCAGGTAGACCACGTCGTAGCGGGAGAAGTCCAGTCCCTTGTCGGCCACGGCGAACGCGTCCCGCAGATAGGCGGAGCGGTCCGAGGGCGCCCAGTCCCGCTGTATGCGGTACGCGGTGGACGGGCGCGGCATCCGCAGCCAGCGGTCCATCGGGTGCGGGCGCAGGGTGAAGCGGCCGTAGGAGGACTGCGCGAAGTAGCGGCTGGTGGCCGGGAAGTGGTCGGCGGTCAGCTCGTCGGGGGTGGTGCGGGGGGCGGCGTCCGGGAAGGACAGGAAGACCAGGGCGGCGTCGAGCGTGCCCTGCGGGCGCGGGTAGGCGGAGTTCCAGGTGTCCAGGCCCTCGGAGTGGTGGGCGTCGGTGCGGTGCAGCGCGCAGGGCTCGGGCGAGAAGGGTTCGGCCACGGAGGGCCCGGTGAGGATCGAGGTCGCGGCGAGCGCCGACATCGTGGTGGCCACGGCGGCGGTGCTGCGCAGCTTGGGCACGTCTGGGACCTCCGGTCGCGGTTCGCGGGACACCGCCACCCAGACTGTGTGCTTATGTTGCGCTATGCCCTGTTTACCTGAACCGGAAGGGTGAGTACGCCCGTTTGCCCGTCCGGAGGACGCCCGGCGACCGACACCCCGAACCACTCACGGAACGTCACAAGTGGTCGTGGGCCTCAAGAACCCGTCCAGGTCCGGGCAGAAACGATCTGTCAGGAGGGCGGGTCGGTCGTGGAGACTGAAGACCGGCTGGAAGGGGCCGGGACCAGCCTCTATGATCGGCACACTTTCCGGCACGGACAGGGATCGAGTGCACTGCGGGAGCGAGCGGTGAGCGGAACGTCCGAAGGGCCGACGCCCGCGGCAGACCTCGACCGGTCAGCCGTGACCGACGGTGACCACATGACCTACCACCGGGTCTTCACGACGGCCCCGCTCCCCATGGCCGTGGTGACCCCCGACGGGCTGGTCGCGCACGCCAACACCGCCCTGGGAGCGTTGCTGGGCACGACCGCCGAGGCGCTGGCGGGCCGTCCGGCCGCCGACCTCGTGGACCTGGCCCCCGACCCGCACACCCGGCACGCCTACCGCGAGGTGCTCGCCGGACGCCGGGACCGGCTGCGCTGCACCCGGCACCTCAAACAGCCGGACGGCGACCCCGTATGGGTGCGGATCACCGTCACCCCGCTGACCGAGGGCACGCCGGGCGCCCTGCTGTCCGTCTCCGACATCAGCGCCCGCCGTGAACTCCAGGACCGGCTGCGGCATTTGCGGATGCACGACCCGGTGACCCGGCTGCCCAACCGCACCCTGTTCTTCGAGCGGCTGTCGGCCGCGCTGGAGGCGGAGCCGGAGGACGGGACCGGAACCGGGCGGATCGGCCTGTGCTGTCTGGACCTCGACGGGTTCAAGGCGGTCAACGACACCCTGGGACACCGCGTCGGCGACCGGCTGCTGGAGGCCGTGGCCAAGCGGCTGACCCATGTGGCCGAGGAGACCGAGGGCGCGCGGGCCGGTGCCCCGCTGGTGGCCCGGCTCGGCGGCGACGAGTTCGCGCTGCTCGTGGAGGACTCCACCGGCACCGAACAGCTCTCGGACCTCGCCGCCTCGGCGCTGCGGGCGCTGGAGGAGCCCTTCGACCTGGCCGGCCGGCGGCTGTCGCTGACCGCGTCCATCGGGGTGGTCGAGCGGCACACGGCCGGGACGACGGCGACCGGTCTGATGCAGGCCGCCGACACCACGCTGTACTGGGCGAAGGCCGACGGCAAGGCCCGCTGGACCCTCTTCGACCCCGAGCGCAACGCGCACCGCGTCACCCGTCAGGCCCTCTCCTCCACGCTCCGCCCGGCCATCGAGCGCGGGGAGTTCGCGCTGGAGTACCAGCCGCTGGTCGGCATGGAGGACGGGCGGCTGAGCGGGGTGGAGGCGCTGGTGCGCTGGAACCACCCGCAGTTCGGGATGCTGACGCCGAATCGGTTCATCCAACTGGCCGAGGAGGACGGCTCGATCGTGCAGCTCGGCCGCTGGGCGCTGGTCACCGCCTGCCGCCAGGCCCGGCAGTGGCAGCTCGCCCAGCCGGACGAGCCGCCCATCTTCGTCAGCGTGAACGTGGCCGTGCGCCAGGTGTGGGACTCCGACCTGGTCGCGGACGTGGCGAGCACGCTCACCGAGACCGGGCTCGCCCCGCATCTGCTCCAGTTGGAGCTGACCGAGTCGGCCGTGATGGGCTCCGGGGGCCGCCCGATCCAGGCGCTCCAGGCCCTCAGCGACATGGGCGTGCGCATCGCCATCGACGACTTCGGCACCGGCTACTCGAACCTGGCCTACCTCAGCAGGCTGCCGGTCTCGGTGCTGAAGCTCGACGGGTCCTTCGTGCGCGGCTTCCAGTACGAGGGCGGTGACCCGGGCCCGGCCGGGGCGGGGGCGGCCACCGCCAATCCGGCGGACGAGGTGATCGTGGAGGCGATGATCCAGCTCGCCCACCGGCTCGGCCTGACCGTCACCGCCGAGTGCGTGGAGACCTCCGCGCAGGCCACCCGGCTGCGCCGGATCGGCTGCGACACCGGGCAGGGCTGGCTCTACTCCCGCCCGGTGCCGCCGGACCGGATCACGGAGCTGCTCGGGGTGCAGAGCTACGCGGCGGGCAGGCCGTAGGCGTCGGCGATCAGCTCGTAGGAGCGCAGCCGCAGCTCGCCGCGGTGGGCGTGGCTGGTGAGCATCAGCTCGTCGGCGCCGGTGCGCTTCTGCAGGTCGTCCAGGCCCGCGCGGACCTCGTCGGCGGTGCCGTGCACGATGTTGCGGGTGAAGGAGGCCGCGAACTCCTCCTCCATCGGGCTGAATTCGTGCCGGGCGGCGTCCTCGGGGTCGGGGAAGAGGCCGGGACGGCCCATGCGCAGCCGGAGCATGTTGAGCGCGGTCGCGCGGACCTGGCGGCCCGCCTCGGCCTCGTCGTCGGTGGCGAGCGCGGAGACACCGATGAGGGCGTACGGCTCGGCCAGCACCTCGGAGGGGCGGAACGTCTCCCGGTACAGGTCGAGCGCCGGGATGGTGTTCTGCGCGGAGAAGTGGTGCGCGAAGGCGAAGGGCAGGCCCAGCATTCCGGCCAGTTGGGCGCTGAAGCCGGAGGAGCCGAGCAGCCAGATCACCGGCCGGTGCGCCGACTGCACGCCGCCGGGGGTGCTGCCCTGCACCGGGCCGGGGATGGCGTGGATACGGGCGTAGGGGTGCCCGTCGGGGAAGTCGTCGTCGAGGAACCGGGTCAGCTCGGCGAGCTGCTGCGGGAAGTCGTCGGCGCCCTCGTTCAGGGTGTCGGAGCGGCGCAGCGCGGCCGCCGTCGCCCCGTCCGTGCCCGGCGCCCGGCCGAGGCCCAGGTCGATCCGGCCCGGTGCCATGGCCTCCAGGGTGCCGAACTGCTCGGCGATGACCAGCGGGGCGTGGTTGGGCAGCATGACGCCGCCCGAGCCGAGCCGGATGCGGTCGGTGTGGGCGGCGAGGTTGGCCAGGATGACGGCGGGCGAGGAGGAGGCGACGCCCGGCATCGAGTGGTGCTCGGCGACCCAGTAACGGTGGAAGCCGCGCGCCTCGGTGAACCGGGCCAGCTCCACGCTGGTGCGCAGCGCGTCGCTCGCGGTGCTCCCGGCTCCCACGGTGACCAGGTCGAGTACGGAGAGGGGGACGGGGGCGGTGCCGTGCACGGCACCCCGGATCTCGTCTGCCGGCACGGTGGATGCCTCCTGTTTACGGCGTGCTCTGTCCTGTCGTGCCGTAACAGGAGGCAGTCCCCGCTTATTCCCCCGGCCTGGTCGGAGCCGGTCGTCAGAGCTGGACGACGGGTTCGCGGGTGAAGAGGGTGCCGAGGGTGTCGGTGTGCAGCCGGCGGTCGGCCAGCCGCAGCCCCTCCCAGACCGACACCTGGGACGCCGTGAGCACCGGCTTGCCGAGCGCGGCCTCCAGCGCGGACAGGTGGGCGGCGGTGCGTAGCGCGGTGTCGGGCAGCAGCACCGCCTCGGCGTCCGGGGTGTCGGCGGCCCGTGCCAGGGCCAGCAGTTCCGCCTCGTCGCCGTCGGCGGCCCGCTCGGCGGTGAGGGCGTCGACCTCGTCGGTGCCGGTCACCTCCAGCCCGCCGTCGGCCAGGAACGCCCGGAACAGCGCGGCGGTCTTCGGCGGGTAGGCGTGTGCGACGGCGACCTTGCGGACGCCGAGTGCCTGGGCGGCGTGCACGAAGCCCAGCGAGGTGGAGGAGGCGGGAAGTCCGGCCTGCCGGGCCAGTTCCGTCGCCTCGGCGTGCGCGCCCTTCCAGCCGTGCGCGAACCCGCCCGCCGGGCTCGTCCACACCACCGCCTCGGCGCCGGTCAGCCGCAGCCCCTCCATGGCCGCCGTGAGCCGTCCGGCGAAGTCCGCGCCGTGCAGCGGGTCCGCCGCGTGGGCGTCCTCGCCGGTGCCGGTGTGCACCAGGTCCAGCCGGACCGCGCCGGCGAGCAGTTGCTCGACGCGCGGGTAGTCGTCCTCGCCGCGATGGCCCGGGCAGAGGAATCCGATCGCTGTCATGTCGGCCTTTCTGTCTTCGTCCACGGTCTGTTCAGGGATCTCCCCTGCGACTTCCCCCGCTTCCCGCGAGGGCGCCCCGTGTGGCCCGCACGGCGGTACGGGCACCCCCGCTTTCGGTTCGGGTACCCAGCCGAAGCCGGATCGTCCCCCTCGGGGCGCGGCCCGTTGACGGCGCCGGGCCCCCGTGCCAGCGTGGGGCGACCGCGCGGGAGACGGGAGGTGGCAGGCCGATGACCGTCCCCACCCTGCTGGTGCTGGACGCCGATCCGCCGCCGAGGCTCGGCCGGCTCACCGGGCGGGCCAGGGTGCTGCACACCGACGACGAGGGCCTGGCCGCGCTGCTGCCGGAGGCGGACGTGCTGCTGGTGTGGGACTTCCGGTCGCGGGCGGTGCGCGACGCGTGGCCCGGCGAGGGGCCGCGCCCGGCCTGGGTGCACACGGCGAGCGCGGGCGTGGACCATCTGATGTGCCCCGAACTGGCCGCCTCCGACACGGTGGTGACCAACGCGCGCGGTGTCTTCGACCAGCCGATGGCCGAGTACGTGGCCGCGCTGGTGCTGGCGGCCGCCAAGGACCTCCCGCGCACGGTGGAGTTCCAGCGGGACCGCGTCTGGCGACACCGGGAGACGCGCCGGGTGGCGGGCACCCGCGCCTGCGTGGTCGGCTCCGGGCCGATCGGCCGGGCGATCGCCGCCACCCTGAAGGCGCTCGGGGTGAGGCCCGCGCTGGTGGGCCGACTGCCCGGCACCGGCGTGCACGGACCGGCCGACCTGGACCGGCTGATCGCCCGCGCGGACTGGGTGATCGCCGCCGCCCCGCTCACCGACCGGACGCGCGGCATGTTCGACGCGCACCGCTTCGGGGTGATGCAGCCCTCGGCCGTCTTCGTCAATGTGGGCCGGGGCGAGCTGGTGGACGAGCCCGCCCTCGCCGAGGCACTGCGCAGACGCTGGATCGCGGGCGCGGCGCTGGACGTCTTCACCACCGAACCCCTGCCCGCGGACAGCACGTTGTGGGACCTGCCCGGCCTGCTCGTCTCCCCGCACATGAGCGGTGACACGGTCGGCTGGCGGGACGAACTGGGCGCGCAGTTCGTGGACCTGTACGAACGCTGGGCGGCCGGAAGAGAGCTGGTCAACGTGGTGGACAAGAAGCGCGGTTACGTACCGGGCCACTGAACTCCCGCTGCGCGGCGCGTAATCGGCGCGCATGTCCCGTGCGGGCCTGGGTAGCGGCGCCGCCATGGCTTCTCGACTTGGCAAGGACACGGAAAGAATCCGGCCGGTGCGCCTGCGGGAGAGACGGGCGGTGCTGCTGGGCGCGCTGGCACTGGGCGGGGTGGGGGCGCTGGGCGCGACGGGGTGTACGCGGGTGGCGGCCGCGTCCGGCGAGAAGGGCGGCGACCTGCTGGACCGGCTGCGCGCGCAGGGTGTCGTGCGGCTGGGAATCGCCGGTGAGGTGCCCTTCGGGTTCATCGACCGGGACGGCAGGCTCACCGGGGAGGCGCCGGAACTCGCCAGGGTGATCTTCAAGCGGCTCGGGGTGGAGCGGGTGCAACCGGTGCCGACCGAGTTCGGCTCGCTCATACCCGGCCTGAACTCCCAGCAGTTCGACGTGGTGGCCGCCGGGATGTACGTCAACGCCGAGCGCTGCCGCCAGGTGATCTTCGCCGACCCGGACTACCAGATGAAGGACGCCTTCATCGTCCGCAAGGGCAACCCCAAGGGCCTGCGCTCCTACCGGGACGTGGTGCAGAAGAAGGCGCGGTTCGCCACCGGCGCGGGGTACGCCGAGATCCAGTACGCGGTCGAGGCGGGCTACCGGGAGAGCGACATCCTCATCGTGCCCGACCAGGTCGCCGGGCTGAACGCCGTGGAGGCCGGACGGGTCGACGTGTTCGCCGGTACGGCGCTCACCACCCGCGAGGTGGTCAAGAAGTCCCGGAAGGCGGAGTCCACCGAGCCGTTCGCGCCGCTGGTCGGGGGCGAACCGCACGTCGACGGCGGCGCGTTCGCGTTCCGGCCCGTCGAGACCCGGCTGCGGGACGCCTTCGACACCGAGCTGCGCGAGCTGAAGCGCACCGGTGAACTGCTGCGCATTCTCCGGCCGTTCGGGTTCACCGCGGCCGAGATGACGGACCTCACCGCGAAGGAGCTGTGCGGCGGATGACCTCGGGACTGTGGGAACTCGTCCTGCGGGGCGTCTGGACGACCGTCCAGCTCCTCGTACTGAGCGCGCTGCTGGCCTCGGCGGTGTCCTTCGCCGTGGGCATCGCCCGCACCGACCGGCGCCGGCTCGTGCGCTTCCTCGCGGGTCTGTACACCGAGGTGTTCCGCGGCACCTCGGCGCTGGTGATGATCTTCTGGGTGTTCTTCGTGCTGCCCATCGCCTTCGGCTGGCAGTTGGTCCCGCTGTGGGCGGGCACCCTGGCGCTCGGCCTGACGTACGGCGCGTACGGGTCGGAGATCGTGCGCGGCGCCCTGAACGCGGTCGACCCCGCGCAGCGCGAGGGCGGGATCGCGCTCGGCTTCACCCCCTGGCAGCGGATGCGGCTGATCCTGCTGCCGCAGGCGGTGCCGGAGATGGTCCCGCCGTTCTCCAACCTGCTGATCGAGCTGCTCAAGGGCACCGCGCTGGTGTCGGTGATGGGCATGGGCGACCTCGCCTTCAGCGCCAACCTGGTGCGGCTCGCCCTCCAGCAGAGCGCGGAGATCTACACGTACGTCCTGCTCATCTACTTCGGGATCGCGTTCGGGCTGACCCGGCTGATGCGGTCGCTGGAGAAGCGGCTGAAGGGTGGTGCCGCGTGAGGTGGGACTGGAACGCCGTGAGCGACTTCATGCCGTACTTCTGGCACGGTCTGCTGGTCACGCTCCAGGTGGTGGCGCTCGGCTCGCTGCTGTCGTTCTCGCTGGGGCTGGTGTGGGCGCTCCTGATGCGGGTGCCCTCGCGCTGGGTGCGCTGGCCGGTCGGTGTGGTCACCGAGTTCGTGCGCGACACCCCGCTGCTGGTGCAGTTGTTCTTCCTGTTCTACGTGCTGCCCGAGTGGGGTGTGACCTTCTCGGCGCTGACCACCGGTGTCTTCGCCATCGGGCTGCACTACTCGACGTACACCATGCAGGTCTACCGGGCCGGGATCGAGGCCGTGCCGGTGGGCCAGTGGGAGGCGGCGACCGCGCTGAGCCTGCCCCGGCGGCGGACCTGGACCGCGGTGATCCTGCCGCAGGCCCTGCGACGGGTGATTCCCGCGCTCGGCAACTACGTGATCTCCATGCTGAAGGACACCCCGATGCTGATGGTGATCACCGTGCTGGAGATGCTCGGCCGGGCGCGGCTGTTCTCGCAGGCGAGCTTCCAGTTCACCGAGCCGCTGACCGTGATCGGCGTGGCCTTCATCGTCCTGTCCTACCTGGCCTCCCTTCTCCTGCGAGCACTGGAGCGACGCTTTGTCCGCTGACATCACCCTGCCGAAGCAGAACCAGTCCGGTGAGCTGATCCGGCTGGAGAAGGTCACCAAGCGCTTCGGCGCGAACACGGTCCTCGACCACCTGGACTTCTCCGTGGACGCGGGCAGACACGTGACCCTGATCGGCCCCTCCGGGTCGGGCAAGACCACGATCCTGCGCCTGCTGATGACCCTCACCCGGCCGGACGAGGGCACCATCACCGTGGACGGCCAGGCACTCTTCCCGGCGCCGGAGAAGCAGGTCCGGGAGGTGCGCAAGAAGATCGGGATGGTCTTCCAGCACTTCAACCTGTTCCCGAACATGTCCGTGCTGCGCAACATCACCGAGGCCCCGGTCCAGGTGCTCGGGCTGTCCAGGGACGAGGCGGAGGCGCGGGCGCGCGAGCTGCTGGAGCTGGTCGGGCTCTCCGACAAGCTCGACGCGCGGCCCGCCCGGCTCTCCGGCGGCCAGCAGCAGCGGGTCGCCATCGCGCGGGCGCTCGCCATGCGCCCCCGGGTGCTCCTGCTGGACGAGGTGACCAGCGCGCTCGACCCGGAGCTGGTCGCAGGCGTACTGGACGTGCTGCGCGACATCGCCCGCGGCACCGACATCACCATGCTCTGCGTCACCCACGAGATGGGGTTCGCGCGGGACATCTCCGACCAGGTGCTGATGTTCGACCAGGGCCGGGTGGTGGAGTCCGGACCGCCGGAGAAGATCTTCGGCGACCCGGAGCAGGACCGCACCCGGGAATTCCTCAGCGCGGTGCTGTAGGCGAGCGGGCGCGGAGGCGGTTGTCAACGCCCCCTCCGCGTCCGCCCGTCGGCCGGTACCGTGGAAGCGATCCGCCGACCGGATCTCGCGGCCCAGGAAGCGAGCGCAGGGGGAGACCGTGGCGCCGATGCACGAGCCGACCGCCCCGTACCACTCGGCGAAGGACGCCCTGCGCGTGCTGGAGTCCGTGGCCCGCCACCCCGCCGGGGCCGACGCGGCCGGACTGGCCCGCGCGGCCGGTCTGGACCCCGGCCGGCTGACCGCCCTGCTGCGCATGCTGCGCCGCGAGGGGTACGTCGAGCAGACCGCCGACGGCGCCTGGATCACCGGCGACACCCTGCGCCGCCTCACCTCCGCCCACGACCACGACAGCGCCCTGCGCGAGAAGCTCCAGCACACCCTCGACCGGCTGCGGGACGTGGTCGGCGCGGCGGTCTACATCAGCCGGTACGAGGACGGCGAGGTGCGGGTCACCCAGTACGCGGCCGGGCCGAGTGCCCCCGCGGTCAACGAGTGGGTCGACTTCCGCTCCTCCGCGCACGCCACCGCGGTCGGCAAGAGCCTGCTGACCCAGCTCGACCACGACGCCCGGCGCGACCACCTGTCCCGGCACCGGATGGCCCGGCTGACCTCGCGGACGATCACCAGCGACAGGGTGCTGCTGTCCCGGCTGGAGTCCCAGCCGCCCACGGTCCCCGTGCTGGACCTCCAGGAGTACGCGGTCGGCACGGTCTGCGCGGCCGTCCCGATCACGGCCGGGGCCTCCGTCGGCTGCCTGGCCGTGTCGCTGCCGGTGGAGCGCGCGCACCGGCTGCGCCGGGCGGCGGACGCCCTCAACCGGCACGCGGCCCCGGTCCTGCTCTCCCTGGCGCTGTAGGTGGTCGCGAGGTCGGCGGGAGGTGGTCGGGAGCACCCCCGGGAACCGGGTAGTATTTTCTCTGTCGCCGGCCGCGAAAGCGGAAGGCGGGAGTCATGCGCCGCTAGCTCAGTTGGTTAGAGCAGCTGACTCTTAATCAGCGGGTCCGGGGTTCGAGTCCCTGGCGGCGCACATCTGTCGAGGGCGGGTCGGGAAACCGATCCGCCCTCGCGGTTTTCCTAGACCGCCGAGTGCGCGGAGACCGCGAAGAGCACGCAGCCCACGGCCACCACACCCATGAAGGCGACCAGCACTCCGGTGCCCAGGATCAGCCGCCCCCGGGCCGGCTGGAGCGCGGTGGCCCACTGCGGCCGCTCCGCCAGATAGCGCACCACCACGTGGTCGCCCGCCACCACGGTCGAGTCGCCGCCGACCTCGTCGAACCGGAACCTCTGGCCCTCGCGGGTGGTGAACTCGTACACATGGTGGAGCGTGCTGTGGACGGCCGCGTCGTGGCCGCCGCTCGTCTTCGTGTAGGTGGTGAGGCAGCGCCCCTCGGCGGTCAGGCCGTGGGCCCACGTCCGGCTGGTGCGCAGGGCGCGGCGGATCACCTGGACCGCGCCGAAGACACACCCGGCCATGATCACTCCGGGCACGAGGTAGAGCAGTGCGTCCATCAGGCCCCCCTGGGTCGGCACGCCGCTCCGATGGACCGGCGTGCCGTGAACGTACCCGTGGGGCAGGGCCGTTGGCCTCAAGCGAAGCTCAGAATGTGACGTCCGAGCAGGCGTAGAAGGCGTTCGCGGTGTCGGCCACGTTCCACACCGCGAGGATCACGTGGTGGCCGGTCAGCCCCCGGGGCAGGGTGCCGCTGTGGCTGAGCGTGGACGGCGGGCGCTGGCCGTTGTACGGCACCGAGAGGAACGGGGTCAGGTTGAGGTCGGACCGGGCCAGGGCGTGGTTCTGGTTCCAGCCCTGCTTGGTGACGTAGTAGGTGAAGTCGCTGGTGGCGTGCATGGCGGTGAACTGCCAGCGGAAGGTGTACGACTGGCCGCCGGTGACCCGGGTGGTGGGCCAGGCGCCGCCGGAGGGGGTGCTGGGGGCGTTGAGCTGGCCGAAGCGGCTGTTGCCGCCGCTGCAGAGCTGGCCGTCGCCGGGGCCGGCGCCGGGGAAGCCCTTGGGGCCCTCGACGCTCTGCGGCTCCCACTGGATGTCGCCGCAGTTCGCCACGGAGCCGTTCTGGCAGAGCTTCTGCCGGCTGACCGGCAGATCTGTGTAGCCGTGGCCGCTGGCGCCGCCGGTGGAGAGTACGAAGGCGCCGGCGGTGGCCATGCCGAGCACGGCCGCGGACAACGCTGACAACCTGGTCCTGGTACGCATGCTGCCGCTCCTGGGGAACGTCGTGGGGGAAGGTTCACTGAGCCGGGCTGTGCGGTGACGGTGCGATAGGTCCAGACCAAGTACCAGATTATTGCCGGGAGTTGAACGTGTCCATACCATCCGGCGGCATGCGTCAGGCCGGTTCCCGGCGGGCCGAGCAGAAGGCCACCGTGAGGTCCCGGACCAGTGCCTTGCGCTCGTAGTCGTCCAGCTCGACCAGCCCACGCGTGGTGAGCCGGGTGACCGTGTCCTCCACGGAGTCCACCACCGAGCTGAGCATGGTGGCCCGCTGCTGGGCGTCCAGCGCGGCGATCCGGCGCCGCTGCATGGCGGCGGCGACCTCGGGCGCGTACTCCACCCGGACCGGCTGCACGGAGAACACCTCCACCCCGACCGGCGCCACGTCGGCCGCGACCAGCCGGGTCAGCGCGTCTCCGGCCGCGTCCGCCCCGCTGCGCGCCCCGCCCGGCAGCTCCACCGGGACCCGCGCGAGGGCCGACTCCACGCATTCCCGCAGGTAGGTCTCGTGCTCCTCGATGCCGAGCAGCGCCCGTGCGGTGTCCCGCACCCGCCACACCACCAGCACCACCACACGCAGCGCCACCCCGTTCGCGTCCGCCGCCGGCACCGCGCCGCTGCGCCAGTGCCGCAGCCGCACATCGGCCCGGCGCCGCCGCAGCAGCGGGTTGATCCACAGCAGCCCGGTCCGCCGTACGGTCCCCCGGTAACGGCCGAACAGCCCCAGCACCCAGGCCCGTCCGGTGCGCCCGCGCGCCAGCCCGCCGAACCCGAACAGCCCCAGCGCCCCGGTGCCCGCGTATGCCGCCCACTGCGCGGCACCGAGCCCCGCACCGGGATGCAGGGGCAGTCCGAGCGCGTCCCCCGCGTACGACGGCAGCACCCCCGCCCACCAGGTGGTGGCCAGGCAGCCGGCGACCCCGCCGAGCCCGGCCAGCACCCCGGCCGCGCCGGGCAGCACCCGCGCCGGACGCTCCTGGAGCTCCGGGTCGGGGCGCAGTTCGGGCCGTCTGCGGACCGGCGCCGGGCGGCCGAGCCGGGGATGTTCGCCGGTGCCCTCCCGGCGGTTCACCACGGCGGGGCGCCGCGTCTCGGGGGCGCCTTCGTCGCGGAAGAGCAGGTGGACGGGGATCTCGGTGGTCGCCTCGTTGTGGATCAGCCGGGTCGGCCGGACGGCCGTCCCCGCGCCGCCCGGCAGGCTCTCCGGGTGTTCCTCGGGCTCGTGCGTGTGGGGTGTGGTCGTGCTCATGGGTGCCTCCAGCCTCCGCGCCGGGTGCGTCATGACAGGGGATGCCGGGCCGCGCGCGGACGCGGGGCCCGGGGGTGACCGGGCGCCTCAGCCGAACAGGCGGCGCCAGGTCTCGGGGCCCGGACAGCCGTCCGCCGCTCCGCCGCGCCAGCCCTGGGCGCGTTGGAAGGCTTCGACGGCACGCCGGTCCGCCTCGCTCCAGCGGGGTCCGGGTCCGGTGCCGAAAAAGCTGCCGAATCCTTTCTTCACCAGTTGCCGCCCGAGTTGGGTGACGTGGGCGTTGTTCGCGCCCGCCCGGAAGTACTGCTTGCCGGGGAAGGCCGGGACGCCGCCGGGGCCCGCCGAGCCGGCGGCGATGTCCTTGCCCGCGCCGGTGACCAGCAGCTCCCAGGTGCGAGGGCCGGGCAGCCCGTCGGCGGCGGAGCCGGTCCAGCCCTGGGCCTTCTGGAACGCCTGGGTGGCGCGCCCGTCGGCCTCGCCCCAGACCGGGCCGGGCCCCGTCGAGTAGTACCGGCCGCCGCCCCGGGCGACCAGCATCTCGCCGAGCTGGGTGACGTACTTGTTGTTCGCGCCGGGCCCGAAGTACTTGGTGCCCGGGAAGGGCACCGGGGTGGCCATCGGCTCGGCGCCCGCGGAGCCCGCGGTCACGCCCTTGTAGCGGTAGGGGACGTACTTGGTGGTGTTGTTCCAGTAGGGGTAGGGCGTGCTCTGGCGACGGGTGTGCGGGGGTGTCTGCTCGTACGCCGTGTAGGCGGTGTGGGTGTAGTCGGTCCAGCCGCCGAAGATCACGACGTGCGAGCTGCCCTGGGGGTCGGCGGCGTTGTGGAAGAGCAGGATGTCGCCGGGCTGGAGTTCCTCCTTGGTGATCTTCACCGCGAACTGGCCCAGGCTGCCCGTCCACTCGTTGGAGAGCAGCCCCCAGGCCATGGAGACGTAGCCCGAGCAGTCCTGGCGGTACCCGTCCGACCAGAACTTGGTCATGCTGTACGGCACCTGCGCGCTGACCCACTGCTTGGCCCGGTTGATGATCGCCGTCCGGGTGGTGGCGGGGGTCTTGGCCTGGGGCCGGGCGGGCGAGCCGGCCGGGCCGTGCAGGGGTGCGGTGCTGCCCTGCGGGGTGGCAGGGCCCTCGTCCGCCGCCGGGGCGCCGGGGCGGTGCGGGGCCGCGTGCGGGGCCGACGCCTGGGTGAGCGCGCCGGCCGCGGGGACGGCGCCGAGCACGGCGGACGCGGCGGCGGCCATGACCACGGCGCTCCGGGCGGCCGGGCGGCCTCCGGTACGGACGGACGCCGGGCGGGGGGCGAGCCGCCGCCACCGGACGCAGCCGAGGCAGTCGCAGTCGCTCACCGGATCGAATTCCTCGAACACCGGAGCCGGCATGCGATCTGCCTCACATTCGGGGTGGATATGTCCGCGTGTGTGCACGTTGATCAGTTTCACAACTGTCCGCGTGACGCGCATGTTGACGGTCCGAATGGTGCACGCCCCACCCAGGGGCCCCGCGCCGTCCATCGCCGGCGGTCAGGACCACCCCGGCGGGTCCTGTAGAGTTTTCCCGTCAGCAGGCGCCGCTAGCTCAGTTGGTTAGAGCAGCTGACTCTTAATCAGCGGGTCCGGGGTTCGAGTCCCTGGCGGCGCACAGACAACGAGCAGGCCCCCCGTGCGAACGGGGGGCCTGCTCGCGTTCCGGTTCACCGCAATGAACGGTTGTGACCGGTAAGTTCATCGGCGCGGCCCTCACGGCTTGAGGACGACCTTCTCGCAGCGGTCCTTCTTGTTCTTGAACAGGTCGTAGCCGGTCGGTGCCTCGGTCAGGGGCAGCCGGTGGGTGATGACCCGGGTGGGGTCGATCTTGCCCTGCTCGATGAGATCCAGCAGCCGCTTCATGTACCTGTGCACGTGGCACTGCCCGGTGCGCAGGGTCAGGGACCTGTTCATCCAGGCACCCGCCGGGAACTTGTCGATCAACCCGCCGTAGACGCCGATGACCGACACCACGCCGCCGCTGCGGCAGGACAGGATGGCCTGGCGCAGGGCGTGCGGCCGGTCCGTCTCGGAGCGGACCGCCTGCTTGGCGCGGTCGTAGAGGTGGACGTGGGAGGCACCGTGTGTGGCCTCCAGGCCGACCGCGTCGATGCACTTGTCGGGGCCCCGGCCGCCGGTGAGTTCGAGGAGCGCCGAGCGTACGTCGGTGTCCTCGAAGTTGATGGTGGTGTAGCCCTGGGCGGCGGCCATGTCGAGCCGGTAGGTCTCCTTGTCGATCGCGATGACCTTCTCCGCGCCCAGGACCCGGGCGCTGTCCATGGCGAACTGCCCGACCGGACCGGCGCCCCAGACGGCGACGACGTCACCTTCCTGGATGTCGCACATCTCGGCGCCCATGTACCCGGTCGGCAGGATGTCGGACAGGAACAGCACCTGCTCGTCGGTGAGGTCCGACCCGATCTTCAGGACGTTGGCGTCGGCGAGCACCACGCGGGCGTACTCGGCCTGGCCGCCGGCGAAGCCGCCGGTGAGGTGGGAGTAGCCGTAGATCCCGGCGGTGGGGTGGCCGAAGAACTTCTCCGAGATGCCGGCGTTTGGGTTGGTGTTCTCGCAGCACGAGTACAGCTTCGCGTGGCAGGACGCGCAGGCGCCGCACGCGATGGGGAAGGGCACGACGACCCGGTCGCCGACGCGCAGTTTGTCGCTGACGCCGGGGCCGACCTCGATGACCTCTCCCATGAACTCGTGGCCCATGATGTCGCCCTTTTGCATGGTGGGGACGTAGCCGTCGAGCAGATGGAGGTCGGAGCCGCAGATCGCCGTCGAGGTGATCTTCACGATGGCGTCGCGGCTGTTGAGGATCGACGGGTCCGGGACGTCCTGCACCTCGACGGAGTTGCGTCCGGTCCAGCAGTTCGCCTTCATGCCAGGGCCTCCTTCAGTTCGTCCTCGGTCAGCGGCCGGGCCGGGTGCTGCGGGAACTCGCGGCGGGCCCGCTTGCCGCCGGGTGCGCCCTCGGAGCGGACGACCTCGCCGACCTCCGCGATCTGCTTGAAGCGGCGCAGGTCGTCGTCCAGCTGCTGGTGCGGTTCCTCGCCGAAGTAGCGCGCCACGGCCTCGCCCAGCGCCCCGCCGGGCAGGTCGTAGCGCAGGGTCACCCGGATCTCCGTGCCCCGGCCGCCGGGGGCGGGCACGAAGTGGACCTCGCCGGAGTTGTCGATGTCGGCATCGTCCACCGACCGCCAGGCGATCAGCCGGCCGGCGACTTCCTCCGTGGTCTCGGCGTCCCATTCGACCGCCTTGCCGAACGGCGCGGCGGCCCGCCAGTGACTGGTGCCCGGGCCGGTGACGCGCACCTCCTCCAGGTGCGCCATGAAGTCCGGCAGCCGCTCCAGGTCCCTCCAGAGGGCGTAGACCTCGTCCGGGGACTGGACGACGGTGGTGGCCGCGGTCAGTTCCATGGGGGTACTCCTACGGGTGCGGGTCACGGCCGCGTAGACGTCCGTGACCGTGAGGGCGCTGACCGCGGCGGTCGCGGCGACGGTGCGGCTGAGTCCACGGCCGTCGTGGTTCTTCAGGGCCCGGGTCAGCATCGTCAGATCCATGAGGTCGCCGCCCACGCGGCTCCAGAGCCAGGCGGGGTGCGGCCGTCCCAGCAACCCGGCCGCCGCCGCCAGCTCGCGCACACCGACGGCCGTCGTGGCCGAGCGATGCCGGAAGGTGCCGTCCACCCCCAGGGCCCGGGCGAAGCCCGCCGGGGCGACGACCTGGGGCACACCCAGGAGCGCACTGGCCCAGCCCAGGCCGCGTACGAGCGGATCGTGCCGGAGGCGGGAGGTGGAGCGGGTGTCTGTCTTCATGAGTGCTCCCCACGTGCGGTGAGGTGAACGGAAGGCGGCCCACCTGGTGGCAGGGCATGACCGCGGCACCTGCGGTGACGAGACGGCGCGAAGAGCCTGACGCTCGGAAATCGCTACGACGGGTTCGGTGTCTCCGGCACGCCTCTGCGGCCCGTTCACCCGGATCAGGTGGAACGGTGATTCCGTCGCCGGCCCCCAGACGGGGCTTCCACGCTCCGACGGCGTGCCGTGCGGGTCCCCGTCGGCCCCCGACGCGAAACAACCCTTCACCGATCAATATTTTTCCCCGCGCGGCGTGCTCGGAGTCCCGGACAGGCTCCAGCGAGTGGAGGTCACGGTGGCGACCCCTCCCGTGGCGAGTGCGGCCGCCAGGGCTTTCGACAGACCCGGCACCAACCGCCACGGCTGGTGGGCGCGGACCATACCGCCGAGCGCCCTCAGGTAGCCGCGCGGCACGCGGACGCCAACGCCGTCGCCTGTCAGGGGTGTTCAGGCTCCCGTACCGGTGAGGTACGCGGAGACGACGACGTTGGCCGTGTAGGCGCGGGTGGTGCGGTCGTAGGTGCCGCCGCAGGTGATCAGGCGGAGTTCGGCGCGGCCGGGGTGGCGGGTGCCGTAGGCGCGGGCGGCGTCGAAGTGGTCGGCGGGGAGCACCTCGACGTCGTCGATGGTGAACCGGGCGACCTTGCCGTCCGCGCGGACCACCCGGACGGTCTCACCGGGTTCGAGGGTGCTGAGCCGGTAGAAGACGGCGGGCCGGGTCTCGGTGTCGACGTGGCCGACCAGCAGCGCGGTGCCGTTCGCGCCGGGCGCGGTCCCGGCGCCGTACCAGCCGACCACCCCCGGCTGGTCGAAGGGCGGCGGGTCGATGGCGCCCCGGCTGTCCAGTCCGCGCTTCACCACCGGTGCCTGGATGGCCAGCTGGGGGATGTCGACGCGCTGCGGGGCGGAGTCGGGCAGCGGGGTCGCCGGGGCGGGCAGGGTGATGCCGCCGAGTCCGGCGACGTCGCCGTGCGCGGTGCCCGCCGGGCTGTCGGGCAGCCCGGTCACGTCACGGCCCCAGAGCCAGAGTCCGAGCAGCAGCACGGCCCAGGCCACGGCCGTGACCAGCCGACTGGTGGCGCGCCCCTGCTCCTCGGACACCCCGGCGCCCGCTCAGCCGTCGTTCCGGCTCCGGCGGGACCGGAGCGCCCCGACCGTCACCGCCGCACAGCCGGCGAGGGCCAGCCCGGTCAGGGCCTGGGCGGCGCCGGGGCCGGAGCCGGTGGGGGCCACGGTGGCGAACAGGGTGCTGGTGTCCGCCCCGGAGGCCGTACCTCCGCCGCCCGCATGGACCGGGGCGACCGGGGAGGGCCCGGTGTCCGGCCCTGAGTCGGAGTCGGGGCGGGTGCCCTGCCCGGACTCGTCGACGCTGATCCGGCCGGTGAACGAGTAGTCGGCGCAGGTGATCCGCACGTCGTATGCGCCCGCCTTGAGGGAGGTGCGGACCCGGGTCTCCCCGGACAGGTCGCCCTGGCCGCCGGTGAGCCGGGCGTCCGAGACGAACGCGCTCGACACCGCCGTGCCCTGCGAGGCCGTGCAGCCGCGCACCCGCAGCGACACGTCGGTGCCCGGCAGCGGGATCGCCGGGGACACGGTGAGCCCGCCGGTGCCGTGCGTGCCGCCGCCGTCCGCCGCGTGGGCGACCGCCGGGGTGAACGCGGCGGCGGCGATGATTCCGGAACAGAGAGTGAGACGAAGTGAGCCCATCGTGAACCTCCAGATAGTGGGAGGTTCCCCCGTCCGGTGCTCACCCGCATCCGGACAGGGCGTCCGATTGCTCCGTACGGGTGGGGCCGGGTTTGAGTACTCGCTGATGCCGCAGGTCAGACGAGGTCTACGAGGTCCGCGATGGAGTCGACGACCTTGGACGGGCGGAACGGGTAGCGGTCGATCTCGTCCGCCTGGGTGACCCCGGTGAGCACCAGGAAGGTCCGCATCCCGGCCTCCAGTCCCGCGAGCACGTCGGTGTCCATGCGGTCACCGATCATCGCGGAGGTCTCCGAGTGCGCGCCGAGCACGTTGAGGCCGGCCCGCATCATCAGCGGGTTGGGCTTGCCGATGAAGTACGGCTTCTTCTTCGTCGCGGCGGTGATCAGCGCGGCGACCGAGCCGGTGGCGGGCAGCGCGCCCTCGGTGGAGGGGCCGACGTTGTCCGGGTTGGTGGCGAGGAACCGGGCGCCGTCGTTGATCAGCCGGACCGCCTTGGTCATGGCCTCGAAGCTGTACGTCCGGGTCTCGCCCAGGATCACGAAGTCCGGGTCGTGGTCGGTGAGGATGTAGCCGACGTCGTGCAGCGCGGTGGTCAGCCCGGCCTCGCCGATCACGTACGCGCTGCCGCCGGGCCGCTGCTCGTTCACGAACTGGGCGGTGGCCATCGCGGACGTCCAGATGTTCTCCACCGGCACGTCCAGGCCCAGCCTCTTCAGCCGGGCGTGCAGGTCACGCGCCGTGTAGATGGAGTTGTTCGTCAGCACCAGGAACGGCCGCTCGGCCTCCCGCAGCTTCTTCAGGAACGCGTCGGCGCCGGGGATGGGCACACCCTCATGGATCAGAACGCCGTCCATGTCGGTGAGCCATGACTCGATGGGCCTGCGGTCTGCCATGCGTACGTCCTCCAGCGAGTGTCTACCGACGGCTGAGGGGTCCAGGGTAGTGAGGTGGGAGGGGTTAAGGGGGTGGGGGTGGGGTGGGAATCGGGTGTCGGGGGAGGTGGGGGGCTTGGGGGCGCCGGCGGCTGACGTCAGCGGCGTTTGCGGGTCAGTAGCAGCGCGGTGGTGCCCAGGAGGACGAGGAGGGCGGCTACGGCTGCGAGGAGGGCGCGGGGCAGGGGGCGGCCGGTGTGGGCGAGTTCGGGGAGTTGGGGGTCGTCGGGGTTCTCGGCGTCGTAGGGGGCGGGCGGAGAGGGGTCGGCGGGTGCGGTGGTGACGGTGTCCGTGGGGGTGGGCTCCTGGGCGGCCGGGGTGACGCCCGCCTCCGTGGTGTCGGGGGCCCGGGAGGGGCTGACCGGGGTGCTTTCGGGGTCGGTCGGGTCGGAGGTCCCGCCGGGGTCGTCGGGGTCGGCCGGGCGAGCGGGCTCGTCGGTGCTCACCGGGCGGCCGGGCTCGTCGGTGCCCTGCGGGCGGCTGGGCTCCTCCGTGCCTGCCGGACGGGCGGGCTCGTCGGTGCCCAGCGGGCGGCCGGCTTCGTCCGTGCCCGTCGGGCGGGCCGGTTCGTCGGTGCCCAGCGGGCGGCCGGCTTCGTCCGTGCCCGTCGGGCGGGCCGGTTCGTCGGTGCCCAGCGGGCGGCCGGCTTCGTCCGTGCCCGTCGGGCGGGCCGGCTCGTCCGTGCCCGTCGGGTGGCTGGACTGGTTCGGGGCGGTCGGCGGGGCGGAGCCCTTCGTGCGGGCGGGGTCGGGCTCCTCACCGTCGATGTCGAAGACGTAGTCCTCGGACTCCCCCACCCAGTCCCCGTCCTGGCCTCGTCGCTGGACCAGCGCGGCCTTGGCGGTGACGTGGTCGGCGTACGCGTCGGAGGTGATCATCAGGCGGAGCTTGACGGTGACCGTCTTGCCGGGGGCCACGGTGTACCCGGCGAAACCGTCGGCCCCGACCACGCCGACCAGTTCCTGGTGATCGGTGCTCTCCAGCCGGACCGGGCGCCGCTTGCGTCCGTCGTAGAAATCGAGTTTGGCCTGCGAAGGCCGCAGAAGACGCTCGTCGTCGACGAGGACCACCACCGGATGGACGCCCGCGCACGCCTGCGCCCCGGTGTTGACGAGGTCGATGTACCAGGTGCCGGGCGCCCCGCCGGCCCGGTAGGTGCCGGGACCGTCGTGGATACGGGTGCCGAGCGGGAAGGAGCCGTCATCCCCCGCCGTACAGGGTGCGACGGCGGCCGCGGACGACCCGGGCGCGAGCACGGTGACCGCCACCAGACAGAGCGAGGCGGGCACGGAGGCGGACGCGGAGGAGCGGGACAGGGACAACGACAGGGCCGAGGACAATCGCATGAACACATGAACATGCCGGACCCCCATCCCCCAGCCCCGCGCCACTCCGGCCCCGCCCCCATCTCCGCCCGATCAGTGGACCCGGGCTGCGCCAACCGGCAGGGCTTCTCAGCCCCCCGCCCGCCCGAACACCGGCGCCAGCAGCAACTGCCCGGCCCCCACGGCCACCACCCGCTCCCCGCCCGGCGCCAGCCGCACCGGCACCGCGTCCCCGAGCATCCCCTCCCGCCGGGCCCGCGCCGCGAGAATCCCGGCGACCCCCTCGACGTACACCCCCGGCGCCGCGGCGACCGTCCGCCCGCCGAGCAGCACCCGGTCGATGTCGAGCAGCCCCGCCAGATTCCCGGCCCCCACCCCCAGCACGCGCGCCGCCTCGCCGGTCTCGCCCCGCCCGACGGCCGCCAGACACAGCGCCTCCAGGCACCCCCGGTCCCCGCACTCGCACAGCGGCCCGTCGAGCTGGATCACCTGGTGCCCGAACTCCCCGGCCCCGGTCCGCGCCCCCCGGTGCACACTCCCGCCGATCACCAGGCCCGCGCCGAGGCCCGTACCGAGGTGCAGGTAGGCGAACGACCCGCGTTCGCCCCCCGCCGCCAGCCCGAGCGCCGCCGCGTTGGTGTCCTTGTCGACCACCACCGGCACCCCGAGCCGCCCGGCGAGCGCGTCCCGCAGCGAGAATCCCTCCCACTCCGGGAAACCGGTCACCCGGTGCAGCACCCCGCCGACATGGTCCAGCGGACCCGGCAGCGCGACCCCGACTCCGAGCAGCGTCCCGGCGTCCGCGAGCCCCTGGCTCCCCAGTACCTCCGTGACCAGCGCGGTCACCTCGTCCGCGACCAGGGCGAGCACCGTCTCCGCCCCGCCGCCGAGGCCCGTGTCGCCGCGCCGCTCCCCCACCACGGTGCCGTCGAGGTCGAGCAGCACCACCCGCAACTCGTCCCGGTCCAGATGCACGCCCACCGCGTGCCCGGCCTCGGGGACCAGGCGCAGCACGGTGCGCGGCTTGCCCCCGGTGGAGGCCCGGCGTCCGGCCTCGGCGGCGAAGCCGTCCTCCCGCAACCGCGCGGTGATCTTGCTGACGGCCTGCGGGGTGAGCCCCGTGCGCTCGGCGAGTTCGAGCCTGCTGATGCCCTCCGCCCCGGCGCCGCGCAGCAGATCGAGCACGAGCGCGGTGTTGTGCGACCGCACCGCGAGCAGATTCGCCCCCGCCGGGTTGCTCCTCGTCCTGTTCACGGGTCCATTCTCCTCACCGCTTGCACTTTGGCAACAGCGTTGCGAAAGTAGGGAGCATGACTGGTACACCCCTCCGCGTCGGCCTGATCGGCTACGGCCTCGCCGGCTCCGTCTTCCACGCCCCGCTGATCGCCGCCACCGACGGCCTCGTCCTGGACACGGTCGTCACCTCGAACCCCGAGCGCCAGGAGCAGGCCCGCGCCGAGTTCCCGGACGTCCGCGTCGCCGCCACCCCGGACGAGCTGTTCGAGCGCGCCGGTGAACTGGACCTGATCGTCATCGCGTCCCCGAACAAGACGCACGTGCCGCTCGCCACCGCCGCCATCAAGGCGGGCCTGCCGGTCGTCGTGGACAAGCCGATCTCCGGC
This sequence comes from Streptomyces sp. NBC_01171, assembly GCF_045039805.1. Classification (NCBI taxonomy): domain Bacteria; kingdom Bacillati; phylum Actinomycetota; class Actinomycetes; order Kitasatosporales; family Streptomycetaceae; genus Streptomyces; species Streptomyces sp. NBC_01171. The sequence continues at coordinate 4,205,926 of NZ_CP108609.1, read as the reverse complement.
ACCGCCGCCGAGGCCCGCGAGCTGGCCGCCCTGGCCGACGAGCACGGGGTGCTGCTCTCCGTCTTCCAGAACCGCCGCTGGGACAACGACTTCCTCACCCTGCGCAAGCTGGTGGCCGACGGCGCGCTGGGCGACGTCTGGCGCTTCGAGTCCCGCTTCGAGCGCTGGCGCCCGCAGCCCAAGGGCGGCTGGCGCGAGTCCGGCGACCCCGCGGAGATCGGCGGCCTGCTCTACGACCTCGGCAGCCACGTCGTCGACCAGGCCATCACCCTGTTCGGCCCGGTCACCCAGGTGTACGCCGAGGCGGTCGTACGCCGTGACGGCGCCGAGACCGACGACGACACCTTCCTCGCCCTGACCCACGCGAACGGCGTCCGCTCGCACCTCTACGTCTCCGCCACCACCGCCCAGCTCGGCCCCCGCTTCCGGGTGCTCGGCTCGCGCGCCGGCTTCGTGAAGTACGGCCTGGACCCGCAGGAGGCGGCGCTGCGCGACGGCGCCCGCCCCGGCACCGAGGCCGCGTGGGGCGTCGAGGAGGAGTCTCTGTGGGGCCGCCTGGGCGCCGGCGAGTCCCCGGTCACCGGCGGCGGCACCGCCGTGGAGACCGTGCCCGGCGACTACCCCGCCTACTACGCGGCCGTGGCCGCCGCAGTCCGGGGCACCGGCCCCAACCCGGTGACCGCGCTGGAGGCCGCCGAGACCCTCGACGTACTGGAGGCGGCCCGCCGCTCCGCCCGCGACAAGGTGACGGTGACCCTCTGATGACACAAGCGCAGAACGCCCCGAGCGTGGCGGACCTGGAGGCGCAGGAACAGCGCCTGGTCTTCCGTACCTTCACCTACGACGACGCCTGGGCGCTGGGCTCCCTCCTGGTCGAGCTGGGCCGGGAGCGGCAGGCGCCGATCGCCGTCGACATCCACCGCGCGGGCCAGCAGCTCTTCCACGCGGCGCTGCCCGGCTCGACCCCGGACAACGACGCGTGGATCGCCCGCAAGCGCCGGGTGGTGGAGCGCTACGGCTCCGCCTCCTACCTGGTCGGCTCACGCTTCCGCGCCAAGGGCACCACCTTCGAGGACTCGTCCCGCCTCGACCCCGACCGCTATGCGGCGCACGGCGGTTCCTTCCCGATCACCGTGGAAGGCGTGGGCGTCGTCGGCTCGGTGACCGTCTCCGGTCTGCCCCAGATCGAGGACCACCGGCTGGTCGTCGAGGCGCTGGAGCGGTTCTTGGAGGCGTGACACCCGCGCGGCTCCCTCCGGTCGGGCCTGTCGTGCACGACGATCGTTCGTGCACGACATCCAGCCGGAGGGAAAGATCCGATGAGCGACTCGACGAGCGGGAGCATCTCCAAGGCGGAGATCGGCCGGTACGGCGTATGGAGCCTTGGCCTGCGCAACGAGGACCCGGGCCGGCGCGGTGAGATCGGGGAGGCGGCGGCCGAACTCCAGGAACTCGGCTACGGCACCGCCTGGCTCGGCGGCTCCAGCGCGCCCGTCCACGCCCTGCCCCTGCTGGAGAAGACGGACCGGCTGATCGTCGGCACCAGCATCCAGAGCATCTGGCAGTACGACGCCGGGGAGAGCGCGGCCGGTTACGCCGAGGTGGAGGCCGCGCACCCCGGCCGCTTCCTGCTCGGCCTCGGCATGAGTCACGCCAAGCTGGCCGAGCAGTACCGGCGGCCGTACTCGGCGCTGGTGGAGTACCTGGACGCACTGGACGCGGCCGGTGTCCCGGCCGGGCGGCGCGTCCTGGCCGCGCTCGGACCGAAGACCGTACGCCTGTCGGGCGAGCGCTCCCTGGGGGCGATCCCCTATCTCGTCACCCCCGAGCACACCGCGCGGGCCCGCGAGATCCTCGGCCAGGAACCGCTGCTGGCGCCGGAGCTCGGCGTCGTACTGGAATCCGACCCGGCCCGCGCCCGCGAACTGGCCCGCGGCCACCTGGAGATGTACCTCCAGCTCCCCAACTACACCACCAACTTCCAGCGGCTCGGCTTCACCGAGGACGACCTGCGCGACGGCGGCAGCGACCGGCTGGTCGACGCGCTGTACGCCTGGGGCGACGACGACCGCATCCGGGAGAAGGTGAACGCCTTCCTCACCGCGGGCGCCGACCACGTCGCCCTCCAGGTCGTACACGAGGGCTCCCCCGACGACCTGCCCCGCGCGGCCTGGCGGAAGCTGGCGAACATCCTTCTCTGACCGTTCGCCGCCCTGGCCGCTCATGACAGCACCACTCGCTCCACCGCGCTCCAAGTCGTGCTGGTGACGACATAGAGCGCGGCGGCCAGGGGGACGACGGCGACGGTCACCAGGGTGAGGAAGGACAGGAACGGGGCCACCTTGCCGACCACCCCCTGGCCCGGCACGGTGCCGCCCGCCTGGACGGGGTTCTCGGCCGCCATACGCCTGGTCCGCCGGAAGTTGACGGTGGCGACGACCGCGACGACTGCGAACAGGACCAGGTAGACCAGGCCGGCCCCGCCGAAGATCCCGCCGCCCAGGGCATCGGTCCAATGGCCGCCGAGCGGGGCGGCGAGGAGGTCGTGGTCGAGGAGGGTGTTGGGCCCCTCGCCGATCGTGGCGTTGGAGAAGAGGTGGTAGAGCAGGAAGAACGCGGGGAGTTGGAGCAGGCCGGGCAGCAGGCCGGAGACCGGAGAGACCTTCGCCTTCGTGTGCAGCTCCAGCACCGCCCGCTGGAGCCGCTCGGGATCACGGGCATGCTTTTCGCGCAGCTCCGTGATCCTGGGCTGGAGCGCGGCGCGGGCCCGCTGGCCCCGGGCGGCGGCGCGGGCGAGGGGATGGGTGGCCAGCCGGACCAGCGCGGTGAACAGGATGATCGCGGCGGCGGTCGCGGAGGCGTGGAAGAACGGCTGCAGCAAGTCGGCGAGTTGCTCGACCAGGCGGGCGAAGACGGACATGGGTGGCCCTCCGTACGGGGTGGCGTCGTGCCGGGTGCGGGATGCGGCCAGGAAGCGGCCGGTGGCATGACGACCCGCGCGGGCGGGGCGGACAGACGGGTGGTGCGGCCCTACGCGCAGGTCGTCGGCAGGACCCGGCCGGGTGCCCGTGGCCTGCGGCGCCCCCTCGCGTCGGGGTCGCGCTGCGCCAGGAACGCCGTACGGCGGGCCCTGTCGCGTATCGCGGTACGGACGCGCGTCGGCGGGACGACGGGGACGCGGCGGGCGGTGAGGACCGAGCAGAGGGCGAGGGCGGTACCGGCGGCGGTGGTCGCGGCGAGCGCGACGGCGGTGGTGAGGTCGCCGGAGCCGAGCAGGGCGGCCTGGAGCAGCAGCAACTGGATGATCAACTGGGCCACGGCGAGCAGCGGCAGCAGGGCGCGCGTGACGGCGGAACCACTGTGCATCACCGACAGCACCCCCCTTCTGTGCCCCAACCCCGCGGTTACGGCCTGTACAAGCCCGTTCACCGCGTACAACGCCCGGTGTGCCGGCCCGGTTCCCGATCTTCGCCGGGAGTTGGAGAAATCTCCTCGTCGGGCGCCCTCCTCCGCTGTCACCCCTCGGCAGTACGGTGTCATGCATGCGCCCCGACACGCCTGCCGAGAACGTCGACCACACCGCCGAAGCGGCACGCCTGGAGCGGACCGCCGGCCTGTACCCCGAGGACGCGGAGGCCCTGCTGCTGCGCGCCGCGGCCCACCTCGAACTGTCCGGCGCCCGCCCCGCGGCGACCGCGCTCTACGACCGACTGCTGTCCTCCGCCGGCCCGCTGGAGCATCCCCACCTCGTCCGCGCCCTGAAGGCGGCGAACCTGTGGGAGTACGGCCACGAGGCCGAGGCGCGGGCGATCATCGACGGCATCCGCATGGCCGCTCCGCGGGACGCGGCGCCGTGGGTGATCGTCGCGGAGGCGCTGGAGTCGCACGACGAACTGGAGGCGGCGCACGAGACGTTCCACGAGGGCGCGGTCCTGCTGCTGACGGACGCGCCGGAGCCGCCGTACGCCACGCACCCCCTGCTCTTCGGCCGCCATCGGGTCCGCCGCATGCTGGGCCTGCCCCACGACACCTGGGACGCCCTCGCCGACACCCTCCATACCTCCCCGGTCTCCCTGGACGAACTCCACGACCCCAAGCGAGTCTGGTCCCTCGGCTCGGAGAACCCCGCGGAACTGGAAGCCGAGATCTCCCGCCTCCGAGCCGAACTCACCACGGCCCGCGAGGCGCTGTCCCGCCCGTACCCGGTGGCAGTCCTGCACTGGCCGGCCACGGAACTGACGGAACTGGTGGCGGCGTACCCGGCTCTGGAGTCGGAGTACACCTCCCACGCGAGCCACCTGGCGACCATAGAGACCTCTCTCCGAGAACTCTCCACCTCCGGCACCCCCAACCTCGGCATCGTCACCGGCACAGTCCCGTCGTACGAGGCGTTCGCGGCTTCGGAGGGGGCGTCCCCGGCGGACCCGGCGTTGCTTCCTGAGTACGCGACGACGCTGGCGGCGAGGGGGTTGGCGGTGGCTTGGCCGCCGCAGCGGGGGGCGGGGTGTTGGTGCGGGTCGGGCGTCTCGTACACGGAGTGCCACAGAGCGTAAGGGCGCCCGCGCGGCGGAAACGGCGCCGGCAGAATGTTGATGTGTCCCACGCAGCGCCCTCCTCCGCCGCCGTCTCCGCGCGCATGAGCCGCCAGGGGTCCCGCGACACGGCGCCCGAAGTCGCGGTCCGCCGTCTGCTCCACGCGGCGGGCATGCGCTATCGCGTCAACGTGCCCGTTCCCGGGATGCCGAGACGGACCATCGACATCGTCTTCGTCAGGGCCAAGGTGGCGGTCTTCATGGACGGGTGCTTCTGGCACGGGTGCCCCGAACACGCGACGCATCCGAAGGCCAACGCGGAGTGGTGGCGGGCCAAACTCGACAAGAACATGGCCCGCGACCTGGAGACGACGCGACACCTGCGATCGGCGGGCTGGACGGTACTGCGCTTCTGGGAGCACGAACCCGTCACCGACGTGGCCCGCCGTATCAGCGAGTCCGTGACCACAGCCCGGACGCTCCCGACGGAACCCCCGAGAGACGGGGTTGGCATCGATCGTGACACGACTCTTGGTAGACGCAATGATCCGACCCAATAATGTGGAGACCTTGTAAAAGGCAAAGCCGAAACTGTCCGCTGCCCTCTCGGGCACCAGGACGCTTCGGTGAACTGAAGTGCCAGTCCAGACACTTGATGAGCGGGAGCGGGGCGGCCGGGGCCAATGTCCGACGAGTTCGACGGTATGTACGACACGTTCAAGGCCCTCTTGGACACCTTTCCGCCCTCCGAAGCAGTCAAGCGTCTGGAGATGCTGGGCGTCGGCATCGAGGTGATCCAGCGAATCCGGGAACGCCACGAGCAGCAGACGATACGCATCAAGGAACTCGAAGAGCCGCATGCCGTCGTCCTCGGCAACCGTGACACCTGGTACACGGGCCCGCAGGACAAGGACAAGTGCTGGCCGGCGATCGTCGACCTGTTGCGCAAGGACGGTTGGTCCGAGGAGCCGGCCATTCGGAGTCTGGACGAGTCCTCTACGCGCGTGGTGTCATTGCTGAACCATCCGAAGGAGAACTCCTTCTCAACGCGCGGCCTGGTCGTGGGCTATGTGCAGTCGGGCAAGACCACGAACTTCACCTCCGTCATGGCCAAGGCCGCCGATCGCGGCTACAAGCTCTTCATCGTGCTGGCCGGTATTCACAACGGCCTGCGGCGCCAGACCCAGGCGCGACTGGCCCAGCAGCTCGTTGAGCCCAACCCGTCGCTGTGGTCGCAACTAACCATCGTTGAGAAGGACTTCACCCCCCAGGCGAACCCGGCCTCCTACTTCGGCAAGAGCAACAAGACGCACGTGCTGTGCGTGGTGAAGAAGAACGCGACAGTGCTGCGCAAGCTGGCACGGTGGTTGGAGGAGGCGTCCGACTACCTCCAGGACTGCCCGGCGTTGATCATCGACGACGAGGCCGACCAGGCGACGGTGGCGACCAAGTCCATCAACCCCCTGATCCTCGACATCATGAGCAACCTGCCTCGGTCCGCCTACGTCGGATACACGGCGTCCCCGTTCGCGAACCTGCTCATCGATCCGAGTGCCAAGGATCTGTATCCCCGCGACTTCGTCGTGAACCTTCCCAAGCCCAGGGGCCACTTCGGCACGGAGGTGCTGTTCGGGCGCTACGCGCTCGACGGCGAGGACCCCGAGCAGGTGGACGACGGTTACGACATGATCCGATCGGTGCCCCTAGACGACGTGGCGCGCGTCCGACCCGAGTCGCGCGCCGACATCGAGGGCTTCGAACCCGACATCACCGACACCCTGCGCCGATCCATCGAGTACTTCTGGTTGGTCACCGCGGCCCGCCGGGTGCGCCGCAGGGGCAACCCGCACAGCACGATGCTGATCCACACCAGCGTCAACACGGCCGTCCACAACAGCTTCAAGCGCCCGTTGGAACACCTGCTCAGGCGCACTGCCGAGTCGCTGGACGACATGGGCCTCCGGTCCCGCCTGCGCGATCTGTGGGACGAGGAGACCGCACGGGTTCCGGCTGAGGAACTGGGTGAGAAGAAGGTCGCGTTCGACGAGTTGGAGCCCGAGCTGCCCGGAGTGCTGCGGAACTGCCGCATCATCATGGACAACTCCAGCAGCGAAGACCGCCTCGACTACGAGAACGGGCCTGTCGTGGCAATCGCGGTGGGTGGCAACACCCTGTCCCGCGGCCTCACCCTCGAAGGGCTGTCGGTCAGCTATTTTGTCCGGGCCGTGTCGGCGTACGACACCCTGCTGCAAATGGGGCGCTGGTTCGGTTTCCGGAACGGCTACGCCGACCTTCCCCGCATCTGGATGACCGACGAGTTGGCCGAGTGGTTCAGGCATCTCGCCACTGTCGAGACGGAGATGCGGCGTGACATCGACACTTACATGACCGAGGCGGAAACGCCGCTCACCTTTGCCGTTCGTCTGCGCACCCATCCGGCTCTTCGCGTCACCGCTGCGGCGAAGATGCGCGACGCCGTGACCGCGGCTTCGTCCTATGGTGGCAAGCGCGTTCAGACGCACTACTTCCGAACCGACGCCGAGTGGCTCCGGGGCAACATCAAAGCCGCTCGTGACCTGGTAGCCGCCGCCACGCAGAACGCCGTGCGCATCGAGGAACGACAGTCGGAGGGTCGGTACCTCTTCCGCGACGTCCCGTACGACGCGGTCACTGACTTCCTGTCCGCATACAAGTTCCATGACAAGTCGCCCGAGAACGACGCGGACCTGATTACCGGATACATCCGGAAGCGGGTGAAAATGGCCGACTCCTTGCGGCGTTGGAACGTGGCGATCGTGGGAAACCCAGCGGGCGAACCGTTCTCCCTGACCAACAAGGTGAGTGTCGGACTCAGCACCCGTGCTCGTCTCGCCGTCACCACCACCGATCCGCACTTCGCCGACATCAAGACCCTCATGAGCCGCCGGGACGCGGCCGTGGACCTCGACGGCGACACCGCGAGACTGACCGAACAGCAGATCATGGACCTGCGTCACGCCCTGCTCCCGGACACCGGACTGTTGGTTTTGTATCCGATCGACAAGACGTCCACGCCCAGCCCCACCAAGAAACTGCGTGCTCCGCTCAATGCCGAGGAGCACGTCGTGGGCGTCGGCCTGGTCTTCCCCGAACCCCGGCAGGAGGACAGCACCGTCGAGAAATACATCTCGGCCGATCTCTCGGGTGTGCGCATCGAGGACGAGGACTACAGCATGCTCGTCGAGGGCGAGGACGCGTGAGCGAGGCCTCCCACCACGAGCTGCTCGAGCAGCACTGGACCGCGCTCGAGGCCGGGCGGGCCACGGGCGAGAACCGCTTGCGTGTGGCACAGCTACCGGTGGCAACGCACCGGGGCCCCTTGGTCGCAGGCGTGGACCACGACGGGTTCCGTCACATCCTGATACCTGTGCACACGCACCGAAAACTCCGCACCGGTCTCGACGGGCCGGTGCTCCGGTTGCGCAAGCGACCGCTGGAGGACGACGAGACGTACCAGACGTACGCCGACCTCTCCTGTCTGCGCACGGATCTCAACGACCTGTTCACGGAGCTCTGTACCGACACTCTGAGCGCTGTCGCCGCGCTCCCGGACAATCCGGTGAAGGCCCTCTACGGAGTTCTCGACCGCTGGAAGGCCCTCTTCCAGTCGCACAGCACCCCGCTCGGGCCCGAGCAGATGGCTGGGCTGTTCGGTGAGCTTCTGGTGCTGACCAGGCTCCTCGAACGCGACTCGAGCGCGCACCGGATGTGGCACGGCCCGCAGGGACACCGTCATGACTTCGTCGCCGGTAAAACGGCTGTGGAAGTCAAGGCCAGTGGCGTCGGCTCCGGCAGAAGAGCCCGCATTCACGGCCTCGACCAGCTCGATCCGCCGCCGGGCGGAACTCTCTTCCTGGCTTGGTTCCGTCTCGAGAGTTCCACTGCGCCCGACTCCGGGGTCGGATTGCTCGAGCTGTTGACGCAAGCTCTGCGGTCGTGCGACGACGAGAGCGCCCTTCTCGAACTGCTCGCGGCAACCGGCTATCGCGCCGTCGACGCGGAACGCTATCGGAACGCACGCTTCGAGGTGTGCGAGGAGAGGTGGTACCGCGTGGCGTCGGGTTTCCCGCGACTGACGACCCAGGTGCTCCTCGCGGCCGGTGTGCAGGCGAATGTCCTCGATGTCGAGTACACGATCGACCTGTCCACCGGCACGCCTACGTCCATGGAGGCCGACGAAGTAGCCTGCCTGCTCGACCAGTTGGTTCAGGAGTCGGTGTGACAGGTCCCAAGTGGTTCTCCCAGCCATACCCCCCGGACGGAGCGAGCGCCGCCGAGGGCATCCGCAACCAGTTGGGCCGCCCCGAACTGGACCTGCTCACCATCCTCGTTCGGGAGTCCGCCCAGAACAGTTGGGACGCGCGGCTCGCGCAGTCCGGCGTTCCGGTCGACTACCGCATCGACATGTGGACGGTCAGTCCCGCGCACTCCGCCGCCTGGCGGGAGTTGCTCCTGGCCGGGGCTCCCGGCGCGGACAGGTTTCCGCTTCGGGAGACTCTCAAGCGCGCCTCCATCCCGGTATTGGCGGTGTCCGATCGTGGTACGCGCGGCCTCGGAGGCCCGACCCGAGCGGACGACGCGGTCGGTCCCGACCGCGATTTCGTCTCCTTCATCCGCAACATCGGCGAGCCCCGGGACACCGCGCTCGGCGGCGGCACCTACGGGTTCGGCAAGGGCATCTTCTACCTGCTGTCACAGCCGGGCACGGTGCTCATCCACTCCCGGTGTCGCATGACAGACGGGACGTACGAGACTCGCCTGATCGGCTGCGCGCTATGGCAGAGCTACGTGGCGTCCGAGGGTCAGGGACGCCGGCGTTACACCGGCAGGCACTGGTGGGGGAACGTGTCCGACCAGGTCGTAGAGCCACTCGTGAACGACGAGGCCGACGCTGCCGCGCATCGTCTCGGCCTGAGGCCGTTCGGCCCACGGGAGACGGGGACGACCGTCCTGGTCGTCGACCCCAACCTGGAGGGGCTCGAGGCTACGGAAGCGGCCGACTACCTCTGCGACACGATCGCCTGGCACCTCTGGCCGAAGATGATCGATGTCGCCGGGAAGCCCGCCGCCATGCGCTTCACCGTCACCTGTGACGGGGTCCAACACCCGGTGCCCGACCCACGTGCCACCCGTCCGCTCAACATGTTCGTCGAGGCGTACGAACGAATGGTGGGCCCGGACGGCAGCAGTCTGGAGTGCTTCAAGCCGAAGAAGCACTTGGGTCGCCTGGGTCTGGTGAAGCGCATCATGCCAGCCCTCGAACCGACGCGCGCCTCGAGCATGATGGACATCGAAGACCTGATCCACCATGTCTGTCTGATGCGTCCCGCCGAGCTCGTCGTCACCTACCACGCAGGGCCGAAACCGCCGAGCACGAATCAGGGATACGCCGGGGTGTTCAGGGCCGACGAGACCATGGACGATGTCTACGCCAAGGCCGAGCCGCCCACGCACGACGCCTGGAACCCTCACTCTCTGGAAAGAAGTGAAAGCACTTTCGTACGAACCACTTTCCGACGCATCAACGAAGCGCTGGAGGGCCTGCTCTCGCTGAGCGGCGTGACCCGTCCGGGGGCGAGCAACGTGGCGCTGGGTGCTGCCAGTTCCATGTTCTCCGGACTCGTCGGTGGCGCCTGGGGAATCGGCGGAGCCACCGCCTACTCCAAGCCCGGCAGCACCGCGACCGGGCGACGCGGGCAGCCCGCCACGACGGTCCGCCCGACCGGGCGACCGGCATCGAATGACCCGACGTCCGATCCTGCGGCGGCAGGCGGGACGCACGATGACGAGCAGTCGTTCCCCGTCGGGTCGGAATCCGACCGGTCCCGGGCTATGGTCCGTCGACCACGAGTCCAGTACGTCGGTGACCCCTACTACGACGATCACTCGGACAGCACGGTACTGATCCAGGAATTCCGGCTCCCCGTTCCCGTGGCGCATCGCGTACGAATCGATCTGGCCGTCACTCTTCCCGGTACCGGTGGACGCGAGGTCGATCCGCCCATCGGAGCCGGCATGCCCGAGTTGATCGGTTGGGAAAACGAGGCGGGCCAGTCGTACGGCTCGGGGACACAGGTACTGCTCGGCGGCGACACCCTCTGGCGGGCGGTCGTCCGACCGGCGCCGGACACCATGACCGAAATCGGCATCAAGGTCGAGGCGGTGAAGACCCCGTGACGCGGCGCGTGCTTCCCTACCGCATTCCGTCGGAGGACACCGTGGGGGGCGAACAGTGGCGACTCGTGGTCGAGGACGGCGAGGTGCCGCTGCCCCCGGCGTTGCCGGACTGGGACTACCAGATGGATCTGCGCCTGCGCAGAGACGTTCGGGTCGACGTGGATCAGGTACGCCGACAGTCCGGGCTGTCGGCCGACGCCCCGCTCCTGGTCTCGACCGTGTGGACCGCCACGGGGTCGAACCTCAGTGGACCCGGCCAACACGTGCGGTTGACCCATTCGGGCCAGGACACGGCCCGGTTCGACTTCCTTCTGCACGGCGCCGATCTCGGTGGCCTGCTGCGGCTGGACACAGCCCTGGTCCTGGGCGAACGAAGGGAGACGGGCCGCGGCTCCTCACCGCGTCGGGCCGGGTCCGTGCTGTGGAGCGATCGGACCGAACTGCGCCTCCAGGGCGATGCCCCGCAGTTCCCCATGGCCGTGATCGACTTCGCCCGCACCTCGTTCCCGGACGGCGCCGCATGGCACCTCCAGATCAGTGGGGGCATGGAGCACGCGACCATGGGGGCTCTTCTCCTGCTCGTCAACGAACGGAACGAGGCCACGGCCACGGCGTTCCGAAACGCTGCGAGACCCCGTCCCATCGACCGGATCGTCCTTTCGGCCGTCTACGCGGATGCCGCCCGAATCATGCTGGAGCACGCACTGGCCCAGGACGACTTCACGGGGGACGCCGATTACCCGGACGAATCCCTGGGAGCCACTCTGCTGAACCTGTTCGAGGTGCTCTTCCCCGGACAGTCGATCACTGACGTCAGGCTGCGCCGGCACCAGTCACCCGCATCGTTCGCCTCGGACCTGCAAGCCGCCGTAAAAATCTTCGAGGTGTCGTGATGGGCTTCCTCTATCCTCGCCTCCTCACCGAGCAGGCAAGGCCGCTCTTCGAGGAGTACAGGCTTCTCACGATCGCGGAATTGTCCCGTCGTGTTGCCTTCAGCCATGATTCCGCCGTGTACGTGGCCACCGGCGGCGACCGTGTGGCCGGTGGCCAACTCCGCGAACTGCGCGAGGGTGTGCTCGACCTGGCGAAGCAGGCGGGTTTCCCCGAGAGTTCGGACCGCAGCGCCAACGCGAAGTTCGACCTGAGCCTGGCCGCCCTACTCCATGCCGAGATGGGAATGGTGCCCGCCGAGGCCGCGTCCCGCGACGTCTGGGCCTTTCTCGCACTCGTCCTCCTGCCGGACGTGGCGTTCTGGCGCTATCCGAGCCCTCCCAGGGACCGCGTCCTCGGTACCGATCTCACACGCCATGTTTTCGGCAGGCTCTGGTGGCGTGCTCAGCTCGTGCGCTCCCCCCAGGACCCGGAGCCTTATGCCGCGCTCGAGATTCTCGGTGAAGCGGCCTTCGATCAGATCTACGCGCGACGGGCCGCGCTGGGCGGCAGCCCACACCTCGTGCGGGCCATCCTGCGCGTCTGGAAGGACCTGGACCTCAGTGGCCTGAACGAGCGTGAAACGCTGCGCGACTTCCTCAAGCGGCTTCTGCGGCTCGCACCGTTCGTACTCTTCGACGGCGTGGAAGAACGTGCCCTCGACGAAGAGCTGCGCGCGGTCGCACAAGAATCCCTCGATGCGCAGCGAGCCACTCATCAGGTGTCGGAGAGCAAAGAGCCCTTCACCTTTCTGGAGATATGCGCCGGTGCGGGTGGGCAGGCCCTCGGACTCGAACGAGCCGGGTTCACACCGGTGATGCTCATCGACAGCAAGGCGGACTCCTGCTTCACTCTTGATCTCAACCGCCCCCACTGGGACGCCGTGTGCATGGACCTCGCCCAGTTCGACCCGAGGTCGCGGCCCGATGTCATGGGAGTGGACCTCATCAGCGGTGGTCTGCCACGGGTCAAGTCCTTGGCATCCGTCGGCCGGGCGGAGGACAACGAGGAACGCCGACTTCTGCGAGCGGCGGTTTCTCTCGCGTGCCAGGTACGACCGAAGGCAGTACTCCTCGAAAACGTCCCCGATCTGGTGGAGGGCGCCGAATTCGACGCCGACCGCGACTGGATCGAGAATGAGCTGAAGCAGGTCGGCCTGCACGCCAATTGGGCTGTGCTCAATGCGGCCGACTTCGGTGTCCCGCAAAACCGTAGGAGCGGGTTTCTGGTCGCTCTCTCGGAACCGTTCAACACCCGCTTCGCCTGGCCTGCCCCGAGCGGTGCGGCGCCGAGGACCGTGGGGGACGTTCTCGGCACGTCCATGGCGGCCCGAGGGTGGCCCGGTGCGGAGCGTTGGGCACGGGAGGCGAATCGCCCGGCGCCGGCACTTGTAGGTGGATCCGACAGGCGGGGCGGCGGCGACCTGGGCCCCACCGGCAGCAAGAAGGCGTGGGCGGCGCTGGGCGTGAACGGGAACAGCCTCGGCGACGAGCCTCCGGGCGCGGACTTCCCGGTGGACGAGCTACCCAAGCTGACGGTCGAGCAGGCGGCCATGATTCAGTCGCTTCCCCGGGACTGGGGGCTCTTCGGGGGCAAGACGTCCAGGTATCGTCAGGTGGGGCACGCGATGCCTCCCCCCTTGGCGACCGCACTGGGTCTCGCCATCGCCACCGCACTCCGAGGCTAAAATCCCCTCCATGGTCACACCCCGCCGCGTTGCCCCCGATCCGATCACAGTCGTCGACCTGTTCAGTGGATGCGGTGGCTTCACGCAGGGGTTTCACGAGTTCCGCCCGGTCGGTCGGGACGAGGACGGACCCGTCTTCCACAGCATCGCGGCCGTCGAGCACAACGTCGCCGCGGCAGCCACATACGCCGTGAACTTCGGAGCCCTTCGACCCGACGACAGGGTTCCGGCCGCCGGCGTCCATGTGGGAGACATCGAGGACTGGCAGCCGACCCCCGAGGCCCTCCACGCAGACGTGGTCGTCGGGGGCCCGCCGTGCCAGGGCTTCTCGGCGCTGAACCGCGAGAAAAAGGGTAGTGAGCGCAATCGGCTCTGGGAAGAGTACGTGCGAATTGTCGCCGAGATCCGCCCGAAAGTCTTCGTGATCGAGAACGTGGATCGCTTTCTCAAGTCGGACGAATTCCGCAGCCTCTTCAACGAGGTGCAGGAGGGCGGTAAGCTGTCCGAATACCGCCTGGTGAATCCACTCGGTCATGCACCATCCGCTTTCGACGCGGAGACGAGCAAGCGCTATCTGCTGAACGCAGCCGACTACGGGGCGGTTCAGGCGCGACGCAGAGCGATCATCATCGGCGTGCGGCGCGACATCGAGGACGGACGACCGTTCAGGTATCCCGCGACGACACATCGCCGCCGACCCAAGAAGGTCGATATCGCGGCCCCCATCGACGGACTTTCTGTAGCGGACCCCTACTGGCTCCCCGTGGACGGCGTCTTCGCGGAATCGGCCACCCGTCGCATCCAGGGCACCGAACTCCCAGACGGGAAGGAATTCATTCCTGAGGTGAATTCGGTCCAGCCAGGCATCTTCACCACACTCGACCTGCACTTCGGCAGAAACCCGGAGGCGCTCTCCCGCGCCCGGTACAAGGCCATTCCCGAGGGCGGAAACCGCAAGGACCTCCGCAACAAGTGGTACACGGTTGACGAGTCCGACGGCATCCGCATCTTCGACTCACCCAACCCACCGGGAGTCGTGACGCCCGTTCGCTATCTCTCCACCGAAAGCTGGGACAACCACAACACGGGTACCGGCGACGTCATGGGAAGGCTTCGGTACGGCGACCCCTCGGTCACGATCCGCACCGAATTCTTCAAGCCGGAAAAGGGGCGGTACCTGCACCCCGTGGACCCGCGGCCGATCACGCACTACGAAGCGGCACGAATCCAGGGATTCCCCCTGAATTTCCGGTGGTGCGGATCGAAAACGGAGATCGCCACTCAGATCGGAAACGCGGTCCCCATCCCTCTGGGCAAGGCGATTGCCGCGTCCATACACGCATACCTGCGTGGCTGAGCGGGCGCGCTCCCGCCGAGGGCGCTACGCCGCCGTCCCCAGCAACTCCGCCATCCCGAACAGCAGGGCGTAGCCCGGTGGGAGTTGGGAGATCAGGCGGGCGGTCGTCGGGGCGCCCGCACGCTCGGCGAGGACGTTCAGGACCGAGCTGACGTGCCAGCGGGCCGTCGCGGGGGTCGCGCCCTCTATGCGGGTCGCCATGGACTCGACGAACTCCCGCGCCGTGGGCTGGAAGATCTCGGGGGTGGTGGACGAGAGCCCCTCGCACGCCTCCGGGGGCAGGGCCTGGGTGAAGGTCGCGCGCGAGTCGTCGCTCAGCATGCCGCCGAAGCCGGACAGGACGGTTCGGGTGACTTGCTCGGCCTCCGCCGTCGTCGGGTACCGGCCCGTCTCGCGCACCGCCTCGACCAGGTCGGTCCAGTCGGAGGTCGGCGTGGACGTTCTCGGCTGCATGGTCGTCACGGTCATCGTGGGGGCTCCTCTTCCGGGACGTCGGGACAGCGAGGCTCCGATGCCCCGTGATCGCGGGGGCATGGGGGAGGTTTTCGGCCACTTCGGGCGAGGGTGACCCGGTCGGCGGGGGCTCCGTACCGCGCGTTAGCCTCGGCGGCAGGTATGCCGAACAAGGCATACGGGGACGACAGGAGACAAGTCATGGCCAAGGTTCCTGGCGCGGTGGTCGCCGCCACCGGCCTCGTCGGTGGGTACGGCGTCGCTCGTTGGACCAAGAAGCGGCCGCTCGGTGGGGTCGTGCTGGCCGCCGCCGGGGCCGTTGCCGCTCGGGAGTGGAACGCGCGTGCCGGGGCCCCTACGGCTGCCGCGCTGACCGGTGCGTACCTCGCCGGCTTCGCCGGATCGCACCCCCTCGCCAAGAAGGTCGGCGCCTGGCCGTCCGTCCTCGGCGTGGCCGGCGCGGTCGCCCTCGCCTCCTGGGCCTTCGCGGACCGCCGGAGCTGAGCACGTCGGGACCGGTGTCATCGCCCTCGCCTGTTCGGCCCTGGCCGCCCAGCGGGGCCGAACACCGCGTGGCCAGTGCCGTCGCTCTTGTCACCTGGCCCCTGGCTGACCATCAGGGCTGAGCACCTCGGAGCCGATGCGGTCACCCGCTCGGCCCCCGCCGACCGTCGGGGCTGAAGCGCTCGGCCGGCCGACCGCCCGGCTCAAGCGGCCGGGGCCGCCCGGCAGAAACGCGGACGGCCCCGGCTGCTGAAGACTCAGGTCCCCTACCCCACCCCCACCCCCTTCTCCCCCGCCCCCGAAGGCGCGGAAGACGACAGCGGCGTGGCCACGTCCTCCAGGGACCGACCCTCCGCCCGTACCGCCAGCACCGCCGCCACCAGACCCGCCACGCACATCAGCGCCGCGCCGATCTGGAAGGCCAGCACCGTGTCCCCCACCCGGCCGGTGCCCGTGAGGTCCGCGAAGATGAGCGGGCCGCTGATGCCGCCCGCCGCGGTCCCCAGCGCGTAGAAGAAGGCGATCGACATCGCCCGCGTCTCCATCGGGAAGATCTCCGAGACCGTCAGATACGCACTCGACGCCCCCGCCGAGGCGAAGAACAGGACCGCGCACCAGCACGCCGTCAGGGTGGTCGCACTCAGCGCGCCCCGGTCGAAGAGCCACGCCGTGGCGAACAGCAGAACGCCGGACAGCAGGTACGTCGAGGAGATCATCACTCGCCGCCCCACCGTGTCGAACAGCTTCCCCAGCAGCAGCGGACCGAAGAAGTTGCCGACCGCGATGACCGCGAAGTAGTAGCCCGTCCGGTCGGCCGGGACGTCGAAGAAGCGGGTGAGGATGGCGCCGAAGCCGAAGGTGATGGCGTTGTAGAGGAACGCCTGGCCGATGAAGAGGGAGAAGCCGAGCACCGCGCGCCGGCGGTAGCGGCCGAAGACGGTGCGGGCGATCTCCCGGAACGTCACGCTGCCCCGCCGGTGGATCTCCAGCCGGCCCTCCGGCGCGGGCAGCGGCTCACCCCGCTGCTCCTCGATCTTCCGCTCGATCCCGGAGACGATCTCCTCCGCCTCCTGGTCCCGGCCGTGGATCAGCAGCCAGCGCGGGCTCTCCGGTACGTGCCGTCGTACCAGCAGGATCACCAGCGCCAGGACCGCGCCGAGGGCGAAGGTCAGCCGCCAGCCGATGTTCTCCGGCAGGAAGGCGGTGTCCAGCGCCAGGATGGACAGCAGGGAACCGCCCACCGCGCCCAGCCAGAAGCTGCCGTTGATCATCAGGTCGACCCGGCCGCGATAGGCGGCCGGGATCAGCTCGTCGATCGCGGAGTTGATGGCCGCGTACTCCCCGCCGATGCCGAAGCCGGTCAGGAAGCGGAACAGGAAGAACCACCACGCCTCCGTCGACAGCGAGGTCAGCGCGGTCGCCGCGAGATACACCGCCAGCGTGATCATGAACAGCTTGCGGCGCCCGAAATGGTCCGTCAGGCGCCCCCAGAACAGGGCCCCGACACACGCACCGGCCACGTACAGCGCGGCCGCGGTGCCGGTGACCTGCCCGGAACTGATGGACAGCCCGCTGCCGGGCTCGGAGAGCCGGCCCGCGATGTTGCCGACGACCGTGACCTCCAGGCCGTCGAGAATCCACACCGTGCCCAGCCCGACCACGATCGTCCAGTGCCAGCGGGACCAGGGCAGCCGGTCCAGCCGGGCCGGGATGTCGGTGGTGGTCGAACCGCCTCCTCGCGGCGGCGTCACTGCTCCCGTGCTCATCGGCACCCCTCGCTCATCGGCACCCCTCTTCGTCGAAGGACGAGTTACGGGTGCCCGCACCGCGCCGGATCAGACCGGGCCGCCGGGCAGGCTCACCCGGCAGGACGCGCCGTTCAGCCGCCCAGCGCCCGCGACACGGTGTAGATCACCAGGCCGGCCAGCGAACCCACCACCGTGCCGTTGATCCGGATGAACTGGAGGTCGCGCCCGATGTGCGCCTCGATCTTGCGGGTGGTGTGCTCCGCGTCCCAGCCCGCCACCGTCTCGGTGATCAGGGAGGTGATCTCGTTGCGGTAGGTCGTCACCACGTGGACGGCCGCGCCCTCGATCCAGCGGTCGACCTTGCCCTGCATCTTCGGCTCGGTCGCCAGCCGCCGCCCGAGCGAGAGCAGCCCGGCCCGCACCCGCAGGCGCAGCTCGCTGTGCTCGTCCTCCGCCGCCGCGACGATCATCGCCCGGACGGCGGTCCAGGCGGACGCGATCAGGTCCTGCACCTCATCCCGCGCCAGCACCTCGCTCTTCAGCCGCTCCACCCGCGCCCGCGTCTCGGTGTCGGACTGGAGGTCGGAGGCGAAGTCGGTGAGGAAGCGGTCCAGGGCGGCCCGCGCGGGATGCGAGGGCATCTCCTGCATCTCGGTGACGAAGCGCAGCAGTTCCTTGTAGACGCGGTCGCCGACCTTGCGGTCCACGAAGCGCGGGGTCCAGCCGGGCGCGCCACCCTCGATGGCCACCATCACGTCGTCCCGGTGCCGCTCCAGCCACTCGTGGGCACGGCCCACCACCAGGTCGACCACGCGCCGGTGGCCGCCGTCGGCCACGATCCGGTCCAGCAGCTTGCCCACGGCCGGACCGATCTCCCGCGCGTCGGCCCGCCGGGTGATCGCCTCCCCCACCACCGCCTGCACGTCCGAGTCACGCAGCACGGTCAGCGCGCCGCGCAGCGCGGTGGCCAGCTCGGCGGTGACCCGGTCGGCGTTCTCCGGTTCGGCCAGCCAGGCACCGAGCCTGCTGCCGATGCCGACGGCGGAGAGCCGCTGCCGTACGACGTCCTCGGAGAGGAAGTTCTCCCCGACGAACTCGCCCAGGGAGACGCCGAGCTGGTCCTTCTTGGTGGGGATGATCGCGGTGTGCGGGATGGGCAGGCCCAGCGGGTGCCGGAACAGCGCGGTGACCGCGAACCAGTCCGCGAGCGCGCCCACCATCCCCGCCTCGGCGGCCGCCGCCACATAGCCCGTCCAGGGGCCCGCCCCCGAGTGCCCGGCCCAGGTGGCCAGGACGTACACCACGGCGACGAACAGCAGCAGTCCGGCCGCCGTGAGCTTCATGCGCCGTACGCCGCGCTGCCGCTCCTCGTCGGCCGCCGTGAAGGCGGTCATGGTCCGGTAGGAACCGGCCCGTCCGGCAGCCCTCGGCCGGGGGGTGCGCCCCGGCTCCGCCTCTTCCGTTTGCGCGCGTTCCATCTCGCTCCGCCCGATCGGTGATCCCGCACACACATTGTCCCTTCCCGTCGACTTACGGAACGGACCGGTAGTGCCCGGCGTCAGACTTGAGGGGGGTCGGGGCAGGTCCCGTCGACCGGGGTGCCCGTCAACTCCGTTCCCCCATATGCCGCATCATGGTGTATTGATCGTCCGGCTTCCCGTCTCCCGAGGAGAACAACGCCAGCGTGACCAAGCGCCACGGTTATGCCCTGCTCAGTGCGTTCGTCGCACTCGTCGTCGCCCTTTCCGTCACCGTCCTCATCAGGTCGGCGGCCGGCGACAGCACCTCGGGGTCCTCGGCCACGGGCCGGCGCCCCCACGGCTCGTCCGCCGCACCCGCCTCCGCGGGCACCTGGGTCGGCTCCTGGGCCGCCTCGCCCGTCGGCGCCGAGCCCGGCACCGAGGCCACCGGCCTGGCGGGCCGGTCGGTGCGCAACGTCGTGCACGCGAACACCGGCGGTACGAGCGCCCGCGTCACCCTGTCCAACCTGTACGGGCAGGCGCCGCTGACCATCACTCACGCCTCGGTGGCCCTCTCGGCGGGCCGGGGCACCGCGGCCGCCCGTGCGGAAACGATGCGGCGCCTGACGTTCGACGGCGCCTACGCCGTCACCATCCCGGCCGGCGGTCAGGCCGTCAGCGACGCGGTACGGATCGTCGTACCGCACGACCAGGACGTCCTGGTCACCACGTACTCCCCCACGCCCTCCGGGCCGGTCACCATCCACCCGCACGCGCGGCAGATCTCGTTCGTGGCTCCCGGTGACCGCACCGAGGAGGCGACGGGCATCCCGTACTCCGAGCGGAGCGCGTACTGGCGTTACCTGACCGCGCTGGACGTGCTCAGCAACGAGGCGGACGGCACGGTCGTGGCGTTCGGCGACTCCATAACCGACGGCATCACCTCGACCATGGGCGAGAACCGCCGCTGGCCGGACGTGCTGGCCTCGCGGCTGCGCTCGGCCGCCGCGAGCGGGGCGGACGTGCCGCGCTACTCCGTCGTCAACGAGGGCATCACCGGCAACCAGGTGCTGGCGAACGGCCTGGGCCGGCCCGCCGAGAACCCGAGCGGGCTGTCCCGCTTCGGCCGTGACGCGCTGTCCCGGCCCAACGTCAAGGTCGTCGTCATCGACCTCGGCATCAACGACGTCACGCACTCCCGCTCGGCCGCCGACGGCAAGAGGATCACCGACGGGCTGCGCACCTTGGTCCGCCAGGCGCACGCCCGCGGCCTGAAGGTCGTCGGCGCCACCCTGACGCCCTTCGGCGGCCACCGGACCTGGACCCCGGCGCTGGAGCGGATGCGCCAGGAGGTCAACGCGGAGATCCGGGCCGGCGGGGTGTACGACGCGGTGGTCGACTTCGACCTCGCCCTGAAGGACCCCCGCGACCCGCACCGGATGCTCCGCCAGTACGACTCCGGGGACCATCTCCACCCCAGCGACCTCGGCTTCCACACGATGGCCGAGACCCTGAACCTGTCGCTCCTCAAGGGCGCCGGACAGGCGGAGCTGTAACCCCTGGCGGACTCGCGGAAGGGGGCCGGGGATACTGGCCCCCATGACCCGCTTGATCCTCGCCACCCGTAACGCCGGAAAGATCACCGAGCTGAGGGCCATCCTGGCCGACGCCGGACTGCCGCACGAGCTGATCGGTGCCGACGCCTTCCCCGAGATCCCGGACGTCAAGGAGACCGGCGTCACCTTCGCGGAGAACGCCCTGCTGAAGGCGCACGCGCTGGCGCGGGCGACCGGGCTTCCGGCTGTCGCCGACGACTCCGGGCTCTGCGTCGACGTGCTGAACGGCGCCCCCGGCATCTTCTCCGCCCGCTGGGCCGGCCGGCACGGCGACGACACCGCCAACCTCGACCTGCTGCTCGCCCAGCTCTCCGACATCGCGGACGAGCACCGGGGCGCCCACTTCGCCTGCGCGGCCGCGCTGGCGCTGCCGGACGGCACCGAGCGGGTGGTGGAGGGACAGCTGCGCGGCGTCCTGCGCCACGCCCCCGAGGGCACGAACGGCTTCGGCTACGACCCGATCCTCCAGCCGGAGGGCGAGACGCGGACGTGCGCGGAGCTGAGCGCCGCGGAGAAGAACGCGATCAGCCACCGGGGGAAGGCGTTCCGGGCGCTGGTGCCGGTGGTGCGGGAGTTGTTGGGCTGAACACACGAGTGAGGGGCCGCCCGTCGGCGGCCCCTCGGTCACGTGCGGCCGGTGGGACTCGAACCCACACGGGCTTTCGCCCACAGCGTTCTAAGCGCTGCTCGGCTGCCAGTTACGACACGGCCGCGTGCATGGTCATGGTACCGGTCACGTCCCGGATATCCGAGGGGAGTGTCGACTGCCCCCTCGGCACCACGTGCTCGTGACGGCATGGCAGTTGGGACACAGGAACCGCAGGTTCTCGCGCCGGTCGTCGCTCCAGTCGCCGTTGATGTGGTCGACCTCCAGGGTCATGGGTCTGCCCAGCCACACGGGGCCGACCCCGCAGTCCGCGCAGACGTCGGGCTCGCCCACCTCCAGGAGCGCCCGGCGCAGCAGACGGGTTCTCGTCCGACGACTGCCGTCGTGCTGGATCAGGATGTCCGAGGCGCGCCGGAGTGGCACGGTGCCCGAACCGCCTCGCTGGTGCGCCTGCCCGAGGAAGTGGGAGGTGTCGAGGCCGTCCTCCGCCACCCAGCGGCGGAGCATGGTGCGTGCTCTGTTGTTGTAGGGCTCCAGGCCCAGCACGCGAAGCGTGTCCGCGACAGAGGTCGATCCCGCGACCGCCTCGCGCAGCACGTCGGCGGCTGGTCTGACATGTGCGACGCTCGCTCGCTTGCCCCGAGGCATGTGGGAGACGTCGATCCCGAAGTGATCGAAGCGCCGGAAGAGATGACGCCGGAGTTGCCCGTACGGTGTGGTGCCGAAGTAGGCGATGACCTCATCGATGTCGGCACACCGCGCGGCCGCTTCAGCCAGCCGGTCCCTGGTGTACCGCGCGCCGCCGCTCATGCGACACCGTCCCCGCCTCGCCCCTTGCCGCGTCCCCGGTAGCTGTCGGTTGTGGAGTGGCAGTTGGGGCACAGGAACCGCAGGTTCTCCGGTCGGTTGTCGCGCCAGTTTCCGTCGATGTGATCGACCTCCAGCGGCAGCGGGCGTCCTCTCCACACCGGCTCGACACCGCACTGGGCACATCGCTCTCGTCGGCCCATCGCGATGAGCGCCCCCTTGAGCCGATCACCTGGAATTCGCCGCTCCCGGCCGGTCAGCTGCTCGACGAGCAGTCCCTCCGGTGTCCGCGGCTGCCAGGCTTTGCCACGCTGGGTCGGTACCCGAAAGTGCGAGGTGTCGATCCCGTACGCCTTGATCCGTCGGCTGATGTGCGTGTGGTGCCCGCCGACGACGTCCAGCCCGAGATGACGAAGGACCTCGCACGTGTTCGTCGACGCGGCGACCGCTGTCTCGAGAATCTCCCGTGTCCACTTCACCCCCTCCCGCTCGAAGTGCGACGTGTCCACGCCCAGCATCTTCATCCGTCCCCACACATAGCGCCGCGTCGAACTCTTCGGATCCACCCCCAGCCTCTCCAGCGCCTCCGAAAGATTCCGCTCCCCCCGAGCCGCCTCTTCCAGCCGCTCCCTGGTGTACGTACTGGCCCCCATCGAGCCCCCTCCGTTCCGGCCGCGTGTTCGCCGCCCGGATGGAGTAACGAACCGGTTATCGGACAGTCACGCCCGGAAAACGCGAACGGCCCGCGCCGGGTCACCTCGGTGCGGGCCGTCGGGCGGTGGGGCGGGGCCCCGTGGGGTCAGATGCCCAGATCCTTGATGATCTTCGCCACGTGGCCGGTGGCCTTGACGTTGTACAGGGCGCGCTCGACCTTGCCGTCCGCGTCCACGACGACCGTGGAGCGGATGACGCCGGTGACGGTCTTGCCGTAGAGCTTCTTCTCGCCGAAGGCGCCGTACGCCTCCAGGACCTTCTTGTCCGGGTCGGCGAGGAGGGTGACCTTCAGGTCCTCCTGCTCACGGAACTTGGCGAGCTTCTCCGGCTTGTCGGGCGAGATGCCGATGACGTCGTATCCGGCACCGGCCAGCAGGGCGAGGTTGTCGGTGAAGTCGCACGCCTGCTTGGTGCAGCCGGGGGTAAGCGCCGCGGGGTAGAAGTACACGATGGTCTTGCGGCCCTTGTGGTCCGACAGGGACACCTCGTTCCCGTCGGCGTCGGGCAGGGTGAAGGCGGGGGCAACGTCCCCAGGCTCAAGTCGCTCGCTCATCCGCAAAGCCTAACCGGGTGCCCCTGCCGTGCGGTGTGGTGAAGAGCTGACAGACTGTTCGGAACAGCATCAGGAGATTTCGGAGGCCGTACGGTGGCGGAGACGTCGGACACCAGAACACCGGCGCAGATCGAGGCGGACATCAAGCGCCGTCGTGAAGTGCTGGCCGAGACGCTCGACGAGATCGGGGTGCGGGTGCACCCGAAGACGATCGTCGGGGATGCCAAGGCGAAGGCCGTCGCCGGCGTCGACCGTGTCTTCGGACGGGCGTACGTGCAGGTCAATCGAGTGATGACCGAGGTGCGGGACCAGTTCGTGGACGACGACGGCGCCCCCCGGATGGAGCGCGTCGTCCCCGCCGCGCTGATCGTGGCCGGGACGGTCGGGCTGATCGTCGCGGGGTCGCGCAAGCGCAGGCACCGCCGCCGGCGCTAGTAGGGGACGACTTGTACGACCGGGTCGCCGCGGCGGGGAGCCGTGGCGACCCGGAGGCGTGTCCGCGCCACGCGGGCAGGTAGGTTCGGGGGCGTGAGCGCCAACAGAGACGAGCAGAGCACCCCCCACCACGACAAGCTGCCCATCCGGATGCTGCACGACCGGGTCCTCGTGCGGCAGGAGACCGGTGAGGGCGAGCGCCGTTCGGGCGGCGGCATCCTGATCCCCGCGACCGCGGCGGTCGGACGCCGGCTGGCCTGGGCCGCGGTCGTCGCGGTCGGACAGAACGTCCGGACCGTGGAGCCAGGCGACCGGGTCCTGTTCGACCCGGAGGACCTGGCCGAGGTCGAGGTCCGGGGCGTGGCGTACGTGCTGATGCGGGAGCGGGACCTGCACGCGGTGGCCGCGGACCGGTTCGAGGGGTCGGAGGACTCCACCGGGCTGTATCTCTGAGCCGCCGCCGGAACATGTGAGAAGGGGCTGACGACCGTGGTCGTCAGCCCCTTCCCGTGTTCATCCGCTCCTACTGGCGCCGGGCCGTCTGCGGGGCGACGAAGCCCCCGGGCAGACCGGTCGTGCCGGGGTCGGCGCCGCCGCCCGTGCCGCCCGTGCCGGGCTGGCCGCCGGGACCGCCGCCGGTGGCGCCCCCGTCGGTGCCCCCGCCGTTGGTGGTGGCCGGACCGCCGCCGGCGCCGCCGTCGGTGGTGGTGTCACCGCCGCCCGTGGTGGTCGGGTCGACCGGGGTGGTGCCCTGGCTGGGGGTGCCGGTGGCGCCGCCGTTGCCCTGGCCGCCGTCGGTGGGCGTGGTGCCCTGGCTCGGGGTGCCGGTGGTACCGCCGTTGTCCTGGCCCGCGTCGGTACCGGGCGAGGTCGAGGGCCGGGTGCTGGGCGCGACCACGTCGGCGCCCGCCTGCAGTTCCAGGTCGAAGCCCGCGGCGGGCTTGCCGCGCAGCGCGTCCCGCGTGTACTGCGCCCAGATCTCGGTGGGCGGACCGCCACCGTTCATCCGGGCCACGCCGAGGGCTCCGTACAGCGGCTTGTGCTTGGCGGTGACCGGGTCCTGGCCCATCACGGAGACCACCGTGGCGAGGTCGGGGGTGTAGCCCGCGAACCAGGCGGCGGTGTCCTCCTCGGCGGTGCCGGTCTTGCCCGCGGCCGGACGGCCGGCGGCCTGCGCGGCCGTGGCGGTGCCGCCCTCGACCACGCTCTTCAGCACCGAGGTGGTGGTGTCGGCGGCCTCGCGGGTGACGGCCTGCTTGGTCCGGCGGCCGGGCAGGTCGACCGGCACGTTGTCCTTGCTGATCTTCTCGATGATCGTGTACGTGCCGTGCCGGCCGTGGTTGGCCAGGGTGGCGTACGCCTCGGTCATCTCCAGCACGCTGGCGGTGGCGGTGCCCAGCGCGATGGACGGGGACGGGTAGAGGTCGGGGGTGTCGGCCGGGATGCCGAGGTCGACCGCGGTCTCCTTGACCTTGTCGCCGGTGACGTCGGCGGCCATCTGCGCGTACACCGCGTTGACGGACAGGTCGGTGGCCTTGCGGACGGTGATCTGGCCGTACGACTTCTGGTCCTCGTTCTCCGGCGCGTACCGGCCGCCGGACCAGCCCTGCACGGGACGCATGTTGGTGCCGTCGTAGTACGCGTTGGGCGTGATGCGCTGGCCGTCCTGCGTGCTGGAGGAGTTCTGCACGGCCGAGGTGAACACGAACGGCTTGAAGGTCGAGCCGACCTGGTAGTCGCCCCGGGTCGCGCCGTTGGTGTACTGCTTCACGTAGTCGATGCCGCCGTACATCGCGACGATCTTGCCGGTCTTCGGGTCGATCGAGGCGCCGCCCGCGCGGACGTAGGTGTCGGCCTTGCGGTTCTTCTTGTCCAGCTTGGAGATGAGCTGGTCGTCGACGGCCTTCACGAAGGCGTCCTGCTTGGGCTTCTGGATGGTGGTCGTGATCCGGTAACCACCCGCGGCGAGCTGGTCCTTGGTGAGGATGTCGTGCCCGATCAGGTACTCCCTGACGGCCTCGACCAGGTAGCCGCGCTGACCGGACATGCCGGTGGAGACGGTCTGCTCCTTCGGCATCGGGAACTTCATCCCGGTGCGGTCGGACTGGCTCAGCCAGCCCTGGGCGACCATGCCGTCCAGGACGTAGTTCCAGCGGGCGAGCGCGGCCGGCTTGTTCTCGGGGTGGGCGACGACGTCGTACTCGCTGGGCGCGTTGACCAGCGCGGCGAGGTAGGCGGCGCGGGCCGGGTCGAGGTCGATCGCGTCGCGCCCGTAGTACGCCTGGGCGGCGGCCTGGATGCCGTAGGCGTTGCGGCCGAAGTAGCTGGTGTTGAGGTAGCCCTCGAGGATCTCGTTCTTCGACTTCTCCCGGTCCAGCTTGATCGAGATGAAGAACTCCTTGGCCTTGCGGGTGACCGTCTGTTCCTGGGCCAGGTAGTAGTTCTTCACGTACTGCTGGGTGATGGTGGACCCGGACTGCTTGCCCTTGCCGAGGGCGGTGTTCCAGCCCGCGCGGAGCATCGCCTTGGGGTCGACGGCGGACTCGGTGTAGAAGTCGCGGTCCTCGGCGGCCAGGATGGCGTGCTGGGCGGGCTTGGCGATCTGGGCGAGGCCGACGTTCTCGCGGTTGACCTCGCCGTCACGGGCGAGCTGGGAGCCGTCGGCGTACAGGTAGACGGTGGCCTGCTTGGTGGCCAGGGCGTTGGCGGCCGGGATCTGCACCATCGAGTAGCCGAGGAACAGCAGCCCGATGATCACGAGCACGCCCAGCACGAGCGTGCCGAGCACCATCCGCCAGGTCGGGAAGATCCGCCGCCAGCCGGTGCGCTTGGGGCGCTTGGGCTTCTTGCCCCCGCCGTCACCGGTGCCGCCGCCTTCGCCGCCGTCGCTGCCGTTCCCGCTCGCCTGTGAGGTCGCGGTGGGCTCGGACGGGGTGCGGGGCAGGACGCTGGTGGCTCCGGCCGCGGCGGCTGCGGCGGCCGGAGCCGCGGGGGGCTTGGGCGCGTCGGCGCCGGGCTTGGCGGTGTCGGGCTTGGGGGTGTCGCCGGACCGGGGCGCGTTGACCCGGCGGAGCACCTGCGTGCTCTCGGCGGGCGGCGGCTGGTCGGCCTTGACGCGCCGGAGCACCTGGGTGCTCTCGGGCGCCTGCTCCGGCTTGGCGCCACCGGTACGGGGCTTCGCGGACCCGGCCGGGGCGCTGACCCGGCGCAGCACCTGGGTGCTCTCGGCGGGCGGGGTGTCCGCCGCCGGGCTCTTGGCCGCCGGGGCCTTCGCCGCCGGGGTCTTGGCGGGCGGGGTCTCCTTGGCGCCGGACTGCGCGGGCACGGCGGAAGCCTGCCCGGACTCCTTCGCCGCCGGAGCACTCCTGGCGCCCTCGGCACCCTCGCCCGGCTTCTCCGCCCCGGGCTTACCGCCCGTCGCCGAAGATCCCGTCGCCGAAGATCCCGTCGCCCGGGGGCCGTTCGGGGTCGCGGAGTCGCGCGCGGGGGCGCTCTCCGGCTCGGCCTTCGCCGGCGCGCGGTCGGCCGGACTCTTCACCGGTTTCGCCTGCGGTTCCGCTGCTGCGGGCCCCTCAGCCGGCTGAGGTTCTTCCGGCGCCCCGCCCTCGTTCGGCTGCTGCGGCTGCGGCTCGTCGCTCATGTCGTGCACGGACTCCTGTTTCGTCGTACGTTCCCGTACGCCTCGTACGCCTTCTGCGCCCCCTGGTTGAAGACTCTCGCACCTGGTGAACCGTTCCCGGATTCCGGCACGCTTCGGTCACGGAAAACGCGTGGCCGTTCGCGGGGGCCGGGGCTAGGCTCCTGCGCTTCGGTGTCGAGCAGTCCGAGGAGGTGGACCGGCGTGGGCGCTGGACGGTTGTACGTGGCCGTCGCGGCAGGGGGATTCAGACGGTACGCGACCTACCGCGCGGCCACGGCGGCAGGGGTGTTCACCAATACCGTCTTCGGTCTGATCATCGTCTGCACCTACCGTGCCCTGTGGGACGCCCGCCCGCACTTGGGCGGATATGACCAGGCGCAGGCCGTGACCTACGTGTGGCTCGGACAGGCCCTGCTGTCCACGCTGGCGATCGGTGGCGGGGGCGTCGAGGAAGAGCTGATGGAGCGCATCCGTACGGGTGACGTCGCGGTGGACCTGTACCGGCCCGCCGATCTCCAACTGTGGTGGCTCGCGGCCGACCTGGGCCGGGCCTCCTTCCAGTTGCTGGGGCGGGGGGTGCTGCCCTTCCTCTTCGGGATGCTCTGCTTCCCCGCCTACCTGCCCTCGGACGCCGGCACCTGGATGGCGCTGCTGGTCACGCTGGCCCTGGCGATGCTGGTCGGCTTCGGCATCCGGTACCTGCTGGCGCTGAGCGCGTTCTGGCTGCTGGACGGCTCGGGCGTCACCCGGATCGCCTGGCTGGCGGGGTATTTCTGCTCGGGGATGCTGCTGCCGCTGAACGTCTTCCCGGGCACGCTCGGCGAGGTGGTCCGGGCGCTGCCCTGGTCGGCGCTGCTCCAGGCCCCGGCGGACGTGCTGCTGGGCCGGGCGGACCCGCTGGGCGTCTGGCTGTTCCAGGCCGGGTGGGCGGTGGCCCTGCTGGGCGCGGGGCGCCTCCTCCAGTCGGCGGCGACCCGTCGGGTGGTGGTCCAGGGTGGCTGAGTACGGCCGGGTCCGGGAGGGTGTGCGGGCGTACGGGCTGATCGCCGGGATGTGGGTGCGCTCCACGATGGCGTACCGGGCGTCGTTCGTGATGACCACCCTCGGCAACTTCGCGGCGACCTTCTTCGACTTCGTCGCGATCATGCTGATGTTCTCCCGCGTGGACTCCCTGGCGGGCTGGTCGCTGCCCGAGGTGGCCTTCCTCTACGGCCTGTCCGGAGTGGCCTTCGGACTGGCCGACCTGCTGATCGGGTCGATGGACCGGCTCGGGCGCCGGGTGCGGGACGGCACGCTGGACACCCTGCTGGTGCGCCCGGCGCCGGTGCTGGCGCAGGTCGCGGCGGACCGGTTCGCGCTCAGGAGGCTCGGCCGGGTGACGCAGGGGGCGCTGGTGCTGGGCTGGTCGCTGAGCCGGCTGGACGTGGACTGGACGCCGTTGAAGCTGCTGCTGATGCCGGTGATGGTGGCGGGCGGTTGCGGGATCTTCTGCGCGGTGTTCGTGGCGGGCGCGGCCTTCCAGTTCCTGGCGCAGGACGCCTCGGAGGTGCAGAACGCCTTCACCTACGGCGGTACGACCCTCCTCCAGTACCCGCCCGCGGTGTTCACCGAGGAGCTGGTGCGCGGGGTGACCTTCGTGCTGCCGCTGGCCTTCGTCAACTGGGTGCCCGCGGCCTATGTGCTGGGGCGCCCCTATCCGCTGGGGCTGCCGGGGTGGACGGCGTTCGTCTCCCCGCTGGTGGCGCTGGCCTGCTGTGCGCTCGCCGGGCTGGCCTGGCGGGCGGGACTGCGTTCGTACCGGAGCACGGGGAGCTGAACTGATGGCGGACGGCGAGGAGTTCATCGCGCTGGAGAAGGTCGGGAAGGTCTTCGAGGTGCGCAGGAAGACGGGGTTCCTCAAGCGGGAGCGGCGCGAGGTGCGGGCGGTGGACTCGATCTCGTTCACCGTGGCGCGCGGCGAGATGGTCGGCTACATCGGGCCGAACGGCGCGGGCAAGTCGACCACGATCAAGATGCTGACCGGCATCCTCACCCCGACCTCGGGCCGGCTGCGGGTGGCCGGGATCGACCCCTCGCGGGAGCGGACCCGGCTGGCGTCCCGGATCGGGGTGGTGTTCGGGCAGCGGACGACCCTGTGGTGGGACCTGCCGCTGATCGACTCCTACCGCCTGGCGCACCGCATGTACCGGATTCCGGACGGCCGGTACCGGGAGAACCTGGCCCGCTGTGTCGAACTGCTGGAGCTGGGCGACCTGTTGGACGTGCCGGTACGGCAGCTCTCGCTCGGCCAGCGGATGCGCGGCGACATCGCGGCGGCCCTGCTGCACGACCCGGAGGTGCTGTACCTGGACGAGCCGACGATCGGCCTGGACGTCGTCTCCAAGGCCAAGGTGCGCGGCTTCCTGAAGGAGCTGAACGCCGAGCGCGGCACCACCGTCCTCCTCACCACCCACGACCTGACGGACATCGAGCAGTTGTGCTCGCGGGTGATGGTGATCGACCACGGCCGCCTGGTGTACGACGGTTCGCTGACCGGGCTGCACGCGGCCGGGGAGGGTGAGCGGACGCTGGTGGTGGACCTTGAGCGGGAGCTGCCGCCGGTCGAGGTGCCCTCGGCGCGGGTGGTGCGCGTGGAGGGGCCCCGGCAGTGGCTGGCGTTCCCGGCCGGGCAGTCGGCGGCGCCCCTGGTGGCCCACCTCGCGGCCGCGTACCCGCTGGTGGACCTCTCCGTCCGCGAACCCGACATCGAGGCGGTCATCGCCAAGATGTACGCGGAGAAGGCCGTCTCGTAGTCTGCTGTCATGACCGACGACGCTGCTCCGGACCGCCGTTCCCCAGGTCCCGTCCCGGACCTCCGCGCCTCCGACGCCGACCGGGAGCGGGTCGTCGAGATCCTCCGCGACGGCCTGGCCGAAGGCCGCCTGGACATGGCGGAGTTCGAGGAGCGGCTGGAGTCGGCGTACCAGGCCCGCACCTACGGCGAGCTGGCCCCGCTGACCAGCGACCTCCCGGCCACCCCGGCCGCCGCTCCCCCGGTGTCCTTCACCAAGCGACCGGTGGACGACGGGAGTTGGGCGTCCCGGATCGTCGGCGGCGAGGGCACCTCGACCGGGGCGGTGGCGGTGCTGTCCGGGTTCCAGCGCAAGGGGCGCTGGACGATGCCGAAGAAGTTCACCTGCTTCGCGTTCATGGGCGGCGGCGAGATCGACCTGCGCGAGGCGTTCTTCGCGGACCGCGAGGTCGAGATCAACTGCGTGGCCGTGATGGGCGGTCTGGAGGTGATCGTGCCGCCGGGTGTCGAGGTCGTGGTGCGTGGCATCGGCATCATGGGCGGCTTCGAGCACCCGGACCGGGACGAGCCCGGCGACCCGGGGGCGCCGCGCGTGATCATCAGCGGGTTCGCGTTCTGGGGCGGGGTCGGCGTGGAGCGCAAGCTCACCCGGGCCGAGCGGCAACGGCTGAAGGAGCTGCGCCGTCAGGAGCGCCTGGACCGCCGCGAGGCCCGGCAGGAACTGCGCCGGGGCCGCCGCGACGGGCGCTGACCGCTACGGCGTGCAGACCTTGGTGAGCTCGCCTGCCGCGTCCGTGACCGGGCGCACGTCCGGGGTGCTGTCGCCGTTCCTGATGGCGGTCCGGACGTTCGAGACGGCCGAATTCAGGTCGTCCACCGCCTTGTTGACGTCGGCGTCGTCCGTGCGGTCGCCGATCCGGTCCAGGTTCGTCTCTATGGAGTCGAGCGAGGCGTCGGCCTGCGAGGGGTCGTTGGCGGCGTTCTCCACGGCCTGCTGGAGGTCGGTGACGCTGTCCGCGATGGAGTCGGCGGTCTGCACACAGTCCAGGGCCTTGTTCACGGCGTCGCAGCCGGTGGTGAGGCCCATGGTGAGCGCGGCGGCCGCGAGTGCGGCGATGGCGGTGGTACGGCGTCGGCGGCCGGCGGCCATGCGATGTCCCTCCCCAGGTACGGCTGGCCGGGCGCGCGGGATCGAGCCGCGCGCCCGTACCGTCCAAGACGCCGTCCGCCGGGGCGGGGTTGCCTGGGGGCGCTCGGGTTTTTTGGGGTGCCCTTTACCCGCCTGGTGCTATTCGGGCAGGGTCAGCGCGAGGGCGGCCCGCTGGAACTCGGTGAGTTCGGCGCAGCCGGCCACACCCAGGTCGAGCAGGGCGTTCAGCTCCTCGCGAGCGAAGGGCTCGGCCTCGGCGGTGCCCT
Organism: Streptomyces sp. NBC_01171; assembly: GCF_045039805.1. Taxonomy (NCBI): domain Bacteria; kingdom Bacillati; phylum Actinomycetota; class Actinomycetes; order Kitasatosporales; family Streptomycetaceae; genus Streptomyces; species Streptomyces sp. NBC_01171. The sequence goes on along the minus strand of NZ_CP108609.1, from coordinate 4,174,460 downwards.
GGATCTCGACGAAGCGGCCGTCGCCGGTGCAGACCACGTTCATGTCGGTCTCGGCGCGCACGTCTTCCTCGTAGCAGAGGTCGAGCAACGGGACGCCGTCGACGATGCCGACCGAGACGGCGCCGACCGTGCCGGTGAGCGGCTGCCGGTTGGCCTTGACCAGCTTCTTGCGCTGCGCCCAGGCGACGGCGTCGGCCAGGGCGACGTAGGCGCCGGTGATGGCGGCGGTGCGGGTGCCGCCGTCGGCCTGGAGGACGTCGCAGTCCAGGACGATGGTGTTCTCGCCGAGCGCCTTGTAGTCGATGACGGCGCGCAGCGAGCGGCCGATGAGGCGGGAGATCTCGTGCGTGCGCCCGCCGATCCGGCCCCGGACCGACTCGCGGTCGCCGCGGGTGTTGGTGGAACGGGGCAGCATGGAGTACTCGGCGGTGACCCAGCCCTCACCGCTGCCCTTGCGCCAGCGGGGGACGCCTTCGGTGACGCTGGCGGTGCAGAACACCTTGGTGTCGCCGAAGGAGACGAGGACGGAGCCCTCGGCGTGCTTGCTCCAGCCGCGTTCGATGGTGACGGGGCGGAGCTGTTCGGGGGTGCGGCCGTCGATGCGAGACATGCGGCTGAGCCTATCGGGAGTGACACGAGGGGCTCCTCCCCCATGGGAAGAAGCCCCTCGTGCCGGTGAGCGGAAGGCTCACATCATGTCTTCGATCTCCGCGGCGATCGGGTCGGCGTCGGTGCCGATGACGACCTGGATCGCGGTGCCCATCTTCACGACGCCGTGGGCGCCGGCGGCCTTCAGGGCGGCCTCGTCGACGAGCGAAGCGTCGTGGACCTCGGTACGCAGGCGGGTGATGCAGCCCTCGACCTCGTCGATGTTGTCGATGCCGCCGAGCCCGGCGACGATCTTCTCAGCCTTGGTGGCCATGTTCCTTCTCCCTGGTCCGAACTGGTCCGAACGAGAACCGTCCGAAGACTGGTCTACACCACCAAGGGGAACCCCACCAAACCGCCTCCCGGCTCGACACGTCCTGCACTCCGTGTAGCCCCACGGTCGCTATTTCACGGGTTCCTTATATCCGTGCCATCGTGCTACAACAGGTCTACACCACAAGTGGTGTAGACCACAGACGCTGCCGTCCCCTTCCATGGTCCCAGGGCGGCGCCCTGCCCATCTGGAGGAAGTTGTGACCACGGCCAGCGCCGCGCCCCCGGCCGAGAAGAAGAGGGGCGCCAAGGTGATGGGCGTCCTCCAGCGGATCGGCCGCAGCCTGATGCTGCCGGTCGCGGTGCTCCCCGCCGCCGCCCTCCTGGTGCGGCTCGGCACTGGTGACATGCTGGGGAGGCCCTCTTTCCCCGACTTCCTGACCAAGATCGCCTCCTTCATGGCGGCGGGCGGCAACGCGATCCTGGACAACATGCCGCTGCTGTTCGCGGTGGGCATCGCCATCGGCTTCGCCAAGAAGTCGGACGGCTCCACCGCGCTCGCCGCGGTCGTCGGCTACCTGGTCTTCAAGAACGTCCTGGCCACGTTCACCGACGAGAACGCGAAGCAGGTCGCGACGATCGCCGACGGCAAGGCAGTCCTGGTCGACGGGCCGGTGAACGCCGGGGTGCTCGGCGGCGTCGTGATGGGCCTCGTCGTCGCACTGCTCTACCAGCGCTTCTACCGCACCAAGCTGCCCGACTGGGCCGGCTTCTTCGGCGGCCGCCGCCTGGTACCGATCCTGTCCGCCCTCGCGGGCCTGGTCATCGGCATCGTCATGGGCTACGTCTGGCCGGTCCTCGGCGCCGGTCTGCACAGCTTCAGCGAGTGGCTGGTCGGTTCGGGTGCCGTCGGCGCGGGCATCTTCGGTGTCCTCAACCGCGCGCTCATCCCGATCGGCATGCACCACCTGCTGAACTCCTTCCCGTGGTTCCAGGCGGGCGAGTACCACGGCAAGAGCGGCGACATCGCGCGCTTCCTGGCCGGTGACCCGACCGCGGGCCAGTTCATGACCGGCTTCTTCCCGATCATGATGTTCGGCCTCCCTGCCGCCTGCCTCGCGATCGTGCACTGCGCCCGCCCCGAGCGCCGCAAGGTCGTCGGCGGCATGATGTTCTCCCTCGCGCTGACCTCGTTCCTCACCGGCATCACCGAGCCGATCGAGTTCACCTTCATGTTCATCGCCCCGGTGCTGTACGCGATCCACGCGGTGCTCACCGGTGTCTCCCTGGCGCTGACCTGGGCACTGGGCATGCGGGACGGCTTCGGCTTCTCGGCCGGCTTGATCGACTTCGGCCTGAACTGGGGCATCGCGTCGAACCCCTTGGGTCTCATCCTGGTCGGCCTGTGCTTCGCGGTCGTCTACTACGTGGTCTTCCGCTTCGCCATCACCAAGTGGAACCTCCCCACGCCGGGCCGCGAGTCCGACGAGGAGCTGGCCGAACTCCAGAAGGCCGAGGCCAAGTAACCCGGCCCAGGCACGCGCAAGGCCCCGGAACCCACTCGGGTTCCGGGGCCTTCGTCGTGCCCGGGGCCTACAGCTCGTACGTCATGCGGGGCACCGCCAGCTCCACCCTGCCGGTGAAGGTCTCGCGGGCGTGGGCCAGGTTGACCTCGGGGTCGGTCCACGGGGGGATGTGGGTGAGGACCAGCATGCGGGCGCCCGCGCGGGTGGCGGTCTCCCCGGCCTCGCGGCCGTTGAGGTGCAGGTCGGGGATGTTCTCCTTGCCGTGCGTGAACGCCGCCTCGCACAGGAACAGGTCGGCGTCCCGCGCCAGCTCGTCCAGCGCCTCGCTGACCCCGGTGTCCCCCGAGTACGTCAGGGACTTGCCCCCGTGCTCGATCCGGATCGCGTACGCCTCCACCGGGTGCCGCACCCGCTCGGTGTGCACGGTGAAGGGGCCGAGCTCGAAGGTGGACGGCTTGACCGTGTGGAAGTCGAAGACCTCGCTCATGGAGGACGCGGACGGCGTGTCGGCGTACGCCGTGGTCAGCCGGTGCTCGGTGCCCTCGGGGCCGTAGACCGGGATCGGCTCGCAGCGGCCGCCTTCGTGCCGGTAGTAGCGCGCCACGAAGTACGCGCACATGTCGATGCAGTGATCGGCGTGCAGATGGCTGAGGAAGATCGCGTCGAGGTCGTACAGACCGATGTGGCGCTGCAATTCGCCGAGGGCGCCGTTGCCCATGTCGAGAAGCAGCCGGAAGCCGTCGGCCTCGACGAGGTAGCTCGAACAGGCCGATTCCGCGGACGGGAACGACCCCGAGCAGCCGACGACGGTGAGCTTCATGGAGCGGAAACCTCCGTGGGCAGAAGCGGGTCGGGAAGCAGCAGGGCATGGTTGTGCGGTTCGTCGAGCGTAAGGCGCGAAAGCGCGGGTCGCTCCTTCGCCAGGGGCCGTTGTGGGCGAACTCACCTGTGCTGTCACCGGTTCGGCTGGACCGGGGGCGCACGGGGATGAGCGAGGGCGCGCGGCGGGCGGCGGGCGCCGGTAACGTCCTCCGCATGGACACGACCTGGTGGCTCGCGCTGGTGGCGGTGCTCCTGCTGGCCCTGGTCGCCACGCTGGTGGACGGCTGGGGGCGGGGGCACCGGCAGCGTCGTGGGCGCCGACGCCCGCCTGCCGCAGGGGAGTTGACGGGCCGTCCGCGCGCCGGTGACATCTGGTGGGCCGAGCCGCTGCCCTGTCTGGTGCTGGCGGTGCGCGACGGGCACGCCACGGTCGCCCGGATCACCGGCCGCCCGGAGGAGGAGCGGCCCGGACTGATCCCGCTGCCGGGCGGCGTCCTCGGCGAGGGGCCCCGCTTTCTCGACCCCGGAGAGCTGCACGAGGTACCCGTGGGGGATCTCCGGCACCGGGTGGGTGAGGCCGACCCGGCCCTGTGGGACCGGGTGCGCCACCTGGCGCGCTAGGCGGAGAGACGCGGCCGTGTCCGTCACCCTTGCGGAACCTGCCGGAGAGTGCCCGGCGAACGCGCTCCCTCCCGGTGGCTAGCCGATCCGCACGGTGACGCGGAACTCCTGGATGCCCTTGCAGGAGACCCCGCCCGGTGTGGTGGGCCGGGCGCACAGCGGGCGGCTGGAGGTCAGGTGGACGGTGCCGGTGCCGGCGGCACGGTAGGCGGCGGTGGCGTCGCCGGGCTGGAGGACGATCCCGGCGTTGATCGCGGTCAGCGCGTGGCCGCCCGCCCGGACCGGCTCCCACGGGCGGTTCTCGGTGCCGTCGAGGGTGAGCCGCAGCTCGCCGCCCCGCTTGAGACACACCGTCTTCCCGGCGGCGGCGGAGGTGAGCCGCACCTGGTCCGCGCAGCCGCCGGAGCGCGAGGGGACGGCGGACGGCCTGGCCGAGGCCGAGGGCGTGGACTCGCCCCCGCAGCCCGCGAGCAGCAGGAGCAGGGCCGTCGCCCCGAGGGCGCGGGACGTCGTACGGCGCATGGGGTCCGCCTCTCCGTGGTGGCCGGTGCCGTTCGGCACCGCTGGTGATGTGACGTGCCACCGACGCGATCGGCTCCCGGGGAACGCGCGCGTCCCGCGCGCGGACGGCTTCCGCGCGCGGGACGGGGTGCTGGTGCGGTTCAGCTCGTGGTGACGGCGGTGTCGTCCACGACGAAGCTGGTCTGCTGGGAGGAGTCCTCCACGCCGCTGAACTTCACGGTGACCGTCTGGCCCGCGAAGGACGACAGGTCGAAGGTCTTCTGCGCGTACCCGGAGGCGGCGTTGACGTTCGAGTACGTCGCCAGGGTGGTCGAACCGGCGGTCACGGTCAGCTTGTCGTACGCGGTGCTGCCCGTCTCGGCGGTGTCGATGTGCAGGTAGAAGGTGAAGCTGGCCCTGCAGCCGGCGGGGATGGTCACCGACTGGGAGAGCGTGTCGGTGTGGCTGGAGCCGTAGCCGTCGAGCCACGCCTTGTAGGAACCGGTGTGCGCGGCCTCGCCGGCGTCGTTGTTGATGACCCCGCTGCTGGCGGTCCAGGTGGTGCTGCCGGACTCGAAGCCGGGGTTGCCGAGGAGCTGCGCCGAGGTGCAGGTACCGCCACCCCCGCCGCCGGAGGTGAAGGCGGCCGTGCCGTTGGGGGTGCCCCAGCCGGTCGGGCCGTCGTAACCGGCCCGCGCGGTGCAGAAGTACGAGGTGGAGCAGGAGCCGTTGCTGCCGCTGGTCACGTCGTTGAGGTTCGCGGTGTGGCTGTAGGGGTACTGCGCCGGGTAGTCCGTGGCGCCCGGGGTGCCCGCGAGGGCGTAGACACCGGCGATGATCGGGGCGGAGGCGCTGGTGCCGCCGTAGACCGCCCAGCCGGAGCCGCCGTAGGTGTCGTAGACGGCGACGCCGGTGGCCGGGTCGGCGACGGCGGAGACGTCGGCCTCCATGCGCTTGGCGCAGCCGGTGTCGGTCTGCCAGGTGGGCTTCGGGTCGTAGGCGGAGCAGCCGGAGCCGGTGCCCTCGGTGGAGCTGGTGTGCCAGACGGACTCGCTCCAGCCGCGGGAGTTGGACGCGGTGGTGAGCGCGGTGCCGCCGACGGCGGTCACGTACTGCGAGGTCGCCGGGTACTCGGCGCCGTAGGCGGAGTCACCGGAGGAGACGGTGATGGCGACGCCCGGGTGCTTGAAGTACTGGGTGTCCTCGGTGGTCTGGCCGGACGCCTCGCCGCCGCCCCAACTGTTGGAGACGAACTTGGCGCCGAGGGAGACGGCCTCGTTCTCGGCGATGCCGAGGTCGGTGTCGTTCGCGGAGTTGGCCTCGACCAGGATGATCTTGCAGTTGGGGCAGACCGCGCTGACCATGTCGATGTCCAGCGCCTCCTCACCCGCCCAGCCCGTGTCGTTGGTGGGCAGCGAGGTGGTGGAGCCGGTCTGGCTGACCTGCTTGAAGCAGCCGTTGGCCTTGGTGCAGGCGGACAGGCCGTAGGTGGAGCGGTACGTGCCCAGGTCGGCCTCGGCGTTGGGGTCGTTGTATGCGTCGACCACGGCGACCGTCATGCCGGAACCGCCGGTGGAGGGCAGGCTGTAGGCGCTGTGCACGTTGGCCGGGGAGAGGCCGGAGGGGGTGGCGGCGGCGACCGCGGAGGCGAGCCGCTGCTTGATGTCGGTGCGGCGCTGGGCGAAGCAGGACGCCTGGCCGGGGTGCGCGGTGGCGCACAGATGGGTGGTGGGGACCTTCTGGCCGGCCTTGCCGGTGGGGTGGAAGGTCTGCCGGTCCGGGTCGGTCAGCGCCTTGTGGTTCTGGGTGGTGGGCGAGGTGGCGTGGGACGCGGCCGGGGTGGCGGGTCCGGCCGAGGCCGCGGGGGCCGCGCTGAATCCGGCGACGGAGAGGGCGAGGGCGGGGAGGGCGACGGCGAGGAGTCTGGGCAGACTCCGTCTCCGTCCGCCGGTGCGTGACACACGCATGGGGAACTGCCTCCATGGGGAAGTGGGGTTCTCGCTCTGGATTGGCAGGCACGTGACACGCGTAGCGGCGGCGAGGCGCGGTCATGAGCATGACATTCTCAGACGTCCGGCATGTCGCTGAACGTGACATGACAGGTCGCGGGAGGAACGTAGCTCCGGCGTGCCGAGGCCCGGCAGTACCGCACGGAATTCTTTGCTCCGCCATAGAAAGCGGTTGGCCCCCTCATAGGAGGGGGCTGACGCGATCTTGTGAGCTTCCCGGGTTTGACCGGAAGAAGCCTTGCGGGGAGCGGCCGGAGGAGGGTCAGGCCCAGAGCTGGCCGTGCAGCGTCTCGACCGCCTCTTCGGTGGTCGCGGCGGTGTAGACCCCGGTGGAGAGGTACTTCCAGCCGCCGTCGGCGACGACGAAGACGATGTCGGCGCTCTCCCCCGCCTTGACCGCCTTGCGGCCCACCCCGAGCGCCGCGTGCAGCACCGCGCCGGTGGAGACGCCCGCGAAGATGCCCTCCTGCTGGAGGAGTTCACGGGTACGGGCCACCGCGTCCGCCGAGCCGACGGAGAACCGGGTGGTGAGCACCGAGGCGTCGTACAGCTCGGGCACGAAGCCCTCGTCGAGGTTGCGCAGGCCGTACACCAGGTCGTCGTAGCGCGGCTCGGCGGCGACGATCTTCACGTCCGGCTTCTGCTCACGCAGGTAGCGGCCGACGCCCATCAGGGTGCCGGTGGTGCCGAGACCGGCCACGAAGTGGGTGACGGAGGGCAGGTCGGCCAGGATCTCGGGGCCGGTACCCGCGTAGTGGGCGCCCGCGTTGTCAGGGTTCCCGTACTGGTAGAGCATCACCCAGTCCGGGTGCTCGGCGGCCAGCTCCTTGGCGACCCGGACGGCGGTGTTGGAGCCGCCCGCCGCCGGGGACGGGATGATCTCCGCGCCCCACATGCCGAGCAGGTCACGGCGCTCGCGGGAGGTGTTCTCCGGCATCACGCACACCATGCGGTAGCCCTTGAGCTTGGCGGCCATGGCGAGCGAGATGCCGGTGTTGCCCGAGGTGGGCTCCAGGATGGTGCAGCCGGGGGTGAGCCGGCCGTCCTTCTCCGCCTGCTCGATCATGTGCAGCGCGGGCCGGTCCTTGATGGAGCCGGTCGGATTGCGGTCCTCCAGCTTGGCCCAGATCCGGACGTCGGGGGACGGCGAGAGCCGCGGCAGGCGCACCAGAGGTGTGTTGCCCACCGCGGCCAGCGGGGAGTCGTACCGCATGCGATCAGGCCATGCCGCCGGCCACGGCCGGCAGGATGGTCACGGTGTCGCCGTCCGACAGCTTGGTGTCGATGCCGTCGACGAAGCGGACGTCCTCGTCGTTCAGGTACACGTTGACGAAGCGGCGCAACTGGCCGCCGTCCACCATGCGGCCCTGGATGCCCGCGTGCCGGGTCTCGAGGTCGGCGAACAGGTCGGCGAGGGTCTCCCCGGTGCCTTCGACCGCCTTCTGGCCGTCGGTGTACTGGCGGAGGATGGTCGGGATGCGGACCTCGATGGCCATGGTTGCGGGCTCCTGTTCGAAGGTGTTCGTCGGGGCTGCGGCTCGGTACGTCAGCAGAAGGCGCGCACCACAGTCAGAACCATGGGCTCATCGTATCGATTCCCGGTCCACCGACCGGAATCCTGTCCCGGATGGCGGACGGTTTGTGACCAGGGAGCGGGATCAGTACGCCTCGACGACCTTGACCTCCTCCTCGGTGACCTCTCCGTCCAGGATGCGGAACGAACGGAACTGGAAGTCGCCGAGGCCGTCGGCGTCCGCCGTGGAGACCAGGACGTAGTGCGCGCCGGGCTCGTTGGCGTAACCGATGTCGGTCCGGGAGGGGTACGCCTCGGTCGCGGTGTGGGAGTGGTAGATGACCACCGGCTCCTCGTCGCGGTCGTCCATCTCCCGGTAGAGCTTCAGCAGATCCTGGGAGTCGAACTCGTAGAACGTGGGCGAGCGGGCGGCGTTCAGCATCGGGATGAACCGCTCGGGGCGCCCGGCGCCCTCCGGCCCGGCCACCACACCGCACGCCTCGTCGGGGTGGTCCTCGCGGGCGTGGGCGACGATCCGGTCGTACAGGTCCTGGGTGATGGTCAGCATGCGGGCCAGGATAGGGGGACGGGCCGTCCCGTACCGCAGTGCGGTACGGGACGGCCCGCATGGCGGACGCCTTGAGCGGCGGCCGTCGGGGGTGCCACGAGTACTCCCGGCGGCCAGGCGTCCTGGATGGTCCCTTGGCGGGGCTAGCCCACCTTCTCCAGCGCCGGCTCGTCACGCTCGCCGCTCTGCGGCGTGCGGGACTTCATGATCTTCCAGCCGATGCCGAGCGCGACGGCCCAGACGGCCATCACGTACAGGCAGACGCGGGAGTCGGCATCGTACGCGATCAGGCCGGTGACGAAGAGCAGGAAGACGATGGCGATGTACGAGCAGACCGAGCCGCCCGGCGCCGGGAAGGACGAGGCGGGCAGCTTGCCCGCGACGACCGCGCGGCGGTAGAGCACGTGGCTGATCAGGATCATCAGCCAGGTCCAGATGCCCGCGGCGGTGGCGACGGAGGTGACGTAGCCGAACGCCTTCTCCGGGACCACGTAGTTCAGGACCACGCCGATGCCCATGAACAGCACCGAGACGGTGATGCCGAGCGCCGGGGTCTTGGTGGAGGACAGCTTGGCGAAGACCCGCGGGGCCTCGCCGTTGTCCGCCAGGGTGCGCAGCATGCGGCCCGTGGAGTACATGCCGGAGTTGCAGGAGGACAGGGCGGCGGTGAGGACGACGAAGTTCACGATGCCCGCGCCGGCCGGGATGCCGATCACCGCGAACGCCTTCACGAACGGGCTGACGCCCGGCGCGAACTCGGTCCACTTGACCACGCAGAGGATGACGGTGAGGGCACCGACGTAGAAGAGGGCGATGCGCCAGGGCAGGGTGTTGATCGCCTTGGGCAGCGTCTTTTCCGGGTCCTCGGACTCGCCGGCGGTGACGCCGACCAGCTCGACCGCGAGGTAGGCGAACATGACGCCCTGGAGGGTCATCAGCGAGGAGCCGATGCCCTTGGGGAAGAAGCCGTCGAACTGGTACAGGTTCGCCACCGAGGCGGTGTCGCCGGCGGCACTGAAGCCGAAGGTCAGCACGCCGAGGCCGATGACGATCATGCCGATCAGGGCGGTGACCTTGACCATCGAGAACCAGAACTCCAGCTCACCGAAGAGCTTCACGGAGATCAGGTTGACGCCGAACAGGACCACCAGGAAGACCAGGGCCGTGACCCACCGTGGGACACCCGGGAACCAGTAGTTGACATAGATGGCCGCGGCCGTCAGCTCGGCCATGCCGGTCACGACCCACATCAGCCAGTACGTCCAGCCGGTGAAGTAACCGAAGAAGTCGCCGAGGAATTCGCGCGAGTACTCGGCGAACGAACCCGACACCGGGCGGTAGAGCAGCAGCTCGCCCAGGGCTCGCATGATGAAGAAGATGATCACGCCCGCGAGCGCGTACATGAGGATGAGGCTGGGACCGGCCTTGGCGATGTTCGCCCCGGCTCCCAGGAACAGACCGACTCCGACGGCGCCACCGATGGCGATCATCTGGACCTGCCGGCTGCCGAGCCCTCGCTCGTAACCCTCTTCAGGGGCTTCGGTGACCTTCTCAGAGGCCATGGTGGTGCGCCTTTCTCCATGCCGACCCGTGGCCTTCACTCGGCCTCGGATCGGGTCTCGATCCCCCCGGAACTGATGGAGTGAGCAGGTCACTGACCCGCTCGTGCCTGGCCGACGGTCGCCGGCTCGGTGGCGCACCCGGCCGAACATGGGTGGTGTTCGCCGGGCGATCGTGAAGATTTATCACGGCCGCAATATTGAGCAAAGGGGGGCTCTGTGGCGCACCACACAGGAAGAACCGGACAAAGTACGCCCAAATGCGTCAAAAACGGCCGCAACGGTAACGCGATCGTTATCCGGAGTTGAGCGTCCTCTGAGCGAACACAAAAGCCCCCCTAACCCGCCCCCTACGGGCACACCCGTGCAGAATCGGGCTTTACGGCATCAGGGTCGAGACGAGGGTCTCCTGGAGGCCGCCGAGCCAGAGATAGGCCAGCACCATCGGCTTGCGGGGGTCCTGGTCCGGGAGGCGGTACAGCGGGTCGGTGTCCTCCTCGTCGGAGATCTCCAGCCGGGAGCCGATGGCCAGGCGCAGGTCGTTCAGCGCGGAGAGCCACTGCCGGGACTGCTCGGGCGACAGCTTGAGCACCGCCTCCCCGCCCTCGGCCGACGACGCGACCTGGTCCAGGGTGCGGATGACCGCGAGCGCGTTCTCCCGCTTGCCGGCGCGCAGGTCGTTCTCGGTGTAGCGGCGGAACTCGGCGGAGTGCGCGCGCCGTTCCTCGGCGTCGGCCGGGTCGGCCGGCTCCTGCTCCGGGTCGGTGTAGGCGTCCGGGAAGAGCCGGCGCAGCACCGGGTCGGCGGGCGGCTCGCTGGGGCCCTCGGCGAACAGCTCGGCGAGCGGGTCGCCGCCGGCGTCCTGGGCGGGGCCGGGTCCGATCAGCTCCAGGAGCTGGACGGCCAGCGAGCGGATGATGGAGATCTCGACGTCGTCGAGCGCGACGGTCGCGCCGCCGCCGGGGAGCGGTTCGAAGTGTCCGGGCATCTGTGTCGGTTTACTTCCGGTCCTGCTGGAGGGTGGCCCACAGTCCGTAGCCGTGCATCGCCTGCACGTCGCGCTCCATCTCCTCGCGGCTCCCGCTGGAGACGACCGCCCGGCCCTTGTGGTGGACGTCGAGCATGAGTTCGGTGGCCTTGTCCTTGGAGTAGCCGAAGTACGTCTGGAAGACGTAGGTCACATAACTCATGAGGTTGACCGGATCATTGTGGACGATCGTGATCCAGGGGACGTCCGGCTCGGGTACGGCGAAGGTCTCCTCCGCCGATTCGGTGCGTTCGATCTCTACGGGCGCGGGTGACGTCACACAGCCATGCTGCCACGCACCCCAGAAATCGTCACACTGACGAAATGGGAGTACGCTGTCCTGCCATGAACACAGCGGACCTTGGGCTGCCGGTCGAAGTCCCGTCGACGGCGCTCTTCACGGACCAGTACGAGCTGACCATGCTGCAAGCCGCCCTGAAGGCCGGGACGGCCGAGCGGCGCAGCGTGTTCGAGGTCTTCACCCGCCGCCTGCCGCACGGCCGCCGCTACGGCGTGGTCGCGGGCACCGGCCGGGTGCTGGACGCGGTGACCAACTTCCGTTTCGACGCAGCGATGCTCGCCTTCCTGGGCGAGCGGGGGATCGTCGACGAGCCGACCCTGAAGTGGCTCGCGGACTACCGCTTCCAGGGCGACATCTGGGGCTACCCGGAGGGCGAGGTGTACTTCCCCGGCTCGCCGCTGCTGCGAGTCGAGGGCAGCTTCGCGGAGTGCGTGCTGCTGGAGACGGTGATCCTCTCCATCCTCAACCACGACTCGGCCATCGCGGCCGCCGCCTCCCGGATGGCCTCCGCCGCGGGCGGGCGGCCGCTGATCGAGATGGGCGCCCGCCGCACCCACGAGCTGGCCGCCGTCGCCGCGGCGCGCGCCGCCTACGTGGGCGGCTTCACCACCACCTCCGACCTCGCGGCGGGCTTCCGGTACGGCATCCCGACCGTGGGCACCTCCGCGCACGCCTTCACCCTGCTGCACGACCAGGAGCGGGACGCCTTCCGCGCCCAGGTCGACGCCCTCGGCGCGGACACCACCCTGCTGGTGGACACCTACGACGTCGAGGAGGCCGTCCGTACGGCGGTGGAGGTGGCCGGTCCCGAGCTGGGCGCGGTACGCATCGACTCCGGCGACCTGCTGCTGGTCGCGCACCGGGTGCGGCAGCAGCTCGACGACCTCGGCGCGACCGGCACCCGGATCGTGGTCACCTCCGACCTGGACGAGTACGCCATCGCCTCGCTGGCGGCGGCGCCGGTGGACGCGTACGGGGTGGGCACGCAGTTGGTCACCGGGTCCGGGCATCCGACCTGCTCGATGGTCTACAAGCTGGTCGCCCGCGCCGAGTCCGCCGACCCTTCCGCGGAGCTGGTGCCGGTGGCGAAGAAGTCCAGCGGCGGGAAGACCTCCATCGGCGGCCGCAAGTGGGCGGCACGGCGGCTGGACAAGTACGGGGTCGCGGAGGCCGAGGTCGTGGGCACCGGGGCGGTGCCGGACGAGCTGGCCGACCGCCAGTTGCTGGTGGAGCTGGTCAAGGGGGGCGAGGTCGTCGCGCGCGAGCCGCTGGACGCGGCGCGTGAGCGGCACATCGCGGCGCGGGGGAACCTTCCGCTGTCCGCGACGCAGCTCTCGCGCGGGGAACCCGTCATTCCCACGGAGTACCTGCACCTGCCCTCGGGTAGCTAGTGCGGGAGGCCGGAAGTCTCTAGGCTCGATTCCTTGGACCCCACTCGAAGGACACCACCATGCGCCGCGCCTTGATCGTCGTAGACGTGCAGAACGACTTCTGCGAGGGGGGCAGTCTCGCGGTGGCCGGCGGGGCGGACGTGGCCGCCGCGATCACCGAGCTGATCGGGCAGGCGGCCGGGTCCGGGTACCGGCACGTGGTGGCCACCCGTGACCATCACATCGCGCCGGGCGGGCACTTCGCGGACAACCCGGACTACGTGCACTCCTGGCCCGCGCACTGTGTCGCGGGCACGGAGGGCGTGGGCTTCCACCCCAACTTCGCCCCGGCGGTCGCCTCCGGCGCGGTCGACGCGGTCTTCGACAAGGGCGCCTACTCCGCCGCGTACAGCGGCTTCGAGGGCACGGACGAGAACGGTGCCACTCTGGCCGACTGGCTCCGCGCCCGGGGCGTCGAAGAGGTCGACGTGGTCGGCATCGCCACGGACCACTGCGTGCGGGCCACCGCCCTGGACGCCGCCTCCGAGGGCTTCCGCACGCATGTCCTGCTGGACCTGACGGCAGGCGTGGCCCAGCAGACGACGGACAAGGCGCTGGAGTCCCTCCGGGAGGCGGGCGTCCAACTGACCGGCAAGCCGGTGGTCAACGCGTAGTCCAGCCTGCGGGCCCGCCGTGGCTGGTCGCGCGGTTCCCCGCGCCCCTAGGTGGGCCCAGATCAGCCTCCCCAGGGGCGCGGGGAACTGCGCGAATGTGGACGACGGGCCCGCGGACGACCGCTAACGGCCGAGAATCTCCCGCGCGAGCACACGGGCCCGCGCCCACCCCTCGTCCTCGGCGAGAGCCGACAGACTCCAGTGGTCCACCGTGTGGTCGGCGCTCATCTCCGCGAAGACCGCGTCGATGGCCCGCAAGCCGGGCAGGAGCCCCTCGCCGAGCCGCCAGACGTCGTCGAACATGAGCGCGATCTCATCGCTCCCCACCCCGGCCCGCCGCACCCACTCCTGCTGCTCCTCGGCAGAAGCGGCCACCAGCGCGAGCGCCTCCCGCACCACCCTCACCCGCCGAGCGGCATCCCCCTGATCCATCCGGCAGACGCTATCCCTGAACCGCAGAGGATCGCAGCGCCCGGATGGGGCGCCACAGGCCCGTGCCCTCCACCGGGGCCGTGCGCCATATGAGGCCGTCGGGGTGGTGGAGGACGGCGGTGATCTCGTCGGGGGTGGGTGGGGCGGTGTTGCCGCGCAGGAACACGGACCACAGGCCGAGATTCCGCAGCCGGGTCAGGGCCCGCGCACGGTTGCCCGCATGGACGAGAACCCGTACCCCGGCGGCGCCGTGCGGCAGGTTCACCGCTACCACGACCGTCCCACCCGGCAGCTTGCAGAATCCTCCTGCGGCCATGCGGTCACATCCCCGTTCAGTCAGGTGTCAATAAGCGATCCACAGGACGCACCTAAACACGATCGGCGGCGACCCGCTAGGGGGTCACCGCCGATACGTCTCTGACCTGCGAAGATGTCGCTTACTTCGCCGCGGGCCCGACTTCCAGCTCGATCGTGGAGCCGTCGTCCGCCTGCTTCTTGATCTTGATCTTGGTGTTGGTGTCAGTGACCTTCACACCACCGGTGGGGTTCGACGGGTCCCAGTACGTGTGCGCGCGGTCGTTGAAGACCGACACCCCGTTCTGCGCCTTGATCTTCGTCGCCTTGCCCGCCTTGTGCAGCGTGATGCCGTCCGTCGGGTCGAGCGAGAACGGCGAGTCGTACGCCTGCATCCGGTTCCGCAGCAGCGTCCCGTCGGACCACTTCAGCGCGGTCGGGTGCGCGTCGACCGGCAGGATCAGACCGGTACCCGGGTGACCGTCGGTGTCGTTGGTGTTGTTGTCCGCCTGGGAGGTGTCCCACTTCCAGATCAACAGGCCGTCCTGGTACGGGTAGTGCTCCACCCAGTCGGGCCGGTCGGTACCGGTGTAACCGAAGTTGTACGGACCGACCTTCAGCGTCTTGTCGTACGACACGTACCGGCGGTTCTCCGCGAGGTAGTACTGCGCGTAGTCCTTGGTGAAGGACGCGCCGATGCGGGAGAACCCGGTCGCGGACCAAGAGGCGTCAGCCGTCTCGGCGTTGTCGGAGAACAGCGGCGCACCGTCCGCGGTGACCGTGATCTCGTCGGCCGCGAAGCCCTTCAGCGCCACACCGCCGTCGGTCTGGTAGCGGAAGCGGAGCTGGATCTTCTTGCCCGCGTAGGCGTCCAGCGAGTACGACAGCTTCTTGTAGCCGTCGAGGGTGCCGGTCAGCGCGGGCTTGTCGGAGCCGTCGCGCGGGATCGGCTGCCCGTCCACCGTGCCGTCCAGAGCGGTCCAGTTGGCGCCGTCCGTGGAGACCTCGGCGTAGAGGTAGTCGTAGCCGGCCTCGATGTCGTACCAGCCGTCCAGGCCCAGCGTGGCCTTGGACTTGCCGGTCAGGTCGACCGAACGGGTCAGCGTGTTCTTGAGGTTGTCACCGCTGCCGCTCCACCACTGGGTCGCGCCCTGGGCCGGGGTGACGATCTCGGTCTTGACCGCCTTGTCCGGCAGCGAGACCAACAGGGCCTGGCGGTACTTGGTGTTGTACTCCGCGAGACCGAGCTTGTGCCAGGAGGAGACACCCGCCTTGGCGGTGTCGTAGGTCAGCCAGCCGAGCTGGAGCTTGTCCCACGCGTTCATGTCGCCGGGCAGGTCACCGATGGAGTCCTTGCCGGTGCCGAGCCAGGAACCGGAGGACATCAGGGTCCAGAAACCGGTGGAGTTGTCGCCGCCGGCGGTGTCGTACTCGTCCGGCAGGCCGAGGTCGTGGCCGTACTCGTGGGCGAAGACGCCGAGCCCGCCGTTCTCCGGCTGGATGGTGTAGTCGCCGACCCAGACACCGGTGTCGCCGACCGGGGCACCGCCGAGCTTGTTGCCCGCCGGGCCGGTCGCACCCGCGTCGGTGCCGAACGCGTACCAGCGGTGCGCCCAGATGGCGTTCTCGCCCTCGGCGCCGCCGCCCGCGGACTCGTCCTCACCGGCGTGCACGATCTGGAAGTGGTCGACGTAACCGTCCGGCTCGTTGAAGTCGCCGTCGCCGTCGTAGTCGTAGCGGTCCCACTGGTCGTACTGGGCCAGGTCCGCCTTGATGGCGGCGTCCGACTTGCCGGCCGCCTTCTGCCCGGCGACCCAGGACTTCAGACCGTCGCTGACCACGTTCCACACGCTGGTGCAGTTGGTCTGGCCGCAGGCGTTGTTGCCGTAACGGGCCTCGTTGTAGGGGACCTTGACCCAGTCCGAGACCTCGCCCTCGACCGAGTAACGGCCCGAGGACTGCTTCTCGTAGTACTTCTTCAGGGACTCGGTCTTGGCACCGGTGCCGAAGTAGAGGTCCTGGTAGTGCTTCTGGTTGTAATCCGCCTGCCAGGCCGTGGAGTTGTCCTTCTTGCGGTCCGGCGCGGCGATCTTGTTGTGCAGCGGGCCGGGGGTGCCGCCGAACTTCGGGTCGGTCTGGTCCCCGAACTCCACCAGGATGGTGAAGATCTTGTCGGTCTTCTCCCGGCTCAGCTCGACGTACTTGCTGTCGCCCTTCTTGCTCCTGAGCTGGACGACCTTGGAACCGTTGCGCTCCTTCGCCGTGGCCTTGCCCGCGATGAGCTGGTTCAGGGCCTCCTGGCGCTGAGCGTCCTGGGTCTTGCTCAGCGGGCCGTCGAGGTCGTGCTCCCGCTGTCCGGCCGGAGCCGGGTCGTGCCGGTTCTCGGCCGCCGGGCGGGGCGTCGTGCTCGCCTCGGCCACGGCGAACGTGGCGAAGGTGGCGGACGACGCCGCGAGGGCCACGCCTATCGCTGCGGCTCTGAACGTCCAGGGTCTGCTGGTCACTTGAGATCCTCCCCCGCGCCGCGCGCACGGCAGGAGGGTTCCGGACCTTGGAAGATTCCGTGCGCGCACGATCAACGCGTGTAGTCAAGTGCCGCAATTTGACTAGAGGTTCAGCAGAAAAGACAGACCTTGACTTGTGCAGGACAAATGCACTATGCGGAGTTGGCGTCCGCTTTACGAACACGTGGTACGGCCGAACGGGCGCGTGCATCACCCCAGTTCGGGTGGACCATGACTCCGTGCGCCCCCTGTGCACCGCCCCCCGGGGTGAGGCGGGGCTTACCTGGCACAGGACTCGGGCATGCACGCGAATAGAGTCGAAATGGCGCCCCCGCACACCCCCTACCCCCGTCTTCCGAGGACACGATTGCCATGCCTCGTCCGACCGTCGCACAGCTCGCCTACGGTTCCTGCACCGTGGTCCTCTCCACCGTCGCCATGCTGGCCCTGTCCCAGACCAGTTCGGGCATCGGTGTCGCCGTCATCGCGCTGGCCGCGCTCGCGCTCGGGCTGCTGGTCGCCATGACGGTGCCGCTGCCCCGGCCGCGCCCGACCCGGTCCGCCGCCGCCACCGGACCGGCACCGGCCGAGCCCGCCCGGCTGGCCGAGCGCCGCCACCCGGTCGGCGCCTCGGCGGAGTCGGTACGCGGCCGCGCGGCGTCCTGAGAGCGGCCGCCCGCCCGAGACCACACGCCGGAGCGGCGGGCCGGGGACTCCTCCCCCGCCCGCCGCTCCGGCGCGCCGCGCCCCGGCCCGGTCAGGTGGTGGCGACCACCACCGTCTTCGCCGCCTTGTCGTGCAGGCCCTGCTTGTACGGGCGGTCGAAGTAGCTCCAGCCGCCGCAGATCGCGGTCCATACACAGGCGCAGCAGAAGGCGAACGGCAGCCACAGCACCAGCGCCCGGATCAGCGAGGACTGCCGGGAGGGGGTGGCGCCGTCGTGCAGGTTGGCCACCCGCATCTTGAACCAGCGCATGCCGAGCGTCTGCCCGGTGCGGGCGATCAGGATGGTGTCGTAGGCGATGTACAGCACGGCGGCGATGATGGACTGGCCGAGCGACTTGCCGACCTCCATCCGGTCCCCGTTCACATCGTACTGGTGCACCCCGAAGGCCCAGGTCAGCAGCCAGACGGCGATACCGACGATGATCATGTCGATGATGCGGGCGACGGTGCGCTTGCCGCTGTCCGCGAGCGGGGGCATGCCGGCGAGGGGGTCGCCGGGGCGGCCGGGACCCTGGGGGCCGCCCCCGTACGGGCCACCGCCTCCGTAAGGACCGCCGCCATAGGGCCCACCCGACCCGTAGGGGCCGCCCGTCCCGTAGGGGTCACCCGACCCGTAGGGGCCGCCGCTCTGGGGCGGGGGCTCGCCGCCGGGCGGCGGGGGCTGCTGGGCGCCGTACGGGCGGTCGTACGGCGAGCCCGACCCCTCGTCCGACGGGGGCCGCTTCCTCAGCGGGTCGTCGTCGGGGGGCTGCGGTCCGGAGCCGGGGGGCGGTTCACTGCTCATGGCACCGAGTCGACCGCGAACGCGGGGCCGCCGCACCCGGCGGGGGCCGTACGGGGGACGCTATTCGGCCACGAAGGTGTGCGCCGCCTTGTCGTGCCAGCACTGGCGCCACGGCCGGTCGAACAGCCCCCACAGCACACCGATCACCCCGATGACGAGGAGGCCGGGCAGGCTGTAGACCAGCCAGCGGCGCAGCGCGGCCCCGAAGGACGGGGGCTCGTGCCCCTCGATGTCCCGCACCTGGATGCCGCACAGCCGCTTGCCCAGGGTGCGGCCCCAGCGGGCGGTCGGCAGCACCTCGTACACCACCCCGAAGACGATCAGGACACCGAGCACGAGGGCGAGCGAGACGCCGGTGGTGCCGTCGAGCAGCCAGACGGTGACGGTACGGCCGGACAGCCGGGCCGCCTCGATCTTGCTCTGCGTGTGGTCGACGGCGCGGACGCCGAGGGGCACCGCGGCGGCGGCCGTGACGGCGCCGATGAAGAGGTTGTCGATCAGTCGGGCGGCGAAGCGCCTGCCGAGTCCGGCCGGGCGGGCCTCCGCCTGGCGCCGGGCCGCCGCGAGGAACGGGTCCTCCACCGGCGGCTTCCACGGCGCCACGGGCTGCTCCTCGCCCGCCCCGGCCAACTGGTGCACCTGCTGTGCCCAGGACGCCTGCCCGCCTCCGGGACCGGGGGCGAGGGGGCCTCCGGCCCGGGGCGGGAGTACGGGGGTCACGGGGGCGGGCGCGGCCGGCTGCGGGAAGCCGGGCCGGTCCCCGCCGGGCTGTCTGCGGGGCTCCGCCGGGGCGGGCGTCCCCTGCCCCGGCACCTGGGGCGCGACGGCTGCCCGGGCCGCCGGGCCGCCGGCCGCGTCCGGGGCGGTCCCGAATCCCACCGGTCCGGCCGCAGGCCCCTGAGCCGCGCCTGGGGCCTGCCCCTGCGCCCTCGTGGCCCCGGCCTCCGCGGCGTCCCCCGCCCGCACCCGCCGGAACGTCATCGTCCCGTCGTCCCGCTGAACCCCCGCCGCCGGACCCGGAGTCGGCCGCCGGAAGAGGAACGTGTCCGGGGGTGCCTCGCCCTGGGCCGCCGGACCGTCGGCGGAGCCGCCCTCGTCGAAGAAATGCGGACCCGTCTCCTCCACAGGGGGCGTGTCGGGGCCGGAGGTTGACGGCGCAGTGAGCGGTTCGCCGTCCGCGGGGGCGGGGCGGCTGGTGCCCGGCACCCAGGCGGTGCCGTTCCAGTAGCGGACGTAGCCGGGGATGGACGGGTCCGGGTAGTAGCCCTCGCGGGGCCTGTCGTCACCGTGGGCCGGCGTAGGGGCGCTCATGTCCGTCGTCCCGTATCTGCTCGGGGGTGGAAGGGAGCCTCCACATCTATCAGACCCGGGGCGCCCCTTACCCCTCTCCGGCCGGAGCCGACCCCTTCCGGGCGATGCCGGGGACCTCCCCGGCGCCGGTTGGAAAGAAATTTCCGGGAACCCGCGTAATGACCGCGCCCCTGCCCCCTCTCTCCTGGCACGGGCCCGTCCGAGCGGCCCCCGGTCACATGAAGGAGACAGGTCATGGAGCACACGGTGGTGGAGCGCGAACTGGAGCTGCGGCTCATCCTCTCGCCCGAGCGGAGCATCCCGGTCCCGGCCCGGCTCGCCTACCGGTCCGACGACCCCTGCGCCGTCCACATCACCTTCCACATCAACTCCGACTTCCCCGTGCACTGGACGTTCGCCCGCGAGCTGCTGGTGGAGGGCGTGTTCCGGCCGTGCGGGCACGGGGACGTGCGGGTGTGGCCGACGAAGGTGAACGGCCGCAGCGTGGTGCTGATGGCGCTCAGCTCGCCGGACGGCGACGCCCTGCTGGAGGCGCCCACCCCGCAGGTGTCCGCCTGGCTGGAGCGGACGCTGCGGGCGGTGCCGCCGGGCGCCGAGGCCGCCCAGCTCGGGATCGACGACGCGCTCGACCAGTTGCTGGCCCGGTGAGGGGCCACGGCTCAGAAGAGCTTGCCGGGGTTGAGGATGCCGAGCGGGTCGAAGACGTCCTTCACGGCCCGCTGCATCTCCAGTCCCACGGGGCCGAGTTCGCGCGCCAGCCACTCCTTCTTCAGCACGCCCACCCCGTGTTCGCCGGTGATGGTGCCGCCGAGTTCGAGGCCGAGCGCCATGATCTCGTCGAAGGACTCGCGGGCGCGGCGGGACTCGTCCTCGTCGAGGGCGTCGAAGCAGACGGTGGGGTGGGTGTTGCCGTCACCGGCGTGCGCGCACAGGCCGATGGTGAGGTCGTACTTGGCGGCGATCCGCTCGACGCCCTCCAGCATCGCGCCGAGCCTGGAGCGGGGCACGCACACGTCGTCGATCATCGTGGTGCCCTTGACCGCCTCCAGCGCGACCAGCGACATCCGCCGCGCCTGGAGCAGGAGTTCGGACTCGGCGGCGTCGTCGGCGACGACCACCCCGGTGGCCCCGGCCGCCTCGCACAGGGCACCGACGGCGGCCAGGTCGGCGGCGGGTTCGGGGGTGTCGAAAGCGGCCAGCAACAGCGCCTCGGTGGTCTCCGGCAGACCCATCCGGGCGAAGTCGTTGACGGCCTTGACGGTGGTGCGGTCCATCATCTCCAGCAGCGAGGGCACATGCCCGCCGGCCATGATCGAGCACACCGCGTCACAGGCGTCGGCGGCGGTGGCGAACTCGGCGGCCAGCACCAGTTGCCGGGGCGGCTTGGGCCGGAGCCCGAGCACCGCGCGGACCACGATGCCGAGCGAGCCCTCGGAGCCGACGAAGAGCCGGGTCAGGTCGTACCCGGCGACGCCCTTCGCGGTGCGGCGGCCGGTGGACATCAGGCGGCCGTCGGCGAGGACGACGTCCAGCCCGAGGACGTACTCGGCGGTCACCCCGTACTTGACGCAGCACAGGCCGCCGGACGCGGTGCCGATGTTGCCGCCGATGGTGCAGGTCTCCCAGCTCGACGGGTCAGGCGGGTAGTACAGGCCGTGCTCCTCCACCGCGCGGGAGAGCACGGCGTTGACGACGCCGGGTTCGACGACGGCGATCCGGTCGACGGGGCTGATCTCCAGGATGCGGTCCATCTTGGTGAGGGACAGCACGATGCAGCCCTCGGAGGCGTTGGCCGCGCCGGACAGCCCGGTGCGGGCGCCCTGCGGGACGACGGGCACGCGCAGCGCGGTGGCGGTGCGCAGCACGTGCTGGACCTGTTCGACGGTGCGTGGCAGGACCACGGCGGCGGGGGCCCCGGCCGGGCAGAAGCTCGCCATGTCGTGCGCGTAGGAGGCGGTGACGTCGGGATCGGTGAGCACGGCCCCGGCGGGCAGCCCCGCCAGCAGCGCTTCGGTGAGGGTCTCGGCGGGCGCGATGTCGCCGTCGCGGGGTGCTTCGATACGGCTCATGATCACAGCGTGTCACTCGGGGCCATCGGTGTGAACCCCGCACGCGCCGCCCTTGGGCCACCCGGATGTGCTCGTCATATTGACGCACAGTGAACGGCATGGCGAAGAGACAGTACGGCGACGCGCGGCCCGGTACGTCCCTGGTGGCCGAGCCCCCGCCGCGCAGCCCCCGGCGATGGCTGCGCCGCACGCTGCTCACGGTGGCGGCGGGCGGGGCCGCGGCGGGTGTGGCGCTGACGCTGCTGCCGCGCGAGGCACCGCAGCGGGCCCCGCACCGGCCCCCGGCGCCCGCGCCCGGACCGCAGGCGCGGGCGCTGACGGCGGTCACCACCGGCGTCCCCGCGGCGCTGCCCGACCTGACGGAGCTGATCACCCGGCAGGAGAGCGGGGTACGGGCCCGCCCCGCCGACGCCCGCGCCTGGGCGGTGCTCGGCACGGCCTACGTGGCCCGGGCGAACCGCACGGGCGACGCGGCAGACCTCCCGCGCGCCGAGCGGGCGCTCGGCGCCTCGCTGACGGCGCGCGGCACGAAGAACACCGAGGCGCTGGCCGGGATGACCGCGCTGGCCAACGCCCGCCGGGACTTCGCGTCGGCCAAGCGGTACGGGGAGCAGGCGCTGAAGCTGACCCCGAAGCGCTGGTCCGCGTACCCCCCGCTGATCGACGCGTACAACGGGCTCGGTGACTACACCGCCGCCCGGAACACCCTGGACAAGCTGATGGCGCTGCGCACCGCCCCCGCGGACCGGCCGGCCGTGATGGCGCGGGCGTCGGCCGTGTACCGGGACCGGGGCTGGCGCGAGGACGCGCTGGCCCAGCTCACGGACGCGGCGGCGGCCGCCGGTACGCCCGCGGAGCAGGCGGCCTACCGCGCCGGCGTCGGCCAGTTGGCCTGGGAGCGCGGCGAACTCCCCGAAGCGCTGCGCCAGTTCACCGAGGCCCTCCGCCTGGACCCGGCCGAGGCGACGGCGGGCGCCGGCAAGGCCCGCACCCTCGCCGCCCAGGGCCGCACCGCCGACGCGCTCACCGCGTACCGCGAGGCCCTCGCGGAGCGACCGGACGCGGAAGTCACGCTGGAACTGGCCGAGTTGTACGAGGCGCTGAACCGCACCCAGGACGCCGAGGCGCAGTACGAGCTGATGCGGAAGCGGGCGGAGAAGTCGGCCTCCGACGGGGTCGACGAGGAGCTGCTGCTCGGCCGGCTGGAGGCGGACCACGGCGATCCGCAGGAGGCGGTGACCCGGCTGCGGGCGGAGTACAAGCGGCAGCCCGGCATCGAGGTGGCCGACGCACTGGGCTGGGCGCTGCACCGGGCGGGTGAGGACGAGGAGGCGCTGACCTTCGCCACCACGGCGACCGACAAGACCAAGGGCGGCGGGGTGCGCAGCGCGCTGCACGACTTCCACCGGGGCATGATCGAGTTCGAGCTGGAGCGGTACGGCTCCGCCCGGCGGCAGTTGGAGGACGCCCTGCTGGTCAACCCGGCCTTCTCGCCACTGTGGGCGCCCGAGGCGCGGGCCGCGCTGAAGGACATGGGTGAGGTGACCGAGGGGCCACTGCCCGCCGACGTGCTGTGAGTTGGGGGCGCGACCGCTCCTCGCGCCCCCAACTCAGCCTGTGCGGAGTCGGGTTACAGGTTGCCCCGCTTCTCCTGCTCCCGCTCGATGGCCTCGAAGAGGGCCTTGAAGTTGCCCTTGCCGAAGCCCATCGAGCCGTGGCGCTCGATGAGTTCGAAGAACACCGTCGGCCGGTCCTGGACCGGCTTGGTGAAGATCTGCAGCAGGTAGCCGTCCTCGTCCCGGTCGGCGAGGATCTTCATCTCGCGCAGCGTCTCGATCGGCACGCGGGTGTCGCCGACCCACTCGCCGAGGGTGTCGTAGTAGGAGTCCGGGGTGTCGAGGAACTGGACGCCGGCCGCGCGCATGGTGCGTACCGTCCGCACGATGTCGTTGGTGGCCAGTGCGATGTGCTGGACGCCGGGGCCGCCGTAGAACTCCAGGTACTCGTCGATCTGGGACTTCTTCTTGGCGACGGCGGGCTCGTTGAGCGGGAACTTGACCTTCAGGGTGCCGTCCGCGACGACCTTCGACATCAGCGCGCTGTACTCGGTGGCGATGTCGTCGCCCACGAACTCCTTCATGTTCGTGAAGCCGAGGACGTTGTTGTAGAACGCCACCCACTCGTCCATCTTGCCGAGTTCGACGTTGCCGACGCAGTGGTCGATCGCCTGGAAGGTGCGGCGGGCGGGCGGCTCGACGATCGGGTCGGCGGCGACGAAGCCGGGGAGGTACGGGCCGTCGTAGCCGGAGCGCTCGACCAGGGTGTGCCGGGTCTCGCCGTAGGTGGCGATGGCGGCCAGGACGACAGTGCCGTGCTCGTCCTTCACCTCGTGCGGCTCGGCGAGGGGGCGGGCGCCGTGCTCGACGGCGTAGGCGAACGCGGCGCGGGCGTCCGGGACCTCGATGGCCAGGTCCACCACGCCGTCGCCGTGCTCGGTGACGTGCCGGTCGAGGAACTCGCCCCAGGGGGTGGCGGGGCGGATCACCGAGGTGAACACGAACCGGGCGGCGCCGTTCTCCAGGACGTAGCTCGCCGTCTCGCGGCTGCCGTTCTCCGGGCCGGAGTAGGCGACCAGGCGCATGCCGAAGGCGCTGGAGTAGTAGTGCGCGGCCTGCTTGGCGTTGCCCACGGCGAAGACGACCGCGTCCATTCCCTTGACCGGGAAGGGGTCGGCCTGCCGGGCGGTGTCGGGAGTGTGCTGAGTGGTCTGCGTCATGCTCGAAGGGTGGCCCCGCTCTGCAAGGTGCGCAATAGTTCGCGTATTCGCTGGTCACTCTGTTCAGCCTTACGGCGGTACCGGCGGACTTTCTGTACAGGATGACCATCCGGGGAGGGCGTCGTGGCGATCGATCATCTGGACGGGCAGATCATCGTGCTGCTGGCCGAGGAGCCGCGGATCGGTGTGCTGGAGATGTCCCGGCGGCTGGGGGTGGCGCGGGGCACCGCCCAGGCCCGGCTGGACCGGCTGCGCTCGCGCGGGGTGATCCGGGGGTTCGGGCCCCAGGTGGACCCCTCGGCGCTCGGCTATCCGGTGACCGCGTTCGCCACGCTGCAGATCCGGCAGGGGCAGGGGGCGGACGTACGGGCGTACCTGGACGGGGTGCCCGAGGTGCTGGAGCTGCTCACCACGACCGGCACCGGGGACATGCTGTGCCGGCTGGTGGCCCGCTCCAACGCCGATCTGCAACGGGTCATCGACCGGGTGGTCGGCTTCGACGGCATCGTGCGGGCCTCCACGGCGATCGTCATGGAGAACCCGGTGCCGCTGCGCATCATCCCGTTGGTGGAGCAGGCGGCGGGAGAGTTCGAGGGGGACTAACAGCTCGGGATCTTGCCCGTGCCCTTCTCCAGGGCGACCAGGGAGTCCACGGCGCCGTCGAGGTTCGTGACCGGGACCAGGCGCAGGCCCTTGGGCAGGTTGGTGTGGGCGTCGGCGCACTCGGCCTTCGGCACCAGGAAGACGGTGGCGCCGTCGCGCCGGGCGGCCTGCGTCTTCAGGGCCACCCCGCCGACCGCGCCGACCTTGCCGTCCGCGTCGATCGTGCCTGTACCGGCGATGGTCCGGCCGCCGGTGAGGTCGCCCCCGCTGCCGTCGCCGTCCAGCTTGTCGACGATGCCCAGGCTGAACAGCAGGCCCGCGCTGGGCCCGCCCACGTCGGCGAGGCGCAGGGTGACCTTCACGTCGTCGGGGTCCTTGCGCAGATGGTCCAGCGCCGCGGTGGTCGCCGCGTCCTGCGACTGCCGCATCTGGGCGGTGTTGTGCTTCTCGATCTCCTTGACGGTGTCCCCGGTCGGGTACACCGCGTCGTACGGCATCACCGCGCGGTCGGTACGGAACCAGTTGTCGACCACCTGCCCGAGCGACACCCGCGTCCCCGGCGAGGTCGCCTCGATGGTCGTCATCCGCAGCTCGCCCGACGTCTTCCGGGTCTGCGCCCCCGCAACCGTGATCACCGGCGTCCCGTCGTTCTTCCCCAGCACGTTCGCCGTCATCCCCGGCTGAGCCACCGAGAACGGCAACGGCGCGAACACCGCGACCGCCACCAGCCCCACGACAGGCAGGGAGCACAGGGCGATGGTCCGGGAACGCGAGAGACGTGAGAGCACGGAGTAAATCTAACGCGCGGCTGCTGCTGCGAGCGGGGCCGGTACGCGCTACCGCAGCGCGTCCGCCACCTCGCGGGCCGCTTCCACCACACGGCGGCCCACGCGTTCCGGGACGGCGTCGGTCAGCATGACCACGCCCACGCTGCCCTCGACGCCGGTGACGCCCAGGAGGGGGGCGGCGGCGCCGCTCGCGCCGGCTTCCAGTTCGCCGTGGGTGAGGGTGTAGCCGGGGTCGGCGGCCGGGGAGTGGCGGGCGGCGAGGATGGCCTTGCCGGCGGCGCCGCGTTCCAGGGGGTGACGGAAGCCCGCGCGGTAGGCGACGTGGTAGTCGGTCCAGGTCGGCTCGACCACGGCGACGGCGAGCGCCTCCGTACCGTCGACCAGGGTCAGATGGGCCGTGGCGCCGATGTCCTCGGCCAGTGAGCGCAGTGCGGGCAGGGCCGCCTCCCGCACCAGCGGATGCACCTGGCGGCCGAGCCGCAGTACCCCCAGCCCGACGCGGGCGCGGCCACCGAGGTCGCGGCGGACGAGCGCGTGCTGCTCCAGCGTGGCCAGCAACCGGTACACCACCGTCCGGTTCACCCCGAGCCTGCCGGACAGCTCGGTGACGGTCAGGCCATGGTCCGTGTCGGCGAGCAGCTTGAGGACACGCAGTCCCCGGTCGAGCGTCTGGGAGGTCTCCGCGGTCACGACGCCCCCTCCTTCTGCGGTGAGGTCGGCGCCCTCCGAGCGGCGCGCGTCACCGAGCCCCGTCGGCGACGCGTATCAGAGGCCGCCGATCGGCAGGACGGCCCGGCGGCTGTCGGACCCGTCGCTTCACGGCTGCGCTCCGCGGCGGCGCTGCCACGGGGCGTGTGCGTAGCGGGACAGTAGCGAGCCGGTCCGCTCAGCGGAAGACTCGGTCCAGAATCCGGTCAGGGCCCGTTCCGGCCTGCCAGTGTTCGTCCGCATACGCGCCCCGGGCGCACGCTTCAGCGCATCCGGGTCGCCCACTCCCCCATCTTGGCGATGCGCTGCTTGAGCTGTCCGGCGGTCGCCTCGGCGCTCGCCGGGCCGCCGCAGACCCGGCGCAGCTCGGTGTGGATCACCCCGTGCGGCTTGCCGCTCTGGTGGACGTAGGCGCTGACCATGGTGTTGAGCTGCTTGCGCAGCTCCATCATCTCCTTGTGGCTGACCACCGGCCGCCGCTCGGCGGGCAGCTCCAGCAGGTCGGCCTCGGTGTCCGGCCGCTTCTTGCTGTGCGCGATCTGCCGGGCCTGCCGCTTCTGGAGCAGCAACTGCACCTGCTCGGGCTCCAGCAGCCCGGGGATGCCGAGGTAGTCCTGCTCCTCCTCGCTGCCGGGGTGGGCCTGCATGCCGAACTCGGCGCCGTCGTAGAGGACGCGGTCGAAGACGGCCTCGGACTCCAGCGCCTCGAAGGAGAACTGCTCCTGCTCGCCGGTGTCCTCGTCCTGCTGCTTGTTCGCCTCGTCCATCTCCTTCTCGGACTCGGCGTACGGGTCCTCCTCGCCCGCCTTCTTCGGCTTGTCGAGGGCGTGGTCCCGCTCCTTCTCCATCTCGTTGGCGAAGGTCAGCAGGTCGGGGACGGTCGGCAGGAACACGGACGCGGTCTCGCCGCGCCGCCGGGACCGTACGAAACGGCCGACGGCCTGGGCGAAGAACAGCGGGGTGGAGATGGTGGTGGCGTACACGCCGACGGCGAGCCGGGGCACGTCGACGCCTTCGGACACCATGCGGACCGCGACCATCCAGCGGTCGTTGCTCGCGCTGAAGTCGTCGATGCGCTTGGAGGCGCCCGCGTCGTCGGAGAGGACGAGGGTGGCCTTGGTGCCGGTCAGCTCGCGGATGAGCTTGGCGTAGGCGCGGGCGGAGTCCTGGTCGGAGGCGATGACGAGCGCGCCGGCGTCCGGGATGGCCTTGCGGACCTCGGTGAGCCGCTGGTCGGCGGCGCGCAGCACGCTCGGCATCCACTCGCCGCGCGGGTCGAGCGCGGTGCGCCACGCCTGGCTGACCGCGTCCTTGGTCATCGGCTCGCCGAGGCGGGCGGCGATCTCGTCGCCCGCCTTGGTGCGCCAGCGCATCTGGCCGCTGTAGCTGAGGAAGATCACGGGGCGGACGACGTGGTCGGCGAGCGCGTTGCCGTAGCCGTAGGTGTAGTCGGCGGCGGAGCGCCGGATGCCGTCGTTGCCCTCCTCGTACGTGACGAAGGGGATCGGGTTGGTGTCCGAGCGGAACGGCGTACCGGTCAGCGCGAGGCGCCGGGTCGCGGGCTCGAACGCCTCCAGGCACGCCTCGCCCCAGGACTTGGAGTCACCGGCGTGGTGGATCTCGTCCAGGATCACCAGCGTCTTGCGCTGCTCGGAGCGGTTGCGGTGCAGCATCGGGCGTACGCCGACACCGGCGTAGGTGACCGCGACGCCGTGGTAGTCCTTGCCGACCGGGCCCGCGCTGTACTCCGGGTCGAGCTTGATCCCTATCCGCGCGGCGGCCTCCGCCCACTGCTTCTTCAGGTGCTCGGTCGGCGCGACGACGGTCACCTGCTGCACGACGTGGTGGTGCAGCAGCCAGGAGGCCAGCGTCAGCGCGAAGGTCGTCTTGCCGGCGCCGGGGGTGGCGACGGCGAGGAAGTCACGCGGCTGCTCCTGGATGTACTTGTCCATCGCCCCCTGCTGCCAGGCACGCAGCTTGCTGGCGGTGCCCCAGGGGGCCCGGCCGGGAAAGGCGGGGGACAGATGGTTCGAGGCGGAAGCGGCGGTGGTAGTCACGGTCTCCGGGGGTGGGGGCGTAGGGCAACTCGGCTACGTATGACAACCGGGCCACCCTACCGGCGCCATCGGCTCCGCCGTGCTCGGACGGCGCGGGGGGTGGGGCGGGTGGGACTGAGGTCACAGTGGGCGCGAGTGGGGGCCTCGCGGGGGCCTGCACTCAGCTCGGCGTCCGCAGTCGCGTCGTCACCCACGCCCCCACCAGCGCCACCGCCGCCATGGGGAGGAAGACCGCGGCGAAGGCGGTGGCACCTGCGGAGCCCAGGGTGGCGAAGGCCGCGCCCGCTGCGGCGAGGAGGACGACGTTGGAGAGGGCGTCGGAGATCTGGAGGGCGGCGGAGTTGGCGCCGGCCTCGGAGGGGGCGGAGAGCTTGAGCAGCAGGACGCTGGTGGAGGAGATCACCAGGCCCATCCCGAAGCAGCCGAACCCCCACGCGACGGCGACGGTCCACACCGGCACGGCGGGTACGAGCACCGCGGGCGCGGTGGCGATGGCGGCGGCCACCAGCACCATCCCGAAGGTCATCAGCCGCTCCCGGTACGGCTCCATCCGGTCCCGCGACTGCACCCACGACGCCGCCGCCCAGGTCAGCCCGCCCGCGGCCAGCGAGAACCCGGCGAGCGTCGGCGACAGCCCCCGCTGGGTGACGAGCATCAGCGGTACGAAGGACTCCGCCGCGATGAACGACCCCGCCGACAGCCCGCGCAGCAGCACCACGGAGGGCAGCCCGCGCACCGCCCGGTACGTCCCCTTCGGCAGCAGCCGCAGCACGGCGGGCACCAGCAGGGCGGCACCGAGGATGCCGGGCACCAGCGAGAGGGGCCGTAGATCCTGGGCCGCGTACTGCACGAGCCCGGCGCCCAGCGAGACGGCGAGCGCCAGCCGGATGCGGCGCCGGTCGAAGGCGGGGGTACCGGCGTCGCGGTCCACGGGTCCGCCCGCCCGGCGCCGGATCTGCGGGAGGGCCAGGCCCAGCGGAAGCAGTACGAGGAGGGGAATGCCGAGGAAGACCCAGCGCCAGCCGAGGTGTTCCGCGACGGCACCGGAGGCGAGGGGGCCGACGATGGACGGCACGACCCACGCGGCGGCGAAGCTCGCCATGATCGCGGGCCGCAGCCGCTCGGCGTAGGCCCGGCCGACGACCACGTACACGGCGACGATCACCAGACCGCCGCCGAACCCCTGCACCGCCCGCCCCAGGATGAAGACCCACATCACCTGCGCTGTCCCGGACACCACGAGCCCGGCCGCGAACGCCCCGATGCCGGTGGCCAGCGCCGCGAGCGGCCCCCGCCGGTCCGCCCACTGACCCGCGAGCACCATGCCGGTGAGGCTGGTGGTGAAGTACCCGGAGAACGCGAAGGCGTAGAGCGAGACCCCGTGCAGCTCCCGCGCCGCGACCGGCATCACGGTCCCGATGGCAGTCGCCTCGAAGGCGATCAGCAGCACAACGGAAACGATCCCCACACTGAGCGCCCGATGCGCCCGCCCCAACACCCCGCCCTCGTCCCCGTGACGACCTGTACCGGCGACAACACTGTCGGAAGAATCAAGGGCGGCCATAGGGGCCAGCGTAAGGCCCGTAGCCGAGGTTGACCCCTGTCCGAAGCCCCACCGTCCGTACGACCTTCGCCGTAGGCCCCCACCCCCTGTGAACACCACATGGCAGTCACATTGCACCCCCTCGCCCACCCTTGCCCCCCTCCCCCACCCCGCCCTACGTTCATTCCACGACGCACGGCCGTGTGCCCGAGTGGCTCAGGGACTCGCCTGCAAAGCGAGTTACGCGGGTTCGATTCCCGCCACGGCCTCTGACCGGCCCAACAGGGGCGGCGCCTCCCCGAGAGGCGCCGTCCTTCTTCTTCGCAGACGACCGGGGCCTCCGGTCCGGCCAAAGGGATGACGCGGCAGCCCGGGTCCGCCGGGCCACGAGCTGGCTGCGGCCCGCGGTGCCTAGGCTGGCACCGCTGCGGAAGGGCGGTGCCATGGACGCTGACTCCCGGACCAGGGCCGCGATCGAGGAACATTGGCGGGCCTCGGAACGCGGGGACACCGAAGCCGAGCACGCCATCTACGCCACGGACGCGATCCTGGACTACCCGCAGTCAGGTGAGCGGTTCCGGGGCCGAGCAGCGATCTCGGCGCAACGCGGCGGGCACCCGGCCGACCGGCACTTCACCGTCCAGCGGATCACCGGCCACGCGAATCTGTGGGTGAGCGAATGCCTCATCACCTACGACGGTGTGCCGTCGCACTCGGTGAGCATCATGGAATTCGCCGACCAGCACGTGGTGCACGAGACGCAGTACTTCGCCGACCCGTTCGGCGCGCCCGCCCGGCGGGCCGCGCTCGCGGAGCCGATGCCGGGACGGACCATCACCGGAGCCTGATTCCTGGCCTCGCTCAAGTCCGATCGCACCTGCCGCGCACGGGCGGCACCGCCTGGAGGAGACGGGACGCGCCCCTCAGAGCACCCCGCCCGTCTCCCCCCGCAGCAGCTCCGTCCAGTAGTGCCAAGATCCCCCGGCCGACACCCCCGTCGGGTCCAGCGCGGCCAGTGTGTCGAGCATCGCCGCTGCCAACTGGTCGTAGGCGAGCGTCGTCAGCTCGTGGGACAGGTGGGCGTCGATGGTGCGTTCGTGGTGGAGGAGCCAGAGGGTGAAGGCGAGGGTCGAGACGTCGGTGTTGAGGGGGTGGAGGGTGGTGTCGGAGTAGGTGAGGATCGCGCCGGTGCGGCCGTCGAGGACGAGGGTGGTGTCCGGGGTCAGGGAGCCCAGCCGGATCAGGTGGTCGGCCTCGTACTCCTCGGCGTAGTACTCGGTGAGGGTCGGCAGCAGCAGCTCGGTGTCGACCACCTCCTCCGGCAGCCCCGTCTCCCGCAGGAAGCGCCGCGTCGGTTCGTGGGTGAGCGTGGGCGGGAAGTCGGTCTCCTCGAAGCGGGCCACGCGCCCGTGCCCGAACTCCTGGTCCAGCAGCCGCCCCGGCATCTCCAGCGCCAGCCCGGCCGACCCCGGCGCCGGGACCAGGGACAGCGGGCGGATCAGCGCCGCCGCCTTCCAGTACGCCGGGACCGCGCCGTCCGTCCCCGTCTCGAACAGCGCCAGCAGCCGGCGGGACGCCTCACCGGCGACACCCGGCCCGTACTGGCCCGCGAGGGAGGCGAACCGGCCGCGCAGACCCGCCAGCTCCTCGGTGACGGCGGCGAACCGGAGCATGGTGGTGAGCGAGGGCGCGAAGGGCCGCGTGCACGACGGGTCGACGAGGTACGCGGTGGTGATCTCCCCGGTCGCGCCGTCGAGCAGTATCGACTCGCGCTCCATCCCGGCCGGGTTGAGCAGTTCCCCGATGACCAGCCGGTCCCGCAGCTCGTCCGCGAGCCGGCACGGGCCGTCGGTGGCGTCGGCGAGCCTGCGCAGCCCGTGGGCGCGCAGCGGGGCGAAGGTCAGCGGGCCGGTGTTGGGGGGCAGTCCGGGACCGGCGAGCAGCCCGCGGGTCGGCGCGTGCGTGACCCAGCGGTCCAGCTCGGCCTCGGTCAACGTGATCGCCGTGACCCCGGCATCGGTCATGCTCATGGCTCGCTCCCCCGCGATCGGACTCGGTACGGCGGGCTCCACGCGCGGCGGCCCTCCCCCGACTCCAAGAACCCTAGACCGCACCACTGACAACGCCCCGAGCCGGAAGACGCACCGGGGCGCGTCCGCGTTGCCTCACGGAAGCGAGTTCAGCCGAACGGGCGGCTTCAGCCGTACAAAAAGCGACCTCAGCCGAACGAACAGCAGCTCACCGCGCGTTGACCACCGCGGCCTGCGGCCGGATCGGCAGCCGGTTCACCGGACGCCCCGTGGCCGCCCGCACCGCCGACGCGATCGCCGCGGGCGACGTCACCACCGGCACCGCGCTCACCGGCTTCGCGCCGAACGGCGCCACCACGTCCCGCTCCTCGACCAGCTTCACGATCTTGATGTCCGGCGCGTCCAGCGCGGTCGGCAGCGCGTACCCGGTGAGGTCGGGATGGCGGATCAGCCCGCGCGGCGTACGGAGGTTCTCGGTGAGCGCGATGCCCACGCCCTGCGTGACCCCGCCCTCGATCCGCGCCGCCAACTGCGCGGGGTTGAGCACCCGGCCCACGTCCTGAGCGACCGCCAGCTCCACCACCCGTACCGAGCCCAGCTCCACGTCGACGTCGACGACCGCGCGGATCGCGCAGAAGGCGAGGCCGACGAAGGCGTCACCCTGGCCGGCGCCGTCCAGCGGCTCGGTGGGGTGGGGGCGGCACTGGGCGGTGGCCCACAGCTCCTTGCCCTCCAACGCCTCGGTGACGGTGGTGGAGAGCACCCCGTCGTACGAGGTGATCTTGCCGTCGGTGATCTGGAGCAGCTCGGTGGACATGCCGAACTTGTGCGCCAGCGGCTGGAGGAGCTGGGTGCGGACCATCTTGGCCGCCCGCTCCACCGCCCCGCCGGACACCCAGGTGTGGCGGCCCCGGCAGCCGGGGCCGGCCGGGGGCTGGTCGGTGTCGACCGGCGCCACGTGCACCTCGTCGATGCCGAGCGTCTCCTGCACGATCTGCCGGGCCAGCGTGGTGAAGCCCTGCCCGGACTCCACGGCCGCGCAGAGCACGGTGGCGACGCCGTCGTGGACGCGTACCGTCGCCGTGGAGACCTCGTCGGTGCCCTCGGCGCCGAGCATGTGCACCATGCCGAGGCCGTAGCCGACGCCCCGGCGCACCGCGCCCGGCTCGCCCGCGCCCTCGGGGCCGCCCGGCAGCAGCCAGTCCTCCTCCGGGCCGTCCTTCGGCAGCGCCGGCAGCGGGAAGTCCCTTACCGCTGTGAGGAGTTCGGCCACCGGCGCCGGGCAGGTCACGGTCTGGCCGATGGGCAGCACGTCGCCGGTGGCCAGGACGTTGCGCAGGCGCACCTCGGCCGGGTCCAGGCCCACCTTCTTGGCCAGCTTGTCCATCTGCGCCTCGTAGGCGGCGCACACCTGCATCGCGCCCTCACCGCGCACATGGCCGGAGGGCGGGTTGTTGGTGCGTACGGCCCAGCCCTCGATGAAGGCGTTCGGGACGACGTAGGGGCCGCACGCGAAGGAGACCGCGGCGGCCAGGGCGTCGGCGGAGGTGTCGGCGTAGGCGCCCGCGTCCAGCAGGATCTGCGCCTCGACCTTGACGAGTCTGCCCTCGCCGTCCGCGTGGTGGCGGTAGCGCAGCAGGGTGGGGTGGCGGTGGGCGTGCCCGAGGAAGGACTCCTCGCGGCTCGCGGTGAGCTTCACCGGGCAGCCGGTCCTGAGCGCGAGCAGGCCGAGCGGCAGTTGGAAGCCCTGGTCCTCGCGGTCGGCGGTGGCGCCGGGCACGCCGGTGACGACGATCTTGACGCGGTCGGCGGGCAGCCCGAAGCAGGCGGCGGCGGTGTTGCGGTCACTGTGCGGGTCGGTGGAGGCGAGGTACAGCTCCACCCCGCCGTCCGGGCGCGGCACGGCGAGCCCGGCCTCGGCGCCGATGGGCGCGGGGTCCTGGCGTCCGATGCGGTACAGGCCCTCCACGACGATCTCACCGGCCGCGTCGGGGTCGCCGTGGCGCAGCGGGATGTGCCGGATCAGGTTGCCGTCCGGGTGCAGCGGCTCGGCCTCGAAGGCGCGTTCGGGGTCGGTGACCGGGTCGAGGGGTTCGTACTCGACGATGACGGCGGCGGCGGCCATCCGCGCGGTGTCGGGGTGGTCGGCGGCGACGGCGGCGATGGGCTCGCCGTGGTGGCGGACCACCTCGGAGGCGAACACCGGCCGGTCGGGGGTGCCCCGGCCGTGCCGGGAGGTGCCGGGCACGTCCTCGTGGGTGACGACGGCACGGACGCCGGGCATGGCGCGCGCGTGCGTGGTGTCGATGGAGACGATGCGCGCGTGCGCGTGCGGGGAGCGCAGCACGGCGGCCCACAGCAGGCCCTCGGCCCACAGGTCGGCCGCGTACGGGAAGGTGCCCTCGGTCTTGGCCCGGGCGTCGGCGTGGGGCAGGGAGGCGCCCAGGCCGTGCGGCAGCGGCTCGGCCGCGGGGGCTTCCGCCGCCGTGGTCGCGGTGGCGGCTTCGTCGCTCACGCCTGGCCTCCGTCCTGGCCGTGGTGCGGGTCGTGCGGGTGGTCCTGCGGGTCGTGCGGGGCGCCGAACGCGCCGAAGGCACCGGGTGCTTCGAACGCCGAGGGGTGCACGCCGCCGGAGCCGGGGCCCGCCTGGTGCGGGATGCGGGCGGTGCCGTCGTCCGGGTCGACGTCGGCGCCGATGCCGGCCTCGCGCTCGGCGACGACGTCGCGTACGGCGTCGAGCACGCCCCGGTAGCCGGAGCAGCGGCAGAGGTTGCCGCAGAGCGCCTGGCGGGTCTCCAGCTCGGTGGGGGCGGGGTTGCCCTCCAGCAGGTCGTGCAGGGTCATGGCGATGCCGGGTACGCAGAAGCCGCACTGCACGGCGCCGCACCGGGCGAGCGCCCGCTGGACGTCGGAGGGCTGGCCGCCGCTCGCCAGGCCCTCGACGGTACGGACCTCGCTGCCCGCGGCGGTGACCGCCGGGACCAGGCAGGAGGCCACGAGCCGTCCGTCGACCTGGACGTTGCACGCCCCGCACTCGCCCTGCGAGCAGCCGTCCTTGGCGCCCGCGAGGC
Organism: Streptomyces sp. NBC_01171; assembly: GCF_045039805.1. Classification (NCBI taxonomy): domain Bacteria; kingdom Bacillati; phylum Actinomycetota; class Actinomycetes; order Kitasatosporales; family Streptomycetaceae; genus Streptomyces; species Streptomyces sp. NBC_01171. The sequence continues at coordinate 4,139,352 of NZ_CP108609.1, read as the reverse complement.
CGAGGCGTTCGCGCAGCACGTAGAGCAGGGACTCGCCGATCCAGGCGTCGGTGACGGGGCGGTCGGCGCCGTTGACGCGCAGCACGTAGGAGGCGAGGGGGTGTTCGTCCTGGGGCGGCGGCGGTGCCTCGCCCTGGTCGTCGGCGGCCTCGGTCGTCTCGTCGGCCGCGAGGGGCTCCTCCACGGCCTCGGGAGCCACCTCGGGCTCCCCGGTCGCATCCTCGTCCGACGGGCCGTCAGAGGCACCCTCAGGGGTCTCTACGGGGCTCTCGGCGGCCTCGGCGGGCGCATCCGGTTCGGCGGACTGCTCCTCGGCCTCCGCGACGGGAGCGGCCTCCTCCTCGGGCGCCGCGGACTCCTGCGGCCCCCACGCCCCGCCGATGGTGTCCGTGACCCAGGGCGCGGCCGCGCCGCCGGGGAGGACGGGCGGGGCGGCGCCCCACTGCTCCGCCAGCGCGGAGGTGGTGAACTCGCCGGACTCGTCGGGCAGGTCGCCCCCGGCGACCGGCACGGACCACTGCCCGGTGACGTCGTGGCCGGGCGCGGCGGCGGTCTCCTCGGGAACCCAGTGCCCCTGCGCCTCGGGCTGGTAGGTGAACCGGTCGTCGCCGTGCGGCTGCTGGGCCGGGACGGTGTCCTGGGCGGGCCACTGGTCCTGGGGCGCACCCCAGCCGTTCTCGCCCTCGCCCTCGGGCGGGGTCGTTATCCGGGGCGGCACATAGCCGTGGCCCGGCGCGGCCAGCGGGCTGTCACCGGCCAGCAGGGCGTCGATGCCGCCCTCGGGGAGCTGGACGAAGGCGGTCGCGCCGTCGTCGTACTCGCCCTGGGGCAGCGGGTTCCAGCGGCCGCCGCCCTGGGACGTGTCGTCCTCGTGTCCGCGCTGGTCGTCGGTCACGACAGCGCCCTCCCCAATGCTCGTCGTGCCAGCGCGGCGACGGTGCGCCGCAGGTGCAGTACCGCGGGCGGCAGCGGGACGACCGTGCCGTCCGGCTCCGGCACCGGGTCGGGGATGCAGGCCGCGGCGACGTACTCGCCGAACGCCTGGAGGGCTTCGGGGACGAGGGCGCGGTCGTTGTCCCAGTCGATGAGCTGCGCGACCCACTGCTCGGCGTCCAGCGGGCGCAGCGGCATCGGCGCTATGGCGCCGACCGCGCACCGCACTCCACGCCGGGCGGGGTCGAGGACGAGGGCGACGGAGGCGACCGAGCGGCCGGGCCCGGTGCGTCCGGTGGCCTTGAGGAAGACCTGGGGGGCGTGCAGCAGCGGAACCCGGACGTAGCCGATGAGTTCGCCGCCGCGGAGCATCTCGACCCCGGCCAGCAGGTGCGAGACGGGTACCTCGCGCCGGGCGCCGTCCGGTCCGGCGACGATCAGCGTCGCCTCCAGCGCGGCCAGCACCGGCAGCGCGTCGCCGGTGGGCGCGGCGGAGGCGATGTTGCCGCCGAGGGTGCCCGCGTTGCGGATGTGCGGCGGTCCGGCGGCGCGCGCGGCGGCGGCGAGCGCCGGGATCAGCGCGGCGAAGTCGGGGCGGCCCATGCGGGCGTGGGTGAGGCCGGCGCCGAGCAGCGCGTGGCCGTCCTGGTACTGCCAGCCGCGGATCTCGCTGATCCGGCCGAGGCCGACCAGCGCGGCGGGCCTGAGCTGCCCGGAGTTGACGGCGGCCATGAGGTCGGTGCCGCCGGCGACGGGGACCGCGGCGGGCATGGCGGTCAGGGCCGCCACCGCCTCGTCCAGCGTCGTGGGCAGCGTGACGGCCTGTGCCGCCTGCGGTGCGTGCGTGGTCAAACCGGCTGCCCCTTCCCGCTGCCCCACCTGGTCGCGCCTGTGCTGCCGTACGGTACGTGCTGACAGGGCGGACGTGGCAACTCTGGCACATCTTCGCAAGGCTCGGACGCGCGGGTCGGCCAAGGGGTGTTGACCCACTCCATCGGGCGGATGGTCCCGTTTACACCAGCATCTTCGGGTGGGTCCGAATGACCCTCTTCGGTGACGCTCGGGCGGTTCTCCCGTTACGCGCTCGGGCGGGCGTTCGAGGACACAGGGGCCCTGAGGCCCGGCTCGACGGGCGGTCCGGCGAAGGGCCGTCCGGGTACTCCGGGGCGCCGCTGCCAGGGGTGGGGGCCGCCGGGCGGGCGGTAGGCGACGCCGAGGGCGTCAAGTCGCCGGTAGTGGGTGCCCATCCGGCGCTCGAAGTCCGCGAGGTCCCGCTCCCCGGGCGCGGGCAACGGGCTCCAGGCGACCTCGGCGAACGCGGCGAGCCGGGGGAAGACCTGGTAGTCGACGCGTCCGGCGTCCTCGGTCACCTCGGTCCACACATTGGCCTGGGCGCCCAGCACATGGCGGGCCTCGTCGGCGGTGAGACCGTCCGGTACGGGCTCGAACCGGTAGACGTCGGCCAGGGTGCGGACGTAGCCGATGGGCACGGGTTCGTCCGCACCGGGCGCCTGCCGGTGGTCCAGATAGACGTGCTGCTCGGGGCACATGACCACGTCGTGCCCGGCCCGCGCGGCGATCCGGCCGCCCCGGTGCCCGCGCCAGGAGGAGACGGCCGCGCCGGGCGGGAGGGGGCCGTCGAGGATCTCGTCCCAGCCGAGCATCCGGCGGCCGCGCGCGGCCAGCCAGGCGCCGAAGTGGCCGGCGAACCAGGAGCGCAGCCCGTCCACGTCGGCGAGCCCGAGTTCGGCGGCGCGGGCCCGCGCGGTGGCCGACTTCCGCCACTGGTCGGGCGGGCACTCGTCGCCGCCGAGGTGCACGAAGGGCGACGGGAACAGCGCCAGCACCTCCTCGAGCACGCCCTCGTAGAACCTGAGGACGGCCTCGGTGGGGGCGAGCACGTACGGGGAGATCCCCCAGTCGTCCCGGACGGTGAGGGCGGCCGTGTCGACGGCGTCGGTGTTGCCGAGTTCCGGGTAGGCGGCGATGGCGGCCTGGGAGTGGCCGGGGAGATCGATTTCCGGGACGACGGTGATATGGCGTTCGGCGGCGTAGGAGACGATCTCCCGGATGTCGTCCTGGGTGTAGTGGCCGCCGTGCGGTTTCGCCTCCCAGAGCGGGGACGAGCGGTGGCCGAATTTGGTCCGCGCACGCCAGGAGCCGAGCTCGGTGAGCCGCGGGTGGCGCTCGATCTCGATACGCCAGCCCTGATCGTCCGTCAGGTGCAGGTGCAGGACGTTGAGTTTGTGCGCGGCCAGCAGATCGAGATAGCGCAGCACGCCTTCCTTGGGCATGAAGTGCCGGGCCACGTCGAGCAGCATGCCGCGCCAGCCGAACCGGGGCGCGTCACTGATCCGCACCGGCGGCAGGCACCAGGTGCGGCCGGGCAGCGGGGCGCGCCGGAAGGCGTCGGGGCCGAGCAGTTGCCGCAGTGTCTGGGCGCCCCAGAACAGCCCGGCCGGACCGCCGCCGCGTAGGTCGGCGCCGGTGGGGGTGACGTCCAGCCGGTAGCCCTCGGGACCGAGTTCCCCGGCGAGGAGCGGGTCGACGGTGAGCCGTACGGTGTCCGCGCCGGGGCCGTCGGCCGGGGCCAGGGGGAAGCCGGTGGCCGCGCCCAGGGTGCCGCGCAGCCAGCGGGCGGTGCTCTCGGCGCCCTGCCCCGAGGCGGCCAGAGCGGTGCCGGGCCCCAGGGTGAATCCCTCGCCCGGCCCGCCGTGCGCCTCGACCGGCGCCGGAATCACATCGGGAATCTCACCGGTCACTTCGGCCCCCGTAATACCTCGGTGCACAGCCCGGAATCCGTATTACGGGGACGCTGCCCCGGCGCCCGGCGGAACACGCGCCAAAAACACCGGGAAGGGCGCCGGAGGCAATCCTCGGGACAGGACGCGTTACTTCTTGTCCTTGTCCCCGCCCTTGTCGCCACCGCTGCTCATGGACTCGTAGATCTCTTTGCACATGGGGCAGACGGGGTACTTCTTCGGGTCGCGGCCCGGCACCCAGACCTTGCCGCACAGCGCCACGACGGGGGTGCCGTCCAGGGCGCTCGCCATGATCTTGTCCTTCTGGACGTAGTGGGCGAAGCGCTCATGGTCGCCATCGCCGTGGGACACCTGCGGCGTCGGCTCGACGAGGGTCCCCGTACCAGTCCCGCGCTCGGGCTCAAGAGTGCTCATACCGCCAAGGGTACTGAAGCTCACGCGCATCAGTTGAGCGATGGGTCGTCCGGATACGTGGCCACCATCGCGAGGTCTCCGCGCTGCCGTCTCAGCACCTCGCGCCACAGCCGTTCGGGGGCCGGGGAGGAGATGTCGCCGGGCTCGGACTCGACCACGTACCAGGCGCCCTGGTCCAGCTCGTCCTGGAGCTGGCCCGGCCCCCAGCCCGCGTACCCGGCGAAGATGCGCAGCGCGCCGAGGGCCGAGGCGACCAGCTCGGGCGGGGTCTCCAGGTCGACCAGGCCGATCGCCCCGTACACCCGCCGCCAGCCCAGCGGGGCCGCGCTCTCGCCCTCCCCGCCGCCGGGGATCACGGCGATGCCGAGCGCGGAGTCCAGCGAGACGGGCCCGCCCTGGAAGACCACGCCGGGCTCGCCCGCCAGGGAAGCCCAGCCGGCCAGTACGTCGCGCACGTCCACCGGCGTGGGGCGGTTGAGGACCACGCCCAGGGAGCCCTCCTCGTCGTGGTCGAGGAGGAGCACCACCGCGCGGTCGAAGTTCGGGTCCGCCAGAGCGGGGGTTGCCACGAGCAGCCGCCCTGTGAGCGAGGACACCTCGGTCATGCCAGACATGATCCCGCATCTTGGGCCGGCATGGGGGCCGGGAGGCGCATGAACAGGCAGCACGTCCGTCCGAAGGCGCGGCGGCCCGGTGACCCGACGTACCCGCGGGGAAACCGTTCGTGTTGTGACACGGCTGGCGGGTACTCGGGCTTACGGGCGAAGGGTGATCGGCGATTACCCTGTCTCTCCGGCCCCTGCGCAAAGTGATCGGCCGACCCCTGCCCGACTCATCGGAACGCGAGATTCATGACCGTCAACGACGATGTCCTGCTTGTCCACGGCGGAACCCCGCTGGAGGGCGAGATCCGTGTCCGCGGTGCGAAGAACCTCGTGCCGAAGGCCATGGTCGCCGCCCTTCTGGGCAGCGCGCCCAGCCGCCTGCGCAACGTCCCGGACATCCGAGACGTGCGGGTCGTGCGCGGCCTGCTCCAGTTGCACGGCGTGACGGTGCGGCCGGGCGAGGAGCCGGGCGAACTGATCCTCGACCCGACCTACGTCGAGAGCGCGAACGTCGCCGACATCGACGCCCACGCGGGTTCCAGCCGTATCCCGATCCTGTTCTGCGGTCCGCTGCTGCACCGCCTGGGTCACGCCTTCATCCCCGGCCTCGGCGGCTGCGACATCGGCGGCCGGCCGATCGACTTCCACTTCGACGTGCTGCGCCAGTTCGGCGCGACCATCGAGAAGCGGGCCGACGGGCAGTACCTGGAGGCCCCGCAGCGGCTGCGCGGCACGAAGATCGACCTGCCGTACCCGTCGGTGGGCGCCACCGAGCAGGTGCTGCTGACGGCCGTGCTGGCCGAGGGTGTCACCGAGCTGTCCAACGCGGCCGTGGAGCCCGAGATCGAGGACCTCATCTGCGTACTGCAGAAGATGGGCGCGATCATCGCCATGGACACCGACCGGACGATCCGCATCACCGGTGTGGACTCGCTCGGCGGCTACAACCACCGCGCCCTCCCGGACCGCCTGGAGGCCGCCTCCTGGGCTTCCGCGGCGCTGGCGACCGGCGGAAACATCTACGTCCGGGGCGCCCAGCAGCGCTCGATGATGACGTTCCTGAACACCTACCGCAAGGTCGGCGGCGCCTTCGAGATCGACGACGAGGGCATCCGCTTCTGGCACCCCGGCGGCCAGCTCAAGTCCATCGCGCTGGAGACGGACGTGCACCCCGGCTTCCAGACCGACTGGCAGCAGCCGCTGGTGGTGGCGCTCACCCAGGCCACGGGCCTGTCCATCGTCCACGAGACGGTCTACGAGTCCCGGCTCGGCTTCACCTCGGCGCTGAACCAGATGGGCGCGCACATCCAGCTCTACCGCGAGTGCCTGGGCGGCTCCCACTGCCGCTTCGGCGCGCGGAACTTCCTGCACTCGGCGGTCGTCTCCGGCCCCACCAAGCTCCAGGGCGCCGACCTGGTCATCCCCGACCTGCGCGGCGGTTTCTCGTACCTGATCGCGGCCCTGGCCGCCGAGGGCACCTCGCGCGTGCACGGCATCGACCTGATCAACCGCGGCTACGAGAACTTCATGGAGAAGCTCGTGGAACTGGGCGCGAAGGTCGAGCTCCCGGGCAAGGCGCTCGGCTAGAAGTCCCGAGTACGCAGAATGGGCGGCCCCCTCACGGGGAGCCGCCCACTTTGCGTTGTGGGGGTTACTTGCCCTTGGCGGCTTCCTTGAGCTTCGAGCCCGCGGAGACCTTCACGCTGTAGCCGGCCGGGATGTTGATGGGCTCACCGGTCTGCGGGTTGCGCGCGGTACGAGCGGCACGGTGGGTGCGCTCGAAGGTCAGGAAGCCGGGGATGGTGACCTTCTCGTCGCCCTTGGAGACGATGTCGCCGACGACCTCGGCGAACGCGGCCAGCACGGCGTCGGCGTCCTTGCGGGTCACCTCGGCGCGGTCGGCCAGCGCGGCCACCAGCTCACTGCGGTTCATGTTCTTACTCCCGTGTTCTTCTTGCCAATGAGGCGTGAGGTGAGATCGATGCCGATGCGCTCGCGCCCAGAGACGCATCCTGCCCCTACCTGCGGCGGGAAAGCCAATCCGGCACCCGTAGGAGTCATGAGAACACCCTAGGGAGTCACACGAAAAGCGCCTGCCCCGCCGACACCCTAGAGGGCGTCACGACCGGGGAACCGACGACTCGCCGTAGGGGAGGCCGCGTCGGTCCACACAACCTCCCCGACCCTACGGCAAGCGCTGCTAGGACGCCGCTCCGGCCGCCTTGGCGGCCTCCCGGACGGCCCCGGCCACCGCGCCCGCGACCTTGTCGTTGAAGACGCTGGGGACGATGTAGTTCGGGTTCAGCTCGTCCTCGGTCACCACGTTGGCGAGGGCCTGCGCGGCGGCGAGCATCATCTCGGTGTTGACGGTGCGGGACTGGGCGTCCAGCAGGCCCCGGAAGACGCCGGGGAAGACCAGCACGTTGTTGATCTGGTTGGGGAAGTCCGAGCGGCCGGTGGCCACCACGGCGGCCGTCTGCCGGGCCACCGCGGGGTCGACCTCGGGGTCGGGGTTCGCCAGTGCGAAGACGATCGCGCCGGCCGCCATGGCGGCCACGTCGGTGCCGTCCAGGACGTTCGGGGCCGAGACGCCGATGAAGACGTCGGCGCCGCGCACGGCCTCCTTGAGGGTGCCGGTGAGGTTCTCGGGGTTGGTGTTGTCCGCGATCCAGCGCAGCGGGGAGTCGGCGTGGGCGTCCACCAGGTCCTCGCGGCCGGCGTGCACCACGCCGTGGATGTCGGCGACGACGGCGTTCTTGACGCCCGCGGCCAGCAGCAGCTTCAGGATGGCCGTACCGGCCGCTCCGGCGCCGGACATGACGACCCGGATGGACTCCATCGTGCGGCCGGTGACGCGCAGCGCGTTGGTCAGCGCGGCGAGCACCACGATGGCGGTGCCGTGCTGGTCGTCGTGGAAGACCGGGATGTCCAGGGCCTCGCGTAGCCGGGCCTCGATCTCGAAGCAGCGGGGCGCGGAGATGTCCTCCAGGTTGATGCCCGCGAAGCCGGGGGCGATGGCCTTGACGATCTCCACGATGGCGTCGGTGTCCTGGGTGTCCAGGCACAGCGGCCAGGCGTCGATCCCGGCGAACCGCTTGAACAGGGCCGCCTTGCCCTCCATGACCGGCAGCGCGGCCTTGGGGCCGATGTTGCCGAGGCCGAGCACGGCGGAACCGTCCGTCACGACCGCAACGGAGTTGCGCTTGATGGTCAGGCGCCGGGCGTCCTCGGGGTTCTCCGCGATGGCCATGCAGACGCGGGCCACACCGGGCGTGTAGACCATGGAGAGGTCGTCACGGTTGCGGATGGGGTGCTTGGACTGCATCTCGATCTTGCCGCCGAGGTGCATGAGGAACGTACGGTCGGAGACCTTGCCGAGCGTGACGCCGTCGATGCCCCGCAGTTCCTCGACGATCTCGTCGGCGTGCGCGGTGGAGCTGGCCGCGATGGTGACGTCGATCCGGAGCTTCTCGTGCCCGGAGGCGGTGACGTCGAGGCCGGTGACCGAGCCTCCGGAGGACTCGACGGCGGTGGTGAGCTGCGATACGGCCGTTCCGCTCGCGGGCACCTCCAACCGGACCGTCATCGAGTAGGAGACGCTGGGCGCCGTTGCCATGGCCGACTTCCTCTGCTTTCACCGTGTCGCGTGTTGTGCCGTCCGATCGTCGCACCTACCGCCGAGTACGTGGTAGTCGGCTCCGATTGCGGACGTTGTGTTCTCGGGCCGTCGCCCAAGACGAGAGGCCCACGTCACAGGGACGTGGGCCTCTCGCTCACATTCATGACACCGACCCGCCATGCTCGCCTCGCGGCAAGTGGTCGCTCGTAGCGACGAAGGTTGGGCCCGGGGGCTTGGATCGGGCCGGTGCCACGTCAAGGCTAACAAACGGACGCCGGGGGGCATTCCCCCGTGCGCGGGGTTCTGGAAAACAGCCTCGTTCAGTCCCGCAGCAGGTCCGGGACGCGGGCCGCGTCCGGCTCGTCGCGGTCGCCGGAGACGACGGTGAGCTGCTGGGTCGCGCGGGTGAGGGCGACGTACAGCACGCGCAGGCCGGCCGGGGACTCGTCGGCGATCTCGGCCGGAGAGACGACCACGGTCGCGTCGTACTCCAGGCCCTTGGCCTCCAGGCTGCCGAGGGCGACCACGCGGTCGCCGAGCCCGGCGAGCCAGCGGCGGGCCTCCTCGCGCCGGTTCATGGCGACGACGACGCCGACGGTGCCGTCGACCAGGGAGAGCAGCCGTTCGGCCTCCGCGCGGACCGTGTCGGCCAGGGAGTCCCCGGCGACCTGGAAGCGCGGCTGGACGCCGGTGGAGCGGACGGCGCGGGGGGACTCGGAGCCGGGCATGGCGAGAGCGAGCACCTTGGCGGCCAGCTCGGCGATCTCGGCGGGGTTGCGGTAGTTGACGGTCAGCTCGAAGCGGCGCCGGGGTCTGGAGCCCAGGGCCTCGTCGCGGGCCTCGGCCGCCTCGTCCGGGTCGGACCAGGAGGACTGGGCGGGGTCGCCGACGACCGTCCAGGTGGCGTGCCGGCCCCGGCGGCCGACCATGCGCCACTGCATCGGGGTGAGGTCCTGCGCCTCGTCCACGATGACGTGCGCGTACTCGGTGCGCTCCTGGGCGAGCCGCTCGGCGCGCTCGCGCTGGGTCTCCTCGCGCACCGGCATCAGCTCCTCCAGGCCGGTGAGCTGGTCCAGCGGGTCGAGTTCGCGCTTCTTGCGGGGGCGGGCGGGGGCGCCGAGGATCGCCTGGAGTTCGTCCAGCATGGCGATGTCGTGCACGGAGAAGCCGTCCCGCTTCAGCGCGCGGGCGACCTTGCGGACCTCGCCGGGGTTGAGCACCCGGCGGGCCCAGCGGCCGAGCCGCTTCTCGTCGGCCATGGCGGCGAGGACACCCTTGGGGGTCAGTTCGGGCCACCAGGCGTCGAGGAACGCGATGAAGGAGTCCTCGTCGGCCACGTCCTCGTCGAAGGAGGCGCGCAGCTCGGCGGCCAGTTCCGGGTCGGAGTGCCGGGAGGCGGCCCCGGACTTGGCCCACAGGGCGTCCAGCAGCAGCTTGCGGGCGCGGGGGCGGAGCAGGTTGACGGGGGCGGTGCCGCCGAGCGCGGTGCGGCGGACGGACTCCAGCTCGCCGGCCTCCAGTTCCAGCCGCCGGCCGAAGGCGACGACGCGGAGCCGGTCGGGCAGGACCGCGCCCTCGGCCCCGAGTTCCAGGGCGCCGCGCGCGGCCCGGCGCAGCACCTTCAGCATCCGGGACGAGCCCTTGGCGCGGGCGACGGCCGGGGAGTCGTGGAGCGTGGCCTCGACACCGTCGACCAGGGAGCCGATCGCGCGGATCGCGACCTGGCCCTCCTCGCCGAGGGAGGGCAGCACGCCCTCGGTGTAGGCCACCAGCAGCGGGGTCGGCGAGACGATCAGGATGCCGCCCGCGTAGCGTCTGCGGTCCTGGTAGAGCAGATAGGCCGCGCGGTGCAGGGCGACGGCGGTCTTGCCGGTGCCGGGGCCGCCCTCCACGTAGGTGACGGAGGCGGCGGGGGCGCGGATGACCTGGTCCTGCTCGGCCTGGATCGAGGAGACGATGTCCCGCATGGTGTGCCCGCGCGCCTGGCCGAGGGCGGCCATCAGCGCGCCGTCGCCGATGACGGGCAGTTCCTCGCCGTCCAGGGTGGCCTTCAGCTCGGGGCGCATCAGGTCGTCCTCGACCCCGAGGACCCGGCGGCCCTTGGAGCGGATGACCCGGCGCCGCACGACCCGGCCCGGGTCGACGGGGGTGGAGCGGTAGAACGGCGCGGCGGCCGGCGCCCGCCAGTCGATGACCAGCGGCGAGTAGTCCTCGTCCAGGACGCCGATCCGCCCGATGTGCAGGGTCTCGGCGATGTCGGCGGTGTTGTCGGGGCGCACGGCCCCCTCGGCGGGTTCGACGGCGGTGTACGCGCCGTCCGGGCCCTTCTTGCCGTCCTTGCCCTGGAGCAGGTCGACCCGGCCGAAGAGGAAGTCCTCGAACTCGTTGTTCAGCCGGTTGAGATGGATGCCGGCCCGGAAGACCTGCGCGTCCCGCTCGGCCAGCGCGCCCGGCGTGCCGACATGGCCGCGCTGGGCCGCGTCGTGCATCAGGAACTCGGCCTCGTGGATCTTCTCCTCGAGCCGCCGGTACACCCGGTCCAGGTGTTCCTGTTCGACGCTGATCTCTCGGTCCCGTACGGAGTCGCTTGCGCCGTGTACCGAGCCGACCGCGGAATGCTGAACCTGAGCGGCCACCGGGCCCCCTTCTGACGTGCTGGGCAGCCGTCAACCGTACGCGAAGAGGACCCGGCAAAGCTACGCGGGCGTGATTCTAGACAGCCACTAGGCGTCCACTTGGACGAGCTTCTTGCCGTCCAGGGTCATGACGTCGAAGTGGTCGATCTCGCCGGGCTGGAGAGCGGTGCCGCCCCCGATGAACAGCGGGTTGCGGGCCTGTTCGGTCTTGGCGTCCGGGAGGCCGTAGCCGTCCTTGGGCACGCTCCAGGAGCCGAGCGTCTGCCGCTCGCCGTTCTTGCCGACCGCGATCAGGGAGCACTTCAGCTCGCCCTTGACGCCGCCCAGCCGCAGCACGGCGTCGGTGCCCCACGCCTTGCCCTGCAGGGCGACGGTCGCGGAGACGCCGGTGCCGGCGTCCGTGCCGGTGACCTTGGTGGGCAACTGGTCGAAGTGGTCCTTGGCGGAGGCGGCCAGCGGGGTCGCCGTCTGACTCGTGCCACCACCGCTCACCGACATCACGGCCACCGGGCCGCCGATGATCAGCGCGGCCGCGGCGGCGACCAGGTAGAAGCCGCGGCGCCGCTTGCTCGCGCGCCGCTCGGAGACCTCGTCGACCAGCTTCTCGACGAGCCTTGGTGTCGGCCGCGCGGACAGCGACTCCCCGATGACCGGGGTGCTGCCGGTGCCCGGCAGGTCCGCGAGGGCGGCCAGCATGGGCTCCATCCCCGCGAGTTCGTCCAGTTGCTGGGCGCACCACTCGCAGCCCGCGAGGTGCGTCTCGAACGCGGTCGCCTCGGTGTCGTCGAGAATCCCGAGGGCGTAGGCGCCGACGGTCTCGTGCTCGTTCGGCACCGGAGATCCCTGCATGGGGCCAGACATACCCGTACTCCCCGCGCCGAATCCTCGCATTCCCCCGTACACGCTCATCACGCCGTCACCCCCCGCTCCTCCAGCGCCAGCTTCATCGATCGCAGGGCGTAGAACACCCGTGAGCGGACTGTGCCGCTGGGTATCCCGAGGGTCTGGGCCGCCTCGTTGACGGTACGCCCCTTGAAGTAGGTCTCGACGAGCACCTCCCGGTGGGCCGGGGTCAGGTCGTCGAGCGCGTCCGTCAGCGTCATCAGCCACAGCGCCTTGTCGATCTCGTCCTCCGCGGGGATGACCTCCAGCGGCGACGGATCGACCTCCTGCGGCCGGGCCTGCCGGCTGCGGTGGCCGTCGATGACGATGCGCCGGGCGACCGTCACCAGCCAGGGGCGTACCGAACCGGTCGCCCGATTGAGCTGACCGGCGTTCTTCCAGGCACGGATGAGCGTTTCCTGTACGACGTCCTCGGCGCGCTGCCGGTCACCGGCGACCAGCCGGAGGACATAGGCGAGGAGCGGTCCGGCGTGCTCCCGGTACAGGGCACGCATCAACTCCTCGTCGGGTTCCGACGACTGTGAGGGCTGCGAGGACATGCGATGTCGGGCCCTCGATCCACGTTCATTGGCCACGGCCGCATCCTTGCGCACGCCCACCTCCGGTGTCCGGGGCTTGCCCCCGTCGGTCGCTCGCCCCTTCGTACGGGGCGGGAGGCGTGGTTGTTCAAGGTGAGGTGGTGTTTTTCTCAAGGGCGGTGTGACGAGCGGGACATGCGCGCACATTCTCACCGCTCGATCTTTACATTTCCGACACGGAGTCAACCGGGCTCGGGCTGCCCTGACTTACGGTCAGGCAAACGCGGTGTAGCAGAGATCACAACCCTCAAGTGGATGTGTGTTTCCGGCACTTGGCCCGTACCCGGACGTTCAGGACCGGGCGAGCGCCACCCGCCTCCGATGCCGGGCGACCCGCTCCCGGTTCCCGCACCCCTCGCTGGAACACCATCGCCTGCGGCGCCCGCGCGAGGTGTCGAGATACAGCAACGGACACCCCTCCCCCGCGCATTCGCGCACGGCCGCCCGCGCGAGGGGGTCGGTGAGGAGGTCGATGGCGTCGCGCGCGAGGAGGGAGAGGAGGGCGGCGGCCGTGGGCGCCTCGGCCAACTCCCTTACGAGCAGCCCGGTCTGCTGGGTGACGGCACGGACGGCCGGGGGCGCGGCGGTGCCGGCGGCGCGGTTGATCCGGTCCAGGGAGTCGCCGGGAGCACGGGGGGACCGCACCAACCGTCCTAGGTACCAGCGGAGTTCGAGGAAACCCGCCACCCAGCACCCGTCGACGTGCCCGAGCGGAGTCCCCTGCGGAACCAGCCCGGCTCCCACGACCCAGGCCGCCAACTCCCCCGCCGTGCCGATCCGTTCCTCCGGGTGCGCGGTGGCCAGCAGGTCCAGGCAACTTCGCCCGGCGTCGAATCGTGGCGTACCGGGTGCCATGCGCTGCGTCACCGCCTAGACAGGAGGGTGTCTTCTCGCTCCCCTCCACAGTGCTCCTCCCGCCCGGCGGCCGTAACCCCCCGTGCCCGGCCCGGTCAGGCCGCGCGGTGGCGGCTGGCGGGGCGTGGGCGCCCGTCCGGCCACAACTGCGGTCTCCGCCTGGCCGCCAGATCCTCCGCCCAGCCGAAGGTGACGACGCAGGCGCAGATCAGGGTCCAGGTGAGGGCGAGGACGGGCCAGGGGCTCTCCAGGAGCCAGGGGCATTTCTCGTCCAGGACGTCGTAGCGCCAGAGCTGGTCCCAGAGGGTGGAGGCGACGAGGATGCAGAGGTTGTGCCAGAGGTAGATGGTCACCGCGCGGGAGTTGAGCAGGGTGACCAGGCGGTCGAAGGGGCGCAGCAGGCGCGGCCACTCGGTCCAGGTCGGGCTGATGTGCAGCAGGAGCAGCACGGTGGCGAGGGACCAGAGGGACTGGGCGAAGGGGATGTCGTCCAGGTCGTGCCCCTGCCGGAAGCCGTGGGTGAGCGCGTACCAGAGGCCGAGGCCGGCGACGAGCGGGGCGACGGACGGCACGACGTAGCGCGGGATGCGGTTCAGCACCCCCTGCTGGTGGGCCATGCCGAGAATCCAGCAGGCGCCGAAGGTGCTGAAGTCTGTCAGCGCCGACGGGATGCGCTCGCCGGGGATCTGGAGGTGGCCGAACTCGAAGGCGGCGGCCAGCGTGATCGGTGCCAGCACGGTGGTCCACGGGATCGCCTTCAGCGCCCTCAGCAGCACCGGGGAGAGCAGCACGAACCACAGGTAGGCGCGGATGTACCAGAGCGGTCCGGCCAGTTCGGCCGCCCAGTCCGGCCCGAGCACCCCGTGGATGCCGGGCAGCGTGCCCGCGTACGGCGGGTCGCTCAACGGCAGCACCCAGAAGGCCAGGTGGACGAACCACCAGCCGGGGTGCCCCTCGGCGTCCGGACGCCAGCCCTGGAGCACCATGCCGGACACACCGAGCGCGCCCAACAGCCAGAGCGGGGGCAGCAGTCGGCGCAGCCGGCCGCGTACGACGTCCACCGGGGGCCGCTTCAGCGAGCGGGCCATGAGGTTGCCGGCGAGGGCGAACATCACGCCCATGGACGGGAAGACGACGGGCAGCCAGGCCCAGCCCATGAGGTGGTAGAAGACGACGCGGAAGAGGGCGACCGCGCGGAGCAGGTCGAAGTAGCGGTCCCGGAGCGGGGCCCGCCGCTGTACGGGCTCCGGCGTCAACTCAGGCGTGGATACGGTCAGTTCGTGTGACGTCGTCATCGCAGTGCTCCTTCGGCCGGGACCGGGGCCGACACCCCGCCCTTGCGGCGGAGCTTCTGCCAGCGCAGCCGGCCGCCGGTGAGTGCCGTGATCCAGGACTGGAGCAGCACGACGTACATGAGCTGGCGGTACAGGAGTTGCTGGAGAGGCAGGGAGATCAGCGGGGTGAGCCGCTCCCGGTCCAGCGCGAAGGCGTAGGCCGCGCAGACGGCCTGGACGGCCAGGACGGCGAACCAGGACGCGATCGTCCTGCCGGTCGGGCCGAAGACCAGGCCGTAGACGAGGAAGAGGTCGATCAGCGGGGCCAGCAGCGGGGCGACCACCATGAACAGGGAGACCAGCGGCAGTCCGACCCGGCCGAACCTCCCGGAGGGACCGCGTTCCAGCACGGCCCGGCGGTGTTTCCAGATGGCCTGCATGGTGCCGTAGGACCAGCGGTAGCGCTGGGACCAGAGCTGCCGTACGGACTCCGGGGCCTCGGTCCAGGCGCGGGCCTTCTCCGCGTAGACCACCCGCCAGCCGTCGCGGTGCAGGGCCATGGTGATGTCGGTGTCCTCGGCGAGGGTGTCGTCGCTCATCCCGCCTACCCGCTCCAGCGCGGTACGGCGGAACGCGCCGACGGCGCCGGGGATGGTGGGCATGCAGCGCAGCACGTCGTACATCCGGCGGTCCAGGTTGAAGCCCATCACGTACTCGATGTGCTGCCAGGCGCCGATGAGGGTGTCCTTGTTGCCGACCTTGGCGTTGCCCGCGACCGCGCCGACGCGCGGGTCGGCGAAGGGCTGCACCAGCTCACGGACGGTGGAGGGCTCGAAGACGGTGTCGCCGTCCATCATCACGATCAGGTCGTGAGCGGCGTTCGCCAGGCCCCGGTTGAGGGCGGCGGGCTTGCCCGCGTTGTGCTGCCGTACGACCCGGACGCCGGGCAGCGCGAGCCCCTCCACGATGCGGGCGGTGCCGTCGGAGGAGCCGTCGTCGACGACGATGACCTCCACCGGATGCTCGCCGCCGACCAGGGAACGCACGGTGTTCTCGATGCACTTGGCCTCGTTGTACGCGGGCACCAGCACGGTCGCCGGTTCGGTGACCGGTTCCGGGCCCCAGCGGAAGCTCAGGCGGCGGGTGCGGCGGGCGTGCGCGGCGGACAGCAGCAGCATCAGCCCGAACCGGCCGAAGACCAGTACGCCGATGACGGCGAGGCCCACGACGAGCACGGTGGTGATGCCGTCGGACGCCTTCACCAGCGTGATCCACGCCTTGCCGGTCCACAGGCCGACCCCGGTGACCGGGGTGTCCGCGCTCGGCGCGTCGAGGGCCTGGGTGAGGGTCTGGAAGCGGTAGCCCTCGGCCTGGAGCCGGGGCAGCAGGGTGTCGATCGCCCGGACCGTCTGGCTCCGGTCGCCGCCGGAGTCGTGCATCAGGACGACCGCGCCCTGGCCCTTCCCGGGCGTGGCCCGGCGGATGATCTCCGCAACGCCCGGCCTGCGCCAGTCCTCGCTGTCCCGGTCGTTGAGCACGATGAGATAGCCCCGCCCGCCGATGTACCTGGCCACCGGCCAGGACCGGTCGTCCATCGCGGAGGCGAAGGACGAGTACGGGGGCCGGAACAGCGAGCTGCGGATGCCGGCCGCGCCGGCGAGGGCCAACTGCCCCTGGGACAGCTCCCAGTCGACCCTTCGCTCGGACTGGTAGGAGAGGTCGGGGTGGTTGAACGTGTGCAGGCCGACCTCGTGACCCTCGGCCACCATGCGCCGGACCAGCTCGGGATAGCGGGAGGTCATCGTGCCGGTCACGAAGAACGTGGCCCGCGCGTGGTTCCGCTTGAGCGCGTCGAGGACCTGGGGCGTCCAGGTCGGGTCGGGGCCGTCGTCGAAGGTGAGCACGATGCGCCGCTTCGGCACCCGGAGGCTGTCGGTGCGCCCGTTCCGGGTGTCGACGACGGGACCGCCGTCGGTGACCTTCGCGGGTACGTGCCCGCCGGGCGCCTCGGGCCTCACGCGGTGGTCGGCGAGGATCTCGTTGTGGACATAGCCGCGCAGCATGAGCATGGCCAGCGTGGCGAGCAGGAACAGGAAGGCCAGCAGCGGGCGCAGCGGGAGCCGGCGGCGCCGGGGCAGCGCCCGGCGGGCGGTTCGCGGAGTCATCGGAGGTTCTTCCGGTCTTGGGACGCGGCGCGTCATCCGGCGGCGGGCCGGCCGGCCGAGCCCTGGGGCTGCGGGCCGCCCGCGCCTGCCGGGGACTCGGTGGCGACCGGGCTGGGCGCGGTGGTGCTCGGCACCGGGGACGCCTCCGTGGACGCGGTCGCGGTGGGCGTCGGCTTCGGGCTGCCCCCGCCGGGCGCGGGCGGCGCGGAGCGCCGGGGCGTCGGGCTCGCCGCGGCGGGCGGCCGGGCCGCCGGGGTGCCGGTGGCGGCCGGGCTCTGCCGTCCCGGTACGGGTACGGCGGCGACGGTGGCCGGCGCGGTGCCCGGCGCCGCCGGATCCGTACCGCTGCCGGTGCCGGTGCGGCCGCCGCCCGCGGGCGCGGCCGGGGCCGAGGCGCTGGGCACCGGCGAGGAGTCGACGCGGCTCGCGGGCTTGTCCTCCTTCTGCGGCACCGGCAGCCAGGGCGCGTCGGAGCTGCCGGAGAGCAGGGTGACGCCGATGACGACGGCATACCCCGCGCAGAGCCCGGCGACCAGCAGGCCGAGACGGCGGAAGGTACGGCTGCGGCGGCCGGACTCGTCCACGAACACCGGCCGGTCCGAGGCGTCGGCGCCGCCCGCCCGGTCGGCGTCCTCGGCGCCGTCGACCTGTACGGAGTCGAGCTGGACGGTGACCTCGTGCGGATCGTGGGCCTCGGAGCCGGGCTGGGCGGGCAGCATCGCCGTCCGCTCGATGCCGGACCGGTCGCCCGAGGGGCGGAACTCGGCCGCCGCGCGCGGGGTTCCGGCGCGCGGGAGCAGAGCTGTCGCGTCGGCCCCGGCGAGGGCGGCCGGGCCGCCCCGGAGTATCTCCGTCGCCGCGAACACCCCCGCGTCGGACGGGCGTACGACCCGTGGGAACGCGGCGCGTCCACCGCCCGGCCGGTCCCCGCGCGGGGGCGCCGAGTCGGCCTCCGCGATGGTTCCGGTTTCCGGAAAAGCCAGGGTCGAACCCCCTGCCACCTGCATGTCTCGTGCCGCCGAGGCCACGTCGGGCCATTCCGGTCGGCGTTCTTCCCGCCACTGTTCCATGTGCGCGCATCCCCCCACGGGACTGTTCCGGGGTGCGCCGGCGACACCGAGCACGCGCCGGCCGGACCAGGCCCCCACCCGGTCCGAGCGCCCCCCTCTACCCCAGTGCTCGGGTCCCCGAATGTAGCGCAAGGTGAGTTCGCGTGTGCTCGGAGTGTCAGAACGGGCGGCTCATCACCTCGAAATCCATGGCCGGAATCCATCGGTCGCCGGGCGGCGAAAGCCACCTTTCGGTGCGGGCCAGCTCGGCCGCCGCCGCCTTCAGCGCCTCCAGCGCCGGATGGACCAGCCCCTTCCGCCACACCAGCGAGACGGGCGAAAGCGGAACCGGATCGACCAGCGGCCGCAGCGCCGCGCCCGACATGGCCGGAAAATCCACCACCGCGAGCACCGGCATCCGGCTCGCCGCCATCACGCGGGCGAACTCCTCGGCGCCGAGAACCACCGGATGGGGTGGCGCGAGCCGGATGCCGCGTCCCTCGAAGAGCTGACGCGCCAGCTCGGTCCACTCCCGCGTGCCGGGGTTGCCCGCGCCGGCGTACACCGTCTCCCCGGCGAGCGCCCCGAGCGGCACCTCCGGCAGCGCGGCCAGCGGGTGGTCGTCCGGCAGCAGGACCGCCATCGGCTCGTAGCGCACGGGCTGTTGGGCGAGGCCGGAACGCAGCACCGGGTCCAGACCGGCGTAGCGGCCGAAGGAGACGTCCAGCCGCCCGGCGAGCAGCGCGGCCGCCGCTCCGGTGAGCCCGCGCTCATAGCGGGCCAACAGCTCGTGTCCGGCTGCCAGTTCGCGGGCCCGGAGCAGCACCCGGTGGGCGGTGAGGGGGCCTTCGGAGTTGACGTCGACCAGCAGCGGGCGGGCGCTGTCGAAGGCGGCGAGGAGGTCGTCCTGGGCGGTGAGCACCCGCCGGGCGTGCGGCAGCAGGCGCTCGCCGTCCGCGGTGAGCGTCACCTGCCGGGTGGTACGGACGAACAGCTCGGCGCCCAGCTCCCGTTCGAGCCGCCGTACATCCCGGCTGAGCGCCTGCTGGGCGACGTAGAGCCGGGCGGCGGCCCGCGTGAAGTGCAGTTCCTCGGCGACGGCCACGAAGGCGCGCAGCAGCCGGGGTTCGATCGCGGCAGGCATGGCGGCGAACTTACAACGCGGGCGCGTGAATCGGGGCGGAACAGGTGTTGGACCGGCGTCCGGCGCACGGGAGAACGTGAGCGGCATGTCCCCGCAGACCGCACCCGCCTACCGCCGGCTCTTCGCCCGCCCCGGCACCCTCGCCTTCACCGCCGGCAACCTGCTCGCCCGCCTCCCGGTGGGCATGGCCGGGGTGAGCGCGGTGGTGATGATCACCGGTGCGCGCGGCTCGTACGCCCTGGCCGGTGCGGTGAGCGCGACCGGGCTGGTGGCGAGCGGGCTCGCGGGCCCCTGGCTGGCCCGCCTGGTGGACCGGTACGGGCAGGCCAGGGTGGCCCGGCCCGCGACCCTGGTGGCGGCGCTCGGCGCCCTGGCCCTGCTGCTGTGCGTGCGGTACGACGCCCCCGACTGGACGCTGTTCGCCGCCTACGCCTCCTGGGCGGCCACGCCCAACGTCGGCGGGCTCTCCCGCGCCCGCTGGGCCCATCTGCTGCGGGACGACCCGGACGCCCGGCACACCGCGAACTCCTTCGAGCAGGCCGCCGACGAGCTGTGCTTCATGCTGGGCCCGGCCCTGGCGTCCTTCCTCACCGGCACCTTCTTCCCCGAGGCGGGCACCCTCGCCGGGGCGGTGCTGCTGGCGGCCGGGATGCTGCTGTTCACGGCCCAGCGCGCGACCGAGCCCCCGCCGAGCCCTCGCACCAGGGCGCCCTCGCCGCTGCGCGCCCCCGGCGTCCGGCCCCTGCTGGTCTGCTTCACGGCGACCGGGGCGGTGTTCGGGTCGATGGAGGTCGTCACGGTGGCGTATGCCGACGCCCAGGGGCAGCGCGCGCTGGCCGGGGTCGTGCTCGCGCTCCAGGCGGCGGGGTCCTGCGCGGCGGGCCTGCTGTACGGGGCGCTGCCGCCGGGGCCGGCCGCGCGGCGGCTCGGGCGGTGTCTGCCCGTGATGGCCGCGCTGATGACCCTGCCCTGGCTCGCGGCCACCACCGGCTCGCTCCGGGTGCTGGCGGGGGCGCTGCTGGTGGCGGGCACAGCGACCGCGCCGACCATGGTGACCGCGATGACACTGGTCCAGGAGCGCACCCCGGAGGGCCGCCTCAACGAGGGCATGAGCCTGGTCGTGACGGCACTGCTCACCGGCATCGCCTGCGGCTCGGCCTCGGGCGGCTGGGCGGCGGACCACCTCGGCGCGGCGACGGCCTACGCGATACCGGCGCTGGCCGCCTCCGCCGCGTGTCTGCTGGGCTGGGCGCTGCGGGGGACCCGGTAAAAGACGAAGGCCCCGCCGCTCATCGCGACGGGGCCTTTGCCCACATGGGTTCCGGAGGCCCGAGGGCCTCCCGATCGTGGAGATGGCGGGAATCGAACCCGCGTCCACCGGTGCAGAAACAGGGCTTCTCCGTGTGCAGTCCGCTTCGATTTTCTCGGCCCCGGAGATCACGCGGACAAGTCTCCGACGGGCTCAGTCACTGTTAGATTTCCCTCTTCACCCCGTGACCGGGATCAAGGTTTAGTTCCCTAGCTGATGCCAGGATCCGGGTCGGGAACAGCCCCGGGCTGACACTTCGCAAGTCGCTACTTAGGCAGCGAGGGCGAAGGAATCGCGCTTGGTGTTGGCGATTATTTTTTGCGACATATGGTTTACGAGATCATTGCCGCTTCCTCGACACGCTTCCCCTGCTTCGACATCCGCTGTCGAAACCGATCATCCCCATGTTGTTTTTTCAATGCCTCCCGCAGGAGGCGGCGCACCCTCGATGGGGTGCTGTGCCATCGTACGTGACCAACGCGGGAGTGTGCCAGCCTATTCCCGCCGGCCCGGTCAGACGCCGCGCTGCTTGCGCTTGGCGGCCGCGATGGCCCGGTCCGACTCGCGCCGGTCCTGCTTCTCGCGCAGGGTCTGCCGCTTGTCGAACTCCCTCTTGCCGCGTGCCAGCGCGATCTCCGCCTTGGCCCGGCCGTCCCTGAAGTACAGGGCGAGGGGCACGATGGTGTGGCCCGTCTCCTGGGACTTCGCCTCCAGCTTGTCGATCTCCTCACGGTGCAGCAGCAGCTTGCGCTTGCGGCGCACGGCGTGGTTGGTCCAGGTGCCCTGGCTGTACTCCGGGATGTGGGCGTTGTGCAGCCACGCCTCCTTCCCGTCGATCTGGACGAAGCCGTCCGCCAGCGAGGCCCGGCCCTGGCGCAGCGACTTCACCTCGGTGCCGGACAGCACGATCCCGGCCTCGTAGGTGTCGATGATCGCGTAGTCGTGCCGGGCCTTCTTGTTCTGGGCGACGAGCTTGCGCTTGCCGTCCTTGACCTTGCCCTTGGCGGAGGCCGCCCCGCCCTGCTTGGGCTGGGACTCCTTCGGTACGTACATTCCCTTGCTCATAGTGCCGCCCATTTTCGCACCATGGAGGGGGGCGAAGGGAAGCGGATTAGGGGGGAGGTCAGGGGCTTGTCAGGGCACTATCGGGGATCACCCAGGCCCGTGAGGACCGTTTCCGCCCGCTTCAGGGCGCTGGGGCCCGGGTCCAGGTCCGGGGTGATGCCCCGGCCGTCGACGGCGTGGCCGGAGGGGGTGCGGTAGTGGCCGACGGTGAGTTCGGCCACCGAGCCGTCCGGCAGCGCGGTCGGCATCTGCACCGAGCCCTTGCCGAAGGTGCGCGAGCCGATCACCACGGCCCGGCCCCGGTCCTGGAGGGCGCCGGTGAGCAGCTCGGCGGCGCTCATCGTCCCACCGTCGACCAGGGTGACCAGCGGGCGGGCGGTGTCGCCGCCGGAGGCCGCGTGCAGGGCGCGCTGGGCACCGTCCACGTCGTAGGTGGCGACCAGGCCGCCGTCGAGGAAGCAGGAGGCGGTGGCGACGGCCTCGGTGACCAGGCCGCCGGAGTTGCCGCGCAGGTCGAGCACGACCCCGCTGCCGGCCGGGGCGTGCCGCAGGGCGTTGCGCACGGCCTTCGCGGAGCCCTTGGTGAAGGCGGACACCCGGACCACGACGACCCCGGCGACCGGGTCGGTGACGGTCACCGGGTCGGTGGAGAGCCGGGCCCGGTGCAGGGTCCGGGACCAGGAGTCGCCGCCGCGCTGGATGCCGACCGTGACCGGGGTGCCGGCGGAGGCGTCGTCGGCGTCGCCGCGCAGCAGGGAGACCACCTCGGTGACCGGACGGCCGTCGACCCCGCGGCCGTCGACGCTGCGCAGCCGGTCGCCCCTGCGGATGCCCGCGTCGGCGGCGGGCGAGTGGGACCTCACGCGGCTCACGGTGACCCGGCCGTCGCGGGCGCGCTTGGCCCACAGCCCGACGCCGGTGTACTCGCCGTCCAGGGCGTCGCGGAACTCGGCGTACTCGTCCTCGGAGTAGACGGCGGCCCAGCGGTCCCCGCTGCGGCTGACGGCCTGTTCGGCGGCCTCGGTGGGCGACTCGCCCTTCGCCATCGCCTCGGCGGCGGCCCGGCGGACGTCCTCGGGACGGGGCTTCCCGGTGCCCCGACTGCCCTGCGTGGAAGGGGATGTGGCGTCCAGGCGGCGGGCCTGGGCGGTGTCCGGCAGGGAGCCCGTGACGGCCCCCGCGGTCAGCGCTCCGGCGAACACCAATGTCAGGGCGGCCCCGCGGCGTTTGCGGCGGGGCTGACGGAACAGGGCGCGGCCTGACATGGCGGTGAGTCTAGGACAACGCGAAGGGCCGTACAGACGGATGCCTGTACGGCCCTCTTGGCATGTGTCACACCTTCAGGTACTTGCGCAACGCGAAGAACGCCGCCAGGGAAGGCATCAGCACGCTGGTCGCGAGGATCAGCGGCAGCTTGGTCAACACCGAGTCCCAGCCGATGAAGTTGATGAGCGTCAGTTTGCTCGACAGCGCCATGCCGTGGTCGATGGTGAAGTACCGGCCCAGCACCAGGAAGACGCACGCGAGGCTGCCGCCGATGAGGCCGGCGACCGCGGCCTCCATGATGAACGGCGCCTGGATGTAGAAGCCGGAGGCGCCGACCAGCCGCATGATCCCGGTCTCCCGGCGGCGGCTGAACGCCGACACCCGCACGGTGTTGACGATCAGCAGCAGCGCCACGAACAGCATCAGCGCCATCAGGAACAGCGCGGCCCGGTTCATCAGGTTGAGCAACTGGAAGAGGTTGTCGAGGATGCTCCGCTGGTCCTGTACCGACTGCACACCGGCACGCCCGTTGAACGCGGTGGCGATCACCTGGTACTTCTGCGGGTCCTTGAGCTTGATCCGGTACGACTCCTGCATCTGGTCCGGCGTCAGCGAGCTGGCCAGCGGGGAGTTGCCGAACTGCTCCTTGTAGTGCTTGTAGGCGGTGTCCTGCGACTCGTAGGTGACCTTCTCCACGATGGAGGACATCTTGCCGAGGTCGGCCTGGATCTGCTTCTTCTGGTCCTCGGTGGCCGCGCCCTTGGCGCAGTTGACGTCCGACTGGGCGTCGCTCTTGTTGCAGAGGAAGATCGAGACGTTGACCTTGTCGTACCAGTAGCCCTTCATGGTGCTCACCTGGTCGCTCATCATCAGGGAGCCGCCGAAGAGGGCCAGGGACAGGGCGACGGAGACGATGACGGCGAAGGTCATCGTCAGGTTGCGGCGGAGACCGACACCGATCTCCGACATGACGAACTGGGCGCGCATGGCGTCTGGTCAAGCCTTTCCGTCGTGAACTTGCTTAGTGCTGGTAGCCGTAGACGCCGCGGGCCTGGTCGCGCACGAGGCGGCCCTTCTCCAGCTCGATGACGCGCTTGCGCATCTGGTCCACGATGTTCTGGTCGTGCGTCGCCATGATGACGGTGGTGCCCGTCCGGTTGATGCGGTCGAGCAGCTTCATGATGCCGACGGAGGTCTGCGGGTCGAGGTTGCCGGTGGGCTCGTCGGCGATCAGCAGCTTGGGTCGGTTGACGAACGCCCGTGCGATGGCGACACGTTGCTGCTCACCGCCGGACAGCTCGCCCGGCATGCGGTCCTCCTTGCCGCCGAGCCCGACGAGGTCGAGCACCTGGGGCACGGACTTGCGGATCTCGCCGCGGGACTTGCCGATGACCTCCTGCGCGAAGGCCACGTTCTCCGCGACCGTCTTGTTGGGCAGCAGGCGGAAGTCCTGGAAGACCGTCCCGAGCTGGCGGCGCATCTGCGGCACCTTCCAGTTGGACAGCCGGGCGAGGTCCTTGCCGAGGACGTGCACCTGGCCGTGGCTGCACCGCTCCTCGCGGAGCACCAGCCTGAGGAAGGTCGACTTGCCGGAGCCGGAAGACCCCACGAGGAAGACGAACTCGCCCTTCTCCACTTCCAGGGACACCTCCCTGAGGGCGGGGCGGGTCTGCTTGGGGTAGACCTTGGAGACACTGTCGAATCGGATCACGGATGCACCACGGGTCGCCGGGGAATGATGAGCGTGACCATACGCGAACCGGGAGTGCCTACGCAGGGCCCGGTCGCCGTTGGGACAGACTTGTGCCTTTTTGTGCGGGCAGCCTTCCCGCTTTCCGGAGCGCCCGCGCTCTTTCGGGGGGAACCTGGCAGAGTGGAGGGGGAACGTTCTCGTTCCCATCGGCGTTGTACGGGGTTGAGGGCCTGGCACGAGGAGGGCGAGCGCATGACGTACGACCGGTTGGTGTGCGCGAACTGCGCGGCGCCCGTGAGTGAGGGCCGCTGCCCGGTGTGCCGGGCGAGCCGTGAGCGGCTCCAGCAACAGGCGGGGTTCCTTGGCGGGGTGAGCCCGGCGGCTCTGGTCGCGCTGCTGGTGGTGTTGATAGCGCTGACGGCGCTGCTGGCGCACCAGACCGTCTAGGTCTTCGAGGACGTCCCCCAGGACACGAGGAAGGGCCCGGAGCGGGTGCTCCGGGCCCTTCTCTTTCTCCGCTCACATTGCGCGGAGTGACGTTTCGACTACCCTCAGGCGGCCGTACCGCCGCCGCGGTTGCCCGCCAGGCGCGGCAGGACGCGGAAGGCGACGCCGCCCGCGATCATCGTCGCGGCGCCGACCAGCAGGAACGTGGTCTCCCCCGCACCGGTCTCGGCAAGCTGCTTGCCGTTCCCGGTCTGCTGCGCGGCGGTGTCCGACCCGGTGTCGGTGAGGGCGGAGGTGCCCTCTTCCTGGGAGACGTTGTCGTTGCCACCGTCGGGGGTGGTGCCGCCGGTGGCGTCACCGCCACCCGTGGTGGAACCACCGGAGGTGCCGCCGGTGGAGTCGTCGCCGCCCGTGCTGGACCCACCGGTGGTGGAGCCGCCCGTGGTGGAGGAGCCGCCCGTGGAGCCGCCGCCGGTCGTGGAGGAGCCGCCCGTGGAACCGCCGCCGGTCGTGGTGGAACCGCCCGTGGAGGAGTTGCCACCGGTGGTGGTGGAACCGCCCGTGGAGGAGCCGCCACCGGTCGTGGTCGAGCCGCCCGTGGAGGAGCTGCCACCGGTGGTGGTGGAACCGCCCGTGGAGGAGTTGCCACCGGTGGTGGTGGAACCTCCCGTGGAGGAGTTGCCACCGGTCGTGGTGGAACCGCCCGTGGAGGACCCGGAGGACTCGCCGCCGCCGATCACGCCGCCGATGACCCCGCCGATGCTCACGTCCCCGCCCTCGGAGCCGCCACCGGTCGTACCCTCGGTACCACCGGACGAGTCGCCGCCGGTCGTGCCCTCGGTGCCGCCCTCGGTGGTGCCGCCGTCGGTGGCGGGGTCCGGGTCGGTGCAGGTGCCGAGGATGCCGCAGGACGGGTCGGGCTCGGGGCCCGGGTCGGCGGAGGCCACGCCGGCCACCATCAGCGACGCGCCGGCGGCCATCACGGCGCCGGCGGCTATGCGTGCGACGCGGACGCGCGTCTTCTTCGTCATATGGTTGCTACCCCCAGTAGCTAATTGTCGATGTGGCGGCGCATGGGGCGGGCCGTGCTCGACGGAGGTAGCTGACGACACCGGTACCGGCTATCGGCCGGCACCTGGCGCTCTCCCGTTCCCCCGGTTCACATGCGCCCCACGGATACGCATGCCGCGCTTCACCTTTCCCATTTTTTTAAGCAACGTCAAGGCCGTTGCGGGCGCAATGTCCCATGGGGGGTGCGTTTGGCGGGAGTTGGTTGATGTGACTGTGACCTAATGCCTACACATAAAACAACTGCCGCCCATTGGACGGCAGTTGTCGAAGGTTGTCATGTCGACAAACTTACTTCTCCTGCTGCTTGCGCCAGCGAATTCCGGCCTCCAGGAAGCCGTCGATCTCACCGTCGAGCACGGACTGCGGGTTGCCGACCTCGAACTCGGTGCGCAGGTCCTTGACCATCTGGTACGGGTGCAGGACGTACGAACGCATCTGGTTGCCCCAGGAGCTGCCGCCGTCGCCCTTGAGGGCGTCCATCTTGGCGCGCTCCTCCTGTCGCTGGCGCTCCAGCAGCTTGGCCTGGAGCACGTTCATGGCCGTGGCCTTGTTCTGGATCTGCGAGCGCTCGTTCTGGCAGGAGACCACGATGCCGGTGGGGAGGTGGGTGAGGCGGACCGCGGAGTCCGTCGTGTTCACGCCCTGGCCGCCGGGGCCCGAGGAGCGGTACACGTCGATGCGCAGGTCCGACTCGTCGATCTCGACGTGGTCGGTCTGCTCCACGACCGGGAGCACCTCGACGCCCGCGAAGGAGGTCTGACGGCGGCCCTGGTTGTCGAACGGCGAGATGCGCACCAGGCGGTGCGTGCCCTGCTCCACCGACAGCGTGCCGTAGGCGTACGGGATCTGGACGGCGAAGGTGGTCGACTTGATGCCGGCCTCTTCGGCGTACGACGTCTCGTAGATCTCGGTCTTGTAGCCGTGCCGCTCGGCCCAGCGCAGGTACATGCGCTGGAGCTGCTCGGCGAAGTCGGCGGCGTCGACGCCGCCCGCCTCGGCGCGGATGTTGACCAGCGCCTCGCGGGAGTCGTACTCGCCGGACAGGAGGGTACGGACCTCCATCTCGTCCAGCGCCTTCTTCACCGCGACCAGCTCGGACTCGGCCTCGGCGAGGGTGTCCGGGTCGTCCTCCTCCTCGGCCATCTCGAAGAGGACGGCGAGATCGTCGATCCGGCCGCGCAGCCCCTCGGCCTTCCTGACCTCGGCCTGGAGGTGGGAGAGCTTGCTGGTGATCTTCTGCGCCTCGTCCGGGTCATCCCAGAGGGACGGCGCGGCCGCCTGCTCCTCGAGCACGGCGATGTCTGCCCTCAGCTTGTCGAGGTCCAGGACGGCCTCGATCGACTCCATGGTCGAGGAGAGGGACTTCAGCTCTTCGGATACATCGACGACTGCCACGCCCCCAGCGTAACGGCTCCGCCGGGTGGGGTCGGTCCTCGGCGGTCGGTACCACCGGGGTGCGGGGTGTCGCGGCGGGCGTACCAGGGGCTGCCGCCCCCGGGCCCCGGCCATCGGCCCCTGCGGAGCCTCGTCCTCGAACGCCGGACCGGCTGGATATGGCCGGCCTGGGCTGCGTGGCTCCCCGCGCTCAGGGTGCCGACGTGCTCCGCGCCGGAGCCGGAGCGTCGTCCGCTCCACTCGTCGCCGCCCACGCGCCCGCTCCCACCGCTGCCGCCAGCAGGACCCCCGCCACGGTCAACGTGATTCTGCGGCGCCGGGCGGCGGCCCTGTGGCGGGCCGAGCCGGGGCGGGGGGCTCCGGGGGTGCGCGGGGCGCGGGCCGTGCCGTGGGCGCCGCCGGCCAATTCGTCGGGGGCGGGGACGCGCATGGAGGTGTGGGTGTCGCGGTTGGAGTCGGGTTTGGCGCCGGGGACCAGGGAGACGGCGCCTCGGCGGCGGACCGGTTCGCCCGCGGGGAGGGGGGCGGGGGGTTCCTCGGGGGCGGCCTCGGGGTCGGGCTCGTCGACCTCCAGCGGGGGGATGCCCGCGAGGGTGGGGAGCTGTTCGCGCAGGCGGGCGGCGAGTTCGGAGGCGCGCAGCCGGGAGGCGGGACCCTTGGCGAGGCACTGGACGATGAGCTGCCACAGCTCCTCGGGGATGCCGGGGAGCGGGACGACGGTCTCGGTGACGTGCCGGCGCAGCACCGCCCCGGGGTGGCCGCCGCCGAAGGGGGTGAAGCCGGCGAGCAGTTCGTACAGGACCGTGGCGAGGGCGTAGATGTCGACGGCCGCGCGCGGGGGCAGACCCTCGACGATCTCGGGGGCGAGGTAGTCGGGGGTGCCGATGATCTTCGTCGCGCGGGTGCGCCGGGGCGAGTCGATGAGCTTGGCCACGCCGAAGTCGGTGAGCAGCGCCGGGTGGGCGCCGCCGGGGCCGAGCGGGCCGCGCATGTCGAGGAGGATGTTCTCGGGCTTGACGTCCCGGTGGACGACACCGGCCGCGTGTGCGGCGGCGAGCCCGTCCGCGACGTCGGCGACGATCGCCACCGCCGCCTCGGGCGCGAGACGGCGCTCGCGCTCCAGGCGGGTGCGCAGGTCGGTGCCGCGCACGATGTCCATGACGAGGGCGAGGTCGTTGCCGTCGACCACGAGGTCGCGCACGGTGACGATGTGCGGGTGCTCCAGGCCGAGCAGCGCGGTGCGTTCCTGCACGAAGCGGCCGACCAGTTCCTGGTCGGAGGCGAGGTCCTCGCGCAGCATCTTGATGGCGACGGGCCCGTCCGGTCCCTCGCCCAGCCACACTGTGCCGGCGCTGCCCCGCCCCAGGATCTGGTTCGCGGTGTACCGGCTGCCGATCTTCCGTGCCAAGACTGCTCCCACAGACGCGTGTTGCACCGGTCGACAAAACTACGCGCCCGTCGGGCCCGCCTTCACCGCGGAGCCGGAAATCACCCGCTGGGTGTCGACAAGTCCCCAGAACCGGCTCCGGGAGCGGCTGTTCAGTTGCCGCCCGAGGAACTTTCCAGGCTCTTGAACCAGTCGGCGACGGAGCCGGCCCAGTCGCTGAGCTGGTCCCAGTAGCCCTTGCCCTGGCCGACCCAGGTGTGCAGCGGGGTCAGCTCCCAGATCAGCCAGCTCGCCACGACCAGGATGAGAATCGTGAACAGGCAGCCCTTGAGGCAGCCCAGGCCGGGGATCTTCATCGGGTTGGCGCTGCGCTGCCGGGCCGGGCGGGGCTCGCGCGCGGGCCGCTGCGGCTCCGGGGCGTACCGCTGGGGCTGCGGCGGCGGGGAGTACTGCTGCGGCTGCGGGGTCGAGCGCCGGGGCGCCGGGCGCTGCTGCGGCTGCTGCTGGCGGGGCTGCTGGGGCTGGTGCTGCGGGCGGGCGGCCTGCCGCTGGGGGCGGCGGCGCAGCGGGTCCTCGTCCGGGTCGAGGTACTGGACCTGGGTCTGCTCGTTGCGGTCGCGGGCGGCGCGGAGCTGGGTCTGCCAGGGGTGCGGCTGGTCGGGGTTCTGCGGGTTCTGCTGGTTCTGCCCGTAGGGGTCCTGCGGGTCGTACTGGCCCGGCCGGCCCTGCGGCATCGGGGGCATGACCGTGGTGGGGTCGGCGGCGCCGGTGCTGGGGAGCACGGTGGTCGGGTCGGCGGCGCCCTGCGGACCGGAGGTGTGCGGCAGGAAGCTGGTGGCCGCGTTGGGGCCGTAGGCCGCCTGGGCGGTGTTCGGGGGCAGTACCTGGGTGGCGTCGGAGGCGCCGGGCACGTCCGGTACGGGGGCCGGGGCGGGGTCGGGCGCGAGGAGGGCGGCGACACCCTCGGCCGCGGCGATCTGCGCCGGGTTGGCGTGCACCCCCACGCCCTCGGCGACCACGCGCAGGGCGCGGGCGAGGTTCTCGGCGCTGGGCCGTTCCTCCGGGTTCTTGCGCAGGCAGCGCTCTATCACCGTCCACAGCGGGTCGGGGATCGTGGAGGGGCGGCGCGGTTCGGCGCTGAGGTGCTGGTGCAGCACTTCCAGGGCGGTGGCGCCGGAGAACGGCGGACGCCCGGTGACCAGCTCGTACAGCAGGATGCCGGCGCCGTAGACGTCGACGGCGGAGGTCTGCGGGCGGCCCTCGGCGGACTCCGGGGCGACGTAGGCGGGGGTGCCGACGAACTCGTGGGTGCGGGTCAGGCCGGGTGAGTCGGCCAGCCGGGCGATGCCGAAGTCGGTCAGCATCGGGTACATCTGGCCGTCGTACTGGCGCAGGAGCACGTTGGCGGGCTTCAGGTCGCGGTGGACGACGCCGTCGGCGTGACTGGCGGCGAGCGCGTCGGCGACCTGGGCGGTGAGCAGGGAGGCGGCGACGGGCGAGAAGGTGCCGTTCTCGCGCAGGTAGCGGTGCAGGTCGGGGCCCTCGACGAGGTCCATGACGAGCGCCAGCAGATCGCCCTCGACGACCAGGTCGCGGACCCGGACGATGTTGGGGTGGGTGAGCCGGAGCAGTACGGAGCGCTCGCGCAGGAAGCGCATCACGATGTCCGGGTCGCTCGCCAGCTCCTCCTTGAGGACCTTGATGGCGACCGTCTCACCGGGCTGGCCCGCCACGGCCGCCTCGGCGCCCGCCGTCTCCCGCTGGCGGGCGCGCCAGACGGTGCCCGTGGCGCCGCGTCCGAGCGGCTCCTCGAGCAGGTACTTGCTGCCGACTGGCCGCACGTCACGCGCTCCCTGCTGCTTGCTCGCTGATTGCCACCGGTGTTCCGGCGTTCCGACCACTGTAGTGGCCTGTCCGGAAGCCGCCCCCTGAGTACTACGCGCGGCTTCCGGTCCGCGTTCGTCCGTGTTCGGAGAAAAGACGCTCACCTCCGTCCGCAGGTTGCCGCTTCGGGTGCGTGACCGATCTCAAGTGATCGCCGCCGCGTTACTGGTCAGGCACTTTTGGGGGCAGAGCTGACCAATCAAGATCACTTCGCACCGGGACGCGGGCGGGAGGGCCGCGACAGGTGCGAGGATGCGTGCAGTACTGGCCTACGTGCCCGTGCGGAGTGGGGGACCTCCGCGGCCGGGCGGAAGGGACCGCTGACGGCGATGCAGATCCGGCTGACCGTCGTAGATCCGCAGGGCGCGTCCCCGAGGCGGGGTGGCGCCGCGACGCGCGACGTGCTGGTCACGGCGCCCACCGGCACCGAGCTGGCGGCGGTGGCGCCCGCGCTGGCCTCGTCGGTCACCGGGGAGAGCGGGGCCGGCCGGGACGGCGGCGCCCCCGTGGTGCTGTACGCGGGCACCGACCGCCTGGACCCGCGCCGCCACACCCTGGGTGAACCCCCGCTGGTCGACGGCGCGGTGCTGTCGCTGGGCGCCCCGGTGGCCCCGGAGCCGCATCCCGAGCTGGACGACGCCCCGACCCAGCTC
This sequence comes from Streptomyces sp. NBC_01171, assembly GCF_045039805.1. Taxonomy (NCBI): domain Bacteria; kingdom Bacillati; phylum Actinomycetota; class Actinomycetes; order Kitasatosporales; family Streptomycetaceae; genus Streptomyces; species Streptomyces sp. NBC_01171. The sequence goes on along the minus strand of NZ_CP108609.1, from coordinate 4,108,245 downwards.
CACGTGGTCGCGGGCCCGGACGCGGGCGGGGTCCATCTGCTGCACGGCGGCCGGATAACGGTGGGCCGCTCCGCCGACGCCGACGTACCCCTGGACGACCCGGACGTGTCCCGGCTGCACTGCGCGGTCACGGTCACCGCCGAGGGCCGGGTCTCGGTCGCCGACCTCGACTCCACCAACGGCACCACGCTGGACGGTGCCCGTGTCACCGACCGCCCGTCGCGCTTTCCGTCGGGCGGTCTGCTGCGCCTGGGTGAATCAGCGCTCAGGGTGACCCCGTCGGGGGGACCCGGAGCCCGGGTGCGCACGGTGCCGGACGGCGAGGGCTGTGTCCGGGTGCCCCTGGAGGAAGCCCCGGACGCCTGCCCCTGGGAAACCCCGGACACCACCCCGGCACCGGCCGCGACCGCGCCGGACGGCCCGACCGGGCACGCGTACGGCACCGCCGGCCGGGTCGGCGCCGAGCGCATGGAGCGGGCCGCCGTGCCCGAGCAGGGCCGGGCGCCCCGGATCGAGCGCCGGGCCCCGGACCACCTCACCGGCGGATACCGGGAGCACGACACCCACGCCGGTCACCGGCCCGACGACGCCCACCCCGACGAGCTGGACTCCCCCACCCGTAAGGGCACCCCCGTCCGGGGCACCGAGATGCCCGCCCGGCGCCGGGGCATAGGCGCCTGGGCGCGCAAGCTGACCGGCGGCCGGGGCGAGCACCTCCCGGCCGAGGAGGCGCCGTACGCCGAGGCGGCCCCCGCCCTGGTGCCCGAGGCGTTCCGGCGCCCGGAGACCTGGCCGGACCCGGCCGCGCTGCTGCTGACGGCGCTCGGACCGGGCCCCCGCCTCTGGGAGCGGGGTCCGGGACACCGCGAGGCGCTGGCCGTGCGGCTCGGCACCGCCGACCGGACCGCACCGGACGGCTCGGCGCTTCCCGCGGTGCCGGTGACGGCCGCGCTGCGCGAGGCGGGCGCCCTGGGCCTGGCCGGTCCGCGCCCCCGGCTCGCGGGGCTGGCCCGCGCGGTGCTGGCTCAGTTGGCCGCGCTGCACTCGCCCGACCTGCTGGAGATCGTGCTGATCAGCGCGGACCGCGCCCGCTCGGTGGAGGAGCGCACCGCCGAGTGGTCCTGGCTGGGCTGGCTGCCGCACGTCCGGCCGGGCCACGGCCAGGACTGCCGGCTGCTGCTGGCCTACGACCGCGAACAGGCGGCGGCCCGCACCGGCGAGCTGCTGCGCCGCGTCGAGTCCAACGCCGACCCCGCCGCCTTCCGCGCCGACGGGCATCCGGGGCCGTACACGGTGGTCGTGGTGGACGGCGACCCCGGCGGCTCGGCGCTGCGGGAGGACTTGGCACGGCTGGCGGTGAGCGGGCCGCGCGCCGGCGTGCACGTGGTGTGCCTGGCCGAGACCGCGCCCGCCTCCCCCGCCTCCCCGCTGATGGAGACCTACGAGGCGGCCTGCGCGGTGACGCCCACCTTCCGCGAGTGCGGCGCGGTGGCCCTGCTCAGCGGGGACGTGGCCACCGCGCTGCGGTTGATGCGAGTGGCGCCGACCGGTCCGGTCGGGCCGGGCACCCTCGCCGCCGTGGACGCGGTGTCGCCCGCCTGGGCGGAGCGGTTCGCGCGGGCACTGGCCCCGCTGCGCCCGGACGCCCCGGAGGACGACCGGCACACGCGCGTGGCGGTGCCGCTGCCGCTGTCGGCCCGGCTGCTGGACGAACTGGGGCTGGCCCGTGCCACCCCGGCCTCGCTGATGGCCCGCTGGGCGGACGCGGCCGACGACACCGAGTCGCTGGGCGGCCGGGCCCGCGCGGTGCTGGGCGCCGGTCCGCGCGGCCCGGTCATCGCCGACCTGGTGACCGACGGCCCGCACCTGCTGGTCGAGGGACCGCCCGGCAGCGGCCGTACGGAGCTGCTGCGGGCGGTGGTGGCGTCGCTGGCCGCCGCCGAGCGCCCGGACCGGCTCGGCATGGTGCTGATCGACGGCCGGGACGGCGTCGGCACGGCGGCCGGGGTCGGCGAGGGGCTGCGGTCCTGTACCGACATACCGCATGTGACCACCCATCTGATCGCCAACGACCCGGTGCGCATGCGGGAGTTCGCGCAGTCGCTGAGCGCGGAGCTGAAGCGCCGGGCGGAGCTGGTCGGGCTGACCGACTTCGCGCACTGGCACACCGCGCACGAGGTGTCCGGCCGGATGGTCGCCCAGCGCGGCCCCGGCGGCCCCGGCGGACGCGGAACGGGCAACGGCGACCTGGAGGCGCCGCCCAGCTCCACGCTGCGGCTGCGGCCAGGTGCCGCCCGGCAGCAGACCGAGGCGGCGCCCCCGCTGCCCCGGCTGGTGGTGGTCGTCGACGACCTGGACGCCCTGGTCTCCCCCGCGCTGGGTTCGCCGGGCAGGCCCGCCGCTGGATCGGTCGTCCGGGCGCTGGAGGCGGTGGCCCGCGAGGGCGAGCGGCTCGGCGTGCACCTGGTGACCGCGTCCGGCACGGGCGGCCGTACGGCGGAGACGGAACCGGCGCGGCGGGCCACCCTGCGGGTGACGCTGGACGCGCCGTCCGGCGGGCGCGGTACGGGCGCGGCCGAGCGGGGCGCGGAGGGCGAACCGGCGCCGGGACGCGGGGTGCTGGCGTACCCGGACGGCCGGGTCACCGGGGTGCAGGGCGGCCGGGTGACGGGCCGTATCCCGCGCACCGCGACCCAGCGGCCGACCGTGCTGCCGCTGGACTGGCAGCGGATGGGCGATCCCCCCGCCCGGCGCCCGGTGCGCGAGCTGGGCAACGGCCCCACCGACCTGGCCCTGCTGGCGAGCGCGGTGGAGCGGGCGGCCCGCCAGGTGTCGGCCGGTCAAGTGCCCTCGCTGCTCTGACCGCCGGGGCACCGGAACCGGTGGTGCCCGGCGCGCATAGCCCGATGATCACGAGCCGGTCACGATGCGTGGCCGGACCGTGCGGGTGCTCTTGCCGCACCGGGGCGGCCCGGCGTACACCGGAGCGCACAAGCAGAGTTCACGCGTTCAAAGAAGAACGACGAACGGGGAAGTGATGCGCAAGCCGAGCGACACCATTCGAGGGCACCGGGCCGGAGCCGCCCTCGCCGCGCTGCTGGCGGGGGCCCTGACGCTCACCGCCTGCTCCGGCGGTGACGGGAAGAAGGACGGCGACGAGGGCGGCGGCGGTGCCACCGGCTCCACGGTGACCCTGCCGAAGCTGAACGGCACGGAACTCGAGGTCGCCGCCGTCTGGACCGGCACCGAGCAGGCGAACTTCAAGAAGGTCCTGGCGGAGTTCGAGAAGCGCACGGGCGCGAAGGTGACGTTCGTGCCCGCGCAGGATCCGATCATCAACTTCCTCGGTTCCAAGATCGCGGGCGGGCAGCCGCCGGACGTGGCGCTGCTGCCGCAGCCGGGCGCGATCAAGCAGGCGGTCGAGAAGAAGTGGGCCAAGCCGCTCGGCCCGGACGCCGTGAAGGAACTGACGAAGAACTACTCGCAGGGCTGGCAGGACATCGGCAAGGTCGACGGCAAGCCGTACGGCGTCTACTACAAGGCCGCCAACAAGTCGCTGATCTGGTACAACGCGCCCGTCTTCGAGAACGCGGGCGCCAAGGAACCCAAGACCTGGGCCGAGCTGCTGACCGCCGCGCAGGCGGTCTACGACTCCGGGGTCACCCCCTTCTCGGTGGGCGGCGCGGACGGCTGGACGCTGACCGACTGGTTCGAGAACGTCTACCTCTCCCAGGCCGGCCCGGAGAAGTACGACCAGCTCGCCAAGCACGAGATCAAGTGGACCGACCCCTCGGTGAAGCAGGCGCTCACCACGCTCGCCCAGATCTGGGGCAAGAAGGACTATGTGGCGGGCGGCGCGGACGGCGCGCTCCAGACCGAGTTCCCGGCCTCGGTGACGCAGACCTTCACCGGCGGCGACCAGCCCAAGGCCGCGATGGTCTACGAGGGCGACTTCGCGCAGGTCAACATCGGTGAGACCAAGGCGAAGGTGGGCGCGGACGCCAAGGTCTTCCCCTTCCCGTCGGTCGGCTCGACCGCGCCGGTGGTCTCCGGCGGTGACGCGGCGGTGATCCTGAAGGACTCCAAGGGCGCCCAGGCGCTGGCGACCTTCCTGGCGTCCCCGGACGCGGCGACGGTTCAGGCCAAGCTCGGCGGCTATCTCTCGCCGAACAAGAACGTGCCGGACTCGGCCTACCCGAACGACACCCAGCGCACCATCGCCAAGGCCCTGATCGCCTCCGGCGACGACTTCCGCTTCGACATGTCCGACCAGGCGCCGCAGGCGTTCGGCGGGACGCCCGGCAAGGGCGAGTGGAAGGACCTCCAGGACTTCCTGAAGAACCCGAAGGACGTCGCGGGCACCCAGGCGAGGCTGGAGAAGGACGCGGCGGCCGCGTACGGGAACGGGGGCTGATCCGGTCATGGCATCGGCAGTGGCGGCCGGCGCCCCTCCGGGCCCGGCCGCGCCGAAGAGCCGCAGGAGCGTGACCGGGACGCGCAGGGTGGTGGCGGCGCTCTTCCTGCTGCCGGCCCTGGTGCTGCTCGGCGCGCTCGTGCTCTACCCGATCGGGTACTCGGTCGTCCGCAGTCTCTACGACTCCTCGGGCGACCAGTTCGCCGGGTTCGACAACTACAAGGCGCTGTTCACCGACGACGGCATCCGCACGGCGTTGAAGAACAACGTGATCTGGGTGGTGTTCGCGCCCACCGTCTCCACCGCGCTCGGCCTGGTCTTCGCCGTGCTGACCGAGCGGGTGCGCTGGGGAACGGCGTTCAAGCTGGTCGTCTTCATGCCGATGGCGATCTCGATGCTGGCCGCCGGGATCATCTTCCGGCTGGTGTACGACCAGGACCCGGACAAGGGGGTCGCCAACGCCGTGTGGGTCGGGGTCCATGACTCCTTCGCCCAGGCGTCGGCGTTCCCGAAGGCGCACCCCGGCCGCGAGTCGCCGCTGGTGGGACAGGGCGGCGCCTTCGTCACCAAGGACCCGGTGCGGGCGGGCACCCCGGTCGCGCTGCCGATGGTCGGCGTGGCCCCGGACCAGTTCCCGGACGACGCGAAGCGGGCGGCGGCGGCCCGGCCGGAGCCGGGGAAGATCACCGGCACGGTCTGGCAGGACTTCACCCGCGGCAAGGGCGTCGGGAAGCTCGGCGCCCCGGACCCGGCCGAGCGCGGGTACGCCGGGATGCGGATCGAGGCCGTGAAGGACGGCGAGGTGGTGGCCTCGGCGAAGGCGGCCGGCGACGGCACCTTCACCCTGCCCGCCTCGGCGGACGGGGCTCGGCTCAGGCTTCCGGCGGCCAACTTCAAGGAGGCGTACAACGGCGTCGACTGGCTCGGCCCGGCCCTGGTCACCCCGGCGATCATCGGCTCTTACGTCTGGATGTGGGCGGGCTTCGCCATGGTGCTGATCGCGGCGGGGCTCGCCGGGGTGCCGAGGGAACTGCTGGAGCAGGCGCGGGTGGACGGCGCCAGTGAGTGGCAGGTGTTCCGCAAGGTGACCGTGCCGCTGCTGGCGCCGGTGCTCGCGGTCGTCGCCGTCACCCTGATGATCAACGTGCTGAAGGTGTTCGACCTCGTCTACATCATCGCGCCGGGCTCGTCACAGGACGACGCCAACGTGCTGGCGCTGGAGCTGTACCGCAAGGGCTTCTCCGAGGGGCGGCCCGGTGTGGCCAGCGCCATCGCGGTGTTCCTGTTGCTGCTGGTGATCCCGGTGATGCTGTTCAACATCCGCAGGCTGCGGCGGGAGGGCGGGCGATGAGCACGCACACCGAGAGCGCGGGACGGGTGCGCGAGCTGCCCGCCAAGGACACCGTGCGGGGCCGGCGCTCACTGGGCGCCCGGCTGGTGGAGGGGCTGGGCGGCGGGCTGGTCCAGTTCGTCCTGGTCGTGGTGGCCCTGTTCTGGCTGGTGCCGACGATCGGGCTGCTGATCTCCTCGCTGCGCTCGCCGGAGGACATGAACGCGAGCGGCTGGTGGACGGTGTTCACCGAGCCGTCCAAGCTCACCTTCGAGAGCTACGGCAAGCTGCTGGAGAACGGCGACATCACCCACTCGCTGGTCAACACCGTGCTGATCACGGTCCCGGCGACGCTCGGCGTGGTGGTGATCGGCTCGCTGGCGGCCTACGCCTTCGCGTGGATGGAGTTCCCCGGCCGCGACTGGTGGTTCCTCGGCGTGGTCGCGCTGCTGGTGGTGCCGGTTCAGGTGGCGCTGATCCCGATCGCCGAACTCTTCGGCGAGGTCGGGCTGTTCGGCTCGATCCTGGGTGTGGTGCTGTTCCACATCGGGTTCGGGCTGCCGTTCGCGGTGTTCCTGCTGCGGAACTTCTTCGCGGAGATCCCGCGCGAGCTGCTGGAGGCGGCCCGGCTGGACGGCGCGGGTGAACTGAGGCTGTTCGCAAGGGTGGTGATGCCGCTCGGCGCGCCCGCCATCGCGAGCCTCGGCATCTTCCAGTTCCTGTGGGTGTGGAACGACATGCTGGTGGCGCTGGTGTTCACCAAGTCCGGCTCCCAGCCGATCACGGTGGCCCTCCAGACCCAGGTACGGCAGTTCGGCAACAACATCGACGTGCTCGCGCCCGGCGCGTTCCTGTCGATGGTGATCCCGTTGGCCGTGTTCTTCGCCTTCCAGCGGCAGTTCGTGTCCGGGGTGATGGCGGGAGCGGTCAAGTAACCGTGCTCGCACAGGTGTTGCCCGGGGGAATCCGTACGGCTCCCCCGGGCTTCCCCCGTATGCCGTAGGAGCCGTAACCAAGTCCCCTGGGCGGCCGTTGCCGGGCAGAAGGCCCGCGCCGACCGACCCATGGATGTGCCTTGCCCAGGTTCAGCGTCATCGTCCCCGCGTACGAGGTCCAGGCGTACCTCGCCGAGTGCCTGGACTCGGTGCTCTCGCAGTCGTACCCGGACTTCGAACTGATCGCGGTGGACGACCGCTCGCCGGACGACTGCGGCGCGATCATCGACGAGTACGCGGCCCGCGACCCCCGCGTGCGGGCCCTGCACCTGCCGCGGAACGCGGGCCTCGGCAGGGCCCGCAACGCCGGTGTCGAAGAGGCGAGCGGCGACTACCTGCTCTTCCTCGACGGCGACGACACCCTCACCCCGCACACCCTGCGCGCGGTGGCGGACCGCCTCGCGGCGACCGGCGATCCGGACGTCCTGGTCTTCGACTACGCCCGCACCCACTGGGACGGCACCGCCCTGCGCAACCGGCTCGCGGACCGGCTCACCGAGGACGGCCCGGCCCCCTTCACCCTGGCCGACCGGCCGGGGCTGCTGCGGGTGCTGATGGTGGCGTGGAACAAGGCGTACCGCAGGGAGTTCGTCACCCGCGAGGGCTTCCGATTCCCGCCCGGCTACTACGAGGACACCCCCTGGACCTTCCCGGTGCTGATGGCGGCCGGGTCGATCGCCACGCTGGACCGGGTCTGCGTGCACTACCGCCAGCGCCGCCGGGGCAGCATCCTGCGCACCACCAGCCCCCGCCACTTCGACGTGTTCGACCAGTACGACCGGGTGTTCGCGTACCTCGACGAGCGGCCCGAACTGGAGCGCTGGCGACCGGAGTTGTACGCCCGCATGCTCGACCACCTCACCACCGTCGCCACCCGCCGGGACCGCCTCCCGCGCGGCAGCCACCCCGCGTTCCTGCGCCGGTCCCGCACCCACTGCCGCCGCCACCGCACCCCAGACACCCCGGTACCCCCCGGCCTCCGGCGCGCCCTGGTCCGGCACGGCCTGCACCGCACCTTCCGCACCCTGCGCCTGGCCGCCGCGCTCCGCCGCCACGCACGCGCCTCGGCCCGCCGCTGGACTCAGGCCCTGCGGACGGCCGCCCTGCGCCTGCACTACCGGGTCCAGCGCCGCCTCCCCCTGCGCGCCGACCGCGCCCTCTTCGCCGCCGAACAGGCCCCCGACCACGGCTGCGACCCGAGCGCCCTGGAGGCCGCGTTCCACGCGCACGCCCCGCACATCCGCACCGCCTGGCTCGGCCGCCCCGGCACCGCCGCCCACTTCACCGCGCTGGCCCGCTCCAAGTACCTGGTGCACAACGCCGGTTTCGGACCCGGCCTGATCAAGCGCCCCGGCCAGGTCTACGTGCAGACCCGGTACGGCACCCCCCTCGGCCACACCGGCCTCGACCTCCAGGAGCGCCCGGCGGCCGCCCCCGGCACGGACTTCGCCGGGCATCTGCGCGAGGTGGACCAGTGGGACTACGTCGTCTCCGGCAACCGGCACTCCACCCTGACCTGGGAGCGGGTCCACCCCGGCGGCTACACCACGCTGGAGTACGGCAGTCCGCGCAACGACGCCTTCCAGCACGCCACTTCGGCCGACGTGGCCCGGCTGCGCGCGTCCCTCGGCGTGCCGGAGGGGGCGGTCGCCGTGCTGTACGTGCCCGCGCGCCGCGACCACCGGCGCACCCAGAGCCCGCCGCTGGACCCCGGCCGGCTGCTCGGCCTGCTCGGACCCCGGTTCACCCTCCTGACCCGGGCCCCGCTCGGCGAGCCCTCGGCGGCCAGGGCCCGGCTGGTCGACGTCTCCGCCCATCCCGACCTGCCGTCCCTGTGCCTGGCCTCGGACGCGCTGCTCACCGACTTCTCGCCGCTGATGTTCGACTACGCGGGGCTCGACCGGCCGGTGGTGCTGCACACCGGGGACTGGGACACCTTCCGGACGGTCCGGGGCGCCTACCTCGATCTGCTCGCCTGTCCGCCCGGCCCGCTGGCCCGCACCGAGGAGGAGGTCGCGGACGTGTTCGCCTCCGGCCACTGGCGCGGAGTGCGCTCCGCCCGGCTGCGGGCCGCGTTCCGCGAGCGCTTCTGCCCGTACGACGACGGCAACGCGGGCGAGCGCGTCGTCCGGCATGTGGTGCTGGGCCGGCCGGCGGGGCCGCCCGGGGCGGTGCCGCCCGGTGCGCGCAGGCCGGTGCGGCCGTCGGCCGAGGCCCTGGTCCGGGCGCCGCTGGCGTCCGTGCCGCAACCTTCCGGCCCGCTCCCCGTCACCGAGGGCCGCTGAACACCGTTGGACCTTCCGGGAGTTTCCATGCCCCTCGGCACGACGCGGCCCACGCCGACCCGGCCGTCCACCTGGCGTCCCGCCGGGCGGCCGGGCCGCGTCCGCAAGACGACAGAAAGAACAGCATGCCCCGCTTCAGCATCATCGTCCCCTCCCACGGGGTCCCGGGCCACCTGTCGCAGGCCCTCGAATCGGTCCTCGCCCAGTCCTTCGGCGACCTGGAACTGATCCCGGTCTGCGACTCCCCCGACGCCCCGGCCGCCGCCGTGGCCGCCGGGTACGCCGAGCGCGACCGGCGGGTGCTCCCGGTGAACTCGCCGCCGTCGGCCGGACTGAGCGGGGCACGCAACGCCGGGCTGCGGGCCGCGCGCGGCGGGTACGTACTGTTCCTGGACGGCGACGACCTGCTGCTGCCCGGCGCGCTGGCCGCGCTGGACCAGCGGCTGACCGAGACCGCGGGCGTCGACGTGCTGCACGCCGAGTACGAGCGCGTCCCCTGGTGGGAGGGCGAGCCCGCCAACCCGGCCGCCCCGCTGCTGGCGAAGGCCCCCAAGGGCGCCTTCGCGCCCGGCGCGGCCCCCTGGCTCACCGGCGCGGCGCTCCCCGCCTGGAGCGCCTGCTACCGGCGCTCCTTCCTCACCGAGCACGAACTCACCTTTCCCGAGGGTCACTTCACCGACCTCGGCTGGGGCGGCCTGGTCACCGTCGCCGCCGGCCGGCTCGCGGTGCTGCGCCGGGCGGTCGTCCGGCACCGGGCCCGGCGCCAGGGCAGCAGGCTCAACGCACCCGGACCGCACCAACGCGACCTGCTGGACCAGGTGGACCGGGTGCTGCGCCGGGCCGCCGAGTCCGGGCTCCCGGCGGAGCGGGCCAGGGCCCTGTTCGGGCAGCTCTTCACCCAGGTGCTGAAGACCGCGTCCCGCCCCGAGCGGCTCACCGAGGGCCACCGGGCGTTCTTCCGCCGCGCCGGACGGCTGTACCGCAGGCACCGCCCGGCCGGGTACCGGGTGCCCGGCGGGAGCCTCGGGGTGCAGCACCGGCTGCTGGCGGCGGGCGCGTACACGCCGTTCCGGGCGCTGCGCGGGGTCAACCGGGTGGCCGCCGGGGCGCTGCGCCGGCTGCCGAAGCCGCGCATGCTGCGCACCCGGCTGCGCTACGCCCGCGCACTGCGCCGCCCGCTCGACCCCGACCTCGCGGTGTACTGCGCCTATTGGGGCCGGGGGTACGCCTGCAACCCGGCCGCGATCCACGCCAAGGCCCGTGAACTCGCCCCGCACATCCGGTCGGTGTTCCTGGTGGAGGCCGACCAGGCGCACACGGTTCCCGAGGGCGTGGAGTACGCGGTGATCGGCTCGCGCCGGTACTGGGAGGTGCTGGCCCGCGCCAAGTACCTGGTGAACAACGCCAACTTCGCCGAGGGTGTCGTCAAGCGCCCCGGCAGCACGCATCTGCAGACCCAGCACGGCACCCCCTTGAAGAAGATGGGCGTGGACCAGTCGACGTACCCGGTGGTGGCCGCGCGGTCGGGCAGCTTCACCAAGCTGCTGGGCCGGGTGGACCGCTGGGACTTCAACCTCTCCTCCAACCGGCACTCCACCCAGATGTGGGAGCGCGCCTTCCCCGGCTCCTACGAGCAGTTGGAGTACGGCTACCCGCGCAACGACGTGTACGTGACGGCGACCGCCGACGACGTGGCCCGTGTCCGGCGTGAGCTGGGCATCCCCGAGGGAGCGACGGCGGTGCTGTACGCCCCCACCCACCGCGACCACGCCACCGGCTTCGAACCCGGCCTGGACCTGGCCGCGTTCTGCGAGGCGGCCGGGGACGACGTGGTGGTGCTGCTGCGCGCCCACTACTTCTACGACCAGGGCACGGCCCGGAGTTCGGACCGGATCATCGACGTCACCGCGCACCGCTCGGCCGAGGACGTGTGCCTGGCGGCGGACGCGCTGGTCACGGACTACTCCTCGATCATGTTCGACTACGCCAACCTGGACCGGCCGATCGTGGTGTTCGCGGACGACTGGGAGGTCTACCGCGAGACGCGGGGTGTGTACTTCGACCTGATGGCCGAGGCGCCGGGCCCGGTGGCCCGTACCGCCGAGGAGCTGGCGCGGGTCTTCCGCGAGGGCGAGTACCGGGGCGAGGAGTCCGCCGCGCGCCGGGCCGCGTTCCGGGAGCGGTTCTGCGAGTTCGACGACGGGCGCGCGGCCGAGCGGGTCGTACGCCGGGTGCTGCTCGGTGAGCCGCCGGAGGCGCTGCCGCCGGTGGTGCCGCTCGCGGAGCGTGTGCCCGCCCCCGCCGCCGCGTCCCTCGTGAGGAGCTGATCCGCCGTGCCCCGCTTCAGTGTCATCGTCCCCTGTTTCAAGGTGCAGGGCTTCCTGCGCGAGTGCCTGGACTCGGTGCTCGGGCAGTCCTTCGGCGATCTGGAGGTGATCGCCGTGGACGACCGCTCTCCGGACGGCTGCGGCGCGATCCTCGACGAGTACGCCGCGCGCGACCCCCGCGTGAAGGTGCTGCACCTGCCGGAGAACGTCGGCCTCGGCCGCGCCCGCAACGCCGGGATGCCGCATGCCACCGGCGACTACCTGCTCTTCCTCGACAGCGACGACACCCTGACCCCGGGCGCCCTCGCCGCCGTCGCCGGGCGCCTCGCGGAGACCGGTGATCCGGACGTGCTGGTCTTCGACTACGCCCGCACCTACTGGTGGGGCGGCACCCGCCGCAACGTCCTCGCCCATGTCCTCGCCGCCGAGGACGGCACGTTCACGGCGGCCGAGCGGCCGGAGATCCTCGACCTGCTGATGGTGGTGTGGAACAAGGTCTACCGCCGCGACTTCGTGACGCGGCACGGCTTCGCGTTCCCGCCGGGCTACTACGAGGACACCCCGTGGACGTTCCCGGTCATGCTGAGCGCCGGTCGGATCGCCACCCTGGACCAGATCTGTCTGCACTACCGCCAGCGCAGGCAGGGCAACATCCTCTCCACCACCAGCCGCAAGCACTTCGACGTGCACGAGCAGTACGAGCGGGTCTTCGCGTTCGTCGAGGAGCGCCCGGAACTGTGGCGGTGGCGGCCGTATCTGCACCGCAAGATGGGCGAGCACTGCCTGGACATCCTGGCCAAGCCGGACCGGCTGCCGCCGGGCGACAAGGCCGAGTTCTTCCGGCGCACGGCGGAGATGTTCCGTGACCACAGGCCGGAGGGCACCCGCGCCGAGGGCGAGACCCGCGTGCTGGAGGGCGGGTACGGGGCGTACCTCCTGCGGCGCCGGGCCGCGCAGGCGGGCCGGGAGGCCGGACGGCGCGCGGCACGGCTGCGGACGGCGGCCGGGACACGGGCCCGGCGTGGCTGGTCGGCGGTGCAGTCGCGCCGCCCGCTCGACCCGGATCTGGTGGTGTACTCGGCGTCCTCGCACCGGGGCATGCTCGGTGACCCGGCGGCGGTGTACCGGGCGGCGAAGGTGATCGCGCCGCACCTGCGCGGGGTGTGGGTGGTACGGGACGAGGAGACCGCGGCGACCCTGCCCCCGGACACCGAGCACGTGCTGCTGGGCTCGCGGCGCTATCTGGAGGCCACCGCGCGGGCGGCGTTCTTCGTCAACGACGTCAACTGGCCCGGCGCGCTGGCCAAGCGGCCCGGCGCCACGCACATCCAGACCCACCAGGGCACCCCGCTGAAGTACCTGGGCGCCGATCTGCTGGACCGGCCCGGCGCCCGGCTCGGTTTCGACGTGCCCCGGATGCTGCGCCGGGCGGACCGCTGGGACTACGGCCTGGTCGCCAACCGGCACGCGGAGCTGGTGTGGGAGCGGGCCTTCCCCTGCCACTTCACCTCGGTCCGCACCGGCAGCCCGCGCAACGACGTCCTGGTGGGCGCGGGCGCCTCTCGGGGCCGGGAGTTCCGCCGCAGGCACGGCATCCCCGAGGACCACACGGTGGTGCTGTACGCACCGACCCGGCGTGACCACGTCCGGGGCGGCCATGTGGACCGGATCGACCTGGCGGCGTTCGCGGCCGACTTGGGCGAGGGGCACACGCTGGTGGTGCGGCTGCACCCGTCGCTGGCGAACGGCCCGGCGCGCGGGGCGGGGCTGGCCGAGCTGGCCCGGCGCGGGGTGGTGGTCGACGCGACCGGCGAGCCGGACGCGGCGGAGGTGATGCTGGCCTCGGACGCGCTGGTCACGGACTACTCGTCGATCATGTTCGACTACGCCGTGCTGGACCGCCCGGTCGTGGTGCACGCCGACGACTGGGACACGTTCCGGGCGAGCCGGGGCGCCTATCTGGACATCACCGCCCGGCCGCCGGGCCATGTGACGTACTCGCAGCGGGAGTTGGCCTGGCTGTTCGAGTCCGGGGCGTGGCGGGACGGGGAGTCGGCGGCGCTGCGGGCCGACTTCCGGGCGCGGTTCTGCGAGTTCGAGGACGGCCGGGCCGCCGAGCGGGTGGTGCGCACCCTGCTGCTCGGCGAGGCGATGCCCGCCACCGGTGCGGCGCGCATCCCCGGCCCGGCCGTGGGAGCCGATCAGCTCACCCGGTCCCCGTGAGGCACAAGGTCACTCGACGACGAGGGTGACCTCGACGTTGCCGCGGGTGGCGTTGGAGTACGGGCAGACCTGGTGGGCGGTCTCGACCAGCTTGCGGCCGGTCTCCTCGTCCACGGTGTCGGGCAGCTCGACGCGGAGCGTCACCTTGAGGCCGAAGCCCTCGCCCTCCTTGCCGATGCCGACCTCGGCGGTGACGGCGGCGTCGGAGACGTCCACCTTGGCCTGGCGGCCGACCAGGCCGAGGGCGCTGCCGAAGCAGGCGGCGTAGCCGGCGGCGAAGAGCTGCTCGGGGTTGCTGCCCTGGCCGTCACCGCCCAGTTCCACCGGCATGGCCAGCGGCAGGTCGATGCGGCCGTCGGAGGAGACGGCGCGGCCCTCGCGGCCGTGGGTGGCGGTGGCGACGGCGGTGTAGAGCGCGTCCATGGGGAGACCGGTCCTCTCGATGAAGTCGGTGGCGGCGGACCGGGGAGGACCGCCGCCCTCGGCACCGAGTAGAGCACACAATTAAATTGCGCACAACCAAAACCCTGTCGTCCCGCTATCCTGGGTGTCATGAGCGTCTCGCCCACCCCGTCGGCCGGCCCCGCCACCGACGCCGCCGACCCGGACTGGCTCCGCCTGGACCGGCAGATCTGCTTCTCCCTGAACGCCGCCTCCCGCGCCTTCAACGGCGTCTACCGGGTGCTGCTCAAGGACCTCGGGCTCACCTACCCGCAGTACCTGGTGATGCTGGTGCTGTGGGAGCGCGGCGCCCTGCCCGTCAAGCAGCTCGGCGAGCATCTGCGGCTCGACTCCGGCACCCTGTCCCCGCTGCTCAAGCGGCTGGAGGGCGCCGGCCTGGTGCTTCGGGAGCGCAGCGCGAGCGACGAGCGCTCGGTACGGGTGACGCTCACCGGCGAGGGCGTGGCCCTGCGTGAACGGGCGCTTGAGGTGCCCCGCCGCATCGCCGCCGCGACCGGCACGGACCCGGCCGAGATCGGCGAGCTGCGGGACCGCCTCGACCGGCTCACCGGCGCGCTGGACGCGGCGGTCCGGGAACTGGAGCAAGGCCCGGCAGCGCGCTGAGGGCGACCCGGCGGACGTAGAGCCGTACGCTCGCGTCGCCGTCGGCCGACTCCTCGGCGGGCATGAACTCCTGCGCCAGTACGGCCATCTTGGCGCGCTCGGTGGGGCCGGTCGGGCTCCAGCGGCCGGCCAGCAGGTCCCGGTCGGCCACCACCCACACCCGGTCGAGCCCGGACAGCCGCCGCCGCAGTTCGGCCGCATCGGCCTCCCGCCCGTACAGCGTCCCGGCCTCGGGGCCCGGCTCGTCGAGGGCCACGTCGCGTACGCCCGCGAAGGCGCCCGGGTAGGCGAGGGCGGCGTTGCGGGCCTGGGTGGGCAGGAACAGCACGGGCTGACCGGGCTTCACCTCACGCGCCGCGACCCGGGCCACGGCGGCCAGGTCGTCCGGGCGGTGGGCCGGGTCTCGGTCGTCGCTCATCAGTGGGAGCTGGAGGCAGAGCGCCAGGGCGGTCAGCGCGGCTCCGCTCAGGGCCAGCACCGGCGGCCGGGGCACCCGCAGACGCAGCCGGGCGGCGGCCCGCGCCAGCCGGTCGGCTCCGGCGGCGACCAGCAGGGGCGTGCCGGAGAGGGCGTAGAGGACGTACCGGTCGACGTAGAGCGGGGAGAGCTGCGAGGCCAGCATCAGGGCGGCGGGCGGCACCACGGCGAGCGGCAGGCCGACCCGCGCGCAGGTCAGCCGCCCCGGCGGCCCGGCGAGTCCGGCCAGGCCCAGCACGGCGAGCACCAGGCAGCTCCAGTACACGCCCTCGCCCGGGCCGAGGAACCAGCGCAGCAGGCTCTCGGCGGTGACCCAGGTGGGCGGGCGCACCCAGGCCAGTTGGGCGGACTGGGCGTGCGAGACCACGATCATCGGCAGCAGGGTGAGCGTCACGGCCCCGGCCGCGCTCCCCCAGCCCCGCCACACCCGGGCGCCGACGCGGGCCAGCGCGAGGGACACCGCGTGGGCGAGGAACAGCAGCACGGCGAACTCGTGCAGCCAGCAGGTGACCGCGAGGACCGTGCCGTAGGCCCGCCAGGCGCCGGTGCGCACCCCGCGGACGAACAGCAGGGTCGCGCCGGTGGCGCCCGCGGCGACGAGCGCGTACGAGCGGCCCTCCTGGGCGTAGTGGCCGGCCAACGGGGAGGCGGCGTACAGCAGTCCGGCCCACAGGCCGACGCGCGGTCCGGCGAGGCGGACGCCCAGTTCGCCGACGAGGGCGGCGGTGACGGCCGCCGCGCCCACCGAGGGCAGCCGGAGCATTACCTCGTCCGGGTGAACCGCGAGGACGGCGTGCATCAGCAGGTAGTACAGGCCGTGCACCGCGTCGACGCCGTGCAGCAACTGCCAGATCTGCGGCACCGAGCGGCGGGCGACCTGGAAGGTGACGGCCTCGTCGCGCCATATCCCGCCCCGGTCCACCCCCCACAGCCCGAGCCCGAGCATCACCAGCGCGGGCAGGCACACGGGCGCGCCCCACCGGACGCGCCAGGGCACCCGGCCGATCCGCTCCACGCCCGCGCCGCCCGGCACGACCGCCGTTGTTCCAGCCGCTCTGGGCGGCTGCGCTTCCACCAGAGGCCCGACGTCCACCACGGCCCGATCTTTTGCGATGAGACAGTCTTTTCCGATCATTGACGGCGTATCGGCAGAGATACACCATCCGCGCGGATTAGGCTCCCACGCGATGAACCGTCTCCGTGTCACCTCCGGTCCGGTCCTCGCCCTCGTCGCCGGCTGGCTCGCCACCCGCGCGCTGATGCTGGGGCTCCTCGTCCTCGGCTCGGCGCACGTGCTGGGCGGCGGCTCGGTGTCGCGCGAGGTGTGGCGGCTGTACTTCCACTGGTACGGCGTCCTGTCGCAGGGCACGTTCCCCACGCACGACACGCTGTGGCAGTACCCGCCGGGCGCCGGGCTGGTGCTGCTGGCGCCGGGGCTGCTGCCGGGGCTGTCGTACTTCGAGGCGTTCGTGCTGCTGACGCTGGTGGCGGACGCGGCCGTCGCGGTGGCGCTGGCCGTCGCCGGGCGGCGCACCGGGCGCAGTCTGCGCGGCGCCGCGCTCTGGGTGGGCGGCCTCCCGCTGCTGCTGCACATGCCGCTGGCCCGTTACGACGTCCAGGTCACCGCCCTCGGCGTGGCCGCCCTGCTGGCGCTCGGCCGGTCGCCGCGCGCGGCCGGGGTGTTCGGCGCGCTCGGCGCGGTGGTGAAGGTGTGGCCGGCGCTGGTGCTGCTCGGCGTGTCACGCGGACGGGCGACCCGCTCGGCGTGGTCCTGGGCGACGGCGGCCGGCTGCGCCTCCCTCGCGGTGCTGGCGCTGATGTTCGCCAACCCCTTCGGCTTCCTGCGCGAACAGGGCGGCCGGGGCGTCCAACTGGAGTCGCTCGGCGGCACCGCGCTCAACCTCGCCCGGCACGCGGGCTGGCCGGGCACGGTCCGCTACCAGTACGGCTCCATGGAACTGGTCGGCCCCCAGGTGCACACGGTCGCCACCGCCTCCCTCGCGCTGACGGCGGCCGCCTTCGCGCTGCTGGTGGTGTGGCGGCTGCGGGCCCGGCACTTCTCCCCGGCGACGCCGTACGACGCGGCGCTCACCGCGGTGCTGCTGTTCACCGTCACCAGCCGGGTCATCAGCCCCCAGTACCTGATCTGGCTGCTGGGCCTGGCCGCCGTCTGCCTGACCTCGCGGCACACCCGCCAGCGCCCGGTGACCGTGCTGATCCTCCTCGCGACCGGGGTGAGCACCCTGGTCTTCCCGATGAACTACGGCGCGGTCATCGACGGCACCTGGCCTGGCTGCCTGCTCATCCTGGCCCGCAACGTGCTGCTGCTGGCCGCCGCCGTGCTGTCCTTCGTCCGGCTGTGGCAGTCCACCCGGCCCCCGGCCGACGTGCCCGCGAGCCGCGCGCTGCCGGATGCCGGCCGGGTACCGGACCGTGCCCTGACCGGCTCCTGACGGCCCGGCACCGACCATGGACCCCATGTCCGAAGCCGCGCCCCAAGTCGCCGTCGTGGTCATCGGCTACGACGACGCCGCCCATGTCACCGACGCCGTGCGCTCCGCGCTGGACCAGGGTCCGGCGGTGGGCGAGGTCGTCGCCGTGGACGACCGCTCCACCGACGGCAGCGCCGGTCTCCTGGACCGGCTCGCGGCCACCGAGCCCCGGCTGCGGGTGATCCGGCACGCCGTCAACAGCGGGGGCTGCGGCACCCCGCGCAACACCGGGATCGACGCGGTGACCCTGCCGTACGTGATGTTCCTGGACAGCGACGACCTGCTGCCGCCCGGCGCGGTGGACGCGCTGCTGCGGGCGGCCACGGAGACGGGTGCCGAGGTGAGCGCGGGGCTCTGTGTGCGCCGGGAGCTGCCCTCGGGCCGCGAACACCCCTGGCAGTCCGGCCTGTTCGCCGAGGCGGCGCTGATCGAGCACCCTGCGGACCGCCCGCACCTGGTCCACGACACCCTGTGCGTCAACAAGCTGTACCGCACCGACTTCCTCCGGGCGCACGGCATCCGCTTCCCCGAAGGCCGCTACCTCTACGAGGACTTCGTCTTCACCGCCCGCGTCCTCGCCGCCGCCCCGCGCCTCGCCCTCGTCCCGGACCTCGTCTACGTCTGGCACGTACGCCGGGCCGCCGAACAGCTCTCGCTCTCCCTGGACCGGGAGCACATCGGCAACTGGCACTCCCGCACCCGCGCCTGCGCGGAGGCGTACGAGATCCTGCGGGGCGCCGGCCAGACGGAGCCGGCGCGGGAGGCGCGGGCGAAGTTCCTCGACCACGAACTGCGCATGTACCTGCGCGAACTGGGCCTGCGGGACCCGGAGTACCGGCGCGCCTGGTGGGCGCACACCCGTGACCACCTCGCCGGGTACGACGCCGAGGACTGGGCGCGGGACCCCGCCGCACCCGGCACCCTGCTGGGCCGGTTCGTACTGGACTCCCCCGAGCCGCGCGACCTGCCCCGGCTGCGTGAACTGGCCGCCCGCCCGGCCCGCCTGCTGCCTCCGTACGCCCGCACCCCCGAGGGCACCCCCGTCTGGTCCGACGCGCATCCCGGTGTGACCCTGACCCCGCTGCTGTCCTGCCCGACCGAGGCGCTGCCGTGCGCCATGGACGCCGAACTGCTCCCCCACGCCCGCGGCGCCCGGCTCCGGCTGCGCCTGCACGAGCTGTACGGCCGGCTCGCCGAGGCGGGCCCGCTGGCGGTGACGGCCCGCTGGCACGACCGCACGACCGGCCGCCCGGTCCGGCACATCACGCTGCCCCTGGTCCCCGCGCCGAACGGCACCTGGACCGCCGAGGCGGCCGTCGACCTGAACGCTCTGGGCGCGGGCGTCTGGGACCTGTGCCTCACCGTCCACTTCAAGGACGGCGCCCACCGGGACATCACCGCCCACGCCCGCACGGACAGCCCCCACCTGCGCAGACGGGCACTGCCCAGCCCGCGCCACCTGGTGCTGCTGGCCCACCCCTACGCCACCCACTCCGGCGCCCTGTCCCTGCGCGTGGCGACGGGGCCGGCGGGGGCGGCCCGGGTGGCGCGGGGCCGGCTGCGGAGGCTGCTGAGCTGAGGCTCTACAGCGCCTTGAGGGCGCCCGCCGTGGCCTTGGCCAGGTCGGGGAGGTATCCCTTGGGGAGCTTCGGGCTGCGGATGACCACCGCGCGCCAGTAGAGGGGGCCGGAGATCAGGTCGAGGGCGAGGTCCAGGTCGAGGTCCGCGCTCACCTCGCCCCGTTCCCGGGCCGCCGCCACGATCTTGGAGGCGACCCCGTCCTGCCCGTCCCGCACGGCCTTCTGGAGGGTCTCGGCCATCTCCGGGTTGCGGGCGGCCTCCGCCTGGAGGTCGGGGATGATCTGCGAGGCCACCGGGTGGCGCAGGGCGCGCGACATGACCTCGTACAGCAGCCGGAGGTCGCCCTCCAGGGAGCCGGTGTCCGGGGCCGGCAGGCCGAGGACCGCCATCGCGGAGACCACGTCCAGCACCAGGTTCAGCTTGGAGCGCCAGCGCCGGTACACCGCCGTCTTGCCGACACCGGCCCGGCGCGCGATGCCCTCGATGGACATCCGCGCGTACCCCACGGCGGCCAGTTCCTCGAAGACGGCCGCGCGGATCGCCTCCGTCACGTCCTCGCGGAGCACGGCGGCCCCGGCCGGGGCCCGGCGCGGGCGCGCCGGGGGTTCGTCGGCGTTGGTCGTCATGCCCACCAGCATAGGCGGGACGACGCAACGGTTGCGTTCCGTCGCCCGATGGGCCTACTCTCCCGTTGCGACGATACGGTCCCGTCCCGACGTAAGTAAACGTACGGGAAAGCGTGCGGAAACGGCGGGCAACGGCCGGACCGCGCTTCCCCCACCACCCGATCCGAAAGCAGCGGATGTGAGCCAGGTCCTCGACGCACCGCCCCCGATGCAGGTTCCGGCCGACGGAGACCTGGCGGCACTGGCCGCCCGGCACGGCCTGACCGTCAGCGGCGCCCGCCCCTCCGTACCGGCGTACGTCCGGCAGCTCTGGGACCGGCGGCACTTCATCACCGCCTTCGCCACCGCCAAGCTGACCGCCCAGTACAGCCAGGCCAAGCTCGGCCAGCTCTGGCAGGTGATGACCCCGCTGCTGAACGCGGCGGTCTACTACTTCATCTTCGGCGTGCTGCTGGGCACCAAGCGCGGGGTCGCCGACTTCATCCCGTTCCTGGTGACGGGCGTGTTCGTGTGGACGTTCACGCAGAGCTCGATCATGGCGGGCACCCGGGCCATCTCCGGCAACCTGGGCCTGGTGCGGGCGCTGCACTTCCCGCGCGCCGCGCTGCCCATCTCGTTCTGCCTCCAGCAGCTCCAGCAGTTGCTGTTCTCGATGCTGGCGCTGATCGCCATCATCCTCTGCGTGGGCGTCCCGGTCTCGGCGTCCTGGCTGCTGGCGCTGCCCGCGCTGGTCCTCCAGTTCGTGTTCAACGCGGGCGTGTCGATGGTGCTGGCCCGGATGGGCGCCAAGACCCCGGACATCGCCCAGCTCATGCCGTTCCTGCTGCGCACCTGGATGTACGTGTCCGGCGTGATGTGGAGCATCGACCAGCACACCAAGGACCAGCCGCGGGCGCTGTCGCTGCTGCTGGAGTACAACCCGGCCGCGCTGTACATCGACCTCATGCGGTTCGCGCTGATCGACAGCTTCGGCGCGGACAAGCTGCCCCCGCACGTGTGGCTGGCGGCGGCCGGCTGGGCGGTCGCCGCCGGGATCGGCGGCTTCATCTACTTCTGGAAGGCTGAGGAGACCTACGGCCGTGGCTGAGCAGACCACCTCCCCCGTCCGGACCCCGCAGGGCGCGAGCGCCGAGCAGGTCCCCACCGTCGTCGCCGACCGCGTCGACATCGTCTACCGGGTCAACGGCACCGGCGCGGGCCGGGGCTCGGCCACCGCCGCCCTCAACCGCATCCTGCGCCGCGGCAAGGCCGAGAAGGCGGCCGGGGTGCGCCGGGTGCACGCGGTGAAGAAAGTGTCCTTCGTCGCCCACCGGGGCGAGGCGATCGGCCTGATCGGCTCCAACGGCTCCGGCAAGTCCACCCTGCTCAAGGCGGTGGCCGGCCTGCTCCCGGTGGAGAACGGCCACATCTACACCGACGGCCAGCCCTCGCTGCTCGGCGTCAACGCGGCCCTGATGAGCGACCTGACCGGGGAGCGCAACGTCCACCTCGGCGGCCTCGCCATGGGGATGTCCCGCGAGCAGATCAAGGAGCGCTACCAGGACATCGTCGACTTCTCCGGGATCAACGAGAAGGGCGACTTCATCACCCTGCCGATGCGCACCTACTCCTCGGGCATGGCGGCCCGGCTCCGCTTCTCCATCGCCGCCGCCAAGGACCACGACGTGCTGCTGATCGACGAGGCGCTGGCCACCGGCGACCGCTCCTTCCAGAAGCGCTCCGAGGCCCGCATCCGCGAGCTGCGCAAGCACGCCGGCACGGTCTTCCTGGTCAGCCACAACAACAACTCCATCCGCGACACCTGCGAGCGGGTGCTCTGGCTGGAGCGCGGCGAGCTGCGCATGGACGGCGCCACCGAGGACGTGCTCAAGGAGTACGAGGCGTTCACGGGCGACCGCAAGAAGAAGTAGCCAAGGGGCTTCCGCTTCACGCGTGGATATCCCTTTCAGTCGTGTAATGACAGTATGTTATGAAAGGTGACCGCCGGGACGAAGAGCCGAAGGAGCCCCTCCAGATGCCCCAACTCAGCGTCATCGTCTACGGGCCCAACACGCAGGGGCATCTGACCGAACTGCTCGACTCCCTGGACACCCATCCGCTCCCGGACACCGAGGTGATCGTCGCGGCGGTCGGCGACTGGGCGCGGGAGACGGCCGAGGGCCACGCCCCGGAGACGGTCACCGTGCCGCTGCCCGCGGGCATGGGGGACGCCGAGGCACGGTCGGCGGGGGCCGCGCGGGCCTCCGGCCGCTGGCTGCACTTCGTGCACGCCAAGGACGGCCTGCCCGCCGGAGCCCCCCGGCTGCTGGCCGAGCGCACCGCCGAGCTGGACGAGCGCACCGACGTCGTCCTGCTGGACCACGTCACCACCACCTGGCGTACCACCGCCGTCCCCTCCCGCGACGGCCGCCTGCTCGCCGGGGCCGGCCGCGCCGCCGTCACCCTGGACGACTCGCCCAACCTGCTCCGCCTCACCCCGCTGCTCGGCACCCGGGCGGTGCGCGCCGCGTTCTGGCGGGCGCACGAGGAGGAGTTCTCCGGCGGCGACGAGAACTTCATCGCCCAGGCCGCCCTGCTCCGCGCCGACCGCGTGGCCTGCCTCGACCAGACGGCGTACGACGACCGAAGGCTGCGTCCGGAGAGCCTGCCCCCGCGCACCCCCGAGGACCGCTACGCCCTGATCGACCGCTACGAGCGCCTCCTCGCCCTCACCGAGGGCCGCCGCCCGGTGCGGGCGGTGCTGTACGGGCTGATGGTCCGCGACCTGGTGCGGGTCTTCGCCCGCGAGGGCATGCCGGAGCCGGTGGCCCGCGAGTTCTTCCGCCGCGCCTCGGCCGCCGCCGTCCGCTGGCGTCCCGAGGGCCACCAGCGCCCGGCGGGCCTGGAGGGCGTACGGCACGCGCTGCTGGAGGAGGGCGCGTACACCAGGTACCGGGCGCTGCAGACGGCCAACCGCACCCGCCGCTCGGCCCGCAAGGCGGTCCGCGCCCGCAAGCGGCGGCTCGGGGTGCGGCTGCGCGAACAGCAGTACCGCCGGGCGCTCACCCGCCCGCTCGATCCGAACCTGGCCGTGTTCGCGGCCTACTGGGACCGGGGTGTCGCCTGCAACCCGGCCGCCATCGCCGCCAAGCTGGCCGAACTCGCCCCGCACATCCACCCGGTGTGGGTGGTGACCAGGGAGAACGCGGCCCTCCTCCCCCACGGCACCGACCACGTGATCCCCGGCACCCGGCGCTACTGGGAGACGCTGGCCACCGCCACGTACCTCGTCAACAACGTCAACTTCCCCAACGCGGTGGTCAAGCGCCCCGGCTCCGTCCACCTCCAGACCCACCACGGCACCCCGCTCAAGCGCATGGGCCTGGACCAGCGGGAGCACCCGGCGGCGGCCCAGGGGCTCGACTTCGCGGCGCTGCTGTCCCGGATCGACAAGTGGGACTACAGCGTCAGCGCCAACAGCCACTCCACCCGGATGTGGGAGCGCGCCTACCCGGCCCGCTACACCTCGCTGGACCACGGCTATCCGCGCAACGACGTCTTCTACACCGCCACCGCCGCCGACGTCCGCGCCGCCCGCGAACGCCTCGGCATCGCCCCCGGCCGCACCGCCGTCCTCTACGCGCCCACCCACCGCGACTACGAGGCCGGGTTCACCCCGCGCCTGGACCTCGCCACCCTCGCCGACCGGCTCGGCGAGGACACCGTGCTGCTGGTGCGCGCCCACTACTTCTACGGCGGCGGCGCGGCCTCCCCGCTGACCGGGCTGCGCCGCACCGGCCGCATCATCGACGTCTCCACCTACGACCCGGTCGAGGAACTCTGCCTGGCCGCCGACGTGCTGGTCACGGACTACTCGTCGATCATGTTCGACTACGCCAACCTGGACCGCCCGATCGTCGTGCACGCCGACGACTGGGAGACCTACCGCACCACACGCGGGGTCTACTTCGACCTGATGGCCGAGGCCCCCGGCCGGGTCGCCCGCACCCAGGAGGAGCTGACCGAGATCCTCACCTCGGGCGCCTGGCGCGACGAGACCGCGACGAAGGCACGGGCGGCGTTCCGGCGCCGGTTCTGCGAGTTCGACGACGGCCGGGCCGCCGAACGGGTCGTGCGGCGGGTGTTCCTCGGTGAGCCCGAGGAGGCGCTGCCGCCCGTGCTTCCGCTGGAGGAACGTATCCCCGCCCCGACGCCCGAGGAGCTCCAAGGATGACGACCCCCGACGTCACGGTCACCGTCATCGTCTACAACGACGCGGCCCGGCTGCCCCGCGCGGTCGCCTCCCTGCGCGCGCAGACCCACGAGAACATCGAGATCGTCATCAGCGACGACCACTCCACCGACGACACCCCCGAGGTGGCCCGGCGGCTGGCCGCCGAGGACAGCCGGGTGCGGTATCTGCGCCTGCCGGAGAACAGCGGCGGGTGCAGCGCCCCGCGCAACCGGGCCATCGACATCGCCCGCGCCCCGTACCTGATGTTCCTCGACAGCGACGACGAACTCCCGCCGCGCGCCGTCGAGTTGCTGCTCGCCGCGCACCGGGAGCGCGAGGTCGACTTCACCATGGGCGCGGTGCGCCGGGTCCGGGTGGACAACGGCCGGCGCACCACCTGGATGCCGCACCTGGTCCGCGAGCGCCGCACCCTGGACGGCATCGCGGCCGACCCCCGGCTGCTCTTCGAGCACCTGTCGACCAGCAAGATGTACGCCCGCGCCTTCCTCGACCGCCACCACCTGCGCTTCCCCGAGGGCATCCACTACGAGGACCAGCTCTTCTCGGCCCAGGCGTACGGTCTCGCGCGGGCGTTCACGATCATCCCGGACCCGGTCTACACCTGGTACATCGAGCCGTACGCGGCCGAGTCCAGCGCCTCCATCTCCAACCAGCGGCACAAGATCTCCAACGTCGCCGACCGGGTGCACGTCCAGCGCCTGATCGACGCCTTCCTGGTGGAGAGCGGGCAGGCCGAGCTGCGCGAGGACAAGGACTTCAAGTTCCTCAAGCACGACTTCCGGATGTACGCGGGCGACCTGCCCTACCGGGACGACGCCTGGCTGGCGGAGTTCGCCCAGATCATGAACCCGTACCTGGACACCCTCGCCGAGGGCGCCTACGCCCGGCTGCCCCGCCCGGAGCGGGTGGTGCTGGAACTGCTGCGCGAGGGCGACCTCGACGGGGTCCGCCTCGCCGCGCGCGGCCTGGGGCACCCGGTGGCGCCGCGTGAGGTCACCGCCGACGCCGACGGCACGCCCTACTGGGGCGGCGCGGTGCCCGCCACCGAGCGGGGGCGCCGGGAGCTGGACCTGACCGACCTGGAGCTGGAGACCCGCCCCTTCTCCACCGCCTTCTTCCGGCACGAGATCACCGACCTGCGGCCCGGCCCCGGCGCCGCGCTGACCCTGACGGTGCGCACCTACGACCCCGGACTGCGGCTCCCGGTGGGCCCGCAGCGGGCCGGGCTGCTGCTCTCCCCCGGCCGGCGGCGCCTCACGGTGCCGTTCCGGCTGGACCCGGTGCGGCCCGGCGTGTTCGAGGGGCGCGTCCATCTGGACCTGACCCGGGCCCGGCTCCCCCTCCAGGGCTTCGAGGGGGTCCGGCATCCACAGGTCCGGCTCCAGCAGCAGGGCCTCGCGCACTCCGGACTGCTGCTGGCACCGCTCGCCTTCCCGGCCCTGACCGCGCGGGTGGACCCCGGCGGCGCGGCGCACCGGGTCACGGTCGAGCCCGAGGGCCGCAACCCCGGCCGGCTGCAGATCCGCTGGCAGCCGGTGGGGATCACGGCCCGGGTGCTGCGGCCGGTGGTGCGCAAGGTGGACCGGCCCCGGGTGCGCAACGCGTTCCGGCTGGTGACGAGCGCGCTGAAGTGAGCCCCGCTCAGGGGCGCACCGCGTAGAGAACCTGTCCGGCCGGGCCGGTCGTCACCGGGCGCAGCCACGGCTCCGCGTCGGCGGCCGGCCCGATCACCCAGCGCACCCCGTACCGGCGCGCTATGGCCCGCCGGGTGTCGGAGGAGGTGCCGGCCGCGAAGTACCGCTCCACCGCCGCGTCCCGGCCGCCCTGGTCCGGCAGGAACACGTCCGGGTAGCCGGGCGCCACGGTGTACGGCCCGTACGCGGGGATCTGCCGGGACGGCACCGTACGGGCCATCACCACCTGCCCGTAGCCGACCCAAGGGGTGATCCAGTGGTAACCGACCCACGGCGGGCGGTACTTGGCGGCGAGCGGGGCGGGCAGCGCGTCGCGCGGGACGACGTAGCCGAGCATTCCCGCCTGGCCCCAGGCGCCCACGGCCAGGGCGGCGGCGAGCAGGCCGGCCCAGCCGAGCCGGAACGTCCGCCGCCCGGCCGACACGGTCTCCAGCGCGGCCGCGAGCTGGGCCGGGATCAGCGCGGCGGGCGCGGCGCGGCCCCACGAGTAGTGCCCGGTGAGCCCCCCGGCCGCGAACAGCAGGGCGCCGAGGACGAAGAACAGCACCAGCGGGTCCCGGCGATCGCGCCGCCAGCGAAGTGCGAGGGCGACGACCCCGAGCAGTGCCAGCCCGAACCGGCCGAGCAGGTCGGAGTAGAGCGAACGGTGGATCGCCTCAAGCCCGGTGCCGGCGGAGAACAGCGCGAAGAAGTCGTAGTACGGCCACAGCCACAGCAGGACGATACCCACGGCGAGCGCGGCGGCGAGCCCCGGGAGGACCTCGCGGTCCGGGCGGGCGGCGAGCACCGTGGCGAGCGCGCCCAAGGTGGCGACCACGCCGGTGAACTGGTGGCAGAGCAGGATCAGCGCCCAGAGCGCGCCGAGGGCGACCCAGCGGGCCCAGCCTGGGTGCGTGCGGAGTGTGGTCGTGAGCCAGGCCCAGAAGTGGAAGGACAGCCCGAGCGCGAACACGCTGGGGTAGGCCACGGTCAGCGCGAGGGAGTTCAGGCCGAGGAAACCGCTCCAGTTGAGCAGGTCCGGGCCCCACAGGAGGACCAGGCACAGCAGGGCCGGCGCGGGCGCCGCCGGGTGCGCGCTGAGCGTGCGCACATACCGCCACACCCCGGTGAACAGCAGCCCGAGCCCCACCAGCGCGCCGATCCGCAGCACCACGAACACCGGCAGCCCGGTCAGCCGGGCGAGCAGGCCCAGCACCAGTATCCAGGGCGAGTAGTACGGGCTCGGGGTGTCCGCGTCGACCAGCGGGTTGCCGGGGTCGAGCAGGCTGTGCCGGAGCCGCTGCACGGTCGCCGCGTGTATGCCGAGGTCACCGGCCCAGGGCAGCCGCACCACGGCCAGCAGCATCAGCAGCGGGACGAGCGCGGCGAGGGCGACGGCCACCAGTGACGGGGCCGCCTGCGACGCACGGCCGCGCCGCACGCGGGACCCGGTGAGGTTCGCTGTCACGGGCCAGACCCTATCCGAAACGGACAGACCACCCGGAAAGCGACAAGGGCGCCCCCGGCCGGGTTCTCCGGTCCGGGGGCGCCCTCCGCTCAGGCGGCGGCGGTCACGCGTGGGTGCGCAGCAGCGTCCGCATCGTGCGCATCGCCACCGAGAGGTTGGCGAGGTCGAACGAGTCCGAGCTGCGGATCTCCTCCAGCGTGGCGCGCGCCCGGCTCAGGATGGGGGCGTTCTTCTCCTCCCACGCCTTGAACCGCTGCTCCGGCGTCGAGGTGCCGTTGCCCGCCGCGAGCACGTCCGCGGTGAGGGCCGCGTGCGCCGCGTACAGGTCCTCGCGGATGGAGGCGCGGGCCATGGACTGCCAGCGGTCCGCGCGGGGCAGCTCGATGATGCGGTCCATGAGCTGGGTGATGTGCAGCCGGTCGGCGAGGTCGTAGTACACCTCGGCCACGTCCAGCGGCTCCTTGCCCGTGCGGTCGGCCACCGAGACGATGTCCAGCGCCGGGAAGGCGGAGGAGAACCCGGCCACGCGGGTGGCGAGTTCGGCCGGGACACCGGCGGCGGACAGCTCGTCGTACACGTGCTGGTACCACTCGAGGTCCGCGCCGCGCAGCAGCTTGGGCATCTGCTGCCAGACCTGCTCGACCCGGTCCGCGAAGAACTCCACGGTCTCGGCGAGCTGGAGCGGCTGGGGCCGGTTGTTCAGCAGCCAGCGGGTGCCGCGCTCGACCAGCCGGCGCGAGTGCAGCCGGATACGGGTCTGGACGGCCGCGTCGACCTGGTTGTCCAGCGCCTCCACCGCGTCCCACACCGGGGCCGAGCAGAAGATCGCGCGGGCCGCGGTCTGGGCGCGGACGATCTCTTCCAGCGAGGCACCGGTCTCCTCGCGCAGCCGGTGCAGATACGTGGTACCGCCCGTGTTCACCGTGTCGTTGACCAGCACGGTGGTGGTGATCTCCCGGCGCAGCGGGTGGCCGTCGATGACCTCCGCGAACTGCTCGCGCAGCGCCGACGGGAAGTAGGCGTGCAGCAGGCCGCGCAGATACGGGTCGTCCGGCAGCGAGGTGTGCAGCAGCTCCTCGGCGACCGTGATCTTCGTGTACGCCAGCAGCACCGCGGTCTCCGGGCTGGTGAGGCCCTGGCCCTGGTTGAGCCGCTCACGGATCTGGCGGTCGGTGGGCAGGAACTCCAGCGCCCGGTCGAGGTG
Source organism: Streptomyces sp. NBC_01171 (assembly GCF_045039805.1). Taxonomy (NCBI): domain Bacteria; kingdom Bacillati; phylum Actinomycetota; class Actinomycetes; order Kitasatosporales; family Streptomycetaceae; genus Streptomyces; species Streptomyces sp. NBC_01171. The sequence continues at coordinate 4,079,851 of NZ_CP108609.1, read as the reverse complement.
GCCCTCGCGCACCAGGTGCCGGATGAACCGGGCCTGGGCGTGCAGCATGTCCTTGGACTGGGCGAGCGCGTTGGCCAGCGCGGTGTTCTGCGCGTAGTTGTTGCGCAGGACCAGCGCGCCGACCTCGTCGGTCATCTCCGCGAGCAGCTTGTTGCGCTGCTTGACGGTCATGTCCCCGTCGGTGACCAGGCTGTTGAGCAGGATCTTGATGTTCACCTCGTGGTCGGAGGTGTCCACACCGGCGCTGTTGTCGATGGCGTCGGTGTTGATCCGGCCGCCCTGGAGCGCGAACTCGATCCGGCCGAGCTGGGTGAGACCCAGGTTGCCGCCCTCGCCGACGACCTTGACGCGCAGGTCGGCGCCGTCGACGCGGATGGCGTCGTTGGCCTTGTCACCGACGTCGGCGTCGGTCTCCGCCGAGGACTTGACGTAGGTGCCGATGCCGCCGTTCCACAGCAGGTCGACCGGCGCCTTCAGGATCGTCTTCATCAGGTCGGCCGGGGTCATCTTGGAGATCTTCTCCTCGATGCCCAGCGCCTCCCGGATGTGGTGGTTCAGCGGGATCGACTTGGCGCTGCGCGGGAAGATCCCGCCGCCCGCCGACAGCAGCGAGGTGTCGTAGTCGGCCCAGCTCGACCGGGGCAGCTCGAACAGGCGGCGGCGCTCGGCGTAGCCGGTGGCCGCGTCCGGGACCGGGTCGATGAAGATGTGCCGGTGGTCGAAGGCGGCGACCAGGCGGATGTGCTCGGAGAGCAGCATGCCGTTGCCGAACACGTCACCGGACATGTCACCGATGCCGACGACCGTGAAGTCCTCGGACTGGGTGTCCAGGTCCAGCTCGCGGAAGTGCCGCTTCACCGACTCCCAGGCACCGCGCGCGGTGATGCCCATGCCCTTGTGGTCATAGCCCGCGCTGCCGCCGGAGGCGAAGGCGTCCCCGAGCCAGAAGTCGTAGGACTGGGCGACCTCGTTGGCGATGTCGGAGAACGTCGCGGTGCCCTTGTCGGCCGCGACGACGAGGTAGGTGTCCTCGCCGTCGTGGCGCACCACGTCCTCGGGCGGGACGACCTCGCCGGCCACCATGTTGTCGGTGATGTCGAGCAGGGCGGAGATGAACGTCTTGTAGCTGGCGATGCCCTCGGCCAGCCAGGCGTCCCGGTCCACGCTCGGGTCGGGCAACTGCTTGGCGACGAACCCGCCCTTGGCGCCGACCGGCACGATGACGGTGTTCTTCACCATCTGCGCCTTGACCAGGCCGAGGATCTCGGTCCGGAAGTCCTCGCGCCGGTCCGACCAGCGCAGGCCGCCACGCGCGACCTTGCCGAAGCGCAGGTGCACGCCCTCCACCCGCGGCGAGTACACCCAGATCTCGTACGCCGGGCGCGGTGCGGGCAGGTCGGGGATGGCCTGCGGGTCGAACTTCATCGACACGTAGGCGTGCGGGCCGCCGTCACGGGTTTCCTGGAAGAAGTTGGTGCGCAGGGTGGCCTTGATGACGGTGAGGAAGGAGCGCAGGATGCGGTCCTCGTCCAGGCTCGCCACCTGGTCCAGCGCGGCCTCCAGCTCCTCCAGCAGGGCGTCGGTGATCTCCAGGCCGGCCTTCTGCCGGTCGGGGGACATCCGGGCCTCGAACAGGGAGACCAGCAGCCGGGTGGTGTGGACGTTGTTGCGGAGGGTGTCCTCCATGTAGTCCTGGCTGAAGGTGGAGCCCGCCTGGCGCAGGTACTTGGCGTAGGCGCGCAGCACCATCGCCTGCCGCCAGGTCAGACCGGCGCTCAGCACGAGGGCGTTGAAGCCGTCGTTCTCCGCCTGGCCGGTCCAGGTCGCGGCGAAGGCGTCCTGGAACCGCTCGCGGCCGTCCTCGCCGAGGTGGTCGGTACCGCCGGCCGTCTGCGGCAGGCGCAGGCCGAAGTCGTAGATCCACGCGGTGCTGCGGTCGGTGCGGCGCAGCTCGTAGGGGCGCTCGTCGACGACCTCGACGCCGAGCCGGTTGAGGACCGGCAGCACGGCGGAGAGGGAGACCGCGTCGCCCTTGCGGTAGATCTTGAACCGGCGCTCACCGGGGGCGGCGCCCACCGGCTCGTACAGGCTCAGCGAGAAGTCGTTGCCCTTGTCGTTGCTGAGCCGCTCCAGGTGGACCAGGTCGGAGACCGCGGCGCGCGGGGAGTGGTCGGCCTTGTAGCCCTCGGTGAAGGCGTTGCTGTAGCGGCGCAGCAGCTCGGCGGCGCGCTCCTCGCCGCACTCGGCGTTGAGCGCCTCGGCGAAGCCGTCGGACCAGGAGCGGGTGGCCTCGACCAGGCGGGCCTCGATGCGCTCCTTGTCGGCGTCGGACAGCTGGGGCAGCTCGGTGCCGGGCTGGACGCGGACGACGAAGTGCAGCCGGGACAGGATCGACTCGGTGTTCCAGGCGGTGAAGTCGACGCTGGTGCCGCCCAGTTCCTCCTTGAGGATGTCGATGATCCGCAGCCGGACCCCGGTGGTGTACCGGTCGCGCGGCAGGTAGACCAGGGCCGAGTAGTAGCGGCCGTATTCGTCCTGGCGCAGGTAGAGCCGCAGCCTGCGGCGCTCCTGGAGGTACAGCACGCTGGTGGCGATGGACTGGAGCTCGGCGGGCGGCGTCTGGAACAGCTCGTCGCGCGGGTAGGTCTCGAGGATCTGGGTCAGGTCGCGGCCGTCGTGGCTGTTGGGCGAGAAGCCGGCGCGCTCCAGCACCTCGGCGACCTTGCGGCGGATCACCGGCACCCGGCGCACCGACTCGGTGTACGCGGCGGAGGAGAACAGCCCGAGGAAGCGCCGCTCGCCGACGACGTTGCCGTCCGCGTCGAACTTCTTGACGCCGATGTAGTCCAGGTACGACGGCCGGTGCACGGTGGCCCGGCTGTTGGCCTTGGTCAGGACCAGCAGCTTGTGCTCGCGGGCCTTGGCACGGGCGTCGGCGGGGAGCCGCTCGAAGGAGGGGCTGACCGGGTGCTCGTCGTCCTCGGAGTGGTGCGGGTCGGAGCGCAGGATGCCGAGGCCGGTGCCGGCCTTGGCGCTCAGGGAGTCGTCGCCGCGCAGCTCGTACTCGCGGTAGCCGAGGAAGGTGAAGTGGTCGGCGGCGAGCCAGCGCAGCAGCTCGCGGGCCTCCTCCACCTCGGCGGCGGGAAGGTCGGCCGGCTGGGGCTCGTCCCCCAGACCGTCCGCGATCCGGACGGCCGCCTCGCGCATCTTCTCCCAGTCCTCGACGGCCTCGCGCACGTCGGACAGGACGCGCAGCAGGTCGGCGGAGATCTGCTTGAGGTCGGCGCGGTCGGTCTCGCGGTCGGTCTCGACGTGGATCCAGGACTCGACGTGCGCGTCGTGCGGCAGCTCGCCGTGCGGGCCGGTGGGCAGGACCTCGATCAGCTTGCCGGTGACGTCACGGCGGACGACGACCTGCGGGTGGATCACGACGTGGATGCCGCGGCCCTGGCGGGTCAGCTCGTTGGTCACCGAGTCGACCAGGAAGGGCATGTCGTCGGTGACGACCTCCACGACGGTGTGGCTGCACGTCCACCCGTTCTCTTCCACGGTCGGGGTGTACACCCGCACGTTGGCCGTGCCCTGCGGGCGGGTCTCGGCGAGACGGTAGTGGGAGACCGCGGCACCGAAGACGTCGACCGGGTCGCGGTCGGCGAGGTCTTCCGGGGCGGTGTGCAGGTAGTAGCGCTGGAGGAACGCGAGCACCGCTTCGCTGTCCGGGGTGCCGGAGGTGCCCTCGCTCGTGGTCCCGGTCGGTAGGTGCCCCCCGACCGGGCTGTTCTCAGCTACCCGAGCGGCCCGATCGAGCAGCTCGGCCTTGGCTTCGTCCAGCTTGGTCTGCATTGTCCTCTGGCTCCTGTCGCGCGCCGTTGCGTGACGTAGAAGGAAGTACGGTTTCTTCCCCTCCGGTATGACGCCACGGCCCGAGGTGTCCGGTCCGTTCCGACGCTATGCCGCGAGGCGAGATGGGCGGGGGGATTTCGGCCATTGTCGACAGACTTGTCGGAAGCGACGCTGCTCTCCGCACCGTCGTGCCGGAGGCCGTCCCCGGTGTCCGGGGGGCTGCGGCGCCCCCGTCCCGCCCGAGAAGATCAGCGACCGCCGCCCGGTCACGGAGTTCGTCCGTGCGGTCCGGGCGCAGGGCAGGGACTGTGGCGTCCCCGCGAGATATCGCGCTGATCACGCCACAAGGCTATCGCTCCCGACGGGGGCCCCGTCATGAGCCGTATGTGTACAAAACCGGGGGGTGAAGTTTGACGTTCTGCACAGCGGCGGCGAGGGGCCCGGTGGCGTATTCGCGCCAGGGCCGGGACGGCTACGACGCTATTCGGCGGGCCTCCGCGACGGCCTCGGCCAGGCTGTCCACCACGGGGGCGCCGACGCCGCGCAGGCTCTCCGGGCCGTGCGAGCCGCCCGTGTACAGCACGGCGCGCGCGCCGACGTGCTGGGCGGCCAGCGCGTCGTCGGCCGCGTCACCGATGACCACGGTCCGCTCGGGATCGACCAGGGTGCTCATGGCCTTGAGGTGGCGGACCATGTGCTCGGCCTTGCTGCCGCCGGAGGGGCCGGTCCGGCCGTCGACGCGCAGGAAGTGGGACTCGATGCCGAGGCCGCGCACCAGCGGGAGAAGCTCCTCGTGCCCGTACATGCTGAGCAGGGACTGGCTGTGGCCGTCCTCTCCCCAGCCGGCCAGCAGCTCGGCCGCGCCCTCGGTGAGCCCGCAGCGCACCCGGTGCTCGGCGTAGTGCCGCTGGAAGGCGCCGTCCATGACCTCCCACTCGAGGTCGCTGGGCAGCCGGCCCATCAGGCGCTCGTAGAACTTGGGTACGGGGACGCAGTACAGCGCGCGGTACCGCTCGAGCGTGATCGGCTCCAGGCCCAGCTCGGCGAAGGCCGCGTTGGTCGCCCCGATGATCGCCTCGTTGTCATGGAACAGGGTCCCGTTCCAGTCCCAGACGATGTGCGCGCTCTGCTGCTTCCCCATGCCGAAAAAGGTACCCGCACCCACTGACAGTCAAGAGGGGCGAGGGAATCGCAGCAGGTCAGCGGGGTGCGAGCAGGGTGGGGATCTCCTGGGTGGCGAACCAGAGCAGCTCGTGGTCGTCGGCGCCGTCCACGGCCGTGCGGGCCGCGTCGTCGCCGGCGTCGGCCGCCTCGACGGCCCGTGCGGCGGCGGTGACGTCCGCCTCCGCGTCATCGGCGTCCGCGTGCACGGCCGCGGCCTTGGCGAGCCGGGCCGACGCGGCGACCGTCACCTCGCCGAGGCCGTCCGGGTCCGGGGTGACGGCGCCGTCCGCGACGTCGACCGCGACGACGACGCGGCGCGGGGCCGCCTCGGGGTCGGCGGCCAGCAGCCGCAGCGAGGCGTTCGCGGCCTCCCCGAGCGCGGTGTACTCCAACTCCTCCAGGTCGTCCGTGCCGCACCACTCGCGCAGCGCGGGCGTCACGGCGTAGGCGGCGAACGGGTCCGCCGCCAGCACACCCGTCTCGTGGGCCTTGGCGAGGCCGGGGAGGGTCAGGGGTACGTAGACGCGCATGCGGGCCGCTCTTTCCTGGTCAAAGGAGGGCCTCCAGAATACGTGCGGCCGTCCCCTTTCGAGTTCCCGCCCGACCCCCGTACGGCGTCCACCCACCGCACCGCCCGTCACCCTGCCGCACCGCGCCACCACAAGGTTTACGGAGCCCTCCGTCACCCGGATAAGTGAAGTTCCAGGGGCCCGCGACACCGGCCGAGCATCCTTGCCGGGCCGGTCCCCGCCCCCGTACAAGGTCCCCACCGACTTGAGTTACCGCCCGGTATCCGCCGGGCCGGCCGAACGGGGACTTCCATGAACAAGGTCATGAGCCGCACGCCGCAGACCCGGCCGCACCACCGCCCGCCGACCCGCCACGACACCCGCCGCCCCGGCACCCCCACGCGCAGCCGCACCACCACGCCGCGCCCCACCGACCTCTTCGCGGACCGCCTGCTTGCCGTACTGAGCGGCCAGCGCCCCGTGCACTGGATGCTCCGCCACACCGCGGGCTCCGCCTACGACGACCTGGTCCGCCTGGCCGAACGCACCCCGCTCCGCACCCACGGCCCCCGCCCCACCGTCCACGACCTCGGCTGGTTCGTCCCCCGCACCGGCGCCCTCGAAGTCTTCGCCCGCATCGCCGCCGGCAACCACCTCCGAGCCCTCGCCTTCCGCCTCGAACAATCCGAGGACCTCCGCTGGCGCTGCACAGCGGTAGAACTGGCCACACCCTCACCCCGCCGCCCGACGACGCTCTGAAGGGCGCCTGGAGGGCGTCAGGGACCATATGAGCTGTGTCGCAGCGCCCCCTGGACCCGGTTACGGCACGACTCGGGGCCGGGCCCCGTCAGGGAGAGCCCGGCCCCGAGTCTCTGCTCAAGCCGCGTGCGCTACTTCTTGCGGCGGCGGCCGCCCTTTGCCTGGCGGCGGCGTTCCGCGCGGGTGAGACCGTCGGACTCGGAACGGATGGGCTCGTCGTCCTCGAGGTCGCGCTCGATGACGCCGCCCTCGCCGTCCACGGTGGGCGCGGAGAAGTGCAGCTCGCGGCGCTGCGGCACGTCGAGGCCCTTGGCCCGGATCTCCGGACGCGCCCCGGCGGGAACCTGCGCGGGCACGACGTCCTGGACGCCCTCGCCGACCGGCTGGGCCTCGACCGGGACCTCCTCGACCTGCTGCTCGACCTGGACCTCCAGGTTGAACAGGTAGCCGACGGACTCCTCCTTGATGCCCTCCATCATGGCGGTGAACATGTCGAAGCCCTCGCGCTGGTACTCCACCAGCGGGTCCTTCTGCGCCATCGCCCGGAGGCCGATGCCCTCCTGGAGGTAGTCCATCTCGTAGAGGTGCTCGCGCCACTTGCGGTCCAGCACCGACAGCACGACCCGCCGCTCCAGCTCACGCATGATCTCGGAGCCGAGCTGCTCCTCACGCGCCTCGTACTGGGCGTGGATGTCGTCCTTGATGGACTCGGAGATGAACTCCGCGGTGAGACCGGCCCGGTCGCCCGCGGCCTCCTCCAGCTCCTCGATGGTGACCTTCACCGGGTAGAGCTGCCGGAAGGCGCCCCACAGCCGGTCCAGGTCCCAGTCCTCGGGGAAGCCGTCGGCGGTCTCGGCGGCGATGTACGCGTCGATCGTGTCGTTCATGAAGTGCTGGATCTGCTCCTGCAGGTCCTCGCCCTCCAGGACGCGGCGGCGCTCGCCGTAGATGACCTCGCGCTGCCGGTTGAGCACCTCGTCGTACTTCAGGACGTTCTTGCGCGTCTCGAAGTTCTGCGTCTCGACCTGCGACTGCGCCGAGGCGATCGCGCGGGTGACCATCTTGTTCTCGATCGGCACGTCGTCGGGGACGTTGGCCATCGCCATCACGCGCTCGACCATCTGCGCCTTGAACAGACGCATCAGGTCGTCACCGAGGGAGAGGTAGAACCGGGACTCACCGGGGTCGCCCTGACGGCCGGAACGGCCGCGGAGCTGGTTGTCGATACGGCGCGACTCGTGCCGCTCGGTGCCGAGGACGTAGAGGCCGCCGCAGAGCTCGACCTCCTCCTTCTCGGCCTTGACCGCCTGCTCGGCCCTGGCCAGGGCGGCGGGCAGCGCGGCCGCCCACTCCTCGATGTGCTCCTCGGGGTCGAGGCCGTGCTGGCGCAGCTCCGCCTCGGCGAGGTCCTCGGGGTTGCCGCCGAGCTTGATGTCCGTACCGCGGCCGGCCATGTTGGTGGCCACCGTCACGGCGCCCTTGCGGCCCGCCTGCGCGACGATCGACGCCTCACGCTCGTGGTGCTTGGCGTTCAGCACCTCGTGCTGGATGCCGCGCTTGCTGAGCTGCTGGGAGAGGTACTCCGACTTCTCGACCGAGGTGGTGCCGACCAGGATCGGCTGGCCCTTCTCGTGCTTCTCGGCGATGTCGTCGACGACCGCCTCGAACTTGGCGACCTCGGTGCGGTAGATCAGGTCCGACTGGTCCTTGCGGACCATCGGCCGGTTGGTCGGGATCGGGACGACGCCGAGCTTGTAGATCTGGTGGAACTCGGCGGCCTCGGTCATGGCCGTACCGGTCATGCCGGAGAGACCCGGCACTTCCTTGCCGTTGTGGTCGTGACGCTTGTAGAGGCGGAAGAAGTTCTGGAGGGTGATCGTGGCGAGCGTCTGGTTCTCGTCCTTGATGTCCACCCCTTCCTTCGCCTCGATCGCCTGGTGCATGCCCTCGTTGTAACGGCGGCCGGCGAGGATACGGCCGGTGTGCTCGTCGACGATCATGACCTCGCCGTCCATGACGACGTAGTCCTTGTCCTTCTTGAACAACTCCTTGGCCTTGATGGCGTTGTTCAGGTAGCCGACCAGCGGGGTGTTCACCGACTCGTAGAGGTTCTCGATGCCCAGCCAGTCCTCGACCTTGGAGACACCGGACTCATGGATCGCGACGGTGCGCTTCTTCTCGTCGACCTCGTAGTCGCCGGTCTCCTCGATGCCCTTGAGGGGGTTGCCGGCCTCGCCCCTCTTGAGGCGGGTGACCAGCTTGGCGAAGTCGCCGTACCACTTGGTGGCCTGGTCGGCCGGGCCGGAGATGATCAGCGGCGTACGGGCCTCGTCGACGAGGATGGAGTCCACCTCGTCGACGATGGCGAAGTTGTGGCCGCGCTGCACCAGCTCGTCCGACGCCCACGCCATGTTGTCGCGCAGGTAGTCGAAGCCGAACTCGTTGTTCGTGCCGTAGGTGATGTCGCACGCGTACTGCTCGCGGCGCTCGGCCGGCGTCATGTTGGCCAGGATGCAGCCGACTTCCAGGCCGAGGAACTTGTGGACGCGGCCCATCATCTCGGAGTCGCGCTCGGCCAGGTAGTCGTTGACCGTGATCAGGTGGACGCCTTCACCGGAGAGGGCGTTCAGATACGCGGGCAGGGTGCCGACGAGCGTCTTGCCCTCACCGGTCTTCATCTCGGCCACGTAACCGAGGTGGAGCGCGGCGCCGCCCATGATCTGCACGTCGTAATGACGCTGGCCGAGGACGCGCTTGGCGGCCTCGCGGACGGTGGCGAACGCCTCGGGGAGCAGGTCGTCCAGGCTCTCGCCGTCCGCGTACCGCTGCTTGTACTCCTCGGTGAGAGCCCGCAGCTCGGCGTCGGAGAGGTCGACGAAGTCCTCTTCGATGGAGTTGACCTGGTCCGCGATGCGGTGCAGCTTGCGCAGGATCTTGCCTTCGCCTGCACGCATGATCTTCGAGAGGACGGACACGGGGGGTGGTCTCCTTGCCGGTCGGGCCTGGGACGGTCGGTTTCCATAAGACTTGATTGAGCAACGGCCATCGTATGCGAGGACCCCGCCGCGCCGGGAGGCCCGGCGGCGCAGTGGTCCCTCCACTCCGAACAACGTCCCGGGACCACGGATGGTGCCGCGCCACGCCGATAAATGCGCGAATGGTGATACGTCGCTCACGCAGGGCGAAATGCGTTGGCACGGAATGTCCGGTCCGAGCACACTCGCCGGATGGACCCCGTCGCACTGACCACCGAACGCCTGCTGCTGCGCGCCGTCCGCCCGGACGACACCGAAGCCGTGTTCGCGGCGGCCCAGGACCCCGCCATCCAGCGCTGGATCTCCTCCTTCCCCTCGCCCTACCTTCGGGAACACGCCGAGGCTTTCGTCGGCGGCACCGCGCCCGCGAGCTGGGCGGACGACTCGATGTACACCTTCGGCGCCTTCCTGCCCGCCGGGGAACTGACCGGCATGCTCAGCGTCGTGATGCGCGGGCCCGGCCACGGCGAACTCGGCTACTGGGCCGCCAGGGAGCACCGCGGCCGGGGGTACGTCACCGAGGCCGCGTCCGCCGTCGCCCGCTGGGCCTTCACCGCGCTCTCGGTGGACCGGCTGGAGTGGCGCGCCGAGGTCGGCAACAGCGCCTCCCGCGCGGTGGCCGAACGTCTCGGCTTCACCGTCGAGGGCGTCCTGCGCGCGGGGGTGGGCAGCAGGGGCATCCGGCGGGACTCGTGGGTGGGCTCGCTGCTCCCCTCGGACCTCGGGCTGCGCTCCTCGATGCCGTATCTGCCCGCTCCCGCCCGGCCGTCGGAGGGGAAAGCGCAGGTCAGCGGGGACTGTCAGTGGCACCCTCTATGGTCCCCGTCATGACGACCCTGCCGCGCCCCGCTGTCACCCTCACCGCGGACGACGCCCGCCGTATCGCCCTGCGGGCCCAGGGCTTTCTCGGCGCGCCCGACCGCCGCTCGGGCGCGCGCGGGGTGCTCCGGGCGCTGGGCGCGGTCCAGCTCGACACCATCTCGGTGCTGGCCCGCTCCCACGAGCTGATCCCGTACGCGCGTCTGGGCGCGGTCGGCCGCAAGTCCGTGGAGTCGGCCTACTGGCACACCCCGGCCTCCGGCGCGCCCCACGCCTTCGAGTACTGGTCGCACGCCGCGTGCATCCTCCCCGTCGAGGAGTGGCCGCACTTCGCGTTCCGCCGCCGCGCCTACCGCGACCGCCCGCACTGGAACCACCAGTTGCCCGAGGGCGCCTACGACCAGGTGATCAAGCAGCTCCGCACCGAAGGGCCGCTCACCGCGACCGAGTTGGGCGGCGCGAAGCGCACCAGCGACTGGTGGGACTGGTCCGGCACCAAGGTCGCCGTGGAGCGCGCCCTGATGTACGGCGAGGTGGTCTGCGTGGAGCGCCGGAGCTGGAAGCGGGTGTACGACCTCGCCGAGCGCGCGATCCCGAAGGAGCTGCTCCACGACGACCTGGACGACGCCGAGTGCCTGCGCCGGCTGGTCCGGCTGGCCGGCGAGGCGCTGGGCGTGGGCACCCGCGCGGACATCGCGGACTACCACCGCCTCAAGGGCGAGCAGGTCGACGCGGTGCTCGCCGAATCGGGGCTGGTACCGGTCGAGGTCGAGGGCTGGGGAAAGCCCGCCTGGGCCGACCCGGCCGCGCTGGCGACGCCCCCGCGCGGGCGCCACCGCACCACACTGCTCTCCCCGTTCGACTCCCTGATCTGGGAACGGGCCCGCACGGAACGGATCTTCGGCTTCACCCACCGCCTGGAGGCGTACGTCCCCAAGCCGAAGCGGGTGTACGGCTACTTCGCCATGCCGGTGCTGTCCGGGGGCCGGCTGATCGGCCGGGTGGACCCGGCGCGCGAGGGCCGCACCTTGGTGGCCCGGCAGGTCACGCTGGACGGTCCGAAGGCGGTACCGGGCGTGGCACAGGCCCTGGTGGAGGCCGCGTCCTGGGTGGGCTGCACCGACGTGCGGGTGGAGCGGGTCGACGCCCCCGAACTCCGCGCGCCGCTCACGCTGGAGCTGGCCCGCGCCCTCTCCTAGGCGGGTGCCGCTAGCGGATCTCCAGGATCTTCTCGCGCATCGCGTAGACGACCGCCTCCATCCGGGAGTGCAGTTGCAGCTTCTCCAGGATGTTGCGGACGTGGTTCTTCACGGTGTTCTCGGAGATGAACAACTCCTTGGCGATGTCCCGGTTGTTCATCCCGGTGGCGACGAGCTTGAGCACCTCCAGCTCCCGGTCGGTCAGCCGGGGCGCGGGCACCAGCCGCCGCTCGTCGGTGCGCTGGATCATCGACTTGAACTCGGTGAGCAGCTTGGACGCCATGGAGGGGCTGATCTGCGACTGGCCGTCCGCGACGGCGCGGATGGCGGTGGCCACCTCGTCGGTGGAGATCTCCTTGAGGAGGTAACCGGTCGCGCCCGCCTTGATCGCGTCGTAGAGGTCGGCCTCCTCGTCGCTGATCGTCAGCATGATGATCTTCGCGCTGGGGGCGACCTCCTTGATGGAGGTGCACGCCTCGATCCCGCCCCGTCTGGGCATCCGCACGTCCATCAGCACGATGTCGGGCAGCAGATCGGCCGCCTTGTCCACGGCCTCGGCCCCGTCCCCGGCCTCGCCGACGACCTGGATGTCCTCCTCGGCCGCGAGCACGATCTCCAGACCGCGGCGGAACAGCGCGTGGTCGTCGACCACCAGCACCCGGATCGGCTCGTCGCGTTCGGGGTCCAGGTCCGGCTCCGTGCCGATGACGCCGTCATCGGCGCCCGCGTCGCGCATCGGTCCGAAGGTGTCCGCCATCGTTCCTCCCCCTGAAGGCCGTGGCCCGTGATTCCGTGCCATCGCCAACCCAAGGCAGCGGCCCACCGGTTGGGCCGGTGCGGTCATGATTTCATGCTCCGGCGCCCGAACGGTGACGCACAGGGGGCGAACCGGTCGCACACCGGTGCCCCTGGGGGCGCACACGCGTCCCAGGGGCACCGTCTCCGCTCCCGCCGGGCAGGTCAGCCGCCCAGCGTGTCACCCGCCGCGGGCGACTGCGCCTCCGCCACCATCGGGTCCGTGTTGAGGTGGATGACGCCGTAGTCGTATGCGTGCCGCCGGTAGACGACGCTCGGCTCCTTGGTCTCGGAGTCGACGAACAAGTAGAAGTCGTGGCCGACCAGTTCCATCTCGTAGAGGGCCTGGTCAAGGCTCATCGGGGAGGCGACGTGGGTCTTCTCGCGAACGATCAGCGGGCCGTCGCCCTTGACCTCCAGCGAGCCGATCTTCTTGGTGGGCACCCCGTCGGACTCGGCGGTCGGGACGGGCTCACCGTCGGGGTAGAGCGTCGCCACGCCGGGGACGGCGTCGGGTACTTCGGCGGCCGGGGTGCGTCGTGCGCCCCGGCGCACGACTCGCTTGTCGTGCTGCTTGCGCAGCCGTGCGTCCAGCTTGTCCGCGGCCATGTCGAGGGCCGCGTACGGGTCGCTGGCCGATGCCTCCGCCCGGATCACCGGACCGCGGGAGTGGAGCGTGATCTCCACCCGGTCACAGCGGTCGGCCTGACGGGGGTTGGGCTCCTTGGACACCTCGACGTCGAGGCTGATCACCTTGCCGTCGAGCCTCTGGATCTTCTCCAGCTTCAGCTTCTCGGCCACGTGCTTGCGGAACCGCTCAGGTACTTCGGTCTTGCGGCCCTTGACGACGATGTCCACGCAGAACTCCGTTCCCGGATCGCTCACGCCCTAGGCGGAGCGTCTCCCTTTCGCACCAGGTCCCGGTGAGTCCCGGAACCTCGGACTCGGTGACTTCCACCTCCTCCTCCCCCATGGGCGAGATCTCCATCCCCGTCGCGCGGGAGTTTGCGAAAACCCACGGCACGGCAATCGGATTTGAGAGGTGTGGCCTGGGCCTTTCCTCACAACCGAACATATCTCGCCCGGACGGATGTCGTCACCCTCTACTGAGGCGTACCTCCGTTCAGGTGAATTACTCCCCTCGCTACCTGCAACGACGCAAGTTCTTGGTCGGTTCCCCGCTTATTCGAAGGAATCACGGGGCGCGGCGATCACCGCTGCCCGGACAGCTACTCCGATGATGTTCATCGGCCCATTTTCCGGTGCCCCATGCACCGACTTTCCTCTCTGCGATCGCGGCCCGATCTGTCGTTCCTCCCTACCTTCCCGAGTTGCGCCGCGATACACAGGCATGTCCTGCTCCCGCCGTGTTCCGGCCGTCGCGCGGAGGGCGCGCGCCGCCTCGGCCAGGCTCGCGCCGGTGGTGATCAGGTCGTCGACGAGCACGACTCGTCCGCCGGCGAGCAGGTGTGCGCCGCCCGCGCGCACCTCCAGCGCTCCCGCGAGATTCTCCCGGCGCCGCCGGGCGTCCAGCCCCGCCTGGTCGACCACCGGCCTCCGCTGCCGCAGCACGGCGGCCACCCGCGCCGGAACACCGGCCCGCCGCAGCCGCCCGGCCGCCACCAGCGCCATCCGCCGCACCGGGTCGTGCCCCCGCCTCCGCACGGCCCAGCGGGCGGACGGCACGGGCACGAGGATCACCGGCCCGGCGCGGGACTCCGCCGTACTCCAGGCTGGTTCCGGCCCCAGTCCGGCGCGCACGGCTCCCGCCAGGGCCGCGCCCAGCGCCCCGGTGAGCGCCAGCGCGCCCCGTTCCTTGTGCGCGAGGAGGAGTGCCCGTACCTCCCGTGCGTAAGGAGCGGCGGCGTGCACCACCGGCAGCCCGGGCGGCTCGGGCACCGGCCGCACCCGGCGCGGCTCCGCGCGCTCCAGCAGCGTCCGGCATCGTGCGCACAGCACAGCCGGTGGTGACCCGCAACCGCCGCACTCGGTCGGCAGCGCAAGGTCGCTGAGGTCCTGCATCCATCCCCGCATGCCCACCACTGTGCCGAGGCCCGGGCGACCCGGCCACCCCTGTGGAAAACACCCCTGTGGACAACCTCGACCGGGGTCCGACACCGCTCACCCGCACGAGTGAAGAGGCCGGAAACCCCTAGGTCAGCGGGCTGTTAGCCCGGATAAACCGGCGCCGTCCCGTCCTTGTCCACCTTCTGCCACTGCGCCCCCGACGGCAGCCGGACGATCCCGTCCTCCGAGTAGGCCACCAGCGGCACCCGGTCGTCCTCGGCGGCGGCGATCGCCTTCACCCGGGACAGCGCGGCCGGCGCAGGTCCCTCCAGAGCGGAGCCGTCCACCTGCACATAGCGCATCTGGTGCACACCGCCCTGCTCGCGGCCGACCACGACGAGGCGGCTGTCTCCCGCCCAGGACATCGCGGTGACCTGCTCCATGTCGGGCGCGGCCGGACGGGGGTCGACGACGGCCGGAGGCTCGGCCGGGGTGTCCTCGTTCCCGCTCTGCGCGTCACTGTCGGAGTTCACGCTGTCGCCGCCCTCGATCCGGCCGATGAGCAGCGACTGCTTGTCGCCCTTGGCCGCCACCACCAGCGCGACCCGGGCCCCGTCCGCGGCGACCCGGACGTCCCGGATCGGTCCGGGCAGCTCCGGCAGCGTCACCGCGACCGGCTTGCCGGTGCCCTGCGGGACGACGTAGAGCTGGGGCCGGGCCGGGTTCAGGTCGGCCACCCACAAGTCGCCCCGCGCGTCCCAGCCGGGCCGGCTCAGCCGGGTGTCCTCGCCGGGCCCCTGGCTGGTCAGCACGGGCGGCTCCAGCGGCGCGGCGGCGGCCAGCGGGGTCACGTACAGGGACCTGCCGTCCGCGCTGACCCCGGCCGCCGTGCGCTCGTCCCGCGAGACGGCGACCGACCCGAGCTGCTTGGTGCCCTCGCCGAACGCGCCCGGCACCGGGGTGCCGCCGGTACCCGCCCCGGAGGCGGGCAGCCGGGTCAGCCGGTGCTTGCCGTCCAGGTAGTAGAGGTAGTCCGGGCTCTGCGCGGAGGCGTGCCAGGCGACGGAGTCCGCGCGGCTCTCGGTCAGGTCGCACAACTGGTCCCCGCCGGGCCCGCGCAGGTCGACCGACTCCAGGGTCGGCGCCAGGTTCCGCAGCGTGAAGAGCAGTTGGGTCGCCATCTCCGTGCACCGGGCCGGGCCGACGTGGGCCGCCTTGGCGTTCAGCGGCACGGTCAGCTTGTTCTCGTCGTCCGGGGTCAGCCCGGTGGTGCCGTTCTTCAGCGCCGTACCGGTCGGGAAGCTGGACCTGACCACCGGTCCGAGCCACGTGGTGGGCCCCCTCAGCAGCGACCGCACCAACTGGGTCATCGGGTCGACCTTGCTCCGCATGAACACCGGGTCGGCCACCGCCACGGGGTCCCCGGTCGTGCCGGCCCTGGTGTGGTTGGCGAAGTAGTACTTGTCGACGGACGTGTAGTTGCGCTGGAAATCCGACTTGCCCATCACGACACCGTCGGGCGGCGCGTCGATGCGCCACTGCCCGCTCTTGGGGTCCTGGATCAGATGCACCTTGGCGCGGTAGTCACCGTGCGCCGGGGCGTACGCCTGCCGCGTGTCCACCGTGGCCACCCGGTCGCCCGCCAGCGCATAGGTGCGCCCGGTGCTGGGCTCCCGGCCGGCCGGCGGGGCCTCGGCCATGATGCCGGGCCCGTCCGCGAGCACGGTGGCCGACTTCTCCGGCTGCCAGGCGCGCGCCGCCTGGGCGGTGAGGTACTTGCGCGCCGTGTCGTAGTGCGGATCGTCGCTGGTCAGCGCCTCCAGGAAGCCCTGCATGATCTCGTTGGGGGAAGCGCCCTCGGCGGGCGGCACGGCGAAGACCCGTACCCCCGTGTCCTGGCGGGGCGTGGATTCCACGTTGCGCAGATCCCCGCTGTCGGGCATCGAGGCGCAGCCGCCCAGCAGTACGGCCCCGCAGACCGCGTATGTCACCGCGCGCCCCGGCGTACGCCGGGCGCCCCCCTCGCGGTCAGCGACCACGGAACGCCTCCCCTGCCTCGGTCGAGTCCTGCTCAGCCGGTTCCGGGCCGTCCCCCGCACGCGGGTCGGGCACCTGTGTGCCGGTCCTGTCGTCGGGCCACCGTCCGCCGTTCGCGGGCCGGGACACCACACGGTTGCCGTTGCCGTTGCCGGGCAGCGCCGTCGGGTCGGCCACCGGCGAGGCGGCGCCCTGGCGCGGCGGGAGCGCCGACGCGTTGCCACCGTTCGGCTGCACCGGGACCGTCGCCAGCTTCTCCGCTCCCCCACGCGGAGTGCCGCCGTCGTCCAGGCCCCGGTTGCGGCGCGAGTCCTTGGGCTCCAGCGGTATCGGCGAGCCCCGCAGCGGCTCGTCGGCGGTGCGCGGCAGGGTCAGCCGGAACTGCGAGCCGCCACCCGGCTCGCCCCACGCCTGGAGCCAGCCGCCGTGCAGCCGGGCGTCCTCCAGCGCGATCGACAACCCGAGCCCGGTGCCGCCTGTGGTACGCGCGCGTGCCGGGTCGGCCCGCCAGAAGCGGCTGAAGACGCGGGTGGCCTCACCGGGCTTGAGCCCGACCCCGTAGTCCCGGACCGCGACGGCGACGGCGCCGCCCGCGCTGGCCAGCTTGACCACCACGTCCTTGCCGTCACCGTGCTCGACGGCGTTGACGACGAGGTTCCGCAGCACCCGCTCCACCCGCCGGGCGTCCGCCTCCGCGACGACCGGCTGAAGATCACCGACGACGCGGATACGGCTGCCCTTGCGCTCGGCGAGCGGCGCGGCCCCGCCGACGACCCGCCGGACGACCTCCCTGAGGTCTATCGGCTCGGCTTCCAGCGCGGCCGCGCCCGCGTCGAACCGGCTGATCTCCAGCAGGTCCGCGAGCAGCGACTCGAACCGGTCGAGCTGGTCCGCGAGGAGTTCGGCGGACCGCGCGGTCATCGGGTCGAAGTCCTCGCGGGCCTCGTGAATGACGTCGGCGGCCATCCGAACGGTGGTCAGCGGGGTGCGCAGCTCATGCGAGACGTCGGACACGAACCGCCGCTGCATCCGGGACAGGTCCTCGAGCTGCTGGATCTTGAGCTGGAGGTTCTGCGCCATCTTGTTGAAGGCTTCACCGAGGCGCGCGATGTCGTCCTCACCGGTGACCTTCATCCGCTCCTGGAGCCGCCCGGCGGACAGCCGCTCGGCGATCCCGGCCGCCATCCGCACCGGCGTGACGACCTGCCGCACCACCAGCCACGCGATGGCCCCGAGGAGGACGACCACGAAGAGGCCGGCGGTCGCCAGGGTGCCCTTGACCAGGCTGAGCGACTTCTCCTCCTGCGTGAGCGGGAAGAGGTAGTACAGCTCGTACGGGTGCCCGTTGGGGTCGTTGACCTGCTTGCCGATGACCAGCGCGGGCTGGGATTCCTTGCGGTTGCTGTAGACGATCCGGGTGTAGCTCTGCGCGGCGGCGGTGCTGGAGCTGCTGTTGACCCGGTCGCGCAGGCTGGCGGGCACGCTCTCGGCCGGGCTGACGTACCCGGAACCACGCGGGCTGCGGCCACCGCCGCTGTCGTCGCCGACGGGCAGCGTGACCACGTCGAAGGCGCCCGAACCGCCGCTGGACAGCGACTCCACGAGGTCGCTCATCCACTGGATGACGTTCTGGGACTGCTGGCCGTCGGTGCCGTTGCCGCCCGTGGTGCCGTGGGTGGCGGCCGCGGTCTCGTCGGCGCTCTGCCGGGCCACGGCGAAACCGCCGGTGGCCTGGCTCTGCGACGCCTTGACCTTCGCGTCCAGCAGGCCGTTGCGCACCTGGCCGATGACGACGAAGCCGAGCAGCAGCACGACGCCGAGCGACATCAGCAGGGTGGTGGCGACGACCCGCAGCTGGATGTTGCGCCGCCACAGCCGCATGACGGGCAGCAGCGGACGGCGCACCCAGCGGATGAACAGCCGGACGACCGGACTGCCCTGGACACCGCCGCTCAGCAGGGCGGCGGTGAAGAGGCGGCCCCGGCGCGGATTCCCCGCACCGCGGCCGGACGCGCGTCCCGGACCGGCGCCGGGCCGGCCGGGAGCCGAAGCGGCGCTGTCCCCGGACATGTCAGCTCGGTCCGGCCTTGTAGCCGACACCTCGGACGGTCACCACGATCTCCGGCCGCTCCGGGTCCTTCTCGACCTTGGAACGCAGCCGCTGCACATGCACGTTGACCAGGCGGGTGTCGGCGGCGTGCCGGTAGCCCCAGACCTGCTCCAGCAGCACCTCACGGGTGAACACCTGCCACGGCTTGCGCGCGAGCGCGACGAGCAGGTCGAACTCCAGCGGGGTCAGCGCGATCGACTGCCCGTTCCGCTTCACGGAGTGCCCGGCCACGTCGATCACCAGGTCACCGATGGTGAGCTGCTCCGGCGCCGGCTCCTCCGACCTCCGCAGCCGCGCCCGGATACGGGCCACCAGCTCCTTCGGCTTGAACGGCTTCACGATGTAGTCGTCCGCGCCCGACTCCAGGCCCACGACGACATCGACGGTGTCGCTCTTGGCGGTGAGCATCACGATCGGCACGCCGGACTCCGCCCGGATCAGGCGGCACACCTCGATGCCGTCCCTGCCGGGCAGCATCAGGTCCAGCAGCACCAGATCGGGCTTGGACTCCCGGAAAGCGGCCAGCGCCTTGTCCCCGTCGGCTACGAAAGACGGCTCAAAACCTTCACCACGCAGCACGATGCCGAGCATCTCGGCCAGTGCGGTGTCGTCGTCGACGACAAGGACTCGTCCCTTCATAAACGACATCATCCCATTCTCATAACGACGACAGAGCCGCAGGTGAGGCACGTCACTGGCCTGTGACGATAGTCGTACCGAGCGGTCACTGTCTGCCCCCGTCGCACAGGGGCGGCTGCCGGGGCCGATCGGGCAGGCGGCTCCGGCAGCCGGTGCGGGTCTCAGGCGGTCGGCGTGGCCCGGGCCCTCGCGCACAGCGCGGCCAGCGCCTCCGGGGTCACCGGAGAGACCGTGCCCTCCTCGGTGACGATCGCCGTCACCAGTTCGGGCGGTGTCACGTCGAACGCCGGGTTGTACGCCTGCGTGCCCAGCGGCGCCAACGGCACCCCGCCGCCTCCGCCCACCGCGGACGCCTGGGGCGTGAGGATCTCGGTCACCTCGAAGCCCGGCCGCTGCTCGACCTCGATGGACGCACCGTCCGGCGTGTCCGGGTCCACTGTGGTCACCGGCGCCACCACGATGAACGGCACGTGGTGGTAGCGCGCCAGCACCGCCAGCGGATAGCTGCCGACCTTGTTCGCCACGGAGCCGTCGGCCGCGATCCGGTCCGCGCCGACCAGCACCGCGTCCACCTCCCCGGCCGCGAACAGCGACCCGGCCGCGCTGTCCGTGAGCAGCGTGTACGCCATCCCGCTGCGCGCCGCCTCCCACGCCGTCAGCCGCGCCCCCTGCAACAGGGGGCGCGTCTCGTCCACCCAGAGCCGCCGCAGCCGCCCCACCCGGTGCGCGGCCAACGCCACCGCGAACGCCGTGCCCTCACCGCCCGACACGAGCGCACCGGTGTTGCAGTGGGTCAGGACCCGGTGGCCGCCGCCCGGCATCAGCTCGTCCAGCAGCGTCAGACCGTGCGCGGCCATCCGCGCGCTCGCCTCCGCGTCCTCCCGGTGCAGCGCCTGCGCCGCGGCGAGCGCCGCCGTCGCCGCCGCCGTCGGGTCGCCGGTGGCGGTCAGCGCGTCCCGGTACGCGGCCAGGGCCCGGTGCACACCGACGGACAGGTTCACCGCGGTCGGCCGGGCACTCTCCAGCGCCTCGGCGGCCTCGTCCACGTCGAAGCCGCGCGCGGCGGCCAGCGCGACGCCGTACGCGCCCGCGATGCCCAGCACCGGTGCCCCGCGCACCGCGAGCGAACGGATCGCCTCCACCAGCGCGGACGCGTCCGTGCACACCAGCTCGACCTCCTCGGACGGAAGCCTCGTCTGGTCGAGAAGGATCAGTACGGGCCCTTCGGGTGGTTCCTCCCATCGGATGACCGGTATCTCGCTCGGCCGCTTGTCCTCACCGGGTCGCGCCTGCTGATCAGCCATGCGGTGAGTCTGCCCCGTATCCGGCGGAGAATTGATGGAGTACGGGGCCCACCGCAGCAGGTCACACCGTGACCTGGCCATGGCACGATGGCTGCCAACCTGCCGCCGCGACCGCGGACGGGCACCGTGAAGGAGCTTCGATGAGTGACACGCCGGGCTGGGCCTCGCCCGGACCCGACCCGTCGTCCGAGGAACGGCAGACCGGCGCGGCCGGCGCCGCCGAGCCCACGCCCACCGACAAGCCCGCGCCCGCCGAACCGGCAGCGCAGCCGGGCGACGCTCCGCAGAGCCCGGACGCGAAGGGCCCGGAGGCGAAGTGGGCTGAGGGTCAGCCGCCCCCCGGACAGTGGTCGGCGCCCACCGGCGCGCCCGCACCGGGCCAGGCACCCCCGCCGCCACCACCGGGCGCGGGCTGGGGTGGCCAGCCGCCCGCCGGGTGGGGCGGCCCTGCCGCCTGGGGCAACGGCTGGGGCGGTCCCCCGCCCGCCGCGAAGCCCGGTGTCATCCCGCTCCGCCCGCTCAGCATCGGCGAGATACTCGACGGCGCCATCTCCACCATGCGCGCCTACTGGCGCACCGTCCTCGGCATCTCGCTGACGGTGGCGGTCCTCACCGAGCTCTGCGCGCTCCTTCTCCAGGGCGTCCTGCTGAAGGACACGACCAGCACGCTCAGCGACCCCGATGTCACCCCGACCGAGGCGCTGCGCTCCCTCGGCTCGATCACGGCCGGTGCGCTGCTCGTCGGCGTGGTCTCCGTGGTCGGCACCATCGTTGCCACCGCGCTGCTGACGACCGTGACCAGCCGCGCCGTCCTCGGCAAGCCGATCGGCATCGGCGAGGCGTGGCGCGAGTCCCGCGGCCAGCTCCTCAAGCTGCTCGGCCTCCTCATGCTGCTGGCCCTCATCACCGGCGGCGTCCTGGTCGTCGGCATGCTGCCGGGCCTCGTCGTCGGGCTCGTCGCGGGCTTCGACGCACCTGCCGTCATCCTGCTCGTCCTGGGCATCCTGGCGGCCGTCGTCGTCATGATCTGGCTGACCGTCCGCTTCTCCCTCGCCTCGCCCGCGTTGATGCTGGAGCGACAGGGCGTGTGGAAGTCGCTGAGCCGGTCGGCCAAGCTGGTCCAGGGCTCCTGGTGGCGCGTCCTCGGCGTGCAGTTCCTCGCCGGGCTCATCGCCAACATGGTCTCCTGGATCGCGGTGATCCCCTTCACCGTCATCGCGTTCGCCGTCAACGGCGAGAACATGACCTCCCTGATGGGCACCGGCACCCAGCCGGCCGGCTGGTCGTTCCTGCTCATCACCGGCATCGGTTCGGTGATCGGCGGCACGCTCACCCTGCCGGTCAAGGCCGGGGTCACCGTGCTCCTCTACATCGACCAGCGCATCCGCCGCGAGGCCCTCGACCTCGAACTGGCCCGCGCCGCCGGCGTCCAGGGGTACACCCCCGGCGCCACGCCCGGGCCGGTGCCGGGGAGCTGATGCGGTGAGCATGACGGGGGGAGTTCTCACGGCGGCGTCGGCCATGCCCGGCGCCGCCCGCCTGGCCACTTTCGCGCTGGGCAGCTCCGGCGACGAGCCGCCCGTGACCGTCCCGCGCGATCCCGCCCGCGAGGCGGCCCGCCGCGAGCTGGCCAAGCGGATGTACCACGAGAACGACCCCAGCCTGCTCCAGCGCGCCCTGAACGCCTTCTGGGACTGGCTCGGCAGACTCCTCGCCAAGGCCGCCTCGGCGACGCCGGGCGGCTCGCTCGGCCTCCTCGTCGTGGTCCTGTGCGTCATCGCCGTCCTGGCCGCCCTGTGGTGGCGGCTGGGCACCCCGCGCCGCAGTCCCGTCGCGGCCGCCCCTCTGTTCGACGAACGCCCGCGCAGCGCCGCCGAACACCGAGCCGCCGCCGACGCGCACGCCGCCCAGAGCCACTGGAACCAGGCGGTCCAGGAGCGCATGCGGGCCATCGTCCGCGCGCTGGAGGAACGCGCCCTGCTCGACGTCCGCCCCGGTCGCACCGCCGACGAAGCCGCCGCCGAGGCCGGCCGCACCCTCCCCGCACACGCGGACGAACTCCACGCCGCCGCCCGCCACTTCGACGACGTCACATACGGCGGCCGCATCGCCGACCAGCAGACGTACCAACGCGTCGCCCAACTCGACAGCGCCCTCGAACGCGCCCGCCCCACCCTGGTGAACAGCGCCGCCCCTGACGGGAAGACCGGATGACCACCTCGTCTTCCCTCACCGCCCGCCAGATCTGGACCCGCAACCGGGGGATCGCCCTCGCCGTCGTCCTGCTGCTGGTCGGTGCCGTCGCCATCGCCGTGGTCCGCTCCCAGACCAAGCACGGCGACCTGGACCCCCGCTCGGCCGACCCCCGCGGCAGCCGGGCCGTCGCCGAACTCCTCGCCGACCGAGGGGTCACCACGCGCGTGGTCACCACCCTCGACGCCGCACGCAGGGCCGCAGGCCCGGACACCACCCTCCTGGTCGCCGTACCCGACCTGCTGAGCCACCGCCAGCAGACCCGGCTCGCCAAGACCACGGCATCCTCCGGCGGCCGCACCGTGCTCGTCGCCCCGGGCGACTGGTCCGTCGGCCGCCTCGCCC
The DNA here is from genome assembly GCF_045039805.1 of Streptomyces sp. NBC_01171. Lineage (NCBI taxonomy): Bacteria > Bacillati > Actinomycetota > Actinomycetes > Kitasatosporales > Streptomycetaceae > Streptomyces > Streptomyces sp. NBC_01171. The sequence goes on along the minus strand of NZ_CP108609.1, from coordinate 4,057,033 downwards.
CCGACGTCACCGCGAGCCCCGTCACGACCGTCGAGACCACACTCGACCCCGACTGCACCCTCCCCGAGGCCCGACGGGCAGGAAGCGCCGAGACCGGCGGCATCCGCTACCGCACCACCGTCAGCGACGCCGACGCCTGCTACCCCAGCGAACGCCGCGCCACCCTGCTCCGCGTCCCGGCGGCCTCGGGCACCGGCGACACCGTCCTCCTCGGCGCGCCCGACATCCTCCTCAACAACCGTCTCGACAAGCAGGGCAACGCCTCGCTCGCCCTGCAACTCCTCGGCTCCCGGCCTCATCTGGTCTGGTACCTCCCCTCGCTCGCCGACTCCTCCGCCGCCGAAACCGACGGCCGCAAGAGCTTCTTCGACCTGCTCCCCCCAGGCTGGCTCTGGGGCACCCTTCAACTGTTCGTCGCAGCAGTCCTCGCCGCCTTCTGGCGCGGCCGCCGCTTCGGCCCCCTCGTCCCCGAGAAGCTGCCCGTCGTCATCCGCGCCTCCGAGACGACCGAGGGCCGCGCCCGTCTCTACCGCAAGGCCGACGCCCGCGACCGCGCCTCCGCCGCCCTGCGCTCCATGGCCCGCACCCGCCTGACCCCGCTCGTCGGCGTCCCCGCTCCCCAGGCGCACACCCCGGAAGCCCTGCTCCCCGCCCTGTCCGCGTGTCTCCCCGACAGCGGCGAACAGGGCCTGCACTCCCTCCTCTTCGGAGCGCCGGCCCGCGACGACGCGGCCCTCATCGCACTCACCGACCGACTCGACGCCCTCGAAAGAGAGGTACGCCGTTCATGATGGCCCCGACCACTGACAGCGCCGGGAACACCGAGGACGCGGCCGCCGCCCGTGCCTCACTGGAGACCCTGCGCACCGAGATCGCCAAAGCCGTGGTCGGCCAAGACCCCGCCGTCACCGGACTCGTCGTCGCCCTCCTGTGCCGGGGCCACGTCCTCCTCGAAGGCGTCCCCGGCGTCGCCAAGACCCTCCTGGTCCGCGCCCTGGCATCGGCACTCGAACTCGACACCAAGCGTGTCCAGTTCACGCCCGACCTCATGCCGAGCGACGTCACCGGCTCTCTCGTCTACGACACCCGCACCGCCGAGTTCTCCTTCCAGCCCGGCCCTGTCTTCACCAACCTCCTCCTCGCGGACGAGATCAACCGCACCCCGCCCAAGACCCAGTCCTCCCTCCTCGAAGCCATGGAGGAACGACAGGTCACGGTCGACGGCACCCCGCGCCCCCTCCCCGAGCCGTTCCTGGTCGCGGCCACCCAGAACCCGGTCGAGTACGAGGGCACCTATCCCCTCCCCGAGGCCCAACTGGACCGCTTCCTGCTCAAGCTGACGATCCCGCTGCCTTCCCGCGAGGACGAGATCGCCGTCCTGACCCGCCACGCGTCGGGCTTCGACCCCCGCGACCTGCACGCAGCGGGCGTACGCCCCGTCGCCGGCCCGGCCGACCTCGAAGCCGCCCGCGCCGCCGTGGCCGAGACGACCGTCTCCGCCGAGATCACGGCCTACGTCGTGGACATCTGCCGCGCCACCCGTCAGTCCCCCTCACTCACCCTGGGCGTCTCCCCCCGAGGCGCCACCGCCCTGCTCGCCGCAGCCCGCGCCTGGGCCTGGCTGACGGGCCGTGACTACGTCACCCCCGACGACGTGAAGGCCCTGGCCCTGCCCGCACTCCGGCATCGGGTCCAACTGCGCCCGGAGGCGGAGATGGAGGGCGTGACCCCCGACTCGGTCATCAACTCGGTCCTCGCCCAGGTCCCGGTACCCCGCTGATGCCGCTCACCGGACGTGCCGCCCTCGTCGCGGCCCTCGGCTCCCTCCCCGTCGGCCTGCTGGAGCCCAGTTGGACGGGCATCCTCGCGGTCAACGGCTCCCTGGCCCTGGCCTGCGCCTGTGACTTCGCGCTCGCGGCGCCCGTACGGCGCCTGGTCCTCACTCGCTCCGGCGACACCTCCACTCGTCTCGGCGAAACCGCCGACATCACCTTGACCGTCACCAACCCGTCCCGCCGCCCGTTGCGGGGACGGCTGCGGGACGCGTGTCCGCCCAGTAGTTGGGAACCGGGCACCGAGGTCGAAGGCTCCCGGCACCGCCTGGACATCCCGGCCGGCGAACGACGCCGTGTGACAAGCCGGTTGAGCCCCACCCGCCGTGGTGACCGCCAAGCCGACCGCGTCACGATCCGCTCCAACGGCCCCCTCGGGCTGTTCTCCCGTCAGGGCACCCACCGAGTGCCCTGGTCACTACGGGTTTTGCCCCCTTTCACCAGCCGAAAGCATCTCCCGTCGAAACTCGCTCGATTGCGTGAACTAGACGGTAGGACAAGCGTCCTGACACGCGGTGAGGGCACCGAGTTCGACAGCCTCCGCGAGTACGTCTCCGGCGACGACACCCGCTCCATCGACTGGCGAGCCACCGCCCGCCAGTCCGCCGTCGCCGTGCGCACCTGGCGTCCGGAGCGCGACCGGCGCATCCTGCTGGTCCTCGACACCGGCCGTACCTCGGCCGGCCGCGTGGACGACGTACCTCGACTGGATGCCGCTATGGACGCGGCCCTCCTCCTGGCGGCCCTCGCCTCCCGCGCAGGCGATCGCGTGGACCTGCTCGCCTACGACCGACAGGTACGCGCCCTGGTCCAGGGCAAGTCCGCCGGCCAGCTCCTGCCGTCCCTCGTCACCGCGATGGCCACGCTGGAACCGGAACTGGTCGAGACCGACGCCCGCGGCCTCACGGCAGCCGCCTTGCGTACGGCACCGCGCCGCTCGCTGATCGTCCTGCTGACATCGCTCGACGCGGCCCCCGTGGAAGAGGGCCTGCTGCCGGTGCTCCCCCAGCTCACTCAACGCCACACGGTCCTCGTGGCCTCCGTGGCCGACCCGCACATCGCGCGCATGGCTCAGGACAGAGGAGACATCGACGCGGTGTACGAGGCAGCGGCGGCGGCACAGGCTCAGCACGAACGGCTGCGCACTGCCGAGCAGCTTCGTCGCCATGGGGTGACGGTGGTGGACGCGACGCCGGAGGAACTGGCTCCCGCATTGGCAGACGCTTATCTGGCGCTGAAAGCGGCAGGCCGCCTCTGAGACGATTCGCGCTCATTCTCTCTTGGGAGGGAAAATGGGCCCGGAACGCAGAAAACCCCCGCACCAAAAGGTGCGGGGGTTTCCCATAAAATTAGTTCGGCGGCGTCCTACTCTCCCACAGGGTCCCCCCTGCAGTACCATCGGCGCTGTGAGGCTTAGCTTCCGGGTTCGGAATGTAACCGGGCGTTTCCCTCACGCTATGACCACCGAAACACTATGAAACTTTCAAACCGTCATGTGTGGCACATGAGGCTGTTCGTGGTTTCAGAACCAACACAGTGGACGCGAGCAACTGAGGACAAGCCCTCGGCCTATTAGTACCAGTCAACTCCACCCGTTACCAGGCTTCCATATCTGGCCTATCAACCCAGTCGTCTACTGGGAGCCTTACCCTCTCAAGGAGGTGGGAATACTCATCTCGAAGCAGGCTTCCCGCTTAGATGCTTTCAGCGGTTATCCCTCCCGAACGTAGCCAACCAGCCATGCCCTTGGCAGGACAACTGGCACACCAGAGGTTCGTCCGTCCCGGTCCTCTCGTACTAGGGACAGCCCTTCTCAATATTCCTACGCGCACAGCGGATAGGGACCGAACTGTCTCACGACGTTCTAAACCCAGCTCGCGTACCGCTTTAATGGGCGAACAGCCCAACCCTTGGGACCGACTCCAGCCCCAGGATGCGACGAGCCGACATCGAGGTGCCAAACCATCCCGTCGATATGGACTCTTGGGGAAGATCAGCCTGTTATCCCCGGGGTACCTTTTATCCGTTGAGCGACGGCGCTTCCACAAGCCACCGCCGGATCACTAGTCCCGACTTTCGTCCCTGCTCGACCCGTCGGTCTCACAGTCAAGCTCCCTTGTGCACTTACACTCAACACCTGATTGCCAACCAGGCTGAGGGAACCTTTGGGCGCCTCCGTTACTCTTTAGGAGGCAACCGCCCCAGTTAAACTACCCATCAGACACTGTCCCTGATCCGGATCACGGACCCAGGTTAGACATCCAGCACGACCAGACTGGTATTTCAACGACGACTCCACACACACTGGCGTGCATGCTTCACAGTCTCCCAGCTATCCTACACAAGCCGAACCGAACACCAATATCAAACTGTAGTAAAGGTCCCGGGGTCTTTCCGTCCTGCTGCGCGAAACGAGCATCTTTACTCGTAGTGCAATTTCACCGGGCCTATGGTTGAGACAGTCGAGAAGTCGTTACGCCATTCGTGCAGGTCGGAACTTACCCGACAAGGAATTTCGCTACCTTAGGATGGTTATAGTTACCACCGCCGTTTACTGGCGCTTAAGTTCTCAGCTTCGCCACAACGAATTGTGACTAACCGGTCCCCTTAACGTTCCAGCACCGGGCAGGCGTCAGTCCGTATACATCGCCTTACGGCTTCGCACGGACCTGTGTTTTTAGTAAACAGTCGCTTCTCGCTGGTCTCTGCGGCCACCCCCAGCTCACCGTGTAAAACGGATCACCAGTGATGGCCCCCCTTCTCCCGAAGTTACGGGGGCATTTTGCCGAGTTCCTTAACCATAGTTCACCCGAACGCCTCGGTATTCTCTACCTGACCACCTGAGTCGGTTTAGGGTACGGGCCGCCATGAAACTCGCTAGAGGCTTTTCTCGACAGCATAGGATCATCCACTTCACCACAATCGGCTCGGCATCAGGTCTCAGACTATGTGCAAGGCGGATTTGCCTACCTTGCGTCCTACACCCTTACCCCAGGACAACCACCGCCTGGGCTGGACTACCTTCCTGCGTCACCCCATCACTCACCTACTAACCGCTTGGGCCGGCGGCTCCACCACTTTCCATTCCCCGAAGGGTCCGGAACGGCTTCACGGCCTTAGCATCACGATGCTCGATGTTTGACGCTTCACAGCGGGTACCGGAATATCAACCGGTTATCCATCGACTACGCCTGTCGGCCTCGCCTTAGGTCCCGACTTACCCTGGGCAGATCAGCTTGACCCAGGAACCCTTAGTCAATCGGCGCAAACGTTTCTCACGTTTGTATCGCTACTCATGCCTGCATTCTCACTCGTGAACCGTCCACAACTCGCTTCCGCGGCTGCTTCACCCGGCACACGACGCTCCCCTACCCATCACAGCACCCGTTGGGGCTATACGCTGCAATGACACGACTTCGGCGGTACGCTTGAGCCCCGCTACATTGTCGGCGCGGAATCACTAGACCAGTGAGCTATTACGCACTCTTTCAAGGGTGGCTGCTTCTAAGCCAACCTCCTGGTTGTCTCTGCGACTCCACATCCTTTCCCACTTAGCGTACGCTTAGGGGCCTTAGTCGATGCTCTGGGCTGTTTCCCTCTCGACCATGGAGCTTATCCCCCACAGTCTCACTGCCGTGCTCTCACTTACCGGCATTCGGAGTTTGGCTAAGGTCAGTAACCCGGTAGGGCCCATCGCCTATCCAGTGCTCTACCTCCGGCAAGAAACACACGACGCTGCACCTAAATGCATTTCGGGGAGAACCAGCTATCACGGAGTTTGATTGGCCTTTCACCCCTAACCACAGGTCATCCCCCAGGTTTTCAACCCTGGTGGGTTCGGTCCTCCACGAAGTCTTACCTCCGCTTCAACCTGCCCATGGCTAGATCACTCCGCTTCGGGTCTTGAGCGCGCTACTGAATCGCCCTATTCGGACTCGCTTTCGCTACGGCTTCCCCACACGGGTTAACCTCGCAACACACCGCAAACTCGCAGGCTCATTCTTCAAAAGGCACGCAGTCACGACGCACTGAGTAAACTCAATGCGCGACGCTCCCACGGCTTGTAGGCACACGGTTTCAGGTACTATTTCACTCCGCTCCCGCGGTACTTTTCACCATTCCCTCACGGTACTATCCGCTATCGGTCACCAGGGAATATTTAGGCTTAGCGGGTGGTCCCGCCAGATTCACACGGGATTTCTCGGGCCCCGTGCTACTTGGGTGTCTCTCAAACGAGCCGCTGATGTTTCGACTACGGGGGTCTTACCCTCTACGCCGGACCTTTCGCATGTCCTTCGCCTACATCAACGGTTTCTGACTCGTCCTGTCGCCGGCAGACGACAGAAGAGAGATCCCACAACCCCGCACACGCAACCCCTGCCGGGTCTCACACGTATACGGTTTGGCCTCATCCGGTTTCGCTCGCCACTACTCCCGGAATCACGGTTGTTTTCTCTTCCTGAGGGTACTGAGATGTTTCACTTCCCCTCGTTCCCTCCACACTGCCTATGTGTTCAGCAGCGGGTGACAGCCCATGACGACTGCCGGGTTTCCCCATTCGGAAACCCCCGGATCAAAGCCTGGTTGACGGCTCCCCGGGGACTATCGTGGCCTCCCACGTCCTTCATCGGTTCCTGGTGCCAAGGCATCCACCGTGCGCCCTTAAAAACTTGGCCACAGATGCTCGCGTCCACTGTGCAGTTCTCAAACAACGACCAGCCACCCATCACCCCACCAGACAAGCTAGTGAGTGCACTGGGGCCGGCGACTGAGGAAAACCATTCCCTCAGACACCCAACAGCGTGCCCGACACTCTCCCCACCCTCGTCCGTTCCACGCCGAAGCAGTACTAGGAGAAAAGCAGTGAGTGTGCCGAATAATCAACGTTCCACCCATGAGCAACCAGCATCGAACATTCGCCGATGTACTGGCCTCTGACCGAGCGAACTCGGTAAGAAGTGCTCCTTAGAAAGGAGGTGATCCAGCCGCACCTTCCGGTACGGCTACCTTGTTACGACTTCGTCCCAATCGCCAGTCCCACCTTCGACAGCTCCCTCCCACAAGGGGTTGGGCCACCGGCTTCGGGTGTTACCGACTTTCGTGACGTGACGGGCGGTGTGTACAAGGCCCGGGAACGTATTCACCGCAGCAATGCTGATCTGCGATTACTAGCAACTCCGACTTCATGGGGTCGAGTTGCAGACCCCAATCCGAACTGAGACAGGCTTTTTGAGATTCGCTCTACCTCACGGTTTCGCAGCTCATTGTACCTGCCATTGTAGCACGTGTGCAGCCCAAGACATAAGGGGCATGATGACTTGACGTCGTCCCCACCTTCCTCCGAGTTGACCCCGGCAGTCTCCTGTGAGTCCCCATCACCCCGAAGGGCATGCTGGCAACACAGAACAAGGGTTGCGCTCGTTGCGGGACTTAACCCAACATCTCACGACACGAGCTGACGACAGCCATGCACCACCTGTACACCGACCACAAGGGGGGCACCATCTCTGATGCTTTCCGGTGTATGTCAAGCCTTGGTAAGGTTCTTCGCGTTGCGTCGAATTAAGCCACATGCTCCGCTGCTTGTGCGGGCCCCCGTCAATTCCTTTGAGTTTTAGCCTTGCGGCCGTACTCCCCAGGCGGGGAACTTAATGCGTTAGCTGCGGCACCGACGACGTGGAATGTCGCCAACACCTAGTTCCCACCGTTTACGGCGTGGACTACCAGGGTATCTAATCCTGTTCGCTCCCCACGCTTTCGCTCCTCAGCGTCAGTAATGGCCCAGAGATCCGCCTTCGCCACCGGTGTTCCTCCTGATATCTGCGCATTTCACCGCTACACCAGGAATTCCGATCTCCCCTACCACACTCTAGCTAGCCCGTATCGACTGCAGACCCGAGGTTAAGCCTCGGGCTTTCACAATCGACGTGACAAGCCGCCTACGAGCTCTTTACGCCCAATAATTCCGGACAACGCTTGCGCCCTACGTATTACCGCGGCTGCTGGCACGTAGTTAGCCGGCGCTTCTTCTGCAGGTACCGTCACTTTCGCTTCTTCCCTGCTGAAAGAGGTTTACAACCCGAAGGCCGTCATCCCTCACGCGGCGTCGCTGCATCAGGCTTTCGCCCATTGTGCAATATTCCCCACTGCTGCCTCCCGTAGGAGTCTGGGCCGTGTCTCAGTCCCAGTGTGGCCGGTCGCCCTCTCAGGCCGGCTACCCGTCGTCGCCTTGGTGAGCCATTACCTCACCAACAAGCTGATAGGCCGCGGGCTCATCCTTCACCGCCGGAGCTTTTAACCGCAGACCATGCGATCCGCAGTGTTATCCGGTATTAGACCCCGTTTCCAGGGCTTGTCCCAGAGTGAAGGGCAGATTGCCCACGTGTTACTCACCCGTTCGCCACTAATCCCCACCGAAGTGGTTCATCGTTCGACTTGCATGTGTTAAGCACGCCGCCAGCGTTCGTCCTGAGCCAGGATCAAACTCTCCGTGAATGTTTACCGGTAATCCGGTGCACACACACGAGAGCGGAACCATCGGAGGAATAGTCCGATGGTTCACAGCGTCCTCGCTGTGTTTTTTCAAAGGAACCTCGTCCCAGTCAGTGACTGGAGACGGGGTTATCAACATATCTGGCGTTGATTTTTGGCACGCTGTTGAGTTCTCAAGGAACGGTCGCTTCCTTTGTACTCACCCTCTCGGGCTTTCCTCCGGGCTTCCCTTCGGTGTTTCCGACTCTATCAGATCTTTTTCCGATCCGATTTCCTCGGTTGCTTTCCAGGTTTTCACTTCGGCGTTTCCGCTTCCGTGTTTCCCTTTCCGGCGGTTCCGACTCTATCAGAGGTTTTCGGCCGGTCTTACCGGCTTCATTTCCGATTAATCGGGGGGCTTCTCGGAAGTCGCACTCAGCGATTTTTCTGGAGAAGCTAGCTAAAGCTTAACAGTCAACCTCGAGCTTGTCCAGCTCCAGGCAACTGTTCGACTCTACCTCCCCGCTCCACCCGTGTCAACAGGATTTGCGAGGCGATGAGGAGACTAGCAGCTCGGCGGGGTCCTACGCACATCAGGCTGCGGTGGGGACGGTGGAGCTGCGTTCGGCCTCCTGGAGATCACCGGTCTCCCCCTCCCGTACCGCCCGGCCACCGAGGACGTAGACGTAGGTGAGGAAGGCCAGCTCGGCCAGGACGCCGATGGTGATGCGGGCCCAGGTGGGCAGGCCGGACGGGGTCACGAAGCCCTCGATGGCGCCGGACACGAGCAGCACCAGGGCGAGGCCGATGGCCATGCCCACGGCGGCGCGGCCCTCTTCGGCGAGCGCGGTGCGGCGGGTGCGCGGGCCGGGGTCGATCACGGTCCAGCCGAGGCGTAGCCCCGTGCCGGCGGCCACGAAGACCGCGGTGAGTTCGAGCAGGCCGTGCGGGAGGACGAGGCCGAGGAAGGTGTCGAGGCGCCCCGCGGAGGACATCAGGCCGAAGCCGACTCCCAGGTTCAGCATGTTCTCGAACAGGATCCAGAGGACCGGCAGGCCCAGGAAGACGCCCAGGACCAGGCAGAGCGCGGCCGCCTGGGCGTTGTTCGTCCACACCTGTGCCGCGAAGGACGCGGCGGGATGGCTGGAGTAATAGGTCTCGTAGCCACCGCCCGGGCGGGTCAGTTCGCGGAGGTGGCCGGGGGCCGCGATCGACGCCTGTACCTCGGGGTGGGTGCCGATCCACCAGCCGAGGAGGATCGCCACGGTGGTGGAGACGAGGGCGGTCGGCACCCACCAGTGGCGGGCGCGGTAGACCGCGGCGGGAAAGCCGCGTCCCAGGAAGCGGGTCACGTCGCGCCAGGAGGCACGGCGGGTGCCGGTTACGGCGCTGCGGGCGCGGGCCACGAGCTGGCTGAGCCGGCCGGTGAGCTGGGGGTCCGGGACGCTGGAGCGGATGAGGGAGAGGTGCGTCGCGGTGCGCTGGTAAAGGGTGACGAGTTCGTCGGCCTCCGCGCCGGTGAGACGGCGTCGGCGGCGGATCAGGGCGTCGAGGCGGTCCCACTCGGCCCGGTGTGCGGAGACGAAGACGTCCAGGTCCATCGGGTCTGCCTGCTCCTCGACTCGTCGTGGCCAGCCGCCACCGGACAACGGAACACTGTCAGCTTGTCCTACCGGGGTGCGATGCGCCCTCAGCTTGGCAGACTTGCGTCACAGGGGTGGGCGAGGGAAGGACGGCGGGCGTGAGTGAGCTGGTGACCGGTGAGGCGGTGGCGCTGGAGCTGCGGCCCGCGAAGCTGCCGAGCAGGGCGTTGGCCGTGCTGATCGATCTGATCGTGGCCGTGCTCGTCTACATCGCCGTGGTGATCGGGCTCGTGGCGGCCACCTCTTCGCTGGACGATGCCGCGCAGGCCGCGTTGTCGGTGGCGGCCTTTCTGCTGGTGCTGGTCGGCGGGCCGATCGCGGTGGAGACACTGAGTCATGGGCGGTCGCTGGGGAAGCTGGCGTTCGGGCTGCGGGTGGTGCGCGACGACGGTGGGCCGGTGCGGTTCCGGCACGCGCTGGTGCGCGGTGGCGTCGGGATGATCGAGATCCTGATGACGTTCGGGGTGGTGGCCTGCATCGCCTCGCTGGTCTCGGAGCGGGGGCGGCGGCTCGGGGACGTGTTCGCGGGGACGCTGGTGGTGCGGGAGCGGATTCCGGTGGGGCGGGCCGGGGTGGCGCCGCCTCCGCCGCCCGGGCTGGCGGGCCGGTTCACGGAGCTGGATCTGTCGGCGGTGCCCGACGGGCTCTGGCTGGCCGTGCGGCAGTACCTGACGCGGATGCACCAGCTTCAGCCGCAGGTCTCCTGGTCGATGGCGTCGCGGCTGGCCGCCGATGTGGCCGCGCGGACGGGGGCCGCTGTGCCGCCGGATCTCCAGGGGCAGCCCGCCGCATTTCTGGCGGCGGTGGTGCATGAGCGGCAGGCGCGGCAGGCGCGGCAGCGGCCCCGGTACGAGAGCGGTGGGCAGCAGGCGGTGACTCCCGTGTCTCCCCCGGCCGTCGCGCCGGTGCTCCAGAAGGCGCCGGAGCACAGCGAGAAGGCGCCGGATCGCCCGCAGAGCCGGTCGACGGGGTTCGCGCCGCCCGCCTAGTCGGCCGGGCCGGTCACGGGGAACGTCGACGGTGGGGTCTGGAGGTCCTCCAGCTCAATGCCTGGGGCCGCGAGGACGACGTCTCCGGCGATGTGCACGGAGTGCCTTTCCCCCGTGTCCAGGGCTGTGACCTGGTATTCGTCCACGATCAGGGGGCCGTTGTCAGTGGCGTGTGCTTCTCTGTCGATCAGTGCCCAGGACTGGTCCACGGTGCGAGGGGCGAGTACCGGGTCGGTGAGGGCGACGAGGCGTACGCGGGTCGCGGAAGAGGAGGGGGTGAGGCGCAGGAGACGTGCGGTGGCGACGAGGAACGCCGGGGACGTGCCGGTGAAGGCGTGGGCGGGCACATTGCCCTCCGTCGCCTCCAGCCCGGCCGGGTCGGTACGGACCCAGGTGACGCCGTCGAGAGCGGCGCCGCGCACCTGCCAGCCGCCGGCGTGGAGTTCGAGGCGGATGGGGCGGCCGAGGTCGTCCAGGGCGAGGTCGACCGAGCCCCGGTGGGCTCCGTCGGGAGCGGTGAGCTGGGAGACGTAGCGCCAGCCGGAGGGGCCGGGGGCGCACTGGAAGTGTTCTTCTGCGAGGGGGGTGTGATCGTGCGGATCGTGGAGCGAATATCGGCCGCGCGGCATGGGAGGTCCTGGGGTCTGGCGGGCTGACGGTCCGGGGCCGCTTGGTCCGGCGCAAAGGGGCAGGCCCCCGGCACGGGGGTGCGGGGGCCTGCCTGGGTGGTGCGGGAGCGGCGGCTCAGTAGCGGTAGTGGTCCGACTTGAAGGGACCGTCGACCTCGACGCCGATGTACGCGGCCTGCTCCGGGCGGAGCTGGGTGAGCTTGACGCCCAGCGAGTCCAGGTGGAGGCGGGCGACCTTCTCGTCCAGGTGCTTGGGGAGCACGTAGACGCCGGTCGGGTACTCGTCGGGCTTGGTGAACAGCTCGATCTGGGCCAGGGTCTGGTCCGCGAAGGAGTTGGACATCACGAACGAGGGGTGGCCGGTGGCGTTGCCCAGGTTCAGCAGGCGGCCCTCGGACAGGACGATGATCTTCTTGCCGTCGGGGAAGGTCCAGGTGTGGACCTGCGGCTTCACCTCGTCCTTGACGATGCCGGGGATCTTGGCGAGGCCGGCCATGTCGATCTCGTTGTCGAAGTGGCCGATGTTGCCGACGATGGCCTGGTGCTTCATCTTGGCCATGTCGCCGGCCATGATGATGTCCTTGTTGCCGGTCGTGGTGACGAAGATGTCGGCCTTGTCGACGACCTCGTCCAGCGTGGTGACCTGGTAGCCGTCCATGGCCGCCTGGAGCGCGCAGATCGGGTCGATCTCGGTGACGATCACGCGGGCGCCCTGGCCGCGGAGGGACTCGGCGCAGCCCTTGCCGACGTCGCCGTAGCCGCAGACGACGGCGGTCTTGCCGCCGATGAGGACGTCGGTGGCGCGGTTGATGCCGTCGACCAGGGAGTGGCGGCAGCCGTACTTGTTGTCGAACTTCGACTTGGTGACGGCGTCGTTCACGTTGATCGCCGGGAAGAGCAGGACGCCGTCGCGCTGCATCTCGTACAGGCGGTGGACGCCGGTGGTGGTCTCCTCGGTGACACCGCGGATCTCGGAAGCGAGCTGGGTCCACTTCTGGGAGCCGTCGGTGATGGTGCGGTTGAGCAGCTCGAGGATGACGCGGTGCTCGTCGGACTCGGCGGTGTCGGGCGAGGGGACCTTGCCGTCCTTCTCGTACTCGACGCCCTTGTGGACGAGGAGGGTGGCGTCGCCGCCGTCGTCCAGGATCATGTTCGGGCCGCCGGTGGGGCTGTTCGGCCAGGTCAGCGCCTGCTCGGTGCACCACCAGTACTCGTCCAGGGTCTCGCCCTTCCAGGCGAAGACGGGGACGCCCTGCGGGTTGTCCGGGGTGCCGTTCGGGCCGACGGCGATGGCGGCGGCCGCGTGGTCCTGGGTGGAGAAGATGTTGCAGGAGGCCCAGCGGACGTCGGCGCCGAGGGCGACGAGGGTCTCGATGAGCACGGCGGTCTGCACGGTCATGTGCAGGGAGCCGGTGATGCGGGCGCCGGCCAGGGGCTGCGCCTCGGCGTACTCCTTGCGGATCGACATCAGGCCGGGCATCTCGTGCTCGGCGAGGGTGATCTCCTTGCGGCCGAACTCGGCCAGGGAGAGGTCGGCGACCTTGAAGTCCTGTCGGTTGTCGACAGTGGTCATGGCGGGCTGCTCCTCGAAGTCGGGGCGAGGTGGGTACGGCTGGTCTGCACGGCGACGGACACAGGGGTGCCCCGAGAAGAGGACACAGGCATGCCCGCGTACGCGCAGCGCAGTCCGTCGGAGGCCCTCTCTCCCTCGGCCGGTCCGCTCCGGGACCGCCCGACCGCCATCAGCAGCGACGTCTGGCTCCGTCCCAAGCTACACCGGAGGGCGGGGCGCGCCCCAGTCCGCGTTCGGACACCGCGTGCCGTCCAGGTGACGGATGTGGCGCGAACGGGTGGGTACGGGGCCCGGTGCCCGGGTGTGCCGAGGCCCCCGGCGCGGCCGGTGGGGACCGGGGTGCGGCGGGGGCCTCGGTGGAGCGACCAGGGGCTCAGTGGCCGGCCGGGTGGGGGTTCGGGCCGCCCGGCGTGGCGAGCGGGTCCGGGCCCTTGGCGGCCTCGGCGGCGCTGTAGATGTCCGGCTCCAGGTAGATGACGCGGGCGATCGGGACGGCCTCGCGGATGCGGGCCTCGGCGGCGTTGATCGCGTGGGCGACCTCGGCGGCCGAGTCGTCGTGCTGGACGGCGATCTTGGCGGCGACGAGGAGTTCCTCGGGGCCGAGGTGGAGGGTGCGCATGTGGATGACGCCGGTGACGGTGTCGCCGTCGACGATGGCGGCCTCGATCTTCTTGACGTCCTCCAGGCCGGCGGCCTCGCCGAGCAGCAGGGACTTGGTCTCGGAGGCGAGGACGAGGGCGATCACGACGAGCAGGACACCGATGCAGACGGTGCCGATGCCGTCCCAGACGCCGTTGCCGGTGAGCAGGGCGATGCCGACGCCGCCGAGGGCGAGGACCAGACCGATGAGCGCGCCGAAGTCCTCCAGCAGGACGACGGGCAGCTCGGGCGCCTTGGCGCGGCGGATGAACTGTGCCCAGGAGAGCTTGCCCCGCAGCTCGTTGGACTCCTTGATGGCCGTACGGAAGGAGAAGCCCTCCGCGATGATGGCGAAGACGAGGACGCCCACCGGCCAGTACCAGTGCTCCACCGGGTGGGGGTGGCTGATCTTCTCGTAGCCCTCGTAGATGGCGAACATGCCGCCGAGGGAGAAGAGGACGATGGAGACCAGGAAGGCGTAGATGTACCGCTCGCGGCCGTAGCCGAAGGGGTGCTGCGGGGTCGCCTCGCGCTGGGCCTTCTTGCCGCCGATGAGCAGCAGGAACTGGTTGCCGGAGTCGGCGACCGAGTGGACGCCCTCGGCGAGCATCGACGAGGAGCCGCTGAACGCGAACGCCACGAACTTCGATGCCGCGATCGCCAGATTGGCGCCGAGTGCCGCCACGATCGCCCTGGTACCGCCTGACGCGCTCATGAGTTCGCGTTTTCCCTTCGCCCTTGTCGCCTGCTCGGCACCCCCGCACGGCTCTTGTGCCCCCACGGGTCGCTTCTTTGCACGTGCTTTGCCGGTGGGCCATTGTTGCAGTCCCACCGGCGTGCGGCGCGTCAGGTATCCACAGGGGCGGTCATACGATCACAGTGGCGCGGAACAACGTGCCCTCGCCGGACGCCTCGGCCTTCTCGCCCGCCGGGACGAAGACGGACCGGCCGGGGAGCAGTCCGTGCTCGCCGACGCGGACCGAACCGGCCGTGCACAGCAGGATCTGCGGGGTCGGGAGGGTCAGGTCGCGGGTGGTCTCGCCGGGCAGGACCCAGCGGGAGAGCCGGAATTCGTCGATGGGGGTCTCGTAGACCTCCTCGCCGTCCGGGGACGCCTCGGGGCGCAGGACGCCGGGGTCGCTGGCCTCGAAGCGGACCACGCGCAGGAGTTCGGGGACGTCGATGTGCTTGGGGGTCAGGCCGCAGCGCAGGACGTTGTCGGAGTTGGCCATGATCTCGACGCCGAGACCGTCCAGGTAGGCGTGCGGGATGCCCGCGCCGAGGAACAGGGCCTCTCCCGGCTGGAGCCGGACGTGGTTCAGCAGCATGGCCGCGATCACGCCGGGGTCGCCGGGGTAGTCGCGGGCCATGTCGGCGTACGGGGTGTACGGGCCGCCGAGGCGGGCGCAGGCGGCGGTCGCCTCGGTGACGGTGTCGGCCATCTGCTCGGGGTCCGCGGTGAGGATCGCCGTGAGGACCTCGCGCAGCGCGGCGTCCTCGGGCTGGGCGCGCAGCAGATCGACGTACGGCTTGAGGGAGTCGACGCCCAGGCCGTCGAGCAGGCCGGCCGCCTCGGCGGGAGCGCGGAAGCCGCACAGGCCGTCGAACTCGGTGAGGGCGCAGATGAGTTCGGGCTTGTGGTTGGCGTCCTTGTAGTTGCGGTCGGGGGCGTCCACGGGGACGCCCCGGCGCTCCTCCTCGGCGTAGCCCTCGCGCGCCTGGGCCAGGTCGGGGTGGACCTGGAGGGAGAGGGGGGCGCCCGCGGCGAGGACCTTGAGCAGGAAGGGCAGGCGGGGGCCGAACTTCGCCACCGCTTCGGCGCCCAGTTCGCGCTCCGGATCGGCGGCGATGAGCTCCACCAGCGTGCCGCGCGGGGTGCGCGAGGGGGCGCCGGGGTGGGCGCCCATCCACATCTCGGCCTGCGGTTCGCCGGTGGGCTCGGTGCCCAGCAGCCGCGGAATGGCGGTGGTCGAGCCCCAGGCGTAGGGGCGGACGGTGTTGTCGAGGCGGTCCATGTGTCTTCTCTGTCTCCGTGCGGCGCTGCGGGCGGTTGCCTGGGGTCAGCTCAGGCGCCGGCGGCGAGCGCCAGGTAAACGGCGGCGAAATCGGTGACGGCGATCAGGTCGGCGAGGGTCTCCAGTTCGCCGCCCTCCTCCGGTTCGAGTTCGCTGATCGGGGTGTCGTGGCCGAGGGCCAGGTCGCGGGCGGCGGGGGCCGCGGTGAGGCCGCCGAGGGGACGGTCCCGGAGCAGCACCACGCGCGCGTGCAGCGCGGGCGCCTCCTCGACGCGGTCACGGAAGAAGTCGTCCGGGTCGGCGCGGGCGGCCAGCGGGCCGGAGAGGAGGGCCTCGTGGGCGGCGAGCGCCTCGGGGAGTTCGGCCACCAGGGCGGGGCGGCCGGCGAGTTCGGCCAGGGCGGCGGCGAAGCGGCGGCCCGCCGGGCCCGCGGAGGTGCCCTCCGTCCAGACGACGGGGAGGGCGTCGGCGAGTTCCGCGGCGAGGGTCTTGGCCGCGTTGCCGTACGTGGCGATGGCGGGGCCGCAGCGCTCGGCGACGTGATCGAGGCGGTCGGCCACCTTCTCCAGCGCGTCGGGGCCGGCGGTCAGCAGGCCGACGCGGTCCAGGAGGGCCAGCAGCGGGGTGAGCAGGGCCCAGAAGACGCCGGAGGAGGACGCGGCGACCGGCTCGCCCTGGTCGTACGGGGCGGTCGCCATCGGGATGAACATGCCGTGCGCGCCCGCGACCGCCTCCGCGAGGGGAGTGCCCGCGGGGGCGACGGCCACCACGGAGCAGCCCCTGCGGTACGCCTGTTCCGCGAGAAGGCCGAGGCTCGGTTCGGTGCCGTCGGGGGTGGCGATCAGCAGCAGGTCCACGGAGCCCGCCCAGCCGGGCAGTTCCCAGCGCAGGGCGCCGGGGGCGGGGGCGACTCCGGTGGCCTCCAGGCGGATCACGGGGCTGCCGGGGCCGGCCAGGGTGCCGAGGAGGTCGGCGGTGTGGGTGGCGGCGGCGCCGGGGCCCGCGATCAGTACGGCGCGGGGGCGGCCGTCGGGCTGGAGCGCGCCGACTCCGGCCTCGGTGGCGTGCCGGGCCGCGGTACGGACTCTCGCGCCCGCCTCCGCCGCGCCGCGCAGCAGCCCTCGGCGGTCGGCCTCGGCGAGGCCCTCCGGGGTGTCCAGGAGCGATTCGTCGAGCATGGGCGGGGTGCCTCCGATCGCCGGGGTCCTACTGCGCGATGTCTTTCGGCGGTACTTACGCCGGCCGGCGGGCCTCGTCGACCAGGAGGACGGGGATGCCGTCGCGGACGGGGTACGCCAGGCCGCAGTCCTGACCGGTGCAGATCAGCTCCGCGTCCTGCTCCTTGAGGGGGGCGTGGCAGGCCGGGCAGGCCAGGATCTCCAGGAGACCGGCTTCGAGCGGCATGGGGTGTCCCTTCGGGCGGAAACGGGGGCTACGGATGTGCTGGTCAGCGTACCGTGGCGCTCCGCTGGTTGGGCGGGGTGATTCCGGCTGCGGGGCGGGGGCGGGTGCGGTTCAAGCGATTCCCACCCGCACACCCGTCACGCGCGGATGATGGTCAGGACCTCGTCCCTGATCTTCGTCATCGTCGCCTCGTCCTCCGCCTCCGCGTTCAGCCGGAGCAACGGCTCCGTGTTGGAGGGGCGGACGTTGAACCACCAGGTGGGGGTGGAGACCGTCAGGCCGTCGAGGTCGTCCAGAGCCGTGTCGGGGTCGGGGGCGTACGTCGCGCGGAGGGCGGCCAGCCGGGCCTGCTGGTCGGTGACCGTGGAGTTGATCTCGCCGGAGCCCGCGTAGCGGTCGTACTGGGCGGTGAGGGTGGAGAGGGGGGTGGGGTGGGTGCCCAGGGCGGCGAGGACGTGGAGGGCGGCCAGCATGCCGGTGTCCGCGTTCCAGAAGTCCTTGAAGTAGTAATGGGCGGAGTGCTCGCCGCCGAAAATCGCGCCGGTGCGGGCCATCTCCGCCTTGATGAAGGAGTGCCCGACGCGGGTGCGGACCGGGGTGCCGCCGTGCTCGCGGACCACCTCGGCGACCGTGCGGGAGGTGATCAGGTTGTGGATGACCGTGCCCGTACCGCCGTTGCGCGCGAGTTCGCGGGCGGCCACCAGGGCGGTGACGGCGGAGGGGGAGACCGGGTCGCCGTTCTCGTCCACGACGAAGCAGCGGTCGGCGTCGCCGTCGAAGGCGAGGCCGAGGTCGGCGCCCTCCTGCACGACCCGCTTGCGCAGGTCCACGATGTTGGCCGGGTCCAGCGGGTTGGCCTCGTGGTTGGGGAAGGTGCCGTCCAGCTCGAAGTACATCGGGACGACGGTCAGCGGCAGCCCCGCGAGGACCGTCGGGACGGTGTGCCCGCCCATGCCGTTGCCCGCGTCGACGACGACCTTCAGCGGGCGGATCGCGGTCAGGTCGACCAGCGAGCGCAGGTACGCGGCGTAGTCGTCGAGGGTGTCGCGCGCCGTGAGGGTGCCCGGTTCGGCGGCCGGGGCCGGGGCGCCCGTCTCCAGCCACCGCTCGACCAGGGCGCGGATGTCGGCGAGCCCGGTGTCCTGGCCGACCGGGGCGGCGCCCGCGCGGCACATCTTGATGCCGTTGTACTGGGCCGGGTTGTGCGAGGCGGTGAACATCGCGCCGGGCAGGTCCAGCGCGCCCGAGGCGTAGTAGAGCTGGTCCGTGGAGCACAGGCCGATCTCGGTGACGTCCACGCCCCGGTTCAGCGCGCCGCGCGCGAAGGCGCGGGAGAGGCCGGGCGAGGAGGGGCGCATGTCGTGGCCGACGACGATCGCGGTCGCGTCCGTCACCTCGGCGAAGGCGGCGCCGAAGAGTTCGGCCAGGGCCTCGTCCCACTGGTCCGGAACGACTCCGCGCACGTCGTACGCCTTCACGATCTGCGACAGATCTGCCACGGCCGGCCCTCCTGAAAGTCCATTGGGGGCCCAAAACTACCCGTTGGGGTGCGCGGCTGCGGGGAGGGTGGCTCAGTTGTCGGGCGAGCGGAGGACCCGCAGGTGGCCGCGCCGGGCGACTTCCATCGGGTCGGCGGTGCGTGCGCCGCCGCCGGCTCCGGCCGCGCGCTCCTGCGGACGGGCCGCCTCGCGGACCGCGTTCGCCAGCGCCTCCAGGTCGTCGCCGCTGGGGCGGGCCGGGGCGGAGCCGTCGAGCAGCCGGACGACTTCCCAGCCGCGCGGGGCGGTGAGGCGCTCGGAGTGCTCGGCGCACAGGTCGTAGCAGTGGGGCTCGGCGTAGGTGGCGAGGGGGCCGAGGACCGCGGTCGAGTCGGCGTAGACGTACGTCAGCGTCGCAACGGCGGGTCGGCCGCAGGCGGTGCGCGAACAGCGACGTACAAGGCTCACGATGTTGGACGGTACCGCACTCTTGAGCGGGCCGCGACGACTCTCCACCAGGTCACTCCCCCGTGTCGTGGCCTGCGGGATCTCTCGGGCCCCGCAGGGAGAGCCCCACTGGGCGCGCCGCGCGGGGGTGCATCCGGTGATGATCCGGGACAAAGCCCGGCGACCGGCGACGGTTCTCGGCCATCCGGCGCACGCGGCCGTGGCCGGAACCGTCGTGCGGTGTGCGGGAGACGACTGAGCGAACACCGGGAGAAAAGTGCGCGAAGAGTCCGGGGAGGGGGTGCGAAGGCGCGGCCACACGGGCGGAGAACGGCCGGCTGTCGCGTGGAACGTTGACAGCGAAGAGACGGAGGGCAACGATGGGAACTATGGAAACTGATTCAGTTCCTCGAGTTTCCATCAGTGACGAGCGGCGTGCGGACGTGATCGTGGAGGCGGCCGGCCGGCTGTTCTTCGGGGCGGGTTTCGCGCGGGTGAGCATGGACGATCTCGCTCGTGAGCTCGGGATGAGCAAGAAGACGATCTACCGTCATTTCCTGGACAAGCGCAGCCTGCTGGCCGCGGTGCTGGACCGCCAGTTCGCCGCGGTGGAGCGCACGCTGGTGGCGGCGACCGAGGACGCAGCAGGGCAGCCGTTCGCTGTGCGGGTGCAGCGGTTCCTGATCGCGGCGGGCAGTGAGCTCGGGCGGATCGGCGCGCCTCAGCTCGCGACGGGGCGGGGCGACGCGGTGCTGCGCCAGTACGTGGAGCAGCGTGTGGACGCGGTGGTCTACCGGCGGCTCGACGAGCTGTTCCGGGAGGGACACCGGCAGGGCTTGCTGCCGGCGCCGCCCGAGCTGCTGAGCGAGATCACCCGCGGCGCGTTGGAGCGGATGCTCATGTCGGAGTTGCCGCGCGATCTGGACTGGACCGCGGCCGATCTGCTGCGGGCGACCGTCGACACCGTGTTGTACGGGGCGATCCGCCCGACAGGCCGGGGCATCGACGACGACCAACCCCAGGCGGTCATCCCGACGGCGCGCGACGACGATCAGGAGGTGGGCCCATGACCGGGACGACCGGCAGGGTGGCATTGGTGACGGGGGCCAGCAGCGGAATCGGCGCGGCCACGGCGCGGCTTCTGGCCGCGCGAGGAATGCGCGTGGTGGTCAACTACCTCCGCAACACCAAGGCGGCCGAGGAGGTCGTGGCCGACATCGAGGCCGCGGGCGGCCAGGCCATGGCCGTGCAGGCCGACGTACGCGAGGAGGCGGCCGTCGAGAGCATGGTCGGACAGGTCCAGGCAGCTTGGGGCGGCATCGACGTACTCGTGCACAACGCGCTCATCCCGTATGCGGTCAAGCCGTTCCAGGACATGACGTGGGAAGAACTGGGCGGCAAGATCGACGGCGAGATGCACGCGGCGTTCGCTGTCACCAAAGCCGTACTGCCCACGATGACCGAACGAGGGTGGGGACGCCTCATCTACATCGGTACCGGACTCAGCCGCCTGCCTCGGGCGGGCATGATCGCGCTGGGCGTTTCCAAGGCCGCACTGGAGCAGTTCGCCCGGTATCTCGCCCAGGAACTCGGCCCGCAGGGCATCACGGTCAACGTCGTCTCGCCCGGCCCGGTGGAGTCCCGCACCGCCGATGCCGTGCTCGACGACGCGACGAGGCAGCGGCAGGTGGCCGCCACCCCCTTGGGCCGCCTGGCCCACCCGGCGGACGTCGCCCAGGCGGTCGCCTTCTACGCCGCCGAGGACAACTCCTTCATGACCGGTACCACGGCCGCGGTCAACGGCGGCATGGCCATGTACTGACACCCTGCCGACCTCCGCACACACGGCCGAACCCTTGGACGAACAAGGAAAGACGTTCATGCACACGATCGATCTGGCCTACGTCGGACGAGGCCTGCACGAGGAGCTGGCCGCCTACATCGCCGACCAGCAGGACTACTACGCCGAGGAGGGTGTCCACGTCGCGCTGCGCGACGGCTGCACCTGGGACGTGGAACGGCTGCGCCGCTGCGCCACCATCGGGCTCGGCCGGGCACTGCTGTCACGACTGACTGACGGCACCCCGTGGGTCGCACTCAGTGTCAACACCCACCGCCCGCTGTTCTGGTTCCTCGCCCGCCCCGGCCTGACCTCCCTGGCCGACCTGGCCGGGCGACGGCTGGCGGTCCACGCCCCGCACACCCCGCCCGGCGCATTCGCCCGGATCGTGCTGCGAAAGGCCGGCCTTGACCCGGACCGTGACGTGAAGACCATCGTCCGCTCGCCCGGCGACTACGGCATGGATCTGCGCCGCCTCAACGACGGCAGCATCGACGCCGCGTACGTCGGCAGCACCATGGCACCGGAGGCGGTGGCCGCCGAGCACGGCTGGCAGGTGCTGGCCTGGGTCGGCGACCACTTCCAGATCCCCACCGTGGGCGTGGCCGTCGACCCCACCCACATCTCACCGGACGACCCTGCGGTCCAGGCCGTCGTACGAGCCCACCGGCGCGCCCTTCAGGTGATCCACGACGACCCCGACACCACGGTGCGCCACATGCAGACGTTCCTCGGCGGACAGACCGCGGAAGAGGCCCGAGCCCACTACGACACGTTCATCGCGCCGTACTTCACCACGGACGGCCAGGCCGACCTCGCTGTCGGCGACAAGGCGATCACCGCGGTCGCCGCCGAACTCGGCGTCCCTGCCACCGTCACCGCGGCCGAGTTCTACCGCACCGCGGCCACCGTCTAGGCATCAGGAGTCGAGTCGTAGGGTGCGAAGACCTGGGCCCGCGGGCCGATGGGGTCACTCCGGTGACCGCGATCGCGGCGTGGTTCTTTTCAGGTATGGGTTCCCCCCCACAGCGGTCTTCCTGCTGGCGTCCGACGGCCAGACGCTGCGGCTGGAGGTGGCCGCAGGCATGCCGGCGGAGTATCTCGCGCCCTGGTTCGGGGTCCTGTCGAGCCGCTTTCCCGCGACCGATGCGGTGCGCGAGCGGCGGCTCGTCTGGCTCGGTGAGCCGGAGGACCTCGCCGGCGGCGGGCGAGGACTACGCTTCTGCGGTGATGGACAACCGTGTACCGCACCCTGCCGCAGGTCCCCGACCCCGACGCCGTGATCGTCACGGGCGGGGCATGCGGGGCCCCATCGCTCCTCCCCAGGTGCCGCTGGCGGCCAGCCGCGCCGAGGTGTTCGCGGACCTCGTGCGCGACTCCGTGGAACGGCTGGAGCGGCGCTGGCAGCAGCTCGCCGAGGTGGAGTTCGTGGTCATGGAGGTGCCCCGGCTGGAGGGCACCGGCGACGGGCCGTGGAACGACGAGGGCGTGCCGCTGGGCGGGACCGTCTCCGCGCGGGACGGCCGGCGGGCGCGGGTCGTGGTGTACCGGCGGCCGATCGAGATCCGCACCAAGGGGCGCGACGAACGCGCCGAGCTGGTGCACGAGGTGGTCGTGGAGCAGGTCGCCGAGCTGCTGGGGCTGACCCCGGAGACGGTGGACCCCCGGTACGGCGAGGAGTAGCGGGCGGCCGTCCCCCAGGGCGGCCGCCCGGCACTCGGTCTACCGCTGGAGCACCGACAGGTCCTGTTCCGCGCGGGGCACCGCGACCAGGCCGCGGTCGCTCGGCAGGGTCTGGATCGTGAAGCCGGGGACGCCGTCGGAGGAGCCCGTGAGGGTGCGGGCGGCGTAGACCGGGCCGCCGGAGACGGGTTCCACGGTCAGCGCGTAGGTGCCCTTGCCGCCCGTGGGGACGCTGATGTCCTGGCTGGTGCCGGACTTGATCGTGTACGTCTTCGTCGCGGGTGTGCCGCCGCCGCTGCCCGCCGATGCGGTGACCTTGACGGTGGCGTTGGCCGTGGGCGCGGTCAGGGACAGGGTGGTGCCCTTGGCGCTGTTGTCGGCGGCGGTGGCGCGGCGGCCGACGGGGGCGGTGGCGGGGATGTACGCCGTCTCCTGCGAGCTTCCCTTGCCGCGCACCACGCGCAGCGCCGCGACCACGGGGACCGCCTTGTCGGTGGGCGTGAGGATCAGCGAGCCCGGCTCGCCGCGGGTGACCGGGCCGAGGTCGACGGCGCTGGTCATGCCCGCCTTGACGTGCACGGTCTCGTTGCCGGCCGGGGTGATCGAGCCGTTCGGGGAAGCCAGGCGGACCTTGAGGTCGGCGTCGTCGTCGCCGGGGGTGAAGGCGACCAGGCGGACGTCGGTGGCGTCCTTGGGGATGCCGGGCAGGACCAGGCTGTCGGCCGGGTCGGCGGCCGCGGGCAGCCAGTCGCCGCCGCCCGCGTCGTCCTGGGCCTGCACCGTGGCGCCGACCCGGCCGCTGCGCACGCCGACGTGCACGGTCAGGTCGGTCTGCGGGTCGTCGGTGAGCGTGGAGAGCAGCACCGGCTCGCTGGAGTGCGGGGGCACGGTGATGCCGTCGGCCACCGTGGACTTCACGGCGCCGCCCTTGCCGTACAGCTTGATGTCGACGACGGCCGCCCCGTCGTCGGGGTTGGTGAGGTGGACGTAGTCGGTACGGCCCTTGGCGGTGCTGGCGCCGGGGAACCAGAAGTCGGTGTCGGCAGGGGTGCAGGTGACGCCCTGGAGGCCGCTTCCGGTGCCCGCGGCGATCCGGGTGGTCTCCTGGACGGTCCAGCCGGGCGCGTACTTGCCGTCGGCGGTGCCGATCAGGGCGGGCGTGTCGCTGCCCGAGGTGTCGCCCAGGGCCGGGGTGCCCGGCGGCTTGGGGGTGAGCACCGCCTTGTCCTTCTTGCCGGCGCCCTTGCCGCCCTTGCCGTCCGCGGACTGCTCGGCGGCCGCCTCCAGCGCGGCCTTGCCGCCGCTGCCCGCGCCCTGCGTGACGGGCGTGAACGACGTGTACGCGGTGTCGGCGATGTCGGAGAAGCTCGGCGCCGGGCACAGCAGGCCGGTGCGCTCCACGGGCCGCTCGGTGGCGCTGCCGGCCGCGCTCGTGCCGGAGGCGGCGGGCGGGTCGAAGGCGGCGAACCCGGTGACGGCGGCCAGGGCGACGGTGCAGGCGATCAGGGACAGGGTCGTGCGGTTCACTGCTGGCTCCCGTCGTGGCGCTCACTGCCGTCGCCGTAGGGCGGCTGCTGGGCGGGGTCGTAGCCCTGCGGGTGGGCCGCCGGGTCGTACGGCTGCTCCTGCTGCGCCCCGTACCCGTAGGGGTCGTAGGGCTGCTGGCCGTAGGGGTCGGGGTGGTACGCGCCCTGGTCGTACCCGGTGTTCTGGTACGGGGCCTGGTAGGGGTCGGCGGGGTAGGCCGCGTACTCGGGGTCGGCGTAGGTGTTCGTGCCGGTGTCCCAGTCGGCGTAGGGCTGCTGGTGCGGGATGACCGGCTGCTCCTGCTGTCCGTACGGCGGGACTTCCGGCCGCTCTTCGGCGGCCTCCGCGGTCTCCGCGGCCTCTTCCGTCTCCTCGGCCTCGGCCTGGGCGCGCAGGCGGCGGGCGCGGCGGCCCTCGCCCTCCATGGCCTGGGCCGGGACGGGCTGCTCCTCGGGGAGGTCGTCGTCGACGTCGCGGCGACGGCCGGGGAGGGCGAGGACGACCAGGAGGACGGCGAGCGCGCCCTGCACCCACAGCCAGACGGTGTGGGTGAACGGGGCGTCGTAGGTGACGTCCAGCTTGCCGCCGCCCGCGGGGAGTTCGAAGCCCTGGGCCCAGCCGTCGACGGTCCTGGGGGTGAGGGGCTTGCCGTCCAGGGTGGCGGTCCAGCCGTCGGAGACGGCGTCGGCCAGGCGCAGCACGCGGCCGCCCGAGCCATTGGGGACGGTGGTGTGGATCTCCACCGGGCCCGCGGCGACGGCCTGCGGGGTGCCGGAGCCGCCCGCGCCGATCAGGGTGGCGCGGGAGACCTCCCGGTCGACGCGCCACAGGGCGTTGCCGTTCTGCTGGCTAAGCCGGTTCAGGCCGGGCGTGGCGTCCAGGACGCGGGTGATCTGGCGGGGGGTGCCCTGGTGGACGAGGACGTAGCGGACGGCGAAGCCGCCGAGCTGGCCGGTCTGGTCGGCGCCGGAGCCCGCGACCAGGTTGGCGACGACCTTGTCCAGGCCGGTGTTGGACCCGTCGGCCGCGGCGATCTCGCCATCACCCATGCGGGCACCCGCGCCCCGGACCAGGGTGTAGCGCACCCGTGCGGCGGAGTCGCTGTCGAGGACCAGGGTGCGGGCCTGGTCGCGGGTGCCGGCGTCCTCGGCGACGAACGCGGGCACCTGAGCGGGGTCGCGGCGCTCCAGGGGGCCGTCGGCGCCCCGGATCATCCAGCCGGCGGCGGCGACCAGCGGGCCGACGGCGCAGGCCAGCGCGATCAGCGCGGCGACCGGCTGGCGCCAGCCGAAGCTCTGCTCGGCCACCCGCGCGCGTGCCCCGTCCGCGCCGAGCGCGGCGGCGGCCAGCAGGGCGATGCCGTAGACCAGGGTGGCCGGACCGGCCCAGGCGGAACGGTTGGCCAGCACCGCGAGCAGCAGCCCGGTCAGCGCGACGGCCCAGGCGGCGCGGATGCCCAACTGGCGCTCGGAGCGCAGCAGGGCGGCCAGCGCGGCCAGCACGATGCCGATGAACAGCAGGCCGGACAGGGTGCCGGGCCCACCGGGGCTGGTGCCCAGCAGGTCGGAGGCGGAAGCCGCCGAGGCACCGAAGTCCAGCCCGGCCTCGGTGAAGAAGCCGGTCGGCAGCAGGGTCAGCGACCAGGGCGCGAGGAGCAGCAGCGGGGTGCCGAGCTGGGCCAGGAAGCGCAGGAGGTGCGCGACCGGGTCGGAGCGGCGCAGCACGAGCACGCCGACGCCGAGGACCAGTGCGGCGGGCCAGACGACGGGGGTGAACGCCGTGGTGATGGTCAGCAGCAGCGCGTACGCCCAGGTGGCGCGCCAACTGCCGCGCGCGCCGGACGGGTTCGCGAGGCCGCTGGCGGCGACGCCCGCGCGGGCGATCAGCGGGAGCAGCACGGCGAGCACGGCGGTGCCGATGCGGCCCTGCGCCAGCGCGCCGGTGGTGGCGGGCAGGAAGGCGTACGCGATGGCCGTCCAGGCGCGCAGCAGCCGGGAGCTGACGAGGGGCCGGGAGGCGAAGTAGGCGGTGAGGCCGGCGAGCGGCACCGAGCAGACCAGCAGCACGGTGACCGCGAACCCGGTGGAGCCGAGGAAGAGCGAGGCGAGCGTCGCCACCACGGCGAGGTAGGGCGGCGCGGAGGTGGTGCTGCCGGCGCCGACCGGGTGCCAGGCATCCGCGAAGCGGGCCCACAGATCGCTCGCGCCGGGCGGGACGGGCAGCAGCGCGCCCCCCGCGAGGGCACCGCCGCCCAGCAGGGCGCGGCAGGCGGCCAGGGAGATCAGCAGCAGGGCGAGGAAGAGCACCGGGCCGGGTTTGCGGGCGATGCGCTTGAGCCGGGCGAACTGCTCGATCTCCAGGAAGTCGGCGTCGTCGCCGCCGGGTCCGGACTCGACCGCGCTGCCGTGGCGGCCGGCCGAGGTGTCGACGTCGGAGTTGCTGGAGAAGTTGGCGGCGACCTGCTCGGCCGTGGCGCGGATGGTGGCGCCGGGCGGCGGGAACAGCTGCCGCAGTTCGTCCTTGTCGATCTGGGAGGGGCCCCGGCTGCGGCGGGCGGCGAGGATGCGCTCGGGACGCAGCAGGACGCCCAGCAGGCCGCGGATCTCGTCGAGGGCCTGGCCGGGGACCTTGCCGACCAGGTAGGCGAGGGTGCGCAGCAGGGTGCCGAGAACCAGCCGGAGCAGCACCCAGGGCAGCGCGGCCGTGCGGGTGTTGGCGAGCAGGGTGTGGACGGCACCGGCCTTGTCGACCTTGTGCGGGGAGGCGGTGGTGCGGCCCGCGCAGTCGACGGTGCGGCGCTCGCGGGAGGCGGCCTCCGCGTGCCGGACGACGGCGTCTGGGGCGATGAGGACGCGGTAGCCCTCGGTGTGGGCGCGCCAGCACAGGTCGACGTCGTCGCGCATCAGGGGCAGCCGGCGGTCGAAGCCGCCGAGCCGCTCGAAGACGTCACGGCGGATCAGCATGCCCGCGGTGGAGACGGAGAGCACGGTGCGGACGTGGTCGTGCTGGCCCTGGTCCTGCTCGCGGCGGTCCAGACCGGTCCAGCGACGGCCGGAGTTGGCGATGGAGACGCCGACCTCCAGCAATTGCCTGCGGTCGTACCAGCCGCGGAGCTTGGGGCCGACCACGGCCACGTCGTCGCGGCCGAGTTCGAGTTCGTTGTCGACGACCCGCAGCATCTGGGCGAGCGCGCCGGGTTCGGGGGCGCAGTCGTCATGCAGCAGCCAGAGCCACTGGACCGGCTCACCGTACGGCAGTTCGGGCAGGTCGTAGGCGTCGTCGCGCCAGGTGCGGGTGGCCGGGTCCCAACTGTTCGGGCGCCTGAGGTAGGGCAGGTCGTCCGGGGTGAGGACGGGGGCGAGGCGGATGGCCTCGTCCACGGCCTGGCCGAAGCCGGTGCGCCGGGCCAGGTGGACGACGGCCTCGTCCCCCAGGGTCTCGGTGACCAGTTGGGCGGAGTCGTCCGCGCTGCCGGTGTCGGCCGCCACCGCGTACTGCACGGGGCGCTCCTGACTCAGCAGCCCGGCGAGCGCGTCGGGCAGCCAGCGGGCGCCGTCATGGGTGACGAGGACGGCCGTCACCACATGGCGCGGGAACTCAGGCGTGGCAGCGTCGTGTTGGGCTGCCGTATGGCTGTGCACGGACATCGAGGTACGGGCCCCGGTTCGATGGACTGCGGTGGACGCCTGTGCCCATCAAGGACAGCGGGGCGTCTCGGACGAGCGCCCACACTATCGGTCGGTCATGACGGCGGCCCGCCACCTGTGGACAACCCACGTGCGACCGGCCGTTCGCCCCGTATGCGTATGTGCCCGGCGGCCGTTCGCCGGCCGGCGGCGCGGGCGCCGGTCAGACGGCGGCCTTCTTCAGCCGGCGGCGCTCCCGCTCGGACAGGCCGCCCCAGATGCCGAAGCGCTCGTCGTTGGCGAGGGCGTACTCGAGGCACTCGGAGCGGACCTCGCAGGCGAGGCAGACCTTCTTCGCCTCTCTCGTGGAGCCGCCCTTCTCGGGGAAGAAGGACTCGGGATCGGTCTGGGCGCACAAAGCGCGCTCCTGCCAGCCGAGTTCCTCGTCCGCGTCGTCGACCAGCAGTTGCTCCACCAGCTCGGTCATGTGCGCCCCTCGTCTGTTCTTCACGTCCCCGTGCCTGGCCGGTCCCGGCCGAACGACACGAGTGAAATTACAAGTGTGCTGCTCCGAGCGAGTCAAGCCGAGATCTGCTATTGAGCCCGTTATTCACTCTGCGGAACCAAGGCCCTGCGTTAAGTGTTCAAATCCGCATAAACCTTGACACACGGCTGAGGACGCGGAGGGGCGCCGCCCGGATGTGCGCCATGTGTCCCGAGTACCGGGTGCACAAACCTTTCACCTGACAGATGCACCGGATGAGGTGAACGATGTCCCTCGAACCGGGCTCCGAGTTGACACAACAGGTATGAACCGCTGTGCTAGGGGGCATGCTCGCCGACTTCGCACCCACGACGACCCGCACCGCCGGGTCCCTCGGTGCTGCCGGCATGCGTTTCAGCTGTTGTTGCTGTCCCTGCTGTTGAGCCGACCGCGCTCCAGCGGACCCCGGGCCCACTCCGGCCCCGCGTGTCCCGCCGTTCCCGTATCCCTCAGGGGACACCCGCCCGTACGCCCGTGATCCGGGCCGGGGCCCAGCGACACCCAGCCACCGCCCCTCCGCCGAGGAACCCCACACCCCCATGAACAGCGACAACGACCTCCAGATCGCCGGTGACCTCCTCGAAGTCCCCCACCTGCTGCAGCCGCCCCGCGCGCACCCGGTGACCGTCGCCGAGTTCGCCGGACTGGCCCGCGCGGTCGCCGCCGACCGCGAACGGTGGGCGCACCTGGTCCGCTACGACGCCACCACCCGCTGGTACCACCGGCTGCGCACCGGCCCCGGCTACGAGGTGTGGCTGCTGTCCTGGGTGCCCGGCCAGGGCAGCGGGCCGCACGACCACGGCCGCTCCTCCGGCATCCTCACCGTGCTGGAGGGCACCCTGACCGAGCGCACCGACCGGGGCACCCGCACCCTCACCGCCGGCGCCCAGCGGGTCTTCGCGCCCGGCTATGTGCACGACGTGGTCAACGACGCGCTCGAGCCCGCGATCAGCCTGCACATCTACTACCCGGGCCTCACCGAGATGCCGATGCACACCTCACCGCACTGCGAGGCCCGCACGGAGCCGAGCCCGGCCGCGGTGTGATCACCGGGCGCACGGGCTGTCGGCGGCTGCTGACACACTGATCCCATGCGCATTGTGGTTCTGGCAGGCGGCATCGGCGGTGCCCGGTTCCTGCGCGGTCTGAAGCAGGCCGCCCCGGACGCGGACATCACGGTCATCGGCAACACCGGCGACGACATCCATCTCTTCGGGCTGAAGGTCTGTCCCGACCTCGACACCGTGATGTACACGCTCGGCGGCGGCATCAACGAGGAGCAGGGCTGGGGGCGGGCGGACGAGACCTTCCACATCAAGGAGGAGCTCGCGGCCTACGGTGCCGGACCGGGCTGGTTCGGACTCGGCGACCGGGACTTCGCCACCCACATCGTGCGGACCCAGATGCTGGGCGCCGGGTATCCGCTGAGCGCGGTCACCGAGGCGCTGTGCGACCGCTGGAAGCCGGGCGTGAAGCTGATCCCGATGACCGACGACCGGGTGGAGACCCACGTCGCCGTCGACCTCGACGGGGAGCGCAAGGCGGTCCACTTCCAGGAGTACTGGGTCCGGCTGCGCGCCTCGGTGCCCGCCGAGGCGGTCGTGCCGGTCGGTGCCGAGCAGGCCAAGCCCGCGCCCGGTGTGCTGGAGGCCATCGCGGAGGCCGACGTGATCCTCTTCCCGCCGTCCAACCCGGTGGTGTCCGTGGGCACGATCCTCTCGGTGCCCGGCATCCGGGAGGCCATCGCGGAGGCCGGCGTCCCGGTGGTCGGGCTCTCCCCCATCGTCGGTGACGCGCCGGTGCGCGGGATGGCCGACAAGGTGCTCGCCGCCGTCGGCGTGGAGTCCACCGCCGCCGCGGTCGCCGCGCACTACGGCTCGGGGCTGCTGGACGGCTGGCTCGTCGACACCGTGGACGCGGGCTCGGTGGAGACGGTGGAGGCGGCCGGCATCCGCTGCCGTGCCGTCCCGCTGATGATGAGCGACCTGGACGCGACCGCCGCGATGGCGCGCGAGGCGCTGGAGCTGGCCGGGGAGGTGCGGACCGCGTGACCGGGTACCGGGTCTGGGCGCCCTCCGGGCTGCCCGAGGTGGTGCCGGGCGACGACCTGGCCAAGCTGATCGCCGCGGCCGAGCCGGGGCTGGCCGACGGGGACGTGCTGCTCGTCACCTCCAAGATCGTCTCCAAGGCCGAGGGACGGATCGTGCGGGCCGCCGACCGGGAGGCCGCGATCGACGCCGAGACGGTGCGCGTGGTGGCCCGGCGCGGTCCGCTGCGCATCGTGGAGAACCGGCAGGGCCTGGTCATGGCCGCCGCCGGGGTCGACGCGTCCAACACCGCCGAGGGCACCGTGCTGCTGCTGCCCGAGGACCCGGACGCCGCCGCGCGGGCGATCCGCGAGGGCCTGCGGGAGGCGCTCGGCGTCACCGTGGGCGTGATCGTCACCGACACCTTCGGCCGCCCCTGGCGCGCCGGGCTCACCGACGTGGCCATCGGCGCGGCCGGGGTGCGGGTCCTGGACGACCTGCGCGGCGGCACCGACGCGCACGGCAACCCGCTCTCCGCGACCGTCGTCGCCACCGCCGACGAACTCGCCTCGGCCGGTGACCTGATCAAGGGCAAGGCGTCGGGCCTGCCGGTGGCGGTCGTACGCGGCCTGCCCCATGTGGTCACCGACGCGGCCGAGCAGGGCGAGGGGGCGCGGGCGATGGTGCGCTCCGCGCGGGACGACATGTTCCGGCTCGGCACCTCCGAGGCGGTACGGGAGGCGCTGAGCCTGCGCCGTACCGTGCGGGCCTTCACCGACGAGCCGGTCGACCCCGGCTCGGTGCGCCGGGCGGTGGCCGCCGCCGTGACGGCGCCCGCCCCGCACCACACCACGCCGTGGCGGTTCGTGCTGCTGGAGTCGGCCGAGTCCCGGCTCCGCCTGCTGGACGCGATGCGGGACGCCTGGATCGCCGACCTGCGCCGGGACGGCAAGAGCGAGGAGTCCATCGCCAAGCGGGTCCGGCGCGGAGACGTGCTGCGCAACGCGCCGTACCTGGCCGTGCCCTGCCTGGTCATGGACGGCTCGCACACCTACGGGGACGCGCGGCGGGACGCGGCCGAGCGGGAGATGTTCGTGGTCGCCACGGGCGCGGGTGTGCAGAACTTCCTCGTCGCGCTGGCCGGGGAGCGGCTGGGCTCGGCCTGGGTGTCGTCCACGATGTTCTGCCGTGACGTGGTCCGCGAGGTGCTGGACCTGCCCGCCGGCTGGGACCCGATGGGCGCGGTGGCGATCGGTCACCCGGCCCAGGAACCGCCGGCCCGTCCCGCGCGGGAGGCGGGGGCCTTCATCGAGGTGCGCTGAACCCGGGACCGCTGAAGGGCCGGGACAAAAAGGCCCTAGTCTCATAGGGCACCCCCGGCCCATCCGCACCCCTAGGACCTCTCCCCGTGGCAGGACGTTTCGCCCCCCGGCCCCCGTCGCACGCGACCGTGCGCGACGCGGTTCCGGCACCCGTGGTGCCCCGGCAGGCGGCCGGACCCCGGGTGCGGACGTGGGTGCCCGAGGGGCCGTACGACCTCGGACTGGTGCTGGGCCCGCTGCGGCGCGGCGGCGGTGACCCGACGTTCCGCGCGACGCGCGACGGCTCGGTGTGGCGGGCCACCCGTACCCCTGCCGGGCCGGGCACGCTGCGCGTGTACGTGTCCGGCGGCGAGGTGCACGGCCAGGCGTGGGGGCCCGGCGCCGACTGGCTGCTGGACCGGCTGCCCGAGCTGCTGGGCGCCGCCGACGAGCCCGCCGTCTTCGAGCCCCGGCACCGGCTGGTCGCCCTCGCCCGGCACCGGCGCCCCGGACTGCGGCTGACCCGGACCGGGCTGGTGCTGGAGTCGCTCATCCCCTCGGTGCTGGAGCAGAAGGTCACCGCCGACGAGGCGTACCGGGCGTGGCGGCGGCTGGTGAGCTGGTTCGGGGAGCCCGCGCCGGGCCCGGCCGGTACGGGCGAGCGCCCGATGTGGGTGATGCCCGCGCCCCGGACCTGGGCGCTGATCCCGTCCTGGGAGTGGCACCGGGCGGGCGTGGACGACAAGCGCGCCTCCACCATCCTGCGGGCCGTCCGGCTGGCCGCGCGGCTGGAGCAGACGGTGGGGCTGCCCCCGGCCGAGGCGCGGGCCCGCCTGGAGGTCGTCCCCGGCATCGGCCCGTGGACGTCGGCCGAGGTGGTGCAGCGCAGCCATGGCGCGCCGGACGCGGTGACCACGGGCGATCTGCACCTGCCCCGCATCGTCGGCTGGGCGCTGGCCGGGAACCGGGACGCGGACGACGCGGAGATGCTGCGCCTGCTGGAGCCGTACGCCCCCGAGGGCCAGCGCCACCGGGCCGCCCGCTACGTCCTGCTCAGCGGCAACACCCCGCCGCGCCGGCACCCGAAGATGCGGAAGACGGACATCGGCAAGTGGTGAACCGGGGTCACTGGTCCGAGGAGAACCTGACCGCCCCGGCCGGGATGCGCGCGTCGCACCACACCCGGACCCCGTCCCGCAGCTCGTTGTCGGCTCCGACCACGGCGCCGTCCCCGACCACCGCGCCGGTGAGGACGGACCGTTCGCCCACGCGGGCCCGGCTGCCGATGAGGGAGTCGGTGACGACCGCGCCGGGCTCGATGACCGCGCCCGGCAGGATCGTGGAGCCGCACACCCGCGCCCCCTCGGCGACGAACGCGCCCTCGCCCACCACCGTGCCCCCGGTCAGCTTGGCGTCCGGCGCGACCCTGGCCGTCGGCAGGATCAGCCGGTCTCCGCGCCGGCCGGGCACGGCGGGTGAGGGCGCGCGGCCCATGACGAGGTCGGCGGAGCCCCGGACGAAGGCGGCCGGGGTGCCGAGGTCGAGCCAGTAGGTGGAGTCGACCATGCCCTGGAGGTGCGCCCCGGCGGCCAGCAGGTCCGGGAAGGTCTCGCGCTCCACGGACACCGGGCGCCCGGCGGGGATGGTGTCGATGACGGAGCGGCGGAAGACGTAGGCACCCGCGTTGATCTGGTCGGTGACGATCTCCTCGGGCGTCTGCGGCTTCTCCAGGAAGGCCAGCACGCGGCCGGTGTCGTCGGTGGGGACCAGTCCGTAGGCGCGGGGGTCGGTGACCTGGGTCAGGTGCAGGGAGACATCGGCGCCGGTGGACTCGTGGGTGTCGACCAGGGCCCGGATGTCGAGGCCGGTGAGGATGTCGCCGTTGAAGATCAGGACGGGCTCGTCCGGGCCGGAGTGCAGCCGTTCGGCGACGTTGCGGATGGCGCCGCCGGTGCCCAGCGGCTCCTTCTCGGTGACGTACTCCAGGTGGAGCCCGAGGGCGGAACCGTCGCCGAAGTGGGGTTCGAAGACCTCGGCGAGGTAGCTGGTGGCGAGGACGATGTGGTCCACGCCCGCGGCTCTCGCTCTCGCCAGTTGGTGCGTGAGGAACGGCACCCCGGCCGCCGGGACCATGGGCTTGGGCGTGTGCACCGTGAGCGGCCGCAGCCGCGTGCCCTTGCCGCCGACCAGGAGGATCGCTTCTGTCACCTGTCGTCTCCGCTTCCTGCCGGGACCGGCGGAACGTCTCGTTTTCGGCCGGCCAGTGTAGGCAGACGGTGCGGTGCCGGCCCTCGATGGCCGCGCGGTGTCGGGCGGATCGGCGGGCGCCGTCCCCCGGCCGTACGCGTCCGCACGGGCGAGTGGCAGCCGGACACCGGCCGCAGGCACCGGTGCTGAGCGGCCGTCGGGCGCGGCTCCGCCCGCGTACCCTTGCGCGGATGAACGCCACCGATCGCACCCCAGCCGGCCTGCTGCGTTCCGCGCTCGCCGCGGACGCCGGACGCCCCCTGGTGACCTTCTACGACGACGCCACGGGCGAACGCGTCGAGCTGTCCGTCGCCACCTTCGCCAACTGGGTGGCCAAGACCGCCAATCTGCTCCAGGGCGAGCTGTCCGTGGCCCCCGGAGACCGGGTGGCGCTGCTGCTGCCCGCGCACTGGCAGACGGCCGTCTGGCTGCTGGCGTGCTCGTCGGTGGGCGCGGTGGCCGACGTGTCCGGGAACCCGGCCGCGGCCGACGTGGTGGTCAGCGGGCCGGACACGCTGGAGGAGGCGCGGGCCTGCCGGGGCGAGCGGGTCGCGCTGGCGCTGCGTCCGCTGGGTGGGCGGTTCCCGCAGACGCCGGAAGGCTTCATGGACTACGCCGCCGAAGTGCCGGGCCAGGGCGACCAGTTCGCCCCGTTCGCGCCGGTGGACCCGGAGGAGCCCGCGCTGATCGTGGCCGGGGCCGAGTTCAGCGCGGCCGAGGTGGTGGAGCGGGCGCTCGCCGACGTGCCCGACCTGGACCTCACCGGGCCGGGCTCCCGGCTGCTGTCGGGGCTGCCGTACGACACCTGGGCCGGGCTGAGCGCGGGGCTGTACGCGCCGCTGGCCGCCGGGGGCTCGGTGGTGCTGTGCCGCAACCTCGACAAGCTGCCCGCCGACGCGCTGGCGCAGCGCATCGACACCGAGCGGGTGACCGCCTCCCGGCACTAGACACCCCCTGGGTCACCCGCCCGGCCCAGCAAAGGGCGGCTCGGGGATGTCCGCGCCGCCATGGTCGTAGGAGCAGGACGTGACGCCCGGACGACCGCGAGGGGTGGTGCCGCCGTGCCCGAGAGCGCGGACGACTCGGCCGTGCCCGGCGGCTCGGCCACCGGGGACGGGCTCGCGCGGCGGCGCCGACGGCGGTGGCTGAGGGGCGGCGCGATCGGCGCGGCTGTGCTGCTCCTGGCGGCGGGCGGGGCCGGCTGGGCGCTGTACGCCCGGCTCAGCGACAACATCACCCCCGACGAGGCGGCCGCGCGCGAGCTGGCCCGCTACGACAAGGAGCGCCCCACCGCGCTGGTGTCGGGTGCCCAGAACATCCTGCTGATCGGCACCGACACCCGGGCCGGGAGCGGCAACGAGCAGTACGGGCGGGACTCGGGCACGGAGCGCTCGGACACCACGATCCTGCTCCACCTGGCGGCCGACCGGCGCAGCGCCACCGCCGTCTCGCTCCCCCGCGACCTGATGGTGCGCGTCCCGGCCTGCCCGCGCACCGGCGGCGGGCGGACCGAACCGTCGTTCGCCATGTTCAACACCGCCTTCCAGGTCGGTGGTTCGGCCTGCACCATCCGTACCGTCGAGGAGCTGACCGGCATCCGGGTCGACCACCACATGGTCGTCGACTTCAGCGGGTTCAAGCAGATGGTGGACGCCGTCGACGGGGTGCGGGTGTGCCTCAGCGAGCCGATCGACGACAAGGCGGCCAAGCTCAAGCTGCCCGCCGGCCGGGTCACCCTGAACGGCGAGCAGGCGCTCGGCTACGTACGGGCCCGCAAGTCGCTGGGGGACGGCAGCGACACCGACCGGATGGACCGCCAGCAGCGGTTCCTCGGCGCGCTGGTGGAGAAGGTGAGCGGCGACGGCGTCCTGCTGAACCCCGTGAAGCTGTATCCGGTGCTGGACGCGGCGACCTCGGCGCTCACCACCGACCCCGAACTGGCCAGTCTGCGGGGCTTGTACCGGTTGGTCCGGGGAGTGCGCGACATCCCCACCGAACATGTGCGCTTCCTCACCGCTCCGCGCGAGGCGTATGTATACGACTCCGACCGTGACCAACTGGTGCAGCCCCAGGCCGGGGAACTGTTCTCCCGGCTGCGCGCGGACCGGCCCGTCGAAGTGGCGGACACTTCACCGGAAAACGGCGGTAAGTCCCTCGGCGACAACGCGGGAATCTCCCCTTCGGCCACCCCTACGTACCGGGGCAGCACAGCCGCCGCGCACACGTGTGAGTAATCCCCACACCAAATCGGCGAACTTTTGTTCAGAGGAATGAGCGGGATTGCCCAGTTCTAAGGACGTGGAATTCGTCACCGGCGTCGCTCGACCCTGAACAGGGCGGATAGTGTGAGCGATCCGGTGCACCCCGGCCCGTGAGGTCCGTCCTCCGACCGCGCACCGTTTCACCGAGACCCGAGCGCCTACGAGGGGGAAGGCGCCGCGTGGCCCCGACGGAGGATTCGGACAACCGTGGACGCGCAAAGCCGTGGGCGGGCGGAGAACATCGACCCCGCAGACCAGTGGGTACTCAATCCGAACACCGGCGAATACGAACTGCGACTGAGCAATTCCGCACCGCAGTCACCGGTTCCCGGACCGCGGGCCTCCCGGCGCGGCCGCCCCGCTGATCCCGAGGCCGAGCGCGGCCGGGGCGGCGCGGCGGTACGGGAGGCTCCGGAGCGCGGTGCCGAGGTGCCGCATCCGCGCCGCCGCAGGGGGGCCGAGCCGGAGCCGCCGCCGGGGCGGCGCAACCGGCGCCCGGTGAAGAAGAAGTCGAAGACCAAGAAGATCGTGGCCTGGACCGGCGGCGGTCTGGCGCTGGTGCTGGTCGCCACCGGCTCGGCGGGCTACCTCTACCTCAAGCATCTCGAGGGCAACGTCTCCGCGACCGACGTCGGCAGCGCGGCGAAGCAGGGCTTCAGCAAGGACGACGCCTTCAACATACTGATCATCGGCACCGACAAGCGCACCGGCGCCGGCAACGAGGGGTACGGCGACAAGAACAGCGTCGGCCACGCGG
The DNA here is from genome assembly GCF_045039805.1 of Streptomyces sp. NBC_01171. Classification (NCBI taxonomy): domain Bacteria; kingdom Bacillati; phylum Actinomycetota; class Actinomycetes; order Kitasatosporales; family Streptomycetaceae; genus Streptomyces; species Streptomyces sp. NBC_01171. Next base: position 4,020,100 of record NZ_CP108609.1, on the reverse strand, counting down.
ACACCAACATCCTGCTGCACGTCGCCAAGGACCGGACCAACGCGACGGCGCTGAGCATCCCCCGCGACATGATCGTGGATGTGCCGGACTGCGAGACCGTCCAGCCCGACGGCAGCAAGAAGGTCATCCCCGGCTCCAGCCAGGTCCGCTTCAACACCAGCCTCGGCCAGGAGGGCCGGGACGCGGGCTGCACGATGCGTACGGTGAAGGCGGTCACGGGCATCACGCCGGACCACTTCATGATGGTCGACTTCAACGCGGTCAAGACGCTGACCTCGGCGGTCGGCGGCGTCAAGGTCTGCCTGAAGCACGCGGTGAACGACAAGGACTCCCACCTGGAGCTGCCCGCCGGCGAGTCCAAGATCGAGGGCGAGCAGGCGCTGGCGTTCGTCCGTACCCGGCACGCCTGGGGCAACCAGGGCGACCTGGACCGGATCAAGGTGCAGCAGCAGTTCATGGGTTCGCTGATGCGGGACATGTCCTCCAGCGACACCCTGACCAACCCGCGCAAGCTGCTGGACCTCGCCGAGGCGGCGACCAACGCGCTCACCGTCGACCAGGGCATCAAGACCGTGAGCACGCTCAAGGACATCGCGCTGGAGATGAAGAAGGTCCCGCCGAAGAACATCACCTTCCTCACGGTGCCGGTGATCGACAATCCGGCGGAGAAGGTGCACGCGACCGTCGTGGTCAACCAGACCACGGGCCCGGAGATCTTCGACGCCATCAACAACGACGTCTCCTTCACCGACGTCAAGAAGAAGGAGAAGGCCGCCAAGGACGCCCAGGCCGCCCGGCTGAAGGGCAGTAGGTCGGCGCCGTCCGACGTGCGGGTGCGCATCATGAACGGCGGCGCGGCCGACGGCGCCGCGCAGGATGTCGTGAACTGGATGCAGACCGAGAAGGGCATCCTCAAGTCGGAGAACGCGGGCAACGCCCCGGCCGAGGTGAGCAGGACGACGCTGGAGTACGCGCCCGACCAGGCACCGCAGGCACGCGAACTGGCCGCCCTTATGGGCCTGTCCGGCTCGGCGCTGAAGCCGGGTAAGAGCGTCACCAACGCCCAGGGTCTGCCCACGATGTCGCTGACACTGGGCAAGGACTTCAAGGGCGCGGGTGTCTCGCTCACCGCACCGGCCAAAGCACCGGACGTGAGCAACAAGTCCACGGCCGACAAGGTGGAGTGCGCCTCTTAGGTAACCCAATGGGCCCGTCGTGCGTCTAACTCGGCGCGGGACGGGCCCGTTTGCTGCGTGTGTGGTGGAAGGACGGGGAGTTGTCGCAAAGTCGGGTTCGGGGGAGGGGTTCGGTGGCGCAGGACACCAGAGAGCGCGCGCCGAGGGCCGGGGGCCCGCGCGACGGAGGCGCCGGCGGCCGGCGCCGTAATGGGAAACGGGACGGACGGCCAGGCGGCCGGCGCGCGCTGCGCTGGTCGGCGAGTGTGCTGGCGCTGCTGATACTCGGCACGGCCGGCGCCGGATACCTCTACTACCAGCATCTCAACGGCAACATCCAGAAGGGTGCGCGCAGCGGCAGCGACGACTCCCGGGCCCAGCGCACCCGGCCCAACGCGGCCGGCCAGACCCCGCTGAACATCCTGCTGATCGGCTCCGACAGCCGTGCCTCGGCGGAGAACGTGAAGCTCGGCGGCAGCAAGGACAACCGCAGCAACCCGCCCCTCGGTGACGTGCAGATGCTGATCCACGTCTCCGCGGACCGGAAGAGCGCCGCCATGGTGAGCATCCCCCGCGACACCCGCGTGGACATCCCCGAGTGCAAGGACGCCAAGACCGGACGGGTCTACCCGGCGACCAACGACATCATCAACACCACGCTCGCCCGGGGCGGCGCCGGCTGCACGCTGGCGACCTGGGAGAACCTCACCGGGGTCTACATCGACCACTGGATGACGATCGACTTCGCCGGTGTGGTGCGGATGGCGGACGCGATCCGCGGGGTCGACGTGTGCGTCAACCAGAACGTCTGGGACCGCTCCACCGCCGCCCAGCGCGGCGGCTCCGGCCTGAAGATGACGGCGGGGACCCACAAGGTCAAGGGCGAGCAGGCCCTCCAGTGGCTGCGCACCCGGCACGCCTGGGGCAGCGACGTGATGCGCGCCCGCGCCCAGCACATGTACCTGAACTCGATGATCCGGACGCTCAAGGGCCAGAACGTCTTCACCGACAGCGGCCGGCTGATGGACCTCGCCGAGGCGGCCACCAAGTCCCTGACGGTGTCCGACGAGATCAGCAGCGTCAAGAAGCTGTACGACCTCGGCATGGAGCTGAAGGCGGTACCGACCAACCGGATCACCTCGGTGACGATGCCGAACATCGAGGACCCGTCGAACAGTTCGCACGTGCTCCCCGCCCAGGGCAGCGCCGACAAGCTGTGGCAGATGCTCCGCGAGGACGTGTCGCTCGACAAGAACGGCAAGCCGGCCAAGAAGAAGGCCGCGGACGCCGAGCCCGCCAAGGCGCCCTCCGCCGCTCCCGAGCGGCTCGGGGTGCAGGTGCAGAACGGCACCCGCAGCGACACGCTGGCCCCGGTCAGCGGTCGCGCCCGCGCGGTGGCGAGCGCCCTGGGCGCCAAGGGGTACTCCCAGGCCCAGGCGGACACCTCGGCGGCGCCGTCCGCCGACGAGACGGTGGTGCGCTACCCGAGCGCCGACCTGGAGGGCGACGCCCAGGCAGTGGCCAAGGCGCTGGGTATCCCGGCGAAACAGGTGGAACGTTCCACCGACGTCTCCGGCGTGACCGTCGTGGTCGGCGCGGACTGGCGCACCGGCGACTCGTATCCCAAGAAGGCCGCCCCGAAGGCCGGCGACCTGCCCACCGGTACGGACGCCATCAACGGCTCCGACGACAAGTCCTGCATGGACGTGTACGAGCCGTACCGCTGGTAGCCGGTCGACACGAAAAGGGCCCCTCCCGGCTGCGGGAAGGGCCCTTTCGCGTGGTCACTACCGGGGTTCGAGCACCGCCGGGCGGCGGGACGCGATGACGCGCTTCGCCAGGGACTTGGGGCTGGTCAGGAAGCCGAAGCCCCAGGACATGTGCATGGTGGCGAGGGCCACGGGGATCTGGAGGCGGGCCTTGAGGGGGAGGCCCTTGCCGGCCGGTACGGAGCCCGCGGCGATAGCGGCCAGGTAGCCGGCGGGGACGACGAAGCCCCAGGGGGTCAGGGCCACGCCGACCACGACGCCCGCCGCGATCGCGCACACGGCGGCCGGCGGGGCGAGGTAGCGGAGGTTGATGGAGCCCTCGTGGTAGCGGGCGACGACGTGCCGCCAGCGGCCGTAGTCCTTGTACTGCTTGGCCAGCGCCTTGATGCTCGGGCGCGGCCGGTAGGAGACCCGCAGCTCGGGCGAGAACCAGATCAGGCCGCCCGCCTCGCGGATGCGGAAGTTCAGCTCCCAGTCCTGGGCGCGGATGAACTCCTCGTTGTATCCGCCCTGTTGCTCCAGCGCCTCGCGGCGGAACACACCGAGGTAGACCGTCTCGGCGGGGGCTGCCGCGCCACCGGTGTGGAAGGCGGCGTTGCCGACACCGATCTTGGAGGTCATCGCGGCGGCGACCGCGTGCTCCCAGTCGTTCTCGCCCTCGGCGTGCATGATGCCGCCGACGTTCTGCGCGCCGGTCTCCTCCAGGAGCCGTACGGCGGTGGCGATGTAGTTCGGCGAGAGGATGCCGTGGCCGTCCACGCGCACCACGACCGGGTGCCGGGACGCCTTGATCGCGGCGTTCAGCGCGGCCGGGGTACGGCCGGTGGGGTTGGGGACCGTGACCACGCGGGGGTCCTCGGCCACCAGCTCGGCCGCGATCTCGTCCGTACGGTCCGCTGAGGGACCGAGGGCGATCACGACCTCCATGTCGCCGGCGTACTCCTGCGCGAGGATCGCTTGGACGGCCCCGCGCAGATGCCGCTCCTCGTTGAGCACGGGCATGATCACGGACACGGCGGGGTGCCGCACATCGGGCTTGGCGTTCATAGGGGGCTCACGTTACCGCGAATGGGGGACACCGTTGCGCGCCGCCGCGGCCGCGACGCGGGCTGGAGATCGTATCGACCTACGGTGATCACATTCCCACGTACGGCCGCAGCCCGGAGGTGTCCCTTGCCCAGACCGCCTCGGCCCCCCTCCCCCTCCGTCCGGGGTGCGGGGGGCGCCCCCAGGCCGCCGCGCCGGCCGCGGCCTTCCGGCCGGGTGCGAGGGGGTCCCCTCGCCCGCAGGCGGCGGCCGCACTGGGCGGTGCGGGCGGTGACCGCGCTGTCGGTGGCGGTGCTCGCCTCGGCCGGGATCGGCCACGCGGTCGTCACCGGCCTGGCCTCGGGCATCACACGCGTCGACGCCTTCAAGGACATGAAGAACCGGCCCCGCGCGGGCCACGGCATGAACGTGCTGCTGGTCGGCACCGACGGCCGGGACAAGATCACCGAGGCGGAGCGGCGCGCGTACCGGCTGGGCGGCGCGCCCTGCCACTGCACCGACACGGTGATGATCGTGCACATCTCGGAGGACCGGGAGCGGGCCAGCGTGGTGAGCCTGCCGCGCGACTCGTACACCGAGGTGCCCGAGCACGTCGACCAGACCACCGGGGAGCGGCACCAAGCGCACCCGATGAAGCTGAACGCGGCGTACGCCGAGGGCGGGCCGCAGCTCACCGTGCGCACGGTGGAGGCGATGACGCATGTGAAGGTCGACCACTACCTGGAGGTCGACTTCGCCAGCTTCATGAAGACGGTGGACGCGCTCGGCGGGGTGAAGATCTGCACCCCGACCCCACTGAAGGACGCCTACACCGGGCTCGACCTCCCGCCCGGACCGCACACCCTGGGCGGCGGGCAGGCGCTCCAGTACGTCCGCGCCCGGCACGTGGACGGGGCGAGCGACCTGGGCCGGATGCAGCGCCAGCAGCGGTTCATGGCGGCGCTGATCGAGCGGGCCACGTCCTCGGGGGTGCTGTTCAACCCGATGCGGTTCCGGGACGTGACGCGGGCGGTGCTCGGCTCGGTGCGGGCGGACAACGGGTTCGGCACCGACGAGCTGCTCGACCTCGGCCGGGCCATGCGGAACTTCTCGCCCTCGTCCTCGGAGTTCACCACCGTGCCCATCGCGCAGATGGGCTTCGCCGTGAAGGGCGTCGGGTCGACCCTGAAGTGGGACCCGGTCAAGTCCGAGCAGCTCTTCACCGACCTGCGCGACGACAAGCCGCTCGGCGCGCGCCCGGCGAGGAAGGCCCCGGCGGCGACGACCGTCGAGGTCGACCCGCACGCGGTCCGGGTCCGGGTGGAGAACGGCACCGGTACGGCCGGGCTCGGCCGCAAGGTGGACGCGGCGCTCGCCGCGACCGGCTTCGCCACCACCCACCGGCCGGTCACCGCCGCGCACCCGGTCGAGCACACGGTGATCTCCTACGACCCCCGCTGGGACCGCTCCGCCCGCTCCCTGGCCGCGGCTCTCCCCGGCAGCGAACTCCGCCCGGCCCCCGGCTTCGGCCCCGTTCTCCGTGTGACAGCCGGCGCCGACTGGAAGTCCGTCCACCCGGTCAGGGCCCCCCAGATCGCCGCCCCGGACGCGCCGGTGGTCAGGGGCGACGAGGTGGTGTGCTCGGGCCAGGCGTGACGAAGGCCGGAGGGCCTAGTCCGTGATGCCCTCCGCCGCTCGGCGTTCGCGGAGTTCGCGGATGGCGCGGCGGCGGGCGAGGCGGTGGGTGCGGCGGATCTGGGCTTCCTGGTGGCGGCGGCGGTCGCGTTCGGTCTCGGGGAGGACCGGGGGGACCTGGCGCGGCTTGCCGTCGGCGTCGACGCCGGTGAAGACGAGGTAGGCGGAGCCGACCTGGGTGGCGGGCGCGGACTCGTTCCAGCGCTCGGCCAGGACCCGTACGCCGATCTCCATGGAGGTGCGGCCGGTCCAGTTCACCTGGGCCTTGACGTGCACCAGGTCGCCGACGCGCACCGGCTCCAGGAAGACCATCTCGTCCATGGACGCGGTGACGGCGGGCCCGCCGGAGTGGCGGCCCGCCACGGCGCCCGCGGCGTCGTCGACGAGCTTCATGATCACACCACCGTGCACCGTCCCCAGCAGGTTGGTGTCGTTGTGGGTCATGATGTGGCTGAGGGTGGTGCGGGAAGCGGAAGTGGGCTTGCCCGGAATCTCCGGAGAAGCGGCGGGCGCCTGGTCTGTCATGTCCCCCACCTTATGCCGAAGCGGCTTTCGCGGAATTTATGTCGGGTTCGCAACAGAGGCGCTCCGATTTTCCGACAACCCTTGTAAGGCATCCGTGGGCACCCTGCACACTGGGGCGCATGAATGACTGGCCCGAGGGATGGTCCGACGACGAGCGCGGCCCCCGCTACGGACGCGGCAGCGCCGGTGCGCAGCCGGAAGGCCCGCGCGTGATGCGGCAGGTACGACGCCCGGCCGCGCCGCCGCCCGGCGCTCCCGCGCCGCAGTACGGCGGCGGTGTGCCCAGGCAGCCGTCGTACGTCGACGGCCAGGGCCACGACGGCTACGACAGCGGTTACAACACCGGCCAGGTCTACGGCGGTGGCGGCCCGGGTGGCCCCGGCGCCCCGGCCGGTACTCGCGCACCCCGCCCGGCGCCCAACTGGGGCCGCCGGATCAAGGTGGGCGCGATCACCCTGGCCGCTGTGCTGGTCGTCACCTCGGTGGCCACCTACTTCTGGGCCGACTCCAAGCTGAACCGGGACGTCGACCTGTCCCAGGTGATCGACCGCCCCTCGGAGGGCGACGGCACCAACTACCTGATCGTCGGCTCCGACAGCCGCAAGGGCATGACGAGCGAGGACAAGAAGAGACTCCACACGGGGTCCGCCGAGGGCCAGCGCACGGACTCGGTGATGATCCTGCACGTGGGTTCCAACGGCGACACCCTGATATCCCTGCCCCGCGACTCCGACGTGGTCGTCCCCTCCTACAAGGGCTCCACCTCGGGCAAGGTCTACCCCGCCACCGGCCGGCACGCGAAGCTGAACGCGACCTACGCCGAGGACGGCCCCACCCTGCTGACCCGGACCGTGGAGTACAACACCGGGCTGCGCATCGACCACTACGTGGAGATCGGCTTCGCCGGCTTCGCCAACATCGTGGACGCGGTCGGCGGCGTCGACATCAAGATCGACAAGGGCTTCAAGGACAAGTACTCCGGCGCCGACTTCCAGGCGGGCGAGCAGACCCTCAACGGCGAGCAGGCCCTCGCCTTCGTCCGTACCCGGCACGCCTTCGCCGCCTCCGACCTGGAGCGGACCAAGAACCAGCAGAAGTTCCTCGCGGCGCTGGCCCACCAGGTGGCGACCCCGTCGACCGTGCTGAACCCCTTCAAGTTCTATCCGACGATGGGCGCGGGCCTGGACTCCCTCAGCGTCGACAAGGACATGGGCCTGTTCGACCTGGCCTCGATGTTCTGGGCGATGAAGGGCGTCAACGGCGGCGACGGCACGTCCCTGAACATGCCCGTCTCCGGCTCCGTCGGCGGCAACCTCGTCTGGGACAAGGCGAAGGTGAAGACGCTGGTGGACGAGCTGAACAACGACGAGAAGGTCACCGTCTCCGGCAACTGACCCGGCCCCCGGACATGACGAAGGCGCCTCCCCCGCTCGGCCGGGGAGGCGCCTTCGGCGTCACCTGCTACTTCGGCAGGTTGCGGGCCATGACGATCCGCTGGACCTGGTTGGTGCCCTCGTAGATCTGGGTGATCTTGGCGTCGCGCATCATGCGCTCGACCGGGTAGTCGCGGGTGTAGCCGTAGCCGCCGAGGAGCTGGACGGCGTCGGTGGTGACCTCCATCGCCACGTCCGAGGCGAAGCACTTGGCGGCGGCGCCCTGGAAGGTGAGGTCGGCGTCGACACGCTCGGAGGCGGCCGCGGCCTGGTAGGTGAGGGCGCGGGCGGCGGCGATCTTCATCGCCATGTCGGCCAGCATGAACTGGATGCCCTGGAAGTCCGCGATCGGCTTGCCGAACTGCTTGCGCTCCTGGACGTAGCCCTTGGCGTAGTCGAGGGCGCCCTGGGCGACACCGAGGGCCTGCGCGGCGATGGTGATGCGGGTGTGGTCCAGCGTCTTCATCGCGGTGGCGAAGCCGGTGCCCTCCTCGCCGATCATGCGGTCGGCGGGGATGCGGACGTTGTCGAAGTAGACCTCGCGGGTGGGCGAGCCCTTGATACCGAGCTTCTTCTCCGGGGCGCCGAAGGACACACCCTCGTCCGACTTCTCCACCACGAAGGCGGAGATGCCCTTGGAACGCTTGGTGGGGTCGGTCACGGCCATCACCGTGTAGTACTCGGAGACGCCCGCGTTGGTGATCCAGCGCTTGACGCCGTTGAGCACCCAGAAGTCGCCGTCGCGCACGGCCTTGGTCTTCATGCCGGCCGCGTCCGAGCCCGCCTCCGGCTCGGAGAGGCAGTACGAGAACATGCCGTCGCCCTTGGCCAGCGGGCCCAGGTACTTCTTCTTCAGCTCGGTGGAGCCGGAGAGGATCACCGGGAGGGAGCCGAGCTTGTTCACGGCCGGGATCAGCGAGGAGGACACGCAGGCGCGGGCCACCTCCTCGATCACGATGACCGTGGCGAGCGCGTCGGCGCCGGCGCCGCCGAACTCCTCGGGGACGTGGACCGCGTGCAGGTCGTTGGCGACCAGCGCGTCCAGCGCCTCCTGCGGGAAGCGGGCCTCCTCGTCCACCGCGGCGGCGAACGGCGCGATCTTCGCCTCGACCAGCGAGCGGACGGCGTCCCGGAGCATGTCGTGCTCCTCGGACGGGCGGTACAGGTCGAAGTCAGCCGATCCGGCCACGGTCTCTCACGCTCCAAAGATGCTGTGATACTGACGCTAATTACCGTTAAGTAACTGAAAGTTTAGAGCGCCGCCCCCGGCCCGCATAGGTGAGCTTGGCGACAGCGGGAGATTTTCCCCGGACCAGACCTCCCCCGGGCACGACTATGCTCGGGGGCCGCATCATCGACGTACCCCGCCTGGAGCACCCATGAGCCTCAAGATCACCGTGATCGGCACCGGCTATCTCGGCGCCACGCACGCCGCGGCCATGGCCGAACTCGGCTTCGAGGTGCTGGGGCTCGACGTGGTCCCCGAGAAGATCGCGATGCTGGAGCGGGGCGAGACCCCGATGTACGAGCCCGGCCTGGACGAGCTGCTGCGCGCGCATGTCGCGGGCATCGAGGGCTCGACCGGCCGGCTCCGCTTCACCACCGACTTCGCCGAGGTCGCGGAGTTCGGCGACGTCCACTTCGTCTGCGTCAACACCCCGCAGAAGCACGGCGAGTACGCCTGCGACATGAGCTACGTGGACTCCGCCATCGCCTCCCTCGCCCCGCATCTGCGCCGCCCCGCGCTGGTCGTCGGCAAGTCGACGGTGCCGGTGGGTTCGGCCGACCGGCTCGCCGCCTACCTCGCCGAGCACGCGCCCGCCGGGGCCGACGCCGAGCTGGCCTGGAACCCCGAGTTCCTGCGCGAGGGCTTCGCCGTCCAGGACACCCTGCACCCGGACCGGATCGTGGTCGGCGTGCGCGGGGAGCGCGCGGAGAAGCTGCTGCGCGAGGTGTACGCGACGCCGCTGGGTGAGGGCACCCCGTTCGTGGTGACCGACTTCCCGACCGCCGAGCTGGTGAAGACGGCCGCGAACTCCTTCCTCGCCACCAAGATCTCCTTCATCAACGCGATGGCCGAGGTGTGCGAGGCCGCCGACGGTGACGTGGTGAAGCTGGCCGAGGCCATCGGGCATGACGATCGGATCGGGAAGAAGTTCCTGCGCGCCGGGATCGGCTTCGGCGGTGGCTGCCTGCCCAAGGACATCCGCGCCTTCATGGCGCGCGCCGGTGAGCTGGGTGCCGACCAGGCGCTCACCTTCCTCCGCGAGATCGACTCCATCAACATGCGCCGGCGCGGCGAGATGGTGGAGATGGCACGGGAGGCGCTCGGCGGGGGCTCGTTCCTCGGCAAGCGGGTCGCGGTGCTCGGGGCCACCTTCAAGCCCGACTCCGACGACGTCCGGGACTCCCCCGCGCTGAACGTGGCCGGCCAGATACACCTCCAGGGCGGTCAGGTCACGGTGTACGACCCGAAGGGCATGGACAACGCCCGCAAGCTGTTCCCGACGCTGGGCTACGCCGAGTCGGCGCGGGAGGCCGTACGGGGGGCGGACGTGGTGCTGCACCTGACCGAGTGGCGGGAGTTCCGCGAGCTGGACCCGGAGGAGCTGGGCGAGGTCGCGACGTCGCGGGTCGTGCTGGACGGGCGGAACGCGCTGGACCCGGTGCCGTGGCGCAAGGCGGGCTGGACGTTCCGGGCGATGGGCCGCCCGACCGCGTAACCCGCTTTCCGTACGACGCCGGTTCGGCCGAGGCTCAGTCGGCCGAACCGGCGTCTGTGCGCATTGTGCACCACCGGGCCGGGCGGCGGCCGGGCAACCCCCCGGCTCTTACCTGTCCTTGGCCCGGTAGCGGCGCATCTTCGCGCGTGCCCCGCACCTCTGCGTCGAGCACCAGCGGCCCGGTGTCGGCGAGAGCGAGGGCGGCGGAGCCGTCGGCGTCGTCCACGGTGACCAACAGCGCGGCGGGGGCGAGCAGTTACCCCTCATGCGGGACCATGGGGTAACCGTTACCGGTAGACAAGCCTTACGTGACGCATATCCAAGGAGGAAGTCATGGCTCTCGCCGAGCTGGGCGCGGTCGTCCTGGACTGTCCCGACCCCGAGGCCCTGGCCGGCTTCTACGCCGAGATCCTGGGCGGCACGGTGGAGGGGGACGCCGACTGGGTGGACCTGCGCACCCCCACCGGCCCGACCCTCGCCTTCCAGCGCGCCCCGGGCCACGTCCCCCCGGCCTGGCCCTCCCCCGACGCCTCCCAGCAGTTCCACCTCGACCTCACGGTCCCCGACCTGGACGAGGCCGAAAAGCAGATCCTCACCCTGGGCGCCAAGCCCCTCGACACCGACGCCCCCACCCGCACCTGGCGCGTCTACGCCGACCCAGCAGGCCACCCGTTCTGCCTCTGCGCCTGCTGAGGCCCCCGGCGGGTCAGCCGTAGTGGTACCGGGCAAAGGGGCGTCACTCGCCCCCCGCCGCCTCGATGACCTCGTCCAAGGTGTCGCGAGTGCGGTGGAGGTCGGTGATGAGGCGGTCTATGCGGGTGCGTTCCTCGGTGAGGTCGGCCAGGAGGCGGGGGGTGGCTTGGACCGAGGGGCCGCCGTCCTGGTCACGCATGCAGGGGAGGAGGTGGCGGATGCGGTCGCTGTGCAGGCCGGCCGCGTACAGCTCCTGGATGCGGACCACGCGGTCGACGGCGGTCTCCGGGAACTCCCGGTGGCCGCCCGCCGTGCGCTCGGCCGCGAGCAGGCCCCGGCTCTCGTAGTAGCGCAGCGACCGCTCGCTCACGCCGGTGCGCCGGGCCAGTTCACCGATCCGCATGTGCGCCTCCCCAGGGCTTGAACCTGACACCGGTGTCAGCTTCTACGGTACGGCCATGACGGACTTCCTGGCCCCGGCCCGGCTCGGCGAACTCGCCCTCCCCCACCACCTGTTGATGGCCCCGCTCACCCGCAACCGCGCGGAGGCGGACGGTACCCCGACCCCGCTCATGGCGGACTACTACGCCCAGCGCGCCTCCGCCGGCCTCATCATCGGCGAGGCCGCCACCCCGAACGCGGTCGGCCAGACCTACCCGGACATCGCCGCGATGCACACCGACCGGCACACCGACGGCTGGCGCAAGGTCACCGAGGCGGTACGGGCGGCCGGCGGGCACATGTTCCTCCAGCTCCAGCACGGCGGCCGGGTCAGCCACCCGGCGACGACCGGGCTGACCCCCGTGGCACCCTCCGCCGTACCGCTCCCGGAGACGATCTTCACGCGGCACGGGCATCGGCCCGCCCCCGTGCCCCGCGCGATGACGCCCGACGACATCCGCACCACCGTCGCCGACTTCGCCTCCGCCGCCCGCCGGGCGATCGACGCCGGGTTCGGGGGCGTGGAGGTGCACTCGGCCAACGGGCACCTGCTGCACCAGTTCCTCGCCGGGAACACCAACCGCCGCACCGACGCCTACGGCGGCCCGCCCGAACACCGGGTGCGCTTCACCGTGGAGGTGACCGAGGCGGTGGCCGACGCGATCGGCGCCGAGCGGGTGGGTGTACGGATCTCACCGGGCGGCACGGTCAACGGCATCCAGGAGGACGACACCGCCGACCTGTACCCGGCCCTCGTGCACCGCCTGCGCGGCCTGGGCCTCGCCTATCTGCACCTGGTCCGCGCCGACCCCGGCGACGAGCTGTACCGGCGGCTGCGCGCCGACTGGCCCGGCATCCTGATCGGCAACCCGGTGCTGACCGACCTGACCACCGAGGCGGTGACACGGGCGTCGCGCGAGATGCTGGCCTCCGGCGCGGACCTGGTCGCCCTCGGCCGCCCCTACATCGCCAACCCGGACCTGATCACCCGCCTGCGCCGGGGCGCCCCGCTCAACCCGCTCCGCGAGCGGTACCTGATGTACGTGGGCGGGGCCGACGGATACACCGACTACCCCGCCCTCGACGGCTAGCCGTCCAGCGACTCGATCGTCGCGTGCGACGCCGGGCGGGCAGCACGCTGCTCGCGCGCGACGTCCTCCGCCGCGCCCAGGACGCGGACCGCGTTCTGCCAGGTCAGCTTGGCGAGGTCCGGCTTGGACCAGCCGCGCTCCAGCAGCTCCGCGATCAGGTTCGGATAACCGGAGACGTCGTTCAGACCGTCCGGGGTGAAGGCGGTGCCGTCGTAGTCGCCGCCGATACCGAGGTGGTCGATCCCGGCGACCTCGCGCATGTGGTCGAGGTGGTCCGCGACCGTGGACACCGTGGCGACCGGACGCGGGTTGCGCTCCTCGAACTCCCGGTGGACCTTCATGCCCTCCTCGGTGGTGTCGAGGTGGTGCAGGCCGTGCGCGCGCATGTTGTCGTCGGCGGCGGCCGTCCAGTCCACGGCGGCCTGGAGGACGAACTTCGGCACGAAGGTCACCATCGCCATGCCGCCGTTGGCCGGCAGCCGCTCCAGCACGTCGTCCGGGATGTTGCGCGGGTGGTCGCAGACGGCACGCGCGGAGGAGTGCGAGAAGATCACCGGCGCCGAGGTGGCGTCCAGCGCGTCCCGCATCGTCGTCGCCGCGACGTGGGAGAGGTCGACCAGCATGCCGAGCCGGTTCATCTCGCGGACGACCTCACGGCCGAACGCGGTCAGACCCCCGGCCTTCGGCTCGTCGGTCGCGGAGTCCGCCCAGTCCACGTTGTCGTTGTGGGTGAGCGTCATGTACCGCACGCCCAGCGCGTACAACCCCCTGAGCGTGCCGAGGGAGTTGGCGATGGAGTGGCCGCCTTCAGCCCCCATCAGCGAGGCGATCCGCCCGGAGGCGCGGGCCGCCTCCATGTCGGCCGCCGTCAGCGCGGGCGCCAGCTCGGCCGGGTACCGCTCGATCAGCCGCGTCACACAGTCGATCTGCTCCAGCGTGGCCGGCACCGCGTCGGGCAGATCGGACCGCACGTACACGGACCAGTACTGCGCCCCCACGCCACCCTCGCGCAGCCGCGGCAGGTCGGTGTGCAGATGCGCGCCCTGGTCCCCGGCGATGTCCCGCGCGCCGAGGTCGTAGGCGACCTGCTCCCGCAGCGCCCACGGCAGGTCGTTGTGCCCGTCGACGACGGGGAACTCCCGCAGCAGCGACCGGGCTTCGTCCAGAGAGGTCATCCGCGTCTACTTCCCGAATCCGAAGCCGGCCGAACCCTCGACCTTGGCGCGCAGGCGCTTGCCCTTCTCCGTGGCCTGGTCGTTGAGGTCCTGCTGGAAGTCGCGCATGCGCTGGAGGAGGTCCTCGTCGTGCGCGGCGAGCATGCGGGCGGCCAGGAGGCCGGCGTTGCGGGCGCCGCCGACGGAGACCGTGGCGACGGGGACCCCGGCCGGCATCTGGACGATGGAGAGCAGCGAGTCCATGCCGTCGAGGTACTTCAGCGGCACCGGCACACCGATGACCGGCAGCGGCGTCACCGAGGCGAGCATGCCGGGCAGGTGGGCCGCCCCGCCCGCGCCCGCGATGATGGCCTTCAGCCCCCGGTCGGCGGCCTGCTCCCCGTACGCGACCATCTCGCGCGGCATCCGGTGCGCGGAGACGACGCCCACCTCGTACGGGATCTCGAACTCGTCGAGGGCCTGGGCGGCGGCCTCCATGACGGGCCAGTCGGAGTCCGACCCCATGACGATGCCAACAACGGGGCTCATTCGGTGATCGTGCCTCTCAGGTAGCCGGCTGCGTGACGGGCGCGCTCCAGCACGTCGTCCAGGTCGTCGCCGTAGGTGTTGACGTGCCCCACCTTGCGGCCGGGTTTGACGTCCTTGCCATACATGTGGATCTTGAGCTGCGGGTCACGGGCCATGCAGTGGAGGTACGCGGAGTACATGTCCGGGTAGTCGCCGCCGAGCACGTTGACCATGACCGTCCAGGGCGCGCGCGGGCGCGGGTCGCCGAGGGGGAGGTCGAGGACCGCGCGGACGTGGTTGGCGAACTGCGAGGTGATCGCGCCGTCCATGGACCAGTGGCCGGAATTGTGCGGCCGCATCGCCAGCTCGTTGACGAGGACACGGCCGTCACGGGTCTCGAACAGCTCGACCGCGAGGTGCCCGACGACGCCCAGCTCCTTGGCGATGTTCAGCGCCATCTCCTCGGCGCGCAGCGCGAGGGACTCGTCCAGCTCGGGCGCGGGCGCGATCACGGTGTCGCAGACCCCGGCGACCTGCCGGGACTCCACCACCGGGTAGGCCACGGCCTGGCCGTGCGGGGAGCGTACGACGTTGGCGGCCAGCTCGCGGACGTAGTCGACCTTCTCCTCGGCCAGCACCGGCACGCCCGCCCGGAAGGGCTCGGCGGCCTCGGCCTCGGAGTCGACGACCCACACGCCCTTGCCGTCGTAGCCGCCGCGCACCGTCTTGAGGACGACGGGGAAGCCCTCGCCCTCGGCGGCGAACGCGGCCACGTCGGCCGGGTCTCGCACGATGCGGTGGCGCGGGCAGGGCACGCCGATCTCCGTGAGCTTCGCGCGCATCACACCCTTGTCCTGGGCGTGCACGAGCGCGTCGGGCCCCGGCCGGACGGGGATGCCGTCCGCCTCCAGTGCCTTGAGGTGCTCGGTCGGCACGTGCTCGTGATCGAAGGTGATCACGTCACAGCCGCGCGCGAACTCACGCAGCGTGTCGAGGTCGCGGTAGTCGCCGATGACGACTTCGCTCACGACCTGCGCCGCGGAATCCTGGGGAGTGTCACTGAGGAGCTTGAACCTGATGCCCAACGGGATGCCCGCCTCGTGCGTCATACGCGCGAGCTGCCCCCCGCCGACCATGCCGACTACCGGGAACGTCACCCCCCTAGCGTATCGGCCCTGCGGACCGGCCCGGACGTCCGCCGTCCCGGCCCGCCGACGCACATCTCTTACCTGCCCCTTGCCCGCCTCTTGCCGACCCGTTTCCCCGCGGGGGCCCGGCGCGCGGGCATGGGAGGGATCGCGTGGATAGCATGGCGGGGCCGAGAAGAACCTATGGACGGGAGCTGCACAGCCATGGAACGTCGTTCCTCGGGGCTGCAACGGCTCGCCCGTGAGGTCGCCAAGTTCGGTGCGGTCGGAGGAGCCGGGGTCCTGGTCAACCTCGGTGTGTTCAACCTGGTCCGGCACGTGTCCGACCTGCCCGTGGTCCGGGCCAGCATCATCGCCACGATCGTGGCCATCGTCTTCAACTACCTGGGCTTCCGCTACTGGACGTACCGGGACCGCGACAGGGGCGGGCGCCCGCGCGAGCTGATGCTGTTCCTGGTGTTCAGCGTGATCGGCCTGGTGATCGAGAACGGGGTGCTGTACCTCGCCACCTACGGGTTCGGCTGGGACACCCCGCTGCAGAGCAACGTCTTCAAGTTCGTCGGCATCGGCGTGGCCACGCTGTTCCGCTTCTGGTCGTACCGCACGTGGGTGTTCCGCGCGCTGCCCGGTGAGGCGAGCAGGGAGCCGGTGGCCCGGCACGAGCCGGAGAACCCGGAGAACTCGGCGCGGGTCCGCTAGCGGACCGTGGGCTCCTCCCCCTTGTGCGCGGGGGCGGTACGGGACAGGAACAGGCCGAACACCGGCGGGTGCGTCTGGAGCAGCTCCAGACGGCCGCCGTCGGCCTCGGCGAGGTCACGGGCGACGGCGAGGCCGATGCCGGTGGAGTTGCGGCCGCTGATGGTCCGCTCGAAGATCCGCGCGCCGAGGTCGGCGGGGACGCCGGGGCCCTCGTCGGTGACCTCGATCACGGCCTGGTTGCCGGTGACCCGGGTGCGCAGGGCGACCGTGCCGCCACCGTGCATCAGCGAGTTCTCGATCAGCGCGGCCAGCACCTGCGCGACCGCGCCGGGCGTGCCGACCGCCGTCAGGTGCCGCTTGCCGGAGCTGACGATGGCCCGGCCCGCGCTGCGGTAGGCGGGGCGCCACTCGGCGAGCTGCTGCTGGATGACCTCGTCGAGGTCGAAGGTGACGGCGGAGCCGGTACGGGGGTCGCGCGAGTTGGTCAGCAGCCGCTCGACCACGTCGGTCAGCCGCTCCACCTGCCCCAGCGCGATGGTCGCCTCCTCCTTCACCGTGTCCGGGTCGTCGGTGAGGGTGATCTCCTCCAGCCGCATGGACAGCGCGGTCAGCGGCGTACGGAGCTGGTGCGAGGCGTCGGCCGCGAGGCGCCGCTCCGCGGTCAGCATGCGGCCGATGCGCTCGGCAGAGGAGTCCAGTACGTCGGCGACCCGGTCCAGCTCGGGGACGCCGTACCGCTTGTGCCGGGGGCGGGGGTCGCCGGAGCCGAGGCGTTCGGCGGTCTCGGCGAGGTCGGTGAGCGGGGAGGCGAGCCGGTTGGCCTGGCGTACGGCGAGCAGGACGGCGGCGATCACGGCGAGCAGGGCGACCAGGCCGATGATCAGCAGGGTGCGGCCGACCTCGCGGGTCACGGCGGAGCGGGGCTCCTGCACGGTGACCGTCTCGCCCTCCTCGCCGTGCTGCGTGGAGTGGATGACGTCACCCTCGGGCTTGCTGCCGATCTCGATCGGGGCCCGGCCGGGCATCCGGATCACCGCGTACTGGGTCTTGCTGACCGGGTTGCGCAACACGTCGGCGTTGACGTTCTCGGCGGCGAGGATGCGGCTGTCCACGATGCTGGCCAGCCGGACCGCCTCGGACTCCACCCGCTCCTGGGCACTGTTGCTGATCGTCCGGGTCTCCACGATCACCAGCGAGACCCCGAACACGGCGATCACCACCAGCACGACGGCAAGCGTGGACTGAATAAGACGACGACGCACAGGGTCCCTCCGGGAAGGCTGAGAGCCCCTAGTCTCCCCCGACCTGGGGCAGCGCCCCAAAGGGGCGCGGGGAACCGCGCGACCGGCCACGACGCGGGGTCAGCCGCCGACGCCCCCACAGCCCCCGCCCGGAAGGCGAGGCTCAGCTCTTCTCGAACCGGAAGCCCACTCCACGCACGGTGGCGATGTAGCGCGGGTTCGCGGCATCATCGCCCAGCTTCTTCCGCAGCCATGAGATGTGCATGTCCAGCGTCTTCGTGGAGGACCACCACGTGGTGTCCCACACCTCCCGCATCAGCTGATCCCTCGTGACCACGCGGCCGGCGTCCCGCACCAGCACCCGCAGAAGATCGAACTCCTTGGCCGTGAGCTGGAGTTCCTCCTCGCCCATCCAGGCCCGGTGCGACTCGACGTCGATCCGCACCCCGTGGGTGGCCGGCGGCTGCTGGGGCTCGGCCGAGCCGCGCCGCAGCAGGGCCCGGACCCGGGCCAGCAGCTCGGCGAGGCGGAAGGGCTTGGTGACGTAGTCGTCGGCGCCCGCGTCGAGCCCGACGACGGTGTCCACCTCGTCGGCGCGCGCGGTCAGGATGAGGATCGGCACGGTGTGGCCGTCGGCACGCAGCCGGCGGGCGACCTCCAGGCCGTCCATGCCGGGCAGTCCGAGGTCCAGCACGACGAGATCGACCCCGCCCTGGAGCCCGGCGTCGAGCGCGCTGGGGCCGTCCTCGCGCACCTCGACCTCGTAACCTTCCCGGCGCAGGGCACGGGCCAGCGGCTCCGAGATGGACGCGTCGTCCTCGGCGAGCAGTACACGGGTCATGAGCTGATGGTAGACCGCCCGCGCGTGGGACCGGGGCGTGGTCGGCAGCAGTGCTCTTACCTTTGTACGCTGCTGGTACAAACCACTGACGGTGGGATGCGATCGTGGAAGAGACCTTGGAAACAGGTCACGCGGTTCCCCTGATCCCTGTGATCCGTGTCTCAAGTCCTTCCATATCCGGCAGTGTCCTGCCGTATGGTGACCTGAACGCCTGTAGCACACCGGGGGCCTTTTGGCGGGCACATGACGCCGAGGGTCTCCCTTTCTGTGCGGGCTGACTCCGCTCAGCCTTGAAAGGAATGACCTCTGGCCGGGCTCCGTACGCAGTGACGCGTAGGAGCGTGGATCCCGGTGGTCGCCGTCCTCCGCCTTCGATGTTTTCGATGCGGGAACCCCCAGGGCGTGGGGGCGGACGTCCGACCCTGCCGGTGCCGGCCACACCCCCACCGGGCGCGCAGCGCTCCATCGCGCGTCCCGACCAGCAAGGAACGACCATGGCGTCCAGCCTGACGAAGGACTCGGTCCGCCCGGAGACCCCGGGCACCGACAAGACCTTCTTCGGCCACCCCCGCGGCTTGGCCACTCTCTTCATGACCGAGATGTGGGAGCGGTTCTCCTACTACGGCATGAGGGCCCTGCTCCCGCTGTACCTGGTCGCTCCGGGCGGCCTGCACCTGAGCGCGGGTACCGCGACGGCGATCTACTCGGTGTACCTGTCGCTCGTGTACCTGCTCGCCCTGCCCGGCGGCTGGGTCGCGGACCGCCTGCTCGGTCCCCGCAAGACGGTGGCCGTCTCCGGTCTCATCATCATGCTCGGCCACCTGTGCCTGGCGCTGCCCGTGGCCGCGAGCTTCTACGTCGGCCTTGTGCTGGTCGCCATCGGCTCGGGTCTGCTGAAGGCCAACATCTCCACGATGGTCGGCCACCTGTACAAGGGCGTGGACGACCCGCGCCGTGACGGTGGCTTCACCCTCTTCTACATCGGCATCAACCTGGGCGCCTTCATCGCTCCGCTGGCCATCGGCACGGTGGGCGAGAACGTCAACTGGCACCTCGGCTTCGCGCTGGCCGCGCTCGGCATGGCGCTCGGCCTGGTCCAGTACCTGCTGGGCGGCCGCCACCTCGCCGCGCAGAGCAACGAGGTCCCCACCCCGCTGTCCGCCGAGGAGAAGAAGTCCACGCTGCGCAAGGGCCTGATCTGGCTCGGCATCGCCGCGGTCTTCTACGCCCTGGTGGGCGGCACCGGCCACTTCACGCTGAACTGGGCGCTGATCCCGCTCACGATCATCGGTCTGATCGTGCCGATCCTGGTGATCGCCCGGATCTACCGCGACAAGGACCTGGAGCCCGCCGAGCGCTCGAAGGTCTCCGCGTACGTCTGGTTCTTCGTCGCCGCCGCCGTCTTCTGGATGATCTACGACCAGGGTGGTTCCACCCTGTCGCTGTTCGCCGACAGCTCGGCCAAGAACACCATCGCCGGCTGGAAGTTCCCGGTTTCCTGGTACCAGTCGGTCAACCCGATCATGATCATGGCGCTGGCCCCGGTCTTCGCCTGGCTGTGGCTGTGGCTGAACCGCCGCGGCAAGGAGCCGAGCACGATCGTGAAGTTCGGTTCCGGTCTGGTCCTGGTCGGCGCGTCCTTCTTCCTCTTCCTCGCTCCGCTGTCGATCGCCGAGGGCGGTCACAAGGCCGCGGCGATGTGGCTGGTGGCGATCTACTTCGTGCAGACCGTCGGTGAGCTGGCGCTGTCGCCGGTGGGCCTGTCGGTGACCACGAAGATGGCGCCGAAGAAGTACGCCTCGCAGATGATGGGCGTCTGGTTCCTCGCGGTCACCGCGGGCGACTCGATCACCGCCCTGCTGTCGAACCCGGCCATCGGCGGGGTGAACCTCGACAAGATGGGCTTCGTCGCCCTGGAGGCGATCCTGGCCGTGGTCGCCGGTGTCGCGGTCTGGATGTACCGCAAGAAGGTCAAGGCCCTGATGGGCAGCGTCAACTGACCTGACCCGCTCCGCCTGACGTACGAAGGGCCCCGCATCGAGGATGCGGGGCCCTTCGCCGTTCTTCTCTTCCGGACGCCTGGCTCAGGCCGGAGCGGCCAGTTCCGCCCAGACCGTCTTGCCGGAGTCGTCGGGGGCGCGTACCACGCCCCAGTCGAGGCTGAGGCGCTGGACGATGAACATGCCGTGGCCGCCGGGGCGGCCGGCCTGATGCGGGGTGCGGGGGGCGGGCTGGCCGGCGCCGCGGTCGGTGACCTCCAGCCGGATCACCTTGCGGTCGCAGGACAGGACCAGCTCGTCCGGTCCTTCGGCGTGCAGGCAGGCGTTGGTGACCAGCTCCGAGACGACGAGGAGCACGTCCTCGGCGGCGGCCCGCTGCTCGGCGCCCGAGGCGGGCAGCCAGCCCCACTCGTACAGCGCCTGGCGGGTGAAGTCACGGGCGAGCGGGACCACCCCGCTCTCTCCGTCCAGGCTGAGCCTGCGGACCTGCCGTCCCCTCGCCTCCGGCGCGGCCTCGGAGGGCGCGGCGGGCGCGACGGCGCTCAAGGCCGCCTCGGACGCCGCCACGTCCCCTTCGGGCATGCCGGAAACGCCGCTCGGCTCCGGGCCACCGTCGCCCGGCGAGTAGGGCCGGGTGGTGCTCATCAGCGCTTCACCTCACCGATCCACCAGTACACGATTCCAAAGTCCGACTCCGTTTCGGTCCCGGACGGCCGGTTCACCGTCCGTCCGGTGTCCGCGTGCTGCCTCCGTCACCTTCGGCGTCCGCCCCTCGCCTCATACGTCGCGCCGGACCCCTTCTCCGGTTCCCGGAGCGGGTTCGGCGGCGGGGCTGCCGAAAGGTTTCAGATGTCTCCTGCCCGACTGATCCCCCGGAACACCCCCTCATTCACCCGACGCTCGCAAGCGGCGGCCGGGAGGGGGCGTACGGAAGGAGTCAGCCGGTCTCGCCCGCGAGGGCGGCTTCTACGGAGTCGTGGACGGTGAAGACCGCCTCGGCTCCCGTGATCTCGAACACGCGCGCGACCACGGGCAGCATGCCCGCGAGGTGCACGCCACCGCCGGCGGCATCCGCCTTGAGGCGGGCCCCCAGCAGCACGTTCAGTCCTGTCGAGTCGCAGAACTCCAGCCGCGAGCAGTCCACGACAAGTCGCGTGAAGCCCTTTTCCAGGAGGTCGTCGAGCGGCTCGCGCAGTAGATCGGCGGTGTGGTGATCGAGTTCACCCGCCGGTGTCACTACGGCGCTGGAACCCTCTTCCCGCACCTCCACCAGAAGCCGGCCCGACTGTGCGCTGCCGACCGTCCCGTGGTCCATGCCGTCTCTCTCCCGAGGTCTTGGCTGCTGATGCCCTCGAACATTACGCCTTCCAGCCACACTTCGACACCCGAACAACCCCCCAGAAACGGGCATATCAGCACAAATGACACTTGCGACCAGCTCACTGAAGCAGGTAGGGCTAGTACGGCACACATCCCTACACGCCGGCTTCGGAGGCGCCGCACACCGCAGTGCACGTATCGGCTTCGGCAGCCATATGCCGAGAACGATGGAGGACACCCATGTCAGCCCGGCTCGACGGATCGCCTACCCACAAAGCGACGTCGACACCCCCACCGGAAATGCTGGACCACACCATCGACCCTCTCGACCCCCTGGCGGGGCTCCCCGAGATCCCGCCCTTCGACGAGGTCGGCCCGGTGGACGCGCGAGCCCTGTCCAAGACGCTCTTCGAGCGCCTGGAGTCGCTGGAGGAGGGCACGTACGAATACTCGTACGTCCGTAACACCCTCGTCGAACTGAACCTGGCGCTGGTCAAGTTCGCCGCCTCGCGGTTCCGTTCCCGCAGCGAGCCGATGGAGGACATCGTCCAGGTCGGCACGGTCGGCCTGATCAAGGCGATCGACCGCTTCGAGATGTCGCGCGGGGTCGAGTTCCCGACCTTCGCCATGCCGACCATCATCGGCGAGATCAAGCGCTTCTTCCGTGACACCTCGTGGTCCGTGCGCGTCCCGCGCCGCCTGCAGGAGCTGCGGCTCGACCTGGCCAAGGCCGGGGACGAGCTGGCCCAGCGGCTGGACCGCGCCCCCACCGTCGCGGAACTGGCCGAGCGCCTCGGGCTCTCCCCCGAGGAGGTCGTCGAGGGCATGGCCGCCTCGAACGCCTACACCGCCTCCTCGCTGGACGCGCAGCCCGCCGAGGACGACACCGAGGGCGCGCTCGCGGACCGCATCGGGTACGAGGACCACGGGCTCGAAGGCATCGAGTACGTCGAGTCGTTGAAGCCCCTCATCGCCGAACTGGCGCCCCGCGACCGGAAGATCCTCTCCCTGCGCTTCGTGGCGGGCCTGACCCAGTCCGAGATCGGCGAGGAGCTGGGCATCTCCCAGATGCACGTCTCCCGGCTGCTGTCGAGGACGTTGACGCGGCTGCGCAAGGGACTGACGTTGGACGAGTGACGGTGGGCGCCGCCGAAAGGCGGACCTTTCCCGCACGCGTGAGGCGGCCCGGCTGACGTTGCCGGGCCGCCTCGCCGTGCCACCGATGCGCGAACCGTTATGTGTTACCTGAAGTAACCCCTTTCCCGGGATGCGCCCCTCCAGCACCATGGGCCACCCGACTGACTGGTATGTCAGAACCCCAGGGGACGGAGGGTGCGCATGGCTCAGACCGAGCCCGACGAGGACGTCCAGGACACGCCGGACGCACGGCTCACCGAACTGCTGCGCACCCCGACCCCGACGGCGTACCCGGCGCTCCAGGAACTGCGCCGGCGCCACCAGCCGGCCGTACTCGCCTACGCCCGCCTGTGCACCACCGGCGAGTCCACCGCCCGCAGGCTGGCGGGCGAGGCCCTCACCGAGGCCGCCCGGGACACGGCGCGCGGCATCGAGCCGAACGTGCCGCTGCGCCACCACCTGCTGCTCCTGGCGGGCCGCGCCGCGGCGTCCTGGGCCCGTGACGAGCGGGCGGCGGGCCTCGATCCCGGCCTGCTGCTGGTGCTCAACTCCGGTGCCGCACCCGAAGGTCCGACCCCGCCCCTGCTCCCGGCGTTCCGGTCGCTGCCGTCCCGCGACCAGGGCCTCGTCTGGTACGGCGTCCTGGAGGAGGAGCCCCAGGAGCGGGCCGCCGCCTACCTCGGCCTCGCCCCCGCCGATGTCGCCCACGGCACCCCGCAAGCCCTGCAGACGCTGGCCCAGGCGTGTCTGCGCCACCGGCTGGCCGCGTCCGACGATCCGCGCTGCGCCGACTTCCGCCGACTGATCGAGGAGGCGGTACGGCCGGAAGGGCCCCGCCGCAGCGTCGACCTGGACGCGCACAAGGCCCAGTGCCCCTGCTGCACGGCCGCGTTCGAGGACCTGAGCGCCCTGCGCGACACCCCGCGGCAGGCCCTCGCTGAAGGGCTGCTGCCCTGGGGCGGCACGGCATACGCCCACCGAGGCGGGCCCGCACTGGCCACGGCGCCCGAAGGGCCCGCCCCACGACGGAACCGGCCACCGCGGCGGCGTTATCTGCCGGCCGCGGTGGTCCTGGGCGCGGCCCTCGTGACGCTCCTGGCGTTCCTGCTCTTGCGCACCGACGACTCCCCCGGACAGCCGGTGGCGGCCCCGGCGCCCCCGCGGGTGACGGTCACGACGACGTTCTCCCCCTCGCCCGTCGCCTCCCCCACCCCGTCCCGCACGGCCAAGTCGCCTGCGCCGACCAGGTCTTCGCACCGCCCGACGTCCCCGCCGACCCGCCGTCAGCCCAGCCCATCCGCCACGCCCCCGCCCACACCGCCGGGCGCCGCCCACACCCAGGTGGTGAATCTGGCCACCGGCACGTGCCTGGACGTACGCGATGGCGACTTCGACAAGGGCACCGACGTCGTCACCGCTCCCTGTACCTCCTCCCCCACCCAACGCTGGAGCGTCGACAGCGACCTGGGGGTCGTCCGCTCGGCCGCCGACTCCGACTTCTGCCTGGACAGCCGGGGCGAGGCCGACCGGGGCGTGGGCATCTGGCCGTGCGACTCGGTCCACGGCGACAACGGCCAGAACCTCCGCTTCACCGTCGACCCCGACGGCACCATCCGGCCGGAGATCGCCATCGAGACGGCCGTGGTACCCGACGGCGGTGGCGGGGTGGAGCTGCGGCCACTGAACGGCGGCCGGGAGCAGCGGTGGCGGGCGGGGGCCCGCTGACGAGGACGGGGTCCGCGCGCGGAGGGCACCGGACGGTGATCAGGCCATCCGGACGCCGCGCCGCCACACCCCTTCGACCAGCGGCACGCCCGGCCGGTAAGCCAGGTGGACATGGCTCGGGGCGTCCAGCAGCACCAGGTCGGCCCGGCTGCCGGGGGTGAGCCGGCCCACGTCGCTGCGGCGCAGCGCGGCCGCCCCGCCCGCCGTGGCGGCCCACACGGCCTCGTCCGGGGTCATCCCCATGTCCCGCACCGCCAGCGCCACGCAGAACGGCACGGACGAGGTGTACGACGAGCCGGGGTTGCAGTCCGTGGACAGCGCCACCGTGGCCCCCGCGTCGAGCAGACGGCGGGCATCCGGCCACTCGGCGCGGGTGGAGAACTCGGCACCGGGCAGCAGCGTGGCGACCGTTCCGCTGTTGGCCAGGGCGTCCACGTCGGCGTCCGTGAGGTGGGTGCAGTGATCCGCGCTGGCCGCGTCCAGCTCCACGGCCAACTGGACGCCGGGACCGTACGAGAGCTGGTTGGCGTGAATGCGCGGGTGCAGGCCCTTGGCGCGGCCGGCGGTGAGGATCGCACGGGCCTGGTCGCCGTCGAAGGCGCCCTTCTCGCAGAACACGTCGATCCAACGGGCGTGCGGGGCGCAGGCGTCCAGCATCTCCCCGGTCACCAGGGCGACGTACGCGGCCGGGTCCTCGGCGAGTTCGGGGGCGACGATGTGGGCGCCGAGGTAGGTCACCTCGTCGGTGTGGGCGGCCGCGAGGCGCAGGGCACGGGACTCGTCCTCCACGGTGAGGCCGTAGCCGGACTTGGTCTCCATCGTGGTGGTGCCCTGGCGGAGCGCCTCGGCCAGGTGGCGGGCGAGGCCCGCCTCCAGCTCCGCGTCGGAGGCGGCGCGGGTGGCGGCGACCGTGGTGCGGATGCCGCCGGCGCTGTAGGCGCGGCCGGACATGCGGGCGTTGAACTCGGCGGTGCGGTCCCCGGCGAAGACCAGGTGCGAGTGGGAGTCCACGAAGCCCGGCAGGACCGCCTTCCCACCAGCGTCGAGGCGGTTGTCGGTGGCGGGTGCTTTGCTTGACTCACCGGCCCACACGACGCGTTCGCCGTCGATGACCAGGGCCGCGTCCTGGATCAGTCCGAGAGGGGAACCGTCACCGAGGGAGGGGTCGTTGGTGACCAGCGTGGCGATGTTGGTGATGGCGGTGCTGCTGCTCATGGTGTTCTCGGTGTCCTCAGGGGTGCCGGTAGGGGGGCCGGTGGTGGGGGTCAGTCGCGCAGGGCGCCGATCGCGTCGGCGAGGGCGGCGGGCACGTCGGGCACGCGCGTGTGCGCCCCGTCCCGTACGACCTGGCGGCCGCCCACGACCGTGTGCCGGACGTCCGCCGCGCTCGCCGCGAATACGGCCGTCTCGGCGCCGAGCCGGGGCGGCGGTCCGGCCGTCCTGACCGAGTCGAGCGCGATGGTCGTGAGGTCGGCCAGCCGTCCTGGCTCGATGGCGCCCGCCTCCCGCCAGCCGAGCGCCGCGTGGCCGTCCTCGGTGGCCGCGCGCAGCAGCGCGGCGGCGGTCCAGTGCCCCCTGGTGCGGGTGCGTAGCCGCTCGTCCAACTCCATGGCGCGCGCCTCTTCGAGCAGGTCGATGACGGCGTGGCTGTCGGAGCCGAGGGAGAGCGGGGAGCCCGCGCTCTGGAGGGCGACGGCGGGGCCGATGCCGTCGGCCAGGTCGCGTTCGGTGGTGGGGCACATGCAGGTGCCGGTGCCCGAGCCGCCGAGCAGCGCGATGTCCTCGCCGGTCAGGTGGGTGTTGTGCACCCCGGTGGTGCGCGGTCCGAGCACGCCGTGCTCGGCGAGCAGCCGGGCCGGGGTGACGCCGTGCGCGGCCAGGCAGGCGTCGTTCTCGGCGGTCTGCTCGGAGAGGTGGACGTGCAGCGGGGCCCGCCGCTCCCCGGCCCAGCCCGCGACGGTCGCCAACTGGGCGGCGGGCACGGCCCGTACGGAGTGGACGGCCGCGCCGATCCGCGCGTGATCCTGTTCCTTGAGAACTGAACAGCGTTCGGCCCAGGCGTCGGCCGTGCCGTCGGAGAAGCGGAGCTGATGGTGGTTGGGGGGCTCGCCGAAGCCCGCCGAGAGGTACGCGGTGTCCAGCAGGGTGATGCGGATGCCGGCCTCGGCGGCGGCAGCGATCAGGGCCTCGCCCATGGCGTTGGGATCGGCGTAGGGCGTGCCGCCGGGCGCGTGGTGGAGGTAGTGGAACTCCCCGACGCAGGTGATCCCGGCGAGGGCCATCTCGGCGTACACCGCGCGGGCGAGGGCGTGGTAGGTGTCCGGGGTCAGCCGGTCGGCGACGGAGTACATCACCTCGCGCCAGGTCCAGAAGGTCCCGGAGCCGACCTGGACCGTGCCGCGCAGCGCCCGGTGGAAGGCGTGGCTGTGCGCGTTGGCGAGACCGGGCAGGGTGAGGCCGCGCAGGACCTCGGCGCCGGGCGGCGGGGCGGGCGTGCCGGTGCGGACGGCGGTGATGCGGCCGTCCGCGACCTCGACGAGCACCCCCGGCTCGGCGCTCGTGCCGAGCCAGGCGTGCTCCAACCAGTAGGTTCCCTGGGTCACCTGCGGGTCAGTCCTTCCAGTACGTCGGCGAGGGCGCGCACCCCGGCCACGCAGTCGTCCTCGGTCGCGGACTCGGCCGGGGAGTGCGAGACACCGGTGGGGTTGCGCACGAACAGCATGGCGGTCGGGACGCTCCCGGAGAGAATCCCGGCGTCGTGCCCGGCGCCGGTGCCCAGCACGGGCACCGACAGCCCGCTGTCCCGGCCCAGGAGGCGGCCGAGTTCGTCGCGCAGGGCGTGGTCGAACTCCACGACCGGGGTGAAGGACTCCCGGACCACGTCCAGGTCGATGCCCTGGGCGCCCGCGTACTCCCGCGCGGCCCGGGTGATGCCGTCGAGGACCGCGTCCAGCGCCTCCTGGCCGGGGGCGCGGGAGTCCAGCCAGCCCCGCACCAGGGAGGGGATGGCGTTGACCCCGTTGGGCTCCACGGAGATCTTGCCGAACGTGGCCACGGCTCCGGCGAGTTCGGCCTCCCGGCGGGCGGCCAGCACGGTCTCGGCGTACGTCGGCATCGGGTCGCGCCGGTCCGCGAGCCGGGTGGTGCCGGCGTGGTTGGCCTCGCCCCGGAAGTCGAACCGCCAACGCCCGTGCGGCCAGATGGAGCTGGCGATGCCGACCTGGTCGCCGGACAGGTCCAGCGCGCGGCCCTGTTCGACGTGCAGCTCGACGAACGCGCCGATACGGGCGAGTCGCTCGGGGTCGGCACCGATGGCGTCGGGGTCGTAGCCGGCGGCCGCCATCGCCTTGGGCAGCGTGATCCCGTCGCCGTCGGTCAGCAGATGCGCCTGCTCCACGGTGAGCTGCCCGGCGGCAAGCCGCGACCCCACACAGGCCAGCCCGAACCGGGCCCCTTCCTCGTCCCCGAAGTTGACGATGCCGAGGGGGCGATCGAACTGGATCTGCCGGGACCGGAGTTCATCCAGCGCCGCGAAGGCGGACACCACCCCGAGAGGCCCGTCGAAGGCCCCACCGTCCGGCACGGAGTCGAGATGCGACCCGGTGACGACGGCGTCCCCGGCGGAGGGGTCCCCGAGCCAGGCCCACTGATTCCCGTTCCGGTCGACCTCGTAGGTCAGCCCGCGCCCCTCGGCCTGCTCGCGGAACCAGGCCCGGCACTCGGCATCGGCGGCGGTCCAGGCGTATCGCCGGTACCCGCCGGAGTCACGGTGACGCCCGATGGGCAACAACTCGGCCCACATCTCCTGGAAAGAGGGAGGCCGGACAGCGCCGGGCTCGGGCTGTACCCCGCCCGTCCTCACCACGGAGCCGTGCGTCACGCGTCGTCACCCTCACGCATAGGCACCCGAACGTCCCGCTCCTCAGCCACGGACTCCGCGATGTCGTACCCCGCGTCCACATGCCGAATGACACCCATACCGGGGTCGTTCGTCAGCACCCGCCGAATCTTCTCCCCCGCCAGCGCAGTCCCGTCCGCCACACTGACCTGCCCCGCGTGAATGGACCGCCCCATCCCCACTCCACCCCCATGGTGGATGGAAACCCAGGAGGCCCCGGAAGCCACATTGACCATGGCGTTCAGCAGCGGCCAGTCGGCGATCGCATCCGACCCGTCCAGCATCGCCTCGGTCTCCCGGTAAGGCGACGCGACAGACCCGCAGTCGAGATGATCACGCCCGATGGCCAGCGGAGCGGCAAGCTCACCGCTCGCCACCATGTCGTTGAACCGCTCGCCAGCCTTGTCCCGCTCCCCGTACCCGAGCCAGCAGATCCGGGCCGGAAGACCCTGGAAGTGCACCCGCTCCCCGGCCATCTTGATCCAGCGCGCGAGGGACTCGTTCTCCGGGAACAGCTCCAGCAGTGCCTTGTCGGTCTTGGCGATGTCGGCCGGGTCGCCGGAGAGCGCGGCCCAGCGGAAGGGGCCCTTGCCCTCGCAGAAGAGGGGCCGGATGTAGGCGGGGACGAAGCCGGGGAAGGCGAACGCGCGGTCGTAGCCCGCGAGCTGGGCCTCGCCGCGGATGGAGTTGCCGTAGTCGAAGACCTCGGCGCCCGCGTCCATGAAGCCGACCATCGCCTCGACGTGCCGGGCCATGGACTCGCGGGCGCGGGTGGTGAACCCGGCCGGGTCCTTGGCGGCGGCGTCGGCCATGTCCTCGAAGTCGACGCCGACCGGGAGGTAGGCCAGCGGGTCGTGCGCGGAGGTCTGGTCGGTGACGATGTCGATGGGGGCACTCATGGCGAGGAGCTGCGGGACCAGCTCGGCCGCGTTGCCCAGGACGCCGATGGAGAGCGGGCGGCGGGCGTCGCGGGCCTCGGTGGCGAGCTGGAGGGCGTGCTCCAGGCTGTCGGCCTTCACATCGAGGTACTTGTGCTCGATGCGGCGCTCGATGGCACGCGGGTCGACGTCGATACAGATGGCCACGCCGTCGTTCATGGTGACGGCGAGCGGCTGGGCGCCGCCCATGCCGCCGAGGCCCGCGGTCAGCGTGATGGTGCCGGCCAGGGTGCCGCCGAACTTCTTCGCGGCGACGGCGGCGAACGTCTCGTAGGTGCCCTGGAGGATGCCCTGGGTGCCGATGTAGATCCAGGAACCGGCGGTCATCTGGCCGTACATGGTGAGGCCGAGGGCCTCCAGGCGGCGGAACTCCTCCCAGTTGGCCCAGTCGCCGACCAGGTTGGAGTTGGCGATGAGGACGCGCGGCGCCCACTCGTGGGTCTGCATCACGCCGACCGGGCGGCCGGACTGGACGAGCATCGTCTCGTCCTGCTTCAGCGTCCGCAGCGTGCGCACCATGGCGTCGAAGGAGCGCCAGTCGCGGGCGGCCTTGCCGGTGCCGCCGTAGACGACGAGCTTGTCGGGGTGCTCGGCGACCTCGGGGTCGAGGTTGTTCTGGAGCATCCGGAGGGCGGCTTCCTGCTGCCAGCCCAGGGCGCTCAGTTCCGTGCCGCGCGGTGCTCGTACGGGGCGGGGTCCCGACATCGTGTGCTCCTCCTGTTGCTGTCTCTATTCACATAGTCCAGTCGTGAATAGAGCTAGTCAATAGCTTCCAGGTGCCATCGCCCGCGCGTCGGGAATGTTTGGCTGGAACCGGAACGGGGGCGAGCGAGAGGAACGAGGGCACACCGTGGCACAGGAGACCGTGGAGCACGACGGCACCGACGGGCGGGAGCGGGAGGCCGCCGCGCGTGTCGCCCGGCGGGACGCCGCCGTGCGGGGCGCGGTGACCGGCGGGCTGCTGGGCCCGGACGCGCCGCTGGTCGCGCTGCTGGACGTCGCCGGCATCCGGGAGTCGGCGGCGGCCCTGCACGCGGCGTTCGACGCGGTGGTGGCGCCGGGCACCCCGGTGCTGCACGCCTTCGCGGTGAAGGCGGCCCCGCTCGTCCCCGTGCTGAGCCTGCTGCACGCGGCCGGCCTGGGCGCCGAGACGGCGAGCCCCGGCGAACTGGCCCTCGCCCGCGCGGCCGGGGTGCCTGCCTCGCGGACCGTGCTCGACTCCCCCGCCAAGACGCCCGGCGAGCTGCGCGAGGCACTGGCGCTGGGGGTCGCCGTCAACGCGGACAACCCGCAGGAGCTGGCCCGTATCGACGCCCTGGTCGCGGCCGGGCCCACCCGGTCCCCGCTCGGCATCCGGGTGAACCCGCAGGTCGGCGGCGGCACCATCGGAGCGACCTCCACGGCGACGCCCACCTCGAAGTTCGGGGTGGCGCTGCTGGACGAGGGGGCCAGGGAGTGGGTGGTACGGGCGTACCAGGACCGGCCCTGGCTGACCCGGCTGCACGCGCACACCGGCTCGCAGGGCATCCCGCTGCCGCTGATGGCGCGGGGCGTGGCGGAGGCGTACGCGCTGGCGGAGGAGGTCAACGAGCGGGCCGGGCGGCGCCAGATCGACACCCTGGACATCGGCGGCGGCCTGCCGGTCGACTTCACGGCCGAGGCGACCGCGCCGACGTACGCGCACTACGCCCGGCTGCTGGCCGCCGAGGTGCCGGGGCTGTTCGACGGGCGGTACGGGCTGGTGACCGAGTTCGGCCGGTCGCTGCTGGCCAAGCACGGCACGGTGCTGGCGCGGGTGGAGTACGCCAAGAGCGCGGGCGGCCGGCGGATCGCGGTGACGCACGCGGGCGTACAGGTGGCCGCGCGGACGGTGTACGCCCCCGCGCAGTGGCCGCTGCGGGTCGCCGCGTACGACGCCGGGGGCCGGCCGAAGTCCGGGCCGGAGGTGGTGCAGGACGTGGCGGGTCCGGCCTGCTTCTCCGGGGACCTGCTCGCCGAGGGCCGTTCGCTGCCCGCACTGGAGCAGGGCGACCTGGCGGCCGTGCTGGACACGGGGGCCTACTACTTCGCCCACCACTATTCCTACAACTCCCTTGCCCGGCCGGGCGTCTACGGCTTCGTGCCGGACGGCGCCGGGGGCGTGGAGTTCGCCACCGTGCGCGAGCCGCAGACGGTCGCGGAGATCGTGGCCGAGTCCGGCGGGGCGCATGCGGACGCGCTCACCACCCTGGACGCGCTCGGGAGCCGTTGACGCGGGAAGTCCGCCCGAAGGACGTTCCACAGACAAAGGGACCGACTTCCGCGCAACGCAGGCCAATCGGTCCACACTAGTACGCCGGACGCACGTTCCAACGGAAAATGCCAAAGCCGTCACCCGCCCCGCACACGTTGCGTAGTGTCGGTGTCACTGAGCCGGAGTCCCAGGCGGGGAGGGGAGCCCACGGTGCCCGGAATCGACGAATGCTTACTGGAAGCCATGCGCTTGCCCGGCGCTCGGGGGGCCGCGCTGGTGGACTGGACGAGCGGACTGGCCCTCGGCACGGTCGGCGAGGCGCCCGGCGGTGACCACGAGACGACGGCCGCCGAGGCGGCCGAACTGGCCCGGCTGGCCGCCGAGCACGGCGCCTTCTCGGCCGGGGAGGGCGAGGAGGGGCGGCCGCCCGTCGAGGACGTGATCGTCAGCAACCACGACAGCTATCACCTGCTGCGGTTCGTGGACACGTCCTTCGACAGCAGCGTCTTCCTCCATCTGTGGGTGGGCCGCGCGGAGGGCAATCTCGCGCTCGCCCGGATCAGGCTCGGCGAGATGGCCGACCGGCTGGTGCTGGGATGACCGTGGTGGACATACCCCCGCCGCTGCCCGTGCGGGACCGGAGCGACCAGCGCGATGTGGCCGCGGGCGCCCTGTCCCCGATGCTCAGACGGCTGGCGGAGGAAGAGGCCACCGGTGTCCTCGTCCGCGAGCACGGCACCCTCTACCTGGCCCAGGGCAGAGTGGTGCACGCCGAGAGTCCGCTCGCCCCCGGCCTCGGCGTGCTCCTCACCGCCCATGGCACCCTCGCGGCGACCGCCTGGCAGCGCGCCACCGAGCACTCCGCCAGCCCCGCGGACGCCGCCCGGCTGCTGCTCGACGCCGGGCTGCTGCCGGAGGGCGCGCTGGAGCTGTGCCACCTGGACGCGCTGTACGACGCCGGGTACTTCGCCCTCGCGCCGAGCAGCACCCCGGGCCGGTTCCGCTACGACGGCGCGCCCCGGCTGGGCCCGCTGCCCTCGGTGCCGGTGGTGGCGCTGGAGCGGGAGACGCTGCGCCGGCGCCTGCTGCTGCACCGGCTCTGGCCCGACCCGGCCGCCGACAGCGCCCCGCTGATCCGGGCCGCCCCGGTGGGCGCGGCCCCGGTCCCGCCCCGCCGCCGGGCGGTGCTGGAGCGGGTGGACGGGGTCCGTACCGCGCTGGGGATCGCCCACGACCTGGGGCGCCAGGCGTTCCACACCCTGGTGGACGTACGGCGGCTCACGGCGGACGGGCTGCTGGCGCCGATGCCGGTGCCGACCGCGCCGGACCCGCCGCCCGCGGGATTCCACCCGCCCGCCCCGCTCACCGTCACCGACCCCGACATCGCGCTGCTGAAGAGGCTCAGGAATGCGCTGGAGGCGCTTTGAACGGCAACCGCCCGCCGAGAGGAGAGAGCTGATGCTGCCCGCATCGGATCTGGCCGCCGTCGTGGACGAGCTGCGGCGGCTGCGCACGCGCGTACCCCAGCTCACCGGCGCCCTGGCGGCGGGTGTGGACGGCCTGGTCGTCGCCCACGACACACCCGGCGTCGACCCCGACGGGCTGGCGGCGCTCACCGCGGCCTCGCTGGGCGTCGCCGTCCGGCTCGCCGACGCCACCGGCAACGGCGGCTTCCGGGAGCTGCTGGTACGCGGCGAGCGCGGCTATGTCGCCACCTACGCGGCCGGCCGCACCGCCGTACTGACGCTGCTCGCGCAGGACCGGGTCAACGTCGGGCGGCTGCACCTGGAGGGCCGCCGGGCGGGCGCCCGCGTCGGGGATCTGCTCGACGCCGCCGAGGCCGAGGCCCGGCGCCGCCCGCCGGAGCGGCCCGCCCGGCCCGCGCCCGCCCGCACCCGCGCCGTCACCCGCACCCCGCGGGCCGCGGCCACCGAAACACCGACCGCAACCGAGAGTTGAACCTCCGAAAGGACAGCAGAACCATGGCGAACACCGAAACGGCACTGAAAGAGGCGCTCACCTCCATCGAGGGTGCCACCGGCGTCGCGCTCGTCGACTACACCAGCGGCATGGCGCTGGGCACGCTGGGCGGCAGCAAGACGTTCGACCTGAACGTCGCCGCCGCGGGCAACACCGATGTGATCCGCGCCAAGATGCGCACCATGGAGCACCTGGGGCTCAACGCCGAGATCGAGGACATCCTGATCACGCTGAGCGACCAGTACCACCTGATCCGGCTGCTGAAGGGCCGGGGCGGCAACGGCTTGTTCCTCTACCTGGTGCTGGACGGCCGGGCCAACCTGGCGATGGCCCGCCACCAGTTGAAGCGGATCGAGAGCGAGCTGGAGGTCTGAGCCGGCCCTCCTGACCGACGCCGTGGCACGGCGGCGGGCCCCGCCGGGGGTCGCGTCGCCCGCCGCGACGCCCGTACCCCGCAGCCCCCGTACGGCCTTGCCGGCCGGGGCTCCGCCGCGCTGGTCCAGCCAGTCGACGCGGACCCGGAGCAGCGCGTCCAGCGCCCGTTCGCGGCGCCCGATCCACCCCGCCTTCAGCCGGAGCCCGGCGCCCGCACCGGCGAGCAGCAGACCGCCGGCCACTACGCGCCACGTCGGCCTCCCGCGTCACCGTGTCCGACGTTCGCGCGGCAGGTTGACGAGGCAACCAGAGACGAGGCTGGGGCGCGCCGGTCACTCCACGAAGAGCCCCCGGGCCGAGGCCCGCGCGTCGAACTCCTCCAGCCGGGCCTGTGCGTCGGGCAGCCCGTCGCACAGCGCCTCCAGCAGCACCCGGCCCAGCAGCATCGGCGCGCACGCGGTGTCGAAGGCGAGCCCGGTGCCGACGGCGGCGGGCAGCAGCAGGTCGGAGTACTTGGCGACCGGCGCGAACGCGGAGTCGGCCACCGTGACGATCGTCAGCCCGGCCTCCCTGGCGTACGCGAGGGTGTCCAGCACCTCGCGCGGGTGCCGGGGCAGCGCGAAGCAGAGCAGCGCGGAGGCACCGGCCCGTACGGCGGTGTCGATGCGGTCCTGCACCATCGAGCCGCCCTCGTCGAGCAGCCGGACGTCGGGGTGGACCTTGGCGGCGAAGTAGGCGAAGCCGAACGCCTGCGGGGCGGCGGCGCGCAGACCGAGCACCGGCAGCGGACGGGATGCGGCCAGGACACGGCCGGCGCGCTGGACGGGGGCCGGGTCGGCGAGGAGTTCGGCGAGGTGGCGCAGGTTCTCGATCTCGGCCTCGACGGCCTGCTGGTACTCGTTGAACGCGCCGTTGTCCGCGACCGGTTCGGCGGGGACGACCTCGCGCAGATGGCGGCGGAGCGCCGGATAGCCGTCGAAGCCGAGGGCGACCGCGAACCGGGTGACCGAGGGCTGGCTGACCCCGGCCAGCTCGGCCAGTTCCACGCTGGACAGGAACGGCACGTCGGCGGCGCGGCGCACCATGCTGTGCGCGATGCGGCGCTGGGTGGGCGTGAGCCGGTGCCCCTCGAAGAGCGCCTGCAACCGGTTCGCAGGGCTGTCGCTCGCGCTCATGCCGCGCTCCCCCTCCAGATGTCGTCGGGTCCTGGACGCCCCCGCGCGGAAAGTACGGAGGGTACAGCGCCGGGGCGGGGTCGGGCACCGTCGCCTATTCAGACGCGATACGCCCTGCATACCTTTATACAGCGCGGCGGGCCGACCGTCAGTCGGCGAGCAGATCCTCCGGCGCGGACCGGGCGATCCCGGCCAGGGTGTCCAGGGCGGAGCCGAGCACGTCGGCGGGCGGGGAGGCGAGGGCGAGCCGGACGGCGTGCGGGGCGCTGTCGCGGCGGACGGCGAAGGCGGCGGCCGGGGCGACGGCGATGCCGTGCCGCGCGGCGGCGGCGACGAAGGTGTCCGCCCGCCAGCCCTCGGGCAGCCGCCACCAGCAGTGGTAGGCGCGGGCGTCCCCGCGCACGTCGAACCCGTCGAGCCGCCGCGCCATGAGCGCCTGCCGCCCGGCCGCGTCCCGGCGCTTGTCGGCCACGAGCCGGTCCGCGGTGCCGTCGCACTGCCAGCGGCGCATGACCTCCAGGGCGAAGCGCATCGGGGTCCAGCCGCCGGAGCGCAGCGAGGTGGCCAGGGCGTCGGTGCGGGCGGGCGGTGCGACGAGAAAGCCGAGGGTGAGGCCGGGGGCGACGCGCTTGGAGAGGCTGTCGACGAGCACCGTCCGCTCGGGCAACAGGGCAGCGAATGGCGGGAGTTCGCCGTGCAGGAAGCCCCAGACGGCGTCCTCCACCACGGGGAGGTCCAGCCGGGTCAGCACCCCGGCGAGCGCGGCCAGCCGGGCGGGCGGGGCGGTGAGCGAGAGCGGGTTGTGCAGGGTCGGCTGCGTGTAGACGGCGTGCAGCGGGGCGCGCCGGTGGGCCTGCTCGACGGCGCCGGGGACGAGCCCCGCCTCGTCCATGGCGAGCGGTACGAGGGTGACACCGAGCCGGGCGGCGACCGTACGGATGACGGGGTACGTCAGCTCCTCCACCCCGAGCCGGCCACCGGGCGGGACCAGGGCGGCGACGGCGGCGGAGACGGCCTGGCGGCCGTTCCCGGCGAACAGCACCTGGCCGGGGTCGGGGCGCCAGCCGCCTCGGGCGAGCAGGTCGACGGCGGCCTCGCGGGCGGCGGGGGTGCCGGCGGCGCCGACCGGGCGGAGGGCGTCGCCGAGGATGTCGGGCCGGGTGAGCGGGGCGAGGCCCTCGGCGAGGAGGTCGGCGTGGCCGTGCAGGGTGGAGTGGTTCAGCTCCAGGTCGACGCGGGCGGCGGCCGGTTCGGTGAGGGCGGGGGCGGCGGTCTCGGCTCCGGCGCGGACGTAGGTGCCCCGGCCGACCTCGCCCACGGTGAGGCCCCGGCGGGCGAGTTCGCGGTAGACGCGGGTGGCGGTGGAGTCGGCGATGCCGTGCCGCCGGGCGAACGTGCGCTGCGGGGGCAGCCGGTCGCCGGGGCGCAGGGCTCCGCTGCGGATCTCCTCGGCCACCGCGTCCGCCACACTCCGGTAGTCGCTCACTCCGGGCCCCCTCCCACGACATTGCCCCGAGAACAATAGCGGCTATTGCACCGAGAATTGACGGTCCATAACCTCAAGGCAATACCGCTCACGCACAGACCGGGGGACCTTCCCATGCTCATCGAGCCCAGCGCGGCCCCGGGGGTGACGGTGGTGGCCCTCGGCATGGTCCTCACGCCGGGCCCGAACATGATCTACCTGGTCTCCCGCAGCATCACCCAGGGCAGACGCGCCGGGCTCATCTCCCTCGGCGGGGTGGCCCTGGGCTTCGTCGCCTACCTCCTGGCGGCCAACCTCGGCCTCTCGGTGCTCTTCCTCGCGGTGCCGGAGCTGTACGTCGCGGTGAAGCTGGCCGGCGCGGGATACCTCGCGTATCTGGCCTGGTCGGCACTGCGGCCGGGCGGGGTGTCGGTGTTCGCCCCGCGCGAGGTGCCGCCGGACTCGCCCCGCAGGCTGTTCACGATGGGCCTGATGACGAACCTGCTCAACCCGAAGATCGCCATCATGTACCTGTCCCTGATCCCGCAGTTCGTCGACCTGGACCGGGGCCATGTCCTCGCCCAGGGCCTCCTGCTGGGCTCCTGCCAGATCGCGGTGAGCGTGGCGGTGAACCTCACCATCGTCCTCGCCGCCGGCACCATCGCCACGTTCCTGGCCCGCCGCCCGTCCTGGCTCAAGATCCAGCGCTACGCGATGGGCACGGTCCTGGGCGCCCTGGCCGTCACCTTGGCGGTGGACACGTCGGGACCGAGCGCCACGAGCTGAGACCCCTGTAGGAGGGCCCCGTAAAAACATTCGCGGGGACCGCCGCACCCCCGGTGAAGGGGGGCGGGACGACGGCGGTCCCCGCGAAGGACGCGGGTCGGGTCAGGCCCGTGCGCG
This sequence comes from Streptomyces sp. NBC_01171, assembly GCF_045039805.1. Taxonomy (NCBI): domain Bacteria; kingdom Bacillati; phylum Actinomycetota; class Actinomycetes; order Kitasatosporales; family Streptomycetaceae; genus Streptomyces; species Streptomyces sp. NBC_01171. The sequence goes on along the minus strand of NZ_CP108609.1, from coordinate 3,982,769 downwards.
TCCGAGGCGCCGTGGGAGGTCCGGGAGCCGCTCCGGAGTTTCCTGGGCGCCGTTCGGCGTCGGCCGGGGCGGGGAGCCGCTCCCGCCCTGCCGACACCACCAACTGTGCCGGGCCCGTGTTAAGCACGTGCTGCGCGCACGTGACACGCTCGTGCCACTTGGACCACGGCCCGGTCAAAGGCGGTCAGTGATTGGCGCCCTTGGCAAGGAAGGACAGCAGGTCCTGGCGGCTGACCACGCCGGTCGGCTTGCCCTCGACCAGGACGATCGCCGCGTCCGCCGCGCCGAGCACCGACATCAGGTCGCCCACCGGCTCACCGGAGCCGACCTGCGGCAGCGGGGCCGACATGTGCTTCTCCAGGGGGTCGCCGAGCGAGGCCCGCTGGGAGAACAGCGCGTCCAGCAGCTCCCGCTCCACGACCGAGCCGACGACCTCGGCGGCCATCACGTCCGGGTGACCGGCGCCCGGCTTCACGACCGGCATCTGCGAGACGCCGTACTCGCGCAGCACCTCGATGGCCTGGCCGACCGTTTCCTCCGGGTGCATGTGGACCAGGGACGGGATGACACCGCCGGCCTTGTCCTTGAGCACGTCGGCGACGCGGGCGCTGGGGCCCTCGTCCTCCAGGAAGCCGTAGTCGGCCATCCACTCGTCGTTGAAGATCTTGGACAGGTAGCCGCGGCCGCTGTCCGGGAGCAGGACGACCACCACGTCGTCCGGGCCGAGGTCCTGCGCGACGCGCAGCGCGGCGACGACCGCCATGCCGCAGGAGCCACCGACCAGCAGGCCCTCCTCCTTGGCGAGGCGGCGGGTCATCTGGAAGGCGTCCTTGTCGGAGACCGGCACGATCCCGTCGGCCACGTTCCGGTCGTAGGCGGTCGGCCAGAAGTCCTCGCCGACGCCCTCGATCAGGTACGGGCGGCCGGAGCCGCCGGAGTAGACGGAGCCCTCCGGGTCGGCACCGATGACCTTGACCTTGCCGCCGCTGGCGTCCTTGAGGTAGTTGCCGGTGCCGGAGATGGTGCCGCCGGTGCCGACGCCCGCCACGAAGTGGGTGATCTTCCCGTCCGTCTGCTCCCACAGCTCGGGACCGGTCGAGTGATAGTGCGAGAGCGGGTTGTTCGGGTTGGAGTACTGGTCGGGCTTCCACGCGCCCGGCGTCTCACGGACCAGCCGGTCGGAGACGTTGTAGTACGAGTCCGGGTGCTCGGGGTCCACGGCGGTCGGGCAGACCACGACCTCGGCGCCGTACGCGCGCAGCACGTTGATCTTGTCCATGCTGACCTTGTCGGGGCACACGAAGATGCACTTGTACCCCTTCTGCTGCGCCACGATGGCGAGCCCGACCCCGGTGTTTCCGCTGGTCGGCTCGACGATCGTGCCTCCGGGCTTCAGCTCCCCGCTCGCCTCCGCCGCCTCGATCATGCGCAGGGCGATGCGGTCCTTCACGGAACCGCCGGGGTTGAAGTACTCCACCTTGGCCAGGACGGTGGCCTGGATGCCCTCGGTCACGTTGTTGAGCCTCACCAGCGGGGTGTTGCCGACGAGGCTGATCATCGAGTCGTGGAAATGCACCGTTGTCTCCGGTTGCTTGCAAAAAACTGTGGTCGTCGTGGTTGTGCCAGCCTACGGCCAGCGGGAGGAGATGCGGACGGGCCTTCACTCAGTGTGGAGATTGGCGCACATGCCGTACGGGGCAAGGAGTGGGTACGGCTACGAGGAGGTGGCGGCGACGCATGACGAGCATGTCGAGGGCGAGAGTGGCCCGGCGCATCGCGGCCGGGGCGGCGTACGGCGGCGGCGGGGTCGGGCTGGTCGGGGCGGCCGCCGTCGGGCTGCTGCTCACGGAGATGCGGATGGCGCGGCGCCATGTGAACAACGGCGGCGCCACCGGCCGGGTGCCCCTGGCGGACGGTGTGTACGGCGCGGGGTACGGGCGGTTCGGCGAGCCACCGCTGCGGCTGGCCATGCTGGGTGATTCCACGGCCGCCGGGCAGGGCGTGCACCGGGCGGGCCAGACACCGGGCGCGCTGCTGGCCTCCGGGCTGGCGGCGGTCGCGGAGCGGCCGGTGTCGCTGCGCAACGTCGCCCTGCCGGGCGCCACCTCGGACGACCTGGAACGGCAGGTGGCGCTGGTGCTGGCCGCCCCGATCGCCGCGCCCGACATCTGCGTGATCATGATCGGCGCCAACGACGTCACCCGCCGCATCCCGCCCACCCGCTCGGTGCGGCACCTGTCGGCGACGGTACGGCGGCTGCGCTCGGCCGGTGCCGAGGTGGTCGTCGGCACCTGTCCCGACCTCGGCACCATCGAGCCGGTGCGGCAGCCGCTGCGCTGGCTGGCCCGGCGCGCCTCGCGGCAGTTGGCGGCGGCGCAGACCATCGGGGCGGTGGAGCAGGGCGGCCGGACGGTGTCGCTGGGCGACCTGCTGGGACCGGAGTTCGCGGCCAACCCCCGCGAGCTGTTCGGCCCGGACCACTACCACCCCTCGGCCGAGGGGTACGCGACGGCGGCGATGGCGGTGCTGCCCACCCTCTGCGCGGCGCTCGGCCTGTGGCCGGCCGAGGAGGAGCGGCCGGACGCCTCGCGCCGGGAGGGCTTCCTGCCGGTGGCCCGCGCGGCCGCCGAGGCGGCGTCGGAGGCGGGTACGGAGGTCGCGGCGGCGATGCCGACCGGGCCCCGCGGTCCATGGGCGCTGCTCAAGCGGCGCCGGCGCCGCCGGGTGCGGGAGACGGAACCGGTCACACCGTCCTGACGGGAATGACACTGGCCAAGCAAGCGCTTAGACAATTGCGGCCAGTGTCACACCGCCGCACCGGTGACCCGGACCATACGTACAGGTAACTTCCGACTCGGCCCTGCCCGAATTCCCGTAAGCCTCTGGAGCCGTGATGCCCGAAGCCGTCATCGTGTCGACCGCCCGCTCCCCCATCGGCCGCGCCTTCAAGGGCTCCCTGAAGGACCTGCGCCCGGACGACCTCACCGCCACGATCATCCAGGCGGCCCTCGCCAAGGTCCCCGAGCTGGACCCGAAGGACATCGACGACCTGATGCTCGGCTGCGGCCTGCCCGGCGGCGAGCAGGGCAACAACCTCGGCCGGATCGTGGCCGTGCAGATGGGCATGGACCACCTGCCGGGCTGCACGATCACCCGCTACTGCTCCTCCTCGCTCCAGACCTCCCGGATGGCGCTGCACGCCATCAAGGCGGGCGAGGGCGACGTCTTCATCTCCGCCGGTGTGGAGATGGTCTCCCGCTTCACCAAGGGCAACTCCGACAGCCTGCCGGACACGCGCAACCCGCTCTTCGCCGAGGCCGAGGCCCGCACCGCGGCCGTCGCCGAGCAGGAGGGCACCACCTGGCACGACCCGCGCGAGGACGGCCTGATCCCGGACGCGTACATCGCCATGGGCCAGACCGCCGAGAACCTGGCCCGGCTCAAGGGCATCAGCCGCCGGGAGATGGACGAGTTCGGCGTCCGCTCGCAGAATCTCGCCGAGGAGGCCATCAAGAACGGCTTCTGGGAGCGCGAGATCACCCCGGTCACGCTGCCCGACGGCACCGTGGTCGGCAAGGACGACGGCCCGCGCGCGGGCGTCAGCCTGGAGGGCGTCGAGGGCCTGAAGCCGGTGTTCCGCCCCGACGGCCTGGTCACCGCGGCCAACTGCTGCCCGCTGAACGACGGTGCCGCGGCCCTGGTCATCATGAGCGACACCAAGGCCCGCGAGCTGGGCCTGACCCCGCTCGCCCGGATCGTCTCCACCGGTGTCTCCGGCCTCTCCCCCGAGATCATGGGCCTCGGCCCGGTCGAGGCGAGCAAGCAGGCGCTGAGCCGCGCCGGGCTCGGTGTCGGCGACATCGACCTGGTCGAGATCAACGAGGCGTTCGCCGCCCAGGTGATCCCCTCCTACCAGGAGCTGGGCATCGACCTGGACAGGCTCAACGTCAACGGCGGTGCCATCGCGGTCGGCCACCCCTTCGGCATGACCGGCGCCCGCATCACCGGCACGCTGATCAACTCCCTGCAGTTCCACGACAAGCAGTTCGGTCTGGAGACCATGTGCGTCGGCGGCGGCCAGGGCATGGCCATGGTCATCGAGCGCCTGAGCTGACCCCCTTTTGATCGACCCTCGGTGACCGTCTCCGCACGGTCGGTCGAGAACGGCCCAGAACCCGGTAAAGCCCCCTGGTTCTGGGCCGTTTTGTGATCCAATCTCCCCCAGGGTGTGACCTATCTCGCTCGCTGGGGGATCGACGCAGGTCAGTGCAGTGACCCGAGTGGCGCCAGAGGCCGCCGAGGCCAAAGCCCTGTCCGTTTCGTGACGTTACGCACTGACAGGCGGTCAGTCCACCCTTCAAGCTGAGGTAGGAAGTCGGGGGTCGACTTTGAACCTGGGAGTACGTCAGTGAGCGCCATGTCCATCGCCCTGCTGCTCACCACGGCCGCCACGGGCGCCGTGGGCGTCGCCGTCCTGTGCACCGTGCTGCGGCTGCGCCGCCAGATCGCCGAGCTGCACACCCAGCTCGCCGCGAACCAGGCGGCCGAGATCCGCGCGCTGCTGCCCGCGGCCCGCACCACCGCCGACGCGGAGGAGATACGCGAGGCCGTGGCCGCCGCGCTCGCCGAGGAGCGGGAGCGCGAGCTGGCCGAGGCCCGCGCCTTCTGGGCCGCGCAGGAGGTCCGTGACCTCTCCGACGCGCCGCCCCCGCTGTACGGCCTGGACGCCGATACGTTCCTGCCCCGCCCGTCCGACTTCGCCGGCCTGGAGCCGGTGTCGGAGCCGGTGATCGAGCCGGACGAGTTCTCCGGCGACTCCCCCGAGCTGGCCGCGGCCCGCCGCCGCCACCCCTCGCACCCGGACTTCGTCCCTGTGCAGTCGCCGGTGGGCGACGAGGAGGACCGCGCCGTCACCATCCTGGAGCGGCTCTCCGAGGAGGGCACCGCCCTCGCCGACGTCCGCCCCGGCCCGCTGGGCACGCTCGACGTCTATGTCTTCGCCGACGGCACCACGCTCTGCATGACGCCGGGCCACCGCGAGACCGCCGAACGGCTGGCCGCCGCGCTCCAGGAGGGCGAGGCCCCCTGTCTGCTGGGCGGCTCGGGCATCTCCGGCGCCTTCACGCTGACCTTCGCCTGCGGCGAGGAGACGGTGTACGTCCTCGCCGACCGGGTCATCGCCTCGCTGTAGCCCGGCGCCTTCGCAAACCCGGCGCCTTCCGAAACCCCGCGCCTCAGACACCGGCCCGCTTGCGGGCCTCCTCGACCAGCTCGACCGCCTCCGCGAGCTGGTCCTCGCTTCGCAGCGCGACCGCCAGGTCGTGCCCGGCCACCGTGATCTGGTCGGCCGCCGCGAACATCCCGGCGTCCGGCATCTCCCGCGGCTCGCTGCCCGGCTCCTCCAGCTCCTGCGCCCGCCGGGCCAGCTCCCGCGCCACCGCCAGCGCCTCGGCGGCCGCGCCGCGCTGCAGCCGGCTCTGCGGGGCGGCCCGCAGCCGGTCGGCGAAGAGTTCCACTGCTTTGGTCAGAGGCGTCGTATCCAGCACGCGCCGAGCGTAACGCGGGCACTGTTGCCAAGCGGCCCGTGCTCGGGCACGGTGACCTGAAGGACCGGCCTTAATTCCCCTTGTGTCCGGAGGCGCCGATGTCCCAAGTCTTCTCCGAGGAGACCCACCGCAACCTGCTCGCCCGCATCCCGCACTGCACCGGCCGTGAAGTCACCGACTGGCTGCGCACCGTCGACGAGGGCCCGTCCCTCTTCCGCTTCGAGGACAAGGTCAACTGGCTCCGGCACGAGCACAACCTCGCGTACGGCCACGCCAAGGCCCTCGTCCACGAGTACGACCTGAGGAGGGCCGCGCGGAAGCTGGGGTGACCACCCCCGCCCCGCACATGCCGGAGGGCCCCCGGCGCGCATGCACCGGGGGCCCTCCGTCGCGCCGGGGCGCTAGTCGTTGTTGCTGAAGATGGCGACCAGGCGCAGCATCTCCAGGTAGATCCAGACCAGGGACACGGTGAGTCCGAAGGCGGCGAGCCAGGACTCCTCGCGCGGGGCACCGTAGGCGATGCCGTCCTCGATCTGCTTGAAGTCCAGCGTCAGGAAGAACGCGCCGAGCAGGATGGCGATGACACCGACGATCGCGCCCAGCGGGCCCATGCCGCGCAGACCGCCGTCCGGGGCGACCCCGAACGCGACCAGCAGCAGGTTCACCACCATGGCCAGCACGAACGCGAGGGCGATGGCCATGCCGATCCGGGCGTACCGGGCGGTGACGCGAATCCAGCCGGCCTTGTAGACCAGCAGGGTGGCGGCGGAGACCGCCATGGTGCCGAGCACCGCCTGGAAGGGGGCGCCGCTCCAGCGGCTGTTGTACATCTCGCTGATGACCCCGAGGAATACGCCCTCGAAGGCCGCGTATCCCAGGATCAGCGCGGGCGACGGCTTGCGCTTGAAGCTCTGCACCAGACCCAGGACCATGGCGACGATCGCGGACCCGAAGGCCAGCCCGAAGCTGGTCGTGGAGACCGGCAGCAGGGCCCAGGCGAGCACCGCGCCGAGGACGACGACGCCCAGCGTGGTCGCCGAGCGGACGATCACGTCGTCCATCGTCATCCGGCCGGCCGCGGGCGGCGCCTGCGGCGGGGCGCCCTGGCCGACGGTGGTCTGCGCGTAAGGGTTCTGCGCGTACGGGTTGCCCTGCGCGTACCCGGCCTGCGGTGCGGTGTCGAAGCCTGCGTAGCCGTTGTCGCGGCCGAACCCTCGGCGCGAGAAGACCGGGTTGCTGCTCCTCATTTCACTCCTCCATGGCTGCCGTGCGCAGCCTTGGCTCAAGAGTAATGGATTGGCAAAGGACCGTCAGTGCTCCTCAAGGAGGATCTTTCCTTCGCCGTGCTTGACCAACGCACCACGCGGAGGCCATGTTCCCGGCCCGGTCCTTTTATATGCGCAGGCCCGTGCGGAAGAGGCCGGCCGCCGGTCCCCCGCGGGAGGCGCTCGCGGGAACCGGCGGCCGGCCGGGAGGGACGGTCAGACCGGGGTCAGTGGCCCGGCCAGCCGTCCAGTCGGCGGTGCAGGGTGACGTCCGGCTTCTCGGTGCCCTTGGGCGCCTTGGCCACGGCCGTCTGGAGGACGCCGTTCACCTCGCCCGCGAGGGCGTCCACCCGCTTCTGCAGCTCGGTGGCGGGCAGCGTGGACCGGGTCAGCGCGTCCAGCCTGCGGTGGATGTCGGCCAACCGGCGGCGGGCCCCGGCGTCCAGCGAGAGCGGGTGGGGTGTGGAGACGACGAACTGGTAGGCGCCGGCCAGCGTCTGGCAGCCGTCGCAGTACTTGTTGGCCGCGTCGCTGACGTTGACCGCCTTCAGGTGGTGCGCGTCCCCGGCGACCGTGACGATCTGGAAGGACAGCGCGACCGAGCGGCAGTGGTCGTCCACCGAGCAGCCCATGGAGACCGCGTGCGCCTGGTTGCGCACGGAGGTCGCGTTGACCTTGCCGAACTGGCGGACGGTGAAGGAGTCGCGGGCCTGGGTGGGGTGGAGCCGGTTGGCGCCTGTGAACACGCTGTCCGACACCACCGCGGCCGACCGCACGGGCCCGGTCGCGGCGTGCGCCGGCACGGCGGTGGCCACGCCCGCGGCACCGGCGGCGAGAAGGACGGTACGGACGGCCCGCCCGTTGAACGGACTGCTGCGTGGTTTCCGGTGGCTGCTCATGGGTTCTCTCCCGAGGAATGAAGGACGTGCTGATGACGAGGCCCGGCACACGCACGGACGCGGCCGGGCCGGGGACCGCGACGGGATCGGGACGACGGCACCGGGACGGCGGACCGCCGCCGCGCGGTGGCGTAGCGGGTTCGGCGGAGGGGCCGAGGCGGCCGAGCCCTCCGGGAGACCGGGACGGGTTCGGCGGCCGGCGCGGACCGGCTCCCGTCCGGTCAGGACGTCGACACCGGAGCCGGTGAATCGCTGGTGGGCGCCGCCGTCGAGGGCTCGGAGGTGGGCGTCGGTGCGGCGCTCTCCGAAGGGACCGAGGAGGTCTCGGTGACCGGCGCGGACTGCTGCGTGGACGGCTGGCCGGCCGGGGCCCCGCCACCGCCGCTGCTCTCGCTCTGCCGGGGCCCGTCCTCGCCACGCGTCGGCTTGTCCGGTGCCGTCGACGAGTCGGAGGACGGCTGCGGCGCGGAGGCGGAGGCGCCCGCCGAGGCCCCGGCGCTCGGGTCCCCCGGCTTGACCTCGGCCGGTGTGCCCGGTGAGACCGAGGGCTCACCGGGGACCGCGCCCGGCCCGCCGGAGGTGCGGCCGGGACCGGCGTCCGGCGTCGAGGCGTCCGGGGCCGGCGGTGCCGTGGTGGGCACCCCCGGCTGGAGGATCGGCGCGATGGGCGGCTTCTTCGGCAGCGGTTGCGGGGTCACCCCGGACATCCAGGCGTAGGCCAGCCCGCCGAGCCCGGCGAGCAGCAGCCCGCACAGCGCGACGCGCAGGGTGGGCCGCCCGGCCGTGGAGCGCTTGGCGAGCCGGAACAGCCGGCCGCCGATCTTCACCGAGAGATAGAGGACACCGGCCATCGGGAACAGCAGCATCAGCGTGCCGAGCACCCCGACGAGGCCGGGCAGCACGTCCCCCGCCGCGAACGCCGACCCCGTGCCGGTGACCTGCTCGGTGAGCGAGCGGATCATCGTGCTGATGATCCGGGGGAGGTTCCACAGCCCGTAGCCCAGCTCGCCGATGATCAGCGGCACCATGGTCAGCACCCAGGTGGCGACGATGGCGCGCGCGGACTTCTTCAGCCCCGCGACCTCCTGGCGGGCCGACTGGCCCCGCTCGCCCGGCACCAGGGAGAGCAGGATCGGCTTGATCTTGCCGTACAGGTCCGGGACGCCCGCGAGGTCGCCCAGGATGTAGTAGCCGTCCAGGCGGACGGCGGGCATGAGCTGTTCCAGGATCTCGAAGTGGCCGAGGTAGACCGCGGCCAGGAAGAACTGCTCCCCGGTGGCGAAGTAGGCGCCGGCCATGGCCAGCATGAAGACGACGTTGAAGTACACCCCGCCGAAGTCGGTGCGGATGCGCCCGGCCTTGTTGATCCGGTAGACGTCGGTGACGTCGGTGTACATCGACGGCCAGATGAGGAAGAGCCCGCAGCCGATGCAGCCGGGTCTCGCCCCGCCGTACCGGCAGGCGGAGGCGTGACCGAACTCGTGGAAGACGAGCGAGGCCACGGTGAGCACGAAGACCAGCAGGATGAGCACCGGCTGGTCCAGCACCTCCAGCACCGGTTCGATCGCGCCGAAGAAGCCGAACAGCCAGACGTCCATGACGACGGCCGCCAGCAGCACCGCCGCGACCACCACCGGCCGGTGCAGCCAGGCCAGCGACTTGGCGATCCGGGCGGTGCGCCGCTCGTCGAAGATGACCCGGTGGCCCTTGAGGGCGAGCAGCAGGTCGGAGCGGGGGGCGTCGACCTCGTCGCTCTCCTGACCCTCCGGAACCGTCACGCCCAGCGGGTCGAGCTTGTTCTCCACGAGGTAGCGGATGTTCTCACCGCTGACCTCGCGGCCGAAGCGCGCGCTGACCCGGTGGGCGATCGTGTCGTCGTCGCGGACCCCGTCGACGGACGACGCCACCAGGTACAGCAGGCGTGAGAGCTGCACGACCTGCCCGTCCCCCCGACGGGCGATGTACTTGGGCTCGGTGAAGCCCGAGCCCTGGTACTCACCGTGCAGCCGCAGCCCCGCGCTCAGCCGCGGGACGGGCCGGGCCGGCACCCCGGCTGCCGGCAGGCTGCCGGTCGCCACCTGCTCGTACGTCACCGGCCAGCCACCGGGTCCGGGCAGCGGTCCGGTGTCGTACAGCGTGGTCGTGCCGTTCCCCAGCACCGTCATCTGTGGTCTCCCCCCACCTTGACGCCACGTCGATGCCGCCTCACCGCCGCGCCTCCCCCGGCATGGCCGCGGGGGCGGACCGCCCCGTGCTCGGGCGCGGTCCGCCCCCGTGACCGCCGTCGCGGCGGTGGTGCTACTGCTTGACGCTGATCGTCTGTCCGGCCTGCGACTGGGCGTCCGACCACAGCGAGTGGTCGTTGAGCGCGGCGGACTGGTTGGCGGCCTCGATGTTGGCCACGTGCTTGGTGACGTTCACCGTCTTGTTGAAGCTGAACTTCAGCTTGCCCAGGGCCTCGCGGCCCGGCAGCAGCTCCGCGGACTCGGCGTCCAGGTCGCGCATGTCCATGCTCATGATGGTGTTCCCCTCTTGTCTTGCTTGTCTTGCTTGCTGTTTCCCGATGGTCCGGACTACTGGCTGACGCTGATGGCCTGCGAGGCGCCGGAGCTGGCGACGGACCACGCCGAGTGGTCGTTGAGCGCGGCCGACTGGTTGGCGGCCTCGATGTGGGCGACGTGCTTGGTGACGTTCACCGTCTTGCCGAAGCTGAACTTCAGCTTGCCGAGGGCCTCGCGGCCGGGCAGCAGTTCGGCGGACTCGGCCTCGAGCTCGTGGGCGTCCATCATGGTGTTTCCCCCTCGGGAAATGGGCATTTCCGGTCGGACCGAGTCAGGTTCCCCCCGGACTCTGTCCAACTTGGCCGGACGTGCTGTCCAACGAGATTGGACACTAGGCCCTCGCGGCGGCTGCCCGCAACCCTTTTGGGTAATCACTCTTTCGGCCGTTCAGCTACTCGCCCGTAGACTCCCTCCCGACAGGGACGTGCGGCCGAGCGGCGAGCAGGACGAGCAGGAAGTGACCAACGGTGGCCAACGCACTGCAGCAGTTGATCCGCGAACGCCTGGACCGTGAAGGCTGGTCCTACGGCGAAGTGGCACGTCGCGGCGGCGTCCCCCGCTCCACCGTCCACCATCTGGCCACCACCGAGCGCGTGGTGCGCATGCCCCAGGCCGGCACTCTGGAGGGCCTGGCCAAGGGGCTCGAACTCCCGCTGGACACCGTCCGCCGGGCGGCCGCCGAGGCGTGCGGCATCCACGTGTACGGCAACCCGGCCGGGGCGGACGACACCCCGGCCGCGCCCCGCTCCGGTGACCCCGAGGTGGACCTGCTCATCGCCAGCGTGCAGCGGCTGTCGTCCGACGACCGCCGGCATGTCACCGCCCTGGTGGAGTCCCTGCTCGGCCGCGCGGCGAAGCCGGACCAGCGGGACTGACCCGCGCACCGGGGCGCGTCGCGGGGTGTCCGGCCGGCGCCCTCACCCGGCCGCGCTTCCGTCAACTCGGAAAAAGAAAGCAAGTCCACCCGAACGGGCCGAGATCCCCCGCTAGTCTCTCGTCCTGCCCGAGGAGCGAGAGCCGCACGACCACGGGCCCTTGGGGGGAACGTGTTGTTGGTGCATGGCGGCCCGGCCACCGCGGTGGTCCGGGGCCCGGACGGCGAGTCCGTCGTCCTCCTGTCCGGCGAACTCCCCGAGGTCCTCACCGACCAGGCCGTCCACGAACTGCTCGACCTCGCCGCGGCCATCCTGGACACCGGCGAACTGGCCCTCTTCCGCACCTGCCTGGACGCCCTGCGCCGCAACGGCATGCGAGCGGGCCGCAGCATCGAGGTCGACGGCGCGGTACTGACGGTGTACGAGGGCTGAGCGAACGGCTTCGGCCGGTCCGTCACGACAAGAGAATGTGCCCGGAGCCGGACTCGAACCGGCACGCCCGCGAAGGGGCAGCGAGGTTTAAGCTCGCCGTGTCTGCATTCCACCATCCGGGCAGGCCGTGGGCTCCGCATTCGAGATCCAGAGCCTATCGGGAGGGCTCACTCGGACAGCGGAAAGAACGGACCGACGTTGTCTTATTTTATTGATGTCTGAGGGTGCATCAGACCACGGAACGAGCCATCCGCACTTGCCAACAGCCTGCCGGGACACCCGCGCACCCGTACGCGGAATGACGGAATTTCACCTACCGAACAAGGGCGGTCCCCCTGTTCCTGGTGGTACGTCCCCTCAGGGTCGGCCGTCCTCCCCAGGTATGACACGGAGCGGCGCCGTCCGACCGGAGTCGCGGTAGGGAACGGGAACAGCGGCTGACCGGGCGGGCTCCGGGAACGGGGATCATGGGAACAGACCCCCGAGACCCGTCCGACAGGAGCCCCACCCCGTGACCACCACACCCACCACCGGCAGGACCACCGCCGTGGCCGCGCGCGCCGCGGAGCTGTCGAAGATCTACGGGCAGGGTGAGACCCGAGTGGTCGCCCTGGACCGGGTCTCCGTCGAGTTCCGCCAGGCCGAGTTCACCGCGATCATGGGCCCGTCCGGCTCCGGCAAGTCCACGCTGATGCACTGTGTGGCCGGGCTGGACTCCTTCTCCTCCGGCTCGGTGCGCATCGGCGAGACCGAGCTGGGCTCGCTGAAGGACAAGCAGCTCACGCGGCTGCGCCGGGACAAGATCGGCTTCATCTTCCAGGCGTTCAACCTGCTCCCGACGCTGACCGCGCTGGAGAACATCACGCTGCCGATGGACATCGCGGGCCGCAAGCCCGACAAGGAGTGGCTGGACCGGGTGATCGGGATGGTGGGACTGTCCGACCGGCTCTCGCACCGCCCCTCCCAGCTCTCCGGCGGCCAGCAGCAGCGCGTCGCCGTGGCCCGCGCGCTGGCCTCCAAGCCGGAGATCATCTTCGGTGACGAGCCGACCGGAAACCTCGACTCCCGCTCCGGCGCCGAGGTGCTGGGCTTCCTGCGCAACTCGGTGCGCGAACTGGGCCAGACGGTGGTCATGGTGACCCACGACCCGGTCGCCGCCGCCTACGCGGACCGGGTGGTCTTCCTCGCGGACGGCCGGATCGTGGACGAGGTCCAGGACCCGACGGCCGACTCGGTCCTCGACCTGATGAAGCGCTTCGACGCGAAGGGCCGTACGAGCTGATGTTCCGCACCGCGCTGCGCAACGTCCTCGCGCACAAGGCCCGGCTGATGATGACGGTGCTCGCCGTCATGCTCGGCGTCGCCTTCGTGTCCGGGACGCTGGTCTTCACCAACACCCTCTCCCGCGCCTTCGAGAACAGCTCCGCCCAGGGCTTCGACGGCGTCGACGTGGCCGTACGGGCCAAGCACCATGCGGCGAGCGGCGACCGGGTCGGCTCCACCCCGGACCTGACCCCGGCGCTGCTCGCCAAGGCCGAGAAGGTGCCCGGCGCCGCCTCCGCCACCGGTGTGGTCAGCGGCTTCACCGCGCTGGCCGACAAGCACGGCAAGCTGGTCGGCGACGGCTGGCAGTCCATGGGCGGCAACTACTGGGGCACCAAGGACCCCCGGTACCGGCTCGTCTCCGGCCACGCCCCGCGCGGCAAGGGCGAGCTGCTGATCGACTCCGAGACCGCCCGCCGCACCGGCTACGCCGTCGGTGACACCGTCCGCCTCTCGGTCGACGGCCCGGTCCTCACCCCGCGCGTCGCCGGCATCTTCACCACGGACGACGGCAACGTGGCCGCGGGCGGCAGCCTCACCCTCTTCGACACGCCCACCGCGCAGGCCCTGCTCGGCAAGAAGGGCACGTACGACGAGATCGACGTGACCGCCGCCCCCGGCACCAGCCAGAGCGCCCTCAAGGCCGCGCTGGACAAGGCGCTCCCGGCCGGCCAGATCAGCACCACCACCGGGGAGAAGCTCGCCGCCGACCAGGCGGAGCAGATCTCCGCGTCGATGAGCGGTCTGCGCCAGGCGCTGCTGGTGTTCGCGGGCATCGCCCTGTTCGTCGGCACGTTCATCATCGCCAACACCTTCACCATGCTGGTCGCCCAGCGCACCAAGGAACTCGCCCTGCTGCGCGCGGTCGGCGCCTCGCGCGGCCAGGTCACCCGCTCGGTGCTCACCGAGGCGCTCGCGGTCGGCACGGTCGCGGGCGTCGCCGGTCTGGCCGCCGGTGTCGGCATCGGCGCCGGACTGCGCGCCCTGCTGAACTCCTTCGGCGCGAGCATGCCGGACGGCCCGCTCGTGGTCACGCCGGGCACGGTCGTCGCCGCGCTCGCCGTCGGCATCGTCATCACCGTGCTCGCCGCCTGGCTGCCCGGCCGCCGGGCCGCGAAGATCCCGCCGGTCGCGGCGATGAGCAGCGTGCACGCGACCGCCACCACCCGCTCCCTGGTGGTGCGCAACACCATCGGCACGCTGTTCGCGGCGGCCGGCGCGGCCGTGGTGTTCGCGGCCACCACGATGAACACCGACAAGGGCCAGGGCGCGATGGGCCTCGGCGCGGTGCTGCTGATCATCGGTGTGTTCGTGCTGACCCCGCTGCTGTCCCGCCCGCTGATCGCGGCGGCCGCCCCGCTGCTGCGTCTGTTCGGCGTCTCGGGCCGCCTGGCCCGGCAGAACGCGGTGCGCAACCCGCGCCGTACGGCGGCCACCGCGTCCGCGCTGATGATCGGCCTGACCCTGATCACCGGCATGACGGTGATGGCCGGCAGCCTCCAGAAGTCGATCGACAAGATGGCCGCGGCCTCGATCCGCGCGGACTACGTCGTCTCGATGGCCAACCACACCCCGCTCTCCCCGGAGGTGGCCACCAAGCTGGCCGCCACCGAAGGGGTCGCCGCGTCCAGCCCGCTGCGCAACGGCGCCTCCCGCATCGGCGGTGAGACCGAGTTCCTGACCGGTGTCACCGGTTCGGCGATCGGCGAGCTGACCGACCTGAAGGTGAAGCAGGGCACGTTCGACGTGTCCGGCACCCGGATCGTGGTGGACGCCGACCGGGCCGAGGAGCAGGGCTGGAAGGCCGGTTCGAAGCTCACCGCGCACTTCGAGGACGGCAAGAAGGCCACGCTGACCGTCGCCGGGGTGTACGAGGGCAACGAGATGATCCGGGGCATCATGATCGACGACAAGGTGCTCACCCCGCACCTGCGCGCCCCGGCCGACATGCAGGTCCTGGTCCGCACGGCGGACGGCGCCTCGGACGCGACCAAGGACCGGCTGGCCAAGGCCCTCGGCTCCAACCCGGCCATCCAGGTGCAGGACAAGCAGGACATCACCGACGGCATCGCCAAGATCTTCACGCTGATGCTGAACCTGGTCTACGGCCTGCTCGGCATGGCCGTGGTGGTCGCGGTGCTCGGTGTCATCAACACGCTGGCCATGTCGGTGTTCGAGCGCTCCCAGGAGATCGGGATGCTGCGCGCGATCGGCCTGGAGCGCGGGTCGGTGAAGCGGATGGTCCGCCTGGAGTCCCTGGTGATCTCGCTGTTCGGCGGGGTGCTGGGCATCGGGCTCGGCGTGTTCTTCGGCTGGGCGGCCGGTGAGCTGCTGGGCACGAAGATGGCGACGTACGAGCTGGTCCTGCCCTGGTCCCGGCTGGTGTTGTTCCTGCTGCTGGCGGCCCTGGTGGGCGTGCTGGCGGCGCTGTGGCCGGCCCGGCGCGCGGCCCGGCTGAACGTGCTCGGCGCGATCAAGGCCGAGTAGCGCTCGGGCGCAGTCGTGGGGCCCCGTTCCGGGATCGGAACGGGGCCCCACTTGCGTGGTCAGGCGTTCCAGGTGCGGGTGCGGGCCGGGAGGCCCGAGGTGCCGGTCTCCGGAGTACGGACGGCGAGGACCTGGTTGACGCCGATCTGGTTGCGCTCGAAGGCCAGCGCGGAGGCGGCCATGTACAGCCGCCAGACGCGGGCGCGGCCGAACCCGGCGAGCCGTGTGGCGCGGGCCCAGTCGCCCTCCAGGTTGGTGACCCAGGCGCGCAGGGTGCGGGCGTAGTGCTCGCGCAGCGACTCCACGTCCCGCACCTCGAACCCGGCGCGCTCCAGCATGGTGACGGTGGTGCCCAGGGGGGCGAGTTCGCCGTCGGGGAAGACGTAGGAGTCGATGAACGCGTCCACCTCGTACGCCGTCTCGTCCTGCTGCGGGCGGCGGGCGATCTGGTGGTTGAGGAGGCGTCCGCCGGGCTTCAGCAGGCCGAACAGGTCACGGGCGTAGTCCAGGTAGCGTTCGGCGCCGACGTGTTCGGCCATGCCGATGGAGGAGATCGCGTCGTAGGGGCCGTCGCGGACGTCGCGGTAGTCCTGGACGCGGATCTCGACACGGTCGGTGAGACCCTCGTCGGCGACGCGCTTGCGGGCGAAGGCGGCCTGCTCCTGGGAGAGGGTGATGCCGACGACGCTCACGCCGTGCTCGCGGGCGGCGTGGACGGCCATCGAGCCCCAGCCGCAGCCCACGTCCAGCAGCCGCTGACCGGGCTTCAGGCCCAGTTTCCGGCAGACCAGTTCGAGCTTGTCGCGCTGGGCGCTCTCCAGGGAGGCACCTGTTTCCGGGGCCTCCCAGTAGGCGCAGGAGTACACCATGGACGGGCCGAGGACGAGTGCGTAGAAGTCGTTGCCCACGTCGTAGTGGTGGCTGATGGCGCGCTTGTCGGTGCGGCGGGTGTGCAGGTGGCGTCGTCGGTGGACCTCCTCGCGCGGCGGGGCGGGCGGCAGCGGCGGCCCGACGAGCCGGATCAGGTCGCGGACGGCCGCTCGCGCGGCGGGGTCGCGCACCGTGTCGGCGAGGGAGCGGCCACCGCCCTCGTCGTGGTGCTCCCAGAGCAGGCCGGCCATGGCGCCGAGGGCGGTGTACAGATCACCCTCGATGTCCAGGTCCCCGGCCACCCAGGCGCGGGCCATGCCCAGTTCGCCCGGCTTGAACAGCATGCGGCGCAGGGCGCGCCGGTTGCGTACGACGATCACGGGAGCCCCCGGCGGCCCGGCCTGGGAGCCGTCCCAGGCACGTACCCGCACCGGGAGGGGCGCTCCCAGCAGTTGTTCGGCAACACTCACCAAGCGCGACGCGGCGTCGGCCATGACGCACACCTCCAAGACGACGATCCCGGATGTCCGTTACCACGTAAACACCACGCCGTACCCGGCACAGTCCCGCATTGGGGTTACGACAGGGCAAAACAGGGGGCGCGGAGGGGAACGCCGAAGGACCTCCCGCACCACGGATGGCGGAAGGTCCTTCGGGTCGAGCAGGGTGAGGGGAACTGACCGGAGGTCAGCTCGCCTTGGCCTTCTCCTCGGTCTTCGGCGCGGCGGCGACCGGGGCGGGCTTGGCGGCCTCGTAGAACTCCTCGCGCGGGTGCTCCATGGCACCGAGGGCGACGACCTCGCGCTTGAGGAACATGCCGAGGGTCCAGTCCGCGAAGACGCGGATCTTGCGGTTGAAGGTCGGCATGGCCAGACCGTGGTAACCGCGGTGCATGTACCAGGCGAGACGGCCCTTGAGCTTGATCTTCATCTTGCCCATGACGATCATCGCCACGCCCTTGTGCAGGCCGAGACCCGCGACGGCACCCTTGTTGGCGTGCTCGTAGTCCTTCTGCGGGAAGCCCCGCATGCCGGAGACCACGTTGTCGCCGAGCACCTTGGCCTGGCGCAGCGCGTGCTGGGCGTTCGGCGGGCACCAGGCGTTCTCGTTGCCCGCCTTGCGGCCGACGAGGTCGGGGACCTGGGCGTTGTCACCGGCGGCCCAGATGTAGTCGGTGCCGGTGACCTGGAGGGTCGGCTGGCAGTCGACGTGGCCACGCGGGCCGAGGGGCAGACCGAAGCGCGTGAGGGCCGGGTTGGGCTTGACGCCCGCGGTCCAGACGATCGTGTCGGAGTCGACCTCGAGGCCGTTCTTCAGCACGACGTGGCCGTCGACGCAGGAGTCCATCGAGGTGGAGAGGTAGATCTCCACACCGCGGCTCTCCAGGTGCTCCTTGCCGTACTGGCCGAGCTTGGGGCCGACCTCGGGGAGGATCTTGTCGGCGGCGTCGACCAGGACGAAGCGCATGTCCTCGCGGGACACGTTCTTGTAGTACTTGGCGGCGTCGCGGGCCATGTCCTCGACCTCGCCGATGGTCTCCGCGCCCGCGAAGCCACCGCCGATGAAGACGAAGGTGAGCGCCTTGCGGCGGATCTCCTCGTCGGTCGTGGAGTCGGCCTTGTCGAGCTGCTCCAGGACGTGGTTGCGCAGGCCGATGGCCTCCTCGATGCCCTTCATACCGATGCCCTGCTCGGCGAGGCCGGGGATCGGGAAGGTGCGCGAGACCGCGCCCATGGCGATGACCAGGTAGTCGAAGGGCAGCTCGTACGCCTCGCCCACGAGGGGGGCGATCGTGGCGACCTTGCGGTCCTGGTCGATGGTGGTGACCCGGCCGGTGAGGACCTCCGCCTTCGGCAGCACGCGTCGCAGCGGTACGACGACGTGGCGAGGGGAGATGTTGCCGGCGGCGGTTTCGGGGAGGAAGGGCTGGTAGGTCATGTACGACCGGGGGTCGACGACCGTGACGGTCGCCTCTCCGAAGCGCATCTTCTTGAGGATGCGCCGAGCTGCGTACAGGCCTACGTACCCACCGCCTACTACGAGGATCCTGGGACGCTCCGTGGTGCTCATGCCATCGAGTATCCACCCGCCCCGGGGGGGTAGCTCGTGCGCCCCTTCACAAGCTTGAGGAGGGGGTGTGTTATCCTCCGCCACTCACGTGACGCAGGTCATGTTCACGATGGGGAACCCGGAGTGACCCCGACCCGTTGTCAATGCCGCTTGAGCTGGCTTTCCGGCACCTCAGGACCCTCGCGCGACACCCTGCGCGGGTGCTCAGGACACCCCGGCGAAACCCTGTCGCAATACGGTCGTGATCATGCTCCAGGGGCGGTCCGGGCCCCGAACGGGTCAATGCGGACCCCCACATCCCCCACCGGGGCCGATTTCCTTGTGAAGAACTTCACGAAGGTTGTGGCGGGAGCCCCGCGAAGCGGCGTGTCAGCCGCCCCGCAGGGGCGCTCAAACGTCGTCCCGGCTGCTCAGCCGCACACTACTGGACGGTAACAAGCCGTGCCAGTACGGGCGTCGGAGCGGTCGGGGGCGGTCAGGCGATGGACCACGCGATGCCGTCGAGGATGTCGTGCTCGCTGACGACGACCTCCTCGGCACCGGTCCGCTCCATGATCGAGAGCAGCACGAGAGCGCCCGCGCCGATCACGTCCACCCGGCCGGGGTGCATGGAGGGGATCTCCGCCCGCTCGGCGTGCGAGGAGCTGAGCAGCCACTCGGTGATCTGGCGGACACGACCCCGCGAGATCCGGGAGTGGTGGATGCGCGCGGAGTCGTACTCCGGCAGCTCCAGCGCGATGGCGGCCACCGTGGTGACCGAGCCCGCGAGCCCGACCAGCGTGCGCGCCTCGTCCAGCGGCACGGTCTCGGCGGCCAGGTCCAGCGCGGCCGCGATGTCCGTCCTTATGGCGGCGACCTGCTCGTGCGCGGGCGGGTCGGTGACCTCGCCGTCCTGCACGAGGTGCCGCTCGGTCAGCCGCACGCAGCCGATGTCCACCGACCGCGCGGCGCCCACGTGGTCGTCCCCGACGACGAACTCGGTGGAGCCGCCGCCGATGTCCACCACCAGGTACGGCTTCTCCAGCCGGTCGTCGCCGGACAGTTCCCTGGTCGCGCCGGTGAAGGAGAACTCGGCCTCCTGGTCGCCGGTGATGACCTCCGGCTCCACGCCGAGGATGTCCACGACCCCGCGCACGAACTCGTCCCGGTTCTCCGCGTCGCGCGAGGCGGAGGTGGCGACGAACCGCACCTTGGTCGCGCCGAGTTCACGGATGACCTGGGCGTACTCCCGACAGGCGGCGAAGGTGCGCTCCAGCGCCTCGGGGGCGAGACGGCCGGTGCGGTCGACACCCTGGCCGAGCCGGACGATCGTCATCCGGCGGTCCAGGTCGGTCAGTTGACCCGTCTCGGGGTCGGCGTCGGCGACCAGCAGGCGGATGGAGTTGGTGCCGCAGTCCACGGCGGCCACACGGGTCATCGCTGCTCCTCCGCACCGGACTCGGCCGGCTCCGCCGCGCAGGCGCCGGGCACCACGCACGGGCCCTTCGCCCACCACTCGGGCAGCATGGCGATGGCCTCGTCGCCCAGCGGGTTCACACCCGGTCCGGCGGCCAGCGAGTGGGCGACCAGGACGTGCAGGCACTTCACCCGGTCGGGCATGCCGCCCGCGCTGGGGAAGCCCGCCAGCACCTCGATCTCGTCCCGGCGCCGGATGTAGTCCTCGTGCGCCGCCCGGTAGGCCGCGGCCAGCTCCGGGTCGGTCTGCAGCCGCTCGGTCATCTCCTTCATGACACCGTTGGCCTCCAGCGTGCCGATCGCCGAGGCGGCGCGCGGGCACGTCAGGTAGTACGTCGTCGGGAAGGGCGTGCCGTCGGGCAGCCGGGGCGCCGTCTCCACGACGTCCGGCTGGCCGCAGGGGCAGCGGTGGGCGATGGCCCGCAGGCCGCGCGGCGGGCGGCCGAGCTGGAGCTCGAAGGCGGCGATGTCCGCCTCGGTGGGCTCGGTGCGCGGGGTGTGGGGCGGGGGCGTTTCCATGACTGCTTCCGTAAGTGGCTTGTCGTCGGTCACCGGCGGGTGCCGGTCACTGGTCGGAGGCGTCGGACTTGTCGACGCCGTCCCAGACGTTCGCGTACCAGGGCCGGTGGGCGGCGCCCCGGTCGGTGCGGGACTGCGTGGCGGCGCCCGGGTCGATCACGACGTACCCGGTCTCACCGGGCATCACATAGTGCAGCCTGCGCCGGATCTGCTGTTCGGCGTAGGCGTCGTCCTGCCAGCGGGCCTTGACGTCCCTGAGCTGCTCGACCCGGGCGCGGGCCTGCTCCTGGCGGTTCTTCAGGTCCGCGATCTCGGCGCGCTGGGACACGTACTGCCGCATCGGGTAGGCGAGCGCCACGATCATCGAGCACAGCACCAGGGCCAGCAGGGCGGCGCGGCCGGTGAGCCGGGAGCGGCGGGCCTGCCGTTTGGTCTGGGAGCGGTAGACGCGGGCCGCCGTCTGCTCACCGAGCAGCCGCAGCCTGGTCGTGGTGGAGAAACGGTCCCGGTCCCTCGCGGCCATCTGGCTCTCCGCCTCCACTGTGCCTGTGCGTCTTCTGCTGTGCTTCTCGTGCCGTGCTCATACGCGCGTACGTCCCCGGACACGGTACGGGACCGGGTCCGGGGACGTAGGTACGACGGGCGGGGCCGACTCGCGCCGGGCCCCGCCGGGGTATCAGCCCTTGCTGTGTCTACTGGTTCGCGGAGCGAAACCGCGGGAAGGCGCTGCGGCCGGCGTAGACGGCGGCGTCGTCGAGGATCTCCTCGATGCGCAGGAGCTGGTTGTACTTGGCGACGCGCTCGGAGCGGGCCGGGGCACCGGTCTTGATCTGGCCGCAGTTGGTGGCGACGGCCAGGTCGGCGATGGTGACGTCCTCGGTCTCGCCGGAGCGGTGGGACATCATGCACTTGTAGCCGTTGCGCTGGGCCATCTCGACGGCGTCCAGGGTCTCGGTCAGCGAGCCGATCTGGTTGACCTTGACCAGCAGGGCGTTGGCGACGCCCTCCTCGATGCCGCGGGCGAGGCGCTCGGGGTTGGTGACGAACAGGTCGTCGCCGACGATCTGCACCTTGTCGCCGATGCGGTCGGTGAGGACCTTCCAGCCCGCCCAGTCGTCCTCGAACAGCGGGTCCTCGATGGAGACCAGCGGGTAGGCCGCCACCAACTCCTCGTAGTACTCCGTCATCTCGGCGGCGGAGCGCTCCTTGCCCTCGAAGAGGTACTTGCCGTCCTTGTAGAACTCGGACGCGGCGACGTCGAGCGCGAGGGCGATCTGCTCGCCGGGGGCGTAGCCGGCCTCCTTGATGGCCTCGAGGATGAGGTCGAGGGCCTCACGGTTGGAGCCGAGGTTCGGGGCGAAGCCGCCCTCGTCGCCGAGACCGGTGGCGAGGCCCTTGTTCTTCAGGACCTTCTTGAGGGTGTGGTAGACCTCGGCACCCCAGCGGACGGCCTCGGAGAAGGACTCCGCGCCGATCGGGGCGATCATGAACTCCTGGATGTCCACGTTGGAGTCGGCGTGCGAGCCGCCGTTCAGGATGTTCATCATCGGCACCGGGAGCAGGTGCGCGTTGGGGCCGCCCAGGTAGCGGAAGAGCGGCAGGTCGCTGGCCTCGGAGGCGGCGTGGGCGACGGCGAGGGAGACGCCGAGGATGGCGTTGGCGCCGAGCGAGCCCTTGTTGTCGGTGGCGTCCAGGTCGAACATGGCCTGGTCGATCAGGCGCTGCTCGGTGGCGTCGTAGCCGACCAGCTCCGGGCCGATCTGCTCGATGACGGCGAGGACGGCCTTCTCGACACCCTTGCCCTGGTAGCGGTTCGGGTCACCGTCACGCAGCTCGATGGCCTCGAAGGCACCGGTGGAGGCGCCGGACGGGACGGCGGCACGACCCGTGCTGCCGTCGTCGAGGCCGACCTCGACCTCGACCGTGGGGTTGCCTCGGGAGTCCAGGATTTCCCGGGCTACGACGACGTCGATGGACGGCACGAGCATCTCCTTCATGGATGTGACGCGATGAGTGCGGGGCGTGCGCCGGATGGCATGCCTTGCCTCTAGAGCCTAACCGTCCCGGGGGCGTCGGCAGGCGACCGACCGCCTCGTGGACGGGGTGGGACAGGGAGACCGTACCCATTGTTCCCGTCCGGAACAAAGGGTTCTGGGCAAAGGTTCCGGGCGGGCGGGGCAGGCCGGGCGCGGAACGCGCACCGCCCCGGCACGCGGGGGGAGCGCGCACCGGGGCGGGGGGTCCGTCAGGGGGACCGGCAGCTCGGGGGCCGGACGGTTCGGGGGCCGGCCGCCGAGCGGGTCGCGGTTACTTCAGGTGCAGCATCTGGCCGGGGAAGATGAAGTCGGCCTTCTCGACGATGTTCTTGTTCAGGTCGAACAGCTTCTTCCAGCCGCCCTCGACCTTGTGCTTCGCGGCGATGGAGCTGAGCGTGTCGCCCTTGACCACCTTGTACTCGCCATCGCCCTTCTTGACCTTGTCACCGGTCGGCGTGGTGACGGTCTTGCTCGCCTCCGGACGCTCGGTGGAGCGGGAGGCGGCCTGGTCGTCGGAGGTGCGGTCAGCGGTGTCGGCCTTGTCCTCGGTCTTGGTGTCCGTGGAGGGGGCCGGGCTCGCCGGGGCGGCGGAACCGCTGTACGGCGTGCCGGACAGGCCCGTGCCGCAGACCGGCCAGGCGCCCTTGCCCTGGGCGGAGAGCACCTTCTCCGCGACGGTGATCTGCTGTTCCTTGCTCGCCTTGTCGGCGGTGGCGGCGTACTGCGTGCCGCCGTACGCGGCCCAGGTGGAGGCGGAGAACTGGAGCCCGCCGTAGTACCCGTTGCCGGTGTTGATGGACCAGTTGCCGCCCGACTCGCACTGGGCGACGGCGTCCCACTCGGAACCGGTGGCGGCGGAGGCGCTGCCCGACGCCATCACCGGGCCCGCGACGGCCGCGCCGGCGACACCGGCGAGCGCGAGGACACGGACGGTCTTGGACGGGCGACGGTGCTTGCCCTTGCTGGAAAGCAGCATGGATCGATCCCCTCACCGACGCCTGCGAGGTGAGCTGTCGGGTTCGGGCCGGTTGAGTTGCCCGGCCACCCCTCCCTGGTACTTCGGGAAGGCGTGGCTCCACCCCAAGCCCGTCCCGGCGTCAGCCACCGGTTCGGGCACCTACCTTGGGTCCCCCGCTCCTGCCTACGGCGCTTGACGCGACGGTTACCCCCGACGGCCGCTGGCAGGATTCGGCGTTGCGGCCACGGGTGCTCGTGGTGACGAGCGGTCCCGACCGTAGACATGCGCCGCGACGAATTTCAAAGACGATCACGGCTTCTGAGAGCCATCCCACACTTTCGCCAAATGGGACATATAAGAGGATAGCGGGGCGTCAAATTCCGCCATCCGGCGCCCTATTCGCCCGGTACTTTCAGGGTCTGGCCCGGGTCGACATGGTTCGGGTTCGCGCCGATGGCCTGCTTGTTCGCGGAGTAGAGGGCCTCCCACCCGCCGTCCACGTCAAGGGAGTCGGCGATGGAGCCGAGCGTGTCACCGTCACGGACGGTGTAGGCGGCCGGGGAGGCGGTGGCGTGGCGGCCCGTGCCGGCCGTGTGCTGACCTTCCGTCACGCCCTCGTCGCCGCTGCCGCCGCGGTGACGGCCACCGCCGCCGAGGTCACCGGTGTCGACGAGGCTCCAGGAGCCGCCGTCCTCCCACGACTCGTCGTCCTCCACCGCGGGGGCACCGGAGGGCGAACCGCCGCCCTTGTACCCCCGGTCGGCGGCCGGGGGCGCGGACGCGTCGGAGCGGGAGGCGCCGGCGTCCTTCTTGGAGTCGCCGGAGGTGTCCTTCTCGCTCGCACTCGGAGCCGGCTTGCCGGTCTCCTTGGCGGAGGAGTCGGACGAGTCGGACGACGGGGAGGAATTGTCCAGTCCGGACGAGCCGGAACCTTCGGACGAAGCGCCCGCGTCGGGCGCCTCGCTCGACTTGCCGGCGCCCTTGTCCGAGCCGTTCTGGTCCGCGGACGGGGACTCGCTCACGCCCGTGTCGACGTCCACCGAGCCGGAGTTGGAGGTCAGTCCGGCGAGCAGGGCGCAGGTGGCCCAGTGGGTGGTGCCCTGGTCGGCCAGGATCTTCTCGGCCACCGAGATCTGCTGCGAACGGCTGGCCTGGTCGGCGCTGGCCGCGTACTGCGTGCCGCCGTACTTGTCCCAGTCGTCCTGGGATATCTGGAGGCCGCCGTAGTAGCCGTTGCCGGTGTCGGCGCTCCAGGAGCCGCCGCTCTCGCACTCGGCGACCTTGTCCCAGGTGGTTCCGTCGGCCGCGTTGGCGCTCGCCGCCCCGAGGAGCGGGATGGCGATGGCGGACGTGGTCACGCCGGCCGCGACGAGGAGCGCCGGAGCCTGGCGGGGGCGACGGTGCCTACCGTTCCCGGAGAGCATGCGGTTGCCTTTCGTGCGACAGCGGTACGGCGTGGCGAGTGGTGCTCGGCGCCACACTGATGGGTGAACGTAGCGTCAGACGATCGCTTGTCACAAGTTCATGCCGCAGAGATCACGTGAAGATCACATAGTTGAACGTCCGTCAGGTGTGCTTTCACGACTGGGACCGACTGGTGTGAACTCCACCGGCAGTGTGCGCAGTCCACGCATGATCAGCCCGCCGCGCCAGCGGAGTTCGGCCGGATCGGCCGCGAGGCCGAGATCCGGCAGTCGGGTGAGCAGGGTGGCCAGCGCGGTCTGTCCCTCCAGCCGGGCGAGCGGGGCGCCCAGGCAGTAGTGGATGCCGTGTCCGTAGCCCAGGTGCTGGTTGTCACGGCGGCCGAGGTCCAGCAGGTCCGGGTCGGCGAACCGCTCCGGGTCGCGGTCGGCCGCCGCGAGGACCACCAGCACCGGGTCCCCGGCCGCGATGTCCTGGCCGCCGACGGTGAGCGGCTCGGTGGCATAACGCCAGGTCGCCAGCTCGACCGGGCCGTCGTAACGCAGCAGTTCCTCCACCCCGGTCTGGAGCAGGCCCCTCTCACCGGCGGCCAGCGAGAGCTGGAGCCGACGGCGCTCCTCGGGGTGGGTGAGCAGCGCGTAGGTGCCGTTACCGATGAGGTTGACGGTGGTCTCGAAGCCCGCGAAGAGCAGGATGAAGGCCATGGCGGCGGCCTCGTTCTCGGTGAGGTGCTCGCCGTGGTCGGAGGCCCGGATGAGCGCCGAGATGAGGTCCTCGCCGGGCACGGGCTCGGCGGGGAGCGCCTGGCGCTTGCGGTGGATGAGGTCCGCGAGATAGCCCCGCATCTTCTTCACCGAACGCGCCACCCCGCCCCTCGGCCCGCCGCCGTGCCGGATCATCATGCCCGCCCAGTCCCGGAAGTCGTCCTGGTCCTCGCGCGGGACGCCGAGCAGGTCGCAGATGGCGTAGATGGGGAGCGGGAAGGCGAACTCGTGGATGAGGTCGGCCGAACCCTTCTCGGCGAACCGGTCGATGAGGTCGTCCGTCAGCTCCTGCACCCGGTCCGCGAACTCGGCGACCCGGCGCGGGGTGAACGCCTTGCTGACCAGCCGGCGCAGCCGGGTGTGGTCCGGCGGGTCGATGTTCAGCAGGTGGGTCATCAGGTCGGCCTTGCGCTCACCGGGGATACCGGTCTTCCCTTTGGCGTGCGCGGTCTCGGCGTGGTGCGCCGGGTTCTTGCTGAGCCGCTGGTCGGCCAGGGCCTGCTTGGCGTCGGCGTACCGGGTGACCAGCCACGCGTCCACCCCGCTGGGCAGCTTGGTCCAGCGCACGGGAGCGTGCTCCCGGAGCCAGGCGTAGGCGGGGTAGGGGTCGGCGGCGAACTCCCAGGTGAAGAGGTCCGGGGCGGTGTCCTCGGCGGGGGCTCCGGGGGTGGGGTCGTCAGGGGTGGGGCGGTGCGGCTGGGTCACTCCCCGACGGTATCCGGCGGGCCGGGGTGTGGGCGGGTCGGCTCCTTTCTCCTGGGTCTGCTGGGGGTGCTCCGTGCCGGCGGGGAGCCCGCGCCGGCGTGGGCCCGCCGGCCTGGGCTACTCGGTGTCGTGGTCCGGGGCGGGTACGCCCTCGGCGGTGCGTATCGCGTCCCGGTAGGTGCGGGCGGCCGCTCTCAGGGCCGCTTCCGGGTCGACGCCCGCCTGCTCGGCGCGGGCGGCCAGGTCCAGCAGTTCGTATCCGATGCCGTCGCCCTGGGGCAGGGGCACGTCCAGGCCGGCGGTGCGGACGCGGGAGGCCAGCTTGGCGGCGAGCGCGAGGCCGGGCTGACCGAGGGGGACGCCCTCGGTGACGGAGCTGCGCTGCTTCTCCTCGGCCTTGGTGCGCAGCCAGTGCGCCTTGACGTCCTCGGGGGTCTCGGCCTCCTCCTCGCCGAAGACGTGCGGGTGACGGTGGATCAGCTTGGTGACGATGCCCCCGGCGACGTCGTCGATGGAGAAGGGGGCGTCCGCGTCCTCCTCGGCGATGCGGGAGTGGAAGACGACCTGGAGCAGCACGTCGCCCAGTTCCTCCCGCAGCTCCTCGCGGTCGCCCGCCTCGATGGCCTCGACGAGTTCGTACGCCTCCTCGATGCCGTACTTGGCCAGGCCCTCGTGGGTCTGGCGGGAGGACCAGGGGCACTCGGCGCGGATGCGGTCCATGACCTGGACGAGGTCGAGGAGGCGCGCGCCGGGCAGGTCGTAGGAGGCGGGGAGCAGCTCCAGTTCGGGCATCTGCACCCGGCCGGACCCGGCGAGCCGGGCGAGGCCGTCGGTGAGGGCGGGCTCCCCCTCACCGGTGGCGACGACGACCACCGTGCGGTCGCCCGCGCAGGCGTCGACCAGTTCCTCGGCGGTGGGGGACGCCTCCGTCACCGCTATCCCGGCCTCGCGCAGATACGGCACCTGCGGATGGGCGCCGTCCGCGCACAGCACGGCGTCGGCGGAGCGCAGCACCTGCCAGGCGGGCCAGGACAGCAGGCCGGGGGCGACGCGGTGGCTGGTGGTGAGCAGGACGATGCGGCCAGGGGCGGACTCGGAGCTGATTGCGTTCACGATCCGAACGTAACCCAGGACGCGGAATGACGGGCCGGGTTGTCCACAGGGGTGGAGGAGTCCTGTGATCGTATGACCGACACGCGGCGCGGGGCCGGGAACCAGCAGGTCACCCGCCCCGCACCGGGCGTATCGCGGCCTCGCGCCCGCTCAGGCGCTCTGTGTCGCCGAGGCGTCCCGCAGCCAGGGCGTACGGGCGTCGACCCGGCTGCTCTTGGCCACGTCCCAGGCGCCGTAGCGGGGGTTCACGTCGATGTGGAGTTCCTTGGACGCCTTGGAGAGGGCGTCCCAGAACGGGGGCTGGCTGGTGTCGGTGCCGAGCTTGGCGGCGAGCTTCTGCGCCTCGATCTGGAGGCCGAGGTTGTCGTCGAGGCGCCCGGGGGCGATGCCGTACTTCTGGAGCCAGGCCGACCGGAGCTGCGTGATGCCGCCCGCCTGCTTCTCCAGGTCGGCGCGCATCCGCTGGATCTCCTTGCGGGTGACCGCGACGCCCTGGTCGCGCGCGGCGCGGTGCAGCACCTGGTCCAGGACCATGTTGTGCAGGGTGTCGCGGGTGAGACTGCCGGTGGAGGCCAGGACCTGCTGGTACTGGGTCTGGTCGGACGCCTCCGCCCGCTGCGCCGCCCGCACCTCGTTCACCCGGCCCTCCAACTGCGACACGGTGATCCGCTGCCCGCCGACGACGGCCGCGGCGCCCGGATGCGCGTCGTTTCCGCAGGCGGTCAGGAGCGGGGCCGCGGCGGCGATCGCGGCGGTGAGGACTAGCGCGGTGCGACGGCGGCGGAGCAAGGGGAACCTCCTGAGGAGATTGTGCGACGGTGCACAAAGTCTTGCGGTGATCGATGTTAGGCAGCCGTACTGCTCCGGCCAACCCATTGGACCAACGATTCACCACGAGTTCGGGCACCGCCGCCGGTGTTTCCCGCCTCGCGTGGTCCCGCTAGCTCCTCGCCTCGATCGCCCGCTCGACGGCGCCCGCCACGTCGGCCCGCAGGCCGTCGCCGGTGTGGAGGAGGGACACGTTGCCCCCGGAGTGGCCGCCGCCGACCAGCACGAAGCCGGTCTTGCCGTACTTCGGGGCCGCTTCCGCCGCGACGGAGACCTCGGGCCCGCCGACCGCCACGACGACCTCGCAGGAACCCTGGAGCATGCCGTTGAGGTAGGGGCGCGCGTTGCCGGCGCTCTGCTCCCCCATCACCTGCTGGTAGCTGACCCGCGCATGCGTCTTGAGAGAGGCGTCCTGCATGCCCTGCCAGACGGTCGCGGCGGGCGTGCCGGCCATGATGCCGTCCTTGCCGGTGAGCAGGCAGGCGTCGATCTCGGTGTAGTGCCGCGCGCGGGTGTCCGGGATGGGCGGCCGGTCGTCACCGCCGGACAGGAACGCCCACACCACGACGACCGCGGCGACGACGGCCAGGGCCCCCGCGGCGATCGCGATCGTGCGCCTGCTGAGGGAGCGCAGCCAGGCGACGACGGCGCGGCCGAAGCGGGCGCCCCCCGCCTCCTGCTGCCGCGTCACCGGCGGACGCGACTGCGTCACCTGTCGGACCTGCTTGGCCACGAACTACCTGCTCTCCTGCTCGGCACGGGTTCTACGGCTGCTGACACGTATCCACGATGCCGAAACCGGTTGGCACCGTAGCCGACGGCCGTCCGACGCCCAGGAAAGAGGTCGCCATGAAAATCACAAGAGTCACTTAAGCAACAGCAAAACCCGCGCTGCGGAGCCGTATTCACCTCCGGTTGGTGCGCCGCAGAATCCGTACGGCCGGCCACGCCAGCAGCGCGGTGACCCCCCAGAGGAACCCCGACATGGCGAGCCACTCGCCGACGCTGGTCTCCGGATCGTCCGCGCCGAAGACCGTGAGCATGAGGGCGAGCAGGCCGAAGCAGCCGCCGAGGACCCCGAGGAGAACGATGCCCACCGTCTGGCCCCCGGTGCGCCGGGGCCGGTCGGCCGGGGCGGTGCCGGTGGCGGGAGGGGCCGCCGTGGGGCGGGCGGACGTGGTGGTGCCGGACGCCGGTGCCCTGTCCAGGCGTGGCGGATGCGGCCGGGGCGGCAGCGGCACCACCGCGTCCGGCGGTACCGCGGCGTCGATGACCGCCAGGGCGCTCGGCTCGACGCCGTACACCGCGGGCTCCACGTCGACGGTGATGCCGTCGGCGCCGATGAGGCGACGGCCGCCGTCGGGTCGGCTCAGCATGGCGGCACAGGAGCGGTAGAGGACGGTCGCCACCCGCGTCCCCTCGGGTCCGGGGGACGACCGTTCCGTGAGGCTGACGCCGTCGTCGCCCACGGTCAACTCGGCGTCGCCCACGCGTCCGGTGATGAAGCGCGGGCCGGTGACCGCACGGTCCGACGCGGTCGGGGCCGCCGTATACCCGGCCCAGTCCGCCGAGTGTCCGGAGGGCACTTGCAGGAGGGCCGTACCGGCGGCCTCCAGGGCCACCTCGTGCAGGTGGCCGGGCGTCACCGCCCACATTTCGGAGCGCAGTTCGGCGGCGTCACGCCACGGGCGCCCCGCGAGCAGGTCCTCCGCCATACCGGGCAGCCGTCGCGCCGCCGCCTCGGGCGAGGACAGTGCCGCGTCGGCGCGGCCACGCACCGCGTCCAGGTCGGCCTGGGCGATCCGCCCCGCCTGGAATCCGGCGAGCACGTCGACGAAACCGCCGAGCACCGCGTCCTGCTTGGCGGGCAGCGCGTCCGCGAACGCGGCGAGGACGGCGAATCCGTCCCGGCGGGGCGTGAGGTCGCTCGCGGTCGTGTACGAGTGACCGCCCTCCTGCCGCAGGGCGCGGGTCAGTTCGCGCTCCAGGACGCCCGAGTACAGCCACGCGGCGGTCGTGTCGGCGACGACGGCGTCCAGCAGGACCCCGCCGGTGCCGTCCGAGAAGTACGCGGGGGTGGTAGGGAGGGCCGAGGTCACCGCGGGCATCGGACGCCTGTCGCCCGCGGGCAGCTTGAGGGAGAGACCGGCAGGGATGTGCTCACCGGCGATCCAGAGCACCGCGTTGTCCGCCGTGAACCAGCTCTGCGCCCACTGCCACACGTCCCGCGCGCTCGCGTTGCGCACACCCCACTCCGGGTAGCTGACCAGCCCGTACCCCTGGGCGCCGTACCGCCACAGCGGGAGCGGAGCCGAGTCGCGGCGGGACTCCTCGGTGCGCAGGATCTCCTTCTCCGTCTCCAGCCGGTCCATGGGCAGGTCGGTCAGGGAGGCGCACACACCGGTGAGGTACGCGGCGATCTCGTGCTCGGCGCCCTCCACGTGGAAGTGGGTGAACGCGGCCTTGGTCGCGCCGTTGTAGTGGTAGTCCGCCACGCCCTGGCGGTAAAGCGCGAGGTGCTCGACGAGATGGGTGAGCCCCGCCCGGCCGAGGGTCTCGTCGGCGATCCCGACCCGGAAGACGAGCCCGGCGCGCACCGGCCCGGCGGCGTACGTGAAGAGGGTGGGTATGCCGTCGACCTCGGTGCGGTGGACGGCGGACTGCGGGTTCATCCACGGCCTCGGTTCGGCGCGGTGGCGGAGGACGTGAGCGCGAGGGCCGCGTCCCGGTGCCGTGTGTAGGCCTCGGCGGGCTCGCCGAGGTAGCTCCAGGGGAACCTCGACGCCAGGTTGCCCAGCGCGCGGAAGTGGGCGGCGGCGCGAGCGGTGTCACCGATCAGGGAGAACAGGGCCGCGAAGCAACCCGCGACGGTGACCCAGCCCGGCTCGCGCCGGAACTCCGGGTGGAGTACCGACCGCCCGGCGGCCTCGACCAGTTCCGCGTGGACGTGGGACTGCCGCAGATACGCGTGCCGCTCCTCGCCCACGTCCAGGTCCAGCCAGTGCTCGAGGTGGGCCTCCGCGACCAGCCCCGCGTTCAGGGCGCCTTGGGGGGCGGCGAGCATGCGGTCCCGGGCGAAGGAGTGGGCGGCCTCCCAGCTCCCGCTCCACTTGGGACACAGTTGCTGGAGCAGCCGGGCCTGGGCCGTGAAGTGGTGGGGATGGGACTTGGCCAGCCGGTCGTAGCGGCGGCGCGCCTCGTTCTGGCCGAGCTGAAGTCCCCGGGCGGTGTTGAGCCGCTCGGCCCACGCCGGTGCGTAGGACGGGTCGAGCGCGGTGGCGCGTATCAGCAGTTGCTCGGCCGTGCGCAGGTGCGCGTGGAAGGTGGCGAACTGCTCTCGGGTCACGCTCTCGGCCCGGGCACCCGTACGGACCTTCCAGCCGATCTGGACCTCGCGGGCGCCGAGGAGGGTCAGCGCGAACACGTCGTCGGGGGCGGCCGCCACCAGATCGCGCAGGACCCGCTCGACGCCCTCCGTCCCGGCCACCGTGCTGAAGACCTGGGACGTGTCGCTCCCCTGCGGCAGCCCGGCGAGGTACTGGCGCACCCCCGCCCAGTCCCACGCGGCCACCGCCTGCCGCAGCCAGGCGACTTCGGGGTGGGCGGACGTGATCTCGAAGTCCGGGGGCGGGAGGGGGGAGGCGAGCGACATGCGCGGATCTTAAGTGAGTGGTCCGACAACCAGGTTCGCGTCAGCGGGCGGCACGGGCCGGCGGCGCCGGGCGGCCCTCCTTGTCCCATCCGATGAAGGTGTTGGTACGGGCGTGGACGAACGTTTTGACCGGGTCGCCGGAGTAACTCCACGGCACGCTGCCGACGTAGGCGCCGACGGCCCGGAACTGCTCGACGCTCTCCGCGAACCGCTCGGTGCGGAACAGCGCGTGGGCCAACAGGTGGCGGACGGTCGGGAGGCGGTGGTGGCCGGCCGGTACCTGGTCGACCGCGTCCAGGGTGGCGTCGATGGCCGTGGTCATGAACGGCCTCTGGTAGACGGACAGGTCGTTCACCCGGAACTGGTGCTCGAACGCGGCGTACAGGCGCAGTACGGGGAGCAGGCTGCCCCGGGGCGCGGAGGCGACGGCCTCCTCCGCGAAGGTGAACATCAGCTCGTCGGAGCCGCGCCACTTGGCGCACCAGTACTGGAGGGCCGACACATGGGCGCCGAAGTGGTGCGGGTCCCGTGCCGTGATCTCGGCCCACAGTGCCCGGAAGTGGTCGTGCGACCAGCCCAGGCCCAGGGCGATGGTGATCTGGGCGACCCAGGGGGTCGGGTCGTCGGGCGCCATCCGGGCCGCCTCCTCGCACGCGGGGAGCGCCTGGGCGAGCAACTGGTGGAAGCTGCCGAACTGTTCGGCCGTGGTGTGCTTCGCGCTCTTCGCCCCGCGGGCCTCACCGGCGAATGCCACCAGCGCGTCGGCGTGGACGAGGGCGGCGGTGGGGTCGTGCGGGTACTCCCTGCGCCACTCCAGCAGCCAACGGTCGTCCTCCACGGCCGCGTGCACGAGGATGCCGAGCCGGTACCACCGCAGATCCCAGTCCCGCCCGGCCCCCGCGAGGTAATTGGCCGCAACCCGCCAGTCCCCGGCAACGGCCGCCGCGGCAACGGCATCCGCCTCCGGATCGGGCCCGGCATACCGCGCGTCAAGCTGATCCCCCGGCACGAGCCCGAACTCGGCGGGATCAATGACGACCCGCTTCACCTTGCCCCCTTGCTCGGCCCGCTGGGCCCGTGCCTTGCGGGCGTTCCGGGGGATGGTGACGGCGGCGTAACCGAGGGCGCTTACGCCGGCTATGGCTATGAAGGGGTTCATGGATGCTTCATCTCGAATTCAGCAGGGGAGCGAAGGTCAAAGCGGGAGAGCCATGGGGCGAAGAAGCCTGCTTTGCCAGCACCCAACACCCGTGCCACGCGAAAAGCAGAACTACTTCAGAACGTCCTCGACACAGGAACGCCGGAACCCTCACCCTCAACCGCGGGTGGGGGCTCCGGCGTCCGACGGCGTTGCCGTCAGCGTTGCCGTCAAGCGCCCTTAGGCGGACGAGTCCTGACCAAGGGCACTATTTTTATTGGAAGCCTAATACTCTTCCCTTTGCCATTCGATGCACGTGGGAACCTGACCACCGCTGGCGAGAAACTCCTTCACCGCCTGACGGACAAGCTCGATGGGAATTTCCGAGCCCGGCATGAACTCCCGCACATGACCGAGGAGCATATATTCGCCTACTCCGCGATCCGTCGAGCCCTTCGATACATAACCGTCATCGGCCGCGAGAGTCAGTGCACCCATCTGGGCGACTCTATCGACTCCGACCGCCATCTCGTGATCTCGATACCCCGATGGCATCGTTGGGCGGTCAAGCGAGTAGACCACGGCGCAATTACGATCGTGTTGCCCGTCCAGCAGGGCATCGATGAACGAGTCCACGTCATCCGCACTGACGAGTAGAGCGGGAGTTCTGGTGTGCTCAGGCCGGAACTGCACCTCAAGCCCCTTGATCGTCATCCCCTACCTCCGAAAAGACGATTCATCATCTCGCCCGTTTCCTTGTCACGCCAGTGCACCCTCAACGTCTTGCCACCCAACAACGAGTCCAAGACATTGGAGCAAGAAAGGGCAGGGGCCGCCTTGACGCATGGCCCGCCCTCATTATTGATCACCACTTCGGCGTGATCAACCGCTTGCTTTTCCATCATGTCGACCACCTTCATCTCGACGTGGTCGGCATCTCCCCAGTCAGCCCTGCTACCCCATTTACCGAGACCCCTGAGCCGGTCAGTGATAGACCGCTTCGTCGCTCTGGTAGCGGGATCGCCACCGCCTCCGCTGACTATGGTTTCGTCGCTGAGAGTACTACGCCCACTCGTCGGCCCTGCGTGATTCGGCCGAGAGGGTAGCTTCGCCAGTTCACACTCGGCATCGAAGTTGTGAACCAGAACCGGCGTGGCCGCAGCCTCCACATAATACGTGTGGAGGGTGCCGATGGTGAGGTCGTACGTCGTGGTGCTCGCGTGGTAAAGGCGGACACCGGTGACCTGGGCCGTGCCGGTCGGAGTCTGGAGGACGTCACCCGGCTTGAGGTTCCTGGCTTCGACGAAGGCCGACTGGGTCTCGTCGTAGAAGGGGTGGTGGAAGGTCGTCGTCAGGTGCGCGGGCTTCGGCTCGGCAGCCTGTGTCGAGGACGCCGAGCTGACCGCTGCCACCGGGGACGTCGCCGGGTCACTGCCACCGTGGCCATGGCCGGCCGACAGCGCGCCCAGGACGGCGGCCGACGCTGCCAGGCCGAAGGCCGCCTTGCGGGCCGCCTTCTTCGCCAGGGACTTGGCGCCGGCCTTCACCGAACGCTTGCCGCCCGCCTTCTTGATCGCCAGGTCCACGAAGTCGTGGTCCGTGTGCGTGACGATCACCGCGGTGACCTTGTGCGCCTCGGTGCCCTTGGCGCCGGGGACCGAGTTGGCGATCGTGTCGCCGACCTTGATGTGATCGATGGCCTTGGTCGTACCGTCGGCCATCAGGACCTGCGTCGAGCCGGTGAAGCTGTGCGGAATCGGGCAGCCGGCACCCTCCTCCGCCGGTGCCTCGTCCGAGTGGGACTGGGACTTGGTTCCCGACGCCTCCGATTTCGCCGCTGCCGCGGCTTCGTCCGTCGCGTCGGCCGTAGCCGATTCGCCGGCTTCTGTGGCTCCCTTGCCGAAGAGGCCGCCGGCTACTTCCAGGGCCTTGGGGGCCGCCTTGGCGAGGATCTTGCCGCCGAGTTCGCCGAGGGCTCCGCCGGCGGCGCCGGTTACCGCGCCCTCGACCGCCGAGCCCGCGAAGGCGCCCACGCTGCAGTCGTCACCGCCGTTGTCGGCGCACTTGAAGCCCTGTTCGACCAGGGCACCCGCCGCGCCGGCGACGGCCGCGCAGCCGATGGAGCCGATGCCGGCCGTGAATGCCTCGCAGCCCGCGAAGACCGCGGTGGAGACCACGATCGACGTGATCGCGGCGGCGTGGTTCTTGACGAACTTCGTCGCCGTCTTCGCCGCCTTGACCGTGGCGTGGTAGGCCGTGCGGGCGGCATGGGCCACCGCGTGCGCGGCCTTCCTCACCGCGTGGGCGACCTTCTTCGCCGCCTTCTTCACCGCGTGGACCACTCGGTGCGCGGCCTTGCGCACGGCGTGGTACGCCGAGTGCACCGCATGGACTATCTGGTGATACGCGCGTCTGACGTGCCGTGCCGCGTAGTGGTAGACGCGGCGCACAACCCGGACCGTGGCGTGGTAGACGTCCCGCACATGGTGCGCGACCTTGTGCGCCACGTGCTTGACCGCGTGGACCACCTTGCGGGCCACGTGCTTGGCCGCGTGGTAGACCTTGTGCGCCACGTGCTTGACCGTGTGGGCCACATGGTGCGCGGCCTTCTTCGCCCCGCAGACCACGTCGTACCAGGAGCAGTTGCCCGACTCGTCGGTGCCCGCGAGCGGGTTGTCGTCGACGTAGGCGAACGGGTTCGCCGCCACCGAGTTCGGCACCGCGTCCAAGGACATGCTGTCCTTGTTGAGGAACTGCCCGGTGCCCGGGTCGTACCAGCGCGAGGCGGTGCCCACGTCGCCCGTGCCGGGCTCGGTCCAGCCGGACTGGAAGCCCAGGTGGCCGGTGACCGTGTCGGTCGGTGAGACCACCTTGCCCAGCGGGTCGTAGGAGGCCGAACCGGCCAGCGCGGTCGCGCCGGAGGTGAAGGTGCCGACCACGTCGTCGTGCTGGTCGGTCAGGGCCAGCACCCCGGCACCGCCGCCGACCGGCTTCACGCCGACCACACCGCCGCCCACGTCGTGGGTGTAGGTGAAGTCGCCGTCCGAGGCGATGGTGTTGTCGGCGCCCGAGTAGGCGAAGGTCCGCGTGAGTCCCCCGGCCGAGGTGTCCCGGTCGGTGATGTTGCGGCCCATCGCGTCCAGGTTGTACGCCTGGTCACCCGCGACGATCTGGTCGCCGAACGCGTCCGTCTTGTACGCCGTCGTGCCCGATGCCGACGACTCCTGGGTCATCGCGCCGCGTGCCGAGTAGTCGTAGGTGTGGACGCCGTCGGAGGTGAGCTGGTCGCGCTGGTCGTACGTGTAGACGTCCGAGCCCTTGCGGATGCGGTTGCCCGAGGCGTCGTACGCGTACGTCGTGCTGGTGGAGCCGTTGTTCCACGACGTGAGGCGGTTCGCCCAGTCGTAGCCGTAGGTGTTGCTGGACGCGCCCGACACCCCTGTCGTCGTCTTCGACGTCAGGTTGCCGTTCTTGTCGTAGCCGTACGTGAAGCTCGCCAGCGTCGACGCGCCCTGGACCAGGGTGTCGGTGGTGAGTTCGTGCGCGGTGTTGTATCCGAAGGTGCGGGTCTGGCCGGTCGCACCGTACTTGACGGACTTGAGCTGGTTGAGCTGGTCGTAGGAGTAGGTGAGCTGGGTGCCGGTCGCCGCGTCGTTGAGCGAGGACAGGCGGCCGGCGGTGTCGTAGCCGTAGGACGTGGTGCCCGAGGCGTCCGTGCGCGAGGTCATCGCGCCGTCGTCGTTGTAGGCGAAGCCGGACGACCCGGCCGAGCCCGACGTGGTGAGGACGTCACCGCGGTCGTCGTAGGTGAACGCGTCGTGCGTCGCGCTCTGGTGGTCGGCCGCTCCGGCGGTACCCGCCTCCGCCGTGTCCGCCGACAGCACACGTCCGTCGGTGTCGTAGGAGAAGCTGCGGGTGGCCGTGACCGCGTCCGCGCCGGAGCCGGACATCGTCTTGAGCTGGCCGTTGCCGTCGTACGTCATCGACGTCGTGGTGCCGCCCGGCAGGGTGACGTTCGTCGCCTGGCCGTCCGCGTCGTAGGCGAAGGTCGTGGTCGAGTCGGCCGCCGAGGTGAACTTCGACGTGGTCGGCTCGATCACCTTCTCCTGCTGGCCCCACGGCGTGTACGTGTAGCGCCAGGAGTTGCCGCGGCCGTCGGTGAACCGGGTGCGGTTGCCCGCCTGGTCGTAGCCGAAGGTCGTGGTGATCGACGTCGACGCGTCGACCGGCTGCGTCTCCTGGGTGATCGTCCCGGCCGCGTCGTAGGTGAACTGGCTGGTGTGACCGCCTGCGTCGGTCGCGGCGGTCATGTTGCCGACACCGTCGTAACTCTGCGACGTGCTCCAGAGCTGGGTGCCGCCGGCGTCGTAGGAGCGCGTGGCCGTCGGGTCGCCGGACGCGTTGTAGTCGGTCGTCGTATAGGTGCCGTCCGCCAGCGTCGTCTTCGCGGGGTTGCCCTCGAAGTCGTAGGCGTACCTGGTGGTGTTGCCGGCGCCGTCGGTGACCGAGGTGATGTCGCCCGCGCGGTTGTAGGCGTACGTGGACGACACACCGCCGGGGCTGGTGGTCGAGGCGACGTGCGCGCCGTAGGGGTTGCCGGTGGTGACCGCGTAGGAGTTGGTGGAGGTCAGGGTCCGGGTCGACGGGTAGCGCTCCAGGGTCGTCCGCGTCAGCGGACGGCCCATGAAGTCGTACGTCGCCTGGGTCTGGGCGCCGGTCGGGTCGGTCGCCGAGAGCTGGTCACCGGCCGTGTCGTAGACGGCATGGGTCTTGGTGCCGTCGGGCGCGGTGGTCTGGACGACGTCGCCGAGCTGGTCGTACAGGTTCGACGTGGTCTTGCCGCCCGGCGTGGTGACGGAGGTCTGGTTCCCTTCGCTGTCGTAGGTCCACACGGTGGTTCCGGCGTTGGGCTGCGCGGCGCCGGCCGGGGTGTAGGACGGCAGGGTCTCGGAGACCTTGTTGCCCTCCGCGTCGTACGCCGTGTTGGTGACGAGGAAGTTGGGGTCCCTCTCCTCGACGGCCTCGCCGAAGGTGTTGAACCCGGATGTGGTGACCGGACGGACGCTGCCGGGGTTGGTGCCGTCGGTCTCCGCCTGGACCGCCGGGGCGGTGGTGAGCGCGAGGTTGCCGGCCTCGTCGTAGACGTAGTCGGTGGTGTGGTTCTCCGCGTCCGTCATCGACGACGGGAGGCCACGCTTGTCGTAGGCGTACTTGGTGGTCTGCGCGGTGGACGAGCCGACCGTGCCGCCGGTGCGTCCCTTGCCGTAGAGCGAGGAGACCTCGGTGGCGGACAGGGCCCGCTGGTAGACCTGCACGTTGGAGACGCCGCCGGGCAGGGCGTCGCTGTCGGCGCCCGCGTACTTGGCGCGGCCGATGGTCAGCGGCCCGGTGGCGGCCCATGGAGTGGTGTTGGTGCCCGCGGTGCCGGACTGGCTGCCGTTGACGTACAGCTTCATGGAGCCGTTGGAGGCGTCGTAGACACCGACCACTTGGGTCCACGCACCGACGGCGGGGACCGCGGTGGAGTACGCCGCCGGGAACGTCGGCCCGGCCGCGTCCTTGCTCGTGTCGTCCAGGCTCCACAGCGGCGAACCGGCGTGCGCGTAGTTGTACTGCAGCATGAACGCGCTGTTGGTGGTGCCGTTCTGCGCCACGATGGTCGCGTTGCGGGTCGGCAGCGAGCTCATCTTGACCCACGCCGACACGGTGTACGAGGCGGTGGTGTCCAGCACCGGACCGTTCGTCGCCACACCCTGCGCGGTGGACGTCCCGGCGAGACCGGCGGACGAGTCGGTCCAGGTGACGTTGCTCGCCTGACCGGTGTTGCCGGTACCGGAGGAGTCGGTCACCGAGGTGCCCGAGCCCTGGTCGAGCTTCCACCAGCCCGCCGGATGACCCGAGGCGTCCCCGTACAGCGTCTCGCTGAGCAGGTTGCCCATGTCGTCGTAGGTGTCGGTGGTGGTGCGGTCGTAGCCGGAGGCGTCGCGGTCGGTCTCGCTGGCGACCTGGTCGTCCGGCGTGTAGGAGACGGTGCTCACCCGGTCCACACCGGTCGGGTCCAGCTCCGTGGACGTGGTGCGGGAAGCGGCGTCGACGGTGTACTTGGTGACCGTCTCGCCGTTGTCGGAGGTGGACTGGAGCAGGTTCCCGGCCGCGTCGTAGGTGTCCGACTCCAGCACGTAGGTGCTCTTGCCGTCACCGCTCTTCTTCGTGACCGTCGCGGTCAGACCGTCGTCGGTGTACGTGTAGGCGGTGACGTTGCCCATCGCGTCGGTGATCGACGCGAGCCGGCCCGACGGGTCGTACGCCCGCGAGGACTCGGTCAGCAGTGTCGCGGGCTGCGGGTCGGTCGGGTCGCCCGTGTACATCAGGCCCTGCGTGAGCAGGTTGCCCTCCGCGTCGTACGTGTACCGGGTCTCGTCGCCGGCGCTGGTGACCTCCTTGGTCTTGTTGCCCGAGGTGTCGTAGCCGTAGGTGGTGGTGTTGCCGTAGCTCGCGCCCGCGGCCACATTGGCGTCCGCCTCGGTCGCCACGTGGTCGTACGCGTCGTAGGTCCACGTCTGCGTGCGCGGCTGGTCGCCGCCGCTCGCGTCCGACACGGTCTGCGAGGTGGTGTTGCCGTCCTCGTCGTAGACCGTGGTGGTCGTGGGCCGGTGCGTGGCGCCGCTGACCCGGTCGGTGATCTGCGGGTCGTCCTCCCTGGTCACCTGGCCGGCCGCGTCGTAGGTGTACGTCGTTGTCAGACCGGCCGGATAGGTGTCGGAGACCACGTTCTGGGTGCTGACCTGGCCGACACCGTCGTAGGTGTAGGAGGTCACCAGCCCGATGCCGTCCGTGGTGGACGCCACGTCACCGTTCTTGTCGTAGGCGACCTGGTTGACCGCGCCGCCGGGACTGACCGTCTTCACCGGCAGTCCCGCGGGCACCACACCTCCGTCCGCGGCCGGGTAGGTGGCGGTGCCGTCGCTGTAGACGGTCTGCGTGGTCCGCCCGTTCGGGAAGCCCGGCACTGCGGGACCGGTGATCGCGGTCTGGTTGCCGGCCGGGTCATAGGTGTAGGTCGTCAGGTAGGTGTTGTCACTCGCCGACGTGGAACGCCCGTCCCGCTCGGTCAGCAATTGGTCGTTGCGGGGGTCGGCGGTGGTGAGCTGCGCCGTCGTGTCGTCGGGGTAGTACGTGTAGTACTCGGTGTTGCACTTGTTCGCCGCCTGGTCCTGGCAGGACGTGGAGGAGACGATGTTGCCGCGCACGTCATGACCGGTGACGGTCATCGAACCGTTCGGGTCGGTCACCGTGCGCTCGAAACCGGACGTGTCGTAACCGAAGCTGGTGGTGTTGCCCAGGGCGTCGGTCTCGCTCAGCAGACGGTTGCCGTGGGTGACGTCGTACGTGTAGCTGAGCGTGGCGTTGGTCGGCGTCGTCACCGTCACCGTCTTCACCGGCAGCAGGCCGGTGGAGTTCAGCGCCGCGTCGTACTGCGCGTCGACGTCGTCCGCGGAGAGCTGCGAACGGTAGACCGCGGCCTCGGCGATCGAGCCCTTGAAGTAGGTGGCGTAACCGGTGTTGTCCGTGCCGCTGCTGTGCGCCTCGTCGGGCCAGTTGCCGCCGAGGTAACCCGCGCCCACGTAGGTGTAGGGCTGGCCGCTCATCGCGGCGGTGCCGGTCTGGGTACCGACCAGGTTGCCGTCCAGGTAGAGGGACTGGCTGGTCGCCGACGTGGAGAGCACGACGTGGTGCCACTTGTCGTCGGTCACCGCCGACGCGGTGCCCAGCGGCTTGGTGGAGCCGCCGGAGAAGTAGAACTCTCCGTACAGCTTGCCGCTGCTGCCCACGTAGAGAAGGGGCGTGTAGGCGGTCGGGGTGGTGGTGCCCAGCGGGTCCTTGGAGGCGCCGACGAGGACACCGTTGGCGGTGGCCGTCTTGAACCACATGTCCACCGACTCGGGGCCGGTGCCGGGAATCGTGCCGCTGGGCAGCGTCACCTTCGAGGACGTGCCGTTGAACGCGCCGGTGGTGTGGTCGCTGAACGGACCGGCCGAGCCCAGCGTCACGGACGAGTAGGTACCCGTCCCGCCGCGTACCTCGTCGAGCGCCGTCGTGGCGCCCGCCGACTCGCCGAAGCGGTAGTACTGGCTGGGGGCACCCCCGAGGACCGCGCCGCGGTAGGTGTTGCTGGAGCCGGTGATGGTCGCCGGGTTCAGCTTCCACACACCGCCGTTCTCGTCGGTCAACTGGGTGACGCGAGCGGCGTTGGTGTCGTAGGTGATGCCGGCGAACGCCTTGCCCGACGGGCGGGTGACGGTGGTCAGCAGCGGCGAGGTCTTGGTGGCCGCGGTGTGGATGCGCGACACCTGGTCGGCGGTCAGCGCGTCCGGGTACAGGGCGACGTCGGCGATGGTGCCGTTGAAGTAGGTCGGGAAGCCCTGGTTGCTCGTGGTCGAGTAGTGGGGCTCGTCCGGCCAGGTACCGCCCAGGAAGCCGGCACCGATGTAGGTGTGGTTCTGGAGCGCGCTGTGGTAGCCGTTGCTGTAGGAGATCATGCCCGAGCGCGTGCCGACCTTGGCGCCGTCCAGGTACAGCGTCTGGAGCGAACCGGCGCCCGCGAGCACGACCTCGTGCCAGGCGCCGTCGTTCACGGCGGAGGAGCTGACGATCGGGGAGACGCCGGTGCTGTTCCAGAACTCGGCGTTGAGCCTGCCGTCCGTGCCGACGTAGATGCCCGGCGTGTACTGCCCCTGGGCCATGGTGTAGCTCAGCGGCAGCGTGGAGTAGGAGAACAGCACACCCGGGGCCGTGGTCGTCTTGAACCACATCGACATGGTCTGCTGGTTGGAGCTGGAGACCAGGCTCGGCGGCAGCTCCGCGTAGGAGGAGGTGCCGTTGAACTTCGCGGCGGTCGCGGTGGAGCCGGCCAGCGGGCCTGCCTGACCGAGAGTGACACCGCTGTACGTGGCATTGTCCGTGCCCTCGCTGTCACCGACCGAGCTGGCGGCCGTGGTGCCGCCGGCCTCGTTGAACTGCCACAGCTCCGACGCCCCGGCGTTCTCCACCTCGGTGCGGAACTGCGAACCGCCGGTGTATCCGTACGTCGTGCACTTGGTCGTCGACAGCGGTGAGCAGACCTTGGTGAGCTGGTCGTTCGTGTAGCCGTACGTCCAGGTCTGCGCGCTGGAGGAGTCCTTCGGGTCGACCGGGTCGGTGACGACGGTCGCCACGTGGGCCGCGGTCGCGCCGGCGGGTGTGGACCAGGTCAGGTTCAGGGACCGTCCGGAGACGGCGGACTTCATCCTGGTGACGTGTCCGGAGGTCCAGGTGAGGTCCACCGAGCGGTTGTTGGCGTCCTTCACCGACGAGATGCCGGACACACCGGTGCCCAGGGGCTGGGCGAAGGTGTAGACGGTGTCGTCCTTGTCGGTCAGCGTGTAACCGGCCGGGGAGGCCTGCGTGCGCAGCATGGCGAATCGGCCGGAGGGCGCGGAGAACGTGCCGTCGGAGTTCTTGCCGAAGCCGACCTCGGAACCGTCCGGGTAGGTGACGACGACACCGGTCAGGGCGCCGGCCGCGCTCTTCTGCTCGGTGACCTTGGCGTCGAAGATGCTCGACCAGCCGGCACCGAACGCGCCGGATATCCGGAAGTCGCGGGAGTTGTAGTCACGCTCGACATCGAGGCTCGGGCCGACCGTGGAGATCGACGCGTCCGTGTCGGAGGTCGTGTAGTTGCCGATGGTGGCGTCATAGCCATGGTCACTGCTGTTCTGCGACAGCTCCGAGGTCAGGAACGGCTGCGGCACCTCCGTCGTCAGCGCGGAGGAGGGGGAGACCGTGGAGTACTTGGTCCCGTCGTATGCCTGTGCGGTCCAGGTGTAGGAGGTGCTCCAGGCCAGCTTGCCGGCCGGCACGGTCCAGTTCGGCGTGGTCACGAGACCGGAGTCCGCGACCAGGGCGCCGGAGGCGTTGTAGACCTTGAAGTCGTACTTCTGCGCCGCCGGGTTCTGCTGGAAGTCCGCGAACGCCTGGAGCTCGGGAGTCAGCGTCGTGATCGAGGAGTTGTTCGCCGGGAAGGTCGCCTCCACCATCGGGGCGACATCACCGGTGTAGTCGTACACGATGTACGGCTCGTCACCGGGGTAGGCCATGGAGCCGAACTGCTTCCAGTGCAGCGCGTCCGTGGTCGCGGCGTAGATCGCCAGGCCGTGGTCCGCGGTGGTGCCGCTGGCCCACTTCTGCATCGCCGCCGTGTCCAGCGGCACCGTCACCCAGTCGCCACCGGACTGGTCACCGGTGGTGTTGGCACACGCGTTGGCCACCGTCGGGGTGACACTGCCGATCGAGGCACCGTGCGCCGGACCGGGGTAGGTCATCGCGTCGGTCGGGTCCCACGCGGCCGATACCTGCGCGACGTTGAACGCCTCCGGCGTACAGGTCGAGGCCCATATGTCGTACAGGTGCAGGTTGGCCGAGACCAGGGAGACACCCGAGCCGTCGAAGCTGTCCCGCCAGTCCTGCACGAACGAGATCGCCGAGTGCGAACCGGAGTCGTAGGAGCCGATCTTCAGGGTCTGCTCCTGCGACCGGTCGGCCACCGGGTAGCCCGACTCCGTGTACGTGCTGTGCACGTAGTCCCACACCGAGGTGTCCGGGTCGACCGTGACCGGGAACTGGCGTGCCTTGGCGTGCAGCCACGCGGGGTTCAGCGTCATCCGCAGCGCGGGCTCACCGTGCGAGGTGACCAGCTCGTACGACACCGCGTGCGTCGTCGCCCGCTCCCCGGACACCTTGTCGATCTTCGAGTCGAACGCATAGGCCGACGGGATCGAGGCGACACCCTTGCCCTTGGCGTCCCGCAGGTCCACGCCGCCGGACTTGTTCAGCTCCGCCGTCAGCCCCTTCAGGTGAAGAGGGAACACCCAGGAGTTCGCGGCGTCCGCCGAGTGCAGCACCAGCGCCTGCCGCAGACCCACCGACGTGGACGTCAGCTCCAGATCGGTGTCCGGGAGCACCTCCGGGTAGGCGACCGTCGACCCCTTCGCCACTCCGGGGACCTTCGCGGCCCCTTCGAGGGCGAACCCGACGCTCTTGCCGTCCTTGCCGAACGAGGCGAGATCGTCGTCCGCCGCCTTCGGCGCGAAGCCGACGTCCACCGCGTTGGACTTCTCGTCCCACCGGCCGTCAGGACCACGGG
Source organism: Streptomyces sp. NBC_01171 (assembly GCF_045039805.1). Lineage (NCBI taxonomy): Bacteria > Bacillati > Actinomycetota > Actinomycetes > Kitasatosporales > Streptomycetaceae > Streptomyces > Streptomyces sp. NBC_01171. The sequence continues at coordinate 3,938,669 of NZ_CP108609.1, read as the reverse complement.
CGACAGCGGTGTCGATCTGCTGCCATTCACCCTTCGGGTCCTTGTAGTTCAGGGGGAAGGGGGACACCTTCCGGCTGAACGAGCCGTCCGCGTTGTGGTAATACGTCGACTTCTGCGTCGACCGGCCCGACACCCGCTTGCTGGTCCGGGGGTTGAAGCCACGGAACGAGGCACTCAACCCGGCCTTCGCCGACGACTTGTGCGCCTTGTACGCGCCCAACTCGCCCCGGCCATGCCCCGGCTTGTGCCCTGCGCCCCGATGGGCGCGGGTCGCGGCGGCGGACACATGGTGTCGCTTGCCGGCCGCGGTACCGGATTGCTGGTGCGGCAGTTTGCCCCAGTGCGGGTCGGTGAACCAGGAGGCCCACGAGGACAGACTGGCGCTCGGCAACGTGACGCGACCGAGTTCCAGGCCCTCGGCGAGGGCCTGATCGGTCGTGAACATCAGTGCCAGCGCGGTGAGTACGACAACGGCGACCGAGCGCCGCAGACGTTGAGCACGCCGTGCGGGTCTAGGTCGACTGAGTGGCCTGGTAGGCACGGGCTCGACTCCAGCGATCAGTAAGCGACAGATAAGCCCACTGATCCTGCCGTTGTGCACACCCTGTGGACAGGCGCGAGGGGTGATCTTGCGCAACTCTTGAACGCCGCTTGCTCAACCGGACCAGTTTGTCGATAAATACTCCTTTGCAGCTTGTGAACAACTTTGCCGTCACATGATCGAATGCGGACCGAACCAACACATGGACGGAGAACGGGTGATGACGATCCGTCTCAGCGGGCCCGGAAGCGGGACGGGGCGTTGGTGGGGTTGCCGCCTGTGGGGAGTTTCTGGGCGGGGCAGGAGGTGAGGATCTTCTTCATCGCGGACTTCTCCGCCGAGGTGACCCACAGGTCGTACTTCTTCTTCACGGCGACCTGGGCGGCGACGTAGGTGCAGCGGTACTTCTTCTCCGGAGGGACCCAGCTCGCGGTGTCGCCGTCGCCCTTGCCGCGGTTGGTGCTCGCGTCGACCGCGATGAGGTTCAAGGGGTCGTTGGCGAGGGCTATGCGCTTGCTGCTGTCCCAGTACTTGGCGCCCTTCTGCCAGGCGTCCGAGAGGGCGACGACATGGTCGATGTCGACCAGGCTGCGGCCGCGCCGGTAGGTGACCGTCTTGCCGGAGTACGGGTCGGGCTCCAGCACGCCGAAGGTGACCTTGCACTTACCTCCGCTGAACCTCACCTCCTTCAGGTCGCGCTTGAGGATGTCGTCACGGGTGTCGCAGGAGTTGGAGTCGGTGTCGGCCCAGGCGCTGCCGAAGCGCTCACGGGAGTAACCGGTCTTCGGTGCCCGGCCCTTGACCTCCAGTGAGTCGACGGCGGACAGTGCGGCACCCTTGGCGCCCGTCGGCTCCGCGCCGGAAGAGCCGTTGACCTCTTCGGCCTTGCAGCCCGTCACGGCGGTCATCACGACCATGGCGGTGACCGCCCCGCCCCACAGACGCTTCACGTGCGTCCCCCTCGTTCGCCCTGGTCCGTCCGCGGACGCGGGCGGAGAGATCCGCCCTCCACCGTAACGGCCGCTCACCGCTTGGTGGATAGGAACAGAAGGGGCGTACAGCGTCATTCGGGGCCCTGGGCGTCTGCCGGTTCGCGCGCCTTTCTCAGACCTTGCCTATTCCCAGGGTCGATTCGGTGGGCAGCAGGCCGGAGGAGAGGACCGCGACCCAGTGGTCGCCGAGGAGGTCGCCCAGGCGGTCCGCGCCCGCCCGGCCGAGGGACTGCCAAGGGGCGGCGGCCAGGCGGTCGGTGTGCTCCTCGACGCGGCGGCGCAGGACGCGGCCCTCCTGCGTGGCCGTACCGTCCGGCTCCACCAGGCCGCGCGCCGCGAGGCGTTCGCGGGCGGCCGCCCATTCCTCGCGGCTCCAGCCCCGGCTTTCGAAGCGTTCCACGGACGCGGCGCCTATCGCCGCGAAGGACACCAGGGACTCCACGGGATCGAGTCCGGCGACGAGCAGGGCGGCCAGGTGGCCGTCGCCCCGGTGTTCCCGCAGGATCGTGGCCGCGTGCCACAACTGGAGGTGCGGGGCCTCGGGCCACGGGAGTTCCGCGTTGGCCGCGGCGAGGGGTCGGCCCTCGGTGCCGGCCGACTCCGCCGCGCGGCGGGCCAGGGCGGCGGCCTCGGCCAGTCCGGGCCCCTCGACACCGTCTCCGAGTATGGCGCGGTAGGCACGGTCGATGCCGCGCAGGCGGGCCGCCAGTACATCCCGGGGGCCGGCGATGTCCCACGTCCCCTCCATGTGCCGGGCGACCATGCGCGGGCTGAAGCTGTAGAAGGCCGAGGTCGCACGCTCGGCGCCGACCTCTCCCAACGGGGCCGCACGCAAAGGGAAATAGGCGGGCCAGCGATCCTCGGTGCCGTACCCGAGCGCGGCCATCTCCTCTTCCACCTCGGGTGCGTAGTAGAGCAGGGCGTGGAAGGGCTCGAGCAGGTGCCAGAGCTGGCGTACGCGGGCCGTCTCCACCGTTTCCAGTGTCTTCTCGGACATGCCGGTCCCCTCCCCCGGATGCGACCGTCGGCCGGTCGCCTTCGACTTGACACTGACTAGATTGCCGGGACAAAAGGAACTTGTCAATGACTAGATTCCGCGTATTCTGGTTCCATGAGTCCCTCGAACTCCGCGTCCGCGGACCGCCGGACGTACCACCACGGCGACCTGCGGCGGGCCGTGCTGTCCGCCGCGCTCGACGTCATCGCCGCCGAAGGCCCCGGTGCACTGAGCCTGCGCGACCTCGCCCGCCGCGCCGGGGTCTCGCACGCGGCGCCCGCGCACCATTTCAAGGACCGGACCGGCCTGCTCACCGCGATAGCCGCCGAGGGGTTCGGCCTTCTCGCGGATGCCCTGCGGGAGGCTCCCGGCCTGCGTGAGGCCGGCGTTCGGTACGTCCGCTTCGCCCGCGAGCACCCCGCGCACTTCCAGGTGATGTTCAGCCCGGAGCTGCTGCGCGCCGAGGACCTGGAACTGACCACGGCCCGCGCCCTGGCCGGTGACGCCCTGAGCCAAGCCGTCGCCACCGTCGACCCCGGCGACCGGGGCCCCGACGCCCGGCTGGCCGGGATGGCCGCCTGGTCGCTGGCCCACGGCTACGCCACTCTGCTCCTCGGCCACAACCTCGACAACCAGATGGGAGAGGAGGACCCGGAGGACACGTTCCGCGCGCTCACCGCGATGCTGTTCCACTCGGCGGCCGACTGACACGGGCCCGGGCAGCGGGCAGGCAGCCGAGAGGGCCGGGAGAACCACCGCTCCCCCAGCCCTCTCGACCGGACTGCGCCCTCAAAGCCAACTGCCTCAGGACCCCAGGATCGATGCCAGGAACTCCCCGACCCAGCCCAGGAGTTCACGGCCGACCAGCGGCTTGCCGCCGACCTTGGCCGTCTTGGGACGCGGCACCAGCACCTGGTGCGCGGTCGGCTTGATGACCGAGCCCGGGTACAGCCTCTTCAGCCGCAGCTCCTGCGATTCGCGCAACTCCACCGGCGCGAAGCGGATGTTGGGGCCCTGGAGGACGATCTCACCGACGCCGCAGGCCCGCGCGAGCATGCGCAGACCGGCGACGAGCAGCAGGTTCTCCACCGGTTCGGGCAGCTTGCCGTAGCGGTCGGTGAGTTCCTCGCGGACGGCCTTGATGTCGTCCTCCGAGTTGGCGGAGGCAATGGACCGGTACGCCTGGAGGCGCAGCCGCTCGCCCGGCGCGTAGTCGTGCGGGACGTGCGCGTCGACCGGCAGCTCGATCTTGACCTCGAGCGGCGGCTCCTCCACACCTCCCGCCCCAGGCTCCCCCGTCTCCAACTGACGCCGGTAGTCGGCCACGGCCTCGCCCACCATGCGCATGTACAGGTCGAAGCCGACGCCCGCGATGTGGCCGGACTGCTCGCCGCCGAGCAGGTTGCCCGCGCCGCGGATCTCCAGGTCCTTCATGGCGACGTACATGCCGGCGCCCATCTCGGTGTGCTGGGCGATGGTGGCGAGCCGTTCGTGCGCGGTCTCGGTGAGCGGCTTCTCCGGCGGGTACAGGAAGTAGGCGTACCCGCGCTCGCGGCCACGGCCGACGCGGCCGCGCAACTGGTGCAACTGGGAGAGGCCGAAGTTGTCCCCGCGCTCCACGATCAGGGTGTTGGCGTTGGAGATGTCGATGCCGGACTCCACGATCGTAGTGGAGACCAGGACGTCGAACTTGTTCTCCCAGAAGTCCACCACGACCTGTTCCAGGGCCTGTTCGGACATCTGGCCGTGGGCCGTGGCGATGCGCGCCTCGGGGACGATCTCGCGGAGCCGGGCGGCCGCGCGGTCGATGGACTCCACGCGGTTGTGGATGTAGAAGACCTGGCCCTCGCGGAGGAGTTCGCGGCGGATGGCGGCGCCGATCTGCCGCTCCTCGTACGGTCCGACGAAGGTGAGGACCGGGTGGCGCTCCTCGGGCGGGGTGGTGATCGTGGACATCTCGCGGATGCCGGTGACCGCCATCTCCAGGGTGCGCGGGATGGGCGTGGCGGACATGGTGAGGACGTCCACGTTGGCGCGCAGCTTCTTGAGCTGCTCCTTGTGCTCGACGCCGAAGCGCTGTTCCTCGTCGACGACGACCAGGCCGAGGTCCTTGAACTTGGTCTCGGAGGAGAACAGGCGGTGGGTGCCGATGACCACGTCCACCGAGCCGTCCTTGAGCCCCTCCAGGACGGCCTTGGCCTCGGTCTCGGTCTGGAAGCGGGACAGGGCGCGCACGTTGACCGGGAACTGCGAGTACCGCTCGGAGAACGTGCCGAAGTGCTGCTGCACCAGCAGGGTGGTCGGCACCAGGACGGCGACCTGCTTGCCGTCCTGGACGGCCTTGAAGGCGGCGCGGACGGCGATCTCGGTCTTGCCGTAGCCGACGTCGCCGCAGATCAGGCGGTCCATGGGGACCGACTTCTCCATGTCCTCCTTGACCTCGGCGATAGTGGTGAGCTGGTCCGGGGTCTCCGCGTACGGGAAGGCGTCCTCCAGTTCGCGCTGCCAGGGGGTGTCGCCGCCGAAGGCGTGGCCGGGGGCGGCCATGCGGGCGCTGTACAGCCGGATCAGGTCGGCGGCGATCTCCTTGACGGCCTTCTTGGCGCGCGCCTTGGTCTTCGTCCAGTCGGCGCCGCCCAGGCGGTGCAGGGTGGGGGCCTCGCCGCCGACGTACTTGGTGATCTGCTCCAACTGATCGGTGGGGATGTACAGCCGGTCGCCGGGCTGGCCGCGCTTGGCGGGGGCGTACTCCACGACCAGGTACTCGCGGGTGGCGCCCTGGACGGTGCGCTGCACCATCTCGATGTAGCGGCCGACGCCGTGCTGCTCGTGGACGATGTAGTCGCCCGACTCGAGGGTGAGCGGGTCGATGGCCTTGCGGCGGCGGGCGGGCATGCGGGCGCCCTCGCGGCCGGCGGCCTTCTGCCCGGTCAGGTCGGTCTCGGTGAGGACGGCCAGCTTGAGCGCCGGGTCCACGAAGCCGTGGTCGATCGAGCCGCAGGAGACGTGGACCACGGACGGGCTCAGCTCGTCGAGGTCGGCGTCCAGCCGGGCCGCGATGCCCTCGCCGCCGAGCACCTCGACGGTGCGGGAGGCGGGGCCGTGGCCCTCGGTGAGGAACACCGTGCGCCAGCCGTCGGAGAGCCAGCCCTTGGTGTCGGCGAGGGCGCGGGCGGTGTCGCCGCGGTAGGTCTCGGGGGCGCGCATGCCGAGCTTGAGGGTGTCGCCGCCCAGCTCCTCGTCGGCGGCGAACGGCGAGACGGACCACCACATCATGTCCAGCTCGCGCGCGCGGTCCCGCACGTCCGCGATGGACCACAGGGAGGCCGCGCCGACGTCGATGGGCGCCTCGCCGCCGCCCGCGCTGGCCGCCCAGGAGGCGTGGAGGAACTCCTGGGAGGTCGCGACGAGGTCGGAGGCGCGGGTACGGACCCGCTCCGGGTCGCAGACCACGGCCATCGCGTTCTCGGGGAGGACGTCGAGGAGCAGTTCCATGTCGTCGACGAGGACGGGGGCGAGGGACTCCATGCCCTCGACCGCGATGCCCTCGGCGATCTTGCCGAGCAGTTCGCCCAGCTCGGGGTGCTGCTCGGCGAGGGCACGCGCGCGGGCGCGTACGTCGTCGGTGAGGAGCAGCTCGCGGCAGGGCGGGGCCCACAGACCGTGTTCGGCGACCTCCAGGGAGCGCTGGTCGGCGACCTTGAAGTAGCGGATCTCCTCTACGTCGTCGCCCCAGAACTCGATGCGCAGGGGGTGTTCCTCGGTGGGCGGGAACACGTCCAGGATGCCGCCGCGTACGGCGAACTCGCCGCGCTTCTCGACCAGCTCCACGCGCGCGTACGCCGCGGCGGCGAGGGCTTCCACGACCTCGTTCAGGTCGGCGGTCTCGCCGGTGCGCAGAGATACGGGTTCCAGGTCGCCCAGGCCCTTGACCTGCGGCTGGAGTACGGAGCGAACCGGGGCCACGACGACGGAGACGGGGCCGGTCTCGGGGTCGTCGGGGCGGGGGTGGGCCAGGCGGCGCAGTACGGCCAGGCGGCGGCCGACGGTGTCACTGCGGGGGCTGAGGCGTTCGTGCGGGAGGGTCTCCCAGGAGGGGTACTCCACGACGCCCTCGGGCGGCAGCAGTGAGCGGAGCGCTGCGGCCAGGTCCTCCGCCTCGCGGCCGGTCGCGGTCACCGCGAGCACCGGGCGGGTGGTGTCCCGCGCCAGGGCTGCGATGGCCAGGGGGCGGGCCGCGGGGGGACCTACGAGGTCGATGTGGGGGCGGTTGCCCTCCTTGGCCGCGGTGATCGCTTCCGCGAGGGCGGGGTCCTTGACGACGGCGTCGAGCAGACCGTGCAGGCTCATGGAGGGGCTTTCCGTCCTGGGGGTGGGAACGCGAATCGCCCGACTCGTCGTACGGGCCGGGGGTCTTCCAGCGTACGACGCTGCGCTCCGGCTTGGCGGGGGCTGTGGATAACGTCTGCTTCCTGGGGGGCCTGTGGTGCAGTCGGCGTACCAGGGGGCCCTTCACCCTGGACCCCCGGTTTCCCGCCGGGCCCGCCCGTCTCGGCTCGCTGAAAAAGGCCGGCTTGGAAAGCAAACGCCGGTGCCGGGAGCCCCCGAGCTCCCGGCACCGGCCCCTGTCGCTCCCCCTCACTCCGTAGCGATAGCGCTCAGCACATTCATCCGCCCCGCCCGGAACGCCGGGATCAGCGCCGCGAACAGCCCCACGAAGGCCGAGGCGATGAAGACCGTGATGATCGTCGGCCAGGGAATGTCCAGCACCTTCAGCCCCTGCAGGGCCAGGAGCTTCTGCGCGGTGGCGCCCCAGCCCATGCCCAGGCCGAGGCCGAGGAGGGCGCCGAAGAGCGCGATCACCACCGACTCCAGGCGGATCATGCGGCGGAGCTGGCGGCGGGAGAGGCCGATGGCTCGCATGAGTCCGATCTCGCGGGTGCGCTCCACCACCGAGAGGGCCAGGGTGTTCACGACGCCGAGGACGGCGACGATGATGGCGAGCGCCAGGAGGCCGTAGATCAGGTTGAGGAGCTGGCCGATCTGGTCCTTGAGGGCCTGCTTGTAGTCGGTCTGGTCGCGGACGGTGTACTGCGGGTAGTCGTGCAGGGACGCCTTCAGCGCCTTGTACGCGGCGTCCTGCTGGCCCTCCTTGGCGGTGGCGAAGAAAAGCAGGTCGAGCGGCATCTTGTCGGCCGGCACGTACTTCTTCGCCGTGGCGATGGAGACGTACATGGCGCCCTTGTCGACCACGACCTCGTCGCTGGTGATCGCGCGGACCGTCAGCTCGGCGGTACGGCCGTCCTTGAAGGCGACGTCGACCTTGGAGCCGAGCTTGATGCCGTGGTCCTTGGCGAAGCCGGCGAAGACGGACATGGAGTCGGCGCCGTAGGCGTCGGCGAGGTCGCCCTGGACGGTCTTGGTGCGCAGGTCCTCGGCGTAGGTGGGATCGGCGGCGTTGAGGGTCTCGTTCTTGGAGACCTTGCCGTCCGGCGTGGTCATGGTCACCGGGAGGACCTTGTACTCGGTGACCCGCTCCAGCCCCTCGGTGCGCTTGAGGGCGTCGACGGCCTGCGGGGTGATGACGGAGCCGTTGTCGCTCTGGACGATGAAGTCCGCGCCCACCGTCTTGTCGAGCTGGTCGGTGGCGGAGGCCACCATGGACGAACCGACCACGGACAGGCAGGCCACCAGGGCGAGGCCGATCATCAGCGCGGCGCCGGTCGCGCCGGTGCGGCGCGGATTGCGCAGCGCGTTGCGCTCGGCCATGCGGCCGACGGGGCCGAAGACCCTCAGGACGATCGCGCCGAGGACGCGCACCACGCCGGAGGCGAGCAGCGGGCCGATCACCACGAAGCCGATCAGGGTGAGCACGATGCCGAGGCCCAGCCAGGCCGAGCCGGTCGTGGCGTGGTCGGCGGCGGCGGCCGCGGCCAGGCCGGCGGCGCCGGCGCCGGTGAGGACCAGGCCGATGACCGCGCGGATCACGCCGGCCCGGGCGTCGGCCGGGGCGCCCGCGTCGCGCAGGGCGGCCATCGGGGAGATCTTGCCCGCGCGGCGGGCCGGCAGGTAGGCGGCGAGGACGGTGACGACGACGCCGAGCACCACACCGGCGACCGGGGTGGTCCAGGCGACCGTCAGATCGTCCGTGGACAGGTGCATGCCGATCTGGCCCATGAGCTTCATCAGGCCGACCGCGATCCCGACCCCGGCGCCCACCCCGAGCACGGAGCCGACGACGCCGAGCAGCAGGGCCTCGATCAGCACCGACCGGTTGACCTGGCGGCGGGAGGAACCGATGGCCCGCATCAGGCCGATCTCGCGGGTGCGCTGGGCGACCAGCATCGAGAAGGTGTTGATGATCAGGAAGATGCCGACCAGGAAGGCGATCCCGGCGAAGCCGAGCATCGCGTACCGCATGACGTCGAGGAAGCTCTTCACGTCCTGCTGGTTGGCGTCGGCGACCTCCTTGGCGGTCTGCACCTTGTAGCCGGTGCCGAGGGCGGCGCTCACGTCCCGCTTGAGGCGGGCGTCGGTGATGCCCTGGGCGGCGGTGACGTTGACGTTGGTGAAGACGCCGGTGCGGCCGACCAGGGCCTGCTGGGCGGTCTTCGTGTCCAGGTAGAAGATCGCCGCGCCGGGGTTGGTGACGGTGAAGGTGGCGATGCCGGACAGGCGCGCGTGGTGCGTGCCGACGGCGGTGATGACCCCGATGTCGTCGCCGAGCTTCAGGTGGTGCTTGTCGGCGGTGTCGGCGTCGACCATGATCTGGCCGGGACCCTGGGGCGCCGCACCGGTGGTGATCTTCATGGTGCGGGCGTCGTTGGCGTTCCAGTTGCCGACGATGGTCGGGGCGCCACTGGTGGGCGACAGCTTCTCCTTGTCGCCGTCGACCACGGTGACCGAGGTGGAGAACACGGTGCCCTCGGCCGACTTCACGCCCGGCGCCCGTTCGATCCTGCCGACGACGGCGGCGGGCAGGACCGGCGGCTTGCCGGTGTCGGAGGTGGTCTCCCCGGTGTCGGAGGCGCCCTTGGCGCTCACCGTGACGTCGGAGGACGTCACCTGGAAGAGCTTGTCGAAGGTGGTGTTCATGGTGTCGGTGAACACCAGGGTGCCGCAGACGAACGCCACCGAGAGCAGGACCGCGATCGCGGAGAGCGCCATCCGGCCCTTGTGCGCGAGGAAGTTGCGCAGCGAGGTCTTCAGGACGGTCATGATGTGCGCCCCCGCGCGTCGAAGTCCTTCATGCGGTCCAGGACCTGCTCGGCCGTGGGCTTCAGCATCTCGTCCACGATCCGGCCGTCGGCCAGGTAGAGCACGCGGTCCGCGTAGGAGGCGGCGACGGGGTCGTGGGTGACCATGACGATGGTCTGGCCCAGCTCGTCCACCGAGCGGCGCAGGAAGCCGAGGACCTCGGCGCCGGCGCGGGAGTCGAGGTTTCCGGTCGGCTCGTCACCGAAGATGATCTCCGGCCGGGCGGCGAGCGCGCGGGCCACGGCGACGCGCTGCTGCTGGCCGCCGGAGAGCTGGGTGGGCCGGTGCCTGAGCCGGTCCGAGAGCCCGACGGTCTCCACGACCCGGTCCAGCCACGCCTTGTCGGGCTTGCGGCCGGCGATGTCCATGGGCAGCGTGATGTTCTCCAGCGCGTTCAGCGTCGGCAGCAGGTTGAACGCCTGGAAGATGAAGCCGATCCGGTCGCGGCGCAGCCGGGTGAGCTTCTTGTCCTTCAGACCGGTGATCTCGGTCTCGTCCAGGTAGATCTGACCGCTGGTCACGGTGTCCAGACCGGCGAGGCAGTGCATCAGGGTGGACTTGCCGGACCCGGAGGGGCCCATGATCGCGGTGAACTGGCCGCGGGCGATGTCCACGTCGACGTGGTCGAGGGCGACGACGCGGGTCTCCCCGACCCCGTAGGCCTTCACGACCTGCCGCGCTCGTGCGGCGACGGCCGTAGGCCCTCCAGTACCCCCGTGCCTGGGAATGGTCACAGCCGATGTCACGGTATGTCTCCTATGCGGGTCGATCGCGGGCGACCTGGATCGCGGTGCGATGCGTGAGTGGAGTGGTGCGGGCCGGGACGTCCGTGCGCTACGCCTCGAGTCTGGCCGTGGCGGGGGGTGCCGCACGCTGGTGCGGGCCCCCGTTTCCCGGGGGGAAATCCCTACCCCCGGGGTTCGGCCAGCCGCCCCCCTGGCGGCATAAAGACAGACTAAGGACGGGGCATGCCCGCCCTCGTCCTCCGCGGGGACGAACCCTCCCCGAGCCCTCGTACGGAGATACCCCTAGGGGTACTCCACCGACGGGTGGAGCCCTTCTCAGGGTCGTGTCCACCCCGGACCACAGTCAGCCTCCACCCTTACGCCGCGTCAGGGTCAAGCCACCCCCTACGGGCACCCCGAAGCGTGACCCCCCGTCACTGCGCGGCGGCCCGGCCCGTCAACTCGGTCAGGCGGTCGCGTACGCGGCTCGTCTGGGCCTGTACGTCGTCCCAGGTGTCGCTGTGTTCGCGCAGGACGTGTTCGGTCTCGCGGGCGGTGCGCTCCTCGTGGAGGCGGGCCGCGGCGAGGATCTCGGCGGCACGCGCGCGTGCCTCGTCCTGGCAGTGCCGCGCCCGGACGGCCGTCTCCTCCAGCGCCCGTCCGGCGGCCGCGAGTTCGGCCTCCGCGCGGGCGGTCCGCTCGGCGAGGCGGGCCTCGGCCGCCGTCTCGCGCTCGGCGTCCGCGCGTGCGGCCGCCGCCCGGCGCTCCGCCTGCTCGGCCTCCAGTACGGCGGGCATCGCGGCGGCATGCGCACGCGCCTCGCGCAGTACCGCGAGGGCCTGCCCGCGCAGTTCCCGCACCTCGCGCCGGGCGCCCACCCGCACACCGTCCGCCTCGGCACGCGCCGCCAGCAGCAGCCCTGCGGCCTCCTCCTCGGCCTCGGCGCACCGTGCCCGCGCCGCCTCCCGTGCGGCCCGTGCGACACCGGCCGCGTCCTGCTCGGCCCGCGCCACTTCGCGCCGCGCCTCCTCGTGGGCCGCCTCGCGCACCGCCCGGGCCTCCTCGCGCAGCAGCCCGAAGGCGTACCGGGCGCGCTCGCCGAGGGCGTCGTACTCCTGCGGGGCGAGCCCCGCGGCCGTCTCCCGGAGCCGCGCGGACTCGGTCTCCATCCGCCCTGCCAGTACGGTCAGGCGGGCCGCGCGCTCCCAGGCGGCGTCCCGGTCGCGGGAGAGTGCCGCCAGGTACGCGTCGACCTGGTCGGGACGGTAGCCGCGCGGTGTCCTCGCTGTGCCGCTCACCAGGGACCCCTCTCCGCCGGACCTACCCGACAGGACGATTTCCCGCATATCCTGCCGGTCGGGTCACATCTGTTCATAACCCGACACTCCGTAGACGGCACCTGGTCAGGAGCGGTCAGAAAACGCCAGGGGGCCCTTCACCCGAACCGGTGAAGAGCCCCCTGTCTGCGCGGCGGCGCCCGCTAAAGCAGGCCGTCCCACATCTGCTCCAGCAACACCGACCACCAGCTCTCCGGCGACGCCAGCGCGGCCGGGTCCAGGGCGGCCAACTGGGCCTGGAAGTCGACGGTCCAGCGGGCCGCCTGCTCCTGGTTCAGGCCGTAGCGCAGCCGCCACATCCGGCCCAGCAGCGCCAGGCAACGGGCGAACTCGGGCAGCCCGGAGTTGACGAACTGCGGAGGCACCGGCGCCCCGCCCGGCCCGCTCTCCACCGGCACGGCCACGATGTTCGCGGTGCCGTACTGCACGCAGATCGCCTTGCCGAAGTCCGTGCCCATCACCAGGTAGGACCCCGCGTCCGAGGCCGGTGCCACCCCGCGTTCGGCCGCCAGCTCCGCCAGGGTCGGCACCGGCCGCCCCGGCTGGGCCTGCGCCCAGAAGAACGGGCCCATGTCCAGCGGGAGTCCGGCCACCACCAGGGTGTGCGCGACGACCGGCGGCACGCCCTGCCGGGCCACCGCCTGCTGCTCGAACCGGTACACGCCAGGACCGAACACCGCCGCCAGCTCCTGCGCGACGCCCTCCGGCGGGATCGGCGGCACGGGCGGCACAGGGGGCAGCGGCGCCCGCACCGGCGCGGGCCGCGCGGGACCGTCCGCGACCTGGTGCAGCTCGCCCTGATGGGCCAGCAACTCCTGCATGCCCTCCTGCCGGCTCGCGTGGTCGGTGCCGTACGGCGCGATGGACGCGATCCGCGCCTGAGGCCACTGCTCCCGGATCATCCGCGCGCAGTACGCGCCCGGCAGTTCACAGGACTCCAGCTCGGTGTGCAGCTCCAGCACCTGGTCCGGCGGCACGTTCATGGCGCGCAGCTCGTGGAAGATCTGCCACTCCGGGTGCGGGGTGCCCGGCGCGGAACGCCGGATGAGCTGCTGCTCCGAGCCGTCGTGGGCGCGGTAGCGCAGCACCGCCTGGTAGCCGGGCCCCACCATGGGCTGCCCCTGCTGCGGATACCCGTACGCGCCGGGCTGCCCGGGCATCGGCGCGGCCGGCGGAGGCATCGCGCCGGGCGGCGGCATGGCACCGGCCGGGGGCGGCATCGCTCCCGGTGGCGGCATGGCACCGGGCGGCGGCATGGGCGCGCCCTGCGGCGGCGGACCCGCGTGCGGCATCGGCTGCGGCGCGGGCGGCGGGCCGGGCGGCATGCCGGGTACGGGCGGCATCCCCGCCGTCGGCTGGGTGCCGGGCGCGGGGGGCGTGCCGGGGGCGGACGGCGGCGGAGGTACGCCGGGGCCGCCGGGCGAGGGCGGGGACAGCACGGTCTCCGCGTGGTGCACGGCACCGGGCGCTCCGGCGGGCCGGGGCGGGGCCGGGGTGCCCGGAGCGTCCGGCGGCTGCGGCGTACCGCCCGGCCCGGCCGGGGTCTCGGGGCCCAGCGAGGACACCAACTGCGTCGGTACGTACCCCTCGGCGGCCCCGGCCGGCTGCGCACCCGGAGTGCCGGGGGCGCCCGGCGGGTGCGGAAGGACCCCACCGCGCGGCTTGCGGGGCGGCGGGGCGGCCTTGCTGGTCGCGGCGTCGGCGATGTCCCCGGCGTGCGGCGGCAGCGGCCGGGCCGGAGCGGGAGGCGTACCGGGTCCCTGGGCGGGCGTCTTGGTGTCGGCCACCGCCGGCGCGACCGCGGTGGGCGGGAGCTGGCTGCCACCCGACATCAGCGCCGTCTTGGCGTCCGGCGCGGCCGTCGGCGGGGGCGGGGTGCCGTCGGACACCGGCGGCGCGAACACCGTGGCGGGCAGCGGCACCGAACGGTCCTCACCGTCGGCGTTGGTGTCCGTACCGGCCCACGGGGTGTCGCCGTCGCGGGCCTCCTCCACCTCGCTCTTGGCGGCCGGCCAGGCGGCCCCGCTGTCCGGGGCGGCAGCGGGGATGCCGGCCTGCGTCTGGGCGAGCCCCGCCGGGGAACCCTGAGCCGGGACCGAGGGCGCACCCTGGCCCGGCCCCGCGTCCGAACCCTGACGCCGGTCCGGGATGCCCAGCTTGTCCGCGGCCTCCTGCAGCCACTCCGGCGGACTCAGCAGGAACGACGTCTGGTTGAGGTCCACCCGCGCGGCGGGCGGCACCGGTACCGCGTCCTCGACGTCGTCGGGGCGGCCGTACAGCTCCTCGTACCGGCGGATGACCTCGCCCACCGGCAGCGCGGGCCACAGCGTGGCCTCGCCGCTGTCCCGCGCGATGACCAGCCGCTGGCCGCCCGCGTCGGAACGCGGGCCGTCGGCACGGTCCTCGCCCCACACCACGAACCCGAGGTCGAACTCCCTTACCCGCACCTCACGGTGCTGGTACGCCGGGACGTCCCCGTTGATCCACTCCTCGCCGCGCTCCTGCGCGCGCGCAAACGTCACCATGACCCGGACCTCACTCCCCCGTCGGCGCCGAGGACGCCGCAGACACCGGGACGGCGTGCGCGAAGCCGCCGTCCACCATCAGACTCGCCACCGTGTCCAGCTCCGGCGGATCACCGGCCAGCCGGGACAGGAACGCGTCGAAGTCGTCGCCGCAGGGCAGCAGCAGCCGCTCCACGCGCTCCGCCGCCGACCACGACGGGTCGGTGTCCCGTACGTCGTCGTACGCGCAGAACCACACCGAGCCGGCCCGCTCGCCCTTCACCTTCACCGCGACCAGGCCGCCCTGGACGAACGCGACGCCCAGGTAGTCCTTGGTCAGGTGGTCGCGCAGGCACTTGTTCACGTACACCAGGTCGTTGACCGCGGCCTCGTCGCGGACGGTGAAGAACGGCTGGTCCAGCAGCAGGCCCAGCTCGGCGTCGAGCGCGGCGCCCACGGGGGCGCAGCCGCCGGCCGCCTTCAGGAACGACCGGTAGGCGCCGGGCAGCCGGTAGCCGAGGTCCTCCTCGACGCCCTGCACCTGCGACTCCGTCACCGCGACACCGGACTTGGGGAGCGTGAAGTGCGCCGGACGCGTCTCGTTCAGCGGGCGGGTGCCGCGCTTGGCGTGGTCCACCACCGCCGTCGCCACCCCGCCGTGGTGCCGCAGCAGCGCCTTCACCTCGACCGGGATCAGCTCCAGCCGCCGGGAGTTGGCCACGTGGTGCCACGTCCAGCCGTGCGGCGTCGCCACCTCCGGCACCGTGTCCCACAGCTCGTGCCCCGACGCCGCGAGCACCGCGTTCGCCGACACGTAGTCGGTCAGCCGCAGTTCGTCGACGCCGAACCCCTGCGGGGGCTCCGCGATCTCGGCCGCCGCGCGCGCGTACGGCGCGAAGTCGGGATGACCGTGCTCGTCGATCCGCACCCCGCGCGGATGGCGGGCCGCCCGCACCGGGTCCGGGAAGTGCACGACCTGCCCGGCATAGGCCGCGTTCGGCGGCGCGGCTTCCTGCCCGAGCCGACCTGTCGTCATGGCGGTTGCCCCCTGCGGCACTCTGTACGAGCCGGGACGCCCCGACCCGTATCCGACTGTCTTCAACGTCACCGACGCCCTTGCCCGCGCCCCGGCGCGGTGCCGACAGCCTATGCGGTACACGTACACCGGTCACCGGCCCACCGGACCCCGGTCCTCCGCCCCACCCTCTCGAACACCCCCGCGAGAGCCCGTCACTTGTGTGACCAACCGTCACCGCACGTGACGGCGGAGCCTTGCCCTGGCGTGTCGCACCGCCCCAGCTTCCGCAGCCGCCACGGCATTTGGCACTCTGTGTCCTCCGGGCGCAGGCCCAGGGGAGGGAAGACGACCATGAACACGATGCCGACCGGAGGTACCGACGTGCGGGCCGGTGACCCCCGCATCGGCTGGAGCGACAGCAACGAACCTCCCGCCCCCGCCCTGCTGCACCGCCGCGACGGCATCCTGCCCGCCGTCGCCGCCGCCCTCTCCGTCCGCGGCGCCACCCTCACCGGCACCGCCGCCCGCGGCGACCAGCCCGCCCCCCTGCACCACCTCGTGCAGGACTTCCTCGACACCCTCACCAGCAGCCAGCGCGACCGCTTCACCGGACGGTGTGCCGAGACGATCCTCATCTCCCGGCACCTCACCGCCGCCGACGCCGCCCGCAGCAGGCGCTCCGCCCGCCGCCCCATGACCAACGGCGAGGCCCGCAAGTCCCTGAAGCACGCCAAGCTCACCGCCCGCCGCATACGCGAGGACGGCGACCCCCTGCACGGCAGCTTCGCCACCCCCTGCCGCGCCTGCGCCGCCCTCAGCGCCCACTTCGGCGTCCGCGTCGTCGACCCGGCCACCACCGGCGACTGATCCCGCCCCGCCCCCGCCGGGCCCCCGAAGCCAGCTCACCAGCACGACGATCGACAGGGCAGATGCACTCCGACCGCACCTCATCCCCCCGGCTCACCGCACCCCACGGGCCGGGCGGCACCGCACCCCGCTTCCCCGGCGCCGTCGACAACGCGCTGCGCACCGCGGGCTGGCACCCCGGCCGCTGGGACATAAAGCAGGCCGAGATCTGGGCCGACACCCTGCGCGAACACCTCTCCCCCGCCGGCCACCGGCACGCCGTCTTCCCCGCCGCCGTCGAAGCCTGGGCCGAGTTCGGCGGACTCCACATCACCCCCACCGGAACCGGCCGCCAGATCGCCCCGGCCAACCTCCACCTCGACCCGCTCCAGGGCCTGCACCTCGCCCGCACCCTCGGCGACCTCGGCCGCGCGCTGGCCACCGAACTCAGCCCGCTGGGCGAGGAGACCGACACCGCCGCCCTCCTCGCCATCGACACCCAGGGCCGCGTCTACACCCTCGACCACACCGGCGACTGGTACCTCGGCCCCGACATCGACCACGCGCTGACCGCGCTCATCGCCGGCACCCAGCCCGTCCGCCTCACCACCGGCTGACCCCCGCCGCGCCCTTCACCGCGAACACCCAGCGGTTGGCGGCCAGCGCGTCGTCCGGCTCCGGCCGCGGCCCCCGCCCGTACCGGCGCACATGGTCGTACGGCGTCCCCACCTCGGTCCGCCAGCCCCGGCCCGCAAGATCCGCCGCCGAATCCGGACGCGGATCACCGTCGAACAGCGCCGGCAGGTCCACCCCCAGCCGCTCCCGCGCCTCCGCGTACACCGGGCTGTCCCGCACCGCGCGGGCCTCCTTCAGCAGCTTCACCTCGTAGCCGAGCATGCTGCCCGGCGCGCTCAACTCGTCCACCACACCTACGAGCCGGCGCTCGGCGTCCGCCGGGAGATACAGCAGCAGCCCCTCGGCCAGCCACGCCGTCGGCAGCCCCGGCCGCAGACCGGCGCCGAGCAGCGCCCCCGCCCAGTCGCCGCGCAGATCCACCGGCACCGGCACCCGCCCGGCCGACGGCACCGCACCCGCCTCCGCCAGCACCCGCTCCTTGAAGCCGAGCACACCGGGCCGGTCCACCTCCCACACCGTGCTGCCCGACGGCCAGTCCAGCCGGAACGCCCGCGTGTCCAACCCCGCCCCCAGCAGCACGAACTGCCGCGTCCCGGCCCGCGCCGCCTGCCGCAGCGCGTCGTCCAGCACCCGCGTCCGCAGCCCGAAGTACCGGGCTAAGCGCCCCCACACCGGATCGGCCTCCCCACGCGGCACCTCCTCGGGAGACACCGGCCAGAGCGCCGACACCGGCGCCGCCCGCACGAAGCACTCCGCGTACGGATCACGCGCCAGCGCGTCCGGACGGCGCGCCTCGATCGCCCGCGCCGCCGCCACCAGCAGCGCGGTCACCCCTACCCCCGCGTCCACTCCGAAGTCACCGGCACCGGACCGGCCGGCCGTACCGACGCTTGCGATGGTTCCTCCTCGGTCGAGGGACACACGGCCCACAGCTCCGGGTCCGCCCGCGTCGTCAGCCGGGCCCCGTACACCCGCCGCATGAAAGACAGGATCACCGGCTCCGGCAGATGCAACGGCGTCGTGCAGTCCGTCAGCACCGACACCTCGAACCCCTTCTGGAACGCCGTCCGCGCCGTCGAATCCACACACACATCGGTGAACACCCCCGCGAACACCAGCCGCACCACCCCCCGCTCCCGCAGGTACCCCTCGAACCCCTCCGCCAGGAACGCGTCGAAACACGCGTACTTGGTGAACACCGCCTCCCCCGCGGCCGGCACCACCCCGTGGAACTCCGCGCCCCTGCTCCCCGCCACACACTTCGCCCGCTTGCCCAGCACCCGGTCCCGCCGCCGCCAGCTCGGCCCCTGATGCGCCACGTCCCCCAGGAAGCGGACGAAGACCACCTCCACCCCGGCCGCCCGTGCCTGCTCCACCACCCCGGCCGCGGCCCCCGCCGCATCCCCCAGCACCCCCGCATCGCTCCCGTGGCGGGCGGCGGCCGACGCGTCGCAGAAGTCGTTCTGCAGATCGACCACCACCAGCACCACACCGCCCGCCCCGCTCACGCCCCCGCCACCAGCGTGTCCGCCCCCGCCCCCGGCCCCGCCACCCCCAGCCCCTCCAGCACCCCGGCCACCACCTCACCGGTCGACGCCGAACCCCCCACATCGGCCGTGCCCACCCCCCGCGCCGCCAGCCCCGCCAGCGCCCCCTCCACCGCGGCCACCGCCCCCGCACACCCCACGTGCCGCTCCGCCACGGCCGCCGCCGCCCGGACCGTCGCCACCGGATTCACCAGGTCACGGCCCTCAAGATCGTCCGCCGAGCCGTGCACCGTCTGGAACTCCACCAGCCCCGCCACCTCCGGCAGCAGATGCACGTTCTCCGTGAACCGGCTCTCCTGCCGCTCACCCCCGAACCGGTCCAGCAGCACCACATGCATGATGTCCGCCCACTCGTTCCCCGCCACCACCACCGTCCCCGGCGGCAGACCGTGCGCGATCAGATCCCGGTTCACCGTGTCCGGCTGGCACAACCGGATCTCCACCCCGTGCCGCTCCGCCGCCCGCCGCACCCAGTCGTCCAGCGCCCCGTCCAGCAGATGGAACTTGTACGCCATCACCACCCGCCCCGCCCCACCCCCGGGCCACACCAGCCGCGCCCGCGCCAGCGCGCAGTCGATCACCTCGTTCGTGACCGCCTCACCGAACTCCATCGTCCGCACCACCCGCCCCGGCTCATGCCGGTTCTCCCCCGTGTAGAACCCCTGCGCCTGATCCCGCACCAGCAGCAGCTCCGGCGCCACCCCGCCCGGCGGACCCCCCAGCCCGTCCACCTTCACCGCACGCAACCGCTGCCGCACCAGATACAACGACTGCGCGTTGATCGCCGTACGGAACACCGCCGAGACCCCCCGGCCCGCCAGCCCCCGGCAGAACCCCTCGTAATGCGCCGCGTCCTCCTCCGTCAGCGCCGCGATCCGCTCCGGCGCCTCACCCCGCAGCGACACATACGAGTGGTAGACCCGCTCCGAACGCTCCACCCGCACCGGCACCCCGAACGCCCCCGCCAGATGCCCCAGCACCCGCTCGAAGACCCCGGCCACCTCCGCGCCCGTCCCCCGCCCCACGGCGAGCCCCACGACCGTCACCCCGGACCGCCCCTCTCCCCGAACCGACCGCCCCCGCCTCAGACCGCCGCGCCCACCAGGTGGTCCCCCGGAATCCCCGCCTTGTCCGGCGCGTAGAAGTCCTCGATCCCCGCCACCCACGTCGCCACCGCGATCCGGTCCTCCCCGTCCGGACCGAACGCGTCGAACAGCGCCTCGATGTTCGGACCCGCGAAACCGATCGCCCGCATCAACGCCGTGAACAACGGCCGCTCGATCGCCCCGTCCCCGTCCGGATCACCCAGCGCCGCCAGCGCCTCCGCGAACTCCCGCACCGTCCCCCCGAACCGCTCCGGCGCCAGCACACACGCCCGGTACTCCTCCAGCGTGATCCGCCCGTCCCCGTCCGCGTCCAGCTCCGCCTCCAGCGTCTCCCAGTACCGCTGGAACGCCGCCGACATCCGCGCCCGCGCACCCTCCCCCGACCCCTCCGCCACCGCCGTCACCCGCGACGCCATCAGCTCGAAGTCCTCCGGGTCCAGATGACCGTTGCCATTCGCGTCGAACAGCGAGAACACCAGCGTCACCCGGTCGATGGCCTCAGCACGCATGACTTCCCCGAACCCTTCCGTCGGCTCGCCCCGAACCCCTCGGCACGCACCGACACACTGCGTCGGAGAAGCCCCCCGCATGCCGCACGGCGGACACGTTCATCCAATGGGTGGATTCAGCACGTACCGAGGATTGGACGGCGAAAGCGACATGAGCGGCCACCGGAAAACGCGGCCCCTAAGCGGCCGGAATCACCGCCGACACCCGGAAACCCCCGGCATCCGTCGGCCCCGACACGAACACGCCCCCCAGCGCCACGACCCGCTCCCGCATCCCCAGCAGACCGTTGCCGCCCGACGGCAACCCCGCCGACGCCGACCCCGGCTCTGGCGGCGAATCGTTCTCCACCTGCATCGCGATCTCCGTCGACCGATGGGCGAGCCGCACATACGTCTTCGCACCCGCCGCATGCTTGTGCACGTTCGTCAACGCCTCCTGCACCACCCGGTACGCGGTCTGCTCCACCTCCGCCGGATACGACCGCAGCTCACCCTCCACCGACAGCGCCACCACCATCCCGGCCGCCGCCGACTGCCCCACCAGCTCCTCCAGCTCCGACAGACACGGCCCGTCCACCACGACCACCTCGGCCGCCGCCTTCGACGCCGCCTCCGCCGCCGCGACCCCCACCGCGGCCAACGGCACCCGCACCGGCCCGGGCTCCACGCGCCGCCGCACCGCCTCCCCGGAGTCCCCCGACCGCAGCACCCCGAGCATCTCCCGCAGCTCGGTGAGCGCCTGCCGGCCCATGTCCCCCACCAGCGCCGCGTTCCGCACCGCCTTCTCCGGGTCCTTACGGGCCACCGCCTGCAACGCCGCCGCGTGCACCACCATCAGACTCACCCGGTGCGCCACCACGTCGTGCATCTCCCGCGCGATCCGCGTGCGCTCCTCGCCGCGCGCCCACTCCGCACGCTCCTCCGCCCGCTCCGCGAGCAACTGCAGCTCACGCTCCAGACTGTCCGCCCGCTCCCGCAGGCTCTCCATCAGCCGGCGCCGGGCACCCACGTACAGCCCCAGCAGCAGCGGAGGCGCCGTCAGGCCCAGCGAGGTGGTCACCGCGGCGAACGGCACGAACCAGTCGCCCAGCGTCAGGTCCCCGCGCGCCATGTCCTGGCGCACCCGCACGAACGTCACGATCATCGTGCCCACCAGCGACATGCCCGCCAGCGCCACGATCACCCGGCGCGGCAGCTCGCACGCCGCCAGCGTGTACAGGCCGACGATGCCCATCAGGAAACCCATCTGGGCGGGCGTCACCGCGATCGCCACCAGGACCACCGCGACCGGCCACTTCCGGCGCACCAGCAGCACCGAACCCGCCAGCAGCCCGAACACGACACCGAGCCACAGCGGCACGCCCGCGTCCCGCGCGAACGGCACGCCCTCCGCGCCGCACTCCACCGCCGACGCCAGCCCCAGGCCGACGTCCAGCACCGCACCGCGCCGTCTCTCCCACCACCACGGGCCGGTCGGCGCCCTGGTGTGGTCTTCCCCCGTCGTGGTCATGCCCTCCAGCCTACGGGCGCCCCCGGCGGCATTTCCGGTGACTTTCCCCTACCCGTCCGGGCCGCGGCCCCCTCCGTCACTCGAACTACTGAACTCCGCCGCACGGGCTCCCGGAGGCTCACATTCCGCCCGGATGATATGCAAGTGGCACATTCATCAGGCAAAACCTCCAAGTACGCCGACTTCGAGAACCTCCGCGCCCAGGCGATCGCCCTCCGCCGTCAGGGCATGAGCCTCCGCCAGATCCGCGACCACCTGAAGGTCCACAACAACGACCTCCTCAACCGCCTCGTCCACGGCGAACCGGCCCCGGAGTGGACGAGGCGCCCCAACGCCAAGGACGACCTCCGGGAACGCGCCCGCGACCTCCGCCGCCAGGGCTGCACCTACGACCAGATCGAAGCCGCCCTCGGCTGCTCCCGCAGCTCGGTCTCCCTGTGGGTGAGGGACCTGCCGAAGCCGACCCCGAAATACACCCCCGAGGAACAGCAGGCGCTCATGCGCGAGGGGCTGGAGCGGTACCGAGCCGCTGGGCGTGAGCGGCTCGAGGAGGCCAGGGCCTCGGCGCGGGAGGAGATCGGGGAGCTGACGGACCGCGAGCTCTTCCTGGCCGGAGTGGCTCTGTACTGGGCGGAGGGCCAGAAGAGCAAGCCCTACAACCGCCGCGAACGGCTCGTGTTCGTGAACAGCGACACGGGAGTGATCCGCACCTACCTCGCCTGGCTCGACCTGCTCGGCGTGGAGCGGGAGCGGCTGGGTTTCCGGGTGCTCATCCACGAGTCGGCGGACGTGCCGGCGGCCCAGCGGTTCTGGGCCGGGGTGGCCGGGGTGGACGTGTCGGACCTGGCCAGGCCGACACTGAAACGGCACAACCCCCGAACGGTCCGGAAGAACACGGGAGTCGGCTATCACGGGTGCCTGGTCGTGGACGTCGCGCGGAGCGCGGAGCTGTACAACCGGGTCGAGGGCTGGTGGGGTGGGATCGTGACCCGTGCTCAAGCGCGTCTCGGGTAAGGTCTGACGCGCTGTCCCCCGTGGTGTAACTGGCAGCACACTGGTTTTTGGTACCAGCAGGACAAGGTTCGAATCCTTGCGGGGGAGCCACAGCGCCCACGTTTCGAAAGTTCGGGTCCTGACCGGCACACCCCCGGCGGGACCCGCTCTCATGTCCGCCGAAAAGCCCCCCGGTATTCTGCCGCCAGTCACCACCTCTTCCCAGAGCCGAAAGGCAACTCCGTGAGCGCCATTCGCCCGGCAGCCGTCGTCGTTCTCGCAGCGGGTGAGGGCACCCGTATGAAGTCGGCCACACCGAAGGTCCTGCACCAGATCTGCGGCCGCTCCCTGGTCGGTCATGTGCTGGCCGCCTCCCGTGAGCTGGACCCCGCCGAGCTGGTGGTCGTCGTCGGCCACGCCCGTGAGCAGGTCGCCGCGCACCTCGCCGAGATCGACCCCGAGGTCCGTACGGCCGTGCAGGAGCAGCAGAACGGCACCGGGCACGCGGTGCGGATGGCGCTGGAGGAGCTGGGCGGCCCGGTGGACGGGACCGTCGTGGTGGTCTGCGGCGACACCCCCCTGCTGACCGCGGACACCCTGGCGGCCCTCACCGGCACGCACCAGGCGGACGGCAACGCCGTGACCGTGCTGACCGCCGAGGTCCCGGACGCGACCGGTTACGGCCGGATCGTGCGGGACGGCGCGAGCGGCGCGGTGACCGCGATCGTGGAGCACAAGGACGCGACCGACGAGCAGCGGGCGATCCGTGAGATCAACAGCGGTGTGTTCGCGTTCGACGGCCGGCTGCTGGCGGACGCGCTGAAGCAGGTGCGCACGGACAACAGCCAGGGCGAGGAGTACCTGACCGATGTGCTGGGCATCCTGCGGGCGGCCGGGCACCGGGTGGGCGCGTCGGTGGCGGGTGACCACCGGGAGATCGCCGGGATCAACAACCGGGTGCAGCTCTCCGAGGCCCGCCGGACGCTGAACGACCGTCTGCTGACGGCCGCGATGCTGGACGGCGTGACGGTGGTGGACCCGGCGACGACGTGGGTGGACGTGACGGTCGGCTTCGGCCGGGACGCGGTGGTGCACCCGGGTACGCAGCTCACCGGTGCGACGCGGATCGCGGAGGGCGCGGAGGTCGGCCCGAACAGCCGCCTGAACGACACGGTGGTGGGCGCGGGCGCGCGCGTGGACAACACGGTGGCGGACGGCGCGGTGGTCGGCGAGGGCGCGACGGTGGGTCCGTACGCGTATCTGCGGCCGGGTACGCGGCTGGGGGTGAGGTCGAAGGTCGGTACGTACGTGGAGACGAAGAACGCGTCGATCGGTGAGGGGACGAAGGTTCCGCATCTGTCGTACGTGGGGGACGCGACGATCGGTGACTTCACGAACATCGGCGCGGCGAGTGTGTTCGTGAACTACGACGGTGAGAGCAAGCACCACACGACGGTGGGGTCGCATTGCAAGACCGGTTCGGACAACATGTTTGTGGCTCCTGTCACGGTCGGGGACGGCGCGTACACCGGCGCGGGGTCCGTGATCACGAAGGATGTGCCGCCCGGTGCGCTGGCCGTGGCCCGTGGTCAGCAGCGGAATATCGAGGGCTGGGTGGCTCGTAAGCGTCCCGGGAGCGCGGCCGCGAAGGCGGCGGAGGCGGCGTCCCGGCCGGGCGTGGACGAGGGCTGAGGGAAGGCTCGTCGGAAACGGCTGCGTCAAACACGGCGTACCGTGATAAGTGCACAACCGCACCCCTACCAGCCGATTCGGCCCTCTCGTGCCCCGTCGAGAGGTCGCTTGGCCGGCGGCTGGCTGAGAACCTCTGAGGAGACAGTGCTGTGACCGGGATCAAGACGACCGGCGAGAAGAAGATGATGTTCTTCTCCGGCCGCGCCCACCCCGAACTTGCCGAGGAGGTCGCTCACAAGCTCGGCGTGGGGGTCGTCCCGACGAAGGCGTTCGACTTCGCCAACGGTGAGATCTATGTGCGTTATCAGGAGTCGGCGCGAGGCGCGGACTGTTTCCTGATCCAGAGCCACACGGCGCCGATCAACAAGTGGATCATGGAGCAGTTGATCATGATCGACGCGCTGAAGCGGGCGTCGGCGCGCTCCATCACGGTGATCGTGCCGTTCTACGGGTACGCCCGGCAGGACAAGAAGCACCGTGGCCGTGAGCCGATCTCGGCGCGTCTGATCGCGGACCTGATGAAGACGGCGGGTGCGCACCGCATCCTGACCGTGGATCTGCACACGGACCAGATCCAGGGCTTCTTCGACGGTCCGGTGGACCACCTGTTCGCGCTGCCGCTGCTGGCGGACTACGTGGGCGCGAAGGTGGACCGGTCGAAGCTGACCGTGGTCTCGCCGGACGCGGGCCGGGTGCGGGTGGCCGACCGCTGGTGCGACCGTCTGGGCGCGCCGCTGGCGATCGTGCACAAGCGCCGGGACAAGGACGTGGCGAACCAGGTCACGGTGCACGAGGTCGTGGGTGATGTCGAGGGCCGCATCTGCGTGCTGGTGGACGACATGATCGACACCGGTGGCACGATCTGCGCGGCCGCGGACGCGCTGTTCGCGCACGGCGCCGAGGACGTCATCGTGACGGCGACGCACGGTGTGCTGTCGGGTCCGGCGGCGGACCGGCTGAAGAACTCTCGGGTGAGCGAGTTCGTGTTCACCGACACGCTGCCGACGCCGGGTGAGCTGGCGGCGGACCTGGACAAGATCACGGTGCTGTCGATCGCCGGGACGATCGCCAGCGCGGTGCGTGAGGTGTTCGAGGACGGTTCGGTGACGAGCCTCTTCGACGAGCAGTGAGGTTTCTGCCGGCCCGGTGACGGGGCGGCGGAAGATCCTTTTGGGCGCGGCCCCCTTGCCGAGTAGACTGCGACAGTTGCTCGGCGAGGGAGGCCGCGCTCGTGTGTTCCACGGGTGCCGGTTGTCCGTTATCGACGCGCTCTTCGTAGCAGGCCGTTCGTGGCCGGGTGACCGTCCGATCTACCTGTACGAGGAGTGATCCGTATGTCCGAGGTCAAGCTCACCGCCGAGTCCCGCACCGAGTTCGGCAAGGGTGCCGCCCGTCGCATCCGCCGTGACAACAAGGTTCCCGGTGTCCTTTACGGCCACGGTTCCGACCCGCTGCACCTGACCCTGCCGGGCCACGAGCTGCTGCTGGCGCTGCGTACGCCGAACGTCCTGATCGCTCTGGACATCGACGGCAAGACCAACGAGCTGGCGATCCCGAAGTCCGTGCAGCGCGACCCGCTGAAGGGCTTCCTGGAGCACGTCGACCTGCTGCTGGTCAAGCGTGGCGAGAAGGTCACCGTCGAGATCCCGGTCGTCGCCGAGGGCGAGCTGGCCCCGGGCGGCAACCTGCTCGAGCACGTGCTGAACGCGCTGCCGGTCGAGGCCGAGGCCACCCACATCCCCGAGTCCGTGACGGTCTCCGTCGAGGGCCTGGAGGCCGGTGCCTCCGTCCACGCCAAGGACATCGAGCTCCCCAAGGGTGTCTCCCTGGCCGTCGAGGACGACGCCGTCGTCCTCCAGGTCCTGGCCGCCCAGGTCGAGGAGCCGGCCGGGGAAGAGGCCGCCGTCGAGGGCGAAGAGTCCGCCGAGGCCTGAGCCGCACCTTCACCGAAGTAGTCATTCGTCAGCCGCCGTCCCCGACCCCTGGGGGCGGCGGCTGGCGCATATCGAGGAGAGTGGGTCTCGTTGAGTACCCCCGCAAACGCCCCTTGGCTGGTGGTCGGGCTCGGTAATCCGGGGCCGGAGTACGCGATGAACCGGCACAACGTCGGTTTCATGGCGGTGGATCTGCTCGCGGAGCGGATCGGCGGGAAGTTCAAGCGGTCGGGCAAGGCGCAGGCGCAGGTGCTGGAGGGCCGGATCGGTCCGGTGGGTCCGGCGAACCGGCGGGTGATCCTGGCGAAGCCGATGTCGTACATGAACCTGTCGGGCGGTCCGGTGAACGCGCTGCGCGACTTCTACAAGGTGCCGCTCTCCCAGGTGGTGGCGGTCCACGACGAGCTGGACATCGACTACGGCGCGCTGCGGCTGAAGCTGGGCGGCGGCGACAACGGGCACAACGGCCTGAAGTCGATGACGAAGGCGATGGGCCCCGACTACCACCGCGTCCGCTTCGGCATCGGGCGCCCGCCGGGCCGGATGCAGGTCGCGGACTTCGTCCTGAAGGACTTCGGCTCCGCCGAGCGCAAGGAACTGGACTACTTCGTGGACCGCACGGCGGACGCGGTGGAGTGCCTGGTCATCGAAGGGTTGGAGCGGGCTCAGTCGGCGTACAACTCGTAGCGTCCGGCGCGCTGTCCGGGGCGCTCCCGGGGGCGAGCAGGGCGGTGAGTTCGGCGGCGCGCTCGGGTGCGTCGGGGTGGGCGGCGGTCCAGATGCGGGCGCGTTCGCGCAGTTCGGGGTGGTGGGGCGCGGAGGCGGGGTGGGCGGCGAGGCTGCTGAGGACCCGCCAGGTGCTCTCGCCGAGCTGGGGGGCCTCGTCGAGCCGGGGGTGGGCGCGCAGCCACTCCATGGCGTGGTCGACGGCGCCCCGGTCGGAGCCGCCGCGTTCTGTCAGGTGGGTGAGGACGGGCGCGATGATGTAGGAGGCGCCGGGGTGGGTGCCGTGGGCGCGCAGCCAGATGACGGCGTGGCCGAGGGCGGTGTCGAGGGTGTCGCGGGGCAGGGCCGTCGTCTTCAGCAGGTGGTGCAGGAGGAAGGTGGCCTCGGGGGTGCGGCCGAACCGTTTGAGCCAGCCGAGGGTGAGGCGGAGGATGGCGCCGTCGGGTTCCGGGGCCTCGCGGACCCTGCTGAGCAGGGGGGCGAGGGTGAAGGTGTCGGTGACGGCGAGCTGGTCGTGGCGGTGGCCGAGCCATTTCTTCGCGGTGCGGACGAGCGCGGTCTCGGTGTCGGGTTCCAGCGGGGGGAACTTCAGGGCGCCGTCGAGGGCGTAGCGCCATTCCTCGGTGTCGGGTCCGCGGTGCTGGCCGCGGTAGCAGGTGATGACGTGGCGGGCGGCGCGTTCGGCCTGCGCGGGGGTGAGTTCACCGGCGCGGGGGGCGACGCTGTGCAGGGGTTTGAGCAGGTGGGCGAGGTCGTCGGTGTCCTCGGGGACTTCCTGGGCGTCGTACCAGGCGAGGGTGTGCTCGAAGGACTGGTGGGCGACGGTGGTGGCGTCGCGGGTGGCGGTGGTGACGTCCTGGCACATGAGCAGGACGCGCAGGACGCGGCCGGCGGTGTCGGCGGTGTGGTGGGTCTCGAGCCAGTCCAGGACGCGTTCGACGGCTTCGGCGAGGTCGTCGGGGCGGTCGTGGGCGCGGGCGCGGCCCATGAGTGAGGGCAGTACGTAGGCGGCTTCGGGGCCCTCGCCGTGGAGGTCGAGCCAGGTCAGGGCGGCGGTGTGGAGCAGTTCCTCGGTGTCGGGGGGCTGCTCTTCGCGTTTGAGGAGGTGCTGGAGCAGGTAGCGGTCGCTGGGTTCGGGGGGCTGGGGGCGCTTGAGGCGGCGCAGGGCCATGGTGGTGGCGCGGTCGAGCTGTTGTTCCGTCAGTTCGGGGGCGCGGCCGAGGAGGTAGACGAGGACCTGGGTGTCGGCGGAGGTGGCGCCGTGGCGGTCGAGCCAGGTCAGGGCGTGGTCGAAGGTGCGGTCGGCGACGGTGTCGGCGGTCAGTTCGGCGGTGGCGTTGGCCGGTACGCGCAGGGCGAGGCGCAGGACGTAGTCGGCGGCGGTGTGGGCGGCGTAGCGGTCGAGCCAGGTCAGGGTGTGGGCGAGGGTGTGGCCGGGGGCGACGGGGATGCCGGTGCGGGCGTGGTTGAGGAGGCGGGCGAGGACGAAGGAGGCGCCTTTGCGGGTGCCGTGGTCCTGGAGCCAGGTGTGGGCGTGGTGGGTGGCGTCGGTGACCTGGCGGGCGGGGAGGCCGGGGCGGTCCAGGAGGACGGTCAGGAGGCGTCCGGCGACGGACTTGCGGCCGTGGCCGCCGAGCCAGCGGATGGCGAGCTTGGCGAGGTGTTCGGCCTTGCTGGCGGGGAGGTCGGGGTGGCGCAGGGCGGCGGCGTAGAGGGAGGCGGCGCGTTCGCGGGTGGTGTGGCGGCGCAGCCAGTCGTGGAGGGATTCGGTGAGGACGGGCCAGCCTTCGGTGCCGGCGCCGGTGGTGTGGGTGAGGACGGTGAGGAGTTCGCCGGTGTCGAGGTCGTCGCGCAGGCGGTGGGCGAGGGCGATGGCGGTGCGCCGGGCGGCGGCCAGGACCGTGGGGCCGTGGCCGTCGTGCTGGAGGAGGGCGCGCAGGGCGTCGCGGGCCTCGGGGGTGTCGCCGTGGGTGGCGAGCCAGGTGTGGGTGAGCCGGTCGAGGTCGGCGCGGCGGCCGTCGGGGAGGTCGGGGACGCGGGCGAGGACGTTGACGAGGGCGAGGGAGGCCGGTGCGGTGGTGATGTGGCGGTCGAGCCAGGCCAGGGCGCAGTCGAGGAGGTTCTCGGGGGGCTGCCGGGTGTTGCGGACGGCGTCGGTGAGGAAGGTGCGGACGAGGGCGGGGTCGTCGGCGCGGTCCATCCAGGGGGTGACGACGGTGTCCCAGGTGTCGATGACGCCGTGCCGCCAGGGGATGTCGGAGACCATGGCGGTCAGGGCGCGCATGCCGTCCTGGGGGTCGGTGACGAGCATGTCGACGAGGGCGGGTGCGCGGTCGGCGGTCCAGGTGGCGCAGGCACGGACGAGTTCGCGCTGCCGGTCGGGTTCGAGTTCCTTGGCCCAGCGGCCGATGTGTTCGACGGCGCGGCGGAAGGAGGGGAGGTCGCCGAGGAAGGTGTCGAGGAGCTGGGTCAGTGAGGCGGCGTGCAGGGCGACGGCGCGGGGCAGGCAGGTCTGCTGGAGGAACGCCTCGGCGACGATGTCGTGCATGAGTTCCACCGAGTCCGGCAGGTCGGTGGTGGGGAGCAGCCAGCCGAGGGCGACGAGCCGGTTGACGACGCTCTGGCCGTCGTCGAAGTCGGTGCCGGCGCGGGTGAGGCAGCGGTCGACGGCGGTCTCGACGGCGTCGCGGGGCTGGGTGCAGGCGAGGGCGGCGACGGTGACGGCGAGCAGCAGGGCGCGCTCCTCCTTGGGATCGCCGTCGGCGGCGCTGAGTCCTTCTCGGGTGCGGCGGGGGAGCCACTGCAGCAGGGTCTCGGAGCGGGCGGCGGTGGGTTCGAAGCGCTGGCCGCCGGGGGCGGTGTCGCCTTCGGTGAGGAGTTTCTGCAGGTTCTTCTCGACGGCGAGGGCGTGCAGCAGGGCGAGGACGGGCCGGGTGCCGCAGGCGCGGGCCATGCGGGCGTAGCCCCAGGCTTTGAGGGCGTCGGGGGCGACGCGTTCGAAGATGCGGGCGGCGACGGCCCGTTGGTCGAGGTCGTCGGCGGCGAGCGGGATCTCCTCGAAGAGTTCCTGGGAGCCGCGCTGGTGGACGAGGTCGAGGGCGCCGGGGCGTACGGAGGCGAGGCAGGCGATGCGGCTGCCGTCGGGGTCTTCGGCGGCGAGGGCGTCGGCGAGGGCGCGCAGGTCGAGGTAGCGCTGGCTGTCGAGGTAGTCGAAGACGAGGAGGAAGCGGCGTTCGGGGTCTTCCTCGCTGTCCTGGCGTATCTCGTCCACGAGGTCGTCGACGAGGAGCCGGCCGGCGCCGGTGCGGCCTTCGGGCTGGGCGATGTGCAGGACGTGCCAGCCGTCTTCCCGCGCGAGTTTGGCGGTCTCCAGGCAGGTGCGGGTCTTGCCGGCGCCCCAGGGCGCGGTGAGCAGGACGCCGCGTACGGGGTCGCCGAACTCGGTGGTGGGCGGGTCGGCGAGCCGGTCGAGGAGGTTGGCGGGGGCGGCGGGGTGCCGGGGGTCCTCCGGGGGGAGGTAGGGGAGGTGGTCGTCGCTGAGGTAGCGGCCTTTGCGGCCGATGCGGTGCAGGGCCTGGTCGTGGGTGAGGACGGAGGCGTGGCGTGGGGTGGTGCGGCCCCAGTCGCGGCGGTCGCCGTTCCAGTGGCGGGCGTCGAGGTGAGGGGTCTGCCGGGTGCGGTCGGCGGTGAGGCGGGCGCGGACGGGTTCGATGAGGGTCTGCGGGTCGGGTGGCCAGGCGGGGGCGGCGGTGAGTTCGGCGAGGAGGGCACCGCTGAAGGCGCCGCCGCGGCCGGAGCGGCCGTTGGAGGCGGTGGCGCCGTCCTGGGTGGCGTACAGGCTCATCAGTGCCGAGCCCGCGCTGTGGTGGGTGGGGGCGGGGAAGCGGAAGCCGCCGGCGCCGGTGAAGTCGGGCCGGTGCTGGCGGCAGGCGTCGACCAGGAGGACGGTGCGCGGGATGCCGGCGTAGCGGGGGTTGTGCAGCAGGGTGTTCTGGAGGTTCTCGGTGGACAGGGTGTACTCGCGGAAGCGGACGGCGTCCGCGAAGAAGAGGTACTGCTCGCCGGTGCCGGGGTCGAGGACGCCGTGGCCGCTCCAGGCCAGCCAGAGCAGGTCGCCCTTCCAGGTGGGCAGTTCGGTGTCCAGGACGGTCCAGATGTCGGCCTGGGTGGCGCCGCGCACCTCGATGCCGAGCGCGGCGGCCTCGGCCTCGATGCTCTCCCGGCGGGCGTCCGCCACCGACAGGCACAGCCGGATCTGGTCGGCCGGGACCCCGCTCGCGCGCAGCCAGGCGGCATGGGCGAGGGCGTCGACGGCCGGGCTGTCGGGCAGCGGGACGAGGTAGGCGTCGTTCTCGTACTTCTCGATGCCGACGAGGATCGCGTACGTGGAGCGCGGGTCGACGCCTTCGAGGGTGCCGGTCATGCCCCGAGGAGGCGGGCGAGCAGTCGGTGGACCTCGGGGTTGGGGAAGTAGCCGCTGTGGGCGGCGGGGAAGGGCTGGCCGCTGCTGAGTTCGAGGTCGGTGACGCGGGTGGGGAAGACGGCTTCGGCGGGAAAGCCGAGCAGGTCGCGGGCGTCGTAGACGTTGGTCCAGGCGGGGAAGTGTTCGGGCAGCGGCTTGCCGGGGTCGAGGCCGGGCAGGGCGCCGATCTCGTGCAGGTGGGCGGCCTGGGAGCCGACGGTGACCAGGTGGCGTACGCCGGGCAGTTCCTCCTGGGCGAGCAGGTCGACGGCGGCGATGCCGCCGAGGCTGTGCGCGAGGAGGGTGACGGGGCCGTGCTCGCGGGCGACGGCGGTGACGCGGTCCTTGATGAGGGTGCGCAGGGCGCCGCCCCGGGCGAGGTACTTGAGGATGTCGCCGGCCTGCGGGTGGATGCGGGTCATGAGCCAGGCGCGCCGCTTCTCCACGGCCCGCATCACACCGAAGCGGTGGGCGGCCCAGCCGTGCAGCACGAGCACGCCGAGGCCGATCCCCCGTGCCTGGCCGCCGAGTTCGCCGGTGACGAGGCGTACGGCCTCGTCGCGCTGGTCGACCGTCCACAGGACGGGGGTGCCCCGGCGCAGGGCGCCGCCGAGGAGGTGGGCGACGGTGGCGGTGGCGACGGCCTGGGGCAGTTGGCCGGGGCCGAGGCCGTGGGTGAGGGCGTCGCGGCCGGGTCCGCTGTCGAGGACGGCGCTCAGGGAGGCCAGGAAGTCGGCGCGGACCCCGGCGAGGTCGAGGAGGTGGGCGAGTCGCTCGGGCGGGTCCTCGGCCAGTGCGCGGGCGCGGTGTTCGACGTCGGGTCCGGAGCGGTCGCCGAACGCGGGCGTGTCGGATTCGGGGCGGCGCAGTACGGCGAGCGGATCGTCGTAGAGCGCGCCCCAGACGACGGCCTGGCGGTCCTCGGGGTCGAGTTCCTCCTCCGGGACGGGCTCCTCGGCCGGGGCTTCGGGTACGGGGGCGCCGGGCAGGGCGGCGGCGCCGACGTCGGCGGGGACGCCGAAGCTGTCGCCCCAGTAGCAGTCGTGCACGTGGGCGCCGGGGGCGATGGCGGCCAGCTCGGTGCGGAGCAGTTCCAGTGTCTCCCCGTACGCGGGTTGCCGGACCCCGGTGCCATGGACGAACAGCAGCGCACTCATCGCTCTCCCCCGAATGTCCCTCGTACCGCGTGGGTTCACCTGTCTTTCATCTTAGGCAAGTTGTCCCCCGCACGGCCCTCTCGTGCGGGTTCCGTCCCGCTGCCCGGCCCGTCGAAGGCGCGTGACGCGGGCCGCCGCACACCCGGAGTTGACCCGTCGTAGAGGTATGGCCAATGATCCCGGCCATGCCTGCCTCCGCCAGTTCCGCGCGTTCGGGGTCCGTCGTCCGGTGGGGGCGGGTCATGGGCGCGGGGCTGTTCGCCGCGTTGATCGTGTTCGCCGGGGTGTGGGGGTCCTGGGGGACCGCGCAGCACGCGATGCTGCCCAAGGGGCGCGAGCGCGGCACGCTGACGGTGACGGACTGTCTGCCGGAACGCTGCGAGGGGACGTTCGAGCCGCTGTCACCGGGCGCCACGGCGCGGCCCTTGGTCCGGATCGAACGGTCGGTGGTGGTGCGCGAGGGGCACAGCTACGACGTCGTCCTCGAACCCGGCACGGACGTCGCCGTGCGCGCGGGACTGGCCGGTGTGCTGCTGGCCTGGCTGCCGCTGGGCGGGGCGCTGCTGCTGGCCTCGGTGGTGGTCGCGGGCGGGATGCGGATGCCCCGCCCGGCCTGGTTGCTGGCCCTCGCGGGCGCGGGCCTGCTGACGGCCGCCTTCGTACTGTCCTGAGAAACGGGACCCTGATACGCCGGTGCCCCGGAACCGAGGGGTTCCGGGGGCACCGGCGTACGTGCTTCGGGTCAGCCGGTGTTGCGCAGGCCCGCCGCGACGCCGTTGACGGTGAGCAGCAGGGCGCGGCCCAGGGTGGGATCGGGTTCCTCGCCCGCGGCCGCCGCGTCGCGCTGGCGCTTGAGCAGGGCCACCTGGAGGTAGGAGATCGGGTCCAGGTAGGCGTCGCGGATGCCGAGGGTCTGCCGCAACTCGGGCTGTGCGGCGAGGAGTTCGCTCTCACCGGTGATGCGCAGCACCTCGGCGACGGTCAGCTCGTGCTCGGCCTTGATGGTGTCGAAGACGTGCTTCAGCTCGTCGGGGACGAGGGTGTCGACGTAGTGCTGGGCGATGCGCAGGTCGGTCTTGGCGAGGGTCATCTCGACGTTGGAGATGAAGTTCCGGAAGAAGTGCCACTGTTCGTGCATCTCGCCGAGCACGGTGTCCCCTTCCTGCCGCAGACCCGCCTCGCGCAGCGCCTTCAGGCCCGAGCCGACGCCGAACCAGCCGGGCACGATCTGCCGGGACTGGGTCCAGCCGAACACCCACGGGATGGCGCGCAGTCCGTCGAGCGAGACGCCCGAGCCGGGACGGCGGGAGGGCCGCGAGCCCAGGTGCAGCTCGGCGAGCTGGTCGACCGGCGTGGAGGCGAGGAAGTACGTCGGCAGGTCGGGGTCCTCGACGAGCCGGCGGTAGGCGGCGTGGGCGGCGTCGGAGACGACGTCCATGGCCGCGTCCCAGCGGGCGAGCGCCTCGTCGGACTGGCGGGGCGCGGTGTGCAGGGCGGACGCCTGGAGGGTGGCCGCGACCGTCAGCTCCAGGTTCTCCCGCGCGAGGGACGGGATCAGGTACTTGTCGGAGATGACCTCGCCCTGCTCGGTCACCTTGATCTCGCCCTCCAGGGTGCCCCAGGGCTGGGCGAGGATCGCGTCGTGCGAGGGGCCGCCGCCGCGGCCGACGGTGCCGCCGCGGCCGTGGAAGAGGCGCAGCCGCACCCCGTAGCGGTGGGCGACGTCCCGCAGCCGGCGCTGGGCGCGGTGGATCTCCCACTGGCTGGTGGTGATGCCGCCGAACTTGGAGGAGTCGGAGTAGCCGAGCATGACCTCCTGGACGTCCCCGCGCAGCGCGACCAGGCGCCGGTAGGACGGGTCGGAGAGCATGTCCTCCAGGATGGTGTCGGCGGCCTTCAGCTCGTCGGTGGTCTCCAGCAGCGGCACGATGCCGATCTTGGCCCAGCCGGCGTGCAGGTCGAGCAGTCCGGCCTCGCGGGCCAGCACGGTCGCGGCGAACACGTCGTCGGCGCCCTGGCACATCGAGATGATGTACGACTCGATGACCTCGGGCCCGAAGACCTCCAGCGCCCGCTTGACGGTCTGGAAGACGCCCAGGGTCTTGGCGGCGGCCGCGTCGACGGGGGCCGGGCTCGGGGCGAGCGGGCGGCGCGAGCGCAGCTCCTTGGCGAGCAGCTTGGCGCGGTACTCGCGGGGCATGTCGGCGTAGCGCCAGGACTCCTCGCCGAGCCGGTCGAAGAGCTGGCCGAGGGCGTGGTGGTGGGCGTCGGCGTGCTCGCGGACGTCCATGGTGGCGAGCTGGAGACCGAAGGCGGCCAGGGTGCGGATGACGCGGTCGATGCGGCCGTCTGCGAAGAGGGCGCCGCGGTGCTCGCGCAGGGAGGTCTGGATGATCCGCAGGTCGGCGAGGAGTTCGGCGGTGCCCAGGTAGTCCCGGCCGTCCTCGTGCGGGGTGTTGCGGGCCAGGCGCTGCTTGGTGTTCTCCAGCTTCTGCCGGATCGCGGTGGCCTTGAGCCGGTAGGGCTCCTCGGCGTTGAGCCGCTTGTAGCGGGGGCTGATCTCCGGCAGGCGCTCCAGGTCGGCCTCCAGGGAGTCCAGGAGTTCCTCGGTGGCGCCCGCGTAGCGGATGGAGTTGGAGAGCAGGCCGCGGAGCTGGTCGATCATCTCCAGCGCGTCGTTGATGCCGTGCTCGTGCTGGAGGATCAGCACGTCCCAGGTGACCTGGGGGGTGACGTTGGGGTTGCCGTCGCGGTCGCCGCCGATCCAGGTGCCGAAGGTGAGCGGGCGGGTGTCGGGCGGCAGGGTGACGCCGACCCGCTCCAGCTCGGCGGTGAGGTCCTCCAGCACGTCCCCGACGGCGTCGGCGTGCAGCTCGTCCAGGTAGTAGATGGCGTTGCGGGCCTCGTCGGTGGGCTCGGGGCGGACCACGCGCAGTTCGTCGGTCTGCCAGACGAGGTCGATGTTCTCGGCGAGCCGTACGTCGTGGCGGCGGCGGTCGGAGTCGAGGACGGGGGTGTCCAGGAGTTCCGCGATCCGGCGCAGCTTGTTGAGGACCGAGCGGCGGGCGGCCTCGGTGGGGTGGGCGGTGAAGACCGGGCGCACGTTCAGGTTGCGGACGGTGTCCCGCAGGTGCTCGGGGTCGGCGTCCTTGAGCCGGTCGGCGGTGCGGGAGAGCAGACCGCCCTCACTGGCACGCCGGGCGCGCAGCTCGCGGCCGCGGTGCACCTGCTCGGTGACGTTGGCGAGGTGGAAGTAGGTGGAGAAGGCGCGCACCAGCTTGGCGGCGGTCTCCAGCTCGGTGCCGCGCAGCAGCTCGGCCGCGGCCTCGCCGTCCTCGCGGGTGAGGCGGCGGACCTTCTCGACCAGCTCCAGCAGCTCCGGGCCCTCCTGGCGGACGAGGGTCTCGCCCAGGAGATCGCCCAGACGCCGGATGTCGGCGCGCAGCGCCTGGCCGTTCGTGGTGGTCTGGTCGTCGACACTGCTCACAGGTGCGGCTCCTTGCGGTGTTGAAGCTCATCCGGAGGGAACCCGGACACCCATCCATCACACGGCAAAACGCCGCATACCGGCCGGAACGTCCGGGAAGTAAACAGAGCGGACCGCGCTGTCCGACCGTCTCCAAGGATAGGTGGCCCGGCTGACGCGCAGGATCTCGGGCTCTTGCCGCCGGCCGAACCGCTGACATACTTACGACGCCGTAGGTTACGGAACCGTAGGGACGTCCCGTCCGTTCCATACCTGTCCGGTACTGCCTCGACCCCCGCCCTCGACCCCACAGGGGACGCGCATGACCTCAAGTAGTTCCGATGTGATCGACGAAGCCCGCCCCGATGGCGCCTCCGCCACGCTGGGCGGCGAACAGAAGCGCTCGATCGAACAGCTCGCGCTCCTGGTGTTCATCGTCGTACCGTTCCTGGCCCTGCTGGCGACCGTGCCGCTGGTGTGGGGCTGGGGGGTGAGCTGGCTCGACCTGGGCCTGCTGGTGTTCTTCTACTTCCTGGGGTGCCACGGCATCACGATCGGCTTCCACCGCTACTTCACCCACGGCTCCTTCAAGGCGAAGCGGCCGCTCCGGATCGCGCTGGCGATCATGGGGTCGATGGCGGTGGAGGGGCCGCTGGTGCGCTGGGTGGCCGACCACCGCAGGCACCACAAGTTCTCCGACGCCGAGGGCGACCCCCACTCGCCGTGGCGGTTCGGGGAGACGCTCCCCGCGCTGATGAAGGGCCTGTGGTGGGCCCACATCGCCTGGATGTTCGACGAGGAGCAGACCCCGCAGGAGAAGTACGCGCCGGACCTGGTCAAGGACCCGGACATGCGGGCCATCTCCCGGCAGTTCGCGCTGTGGACGGCCGTCTCGCTGCTGCTGCCCCCGCTGATCGGCGGGCTGGCGACGATGTCCTGGTGGGGCGCCTTCACCGGGTTCTTCTGGGGCTCACTCGTCCGGGTGGCCCTGCTGCACCACGTGACGTGGTCGATCAACTCGATCTGCCACGCGGTGGGCAAGCGCCCGTTCAAGTCCCGCGACCGCTCGGGCAACGTGTGGTGGCTGGCCGTGCTGTCCTGCGGCGAGTCCTGGCACAACCTGCACCACGCCGACCCGACCTCCGCGCGGCACGGGGTGGAGCGCGGGCAGATCGACTCCTCGGCCCGGATCATCCGCTGGTTCGAGAAGCTCGGCTGGGCCTATGACGTGCGCTGGCCGTCACGCTCGCGTATCGATTCGCGCCGCACCGACGGCGACGGTTCCTCCCGACGAGGGAAGGCTGCCGCGAAGGCGGCATGATTGACAGCGTGGCCACCGACTCCAGCAGCACCTCGAGCGACGACAAGACGCGGCGGACCCGCCGGACCCGGATGACCGGTGCGGAGCGCCGCCAGCAGTTGCTGGAGATCGGCCGGACCCTCTTCGCGGCGAAGGGTTTCGAGGGCACGTCGGTGGAGGAGATCGCGGCCAAGGCCGGGGTCTCCAAGCCGGTGGTGTACGAGCACTTCGGCGGCAAGGAGGGGCTGTACGCGGTCGTGGTGGACCGGGAGATGCGGTGCCTGCTGGAGATGGTCACCGGCTCGCTCACCGCCGGCCACCCCCGTGAGCTGTGCGAGCAGGCCGCGTTCGCACTGCTGGACTACATCGAGGAGTACACGGACGGTTTCCGCATCCTCGTCCGCGACTCCCCCATCCCGCAGTCCACGGGTTCCTTCGCCTCGCTGATCTCCGACATCGCCACCCAGGTGGAGGACATCCTGGGCCGCGAGTTCAAGAGCCGCGGCTTCGACTCCAAGCTCGCCCCCCTCTACGCCCAGGCCCTGGTCGGCATGGTCGCCCTCACCGGCCAGTGGTGGCTCGACGTCCGCCGCCCCAAGAAGGCCGAGGTGGCCGCCCACCTCGTCAACCTCGCCTGGCACGGCCTGGACGGCCTGGAACAGAAGCCCCGCCTGATAGGTCACCGCAAGAGCTAGCCCCTCGGCCGCAGGAACTCCAATCGGTTGCCGACCGGGTCCGCGGAGTGGAAACGGCGGTGGCCGGGCAGCCCGGCGTCCCACTCCACCGGCGCGCCGTGGGCGGCCAGCCGGGCGGCGCAGGCGTCGAGGTCCGCGACCAGCAGGCCCGGGTGCGCCTTGCGCGCGGGGCGGAGGCCGTTCTCGACGCCCAGGTGGATCTGGACCCCGCCCGCCCGGAACCAGCAGCCGCCGCGCGCCGCCAGGGCCGGGAGCTTGGGTACCTCCGTCATGCCGAGCACCCCGCCGTAGAAGGCGCGCAGCGCGTCCTCCGCACCGGGTGGCATCGCGAGCTGCACGTGGTCGATCGCGCGCAGCACGGCTCAGACCCCCTTCACCGCCACCGCGAACAGGCGACGGAAGGGGAGGACCGTGCCGTAGGGGGCCGTCGGGTACGCCTCGCGGAGGAGGTCGCGGTACTCGGTGACGAAGGTGTCCCTGGCTTCCGGGTCGGCGGCCAGGGCGGTCAGGGCGGGGCGGAGGCCGGTGCCCTTGACCCAGTCCAGGACCGGGTCGTCACCGGGGAGGACGTGCTGGTACGTGGTCTGCCAGACGTCGGTGGCGCAGCCGAGGCGGGCCAGGTGGTCCAGGTAGACGGCGGGGGCGTGGACGGAGTCGGGGGCGCGCAGGACGTCGGCCAGGCGGGGTGCCCAGCGGGGTGTGGCGGCGAGTTCGCGCATCAGGGTGTGCAGCGGGGCGTCAGTGTTGTCCGGCACCTGGAAGGCGAAGACCCCGCCCGGCTTCAGCGCGGTGATCCAGTCCGCGAACCGGTCGAGGTGGCTCGGCACCCACTGGAGGGTGGCGTTGGAGAAGAGCAGGTCGTGCGGCCCCTCGGGCGTCCAGGTGCGGGCGTCGGCGGGGGCGAACTCCAGCGCGGGCTGCTCGGCGCAGGCGCGCTCCAGCATCTCGGGCGAGTTGTCGTAGCCGGTGACCCGCGCGCCGGGCCAGCGTTCGGCGAGCAGCGCGGTGGCGTTGCCGGGGCCGCAGCCGAGGTCGGCGATCCGGGGCCGCTCGGAGGGCAGGCCGGGGACGCGGGCCAGCAGGTCCACGAACGGGCGCAGCCGGTGGCCGGAGTGACGGAGGTACTGGGCGGGGTCCCAGGAGGGCGTCGTCATGACAGCCACCTTCCCGGACAGTTTCTCTTGATGTCAAGATACTCAGCTTCAAGAGACTTCACGTCGACACAACCACTACACTGATCTCCATGGAGGACGAGGTCGATCGGCTGGTCGCAGCGTGGCGCCGGGAGCGCCCTGACCTCGACGTGGAACCGCTGGAAGTGCTGAGCCGGGTGAGCAGGCTGGCCCGGCACCTGGACCGCGCGCGCCGGCTCGCCTTCTCCGAGCACCAGTTGGAGCCCTGGGAGTTCGACGTGCTGACCGCGCTGCGCCGCGCCGGCACCCCGTACCAGCTCTCCCCCGGCCAGTTGCTCACCCAGACGCTGGTCACCTCGGGCACGATGACCAACCGCATCGACCGGCTGGCCAAGAAGGGCCTCGTGGAGCGGCTGCCCGACCCCAGCGACCGGCGCGGTGTGCTGGTCCGGCTGACCGACACCGGCCGGGACCGCGCCGACGAGGCGCTCGCGGGCCTGCTGGCCCAGGAGCGGGCCATCCTCGGCGAGCTGTCCCGCACCCAGCGGGGCGAACTCGCCGGGCTGCTACGCCAGTTGACCGCCCCGTTCGACAACGTCCCCGGCTAGGTCGACCGGCCCCACCCCGGCCCGCCGGGCCAGCGCCACGGCGGCCAGCGTGGAGTGGACGCCCAGCTTGCCCAGCACGTTCTGCATATGGGTGCGCACGGTGTGCGGGGAGAGGAACAGCCGTTCCGCGACCGCCTTGCGGCCGAGCCCGGCGACCATGCAGCGCAGCACCTCCCGCTCGCGCGGGGTCAGCGACTGCACCAGCCGCTCGCTCTCGCTGCGGTGCTTGCGCGCCGCCGTCAGCTCCTTGAGCACGCCGGTGAGCAGCGCGGCCGGCAGATGCGTCTCGTCCCGCAGCACGCCCCGGATCACGGTGAGCAGCCGGGACAGCGAGCAGTCCTTGGCGACCCAGCCGCAGGCGCCCGCCTGGAGCGCGAGCGCGGCCCGGTGCGGGTCGTCCTTCTCGGCGAGGACCACCGTGCGCACCCCGGCCTGTGCCGAGCGCACCCCGGCGACCAGCGAGATCCCGTCCACCAGGCCGTCCGCGTCGCCCGCCTGCACCGGCACCGCCGCCCGCCCACCGGGCAGTGCCCGGCCGAGGTCGGCGTCGACCAGCAGCACGTCGTAGCGGCGGCCCTCGGTGGCGGCGCGCTCCAGACAGCGCAGCGCGGCCGGGCCGCTGCCCGCGGCGGACACGTCCACGTCGGGCTCGGCGGCCAGCGCCGCCGCCAGTGACTCGGCGAAGATGCGATGGTCGTCCACGACCAGCACTCGGATGCGAACCACGAAACCCCCTTCCCCAGGCTCCACTTGGAGCAGGGGTCACCCACGGCCCGGCAACGGCGCGGCGGCCGCCGTCGCGGAAACTGCTACCCCCGGCGCGGTCCCCGTACCCGCCCGTCCCGCCCCCTGATCGGCCACCGGCCCCCACCGGTACCGCTCTTGAGGCCCCTCAGCGTAAGGGCGGCCCTCGGCCGGGGGGAGCCGATTGACGGAACTGACCGGCCGTCGCGTTTATGGTGTGCCGCATGTTTCGGATCGAGACGGAAGTGGACAAGGACCGACGGGATCTGCTGCGCGCACGGCTGCGGGACACCAACACGGCGGCCTCCCCGGTGCTGGCCGCGCTGCGCGGCTCGCCGGGCGACCGGCACACCCCGCTGCACGTGTGGGTGCTGGACGCGGCGGGGGAACTCGCCGGGGGGCTGGTCGGGCACACCTGGGCGGGCTGGCTGCACGTCACCTATCTGTGGGTGGACGCCCGGTACCGGGGCGCGGGCTTCGGCTCCCGGCTGCTCGACGAGGCCGAGCGCATCGCGCACACCGGCCGGGGCTGCGCGCGCTCCCGCGTGGAGACCTGGGACTTCCAGGCCCCGGCGTTCTACAAGGACCGCGGCTACGACGTGGTGTCCGTGATCCCCGACTATCCACCGGGGATCACGGAGTACACGCTGACCAAGCGGCTCGGCTGAAGCCGCCGGGCTCAGCCCAGGCGGCGGGCGCCCGGCGAGGGCACCGCCTCGAAGACGCGCGGGGCGGTGTACCCGGCCGCCGCGAACGCCTCCTCGACCGCCTTGGTGAGGGTGTCCACCGCGGACGCCTCGGCCAGCGCGATCGCGGAGCCGCCGAAGCCGCCGCCGGTCATCCGGGCGCCGAGCGCACCGGCGGCCAGCGCGGTGTCGACCGCGAGGTCCAGCTCCGGGCAGGAGATGCGGAAGTCGTCGCGCAGCGAGGCGTGGCCCTCGGTGAGGACCGGCCCGATGGTCCGGACGTCGCCCGAGGTCAGCAGTTCCACCACCCGCTCGACCCGCCGGTTCTCGGTGACGATGTGCCGCACCAGCCGGCGCACCTCGTCCTCGTCGCCGAGCCGCTCCAGCGCCGCCTCCAGGTCGTCGTACGCCACGTCGCGCAGCGCGTCGACGCCGAGCAGGGCGGCGCCCTTCTCGCAGCCGGCCCGGCGCTTGCCGTACTCGCCGCCGCTGTGGGCGTGCTTGACCTGGGTGTCGATCACCAGCAGGCGCAGGCCCTCGGCGGCCAGGTCGAACGGGATCTGCCGCTGCGACAGGTCGCGGGTGTCGAGGAAGAGCGCGTGGCCCTCCTCGCAACAGGCCGACGCGGTCTGGTCCATGATGCCGGTGGGCGCGCCGACGTAGACGTTCTCCGCGCGCTGGCACAGCCGGGCCAGCTTCCAGCGCGGCAGGTCCAGGCCGAACAGGTCGTCCAGCGCGAGCGCGACGACGACCTCCAGCGCGGCCGAGGACGACAGCCCGGCGCCGGTCGGCACGGTGGAGGCGAGGTGGACGTCGGCGCCGGTGACCGGGTGCCCGGCCTCGCGCAGCGCCCACACCACGCCCGCCGGGTACGCGGTCCAGTCGTCGTCGGTGCCCGGCGCGAGGCCGTCCAGGGCGAGTTCGACGACCTCGCCCTCGATGTCGGCCGAGTGCAGCCGCAGAAGGCCGTCGGTGCGGCGGGAGACGGCGGCGGTGACCTGGTGCGGCAGTGCGAACGGCATGACGAAGCCGTCGTTGTAGTC
The DNA here is from genome assembly GCF_045039805.1 of Streptomyces sp. NBC_01171. Taxonomy (NCBI): domain Bacteria; kingdom Bacillati; phylum Actinomycetota; class Actinomycetes; order Kitasatosporales; family Streptomycetaceae; genus Streptomyces; species Streptomyces sp. NBC_01171. Next base: position 3,896,505 of record NZ_CP108609.1, on the reverse strand, counting down.
GGTGTGTTCGCCGATCAGGTTGACCCGGCCCGGCGCCGCCCACACCCCTTCCGGTGCCGCTCCGTACAGCTCGGTGAAGCGTTCCCGGACCTGCTGTGCCCCCACTAGTGCTCCCTCTGCGTGTCGCGCGCGAACTCCCAGGCGTCCGCGATGATCCCGGCGAGGTCCGCGCGGGACGGGTTCCACCCCAGTGTGGCGCGTGCGGTGTCGGCCGACGCCACCAGCACCGCCGGGTCGCCGGCCCGGCGCGGGGCGGTGACCTCGGGGATGGGGTGGCCGGTGACCTCGCGGGCGGTCTCGACGACCTCGCGGACGGAGAAGCCGTTGCCGTTACCGAGGTTGCAGATCAGGTGCTCGCCGGAACGGGCGGCGCCGAGGGCGAGCAGGTGGGCGTCGGCGAGGTCGGCGACGTGGATGTAGTCGCGCACGCAGGTGCCGTCGGGGGTCGGGTAGTCGTCGCCGTAGACCGAGATGGCCTCGCGGCGGCCCTGGGCGACCTGGAGGACGAGCGGGATGAGGTGGGACTCGGGGTCGTGGCGCTCGCCGTAGGGGCCGTAGGCGCCGGCCACGTTGAAGTAGCGCAGGGAGACGGCGGCCAGGCCGTGGGCCTGCGCCTCGCTGGTGATCATGTGGTCGACGGCCAGCTTGGAGGCGCCGTAGGGGTTGGTGGGCCGGGTCGGGGCGGACTCCGGGATCGGGACCTCCTCGGGCTCGCCGTAGGTCGCGGCGGTGGAGGAGAAGACCAGCCGGTTCACGCCCGCCTCGCGCATGGCGGCGAGCAGGGCCATGGTGCCGCCGACGTTGTTCTCCCAGTACTTCTCCGGCTTCACCACCGACTCGCCGACCTGGGAGAAGGCGGCGAAGTGCAGCACCGCGTCGTAGGACGGGTCGAGCCACTTCGCGGCATCGCGGATGTCGCCCTCGACGAAGGCGGCACCGGCGGGCACGCCCGCGCGGAAGCCGGTGGAGAGATTGTCGAGGACGGTGACCTCGTGCCCCGCCTCCAGCAGATGCTGGGCGACGACGCTGCCCACATAACCCGCGCCACCCGTCACCAGGTACTTCATGAACTCGCTACCTCTCGCAGTCGCTCGGCCGCGCGCTCCGGCGGCACGTCGTTGATGAAGACGTTCATGCCGGACTCGGAACCCGCGAGGAACTTCAGCTTGCCGGAAGTGCGGCGGATGGTGAAAAGCTCCAGGTGGAGCGCGAAGTCGTCCCGCGTCACCCCGTCGAAGCCGGGGAGGTCGCCGAACGGCGCCTGGTGCCAGGCCGCGATGTACGGCGTCGGCGCCTCCACCTCGTCGCCCTCCTCACCCTCCGGCCGCCCGAAGATCCGGTCGAAGCGCCTCAAGAGTTCCAGATAGACCTGGGGAAACTCTGTGCGCGCGGCCTCGTCCAGCGCGAGCAGGTCGGGCACCCGGCGCTTGGGGTAGAGGTGGACCTCGTAGGGCCAGTGCGCGGCGAACGGGACGAAGGCCGCCCAGTGTTCACTCTCCAGGACGACCCGGTCACCGGCGAGTTCCCGTTCCAGTACGGCGTCGAAGAGGTTCTCCCCGCCCGTCTCGGCCCTGTGGTCGGCGAGCGAGCGGAACATCAGGGCGGTGCGGGGGGTGATGAAGGGGTAGGCGTAGATCTGGCCGTGGGGGTGACCCAGCGTCACCCCGATCTCGGCGCCCCGGTTCTCGAAACAGAAGACCTGCTTGACGGAGGGCAGATGCGACAGCTCGGCGGTGCGGTCGGTCCACGCCTCCAGCACCAGCCGGGCCTGCTCGTCGGTGAGGGAGGCGAAGGACGCGTCGTGGTCGGAGGTGAAGCAGACGACCTCGCAGCGGCCGGAGTCACCGGCGAGGGAGGGGAAGCGGTTCTCGAAGACGACCACGTCGTAGGTGGAGTCCGGGATCTCGCTGAGCCGCCCGTCCCGGCTGGGGCAGAGCGGGCACTCGTCGGCCGGGGGGTGGTAGGTGCGGCCCTGGCGGTGGGAGGCGACGGCCACCGAGTCGCCGAGCAGCGGGTCCCGGCGGATCTCGGAGGCGGTGACCGTGGGCTCCAGCGGCCGCTTGTCCACCGCGTCGCGGACGGTGTCGTCCCGCAGGTCGTAGTAGACCAGCTCACGCCCGTCGGCCAGCCGGGTCGAGGTCTTCTTCACGCCGGACTCCTCGCTCTCACTCAACACAATCAAACATAACAAACCACAACTCGACAACGGGTCGCACGATCACAATCGAACAAAGAACACCAACAGAACTGTTCAAATAATGAACGCCGCGGCGTAGGTTCCGCTCTGGATCAGTTCGCGCAACGAAGCGAGTTCTCATGCAGACCCCCCCGACCGGACCCGCGCCCCTGGCGGCGGGCCCCAGCTATCTGGCGGCGGAGCTACGGCTCCCCACCAACTGGCTCGACTACACGATCCTGGCCATCTACTTCGTCGTGGTTCTCGGCATCGGCTTCGCGGCCCGCCGCTCGGTGAAGACCAGCCTGGACTTCTTCCTCTCCGGACGCTCGCTGCCCGCCTGGATCACCGGCCTCGCCTTCATCTCGGCGAACCTGGCGGCCACCGAGATCCTGGGCATGGCGGCCAACAGCGCCCAGTACGGCGCGTACACCGTGCACTGGTACTGGATCGGTGCCATCCCGGCCATGGTCTTCCTCGGCCTGGTGATGATGCCCTTCTACTACGGCAGCAAGGTCCGCTCGGTCCCCGAGTTCCTGCTGCTGCGCTTCGACAAGGCCGCCCACCTGCTCAGTTCGATCCTGTTCGCCTTCGCCGCCATCCTGATCGCGGGCGTGAACCTGTACGCGCTGGCGATCGTGGTGGAGGCCCTGCTCGGCTGGCCGCAGTGGGTGGCCATCGTGGTGGCGGGCGCCTTCGTGCTCGGCTACATCACGCTGGGCGGTCTCTCCTCGGCGATCTACAACGAGGTGCTCCAGTTCTTCGTGATCCTGGCCGCCCTCATCCCGATCACCATCCTCGGCCTGAAGAAGGCCGGCGGCTGGGACGGCCTGACCCACAAGCTGGACGCGGCCCACGGCCACAACTTCACCACCGCCTGGGGCGGCACCGGCATCGGCAGCGCCAACCCGCTGGGCGCCAACTGGCTGACCATCGTGCTCGGCCTCGGCTTCGTGCTGTCCTTCGGTTACTGGACGACCAACTTCGCCGAGGTGCAGCGCGCGCTGTCCGCGAAGAACCTCTCCGCCTCCAAGCGCACCCCGCTGATCGCGGCCTACCCGAAGATCTTCATCGTCTTCCTGGTGATGATCCCCGGCCTGGTCGCCGCCGCCCTGGTCCCGAAGATCGGCCAGCCCGGCTCCGGGCTCCAGTACAACGACGCGATCCCCTACCTGATGCAGGAGCTGCTGCCCAACGGTGTGCTCGGCATCGCGGTCACCGGTCTGCTCGCCGCGTTCATGGCGGGCATGGCGGCCAACGTGTCGTCCTTCAACACGGTGTTCACCACCGACATCTGGGCCCGCTACGTGAAGCCGGACCAGGAGGACGCCTACTACGTCCGCTTCGGCCGCTGGATCACCGTGATCGGTGTCGCCGCGTCGGTCGGCACGGCGTTCCTGGCGTCGTCGTTCTCGAACATCATGAGCTACCTCCAGACGCTGTTCTCCTTCTTCAACGTCCCGATGTTCGTGGTCTTCATCGTCGGCATGTTCTGGAAGCGCGCCTCGGCCAAGTCCGGCTTCTGGGGCCTGCTCGCCGGTACCGCGACCGCGATGGTCAACTACTTCGTCTTCTACAAGCAGGGCATCATCTCGATCCCCTCCGACCAGGGCGCCAACTTCGTCTCCGCCATCGCGGGCTTCGTCGCGGGCGCGGTCGTGATGGTCGCGGTGTCGCTGTTCACCAAGCCCAAGCCGGCCGAGGAACTCCAGGGCCTGGTCTACGGCACCACCTCGCCGGGCATGACCGAGGCACCCGCCGAGGGCGACGACGCCTGGTACCGCAAGCCCGCCCTGCTCGGCTGGGGCGCGGTCGTCCTGGCCGCCGCCTGCTACATCCCGTTCTCGTTCTGATCGCGGGAGGATGAGGAAACCATGACCGACGAATCCCCCCGCCCCGAGCACGGCGCGACCGAGCACGACGTCCAGCGCGAGGTCACCGAGCTGGAGGGCAAGTCCGCCACCGCGGCCCGCATCTTCGACCTGCGGCGCATCATCGGCGGCCTGTTCGTGCTGTACGGCGTCATCGTCACGATCACCGGCATCACCGACTCCCAGGCCGCGATCGACAAGGCCGAGGGCGTCAACATCAACCTGTGGACCGGCATCGGCATGCTGCTCCTCGGGGTGTTCTTCCTGGCCTGGCTGAAGCTGCGGCCGACCCCGCCCCCGCTGCCCGCAGAGGACGCGGGCGACGAGGAGCCCGTGCACTAGCCTCACGCGCGGGACGGAGCCGGAGCTGTGGACCTACAGCTCCGGCTCCGTCGTGTGCGGGCCGGCTCCGGCGCGGTCCAGCAGGCCGGTGCGGGCCGCGAGGGCGGCCGCCTCCAGCCGGGAGCCGACGCCCAGCTTCATCAGCACCCGCTGCACATGGGTACGGGCGGTGCTGGGCGCTATCCCCATCCCGGCCGCGATCAGCCGGGTGTCCTCGCCGTCGGCGACCCGGACCAGCACCTCCACCTCGCGCGGGGTGAGCAGCCTGAGCAGCCGCTGGCCCTCGTCGTCGGGCTGCACGGCCGGGTTCAGCAGCTCCGCGAAGGCGCCCTGGAGCAGTTGGGGGGCGACGGCCGCCTCACCGGCCCTGGCCTTCAGGATGGCCCGCTCGACACCCTCGATGCGCTCGTCGTGCCGTACGTACCCGGCGGCGCCCGCCGCGAAGGCGGCCGCGATGCCGCGCGGGGAGGGGACCGGGCCGAGGACCAGGACGGCCACCTGCGGGCGCTCCCGCTTGATGCGGGCCACCGGGTCGAACGCGCCCGGCTCGGCGGGTGCCGCCGTGCCCAGCAGGCACACCTCGGGGGCCCGCGATATCACCAGCTCGGCGGCGCCCGCGGCCGGCGCCGCCGCCGCGAGCACCCGGTGCCCGCGCAGCTTCAGCGCCGACGCCAACGCCTCCGCCAGCAGGCGGTGGTCGTCGACGACCATGAGCCGCACTCCCATAGAGCAACCCCCCAGTCCCCTTGTCCCGGAAGTTACACGCTCGGGGCGCCTGCCGTGCGGGCTTCGCTCAGTCGCGGGTGCCGAAGGCGACCACGCAGTTCTTGTCCTTGTCGAAGCTCCCGATCGGCTTGGCCGCGTTGGGCGCCGCCATGAACAGCTTGCCCTGGCTGTACCGGTACTCCGAGTAGGCGGGCTGGAGACCGGTCTGCAGGGCACGGTCGGCCTGGTCGGCGGGCAGCTCCATCAGCGTCGTGGACTTGAAGCTCGCACCGTCGATGCTGACGACCTGGCCGCCCTTGTCGTACGGCGGGTTCTTGTACGCGATCAGGTTGCCGCCGTCCATGCGGAGCGGGAAGAGCGTGTAGTCCTCGCCGGCCGCGGCCCGCTGGCCGGTCTGCTTGCCGGTGGCGAGGTCGAAGGCGACGACCTCGTTGGTGCGGCTGAGCTTGCTCTTGCCGCCGCCGCTGTGCTCCTTGGTCGCCAGGTACAGCTTGCCCTCGCCCGCGGCGACGCCCTTGCACTCCTCGACGCGGGTGATGGTGTCGCACTCGCCGTTGTAGGTGTCGCCCGACACCGGGATACGGGCCAGCAGCCTGCCGGTGCGGTTGTCGATGGAGAAGTAGTCCGAGACACCGCTGCCGCCGCTCGCGCTGTGCCCGGCGTCCGCGCCGACCACCAGCGGGTCGGTGGAGACGATGCCCGCGTACTCGATGCCGGCGCCCATCTTGTACTCGGAGATCACCTTGCCCGAGGTGGGATCGACGTTCTGGATGCTGAGGGTGCGGTTGCCGTACGCACCGCACTTGCGCACCGCGACCAGCTTGGTGCCGCCGCCGTAGCCGACGTCGTCGCAGTCGTCGCCGGGCTTGGGCTGCCAGAGCACCTTGCCGGTGCCGATGTCGTAGGCCGCGCCGCCGCTGTAGCCGCCGACCGCGACGGTCTTCCCGGCGACGGTGACGTTCTGGAACTGGGTGGCGAACTCACCCGTGCCGACCGACTTGGTCCACAGCTTGGTGCCGGCCCGCACGTCGATCCCCGCGACCTGGGTACAGCCGGGGCGGTTGGTCTTGGTCGGCATCGAGGGCTGGTAGACGATGCCGGTGCGGCCGTCAGCGGTGACGTGGTCGGTGGCCGCGCAGACCGGGCCGGGGAACTTGAGCGTCCACTTCTTGTGGCCGTCGGCCGGGTCGTAGCCGGTGATCTCGGCGATGCCGCTCTTGGCGTAGACGCCGGTGCTCAGCCAGGAGCCCGGCGTGCTGACGACGTTCTCCTCGGTCTTGGGCTGCGGGACCTTGAACAGGACGTCGGCGGCGGGGTTGTCCGGCACCTGCTCCCTGCCACCGGTCGCGGTGCCGGTGCCGTTCTTGTCGCCCCCGGCGCGCGTGCCGCCGCCACCTCCGTCGGAGGAACGGGAGTACCAGACGCCGGAGCCGATGATCAGTCCGATGGCGACGACGGCCGCGAGGACGATCAGCGCGATGGCGCGGTTCTCCCTGGCGCGGATGTCACCGCCCGCCACGACCGTGGGCGGCTGGGCGGGGTAGCCGTAGCCCGGCTGCTGCGGCTGGGCCGGGTAGCCGTAGCCGGGCTGCGGCTGCGGCGGGGGTGCCTGCGGGTAGCCGTACGTGGGCTGGGGATTGGCCGGCGGGACGGGCGGCGTCGGCGGGGTGGGCGGCTGGTCCTGGGGCGGGCCGGAGGGCGGCTGGTCGGTCATCGTGGGGTACCTCGAAGCGGCTGGTGGGGACGGCGGGCGCGGCGGGGAGAAGGGGGAGGGCTACTTGCCGTAGGCCATCATCAGCTTCTCCTCGGAGTCGTCCTGGCCGCTCAGCCGGTTGGTGGCGATGAAGAAGCGGCCGCCGGACCAGACGGTGGTGGCGTCGAAGAAGCCGTTCTCGATCTGCGCCGCGCCGTCCGGGTTCTGGAGCAGCGTGGTGGGCCGGTGCGCGCCGGAGCCGGTCGGGACGGACAGCACCCGGCCGCCCTGGGTGTAGGCCGCGTCGGCGTAGGCGATCAGGTTGCCGCCCTGGAGTCCGACCGGGACCATCGAGCGGGCGACGGGGGACTTGACCCGCCACTTCTCCTTGCCGTCGGCGAGGCCGATGGCGACGATCTCGTTCGCACCGGTGGTGGACTCGGTGGGCAGATAGAGGGTCTTGGCGTCCACCGCGACGGCCTGGCAGTTCTGCAGGCCGCGGGAGAGCGAGCTCCAGCCGCAGCCGGGGGCGAACTTCTTGTCGACCTTGACCTCGGAGGTGAAGCGGCCGCCGCTGTCCAGGGTGGAGATGTTCCACGCCTTCTTGTCGCGGTTGGTCAGGTAGACCACCAGCGGGTTCACGGAGAAGACGCGCTCGGCCCGCCAGCCCTTGGTGACGGCCCGGGTCCACTTCGCCTTGCCCGTGGCCGGGTCGAGTTCGCGGATCTCGTCGCGCTCCTTGGCACCGCCCGCACCGCAGGAGGCCACCTGGACCAGGCGCCCGGTGTCACCGGCGTACCCGGCCGGGTAGCAGTCCGTGCCGTACTTCTTGAGGTCGTACAGCTTCTTGCCGGTGGCCGCGTCGTACGCGGTGCCCGACATGTCGCGGCCGACCATCAGGGTCTTGCCGGCGAGGGTCAGCTCGATGCTGCGGGTGCTGTCGAACAGGCCGGTGCCGTCGGCGACTTGGGCGTGCCAGCCCTTCTTGCCGGTGTCCAGGTCGATCTGCTGGAGCTGGTTGCACTTGGCGCGGTCGGTGGTGCCGTTCATGTAGGCGACGACGATCTTGCCGTCGGCGTCGGCGCGCTTGGTGACCGCGCAGACCTCGTGCGGCAGGGCGATCGGCGCCCAGGCGGGGGTGCCGTCCGCGACGCGGAAGCCGACGACCTCCTTGTACGCGGCCTTCACCGCGGTCCTGCCGGTGACCCAGAGGCCGGGCGCGTCCGCGCCGTTGCCGGGGGCGTCGGGGGCGGACTTGTACCAGAGGACCTTCGCCTCGCCGGGCTTGCGGCCCGCGTTGAGGTCCTCGGCGTCCGCGCGGCCGTCGCCCTTGCCGTCGCCGGTGTCGGCGGAAGGGGACGCGGTGGCGGAGTGCCGGGTGTCGCCGCTGGGGTGGGCGACGGGCTTGTCGTCGTCCCCGCCTCCGCCGGTGACCGCGTACACGGTGCCGCCGACGAGCAGCAGCGCGACGGCCACCGCCCCGGCTATCAGCGCGGTGCGCTTCTTGCCGCCGGGCGGCTCGCCTGGGGCGCCGGGGTGCGGGTACGTCCCGTAGGGGGCGCCGGGCGGGGGTCCGTAGGGACCGGGAGCCTGCCCGTAGGGGCCGGGCTGCGCGTACGGGCCGGGGGGCTGCTGAGGGTAGCCGTAGCCGGGCTGCGGCGGGGGCTGCTGGGGATAGCCGTAACCGGGCTGCTGCGGCGGCTGCTGTGGAGCGCCGAACCCGCCCTGGGGCGGCGGCTGCTGTGGAGCATCGAAGCCCCCCTGCGGCGGCTGACCCTGCGGTGGCTGATTCTGCGGCGGGCCGAAACCGCCGTGCGGCGGCTGACCGGGCGGCGGCTGGCTCATCAGCGCTGCTCCCCCTCGTTCACTGATTTTTAGCCTACGAAGGGTCTTTCTATCACCGACCACCGACGGCACAGGGACCCGTGAGAGCCCCTGTGCCCAAGGACGAACCACCCCGTGATGCGGCCGTTACGGACCCGCCGGTATGGCCGGATTCCGCCGTACGCGCTACGCGTCCTCCGCCAGCTCCAGCCAGCGCAGCTCCAGTTCCTCGCGCTCGCCGACGAGTTCGCGCAGTTCGGCGTCGAGTTCGGCGACCTTGGCGAAGTCCGTGGCGTGGTCCGCGATCCGAGTGTGCAGCTTGGACTCCTTGTCGGAGATCTTGTCCAACTGCCGCTCGATCTTCTGGAGTTCCTTCTTCGCGGCCCGCTGGTCCGCGGCGCTCCGCTCCGTGGTGGCCGGGGCGGGCGCGGCGGCGGCCGAGCGCTGGGCGACGGCCTCCTCCATGCGCAGCCGGCGCTCCAGGTACTCGTCGATGCCGCGCGGCAGCATGCGCAGGGCGCCGTCGCCGAGGAGTGCGTACACCTTGTCGGTGGTGCGCTCGACGAAGAACCGGTCGTGGGAGATGACGACCATCGAGCCGGGCCAGCCGTCGAGGACGTCCTCCAACTGGGTCAGGGTCTCGATGTCCAGGTCGTTGGTGGGCTCGTCGAGGAAGAGGACGTTGGGCTCGTCCATGAGCAGGCGCAGCAACTGGAGCCTGCGGCGCTCACCGCCGGAGAGGTCACCGACCGGCGTCCACTGCTTCTCCTTGGTGAAGCCGAACGTCTCGCAGAGCTGGCCCGCCGTCATCTCGCGGCCCTTGCCGAGGTCGACGCGCTCGCGGACCCGCTGCACGGCCTCCAGCACCCGCCAGTCGGGGTCGAGTTCGGCGACCTCCTGGGAGAGGTAGGCGAGCTTGACGGTCCTGCCGACGTTGACCCGGCCGCCCGCGGGCTGCTCCTCGCCGCCGGAGCGGGCGGCCTCGGCCATGGCCCGCAGCAGGGAGGTCTTGCCGGCGCCGTTGACACCTACCAGGCCGATGCGGTCGCCGGGGCCGAGCTGCCAGGTGACGTGCTTGAGCAGTTCCTTGGGGCCGGCGGTGACGCTGACGTCCTCCAGGTCGAAGACCGTCTTGCCGAGCCGGGAGGAGGCGAACTTCATCAGCTCGCTGCTGTCGCGGGGCGGCGGCACGTCCTTGATCAGCTCGTTGGCCGCCTCGACGCGGAAGCGGGGCTTGGAGGTGCGGGCGGGGGCGCCCCGGCGCAGCCAGGCCAGCTCCTTGCGGACGAGGTTCTGCCGCTTGGTCTCCTCGGTGGCGGCGATGCGCTCGCGCTCGGCACGGGCGAAGACGTAGTCGGAGTAGCCGCCCTCGTACTCGTAGACCGTGCCGCGCTGGACGTCCCACATGCGGGTGCAGACCTGGTCCAGGAACCAGCGGTCGTGGGTGACGCAGACCAGGGCGGAGCGGCGCTCGCGCAGGTGCCGGGCGAGCCAGGCGATGCCCTCGACGTCGAGGTGGTTGGTGGGCTCGTCCAGGACGAGGAGGTCCTGCTCCTCGATCAGCAGCTTGGCGAGCGCGATGCGCCGACGCTCACCGCCGGAGAGCGGGCCGATGACGGTGTCCAGCCCCTTGGGGAAGCCGGCCAGGTCGAGCCCGCCGAACAGGCCGGTCAGTACGTCCCTGACCTTGGAGTTGCCCGCCCACTCGTGGTCGGCCAGATCACCGATGACCTCGTGCCGGACGGTGGCCTCGGGGTCGAGCGAGTCGTGCTGCGTCAGCACCCCGCTCCGCAGCCCCCCGGAGTGCGTGACCCGCCCGCTGTCGGCCTCCTCGACCTTGGCGAGCATCCGGATGAGGGTGGTCTTGCCGTCGCCGTTGCGCCCGACGACCCCGATCCGGTCCCCTTCCGACACACCGAGCGAGACGCCGTCCAGCAGGGCCCGCGTGCCATAGACCTTGCTGACGTTCTCGACATTGACCAGGTTGACGGCCATTTCACTCCTGCGCAGGGGGATGGATCAGCCTTCAAGCGTAGGCCCTGCGGTGCGGGAGCGGAGCGCGAGGTGTCGGTCACCCTTTGTGATGACGGGGTCGGGGTACGGCCGCTACCGTGGAGGGCAGGCAGCAGGATCTCCGTTCATGGGAGGCACAATGACCGCCGAGTCCGCCGAGCACCAGGTCGAGTGGCCGGTGCCGCCCCAGGACGGCTACACCGTGGATGACCTGTTCACGCTGCCCAATCTCCCGCCGCACACAGAGTTGATCGACGGGAGCCTGGTTTTCGTGAGTCCGCAGCGGCGTTTCCACGCCAATGTGATTGACCTGCTGGTCAGCAGCCTGCGCGGCAGCCTGCCAGGGGAATTCAAGGTCAGCCGGGCGATGACCGTGATCCTCGACAAGCACAACGGACCCGAACCCGACGTCAGCGTGCTGCGAGCCGGTGCGATCACCGGACCGAGCCAGACCAGCTACCAGGCCAACGACGTTCTTCTCGCCGTCGAGGTCGTCTCCCCGGACTCGGAGTCCCGCGACCGTACGACCAAGCCGCAGAAGTACGCCACCGCCGGCATTCCGAACTTCTGGCGCGTCGAGGAGAACGGAACCACCGGACGGCCCATCATCCACGTCTACGAACTCGATCCGCTCACCGCGGCATACGTGCACATGGGCATGCACCGCGACCGGATCAGTGTCGCGAAGCCCTACGACATCGACATCGACCTGACCGCGATCGACCGCCTCTGAAGGTCAGAGAACCGTTGCCCCCGGCACCGGCCCCGCTGCCGTGCGGGTGGTGCGACAGGTGCCGGAGTCGCGGAGGGCCTGCGTCACCTGTGCCGCGGCGTCCGCGTCGCGGCACAGGAAGGCGGTCGTGGGACCCGAGCCGGAGACCAGGGCGGCCAGGGCGCCTGCCTGGCGGCCTGCGGCGAGCGTGGCTGCCAGCTCCGGGTAGAGGGAGAGGGCGGCGGGCTGGAGGTCGTTGGTGAGGGCTGTTGCCAGGGCTTCCGGGTCGCCCTTCGCCAGGGCCGTCAGCACGGACGGGTCGGCCTCCGGGGCCGGGATGTCGTGGCCCTCGGTCAGGCGGTCGAACTCGCGGAACACCGCCGGGGTCGACAGGCCGCGCCCGGCCATCGAGAACACCCAGTGGAAGGTGCCGCCGACCTCCAGCGGGGTCAGCTTCTCGCCCCGGCCGGTGCCCAGCGCGGCGCCGCCGACCAGGCTGAACGGGACGTCGCTGCCCAGCTCGGCGCAGATGTCGAGGAGTTCGGCGCGCGAGGCATCCGTACCCCACAGCGCGTCGCAGGCCACCAGCGCGCCCGCGCCGTCGGCGCTGCCGCCGGCCATGCCGCCCGCGACCGGGATGTCCTTGGCGATGTGGATGTGGACCGAGGGCTCGACGCCCCGGCGCTCCGCCAGCGCGAGCGCGGCGCGGGCGGCGAGGTTGGTGCGGTCCAGGGGGACCGACGCGGCGTCCGGGCCGGAGCAGGTGACCCGGAGTTCGTCGGCCGGGGTCACGGTGACCTCGTCGTAGAGGCCGACCGCGAGGAAGACGTTGGCCAGGTCGTGGAAGCCGTCGGGGCGGGCCGCGCCCACGCCGAGCTGGACGTTTACCTTGGCGGGGACCCGTACCGTGACGCTCACGCGCCCGCTCCCTTGTGCTCGGCGATCGCTGCGAACTCCTCGACCGTCAGCGCCTCGCCGCGCGCCTGCGGGGAGACCCCGGCGGCGACCAGCGCGGCCTCGGCGGCGGCGGCCGACCCGGCCCAGCCGGCGAGTGCGGCACGCAGGGTCTTGCGGCGCTGGGCGAAGGCGGCGTCGACCACGGCGAAGACCTCCGCCCGGGTGGCCGACGTCTTGACCGGCTCGGTCCGCCGGACCAGCGAGACCAGGCCACTGTCCACGTTCGGCGCCGGCCAGAACACGTTCCGCCCGATCGCCCCGGCCCGCTTGACCTCGGCGTACCAGTTGGCCTTGACCGAGGGCACGCCGTACACCTTGGAGCCGGGCGCGGCGGCGAGCCGGTCGGCGACCTCGGACTGGACCATCACCAGGGTGCGCTCGATGCTCGGGAAGGTGGCGAGCATGTGCAGCAGCACGGGGACGGCGACGTTGTAGGGCAGGTTGGCGACGAGCGCGGTCGGCGGCGGGCCGGGCAGTTCGTCGACGACCATCGCGTCGGAGTGCACCAGCGCGAACCGGTCGGCGCGGTCGGGCATCCGGGCGGCGACGGTCGCGGGCAGCGCGGCGGCCAGCACGTCGTCGATCTCGACGGCGGTGACCCGGTCGGCCGCCTCCAGCAGGGCCAGGGTGAGGGAGCCGAGTCCCGGCCCGACCTCCACCACCACGTCGTCGGGGCGCACCCCGGCGGTGCGCACGATGCGGCGGACCGTGTTGGCGTCGATCACGAAGTTCTGGCCGCGCTGCTTGGTCGGCCGTACGCCGAGCACGGCCGCCAGTTCGCGGATGTCGGCGGGGCCGAGGAGGGCGTCGGGGGTGGGGCTGCTCACGGGACAAGGGTACGGGGCGGCACGGGCGCCGACGCCCGCCTCAGCCGCGCAGGCGTGCTCCGCAGTGCGGCCAGGGCGAGGTGCCGTGCCGCAGGTACAGGGTCTTGGCGCGCCGGGTCTGCTCCTCGGGCGGCGCGTCCTGGGGGCGTCCGCTGCCGCCGAGGCCGTGCCAGGTGGCGGTGTCGAACTGGTAGAGGCCGCCGTAGGTGCCGGAGGGATCGACGGCGTTCGCCCGCCCGCCGGACTCGCAGACGGCGAGCGCGTGCCAGTTGAGGCTGTCGGCGCCCGAGGCGGTGGCCGGGCGGGCCTTGGTGCCGACCCGGACGAGCTGCCGGCGCGGCTCGCGGACCACCTCGGAGCGCTCGCGGCGGGGGCGCTGCCGGACGCCGTTGACGGTGCGCAGCAGGTAGGTGGTGCGGCGCAGCCCCGGCCGCCCGGCCTGGTCGACGACCTCGGTGCCCTTGAGCAGCGTGGGGTCCTCGGTGCGGCGCACGGCGTACGGGATCTCCTCGTCGCGTGTCTCGTGGGTGCCGGTGATCCGCAGCACGGTGACGGTCTGCCCGTCGCGCGGGAAGGAGGTGCCGGGCACGGAGGTGGTGTCCTCGCCGTGCAGGGTGATCCCGGCCTCGCGCAGGGCCTCGGCGACGGTGGCCGCGTTGGTGCGCAGGGTGCGGGTGCGGCCGTCCGCCATGACGGTGACGCTGCGCTCGGTACGGACGTCCAGGGCGAGCCCGGCGCGGCCGATGGGCAGCGAGCGGGACGCGGACAGGTAGGCGCCCTCCGCCCGCACCCCGAGCTGCCTGAGCGCGCCGTCGACCGTGTCGGCGGTGGTCCACACCACGCGGCGCTCGCCGTCGATGGTGAGCCGGACCGGGCGGCCGTGGCGTACGGCGATCTCGTCGCCGTCGGTGAGCGGGGTGCCGGGAGCGGGCGCGACGACGTCGTGCCGGCCGACGCGGACGCCCTCGTCGGCGAGGAGGCCGGTGACGTCGTCGGCGAAGGTGTGCAGGGTGCGGGGGTGTCCGTCGACGGTCAGCTCGACCGCCTTGTCCTCGGCGACGAAGGCGGCGGTGCCCCCGGCGAGGAAGGCGACGACGAGTGCCTGGGGCAGCAGCCGGCGCACCGGGGACTCGGGCCGCGCGGCGGCCCGGCGTCTGCGTCCCGCCGGCCTCGGTCCCTCCGGCGCCTCGCGGGGCGGGGGTACGGCCTCGTAGGCGGGCCGGTAGGTGTCGCCGGCCACGCCGTACGGCAGGGTCAGCGCGCTGTGCACCGACGGCACGGCCGGTTCGTCGCCGAGGGTGCCGTGGGGGCCGTACCGCTCGTACTGCTGGGTCACGCCGACACGCTCCAGGGGGCGTTGGCCGATCGGGCCCCCAGAACCTAGCGGAGCGGGCGTCACTCTCCAAAGCGACGCGACCACTCAGGGTCACACCTCGAACTGGCGCCTCAGTGCGGCCTCAGTACCCGAAGGCGCGCGCGGTGTTGGCGCCGAGGGCGGCGGCGAGGGTGTCCTCGTCGGTGCCGCGTACGGCGGCCATGGCGCGCACGGTGACCGGGATCAGGTACGGGGCGTTGGGGCGGCCGCGGTAGGGCGCCGGGGTGAGGAAGGGGGCGTCGGTCTCGACCAGGACCAGCTCCAGCGGGGCCACGGCCAGGGCGTCCCGGAGGTTCTGGGCGTTCTTGAAGGTGACGTTGCCGGCGAAGGACATGTAGTAGCCCTCGCGGGCGCAGATCTCGGCCATGTCGGCGTCGCCGGAGTAGCAGTGGAAGACGGTGCGCTCGGGGGCGCCCTCCTCCTTCAGCACGCGCAGCACGTCGGCGTGGGCGTCGCGGTCGTGGATGACCAGGGTCTTGCCGTGCCGCTTGGCGATCTCGATGTGGGCGCGGAAGGACCGCTCCTGCGCCTCCTTGCCCTCGGGGCCGGTGCGGAAGAAGTCGAGGCCGGTCTCGCCGACGCCCTTGACCTGCGGGAGCGCGGCGAGCCGGTCGATCTCGGCGAGCGCCTCGTCCAGCGCGGCGTCCCCGCCCGGCACGCGGGGACCTTGGCGGGACCAGCCGTCGGGGTCGCCGTGCACGATGCGCGGCGCCTCGTTCGGGTGCAGGGCGACCGTCGCGTGGACGCGGTCGTGCGCGGCGGCCGTCTCGGCGGCCCAGCGGGAGCCCGCCAGGTCGCAGCCGACCTGCACGACCGTCGTCACGCCGACCGACGCGGCCTTCGCCAGCCCCTCCTCGACGGTGCCGGACTGCATGTCGAGGTGGGTGTGGGAGTCGGCCACCTCGACGCCGAGGGGCGCGGGGAGCGGGGGCGGCGCGTTCTTGTCGCTGGCGTTCGCAGGCATGCTCCGATCCTACGAAAGGGCCCCGCTAGCTCGCCCGGCGCTGGAAGGGATGCAGCAGGTCGGAGAGGTGCCAGTGGTGGGCCTCCGGCTCGGGGCGCGGGGTGCGTACGGAGGACACCTGTCCCGCGCGCATGATCCGTACGACGTGCCCGTCGCAGTTCTGGCACACCGGCCGGCTCAGCGGGGACGGCACGACGGTGCCCTCGACCACGTACCGGACGCACTCATGGCCCTCGGTGTCGGTGTGGTGCTCTATCGCGTACGACTGCTCCCAGCCGTGCCCGCAGCGCATGCAGGCGAACGCGTACGACTCGTGAACGGCGGCGATCTGCCCGGCGACCTCACTCATGCCCAGCTCCTGCGGTCCACTGGCGCCCCCGGTACGGAGGCGGGGGACGGTTCCCGCCCCTTCGGCCAGTGGACGCCCGCCCCGCCCCGAACGCACGCGACCTGTCGACTGTTGGACGCCCCTTGGACGTTCCTTGCCAAACCGCTCCGCTCAGGGCCCGTTCCCTTTGCCCACCCGACCCCCCGTTTGCCCACCCATGGGGCGCACTCCGGCATACGCGCTGCCCAGCAGGCGCGGGGCTCCGGCTGGAGGAGCCCCCTCAGTCCCCCGAGCGCTTCGCCGCGACCACCGCGTCGAAGACCACGCGCTTGGGGAGGCCCGCCTCGGTGGCGACCGCGGCGATGGCCTCCTTGCGGCGTTCGCCGGCGTCCTCGCGGATGCGGACGCGGCGGACGAGTTCGTCGGCGTCGAGTTCCTCGGGGCCGGAGTCGGGGGCGCCCTCGACCACGACGGTGATCTCGCCGCGTACGCCCTCGGCGGCCCAGGCGGCCAGGTCCGCGAGGGGACCGCGCTTGACCTCCTCGTACGTCTTGGTCAGCTCGCGGCAGACGGCGGCCCGGCGGTCGGCGCCGAAGACCTCGGCCATCGCGGCGAGGGTGTCGTCGAGCCGGTGCGGGGCCTCGAAGTAGACGAGGGTGCGCCGCTCACCGGCGACCTCGCGCAGCCGGGACAGCCGCTCGCCGCCCTTGCGCGGCAGGAACCCCTCGAAGCAGAACCGGTCCACCGGCAGCCCGGACAGCGCGAGCGCGGTGAGCACGGCGGACGGCCCCGGCACGGCGGTGACCTTGATGTCGTGCTCGACGGCGGCCGCGACCAGCCGGTAGCCGGGGTCGGAGACCGACGGCATCCCCGCGTCCGTGACGAGGAGCACACGGGCGCCCCCGCGCAGCTCCTCCACCAGCTCGGGGGTGCGCGCGGACTCGTTGCCCTCGAAGTACGAGACCACCCGGCCGCCCGGCATCACCCCGAGGGCCTGGGTGAGGCGGCGCAGCCGCCGGGTGTCCTCGGCGGCGATCACGTCGGCCTCCGCCAGCTCCTTGGACAGCCGGGGCGGGGCGTCCGCGACGTCGCCGATGGGGGTACCTGCGAGGACAAGGGTTCCAGTCACGGGACCATCCTCCCAGGGGCGCCGGGCGGCACGGAAAACGATCGCGTCCCAATCGGTACCGCGCTTGCACGGGACTCACACGGCACGTTTCCCTACCATGGCGCGGTGACCAGTACCGCGTCCTCCACGGACCTCCGGCAGGGCCAGGCGCCGCCCGACGACGAGCGGCCCTCCTGGCAGCGGCGGCTGCGCCGATTCGGCTACGTACCTCCCGCGGGCGCCCCCGCGGCCGACGTACGGGACCGGCTCGTGCCGCCCTACGCGCAGCCCTCGCCGAGGGTGTGGCAGGTGCTGGGCTGCCCGCCGCACCTGGCGGACCGGATCACCCGCTGGTCGGGCTGGGGCGGGCCGCTGCTGGTGACGCTGCTCGCGGGCCTGCTGCGGTTCTGGCACCTGGGCAGCCCGCGCGCGGTGATATTCGACGAGACGTACTACGCCAAGGACGCCTGGGCGCTCGTCCACCGCGGCTTCGAGGTCAACTGGGACAAGAACGCCAACGACGCGGTCCTCGCCACCCACGGCCACCTCGCCGTCCCCACGGACGCGGCGTACGTGGTGCACCCGCCGGTCGGCAAGTACGTGATCGGCCTCGGTGAGCTGGTCTTCGGGTTCGACCCGTTCGGCTGGCGGTTCATGACCGCGCTGCTCGGCACGCTGAGCGTGCTGCTGCTGTGCCGGATCGGCCGCCGGATGTTCCGCTCGACCTTCCTCGGCTGCCTGGCGGGCGGGCTGATGGCGGTGGACGGCCTGCACTTCGTGATGAGCCGGACCGCGCTGCTGGACGGCGTGCTGATGTTCTTCGTGGTCGCCGCCTTCGGCTGCCTGGTGGTGGACCGGGACCGGGCGCGGGAGAGACTCGCCGCCGCGCTCCCGGTCGGCCCGGACGGCATCGCCCGCCCGGACGCCCGGATCGGCGACACCTTCCGCTTCGGCCTGCGCCCCTGGCGCTGGGGCGCCGGCGTGATGCTGGGCCTGGCCTTCGGCACCAAGTGGAACGGTCTGTACATCCTGGCCGCGTTCTGCCTGATGGCCGTGCTGTGGGACGTGGGCGCCCGCAAGGTGGCGGGTGCCCGGCACCCGTACGAGGCGGTGCTGAAGTACGACACCGGGTTCGCGTTCCTGGCGACGGTGCCGGTGGCGATCGCGGTGTACGTCGCCTCCTGGATCGGCTGGATCCTCTCCCCCACCGACGGCACCGGCGGCTACTTCCGCAACTGGGCCGCGACCGACGGCCGGGGCGGCTCCTGGACCTTCCTGCCGGACTGGCTGCGCAGCCTGTGGCACTACGAGCACGAGGTCTACAGCTTCCACGTCCACCTGTCGTCCCCGCACACCTACCAGTCCAACCCGTGGAGCTGGATCGTGCTGGGCCGCCCGGTCTCGTTCTTCTACGAGTCCCCCGGCCCCGGCTCCGCCGGCTGCCCGATCGGCACCACCGACAAGTGCGCCCGCGAGGTCCTGGCCCTCGGCACCCCCATGCTCTGGTGGGCCGGCTGCGCGGCGATCCTCTACGTCCTGTGGCGCTGGGCCTTCCGCCGCGACTGGCGGGCGGGCGCCATCGCCTGCGGCGTCGCGGCCGGATACCTCCCCTGGTTCATGTACCAGGAGCGCACGATCTTCCTCTTCTACGCGGTCGTCTTCGTCCCCTTCCTCTGCCTGGCCGTCGCCATGCTGGTCGGCGCGATCATCGGCCCCCCGAACTCCACCGACACCCGCCGCGTGGTCGGCGCCACCGCCGCCGGCGTCCTGGTCCTCCTGATCGCCTGGAACTTCATCTACTTCTGGCCCCTCTACACCGGCCAGGCCATCCCCATCGCCTCCTGGCGGGGCCGGATGTGGCTGGACACCTGGGTCTAGCTGCGGGACACGCCAGGTTTCGCCACCCCCTCAGGGGCGCTGCCTGGGGGTTTGGGAAGCGCCAGGGGAACGCGCCAGTCGAACGCCACCGTGGCCGCCACCGGCAAATGGGGGCGAACCACCATCCGGGGTGGGGGCGGAGCGGTTGAGCGGGTGGGGGCGGTTGGGGTTTTCTCTCTCCCGGAGGCCCCAGGGGGAGAGCCTCCGTCACGGTCCCCGTACGTGTGGGGTCCGGCTCCGGTCACGCACCCCGGAGCCGGGCGGACGCGCGGGGACGGGGCGGGTCCGGGCGCAACGCACGTCGCCCGGACCCGCCCCTCGTGCGTCCGCCGTTCAACGTCTCCGTTCGGACAAGTCTCGGAAACGTCCGCCCCAACTGCCTGTGGAGCACATACAGTTCCGTCCGCACCAACTTTTGAACGCGTTCAGGAAGCCGGTGCATCACGGGGACTTCACGGGGAGGAATCGCTTCATGGGCACGTCGAAGGGCAAGGGAGTCAGAGTCGCGGTCATCAGCGGCGTGTGCGTGACGATGCTGGGCGGGGCCGGGTACGGCATGTACAACATCGCCTCCGCGCTGAACACCACCGCGACCGGCGGCACCAAGGCCATACCGACCGGGCCGCCCAGCCGCGAGGAGGTCGAGCAGACCACCGCGAAGTTCTTCGCCGCCTGGGAGAAGGGCCGGCCCCAGGAGGCGGCGAACCTCACCAACTTCCCCGAGGAGGCCGAGTCACTGCTGACCGCGTACGGCTCGGACGCGCACATCACCGGCGTGCACATCACCCCCGGCAAGGCGACCGGGGAGACCGTGCCGTTCCGGGTGCGGGCGACGGTGTCGTACGGGGAGGAGTCCCGGCCGCTGGCGTACGCGAGCAGGCTGAGCGTGGTACGCGGGGTCAACTCGCACCGCCCGCTGGTCGACTGGGACCCCGCGCTGGTGCACCCGAAGCTGGCGAAGGGCGACTCGCTGACCGTCGAGGAGTCCGCCACCCCGCAGGTCGACGCCGTGGACCGCGACGGCCAGGTGCTGACCCAGGAGAAGTACCCCTCCCTCGGCCCGGTCCTGGACGAGCTGCGCAAGCGGTACGGCGCCAGGTCGGGCGGCCGGGCCGGGGTCGAGCTGGTGGTCCGGCACGACGGCAGCGGCGCCGCCGACACCACGCTGATGACCCTGGTCAAGGGCAAGCCGGGCAAGCTGCGCACCACGCTCAGCGCGAGCGCCCAGGCGGCGGCCGAGGCGGCGGTGACCGACTACACCAACTCCTCGGTGGCGGCCGTGAAGCCCAGCACCGGCGAGATCCTGGCCTTCGCCAACCACCGCGACGACGGCTTCAACGCGGCCTTCCTCGGCGAGCTGGCGCCCGGCTCCACCATGAAGATCATCAGCGCCGCGACCCTCATCGACTCCGGCCTCACCTCGGCGAGCGGCCCGGCGCCCTGCCCGCCGTCGGCCGTGTGGCAGAGCCAGACCTTCACCAACCTCACCGATCTCGAGCCGAACGAGAACGCCACCCTCTCCGAGAGCTTCGCCCGCTCCTGCAACACGGCGTTCGTGAAGTTCGCGGACGAGGTCAAGGCGGACTCCCTGACCACGGAGGCCGCGCAGCGGTTCGGCATCGGACGGAACGACTGGAAGGTGGGCGTGCCCTCCTTCGACGGCCGGGTGCCCGCGCCGGACGGCCCCGACAAGGCGGCCGGGCTGATCGGGCAGGGCCAGGTCCAGATGAGCCCGCTGAACATGGCGTCGGTCACGGCGACCGCGAAGACCGGCACCTTCCGGCAGCCGGTGATCGTCCCGCTGAGCCTGGACGGCCGCCAGGCCGCGACCGCGCGCGGGCTGGCGCCGGGCACGTCCCAGCAGTTGCGGGAGATGATGAACCGCACCGCGCGCAGCGGCACCGCGGCGGGCGTGATGGCCGGGCTGCGGGGGGACGTGGGCGCGAAGACCGGTTCGGCGGAGGTCGACGGGCAGTCACGGTCCAACAGTTGGTTCACCGGATACCGGGACGACATCGCGGCGGCCGCGATGACGGAGGACGGCGGGCATGGCATCGACGCCGCCGGTCCGATTGTCGCAAGAGTGCTACGGAGTGCGGGCTGAGATCGGCCGCGTCCGGGAGGACTCTAGGCTGTTGAGGTCGTTGGGGACGTGTGAGGGCTGCGGGGACCCCGGGGAGAGCGCGGAGGACTTGGGACTGTGGGCAAGAGAAGGCGTGCCGCCGAACGGCCGAAGAGGAAACCCGCCGTACTCGGCGGCATGATCGCCCTCGTCGTCGGCGGCGCCGGGTTCGGCCTCTACGCGCTGTACGGCGGCGGGGCGTCCGCCGAGGAGGCGTCCACGCTGTCCGACCACAAGAGCGTGAAGACCGGGCCGCCCAGCGCGCTGGAGGTCAAGACGGTCGCCACCCGCTTCCTGACCGCCTGGCAGCAGGGCCATGTCACGGAGGCGGCCGCCGCCACGGACGACGCCAAGGCGGCCACCGCCCTGCTCACCGGCTACGCCAAGGACGCCCGCCTGAAGGACGTCACCCTCACCGCGGGCCGGGCGGCCGGCGCGAAGGTGCCGTTCGACGTCCACGCGACCGTCTCGTACCAGGGCGTCAGCAAGCCGCTGGC
Organism: Streptomyces sp. NBC_01171; assembly: GCF_045039805.1. Taxonomy (NCBI): domain Bacteria; kingdom Bacillati; phylum Actinomycetota; class Actinomycetes; order Kitasatosporales; family Streptomycetaceae; genus Streptomyces; species Streptomyces sp. NBC_01171. The sequence goes on along the minus strand of NZ_CP108609.1, from coordinate 3,875,092 downwards.
GTACACGAGTTCGCTGACCGTGGTGCGGCGGGCGAGCGACGGCGCGGCGCTGGTCGGCTGGCGGCCCGCCGTGGTGCACCCGGAGCTGAAGGACGGCGACACGCTGGTCACCGGCGCGTCCGGCACCCCGCCGGTCAAGGCGCTCGACCGCACCGGCGGCGAGCTGACGGTGACCGCCTACCCCTCGCTGGGCTCGGTGCTGGACGGGCTGCGGGAGAAGTACGGCAAGACGGCCGGCGGCAAGGCGGGCGTGGAGCTGCGCGTGGTGCGCGGCAAGGCGTCGGAGAAGGCCGGGCTGTCGGACAAGACGCTGGTGGAGCTGAGCGAGGGCACACCGGGCACGGTGAAGACCACGCTGGACCCGAAGTTCCAGGCGGCGGCCGAGCAGCAGGTGGCCAAGCGGGAGCAGGCGTCGGTGGTGGCGCTGCGCGCCTCGACCGGTGAGATCCTCGCGGTCGCCAACAGCGGCCACGGCTTCAACATCGGCTTCCAGGGCTCGCTGGCCCCCGGCTCCACCATGAAGGTGATCACCTCCTCGCTGCTGATCGAGAAGGGCCTGGCGGAGGCGGACAAGGAGCACCCCTGCCCGAAGACCTTCACCTTCGGCGGCTGGAAGTTCCACAACGACGACGACTTCGAGATCAAGAACGGCACCTTCAAGGCGAGCTTCGCCCGCTCCTGCAACACCGCCTTCATCAGCCAGGCGAAGAAGCTGAAGAACGACGACCTGACCAAGCAGGCCCAGCAGGTCTTCGGACTCTCCATGAACAACTGGTCGGTCGGCGTGCCCACGCTGGACGGCTCGGTGCCGGTGCAGTCGGCGGCGCAGATGGCGGCCTCGCTGATCGGGCAGGGCGGGGTGCGGATGAACCCGCTGAACATGGCCTCGGTGGCGGCGACCGTGAAGACCGGCACCTTCCACCAGCCCTACCTGGTCGCCCCGTCCGTGGACCACCGCACGCTGGCGACGGCGTCCCGCACGATGTCCCCGAAGACACTGGGCCAGCTCCGCGAGCTGATGAACTTCACCGCCGCGTACGGCACGGCGGCCGAGGCGATGTCCGGGCTGGGCCCGGACTACGGCGCCAAGACCGGTTCGGCCGAGGTCGACAACCAGAAGAAGCCCAACGGCTGGTTCACCGCCTACCGCGGCGACCTCGCCTCGGCCGGTGTGGTGCAGGCGGGCGGCCACGGCGGCGACACGGCCGGGCCGATCGTCGCCACCCTGCTGAAGCTGGGCTGATCAGTTCCGGACGGGCTCGGCCGTGTAGGTGCGCAGCAGGAACCGGGTCAGCGACTTCACGTCGAACTGGACCACGTCCACACCTTCCGGGGAGTGGAACTCCAGGACCGCCTGCACGCGCCCGCACGGCCAGACCCGTACGTCCCCGCTCTCGGCGGGGGCGCGCAGGCCGTCCTCCAGCAGGGACCGGGAGAAGGTCCACTCGGCGGGGCCGGGCAGTCCGACCTGGACGGAGAGGGGGTCGGCGTCGGGGTCGTAGCGGAGCACCACGCGTACGGCGTCGGGGTCGTCCTCCGCGTCCGTGACGATGTGGGCGCGTGTGTACTGCTCGACTACGGACATCGGATCGCCCTCTCACGTTCGGTGACCGCTAGGAAGGACGCACAGCCACTTCGTCTCTAATGTCGCATATTTCCTGATTTGTGCCCCTGGAGAGCCGAGGCCGAGAGTCGAGACCGCCTCGCTCTTGCAAGGCATTCGCAACAAGCGCTTAAAATCAAACGGTGCATGTACCCGACGGATTCATCGACGCCCCCACCTCCGCTGTCACCGGGGTGGTCGCCGCAGGCGCCCTCGCGGTGAGCCTGCGCGGCGCCCGCCGCGAACTGGACGAGCGCACCGCGCCGCTGGCCGGCCTGGTCGCCGCGTTCATCTTCGCCGTACAGATGCTCAACTTCCCCGTGGCGGCCGGCACAAGCGGCCACCTGTTGGGAGGTGCGCTGGCCGCGATACTCGTCGGCCCCTACACGGCCGTGCTGTGTGTGTCGGTCGTGCTGCTCATGCAGGGCGTGCTGTTCGCGGACGGCGGCCTGACCGCGCTCGGCGTGAACATCACGGACATGGCGATCGTCACGACCGTGGTCGCGTACGCCGTCTTCAAGGCCCTGCTCGCGGTACTGCCCCGCTCCCGGCGCTCGATCACCGCCGCGTCCTTCGTCGCCGCCCTGCTCTCCGTGCCGGCCGCGGCCGTCGTCTTCACGCTGATCTACGCGATCGGCGGCACCACGGACGTGTCCATCGCCAAGGTGGCCACCGCGATGATCGGCGTCCACGTGCTGATCGGCATCGGCGAGGCCGTGATCACCGCGCTCACCGTCGCCGCGGTCGTCGCGGTCCGCCCCGACCTGGTCCACGGCGCGCGCGGGCTGCGGCAGAAGCTCCAGCTCCGGGTGAACGGCGAACTGGTCGACGCCCCCGACGCCGCCCCGGCCCCGGCCGTCGCGCGCACCTCCCGGCGCACCCTGTGGATCACCGGCCTGGTGACCTCGCTGGTCCTCGCCGGGTTCGTCAGCTTCTACGCCTCCGCCAACCCGGACGGCCTGGAGAAGGTCGCCCACGACAAGGGCATCGACAAGAAGACCGAGCCGCACCACTCCTCGGACTCCCCGCTGGCCGACTACGGCGTCAAGGACGTGGCGAACGCCCGGCTCTCCGGCGGTCTGGCGGGCGTGATCGGCGTCGGCGTCACCGTCGTCGCGGGCAGCGCGGTCTTCTGGGCGGTGCGCCGTCGCCACGACCACGACGCCTCTCCCGCGAACACGAGCGTCTGAGATGGGCGCCGGCCACGCGCACAAGCTCTACCGGCACGGGCACTCGCCCGTGCACCGGCTGCCCCCGCACACCAAGCTGGCGGCCGTCTTCGCCTTCGTCGTGGTGGTGGTCTCCACCCCGCGCGAGGCGATGTGGGCGTTCGGGGTGTACGCGCTGCTGCTGGGCTTCGTCGCACACCGGGCGCGGGTGCCCGCCGGGTTCCTGCTGAAGCGGCTGCTGATCGAGGTGCCGTTCGTCGCGTTCGCGGTGCTCATGCCGTTCGTCGCGGAGGGCGAGCGGGTGCACGTCCTCGGCCTCTCGCTGAGCGTCAACGGCCTGTGGGGCGCGTGGAACGTGCTGGCCAAGGGCACCCTGGGCGTCGCCGCCTCCGTACTGCTCGCCGCCACCACCGACCTGCGCGAACTGCTGCTCGGGCTCCAGCGGCTGAAACTGCCGCCGCTGCTGGTGCAGATCGCCTCCTTCATGATCCGCTACGGCGACGTCATCACCGACGAGATGCGCCGGATGCGGATCGCCCGCGAGTCGCGCGGCTTCGAGGCGCGGGGGGTACGGCAGTGGGGGGTGCTCGCCAAGTCGGCGGGCGCGCTGTTCATCCGCTCGTACGAGCGTGGCGAGCGGGTCCATCTGGCCATGGTGAGCCGGGGCTACGCCGGGTCGATGCCGGTCATCGACGAGGTCACCGCCACCCGTGACCAGTGGCTGCGCGCCCTGGCCCTGCCCTGCTCCGCCCTCGTCGTCTGTCTGCTGGGATGGTTCCTGTGAGTACCGCATCGCTGTCGCTGGAAGTCTCCGGCCTCGCCTTCGCCTACCCCGACGGCCACCAGGCCCTGTTCGGCGTCGACTTCACCGTCCCGCGCGGCGAACGGGTCGCGCTGCTCGGGCCGAACGGCGCGGGCAAGACCACCCTCGTGCTGCATCTCAACGGCATCCTGTCCGGCGGTACCGGCACGGTCACCGTGGCCGGACTCCCGGTCGGCAAGCGGCACATGGCCGAGATCCGGCAGAAGGTCGGCATCGTCTTCCAGGACCCCGACGACCAGCTCTTCATGCCGACCGTGCGCGAGGACGTGGCGTTCGGACCGGCGGCGGCCGGGCTGAAGGGGGCCGCGCTGGAGGAGCGGGTACGGACCGCGCTGGAGCAGGTCGGCATGGCCGGCTTCGCCGACCGGCCCCCGCACCACCTCTCCTTCGGGCAGCGGCGCCGGGTCGCGGTGGCGACGGTCCTGGCGATGCGGCCGGAGATCCTCGTCCTCGACGAGCCCTCCTCCAACCTCGACCCGGCCTCCCGGCGGGAACTGGCCGACATCCTGCGGGCGTTGGACGTCACGGTCCTCATGGTCACGCACGATCTGCCCTACGCGCTCGAGCTGTGCCCGCGTGCGCTGATCCTCAGTGACGGGGTGATCGCGGCCGACGGTCCCACGGGCAAGCTGCTCTCCGACGACGCGCTGATGCGGGCGCACCGGCTGGAGCTGCCGTTCGGGTTCGACCCGCGCACGGTGGCGCTGGACGCGTAGGAGTTCCGGGCCGAGGAATCCAAGGCCGTACGGCCGTGTTTCACTCGTGAGTGCGGGCGAGGAAAGGGATACGGCGTGGATGTGCGTGTGAACGGCACGGTGGCCGAGGGCTTCGAGCCGGTGGCGGAGGCGTTCGCGGCGAACTTCGCCCGGCTCGGGGAGCGGGGCGCGGCCGTGGCCGTGTACCGGGACGGGCACCGCGTCGTCGACCTGTGGGCGGGCACCCGGGACGTCGACGGTTCCGCCCCCTGGGAGCGCGGCACCGCGCAGATCGTGCGCTCCGCGACCAAGGGTGTCGCCGCCGCCGCGCTCCTGCTGCTGCACCAGCGGGGGCTGCTGGATCTGGACGCCCCCGTAGGCGCGTACTGGCCCGAGTTCAAGGCGGCGGGCAAGGAGCGCGCCCTCGTGCGCGACCTGCTCGCCCACCGGGCGGGCGTGCCGGTGCTGGACCGGCCGCTGACCCCTGTGGAGGCCGCGGACCCCGACCTCGGCGCGGCCGCGGTCGCCGCGCAGGCGCCGGTGTGGGAGCCGGGCACGGACCACGGGTACCACGCGCAGACGTACAGCTGGCTCACGGGTGAGCTGGTCCGCCGCGTCACCGGGCGCCCGGTGGGCGAGTTCGTCGCGTCCGAGATCGCGGGGCCGGCCAGGGCGGACGTGTGGCTGGGGCTGCCCTCCTCGGAGCAGTCCCGCGTGGGCCGGGTGGGGCCGGTGACGGCACCGGAACCGACTGGCGCGCTGAAGGTACGTCCCAAACGGGCCGTGGCCGACGCCTACGCCGACCCCTCCTCCCTGACCCGGCGCGCCTTCGCCGCGATCACCCCGCTGCCGGACGAGAACGCGCCCGGCTACCGGTCGGCCGCCCTCCCCGCCTCCAACGGCATCGCCACGGCGGACGGGCTGGCCCGCGTGTACGCGTCCCTGATCGGTGAAGTGGACGGCGGTACGCGGCTGTTCACCCCCGAGACGATGGAGCTGGCCCGCGCCGAGGCGTCTGCCGGCCCGGACCGGGTGCTCGTGGTGGGCACCCGGTTCGGCCTCGGCTTCATGCTCCACGGCCCCGCGTCCCCGCTGCTCTCCCCCACCGCCTTCGGCCACCCCGGCCGAGGCGGTGCCCTCGCCTTCGCCGACCCCGCCTCCGGCATCGCCTTCGGCTACGTCACCAACGGCTTCCAGGGCGGAGTGACGGCGGACCCGCGCGCACAGGCGCTCGTGCGGGCGGTACGGGCTTCGCTGGGCTGACGCCGCTCACACGTGGATGGGGTGCGAGATGCGCCCGGAGTCCGCGTCGATCTCCTCGTGCGCCTTGGTCAGCAGGCGCATGGCCAGTTCGTTCAGGGCGCGGGCGCCGGCGATCTCCTCGCCGACCCTCGGCTGGTTGGAGTCGACCTGGTGCCGGGTGGCATGCCCCTGCGCCCGCACCTCACTGCCGTCCGCCAGCCGCACCAGCGCCACCGCGCGCGTGTGCTGGTCGTCCTCCTCGAACTCCAGCTCGATGTGCCAACCCACGGTGTTGTGCATCATCCCAACCACCTCCGAAAGCCACCGTGCTCCCTGCTACCAGGGTGCGCTCGCCTCCGGCGAAGTTCACGTCGGCCGAGGGTTCACTCCGTCTTCTCCTCGAAACTCGCGAAGTAGGCCGCCGCCATGTCCTCGTCCCCGTGGCCCTGGGCGGCCGCGCGGGCGAAGCGGTTGGCGGTGGCTTCGGCGAGGTCGAGGCGGACGCCGCCCCGGTCGGCGGCGGAGGTGATGAGGCGGGCGTCCTTCTCCGCGGTGGCCACGGCGAAGGAGGCCGGGGTGAGCTTGCCGTCCAGGACCAGGGCGGACTTGGCGCGGAGGTAGCCCATGTCCAGCGGGCCGCCCTCGATGAGGTCGAAGAACGAGCGCGGGTCCACCCCGAGCGCCTGGGCGAGGGCCAGCACCTCCCCGGTGGCCGCGGTGACCGCGAGCACCCAGTTGTTGGCGACCAGCTTGAGCCTGCTCGCGCTGCCCTCGGCGCCGTCCTCGCCGGTCCACACCGTGCGGGAACCGACCGCGTCGAAGACCGGCGCGAGGGTGGCCCGCCCCGCCTCGGGCCCGGCGGCCAGCACGGTGAGCTGACCGTCCTCGGCGGGCTTCCGGGTACCGAGCACGGGCGCGTCGTAGAACTCCAGACCGTGCTCGCGGGCGAACGCGGCGAGGCGGCCGGTGAGTTCGGTACCGGCGGTGGTGCTCTGCACCCACAGGGTGCCGGGACGCAGCGCGGGCGCCGCCTCGCGCATCACGTCCAGCACGGTGTCACCGTCGTACAGCATGGTCAGCACCACGTCCGCGCCCTCGACCGCCTCGGCGGGCGTGCCGGTGACGCGGACGCCGTCCTCCGCGAGCGGCTCGGCCTTGGCGCGGGTGCGGTTCCAGGCGCGTACGGGAAGCCCGGCGGCGGCGAGGTTGCGGGCCATGGCGGCGCCCATGATGCCGGTGCCCAGCACGGCGACGGTCGGCCGGTCGGTGGCGGTCATACGGTGGCTCTCCTTCTCACGAGGTGTCGTCCCACGAGGGGGCGTCGATCATGTCCCTCGCCCCCATCCTGCCCGCAAACCCCGCCCGCCCCGCCGTGACTCAGCGGGCCTGCTCGTCCCGCGTGAAGAATTCGATCAGTTCCGCGGACGTGGGCTTGTGGTGGGCCTCGGCGGCCGCGTCGGCGCTGCGGGGGAACAGCACCCGCTGACGAGCATCCCGCCCTGCGTACGCGCGACCCACCGACACCGACCCGACAGCCCCGACAGCGGGCCGACAGGGCGATTCACCCCGCGTGCAGCATCAGCCCGATTCCCACCACCAGCAGCCCCGCCGCCGCGATGCGCGGAGCGCCGAAGCGTTCCTTGAAGAAGAGGGCGCCGATGGCCGCGCCGACGATGATCGAGGATTCGCGGAGGGCGGCGACGGGGGCGAGGGGGGCGCGGGTCTGGGCCCAGAGGACGAGGGCGTATGCGGCGACGGAGAGGACCGCGCCGAGGAGGCCCAGCGTGGCGTAGGGCTTGAGCCGGCGGACCATGTCACCGCGGAAGCGGTAGTACATGTACGCGGGGATGAAGACCCCCTGGACCGCCATCAGCCAGGCGATGTAGCCGAGCGGGGTGTCCGCGTGCCGTACGCCGATGCCGTCGAGGACGGTGTACACGGCGATGGTGAGCCCGGTGGCGACGGCGGCGCCGATGGCCTTCCAGTCCGGCCGCCGCCCCCGCAGCCCCCACAGGCTCACCCCGGTCAGCCCGACGCAGGACACGGCGACCCCGGCCGCAGCCCACCCGCCGGGCACCTCGTGCGCGAACAGGGCGGCCAGCACGGTCACGACCAGCGGGGCGGTGCCGCGCGCGATCGGGTACGCCTGCCCGAAGTCCCCGAGCCGGAAGGAGGTCATGAGCAGCGCGTAGTACGCGACATGCACTCCGGCGGAGATGAGCAGGTACGGCCACGCGGGCCCGGCCGGCCAGGGCGCGAACAGCGCCATCACCAGCCCGACGACCAGCCCGCCCCCGGCGATCAGCGTGAACCCGGTCAGCTTGTCGCTGATCCGGTGGGCGATGGCGTTCCACCCGGCGTGGGTGAACGCGGCGAGCAGTACGGCGGCGGTGACGAGCGGCGTCACCGGTCAGGACCAGTCGTCGTCATACCTGGCACGCTAACCGATCACTTCGTGGCCTGTACACGGGGTTTGCCCGGCGTGACGACGGACGGCCGGTGAGGCGCCTGCCCCACCGGCCGTCCGTTCGTCACACACCCGTCAGGCGCGGACCAGTTCGCGGTCCCCGTCCGTGTCGGAGGCCGTCTTCAGGCCCTCGCCCTCGACGTCCACGTTGGGCAGGGCGCGGTCGAGCCAGGACGGGAGCCACCAGGCGCGGCGGCCGAGGAGGGCCAGGACGGCCGGGACGATGGCCATGCGGACGATGAAGGCGTCGAAGAAGACGGCGATGGCCAGGCCGAATCCGATCATCTTGATCATCGCCTCGCTGGAGCCGATGAAGCCGGAGAAGACGGCGATCATGATGACGGCGGCGGCGGTGACGACGCGGGCGCTGTAGCGGAAGCCGGTGACGACCGCCTGGCCCGGGTTCTCCCCGTGGACGTACGCCTCACGCATCCGGGTCACGAGGAACACCTCGTAGTCCATGGCGAGTCCGAAGACCACACCGACCATGAAGATCGGCATCATCGACATGACCGGCCCGGTCTGCTCGACGTTCATCAGGCCGGACAGCCAGCCCCACTGGAAGACCGCGACGACCGCGCCGAGGGCGGCCAGCACGCTGAGCAGGAAGCCGAGGGCCGCCTTCAGCGGGACCAGGATCGAGCGGAACACCACGATCAGCAGCAGGAAGGCGAGGCCGACGACCAGCGCGAGGTACGGCAGCAGCGCGTCGTTCAGCTTCTGCGACACGTCGATGTTCATCGCCGTGGCCCCGGTGACCAGCAACTCCGCGTCCGTCGCGGAGGCGATCGAAGCGCTCTTGCCCCGGATCGCGTGCACCAGGTCCTCGGTGGTGGCCGAGGACGGCTGGGACTTCGGTACGACGGTGATGATCGCGGTGTCGCCCGCCTTGTTGGGCGCCGGCGGGGTGACCGTGACGACGTCCTTCAGGCCCTTGATCTCGTCGCCGACCTTGGCGAACGCGGCCTTCTCGTCCCCGCTGCCCTTGGCGTCCACCACGACCATCAGCGGGCCGTTGAAGCCGGGGCCGAAGCCGTCGGAGAGCAGGTCGTAGGCGCGGCGCTGGGTGGTGGAGACGGGCTGGGAACCGTCGTCGGGCAGGCCCAGTTCGAGCGAGGCGGCCGGGACGGCGGCGGCGCCGAGGCCGACCACACCGAGCAGCAGGACGGCGACCGGGCGCCGGACCACGAAACTCGCCCACCGGGTGCCCATGTTGGGGCGGCCGGCCTTCTTGGCCGCGCGTCCGCCGCCGAGCAGCTTGCTCTTCTCGCCGGCCGGCTTGACCGTACGGCCCGCGTAGCCGAGCAGCGCCGGGATCATGGTGAGCGCGATCAGCACGGCGATGGCGACCGTGCCCGCGGCGGCCACGCCCATCTTGGTCAGCATCGGGATGTTGACGACGGAGAGCCCGACCAGCGCGATGACGACGGTCAGCCCCGCGAAGACCACCGCCGAGCCCGCCGTACCCACGGCCCGGCCGGCCGCCTCCTCGCGCTCGCGGCCCTCGGCCAGTTCGGCGCGGTAGCGGGAGACGATGAAGAGGGCGTAGTCGATGCCGACCGCGAGGCCGATCATCGTGGCCAGGGTGGAGGTGGTGGAGCCCAGGTCGAGCGGGGTGGCCAGCGCGGTGATCGTGGAGACCCCGATGCCGACGCCGATGATCGCGGTGAGCAGCGGCAGCCCGGCCGCGATGAGCGAGCCGAAGGTGATGACGAGGACGACGGCCGCGATGGCGATGCCGATGACCTCGCTGGACCCGGTCTCCGGCGCGGTGGTGAGCGCGTCACCGCCGATCTCGACGGTCAGCCCGGCGTCCCGCGCGTGCCCGGCGCTCTCCTTGAGGGCGTCACGGGAGGAGTCCTCCAGCTCCATCCCGGAGACCTTGTACTTCACCGAGGCGTAGGCGATCGTGCCGTCCCGGCTGACCGCCTTTCCGGTGTACGGGTCGGCGACGGAGGCGACCTCGGAGCCGGAGCCCAGCTCCTTGACCGTCTTCTCCACCGCCGCCTTGTTGCCGGCGTCGGTCATCTTCTGACCCTCGGGCGCCTTGAAGACGACGCGGGCGGTGGCGCCGTCGGCGCTCATGCCGGGGAAGCGCTGCTCCAGCAGGTCGAAGGCGCGCTGCGCCTCGGTGCCGGGTATGGAGAAGGACGAGTTCCCGGCGGGCGGCGCGGTGGCGGCGCCCACCCCGGCGAGGGTGAGCAGCGCGACCCACAGCAGGGCGACGAAGTGCCGTCGCCGGAAGGCGAATCGGCCGAGTTTGTACAGGTACGTGGCCACGAGGGCGTACTCCCGGTCAGGTCGTGAAAGGCATCTGGGCAGGGGTGGTCAGCCCGGCGACGTGAGCGGTGACGTCAGGTGGTGGGCTTGCTGGGGAGAGAGCTGGGTCGGTCAGACGGTGGGGACGCCGAGAGCGGGGAGGATCACGGCGTCGATGTAGGAGCTGAGGAAGTCCTGGGTGGGGGGCTGCTCGTCGATGAGCGCCCGGGTGGCGAACGCGCCGATCATCATGTGCACCACGAAGGGCAGCGCCGGGTTGTCCGGGGCCACTTCGCCCCGGTCCACGGCCCGTCCGAGCATCCGGCGCAGCTCGGTCATCTCGGGCTCGATGACCTGTTCCCGGAAGGCGTGCAGCAGGTCCGGGTTGGTGTGGGTGGCCATGGCCAGGCCCCGCATGAGGGCGCTGTCCTGCTCCATGGCGCAGTCGTCCTCGCGGTGCACGATCGCGAGGAAGTCCCCGCGCAGCGAGCCGGTGTCCACGTCGGAGATCCGGCCGGGTTTGCTGTGCCGGATCGCGCGGGCGACCAGTTCGGCCTTGCCGCCCCACTGGCGGTAGAGCGTGGCCTTGCTGGAGCGGGTGCGGGCGGCGACGGCGTCCATGGTGAGGGCGTCGTAGCCGACCTCGCGGAGCAGGTCGAGGACCGCCTCGTACAGCTCGGCCGCACGCTCGGGCGTGAGTCTGCTGCGACGCGCGGTGGCGGCGTCGGTCATCCGCCTCACCCTCTCCCGCTCATCGGAACGACACGGCTCGCGTACGGGACCCCGTACAGGACGAAGGTACCCCGGCCACCTACGAAACGAAACCGTTTCGTACGCCTGCCGAGGGTGTCCTGCGTCACGGGGTGCCGGACCGCACGAGTTGCTGTGCCCCTCGCGTCGGAAAAGCATGGATAGGTGAGCTATCTGCGGCTTCCCCACATCAGTGACGATCTGCTGTGCTTCGTGGCCGAGGACGACCTCTGGCTGGCGCCGCTCGACGAACCGGGCCGCCCCTGGCGGCTCACCGCGGACCGCACCAAGGCCGGACACCCCCGCTTCTCGCCCGACGGCAAGCAGATCGCCTTCACGAGCTGGCGCAGCCTGGTGCCCGAGATCCACCTCGTGGACGTGACCGGCGGCCCGGCGCGGCAGTTGACGTACTGGGGCAGTGCCGACACCCAGGTGTGCGGCTGGACGCCCCCGGACCAGCACGGGAACAGCGACATCCTGGCCGTCGCCTCGCACGGCCAGCCCTTCTCCTACTTCACCTGGGCCCACAAGATCGGCACCGACGGCAGTCCCGGTGGCCGCCTGCCCTGGGGCCCGGTCGGCGACATCCAGGTCGCCGACACGGCCGGCGAGCACCAGACCCTCCTCCTCACCGGCACGCCCCCGCACGAACCGGCGTCCTGGAAGCGCTACCGGGGCGGCGCGACGGGACGGCTGTGGCTCCAGGGGAAGCGGCTGCTGGAGGACCTCGACGGCCAGCTCTCCTCCCCGATGTTCGTCGCCGGACGCATCGCCTTCCTCTCCGACCACGAGGGCATCGGCAATCTCTACTCCGTCGCCCCCGACGGCACCGACCTGCGCCGCCACACCGACCACGACGCCTTCTACGCCCGGCACGCCGCGACCGACGGCGAGCGGGTCGTCTACCAGTGCGCGGGCGACATCTGGATCGTGGACGACCTCTCCCCCACCGGCACCCCGCGCAGGCTCGACATCGACCTGGGCGGTCCGGCTCCCGGCCGCCGCCCCTACCAGGTGCCCGCGGCGCACAACGTGGACGGCCTCTCCGTGGACGAGACCGGCCGGGCCAGCGCGGTCACCGTCCGGGGCAGCCTGTACTGGCTCACCCACCGCGACGGTCCGGCCCGCACCATCGCCGACACCCCCGGCGTCCGGGTGCGCCTGCCGGAGATGCTGGGCTCGACCGGCCAGCTCGCCTACGTCACCGACGCCGAGGGCGACGACGCCGTCGCCATCGCCCAGCTCCCCCGCGCCAGCGGGGGCCGCGAGCCCCGGCTGCTCGCGCAGGGCAGGCTGGGCCGGGTGCTGGAGCTGGTCTCCGACCCGGAGGGCGAACGGCTGGCGGTCGCCTCGCACGACGGCAGGCTGCTGCTGATCGACGTGGCGGAGGACGAAGAGGGTACGGAGGGCAGGCAGCCCGGCACCGTCACCGAGCTGATCCGCTCCGACAACGGGCCCGTCCGCGACCTCGCCTTCTCCCCCGACGGCGCCTGGCTCACCTGGTCCCACCCCGGCATCGGCCGCTCCCTGCGCCAGATCAAGCTCGCCCGCATCAAGGACCGCCTCGTCGTCGACGTCACCAACGGCCGCTTCGAGGACGAGAACCCCGTCTTCACCAGTGACGGCCGCTACCTCGCCTTCCTCTCCTGGCGGGGCTTCGACCCGGTGTACGACGTGCACACCGGCGACCTGTCCTTCCCGCTCGGCTGCCGCCCCTACCTGGTCCCGCTGAACTCGGCCACCCCCTCCCCGTTCGCGCTCAGCCCGGAGGGGCGCCCGGCCGCGGGCGGGCTCGATCCGCTGGAGGCGGGGTCCGGCGAGGGCGGCGCGGTGACGGTGGAGGTGGAAGGGCTGGAGAACCGGGTCACGCCGTTCCCGGTGATGTCCTCCAAGTACTCGGCGCTGCGCCCGGTCGCGGGCGGCGGACTGGTGTGGCTGCGCTGGCCGATCTCCGGGGCGCTGGGCGAGACCTTCGTCAACCCGGCCGACATCAGCGGGCGGCCCACGCTGGAGCACTTCAACATCAGCAAGGCGAAGAAGTCCGAACTGGTCGGCCACCTCGACTGGTTCGAGGTGAGCGGCGACGGCACCCGGCTGGTCGTGGTGGACGAGGGCGACCTGCGCGCGGTGCCGGCCACCGAGCCCGGCGACAGCGACAGCACGGTCTGGATCGACCTGCGCCGCATCCTGCACGAGGTGGACCCGGCCGCCGAGTGGCGGGGCGCGTACGCCGAGGGCGGCCGGATCATCCGGGACTACTTCTGGGACCCCGGCATGTGCGGGATCGACTGGACGGCGGTCCTGGAGCAGTACCGCCCGCTGGTCGAACGGGTCACCTCCCCCGACGAGTTCGCCGACCTGATGCGCGAGGTCCTCGGCGAACTGGGCACCTCGCACGCCTACGTCACCCCGGCCCGGCGCAACGAGGGCCCCCCGCACTACCAGCGACGTCAGGGCCTCCTCGGCGTCAACTTCGTTTGCCGGGACGGTGCCTGGACGGTCGCCCGCATCCTGGACGGCGACTCCTCCGACTCTCGCGCCCGCTCCCCCCTGGCCGGCACCGGCATCCGTGAGGGCGCCGTGCTGACCCACGTCAACGGCCGCCCGGTGGACCCGGTGGCCGGGCCGTACCCGCTGCTCGCGGGCTCCGGCGGCACCACCGTGGACCTCACCTTCACCCCGCCGGCGGGCGAGCCCGGCCCCGCCCGCCGGGTGGCCGTCGTCCCGCTGATCGACGAGCGGCCGCTGCGCTACCAGGACTGGGTGGCCAAACGGCGCGAGGTCGTCCGGGAGTTGAGCGGCGGCGAGTGCGGCTATCTGCACATCCCCGACATGGGCGGCTCCGGCTGGGCCCAGTTCAACCGCGACCTGCGCCTGGAGGTGTCGCGGCCCGCGCTGATCGTGGACGTACGCGGCAACGCGGGCGGGCACATCAGCGAGTTGGTGATGGAGAAGCTGACCCGGTCCATCCTCGGCTGGGACCTGACCCGGGACGCGCAGCCGGTGTCGTACGCCTCCAACGCGCCGCGCGGGCCGATCGTGGCGCTCGCGGACGAGGCGACGTCCTCCGACGGGGACATGATCACCGCCGCGTTCAAGCTGCTCGGGCTCGGCCCCGTGGTCGGGCAGCGCACCTGGGGAGGGGTCGTCGGCATGACCGGGCGGCACCGGCTCGGGGACGGCACGGTCATCACGGTGCCGATGAACGCGGCATGGTTCGACGAGTACGGCTGGTCGGTGGAGAACCGGGGTGTCCCCCCGGACCTGGAATCGCTGCGCACCCCGCTGGACTGGGCCGAGGGCCGCTACGCCCAGCTCGACGACGCGGTGGAGCTCGCGCTGGACATGCTGGAGACGACCCCGGCCGCGGTACCGCCCGACTACAGCGACGTACCGGACCGCTCGCGGCCGAAGCTGCCGCCGCGCGAAGAAGGGGGGTGAGGGGGTCGAAAAAGAAGGCGGGAGGAATTGGCACTCGCCGCCATTCACAACATATAGCGCAAGGGGGGCCTTGCGGCAAGGCCCCCCTCATGCCGCAGAATCGCTCGCCGAGCCCAGAACCTGCGGAAATGAGTGATCCACTACATGTGTGCGCTGCTGTCCGAGCGTGAGCCCGCGCCGGAGTCCCGCGCGTTCGACCTCCCCGACCGGCTCGCCGCCAAGGCCGACCCGGCGCTGATCGCCGCCGACGAGCGGCACTTCGCGGACATCGCCGCGAGCCTGGAGCAGACCGTCGCCGAACTGTCCGAGAGCCTGGACGCCCTCCGCCGGGCGCCCGGCGGGGTCGGCCGGGAGGTGCTGGAGCGCGACCTGGAGATCCACCGGCTGACCACCCAGTTGCGGGCTCTTCGCCGCTTCGGCCTCGACCTGTGCCTGGGCCGCATCGTCCACGCCGACGACGCAGAGAACGCGACACCGATGTACATCGGGCGGCTCGGCCTCACCGACAGCACCGGCCGCCGGCTGCTGATCGACTGGCGCTCCCCCGCCGCCGAACCGTTCTTCGCCGCGACCCACGCCCACCCGATGGGCCTGGCGAGCCGCCGCCGCTACCGCTGGACGCGCGGCCGGATCAGCGACTACTGGGACGAGGTGTTCACCGCCGACGGTCTGGAGCACCACGCGGCGCTGGACGACCAGTCCGCGTTCATCGCCACCCTCGGCACCAACCGCTCGGAGCGGATGCGGGACGTGCTCGCCACCATCCAGGCCGACCAGGACGCCATCATCCGCGCCTCCTCGCGCGGCGCCCTCGTGGTGGACGGCGGCCCCGGCACCGGCAAGACCGTCGTCGCCCTGCACCGCTCCGCCTACCTGCTCCACTCCGACCCGCGCCTCGGGCACCGTCGCGGCGGAGTCCTGTTCGTCGGCCCGCACCAGCCCTACCTGAACTACGTCGCCGACGTGCTGCCGAGCCTCGGCGAGGAGGGGGTCCAGACCTGCACCGTGCGGGACCTGGTCGCCGAGGGCGCGGCGGCGGGCGTCGAGGCGGACCCCGAGGTGGCCCGGCTGAAGTCCTCGGCGGACCTGGTGAAGGGCATCGAGAAGGCGGTGCGCTTCTACGAGACCCCGCCCACCGATCCCCTGACCGTCAGCACCCCCTGGGCCGAGCTGCGCCTGACCGCCGCCGACTGGGCCGAGGCGTTCGAGGCCGCGGAGGCGGGCGTCCCGCACAACGAGGCCCGCGACCTGATCTGGGAGGCGCTCGTCACGATCCTCCACGACCAGCTCGACAAGGAGGTCCCGCCGAAGCTGTTCCGCCGGGCGCTGGCCTCCGACGGCGAGCTGACCGGCACCCTCCGGCACGCCTGGCCCCTGCTGGAGGCGGCCGACCTGGTCGGTGACCTGTGGACGGTCCCGGCGTACCTGCGGATGTGCGCCCCCTGGCTCTCCCCCGACGAGGTGCGCCTGCTGCGCCGCGCCGATCCGCAGGCGTGGACGGTGTCCGACCTGCCGCTGCTGGACGCGGCCCGGCAGCGGCTCGGGGACCCGGAGACCTCGCGGAAGAAGCGCCGCCAGGCCGCCACGGTCGCCGTCGAGCGGGAGCGCATGGCCGCCGTCATCGACAGTGTGATCGCGGCCGACCCCGACGGCGAGGGCGCGGTGACCATGCTGCACGGCCAGGACCTCAAGGACAGCCTGGTCGACGAGGGCGCGCTGCCCGCCATCGAGGCGGACACGCTGGCCGGGCCGTTCGCGCACATCGTGGTGGACGAGGCCCAGGAGCTGACCGACGCCGAGTGGCAGATGCTGCTGCTGCGCTGCCCGTCGCGGAGCTTCACCATCGTGGGCGACCGCGCCCAGGCCCGGCACGGCTTCACCGAGTCGTGGCGGGAGCGGCTCGCGCGGGCGGGCCTCGGCCGGGTGGACGTGGCGTCGCTGAGCATCAACTACCGCACCCCCGAAGAGGTGATGGCGGAGGCCGAACCGGTGATCCGCGCCGCCCTCCCGGACGCCAACGTGCCGACCTCGGTACGCGCCAACGGCATCCCGGTCACCTACGGCCCGGTGTCCGACCTGGACTCGGTGCTGCACGACTGGCTGGCCGAGAACGCCGAAGGGACCGCCTGTGTCATCGGCGATCCCGCCTTCAAGGAGCGCCCGCGGGTCCGGTCGCTCACACCGGAGCTGGCGAAGGGGCTGGAGTTCGACCTGGTCGTGCTGGTGGACCCGGACGCCTTCGGCGAGGGCATCGAGGGCGCGGTGGACCGCTACGTGGCGATGACCCGCGCGACCCAGCGGCTCGTCGTACTGAGCGCCTAGTCGCGCCGGGGCGGGGCACCCGGACGTGCCGGGTGCCCCGCCGCGTGGCTTGCGCCGGATCTGCCGCGTCAGGCGGTGTGGTCCGGGTCGAAGCGGTCCTCCACCTCACGCATGCCGCCCTCGGCGCGGTCACGCTGGGGCTGGTGGGCGCGCTCCTGGTGGTCGCGCCCCTGCGGGCCGCGCTGACCGGCCTTCTCGCCGGGCCGGCCGGCCTTCTCCTTGGCCTGGCCGGCCTTCTCCTTGGCCTGGTCCTGCATCTTGCGGGACTTCTCCTGGAACTGGTCCTTCATACCCATGTGGGTTCACATCCCTGGTGAGAACGGTTGCGGCCCCGGTGGGGCCTCGACCAGATTCACACGGGCGAACACCCTCCGCATGTCGATCAGTTACGCTGCGTAGCGCGGGCCGCCTCGTCGGCCGCGCCGCCCGCGCCCACCAGCCCCGAGCGCATCCCGGTCAGCCGGTCCGCGTACCTGCGCATCTCCCGCTGGCCGACGGTGCCGATGAGGGCCGGGAGGTAGCCCCGGATGCCCTGCATCCCGCGCAGCCACCACTGTCCGTACACGTGGGCCGACCGGCGCTCGATGCCGTCCACCAGCCGGTCGACGGCCGGGCCGAGCGGGTAGGTCTTGTTCGACGGCCAGGGCAGCCGCTGCCTCAACTCCCGCATCACGTCGTCCTGGTCGGCGCCGCGCACCATGTCGGTGTCGGTCCAGGACAGGTAGGCGACGCCCACCCGCACGCCCAGGTAGCCGACTTCGCCGCGCAGGCTGTGCGCGTACGCCTCCACGCCGGACTTGGAAGCGCAGTACGCCGTCATCATCGGCGCCGGGGTGATCGCGGCGAGGGAGGCGATCTGGAGCAGGTAGCCGCGGCTCTCGGTGAGCACCGGCAGGAAGGCGCGGGCGGTGACGGCCGAGCCGATGAGGTTGACCTCGATCACCCGCCGCCAGGCCACCGGGTCGGAGTCGGCGAACGGACCGCCGTTCGCCACACCGGCGTTGGCCACCACGATGTCGACCTTGCCGAACCGCTCCTTCACCTCGGCGGCGACCCGGCCCATCGCCTCGTGGTCGGTGACGTCGGCGTACCAGTACGCGCTCTCGCCGTACAGCCGCTCGGAGACGGCCTTCAGCTCGTCCTCCTCCAGGCCGACCAGGGCCACCTTGGCGCCGCGCGCGGAGAGTTTGCGGGCGAGCAGCTCGCCGACGCCGCGTGCCGCACCGGTGACGACGGCCACCTGTCCTTCGAGACCGACCTTGCTCATGCGCCCTCCTCCAGGGTGACGGGGAGGCTCCCCGTGACGTACGTGGTGACGAGTTCCCGTATCCGGCCGGTCACCGCTTCCGGCGCCTCCATCGGGGTCATGTGCCCGATGCCGAACAGCTCGGTGAAGCCTGCGCAGTTGGGCAGCTCCGCCACGAGCGCGCGGGCGTGCGACGAGGGGGTGAGCCGGTCGGCGGTGCCGTGCAGGACGACGGTGGGCACGGTCAACTGCCGTACACCGTGGTCGAGATCGAGCCGGTCCAGCACCCCGCCCCAGGCGTGCCGGGCGGCACGCGGGCAGGCGTGCACGATCCGGGCGCAGGCGTCGACCAGGTGCGGGGCCGAACCGGCGCCCATGGTCGCGTACTTGAGGATTTTCTTGGCCAGCGGTGTGACCGGGCCGAGCGGCAGGGACGAGCCGAGGATGCGTCCGGTGAGCCAGGTGCGGGTGCGTCCGGCGCGCAGCGGCACCACGCGCGCCTCGGCGGTCAGCCGTCCGCTGCCGGTGCTGCACAGCAGCGCGGCGGCCGCGTGCTCCCGGAAGCGGGGACGGCCGGAGGCGGACATGATCGTCATGCCGCCCATCGAGTGGCCGACGATCAGGGCGCGTTCACCGGGCGCGAGGGTGGCCGCGAGCACCGCTTCGAGGTCGTCCGCGAGCGCGTCGGTGGAGCAGACCGGGCTGTACGGGCTGCGGCCGTGACCGCGCTGGTCGTAGGCGATGACCCGGTGGTCGCGGGCCAGGTCCTCGATCTGCGCCGCCCAGAAGGCGGTGGAGCAGGTCCAGCCGTGGGAGAGGACGACCGGCGGCGCGTCCTCGGGGCCGTGCACCTCCACGTGCAGGCGGGCGCCGTTGGTGGAGGGGACCTCCAGGGTGCGGCTCATGCGGTGGCCTCGCTCCGGACGGGGGTCTGCTTCTCGTTCGCGGCCGCCGGCTTGCGCAGCACCTCGTACTCGGTGAGGTCCACGCGGCGGGTGGCCTGGCGGAACTCGCTGGTGGTGCCGGGCCAGACGGTGGTGTTGCGGCCACTGGCGTCCAGGTACCAGCTCGTGCAGCCGCCGGTGTTCCAGACGGTGCGCTTCATCCGCTCCTGCACGCGGCGGTTCCAGCGGTCGACGGCGGCGGGGCGGGCGTCCAGCGCGGTGCGGCCGCCGAGGGTGTCGAGCTGGCGCATGTAGTCGGCCAGGTAGTTGAGCTGGGACTCGATCATCAGGATCATCGAGGAGTTGCCCAGACCGGTGTTGGGCCCGATCACGCTGAGCCAGTTCGGGAACCCGGCCGCCGAACCGCCGCGCAGCGCCTCCATCCCGCCCTTCCACGCCTCGGCGAGCGTGACGCCCCCGACGCCGACCACGCGCTCGGCGATGGGCATGTCGGTGACGTGGAAGCCGGTGCCGAAGACGATCGCGTCGACCTCGGTCTCGGTGCCGTCGGCGGCGACCACGGTCGAGCCCCGGATCTCGCTGACCCCGCTGGCCACCACGTCCACGTTGGGCTTCGCCAGCGCCGGGTAGTACGCGCTGGACAGCAGGATGCGCTTGCAGCCGATGCGGTAGTCGGGGGTGAGCTTGGCGCGCAGGGCCGGGTCCTTGATGGCGCGGGCCATGTTGCGCTTGGCGAGCTGCTCGACCAGGCCGAGTTCGTCGGGGTGCTTGGTGAACGCCTGCACCTGGAGTTCCCGGATGCCCCAGAGCAGCCCGCGCCGCAGCCGCGCGGTGAAGGGCAGCGCCTGGTGCAGCCTGCGCTCGGCGGTGCCGATGGCCCGGTCCATGCGGGGCATCACCCAGGGCGGGGTGCGCTGGAAGACGGTGAGCTTGCCGACCTCGGGCTGGATCGAGGGGACGATCTGGATCGCGGAGGCACCGGTGCCGACCATGGCGACGCGCTTGCCGCGCAGGTCGAAGTCGTGGTCCCAGCGGGCCGAGTGGAACACCCGGCCGGGGAACGAGTCCAGCCCCGGGATCTCGGGGATCTTCGGGTCGGACAGCGGGCCGGTGGCGGAGACCACCACGTCGGCGGTGAGCGAGCCGCTCGCGGTCTCGATGTGCCAGCGCAGCTCGTCCTCGTCCCAGGTCATCCGCTTGACCTCGGAGTCGAAGCGCAGGTGCGGACGGAGCCCGAAGTCGTCGGCGACGCGCTCCAGGTAGGCGCGGATGTGCTCCTGCCCGGAGAAGGTGCGCGGCCAGTCGGGGTTGGGGGCGAAAGAGAAGGAGTACAGGTGCGACGGCACGTCGCAGGCGCAGCCGGGATAGCTGTTGTCCCGCCAGGTCCCGCCGACGCTGCCGGCCCGCTCCAGGACGACGAAGTCGGTGATCCCCTCCCGGCGCAGCCGCACGGCGGCCCCCAGCCCGCCGAACCCGGACCCGATCACCGCCACCCGTACATGCTCGTGCTCGGCCATCCCGACGCCTCCACGCATCCTCGGACTCTGCCAGTGAACACTGGCGCAATGGGACTGTAGAGCAGCTCCGTACTGAGCGGTAGGGGGCGCGGAAAGGAAAGTTACCGGCGGTACGCCATAGGCTGCGGACGTGGCAGAAGACGGCGGACACAGCGGCGGGCAGGCCGGCGGGCGCGAGTACCGCATGGAGGAACTGGCGCGCATCGCCGGGATCACCGTGCGCACCCTGCGGTTCTACCGCGAGCGCAGACTGATCCCGCCGCCTCGCCGCGAGGGCCGTATCGCCTGGTACGACGACCATCACCTGGCCCGGCTGCGCACCATCGCGGCGCTGCTGGAGCGCGGGCACACCCTGAACGGCATAGCCGAGCTGGCCGAGGCGCTGGACAACGGCCGGGACGTGGCCGACCTGCTGGGCGTGACCCCGCCCACCGAGGAGGAACCGGTCCGGCTCACCCCGGAGGAGCTGGCGGCCCGCTTCGAGGGCGAGGTGACCCCGGAGAACCTGGCGGCCGCGATGACCCTCGGCTACGTCGGCACCGACGGCGACGAGATCGTGCACATCAGCCGACGCCTGCTGGACGTCTCATCGGCGCTGGTCCGCGAGGGCATCCCGCTGGCCGAGGTACTGACGGCCGCGGCCCGGGTCCGCGAACACGCGGACGCCCTCGCCGCGCTCTTCGCCGACGTGATCCGGCGCCACGCCCCCGAGGACTCCCTGCAGCGCCTGCGCCCGCTGGCCCGCAGCGTGGTGGAGGCGGAGCTGTCACTGGCGATGGACCGGCGGCTGAGCAAGCAGGACTAGCGCTCGTACACCACGGTGACGGGCGCGTGGTCGGACCAGCGCTCGGCGTGGGTGGCGGCGCGCTCGACGTAGCCCTTGACCGCCTTCGCGGCGAGGCCGGGGGTGGCCATGTGGTAGTCGATGCGCCAGCCGGAGTCGTTGTCGAAGGCGCGGCCCCGGTAGGACCACCAGCTGTAGGGGCCCTCGGCCTCGGGGTGCAGGGCGCGGACGACGTCCACGTAACCGCCGTCCTCGGGGCCGAGCACCCGGCTCAGCCACTCCCGCTCCTCGGGCAGGAACCCGGAGTTCTTGGTGTTGCCGCGCCAGTTCTTCAGGTCGGCCTGCTGGTGGGCGATGTTCCAGTCGCCGCAGACCAGCACCTCGCGGCCGTCGGCGGCGGCCCCCTCGCGCAGTTCCTTCAGGTGGGCGGAGAACTCGCCCATGAAGCGGACCTTCTCGTCCTGCCGCTCGGTGCCGACCTCGCCCGAGGGCAGGTACAGCGAGGCGACGGTCACACCGGGGAGGTCGGCCTCGACATAGCGGCCCGAGCCGTCGAACTCCGCCGAGCCGAAGCCGACCCGGACGCGGTCGGGCTCACGGCGCGTGTAGAGGGAGACGCCCGCGCGGCCCTTGGCGGCGGCGGGCGCGTGCACGACGTGCCAGCCGTCGGGCTGCCGTACGTGCTCGGGGAGCTGCTGCGGCTCGGCGCGCACCTCCTGCAGGCAGACCACGTCCGCGGAGGTCTGGTCCAGCCACTCCACGAAGCCCTTCTTGGCGGCGGCCCGCAGTCCGTTCACATTCACCGAGGTCACAGTCAGCACCAGGGCACGATACCGGCACACTGGTGGAGACCGACGCCCATTCGCCGCATAGAAGTACGATGCCCAGCATGATTATACGCCGCGTTCGCTTCGACCACCCCGACGCCGTGAAGCTCAACGACGAGGTCCAGGCCGAGTACCACGTGCGCTACGGCGACGGCGGCGACGCCACCTCGCTCGACCCGGCCGACTTCGACCCGCCCAGAGGCGCCTACCTGATCGCCTACGACGCGCAGGACCGCCCGGTCGCCACCGGCGGCTGGCGCAGCCAGGACCTGAACGAGGAGGGCAACCAGGACGGCGACGCGGAACTCAAGCGCATGTTCGTCATCGAGCAGATGCGCGGCCACGGCCTGGCCCGCCGCATCCTGGCCGAACTGGAGGCGGACGCCCGCGCGGCCGGCCGCACCCGCATGGTCCTGGAAACCGGCACCGAACAGCCCGAGGCCATCGCCCTCTACACCTCCAGCGGCTACACCCCGTGCACCAAGTTCGGCTACTACCGCCACCACGAGAACAGCCTTTGCTACGCGAAGCCGCTCGGGGCGCCGGACGGCACCGAGTAACGCGACCCCGTGGCCTGTTGCCACAGCACAGGCCACTGTTTCCCCTGTGACGCGCCTGTGACGTGACGGCGATCACTCCGCCGAAAGTCGGAACATACGATCAGCTCAGTAGCTGCCGCGCCTTTCGGCCCCACCTGACAGTGCAAGCGGATGCGACTCCCCCTCCCCATCCATCGGGTTCTTTTTCATCCTCAGGAGTCCTTCATGTCTTCGCTCGGTTTCCGACGCAACTCCGCTCTCCGCACGGGCTTCGTCGCCGCCTCGCTCGCCGCCACCGTCCTGCTGCCCGCCGGTGCCGCGTTCGCCGCCGACGGCGCGACGGCGACCCCGCAGGCCGCCACCCCGGCCGCGAGCGGCACGCCGAGCACGCAGGTCGGCACGCCGACCGCGACCGCCAAGCCCAGCGCGCCCGCCACCACCGCGCCCACCTCGTCCGAGGGCCCCAACGGGCAGCAGGGCCCGGTCCTGGTGCACACCGTCGCGCTCAAGGGCGATCTGACGGCCAAGGTCTACAAGCACACGGACCAGGGCGACGACTACTCGGCCACCATCACCTTCAAGGGCAGGACCCTCGGTGAGCTGCGTGCCGGGGGCGGCTTCGGCGCCCAGCAGATGAAGGTCTTCAACGGCATCAAGGTGACCCTGCGCGCGGACGGCACCATGACCTCCGCCGACGAGTACGTGGGCAACGGCGGCCAGGGCCCCGTCACCCCGGTCCGCTGCGTCGTCACCGTGACGCGGAGCATCGGCGCGGGCACCGAGGCGCTGGTGACCATCAGCCCGTCGGGTCCGTCGGTGCAGTTCCAGGACGCGGGCGACACCAAGCTGCTGCCGTACACCCTGAACCGCCTGCACCCGAAGCTTCCCGCGAGCGCGGGGTTCCTGGCCGAGATCCTGGACCCGAACAGCACCCACCCCCGCCTGCGCACCAACATGGAGGGCGGCGGCCACCCGGCGACCGTCCAGGACTTCCCGAAGCTCCCGAGCGGCTGCAGCTTCGCCTACCCGACCACCTCCACGGGTTCGACGGGCTCCACCGGCACCGGCAACACCGGCGCCACCTCGACCAACCAGACGACCGTCGTGCCCAAGGGCAGCGTCGCGGCCGGCTACGAGAGCACCGGGACCGGCAACGCCCCCGTGCTGATGGCGGTCGGCGGGGCCGCCGCTGCCGGGGCCGCGGGCATCGGCTTCGTCGTCCTGCGCCGTCGCGGCACCTCCGTCGCCGGCCGGATCTGAAACGCCGTCACCAGGGTTGCGGGCCCGCCGTACTGAGCGGTGGCCCGCACCCGTCGTTCCGTCTGGAGTCAGCCCCATGCAACGCCGCGTCATGACCGCCACGCTCACCCTCGCGCTCGGTCTCGCCCTGGCCGCCTGCGGCACGCAGGACAGCACCGAGCACGCGGCCCCGCCGCCGCCCAGCCCCGTCTCCACCCCGGCCGCCGCACCCGCCAAGTCGGTAGCTCCGATGGCCCGTTCGCTCCCGGTCCGCATCACGATCCCCTCGGCGGGCGTCGACACCGGCCCAATCCTGAAGCTTGGCCTCGCCCCCGACGGCACGGTGGAGGTTCCCTCCGTCGCCCAGGCCGACCGGATCGGCTGGTACTCCAAGGGCGTCACCCCCGGCGAGACCGGCCCCGCCGTCCTGATCGGCCACTACGACACCGTGAAGGGCCCGGCCGTGCTGCGGAACGTCGGGAGGATCAAGCAGGGCGCCCGGATCACCGTCGCCCGCACCGACGGCTCCTCCGCCGTCTTCTCCGTCCGCACGGTCGAGCAGGTCGACAAGGACGCCTTCCCCACCGACAAGGTCTACGGCGACACGACCCGCCCCGAACTCCGCCTGATCACCTGCGGCGGAGCCATCGAGAACGGCCACCGCCCGGACAACATCATCGTCTACGGCGACCTGGTGTCCGCGAAGGGCTGAGAGACCGCGCGGCCGGAATCTCAGGCCGCCTCCGGAAACGACGAAACCCCGACCGATCAGAAGATCGGACGGGGTTTCGTCAACTCTCCCCGAGCGGACTCGGGGAGAGCGTTACGTGGACCTGAGGGGATTTGAACCCCTGGCCCCCTCGATGCGAACGAGGTGCGCTACCGGACTGCGCCACAGGCCCTTGCAACGAGTGAAACTCTAGCATCCCGATCGGCGTGCCCGGAAATCCGCTCCTGGACTGGTCAGAGGGTCACTCGTTGGCGGCGCGCGGCCGGTCGCCGTCCTCGTACTGGTCGAACAGCGGGGTGCGGCCCCGCTCGCGGGAGCGGCGGGCGGAGGCGCTGCGCCGGGCGTCGCCCCGCGCGTCCTCCGGGCGCTCCTCGGCCGGCGCCGGATCGGCCGCCGGGACCTCGGGGCGCTGGTCCGGGGTGACGGCGCTGGAGCGGGCCGAGCTCCAGGTGCCGGGGGCGCCCAGGTCCACGTCGGCGCTGGCGCGCGGGGCGACCGGCGCGGTCACGTACGTGGGCAGCGGCACCGGCACCGGGTCCCAGCTCTCGCCGTGGCCGGGGCGGCGCTGCCGCTCGCGCTGCTGGTCGACCCACTCGGCGTGGTCGGTCTGCTCGACCAGGGCGCGCCGGTCGGCGGCGAGGGCGGCGGACAGAGCGGGGTCGGTGTGCGGCCCCGTTCCCTCCTCCGGCTCGTCGGCGACGACGGCCGCCTCGGCGGCCGCGCGGCGGCGCGGCTGACGGGCACGCTCACGCAGCCGGGCGGCCGCGTCCTCGGCGCTCCTGCGGTCCATCTGGAAGGCGAACCGGCGCCGTTCCTGCCGGCGCAGATAGCCGATGTACGCGCTGAGCAGCACGGCCGGCACGGCGGGCACCCAGAGGAGGGCCAGGCCGCCCACGGCGGCGGCGATCGCGCCGACGGTGAAGGCGAGGAAGAGCAGCACGGTGGTGCGCCGTCTGCGGGCGAGCACCTTCGTGCGCTGGGCGCGCGCCGCGGCGGCCTGCGCCGAGGGCGCGCGCCGGGCGGGGACGTGTTCGGGTTCGGGCGCCTGGGCGGTGCGGGACGGATGCGCCTGCGCGGAGGGCGACTTGGGGGCCGGTACGGCCGCCTGTTCGCGCGGGGCTTCCGCCCGCACCTGCCGCTCGGGCTCGGTGTCCGCCCGGACCTGACGGCGCGTCGGAGGCACGGCGAAGTCCCGGACGTCCACCGAGTCGGTGGCGACGTCCGGGTCACCGGCGTCCGGCTCCCCCTCCTGGGAGGAGCGCGCCCGCAGGTCCTTGGCGTACCGGCGCTCCATTCCCGCCCTTCCGGACAGCAGCCGGATGGCGGTACTGAAGCGTTCCGTCGGACGGGCCTCGTTCAGCTCGTCCTGCCTACGGAGCCACATCGGCACCAAGTAGGCGGCCCAGGCCCCGACGATGACTGCGTAGATGAGGCCGCTGCTGCTCACGACTCACACGGTAGAGGGGTTTGCTCAAGGCCATCCGCCAATTGAGCCGGTGTGTCGCACGATCTGGCTGATATTTCCAGCTTTTTTTGCGACCGATGCGATCAGCGGACCGTCGAAGGGGGGAATTGAATGCCCGGAGAGGGACCCGAGACGGTCACCCTGGGCATTAATTCGAACAGATATTCAATTTCCGGTGCTGTTCGCATTCCCCGGCTGTCCGGGCCGCCCCGCGCGCGTGCGCCGCCAGCGGTCGACCAGGCCGTCGGGAACCTCCTCGGCGGTGAGCGCGTAGACCATGTGGTCCCGCCAGGCGCCGTCGATGTGCAGATAGCGCGGCCGCAGCCCCTCCTCGCGGAAGCCGAGCTTCTCCACCACGCGCCGGCTGGGCCGGTTCTCCGGGCGGATGCAGACCTCCAGCCGGTGCAGCCCCACCGCGCGGAAGCAGTGGTCGGACACGAGCGCGACGGCGGTCGGCATCACCCCGCGCCCGGCGACCGACTGGTCCACCCAGTAGCCGATGTGCCCGGAGCACATGGAGCCCCAGGTGATCCCGGCGACCGTGAGCTGGCCGACCAGGCGCCCCTGGTACTCGATGACGAACGGCAGCATCCGGCCCGCCCCCGCCTCGGAGCGCAGGTGCCGGATCATCTGCCGGTAGGTGGGCCGGTGGGCGATCGGCCCGCTCGGGGTGGGCGGCGGGATGGTCGCCTCCCAGGGGCGCAGCCAGTCCCGGTTGCGCCGGTTGACCTCGCGCCAGGCGCGCTGGTCGCGCACCCTTATCGGCCGCAGGACGACATCGCCGTCCACCAGCACCACGGGCCAGGATCTGCCGGTCAGCTCGCACCCCCGGCGCCCGCGTGGCCCGCTGCGTCGGGCCGGGGGTGGTCGCCGCCGCGGATCTGGTCGACGGCGTGCGTCAGCAGCGGCTCCAGCACGGCGAGCCCGTCGCGGACCCCGCCGCTCGAACCCGGCAGGTTCACGATCAGCGTGCCGCCCGCGACCCCGGCCAGGCCCCGCGAGAGCGCGGCGGTGGGCACCTTCTCGCGCCCGTACGCGCGGATCGCCTCGGCGATGCCCGGTACCTCGTAGTCGAGGACCGCGCGAGTGGCCTCCGGGGTGCGGTCGGTGGGCGAGATGCCGGTGCCGCCGGTGGTGACGACCGCGTCGTACCCGGCCGCCACGGCCGCGCGCAGGGCGGCCTCGACCGGGTCGCCGTCCGGGACCACCTGGGGGCCGTCCACGGTGAAGCCGAGGCGGATGAGGCCCTCGGCGACGGCCGGGCCTCCCTTGTCGGCGTAGACACCGGCGGAGGCGCGGTTGGAGGCGGTGACGACCAGCGCGCGGTACGAGGTCCCGGTCACGCCCGGCTCCA
This sequence comes from Streptomyces sp. NBC_01171, assembly GCF_045039805.1. Lineage (NCBI taxonomy): Bacteria > Bacillati > Actinomycetota > Actinomycetes > Kitasatosporales > Streptomycetaceae > Streptomyces > Streptomyces sp. NBC_01171. The sequence goes on along the minus strand of NZ_CP108609.1, from coordinate 3,847,715 downwards.
GTGGCCCGACTTCCCGCCCGTCTTCTCCTCCACCCGCACGTCGGTGATGACGGCGCCCTTGTCGACCGCCTTCACCATGTCGACCACGGTGAGCGCGGCGACGGAGACCGCGGTGAGGGCCTCCATCTCCACGCCGGTGCGGTCGGTGGTCTTCACGGTGGCCAGGATCTCCACGCCCTCGTCCGTGACGGCGAGGTCCAGCGTCACACCGGACACCGACAACGGGTGGCACAGCGGGATCAGGTCCGGGGTGCGCTTGGCGCCCATGATGCCCGCGATCCGGGCGGTGGCCAGGGCGTCGCCCTTGGGCACGCCCTCGCCGCGCAGCAGCTCGACCACGCGCGGGGACACGAGCACCCGGCCACTGGCACGGGCGGTGCGCGCGGTCACTTCCTTCCCGGATACGTCGACCATGCGGGCCGCGCCCGCCTCGTCGATGTGCGTCAGTCGGTCGTGCGTACTCATGGTGTGCGGTGCTTCCCGTTCGCGGCCCGCCGGCGCGGGCGATGCGCGGGCCTCCTGTGCGCGCCACGGTACCGCCAAGTCGGCTCGGGCACCGGGCCGGGACCCCGCGGGAGCCCTTCCGGGGACCCGCGCGGGGGCGGTGCGGTCAGCCGAGCAGGACGACCTCGACCTCGGTGCCGGGCTCGGCCTCCGTCATGTCCTCGGGAAGCACGATCAGCGCGTTGGCGTGGGCCAGCGCGGCGATCAGATGCGAGCCGCTGCCACCGACGGGGGTGACCTCGCCGTCCTCGTGGTTGCCGCGCAGGAACTGGCGGCGGCCCTCGGGCGAGCGCAGCGGTTCGTCCACCGTGAGGGTGGCCCGTGTGCGCGGCCGGTGGACGTCCGGGAGGCCCATCAGGGCACGGATGGCGGGGCGGACGAACAGCTCGAAGGAGACGTACGACGACACCGGGTTGCCGGGCAGGGCCAGCAGCGGGGTGTGGTCGGGGCCCACCGCGCCGAAGCCCTGGGGCTTGCCGGGCTGCATGGCGAGCTTGCGGAAGTCGACCCCGCCGCCCTCCTCCTCGCCGACCTCGGTGAGCGCCTCCTTGACCACGTCGTAGGCGCCGACGCTGACCCCGCCGGTGGTGACCAGCAGGTCGGCGCGGACCAACTGGTCCTCGATGGTGGAGCGCAGCACGTCCGCGTCGTCCGCGACCGCGCCGACCCGGTAGGCGATGGCGCCCGCGTCACGGGCGGCGGCGGTGAGGGCGAAGCTGTTGGAGTCGAAGATCTGGCCGTGCGCCAACGGCTCGCCCGGCTGGACGAGTTCACTGCCGGTGGACATCACGACGACGCGCGGGCGCGGGCGCACCCGGACCGTGCCCCGGCCGATCGCGGCGAGCAGCGCGATCTGGGACGGGCCGAGGACCGTGCCCGCGGCGAGCGCCCGGTCACCGGCGCGCACGTCGCTGCCGCTGGGCCGGACATGGGCGCCCGTCCCGGCGGGCCGGAAGATCCGCACCTGGCCCTCGGCGCCCTCGGGCGCCTGGGCGCGGGCGCGCATCCCGCTCGCCGGGCCCCCGCCGAGCCCGGCGTCCGTCCACTCGACGGGGACGACGGCCTCGGCGCCGGGCGGCAGCGGGGCGCCGGTCATGATGCGCGCCGCCTGGCCGGGGCCGACCTGGACCGGCGCGGCGTCGCCGGCCGCGACGTCACCGACCACGTCCAGGACCGCCGGGTACTCCTCGGTGGCACCGGTCACGTCCGCGACCCGTACCGCGTAACCGTCCATGGAGCTGTTGTCGAAGGGCGGCAGGGACACCGGCACCATGACGTCGTCGACCAGCGCACAGCCCTGCGCGTCGGGGAGCTGGAGCTCGATGGGGTCGAGCGGGCGGACGGTGCTGAGAATGTCCTCCAGGTGCTCGTCCACCGACCACACGTGGTCCGGTCCGACGGGACGGTTCGCGGCGGTGCTCAACGTTCCTGCATCTCCTCGGCGACGAAACTGCGCAGCCAGGTCCTGAAGTCCGGGCCCAGGTCCTCACGTTCGCACGCGAGACGGACAATGGCACGCAGGTAGTCGGCTCGGTCGCCGGTGTCATAGCGGCGGCCCTTGAAGACGACGCCGTGCACCGGACCCCCGACCTTCTCGTCCTCCGAGAGCTGCTGGAGGGCGTCGGTGAGCTGGATCTCGCCGCCCCGGCCGGGCTCGGTCTTGCGCAGTATGTCGAAGATGTGCGGGTCGAGGACGTAGCGGCCGATGATCGCGTAGTTCGACGGGGCGTCCGCCGGGTCCGGCTTCTCGACCAGGCCGGTCACCTTGACGACGTCGCCGTCCTCGGTGCTCTCCACGGCCGCGCAGCCGTAGAGGTGGATCTGCTCGGGGGCGACCTCCATGAGGGCGATCACGCTGCCGCCGTGCTGCTCCTGCACCTCGATCATGCGCTGGAGCAGGGGGTCGCGGGGGTCGATCAGGTCGTCGCCGAGGAGGACCGCGAAGGGTTCGTTGCCGACGTGCGGTGCGGCGCACAGCACGGCGTGGCCGAGACCGCGGGGGTCGCCCTGACGGACGTAGTGCATGGTGGCCAGGTCGCTGGACTCCTGGACCTTGGCGAGGCGGTCGGCGTCGCCCTTCTTGCCGAGCGCGGACTCCAGCTCGTAGTTGCGGTCGAAGTGGTCCTCCAGCGGACGCTTGTTGCGTCCGGTGACCATGAGGACGTCCTCGAGGCCCGCCGCCACCGCCTCCTCGACCACGTACTGGATGGCCGGCTTGTCCACGACCGGCAACATCTCCTTGGGCGTCGCCTTGGTCGCGGGCAGGAAGCGGGTACCCAGCCCGGCTGCCGGAATGACAGCCTTGCTGATCCTCGGGTGCAACTCAGTCATGCGCGCCACTCTAACCGGTGTCCTTAGGGGGAAATCCCCTGCTCCGCTTAGGTGAGCGTGATAATCGCGGACCGAAATGGAGGCGGCCACAGGTGGAATCCGACGAAGGTGCGAACGACCCCGGGAAGAGGGGTCTACGGCGTGAACTCCTGGAGAATAGAAGGGGGTTGAGCGAGGAAGACCTTCTCGTCCACGAGCGCGCCCTCGCCGCGCACGCCCTCGCCCTGCCCGAACTCGCCTCCGCCCGCACGGTCGCCGCCTATGTCTCGGTCGGCACCGAACCCGGCACGGCCGCCCTCCTGGAGGCACTGCGCGAACGCGGCACCCGGGTCCTGCTCCCGGTGCTGCTCCCCGACGACGACCTGGACTGGGGCCCGTACACCGGACCCGGCTCGCTGGCGGTGGTCCGGTACGGCGGGCGGATGGAGCTGGCCGAGCCCACCGGGCCGCGCCTCGGTCCCGACGCGGTGACGGGGGCGGACGTGGTGCTGCTGCCGGGCCTCGCGGTGGACGGACGCGGTATGCGGCTGGGGCGGGGCGGGGGGTCGTACGACCGGGTGCTCGCGCGTCTTGCGCGCGCGGGCGCGCGTCCGGCGCTCGTGGTGCTGCTGTACGACACGGAGGTGGTGGCGCGGGTGCCCGCCGAGGCGCACGACCGCCCGGTGCACGCCGTGGTGACCCCGACCGGCGTACGCCGTTTCGCACACCCCTGAGCGCCCCTGAGACGTAGGAATGCCCTCCACGCGCGCGTGGAGGGCATTCCTACGGTTGACGCCGTCAGTGGCTCACGGCCGCAGGTTCAGCGTGTCCTTCGTGCTGTCGTCGACCGACCCGGCCGAGAAGGACCAGGGCAGCAGATCGCCGTCGGCCCACTTGTCGGTCTGGTCGGTGTAGTGGGCGTTGAAGGCGTGCCCGGAGGCGCCACTGAGGTTGATCCAGCGGGACTTGTCGAGGTCCGCCAGGTTGACGACCATCCGCATGGACGGCACCCACACCACGCCGTAGCCCCCGGCGGCGTTCCAGCCGGTCGCGTTGACGGTGGCCTCGCCGCCGCTGAGCTTCCAGGGGCCGCGGTTGAGCGCGTACTGGAGCAGCTCCGGGCCCTGAAGGCCGAGGGTCTGGTTCTTCAGGAACAGCCGGTGCAGGCGGCCCCAGCTCCAGGTGTCGATGTCCTTGCCGAGCTTGGCGGTCAGCTCCCAGCGCGCGTCGATCATGGCGCGGGTGAACAGCTCGTCGCGGTTGTGCGCAGCCGGGCGGTTGCCCGACTTGGGAGCCTGCCACCACTGGCTGTCCGGCTTGTCCATGAGCGTGCGCACGACCTCGAACCAGCGGTCGCCGCCGTCCGGCTGCGCCTGGTCGGCGTCCCGCTGACCGCACTCGCGGACCTTGCTCCGGTCGTCCAGCGGACCGGTGCTGCCCGCCCGCTCCACCCACAGGCACTGGTTCTTGGCACGCAGCTCCTTGGGGAGCTTGTCGCCGAAGCCGAGCTTGAGGATGTTGCGCCACACGGCGTTGAAGTAGGCGGCCGCGGCCGAGTCGGCGTCCTGGGTGTAGTCCCAGCCCTCCAGCAGCTTCTGCGCCTTGCGGACCTCGGGGTCGTCCAGGTCCAGCTTCAGCAGCTTGGGCACCAGCAGCTTGGCGATCTCGCTGCTGTTGTCGAGCTGCATCTGGCGCATGTCGTCGGTGGAGACCTTGCCGCCGTCCTTGATCTTGGACTCGATCAGGTCGGCGATGCGCTGGCTGCGGGTGCCGTAGCCCCAGTCGGTGGTCAGGGTGTAGGGGTACTTGTCCTTGTCGACCACGGCCTGGTTGGCGGTGACGATGTAGCCGCGCTTCGGGTTGTACTCGAAGGGCAGCTCGTCCTGGTCCAGGAACCCGGTCCAGCGGTACTCGGAGTCCCAGCCCGGCGCCGGCACCGAGCCGTCGTCGCCCGTGGCGCGGGTGGGGATCTTGCCCGGCAGGGTGTAGCCGATGTTCTCGGAGTCGGCGTAGATCAGGTTCTGCGAGGGCACGTCGAACAGCGCGGCGGCCTTGCGGAAGCCGGACCAGTCGGACGCCTTGTCCATGGCGAACACGGCGTCCATGGAGGTGCCGGGGTCGAGCGCGGTCCAGCGCAGCGCGATGCCGTAGCCGTCGCCGCGGTCGGGGGCGGCGGTGTCGACGCCTGCCTTGCGGCCGACCTCCACCAGCTCGTCGTCGCGGTCGGAGAGCAGTGGCATGCCGTCGGCGGTCTGGCGTACGACGATCTTCTTGGACGCGCCCCCGGCGACCTTGATGGTCTCCTCGCGGGTGCGGAAGGGGCGGACCTTGCCGTCGTCGAGGTAGCCGTCGCCGGAGATCTTCTCCAGGTAGAGGTCGCTGACGTCGACGCCGGAGTTGGTCATGCCCCAGGCGATGTTGCCGTTGTGGCCGATGACCACACCGGGCATGCCCGCGAAGGTGTAGCCCGCCACGTCGTACTGGCACTTGCTGGAGACGCTCCGGCAGTGCAGGCCCATCTGGTACCAGACCGAGGGCAGCGACGCCGAGAGGTGCGGGTCGTTGGCGAGCAGCGGCTTGCCGGTGATGGTGTGCGCGCCGGAGACGACCCAGGAGTTGGAGCCGATGCCCTGGCCGTTGACGCCGACGGCGGTGGGGAGGTCGTCGAGGACCTTGGTGAGGCCGGTGAGCTGGCCGCTGAGGCCGGTGCCGGTGCCGGCCGTGCCGCCGGTCGCGCCCTGGGTGCCCTGCGTGCCCTGGGTGCCGGTGCCCGTACCCGTGCCGGTGTTGCCCGTCGTCCCCGTCGCGCCCTGGGTGCCCTGGGTGCCCGTGCCGGTTCCCGAGGGGGCGCCGTCCTGCTGGAAGGTCTTGCTCAGCGCGCTGTACTGGCCCTCGCGCACGATCGGCTTGTTCCGGTCGTAGGGGTAGTCCGGGTACAGCTCGCGGATCTGCTGGGGATTCAGACGGCTGGTCATCAGGGCGCGGTCGGTCTCGTCGCGCATGTTGCCGCGCAGGTCCCAGGCCATCGCCTTCAGCCACGCGACGGAGTCGACCGGGGTCCACTCGGCGGGCTTGTAGTCGTTGGTGAACCCGAGGGCCGCGTACTCCAGGGAGATGTCCTGGCCGTCCTTGCCCTTGAGGTAGGCGTTGACACCCTTGGCGTACGCCTGGAGGTACTTCTTCGCGGAGGCCGACAGCTTGGTGTCGTACTCCTGCTTCGCCACCCGGTCCCAGCCGAGGGTGCGCAGGAAGGCGTCGTTCTTGACCTGGCTCTTGCCGAACATCTCCGACAGGCGGCCGGAGGTGAGATGGCGGCGCACGTCCATCTCGTAGAACCGGTCCTGCGCCTGGACGTAGCCCTGCGCCATGAACAGGTCGGCGTCGGAGGAGGCGTAGATCTGCGGGATGCCGTAGCCGTCGCGCTTGACGTCGACGGGGCCGGAGAGGCCCTCGAGCGTGACCGATCCCTTGGTCTGCGGGAAGGAGGCACGCACGGTGCTGATGGACCAGAACGCCCCGAAGGCTATGCCTCCGATGAGGGCCAGGACCAGCAGAATCACGACAAGTCGGGCTTTGCGCCCCTTCTTCCTGCCGGACGTGCCGGGCTTGTCACCCGATGTGGCGGTGGTGTTGGGGGGCATCGCTGTCCTTGCTGTCCTCACGCGAGCGGCAGGCGGGGCTGTGACTTTGAATGAGCGCTGGAGCAACCATAGGCGCAGGCCCCGGAACCACTTGACGCGGAGTCGGGAACCAGCGCGCACGGGCGTTCGATCTTGCCAACCCGAGCGTCAAGGAAGCGTCAAGAGTTAGGTAAGGTAACGAAGTAGTCGGGTGCGGTCCGCCGCCCCTCGGTGTCTTGTGTACGCGAGCCCACGTGCGCCCCCGCGTGGGCCAATGAAGGGATGCGCCGCTGACTGTCCACCACCTCAACCAGCTCCTGTTCGCCTGCTCGCTGGTCCTCCTGGTCGCGGTCGCGGCCGTGCGGATCTCCTCGCGCAGCGGGCTCCCCAGCCTGCTCGTCTACCTCGGGATCGGCGTCCTCATGGGCTCCGACGGCGTCGGGAACATCCACTTCGACAACGCCGAGATGACCCAGGTCATCGGGTACGCGGCCCTGGTCGTGATCCTCGCCGAGGGCGGTCTGGGCACGAAGTGGAAGGAGGTGCGGCCGGCCCTGCCGTCCGCCTCCGTGCTGGCGACGGTGGGCGTAGCGGTGAGCGTCGGCGCGACGGCCGCGGGCGCGCACTATCTGGTCGGGCTGGAGTGGCGGCAGGCGTTCATCATCGGCGCGGTGGTGTCCTCGACGGACGCGGCGGCCGTGTTCTCCGTACTGCGCAAGATCCCGCTCCCGTCGCGCGTGACGGGCACGCTGGAGGCGGAGTCCGGCTTCAACGACGCCCCGGTGGTCATCCTCGTCGTCGCCTTCTGCCAGGCCGGTCCGGTCGAGCACTGGTACATCCTGCTGGCCGAGATCGTGCTGGAGCTGGCCATCGGCGCCGCCCTGGGTCTCGCGGTGGGCTTCCTCGGCTCCTGGGGGCTCAGGCACGTCGCCCTGCCCGCCTCCGGTCTCTACCCGATCGCCGTCATGGCCATCGCCGTCACCGCGTACGCGGCCGGCGCCCTGGCCCACGGCAGCGGCTTCCTCGCCGTCTATCTGGCGTCGATGGTGCTGGGCAACGCCAAGCTGCCGCACTGGCCGGCCACGCGCGGGTTCGCGGAGGGGCTGGGCTGGATCGCGCAGATCGGCATGTTCGTCCTGCTCGGCCTGCTGGTGACCCCGCACGAGCTGGGCGACGACGTGGTCCCCGCACTGATCATCGGACTGGTGCTGACCATGGCCGCCCGGCCGCTGAGCGTGGTGCTGAGCCTGACCCCGTTCCGGGTGCCGTGGCAGGAGCAGGCGCTGATGTCCTGGGCGGGGCTCCGCGGCGCGGTCCCCATCATCCTGGCGACCATTCCCATGGTGAGCGGGGTCGAGGGCAGCCGCCGCATCTTCAACATCGTCTTCGTCCTGGTCGTCGTCTACACCCTGGTCCAAGGCCCGACCCTGCCCTGGCTGGCCCGCAAGCTGCGGCTCGGCGAGGAGGGCGAGGCGTCCGACCTCGGCATCGAGTCGGCTCCGCTGGAGCGGCTGCGCGGCCATCTGCTCTCGCTCACCATCCCGGACGGCTCCCGGATGAACGGCGTGGAGGTGGGCGAGCTGCGGCTGCCGCCGGGCGCCGCCGTCACGCTGGTCGTCCGGGACGGCAAGTCGTTCGTGCCCTCCCCCACGACCGTGCTGCGGCACGATGACGAGCTGCTGGTGGTCGCCACCGACCCGGTCCGCGACCAGGCCGAACGCCGTCTGCGCGCGGTCACCCAGGGCGGCAAGCTGGCCGACTGGCTGGGTTCGGGCGGTAAGGAGCACCGGCACTGAGGGTGCTGGTTCTCACAGGTCCGGCGGCGGGGACCGCCTGTACGATCAAGGCATCTGATCGAACCAACTCTGTCCGATTCGTCTGACGCAGAGCTGGCGCGACCGTATGGCGGCCGGACCCGAGCAGTTCCACCGGTATCTACCGCAGTTCCGCGCGCAAGAGGACGGCTCTCGGTGCCCCCCGCACGGGCGCGCTACCAGGCGGAAGAGAGGCACGGGCCGTGGCATCCACGGTCACCACCGAGCGGTCGGCACGTCCGGGTTACGGACAACTGCTGCGCACGAAGGGCGCGTGGACCTTCCTGGTCCCCGGCTTCGCGGCACGCCAGCCGTTCGCCATGCTCACCATCTCCATCGTGCTGCTGGTGCGGCACACCACCGGCTCCTACGGCGCCGCCGGCGCCGCGGCGGCGGTCACCGGGGTCTCCATGGCCCTGTTCGCGCCGTACAGCGGCCGCCTGGCGGACCGCTACGGCCAGCGGGCGGTGCTGATGCCCGGTGTCGTCGTGCACGCGGCGGCGGGGCTCACCCTGACGGCGCTCGCGCTGGCACACGCCCCCCTGTGGGTGCTGTTCGCGGCGGCGGTGCCGACCGGCGCCTCGGTCCCGCAGGTCGGCCCGATGGTCCGGGCCCGCTGGGGCGCGCGGCTGAAGGGATCGCCGCTGATGAGCACGGCGGCGGCCTTCGAGTCGGTCACCGACGAGCTGACCTTCGTCGTCGGCCCGCTGCTGGCGACCGCCCTGTGTACCACCGTCACCCCGTCGGCCGGACTGGTCACGGAGGCCGCGCTGACCCTGGTCGGCGGCCTGCTGTTCGCCGCCCAGCGGGGTACCCAGCCGCCGGTGCCGCCGCGTTCCGAGGAGACGGAGGACACCGCGCACGCGCCCGTGTCCGCCCTCCGGGTGCCCGGCGTACGGGTGCTGATCGTGACGTTCCTCGGCATCGGCACGGTCTTCGGCGGGATGCAGGTCTCGCTGGCCGCGTTCACCGAGTCCATCGGGGAGCCCGGTCTGAACGGCGTCCTCTACGGCGTCTTCGCCGCCGGAAACATGCTCTCCGGGGTGGTCTGCGGCGCGGTCGCCTGGAAGTCGTCGCCCCGGCGCCGGCTCATGGTCGGGTACGCGGCGCTCGCGCTGGCCACGTCCGCGCTCTGGACGGTGCACTCGGTGCCGCTGCTGGCCGGTCTCGGCCTGCTGGTCGGCATGTGTGTCGCGCCCGCGCTGATCACGGGGTACACCCTGGTCGAGGACCTGGTGCCGGCCGGCGCCCGGACGGAGGCGTTCACCTGGCTGACGGGCGCGGTCGCGCTGGGCCAGGCGGCCGCCGTCACGGTGGCGGGACAATGGGAGGACCGGCTGTGGGACGGCGCCGGGTTCCTGGTCCCGATGGCCGGGACCGTACCGGCGCTGGCGACGATTCTCGCCCTGCGTTCCCTGCTGGTGGCGCGGGCCCGGAACCGTACCGTGGCGCGTGGCGTCGGTCACCGCGAGCCGGTCACGGTGGACTGATCCACGGGAATGCGTCACTATGGAGCATCGTTAGCACTCATTGAGTGAGAGTGCCAGGAGGAAGACAGTGCCGACCTACCAGTACCAGTGCAAGGACTGTGGCGAGGGCCTCGAGGCGGTGCAGAAGTTCACCGACGACGCCCTGACCGAGTGCCCCAACTGCGGTGGCCCCTTGAAGAAGGTGTTCTCCGCCGTCGGCATTGTCTTCAAGGGCTCCGGCTTCTACCGCAACGATTCGCGCGGTGCGTCGTCGAGCAGCAGCCCGGCCGCGAAGTCGTCCGGCTCGTCGTCCTCGGACTCGAAGTCGTCCTCGACGTCCTCGTCTTCGTCGACCTCCTCGACGCCGTCGTCCTCGGCCGGCTCCGCCGCCTGAGAACCCAGCCTTCCCGGACCCTGCCGTCATCCGACGGCGGGGTCTTCGGCGTGCGTGCGCACAGGTGCTCCTGGTGACCGGTTTCGGGGGCCCGTTAGGGTGCTGGGCATGGCGAACGCAGAGATCGGCGTAATCGGCGGCTCGGGCTTCTACTCGTTTCTGGACGACGTGACCGAGGTCCAGGTGGACACCCCCTACGGGGCGCCCTCCGACTCCGTCTTCGTGGGCGAGGTCGCGGGCCGCCGGGTGGCCTTCCTGCCCCGGCACGGGCGCGGGCATCATCTTCCGCCGCACCGCATCAACTACCGGGCCAACCTGTGGGCGCTGCGTTCGCTGGGCGTCCGGCAGGTCCTCGGGCCGTGCGCGGTGGGCGGGCTGCGGCCGGAGTACGGTCCGGGCACCCTGCTGGTGCCGGACCAGATGGTCGACCGCACCAAAGCGCGGCAGCAGACGTTCTTCGACGGGCTCCCGCTGCCGGACGGCACGGTGCCCAACGTGGTGCACGTGTCGCTGGCCGACCCGTACTGCCCGACCGGGCGGAGCGTCGCGCTGAAGGCGGCCCGTGGGCGGGACTGGGCCCCGGTCGACGGCGGCACGCTGGTCGTGGTGGAGGGGCCTCGCTTCTCCACCCGCGCCGAGTCGCTGTGGCATCAGGCGCAGGGGTGGTCGGTGGTGGGGATGACCGGGCATCCGGAGGCGGCGCTCGCCCGTGAGCTGGAGCTCTGCTACACCTCGCTGACCCTGGTCACCGACCTGGACGCGGGTGCGGAGACCGGCGAGGGGGTGTCCCACGACGAGGTGCTGCGGGTGTTCGCGGCGAACGTGGACCGCTTGCGGGGGGTGCTGTTCGACGTGGTGGCGGGGTTGCCGGCCACGGCGGAGCGGGACTGTCTGTGTGTGGGGGCGCTCGGGGGGATGGAGCCGGGGATTCCGCTGCCGTAGGTGGGCTGGGGCGGGGCTGAGGGGGTCTGCTTTGCGGGCTGCCGGGGTCCGCAGTGCGGGGTGCGCGGCGGATTTCCTCGTTCGGGTGATGGAGTTTTCCACAACCGGTGGGTGGTCCACAGGCTCCGGCGGGGTTCGGCGGGACGGGTCATCGTGGGGATCGCAGAGCGTTCCCTCGTCCCAGGTGGTGACCCAGATGTCCGTGAACCCGAACACCGTCCCCGCTCCCGCTTTCCGTGTGCCACGCCCGCTGGGGACCGATGCCCCGGCGACCCGTGAGGTCCCCTTCTTCCCGCCCCTGCGCGTACGGGGCGGTGGCGGACCGGCGGGGCGGCTGGCGCGGTACCGGGGCCGGGCGGTCGCCGCGGGGCTGGCGGTGACGGCGGCTGCGCTGGTCGCGGCCGGCCCCCGCTCCCCGGGCGGCGGTACTCCGTCCGCCGAGCGGCCCCGAGGGCATCCGGCCGCCGATCCGGTGCGGGGGCGCGGGCCGGGTGAGCTGGTCAGAGCCCCGGTCCGCATCGCAGACGCGGCCACGGTCCGGCTGCTGCGCCCCGGTGACCGGGTGGACGTGGTCGCGGCGGAGGAGCGGTCGACGGGTGGCGGGTCGGCGCGGGTGCTGGCGCGCGGGGCCCGGGTGGCCCGGCTGCCGGAACCGCTGGAGCGGGCTTCAGTGGACGGTTCGGCGCCGGGAGCGGGTGAGGGAAGCGTCACGGAGGGGGCGCTGGTCGTCCTGGCGGTACCGCGTGCCACGGCGGCTCGGCTGGTGGGGGCGAATCCCATGGCCAGGCTGGCGGTGACGCTGTGGTGAGCCTTGCCGGCGGCACTTCCGGAAGCGGGCGGTCAAGTCGCTCGATCGAGCGACGGGATTGGACAGGGTGGCCGCACCTTGACGTAGGTTGCGGAACGCTCTGTTCCCCAGCCTGTGTACACGACGAGGAGATCCACCGCGGTGAACGCGAAGAAGGAAGCGGCGAGCATTCTGGACGGCTTCAAAGCCTTCTTGATGCGCGGCAACGTCATCGACCTGGCGGTCGCGGTGGTCATCGGCGCCGCCTTCACCAACATCGTGAACTCGGTGGTGAAGGGCATCATCAACCCGCTGGTCGGGGCGATCGGCACCAAGAACCTGGACCACTACAGCTCGTGCCTGAAGGACCCCTGCAAGGTCGGAGCGGACGGCAGCGTCGAGAGCGGCGTGCCGATCATGTGGGGTTCGGTGGCCGGTGCGGCACTCAGCTTCCTGATCACCGCCGCGGTCGTGTACTTCCTGATGGTGATGCCGATGTCGAAGTACCTGGCCCGGCAGGAGGCTCGCAAGCAGGCCCGCACGGGCAAGACGGAGCCGGAGCCGAACCCCGTGACCGAGCTGGAGGTCCTCCAGGACATCCGCGACCTGCTGATCGCCCAGCGCACGGGCACCGTCGACGGCGTGGTCAAGCAGCAGCGCCCGGCCGGGCCGGACGTGCGCTAGCGGAAGCCCACCGTAGCGTTCAGAGGTGGTGGGGCGGCTTCTCGTCGAGGAAGCGCCTGAGGTCGGCGGCGCTGTCGCCGGCCGGACGCTCGCCCCACCCCCGGTCGGTGTCGTCCGAGGACTGCTGGTTCAGCGGGTCGTCGAAGACGAGCGCGGCCTTCGGGTCGCGCGGCTCGGGTGCGGGGGCGTCACTCATGCCTCCAGGGTACGGTCCGCCGCCCGGCACACTTCGGCGCCCGCCGAACGAACCCGTTCCTAGGCTCGTCACCATGAACAGCCACACGGCGATCGAGCCGAGCATCCTCTACTTCGGCACCCCAGTGGTGCTGCTGTCCACGGAGAACGAGGACGGCACCTTCAACCTCGCCCCCATGTCCTCGGCATGGGCGCTGGGCAGCACAGTCGTCCTCGGCCTGGGCCGCGAGGGCCAGACCGCCCGCAACCTCCTCGCCCGCCCCGAGCTGGTCATCAACCTCCCCGCCCCGCACCAGTGGCCCGCGGTGGAGCGCCTGGCCCCCCTGACCGGCCGCGACCCGGTCCCCCCGACGAAGGCGGCGGGCTGCCGTTTCGAACCGGCCAAGTTCGCCGCGGCGGGCCTGCGCGAAGAGCCCTCCCACACCGTCCGCCCACCCCGCGCGGCCGAGTGCCCCCTCCACCTGGAGGCCCGCGCCGAACGCATCCGCCCCGACCTCTCCGGCGACTGCGTCATCGTCGAGACGACGGTCCTCAAAGTCCACGCGGCCCCCGACCTGCTGATCCCCGGTACCCACCACATAGACCCCGCCGCCTGGAGCCCCCTGATCTACAACTTCCGCCACTACTTCGGCCTGGGCCCGGAACTGGGCAGCTCCTACCGCACGGAGACACCGCGCACGACCGGCGTCCGCTGAGGGGGCGGTGGGACAGACTGCCCGTATGACGACGGCTGGGGCGTTGACGGACGTGGACGGGGTTCGGGTCGGGCATGCCGGGCGGTGGGGTGGGGGGTGGCTCAGTGGGGTGAGTGTGGTGCTCGCGCCGGAGGGTGGGGCCGTCGCCGCCGTGGATGTGCGGGGTGGGGGGCCGGGGACCAAGGAGACCGATGCGCTGGACCCGCGCAATGTGGTGCGGCGGGTGGACGCGGTCGTGCTGGCCGGGGGCAGCGCGTACGGCCTGGACGCGGCTTCCGGGGTGATGGCGTGGCTGGAGGAGCGGGGGCGGGGGGTGCGGGTGGGGCCCGAGGCCGGGCATGTGGTGCCGGTCGTGCCCGCCGCCTGTCTGTTCGATCTGGGGCGCGGCGGGGACTTCCGGGCCCGTCCCGACGCGGCGATGGGGCGGGCCGCGGTGGAGGCGGCGGCCGCCGGCGCGCCGGGTGGGCCGGTGGCGGAGGGGTCGGTGGGGGCCGGGACCGGGGCGGTCGCCGGGTGTCTGAAGGGCGGGGTCGGGACCGCGAGCACGGTGCTCGAATCCGGGATCACCGTGGCCGCGCTCGTGGTGGTGAACTCCGCCGGGGCCGTGCTGGATGCCGAAACGGGGGTGCTGTACGGGGAGTTGTTCGAGGGTCCGGTGGTGTACCCGGAGCCGGAGGTGCGGGAGGCCGCGCGGCGGCGGCTGGCGGAGGTCGCCGCGCGGAACGCTCCCCCGCCGCTGAACACCACGCTCGCCGTGGTGGCCACCGACGCGGACCTCGACAAGGCGCAGGCGCAGAAGGTGGCCGGTACCGCGCACGACGGCATCGCGCGCGCCGTCCGCCCCGTACACCTGCTGCACGACGGCGACACGGTGTTCACCCTGGCCACCGGCGCCCGCCCGCTGGACCCGGCGCCGACCGCGCTGAACGAGATCCTGGCCGCCGGCGCGGACCTGGTGACGCGCGCCGTCACCCGCGCCGTGCGCGCCGCGCGCCCGGTGTCGGAGCCGGGCGGGGCGTGGCCGTCGTACGAGGAGTTGTACGGGGAGAGGCAGGGGAAGTAGGGGAAGAAGAGACGTAAGGGGGCGGAAAAGCCTTGGCCCGCACGGCATTTCGGTCGCCGACCGGGAACTCTTCGGCCGTGCCCGGCGTTTACTCCAGTACGTTTCTCGGTTCCCGGACACGATGTCCGACCGAGGGGCTACGGTATGCACCCACCAGGTGACATGCAGCGACGCCGGGAGACACCTTGAGCGTTCCGTACGAGACGGCGGAGCACGAATCCGCCCAGTCGCCCGAGTCTCCGGAGGAGCACCTCGCGCGACTCCTCGGCCGTGCCCTGAACTCGTTCGAGCTGCCCGACGAGGTGATAAGAGAGCTGGACTGCGCGCTGGCGCACGACAGTTCGCTGCACTCCGCACACCACAGCGCGGGGCTGCACCGCGAGACGTACCGGCACACCTGGCTGCTCCCGGACGGCTCGGCGGTCACCCTCTGGGAGCTGGCGCACAACACCGCGCCGGGCGAGGAGGCCCAGCACGAGGTGTACCTCGACGAGGAGGAGCTGCACACCGCCACGACCCGGCTGGCACTGCCGTACGACACCTCGGACTTCGAGCTGCCGGTGCTGACCGAGCTGGGTGCGGTGCCGGAGCCCCGGCACGCGTACGTGGCGGACAACTCCCCCGACCACGCCCGCAGGTTGCTGCGCCGGGCGGAGAACCCGGACCGCCCCGGCAAGGAGCTGGCGGCGCTGCTGGCCACGGCGGAGGCGCACGAGATCACCCAGGCGTTCGGCCGTCCCGGCCGGACCGCGCGGGCCGGGGTCAGTTTCGCGCTGTACGAGCACGCGTTCCTGCTGCGGGACGGGCGGGAGATCTCCCTGTGGGAGGTCGAGCACACCGCGACCCCCGACGGCCGGCACATGTGCGAGGTGTACACCACCCCGGAAGCGGCCCGCGAAGCGATGGAACACCGAGCGGCCCGGCACGGCTGACGGCACCCGACGCGCCGCGTCCCCCCGGCGGGATCACCGAGGGGACGCGACCGTGGGGACGGTGTCAAAGGGCGGGGGGGTACTCAGGCGGCGACCGGCTGCTTGCTCCCCTTCTCCCCCGTCGCCGCGCCCTCCGCCGCACCGGCGGCCGGGGTGCCCTGGGCCGGCTTGCGCATGCCCTTGAGCAGGACCACCAGGGCGGTGCTGACGCAGACGCCCGCGGCGATGGCGACGAGGTAGAAGAGCGGGTTGCCGATCAACGGGACCACGAAGATGCCGCCGTGCGGGGCGCGCAGCGTGGCGTCGAACATCATCGACAGGGAACCGGTGACCGCGCCGCCGACCATCGCGGACGGGATGACCCTGAGCGGGTCGGCCGCGGCGAACGGGATCGCGCCCTCGGAGATGAAGGAGGCGCCCAGCACCCAGGCGGCCTTGCCGTTCTCGCGCTCGGCCGGGGTGAAGAGCTTGCCGCGCACGGTCGTGGCCAGGGCCATCGCCAGCGGCGGGACCATGCCGGCGGCCATCACGGCCGCCATGATCTTCATCGCGGAGTCACTGGGGCTGGCGACGGCGATACCGGCGGTGGCGAAGGTGTAGGCCACCTTGTTGACCGGGCCGCCCAGGTCGAAGCACATCATCAGGCCGAGGAGGGCGCCGAGCAGGACGGCGTTGGTGCCGGTGAGGCCGTTCAGCCAGTCGGTCATGCCCTTCTGGGCGGCGGCGATGGGCTTGCCGATCACCACGAACATCAGGAAGCCGACGACCGCCGAGGAGATCAGCGGGATCACCACCACCGGCATGATGCCGCGCATGGCCGCCGGTATCCGCACCCGCTGGATCGCCAGCACCACGCCACCGGCGATCAGACCGGCCGCCAGGCCGCCGAGGAAGCCCGCGTTGATGCTGAGCGAGATCGCGCCGCCGACGAAGCCGGGCACGAGGCCGGGCCGGTCGGCCATGCCGTAGGCGATGTACCCGGCGAGCACCGGGACCAGGAAGTTGAACGCCATGCCGCCGATCTGGAACAGCAGCGCGCCCCAACTGTCGGACTGGGTCCACACGAAGTGGTCCATGACGGAGGGCGCCTTGTTCACCGTCCAGCCGCCGATGGCGAAGCCCAGAGCGATGAGCAGACCGCCCGCCGCGACGAAGGGAACCATGTAACTGACGCCGGACATCAGCCACTTGCGGAGCTTGGTGCCGTAGCCCTCGGTGGAGTCGCCCGCGCGGTCCACGGGGGTGCCGGTGGCACCGGCGGGGGCGGTCTTCTCGCCGCGTTCCGCCTTGGCACGGACCTCGGAGATGAGTTCGGCGGGGCGGTTGATGCCCGCCTTCACACCGACGTCCACCGTGGGCTTGCCGGCGAAGCGGTCCTTGTCGCGCACCGGCACGTCGTGGGCGAAGACCACGCCGTCCGCCGCCGCGATCACCGCCGGGTCGAGCCGCGTGAAGCCGGCCGAGCCCTGCGTCTCGACAGTCACCTCGACGCCCGCCTCCCGGCCGGCGTTCTCCAGCGACTCGGCCGCCATGTACGTGTGGGCGATGCCGGTCGGGCAGGAGGTGACGGCGACGATGCGGAACGGGCGCTCTTCCGGGGCCCCGGCCTCGGGTGTCTCCGTGGTCGTACTGCCCGCCGCGGCGCCGGCGGAGGCCGCCGCCGGCGCCGTGGCGGTGTCTGTGGCCTCCGCGGCAGAGGCATCCCCGGCGGAGGCACCTGCGGCGGCCGCACCCTCGGCAGCCTCAGCCGGAGTCACGTCCCCCCGCACCAGCGCCGCCGCCGTCTCCGCGTCGGAGACGGCCCGCAGCGCATCCGTGAACTCGGAGTTCATGAGCTGCCGGGCCAGCGAGGAGAGGATCGTGAGGTGGGCGTCGTCCGCCCCGGCCGGGGCCGCGATCAGGAAGATCAGGTCGGCCGGGCCGTCCGCCGCGCCGAAGTCGATCCCTGCGGCGCTGCGTCCGAAGGCGAGCGTCGGCTCGGTGACGTGCTCGCTGCGGCAGTGCGGGATGCCGATGCCGCCGTCGAGACCGGTCGGCATCTGGGCCTCGCGGGCGGCCACGTCGGCGAGGAAGCCGTCCAGGTCGGTCACCCGCCCCTTGGCCACCATGCGCTCGGCGAGGGCACGTGCCGCCGCTTCCTTGCTCTCGGCGGACAGGTCGAGGTCGACCAGGTCCGCGGTGATCATCTCGCTCATCGCGGGCTCCTTTGCTCGCGTATCGCCCTGCTGTGTGGGGTGGGCGCACCGTGAATGGGGACGTGGGGGTGGGAACAGGGGGCGGCGGCGGGCCGTCGGTACGGGCCGTTCATGACACCGGCTCCGTCAGCACCCGGTCGACCGGAACGTCCGCCGTGACCGTGACCGAGGCGGGATCCAGATCGGCCGGCGTCGGCATCACGCTGCCCGGCAACTGCACCGCGGCCGCGCCGTGCGCCACGGCGGAGGCGAGGGCCTCGGGCCCGCTGCCCCCGGCGATCAGGAACCCGGCGAGGGAGGAGTCCCCCGCGCCGACGTTGCTGCGGACGGCGGCCACGCGGGCGGTGCCGAACCAGGCGCCCTCGCCGTCGACCAGTAGTTGGCCGTCGGCGCCAAGGCTGGCCAGGACCGCGCGGGCGCCCATCGCCCGCAGCTCCTCGGCGGCCTTCACCGCGTCGCCCACGGTGGACAGCGGGCGGCCGACGGCGGCGGACAGTTCCTCGGCGTTGGGCTTGACCACGTCGGGCCGGGCCCGCAGCGCCTCCAGCAGAGCCGGTCCCGAGGTGTCCAGGGCGATGCGGGCGCCGCCGGAGTGGGCGCGGGTGACGACATCGGCGTACCAGGACGGGGCGAGGCCCAGCGGGAGGCTGCCGCAGCAGGCGATCCAGTCGGCGTCGGCCGAGTGCGTGCGCACGGCGCCGAGGAGTGACTCCTCCTCGGCGGCGGTCAGTTCCGGGCCCGGTGCGTTGATCTTCGTCAGGACGCCGTCCGCCTCCGCGAGCGCGATGTTGGACCGAGTGGCCCCGGCGACCGGCACGGGCGCGACCTCGATGCCCTGGGCGTCGAGCAGCTCGGCGATCAGGGCGCCGGGCGCGCCGCCGAGCGGCAGGACGGCGAGGGTGCGCCGGCCCGCTGCGGCGACCGCGCGGGAGACGTTCACGCCCTTGCCGCCGGGGTCCATGCGCTCGCCGGAGGCGCGGATGACCTCGCCGCGCTCCAGGACGGGGACCTCGTAGGTGCGGTCCAGGGACGGGTTGGGGGTGACGGTGAGGATCATGCGCGTACTACTTCCGTGCCGCCGCGCTCGATGACGGCCGCGTCTTCGGGGCTGAGCCCGCTGTCGGTGATCAGCAGGTCCACGTCGCTCAGGTCGCCGAAGCGGGCGAAGTGCTCCTGGCCGTGCTTGGCGGAGTCCGCGAGCAGGACGACCCGGCGGGCGGCGGCGACGGCCGCGCGCTTGACGGCGGCCTCGGCGAGGTCGGGGGTGGTCAGACCGTGCTCGGCGGAGAAGCCGTTGGCGGCGACGAAGGCCACGTCGGCGCGGATCTCGCCGTAGGCGCGCAGGGCCCAGGCGTCGACGGCGGCGCGGGTGCGGTTGCGGACGCGGCCGCCGACCAGGTGGAGCTGGAGCCCGGGGTGGTCGGCGAGGCGGGCGGCGATCGGCAGGCTGTGGGTGACGGCGGTGAGCGTCGCCTCCAGCGGGATCGCGGCGGCCAGCCGGGCCACGGTGGTGCCCGCGTCGAGGATGACCGTGCCGTCGACCGGGAGTTCGGCGAGGGCCGCCTTGGCGATGCGGTCCTTCTCGTCGGCGGCGGTGGACTCGCGCTCGCTGAGGTCGGGCTCGAAGTCGAGGCGGCCGGCCGGGATGGCGCCGCCGTGCACCCGGCGGACCAGGCCCGCGCGGTCGAGGGCCTTCAGGTCACGGCGGATGGTCTCCGCCGTCACCTGGAACACCTCGGCCAGCGACAGCACGTCCACCCGGCCGCCGTCACGGGCGAGCCGGAGGATCTCCTGCTGACGCTCCGGTGCGTACATGTCCGCCTGCCTCCGAACCTCGGCCCACCGTCCCGGCTCATGCCCGAACGTGTGGTTTCACTGCGAGGCTACGCCCGAGTTTCCGGAAAGTAAACGGGCTCGGGCTTCATTCGGACATGAACGGAACTTCAGCAGGCGGACCCGGACACTCTCAGACCTTCAGCAGCTCCCGCTCCTCCACCGGCTCCCCCGCGCCCTCACCCTCCACATGCTGCGCGGGCCGCTTCGGCAGCGCCGACATCAGCAGGAAGATCACGCCCATCACCCCGGCCACCCACCACAGCGCGTGCTGGAAGGCGCCGACGAAGGCCGGGCCGACCTGCGCCCGGGGGAGCCGGTCCGCGATCTGCCCGAAGAAGACGACGGACACCAGGCCGAGGCCGAGCGCGTTGCCCATCTGCTGCACGGTGTTGATCAGGCCGGAGGCCGATCCGGCGTGCTCGCGCGGCACCTCGGAGAGCACCGCGTCGGTCAGCGGGGCCACGATCAGGCCCATGCCGACGCCCATCACGACCAGCGGAAGCGCCATCTGCCAGGAGGCGATGGCCAGTCCGTACCGGTCGGACTCCCAGATGTAGAGGAGCACGCCGAGCCCCATCGTCAGGGCGCCGGCCTGGAGCACCTTGCGGCCGAAGCGCGGCACGAGGAACTGCACCGACAGCGCGGCGGCCGTCGACACCGCGAGGGAGAAGGGCACCCCCGTCAGCCCGGCGCGCAGCGCGCTCCAGCCGAGGCCGATCTGCATGTACAGCGTCCAGACCAGGAAGAAGACACCGAGCGCGACCCCGAACACGGTCTGCACGGCGATCCCGGCGGCGAAGCTGCGTACCCGGAACAGGGACAGCTCGACCAGCGGGGAGCCGTCGCGGGCCGCCTTGCGCCGTTCGTACGCGACCAGCGCGGCGAAGACGGGGAGCGAGCCCGCCATCAGCAGGTGGCCCCAGAGCGGCCAGCCCAGCTCGCGGCCCCGGGTGAGCGGGTAGAGCAGCATCAGCAGGCCCAGGGTCACCAGGGCGACGCCGACGAGGTCCAGCTTGAGGGCGCGGGGTGCGCGGGACTCGGTGATGTAGCGGCGGCCGAGCAGGACGGCGGCGATGCCGACGGGGAGGTTGATGAGGAAGATGGGCCGCCACTGAAGGCCGAACAGGTTCCACTCCGTCAGCAGGGCGCCGAGCAGCGGGCCAGAGACCGCGCCGAGGCCGACGACCCCGCCGAACAGGCCGAAGACCTTGCCGCGTTCGTGGGCGGGGAAGGTGGCGTGCACGATGGAGAGCACCTGCGGGACCATCATCGCGGCCATGCCGCCCTGGAGGATGCGGGCCGTGACCAGCATCGCCGGGTCGACGGCGAAGCCGCACAGCGCCGAGGCGAGGGTGAAGCCGCCGACGCCGAGCAGGAACAGCCGCCTGCGGCCGTGGATGTCGCCGAGCCGCCCGCCGGTGATCAGACCGGCCGCGAACGCCAGCGCGTACCCCGCGGTGATCCACTGGATCTGGCTGAACGAGGCGCCCTCGTCCCGCTGGATGGAGGGGATGGCTATGTTCACGATCGTCACGTCGACGAGGTCCATGAAGGCCGCGGTCATCACGATGGCGAGCGCGATCCAGCGGCGCCGGTCCGCGCCGGAGGTCTGTTCCGTTGAGGTCATGTACGCCACGCTAGTGACCCAGTAGGTCAGAACGTGTCCTAGATGTGCGGCATGCTCGGACGCATGACGACGGACACCCCGGCTCGGCTGCTGACGCTCCTGTCCCTCCTCCAGACCCCGCGCGAATGGCCCGGCGGCGAGCTGGCCGGCCGGCTCGGGGTCTCCCGCCGTACGGTCCGGCGCGACATCGACCGGCTGCGCGAGCTGGGCTATCCGGTGCAGGCCAGCAAGGGCGCGGAGGGCGGGTACCGGCTGGTCGCGGGGAAGGCGATGCCGCCGCTGGTGCTGGACGACGAGGAGGCCGTAGCCATCGCGGTCGGGCTGCGCGCGGGTGCCGGGCACGCGGTGGAGGGGGTGGACGAGGCGTCGGTACGGGCGCTGGCCAAGCTGGAGCAGGTGCTCCCGGCCCGGCTGCGCCGCCAGGTGGCCACCCTCCAGGCCGCGACCACCCCGCTGACCAGCGGCGACGGCCCGACCATCGCCCCGGAGACGCTGACCGTGATGGCGTCCACGATCGCCGGTCACGAACGGCTCCGCTTCGCCTACCGCGCCGGGGACGGCAGCGACTCGCGCCGGCTGACCGAGCCGCACCGCCTGGTGTCCACCGGGCGGCGCTGGTACCTCGTCGCCTACGACCTCGACCGCGAGGACTGGCGCACCTTCCGCGTGGACCGGGTCAGCGACCCGTTCGCCACCGGCGCCCGCTTCACCCCGCGCGAACTGCCCTCCGGCGACGCGGCGGAATACCTGCGCCGCTCGATCCAACGGCGCAACGAGACCTGGGAGTTCACCGTCCACTTCGCGGCCCCCGCCGACCAGGTCGCCGCCCGTGTCCCGCACTGGTTCGGCGCCCCCGAACCGGACGGCCCGGATCACTGCCTCCTGCACGGCACGACCGGCGACCCGGTGGAGTGGCTGGCGGTCCGGCTGGCGATGACGGGGCACGAGTTCACCGTGCGGAGTCCGGACGTACTGGCCGTGGCGGCACGGGAGTTGGGGTCACGGCTGCTCCGTGCCGGGGGCCCGCCCGCCCCTCAGCCCTGAGGGGACTCCCACGCGAAGTCGCCCAGGGCCACCAGGTTGCCGAGGGCCAGGGCGGCGGGGCCCGCCGGGCCGGTGGGCGGGGCCTCGGTGAGGGCCCAGGTCTCCACGGCGACCCGTACGGCAGCGCCCGCGACGGCGGCGGCGAAGCGGAGGTGCGGGGTGGCCGCCTCGGCAACGTTGTCGGCGTCGTCCTCGGCGGGCGCCAGCCGCGCGGCCAGCGCCTCCGCGAGTTCCGTCTCCGACGCCTGGCAGACCTCCGCCCAGACCTTGCCGAGGGCCGGGCTGGTGTGGGCCATGCGGATCAGGGTGCGGGCCCATTCCCAGGCGGACGCGGAGACACCGACGCCGGGGGCGAGGGTGCGGTCGACGGCGTGCCGGAGGGCCTCGGGGAGGGTGAGGTGGGCCGGGGCGGCGCGGACGGCCTCGGTCCAGAGCTGGGCGCCGGCCGCGTACAGCGGGGCCACCGCCTCCTCCTTGGAGGCGAAGTAGCGGTAGAAGGTGCGTGGTGCGATGCCCGCCGCGTGCGCGATGTCCTCGGCGCGGGTGGTCCGCAGGCCCTGCCGGACGAAGAGGGTCGCGGCGGCGCGGGCGATCTCCATGCGGGTCTCGGCCTTGCGGCGCTCGGTCAGGGAAGCCGCCGGAGAGGCCGGGTACGAGCGCCTTCGGGCGGTGGTGCCGGTGTTGCCGGTGTTACGGGTGGTACGGGGGGTGCTCACCTCGGCAGGCTATGCCCCTGTGGCAGAATCTGCCATTCGGCGGGTCACCCCGTGGTTCAGGTGCGGGGTGGCCCGCTGCCCCACGCCCACACCCGGCGCTCCCGCAGGCAGAAACTCTCCCCCAGGCAGAAAAAAGCCGGGCCCCGGCGCCGGGGGGGTGGCGCCGGAGCCCGGCCGGGAAGTCCCGACGCCGGGGGGGGGATGGCGTCGGAACTGGTCCGTGGGGCCCGCCCCGGAGGGCGGGCGTGCGGGGCGGTGGGGACGCCGCGCGGTACTCGGTGGGAGTGCGGCCCCCGGAGTCTGGACTCCGGTGCCCGCAAGGGTTGTTCCCGCGCCCGGAGGCGTTGAAGCGACGGGACCGCGCCATGTTGGCACCGCATTCCGCCACGACGCCCCCCGGGGTCCTACGCCGCCGCGTCGAACCCCGTGTCGTGGGCCAGCTTCTTCAGCTCCAGCAGGGCGTGCTTCTCTATCTGCCGGATGCGCTCACGGGTCAGCCCGTGCTCCTTGCCGACCTCGGTGAGGGTCCGCTCGCGGCCGTCCTCGATGCCGTACCGCATCTTGATGATCGACGCGGTGCGCTCGTCGAGGCGGCCGATCAGGTCGTCCAGCTCCTCGCGGCGCAGCAGGCTGAGCACCGACTGCTCGGGGGATACCGCGGAGGTGTC
Source organism: Streptomyces sp. NBC_01171 (assembly GCF_045039805.1). Lineage (NCBI taxonomy): Bacteria > Bacillati > Actinomycetota > Actinomycetes > Kitasatosporales > Streptomycetaceae > Streptomyces > Streptomyces sp. NBC_01171. The sequence goes on along the minus strand of NZ_CP108609.1, from coordinate 3,824,220 downwards.
CTCCAGCAGGTCGCCGAACTGGGTCTCGCCCTCGTCGTCCACCGACATGTTCAGCGAGACCGGGTCACGGGACCAGTCGAGCACGTCCGTGACGCGCTCCGGCGTGGAGCCCAGCTCGGCGGCGATCTCCGCGGGCTCAGGGTCCCGGCCGTGCTCCCGGTTGAACTCGCGCTGCACCCGGCGGATACGGCCCAGCTCCTCCACCAGGTGGACGGGGAGCCGGATGGTGCGGGACTGGTCGGCGATCGAGCGGGTGATGGCCTGGCGAATCCACCAGGTCGCGTACGTGGAGAACTTGAAGCCCTTGCGGTAGTCGAACTTCTCGACCGCGCGCACCAGGCCCGCGTTCCCCTCCTGGATGAGGTCGAGCAGGGGCAGGCCGCTGCGCGGGTAGCGCCGGGCTACGGCCACGACCAGGCGGAGGTTGGAGCGGATGAAGACGTCCTTGGCCCGCTCGCCCGCCTCGAACAGCGCCTCAAGCTCCTCGCGGGACGCCTCGGCGCCGGTCTCCTCCTGGCCGTCGAGGACCTGGCGCGCGAAGACGCCGGCCTCGATCGTCTGGGACAGCTCGACCTCCTTGGCGGCGTCGAGCAGGGGCGTACGCGCGATCTCGTCGAGGTACATGCCGACCAGGTCGCGGTCGGCGATCTCGCCGCCGCGCACGCGGACGCTGCTTGCCGAGTCTGCCGTCTGTCCCCCAGAGCCCGGAGCCTGGGAGGTGCCCCCATTGGCGGACTTACGACGGGCGACGGCGCGGGTTGCCATGCGTGCTCCCTTGCGGTGGTGGCTGGCAGGTGGTCCTGGCGAACGCTCGGCACTCCGGACCCTCCCTCGGGACTCTCCTCGGGTGCCCTGCATCCGTGGGAAACAACGACTGGAATCCGGACAGAATTCCCAACCCACCCCTCAATTTTTCTGATCATGCAGTACCCTGTCGGCCCACAGAGGGAGGTCGCATGGTCCCGAGCGGTACGGAAGTGCAGGTCAGGCCCGGAACGGAGGCCGATCTCGACGCTCTGACCGCGCTGTACAACCACTATGTGACTGAGACGGCCATCACATTCGACCTGGCCCCCTTCACCCCCGAGGAGCGCCGCCCGTGGCTGCTCTCCCACCCGGAAGACGGCCCGCACCGCCTCCTGGTTGCCACGGACACGGATTCCCGTCGCGTCCTCGGCTACGCCACCTCGGGCCCCCACCGCCCCAAGGCCGCGTACGCCCCCTCGGTGGAGACCTCGGTGTACCTGACCCCGGACGCGACCGGCCGGGGAGTGGGCACCCTGCTCTACGACGCCCTCTTCGCCGCACTGGCCGAGGAGGACGTGCACCGCGCCTTCGCCGGCATCACCCAGCCGAACCAGGCGTCGGTCAAGCTGCACGAGCGCTTCGGCTTCCGGCACCTGGGCACCTTCGGCGAGGTCGGCCGCAAGTTCGGCCGCTACTGGGACGTGGCCTGGTACCAGAAGGAACTGAAGTCCGGCTGAGTCACCGGCGCGGTTTCAGCCGAACTGCACGGACCGCTTGGCCAGCCCCATCCAGAAGCCGTCGATCACCGACTTGTGCGCGTCCGCGCCGGCCGCGCCGAGCGTGACGAACAGTGGCGCGAAATGTTCGGTCCGGGGGTGGGCCAGTCTCCCGGCCGGGGCCTTGGTCTCGAAGTCCAGCAGCGCGTCCCAGTCGCCGGCGTCCAGCGCGGCCCGGCCCCAGTCGTCGAACTCGGCGGACCAGCCCGGCACGCCCTCGCGGTGCCGGAGCGCGGCCAGGTTGTGGGTGAAGAAGCCGGAGCCGACGATCAGCACACCCTCGTCACGCAGCGGCGCGAGCCTGCGGCCGAGGTCCATCAGCCGGGCCGGGTCGAGGGTGGGCAGGGAGACCTGGAGGACCGGGACGTCGGCCTCGGGGAACATCTCGACCAGCGGGACGTAGGCGCCGTGATCCAGACCCCGGTCGGGAATGTCCTGGACGGGCATGCCGGGGGCGCGCAGCAGCTTGCGTACGGATTCGGCCAGTTCAGGGGCGCCGGGGGCGTCGTAGCGCACGCGGTAGTAGTGCTCGGGGAAGCCCCAGAAGTCGTAGACCAGCGGGGCGGTGTGGGTGGCGCCGAGGGCGAGGGGGGCCTCCTCCCAGTGGGCGGAGACCATCAGGATCGCCTTGGGACGGGGGAGTCCGGCGGCCCAGGCGGCGAGCTGGCCGGGCCAGACGGGGTCGTCGGCGAGCGGCGGCGCGCCATGACTGAGGTAGAGGGCGGGCATGCGGTCGGGAGCGGACGGCTCGGCGGGGTGGTGCATGACGGCTCCTCCCAAGGCGGGCCTCAGCCACCAGACGCCGAGGCTTTGCTTTAACTCTCAAGCATTACTCGGTCAGATTACGCCCGACTTGTTCAAGTTTCAAGAAGGTGGCTCGTACAGTGGGAGACATGAACTCGGCATCCACCCCGGCAACGGCGCCGGCACCCGGACATCGCTGGCTCACCGACGAGGAGCAGCGCGTCTGGCGGGCGTACCTGCACGCGACCACGCTGCTGGAGGACCACCTCGACCGGCAGCTCCAGCGCGACGCGGGCATGCCGCACATCTACTACGGCCTTCTCGTCGGCCTCGCCGAGGCGCCGCGCCGCAGACTGCGGATGACCGAGCTGGCCCGGAAGTCCAAGATCACCCGCTCCCGGCTCTCGCACGCGATCGCCCGGCTGGAGAAGAGCGGCTGGGTGCGCCGCGAGGACTGCCCCTCGGACAAGCGCGGTCAGTTCGCGGTGCTCACCGAGGAGGGCGCCGAGGTGCTGCGCCGTACCGCGCCCGGCCATGTCACCGCCGTGCGGCAGGCGCTGTTCGACCGGCTGAGCCCGGCGCAGCAGAAGGCCCTCGGCGAGATCATGGAGATCGTCGCCGAGGGCCTTCAGCCGAGCGAGGCGGGTGCGGACCTGCCCTGGCTCCGCTGAGTCAGCTCATGCGCTGCGCTAGTGGGCGACCACCGGCACCGGGATCTCGTCCTCGGCGCCGTCACCGGAGGCCACCTTGGTGGCGCCCGGCTTACCGGCGTTGACCATGGTGAACGCGATCAGCGAGGCGACCGCCAGGATGCCGACGGCGAACCAGATGGCCGTGCTGTACCCGTGCACCATGCCCTGCAGCTTGACCAACTGCTGCTGCGGCACCGCGGTCGCGGACGCGATGTGGTCCTTGACGTACGAGGTGGTCGCGGACGCGGCGATGGTGTTCAGCAGGGCGGTGCCTATCGCGCCGCCGACCTGCTGCGAGGTGTTGACCATGGCGGAGGCGACGCCCGCGTCCCGGGGCTCGACGCCCTGGGTCGCCAGCGACATCGCCGGCATGAACGCCGTACCCATGCCGAGGCCGAGCAGCACCATCGCGGGCAGCAGCAGGGCGGCGTAGGAGGAGCCGACCTCGAGCTGGGTCAGCAGCAGCATGCCGAGCGCGGCGAGCAGGAAGCCGGGGCCCATCAGCAGCCGGGCCGGGACCCGGATCATCAGGCGGGCGCCGATCTGGGTCGAGCCGGTGATCATGCCCGCGACCATCGGCAGGAACGCGAAGCCGGTCTTGACCGGGGAGTAGCCCTTCACGACCTGGAGGTAGTAGGTCAGGAAGAGGAACAGGCCGAACATGCCGATGATGGCGAGGCCGAGGGACAGGTAGATGCCGCCCCGGCTGCGGTCGGCGACCACGCGCAGCGGCAGCAGCGGAGCCTTGACCCGCTTCTCGACCAGCACGAACGCCAGCAGCAGCACCACGGAGGCGACGAACATCGAGATGGTGACCGCGTCGCTCCAGCCGTCGGTCTCGGCGCGGGTGAAGCCGTACACCAGGGAGACCAGGCCGAGCGTGGAGAGGACCACGCCGGGGATGTCGAGCGGGGAGCGGTTGCGGCCGCCCTCGGGCTCCCGGATCACGAACCAGGCACCGGCCGCGGCGACGATGGCGAACGGCACGTTGACGAAGAAGGTCCAGCGCCAGTCGAGGTACTCGGTGAGGAAGCCGCCGAGGATCAGGCCGACGGCACCGCCGCCGCCCGCGATGGCGCCGTAGATGCCGAACGCCTTGGCGCGCTCCTTGGCGTCGGTGAACATCACGGCCAGCAGGGACAGCGCGGCCGGGGCGAGCAGGGCGCCGAAGACACCCTGGAGGGCGCGGGCGCCGAACATCATCCCGCCGGTGGTGGCGGCGCCGCCGAGCGCGGAGGCCGCGGCGAAGCCGGCGAGGCCGAGCAGGAAGGCGCGCTTGCGGCCCCACAGGTCGGCGATGCGGCCGCCGAAGAGCAGCAGACCGCCGAAGGCGAGGGCGTAGGCGGTGACGACCCACTGCCGGTTGCCGTCGGATATGCCGAGGTCCTGCTGGGCGGAGGGCAGCGCGATGTTCACGATGGTGGCGTCGAGGACGACCATGAGCTGGGCCAGCGCGATGAAGACGAGCGCCTTCCAGCGGTTGGCGTCGCCGCCGGGCGCGGCGGCCACCGGCGGCTTGGTGACTGTTTCGGACATGGGGGTACCCCGTTCGGGACTTCGGTCGGACGTATCGGACATGCGGGGCACGGTCGTACGGCGTCTCGTACGCGCACAGGGCGTGCGGGCCCCACCGGCTCGCCCTCGTTGGCGGCCGGGTGGCTAAGGGTGGTGATTCCGGGGCGCGGGCCCGGCGGAGTCGTAGGTCTCGGTCGGTCAGGTCGGTCGGGTCAGGACTGGCGGAGATCCTCCATGGTCACGGCCGTACCGGGCAGGACGGAGCGGGCCGGGGCCCGCAGCCCGTCGAGGAAGAGTTGCAGATGGCGGTGGACGAACCGGTCGGCGTCGAAACAGGCGGTACCGGCCGGGGGCCGGCTGAGCTGGGCGGCGGCGACCATCAGGTCACCGACACCGACGTCGGTACGGAGCTGTCCGGCCGCCTTGGCGCGGTCCATGACCTCGGCGATCAGCCCCTCCACCCGCTCCCGCGCCGCCTCCAGGTCGGGGTGGTTGCGGTCGAAGGTGCTGGAGACCATCGGGCACAGCGCGCTGATCCGTTCCTCGGCGGCGGCGTGCGCGAAGCGCTCCAGCGCGGCGAAGGCGTCGCCGGTCTCGGCCAGGGCGCACTTGGCGGCCTCGGCCGTGCGGTCCATGACGGAGCACAGGACCTCCCGGACCAGGGCGTCCCGGTCGGGAAAGTTGCGGTACAGGGTGGCGTTGCCGACGCCCGCGCGGCGGGCGATCTCGTCCAGCGGCACCTGAGGGCCGTGCTCGACGAGCATCTCCCGCGCGGCGGTGATGATCCGCTCCCGGTTGCGGAGCGCGTCGGCACGGGGCCGGGGCGACGCCCTGCGGGCGGAGGGTGCGGTGCGCACGGCGGACACGGCGGGCTCCCCATCGGTACGGGTCGGGACAAGTGGACGGTGATCGTCCGGTGATCCGGGGAGAAGCTCCCCGTTTCGCGCGGACACAGGTCTAAACGGGGAAGACCTCCCCGCTTATTTCCCGCTCCGCATGTGACCTGGGTCACATGCGCGTCAGGGGGCCGCTGATGCCCGCTCGGCCGGTCGATCCACCCTCAACCGTAGGCGATTCACCCCCACTCCTGACGAAATCCCACGATCGGTCTCCCCCAGCGCGCGACCCCGGCTCCGGCGACCCAGGGTGAGCCCAAGGGCGCAGCCAGGTGACGGGGGCTGCCGTGGAGCGGGAGGTCCGTGCATGCAGCCGCAGTCGCCCCGCCGCCCCATACGCCCGCGCCGGATACGCCGGCGCCGCGTTGCCGCCTTCGCCTCGGTGACCGCGCTGACCTTCGCGGTCAGCACCTCGGCCGGGTCCGGGCAGCTCACGGCGCGCAACACCGCCGGGCCGACCGGGCTGATACGCACCGCAGCCCTGGCCCCCTGCATGATCCAGGGAGCGTCCGAGGTCCAGATGACCGAGGGCTTCCCCACTTCCGTCGGCTACTCCCGCTCCACCGGCACCGTCCACGCCCTGACCCTGATGGTCGACTTCCCGGACACCCCCGGCGAGGGCAAGGCGATGGACCGCTTCCACGAGTTCTTCCCGAAGACCCAGGAATGGTTCGCCAAGGCGTCGTACGGCCGGCTCGACTACCGCGCCGAGACCCCGATCACCTCCTGGCTGCGGATGCCGAAGCCGTTCAAGGACTACGGCATAGAGCGCGGCGCCCCCTTCGACCCCGGCTACCGGCAACTGGTGCGGGACATCGTCTCCGCCGCCGACCCGGACGTGGACTTCCGCTCGTACGACCTGCTGAACGTGCTGGTCACCCCGAACGCCGGCCCCTCCGCCCTGGACACGGTCCTCTCGGTGACCTTCGCCGGCAACGGCGAGGCCCCGGTGGCCGACGGCACCGCGGTCGCCAACGCCTCCTTCGTCTACTCCCGCCAGGACGACGGCTCGGGCGCCTACACGGAGACGGGGTACCGGGTGCTGCCGCACGAGAACGGCCACACCTTCGGGCTGCCGGACCTGTACACGCAGGAGGGGGGCAGCTCGGTCGGGCACTGGGACATCATGAGCGAGGACTGGGGGGCCAACAACGACCTGCTGGGCTGGCACAAGTGGAAGCTGGGCTGGCTCCCGGCGTCCCAGGTGAGCTGTGCGACGGCCGCGGGGAGCGCGGACTACACCCTCTCCCCGCTCTCGCAGAAGTCCGGCGGCAAGCTGGTCATGGTCCCGCTGGACAACCGCACCGCGTACGCGCTGGAACTCCGCACGGAGGGCGGCAACGACGAGGCCGTCTGCAAGCCCGGCATCCTCGTCTACAAGGTCGACGCCTCCGTCGACACCGGCCGCGGCCCCATCACCGTCTACGACGCCCACCGCGACACCGGCGGCTGCACCCACAGCCCCAACGTCCACGCCGAACTCTCCGACGCCCCCTTCTCCCCCGGAGAAACCTTCAAGGACCCGTCGTCCGGCATCACGATCCACGTGGTGAGCGCGGGGCTGGACGGAAAGTACCGGGTACGGGTGACGCGAACCCACGCGGCGAAGGGCACGACGGCAGCGGCGGGGCCGGTCCGCCCAAGTCGCGGCTGAGCCCGGCCCTTTGGCCGGCCGCAACCCCGCTCGCCCACCACCCCACCCCTGATCCGCTACCCTGTCAGGGGCAGCCACCCCGGTGGCCGTCGTACCCCGCCTTCGTAGCTCAGGGGATAGAGCACCGCTCTCCTAAAGCGGGTGTCGCAGGTTCGAATCCTGCCGGGGGCACAGAGAAACACCTGGCCGAAGGCCCTTTCGTTCGGTGAACGGAAGGGCCTTCGCGCTTGCTCGGGTCACTTCTTCGCAGCGGCCCGCTTCACGCCCTTGCTTCGGCCGGCGCTCGTGCCGCCGCGCCCCGGCTTCGCGGGCACGCTCTTCCGCGTGACGGCCTCCTGCGCAGCCGCGGCCGTCGGCGGTGGCGCTGCCCGCTTCCGCGCGGTCGGCCACTTGAACTCGATCTCCAGCTCGATCTCGCCGTTGCCGATCTCGATCTCCATCTCGCTGTGCAGGTCGTCGGGGATCCGCAGGCTCAGGGTTCCGGAGCCGAAATCCAACTCGGCCTCCCCGCCTTCCCGTAGCGCGACGGCGAGCGCCGTGAGCTGGTCAGCCGCCTCAAGGCGTGACAGCGAGCGCTTCTGCTCGAACTTGAGGTCCTTCATGGGTGTCTCCCATCCCGGGCGAAGACCGGCCGGCCACTTGCCGATACCGGCCGCCTTCGGCCGGTCGGGCTACTTCCAATCTCGTCTTCCCTGGTTCACCGCGCATGTCGGGGCGCCATGCACGGGGCCCGGATGGGTTCTACGGTTGAGGAGGGGCCCGCGTATCCGCGCTTTCCGCCTCCCATCCTCTCCGGCCCGGAACTCACCAGAAGGGCATGCGACATGTCCACCGCATCCGACACCCCCGTCCTGGACACCCTCACCGCCATGACCGTCGACTCGCTCGAGCGCTGCGGGCTGCCCACGAACGCGCTCATACTCACGCGCATCGCGGCACTCGCCGCCTCCGACGCCCCGCCGATCTCCTACGCGGCCCATATCGACCCCGCCCTCGACAGCGGCGTGACCGCCGAACAACTGCAGGACGTCCTGGTCGCCATCGCACCCATCGTGGGCACGGCCCGCGTCATGACGGCAGCGGCCAACATCGCCACGGCACTCGGCATCGCCATCGCCGTCGCCGATGCCGAGATCGCGGCCCAGGGCTGAGAGCAGCCGCCACCCGGCATCGATGATCCGCGCGGCCGGCACCGGACAGCAGGGCGAGGAAGCGCCCGTCCGGTCCGGCATGCGCCGTGCCCGCAGACCAGGCAGGAGGGTCTTCGATGTCCCGAAGCGCGACCACGGCCATGCGCGCGGCGCCCGGCACCACGCCCGCGGACCGTGCGGCGCTCGGGAAGGCGGCGCGGCGCCGCTCGCCGAGGTCGGGCCACGCCGTGTACCGGCCGTCCCCCGACCGGCCGGACCCGCTGACGATCCTGGAGGCGCAGTCCGCGTCGCGCGTGCCGGAACTGGTCCCGATCCGCTACGGCCGGATGACGGAGTCCCCGTTCCGCTTCTACCGGGGCGCCGCCGCGATCATGGCGTCCGACCTGGCCGGCACCCCGGTCTCGGGACTCACCGCCCAGCTCTGCGGGGACGCGCACCTGTTGAACTTCCGTCTGCTCGCCTCGCCCGAGCGGCAGTTGGTGTTCGACATCAACGACTTCGACGAGACACTGCCGGGCCCTTGGGAGTGGGACGTCAAACGCCTCTCGGCGAGCCTGGTCATCGCGGGCCGGGCGAACGGCTTCGACGACGCCGAGCGCGCCCGCATCGTGAACTCCGCGGTCCGTTCGTACCGCGAGGCGATGGTCCGGTTCGCGGGCATGGGCAACCTCGACGTCTGGTACGCGAAGATCGATGCGGATCTCCTCGAGTCCCTGGTCACGGACCGGCTCCGCGGAACGAGCCGTGGCCGCAAGAACCTGGCCCGCGCCATGACGAAGGCCCGCACCCGCGACAGCCTGCAGGCTTTCGACAAGCTCACCGAGACGGTCGACGGCCGGCCCAGGATCGCGGCGGACCCCCCGCTGCTCATCCCGGCCGGGGACCTGCTGCCGGAGATCGAACGCAGCGCGCTGGAAGAGCAGTTCCGCGGCCTCGTCGAGCGGTACGGCCGCACGCTCGCCTCCGACCGGCGCACGCTCCTGGAGGACTATCGCCTGGCCGACGTCGCCCGCAAGGTGGTCGGCGTCGGCAGCGTCGGCACCCGCTGCTGGGTCTTCCTGCTCCTCGGCCGGGACGACCAGGACCCGCTCTTCCTCCAGGCCAAGGAGGCCGACACCTCCGTACTCGCCACACACCTCGGCGCGAGCCGGTACCGCAACCAGGGCGAGCGGGTGGTCTCGGGCCAGCGGCTGATGCAGGCGACGAGCGACATCTTCCTCGGCTGGGAACGAGTGGACGGGATCGACGGCAGGCAACGCGACTTCTACGTCCGCCAACTGCGCGACTGGAAGGGCATCGCCGTACCGGAACGGATGCGGCCGAAGGACATGCGGGTGTTCGGCGAGCTGTGCGGGTTCACCCTGGCCCGGGCCCACGCGCGGTCCGGTGACCGCATCGCGATCGCCGCCTACCTGGGCAGCGGCGACTCCTTCGACCGGGCACTCGCCGCCTTCGCCGAGGCGTACGCCGACCAGAACGAGCGCGCCCACCAGACCTTGGTCGACGCCGTACGCGCGGGCCGGCTCCCCGCGGAGGAACTGCCGGCCGACTGACCCCGGGCGGCTCCACCGGCCTCGGTCCGCCAACCGGCTGACCTCCGGGGCGGGTCACGCATCGCCCTCGGGGGTGGCTGGGACGATGCGCGCATGGCACCCGGAGCAGGCACCGCCGAGAGTTCGACAACGGCGCGAGTCGTCCTGCTGGCACTCGCGGCCGGCCAGTTCCTCATGGCGCTCGACAGTTCGGTCATGAACGTCTCGATCGCGACGGTGGCCGAGGACGTGGGCACGACGGTGACGGGTGTGCAGGGCGCCATCACCGCCTACACCCTCGTGATGGCGATGTTCATGATCCCCGGCGGCAAGACGGGGGCACTGATCGGCCGCAGACGCGCGTTCATGACCGGCTGCGTGATCTATGGCTGCGGCTCCCTCACCACGGCGCTCGCGCCGAACCTGCCCGTGCTGCTGCTCGGCTGGTCGTTCCTCGAGGGGATCGGGGCGGCACTCATCCTGCCCGCGATCGTGGCACTCGTGGCCAGCAACTTCGCCACCGAACGCCGTCCCGCCGCCTACGGTCTCGTGGCGGCCGCGGGCGCTGTGGCGATCGCGGTCGGGCCGCTCATCGGAGGCGTCGCGACGACGTACTTCTCCTGGCGGTGGGTCTTCGCCGGTGAGGTCGTGATGGTGCTCGGCATCCTGGGGCTCGCCGGCCGCATCACCGACGCGCCGGTCGGTCAGCGCCCACGCATCGATCTGATCGGCGCCGTGCTCTCCGCGCTCGGGCTCGGGCTCTTCGTCTACGGCGTACTCCGCTCGGCCGAATGGGGATGGTTCCAGCCGAAGCCCGACGCGCCCTCGGGGCTCGGGGTCTCGCTGGTGGTGTGGCTGATGCTGGCCGGTCTGCTTCTGGTCTGGCTCTTCCTCCGCTGGGAGGCCCGCATGGTGGAGCGGCACAGGGAGCCGCTCGTCGACCCGGGCATGCTGCGCGACAAGCAGCTCACCGGCGGACTGACGATGTTCTTCTTCCAGTACCTCGTCCAGATGGGCGTCTTCTTCGTCGTACCGCTGTATCTGTCCGTCGCCCTGGGCCTGTCCGCGCTCCAGACCGGCGCCCGCATCCTGCCGCTCTCCGTGACACTGCTGGCGGCCGCCGTCCTGATCCCCCGCCTCTTCCCCGACGTCTCACCGCGGCGGGTGGTGCGGCTCGGGACCCTCGCGCTGCTCGCGGGCGCGGTGGTCCTGATGGCCGCGCTCGACGTGGACGCCGGCGCGGAGATCGTCAGCCTCCCCCTCCTGCTGATCGGGCTGGGCATGGGCGCGCTGGCGTCCCAGCTCGGGTCGGTCACCGTGTCCGCGGTGCCGGAAACGCAGAGCGCGGAGGTCGGCGGCGTCCAGAACGCCGTCACCAACCTCGGCGCGTCGATCGGTACGGCACTCGCCGGGTCGATCATGATCGCCGCGCTGACGGCTTCCTTCCTCACCAGCGTGGAGCAGAATCCGGCGATCCCGGCCGAGGTCAAGAGCCACGCGACCGTCGAACTGCAGAGCGACGTACCGTTCTTGTCGGACGCCCAGCTCGAGTCCGCCCTCGCCGAGGCGGGCACCAGCACGGACGTGACGCGAGCGGCGCTCGACGCGAACACCGACGCCAGGATCGACGGTCTGCGCGCCGCGCTCGCCATCCTCGCCCTCACCGCTCTCCTCGCGATGTTCTTCACCTCCCGGATCCCGGCGACCCAGCCCCGTTCGACGGCCCCGTAGCCTCCTGGCCGACTCGGATCGCAGGCGCCTACGTCGTCACGTTCTCGTGGATCGGCACCGGGTGCGCGGATCGCGTGCCCGGGCCGTGCCCGGACCGGTCCTGGACGGTTTCATTACTTGGCGCGCCGGTTCATCCACGCCGCCACCACCGCGCCCGACAGGTTGTGCCAGACCGAGAAGACCGCGGCCGGGAGGGCTGTCAGCGGGCTGAAGTACGTCGCCGCCAGGGAGGCCGCCAGGCCGGAGTTCTGCATGCCGACCTCGAAGGCCATGGCCCGGCGGGCTGCGGGGTCGAGGTTGGCGAGGCGGGCGGCGCCGTAGCCGAGGGCGAGGCCGAAGGCGTTGTGGAGGACCACCGCGAGGAAGACGATCGCGGCGGCCGCCTTCAGGGCGGAGGCGCTCGCCGCCACGACGATCAGGACGATCACCGCCACCGTTCCGGCCGACAGCCAGGGCAGCACGGGGAGGCAGCGGCGGATCACCGGTGCGGCCAGGCGGCGGACGAGGAGGCCGGCCACCACCGGGACCAGGACCGTCTTCAGGATGTCGACGACCATCGGGCCCGCCTCGACGTCCAGCATGTGCCCCGCGAGCAGCAGGACCAGGTACGGGGTCACCAGCGGGGCGAGCAGCGTGGAGACCGTCGCCACCGACATCGACAGGGCCACGTCACCCCTGGCCAGGAACGTCACCACGTTGGACGCCGTACCGCTCGGGGTGCAGCCGACCAGGATCACGCCCACGGCCAGCGCAGGCGGAAGATCCAGCAGCTCGGCGATCGCCCAGCCGAGGCCCGGCATGATCACGTAATGGGCCACCAGGCCGAGCGCGACGGCCCAGGGGCGCTTCACCACGCCCTGGAAGTCCTCCGACGTCATCGTCAGGCCCATGCAGAACATCACGACGCCGAGCAGGTAGGGCACCGCCTCCTTGCCCTCGGCGAACGTCGACGGCATCACCATCCCGAGGGCGCCCGCGGCCAGCACAAGCAAGGGGAAGACGGTCACGGCCCGTTTCGCCGTACGGTCGGCATCTGCCGTACCAGCGCCGTCAGTTGCCACCTCGGCCGGAACAACCTGGCTCTCTGAGTCCCGCACTTACCGCTCCCGCGTCCGCCGCCCTGTCCTCGCGCGCGTCAAAACGCCCGCCCGGTGATCCTGTCAGACGCGCCCCCGTCCGTGTAGGGCACACCTATCGCGGCCCCGCCCCCGCGCACCCCACACACCGCGTGCTGGCCGGCCGTGCCTCCAGTCGCTCCGCCGGGATCTCCACCCCGCACCGCTCGCAGATCCCGTACCGCCCCTCACCCAGCCGGACCAGAGCGTCGTCCAGGTGCTCCAGGTGTGCCCGGGCCTGGGTGAGGAGGGAGGAGACGTGGGCTCGTTCGAAGGCGGTGCTGGAGCCGTCCGGGTCGTGTTCGTCGTCCACGGCGACGAGGGCGTTCGCGTCGACGATGGCCTGGAAGTCCCTGGTCAGGGCCTCGATCTGGGTCAGGGTGGCAGCGCGCTCCGCCGCGAGGCGTTCCTCGACGGCGGCCCGGTCCAGCGGGGCTTTCCCTGCGGTCACCTATGCCTCAGCGTCCACCTGGACGGCCGTATTCCGGGCCGGGACGCGGCCCGCCAGCGCCAGCACCGAGGTCGCCGCCACCGACGCCCCCGCCATCACCGTCATCCCCGTCGCCGGAGACGTGACCTGGGCCAGCGACCCCGCCACCCCCGCACTCACCCCCTGCATGGTCAGCATCCCCGCCGAGTGCAGCCCCAGGGCGTGGCCGGACAGCGCGTCCGGGGTCAAGGACATGAGCCGCTCCTGCTGGACCAGACTCGCGCCGAATCCCACGGAGGCGAGCGTCACGCACAGCAGCGCCACCGGCAGTGGAGGGTGGGCCGCGAAGACCAGGTACGGCACCGCGAGCAGGAGAAGCAGCGGTGTCGCCAGGTGGGCCCGGACCGCCGGAGGCAGGAGGCGGCCCACCGTCACGTCACCCACCAGCATCCCCACCGCCCCGCAGGCGAAGAGCGTGCCCGCGGACTCGGGGGCGTACGAGACGTACAGCGACTCGCAGCCGACGACCAGGCCGTTGGGGACCCAGAGGCCGAGGTAGGTGAGGCGGCGGGGGCGGGAGGACCACAGGACGGCGTTGGTCCGCCAGGTCGCCGCGACGGACGGGCGGCCGGTGGCGCGGGGCGGGCGGGCGGTGAGGCCGAGGCGGAGGGTCAGGGCGGCGGTCAGGTAGAGGGCGGCGGCGAGCAGGAGGCACACACGCGGCGAGATCGTGGCCAGCAGGAGCCCTCCGGTGGCGAAACCGACTGTCTGCGTCAGGCCGTTCAGGATGTTGAAGAGGGAACGCCCGGGCAGATAGCCGTCCTTGGTGAGGATCTCGTTCAGCAGACCCCAGCGCACACCCCCGCCCAGCGCGGCCACCAGGCCCAACAGCAGCACCACGGCGAGGAGTACGCCGGCCGGCAGTCCCGGTACCGCCTGGAAGGCCGTGCCCGCCGCGAAGACCGCCGCGATGGCGGACAGCGCCGTGCGCGGGGGCAGGCGGTCGGAGCCGGAGAGCAGGAAGGTCGCGCCGATGACCTGGGCCAGGGCCGGGCCGAACATGCTGAGCGCCGCGAGCAGCGGGGAGCCGGTGGCCCGGTAGACGAGGGTGCCGAGCGCGAGCCCGGCCATGGTCTGGGCGGCGGTCTGCGCGGAGGCGGCGAGGAAGAGAGGGGTGAACTCCGGGGTGCGGAACAGGGATCGGTAGCTGGGCATGCGGGGAGTCTCGGCCGCCCGGCGGGTGCTCGTTATTGTTTCGCCGGGCGGCGAAAGGTGGTGCGGGGCATGGGGTGGTGGCTGCTCGACGCGGACACACTGGCCCGCAGCCGGTTCGTGATCTCCCCGCTCGCCGAGACCTTCGCGAGTCTCAAACTGCTGCACGCGGCCACGCCCGCGCACCCCGGCGAACGGGAATGGCTGCGCGCCCATCTGCCCGCTTACCGGGCCCGGTTGGCGGAGGACCCCGTCACCGCCCGCCTGATCCGCGCCGGCCTCGGCCGCGACTGGATCGCCGACTTCCTCACCCCCACCCCGCGCGACGGCGAGACCTTCGCCGAGGAGGTCGGCCGGGTACGGGCCGCCCGCCCCGCCGACGCCCGCGCCCACCTGCTGCTCTCCCTCGCCGGCCCGCTGCCCGCCGCACTGGAGCGGGACGACCTGCCGGAGCGGGCGGCCGCGCTGCTGGAGTGGGTGTGGGAGGAGGCGGTACGGCCCTACTGGGAGCGGCGCAGGCGGGTGCTGGAGGCGGACGTGCTGGCGCGGACCGCGCGGATGGGGCGCGGCGGCTGGGCCGGGGTGCTGGACTCACTGCGGCCGGGGACACGATGGCTCGGGGAGAGCCGGTTCCAGGTCAACCTGCGTGCCTACCCGCCCCGCGAGATCTCCGGCGCCGAACTCGTCCTCGTCCCGGTGACCCCGCAGCGGCAGGGCTGGGTGGCGTGGGAGGAGCGGGAGCGGTACGCGGTGGTCTACCCCTGCGCCGGCGCCCTCGCCGGACAGGCCGAGCGCCCGGCGCCCGCGAGCCTGGGCGCGCTGCTCGGGCCGGCCCGCGCGAGCGTGCTCACCCTGCTGGACTCCCCCTTGAGCACCACCCAGCTCACCGCGCTGACCGGCCAGACGCTCGGCTCGGTCGGCCGCCATCTGAAGGTGCTGCGGGAGTCGGGCCTGATCACCCGCCGCCGCGCGGGCCGCTCGGTGCTGTACTCGCGCACGGCGGCCGGGGAGGTACTGGTGGAGGCCGGGCGCACCGGCCCTGGCTAGGCTGCCCGCATGACGACCAGTGATCACACCCCCTCCCCCCTCGACGTCGAGATCGGTGCCCTCCAGGGCGGTTCCGCCGAGCTGGCCCGGTACGCCGGGCAGGCCGTGCTCGTCGTGAACGTGGCCTCCAAGTGCGGGCTGACCCCGCAGTACACGGGCCTGGAGCGACTCCAGGAGCGGTTCGGCGGGCGCGGGTTCACCGTGCTCGGCGTGCCGTGCAACCAGTTCATGGGCCAGGAGCCCGGTTCGGCCGACGAGATCGCGGAGTTCTGCTCCGCGACGTACGGCGTGACCTTCCCGCTCACCGAGAAGGTCGAGGTGAACGGCGACGGCCGCCACCCCCTCTACGACCGCCTCACCGGCTTCGCCGACGCCGAGGGCCACACCGGTGACATCCGCTGGAACTTCGAGAAGTTCCTGATCGGCCGCGACGGCCGGGTCGCCGCCCGTTTCGCCCCGCAGACCGAGCCGGAGTCCGCGGAGGTCGTCTCCGCGATCGAGGCGCAGCTCGGCTGACGGGCATGACGAAGCCCCCTCGGCAAGGACGGCGGCCGGTCGAGGGGGCTTCGGGGGTGGTGCGTGTGCTGTCGGTGAAGCATCGGTCCGGTGCTTCTACGCGTTGGGACCGGGGACGGTCCCTTATGCCTTGACCGAGGACACGAAGGCGTTCCACGCCGTGGCCGGGAAGGCCAGGACGGGGCCCGCGATGTCCTTGGAGTCGCGTACGGCGAGTTCGGCGGCGGTCGGCGACTTGACCTCGACGCAGGCGCCGTTGCCCGCGGAATAGGAGGACTTCATCCACGTCTCCGTCGCGCCCTGAATCAGTGCCATGTCCACTCCTGTTGCGAGTTGCGGTGGTGCGGTTCGCGCCAACCCATGCGAGCGATTGGCGTGATCGACGCTACCGGTCAACCCCCCTGTCCGCAGGAGCCGTTCACTCAAGCGGGTGGCATATTCCAAGCGAGCCGTCACGGGGGTGGGGCGACGGTGTACGATCCCTCGCCCCATGTACCGCAGCCGTGCTGGAGCCCCACCGGAGCCCTACTGGGCGAACCTCTTGGCCGCGTCCTGGATGAACCGCTGGGACTGCTCCACCGGGAGTGCCTGGGCGCGCAGGTGCTCGTACATCACGGCGTACTTCTGCACGTCCGGCGCCTTCTCCAGGTACAGGTCGCTGGTGACGCCCTCCAGGTAGACCACGCTGGAGTCGGCCGCGTCGGCGAACTCCAGGATGGCGTACTGGCCGTTGAGCCCCGGATGCGCGCCGACCTCGAAGGGGAGCACCTGCACGGTGACGTGCGGGAGGTTGGACAGCTCGATCAGGTGCTCCAACTGCTCGCGCATGATGAGCTTGCTGCCGACGACCCGGTGCAGCGCGGCCTCGTCCAGCACCACCCACAGGCGCAGCGGGTTGCTGTCGTCGGTGACCCGCTCCTGCCTGCGCATCCGGACCTTGACGCGCTTCTCGATCTCGGCCGTCGAGGTCTCCGGCAGCGCGCCGCGCACCAGCGCCTCGGCGTACGCGCGGGTCTGCAACAGGCCGGTCACCAACTGGGGTTCGTACACCCGGAGCGACTGCGCGTCGGTCTCCAGACCGATGTACACGCTGTACGGGATGTCGCCGAAGGTGTGCCACCAGCCCTGCTGGCGGGAGTCGCGGGCCATCTCCATCAGCGAGTCGACCACCCTCTGGTCCTCGACCTCGTACACCCCGCACAGATCACGGACGTCGCGCTGGCTGATGCTGCGGCGGCCGTTCTCCAGCCTGCTGATCTTCGACTGCGACACGAGCAGGCGGTCGGCGACCTCCTCGGCCGTCATGCCCTTGAGCTCACGGAGCTTGCGCAGCTCCTGGCCCAGCCGGCGCCGCCTGACGGTGGGATTGACATTGGACGCCACGGGACGCGCACCTCCGGCTGGCTGCCTGTATCTGACACTTTGCGTATCTGCTGTTGAGCAGACTGCCACCAAGGGGGTTTCTACCGCTGGGAAACGTCGGATATGCGGCGCGTACGCGACAGTTCGGGGTACGCGCCGCCCGGCGGCCTGGTATGGGGTGAAGCGGCGGAGCGGGGCGGGGGGACTCCGTCGGTCCGCCCGTCCCGCTCCTCAACTCGCCTTTCGCCTGCCGGAGTTGCTCCCGGCCGGGCCGTTCAGTGTGCCGCCGCGCGGGCCATCGTGCCGTGGTGCGGCTGCATCGGGACCCCGCGCGCGGGTTCCCCGCCGGCCCTGGCTCCCGGTCCGGGCGGCCGGCCACCCGGGCCCTGGCCGCGCCTCGGCTGGACGCCGACGCCGTTCTGCACGTCCATCACGGCGTGCGCGACCAGGCCGCCCATCGGGTCGTGCCGGATCAGGTCCCTGAGCCGGGAGCGGGACGAGCGTCCCTCGTTCCCCGGGTACAGGTGCTTCCCCAGCCCGACCGCGTGGGCCAGCGCGGCGAGCGCGGCGGTCCGTGGGTCCGGTGGTACGCCGGTGCGGATCGCGGAGTCGAGCCTTCCGCGGATCTCCCGGCTGATGGTGGTGTCCGTCGCCTGGTACCGCGTGGTCGGCAGTACGCCGCACATCTGGCCCGGTACGGCGGCCACCATGCCGCACCTCTCCAGGTGCGACAGGTAGGTCTGGCGCAGGCCCAGCCGGGGCCCGCCTATCCAATGGACGGCCCGTACCGGAGCGCCGCGCCTTCGCAGCAGCTCCAACGCGCAGTCCAGAGTCGGATCTCCTGTCGGCCGTGGCACCACCACGGCGATACGATCCCCGTCTGGGGCTATCCGTCCGGCCAGCGCCAGCTCCACTAGCTGCGCACCGGCCAGACCGAGGTCGAGCGACTGCGGCTGCGCAGTGGTACCCGTGGCCGGGTCCAGTGCGAGCATCAGAAGCTCTTCCGGAAGTGTTCTGCGGCTCCTGCCCATCCATGCCTCCCCGCGTGGATGAATGACAGGGTGACGCCTCTCACATTCATCTGTCGAGAGCGCGTGCCTGGTTCATGGGGGAACCGGCAGGTATGTCGTTCTCGTCTGCCACTACGGGCGAACCCCCACACAGGACACTGGTACATGGTTCGGACAGGGCGCGCGAGGGCGCGTGCGGCGCATCAAGGAGGCATCGGTGGCGGGCGAGTCCCCCGACAGGTCGAAGCAGCACGAGGCGTCGGCGGACGACTCCGCCGGTTCAGCAGGGGTGACTTCTGCCGCTGACTCGACGGGTCCCGTGGAGGACGAGGAACTCCGCGAGGCGGTCTCGGCGTGGGTCCGCTCGGCGGGCAAGCCCTCGGCTTCCGACGAGGGCGCCAAGGCCGGGGAGCCCTCCGGGGGTTCGGCCGCGGAGGAAGGTTCCGGCAGCTCCGAGGAGGCTGCCGCCGAGGTGCCAGACGACACGTTCAAGGACTCGGGCAAGGACGACGCGACGGACGCCACTGACGGCCTGTCCGAGGGCTCGGACGGGGACACCCCCGACGAGGACCCCGAGGACGCCCCTGAGGGGGCCTCCGCGTCCGCTGAAGGCTCCGCCGAGGACGCGGAGGAGGGCGACGCCGAGGACGCCTCCGCCGACGATGCCGAGGACCGCGACGCCCCGGCCGCGAAGGACGGCGACGAGTCGGCCGACGACGCCCCCGAGGGGGCTACGGGCTCCGCCGAGGGCTCCACCGCCCCCGAGGGCGATGCGAAGCTCACCGCCGACGGCGGCCCCAAGGGCTCGGGCAAGGGCACTTCGCCGACGGCCGAGAGTGACGCCAAGGACGCCTCCGGCTCCGCCGACGGCTCCGGGACGGGTACCGGCACTCCGGCTGCCGAGGGCGGCGACGCCGCCCCAGAGGCGTCCAAGGCGGACGCCCCCGCGCCGGCCGCCGAGGACGATGCCGAGTCCGCCCCCAAGGGCGCGGGCAAGGCCACCGCCATCGCGGGCGTCACGGACACCCCCGGACCCACCGGGGACGCCGAGGACGACGTCAAGGCCGCTCCCAAGGGCGCGGGCAAGGCCACCGCTGAGGGCGCGGCCGGCGCGGCCGCCAAGGACACCCCCCGCTCCACCAAGGACACCCCGGCCGCCAAGGCCGACCCCGATGCCGACGGCATCGCCAAGGACACCGCCAAGGGCACCCCCCTCCCCGCCCCCCGGGGTGACGCCGAGGGCGCTTCCAAGAAGGCGGGCGGTAAGCCCGTAGACACCCCCACCACCGCGCTCAAGTCGCCCGCCGCCAAGAAGCCCCAGGTGGATCAGCCGACCACCATGCTCAAGGTCGGCGGGAAGGCCAAGCCCGCTCCCGCGCAGCAAGAGGCGGAGCGGACCAGCAAGTTCGTCGCGCTGAAGCCCGACCTCAAGGGGCCGTCGGCACGCGTCGAGGAGACGCGGGCCGTGCCGCAGGTCGGGCCGGAGCGGACGACGCAGCAGCCGTTGCCGCCGAAGCCGCCGCTGGACCTGCTGGCGGAGCTGACGAACACGCCGCCCCCGCCGGAGACCCCCGTACGCACCCTGGTGCGGCGGGTGAAGATCTGGACGCCGCTGGTGATCCTGCTGGTGGTGATCCTGGGCGTCGTCCAGGCGATGCGCCCTCTGCCGCAGCCCACGCTCGCGCTGACCGCGAAGGACAGCTTCACCTTCGAGGGCGGCAAGCCGGACATCCCGTGGCCCGCCGACGGCCAGGCCGCGCTGGACGTGCAGGGCATCGGCTCGTTCGGCTCGTCCGGTTCGGGCAAGCCCGTGCCGATCGCCAGCGTGGCGAAGGTGATGACCGCGTACCTGATCCTGCGCGACCACCCGCTGAAGAGCGGCGCCGAGGGCCCGAAGATCGCGATCGACAAGGCGGCGCAGGACCAGTCGAAGGCGGGCCAGGAGTCCACCGTCGACGTGACGCAGGGCGACAAGATCACCCAGCGGGAGGCGCTGGAGGGTGTGCTGATCGCGTCCGCGAACAACGTGGCCCGCCTGCTCGCCCGCTGGGACGCCGGCTCGGAGAAGGCGTTCGTGGCGAAGATGAACGCCGCCGCCAAGGGCCTCGGCATGAGCGGGACGACGTACACCGACCCCTCGGGTCTGACGAACTCCACCGTCAGCACGGCGGCGGACCAGGTGAAGCTGGCCAAGGCGGCCATGCGGCAGCCCGCGTTCCGCGAGGTCGCGGCGATGATGTCGTACACCGACTACAAGGGCACGTACCACTCCAACTGGAACCAGCTCGTCGGGCACAACAACGTCGTCGGCATCAAGACCGGCACCACCACCTCCGCGCTCGGCAACCTGGTCTTCGCCGCGAAGCAGGACGTCGGCGGCGAGACCCGGATGGTCATCGGCGCGGTGCTGCGGCAGCCGCCGGGCGGCCGGGAGAACACCATCCTCAGTGCCGCGCTGGACCACAGCGACGCGCTGATCCGGGCCGCGCAGGGCGCGCTGAAGTCGGAGACGGTGCTGAAGAAGGGCACGGTCGTCGGGTACGTGGACGACGGCCTGGGCGGCGAGACCCCGGTCGAGGTCACCGAGGACGTGAAGGCGGCCGGCTGGGCGGGCCTGAAGGTCCGGCTGTCCTTCACCTCGGGCACGATCCCGCACACCGCGAAGGCCGGTACCGAGGTCGGCTCGCTCACCGTGGGCGACGGCTCGTCGGCCGGTGCCGTGAAGGTGCCGGTGGCGCTCCGCGCGGACCTGGCCGAGCCGGGCCTCGGCAGCAAGCTGACCCGCATCGGCTGACCCCCGCGCCACCCGCTGTTCCCGCACCCCGCCGTCCGCGCTCCCACCCCGGGAGCCGGGCGGCGGGGTGCGTGCTAGCGTCACGAAACGGGGCAGGTCACCGGTGACCGCACCCCGGCCGCGCAGGAGGCCGAGAACGGAAGACGGGACACGGGGAGTGCCTGACGTGGCGACAACCGAGCCGAAGCGCGCCGAGAACGCCGACACCGACCCGGCGTCCGGCCCCCGGATACCCGGCCCGCCCCCAGAGAGCACGGCGAGCACCCTGAGCACCTTGCGCGCCCGCGTGCGGACGCACCCCGTGCTGTCGGTGACCCTGCTCGCGGGCGTCCTGCACATCATCTGGTTCTTCACGTTCGCCAACAGCGGCGGCGACCTCGCGGCGCAGGACGCGTGGGCGGAGTTCGTCGGCCGGCACCCGGACTCGGCGTACAACCTCGCCTGGTACGGCGGCATGCACCCGGTGTCGTACAGCGTGGTCTCGCCGTATCTGATGTCCGTGCTCGGGGTGCGGACCACGATGATGATCGCCGGCACCGGCTCGGCCGCCCTGCTGACCATGATCCTGGTGCGCAGCCGGGCGGTGCGCAATCCGCTGTGGGCCGCGCTGGCCGGGGTGTTCGCGCTGCTGGGCAACGCGGTGTCGGGCCGGGTGACGTTCGGCCTCGGCACGCTGTTCGCGCTGTGCGCGGTGGCGACGGTGTTCTGCTGGCCGTACGAGGGGCGGTACGCGCGCTGGGCGACGCCGCTGGCCGCCGCGCCCCTGGCCGCGCTCGCCGGTATCTTCGCGCTGCTCGGCGGTGCCGTCGGGTGGGTGGCGTACGGGCTCGCCGGGCTGTTCGCGGCGGGCGCGGTGGCGGTGGTGTGCTGCTGGCCGTACCGGGGGCGGTACAAGCGCTGGGCGAAGGCGCTGACGGCCGCTCCGCTGGCCGCGCTGGCCACGATGGCGTCGCCGGTGGCGGGGCTGTTCGTGGGGCTGGTCGCGGTCGCGCTGTTCCTGCAGAAGCGGCGGCCGGGCGCGTACGCGCTGGGGGTGGCGCCGGCGGTGGTGGTGGCCGCGTCGGCGTGGCTGTTCCCGTTCTCCGGAACCCAGCCGATGACGTTCGGCTCGGTGATCATGCCGCTGCTGTACGGGCTGCTGTGCCTGTTCCTGGTGCCCAAGGAGTGGGTCACCGTGCGGCTGACGGCGGGTGTGTACAGCCTGAGCGTGGTCCTGGTGTGGCTGATCAGTTCACAGATCGGTTCGAACATCTCGCGGTTGCCGATGCTGTTCGCGGGCGTGGCGCTGGTGGCCGCGCTGCCGTTCACGGCCCCTCGTTCGCGCCGCTGGTACGTGACGGTGCTGGCGTTCGTGGGGTTCGTGGGCTGGATCGGGTTCAAGTCGGTGGACGACGTGGTCCACACGACCCCGGCCGCGTCCTGGGCGCGTGAGCTGGCGCCGTTGGTGCACCAGTTGCAGCGGGTGGACGCGGAGAAGGGCCGGGTGGAGGTGATCCCGGCGCGCTCGCACCGGGAGGCGTCCGCGCTCGCCCCGTACGTCAACCTGGCGCGCGGCTGGAACCGGCAGGCCGACATGGAGCGCAACCCGCTCTTCTACGACGACACGCTCAACTCGGCCAACTACCACGAGTGGCTCCAGCGGTGGGCCGTGCGGTACGTGGTCCTGCCGAGGGTGGACGACCCGGACGGTGACGGCGGGCTGCGCGAGCGGGAGCTGGTGCTGCGCGGGATGCCGTACCTGGACCGGATCTGGAGCGACTCCAACTGGCAGCTCTACCGGGTGACGGACCCGGCGCCGCTGGCCGAGCCGAACGCGGTGGTGCGGCGGGCGGAGCAGGGCGAGATGACGCTGGACGTGCGGGAGCCGGGGCGGATTCTGGTCCGGGTGCCGTACTCGCCGTGGCTGAGCGTGGTGGACGAGCACGGGAAGAGTCTGGCTCCCCCGCAGGAGACCGAGGAGTCGAAGGGGCGGCCGGAAGGGTCCCCGAAGTCGTTCGTCAACGTCAACGGGTGTCTGAAGGAGACTCCGGTGGACGCGGCGGGCGACCGGTGGACGGTGCTGCTGGCGCCGAGGGCGGGGACGTACCACCTGGCGGCGCCGTACCAACTGCCGCGCGGGACGCACTGTCCGGACGAGCTGAAGTAGTCGGCAGACCCGCCCAGTTGTTCATATCTCTGAACTGAGGTCAGCGAACCGAACGATTTTACCTTCCCTTGACTCGACGGTTTCTTGCCGCGCGTCCATGTTCAAACCCAGAGTTCACATGCCTGACTGGCTGATGCCGGCGGCCGGACCCTGGGAGGGGAGACATGAACGGTCTCGACTGGGCGGTGCTGATCGGCTACTTCGGCGTGATGGTGGCGATCGGGTTCTGGTCGCACCGGCGCGTGGACGACGTGGGGGACTTCTTCACCGCCGGGGGGCGGATGCCGTGGTGGCTGTCCGGCATCTCGCACCACATGTCGGGCTACAGCGCGGTGATGTTCACCGGGTACGCGGGCATCGCCTACACCTACGGGGTCACCTCGTACGTGACCTGGTCGTTCCCGATCGCGCTCGGTATCGCCATCGGCTCCCGGCTGTTCGCGCCGCGCATCAACCGGCTGCGGTCGCGGCTCGGGGTGTCCTCGCCGCTGGAGTATCTGAAGAACCGGTACGACCTCACCACCCAGCAGGCGCTGGCCTGGTCCGGGATGCTGCTGAAGATCGTGGACGTGGGCGCGAAGTGGGCGGCGATCGCCACGCTGCTGTCCGTCTTCACCGGCGCCTCGCTGAACCAGGGCATCCTCATCACCGGCGCGGTGACCGCCGTGTACTGCACGATCGGCGGCCTGTGGGCGGACGCGCTGACCGAACTGGGGCAGTTCGTCATCCAGTTGCTGGCCGGGGTGGCGATGTTCGTGGCCGTGGTGCTGAAGCTCGGGGACAGGGACATCGGGGTGTTCGGCGCCTTCGACGAGCCGGCGCTGCGCGGTCACACCGAGCCGCTGGCGGGGCCGTACGGGACGGTGTTCCTGCTGGCGTTCCTGTTCATCAAGCTGTTCGAGTACAACGGCGGGATGCTCAACCAGGCCCAGCGGTACATGGCGACCCGTACGCCCCGTGAGGCCGAGCGGTCCGCACGGCTCTCGGCGCTGCTGTGGCTGGTGTGGCCGGTGGTGCTGTTCTTCCCGATGTGGATGGCTCCGCTGCTGGTCCACGCCCAGAAGCCCGACGGCTCGGACGCGTACGCCCTGATGACCGAGCAGCTCCTGCCCCACGGGCTGTCGGGTCTTGTCGTCGTCGGGTTCTTCTCGCACACCATGGCCATGTGCTCCTCCGACGCGAACGCCATCGCGGCGGTGTTCACACGGGACGTGGCACCGGTGCTGTCGCGACGGGCGCGCGGGTGGGGCGAACGGGCCGGGCTGCTGGCGGCGCGGGTGACGACGGTGGTCTTCCTCGGCCTGTCGATGGCGGTGGCCACCCAGGTCGACTCCCCCGCCTTCAAGGACATCATCACGGTGGTCATCAAGTGGGTGGCCGGCCTGATGGGCCCGATAGCCATCCCGATGATGCTGGGCCTCCTCCACCCGTTCCGCCGCTCGGGCCCCACAGCCGCGCTGACCGCCTGGGCAGCGGGCCTGCTGGCGTTCTGGCTGGTCAACTACCCCGTCAACTGGCAGGTGTCCGGCGGGGTCCCTCTCCAGTACCAGGTCTCGGTACCGCTGGCGGTGTCGCTGGTGCTGTACATCGCCGTCGGCTGGATCAAGCCGGAGGACACCCCGGAACGGCTGGCGGTCATCGACCGGGTCAACTCCGACGGCGGGGGCGCGGCGACGGTCCCGGCGCCCGGGCCCGCGGGGGATGACGTGGTGGGGGCGCCGCCCCGGACGGAGTGAGCGCGGTCAGGCGCGTGGGTAGCGGGCCAGCCAGCCGGGGGCTGAGCCGGCGGGGGTGTGGAGGGCGGGGCCCTGGGTCATTTCCAGGGCGAAGTCGTCGGCCAGGACGAGGATGGTGGGGCGGCCCTCCAGGTCGGGGAGCCAGGCCGGGGGGAGGGCCGTCTCACCGTGCAGGGCGCCCAGGAGGCCGCCCGTGAGGGTGCCTGCGGCGGCTGAGGGGCCGGGGTGGTTGACGGCGAGGCAGAGGCCGTGGCGGACGTCCTCGCCGACCAGGGCGCAGTACACGGCGGCGGAGAGCAGGCCGTCGGCGGTGCCCTCCCCCACCAGTTCCGCCACGCGTGCCGGGCTCGGCAGGCCCTGGCGTACCGCGCCGAGGGCCCGTTGGAGGGCGCTGGTGACGGGCTCGTGGCCGGGGCGGGCGGCCAGCAGGGCGAGGGTGCTCTGGACGGCGCCGTCCAGGCTCTCGCCGCGCGCGAGGGCGTGCACGATGACCGCGTACGCGCCCGCCGAGAGGACCGCCACCGGGTGGCCGTGGGTCTGGGCGGCGCACTCCAGCGCCAGTTGGACGACGAGCTGGGGCTCCCAGCCGACCAGCAGGCCGAAGGGTGCCGAGCGGGCGACGGCCTCCGGGCCCGCCTCGCCGGGGTTCTTGGGGCGTTCCAGCGTGCCCATCACGTCGTTGCCGAGCCCCAGCAGCAGGGCCCGGGTGGGGCTCCGGCGGGCGTACAGCCACTCCTCGCGGGCGAGCCAGCCGTCCTCCTCCCGGCGCTCGTCCGGGCCCCAGTCCCGCTGGGTGGCCGCCCAGCGCAGGTACGCCCGGTGCAGGTCGGTCGGCGGGTGCCAGGCGCCGGTGTCGCGGCGCACCTGGGCGCGGATCAGGCCGTCCACGGTGAAGAGGGTGAGCTGGGTGTGGTGCGAGACGGTGCCGCGTCTGCCCTGGCCGGGGGCGAGGTCGGTCAGGCCCTCGGGGCCGTGCGCGGTACGGATCGCGTCCAGGTCCAGCGAGTCGACCGGTGCGCCGAGCGCGTCCCCGATCGCGGCGCCGAGCAGGGTGCCCCGTACGCGGCCCCGGAAGTCCTGCTGTTCCGCACGGCCCCAGACGGCGCCGCTCGTCGCACCCACCCAGACCTCCTCGCGCCACCGTCCGCCCGCACGCCGGTCAGCACTGTAATGGACCTGGAACGGTCCGCTCAGCGCCCCGATCGGTCTCCGCCGAACCCATACCGGCCAGGAACGGACGCTTCAGCCCCACCCACACGGTCTTGGCCCCGGCGGGCGCCTCGACCACGCCCCACTGGTGGGCGTAGGCGGCGACGATGCGCAACCCCCGGCCGTTCTCGGTCAGTTCGGCCGACTCGTCCGGCACCCGGGGGCTCCGATCACCCCGCGCGTCGGTCACCTCGACACGGAGCGTGCCGTCGTCCCTCCGCAGCAGCTCCAGCCGGAAGTCCCGCCCGCCGACCCGGCCGTGCAGCACGGCATTGGCCGCCAACTCGGCCACGACCTGCGTCGCCTCCTCGAACGGCAGCCCCCACTCGTCGAGTTGCCGCTCGGTGAGAAGCCGGGCGAGCCGGGCACCCCTCCGTGTCGCGGACAACTGGACGCGCAGCCGTGATTTCTCATTCATGTCACCCAGCGTGGCCGCCTGTCCCTACGCTGAACAGTTACGGCCACGGTACGCAGGGTGACTGTACGGGTGGGTGGCGCAGCGGTACGGCTGGTGCGAGGGAGAGGGGCGCGGGTGGAGGACGAGGAGGCCGAGGCCGTACTCAGGGCGGTGGGCCGGCAGATCAAGGCGTGGCGGGAATCAGCAGGAATGCGGCAGCCGGAGCTGGGCGCCGCCATCGGATACAGCACCGAAATGGTGTCCTCGGTCGAACGCGGGCGGCGAGTCCCGAAGCCGGACTTCCTGGACAGGTCGGACGAGGTACTGAACGCGGGCGGCAAGCTGTCCGCGATGAAGGAGGACGTGGAGAGGGCCAGGTACCCGAAGAAGGTCCGGGACCTGCAGAAACTCGAAGAAGAATCCGTGGAACTGGGGGCCTACAGCGTCCTGCACGTACACGGGCTGCTCCAGACAGCGGAGTACGCCCAAGCCTTGTACGCGATGCGACGGCCCGCCCTCACGGAGGAGGAGATCAGCCGTCACGTGGCCGCGCGCATGGCACGCAAGGAGGTCTTCGAACGGATGCCCCCGCCGCATCTCACATTCGTCCAGGAAGAAGCGACGCTGCGGAGGCCCGTAGGAGGCAGACTGGTACTGCGGCGGCAACTCGAACACCTCCTGGAGGTAGGCGAGTTGCGGAACGTGGAGATCCAGGTCATGCCCACGCGCTGGGAGGACCACGCGGGCGTGAGCGGATCGTTCAGGGTGCTCAAACTCCGGAGCGGCTCCGCCGTGGGATACGTGACAGCCGAGCTGTTCAGCAGGGTGATCAGCGACCCTCGGGAAGTCCTGACCCTGGATACGCGCTATGGAATGATCCGGGCCCAGGCCCTGTCGCCGCGGGATTCCCTGGCGTTCATCAAAGATCTTCTGGGAGATGGAACATGACCGCCCCTACGCTTACCTGGTTCAAGAGCAGCTACAGCGGGGCGAACGAGCCCGATTGTGTCGAAGTCGCCCTCACCCCCGACCACATCCACATCCGGGACTCCAAGACCGCCGACGGCGACCAACTGACCGTCTCCGCCGACACCTGGACCGCCTTCCTCAGCCACGCAGTGCCCCGCGTCTGAAAGGCGTTCCTCCTCGGCGTGGGTCGGGAAGAATTCCGGTCATGACCATGACCGATTCTGCGGCCCCCGCCGACTCCACCCGTGCCGCCCGCTCGGGGCTGAGCCTCGCCGCCACCGTGCTCACCGGCGTCCTTGCGCTGTACATCGCCCTCGTCGCCGTAGGCAACATCACCGACTTCGGGACGAACCAGCAGTACGTCCGGCATGTGCTGGCGATGGACACCACGTTCAAGGACGACCACCTGATGTGGCGGGCGATCACCAGTACCGCGCTCCAGGACACCGCCTACGTGGTGATCATTGCGTGGGAGACCGTCGCGGCAGCCGTACTCGTGTGGAGCACGTGGCTGTGGGCCCGGCGGGACAACGCCCGCGCACGCCGCTTCTCCACGTACGGCCTGCTGATGCTGATCCTGCTCTTCGGGGCCGGCTTCATCGCCATCGGCGGCGAGTGGTTCGCCATGTGGCAGTCGAAGACGTGGAACGGCGTGGACGCGGCGACCCGCGTCTTCCTGCTCAGCGGAGTCGCCCTGATCGTCAACCACCTGCCGGACCGCGACGAGCGGTAGCCGCCCGGCTATTCGACGACCGACACCCTCGTCCCCAGGTCGCCGAAGGACCACAGTGCGGCTCCGTCTTCCTTGTGGAGGCGGATGCCGCCGGTCTGGGCGCCGTTCGCGGCCGGGGGCGGAGAGGAGCCGTCGAGGGCGTTGGAGAAGCCTATGTTCACGCCCGACACGGCCGTGAAGTACATGATGTGCTCGACCTGCACCCCGTCCGAGCCGGTCGTGGCTTCCGTCCGCTTGATGATCGAGTACCGGCCCGGCTGCGGGTCCAGCGTGCCCGGCCACACCGTGAACGTCCGGGAAGACGTCCCCGTCGCGTCCACAAGCCACACTCGGTGCGCCTGGACCGAGTAGACGATCCTGCGCCCCACCCCCGACGCCTCCGGCAGCGCGGGCGGGCCGGAGGGGGACGGGGCGGTGGAGGGGGTCGGGGAGGCCGAGGCCGTGGGGCGGGCGTGGGCCGCCGGGGCCGCGGGGCGCTGGCCGTGGTCGGCCTGGACGGCGAGGGCGACGACGGCGGCGGTCGCCGCGACCGTCAGTCCGGAGACCCAGGCCCACGAGGGCAGTCGGGCAGCCACGGGTACGCATCTCCTCCGCTGTGGGACCCCCTTCTCAGATCCGGGGTCGGATCATCGTACTCAGTCCACGAGGGGCAGCAGATCCGGCAGGTGCCCGTCCGACGCACGGGCCGCGGCCTGCCGCTCCTCGGACACCTCGCCGTACAGCGTGGTCCGCGGCTTCGCCGGCCGTCCGGCCGCCTCGGCGACCGCCTCCAGGTCGTGTACGGACTTGTACGAGCCGTACGACGAGCCCGCCATCCGGGAGATCGTCTCCTCCATCAGCGTGCCGCCCAGGTCGTTCGCACCGGACCGCAGCATCTCGGCCGCGCCCTCGGTGCCGAGCTTGACCCAGCTCGTCTGGATGTTGGGAATCCAGGGGTGCAGGAGGAGGCGGGCCATGGCGGTGACCGCGCGGTTGTCCCGCATGGTCGGGCCGGGGCGCGCGATGCCGGCGAGGTAGACGGGGGCGTTGGTGTGGATGAAGGGGAGGGTCACGAACTCGGTGAATCCGCCCGTCCGCTGCTGGATTCCGGCCAGCGTGCGCAGGTGGCCGAGCCAGTGCCGGGGCTGGTCGACATGGCCGTACATCATCGTGGACGAGGAGCGGATGCCCAGCTCGTGGGCGGTGGTGATCACCTCGGTCCAGGTGGCCGTGGGCAGCTTGCCCTTCGTCAGCACCCAGCGCACCTCGTCGTCCAGGATCTCCGCCGCCGTGCCCGGGATCGAGTCGAGCCCGGCCTCCTTGGCAGCCGTCAGCCACTCCCGGATCGACATCCCCGTACGCGTCGCCCCGTTGACGACCTCCATCGGGGAGAAGGCGTGCACGTGCATCCCGGGGACGCGCTCCTTGACCGCCTTCGCGATGTCGAAGTACGCCGTGCCGGGCAGGTCCGGGTGGATGCCGCCCTGCATGCAGACCTCCACCGCGCCCACCTCCCACGCCTGCTGGGCGCGGTCCGCGACCTGGTCCAGGGAGAGGGTGTAGGCGTCGGCGTCGGTGCGCCGCTGGGCGAAGGCGCAGAAACGGCAGCCGGTGTAGCAGACGTTGGTGAAGTTGATGTTCCTGGTGACGATGTACGTCACGTCGTCCCCGACCACCGACTTGCGCACGTCGTCCGCGATCCGGCACACCGCGTCCAGCGCCGCGCCGTCCGCGTGGAGCAGGGCCAGCGCCTCCGCGTCGGTGAGCTTCGCCGGGTCGTCGGCGGCCGTGCGCAGGGCCTCG
This sequence comes from Streptomyces sp. NBC_01171, assembly GCF_045039805.1. Classification (NCBI taxonomy): domain Bacteria; kingdom Bacillati; phylum Actinomycetota; class Actinomycetes; order Kitasatosporales; family Streptomycetaceae; genus Streptomyces; species Streptomyces sp. NBC_01171. The sequence continues at coordinate 3,794,324 of NZ_CP108609.1, read as the reverse complement.
CGGACGTCGGTGTCGATGCGCTCGGGCACCATGCCGGGGGCGGCGGCCTCCCGCAGCTCGGCCCAGTCGCCGTACACCTCGTCGAAGTCGTCGCGCCGGTCGGAGGTGCGGCCCTCGGTGTCGATGGAGGCGTGCAGGTCGGTGCGGCCGGTGGCGGTGAACACCTCCTCGGGCTCCTGCCAGGGCAGGCCCTCGGGGAGTACGCCGGGCCGGGCGAGGCCGGTCTCCGGGTCGGCCAGGGCGGCGACGTGCGGGCGCAGCCGGGGGTCCAGCCAGGGTTCTCCCCTGCGGACGAACTCCGGATACACGCAGAGCCGTTCGCGCAGCTCGAAGCCCGCCGTACGGGACCGCTCGGTCAGCTCCTCGATCTGCGGCCAGGGGCGCTCGGGGTTGACGTGGTCGATGGTGAGCGGCGACACCCCGCCCCAGTCGTCGATGCCCGCGCCGATCAGCCGCTCGTACTCGCTGTCGACGAGGTTGGGCGGGGCCTGGAGGCAGGCGGAGGGGCCCATGATGTGCCGGGCGACGGCCACCGTGGCGATCAGCTCGTCCAGTTCGGCGTCCGGCATGCCGCGCATCGCGGTGTCCGGCTTGGCACGGAAGTTCTGGATGATCAGCTCCTGGACGCCGTGGTAGGCGCGGGCGACCTTCCGGAGCGCGAACAGGGACTCCGCGCGCTCCTCGTAGGTCTCCCCGATGCCGATCAGCAGCCCGGAGGTGAACGGCACCGAGGAACGGCCGGCGTCCTCCAGCACCCGCAGCCGTACGGCGGGTTCCTTGTCCGGGGAGCCGTAGTGCGGGCCGCCCGGCTCGGACCACAGGCGCTCGGCGGTGGTCTCCAGCATCATGCCCATGCTCGGCGCGACCGGCTTGAGCCGCTGGAAGTCGGTCCAGCTCATGACGCCGGGGTTGAGGTGGGGCAGCAGGCCGGTCTCCTCCAGGATGCGGATGGAGATGGCGCGTACGTAGGCGATCGTGTCGTCGTACCCGTGCGCGTCGAGCCACTCGCGCGCCTCGGGCCAGCGGTCCTCGGGCTTGTCGCCGAGGGTGATGAGGGCTTCCTTGCAGCCGAGCGCGGCACCCTTGCGGGCGATGTCCAGCACCTCGTCCGGCGACATGAACATCCCGTGGCCCGCGCGGCGCAGCTTGCCGGGGACGGTGACGAAGGTGCAGTAGTGGCACTTGTCGCGGCACAGCCGGGTCAGCGGGATGAAGACGCTTTTCGAGTACGTGATGACACCGGGCCGCCCCGCCGCGTCGAGTCCCGCGTCCCGTACCCGTGCCGCGGACGCGGTGAGGTCCTCAAGGGCCTCGCCGCGGGCCTGGAGCAGCACCGCCGCCTCGGAGACGTCGAGGGCGACACCGTCACGGGCACGTTTGAGGGCGCGACGCATGGAGTTCTCGGTGGGGCCGGTTCCGGAGGTCGCGGAAGTCGTCATTCCCTGAGCATACGTTCGGCGTGATCCACAGCTACGGGTGCTTTTCGGGCGGGCCCGGCGGCATCCCACGCGGCACTCCTGCGGCACCACGCGTGGCACCACGTGACACCACTCGGTGCCATGTGGTGCCAATAAGGGTTGCCATGGCGCCACAATGGTGCCAAGCTAACGCCATGGACCTCACCCCGTATGTCGACACTCTTCGCCGGGAACTCGCGGTGGCCGCCGAGGCCGGCGGCGAGGAAGCGCGCGAGCTGGCCGAGCGGCTCACCGCTCCGCTGGAGTCGGCGACCCGCCTGACCATGCTCCACGTGCTCTCCGCCGCGATGGACGAGATCACCCGCGAGCTGGCCCCCGGTTCGGTCGACGTACGGCTGCGCGGTCTGGACCCCGAGTTCGTGGTCACGGCACCACCGGCCGAGCCCGCCCCGGCGGAAGCGGCCCCCGCACCGGCCGCGCCCCAGCCGGCCGCCGAGACCGACGAGGGCGGCACCGCCCGCGTCAACCTCCGGCTCCCGGCGCACCTCAAGGCACGCGCCGAGGAGGCGGCGGGCCGCGAGGGCCTGTCCGTCAACGCCTGGCTGGTGCGCGCCGTCTCGGCGGCGGTCGAGGGCGGCGGCCGGCCGCGCCCGGCGGAGAAGACCCGCACGATCGGCCAGAGCTTCACGGGCTGGGTGCGCTAGCACCCGCGCCCCCGCTCCACTTCTCACCCACCTTCACGTCCCCCACCTGCGGGGACGACCTGACGAGCCAAGAGGACGGGACAGCCATGCCTACTTTCGACACCCCCCAGCCCATCGCGGTCACCGCTCACATCGGCACCGGTTCCCTCCGGTTCGCCGCAAGCGACCGCCCGGACACCGTGGTCGAGGTCGCGCCCCGGGACCCCAAGCGGGACAAGGACGTACGGGCCGCCGAGCAGACCGAGGTCGGCTTCGCCTCCGGCGCCCTGACCGTCCGTACCCGGGAGCGGCTGCTCATCGGCCCCTCCGGTCTGGTCGACGTCACGGTCCACCTGCCCGCCGGCTCCTCCGCCGAGGTCACCGGCTCCTGGACCCAGGTCCTCGGTGAGGGCCGGCTGGGCGAGGTCCGCGTGAAGACCTCCACCGGCGACGTTCGCCTCGACGCCACCGGCCCGCTGAAGCTGACCGTGGCCCACGGCTCGGTCACCGTGGACCGGGTCGACGGCGCCGCCGAGATCACCAGCAGCAGCGGCAACATCCGCGTCGGCACCATCGACGGCCCCGCCGTCCTGAAGAACACCAACGGCACCACGGTCCTGGCCACCGTCACCGGCGACCTGCGCGTGAGCGGTGCCAACGGCGGCATCGACATCGGCCGCACCGAGGCGTCCGTCACCGGCACCACGAGCAACGGCCCCCTGCGCGTAGCCGACGTCGCGCGCGGCGAGGTCCAGTTGGAGACCGCCAACGGCTCCATCGAGATCGGCGTCCGCGAGGGCACCGCCGCCTGGCTCGACGTCAGCTCCGCCCACGGCCAGGTGCGCAACGCGCTCGCCTCCTCCGGGGCACCGGAGCACACCGAGGACACCGTCAAGATCCACGCCCGCACCAACTGGGGCAACATCGACATCCTGCGCGCCCACGCCTGAGCGACACCCCCTGACTTCCACTCCAGCCCTCAGGAGGGCCCCATGCCTTCATCTGTCATGCCCACGCCCAGAAAACCCGTCGACGAGATCCCTGCCGTCTCCGTCACCGGCCTGCGCAAGTCGTACGGCGACAAGACCGTGCTGGACGGCATCGACCTGAACATCCCCGCCGGGACCGTGTTCGCCCTGCTCGGGCCGAACGGCGCCGGGAAGACCACCACCGTCCAGATCCTCTCCACCCTCGTCGCCCCCGACGGCGGCGAGGCACGGATCGCGGGCCACGACATCACCACCGCGCCGGACGGTGTGCGCGCCGCGATCGGTGTCACCGGCCAGTTCGCCGCGCTGGACGACCTCCTCACCGCCGAGGAGAACCTCCTCCTCATGGCCGACCTGCTCCGCCTCGGCAAGCGCGAAGGCCGGGCCCGTACACGAGAGTTGCTGGAGCGGTTCGACATCGCGGACGTGGCGGACAAGCGGGCCGCGACCTTCTCCGGCGGGATGCGGCGGCGGCTCGACCTCGCCATGACCCTGGTCGGCGACCCCCGGGTGATCTTCCTGGACGAGCCGACGACCGGGCTCGACCCGCGCAGCCGCCGCACCATGTGGGACACCGTCCGCTCGCTGGTCGCGGGCGGTACCACGGTCTTCCTCACCACCCAGTACCTGAAGGAGGCCGACCAGTTGGCCGACCGGATCGCCGTCCTCGACGGCGGCCGGATCGTCGCCGAGGGCACCGCCGACGAACTCAAGGCCCGCATCCCCGGCGCCCATGTCCGGCTGCGGTTCACCGGCCCCGAGGAGTACGAGCGCGCGGCGGCGGCCTTCCCCGGCGCCGCGCGGGACGACGAGAACCTCGCCCTCCGGGTGGCCGGCGACGGTGGCCTGGACGCCCTGCGCGCCCTGCTGGACCGGCTCGACGCCGCCGGGGTCCAGGCGTCCGGCTTCTCCGTGCACACCCCCGACCTGGACGACGTGTTCCTCGCGCTCACCGGCCAGGGCACCACCGGCACCCCGCTCCACGTCACCGCCGACACCCTCGCCAAGGAGATCCAGCGATGAGCACCCTCACCTACGCCGTGCACGACTCGATGACGATGCTGCGGCGCAACGTCAAGCACGCCGTCCGCTATCCGGCCGTCTCCCTCGGCAGCTCGATGATGCCGATCCTGATGCTGCTGCTGTTCGTGTACGCCTTCGGGGGCGCGATCGGCGGCGGCATGGGCGGCGGCCGGGACGCCTACCTGGAGTACCTGGTCCCCGGTGTCGTCGTCATGGGGGTGGCGGCCGGCGCCATGTCGACCTCGATCGCGGTCTGCTCGGACATGACCGAGGGCATCATCAACCGCTTCCGCACCATGAACATCAGCCGCTCGTCGTTCATGACCGGCCATGTCATCGGCAGCGTGCTCCAGACGATGGTGAGCCTCGTCCTGGTGATCGCGGTCGCGCTGGCCCTCGGGTTCCGGCCGGACGCGACCCCGCTGGAGTGGCTGGCGGCGGCCGGGTTCCTCGCGGCCATCGCGTTCGCGGTGACCTGGCTGTCGGTGGCGCTCGGGCTGATCTCCAAGACGGTGGAGTCCGCGAGCAACAAGCCGCTGCTGGTGCAGTTCCTGCCGTTCCTGGGCTCGGCGTTCGTGCCGGCCGGGTCGATGTCACCGGGGCTGCGCTGGTTCGCCGAGCACCAGCCGTTCACCCCGATGATCGAGACGCTGCGCGGTCTGCTCACCGGTTCGGCGATCGGGAACGACGGCTGGATCTCGCTCGCCTGGTGTGCGGGGATCGCCCTGGTCGGCTACCTCTGGTCCCGCTCGCTGTTCAACAGCACCACCAAGCGATGAGACCGAGCGTGTGAAAACTCTGTGGAGTCCCCCGCGCCGCCTTGTGATCGGCGTCTCGCACGGCTGACGCAAGTGGCGTGAAGAAGGCAAACTGACTACGGAAGTTGGATTGCCTAGGGGGTGTCTTGTCGATCAGGGCGGATCAGGGAGCGACGTCGGGTGCCGTGCATCGCAAGGCGGAGGAGGGCGTCGATGCGGAGCATCGGCAACCGACGACAACGCGGCGAGGCGCGGTGCCAGACGTCGCGAGCCCGTCATGATCGACAAGACACCCCCTGGGGGCGAACGCATGGACGGTGGGGCGCGGATGCCTGAGCAGCGGGTCTCCGGTTCCGCCGTGCTGCGGTTCGGGGTACTCGGGCCGGTGCGGGCCTGGCGCGGTGAAGCGCCGGTCCCCACCGGCTCTCCGCAGCAACGCGCCCTGCTCGCCGCGCTGTTGCTGCGGGAGGGCCGTACCGCCACGGCGGCCGAACTGATCGACGCGCTCTGGGGGACCGAACCGCCCCCCAGGGCGCTCGCGGCCGTCCGGACCTACGCGTCCCGGCTGCGCAAGGTGCTCGAACCCGGCGTCCTGGTCAGCGAGTCGAGCGGCTACGCCATCCGGACGCTCGCCCCGCTGGACCTCGTCGTCGCCCAGGAACTCGCCGCACAGGCCGAGAAGGCGCGCAGCGCCGGGGAGTTGGGCCAGGCGAGGGAGTCGCTGAACCGGGCGCTGGCACTGTGGGACGGCGAGGCCCTGGCGGGCGTACCCGGCCCCTACGCGGAGGCCCAGCGGGTCCGGCTGGAGGAGTGGCGCCTCCAACTTCTGGAATCCCGGCTGGACATGGACCTGGAGCAGGGCAGCCACGCCGAGGCCGTCTCGGAGCTGACCGCGCTGACCGCCGAGCACCCGCTGCGCGAACGCTTCCGCGAGCTGCTGATGCTGGCGCTGTACCGCAGCGGCCGTCAGGCGGAGGCGCTGGCGGTGTACGCGGACACCCGGCGGCTGCTCGCCGACGAGCTGGGCGTCGACCCGCGTCCGGGGCTCAGCGACCTCCAGCAGCGCATCCTGCGGGCCGACCCCGCGCTCACGGAGCCCTCGCCTGCCGAGGAGCCTCCCGTGCTCCTGGTACGCCCTGCCCAACTGCCCGCCTCGGTGCCGGACTTCACCGGCCGGTCGGCGTTCGTGACCGAACTGAGCGAGGTGCTGGCGTCGGCCTCGGAGGCGGAGGGCCGGGTGATGGCGGTCTCCGCGCTGGCCGGGATCGGCGGCGTCGGCAAGACCACCCTCGCGGTGCACGTGGCCCACCGGGCCCGGGCCGCCTTCCCCGACGGCCAGCTCTACGTCGACCTCCAGGGGGCGGGCCCGCGCCCGGCGGAGCCCGAGACGGTGCTCGGCTCGTTCCTGCGGGCGCTCGGCACGGCGGACTCGGCGGTGCCGGAGTCGCTGGAGGAGCGGGCCGCGCTGTACCGGTCGGTGCTGGACGGGCGCCGGGTGCTGGTGCTGCTGGACAACGCCAAGGACGCGGCGCAGGTCAGACCGCTGTTGCCCGGCACCGAGGGGTGCGCGGCACTGGTGACCTCGCGGGTGCGGATGGTCGGGCTCGCCGGGGCCCATCTGGTGGACCTGGACGTGATGTCGCCCGAGGAAGCCCTGTCGCTGTTCACCAAGATCGTGGGCGCGGAGCGGGTCGCGGCCGAGCGGAAGGCCGCGCTGGACGTGGTGGCCGCGTGCGGGTTCCTGCCGCTGGCCATCAGGATCGCCGCCTCCCGGCTCGCCGCCCGCCGCACCTGGACCACCTCGGTGCTCGCGGCCAAGCTGGCGGACGAACGGCGCCGGCTGGACGAACTCCAGGCCGGCGACCTCGCGGTCAAGGCCACCTTCGAGCTGGGCTACGGCCAGCTCGAACCCGCCCAGGCGCGGGCGTTCCGGCTGCTCGGCCTGGCCTATGGCCCCGACCTGTCGCTGGCGGCCGCCGCCGCGCTGCTGGACCTGGGCCCGGAGGACACCGAGGACCTGCTGGAGTCGCTGGTCGACACCTCGCTGCTGGAGTCGGCCGCGCCAGGCCGCTACCGCTTCCACGACCTCGTACGGCTCTACGCGCGTGCCTGCGCCGAGCGGGACGAGCGCGAGCCCGGCGAGCGGGCCGCCGCGCTCTCCCGGCTGCTGGACTTCTACCTGGCCACGGCCGCGCGGGTGTACGCCATCGAGCGCCCCGGCGACCGGACCGTGGAGCACCTGCACCCCTACGACCACGAGGGGCTGTCCTTCGCCGGGCACCGGGACGCGCTGGACTGGCTGTACGCGGAGGCCGACTGCCTGCTGGCCTGCGTACGGCAGTCGGTGGCCCAGGGCAGCCTGCGGCGGGCGGTGGACCTGCTGATCGTCGCCAAGGACCTCGCCGAATCCGGCGCCAACGCCCACCAGTTCGGGACGGCGGCGACCGTCGTCCGGGACGCGGCGGCCGAGGCGGGGGACGCGCTGGTGGAGGGCCGGGCGCGCACCACGCTGGCCCAAGTGCACACCAACGCGGGCCGGTTCGACGAGGCGGAGGCGGAGGCCGAGCGCGCGGTGGAGCTGGCCGGGGCGGCCCAGGACCCGTGGATCGACTGCAACGCGCCCAGCGAGCGCGGGATCGTGGCCGCGTACCGCAGCCGGCACGCCGAGGCCGAGACCTACCTCCAGCGCACTCTCATCGCGTACCGCGCCGACGGCAACCTGCCGGGCGAGGCGAGCGCGCTGTGCAACCTGTCGCGGGTGCACCTGTCGATGGGCCGGGTGGACAGCGCGGTGGAGCTGGCCGAGTCCGGCGTCGCCGTCTACCGCCACCTGGGCCTCACCGTCCGGCTGGCGAACGGGAGTTACGCACTCGGGCTGGCGCTGGCCGAGTCGGGGCGCGCGGAGGAGGCGGAGGCCCGGCTCTCCGAGGCGCTGACCATCTTCCGGGACAGCAGGCAGCGGCTCTGGGAGGGCATGACCCTCTTCCGGCTCGCCGGACTCCGGCTCACCGAACGGCCCGCGGCCGCGGCGGCCTTGGCCGAGCAGTCGCTGTCGGTCCTGCTCCACGTGGGCGGCGACTGGCGCCGGGCGGGCGTCCTCACCGTGCTCGGCAAGTCCCTGGACGCGCTGGGCGAGACGGACCGGGCCCGCGCCTGCTGGACGGAGGCGCTGAGCGTCTACGACCGGCTGGGCTCGGCGGAGGCCGCCGACTTGCGGGAACTGCTCTCACCTGCGACGGCCGGGTGAGGGCTGCCCCGCGGAAATACGCGGGACCCGGCGTTCATCGTTCGTTTATCGTGCCCGTGCAGTCTTCTCCCAGCCGATTCGTCGTCACGGGGGCGGGCGGATCGGTAGTGCTGTCGGCCGCTCACGCGGTGGCCGGCTGTGACCGGGTCCGTCCGGAAGCCCTCGGGGGAGCGGCCGGGCGGCCCCGGCCACAACAGCACACCTCAGAGCAACGGAGTACGTCGATGAGCGACGCCAAGAAGTCCGACGAAGTCACCACGCAGGAGAGCCACATCACCGGTGAGGGCGCCACGGCGGCGGCCGCCCCGGAGGTCGCTCCGCAGGAGAGCCACATCACCGGCGAGAAGACGGCCAAGGGCGACCTGGACGACGTCACCACGCTGGAGAGCCACATCACCGTGGGCGACCCGCGCTGAGCGGGCGAGAAGCACGGGGGGCGTGAGCCGCGGCGGAGCGGAGGGGGAGCCGCCGCGGCACACGCGGGAAGACGGAACGGCCGGGTCGGGGGACCCGGCCGTTTCCGTGTTCCCCGGCGCCCCTCAGGCCGTACGGGCCGTCCCGGTGCCCTTCTCCGCGTCCAGCGCGTACACGCACCGGTCCTTGCTGCACGCGTACACCACGCCGTCCTTGACGACCGGTGAGCCGGTGATCTCGCCGCCGGTGGCGAGCTTCCAGCGCAGCCGGCCGTCGTCGGCCTTCAGGGTGTACAGCAGGTGGTCGGTGGAGCCGAAGTGGATACGGCCCTCGGCGACCGAGGGGGCGCCCACCACGTCGCCGCCCGCCTGGAAGCGCCACTTGGGCGTGCCGGTGACCGCGTCCAGCGTGTACAGGCCCTTGCCGCTGCCGACGTGCACATGCCCGGCCGCGACCAGCACCGGTTCCACCGAGGAACGGGCCTCGGTGGCGATGCGCCAGCGGTCGCGGCCGTCGGTGGCGTCCAGGGCGTAGACGGTGCCGAGGTAGTCGGCGAGGTAGACCCCGCCGCCGGTGACCGCCGGGCCCGGCACGAAGGCGGGCGGGGACAGGAAGACCGCCGGGGCCTCGAAGTGCCAGCGCACCCGGCCGGTCGACACCTCGATGGCGAGGACCCGGCTGCCCGCGCTGACGTACACATAGCCGTCCGGCGCCGGGGTCACCCGTACCGGAACCCCGCCGCAGGAGGCCGCGTCGCCGATGGGGTACGACCAGCGCTCGTCGCCCGTGCGGGCCTCCAGGGCGCGCAGCCGGGCGTCCTGCCAGACGTAGACGGTGCCGTCGTGCACGGCGGGGCCGGCCTCGGGCGACTCGAAGTCGGTCTGGCAGCCGGAGATCTCCCACAGCTTGCGCCCGGCCGCCGCCTCCCACGCCTGCACCCCGCCGCCGCGCGTGCCGGTGACGACCGTGCCGTGGTCGGCGTGCAGCGAGTACACCCAGGCGTCCGTGGACAGCCGCCACAGGTCGGTGCCCTCGCGGGCGTCCAGCGCGAACAGGGTGGGCCCGTCGGAGGCGTGGATACGGCCGTCCGCGACCGCCATCGACCAGGCCACGTCCCGCGTCTTGAAGCGGCGCCGCCCGGTGGCCACGTCCAGGGCGTGCACCTCGAAGGAGGTGACGTACACCAGGTCCCCGTCGACCGACGGGGTGCCCCACACGTCGTTGGACATCCGGAACCGCCAGGGCCGCCAGCCCGCCGAGGTCTCCGGCAACTGCGGCGGCACAGGGGGTACGGCGGGGTCGGCGCCGTTGACGCCGGGGCGCGGCCGGGACCAGCTCGCCACCAGGCCGGCCTCCGGCGGGGGCGCCTTCACGGCCGCCGCGCGGGCGTCGGCGACGCGCGGTCCCGGCCCGATGGGCACCTCAAGACCGGCCAGCCGCACCGGCCCGGTGCCGGGCCCGCCGGACGGCACGGGGGCCGGGGACGGGGCCGGGACGACCGGGTCGTAGGACGGCGGCGGGGGCACGGCCGGGCGGCCGGCGCTGCGCGGGCCGGGCGGCAGCGGGGCGGGCTTGGCGGGCGGACGGCCGCCCCGGCGGGACTCGATGAGGGCGACGGCCTTCTCCGGCAGCCAGGCGGAGGCGGTGCCGGAGTCGTCGGAGCCGGAGCCGAACAGGTGCGGGGCGAGCTGGGCCTGGAGGTCGGCCGGGGAGGGCCTGCCGGGGGCCTCCATCTGCATGCACGCCTCGATCAGCGGGCGCAGCTCGTCGGGCAGCCCGGTGACGTCCGGGCCCTCGCGCAGCAGCATGAACACCGTCTCGACCGGGTTGGCGCCGTGGAAGGGCGGGTGTCCGGTGGCGGCGAAGACCAGGGTGGAGCCGAGCGAGAACACGTCGCTGGCGCCGGTGACGCTGCGGGAGTCCTTGGCCTGCTCGGGCGACATGTAGGCGGGGGTGCCCACCGCGACGTTCGTCATCGTCAGCCGGGTGTTGGACACCCCGGAGGCGATGCCGAAGTCGATGACGCGGGGGCCGTCCTCGACCACCAGCACGTTGGACGGCTTCATGTCGCGGTGGACCAGACCGGCGCCGTGGATGGACTGGAGCGCCTCGGCCACGCCCGCCGCGAGCCAGCGCACCGCCTGGGCCGGGAGCGGCCCGCACTCGTTCACTATCTCCTCGAGCGAGGGCGCGGGGACGTACGCCGTGGCCAGCCAGGGCACCGCCGCGCGCGGGTCGGCGTCGACGACTGCGGCCGTGTAGAAGCCGGAGACCGCGCGGGCCGCTTCCACCTCGCGGGTGAAGCGGACCCGGAAGAGCTGGTCCTCGGCCAGCTCCGTGCGGACCGTCTTGATGGCCACCCGCCGCCCCGACGCCGAGCGCGCCAGATAGACCAGCCCCATGCCGCCGGCGCCCAGCCGGCCCAGCACCTCGAACGGCCCGATCCGCCGCGGATCGTGCTGCGTAAGCTGATCCACCACTTGCCTGCCACCTCCCCGTACGAGCCGCGTCTTCCGCCTTTGGACGCGACCGAAGTGCAGCGTCTCACCACCGCACCGCCATGGCGGCACGCACCCCGATTCTTCCTGGCCGGGCGGCCGGTTGCGAACCCGGTGGCGAATCGGGGTGTCTCGTGCCCTATCCCGTCATTTCACCCCCCCCCGCGGCGTCCCGTCACCGGGTCAGCAGCGCGAAGGACGCCCCTTGATTGTCCGTGACGACCGCCACCCGTCCGTACGACGCGTCGAAGGGCGGCACCTGGACCCGGCCGCCGAGCCGCCGCACGGTGTCGAGGGCGGCGTCGAGATCGCCGACGCGGAAGTGGACGAGGAAGTGCGCGGGCATCTCGGCCGGGAAGACGTCGGTGATCAGGGCGCGGCCGAAGTCGGGCTCGGCGCCGGAGCCGAAGAGGGCCTCGTGGAAGAGGTCGCCGTAGAAGGTGTTCGCCGCGCGGGGTTCGGGGGTGTACAGCTCGGTCCACACGAAGGCGCCCGGCTCACCGCGGCGCCCGAAGCCGGGGTGGCCGTCGGACTGCCACAGCCCGAACACCGCGCCCTCGGGGTCGGTGACCAGGGCGGCGGAGCCGAGGTCGGCCATCGCGAAGGGGCCGGAGATCAGGCGGCCCCCGGCATCGGTGATCCTCCGGGTCAGGGCGCGGGCGTCCGGTGTGGCGAAGTACACCGTCCACACGGTGGGCATCCGGCCGTCGGTCTTGGGCGCGAGCGAGGCGACCGGTTCGCCGTCCAGCCGGGCCCAGACGGAGGCGCCGGGGGCGTCCTCGCCGTCGAAGGTCCACCCGAACAGCTCGCCGTAGAACCGCTTGCCCGCCTCGACGTCGGGGAGCTGGGCGTCCGCCCAGCAGGGGGTGCCCTCTCCGTACATCGATGCGCTGTTTTCGGCCATATCGTCAAAGTAACCGGGACCCGCGCACCCCGCAGGACCAGGGAAAGCTTGCCTCCGCCAGGGTCGCACCCCATTTGCAGTCGGCCGAATCGCGCTCCTGCCCCCCGTCGGTAAGCTGACGGCATGACAGGACAAGTGCGTACCGTCGACGGCCGGGTGGCCGGCCGGCGTGGGCAGGCGACCCGGCAGAAGCTGCTCGACTGCCTCAGCGAGATGCTCAGCTCCTCCCCGTACCGAGATGTCAAGGTCATCGATGTCGCGCGGAAGGCCGGCACCTCGCCCGCGACCTTCTACCAGTACTTCCCGGACGTCGAAGGTGCCGTCCTGGAGATCGCCGACTCGATGGCCGCCGAGAGCGCCGAGCTGACCGAGCTGCTCGCGGGCCGGACCTGGACCGGCAAGGCGGGGTGGCAGACCGCGCAGGACCTGGTGGACGGCTTCATGGACTTCTACCGGCGCCACGACGCGATCCTGCGCGTGGTCGACCTGGCGGCGGCCGAGGGCGACAAGCGGTTCAACAAGCTGCGGATGAAGATCCTCAACGCGGTGAACGGTTCCCTCACCGAGGCGATCACCGAGCTGAAGTCCAAGGGCCGGGTGGACAAGGACGTGAACCCGGCGGCGATCGCCGGTTCCCTCGTCACCATGCTGGCCTCGGTCGCGGCCCACCAGAAGGGCTTCACCGCCTGGGGCGTGAAGCAGGCCGAGATCAAGCCGAACCTGGCGCTGCTGATCTATCTGGGAGTGACCGGCAAGAAGCCCACGAAGTAGCGACCGGCACCCGCACCGGCCCCAAGTCCTGTCTGGCAGGCGGTGGTCCACCTCGGCGTGGACCACCGCCTGTCGCCGTGTCCGGGGGCGGATACTCGGCCTCATGGCACACGAGGCACACGACGAACTCGACGGACTGCTGCGCTCCCTGAAGGTCTGGTCCCCGGACACCACCGAGCTGCGGCCCTTCGACCCGGACACCGCTCCCCCGACCCCGCTGCCCCTGTTCACGGCCTGGCTGGCCGAGGCCGCGCGGGCGGGCCAGCCGGAGCCGCACACCATGTCGCTGGCCACGGCGGACGCGGAGGGCCGGCCGGACGTACGGATCGTGATGCTGCACGGCGCCGACGCCGACGGCTGGACCTTCGGCACCCACTCCACCAGCCGCAAGGGCCGCGACCTGGCCGCCAACCCGCACGCGGCCCTCGCCTTCTACTGGCCGGCGCTGGGCCGCCAGGTCCGCGTCCGCGGCCCGGTGTCGGCCAGCCCCGCCGAAGCCGCCCAGGCCGACCTCCAGGCCCGCTCCACCGGCGCCCTCGCCGCCGCCCTCACCGGCCGCCAGAGCGAGGACCTGGCGTCGCTGGAGGAGTTGCGCCGGGCCTCCGAGGACGCCTGGTCCCAGGCCCACGACAACCCCACGACCCCGGCCCCCACCTGGACCCTCTACCGCCTCCACCCCCGCTCGGTGGAGTTCTTCCAGGGCGACCCCGACCGCCGCCACGTCCGCCTGGAGTACCGGCGGACCGAGTTCGGCTGGGAGCGGCGGCTGCTGTGGCCGTGAGGGCCGTCAGCCGACGGCCGCCGCGAACGTCCACGTGGCGAAGTCCGCGACGGGGCGGTAGCCGAGCCGCTGGTAGAGCCGGTTGGAGACGGGGTTGGCCAGGTCGGTGAAGAGCAGCACCTCGGCCCCGGTCGCCGCCGCCCGCCCGCTCACCTCGGTGGTGACCGCGCCCGCGTAGCCGTGGCCGCGCAGAGCGGCCGGGGTGTAGACGGGGGCCACCCGGATCTGCCCGGCGCTCTCCGGGAGGTTCCCGGCGAGGGAGACCGGGGTGCCGTCCGGGGTCTCCCAGAGGGTGGCGCCGCCGTGCGCGAGACGGGAGTCGACCCACTGGGCGGGGTCCTGGCGAATCCGGCCGCCGGTGTCGGCCGCGAACTCCACGTACCAGCGCGCCAGCAGCTCCCGGTCGGCCGCGTCCGCCACTCGGGCACGGCCGGGCGGGGTGCGGTCGGGCGGGGTCAGCCCGGCCAGGCGGTAGAGCCGCTGGTGCTCGGACTGCTCGGCGGTCGCCCCGGTGCGCTGCTGCCAGGCCGTGGCGAAGGCGGCCGCGGTCTCCCGCTCGGCCCAGACGCCGGGGACCTGGTGACCCGCCTCCGCGAGCCGGCCGGCCAGCGCGGCCGCCTCCGGCGGATCGAGCGGGGTGAGCTGGATCGGGTGGGGCGGGGTGTGCAGCAGGGTCGCCCGAACCGGGCCGCCCCCGTCGCGCAGCACGCCGAAGCGGGGCGGCTCGGCGCCGTGGGCGTACGGACCACGGGTGCGCAGCGCCTCGGAGACCGTGAGCGTCACGGTGTGCAGGGCCGGTCTGGACCGCAGGAAGTCACCTGCCGTGTCCAGGAATTCGGTGAGGTCGTCGGTCAACTGCCATGCACGGGGCTCCATGTGCACATCCTCGGTCCCGGACTCCCCCGCAGGTGTGAGGATTTCGTTCGCGGCGCGGGCGTTCCGGTGCGTTCTGTCCCCATGCCGTACACAGCCGTGATCAATCCGCAACCGATTCCGGTCTTGACCGAGACCCATCAATCGGGTGGGTGAATACGCTCGCGCCATGGCCGACTCGCGTCCCTCGTTCACGGACCTCTCCGCTACCCCCGCCGACCGTCCCGTCTATGTCATCGGGGCGGGTCCCGGCGGGCTGGCGGTCGCGTACGCGCTGCGGGCCCGCGGGGTGCGGGCGGTGGTGCTGGAGAAGAGCGAGCGGGTGGGGGCGTCCTGGCGGCGGCACTACGACCGGCTCCGGCTGCACACCACCCGGCGGCTGTCGGCGCTGCCGGGCCTGGCGATACCGCGGCGGTTCGGGCGGTGGGTGGCGCGGGACGACGTGATCCGGTACCTGGAGAAGTACGCGGAGCACCACGAGCTGGAGATCGTCACCGGGGTCGAGGTCTTCCGGGTGGAGAAGGCCGGGGACGGCGCGGGCTGGTTGCTGCACGCCTCCGGCGGGCGCGAGCTGACCGGCGCCGCGGTGGTGGTCGCCACCGGCCACAACCACACCCCGCGCCTGCCGGAGTGGACCGGCGCGGACGGCTACGAGGGCGAGTTGCTGCACGCCTCCGCCTACCGGAATCCAGGGCCGTACGCGGGCCGGGACGTGCTGGTGGTCGGGGTCGGCAACACCGGTGCGGAGATCGCCGTGGACCTGGTGGCGGGCGGTGCCTCGCGGGTGCGGCTGGCGGTGCGGACGGCGCCGCACATCGTGCGCCGCTCGACGGCCGGCTGGGCGGCCCAGTACACCGGGATCGTGGTACGGCGGCTGCCGGTGCGGCTGGTGGACCGGCTCGCCCGGCCCATGGCCCGCCTCAGCACCCCGGACCTGTCCGAGCACGGGCTGCCGCGTCCGGAGGCCGGGCTGTACAGCAGGGTCCGGCAGGGCGCGATCCCCGTGCAGGACGTCGGCCTGATCGACGCGGTGCGCACCGGCAAGGTGGAGATCGTGGCCGCCGTCGAGGGGTTCGAGGACGGCAAGGTGGCCCTCGCCGACGGCACCCGGATCGCGCCGGACGCGGTGATCGCGGCGACCGGGTACAGCCGGGGCCTGGACTCCCTGGTCGGCCACCTGGGCGTGCTGGACGAACGCGGCCGGCCCACGGTCCACGGCGCCCGCACCCCCAAGGACGCCCCGGGCCTGTACTTCACCGGGTTCACCAACCCCATCAGCGGCATGTTCCGCGAGCTGGCGATCGACGCGGAGAAGATCGCCAAGGCGGTCGCCCGGCGCCTGCGTTAGGCGACGGCCACGACGGCCGGGCGGCGCCGGATCACCAGGGACATCAGGGCCGCCGCCGCGCACAGCGACCCGGACGCGTACCAGACCATGTCGTAGCTGCCGAAGACGTCACGGGCGAAGCCGCCGAGCCAGGCGACGAGGGCCGCGCCGATCTGGTGCGAGGCCAGCACCCAGCCGAAGACGATCGCGCTGTCGTCCCCGAACCGCTCCCGGCACAGCGCCAGGGTGGGCGGGACGGTGGCGACCCAGTCCAGGCCGTAGAAGACGATGAAGAACACCATCGGCACCCGCACGGCCGGTCCCAGCAGCATGGGCAGGAAGAGCAGCGAGACGCCGCGCAGCGCGTAGTAGACGGCGAGCAGCCGCCGGGAGTCGAAGCGGTCGGTGAACCAGCCGGAGGCGATGGTGCCGAGCACGTCGAACACCCCGATCACCGCGAGCAGCGAGGCCGCCGCCGGTACGGGCATCCCGTGGTCGTGGGCGGCGGGCACGAAGTGGGTCTGGATCAGGCCGTTGGTGGACGCCCCGCAGATGGCGAAGCTGCCCGCGAGCAGCCAGAACTGACCCGTGCGCACGGCGGAGGCCAGCACGGTGAGCGCCCGCCGCGCGGCCCCGGTCACCGGCGGCGGCTTGGGCACGAACTCCGTCGCCCCGTACGGCATCAGACCCACGTCGGCCGGGTGGTCGCGCAGCAGCAGCCAGACGAGCGGGACGACGGCGAGCGCGGCCAGCGCGACCGTGACGGCGGCCGGGCGCCAGTGGTGGTGCTCCACGATCCAGGACAGCAGCGGCAGGAAGATGAGCTGGCCGGAGGCGGACGCGGCGGTCAGGATGCCGCTGACCAGCCCGCGCCGCTCGGTGAACCAGCGCCCGGTGACGGTCGCGGCGAACGCCAGTGCCATCGACCCCGAGCCGAGCCCGACGAACAGGCCCCAGCAGAGCATGAGTTGCCAGGGCGCCGTCATCCACACGGTCAGCCCGGCGCCGAGCGAGATCACGGTCAGCGCCACGGCGACGATCCGGCGGATGCCGAAGCGGTCCATCAGCGCGGCGGCGAACGGCGCGGTGAGCCCGTAGAGCGCGAGGTTGACGGAGACGGCCGCGCCGATGGTGCCGCGCGACCAGCCGAACTCCGCGTGCAGCGGGTCGATCAGCAGGCCGGGCAGCGACCGGAAGGCGGCCGCGCCGATGATCGTGACGAAGGTGACGGCGGCGACGAACCAGGCGCGGTGCACGCGTCGGCGGCGCGGTGCGTCCTGGACGGGGGCGGGAGCGGGAGCGGGACGGGTCTGAGTCACGTGCACCAGAGTCCCGGCACCGGCCGGGCGTAACGAGTGGCCCGAAAGTCAGTGTTCGCTAGGATCGGGCCATGACCGCTGAGATCCCGCCCGTGGACGGCGAGTCCCGCCCGCACCGCGTCGCCGTCCTCGCCCTGGACGGCCTGATTCCCTTCGAACTCGGCATCCCCCACCGCGTCTTCGGTCGTCCGACCGACGCCCTGGGCCGCCCGCTGTACGAGGTGGTGACCTGCTCGATCCGCCCGCCGGGCCCGGTGGAGACCAGCGCCGACTTCGCGGTGGACGTACCGCACGGCCCGGAGGCGCTGGCGGCGGCGGACACGGTGATCGTCCCGGCGTCCTACGAACTCGGCCCGGTCTTCGAGGAAGGACGGCTCACCCCCGAACTCGCCGCCGCGCTGGCCCGCGTCCGCCCCGGCACCCGCTTCGCCTCGATCTGCGTCGGCGTGTACGTCCTCGCGGCTGCCGGTCTGCTCGAGGGGCGCCCGGCGACCACGCACTGGTCCGACGCCGACCGGTTCCAGGCGCTGTTCCCGAAGGTCCGGGTGGACGCCGACGTGCTGTTCATCGACGACGGGGACGTGCTCACCTCGGCGGGGGTCGCGGCCGGGATCGACCTGTGTCTGCACATGGTGCGCCGCGACCACGGCACGGCGGTCGCCAACGACGTGGCCCGCCGCATGGTCGTACCCCCGCACCGCGACGGCGGCCAGGCGCAGTACATCCACCGCCCGCTGCCCGAACCGCAGTTGGCCACCACCACGGCCGCCCGCGCCTGGGCCCTCGGCCGGCTGCACGAACCGCTCCAACTGCGTGACCTGGCCGAGCGGGAGGCGATGTCGGTACGGACCTTCACCCGGCGCTTCCGCGAGGAGGTCGGGGTGAGTCCGGGCCAGTGGCTCACAGCGCAACGGGTCGAGCTGGCACGGCAGTTGCTGGAGTCGACGGATCTCTCGGTCGACCAGGTCGCACGGGACGCGGGGTTCGGCACGGCCCAGTCGATGCGCCAGCACCTCCAACAGGCGCTGGGCGTCACACCGACCGCCTACCGGCGCACCTTCCGCGCGGGCGCCGCCGCCGGGACGGGGTGAGCGCGGGCGGCGGACCGGCCGGCGGCGCGTCCCCCCCTGCCCCCGTCACCACCGGCCGGTGCGACCCACACTCGACGAGGACTCACCCCCGCATGCCCTCGCCGTCCCCTCGCGGCGAATCGCCGTCCCCAAGCCTCCGCAACGCGCGCACCACCCGTCAACACCGGTACGGCGATTCATGCCCTATGCCCACTTCACACCGGGCGCGCACGGAAGCACACCCGGCGCACGCCCCCCTCTGAAGACAAGCGAACTTGGCTAGAAGGCTTCGAAGAGAAGATCCTCGTAGGCGGTCGGCTGGACCCCGTACGCCGGGGCCGTGCCCTCACGGGGCTGGGAACACCGGTCCAGTTCGCACCAGATGTTCTTCCCGGCGCCCTCGGGGCTCCAGCCCCAGCGGTCGGCGAGACAGTCGACGAGGGCGAGACCCCGGCCGCCGGTGGCCTCGCGCCCGGCGCAGCGCGGCACGGGCGCGCGCGAGCTGGCGTCGGCCACCTCCAGCCGTACCGTCACCGAGGCCGCCGGCTCCGCCCCGGCGGGCGTCACGGCAGGCGGACCGCCCGGCAGCGACAGCCGCAGCAGGGCCGGACGGCCGGTGTGCACCACCGCGTTGGTCACCAGCTCGGAGACGAGCAGGATCAGCGTCTCGGCCAGTGGCTCGTCGGCCGCTATGCCCAGCCCGGCGAGCCGCGACCGGGCCCACTTCCTCGCCCGCCCCACCTCTTCGGGGTCGGGCCGGATCTCCAGCGTCACTTGAAGCACCTGCACCGCTCACACCATCCGAACCGGCGGACACATGACCGCACGACGACCCGCCGCCGCGGTGCGAACCGCGACGAACCGCACGACGAGGGCCACGATCGTAGCCATTTTCTGCATGGCCAGAACAACGGCCAGAGCAAGCGTTACGGAACGTGATTCCCTTACGACACAGCATGGTTGACGTACAGTCACCCCAACAAGCGCTTCGGGCATATTCCCGCGCGAAGGAGTACTCGTGCGGCATACTGTGCGACGCACTCGCCGGGGAGTCGAACAGGCGGCGCGCGGGGCCTCACCGGTGGCACTCGCGGTCGCGGTCACTCGCATCCCACCCAAGGTACCCGAGGGGTCGTCCGACTCCGGGCCGTGACGAGTCACAGTCGGAGTACGGGAATCATCTCCACGCTGCGTGACTCATTTTCGCCACGATCCGCGACATCCATGGCCATGGATCGTGGCACCGAGGGCGCTCACCTCGGCAGCGACGGCACTCAGGCCGACAGTGATCCCGCCTCGTCGGCGGTGGCGGACTCCACGTCCGGGCGCACGTCGAAGAGGCGGCGCACACCGAGCGCGCCGAGGACCCGGTTCACGTGCGAGCCGTCCTCCGCGCCCCGGTCGGGGAGGATCAGCCGCAGCCTGCCCTGGCAGGAGCGGATCAGCCGACGGGCCGCGATGAGCACGCCGACGCCGCTGGAGTCGCAGAAGAAGACCTCGGAGAGATCGAGGACCAGGCTGTGGTTCCCCTCGGCGACCACGTCGTGCACCCGCTGCCGCAGCACGGGCGAGGTCACCAGGTCCAGTTCGCCGGCCACCTGGAGCACGGCCCACTCGCCCCGTTCGGTGCCGGTCACTTCGAAAGCCACGGCCACACCTCTCCGCTCGGCGGATCTTGCGGAACCACCCGGAAATGGAAGCAGTTCCTTCGGTTCTTTCCGCGCGGCTGCCCAGCGGCCGTTTCCCTGAAACACGGAACCGCAAACCGCGGAGGGATCGACAAAGGGCTTGTTTCGGTCACTGTCGATCGGGTTCGATCGTACTTCGATCGGAGATGGGCATGAGATAAGTGAAGGGGGTGTGAAGAGACCCCTATCACCTGCGGCGCTTCCCGGGGCGCGCATTGACACAAAGGGGCGTGCACCGTCGGACGTGCCGACTACATTCGAGGGGACGCCGGGCACACCCTGGACATGGCGAGGGGAGGAACCGCATGCCGGCCAAGGACGTACCGCCCCGCTGGGACCGCACGATGCAGCAGCGGCTCGCGCGCGGTGAGGCCGCCGCGCTGGGCGAGTTGTACGACCGGTTCGCCTCCCTGGTGCAGGGCCTCGCGCACCGCGTGCTGAGCGACGACACGGCCGCCGCCGCCGTCACCCGAGACGTCTTCGCCCATGTCTGGGAGCACCCCGACACCTACGACCACCGGCAGGGCCCGCTGCGTACCTGGATCGCCGCGACGACCCAGCGGCTGGCCGTCGAGAAGCTGCGCGAGACCGAGACGGCCGCGCTCGGCGGCGGCTCCCCGGAGGAACTGGCCGCCCTGGAGAGCCGGGTGCGGCACGCCTCCGTCGCCGCCCGCGCCGACTACATCGTCCACTCGCTGCCGCACCCGCTGCGGGCCGCGCTGGAGCTGGCCTACTTCCAGCGGCGCGACTACCGCCAGGCCGCCGCCGACCTCGGCGTCACCGAGGACGAGGCCCGCCGCCGGCTCCGCCTCGGCCTGCAACTGCTCTCCACCGCCCACGACACGGGGGCACCGCCGGGACTCGGGGGTGCGCGATGACCGACCCGCACCACTCCAAGGCGCCGGACGGACCCGCGGACGGCGCGGCCGAGCGCGTGCCCCCGCCTCGCTCCCCCGCCGGGCCCGAGCGGCTAGACCTCCCGCACGAGGTGCTGCGCTCCCTGCTCGGTGCCTGGGCCCTGGCCGCCTGCTCGACGGCGGAGAC
The DNA here is from genome assembly GCF_045039805.1 of Streptomyces sp. NBC_01171. Classification (NCBI taxonomy): domain Bacteria; kingdom Bacillati; phylum Actinomycetota; class Actinomycetes; order Kitasatosporales; family Streptomycetaceae; genus Streptomyces; species Streptomyces sp. NBC_01171. The sequence continues at coordinate 3,773,517 of NZ_CP108609.1, read as the reverse complement.
GGACGCGGTGGAGGAGCACCTCGGGGAGTGCGGGGCCTGCGCCGACGAGGCGCGCCGGCTGCGCGAGGCGGTCGGCCTGCTGCACCGCCCGGAGAGCCTGGAGGTGGACCCCACCCTGCGCAACCGGGTGCTGGAGAACTGCCTGCGCCGCCGCCCGCCGCACATCCCGGTCCCCGAGTGGGCGGCCTCGTACGACGCGGAGACCGCCCGGCTGGACGCGCTGCTGCGGGACTTCGGGGACGCCGAGTGGCACACACCGGTCCGGCTGCGCTGGTTCGAGTCGGGCGTGCCGGCGACCCGCCGGACGACGGTCGCCGGGGTGATCGCGCACCTGCTGTCGGTCGACGGCATGGTGGCGACCGCACTCGGCCTGGAGGACCCGCTGACCGACGCCGTCGCCAAGGCCGAGCCGGACGTGCGGGGCGCGTCCGGGCCCGCCGGGCGGACCGAGGCGTTCTGGCGTGCCTCGCACTTCCCGCCGACCCGCGCGGTACGCGGCCGCTGGCGGGACCAGAGCCACCAACTGCTGCGCACGGTGTCCTTCACCGGCGGCGCGGGCGGATTCCCGGTGAGCTACGGCGACTTCACGCTGCCGCTGCGGGACGCGATGGTGGACCGCGCCTTCGAGTGCTGGGTGCACGCGGAGGACATCGCCAAGGCGGTGGACTATCCCTACGACCCGCCCGCCCCACGGCACTTGAGCCGCATGATCGAACTCGCGGCCCGCATGCTGCCGTTGGCGGTGGCCGCACACCGCGGCGCGGCCCCGCCGGCCACTCCCGGCCGCAGCCTGCGTCTGGAGATCGAGGGCGCGGCCGGCGGCCAATGGCTGATCCCCCTGGACTCCCCCTCCGACCCCACCCCCGAACACGAGGTCGCCCACGTGGCCCTGGACGGAGTCGAGTTCTGCCGCCTGGCAGCAGGCCACCTGACCCCGGAGGAGGCGACGGCGGGCCAGCGGGGCGACAGGGAGGCGATCAGGGATGTCCTGACGGCGACGGCGTCGCTGAGCCGGATGTAGGAAGCCCAGGAGTTCTCTCGGCTAGGCGAACACGACGGTCCGGCGCCCGTTGAGCAGAATGCGCCGCTCCGCATGCCACTTCACGGCCCGCGCCAACGCCTGACACTCCACGTCCCGCCCTATGGCCACAAGCTGATCCGGCCGCAGATCGTGCCCCACCCGCTCGACCTCCTGCTCGATGATCGGCCCCTCGTCGAGATCCGCGGTGACGTAGTGCGCGGTGGCCCCGATCAGCTTGACCCCCCGCGCATGCGCCTGGTGATACGGCTTCGCACCCTTGAAGCTGGGCAGGAACGAGTGGTGGATGTTGATGATCCGCCCGCTCAGCGCCTTGCAGAGGTCGTCCGACAGCACCTGCATGTACCGCGCGAGCACGACCAGCTCGACCCCCTCCTCCCGCACCAGCTCCAGCAGCCGCGCCTCGGCCTGCGCCTTGGTGTCCCGCGTCACCGGAATGTGGTGGAAGGGGATGTTGTACGACCCCACCAGCTCTTCGAAGTCCGTGTGGTTGGACACCACGGCCGCGATCTCCACCGGCAGCGCCCCGATGCTGGCCCGGAACAGCAGGTCGTTCAGGCAGTGCCCGAACTTGCTGACCATGAGCACGATCCGCATCTTCTGGTCGCCCCGGCTGATCTGCCAGTCCATGTGGAAGGAGTCACCGATCGCGGCGAAGCTCGCCCGCAGCTTCTCCAGCGTGACGGGGGCGTCCGCCGAGAAGTGGACGCGCATGAAGAACAGACCCGTGTCGTGGTCACCGAACTGCTGGCTGTCCTCGATGTTGCAGCCGGTCATGAAGAGATAGCTCGACACGGCGTGCACGATGCCCTTTTTGTCCGGGCAGGAGAGGGTGAGGACGTACTGGTCCGCCGAGGTGTCGGCCGCGGCGGCGGCTCGGCTGGGCTGCTCGTTCATGCACTACACGATCTCACGCCGGGCAGCCCGGCCGGGGCCCGTGTCCGTCAGGCGGACCGCACACCCGCCTCAGAGCGACGTCGTCAGGATGCGCAGCGCCTCCAGGCTGCGCGGGACCGCCGCCGGGTCGTCGCCGTCGCCGGCGGCGAGGCGCAGATGCGCGTCCTGGGCCGCCCGTACCGCCTCCGGCCACTGCGGGTGCTCCAGGTAGACGGCGACCGGGGCGTCCGGGCCGACCTGGTGCATGATCCGCAGCACCCGCAGCACGGCGGTGTCCACCAGCGCCGCCTCCTGGGAGTCCCGGAAGATCGTGCCGACGTATTTCTCCGCGGACCAGTTGTCCAGCCAGGTGTCCTCCACCAGCCGGTAGACCGCGTCGGTGACGTCCCCGTACCCCTCCACGCCCGCGAGCCAGACGTCGCGCTGGAAGGCCGGGTCGGAGAGCATGTGCAGCGCGGAGCGCACGTTGCTGCGCCAGCGCCACCACGGCATGTCGTTAAGCGGCATGCCGCCCATGGTGGAGGAGCGACGGCCGCGACGGGAAGAGTTCTCCGAACCTTGCACGGTCATCGATCGTACGTTCCGCGTCGCACAGGCCACATCCGCCCCCGGTGTTCACCCTCGCGTTACCCGCGGTCGACCGGGTGTCACTCCCCGGTTGGCGATGTGGGGGAATCGTGGCGGCCCATGACCGGCAGGCGACGCACCCCCGACAGCTCCCCCAGCTCCCCCTCCTCCCCCCGGCCGCGGCGGGCCGCCCGGTACGCGGGCGCGCTGGCCGCCTGTGCCGTGCTGACCGCCGGCTGCGGGACCGTACCGGGCACGGGCGGCGGCTCCGGGGACGGCACGGTCAGGGTGATGACCTGGGCGCCGCAGAACACCGGCGCCACCAACAAGCCCGGCATGCCCGCGATGGCCCGCGCCTACGCGAAGTGGCTCAACCAGCACGGCGGTGTCGGCGGCCGCACGCTCACCGTGCTGACCTGCGACGAGCACAACGACAGCGTGGGCGCCGCCAAGTGCGCCCGGCGCGCGGCGGCGGAGAACGTGGTCGCGGTCGTCGGCTCCTACAGCCAGTTCGGGGACTCCTTCCTCGCCCCGCTGGAGAGCGCCGGCATCCCCTACATCGGCGGTTACGGCGTCACCAGCGACGAGTTCACCGGCCCGTACTCCTACCCGGTCAACGGCGGTCAGCCCGCGCTGCTGGCGGGGCTCGGGCAGGCGCTCGCGGCGGGGTGCGGCCCGGTCGCGCTGGTCCGGCCGGACAGCATCGCCGGGGACGAGCTGCCCGCGCTGCTCGACTCGGGCCTGAAGGCGGGCGGCCACCCGGCGGCCACCGACCAGCTCGCCGCCGAGGACGCCACCGAGTACGGCGACCAGGCCGAGCGGGCGCTGCGCGGCGCCACCGCCGACCCGGTGCGCAAGGGCTGTGTGGTGCCCGCGCTCGGGGACCGCACCGACACCTTCATGGACTCCTTCCGCCGCGCCCGCGCCGACCACGCCCCGGTGCGCACGGCGACCGTGCTGGGCAGCGTCGACCAGACGGAGATCAACGCGACGGGCGGCGCCTCGGGCCCGTACGAGGGGGCGTACATCACGGGCTGGTACCCGGTGGCGTCCGATCCGCGCTGGAACCCGATGAAGCAGGTGATCAACGAGGAGGCGTTCGGCGACAACAGCATCGACCCGGCCGACGCCGGGGTGCAGACCACCTGGATCGCCTACACCGTGCTGCGGGCCGTGCTGGAGCGGATCGGCGACGGCGACGTGACCCCGGACGCGGTGCGCCACACCCTCGACGGCGGTCTGAAGGTGTCCACCGGCGGGCTGACCCCGACCCTGCACTGGCCGGACGACACCCGGCTCGCGGCGGTCGGCTTCCCGCGCCTGGTCAACGCCGACGTCACCCTCCAGGTGGTCCGAGAGGGCCGGCTGACCGCCGTCCGGCGGGGCAGCAACGGGGCCGCCGCGGGCGGCGACATGACGCGGACGCTGGAGAGCGCGGACGTGGGCTGACCCCCGCCCGCGCCCGGACCTCAGAGCTGGGTCGGCTGGCGGGTGGTGAGCCCGTACTTGGTGGCGATGGCGTTCCAGAGCTGGGCCGCCTTCGCCTTCTGGGCGCTGGCGGTGCCGCTCTGGGCGTTGCCGGCCTGGGTGTGGTTGGTGGAGCGGGCGTGGCCCTTGACGCAGACCTTCTTGCTCTTGGCCTGTCGCGCCCAGACCGCGTAGTGGTTGTCGGCCGCGGCCGACGCCTGCCAGGCGGCGGTCAGCGCGGCGTTCAGCTCGGCGTTGTTCGGCAGCTTGTCCACGGACAGCTTGCCGAGCCGGCTGACCAGGTCGGCGCGCTGCTTGGCGGCGCCGCGCAGGTCGGCGGCGGCCTGGTCGAGGTTCTGGCACTGCTTGATGCGCTCGACCGACTGGATCACGGTGGAGCGGCTGCTGCCGCTGTCGGCGAGCAGCTTGTCCAGCTCGGCCGCCTGCGGCTGGGCCGGGTCGGCGGCCGACGCGGACGGCGAGGGCTTCTCGCTGGCCGGGGTGGAGGAGGCGACCGGCCGGTTGTCGTCGCCGTCGTCACCGCCGCCGCTGAGCAGGGCGCCCGCACCGATGCCGAGGACGACGATGCCGACGCCGACGGCCGCGATCAGGGGGACGCGCGAACCGGTGCGGCCGCCGCCGCGCCGCCCGCCGTCGTCGTGGTGGTCCATCGGCGGCCGGTAGGCGGGCTGGGCCGAGACCATGGGCGCCGGAGGACGCGGGTCGGGGGCCGGGACGCGGGGCATCTGCTGGGTCGAGCCCTGGGCGGCGTCCGCGCCGTACTGGGTGCCCCTGAAGAGGTTGTCGAACTCGGCGGGCGGCTGCCGGTCGGCGCCGTCGGCACCGGCCTGGTAGGGCGGGATGTACTGGGTGGCCGCCTCGTCCACCGGCTGCTGCGGGTAGCCCTGACGGCCGTCGTCGCCGGTGGCCTCGGGCGGCAGCGCGCCGGACGCCACCGGGGGTATGTACTGGGTCGCGGCCTGGTCGGCACCGCCCGACGGGACCGGCGGGAGGTACTGGGTCGCGCCCTCGGGGCCCTGGCCCGGGCCCACGGGCGGCATGAACTGCGTGGCCGCCTCGTCCATCGGCGGCAGCGGCGCGGCCTGCTGCGGGTAGCCGTCGTTGCCGTACCCCTGGTGCTGCTGGTGGTAGGGCTGGGCGCCGCCGTAGCCCTGCGCGTCGTACGTGGGGCCCTCGGGCGGCATCGGGCCGGGGCCGGCCGGCTGCTCCGGGGTCTGCCACTCCTGGGCGGCGGCCGGAGGCCAGCCCTGACCCTGCTGGTGCTGCTGGTGCTGGGGCTGCTGCTGGTCGTGGCCGGGGCCCCAGGAGCCGCCCCAGGACTGGCCACCGGGGGGCACCGCGGGTGTTCCTGTCATGCCCGGCAGCAGGGGCTCCCCTCCGTCGGAGGGCAGCACGATGCCTTCGTGCGCGGGTCGCGCCGAGGGCTCATCGCCCTGTCCACTCTGCGTCACCGGGACTCCTACGATTGAAGGACGTTCGGAATCGTCGGCTCACGCTACCGGGTCCGCGGAGCCCGGTGCCACGCAGCTCAGCGCCCGAGTGCCCTTTCCCACAAGGGCACTCGGACGCACCGGCTGTTCAGGCCGCCTGCCGGACGTCGAGCCGCGCCCCGAACTCCCGTACCACCGCCTCGTCCCGGAAGGGCTGCAACCGCTGCTGGAGGTCCTCCAGATACTCGGTGCCGCGCTCGGAGCGGAGCGTCTCCAGCAGCTCCACCGCCTTCATGCCGGTGCCGCACGCCTGCTCGATCTCGCGCTGCTGCACCTGGGCCGTGGCGAGGAGCACATAGCCGATGGCCCGGCGCCGGGCCCGCGAGACGGGGTGCCGCTCCAGCGCCTGCCGGGCGTATCTGGCGGCGGCCTCGGCCTGCCCGAGGTCGCGGTGGCAGTGCGCCAACTCGTCTGCGAGGTAAGCCTCGTCGAAGTGGGCGATCCACACCGGGTCGTCCCCGTCGGAGGCGTCGGCCCGCTCCAGCGCCGAGATGGCCCGCCCGGCGGACGCCTGCGCGGCGCGCACGTCGCCCAGTACGGCGTGCCCGCGCGCCTCGGCCGCGTGGAACATCGACTCCGCGCGCGGGGTGGCCCGGCCCCGGGCGCCCTCCTGCGCGGCGCGCGCCAACTGGGCGATCTCGCGCGGGTTTCCGAGTTCGGCGGCGAGGTGGCTCATGGAGGCGGCCAGCACATAGCCGCCGTACCCCCGGTCCCCGGCCGCCTGCGCCAGGCGCAGCGACTGGATGTAGTACCGCTGGGCCAGGCCGGGTTGGCCGGTGTCGACCGCCATGTACCCGGCCAGCTCGGTCAACCGGGCGACGGCCGCGAAGAGTTCACGCCCGACGGCCTCCCGGTACGAGCCCGCGAGCAGCCCGGAGACCACGCTGTTGAGGTAGTGCACGACGACCGGGCGCACATGCCCGCTGCCGTACTGGTGGTCGAGGTCGACCAGCGCCTGGGTCATCGAGCGCACGGCCGCCACGTCGGCCTGGCCCACGCGCGGGCCCGCCTGCCGGGCCACCTGGGCGTCCGGCGCCGAGATCAGCCAGTCCCGGCTGGGCTCGACCAGCGCGGAGGCGGCGACCGAGGAGCCGGACAGGAAGTCCCGCCGCCCCACGTCGCTGCGCCACAGCTCGCAGACCTGCTCGATGGCCCCGAGGACCGTCGGCGAGAACTGCAGGCCCACGCCGGAGGCGAGGTTCTTGCCGTTGGCCATGCCGATCTCGTCGATCGTGACCGTACGGCCGAGCTTGCGGCCGAGCGCCTCCGCGATGATCGCCGGGGCACGTCCGCGCGGCTGCTGGCCGCGCAGCCAGCGGGCCACGGACGTCTTGTCGTAGCGCAGGTCGAGTCCGTGCTCGGCGCCGCACATGTTGACGCGCCGGGCCAGCCCCGCGTTCGAGCACCCCGCTTCCTGGATGAGTGCCTGCAGCCGTTCGTTCGGCTGCCTCGCCACTAGCGGCCTCGCGGCCATGCGCTACCCCCTGCGAACCCCTGGAGCCTGAAGATCACTGGTCGTTCCGGTCCTGAGATCACTTCCCAGTCGACATAGCGTCAATGCGCGACATGTGCGGTTTGCCGGGGTAAAGCCGTCTCGCCGCGCTCCCCGTGCCCTTCCTGGTTACCCGCGTCGCCCGTCCGCCTCTCCCACGCGCCCCCGCCCGTGCTCCCATGCGCCCCGGCCGCCGGGCCGGTGTGCCGCCCCCGCGCACGGCCCGGCCGTAACTCCAGGTGGACGCGGCAGTTGAGTGGGACGTGGACGAGACGACCGCGGGCCCCGAGGCGGCCCGGATTCCGCGCCCGCGCGGGGAATCGCTGCTGGAGACCGCCGTTGCGTACGCCGAGGAGCGGCACTGGGACGTGCTGGCGGGCAGTTGGCTGGTGGACGCGGGCGGGGTGCGGTACTGCTCCTGCGGCGACACCCTCTGTCCCGCGCCCGGCGCACACCCCACGCGCCCCGACTGGGCGACACGGGCGACCGGCAGCACGGAGGTCGTCCGGCAGATGTGGCAGGCGCAGCCCTCGGCGTCGATCCTGCTGCCCACCGGCCGCACCTTCGACGCGCTGTCCGTGCCGGAGAGCGCCGGGTTCCTGGCGCTGGCCCGGATGCGGCGCATGGACCTGAACCTCGGCCCGGTGACCCTCACCCCGGACCGGCGCATGCAGTTCCTCGTGCTGCCGGGCGGCGCGGCGAAGGCGCCGGAGCTGGTGCGGCAGGTCGGCTGGGCGGCGGCCGCGCGCGATCTGGTCGCGCTGGGCGAGGGGCGGTACCTGGCGGCGCCGCCGACCCGGATCGGTTCGCGGGGCGCGGTGCAGTGGGCGTGCCGTCCGACCCCGGCCAACCGGTGGCTGCCGGACGCGGAGGAGCTGATCCCGCCGCTGGCGTACGCCTGCAACCAGGACTGCTGAGCGGCGCCCGGACGCCGGGGTTCCGCCGCACGGGTGCCCCGGACAGGGCCGTCACCGTAGGGTTTCCGTCATGACGGAGGCAGCGGTACGGGTACGGGGACTCTGGAAGCAGTTCGGGCAGCATGTCGCGGTCGGCGGCATCGATCTCGATCTGCCGGCCGGGAAGTTCATCGGGTTGGTCGGCCCGAACGGGGCGGGCAAGACGACCACCCTGTCGATGGTGACCGGTCTCCTCCGGCCCGATCAGGGGTCCGTCGAGATCGTCGGGCACGACGTGTGGCAGGACCCGGTGGCGGTGAAGTCCCGGATCGGGGTGCTGCCGGAGGGGCTGCGGCTGTTCGAGCGGCTGTCCGGGCGTGAACTGCTGGCCTACAGCGGGCGGTTGCGCGGGCTGCCGGGCGCCGAGGTGGACAAGCGGGCCACCCAGTTGCTGGACGTGCTGGACCTCGCCGGGTCCCAGCACAAGCTCGTCGTCGACTACTCGACGGGCATGCGCAAGAAGATCGGGCTCGCCGCCGCCCTGCTGCACAACCCCGAAGTGCTGTTCCTGGACGAGCCGTTCGAGGGCGTCGACCCGGTCTCCGCGCAGACCATCCGGGGCGTGCTGGAGCGGTACACCGCGTCCGGCGCGACCGTGGTGTTCTCCTCGCACGTGATGGAGCTGGTGGAGTCACTGTGCGACTGGGTCGCGGTGCTGGCCGCCGGGCGCATCCGGGCGACCGGGACGCTGGCCGAGGTGCGCGGGGAGCACCCGACCCTCCAGGCCGCGTTCCTGGAGCTGGTGGGCGCGAGCGGACGGGACGCGGGGTCCGATCTGGACTGGCTCGGCGGCGGGGCGGTCCGATGACGACCGCGACGCCTGCCTCCGCGACGTCGGTACTGGTCCGGCTGAAGCTGTCCCTGCTGCGCAACGGCCTGCGCCAGTCCACGGGCCGGCGGGCCGCGTTCGTCGCCTCGGCGGTGCTCACCCTGGTCTTCGCGCTGCTGCAACTGCTCGGCTTCGTCGCCCTGCGCTTCCAGTCGCACCCGGAGTCCGTCGCCGTGCCCGGTGTCGCGGTGCTGGCGCTGGGCTGGGCGGTGATGCCGCTGTTCTTCCCCGGCGGCGACGAGACCCTCGACCCGACCCGCCTGGTGATGCTGCCCCTGCGGCCCCGGACGCTGGTACGGGGGCTGCTCGCGGCCTCGCTGGTCGGCATCGGCCCGGTGTTCACCCTGCTGGTGCTGGCGGGCTGCGGGCTGTCGCTGGCGCACGGCGCGGGCTGGGCCTTCGCGGTCGCGGGGGTCGCCCTGGCGCTGCTGACCTGCGTGGCGCTGGCGCGGGCGGTCGCCGCGGCCAACGTCCGCCTGCTGACCAGCCGCAAGGGCCGCGACCTGGCCGTGCTGAGCGGACTGGTCATCGCCATCGGCGCCCAGCTCGTCAACTTCGGAGCTCAGCGGCTCGGTTCGGGCGGGCTGGGTCAACTCCGTCCGGTCGCCGACGTGCTGTCCTGGGTGCCGCCCGCGTCCGCGCTGGGCGCGGTCCGCTCGGCGAGCGAAGGGTCGTACGGGACGGCGCTGGCCCAACTGGCACTGTGCGCCTTGCTGCTGGCGGTGCTGATCGGCGCGTGGGCGCGGAGCCTGACCCGGCTGATGACCTCGCCCGACGGTTCCACGCTCCAGGCGGCCGACGACGGGGGCCGTGACCGCGCCTCGGCGGGGCTGGCCCGGCTGCTGCCGGGCGGGCGCACGGGGGCGGTGATGGAGCGGACCCTGCGCTACATCTGGCGCGACCCGAAGACCAAGGCGGCATGGGTGACCTCGCTGGCGATCGGGCTGATCGTGCCGGTGTTCAACGCCATCCAGGGCACCGGGTCGCTGTACTTCGCGTGCTTCGCCTCGGGGATGCTCGGCATCCAGATGTACAACCAGTTCGGGCAGGACACCTCCGCGTTCTGGATGGTGGCGATGACCGTCTCCTCCCCCCGCGACGCCTACGCCGAGCTGCGCGGCCGGGCGCTGGCCCTGCTGCTGATCACCCTGCCGTACGCCACGCTCGTCACCGTCGTCACCACCGCGCTGCTGGGCGACTGGTCCCGTCTCCCCGAGGTGCTGGGCCTCTCCCTGGCCCTGCTCGGCGCGATGCTCGCCACCGGCGCCTGGACCTCGGCCCGCTTCCCCTACTCGATACCGCAGGAGGGCCACAAGAACGTCGCCCCCGGCCAGGCGGGCCTCGCCTGGATCTCCATCTTCGGCGGCATGGTGGCGGCGGCCCTGCTCTGCTCCCCGGTCATCGCGGCGACGATCTGGCTGAACATCAGCGACGTGGGTGCCCAGTGGTCCTGGCTGCTCCTTCCGGCGGGTACCGCCTACGGAGCGGCCCTCGCCCTGACGGGCCTCCGCCTGGCGGCCCCGAGGACTGCGGCCCGGCTGCCGGAGATCCTGGTGGCGGTGAGCAAGGGGTAGCTGCCGAGCGGTCCGTGCTCCGGTCCGCCCCGGCCCGCCTGGCTGCCATGTGTGGGTCCCCCGCCGAAACTCACCCTCCGGGTGCCCCCAGCTCGCTCAGGAACTGGTCCAGCACCCCCTGCCAGGCCGCCGGCTGGTCGTAGTGGGGGACGTGGCCGGCGTCGGGGATCTCGGCGTAGTGGCCGTCGGGGAGGACGCGGACCATTTCCTGGGCCTCGGCTCGGCCGAGCTCGCCGTCGAGGCCGCGGACGACGAGGGTGGGGCAGCGGACCTGGGTGAGTTCGTCCCAGTGGGCGTCGTGGACCCAGGTCTCGCGGGTGCGGAGCATGCGGTCGGGGTCGAAGAGGGGGCGCCAGCCGTCGGCGGACTCGTGCATGACCTCGGCGTAGAAGGCACCGCGCGCCGGGTCGGGGCGTTCCAGGCGGGGATCGTCCTCGCCGAACCAGCGCCGGACGTCGGCGAGGGTGGTGAAGGGCAGCGGCCAGGAGCGGAACCAGTCGGACCACTCGGCCTGCGAGGCGGCGCCCAGCGCGGAGGCCCGCATGTCGCAGATGACGAGGCCGCGCACCAGGTCCGGACGGCGGGCGGCCAACTGCCAGGCGGTGAGCGCGCCCATCGCATGGCCGACCAGGACGGCGGGGGCGAGGGCGAGCTGCTCCAGCGCGGCCTCGGCGTCCTCGACGTACGCCTCGCGGGTGCAGGCTTCCAGCGGCGGCTGCGCGCTCTGCCCGTGCCCGCGCTGGTCGAGCGCGACCGCGCGGTACCGGCCGGCGAGCCCACGTGCGGTGGACGCCCAGTGCGCGGCGCGCCCCATCAGGCCGTGGAGGAGTAAGACACCCCGCGCGCCGGGCCCGGTCCCTTCCTTGGGCGGGTCCGCGTACTCCCACGCGGCCAGCCGCACCCCGCCCGCCCCTGTCACCTCGATACGTCGTGCCATAGACCTGGCACCCCCCAGCTCCGCCTGCTTCGTACCGTTGTACTGCCGCTGTCGCTGTCGTGTGTCGCCCTGGTGCTGCCGTCGCAGATTATCGAAAGCTCATTCGACACGAGCGTTCGCTCGGCCAATACCCCTCGTTCGAGTGACACCGGAAGAGGAATGATCGCCACCGCCGAGGGGATCTTCTCTGGCGTGGGGGGCGGACCGCTCGGGGAAAAACGGTCCGGAGGGACTGACCCTGGGAGCTCGGGGCTCCGGGTCGGTACCGGGGAGGTGAGGCCCCGGCGCCGCGGCGGCGCCGGGGCCTCGACACATTCAGCGCTTGGCGACGAAGACATGGGAGGCGACGTCGGAGGCCAGCTCGGCCGCCTCACCGCCGCTGCCCACCAGTACGCCACCCGCCGACTCGGTCACGCTGACCACCGAGCCGGGCTGCACGCCGGCCCGCCGCAGCGTGTACATGAGCTGGGCGTCGGTCTGGATCGGCTCCCCGATCCGGCGCACCACGACCGTCTTGCCGTCGGACCCGGGGTCCAGCTCCGCCAGCGAGACCATGCCCGCGTCGAGGAACGGATCGGCGCCGTCCTTCTCGCCCAGCTCCTCGAGACCCGGGATCGGGTTGCCGTACGGCGACTCGGTGGGGTGGCGCAGCAGCTCCAGCACGCGGCGCTCCACCGCCTCGCTCATCACGTGCTCCCAGCGGCACGCCTCCGCGTGCACCTGCTCCCACTCCAGCCCGATCACGTCCACGAGCAGACACTCGGCGAGCCGGTGCTTGCGCATCACGCGCGTGGCCAGCCTGCGGCCCTCGTCGGTCAGCTCCAGATGGCGGTCGCTGGCCACGGACACCAGTCCGTCCCGCTCCATGCGCGCCACCGTCTGACTGACGGTCGGCCCGCTCTGGTCGAGCCGTTCCGCGATGCGGGCGCGCATGGGGACGACGCCTTCCTCTTCCAGTTCGAGGATGGTGCGGAGGTACATCTCCGTGGTGTCGATCAGTCCGGACATACGTGCCCCTCGATTACTTTGCCGAAAAGCTCACCGCTCCCGGCGCGTGCGCTGGCCCAGAATCAATTCTGCCGGATACCACCGACAATCGTGCCGTGCCGGGGAAACGGCGGGAACCGGCCGCCCTTCGGCCGGGAAGCGCGGGCCGTATTGACACCGCTGTGGTCTGGACCGCACCGTGATCCGCGACATCGACGCGCGAAGGGGCACCGCATGAGCGACGGCACGCCGGCCGACCGGTTCCTGGACGCGGCGATCGGCCTGCTGCGGCGGGTGCGTGAGGAGGAGGCCGAGGCCATCGCCGCCGCCGGGACCCTGCTCGCGGACACGGTCGAGTCGGGCGGACGCCTCTTCGCCTTCGGCGCCGGACACTCCTCGCTCCCCGCGCAGGACGTCGTCTACCGCGCGGGCGGCCTCGCCCTGATGAACCTGCTCGCCGTCCCCGGCGTGGTCGGCATCGACGTCAGCCCGGCGGTCCTCGGCTCCGCCCTGGAGCGGGTCGACGGCCTCGCCTCCGCCGTGCTGGACAGCTCACCGCTGCGCGAGGGCGACGCCCTGGTGATCATCTCCCTCTCGGGCCGCAACGCCCTGCCGGTGGAGATGGCCCAGCACGCGCGCGCCCTGGGCATCAAGGTCATCGGCGTCACCTCGGTCTCCTACGCCACCGGGACCGCCTCCCGGCACTCCTCGGGCACGTTCCTGAAGGACCACTGCGACGTCGTGCTGGACTCCAAGATCGCGGTCGGGGACGCCGAACTGACCCTCGACACCGTCCCGGCGCCCTTCGCGCCCGCCTCCACGGTGGTCACCTCGGCCCTGATGCAGTCCATGGTGGCGACGGCGGCGGCCACCCTGGCCGACCGGGGCCTGGAGCCCCCGCTGCTCCGCTCGGGGAACGTGGACGGCGGGCACGACTGGAACGCCCGGATCATGGAGAAGTACGGCGACCGGATCTACTACCACCACTGAGGACACCGGCCGACAGCACTGTCCCTCTGCCGCCGTCGGCGGTTCACACCTGCTCGGTCCCCCGTACCGCGTCCGCCAGGTCCAGCGCCGCCGCGATGCGCGCGGCCACCTCTTCCGCGTACGTCGTGTCCGTGCGGTCGAAGCCGTCGCGGGACGTGCCGCGCAGGAAGGTCAGCACGCCCAGCGTCCGGCCCCGGCTGCGCAGGGGGGTGCACAGCGCGTGGGCGGTGTCGGCGGGCCAGTGCCGGGTGCGGGCCCACTCCCGCGACCGCTCGGCCGGTACCCCGTTCACATCGGCGCGTACGGTGCCGCCCCGCTCGGCGCACCGGGGTGCCGGGTGGTCGGGGGCGTAGCGCACGGGCAGCCCGGTGTGGATGTCGGCGCCCGGTGTCCCGGCGGGCGTGGCGGCGAGCCGCTCCAGCCGTACCGTCTCCCCGCGCGCGTCGGTCAGCCGGTCCAGCAGGGCTTGCTCGGCGAAGCCGGCGAGGGCGAACTCCAGGTGGACGACGGCCGCCTCGGCGGGGTCCTCGCACTCGGCGGCGGCCCGGGCCGCGCGGTGCAACTGGTTGGCGCGGAACCGCAGCAGGGACGCCTCACGCTCCCCCAGCCGGGCCTCGGTGATGTCCTGGAAGAGCCAGCCGACCCCGAGCGGCACCGGTTCCTGCCCCAGCGGCGAGGCCAGCCGGACGAACCCGCTGCGCCAGCAGCGCCGCCGCTCCCCCTCGGCCGTGGGCACGGTCACCCACAGCTCGATCGGGCCGGGCGGGGCGCCCTCGGCCAGCACATGGGTGAGCGCGTTCTCCAGCTCCTCCACCCCCTGGGCGAGGAGTTCGCCGAGCGGCCGCCCGAGCGCGGTGGAGCGGCCGACGCCCAGGGCGCGGGCCGCGTGCGCGTTGACGACGGCCGGGCGCAGGTCGGCATCCATGAGGACGACACCCCAGGCCGCGTCCTCGAACAGGGCCTCGCTCAGCGCGATGGACCGCTCCAGGTCGATCTGGGTGTGCACCTCGCTGAAGGCGCAGTACAGGCCCGCCGGGCGGCCGTCCGGACCGCGTACGGCGGCCGACTGGGTGCGCACCAGGACCCGGCGGCCGTCCTTGGTGACGAGGGCGAACTCGTGGACCTGGCGGCCGGTGGCCCGCATCGCGGACCGCAGCCGCTCGCTCACCTGCGCGGCGTCGGCGCTGCGCACCGCCCAGCCGGCGAAGCCCGGGCGGCCGACCGCCTCGGCGGCGCTCCAGCCCAGGATGCGTTCGGCCTCGCGGTTCCAGTGGGTGACGGTGCCGTCCGCGTCGAAGGCGCACAGGGCGGCGTCCATGCCGTCCAGCAGGGCGTTGAGCAGGTCGGCGCCGCCCGGTTCCTCCGGTCCCAGCTCGTCGGTGGTCCCACTGCGCCGGGAAGCACTCACCCTGGTCCCCCTTGCACGATCCGTCCGGCTGACGGCGTCGATGGTCATTCAACTCGACCGTGACCCAGCCCACACGCCGTTCCGCCAGATTGCGGCGGTGAAAATCACTTGAACCGCGGGTGCCCGCTTTTTTAGGCTGGCGGCACACGGAAGGGAGGTGGTTCGGCAGATGTATGGAAACCGGACGCGTGAGGTGGCTGCGGGCTAGCGGCCCGTCACCACACCTAGTGCGGTGCCGGACCAGCACGTGATCGAAGCGTGCGGCCGGCCCAATCCCAGCAGTCACCCGACCCGCGAGTTCGCCGGTACGTCCGGCCGGCTCCTCCGCCGCACGGCGCAGGAACCAGAACTCGCGGGTCGTTCCGCGTTCAGGGGCTCTTGCGCTCTCAAGGGCTCAGCCGTTCGGTCGTCCAGGAGCCGTCCGGCATGGCGGTGTACCGGAGCCGGTCGTGCAGCCTGTTCTCCCGGCCCTGCCAGAACTCCACCGTCTCCGGCGCGACCCGGAACCCGCCCCAGTTCTCCGGCACCGGCACCTCCTCGCCCTCCGGGTACCGGGCCGCGAGTCCGGCGTAGGCGTCGTCCAGTACGTCGCGGGAGCCGATCACCGTGGACTGGGCGCTGGCCCAGGCGCCGAGCTGCGAGCCGTGCGGGCGGCTGCGGAAGTAGGCGGCGGTCTCCTCGCGGCCGGTGCGCCGGGCCACCCCGCAGACGATCACCTGGCGGGCGATGGGGTGCCAGGGGAAGAGCAGCGAGATGTACGGGTCCCCGGCCAGGTCGCGGGCCTTGCGGGAGCCGTAGTTGGTGTAGAAGACGAAGCCGTCGCCGTCGAAGCCCTTCATCAGCACCGTGCGGGAGCTGGGGCGGCCGGTGGGGTCGACGGTGGAGACGACCATCGCGTTGGGCTCGTAGAGCGTGCCCAGGACGGAGGCGCGGGCGGCGTCCTGGAACCAGTGGGCGAACTGGTCCATCGGGTGCGCGGCGAGGTCGTCCTCGCCCAGACCGCGCTCCCGGTACTGCTCGCGCATGAACGCGGGGTCCACGGCCGGGTCGGGCTTCGGGGTGAGATCGCGGTCGGTCACGCGGTCATCCTGCCGCATCGCACGAACGTGGCACTGAGTGCCGCAGGGTCTCCCCAAGTGTGGCACTCAGGGCTATCGTGCTGTTCCCGCCCCTCGTTCCGGGTGACCCCCGTGCGTATGGGGCAGTACCGGTGATGACCACCACCGACCCAGACCGAGGAGCCGCCTTATGTCCGCGTTCGTACCCGGACTAGAGGGAGTCGTCGCTTTCGAGACCGAGATCGCCGAACCGGACAAGGAGGGCGGGTCGCTCCGCTACCGGGGCGTCGACATCGAGGACCTCGTCGGGCACGTCTCCTTCGGGAACGTGTGGGGGCTGCTGGTGGACGGCGCCTTCGCGCCGGGCCTGCCCGCGGCCGAGCCGTTCCCGATCCCCGTGCACTCCGGCGACATCCGGGTGGACGTGCAGTCCGCGCTCGCCATGCTGGCGCCGGTGTGGGGCCTGCGGCCGCTGCTGGACATCGACGCCGAGGAGGCCCGCGACGACCTCGCCCGCGCCGCCGTCATGGCGCTCTCCTACGTCGCCCAGTCCGCGCGCGGCCAGGGGCTGCCGATGGTGCCGCAGCGGGAGATCGACAAGGCCCGTACGGTCGTCGAGCGGTTCATGATCCGCTGGCGCGGGGAGCCCGACCCGAAGCACGTCGCGGCCGTCGACGCGTACTGGACCTCCGCCGCCGAGCACGGCATGAACGCCTCCACCTTCACCGCGCGGGTCATCGCCTCCACCGGCGCGGACGTCGCCGCCGCGCTGTCGGGGGCGGTGGGTGCGATGTCCGGCCCGCTGCACGGGGGTGCGCCCTCCCGGGTGCTCGGGATGATCGAGGAGATCGAGCGTACCGGGGACGCCGTCGGGTACGTGAAGAAGGCACTCGACCGGGGTGAGCGGCTCATGGGGTTCGGGCACCGGGTCTACCGGGCCGAGGACCCTCGGGCACGGGTGCTGCGGCGTACGGCGCGTGAGCTGGGCGCTCCGCGGTTCGAGATCGCGGAGGCGCTGGAGAAGGCGGCGCTGGAGGAGTTGCACAATCGGCGGCCGGACCGGGTGCTGGCCACCAACGTGGAGTTCTGGGCGGCCATCATGCTCGACTTCGCCGAAGTTCCCTCGCACATGTTCACTTCCATGTTCACGTGCGCGCGTACGGCCGGCTGGTCGGCGCACATTCTTGAGCAGAAGCGAACCGGCCGTCTGGTGCGGCCTTCCGCGGAGTATGTGGGGCCGGGGACTCGGAAGCCTTCGGACATCGAGGGGTTCGCCAACATCTCCGGGTGAACCCGGGTGTGGTGACGAGGCAGGGCCCCTCGTCGTCGGCGTGGTGATTCCACTCCACGCCCTGGCGACCGAAGGGGGCCCTGCGTCCCGGATCCTGCCGAGCTCGACGTCCCGCACGCGCTCGTCGAGCGCGCTGCACGGTACTTGAGATGGCGTGCGCTTGACCTTACAGATCACCCGTAGGTCCGACAGTCACCCATCGGGACGAACCCGTGCGCATCACATTCCGATTCCGCAACAACGCAGAAAAGGCCACGTGTCCCTTCCGACGATCCCGTCGACGGCAAGAAGGTCACGATGGGTCTCATCGTTTATGAAGTCCTGAAACCTCTTGGCGGCGGCTTGAGATTTACTCCCGAAAACACCGTCAATCGTACCGGGGGAAAACCCTGCCTTCTTGAGCAGGCACTGGGCCTCGATGCCTGCAGTTGTCACGACGGTAGAGCTCGGAGTAATTGTATTGCCGCCGTAATAGCCGGCATGCCAATAGCCGTCGGTTTCGGCATAGCTGCACGTGTACGCCTGAGCGGAAGCGGTTCCGGCGAATGCCGCAGGGGCGGCAACGGTGCCAGCCATCAGCGTCGCAACCGTCATGGCCATCGCGATTTTTCTACGCAACGTCGTCTCGATTCTCTTATCCTGTGGCCGGAGATAACGAGGAAGGCAGGGACTCGGGGCCATTGAAGGGCGCCCTCAATGTTCGGGACTCCCGCCGGGAGACAGCAGATGCCTCCCGGCGGGAGTCCGGCGATGTCAGCCGCAGTTACCGGAGATCCACTTGTGGGATCGGACCTTGTAGGTCCCTGCGAGGTTTCCGCCCTGCTGGTTGCGGGTGCAGCCGATGCGGCCGCTGTAATTTGTGCCGGAGTAGAACGCAACGCCGGACGACGATCCGGTGCCGGCGTTGAAGACCGATCGCACGTTGGTGGTCGCCGCCCACGAGCACTTGACGGCGCCGCCCTGCCAGTCCGGGTCGGCGACGTCCCACGCGCATTTGCTGCCCGTGAAGTTGAAGTCGCTCCAGAAGCAGACGTCACCCTGAGCGCAGTCGACCGCAGCAAGCTGCGCTGCACTCGGTTGCGCCAGGGCGGCCGGGGCGGCGCTGGCGCTATTGGGCAGGATGAAGGTCAGAGCAGCCGTAGCAACTGCCGCCGCGGCAACAACGGAACGTATTCCGGACATGAAGTACTCCTCGTCATGCGTGGGTAGCGCCGGGCGATCAGCCCTCGTACCAGCCGCGTGGAGCAGCGCGAGGTGGAGGGCTGACCGATCGCCCCCAGCGTGCTCGCGATGAAAGCGTTGATCCACCACTTTCGAAGCTCGACGAAACACCCTGTTCACATGCCGTGCACAGGGTGGCAGGATGCGACCGTCGGTGGACCTTGCGTCGCTTGGGGAGACACATGCTCCGGCTCCATTTCACTCCGGAAGATCTTGGCCGTGTCCGGTTCGCCAAGGTTCCTGACCCTCTGTGGGAATCCGTACTGAGCCTCACCCTGTTGGGTACGGCCCGAGGTCGCGCCACCTTCGGTCCCTGGCAGGCAAGACTCCGTCCGGCGCTGCCCGGCCTCCCAGCCTGGCAAATACGTCTGTTACGGCGCCTCGTTCCAGCGACCGGAAACTTTCCTGACTTCCTGACGCCCTCTGAATCGGCAAACGGTCTGGAAGCCGGCATCGAGGCCGTGTTGATGACACCGAAGCGAACCCTGAGGCGAGAACTAGCCAGTCTGCCTGACATTCCATCCTGGTCGCGCCCGCTGGCTGAAGGGGACCCGAAAGCACTGACCGCGCTGGCCGACGCGATCCGCAACTACCATCGGGTAGCAATCACACCCCATTGGCCGAATATGGATTCCGTCGTGCAGGCTGAACGGGCTGCACGCTCCCGCACTCTCATGGATCATGGAATCGAAGGCTTGTTGGCGCGGCTGAGGCCAACAATGCGATGGCGACCGCCGATTCTGGAGGTGGACTATCCCGTCTCCCACGACATTCACCTGGCAGGCCGCGGACTCAGGCTGATTCCTTCAGTCTTCTGCTGGCGCATGCCCATCACCTTGATCGATGCCGCACTGCCCCCGGTGCTGCTCTACCCGGTGCCTCGGGATGCGATTGCGTGGACCCGGCCCGAGAGCAGGCCCCGGGCAATCGCCAAAATTCTCGGCAGCACGCGATCGGCTTGTCTGGAGCTGACCGCGTTCGGCTACACCACCCGTGAACTGGCGCGACATGTCGGTGTTGGCGAACCAGCAACCAGCCAGCACCTCAGCTACCTCCGCCAGGCAGGACTCATCACCTCGAGCAGGCAAGGCAACACGGTGCTACATACGATCACTGCTCTGGGACAGTCCCTGCTGGAACAGCGTTGAGATGCAAGGGTTGTCGATAACACGCTGCCGGCCTGCGACTACCCGGATGGAAGAGGCTCACTGAGTGGGCTGATGGGGGCGCGGGGCGGCCGACTCGCCGTCGTGGCTGGTCACGCAGTTCCCGCGCCCGTGAAAAGCCTCTACGCGGGCGTCAGCAGAGAGGCGTGATGCTTCTCCGCCACCAGCGGGTGGGCCCGGAGCTTGCCCTTCAGCTCGTTGAACCCGTATTCCGCGAAAAGCGGGTTGGACGGGTCCGTCGTCACTCCCGGTGCCGTTCCAGCGTGCGGGAAGGGTACCGGGGCGATCTTCGCGTCCAGGCTGGGGTTGTAGAAGAAGGGGACCGAGAAGCGTTCGGTCGCGGCGGGCGGGCTCACCACGCGGTGGTTGGTGGCGACCAGGTAGCCGTTGGTGGCGACCTCCAGGAGTTCGCCGAGGTTGACCACGAACGCGCCTTCCAGAGGCGGGACTTCGTGGAAGCGGCCGTCGTCGCGCTGGACCTGGAGGCCGCCGACCGCGTCCTGGAGGAGCAGGGTGAGGAAGCCGTAGTCCTTGTGCGCGCCGACGCCCTGGTCGGTGCCGTCGCCCGCACTGCCGGGGTAGCGGACCAGCTTGAGGTGCGGGTGGGCGTGGGCGCCGAAGACCGGGTCGTAGAAGCCGGCCGGGGCGCCGATGGCGGTGAGCAGCTCGCGCAGCAGGCGCTGGGCGACCGCGCTGAGCTTGTCGATCCAGGCGAGCGCGGCCGTGCGCAGCTCGGGCAGGGCGGTGGGCCACTGGTTGGGGCCCTGGAGCCACCAGTACGGCGGCTCGCCGGGGCCGGGTACGCGGGCCGGGCGCTCGGCGCCGATGTCGAGCTGGTCGCGCCAGTCGCGGGCGCCGCCGGTGCGCTCGTCGCCGGTACGGGTGTAGCCCCTGAAGTGGGGGGAGTTGATGTTGTCCAGGGCGAGCCGGTCGGCCTCGGGCAGCGCGAAGAAGGCCCGCATGGCGGAGGTCAGGGCGTCGGTCTCGGCCTGCGTCACGCCGTGCCCGGTCAACTGGAAGAAGCCCACGTCATGGGCGGCGCTGTGCAGCCGGGCGTGGAAGAGGGCCCGCTCCTCGGGGCCGCGGTCGGCGGCCGAGAGGTCGATGATCGGGAGCTGGGCGTACGACGGGTCCGTCGCATGAGTCGTCATGGTGCGTCCGCGAGGTGTACGGGGCACGGGCAGCCGCGAGGGGTGTGGCGGCCCCCTGGTGCCGGACGAAGAGAAGAAGAAGACGAGAAAGAGGGGGCTGGATCAGGCGGAGCGCCGACAGCCCATGCTCGTGACGCGCACGTAGTCCACGTGGCGGCGTCGGACGAGCATCGGAAGCATGGGCCCAGAGTACTGCGGCCCTTCGATTTCGAGTGTGACGCGGGTCACTGGGCTCAGTCGAGGGCTTCGTCCAGCAGCGCCGCCCACTGGGCCACGACCCGTTCGCGGCGGGCGGTGTCGTCGGTGAGCAGGGTGGCGAGGCCCAGGCCGCGGGCCATGTCGAGCAGGCCCTGCACGCTCTCGCGCACGCCGGGCCGGGACTCGTCGGCGCCGAGGAGTTCGACGGCGATCCGGTGGCTCTCCCGGCCGACGCGGGCCTCCAGCTCGGTCACCCGGCCGCGCAACTGCTCCTCGTTGGCGGCGGCCACCCAGAGCTGGAGCGCGGCCCTGAAGAGCGGGCCGGTGTAGAGGCCCACCAGGGCGGAGACGACGGCCTGGCGGTCGCCGGGGCCGTCCGGGAACAGGTCGCGCAGGGCGATGGAGCGCCGTTCCGCGACGTACTCGACGGCGGCCGTGAACAGGTCCTCGCGGGTGGGGAAGTGGTGCTGGGCCGCGCCCCGCGAGACGCCCGCGCGCTCGGCGACGACGGAGACCGTGGAGCCCGCCCAGCCGTGTTCGGCGAGGCAGGCCACGGCGGCCTCCAGCAGTCGCAGCCGGGTGGCCCGGCTGCGGTCCTGCTTGGGTACGCGGTCGCGTTCCGCCGTACTCACACCACCCATGCCGCATCCCGTCTTTCCAGGAAGGCCGTCATCCCCTCCCGCGCCTCGGGTGCGGAGAACAGCCGGGCCGAGAGCGCGGTGAGGTGGGCCGCGTCCCGGTCGAACGTCTCCAGCACCCTAGCCGTGAGCAGCTCCTTCGTCGCGGCCAGGGCCTCGGGCGAGGAGCGGCGCAGGCCGTCCAGGACCGGGGCGAGGGTCTCGTCCACGTCGTCGCCGGTGAGCGTGAGCAGGCCGAGCCGTACCGCCTCGGCGGGGCCGAAGCGCTCGCCGGTGAGGTAGTACCGGGCCAGCTCGCGCGGGTCGGTGCGCGGGAGCAGGGGCAGGGAGATCACAGCCGGGGCGACCCCGATGCGGACCTCGGTGAAGGCGAACGTGGCCTCCGCCGAGGAGGCGGCGATGTCGCAGGCGCCCACCAGCCCGAGCCCGCCCGCCCGGACGTGCCCGGTGATCCGGGCGACCACCGGCTTGGGCAGTTCGACGAGCTGGCGCAGCAGGCCGACCAGAGCGTCCGGGTGGGGCGGATCGCGCAGGTCGGCTCCGGCGCAGAAGGTGTTGCCGGTGTGGGTCAGCACGACCGCCCGGACACCGGGGTCCTTGGCGCAGTCGGCCAGGGCTTCGGCGAGCTCGGCGACCAGCGGCGCGGAGAGGGCGTTGCGGGTGGCCGGGGAGTCCAGGCTGAGCGTCTCCACGACACGGCTGCGGGTGCGTCCGACAAGGGTCATGGGCGCAGCTCCCGGCGCAGGATCTTGCCGGAGGCGGCACGGGGCACACCGTCGGTGAAGGTGACCCCGCGCACCCGCTTGTACGGCGCGACGCGCTCGCCCACGTACAGCATGACGTCGTTGGCGCTGAGGTCCGGCGCGGTGGGCCGGCGGACGACGAAGGCGTGCGGGGCCTCGTTGCCGTCCTCGTCGACGACGCCGATCACGGCCGCGTCCGCGATGCCGGGGTGGGTGAGCAGCAGGGCCTCCAGTTCGGCGGGGGCCACCTGGAACCCCTTGTACTTGATGAGTTCCTTCACCCGGTCCACCACGAACAGCCAGCCCTCGTCGTCCACTTGGCCGACGTCTCCGGTGTGCAGCCAGCCGTCGGCGTCGATCATCGCGGTGGTGGCGTCGGGGCGGCCCAGGTACCCCTTCATGATCTGCGGGCCCCGGATCAGGATCTCGCCGCGCTCGCCGGGGCCGAGGTCCTTGCCGGGGTCGTCCAGGGAGACGATCCGCATCTCGGTGCCGGCGATGAGCCTGCCGACCGTGCCGGGCGGGGCGTCGCGCAGGTGGGCGAGCGGGACCACGTGAGTGCCGGGCGACAGCTCCGTCATGCCGTACGCCTGTCCCAGGGGCGGCAGCCCGAGCCGCTCGGCGCAGGCCGCGGCGAGGGCCGCGTCCAGCGGGGCGGCGGCGCTGATCACGTACCGCAGCGAGGAGAGGTCGTACCGGGCGACCGAGGGGTGCTTGGCGAGGGCGAGCACGATCGGCGGGGCGACGTACAGGCCGGTGATGCGGTAAGTCTCGATCGCCGCGAGGAAGGCGTCCAGCTCGAAGCGGGGCAGCACGACCACCGTGGCGCCCTTGCGCAGGGGCGCGTTCAACAGGGCGGTCAGGCCGTAGATATGGAAGAACGGCAGCACCGCGAGGATGCGCTCACCGGGCTCCACCGTGACGGCGGGCTCCAGTTGGGCCAGGTTGGTGGCGATCTGCCGGTGGGTGAGCATCACGCCCTTGGGCGTGCCGGTGGTGCCGGAGGAGTACGGCAGTACGGCGACGTCCTCGGCGGGGTCGACCGCGACGTCCGGCTCGGGTGCGCCGGTGGCGAGCAGTTCGGTGAGCGAGCGGTGGCCGGGCGCCTGGTCGCAGACGAAGATCTCCCGTATCCCGCCCGCGAGTTCGGCCGCTCTGCGGGCGGTGGGCAGCAGCGGGGAGACGGTGATCAGCCAGCGGGCCGAGCTGTCCGCGAGCTGCTTGGCCAGCTCCTGAGGAGTGTGCAGCGGATGGGCGGTGGTGACGGTGGCACCCGCGCGGGTGGCCCCGTAGAAGGCGAGCGGGAACGCGATGGTGTTGGGGCTGTGCAGGGCGAGTACGTCACCCTTGCGCACCCCCGCCTCCGCGAGGGCCGCCGCCAACCTACGGTGCAGGGCGTCGAGTTGGGCGTAGGTGAAGGTGGTGCCGTCCACGCCGTCGATCAGCGCGGGCCGGTCCCCGTAGGCGGCGGCTCCGCCCAGGACGGCGTCGTGGATGGGCTCTTCGACCGGCGGGACCTCGGCGTACGGGCTGTGGAACACGGTTCCTCCGAACGTCGGTCTCTCTAGTACGACTTGGGCAGGCCGAGCGTCTGGTGGGAGATGTAGTTGAGGATCATCTCCCGGCTCACCGGGGCGATCCGGGCCACCCGCGCGCCGATGATCAGTGAGGCGAGCCCGAACTCACGGGTCAGACCGTTGCCGCCGAGGGTGTGCACGGCCTGGTCGACGGCCCGTACGCACGCCTCCCCCGCCGCGTACTTGGCCATGTTGGCCGCCTCGCCCGCGCCGATGTCGTCCCCGGCGTCGTAGAGGATGGCCGCCTTCTGCATCATCAACTTGGCCAGCTCCAGGTCGATGTGGGCCTGCGCGAGGGGGTGTGCGATGGCCTGGTGGGCCCCGATCGGGGTCTTCCAGACGGTGCGCTCGCGGGCGTAATCCAGCGCCTTGGAGACGGCATAGCGGCCCATCCCGATGGCGAACGCGGCCGTCATGATCCGCTCCGGGTTGAGTCCGGCGAAGAGCTGGAGCAGCCCGGCGTCCTCTCCCCCACTGCCGAAAGCGTGGGAGGTGCCCCCACCGACCAGAGCGTCGGCGGGCAGCCGTACGTCGTCCAGGACCAGCTCCCACTGCTTCTCGGCGGCGCTCAGCTCCATGTCGATCGGGCTGCGCGAGAAGCCCTCGGCGTCGCGCGGGACGATGAACAGGCAGGGCTTGAGCTTGCCGGTGCGGGCGTCCTCGGTGCGGCCGACGATCAGGACGGCGTCGGCGTGGTCCACCCCGGAGATGAAGACCTTGCGGCCGGTGAGCAGCCAGTCGTCGCCGTCCCGGCGGGCGGTGGTGGTGATGCGGTGCGAGTTGGAGCCGGCGTCGGGCTCGGTGATGCCGAAGGCCATCGTGCGGGTGCCGTCGGCGAGGCCGGGGAGCCAGGTGCGCTTCTGTTCCTCGGTGCCGAAGCGGGCGATCACCGTGCCGCAGATGGCCGGGGAGACGACGAGCATGAGGAGGGGGGCTCCTGAGGCGCCCAGCTCTTCCAGGACGATGGAGAGTTCGGCTATGCCGCCGCCTCCGCCCCCGTATTCCTCCGGGAGGTTGACGCCCAGGTAGCCCAACTTGGCTGCCTCTTGCCAGAGTTCGGTGGGGTAGCGGCCCTCTTCTATGACTCGGGTGATGTAGTCGCGGCCGTAGCGCTTGCCGAGGGCGGAGACTGCTTTGCGGAGGGCCTGGTGTTCTTCGGATTCGATGAGGGTGGTCACTTCTGTCTCCTTCGGGTGCGGCTGGTCGGTGGTTGCTCGCGCTCACGCGTCGGTAGCCGCACATCGATGCGGCTCCGCGCCCCTCAAGGTCGGCCGGCCTCCACGACCGCCAGCAGCGTGCCCATCTCCACCTGGCGGCCCACGGTCGCCGGGAGCGCGGTCAAGGTGCCGTCCGTGGGGGCGGTGATCCGGTGTTCCATCTTCATCGCCTCCAGCCAGATCAGGGGCTGGCCCGCCTGTACCTCGGTGCCCTCGGTGAGGCCCTCCGCCATGCGGACGACCGTGCCGGGCATGGGGGCCAGGAGGGAGCCGGGGGCGTGTTCGGTGGTGGGGTCGGGGAAGCGGGGGAGGGCGGTGAGGGCGGTGGCGTTCACGTGGACCTGGTCGCCGTAGCGGGCGATGTCGAACTTCCGCTGGACGCCGTCCACTTCGAGGACGACGAGGTGCGGCCCGGTGTGCACCACGCGGACGCCGTCCGCCGCCAGGCCGGCGCGGGTGTGGCGGTAGGCGGCCTCGTGCTCCTCCCCCGCCATCTCGTACCGCTTCACCTGCGGGCCCGAGGGCACGTTGCGCCAGCCGCCGAAGCGGGAGCGGCCGTGGGCGTCGGCGAGGGCCGCGGCGAGCGGGGCCCAGGGGTCGGGGGCGGGCTCGGTCAGGGCGGCGAGGTGGCGGTCGTAGAAGCCGGTGTCCATACGGGCTTCGGTGAACTCCGGGTGCCGGAGCGAGCGGACCAGCAGGTCGCGGTTGGTGACCGGGCCGTGCAGCGCGGTGCGCTCCAGGGCGCCGGCGAGCCTGCGGACCGCCTCGGTGCGGGTGGGGGCGTGCGCGATGACCTTGGCGAGCATCGGGTCGTAGTGCACGCCGATGGTGTCGCCGTCCGCGCAGCCGGTGTCCAGCCGTACGCCGTCCGGCACGGTGAAGCGGTGCAGGGTGCCGGTCTGCGGGGCCCAGCCGCGCGCCGGGTCCTCGGCGTACAGCCGGGCCTCGACGGCGTGGCCGCGCGGGGCCGGCTGCTCGGCGGGCAGGGCGTGGCCCTCGGCGACGCGAATCTGCTCGGCGACCAGGTCGACGCCGAACACCGCCTCGGTGACGGGGTGTTCGACCTGGAGCCGGGTGTTCATCTCCAGGAAGTGGGCGCGGCCGTCGGCCACCAGGAACTCCACGGTGCCCGCGCCCTCGTAGGACACGGCGCGTGTCGCCCGCTCGGCGAGCGCGTACAACTGCTCGGTGAGCGCGGGCGGGAGGCCGGGTGCCGGGGCCTCCTCGATGACCTTCTGGTGCCGGCGCTGGAGTGAGCAGTCGCGGGTGCCGAGCGTCCACACGGTGCCGTGGGTGTCGGCGAGGACCTGCACCTCCACATGGCGGCCGTTCTCCAGATACGGCTCCACGAATACCTCGCCGTCCCCGAACGCGCTCGCCGCCTCCGCGCGGGCGTCCTCCAGCGCGCCGGGCAGCGCGGCGAGGTCGCGTACGACGCGCATGCCGCGTCCGCCGCCGCCCGCCGCCGCCTTGACCAGGACCGGCAGGTCGGCCGCGGTGACGTCTTTCGCGTCCAGCGGGGCGAGGCCCATCAGCTCTTTGGCACGGGTCTTGGACGCCATCGCCTCGATCGCCTCGGGCGGCGGCCCGATCCAGACCAGCCCGGCGTCCCGTACGGCTCGGGCGAAGTCCGCGTTCTCGGAGAGGAAGCCGTAGCCGGGGTGCACGGCGTCCGCACCGGCCGCGAGGGCGGCCTTCACGATCAGGTCGCCGCGCAGATACGTCTCGGCGGGCGCGGCGCCCGGCAGCCGTACCGCTGTGTCGGCCACACGTGTGTGCAGCGCACCCTCATCCGCGTCGGAATGTATGGCGACGGTACGGATGCCGAGGTCGGCGCAGGTGCGGAAGATACGGCAGGCGATCTCGCCCCGGTTGGCGACGAGCAGGGTGGAAATCATGGGCCTCACATCCGGAAGACGCCGAAGCCGCCACGGGCGCCCTCGTAGGGAGCGGTGTGTATGGCGGACAGGCACATACCGAGGACGGTTCGGGTGTCACGGGGATCGATGACGCCGTCGTCGTAGAGCCGCCCGGACAGGAACATGGGCAGCGACTCCGACTCGATCTGCCCCTCGACCATCGCCCGCAGGGCGGCGTCCCCCTCCTCGTCGTAGGGCTGTCCCTTGGCCAGGGCCGACTGGCGGGCCACGATCGACAGCACGCCCGCGAGCTGCTGCGGGCCCATGACGGCCGACTTGGCGCTGGGCCAGGCGAAGAGGAAGCGGGGGTCGTAGGCGCGGCCGCACATGCCGTAGTGACCGGCGCCGTAGGACGCGCCCATGAGGACGGAGAGGTGCGGCACCTTCGAGTTGCTGACCGCGTTGATCATCATCGAGCCGTGCTTCACGATGCCGCCCTGCTCGTACTCCTTGCCGACCATGTAGCCGGTGGTGTTGTGCAGGAACAGCAGCGGGATGTCGCGCTGGTTGGCGAGCTGGATGAACTGCGCCGCCTTCTGCGACTCCTCGCTGAACAGCACCCCGCGCGCGTTGGCCAGGATGCCGACGGGGTAGCCGTGCAGCTCGGCCCAGCCGGTGACCAGGCTCGTGCCGTACAGCGGCTTGAACTCGTCGAAGTCGGAGGCGTCGACCAGGCGGGCGATCACCTCGCGCGGGTCGAAGGGGGTGCGCAGGTCGCCGGGGACGATGCCGAGCAGTTCCTCGGGGTCGTACTTGGGCGGCTCGGCGAGGCTCGGATCGGCGTACGCCTTGCGGTGGTTGAGCCGCGCGACCACCCTGCGCGCCTGCCGGATCGCGTCCCGCTCGTCCACCGCGAAGTGGTCGGCGAGGCCGGAGGTACGGGCGTGCATCTCGGCTCCGCCCAGCGACTCGTCGTCGCTCTCCTCGCCGGTCGCCATCTTCACCAGCGGCGGGCCCCCCAGGAACACCTTCGCGCGCTCCTTGACCATGATCACGTGGTCGGACATGCCGGGGATGTAGGCGCCGCCCGCCGTGGAGTTGCCGAACACGACGGCGACGGTCGGGATGCCCTCGGCCGACAGCCGGGTCAGGTCCCGGAAGATCGCCCCGCCGGGGATGAAGATCTCCTTCTGCGAGGGGAGGTCGGCTCCGCCGGACTCGACCAGGCTGATGACGGGGAGCCGGTTGGCCCGCGCGATCTCGTTGGCCCGCAGGGCCTTCTTCAGGCTCCACGGGTTGCTCGCGCCGCCGCGCACGGTCGCGTCGTTGGCGGTGATCAGGCACTCCGTGCCCTCGACGACCCCGATACCGGTGACCAGGGAGGCGCCGACGGTGTACTCGCTGCCCCAGGCGGCGAGAGGGGACAGCTCAAGGAACGGCGTGTCGGGGTCGAGCAGCAGCTCGATCCGCTCCCGGGCGAGCAGCTTGCCCCGCTTGCGGTGCCGGGCCACATATTTCTCACCGCCACCTGCGAGCGCCTTGGCCTGCTCCGTCTCCAGGTCGGCGAGCTTGGCGAGCATGGTGTCGCGGTTGGCCTGGTGGTCGGGTGCGGTGGGGTCGAGGGTGGTTCGGAGGAGGGTCATGGGGTGCCTCCTGGGTGGCGGGTGTCTCCGGGGTGGGGGGTGGGGGTGCCGGAGGGTCGCGTTGTCCGGGGCGTCACAGCAGTTCCTCCGGGATGTCCAGGTGTCGGGAGCGGAGCCACTCGGCCAGGGCCTTGGCCTGGGGGTCGAAACGGTGTTGTGCGGCCACGCCGGCGCCGAGGATGCCGGTGACGACGAAGTTCAGGGCGTGGAGGCCGGGCAGGACGTGCCGGGTGACCGGGAGGTCGCGGGCCTCGGGGATCAGCTCCCGGAAGCGCTCGACGGTCAGCTCGTGCGCGAGCCAGCGCCAGGCGTCGGCGGAGCGGGCCCAGACACCGACGTTGGCGTCCCCGCCCTTGTCCCCGCTACGGGCCCCGGCCACATGGCCGAGAGGGGCACGGCGGGTGCTGCCCACACGGGGCGGCTCGGGCAGTGCGGGTTCGGGCACCTCGCTGAGCGTGAGCGTCTCCTGCGGCCCGCTCACATCGATACGGCGCCCGTCGTGGAGGACGGCCACATGGTCGACGGCACCATGGGGCACGGCCACATGGTCGAACACCCCGTAGGGCGCGCCCTTCCCCGGTGGCGCCAGCACATGGAAACCGGGGTAACTGGCGAGCGCCAGCTCGATCGCGGCCCCGCTCAGCCCCCGCCCGACCACCTCGGGATCGGAGTCCCGTACGACCAGCCGGAGCAGCGCACTGGCCGTCTCCTCCGTACCGGCGTCGACCCGGTCGGTGCGGGCCAGCTCCCAGCGCACCTCGTCCGGCGCCGCCTTGGCCAGCGCGGCGTCCATCTGCTCCCGCACCAGCTCCGCCTTGGCCTCGATATCGAGACCGGTGAGCACGAAGGCGACCTCGTTGCGGAAGCCGCCGAGCCGGTTGAGGCCGACCTTGAGCGTGGGCGGGGGCGCCTCACCGCGTACCCCTTCGATCCGCACCCGGTCCGGGCCATCCTGGCGGAGCCGTACCGTGTCCAGCCGGGCGGTGACATCGGGCCCGGCGTACCGGGCACCGCCCGTCTCGTACAACAACTGGGCCGTGACCGTACCGGTGTCGACGAACCCGCCGGTGCCGGGATGCTTGGTGACGACACTGCTGCCGTCGGCATGGATCTCGGCCAGCGGAAAGCCGGGACGGCGTACGTCACCGTCCTGGAAGAAGGCGTAGTTCCCGCCCGTGACCTGGGTCCCGCACTCCAGCAGATGCCCGGCGACGACGGCCCCCGCGAGCTGGTCGTGGTCCCTGGGCCCCCACCCGAAGTGCGCGGCGGCGGGCCCGGTGACGAGCGCGGCGTCGGTCACCCGCCCGGTGATCACCACGTCGGCCCCGGCCCGCAGACACTCCGCGATACCGAAGCCGCCGAGGTAGGCGTGGGCGGCGAGGGTGCCGGGGTACGCGGCGGTGAGGTCGTCCCCCTCCACGTGCGCGACCCGTACGGGTATCCCGAGCCGCTCCGCCAACTCCCGCACCTTGTCGGCGAGTCCCGCCGGGTTCAGCCCCCCGGCGTTGGTGACGATCCGCACCCCGCGCTCGTGGACGAGCCCGAGGCAGTCCTCCAGTTGGCGCGCGAAGGTGCGGGCGTATCCGGCGCCGGGGTCCTTCAGCCGGTCGCGGCCGAGGATGAGCATGGTCAGCTCGGCGAGGTAGTCCCCGGTGAGTACGTCGACCTCGCCACCGGTGAGCATCTCGCGCAGGGCGCTTGCCCGGTCGCCGTAGAAGCCGGAGAAGTTGCCGACGCGGAGGGGGGTCACCGTCACCGGGCGGGCTCCTCGGGCGTGGCTTCCTTGGGCGTGCGCCCGGTACCGGGCGGACCCGCGAAGGCTTGGGCGATGTCCAGCCAGCGGTCGGCGTCCGGGCCGACGGCGGTCAGGGCGAGGTCGGCGCGGTGGGCGCGCTGGGTGACGAGCAGGCAGAGATCGACCGCGGGGCCGGTGACCCGTTGCGCGGCGTCCTCGGGGCCGTAGGTCCACAGCTCGCCCGAGGGCGCGCGGACCTCGACGCGGAACTCCTCCTCCGGCGCGGGCAGCCCCCGTACCCCGAAGGCGAAGTTCCGGGCCCGGACCCCGATGCGGACCACATGCCGGAGCCGGTCGGTGGGTGCGCGCACCACACCCAGGGCGTCGGCCACGTCCTGGCCGTGGGCCCAGGTCTCCATAAGCCGGCCGGTGGCCATGGCGGCGGCCGACATGGGCGGTCCGAACCAAGGGAACCGTGTGTGCCGCGCGGCTGCTTCCCGCAGGGCGCGGTCGAGCGCCTGCCGACCGTCCCGCCAGCGGGTGAGCAGTTCGGCGGGGCCGAGCCGGACGCCGTCTTCGGCGCCGTCGTCCACGAAGGAGTCGGGCGACGTGAGCGCCTGTTCGGCGAACTTCTGGAAGGCCGCCTCGCCGCTCACGGCGAGCAGGGCGGCGCGGTCGGTCCAGTGCAGGTGGGCGATCTGGTGGGCGATGCTCCAGCGGGGAGCGGGCGTAGCGCGTGCCCACTCCTTCTCGGTCAACTCGGCTACGAGCAGGTCGAGTTCCCGGCTTTCCTCACGCAGGTCGTCGAAGACGGGCGTCGGATCGGACATGGGCAGGAGCATGGCAGTGGGGGCAGAAACAATCAAGCGTGCTTGCATTAATTTGTCAGGGTGGGGTGTCGGAAAAAACAGGTCCGCTCGGGTCGTCTCCTCCCGCTAGGTTCGCCGGATGCGCGCCTTCACGGACCCCTCGGAGCTACGACGACTGGTGCGGGACGGACTCGGACCGGGGTGCCGGGTCACCAGCACGGAACGGCTGCGCGGTGGCTCGAAGAAGGGGGTCTACCGCCTCACCCTGACCGGGAGGGGCGCCCCGCCAACCGTGATCGCCTATAGCTGGGCCTCACAGGAGAACTTCTGGCCGAGCGTGACGACGACCCACGCCTCCGGCCTGGCCCCGTTCCTGTCCGCCCACCACACCCTTCGCGAGGCAGGCGTTCGCACCCCACACGTCCTGTACGCGTCCGAGCCCGACAACCTGGCCCTGGTGGAGGACATCCCCGGCGACACCCTGGAGACGGCCTTCACCACCGACCCACCCCGAGCGGCGAAGGCCCTGGCGGAGCTGGCCGTGGCTCTGGACCAGATGGCCGCGCACACCTCCGCGGCCGGCCACACCAGCGAGGACGTGACCCTGACCCGAGCCCTCGACGACCTCACCGAGGCGGCGGCCCGCGACCCGCGCGTCAACGCTGCGGCCGCCGCCCTGACCGGCCGCCTGCACGAACTGCACGC
Source organism: Streptomyces sp. NBC_01171 (assembly GCF_045039805.1). Classification (NCBI taxonomy): domain Bacteria; kingdom Bacillati; phylum Actinomycetota; class Actinomycetes; order Kitasatosporales; family Streptomycetaceae; genus Streptomyces; species Streptomyces sp. NBC_01171. The sequence continues at coordinate 3,741,852 of NZ_CP108609.1, read as the reverse complement.
AGCCCTGACCCCCCGCACCACCTACTCCCTGGTCCACGGCGAACTGGGCCCCGACCACGTCCTCCTCACCCCCGACGCCCACCCCGCCCTGATCGACATCGAGTCCCTCACCCACTCCGACCCGGAACAGGAACACGCCTACCTGCGCCTCCGCTTCGGCCCCCACTACGCCCCACTCTCCCGCCCCACCCTGAACCCCACCCGCCTGTCCCTCCACACCCTCGCCCTCCACCTCTCCCTGGTAGCGGGCCCCCTCCGCCTCCTGGACGGCGACTTCCCCCACCGGGACGCCATGCGAGGGATCGCGGAACACAACACACGGGAGGCGCTACGGCTGGTGGGCACGGTGGGCTGAGCCGGTGATCAGCCGCCTGGCGAACCCGGCGCCGACGAGAGCCTCGCGAGAACCTGGCTCGACTACGCGAGTTCTGACCGGCGTCGGCCGACCTCGGCTCCCGCACGCTCGCGGAGGCAGACACCCCGAGCGGCAGGGCGTACTCCGGGCGGTGCACCGCCTGACCGAGGCGGCACTCGGCGGCCATCCGCGCGACAGCGTCAAGGAGCGCACCCCCAGGGCGGCCGGGGTGATCACGAGTGGCCGCAGCCCCCAGCAGCGCCCGACACCCCCGTCCGCTGAACGGAGTGCCTACGCCTCCGGCGCCGGCGGCGCCACGCGCCGCGTCTGGGTGCGGACCGCGCCGATGCTGGCCGCGATGACCAGGGCAATGGCGGCGGCCTGGGTGAGGGAGAGGGTCTGGTGGAGGACGAAGAAGCCGGCGGTGGCCGCCACCGCGGGTTCCAGGCTCATGAGGATGGCGAAGGTGGGAGCCGGGAGGCGGCGGAGGGCGAGGAGTTCGAGTGTGTAGGGGAGGACCGAGGAGAGCAGGGCCACTGCCGAACCGAGGGCGATGGTGGTGGGGTTCAGCAGGCGGGTGCCCGCGTCGACGATGCCCAGCGGGAGGAAGACCAGCGCGGCCACGCCCATGGCGAGGGCCAGCCCGTCGGCCTGGGGGAAGCGGCGGCCCGTCCGGGCGCTGAAGATGATGTACGCCGCCCACATGACGCCCGCCGACAGGGCGAACCCGACGCCCAGCGGGTCGAGTCCGCTGAAGCCTCCGCCGCCCAGCAGGAAGACGCCCGCCAGGGCGAGGCCCGCCCATACGGCGTTGATCGCGCGGCGGGAGGCGAAGACGGACAGGGCGAGCGGTCCGAGGACCTCCAGGGTGACCGCGAGACCGAGCGGGATACGGGCGACCGCCTGGTAGAAGAGGCCGTTCATCCCGGCCATGGTGAGACCGAAGACGATCACCGTGCCCCAGTCGGTACGGGAGTGCCCCCGCAGCCGGGGCCGGCACACCACCAGCAGCACGACGGCCGCCGCGACCAGCCGCAGCGTCACCACGCCGAGCGCGCCCGCGCGGGGCATCAGCGTCACCGCGAGTGCCCCGCCGAACTGGACCGATATCCCGCCCGCCAGCACCAGCCCGACCGGCCCCAGCGAGCCGAACCGGCCAGGGGAGTCCGGGGTGGTGGGGGTCTTGGTCGGGGCGGAGGTACGGACGGGTGTCACGGGCTGTCCTGGGGGGCCGGCGGGAGTGGGCTTCCAGCGCATCGGTCGCGGGCACGAGCGCCGCGTACATCTCGATGTACTTCGTGGTCCACGGTAATGGACCTCCGTCAGGTGTGTGAAGCCTTTATGCCACTGTACGCAGGCGGTGTCTTGGATGCTGAGATCAGGGCTCAGCGGGCCGGTGCCTCAGCGGCGGGCCATGTACAGGTCGAACGCCTTGTGCAGCATCTTGTTCAGCGGGAAGTCCCACTCCCCCACGTACTCCGCCGCCTCGCCGCCCGCGCCCACCTTGAAGCGGAGCAGGCCGAGCAGGTGGTTGGACTCCTCCAGGGTGTCGGTGATGCCCCGGAAGTCGTAGACGTGCGCGCCCAGTTCGTGGGCGTCGGCCATCATCCGCCACTGCATGGCGTTGTTCGGCTGGACCTCCCGCTTGCGGGCGGTGGAGGCGCCGTACGAATACCAGACGTGGCTGCCCACGATCAGCATCGTCGCCGCCGCCAGCACCTCCCCGTCGTGGTGGGCGAGGTACAGCCGCATGCGGTCGGGGTCCTCGTTGGCGAGCGCGGTCCACATCCGCTGGAAGTACGCCAGGGGGCGCGGGATGAAACGGTCGCGCTCGGCCGTCTCCTTGTACAGCTCGTAGAACACCGGCAGGTCGTCCGCGCCGCCGCGCACCACCTTCACGCCCGCCTTCTCGGCCTTCTTGATGTTGCGCCGCCACTGCTGGTTGAGCCCGCCGTGGACCTCCTCCAGCGACCGCCCGGCGAACGGCACCTGGCACACGTACCGGGGCTGGCCCGCAGCGAAGCCCTCCTCGGCGTCCGGTTCACTCTGCCGCCAGCCCATGCCGCGCAGCCGGTCGGCGAGGGCCTGGGCGCGCGGGTCCTGCCAGGTCGGCTCGGCGTCCCGGAGCCGGTGCGCGGCCGGGTCGGCGATGGCGGCCTTGACCGCCTCCGGGCTCCAGCGCCGGGCCACCACCGGCGGGCCCATCTTCACCGAGAACACACCCTGCGCCTTGAGGTGCGCCAGCATCGGCTCGAGCCAGCGCCCCAGGTCGTCCGCGTGCCAGTCGATCACCGGTCCCTCCGGCAGATACGCCAGGTACCGCTTCACCTTGGGCAACGGCCGCAGCAACACCAGCCCCGCCCCCACGAGCCGCCCGTCCGCCTCGAACCACCCCAGGCTCTCCGCCCGCCAGTCGGGCTTCACCTCCCCCCACGACGGCACCTGCATATGACTGACCGAGGGCCGCGAACCCACGAAGGCCAGATGCTCGGCCCGGCTGACGGGGCGCAGGGTGAGGGTCATACGGAGGACTCCTTCGCGCAGGCAGATCCGGTCACCCTACGATCCCCCACCTCCGTCCCCCGGCCCGAATCACCGCCGACGTCCCGTGTCCGCCACCCCTGCACGCAGGACGGCACCGCGGCCCGCCCGTACTCCCCGCTCACTGCCGCCCCTCCCTCTCCAACCCCTCCGCCAGCACCTCCGCCAGATGCCGGGCCCGTATCCCCGTCAGTTGCTCCACCTGGGTCCGGCAGGAGTAGCCGTCCGCCAGGATCGCCGCGTTTTCGGGGGCGGAGCGGAGGGCGGGGAGGAGCTGGTCTTCCGCGCAGGTGCGGGAGACGTCGAAATGGTCCTTCTCGAAGCCGAAGTTGCCGGCCAGGCCGCAGCAGCCGCCGGTCAGGTCGCCGGTCAGGGCGGCGGAGGCGCGCAGGTCGCGGTCGGCGGTGTCGCCGAGGACGGCGTGCTGGTGGCAGTGGGTCTGGCCGGTGACGGGACGGTCGAGGGTGGGCGGGGTCCAGTGAGGGGCGTGCCGACGGAGGGTTTCCGCGAAGGTGCGGACGGCGGCGGCCAGGCGGGGTGCGCGTGGGTCGTCGGGCAGGAGTTCGGGGAGGTCGGCGCGGAGGGCCGCCGCGCAGCTCGGTTCCAGGACGACGACCGGGACCCCGGCCTCCAGTACCGGTTCCATCAGGTCCAGCGTGCGGCGCAGCACCGCGCGGGCCCGGTCCAGGCGCCCGGTGGAGATATAGGTGAGCCCGCAGCAGACCTGGGCACGCCGGGCCCGGAGCAGCGCGGTCGGGGTGCGCGAGGTGCCGTCCCCCACCGGGCCCCTGCCGGGCAGCAGGGTCGGCGGCAGCGCCACCCGGAGCCCGGCCGACTCCAGCACCCGGACGGCGGCCCGCCCGACGGACGGCGACAGATGCTCGGTGAAGGTGTCCGGCCACAGCACGACCAGTTGTCCCGAGCCGCCGTTCTCCGGCGCCGGTGGCCGCGCCCGCCACCACCGGCTGAACGTCTCCGCCGCCAGCCGGGGAATCTCCCGCTCCGCCGCGATCCCGCCCACCCGTTTCCCCAGCCGGGCCAACGGCCCCACCGAAGCGAGCCGGTTGAGCAGCGGCGCCGCCCGCGCGCGGGCCACCCACCGCAGCCACACCGGCAGCGAGCCCAGGCTGTAGTGGGCGGCGGGGCGCAGCCGGCCGGCGTAGTGGTGGTGCAGGAACTCCGCTTTGTAGGTGGCCATGTCGACGCCGACCGGGCAGTCCGAGCGACAGCCCTTGCAGGACAGACACAGGTCGAGGGCGTCCCGGACCTCGGGCGAGCGCCAGCCGTCGGTGATCACCTCACCCGCGAGCATCTCGTGCAGCAGCCGCGCCCGGCCCCGCGTGGAGTGCTCCTCCTCCCCGGTCGCCCGGAACGACGGGCACATCACCGCGGACCCGCCCCCCGACTCCGTACGGCACTTGGCGACCCCGACGCAGCGGCGGACGGCCGCGCGGAAGTCGCCGTCGTCGTGCGGGTAGCCGAAGGCGACGTCCACCGGGCGGCGGGGCAGCACCGCGAAGCGGAGGTTCTCGTCCAGCCGGGCCGGCCGGACCAGCATGCCGGGGTTCAGCAGGTCGTCGGGGTCCCACACCGCCTTGGCCCGCTCGAACAGCGCCACCGTCTCCGCGCCGTACATGCGCGGCAGCAGTTCCGCGCGGGCCTGCCCGTCGCCGTGCTCCCCGGACAGGGAGCCGCCGTGGGAGACCACCAGGTCGGCCTGTTCCTCGGAGAAGCGGCGGAACCGCCCCACCCCCGCCTCGGTGAGCAGGTCGAAGTCGATCCGGACGTGCACACAGCCCTCCCCGAAGTGACCGTACGGAGCGCCGCGCAGGCCGTGGGCGGTGAGCAGGGCGCGGAAGTCGCGCAGGTAGGCGCCGAGCCGGGCGGGCGGTACCGCGCAGTCCTCCCAGCCGGGCCACGCCTCCGTGCCGTCCGGCATCCGGGTCGCCGTACCGCTCGCGTCCTCACGCAGCCGCCACAGGCCGCGCTGGGCGACGGGGTCGGTCACCACCAGCGCGTCCACCACGTCGGCCGCGCGCACGACCGCCTCCGCGCGGGCCCGCGCCTCCCCCTCCGAGGCGCCGCCCGTCTCCACGAACAGCCAGGCGCCGCCCTTCGGCAGCCCGATCGGCGCCCGGATGAGGTCGGCCGCCATGCCCTCCACGGTCAGCGGGCCGTACGGCAGCAGGCCGGAGGCGGCGTCGGCGGCGGCACTCTCGTCGGCGTACCCCAGCACGGCCAGGGCATGGACGGCCGGCGCCTCCACCAGATTCACCACCGCCTCGGTGAGGACGCCGAGGGTGCCTTCGGAGCCGCAGAAGGAGCGGGCCACGTCGGCGCCGTGCTCGGGCAGCAGGGCGTCCAGGGCGTACCCGGAGATACGGCGGGGCAGGTCGGGGAAGCCGGTGCGCAGCCGGGCCAGCTCCTCCTCCACCAGTGTCCGCAGTCCTTCCGGCGCGCCCGCCCAGTCCCGGCCGAGGCGCAGCCGTTCGCCGCGCGTGGTGAGTACGGACAGCTCGCGCACGCTGTCGGCGGTGGTGCCCCAGGCCACCGAATGGGCGCCGCAGGAGTTGTTGCCGATCATGCCGCCGAGCGTGCAGCGGCCGTGCGTGGACGGGTCGGGGCCGAAGCGGAGCCCGTGCGGGGCGGCCGCCGCCTGGAGCCGGTCCAGCACCAGGCCCGGCTGGACCCTCGCCGTACGCCCGGCCGGGTCCAGCTCCAGCAGGCCGTTCAGGTGCCGGGTGAAGTCCAGCACCACCCCCGTGCCCGTCGCCTGCCCGGCGATGGACGTGCCCCCGCCCCGCGCGACCACCGGTGTCCCGCGCGCCCGGCACACCTCCAGCACGGCCGCCACGTCCTCGGCGTCCCGAGGGGCCACCACGCCCAGCGGGACCCGCCGGTAGTTGGACGCGTCCATCGTCATCAGCGCCCGCGCGGTCGCGTCGAAGCGGACCTCGCCCCGCACGGCCCGTCGCAGCTCGGCGGCCAGCCCTCCGCCGGTCTCGATCTCCATCTCGGTCCCCCGTCGATCGGTCATGGCTCCAGCATGCATCCGATCACGCAACGTCATCAGAAGTTGTCCACAGGCGCCCCCCGCTCCTCAGATCGTCGTACGACCGCACAAGTCCGCGACTCGGAGGAGTCGTCTCATCCGACGGACACGGCTTCGTCCGGTTTCGCGCACCCGATACGCTCCGACTTGTGGCCGACATCGAGATCCCCGCTGACATCAAGCCCGCCGACGGACGCTTCGGCGCGGGCCCCTCCAAGGTGCGGACGGAGGCGCTCGCCGCGCTCGCGGCGACCGGCAGTTCCCTGCTGGGCACCTCCCACCGGCAGGCCCCGGTCAAGAACCTGGTGGGCCAGGTCCGCGAAGGCATCAGCTCCCTGTTCTCCCTCCCGGACGGCTACGAGGTCGTCCTCGGCAACGGCGGCTCCACCGCGTTCTGGGACATCGCCACCCACGGGCTGATCGAGAACAAGTCCCAGCACCTCAACTTCGGTGAGTTCTCCTCCAAGTTCGCCAAGGCGGCCAAGCTCGCCCCCTGGCTCGCCGAGCCGACCGTCATCGCCTCCGACCCCGGCACCCACCCCGAGCCCAGCGCCGAGGCGGGCGTGGACGTGTACGCGTTCACCCACAACGAGACCTCCACCGGTGTCGCCATGCCGATCAAGCGCGTGGCCGGCGCCGACGAGGGCGCGCTCGTCCTGGTGGACGCCACCTCCGGTGCGGGCGGCCTCCCGGTCGACGTCTCCGAGACGGACGTCTACTACTTCGCCCCGCAGAAGTCCTTCGCCTCCGACGGCGGCCTGTGGATCGGCGTGTTCTCCCCGGCCGCCATCGAGCGCGCCGAGCGTGTCCACGCCTCCGGCCGGCACGTCCCGGAGTTCTTCAGCCTGCCCACGGCGATCGACAACTCCCGCAAGAACCAGACGTACAACACCCCGGCGCTCGCCACGCTCTTCCTGCTCAACGAGCAGCTCGAGTGGCTGAACGGCCAGGGCGGCCTGGACTTCGCCACCGGCCGCACCAAGGACTCCTCGGCCCGGCTGTACACCTGGGCGGAGGAGTCGAAGTACGCGACGCCGTTCGTCACCGACCCGGCCAAGCGGTCGCAGGTCATCGGCACGATCGACTTCGCCGACGAGATCGACGCCGCCGCGGTCGCCAAGGCGCTGCGCGCCAACGGCATCGTGGACACCGAGCCGTACCGCAAGCTCGGCCGCAACCAGCTCCGCGTCGCCATGTTCCCGGCGATCGACCCGGCCGACGTCGAGGCGCTCACCAAGTGCGTCGACCATGTCATCGAGCGGATCTGAAACCTGTAGATCCACGTGAGTAGGGGCGCCCGGTGGTGAACCGGGCGCCCTTTCCCGTACCCCGCGCCTATCCCTTGCGCCGCATCCGCCGCATGCCGAACACGGCGGCGGCGCCGAGTGCGAGGAGGACGGCCCCGGTCTTGAGGCCGGCCCCGCCGCTCTTCTCCCCCGATGCGGAACCCCCGCCGGTGGAAGGTGACTTGGATGCCACCGCACCACCCTTGGGCGCGTCCTGCGCCCGCACCTGGCTCTGCGCGCCCTCGCTGCCGTACATCAGCGTGGTGCCGTCGGCGGAGTAGCTGACGGATTCGCCCTGACCCTGGAGCGGCACGTTCAGCCGGTCCAGCTTCTTGATCCGGCCGCCGTTCCAGTCGTAGGAGATGCCGCCGAAGTAGCCGCGTACGGCGAGCTGTTCGCCGTTCGGCGAGAAGGCCGCGTCGGTGGCCCACAGGTCGACGGGGGCGACCGGGCGGAAGACGTTCGTGCCGGAGGACGACAGTTGGGCGGGGCCCTCGTACAGATGCCCGCCGTCCTCGTTCTTGTCGATGATGTAGACGCGGCCGGTCTTGGGGTGGACGGCCAGCGACTCGGCGTCCCTAGGGCCGTCGGAGTACTTCACGACGTACTGCGTGGCCGTGACCGTCTGGTCCTTCAGGGTCTTCGGCTCGGGCAGGCGGTAGATCCAGACATAGGGCCAGCGGCCGTGGAAGTTGTCCCCGATGTCGCCGACGTAGATCTGGTTGTCCGGCCCGATGGAGATCGCCTCCACGTCACGCGGGGAGCCGATGCCGCGCAGGGTGAGCGTGGCGACGGTCCTGCCGGTGCGGCTGTCCACGGCGTAGAGGTAGGGGCCGTCGTCGCTGTCGTTGTGCGTCCAGTAGACGCCCGGGTGCAGGCGGGAGGCGGCCAGGCCGCTGGACTCGGTGATCCTGGGGTCCTCGATGGTGAACCCCTGGTCCCCGTCCGCGGCGTGGGCGGGCAGGGCGCAGGCACCCGCGAGCAGGGCCCCGGCGAGCAGGGCGAACGGTCGGCGCATGGTCCAAGACTGCCACCTGGCGCGGGCGTTCAGTGGGGGTGGTGGGCCTCACATCGGCCCTGGATGCGGGCCGTACCGTGATCCGCCATCATGAGCGGATGCTCAGGTTCATGCCCGTAGGTGACTCCATGACGATCGGGAGCGCGGGCGAACACACGTGGCGTTACCGGCTGTGGCAGCACCTGCGCGGCACATACGGCGGCCCGTTCCAGATCGTCGGTCCCCGCGAGACGCTGTACGACCAGGCCACCGGGGAGCCCGACTCCCACGAGTACGCCGACCCCGACTTCCCGCGCGCCCACCTCGCCGGCTGGGGCGAGGGCTGGCAGCACATGGCTCCGCTGATCGGGGAGGCGGTGCGGGCGCACCGGGCCGACGTGCTGCTGGTCTCCCTCGGCCTGATCGACCTGGGCTTCTACACCAACGCGGAGCAGACGGTCGACAACGTGCGCGCCTTCGTGGCCGCGGCCCGCGAGGCGCGTCCGCGCGTGCGGATGGTGCTGCTGCCGGTCATCCCGAACATACGTGCCCAGGAGGACGGCCCCTTCGCCGAACAGGTCGACCTCTTCAACACCCTCCTCGCCAAGACGGCCGCCGACCTGGACGAGCCCCGCTCGCCGCTGCTGCTGGCCTCGGCGCCGGGGGGTTGGGACATCCAGACGGACACGTACGACGGCACGCATCCCAACGCCAGCGGCGAGCACCGGATCGCCGGGGCGTTCGCGGGGGCGATGTACGAGGCGTGGGGGCTGGGGGAGCCGTACGTGGCTTGATCGGATCGACCGATTTCCGGCATCTCCCGGTCACGGTGCATATCGTTGAACCGCGCGGCTGCACATCTGCGTGGGCAGCCGGGGAGGAGCGCCACGATGACCGTCCTCGACGACAGGACCGCGATGGCCGAGAGCGACACCGGACGCTTGGACGAGTGGTTCGAGCTTCTTGAGCGCATGCCCGTCCCCGAAGGATTCCGGGCCGAGATCGTCGGGGGCTGCTTCTTCATGGTGCCGCAGCGGAACACGCATTGGCAGATCATCCGTCGGGTCCTGCGGGCCCTGGAGGACAGGTTCGGACCAGACGTCATGGTGTTCTCGGACGTGCGTATCGATTTCCCCGGTCACCAGAACGGCTTCTGCCCGGACATCGCCATGCTCAAGGACTCGGCCGAGCCGGACGAGACGGGCCACTGGCGCCACCAGGACGTCCAGTTCATCGCCGAAGTCATCTCCCAGGGCACGGCCGCCAACGACTACGGCCCCAAGAGGACCGCCTACGCCGTCGCCGAGGTCCCTGTCTATCTCATCGCGGACCCCTACCAGGCCCGGTGCCACGTCCACACCGACCCCAAGGACGGCGACTACGCCACGGTGACAAAGGTCGAGTTCGGCACTGACATCCACCTGACCGGAACGGTCGTCGACCTCATCCTCAAAACCCACGACTTCCCCCGCGACTGACCCCCACCGCTTGCCTAGAGCGCGCTCCAAGACGTTGGCTAGGTGGGCATGAGGTACACGCAGCTTGGACGTACGGGACTGAAGGTCAGCCGCCTGGTGCTGGGCACCATGAACTTCGGGCCGCAGACCGACGAGGCGGACAGCCACGCGATCATGGACGCGGCGCTGGACGCGGGCATCAACTACTTCGACACCGCGAACGTGTACGGCTGGGGCGAGAACAAGGGCCGTACCGAGGAGATCATCGGGAGCTGGTTCGCGAAGGGCGGCGAGCGGCGCGAGAAGACCGTCCTGGCCACCAAGGTCTACGGGAACATGGGCGCAGAAGGCGACGCCTGGCCCAACTACGACAAGCTCTCCGCGCTGAACATCCGCCGCGCGGTGGACGCCAGCCTGAAGCGGCTGCAGACCGACTACATCGACATCTACCAGTTCCACCACATCGACCGGAACACCCCGTTCGAGGAGATCTGGCAGGCGGTCGACGTCCTGGTCACCCAGGGCAAGATCCTCTACGCCGGTTCCTCCAACTTCCCCGGCTACAAGATCGCCCAGGCCAACGAGACGGCCCTGCGCCGGGGCAACACCCTCGGCCTGGTCAGCGAGCAGTGCCTGTACAACCTCGCCGAGCGCCGCGCCGAGATGGAGGTCATCCCGGCCGCGCAGGACTACGGGCTCGGCGTCATCCCCTGGTCGCCGCTGCACGGCGGTCTGCTGGGCGGGGTCATCCGCAAGGAGGCCGAGCGCGGACGCCGCGCCTCCGGCCGTGCGGCCGACGCCCTCGCGGACACGGCCACGCGCAACCGGATCGAGGCGTACGAGGAGCTGCTCGCCAAGCACGGCCTGGAGCCCGGCGAGGTCGCACTCGCCTGGCTGCTGACCCGGCCCGGCGTCACCGGCCCCATCGTCGGCCCGCGCACCAAGGCCCAGCTCGACTCGGCGCTGCGCGCGGTGGAGCTGGAGCTGAGCGAGGAGCTGCTGACCGGCCTGGACGAGATCTTCCCCGGCCCGGGCCCCGCTCCGGAGGCGTTCGCCTGGTAGCGGCAAGCGAAAGGCCGCTCCGTACGGGGGGATTCCCCGCGGAGCGGCCTGGGCGGCAACCGTCAGTGGACGGCCGCCGCCACGGCGACGACCACCAGCATCAGTACGAGCGCACCGGCCATGATCCGGTTCCGGGTTTTCGGGTCCACGACGACGAGCCTAACGGGCGCCGCCCAGTGCCCAGCGGGCGACCGGGGCGTACCGGGGCTGCTCACCGGGTACGCCGGAGGCCGGCAGGTGGCTGCGGACGAGGACCAGTTCGCCCACCGTCCAGGCGGTACCGGTGAATTCGGCGAGGGCGTCGACGTAGGGCCGTAGGTCGGTGTCGCCCTTGCCTCGGGCCAGTGTGAGATGCGCCCGGTAGTGCCGGTGCTCCTCGCCGCCCACCCCGGCCCGCCGTCCGGCCGCCTGGGCCCGCCCGGCCAGCCTGCCCAGCGCGGTGAGGTCTCCTGAGGCCCCGGTCCACAGTGCCTTGCCCCGTCCGAAGCTGCCGCCGCCGGCGAGGGCCAGCGGGAACGGTTCGCTCCGCGCGGCCGCGCGCTCCAGCCGGCGTTCCAGCTCCGGCACGGCCTCCTCCGGGACCTCGCCGTAGAAGGCCAGCGTGAAGTGCCAGCCGTCCGGCTGGGTCCACCGCAGCGCGTCGGCCCCGGCCGGCCGCCGCAGCGCCCGTACCTCCCGGCCCAGCTCCTTCACGGCGTCCGGGGGCGGCAGCACGGCGGCGAAGAGTCTCATCCCCTCACGATCCCAGACGGGTACGCTGCGGCACCGTGACCGAGGACGTCGAAACAGCGACAGCGGGCGCCCTGGCCGGCGCCGAAGTGGTGCGTGAGGGCTACGGCAAGGCGCTGGCCCGGATCGACAAGGGCGCGGGGGACTTCGCCACGGCGGCCGACGTGGCGGCCGAGCGGGCCATCCTGGACGTCATCCGCGCGGCCCGGCCCCAGGACGCGGTACTCGGCGAGGAGGGCGGGCGGCAGGGCGCCACCGACACCGGGCGCCTCTGGCTCGTGGACCCCCTGTGCGGCACCCTCAACTACGCCGTCGGCAACATGCTCGTCGCCGTCAACGTGGCCCTCCGCGACGGCCCCGCAGCCGTGGCGGACCCCTTCAGCGGTGAGGTCTTCCGCACCGACGGCAAGACGGCCTGGCTCCACCAAGAGGGCACCGACATCCCCTTGCGCCCCACGGCGGCCACCGCCCTCGTGGACGTCAACCTGGACCCGCCTTTCCCAAGCGCCCCCGGCTTCCGCGCCACGGACCTCCTGGCACACCCGGTGTTCATCGCGCGCTTCCGCCCCCGAGTGGTCTCCACGACGCTGGCCCTGACCTGGGTCGCGGCGGGCCGCCGAGCCGCCTACGTCACCGACGGCACCGACCTCTCGACCAGCGTCCACTTCGCCGCCGGAATCGCCCTGTGCCGCGCGGCGGGCTGCGTGCTCACAGGCATCGACGGCGCACCGCTGGGCCCGGGCACCCGTGGCTTGGTGGCAGCCGCGGACACCGACACCCACAGCCTGTTGATGTCGATGATCCGCGGCGAGTCCTGACCGGCCCTCACGCCGCCGGCGTCAACTCCTCGCTCCCCCTCGGCACGAACCGCAGATGCGGCCCTCGGTGCCAGGTGAGCCGGAGTCGGAGGTCGCCCGCGCGGGCCAGGAAGAGGCCGATGACAGCCGCCGCGGCGGCCGAGACGACACCGCCGGCGACGAAGCCGAAGCGGGCGCCGTAGGTGTCGGTGACCCATCCCACCAGCGGTGCGCCCAGCGGTGTGCCGCCCATGAAGACCATCATGAAGAGGGACATCACGCGCCCCCGCATGGCCGGGTCGGTGGACATCTGGACGGCGGTGTTGGCGGTGACGTTGACCGTGAGGCCGAAGGCGCCGATGGGAACCATCAGGAGGGCGAACAGCCAGTACGAGGGCGCCAGCGCCGCGACGATCTCCACCGTGCCGAAGGCCAGCGCGGCCGCGACCAGCACCCGGAACCGGGCCGTACCGCGCCGCGCGGCGAGCAGGGCGCCGATCAGGGAGCCGACGGCCATCAGGGTGTTGAACAGGCTGTACGCCCCGGCGCCGGCGTGGAACACGTCGTCGGCGAAGGCGGTGAGCCACACCGGGAAGTTGAAGCCGAAGGTGCCGATGAACCCGACGAGCACGATCGGCCAGATCAGCTCCGGCCGCCCGGCGACATGCCGCAGCCCCTCCCGGAGCTGGCCCTTGCCGCGCGGGGCGCGGTCGACGACGTGCAGCTCACGGGTGCGCATCAGCAGCAGCCCGGCGATGGGCGCGACGAAGGACAGCCCGTTGGCGAGGAACGCCCACCCGGTGCCCACGCCGGTGATCATCAGACCGGCGACGGCGGGGCCGACCAGCCGGGCGGACTGGAAGTTGGCCGAATTCAGGCTGACCGCGTTCTGGAGCTGGCCGGGGCCGACCATCTCGGAGACGAAGGACTGCCGGGCCGGGTTGTCCACGACCGTGGCGAGCCCGACCGCGAAGGCGGCGACGTACACGTGCCAGACCTGGACGTGGCCGGAGAGGGTGAGGACGGCCAGCGCGAGGCCGGTGAGGGCCATCGCGGACTGGGTGAACAGCAGCGCGGGCCGCTTGGGCAGCCGGTCGACGAGGACACCGCCGTACAGGCCGAAGAGCAGCATCGGCAGGAACTGGAGAGCGGTGGTGATGCCGACGGCCGCCGAGGAGCCGGTGAGGCTCAGCACCAGCCAGTCCTGGGCGATGCGCTGCATCCAGGTGCCGGTGTTGGAGACGACCTGCCCGGCGAAGAACAGCCGGTAGTTCCGGACCTTCAGCGAGCTGAACATCGACGTTCTGCCTGCGGCGGGGGTAGTAGTGGCCGGTGCGGGGACGGAAGCTGCTCCGGGTCCCGTACTCAAAAGGTCGCCTCCTGAAGCGATGCCGTGGCTACAGTTGCGCGAGCTTCTCCAGGACGGGGGCGGCGGCGCGCAGGGTGGCCCACTCGTCCTCGTCGAGGCCCTCGACCAGGCCGGCCAGGAACGCGTTGCGTTTGCGGCGGCTCTCGACGAGCATCGCCTCGGCCTGCTCGGTCCGGGTGACGACCTTCTGGCGCCGGTCCTCGGGATGCGGCTCGAGCCGGACCAGGCCCTTGGCCTCCAGGAGCGCGACGATGCGGGTCATCGAGGGCGGCTGGACGTGCTCCTTGCGCGCCAGCTCGCCCGGAGTGGCCTGTCCGCAGTTGGACAGCGTGCCCAGCACCGACATCTCGGTGGGGCTCAGCGACTCGTCGACCCGCTGGTGCTTGAGTCGACGGGACAGCCGCATCACGGCGGAGCGGAGGGAGTTCACGGCGGCCACGTCGTCGCCGTGGGTGAGGTCCGACATGTCTTTAGCCTAACTCATTACTCTTACTAAGGAACACCGCCACGCACGCGGGCCCCCGTGATGTCCGCCACTGTGTCCCGTCGTCACCCGTAAGAGTGAGTCGGTTCCGAAAAGTGACACATCGGGTGGCGGGATGTGGCGACCCTCGTACGCATGGGGACCAGTGTGCTCAGCCTGCGGATGGACGGGGAGCTGCTAGAGAGGCTCCGGGAACGCGCGGCGAGAAGAGGAATGAGCGTGCAGGACTATGTGATCCGCACGCTCGTCAGGGACGACTTCGACGAGCGGTTCCAGACCGCCGTCGACGAGACCGAGAAGTTCTACGGGGTCACATGAGACTCATGTGACCCCGTGGGAACCTCAGCCGCGCCCCGGTCAGGTCAGACCGAGGGCCGGCATCAGGTAGTAGAAGCCGAAGACGGCCGCGACCACGTACATCGCCACCGGGATGTCCCGGCCGCGCCCGGCGGCCAGGCGGAGCACCACGAAGGTGATGAAGCCCATGCCGATGCCGTTGGTGATCGAGTAGGTGAACGGCATCATCACCATGGTCACGAAGGCCGGGATGGCGATGGTGAAGTCGGCCCAGTCGATCTCCCGGATCGAGCCCGCCAGGATCAGGAAGCCGACCGCGAGCAGCGCGGGGGTGGCGGCCTGGGACGGGACCATGGTGGCGACCGGGGTCAGGAACAGCGCGACACCGAACAGGGCGCCGGTGACGACGTTGGCGAGGCCCGTACGGGCGCCCTCGCCGACGCCGGCCGTGGACTCCACGAAGCAGGTGGTGGCCGAGGAGGAGCTGGCGCCGCCCGCCGCGACGGCGAGACCGTCGATCAGCAGGACCTTGTTGATGCCCGGCATCTGGCCCTCGGCGTCGGTCAGCTTGGCCTCGTCGCTGACGCCCATGATCGTGCCCATGGCGTCGAAGAAGCAGGACAGCAGGACGGTGAAGACGAACAGGACGCCGGTCAGCACACCGACCTTGGCGAAGCCGCCGAACAGGCTGACCTGGCCGATCAGCCCGAAGTCCGGGGTGGCGACCGGGTTGCCCGGCCACTTCGGGGTGGTCAGGCCCCAGGACGGCACCTTGGCGACCAGGTTGATGATCACCGCGAGGACGGTCATCGCCACGATGGAGATCAGGATCGCGCCCGGCACCTTGCGGACGATCAGCGCGAGGGTGAGCAGCACACCCAGGACGAAGACCAGCACCGGCCAGCCGGTGAGGTGACCGCCCGTGCCGAGCTGGAGCGGGACGGTGGTCTGCGCGATGTCCGGGATACGGGTGACGAAGCCGGAGTCGACCAGGCCGATCAGCATGATGAACAGGCCGATACCGATGGCGATGGCCTTGCGTAGCCCGTAGGGCACCGCGTTCATCACGCGCTCGCGCAGACCGGTGGCGACCAGCAGCATCACCACGAAGCCGGCGAGCACCACCATGCCCATCGCGTCCGGCCAGGACATGCGCGGCGCGAGCTGGAGCGCGACGACCGTGTTGACGCCGAGCCCGGCCGCGAGCGCGATCGGGACGTTGCCGATCACACCCATGAGGAGGGTGGTGAAGGCGGCGGTGAGCGCCGTGGCCGTGACGAGCTGGCCGTTGTCCAGGTGGTGCCCGTACATGTCCTTGGCACTGCCGAGGATGATCGGGTTCAGGACGATGATGTACGCCATCGCGAAGAATGTGGCGAAACCGCCCCGGATCTCCCGGGCGACGGAGCTGCCGCGCTCGGAGATCTTGAAGTAGCGGTCGACGGCGCCGTAGGAAGGCTTACCGCCCGGCTGTTCGGGGGAAGGAGCCTGGGCCGTGGCCGAGGTGGGCATGCGAGTCCTCTTCACCATTCAGGGTTCCCCCGAGCCCTTTTGGAGTTTCGTACGAACAGAAACAGTCAAAGACAAACGGCTTCAGTATGAACGTATGAAGCCTAGATCGCTATCTCCGCGCGTAGATATTCACCGAATGTCCGTGGGGCAGCGGGCTGCCGGGCGTGGTGCGGTGCCTCGTAAGCTGTGTCCATGACGAAGTGGACCCTCAAGCACGAAGCGCCGGAGCCCCTGGAGGGGCCCGTGGTCGCCACCATCACCGGCGGCACGATCGTGTGGTTCGTCCTCTTCCTGGCCCAGCTCCCCTTCTACGGCTGGTTCGAGGACCACGGCCATCTGTGGTGGGTGTGGACCTGCCTGGCCGGCGCCGGCCTCGGCCTGATCGGCATCTGGTACGTGCGCGGGCGGGACGCCGCGATCAAGCGTGCGGCGGCCGAGCGGGAGGCTGTCCCCTCCGAGTGACCTCCGGGTCGTGCGGGACCTCTGGACGGAATGCGGATTCCGTGTTGTCATGCCCACTGCTGTCCGATGACAACGTTGTTCCGCGGCGCTGACAACGTTGCCTTGAACCACCCCTGAGCACGTCCGGCCCACCACCTCAGAGGTTCCTGCATGACATGGACACGGCATATCGGTCGCTTCATGGCCGGGACACTGGCGGCGACCGCGCTGCTGGCCACCCCCGCCCACGCGCAGGCCGACCCGCCCGCCCGGCTGACCGACCTCGTCAACCCGTTCATCGGCACCCAGAACGAGGGCAACACCTACCCCGGCGCGGCCGTGCCGTTCGGCATGGTGCAGCTCTCCCCCGACACCGGCCACAACACCGGCTACGACTACGCCCAGGACCACATCCGGGGCTTCTCCCTGGTCCACCTCTCCGGCGTCGGCTGCGGCCTCGGCGGTGACCTCCCGGTGCTGCCCACCACGGGCGACGTCACCACCACCGACTACGCCCGCTACGCCGCGAGGTTCAGCCACGACGACGAGACCGCGAGCCCCGGCTACTACCGCGTCGGCCTGGACTCCGGCATCGAGGCCGAGCTGACCGCGACCGCCCGCACCGGCGTGCAGCGCTACACCTTCCCGGCCACCGACAAGGCCAACGTCCTGCTCAACGCGGGCCAGTCGCTGCACACCAAGGTCGCCACCGAGGTCGAGATCCTGGACGACCACACCGTGCGCACCAAGCTCACCGGCCGCGGCTTCTGCCAGGACACCCTCCCCTACACCCTCTATACGGTCACCCGCTTCGACCGCCCCTTCACCGCCCACGGCACCTGGACCGGGTCCACCGTCACCGACGGCGCGAAGACCGGCGCGGACGGGGCGTACCTGCGGTTCGACACCCGGAAGGACCGCACGGTCGAGGCCACCACCGCGCTGTCCTACGTGGACGCGCGGGGCGCGCTCGGCAATCTGCGCGCCGAGGGCGGCCGCTCCTTCGACGTGGTGCGCGGCGCGGCCCGGCGGGCCTGGGAGGACCGGCTGGCCGACATACGGGTGCGCGGCGGGAGCGACACGCTGCGCCGGACCTTCTACTCCTCGCTGTACCGCTCGTTCCTCGCGCCGAACATCGGCAGCGACACCGACGGCCGCTACACCGGCTGGGACCAGAAGATCCACCGCACGCAGGGCTTCACCTACTACCAGAACTGGTCGCTCTGGGACACCTACCGCACCCAGTCCCAGTTGCTCTCGCTGCTCGCCCCGCGTGAGGCGCGGGACATGGCGATCTCGGTGATCCGGATCGACGAGGAGAGCGGCTGGCTGCCCAAGTGGGGCTACGGCACGGTCGAGACCAACATCATGACCGGCGACCCGGTCACGCCGTTCCTGACCAACGCCTACCAGCAGGGCCTGCTGCACGGTTGGGAGGAGCGGGCCTACCGGGCGCTGAAGAAGAACGCGGACGGCGTGCCGCCCGCCGGCTCGCCGGCCGTGGGCCGGGAGGCCAACCGGGAGTACCTCGCCGACGGCTTCGCCCCGTACGTCAAGGACCGCCCGCACGCCAAGCCCGGCGACTCGGACTACGACCACGGGGCGTCGGCCACGCTGGAGTACGCGCTGTCGGACGCGATGCTGTCCCGGATGGCGCGCGACCTCGGGCACCGCGCGGACGCGGACCGGTACGCCGCTCGGGCGCAGAACTACCGGAAGATCTTCGACCCCTCGACCGGGTTCTTCCGCGCCCGTGACGCCTCCGGCGCCTTCACCGGACCGGCCGACCCGGCGAAGAGCGAGGGTTTCCACGAGGGCACGTCCTGGCAGTACCAGTGGCTCGTGCCGCAGGACCTGCCCGGAATGGTGGACCTCGTCGGCGGCAAGCAGGCGGCCAACGACCGGCTCGACTCCTTCTTCGCTTACGGGCAGTTGACGCAGGACCCGGCGAAGACCGCCCGCGAGGTGTGGGTGAACGGGCCGTACGACTACTACAACGCGGACAAGTACAACCCGCAGAACGAGCCCGACCTGATCGCGCCCTACACCTACCTGTCCACCGGGCAGCCGTGGAAGACGACGGACGTGGTGCACGCGGCGCTGACCCTGTTCACGGACGGGCCGACCGGGATGACCGGCAACGACGACCTGGGCACGATGTCCGCCTGGAACGTGCTGTCGTCCATCGGCGTCTTCCCGGTCCAGCCCGGCTACGACACCTGGGGCCTGTCCACCCCGGTGTTCGACCGGGTCGACCTCACCCTGGACCGCCGGTACTACCCGCACGGCGCGCTCACCATCACCGCGCCGGACACCTCGGCGGACGCCCGCTACGTGCAGTCGGCGCGGCTGGACGGCACGGCGTACGGGCGGACGTACCTGACCACGGAGGCGCTGCGGACGCACCGTTCGCTGTCCTTCACGGTCGGATCGGCACCCTCCTCCTGGGGCACCGGGGCCGACGCGGGGCCGCCCGCGCTGGGCTGATCCGGGCCTTGATCAGGGGCGCCCCCGAGACGTGTCGGAGGCGCCCCTGGCGTTACCCGGAGATCGGGCCGCCCGGCAGGTGAAGCGGGGATTCCGCACGTACCGTCGGATGCATGACGCATATCGACGCGGGTGCCGGACTGGACCCCGTGCACCCGGTCGCGCCGCCCACCACCGGGCCGGCGGGCCTGACCCGCGCACAGGTCGCGGAGCGGGTGGCACGGGGGGAGGTCAACGACGTCCCGGTGCGCAGCAGCCGCTCGCTGGGCGAGATCGTGCGGGCGAACGTGTTCACCCGGTTCAACGCGATCATCGGTGTGCTGTGGGTGGTGACGCTGTTCGTCGCGCCGATCCAGGACAGCCTGTTCGGGTTCGTGATCCTCGCCAACACCGGGATCGGGATCGTGCAGGAATGGCGGGCGAAGAAGACGCTGGACTCGCTCGCGGTGATCGGGGAGGCCCGGCCGACCGTGCGCCGGGACGGCAGGGCGGTGCAGGTGCCGACCAGCGGGATCGTGCTGGGCGACCTGGTGGAGATCGGGCCCGGCGACAAGATCGTGGTGGACGGGGTGTGCGCCGAGGCCGACGGCCTGGAGGTGGACGAGTCCCTGCTGACCGGCGAGGCCGACCCGGTGGTGAAGCACCCCGGCGAGCAGGTGATGTCGGGCAGTTTCGTGGTCGCGGGCGGCGGAGCCTTCCAGGCGACCAAGGTGGGCCGGGAGGCGTACGCGGCCCAACTGGCCGAGGAGGCGTCCCGGTTCACCCTGGTCCACTCCGAGCTGCGGTCCGGGATCTCCACGATCCTGAAGTACGTGACCTGGATGATGGTCCCGGCGGCGCTCGGCCTGATCGTCACCCAGCTCGTGGTGAAGAGCAACGACTTCAAGGGCTCGGTGGCCCGGACCATCGGCGGGATCATCCCGATGGTGCCGGAGGGGCTGGTGCTGCTGACCTCGGTGGCCTTCGCCATCGGGGTGATCCGGCTCGGGCGCAAGCAGTGCCTGGTGCAGGAGCTGCCCGCGATCGAGGGCCTGGCCCGGGTGGACACCGTCTGCCTGGACAAGACCGGCACGCTCACCGAGGGCGGCATGGACGTGACCGGCCTGAAACCGCTGAACGGGGCGGACGAGGGCCGGGTGCGGGAGGTGCTGGCCGCGCTCGGGGCGTCCGATCCGCGTCCCAACGCCTCGCTCAAGGCCATCATCGACGCCTATCCGGACGGCCACGGCGCGGGCCGGCGCCCGGTGAGCACGCTGCCGTTCTCCTCGGCCCGCAAGTACAGCGGGGCCGCGTTCGAGGAGGGCGACGGGAAGGTCACCGGCTGGCTGCTGGGCGCCCCCGATGTGCTGCTGGCCCCCGACGACCCCGCGCTGGCGGAGACCGGCCGGCTGAACGAACAGGGCCTACGGGTGCTGCTGCTGGCCCGCGCCGCCCGTGACCTGGACGGTCCCGACCCGGCGCGCGGGGCCCGGCCCGTGGCCCTGGTGGTGCTGGAGCAACGGCTGCGCCCGGACGCGGCGGAGACCCTGCGCTACTTCGCCGACCAGGACGTCCAGGCCAAGGTGATCTCCGGGGACAACGCGGTGTCGGTCGCCGCGGTCGCGCACAAGCTGGGCCTTACGGGCAGGGCGGTGGACGCGCGTCGGCTGCCCGCCGACCCGGCCGACCTGGCCAAGGCGGTGGACCGGGCCACCGTGTTCGGGCGGGTCACCCCGCAGCAGAAGCGGGAGATGGTCGGCGCGCTCCAGTCGGAGGGGCGCATCGTGGCGATGACCGGTGACGGGGTGAACGACGTACTGGCCCTGAAGGACGCCGACATCGGCGTCTCGATGGGTTCGGGTTCGGAGGCCACGCGCGCGGTGGCACAGATCGTGCTGCTGAACAACAGCTTCGCCACGCTGCCGTCGGTGGTGGCGGAGGGCCGCCGGGTGATCGGCAACATCACGCGGGTGGCGACGCTGTTCCTGGTGAAGACGGTGTACTCGGTGCTGCTGGCGCTGCTGGTGGTGTGCTGGCAGGTGGAGTACCCGTTCCTGCCCCGGCATCTGACACTGCTGTCCACGCTGACCATCGGCGTCCCGGCGTTCTTCCTGGCGCTGGCGCCGAACAAGGAGCGGGCGCGGCCGCACTTCGTGCGCCGGGTGATGCGGTACTCGGTACCGGGCGGGCTGCTGGCCGGGGTGGCGACCTTCGTGACGTATCTGCTGGCCCGGCACCACTACACGGGCGCGGGCGCGCTGTCCGCCGAGACCAGCGCGGCCACCCTGACCCTGTTCCTGATATCGATGTGGGTCCTCGCCATCATCGCCCGCCCCTACACCTGGTGGCGGCTGGCCCTGGTGGCCGCGATGGGCGTCGCCTTCCTCTTCGTCCTGACCGTCCCCTGGCTCCAGGACTTCTTCGCCCTGCGCCTGGTCGGCAACACCATGCCGTGGACGGCGGTCGGAGTGGCGGTGGTGGCGGCGGCCGCCCTGGAACTCGTGTGGAGATGGGTCGGCCGCCGCTTCCCGGTGTGAGGGTTACTGCACGTCGACCGCGTCGGCCGCGGAGGTGACGGCGGCCGTGGTGGAGACGCCCGCGTAGACGTAGCGGTAGGAGCCGTCGACCGAGGCGGTGACGGTGGTCTTCAGCTTGCCGTAGTAGTCCGTCGTGACGGTCTTCAGCGTGGTGTAGGTGCTGGAGCCCTTCGGGGCGAACTGCAGCTTCACCGACTGCGCCCCGTAGCCGTAGTACTTGTTGTAGTCCCAGCTCGCGCGGGTCAGGGTGCCGGTGACCGTGATGGTCTTGCCCTTCACCACCGGCTCCGGGGCGGCGTTGGTGGTGAGCTTGGAGTAGCGCAGCAGGCTGGTGGTGGCCAGGCCGCCCTGGTCCTTGAAGCCGACCTTGCTGTAGTCGGGGCTGGAGGGGTTCTGCCCGTTGAAGGCGGTCGCCTCGGCGGCCACCGACCACTTGCCGGCGTCGGAGGCGGTGAGGTCGCCGTCGGCCGGGTAGAGGTCGATGGTGCCGGTGCAGGTGAGCGTGGTGCTCGTGGCGACCTTGCAGGTGGCGAAGTCGTCGCCCTCGACCGTGGCGGTCGGGTCGTCCAGGGAGCCCCGGTACAGGTAGGCGTCGCTGTAGAAGTCGGCGGCGGTCGCCTGGACGTCCGCGCCGTGGGTCAGCGTGTACGAGTAGGTCGCGCTGACCGCGTTGGTGGTGCCGACCTTGATCGACGAGGCGATCTTCAGGTTCGAGAAGCTGACGTTCATCGTGTACGGCGTGGCCGGGGCGGCGTGCGCGGCCGGAACGGCGAAGGCCGAGAGAGCCAGGGCGCCGGTGACGGCGGCCACGGTGGCACGTATGCGCATGTGCGGTTCCCTCTGGGGGAGAAGTGATCGGTGAGTCGGTCGACTCGGGTGATCAGATCCGTGAGGGGCCTTGCTGGTTGTACGGGCGGGGCGTTCCTTGACCTGAATTTGCCCACTCATTGCCTGGTCAAGGGCCCCGCCCGCTCACCTCTTGCGGATTACTCCCGGATTACTTCACGTCGACGAAGTCGGCGGTCGAGTCGACCGCCGGGGTGGTCGAGGTGCCGGCGAAGCTGTAGCGGAAGTAGCCGTCGACGGACGCCTTGACGGTGGTCTTCAGGTTGCCCTTCGAGTCCGTCTTGACGGTCTTCAGCGTGGTGTAGGCGCTGGCGCCCTTCTTCTTGAACTGAAGCTTCACGGACTGCTGGGTGTAGCCGTGGTAGCGGGAGTCGTCCCAGTTCGCGCGCGTCAGGGCGCCGGTGACCGTGATGGTCTTGCCCTTCTTGACCGGCTCCGGGGAGGCGTTGACCGTCTGACGGGAGTACCGCTGGAGCTTGTTCGAGGCGGCCTTGTCCTTGACCGCGACGCCGATCTTGCTCAGGTCCTGCGGGTCGAACGGGTCCTCGCCGTTGAAGGCGACGGCGAAGGCCGCGGTCTTCCAGGTGGCCGCGTCCTCGTTGAAGAGGAAGATCGGGTCGATCTCGATGGTGGCCTTGCAGGACGCGACGGTCGCCGACGACGCGGTGCAGACGGCCTCGTCGCTGTCGATCTCGTTGTCGGCGTAGTCGAACTCCGCACCCCGGTACAGCGCGAGGCCCGTGACGAAGTCGGGGGCGTCGATGTCGACGTCCACGCCGTGCGTCAGCGTGTAGGACACCGGGACCCGGACCACGTTGGTGGTGCCGACCACGATGTTCTTGCCGCTCTTGACGTTCACCTTCGAGAAGGTGACGTCCATGGTGTAGGGCGTGCCCTTGGACTTGACGCCGAAGCCCTTGACGCCGTGGGAGGCGTGCAGGACCTTGCTCGCGGCCGACGCCTCGGAGGGAGCCGCGGGGTGACCGGCGGCGTGGGCGGCAGGCACGGCGAAGGCAGAGAGGGCCAGGGCGCCGGTCGCGGCTGCCACGGTGGCACGAGTGCGCATGTGCGTTCCCCTGCGTAAAGGGGCCCGGGTGACCGCTGCGCCCGACGGGGCGGACCGGCGTGCTGGGGCCCGAATGATCGTGTGAGCCTGTTAGCTCACACGATCAGACGTGCGATCCGAGGGGACGGTTGTACGAAACTCGAAGATTCTGCGACCAATTCGTGAAGCCGCACCTCAAGCAAGGGACTTCAGTCGAACCAGCGGTCCCGTGCCAGTTCCTGCGTGCGGGACGGGTCCTCCAGGAGTGCGGCCACCTCGAAGCGGCGGGGCCACTGGCCGGAGGCCCAGGCGAGGCCGGCGGCGACGCCTTCCAGGGTGGCCGCGTGCAGGACGCCGTCGTCGGTGAGACGCCAGTCGATCTCGACGCCGTCCACGACGAGTTCGTCGTGCTCGACATAGCCGGCCGGGGTGCCCGCCCCGAGCAACGCCCTTACCGGCTCGGGGACTTCGTGCTCGGCGCCCTGGGAGTCCACCGCGCCGGTGACGGACTCGCTCAGCCGCCGCACCTGGAACAGCTCGGCCAACGAGGCGGCCAGGGACGGCCGTACCGGAAGCAGCGGTACTCCGGAGGTGAAGGGCAGCAGGTCGGGCGAGTCGACGACCACCGCGTCCCGCGCGTCCACCACGACGACCCGCCCGTCGCGCACCGCCCGCAGCTCGTCGGGGAGGGTCACCTGCTCCGGGTCCAGGTCGGCCAACGAGCTGTAGAGCCCGTGCAGTTGGACCGGGCTGACCGGCCGGTCGGGGTCCGCGAGCCGGTCGAGGAGTTCGGCGGCACCGCCGGGCTCGTCCAGCAGCGCGGCCACCGAGGTGCGTACCCCGAGAGCCCGGAGCACCTGCTCGTCGTGGAAGCCGGTGGCGTCCGCCTCGTCGTACAGGCCGCGCAGCAGCGGGTCGCCTCCGGAGGCCAGCAGGCCCGCCGGGCGGCGGCCGTCGAGCACCGGGTGCCCGCGCAGCCACCAGGCGGTGTAGGGGCGTACGACCTCGTGGGTGCCGTCCGGGAGGAGGACGCGGACCGGCTGGACGAGGGCGTCGCGCAGCGGCGGCTGGGCCAGCAGGGCGAGCGCCTCGGGCCAGCGGTCGTCGTCCACCAGGTCCAGGTCGCGCACGGCGACGAGTTCGGTGGCGACGGGCGGTACCGGGCTGTCGGGGAAGCGGTCGAGGATGTCCTCGGACCACACGTCGACGGCGTCCAGCAGACCGGCGTCGTCGGGTTCGGCGAAGTCGCTGTCGCGGGGCTCCAGTTCGTCCGGGTCGAGGACCACGTCGGTGGCGCGGACCAGCGCGAAGTCGGCCAGCACCCCGCAGGCGGCGAGCGGCTGCCCGCCCCACCTCTCGGCCAGGTCGGCGTCGACGGCGGCGAGTTCGCCCTCGCGGATCACCCGGGCGAACGGGCTGCCGGGCAGGACCAGTTCACCGGCAGGGGCGAGCTCGCCGTCCTCGTCGGGCAGGGCGAGCGCGCCGAGCCAGGGCTCGTCACCGGGCTCCAGGCCCGCGTCCCGCACCAACGCCAGGACGGTGTCCGCGAGTTCCTCGGCGTCCGGGGCGTCCTCCTCCCACATCGCCCCGCCGTCGTCGTCCAGGGAGGCGGCGACGGCGGCGCGGACCTGCGGGGTGGTGAGCACCGCGCGCGGGGTGGCGGGCAGCGCGCCGAGCTTCTCCAGCAGCGGGTGGGCGGCGTCCGCGTGGGCCATCTTCAGGCCGAGCCGGCCCAGCACCTCGGCGTCCGGCGCGGTGGCGTCCGGGGCGGGCAGCAGCACCTGGCGGGGGCCGATGGTGGTCCGGCCGGTCCCGGCGAGCGGTACGGGCAGCCCGGACAGCCGCTCGGGGTCGACCCCGGCGAGGCTGTCGTAGAGCCGCCACCACCACTCGGGCTCCTTCTCCAGACCGGCCAGCCGGTCCACGGCGTCGGCCAGCGGCAGCCGGGCCACGCCGAGCGCGCGCAGCTCCGGGCGGCGCTCCAGGCCCGCGGGCAGCAGGGTCGGCAGCACCTCGGCGAGGACGCGCACGGTGGCCGCGCCCGCGCCCTCCACGATCTCGGCGTCCCTCGGGCGCAGCGCCTCGGGCAGCTCGTCGTCGCCCTGCGGGGGCAGCGCCGGGGGCAGGAAGGCGATGCGCGGCAGCCGGTCCAGCACGGCCTGGCGGAGCGTGCCGTCCAGCTCACCCTTGCCGAGCGGGCCGGGGACGAGGTCGATGGCGCCCTCCGTCACCGGGCGCCAGCCGGCGAGGAGTTCGGTGTAGGCGTCGGCCGCGCGCTCCACCAGGAAGTCGGTGAGCGGGCCGGGCGCGGCATGCCGGCGGGTGGTGTCCAGCGGGAAGGACGCGATGAGCACGCCCGGGAAGCCGAGGGGCTCGTCGCTGGGGGTGGGCGCGTGCAGCACGGGCGCGGTGCGGGGGCGCACCGGGCGGCCCTCGCCGTCCTCGGGCACCGCCCAGGTGACCGACCAGTGCGGGCGCAGCCGTTCCTCGACCGGGCGGTCCGCGAGGAGGGCGGCGTCGAGGGGGCCGTGGGCGACGACGGTGCGCCAGCGGGTGGTGCCGTCGCGGGAGTCCTCCACGACGGTGACGGCGTCCTCGACGCTGCGGCGCAGGGTGCGCGGCTCGCGCCCCTCCACCTCGATGACGACCTCTTCGAGGCCGGGCAGGGCGAGCAGCAGCGCGTCGTCCACGGCGTCGAGCAGCCGCTCGGCCAGGGAGGCGGCGGCCGCGTCGCGCAGCGGCAGGATGACGGCGGTGTCGTACGGGTCCGGCGCGGTGCCCTCGGCGGCGAACGGCAGCCGCAGCAGCGGGACGTGGCCGTCGCGGCGGCGCACCTCGTCGCCGAGGCCGGGGCTGTGCCGGGCCGTCTCCGCGGTCAGCTCGCGGGCCTCGGCGAGGGACCAGCGGACCCCGCCGTGCCGGCCGACCAGCGCGGGCTCGTCGGTCACGGAGAGCACGGCGGCGAAGCCGACGCCGAACCGGCCGACGGTGGCGTGCTCGTCGTACCGCTCCCGCTTGGCGGAGGCGCGCAGGGTGGACAGTGACTCGACCCCGGCGGCGTCCAGGGGCGCGCCGGTGTTGGCTGCGATCAGCACGCCGTCGCGGAGGGTGAGCCGGAGCCGTCCGGGCGTGTCCGCGCGGGCGGCGGCGTCGGCGGCGTTCTGGGCCAGCTCCACCACGAGCCGGTCCCGGTAGCCGCCGAGGACCAGGTCCTCCTCGGCGTTGGCGTCCTCACGGAACCGGGCGGGGCTGGTGGCCCAGGCGTCGAGGACACCGCGGCGGAGACGGGCGGTGCCGAAGGGGTCGGCGCCCTCGGCCGCCGGCCGCACGTACTTGCTCACGTTCACTCTCCATCATCGACGTGAGTTCGAAGGTACAGCGACCTGACGGTCCGTCCTTCGCGGCGTACGCGCGGGCGGGCGTGCCCGTCGTCCGTTACGAGTGGCCCAGTTCCGCCGCTTCGTCGTCGCCGTCGGCCGGGACCGAGCCGGAGTCGGCGGCGGGGCGGAGCGGGAAGGGGTCGAGCCGGGTCTCGTCCACCACGGGCAGCGGCGGGCGGGGCGGGGTCGGCATGACGGCGGCCTCGGAGTGGGCGCCGCAGCCGTAGGCGAGGGAGACCACGTGGCCGTCGGCCGGGGAGAACTCGTTGCCGCAGACGCCGAACGCCTGGCCCAGCGAGCCTCCGATCGGGGCGAGGAAACCGCAGGTCGCGCAGGTGGCGGGGGCGGCCTGGGCCATCGCGGTCTTCGGGCCGAACGCCTCCTCCCAGCGGTCGGCGGCGACATGCAGGCCGTAGCGGGACAGCACGCGGGCGCGGCGCATGCCCAGTTCCTCGGCGACGGAGGTGATCGAGCCGCGCGCGGGCGGGCCGGCCTGGGCGGCGGGGCTGCCGGGGGTGACCTCGGCGTCCTCGCGCTCGGCCACCTCGCTCAGGCCCTCGGCCAGCGCGGAGTTCGGCGGCGGCTCCTCCTCGCCGGAGAAGCCGGGCTCCAGGCGCAGGTCCTCCTCGTCGGTGGGCAGGAGGTCGCCGGGGCCGAGGTCGCCGGGGCGCAGCCGCTCGCTCCACGGCACCCACTCGGGGGCGAGGAGGGCGTCGCGGCCGGGCAGCAGCACGACTTCGTCCAGGGTGACGATCTTGGCGCGGGAGGCGCGGGCGACGGTGGCGGCCCAACGCCAGCCCCGGTAGCCCGGTTCCGTGCACTCGAAGAAGTGGGTGACGACCCGGTCACCCTCCGACACCACGCCGATATGTTCACCGACGACACCAGGAGCGGCCGCTTCCTCCGCTGCGGTGCGCGCGAGGTCGATCGCCTCGGCGCACAGGCGGTCAGGGGTGCGGCTTCGCGTGGTCGCTGCGCTCACAGGTATCGCTTCTCTCCTACGCCGTCTACGAGTGCGGATGCACTCCGGCGGTGGCGCGGACGGAGCGGACCTGTGGGCCGCATCGACGTCCGCGTCCGAACACGCGCGGGCGCACCTCTGCCATCCATTCTGCGTTATGGCTGAGATACGCACGCTACCCCGTCGCCCATGGTGGGGGACAGTCCACGGCCACCCGGCGGGTTCCGGACAGGTGGATCTTCACAGGTCCGCATCGACTCGCTTGGCCGCAAACCGCCTATCGGACGGCCACTCGGGGCACTATGAAGCACGTGACAGCCACGGACCGGGGGCGCGGTGGCGGCGGTTCGAGCCGCGTCGGCGGTGCCGTCCGCTCCGTCGGCCGTGCCCTCTACCTGCCGGTGACCGGCACGGCACGGGGCATCCGGAAGGTCACGCACGCGCACGGGGCGGGCGAGTCGGGGCTCGGCAAGCTGATCGAGCTGCACGCGGTGAACGGTGCCGGGGACGTCATGATCACCGTGGCGCTGGCCTCCACGGTCTTCTTCTCGGTGCCGACCGACGAGGCCCGTGGCCGGGTCGCGCTCTATCTCGCCATCACGATGGCGCCCTTCACCGTCCTCGCCCCCGTCATCGGCCCGCTGCTGGACCGGCTCCCGCACGGGCGGCGGGCCGCGATGGCCGGGGCGATGCTGGCCCGCGCGCTGCTCGCGCTGGTGCTGTCGGGGGCGGTGGCGAGCGGCGGGCTCGAGCTGTATCCGGCCGCGCTCGGGGTGCTGGTGGCGTCCAAGGCGTACGGGGTGGTGCGCAGCGCGGTCGTGCCCCGGCTGCTGCCGCCGGCGTTCTCCCTGGTCAAGGCCAACTCACGGGTCACGCTGGCCGGCCTGCTGGCCACCGGGGTGGCGGCGCCGATCGGGGCGGGGCTCCAGATGGTCGGGGACCCCTGGCCGCTGTACGGCGCGTTCGTGATCTTCGTCGCGGGTACGTTCCTGTCCTTCTCGCTGCCCCGCACGGTGGACTCGGCCAAGGGCGAGGACGTGGCGCTGCTGGCGGCGGACGAACGGCATCTGCACGGGCCGCAGCGGCGGCAACTGGGCAAGCGGCCGGGGCTGCGGACGGTCGGGCCCGCCGTGACCCACGCGCTGGGCGCCAACGCGGCGCTGCGCTGCCTCTCCGGCTTCCTGATCTTCTTCCTGGCGTTCCTGCTGCGCGAGCACCCGCTGACCGGGGAGAGCGCGGCCGTCTCGCTGGGCATCGTCGGCGTGGCGGCGGGCGCGGGCAACGCGCTGGGTACGGCGGTGGGGGCGTGGCTGCGGTCCAAGGCGCCCGAGATCATCATCGTGACCGTGGTCGCCGTCGCCCTCGGCGCCGCCGTGGTGGCCGCGGTGTTCTTCGGCGCCGTCCTGGTGGCCTGCCTCGCCGCCGTCGCCGGTTTCGCCCAGGCCCTCGGCAAGCTGTCCCTGGACGCCCTGATCCAGCGCGACGTCCCCGAAGCCGTCCGCACCTCCGCCTTCGCCCGCTCCGAGACCATCCTCCAGATGGCCTGGGTCTTCGGCGGCGCGGTAGGCATCGTCATGCCCCTCAACGGCGCGTTCGGCCTGGCCGTGGCCGCCGCGCTGGTGGCTCTGGGCTGGCTGACCACGCTGCGGGGGCTGCTGGCGGCGGCGCGGCACGGGGGGCGGACGCGGCCGCGTGTCGCCTGACGGAGCGGACGTGTCGTACCCCACGTGGACGCCCCGCGAGGTGTGCCCGATAGCCTTCGGGCATGACCTCGCTGCAATCCGCCCCGCGACGCCGCCGGGCGCTCGCCGCCGCCGGTGCCGTTTCTGCCGGACTGCTCGTTCTTTCGGCCTGTGACAAGCCGACGCCCGTCTCCACGGTCACCGTCGGGGACAGCTCGGTCAGTTCCGAGGCGCTCTGCTACAACGGCGACAAGACGCTGACCGCCAAGTCCCTCGCGGAGTGCGCGAAGAAGGCCGGTGACGAGAAGACGATCTCGGTGGACCCGGACGGCGACACGGTCCGTGTCGGCGTCGACCCGAAGATCGCGGACGCGGGCTGGGTGCTGCTGGTCAACGGCCGCCAGTTCACCGACGTCAGCAAGAAGACGTACAGCACCATCCCCGGCAGCGCGTTCTTCAACGCGCAGTACGGCACCCAGGGCAACACCAACACGCTGTCCATCCAGATGGGCACCGGTTCGTCGGCCAAGGGTCTGTGGAGCTACAAGCTCAAGAAGGCGACCTCCTGACGGAGGCTTCCGGTCCCGTGAACGCCCGTACGCGCGTCCTCGTCGCCACCGCCGTCCCGGCCGAACGGGACGCGGTGGCACGGGCGTTTCCGGGCACGGCCGAAGAGGTACGGCTGCCGGGCGCGACGCTGCTGCGGACGGACGGCGCCTGCGACCTGCTGGCCGCCGGTGTGGGCCCCGCCCTCGCCGCCGCCTCCACCGCCACCGCGCTGACCGCCGCCGCCCTTACGGGCACCCCCTACGGTCTGGTCGTCTCGGCCGGGATCGGGGGCGGTTTCCAGCCAGAGGCACCCGTCGGCTCGCTGGTCGTCGCCGACGCGATCACCGCGGCGGACCTGGGCGCCGAGACCCCGGACGGCTTCCTGCCGGTCACCGACCTCGGCTTCGGCACCGTCACCCATCTGCCGCCGAATTCACTCGTACGGGGAGTCGTCGAGGCCACCGGCGCCCGCCCCGGCACCGTGCTGACCGTCTCCACCGTGACCGGCACCGCCACCCGTGCCGCCGCCCTGCGCGAGCGGCACCCCGGCGCGCTGGCCGAGGGCATGGAGGGGTTCGGAGTCGCCGAGGCGGCCGCCGCGCACGGCGTGCCGGTGCTGGAGATCCGCGCGGTGTCCAACCCGGTCGGCCCCCGCGACCGCGCCGCCTGGCGCATCGGCGACGCGCTCGGCGCCCTCACCGGGGCCTTCGGGAAGCTCGCGCCCGCACTGGAGAGTTGGAACACGCATGACGACTGAGCCCCTGCAGATCGCGTACTCGCCCTGCCCCAACGACACCTTCGTCTTCGACGCCGTCGCCCACGGCCGCGTCCCCGGCGCCCCCGCCCTGGACGTGACCTTCGCGGACATCGACATCACCAACGGCATGGCCGAGCGCGGCGAGTTCGACGTGCTGAAGGTGTCGTACGCCGTGCTGCCGTACGTCCTCGACGAGTACGCCCTGCTGCCCTGCGGCGGCGCGCTGGGCCGGGGCTGCGGGCCGCTGGTGCTGACGCGGGAGGCGGACGCCGACCTGACCGGGCGCACGGTGGCGGTGCCGAGCGAGCGCTCGACGGCGTACCTGCTGTTCCGGCTCTGGGCCGCGGACACGCTGCCGGACGGGGTCGGGGAGATCGTGGTGATGCCGTTCCACGAGATCATGCCGGCCGTGCGGGACGGCAAGGTGGACGCCGGGCTCGTCATCCACGAGGCCCGCTTCACCTACCAGGAGTACGGGCTGCACAAGCTCGCGGACATGGGCGAGCACTGGGAGCGGACCACGGGGCTGCCGATCCCGCTCGGGGCGATCATCGCCAAGCGGTCGCTGGGCGCCGAGACCCTTCAGCGGCTCGCGGACGCCTTCCGGACCTCGGTCCGGGCCGCCTGGGACGACCCGGAGGCGTCGCGCGCCTACGTCATGGAGCACGCCCAGGAGATGGACCCGGCCGTCGCCGACCAGCACATCGGGCTGTACGTCAACGAGTTCACCGCCGACCTCGGCGAGGACGGGTACGCGGCGATCCGGGGCCTGCTGACGCGCGCGGCGGCCGAGGGCCTCGTACCGGCCCTCGGCCCGAAGGCGCTGGCGTTCCCTTAAGGGGCTGGTCAGACGTCGAGCTGGTCCGCGACGGCGCGGAGGAGGCCGGCGATCTTCTTGCCCGAGGTGCGCTCGGGGTAGCGGCCCTTCTCCAGCATCGGCGTGATGTTCTCCAGTAGGGTGGTGAGGTCCTGCACGATCGAGGCCAGCTCGTCGGGCTTCTTGCGCTGGGCGGCCGCCACGGACGGGGTCGGGTCGAGCACGGTCACGGAGAGCGCCTGGTCACCGCGCTGGCCGGCCACGACGCCGAACTCCACGCGCTGTCCCGGCTTGAGCGCCTCGACGCCGGCGGGCAGGACCGAGGAATGGACGAAGACGTCGCCGCCGTCGTCGCGGGAGAGGAAGCCGAAGCCCTTCTCGCTGTTGAACCACTTGACCTTGCCGGTGGGCACGTCTGTCCTCGTCCTCGTACTCGTCGGAAAAAGCTCGGAAACGGCTCTGTGTAGCACTGTGGCGGGTCGACCATGACCCGCCGACACCAAGGCTAATGGTCTTCGGGCGGGTGACAAGGTGCTCCCCGGTTGTTCTCTCGCGCTGGGAACTACCCTGGTCCGGTGCGTGACAAAACCCAAACGAATTCCGCCGGGCCCGGTGACGGACTGATCCGCGCCGGCGTCATCGTCTTCTTCCTCGGCGCCGTGGCCACCCTCGTCACGGTCGCCCCGCTCCTCCTCGGCACCCACCCGTTCCCCACCTACATGTTCGGCCTGAGCATGCTGATGGCGGTCGGCTTCCTGGTCGCGGGAGCGGGCGTACTCCGCTCGGTGGCGGCGGGCCGACGACAGGCACGGGGGCGCTAGGCGCTGGCCTTGGCTGTGTCTCTGGGCGCGCGGAGCGCCGGCCGCTGAGGTCGGCGACAGGTCCGCGGGCATCGGCCGGCTGACGGCCGTCATGGCCGGTCGCGCAGTTCCCCGCGCCCCTCGGGTCGGCACGGCCGACGTACCCCCGGCTGCGGGTCGACGCGTGGTCGATGATGCGTTCCGGTGCCGCGGGGCATCGTCCGGCGGCGCTAGGCCGACGTCACGTGGGTGTCCAGCCAGGTCGGGAAAGTGGTCAGGTCCGGGAGGACCACGTCGGCGCCGGCCGCGCGGAGTTCCTCCGGGCTGCACGGGCCCGTGGCCACCGCCACCGAGAGGGCCTCGGCGGCGCGGGCGCCCCGGACGTCGCCGGTGTGGTCGCCGACGTAGACGTGCGCGCCGTGTTCGCGGAGGGCGCGGGCCTTGTCCTCGGCCCAGAGGTCGCCGACCACGACGTCCGGTTCCATGCCGAGGTGGGCCAGGTGGAGCTTGGCGTTGGGCTCGTACTTGGCGGTGACGACCAGGGTGCGGCCCCCGGCGGCGCGGACGGCGGCGATGGCCTCGCGGGCGCCGGTCAGGGCGGGGGTGGGGGTGATGGCGTACTCGGGGTACATCGCCCGGTACAGGTCGGCCGCGGCGGGGACGTCGGCGGCCGGGAACCAGTTCACCAGTTCCTCCGCGAGCGGCGGACCGAGCCGCGTCACCACCAGGTCGGCGTCCACGTACACCCCGGTCCGCTCCGACAGCGCGAGATAGCAGGCCCGGATGCCGGGCCGCGAGTCGATGAGCGTCATGTCGAGGTCGAAGCCGACGGTGGGCGCATACGCAGGGGACACGACAGGCATGACCGCCATTGTGCCCGGCCGGGGTCGCGAGGAGACGGGCCGGGTCCCGCTACCGCCTCCGCTGCGAGCGCCAGAGCAGGAACAGCGCCGAACTCACCGCCGCCCCCCGCACCACCCACGGCCAGGTCTCGGCCAGCGCGTCGCTCATGTGCCCGTCGGCGACCGGAGTCCCCCAGTGCCCGGTGTCGCGCCCCCACAGGTAGCCCACCCCGGCCGCGAGGGCGAGCGCGGGCAGCACCAGCACCGCCCACTTGGTCTCGGCCGGGGTCAGCCGGCGGGAGCCGTAGGCGATGAGCCAGCCGAGGAGCAGCGCGTACCAGTTGCCCAGCACCGCCCCGGCCAGCAGCGCGGCGGCGCCCAGCACCAGGAGCGGGTTGGTCCAGCCGGCCGAGGGGAGCGGGACGAAACGCCGGAACCGGGAGCGCGGGACCACCTCGACGGGCTCCGCCACGGCCTCCTTCGGCCGCGCCTCCTCCGGGGTCTCCTTCGGCGTCTCCCTCGGGGGCCGCCGCAGCATCTCCGGGATCTCCACCCCGCCGACGAACCCCGGCACCGAGTCCGCGGCCGCCGCGCCGAACGGCCCGTCCGCCACCCGCCACCAGTCGGGCCGGGTCAGCGACTCGCCGAGTTCGTCGGCGGACGCGAGATGCGGCGGGGAGGGCGCGTCGGCCGGTACGGAGGGCCCCGGCTCGGCCGGGCGCGGCCGGGGCACGGCGGCGCGCAGCCCCTTGAGCCCCCTGGGCCTCCGCTCCGGCTTCTCCGGCTCCGGCTGCACGGGCACGGCGGTGGGCGGCGGCTGCGGCGCCGGGCCCTTCCCGCCCGCCGACCGCACCACGTCGTCCGGGCTGCCGAGCTGCTCCAGGATGCGGCGCACGGCGGCCGGGCTGTCCACCGTCGCCCGGGCCCGGTGCCGGTCGATCTCGTTGCGCAGCTCGGACACCAGCCGCATGCGCGTGGACGACGGCAACTGCCGCTGCTGCGCCACGTCCCCGACACGGCTCAGATACTCGTAGACGACCTGGTCGCTCTCGATCCCCAACGGAAACCCCTCCGGGGCGACGGCGGTGGAACCCCGTGGAGGAAGGTAGCGCAGACCGCCACCAATCGGCCCACGCGGGCGGAGCGGTCCCCCGGGACCCTCGGCCGCCGCTTGCCCCAGCCGCTAACGTGGGTCAGATGAGCCCCGAGGCATCTTCAACCCCCCGGTCCCTGGCGGAGGCACTCCGCGCGCGGGACGACGCCTCGCTGGCCGCGCTGCTGCGCGACCGACCCGACCTCGTCGCGCCCGTCCCCACCGATCTCACCCAGCTCGCCACCCGCGCGGGCACCCGTGCCTCGGTGCTGCGCGCGCTGGAGCACCTGGACCGGTTCGCCCTCCAGACCGCGCAGGCGCTGGCCGTCGCCCCGGACCCGGCGACCTACGACACGCTGCACGAGCTGCTGGCCGGTGACGACGGCGACCCGGCCGTCACCGAGGCGCTGCCCGACACGGTCGCCGCGCTGCGCAGGCAGGCCCTGATCTGGGGCGACGACGACCGGCTGCACCTGGTGCGCACCGCCCGCGAACTCCTCGCCCCCTCCGCCCAGCACCCCTCCCCCACCGGGCTCGGCCCGACCGTGCGGGAGGCGACGTCGGGCATGTCGCCGGGGCGGGTGCAGCAGATCGTCAACACGGCGGGGCTGCCCTCCACGCACGACCCGGTCTCCGCCGTCACCGCGCTCACCGGTCTGTTCACCGACCGGAAGCGGATGGACGCGCTGCTCGCCGGCGCGCCGGAAGCCGCCCGCGAAGTGCTGACCCGGCTGATGTGGGGTCCGCCGTACGGCCAGGTCACCGCCGACCCCGCCGCCCATCTGCGCTGGCTGCTCAACCGGGGCCTGCTGCTGCCCACCGCGCCCGGCACGGTCGTACTGCCCCGCGAGGTCGCGCTGCACCTGCGCGGCGGCCGGGCGCACCGGGTGCCCGAGCCGGTGCCGCCCGCCGTGGAACCGGCCGTGGCCCACGGCCCGCGGATCGTGGACGCGACGGCCGCCGGGCAGGCGTACACCGCACTCGCCACCATCGAGGATCTGCTCAAGCACTGGGACCAGGGCGGTCCGGCCGTGCTCCGGGCGGGCGGGCTCAGCGTGCGGGACCTGAAGCGGACCGCCGTCGCCCTCGACGCGCCCGAACCGCTCGCCGCGTTCTGGATCGAGCTGGCCTACGCCGCCGGCCTGCTCGCCACGGACGGCGCGGCCGACGAGCGCTACGCCCCCACCCCCGCCTACGACACCTGGCTGGAACGCCCCGTCGCCGAACGCTGGGGCCGCCTCGCCGCCGCCTGGCTCGCCGCGACCCGCACCGCCGGGCTGATCGGCGGCCGGGACATCAAGGACCGCGCCCTGTCCGCACTCGGCCCGGGCCTGGACCGCTCGGCCGCCCCCGAGGTACGGCACCGGGTCCTGACCCTGCTGGCCAACCTCCCCGCAGGGGTGGCACCCACGCCGGAGGCGGTGCTGACCCGGCTGACCTGGGAACGTCCCCTGCGCGCCCCCCAGCGCGACACCGAGGACCTCCGCATCCGGCTGGCCCGCTGGACGCTGAGCGAGGCGGAACTCCTCGGCGTCACCGGCCGGGGCGCCCTCTCCAGCCACGGCCGGGCCCTGCTGGGCGCGGCCCCCGAGCCGGAGGACTCCCCCCTCTCCGCCACGGGCCAGTCCACGGCCACCGCCGTCGGTCTGCTCGCACCCCTCCTCCCCGAACCCCTCGACCACGTCCTGCTCCAGGCCGACCTGACCGCGGTGGCCCCCGGCCCGCTGCTGCGCCCCCTCGCCGAGACGCTCGGGGTCCTCGCGGACGTGGAGTCCAAGGGGGGCGCGACCGTGTACCGGTTCACCCCCGCCTCCGTACGACGTGCCCTGGACGCCGGGCAGACCGCCGCCGACCTGCACGCCTTCCTCGCCCAGCACTCCCGCACCCCGGTACCGCAGCCGCTCACGTACCTCATCGACGACGTGGCCCGCAGGCACGGGCACCTCCGGGTGGGCGTCGCCTCGGCGTACGTCCGCTGCGACGACGACTCCGTGCTGAACGAGATCATGGCCGACAAGCGGGCCGCCGCCCTGCGGCTGCGCCGCCTCGCCCCGACCGTGCTGGCCGCGCCCTGCGACCCGGCGACCCTGCTGGAGGGCCTGCGCGCGCTGGGCTACGCGCCCGCCGCCGAGTCCGCCCAGGGCGATGTGCTGATCACCCGCGCCGACGCCCACCGCACCCCGCCGCGCACCGCGCCCGAGCCGGTGCCGGAGGGTCCGCCCACGCCCGACACCGTGCTGCTCGCGGCCGCCGTCCGCGCCATCCGGGCCGGCGACGTGGCCGCCACCACCCCGCTCAAGGCTTCCGGCCCGCAGCCCGCCGGCGGCGAACTCCCCCGCACCAGCCCCGCCGACACCCTGGCCACCATGCAGGCGGCCGTCATGACCGGCGAGGCCGTCTGGATCGGCTACGTCAACGCCGACGGCGCCGCCAGCCAGCGCGTCGTCGCCCCCATCCGCGTCGAGGGCGGCTTCGTCACCGCCTACGACCACACCGCCGACGAGGTCCGCACCTACCCCCTGCACCGGATCACCGGGGTGGCCGAACTGGCGGAGGACTGACCGCGGGACCTGCCCTCCGGCGTCCGCATCAGGCACACTGGAGGTTTGGCCGCGCGGAAGGATGGCACACGTGAACGGTCCGCTGATCGTCCAGTCCGACAAGACCCTGCTCCTGGAAGTCGACCACGAGCGGGCCGACGAGTGCCGTCGGGCCATCGCGCCCTTCGCGGAGCTGGAACGGGCCCCGGAGCACATCCACACCTACCGGCTCACCCCGCTCGGCCTGTGGAACGCGCGGGCCGCCGGGCACGACGCCGAGCAGGTCGTCGACGCGCTGGTGCAGTACAGCCGGTATCCCGTGCCGCACGCCCTCCTCGTCGACATCGCCGAGACCATGGACCGGTACGGCCGGCTCACCCTGAGCAAGCACCCGGCGCACGGGCTGGTCCTCACCACCACCGACCGGCCGGTGCTGGAGGAGATCCTGCGCTCCAAGCGGGTCACCCCGCTGGTCGGCAACCGGATCGACCCGGACACCGTGGCCGTGCACCCCTCCGAGCGGGGGCAGATCAAGCAGACCCTGCTCAAGCTGGGCTGGCCCGCCGAGGACCTCGCCGGATACGTGGACGGCGAGGCGCACCCGATCGACCTGCGCGAGGACGGCTGGGCGCTGCGCCCGTACCAGAAGCAGGCCGTGGAGAACTTCTGGCACGGCGGCAGCGGTGTCGTGGTGCTGCCCTGCGGTGCGGGCAAGACGCTGGTCGGCGCCGGGGCGATGGCGCAGGCCGGGTCGACCACGCTGATCCTGGTCACCAACACCGTCTCCGCGCGCCAGTGGAAGCACGAGCTGGTGAAGCGGACCTCGCTGACCGAGGACGAGATCGGCGAGTACAGCGGCACCAAGAAGGAAATCCGGCCGGTCACCATCGCCACCTATCAGGTGCTGACCACCCGCCGGAAGGGCGTCTACCCGCACCTCGAACTCTTCGACTCCCGTGACTGGGGTCTGATCGTCTACGACGAGGTCCATCTGCTGCCCGCTCCCGTCTTCAAGTTCACCGCCGATCTCCAGGCCCGCCGCCGCCTCGGTCTGACCGCGACCCTGGTGCGCGAGGACGGCCGCGAGTCCGACGTGTTCTCCCTGATCGGGCCCAAGCGGTTCGACGCGCCGTGGAAGGAGATCGAGGCGCAGGGCTACATCGCGCCCGCCGACTGCGTCGAGGTCCGCGTCAACCTCACCGACACCGAGCGGCTCGCCTACGCCACCGCGGAGACCGAGGACAAGTACCGCTTCTGTGCCACCACCGCGACCAAGCGGAAGGTCACCGAGGCGATCGTGCGCCGGTTCGCCGGGCAGCAGATCCTCGTGATCGGGCAGTACATCGACCAGTTGGACGAGCTGGGCGAGCATCTGAACGCGCCCGTGATCAAGGGCGAGACCTCCAACGCCCAGCGGGAGAAGCTCTTCGACGCCTTCCGTGAGGGCGAGATCAGCGTGCTGGTCGTCTCCAAGGTCGCCAACTTCTCCATCGACCTGCCCGAGGCGACGGTCGCCGTCCAGGTGTCCGGCACCTTCGGCTCCCGGCAGGAGGAGGCCCAGCGGCTCGGCCGGGTGCTGCGGCCCAAGTCGGACGGCCACCGGGCGCACTTCTACTCGGTCGTCGCCCGCGACACGATCGACCAGGACTTCGCGGCCCACCGCCAGCGCTTCCTGGCGGAGCAGGGCTACGCCTACCGGATCGTCGACGCCGACGAGATCCTGGCGGAGGGGTCGAAGGAGAACTGAGGCCAGGAGCGGGACCCGGCTATGGGTCCCCGAGGGCGTCCCCGTATCTGCGGTGGACGCCCGCCTCCTCGCCGTACTCGCCGAGTATGACCACGCCGAAGGCGGCCTGCGCGTAG
Source organism: Streptomyces sp. NBC_01171 (assembly GCF_045039805.1). Classification (NCBI taxonomy): domain Bacteria; kingdom Bacillati; phylum Actinomycetota; class Actinomycetes; order Kitasatosporales; family Streptomycetaceae; genus Streptomyces; species Streptomyces sp. NBC_01171. The sequence continues at coordinate 3,703,295 of NZ_CP108609.1, read as the reverse complement.
ACCTTGATCGCGCGCAGGGCCTCGCCCAGGACGTGGTGGTGGTCGCCGCCGGCCACCGCGGTGGCTCCGGACGGACGGGGTGGGGCGGGGTGGATGGTCGCTGCGCTCATGTCTCCATGGTGAGACTTCCGGCATAAGTCCGGAATACACCCACGGGTCGGTTCTCAAAGCGATCCCTCTGCACCCGAGGGTGGAGCCCGCCCCTACGCCCGGTCGCCGAAACCCCCTAGGGGTAGGCGCTCAGGAGCCGTCCGCGTGCACCGCGTACACGTACCGCTTCCCCGCGTACTCACTGAGGTTCCAGATCACCGACTCGGCGAACGACCAGCCCGAGGCGCCGCTGGTGTGGTAGCTGAGGTCCTCGCAGCCGATGTTCAGGTTGCACACCGTGCTCGCGGTCGAGGCGCCCGAGGTGAAGGTGCGCAGGGCGCCCGTGCCGGAGGGGCCGTTGCTGACCGAGAGGTAGTGCTTGCTGTTGCGGGAGACGACGCCCTGGATCTTCTTCTGGGCGACCGTGACCGCCTCGCTCGGCGTGCCCGAGGACAGCGAGCGGGTGGTGTAGTCGAGGTCCCAGCGCACGACCTTCGGCGTGGTGGTGGGCGCGCCCGTACCGGTCCACGAGGTGCCCGAGTAGTCGACGGCGCCGTCCTCGGAGTACTCGCTCACCACCAGGCTGTCCGGGGTGCTGGCGCGGTCGAGGCCGATCGCCGAGTAGCGCAGGTACTTGCCGGAGTTGTCGTAGGCGCCGCTCTGCGGGAGCACGTACGAGTAGCCGTAGCCGTAGTAGGTGCCGTCGACCAGGCCGCAGGAGTCCACCTGGGTGGTGTCGACCTGGAAGAGGGTGTTGAGGTCGAAGACCCGCAGGCCCTTGTAGGTGTCGACGACGTACAGCAGGTTGCCGTACCAGAGGATGCCGCCGGCGTGCTTGCGTATGGGGTTGAAGGAGAACTCGCCGGTGGCGGTCTTCACCGGCTCGACCAGCAGGACGTGGCGGTAGGTGGGCGCGGAGGCCGAGTTGTAGTTGACGAAGGTCAGCCGCAGACCCTTGTCGAGGGGGTAGTCGTCGGTGCCGTCGCCGTCCGGGTCGGTCTCGAAGTACCAGGAGACCAGGACGGCCTTGTTGCTGCCGCCGTCGGGGTACACGCCGTTGCCGTAGGCGTCGGCGCTGGTGGTGACGCCCTGCGGAATCCAGTAGTCGACGGCCTGGTCGCCGCTGTCCCAGGTGAAGCCGGCCTCGAACGCCTGGGACGTGCCCGGGGCGCTGGTGAGGCGGGTGGCCTTGCGGTTGGTGTCGGCGAGGACGGCGGTCGCGTCGACCTTGGTCAGCTTGGTCGCCAGGCCCGCGCTCAGGTCGGCGAACTCCCCGTAGGAGTTGCCCGTACGGGCGGTGAGGGCGAACTGCGCCGGGTCGATGGTGGCGGCGTGCGCGGTGGCGGGAGCGAGGATGGCGCTCGCCGCTCCGACGAACGGTGCGGCGGCGATTCCCCGGAGGATACTTCTGCGAGTCATGGACATGGCGGCGAACGTACGTCCTACATGATCAGCCGCACAAGCACATCAGTTCGGCTCCGGAGTGACGCGGGGCCTGATGTGGACGCGCCCGGATATTCATTGGCCTCGCCCCGCCCGCCCCGCCTACAATCTCCGCTCTTGCCCGCCTCCCCTCGGAGTGCCGCCGCCCGGCCGGTAACCGGACGGCACCTTCAGGCCGTATCCGGCCTCGTGACCACGCAGCAGGTACAACCGGAGGCACTCCCTTGTCCGCGACCGCGCCCGACCCGCTCGACGACCCCCGCGCCCCCCTGACCCGCGAACGCACCCACCTGGCCGACTCACGGGCCGCCCTGCGCGCCATGCGGGAGGACGTGGAGGCGCTGGACATCAAGGACGTCGCCGCGAACTGGGTCAACGCACAGGTGCTGACCCGCCAGATCGACGACCGGATCAAGGCGCTGGCCGACCTCAGCGACACCCCGCTGTTCTTCGGGCGGCTCGACTACCTGCACGCGCCGGGGTCCGAGCAGGCGGAGGGCGCGGAGGGCGAGCGGTTCTACATCGGGCGCCGGCATGTGCACGACGCGGACGGCGACCCCATGGTCATCGACTGGCGTGCCCCGGTGTCGCAGCCGTTCTACCGGGCGTCCAGGAAGGACCCGATGGACGTCGGACTGCGCCGCCGCTTCGGCTACACCGGCGGTGAGCTGACCGCGTACGAGGACGAGCACCTGTCGGACCCCTCGGAGACGGCGGCGACCAGCAAGCTGCTCCAGCAGGAGATCGAGCGGCCGCGCGTCGGCCCCATGCGGGACATCGTCGCCACCATCCAGCCCGAGCAGGACGAGATCGTCCGCAGCGGGCTCGGCGGCACCGTGTGCGTGCAGGGAGGTCCCGGTACGGGCAAGACGGCGGTCGGTCTGCACCGGGTCGCCTATCTGCTCTACGCGCACCGGGAGCGGCTCGCCCGTACCGGCACCCTGGTCATCGGGCCGAACCGGTCCTTCCTCCACTACATCGAGCAAGTGCTGCCCGCGCTTGGCGAGTTGAGCGTGCAGCAGGCCACCGTGGACGATCTGGTGGCCCATGTGGAGGTGCGCGGCACGGACGAGGCGCGGGCCGCCGTGCTCAAGGGTGACGCCCGGATGGCCGAGGTGCTGCGCCGGGCGCTGTACGCGCAGGTGACGATGCCCACCGAGCCGATCATGGTGGTGCGCGGCTCGCGCCGCTGGCGGGTCCCGGCGTACGAACTGGAGGAGATCGTCCGCGAATTGCTGGGACGCGAGATCCGGTACGGCGCCGCCCGCGAGGCGTTGCCGCAGCGGATCGCGCACGCGGTGCTGGTGCAGATGGAGCGGGCCGGGGAGGCGCCGGACGACCGGGTGCAGGACGCGGTCGCGCGCAACAGCGCGGTCAAGGCGGCCGTGAAGGCCGTCTGGCCGCCGGCCGACCCGGCCAAGCTGGTGTTGCGGCTGCTGTCCGACGGGGAGTTCCTCGCCGAGCACGCGGCCGGAATCCTGGACGAGGACGAACAGAAGGCCGTGCTCTGGGCCAAGCCGGTGCGCAGCGTGAAGTCGGCCAAGTGGTCTTCCGCGGACGCGGTGTTGATCGACGAGGCGGCCGACCTGATCCAGCGCACGCACTCGCTGGGCCATGTCGTGCTGGACGAGGCGCAGGACCTCTCGCCCATGCAGTACCGCGCGGTCGGCCGCCGCTGCACCACCGGCAGCGCGACCGTCCTCGGGGACCTCGCGCAGGGCACCACCCCCTGGGCGACCCGGAGTTGGGACGAGGCGCTGGCCCATCTGGGCAAGGGCGAAGGCGTGATCGAGGAACTGACGGCCGGTTTCCGCGTCCCCACGGACGTGATCACGTACGCCTCCCGGCTGCTCCCCCATATCGCGCCCGGCCTCACCCCGGTCGCCTCCGTCCGGGAGAATCCCGGCTTCTTCGAGGTGCGCGCGGTGGACGGGGTGGCCGAAGTGGTCGCCGCGTGTGAGGAGTTGCTGGGCAACGAGGGTTCGACCGGTCTCATCGCCGCCGACGCCCGGATGTCCGCGCTCGCCGAGGCCCTGACCGCCGCCGGGATCGGCTTCCTCGCGCCCGGTGAGGAGACCACCGAGGAGACCCGGCTGACCCTGGTCCCGGCCTCGCTCGCCAAGGGCCTGGAGTACGACTACGTGGTGCTGGACGAGCCGCGCGCCGTGGTCGACGGCGAGCCCGACGAACGCACCGGCCTGCGGCGGCTCTACGTGGCACTGACCCGAGCGGTCTCCGGGCTGATCGTGGCGCACACCGGGCCACTGCCCGAGCAGCTCACGGGCTGAGCGGCTGGGTAGGGTGCTGAGTCCGTTCCCTGCCATGTCCCGCCGAAGGGTCACCTGTTGAGCTTCCCGCCGCCTTCACAGCCGTACCCGATGGCACCCGGGGTCCCTTACGGGTACCCGCAGGCGCCCGTGCCCATGGGGTGCCAACTCTGCGGGGCCGGGCCCGCCGCGCCGGTGACGGTGCGGGGGCATCAGGGCATGATCATGATCATGCGGTCCCTGAAGCGGCAGGGCATGTTCTGCCGGACCTGCGCGCTGTCGGTGTTCCGGGAGATGCAGGCCGAGACCCTGATCACGGGCTGGTGGGGGCTGCTGTCGGTGGTCATCACCCCCTTCGTCCTGCTGGCCAACCTCAACACCCTGTCGGACATCCGCCGCATGCCGACCCCGGTCACCCCCGGCTGGCGCCCCCCGCTGGACCCCGGCAAGCCGGTGTTCCAACGCCCGGCGGGGGTGCTGGCGTTGATTCCGCTGGGGGTGCTGGGGATGCTGGTGACGCTCGTGACCGGGGTGATGCTGGCGGGGCTGGCGCCCGGTCTGGTTCCCAGCCTGAGCGAGAGCAAGACCAACCTCACGACCGGCTCCTGCGCCCGCAACGACGGCACCTGGACCGAGCCGGACCTGAAGACCGTGCCCTGCGGCTCCGACGACGCCCAGTACCGGGTCATGGACCCGGGCGCGAACGGCTGCGCGGTCGGCGACTATCTCGCGAGCCCGGATGACAGCGCGGACATGATCGGCCGCTGCCTGCGCCCCATCCGCTGAACCCCCCGCCCCCTGGTTGTCAGCCCCTGCCGTCTACCGCCGGACCTTCCCCCAGGGCTCCAGCCCCCTCCGCCCCGACCCCGAGGCGAAGCCCAGCCAGGTGTGCCGGTTGCCCGCCCAGCACCAGCCGACCTTGGGAGCGTCGCGCCGCTCGCGGCCGTCCCGGCCGGTGCCGTTGCTGATCCAGAGTGCCGGGGTACGGGCGTCCAGCGTGCCCTTGGGCTTGCGCAGCCGGGAGCCGATGGTCATGAAGCAGTGATTGCGCTCCAGTACGTCCGGCCGCTGGAGCACCCAGTGGATGCCCTCGGTCAGCAGCAGCGGCGTACGGGACGCTGCGGTGAGCGCCGGAAGTGCCTCGTCCGGGCTCCAGTTGGCCATGTCGTCACCCCGGTCGACGCCGCTGACCAGGTACAGCGGGGTGTCCGGCAGGTCGATGCCGTCGATCGGCGCGAAGAGGTCGACGTCGGTCATGTCGGTGACGACGAACCCGGCCTTGTCCCGGCGCCGGAGCAGCGGCGCGAGTACGGAGGCGGGGGCGCGGTCCGGGTGGACGGCGAGGAGGGCACCGTCACCGCTCTCCCCGACCCCCTCCGCGGCCGCCCGGACCTCGGCGGCCGAGAGCCCCGCGATCTCGTGCACCCCCAGCTCGATCAGCCGCTCGGCCTGCGTACTCAGCGAGATGACGGTGTGCGTGGTCTCGGACACGATGCTCCCAACGACAGCGGTGTGCACGGGCGCAGGCCCAACGAACCGCCCGCCCGGAACATTCCCGGCACGCCCCGCCTACTCCCCGTCGAGCATCCCCCGCCACACCCCGACGGCGTCGGCACACACCGGCCCCGCCCACCCCTGCGGCCGGGCCGCCCCACCGATGTGGAAGGCGTCGATACCGGCGGACCGCAACTCCGGCACGTGCTCCAGCCGGAGGCCCCCGCCGACCATGATGCGCGGCTCGTACCCCGGCGTACCGGTGTGCGCGGCCTCGACCGTCAGGGTGTCCAGCCCCTCGTCCACGCCCGTCGCCGCACCCGCCGTGAGGAAGGTGTCCAGCCCCGGCAGCCCGCTGAGCCGCTTGCGCAGCGCGTCGCGGTCGGCGGCGCGGTCGATGGCCCGGTGGAAGGTCCACGGGCAGCCGTCCAGCGCGTCGACGACCCGCTCGACCGCCGCGAGGTCCACGTCCCCGTCCGGGTCGAGGAAGCCGAGCACGAACTGGTCGGCGCCCGCCGCCCGCAGCTCGGCGGCCGTGCCGGTCAGCCGGTCGAGGTCGCCCGCCGCGAACCCGTCCGACAGCCGCAGCATCACGCGCAGGTCGATCGCGACGGCGGCCCGGATCGCGGCCACCACGGCGGGGTCGGGGCTGAGCCCGTCCGCCGCCATGTCGGTGACCAGTTCCAGCCGGTCCGCGCCTCCCGCCTGGGCGGCGACCGCGTCCTCGACCCCGAGAGCGATCACCTCCAGGACCGCACGCTTGCTCATGGCACCCCAATTCCGACGGCGGCTACAGGTCTAGTCCAATTCCAGGGTACGCCCCGCCCCCGATCACCGGAACAATGGACACATGGCCGACGCAGACACCGCAGCAGACCTCGGGCTCCGCTTCGCCCGCGCCCTCGAAGCCGCCCGCGCGCCGGGCGAGGGGCCGGACCCGGCGCCGTACGCCGAGAACCTGATCGCCCGCTGGGAGGAGCCGCAGCGGCGCTATCACACGCTCGCCCACCTCACGGCGGTCCTCGACCGGGTCGACGCGCTGGCGGAGTACGCCGACGACCCCGACCTCGTACGGCTGGCGGCCTGGTTCCACGACGCGGTGTACCTGCCGGACCGGTCGGAGAACGAGGAGCGCTCGGCGCGGCTGGCCGAGCGGGCGCTGACCGAGGCCGGGGTGCCGGAGGCGAAGGTCGCGGAGGTGGCCCGGCTGGTCCGGCTCACCGTGGGCCACGACCCGGCCGAGGGCGACCGCAACGGCCAGGTGCTGTGCGACGCCGACCTGGCGATCCTCGCCTCGGCGCCGTCCGCGTACGCCGCCTACACGGCCGAGATCCGCGAGGAGTACCACTTCGTGCCCAACGACGCCTTCCACGAGGGGCGTTCGGCAGTACTGCGCCAACTCCTGCAGCTGCCAAGGCTGTTCCACACCCCCTACGGGTCGGAGCACTGGGAGGCGACGGCCCGCTGGAACCTCGCGGGAGAGCTGGAAATGCTGTCGCCCTGAGTCGGGGCGCACCCCTAGGGTTCCTCGCATGCGAGCGATGAGCGGGGACCAGGTGACCGAGGCCGTGCGCGGCTGCGTGACGACACTGCGCGCGGCGGTCGACCGCGACTGGACGGCCGTTCGCGCCGGAAGCGTGGAGTGGGACTGCCATGTCACCGCCCTGCACGTAGCCGAATGCCTCCTCGCCTATGCCGGCAACCTCGTCGGCCACGCGCGGGACGCGTACGTGCCCTTCGAGATGCGCCTGGAGGACGGCACCGGCAACGACGGCCTGCTGCACGTCATGGAGACCACCGGCGCGCTGCTCGCCGCCGCGGTGAACACGGCCGCGCCCGGCGACCGGGCCTTCCACCCGTACCCGTTCCGCAGCGCCGACCGCGAGGGCTTCGCGGCGATGGGCGTGGCCGAAGTGCTGCTGCACACCCACGACATGGCGCAGGGCCTCGGGCTGGAGTACACGCCCGCCGAGAGCCTCGCCGAATCCGTGCTGACCTGCATCTTCCCGCACGTCCAGCCGGGCCCGGAAGCCTGGCCGACCCTGCTGTGGGCCACCGGCCGGGGCGAACTGGCGGGCCGCGCGGCGGTGGACAACTGGCGCTGGCGCAACAACCTCGTCATCCCCGCCGAACGCCTCACCCTCACCGGCCTGCGCCCGGCCGCCGCCCGCGACCTGCGCCTGGGCGGCGACGGCGGCTTCACCTGGCTCGGCGGCACCCCCTACGAGGGCACCCGCGAGGCGGCCGGCTTCCTGGTCAAGGCGTACGAAGCGGGCGTCCACCGCCCCGAGTTCGGCGTCTTCACCCTCGTCCGCACCGAGGACGGCCTCGCCGTCGGCGGCATCGGCTTCCACGGCACCCCGGACTCCGAGGGCCGCGTCGAGATCGGCTACGACCTGGTCCCCGAGGCCCGCGGCCAGGGCTACGCCACGGAGGCGCTCCGCGCACTGACGGAGTGGGCCCTCTCCCGCGACGACGTCCACACGATCACCGCCACCGTCGAACCCGACAACCCCTCCTCCGAACGCGTCCTGGCCCGCGCGGGCTTCCACCGAGCCGACACGGAACAGGAGCAGACGGCCCGCGAGGCACACGGCATGGAGACAGGGGTACGGCTGTACGTGTACACGGGCTGACCGCGAGTCCGCCCGGCCCGCCGTACCCGCTCACGGGAGCACCCTGGTCCTAGGTCCCCTTGCGTCGTCGCAGCCCCGCCGCGTGCAGCAGCCGCACCACATCCCGGCTGCGTACCTCCACCGCGCCCGCCGCCACCGCGTCGGCGTAGCGGTGGGCGGGGATGTCGTAGTGGTCGCGTTCGAAGGCGCGCGGGGGGACGCCGAGGGTCGCGGCGAAGTGGTGCAGCTCGTCGTACGAGACGTCGCTGACCAGGTGGGACCACATCCGGCCATGGCCGGGCCAGGTGGGTGGGTCGATGTAGACGGTCACGCGGGGCCGGCCGTCACTTGGGGGTGTTCCCGTCCAGCGCCTTGGCGAGGGAGCCGACGGGGGCGACGTCCACGCCGGACTCGTGGCAGACCCAGTGCGGGTCGGGGCCCAGCTCCGGCTCCACGTCCAGCGCGTGCGGGTCGCCCGTGGCGCACACCGGGCACAGCGGCCAGCGGCCCTTCCGTTCCAGCAGCGCGTCCTGCACGTCCTGCGCGACAAGACCGGCGACGAAGGCGGCGCCCTCGGGCCACTGCTCCACCCACCAGCGGCGCTGCGCGAGCGACTCCTCCACCAGCGAGACCACGTCCGCCTCGGCCACGTCGCCGGCCATGAGGTCGGCGAGCACCCGCGCACGGGCCGCGTGCAACGCCTGTTCGAGCGAGCTGACGGGATCTGTGGCGTCGTCCATGCCCCCATTGTGCGCACTCTTGCCCCGCCTGCCGAACCGGAAATATCTTTCAGGGGTGACCCAGGACGTGAAGGAAACTTTCGGGAGCCCCGGCGGCTCGCTCGCCGCCAAGGTGCGCACCCTCACGCCGTCCATGACGCGGTCCATGCAGCGCGTGGCCGACGCGGTGGCGGGCGACCCCGCCGGCTGCGCCGCCCTCACGGTCACCGGGCTCGCGGAGCTGACCGGCACCAGCGAGGCGACCGTCGTCCGCACCGCCCGCATCCTCGGTTACCCCGGCTACCGCGACCTGCGGCTCGCCCTCGCCGGGCTCGCGGCCCGGCAGGAGTCCGGGAGCGCGCCCGCGATCACCACGGACATCGCGCTGGACGACCCGCTCACCGACGTGGTCGCCAAGCTGGCCTACGAGGAGCAGCAGACCCTCGCCGACACCGCCGCCGGACTGGACACCGCCCAGCTCGGCGCGGCCGTCACCGCGCTGGCCGCCGCCCGCCGCACGGACGTGTACGGCATAGGGGCGTCCGGTCTGGTCGCGCAGGACCTCACCCAGAAGCTGCTGCGCATCGGTCTGGTCGCACACGCGCCGGGCGACCCGCACCTCGCGGTGACCAACGCGGTGCAGCTCCGCGCGGGGGACGTGGCCATCGCCATCACCCACTCCGGCTCGACCGGCGACGTCATAGAACCGCTGCGCACCGCCTTCGAGCGCGGCGCGACCACCATCGCCATCACCGGCCGCCCCGACTCGCCCGTCACCCAGTACGCCGACCACGTGCTGACCACCGCCACCTCCCGCGAGAGCGAGCTGCGGCCCGCCGCGATGTCCTCCCGTACGGGGCAACTCCTGGTCGTGGACTGCCTGTTCGTGGGCGTGGCACAGCGGACGTACGAGAACGCGGCCCCCGCCCTGGCCGCGTCCTACGAGGCACTGGCCCACCGGCACCGGAGCGCGACGCGTTAGCTTCCCTCTCATTCGGAACCCCACCGGAAAGAGCCGCACCAGATGACCGACCCCCATCGCCTCCAGAGCGAGCTGGCCACCCTGACCACCGAGGCGTTCCGGCCGGAGCTGGCCGGGATCGACCAACTGCCCACGCTGGACATCGCCCGGCTGATGAACGGCGAGGACACCGGCGTCCCCGCGGCCGTCGCCGCCCGGCTGCCCGAGATCGCCGCCGCCGTGGACGCCATCGCCGTCCGCATGGAGCGCGGCGGCCGCCTCGTCTACGCCGGTGCCGGTACGGCCGGACGGCTCGGCGTGCTGGACGCCTCCGAGTGCCCGCCCACCTTCAACACCGCCCCCGGCCAGGTCGTCGGGCTGATCGCGGGCGGACCGGGTGCGCTGGTGAACTCCGTGGAGGGCGCGGAGGACTCCCCCGACCTGGCCCGCGCCGACCTGGACGCCCTGAAGCTGACCCCGGACGACTCGGTGGTCGGCGTCTCCGCGTCCGGCCGTACCCCGTACGCGATCGGCGCCGTCGAACACGCCCGCGCCGCCGGCGCCCTGACGGTGGGCCTGTCCTGCAACGCCGACAGCTCCCTCGCGGCCGCCGCCGAACACGGCATCGAGGTGGTCGTCGGCCCCGAACTGCTCACCGGCTCCACCCGCCTCAAGGCGGGCACGGCCCAGAAGCTGGTCCTCAACATGCTGTCGACGATCACGATGATCCGACTCGGCAAGACGTACGGGAACCTGATGGTCGACGTCCGCGCCTCCAACGCCAAGCTCCGGGCGCGCTCACGGCGGATCGTTGCGCAGGCGACGGGCGCACCGGACGCGGACATCGAGCGGGCCCTGACGGAGGCGGACGGCGAGGTGAAGACGGCGATCCTGATCATCCTGGCGGGGGTGGACGGCGTCACGGCGACACGTCTGCTGGAGGAGTCCGACGGCAGGCTGCGGGCGGCACTGGGGAAGGCGGGGGCGTAGGCGCAACGCATACGGCCGACCGCCTTCCGGAGGAGTCCCGCGCGCCGGACCGGCGCAGGTGGCGCAGGCTCGGATCGTGCGCAACGACACCGCCACCGCATCCGCCGTCCTCGCCCTGACGGGCGGCACCGCCAACGTCCGTCACGTCACCCACTGCCTCACCCGACTCCGTCTCACCGTCGCCGAACCGGCCGCGGTGGACGAGGAGGCGCTACGCGCGCTGCCGGGCGTGCTCGGGGTGATCGGGGCAGGGACGCCGTCGCTCCAGGTCGTGCTGGGGCCGGGGGTGGTCGACACGGTGACGGCGGAGGTGGAGCGGCAGCTCGCGGCGGGGGTGGGCGCCGTGGAAATGAGCAAGCCCACCGACCCCGACACGGCAGCAGCCAGTCCCACCCCGCAAAAGGGCCCCCTCGCAGCCGCCCTCCGCCGCATCGCCAACGTCTTCGTCCCCCTCATCCCCGCCCTCATCGGCTGCGGCATCCTCGCCGGGATCAACGGTCTGCTCACGAACGCCGGTTGGCTCACCGGCCTCACCCCCGCCCTGGCCGCCATCGCCTCCGGGTTCATGGCGCTGATCGCGGTGTTCGTCGGCTACCAGACCGCGAAGGAGTTCGGCGGCACCCCCATCCTGGGCGGCGCGGTGGCCGCCGTGATCGTCTATCCGGGCGTGGCGAAGGTGACCGCGTTCGGCGTCCACCTCTCCCCCGGCCAGGGCGGAGTCCTCGGCGCCCTGGCCGCCGCCCTGCTCGCGACCCGGATCGAGAAGTGGTGCCGAGGACGCCTCCCCGGCGCACTGGACGTCCTGCTCACCCCCACCGTCACCGTCCTCGTCGCGGGCCTGGCCACCCTGTACGGCCTGATGTACGCGGCCGGAGCCGTGGCCACCGCGATCGGCACCGGCGCGAACTGGCTGCTCACCACCACCGGCGCGTTCGCGGGCCTGATCCTCGGCGGACTGTTCCTCCCGCTGGTGATGCTCGGCCTGCACCAGGCCCTGATCCCCATCCACACCACCCTGATCGAGCAACAGGGCTACACGGTCCTCCTCCCCCTGCTGGCCATGGCCGGCGCGGGCCAGGTCGGCGGCGCGCTCGCGGTGTACGTACGCCTGCGCCACGACACCACCCTGCGCACCACGATCCGCTCGGCGCTCCCGGCGGGCCTGCTGGGCGTGGGCGAGCCCCTGATCTACGGCGTCTCGCTCCCCCTCGGCCGCCCCTTCGTCACCGCGTGCGTGGGCGGGGCGGCGGGCGGCGCGTTCGTCGGCTTCTTCGCCATGCTCGGCGAGAAGGTCGGCGCCACCGCCATCGGCCCCTCCGGCTGGGCCCTCTTCCCCCTCCTCACCGGCAACCAGGGCCCGGCCCCGGCCATCGCCATCTACGCGGGCGGCCTCCTGACGGCGTACGCGATCGGCTTCGCCGCGACCCTCGCCTTCGGCTTCCCCAGGGGTACGGCGAGGAGTACGGCCCCGTCGGCCACCGACCGGACACCCGTCGGCCCCGCGTGACGCCCGCCGCTCCCCGTCGTTGCCCCTGACATGAAGAAGCTGCTGCTAGCCACCCTCGCCGTCGCCGCGTCCTCCGCCGCCCTGGCCGCCCCCGCCCACGCCGCCGCCGACGACCACTGGACGGCCGAAGACACCACCGCCTGCGCGGCGGACCTCACCGTGACCCCGGTCGTCAAGGCGGTCTCCCCCCTCCCCCTGGGCGAGCAGGCCCCCGCATGCGGCAAGGGCAGCCTGCTGCACCACGGCTAGGCGTACTGGGCGAGCTGGATCAGGTTGCCGCAGGTGTCGTCCAGCACCGCGATGGTGACCGGGCCCGCCTCCACCGGCTCCTGGGTGAAGCGCACCCCGAGCCCGCGCAGCCGGTCGTACTCGGCGCGTACGTCGTCCACGGCGAAGGAGGTGGCCGGGATGCCGTCGCCGTGCAGGGCGGCGGTGTACGGCTTGGCCGCGGGGTGGGCGTCCGGCTCCAGCAGCAGCTCGGTGCCGTCGGGCTGCTCGGGCGAGACCACGGTCAGCCACCGGTACTCGCCGAGCGGCACGTCGGCCTTCCTCACGAAGCCCAGCACCTCGGTGTAGAAGCGCAGCGCCTTCTCCTGGTCGTCGACGAAGACGCTGGCCAGATTGATCCTCACGGGGTGCCCTCCACAATGCCGGGGTCGCGGAAACGTACTGCGGCCCGATCCTCGCGCATCCGCCGCCCCGGCGCGCGGGTGAGAAGCTGGACCCATGAATCACGCCCAGCTCACCGCGCTAGGCCGTGCTCTCCGGCTCGTCGGGGAGCACGGTGAGGCGCTGACCGCCGACACCCCGGACTCCCGGCTGCACGAGGTCAAGGCCGATCTGCGCCGCGCGCTGGACCTGCTGGACGAGAGCGTCACGGCCGGCGCCCCCACCACCCGCTGCGCGGAGCACCCGCAGGGCCCGGTGGACAAGAGCGCGCCGGACCTGTGCCTGCTGTGCGAGACCCGGCGAAGGTCCGCCCGCCGCGCGGAGTACGGCGGCCAGGGCCGCGGCCCCGAGGCCCCCGCGACCGCCCCCTCCCGCTACGGCGTCCGCGCCGACCGCCCCCAGCCCCAGCAGCGCTGGCTCCCCGAGGCGTGGAACGGCCGCGAGTGGCAGCTCTGCGGCACCCCGCGCCGCGACCGCCACGAGGCGGAGGCGTACCTCGCCGCCGCCCGCCGGGGCTCGCGCCCGGCGATGGCCTACCGTCTGGTCCACGAGTTCACCGACTACGAGGTGCTCCGCGTCTGGGGCACCCCCACCCAGGTGGACATCGAACCGATGGGCAACCTTTGACTTGCTCCTCGGGCTGAAGCCCGAGGATTCTGGCCTTCTCGACTGGTTGCTGTGCAGCTACGCGGCACGGTTTCCGGTCGGGAATCCGTGGCTTCCTGTTTCTTCGCGCTGTGCCGGGATTGCTCCTGGTCTTACCGGCGCTCCGCAAGGTCCGGCTCCGCCGGAACGACACCGCGACGCTCCGCGTCGCCACCACAAGATTCGCTTCACCCCCGGCCTGAAGGCCGGAGCACTGCGAATGAATCCCGGTAGCCGGAGGCAGCAGCATGGACCAGCAGCTCAGCATGGTCACCCTGGGCGTCGAGGACCTGGCGACGAGCCGCCGTTTCTACAGCGAGGGCCTCGGCTGGACCCCGCTGCTCGACCTGGACGAGGTGGTCTTCTACCAGGTCGGCAAGGGCCTGGCGCTGGCCCTGTTCCCGCTGACCGACCTGGCCGCCGACACCGGCGCCCCGGCCACCCCCGGCACCCCCTTCACCCTCGCCCGGAACCTCGGCTCCCCCGCCGAGGTCGACGCGGCCGTGGCCCGCGCCCGCGAGGCCGGGGCGAACGTCCTCAAGGAACCCCAGCGGGCGGCCTTCGGCGGCTACCACGCCTACTTCACCGACCCGGACGGCCACCGCTGGGAGATCTGCCACAACCCCGGCTGGTCGGTGTCGAAGGACGGCACGGTACGGCTGACCGCGGTGGACCCGGAGAACTGAAGCGCCGGGGCAACACAAAGGCGCCGGGCGGGAGTTCACCCACCCGGCGCCTCACGGAAAGCCTTAGCTGAGCGAGCCCAGCGCGGCCGCGTCGTACGGCTTCAGCTCGTCGAACCGGCCGGAGAGCACCTTCGCGGCCCACTCCGGGTCCTGGAGCAGCGCGCGGCCGATGGCGACCATGTCGTACTCCTCGCGCTCGAAGCCGTCGAGGAGGTCGTCGATGCCCTTGACCGGGGAGCCCTCGCCCTGGAACGCGCCCATGAAGTCGCCGTCCAGGCCGACCGAGCCGACGGTGATGACCGGCTTGCCGGTGATCTTCTTGGTCCAGCCGGCCAGGTTGAGGTCGGAGCCCTCGAACTCGGGGAGCCAGTAGCGACGGGTGGAGGCGTGGAAGACGTCGGCACCGGCGGCGGAGATCGGGGCGAGGATCGCCTCCAGCTCCTCCGGGGTCTCGGCGAGGCGCGCGGTGTAGTCCTGCTGCTTCCACTGCGAGTAGCGGAAGATGATCGGGAACTCGGCGGACACGCGCTCACGCACGGCCGCGACGATCTCCGCGGCGAACTGGGCGCGGGCGACCGGGTCGCCACCGTAGCCGTCGGTACGGCGGTTGGTGCCCTCCCACAGGAACTGGTCCAGCAGGTAGCCGTGGGCGCCGTGGATCTCGACCCCGTCGAAGCCGATGCGCTCGGCGTCGGCGGCGGCCTGCGCGAAGGCGCCGATCACGTCGTCGATGTCGGACTGCGTCATGGCCTGGCCCTTGGGCTCGGCACCCGCCTTGTGGATACCGGACGGGCCCACGGCGGGCGCGTCCGCGAACGGCGGTTCGCCCTGCCGGCGGACCATGCCGATGTGCCAGAGCTGCGGGACGATCGTGCCGCCCGCCGCGTGCACCTCCCGCGCGACCTTCGCCCAGCCGGCGAGCTGCTCCTCGCCGTGGAAGCGCGGCACGCTGTCGCTCTGGCCGGCCGAGTCGTGCCCGACGTACGTACCCTCGGTGACGATCAGGCCGACACCGTTCGCGGCGCGGCGGGAGTAGTACGACACCACGTCCTCGCCGGGGATGCCGCCCGGGGAGAACATCCGGGTCATCGGCGCCATCGCGATCCGGTTGGGCACGGTGAGGCCGTTCAGCGTGATCGGGCGGGACAGGAGCTGGGCCGCGCGGCTGGCGGCGGACGTCGTGACGGTCACGTGGGGGGCTCCTCGGGAGAACGGTGTCGGGTAGACCGGCTGGTATGTGTGCACGCAATGATGCACCTAGTGAAACAACTGGTCCACGCGGTCCCGCATTCCGCTCCACTGGGCGGGGCGGGTGTGACTCCCGACACGCCGCCTCTCAACCCAGCTCGACCCGTCGCCGGGCGTCCCGGTTCAGCAGCCGGACGCGCTCGCGGAGCACGTCGGCGGGGGCGGCCTCACCGAGGCACTCCGGCGGCACGTCCCACTCCTGGCCGCCGCCGAGGGGCCGTAACTGCACGCGACCGCCGACCCGGCCCCTGACCTCGCCGAGCCGACCGTCCCGCGCGTCCCGCGCGTACGCGCCGACGACCGGGGCGCCTTCGTCACTCACCCTCCCGCTCCGTGAGCACGGCGGCGAGACGGGCGGCGACGTCGAGGTTGCAACTCCCGAGGTCCACGAGGGTGTTGCCCCCGCCATAGACCTCCGTCACGGGGTCGACGCGGAGCGAGGGCAGCACGATGCCCGCGTCGCGCAGGGCGGTACGCAGCCGCTCGACCGCCTGGTCAGCCGTGTCCGTCATGTCGATTCCTCCACGCTGAGTGTTCCTGTTCTGCACACAGAGTGGTCGCTCCGCTTCTAGCCTGGCCAGAGAGGCAGCCCCAACAACCTCGCCTGTGGGACAGGAGCCGCGAGTGCCCGGACCGAAGGACCTCGACCCGTCGTCGTCACCGCGAGCGATGATCGGGGCGGAGTTGCGCCATGCGCGGGAGCGGAAGGGTTTGAGCCAGGAGCAGTTGGGCCAAGTCCTCTTCGTGAGCGGCTCGTTCATCGGCCAACTGGAGGCCGGGACGCGGCGGATGCAGCCGGAGTACGCGCGCATGCTGGACGAGGCGCTGGACACGGGGGACTTCTTCGCGCGGAACTGCGTCGCGGCGGCCAAGTCCAAGTACCCGGAGCACTTCGCCGAGGCGGCTGAATCGGAGGCGCAGGCCACGGGCATCAGGGAGTACGCGCCCCTACTGATCCCCGGACTGCTCCAGACGCCCGCGTACGCACGAGCCGTGTTCCGCGCCTACCACCCGACGGAGCCGGAGCGGAAACTCGATGACCTGGTGTCGGCTCGCATGGAGCGAGCTGCGCTCCTCGACGATCCAACAGACCTGGTGTTGTGGATCGTGATGGACGAGGCGGCTCTGCGTCGCGTGACGGGCGGCCGAGCGGTGATGGCGGAGGCGCTGCGACACGTCGCCGACGCGGCCCGGCGGCATCGGGCCATCGTGCAGGTTCTGCCGTTCGAGGCCGGGGCGCACACCGCGATGGAGGGCTCCATCAAGCTCATGGACTTCGTGGACGCTCCACCACTGGTCTACTTCGAGGGGGTCGGCACCGGACGGCTGGAGGACGACCCGTCCACCGTCAGGCGCCACCAGCGCACGTTCGAGCTGCTCGCGGCCTGTGCGCTCCCACCAGCCAACTCACTTGTTCTGCTTGATGCGGTGGCACAGGATTACGCGCATGAGGAACACCCCTGAGCCCGGCCCCGACCCGGCCACCTGGCGCAAGTCGACGTACAGCGGCGGCAGCGGCGGCAACTGCCTGGAAGTGGCCGACGCCCACCCCACCCTCATCCCCGTCCGCGACTCCAAGACCCCCCTCGGCCCGAAGCTCGCGTTCCGGGCGGAGGCGTGGTCGGCCTTCGTGGAGAACCTCAAGCTCGGCTGACGGGCGGCGCCGCCGCCTCCACGTCGGCGATCGTGCCGGACATGATCGTGCGGACGTGCTCGGTGATGTGCTCGGCGGGCCAGTCCCACCAGGCGACCGCCAGCAGTCGGGCGACGTCATGCTCGTCGTAGCGTGTGCGGATGAGGCGGGCGGGGTTGCCGCCGACGATGCCGTAGTCGGGCACGTCGCCCGTGACCACCGAGCCGGCGCCGATGATCGCGCCGTGTCCGATGCGGACGCCGGGCATCACCGTGGCGCCGTATCCGAACCAGACGTCGTTGCCGACGACGGTGTCCCCCCGGTTCGGCAGCCCGGTGAGCAGGTCGAAGTGGTCCGCCCACGAACCGCCCATGGTGGGGAAGGGGAAGGTGGACGGGCCGTCCATGCGGTGATTGGCGCCGTTCATGAGGAACCGCACACCCGTGCCGAGCGCGCAGAACTTCCCGATGATCAGCCTCTCGGGCCCGTAGTGGTAGAGCACGTTACGGGTCTCGAAGGCGGTGGGGTCGTCGGGATCGTCGTAGTACGAGTACTCCCCGACCTCGATCAAGGGGGACTTGACCAGCGGTTTGAGCAGCACGACCCGCGGCTGCTCGGGCATCGGGTGGAGGACGGTGGGGTCAGCGGGCACGGGCATGGCGGGCGACACCTCATCGATCGAATGTGTGCGGGCCGGCTCTCTACTGAAATTCCTGGCGGAGCCTGCACGAGGACACGCCCCTGAAGGATTTCACCAGCCTCAGCAGCTCAAGTGACGACCTGTCCGGACATTCTCTTCAACACCCATAAGCCGCATGTGTAACCTGATCTGTGTGCAGCTTCGGTACAACTTCCGCCTGTATCCGGGTGTCGGTCAGCGCGCAGCGCTGGCATGCGCGTTCGGGTGTGCGCGAGTGGTCTACAACGACGCGCTCCGCGCCCGTGAGACCGCCCGCGAGCAGGGGCTGCCGTTCCCGAGGATCGGGGACCTGTCGAAGCAACTCATCACCGGAGCGAAGAACACCCCGGAACGGGCCTGGCTCGGCGATGTCTCGGCGGTTGTTCTCCAACAGTCCCTCCGCGACCTGGATGCCGCCTACCGGAACTTCTTCGCCGGCCTGGGTGGCAAGCGCATCCGCATGGGCGCCCCTCGATACAAGTCCCGCAAGGACACCCGGCAGGCCGTGAGGTTCACGGCGAACGCCCGCTGGTCGATCACACCGGGCGGGAAGCTGCGTCTGCCGAAGATCGGCGACCTGAAAGTGAAGTGGTCCCGCGCGCTGCCCTCGCCACCAACCACGGTCACGGTGGTCAAGGACTCGGCAGGTCGCTACTACGCGTCCTTCGTCGTTGAGACCGGCCCGAAGGAGATCCTGCCCAAGGTGGCACCCGAAGTGGGTATCGACCTCGGGCTCGCCCACTTCGCCGTGCTCTCCGACGGCCGGAAGATCAAAAGCCCCCGCTTTCTCCGCCGCGCGGAGAAGCGGCTGAAGAAAGCGCAGCGGGAGCTGTCTCGCAAACAGAAGGGTTCCTGCAACCGGCACAAGGCCCGGCTGAAGGCCGCCCGCGCTCACGCGCGGGTCACCGACGCGCGCCGCGAGTTCCACCACCAGCTCTCCACCCAACTGATCCGCGAGAACCAAGCGATCGCGGTGGAGGATCTGGCGGTGAAGGGACTCGCGCGCACGCGCCTGGCCAAGGCGATTCACGACGCTGGATGGTCGGCATTCGTCACCATGCTGAAGTACAAAGCCGCCCGGTACGGGCGCACCCTCATCAAGATCGGCCGCTTTGAGCCCACCTCTCAGGTGTGCTCCGTGTGCGGCGTGAAGGACGGACCCAAGCCCCTGAACGTGCGCGTGTGGACGTGCGGGGCGTGCGGCGCGGTCCTGGACCGGGACATCAATGCGGCGGTCAACGTCGCCAAGGCGGCCGGACTGGCCGTGACAGCCTGTGGAGCGCAGGTAAGACGGGCACCCGTGCCCGCACCGCGCAGCGAAACAGGAACCCACCCGAGGCCCCACCCAACAGGTGCGGGCAGACGGGAATCCCTGGCCTTGAGGCCAGGGAGGAAGTCAACAACACCTGCGAGGGCTTGATCTACAAGTGGCCGCCGCCACACTTAGCTCTACCCCACGTCTCACGCCGACTCCCGCACCACCAACTCCGGATCGAAGATCAGCGACGTAGGTTCCGTCCGCACCCCCCGGACATGCTCGTCCAAAAGCTGCGCCATCGCCGCGGCCATCTCCTCCACCGGCTGCCGCACGGTGGTCAGCGGGGGGCGGCAGGTCAGCGCCGCGCTGGAGTCGTCGAAGCCGACCACCGCGACGTCGTCCGGGACGCGTCTGCCGTGCTCGCGCAGGACCTGGCAGGCGCCCTGGGCCATGAGGTCGTTCGCGGCGAACACACCGTCCAGATCGGGGTGCTCTGCCAGCAGGGCGGACATCGCGGTCACCCCGGTGTCGAGAGTGAAGCCGCCCTCGGCGACCGGGACGTACGGATACCCCCGGCGGGCCATCGTGCCGCGGAACCCGGCGAGCCGGTCCCGGCTGGCGGCGACGTCGAGGGGGCCGGTGACGGTGCCGATCCGCCGGCAGCCGCGCGCCAGGAGGTGCTCGGCCGCCAGGCCGGCCCCGTCCCGGTGGGCGAGGTCGACGTAGCTGAGCGGCACCGGCCGGGAGGGGCGGGCGAAGAGGACGGCGGGGAGGCCGGCGTCGGCGAGGAGGGCGGGCAGCGGGTCGTCGGCGTGCGTGGAGACGACGAGGGCGCCGTCGGCGCTGCCCTGCCGCAGGTCGCTCAGCACCTGGCGGCGGGTGTCCGCGGACTCGGCGAACATCAGGAGCGGATGCATGGACCGCGGGCGCAGGTACCCCACGACACCGCTGACGACCCGCCCGAAGAAGGGATCGGCGAACACCCGTGTCGCGACGGCGTTGTGCACTTCCTCGGGTGTGTCCCCCGCGCCCGACACGACCAGGGCCACCGTCTGGCTGCGCCGGGTCACGAGCGACCGGGCGGCCCGGTTGGGCGCGTACCCCGTCCGCTCGATGGCCCGGCGCACCGTTTCCTGGATGCCGGGGTCGACGTTGCGGACGCCGTTGATGACCCGCGAGACGGTCGCGCGGGAGACTCCCGCCTCCTGCGCGACGTCCTCCAGCGTGGGGGCCTCTCTGCTCATTTCGGCACCCTAGCGGCCCTCCCGCGCGCCGGGGTAGAGCGCTCTCCACCCCTTGGTCGGCTCAGCCGTAGACGCCGAACTCGTAGAGCGAGTAGCCCCATCCGGTGCCCCGCGCGGTCCCGTTGACCCGCACGTACCGGCCGGTCCCGGAGACGTCGAGGTCGTCGACGCCGCCGTTGCCGTCCGTGACGCTGCGGACGGTGGTCCAGTTCTGTCCGTCGTCCGAGGTCTGCACGGTGTAGGACTTGGCGTAGGAGGTCTCCCAGACCAACTGCACATGCCGGAACGAGGTGCGGCCGCCGAGGTCGACGCGGAGCCACTGGGGGTCGCTCCAGTCGCTGGCCCAGCGGGTCGCGAGGTTGCCGTCCACGGCGTTGGCGGCCGTGCAGGGGCAGTCCCCGCCACCCGTCTGGGCCGAGGAGGCGGTCGCGGGCTTGCCCCGGGCGAGGTTCGTACCCGAAGGGACGGGCGGCACCACCCGGAAGGACCGGGTCTCGACGCCCACGTTGCCCTTGCCGTCCTTGGCCTTCACGTAGATCTTCCAGACGCCCGGCCGGTCGGGGGCGGTGACCCGCAGCCGGCCCCCGCCGAGATCGGTGGCGGGCAGCGTGACGAGCTGCTTGCTCTGGTCGATGTAGTTGCTGTTGTCCTGCACCTCGTACGTGATCGGGTCGCCGTCGGGATCGGTGGCCCTGACCGCGAGGGTCAGGTCACCGCCCGCGGGCACCTTGGCGGCGTCGCCCTCGATGCTCAGGTCGGAGATGACCGGCGGGGTGTTGTCCCGCGAGGTGTCCGCTCCGTACGCCCGCTTCACCGCGTAGTACGACAGCCGCTTCTCCCCGGCGGGCAGCAGGTTGAACCAGATGCCGCCGAAGTCGTACTCGGTGCCGTAGTGGAACATCGTGGCGCCGAGGGCGACACCCCGGTGCCCGGTGACGCAGTTCCACGCCCGCGTGTATCCGTCGGCCTTGGCTCGGTCGGTGGGTTCGGCGGGGACGCCGTTCGCGTCGTCCGGAACCTCCCACTCCCCGGCCGGTCCGGTCTCGGTGACGATGTAGGGCTTGGTGTAACCGCCGTGCTCCCAGGCCGCCTTGACGTCGCACACCGCGTTGTAGGCGTTGACGGCGTAGAGGTCGAGGTCGGGCGCGTTCCTCTTGTAGTACGGCCAGGCGCCGGTCCACGCGTCGGTGGAGGTGACCGGGTGGTTGGGGTCGACGGCGTGGATCTTCTTGGTGATGTCGTTGACGAGCGTGGTGTACGCGTCGCGCTGGCGCTCCAGCTCGGCGCCGCTGTAGCAGTTCTGCAGGCCGAGCACGGACTCGTTGCCGACGTTCCACATCAGGACGCCGGGGTTGTCCTTGTAGGTGGCGGCCCACTGCGGGAACTCGGTGAGCACCTGGTTCTTGTACGTGGTGTCCGTCAGGTAGTTCACGCAGCCGCCGCTGCCGGGGCCGCCTCCCGGTTGCAGCCAGAAACCGGCGACGACCTTGATGCCCTGAGATGCGGCCGCGTCGAAGAGCGGTTTGCTGGAGGCGTCGGTGCCCCAGGTGCGGACGGTGTTGACGCCCATCGACTTCAGGTCGGGCAGGTAGCGCGGCGCGTCGGCGGTGGACGGCCCCCAGGTGAGGCCCTTGATCTGGTACGGGCTTCCGTCGACGGTCAGTTGCCAGTTGCCCTGCGAGCCGGTGACCCTGACGACGCTGCCGGCGGCCTGCGCGGGCGGGGCGGGGAGTGCGACGAGGGCTCCCGCGGCGAGGAGGCCCGCGGTGAGGGGTGCCGTGACACGGGATGCGGTCATGAGTGTCCGTCCGGTGTGCGGGTGGGGGGAAGGAGCCGGGGTCCCGCCGGCCGTAACGTGCACCGGCCGGCGGGAGGCGCCGGGATCAGGGGAGCCGGTAGTTCGCGTCGAGGGCGGCGCCGGCCTCGGGGTGCGTCTGGTCATAGCCCCGGGCGTCGCACTGGAGCGCGCCGACGACGCAGTGGTCCACCAGCGCCTTCAGGGTCGGCGCGTCCCACGCGTTGAAGAAGTCGTAGTGGAACGAGTAGCCGGCCCCGCTCGACAGCTTGACCTGGCTCATGTCCCCGTTGACCGGGAAGGCCATCTTGAACTCGATCATCGGCAGGGCGACGGGGTGGTCGTCCGGGCAGATGTTGTTGTTGGTGCCGGGGTTGACCACCGGGTACGCCATGTGGCTCTGGTGGTTCGGGGTGTCCAGGTACTTGCCGTCCCAGCAACTGGGCGCCTGGAAACGGATGTTGAGCTGGACGTCGGCCCGGTTCGGGCACTGGGCGGGGAAGTCGGTGTTGAAGTAGCTGTCGCCGCACTCCCAGCCCTCCACGAAGCCGTGGTGGGCGCGGAACTCGGCCGCCGACTGCATCGGGCTGCCGACGACGAAGCGCAGCCCCTTCGGGAAGGGGCGCACGCTGGTGTAGTCGGTGACGCCCGCCTTGTAGTAGATGGTCTGGGGGCCCACCGGCAGCACCGGCGTACTGCCCTTGAGCAGGGTCGGCATCCAGTATGCCGACTTGTCGCCGGGGGCCTTGCAGGTGGTGCCGCCGGCGTCGAGCGAGGCGGTGGTGCTGGCCGCGTCGGTGGTGGTGTTGCCCATGAAGGTGTGGTCGTGCGACTTGCCCGGCTGGCCGGGGTAGACGATCGGGTCGTCCGGCCGGGTGTGGGACACCGAACAGTTCGCCTGGAACTCGTGGAAGTACCGGTGCGGCGGCTCGGCCTTGGAGGGGACGACCCCGGTCACCGGCGGGTTCGCCGGGATGTACCCGTCGCCGTCCGGGTCCTCCGGCGAGGACTGCGTGGAGACGGGCATCGCATGGCCCGTGTGGACCGACCCCGCCACGGGGTCGGCGCTCACCGCCACGCCGGTCAGGCCGAGCGAGGTGAGGAGCAGTGCGCTGGACACCAGTAATCCTGAGACGATCTTCGATCTCCGTGCCATGGAGACCTCCTGCCACGTCGATGGGGACGGTGGGGGTCGGGCGGCCGGGACCGGCGAGAGGGACGACGCCGTCCGCGACCGTCCGCGTGACGGTCCATCACATGTGCCGTGGAAGCTGGGAGAGCGCTCTCCCGTCGTGGAGTGTTGTGGCGGTCGCGCGAGGGTGTCAAGGGAGCTGACGGAAACCGGCGGCAGATCGGTGGGCGCCCGGAAAACGCCGAAGGGCGGCACCTCCCGTGAGGGAAGTGCCGCCCTGGCGAAGGACAGTTGATCCGGAAGGATCAGAAGTCCATGTCACCGCCCGGCATGCCGCCCGGAGCGGCCGCGGCGGCCTTCTCCGGCTTGTCGGCGATGACGGCCTCGGTGGTGAGGAAGAGCGCGGCGATGGAGGCCGCGTTCTGCAGCGCGGAGCGCGTCACCTTCGCCGGGTCGATGATGCCCTCGGCGATCATGTCGACGTACTCACCGGTCGCGGCGTTCAGGCCGTTGCCGACGGGGAGGTTGCGGACCTTCTCCACGACGACGCCGCCCTCGAGACCACCGTTGACGGCGATCTGCTTCAGCGGGGCCTCCAGCGCGAGCTTGACCGCGTTGGCACCGGTCGCCTCGTCGCCCGACAGCTCCAGCTTGTCGAAGACCTGGCCGGCCTGGAGCAGAGCCACGCCACCACCGGCGACGATGCCCTCCTCGACGGCCGCCTTGGCGTTGCGCACGGCGTCCTCGATGCGGTGCTTGCGCTCCTTGAGCTCCACCTCGGTGGCGGCACCGGCCTTGATGACCGCCACGCCGCCCGCGAGCTTCGCCAGGCGCTCCTGGAGCTTCTCGCGGTCGTAGTCCGAGTCGGAGTTCTCGATCTCGGCGCGGATCTGGTTCACGCGGCCCTGCACCTGCTCCGAGGAGCCGGCGCCGTCGACGATCGTGGTCTCGTCCTTGGTGACGACGACCTTGCGGGCGCGGCCCAGCAGGTCCAGGGAGGCGTTCTCCAGCTTGAGACCGACCTCCTCGGAGATGACCTCGCCACCGGTGAGGATGGCGATGTCGCCGAGCATGGCCTTGCGGCGGTCGCCGAAGCCCGGAGCCTTGACGGCGACGGACTTGAAGGTGCCGCGGATCTTGTTGACCACCAGGGTCGACAGGGCCTCGCCCTCGACGTCCTCGGCGATGATCAGCAGCGGCTTGCCCGACTGCATGACCTTCTCCAGCAGCGGGAGCAGGTCCTTGACCGAGGAGATCTTGGAGTTGGCGATGAGGATGTACGGGTCCTCGAGCACCGCCTCCATGCGCTCCATGTCGGTCGCGAAGTAGGCGGAGATGTAGCCCTTGTCGAAGCGCATGCCCTCGGTGAGCTCGAGCTCCAGACCGAAGGTGTTGCTCTCCTCGACGGTGATGACGCCTTCCTTGCCGACCTTGTCCATCGCCTCGGCGATGAGCTCGCCGATCTGGGTGTCGGCGGCGGAGATGGAGGCGGTGGAGGCGATCTGCTCCTTGGTCTCCACGTCCTTGGCCTGCTCAAGGAGAGCGGCGGAGACAGCCTCGACGGCCTTCTCGATACCGCGCTTGAGGGCCATCGGGTTGGCGCCGGCGGCTACGTTGCGCAGGCCCTCCTTGACCAGGGCCTGGGCCAGCACGGTCGCGGTGGTCGTACCGTCGCCGGCGACGTCGTCCGTCTTCTTGGCGACTTCCTTGACCAGCTCGGCGCCGATCTTCTCGTACGGGTCCTCGAGCTCGATCTCCTTGGCGATGGAGACACCATCGTTGGTGATCGTGGGGGCGCCCCACTTCTTCTCGAGGACGACGTTGCGGCCCTTGGGGCCGAGCGTCACCTTGACGGCGTCCGCGAGCTGGTTCATGCCGCGCTCGAGGCCGCGCCGCGCCTCCTCGTCGAACGCGATGATCTTGGCCATGTGAAGTGGTCCCTCCAGGACTGGGGGTGATTCCTTCGGACCGCGCCCGCGCCCGCGACGGACGGCTCGCCGGCCTCGTGGTTCCTTGCCCCACCCGGCCTGCGGGCCTCACCGACCCGGTCCTTCGTTGTCACTCTCACCTTCAGAGTGCTAACGCAATGATTAGCACTCACCCAGGGCGAGTGCAAGCGCCTTCGGGGGATCAGGACGGGACTTAACAGGACGAAGGGCCCGCACCCTGTACCGGGTGCGGGCCCTGCGCGCTGCTGGAGACGTTCAGGCGGTGACGCGAACCATGTCGGCCTGCGGGCCCTTCTGACCCTGCGAGATCTCGAACTCGACCCGCTGACCCTCTTCCAGGCTGCGGTAGCCGTCCATCTGAATCGCGCTGTAGTGGACGAAGACGTCCGCACCACCGTCGACCGCGATGAAGCCGTACCCCTTCTCCGCGTTGAACCACTTGACGGTGCCCTGAGCCATGGCTAACTCCCCTATTACTGGCCCTTGCGCAGATCCACACCTCGTGAACCTGGGTCAGACCTCGCCCCCCAATCAGTTGGGGGCGTGCGCCGGAACGCGTCGACCGCGGCTGAATGTATCTGTCCAACTGCCGTCTGCAACAGGTCAATCGGACGAGAATTCTGGACGGACACAGTCCGGAATCTGCCGCAACTTCGGCTGAATTCGGGGCAAGTCGGGCCCCATAAAAACCAACAAATGCCGCACATTACCCGCGCATTTTGGCTGCTTCTTGTCGGGCTCGCGGCATGAATCAAGGGCGCCCGGCTCACCGGAGCGGGAGCGCGTTCCCCAACTCTACCGCGCTCAATCACGCAGAATGGCCCCCTCCGTTTCTCTTGCGGAGGGGGCCATTACCGAAGGTAAATTTCAGCCGCCGGCGACCGCCGGAATGATGGAGACACCCGCGCCGTCGGGCGTGGCGGTCTGAAGTCCGCCCTCGAAACGCACGTCGTCGTCATTGACGTAGACATTCACGAACCGGCGCAGCTTGCCCTGGTCGTCCAGGACGCGGGCGGCGATGCCCTGGTGGTGCTTCTCCAGGTCCTCGATGACCTCCGCGAGCGTGCCGCCCTCGGCGGCGACCTCGGCCTGCCCGCCGGTGTAGGTGCGCAGGATGGTCGGGATGCGAACGGTCACGCTCATGCGAGGCCAGCCTCTCGGAAGGAGTCCAGGTTCGGGCGGATGGTCGCGGTCAGACCGGTGCCGGCGACCGCGTCCAGGGTCTTCAGGCCGTCGCCGGTGTTGAGGACGACGGTGGTGAGCGAGGGGTCCAGCGCGCCGGACTCGATCAGCTTGCGGGTGACGCCGACCGTCACCCCGCCCGCCGTCTCGGCGAAGATGCCCTCGGTGCGGGCCAGCAGCTTGATGGCGTCCACGATCTGCGGGTCCGTCACGTCCTCCACCGCCCCGCCGGTGCGGCGCGCGATGTCCAGCACGTACGGCCCGTCGGCCGGGTTGCCGATGGCGAGCGACTTGGCGATGGTGTCCGGCTTCTGCGGCCGCACCACGTCGTGGCCCGCCTTGTACGCGGCCGACACCGGCGAGCAGCCCTCCGCCTGGGCACCGAAGATCTTGTACGGCTTGTCCTCGACCAGCCCGAGCGCGATCAGCTCCTTCAGCCCCTTGTCGATCTTGGTGAGCTGGGAGCCGGAGGCGATCGGCACCACGAGCTGGTCGGGCAGCTTCCAGCCGAGCTGCTCGCAGATCTCGTACGCCAGCGTCTTGGAGCCCTCGGCGTAATACGGCCGCAGGTTGACGTTGACGAAGCCCCAGCCCTCGCCGGCCGGGTCGCCGATCAGCTCGGAGCAGAAGCGGTTCACGTCGTCGTAGTTGCCCTCGATGCCGACCAGCTCGCCGCCGTAGACGGCGGCCATGACGATCTTGCCCTGCTCCAGGTCGTGCGGGATGAACACGCAGGAGCGCAGGCCCGCGCGGGCGGCGGCCGCGCCGACCGCGCCGGCCAGGTTGCCGGTGGAGGAGCAGGAGAGGGTGGTGAAGCCGAAGGCGCGGGCCGCCTCCAGCGCCTGGGCGACGACGCGGTCCTTGAAGGAGTGCGTCGGGTTGCCGGAGTCGTCCTTCACGAACAGCCCGCCGGTGACGCCGAGTTCACGGGCCAGACGGTCGGCCTTGACCAGCGGGGTCCAGCCGGGGTTGAGGTTCGGCTTGTCGGCCACGTCGGCGGGGACGGGCAGCAGCGGGGCGTAGCGCCAGATGTTCGCCGGGCCGGACTCGATGCGCGTCCGGAGCTTCTCGGTGTCGTACGCGGAGAAGTCGTAGGCGATCTCCAGCGGCCCGAAGCACTCCTCGCAGGCGAAGACGGGACCGAGCGGGACGCGGTGTCCGCACTCCCGACAGCTCAGGGCGGCGGCGGGTCCGAGATCGACGGTGGGGGTGGCGACAGTCTGCACAGCCATGGAGGCGAGGCCCTTTCTCCTCATCTTCCTCACGACGCATCTCGCCGTGAGACGGATTTGGCACCTTCCCTAGCCGGGAGCCTCGCGCGTGCCGCGACGTGTCGCGCACGGGAGACCGGCTGGAGGGTTGCCGGGGCTTCATCGGGCCGTTTCCCTCTGCCCCTCTGGATGAGCGGTATTCGGTTGTGAACGCCGTCCGACCTCGACATGCGATGGTCATCGGCGTTGTTCAAGACTGTAACCGAAGGCCAGGAGAGTTGAAGGTGTCGTCCGAACCGCGAGATGGATCACGCGGGGACCGGCGCCGAACCGGCCGGCCCGCGCAGACACGTCCCCACAGTGAGGAGCCGCAGACCATGCTGGAAGAAACCGAGCGCTGGCTGGCCACCCGCTCCTGGTCCGTGGCCGACCGCCCGCTGCACCGTGTGCTGGCCGCCAAGCAGCGGTCCGGGCAGCGCGTCTCCGTGGTGCTGCCCGCGCTGAACGAGGAGGCGACGGTCGGCGAGATCGTCTCCGTGATCCGCCACGACCTGGTCTTCCAGGCGCCGCTGGTGGACGAGATAGTCGTGGTGGACTCCGGGTCCACCGACCGCACCGCCGAGGTGGCCGCCGCCGCGGGCGCGCGGGTGGTGCACCGGGACGAGATCCTGCCCCGGCTGCCCGCCGTGCCCGGCAAGGGCGAGGTGCTGTGGCGCTCCCTGCTGGCGACCAGCGGGGACATCGTGGCCTTCGTGGACGCCGACCTGAAGGAGTTCTCCTCCGACTTCGTCCTCGGCATCGTCGGCCCGCTGCTCACCGATCCGGGCATCGACCTGGTCAAGGCGATGTACGACCGTCCACTGGGCGGCGCCGCCGGGCAGGGCGGCCGGGTGACCGAGCTGATGGCCCGCCCGCTGCTGAACATGCACTGGCCGCAACTCGCCGGGTTCGTGCAGCCGCTCGGCGGGGAGTACGCGGCCCGGCGCTCCCTGCTGGAGCGGCTGCCGTTCCCGGTGGGGTACGGGGTCGAGCTGGGCATGCTGGTGGACTCGCTGCATCTGGTCGGGCTGGACGCGCTGGCCCAGGTGGACGTCGGGGTGCGCAAGCACCGGCACCAGGACGGGCAGGCGCTCGGCCGGATGGCCGCCGCGATCTACCGCACCGCCCAGCTCCGGCTCGCGCGCGGGCATCTGGTGCGGCCGGCGCTGACCCAGTTCGAGCGGGGGGTGGGCGGTTTCGAGCCGCGTACGTACTCGGTGGACACCGAGGAGCGGCCGCCGATGGCGGAGATCGCGGAGTACGCGGCGCGGGAGGTGGCGTGAGCGGGGCTGTATACGGTCGGCTCGCCGGTCGCGCGTACGTTTGAGCATTTGTGGGCCGGGCTAGGTTGAGGCCATGGCTACGCAGGGTGCTGAGGTGCTGGTCGCGTCCAATCGCGGCCCGGTTTCGTACACGGTCGGTCCGGACGGTGAGCTGAGCTCCCGCCGGGGCGGCGGCGGTCTCGTCTCGGGGCTGTCGGCGATCGGTCCGGACACGGACGCGGTGTGGGTGTGCGCCGCGCTCGGGGACGGCGACCGGGAGGCGGTGCGGCGCGCGGACGGCGCACTGCTCCCCGCCGAGGACACCGGCGGGCAGCGGGTGCGGATGCTGGACATCGACGCGGAGGTCTACGCCGACGCGTACAACGGGATCGCCAACTCGGCGCTGTGGTTCGTGCACCACATGCTGTACCAGACGCCGCTGGAGCCGGTGTTCGACGCGGAGTTCCGCCGGCAGTGGGACGCCTACCGCGCCTACAACCAGGCGTTCGCGGAGGCCCTGGCCGAGGAGGCGGCGCCGGGGGCGGCGGTGCTGATCCAGGACTACCACCTGGCGCTGGCCCCCCGGATGCTGCGCAAGCTCCGGCCCGACCTGCGCATCGGCCACTTCTCGCACACCCCTTGGGCGCCGCCGGACTACTTCCGCCTGCTCCCGGACGACATCGCGGCCGAGCTGCTCACCGGCATCCTGGGCGCGGACCGGGCGGCCTTCCTGACCCGGCGCTGGGCGGACGCGTTCACCGACTGCTGTCACGCGGTCCTGGGTCCGGGCATCCCGTCGGGTACGGAGATCGGGGTGCACGGTCTGGGCGCGGACGCGGAGTTCCTGCGGGAGCGGGCGCACCGGGCGGACGTGGACGAGCGGATGGCTCTGCTGCGGGAGGAGATCGGCGAGGGGCGCCGGACGATCGTCCGGGTGGACCGTACCGAGCTGTCCAAGAACATCGTGCGCGGGCTGCTGGCGTACCGGCGCCTCCTGGAGGACCACCCCGAGTGGCGCGAACGCGTGGTCCACGTCGCCTTCGCCTACCCCTCCCGCCAGGACCTCGCCCTGTACCGCTCCTACATGGAAGAGGTCCGCCGGGTGACGGAGCAGATCAACTCCGAGTACGGCACCCCCACGTGGACGCCGGTCCTCCTTCACCTCGACGACGACTTCGCCCGCTCCCTGGCCGCCTACCGCCTCGCCGACGTAGCCCTCGTGAACCCCATCCGCGACGGCATGAACCTCGTCGCCAAGGAGGTCCCGGTCGTCTCCGACGAGGGCGTGGCCCTGGTCCTCTCCCGCGAGGCGGGCGCGTACGAGGAGTTGTCCGAGCACGCCATCACGGTCAACCCGTACGACATCGTCGGCACGGCGGAGGCCCTCCACGAGGCCCTGACCCTCCCCGACCCGGTCCGCGCCGAACGCTCCAAGCACCTCTCCGACGCGGCGACGGCCCTCCCCCCGGCCAAGTGGTTCCTGGAGCAGTTGAACGCACTGCGGGGCTGAGCCGACGCATCGGCCGGCGGTCTGCTCAGTGACAGGCCAGCCAGCCGATGCCCAGGGCGGTGGTGAGACCGGCCCCGGCCCGGGCGGCGAGCCGGTTGCGGTCGGCCAGGAAGCCGAACAGCGCGGCGGTCACCAGCACGGCACCCGTACCGACCGCCGCGCGCGGCAGACCGTCGTCGTGACCGGGTCGCGCCGTGCGGCGGGCCCCACGTCGCCCGGTGACCTTCGGCTTCAGCCGAGGTGCGCCGCCAATTTTCCGAGCAAGTCCACCACACCCGCCGGGCCGTCCACCACCAGGTCGGCCCGCTCCGCCAGCTCCGTCACCTCGGTGCTGCCGCTGCACACCAGGAGGGACGGGGTGCCCTCGGAGCGGAGTTTTTCCAGGGCCGCGAAGGCGGGGAGGTCGCCGAGGTCGTCGCCGGCGTAGAGGACGGATTCGGCGCGTGTGGTGCGGAGGTGGTCCAGGAGGGCCACGCCCTTGTCCATGCCGGGCGGGCGGAGTTCGAGGACGAGGCGGCCGGGCTCGACGATGAGGCCGTGGCGGGTGGCGAGGTCGGTGAGGGGGGCGCGGAGGGTTTCGAAGGCGGCTTCGGGGTCCTCGGCACGGCGGGTGTGGACGGCGACCGCGCGGCCCTTCTCCTCGATCCAGGTGCCGGGCCAGGCACCGGCCCGGTCCAGGACGCCGGGGAGTTCCGCGCGGACCGCGGCGATGCCGGGATGCGGGGCGGGCGCGGTGACGGTGCCGGTGGCGGCGTCCCAGCGCTCGGCGCCGTAGTGGCCGAGGACGACGAGGTGCTCCAGGCCGGGGACCCCGGCGAAGCCGCCGTTGCGGACCGCGACCCCGGCCGGGCGGCCGGTGACCACGGCGACGGAGGCCACCTTCGGCGCGAGCGCCGCCAGCGCGGGCACCGCGCCGGGGTGGGCGCGGGCCTGGTCGGGGTCGGCGACGATGGGGGCCAGCGTGCCGTCGAAGTCCAGGCCGATCACGGCGGTACGCGGCCGCTCAAGCAGTGCCCGCAGACCGTCGCGGCCCGCCTGGGTCACCGGAACCGGCAGCGCACTGTCCTCGGCGGTGTTGTCAGGGTTGCCCATAGGGCGACACTATCCGCGCCGGGCCGCCCTCACGCCTCAGCGTTCCGACCTTCTCGCCTCGCGGACCCGGCGCAGCCGGTTGACCGTCACCGGGTCGTGCCGGAGGGCGCGCTCGTCGTCCAGCAGGGCGTTGAGGAGCTGGTAGTAGCGGACCGGGGCGAGACCGAGCTGCTCGCGGATGGCGCGCTCCTTCGCGCCGGGGCCGGGAAAGCCCCGGCGCTCCAGCGCGAGGATCGACTTCTCACGGCTGCCGAGTTCCATGTCGGCAACCGTAACCCCGACCCCTGACAGCGGGCTCAGCCCTGGGACTGCGCCGTGCTGTCGGCGGCGGTGGCGGCGGCCTGGAGCCGGGTCAGCACGCCCGCGGGGCTGCCGTCCGGGGAGACCGCCTGCCCGATGTCCTTCTTCACGGCCGCGCTGACGGCGGCCCAGGAGGTCTTGTTCACCGGGTACTGCTCGGCGGTCGGCAACTGCTCCAGGAAGGCGTGCAGGGGTACGTCGGTCTTCGCGTCCGACTGGCTCATCGCCTCGGAGGCGGAGGTGGTGACGGGCAGCAGACCGTACTTGCGGGAGAAGTCGAGGACGTTCTTCTGCTCGTACACGAAGTCGAGGAAGCTGCCGATCTGGCGGGCGTGGCCGTTCTGCTTGAAGGCCAGCATCCAGTCGGTGACGCCCATCGCGGCCCGCGCCCGTCCGGTGCGGCCCGGCATCGGGACCATGCCGAACTTCACGCCCTTCGCCTCGGCCTGCCGGATCAGCGTGGGGTGCCCGTTGAGCATGCCGACCTGCCCGTCCGCGAACGCGGCGAACGCGGCGGCCCGGTTGAGCCGGCCGGGGGCGACCGGACCGGTGAGCCCCTTGCCCACCAGGTCGTCCTTGAGCCAGGTGAACGTCTCGCCGTTCACCGCGGAGTCGATCGTGTACGTGCCGATGTCGTCGGTGTAGCCGCTGCCGCCGCTGAGCAGCCACTGCATGGTCTCGGCCTGCGCCTCCTCCGGGCCGAGCGGCAGCGCGAAGGGGTACTTCACGCCCTTGGCCTTGAGCGCCTCGGCGTCGGAGGCCAGCTCGTCCCAGGTGGTGGGCGGGGTGATGCCGGCCTGCTGGAAGAGCGACTTGTTGTAGAAGAGCACGCGCGTCGAGGCCGCGAACGGCATCGCGTACGGCGTGTGGTTCCAGTCCCCCGCGGCGGCGAGCTGCGGCTCGAAGTCGGCCTGGGTGCCGATGGAGAGCGTGTCGGACATCGGGTACAGCTTCCCGGCGGCCGCGTAGTCGGCGTACCCGCCGATCTGGGCCATGTCGGGCGCGTTCCCGGAGTCGACCATCTCCTTGACCTTGGCGTCGACGTCGTTCCAGGAGTAGACGCTGACCTGGACCTTCACATCGGGGTGCTTCGCCTCGTACGCGTCGACCAGCGCGGCCCAGTACTTCTTGGAGCTGTTGGCGGCGGAGTCGCCGTAGTCGGCGGCCACCAGCTTGAGGGTCGTGTCGGAGGAGCCCGTGCTCCCGCAGCCGCCGAGCATCGCCGTCATGCCCAGTGCGGACACCACCGCGATCGTTCCTGCCGTACGCCGACGCACCCTCAAAGCCCCTATCCCCTTGGTCAGACCATTCGATCTCGAACGCATAAGGTCTACACCACGTAAGTGGACTAGACCTCTCGCGGGTCGGCGGGTCACACTGGGCCGGTGAGACATGTCATCGCCCTGGACGTGGGCGGTACCTCGATGAAGGCCGCGCTCGTCGGCGAGGACGGCGCGGTGCTGCACCGCGCCCGCCGCGCGACGGGCCGCGAGAGCGGTCCCGGAGCGGTCGTCGAGAACCTCCTCGCCTTCGCCGCCGACCTGCGCGCGCACGGCGCCGCGCGCCTCGGCGCCCCCGCGCTCGCGGCCGGCGTGGCCGTCCCCGGCACCGTCGACGAGGCGCGCGGCACCGCGCTGTACTCGGCCAACCTCGGCTGGCGCGACGTACCGCTGCGCGCCCTGCTCACCGAGCGGCTCGGCATGCCCGTCGCCCTCGGCCACGACGTGCGCACCGGCGGCCTCGCCGAGGGCCGCGCCGGGGCCGGCCGGGGCACCGGCCGTTTCCTGTTCGTCGCGCTGGGCACCGGGATCGCCGGGGCGATCGGCCTGGCCGGCGGCGTCGAGGCGGGCGCGAACGGCTTCGCCGGGGAGATCGGCCACATCGTCGTACGCCCCGGCGGCGAGCCCTGCCCGTGCGGCCAGACCGGCTGCCTGGAGCGGTACGCCTCCGCCGCCGCCGTCGGCACCGCCTGGGCGAAGGCGAGCGGCCGCGCGGACGCGGACGCCGCCGACTGCGCGCGGGCCGTCGCCGCCGGGGACCCGGACGCGGCCCGCGTCTGGACCGAGGCGGTCGACGCGCTCGCGGACGGCCTCGTCACCGCGCTCACCCTGCTCGACCCCGGCACACTGATCGTCGGCGGCGGCCTCGCCGAGGCCGGTGACGTGCTGTTCCGGCCGCTCGGCGCGGCCATCGAGCGCCGGATCACCTTCCAGAGCGCGCCCGCCCTCGTCCCGGCCGCCCTCGGCGACGGCGCCGGCTGCCTGGGCGCGGCGCTGCTGGCCCAGGACCTGCTCGAGACCATCCCCCAGACCACGGAGGTACGCACCTGATGGCCGACAACAGCGCACCGGCCGGCCGGCCGCTGGTGCTCACCGGCGGCACCGTGGTGCTGCCCACCGGCGAGGTGCCCGGCGGGCGGATCGCCGTCGACGGCCACCGGATCGCGGAGCGCGCGCCCGAGGGCGCCGACGTGCTCGACGTGACCGGCCACTGGGTGGTCCCCGGCTTCGTCGACCTGCACAACCACGGCGGCGGCGGAGCGGCCTTCTCCGGCAGCGCCGAGGACGCGCTCACCGCCGTCCGCACGCACCGCGAGCACGGCACCACCACGCTGGTCGCGTCCACCGTCACCGACGACCTGGACGTACTGGCCCGCCAGGCCGGGCTGCTGGCCGAGCTGGCCGAGCAGGGTGACATCGCGGGCGTCCACTTCGAAGGCCCGTTCATCTCCCCGTGCCGCAAGGGCGCGCACTCCGAGGCGCTGCTGCGCGACCCGGACCCGGCCGAGGTCCGCAAGCTGGTCGACGCGGCGCGCGGCCACGCGAAGATGGTCACCCTCGCCACCGAGCTGCCGGGCGGCCTGGACTCCGTACGGCTTCTCGCCGAGCAGGGCGTGATCGCGGCCGTCGGGCACACCGACGCGAGCTACGAGCAGACGGTCGCCGCCATCGACGCGGGCGCCACCGTCGCCACCCACCTCTTCAACGCGATGCCCCCGATCGGCCACCGCGACCCCGGCCCGATCACCGCGCTGCTGGAGGACGGGCGGATCACCGTCGAGCTGATCAACGACGGCACCCATCTGCACCCGGCCGCACTCCAGTTGGCGTTCCACCACGCGGGGGCCGGCCGGGTCGCCTTCATCACCGACGCGATGGACGCGGCGGGCTCGGGCGACGGCCGCTACCTGCTCGGCCCGCTGGAGGTCGAGGTACGCGACGGCGTGGCCCGGCTGGTGGAGGGCGGTTCCATCGCGGGCTCCACGCTGACCCTGGACCGCGCCTTCCAGCGGGCGGTCACCGTGGACGGGCTCCCGGTCACGGACGTGGTCAAGGCACTCTCGGCCAACCCGGCCCGGCTGCTCGGCATGGCGGACCGGGTCGGCTCGCTGGAGCCCGGCAAGGACGCCGACCTCGTGCTGCTGGACGGCGACTTCGCGCTCAAGGGCGTCATGCGCCGGGGTGAATGGGTGATCACGCCCCAACTGCCCTGATCCGTACCCGGCTTCAAGAGACGGCGTCCGTTCCCCAACTGGGCCGGACGCCGTCTCTTTGGCATGATCAGGCCCCCGGAAACCGAGGCGTACGGACATCGAGGGAGGTCGGACCGGGTGATCCTGACGGTCACGCTGAACACCGCTCTCGACATCACGTACCGCGTGACGTCGCTGCGGCCGCACGCCGAGCACCGGGTGTCGGAGGTCGTGGAACGGCCCGGCGGCAAGGGCGTCAACGTGGCCCGCGTGCTCGCCGCGCTCGGATACGGGGTGACGGTCACCGGCTTCGCGGGCGGCCCGACCGGCCAGGTGCTGCGCGAGAGGCTCGCGTCCACGCCGGGGATCACCGACGCGCTGGTTCCGGTCGCCGGGGCGACCCGCCGCACGGTCGCCGTGGTGGACCGACTCACCGGTGACACCACCCAGTTGAACGAGCCCGGCCCGCACATCGGCGCCGCCGAGTGGGCCGCCTTCCTGCGCACCTACGACACTCTGCTCGCGGACGCCTCGGCGGTCGCCCTCTGCGGCAGCCTGCCGCCGGGTGTGCCGGTGGGCGCGTACGCGGGGCTGATACGGCTGGCCCGGTCGGCCGGGGTGCCGGTGCTGCTGGACACGGGCGGGGAGCCGCTGCGGCGCGGGATCGCGGCCCGGCCCGACATCGTCAAGCCCAACGCCCTGGAGCTGGCCGAACTCACCGGTTCCCACGAGCCGGCCCGCGCGACCCGCGACGCCCGCCGCCGGGGCGCCCAGGCGGTCGTCGCCTCCCTGGGCCCGGACGGTCTGCTGGCCGCGACCCCGGAGGGCCACTGGCGCGCCGCCCCGCCCGCCCGCCTGCGCGGCAACCCGACCGGCGCGGGCGACGCGGCGGTCGCGGGCGTGCTGTCGGGCCTGGTCGACGGCCTCCCCTGGCCCGCCCGCCTGACCCGCGCCACCGCCCTCTCGGCAGCGGCCGTACTGGCGCCCACGGCCGGGGAGTTCGACCCGGCGGACTATGAGCGGCTGCTGGGACAGGCCACGGTGACGGACGAGGAATCGGCGGCGTAAGAGCCTTGACCGGCTAGTTCCGCCAGCCCTTCTCCAGCCAGAACTGGTCCAGGTTGACGTCGCACTGGTTGCCGCTGCCGCACGAGATGCTGATCGTGTTCGAGCCCTTCTGGAGCTGAAGGTTCGCCCACGTGTGGGTCCAGCCGCGCTCCCAGTCGCCCTCGGGGGCGTGGGCGAAGTTGGACATGTTCAGCGGCCGGTTCTGCGAGGTGCCGTTGATCGTCAGGGTGGTGTTGGCGTCCTTGCCCGGCACGCCGTAGTTGACGTTCAGCGTGTACTTGCCCGGCTTCGGTACGTCCACCGTCCAGGTCACCGACGCGCCGACCTGGTTCAGGCCGCCCACGTAGGAGCCGCCCGCCGACTTCGCGCCCTTGACGTCGGAGGCCGGGGCGGCACCGCCCGCGAGCTGCACCGCGTCGTCGACCGCGTCCGCCTTCGGCAGCTCGCCGGCCTCGCTGGTGCTGGTCGCCTTCGGGCTCGGCGGGGCATCCTGCGACTGGGTCGGGGACGCGTCCGCCTGGTTGCCGTCCTTGTCGTCGTCGGAGTTGCCGTTGAGCATCGCGATGCTGATGCCGATGACGACCGCCGCGACCACCGCGATGGCGCCGATCAGCAGACCCTTGGTGTTCGGCCCCCGCCGCCCGCCGCCACCGCCACCGTGCATCGCCTGCCGGGAGGTGGGAGCACCGCCGGGCATCGTCTCCGGCGCCTGGTAGTGGGCGGTCGTCTGCCCGTAGCCGCCCTGCTGCTGCGGGGCGGCCTGCTGCGGCTGGCCGTACTTGCGCTCACCGACCGCGCGCACCCTGTTGACCGCGTTGGGATAGCCGTAACCGCTCGACGGCGGCTGGGCCCCCCGGGCCTGGCCGTCGGCGTACAGGTAGCCGAACGGGTCGTCTTCCTCGGGCTTGCTCGCGCCGTTGTCGCCGGGCGTCATCCCTGGGTACTCCTCAACAAGTGCGGGCGGGCGGGGTACGGGGTTGGAATGGCGAGCCTACCCTCCCGCACACCCCGATTCGCTCGGACGGGGGACCCCCGAACGGGCGCCCGAAGCGCGGAGCCCGGCGCTGTCAGCGCACTGACCTGCGTTTCACCCGGCACGCCGATGCTGTTTGGGACGAGATCGTTTCTCAACGTACATCCGCTCGTCGGCGGACTTCAGCACTTCGTCGGCCGTCATCCCGCAGTGCGCCCAGCCGATGCCGAAGCTGGCGCCCACCCGGACCGCCCGGCCCTCGGCCCGGATCGGCTGGATGATCTCGTTGCGCAGCCGCGCCGCGAGGTCGGCGGCGTCGGCCTGGCCGAGGCCGTCGGCGAGGATCACGAACTCGTCGCCGCCGAGCCGGGCCACGGTGTCGCCGTCGCGCAGGCCCGCGCTGAGCCGGCGGGCCACCTCGATGAGGACCGCGTCGCCCGCGTTGTGCCCGAAGCGGTCGTTGATCGACTTGAAGCCGTCGAGGTCGCAGAAGAGGACCGCGAGCCCCTTGGTGCCGTCGTCCGGGCCCTGCTCGGGGGCGACGGTGTGCACATGGTGGTCGAAGGCGTCGTACGCCTCCGCACCCGGCGCGAAGTCGAAGCCGTGCGGGTCCCCGGACCCGGCCGGGTGGCCGTAGGCGGCGTCCAGGGAGTCCAGGGCGTCGAGGTGGGCCGGGCGGCGGCACAGCCGGGCGGCGAGCCGGGAGCGCAGCTCGGCGGAGTTGGGCAGCCCGGTCAGCGAGTCGTGGGAGGCGCGGTGGGCGAGTTGGAGCTCGCGGCGCTTGCGCTCCTCTATGTCCTCGACGTGGGTGAGCAGGAAGCGCGGGCCGTCGGCCGCGTCCGCGACCACGGAGTTGCGCAGCGACACCCATACATAGCTGCCGTCGCGCCGGGCGAGCCGTAGCTCGGCCCGGCCGCCCTCGGCGGAGGTGCGCATCAGGGTGCCGATGTCCTCGGGGTGGACGAGGTCGGAGAAGGAGTAACGGCGCATCGCGGAGGCGGGCCGGCCCAGCAGCCGGCACAGGGCGTCGTTTGTGCGCAGGATGCGGCCGTGCTGGTCGCCGCCCATCTCGGCGATGGCCATACCGGAGGGGGCGTACTCGAACGCCTGGCGGAAGGATTCCTCACTGGCGCGCAGGGCCTGCTGGTCACGCTCCAGGCGGACCAGGGCGCGCTGCATGTTGGCGCGGAGGTGGGCGTTGCTGATGGCGATGGCGGCCTGGAAGGCGTACATCTGGAGCGCCTCGCGGCCCCAGGCGCCGGGGCGGCGGCCGGTGAGGGGGCGGTCGACGGATATGACGCCGAGCAGTCCGCCGCGGGCGCCGCCCTGGGCACCGGGGGCGTACATCGGGGCGAAGAGCCGGTCGCCGGGGTGCCACTCCTCGGGGAAGCTCGGCGGGGGGCCGTCGGTGTACCACTGGGGGACGTCGTCGTCGTCCAGGACCCAGCCCTCGGTGTGGGGTATGAACACCAGGTCGCCCCAGAGTTCGCCCATGCCCAGGCGGCGGTCCCAGGACTCGCGGGAGCCGGTGCGGCCGGTGATGAGGGCCTCGGCGGCGGAGTTGCCGGAGACGGCGGCGACGACCAGATCGCCGTCGGGGCGTACGAGGTTCACGCAGGCCATCTCGTAGCCGAGGGCGCCGACCGCGCCGTCGGCGACGATCTGGAGGGTGTCGGCCTGGCTGCGCGCGGTG
The DNA here is from genome assembly GCF_045039805.1 of Streptomyces sp. NBC_01171. Classification (NCBI taxonomy): domain Bacteria; kingdom Bacillati; phylum Actinomycetota; class Actinomycetes; order Kitasatosporales; family Streptomycetaceae; genus Streptomyces; species Streptomyces sp. NBC_01171. Next base: position 3,664,469 of record NZ_CP108609.1, on the reverse strand, counting down.
TTCATCTCGGCCATGACCTGGTGAAGCTGACGCAGTGACGTCAGAGGGACGTACGGCTCCTGATCGGTCTCCATGCTCGCCCTCCCCCTGCAGTCACAGGCTTTCCGCCACTGAATCACAGCGCGCTGCTCACTCGGTACACAGGGTCAACAATTCCGTACTCCTTGTGACTCAAGTCACAGAAGAACTTGAACAATTGAGTGCAGTTTCCGCACTTTCCCGTCGCGTTCTCCGATCGCAAAGGATGCGAAGTTGCGCATATGCCGCTGGCCGTTCCGGGGTGGGACCTTCTGCCACAGGTCCGGTCCTTTGGTCCTAGGTCCGGGTTACGCCGGAGGCCCGATGCGGTGAGCGCGGGCGGCCGACTAGCGTTTCCGGCGTGCTGAACCCTCCCTCCCCCACCGCCGCGGCTGCTTCTGTGCATGCTGAGGGGGTGAGCGACGACGAGTTCAGGGCCGCCATGTCCCGGCTGGCCGCGGGCGTGGTCCTGGTGACCGCGCAGGAACCGCCGCTGGACCCCGACGACCCGTACGCGCCGGGCGGCGAGGACGCGGGCATGACGGCCACCGCCTTCATGTCGGTCTCGCTGGACCCGCCGCTGGTGCTGGTCAGCCTGCGCACCGACTCCCGCATGGACGACCTGCTGGACGAACAGCCGCTCTGGGCGGTCTCCGTCCTCGCCGAACACCAGCGGCAGATCGCGGGCCGCTTCGCCATGAAGGGCCGCATCAGCGACCGTCTCCTCTTCGCCGACCTCCCCTGTGACCGCGGCGAGGCCACGGGCGCCCCCCTGGTCTCCGACGCCCTCGCCACCCTGGAGTGCCGCACCGAGCAGCGCGTCGAGGCCGGCGACCACACCCTGGTCATCGGCCGCGTCCTGACGGCCCGGGTACCGAGCGCGGAGGGCGGGCCGCTGCTGTACTACCGGGGGCGGTACCGGCACTTGGGCTGAGGCACATAAATAGGGGGCGTCCGGTGGATCGCCCGCCCTAGGGTGCGCGCATGTCACTCCGTCTTGCCGAGGTCACACCCGCGAACCTGGAAACCGCTCTGGCCATCCGGGTGCGGCCCGATCAGGAGCACGCCGTCGAACCCGTCTCGCACTCACTGGCCGAGGCGTACGTGCGCCCCGCCGGGGTGGCGTGGCCGCGGCTGATCCTCGACGGGGACAAGGCCGTCGGCTTCCTGATGGCCTTTCTGGACATCGACTGGCGCGCGGACGGCGGGAGCGTGCGGCGCTCCGGGCTGTGGCGGCTGAACGTCGACGCGGGGCAACAGGGGAAGGGGTACGGGCGGTTCGCCGTGGAGTCGGTCGCGGCGGAGCTGCGGCGGCGCGGGTGCGGGGAGCTGTACGTCACCTGGCATCCCGGCACGGACGGGCCGGGCGAGTTCTACCGGCGGCTGGGGTTCCGTACGACGGATGAGACCAGCGGCGGTCAGACCGTCGGCGTGCTCGACCTGACCTAACCCCAGTCCCGGCCCGAGCGGCCGCGCTTGGTGTCCGCGCGCTGCTTCTTCTCGCGCAGGCGGCGTTCGTTGATGCCGCGGGGGATGCGGGTGGGGCGGCGGGGCTTGGGCGGGGGTGCGGTGGCCTCGGCGAGGAGGGCGGCGAGGCGTACGGCGGCGGTCTCGCGGTTGCGCCACTGGGAGCGGTGCTCGGAGGACCGTACGACGATCACACCGTCCACCAGCCGCCCGGCCAGGCGTTCCAGCGCGCGTTCCTTCCACACCGGGGGCAGGGCCTCGGTGCGGGCGAGGTCGAAGCGCAGCTCCACCTGGGAGTCGCTGGTGTTGACGTGCTGGCCCCCGGGCCCGGAAGACCGCGAGAAACGCCAGGTCAGCTCGGCCTCGGGGAGCGAGACCGAGCCACGGATGAGATAGGGCCCGGACATGTGTCCCATGTTCCCGGCTCCGGGCACCCCGAGTCACCCCGATTTCCGGCGCGCCTGCCGCCTGCGCGGGATCAGCTCGGTAAAAAAGGTAAAGCGGGGCGGAACCTGAGGCACCCCTCCCGCCGTTCTACCCGGTGACGTAGCTTCGTCGGCACAGATACCCAAAAGGGAAGGGACTCCCAATCATGGCTGTAAGCCTGTCCAAGGGTGGCAACGTCTCGCTCACCAAGGAGGCTCCGGGCCTGACGGCCGTCACCGTGGGCCTCGGCTGGGACGTCCGCACCACCACCGGCACGGACTTCGACCTGGACGCCTCCGCCATCGCGGTCAACGGCCAGGGCAAGGTCTACTCCGACCAGCACTTCGTCTTCTTCAACAACAAGCAGACGCCGGACAGCTCCATCGTCCACACCGGTGACAACCGCACGGGCGAGGGCGCGGGCGACGACGAGGCGATCAACGTCAACCTGGCCGCCCTCCCGGCCGACGTCGAGAAGATCGTCTTCCCGGTCTCCATCTACGACGCCGAGAACCGCGGCCAGAACTTCGGCCAGGTCCGCAACGCCTACATCCGCATCGTCAACCAGGCGGGCGGCGCCGAGATCGCCCGCTACGACCTCTCCGAGGACGCGGCCACCGAGACCGCCATGGTCTTCGGCGAGCTGTACCGCAACGGCGCCGAGTGGAAGTTCCGCGCCGTGGGCCAGGGTTACGCCTCCGGCCTGGTCGGCATCGCCCAGGACTTCGGCGTCAACGTCTGAGACCGCCTGCCGCCGGCTCCGGGTCTGCCCCGGGGCCGGTCGCGGAATTCCCCCGGCTGAAGCGAGCGCACGCGTCAGCGTGCCCCGCGTGATCCTCGAACCCGTGCCCGCCGGGGGCATCCTCCCCGCACCGCTGCTCGCCGAGCTGACCGCGCTGTACGGCTCCCAGCGGGCGTTCCACGCGCCGAGCGGGGACTTTCCGGACCCGGCGGACATCCGGCCCGAGCAGGTCGCGGACGCGATCGCGGCCGAACTGGCCCACCCAGACGGGGAGGTGCTGCTCGCCCGGGTGGAGGGCCGGCTGGTCGCGGTGGTGAACACGCTGGCCCGTCACCCCGACCCGGCCGACCCCGACCCGTGGATCGGCCTGCTGCTGGTCGACGCGGCCCAGCAGGGCCGGGGCTACGGGCGCCGGGCCGCCGAACTGACCGAGGCCCGCTTCCGCGCGGCCGGCCGCCAGGCGGTCCGCCTCGCCGTCCTGGACGGCAACCACACGGGCCTGGCCTTCTGGAAGTCCCTCGGCTACGAACCCCTGGACCACCGCCGAGACCGCGCCCTGAACCGCCCCTGCACAGTCCTGCGCAAGGTGCTCCGCACCCCGAGGCAGGCCGCCCGTACCGCCGTGGTCGACCCGGAGGGCGCCGTGTTCCTCTTCCGGTACGACAACTCCGAGGTCGGCGTGCACTGGGCCCTCCCCGGCGGCGGCCTCGAACCCGGCGAGACCCCCCGCGAGGGCGCCGCACGGGAGCTGGCCGAGGAGACCGGCTGGACCGACCTCGCCCCCGGCCCCCTGCTGTGCACCTGGGAACACGACTTCACCCGCGCCGGCGTCCCGGTCCGCCAGCACGAGCACATCTACGTCACCCCCGGCCCCCGCAGGGAACCCACCGCCTCCGCCCACGCCACCCACTCCGCCGAGGGCATCCTGGGCGGCCGCTGGTGGACCCCCGCCGGACTGGCCGCTCCCGCCGAACCGGTATGGCCGCCGGACCTGGGCCGACTGCTGGCCGAGCACGCATGCTGACCCGCGGCCGTGGGACCATCTGACGTGCTCGACATCGGCTACGCCCTTTCCAACCGCTTTCCGGACCCCCCGCAGACGGACTACCGCCGGGCGGACGTCCGGGCGTTGCGGCACGACCTGTTCTGCGGGGACGTCTACCTCGCCGACACCAAGTCGGACCGGGAGTTGTCCACAGCCTGGGGATGGGTGCCGGTACTGGACTTCGCGTGGGCGCTGTGCGACATCGCGGAGCAGTTGGACAAGGACCCGATGGGCTCGCGTGCCGCCCGCCCGCAGCGCGCGGAGCTGGACTTCACCGAGTCCACCGACCGCATGCTGTTCGAGCGCCGCTTCGGCTGGGTGGACATCGAGTCGGACTGGATGCCCGCCGAGGAACCCCCGCTGAGCTTCTCGCACGCCGAGTTCCGCCGCGAGGCCCGCGACTTCCTGCACGACGTCATCGCGGACCTGACCGACATGCACGAGGACCTCGCCGAGAACCCCGCGATCTGGACCCTCCAGGCCCGCTACCCCCGTATTTCGTAATTCCCGTCACCCCTCCACCCTGATCCCCAGCTCCGCGGCCAGCAGCGGGGCGAGGTCCAGCAACTGCCCGGTGCCGATCAGCGCGCCCGACAGCCGGTCCAGCCCGCGGGTGATCTCCAGCGGAGCGACCCCCCGCAGGTCGACGTCCTTCAGCGTGGCGCGGGAGAGGTCGGCGGACTTCAGGGCGCAGTCGACGAACTCCACCCGCTCCAGCTTGGCCCCGCCGAAGTCGGGCTCCACCAGCACGCAGGACTCGAAGACCACGTCCTTCAGCCGCGCCTCCCGCAGGTTGAGGAAGTCGAGCTTGCCCCCGCGCACCACGACCCGCTCCAGCACCGCCCCGTGCAGCTGGGCGCCGCCGAGCCGGGGCGAGCGGAACTCCACGTCCCGGAACGTGGCCTCGGCCAACTGGGTACCCACCCCTCGCACCCCGTCGAGCACCGAGTCCAGCACCCGGGCCCGCCCGAGCCCGGTCTCGTCCAGTACGCAGCCGGTGAGCGCGCAGTCCATGAAGCGGGCGCCCCCGCCATGCTGCCCCGACAGGTCGACCTCCTGGAACTCCAGCCCGTCGTAGTCCCCGTCCCGCTCAAGTTCCGCGTCCGCCCAGGGGGTCAGGGGCGGCAGCCTGAGCTCCGGGCGCCGCGCGCCCCGTACCGCCGTGCTGCCGCCCGTACCCGTGCTCCGCCTCATCGCCATGCGCCCATGCTGCACCCCGGCACTGACACCGCCTTGACCTCAAGTGCCGTTGAGGTCGAAGAGTGGGCCTCCGTAAGCGGAGAGACGTAAAACCCTGGGGGTCCCATGCACGCCGTCCGTCTGTACGCCTTCGGGCCGGCCGAGAACCTGACGTACGAGAAGACCGACGACCCCTCCCCCGGCCCCGGCCAGGTGCGGATCGCGGTCGCGGCGGCCGGGGTGCACCTGCTGGACACAGCCCTGCGGGAGGGCCGGCGGGGCCCGTCGCCCGAGCGGCCCGCGCTGCCGACCGTGCCCGGCCGGGAGGTCGCCGGGGTGGTGGACGCGCTCGGGGAGGGCGTGGACGCGGGCTGGCTCGGCAGACGGGTCGTCGCCCACCTCGGCTTCGCACCCGGCGGGTACGCCGAACTCGCCGTCACCGACGCGACCCGGGCGCACCCGGTCCCGGAGGGCCTGGGGTTCGCCGAGGCCGTCGCCATGATCGGCACCGGCCGCACCGCGCTCGGCATCGCGGGGTTCGCGGAACCGGGACCGGAGTCCGTGGTGGTCGTACCGGCGGCGGCCGGAGGCATCGGCACCCTGCTCGTGCAGCACGCCCGGAACGCGGGAGCGACGGTCGTCGGCCTGGCGGGCGGCGCCGAGAAGACCGCGCTGGTACGCGCGAACGGCGCCGGCCTCGCCGTCGACTACACCCGCCCCGACTGGCCCGCCGAGGTCCGCGCGGCCCTCGGCGGACGCGCCGCCACGCTCGTCTACGACGGGGTCGGCGGCGAGGTCGCCCGCGAGGCCGTCGCCCTGCTCGGGCCGGGCGGCCGGCACCTGGTCTTCGGCTGGTCCGCCGAGGGCATCGGGGAGGGCGCCCGGGGCCACTTCGTGGACGGGGTCTCCGAGTCCGTGCTCGGACCGGAGATGCTCCGGCGCGGCGGCGGCCTGCGCGCCCTGGAGGAGCGGGCCCTCGCCGAGGCGGCGGCGGGACGGCTGCGCCCGGCCGTCACCCGGTTCCCGCTCGCCGAGGCGGCCGCCGCCCACCGGGCGCTCCAGACGCGCGGCACGGTCGGGAAGGTGGTGCTCGAACCATGAAGAACCGTTACGGCGCCCAGCGGCGCGGGCCCTTCGACGCGGATGCGACACGCCCCGATCCATGGTCTTCTGGCCAGATGAGCATCGGCCGAACGGGTGAACGCGGTCCGGTCCCCGCCGGAGCCGAGGCAACCGATCCCCACCGCTGGTGGGGCCTTGTCGTGATCGCGCTGGCCCAGTTGATGGTGGTCCTGGACGCGACGATCGTGAACATCGCCCTTCCCTCCGCCCAGCACGCCCTGCACATGTCCGACGGCAACCGGCAGTGGGTGATCACGGCCTACACCCTGGCCTTCGGCGGGCTTCTGCTGCTGGGCGGGCGGATCGCGGACCTGGTGGGGCGTAAACGCACCTTCGTCATCGGGCTGATCGGCTTCGCCCTGGCCTCCGCGCTGGGCGGCGCGGCGGGCAGTTCCGGGATGCTCTTCGGCGCCCGCGCGCTCCAGGGCGTGTTCGCGGCCCTGCTCGCGCCGTCCGCGCTGTCCCTGCTGACCACGACGTTCACCGACCCGCGCGAACGCGGCAAGGCGTTCGGGATCTACGGCGCCCTCGCGGGCAGCGGCTCGGCGATCGGGTTCATCCTGGGCGGGCTGCTCACGGAGTACCTGAACTGGCGCTGGTGCCTGTACGTCAACGTGCCGATCGCGGTCATCGCCGTCCTCGGCGCCTTCGCCCTGCTGCACGACCGGCCCGGCCACGGCGGCACCGCGCGGCTCGACGTGCCCGGCGCGGTGCTCGGCTGCGGCGGGCTGGTGGCCATCGTCTACGGGTTCAGCGAGGCCGAGCCGCGCGGCTGGACCGATCCGCTGGTGCTGGCGCTGTTCGCGGCCGGGATCGCGCTGCTCGCGGTGTTCGTGTGGTGGCAGAACCGGGCGCCGGACCCGTTGCTGCCGCTGCACATCGTGCGGGACCGGAACCGCGCGGGGTGCTTCCTCACCATGCTGCTCGCGGTGATCGGCATGTTCGGGCTGTTCCTGTTCATGACCTACTACCTGCAGATCATCCTCGGCTACTCCCCGGTCCGGGCGGGCCTCGGCTTCCTGCCGCTGACCGCCGCGATCATCATCGGCTCGACCCAGATATCGGCGCGGCTGCTGAACCGGGTGGCGCCGCGTCTGCTCATGGTGCCCGGCGCGCTGCTGGCCACCGGTGGCCTGCTGCTGCTCACGCGGATGACGGTGCACTCCTCGTACAGCTCGGAGCTACTGCCCGCGCTGCTGCTGCTCGGGCTCGGCATGGGCCTCACCTTCATGCCGGTGTTCGCCACCGCCACGGCCGGGGTCGCCCCGCGCGACTCCGGGGTCACCTCGGCCACCGTCAACACCGCCCAGCAGGTCGGCGGCTCCATCGGTACGGCCCTGCTCAACACCATCGCCACCACCAGCGCCGCCGCCTATGTCACCGCCCACCTGCGCAGTCCGGCCGACCGGGCCACCGTGGTCCCGGCGGGCGTGGTGCACGGCTACACGGTGGCCATCTGGTGGGCGGCCGCGGTCATGCTGCTGGCCGCCGTGGTGGCGGGGCTGATGGTCACGGCGAAGCCGCCGCGGCACGGGGTGCCGGCCGCGGCGCAGGTGCGGGAGTCAGTCGGCTGAGCGGGCCAGGTCTGCCAGTGCCTCGTCGGTGAGCCGGTAGACCGTCCACTCGTCCTGCGGGCGGGCGCCGAGCTTCTCGTAGAAGCCGATGGCGGGCTGGTTCCAGTTCAGCACCGACCACTCCAGACGCTCGTAGCCGCGCTCGGCGCAGATCCGGGCCAGCTCGGTGAGCAGGGCGCGGCCGTGGCCGCCGCCGCGTGCGGTGGGGCGGACGTACAGGTCCTCCAGGTAGACGCCGTGCACGCCGCGCCAGGTGGAGAAGTTCAGGAACCACAGCGCGAAGCCGGCGGGCTCGCCGGTGGCGTCGTCCACCGCGAGGTGCGCGTACACCGCCGGGCGCTCGCCGAACAGCGCCTCACGCACCTGCTCCTCGGTGGCCCGTGCCTCGTCGGGCTCCTTCTCGTACTCGGCCAGCTCGCGGATCATCGTGTGAATGACGGGGACGTCGTCGGGGCGCGCGGTACGGATCATGCCCGGCAGCGTAGTCAGCCCGACGGCGCGGCCGGGGTCCGGAACGGATGCCACGTACTCCCCCGGTCCCGCACCAGCGGATAACAGGCCAGCCCGATCAGCGCGGCCAGGGCGTGCCCCACGTCGGTGAAGGTCCGGCCCTCGACGAGGGGGACGGTGTAGACGGCGAGCAGCACGGCGAGGTACGGGTACCGCCAGGGCGCCGCGATCCGGTACGTCAGTACGCCCATCACCCCCGCGAGGGCGTAACTCACCCCGATGTCCAGCGTGTTGACGGCCGAGGCCGGAGCATGCCCGTCGTTTATGGCCCTGAGCAGCGCCAGCTCACTGATCAGCGTGGCCAGCACATGCGCGGCCACACACACCACCACCCACCGAGCCGTCCCGAGCCACCGCTCCGCCTGCGCGTGAAACACGCTGTACGCGACCACATACGGCAGCCAGTGCCCCCCGTCGATCCACATCCCACTCGTGATCAACACCCGCACCGGGTTCTGCGACAACTCATGGATATTGGTGGACCGCTGCCGCAGGAACTCCTTCTCGAACTCCGGCGACATGTGATGCAGAGCCACAGTGGTGACAAACAAGACGGCGAGCCACACATAGGTCCCGGGCGCGGACCGCACATAGGCCACCACCGCCCGGAACCCTCGTCGCACTCCGCCGACCCGGCTCACATCCGCCAGTATGGGCGGCCGGATGCGCCGGGCGCCTGGCGAGCGGCCGGTCGGCCCGGGCCGCCGATCGGGTGACAGCCACGCGTGAGGCCGCCCGGGAACTCCGGTCATGCGCCCCGGCTGCCGGCGGGCACCCTCTGACAGACACGCCCCCGGACGGACCATCGCGCGGAATACCGGATCAACCGGTCATACCGTACGCGGTATGAAGAGATGTCACCTCGCGTATCTCGCCTGCACCGCGGTCCTCGTGAGCGCGGGTGTGGGGGCGGTCCCCGCGGCCGCTGCTCACCAGACCCTCGTGGTCCGTCCGGGCGAGTCGATTCAGAAGGCCGTCGACACCGCGCGGGCCGGGGACACCGTGCTGGTGCTCCCCGGTACCTACCACGAGAGCGTGCAGATCGGCACGGACCGCATCACACTGCGCGGCGCGGGCGCCCGCACGATCGTCAAGCCCGCCGCCGTCAAGACCGGCAAGGACGCCAACACCTGCGCCCAGAACGGCAACGGCATCTGCGTCCTCGGCACCAAGGCCAGGAACATCGAGGGCGTCACCGTCGCCGACCTCACCGTCACCGGCTTCACCCGCGCCGGCGTCTTCGGCATGGCGACCGACCGCATGACGGTCCGCCACGTGCACGCCGTCGACAACGACACCTGGGGCATCGCCCAGGAGCGCTCCACGGGCGGCGTGTTCCGCGAGAACGTCGCCGAGCGCAACGGCGACGCCGGACTCTTCCTCGCCAACACCATCAAGGAGGAGGCGGGCGCGTACGACGCCGGACGGACCCTCGTCGAGCACAACCGCCTCCAGGACAACCGCATCGGCGTCACCGTCCGCCGGCTGCGCAACCTGACCGTCTCGGACAACGGCATCAGCGGCAACTGCGCCGGTGTCTTCGTCGTCGGCGACGAGAACACCCCGAAGGCCGGTCACCTGACCGTCGCCCGCAACCGCGTCTCGCAGAACAACAAGTCCTGCCCGAAGACCGAGCGCCTGCCCGCCCTCCAGGGCTCCGGCATCGTGCTGACCGGCGTCGAGCAGACCCGCGTGACCGGCAACCACGTGCGCGGCAACGCCGGCAAGTCCCCGCTCTCCGGCGGCATCGTGCTCTTCAAGAGCATGGTCGGCGCCACCGGCCAGGACAACCGCGTCGACGGCAACACGCTGTCGGCCAACGCCCCCGCGGACCTCGTGAACACCGACACGGGCAAGGGCAACACCTTCGAGCGCAACTCCTGCCGGGCCTCGAAGCCCGCGGGCCTGTGCTGACCGCCCGCCCGCTGCCCATCGATGACCGAAGAAGGCCGAAGAACGAGAAAGGGCGGCAGATGACGACCGCTGAGACAGCCCCACCGCCCCCCATGCGCCTGCGCGAGCTGGTGTTCGGGGCGGCCTGCGCCGCCGCCGTCCGGGCCGCCGCCCGGCTCGGCGTCGCCGACGCCCTCGGTGACGACCCGAAGCCCGTGCAGGACCTGGCGGCCTCGGTGAAGACCGAGCCCAAGCCGCTGCGCCGGCTGCTGCGCGCCCTGTCCTGCTACGGCGTCTTCGCCGAGCAGCCGGACGGCACCTTCGCGCACACCGACATGTCCCGCCTGCTGCGCGAGGACGACCCCAACAGCCTCCGCGCCATCGCCCTGTGGTGCACCGAGCCGTGGACCTGGGACGCCTGGCCCCGGCTGGACGAGGCCGTGCGCACCGGCGACAACGTCGTGGAGTCCCTGTACGGCAAGGAGTTCTTCACCTACCTCAACGAGGACGCCCCCGAGTCCGCGGACGTCTTCAACCAGGCCATGACCCGCTCCAGCGAGCAGTCGGCCCGCGAGGTCGCCGCCCTGCTCGACCTGTCCGGCGCCTCCTCGGTGGCGGACCTCGGTGGCGGCCAGGGCCATGTGGTGGCCTGCCTGCTGGACAAGTACCCGACGATGCGCGGCAGCCTGCTGGACCTGCCCCGCGTGGTCGAGAACGCCCTGCCCCGCCTGCGCGACGGCGACCTCGCCGACCGCGCCGAGATCGTGCCCGGCGACGTGCGCGCCTCGGTCCCGGTGAAGGCCGACGTCTACGTCATCAAGAACATCCTGGAGTGGGACGACGAGAGCACCGCCCGGCTGCTCGGCAACGTCGTCGCCGCGGGCGGCCCCGGCACCCGCGTCGTCGTCATCGAGAACCTCGTCGACGACACCCCCTCGATGCGCTTCAGCACCGCCATGGACCTGCTGCTCCTGCTCAACGTCGGCGGAGCCAAGCACACCACCGAGTCCATGGTCGGCCGGCTCACCTCGGCGGGCCTGGTCGTGGACGACATCCGTCCGGTCAACCCGTACCTGCACGCCTTCGAGTGCCACGTCGCCGGCTGACCGGAGACAGGCACCCGAAAACCGGCCGCCGGGCCCGCGACGCTGCGGGCCCGGCGGCCGGTGGTCTTCCCTCGAGGGAGCCGGACGGTCAGTCGCGCTCCCAGACGTAGAAGCGCTCCGCCATCGCGTCCTTCGGGGAGCGCCAGGTCTCCGGGTCGTACGCGCTGACGTACGCCGACAGGCGCTCGCTGATCCCGCGGAACTCCGGGTGGCCGGCCACCTTGGCGATGGCCGGGGCCGGGTCGCTGTCCGACTCGACGAGGTGCATGTACACATCGCCGAACTGGAACAGACTGCGGCGGCGCACTCCGACGAGGTGCGGCAGCTCGCCCCGGTCCGACTCCGCGAAGATCTTGGCGATGTCCTGGGCCGAGCCCGGTGCCATCCGGGCCACGATCAGTCCCTGGTGCATGGCAGGTGTCCTCATCTCCCGTTCGCCGGTCAGTCGGCCAGGGCCGGGGCGGGGCGGTCCCCGGCGGCCTGCTGGATCTTGTCCCGGATGAGCGCCATCTGGACCTTGGAGTTGCGGTTGATGTTGTCGGTCATCCAGTCGTCGTCGACCGGCGCCTCGGGCTTCATGGCGAAGTCCTGCGTCCACACCATCCGGGTACCGGCGGGCACCTCCTCGTAGGCCCAGTGGATGTCCATGTGGGCGAAGGGGCCCGTCTCCACGCGGCGGGCCCGCACGGTGCGGTTCTCGCGGTCCGGCTCGCGCTCGGAGACCCAGCTCCACACGGTGCCGTTGTCGTCCGGGTGCATGGTGAGCCGGAACGTCGTCTTGCGGCCCTCACGCTTCAGGACCTCGACGGACGCGTACTCGCTGAACAGCTGAGGCCAGTTCTCCAGGTCGTTGGTCATGTCCCAGACCAGGTCGAGCGGAGCGGCGATGGTGATCTCGTTGCGGGTGTGTCCGGCCATGTCAGGCTCCTGCCATCAGTGCGCTGTTGACGAGGTCGAGGAACGCCTGCGGCGTCTTGCAGCGCTCGGCGTCCGGGGGCATCGGGGTGCCGTGCCGGTTCTCCAGCTCGCCGACGATGCCCAGCAGGCCGAGCGAGTCGAGCCCCAGCGTCTCGAAGGGGGTGTCGGGCTGCGCCCGCAGCAGGTCGGGGGCGACGGTGATGCCCGCCGCCTTCTTCATGAGGGCGGCCAGTTGTTCTTCGGTGATCTGCACGTTCATGCCGTTCTCTCCTTTGCTGTTCGCCTACTGGGCGCCGTGCCGCAGCACCAGCGCCGCGTTCGACCCCATGAGGCCCCGGCTGAGGACCAGCGCCGTGCGCGGCTCGGCCACGCGGGCGCTCCCGGTCACGAGGTCCAGGTCGTGGCAGACGTCCACCACGTTCGGCGTGGGCGGGATCAGGCCGTGCTCCATCGCCAGCACCGCCGCCGACACGTCCAGCACCGGTGCCGCGCAGTAGCCGCGCCCGATGCCGGTCTTCGGCGCCGTCACCGGCACCCGGCGGCCGTGCTCGCCGAGCGCGTCCACCAGCGCCAGCGCCTCGGCACGGTCCGCCTCCGGCACCCCGAGGGCGTCGGCGAAGACCATGTCGACCTCCTCCGGCGCGCAACCGGCCTCGGCCAGCGCGTTCCGGATGGCCTGAGCCAGCCCCTCGCGGGACTCGGCCCAGCGGGAGGCCCCGGTGAACGTCGCCGCGTGTCCCGCGATGTACGCCCGGATGTCGACCCCGCGCTCCCGCGCGGACCGCTCCGCCTCGACCACGAGCATCGCGCCGCCCTCGGCGGGCACGAACCCGCACGCCGCGTCGGTGAAGGGGCGGTACGCGCGCGCCGGGTCGCTCTGACCGCTCAGCTCCCCGTACCCGAGCTGGCAGACCATCGAGTACGGCGCGAGCGGCGCCTCGGTGGAGCCGGCCACCATCACATCGGTGCCCCGGCGGACCGCGCGGGCGGCGTGCGCGAGGGCGTCCAGACCGCCCGCCTCGTCGGAGGCGACCACCGAGCAGGGCCCCTTGAGGCCCCGCCGGATGGAGATCTGGCCGGTGCTGGCCGCGTAGAACCAGGCGATGGACTGGTACGGGCCGACGAACCGGCTGCCCTTGCCCCACAACTGCTGGAGCTCGCGCTGGCCGAACTCGCCGCCGCCGGAGCCGGAGGCGGTGACCACCCCGATGGAGAAGGGGTCCGCCGCGGTGTCCGCCTGTCCCAGCCGGGCGTCCTCCAGGGCCAGGTCCGCCGCCGCCATGGCGAAGTGGGTGAAGCGGTCGGTCTGCACCAGGAAGCGTTCCTCGACCACGGCCGGGTCGAACTCGCGGACCTCGCCCGCCACCTTCAGCGGCAGGTCCTGGCAGCCCTCGCGGGTCACCCGGTCCAGGACGCTGATGCCCTCCTGGGTGGACTTCCAGAAGGTCTCGGTGCTGATGCCGTTCGGCGCGACCACCCCGATACCGGTGACGGCCGCGCGCCGTTCCTCGGTTGTGCTCATCGTGTCCTCACTCCCTCGGCCGGGTCAGGATCACCGCGGACTGGAAACCGCCGAACCCGCTGCCCACGGAGAGCACGCCGTTCAGCTTCCGCTCCCGTGCCTCGCGCGGGACGTAGTCCAGATCGCACTCGGGGTCGGGGGTCGTGTAGTTCGCGGTCGGCGGGACGGCCTGCTTGGCGAGCGCCAGCACACACGCCACCACCTCGATGGCCCCGATCGCCCCGAGGGAGTGCCCCACCATCGACTTGATGGAGCTCATCGGGGTGTCGTAGGCGTGCTGCCCGAGCGCCCGCTTCACCGCGGCCGTCTCGTGGCGGTCGTTCTGCCGGGTGCCGGAACCGTGCGCGTTGACGTAGTCGATCGCGGTCGGGTCGATCCGAGCCTGGTCCATGGCGGTCTCGATCGCACGGGCCATCTCCAGGCCGTCGGGGGTCAGACCGGTCATGTGGTACGCGTTGCCGAACGTGGCGTACCCGCTCAGTTCGCAGTACACGTGCGCACCGCGGGCCCGGGCGTGCTCCAGTTCCTCGAGCACCAGCACCGCGCCGCCCTCGCCCATGACGAACCCGTCACGGTCGTTGTCGAAGGGGCGGGAGGCGTGCGCCGGGTCGTCGTTGTTCGGGGACGTCGCCTTGATCGCGTCGAAGCACGCCATCGTGATCGGGGATATCGGCGAGTCGGAGGCACCGGCCAGGCATATGTCCGCCCGGCCCTCCTGCACGGTGTGGAAGGCGTACCCGACGGCGTCCAGGCCCGAGGTGCAGCCCGTGGACACGGTCTGCACCGGGCCCCGCGCGCCGAACCGCTCGGCCACCGACGAGGCGACCGTGCTGGGCGAGAACGCCCGGTGCAGTTCGGGGCGGGCCTGGGTGTGGTCCACATCCCAGCGCTGGCCGCCATGGCTGACCAGCACATAGTCGTTCTCCAGCCGGGTGGTACCGCCGACCGCGGTGCCGACCGACACCGCGATCCGCCACGGGTCCTCGGCCGCGAGGTCGAGACCCGAGTCGTGCACCGCCTCGTCGCCGGCCACCAGCGCGAACTGGATGTACCGGTCGGCCCGCTGCACCTGCTCGGCGTCCAGCCCGTAGGCCGCCGGGTCGAAGTCGCACTCGGCGGCGATCCGTGACCGCAGCCCCGAGGGGTCGAAGAAGGTGATGCCGCGCGTCGCGGTCCGGCCGTTGGACAGCAGGTCCCAGAACGCGGGCGTACCGATCCCGCCCGGAGCCACGATGCCTATGCCCGTGACCGCCACCCGCCGGGTCATGAGCGCACCTGTTCCCGGCCGGCAACGGCACCACCGGCCTCCGTCACCACCGCGGCGGCCCCGATGACGTCCGTCTCCTCGGTGTCCACGTGACCGAGCTGCGGGCGCGGGGCCAGCGGGCCCAGGTGGAAGACGAGGCGCGCCTCCTCGTCACCCACATTGCGGAAGCGGTGCCGCATGTGGGCGGGGATCATCAGGCCCTGCTCCGGCTTGAGGGGGTGCGCCTCGCCGTCGAGGTCCACCTCCAGCCGGCCGCAGATCACGTACACGAACTCCTCGGAGTACGGGTGGTAGTGCTCACCGATGCGGTCGCCGGGCTGCACGATGGCCACGCCCATGAAGCCGCTGGTGGCGCCGACCGTCGCCGGGGTCAGCATGGCGCGCAGGTCGCCGCCGCGCCGGGTGTTGTGCTCGGTGTCCTTCAGGTTGATGATCTTGGGACGGTTTTTGATCACAGCTTCCTCCGTGGGATGTGCCGCGTCGGCGGTTGCGGGGTGAGAGGCGGTCACCGGATCAGGCGTCCGAGGCGCGGCGGTCGGTGACGAGGTCCATCCGGGCGGCGTCGCCGGCGAGCAGCTTCCGCAGCTCGGCGGCCGCGGCCGCGTCGGCGGGCAGCGCGTCGACCTCCCGGCCGCGTACGTCCACCAGGCGCACCACCACGTCGTCGCGCTGGAAGACCGTGCTGCGCAGCACCGCGCTCGCCGGGTCGTCGGCCGCGACCTGGTCGTGCTGGGAGATCAGCTCGGCCAGCCGCATGCCCTGGCCGGCGCGGGCCGGGTAGAACAGCGCGAGACGGTTGCCCTCCGCCTGCTCGTCGGCCATCACGTGGTGCACCGCCGGGAGCGCCGCACGGGTGAAGAACATCCGGGCCGACTCCTGGTCGTTCAGGTCCCGGTGCTGCTCCAGGTAGGGGTTGATGGCCTCCTCGACCGCCCGCACCTCGGGCTGCTGGGCCACGTGCCGCAGCGCCGCGAGCAGGTCGCCGCGCACCTCGATGGCCCGCACCACCCGGTTGCCCTGCATGAACAGCGAGGTCCGCACCAACTCCGTGGTGTCGTCCACGCGGGCCTTGGGCGAGGCGTAGTCCGCGAGGATCGCCGCGACCTTCTCCTCGGTGCCGGGCTTCACGGTGAAGGTGAGCGCGTGCCGGATCACTCCGTCACCGATGCGCGGGTGCGCCTGGAGGCGGCGGCCGGGGGCCGACTCGGCGGGGACCGCCGGGCCGCCCGTCTCGCGGACGATGTGGAAGCGCAGCGAACGGGTGTCACGCACGCAGGAGTGCAACGGCTCCACCATGTGCACGTGCTCCTCGCTGTTCACCCAGGTGAGGAACGGCGGGGCGCTCTCCCACTCGCTGGTGATGAGCCACTGCGAGGGGTTCTCGATGGACTGGCAGAGCTGGTCGCTGACGTGACCGGGAACCTGCGCGACCTGGGCGCAGAGCTGCTCGTACGCCTCCAGGAACTGCTGCTGCGCGCCGTCGTACACGTCGACCAGGAGGACGACCCGCAGCGGGGAACCGTCGAACACGGACTGGGATACACGCCTGGACACCTCGCGTGCCGGCGTTTCTGAGGGACGTTCAGACGTGGTGGTCATCCTGCACACATCTCCTTCGCGGGGCAGAACC
Organism: Streptomyces sp. NBC_01171; assembly: GCF_045039805.1. Lineage (NCBI taxonomy): Bacteria > Bacillati > Actinomycetota > Actinomycetes > Kitasatosporales > Streptomycetaceae > Streptomyces > Streptomyces sp. NBC_01171. The sequence goes on along the minus strand of NZ_CP108609.1, from coordinate 3,648,050 downwards.
GGTGCCGGTCTTCGATCGGGCCCGGCAGCGTTCCTTGATCCTGTGCCGGTCCCCACAAGCCCGCGACTCCTGTGAACCACGTGGGTGATTGGGCACGCGGAGCCGCCGCCACCGGGAAGGAGGAGTCACAGGCGCCCCACGCACCCACCCCCAGCCACTGGAGGCTTCGATGCATCAGAAAGCCGACCACCGGGTCCCCGTCCTCATCGTGGGCGGCTCACTGGTGGGTCTGTCCATGTCCGTGTTCCTGGGCCGTCTCGGGGTGCGGCACATGCTCGTCGAGCGGCACTCCGGGACCTCGGTCCACCCGCGTGGGCGCGGCAACAACGTCCGCACGATGGAGCTGTTCCGGGTCGCCGGGGTCGAGCCGGACATCAAGGCGGCCGCCTCGCTCCTCGCCGACAACCACGGCATCCTCCAGACGCCCACCCTCGTGGGTGACGCCGGGGAGTGGCTGTTCAAGAACATCGACCCGGGCGGCGGTCTGGCGAGGTTCAGCCCCACCGCCTGGTGCCTGTGCAGCCAGAACGACCTCGAGCCGGTCCTGCTGGACAGCGCGCGCGAACTCGGCGGCGACCTTCGGTACTTCCACCAGATGGAGTCCTTCGAGCAGGACGCCGACGGAGTGACGGCGACGGTGTTCGACCGGAACACCGAGGAACGGTTCACCGTCCGCGCCGACTACCTCGTCGCCGCCGACGGCCCGCGCAGTCCCGTACGGCGTGCCCTCGGCATCGGGCAGAGCGGGCCCGGCGACCTGTTCGCCAACGTCAGCGTCACCTTCCGCTCCAGCGCGCTGGCCGACGTGGTCGGCGACCGCCGCTTCATCTGCTGCTACCTCACCCATCCGGACGCGGACGGCGCACTGCTGCCCGTGGACAACAAGGAGAACTGGGTCTTCCACGCCCCCTGGCACCCCGAGCGCGGCGAGACCCTCGACGACTTCACCGAGGAGCGGCTGCGCGACCACATCCGCCGGGCGGTCGGCACCCCCGAACTCGACGTGAAGATCACCGGTATGGCCTCCTGGCGTGCCGCCGAACGCGTCGCCGACCTCTACTCCTCGGGCCGGGTCTTCCTCGCCGGCGACTCCGCCCACGAGATGTCCCCGACCGGCGCGTTCGGCTCCAACACCGGTATCCAGGATGCCCACAACCTCGCCTGGAAGCTGTCCGCCGTGCTCTCCGGCTGGGCGGGTCCCGGCCTGCTGGAGTCCTACGGCGCCGAGCGCCGCCCGGTCGCGGCCGCCACCAGCGCCCGCGCCTCGGCCCGCTCGGTCGAGCACAGCCACCCCGGCTTCGCCCCGGCCCCCGGCGTGGGCGGCGCCAGGCGCGGCGGCATCCTCAACGTGGTCCTCGGCTACCGCTACCCGGCCGGCGCCGTCCTCGGCGCCGACCCCTACGCCGAGGTCGTCCCGGACGCCCTCACCCTCGACGGCCGCCCCGGCAGCCGCGCCCCCCACCTCTGGCTCCGCCGCGGCGGCCTCCGCCTCTCCACGCTCGACCTGTACGAACGCTCGATGGTCCTCCTCACCGACGCCCCCGACGACGCGGGCTGGTACGCGGCCGCCCGCCGCGTCGCGGCGGAGGACGGTGTCGCCCTCGACGCCTACCGCCTGGGCCCCGGCCCGGACGCCGACCTCACCTACGACACGCAGGGGTCCGACTGGGCGCGAGCCCACGGCACCACCGCCGACGGCGCGGTCCTCGTCCGCCCCGACGGCTTCGTCGCCTGGCGCGCGACCAGCGCGGCGGCGGACCCGGACACGGTGCTCCGCGAAGCCCTGACGTCGCTGCTGACGCCGGCCTGAGAAACCCCGAAGGCCGCCCGCACCCCCTCGGGGCGGGCGGCCTTCGCCATGCTCGGCTGCCTGTGGAGCCCCCTGTCGGATTCGAACCGACGACCTACGCATTACAAGTGCGTTGCTCTGGCCGGACTGAGCTAAGGAGGCGTGGACGGGCCGGGTGGGGTCCGTGTCCGTGAAGTGTACCCAAGCGGGGGCGTGGGAGGGCGGGGGAAATTCGGGGGCGTCCGGGTACTGACAGGGCAGGTGGGCGGCGGGTACGGTCCTGAGCTGGTTCACCTGGGTGAACCGACGAACCACCTTCCTACAACGGATCGTCCGGCACGTTCCTGCCGGTAGAAGGGGGCCCTCACCATGGCCACTGTCACGTTCGACAAGGCGACCCGGATCTATCCGGGCTCCACCAAGCCCGCCGTCGACGCCTTGGAGATCGCCATCGAGGACGGCGAGTTCCTCGTCCTCGTCGGCCCGTCCGGCTGCGGCAAGTCCACCTCGCTCCGCATGCTCGCGGGGCTCGAGGACGTCAACGGCGGCGCCATCCGCATCGGTGACCGCGACGTCACCCACCTGCCGCCCAAGGACCGGGACATCGCCATGGTGTTCCAGAACTACGCCCTCTACCCGCACATGACGGTCGCCGACAACATGGGCTTCGCCCTGAAGATCGCGGGCGTCAACAAGGCGGAGATCCGGGCGAAGGTCGAGGAGGCCGCCAAGATCCTCGACCTCACCGAGTACCTGGACCGCAAGCCCAAGGCGCTCTCCGGCGGTCAGCGCCAGCGTGTCGCCATGGGCCGCGCCATCGTCCGCGAGCCGCAGGTCTTCCTCATGGACGAGCCGCTGTCCAACCTGGACGCCAAGCTCCGCGTCTCCACCCGTACCCAGATCGCCTCCCTCCAGCGGCGCCTGGGCATCACCACCGTCTACGTCACCCACGACCAGGTCGAGGCCATGACGATGGGCGACCGGGTGGCCGTGCTCAAGGACGGTCTGCTCCAGCAGGTCGACACCCCGCGCAACATGTACGACCGCCCCGCCAACCTCTTCGTCGCCGGCTTCATCGGCTCCCCCGCGATGAACCTGGTCGAGGTGCCGATCACCGACGGCGGTGTGAAGTTCGGCAACAGCGTGGTGCCGGTCAGCCGGGACGCGCTCTCGGCCGCCGCCGACAAGGGCGACACCACCGTGACGGTCGGCGTCCGCCCCGAGCACTTCGACGTGGTCGAGCTGGGCGGCGGCGCGGCGGCCACCACGCTGACCAAGGACAGCGCCGACGCCCCGGCCGGCCTCGCCGTCTCGGTGAACGTCGTCGAGGAACTGGGCGCCGACGGGTACGTGTACGGCGCCGTCGAGGTCGACGGTAACGTCCGGGACCTCGTCGTCCGGGTGAACGGCCGTCAGGTGCCGGAGAAGGGCTCCACGCTGCACGTCGTGCCGCGGCCGGGCGAGATCCACGTGTTCTCGACCTCCACGGGCGAGCGCCTCTCCGGCTGACGGGGGCACACAGGCAGTTCACAGGGAGGGGGTCCTGCGGGGCCCCCTCCCGCCGTACCCGGGCACGGTTCGGCGGATATCCCGGCACAGGGATCAATTCGGGCGCCCGGCGTCAACCCTCTACCCAGAAAGCAGCGCGACTTCATCCCCCGTAAGGGTGACTAAATGTCGCCAAATCAGCACCGAGCGCTACCCTCACTCGCGTGACGCACTCCACCATCCCTCAGACGCGACGCGGCCACCGGGGCGGCCCTGCCCGCCGGATCGGCCGCACTCTCGCCCTCGTCCTGCCCGTCGTCCTGGTGCTCTCCGGAACCCTCGCGGTCACGCGGGTCAACTGGACCGGGGACTCCGAAGGCTCCGTGCTCACCGCCTCGGACGTCGCCCAGGCCCCCGCGAAGGCCGGCACCGCCCGTACGGTCACCGCCAAGAAGGCGGCGCCCCAGGACGTCCTGCGCGACCGGCTGCTGACCGAGCTTCAGGACAAGAACCCCGGCGTGGTCCTCACCCACCTCCAGCAGGCGGTCAACGGCCACCCCGCGCTCGCCGAGCACTGCACCTCCATCGCCCGCACCCTGGGCCGCGCCGCGGTCCGCCTCTACGGCGCCACCCGCGCCCAGTCCTACGCCCGCCCGGTGTGCGACACCTCCTTCGCAACGGGTGTGCTGGCGGCACATAGCTGACCCCCACACAGCCGCCCGACACACAGCTCACCGCACCACAGCCGACAGCGCCCCCACGAGCGGCCCTGTCGTGCCCCTGGCCCCCGCCGGGGCGCCACGTACAGTTCGGGGCATGACCCATCCGAACGTCGCTGCGCGCCCCACCCAAGCCGTCGTCCTGGCCGGTGGCCAGGGCTCCCGGCTGCGCCCCTACACGGACGACCGGCCCAAGCCGATGGTCGAGATTCCCGGCACGGGCACCCCGATCATCGGCCACCAGCTCAACTGGCTGGCCGAAGAGGGCGTCACGGACGTGGTGGTCTCCTGCGGCCATCTCGCCGAGGTCCTCCAGAAGTGGCTGGCCACGGCCGAGCTGCCGCTGTCCGTCACCACCGTCGTGGAGACCGAGCCGCTCGGCCGCGGCGGCGGCCTGAAGTACGCCGCCGCGCACCTGCCCCGCCCCGACCGGCCCTGGTACGCCACCAACGGCGACATCTGGACCCGCTTCTCCCTGCGGGACATGGCCGACTTCCACACCGAGCGCGACGCGGTCGCCACCCTCGCGCTGGCCCGGCCGCGCATCCCCTGGGGCGCCGTGCGCACGGACGGCTTCGGGCACATCACCGACTTCATCGAGGCCCCGCCGTCCACCGTCGAGATCAACGCCGGTGTGTACGTGTTCTCCCCCGAGTTCCGCGACCTGCTGCCCGACCGCGGCGACCACGAGCGCGCCACGTTCCCCCGCCTGGCCCGTGAGCGCAAGCTCGCCGGGTTCCCGCTGCCCCAGGGCGCGTACTGGCGGGCTATCGACACCGTCAAGGACCTGACCGAGGCCGCCAAGGAGCTGGACGCCGGCCGCGCCTAGCGCGAGCCGCCCGCCGCACGCAGAAGGGCCCCGTACCTCAACCGCGAGGTACGGGGCCCTTGGCGCGCCCAGGGGGTCAGTTGCCGAACAGACCGCCCACCAGGCCCGGCTGGCCGGTGGAGGAGCCACCCGCGTCGCTGCCGCCGCCCGACTCCGTGCCGCCGCCCGAGGTGCCCGAGCCGGTGCCGCCGGTCGCGGTACCGCCCGCGCTGGTCGGCCCCGCCGTGGTGCTGGAGGCACCGCCACCGCCACCGGTGGTCGGGGTGGTCCGCTGGGGCGGGGCCTGGCCCGTGGTGCCCTGGGTCTGGCTGGGCGCCGCCGGAGCCGTACCGGCCGTGCGGCCCGCGCCCGGGGTGCCGGCCGCGCCGGACGGGCTCGCCCCGGCCGAGGCGCTGCCCGTGGGCGAGCTGGACGCCGAGGGGCTGGCCTGCCTGCGCGGGGTGCCGGGCGCCGAGGGCAGCGGCGAACCGGGCTGGTTGTTGCGCGGCGCCTCACCCGGACCGGGCACGACCACCCGGCTCGAGTCGCGCACCGCACCGCCGAGCAGCGAGCCGACCAGCAGGGTCAGCCCGACGGTCACGGCGGTGATCAGCGCGCCCCGGCGCAGCACGTACCGGCGCAGGTCCCAGATGGCGGCGCGCGGGCCCAGCGTGCGCCAGGCGCTGCCCGCGAGCCTGCCGTCCACGGAGTACACCGGGGCACCCGCGATGACCAGCGGGGACCAGGCGGCCAGGTAGATGATGTCGGGCGCGTCGTAGGCCGGGACCGTCTTCCAGCTCACGGTGACGATGAGCGCGGCCGAGAGCAGCGCGCCCACCACCGCGGCGACCCGCTGCCAGCAGCCCAGGACGGTCAGCACGCCGACCACGACCTGGAGGAAGGCGATGACCAGCCCGGAGCCGACGGGGTGGTGCAGCGCGAACTGGCGCAGCGGCTCGGCCACGTCCCACGGGTGCAGGGTGTTGAGCCACTTGACCATGGAGCCGCGCTCGCCGCCGTCGAAGTAGACGGGGTCGCACAGCTTGCCCATGCCGGCGTAGATCGAGATGAAGCCGAGGAAGACGCGCAGCGGGAGCAGGACCACGCCGAGGTTCATCCGGCGGCCGGGGTAGTACGCGTGCCGCGCCGGGTCATCACCGCGCCGGGCGGCCCGCGAGCCGGAGGGCCGGGCAGGCGGCTCGTCGGGGTCGAACTCGTCGCTCGCGTACGGCGATTCGTCGTACGGGGGCTCGTCGTAGGCGCTGCCGACCGGACGCATGTGGGGCAGCAGCCGGGTGCCGCCGTCGGGGCCGGTGCGCTGGTGGCCGAGGACGGGGGTCTCGACGGTCGGGTCGAGCCGGTCGTAGGCGTCCGCGTAGCCGGTGTGGTCCGGGCCGAGACGCGGGATGACCTGGGTGGCACCGGCCGGTTCGTCGGGGTGGCGGACGCTGCTGCCCCGGACGGCCTGGAGCAGGCGGTGGGTGCCGGTGTCGTCGGGCGCGGACCGGCCGCTCCACACGACCGGACGGCGCCGGCCCGCGGCCTCGCCCGCCGGGCCCGCGGCGGACATGCGCGCGGGGTCCTGAGCGATCGGACGCGGGGCGGTTCTCGGGGACTGGGTGCGCCTGCCCGCCGTCCCCAACTGCACGCGGAAGCTGGCGTGATTGACGATGACCTGCGCCGGATCGCTCGGCACCTTCACCATGCTCAGCGCGGGAGCGTCGTCGAAGCCAGACGAGCGGTCCCCCGTGGGAGTGCGGGGTGTTCTGGTGTCCACACTCATCTAACCGAGTGACGCCGAGTTAGGACACTGCTTTGACCGGCCCGATGTGTCCGGGCCGCGTCAAAGTCGTCGTGAACGCCGGTCATCCCCCGGAATTACCGCATCCGGGGGAATCGCCGAACGGTCGTTCAGGAGCGGCGGCGGGACGCCTCGTACAGCACGACACCGGCGGCGACACCGGCGTTGAGGGACTCCGCGCCACCCGGCATGGGGATGCGGACGCGGTGGTCGCAGGTCTCGCCGACCAGCCGGGAGAGGCCCTTGCCCTCGCTGCCGACCACGATGACGACCGGGCCGGACAGCGCCGCCAGGTCGCCCACCTCGGCCTCTCCGTCGGCGGCCAGGCCGACCACGGTGATCCCGGCCTTCTTGTACTGCTCCAGGGCCCGGGTGAGGTTGGTGGCACGGGCGACCGGCGTACGGGCGGCCGCACCGGCCGACGACTTCCAGGCACCGGCGCTCATGCCGGCCGAGCGGCGCTCGGGCACGACCACGCCGTGACCGCCGAAGGCGGAGACGGAGCGGACGACGGCGCCGAGGTTGCGCGGGTCGGTGACGCCGTCGAGGGCGACGATCAGCGGGTCCTCGCCCTTGTCGTAGGCACCGGCGGGCAGGTCCTCGGGGTGCGCGTACTCGTACGGCGGGACCTGGAGGACGAGGCCCTGGTGGTTCAGGCCGTTCGTCATGCGGTCCAGCTCGGGGCGCGGGGCCTCCATGAGGTGGATGTTCCCGCGCTCGGCGGCGAGCTGGAGGGCCTCGCGGACGCGCTCGTCGTTGTCGATGAACTGCTGGACGTAGAGCATGGTCGCGGGCACGCCGTCGCGCAGCGCCTCGTACACCGGGTTGCGGCCGACGACCAGCTCGGAGGAGGAGCGGCCGGCGCCCTTGCGCTGCGGCGGGCGGCCCTGGGCGCGGCGGACCTTGGCAGCGGCGGCGCGCTGCTTGGCGTGGCCCTTGCGCATCTCGGCCGGGGGCGTGGGGCCCTTGCCCTCCAGGCCACGGCGCCGCTGGCCGCCGCTGCCGACCTGGGCACCCTTCTTGCCTGACATGCGGCGGTTGTTCGCCATGAGTTACCCGTCTCCGTGAGCGTTCGTACGTATGTATGCAGTGTGCCGCCCGGATCGCCGGGCGGCACACTCGATCAGGCCCGTTGCCGACCCCGCCTAGCGCGGGCCGAGGCTCCAGCGCGGGCCCTGCGGGCTGTCCTCGACGACCAGGCCGGACTGGCCGAGCTGGTCGCGGATGGCGTCGGCGGTGGCCCAGTCCTTGCGGCCGCGGGCGGACTCCCGCTGCTCCAGGACGAGGCGGACGAGGCTGTCCACCACGCCGTGCACGCTTTTGTTGAGCACGGTTTCGCCGCGTTCGCCGCTCTCACCGGCCCACTCGGGGTCCAGCGGGTCGAGACCGAGGACGCCGAGCATGGCGCGCACCTCGGCGAGGCGGGCGACCGCCGCCTCCTTGTCGTCGGCGGCCAGCGCGCTGTTGCCCTGGCGGACGGTGGTGTGCACGACCGCGAGGGCCTGCGGCACGCCCAGGTCGTCGTCCATCGCCTCGGCGAAGGCCGGCGGCACCTCGGTGGCCGGTTCGACCTCGCCCCCGGCCTTCTCCAGCGCGCGCTGCACGAAGCCCTCGATGCGCGCGAACGCCACCTCGGCCTCGCGCAGCGACTCCTCGCTGTACTCGATCATCGAGCGGTAGTGCGGGGTGCCGAGGTAGTAGCGCAGGACGATGGGACGCCACTGCTTGACCATCTCGGAGACCAGCACGCTGTTGCCGAGCGACTTGGACATCTTGTCGCCCGCCATCGTCACCCAGGCGTTGTGCACCCAGTACCGGGCGAAGTCGTCGCCGAACGCCTTGGCCTGGGCGATCTCGTTCTCGTGGTGCGGGAAGATCAGGTCCAGGCCGCCGCCGTGGATGTCGAAGACGGAGCCCAGGTACTTGTGCGCCATGGCCGAGCACTCCAGGTGCCAGCCGGGGCGGCCGGGCCCCCAGGGCGTCGGCCAGCTCGGCTCGCCCGGCTTGACCGCCTTCCACATGGCGAAGTCGCGCGGGTCCCGCTTGCCGGTCTCGCCCTCGCCGGACGGCTGGAGCAGGTTGTCCAGTTCCTGCCGGGACAGCTCCAGGTAGCCGTCGAAGGAGCGCACGTCGAAGTAGACGTTGCCGTCGGCCTCGTAGGCGTGGCCGCGCTCGATGAGGCCCTGCATCATCTCGATCATCTCGGTGATGTGGCCGGTGGCGCGGGGCTCGTAGGTGGGCGGGAGGCAACCGAGCGCGGCGTAGGCGTCGTTGAACGCCCGCTCGTTCTCGTACCCGATGGCCCACCAGGGGCGCTTCTGCTCGTGGGCCTTGTTGATGATCTTGTCGTCGATGTCCGTGACGTTGCGGATGAACGTCACGTCGTAACCGCGGTACTCGAACCAGCGGCGCATGATGTCGAAGTTCAGGCCCGAGCGGATGTGCCCGATGTGCGGTGCCGCCTGCACGGTGGCGCCACAGAGGTAGATCGAGACACAGCCCGGCTGGACCGGGGTGAAGTCGCGGATCTGCCGGGCGCTGGTGTCGTACAGGCGAATGGTCACCACACCAGGGTAGTGGGAGCGGGGCCGTGCGATGCCACCGGACGGTGACATCGCCGCTCCGGGCTGTCTCCGGGCTGTCTCCTAGAGGCTGCCGACCACCTTGCGCGGGGTGATCCGGACGACGACGCGCTCGGCGTCGTTGGCGGAGGCCGGGTTGAACTCGGCGTACTTCTTGCCGCTGTACTTCAGGGACAGCTCGTCGATGAGCGCCTGGCCGCCCTCGGTGGTCAGCTCGGCGGTGCCGCGGATCTCGGCGTACTCGTAGGGGTTCTCCGGGTCCGTGACGACGACGGTGACCCGCGGATCGCGCTTGAGGTTCTTCTCCTTGCGCCGGTCGACCGTGGTGGAGATGAGGACGTCGTCCCCGTCCCGCTTCACCCACACCGGTGACATCTGCGGACTGCCGTCGGGCTGGACGGTGCCGACGACGATGAACACGGGCGTGTCCAGCAGGGACCTGAGCCGGTCGGACAGGGCAGCGGACATGAAGATCCTCCTCGATCGACGATGGCTGTGCGGGTACCCTCGCACGCTCCTACGACACGCGCACCACGAGGGCCGTGGCGACCGCCATCAGCCCCTCTTCCCGGCCGGGGAAACCGAGACCGTCGGTGGTCGCGCCGGACACGGAGACCGGGGCCCCGGCGGCGGCGCTGAGGATCTGCTGCGCCTCGTCCCGCCGCTTGCCGATCTTCGGGCGCGGCCCGACGACCTGCACCGCGACGTTGCCGATGGCGAAGCCCGCGTCCCGCACGATCCGGGCCGCCTCGGTGAGCAGGGTGACCCCGGACGCGCCGGACCACTCGGGCCGGCCGGTGCCGAAGTGCTGCCCCAGGTCACCGAGTCCGGCGGCGGAGAACAGCGCGTTGCAGGCGGCGTGCGCGACCACGTCGGCGTCGGAGTGCCCGGCCAGGCCCGGCCCCGCGTCCTCCCACTTCAGCCCGGCGCACCACAGCTCGCGGCCGTCCTCGAAGGCGTGGATGTCGGTGCCGATGCCCACCTGGGGCAGGGCGGGGATCTCAGAAGCCATCGTTGAGCCTCCTGCGGGTGAGGACCGCCTCCGCCAGGACGAGGTCCAGCGGCCGGGTCACCTTGAACGCCTCCTCGTGACCGGGCACGGTCACGACCCGCTCGCCGAGCCGCTCGACCATGCTCGCGTCGTCGGTGACATCCTCGGTCACCCTTTCGTGGGCGCGGACCAGCGTGGCCCGGTCGAAACCCTGCGGGGTCTGTACGGCGCGCAGCCGGGCCCGGACGGGCGTGCCGAGCACCGGTTCGGGCTCGCCGGGGGTGGCCGCGGGCTCGACCTCCTTGACCGTGTCGGCCAGCGGCAGCGCCGGGACCACGGCGGGGGCACCGTCGCGCACCGCCTCGACGACCGTGTCCACGGTGTCGACGGGGACGAGGGGGCGGGCGGCGTCGTGCACGAGGACGACGTCGTAGGCGGGCGGCAGGGCGTCCAGGCCCAGGCGGACCGACTCCTGGCGGCTCTCCCCGCCGGGCACGACCAGGAAGTCCGTGCGCTCGGGCAGTGCGTGCGCGTCCAGCAGCGACTTGACCTCGGCGGCGCCCTCGGGCGGGGCGACGACGACCACCAGGGAGACGTGCCGGGAGGCGGCCAGGGCGCGGATCGCGTGGATCAGCATGGGCGTGCCGTTCAGCGCGCGGAGCGCCTTGGGGGCGCCCGGACCGAGGCGTACACCCCGGCCGGCGGCGGGGATCACGGCGGCGACACGGCTGTCCTGGCGCGGCTCGGCGGGCGCGGGACGCGATTCGTCAGACATCGGTTCCTGTCAGGTTTGTGTGCTCGGGGCCGGTGGGTATGGCCTGGAGGAGCGCCTGGGCGCGACGCCTTGACCGGACCCTTTCCGTGAACCACGGTCGAGCCGTCCACCCCCGGAGGCGAGAACGAACAGGGGAGCAGAACGACAGGGGCAGCGCACAGGGGAGGCATACGGGGACGAATATGCCGCAGCGCCCGGCGACAGGGTGAGTGTCATCGGGCACCACGGCATTTTTGCTGCGCTGGACGTGAAGGCGGGCGGGGCATGCCGCCCGCTCCTTGTCAGGAGGCGAGTACCTCGTCGAGCAGCGCCTCGGCCTTGTCCTCGTTGGTGTTCTCCGCGAGGGCCAGCTCGCTCACCAGGATCTGGCGGGCCTTGGCGAGCATGCGCTTCTCACCGGCGGAGAGTCCGCGCTCGCGCTCGCGGCGCCACAGGTCACGCACGACTTCCGCGACCTTGATGACGTCGCCGGAGGCGAGCTTCTCCAGATTTGCCTTGTAGCGGCGCGACCAGTTCGTGGGCTCCTCGGCGTACGGCGCGCGCAGCACCTCGAAGACCCGGTCCAGCCCGTCCTGACCGACCACATCACGCACGCCGACGAACTCCGCATTGTCCGCTGGCACACGTACCGTCAGGTCGCCCTGGGCGACCTTCAGCACCAAGTAGGTCTTGTCCACGCCTTTGATCTGACGAGTTTCGATTGCCTCGATCAGCGCGGCCCCGTGATGGGGATAGACCACGGTGTCGCCAACCTTGAACGTCATGTGACAGGTACCCCTTCCGTGGCTATCCAGGGTAACACGGATACGGCGTCTTCTGAATGGCGTTTTCGCAGGTCAGGGCATATCTCGGGGCTTGACAACAGCAACAGGAACGTGCTGCGGGCCACCCGCGGAAGCGGGAATTCGCAGGTGGGAGCCACTCTGCGTGCAGAGTGAAACATCTACGTCACACGCCCCAGAGAGTCGCCCCGATTGGTTGAATGTCCCGGTTTGCCCGCCTCCAAGCGTACGACTTCCGCTCCTTCGTTCGATGACCGGAGTCGGGTGCGAGACGAATCCGGAATTGATCACGCCACCCGGCGGTGATCAATTCCGGACACGCGCGTATTCCTTCACGGAAATGCCGCCCGGAGTGTCGCGGAGTGTCACCGGGATGCCGTCAACGGCGTCGTACGGCGTTATCCGAATGGCGGACGGGAAGCTCCCGGCGGCCGATCAGCGGTGTCCTCGGTACCCCCAGCGGGAGGGAAGCGGGGCACTTGGGGAGGGTCGGGTGCGGCGGCGCGTGAACGGCTCGGTAGCCTGAGGGCGCTGACAGATCCTTAGGGCGGCTTTACAGGACAGCCGCCCCTGTGCGTTCAAGGAGTTGCCGCCGCCGTGAGCAGCAGCCTTCGACGCGGCGTCCTCGCCGCATCCGCCATCGCGTTCTCGATCGCCTCGCTCGCCGCCTGCGGCGCCGGCAACAACGCCCAGACCCTGGAGATCCGGCCGGACAACGCCGCGACCCACGTCGGGCCCATCAAGGTGCAGAACGCCCTCATCATCACCCAGCCCGACGCCAAGGCCAACGGCCCGGCCGCCGTCGCCGCCACGCTGTTCAACGACGGCGCGACCGACCAGACCCTCCAGTCGATCTCCGTCGACGGCAGCAACGAGAAGGTCGAGCTGAAGCCCGCCAAGGGCGGAAAGCTCGTCGTCCCGGCCCACGGCCGCCTCGTCATCGGCGGCAAGGACAACGCCTCCGCCATGCTGGCCAGCGGCCGCGAGGCGGTCCAGAACGGCAACGCGCAGAAGGTCACCTTCACCTTCGACAAGACCGGTGCGGTCGCCCTGCGCGCCTTCGTCGTCCCGGCGACCAGCTACTTCAGCGGCTGGGGCCCGAGCGAGGTGCCGTCCGCGCCGGCCGCCGCGACCTCCTCGCCGTCGGGCAGCCCGTCCGCGAGCGACAAGCCCGAGGGCGACAAGGCCAGTTCGTCGGCCTCCGCCCCGGCGTCCTCCCCGAGCGACTCCGCGTCGCAGTCGGCGCCCGCGGGCCACTGAGCACGTACGTATGACGTGAGGGGGGCACCCGGCCGGGTGCCCCCCTCACGTCATGTACCGGCCGCTCGCGCGGTCTACGGCTCGAACTTGTAGCCCAGCCCGCGCACCGTCACCAGATAGCGCGGCGCGCCCGGGTCGGGCTCGATCTTGGCGCGCAGCCGCTTCACATGGACGTCGAGGGTCTTGGTGTCGCCCACGTAGTCGGCGCCCCACACCCGGTCGATGAGCTGCATCCGGGTCAGCACCCGGCCGGCGTTGCGCAGCAGCATCTCCAGCAGGTCGAACTCCTTCAGCGGCAGGTCGACCTTGGCCCCGGACACCGTCACCACATGGCGGTCGACGTCCATCCGGACCGGTCCGGCCTCCAGTGCGGCCGGGGTGACCTCCTCCGGCTCACCGCGCCTGCGCAGCACGGCCCGGATACGGGCGACCAGCTCGCGCGAGGAGAAGGGCTTGGTGACGTAGTCGTCGGCCCCTATCTCCAGGCCGACGACCTTGTCGATCTCGCTGTCCTTGGCGGTCACCATGATCACCGGGACGTTGGAGCGGCCGCGCAACTGGCGGCACACCTCGGTGCCGGGCAGCCCCGGCAGCATCAGGTCCAGCAGCACCAGGTCGGCGCCGTTGCGTTCGAACTCGTCCAGGCCGTCGGGGCCGGTCGCGGCGACGGCGACCTCGAAACCCTCCTTGCGCAGCATGTACGACAGGGCGTCGGAGAAGGACTCCTCGTCCTCGACGACGAGCACTCGGGTCACGGAAGGACCTCCGGGGAGGGAAGCGAAGCGTACGGGGACTGGTCGGCGGGCCCGGACTCGTCGTCGAGTCCGGGGTGCCTGGCCGCGCGGTCGCGGGCGACGCCCGCCTCCGGCAGCCGCAAGGTGAAGGTGGAGCCCTGGCCCTCGGCGCTCCAGACCGAGACCTCGCCGCCGTGCGAGGCGACCACGTGCTTGACGATGGCGAGGCCGAGGCCGGTGCCGCCGGTGGCGCGGGAGCGGGCGGGGTCGACGCGGTAGAAGCGCTCGAAGATGCGCTCCTTGTCCTTGTCGGAGATGCCGATGCCCTGGTCGGTGACGGCGAGTTCGATCAGCTCGCCGCCCGGGGCGGAGATCCGGCGGGCGGAGATGCCGACGCGGGTGTGAGCCGGGGAGTAGTTGACGGCGTTCTCGACCAGGTTGCCGAGGGCGGCGGCGAGCTGGCCGCGGTTGCCCCAGACATGCAGGCTCCCCCGTACCGCGCCGGGCGGGTCCTGGATGGCGGTGGCCATGGTGATCTGCTTCGTGCCGGCCTGGTGGCGGCAGCGGTCGACGGCCTCGGCGACCAGCTCGTCCACGCGCACCGGCTCGGCGTCCTCCAGCGGGTCGTCGTTCTGCACCCGTGAGAGGTCGATCAGCTCCTGGACCAGGTTGGTCAGCCGGGTGGCCTCGATCTGCATCCGCCCGGCGAAGCGCTGGACCGCGTCCGGCTCGTCGGAGGCGTCCATGACAGCCTCGGAGAGCAGCGAGAGCGCTCCTACGGGAGTCTTCAGCTCGTGGCTCACATTGGCCACGAAGTCACGGCGTACCGCCTCGATGCGGCGGGCCTCGGTCAGGTCCTCGACCAGCAGCAGCACCAGCCGGGAGCCGAGCGGGGCCACGCGCGCGGACACGGCCAGGGCCTCGCCCCGTCCGGTGCCGCGCCGGGGCAGGTCCAGCTCGACCTGTCGTATCTCCCCGTCGCGCCGGGTGTCGCGCGCCATCTGGAGCATCGGCTCCACGGCGAGCTTGCCGCCCCGGACGAGGCCGAGGGCGTACGCGGCGGAGCTGGCCTTGACCACGGCGTCGGCCTCGTCGAGGACGACGGCGGAGGAGCGGAGCACCGACAGCACGGTGTCCACGCCGGGCGGGAGCACCGCGTCGGTGTGCAGGGAGGTACGGGTGGGGCGCTTCTGTTCGCGTTCGCTCCAGCGGAACGCCAGCATGGCGATGACACCGGTGAGTACACCGGCGATCGCCGCCGCTGCGGCGACCGCCGCGTTCACGTCCATGTCACCAGGTTAGGCATGGCGTCCGCCCTGACCACAGCCACCGTCGTGCGACCTCGGGCACTCGTCGCCCAGAGTTCACCTTCCATCCAGTGGTGGTTCATTCGGGAGGGCGGAAACGGACGCGTACGGGACGGAACGTGGGAGCGTGGGGGTCGCACCGGCCACGGACTCCGGACCCCCGACGACATGTAGTAGGAGAGGGAACCTGATGCGGGACGCGTACCACGAGGAACTGGACTCGATCGGCGACGGTCTGGTGGAGATGGCCCGGCTGGTCGGCTCCGCCATCGGGCGCGCCACCACCGCCATCCTGGACGCCGACCTGAAGCTGGCCGAGAGCGTGATCGAAGCCGACCAGCGGGTCGACGAACTCCAGCACGATCTGGAGGCACGGGCGATAGCCCTGCTGGCGCGGCAGCAGCCGGTGGCGACGGACCTGCGCATCGTCGTCACCTCCCTGCGGATGTCGGCCGACCTGGAGCGCTCGGGCGACCTCGCCCAGCACGTGGCCAAGCTGACCCGGCTGCGGTACCCCGAGCGCGCGGTCCCGCAGGACCTGCACGCCACCATCCTGGAGATGGGCCAGCTCGCGCAGCGCCTCATGGCGAAGGCGGCGGAGGTCATCATCACCAAGGACGTCGATCTCGCGCTCCAACTGGAGCAGGACGACGACGACATGGACCTCCTCCACCGCACCCTCTTCCAGCACCTCATCGACGACCGCTGGAAGCACGGCATCGAGACGGCGGTCGACGTCACGCTGCTCGGTCGCTACTACGAGCGCTACGCGGACCACGCGGTGTCTGTCGCGAAGCGGGTCGTCTACCTGGTGACGGGCGAGCACGCGGACGAGATCCAGCAGGAGGGGGCGGGGGGCTGAGCCGCCCTCCGGGGGTTGGGGGGTGCCGGGGGCGGGGGGCTGAGCCGCCCTCCGGGGGTTGGGGGGTGCCGGGGGCGGGTTGAGTACCCGTACTCATGTGCGACTCCCCCGTCCCCCCGCACCCTGCGTGCATGACCGAATCCCTTCCGGCTCCGAGACGCCGGCTCCCCTGGTCGCGCAGGACACGCCTGGGCGTGGACCTCCCCCTGGCGATTTTGCTGTTCCTGCTGGAGATCGCCTGGGTGGTGCTGGACGCGATATACGGCGTCGGCCTGGAGGTATGGGCGGCGCAGGGCGACCAGGCGCGGATCGACGCCGCCGACCTCGCGTTCATGGACCGGCTGCAGGTGCTGCGGATAGTGGTGATCGCCCTGGCCGTCCTCGCGGCGGTCTTCCGCGCCCGCTGGACGGCGATGGTCCACCTGCTGATGGCCCTCTTGCTGGCCGGCGCACTGGCGGGCGAGCAGCACGACTGGGAGAAGAGCCACTCGACACCGGGGTGCGTCCGGTACAGCGCGAACTGTTGAGGGGGCTGGTGCTTTCCGTGCCGTAGAGCCTGCGCGCAGGGGGCTCGCGGTGGTGGAGCCGGGCGTGCGGGCGCATCCGTGCGCCGTTGATGCGCCCAGTGGAGCGGGCATGGAATGGGCGGGGGCACCTGGCCCCCGTGTCGAGGAGGACCCATGCCCGAATCCCCGAGCACCACGCCCGACCCCACCCAGGACCGCGACAGCGTACAGCCCGCCCAGATCAGAAGCCTGCCGCTGGTGGCCGCCTGCGGCTGCGGCTCGGGTTGCGGCTGCGGCTGCCAGCAGGGCGCGCCCTGCCAGTGCGGCTGAGGACGACGGCGGTGGAGGGGCCCCGGAGACTCCGGGGCCCCTCGGCGTGACT
This sequence comes from Streptomyces sp. NBC_01171, assembly GCF_045039805.1. Lineage (NCBI taxonomy): Bacteria > Bacillati > Actinomycetota > Actinomycetes > Kitasatosporales > Streptomycetaceae > Streptomyces > Streptomyces sp. NBC_01171. The sequence goes on along the minus strand of NZ_CP108609.1, from coordinate 3,631,264 downwards.
GAACCGGGTCGCCGTGAGGGGACGTGCGGGCCCAGCATGGAGAAAGGGACATCGCAAGGAGGAGTGATCATGACCAAGTTCATGGACATCCACCACGGCATGGAAGGCATCACGGCCGACCAACTGGCTCAGGCCCACCAGGCCGACCTCGCCATCGAGCAGGATGAGAACGTGCACTTCGAGGCCGCCTGGGCGGACCCGGAGTCCGGCACGGTCTACTGCCTGTCGGAGGCCCCGTCGGCCGAGGCGGTCCGACGCATCCACGAGCGCGCCGGACACAGACCGGACGAGGTGCACCCGGTACCGCTCCAGGTCTGAGCGGCGCGGAGGTCGAGTTACGCGCCGGCCCGGTGCCCGGCGCGATGCGTGGCCGTGACGACGGCCGCCACCAGCACCGACATCACGCACCCGGTCGCCAGTACCGGGCTCGGGGTGAAGGTGACCGCGAGGGCGGCGAGAACGCCCGCCGCCCAAATGACGTCCAGGGCACCGAACTTGACCGCCCCGCGATGCAACAGCCTCAGCACGGCGACGTACAGCGCGACCGGCACCGTGTACGCGGCCGCGACCACCGGCCGGTCGAGGTGCGCGTGCCCCGTGAGGTGCGCGATCTCGACGGCGAGCCCGGCGGCGACGGCCGCAGCGGAGGCGTAGACGAAATAGTGGCCGTAACCCCAGCGGAGCGCCGTACCGAGGGAGTTGAGTTTCCCGGCCGCGCTCTGGGTGAAGTACAGCCACCACATGGCGAAGACGGTGAGGACGCCGCCGACCACGAGGGGGGCGATGTCGCCGAAGGAGACCTCGGTGTCGAGGGCGGCGCGGACGGTGCCGGTCGCGGCGGTGATGGACTCGCCGAGGACGATCAGGGTGAACAGGCCGTAGCGCTCGGCGATGTGGTGCGGGTGCCAGGTGGTCTGCCCGGCGCGCTCCGCCCAGGCGGGGACGGCGAGTTCGGCGACGACGAGCACGAGGAAGGACGGCAGCCCGGCGTCGTCCGGCAGCCACAGCCGCGCGACCCAGCCGATCTGTACGACGAGGATGCCGACCGCGTACCGCAGACACGTCCGCCGCCGCTCCGGGTCGCTGCGGGCGGCGCGCAGCCACTGGCTCACCATGGCCAGCCGCATCACGACGTACCCGTACGTGATGACCGTGAAGTCGTACTCCTGAAGCGCCTTCGACGCCCCCGCCGCCAGCACCAGCGCGCCGGCGATCTGGAGGAGGGTGAGCAGGCGGTACGGCACGTCGTCGGTGTCGTACGCCGAGGCGAACCACGTGAAGTTCATCCACGCCCACCAGATGGCGAAGAACACGAGCGCGTACCCGAGCACCCCGTGCCCGACCTTCCCGGCGGCGAGCTCGTGCTCGAAGGCCGCGGCGGTCTGGGCGACCGCGGTGACGAAACAGAGGTCGAAGAACAGCTCCAGAACGGTGGCCGTGCGGTGCCGTTCGGTACTGGGGCGGGGCAGCATGGGGCGGTGCCAGGCGCTGCCGCTGGGCTGTGGGTGGTTCATGACGTCCCGTCATCCGAGTGTGCGGTGCCCTGCGGGGGCGCTGCCGGACACCCATGCTGCCGCACACCGGCGCTCCCGCGGCGTTCACCTGCTGGTGACCCAGGTTCCCGCCCTGGTCTTCAAGGGCGTGCCCGAGGAAGACGCCACGGCAGCCGTCCTGGCGCTGTGCGAGGCGGGCGCCCGGGCTGAGGCGAGAGAACAGCCGGAGCCGGACTTCCTGGAGCCATGAGCAAGGCTCCCACCGGCGGAGAAACCGCGGGTGGGAGCCTTGGTCGGAAGGGGTGGGATTTTCTTCTTGCCCTGGGTCTCGCCGTGGATCTTGGTGAGCTGGGTTTTTGCTGGTCAGGAGCTGCGAGCTCTTCCGCCTGGTCGTCGTCGTTGTCGTCATCGGCCACTGTCGAGCGGCTTCGGACGGCCCAGAGACGGCCGAGGCGACGCCCCGTTGGCAAGGCCTACGAGCTGATCGGCAGCTCCCTCGCTCGCTGCCGTACTTGGGCCCGTAGCTCCTGCGGTCGACTGTGGAACGCGTTGTGGCGGAAAGGCCGAGCCTGACCGGGGCGGGCCCCGGCGGCGCACTGTCGATCAGCGTGACGCGGGCGGGATGCTCTGCTCGTACTGGAAGACGTTGTAGGGGTCGTACTTCGCCTTGATCTCGCGCAGCCGCTCGAAGTGGGGTCTCCCCCAGTAGGCGGTCTCCCACTCCTGCATGCCGACGTTCGGCACGTTGACGTAGGCGCCGTCCACGAAGCTGCGCATCGCCTGGCTGAATTCGGCGGTCCAGGCCTGGCACGTCGAGGTGAGCGGGTCGCAGACGCCTGGTGTCGTCGAAGGAGTCCCCCAGGCTGCGCCGATCTCGCCGTAGAAGATCGCGTCGCGGTGCACGAACGCGGTGCCGCCGCGGGGCTCCTTCTTGATCGCCCCGCCGAAGGCATCGACGAAGTAGTTGCTGTCCTCCGTGGGAGCGTTTCGCATGTAGTAGCCGATGACGTCGATCGCCTTCTTCGGGAACAGCTTCTTGGCGAACTGTGAGAAGAACTTCACGTTGGCGGGCTCCTGCGAGCGCGGGACCTGGGCTCCGGCAAAGATGGGGCCCCAGTTACCGACCTGCACCTTCACATCGGGCGTGCCGATCGACAGGATCGGGGCCAGCATCTTTCTGGCCTCTGCCGCCGTGCCCTCCGCGAGCCACGCGAACAGCAGGATCTGGGACTTGTGGATCTCAACTTCGGATCCGAGGCGGTTGTCGGCGAACGGCACCGTACGCTGCCAGGCATCGAAGATCCCATGCAGGTCCGTAAGGCCGTCCCAGGTCGCCTGCACATAGGCGATGCGCTTGAGTGGGTGCACCTTGTAGGTGAGTTGCGTGACGATTCCGAAGTTGCCGTTTCCCGCCCCACGGAGCGCCCAGAGCAGGTCTGAGTGGTCCTTCAGATCGGCATGGATCACCTTGGCGCAGTCGCGACCCGACGGGACGACGACCTCGGTCCCGATCAGGCTGTCACAGGCCATGCCGAGCCAGCGGTTGAGGGGGCCAAGGCCGCCGCCGACCGTCGCACCGACCAAGCCGACGCTGCCCTCGCTTCCGGTCGTGACCGCGAGGTCCTGCTTGGCGAGCGTCGTCACCGCTTCCAACTGGGTCAGGCCGGCGCCGACCTTCGCGATACGAGCGTCGGCGTCGACGTGGACCGACTTGAGCTGGCTGACGTCGATCACGATGCCGTTGTCGATGTTCGACCAGCCCTCCAGGGCGTGGCGGCCGCTGCGTACCCGCAGTGCGACGTTGTGCTGCCGCGCCCAGGTGAGGGCGTTCACCACGTCCTGGGTCTTCTGGGCGAAGACGATGACCAGCGGGTAGTGAGAGAACAGCTGGTCGTAGTCGATGCGATCATCCGTGTACGAGGCGTCACCGGGGCGGACGACGCGACCGGTCAGCTTCGCCGGCGGACATCCCGACGACCCTTTGGTCGGGTCACTCGCGGCCAGAAGGCCCGAGGTGCTCGCGGCCGCAATGTCCGGCGCGCCTGCGGCCATAAGGCCCGGGACGACGACCGCCCCGGCGCCGGCGGCCGCTGACGCCCTGAGCAGGTAGCGGCGGGAAAAATCGCTCAAGGTTCAGATCCTCTCGATCGGGCTACGCCGGTACGCGGCTGAGGGAGCCCTTACCCGCCAGATGCCGGGCAGTCCTTTGTGGTCGACCCCCGCACGGTAACGGGGCGACCATGCCGTGTTTCCCGACACGCCAATTGAGGACGATGACGACAGTCTGAAGGAGTAACTCAGGCGGGATCTCGTCATAACCGGCGGTCAGAATACGCGGGTGCTCTCAAAGATGATGGGATCGCCGATGTCGCTAGTCAGGTCAGCATCTCGCAATGGCCCGACGAACCGCCTTTCTGCGTGGAGTTGGGCAGCCGCCACCGTAGCTTGAGAGGTGGTCGGCACCGTGATGAGTGTGGTTGGGGCGCTTGTTACTGCCACAGCTTCTTCTAGTTGCACGACACGCATCGTGGCGTCACAACCCCGTTGGCAAAGCAAAAAGTTAGAGTCGCGCACAGAGCGTGCTTAGGTCGTGCACCATGCCCGCCCTCCTGCGCCAGCTCTCGGGCCTCGGCGGCTGCACCCACCCACCCGATCCGCCTCGACGGCCACCGCACCGAGTACGACGTGAACACCCGCACCGGCGAGATCGGCGGCGTCCTCCACCACCTCGACTCCACCGCCCTCCCGGCCGGACACCTCCTCGTCCGCTGCAACAACCGCCGCACCACCCGCTGCGCGGCCTGCGCAGATGAAGACTGCCTCGGCCGAATCGTCACACCGGTTACGCCCCACCAGCGCACTTCAGCAAGATCGTGTTACGAGCTCGTAGGGAACGATCTTGAGCACACCGGGCATTCCAGGCAAGATGAGCAGCTCATCGTATCGGTTCCACTCCGGAGCGTGAACATGGTCACGCGGTGATTCCTTGCAGATACAAATCTCGGAAGGAGAGCATAAGGAAGCTCACAGAAGACATACAGAAGCATCCGGCAGCGAAAAGAGAAGACGTGCGCGCTATGTATTTCCGCAGGTCCACCGCGACGTTCATCGCGGCAGCGGGGGCCGCTGTCCTGCTAACCGCACCTATACCCGCGAATGCATCCACCGAGGTGCCCGCAGCAGCCACGGCGAGCGCGTCAAACCCCTGCAAGTCGCAGCACTACTCCAAGGTCGCCTATACCTTCTACATCGGCCCGAGCAAGATGCCTCTGCGCTGCGGAACGAAAACTTGGGGCTACAACCACATAGTTGAGCGTGGACGCTGGAGCACCAGCTTCAAGAACAAGATCAGTGACACACTCTTCAACGGTTACGAGAGGACCGCCGGGGTGTACTACCGATACAAGGTGGGCACTGGTTGCTCCTCGAAGCCGCCGAGGAAGAACTTCAAGGTGGTCGTCAACAAGGGCCCCCTTGGAGGGATGCCGGGCGGTCTGACGCCCCAGGGGATCATTACGGCCACGGTAGAGTACACAACCCCGGCCGTAGCTGCAGCGTCAGCGAGTGCAGAGGCAAAGTGCTGAGAGGACCCATATGGCCACCCCGGAGCAAGTAAGGGAAGCACTCACCCAAAGACTTTCAGGACTGCAGAGCGAGGGAGGAGGAACCTCTCTTGAAGTCCTTGAGGTGAAGGTGACGTCTGTCTTCCCTAAATTGCTTCTGGAAATCAAGGTCAGCGTCTCAGGGCAACTCTGGGAAGTCTCACTTGGCTACCAGGGTTATGAAGCAAGTTTGGTGAGCGGAGACCTCCCCGAAGAGAGCCTGAATTACCTCGGGATGCTTGTGCGAACCCACCTGTTCGAGTGGTGGCACACAAAGGACACAGAGAAGTTCTCAGCGCGCATGGGGAAAAGACTGGACTGAGAGAGTGAGGCTTTTCCATCATCGGGCTGAGCTGGCCAAATGCAGGGTGAGGACGGCCTGGACGAGGCAGGTGATCCGGGTGGTCGAGCACCGGAGCCTGCGAAGGAGCCGCCAGGACTTGAGGGTGGCCATGGCCTGCTCGACGAGGGCGCAGCACGAAGCCTCTGGTGGAGACGGATTTCTTGGTCGAAAACCCATCTACCAGGGGCTTCACCCGTCTGTCAGCCCAACTGCCTGTCCAGCCCGACAGGTTGGAAAGAGCTCACTGACCACCCCCGGACACCCGAGCGCCCCCGCCGTGGCAGTCGGCGGGGGCGCTGCTGTTTGTGCCTACTGCTGCCGGGCCCGCAGCTCCTCCATGACCGCCCGCACCACCGGCCGGGCCATCTCCACATCCTCCGGATTGCTGGTCAGGATCTCCACCAGGAGGCCGGTGTCGGACCGGCTCTGCCTGCAAGGCATCCTGTTCGTCCGCTACAACGGCATAGCCTGGCAACTTCTGCCCTTGGAGCTGGGGTTCAGCTCGGGACAGACATGCTGGCGCCGGCTGGACCGGTGGCAGAAGGCAGGAGTCTTCGACCAGCTGCACCGGGTCCTGCTCGCCGAACTGAACGCGAAAAAAAGGGGACCCGACACCGGTCCGTCGCCGGTCGACCGGCGGAAGACGGGCAGCAAACACCACCTGATCTGCGACGGACGCGGCACCCCGCTCAAAGTCATCACGACCGCGGCCAACGTCAACGACGTCACCCAGACCCTCGCCCTGGTCGACGGCATCCCACCCGTCGCGGGCCGCCCCGGCAGGCCCCGCCGACGACCCGACGCCCTGCTCGGCGACAAGGGCTACGACTCCAACCCCAACCGCGACGAGCTCCGCCACCGACGGATCCTGCCCGTCATCTCCCGCAAGGGATCACCCAACATCGTGTTACGAGCTCTAAGCGCCACGGCCCAGCGGCGGCCCCGGCGCAACAACAAGCCCCCTGCCAACGGAGAACCCGCAGGCAGGGGGCTTGATCGTGGGCGCTTACTTCTTCTTGCCCTGGTTCTTGACCGCCTCGATCGCGGCCTTCGCCGCCTCCGGGTCCAGGTACTTGCCGCCGGGGGTGACCGGCTTGAAGTCAGCGTCCAGCTCGTAGTACAGCGGGATGCCCGTCGGGATGTTCAGGCCCGCGATGTCCTCGTCCGAGATGCCGTCGAGGTGCTTGACGAGGGCGCGGAGGCTGTTGCCGTGAGCGGCGACGAGGACCGTCTTGCCGTCGAGGAGGTCGGGGACGATGTCGTCGTACCAGTACGGGAGCATGCGGACGACGACGTCCTTGAGGCACTCCGTCTGGGGACGCAGCTCCGGGGGGAGGTCCGCGTAGCGGGCGTCGTTGAACTGGGAGTACTCCGCGTCGCGGGGGAGCGGCGGCGGCGGGGTGTCGTAGGAGCGGCGCCAGAGCATGAACTGCTCCTCGCCGAACTCAGCCAGCGTCTCCGCCTTGTTCTTGCCCTGGAGGGCGCCGTAGTGGCGCTCGTTCAGCCGCCAGCTCCGGTTGACCGGGATCCAGAGGCGGTCCGCGGCCTCCAGCGAGAGCTGGGCCGTGCGGATCGCGCGCTTCTGGAGGGACGTGTGGACCACGTCGGGCAGGAGATCGGCGTCCTTCAGCAGCTCGCCGCCGCGTACCGCCTCCTTCTCGCCCTTCTCGTTGAGGTTGACGTCCACCCAGCCGGTGAACAGGTTCTTCGCGTTCCACTCGCTCTCGCCGTGGCGGAGGAGGATCAGCTTGTACGGTGCGTCGGCCATGCCTCAGAGCGTAATCCACCCCCTGAGCGCGTCGTCCGGCCACCGACGCTTGACGGCTTCTGTTAATCCAGTGGCTTCCGGCAGCCCTGGCCGAGTAAGTTCCGCTTGCCGCAAGCGCCACTTACCGGGGGGTCCCGTCCATGTCCACCGCCGCACCGGGCCGGCTGATCGCCGCCGCCAGGTCATCCGTCTCGGGGCTCCCCCGCGCCTTCTGGTGGCTGTGGGCCAGCACCCTGGTCAACCGGCTCGGCGCGTTCGTCGCCACCTTCATGGCGCTCTACCTCACCCTCGACCGCGGCTACTCCGCCTCTTTCGCGGGTCTGGTCGCCGCACTGCACGGTCTCGGCGGGGTCGTCTCCTCGCTCGGCGCCGGGGTGATGGCGGACCGGCTCGGCCGACGGCCCACCCTGCTGATCGCGCAGGTCGGCACCGCGCTCTCCGTCGCGCTGCTCGGCTTCATGCACGACCCCGTCGCCATCGCGGCCGTCGCCTTCCTGGTCGGCGCCGCCAACAACGCCTCCCGGCCCGCCGTGCAGGCGATGATGGCCGACATCGTGCGGCCCGAGGACCGTGTACGGGCGTTCTCACTGAACTACTGGGCGCTCAACCTCGGCTTCGCCGTCTCCTCCGTCGCGGCCGGTTTCATCGCCGAGTTCAGCTATCTCGCCGGCTTCCTCATCGAGGCCGGGATGACGCTGGCCTGCGCGATCCTCGTCTTCCTCAAGCTCCCCGAGTCCCGGCCCGCGCCCGTCGCCAAGGAGGCCGGGGAGCCGGAGATCGGTCTGGGTACGGTGCTGCGCGACCGGCGCTACATGGCGGTCGTCGGCCTGTCCTTCCTCGTCGCCCTCCTCTTCATGCAGGGCTCGGTCGGCCTGCCGGTCGCCATGGGCCAGGCCGGCTTCTCCCCCGCCGACTACGGCACCGCCATCGCCGTCAACGGCGTCCTGATCGTCGCCCTCCAGATCCCGGTCACCCGCTTCATCGAGCACCGCGACCCGCGCCGCCTGCTGGTCATCTCCTCGCTGCTCGCGGGGTACGGCTTCGCGCTCACCGCCTTCGCCGGGTCGCTGGGCGTCTTCGCGCTCACCGTCTGCGTGTGGACCCTCGCCGAGATCGTCAACGCGCCGACCCAGACCGGCCTGGTCGTTCGCCTCTCCCCCGTCCACGGCCGCGGCCGCTACCAGGGCGTCTACAGCCTTTCCTGGTCCGTCGCCGCCCTGGTCGCCCCCCTGATGTCCGGCACGGTCATCGACCACCTGGGCGCCGCGTGGCTCTGGGGCGCGTGCGCGGTCATCGGCACGGTGGCGGGCCTGGGGTACGCCCTGCTGATGCGGGGGCTGCCGGTGGAGGTGGCGGAGGTCGCGGGCGCGCCGGCTCCGGCGGAGGGCCGGCCCGCCGTGGAGAAGGCGGCCTGACCTGCGGGAGCCGCAACCGAGGGAGGCGCGGGGTGACCGTCCCGGCCCAGCCCCGCCCCTCTACCGCGCCGACCGCCTACGGATGCATCCTCGCCCCCTTCACCACCTTGTCCACCCCGCCCTTGGGGCCGTACACCGCCAGCCCGACCAGATCCAGGTCGGCGGTGGGCACGGCCCGCACCGCCGCCCGGTTGTCCGTGTCGTTGCCGGTCGAGAAGAGGTCGGCGGTGAAGACCGCGCGGGGCAGCGCCCGGGTGAGGGCGCGGGTGTGGGCCGCCTTCAGGACCTCCTTCGTCGCCTCGAAGACCAGCACCGGCTGGCGGAACATCGGCAGGTAGGCAACGCCGTCGGCGTCCTCGTACGGAGCGCCGATCACCTCCGGGACCTGGCTGCCCAGGCCGCTGACCAGGAACGACGTGACGTTGAGCCGTTGCCAGGGGGCGAGGTCGCCGCGGAGGAGTACGGCGATCTTGGTGTCGAAACGCAGGGGCTGTTCGTCCATGCCCCGAGACTGCCGACCAGACCCCGGCCCGGTCTTGTACGTTTCTTGCGTGGCCGCTGACCAGCCGGAAGTCTCCGCGTGGCGCCCCTCGGTACCGGGTGTCGTGGAGGTCTTCCACGCCCGGTTCACCGAGTACGCGTACCCGATGCACGTGCACGACGCCTGGACGCTGCTGATCGTGGACGACGGCGCCGTACGGTACGACCTCGACCGGCACGAGCACGGCACCCCGCGCGACACCGTCACTCTGCTGCCCCCACACGTCCCGCACAACGGCTCCCCCGCCACCCCGCACGGCTTCCGCAAGCGGGTGCTGTACCTGGACGGCAGCCGGCTCAGCCATGATCTGATCGGTCCCGCCGTCGACCAGCCGGACCTACGGGACCCCGAACTACGGCACCACGTAGGTCAGTTGCACCGCGCCCTCGCCCGTCCCGGCGACGAACTGGCCGCGGAGAGCGGGCTCGTACTCGTCGGTGAGCGCCTGCGGGACCACCTCCGCCACCGCGACCCCGAACCCCCACGCAACGACCCGCTGCTGGCCCGTCGTCTGCGCGAACTCCTCGACGAGCACCTCACCGACGGCCTCACCCTCACCGAGGCGGCCGCGCTGCTGCACGCCCATCCCGCCCACCTGGTACGGGCGTTCAGCACCGCGTACGGCATCGCCCCGCACCGGTACCTGACCTCGCGCCGGGTCGGCCGGGCCAGACGGCTGCTGCTGGACGGGCTGGCGCCGGGCGAGGTGGCGGTGGCGGCCGGGTTCTACGACCAGGCCCATCTGACCCGGCACTTCAAGAAGTTGGTGGGTGTGACACCGGGCCGCTACCGCAACGACGCCTGGAACAAGCTCAGTCGCGGTCGAGCAGGTGCGTGAAGGCGTCCAGGTTGCGGGTGGACTCGCCGCGCGAGACGCGCCAGGCGTGCTCGCGGCGGATCGCGGAGGCGTAGCCCAGTTCCAGCAGGGTGTTGAAGGCACCGTCCGCCGCTTCGAGGATCTGGCCGAGCAGCCGGTCGACCTCCTCGGGGGTGACGGCGGCGAGCGGGAGACGGGCGGTGACATAGACGTCGCCGAGTCGGTCGACCGCGTAACTCACGCCGTACAGCTTGAGGTTGCGCTCCAGGAGCCAGCGGTGGACGCCCGCCTCGTTCTCGTCGGGGTGCCGGATGACGAAGGCGTTGACGGAGAGGGTGTGGCGGCCCACCAGCAGCGAGACGGTGGTGGACAGCTTGGCGGTGCCGGGGAGTTTGACCACGTAGGAGCCCGGTTCGGGGTTCTCCCATTCCAGCTCGGCGTCCTTCAGCGCGTCCTCGAGGGTGCGCGCGGCCCGTTCCGTCGCCTCGGTGTCAGCCATGCTGCGAGCGTACGCGACGGCGGTGGGACTGGGTGGCGGCCGCGTACACGTCGGCAGTGGCGGCGGCCGAGGCGTCCCAGCCGAAGCTGAGGGCGTGCCGGGCGGCGGCCGCGCCCATGCGGTCGGGCAGGCCGGGGTCGTCGGCGAAGCGGCGCAGCACGCGCGCGTAGTCGGCGGGGTCGTGGCCCTGGACGAGGAAGCCGGTCTCGCCGTCGCGCACGGCCACCGGCAGGCCGCCGACACAGGCGGCGATGACCGGCGTGCCGGCCGCCTGCGCCTCGATGGCGACGAGCCCGAAGGACTCGCTGTAGGACGGCATGACCAGCACGGACGCGGCCCGGAACCAGTCCGCGAGCTGCTCCTGACCGACCGGCGGCCGGAACCGCACGACGTCCGCGATACCGAGCCGCGCGGCGAGCTTCTGGAGCCCCTCCGGCTTGGCGAGCCCGCTGCCGCTGGGCCCGCCGACGACGGGGACGACCATGCTCCGGCGCAGCTCGGGACGCTCGTCCAGCAGGTGGGCGACGGCGCGGAGCAGCACGTCGGGGGCCTTGAGGGGCTGTATCCGGCCCGCGAAGAGCGGTATGAGCGCGTCCTGGGGCAGGCCGAGGCGGGCGCGGGCGGCGGCGCGGCCGTCCATGGGGCGGAAGCGGTCGAGGTTGACGCCGGGGTGGACGACGGCGACCTTCGCGGGGTCGGCCTCGTAGTGCCGGACCAGCTCCGCGGCCTCCTCGGCGGTGTTGGCGATGAGGCGGCGGGCCGCGGAGACGATCTGGGTCTCGCCGATGACGCGGGCGGCGGGCTCGGGGGTGTCGCCGGTGGCCAGGCTGGCGTTCTTGACCTTGGCCATGGTGTGCATGGCGTGCACCAGCGGGACGCCCCAGCGCTGGGCGGCGAGCCAGCCGACGTGGCCGGAGAGCCAGTAGTGGGAGTGGACCAGGTCGTAGTAGCCGGGGCGGTGGCCGGCCCATGCCTGCATCACGCCGTGGGTGAAGGCGCAGAGCTGGGCGGGCAGCTCCTCCTTGGCCAAGCCCTCGTAGGGGCCCGCGTCGACGTGCCGGACGAGGACGCCGGGAGCCAGTTCGACCTTGGGGGCGAGGTCTCCGGCGGTGGCCCGCGTGAAGATCTCGACCTCGATGTTGAGGGCGGCCAGCCGCTGGGCCAGCTCCACGATGTAGACGTTCATGCCGCCCGCGTCGCCGGTGCCGGGCTGGTGGAGCGGCGAGGTGTGCACGGAGAGCATGGCGACCCGGCGTGGCTTGCGGTGCAGTCTCAGCCGCGGGGTGGTTGCCGGGGAGCGACGCCCGAGCCTGCTGACGTACTGGCTCACTGGGCTTCCTCCTCGCTCGGGCATGCCTGCCGGGGGACCGTCCGAGTCCTCCGAGGGGGACAACAGCGGAGGGGGTTCTTCCCATTTCCCGATCAAGTGGTTTTACCCAATCATGACCCGCGTTCGCTCAACCGTTCGGCCGGAGGTCGTCACCCCGCCCGCTTACCCTCATAGACATGGCACCCCGCACGACCCGCCCCGTAGGCACGGTGACGCGCGGGACGACCAACCCCAACCGGCTCCGCCGCATGGACCGCTGGATCGCGGCCACGCACGGCGCCGAACTGCGGCGCGCGGCCGACCCGCTGGCCATCGACCTCGGGTACGGGGCCGCGCCCTGGACCGCCGTCGAGCTGCTCGGCAGGCTCCGTACCGTCGCCCCGCACGCGCGCGTGGTCGGCGTCGAGATCGAACCGGAGCGGGTCGCGGCGGCGAAACCGTACGAGCGCGACGGGCTCGCCTTCCGGCACGGCGGGTTCGAGATCCCCGTCCCCGGCCGGCCGCTGCTGATCCGGGCCGCCAATGTGCTGCGGCAGTACGACGAGGAGCAGGTCGCCGCCGTGTGGCGGGGGCTGTGCGCACGGCTGGCCCCGGCGGGCGACGGCTCGCGCGGCGGGCTGCTGGTGGAGGGCACCTGCGACGAGATCGGGCGGCGGCACGTCTGGGTCGCGCTCGGTCCGGAGGGGCCGCGCACGGTCACCTTCGCCACCCGGCTCGGCTCGCTGGAACGCCCCTCCGACCTGGCCGAGCGGCTGCCGAAGGCGCTGATCCACCGCAATGTGCCGGGCGAGCCGGTGCACGCCTTCCTGCGCGACTTCGACCGCGCCTGGGCCGCGGCCGCGCCCTACGCCTCCTACGGCGCACGCCAGCGCTGGCTGCGCACGGTCCGGGACCTGACGGCCGACTGGCCGGTGACGGACGGGCCGGCGCGCTGGCGGCAGGGCGAAGTGACGCTGTCCTGGGACGCGTTGGCACCCCGCTGACGCTGGTTCACCTGTTCGAGGGAATCGCGGAGAATCCGGGATCTCGGGGGAACGATCTCCGGGTCCGGTACGTCAGACGGGCGGGAAGATCGCGGGGGAGGCGCGGGGAGCCGGGGGGATGTACGACTTCGTACGACCTCTGTCACTTCGCGCGGGATCGTGGCACGATCCTGCGGACGGACCGTAAGTTACTGACGGTAAATCAGCTTGGGGGGACTGTTATGGGTAGGGGCAAGCGCGGGCTGCTCGCCGCCGCCGTGACCGTGGTCTGCGCGGTGACCGTACTGGCGGTGCCGGGTACGGCGTTCGCATCGGTACCGGCCGGACCTGCCGACCCCTCCCCGGCACCCTCGGCGAGCGCCACCCCCGAACCCACTGCCCCGCCGGCCCCCGTTCCCGACGCCGAACTGGAGAAGGTCCGCGCGCGGCTCGACGGGCTGTACCACGACGCGGCCGTCGCCACCGACGCCTACAACGCGGCCGAGGAGAAGACGCGGAAGCAGTCCGTCCAGCTCGCCCGGCTGGAGAAGCGGACCGACGCGGCCCGGCAGAAACTGGCCGAGCTGAAGGACCAGGCGGGCGCCGCCGCGCGGGCCCAGTACCGCGACAGCGGGATGCCGCCGATGGCGCGGTTCCTGCTCAGCGACAACCCGGAGCACTTCGCGGACGGCGCCGGAACCCTGCTGAACGGCGCGCGGGCCACCAAGAAGCTGATCACCGAGACGGACCGTGTCGAGCGGGAGCTGAAGCGGGACACCGACGACGCGGCCGCGCGCTGGAAGAAGCTGGAGCGGGACCGCAAGGACAGGGCCGCCGCCCAGAAGACGATCCAGGCGCGGATCAAGGACGCCGAGAAGCTCGAGTCGCGGCTGGAGAAGAAGGAGAAGGAGCGGCTGGCCGAGCTGGAGCGCCAGGCCGCCCGCAAGGCGCAGACCGCCTGGCTGGACACCGGCGTCCTGAAGAAGACGGCCGACGCCGCGACCGCCACCGCCACCTCCGCCGGGGCCAGGGCGGTCGCCTTCGCCACCGCCCAGCTCGGCAAGCCGTATGTCTGGGGAGCCGAGGGTCCCGACTCCTTCGACTGCTCCGGCCTGACCTCCCAGGCGTGGGCCGACGCGGGCACCCCGATCCCGCGCACCTCGCAGGAGCAGTGGAAGCAGCTCCCGCGCGTGGACGTGACGGAGATGCGCCCCGGTGACCTCGTCATCTACTTCGCCGACGCCACCCACGTCGGGATGTACGTGGGCGACGGCAAGATAATCCACGCCCCGCGACCGGGCCGTACGGTCACCATCACGGGCGCCGGCACCATGCCGATCCTGGGGGTCGTGCGCCCGGACGCGTGACCGGCGCCACACCCCGCCCCGCCCTGTGACCAACGGCACGCGGGCGGGGTGGAACCAAGTGAGCTTCGTCATCCCGCACCCCCTGCCGCACCGCCCAACTGCCGTACGGGTCAGGGCATATGACAGCGGTCTGCGCGATACGGACGCCACGCGCCCCATTCCGTCGGGACGGCCGATGCCGCTAGGGTCACCCGACGGCGTTACGAGGCCCCTCGACGCCGCCGTGCCCTCGGGGGGAGGGAAGGAAACCAGGACATGCCCGTACCCGTACCGCGGCAGAGAGCAGTCCCGGCCGCCGAGTGCGGTCCGGCGCAGGTCTCGGCCGTAGCCCTCACGGAAGAGACGCACCGCGACACCGCCGCCCTCGGCGCGGCGCTCACCGTACTGCTCGTCGAGGACGACCCGTCCGGCGCGCTCGTCCCCGAGCTGCGGGACTCGGCCGGCCGGCCGATCCGCGTGCGTACCGCCCGCAACCTCACCGAGGCGGGGCGGCTGCTCACCCCCGACGTGCACTGCATCCTGCTCGACCTCGCCCTCCCGGCCGCCGGCGGCACCGGCACCGAGGACGGCGACGAGCTGGCCGTGCTCCGTCAGGTGCTGGAGCTGGCGCCGCGGCACGCCGTGATCGCGCTGACCGCCTCCGGCGACGCCGAGCGCGGCGCTGAGGCCGTGCGCGTGGGCGCCCAGGACTACCTCTTCCGCGACGAGCTGGACAGCCGGCTGCTGAGCCGCGCCATCCGGTACGCCGTGGAGCGCAAGCGTTCCGACACCGCCGAGCGGCGGCTGGCGGAGGGCCGGCTGCGCGCGCAGGAGAACCGGCGCCTGGAGCGCGGGCTGCTGCCGACGCCGCTCCTGGAGGGCGCCGCGCTGCGGTTCGCCGCGCGCTATCGCCCCGGCCGCTCACGCGCGCTGCTCGGCGGCGACTTCTACGACGCGGTCCGCACCCCGGACGGCACCGTGCACGCCATGATCGGCGACGTCTGCGGCCACGGCCCGGACGAGGCCGCGCTCGGCGTGGAGCTGCGGATCGCCTGGCGGGCGCTGACCCTGGCCGGGCTGTGCGGGGACGAGCTGCTGGGCACGCTCCAGGAGGTGCTGGAGCACGAGCGCTCGGACGACGAGATCTTCGCGACGCTCTGCACGGTGGACATCGCGCCCGACGGCCGCCGCGCGGGCCTCTGCCTGGCCGGGCACCCGGCCCCGCTGCTGATCCGCCCCGGCGCGACTCCGGTCCCCCGCCTGCTCCCCTTCGACAACAACGGCCCCGCCCTCGGGCTGCTCCCGGGCGCCCGCTGGCCCCGCACCCAGGTCGAGCTGGGCGCCGAGTGGAGCCTCATGCTCTACACCGACGGCCTCATAGAAGGCCGCACCTCCCCCGGCGGCCCCCGCCTCGGGCAGGACGGCATGCTCGACATGATCCACCGCCAGCTCTCCGAGGGCCTGCGCGGCGAGGAGCTCCTGCGAGCAGCGGTCAGCGAGGTCCGCCACCTCAACGGCGACGAACTGACCGACGACGTGGCCGTGGTCCTGCTGGACCGGCTGGCGTAGGGGCTGTCACGGGGAGGGGCGGGCGTTCGCTGCCCCTGCCCGATGCGCAGGGTGGTCGCTGTCCTGCCCAGCTCCGCGCAGCGACCGGCATCGTCGGCCGGCGCCTCAGCGTGCTGGGGCAGCCCGCTCGTACCCCCCGGCGCGAGCGGCATCTCAGCCCCTCCGGCCGGGCGCAGACCCCTCGGCACTCGCGTCCCGCCCGGCGGAGCCAATCCAGGGTGTCTGCCTGCGGCCGGCCCGGCGGGCCGACTCCGCCGAACCGGCGGAGCCCTCAGCGGCCGCCGTTGTACGGGCCGTACGGGCCGTCGCTGCTGCTGCCGCCCCCGCCCTTGCCCCGGCCCCAGCCACCGCGGTTGCCGCCGGTGAGGGCCTTGACGGCGGGGCGGACGTCGACGAGGTAGACGATGCTGGCGACGGCGCCCGCGATCGGCAGGATGGACAGGATCGAGAAGAGGTAGCTGACCACGAGGGCGATGCCCAGGATGACCAGCCAGAAGATCTTGTTCTGCTTGCCCGCCGCGCGGAACGCGTCCTCACGCCGGAAGGCCGCGTCGAAGAGTCCGAACGCGGCCAGTGCCATGAGGACGATCTTCAGGAGTCCCATGAACCCCTCGAAGCCCAGCATCAGCATGTTGCCCACCGCTCCTTGCCTTCTGAATCGCTGCCGTCACGCTACCCGCAGAACGGGCCGGGCACCCCGATGGTGCCCGGCCCGTACCTCGTCCGCCGTCCGGTGTCACTTGGCCGGCGGGGTCGGCTTCTTCGGCTGAGGAGCCTTGCGGGCGGCGGCCGGGGCCGGAGCCGGCTTCTTCGCGACGGGCTTCTCGGCAGCGGCCGGGTCGGGCTTGGCGACGGCCGGGCCGGCGGCACCGGCGGCCGGCTTCGGGGTCTCCTTGACGACGCCCGGCTCGGGCTGGCCCTCGACCGCGATGGCGAGTTCCTCGATCTCCTCGGCGGCGTCGCCGCGCCAGGTCTTCACGGCCTGCTCGCCGTGCTCGGCGACCTTCTCGTACGCCTCACGGGCCTTGACGGCGTACTCGGCGGCCACGCCCACACCGCGCAGGGCGAGGTCCTGGGCCGTCTCGCCGACCTTCTTGAAGTCGACGTCGAGGTTGCCGATGAGGCCGTTGACCTTGGTCTGGATGGTCTCCTGCGCCTCCTTGGCGCGAGCGGTGGCCCGCTCCTGCACGACCTTGGGGTCGGTCCCGCGGACCTGCTCGATCCGGGCCGGGGCCTGGGCGCGGAGCTGCTCGACCAGCGAGGGCACCTTCCGGACCTGCCGGATGGCGAGATCGGCGGTACCGGCGGCGAAGTAGAGCGGAGTCGGGTCGCTGAAGGTCTTGCGCAGGTCGTCGGTGATGGCCATGGTGAAGGTCCTCCCGGATTCGCGTTCGGCTGAGGTAGGTGTGGTCCGCGTGCGGTGGCCGGAGCCCTGGTCCGGCTTCATCCGGCCGTCCGCCGCGGACCGGCATCACTGCCGGGGGTGTCGCTCGGTTGCGCTTCCGTACCGTCGGACTCCTCGGGTCGTACGGGGCCTTCGCCACCGAGTCCGTTCTCCTTGCGGAAGGACTCGTAGATCTGGAGCAGGACCTGCTTCTGCCGTTCGTTGAGCGAGGGATCGGCGAGGATGACGGCGCGCGTCTCGACCTCGTCCCGGTCCCGCTCGGCGTCGAGGATGCCCGCGCGGACGTACAGCGTCTCGGCGGAGATCCGCAGCGCCTTGGCGACCTGCTGCAACACCTCCGCGCTGGGCTTGCGCAGCCCGCGCTCGATCTGGCTCAGGTACGGATTCGACACCCCGGCGGCATCGGCGAGCTGCCGCAGCGAGAGTTGGGCATTGCGCCGCTGCTCGCGCAGATACTCACCGAGATTGCCGACGTTGAGCGATGCCATGCCTCCACCATGCCCACCCACGCTAACTTTTGCAAGCACCTGCTTGCAAAAGTGTTGTGCCCGAGCTGTGACCGGGGAGATTTCTACCCATATGACGGCTTACAGGCGGCCCCATCGCGATGACGGCTACGCCTCCGCCCCCGGGAACCGCACCCGCACCGCCACCCCAGGCGTTGAGGGCGTCGACGTCGCCGAGAGCACGCGGGCCCAGTCGACGCCTATGTGGCCCAGCGGTACGGATGTCTCGGCCGGGGCCTCGCTCGTCCGGACCGTCATCTCCGTCCAGCCCCGCCCGCTCCCGCTGCGCGTGGCCAGTACCGGGAGGCGGCGGTCCCGTGGCACCCCGCCCACCGCGACGACGGGCACCCCGAACATCAGGAAGCTGCCGCCGCCCTCCGTGGCGGTGCGGCGGGCGCGGCGGGCGTGGGGTTCACGGCCCGGCAGTTCCTCCAAGTGAGCGCTCAGGCGGTTGACTTGGCAGTGCTCCTCGAACATCCGCTTGATCTCTGCCGCCCCTGAGGCCGGGATGTCGTGGAGCATGGTGCCCGGCTGGCGGTCGAAGCTCCGGGCAGCGGCAGAGGCATCCGGGCCGGCCACGGCGAAGTCGACCGAGTTGGCCACCTCCTCGGCCAGCTCCGGGTCGTCGACGCCGAGCAGCGCCGGGTCGATCTCCGCCGGTGACCGTTCCCCGCTCCACAGCCCCAGATGGCCGCCGTCGAGGACGACCAGGGTCCCCGAGGGGCAACTGATCTCTCCGAGCTTGAAGATCGTTTCCATGGCGCGCGAGTCTACGGACGCCCGGTCGGCCGATGCCCTGGCGTGAAACCGCCCACCCGCTCCTCCGCGTGCGGAAGCATGAAGCATGCGGTCAAGTGACTGGTACCTCACCGAAGACGTCGAAGACTTCCTCGCCCACGCCGGAGGGTTTCTCCGGGCGCGGCCCGCGGAGCACGTCATGCAGCTCACGTGGGCCGAGAGGGTGCGCACCCGGGGGCGGGGGGCGTTCGAGCGGACGCCTGTTTTCGGGGTGCTGGAGGAGGACGGCCAGGTCAGCGGCACCTTCTACCACCTTGCGCCCCGCCCCCTGGGCCTCTCCCCGCTCACTCCCGAGCAGGCCGACAGCCTCGCCGCCCGCCTCGCGGACCTCGGGCACTCCCCGACCGCCGTCGGCGCGGACCACGACACCGCCACCGCCTTCGCCGAGGCGTGGCAGCGGCACACCGGGGCGACGCCGAAGCTCCGTGACGTACGGGTCCGCCTCTACCGACTCGGCACCCTCACCCCACCCGAGCCGCACCCGGAAGGCCGGGCCCGCGTACTCGGTGACCGGGACCTCGACCAAGCCGTCTTCTGGTGCGGGGAGTTCGCCAAGGCCGTAGGGGAGGACGTCACCGTCGACGCCGGCACCTGGCCGAGCACCCGCTACGCCGACAAGCGGTACACCCTTTGGGAGACCCCGGACGGCACCCCCGTCTCCATCGCCGGCATGAACCCGCTCATCGGCGGCCAGATCCAGGTGGACATCGTCTACACCCCGGCCCACCTGCGCGGCCACGGCTACGCCGCCGCCGTCTCGGCCGAGGTGAGCCGCGCCGCGCTGGCCACCGGCGCCCAGGAGGTAGTCCTCTTCGCCGACCAGTCCAACCCCACCAGCAACGCCCTCTACCAACGCCTCGGCTACCGCCCACTCTCCGACTGGTCGGGGTACGACTTCATCCGCGCCGACTGAGCCGCCGAGCCCCTCGCCACGGAGGAGGACATCCGCTTCGCCGTACCCGAACTGCTCAGTGTGTGCGGGTGACCTCCGGTGACGGCGCGCGGACCTCGGCGGGCGGCGTCCGCAGGTTGCGCACTTGGGGAGCGAGCAGCGCCGCTGAGGTGGCCAGGACGACCAGGGTGGCGCAGCCGGTCAGGGTCCAGCTTGTGCCCACGGCCGAGGCGATGGGGCCGGCGACGAGCATGCCCAGCGGGGCCAGGGCCAGGGAGCCGAACCAGTCGTAGGAGGTGACTCGGGAGAGGACGTGTTCGGGGATCTCGCGTTGCAGGGTGGTGGACCACAGGACTCCGAAGACGTCGTTCGCCACGCCCGCGCCGAACATGGCGGTCGCCGTCAGCCAGAGGGGGGCGCCGAGGCCGAGCAGGAGCATCGGTATGGCGGCCGGGAAGGTACTCAGTACGGCGACGAGGATGGGGCGCCCGACCCGCACCCGCGCCGCGAGGCCCGCGCCCGCGATGGTGCCGAGGGCCTGGGCGCCCACGATGACCGACCAACTCCGGGCGCCGCCCTGGTGTTCGACGGTGAGGGGGCCCAGGACGCCGACCTCGGCGTTCAGGGCGGCGATCACGACCGCGTACTGGGCGACCACGACCCACAGCCATTGCCGCGAGGCGAACTCCCGCCAGCCTTCGCGGAGTTCGGTCCAGCCCGAGGCCCGTACGCGCGGCCGGCCGACCACCTTCAGCCGCCCCGTGAGGGCCGCGCTGACGGCGAAGGAGGCGGCGTTGAGGGCGAGTGCCCAGCCCGCGCCGACCAGAGCGACGGTCACGCCGGACAGACCGAGGCCGAGGAGGAGGGAGGTGTTGGTGCCGACGCGGAGGAGGCCGTTGGCCCGCTGGAGCCGGTCGGCGGGCACGATCAGGGGGACCAGGCCCTCCATCGCGGGGGCGAACATCGAGGTCGCCGTACCGGCCGCCACCGCGAGCAGGCACATCGCGGCCAGCGGGGCGTGACCGGTCAGCACGATGGCGGCGAGTCCGGCGTACGCGCCCGCGCCCAGCACGTCGGCCAGCACCATCAGCCGTGACCGTGACATACGGTCCGCGATCACGCCGCCCACCAGGATCAACACCAACTGCGGCAACGCCTGGCAGGCCAGCACCAGCGACAGCCGGCCCGCGCTCGCCCCCGGCAGCGCGAGCACCGCGAAGCCGAGCGCGACCCGCGCGAAGCCGTTGCCCAGCACGGAGACGACCCGTGCGCCGAGGAGCAGGACGAAGCGCCGGTCGCGCCAGAGCGGGGTAGCCACGACCCCGCACCCTATGCCCGCCGGGGAAGCTCCTCCGCGACTTCCGAGGCGCCGATCACCTTCTGATCTCCAGAAAGTCCCGGAGGCTGCTCGCCAGCAGGTCGAACTGCCCGGTCATAAAAGGGCTCTGGCCTGCCATACGCGACCGGAGCCGGACAGGGCACAGGCGCGGCCCTCGGCTGTCATGGCGAAGACCAGGGCCGGTTGCTCACCCGGGATCTCGATCTCGCCGTGCTCGCGGAAGAGGGCGGCGACGGTCGCGGGCGGCTGGATGGAGCGGCCGGGTCGAGGCCGGGGCAGATGAGGTCAGGGGACAGGTCCAGGGTGTCCGTCTCGGGGTCCGGGTCGCGGTCACGGGCGAGCCGCTCGCCGGTGACCGCGTCGAGGAGGCCGTGCCCGCTGCTGGACACCACCTCACCCGCCGACCCGGACGAGACCCTCCCCCCACCGGCCGCCACGGCGACGGGGCCGGCATCACGGGCGCGGCGAGGTACCGGTCCCAAGTGCCTGCTGGTACTCCGTGGTCATGACGCCCCGTACCGCAGCCCGTCCATCAACAACCCCACCATCCGCCCCGTGTGCCCGTCGTCGTCCTGCACCGGCAGGGTCAGGTTGCCGACGGCTCGGAGGAGGTCGTTGGGGTCGATGTCGGTACGGACCTCGCCGGCCTTGGTCGCCGCCGCGAGGAGGGACTCCAGGGCCGGGACCAGGCGGAGTTGGAAGTAGGCGGGGAGGCTGTCGTAGGCCGGGTCGCCGGAGTGGAGGGCGGCGCTGAGGCCGCGCTTGGTGGCGATGAAGTGGGTGAAGCGGAGGAGCCAGCGGCGGAGGGCCTCGACGGGGTCGTGGTCGGCGGCGAGCGCGGGCGCGGTGTCGGCGCAGGCGTCGACCTCGTGGCGGAAGACGGCCGCGATGAGGTCGGAGCGCTGCGGGAAGTGCCGGTAGAGGGTGCCCGCGCCGACGCCCGCCCGTGCGGTGATCTGCCGTACGGGCGCGTCCACGCCGGACTCGGCGAACACCTCGGCGGCGGCCGTGAGCAGCGTGTCGATGCTGCGCCGCGCGTCGGCCCTCAGGCGCGGGCGGGACGGCTCGGCGTCGGTCATGCCAGTCCTCCACTTGCTAACCGGAACAGCGCTCCGTATCGTTCTTCCCGGAACACCGTTCCGTTTTCGTGAGCGTAACGCGCCGCGGCGGGCCCTGGCCACCGCGGGTTGGAGGAGACTCATGAAGTACCGCACGCTGGGCCGGACCGGCATGAAGGTCAGCCCCTACTGCCTGGGCGCGATGATGTTCGGCGCCGTCGGCAACCCCGACCACGACGACTCCGTACGCATGATCCACAAGGCGCTGGACGCCGGGATCAACTTCATCGACACCGCCGACATGTACTCGTACGGGGAGTCGGAGGAAATCGTCGGCAAGGCGCTGAAGGGGCGGCGGGACTCCGTCGTGCTGGCCACCAAGGCGCGGCTGCCCATGGACTCCGGCGCCCTCGACCCCAACATGCAGGGCGCGTCCCGGCGTTGGCTGACGCGGGCGCTGGACGACTCGCTGCGCCGGCTCGGCACGGACCACGTGGACCTCTTCCAGATCCACCGGCCCGACCCGGACACCGACATCGAGGAGACCCTCTCCGCCCTCACCGACCTGGTGCGCGCGGGCAAGGTCCGCGCGATCGGCACCTCGGGCTACCCGGCCTCCGACATCGTCGAGGCGCAGTGGGTCGCCGAACACCACCGGCTCCAGCGATTCCGTACCGAGCAGCCGACGTATTCGCTGCTCAACCGGGGTATCGAGCGCGAGGTGCTGCCGGTGTGCGAGCGGTACGGGATGGGGACGCTGATCTACAGCCCGCTGGCCGGGGGCATGCTCACCGGGCGCTACCGCAAGGACCGGCCCGCCGACACCCACCGCTCCACCTACGGCTTCCGGTACCTGCGCGACGAGCGGCGGCTGGACACCGTGGAGCGGCTGATCCCGGTCGCCGAGGAGGCCGGCGTCTCGCTGACGCATCTGGCGCTGGCCTTCGTGATCAGCCACCCCGGAGTCACCTCCGCGATCATCGGCCCGCGCACGATGGAGCAGCTCGACGATCTGCTCGCGGGCGACAAGGTCACGCTGACCGACGAGATCCTGGACCGTGTCGACGCGGTCGTCCCGCCCGGTACGGACGTCGGCGCCCTCGACATGGAGTACGCCCCGCCCGCGATCACCGAGGCGCACCTGCGGCGCCGGTGGGCCGGGGAGCGGTCGGCCGCCTGAGGGTCAGTCCGACGGATTCCTGTCCAGCCACTCCCGCAAGGTGGTGAAGTCGGCCGGGGTCAGCCCGTAGTCGTGGTCGACGCGGTGCAGCAGAGCCGGGGCGGGGTGGTGGACGGCGACGTACGCCCGGTCGGCCTCGGTGATCTCGTCGTCGATCCAGATGAACGGCCGTCCCGCCGCGAACTCGACCAGCGGGCGCGTCTTCCAGTGGATCAGCGCGGGCGGCTCGTCCTCGTCCGGCCACGGCACCACCGGCAGGCGCGGCAGCCCCAGCCACGGCCCGACCACCGCGTTGGCGTCATCCATCCAGGTCGACGCCCACACCAGCTCACACCCCAGCTCCATCAGCCGGGCGCCGAGCGCGGGGTCGACCCGCCCGAGCAACGGATGCCCAGCCGTGCCGCCGCCCCGCTCGAACTCCGGGTACGTGGCGTCGGGGGCGCCGAAGGGGATGAGCGGGCCGTCGATGTCGAGAAAGAGCAGCATCACCCCTCAGCATCGGGCATGCGTCCATCTCCGGCCAGGAAAGCGGCGGCTCGGGCACGCGGCCCCGGAAAGGACCTCGCGCGGCCTCGCCGCCGGGACAGCCCCCGTCCCCGTACGGAAGGCCCTCACTCCCCGTTCCGCCCCGCCCCCTCCGCCCGGTGCCAGCGGGTCAGCGCGGTGGCCACTCGGCCGGCGTCCGGGACATCGGTCAGGCCCAGCGGACGCGCCCCCCGCACCAGGATCTCCCGCAGCTTCACCGCCAGAACCACGGCCGGAGGAGCGGCGGGACCCTCCAGCGCCAGGGCCGAGCGGATGACGTCCGTGAAGACGGACTGGGCTCGCTTGTACGCCAGCAGCGGCGCCAGGTCGTCCGCCCAGCCGCGCACGCTCCCCGGCCGCACCGCGCGGACGGTGGTGTGCCAGCGGGCGGCGATCTCGCGGGCCTGGGCGGCCGGGTAGCGCATGAGGTGGAGGTGGGTGGCGAGGTCGTACAGGGGGTCGCCCACCATGGCCAGTTCCCAGTCGATGGTCCACAGCCGGTCGACCGGGTCCACGATGAAGTTCTCGCGGTGCAGGTCGGCGTGGAGGAGGCAGAAGGGGCGCCGGGACAGGCCGTGCACCTGGGCACGCAGGTGCTTGAACGCGGTCTCCGTCAGGCCGAGTTCGGCGAAGAGCCGCTCGAAGCGGTCGAGGTTGCGGCGGTGGACGCGGTGCTCGGTGAAGTGGACGAGCCGTTCCAGGAAGCCGTCGCTGTCGCCGTCCGCCGGGCGGTCCTCGGCGGCGCAGCGCCGCTCGGCGGTGACGTCGTCCGGGCCGATCGCGGCCAGCTTGCCGAACAGCTCGGTGATCTGGCGGCACAGCGCCTCCGGCACCTCGCTGCCCGAGGGGTGGAGCGCGCCGAGGGTGGTGCCCTCGATGAACCGCATCAGCCGCATCCCGCCGACCTCCACCAGGCCGGGGACGCGGGGTACGCGGTCGCCCAGCGCGGTGAGCAGGCGTTCCTCCGAGGCGAAGCAGCGCCGGTCGAACCAGAGCAGCCCGTCGCGGGGCTCCCGGCACTTCCACCGCCCCGGATGGCGCCGCGCGGCCTCTCCGGCCAGCGGGAAGACGTACGTCTCGTGGTGGTACCCCTGGAGCGGGCCCTCGACCACCTTGTCGTCGCCGCTGGCCTCGGCCGCGTTCAGCCGAGCAATCGAAACCGTTTCGGGGGACATGGCCCGTTCTCTCGCCGTGCGCCCTGCCGAAAGGGGCGGAAGTGGCAGCACGCTACCGCCTCGGCAGCGGGTCCCGGGCCCATGACTCCGGACCGGTTCCCCCGTACCGGCGACCGGACGTACACGTGTGCCGACTCGCTACCCGCGCAGGACATGCAGCAGGGGTTCCAGGGAGGTGAGGACCGTGCCGGCGCCCGAGGCGCGGAGCTGCTTGGCGCGGCGCTCACCGGTCGCGTAGCCGAGGAAGCGGACCCCGGCGCTTTCGGCGGCGACGAGGTCGGTGGGCGAGTCCCCGATCATGAGCGCCGAATCGGGTGCGGCGCCCAGGGCGGCGAGGGCCCGGTTGAGGCAGTGCGGGTCGGGCTTGAGGTGGCGCAGCTCGGCGGTGCGGCCGTAGATGTGCGGGGAGAAGCAGCCGGTCAGGCCACGTCCGGCGAGGTAGGCGTGGACCACGCGCGGGGAGTTGTTGGTGGTGACGGCCAGCCGCGAGCCGACGGCGGCCCAGGTGCGGATCAGCGGGTCGGCGTACGGGGTCGGCCACGCGGAGGCGGCGGCCAGCAGTTCGTCCTGGGTGAGGCGTTCCTCCAGCTCGGCGACGAGGTCGCTGCCGGGGTGGCGGCGGTCCACCGCGCGCAGCACCACCTGCGGGTCCAGCGTCTCCCGCTCGTCCTCCGTGAGCAGCCCGCGCAGGCCCCGTTCGGCCAGCCACTCCACCAGCCCGGCCGCGACCCGTTCGGCGCGGTGCCGGGCGAAGAGACGGCAGACCGGGCCGTCGAAGTCCCAGAGGACGACCCGCGCGCCGATCAGTTCCCGTAGCTTTTCGGTCCCCTGGTCGCTCTTCTCCTCGACCGTTTCGGTCGCCACCAGCTCATGCTGCGTCGTTTCCGGCGTCTCAGAAGTCACTAGGAGAGTGTCAGGTCCGTCGTGATGGTTTCCCAGAGGGCGTCGAACCACTTCTGCGACTGTTCCACGAAGGAGGCGTCCCGTTGGCCCGACCGCTTCTCGAAGGAGAACAGCATGGACTCCGAGCCGAGGGTGTCGAACATCTCCAGGGTGCCGGTGTCGGTGGGTTCCTCGCGGCGGGTGACCATGTAGTACGCGTACAGCGCCTCCGCGCCGTTGAGCAGGTACAGCTTGGCCGGCGGGGTGAACGGCAGCGCGCGGAAGGTGACGTGGACGTCGATGTCGTGCGTGGCGCGCAGGGCGTTGAGGTTGTACTGGAGCACCTGGCCCTGCGCGTTGCGCATCGCCAGCCAGCGCCGGTGCACCGGGTCCGCGTCGTCGCCCCCGGGGTCCACCGGGACCGGGAAGGCGAGGCTGATGTCGCGCGAGGGCAGCAGGACGCGTACGTCGATGCGCTCGGGCCGCACCCGGCCCTCGTGGATCAGGCGCAGCGGCTCACCGAGCGCCGGGATCAGGCTCTGCGCGGTCAGGCAGACGGCGTCGACGCGGACGTGGGACGCGGTGAACGCCTCCGCCAGCCGGTGGGCGAGGGCGACCATCGTCGGCTGGGGGCCGTCCTGCGCGGGGGCGGGTTCCGCGACGCGCGGCGGGCTGCCCTTGGTGACGCCGGTGAGCAGACCCTCGTCGTGCAGCAGGCGCAGCGCCTGGCGGACCGCGCCGCGCTCCACGCCGAACTCCTCGGCCAGCTCGGCCTGGGTGGGCAGCCGCTCGCCCGCCCTGAGTTCACCGGCGCGGATGCGGGCGCGCAGGGCGTCGGCGATCTCCTGGGCGGTGAACCGTCTGCCGCTCACTGCCACGTTCTCCTGGGTCACGACCAAACGGTACAACCTCCCTCCATCTACGGGCAGTTGTCGGAAGGTAGTCGCCAAATGAGGTCAGCCGGAGAAGATTTGGCCGCCAACTCGGTCTAGTTGGCGGCCGAACAAGGGCCGCGGCGCTAGCCCAGCACCAGCTCCGAGCTGATCGTCTCCCACAGCGCGTCGAACCAGAGGCGGGACTGCGTCACGAACTCGGCGTCCCGCGCACCGGCCCCCCGCGCGAAGGCGAACAGCATCGAACGGGTGCCCTCGGCGTCGTACAGCGTCAGGTGCTCCGGGCCGATGTCCCGCTCGCGCCGGGCGAGCGTGTAGTACGCGAACAGCGCCTCGGAGCCGTTGAGCAGGTACAGCTTGACCGGCGGGGTGAAGGGGAGCGCGCGGAAGCGGACCCGGACGTCGATGCCGTGCGTGGTGCGCAGCGCGAGCAGGTTGTGCCGGAGCACCTGGCCCTGGGCGTTGCGCTGGGCCAGCCAGCGCCGGTGCAGCAGACCGGTGTCGGCGGCGTCCACCGGCGCGGGGAAGGCGAGGGCGATGTCGCGGCTCGGCAGCAGCAGCCGTACGTCGATCTTGGCCGGTTTCAGCCCTCCCGCGTGGATCTGGCGCAGCGGTTCCCCGATGGCGAGGGTGAGCGAGACGGAGGTCAGACAGAGGGCGTCGACGCGGACGTGCGGGACCGCGAAGGCGGCCGCGACGCGCGGCGCGAGGCCCGCCATCGTGGGCTGCGGCGGCGCGGCCGGCCCCACCGCGCCGGGCGGGACGGCCACCGTGGCCGGGCTGCCCTGCGACGTTCCGGCGAGCAGCCGCTCCACGCGCAGGATGCGCAGCGCCTCGCGGACCGTGCCGCGCTCGACGCCGAACTCCTCGGCCAGCTCCGCCTGGGTGGGCAGCCGTTCGCCGGGGCGCAGCACACCGGAGTCGATGCGGGTGCGCAGGGTGTCGGCCACCACGCGAGAGGTGACGCGTGAGGGCTGTGACCGTGGTGACCTGTTCCGCCCAGTGGCGGAGACGTGTTCCGGGTCCACGGACAAAGGCTACAACTTCCCGCCATCTTGCGGCAGTTCGCGGGATGATGGTTATGAGCCGCTTCCGCGCGGCTATAACTACAGTGAAGTTGGCAGCCAACTTGACCGACATGGTCGAGCTTTCCGGCGGTTGGCCGACCGGGCCCCCCTCCGGAGGGGAGCCGGGAGCCCGGCAGGGGGCGGCCACGGGAGCGCACAGCCACAACTGAACACCCGCACAGCCACAACCGAACAGCGTCAGCGCACAGCCACAACCGAACAGCACACTACGGATGAACGGCCGCCGGCACGGCAGCAGGCGACCGGGGTCAGAAGGAGTCCGGGCACCACGGCCGCCCGGACGTGCGGAACAGGGCGTCGGCCGCTCGGGCGGCGCCCTCCCGCTCCTCCTGGACACGCCCCAGCGCCGCCAGCCGTGCCAGCGAGCCGTCTCCGAGCCACACCGTGGCCAGCTCGGCCACCGGCAGCGTCAGCTCGGCGGACGCGCCGCCCGCCGGAGTGCAGGACGCGCCCTCGGGGGACGCCTCCAGCCGGTACCGCCCGCCCGCCGTGCCGTCCTCGTCCAGCACCTGGAGCACCAGCGACCCGGACCGCTCGTAGCTCCGCGCCTCCAGCGCCCGCGTGACGTCCAGCAGCCGCACCCACAGCCAGTCCGTGTACGTCTCGACGCGGGCCGCGCGGGCGTCGGGCAGCAGGAAGGGCAGCAGGGAGTCGGGGGCCCGCCAGCCGGTCTTGACGTGGGCGATCCAGTCGATCGAGCACAGGTAGCGCCACAGCGCGGCCTCGGCCGCCGGGGTCGCGGCGGTCAGCCAGTCCACCTTGGCCGTGTTGGAGGGCTGCTGCCCCTCCCACTTGATCTCGCAGCGGTACGACACCATGCCCTCGACCTCGCCGGAGGCGGACCGGTACACCGCGTAGAACGGCTCGGTCCAGTCCCGGCCGAAGCGGGCCACCCCGGTACGGGCGTCCCACCACAGCTCGTCCCGGCCGATCGCGCCCGGCGTCACCGCGCGCACCCGTTCGGAGAGCTTCGGGCCCAGCGCGCGCACCTCGGCACCGTCCACCAGGTCGATCCGGGCGCCGTCCCCCGGCCCGGCCCAGCGCGGGTCGAGCCCCGAACGTCCCACGTCCACGGTCCAGTTGGTCGCCCAGGTCGCGGGGCCGAAGCCGTGCCGGCCGTAGATCGGGTACTCGGCGGCGATCAGTGTGGCGATCACGTCCCCGCGCTCCCGCGCGGCCGCCAGGTCCTCGCGCATCATCCGCGTGAGCAGGCCGCGGCGGCGGTGGGTCGGGGAGACGGTGACGTTGGAGATCGCGTTCGCCGGGACGTACGCGCCGCCGACCGCGGTGACCTCCTGCGCGAAGGAGCGGAAGGTGCCCACGCAGCGGCCGTCGTCGAAGGCGCCGAGCAGGCGTCCCGGCTGGTACTGCCGGAGCCTGGCGGCCCGTTGCTCCGGAGTGATCACCGGGTCCTGGAGGAAACCGGTGTCCAGCGCGCGGTGCCAGTTGTCGAACTCGTGCTCGGCCACGGGGCGTACGTCGATCATGGGGCCACGGTAGGCGCGGGACCCGGCGTGTGTCGCGCGCATTTCCCCCGCCCCGGTCCACTCAGGCCAGCAGGTCGTCCACCTGGGCCTCGCCCGCCCGGTACCGGCGCGCGATCTCGCCCCCGCAGTCGTCGGCGGTGCGCTGGAGTCCCTGGCGGCGGTGCGAGATCTCCTGCTCGTACCGGGTCAGCCGGCCCATGGCGTCCGCCAGCTCGGCGTCCGTGCGGGCGGTGAGGTCGGACAGCTCGACCTCGGCGAGCATCTCCGCCGCGAGTCGGCCGTACTCCTCGCTGTGCGGGGTGCCGAGCGTGACATGGCGGGCGGAGGAGCGGTGGCGGGCCGGGGCGTCGGCGAGGATCTCCGACAGCCGCTCCACCACGGACCCGTCCACCGGCGCCGGTACGCGCTCCCCGCCCCGCCGGGCCAGCTCGGCGCGCAGGATGTCGATCCGGCCCTGGAGCAGCCGCCGGACATAGCTCAGGTCGGCCTCGTCGCGCTGGGCGTCCCGGCGCAGGGCGCGCAGCTCGGGCAGGCTCAGCGGGGCGACTACGGACGGGCCGGGTTCCTCGGACGGCGGGCTCGGCGGGCTCTCGGCGCGTTGTGCGGGCGGCCGGTGTGTGACCGGACCGCTGGTGCTCGGTGTGCTCATGTGCGGTGGACCGTCCCCTCGACCGGCGTGTGGGAAGCATCGTGCCACCCCCGGTGGCCGCTATGTGACCGACTGCCCCCGAACGGCCCTGGATGGGGGGTATTGATTGGTTGTGGACCCCCCGGACAGAGTCTCCCCCGGCCGCACGGCATGATGGGGCGCATGCGTGCGGTGGTGCAACGGGTGGACGGCGCGAGCGTCGTCGTGGACGGCGAGACGGTGGGCGCGATCGAGGGCGAGGGCCTGTGCGTCCTGGTCGGCGTGACCCACGAGGACACCAAGGAGAAGGCGGCCCAACTGGCCCGCAAACTCTGGTCGGTGCGGATGCTGTCCGACGAAAAGTCGTGCAGTGACATCGACGCCCCGCTGCTGGTGATCAGCCAGTTCACCCTCTACGGCGACGCCCGCAAGGGCCGCCGCCCCACCTGGAACGCGGCCGCCCCCGGCCCGGTCGCCGAACCCCTGGTCGACGAGGTCGTCGCCCAGCTCCGCGCCCTCGGCGCGACGGTCGCCACGGGCCGCTTCGGTGCCCAGATGCGGGTGTCCCTGGTGAACGACGGCCCGTTCACGATCCTGGTCGAGGTCTAGGCGGGGCGCTGTGCCGCGACCGCCGTCACGGAACGGCCCGGCAGCGGGCTGGAGTAGACGACGCTGGTGGTGACCGAGCCCAGGCCCGCAATACGTCCCGTCACCCGCTCCAGGTCACGCATCGAGCGGGCGACGACCTTCAGGACGAAGCAGTCCTCGCCCGTCACATGGTGGGCCTCCACCACCTCGGGCGTGCTGTCCAGCAGATCGTGGAACGGCTTGTAGTTGCCGGTGGGATAGCGCAGCCGCACGAAGGCGAGGATGTCCAGGCCGAGCGCCTCCGGGCTGACGACGGCCGAGTAGCCGGCGACGACCCCGCTCTCCTCCAGCCGCCGCACCCGCTCCGTCACCGCGCTCGGCGACATGGCGACGGCGCGGGCCAACTCGGCATAGCTGGCACGCCCGTTGCGCTGGAGGGCGCTCAGGATGCGTATGTCGGTGGGGTCGAGGGAATCGGCGGCCATGGCCGAGAGATACCACGGATCGCCCGGCGCGTGGCGGCGAACGCCGTGGATCGCCGGTTCTGCGCGGGGAGCTCCGGCCCTAGCGTCTACGGCATGACAGTCACCGAGATCAGCGCGGCCCTGCGAATGCCCCCGGCCGCCCCCGCCGAGGCCGCCGCGTTCTTCGCCGCCCGCCTCGCCTTCCAGGCCGACGTGTCCGACGTGCACGCCTCGCTGGAGTCCGGCGCGCCCGGGTTCGTCCTGGTCGACTCCCGAGGGCCGGAAGCGTGGGCACAGGGGCACATCCCCGGAGCGGTGCACCTGCCGACCGCCGAGATCCCGGGGCGGGCGGCGGACCTCCTGGACTCCACGGTCCCGGTCATCACGTACTGCTGGGGCCCCGGCTGCGACGGCGCGACCCGCGCGGCCCTGGCCCTCGCCCAACTCGGCTTCCACGTCAAGGAGATGATCGGCGGCATGGAGTACTGGACCCGCGAGGGCTTCCCCGTGAAGACCCCGTCCGGCACCACCCGCCAGGCCCCCGACCCGCTAGTGGCCCCGCCAGGCGCGCCCGACTGCGCTTGTTAGCACCCAGGCGTACGCCCCGAGCCCGAGCGCGGTACGGGCCAGAGCGTCGAGCCACATCCCGGTGTCCCCCCAGGAGATCAGCAGGGTGAGCGGGGCGGCCACGGCGAGGGCCGCCCCGTACCGCCCCCACGTCCCGCGCCCGAGCCATGCGCCCAGCAGCCCTGCCGGGATCTGGACGGCGATGTGGAGGAACAGGACGAGCGGGGGGATGACGAGGAGCGCGCTGACCGGGGAGTCCGCCGCCGGGTCGTCGGCGGCGCCGCGTAGGCCATCTCGACCAGCCATGCGGGCCACACCACGAAGGAGCACAGCAGGACGGCGCCGCTCAGGTGCATGGCGCCGACGTGCCGCAGCACCGGTCTGCCGCTCACCTACGGCTCGACCACCGTCTCCTGGGCCGCCGCCGTGTCTCCGGCCAGGAGCCGTGCGTCCGTGGGGACGTTGCGCTTGATGACGGCCAGGGCCACGGGGCCGAGTTCGTGGTGGCGTACGGACGTCGTCACGACGCCGATCTTGCGGCCGTCCGGGCCGTCGTCCGCGAGGCGGAGCTCGGTGCCGGGCGGGGGGAGGTGGACGTCGCTGCCGTCGAGGTGGAGGAAGACCAGGCGGCGCGGCGGCTTGCCGAGGTTCTGCACGCGGGCGACCGTCTCCTGGCCCCGGTAGCAGCCCTTCTGGAGGTGGACGGCGGTGCCGATCCAGCCCAGCTCGTGCGGGATGGTGCGGTGGTCCGTCTCGAAGCCGAGGCGGGGCCGGTGCTGCTCGACCCGCAGCGCCTCGTGGGCGAGGAGACCGGCGGCCGGGCCGGAGCGGGCGGCGAACGCCTCCAGCTCCTCGCGCGGCAGGAAGAGATCACGGCCGTACGGCGTCTCGCGGACGACCGCGCCCTCGGGGACCTCGGCGATGGAGCCGGCGGGCAGGTGGACCACCGCGATGTCGGCGGTGCGGTCGGCGACCTCGACGCGATAGAAGAACTTCATCGACTCCAGGTAGGCGATCAGCGCCTCCTGGGTGCCGGGCTCGACGTGCGCCCACACGGTCGTACCGTCGTCCACCAGGTACAGGGCGTGCTCGATGTGCCCGTTGGCGGAGAGGACCAGCGCCTCGGTGGCCTCGCCCGCGGGCAGATCGCTGACGTGTTGGGTGAGCAGCAGATGCAGCCAGCTCAGCCGGTCCGCGCCGGTGACGGCGACCACGCCCCGGTGGGAGAGGTCGACGAAACCGGTGCCGTCGGCGAGGGCGCGCTGCTCGCGGAACAGGTCGCCGTAGTGGGCGGCGACGCCTTCGTCCACGCCCTCGGCGGGAACGGCGCCGGGCAGGGACAGCAGGGGGCTCTTCATACGGGCCAGCCTACGTCGGGGTGGTTGAACTCTTCAGCGTGCAGTCCGCGCACCGGCCGAAGATCGCGAAGTGCTTCATGTCGGTGTCGAACCCGAACTGCTCGCGCAGCCGCGCGGTGAAGTCCGCGGCGACCTCCACGTCCGCCTCGATCACGTTCTCGCAGTCCCGGCAGACCAGGTGGAGATGGTGGTGGCGGTCGGCGAGGTGATAGGTGGGCGCACCGTGGCCGAGGTGGGCGTGACTGACCAGGCCCAGCTCCTCCAGCAGCTCCAGCGTGCGGTACACGGTGGAGATGTTGACCCCGGAGGCGGTCCTGCGGACCTCGACGAGGATGTCGTCCGGCGTCGCGTGCTCCAGGGAGTCCACGGCTTCGAGCACGAGCTGCCGCTGCGGCGTCAGCCGGTAACCGCGCTGCCTGAGATCACTCTTCCAGTCGGTGCTCACCACACTGGAAGTGTAGGGCCGCCGGGCCGGACGCCCCGCTCGGACGGGCGCCGGCCCGGTTTCGTACGGGCCTACTTGAAGAACGCGATGCCGTCGTCGGGCATGTCCTCGGGGAGGTCCTTCGCCCAGCGCTCGACGTCCTCCGGGGTGACGGCCTTCTTGAGCTGGGCCGACATGTAGGGGCGCAGCTCGACCTCGGGGGTCTGCTTCTCGCCGACCCACATGAGGTCGCCCTTGACGTAGCCGTACAGGCGCTTGCCGCCGGTGTACGCGGGGGACTCCGGGGTGCGGGCGACCGCGTCGGTGACCAGGTCGATCTGGGGCTTCTTGTCCGCCAGCTCGCCGTACCAGATCTCCACCACGCCGTCGTCGCGGGTCATCGTGACCGTGATCTTGCGCTCGGCGTCGATCCGCCAGAAGCCGGCCTCGGACTCCAGCGGGCGGACCTTGTTGCCCTCGTTGTCGAGGACCCAGGTACGGGACCGGTACTCCAGGAAGTCCCGGCCGTCGTGGGTGAAGCTCACCTCCTGGCCGAAGTTGCACTTCTCGGAGCCGGGGAAGTCGTGGACACCCGCGCCCGCCCAGTTGCCCAGCAGAAAGGCGAGGGGGACGAGGTCCTTGTGCAGGTCAGACGGGATCTCGATCATGAGCGGCCGTTCCTGTCGGTTCTGGGGCGTTGCTTCAGCGCTGGCCCTGGTACAGCTTCTTCACGGTCAGCCCGGCGAAGGCGAGCACGCCGACGCAGACCAGGACCAGCAGCAGTTCGAAGAAGATCTCCACGGGTGTGCTCCTTGAGCGGAAGTGGACGTACGACAGAGCCGCGCCCAGCTTACGCGGCCGGGGTCGGAGTCTCCTGGCGAGGTCCGGATGCGGGCGCCGGGAGCCCCGCGGAGGCCCGCACTACGATCGCGGCATGGCGAACAAGCTCGTGATCAAGGTGACCTCCGGGGCCGACGCTCCGGAGCGGTGTTCTCAGGCGTTCACCGTGGCGGCGGTGGCCGTGGCGAGTGGGGTGGACGTTTCGGTGTGGCTGACCGGGGAGTCGGCGTGGTTCGCGCTGCCGGGGCGGGCGGCGGAGTTCGAGCTGCCGCACGCGGCGCCGCTGCAGGACCTGCTGGAGTCGGTGCTGACGGCGGGACGGGTCACGCTGTGCACGCAGTGCGCGGTGCGGCGGGACATCGGCGAGGGGGACGTCATCGAGGGCGTGCGCATCGCGGGGGCGCAGGTCTTCGTGCAGGAGGTCATGGCGGACGGCACACAGGCCCTCGTCTACTGATCATCCGCCTGCCGGAATCGGCCCGTGCTGAGGCTCGGGACGATCGTGATGGGGGCCGCCGACGTGCGGCGGGCCGCGGAGTTCTGGGGGCGCCCCGACGACCCCGACTTCGTGGTGCTCGCCGACCCGGAGGGCAACCGTTTCTGCGTGATCGACACAAGCCACCCTTAGGGGCGCGGGCGCTTCTTGCCGTCGAGTTCGTCCCACCAGTCGTCGGACTCGGGGTCCCCGGAGGGGGCGTCCCACCACCGGTCCTCGGGACCGCGCCGGTTGGCGACCATCGCGGCCACCGGCGGGATCACCATGGCGAACAGGCACATCCCGACCGCCGCCGGGACGGACCAGATCCGGACCACCGCCCAGGCGAGGACGAAGAGGACGACGCAGACCCCCATCATCACGAAGTACCAGCGACGCCGCCGTGCGTACATGAGTCCAGAGTAGGGCCGGACAGCCGGAAGAGCCGCGCCCCAGGTGTCCAACCCGGTGGGCGCGGCCCCTGCCCCGGCCGCAGATGTCCGCGTACGTCTCAGACGGCGATGGCGACCTCGGCCAGACCGCCCGGCTGGGCGACGACCGTGCGGTCCGCGGTGCCGCCGGGCACCAGGGCCCGTACGGTCCACGTGCCCTCGGCCGCGTAGAAGCGGAACTGCCCCGTGGCGGAGGTGGGGACCTCCGCGGTGAACTCGCCCGTCGAGTCCAGCAGGCGGACATAGCCCGTCACCGGCTCGCCGTCCCGCGTCACCTGCCCCTGGATCGTGGTCTCACCGGGCTTGATCGTCGAGGCGTCCGGGCCGCCGGCCTTCGCTCCACACATGTCTTTCTCCGTAAGGGGTCTGACCAGAAGGTCGGTCGGGGTTGCTTACTTGGCTGCGCCCAGCTCGATCGGCACGCCGACCAGCGAGCCGTACTCGGTCCAGGAACCGTCGTAGTTCTTGACGTTCTCCACGCCCAGCAGCTCGTGCAGCACGAACCAGGTGAGCGCCGAGCGCTCACCGATGCGGCAGTAGGCGATGGTGTCCTTGGCGAGGTCGACGTCCTCCGCCGCGTACAGCTCCTTCAGCTCCTCGTCGGACTTGAAGGTGCCGTCGTCGTTGGCGTTCTTCGACCACGGGATGTTGCGGGCGCTGGGCACGTGGCCGGGGCGCTGCGACTGCTCCTGCGGGAGGTGGGCCGGGGCGAGCAGCTTGCCGGAGAACTCGTCGGGCGAGCGCACGTCGACCAGGTTCTGGCTGCCGATCGCGGCCACCACGTCGTCGCGGAAGGCGCGGATCGCGGTGTTCTGCGGCTTGGCCTTGTACTCGGTCTTCGGCCGCTCGGGCACCTCGTCGCCGGGGACCAGCTCGCGGGCGTCCAGCTCCCACTTCTTGCGGCCGCCGTCGAGGAGCTTGACGTTGTCGTGGCCGTAGAGCTTGAAGTACCAGTACGCGTAGGACGCGAACCAGTTGTTGTTGCCGCCGTAGAGGACGACCAGGGTGTCGTTGCCGATGCCCTTCTCCGACAAAAGCTTCTCGAAGCCCTCCTGGTCGATGAAGTCGCGGCGGACCGGGTCCTGGAGGTCCTTGGTCCAGTCGACGCGGATCGCGTTGCGGATGTGGTTCTTCTCGTAGGCGGACGTGTCCTCGTCCACCTCCACGAGGGCGATGGTCGGGTCGTCGAGGTGCTCCTGCACCCAGTCGGCGTCGACCAGGACGTCGCTGCGGCTCATGCTTTTTCTCCTCCGGGGCAGTCACGGTGGCGTGCGGTGAGAGGGGTGCGCGCGCATACGGGTGTGCGGCGGCGCACGAATGCCCTTCCAGCAGGGCGGCATGGAGATGCGGGAGTGCGGTGACTCCCGCTCAGAAGGGGCGACAGAGCATGGCGGCAACGCGGCACAGGTCCACTGCCCGCCGCTTCGTGAGATCCGCCTGTCGCTTCATGCCGTCGATCGTAAGGAGATCCGGGCGCACGTGTCACCGGCGTGTCGGATAATGAGACGCCATCGTCCGCATACTGGTCGCCGTCTGGGCATCCGGACACACGGAAAGCGCCCCGGCCCCCGGATTTGGGGCCGCAGGGCGCTTAAGGAGGTCTTCACGCCCGCCGCACATCTGCTTTACGGACAAGGCGTCTCGTCAGTCGGACAGACGTACGACGCTCCGGCAGGGTCCTACCCGGCCAGCTTCAGGTCCGAACCCGTCACGCCGATCTGCACCCCGTCCGCCGTGGCCCGCACGCTGCTCACCGCGATGCCACCCGGCAACTGGTCCAGGGCCTGCTGGAAGTCGGTGATCTGGCGGAAGGTGCCGTCGGCCAGGTTGGCGCCCGCGATGACCGGCAGCGCGTCCGCGTGCACCGAGACCTTGCCGCCCTTGACGTCGACCGAGCTGAGCACCGGGACGGTCCGCTGGATGCCGAGCGCCGGGATGCCGAGCTTCACCGAGACCTTGATCTTGCCGTCGCCGCCGTTGCCGAGGCCGGTGATCTGGGCGGTGATGCCGGGCGCCAGCTCGGTCGGCTCGGTCTTGGCGGCCTGCATGAGCTGGTCGTAGGCGATGGTCGCGGAACCGGTACCGCTCTTGGCGGTGGCCGATGAGTAGTCGCCGGAGAAGGTGACGTCCTTCAGGTCGGCCTTGAGGTCGTCGATGCGGATCGTGCGGCCCTCGGTGCCGGTGGGCGCCGGGTAGGACTTGATGCCCAGCTCCACGTCGTCCAGCGAGCCGGCCGCCACCTGGGTGAGGAACGGGAAGCCCTTGATGTCCACGTCCGGCGTCGAGGCGAGGTTCTCCCGCGCCCGTACCCGGTCCGCGACCTCACCCTCGGCGAAGTGCACCGCCACCCGGTCCGCGATCACGAAGAGCCCGCCGAGGATCACGACGAGAATCAGGAGTATTCGCAGGGCCCGCATGTTCTCCCCAAGGGTCGGCGGCTCGGTTCCGGCGCCGCCACCGTAGCCCCGCCGGTGCCGCCAGGGCGGGAATTGTGGATCACCTGTGACGGGCCCGCGCCGTACTGCGGCTTTTCCCGCGTTTACCCCCAGCGCTTTCAGGAAACCCCGGCCGGGAATCGCCTCCCGGCCGGGGTGAGTCCGGTCAGGCGAAGACGCGGCCCAGGAGCCAGACCGCCGGGGCGGCCGCGGCGAGGGGGAGGGCGACGCCCGCCGTGAAGTGGACGAAGCGGGAGGGGTAGTCGTAAGCAGCGACGCGGTGGCCGATGAGCGCGCAGACCGCCGCGCCCGCGCCGAGGGCCGCGCCCTGGGAGCCGAGGTCGGTCAGGCCGCCGACCGCGAAGCCGGCGCCCGCCGCCGCGAGCAGGGAGAAGACGACCGAGACCGGGGTGGGCATGGGCAGCGCGCGGGCCAGGACGGCGACCGCGACCGCCGCCGCGCCGACCGACACCGCGGCCGGGGAGGCGCCCAGGTAGCCGGTGGCGAGGATGGCGAGCGCCGAGGAGGCGACCGTGGCCATCAGGCCGTACATCCGCTCGTCCGGCGAGGCGTGCGAGCGGAGCTGGAGGACCAGGGCCAGCAGGACCCAGATGCCGAGCGGGCCGAGGATCGCCACCGGCGCCTGCTCGCGGCCCGACGCCAGCACGGCCGCGTCGGCGACCAGGCCGCCGAGGAAGGCCAGCGCGATGCCCTGCCGAGCGGGCCACATGCCGTTCAGCCGGAACCAGCCGGCCGCCGTCACGGCCTGGAGCAGCACCAGCGGCACGACCAGGGCGTACGAGCCGAGGGGCGCCGCGACCGCGAGCAGGGCGCCGAGCAGCGCGGTGAGCGCGGCGGGCTGGATGCCGGGCTCGATGACCGGGGAACGGCCCTCCAGGCGGGCCCGCTGGGCGTCGGTGATCCGGGCGTTCCCGGCGAGGGTGGCGGGACCGAAGGCGGGCTCGGGCTCCTGCACCGGCTGGGGCGCGGGGGCCTGCTGGTACGTCTGCCCGGCCACCGGCACCCGCGCGTGGTTCTGGGTGTCCCAGGTCTGCCCCTGCCACTGCTGGGCCGCGCCCTGCTGGCCCCCGTAGGGGTCGGCGTAGGGGTTCGGGAACTGCGGCTGCCCCGGGGGCGGGGCCCAGTTGCCCGGGGTCTGCGGCTGCCCGTAGGGGTCGTACCCCGAGTACGGGCCGCCCTCGTACGACTGCTGGTCGCTCAACGCCTCATCCTCCTGCGAACGGCGGGAGCACCTCGACCGTGCCGCCCTCGGCCAGCCGTACCGTCTCATGCGCGCGGGTCCCGACGGGAGCGCCGTCGACGAGGAACGCGCACCTCTGCAGCACGCGGGTGAGTTCGCCGGGGTGCCGTTCGCGGACCGAGGCCAGCGCCTCGGCGAGCGTGCCGGCGTCGTACGGTTCGTCGGCGGTCCCGGCCGCGGCCTTGGCGGCGGCCCAGTAGCGCACCGTGACCTTGGGCATCTCGTTCCTCATCGGACAGCGGGAAACAACAAATAAAGACGGTGCCGCCAAGGCTAGTCCGTCCCCTGCCCGGTGCGCGCCCGCGCCCAGCGGCCGATCCGGGCCAGCAGCTCGTCACCGGCCGCGTTCTCGGCGTGGCCCATGCCCGGCTCCAGCCAGAGTTCGCCCGCCTCCCCGGCCGCGTCGGCGAGCATCCGGGGGTGGTCGAGCGGGAAGTAGCCGTCACTGTCACCGTGCACCACCAGCAGCGGGACCGGTGCCAGCCGCGCGGCCGCCTCCACCGGGGACAGCGGCACCGGGTCCCAGTCGCGGTGGTGGATACGGGTGCGGAAGCCGTAGCGGCCGACCAGCCGGCCCGAGGGGCGGGTGACCAGCCAGTGCAGCCGGCGCATCGGCGCGGTGCCCCGGTAGTACCAGCGGGCGGGTGAGCTGACCGAGACCACCGCGTCGACCGTGCCGGGGTTCAGCGCCGCGTGCCGCAGCACCACCGAGCCGCCCATGGAGAAGCCGACGCTCACCACGCGCGCGTGCCCGAAGCCGCGCGCCCAGTCCACCGCCGCCGTCAGGTCCAGGACCTCCCGGTCGCCCACCGTGGAGCGCCCGCCGGAGGCGCCGTGGCCCCGGAAGGAGAAGGTCACCACCGCCCCGTACGCGGCCAGCGCGCGGGCCACCCGGCGCACGTGCGGCCGGTCCACGTCCCCGGTGAAGCCGTGCGCGACCACGAAGACCACGTCGGCCGGGCCCGTTTCGTATACGGCGGGTCCGGGATCGTATACGGAATCCACCGGAATTCCGTCGGCCGTACGCAGAAAAGTCCGGACACCGGGGGCTTGACCCGTCTCGGAATTCGGACGAATGGTGGAACGTGGCGCATGACCCGCCGGACGGTTGTTCATGTGGGCTATTCTGCTGGGCAGAGGACTCGGGCAGTGAAGCCCCCGAGTCCTTTTGTGCTTTCGGTACCGCACCGGACGCGTCCTCGCAGGGACCGAGGAGGAACCAGACGTATGAGTTCGCTGCTGCTCCTGACCAACGCCCTCCAGCCGTCGACGGAGGTGCTCCCCGCCCTCGGCCTGCTGCTGCACAACGTGCGGGTCGCCCCGGCGGAGGGCCCCGCTCTCGTCGACACCCCCGGCGCCGACGTCATCCTCGTCGACGGCCGCCGCGACCTCCCCCAGGTGCGCAGCCTGTGTCAGTTGCTGCGTTCCACCGGGCCGGGCTGTCCGCTCGTCCTGGTGGTCACCGAGGGCGGGCTCGCCGCCGTCACCGCCGACTGGGGCATCGACGACGTACTGCTGGACACCGCCGGCCCGGCCGAGGTCGAGGCCCGGCTCCGGCTCGCCATGGGCCGCCAGCAGCTCGTCACCGATGACTCCCCCATGGAGATCCGCAACGGCGACCTCTCCGTGGACGAGGCCACCTACTCCGCGAAGCTCAAGGGCCGGGTGCTCGACCTGACCTTCAAGGAGTTCGAGCTGCTGAAGTACCTGGCCCAGCACCCCGGCCGCGTCTTCACCCGCGCCCAGCTCCTCCAGGAGGTCTGGGGCTACGACTACTTCGGCGGCACCCGCACCGTGGACGTACATGTACGGCGGCTGCGGGCCAAGCTCGGCCCGGAGCACGAGTCGCTGATCGGCACCGTCCGCAATGTGGGATACCGCTTCGTCACCCCGGAGAAGCCCGACCGGGCCGCCGAGGAGGCCCGTGCCGAGGCCCGGCGGGCCGCGTCGGGGCGGGCAAAGGCGGCGGAAGGGGACACCTCCGCCGTCCGCGAGGACAGCGGGGTCGCGGCGGACGCTTAAAGCCGCTCGGGCCGGGGTAGTGCCAGGGCACCCCGGCTGTCTCCGGCCCGCGGTCCACGCCACGAATGCCCTGCCCAGAGCGGGTCAATCCGCGTAGACTCCGCGCGTGGCGAAGGTGACTCGGGATGACGTGGCACGGCTGGCGGGGACCTCCACCGCCGTGGTCAGTTATGTCATCAACAACGGACCCCGGCCGGTCGCTCCGGCCACGCGCGAGCGTGTCCTCGCGGCCATCCAGGAGCTGGGGTACCGCCCGGACCGGGTGGCCCAGGCGATGGCCTCGCGCCGTACCGACCTCATAGGTCTGATCATCCCGGACGCCCGCCAGCCCTTCTTCGGGGAGATGGCGCACGCGGTCGAACAGGCCGCCTCCGAGCGCGGGAAGATGGTCCTGGTCGGCAACACCGACTACATCGCCGAGCGCGAGGTCCACTATCTGCGGGCCTTCCTCGGCATGCGGGTCTCCGGTCTCATCCTCGTCTCGCACGCGCTGAACGACCAGGCCGCCGCCGAGATCGAGGCGTGGGACGCCCGCGTGGTGCTGCTGCACGAGCGCCCGGAGGCCATCGACGACGTCGCCGTCACCACCGACGACCTCGGCGGCGCCCAGCTCGCCGTCCGCCACCTGCTGGAGCACGGGTACGACTACGTGGCCTGCATGGGCGGCACCGCCGACACCCCGGCCGTGGGCGACCCGGTCTCCGACCACGTCGAGGGCTGGCGCCGGGCGATGGCCGAGGCGGGCCTGTCCACCGAGGGCCGCCTCTTCGAGGCCGCGTACAACCGCTACGACGCCTACCGGGCGGCGCTGGAGATCCTGGCCGGGCCGAACCGGCCGCCCGCGATCTTCTGCTCCACCGACGACCAGGCCATCGGCGTGCTCCGGGCCGCCCGCGAGCTGCGTCTGGACGTGCCGGGCGAGCTGGCGGTGGCCGGGTTCGACGACATCAAGGAGGCGGCGCTCGCCGACCCGCCGCTGACCACGGTGGCCTCCGACCGCCCGGCGATGGCCCGCACGGCGGTCGACCTCGTGCTGGACGACGGTCTGCGTGTGGCGGGCTCCCGCCGGGAGCGGCTGAAGACCTTCCCCTCCCGCCTCCAGGTCCGCGCAAGCTGCGGCTGCGCGGGCTGAACCCGCAGGTCACAAGGGTCTCATCGGAACCGAAGGCGGTTCTTCCGGGGTTCTCAGCCGGGCCTCAGGAAGCTCTCATGGTCGCGGGACATGCTCCTCGTATGACCGAGAGCACGCGCCGCATCGGCGGCCACGAGGACGAGCACCCGCAGGGAAGTACCGCACAGCCGTACGCGGCTTTCCCCGCGGCCGGCGTGCACCCCGAGTGGCCGCCCCCGCCGGCCCACGCCCCCACCGCGGGGCCGGTGCCCGGGCGGCGGCACAAGCGTCCCGGTGGCCCGGTCACGCTGCTCGCGGCGGTCGCGCTGGTCGCGGCCGCGGTCGGCGGAGGCACCGCCTACGCCTTCCAGCAGCTCACCGGGCACGGCACCACCGCCACCGACACGGCCACCCCGGTGGTCGCGGCCGGCAAGAAGGGCGACGTGGCGAACATCGCCGCGGCGCTCACCCCGAGCGTGGTCGAGGTCAACGCGACCCTCGCGAACGGCTCGTCCACCGGCTCCGGCGTGATCGTCAGCAGCGACGGCGAGATCGTCACCAACAACCACGTCGTCTCCGGCGCCTCCTCGGTGAAGGTGCGCACCAGCGACGGCACCAGCCGCACCGCCCGCGTGGTCGGCACCGACAGCTCCAAGGACCTGGCGCTGCTGAAAATAGAGAGGGCCTCGGGGCTCAAGGCGGCGCCGCTCGGCACCTCCTCGAGCGTCCAGGTCGGCGACACGGTCGTGGCGATCGGCTCCCCCGAGGGGCTGACCTCCACCGTGACCAGCGGCATCGTCTCCGCGCTGGACCGGGGCGTGACCGTCTCCACCGAGGACAGCCAGAGCGGCCAGGGACAGGGCGGCGACGAGCAGTGGCCGTTCCAGTTCGGCGGCCGTGAGTTCAACGGCGACACCGGTTCCTCCACCACCACCTACAAGGCCATCCAGACCGACGCCTCTCTCAACCCCGGCAACTCCGGCGGCGCCCTCATCGACGCCTCCGGCCGGGTGATCGGGATCAACTCCGCCATGTACTCCTCGGGTTCACAGGCTTCCTCGTCCTCGGACGCGGGCAGCATCGGACTCGGCTTCGCCATCCCCGTCGACACCGTCAAGGCCGACCTGGCGAAGCTGCGGGCGGGTTCCACGAGCTGACAGCACGTACCTGAGCACCAGCGCAGTACCGAGCAGCACCGAGCAGCACCGAGCAGC
The DNA here is from genome assembly GCF_045039805.1 of Streptomyces sp. NBC_01171. NCBI lineage: Bacteria > Bacillati > Actinomycetota > Actinomycetes > Kitasatosporales > Streptomycetaceae > Streptomyces > Streptomyces sp. NBC_01171. Next base: position 3,588,512 of record NZ_CP108609.1, on the reverse strand, counting down.
AGGGAGAACGTCATGATCAAGAACGTCTCGCACCAGGCCCCTGTCTCCGGACCGGCGAACGTCGCCCTCGCCCTCGAGGTGGCGCACGAGCTGCACACCCCCGACCCCACCCCCCGCCTGCCCGAGCTGCCCTCCCCCGCGCCCCAGCTGATGGGCCTGCGCACCTCCGCCGCCCGCCCGCACCGCCGCAAGGTGCCGCTGAACCGCCTCACCGCCCTGACCCGGCTCACCCCGGCCGGGGTCTGACCCCCCGGCCTCGGACGCCGCGGCGCCGAAACGTGCGAGGCTGAGAACCGCCCGTCCACGACCCACCGCACCCACGAGGTACCGCCAGCGATGAGCCCCGCCGAAGGCGACCGTGACCCCCAGCGCATCCTGATCGTCGACGACGAACCGGCCGTACGCGAGGCCCTGGAACGCAGCCTCGTTTTCGAGGGGTACGACACCCGGGTCGCCGTCGACGGAGCGGATGCGCTGGAGCAGGCCGGGGACTACCGGCCCGACCTGGTCGTGCTGGACATCCAGATGCCCCGCATGGACGGCCTGACCGCCGCCCGCCGCATCCGGAACACCGGGGACACCACCCCCATCCTGATGCTGACGGCCCGGGACACGGTCGGGGACCGGGTGACGGGACTGGACGCCGGGGCCGACGACTACCTGGTCAAGCCCTTCGAGCTGGACGAGCTGTTCGCCCGCATCAGGGCCCTGCTGCGGCGCAGCTCGTACGCGGGAAGCGTGTCCGCCGAGGCCCGCGAGGACGAGGCGCTCACGTTCGGCGACCTGCGGATGAACCTCGCCACCCGGGAGGTCCGGCGGGGCGAGCGGCCGGTGGAGCTGACCCGTACGGAGTTCACCCTGCTGGAGATGTTCATGGCGCACCCGCGCCAGGTGCTGACCCGTGAGCAGATCCTCAAGGCGGTGTGGGGCTTCGACTTCGAACCCTCCTCCAACTCCCTCGACGTGTACGTGATGTACCTGCGCCGCAAGACCGAGGCGGGCGGCGAGCCCCGGCTCGTGCACACCGTCCGGGGTGTCGGGTACGTACTGCGGCAGGGCGGCGCCGAGTGAGAAGGCTGATGCGCCGCTACCGGGCGCTGCCGATCCGGGCCCGGCTGGCCATGCTGGTCGCGGCGGCCGTCGCCTTCGCGGTGGCCGCGGTGTCGGTGACCTGCTGGTTCATCGTGCAGGGCAAGCTCTACAGCGAGATGGACGAGCGCCTCCAGAGCCTCGGCCGCCCGCTCAGCCCCGACCAGGTGACCACGCTGCTGCTGACCTGCCCGCAGTCCCCCGGCGCCGACGAGGGCCCGCCGTCCTTCCTCTACCTCCAGATCGTGACCGCCGAGGGCAAGACCTGCGTCACCCCGTTCTCCGAGGGCACGGTCAAGGCCACCGAAGCGGACGTGGCCGCCGCCCGTCACGCCACCCTCGGCCGGCGCACCCTGCGCGACGGCGTCGACTCCAAGGGCGACGACGTACGGGTGATGACCAGCGCCGTGCCGGTCGGCGGGGCGCCCGGTGGGCAGCCGTACCCCGAGGTCGCCGTGATGGTGGCCTTCTCCCTGAAGGACACCCAGCGCACCCTGAGCGACCTGGCGCTGATCCTGCTGCTCGTCTCCGGGATCGGGGTCGTGGGCGCGGGCGTGGCCGGGCTCGCCGTGGCGCGGGCCGGGCTCCGGCCGGTGGACAAGCTGACCGAGGCCGTCGAGCACGTGGCCCGCACCGAGGACCTGGCCGTCCGCATCCCGGTGGCCGAGGACAGCGACGACGAGGTGGCCCGGCTCTCGAGGTCCTTCAACTCGATGACGACCGCGCTGGCCGGGTCCCGCGACCTCCAGCAGCAGTTGATCGCGGACGCCGGGCACGAGCTGCGCACCCCGCTCACCTCGCTGCGCACCAACATCGAGCTGCTGACCCGCAGCGAGGAGACCGGCCGCCCGATCCCCGCCGCCGACCGCAAGGCGCTGCTGGCCTCGGTGAAGGCGCAGATGACCGAACTGGCCGCGTTGATCGGGGACTTGCAGGAGCTGTCCCGCGCCGAGGGGCAGCGCGGGGAGCGCGTCCAGGTGTTCTCCTTCCAGGAGACCCTCGAGGAGGCGCTGCGCCGGGCCCGGCTGCGCGGGCCGGAGCTGACGATCACGGCGGACCTGGAGCCCTGGTTCGTCCGGGCGGAGCCCTCCGCGCTGGAGCGCGCGGTGGTCAACATCCTGGACAACGCGGTGAAGTTCAGCCCCGAGGGCGGCACGGTCGAGGTCGGGCTGACCGACGGCGTGCTGACCGTACGGGACCACGGTCCGGGCATCCCGGCCGATGAACTCCCCTACGTGTTCGACCGGTTCTGGCGCTCCCCCAGCGCCCGCGCGCTGCCCGGCTCGGGGCTGGGGCTGTCCATCGTGGCCCGTACGGTCCAGCAGGCGGGCGGCGAGGTGACGCTCGACCGCGCCCCGGACGGCGGCACGGTCGCCACCGTCCGGCTGCCGGGCGCGCCGACGCCCCCGCCGGAGACGTACCAGGAGCAGCCCTAGCGGGCGCGCTCCACGCGGCGTTCGTCCCACACCGGTTCCGGGGTCTCGCGGACCCGGCCGTCGGAGCCGAAGACCAGGAAGCGGTCGAAGGAGCGGGCGAACCAGCGGTCGTGGGTGACGGCCAGCACGGTCCCCTCGTACGCCTCCAGCGCCTCCTGGAGGGCCTCGGCGCTCTCCAGGTCGAGGTTGTCGGTGGGCTCGTCCAGCAGCAGGGCGGTGGTCCCGGCGAGTTCCAGCAGCAGGATCTGGAGCCGGGCCTGCTGGCCGCCGGAGAGCCGCTCGAAGTTCTGCTCGGCCTGCCGGTCCAGGCCGTAGCGGCGCAGGATCGACATGGCCGGGCCGCGTGCCTGGGAGTGCTCGGACCACAGGATGTCCAGCAGGGTGCGGCCGACCAGCTCGGGGTGGGCGTGGGTCTGTGCGAAGTGCCCCGGCACCACCCGCGCGCCGAGCTTCCACAGCCCGGTGTGCGCGATGTCGGCGCCGGCCAGCAGGCGCAGGAAGTGGGACTTGCCGGAGCCGTTGGAGCCGAGGACCGCGACCCGCTCGCCGTAGAACACCTCCAGGTCGAACGGTTTCATCAGCCCGGTCAGCTCCAGCGCCTCGCAGGTGATCGCGCGCACGCCGGTACGGCCGCCGCGCAGCCGCATCCGGATGTCCTGCTCCTTGGGCGGCTCAGGGGGCGGCCCGGCCTCCTCGAACTTGCGCAGCCTGGTCTGGGCGGCCGCGTACCGCGAGGCCATCTCGTGGCTGACCGAGGCCGCCTGCTGGAGGGTGACCACCAGCTTCTTGAGCTGGGCGTGCTTCTCCGCCCAGCGCCTGCGCAGCTCCTCGAAGCGGGCGAAGCGCTCGCGGCGGGCGTCGTGGTAGGTGGCGAAGCCGCCGCCGTGCACCCAGACGTCGGCGCCGCCCTCGGCGGGCTCCACGCTGACGATCCGCTCGGCCGAGCGGGCGAGCAGTTCCCGGTCGTGCGAGATGAACAGCACGGTCTTGCGGGTGGCCCGGATCTGCTCCTCCAGCCAGCGCTTGCCGGGCACGTCCAGGTAGTTGTCCGGCTCGTCCAGCAGCAGCACCTCGTCCTGGCCCCGGAAGAAGTACTCCAGCACCAGCCGCTTCTGCTCACCGCCGGACAGGGTGCGCACCTGGCGCCACTGGGCCTGGTCGTAGGGGATGCCGAGCGCGGCCGTGGTGCAGATGTCCCACAGGGTCTCCGTCTCGTACCCCTGGGCCTCGGCCCAGTCGGAGAGGGCCTGGGCGTACGCCATCTGCGCGGCCTCGTCGTCCACGGTCATGATCGCGTGCTCGGCCTCGTCGACCGCCTTCGCGGCCGTGCGGATGCGCTTCGGGGCGACGGAGACGAGGAGATCGCGGACGGTCGACTCGTCCCGGACGCCGCCGACGAACTGGGGCATCACCCCGAGTCCGCCGCTGACGCTCACCTTGCCGCCGTGCGCGTCGAGTTCGCCCGCGATGATCCTGAGCAGCGTCGTCTTGCCCGCGCCGTTCGGGCCGACCAGCGCGACGGCCGAGCCCTCGCCGACGCGGAACGACACATCACCGAGCAGCGCCCGCCCGTCCGGCAGGTAGTACTCGAGATGCGCGACGTCCAGATGTCCCATGGCCCGCATTCTCCCCGCTCGACCCCGCCGGGCGGAAACGGGATTTCCGAGCACCCGGCGCGGGCCGTGCGCGCCGTACCCTCGTACGCATGAGCAGCGACGACTCCGTACGGTCCTTCCCCGCCCGCTCCATCGAGACGCACGCCGCACTCACGCCGGGTCAGGCCGAGGCCGTGCTCGCACTCCTCGCCGAGGCCGCCCGCGCGGACGGGCAGCAGCCGGTGTCCGAGCAGGGCCGGCTGCAACTGCGCGGCGGCGCCCGCCCCGGCGTCTCCCACCTGCTGCTGTACGCCGGGGACGAACTGGTCGGCTACGCCCAGCTCGAGGACACCGACCCGGTGGAGGCACCCGCCGCCGAGCTGGTCGTGCGCCCCTCGCAGCGGGGACGCGGGCACGGGCGGGCGCTCGGCACCGCGCTGCTGGCCGCCTCCGGCAAGCGGCTGCGCGTCTGGGCGCACGGCGGCCACCCGGCGGCCCGGCACCTCGCCCAGGTGCTGGGGCTGACCCTGTTCCGCGAACTGCGTCAGATGCGGCGCCCGTTGACCGGCCTGGAGCTGCCCGACCCCGTCCTGCCCGAGGGCGTGACGGTACGGACCTTCGAGCCGGGCCGGGACGAGGAGGCGTGGCTCGCGGTCAACGCGGCCGCCTTCGCCCACCATCCGGAGCAGGGCTCGATGACCCGGCGCGACCTGGACGACCGGGAGAGCGAGGCGTGGTTCGACCCGGCCGGGTTCTTCCTGGCCGAGCAGGACGGCGAGCTGGTCGGCTTCCACTGGACCAAGGCGCACGCCGAGGAGCGGCTCGGCGAGGTGTACGTGGTCGGGGTGCGCCCCGGCCGCCAGGGCGGTGGCCTCGGCAAAGCTCTCACCACGATCGGCCTGCGCCACCTGGCCGGACGCGGCCTGCCCACCGCGATGCTCTACGTCGACGCGGACAACAAGGCGGCGGTGTCGGTCTACGAGCGGCTGGGCTTCACCACCCACGAGACGGACCTGATGTACCGCACGGAGACCTGAACCCTGAGGCACATCCGCTGAGTTGAGGGGCGCCCGGCTTGACGGGTGCCCCTCTTCTGCACCACCATTCCACTACTCAATTAGTGAAAGGGTGGTTCAACGCATGGTCGAATACCGCATCGACCGGCACAGCGGGGTCGCCACCTACGTCCAGATCGTCCAGCAGACCAAACAGGCCCTGCGCCTCGGACTGCTGCGCCCCGGTGATCAGTTGCCCACCGCCCGCGAAGTCGTGGAGGCCACCGCCATCAACCCCAACACCGTCCTGAAGGCGTACCGCGAGCTGGAGCGGGAGGGACTGGTGGAGGCGCGGCGCGGGATGGGCACGTTCGTCCGCCGCACGCTCGGCGCCGCCCCGGCCGACTCGCCGCTGCGGGCCGAGCTGGAGGAGTGGGCGGGGCGGGCGGTCCGGGCCGGGTGGGACCGGGACGACATGGCGGCCCTCTTCACGGCCGTCCTCGACAAGAACTTCCAGGGAGAACGTTCATGAGCGACACCGCGATCGAGGCCGTCGGCCTCGGCAGACGGTACGGCCGGCGGGGCGCCTGGGCGCTGCGCGACTGCGCGTTCCGGCTGCCCGCCGGGCGGGTGTGTGCCGTGGTGGGTCCCAACGGCGCGGGAAAGAGCACCCTGTTCGCCATCGCGGCCGGTCTCATGGCGCCCACCGAGGGCGAGTTGCGGGTCCTGGGCACTTCTCCGGCCGACGCCCGGCCCCGCGTGGGCTACGTCGCGCAGGCCAAGCCGCTGTATCCGCAGCTCACGGTCGCCGAGACGCTGCGCATGGGCGCCGACCTCAACCCCGGCCACTGGGACGCGGCCGGTGCGGAGCGGATCGTCGCCGGGGGCGACCTGGACCCCGGTGCCCGGACACGGTCCCTCTCCGGCGGCCAGCGCACCCGGGTCGCGCTCGCCCTCGCGCTGGGCAAGCGACCCGAACTGCTGCTCTTGGACGAGCCGATGGCCGACCTCGATCCCCTCGCCCGGCACGATCTGATGGGCGTGCTGATGGGCACGGCCGCCGAGCACGGCACCACCATCGCGATGTCCTCCCACGTCGTCGCCGAGGTCGAGGAGTCCTGCGACCACCTGCTGCTCATCGGCTCCGGCCGGGTGCGGCTGGCCGGCGACATCGGCGACCTGCTCGCCGCCCATCTGCGGGTCGCCGGGTCTGCCGAGGCCGACGGCCTGACGGGTCACACCGTCGTCGAGTCCCGTACCACCGGGCGCCAGCTCTCCGCACTGATCCGGCCGGTCGGCCCGCTCTCCGGAGACTGGCGCACCGGGCGGCCCACCCTGGAAGACCTCGTCCTCGCCCATCTGCGCGGCGCGGACGCGCCCGCGCTCACCCTGACCGAGGAGCGCGCCGCGTGAGCACCCTCTCCGTTTCCGCCCGCTGGACGTTCCGTCTGCACCGGTGGGCGCTGATCACCTGGGCGGCCCTGGTGGTCGTGGGCGTCGGGCTGCTGGTGTGGCTGGCGGGGCCGCTCATGGACCAGGCCGCGCGCGGCTGGCAGCAGCTCCAGGCGTGCCAGGAGAGCATGTGCACCGTCGACAGCGCGGCCATGGGCCGGTACTCCAACCTGTACGAGCTTCTGACCGACGCCATGTTCCTCATGCCGTTCCTCGTGGCCGCCTGGGCGGGCGCCACGCTGACCGCGCGGGAACTGGAATCCGGCACCGCGCTGCTGGCCTGGACCCAAGGCGTCACCCCGGCACGCTGGCTCGCGTCCCGGCTCGCCCTGCCGGCCGCGGCCGTCACGGCGGGCGCCGGCGTGCTGGTGGCCCTCCACCGGTACGTCTGGTCGGCGTCCGAGGACCGGGTGGACACACGCGCGGGCTGGTGGCTCCTGCGCACCTTCTACGCCAACGGCCCCGCCCTGGTCGCCGTCTGTCTGACCGCCCTGGCCGTGGGCGCGCTGACCGGTCTGCTGGTCCCGCGCACCCTGCCCGCCCTCGGCATCACCGTCGCCGCCACCGCGCTGCTGTTCACCGCCGCCCACTGGCTGATGCCGTACCTGTGGCCGTCGGTGACCGAGGTGTCGCGATTCCAGGACGGCTACCGCGGTCTGTACACCGGTGTCGAGCTCTCGCACGGCCTGGTCACCAGCGCCGGGGCGCACATCCCGGCCCCGGACTGCCACGCGACCAGCATGGACGTCTGCCGGCGGATCTACGAGCAGCACGGCGGCACCGGCTTCTACGTCACCTTCCACCCCGCCTCCCACTACTGGCCCCTCCAGCTCACCACCACCGCGGTCCTGCTGGTCGTGACCGCGCTGCTCACCGCCGCCTCCTTCGTGGTGCTGCGCCGCCGTACCGGCTGACCTCCGGGGGCGGCCCCGGCCCCTGCGGGCCGCCCCCCGATTTCCCGCACGTCATGTGCCCGTAACCCTTGATTCAGAACCGCTTGCGACCCTCGGGCGATGGAACCCGTGGCCCCCCACTTTCAGCCGCGGCCCGAGGGGGCCGAGGGCGGCGCGTGCGTTCCCGCGGATCACTTGAGAACAGACGCTGCCGTAACGCCCCTGGCGCGGAAGAATGGGTTCATGAGTCAGCGAGAAGCCCAGGTACCGGCCCATCCGTCCCCCGACGCCGCCCTGCGGCCGCAGCCCCCCGTGGGCTCGATCGCCGCCCACCGGCCGCACACGGTCGCGGCGACCGTCTCCGACCTGGAACCCGATCTCGACACCGACCTCGACGTGTACGAGGAGCGGGTCACGGACGGCGCCCCGCTGCCGCAGGGCCGCTTCCTGGACCGGGAGCGGAGCTGGCTCGCCTTCAACGAGCGCGTGCTGGAGCTGGCCGAGGACCCCACCACCCCGCTGCTGGAGCGCGCCAACTTTCTCGCGATCTTCGCCAGCAACCTGGACGAGTTCTTCATGGTCCGGGTGGCCGGTCTGAAGCGGCGTATCGCCACCGGGGTCGCCACCCGCTCCGCCTCCGGGCTCCAGCCCCGCGAGGTGCTGGAGATGATCTGGTCCCGCTCGCGCGAGCTGATGGCGCGGCACGCCGCCTGCTACCACGAGGACGTCGCCCCCGCGCTCGCGGAGGAGGGCATCCACCTGGTCCGCTGGAGCGAGCTGACCGACAAGGAGCAGGCCCGCCTGTTCACCCTGTTCCGGCACCAGATCTTCCCGGTGCTTACCCCGCTCGCCGTGGACCCCGCGCACCCCTTCCCGTACATCTCCGGGCTCTCGCTGAACCTGGCCGTGGTGGTGCGGAACCCGGTCAGCGGGCACAAGCACTTCGCCCGGGTGAAGGTGCCCCCGCTGCTGTCCCGCTTCCTGGAGAGCAGCCCCGGCCGGTTCGTCCCTCTGGAGGACGTGATCGGCGCGCACCTGGAGGAGCTGTTCCCCGGCATGGAGGTGCTGGAGCACCACGCCTTCCGGCTCACCCGCAACGAGGACCTGGAGGTGGAGGAGGACGACGCGGAGAACCTGCTCCAGGCGCTTGAGAAGGAGCTGATGCGGCGCCGCTTCGGGCCGCCGGTCCGCCTGGAGGTCGAGGAGGACATCGACCGCGAGGTGCTGGACCTCCTGGTGCGCGAGCTGAAGATCTCCGAGGCCGAGGTCTACCCGCTGCCCGGCCCGCTCGACCTCACCGGTCTCTTCCGCATCCACAGCCTGGACCGCCCGGAGCTGAAGTACCGCAAGTTCGTCGCGGGCACCCACCGGGACCTCTCCGAGGTGGAGTCCGCCTCCGCGCCGGACATCTTCGCCGCGCTGCGCCAGCGGGACGTGCTGCTGCACCACCCGTACGACTCCTTCTCCACCTCGGTGCAGGCGTTCCTGGAGCAGGCCGCGCAGGACCCGGACGTGCTGGCGATCAAGCAGACGCTGTACCGCACCTCCGGCGACTCCCCGATAGTGGACGCCCTGATCGACGCGGCCGAGTCCGGCAAGCAGGTCCTGGTGCTGGTCGAGATCAAGGCCCGCTTCGACGAGCACGCCAACATCAAGTGGGCGCGCAAGCTGGAGGAGGCCGGCTGCCACGTCGTTTACGGCCTGGTCGGGCTGAAGACGCACTGCAAGCTGTCGCTGGTGGTCCGCCAGGAGGGCGAGACCCTGCGCCGCTACAGCCACGTCGGCACCGGCAACTACCACCCGAAGACGGCCCGCCTGTACGAGGACCTCGGGCTGCTCACCGCCGACCCGCAGGTCGGCGCGGACCTCTCCGACCTCTTCAACCGGCTCTCCGGCTACTCCCGCCGCGAGACCTACCGCCGGCTGCTGGTCGCCCCCAAGTCCCTGCGGGACGGCCTGATATCGCGCATCGACAAGGAGATCCAGCACCACCGCGCGGGCCGCCCGGCCTTCGTCAGGATCAAGGTCAACTCCATGGTCGACGAGGCCGTCATCGACGCCTGCTACCGGGCCTCCCAGGCGGGCGTCCCGGTCGACATCTGGGTGCGCGGCATCTGCGCGGTACGGCCGGGTGTCGCGGGGCTCTCGGAGAACATCCGGGTCCGCTCGATCCTCGGCCGGTTCCTGGAGCACTCCCGGGTGTTCGCCTTCGGCAACGGCGGCGAGCCCGAAGTCTGGTTCGGCAGCGCCGACATGATGCACCGCAACCTCGACCGCCGGATCGAGGCGCTGGTCCGGGTCACCGACCCGAGCCACCGGGCGTCCCTCAACCGCCTGCTGGACACCGGCATGTCCGACACCACCGCCTCCTGGCACCTGGGCCCCGACGGCGAGTGGACCCGGCACGCGACCGACGCCGACGGACACCCCCTGCGCAACGTACAGGAGATGCTCATTGACGCCCGGAGGCGCCGGCGTGGCACCACGACACCCTGACCGTCCCCACCCGGAGACCGTCCCGGCCCCCACCGCCGGGACGGCCCCCACCGGGGACGACCTCGCCGTGTATCTCCGGGCGCAGGCAACGGAGTTCCTGCGCGCGCTGCGGGCCCAACGGGAGCACGGGACCGGGGCCGACGGTGCCGCCGACGCGGGGCGCGCGCTGCGCCGCTCCGCCCGCCGGATCAGCGCCGCCCTGCACACCTTCCGGGCCCTGCTGGACCCCGCCTGGGCCGACTCGATGCGGCCCGAACTGGCCTGGGTGTCGGGCACCCTGGCGCTGGAGCACGCACAAGAGGCCCGGCTGGACCGGCTGTTGCTCGCACTGCACCGGCTCTCCGGGTCGGCTCCCGCGCCGGTACGGGCCGTCGTGCACGCCGGCGCACCCGCGCCGGTGCCCGAGCGGGGCAGCCTCACCGTGGGTGCGGCCAAGGCGGGCGCGCTGCTGGAGCGCCGGCTCACCCTGGCCCGGACCCGGGCCCACTCCGCCGCGCTGGAGGCGCTGGGCTCCGCCCGCTTCCACGCCGTCGCCGACCGGGTCGCCCTGCTGGCCAGCGACGTCCCGCTGGCGCCGGGCGCCGCCACCGCCGACCTGGGCCCGCTGGCCGCCGCCGCCGAGGACCGCCTCGCCGGTGCCGTCTCCGTGCTGCCCCTGGTCACCGCCGGGGACCCCTACAACGCGCAGGCCCTGATCCACGGCCTCTCCCCCGACCCCGCCCCGCACCCCCAGGACGGCCCCTGGCACCAGGTGCGGCTCCTGCTCCGCCTGCACCGCTACGCCCGCGAGATCCCGCACACCGCCCCCGCCGACCCCCGTCTCCGCCCCGCCGCCGAGGCCCTGACCCGCCACCGCGACGCCGCCGAGGCCGCCGCCGAGGCGGCCCAGGCCGCCCGCACCCCCCGCATCGCCCCCGCCACCGCCTACGCCCTCGGTGTCCTCCACGCCGACCAACGCCACGAGGTGGAAGCCGCCCGGTTCACCTTCCAGCAGATCTGGCAACAGACGCCCTGACCCCGAGGAGCCCCCGTGCCCACCGGCCCCCACGCGCTCCCCAAACTCATCCGTGCCGCCGGCTGTGTCCTCTGGCGCCGTGCCCCCGGTACCGGCGCCCTGGAGGTGTGCCTCGTGCACCGGCCCCGGTACGACGACTGGTCGCACCCCAAGGGCAAGCTCAAGCGCGGGGAGTCCGCGAAGGAGGCGGCCGTGCGGGAGGTGGGGGAAGAGACGGGGTATTCGGCCGAGTTGGGGGCCGAGCTGCCGACGCTGCGGTATCCGGTCGACGGGCGCCCCAAGCAGGTGCGGTACTGGGCCGCCGAGGCCGTGTCCGGGGCGTTCACGCCCAACTCCGAGGTGGACCGGGTGGTGTGGCTGACGCCCGCCGAGGCGCGTACCCGGATCAGCCACCCCCGCGACCGCGATCTGCTCGACGCGCTCACCCAGCGGCTCGAACACCACTGAGAGCGCGGGCCGAAGAGGCGGGAGCGTTCACGCTCCCCCGAGGTGCCCCTCCGCGTCCGTCCGCGCCTGGCTGCGCGCCCGCCGGGCGGGACCCCGCCAGCCGCAACTGCACCGCGCCACACAGAAGCGCCCCTGCTCGGTCGTCTCCGTACGGTGTTCCCGCGCCCCCTCGGGGCCCTCCTTCGACGCCACGGCGCCACGCTACCGGCCGCGCGCCGGGGCGTGCGCGCACCCCTCCCTCTTCCTCCGGGGACGGGACAGCGCGTGACGGCACTCCCTACCCGTCGTTAACCGAACGACAGGGGGCCAGTGACGGGCGTAACCGGCTGGGGGTAAGGCAGGCCAATGGATCGGCGGCAGTACACGCGCGCGGGCAGGACGGGCGTCGCGGTGGGGATCATGGGACTCACGGTCGGGCTCGGGGCGGGCGCCTCGGGGTGTTCCGGCAGCGGGGCCGCCGCCGAGGGGGTGAACGGCGCGGGCGGCAAGCCGGTGGCCGTGCTCCGGCAGGCCGCCGACACCCTGCGCGCGGCGGGCACCGCCCGGGCCACCACCTCCATGGAGATGGCCACCGGCGGCACCCGGGTCACCATCCGGGGCCGGGGCGTCTACGACTTCAAGCGGCGCCTGGGCCAACTGACCGTGGTCCTGCCGGCGGACCCGACCGGCACCCCGGAGCACCGGCCCATCACCGAACTCCTCACCCCTGGCGCCCTGTTCATGAAGAACCGGGGCGCGGGCGTGCCCGCCGACAAATGGGTCCGGATGGAGGCGGCCACGACCTCCGACGGCAACCTGGTCACCGGCGGCGCCACCGACCCGTACGCCGCGGCCGAGGTGCTGCGCGGGACCCGTACCGCGACCTACGTGGGCCGCACCAGCGTCGGCGGCACCGCCGTACGGCACTACCGGGGCACCGCCGATCTGGCGGGCGCGGCCCGCGCGGCCTCGGCGGACAACCGGGCGCCGCTCGCGGCGGCGGCCAAGGGGTTCGCCACGGCCGAGGTCCCGTTCGACGCGTATCTGGACGACGAGGGCCGCATCCGCAAGCTCCGCCAGCGCTTCAGCTTCGTCAACGGACGGCAGGCGGCCGCCGTGGCGGTCGCCTCCACCACCCTGCTGCACGGCTTCGGCACCGAGGTCGACGTGACGCTCCCCCGCGAGGCGGACATCTACGCCGGCCGCCTCGCGGAGGGCCAGGGGGCCCCGGCCGACTAGTCCGCCCCGTCGCGCGCGGACTAGCCCGTCCGTGCCATGCGCGGCACGTGGCGCGATCCCTACTCTAGGAAGCCGGTACCGGCAAGGAAGAGGTGACGCGCGTGGCTCCGGTCGGCGGTACGGCGGTGCAGGACCACGTGGCCCTCGCGGAGATAGAGCTGTGCGGCGAGCTGATCATCGCCGCCTCGGCCGCCGAGGACCGGCTGAGCCTGGCGAGCATAGACGAGGTGCTCCGGGTCACCGAGGACCGCGCCGCCGCCTAGGTACTAGGTGCGCAGCAGGCGTCCGATGGCCTTCGTCGCCTCGTCGACCTTCGCGTCGATCTCGTCGCCGCCCTTGAGGGCCGCGTCCGCGACGCAGTGCCGCAGGTGCTCCTCCAGCAACTGGAGCGCGAAGGACTGGAGCGCCTTGGTGGAGGCGGAGACCTGGGTGAGCACGTCGATGCAGTACGTGTCCTCCTCCACCATGCGCTGGAGCCCCCGGATCTGGCCCTCGATCCGGCGCAGCCGCTTGAGGTGCTCGTCCTTCTGGTGGTGGTAACCGTGCGTGGCGCCGGCCTCGGTCGTCGTCATCGCGGGCCTCCATCTCGGGACGGGCGGGGACACATACCCCTGGTGGGTATATCGTAACGAATTTCGCGGGGTAGCGGACCGGGCGGAGGTCCCCCGTGCCGAGCACGGTGCCCGATGGGCGACACTGGGGGATGGCCCGATAGCCGTGGCCGGATGATGCGCCTAGCATCAGCCTGACCGAAACCAAAGCATCCCGAGGACCACACGTGCGCTTTCGTCTGACCCCCAGGGAGACGAGCTTCTACGACATGTTCGCCGCGTCCGCGGACAACATCGTCACCGGCTCGAAGCTCCTGATGGAACTGCTCGGGGCGGACTCATCCGCCCGAGCCGAGATCGCAGAGCGTATGCGGGCCGCGGAACACGCCGGTGACGACGCCACGCACGCGATCTTCCACCAGCTCAACTCCTCCTTCATCACGCCGTTCGACCGCGAGGACATCTACAACCTCGCCTCGTCGCTCGACGACATCATGGACTTCATGGAGGAGGCCGTCGATCTGGTCGTCCTCTACAACATCGAGGAGCTGCCGAAGGGCGTCGAGCAGCAGATCGAGGTGCTGGCGCGGGCCGCGGTGCTGACGGCGGAGGCCATGCCGAACCTGCGCACCATGTCCAACCTCACCGAGTACTGGATCGAGGTCAACCGGCTGGAGAACCAGGCCGACCAGATCCACCGCAAGCTGCTCGCCCAGCTCTTCAACGGCAAGTACGACGCGATCGAGGTGCTGAAGCTCAAGCAGGTCGTGGACGTGCTGGAAGAGGCGGCGGACGCGTTCGAACACGTGGCGAACACGGTGGAGACCATCGCCGTCAAGGAGTCCTGAGGCGTCGATGGACACCTTCGCTCTGATCGTGACCGTCGGGGTCGCGCTCGGCTTCACGTACACCAACGGCTTCCACGACTCCGCGAACGCGATCGCCACCTCGGTGTCGACGCGCGCGCTGACCCCGCGCGCCGCGCTGGCGATGGCGGCCGTGATGAACCTCGCCGGTGCCTTCCTCGGCTCCGGCGTCGCCAAGACCGTCTCCGAGGGCCTGATCGAGACCCCGCACGGCTCCAGGGGGATGGCCATCCTCTTCGCCGCGCTGATCGGCGCGATCGTCTGGAACCTCGCCACCTGGTACTTCGGCCTGCCCTCGTCCTCCTCCCACGCGCTGTTCGGCGGCATGGTGGGCGCGGCGCTGGCGGGCGGCATCGACGTGCTGTGGGGCGGGGTGGTCGAGAAGATCGTCATCCCGATGTTCCTCTCCCCGGTGGTCGGTCTGATCGGCGGCTATCTGGTGATGACGGCCATCCTGTGGCTGTTCCGCAAGTCCAACCCGCACAAGGCCAAGCGCGGTTTCCGCATAGCCCAGACGGTGTCGGCGGCGGGCATGGCACTCGGCCACGGTCTCCAGGACGCGCAGAAGACCATGGGTGTCGTGGTGCTCGCCCTGGTCATCTCCGGCAACGAGACCTTCGGCGACCCGATCCCGGTCTGGGTCAAGATCTCCTGTGCGCTGATGCTGTCGCTGGGCACCTACGCGGGCGGCTGGCGCATCATGCGCACCCTCGGCCGCAAGATCATCGAGCTGGACCCGCCGCAGGGCTTCGCCGCCGAGGCGACCGGCGCGTCGATCATGTTCACCACGGCGTTCCTGTTCAAGGCGCCGATCTCCACGACCCATGTCATCACCTCGGCGATCATGGGTGTGGGCGCGACCAAGCGGGTCAACGCGGTCCGCTGGGGCGTCGCCAAGAACATCGTGCTCGGCTGGTTCATCACCATGCCGGCCGCCGCGCTGGTCGCGGCGGGCGCCTTCGAGCTGGTCAACCTGGCCGTGCTGTAGCCCCGCCCCGCCGACGGAGAAAGGGCCCGCCCCCGGAACACCGGGAGCGGGCCCTTCTCACATCCTCGCGGTGGCACCGCCATGCAGCACCGCGAGGGGCTCAGCGGCTCAGCCGAAGCGGCCCGAGATGTAGTCCTCCGTGGCCTGCACCGACGGGTTGGAGAAGATCCGTTCGGTGTCGTCGATCTCCACCAGCCGGCCCGGCTGCCCCACCCCGGCCAGGTTGAAGAAGGCCGTACGGTCCGAGACGCGCGCCGCCTGCTGCATGTTGTGCGTCACGATGACGATCGTGAACCGCTCCTTCAGCTCGCCGATCAGGTCCTCGATCGCGAGCGTGGAGATCGGGTCGAGCGCGGAGCACGGCTCGTCCATCAGCAGCACCCGCGGCTGCACGGCGATGGCCCGCGCGATGCACAGCCGCTGCTGCTGGCCGCCGGAGAGGCCGGAGCCGGGCTTGTTCAGCCGGTCCTTGACCTCGTTCCACAGGTTGGCGCCACGCAGCGACTTCTCCACCACGTCGTCCAGCTCGCTCTTGCGGTACCCGCCGTTCAGGCGCAGGCCCGCCGCCACGTTCTCGAATATCGACATCGTGGGGAACGGGTTCGGGCGCTGGAACACCATGCCGACCTCGCGCCGCACCGACACCGGGTCGACCGCGCTGCCGTAAAGGTCCTCGTCGTCCAGCAGCACCTTGCCCTCGACGCGGCCGCCGGGGGTCACCTCGTGCATCCGGTTCAGGGTGCGCAGGAACGTCGACTTGCCGCAGCCGGAGGGGCCGATGAACGCCGTCACCGAACGCGGTTCCACGGTCATCGAGATGTCCTCGATCGCCTTGTGGGCGCCGTAGAAGGCGGTGAGTCCGCTCACATCGATTCGCTTGGCCATTGCTTCACTACTTCCAAAGTCTGAGGTTCACTGCTGGGGCCCCACGCGGCGGTAGCCGCACATTGATGCTTCAGCGACCGGTCTTGGGGGCCTTCCACCGGGCGATGCCGCGGGCCCCCAGGTTGAGGATCATCACGAACGCGATCAGCGTCAGCGAAGCGGCCCAGGCACGGTCGTAGGCCGCGCCCGCGCCCGCGCTCTGCGCGTACTGCTGGTAGATGTACAGCGGCAGCGACGCCTGGGCGCCCTCGAAGGGGTTGGCGTTGATGAAGGGGTTGCCGAACACCAGCAGCAGCACCGGGGCGGTCTCGCCCGCGATCCGGGCGACGGCCAGCATGACGCCGGTCGTGATGCCGCCGAGCGAGGTCGGCAGGACCACCTTGAGGATGGTCCGCCACTTCGGGATGCCGAGCGCCAGGGACGCCTCGCGCAGTTCGTTCGGGACCAGCTTCAGCATCTCCTCGGTGGAGCGCACCACCACCGGCATCATCAGGATCGCCAGGGCCAGCGAACCGGCGAACCCGAAGGGCTGGAGGTCGAGGATGAGCATCAGGCTGAGGATGAACAGGCCCGCGACGATGGACGGGATGCCCGTCATCACGTCGACGAAGAAGGTCACGGCCAGGGCGAGCCGGCCCCGGCCGTACTCCACCAGGTAGATCGCGGTGAGCACACCGATCGGGGCGCCGATCGCGGTGGCGAGACCCACCTGCTCCAGGCTGCCGAGGATCGCGTGGTAGATGCCGCCGCCGGGCTCGGAGTCGGCGACCAGGCCCATGGAGTGGCTGAGGAAGTAGCCGTCGAGGACCTTCACCCCCCGCGAGACGGTCGTCCAGACCAGCGACACCAGCGGGACGACGGCCAGCAGGAACGCCACCCAGACCAGCGCGGTGGCGACCCGGTCCTTGGCCTGGCGGCGGCCCTCCGCACGGGCGGCGACCGCGTAGGTGCCGAGGACGAACAGCAGCGCGGCGATCAGGCCCCACTGGATGTGGCTGTGCAGTCCGGCCACCAGCCCGATGCCCACGGCCAAGGCCACGGACCCGGCCGCGACGGCCCACAGGGACCACTTCGGCAGCCCGGCGCCGCGCCGCACACCGGCGCCGTCACGGGGATTCAGTGCGGTGCTCATGCGTTGGCCCCCGAGTACTCCTTGCGGCGGGCGATGATCGCGCGGGCCGCGCCGTTGACCAGCAGGGTGATGACGAACAGGACCAGACCGGAGGCGATCAGCGCGTCCCGGCCCTGCACGGACGCCTCACCGAACTTGGAGGCGATGTTCTGGGCGAAGGTGCCGCCGCCGGGGTCGAGCAGGCTGGCCTGGATCTCGTAGCTCGGGGAGAGCACGGTGGCCACCGCCATGGTCTCGCCGAGCGCGCGGCCGAGGCCGAGCATCGCGGCCGAGATCACACCGGAGCGCCCGAAGGGCAGCACCGCCATGCGGACGACCTCCCAGCGGGTGGCGCCGAGGGCCAGCGCGGCCTCCTCGTGCATCCGGGGCACCTGGCGGAAGACCTCGCGACTCACGTTGGTGATGATCGGCAGGATCATGATCGCCAGCAGGATGCCGACGGTGAGCATCGCGCGCGGGGCGCCGCCGTTCCAGGCGAAGATCCCGGTCCAGCCGAGGTACTGGTCCAGCCAGCTGTACAGGCCCTGCATGTGCGGGACGAGGATCAGGGCGCCCCACAGGCCGTAGACGATCGAGGGCACGGCGGCGAGCAGGTCGATCACATAGGCGATCGGGCCGCTCAGCCGGCGCGGGGCGTAGTGCGTGAGGAACAGCGCGATGGCCACCGCGACCGGCAGGGCCAACCCCATGGCGACGATCGAGGAGACGACCGTGCCAAACGCCAGCACCGCGATGCCGAAGACCGGCGGGTCGGTGTTGGTGTTCCACTCGAAGGTGGTGAGGAAGTTGCCGTCGTCGGCGCTGATCGCCAGGCACGCCCGGTAGGTGAGGAAGACCGCGATGGCGGCCATGATCACCAGCAGCAGGATGCCCGAGCCGCGCGAGAGGGCCAGGAAGATCCGGTCGCCGGGGCGGGTCACGCCCCGGGCGGTCCGCCGCTCGTCGGCGTCGGGCCGCGGGGCGGAGGGGGGTACGTCGGTTGTCGTCGATATGTCCATCGGGTTCTCCGGTCTGCTGAGCCGCGCGGGGCGGCTCGCAGGAGCCGTACGCGGGGTACGGCTCCGGGCGGCGGTGCACCGGACGGTGCGCCCGGCCCCGGGGAGCGGGGCCGGTGCGCACACTCGGAATCAGGTCAGCTCAGGCCGGCGACGGTGCTGCGGACCTTGGTGATGATCTCTTCGGGGATGGGCGCGTAGTCGTTCTGCGCCAGCACCTTCTGGCCGTCCTCGCTGGCGAGGTAGGTCAGGAACGCCTTGGTCGCGGGCAGCGTCTCCGGCTTGTTGCCCTTGTCGCAGACGATCTCGTACGTGACCAGGGTGAGCGGGTAGGCGCCCTCGGCCTTGGTGTTGTAGTCCAGCTTCAGCGCGAGGTCCTGGCCGGTGCCGACGACCTTGGCGGCCGCGATGTCGGCGGTGGCGGAGTCGGTGGAGGGCTTCACCGGGGTCTTCGCACCGGTGGCGATGGCCACGGTGGTCATGTCCTTGGCGTAGGACAGCTCGAAGTAGCCGATCGCGCCCTGGTTCTGCTTGACGCCCTGGGCCACACCGGCCGACCCGGAGGCCGCCTGGCCGCCCTTGGCCTGCCACGCCTTGCCGCCCTCGTACTTCCAGTTGTCCGGGGTGGTGGCGATCAGGTACTTGGTGAAGTTGTCCGTGGTGCCGGAGTCCTCGGAGCGGTGGAACGCCTGGATCTTCAGGTCGGGCAGCTTCGCCGAGGGGTTCAGCTTCTTGATCGCGGCGTCGTTCCACTTCTGGATCTTGCTGTCGAAGATTTTGGCGAGCGTCGGGGCGTCCAGCACCAGGTTGTCGACGCCGGGCACGTTGTAGCCGAGCGCGATCGGGCCGCCCACCATCGGCAGGTCGATGCCCTGGCCGCCCTTGCAGACCTTCTTGGAGGCGACGACCTCTTCCGGCTTCAGCGCGGAGTCGGAGCCGGCGAAGGCGATCTGGCCCTGGTTGAACGACGTGACACCCGCACCCGAGCCGGCGCCCTTGTAGTTGATCTGCACACCGCACGCCTGGGAGAAGTTCTTCACCCACGCGTCGATCGCGTTCTTCTGCGCCGAGGAACCGTCGGCCAGAAGCTGTCCCTTCGCGCCGTCGCACTTGATCGAACCGGCGGCGGCCGACGACGACGAACCGCCCGGCTTGGTGCCCGCGTCGTCGGAGCCGCACGCCGTCAGGGCCAGGGCACCGGAGACGGCGACCGCACCGAGCGAGAGGGCGCGCAGCCGGTTCTTGCGCTGAAGCTTCACGTTCGGAAGTTCCTTCCAGGAGCCGCCGCTAGGGGCGGCGTGCGACGTTGGGTGGTACGCGAGTGCATCCTGTCCGCACTCCGTACCGGCTACGGCCGAAATTAGGCAGAACAGGTGAAGCCGCCGATGGCCCGAAGTGAACGAGGGGTGAACCCCTGCCGTCGGCCTGGTGAGGTGACGGAACGCTTACGGCCAGGACACGCGGAGGTCCCGGCGCCCGCCGGTATCTGACGCGTTCTCGCCCTTGCCCGGAACCCCGGCCCCCCACGCACCGTCTGGCTCCCCGAAGGGTCACCGCAAGGCGAGGGGACGGCGAGCGACATGGACCGGCGGACGTTTCTCACGGGCGGTGCCACCGCCCTCACCGCGCTCACCGCCTGCGCACCAGGCGGCGGCGCCTCGGCCCGGCCGGGGCCGTCCGGGTCCAGTGCCTCCCTTGCGGGGGTCTCCACCACCATGACAACGGCGTCCGTGAAGGCCGCCGCCGACTGGACCGCGCTCGCCCGCGACCTCGACGGCACCCTGGTCCGCCCCGGCGACGCCTCCTGGACCCCGGCCCGCCGCCTCTACAACACCCGCTTCGACACCCTGCGTCCGGCCGCCGTCGCCTACGCGGCCCACGCGGCCGACATCCGCACCCTGCTGGCGTACGCCCGTGCCCGCCGGATCAAGGTGGCGATCCGCAACGGCGGCCACTCCTACGCCGGTTACTCCTCCGGCGACGGCCGCCTGATCGTCGACGTGTCCGCGCTGAACCGGGTCGGCGCCTCGGGCGGGCACGCCGTTGTGGGCGCGGGGGCCAAGCTGATCGACGTGTACCGGACGCTGGCCGCCAAGGGCGCGACCATACCGGCCGGTTCCTGCCCGACGGTCGGGATATCCGGCCTGGTGCTCGGCGGCGGCCACGGTGTCGCCTCCCGCGCCTACGGCCTCACCTGCGACAGCCTCACCCAGGCCACCCTGGTCACGGCGGACGGCCGCACCCGCACCGCCAACGCCCACGAGAACGCGGACCTGTTCTGGGCGCTGCGCGGCGCGGGCAACGGCAACTTCGGCGTCGTCACCGAGCTGCGATTCACCACCCACCCCGCCCCGCAGGCCGTGACCGCCTCCCTGCGCTGGCCGTGGGCCAAGGCGGCGGCGGTGCTGAAGGCATGGCAGGAGTGGGGGCCCGCCCAGCCGGACGAGATCTGGTCCGCCCTGCACCTGGAGCGCGCAGGAGGCCGCACCCCGACCGTCTCCGTCTCCTGCTTCTCCATGGGCTCCCGGAGCGACCTGGAGAACGCGGTCGACCGCCTCGCCCACCGCGCGGGCGCCGACGCCTCCGCCGTCTCCCTGCGCCGCCACGGCTACGAGGAGGCGATGGAGATATACGCCGGCTGCTCCGCCTTCGCCACCGACGCCCAGTGCCACCTGCCCGGCACCACCCCGGGCCGCTCCCCGCGCGGCGCCCTGCACCGCGAGACCTACGCGGCCCGCTCCGACTTCTTCGACCGCTCCCTGTCCTCGGCCGGCGTCGAGACGTTGCTGAAGCGGGTCGGCGCCATGTCCGGCGGCGCGGGCAGTGTGGCGCTCACCGCACTGGGCGGCGCCGTCAACCGCGTCTCCCCCACCGCGACCGCCTTCGTGCACCGCCGCTCCCGGATGCTGGCCCAGTACCTCGCCTCCTGGGACGCGGGCGCCTCCGGCTCGGCCGCCCGCTCCTGGCTGGACGCCACCCACACCGCGATGCGTCCCCACGCCTCGGGCGCCGCCTACCAGAACTACACCGACGCCGCCCTGACCGACTGGCGCCGCGCCTACTACGGCAGCGCGGGCGCCCGGCTCGCCGAGGTGAAGAAGCGGTACGACCCGGACCGGTTCTTCGGGTACGCGCAGGGGCTGTGAAACGCGGGAAGGCCGCGGCAACCATGTGCCGCGGCCTTCTCGCCAGATACTCGGAACCGCCTACGCGGCCAGGTCCTTCTCCCCCGACCCGGCCGTTTCGCGTCCGCCGGAGAACAGCGCGTCCCCGCGCCCACCGCCCGCCGGAGGGGCGCTCACCAGCCGTCCCGCGCGCGGGGAGCGGGCGATGGCCCGCACCAGCGGCGTGAGCAGCGCCGTCGCGGGCGGGGAGAGCAGCAGCGCGACGGCCGTACCGAGGGCGAAGCCGCCGATGACGTCGGTCGGGTAGTGCACGCCCATGAAGACCCGGCAGAAGCCCTCCAGCAGGGCGAGCGCGATACCGGCGATGCCGAAGCGGCGGTTGGCGACGAAGAGGCCCACCCCGATCGCCATGGTGATCGTCGCGTGGTCGCTCACGAAGGAGTAGTCGCTCTTGCCGGCGATCAGGACGTCGAGTCCCTGGTGGTCCATGAAGGGGCGGGGCCGCTCCACGAAGCCCCGGATGGGCACGTTCACCAGCACGGCGACGGCCGCCGCGAGCGGTGCCCAGACCAGTGCGGCCACCGAGGGCACCGCGTCCGGGCCGCCCCTGCGCCTGACGAACAGCCAGCAGCCGAGGACCAGCAGGACCATGGCCACCGGCAGCCCGTACTCGCCGACGAACTCCATGACCCGGTCGAACCAGTGCGGGGCGGCCTTCGCCAGGCCGTTGATGTCGTAGAGCAGCTCGACGTCGGGGTTCGATCCGGATTCGGCGAGTACAGCCATGGTGCTGCGGCCCCTTCGTCGTCTTACCGGACGCACCCAGTGTGCGTCGCGCCAACCCCCCGTGGGTCGTAGATCCGCTTCCGTTGCACTGGCGCACTGACGTCTGCTCGGCTACGTGAACAGGAACGCACACCCTCTGTGCATACGTTCCACCCTCCACCGAATGATCACTCAGACGTTATCGAAGAGA
Source organism: Streptomyces sp. NBC_01171 (assembly GCF_045039805.1). Taxonomy (NCBI): domain Bacteria; kingdom Bacillati; phylum Actinomycetota; class Actinomycetes; order Kitasatosporales; family Streptomycetaceae; genus Streptomyces; species Streptomyces sp. NBC_01171. Next base: position 3,566,358 of record NZ_CP108609.1, on the reverse strand, counting down.
TACCCGTACCCGCAGCTCAGGGGGTGGGTTGACGCTCCGCTACACATGCGTCGGGAGCGCTTTCGCGCCATCCTCGGTGACCCGGGTGGCACCGAAGTAATCGCCGCCGTCGATCGGGTCGAACCGGATCACCGCACCCGTGCGCGGAGCGTCGATCATGTAACCGCCGCCCACGTAGATGCCCACGTGGTGGATGGCCCGCGAGTCGGTGGGGTCGTGCGAGAAGAACACCAGGTCGCCGGGGAGCAGTTCGTTCCGCGCGGGATGCGGACCCGCGTTGTACTGGTCGTTCGCCACGCGCGGCAGCTTGATCCCGACACTGTCGTACGACGCCTGGGTCAGCCCCGAGCAGTCGAACCGCCCGCTCTGCGCGGCCGTACCGGTGCCGCCCCACAGATACGGGGTGCCGAGCTTGCTCTGCGCGTAGGCGATGGCCCCGGCGGCCTGCCGGGAGGGGTCGACCCGGGCGACGGGCGCGGCGAAGCTCTTCGCCAGCGTCGTGATGGTCTTCACGTAGTTCCGGGTCTCCCGGTACGGCGGCACGCCCCCGTACCGGATGACCGCGTACGCGCCCGCGTTGTAGGCGGCGAGCATGTTGGCCGAGACGTCACCGGGAACGTCCTTGACGTACTTGGCCAGTTCGCAGTCGTAGGAGGCCGCCGAGGGGATCGCGTCGTCCGGGTCCCACACGTCCCGGTCGCCGTCGCCGTCCCCGTCCACGCCGTGGGTGGCCCAGGTGCCGGGGATGAACTGCGCTATCCCCTGCGCCTTCGCGGGGCTGCGCGCACCGGGGTTGAACCCGCTCTCCTGGTACAACTGGGCAGCCAGCAGTGCCGGGTTGATGGCGGGGCACAGGTTGCCCCACTTCTGCACGAGCGTCTGGTACGCCGCCGGGACGGCGCCCTTGGCCAGCCCGACCCCGCCGGCGGCGGCCCCGCCCGCGAGGTTCCCCGCGACGACGTACACCCCGACGACGAGCAGCATCACGAAGCTCAGGCCGAGCCCGATCGCGGCGCCCCCGGCCACCCATACTTTGCGCACGGGTCAACCCTCCCCCATAAAGGGCCGGTTCAAGGCCGCTTTCCCCCCGTGGCCGCCCAGCAGGCCAACAATTCGGCCTATCCGCGACCGGTCCGACGCCCTGTCAGCTCCCGGTCGCCGTCCGGTACAGCGCGGCCGCCGCGCGCCCCAGCACCACGCTGTAGGAGACGTCCGCCGTCGACCCGCCCCGCTGATGCCCGCCGAGCACCCCGACCACCTGCCCGGACCCGTTCAGCCACGGGCTCCCACTGGTCCCGCCGGTGAAGCCGGGGCAGTGCACCCGCTGCTGGGTCAGGCCGCGCGCCACCGGCCGGTCGGTGCACATCACCGGCGTCTCGCGGGCGTCCGGGAGACCGAAGAGGGTGACGGCACTCGCGCCCACCGCGGTCCCGGCCGTGAACCGGTTCCCGCCGACCACGTCCTCCACCCGTCTGCCGTCCACCTCATCAACGTGCGCGAAGGCCACGTCGCTGTTCTCGTCCTTGTCCGCCGTCCACCCCACCGGCAGAACCCACTCCCCCACCGGCCACATCCCGTACGGCGCCCGGCCGTCCCGGTAGCCCGGCGCGAAGAACAGCTCGCCGTCGGCGTGGGTGATGCAGTGCGCGGCGGTGACGAGCAGATCGTGCGCGGGGCTGTGCACCACCGAGGCGGTGCAGAAGTGGCCGCGCTCCGGCCGGCCCGTGGTGTCCGCGCCGAACAGCGCGCCCACCCGGGCGGTCCGCGCGTCGGCGGGCGCGGTGACGGTCACCTCGAGCGGGCCGCGCCCGTCGTCGGCGGCCGCGACGGAGGCCGAGGTGAGGGCGAGCATCACCACCGCGCCGAGCAGAGCGGGCCGCGAGGTGACCGGGTTGCGTGCGCTGCGCTTCATCAGTCCTCACTCTGTCCCCCCAGGGTGAGAAACCTGCCCGGCCGTCGCTGAGATTTTCCTGTGAACCGCTCCTCGTACGTAGCCGCCACCGGCCGGAGTGCCGTCCAGCGTACTCACGCCGGTCACACTCCGCCGGTCCTGCGATTACACGCTGTCAACACCCCCGGTCGTGGGCGCCGCGAGCCCCCAGGTGACGCCGGTCAGCTCCTCGGAGAGCGTCCACAGCCGCCGGGCCGCGTCCGGGTCGCTCGCCGCCGCGCTCCGGCCGACCAGCGCGGGGGCGCCGCGCATCTCGCCGAGGCCGCCGGGGCCGACGTAGGACGCGCCGGGCAGGTCCTCGGTGGCCGCGTACAGGGTGGGCAGGGACCCGCCCTTGTCGTCCTGGGCGAACACCTTGTTGCCGACGCTCATGAAGAGGCGGGCCAGCGGGTTCGCGGCATGGCTCTGGAGGTTGGTCGCCGCGTACCCGGGGTGGGCGGCGAGGGCGCGCACCGGGGACCCCGCCTCGGTGAGGCGCCGCTGGAGCTCCAGGGTGAAGAGGAGGTTGGCCAGCTTGGACTGGGCGTAGGCGCGGGTCGGGGTGTAGCGGCCGCGCAGATTGACGTCGTCGAAGCTGATCCGGCCGTCCCCGCCCCGGTGCAGCCCGGAGGAGACGGTCACCACGCGGTCGGTGATCCGCGGCAGCAGCAGGTTGGTCAGGGCGAAGTGCCCGAGGTGGTTGGTGCCGAACTGGGTCTCGAAGCCCTGCCTGGTCCGCCCCTCCGGCAGCATCATCACGCCCGCGTTGTTGACCAGCAGGTCCAGCGGGCGGTCCCACCCGGCGGCGAACTCGCGCACCGAGTCCAGGTCCGCCAGGTCCAGGCGGCGCACCTCGGTGCTGCCGCTCACCCGCCCCGCCGCGGCGGCGCCGCGCGCCAGGTCCCGCACCGCGAACACCACGTGCGCCCCGGCCCGCGCCAGCGCGGCGGCGGCCATGAAGCCGATCCCGCTGTTGGCACCGGTCACCACGGCCGTACGGCCGCTCAGATCGGGCAGACGGTCCACATTCCACTGGCGCGCAGCGCGCGCTTCGCTCGTCTCGGCCATGAACTCAATGTAGGCAACGCCAACAATGATGTCAACGACAACAATGCAGCCACCGCCAACAAAGCTGGCGCCGACAACATCGGGATACGATGACCCCCATGCCGCGCATCCCCACAAGCCGCCCGTACCACCACGGCGACCTGCGCGCCGCCCTGCTCCAGAGCGCCGAGCGCACCCTGCGCGAGAAGGGCGCCGCCGCCCTCTCCCTGCGCGAGCTGGCCCGCGCGACCGGCGTCAGCCACGCCGCCCCCGGCCGCCACTTCAAGGACAAGCAGGCCCTCCTCGACGCCCTCGCCCTCGCCGGCTACCAGCGCCTGAACCAGGCCCTCACCGCCGCGACCGCCGACGACCCCGAGGCGGACTTCGAGCAGCGCATGACCGCCCTCGCGCGCGCCTACCTCGGCTTCGCCGTCGAGAACCCCGAGCTGCTGGAGCTGATGTTCGCGCGCAAGCACGAACCCGAGAGCTCCGACCTGCTCGCCACCGCCGTCGACCAGTCCCTCGGCGCCCTCACCCGCACCTTCGCCCGTGCCCAGGAACGCGGTGAGATCGTCCAGGGCGACCCCGAGCGCATCACCCTGGTCGCCGCCGCCAGCCTGCACGGCCTCGCCGCCCTCATCGCCGGTTGCGCGCTGGACGCCGAGGAGGCCATGGCCGGTCTCGACACCCACGTACACCTGCTGCTGCACGGGCTCAAACCGCGCTGACGCCGCGTGAGAACATCGTCTCGACGTCTCACCCGACCGGCCGTCAGAAACCGTGCGGGAGGCCGAAGGGCCGTAAAAGAGCCCAACGACGGAACCACACCACAGGTTTCGCTCTCGCGTCATTGCCCGGCGTGACCTGCCGTGATACACAGAGTGACCGTACGCGCCAAATGTACGAGACCCGCCTGTGAATGCCGCCAAGTCGACATACGACGGCGACGTTGTCGGCGACAATGGGACCTGACCTCTGCACACCGCAGAGGAGCGGCACAACTACCCACCAGGGGCGGTGACTTACATGCTCTTTGCGGCCGACAAGGGAGACATCAACACCATCATCGGCGGGATCGCTCCGGACTGGGGGCCTTTCGGCAGCCTGGGCAACGAAGCGAAGGTGATGATCGAGGTCGTGATGGCCGTCGCCATCCTGCTCTGCCTCGGCATCGCCATCTGGGGCGCGGCCAAACAGCGCATCGGCGCCACCGCGCTGCGGGACACCTTCAGCGCGGAACAGGGCAAGGGACTCATCATCGCGGGCCTCACCGGGGTCTTCATCATCGGCTCCCTCGGCACGCTGTTCACCATCGTGTACGGCATGGCCGTCTGACGCCCAGGCTTGAGGTTGCGTTTCCCTGATGTCCAGTCACCACACCGCGCCCGCGCGAGGACCAGCCCGGCTACCGTCGTATGAACACAAGGCGGAGAGGGCGGACGCGGCATGAGCACCTCAGGCGAGCACGGTTACCCCGACACCGGGCAGACCCGCACCCACCTGCCCGGCGGCGACCCCTACGGCGGCGCCCCCCGCCGCACCCCCCGCTCCTCCTCCCGCAGCCTCATCACGGTCGTCGGCGTGGTCGTCCTCCTCATCGCAGCCATCGCCTTCGCCAACCGCGACAACTCCCCCGCGAATAACCAGCCCTCCAAGGGCCCCGACCACCCGGCAGCGGCCCCCACAGCCCCCTCGGGCACCACCCCGGTCCCCACCACCGAAAACGGCATCCCCACCCACTTCCCGCACACCCAGCAGGGCGCGGAGAGCGCGGCGGCGAACTACGCGGTGGCGCTGGGGTCGGCGGAGATGTTCAACAAGGCCAAGCGTGACTCCGTCCTCCAGACCGTCATGACGCCGTCCAGAGTGGCGAGTTCCAAGGCGGAGATGGACGAGGCGTACACGTCCGCCTTCAATCAGAGCCTCGGTCTGAGCTCGGACGGCGCCGCCCCGGCGGGGTCCACCTTCGTCTCGCGCACGAGTCCGATCGGCACCAAGGTGACCGAGCCCGGTGACGACACCGCCACGGTCGCGGTCTGGTGCAGCGGGCTGCTGGGACTGGCGGGAGCCAAGTCCACCAACCCGGTCACCAATAGCTGGTTCACGATCACGATGAAACTCCAGTGGGCAGCCGGTGACTGGAAGATCATCACGCATTCCCAGAAGGAAGGACCGGCACCGGTCCCCGGTGACGACAAGGCTTCCAGCGCGGACGACATGTCGAAGACGGTCGAGGAGTACGGAGGGTTCACCTATGCGCGCTGATCGCCGCGTACTCACCTTGACCGGCATCGTCGGAGCCGTCCAAGTCGCGGCCGTCCTCACGGCCACCCGCGCTTTCGCGGCACCCAGCCCGAAGCCCACGAAGAGCAACGACCCCTGCGACCTGATCCACGGCGCGGCGCGCGACTTCTGCGACAAGGACAGCAGCGGCGGAGGCAGCTCTCGAAAAGGGCTCACCACCGACAACCCCCTGACCTCCTCCCTCGACCCCCTCTCCTCGCTCGCCAAGGGTTGCGCGGACGCCGCGTCGTGGACGATCGGGAAGCTCAGTGACGCGGTGAAGGAGACGGCGAACGTCGACTTCACGAACCCGAAGTTCCTCCAGCAGTACGCCGTCGTCTTCGCCGCCTCCACCATCCTCACCCTCGTCCTGTGGCTCCTCGCCGTGGCCAAGCGAGCGGTGCGGGGCGTCCCCCTCACCACCGCCATCTCCGAAGCCGTCGGGTTCCTCTGGCTCACGGTCCTGGCCTCCGCCTTCACCCCCCTGATCCTCTACACCGTCGTCTCCGCCGCCGACGGCGTCACCGACGTCCTGGCGAAAGCCACCGGCGACCAGGCAGAGACGTTCTTCGGCACCTTCTCCGGCGCCCTGGAGAAGGGCGACGACATCGGCGGCGGCCCCATCATGCTGATCGTCGTCTCCCTGGTCAGCATCCTCGCCGCAGGCGTCCTCTGGCTCGAACTCGTCATCCGCGCCGCCCTGCTGTACGTCGGCGCCCTCCTCGGCACCGTCGTCTACGCGGGCCTCGTCGACAAGAACCTGTGGGGCCACGTCCGCCGCTGGGCCGGCATCATGATCGCCGTCATCATGATCAAACCGGTCATCGTCATCGTCCTCGGCCTCGCCGGCGCCCTCTCCGGCGACAGCGGCCCCGACGCCTTCGGCGCCGTCGTCTCCGGCCTCTCCATCATCCTGCTCGCCATCTTCGCCAGCGCGATGATCTACCGCTTCGTCCCCGGCTTCGGCGACGAGATCGCCGGCTCCCGCAACAACCGCATCATGCAGGGCGCCGAGGGCAAGGCCGCCGCCGTCATCAGCTCCCCCGCCACCCTCGTCGCCCAGGGCATCAAGACCCACAGCACCCGTGCCGACAGCAACGCGGGCGGCGGCGGACAGGGCGCGAGCACCCCCCGCCCCGCCAACCCCGCCTCCGGCGGCGTCGCCGCCCACAGCGGCCGCACCCCCCAGAACGCCCCCGCCGCGGCCCCCGCGCCCCGCGCCCCCAGCCCGGTCAACACCCCGCACGCAGGCAACACCCGCAACAGCAGCACCAACCGCTCTGGAGGTGAAGGGCGTTGACGACCGAGGCCCACCTGTCCCATCCGGTCTCGCCCCGCCGTACGTATCTCATCGGCCGCGCCCGGCCCAACGCGATCATCGGCCGCAACCGCGAGTCCGGCGAGATCGCGCTGATCGTCGCCGGCGCGTTCCTCGGCATGATGTGCGGCCTCCTCGTACCCGCCCTCCCCCTGCGCATCGCGCTCCTCAGCGGCTTCCCGATGCTCGCGCTCGCCGCGGTCTACGTGCCGTACAAGCGCCGCACCTTCTACAAGTGGTTCGAGATCAACCGCTCCTACAAGCGCACCGTCAAGCGCACGGCCGTCTACCGCTCCCCCGTCATGGAATCGGGCACCCGCCTCGACGGCCGCGAGGTCGAGATCGGCCCGCCCCCCGGCATCGGCCGCATCAACTGGCTCGCCGCCCCCTTCGGCCCCGACGAGATCGCCGTACTCCTGCACGCCGACCGCAAGACCGTCACCGCCGCCATCGAGATCGAGGGCCCCGGCGTCGGCCTGCGCGACTCCGAGGACCAGGAAGCCCTCGTCGACCGCTTCGGCACCCTCCTCAAGCACGTGGCCAACGGCGACGGCTTCGTCACCCGCATCCAGATGCTCGCCCGCACGCTCCCCGCCGACCCCGACGCCCACGCCAAGGACGTCGTCCTGCGCGGCGACGGCCGCTCCCCCGAGTGGCTCCAGCGGTCCTACGACCAGCTCCAGTCCATGGTGTCCACCAGCAGCGAGCAGCACCGCGCGTACCTCGTCGCCTGCATGAACTACAGCCGCGACCTGGCCGCCGAGGCCCACGCCATGGCCCGCGCCGCCCGCCCCCAGGCCGGCCGCAAGCTCGACCGCGACGCCGGGCTCGCCATCGTCATGGCCCGCGAACTGACCGACATCTGCTCCCGCCTCCAGGAAGCCGACATCCGGGTCCGCCAGCCCCTCGGACAGGGCCGCCTGTCCTCCCTGATCCACTCCATGTACGACCCGGACCACCCCATCGACCACATCCAGGCCATGACCCAGCGCAACGCCTGGCCCGCCGAGCTGAACGCCATGGAGCCCACCTACCTCCAGGCCAAGACCCGCGAGTCCACCACCCGCGCCCCCTGGTGCCACGCCACCGCCTGGGTGAAGGAGTGGCCGATGACCCCCGTCGGCGTCAACTTCCTCGCCCCCCTCCTCGTCCACACCCCGGACGTGATCCGCACCGTCGCCGTCACCATGGACCTCGAACCCACCGAGGTCGCCATCGAGCGCATGCTGACGGAGAAGACCAACGACGAGGCCGAGGCGTCCCGCGCGGCCAAGATGAACCGCACCGTCGACCCGCGCGACGTGGCCGCCCACTCCCGCCTCGACCAGCGCGGCGAGGACCTCGCCAGCGGAGCCGCAGGCGTCAACCTCGTCGGCTACATCACCGTCTCCTCCCGCTCCCCCGAGGCGCTCAACCGCGACAAGCGCACGATCCGCGCCTCGGCGGGCAAGTCGTACCTGAAGCTGGAGTGGTGCGACCGCGAGCACCACCGCGCGTTCGTGAACACCCTCCCGTTCGCCACCGGCATCCGAAGGTAGAGGCTCTCCATGCGAGATCCGCTGTCCGTCCTCACCGACGCCTTCACGTCCTTCCTCTTCGGGAAGGTCGAGACCACCCGCCTCCCGGTGCGCACCTCCACCGGGCAGGCCCAGGCGGTCTACCTGCCGACGGCCGCCCCCGGCCTCGGCGACTCCGGCGTCATCATCGGCCGCGAGGTCTACTCCGGGAAGGGCTACATCTACGACCCCTTCCAGCTCTACGGCCAGCAGCTCCCGGCCCCGCACTGGCTGGTCCTCGGCGAGTCCGGCAACGGCAAGTCGGCGCTGGAGAAGACGTACGTCCTGCGCCAGCTCCGCTTCAAGGACCGCCAGGTCGTCGTCCTGGACGCCCAGGGCGAGGACGGCGTCGGCGAATGGAACCTCATCGCGGAGGAGCTGGGGATAACCCCCATCCGGCTCGACCCGACCGCCGCGCTCAACCACGGCATCCGGCTCAACCCGCTCGACCCGGCGATCACCACCACGGGCCAGCTCGCGCTGCTCCGCACGATCATCGAGGTCGCGCTCGGCCACGGCCTGGACGAACGCTCCGGCTTCGCCCTCAAGGTCGCCCACTCCTACGTCAACGAGACCATCGTCGACCGCCAGCCCGTCCTCATGGACATCGTCGAGCAGCTCCGCCACCCCGAGCCGGAGTCCGCCGAGGCGATGAACGTGGCCATAGACGACGTACGCGCCTGGGGCCTGGACGTCGCCCTGGTGATCGACCGGCTGGTCGACGGCGACCTGCGGGGCATGTTCGACGGCCCGACCACGGTCGGCATCGACCTGGACGCCCCGCTGATCGTCTTCGACCTCTCGCACATCGACCGCAACTCCATCGCCATGCCCATCCTGATGGCGATCGTCGGCGTGTGGCTGGAGCACACCTGGATCCGGCCCGACCGCAAGAAGCGCATCTTCCTGGTCGAGGAAGCCTGGCACATCATCAACAGCCCTTTCGTGGCCCAGTTGTTCCAGCGGCTGCTGAAGTTCGGCCGGCGCCTCGGACTGTCCTTCGTCGCCGTCGTCCACCACCTCTCCGACGTGGTCGACGGCGCGGCGGCGAAGGAGGCGGCCGCGATCCTCAAGATGGCCTCCACCAGGACGATCTACGCCCAGAAGGCCGACGAGGCCAGAGCGACCGGCCGGGTGCTCGGACTGCCCCGCTGGGCCGTGGAGATCATCCCGACGCTCACCCCCGGCATCGCGGTCTGGGACGTCAACGGCAACGTCCAGGTGGTCAAACACCTGATCACGGAGACGGAACGCCCGCTGGTCTTCACCGACCGGGCGATGACCCAGTCCTCCGACGACCTCGCGGCCGACGACGCCCTGCGCGCCGCCGAGCTGGAGGCCGAGCAGCGGGCCGCGGCCTTCGTGGAACAGCACGTGGGCGACTCCGAGTCGACGGTGGCGTAGGGAGAGCACGTGCGAGCGGACGAGCGGGGCGGCAGCCGGGACGCCGGACGCGCGGGCGAGGGCGGCGGGATTCCGGACGGCCTGCTGGTCGGCCTGCTCGCCTTCCTCCTCGGCATGACGGTCCTGGTGTGGACGGCCACCGGCCTCGCGGCCCTCTTCGCGCGGGGCACCTGGCCGACCCCGCTGGCCTTCACCCGCACCCCGCTGGCCATACGCCACCTCGTCGCCCAGCCGCACGACATCGCCGGCGCCTGGGCGGGCACCCCAGCGGACCGGCTCCCCGGCTGGGGCCTCTTCTGGGGCCTGTTCATCGGCCAGTTCCTGATCCTGCTGGTCCTGACGGTCTTCGTCCTCGGCACGGTGGCCCGCTGGCGCGCGGGGCGGGTACGGAGGCTCGCGCGGCCGCCCGAGGCTCCCGCGGCGGAGAAGGTGCCAGAGCCGCGGATCGAGCAGCCGGTCTTCGCGGCGCCCGTCGTCATGGAGCAGCCCCAGCCGGTCGTGGAACAGCCCCCACCCGTCGTGGAACAGCTTCCGGCCCCACAGGGCCCCCTCCTCTACGGCACCCCCGAGACCCGCCACGCCTCCGCCACCGCGGCCCTCCAGGACGCCCCCGGCCCCGCGCTGATCCTCACCTCGAACCCGGCGCTCTGGCAGGAGACCAAGGACGCCCGGGCCAAGCTCGGGCCCGTCCTCCTCTACGATCCCACCCACCGCTGCGACACCCCGGCCCGCCTGCACTGGTCACCCACGGCCGGCTGCGAGGACCGCCCCACCGCGCTGAGCCGGGCCACCGCACTCCTCGCCCCGGTCCGGCCCACGGCCCGCATCGACCAGGCCGTCACCGACACCGCCACCACCCTGCTGCGCAGCTTCCTGCACGCCGCCGCACTGGACGGCCGCACCGTCCGCCACGTCCACCGCTGGACCCAGGGCACCCAGCTCCAGGACGCGGTACGCACCCTGCGCACCCACCCCAAGGCGGCCCCCGGCTCCGCGGGCGAGCTGGAGGCGGCCCTCACCTCGCACCCGGAACGCCGGGACATCGCCCAGGAGTTGACCAGCCGGGCGCTGTCCGCGCTCCTCACGGTCAACATCCGGGAATCCTGCACCCCCCACCGGACCGACACGCTCGCCCTGGATTCCTTCGTCCACGAAGGGGGCACCCTGTATGTGGTCGGTGAACCCATCGAGGACCCCAGGACGCGGCCGGGCGCGATGCCCCTGCTGACGGCCCTCGTCTCGAGCGTGGTCGAGCACGGCCGGCGCATGGCCGAACGGTCATCCTCCGGTCGGCTCGACCCACCACTCACCCTGATCCTGGACGACGTGGCCGCGGTCGCCCCGCTCCCCCAGCTCCCCGAGCTGCTCACCACCGGCCCCGCCGAGGGCCTGCCGACGCTGGCCCTGCTCCGCTCCCGCGAACAGGCCCGCGCCCGCTGGCCCCACGAGGACCTACCGGTCTAGCGCGAACTCCAGCTCCCGCTCGTCCTCGTTCTTCGAGAACGACACCACGAGCCCGGTCGGCTTGAACCCGGCCCGCAGATAAGCGCCCTGGGCCCGCGGATTGTCGGCGTGCACGAACAGCCGCACCCGCTCGGCCTCCTGCTCCCAGGCCCACGCCACACCGGCGTCCAGCAACTCCTGGATCAGCCCGTTCCCCCGGTGCTCGGGCCGCACGAACACCCCGACGACATGCCCCTGCCGCCGCTCGACCGCATACCCGGCCCAGTCCTCGGACCCGGCCTCCTCCAACAGCACGGTCACCGACCCTGCCCACTCCCCACCGGGCGCCTCGGCGATGAACTGCCGAACCCCACTCCCCTGAGCCGCCCGCTCCTTCCAGAACGAGTCCGGCCGGGCGGCAGCCACCTCATACGTCTCCAGGAACGCGAGATGAGCGACAGGGTCCCGCAGCGCATCGAGCCGCAATCGCTTCACCTCCCCCCACTCCTCCGCCCGCACAGCCCGCACCACATACCCCTGACCACCCACAACTGCCATGCGTCCCACGGTAGTACGCCCGTACAGTGACGCCCATGACAACCCTCCCCGACCGTGACCGCACAGCCCTCCTCGTCATCGACGTCCAGAACGACGTGGTTGCCGACAATCACGACCGTGACGGCGTCATCGCCCGCATCAACACGCTGATCGACAAGGCCCGTGCGGAGGAGGTGCCGGTGATCTGGGTACAGCACAACGACGACGAGCTGTGGCGGGACAGCACCGGCTGGGAATTCGTCCCCGAGTTGCAGCGCCGGCAGGACGAGCCCCTCGTACACAAGAGCTACCGCGACTCCTTCGAGGACACCGACCTGGAGTCCGTCCTGGCCGAGCACCGAGTGGGCCGGCTCGTCGTCACAGGTGCACAGACCGACTTCTGCGTCCGTTCCACACTCCAGGGAGCCCTGGTCCGCGGATACGACGCCCTTCTCGTCGCCGACGCCCACACCACGGAGGATCTCAGCATGTACGGCGCCCCGGCCCCGGAACTGGTGATCGCGCACACCAACCTGTACTGGAACGGCCAGCACGCCCCCGGCCGCAAGGGCGGAACCGTGAATACGACCGAGGTCGTATTCTGATTTTTAAAAAGGCCCGGAACGCAGAAAACCCCCGCACCAAAAGGTGCGGGGGTTTCCCATAAAATTAGTTCGGCGGCGTCCTACTCTCCCACAGGGTCCCCCCTGCAGTACCATCGGCGCTGTGAGGCTTAGCTTCCGGGTTCGGAATGTAACCGGGCGTTTCCCTCACGCTATGACCACCGAAACACTATGAAACTTTTCAAACCGTCATGTGTGGCACATGAGGCTGTTCGTGGTTTCAGAACCAACACAGTGGACGCGAGCAACTGAGGACAAGCCCTCGGCCTATTAGTACCAGTCAACTCCACCCGTTACCAGGCTTCCATATCTGGCCTATCAACCCAGTCGTCTACTGGGAGCCTTACCCTCTCAAGGAGGTGGGAATACTCATCTCGAAGCAGGCTTCCCGCTTAGATGCTTTCAGCGGTTATCCCTCCCGAACGTAGCCAACCAGCCATGCCCTTGGCAGGACAACTGGCACACCAGAGGTTCGTCCGTCCCGGTCCTCTCGTACTAGGGACAGCCCTTCTCAATATTCCTACGCGCACAGCGGATAGGGACCGAACTGTCTCACGACGTTCTAAACCCAGCTCGCGTACCGCTTTAATGGGCGAACAGCCCAACCCTTGGGACCGACTCCAGCCCCAGGATGCGACGAGCCGACATCGAGGTGCCAAACCATCCCGTCGATATGGACTCTTGGGGAAGATCAGCCTGTTATCCCCGGGGTACCTTTTATCCGTTGAGCGACGGCGCTTCCACAAGCCACCGCCGGATCACTAGTCCCGACTTTCGTCCCTGCTCGACCCGTCGGTCTCACAGTCAAGCTCCCTTGTGCACTTACACTCAACACCTGATTGCCAACCAGGCTGAGGGAACCTTTGGGCGCCTCCGTTACTCTTTAGGAGGCAACCGCCCCAGTTAAACTACCCATCAGACACTGTCCCTGATCCGGATCACGGACCCAGGTTAGACATCCAGCACGACCAGACTGGTATTTCAACGACGACTCCACACACACTGGCGTGCATGCTTCACAGTCTCCCAGCTATCCTACACAAGCCGAACCGAACACCAATATCAAACTGTAGTAAAGGTCCCGGGGTCTTTCCGTCCTGCTGCGCGAAACGAGCATCTTTACTCGTAGTGCAATTTCACCGGGCCTATGGTTGAGACAGTCGAGAAGTCGTTACGCCATTCGTGCAGGTCGGAACTTACCCGACAAGGAATTTCGCTACCTTAGGATGGTTATAGTTACCACCGCCGTTTACTGGCGCTTAAGTTCTCAGCTTCGCCACAACGAATTGTGACTAACCGGTCCCCTTAACGTTCCAGCACCGGGCAGGCGTCAGTCCGTATACATCGCCTTACGGCTTCGCACGGACCTGTGTTTTTAGTAAACAGTCGCTTCTCGCTGGTCTCTGCGGCCACCCCCAGCTCACCGTGTAAAACGGATCACCAGTGATGGCCCCCCTTCTCCCGAAGTTACGGGGGCATTTTGCCGAGTTCCTTAACCATAGTTCACCCGAACGCCTCGGTATTCTCTACCTGACCACCTGAGTCGGTTTAGGGTACGGGCCGCCATGAAACTCGCTAGAGGCTTTTCTCGACAGCATAGGATCATCCACTTCACCACAATCGGCTCGGCATCAGGTCTCAGACTATGTGCAAGGCGGATTTGCCTACCTTGCGTCCTACACCCTTACCCCAGGACAACCACCGCCTGGGCTGGACTACCTTCCTGCGTCACCCCATCACTCACCTACTAACCGCTTGGGCCGGCGGCTCCACCACTTTCCATTCCCCGAAGGGTCCGGAACGGCTTCACGGCCTTAGCATCACGATGCTCGATGTTTGACGCTTCACAGCGGGTACCGGAATATCAACCGGTTATCCATCGACTACGCCTGTCGGCCTCGCCTTAGGTCCCGACTTACCCTGGGCAGATCAGCTTGACCCAGGAACCCTTAGTCAATCGGCGCAAACGTTTCTCACGTTTGTATCGCTACTCATGCCTGCATTCTCACTCGTGAACCGTCCACAACTCGCTTCCGCGGCTGCTTCACCCGGCACACGACGCTCCCCTACCCATCCATACAGGCGTTGGCCCTATTGTATGAATGACACGACTTCGGCGGTACGCTTGAGCCCCGCTACATTGTCGGCGCGGAATCACTAGACCAGTGAGCTATTACGCACTCTTTCAAGGGTGGCTGCTTCTAAGCCAACCTCCTGGTTGTCTCTGCGACTCCACATCCTTTCCCACTTAGCGTACGCTTAGGGGCCTTAGTCGATGCTCTGGGCTGTTTCCCTCTCGACCATGGAGCTTATCCCCCACAGTCTCACTGCCGTGCTCTCACTTACCGGCATTCGGAGTTTGGCTAAGGTCAGTAACCCGGTAGGGCCCATCGCCTATCCAGTGCTCTACCTCCGGCAAGAAACACACGACGCTGCACCTAAATGCATTTCGGGGAGAACCAGCTATCACGGAGTTTGATTGGCCTTTCACCCCTAACCACAGGTCATCCCCCAGGTTTTCAACCCTGGTGGGTTCGGTCCTCCACGAAGTCTTACCTCCGCTTCAACCTGCCCATGGCTAGATCACTCCGCTTCGGGTCTTGAGCGCGCTACTGAATCGCCCTATTCGGACTCGCTTTCGCTACGGCTTCCCCACACGGGTTAACCTCGCAACACACCGCAAACTCGCAGGCTCATTCTTCAAAAGGCACGCAGTCACGACGCACTGAGTAAACTCAATGCGCGACGCTCCCACGGCTTGTAGGCACACGGTTTCAGGTACTATTTCACTCCGCTCCCGCGGTACTTTTCACCATTCCCTCACGGTACTATCCGCTATCGGTCACCAGGGAATATTTAGGCTTAGCGGGTGGTCCCGCCAGATTCACACGGGATTTCTCGGGCCCCGTGCTACTTGGGTGTCTCTCAAACGAGCCGCTGATGTTTCGACTACGGGGGTCTTACCCTCTACGCCGGACCTTTCGCATGTCCTTCGCCTACATCAACGGTTTCTGACTCGTCCTGTCGCCGGCAGACGACAGAAGAGAGATCCCACAACCCCGCACACGCAACCCCTGCCGGGTCTCACACGTATACGGTTTGGCCTCATCCGGTTTCGCTCGCCACTACTCCCGGAATCACGGTTGTTTTCTCTTCCTGAGGGTACTGAGATGTTTCACTTCCCCTCGTTCCCTCCACACTGCCTATGTGTTCAGCAGCGGGTGACAGCCCATGACGACTGCCGGGTTTCCCCATTCGGAAACCCCCGGATCAAAGCCTGGTTGACGGCTCCCCGGGGACTATCGTGGCCTCCCACGTCCTTCATCGGTTCCTGGTGCCAAGGCATCCACCGTGCGCCCTTAAAAACTTGGCCACAGATGCTCGCGTCCACTGTGCAGTTCTCAAACAACGACCAGCCACCCATCACCCCGAACCCTTACGGTCCGAGTGCACTGGGGCCGGCGACTGAGGAAAACCATTCCCTCAGACACCCAACAGCGTGCCCGACACTCTCCCCACCCTCATCCGTTCCACGCCGAAGCAGTACTAGGAGAAAAGCAGTGAGTGTGCCGAATAATCAACGTTCCACCCATGAGCAACCAGCATCGAACATTCGCCGATGTACTGGCCTCTGACCGAGCGAACTCGGTAAGAAGTGCTCCTTAGAAAGGAGGTGATCCAGCCGCACCTTCCGGTACGGCTACCTTGTTACGACTTCGTCCCAATCGCCAGTCCCACCTTCGACAGCTCCCTCCCACAAGGGGTTGGGCCACCGGCTTCGGGTGTTACCGACTTTCGTGACGTGACGGGCGGTGTGTACAAGGCCCGGGAACGTATTCACCGCAGCAATGCTGATCTGCGATTACTAGCAACTCCGACTTCATGGGGTCGAGTTGCAGACCCCAATCCGAACTGAGACAGGCTTTTTGAGATTCGCTCTACCTCACGGTTTCGCAGCTCATTGTACCTGCCATTGTAGCACGTGTGCAGCCCAAGACATAAGGGGCATGATGACTTGACGTCGTCCCCACCTTCCTCCGAGTTGACCCCGGCAGTCTCCTGTGAGTCCCCATCACCCCGAAGGGCATGCTGGCAACACAGAACAAGGGTTGCGCTCGTTGCGGGACTTAACCCAACATCTCACGACACGAGCTGACGACAGCCATGCACCACCTGTACACCGACCACAAGGGGGGCACCATCTCTGATGCTTTCCGGTGTATGTCAAGCCTTGGTAAGGTTCTTCGCGTTGCGTCGAATTAAGCCACATGCTCCGCTGCTTGTGCGGGCCCCCGTCAATTCCTTTGAGTTTTAGCCTTGCGGCCGTACTCCCCAGGCGGGGAACTTAATGCGTTAGCTGCGGCACCGACGACGTGGAATGTCGCCAACACCTAGTTCCCACCGTTTACGGCGTGGACTACCAGGGTATCTAATCCTGTTCGCTCCCCACGCTTTCGCTCCTCAGCGTCAGTAATGGCCCAGAGATCCGCCTTCGCCACCGGTGTTCCTCCTGATATCTGCGCATTTCACCGCTACACCAGGAATTCCGATCTCCCCTACCACACTCTAGCTAGCCCGTATCGACTGCAGACCCGAGGTTAAGCCTCGGGCTTTCACAATCGACGTGACAAGCCGCCTACGAGCTCTTTACGCCCAATAATTCCGGACAACGCTTGCGCCCTACGTATTACCGCGGCTGCTGGCACGTAGTTAGCCGGCGCTTCTTCTGCAGGTACCGTCACTTTCGCTTCTTCCCTGCTGAAAGAGGTTTACAACCCGAAGGCCGTCATCCCTCACGCGGCGTCGCTGCATCAGGCTTTCGCCCATTGTGCAATATTCCCCACTGCTGCCTCCCGTAGGAGTCTGGGCCGTGTCTCAGTCCCAGTGTGGCCGGTCGCCCTCTCAGGCCGGCTACCCGTCGTCGCCTTGGTGAGCCATTACCTCACCAACAAGCTGATAGGCCGCGGGCTCATCCTTCACCGCCGGAGCTTTTAACCGCAGACCATGCGATCCGCAGTGTTATCCGGTATTAGACCCCGTTTCCAGGGCTTGTCCCAGAGTGAAGGGCAGATTGCCCACGTGTTACTCACCCGTTCGCCACTAATCCCCACCGAAGTGGTTCATCGTTCGACTTGCATGTGTTAAGCACGCCGCCAGCGTTCGTCCTGAGCCAGGATCAAACTCTCCGTGAATGTTTTCCCGTAATCGGGACTACACACACGAGAGCGGAACCATCGGAGGAATAGTCCGATGGTTCACAGCGTCCTCGCTGTGTTTTTTCAAAGGAACCTCGTCCCAGTCAGTGACTGGAGACGGGGTTATCAACATATCTGGCGTTGATTTTTGGCACGCTGTTGAGTTCTCAAGGAACGGTCGCTTCCTTTGTACTCACCCTCTCGGGCTTTCCTCCGGGCTTCCCTTCGGTGTTTCCGACTCTATCAGATCTTTTTCCGATCCGATTTCCTCGGTGCTTTCCAGTTCTTCGCTTTCGCGTTTCCCTTTCCGGCGGTTCCGACTCTATCAGATCCTTTCGGCGTCTGATTCCCAGTCAGAGGGGGTTGTCTTCCCGGCCCGCTGGGCCGTTCCGACGTCTCAAACCTTAGCGGATCATCCCCGGCAGTTCCTAATCGGGCCGCCGGTTCCCATTCGAATTGAATTCGGACGTGCCGAAAGCAATCCCAGGGGGATGGTCGTACTGGTTGGTTTGGGGTTGCCGCTCCAGGCGGCGAGGTGTCGCGGAGAACCGTTACGGCTCCGTGCAACCCGAAGAACTCTACGGACTCGCCAGGGTCGGGTCAAGCCCCCCTGTCAAGATTTTTCCCCCGGCCCTGGTCAGGCCGTCAGTCGAGGTCGGAGAGCCGGCCCTCGGCGTCGGGCTGGGCGTGCTCCACCCGGCGGAGGAGCCGGGTGAGGACCTCTCCCAGTACGGAGCGCTCGCCGGAGGTGAGGTCCTGGAGCAGGTCCTCCTCGAAGACCGTCGCCAGGCGCATCGCCTCGAGCCACTTCTCGCGGCCGTCGGTGGTCAGCTCCACGATGACACGGACGCGGTTGGACTCGTCGCGCTCGCGCGTGACCAGGCCCTCGGTGACCATGCGGTCGATCCGGTGGGTCATGGCGGCCGGGGTGAGGCCGAGCCGCTTGGCCAGCTCACCGGGGCCCATCCGGTACGGGGCACCGGCGAGGACCAGGGCCTTCAGTACTTCCCACTCCGCGTTGCTGATGCCCAGCTCGGCGGTCTGGCGGCCGTACGCCACGTTCATCCGGCGGTTCAGCCGGGACAGTGCCGACACGATCGCCTCGACCTGGGGGTCCAGGTCCTGGAACTCGCGCTGGTAAGCGGCGATCTGTTCTTCGAGTGTCGGCTCCGGGACGCCGGCTGTGTCGGCCATGGCAAGGAGTATGGCACGGGGACTCTTTGCCTTGAAGTCCTTCGATGTGTACTCTTTAGCTTCGAACTTTAGCTTTGAAGTCTTCACTCCTAACTTGTGGAAGAGGTGAACGTGACCAGGGCGATGGGGGCGGCGATGCCCCGCATCCACGTGGGCAACGCGCTCAGCGCGTTCGGACTCGGCTTCACGGTCCCGTATCTGTACGTCTATGTGGCGCAGGTGCGAGGGCTGGGGGCCACGACGGCGGGGCTGGTGCTCGCCGTCTTCGCCGTGGCGGCGCTGATCGCGCTGCCGTTCGCCGGGCGGGCGATCGTCCGGCGCGGTCCGTTGCCCGTCCTGCTCACTGCCCTGGTCCTGTCCGCGCTCGGCGCCCTGGGCCTGGGGCTGGCGGGCAGGGCGGTGCCGGTACTGCTGACCGCGGCCGCGCTCGGTGCCGGACAGGCGGTGATGCAGCCCGCGCTGGCGACGATGATCGTGGACTGCTCGACCACCGCGACCCGGTCGCGGGCGTTCGCCATGCAGTTCTTCCTCCAGAACCTCGGTCTGGGCGTCGGCGGGCTCATAGGCGGCCACCTGGTCGACACGAGCCGCGCCTCCTCCTTCACCGTGCTGTTCACCATCGAGGCCACGATCTTCCTGCTGCTCGCCGTGCTGATGGCGACGGTGCGGATGCCGCGTGCCCCGCGCATCACCGACCTGCCCTCCGGCTCGGCCAAGGGCGGCTGGCGGCAGCTCGTACAGAACCGGGCGATGGTGCAGCTCTGCCTGCTGGGCTTCGTGCTGTTCTTCGCCTGCTACGGACAGTTCGAGTCCGGACTGAGTGCCTATGGCGTCGAGGCCGCCGGGATATCCACGTCCACGCTGGGCACCGCGCTCGCCGCCAACACGATGATGATCGTCGTGGCGCAGTTCGCCGTGCTGAAGCTGGTCGAGCGGCGGCGCCGCTCGCGGGTGATCGCGGTGGTCGGCCTGATCTGGACCGTCGCCTGGCTGGCGGCGGGGTACTCGGGTCTCGGGCACGGCAGCCAGGAGATGGCCACGGCCGCGTTCGTCTCGACGTACGCGCTGTTCGGGCTCGGTGAGGCGATGCTGTCGCCGACCGTGGCGCCGCTGGTCGCCGATCTGGCGCCGGAGGGCATGGCCGGGCAGTACAACTCCGCTTTCGCGCTGGTCAAGCAGTTGGCGCTGGCGGTCGGGCCGGCCATCGGCGGGCCGCTGGGTGCCTCGCTGCACGGGCCGTACATCGTGACGTTCGTGCTGTTCTCGGTGGCGATCAGTGTGCTGGCGCTGCGGCTGGGCCGACGGCTGACGCCCGCGCAGGACCACCCGTGGGCCGCTGCGGCGAAGAGCCGGGTCGTGGCGCGGGGTGGTGCTCAGGCGGAGTCGGTCAGCGCCTAAGAGAAGTACGTACACGGCGTAAGGGCCGGGAGCACACCACGTGCTCCCGGCCCTTACGCATGTACAGAGAGCTAACGCTTGGGGAGGAGGAACTCGCACCAGACCGCCTTGCCGCCGCCCGGGGTGCGGCGGGAGCCCCAGCTCGAGGCGATGGTGGCGACGATGTCGATGCCGCGCCCGGACTCGTCGGCCGGTTCGGCGCGGCGGCGGCGCGGGAGGTGGTCGTCGCCGTCGGTGACCTCGATGATCAGGCGGCGGTCGGTGCGGCGCAGTCTCAGCCGCATGGGCGGGGTGCCGTGCTGGAGGGAGTTGGCGACCAGTTCGCTGGCGGCGAGGACGCCGAGGTCGTGCAGTTCGGTGGGGAAGCGCCAGCTCGTGAGCACACCGGAGGCGAAGGCCCGGGCGCGCGGGGCGGCCTCGACACCGCCGAGGAGGTCCAGGGCCGCGTTGCGGAAGAGGTCGGCGGCGGGGCCGGTGCGGGCGGGGTGCTGGAGGACGAGGACGGCCACGTCGTCGTCGTGGTCCGCGGTGACGCCGGCCGAGCGGACCAGCCGGTCGCAGACGACCTGGGGGGTGCCGGTGGCGCCGGAGAGGGCGCGGGCCAGGGCGGTGATGCCCTCGTCGAGGTCCTGGTCGCGCCGTTCGACCAGGCCGTCCGTGTAGAGGACGGCGGTGGCGCCCGGGCCGAGGGGGACGGAGCCGGAGGAGTGGACCCAGCCGCCGGTGCCCAGCGGGGGGCCGGTGGGCTCGTCGGCGCGCAGGACCTCGCCGTTCTCGTCGCGGACCAGGATCGGCAGGTGCCCGGCGGAGGCGTAGACCAGGCGGCCCTCGTTGGGGTCGTGGATGGCATAGACGCAGGTGGCGATCTGGTTGGCGTCGATCTCCACGGCGAGGCCGTCGAGGAGCTGGAGCACCTCGTGCGGGGGGAGGTCGAGGCGGGCGTAGGCGCGGACGGCGGTGCGGAGCTGGCCCATGACGGCGGCGGCGCGCACGCCCCGGCCCATGACGTCGCCGATAACGAGGGCGGTGCGGCCGCCGCCGAGGGTGATGACGTCGTACCAGTCGCCGCCGACCGCTGCCTCGGTGCCGCCGGGCTGGTAGGTGGCGGCCACGCGCAGGTCGTCGGGTTCCTCGAGGTCCTGGGGGAGCAGGGAGCGCTGGAGGGTGACGGCGGTCTGGCGCTGGCCGCGCTCGCTGGCGCGCAGGCGTTCGGCGGCCTCGGCGTGGTCGGTGACGTCGGTGGCGAAGACGAGTACGCCGGCGTCGCGGTCGCCGTGTCCGGTGACCGGGGTGCAGGTGAACGTGTAGGAGCGGCCGTCGACGGCCTTGCGGGACTTCAGGGTGCGGGATCTGCCGCTGCGCAGCACCTGGTCGAGGAGGGGCAGGAGGCCCAGCTCGGCGAGTTCCGGGAGGGTGTCGCGGGCCGGGGTGCCGGGGGCACGGGGACCGAAGGCCGCGCTGTAGGCGGCGTTGACGTGGGCGAGGCGGTGTTCGGGGCCGTGGACCAGGGCGACGAGGGCCGGGACGCGGTCGAGGACCTCGCGTGCGGGCAGTCCGTCGACGGCGGAGGCGGGGTGTCCGGCGCGGGCGGCGGGCACCGGGCTCTCGCTCCGCCGGTCCGGGGGGACCGTCTGCTCGGTCCGCGCTGCGGCGCGGCGCTGCGTTCCGGGGAGCCGGGCGCTCCAGCGCGTGAAGTTCACAGTGGGGAAAGCCTCGCGTGTGCAGAGGGCGGGCTGTTGCCCGTCCGAGGATGTGGAGCAGTCTGGCAGGTGGCCGTCCGCGGCGACATCCGTCAGACGGTCGTACGGGCCGGGGAGTTCCCGGCTCCGGTCAGGACGACCCCTTCGGGGGGTCCGGGTGCCGCCGTGGGGGTTTTCCACCGGCCGCGCGTTCGAACTCGGCCCGCGGGTGTTCGAGTGAGCCGAGGGAGACGATCTCGCGTTTGAAGAGTCCGGCGAGGGTCCATTCGGCGAGCACGCGGGCCTTGCGGTTGAAGGTGGGCACGCGGCTGAGGTGGTAGGCCCGGTGCAGGAGCCAGGCGGGGCGGCCGGTGAGCCTGCGGCCGTACACCTGGGCCACGCCCTTGTGCAGGCCGAGGGAGGCGACGGAGCCGAGCTGGCGGTGGGTGTAGGTGCGCAGGGGTTCGCCGCGCAGGGTGTGCACGATGTTGTCGCCGAGGACCCTGGCCTGGCGCAGCGCGTGCTGGGCGTTGGGCGCGGTGGTGGCGCCGGGCTCGGTGGAGGTGACGTCGGGTACGGCGGCGGCGTCACCCGCGGCCCAGGCGTGCTCGGTGCCCTCGACGGCGAGCTGGGCGGTGCAGCGCAGCCGTCCGCGCCGGTCGAGGGGCAGGTCGGTGGCGGCGAGCACCGGGTGGGGTTTGACGCCGGCGGTCCAGACGACGGTGCGGGTGGGGAAGCGGCGGCCGTCGCTGAGGACGGCGACGCGGTCGGCGCAGGATTCGAGGCGGGTGTTCAGCAGCACCTGGATGTTGCGGCGGCGGAGCTGGGTGACGGTGTGGCGGCCGAGTTCGGGGCCGACCTCGGGCAGCACCCGGTCGGTGGCCTCCACCAGGACCCACTTCATGTCCTCGGGGCGGAGGTTGGGGTAGTACCGGGCGGCGTAGCGGGCCATGTCCTCGAGTTCGCCGAGGGCCTCGACCCCGGCGTAGCCGCCGCCGACGAAGACGAAGGTGAGGGCGGCGTCGCGCAGGGCGGGGTCGCGGGTGGAGGAGGCGATGTCCATCTGCTCGATGACGTGGTTGCGCAGCCCGATGGCCTCCTCCACGGTCTTGAAGCCGATGGCGTGCTCCGCGAGGCCGGGGACGGGCAGGGTACGCGAGACGGAGCCGGGGGCGAGGACGAGTTCGTCGTAGCCGACGAGTTCGGCGGCGCGGCCGTGCTGCTCGGTGGCGAGGGTGGTGACGGCGGCGGTGCGTACGGCGTGGTCGACGGCGGTGACCTCGCCGATGACCACGCGGCACTCGGGCAGCACGCGGCGAAGGGGTACGACCACATGGCGCGGTGAGATCGAGCCGGCGGCCGCCTCGGGGAGGAACGGCTGGTACGTCATATAGGGGTCGGGGCTGACCACGGTGATCTCGATGTCACCGCGTCTGAGCTGCCGTTTCAGTTTCCGCTGGAGACGCAGGGCGGTGTACATGCCGACGTGGCCACCGCCGACGACCAGAATGCGCGCGCGTTCCTTCACCATCCCATGACGCACCCGGCGCTGTTGTTTGTCCACAGCCTTGGCAATGTGTGTGACCGGCGGACGGATGTGCGGGGGCACGGAATCCGGACATAAATGGCTCGTACTCCGATCGAGGGGCGCACTGTGCGGAACCTACCCCTTCTGAATTGACTCCCGCTCAACTATGTTGCTGTGTCGACGGGGTGCGGGAGGGTCGTCGAGGGGGGTCGCCGAGTGCGGGCCCGCTCAGGACCGGCGCCAGTTTTCCGCGCTTTCGGAATCAGTGGCGGGGAGTCTCCGGGGGGAGACGTCATTACCGGGGGAAGACATGCATGTTCAGGACACGCACTGGTCAGCGGCGCCCCTCGCGTCGGCCGGACGGGCCGGCGGCGGGCGTGGGGCACCGCTGCGGGTGGACGCGCAGCGCAATCTGGAGCACGTGCTGAGGGCGGCGCGTGAGGTGTTCGGCGAGCTGGGGTACGGCGCGCCGATGGAGGACGTGGCGCGGCGGGCGCGGGTCGGTGTAGGCACGGTGTACCGGCGGTTCCCCAGCAAGGACGTGCTGGTGCGGCGGATCGCCGAGGAGGAGACCGCGCGGCTGACCGAGCAGGCGCGGACCGCGCTGGGCCAGGAGGACGAGCCGTGGTCGGCGCTCTCCCGCTTCCTGCGCACCTCGGTGGCGTCCGGCGCGGGCCGGCTGCTGCCGCCGCAGGTGCTGCGGGTGGGGGTCGCCGAGGAAGGCGGTACTCCGGCGGCCGACGAGGCGCGGGTGCCGCAGCAGCGTTCCCAGGCCGGTGCCGGGGAGCTGCGCCTGGTCGAGGGGGCGGGCGGCGAGCCGGGTACGGCCGCGCTGCTGGAGGTGGTCGGCCGGCTCGTGGAGCGCGCCCGGGCGGCCGGTGAGCTGCGCGCCGACGTGTCCGTGTCGGACGTACTCCTGGTGATCGCCACGGCGGCACCCTCGCTGCCGGACGCGGCGCAGCAGGCGGCCGCCTCCGCGCGGCTGCTGGACATCCTGCTGGAGGGACTGCGGTCCCGGCCCGCGTGACGCGGAGCCCTCGGCACGCTGAACCCCGGTCCACGGCCCGCTTGTTCGGAACTCTTTGCGGGCGGTTGGTGAAACTTCCGCTCGGATGAGTGACGGGTCTGACGAGTGGACCGGCGCTGAATGCGGCTATGGCACGCTGAGCCCGTAAAGGATTGGGCTGTGCCGGTGTCGGGGGCTTTACGCGATGGGCGTTGACGGGTGGGACGGCGCGCGCGCCGACGGCAGTGGTGACGCGGAGGCCGGGGGGCTGACCTCGCCGCAGGTGCCGAGCCAGGGCGGCCGGTCCGCCGCGGGCGCCGGTGAGCGGGCCGGGGCGAGTCTCCCGGCCCAGCGCGAGGGGAGTGCGCTGCCTCCCCCACCGGACGCGCCTCCCGCGGACGGCGAGCTGATCGAGCGGATGCGCGCCGGGGACGACTCGGCGTACGAGGAGCTGTACCGGCGGCACGCGGACGCGGTACGACGCTACGCGCGTACCTGCTGCCGGGACGGGCACACCGCCGACGACCTCACCGCCGAGGTGTTCGCCCGCATGCTCCAGGCGGTGCGCGGCGGTTCGGGCCCCGAGTACGCGGTGCGCGCCTATCTGCTGACCTCGGTGCGCCGGGTCGCCGCGCACTGGACGCAGTCCGCCAAGCGCGAGCAGCTCGTCGACGACTTCGCGGTGTTCGCCCAACAGGCGTCCAGGGCAGCCGAGGTGGCCGACGACACCGGGTCCCTGGGTGCCTTCGGCGCCGATCTGGGTGCCGACGTACGCGCGATGCACGAGGCCGAACAGACCCTGGCCATGCAGGCGTTCCGCTCGCTGCCCGAGCGCTGGCAGGCGGTGCTCTGGCACACCGAGGTGGAGGACGAGTCGCCCAGCGAGGTGGCCGTGCTGTTCGGTCTCGACGCCAACGGCACGCGGGTGCTGGCCAGTCGGGCCCGTGAGGGCCTGAAGCAGGCGTACCTCCAGGCGCACGTCAGCGCGACCCTGGTGAACGACGAGGAGTGCGCGCGTTACGCCGACCAGCTCGGTGGCTACGCGCGTCGCAAGCTGCGCATCCGGGCGGAGCGCGGGCTGCGCAAGCACCTGGAGGAGTGCGCCAAGTGCCGTCTGGCGGCCGCGCAGATCGAGGAGGTGGCCGGGGGCATTCCGGCCGTCGTCCCGATCGCGGTCATCGGCTGGTTCGGCGCCGCCGGGTACGCCAAGGCGCTCGGTGTCATCGCCGGTGGCGCGGGGGTGGGCGCCGCGGGTGCCGCTGCCGCCGCGACCGGGTCCACCGGTGGTGGGGCGGCGGGAGGTGGCGCGGCCTCGGAGGGGCTGGGCGCGCCGGTGAAGGCGGGCATCGCCACCGGTGTGGTCGCGGTGGCCGCCGCCGCCGTGGCCCTGGCGCTGGTGAACGACAGCCAGCCGGCCAAGGAGATCGCCAAGCCGTCGCCGTCCGCGCCGGTGGTCCAGCAGACCCTGCCGCCCGCGCCCCCGCCGGCCAAGAAGAAGGAGCCCGCGCCGAAGCCGCCCGCTCCGCCCGCCCCCGCGCCCGCCGTTCCCGTGGCGGACAAGCCGGCGCCGAAGCCCACTCCGAAGCCGACGCCCAAGCCCACCCCGCCCCCGAAGCCGGCCCCCAAACCCAAGCCCGAGCCGACCCCGACACCCACCCCCACGCCCCCGAAGCCGAAGCCGAAGCCGACTCCCACGCCGACCCCCACCCCTCCGCCGCCCCCGCCCCAGTCCTACGAGCTGAGCGAACTCAGCTACGACCTCACCGGCGACGGCACCGAGCCCGAGGTGCGGCTCGGCGACAGCAGTTGGGTGTGGCAGCGGTACGGCATGTCGATCGGCGGCGAGCGCTACTCCCCCGGTGTCACGGTGCGCGGCGACTCCTCGGTGACCGTCGACCTCAACCGCGAGTGCAGCGCCTATGACGCGGTGGTCGGGGTGGACGACATGACGCTGGGCCTCGGCAAGGTCGCCTTCTCGGTGTACGCGGACGGCGCCCGCCTCTGGCGGTCCGGCACGGTCTCCGGCGGCGACCCGGCGGTACCGGTCCATGTGAACCTGGCCGGGCGGAAGACGGTACGGCTGGTGGTGGAGCCCCGGGGCACGGGCTTCGACCAGGCGGGCCTGGCGGACTGGGCCAAGTCCCGCTTCTCCTGCGGCTAGGGAGACACCCCCTAGCTGGGCCGGGCTCCCGCTCGCAGGGCGCCCCGCTGCGGGGCGATGCCGGCCGGGACGGCGCGGGCGCGGGCCGGGGTGCCGGTCCAGCAGGTGCCGCGGCGGGCCAGGAGTCGGCCGAGCCAGAGTTCCAGGGAGACCAGGTCGGCGAGGCCGTCCAGCGGGAGCGGTTCACCGGCGGCGGCCTCCCGCACGGCCTTGCGGACCACGCGGGCCTCGACCAGCCCGGCGTCCGCGAGCAGCGGGGTGTCGAAGAGGTCGACCAGGGAGTCTGCGGCCAGCCGCAGGCCGGTGCGGGCGGCTGCGGCCGAGGACGCGTGGGACGGGGTGCCCCACCCGGGCGGCAGGTCGGTGACCCCGGCGCCCTCCAGCACCTTGCGCAGTACGGCGGCGCGGGCTCCGGGCTTGACGCGCAGGGCCTCGGGAAGATCGCGGCAGGCGCGGACGACCTGGTTGTCGAGGAAGGGCGCGTGCAGCCGCTGCGAGCGGACCTCGGCGGCCTGTTCGAGGACGCGCAGATCGGCCGCGTGCCGGGCGAGGACGGTACGGGCGCGGAACTCGCCGGGTCTCTGTCCGGGTCCGCCGGCGGCCCGGTCGGCCCCGGTCTGCAGGAGAACCGATACTTCGGCCAGTGCTTCCCCGGTGAGCCACCGGGCGGCCGGACCGGGTCTCGCCCAGGTCAGCGCGGCGAGCGAGGCACCGACCGGCCCCTTGGGCTCGTCGAACCGCCGCCGCATCAGCCGCTCGGCCAGCACCTCCAGGCCGGTGCGGTACGGGGTACGGGACAGCCGCCGGGCGGCGCCGTACACCCGGGCGGGGACCAGGACCGAGCCGTCGGCGCGGGTGAGGGCGGCGACCGGGCGGACCAGATGGCGCCGCTGGCGGTCCAGCAGCAGGTCGGCCAGCCGGGCCGGGTGGGCGTCGAGCACCTGGCGGGCGCCGTGGCCGGTGAAGTGGTCGGCGCTGCCCGCCGCGAGCCGGGCGCGGTGCCGGGCGGCGGTGACCAGGGAGGGGCCGGGCTCGTCGGTGAGGGGGCCGTCGAGGTCGGCGTAGGGAAGGGTGTCCTCGGCGCCGGTGACCACCACGTGGTGCAGGCGGGGGTTGGCGGCGAGGGCTCCGGCGCGCTCGAGTTCGGCCTCGCGGCCGCCGACGGTCAGGTCGTTGAAGGTGACGGCGAGCAGCCGCTCGCCCGCGCCGGTGCCGTGTCCGAGAAGGGTGCCGGGTCTGCCGGGGAGCCCGGCGGCGAGCAGGGCCAGGGTGCCGGAGGCGGGCCCGCCGGAGAGGTCGGCACCGATGCCGGGCACCGGCATGCCGCGGGCCGCCCGCCGTTCGGCCGGGCCCATGCCGGGCACCGGGCCGGGGTCGAGGCCGGGGACGTGCCGGGGGGCTGCGAGCCGGACCCGTACGGCTTCCACCAGGGCGTCGCGTACGGCGTCCACCGCGCGGTCGGGGTCGGCGGGGGGTGCGGCGACGGCGAGGGAGGCGACCGGCTCGTAGCCGACGATCTCGCGCGCTCCGGCGCGCAGCACCAGCGCGTGACCGGGCGCGACGCGGCGTACGCCCTCGTAGGGGGTGGTGTCGCGCAGGGCGGCCGGTACCTCGGGGGCGGCGAGGAGGGCGGCGAGGTGGCCGAAGTCGAGGTTGGCCTCGGTGAGGTCGGCGAGCGGGAGGGCGGCGGTGGCGTAGGCGGTGCCGCCCTCCCAGGGGGCGTGGAAGACCGGGCGGGCGCCCGCGAGGTCGCCGCAGACGGTGACGCGCCGGCCGGCCTGCACGACGGCGGTGTAGCTGCCCGGCCAGGCGGTGAGATGACGCAGGGCGCCGCCACGCGCGGTGAACAGGCCCCGCCGCAGCTCCTCGTCGGAGGCGCCGCAGATGCCGAGGACGGCGATGCGGTTCTGGGCGTCGGCGTGCACCACGCGGACCTCGTCGGGGCGCCAGTCGCCCACGGCCCACAGCGGATCGGGATCACCCCACAACAGGTGGGAGCCGACGGGGCGCAGGGTCTCGCCGTCGTACCCGGTGGCTCCCGCGGTCTCGGCGCCGAGAGCGCGCGCGGCGGTGCTGCTCCAACCCACCAACCACCGCATCGACGCCTCCACAGGCTGTGGACCACCAGTGCACCGCACGAACCGGACCCCATGCTGCCATGAAGAACGCGCCGGGGAAGGGTGGTGGCGCCGCCTTCGATCGAGGGAAATCACCAGGAAACACGGCGGGGCCCGGCGCGCGGCCGGGACACGGCGGGGCGTGGCGGGCAGGATGAACGCGCGTCCCGCCTGCGAAGGTTGGCGGGAGGAGGGCGAGCGGAGAGCGATGCGAATGCGCCCCGGTTCACTCCCCCGGAACGCCCTTCGCGCCCTCAAGTGCCATGGTGGGAACGGAAATACGGGCGGCGGAACGGCGGCTGTTTTCGGCCAAATTGGCGACAGGGCACGGGATTTGAGCACGCTCCGTACAGGCCCTGCGGAGCGCACGGCGACCCGGCGAGCGCACACGGCCCGGGAGGCGGGCGACGCCTCCCGGACCGGTCCGCCGCCCGCGGGGATGTAGGCGGCGGCGTCCCCCAGCCCACTGGACGCAAGTACAGCGGGCCGACCCACGCAGAGCCATGGAACCGCTCCCCCGGTGGCCGGAGAAGAGCGCACGGACAGGCGCACGGCCACACGCGCGGGGGCACGCCGCGACGCTCCGTGCACGGTGCGTACAGGGCCGTACTCCCGTACGGACCGCAATCACGCCATCCGGAACAATGCCCCTTAACGCTTGGGATGCGGCGAACTACGCTGTGTTTACGAATGCCGCGTGGTTATGCCAGCGGGGCAGCCGTCTGTGTCGAGGGGTGGCGCATGTCCAGGGAGCAACGCGGGCCGAACGAGAAACTCGGCACCGTTCTCGCCCTCGCGGGAATCAGCAACGCGGGCCTCGCGCGCCGGGTCAACGACCTGGGCGCGCAACGGGGCCTGACGCTCCGGTACGACAAGACCTCGGTCGCGCGCTGGGTGTCGAAGGGGATGGTGCCGCAGGGGGCGGCGCCGCATCTGATCGCGGCCGCGATCGGGCAGAAGCTCGGCCGGCCGGTGCCGCTGCACGAGATCGGCCTCGCCGACGCCGACCCCGCGCCCGAGGTGGGCCTCGCCTTCCCGCGCGACGTGGGGCAGGCGGTGCGCTCGGCGACCGACCTGTACCGCCTGGACCTGGCCGGACGCCGTGCCGGGTCGGGCGGGATCTGGCAGTCGCTGGCCGGGTCGTTCGCCGTGAGCGCCTACGCGACGCCCGCTTCCCGATGGCTGATAACCCCCGCCGACAGCTCGGTCGAGCGGGAGGCGAACCTCGAAGGGGGCGCCGCCGCACCGATCAAAGTCGGCCACAGCGATGTGCAGAAGCTGCGGGAGGCCGCCGAGGACGCCCGGCGCTGGGACTCCAAGTACGGCGGCGGTGACTGGCGTTCCTCGATGGTGCCGGAGTGCCTCAGGGTGGAGGCGGCCCCGCTGCTGCTCGGCTCCTACTCCGACGAAGTGGGCCGCGCGCTGTTCGGCGCGGGTGCCGAACTGACGCGGCTGGCGGGGTGGATGGCCTTCGACACCGGCCAGCAGGAGGCGGCCCAGCGGTACTACATCCAGGCGCTCCGGCTGGCCCGCGCGGCGGCCGACGTCCCGCTCGGCGGGTACGTGCTCGCCTCCATGTCCCTCCAGGCGACCTACCGGGGCTTCGGCGACGAGGGCGTCGACCTCGCCCAGGCCGCCCTGGAGCGGAACCGGGGACTGGCCACCGCACGCACCATGAGCTTCTTCCGGCTGGTCGAGGCGAGGGCCCACGCGCGCGCGGGCGACGCGCACGCGGCCGGGGCCGCCCTGAAGTCCTCCGAAGGCTGGCTGGAGCGGTCCCGCGAGGGCGACAGCGACCCGTCCTGGCTGGGCTTCTACGGCTACGACCGCTTCGCCGCCGACGCCGCCGAGTGCTACCGCGACCTCAAGGCACCCCGGCAGGTCCGCCGCTTCACCGAGCAGGCGCTGTCCCAGCCGACCGAGGAGTTCGTCCGCTCGCACGGGCTGCGCCTCGTGGTCTCCGCCGTGGCCGAACTGGAGTCGGGCAACCTGGACGCCGCCTGCGAGCAGGGCGTACGGGCGGTCGAGGTGGCCG
Organism: Streptomyces sp. NBC_01171; assembly: GCF_045039805.1. Taxonomy (NCBI): domain Bacteria; kingdom Bacillati; phylum Actinomycetota; class Actinomycetes; order Kitasatosporales; family Streptomycetaceae; genus Streptomyces; species Streptomyces sp. NBC_01171. Next base: position 3,535,904 of record NZ_CP108609.1, on the reverse strand, counting down.
GCCGCATCTCCTCCGCCCGGACCACCGAGTACGTCAAGGACCTCCTCCACCGCCTGGAGCCCTACGGCGACGAACCCCGGGTGGTGGAACTCCGCGAGCGAGCCCGCCCCCTGCTGATGGCGCCGGCCTAGACCGCACAAGGCTTCTGTGGCGCGGTTTGAAGGCGTTGTCAGTGGCGCAGTGCACTATCGAGGCCGGGAGGTGGTGCAAGTGCGGGCGGACGCGTACGACTGCGATGTGCTGGTGGTCGGTGGCGGCATCGTCGGGCTGTCGACGGCGTACGCCCTGACGCGCGCCGCGCCCGGCACGCGGGTCACCGTGCTGGAGAAGGAGCCCGGCCCGGCCCGCCACCAGACCGGCCGCAACAGCGGGGTCGTGCACAGCGGCATCTACTACCGGCCGGGCTCGCTCAAGGCGCGGTACGCGGTGCGCGGTGCCGCCGAGATGATCAAGTTCTGCGCGGAGTACGGCATCGACCACTCCGTCACCGGCAAGCTGATCGTCGCCACCGACCGGGCCGAGCTGCCCCGGCTGCACGCCCTGGTGCAGCGCGGCCGGGAGAACGGCATCCCGGTCCGCGAGCTGGGCGCCGCCCAGATCGCGGAGTACGAGCCCGAGGTGCGCGGCCTGGCCGCGATCCACGTCGGCACGACCGGCGTCTGCGACTTCACGGCCGTCGCCCGGCAACTGGCCCGCGCCTCCGGCGCCGATATCCGGTACGGCTCGCGGGTCGTCCGGGTGGACCGGCGTCCCGACCGGGGCGTGGCGGTGCTGACCTCGGCCGGCCAGGTGGTCCGCGCGCGCGTCCTGGTGAACTGCGCGGGCCTGTACTGCGACGAGCTGGCCCGCCTCACCGGAGACGAGCCGGGCGTACGGATCGTGCCGTTCCGGGGCGAGTACTACGAGCTGGCCCGCCCTGAGCTGGTGCGCGGCCTGGTCTACCCGGTGCCGGACCCGGCGTTCCCCTTCCTCGGTGTCCACCTGACCAAGGGCCTCGACGGCGGGGTCCACGTCGGCCCCAACGCCGTCCCCGCGCTGGCCCGCGAGGGGTACCGCTGGGGCGTCGTCCGCCCCCGCGAGCTGGCCGCCACCGCGGGCTGGCCCGGCGCCTGGGCCCTGGCCCGCAAGCACTGGCGCTACGGCGCGGGCGAGCTGCACCGCTCGCTCTCCAAGCCCGCCTTCCTGGACGCGGTCCGCCGCCTGGTTCCCGGCGTGGAGGAACACGACCTGGTCCGGGCCCCCGCCGGCGTACGCGCCCAGGCGGTCACCCGGGACGGCACCCTGGTCGACGACTTCCTCATCCGCGAGGGCGCCCGCGCGGTGCACGTCCTGAACGCCCCGTCCCCGGCGGCCACGGCATCCCTCCCGATCGGCCGGGAGGTGAGCCGCCGGACACTGGAGATGCTGCGGGCCTTGTGAGGGGCTCCGTGACCGACCGCACGGCCGTCGGCGGCCGGGTGCGGGTCGGGGGAGCGCCTAAAATCGGAATCACTGTGTCTGACTCCGTGAACACCCCCGAAGCCATCCGGCCCGCCGAGGCCGGGCCGTCCGCGCGGACCTCCCGGAGCAAGGGCGAGCCCCGGTTTCCGGACGGGCCGCAGCCCGACCCCGCCGGATCGCACTTCGAGCGGCGCATCCGCAGCTTCCAGCCCCGGCGCAGCCGGGTCACCACCGGGCAGGCCGACGCGCTCGCCCGGCTGTGGCCGCAGTGGGGGCTGGACATCGACGGGCAGCGGGTCATCGACCTCGCGGAGCTGTTCGGCAACGCGGGCCCCGTCGTGCTGGAGATCGGCTTCGGCATGGGCGAGGCCACCGCGCAGATGGCGGCGGCCGCCCCGGACACCAACATCCTCGCCGTCGACGTGCACACCCCCGGCCAGGGCAATCTGCTGAACCTCGCCGAGCAGGGCGGGCTGACCAACGTCCGGGTCGGCAACGGCGACGCGATCATCCTGCTGCGGGAGATGCTCACCCCCGACTCCCTCGACGGGCTCCGCGTCTACTTCCCCGACCCCTGGCCGAAGAAGCGGCACCACAAGCGGCGGCTGATCCAGCCCGAGTTCCTCACCCTGGCCGCGAGCCGGCTGGCGCCCGGCGCGATCGTGCACTGCGCGACGGACTGGGAGCCGTACGCCGAGCAGATGCTGGAGGTGCTCGACGCGCACCCCGGCTTCGAGAACACCCGCGCCGAAGGCGGCTACGCCCCGCGCCCCGCGTTCCGGCCGCTGACCCGGTTCGAGGGCCAGGGCCTCGACAAGGGCCACGTGGTGAACGACCTGCTCTTCCGCCGCGTACCGCACGAGAACCCGTAGCCCAGCGGGGCGCAAAGCCCGAGGCCGTACGGCCCGGTCACCGTTAGGGTCGATGCTGTGGCCATCAGTTCTCCGTATCCGCCCCACACCGACGGCCCCCGGCCGGTCTGGTGGCGGCGGGAGTGGGTGCGGCACGGCGCGCTGGCCGGGCTGCTGGCGTTGTCCGGGGTGGTGATCCTGGCGCTGGTGCGGCGGCAGACCGGAACGGAGGGGTTCCTCGTCGGGCTGGGGCTGGCCGTGGTGCCCGTCCCGTGGCTGACAGCCGCGTTCCGCTGGCTGGACCGCGTGCGGCCCGGCCCCTGGCGGAACCTGCTGTTCGCGTTCGCGTGGGGGGCCTGTGCGGCGGCGCTCATCGCCATCGTCGCCAACAGCTTCGCCACCCACTGGATCGCCACCGCGACCGCCGATCCCTCCGGCGCGGACACGCTCGGCGCGACGGTGATCGCGCCGGTGGTGGAGGAGTCCGCGAAGGCCGCCGCCGTCCTGCTGGTGTTCGTCTTCCGCAGACGGGACTTCACCGGGCCGGTCGGGGGCGCGGCGATAGCCGGGGTGACCGCGACGGGGTTCGCGTTCACCGAGAACATCCTCTACCTGGGCAACGCCTTCGGCACCGACCAGTCCATCGGCACCTCGGGCATCGTGTCCGTGACCGCCGCGACCTTCTTCGTACGCGGGGTGATGTCGCCGTTCGCGCATCCCCTGTTCACCGTGTTCACAGGCATCGGCTTCGGCCTGGCCGCGCTGCCCCGTGGTCGCCGGCTGCGGGTCCTCTTCCCGGTGGGCGGTCTCCTGCTCGCCATGGGCATGCACGCCCTGTGGAACGGCTCGGCCGCCTTCGGCCAGTTCGGCTTCCTCGTCGTCTACGGCGGCTTCATGGCACCGGCGTTCGGCCTGCTGGCCTGGCTGCTGATCCGCTCCCGGCAACGCGAACTACGCGTGGCCCGCGAGGAACTCCCCGTGTACGTCTACGCCGGCTGGCTCGCCCCCGCCGAACCCTTCGCCCTCGGCTCCCTGCGCGCCCGCCGCCTGGCCCGCGACCACGCCCGCCGTTTCCTCGGCGGCCGACCGGCCGCCCGGGCGGTGGTCCACTACGAAACCACCGCCACGGAACTGGCCCTCCTCCGCCACCGAGCCCGCGCGGGTCGCATCGGCCCCGACTTCGCCACCCGCGAGCACGAACTCCTCACGGCCCTGTGGCGAACCCGAGCCTCCTCCCGCCCGGCCCTGGAATACGCGGCCCAGGTGACAGCCCCACCCCCGTCCCCAGTCACCTACTGGCAACGCTATGGCCACCCGGCCCCGCCCTACGCGGGCTACAACCCGTACCGCACCTAGGGGCACCGGTAAGGCGCCGTCGGCGAGTGCCTGCCCAAGGGACGCGGGGAACTGCGCGACCAGCCACGACGAACCCGCAAGCCGCCCACGCTCAGGCAGACGCCTCCGTCAACCGGTCCAGCTCCGCCGGCGTCAGCGTCAGCTCGGCCACATCCAACAGCGCCGGAAGCTGATCCACCGTGCGGGCCGAGGCGATGGGGGCGGCGACCGTCGGCTGGGCGGCGAGCCAGGCGAGGGCGACGGTGGCGACGGCGGTGTCGTGGGCGGCGGCCACCTCGTCCAGCGCCGCCAGCACCTTCTGACCCCGCTCGGAATCCAGGTGCTTCGCCGCAGAACTCGCCCGCGCGCTCTCGACCGTCGCCCCCGGCCGGTACTTGCCGGTGAGGAAGCCGGAGGCAAGGGCGAAGTACGGGACGGCCGAGAGCCCCTCACGGGCGGCGATGTCCTGGAGCGGCCCCTCGTAGGTGTCGCGGGACACGAGGTTGTAGTGCGGCTGGAGCGCGACATACCGGGCCAGCCCCGCGCGGTCGGAGAACTCCAGGGACTCCTTCAGCCGCTCGGCGCTGATGTTGGACGCCCCGATGTACCGCACCTTGCCCGCCCGCACCAGCTCGTCCAGCGCGCCGATGATCTCCTCGACCGGCACCTCGGGCTGGTCGAAGTGGGTGTAGTAGAGATCGATGTGATCGGTGCCGAGACGGCGCAGGGAGGCATCGGCGGCGGCCTTGATGTTGGCGGCGCCGAGCCCCTTGTACTCGGGGTGCTGGCTGACCTTGGTCGCGATGACCACCTGGTCGCGGACACCCCGAGCCCGCACCCACTCACCGATGAGCGTCTCGGACTCACCGCCCTTGTTGCCCTCGACCCAGGCCGAGTAGGAGTCAGCGGTGTCGACGAAGTTGCCGCCCGCGGCGAGGTAGGCGTCGAGAACGGCGAAGGACGTGTCCCGGTCGGCGGTCCAGCCGAAGACGTTGCCGCCGAGGGCGAGCGGGAAGACCTCGAGGGAGGAGGAGCCGAGTTTGCGCAGAGAAGCAGTCATGTCTCTTCTCAACGATCACTCGGGTCCCGTCCATTCCGGTTCCGGGCAAGGACCCGGTCAATCCCCGGAAGGAACCCTCAGGGATTGAGCCCCTTGCCCCGCAGCCACGCGCCGGGGTCGATGCCGGTGGGCTGGCCGCCCGGGTGGACCTCCAGGTGGAGGTGCGGCCCCGTGACGTTGCCGGTGGCGCCGACCCGGCCGATGACCTCGCCGGTGGAGACCTTCTGCCCGGCGCTGACGCTGATCGAGGACTGGTGGCAGAACCACAGCTCGGTGCCGTCGTCCAGGGTGAGGATCGTGCGGTAGCCGTACGCCCCGGCCCAGCCGGCCTCGGTGATCGTGCCGCTGTGGATCGCCTTGATCAGCGTGCCGGTGGGCGCGGCGAAGTCGAGCCCGGTGTGGTACCCGGAGGACCACATCGAGCCGGCCTGCCCGAAGGTCGAGGTGATCGTGTACGAGGAGGTCGGCAGCGTGTACTGCTTGGCCAGCGTGGCGAGACGGGCCTCCTCGGCCTTCTTCTCGGCGTCGGCCTCCGCCTTCTCCTTGGCCGCGGCGGCTTTCACGGAGGCTTCCTTCGCGGCCTTGGCGGCGGCGTCGGCGGCCTGCTGGTCGGCCTTGGCGACGGCGGCCGCGGTGGCCCGGCTGTCGGCCTTGCTCTGCTGCCGCTCGGCCTGGGCCATGATCCGGCTGCGCAGCGCCTCGCCCGCGTCGGCGGTGGAGTCGTCGCCGGCGGCGGTGGCCGTGGCGGTGGCGGTGGCGACACCGGCGAGGGAGGCGGCGGGCGTCTCCGTGTCGTGGTGCCCGTCGATCAGGGAGTCCACGGAGGGCAGGTCGGGCAGCGCGATGGAGACGGGCGGCTTGCCGGTGTTGGCGCTCGCCATGCCACCCGCGCCGACGGCGGCGATGACACCGACGCCGAGCACGGTGGAGCTGCGGGCGAGTCCGCCGCCGCGCTGCTTGGCCACCCGGTGGCGGCCGCGTACGGGGGGCAGGGACTCCTCGGTGGGATTCCACTCCTCCCACGCGTCGCCTTCCGCGCGGGGGGCGCCGTAGGCGAAGGGCTCACTCGCGTCCGGCGCGAACGGGGCTTGTGGGGCAGGCCGGTTGGACGCCACGCGGGCGCACTCCTCTCCTCCTCCGCCTACCGGGTTAGCTGACGGGTTCGGAGCAGGAAGGTCTCCTACGCGCGTAAACCCGGCGTGCTCCGAGAGCGGTGCACGGCGGACAGGGCGCGATTCACCCCAAGTTGGTGGGTCCCCGGTTCCCTTGCGGGATTCGGCGTGTGCGCACGGCGCCGTCTCTGCTGACGGCTGTAACGACCGCACTGCGTTATCGAACGTTAATAGACACGCGCACCGGATTCCAAGCCCGTTCAGCTTGATCGTTTGACCCTCTGACGGGGTGTATACCGGTCAGAAGTAGCGCGAACAGGGCGAGTTGACTGCACTTCAGGAGTCACAGGAGTTTTGCTGGTGACTCAAAAACACCAGTCGCCCCGGAAAACACTCAGGGCCGGAATCCGTTTACTGGATTCCGGCCCTGAGTCTTCAGTAGCGGGGACAGGATTTGAACCTGCGACCTCTGGGTTATGAGCCCAGCGAGCTACCGAGCTGCTCCACCCCGCGTCGTTGTGTCTCAAGCATACGTCATCCGCGGGGCCCCGCGCACACACCCCGCCGTGACGTGGGCCTCAGTGCGGAAGGTGAGCGTTCGGCTCCTGTGCGAGAGCGGCGTACTCGGGCACCGTCACGACCTCCACGCCCCCGGCACCGAGCACGCCCGCGCCGTCGGCCGCGGTGACGAAGGTGTCCGGCTCGCGCCAGGCGGTGACCACCCGGCGTACCCCCGCCGCCAGGATCAGCCCGGCGCACGGGACGGGCCGGGAGGCGCGGTGGGCGCAGGGCTCCAGGCTGCTGTAGACGGTGGCGCCGGGCAGGCGCGGGTCGGCCGGGTCCAGCTTGGCGAGCGCGGCCTCCTCGGCGTGGACCACCGGGTCGCCGCCCTCGCGGGAGTGTCCGCGCGCCAGCTCGGTGCCGTCCGCCGCGACGATGACGGCGCCCACGCTGAAGGCCGTGTCCGAGGGCGGGCAGAGCGCGGCCAGCCCACAGGCGGTGCGCAGCCAGTGCCGGTCGGCGGCGGTGTCCAGCGGGCCGGTGCCGGGGGCGGTGGGCTCGTACCGCATGAGGACGACGTCCTCGATCCGGCGGCTGTCGGTCAGCCGCAGCCGGCCGCCCTGGTAGGCGCCGGGGCCGAAGAGGCGGGGGGCGGCCGGGTCGCCGACGAAGAGCGGGGCGAGGACCAGTTGGAGTTCGTCGGCGAGGCCCTGCTGGAGGAGCTGGGTGTGCACGGTGCCGCCGCCCTCGACCATCAGCCGCCGTACCCCGCGCACGTCGTGCAGATGCGCGAGCAGCGCCCGCCAGTCGAGAGCGGCGCCGAGCGGGACCACGTCGGCGGTGTCCCCCAGGAGGCCCGTGGCCCGCTTCGCCCCCGCGTCGGTCGTGTAGACGAGCTTCTCGGCGCCGGTGTGCCAGAAGTTGGCGGCCGGGTCGAGGTCGCCGGACCCGGACACGGTCACCTTCAGCGGGTACTCCGCCTTGCCCCCGGCCACCCGCGCGGCCCGCCGCTCGGGCGAGTTGACCAGGAGGCGGGGGTTGTCGGCGCGGATGGTCCCGGCGCCCACGAGGATCGCGTCCACCGAGGCCCGTACCTCGTCCACCCGGTCGAAGTCGGCGGGGCTGGACAGCAGCAGCCGCTCGGGGCCGGTGTCGTCCAGGTATCCGTCGAGCGAGACGGCGGCGGACAGCAGGACATGGGGGTAGGGCATCGACGCGGTCTCCGGACTCTGGGCTCTACGGGCGGGCACCCCCTTTGTACTCCGTACCGGTGTGCACCCTGCCCAGGCAGGGATGAGTACGGCTACTCATCCCCGGCGTCACCCCTCGGCCCACTGTGGAGGTCACCCAGCAGAAGGAGACCTCCATGCCGCACGCCATCCGCCCACGCCGCCTCTTCACCCTCGCCACCGGCAACTGGCTCTCGCGGGGCTACCTCGCGGTGCTCGCCGTTTCCGTCGTGGCCATGTTCGCCTTCCCGGAGAGCGAGCTGGGCCTGGGCCCGATGACGCTCACGGCGCCCCTCTCCTTCCTGGGCATGGCCTTCCCCTTCGGTCCCGGTACCGAGGGCGGCCTGGCGGTGGAGGTGCTGGCCACCGGCTTCTGGGTCGGGCTGCTCCTGCTGGGCGCCCTCGGGAACGCCGCCGCGCTCGGCGCCCTCGCCACCAGATCCGCCGGCGTGCCTCCCCGACAGCGGGCGCGGAGCCTGCTGGCACCCGCCGTGGACAACTGGCCGGCGCGCGGGTACCTCGCCGTGGTCGCGGCGGCGATCGGGGTCTTCCTCTACGCGGTGTACGTCTCGCCCGACGCCGGTTTCGCCGGGATCTGGCCGCTCATGGCCACGGCACCCCTCAGCATCCTCGCCATCACGCTGTCCGGGCCCGTGGACGGCTGGCTGAGCCCGGTGATCTTCACCGCCGGTACCGCCCTGGCCGGTCTCTTCAACGCCGTGCTGCTGGGCCGGCTCGCGCGTGCGCTGCGGGGCTGAAACCCACGGCCAGGTATGGACCAGGGAAAAAACTGTATAAGCCATCGGATGACATGACCGCATCAGTTACGGTGCCTCTTTGGTCATCTTCTTCACCAATTCCCCCGGTAAGTGGGGGAGCAGTGAAGGCTCCGAAGACCAGTCACCGTAGGGAAAGGCATCCGAACCGGTATGAGAGCACGTTGGTGGGGGACGGGCGCGGTCGTCGCGGCGGCCGTGTGCGGGACGTTGGTCGTACAGGGGGTGAGCGGCGGGGACTCCGGGCACGACGGGAAGGCCGCCGCCGCGCCGGTACGGGACCGGGTGCGGTCGGCCGCGCTGGACGTCCGGGGGGACGGGGCGGGCGCGACGCTCGCGCGGCGGGACACCAAGCCGTTCAGCATGCTCGGAGTGAGCTGGGAGAAACCTTCCGCCAAGCTGGCCGGCAAGGTGGAGGTGCGCTCGCGGGCCGTCGGCTCCGGAAAGTGGTCCGACTGGCTGCTGCTGGACAGCGACCGGGGCGCAGGCGAGCAGAACGCTTCGCGCGGCGGCACAGAGCCCGCGTGGGTCGGGCTGTCGGACGGCGTCGAGGCGCGGGTCGACGGCAAGACCACCGCGAAGCTGCCCGCAGGACTCCGGCTCGACATGATCACGTCGGGCGGGAAGAGCGCCGGCGGTGACGCCGAGCCCGCGGCCTACGTCGCGGACGGGCCCGACGACACCGGGGAGCCCGTCGCCACCGACACCCCGGCCGGGACGCCGGACCCGACCGACGTCACCACCACCGAGCCCGCGCCGCCGGAGGAGACCACCGCCGAGCCGTCGGCCGGCGAGTCGTCGCCGGAGCAGTCCACGGAACCGCCTGCCGAGTCGCCGCCGGCGTCCGAGAGCACCGGGCCCACCGAGTCGGCGTCGCCCTCGGACCCCGCCTCGCCCTCCCCCTCCGCGTCCGTCCCGACCGCGCCGCCCTCCACGGTTCCCCGGCCGCCGATCACCCCGCGCTCGGGGTGGAAGGCCGACGAATCCATCAGTCCCGAGGCACCGACGTACATCGACGGCAAGATCAAGGCGGTGGTGGTCCACCACACCGCCTCGACCAACGACTACACCTGCGCCGAGGCGCCGTCGATCATCAACGCGGTCTACACGTACGACGTGACCGGGCTGGGCTGGAAGGACCTCGGCTACAACTTCGTCGTCGACAAGTGCGGGACGATCTACGAGGGCCGCAAGGGCGGGGTGGACCTGCCGGTCGTGGGCGCGCACGCGTACGGCTTCAACTCGCAGACGACCGGCATCGCGGTCCTCGGCACGTACGTGGACTCGCCGCCCCCGATGGCCGCGATGGCCTCGGTCGCGCGTCTCGCCGCGTGGAAGCTGGGCCAGTACGGGGTCCAGCCGGACGCGACGGTCACCCTCACCACCGCGCTCAGCGGGCAGAACTTCGCCGGCCGGACCTGGGAGCCGGGCGAGGAGATGACCCTCCCCGCGATCCACGGCCACCGCGACGGGTACAACACGGTGTGCCCCGGTGACGCCTTCTACGCCGCGCTCGGCACCGTCCGCACGCTCGCCGCCGGCCCCGTCACCGGCCTCACCCTCGGCACGGTCACCGGTACGGCGACGGTCGGCACGACCCCGTACACCAACGGCCCGCTCACGGTGAACTGGTCCACGACGACACCGGCATCGCTGATCTCGTCGTTCCAGGTGCTGGTCGACGGCAAGACGGCGGCGACGGTCGCGGGTTCGGCCACGTCCGCCAAGCTGACGCTGACGGCGGGGACGCACAAGGTGCAGGTCAAAGCGGTGCACCAGTCGGGCCGTACGGCGACCAGCGCGACGCGGACGGTCGTCGCCGACACCACCGCGCCCACCTTCACCACCAAGCCGAACCTCTCCCTGCGGACCGGCACGGTCAACACCACCGCCGTCCCGCTCACCCTCGGCTGGAAGGCCGCGGACAACGTCTCCCTGAAGGAGACCCGCCTCACCGCCCCGCTCGCCAAGACCTACGGTCCGACGGTCACCAGCGCGGCCCAGACCGCCAAGTCCGGTGCGGCGACGGCCTGGACGCTGCGGGCGTACGACACCCTCGGCAACTCCGCGAGCGCCTCCGTCCCGGGCACTCCGGTGATCCTCCAGGAGACCTCGGCGACGAGGTCCGGCACCTGGACCACCAAGTCCTCCGCCAGCTACCTGGGCGGCAAGTCCCTCGGCAGCAGCACCAAGAACGCGTCCCTGACCTGGACCTTCACGGGTCGCTCGGTCGCGTGGGTGGTCTCCCGAGCGTCGACCTCGGGCCAGGCGGACATCTACGTGGACGGCACCAAGCTCACCACCGCCGACCTCAAGTCCACGACCACGGCCTACCGCAACGCCCTGTGGACCAAGACCTGGTCGACGAGCGCGAAGCACACCCTGAAGATCGTGGTCCGGGCCACGACCGGCCGTCCGGCCATCACGACGGACGGGATCGTGTACCTGAAGTAGGCCGCCGCCGGCCCCACGGGGTCCTGCGCCTGACCGCCTGAGGGCCCGCCGAAACCGGCGGGCCCGCTCACCTCAGGCGTCGGCAGACAGGCCGGGCGATGCGCCGGCACGGCGGTACTCGGCGTTGATGCGCTGGGCTTCCTCGAGCTGGTCCTCGAGGATGATGATCCGGCACGCGGCCTCGATCGGGGTGCCCTGGTCGACGAGCTCACGCGCGCGCGCCGCGATCCGCAGTTGGTAGCGGGAGTAGCGGCGGTGTCCGCCCCCGGAGCGCAGTGGTGTGATCAGTCGTGCTTCGCCGAGGGCACGGAGGAAGCCGGGCGTGGTACCGATCAGTTCGGCGGCCCGGCCCATCGTGTAGGCGGGGTAGTCGTCGTCTTCAAGACGGCCCAGCGACTCGTCTGCTGTCATCTCACCTCTCTGTGGAACGCGTGGAGGGGCCTTGGTGCCGTACGGCACCAAGGCCCCGAAGGAACTGCAACCATCTGCCGACCCTAATACTGCGTCGGCCTTCTGTGTCCGCACAGCCGCCCGATACGCCGACGGGGGTGCGGGGATCGCGGATGCGTGACCGGAGACCACCTGCCTATCGATGTCCTGCGGTACCCGGACGCACGTCCTGCCGGTCCGGGCGATCCTGATGGCGCTCGACTCCTCCGTTCTTCCCTCTGAAGCGATCACTTGTCATAGCTGTACTGCTGCCCGGCAGTTCGTGTCTGCCGGGCCTTGATCGATCTCGGCTACGAGAGAAACCGTAACCAACCACCCCTCGAATGTCTACTCCGGCGGCGATAGATTTTCGCGTGTCCGACGAAGAGGTATTCCCCTCCGGTGGCCACTGTGGCGGTCCCCGCCGCCCGGCCGGGCCCGGCGCATAGAATCCGGTCCTATGCCGAAGCCTGACGAGCTGATCGTTGACATCGCCGCCCTCGTGGAGTCCGGGCAGAGCAATCAGATGTCCCTCACCGTGGTCACCAGTGGTGCTGTCATCACCGGTCGACTGGCTCCCGAAGCCATGTGGCGGCGAAGGGTGTCCGAAGTGCTGCGGGATTCCACCCATCTGGGCGAGTTCTGCGCCGTCTTCGACGCCCCCGCGAAACGGGACGGGAAACCCACGCACCTGCACTTCCACGTCGCCCGCATCCTTCAGGGCACCGTGGGCATCCCGATGACGGGCGGGATGTACCGCGTCGCCATCGAGGACGTCACCGCCTGGACCATGGGCGACTTCAGCTACTCCGACCACTGACCCGCAGTCCCGCCCCCGCGCCGGGAACGGCACGGAACACACTGAGGGCCCGACCGGCGCGCGCCGGTCGGGCCCTCAGTGTGTTGGTGGGCTCGCGCCCCTCCCGCCGGTCAGACGGTCAGGGAACTGCCGAGCATCGCGGACGCCCGGTCCAGCGGGCTTTCGGCAGGTGCGGGGGCGGCCTCGGGAACCGTGCGGCAGGTGAAGCCGAGCCGGGCCATGGCCCGCAGCACCTCACCGGCGCTGAAATCGCGCCGGTCCTGACGGGTGATGACCTCGCCGACCTGCTTGGCGGGGTAGTGGCGGCGGCCGATGATCACGGACTCGGCGGTGACCGGCTCGGGCTTGACGCCCTTCATCGATTCCAGCACGCCGTTCTTGGTCAGTTCGAACGGGAAACGTGCGATGACACAGCGCATGATGCCTCACAGGGAGAAGGGAAGACGGGGCCGACCTCGGTGACGTGGTTCAGCACCAGGGTCCTATGCTGCCGTGCCGTCGGCGGACTGCCGTCCGGGTGCGCGACGGGCCGCCGGGACGGGGCGGCGCCGGCCGCGTGAGGGGGCCCTGCGCTTCTTGGGGCGTTCGGCCACCGGTGCGGTGATGACGACCGGGATGCCGGTCGGGGCTTGGGCTCCGGTGATCCGGCTGAGGGTCTCGTCGCCCGAGCGGACCTGGGTGGTCTGCGGCCGGATTCCGGCGTCCGACATGAGGCGGGTCATGCCGCGGCGCTGGCTCGGGGTGACCAGGGTGACGACGCTGCCGGACTCGCCCGCGCGGGCGGTGCGGCCGCCGCGGTGGAGGTAGTCCTTGTGGTCGGTCGGAGGATCGACGTTGACGACGAGGTCGAGGTTGTCGACGTGGATGCCACGCGCCGCGACATTGGTCGCCACCAGCACGTTGACGTGCCCGGTCTTGAACTGCGCCAGGGTGCGGGTGCGCTGCGGCTGCGACTTCCCGCCGTGCAGGGCCGCGGCCCGTACCCCGCTGCTCAGCAGGTGCTCGGTGAGGCGGTCGACGGCGTGCTTGGTGTCGAGGAACATGATCACGCGGCCGTCACGGGCGGCGATCTCGGTGGTGGCCGCGTGCTTGTCCGCGCCGTGGACGTGCAGCACGTGGTGCTCCATCGTCGTGACCGCCCCGGCCGAGGGGTCGACGGAGTGCACCACGGGGTCGCTGAGGTAGCGGCGCACCAGCAGGTCGACGTTGCGGTCGAGCGTCGCGGAGAACAGCATGCGCTGACCGTCCGGGCGCACCTGGTCGAGGAGGGCCGTGACCTGGGGCATGAACCCCATGTCGGCCATCTGGTCGGCCTCGTCGAGGACGGTGACACAGACCTGGTCCAGCCGGCATTCGCCCCGGTCGATGAGGTCCTTGAGGCGCCCCGGCGTGGCGACGACGACCTCGGCGCCACCGCGCAGCGCGCTCGCCTGCCGGCCGATCGACATGCCGCCCACGACCGTGGCCAGCCGCAGCTTCACGGAACGGGCGTACGGGGCGAGCGCGTCGGTGACCTGCTGCGCCAGCTCACGCGTCGGTACGAGGACCAGCCCCAGCGGCTGCCGGGCCTCGGCGCGCCGCCCGGCGGTCCGGGCCAGCAGCGCGAGCCCGAAGGCGAGGGTCTTGCCGGAACCGGTGCGGCCACGGCCCAACACGTCCCGGCCCGCGAGGGAGTTCGGCAGGGTCGCGGCCTGGATCGGGAACGGCACGGTCACGCCCTGCGAGCCGAGCGCGGCCAGCAACTCCCGTGGCATGTCCAGATCGGCGAAATCCTCCACGGCGGGAAGCGCCGGGGTGATCGTCCGGGGGAGAGCGAACTCCCCCTGAAGCGCGGCGGGCCGGCGGCCGGAGCCGTTATTCCCGTAACGGGGGCGATTAAAGCGGTCGTTCGTGCGTGTGCGGTTCATGCGGAACCTTCCTTGATTCGGCACATCTCAAGGAATTCCCGCAGCACTGAGCCGCACGGGTAATTGCAAGAATGAGCCGGTGGAGCGCAGCGGAAAAGCGCTGCGGAAAATGCAAGTAGCTGGGGCCCGCACCCCGAAGGATGCGGGCCCCAGCTACAAAGTGCGCGCGGCGTCAGGCGAGGACGATGTTCTCGGCCGTCGGGCCCTTCTGGCCCTGCGCGATGTCGAAGGACACCTTCTGGCCTTCGAGCAGCTCACGGAAGCCCTGGGCGGCGATGTTCGAGTAGTGGGCGAAGACGTCGGCGCCGCCGCCGTCCTGCTCGATGAAGCCGAAGCCCTTTTCCGCGTTGAACCACTTCACGGTGCCAGTAGCCATGTCATATCTCCTTCGGGGCAGTGCATCGCGGTACGCACTGTGCGGACCGCGTGTCGCCGCGATGATTACCCCACCCGCAAAGGAAGTTTTGGGAACCACAACTGCAACTGAGATCGACAGTAGCACGCCGCAGCGGCCCGTGTTCGGTGAAGAACCTCACCCCGGCTATTGCGGTAAATAATCTGTCGGCGCGTTCCCTTGAAAACTCAGTTCGCGGGAACAGCTATTGATTCACCGGGAGGGCAACGTTTCGATCATGGGGTGGGACGCGTCCGGGCCTCTCACCGCTGTCCACACCCGAGGCGACGGACGAGCACCCCGCGGCCGGAACCGGGCAAAACGGACGCGCCCCCAGCTCAACACGTGGTCGAGCTGGGGGCGTTCGCGTAGGCCCTGTGGGACTCGAACCCACAACCAATGGATTAAAAGTCCACTGCTCTGCCAATTGAGCTAAGGGCCCAGGGCGGTGTTGCCTGTCCGAGCATAGCTGGCGGTGGCCGTGTCTCCGATCGGGTATCGGGGACACGGCCGCGTCGGTCAGTCGCGGAGGAACCAGTGGCGGGCGGAGGCGAGCCACCAGGCGGCGGCGAAGCCGAGGACGACGAGGACGGCGACCGGGGCGTAGTTGAAGGTCTCCCAGGTGACCGGGGAGACCTGGGGGAGCATGAAGAGGACCGTGATCAGGACGACCCAGACGACCGAGACCACGCCGATCGGGAGCGACCAGCGGCCCAGGTGCCACGGCCCCCGCTGGAACGCGGCGCCCTTGCGGACGCGCAGCAGGGTCGGGATGACGTAGGCGATGTAGAGCCCGATCACCGCGATGGACGTCACGGCCGCGTACGCCGTGGAGTTGATGAGGTACGGCAGGCCGAGGACGAGCGCGCCCAGGGCGGCCAGCCAGACCGCCGCGACCGGGGTCCGGGTGCGGGGGCTGACCGTGTGCCAGACGCGGGAGAACGGGAGCGCCCCGTCCCGCGAGAAGGCGTAGATCATGCGGCTGTTGGCCGTCACCGAGGCCATCCCGCAGAAGAGCTGGGCGCCGATCACCACGAGCAGGAGCAGCTTGCCGGTCGTGGCGCCGAGCGCGTCCAGGAGGATCTGCGCCGGGGGCGCGCCGGTCGGGGAGTTCAGCGCGCCGTCGTAGGACTGGATGGCGAAGGTGAAGCCCAGCAGCAGGACGAAGCCCGCGATCCAGGAGGTCCAGATGGAGCGGACGATGCCCTTCGGGCCGGCGGTCGCCGCGTCGTGGGTCTCCTCGGTCATGTGGGCGGAGGCGTCGTAGCCGGTGAAGGTGTACTGCGCCATGAGGAGGCCGAGCAGCACGACGTAGAAGCCACTGCCCCAGCCCGTCTCGTTGACGAACTGGGTGAACACGAAGGCCGCCGACTGGTGGTGGTCGGGCAGGAAGGCGAGCGCACCGACGATGACCGCGACACCGCCCACGTGCCACCACACGCTCACGCTGTTCAGCAGGGCGACGATCCGCACCCCGAAGGTGTTCAGCAGGCCGTGCAGCAGCAGGATCGCGGCGAAGAGCAGGACGGTACGGCCGGGCGTCACCCGGAAGCCGAACTGGAGGTTCAGCCAGGCCCCGAGGAAGGACGCCGCGCCGAAGTCGATGCCCGCCGTCACCGCCACCTGGCCGAGCACGTTGAACCACCCGGTGAACCACGCCCAGGCCGCCGCCGAACGCGGGGGCGCGAGCCGGTGCGCCCAGAAGTACAGCCCGGCCGAGGTCGGGTAGGCGGAACAGATCTCGGCCATCGACAGGCCGACGAACAGCGTCATCAGGCCGACGGCCACCCAGCCCCAGGTGATCACGGCGGGCCCGCCGGTCACCATGCCGAACAGATACAGCGTGAGGCAGCCGGACAGCACCGAGATGATCGTGAAGGAGACGGCGTAGTTGGAGAACGCCGACATCCGGCGGGCCAGGACCTGGGTGTAGCCGAGCTGGGCGAGTCGCTCCTCGTCGGACAGGCCGCCGGACTCCCCGCTGACTTTCGTGTCGTCTGTCATGCCCCCAGCAATTCCCTGGGCGCAGACGTGACATGCGCCACTCGATGGCCGGAAACCACCAGGACATCACCGGGAAACCCGAAGGGCCCGTACGGAGATCCGTACGGGCCCTTCGTCAGCTCACTGGGTGTCAGCCGTTGCGCTTCCAGCGGGGCTTGTCGTCGCGCCGGCCGAAGGAGGACGAGCCGCCGGTGCCGCGGTGCTCGTCACGGCGGCCGTAGGGACGCTCGTGGCCGCCGGAGCGGAAGCCCGGACGGTCGTCGCGGCGCTCACGGTTGAACGGACGGTCGCTGCCCCGGTGACCGCCACGGTCGTCGCGGCGGAAGCCACCACGGTCGTCACGGCGCTCGAAGGAACGGCCACCGCGGTCGTCACGTCGCTCGAAACCCCGGTCGCCCCGGTCCTGGTTGAACGGACGGCGCTCGCCACCGCGGTCGTCACGACGCTCGCCGCCACGCTCGTCGCGGCGCTCGAAGGAACGGCCGCCACGGTCGTCACGGCGCTCGAAGGAACGGCCACCGCGGTCATCGCGGCGCTCGAAACCCCGGTCGCCCCGGTCCTGGTTGAACGGACGGCGCTCGCCACCGCGGTCGTCACGGCGGAAGCCGCCACGGTCGTCGCGGCGCTCGAAGGAACGGCCGCCACGGTCGTCACGACGCTCGAAGCCACGGCCACCACGGTCGTCGCGGCGCTCGCCACGGTCGCGGTCGAAGGAACGGCGGCCCGCCGGGCGCTCGTCGCGCTCGGTCTCGCGGGCGGCCGGACGCTCCGCCTCGGCGGTCGCCTCGGCCACGGCCTGCTCGGCCGAAGCCTGCGCCTCGGCCACGGCGGCCTCCGGGTCCTCGCCACGCTCGCGGGCGACCCGCGCCACCAGGCGGTCGGCCTCCTCGCGCAGCTCACCGGCGCGGCGCTGGGCCCGCTCCAGCTCCTTGACCAGCCCGGCGACCTCGCGCTCGGCCTGCTGCGCGGCGTTGCCCGCGGACTCGGCCTGCACCTCGGTCATGGACCGGGCGCCGGTGATCTCGGCGACCTCGGGCTCGAAGGCGCCGGCCCCCTGGATGATGTGGCGCGCGGCGTCGACGCCCGCGTCCTCCATCAGCCGGAAGATCTGACGGCGCTGGTGCGGCAGCGACAGCGAGACGACGGTGCCGGAGCGGCCCGCGCGGGCGGTACGGCCGGAGCGGTGCAGGTAGTCCTTGTGGTCGCCCGCCGGGTCGACGTTGAGGACCAGGTCGATGCCGTCGACGTGGATGCCGCGCGCGGCGACGTCGGTGGCGACGAGCGCGTTGACGTAGCCGTCCTTGAAGTCGGCCAGCGTCCGCGTACGCGCGCCCTGGGTCATGCCGCCGTGCAGCGCGTCGGCCTTCACGCCGGACTCGCGGAGCTGCTCGGCGATGCGGTCGGCGCCGAGCTGGGTGCGGACGAAGATGATCGTGCGGCCCTTGCGGGAGGCGATCGCGGCGGTGACCGGCGCCTTGTCCTTGGGCTTCACGATGAGGATGTGGTGCGACATGGTCGTGACGTTGCCCTGGGCGCTGTCGACCTCGTGCGTGACCGGGTTGGTCAGGTAGCGCTTGACCAGCGTGGAGATCTCGTTCTCCATGGTCGCGGAGAACAGCATGCGCTGACCGCCGGCCGGGACCTGGTCGAGCAGCTCGGTGACCTCGGGCAGGAAGCCCAGGTCGGACATCTGGTCGGCCTCGTCGAGGACCGCGATCTGGACGTCCTCCAGCGAGCAGGCGCCGCGGTTGATGATGTCGCGCAGGCGGCCCGGGGTGGCGACGAGGACGTCGACGCCGCGCTCGAGGGCGTAGATCTGGTTGCCCATCGAGGTACCGCCGCAGACGACCTTCATCTTCAGGCCGAGCACGTCGCCGTAGGGCTGGAGGGCGTCGGCGACCTGCATCGCCAGCTCGCGGGTCGGCGTCAGGATGACGGCGCGCGGGCGCTTCTTCTCGGTGCGGCCGCCGGCCAGCGTGGCCAGGGTGGGCAGACCGAAGGAGAGGGTCTTGCCGGAGCCGGTGCGGCCGCGGCCGAGGATGTCCTTGCGGGCCAGGGCGTCCGGGATGGTCGCGGCCTGGATCGGGAACGGGGTGGTGACACCGTTCTGCGCGAGCTTGCGCACGATGCCCTCGGGCAGACCGAGGTCGGCGAAGGTGAGCTCGGGGGTGGTGTCGGTGGTGTCGTCGGCCTCGACGACAGCGGTGACCTCGTTCGTCTCGTCGACGGGGGTGTCCCCGTCCTCGGGCGCGACGAACTGGTCAGTAATGGAAACGGACATGCGAATGCGAAACCTTCCGGAGTCTCTCGGCACGCGCCCGTCAACTCCGTGATTCGCACAACACAACCGCCTCAATGCGGTCCGTCACGGCAAAGGAGAGTACGCGCCACACGGCGCGCTCTGCGATGGCGCCGGGCAAATGGGATCAAACGATCTACCACCATACGCACCCCCCACCCCGGAAGGCAAACCCGCTCGTCAGCGCCGGTATGGCGCCCTCCGGGACTCACATCGGAGCCCGTCCGCCGAGCTGCGGGGCGGGGTCCTCGTGGGCCGAGGACGACGGCTCGGCCGACGGCGGCTCGGTGTCCGGCGGCGGCGGGGTCGACGCGGGCGGCTCGGGCGGCGCGGAGGTCACCGGGGGCGGTGTCGGCTCCCCGGTCGGCACCGGCTCCCCGGGTCGCACCGTCTGCCCGGGCTTGGACGGCGCCGCCGAACCCTCGCGCGGCTCCCGCTCGTCCGCCGAGGCGGAGGCCGACTCCCCGTGCTTCTTCTTCTTGCCGCCGCGTCCGTGCTTGCCGTCGCCCTCGTCCTCGTCGTCCGCCTCGACCCCACCGCCGCGGGACACCGGCCCGCCCCCGGAGTCCGCGCCCTCCCGCTGGGCGGCGGAGTGCGGGGCACGGCGGGGGCCCGCGTCGTCACCGACGTGCACACAGCCGGAGGCGGCGGCCGCGGTCAGCACCGCGACGACCAGACGGACAGGTACGTACAAGCGGCGCACGACGGCCACCTCCGACAGCGGGGAACGGGAGCACCCTGCCCAACTCCCGCCGCCCGCAGGAGGACACGCGGCCGTTCCGAGCCCGCCGGAGCGCGGCGGACCGCGCGTACACCCCCCGCTCCCGGCGCGTTTGGCCGACAATGGCCCTGTGCTGGAGATGACACGCGACAGGTTCGAAGAGCTGGTGAGCGAGGCCCTGGACCGGATCCCGCCGGAACTGACGCGGGTCATGGACAACGTGGCCGTCTTCGTGGAGGACGAACCCTCCGCCGACGACCCCGAACTGCTCGGCCTGTACGAGGGCACCCCGCTCACCGAGCGCGGCGAGTGGTACGCCGGGGTCCTCCCGGACCGCATCAGCATCTACATGGGCCCCACCCTGCGGTACTGCGGGACCGCCGAGGAGGTGGTCCACGAGGTGGCCGTCACCGTCATCCATGAGGTCGCCCACCATTTCGGCATCGAGGACGCCCGTCTGCACGAACTGGGCTGGGGCTGACCGGGCGCCCCGCATATCCGGGCGTGCGTACGGGCATACGGCTCCAATGCCCCAAGTCCCCGCCGCTTCCGTCCCGGACCCGCCCCGCGACCGGAAGTGGTGGCATCTGCCGCGCCGGCCGGGCAGCGGCCGGTGGCTGAGGGCGTTCGGCCTGATGGGTGTCGTCCTCGTGGGGGCCTGGCTGGGCCTGCTGGTCGTCGGCAGCGTCCGGACCCCGGTCGGCCCGATGGACACCACCATGGCCCTGCGGCCCTCGCTCAGCGGCGGCACCAAGGTCAACGTCTCCCCGCTCGGCGCGCTGACCCTGGACAGCCATGTCGCGCCCGTCCGGCTGGACGTCGACGTGGACCAGCTCGACCCGGGACGCGCACAGGCGCTGGTCGACCACCCCGAGCGGCTGTCCGGCCTCCAGGACGAGGTGGCCCGTGACGTCGAGCGCGGCACGCTCGGCCTCGCGGTGCGCTCGTGCGTGGCCGTCGTCACCGGCGCCACCGCGCTCGGTCTCGCCGTCTACCGCCGCCCGCGCCCCGCGCTCGCGGCCGGCGGTCTCGCCCTCGCGCTGCTCGCGGCCTCCGGGGTGTCGGCGTGGGCCACCTGGAACCCGAAGTCGGTGCTGGAGCCGAAGTTCTCCGGCCTGCTCTCCTCGGCGCCGTCCGTGGTGGGCAACGCCCGCAGCATCGTCACCGACTTCGACGTCTACCAGCAGGAGCTGGCCCGCCTGGTGACCAACGTGACCAAGCTGTACGACGTCGCCTCCACGCTCCCCGCCTACCAGCCCGACCCCTCCACGATCCGGGTCCTGCACGTCTCCGACATCCACCTCAACCCGGCCGCGTGGAAGATCATCGGCTCGCTGGTGGACCAGTACAAGGTGGACGTGATCGTCGACTCCGGCGACACCATGGACCACGGCACCTCGGCGGAGAACGGCTTCCTGGACCCGGTGAAGGACCTGGGCGTGCCGTACGTCTGGGTCCGGGGCAACCACGACTCGCGCGCCACCCAGCGCTACCTGGCGGGCATCAAGAACGCGCACGTGCTGGACGACGGCCGGGCCGAGACGATCGCCGGGGTGCGCTTCGCGGGCACCGGCGACCCCCAGTTCACCCCCGACCGCTCCCAGGCGACCGGCGGTGACGCGGCGGAGCGGCTCGCGGGCGCCCGGCTCGCCTCGGCGCTGCGGGACCAGAAGGCCAAGGGCACCCCGGTGGACATCGCGGTGGCGCACGAACCGGTGGCCGCCGCCGAGACCGACGGCACGGTGCCGCTGGCGCTCTGCGGGCATCTGCACACCCAGGGCACGAAGATCCTCCCGCTGGGCACCCGGCTGCGCCGCGAGGGCTCCACCGGGGGCAGCGGACTGCGTGCGGTGGAGGGCCAGTACCCGGCGCCGATCGAGGCGTCGGTGCTCTATCTGGACCGGGACACCCGGCAGCTCCAGGCATGGGACGCGATCGAGCTGGGCGGGCTCGGACGGACCACGGCCGAGGTCAGCCGGCATCTGGTGAAGCACTGAATCCCCAGCCCGGCCCCCTCCTGACGGCGAAGGGTTTTGCCCATACCGCTCACGATCCCCTATGCTGCAGACGTCCCCGACGCGCCGCGATGCGGCGCCCAGGCGGGCCGATAGCCCTCATCGTCTAGCGGCCTAGGACGCCGCCCTTTCAAGGCGGTAGCACGGGTTCGAATCCCGTTGGGGGCACCACAGCGGACTTGTCATGAAGGCCCGCCCTGATCCAGGGCGGGCCTTCGTGTTTCCCCACGTCCGGGCCCCGCCCGCCCCGAAAAGCGCGGTACGGAGCACCGCCCCTGCTCTGATACGCTTCTCCAGCGACGTCAGCCCGACAGATGCGCACCTCACCCCGGTGGGAAACGCGTTGGGAGGACCCGCAACCTTGTGCGACACTGTCGTACAGCGCCTGGTCCTGTGGAGCAGTTTGGAGTGCTCGCCACCCTGTCAAGGTGGAGGCCGCGGGTTCAAATCCCGTCAGGACCGCTGAGGTTTCACGTGAAACCTCGTGGCTGGGTAGCTCAGTTGGTACGAGCGATCGCCTGAAAAGCGATAGGTCGCCGGTTCGACCCCGGCCCCAGCCACAACCGCCCGATCCGGGCCCGAACCCCCTCCAGTTCCTGGAGGGGGTTCTTGCGTTTCCGGGTCCTTCGGAGCGCGGTTGCAGCCAAGTGGCGCAGGACTAGAGTGAAAAGCATCCATTCGTGGGGAAATAACCCAAGGGGGCGTTCCATGCCCGCCACGAACAGAAAACGGACGGCTGCCCTGTGTTCGGTCTTCATGGCCGCCGGCGTCGTCCTCGCTCCGATGGGCTTCCAGCAGGCAGCCTCGGCGGCGCCCACTCAGTCCCACGTCAGTACGACGACCAAGGCGCCCACGTCCCAAGGGGACTACCAGCGTGGGTTCCGGGACGGGTTCAAGTCCGGGTACCGCGACGGCCGTCACTGCCATCACCACCACGGTGACCACCAGGACGGCAAGGGCTTCTCGCTGAAGGACCCGCACCGCGACTACCAGCAGGGATTCAAGAACGGGTACAAGTCGGGCTTCCGGCTCGGCCTGAACTCCTGCTGACCCCCGGCGTCCCGCGCGGCGGACCCCCGCGTCAATTCGTTCGCGCGGAATTTCCCCGAGGTGAGATCCTGGATCGCGTATGTCTACGCATCCCGCCCCCGCCTTGGGGTCTCTCGCCTCCCGTCTGACCGAGCTGTCGCTGCGTGACGCGCACCGGCTCGGGCGCAGGCTCGAAGGCGCACGCAAGATCCGTAAGCCGGAGGCGCGTGCCGCCGTGCTGACCGAGCTGGAGGGCGAGGTCGACAAGGCCGCCTCCCGCATGGCCGAACGGCGCTCGCGTGTGCCTTCGGTCAGCTATCCCCCGCAGCTTCCGGTCAGCCAGAAGAAGGACGAGATCGCGGCGGCCATCCGCGATCATCAGGTCGTCATCGTGGCCGGCGAGACCGGCTCCGGGAAGACCACGCAGATCCCCAAGATCTGCGTGGAGCTGGGCCGGGGCCTGCGCGGGATGATCGGGCACACCCAGCCCCGCCGGATCGCCGCGCGCACGGTCGCGGAGCGCGTCGCCGACGAGCTGCACACCCCGCTCGGCGAGACCGTCGGCTGGAAGGTCCGCTTCACCGACCAGGTGAACCCGGACGCCACCTTCATCAAGCTGATGACCGACGGCATCCTGCTCGCGGAGATCCAGAACGACCGCGAGCTGCGCGCGTACGACACGATCATCATCGACGAGGCCCACGAGCGGTCCCTCAACATCGACTTCCTGCTGGGCTACCTCGCCCAGTTGCTGCCCAAGCGGCCCGACCTGAAGGTCGTCATCACCTCGGCGACCATCGACCCGGAGCGGTTCTCCCGGCACTTCGGGGACGCCCCGATCATCGAGGTCAGCGGGCGGACGTACCCGGTGGAGGTGCGCTACCGGCCGCTGCTGGAGGAGGACTCCTCCGACGCCGACCGGGACCAGATCACCGCGATCACCGACGCCGTCGAGGAACTGATGGCCGAGGGCCCCGGCGACGTCCTCGTCTTCCTCTCCGGCGAGCGGGAGATCCGGGACACCGCGGACGCTCTGGAGAAGAAGAAGTACCGCTCGACCGAGGTGCTGCCGCTGTACGCGCGGCTCTCCCACGCCGAGCAGCACCGGGTCTTCCAGCAGCACTCCGGGCGCCGGATCGTGCTGGCGACCAACGTCGCCGAGACCTCGCTGACCGTGCCCGGCATCAAGTACGTGATCGACCCCGGCTTCGCCCGGATCAGCCGCTACAGCCACCGCACCAAGGTCCAGCGGCTGCCCATCGAGCCGGTCTCGCAGGCCAGCGCCAACCAGCGCAAGGGCCGCTGCGGCCGTACCTCCGACGGCATCTGTATCCGGCTGTACAGCGAGGACGACTTCCTCGCCCGGCCGGAGTTCACCGACGCCGAGATCCTGCGCACCAACCTCGCCTCCGTCATCCTCCAGATGACCGCGGCCGGCCTCGGCGACATCGAGAAGTTCCCCTTCATCGACCCGCCGGACCACCGCAACATCCGCGACGGCGTCCAGTTGCTCCAGGAGCTGCACGCCCTCGACCCGGCGCAGAAGGACCCGCGCAAGCGGCTCACCGACACCGGCCGCAAGCTCGCCCAGTTGCCGGTCGACCCCCGCCTGGCGCGGATGGTGCTGGAGGCCGCGAAGAACGGCTGTGTCCGGGAGGTCATGGTCATCGCCGCCGCCCTGTCCATCCAGGACCCGCGCGAGCGCCCGGCCGACAAGCAGACCCAGGCCGACCAGCAGCACGCCCGCTTCCGCGACGAGACCAGCGACTTCCTCGCCTACCTCAACCTCTGGCGGTACCTGCGCGAGCAGCAGAAGGAGCGCGGCTCCTCCTCGTTCCGCCGGATGTGCAAGCAGGAGTACCTCAACTTCCTGCGGGTGCGGGAGTGGCAGGACATCTACCTCCAGCTCCGCACGGTCGCCAAGCAGATGGACATCCATCTGAACGAGGACGACGCCCCCGCCGACCGCGTCCATGTCTCCCTCCTCGCGGGCCTGCTCTCCCACATCGGGATGAAGGACGTGAAGGACGGCAACAAGAACGAGTACCTGGGCGCCCGCAACGCCAAGTTCGCGGTGTTCCCCGGTTCCTCGCTGTTCAAGAAGCAGCCCAAGTTCCTGATGTCCGCCGAGCTGGTGGAGACCTCCCGGCTGTGGGCACGCGTCAACGCCAAGATCGAGCCGGAGTGGGTCGAGCCGCTCGCGGAGCACCTGCTGAAGCGCACGTACAGCGAACCGCACTGGGAGAAGGACCAGGCGGCCGTGATGGCGTACGAGAAGGTGACGCTGTACGGCGTGCCGATCGTCGCCCAGCGCAAGGTGAACTACGGGCGGATCGACCCCGAGATCTCCCGCGAGCTGTTCATCCGCAACGCCCTGGTCGAGGGCGACTGGCGCACCCACCACAAGTTCTTCGCCGACAACCGCAAGCTGCTCAGCGAGGTCGAGGAGCTGGAGCACCGGGCGCGGCGCCGGGACATCGTGGTGGACGACGAGACACTGTTCGACTTCTACGACCAGCGGGTTCCCGAACACGTCGTCTCCGGCGCCCACTTCGACTCCTGGTGGAAGCGGAAACGGCAGGAGCAGCCCGAATACCTCGACTTCGAGCGGGAGATGCTCATCCGGGAGTCGGCGGAGGCGGTCACCAAGGCCGACTATCCCGACAGTTGGCGCCAGGGCGAGCTGAAGTTCCGGGTGACCTACCAGTTCGAGCCGGGCGCGGACGCCGACGGTGTGACCGTGCACATCCCGCTCCAGGTGCTCAACCAGGTCACCGACGAGGGCTTCGACTGGCAGATCCCGGGCCTGCGCGAGGACGTCGTCACCGAGCTGATCCGCTCGCTGCCCAAGCCGATCCGCCGCAACTACGTCCCCGCGCCGAACTACGCCAAGAAGTTCCTCGAGCGGGCGGTCCCCCTCCAGGAGCCGCTGACGACGACCATGGCGCGCGAGCTGAAGCGCATGGTGGGCGTGCCCTTCGAGGCCGAGGACTTCGACTGGTCGAAGGTCCCGGACCACTTGAAGGTCACCTTCCGGATCGTGGACGAGCGGCGCCGCAAGCTGGCCGAGGACAAGGACCTGGAGGCGCTCAAGCTCCAGTTGCGCCCCAAGGCCCGTAAGGCCATCTCCCAGGCGGCCGCCGCCACCGCGTCCCGGCAGGGCGGCCCCTCGCTGGAGCGCTCGGGCCTGACCGACTGGTCCATCGGCACCCTCAGCCGGGTCTTCGAGACCCGCCGGGCCGGCCAGCCGGTGAAGGCGTACCCGGCGCTGGTGGACGACGGCGACACCGTCTCGGTCCGCCTCTTCGACACCGAGGAGGAGCAGGCCGAGGCGATGTGGAAGGGCGTGCGCCGGCTGATCCTGCGCAACATCCCGGTGAACCCGGCGAAGTTCGCGTCCGAGAAGCTGACGAACGCGCAGAAGCTCGCCCTCTCCGCCAACCCGCACGGTTCGGTGCAGGCGCTGTTCGACGACTGCGCGATGGCCGCGGCCGACAAGCTGATCGCGGACTTCGGCGGCCCGGTGTGGGACGAGGAGTCGTACCGGAAGCTCTACGACAAGGTGCGGGCCGACATCGTGGACACCACCGTGCGTGCGGTGGGCCAGGTGCAGCAGGTGCTGGCCGCCTGGCAGGCGTGCGAACGGCGCCTGAAGTCGGTCTCCAGCCCCGTGCTGCTGGCCAACCTCACCGACGTACGGCAGCAGTTGGACGCGCTGGTGAAGCCCGGCTTCGTGACCTGGGCGGGGATCGCGCGGCTGCCGGATCTGATGCGGTACGTGGTGGCCGCCGACCGGCGTCTGCAGCAGATGCCGAGCAACGTCCAGCGGGACACCACCCGTATGCAGAAGGTGCACGAGATGCGGGACGAGTACGCCTGGCTGCTGGAGCAGCTTCCCCAGGGGCGGCCGGTGCCCCGGCGGGTGCTGGACATCCGCTGGATGCTGGAGGAGCTGCGGGTCAGCTATTTCGCCCACGCGCTGGGCACCGCGTACGCCGTCTCCGACAAGCGGATCGTGAAGGCGATCGACGCCGCCGTACCGTAACCGAGTGGTCGCACCGGGTGAGTTCGACCCGGGCACCCGGACTCCTGTACAGTCCTTCTCGCAGCGCAACGCAGAAGTGAAGCGCCGCACCAGATGGTCCTGTGGAGCAGTTTGGAGTGCTCGCCACCCTGTCAAGGTGGAGGCCGCGGGTTCAAATCCCGTCAGGACCGCAGCAAGGAGAAGGGCCCCCGGATTTCCGGGGGCCCTTCCGCCGTTCCTGGGCGCCCGCCGGCGCCCTTGACGGGGTCACGTCCCACCGGTACCCAGATGACAAGGCCCCGTTTCCCCTGTGCGGCCTGCGGAGGTGGCGTATGGCGGCATCGGCCCGGCACGAGACGCGGGCGCTCCTGAGGGCGCACCTGGCGGCCGCCTCGTCCTACCGACACCGCACGAGCCGCTGCCCCGTCTGCCACCGTCTGCTGCGACTGGCCATGGACGCCCCCGCCCCAACACCCGTTCCCACAGGGGACGGTGAGACGGGAGAGCGCCGATAGCGCACCCGTGTGCGGGACAACAAGCGTCTCGGTGTGTGACGGGAGTCACGGCATGAGTTTTTGAAACCCGGGTTCTTACCGCTGCCCTACAACAGGTCAATTTAATATGTGCAATTGCACCCTCCCCGAGGGTGCATCACGGGGCTTCCCACAGCCCTCCCCAGACTCCGACAAGGCCGCTCACGCACGGGCCCGAGGGCGCCCGTGAGCGCACAAAAAAGATCGCGCTGGACCCGGCGGAGTCCAGCGCGATCGATGACGCACCCGGTGCCACGTGCCTTCGGAGTTCGTCCGGCGTGGGCATGGGGCCTGTTGGGGCAGGCCCGCGTCGTTTTGGAGCTAGGGTTCGGGCGCTTCGGCCGGTTGGGGGGCCGGTCGTTTTGCCCGGTTATTCAGTTGTTCAGGCCTCGCTGCGCTGCTGCGGGATGCCCGCCAGCAGGGCGCGGACCTCCGCCTCGCGGTAGCGGCGATGCCCGCCGAGCGTGCGGATCGACGTGAGCTTGCCGGCCTTCGCCCACCGCGTGACCGTCTTGGGGTCGACACGGAACATGGTGGCGACCTCAGCCGGGGTCAGCAGCGGCTCGGCATCAGGGGTGCGAGCGGTCATGAGCGGCCTCCTCGGGAGAACCGAACCTTCTCGGTTCTTTCCTCTAAATTCTGCACCTTGACCCGCGTTGCCCGAAATGGCGGACGCGAGTCGAGTCGGTTATAGGACGAACGGCTTGTCCTCGGCACTACAACTACACCATCTGTCCAGCCGCGTCGGCCAAACCGATGGAATTGCCCTCCCAGGTGTTCATCCACGACGGAAGCCGATGGACCATGCCATAGCGGACAGTCACGCCGACGTGACGATCAGTCACATGGGCGCTCGGGAGTCGCAAGACCCCCCAAAGCTAGCAATGCGGAGAATCCACCCATAGTGGAGCACAGATGGGCAGACAGAGTCCTCCCCGGACTCCTTGTCCTATTTTGGCACGAGGAGTGGCAAGAGACGCAAGGGCCGTGTAAGTGCCGTCCATCACCCAATGAGGCAAAAGCCCGGTTCGAGGCCAACGCCCCGTCAAACGGTCCAAGTTCCGTAGACCGTACGCTGTTCGAGCCTATTTCGACCGTGACGTGCGTCACTCCGCACGGGCTCAGTTCGCCGAGCGCAGGTCCCGGATCGACCGCCAGCGGGACGCCAGGCGGGTGTAGGCGCCGGTCGCGGCGCTCTCGTCGCCCCGGCGCAGTGCGTCGATGCCGGCGGCCACGTCCGCCGCCGAGTGGTCCTCTTCCAGCGTCCCGGCCGGCACGGCGTGCACCAGGCCGCCGTAGTCCAGCTCCACCACCGAGCGCGGGTGGAACTCCTCCAGCCAGCGGCCGACGTCCAGCACACCGTCGATCAGCGGGCTGTCCTGCACCGTGTCCCTGAGCGTGCGCAGCGCCCGCGCCACCCGGCGCCGGGCCTGCACCATCGGCGTGCGGTAGCGCAGCAGCGCCGGGGTCTCGCCGCTGCGCGGCTCGAAGCGGCGCTCCTCGTCGGCGACCAGCACGAACCAGTTCAGCGGGATCTGCCAGGTCGCCCCGCGAATCCAGGGGCGCGCCTCGGGATTGCGCTCCAGCCAGCGCTCGTAGTCCTGGGCGGCCTGGTCGCGCACCAGGGGCGGCAGCACCGCGTCCAGCACCGGGGTGGGCAGCTCCTCGCCCAGGCCCGCCAGCGCCTGCCAGCCGCGCAGCCGGGTGCGCCAGGGACAGACGCAGACCACGCCGTCCCGCTCCAGCACGAACGCGTCGGCGCTCTCGTGCACCGGCACCGCGACGGGCGGCGTGGGCAGCAGGTCGGCCAGCGAGCGGCGCAGCTCGTCCTGGTAGGTGGGGCGCTCGGCGCGGCGGGCGTAGCGGGCCCAGTGATCGCGCTCCGGCTCCGGGAAGGCGGCCAGCGGCTCGTACACGCGCAGGTAGGCGGCGTAGGGGACGACCACCGAGGACACCTTGGCCACGCCTGCTCCCTCCCCGTAGGGGTCACCTCGAAACCACTGCAAATCGTGCCACGCCACCGCCGGGGCGTCGCACCTGTGGGTGATCCTTCACGGACGCCGGTCGTGGGCCGGGCGCAGGCTCTACTCTCAGCCGTGCGGCCCAACCGCCGCGTGGCAGCACCCCGCCGCCTCCCCCGCCACCAAAAGTGTGGGGGAACCCCCAGGGGCTCCGGCCCCGCCCGCCGCTTCTTACACAGGAGTCACCACAGTGACCGAGGTAACCGGCGTCACCGCAGATGTCCTGCACACCCTGTTCCACTCGGACCAGGGCGGCCATGAGCAGGTCGTGCTCTGCCAGGACCGCGCCACCGGCCTGAAGGCCGTCATCGCCATCCACTCCACCGCGCTGGGACCCGCGCTCGGCGGAACCCGCTTCCACCCGTACCCGAACGAGGCGGCGGCCGTGGCCGACGCGCTTCAGCTCGCGCGCGGGATGTCGTACAAGAACGCCATGGCCGGGCTCGAACACGGCGGCGGCAAGGCCGTGATCATCGGTGACCCCGCGCGGGACCGCACGGAGGAGCTGCTGCTCGCCTACGGCCGCATGGTCGCCTCGCTCGGCGGCCGCTACGTCACCGCGTGCGACGTCGGGACCTATGTCGCCGACATGGACGTGGTGGCCCGCGAGTGCCGCTGGACCACCGGGCGCTCCCCCGAGCAGGGCGGCGCGGGCGACTCCTCGGTGCTCACCGCCTTCGGCGTCTACCAGGGCATGCGCGCCTCCGCCCAGCACCTGTGGGGCGACCCCTCGCTGCGGGACCGGGTGGTCGGCATCGCCGGCGTCGGCAAGGTCGGCCGTCATCTGGTCGGGCACCTGCTCGAGGAGGGCGCCCAGGTCGTGGTGACCGACGTCCGCACGGAAGCCGTGGACCGGATCGTCGAGGCCCACCCCGCCGTGCGCCGGGTCGTGGACACCGAGACGCTGATCCGGCTGGAGGGGCTCGACATCTACGCCCCCTGCGCGCTCGGCGGGGCGCTGGACGACCACACGGTGCCGGTGCTCACCGCGTCCGTGGTGTGCGGCGCGGCCAACAACCAGCTCGCCCACCCCGGTGTGGAGAAGGACCTCCAGGACCGGGGCATCCTCTACGCGCCGGACTACGTGGTGAACGCGGGCGGGGTCATCCAGGTCGCCGACGAGCTGCACGGCTTCGACTTCGAGCGGTGCCGGACGAAGGCCGCGAAGATCTTCGACACCACGCTGGCGATCTTCGCACGTGCGAAGGCGGACGGGGTTCCGCCCGCTGCGGCGGCCGACCGGATCGCCGAACAGCGGATGGCCGACGCGCGCGCCGCGCGCTGACCGACACGCCGGGGAAACGCCCACCCCGACCCGGAGCCGGCGGTGCGCCCGGCCCGCGTCGGGGTGGGCGCCTGCGGCCCCCGGCGGTACCCGCCGGGGGCAACTTGGAGAGAACTGTCACTTCCGTCGGCGGGTCGTACCCCGATAAGTGGTTAAAATCGCCATTGACCAGCGAGGACAGGGCTCCTCGTGGGTCCTGTGCACACGCGCGTGCTGCGGGCGACGTACCGTATGGGCGCGGGCTCAGGTACCGTGGAAGCCCTACGGACCGGCCTCTCTACGGGGAGTCCGTTTCGGATCATGAACGCGTGTCAGACTCTGGGGCCGTTGAGCCCCGTCACCGAGGGGGTCGAGCCATGGGGCGCGGCCGGGCCAAGGCCAAGCAGACGAAGGTCGCCCGCCAGCTGAAGTACAACAGCGGTGGGACTGATCTGTCGCGTCTGGCCAGTGAACTGGGCGCATCAACTTCGAACCAGCCGCCGAACAGCGAGCCGTTCGAGGACGATGAGGACGACGAGGAAGACCTCTACTCCCGTTACGCCGACCTCTATGAGGACGACGACGAGGACGAGGACGACGGTCCCTCACAGCACCGTCGTGGCGCTTGACCTTGCACTGAGCACCTTGCAATGAGCAACGGAAGACCGGTCGGTGGCACTGCCACCGACCGGCTTCTGTGCTGTCCGGAAGCCGGCGGGCGGCCGCGGCCGCGCCAGACCGGCTGGACCGGCTAGACGGCGTAGTCGCCGACGAGCCCGGCGGCGCTCTCCTGCTCGCCGCGCTCGGCGATGGTGCCGGCCACCCAGGCTTCGACGCCCCGGTCGGCCAGCGTGGTCAGCGCCGCCTCGGCGGACTCCGCCGGGACGACGGCCATCATGCCGACGCCCATGTTCAGCGTCTTCTCCAGCTCCAGCCGCGCCACGTCACCGCTGCGGCCGACCAGGTCGAAGACCGGGCCCGGCGTCCAGGTGGAGCGGTCCACGGTGGCGTAGAGCCCGTCCGGGATCACCCGGGCCAGGTTGGCCGCGAGGCCGCCGCCGGTGATGTGCGAGAAGGCGTGCACCTCGGTGGTGCGGGTCAGCGCCAGGCAGTCCAGCGAGTAGATCTTGGTGGGCTCCAGCAGCTCCTCGCCGAGCGTCCGGCCCAGTTCCGCGACCTCGCTCTCCAACGCCAGCCCGGCCCGCTCCAGCAGGACGTGGCGGACCAGGGAGTACCCGTTGGAGTGAAGCCCGGAGGACGCCATGGCGATCACCACGTCACCGGAACGGATGCGGTCGGGGCCCAGCAGCCGGTCGGCCTCCACCACGCCGGTGCCGGCGCCGGCCACGTCGAAGTCGTCCGGGCCGAGCAGCCCGGGATGCTCGGCGGTCTCGCCGCCCACCAGGGCGCACCCGGCGAGCACACAGCCCTCCGCGATGCCCTTGACGATCGCGGCGACCCGCTCGGGGTGGACCTTGCCGACACAGATGTAGTCGGTCATGAACAGCGGCTCGGCGCCGCAGACCACGATGTCGTCCATGACCATGGCGACCAGGTCGTGCCCGATGGTGTCGTACACGCCGAGGCGGCGCGCGATGTCGACCTTGGTACCCACCCCGTCCGTGGCGGAGGCCAGCAGCGGGCGCTCGTAGCGCTTGAGGGCGGAGGCGTCGAAGAGGCCGGCGAAGCCGCCGATGCCGCCCAGGACCTCGGGACGGCGGGTCTTCTTCACCCACTCCTTCATCAGTTCGACGGCGCGGTCGCCCGCCTCGATGTCGACGCCCGCGCTCGCGTAGCTGGCGCCCGTGGTCTCAGAGGACATGCTTGAGAGAACTTTCCTGTCGTACGGCTCGGACGGCGCAGCTCAGGGACGCCGGATGGCGTCGGCCGCGGCGGTGGTGGCGGGCCCGGCCGCCAGCTCGGTCTCCAGCAACTGCTTGCCGAGCAGTTCGGGGTCGGGCAGGTCCATCGGGTACTCACCGTCGAAGCAGGCGCGGCACAGGTCCGGCTTGGCGATGGTGGTCGCCTCGATCATGCCGTCGAGGGAGATGTACGCGAGCGAGTCGGCGCCCAGGCTGGTGCCGATCTCCTCGATCGTCATGCCGTTGGCGATCAGCTCGGCGCGGGTGGCGAAGTCGATGCCGAAGAAGCAGGGCCACTTCACCGGGGGCGAGGAGATCCGGATGTGGACCTCGGCGGCGCCCGCCTCGCGCAGCATGCGGACCAGGGCCCGCTGGGTGTTGCCGCGCACGATGGAGTCGTCCACGACGACCAGGCGCTTGCCCTTGATGACTTCCTTGAGCGGGTTCAGCTTCAGCCGGATGCCGAGCTGGCGGATCGTCTGCGAGGGCTGGATGAAGGTCCGGC
Organism: Streptomyces sp. NBC_01171; assembly: GCF_045039805.1. NCBI lineage: Bacteria > Bacillati > Actinomycetota > Actinomycetes > Kitasatosporales > Streptomycetaceae > Streptomyces > Streptomyces sp. NBC_01171. Next base: position 3,503,319 of record NZ_CP108609.1, on the reverse strand, counting down.
CGACGTAGGCGTTCTTCACCAGACCGTTGCCGAAGGGGATGCCGGACGCCTCGGCGTACCCGATCGCGGCCGGAGTGCCGGACTCCGGGGTCGCTATGACGAGGTCGGCCTCCGCGGGCGCCTCCTTGGCCAGGCGGCGGCCCATCTCGACGCGGGACAGGTACACGTTCCGGCCGGCGATGTCGGTGTCCGGGCGGGCCAGGTACACGTACTCGAAGACACAGCCCTTGGGCTTCGCTTCCGCGAACCGGGAGGTGCGCAGGCCGTTCTCGTCGATGGCGATGAACTCGCCCGGCTCGATCTCCCGGACGTAGGACGCGCCGCAGATGTCGAGCGCGGCGGACTCGGAGGCGACCACCCAGCCGCGCTCGAGGCGGCCGAGGACCAGCGGGCGGATGCCCTGCGGATCACGGGCGGCGTAGAGGGTGTGCTCGTCCATGAAGACGAGGCTGAAGGCGCCCTTGACCTTGGGGAGCACCGCGTGGGCGGCCTCCTCGATGGTCAGCGGCTTGCCGTCCTCGTCGACCTGCGCGGCCAGGAGTGCCGTCAGCAGGTCGGTGTCGTTGGTGGCCGCGACCCGGGTGGAACGACCGTTGGTGTCCTTGGGCAGGTCGGCGACCATCTCCGCCAACTGGGCGGTGTTGACCAGGTTGCCGTTGTGGCCGAGCGCGATCGAACCGTGCGCGGTGGCGCGGAACGTCGGCTGGGCGTTCTCCCACACGGAGGCGCCGGTGGTCGAGTAGCGGGCGTGTCCGACCGCGATATGACCCTGGAGCGAACCGAGCGAGGTTTCGTCGAAGACCTGGGAGACCAGGCCCATGTCCTTGAAGACGAGGATCTGGGAGCCATTGCTTACCGCGATTCCCGCGGATTCCTGACCCCGGTGCTGGAGGGCGTAGAGCCCGAAGTACGTGAGCTTTGCGACCTCTTCACCCGGCGCCCAGACACCGAAGACGCCGCAAGCGTCCTGGGGGCCTTTTTCGCCGGGAAGCAGATCGTGATTGAGTCGACCGTCACCACGTGGCACATTCCCGAGTGTAGGCGAGGCCGACCGCTGGGCCGAATTGGGGATATGTGGCCCCCGCCGAACGCGGACTCGTGATCACCTTGTGTGATTCTGCGTTTTCGCAGGTCAGCGAGGTGTCCCTGCATCGGCTCGCCGGTGGGTGGGGCTCAGGTGAGCGCTTCTGGGGCCCCTGGGGGCCGTCCTGAGTGAGTTGTCGCACATCATTCGGCCGCGCTCGGCGTGAGCTGGACGCGACCTCCCTTGCCCGTGGTGAGGGTGAGCGCCCCGTCGTCGGTACGGGCGGTCAGCGCACCGGAGTTGAGGGCGCGGGTCAGCGCGCGTTCGAAGGTCATCCGGGGTTCGTCGCAGGCCATCCGGGTCGTGCGCAGGGTGCCGAAGTCGATCCGGCCGCCGTCGATGGTGGTGGGCGCGGAGAAGGTGTTGCAGCCGAGGTTGCCGGTCGCCCGGCCCTCGTCGTCGATGCGGATGCGGGCGGCCGCGGGGGCGCGGTGCGTGGTGTCGCCCTCGGTGACGCTGTCCACCCGCCAGTCGGTGCCGGTGAGCTTCGGCGGTGGGGCCACCGAGCCGCTGCCGGTGTCGGCGGTGTCGTTCCCACAGGCCACCGCGAGCGGTACGAGCGCGGCGGCCACGGTCAGTGTCATGCGCTGCGTGTGCCGGTCCATACCGGTCCGACGCGCACGGCGCCGCCGGGGTTCCCCGCTATCCGCCGAGTGGCAGCAGCCCGGAGAGGTCGGCGCGCTCCCCGCTCGCGCTCACCTCGGCCCGTGCGACGGCGTCCGCCCAGGTCAGACGCCCGGTGGCGAGACGCACCCAGGTGAGCGGGCCGGTCTCGACCACATTGGGCGGGGTCCCCCGTGTGTGCCGGAGCCCCTCGACGCACTGCACCACCGCGTACGGCGGCACCCGCACCTCGGTGGACCCCCCGGGCGCCTTCGCGGCGAGGGCGTCGGCGAGCAGCCGGGTCGCGGCGGCGAGGGCGTGCCGGTCCTGCGGTACCTCGAGTCCGGGCACCGCGTCGGACAGGTCGTCGGCTGCGAGGACCAGCTCGACGGCACGGGTGACCAGGTACTCGTTGAGCGGCAGCACCCCCGCGCCGGTGTCCACCAGCGGGCTGCCCGGATGGTCGGCCAGCAGGGCACGCAGATCGGCCTCGGCTCCACCGAGATCGAGCGGTACGGGCGGGAAGGCGACGGCCCTGCGCAGCGGCCACTCCGCCAGCGGCAACGTCTGCTTGAACTTGGCCGGCCGCTCCACCGCCTGCCGCACGGCGACTACGGACGCGGCGACCTGCTCGGCCAGCTCCCGCACGGTCATCCCCTCCCGCCGCGTGGGCAGGGCGAGTTGACCGGGATCGAGCCCCTCCACGGCCTCCCGCACCGCACCGAGCTGCGCGAGCACGGCGGCACGGGTCCGGAGGGGGTCGTACTTACGGGCACGCTTCTTGGCCGGAGGCATGGAGCGACCCTATGCCGGGACGACCCCCGCCCGGGTGGGGCGGGGGCCGTCCGCGGTCGTCACGCCAGCAGCGCCGGAATCGTGTTCTCGTGCGCCTCGCGCAGCTCGGCCAGAGACAGGGCGAACTCGCCCTGAATGTCCACCGAGTCACCGTCCACGACGCCGATCCGGGTGGCCGGCAGGCCCCGCGCGCCGCACATGTCGGTGAAGCGCAGCTCCTCCGAGCGCGGCACGGCGACGAGCGCGCGGCCCGCCGACTCCGACAGCAGGAAGGTGAACGCGTCCAGACCGTCCGGGACGATCAACCGCGCGCCCTTGTCACCGAGCAGCGCCGACTCGACCACGGCCTGGATGAGGCCGCCGTCGGACAGGTCGTGCGCGGAGTCGACCATGCCGTCGCGGGACGCGGAGATCAGGATCTCGGCCAGCAGCCGCTCGCGCTCGAGGTCGACCTTCGGGGGCAGCCCGCCGAGGTGGTCGTGGACGACCTGGGACCAGGCCGAGCCGCCGAACTCCTCGGAGGTGTCGCCCAGCAGGTAGAGGAGCTGGCCCTCCTCCTGGAAGGCGACCGGGGTGCGCCGGGCCACGTCGTCGATGACGCCGAGGACCGCGACCACCGGGGTCGGGTGGATGGCGGCCTCGCCGGTCTGGTTGTACAGCGAGACGTTGCCGCCGGTCACCGGGGTGCCGAGCTGGAGGCAGCCGTCCGCCAGACCGCGCACGGCCTCTGCGAACTGCCACATCACGGCCGGGTCCTCGGGCGAGCCGAAGTTCAGGCAGTCGGAGACGGCGAGCGGCTTGGCGCCGGTCGTCGCCACGTTCCGGTACGCCTCCGCCAGCGCGAGCTGCGCGCCGGTGTACGGGTCGAGCTTGGCGTAGCGGCCGTTGCCGTCGGTGGCGATGGCGACGCCGAGGCCGGTCTCCTCGTCCACGCGGATCATGCCGGAGTCCTCCGGCTGGGCGAGGACGGTGTTGCCCTGCACGAAGTGGTCGTACTGCGAGGTGATCCACTTCTTCGACGCCTGGTTGGGCGACGCGACCAGCTTCAGGACCTGCTCGCGCAGCTCCTCGGGCGTGGCCGGGCGGGGCAGCTTGTTCGCGTCGTCGGCCTGGAGGGCGTCCTGCCAGTCGGGGCGGGCGTAGGGACGCTCGTAGACCGGGCCGTCGTGGGCGACGGTGCGCGGGTCGACGTCGACGATCTTGCCGCCGTGCCAGAAGATCTCCAGCCGGTCGCCGTCGGTGACCTCACCGATGACGGTGGCGATGACGTCCCACTTCTCGCAGATCTCCAGGAAGCGGGCGACCTTCTCCGGCTCGACCACCGCGCACATGCGTTCCTGCGACTCGCTCATGAGGATCTCCTCGGGCGAGAGCGTGGAGTCGCGCAGCGGTACGTCGTCCAGGGTGACGCGCATGCCGCCGGAGCCGTTGGAGGCCAGCTCGCTGGTGGCGCAGGACAGCCCGGCCGCGCCGAGGTCCTGGATGCCGACGACGAGCTTCTCCTTGAACGCCTCCAGGGTGCACTCGATGAGGAGCTTCTCCTGGAAGGGGTCGCCGACCTGGACAGCCGGACGCTTCGACGGCTTGGCGTCGTCGAAGGTCTCCGAGGCCAGGATCGACGCGCCGCCGATGCCGTCGCCGCCGGTGCGGGCGCCGTAGAGGATGACCTTGTTGCCCGCGCCGGACGCCTTGGCCAGGTGGATGTCCTCGTGCCGCATGACGCCGATGGCACCGGCGTTGACCAGCGGGTTGCCCTGGTAGCAGGCGTCGAAGACGACCTCGCCGCCGATGTTGGGCAGGCCCAGGCAGTTGCCGTAGCCGCCGATGCCGGCGACCACGCCGGGCAGCACGCGCTTGGTGTCGGGGTGGTCGGCGGCGCCGAAGCGCAGCGGGTCCACGACCGCGACCGGGCGGGCGCCCATGGCGATGATGTCGCGCACGATGCCGCCGACGCCCGTGGCCGCGCCCTGGTAGGGCTCGACGTAGGAGGGGTGGTTGTGCGACTCGACCTTGAAGGTGACCGCGTAGCCCTGGCCGACGTCCACCACACCGGCGTTCTCACCGATGCCGACGAGCATGGCGTCCGACTGGGGCGCCTTCTCGCCGAACTGGCGCAGGTGGACCTTGGAGGACTTGTACGAGCAGTGCTCGGACCACATGACCGAGTACATGGCGAGTTCGGCGCCGGTCGGGCGGCGGCCGAGGATCTCGACCACGCGCTCGTACTCGTCCTTCTTCAGGCCCAGTTCGGCCCAGGGCAGCTCGACGTCGGGGGTCGCGGCCGCGTTGTCGACCGTGTCCAGAGGCGTCCGGCTCATGCGTTGACCAGCTTCTTCAGGATCGAGGTGAAGAACGGGAGGCCGTCGGTGCGGCCGGTTCCGATCAGCGGCTCGACGGCGTGCTCGGGGTGCGGCATGAGGCCGACGACGTTCCCGGCCTCGTTGGTGATGCCGGCGATGTCGCGCAGCGAGCCGTTGGGGTTCATGTCCAGGTAGCGGAAGACCACCCGGCCCTCCGCCTCCAGCTTGTCGAGCGTGTACTCGTCGGCGACGTACCGGCCGTCCATGTTCTTCAGCGGGATGTGGATCTCCTGGCCCTGGCGGTAGTCGCCGGTCCAGGCCGTCCCCGCGTTCTCCACCCGCAGCTTCTGGTCGCGGCAGATGAAGTGGAGGTGGTCGTTGCCGAGCATCCCGCCGGGCAGCAGGTGCGCCTCGGTGAGGACCTGGAAACCGTTGCAGATACCGAGGACTGGCAGACCGGCCTTCGCCTGCTCGATGACGGACTCCATCACCGGCGAGAAGCGGGAGATCGCCCCGGCACGCAGATAGTCGCCGTAGGAGAAACCGCCGGGCAGCACCACGGCGTCGACCTGCTTGAGGTCCTTGTCCTTGTGCCAGAGGGCCACGGGTTCGGCGCCGGCGAGGGTGATCGCGCGCCGGGTGTCACGGTCGTCGAGACTTCCCGGAAAAGTGACGACGCCAATACGAGCGGTCACTCGGCGGCCCCCGCTACTTCCTCCACCTTCACGGTGAAGTCTTCGATCACGGTGTTGGCGAGGAAGGATTCCGCCAGATCATGGATGCGGGCGAGCGCGGCCTCGTCGACCGGCCCCTCTACTTCCAGCTCGAATCGCTTTCCCTGACGGACGTCCGAGATCCCCGTGAAACCCAGGCGCGGCAGCGCACGCTGGACCGCCTGGCCCTGGGGGTCGAGGATCTCCGGCTTGAGCATGACGTCGACTACGACGCGTGCCACTGGCACTCCCGGTGTGTGGTGCTGAGCAGGTTCCTTCAGACTACCCGTACAAAATTTCTACGCGGGTAGAGTTGGAGGTTTCTACGTGACCCCCATCACGATCGGGTGTCGAGCACCGGCCCCGGTGAAAATTTCTGGGAAAGTTCTGCGGGCCACTGGTGATGCCTATTGAGTCCGGACACGCGGAGGTATTCAGTAGGACTTCCCATTTCATTGGCGCGCACTGTACAAATGAATTGGCAATAGCCGATACTCGGCACGTCATTGCCGGTCAAGACCGGTGAACCGACGTGCCGCACGAAGGGACCGATATCCGTGGCGCAAAAGGTCGTGGTCACGCTCTTCGACGACATCGACGGCTCGGAAGCGGCGGAAACGATCGCCTTCGGACTCGACGGCAAGTCGTACGAGATCGACCTGAACGAAACCAACGCCAAGAAACTGCGCAAGGCGCTCGCGCCCTACGTGGAGGCCGGCCGCAAGCGCGCCCGGTCCGGCAAGGCGTACCGGCAGACCGAGGTCGCGCCCGACCCGTCGGCCATCCGCGCCTGGGCCCAGGCCAACAAGATGGATGTGCCCGCGCGCGGCCGCATCCCCAAGAAGGTCTACGAGGCGTTCAGCGAGGCCCGCTGAGCCCGTACGGGCGGACCCCTCAGGGCCCCGGACCGAGGGCCCTGAGACTCGTTCACCTGCCCCCGGGGGGAGCCGACTTGCGCAACCCCCCTGCTGATCGGCTAATGTCTGGCTCACGCCGAGGGGCGAGGCCGAAAGGCCGAAACCCACGGACCGTGCGGGTGTAGTTCAGTAGTAGAACACCCCCCTTCCAGGGGGGAGGCGCAGTGTGCGATTCCTGTCACCCGCTCTGGCACCGGTCATGACCATCCTTTTGGATCAGGTAGGCTGGTGCTCGCACCGATCGGTGGGAGCCGGTCGGGAGCAGTGCGGACGTAGCTCAGTTGGTAGAGCGCAACCTTGCCAAGGTTGAGGTCGCGAGTTCGAGCCTCGTCGTCCGCTCAGTGAAAAGGCCCCGGTCTTCGGACCGGGGCCTTTTGCATGCCTCGGCGGCGCTGGCGGCGTGAGGGTCGCCACATCCCCATGGACCGAACTGCCCGGCTGCCAGGTGGGTGCGGCGGCCGGGACACCCGGAGCGGGCGCTCGCGGCAGGTGGGCGGGGGTTCGTGCCGCAGACGGTCGGCGTCCCGCACCGGCCACGTGGAAGCCCTTACGCCGGCCCCGAGTTGGCCGCCGACGCGATCTTCCGTGGGCGACTCCCCGTCGACCGCGCAGGGGCCGCTGGAGCGCCCGTCCCGGAGATCGTCGGGTGGGCCGCGCTGCCACCGGGGAACCCCTCCTCGGCCGTCACCGAACCGGACGCGGAGAAGCGCGCACACGGCGGCGCGTCTCGCGCACCCCTGGGGTTGGGTATAGTTGGCTCCGCGCCACGGCGCAGTGCGGACGTAGCTCAGTTGGTAGAGCGCAACCTTGCCAAGGTTGAGGTCGCGAGTTCGAGCCTCGTCGTCCGCTCCATGAAGAAGCCCCCCGGTTCTCCGACCGGGGGGCTTTTCTCGTCCTAGGCCGACAGGGCCTAGCTCCAGCGGGTGCCGGTCAGGCGCTCGTACGCCTCGATGTACTTGGCGCGGGTCGCCTCCACCACCTGCTCGGGCAGCGCGGGCGGGGGCTGCTCGCTCTTGCGGTCCCAGCCGGACTCGGGGCCGGTCAGCCAGTCCCGCACGAACTGCTTGTCGTACGACGGCTGGGCGTGGCCCGGCTCCCACGTCTCGGCCGGCCAGAAGCGGGACGAGTCGGGGGTGAGGACCTCGTCCGCGAGGACCAGGGTGTCCCCGTCGAAGCCGAACTCGAACTTGGTGTCCGCCAGCACGATCCCCCGCTCCCGGGCGATGTCACGGGCGCGGGCGTACACCGCGAGGGTGAGCTGGCGGAGCTGGGCGGCGGTCTCCGCGCCGACCTGGCGGGCCACCTCCTCGTACGACACGTTCTCGTCGTGCTCGCCGACCTCGGCCTTGGTGGCCGGGGTGAAGATCGGGCCGGGCAGCTCCGAGCCGTCCACCAGCCCCTCGGGCAGCGCCAGCCCGCAGACCGTACGCGACTCCCGGTACTCCGCGAGGCCCGAGCCGGTCAGATAGCCGCGCGCCACGCACTCCACCGGGACCATGTCCAGCGACTTGCAGACCAGCGTGCGGCCCGCCCAGTCGGCCGGGGCGCCCTTGGGCAGTTCGGTGCTGATGACGTGGTTGGGCGCCAGGTCACGGAGCTGGTCGAACCACCACAGGGACAACTGGGTCAGCACCCGGCCCTTGTCGGGGATCTCGGTGGGCAGCACCCAGTCGTACGCGGAGATGCGGTCGCTGGCGACCATCACGAGGTCGCCCGCCTCGTCGCGGTACAGGTCGCGCACCTTGCCGGTGTGCAGGTGCACCAGACCCGGAACCTGGATCGGCTCGGGCTTTTCTACGAATCCGGACACGGTTCCTCCCCGTGGTTCTGTCCAACTGCCTCGATTCTCCCGTATGCCGGTGATCGGGCCGGTGGCAGGGTCAGTCCCGCTTGCAGATACGGTCCAGCAGGTTGGCGGTGGCGCGCTGGACCCGGGCGTCCACATGGCCGGGCCGGTCCAGCGCCGGGGACCAGGCGAAGGTGCCGGAGGCGAACACCCAGGCGCCGGACGGGGCGCGGTACAGGGAGGTCTCCTGGTGGCGCCGGGCGCCCTCGCCGTCGGTGTACGGGGAGTGCGCGAGCAGCACGCGCTCCTCGTGCTCGGGCAGGGCGGTGCGCGGGAAGTACCGGTCGGCCTCGCCCGCGACCAGGCCCGCGATCTCGTCGCCCTCGCGGGCACCGGTGGCGTCCCACAGCCAGTGCCCGGCGTTGCGGACGATCAGCGGATGCGGCTCGGGCACCCGGCCCGCGTACTGGATGCCGATCACCTGCTGCTCGGGGCGGTCGATCTCCCGCCACAGCACCGGCTTCCCGGGACCCTTGCGCTTGCGGCAGGTCAGCAGCCGGTCCGGCACCCCGGACGCGGAGGGCGACAACTCCACCTGCCAGTACATGGTGTTGGCCGACAGGAAGACCAGCGAGGTCCCCCGGTCGCGGGCCTCCTCCACCGCCCGCCGCATCGGCACCGACCAGTACTCGTCGTGGCCGGGGAAGACCAGGCCCCGGTACCGGGTGGGGTCGATCCGGCCGGCGTGCAGGTCGCGGGCGTCGGCGTAGGCGAGGTCGTAGCCGTAGCGCTCGGCCCAGCGGATGAAGTCGTAGGCGTGGCCCACGTGCAGGGGCAGGCCCGCACCGGCGTACGGGCGGTCGAAGGAGACGGTGGTGGCCGCGTCGGCCTCGCCGAGCAGGGAGCCCTTCTCGTCCCAGGCGTGGTAGAGGCTGGCCCCGGTGCGGCCGTCCTCCGGGTAGAGGTTGTACGCCTGCCACGTGATGTCCGGGAGCAGCAGGAGCAGGTCGGCGGGCTCGTCGTCGCGGACCGTGAAGGGCACGTGGGAGCGGTAGCCGTCGGCGGTGGTGAGGACCGCGACGTACGCCCCGACCCGCCACTCGGCGGGCACCTGGAGGCGCCAGGACAGCCACCAGTGGTGACAGGAGACCGTACGGTCGGCGGCCAGCGGCGCGGACTGGACGATGCCGGAGAGGCGGGGGCTGGTGGTGATCTTCGCGGCGCCGTGACCGGCGTAGTGGCCGATCCGGTAGATGTCGACGCTGAACTCCTGCGGCGGGTCGACCGTGATGTGGAAGTCGATCGCCTCGCCGGGCGCCACCGCGCCGGTGGACGCGAACCCCTTGATCTGGCGGCCCACGTCGTCGGCCGAACGCGGGCCGGGACCGGCCGAACGCGGCGCCGGGACGCGCGCGCCGGGCCGGCCGGACCGGGTGGTGGCCGGCTGGATGGGGTCGACGTACCAGGGCACCACGTGTCCGGTGTCGTCGAAGTAGGTCTCACTGCCGCGCAGCCAGGGCACCGGGCCCAGGCCGAAGGGATCGGTGACGGCGTGCGCGAGCGCTCCCGACTCCCAGCGGCGGATGTGATCCGAGGTCATGGACGCCCCCTCCCTCGTGTCCCCCGTTGCCGTGATGGCGTTGTCTGTGGTGCCAGGACCGGAACCCGGTGTTGCCGTCTCGGGTGTGCTCGGTGCGCCGGATCGCTCGGCCGTGCGAACGCGTGTCGTATGCCCGTGCCATGTGCGTGTCGGTCCCAGCACATCACATAACGCACGACTCCGGTCACTGTTCGTTGTGAATTGGCCTGAAGTGGAAGATGCTGCTCCGTTACACCGGTGGACGGCCGGGACTCCTGGTGCCCGGTGACGACTCCTGTGCCGTGTGGCTCAGACCAGCCGGACCGGCTTCTCCGGCCGTATCCCGGACTCGGCCAGCCAGGCGCGCAGCGGGCCCGGATCGCCCTCCTCGATCAGGCTGAGCACCTTCGCGGTGAGGTCGGCGGCGCGCTCGCCGTCCAGCAGCAGGGTGGGGCCGTCCAGCCAGTCCAGGCCGGGGGCGGCTCCGGCGGTGTCGACGGCCGCGCAGCAGATCATCGCGGTGATGTGCGCGGCGAGGAGTTCGCGTCCGGTGCGCGGGGGCTGGAGGGGGAACAGCGGCAGGTCGCCGTCCTCCCACAGCGCGCTGTCCGGGCCCTGCGCCCGCGCGCCCTGCGGTACGGCGCTCTCCTCGCGGGCCAGGGCTGCGCTGAGGCCGGCGGCGAGGAGGGCGCTGCGCTCGGTGGCGGGGTCTGGGTCCGCGTCGGCGCTGTCGGGGCTGCCCGCGTCGTCCGCGTTGTCGAGGGGCGCGGTGGGGGCCGGGACCGTGGGGGTGCTGTCGGCGGCGGGCTGGGCCAGGTGGTCCAGGACACGGGCCAGGGTGGGGCCGCCGGGGTCCGGGGTGGCCGGGTCCAGGCTGGGGCTGACGCCCAGGGAGTCCAGTACCCGGTGCAGCCGGGCCGCCTCCGCGCGCCAGGTGCGGTCCACGACCTCCTCCGGGTACGCCTGCCAGTCCACCGGCGCCCAGCTCGGGCCCGACTCGGCCGGGCCGCCGTGGAAGAGGCGGGCGGTGAGCAGGGACACCGCCTCGTCCACCACGCCGGGCTCCTCCAGCAGGTCGCACGCCGGGCGCTCGCCCAGCCGGGCGGCGAAGCCGTCGGCCAGCCGGTCGCGCCGGGACAGCTCGGTCAGCGCGGCGGCCACGCCCACGTCCAGCCGGGAGGGCCAGCGGCCCATCCGCCAGGCGGGCAGCGCCACCTTGGTCAGCAGCCGGTCCCAGCCCGCGTACGCCAGGCCGACCTGCTCCTGGGCGGCGATCCGGGGGCCGTAGTCCACCGCCTGGGCGCGCTCGGCGGCCGCCGTGGCGACCCCGCGCTCCATCAGCGCGGCATGCTCACGGCAGCCCTGCAGCAACAGCCGGGCCACCCGGCCCAGGGCCGCGTACACGCCCCGGGTCAGCGGGCCGCGGCCCGGCGCGTCGGCGACGGCCACCGCGGCGTCCAGACCGCGCACGAAACGGCGGGCGGCGGCTATGTCGGGCTGCGCGGACGGGCCCGTACCGGCCACGACCGGGGCGAGCACCGCGCGCAGTTCCGCGACCCGCATCCACCACAGGAAGGGCGACCCGATCACCAGCACCGGCGCCGGGACGACCGGCCGCCGCTCGGGGCGGCCGCCGGGGACCACCGGCTCGTTGTGCGCGCGGGTGACGGGCGGGGCGTGCGCCGGGTGCGTACGGTCCTCGAGCCAACTGTCGCAGTCCGGGGTGAGCGCTATCGCGGAGGGGGCGGGCACGTCCAGCCGGTCGGCCAGGTCGCGCACCATCCGGTACAGGTCGGGGGCGGAGCGCTCGGGCACCGGGACCGTGGGGCTCGCGGCGGGGCGTGCGCGGGCCACGACCAGGGCGATGCCGGCGGCCGCCAGCAGCACCAGCACCGCGAGGACGCCCACCACCCAGCGGGCCGTGTCCCAGCCCTGGCCGGTGAACTGGCCGGTGGCGGCACCGGTCAGCAGGATCACCTCGGCTGCCGCGGGCAGCAGCGCCACGGCCAGCGCCCGGCTGCGCACCCGCAGCACGGCCAGCGCGCGCGAACGCGCGGCCCTGGCGCCCAGCTCCCCACCGGTTCCGGTCATGCGCGACGCTCACCCCCTGCCTGCCGATCGCGTGCTGTCCTGGCGGTGCCCACTCCCCCACTGTGGCACCCGCCCCTGACATCGCAATGCCGGTGGGCCAAGTGCCGGACCGCTTGCGCCGCACCATAGTTGGGGGTCCGGCCCCCGTCAGCCGGATGGCGCATTGCTCACTCGATGGAATGGCCTTGGTCAGAGCTGGGTGACAGACGGCAAAGGTCAGGCCCCGGATTTCGGGGTCCGGGGCCTGAGTGGAGCGGGGGCTTCTATGCGACGCCGGTCGTGGCCGTGTCGGCCGCCTTCGCCGCGATGTCCGTGCGGTGGTGCGAGCCCTCGAGACCGATCCTGGCCACCGCGCGGTACGCGCGCTCGCGGGCCTCGGCGAGGTCCTCGCCGGTGGCCGTGACGGACAGCACGCGGCCGCCCGCGCTGACGACGTCCTCGCCGTCCTGCCTGGTCCCGGCGTGCAGCACATAGGCGTGGGGGGCGTCCTCGGCGGCCACCTCGTCCAGGCCGGTGATCGGGTCGCCGGTGCGCGGGGTGCCGGGGTAGTTGTGCGAGGCCACGACCACGGTGACGGCCGCGTCCTCGCTCCAGCGCAGCGGCTCCAGGTGGGCGAGGGTGCCGTTGGCGGAGGCGAGCAGGAGGGAGGCTAGCGGGGTCTTCAGGCGGGCCAGCACGACCTGGGTCTCGGGGTCGCCGAAGCGGGCGTTGAACTCGATGACCCGTACACCGCGCGAGGTCATGGCGAGCCCCGCGTACAGCAGGCCGGAGAAGGGGGTGCCGCGCCTGCGCAGCTCGTCCACGGTCGGCTGGAGCACGGTGCGCAGCACGTCGTCCACCAGCTCCGGGTCGGCCCACGGCAGCGGGGAGTACGCGCCCATGCCACCGGTGTTGGGGCCCTCGTCGCCGTCGAGCGCGCGCTTGAAGTCCTGCGCGGGCTGGAGCGGTACGACGGTCCTGCCGTCCGTCACGGCGAAGAGCGAGACCTCGGGGCCGTCGAGGAACTCCTCGATCACCACCCGCTCGCACCCGGCCGCGTGCGCCTTGGCCTCCTCGATGTCCGAGGTGACGACGACGCCCTTGCCCGCGGCCAGCCCGTCGTCCTTGACGACGTACGGCGCCCCGAAGGCGGCCAGCGCCTCGGCGACCTCGTCGGCGGTGGTGCAGACGTACGAGCGCGCGGTGGGCACTCCGGCCGTGGCCATGACGTCCTTGGCGAACGCCTTGGACCCCTCCAGCACGGCGGCCTCACGGGACGGCCCGAACACCGGGAACCCCGCCTCGCGCACGGCGTCGGCGACGCCCGCCACCAGCGGGGCCTCCGGGCCGATCACGACCAGGCCGGCCTCCAGCTCGGTGGCGAGCGCCGCTACGGCCTTGCCGTCGAGCGCGTCCACCTGGTGCTGCTGGGCCACCTCGGCGATGCCCGCGTTCCCTGGCGCGCAGTGCAGTTCGGTGACGTCGGGATCGAGGGACAAGGAGCGGCACAGGGCGTGTTCGCGGGCGCCGCCGCCGATGACGAGGACCTTCACGGGGGTCAGCTTATCGGCTGGGTTGCCGAAGGTCGGGGGGTGGGGAAGTTGGAGGAATCTACGAGGGCGGGGGCGCGTCGCGGTTCGGGGCGGGGGGCGTTGGCGGCTGCGGGTTCGTCGTGGCTTGTCGCGCAGTTCCCCGCGCCCCCGGGATGGCACAGCGGAAGGGGGCCGAAACGCTTGGTCCGTTCACTCGCCGAGGCGCGCCTCGCGGGTGCGCGGGGCACGTGGGCGGCTGCCGGTTCGTCGTGGCCTGTCGCGCAGTCCCCCGCGCCCCTTGGGTGGGGGCGGAAGTAGGTCAGGAGGTCCGCCCGTTCACTCGCCGGCGGGGCGGCCTACTGATCGTGGGAGAACTCGTCCAGGACTGTGGCACCGAGTTCGCGGACGATCAGGTCGCGGCCGGAGAGGGCGGATTCGTCCAGGTCGGGGTCGTCGTCGGCGGGGGTGTCGTCTTCGAGGGAGACGGGGGGTGGTTCGGGGGCCGGGGGTCTCGGGGCCGGGGCCGGCTGGGAGCCGCCGGTCTGGGAGGGGGCGCTCTGCTGGGGGGCCGCGGCGCGGGAGGGGGCCGGGGTGCCGTAGCCGCCCGCGTTCGCGGCGCCGCCTCCGCCGAAGTTCCCGGTGCCGCCGGAGGGCGGGGGGGCCGAGCCGCCGCCGGAGGGGTCGATGACCGCCTCGATCTTCCACTGGACGTTGAACTGTTCGGCCAGCGCCTGGCGGAGTACGTCCTCGCTGCCGCTGGCGGAGAAGTTGTCGCGGGCGCCGGCGCTGGCGAAGCCGAGCTGGAGGGTGGTGCCGTCGAAGCCGGTCACCTGGGCGTTCTGGCTGAGCAGAATCCAGGTGAAGCGGCGGCGGTTCTTGACGGCCTCCAGGATGTTCGGCCAGAGCATGCGGGGGTCGAGGCCGCCGGAGGGGGCGGGCGCGACGGGCGCCGTCGGCGCGGGGGCCGCGGGCTGGGGCTGGCTCGGGGCCTGTGGCCGGCTGGGCGGGGTCTGCTGCTGCGGCTGGCCCTGGCCTGCCGGGGTGGCGGTGGGCCACGCGCCGGAGCGGCGGCCGCCACCGGCGGGAGCGGCGGTGGGCCAGGCGCCGGGAGCAGCCGGGGCGGCGGGGGCGGCTTCAGGAGCCGGAGCGGGCGCCTGGGCCGGAGCGGGCGGCGGGGTCGGCGCGGGGGCCTGCGCCGCCGGGGCAGGGGCGGGTGCCGTACCCGCGCCGGGTCCGCCGGGGTTGCGTACGGCCGCCCGAGCGGCGGCGGGACCGCCGCCAGGAGACACTGCGGGCCCGTCCCCCATGGCGGGTGCCGGGGCCGCCGCGCCGGGGTGGGCCTCGGGGCCGGGCACGTACTGCATGGGCGGAGCGCTTGTACCGGCGGAGAAGTTCACGCCCCGCTCGATGCGGTCGAGGCGGGCCATGACGGAGCGCTCGTCGCCGTACGCGGCGGGGAGCATCACGCGCGCGCAGATGAGTTCGAGCTGGAGACGGGGCGAGTTGGCGCCGCGCATCTCGGTGAGGCCCTCGTTGACGAGGTCGGCGGCGCGGCTCAGCTCGGCGGCGCCGAAGATCTCGGCCTGGGCCTGCATGCGCTCCAGGACGTCGGCCGGGGCGTCGATGAGGCCCTTCTCGGCGGCGTCGGGCACGGCGGCGAGGATCACCAGGTCGCGCAGCCGCTCCAGCAGGTCGGCGACGAAGCGGCGGGGGTCGTTTCCGCCCTCGATGACGTGGTCCACGACCTCGAAGGCCGCAGCGCCGTCCCCAGTGGCGAAGGCTTCGACGACGGAGTCGAGCAGGGAGCCGTCGGTGTAGCCGAGGAGGGAGGTGGCCATGGGGTACGTCACACCGTCCGCACCGGCACCCGCGAGGAGCTGGTCCATGACGGACATGGAGTCACGCACGGAGCCCTGGCCCGCGCGCACGACCAGTGGGAGCACGCCCTCCGCGACCGGGATGTCCTCCTTCTGGCACACCTCGCCGAGGTACTCGCGCAGGGTGCCGGGGGGGACGAGCCGGAAGGGGTAGTGGTGCGTACGCGACCGGATGGTCCCGATGACCTTCTCGGGCTCGGTGGTGGCGAAGATGAACTTGAGGTGCTCCGGCGGCTCCTCGACGACCTTCAGCAGCGCGTTGAAGCCGGCCGACGTGACCATGTGGGCCTCGTCGATGATGTAGATCTTGTACCGGCTGCCAGCGGGCCCGAAGAACGCCTTCTCGCGCAGCTCACGGGCGTCGTCCACGCCGCCGTGGGAGGCGGCGTCGATCTCGATGACGTCGATCGAACCGGGCCCGTTGCGCGCGAGATCGCGGCAGGACTGGCACTCGCCGCAGGGGGTGGGGGTGGGACCCTGCTCACAGTTGAGACAGCGGGCCAGGATGCGGGCACTGGTCGTCTTGCCGCAGCCGCGCGGGCCACTGAACAGGTACGCGTGATTGACCCGGTTGTTCCGCAGCGCCTGCTGCAGCGGGTCGGTTACGTGCTCCTGCCCGATGACCTCGGCAAAGGTCTCGGGGCGATAGCGGCGGTACAAGGCGAGAGACGACACGCATACGAGGTTATAGGCGCCCACGGACAACGCGTCGCGGCGCTCGCTCCGGCCCAGGTCAGAGAGGTGCGCATCTTGTCGGCGGCCGTACACCCACCCGGGTCACCCGGTACCGGCCACGGTCCCCCGCCCCCGGGAACGCAAGGGCCCCCCACGCACCCGCCAGAGCCAACCTACCCTTGCTGCCTTCCGGCCCTGGGGGAGTTCAGTCAGATAGCGCCGCGTGAGGGGCTGCGCAAAGAGTACCTGATCCGGGGCCGGGGGGACGAGTTCGCGACCACTCCTTCCGGTCATGTAATGTCTCCCTCGGAGGATTCGCCTAGAGGCCTAGGGCGCACGCTTGGAAAGCGTGTTGGGGGCAACCCCTCACGAGTTCGAATCTCGTATCCTCCGCCAGTGCCTCACCGGGCACGAAGTCGAAGGGCCCCACTGCTTGCAGTGGGGCCCTTCGACTTCGTGCCCCTGGACCGGGTGGATGTGATCGCAGCTTCCCAAGCCCCCTGAAGTGACCGTCATCCACGGCAAGGTTCCGCTGCGGGCCACGCCGGGTGATGTATCAAGTAGTCCACCCCACCGTCGCCCTCACTGCCCTGGACCAGAGGACCGGGTTCGTATCCCGCGATCTTGAGCACGTGCGGATGATGGCACGAGGGACAGAAACTACGTCCGCCGGCAGCAGCGGGTCGATCATCGGCAGAGCGCCATGACGATGTCGTCGAAGTCCGGGAACTCCTCGGCAGCCTGCTTGATGACATCAGGTGCCGGCTGGCGACTGTCCGCTGCGAAGCGAGTCGCGACTGCTTCCAGTTCGTCGTTGCGCCCCGGCGACCAGTCGGGGTCGTACGCTGTGGCGGCTTCCCACGGACCGAAGCCGCCGGCCAGCAGCCACAGGAAACCAGCGAGATCAGGCGCTATGACTCCCGTCTCGCCCTCGGAGCCGAGGAACACGACCGGCTGCTCGCTCAGTGGTCGGGACTCACGGACCAACCAGAACGCCGCGTAGCCCCCGGTGCCGTCCTGTCCGAAGACGCGGAAGGCCGAACCGTCCACTTCGGGGTTCCCGGTCCAAGAACGGAACCAGTCTGCCGTCTCGGCTTCGGACACAAAGGCCGGGAACGGCTCGAAGTCCACTCCTCGCCCGTCGTCGTACTCGAACGGCACAGCAAAGGCAGCAGCCAACGCGGGCGGGAACGGGCGTCCCGGATCGTGAATCACGCCGGCAGGCTAACGACCAGCACTGACAGGCCCGCCCAACCTCCTTGGGAGGCTCTGGCTCATGGGTCGCTTCGGCAGCTTGAGAACGCCATCGCCGGGGGGGACTGTTGCGGTGTTCTCGACTGTGGGTGTTACTGCTTCGGCTTCCGGGACCATCTCGAGGTCGGGCTGCATGCCCTGCCGAAAAAGAGTGCTCGGGAGCTGCGAGCACTCGTCTCGGCGCTCGACGAGAAGATTTTTACCAGGGCCGTCGCTCAGTTCCCCGGCAGCGGGCTGATGCCCGGTTCGTAGTGGGCGCGTACGTAGATGCGGGTGCGGGTCGGGGCGTAGTCGTGGGCGTAGAAGGTCACGCACTGGGGGTCGGAGGTCGCGTACGGGTCGTCCGTGGTGTCGGGGGCGCCAGGGCAGACGTCGCCGTAGCGCATGCCTGTGGTGAGCGTTTCCGGTTCGTCGAGGCCCAGGTGGGCGAAGTCGTGCGGAGCCTTGGCCGGCTGGGAGGGCGACGGCGTCAGCCACTTGCCGTCCGGCGGGTACTTCGCCAGATACTTCTCTGCTTCCGCCCGCGTCAAGGTGAAGGTGAGGATGCCGGTGTCGAAGCGGGACGTCGTCTCGTACGCGGCCTGAGGGGAGTGCGCGGCCTTCGGGAGCTCGAGGCCCATGTGCGTGCTCATCCACTCGGGAGTGATGCCCTTGGCCCACTGGGCGTCCGACACCCGAGCGGTGGCGGAGGTGTCGCTCTGGTCACCGAGGTACCAGGCCGTCGTAGCGACACCACTCGCCAGAACCAGCACCCCGACGGCGACTCCCGCGATGAGCCAGCCCTTCCGGCGTCCCCCCTTACCCGTGCCGGGCTGTTCCGAGGTGTACGCGTAGGCGTTGTTCACATCGTTCATCGGCCGGCCGCCCTGCCCGCAGCGCCACTAGTGCGTCCTTGCTGCTGCTCACGGGCGGGATTCGTACGGCCGTCCCTGCTCTCTTCGGAGCCGGGCAGTTGAGAGGCGCCGGGCGCCGATGAACCGAGGTCGTAGTGCTTCACGTCGCTGCTCCCGGACATGTCGAACTCTTGGGCGAGGCCCACGCGGTGGAGCTTGGCCATCTGGCCGTCGGGGATGTCCAGCGGACCCACCTTCACGCCCTTCCCCTCGTCCCAGTTGTACCGGTCCCAGACGTTCACCTGGTAGTCGACAGAGACCTTCGGAGCACCGTTCGCGTCCGGCACGGCCGTCACCACCCCGGTCACATTGCTATTGGCCCCGCCCACCGCGTAGAACCAGTTCGGGTTGTCCTCCTGGCTGAAGTAGAACCCCGGGCGCCGCTTGACCTCCACCGGGAAGGCGACCGGCTTGCCGCCGTTCTCCTTGAACTCCTTGAGGGCCTGCTCACGCCAAGCGTCCTGGTGGAGTGTGACGGTGCCGTCGACGTACTGCTTGAAGGCGGGTACGTCCGCCATCATCTTGTCCACCGGCAAGGTCATCGGAGCTCCGCTGTTGCCCAGGTAGTGCGACATGTTGCGGGACGCGTCCGTCATCCCCTTCCAGTCCGCCCCCTCGGCCAGCAGCCTCATCTTCTCCTTGGTGGACCAGTCCGCCGCGCCCGGTGACTCGGAGCGGTGCCGACCTGCTCCCGCGTCTGCCGCGACCTGCTGCATGGAAGGGCTGAGGATGCCCGCCGCCTCCAGGTCCTTCTGCTGCGCGAGCCAGAGCCGAGCTCGGGCCTCGGGGCTGAGGGATTCCCAGAGACGGCGCAGTTCGGCCCGCTGCTCGGGCTTCGCGTCGGCGCCGAGTCCGGCGAGCTTGCGGGCTCGCGGAAGCTGGTCCTCGTCCAGCGACGTGTATCTGGAGTGCCCGGCGTTGTTCGGATCGTTGCCGTGGCTCCCGCGTAGTGCACGCACAGCCGCCGCATCGACCTCCGCCGCGTGCTGGACGATTCCGGTGAGGGTGTCCGCGTACCACCGCATCCGGTCCTTGGTGCGCTGGTTGGGCCCTTCGGGGGTGCAGAGCGTCTCCATGACGCGAACCGTGCCGCCAGGGCCCTCGCCCACCATCAGCCCAGGGTCCGGCGGCTGGTGCTTCGGGTCACCCTTACGAGCCGCTTCGGTGAGGGTCCTGGCCTGCTTTTGGTACCGCACGAGTTCGTCGTGAGCATCCGTGAGCACATTGGCGATGCTCAGAGCCTCCGCGTGGAGATCGCTGAACTCCTTGACGGTCTTGCGCACGAACTCCCTGCTGACGTCCGCGTTGATGCCCTTCCAGCGAGCCCTTTCGGCCTTCTTCGCCAGAACGTCCCGTGCGTCTGTCGCCAACTTTTCCAGCTCACTCACCATCGACCGCCAGTGTGAGGCCGACGTACCCAGTTTGGTCAGGTCCACGGTCATGAGGTCCGAGTACGTGAAATCTGCCACCGGGCGCCCCTACCTGAAGTCCTTGTCCAGCTCCGAGACAGGCAGCGGGCCGCTACGGCCGCGGAGATCAGCGACGATCTTCGCGTCCTCCGCCGTGTGCCGCTTCTTGGTGTAGTCGAGGTGGTTCGAGATGTGTGCGCAGGCTTGCAGGACGTGCTTGACCTGCGAGGTCCAGATCTCGACCGTCGTTTCCAATTCGGCACCGAGGCTGAAGTGGTGGCTCTTGAGCGCCGTGGCCGCCTGCATCGTGGACCCGGACCCGCCCTTGTCGATACCCGCCCCCGCGATATCGGCCTTTTTCTTCAGCTCACCGTGCAGAACGAACGCCTCATGGCCGACACCGCCCAAGTCGTCCTGGTAGGCCACCAGATCATGGTCGTCCGTGCCTCCTGAACCGACCCCGTTCAGGCGCGTACGGGCCTCCCTGGCCGCCCGCGCCCCGGCTTTCGCGTTCTCCCACTCCTGCCAGGCCATGTCTCCCCCGTCCTGACTCGCCCTTGCGAGATCGGCTCCCGTTGACGAACCGAACCCGTCGGCTCGGAAGTTATCAACTCCCCTATGAACAAAGAGGTTAGAGCTCATCTGATTCGGACACCGCGCTCAGGCGCTCCGTGATCAACCGGACGCCTGCCGTCAGCGCGTCAACCACCTCCGTGGGCGGGACCTCCGGGTCCGTCGGCGCCGGGTGGGTCGTGCGGGCCTGCACCGGGAGTTCGAGTTGGACGCCGCCATCCCTGGTCTGGTTCACCGGGTTGTCCGGGTGGAGGCCCCGTAGGGGGTTGGGGATTTCGGACAGGGTGGTGATGGGGACGAAAGCGGGGGCCCAGTGGGACAGGGCGGTCGCCAGGACGCGGGCCGCTGGGCGGTTCGAGCCGCCCACGTAGATCGTTCGGGGGGTCGATCGGCGGTTGTGGCCGTGCAGGGAGATCGTCAGGGTGGTGTGGGTCAGAAAGGTGGTCAGGGGGGTGCAGGGGGACATGCGGGTGGAGGGGATGTGGGTCGGGGGGCCGAGGGGCTGGGTGAAGGTCAGTAGGGTCGCGCCCGTGCGAGTCGCCACCTCCCGCGCCAGTTCCGCCGTGCCACCCTCCACGCCGCCGTGCAGGGCCAGTAGGCCGATGGGACCGCCCAGGCGCAGCGTGGTCTCGAAGTCCACGCCCTCGATCGTCACTCGCTCCGTGTGCATCACCCGTCAGCGTGCCACCCGTACCGTGCGCGAGAGCGTCACCTGGTCCAAGTCGGATACCCGCACCGTCACCTTCATGGTCCAGGTGCCGGGGATCGGGAGGTCGAAGGAGTTCGTGGCCCAGTAGCCGCCTCGGTCGGTGATGGCGGTGTCGAGGGGGCCCAGGCGCTGGGCGGGGAGGGTCATGGTGATGCGGAGTTCGGGGACGGCCGCCAGGGCTCCGTTCGCGCCGTAGACCACCGCCTGGACGGAGTTGGGGCCGACCCGGCCGGGATCGAAGGTGATCTGGACCTTGCCGCGGCCGCTCTCGCCCACCGTGAACGGGACCGTGGTGACCGAGGCCGCCGGGATGCCCGTCTCCGCCGTGGCCGCCTCCTCGGCCGCCCGGCCCGGAAGCGTGCTGGTCAGAAGGGTCGTCAGAACGAGGACCACCACGCCTACGGCCGCCTCCGCCAGTACCGAGCGGCGCAGGCGGCGCACCGGGAGGTCCGGTGCGGCAGCGGGAGGCTCCGGGGGGAGCGCGGGGCCGCCCGCCGGCTGCGGCACCTTCACCCGCACCTCCGCCGTCGACAACCGCCCCGTCCACCTCCGCGACCACCCCGCCACCCCCAGCAGCACACCCACCGCCACCAGCTTCGCCAGCAGTACCCGGCCGTACGTCGTCTCCGTGAGCGCCTGCCAGGTACCCAGGCCGCGCCAGGACTGGTAGACGCCGGTCACCACCAGGACGATCACCGAGGTGAGGGCGAGGCGCGAGAAGCGGGTCACCACCCTCGGCGGGACGGCCGGAGTGCGCAGGGTCAGCAGCAGGGCCGCGAGGCCGCCCAGCCAGGACGCCGTCGCCAGCAGGTGGAGGGTGGTGGAGGCGATGGCGAGCGGGACCTGGATGCCGGCCGAGGCGTGTTCGGCGGCCGACCAGGTCAGGGCGAGGGCCACGGCCAGAATCGCGCCCGCGGTCACCGCAGCGGGGCGCGGTACGGCCCAGCGGCGCAGGCACCACGCGCCGACCACCGCCAGCAGCAGCAACGCCAGCCGGGCGAGCAGCAGTTCACCGGGCCGCGTGGTCATGGTGCGGCCCAGCGAGGTGAACGCCGGTGCCGTGCCCTCCTCGTACGGGCCCCGCAGCAGGAGCAGGGCCAGCGTTGAGACCAGCAGGGTGGCGGTGCCGATCACGAACAGCGGCCGCAGCGCCGCCCGTTGAGGCGGGCGGCAGTAGGCGACGAACGTGGCCGCGCCGAGCAGGAGCGCCACCGCGAGGTACGCCAGGTAGCGGGCGATGTTGTAGAGGCTGGTGGTGGTGCCGTTCTCCGTCTGGCCGGAGGCCGTCGCCGTGGTCACCGTGCGCTCGCCCACCGAGAAGGTGAGCGCGCCGGAGACGGGGTGGCTGTCGGCGGACACCACGCGCCACGCCACCAC
This sequence comes from Streptomyces sp. NBC_01171, assembly GCF_045039805.1. Taxonomy (NCBI): domain Bacteria; kingdom Bacillati; phylum Actinomycetota; class Actinomycetes; order Kitasatosporales; family Streptomycetaceae; genus Streptomyces; species Streptomyces sp. NBC_01171. The sequence goes on along the minus strand of NZ_CP108609.1, from coordinate 3,481,173 downwards.
GTACGTGCCCTTCGCCATCCGCGCCGGCAGCGGTACGCGGACCGTGTCCGCCCGGCCGGGGGCGTGGTCGGCCGGGCCGGTGCGGAGGCGGTGGTTCTCGGGGTCGTAGACGCGGAACGAGTCGGCGAGCAGGCCGACCGACTCGGTGTACGTCAGGGTCAGCGTGCGCGGGGCGCGCTGGAGGATCGTTCCGTCTTCGGGGTCGGTCGCGCGCAGGGCCGCGTGCGCGGAGGCGGGGGACGCGGTGCCGAGGACGAGCAGGAGCAGGCTCACAACCGCCAACAGCATGCGCCTGAGCGCTCTTCCACGGTCCCGCACGTCGCCCCGCCTCCGTCTTCGGACCCCGCCCTGTCCCCCGCCTGTACGGATGTCGGCGGCGGCGCGCTCAAACCGTACCGGTGGCCTCCGCGATGGCGTTCTCGCGGGTGAGGAAGGCGAGACGGGCGTGCTTCTCCGGCAGGTACACGTCCGGCAGGTCGATCTCGGGGAGGACGACCTCGGGGCCGGGGGTGAAGCCCTGGCGCTCGAAGCGGGTGAGGGCCTTGGTGTTGCGGACGTCCGGGTCGACCACGACGCGGGTGCGGTCCAGTACGCGCAGGACGTAGTCCGCCACCACGGTCAGCAGGGCCGAGGTCCAGCCGGGGCGGTGGGCGCCGGGGGCGGGGGCCAGGAGGAGGTGGACGCCGATGTCTCCCGGGCGGACCTCGTAGCACTCGCTCACGCGGTCGGCGGCGGGGTCGTAGGTCTGGAGGAGGGCCGCCGGTTCGCCGTCCTTGGTGACGAGGTGGGCGTGGTGGGTGTCGAGGGTGGCCATATGGGCGTAGATCTCGGCCACTTGGGCCTCGGTGAGGTCCGTCATTCCCCAGAAGGCGGCTCTTTCCTGGGAGACCCAGGCGTGGATGACCGGGGCGTCCGTCGCGGGGTCCAGGGGGCGGATGGCGACGGTGCCGTAGTCGGGGATGTGCTGCTCGTGGCGGGCGGTCTCAGGCATGTGCTTCCTCGGCGAGGTCGGTGTGTTCGAGGGTGAGCCGGGTCCAGTCGGTGATCACCTGGGCCAGCTCTCCCCTGAGCCACAAGGGGAGTTGGTCGCGGTGGTGGGGGTTGCCGGGTACGCCGTCCGCGCCGAAGGGGACGATCCAGCGGCTGTTCTCGCGGTCGTTCAGGTCCCAGACGTAGCGGGCGGCGGGGCCTCGGGCCGCCAGGTCGGTGATGCCGGGGACCGCGGTGGTGCAGTTGACGCAGTCGTGGTCGCCAGCCAACCCCGGTTCTGTGTAGGGGCCTTCGGGGAGGGCTCGCCAGGGGGCCACGCGGTGGGTGTCGGACCAGGGGGTGGCGGGGGGTGCGGTGGCGATCTCCTCCAGGGCGGCACGTACGGTCTCGCGGCGGTCGATGCCGTACAACTCCTCTGCCTTCAGCAGGTGTTCCAGGGCGAAGCCGATGCGGGCCGTCAGGGACATCCAGGGGAGGAGGACCTCGGGGTAGGCCGGGGGTTCGGTGAGGGGGGCGAAGGCGGGGTGGGCGGCCAGGCGGCGGACCACTGCCGTGCGGAGGGCCGCGTATACGGCTGCTTCGGTGCTGTCGGCGTCCATGTGGCGGTTCCAGGACAGCAGGCGGTCGCGTAGGCGGGTGGCCTCCGGGGTGAGGGCGGTCAGGGCCGCGAGGTGGTTCAGGAGGGGCGCGGCCGAGGCCAGGTGGGTGTCGGTGTGGATGGCGGGGAGGTCGGTCGCGGACCAGGTGGGGCGCTGTTCCAGGAGGGTGCGGATGCGGTTGGCTCGGTGGGGTGGGGCGAATTCGATGCCCAGGGGGGCGGCCGGGCCGCGCTGGTTCGCCATCACGGCGATGCCGTTGTCCAGCGTGGCGTACGGGGGTGTGTGCCAGCCCCGCCATTCGTGGCCCTTTTCCCAGGCGGGGACGAGGCGGAGGCTGTTGGTACGGGGGCGTACGGGGACTCGGCCGGCGATCCGGTGGAGTACGGCGCCCGTGGTGTCGGCGGCCTGTACGACGTTGACGGGCTCGGTCCAGGCGTCCAGGGCGTGGTCCACGTCGGTGACCGTGCGGGCTCTGAGGAGGGGGAGCAGGGCGCTGAAGCCGAGGTCTTCCGTCACGCGGGGTGGGTAGCGGAGGGCGAGGGCGGTGGCATGGGCAGCCGGGAGGGGGAGGGGGGAGGGGACATCCTCTCCGTCCAAGTCGGAGGTCTCACTGACTTCACACGTCCGAACCTCCGCTCCCTCCAGTCCCCCCAGCCCTTCCGGCCCCCCAGCGATCACCGGCCCCCGTTCCGTCTCGATGATCTCGACCTCCACCACCCCCTCCCCCGCGACCTCGACAACCTCCACGCACCGAACCGCCCGCTGCCAGACCCCCTCCGGACCCAGGGCCTCCACCCCCGCCCCCGTTCGCCGGAGGCGTTCTCGGTAGAGGTCCTGGTAGTCGGCCATGGCGTTGGTGATGGACCAGGCGACGGGGCCGGTGTGGGCGAAGTGGGCTATGCCGGGGACGCCGGGGACGGCGAGGCCGATGACGTCGAACTCGGGGCAGGAGAGGCGGATCTGCTGGTAGACGCCGGGCTCCTCCAGGAAGCGGTGGGGGTCGCCGGCGAGGAGGGGGAGGCCGGTGGTGGTGCGGGTGCCGGAGAGGAGCCAGCCGTTGCTGCCGGCGGTGCCGGGGCCGTCCGTGGCGAAGAGGCCGACCGCGTCGGGACCGAGGTGCCGTATCGCCTCCTCGCGCCACAGCTTGGCCGGGAACCCGGTGAACAGGATGTGCGTGCCCAGCCAGACACCGAGGGGGGTCCACGGCTCCCAGCGGCCGGGTGCGAGGCCCACCCGCGCGAACTCCGGTGTGCGCGCGGCCCCTTCGGGCAGGCCCGCGTTGACGCCGTCGACGTAGGCGCGGACCCAGTCCGCCGTCTCCGGGTCCCGTCTCTCCAGTGCGGCGAAGCAGCGTCTCGCGGTGTCGTCGAGACGGGCGCGGCGGGCGAACACGTCCCACGGGAGCGCGGAGGCGCCGAGGAAGGACGCGGAGGTGCCCTGGGCGCGGTGCCGTTCGACCTCCAGTTGCCAGGCGCGGTCGACCGCGGTCACCCGGCCCTGGGCGCGGGCGAGTTCGCGGGCACTGATGGCGCGCAGGTGGGGGATGCCCCAGGTGTCGCGGTAGGTCTCGGTGGTCACCCTGGAGCGCCCTTCCATTTTAGGTTAGCCTTGCCTAACTTCACAGCCAAGTGGAGGAATCGTACGCGAGGGGTGGAGACGCGATGGGTCAGGGTCGGGGCTGGGAGGGCGCGGTACTCAGGCTGATGCGGGCGAAGGACTTCACGTGCACGGTGACCGGCGCCGAGGACGTCACCCCGCACTACCGGCGGCTGCGGATGACCGACGGCGGGCTGCTCGCGGCGACCGGGGTGCACCCCACGATGTGGGTCCGCCTGTGGTTCTCCGACGACGGCCGCCCCCACCAGCGCGCGTACACCCTCGTCGACCCCGATCCGGAGACCGGCACCTTCGCCCTGGAGTTCGCCCTGCACCAGGGGTGCGCCTCGGACTGGGCCCGCGCGGCCAAGGAGGGCGACACCGTCGAGGCGACCGTCCAGGGCACCGGCTTCCAGCGCCCCGAGCCCGACCCCTCGCACGTCCTGGTGGTCGGCGACACCGCCTCACTGCCCGCGATCAACTCCCTGCTGACGGAGCTGGGTTCGGCCCCGGCGACCGTCTGGTTCGAGGGCGCCCTCGACGGGCTGCTGTCCGGCGCCGACCCGGAGCGGCACGAGATCCGCGAGGTGCCGCGCCGGGAGGCGGGCAGGCACCTCGTCGAGCGGGTCCGCGCCGAGCTGCCCGAGATCCTGTCCGGCACCGAGCACCCGTACGTGTGGATCGCCTGCGACACCGCCACGACCCGCGCCCTCGGCTCGTACGTCCGCAAGGAGCTGGGCGTGCCCAAGCAGCGGGTGCACGCGCTGGGGTACTGGCGGGCGGACTGATCCCGCGCGCGGGATCATGGACGCATGGACGTCACCCTGCACCTCGCCCAGGACCCCGACGCCGACGCGCTGCTCAGCCGCAGCCCGCTCGCCGCGCTCACCGGGATGCTGCTGGACCAGCAGATCCCGATGGAGTGGGCGTTCAAGGGCCCGGAGACGATCGCGCGCCGCATGGGCGCCGACGACCTGGACGCGCACGACATCGCCGCCCGCGACCCGGAGGAGTTCGCCGCGCTGCTCTCCGAGAAGCCGGCCGTGCACCGCTACCCGGGATCGATGGCCAAGCGGGTGCAGACGCTGTGCCAGTACCTGGTCGAGCACTACGACGGTGACGCCGAGGCGGTCTGGCGGGACGCCGGCAGCGGGCCCGAGCTGCTGAAGCGGCTGGAGGCGCTGCCGGGGTTCGGCAAGCAGAAGGCGCAGATCTTCCTCGCCCTGCTCGGCAAGCAGCTCGGGGTGACGCCCGAGGGGTGGCGGGAGGCCGCCGGGGCCTACGGCGAGACGAAGTCGTACCGCTCCGTCGCCGACATCACCGGGCCGGAGTCGCTGGCCAAGGTGCGGGCGCACAAGCAGGAGATGAAGGCGGCGGCCAAGGCGGCGAAGGCCGCCAAGGCGAAGGAGTAGCACCCGTCGGGCGCCCCCCGAGTGGCGGAATGTCCCCGTTCGGTCCAAGCATGGAACATGACCGAGCCTCCCATCGGCGGCCCCACGCAGGGCGGCCCGTACGACCCGAACACCGGCGCGGGCCAGGCCCAGCCCGGTGACACCCCCGGCTCCGGCCCTAACGCCGGCGCCGGCCAGGCCCAGCCCGGTACCGCCCCCGGCCCCGGCCCCGAAGCGGTCCGCATGGACAAGGACCGTGAACGCGCGGAGCGGGAGCACCACGAGCCCGAGGAGCCGTTCGAGGGACCGCTGCACATGCTGTCCCAGGCGGCCTGGCAGGTCGTGCTGCTCACCGGCATCGCCTCGCTGATCCTCGGCATCCTGGTGCTGATCTGGCCGGGCGCCACCCTGGTCGCGGTCGGCGTCCTGTTCGGCCTCTACCTCCTGGTCAGCGGCGTCTTCCAGTTGGTCTCCGCCTTCGGCACGCACAAGAAGACCTCACTGCGGGTGCTGGCCTTCCTCAGCGGCGGTCTGTCGATCCTGCTGGGCCTGCTCTGCTTCCGGGGGCCGATGCAGTCGATCCTGCTGCTGGCCCTGTGGATCGGCATCGGCTGGCTGATCCGGGGCGTCACCCAGACCATGGCCGCCGTCTCCGACAAGGACATGCCCGCCCGTGGCTGGCACATCTTCCTCGGCATCGTCACCTTCATCGCCGGCATCGTCCTGATCGACTCACCCTTCGAGTCGGTGGCCGTGCTGACCCTGGTCGGCGGCTGGTGGCTGATCGTCGTCGGCATCGTCGAGATCATCACCTCCATCCGGATCAAGGGCCGCGCCAAGGACATCCCGCAGACGGTCTGACCCGGGCCCTCGCTCCCTCCGGTCGTCAACCTCCCGCCGCCGCCGTACGCCGTGCGGGCGGACTTGGGCGGCCGGAGGCAGAGTGGGGGGCTCCGGCGGGGAGAGAACCCGGGTGAGCACCGCGCGTCCTCGTGCCTCGCGCGCCCGGAGCTGGTTCCGGGCGCTCGTGCTGCTGCTCGCCCTGTCGGTGCCCGGCGGCCATGTGGCCCTCGCGCAGACGGGCCCGGTACCGGGCATGGTCCAGGAGTGTGAGCACGACCTGCCCGCCACCCCGGCCCGCCCCGGCGCCCGCGCCCCGCACCACGCCGACCTCCCCGACCGCACCGCTCCCCCGCCCGCCCCCGCGTCCGGCCCGGCCGGCGCCCAAGCGGACCCGGAGCGCACGCGGCCCCCGTACACCGCACCCCTCCTGAGCACGGTCGTCCTGCGCTGCTGAGCGGGCCGAGCAGTCGGCACCGCTCTGTCAGCTCGAAAGCAGGAGGACCACCGCCATGCCCACCGACCCCTACGCGGTCCTGCGCGCCCTGCTGCGCGCCGAGGCCCGGCGCAACGCGCCCGACCAGCGGGACGAGACGGCCCAGCGGCAGCGGCCGCCCAAGGAGAAGCACCGCTGACGCCCCGGCGGGGGCGGGCCAGGGGGTGTTGTCCGGATCAGATGTGCGAGCCAGACCCCGCGTCGTCGAACTGGTCCGGACGGCACCCCCTATCTCCCCCGCCGGGCCGTGCCGAACAGCGAACGGGTGATCTCCCGGCCGAGCTGCGTGCCCACCGAGCGCGCCAGCGACCTGAACATCCCGCTGCCGACGACCTGTTCCACCAGCGAGGGCTCCTCGGCCGGGGCCTTCTCCCGCTTTGCCTTGGGCGCCTTCGGGGCCTCGGCAGGGGCCTGTGCCGCCGTCAGCTTCTCGTACGCCGACTCGCGGTCCACAGCCTGTGCATAACGTCCGTGCAGCGGCGACTCCCGTACCGCCCGGTCCAGCTCGGCCGGGTCCACCGGGCCCATCAGGGACTCCGGGGCGCGCAGCCGGGTGGCGGCGACCGGGGTGGGGGCGCCGTTCTCGCTGAGCACGGTGATCACGGCCTCGCCGGTCCCTAGCCCGGTGAGGAGTTCTTCCAGGTCGTAGGGGGAGTCGGGGAAGGTCTTCACGGTCGCCTTCAGCGCCTTCTGGTCGTCCGGGGTGAAGGCGCGCAGGGCGTGCTGGACGCGGTTGCCGAGCTGGCCTAGCACGTCGGAGGGGACGTCCTTCGGGGTCTGGGTCACGAAGAAGACGCCGACGCCCTTGGACCGGATCAGCCGCACGGTCTGCGTGATGGCGTCCAGGAACGCGTCCGAGGCGTCGTGGAAGAGCAGATGCGCCTCGTCGAAGAAGAACACCAGCTTCGGTTTGTCGGCGTCCCCCACCTCGGGCAGGTCGTGGAAGAGGTCGGCCAGCAGCCACATCAGGAACGTGGAGAACAACTGCGGCTTGTCCTGGACCGCGGGCAGCTCCAGCACGGAGACCAGACCCCGCCCGTCCGGTGCGAGGCGCAGCAGGTCGGCGGTGTCGAACTCGGGCTCGCCGAAGAAGTCCGCCATGCCCTGCGCCTCGAACGCGGTCAGCGAGCGCAGGATCACCCCGGCCGTGGCGGTGGACAGGCCGCCGACGCCCTTCAGTTCGGGCTTGCCCTCGTCGGAGGTGAGGAAGGCGACGACCGCGCGGAGGTCCTTGAGGTCGATCAGCTCCAGGCCCTTGGTGTCGGCGTAGTGGAAGATCAGGCCGAGGGACTGCTCCTGAGTGCGGTTCAGGCCCAGCACCTTGGACAGCAGTACGGGCCCGAAGCTGGTGACGGTGGCCCGCACCGGGATGCCGTGGCCGATCCCGCCGAGCGCCAGGAACTCCACCGGGAAGCCCTCCGCCGACCAGCTCTGCCCGGTCTCCGCCGCCCGCGTACTCACCCGGTCCCCGCCCTGGCCGGGCCGTGCGATGCCGGAGAGGTCGCCCTTGACGTCCGCGAGGAACACCGGGACGCCCTGGGCGGAGAGTTGCTCGGCGACGAGCTGGAGCGTCTTGGTCTTGCCGGTGCCGGTGGCGCCCGCGACCAGTCCGTGCCGGTTCAGCATCGGCAGCGGCACCCGCACCTGCGCGTCCGGGTGGCACACCCCGTCCCACAGCAGCGCGCCGAGGTCGAGCGCCGGGCCGGTGAAGGCGTAGCCGGCCGCGATCGGGCGGGCCGGGGCGGGCAGTTGCGCCGGGCCGGAACCGTCGGGGGCGGGCGTGGTCGCGCTGTCGCTCATCTCAAGGCCCCTCGTCCCGGTGACCGCCGCTGCCGGTAGTCGCCGTAATGCCCGCTTTGCCGTGTCTTTTTCAGCGTCGCACTCCGCCGCCATGGCTGCGCCCGGAACGTCTGGGCCGGTAGGCTTTCCGTGTGATCTTCAAGCGCATCGGAAACGGCCGGCCGTACCCCGACCACGGCCGGGAGAGCACCCGGCAGTGGGCGGACGTCGCGCCGCGCCCGGTCCGCCTCGATCAGCTCGTGACCACCAAGCAGCAGCTCGACCTGGAGACGCTGCTCGCCGAGGACTCCACGTTCTACGGCGACCTCTTCGCCCACGTCGTGAAGTGGCAGGGCGACCTCTATCTGGAGGACGGGCTGCACCGCGCGGTCCGCGCCGCGCTCCAGCAGCGCCAGGTGCTGCACGCCCGCGTCCTCGAACTGGGCTGACGGGCTCTTCGCGGCTGTCGGGGCAAGCCCGACTGGCCCGTACGGCCCGCCGGTTACCCCTTTCGGGTTCGGCTACGCCGGATGGACTGATCATCTAATAGGCATCGCGGCCTCGGCGCACTACGCTGCGCTCATGAGCATGCTGACTCCCCCCGGCATGGGCGGTAAATACCGGATCACAGGGGACACCTACCCTCGGATGCGCCCGCCCCGGCGACGCGGCAGGCTCGTCGCCGCCGTCGTGGCCTCCGTGGCCGCGCTGGGCGTCGCCGGCTGGGGCACGCTGCAGCTCATCGACGTCTTCACCGGCGGCGACGGCTCGGTGTCCGGCCACGCGGCGGACTGCCGCACAAAGGTCGCCTCGGCGGCACCGGTCAAGGCCCTGCCCAAGCCCGGCACCATCACCGTGAACGTCTACAACGCCACCACGCGCTCCGGGCTCGCCAAGCAGACGGCGGACGAGCTGAAGAAGCGCGGCTTCAAGATCGGCGACGTGGGCAACGCGGACAAGCAGTTCGACAAGAAGGTCAAGGGCACCGGGATGCTCATCGGTCCCGCCACCGCCCTCGACACCACCCTGCCGGTGCTGAGCACCCAGCTCGCCGACGCCGAGCGCCGTACCGACGCGGCCCGCAAGGGCGCCGAGCTGGACCTGGTCATCGGGGACCGGTTCAAGGCCCTGACCCAGCGGCCGGCGGCCGACAGCGCGGTGACCAAGCTGACCGCGCCGGAACAGGTGGCCGCGGTCACGACCACCAAGAAGAAGACCTGCTGAACCCGCCGGCAACAAGAAGCCGGCAACAAGAAGGGAGGCCACCCGACCGGGCGGCCCCCCTTCTGCTGTCCTAGGTGCTTACTCGGCCGCGCCGTACAGGCGGTCGCCCGCGTCGCCCAGACCCGGGACGATGTAGCCCTGCTCGTTCAGGCGCTCGTCCACCGCGGCGGTGACCACGGTGACCGGGGTGCCGGCCAGCTCGCGCTCCAGGATCTCCACGCCCTCGGGAGAGGCCAGCAGGACCACGGCGGTCACGTCGTCGGCGCCGCGGCCGATCAGCTCGCGGATGGCCGCGACCAGGGTGCCGCCCGTGGCCAGCATCGGGTCCAGGACGTACACCTGGCGGCCGGAGAGGTCGTCCGGCATGCGCGAGGCGTAGGTCTCCGCCTGGAGCGTCTGCTCGTTGCGGATCATGCCCAGGAAGCCCACCTCGGCGGTCGGCAGCAGCCGGACCATGCCGTCCAGCATGCCGAGGCCGGCACGGAGGATCGGCACCACCAGCGGGCGCGGGCGGGCGAGCTTGACGCCCGTGGTCCGCGCGACCGGCGTCTGGATGTCGACGGCCTCGGTGCGCACGTCCCGCGTGGCCTCGTAGGCGAGCAGGGTGACCAGCTCGTCGGCGAGACGGCGGAAGGTCGCGGAGTCGGTGCGCTGGTCGCGCAGCGTGGTGAGCTTGTGAGCGACCAGGGGGTGGTCGACGACGTGGAGACGCATGTCTTCAACAGTAACCGTGCCCGCCCCGTGCCTCGTCTCGGCATCAAACCGTCCGTCCGGGGGAATGCGCAGAAGACCGACCGGGGTGGTGAAACCGTGGCTGACCTGCCGAACCTGCCGAACAACGGCCCGGCGACGACCGGGGAGATCGGGCCTTTCAGGCCCCCGAGGCCCGAGACGGACGCCGAACGCAGGCGCCGGCGGGCCCAGTTCCTCCGCGACCTGGCCGAGGCCCGGCAACTGCGCGACCGGGTCCAGCCGCGCCGCGTCAAGGCCGCCCGGCTGCGCCACGCCATGCGCATGCGAACGTTCCGCTGGTAGCCCCGGGCGTCGTACGGTCCTGTCAGCAAGCACCGGGAAAAGCTCCCGGCGAGGATGATCGGCGCCCGTCCCGCGGCCGCGGAGACGGGCGTGCGTGGGCGCCCGCGAAGCCGCGTACGATCCGCAGGTGGCGGCAACGGGGGTGCTGGTGAGCCCTTTACGGACCCACGGTCGGCCGTTTGGTGACGGACGACCGAAACAGCCGGACACAGGGAGCCGAAGACGTCCCCTGAGCGACTTGTTTCTGCCACGATTCCCAGTGGGCGGACCCCGGAGCGCACCTGCTCCTCCCGCCCGGACCTCCGCCGGGGGGACCCCCCGACCGGCACACCTATGACCAGTGGGAGAGTCACGGTGTACTTCGCCGCACTGCTCGCGCGCACCGAAGACGGGTGGGAAGCGAGCGACACGGAGCTCGACGATGTGGAGACCCTGTCCGATCTGGCCGACCTCGCCCGCGAGGCGTCGCCGGAGGAGGACACGGTGCTCGTCCTGATCGAGCAGGAGGACTCCTGGTTCGGGGTCGTCCGGGTGGACGGGGAGGAGGACCCCCGCATCTATGTCTCCGACGCGGCCGCCGCCGCCCGCAGCGCCTACGGGGAGCTGCTCCTCACCGATGAGCTGCTGGGCCGCGAGCCCGGCGCGGACTACGGACCCGACCTGGACTCGCTGGACCTCGACGGCACCGAGGACGGCGAGTCCGAGGAGACCGAGGACGGCGAGGAGTCCCCGGACGGCGACGCCGTCCCGCACAGCCCGGTCGGCGACCGCGAGATCCTCGGCGATCTCGGGATCGGCGAGAAGGAGCTGCGCGCCCTGGACGCGAACGACGCCCTGGGGACGATCGCCGAGGTGCTGGGCGCCTCGGAGGTACTGGAGACCGTCCGCTGAGCGCTCCGTACGAGACCCGAGGAACCGTGGACCCGGTGCGCGACCCCTGGCGTCCCGCGATGCGGCTCGCCCTGGCCGAGGCCGGGCGGGCCGCGCTCGGCGGTGACGTGCCGGTGGGCGCCGTCGTGCTCGGCCCGGACGGCACCACCGTGCTGGGCGCCGGGCACAACGAGCGTGAGGCGACCGGTGATCCGACCGCCCACGCCGAGGTGCTGGCGCTGCGCCGGGCCGCTGCCGCGCTCGGCGAGTGGCGGCTGACCGGCTGCACGCTGGTGGTGACGCTGGAGCCGTGCACGATGTGTGCGGGCGCCCTGGTCCAGTCCCGCGTCGAACGGGTCGTCTACGGCGCCCGCGACGACAAGGCGGGCGCGGCCGGCTCGCTCTGGGACGTCGTGCGCGACCGGCGGCTCAACCACCGGCCGGAGGTCGTGGAGGGCGTGCTCGCCGAGGAGTGCGCCCGGCCGCTGACGGAGTTCTTCAGAGGCCGCTGAAGAGCAGGCCGAAGGGGTACCGAAAGCCCTGCTGAGGGGGGCTCCGGCCATCGATTTCTGCCGATGGGGCACCTTGCTGTAAGGTCTCCCTCGGTAGCGTGTCCGAGCGGCCGAAGGAGCTCGCCTCGAAAGCGAGTGTGGCGCAAGTCACCGAGGGTTCAAATCCCTCCGCTACCGCTTGAGAAGGGCCTCGTCTTCGGACGGGGCCCTTCGTGCGTCCCGGTTCCGGGCCCTCAATTGACAATCGTGGGCGTCCTGTTGGGTCCGCCGAGGCCCGTGGCGGTTACACTCGCCGCCGCAGGCAGGTCAGTGGGGTCGATGGGACAGGGGAGGCCGCGGTGGCGGTGAACGCCAAGAAGATCGTCGTGTTCGCGCTCGTGGTCTTCGCCATGTACGTGATCATCACCGACCCGGCCAAGGCGGCCGACTACGTCCAGATAGCCTTCGAGGGCATATCGGACGCCGCCGGGGCCATCGGGGACTTCATGACCTGGGTCGTGGACGGCGCGAAGAACTGACCGGCCGAAAGAGCAAGAGGTACGCCGCATGATCCGGCACCTGGTCCTGTTCAAGCTCAACGAGGGTGTCGAGCGCGACGACCCGCGCGTCCAGGAGGGCGTGGCCGCCTTCCGCGCCCTGGGCGGCCGGATCGACGAGCTGCGCTCCTGGGAGTGCGGCTGGAACGTCACCGACCGCCCCATCGCCTACGACTTCGCCATCAACTCCTCCGTCGAGGACCCCGGCGCCCTCCAGCGCTACCTGGACCACCCCGACCATCAGGCGGGCGTCGCGCTGTGGCGGGAGTTCGCCACGTGGGTGATCGCCGACTACGAGTTCTGAGGGCCGGGCGGGCCCGGACAGCGAGCCCTCCGCCGTTACGGCGGGGGGCTTTTTCACGTCCGGCGATCCATCCATTGGCGTCGTTTGAGGGCCAACACGACGTTATGCGGTGCTTGCACACAGTGCACATGTCTTGTGATGCTATGACCGCTTTTGACGGATGATTGACCGATGAAGAGGTGGCGTTGACCGTGTCGGCCAGTACTGCGCCGCCCCAGGCGGAGGCGCCCGCGTCCCTCCCCGAGCCCTCCGCCGCGCCCCCTCCCGAGAAGCGCCGGGGCGCCGACACCCGCGCCCTGACCCAGGTGCTCTTCGGCGAGCTGAAGAATCTGACTCCGGGCACCCCGGAGCACAACCGGGTCCGCGGGGCGCTCATCGAGGCCAACCTCCCGCTGGTGCGCTACGCCGCCGCCCGTTTCCGCTCCCGCAACGAGCCGATGGAGGACGTGGTCCAGGTCGGCACCATCGGGCTGATCAACGCCATCGACCGCTTCGACCCCGACCGGGGCGTACAGTTCCCGACTTTCGCCATGCCGACCGTGGTCGGTGAGATCAAGCGCTACTTCCGGGACAACGTCCGCACCGTGCACGTTCCGCGCCGGCTGCACGAGCTGTGGGTGCAGGTGAACGGGGCCACCGAGGACCTCACCACCGCGTTCGGCAGATCACCGTCCACCGCCGAGATCGCCGAGCGCCTGAGGATCAGCGAGGAGGAGGTGCTGTCCTGCATCGAGGCCGGACGCTCGTACCACGCCACCTCGCTGGAGGCAGCGCAGGAGGGTGACGGGCTGCCCGGGCTGCTGGACCGCATCGGGTACGAGGACCCGGCGCTGGACGGCGTCGAACACCGCGACCTGGTCCGGCACCTGCTGGTCCAGCTCCCCGAGCGCGAGCAGCGCATCCTGCTGCTCCGCTACTACAGCAACCTCACCCAGTCGCAGATCAGCGCCGAACTCGGTGTCTCCCAGATGCACGTCTCCCGACTGCTCGCCCGGAGCTTCCAGCGGCTCAGATCGGCCAACCGGATCGAGGCATGACCGGCGCACGGGAGCACGGAACGGAAAACAGCAGGTAGCAGCCGTTCGCATGCGGGATCGAATGATCACCGTCAGGAGCGAATCACAGCACGTCGGCAGTGTCGGCAATTGTGCGCCGAAAGGCCGTCAGACCCCGTTCTGCCAGGGCTTCTTGGCGTCTCACGTGTCGACATGTCACTACAGCGCGTTGCCGACATGTGACATTCTGCGGGAAGCGCGTTTGCCGAGGCTTCGGCTCCGGTATTCAGGTGAAGGCCGCGCTGTCCGATCAGGACAGTGCGCCGCGACCGTCCCGCGACCCAAAGGGGGTGGCATGTCCGCAGAACAGGGCAGCTCGAAGGTGCTCACGAAGACCGTGGCAGCGCCGCAGAAGCTCGACGCTCTCGATGTCCTCGACGGCTTCGAGGGCGCTTCCGCCCTCGACGCCACGCCCGCCCCCGCCGTCCCGGCACCGGCGCCCGACGCGGCACCGGCCGCCGAGGAGGCCGCGCAACTGCCGGTGCCCTCGGGGGACATCGACACCCGCACGCTGTCCCGCTCCCTGTTCCTGCGGCTCGCCGCGCTCGGTGAGAACAGCCCCGAGCGGGGCTACGTCCGGGACACCCTGATCGAGCTGAACCTCCCGCTGGTGCGGTACGCGGCGGCCCGCTTCCGCTCGCGCAACGAGCCGATGGAGGACATCGTCCAGGTCGGCACCATCGGGCTGATCAAGGCGATCGACCGCTTCGACTGCGAACGGGGCGTGGAGTTCCCGACGTTCGCCATGCCGACGGTCGTGGGCGAGATCAAGCGGTTCTTCCGTGACACCTCGTGGTCGGTGCGGGTGCCGCGCCGGCTCCAGGAGCTGCGCCTGGCGCTGACCAAGGCGAGCGACGAGCTGTCCCAGCGGCTCGACCGCTCCCCGACCGTGCCGGAGCTGGCGGTCGCGCTCGGTGTCTCCGAGGAGGACGTGGTCGACGGTCTGGCGGTGGGCAACGCCTACACCGCCTCCTCGCTCGACTCCCCGGCCCCCGAGGACGACGGCGGCGAGGGCTCGCTGGCCGACCGCCTCGGCTACGAGGACACGGCGCTGGAGGGCGTGGAGTACCGGGAGTCGCTCAAGCCGCTGCTGGCCAAGCTGCCGCCGCGCGAGCGCCGGATCATCATGCTGCGCTTCTTCGCCAACATGACCCAGTCGCAGATCGGTGAGGAGGTCGGCATCTCGCAGATGCACGTCTCGCGGCTGCTGACCCGCACGCTGTCCCAGCTCCGCGAGGGTCTCGTCTCGGACTGACGAACCTTCAAGGCCCGCCCGGCCCGTGTCGCGCGCTCCGGCGCGGACGCGGGCCGAGGGTTTTTGTGGGAGCCACAGGGCTCCCGTAGGCGGCGGGCGAGTTCAGGTACCGCCCGCCGGACGGGGCTCCGGGAAGGAGCCGGGGGTCACTTCAGCGCGAGCCAGGCGACGGCCGCGACGACGGCCACGGCCACGATGACGCCGATGATCAGGCCGACGCGGGGACCGGAGGAAGCGGCCTCCTGCTGGCGAGCCGGGGGAGTCTCGTCGACGAACGCGCGGAACATCTGGGTGCTGCCTGCGGGGTCGTAATTGCCCTGGGGGCCCTGGGTGTTAGCCATGGGCCGAGACACTAGCGAATCCGGGTGCCCACCCCAAGTGCGGGGCCATGGGGACAGAGGCGGGCAGGTCACCCGCGTTCACCTGCACATTTACGATTGCAATACTTGCCTTTGCCAAGTTTTTGCGCCGTCGGCCACCGATTTATTTGCCTACAGCAACCAAGCATCTCTATGGTTGCCCAAAGCAACGAATACGGGAGGTGTGATGGCCGAGCAGGCGCAGTTCGAGGAGCTGGCACGTCAGCTCAGTGCCGTCGGCGCCGTGAAGCGCGACATCGGGCGGATACTCCCGCCCGACTGCCCGGCCGGTTCGGCCGCCGTGCTGACCCTGCTCGGCCGCCACGAGGAGATGCGCATGAGCAAGCTCGCCGAGCTGCTCGCCGTCGACATGTCGGTCACCAGCAGGCATGTCGCCCACGTGGCCGCGCGCGGCTGGATCGAGCGGTCGCCGGACCCGGCGGACAAGCGCTCGCGCATCCTGCGCCTGACGCCCACGGGCCACGACCAGCTCGTGGAGCTGTCGCTGCGCACCAGCCGGCTGCTGGCCGAGCGGCTGAGCGACTGGACCGACGACGAGGTCGCCCAGCTCATCCAGCTCATGACCCGGCTGCGCGCGTCGTTCGGCGACTGCCGCTCCGGTGTGCCGAGACCGGCCGCCCCCGTTTCCGCAGAAACCCGTACACCCGCGATCACGTAAGTAAAGGAAGCCCATGGCAACGACCACACCATCCGGTGTGCGGGCTCACGCCAAGCACGGGGGCGGGGCCGAGGAGGCCCCGATGACCCACCGGCAGATCATGGAGGCGCTGTCCGGGCTGCTGCTCGGCATGTTCGTGGCGATCCTGTCGTCCACGATCGTCTCCAACGCCCTCCCGCACATCATCGGTGACCTCGGCGGCGGCCAGTCCGCCTACACCTGGGTCGTCACCGCGGCCCTGCTGTCGATGACGGCTGCCACCCCCCTGTGGGGCAAGCTCGCCGACCTGTACAGCAAGAAGGCGCTCGTCCAGATAGCCCTGGTCATCTACGTCGTCGGCTCGATGGCGGCCGGTCTGTCGCAGAACCCCGGAATGCTGATCGCCTGCCGTGTCGTCCAGGGCATCGGCGTCGGCGGTCTGTCCGCCCTGGCGCAGATCGTCATGGCGGCGATGATCTCCCCGCGTGAGCGCGGCCGTTACTCCGGCTACCTGGGCGCGACCTTCGCCGTCGCCACCGTCGGCGGCCCGCTGCTCGGCGGTGTCATCACCGACACCTCGTGGCTGGGCTGGCGCTGGTGCTTCTACGTCGGCGTCCCCTTCGCGGTCATCGCGCTGATCGTGCTCCAGAAGACCCTGCACCTGCCCGTGGTCAAGCGTGAGGTCAAGGTCGACTGGGGCGGCGCCGCGCTGATCTCCGCGGCCGTCTCGCTGCTGCTGGTCTGGGTCACCTTCGCCGGTGACAAGTACGACTGGCTGTCCTGGCAGACCTACGCGATGGTGGCCGGCTCGATCGTGCTCGGCGCGCTGTTCGTGCTCGTCGAGGCCAAGGCCAGCGAGCCGATCATCCCGCTGCGCCTGTTCAAGAACCGCACCATCACGCTGGCCTCCCTCGCCTCGCTGTTCGTCGGCGTGGCCATGTTCAGCGGCACCGTGTTCTTCAGCCAGTACTTCCAGCTCGCCCGCGACAAGTCCCCGACGATGTCCGGCATCCTGACCATCCCGATGATCGGTGGTCTGTTCATCTCCTCGACCGTCTCGGGCCAGTTCATCACCCGTACCGGCCGCTGGAAGGCGTGGCTGGTCAGCGGTGGCGTCCTGGTCACCGCCGGACTGCTCCTGCTGGGCGGCATCCGGTACGACACGGACTACTGGAAGATGGCCATCTTCATGGCCCTGCTGGGTCTCGGCATCGGCATGATGATGCAGAACCTGGTGCTCGCCACGCAGAACCAGGTGGCGCCCTCCGACCTCGGCTCGGCCAGCTCCACGGTCACCTTCTTCCGCTCCCTCGGCGGCGCGGTGGGCGTCTCGGCGCTCGGCGCGGTGATGGCCCACCGGATCACGCACTACGTCACGGACGGCATCGGCTCGCTGAGCCCGAAGTACCAGGCCGCGATGGCGCAGTCGGGCTCGACCGACACCATCCCGGACATGAACAAGCTCCCGGGTCCCATCCGGAACCTGCTGGAGAGCGCCTACGGCCACGGCATCGCCGATGTCTTCCTCATCGCGGGCTGCCTCGCCGCCGTCGCCTTCCTGATCACGCTGTTCATCAAGGAGGTCCCGCTGAAGACGAAGGGCGCGCTCGCGCAGTCCTCCGAGGGCGAGGCCCCCGTCACCGACCCGGCCGCCGCCCCCGCGGTCGCCGAGGCCCAGCAGGTCCCGGCCATGGCCGTCGCCACCACCGAGGGCGCCCCCTCTGCCGACGGCACGGCCACCGCGAGCGCTCCGCAGGTGACGGCTGTCGCCATGGCCGGCGAGACCGGTCCCGGCGGCACCCCGGTGCAGGGCTTCGTGCGCGGCGCCGAGAGCGCCCCGGTCCCGGGCGCCGCGGTCACGCTGATCTCGCTGGCCGGCCGCCAGCTCGGCCGCGCGGTCGCCCAGGCCGACGGCTCCTACGCACTGGCCGCCCCCGGCACCGGCTCGTACGTGCTGATCGCCTCCGCGGACGGCTTCCAGCCGCAGGCGTCCACCGTGGTGGTGGGCGAGGAGCCGCTGTCGTACGACATCCTGCTCAGCGGCACCAGCGGCCTGACCGGTGTGGTCCGGGCGGCCGGGAGCGCGCTGCCGGTGAAGGACGCGATGGTCGTCGTCACCGATGTGCGCGGTGATCTGCTGGCCGCCGCGCAGACCGGCGAGCAGGGCGAGTTCGGGTTCACCGAGCTGGTGCCCGGCACCGTGACGATCGCGGTCAACGCCGCCGGCTACCGGCCGCGCGCCCTGCCCGTGGAGGTCGCCACCACCGGGGTCACCCGCGTGGAGGTCGACCTGGACACCGGCGCGCTGCTCAGCGGTGTCGTCCGGGCCCCGCACGGTCCGCTGGCCGACGCCCGCGTCACCCTGGTCGACCAGGCGGGCAACGTGGTCGGCACCGCCACCACCGGTGCGGACGGCGCGTACGCCTTCACCGACCTGGACGGCGGCGAGTACACCGTGATCGCCACGGGTTACCCGCCGGTGGCCACCGCGCTGACCGTCGCCGGTACCGGCACGGACGGCCACGACATCGAACTCGCCCACCCCGGCGAGTAGTTCACCCGACCGGCCCGTGGCCCGCCTTCGAACGCGGGCCACGGGCCGGTCCCCTGATCTACGCGCGCTCAGCCGCGCAGGGAGAAGAACGCCATGGCACTGACCGCGAGAATCCGCACCCGTGACGGCTGGGCCGTCTCGCACGCGGTGGTCACGGTGGCCGACATGACCGGTACGCAGGTGCTGCGGGCCGAGGCCGACGCCGAAGGCGTGGTGCGCGACGACACCGCACTGGCTCCGGGGGCGTACACGGTGATCGTGACCGCCGTCGGGTACGCGCCCGTCGCCTCCAGCGCGCTGGTCACCGCGAGCGGCCGGGCCGAGGTCGGCGCGGTCACCCTGGCCCGGCAGGGCGGCAGCGAGCTGCCACCGCCCGGCCCGTGGACCATCGACCCGGTGCACTCCTCGGTCGGCGCGGTCGCACAGCACCTGGGCATCTCCAGCGTGCGGGGCCGGTTCACCGAGTTCGGCGGGAGCATCGAGATCGCGCCCGACGACATCACCAAGTCCCGCGTGGAGGCGGTCATCCGGGCCGAGTCCATCGACACGGGCAACGGGATGCGCGACACCCACCTGCGCTCGGCGGACTTCCTGGACGTGGAGAAGTACCCCGAGCTGACCTACCGCTCGGCCGGGCTGACCCAGGCCGGCCCGGACCGGTGGACCGTGCACGGTGAGCTGTCGATGCGCGGGATCGTCCGCCCCGTCGACCTGGACCTCGCCTACCTCGGCACCGGCGCCGACCCCTGGGGCGGCACGCGGGCCGCGTTCCGCGCGACGGCCGAGCTGCACCGGGACGACTTCGCCATGAACTACAACCAGGTCCTCCAGGCCGGCATCGCCGCCATCGGCACCACCCTGCGGATCGAGCTGGACATCCAGGCGGTCCAGGGCGACGCGCTGCCGTCGCTCTGACCGGACACGCCAGGGGGTGTCCCGTCGGTCAGGCCGGAGCAGGGAGCGGCCTGACCGACGGGACACCCCCTAGGCTCGGCGCATGGCACCCAACATCGCTACGAACACCAAAGTGACCCTGTCGGAACTGCTGGACTTCGTACGACCCCGCCATCGCGCCATCCTGCTGACCCGGCGCTCCGACGGCGGGCCGCAGGGCTCACCGCTGACCTGCGGGGTGGACGACTCCGGCCGGATCGTGGCCTCCACCTACCCGGAGCGGGCCAAGACCCGGAACGCGAAGCGGGACGAGCGGGTCAGCGTGATCGTGCTGAGCGACGAGTGGAACGGGCCCTGGGTCCAGATCGACGGCACGGCCGAGGTGCTGGACAGCCCGGACTCCATCGAGCCGCTGGTCGAGTACTACCGGAACATCGCCGGTGAGCACCCGGACTGGGACGAGTACCGCAAGGCCATGGCCGACCAGGGCAAGTCCATCATCCGCGTCACGCCGCAGCGGTGGGGGCCGGTGGCGACGGGCGGCTTCCCGGCTCGGCCGGCGTCCGACTCGTAGAAACACCGTGGTGGCCCGTGGCCGGCCCTCGAAGGGGTCAGCCGCGGGCCACCATCGCTTCGATGCCCGCGATCAGCAGGTCCAGCGCGAAGACGAAGTCCCGGTCGAGCATCTCCTGGACCGTGTCACCGCCGCGCGCGGCCATCAGGGCACGGGACTCCCGGAGGACCTCGGAGGTCCCGGCCACCTCGGAGGCGACGGTGAGGGACTGCTGGAAGTATTCGTCCGCGCTCAGCCCGGTGTCCGCGATCCGGGCGTGGAAGTGGCCCTCGATCGTGCCGTAGCCGTACACGAACTGGAAGACGGCCGAGATCGCGCCCGTCACCCCGTGCGCGGGCAGCCCGGCCCGGCCGACCACCCGCTGCACCGCGCGGGAGAACGCCAGGGAGTTCGGGCCGATGTTGAGGAAGCGGCCCGCGATCGGGGACAGCCAGGGGTGGCGGACCATCATCGCCCGGTACTCGGTCGCCAGGGTGCGCAACTGCTCGCGCCAGTCGGCCTCCGTGTCCTCCGCGTCGGGCAGCGGAAGCTCGCCGAAGGCCGTGTCCAGGGCGAGTTCGAGCAGGTCGTCCTTGGTGTCGACGTACCAGTACAGGGACATCGCGGTCACGTTCAGCTCGCCCGCCAGGCGGCGCATGGAGAAGCGGTCCAGGCCCTCGGCGTCCAGCAGGGCGACCGACACGGCGGTGATCCGGGCCCGGTCCAGGCCGGAGGGCTGGCCGCCCCGGCCGCGCCGCTCCTTGCCGGTCACCCAGACGCTGCCGCGGGCCGGGCGGTCTTCCTTCGGGCCGTCTTCCTTCACCACCGGGCTTCCCTCCCCGAGCCGTCACTCACCGCACACCTTGCCAGGTCCGGGCGGCTCAACCACCCCGGCTCAGGCGGCATCGCGCTGGGCCCGCTTGAGCAGGGCCGCCGCGACCAGGCCACCGGCCAGTACCGAGACGGAGCCGACCAGTTGCCCGGCGCTGAGACCGGCCGACAGGGTGCGGCCGGAGGCCAGGAACGAGCTGAGCACCGCACCCAGCACGGCCACCCCGAGACCGTTGCCGAACTCGGCCAGCGTGCCGTTGATCCCGGCGCCGACCCCGGCCTTCTCCGGCGGGATGGCGCTCATGATGGCGTGCGCCATGGCCGGATTGGCCAGCGCGCACCCGGCGCCGATCAGCACCAGGCCGAGCAGCGTCCCGGCGTACCCGGAGGAGGCCAGCTCGGCGATGGAGACCAGGCCGCCCGCCATCAGCGCCATGCCCAGCGCGATCGCCACCGGGGTGCCCAGCTTGGCCGCCCACTTCGCGGAGACCCCGCTGAAGTTGAGCAGGACCACGGTGAGCGCCAGCGGTGCTGTGCGCGCGCCCGCCTCCAAGGGGCCGTAGCCGAGTACCAGTTGGAGGTGCTGGGTGAGCAGGAACAGCGCGCCGCCCATGCCGAAGGTGATGAGCACCGCGCCCGCGACCGCCCCGGTGAACCTGCGGTCCCGGAAGAACGCGAGGTCGAGCATCGGCTCCTCGACCCGGCTCTCCCAGTACCCGAACACCGCCAGCACGGCCACCGCCACGGCCGCCGAGCCGAGCACCCGGGGTGAGGTCCAGCCGTGGTGCGGGCCGGAGATGACCGCGAAGACCAGTGCGGTCATGCCGATCGTGGAGAGCAGTGCGCCCAGCAGGTCGGGGCGGGCGGGCAGGCCCGTGGCGCCGATGGCGCGGGTGGCCTTGGACTCGGGGACGAGCGCCACCACGGCGACCATGCCGAGGGCGGCGACCGGGAGGTTGATCAGGAAGATCGCGCCCCACCAGAAGTGGTCGAGCACGAAGCCGCCGATCAGCGGACCGGCCGCGAAGCCGAGCGAGTTGACCGCTGCCCAGATGCCGATCGCCTTCGGCTGCTCCTCGGGCGCGAAGATCTGCATGGCGACCGCGAGGGTGGTGGTCAGCAGCAGGGCGCCGCCGATGCCCATGCCCGCGCGGGCGGCGATCAACTGGCCGGTGGTGGTGGAGAGTCCGGCAGCCAGCGAGCCCAGGCCGAACACCGCGAGGCCCGCGATCAGCATCTTCTTGCGGCCGTACCGGTCGGCGGCGCTGCCCGCGGTGAGCAGCAGGCCGGACTGGACCAGGGAGTACGCGTTGATCATCCACTGGATGTCGGAGGTGGCCGCGTGCAGCCGGTGGGTGAGCGAGGGGATCGCCACGTTCAGCACGGTGTTGTCGAGCAGCACGGTGAGCTGGGCGAGGCAGATCACGCCGAGGATCAGCCAGCGGCGGGGGTGGCCCTCGGGGGCCTTCGGGAGCGGTGGTGCCGAGACGTCGGGAGCGGACATGCTGTACACCGTATAGCGGTTTCCCTATACGGTGTACAGCATTATCGGCCGAGGGGTGTTTCCGGTCAGCCGGACTTCTTCTGGGTGAGGTCGTAGAAGGTGGCCGAACCGACCGTCACCTTCTTGAAGTCGGCCTCGACCCAGGTGCTGATGGAGGAGGCCGTACCGCTGCCGCCGCCCATGCCGCCTCGGGCTTCGCCCATGCGGCCCATGCCGCCGCCCGCGATGTAGTAGTGGATCTTGCTGTCGGCGACGTACTGCTTGAACTGGGCGAGGGTCGGGGACGGGTCCGTGCCGTTGAAGCCGCCGATCGCCAACACCGCCTTGTTGGTGGCGAGTTGGTAGCTGGCCGCGTTCTGCGAACCGGTGGAGGCGGCGACCCAGGTGTAGGAGTCGGCGTCGGCCAGGAGGAGCTTCTTGGCCTTGGCGGAGACGTCGGCGCCGTTGAGCAGGCCGCCCGCGCCGCCGGGGGCGCCCATGCGGCCGGTCTCGCCGGTGCCGCCGGGGAAGCCCTGGCCGCCGGGGAAGCCGCCGCCGTTCTGCTGGCCTTGGCCCTTGCTCTGGCCGTTGCCCTGACCGCCCTGGCCGGGGAAGACCCCGCCGGGGAAACCCTGACCGCCCGCACCGCCGGGCGGGGTCTGGCCCTGGCCCTTCTGGCTCTGTCCGCCCGGCATCCCGCCGGGGAAGCCGCCGCGCATGCCCTCGCCCCACCCGCCCGGACGGCCGCCGAAGCCCAGCATGCCGGCCCCCGCCGGTCCGGCCGTGGGGATCGACCCGGTGTGAGCGGAGTTCACGGTGCTCAGGGTGTACGCGGTCGGCCCGGTCAGCGCCGCGACCAGGCCCAGCGTGGCAGCGCCGAGCGCCAGGTTCCGGGGCGCGCGGCCGAGGAACAGCAGACCCAGCGCGGCCAGCAGCCCGCCGACCAGCACCAGCCACTTCAGCCAGGGCAGGTAGTCGGAGGTGCGGTTGAGCAGGACGTACCCCCAGGCCGCCGAGGCCACTGTGGCCGCCGCGAGCGCGGCCCCGGCCCAGGTCTCCTTGCGGCGCTCCCACAGCAGCCCGGCCCCCATGCCGACCACGGCGGCGAGATACGGGGCGAGGGCGATCGTGTAGTACTGGTGGAAGATGCCGGCCATGTAGCTGAAGACCGCCATGGTGATCAGCAGCGAGCCGCCCCAGACCAGGAACGACGCGCGGGTGACCGAGGTGCGGCCCAGCTTGCGGGTGGCCCAAAGGCCCGCGATCAGCAGGATCAGCGCGGCCGGGAGCAGCCAGGAGACCTGGCCGCCGACCTCGGCGTCGAACATCCGGTCCCAGCCGGTCGAGCCCCAGCGGCCACCGCCGCCGCCCATGCCGCCGCCTCCGCCGCCGACGCTGCCGGTCTCGTCACCGTTGATCCGGCCGAGGCCGTTGTAGCCGAAGGTCAGCTCCGGGAAGCTGTTGTGCTGCGAGCCGCCGATGTACGGGCGGGAGGAGGCCGGCCACAGCTCGACCACCGCGACCCACCAGCCGCCGGACACCACCAGCGCGAGCGTGGCCAGACCGAGCTGCACCAGCCGCCTGCCCAGCCGCACCGGCGCGCAGACCGCGTAGACGATCGCCAGCGGAGGCAGGATCAGGAACGCCTGGAGGGTCTTGGCGAGGAAGGCGAAGCCGATGGCGACGCCCGCCCAGACCAGCCAGCGGGTCCGGCCGTCCTCGACCGCGCGGACGGTGAAGTAGCAGGCCAGCGCCATCAGCAGGGCCAGCATCGCGTCCGGGTTGTTGAACCGGAACATCATCGCCGCGACCGGCGTCAACGCCAGCACCGCGCCCGCGACCAGTCCGGCCACCGCGCTGAACCGGCGCCGTACGGCCGCGTACACGACCGCCACCGAGCCGACGCCCATGAGGACCTGGGGGACCAGCACCGCCCAGGAGTTCAGGCCGAAGATCCGGACCGACAGCTCCATGGGCCACAGGAACGCCGAGGGCTTGTCGACGGTGATGGCGTTGCCGCCGTCCAGCGAGCCGAAGAAGAAGGCTTTCCAAGAGGTGCTGCCCGCCTGCACGGCCGCCGAGTAGAAGGAGTTGGCGAAGCCGGAGGCGCTCAGGTTGTAGAGGTAGAGCAAGAAGGTCGCGGCAAGCAGCGCCCAGAACGCGGGGCGGGCCCAGCTCGGGTCGTCGGGGCGGCCGCGCCACGCACGGTGTGCGAGGGAGGCTCGTGGCGCCGGTGGCGTCTCGGCAACCCGCGGGGGCTGGTCGTACTGGGTGGTCATCGGGGGTCCCCCGTGGAGATGG
Organism: Streptomyces sp. NBC_01171; assembly: GCF_045039805.1. Classification (NCBI taxonomy): domain Bacteria; kingdom Bacillati; phylum Actinomycetota; class Actinomycetes; order Kitasatosporales; family Streptomycetaceae; genus Streptomyces; species Streptomyces sp. NBC_01171. The sequence goes on along the minus strand of NZ_CP108609.1, from coordinate 3,457,058 downwards.
TGGTGGGCTCGGCGTAGAGGGCCGTCGGGATGAGGTCCGGCGCGGGGTCCCGGCGGTCCGGGAAGACCCAGGCGCGGAAGAGCAGGAAGCGCAGGACGGTCGCGGCGAGGTTGGCGACGACCAGGACCGCGATCTCGGTGGTGTGCCCGGGGTTGGTGGTGGCCGCGTCGAGGGCGGCCAGGGAACCGCTGGTCAGAGCGAGGCCGATGGCGAAGACGACCAGGCCCTGCGCCTGGTGCCGTACCGCTCCGCCCCGGCCCCGCACGCCGAAGGTGAGGCGCCGGTTGGCGGCGGTGTTGGCGAGCGCGGAGAGCAGCAGGGCGAGCGCGTTGGCCGCCTGCGAGCCGCCGAACTGCCTGAAGCCGCTGTAGAGCAGCAGGTAGAACAGGGTCGAGAGCCCGCCGACCACGCAGAATCCGACGAGCTGGCGGGCCAACCCCTTCGGCACGTCGGTGATCTCGCGGTCGCGGGGGTCGTCACCGAACGGCCGGGCCAGCCGGTCCAGCGGCAGCGAACCGGTGGTGAGCGCCCGCCCCACCCGCCACACGCCCTTCAGGTCGTCGGTCGCCGTGCGCACGATGTGCACGGTGGAGTCCGGGTCGTCGACCCAGTCGACCGGCACCTCGTGGATGCGCAGCCCCGCCCGCTCGGCCAGCACCAGCATCTCGGTGTCGAAGAACCAGCCGGTGTCCTCGACCAGCGGCAGCAGCACCTGGGCCACCTCGCGCCGGATCGCCTTGAAGCCGCACTGGGCGTCGGAGAACCGGGCCTGGAGCGAGCCGCGCAGGATCAGGTTGTAGGCCCGGCTGATGAACTCCCGCTTCGGCCCGCGCACCACCCGCGAGGTCCGGCTGAGCCGGGAGCCGATCGCCAGGTCGGAGTGGCCCGAGATCAGCGGGGCGACCAGCGGGAGCAGGGCGTTGAGGTCGGTGGAGAGGTCGACGTCCATGTACGCGAGGACCGGCGCGTCGGAGGCGGACCACACCGTGCGCAGAGCGCGTCCCCGGCCCTTGCGCTCCAGCCGGACGTTGGTCACGTCCGGGTAGTGGGCCGCGAGTTCGGCCGCGATGAGCGGGGTGCCGTCGGTGGAGGCGTTGTCCGCGATGGTGACCCGGAAGGCGTAGGGGAAGGTGCGCGCCAGGTGCTCCCGCAGTCTGAGCACGCACCGGCGCAGGTCCCTCTCCTCGTTGTAGACGGGGACCACCACGTCCAGCACCGGGGTGCCGGCGGCCGTGGCCGGGAGGTGCTCCCGTGCCGGAAGGGTGCCGGGAGAAGAGTCGGTTCGCATGGGACCGACTCTTCTCAACTCCCCTGTTGCGCCCGTGTGGTGACGCTGTGGCCCGGCTGTGAGTGCGGAACCGGCTCGGGTCCGGCCGCGGGCAGTCGTACGGTGAACACGGTCCGGCCCGGCGCGCTCCGGACGTCCACGGTGCCGCCGTGCGCGGTGACGACCGCCCGCACGATGGCGAGGCCGAGCCCGGTGGAACCGGTGGCACGGGTACGGGCGGAGTCGCCGCGCGCGAACCGCTCGAATACGTGCGGCAGCAGCGCGGCCGGGATGCCCGGACCGTCGTCCTCCACCTGTACGCACATCCGGTCGCCCTGCCTGCGGACCCGCGCGGTCACCGTGGTGCCCGGCGGGGTGTGGCTGCGGGCGTTGCCCAGCAGGTTGACCAGGATCTGCTGGAGCCGGGCCGCGTCGGCTCTCACCGGCGCCGGTTCGTCGGGCAGGTCGAGCCGCCAGATGTGGTCCAGGCCGGCCGCGCGGGCGTCGCTGACGGTGTCCACGACCAGCGGGACCAGGTCGGTTCGGTCGAACTGGAGCGGGCGGCCCGCGTCCAGCCGCGCCAGCAGCAGCAGGTCCTCCACCAGCAGGGTCATCCGGCCCGCCTCGGACTCGATGCGGGCCAGCGCGTGCCGGGTGTCCGGGCCGACCTGCTCCCGGCCGCGCCGGGTCAGCTCGGCGTAGCCGCGTATCGAGGCGAGCGGGGTGCGCAGCTCGTGGCTGGCGTCGGCGACGAAGCGCCGGACCCGGGTCTCGCTCTCCTGGCGGGCGTGCAGGGCGCCGTTGACGTGGTCGAGCATCCGGTTGAGCGCGGCACCGACCCGGCCGACCTCGGTGTGCGGGTCGCACTCGGACTCCGGTACCCGCTCGCTGAGGTTCACCTCGCCGGAGTGCAGGGGGAGTTCGGAGACCCGGGTGGCGGTGCGGGCGACCCGGCGCAGGGGGCGGGTGGCGACGCCGACGATGACCGTGCCGGCCAGCGAGGCCGCGACGAGTCCGGCGACGGTGACACAGACCTCGACCAGGATCAGGGTGTCGACGACGCCGTCCATGTCGGCGGTGGGGAGGGCGACGTAGTACCGGTCGGCACCGTCGGGGCTCTGCGCGTACCGGACGAGGTAGTCGCCGAGGCCGGGGAGGTGGACGGTGTGGGCGCCGCTGTCCTGGGGGACGGAGGCGAGGGCGTCCATCTGGGCCCGGCTGAGCTGCTCGGCCCGCATCCGCCGGAAGACGCCGCTGCCGTCCTTCTGCTCCTCGGACACGGCCCCCGACACGATCGCGCCGTCGCGCACGTACGCGGCGACGGTCTGCTTCTGGAGGGGGCCCCGGGTGAGCAGGTTGGTGACCCGTTCGGCGGGACTCTCGGTGGCCACCGCCGAGGCGAGCGCGGCGGCGGCCGGGTCCAGCGTGCCGGGGGTCGGACGCGGGCGGCCGACCGCACGCTCGGCCATCTCCCGCACCTTGCCGTCGAGTTGCTGGTACAGGTGCTCGTGCAGGGCGAGGGTGGTCACCGTACCGATCACCGCGCAGACCACGGCGATCAGCACGACGGACGCGACGACCAGCCGCGTCCGCAGGGTGCGCGGGGTGCGCGCACGGCGTGCGAGCCTCACGACACGGCGGGCTTGATCAGGTAACCCGCCCCCCGACGGGTGTGGATCATCGGCTCCCGGCCGGCGTCGATCTTCCGGCGCAGATAGGAGATGTACAGCTCCACGACGTTCGCCTGCCCGCCGAAGTCGTACGACCAGACCCGGTCCAGTATCTGCGCCTTGCTCAGCACCCGGCGCGGGTTGCGCATCAGGAAGCGGAGCAGCTCGAACTCGGTGGCGGTCAGGTGGATGGACTCCTCGCCCCGCCAGACCTCGTGGCTGTCCTCGTCCAGGCTGAGGTCGCCCACCACCAGCACGGAGTCCGGGCGCCGGTCGGTGGCGCCGGAGCGCCGGATCAGCCCGCGCAGCCGGGCCACCACCTCCTCCAGGCTGAACGGCTTGGTGACGTAGTCGTCCCCGCCCGCGGTGAGCCCGGCGATACGGTCCTCCACCGCGTCCTTGGCGGTCAGGAACAGCACCGGTACGTCCGGCAGTTCACGGCGCAGCCGGCTCAGCACGGTCAGGCCGTCCATGTCGGGCAGCATCATGTCCAGGACCACGGCGTCGGGCCGGAACTCGCGTGCCGCGCGCAGCGCACCCTGCCCGTCCCCCGCACTCCTTATCCGCCAGCCCTCGTAGCGCAGCGCCATGCTCAGCAGTTCGGTGATCGACAGCTCGTCGTCCACCACCAGCACGCGGACGGGGCTGCCGTCCGGCCTCAGCAGTTCGGTGCGCCCCTGGGGCGAGGTCGTGGTCATGGTGGGACCTTGTCCCCAGCCTCTGAGAGAGCCCTTTCGGCAGTCTGTGATTTCGCTGAGAAAGGGGTGAGGGTCAGAAGAGGCCGTCTTGGCGGGCGCTGAACTCTTTGGTGGGGAAGGTGATTTCTTTCTCCGACTGAGCCGGCATCAGCTCCCAGCCGGGGAGCAGACGGGTGTCGAGCACGAGTACGCCTCTGGGTCCCCCGGTGTCCAGGTGCAGGTCGGGTCCGGCGGCGGCGACGAGTTCCCCGGCCACCCGACCTCCGGCCACCAGCTCGGTCACGACGCCTGTGGCGGGCTCGGCGCGCTGGAGGTTGAAGTCGGCCATGTGGTCCGTCACTTGGCACGGTTCGCGCAGGACGGACTCGGGCCAGTTCCCGAGGGAGACGGCCCGCGCGTGCAGTTCCCGCACCTCCGCCGCCCGCTCCTCGGGGTCGGCCGGGAGGGCGGCCCGTACGGTGCGCTTCCCGGCGTACGGAATCCGGTCCGGGACGCCGAGCGCGGCCCGCAGCAGTTCCTCGGTGCGCCGGGCGGCCATCAGCGGGCCGGTGCCGAGCCAACTGAAACAGACGGCACCCTGCTCCAGCAGCCGGGCCGACCCGCGCTCGGCTCCGGTGATGCCGACCTTGACCAGTCCGGGGCCGAACCAGGCCAGGTAGACGCGGTACGGGCGGGGGTCGTCGGCGATCGTGTCGGCGGCCACGGAGTGCGCGCGGTCCAGGCGGGCGCACTCCTCGCAGCGGGCGCCGGTGCTGCGCGGCGGCACGGGGGTCTGGGTGGGGCACGCGTGCCCCCGCGCGCCCACGCACTGCCGGACGGTGTCCTCCCGTACGCCGAAGGCGACCCGCTTCCCCCACGTCAGCGCGCTGCGCCGCCCGCCGGACCAGACCAGCTCGGGGCCTTCCAGGGACCAGCGCAGTCCCGTACACGTCCACATCTGTGCTGCCATCACTCGTGAGGGTAGGAGATGCCGCCGACATCACCCGGCCGACGGCAGGGCCGGGTACGGTACGTGAAGAGCCCGAAGCCGCATCCTCTGAGTGCGACTTCGGGCTCTGTCTCTTCAGCTAGGGGAGCGTGTAGACGGGCACCCCGTCCGCCGCGCTGCCGCTCTGCCGTACGCAGCCCCGCTTGATCAGCATGCGCACGCAGTCGTGGACGCGGTCCAGGGTGAGGCCGGTGCGGGCGGCGACGTCCTCCAGCCGGCAGGCGACGGGGCCGTGGACCAGGGCGGGGGCCAGGTGGGCGGCGACCGCGTGCACGTCTTCGGTGACGACGAGGTTGCGGTCGCGCCAGGTGGCGAGGAGGCGCTGGGGGGTGAGGGGTGCTCGCTGCGGCTCGGGGGGTGGGACGGGGCGCATGCGGTCGACGATCTGGTCGAGGGCGTCGGCGATGCGGGTGAGGACGTCTTGGACGCCGGTCACTCGGTGGGTGAGGGTGCCCAGTTGTTCGGCGACCCTGCCGCGCTCTTCGTTCGCGCGTCGGAGTTCGGCGAGGTGCTCGGCCTGGGCGGCGGCGAGTGCCTCGTCGGCGCGGAGGTTGCGCTCCTCCAGACGGACGATGGCGTCGGCGACCTGTGGGGGCATGACGTACGAGGTCCCCGGAGCGGTCTGGAGTGGGGCGGGGTCGAGGCTGTAGGTGCCGTCGCGCTGGATGGCGACGATGACTTCGGAGACCCAGGCTTTGAAGGGGGCGCATTCGGACTTGGTGCAAGCGTTCACGAGGGTGATCAGAGACCGCAGATTCACCATCCGCATCGACTTCTTGAGTCCGTGACCTGCGATTCTGCGCAAAGTGTCTCCGCCATAGACGCTTCGTGCAAGATCTTCGAGACTCTGATGCCCATCCGTCGGGACGTGGTGCAGCAGGGCCTGCCGGGTGTTCACGTACCCCAGCCTCGTCGCCACGTCCACGGCCGGGAACCAGTGTTCGCCGTCCGGAGTGGTCAACCTCCGTACGCGTGCTCCGGTGGCCGCGAACACGAAGTCGCCGATGTCGATCGCGTCCCGTTGGGGCAGCCTGGTCGTGTCGTCGTGCTCGTACATCGAGCATCACCTCCACCCCGGAAGCTAGGGAGGCTGATCAGCAACTACGGCCGGTGCAGGGCACGTTCACTCGATAGGAGACAGAGGTATCGATTCGGCACGGGTGACCACGGGCGCGGAGGCCGGACGCCGGCCCGCCAGAGCACATCCCACGCACCCGGCGTGCCCGTCACGGGCCTGCGTGTCCCGCACCCCCAGCCGCCACTCCTCCCGCGGCCGGACACCCGGCGGCTTGCCCCAGCCGGTGAGGTGCAGCGCCCAGGTGACCAGCACGCTGACCGCCACGAGCACCCCGCCGCCCACGAGTGCCGGAACGGACCCCGTGCACACTCCCGCGCCCACGACACCACTGCCGAGGGTGGCGATGGCACACCCCGTCCACCCGGCGATCGTGTGACCCTCGTCGTACAGACTCATGGAACGGCCTCCTACAGGTCTCTCACGTTCTAAGAGATTTACCTCTAGAATATCTCACGAACTAAGGAATCAAGGAAGATGGACGGCAAGTCCCGCCCGCCCGCGACCCCCGCGCAGGCGCTGACCGCGATGGACGACCTCATCGCCGCGCACCTGATCGGCCAGCAGGAAATGGCCCGGCGGCTGGGCCTCACCGTCACCGACCTCACCTGCTTCGGCTACGTCCTCCAGGCGGGCCCGGACCTCCTCACCGCCGGCGACCTCGCGTCCCGCGTCCAGGTGACGACGGGCGCGGTGACGGGCATCCTGAACCGCCTGGAACGCGCCGGCTTCGTAACCCGCCGCCCCGACCCCACGGACCGTCGCAGGGTCCGCGTGGCGGCGGTCCCGGCGGCGGTGGCGCGCGTGGAGGCGGCGTACGGTCCCCACTACACCCGCCTGATGACGCTGTTCGCGGACTACACCCCGGCCGAACTGGCAGTCATCACGGACTGGTTCACCCGCGCGACGGCGCTGGCACACGAGTCGAGAGCGGAGCAGCCGACCTGACGCATCAGCGAAGCTCGACCCGCCAGGCAACCATCCCGACGGCGCCCTGGGTTGCATCGACATCACCCCCTTGCCCCCGCCGATCCGCCGCTGCGCAGCGCCCCAAAAAAGATCAAGCGCTGGGACCCTACGGCCCGATCCGGGAGCAGCGAGTCCCCTTTTACGAAACCGCAAGAAGCCCGTCGACATGGCTCGTGGCAGTGGGGCATCGACTCGCCGATGGAACGCATCCGGCTGGACACCGCCGAGATGATGGGCTCCGCGTGCTCGATCAGGCCACTCGCACGGCCGCGCGGTACGGACTCGTGCACCAGTTGCGCTGCATCGAGGGCGTCCCATGCGACGGTGACAGGGAGAGAGCCGGGTTCCCGGGCGGCCGATTCACCCCGTCCCACCCCTCACCGCAAACGCAAAAGGCCCCGGATTTCTCCGGGGCCTCTTTACTGTGCACTCGGCAGGATTCGAACCTGCAACCTTCTGATCCGTAGTCAGATGCTCTATCCGTTAAGCTACGAGTGCTTGTTCTTTTGTTTTTGTCTCCGTTTCCCTGGCCTTTCGGCCTGTCCCGGCGACAGGAAGAACATTACATGACTGCCGCCGTCATGTGAAATCCGTTCCCCGCACCCCGCCTGACCTGCGGAAACGTCGAAACCTAGATCGAACGAGCGCACCCGGACCGACCCCCGCAACGCCGAAGCCCCGGTCCAGGTGGACCGGGGCTTCGGATCAGGGGCGGAGGCGGAGGGATTTGAACCCTCGATGGGCTTTAAGACCCAAACCGCATTAGCAGTGCGGCGCCATAGACCGGACTAGGCGACGCCTCCAGCACAACCACTCACGCGAGCGCGCGATTGGTGCGTGCAGATGATGACACAGGCAAGCGCGGTGTCACCAATCGCCCCCCACGGTACTAGGCGCGAGGCCCGCAGGGCAAAGGGCTTCTCCCGGCGAGGCGCGAGCCGCTTCCGCGGGCGGCGCCGCAGGTGGGGCGCAACGTCCGGCGAGGGTGCGCGTTGGGGTGGGTATGACTGCTCTCCCGCGGCGCGGCATCGCGTCCCTCGCCGTCTCCCTCCTCTGCGGCCTCGCCGCCGCCCCGGCCCACGCGGCTCCCGCCCCCGCCTCCACTCCTATCCACGCGACCTCCCCCACCCCGGTCCACGCCACCCGCGCCCTCCCCCCACCCCCACTCCCCGACGACCGCACCGGCGACCACCTCACCCTCGTCGTCCACGGCGCCGGGGCGGGGCGCGACGGTGTGCGGCAGCTCTTCTGTCACCCCGAAGCCGGTGATCACCCCGACCCCGCCGCCGCCTGCCGCGTCCTCGACGAGAACACCCGCTGGGGTCAGGACACCTTCGCCCCCGTCCCCCCGGACAGCATCTGCACGATGATCGACGGCGGACCCGCCACCGCCCACGTCACCGGGTACTGGGCCGGCCGCCCCGTGGACGCCGACTTCAGCCGGCGCAACGGCTGCGAGATCGCCCGCTGGGACCGGCTCGTGCCGTTCCTCCCGGCCACGGGGTCCCGGACGTCCCGGTAAAGGTCCCGCGAAGGTCTCAGGGAGTGGTTGCGCAGCCGGGGAGTGCCGGCGGCGGGGGCCGGGGAGGCGGGCCGGGGCGCACGTCAGAGGGTGGCGGGGCGGCAAGTCGCGTACCGGGGAAGGCGACCCGTGGTGGGATGCGGGCATATGTTCGACGTCACTTCGTCGTGGTACCTCCCTCCCATCCGGCGCCGTCCGCGCGGGCGGAGCCCTTAGACTCCCTCGCGTGACACCCCGCGGGCCGCTTGGCAAGATGGCCCGAGCGGTCGGCAAGGTGCGGTGACAGGGAGGAAGCGTCTCGTGAGCAGCAGGCCATCCCGAGGCGCTGCTCGCCTCGCAGCCATACTCGACGCCCTGCCCGACGCGTTGCTCCTGGTCAACGCCAACGGCACGGTCGTCAACGCCAACACCATCGCCCTGGAGGCGTTCGAGGCACCCGGTACGGCGCTCGTGGGGCGGGGCCTCCTCGATCTGCTCCCGCAGTTCGACTCCAAGCTCATCCCCGGCTCGATGCGCCGCCCCGACCACATGGACCCGGCCGGGCGTACCAAGCCGACGCGGATGATCGCCCGCCGCACCGACGGCACCGACTTCCCGGTCGAGGTCACCAGCGCCAACCTGGAGAACCCCCAGCAGGCGTACGACGGTTCGTCCTACACCGGCGACGAGCTGCTGATGCTCGTCGTACGGGACCTCTCCGGGACCGTGGACACCGAGGCCGAACTGGCCCGTTCGCAGCGGCAGACCGAGATGATCCTGCGCGCCGCCTCCGAGGGCGTCGTCGGCACGGACACCGACGGCCGGGTCGTGCTGGTCAATCCCGCCGCCGCGCAGATCCTCGGCTACCGCGCCGGTGAGCTGGGCGGCCGCGAGCTGCACACCCTCGTCCTGCACTCCCGCGCCGACGGCTCCCCCTTCCCGTACGACGATTCGCCGCTCGCCGACACCCTGCGTTCCGGGCGCAAGCACCGGGTGCGCGGGCAGGTGCTGTGGTCCAAGAGCGGGGACGAGGTCTCCGTCGACCTGACCACCGCACCGGTGCGCGACGGCGACCAGCTCGTCGGCGCCGTCATGACCTTCACCGACCGGCGTCCGTACCAGTCCCTCGCCGACGAGAAGGAGGCGCTGGAGCAGGCGCACGCCGAGGAGTTGGAGCGGCTCGCCGAGGAGCACGCCGCCGACCTCACCGCGCTGCGCCAGAAGCACGCCACCGAGGTCGAGGAGCTGACCGAGCGCGGCGCCGCCGAGCTGACCGAGCTGCGCGAGAAGCTCCAGGAGGAACTGGCCGCGGGCGAGGAGCGGTACGCCGCCCTGGGCGAGCGCGAGAAGGACCGGTACGAGGCTCTCGCCGGCCGCCACGAGCAGTTGCTGACCCTCCTCGCCTCCTCCCTGCGCGGCCCGCTGGACGAGCTGCGCCGTGAACTGGCCGCCCTCGCCGCCGACGACGCGGGCCAACTGTGGCCCGAGGCCAACCAGGTGCTGCACCACCTCTCGGCCGGGTACGCCCGCATCACCGCCCTCATCGACAACGTCCTCGGCTTCCAGCGCCTGGACTCCGGCACCGAGGACATCGCCCGTACCAAGGTGATGCTGGACGCGGTCGTCGCGGCCGGTGTCGACGGTGCCGTGGAGCTGATCGGGCCCGGACGCGTGCAGTTCGCCGTGCACGCGCCGCCCATCGAGGCCGAGGTCGACCCGCAGCGGCTCGCCACCGCGCTGGCCCACCTCGTGGCGGACGTCGCGGGCGTGGACGCCACCGGCAATGCCCCCGTGTCGTCGGCCGGTTACCTGGACAACACCGTGGTGGTCGCGGCCGCCCAGCGCGGCGAGGTCGCGCGGATCGAGGTGCGCGGGCCGTACGCCGGGGGCGACCCGGTGCACGAGCCGATCGTGCGGGGCATCGTCCGGGCGCACGGAGGTGTGCTCCAGACACATGAGGTGCCGGGCATGAGTGGGCGTGCCTACGTCCTCGAAGTGCCGCTGGGCGGCGGCGCCGGTACGGTCGCCGCGCGCGTCCCGGACCCGCGCGAGGCCGTGTCGACCGGCGCCGAGGTCGCCCTCGTGGGCGACGCGGGCGAGCAGGGTGGCCGGCGGCGGGCGCGGCGGTCGTCGACCGACGCGTTCCTGGAGAGCGAGATCGCGGGCGCCGAGGCGGCCGACGCGCCGGGTGCTCCCGCGCCCACCGGGCGGCGCCGCAGGCGCGGTGCCCCGGCTCCCGAGGAACTGGCACCGGTCGCGATCGAGAGCGCGGAGACGGCTTCCAGCGGCACCGGCCGGCGGCGGGGTCGTCCCGCCGAGGTCGGCGACGGGGTGGCGGCCGAGGGTGCCGTGATGACGGCGGCCCAGCAGGCTGCCGGGACCGCCGCTTCGAACACGGGACTTGGTGGTGCCGTGCCGCCGCAGGGCGTACCGGTGCCCGCCGGGCAGCGGGCCCCGCAGGGCGCCGGCGAGCAGGCCGCCCTGCCGCCCGCGCTCCCCGCCCCGAGTACGGAGGGCGCGTCCGAGGACGCCCAGCCGACCGGCCGTCGCCGCCGCGCGCTGGCCGCCGCGGCCGAGCGTGCGGCCGCGCAGGACACGGGTGCGCGTACGGTCTTCGCCCTGCCGCCCGCCGAGGCGGACCGGACGCCGGAACCCGAGGCCGCGCCGGGCGTGCGGGTGGGTCCGCTGCCGGGGGCTCCGGTTCCTGGTGCGGGTACGGCCGCGGGGGCGGGGATTGCTCCGGGGATGACGGTGAACGCCGGTCCGGCGGTTGGTCCGGTTCCGATGCAGGGGCTTGGTCAGGGTGTGGGACCGGTTCCGGCGCAGGGTGCCGCTCCGATGCCGGGTGGCGCTCCAGGTGTGGGTCCGGTCCCGGTCCCGGCACAGGGTCCGGCTCCCATGCCGGGTGCCGCTCCGGGCGTGGGAGCCGTCCCGGCACAGGGCCCCGCCCCGACGCCGGGCCCCGCTCCCGCCCCCGGTACCGCCACCGCCACCGGCACCGCTCCGGGCATGGTCCCCGCCGCGGCTCAGGCCCCCGCACCGGTGGCTCCGGCCCAGTCCGGCCCCGTACCCCCGCAGCCCCCCGCCGAGGGCGAGCCCGCCGACGGCGGGCGGCACGACGCGGTACCCGTGGACCAGTCCGAGGACCACACGCCTCCGCAGCCGCATCCGACCACCGCGCCCACCGGCAGGCGCCGCCGGGCCGTGGCCCAGCCGGCGCAGCAGGAGGCAGTGATCCCGGCACAGGCCACGGCCCCCGCCCAGCCTCTCCCCGTACCCCCGCAGGCGACCGCCCCCGAGGCGGCCGTACCCGCGCAGCCGCTGCCCGCCGAGGCCGCGCCCGCCGCAGCTCAGGGCGCCGCACCGGCCGCCCCCGCGCCGGTCCCGCAGCCGTGGCCCGACGACGAGGACGACGACACGGCGGGTGCGGGTCTGCCCGGTGCCGCGCTGCCGCCGCAGTTCACACCGCAGGCACGGGCCGCGCAGCCCCTTCCCGCCGAGGCGCCCGACTCCGGCTCCACCCAGGGCCGCGCGATCAGCGTGCGCACGCTGGGGCAGGGCGTGCCGTTCGTGCGCCAGGCCGCGCAGGTGCAGCAGCCGACCGCGACCCCGCCCCCGCACGCGACCAATGGCAGCGGGCGGCGCCGCAAGCTGGGCACCCCGCCCCCGCGCCCCGAGGCGCAGCCCGAGGCGGGCGCCCGCCCGCACCCCGAGGCCGCGCCGACGCCCGCGCAGCCGCGCCGCGCACCGGGCACCGAGGGCGTCGGACGCTCGTACGCCATAGGGGCGCCGGACGCGAACGCCGCCGAGGGGCCCGAGCCGCTGGACGGTCCCGGCGGTGCCGTGGAGGTCGCGGACACCCCGCGTCCGCAGCGGATGGACGACGAGCTGCCCCCGGAGCCGCTGGACAACCCGCGTCGGCTGCTGGTGTGGCCCGCGCCGGACGTGACGACCGCGGAGGCGCTGAGCACCCGTGGCTACCGGCCGGTGGTCGTGCACTCCCGCGAGGAGGTCGACGCGCAGATCGCGGCGTTCCCCGCCGCGTTGTTCGTGGACCCGCTGACCGGCCCGATCACCCGGACCGCGCTCCAGTCGCTGCGCCAGGCGGCGGTGGCCGCCGAGGTGCCGGTGCTGGTGACGGCCGGCCTCGGCCAGGCGAGCCGCGAGGCGGCGTACGGCGCCGACCCGGCCGTCCTGCTGAAGGCGCTGGCGCCGCGCGACAGCGAGCAGCATCCGCCTCGGGTCCTGCTGATCGAGGAGCACGCGGAGATCGCGCTGGCGCTCACCGCGACGCTGGAGCGGCGCGGGATGCAGGTGGCGCGGGCCGCGAGCGACGCCGACGCGGTGACGCTGGCCGGGCAGTTCCGGCCGAACCTCGTGGTGATGGACCTGATGCAGACCAAGCAGCGCCAGGCGGGGATCGTGGACTGGCTGCGCGCCAACGGGCAGCTCGACCGGACCCCGCTGGTCGTCTACACGGCGGCGGTCGAGCAGGCGGACCTGCCGAAGCTGGCGTCGGGCGAGACGGTGCTGTTCCTCGCGGAGCGCTCCACCAGCGACGAGGTGCAGGGCCGGATCGTGGACCTGCTGGCCAGGATCGGCACCAACTGACAAAGGGGCCGGGGGTGTTCGTACCCCCGGCCCGCCCTTTGCTCAGAGCCGGGTGACGTCCAGCTCGCCGTCCGCGTACCGCCTGCGCAGCACCTTCTTGTCGAACTTGCCGACGCTGGTCTTCGGGACCGTCTCGACGATCGTCCAGCGCTCGGGGAGCTGCCAGCGGGCGATCCCGCACTCCTCGGCGAGGAAGACGCGCAGCGCCTCGAAGCCGACCTCCGCGCCCTCCTTCAGCACGACGGTGGCCAGCGGGCGTTCGTCCCACCTGTCGTCCGGCACGGCGACCACGGCGGCCTCGGCGACCTCCGGGTGGGCCATCAGGGCGTTCTCCAGCGCGACGGAGGAGATCCATTCGCCGCCGGACTTGATGACGTCCTTGGCACGGTCGGTGAGGGTGAGGTAGCCGTCGGGGGAGATGGTGCCGACGTCGCCGGTCTTCAGCCAGCCGTCCGCGCTGAACTTGTCGTCGGGGCGCAGGGGTTCGGCGTCGGGGCCGTTGTAGTAGGCGCCCGCGATCCAGGGGCCGCGCACCTCCAGCTCGCCCGCCGACTCGCCGTCCCAGGGCAGGCGTTCGCCGCCGGGGCCGGTGAGGCGGGCCTCGACGGAGGTGGGGAAGCGGCCCTGGGTGAGCCGGTACGCGAACTCCTCCTCGGTGCCGATCGCGTGGGCGGGCGGCCGGGCGACGGTGCCGAGCGGGGAGGTCTCGGTCATGCCCCAGGCGTGGCAGACCCGCATGCCGAGCGCGTCGAACGCCTCCATCAGGGAGGGTGGGCAGGCCGCGCCGCCGATGGTGACCTGGACGAGGGAGGAGACGTCGCGGGGGTTGGCGCCGAGCTCGGCGAGCAGGCCCTGCCAGATGGTGGGGACGGCGGCCGCATGCGTCGGGCGCTCGGCCGCGATCATCTCGGCCAGCGGCACGGGCTGGAGGAACCGGTCCGGCATCAGCAGGTTGACGCCGGTCATGAACGCGGCGTCCGGCAGGCCCCAGGCGTTGACGTGGAACTGCGGGACGACCACCAGCGAGGTGTCCTGGTCGGTCAGGCCCATCGACTGGGTCATGTTGACCTGCATGGAGTGCAGGTAGACCGAACGGTGGCTGTACACCACGCCCTTGGGGTCGCCGGTGGTGCCGGAGGTGTAACACATGGCGGCGGCCCGGCGTTCGTCCAGCTCGGGCCAGTCGTACGTCTCCGGGTGCCCGGCGAGCAGTTCCTCGTACTCGTGCACCCGGGCGGTGCCGCCCGCGAGCGGGGCGCGGTCGCCGGGGCCGGACACCACGATGTGCTCGACGGTGGGGAGCTGGGGCAGCAGGGGCGCGAGGAGCGGGATCAGCGAGCCGTTGACGATGATCACGCGGTCGGCGGCGTGGTTGACGATCCACGCGAGCTGCTCGGCGGGAAGCCGCAGGTTGAGCGTGTGCAGCACGGCGCCCATGGACGGGATGGCGAAGTACGCCTCCACGTGCTCCGAGTTGTTCCACATGAGGGTCGCGACCCGGTCGTCGTCCCGTACCCCGAGGGCGTCCTTCAGGGCGTGCGCGAGCTGGGCCGAGCGGGTGCCGATCTCGGCGAAGGTACGCCGGTGCGGCTCGGCCTCGCCGGTCCAGGTGGTGATCCGCGACGACCCGTGCACGGTGGAGCCGTGGGTCAGAATCCTCGAGATCAGCAGCGGTACGTCCTGCATGGTGCTCAGCACGGCGGGCGTCCTCCCCGGCAGCGTTGCCTGTACGGAAGTAGAGTCGCGCTGATTCTGCGCACATACCGAGCGGTATGTCACTAGGGCAGGGAAAGTCGGCGCTGTGTCCTGCACCTCCCGGCGGTGCTTCTCAGTGGGCGAGACCCAGCTCCGGGTCCTCGCGCAGTTTGCCGAGGGCGCGGGAGACGGCGGACTTCACGGTGCCGACGGAGACCCCGAGCAGCTCGGCGGTCTGGGCCTCGCTGAGGTCCTCGTAGTAGCGCAGGACGACCATCGCCCGCTGGCGGGCGGGCAGGCGCAGGATCGCCCGCCACATCGCGTCGCGCAGCGCCTGCCGTTCGGCCGGGTCGTCGGCGGCGGAACGCGGCTCGGGCTCGGGCAGCTCGTCGCAGGCGAATTCGTCCACCCGCCGTCTGCGCCACTGCGAGGTACGGGTGTTGAGCAGGGCGCGGCGCACATAGCCGTCCAGCGCCCGGTGGTCCTCGATCCGCTCCCAGGCGACGTACGTCTTGGCCAGCGCGGTCTGGAGCAGGTCCTCGGCGTCGCTCGGGTTGGCGGTGAGCGAGCGGGCGGTGCGCAGCAGGGCGGGGTGGCGGGCGCGGACGTAGGAGGCGAAGGAGGGGTACAGCGCGGTCGCGGCCGGTGCGAGCCGGGGGTGGGGGAGAGTCTGCCGCGCTGGTGCGGCGGCGGCCGAGGCGCTGGTGCAGACGGGTGCGGTCATGTCTCCACGCTAGGAGCGGGTAGGGCGCCGGGGATCGGCCGGAGGTCCCGAAGCCGGGTCCGCCTCAGGTTGTAGGGGTGGGGTTCGCCGGACCTCCTGAAGGTGGAGTGGACGTCCACCCGGCCTGGGGGTTGTCCCGGAGGGGTTCCCGGAGCGGGGCGAGGCACACGTACGCCTCGGGCGCGGGCGGGCGTACGACAGCGGCGCGGCGGGCACCGAAGTGCCGGCCGCGCCGCTGTCATGACCCCGAAGCACACCCCGGCGGAGCCCCTCCCCAGGGACCCCGCCCCCGGCTCACCGGAGAGGTCCGCGGTGACTGCTGTCCATCTCTTCCTCCAGACCCGACTACGGCTTGAGTCAGGGCGGTTGGCCGACCATCCCGACTCGTTCGTACGACGTCGCACCGGAGTACTGCCCGTCTCACCCCGTCCCAATCTCCCCAGGGGGCCCGATTACCACGCAAGCGTGATGACAAGTCGATAAACCCCCATCGCCACATTTCTTCTCCCTGTGGTTCAGACCGGACATCGCCGCCCACTTCCCATACTCGAACGCACGTACGACCATGAAGGCATGGCCACCTCCGACCGGCGGGCCAGGACGTCGGCCCTCGCCCACGCACTGTCGGCCGCCGAGCGCGGGCTGGCCGTCATACCCCTGTCCCGGCGGAAGCTCCCGGCGCTGCGTTCCCCGCACCACGACGACCCCGCGCACCCGCCCTGCCACGGCGAGTGCGGCCGGCTCGGGCACGGGGTGCACGACGCCTCGGCGGACCCCGCCCGCGTGCGCGCGCTGTTCGCCGCCGCGCCCTGGGCCATCGGCTACGGCATCGCCTGCGGGCTGCCCCCGCACCATCTGATCGGCGTCGACCTGGACACCAAGCCCGGCACGGACTCCCCGGCCGCGCTGCGCGCCCTGGCGGTGCGGCACCGGTTCACCATCCCCGAGACGGTCGTCGTCCTCACCCCGAGCGGCGGCCGCCATCTCTGGCTCACCGGCCCACCGGACGTGGCGGTCCCCAACTCCGCGAGCCGGCTGGCCCCCGGCATCGACATCCGGGGCGCGGGCGGCTACCTCGTCGGCCCCGGTTCACGGGGCACCCGCGGTACGTACGTGACGGCGCCGGGCACCGCCCATCTCCGCCCGGCGCCCTGTCCCCCGGCCCTGCTGCACCTGCTCCTGCCCCCGCCACCCGGGCCTTCGCGGGCGGACTCCACCGACGGGGGTGCGGCACTGGTCCACTTCGTCCGCACCGCGCACGAGGGCGAGCGCAACTCCCGCCTCTTCTGGGCGGCGTGCCGGGCCTGGGAGCAGGGCATGGGGGTGGCGCTGGCGGGACCGCTGCTCGACGCGGCCCGCGATGCCGGGCTGCCGGAACCGGAGGCGCGGGCCACGTTGGGGTCGGCGGCGCGGAGGGTGGGGGGTTAGGGGCTGTGTCGGGATCTCGCGGGGCCGCGGGACCCGGCACGCCCGACGTCGGTCGCCGTGTTCCTCACGCTCGGCCGAGAGCACCGTCGGCCGGCTGGTGGCAGGGGCCCTGACTCTGTGCCACGTCCGCTGCGGCTCGTACGAACTCCCGTACCCGCGCCGTCGTGTTCCCCGTCCGCCACACCGGCCCCCGGCGGATGGGCGGGGCGTCGCGCAGGGGTACGTAGGCGATGTCCGGGCGGGGGTAGTAGTGGCGGGAGTGCTCGCCCACCGGGAGGACGCCGAGGCCGAGGGCGACCAGGGTCAGCATCTCGGAGAAGGAGGCTCCGGCGGGGCCCTTGGGTATCGGGCGGCCCGAGGGGGTGCGGCCGGGGGTGCGGTCCCGTTTGAAGGCGGCGGAGGTGACCGCCGGGTACTGCACGACGGGGTGGTCCGCGAGCACCTCGAGCGAGACGGACTTCTCGCCCGCGAGCGGATGCCCGGCCGGGACGGCGAGCACGCGCTCCTCCACGAGCAGGGGAGTCCCGCAGGCCATCCCGTCGAAGGGGTACGAGGCGATCAGCACGTCCACCGAGCCGTCGAGCAGGCTCGCGCGCGAGTCGGAGAGCTGCGCCTCCCGTACGACGACCCGGCATTCGGGGTGCCGCTCGCGGAACAGCCCGACCGCCTTCAGCAGCGCGGGCGCCGTCCACTCCCCCAGGAAGGCGACCCGCAGCTCGCCGGTGATCCCGCGGCTGGCGTCGGTGGCCCGGCGGAGGGCGTCCGCCATGCCGTCGACCAGGGGCACGAGGTCGTCGGCGAGGCGCTGTCCGACCGCCGTGAGCCGGACACTCCTGCTGTTCCGCTCGAACAACGGACCCCCGATCCGCCGCTCCAGCTTCCGGATCACCTGGCTGACCCGCCCGGTCGTCACGCCCAGCCGCTCGGCGGTCCGTCCGAAGTGCAGCTCCTCCGCGAGCGTCAGGAAGGACTCGATCTCGAACCGCTCCCACATGCGTCCCCCCGGCGTTTAATCAGGCTCAACGACCCTAAGCCGATCAGCGCTTGATGTGACCCCGGCACCGGCGGATCGTAGAAGCGTCTCCACTCCCACCCTCACTGGAGGAAAAAGTGCCCGCCCTGCGCGTCAAGGCATTCGACCACCTGGTCCTCAACGTCGCCGACGTCGAACGCTCCCTCGGCTTCTACACCACCCTCCTCGGCCTCCAGCCCGAGAACGTCGACGAATGGCGCGCCGGCAAGGCCCCCTTCCCCTCCGTCCGCATCTCCCCGGACACGATCATCGACATCGTCGAGGGCCCGCGGCACGAGTCCAACGTCGACCACTTCTGCCTGGTCGTGGACCCCCTCGACTGGACCGAGGTCATCGCCACCGGCCGCTTCACCGTCCTGGAGGGCCCGGTCCAACGCTCGGGCGCGCGGGGCGAGGCGACGTCGATCTACATCCAGGACCCGGACGGGAACACGATCGAGCTGCGCTGGTACCCGGAGGACGCGGGGTAGTGAGGGTCGATCCGGGCGTAGCGTGATGGCCATGACAGCCGAGGGTGAGGCGCTGGTCGGTGGCATGGTGAACGCGGGGGCGGTCTTCCGCCGGGGTGAGCTGGTGGAGCGTCCGGCACCGCCCAACGCGGGCGCCCTGCATCCCTACCTCCTTGCTCTGAGAGAACACGGCTTCGACGCGGCTCCGGCGCCCGTCGGTCTCACCGCGGACGGCCGTGAGCAACTGACCTTCGTCCCGGGCGACGTGGCCCTGCCGCCGTTCCCGGACTGGGTCATGACGAAGGCCGCCCTCCGATCGGTGGGGAGCCTGTTGCGGCGCCTGCACGAGGCCGGCGCGGCCGTCGCGGTCGACACCCGCGCTGAGTGGCCCCGGCACCTGGCCGACCCGGCAGGGGGAACGATGCTGTGCCACAACGACGTCTGCCCGGAGAACGTCGTCTTCCGCGATGGCCGTGCCGCCGCCCTGATCGATTTCGACATGGCGGCCCCGGGCCGTCCCCTCTGGGACGTGGCCATGACGGCCCGTTACTGGGTGCCCATGCTCGATCCGGTATCCGCGGCAGCCCTGTACCCCGCCGGCCTGGACGCGCCCGCGCGGCTGCGAATCCTCGCCGACGGCTACGGCCTTTCGACCCCAGAGCGCGCCGAGTTGCCCGGCGTCATCGAACAGGCCACGGAGGTCTGCCGCACCTTTGTCGCCCACCGCGTGGCCGAGGGCAGCCCCCTCTACCTCCAGGCACTGGCTGAGCGTGGCGGCTGGGAGCGCTGGAACCGCATGCAGACCTGGTTGGCGGACCACCGCGAGACGTTCACGACCGCCCTGCTGAACTGATCGACGACGTGGCAGGGCCGGATCAAGGTGAGACAGACCCCAACGCAGAAGGGGCGCCCCCTGACGAGGGGCGCCTCTTCTGTTTCCTGCCTCTGCGGAGGCGGTGGGATTTGAACCCACGGTGACATCGCTGCCACGACGGTTTTCAAGACCGTTCCCTTAGGCCGCTCGGGCACACCTCCCCGCTTCGCCCACCTGGGGCGGAGCGGGGTACAGCGTACCGGGAGCGGGGGTGGGACGGGGGACGGACCTGGTAGGGCCTGTCTTCCGGACCTGGCCGGCCCGAGCCGACGGTGCCCTCGCGCCGACCCCGGCAAGATCCGGGAGGCAGGTCCTAGCTGTCGCCCACTCGGGAGCCGAGGGTCAGGTCGACGGTGTGCTGGTCGCCGTCTCGGGTGTAGGTGACCTTGACCTTGTCGCCGGGCTTGTGGGTCCAGATCTCGCCGATCAGGGTGGGACCGCTGTCGATGACGGAGTCGTCGAGCTTGGTGATGACGTCGCCCGGCTTGAGGCCGGCCTTGGCGGCGGGACCGCTCGGCTCGACCGCGTCCGCGCCGCCCGTGCCCTGGTCGGTGATCTTCGCGCCGTCGGTGGACTCCTCCAGGGAGACCGAGGCGCCGATCTTGGCGTACACCGGCTTGCCGGACTTGATGAGCTGCTGGGCGACGTACTTGGCCTGGTTGATCGGGATGGCGAAGCCGAGGCCGATCGAGCCGGACTGACCGGAGCCGAAGCTGCCGCCGCTGGTGGACTGGATCGCGGAGTTGATGCCGATCACCGCGCCGGAAGCGCTCAGCAGCGGGCCGCCGGAGTTGCCGGGGTTGATCGACGCGTCGGTCTGCAGGGCGCTCATGTAGGACGCCTTGCTGCTGGAGCTGCCGTCGCTGGAGGCCACCGGGCGGTTCTTGGCGCTGATGATGCCCGTGGTCACCGTGTTGGACAGCCCGAAGGGAGCGCCGATGGCGATCGTCTCGTCGCCCACCGCGACCTGGTCCGAGTTGCCGAGGGAGAGCGGCTTGAGGTCCGAGGGCGCGTTCTTCAGCTTGATGACGGCCACGTCGTAGCCCTGGGCGTGTCCCACGACCTCGGCGGCGTACTTGCGGCCGTCCGGGAAGGTGGCGGACAGCTTGCCGCCGTCGACCGCCTCGGCGACCACGTGGTTGTTGGTGACGATGTGGCCCTGGGTGTCGAAGACGAACCCGGTGCCCGTGCCGCCCTCGCCGCTGTTGCTCTCCGCCTCGATGGTCACCGTGCTGGGCAGCGCCTTGGACGCCACGCCCGCGATGGTGCCCGGCGCCCGCTTGACCTGCGAGGCTCCGTTGTCCGCGGCGGAGACGGTGGTGGAGCCCTGGCCGTCGTTGTCCTTGGCCAGGGTATAGCCGAGGCCGCCGCCCAGACCGCCCGCGACCAGCGCGGCCACCAGCACCGCCGCGATCAGCCCGCCGCGCCCGCCGCCGGCCGGCTTCGGCGCGGGCTGCTGGTACGAGGCACCCCAGCCGCCGCCCGGGCCGCCCGCGCCCGCCTCGCCGTAACCCGGCGTGCCGGGCGGCGGCGGAGGCGGCCAGGAGCCCTCGGGGGCGCCGTAGGACTGGGTGGCGCCGGGCCCGTAAGGGTGCTGCTCCGGCGGGCCGGGGGGCACCGGCGGAAGCTGAGCCGTCGCACCCGCGTCACCCTGCGGGGGAGCGGGAGATGCCACCGGCACAGGAGGTGCGGACGGGGCCGGGGGTACCGCGTTGCCCTCGTTCTCGGTGCTCACAGCTCTTCTCTCCTCGATCCACGGCTGTTGTCGTCGGTCGCGCTCGGTCGCACTCGATCATGCTCGGCCGCCACCGGTCGCGTCGCGTCGTACACGGGTCGCGCCGGTCCATGGTCGGTCATGTACGTGGCCGCGTGCACGCCCGTCACCCGAGACGCGCGGACCGGCGCGAGCGGGCGGCGCATGGTCCCGTGTGTGTTCCTGTTGTACGCACTCAGCTTTTCCCACGGGCCGTCAGGGCACCGTAAGCGGTCCCTGTGGGATCGCGGGCACCCTTTATATAAGACTTCTCGGGCAAAAGTGAGATAAGTTTGCACGGAGGCCCGCCCACTGGCGCACTCCTCCCCGGCGCCTGCCCGCTCGCGCGCCCCGCGCAACCCTCTGACGGTGGCACCATGACGCGGTGACCCACGCACCACACCACACGATCCAGGTCGTCGCCCACCGTGGAGCCTCCGAGGACGCGCCCGAACACACCCTCGCCGCCTACCGCAAGGCCATCGAGGACGGCGCGGACGCCCTGGAGTGCGATGTACGGCTCACCGCCGACGGCCACCTCGTCTGCGTCCACGACCGCAGGGTGAACCGCACCTCCAACGGCCGCGGCGCCGTCTCCGCCCTGGAGCTGTCCGACCTCTCGGCGTTGGACTTCGGCTCCTGGAAGGGCCGCGCGGGCCGGGACGAGGAGCCCGACTGGGAGCACCGGCCCGAGGACCGCGAGGAGGCCTCCGTACTCACCCTGGAACGCCTGCTCCAACTGGTCGCCGACGCGGGGCGCCGGGTCGAGCTGGCCATCGAGACCAAGCACCCCACCCGCTGGGCCGGCCAGGTCGAGGAACGGCTGCTCGTCCTGCTGCGCCGGTACGGGCTGCACGCCCCCGCCTCCCCCGAAGCCTCCCCGGTGCGCGTGATGAGCTTCTCCGCCCGCTCCCTGCACCGGGTGCACGCCGCCGCCCCGGCCCTGCCCCTGGTGCTCCTCGCCCAGTTCGTCACCCCCCGGCTGCGTGACGGACGCCTCCCCGAGGGCGTCACCATCGCGGGCCCCTCCATCCGCATCGCCCGCAGCCACCCCGCTTACGTACGGCGGCTCAAGGAGGCCGGTCACCAGGTGCACGTGTGGACGGTGAACGAGCCCGCCGACGTGGACCTCTGTGTCGACCTGGGCGTCGACGCCATCATCACCAACCGCCCGCGCGAGGTGCTCGGCCGCCTCGGCCGCCGGCCCCTCGCCTCCTGAAGGAGTGCTCCGGCGCGTTCGCTTCCCGCACCGAGGTTGCGAATGCGTCGCCGGAACGAGACTGGCCGGTTTCCGGTTCAGGCCAATGGGGCATCCACACCGTGGCGTGGGGCGAAGGAGGTCTCGGGGGTGGCGTTGGTGGTGGCACAGGAAGTGCCCGCGTCGTCGAGCATGGCCGTACCTCATGGCCCTGTCGGCGTCGGGAAGGCGAGGCACCGGATGCGTGCGCAACTGCGCGGCGGCGGGGTCCCGGAACCGGTCGTGGACGACGCCGTGCTGATTCTGTCGGAGCTGCTGAGCAACGCGTGCCGGCACGGGCGCCCGCTGGGCGGCGCCCGGGCCGGGGACGGCGCGGTGCGCGCGGACTGGCGGATCGACCCGCGCGGACGGCTCATCGTGGAGGTCACCGACGGCGGCGGCCCGACCCGCCCCGCTCCGGCCACCCCCTCGGTCACCGCGCACGGCGGCCGGGGCCTGAGCATCATCGACGCGCTCGCCGACGACTGGGGCGTACGGGACGACGTGCCGGGCGAGGTGACGGTCTGGGTGGTGGTCCACGCGGACGTGCACGATCCCGATGCCGGCCGCCCGCACGAATCTTTCGCTACGCGCGTCACCACCCCCACGCCGGTCGCCGCGCTGGCCGAACTCGGCTTCACGGAGGCGTTCGAGAGCCTGGACTGAACGGGCGTCCCGGAAACGGCGGTTGTCCACAGGCGCCGCCCTCCCCCGTCCGCGTCGTCCACAGGTTCCCGTGGCCCGTGGCCCGAACGACTAGGCTCCCGCCCGTACGAGACCAGCCGTTACCGGGAGACAGCCACGATGGCCAAGAAGCGACCCCAGACCAAGGGCAGCCGCCCGCAGCCGCACGGGGCCGAGGGCGAGGTTCCGGTCGTCGGTGCCCGCGAGGCGTGCCCGTGCGGCAGCGGCCGCCGCTACAAGGCGTGCCACGGCCGCGCGGCCGCGCACGCGGTGACCGAGCTGGTGCAGCGCCCGTTCGAGGGCCTGCCGGGCGAGTGCGACTGGGTGGCACTGCGCGAGCTGGTCCCGGCCGCCACCGTCGAACTGACCCTGAAGGGCGGCCTGCCCGAGGGCGTCCCCTCGGTCACGCTGGCCACCGTGCTGCCGATGGCGTGGCCCGCGCTGCGCCGCGACGACGGCTCGGTGCTGCTGGGCCTGCAGAACGACACCGCCTCCGGGGACATCAGCCGCGACCTGGCCGACACCCTCCAGCGGGCCCTGGTGGCCGAGCCGGGCACTCCGGTGGAGGGCCGCCGCGCCCCCTCCGACGCGCCCCGCCTCCAGGACCTGCTGGCTGCCGACGGCGCCTTCGAGCCGGTCGTGCACAGCGGGTTCGAGTTCTGGGTGCCGGACGCGGAGAACGCGACGCCCGAGGTGGCCGCCTCCCTGGAGCGGGCCAACTCCGCCGCGATCCCCACGGTCAAGCTGGCCGGGGTGGACGCCGCGTACTGGTGCGAGACCCCGGAGAAGAACCACCTGCGCTGGGTCATGCCGCACGAGGAGGAGCACCTGCTGAACGCGCTGGCCCGGCTGCACGCGGCGGGCACGTCCAGCCTCGGTGAGGGCACCCGCCTGGTCGGCTCGTTCCGCGCGCACGGGCTGACCGTGCCGGTGTGGGACCTGCCGAGCGGGGTCGGCGCCGAGGAGATCGAGAAGCCGGCCGCCGAGTTCGCCGAGCGGCTGGCCGCGGCCCTCGCGGTGACCGAGCCGCTCACCCCGGAGGAGCGCCGGGCGCGCGGCGGCCTCACCAACCGGCAGGTCACCCTGAGCTGACCCCCGCCGAGAGCATGGGGAACGGGTGACTCCTGTCACAACTCCTCGGCGTGACAAGCGAATCGGTGTCCGAATGGGCCGGACCGAATTTGCGAACCGCCGATCTCTTGTTACCGTTCCAGTAGCCCGGTTGCTGGTGCATCCCCCGTCGCCAGCAACCGGGCCTTTCCATGCCCGCGCCCGGCCGGGTCAGCCGTAGCCGGTCCTCAACTCCCGCTCGTATCAACGGAGTTGCTGGCAGAGCGGAGCAGCAGCGGGCCCTCGGCGCCGCGCGCGAACTCGGAGACGGCCGTGTACGCGGCCCCCGCACCCCGCGTGCGCTCGCGCGGGGTCTCACAGGTGGCGGGCGCGTCGTCCTCGCCGGTGGCACAGGTCGTACGCACCGCCCGGCCGTCCGGGCCCAGCAGACTCAGGCCGGCGTCCAGGGCGTCGCCGGTGGTGTTTCGGTAGTAGACCCGCCCCCAGGTGTCACCGCCCCGTGTCAGGACACAGGTCTGCGCCTCTAGCCCGTCCGGCGAGGCGAGTTCGGGACCGCAGCGGGTGCGGGTGATCCGGCCCGCGGAATCGGGGGAAGGGGACACCGAAGCAGCAGCCGAGGGGGCACGCACGTCCACGTCCGCCCCCTCCGCCTGCCCCGCCGACGCCCCGCCCAGCGGCAGCAGCAGCGCCGCCGCGACGAAGCCCGCCAGGGCGGAGGTACGGAGCGGGCCGGCTCCCGGCCCGCCCGCGCGGGACCGGTGATTTCGCAGCATGGGCGGAACATAACGAGCGCGCGCGGCCCCAAGGCCCCGCGCGCCCCCGACACCCCTACAACTCGGGCGCGCTCACACCCGTACGAGTGAGGGTTTCGACCACCGCGTCCACCACGGCCTCCACATCGGGCACCCACGGGGAGGCGGAGCCGGGCAGTGGGGCGCGCGCCCAGCGGACCTCGCCCTGGCCGGTGGTGGAGGGCGGGAGGGCGAGGTAACCGCCCTCGCCGTGGAAGCGGAGCGAGCCGGGGACGAAGTCCTTGGCGTACAGCAGTTCGCCCAACTGCTCCATGGAGTAGGGCTTCACAAGGATCGCCCAGCGGTGCGGGGCGGCGACGACCGGGCCGAGCCGCATGCCGCGCCGGTCCAGCAGCGCGAGCGCGCGGGCTCCGGCCTCGGCGGGCAGGCTGACCGCGCACGGGGCCTGGCCGCCGGTGGCGAGGACGATCGGCGCGTCCGGCCGGCTGGTCCACCACCAGCGCACCATGCGGGCGTCGGTGGTGGCCGCGAGCAGATCGGGGTCACCGGGGTGGGCGCCGGGCACCGTGCAGGCGGGGTCGGGACAGGAGCAGCCGGCCGGGCCCCGCGGATCGGGGGCGGTGCCCGGCAGTACGGGCCACCGCCACATCGCCGCGAAGGTCGAGGCCGCGTCGATCAGCGCCGGGCCGTCGTCGCCCCGCCGGGGCGGAAGACCGCTTCGGCTTCCGAGGATCTCGCGCATGAGCGCTCGTTCCTTTCCGTTGCACCGCTGGCAACACCGTGGACATCACAACATGTGTGGATCACTTCACTGTGCGTACCTGTTGGCGCATCACGCCCCCGCGTACGGCGGGGGAACCCCCAGGGATGGAACAACGGCCGCGTCCGACGTGCGGTTCTTCAGACGTGCGGTTCTTCAGGAGCACGGACACGGCACGGGGGTGGCGAAGTCTGGCGTTTTGCCGTCGCGCGTGTTTCTCTCCGCCTCCGCCACGGGAGGATGGGGCTCGGTCGTCGGTGGTTATGACGTCCGGGTCCTTCGCCAGGTTCCGGGCGGCCTGAGGCCACCCCTGGACTTCTCTCGAGTACGTACCCCGCACGACCGTGGTGACGCTCCGTCGAGCAGGGCCAGTCGACCGCAATGAAGCTTCACCCGAGGCAGTTTCCAGCCAACTTGCCAGTAGGGCAAGGGGTTCCGGGCAATCCCTCCCGCACCCCACCAACACCAGGAATCCCCGCAGGACAATGCTGGACATCCCCTCACGAGTGCGTGTACATGTGGAGACACTGCTGGCGGCGCAGAATCACATGGGGGTTTGCGATGCTTTTCAGCAAGACGCACCGGTCCGAGAGCCGGACACCATGAACGCCCCGCACCCTCCGAAAGTGGCCGGAATCGATCCCACGGTTCCCACTCCCGCCCACACTGTCGCGCCCGCACCCCCCGCCCCGGGAGCCGGTCCCGCACCGGACGACCCAGGAGGCACCCCGCCCCCCGTCGCCGCCCCGGAAGCCCCCGGCAGCCTGCTCCAGGACCGGCTGGCCGGCTGGGTATCCGACCTCACCACCCTCCATGAGCTGACCGAGCGGATGTGCCGAACATCCGCCCTGCCAGCCGCACTTGAGGAACTGCTGCGCGCCGGTGCCGCCCTCGTGGGCGCCCGGCGCGGTCTCGTCGTACTGGAACCCGGCGACGGACTCGGCCCCCGCACCACCGTCGGCCTCGGCCTCGGCCGCGCCGACCTCGGGCACATCGAGACGGTCCCGCGCGACGCCCTGCTCACCGGCACGGCCGACCTCCTTGCCGAGCCCGGCCTCGACCCCCGCCACCGCGAGGTCGCCGCCCGCCTCGGCTACGCCGCCAGCCACGCCGTGCCGCTGACCACGGACAGCGCGCACCTCGGCGCCGCCCTCTGGCTCTACGACGAACCGGCCGCCCCCGACGAACACCACGGACATCTCATCGCGCTCTACCTCCGCCAGGCCACCGAGCACCTCGCCCTGCTGCTGGAGGTGGAGCGCGCCCGCCTGCGCACCGCGACCCTCACCGAGGAACTGCTCCCCTCCCGGCTCCCCCGCGTCCCCGGCGTCCAGCTCGCCGTCCGGCACCGCACCGGCCCGCGCGGCGGCGGCGACTGGTACGACGCGCTGCCGCTGCCCGACGCCGCCCTCGGCCTCTCCGTCGGCTCCGTCACCGGCAGCGGACCGGGTGCCGTCGCCGCGATGGGCCGGCTGCGCGCCTCCCTCAGGGCGTACGCCGTCATGGAGGGCGAGGACCCGGTCGCCGTCCTCTCCGACCTGGAGCTGCTGCTCCGGCTGACCGAGCCCGCCCGCTCGGCCACCGCTCTGTTCGCCTACTGCGAGCCCGCCGCGCGCCGGGTCACCCTGGCCGGTGCCGGGCACAGCCCGCCGCTGCTGATCGGGGAGCGCCGCACCGAGTACGTCGAGACCTCCCTGTCCGCCCCGCTCGGCATGCTCGCCTGCTGGGAAGCGCCCAGCGTGGAGTTCGGCGTCAAGTCCGGAGAGACGGTTCTGCTCTACACCGACGGGCTGCTCCGCCGTACCGGTGCGGCCATGGACCGGGCCTTCGCCCGGCTGCACGCGGCCGCGGCGGGCGTGCCGCGCGCCCTGCGCGGCGACCCCGGCGCCGTCGCCGACCATGTTCTCGCCACCCTCCTGCCGGAGGACACCACCGCCGGCGACGAGGACGTGGTGCTGCTGGCGGCCCGCTTCGAGTGAGCCCGGGCGGGCACGACCGGTCCGGTTTCGGTACGAACGTACGATGATGGGGGCACCCCTGCTCGGGCATGGACGCGAGCGCCGCGTGCCCCCTGGGGGACATCACACGCCGTACCGAGGAGGATCAGTGTCCGACGAGCTCAACCCGGCCGTTCCCGACGAGGCCACCGAGGCCGAGGAGCCCATCAAGCAGCGCAAGAACGGCCTCTACCCCGGTGTCTCGGACGAGCTGGCGGAGAACATGCGCTCCGGCTGGGCCGACACCGAGCTGCGTGACCTGGAGCCGATCCCGCAGGCCGCCGACACCGCGCGCCGCCGCGCCGCGCTGTCCGCCCGCTTCCCCGGCGAGCGTCTGGTGATCCCCGCCGGCAACCTGAAGACCCGCTCGAACGACACCGAGTACGCCTTCCGCGCCGCCACCGAGTACGCCTACCTCACCGGCAACCAGACCGAGGACGGCGTCCTGGTCCTGGAGCCCACCGCCGACGGCCACCGCGCGACCATCTACCTGCTGCCCCGCTCCGACCGCGAGAACGGCGAGTTCTGGCTCTCCGGCCAGGGCGAGCTGTGGGTCGGCCGCCGCCACTCGCTGACCGAGTCCGAGGCGCTGTACGGCATCCCGGCCGCCGACGTCCGCGAACTGGCCGACACGCTGCGCGAGGCCACCGGCCCGGTGCGCGTGGTGCGCGGCCACGACGCCGCGATCGAGGCGGCCCTGACCGACAAGGTCACCGCCGAGCGCGACGAGGAGCTGCGCGTCTTCCTCTCCGAGGCCCGCCTGGTCAAGGACGAGTTCGAGATCGGCGAGCTGCAGAAGGCCGTCGACTCCACCGTGCGCGGCTTCGAGGACGTGGTGAAGGTCCTCGACAAGGCCGAGGCCACCTCGGAGCGCTACGTCGAGGGCACCTTCTTCCTCCGCGCGCGCGTGGAGGGCAACGACATCGGCTACGGCTCGATCTGCGCCTCCGGGGCGCACGCCTGCACCCTGCACTGGGTGCGCAACGACGGCCCGGTCCGCTCCGGCGACCTGCTGCTGCTCGACGCGGGCGTGGAGACCCACACCCTCTACACCGCCGACGTCACCCGCACCCTCCCGGTCGACGGCACCTACACCGACCTCCAGCGCAAGATCTACGACGCGGTGTACGAGGCCCAGGAGGCCGGCATCGCGGCGGTGAAGCCCGGCGCCAAGTTCCGCGACTTCCACGACGCCTCCCAGCGCGTGCTCACCGAGAAGCTGGTCGAGTGGGGGCTGGTCGAGGGCCCGGTCGAGCGCGTCCTGGAGCTGGGCCTGCAGCGCCGCTGGACCCTGCACGGCACCGGCCACATGCTCGGCATGGACGTCCACGACTGCGCGGTCGCCCGCACCGAGGCGTACGTCGACGGCACGCTGGAGCCCGGCATGGTCCTCACCGTCGAGCCCGGCCTGTACTTCCAGGCCGACGACCTGACGGTGCCCGAGGAGTACCGGGGCATCGGCGTCCGGATCGAGGACGACATCCTCGTCACCGCCGAGGGCAACCGGAACCTGTCGGCGGGCCTGCCTCGCCGCTCCGAGGACGTCGAGGCGTGGATGGCGTCGCTCAAGGGCTGACGACATGCGAAGGGCCGGGCCTCCCCAGCGGGCGCCCGGCCCTTCGTCCTGGTCCGCTCAGGCCGTGAGCAGCGAGGGGTCCTTCTTCCACTTCAGGACCTTGTCGAAGCTGACCACGGTGCCGGCGCGGCCCGGCCGGGCGCCGATGTGCACGTGGTCGGCCAGCTCCCGGATCAGACACAGGCCCCGGCCGTCCTCGGCGTCCACGCGGGCCATCCGGATGCCCAGGGCGGGGGCGGGCGCGACACCGGGGCCGGAGTCGGCCACCTCGATGCGGCACTTCTCGCCGTCCAGATAGGCGGTCACCCGGTACGCCTCCGTGTGCTCCCCGCGCGCGGTCCCGCCGTGCTCGACGGCGTTGGCGCACGCCTCGGTGAGGGCCACGGAGATGTCGTAGGAGACGTCGGGGTCGACACCGGCCGTCTCCATGGTGCCGATCAGCAGCCGCCGGGCGAGCGGGACGCTCGCGGCATCGCGGCGCAGATGGAGTGACCACCAGATGCTCATGCTCCAGCCTCCCGGCCGCGGCTCGACATACCGTTACCTATTGCCGCGCGTGAGCGCCCGTAAGCCCTTAAGTGACGTGATGCCGCCCATATGGTCGATGTGCGCCGGGACGAATCGGGGTATGAGGTACGGCCGCGTCGGCAGCGCGCGTCCCGGCCGTGGCGTGATCCGGCGGCCCTGCCTCGGGGGTGCGGCGGGCGCAGTGCGATGATGAGCCCCGCCATGAGTGCCCCTCACCCGCGCACGGCGCGACCCGGACCCCGTGTCCGGCTTCTGCGGGCCGCGGTCTTCGCCGCGGTCTGTGTCGTGCTGGCCGCCGCCGGGCACACCGTGGCCTCCTGCGTGAACGTCCCGCTGTGGACGCTGGGCGCCGGGTTCGCGGGCTCCCTGCTGGTCATGGCGCCGCTCGCCGGACGGGCCCGCTCGGTGCCCGCCATCGCGGCCCTCCTCGCCCTCGGCCAGGTGGCCCTGCACACGCTGTTCGGCCTCGGCCAGCACAGCGCGCAGCCCATGGCCTCCATGGGCGCCGGGCACTCCGGTGCGGCCGACGACGAGATGGTGCAGCGGGCCGCCCAACTGCTGTGCGGGTCCGGCCCGGCCACCCTCACCCCCGGCCACGCCTACCGTCTGCTGCTCGACGCCCGCCTCATCGACGCCTCGGGCCGCTTCACCGGGCACGCCCCCACGGGCGGCCACGCCTCCGACATGGCCGGCTCCTCGGCCGACTCCCTGCCGTCGGCGCTCTCGCTGCTCTCGCTGCCGATGCTTCTCGGCCACCTCCTCGCGGCGCTCGCCCTGGGCTGGCTGCTGCGCCGGGGCGACCTGGCCGTGCTGCGGCTGGTCGAGCTGTCGACGCACGGGGTCGCGGAGGGCGCACTCGTCCGCTCCCTGCGCGCCGCGCTCGCGCTGACCCGAGCCCTGTACGCCGGACTGCTGCCCGCGACCGGGCCCGCCCCTCGCCTGCGCCGTACCGAGCGGGACGAGGAGCCGGTCCCGCAGGCCGCCGCGCTCCAGCACTCGGTGATCCGGCGCGGCCCGCCCGCCGACGCGTTCCGACTCGCCGCCTGACGCGACCACCGCTCCCGTACGTACGAGGAGGGGAGGGGCCGCCGTCGCGCGGCACGCGCGCGTGCGCCTCTTTTACGGGCCACGCGCATCCCTCACCGTCACCGGGCTCAGCACCGGATCTCGCTCAAGAGCGGAGTTTCCCCAGCATGCAGATCTCCCGTACCGCCTCCCGTGTCACCGCCGCCGTCGCCGTGGCGGGCGCGACCGTCCTCGCCGTGTCGGTGCCCGCCTTCGCGCACGTCAGCGTGCAGCCGGAGGGCACCGCGGCCAAGGGCGGCTACGCCACCGTCGACTTCAAGGTGCCCAACGAGCGCGACAACGCCTCCACCACCAAGGTCGAGGTCAACCTCCCCGCCGACCACCCGCTGGCCTCCGTCATGCCGCAGCCGGTGCCGGGCTGGAACGTGAAGGTGACCAAGTCCAAGCTGGACAAGCCGCTGACCATGCACGGCGAGAAGATCGGCGAGGCCGTCACCAAGGTCACCTGGACCGCCGACGGCAAGGGCATCCAGCCCGGCTACTTCCAGAAGTTCCCGCTCTCGCTGGGCGCGCTGCCCGAGGACACCGACCAGCTCGTCTTCAAGGCGATCCAGACGTACTCCAACAAGGAGGTCGTCCGCTGGATCGAGGTGCCGCAGGAGGGCCAGGACGAGCCGGAGAACCCGGCCCCGACGCTGGCGCTGTCCGCCGCGACCGACGACCACCACGGCACGGCGGCCGCCGCCGGTGACGACGACGCCAAGGGCGGCGACGAGAACGACGCCCACCAGGAGGCGGCCGCCGACAGCACCGACAACACCGCCCGTGTGCTGGGCATCGTCGGCATCGTGATCGGCGTCGCGGGCGTGGCCTACGGCGTCCTCGCGGGCCGCCGCCGCACCGCCTGACCTCATCTCATCCGCGCGCACCGGGGCCGTGCCCGCCCGGTACGGCCCCGGTGCGCGCGGGAGTTCTCGACCCCCTGGGACATCTCTCCATGCTTTCTCCGCGCAAGAAGACCCTGGCCGCGGCCGCGCTGCTGGCCGCCGCCGCCTTCACCCTGTCCGCCTGCGGCAGCGGTGACGACTCCGCCTCCTCGCCCGTCTCCGTGGTCTCCGAGGAGGGCGGCTCCGACAAGGCCGCCACCGTCCTCGACCAGCCCTTCGCCAAGCCCGGCCTGGTCCTCACCGACACCCACGACAAGAAGTACGACCTGCGGGCCGAGACCAAGGGCCACCCGACGCTCGTCTACTTCGGCTACACCCACTGCCCCGACGTGTGCCCCACGACGATGAGCAACATCGCCGTCGCCATGAAGGCGCTCCCCAAGGCGGAGCAGGACGACCTGCGCGTCGTCTTCGTCACCACCGACCCCGGCCGCGACACCCCCGCCGAGCTGGGCACCTGGCTCAAGAGCATCGACCCGCGCTTCACCGGCCTGACCGGTGACTTCTCCACCATCCAGGCGGGCGCCCGCTCGCTCGGCATCTCCGTGGAGCCGACCAGCAAGGACAAGAACGGCAAGACCGTCTCCGTCCACGGCACCCAGGTCATCGCCTTCTCCCCGAAGACCGACGGCGGCTACGTCCTCTACGGCGAGGAGGCCACCGTCGACGACTGGACCAAGGACCTGCCCAAGCTCGTGCGCGGGGCGAAGCCGTGAAGCGAGCCGCACTGCCCGTCACCGCCCTCGCCGCCGCCCTCGTTCTCGCGGGCTGCGGCTCCGGACCGGGGTCCGGCGAGCCCGAGCTGTCGGTGAGCGCCACCTACATGCCCCAGCCGGTCGCCGCCGACATGGCCGCGGGCTTCCTCACCGTCACCAACAAGGGCGGCGAGCAGGACGAGCTGACCTCGGTCAGCAGCGACATCGGCAAGGTCACCATGCACAGCACCAGCGGCGGCACCATGGCCGAGCGCACCTCCTTCGCGGTGCCCGCCCACGGCCGGCTCGTCTTCAGGAGCGGCGGCAACCACCTGATGTTCGAGCAGCTCAAGCAGAAGCCGCGCCAGGGCCAGACCGTCACCCTGAAGCTGGGCTTCGCCAGGTCCGGTCCGCTCACCGTCGAGATGCCGGTGCGGTCCGCCACGTACAACCCGTCGACCGGACACTGAGGGAGGGACCACCTTGACGCGGACCATCACCCCCCGGCTGCGCACCCTGGTACTGCTGCTCCTCGCCGTCACCGGCGCGCTGTTCGCGGGTGCCGCACCCGCCTCCGCGCACGCCGCGCTGACCGGCAGCGACCCCGCGCAGGGAGTGGTGGTCGACCGGGCGCCCACGCAGATCTCGCTCACCTTCTCCGAGCAGGTGGCGATGGGCGACAACTCGCTGCGCGTCCTCGACCCCAAGGGCAAGCCGGTCCAGTCCGGCAAGCCCGCCAACGTCAGCGGCACCACCTACGCGGTCCGACTGCACGCCGGGCTGGCCGACGGCACCTACACCGTCGCCTACCAGGTCGTCTCGGCCGACAGCCACCCCGTCGCCGGGGCCTACACCTTCTCCATCGGCGCGCCCTCGCGCACCGTCGTCTCCGACACGGGGGCAGGAGCGGGCGGTGGCGCCGTGGGCTGGCTGTACGCCGTCGGCCGGTACCTGTCCTACGCGGGCTTCATCGTGCTGGCCGGCGGCGCCGCCTTCGTGCTGGCCTGCTGGCGGCAGGGCGCGGGGGTACGCCCGCTCCAGCGGCTCGTGGTCGGGGGGTGGCTGACGCTCACCGCGGCCACGCTGGGGTTGTTGCTTCTGCGGGGCTCGTACACCTCGTCGGGCAGGCTCGGGGACGTCTTCGACCTCGATCTGCTCGGGCAGGTGCTCCAGACCAAGACCGGGGCCGCGCTGGTGTCCCGGCTGCTGCTGCTCGCCGCCGCCGCGCTGTTCGTGGCGGTGCTCTTCGGGGCCTACGCGCGGCGGGAAGAGGAGGAGGGCGCCGACGAGGACGCGGCTGCCGAACGCCGTGACCTGGGCTTCGGGCTCGCCATCGGCGGGATCGTCGTCGCGGCCGGGCTCGCGGCGAGCTGGGCGATGGCCGAGCACGCGTCCACCGGGCTCCAGCCGGGTATCGCCATGCCGGTCGACATCGTGCATCTGCTCGCCGTCGCCTGCTGGTTCGGCGGGCTGACCGCGCTGCTCGTCGCCCTGTACCGGGCACCCGCCGACACCCCGCTCGGCACCGACGCCGTCCGCCGCTTCTCCCGCCTCGCCTTCGGCTCGGTCCTCGCCCTGGTCGCGACGGGCGTCTACCAGTCCTGGCGCCAGCTCGGCTCCTGGTCGGCCTTCACCGACACCCGGTACGGGCAGTTGCTGCTGGTCAAGCTGGGGCTTGTGGCGGTCATGGTCGGGCTGGCGTGGATCTCGCGGCGGTGGACGGGGCGGTTGGCGGAACCGGTGACGGTGGCTGGGCCCGAGGAGGAGACGGCACAGGTGCCGACGGCGGCCACCGTGCCGACCGGGGCTGCCACCGCCGAGGCCGGTGGAGCGGGGCAGACCGGGACGGGGGAGGCTGCCGTGGCGGTCACCGAGCCGTCCGGCACCGAGGCCGGAGAAGCCCGGCCGACCGCCGAGGACGAGGCTCCCGCCGACCCCGCCGACCCCGGCCGGGCCGCGCAGCTCGCGCGGCAGCGGGTCGCCGTCGAGGCCGCGCGGCGCAAGCGGTTGCGGGACGCCGATCCGAGCCGGGCCGGACTGCGCCGCTCGGTGCTCGCCGAGGCGGGCGTCGCCATCGTGCTGCTCGCGGTGACCACCGCGCTCACCCAGACCGAGCCCGGCCGCACCGAGCAGGAGGCCAGGGCGGCCACCGCCCCGGCCGCGAGTTCCCCGGCCGACACCTCCGGCGCCCTCACCCTGGACATGCCCTTCGACACGGGCGGCAAGAACGGCAAGGGTCTGGTCCGGATCGACCTCGACCCCGCCCGCGTCGGCGCCAACGAGATGCATCTGTACGTCCAGCGGCCCGACGGCCGTCCGTACGACATCCCCGAGGTGAAGGTCGCCCTCACCCTGAAGGCGAAGAAGATCGGTCCGCTCCCGGTGGCCCCGGAACACGTCACCACCGGCCACTGGGCGGCGAGCGGTGTCCAGCTCCCCATGGCAGGAGACTGGGAGGTCGCCGTCACCGTACGGACCTCCGACATCGACCAGGTGACCGTCTCCAAGAACGCGCAGATCGGCTGAACCGCACCATGCCCGACCCGTCAGTCCCCCAGGCCCGCACTCCGGAAGCCCAGAAGCCCGCCCCCGAGCAGGTCCGGGGCGTCTCCCGGCGCACCCTGCTCGGCACCGCCGGGGCCACCGGCCTCGTGCTCGGCGCGGCGGGCGGCGCCCTGGGCTACGCCGCCGCGCCCGCCCCGGCCACACCGCTCACTTCGATCGGTACGGACCGCGCGATGTTTCACGGGAAACATCAGCCCGGCATCACCGACGCGCTCCAGGCCCACGGCCACCTCGTCGCCTTCGATCTGAAGGCGGGCGCGGGCCGCAAGGAGGCGGCGGCCCTGCTGCGCCGCTGGTCGGCGGCGGCCGAGCGGCTGATGGCCGGCGAGGCGGCTCCGCACGAGGACACCGACGTGGCCCGCGACGCCGGGCCCTCCTCGCTGACCGTCACCTTCGGCTTCGGGCACAGCTTCTTCGCCCGCACCGGCCTGGAGAAGCAGCGGCCGACCGCGCTGGACCCGCTGCCCGACTTCTCCGCCGACCACCTCGACAAGAAGCGCGGCGAGGGCGATCTCTGGGTACAGATCGGCGCCAATGACGCGCTGGTCGCCTTCCACGCGCTGCGCACGCTGCAGAAGGAGGCGGGCGACACGGCCCGCGTCCGCTGGCAGATGAACGGCTTCAACCGCTCCCCGGGCACCACCGCGCACGCCATGACCACGCGCAACCTGATGGGCCAGATCGACGGCACCCGCAACCCCAAGCCCGCCGAGCCGGACTTCGACCGGCGGATCTTCGTGCCCGCCTCGGGCGAGCCCGCCTGGATGGCGAACGGCTCCTACGCCGTCGTCCGCCGCATCCGCATGCTTCTCGACGACTGGGAGAAGCTGGCGCGCCCGGCGCAGGAGGCGGTGATCGGCCGCCGCAAGTCGGACGGCGGCCCGCTGTCCGGCGGCGACGAGACCACGCCGATGGACCTGGAGAAGGCGGACGCGCAGGGCGAGTACGTCGTCCCGCTCAACGCGCACGCCCGGATCACCCGGCCCGACCAGAACGGCGGGGCGGCGATGCTGCGGCGCCCGTTCTCCTTCCACGACGGCTTCGATGCGGACGGCACCCCCAACGCCGGGCTGCTGTTCATCTGCTGGCAGGCCGACCCGCTGCGCGGCTTCGTACCGGTGCAGCGCAAGCTCGACCGGGGCGACGCGCTGTCGCGGTACCTGCGGCACGAGGCGAGCGGGCTGTTCGCGGTACCGGGCGGCGCGGCGCAGGGTGAGTACGTGGGGCAGCGGCTGCTGGAGGGCTGACCAGGCATTACGAGCGCCCACTTCGCAGGCGTCCGGGATCGAAACCACCCGGAAGGGTGGTTGCCGTGAGACGGTCGGGCCGGGTCGTCCCAGGGCCATTAGGGTGAGGGCATGCCAGCGAGCTACGCGTATCTCGGTCCCGAAGGCACCTTCACCGAAGTCGCCCTCCGCACTCTCCCGGAGGCCGCCACCCGCGAGCTGATCCCGTACGTCTCGGTGCAGTCCGCGCTGGACGCGGTGCGCACGGGCGAGGCGGAGGCAGCGTTCGTGCCGATCGAGAACTCGGTCGAGGGCGGGATCACCACCACCCTGGACGAGCTGGTCGCGGGCGAGCCGCTCACGATCTACCGCGAGGTGCTGCTGTCGATCACCTTCGCGCTGCTGGTCCGGCCGGGCACGAAGCTGGCCGACATCAAGACGGTCACCGCCCATCCCGCCGCCCAGCCACAGGTCCGCAACTGGTTGCGTGCCCACCTCCCGGACGCCCTGTGGGAATCGGCCGCCTCGAACGCGGACGGCGCCCGCCTGGTCCAGGAGGGCCGGTACGACGCGGCCTTCGCGGGCGAGTTCGCGGCGGCGCGGTACGGCCTGGTCCCGCTGGAGACCGACATCCACGACGCGGAGAACGCGCAGACCCGGTTCGTGCTGGTCGGCCGGCCCGCCCGGCCCGCCGCGCCGACCGGTGCCGACAAGACCTCTGTGGTGCTGTGGCAGCGGGACGACCACCCCGGCGCCCTGCGCGATCTGATCGACGAGTTCGCCACCCGTGGCATCAACCTGATGCTGCTCCAGTCCCGGCCGACCGGCGAGGGCATCGGAAACTACTGTTTCTGCGTGGACGCCGAGGGGCACATCTCCGACCGGCGGATGGCGGAGGCGCTGATGGGGCTGAAGCGGGTCTGTCTCCAGGTGCGATTCCTGGGTTCCTATCCGCGTGCCGACATCACGCCGGGCGGGGCGCGGCCCCTCCAGCCGGGTACGTCGGACCAGGAGTTCCTGGCCGCGTCCGACTGGGTGACCCGCTGCCAGGACGGCCGTTTCTAGCGGTCCTCGTTATCCACAGAAGTTATCCACAGGTCCGCTTCTCTACCTGGGGACAAGTCGACAACAAGGCCCATCCGGTCGACAAATCGGCCCACAGCCCTCAGGTGCATTCAGCCCAGCCTCGATCACCCTTCGTCCACCTGTTTCCATCGATTCAGCTTTTGGGGCGACCCCTTTCCACTCGAAAGTGGTCATCCAGGGAGTTTGAACCGGGAATTCCTCAGTCGACAACTCACTCGGAATGATCAATTCCGAAATCCACAGTCACTCCACACAGCCTGTGGATAACTTTCCCCAGGGTGTGCGTCCCTGTGGACGACGACGGACCCGACCCGCCCGCCAAGTACCCGCCCGCGCAAGGGAGTCCGGCCGGGCAGCGCCGCCCCGGGTATATGGGTCCCGGCCGGACTCCGCGCACCGGTAGCCTTGGGCCTGTGATTGACCTTCGCCTGCTTCGTGAGGACCCTGACCGTGCGCGCGCCTCCCAGCGCGCTCGTGGAGAGGACGTCGCGCTCGTCGACTCCCTCCTGTCTGCCGACGAACGGCGCAGGTCATCGGGTGTCCGCTTCGACGAGCTGCGCGCCGAGCAGAAGCAGCTCGGCAAGCTGATCCCCAAGGCCACCCCCGAAGAGCGGGCCGAGCTGCTCAGCCGTGCCGAGCAGCTCAAGGCCGACGTGAAGGCGGCCGACGCCGAGCGCGACGAGGCCGACGCGGAGACCCAGCGCCTGCTGCTCGGGCTCGGCAACCTCGTCCACCCCGCCGTGCCGGTCGGTGGCGAGGAGGACTTCGTCACCCTGGAGACGCACGGCGAGATCCGCGACTTCGACGCCGAGGGCTTCACGCCCAAGGACCACCTCGAACTCGGCCAGATCCTCGGCGCGATCGACACCGAGCGCGGCGCCAAGGTCTCCGGCTCCCGCTTCTACTTCCTCACCGGCGTCGGCGCCCTGCTGGAGCTGGCCCTGGTCAACGCGGCCA
This sequence comes from Streptomyces sp. NBC_01171, assembly GCF_045039805.1. NCBI lineage: Bacteria > Bacillati > Actinomycetota > Actinomycetes > Kitasatosporales > Streptomycetaceae > Streptomyces > Streptomyces sp. NBC_01171. Next base: position 3,419,216 of record NZ_CP108609.1, on the reverse strand, counting down.
TCGCACAGGCCACCGCCGCCGGCTTCACCCCGATGCTGACCCCGGCGCTGGTCCGCCCCCAGTCCATGGCGGGCACCGGCTTCCTCGGCCAGGCCGCGCAGGACGTGTACCACCTGGACAAGGACGACCTCTACCTGGTCGGCACCTCCGAGGTGGCGCTCGCCGCGTACCACATGGACGAGATCATCGACGCGGACCGGCTGCCGCTGCGCTACGCCGGTTTCTCCCCCTGCTTCCGCCGCGAGGCCGGGTCGCACGGCAAGGACACCCGCGGCATCTTCCGGGTCCACCAGTTCGACAAGGTGGAGATGTTCTCCTACGTCGCCCCGGAGGACTCCGAGGCCGAGCACCAGCGGCTGCTGGAGTGGGAGAAGCAGTGGCTGACCTCGCTGGAGCTGCCGTTCCGCGTGATCGACGTGGCCACCGGTGACCTGGGCTCCTCCGCCGCCCGCAAGTTCGACTGCGAGGCGTGGATTCCGACCCAGGGCAAGTACCGCGAGCTGACGTCCACCTCGGACTGCACCGAGTACCAGTCCCGCCGGCTCCAGATCCGGATGCGCGACGGCAAGCAGGTCCGCCCGCTGGCCACGCTCAACGGCACGCTGTGCGCCGTGCCGCGCACCATCGTGGCGATCCTGGAGAACCACCAGCAGCCCGACGGCTCGGTCCGTGTCCCCGAGGTCCTGCGCCCCTACCTGGGCGGACGGGAAGTCCTGGAGCCGGTCGCCAAGTGAGCAACCCCTTCCCCTACCGGCTGGTCGCCACCGATCTGGACGGCACGCTGCTGCGCGGCGACGAGACGATCTCGCCGCGCACCCGTGAGGCGCTGGCCGCCGCCACGGCCGCGGGCGCCGCGCACATCGTCGTCACCGGCCGCGCTGTCCCGTGGACCCGGCACATCCTGGACGACCTCGGTTACCAGGGCCTCGCCGTCTGCGGCCAGGGCGCCCAGGTCTACGACGCCGGACAGCACCGGCTGCTGACCTCGGTGACGCTGGACCGGCAGTTGGCGGGTGTGGCCCTGGCCAAGATCGAGGCCGAGGTGGGCCCGTTGTACCTGGCGGCGAGCCGGGACGGGCTGGACGGCGAGGTCATGGTGGGCCCCGGTTACGCGGTCACCGGCCGCCTGCCGGCCAAGGCGTTCACGGACGCGGCCGACCTGTGGGAAGCCCCGCTGAACAAGATCTACATCCAGCATCCGACGCTGTCCACGGACGAGCTGGCGGAGGCTGCCTCGCGCGCGGCGGGCGGTTTCGTCACCGTCGTCATGGCGGGCGAGGGCATCGTGGAGCTGCTGCCGCTCGGGCTGTCCAAGGCGACGGGTCTGTCGCTGGCGGCCCGGCGGCTGAAGCTGAAGGCGGCCGACACGATCGCCTTCGGCGACATGCCGAACGACGTGCCGATGTTCGCCTGGGCCGCGCACAGCGTGGCCATGGCCAACGCCCATGAGGAACTCAAGGCCGTGGCCGACGAGGTGACCGCCTCCAACGAGGAGGACGGCATCGCGCTGGTGCTGGAGCGGCTGCTCGGCTGAGAGGCAGGGCACGGCGGAACCCTGCCCTGCCTCACTGCCGGTTCTCCGGGTGGGCGGCCCACGCGAGAGCGACATCGCGTGCTCGAAGCGGCCGCCCCGGGCGGTCCCTGTGCGGGAGCGGGCTCGACGGCGGAGTAACCGCACCGGAGCCCACCCGGGACCGCCCTGACGGAAGCCGGACGTGACGTCGTCCGGCTCCGCTCCCGGTACGGGGGCGCGCCGGGCTCCGTGAACCCGGCGTCGGCTCCCCCACTGTGCCCCCGCCCGGAAGCCCGGCGCCAGCGAATTAACACCCGCCGCGAGGGCTGCTACTCCTCGCCCGCCAGGGTCAGGGCGCGCAGGCGCTGGCCCGCGTACCAGGTGGCGGCGACGGTGACCACGACCAGCAGGGCGGTGGCCGCGGGGAGGCCGACGTCGGAGGTGATCAGGTTGCTGCCGACCACCTTGTGCGCGACCGCGAGCGACCACTGCTGGACGCTCAGGGTGCGGGCGCCGGAGACCAGCGAACCGAACAGGGCCTCCCAGACCAGGGCGTAGACCAGGCCGAAGACCACCGCGTGCCGCGAGACCGTGCCGAGCAGCAGGAACAGCGCCGAGTAGGCGATGGACGCGACGAGCGCGGCGACCGTGTAGGCGACGGCGACCTGCTGGCCGTTGCCGTTGAGGATCAGGCCCGCGATCAGGGTGGGCAGCGCGGAGAACACCATGGTCACCGCGATGGCGACGATCAGCTTGGTGAAGATGATCGTCGGCCGCTTCAGCGGCTTGGACAGCAGATAGACCACGGAGCCGTCGTCGATCTCCGGCCCGATCGCACCGGTGCCCGCGATGACGCCGATGATCGGCACCATGGTGGCGAGCGCGAACCCGCCGAGCACGTCGGCGGCGACCTGGTCGTCGGCGCCGGTCAGCAGGCGTACGGCCACCGAGATCACGATGAGCAGCAGGGGCAGGGCGCCGAGGACGAGGGCCCTGCGGCGGCCGAGCAGGGCCCGGTAGGTGAGCCGGGCGACTGTGGGGTCGTACATCTTCGGCCTCCTACGCCGCGACGAGATACGAGAAGACGGACTCCAGGGACTCGTCCGAGGGCGAGACCGTGAGGAGCCGGATGCCCTGGTCACTGGCGACCTTGGGCAGCAGCGTGGTGAAGCGGCCGAAGTCGACGGCCTGGACGACCAGCCCGCCCTCGACGGCGTCGACCTCGATGCCCGCGGTGGACGGGTCGGCGATCAGGGCGGCCGCGAGGGCGCGGTCGTCACTGGAGCGGACCAGGTAGCGGTGCGGGCGGTCGGTCATCAGGCGGCGGATCTTGCGGAAGTCTCCGCTGGCCGCGTGCCGTCCGGCGACGACGACCTCGATGTGCCGGGCGAGCTGCTCGACCTCCTCCAGGATGTGCGAGGAGAACAGCACGGTGCGGCCCTCGTCGCCCATGGTGCGCAGCAGTTCCATCAACTGCAGCCGCTGGCGCGGGTCCATGCCGTTGAAGGGCTCGTCGAGCAGCAGCAGCGAGGGGTCGTGGACGAGCGCGGACGCCATCTTCACGCGCTGGCGCATGCCCTTGGAGTAGGTGGAGATCTTCCGGTCCTGGGCGTGCTCCATCTCCACCGTGGCCAGGGCGCGCTGGGCGGCCTTGGCACCGAGACCGTGCAACTCGGCGTTGGCGACGACGAACTCGCGGCCGGTGAGGAAGTCGTACATCGCCTCGCGCTCGGGGACGATGCCGATGTGCTTGTACACCGTCTCGTTGCGCCACACCGGCTGCCCGTCGAGGGTGACGGCGCCGGTGGAGGGGGCGAGGAAGCCGCCCATCATGTTGATCAGGGTGGACTTGCCGGCGCCGTTGGGGCCGAGGAGGCCCGTGACGCCGGGGCCGATGGTCATGGTGATGTCGTTGACGGCGACCACGTTGCCGAACCAGCGGGAGACGTGGTCGATCTGGAGCGTGGTCACAGGCCCACCTTCTTGTAGCGGCGCAGCAGTAGGCCGTAGCTCGCGGCGATCAGGCCGAGGACGACGATCAGGTAGACGAAGCCCTCGCCGGTGGACGGACCGACCCCGCCGGGGAACGACGACGTGCCGCCGAGCAGCGCCGACTGGACGCCGTCGATCAGCGTGACCGGGGAGAACAGCCCGATCCACGGCACCGAGTCGCTGTTGCCCTGGGAGTCGGCGATGGCCTGGAGGGTGGAGACGGCGCCGTAGGAGATGGTCATGACGGCGATGACGGCGGCGATACCGAAGCCGCGGCGCGGGGTGACGGCGGCGATGACCAGGCCGATCCCGGCGAACAGCAGGGAGAGCAGGACCACCGTGACGAGTCCCTCGCCGAACTTCTCGCTCTGGTGGGCCACGCCCATCTTGGCGAGCAGCGAGCCCACGAAGAGCACGAGCAGCGGGCCCCCGGTGAGGATGAACAGGGCCGAGGCGAGCGCCGCGAACTTGGCGAGCACGTAGTCGGCGGTCTCGATGGGCCGCGAGAAGTACAGCGGGACCGTCTTGAAGCGCAGGTCGCGGGAGACGGACTGCGGGGCCTGGGAGGCGACGAACAGGCTGATCACGGCCTGCATGATGATCGCGTACCGGCTGTAGGGGACCGGCAGGTCGTGCGCCTTGGTGGTCACCGCGACGGCGACCATGATGGCGGCGGGCACGCACATCACCGCGAACAGCAGCATCGGCAGCACCTTGGACTTCGCCGAGCGGCCGAGTCCGTAGGCGCCGCGCAGGGACTGCGAGTACAGCGAGCGCCGGGCGTAGGCACGGCCGAGGCGGGGGCCGTCGTAGCCCCGGTAGCCGATGTCGTGGATGCGGGACTGGTCGCCCGAGGGCGCCGGTGCCGTGGGGACGGGCTGGTCAACCGCCATGGCCGACTGCCTCCTTCCGCTGCTCGTCACGGGTGAACACCTCGGAGATGTGGTGGCGCCGCTGCTCCATCCGGACCAGGCCGAGGCCCAGTCCGGCGACGGTGTCGCGCACCAGGTCGTATGTCTCCTCGCCCTGCGCGGTGAGCAGCAGGATGTGGCCGGCGCCGGGCAGGCCGCCGCCGTCGTCGTGGGTGTCGATGCCGCGCGCGTGCAGCGCCTCGCGCAGGGCGCGGGTGCCGTCGGGGTGGGTGTCGCTGTCGGTGACCTCGATGGCGAGCGTGGTGGTGCTCTGGGTGAAGTCGGTGGTGGAGCTGGAGCGCAGCAGCTTGCCGCCGTCGACGACCACGACGTGGTCGCAGGTGCGCTCCAGCTCGCCCAGCAGGTGCGAGGTGACCAGGACCGAGATGCCGAAGTCGGTGTGGATGCGGCGGATCAGGCCGAGCATCTCGTCGCGGCCGACCGGGTCGAGGCCGTTGGTCGGCTCGTCCAGGAAGACCAGCCGGGGGTCGTGCACCAGCGCCTGGGCGAGCTTGACCCGCTGTTTCATGCCGGTCGAGTAGCCGCCGATGGGGCGGTAGCGCTCCTCGTACAGCCCGACGTGGCGCAGGGTGTCGGCGGTGCGCTCGCGGGCGGCGGTGGGCGGCAGACCGGACATGCGCGCCATGTGCACGACGAACTCGGTGGCCGAGACGTCGGGCGGCAGGCAGTCGTGCTCCGGCATGTAGCCGACGCGCTCGCGGATGGCGGCGCCTTCGGTCGCCACGTCGAGGCCGAGCACGGCGGCGCGGCCCTCGGTGGCGGGGGACAGACCCAGCAGGATCTTGATCAGGGTGGACTTGCCGGCGCCGTTGGCACCGACGAGTCCCGTCACACCGGGTCCGATGTCCACGGACAGCCGGTCGAGCGCGGTCACCCGGGGGAACCGCTTGCTCAGGCTCTCGGTCACGATCACAGTCACGTCCCCGACAGTAGTGACGTGGGGCACGCGGGTCGTCAGACCTCAGAGCCGTCTTGGGGTCCGTCTCGGGTAGTACGGGGCCCTAGGGGGTGGGGGCCCTAGGGGGGCCTTGTGGGGAGAAGACACGCCGGGCCGGTGATCCACCCCTGGGGGATCTCCCCTATTGACGCCACCTCTAACAACTGCCACATTCGCAGGGAGTCGCACGGGTGGCGTCGCACGGGGGGACGCCGAACGGGCGGCGCTGGACGGAGTCGGGCGGATGCGGGCGGAGGACAAGTGACGCTGAAGGACGCGCGTGAACGGCGGGTGCGCACCGGCGGGATCGAGCTGTGCGTGGCCGAACTGGGCGATCCCGAGCGCCCCACCGTCGTGCTGGTGCACGGCTACCCGGACAGCAAGGAGGTCTGGTCCGAGGTGGCCGCCCGCCTGGCGGACGACTTCCACGTGGTGCTCTACGACGTGCGGGGCCACGGCCGCTCCACCGCGCCCAAGCCGCTGCGCGGCGGTTTCACCCTGGCCAAGCTGACGGACGACTTCCTCGCGGTGGCCGACGCGGTGAGCCCGGCCCGGCCGGTGCACCTGGTCGGGCACGACTGGGGTTCGGTGCAGTCCTGGGAGTTCGTGACGGTCGGACGGACACGGGGCCGCATCGCCTCGTTCACCTCCATGTCGGGCCCCTCGCTGGACCACTTCGGCCACTGGATCGACGCCCGCCTGAAACGCCCGACCCCGCGCCGGGTGGGCCAGCTCCTCGGCCAGGGCGCCAAGTCCTGGTACGTGTACCTGCTGCACACGCCGGTGCTGCCGGAGCTGGCCTGGCGCGGGCCGCTGGGCAAACGGTGGCCGAAGCTGCTGGAGCGGGCGGAGAAGGTCCCGGCCGGCGACTATCCGACGGCCTCGCTGCCCTCGGACGCGGCCCACGGCGCCTGGCTCTACCGGGACAACGTCCGCCCCCGGCTGCGCCACCCCCGCCCGGACGCCGTCGCGCACGTGCCGGTGCAGCTCATCACCCCGCAGGGCGACGCGTTCCTCTCGGAGCGGCTCTACGACGACCTGGAGCAGTGGGTGCCCCGGCTGACCCGGCGCACGCTCCCGGCCAAGCACTGGGTGCCGCGCACCCGGCCCGACCAACTGGCGCGGTGGATCGAGGAGTTCGTGACCTCCGTGGAGCAGGGTGAGCCGGAGCCGTCTCGGGGTGGCGGGCGCCATGCCGACCGCTTCGGCGGGCAGTTGGCGCTGGTCACGGGTGCGGGAAGCGGCATCGGACGCGCGACGGCGCTGGCTCTCGCGGAGGCGGGGGCGCGGGTGGTGGCGGTCGACCGGGACGCCGCGACGGCTGCCCGTACCGCCGAACTGGCCCTGGCGGCCGGCGCGTCGGGCGCCTGGTCGGAGACGGTGGACGTCTCGGACGAGCAGGCCATGGAGAAGCTGGCCGAGCGCGTACACCGCGAGTACGGCGTGGTGGACCTGCTGGTCAACAACGCGGGCATCGGCATCTCCGGCTCCTTCTTCACCACGACGCCGGACGACTGGCGCAAGGTGCTGGACGTCAACTTGTGGGGTGTGATCCACGGTTGCCGTCTCTTCGGGGCCCGCATGGCGGAGCGGGGGCAGGGCGGCCACATCGTCAACATCGCTTCTGCGGCGGCCTTCCAGCCCTCACGGGCGCTTCCGGCGTACAGCACGTCGAAGGCGGCGGTGCTGATGCTGTCGGAATGCCTACGCGCCGAACTGGCCGGACGGGACATCGGAGTTACGGCCATCTGCCCGGGCATCGTCAACACCAACATCACGTCGACGACGCGCTTCACAGGGGTGGACGAGACCGAGGCGCGGCGGCGTCAGGAGCGGTCGTCCCGGCTGTACGGGAAGCGCAACTACGCGCCGGAGAAGGTCGCCAGGGCGATTCTGGACGCGGTGGCGGAGAACCGGGCCGTGGTGCCGGTGACTCCCGAGGCGCGGGGGGCGTACCTGCTGTCGCGGCTTCTGCCGGGGGCGCTGCGCAAAGTGGCGCGGGTGGAGCCGAAGTTGTGAGCCGGGGGTCCGCCGAGGGGCGCTCCATCTGCCGTGAACAGCCCCGAAGTTGATCAACCTGCCTGAAACGGGCGCCGGTTGTCCACAGAATCGTCAAAAAGGCTGTGGATAACGGGCATTGGCTGTGGATCAAACCTGCCTGCGTAAATGGGATGCGTGATCCGCGTCTCTCCAAGAGGCTGGAGAGACGCGGAAAACGGGCCGAAAACGCGGGGCAGCCCGAAGAGAGGGAGATACGACAAGCATCACATGAGAGAAACGGTAGAAATGGGTACATCAGAAGTGATGGACGACAGACGCACCGTAAAGGTGTCCAAGTACCTCTCGAAGCACCTGCGGCACCAGCCCGAGCGCATCGGACTCACCCTGGACCCGGCCGGCTGGGTGGAGATCGACACCCTGCTCGCCGCCGCGGCCGCCCATGGCTTCCCCATCAGCCGAGCCGAGCTGGACCATGTCGTGGCCGTCAACGACAAGCGGCGCTTCGCCGTGGAGGGCGGCAGAATCCGCGCCAGCCAGGGCCACAGCGTCGAGGTGGCGCTCGGCCTGCCCCCGGCCACCCCGCCGCCGTACCTGTACCACGGCACCGTCGCCCGCAGCCTGGACGCGATCCGCGCCGAGGGGCTGCGCGCCATGAACCGGCACGACGTCCATCTCTCGGCCGACCGCGAGACCGCGACCCGGGTGGGCGCCCGCCGTGGCCGGCCCGTGGTCCTCACCGTGGACGCGGGCGCCATGCACCGCGACGGCCATGTCTTCCACGTCAGCGCGAACGGCGTCTGGCTGACCGACGCCGTCCCGCCGCGCTATCTGCGGTTCTCCGAACCGCGCTGAGGTCCCCGGCCGCTCAGCCGAGCTGGGCGACGGCCTCGATGGCGATCTTCTCGAAGACGGCCTGGTCGGCCGCGAAGTCCGAGTCCGCGATGGGCCAGTGGATCACCATTTCGGTGATGCCCAGTGCCGCGTACCGGCCGGCGAAGTCCACGAACGCGTCGACGGACTCCAGCGGACGGGCACGGTCCGGGGTGAACCCGGTCAGCATGATCTTGTCCAGGCCGGCCACGTCCCGGCCGATCTCCGCGCACGCCTCGGTGAGCCGGCCGATCTGCCGCTCCACCGCCAGCACCGACTGCTCCGGCGTGCCGGTCTCGAACAGCTTCGGGTCGCCCGTGGTCACCCACGCCTGCCCGTACCGCGCGGCCAGCCGCAGCCCGCGCGGGCCCGTCGCCGCCACCGCGAACGGCAGCCGGGGCTCCTGCGCGCAGCCCGGAATGTTGCGGGCCTCGTGCGCCGAGTAGTGGTCGCCCGTGTACGACACCGCGTCCTCGGTCAGCAGCCGGTCCAGCAGCGTCACGAACTCCGCGAACCGGTCGGCCCGCTCACGCGGCGACCACGCGTCCTGTCCGAGCGCCGTCGCGTCGAACCCGGAGCCGCCCGCGCCGATGCCCAGGGTGACCCGGCCGCCGGAGATGTCGTCCAGGGAGATCAGTTCCTTGGCCAGCGTCACCGGGTGCCGGAAGTTCGGCGAGGTCACCAGTGTCCCCAGCCGCAGCCGCTCGGTCCCCCCCGCGGCGGCCGTCAGCGTCGGCAGCGCCCCGAACCACGGCCCGTCCCGGAACGACCGCCACGACAGATGGTCGTAGGTGTAGGCGGCGTGGAACCCGAGTTCCTCGGCCCGCTGCCATTTCGCCCTGCCCCCCTCGCTCCAGCGGTCGACGGGGAGGATCACGGTACTGAGACGAAGGGCCATGCCGACGAGCCTACGACGCCCGGATGGCCGCCCGGGACACGATCCTGAACGCATCTGACGTGTACTTGACCTCATCTGGGCTCAGTGGCGCACGATCGTGCGCGCATATGCGCGAGAATGGCCGGGTGACCTCAGCGACCAGACGGCCGGGGACCCCGGCCTCCGAACAGCCGTCGGCCCCGTCCGGACGAGGAGGGGCCTCTCTCCCGCCGCCGCGCCTGATCGCCACCGACCTCGACGGCACCCTGCTGCGCGACGACCAGACCGTCTCCCCGCGGACCGTCGCCGCGCTGGCCGCGGCCGAGGAGGCGGGCGTCGAGGTCTTCTTCGTCACCGGCCGCCCGGCCCGCTGGATGGACGTCGTCAGCGAGCACGTGCACGGCCACGGCCTGGCGATCTGCGGCAACGGCGCCGCCGTGGTCGACCTGCACGGCGGACCCGGCGCCCACCGCTTCGTGAAGGTGCGCGAGCTGGCCAGGGAAAACGCCCTGAAGGCCGTCCAACTGCTGCGCGAAGCGGCCCCCGGCACCCTGTTCGCGGTGGAGCAGACCTACGGCTTCCACCAGGAGCCCGCCTATCCCAAGCTGCACATGGAGATCCCGGACACCCTGCGGCCCGCCGAGGAACTCCTCGCCCCGGACGGGGTCGCGGCGAGCCAGCCGGTGCTGAAGATCCTGGCCCACCACCCGGAGCTCGACCCGGACGCCTTCCTCACCCTGGCCCGGATCGCCATCGGCGGCCACGCCAACGTCACCCGGTCCAGCCCCAGCGCGCTGCTGGAACTGAGCGGACCCGGCGTCTCCAAGGCCAGCACCCTGGCCCTGTGCTGTGCCGAGCGCGGCATCTCGCACGAGGAGGTCGTCGCCTTCGGCGACATGCCGAACGACATCGAGATGCTGACCTGGGCCGGCCGCTCGTACGCCATGGGCAACGCCCACCCCGACACCCTGGCCGCCGCCACCGGCCGCACCCACGCCAACAACGAGGACGGCGTGGCCCGCGTGATCGAGGAGCTTCTCGCCGGACGAGTCTGACCGGACCCGCCGGTCACAGCACGACGAGGGCCTCCGCCTCGGCCTCTCGGCGGGCCATCGCGGCCAGCGGGCCGTCCACGGCGAGCAGCTCGGCGTAGGGGCCGCGCTGCGCCACGCGGCCCGCGTCCAGGACGAGCACCTCGTCGACGGCCGCGAGACCGGCGAGCCGGTGCGTGATCAGCAGCGTGGTGCGGCCCTCGGTCGCGGCCAGCAGGTCGTCGGTGAGGGCGTCCGCAGTGGGCAGGTCGAGGTGCTCGGCGGGCTCGTCCAGCACCAGCACCGGGAAGTCCGCGAGCAGCGCGCGGGCCAGCGCCAGCCGCTGCCGCTGGCCGCCGGACAGCCGGGCGCCGTGCTCGCCGACGTGTGTGTCCAGGCCCTCGGGGAGTCCGTCCACCCAGTCCAGCAGCCTCGCCCGCAGCAGGACGTCCCGCAGCTCGGCCTCGGTCGCGTCCTTCCGGGCGAGCAGCAGGTTCTCCCGGACGGTGCTGTCGAAGAGGTGGGCGTCCTGGGCGCACAACCCGACCAGCCGCCGTACCTCGTCGCCGTCCATCTCCTCCGCCGGCACCCCCGCCAGTGTGTACGCGCCCGAGCCGGGGTCCAGGAAGCGGAGCAGCACCTGGGCGAGGGTGGTCTTGCCGGAGCCCGAGGGGCCGACCACGGCGATCCGGCGGCCCCGGTCCAGCGTGAGGTCGAGCCCGTGGAGCGCGTCCCGGTGCTGGTCCTCGTAGCGGGCGGTCAGGTCCTTCACCACGAGCGGGAACGGCGAGGCGGGGGCCTCGCGCGGCTGCTCGGGCTCGTGGACCGGCACCGGGGCGTCCAGCACCTCGTAGACCCGCTCGGCGCTGCGGGCGACCCGCTGCCGGTAGCGGACGGCCAGCGGGAGGCCGAGCACGGCCTCGAAGGCGGCCAGCGGGGTGAGGACGACCACGGCCACCAGCACGCCGTGGATGCGGCCCGCGGCCGCCGCCTGCGCGCCGAGCAGTGCGGCGACGGTGACGGTCAGGCCCGAGATCAACGCGGTCAGGCCGTCACCGAGCGCGGTGACCCCGGCCGCGCGGGACGCGATCCGGGTGAGGGTGCCGTCGGCCTTCCGCGTGGCCGCCGTACGCGAGGGCAGCGCCCCGGCGACGGTCAGCTCGGCGGTGCCGGTGAGCAGGTCGGTGACGCGGGTGGCCAGCACACCCCGGGCGGGCGCCAGCCGTCGTTCGGTGCGCCGGGCCACGGCCGCCGTGATCAGCGGGACGCCGACACCGGCCAGCAGCAGGCCGACGGCGAGCGCGGCTCCCGCCTCGGGGAGCAGCCAGGCGGTGAAGCCGACCGAGGCGGCGGAGACGACGACCGCCACACCGGTGGGCAGCAGCCAGCGCAGCCAGTAGTCCTGGAAGGCGTCCACGTCGGCGACGAGCCGGCTGAGCAGATCGCCGCGCCGGGTGCCGCGCAGCCCGGCCGGGGCCAGCCGCTCGAGCCGCTTGTAGACGGCGACGCGGGTGTCGGCGAGCATACGCAGCACGGCGTCGTGCGACACCAGCCGCTCGCTGTACCGGAAGACCGCGCGGCCGATGCCGAAGAACCGGGTGGCCGTCACCGCGACCAGCAGATACAGCACCGGCGGCTGCTGGGAGGCGCGGGAGATCAGCCAGCCGGAGGTCGCCATCAGACCGACGGCGCAGCCGAGGGCGAGGCTGCCGAGCAGCAGGGCGAAGAGGAGCCGTCCGCGCCGGGCGGCGGCCACGGAGCGGACGCGAGCCAGGATGCCGCGCTCACGGGCCGTCGCCTCCTCGGGCGCGGGCTCGTCCCGGTCGTCGTCGGTGTCGTCCGGCTCGGGGAAGAAGGCTTCGCCGCCGGCGGGCTCGGGCACATGCGCGTCGAGCGTGGTGGCGGCGAGCTCGGCCATGACCGGCTCGGGAGCGGCGGCCGGCTCGGCCAGCTCCAGCCGCACGACCCGGTCCGCGACCTCCAGCAGGGCGGGCCGGTGCACGACGAGCAGGACCGTGCGGCCGACGGAGAGGCGTCGTACCGCCGCGACGACGTCGGCCTCGGTCGCGCCGTCCAGCGCGGCGGTGGGCTCGTCCAGCAGCAGCACCGGCCGGTCGGCGAGGAAGGCGCGGGCCAGGGCGAGCCGCTGCCGCTGACCTGCGGAGAGCCCGGCCCCGTCCTCACCGAGCACGGTGTCGGCGCCCGCGGGGAGCGCGTCCACGAATTCCTGTGCACCGGCGTCCGCCAGCGCCCGGCGTACGGCGGCGTCGTCCGCGTCGGGGCGGGCCAGGCGTACGTTCTCCGCGATGGTCCCGGCGTACAGGTGCGGCCGCTGCGGCACCCAGGCGATCTTGGAGCGCCACTCCTCCAGGTCGAGGTCGGCGAGGTCGGCGCCGCCGATAAGCACCTGGCCCTCGGTGGGCCGGACGAAGCCGAGGAGCACGCTGAGCAGAGTGGACTTGCCCGCGCCGCTCGGCCCGATCAGAGCCACGGTCTCGCCGGGTGCCACCGAGAAGGACACATCGGTGACGGCGTCCGCCGAGCGGCCGGGGTAGCGGACCGTCACGGAGTCGAAGGCCATGGAGCCGGCCGGGACGGGCGCGGTGCCGGTGGCCGGGACCGGCGTCTCCAGCACGGCGAAGATCTCCTCGGCGGCCGCCAGCCCCTCCGCCGCCGCGTGGTACTGCGCGCCCACCTGGCGCAGCGGGAGGTACGCCTCCGGGGCCAGGATCAGGATGACCAGGCCGATGTAGAGGTCCATCCCGCCGTGCACCAGCCGCATGCCGATGGTGACGGCGACCAGCGCGACGGAGAGCGTGGCCAGCAGCTCCAGGGCGAAGGAGGAGAGGAAGGCGATCCGCAGGGTCCGCATCGTGGCCCGGCGGTACTCGCCGGTGATCTTCCGGATGGACTCGGCCTGCGCCTTGGCCCGGCCGAACACCTTCAGGGTGGGCAGCCCCGCGACCACGTCCAGGAAGTGACCGGAGAGCCGGGACAGCAGCGACCACTGCCGGTCCATCCGGGACTGGGTGGCCCAGCCGATCAGCATCATGAAGACCGGGATGAGGGGGAGGGTGGCGACAATGATCGCCGCCGAGACCCAGTCCTCGGTGACGATCCGCGCCAGCACCGCCACCGGGACGACCAGGGCGAGCCCCATCTGCGGGAGGTACCGGGAGAAGTAGTCGTCCAGGGCGTCGACCCCGCGCGTGGCCAGGGTGACCAGCGAGCCGGTGCGCTGGCCGCTCAGCCAGCCGGGACCCAGCACGGCGGCACGCTCGACCAGCCGCTCCCGCAGCTCGGACTTCACGGCCGCGCTGGCCTTGTGCGCCGCCAGCTCGGTGAGCCAGGAGACCAGCGCCCGCCCGCAGGCCACACCGGCCAGCAGGGCCAGCGGCGTGACCAGGTCACTTGCCGACTTGCCCTGCTGGAAGGCTCCGACCACGACTTCGGCGATCAGCATGGCCTGAGCGATGACCAGGCAAGCACCGAGCCCGCCCAGGAGGACGACCGCCACGAGGAAGAAGCGCGTGGCACGGGCGTAGCGCAGAAGGCGGGGATCGATCGGTTTCACGTGAAACGTGTCCTTCAGTCCCGAGAGTGTGTTTCACGTGAAACATACCCTTGGGACGGTCAGTGTGCGGCTTCGGCGATGTGCTGGGTACCGATGCGCTTGCGGAACACCCAGTACGTCCAGCCCTGGTAGAGCATGACCAGCGGGGCGGCGATGCCGGCGCACCAGGTCATGATCTTCAAGGTGTACGGGCTCGACGAGGCGTTGGTGACCGTCAGGCTCCAGTCCGCGTCGAGGGTGGACGGCATCACGTTCGGGAAGAGCGACAGGAAGAGCATCGCCACGGCGGCCGCGATGGTCACCCCGGACAGTGCGAACGCCCATCCCTCCCGCACCCGCCAGATGGCACCCAGCGCGCCGACCAGGGCGACGGCCGCCACCACGAGGGCGACCAGGCTCGCGCCGTCCCCGCTGTGGAACTGCGTCCAGACCAGGAAGCCGAGCGCCAGGACGACGGTCACCGGGCCGAGGCGCAGCGCCAGCGTCCGGGCCCGCGCCCGGATGTCGCCGACGGTCTTGAGCGCCGTGAACACCGTCCCGTGGAAGGTGAACAGGGTGAGCGTCACCGCGCCGCCGAGCAGGGCGTAGGGGTTGAACAGGTCGACCAGACCGCCGACGTACTCGAAGTTCCGGTCGATCCGCACGCCCCGCACGATGTTCCCGAAGGCCACGCCCCACAGGAACGCCGGGATCAGCGAGGACCAGAAGATCGCCCACTCCCAGTTGCGCTGCCAGTTCTCCTCGGGCCGCTTGGCCCGGTACTCGAAGCCCACGCCCCGCACGATCAGGCAGACCAGGATGAGCAGCAGCGGCAGATAGAAGCCGGAGAACAGGGTGGCGTACCACTCCGGGAAGGCGGCGAAGGTCGCACCGCCCGCGGAGAGCAGCCACACCTCGTTGCCGTCCCAGACCGGGCCGATCGTGTTGATCAGCACCCGCCGCTCGGGCCGGTTCCGGGCGAGCAGCCGGGTCAGGACACCGACCCCGAAGTCGAACCCCTCCAGGAAGAAGTAGCCGGTCCACAGCACGGCTATGAGTACGAACCAGACGTCATGCAGTTCCATGGCTGTTCCCCCAGCGCTAGTACGAGAAGGCCATCGGCCGGTCGGCGTCGTGGTGGTCGCCGCCGATCTTCGTGGGCGGGTTGAGGTCGGCCTCGGTCAGCTCCGGGGGCCCGGCCTTGGCGTACTTGACCAGCAGCCGGACCTCGATGACCGCGAGGATCGCGTACAGCGCGGTGAAGACGGCCATCGAGATGGCGACCTCGGTCTGGGAGACACCGGGGGAGACCGCCTGGCGGGTCTGGAAAAGGCCGTAGACGACCCAGGGCTGGCGGCCCATCTCGGTGAAGATCCAGCCCCAGGAGTTGGCGATCAGCGGGAAGGCCATCGTCCAGGTGGCCACGCGCCAGAACCAGGGGGTGAGCTTCGGGCCCAGCGTCCGTTTCCCGAACAGCACCAGATGCGGCACCTCGTCGTCGCCGGTGCGCAGGTGCTGGGGCAGCAGGAACTTCTTCCGGGTCAGCCAGAGCCCGAGCGCCCCGAGGGTGAAGGAGGCCATGCCGAACCCGATCATCCAGCGGAAGCCCCAGTAGGCGACCGGGATGTTGGGCCGGTAGTCGCCGGGCCCGAACTTCTGCTGCTCGGCCTTGTTGACGTCGTTGATGCCGGGGACGTACGAGGTGAAGTCGTCGTTGGCGAGGAAGGACAGCAGGCCCGGCACCTCGATGGCGACGGTGTTGTGGCCCTTGTCCACGTCGCCGTAGGCGAACACCGAGAAGGGCGCGGGCTTCTGACCGTCCCACAGGGCCTCGGCGGCGGCCATCTTCATCGGCTGCTGCTTGAACATCACCTTGCCGAGCGTGTCGCCGCTGATGGCGGTGAGCAGGCCGGCGATCACCACGGTGACCAGGCCGAGCCGCAGCGAGGTCCGCATCACCTTGATGTGCCGGCGCCGGGCCAGGTGGTAGGCGGCCAGGCCCACCATGAAGGCGCCGCCGGTCAGGAAGGCCGCGGACAGGGTGTGGAACGCCTGGCTGAGCGCGGTGTTCTGGGACAGCACGGCCCAGAAGTCGGTCAGTTCGGCGCGCCCCCGCTCCTTGTTGATCCGGAAGCCGACGGGGTGCTGCATCCAGGAGTTGGCCGCGAGGATGAAGTACGCCGAGAGGATCGTGCCGAGCGAGACCATCCATATGCAGGCCAGGTGGATCTTCTTCGGCAGCTTGTCCCAGCCGAAGATCCACAGCCCGATGAAGGTCGACTCGAAGAAGAAGGCGATCAGCGCCTCGAAGGCCAGCGGGGCGCCGAAGATGTCCCCGACGAAGCGCGAGTACTCCGACCAGTTCATGCCGAACTGGAACTCCTGCACGATGCCGGTGACCACGCCCATCGCGATGTTGATCAGGAAGAGCTTGCCCCAGAACTTGGTGGCCCTGAGGTAGACCTCCTTCTCCGTGCGCACCCAGGCCGTCTGGAGCCCGGCCGTGAGCGCGGCCAGGGAGATCGTCAGAGGGACGAACAGAAAGTGATAGACGGTGGTGATGCCGAACTGCCAGCGCGCCAGGGTCTCCGGCGCCAGCGCCAGTTCCACGTCGTCACCCCTCCTTACTTCGCCGTTCCGGTGCGGCCTTCGCCGCTTATGCCCCCCACATATGGAGCAATCCGGTCGGAGCTTGTGAAAGCGTTCACATTCACAAGCCATTATGGCGCACACGCATTCGGCAGCCGAAAGGGGGGCCCTACGACGAAGGACCCCACCGGACGGCGGGGCCCTTCAGCTCATCGACGGGAGGCCGGCGTCAGCCCGCCACCTCGCGGCGGAACGCCTCCGCCGCCTTCAGGAACAGGTCGTTCGCCTCGGTCTCCCCGACCGTCACCCGCACGCCCTCGCCGGCGAACGGCCGCACCACCACCCCGTGGTCCTCGCACGCCGCCGCGAACTCCATGGTCCGCTCCCCCAGCCGCAGCCACACGAAGTTGGCCTGCGTCTCCGGCACCGTCCAGCCCTGCGCGCGCAGTGCGTCGACCACCCGGGCGCGCTCGCACACCAGCGAGCCGACCCGGCCCAGCAGCGCGTCCTCGGCCTGGAGCGAGGCGATCGCCGCCTCCTGCGCGACATGGCTGACGCCGAACGGCACCGCCGTCTTGCGCAGCGCGGCCGCCACCGGCTCGTGCGCGATGGCGAAACCGACCCGCAGCCCGGCCAGCCCGTACGCCTTGGAGAAGGTGCGCAGCACGCAGACGTTCGGCCGCTCCCGGTACAGCTCGACACCGTCGGGCACCTCGGGGTCGCGGATGAACTCCCGGTACGCCTCGTCCAGCACCACCAGCACGTCCTTCGGCACCCGGTCGAGGAACCGTTCCAGCTCGGCCCGCCGCACCACGGTGCCGGTCGGGTTGTTGGGGTTGCAGACGAAGATCAGCCGGGTCCGCTCGGTGATCGCGTCCGCCATCGCGTCCAGGTCGTGCACATCGCCCGGCGTGAGCGGCACCTGCACGGGCGTGGCGCCGCTGATCCGCGTGATGATCGGGTACGCCTCGAAGGAGCGCCAGGCGTAGATCACCTCGTCGCCCGGTCCGCTGGTCGCCTGCACCAACTGCTGGGCCACACCGACCGAGCCGGTGCCCGTGGCCAGGTGCGAGACCGGGACGCCGAAACGCTCCGCCAGCTCGGCCATCAGGCCGCCGCACGCCATGTCGGGGTAGCGGTTGAACTCGGCGAGGGCCGCCGCGACCCGCTCCATGACACCGGGCAGCGGGGGATAGGGGTTCTCGTTGGAGGACAGCTTGTAGGCGGCCGGACCGTCGGCCGAGGCGGGCCTGCCCGGCTTGTAGGTGGGGATACCCTCCAGCTCGGCGCGCAGCTTGGGGCTCGTCTCGCTCACCGCAGTCCTCCTCGCGACCACCGGCGGACCGTCGACGCCGCCGGCATCCAATGCTCCTCACCTTATGAGGATTCGGCTCGCTTGCGTACCGGTGCGCCGCCCTTCCACGACGCCGGGGCGTCCTGGGCCGCGCCGGGCGACTGGCTGCGCTTTAGGGGGCGCACCGCGCATTTGTCCATGCGCCGGTGGCTCGCGCCGTAGCGCGCATCCCCCGTGAAGGTGAGTTGAGACCTCTTCGAAACATGGGGCACTTGGCAGGCCCACGCGCGTCGACAAGACACGTCCTGCCATCGGACCGGCCAACTGACTTGCTTTCAAAGGCGGTTGGAGCCTGACGACCATGCAGAAACGTGCCTGTCAACGCATGCATATGCGTCCGCCCTACCCCACCACAAGAGCCCTACTATCGGCTCGCCATGACAGCAGCAGGGAAGCACCAGGTGAGCCGCGCGGAAACCTCCCGGCGGGGCAGCCGGCCGGGACGGGCCGGCATCAGAGACGTGGCCGCCGCCGCCGGGGTCTCCATCACGACCGTCTCCGACGCCCTCAACGGCAAGGGGCGGCTCCCGGATGCCACCCGCCGCCATGTCCGCGAGGTCGCGGACCGACTGGGCTACCGGCCCTCGGCCGCCGCCCGCACCCTCCGTACCGGCAAGTCCGGCCTGATCGGCCTGACCGTGACGACGTACGGGGATGAACCTTTCACCTTCACGGAGTTCGCGTACTTCGCCGAGATGGCGCGGGCCGCCACCTCCGCCGCGCTCGCCCGCGGGTACGCCCTCGTCATCCTGCCCGCGACCTCCCGGCACGACGTGTGGTCCAACGTCGCGCTGGACGGCACGGTCGTCATCGACCCCTCCGACCAGGACCCGGTCGTCAGCGAACTGGTCCGGCAGGGTTTACCGGTCGTCTCCGACGGCCGCCCGGCCGGCTCCCTCCCGGTCACCGCCTGGGTCGACAACGACCACGAGGCCGCCGTCCTCGGCATCCTCGACCACCTCGCCGCCGCCGGAGCCCGCCGCATCGGCCTGCTCACCGGCACCACGACGGACACGTACACACACCTGTCCACCACCGCCTACCTGCGCTGGTGCGAGCGGGTCGGCCAGGACCCGGTCTACGAGGCGTACCCCGCGCACGACCCGTGCGCGGGCGCCGTCGCCGCCGACCGGCTGCTCGCCCGCCCCGACCGCCCGGACGCCGTCTACGGCCTCTTCGACCCCAACGGCACGGACCTGCTCGCAGCCGCCCGGCGCTACGGCCTGCGCGTCCCGGAAGACCTGCTGCTGGTCTGCTGCAGCGAGTCCACCGTGTACGCGACCACCGAGCCGCCCATCACCACGCTCTCGCTGAAGCCGCGCCGCATCGGCACGGCGGTCGTGCAGCTCCTCATCGACGCCATCGAGGGGGTCGAGTCGGACCAGCCGGTCGAGCAGGTGATACCGACGGAACTGATCGTGCGCACCTCCTCCCAGCGCCGCCCGCCGCGCACCACGGTCAGCCCGCCGCGGGCGCCGGAGCGGGACTGACGGAAACCGGCCCGAGGGGGGTCGGAGGGGTCCGCGAGGCGTGGCGGGGGTCTGCCGCGCCTCGTCGAACCGGGGCGGACGACCGCCCGGCGGGCCCCCGATCCCGAGCGGGCAACCGGCCGGACTCCTGCCCAATCGGGACGAAAGCCCCCGTGATCAGGGACCTCACCGTGATTCACCACCCCTGGGTCATCACATGGCGCGACGCGCATTCCTATGATGGGCGCACGACACCGCGGGCCGCTGCGACCAGGCAGTCCGAAGCGGTGCAGCTTCGGCGCGATGGTGGAGGGGTCTGATGACTCAGGGGGCCGGTCTGGGACCCGAGACGGAGCGTACGGCGACGTTGCGCGACTTCCGGGTGCCCGCGTACGTCCATGAGACCGGTCCGTACGCCGACGTGCACCCCGGTGACGTCGTCCCTCCGCACGAGGAGGAGCACCCCGACGGGTACACCCCGACCGAGCGCGACCTGCCGGTCATCCAGCGCGGCGACACCCTTCCGCCGCCCGTCGAGCCCGCTCCCGCCCCGGCGCCGCAGCCCGAAGCAGGTCCTGGCCCGCTGTTCGTCGTGGGCGACGTCCACGGCTACATCGAGGAGCTGCTGAGCGCGCTGCGGGAGAAGGGCCTGGTCGACGAGGACGGCCAGTGGTGCGCGGGCACCGCCCGGCTGTGGTTCCTCGGCGACTTCACCGACCGGGGCCCGGACGGCATCGGCGTCATCGATCTCGTGATGCGGCTGTCCGCCGAGGCCGCGGCGGCCGGCGGCTACTGCAAGGCGCTCATGGGCAACCACGAGCTGCTGCTGCTGGGCGCCAAGCGGTTCGGCGACACCCCGGTCAACTCCGGCGCGGGCACCGCCACCTTCCAGGCGGCCTGGCTGCTCAACGGCGGCCAGAAGACCGACATGGACCGTCTCCAGGACCACCACCTGCAGTGGATGGCCCGGCTCGACGCGGTCGAGGAGGTCGACGGCCATCTGCTGCTCCACTCCGACACCACCGCCTACCTCGACTACGGTGACTCGATCGAGGCGGTCAACGACACCGTCCGCGAGGCGCTGACCCGCAACGACGCGGACGAGGTCTGGGACCTGTTCCGCAAGTTCACCAAGCGCTTCTCCTTTCGCGACGAGGGCGGCGCCGACGCCGTGCGGTCCCTCCTGGATACGTACGGCGGCTCCCGGGTCGTTCACGGCCACAGCCCGATCCCCTACCTGCTCGGCCAGGTCGGTTCCGAGGAGGGCGAGGAGCGGGGCGAGCCCCACGTCGAGGGTCCGCACGTCTACGCCGACGGCCTCGCCATCGCCATGGACGGCGGCGTGACCATGGCCGGAAAGCTGCTGGTCCAGCAACTCCCGCTGGGCGCCTGACCCTTCACCGCGCCGCCCGGCACCGGACCGGGACGGCGCGGAACCGGCATCGGGCATCGCCGCAATTTCCGGCAACCCCCTGTCTCCGTGCGGTATGACAGCTCTACCATCGGCTTATCCGTAGCAGGCTCCCCTCCGTTTCTGCCCGACGGCTCGTCCCCATGCGAGCCCCAAGCCCTACGGAGCATCGGGGGATGCACATGAACAGCGTTCCGCAGCACCTGCTGAGCGAGGACCGCCGGGAATTCGAGCGGCTCCTCGATGAGGCGCTGCGCTCCGCACCCGAACACCCGGAGCTGTCCGCCGTCGGACAGCGGCTCAACCCCGAGCAGTTGCGCACGATGGCGCTCAGCGCCACGGCTCTCATCACGGCGGCCGCCGCCGCCGAGTACCAGCACTACGTCAAGGCCCGCGAGGAACTGCGCCATCCGGCACCGGCCGCCGAGACGGCCGTCACCGAAACCGCCCCGGCGGAGGCGGAGTCGGGCGCCCTCGGGCTCGCCGCCGCCCTAGGTGAGACGGCCGAGGCCGCCGGTGCGGGCGCCAGCGCGATGGTCGCCGTCCTCGCCCCCGTGCTCGCGGGGACGGCCGCCGTGATCTTCCTGCTGGTCGGCTACATCCTGCGGATGGTCGCCCCCGGCCAGCAGTTCGGCCGGACCATGGTCACCGTCGGCTGGGTCTTCGGCGCCGTGACGGCGGCGGCGATCCTGGCCGCCGGGGTGGCGCTGCTGCTCACCGCGCTGCGCAACAGCTCCTCCGCCGAGGCCGCCGCCCAGGCGGAGGCCCGCGAGGCGGTGGCGAGGGCACAGGAGGAGTGGCGGGACGCCCTGCTGGAACGCGGCATCCTGCCCTTCCTCCGGGACGCCCTCGCCCAGCCCGGCGCCCCCGCCGCCCAGCCCCTGCCGGCCCCCGGCCCGAGCCGGATGCCGCGCCTGGGCTACGGCCGCCCCGGCTTCACCAGCCCCGACGACGGCACGGCCACCGACCGGCCCCGCTTCAGCAGCCCGGACTACTCGAGCCCGGACTTCGGCGGCCCGGAACACCAGCCGGACTAGCAGCCCGGCCGGTGCCCGGTCCGGCTAGGGGGCGTCTCGTTGACCATGACTGATCAACGAGGCACCCTCTAGGACCGGTCGTCCGCGATCGGCAGGTAGACCCGGTTGCCCTTGGCCGCGAACTCCAGGGACTTCCTCGCCATGCCCTCCTCGATCTCGGCCCGGTTGCCGCCGTGTTCGCGCCGGATGTCCTGCGAGATCTTCATGCTGCAGAACTTCGGCCCGCACATGGAGCAGAAGTGGGCCGTCTTGGCGGGTTCCGCCGGCAGCGTCTCGTCGTGGAACTCCCGTGCCGTGTCCGGGTCCAGGGCGAGGTTGAACTGGTCCTCCCACCGGAACTCGAAGCGGGCGTCCGAGAGCGCGTCGTCCCACTCCTGGGCGCCGGGGTGCCCCTTGGCGAGGTCGGCCGCATGGGCGGCGATCTTGTAGGTGATGACGCCGGTCTTGACGTCGTCCCGGTTCGGCAGGCCCAGGTGCTCCTTGGGCGTGACGTAGCAGAGCATCGCCGTGCCCCACCAGGCGATCATCGCGGCGCCGATACCGGAGGTGATGTGGTCGTAGGCCGGTGCGACGTCGGTGGTCAGCGGGCCGAGCGTGTAGAACGGAGCTTCATCGCAGATCTCCTGCTGAAGGTCGATGTTCTCTTTGATCTTGTGCATCGGGACGTGACCGGGGCCCTCGATCATCGTCTGTACATCGAAACACCTGGCGATCCGGTTGAGTTCTCCGAGCGTGCGCAACTCCGCGAACTGCGCCTCGTCGTTGGCGTCCGCGATCGACCCGGGCCGCAGACCGTCACCGAGCGAGTAGGTGACGTCGTAGGCGGCGAGGATCTCGCAGAGCTCCTCGAAGTTCTCGTACAGGAACGACTCCTTGTGGTGCGCCAGGCACCAGGCGGCCATGATCGAGCCACCGCGCGAGACGATGCCGGTCTTCCGGTTCGCCGTGAGCGGGACGTACGGCAGCCGCACACCGGCGTGCACCGTCATGTAGTCCACGCCCTGTTCGGCCTGCTCGATCACCGTGTCCTTGTAGATCTCCCAGGTCAGCTCCTCGGCCCGGCCGTCGACCTTCTCCAGCGCCTGGTAGAGCGGCACGGTGCCGATGGGCACGGGGGAGTTGCGCAGCACCCATTCGCGGGTGGTGTGGATGTTGCGGCCGGTGGAGAGGTCCATGACCGTGTCCGCGCCCCAGCGGGTCGCCCACGTCATCTTCTCCACCTCCTCCTCGATCGAGGAAGTGACCGCCGAATTGCCGATGTTGGCGTTGACCTTCACCAGGAACCGCTTGCCGATGATCATCGGCTCGATCTCCGGGTGGTTCACATTGGCGGGCAGCACGGCGCGGCCCGCCGCGATCTCGTCGCGGACCACCTCGGGAGCGACGTTCTCCCGGAGCGCCACGAACTCCATCTCGGGCGTGATCTCCCCCTGGCGGGCGTACGCGAGCTGCGTGACCGCCCGGCCCGCGCGCCCCCGCCGGGGCTGGCGGGGCCGTCCCGGAAAGACGGCGTCCAGGTTGCGCAGCCCGCCACGCGGCGAGGTGTGCTTGATCCCGTCGTCCTCGGGGCGGGCCGGACGGCCCGCGTACTCCTCGGTGTCGCCACGGGCGACGATCCAGTTCTCCCGCAACGGGGCGAGCCCCCGGCGGACATCGGTGTCGGTTTCCGGATCGGTGTACGGGCCGGAGGTGTCGTACAGCGTGACCGACCGCCCGTTGGTGAGGTGCACCTGACGGACCGGCACGCGCAGGTCGGGGCGCGAACCCGCGACATACGCCTTGTGCCAGCCGATGGACTTCCCGGCCTCCTCGCCCGACGAGCTGTTCGTCGCGTTCTGTGTGGAGGCAGGCGTGCGTGCGTCCTTGTTGGTCATGAGACCTACTCCCTACGCCGGCATTACCCGGTAACAGGTTCGGCGGTCGACGCAGCGATTCCCGTCCGCAGATGTTCCCGTTGAACCACGTTCCACGTGAAACATCGCAACGACGGAGGTCAGCGCCCTCTCAGCCCGGTGCTCCGAGCTCCCGCGTGTGCAAAGGTGCCTCCACGCTAGCGCCCCATGTGACGGGATGAACAGTGGGCCTCCCCGGTTCTTGCAATGATCGGGCCGTGACCACGACGCAGCAGCCTCCCTATCCTCCTCCCGGCCCGGCCCACCGGCCCGGCTCCGGACCAGGTCCCGGCGACGGGAGTGGACGTGGGCACGGCGGGCACGGGCATGGCGGGCACGGCTCGGGAGGCGGGCACGGCCACTCCCACAGTCACGGCCCGGCCGCGCCGGTCTCCCAGCATCTGCGCAAGGTCATCGCGGCCATCCTGATCCCGTTCAGCGCGGCCGTCGTCGTGGGTCTGGTGGTGCTGTGGCCCGGAGGCGCGCCCCCGCACCAGCGCACCGGCGTGGGCTTCGACCGCCAGACGCAACAGGCCACCGTCACCCAGGTCACCTCGGTGAGCTGCCAGGTGGGCGGCGCGGGCGGGCGGGCCCCCGTCAGCGATCCCTCCGCCACGGGCACCGGTCCGGCCACCCAGGAGGACAAGAAGGGCCCCTGCAGGAAGGCGACGGTCCGGGTCGACACCGGCAAGGACCGGGGCCGTACCTTCACCGAGCTGGTGCAGCCGGACCAGACCCGGCAGTTGCACCAGGGCGACAAGGTCGTGGTCGCCTACGAGCCCAAGGCGCCGAAGGAGCTCCAGTACGCGGTCACCGATCTGGACCGCAAGTTCCCCATGGCACTGCTCGCCGGGATCTTCGCGGTCGCCGTCGTGGTGGTGGGCCGGCTGCGCGGCGTCATGGCGCTGGTGGCCCTGGCGGTCAGCTTCCTGGTGCTGACCCTGTTCATCCTGCCCGCGGTGCTCCAGGGCTCGGACCCGCTGCTGGTGGCCGTGGTCGGGTCGAGCGCGATCATGCTCATCGCCCTGTACATGTGCCACGGCCTCTCCGCCCGGACCTCCGTGGCGGTGCTCGGCACCCTGGTCTCGCTGCTGCTGATCGGCGTCCTCGGCTCGCAGTTCATCGGCTGGGCCGCACTCACCGGCAACACGGACGACAACACCGGCCTGATCCACGGGCTCTACCCGTCGATCGACATGAGCGGTCTGCTGCTCGCGGGCGTCATCATCGGCTCGCTGGGCGTGCTGGACGATGTGACGGTCACCCAGACCTCGGCCGTGTGGGAACTGCACGAGGCCAACCCCTCGATGGGCTGGCGCGGGCTGTACCGGGCGGGAATCCGCATCGGCCGCGACCACATCGCATCCGTCGTCAACACCCTGGTCCTCGCCTACGCGGGCGCCGCGCTGCCTCTACTGCTGCTGTTCTCCATCGCGCAGAGCGGCGTGGGCACCGTGGCCACCAGCGAGCTGGTCGCGGAGGAGATCGTGCGCACGCTGGTCGGCTCGATCGGCCTGGTCGCCTCGGTACCGGTCACCACCGCGCTCGCCGCCCTGGTCGTCTCGGCCGACCGTCCCGCGGCCGGTACGGCGGCTCCGGCGGGCGCCCAGCCCGTCGCGGCGTCGGGCGGCCGGGGGCGGCGCCGGAAGCGCTGAGCGGGGCGCCGGGGGGTGCCGGACCCCGAACCCTTGCAGAAGCGTTTCTTCAAAGGTTCCCGGAGCCCGGTCGAGCGCTCGGCTCCCCTCGGCCCCGCCGCTTCAGCCCGCGCTCTGCTCCTCGGCCAGGATGCGGCCCAGCGCCTCGTCGAGGTGGGTGTCGAAGTCGGCCAGCGCACCCTCCTGCCCGAGCGGCACCAGCTTGTCGGTGCGGTCGAGGAACGCCACGAGCGGCGGCGTCGAGGAGCGGAACAGCGCCTGGTCGCCACCCACCTGAAGCCGGATCAGCACCTCGCCCAGCACCTCGCAGTCGACGGGGGAGATGTGCACATCCCCCTCGCCGCACGGCCGGCCGACCCCGTCGATCATCAACTCCCGGCCGAAGACCCAGGTCACCGGGGCGTCACCGGGCAGATGGAAGGTGAGCCGCACCGCATAGGGATCACTCGTCTCGTAGCGCAACTCCACCGGAATTCGGAAGGAAAGCTCCTCCGAGACGAGGAAGCTCATCATGACTTCTGCCTGTACGGACTCGCGCATCGCCTACCCCGTCATAAGACATCGACTGGCCGGGTTTAATCCCTGACTGGGGTCAAATCTAGCTGAACGTACATGGCAGATCACAAGGAGTGAGTTTTCAGATGCTGATAGAGAGCGCCAGCGCGCCCATGTGACGGCCCATTTCCGTCTGCAACCTCCTTGTCATGCGCGGCAGTTGATCTTCCTGATGAGCCGGGAGCGAAATCGCCATCGTCGCGGCGGTTGTACCGACAGTGATCGGCACCGCCGCACAGACCGCGCCAAGGGCGTACTCCTGCCGCTCCACCACCGGTTCCATGCGCCGGGTCCTGGCCAGCCGCCTGAGCAGGGCATCGTTGTCGCGGACCGTGTAGGGGGTGAGGGAGCGCACCGGGTAGCGCGCGAGGTGGTCGCGGCGGGCGTCGTCGTCCAGTTGGGAGAGCAGGCATTTCCCGACGGCGTGGGCGTGTCCCGTCTCGCGGAAGTCGGCCCACTCCGCGACCGCGGGTGTCTCCCGCGAGTCGGCCACGCACATGACCTCGATCTCGCCGTCCCGGTACATCGCGTAGTACACCGGGGTGCCGATCCGATCGCGCCAGTGCGCGAGAGTGTCGGCCACCGTGCTGCGACGTTTCTGCTGCGCTCCGCTGCTACTGAGCCGGTCCGCCGCGTCGCCGAGGAAGAACCGCCCCTTGTCCCGGCGCAGATAGCCCTCGTGTACCAGGGTGCGCAGCAGGTGGTACGCCGTGGGGAGCGCGAGGCCCGTCTCGCGGGCCAGTTGCTTGGCGGGGGCGCCGTACTCGTGCGCGGCGACCGTCTCCAGCAGGCGCATCGCGCGCTGGACTGACCCGATGAGGGTCGCGGAGTGCTTGTCGGGGGCGGTGGCGGCGGGTGGCCGCTGCATCGGGGGCGCGCAGGACCGCGCCGGAGCCGGGGGTGCGTGGGGTCCTGCCGGGGCGGTGTCGACCGTGGCCAAGGAGTTACTCCCGAAGCGCGGAGGTGGGGGCGGCCCGTGCGGGGTGGACACGGGTGGGGTGCGTGCCGCCCGTGGGGTTCGGGGCCCCACGGGAGTTCCGGACTCTAACCGTCCACCACCGCGCGCGGACGGCCTGCCGGGGAAACTTCCCTCCCCCGAGGGAACCGGCGTTCCGTGTTACCGCTCCCCGTCGCCCCCGCGCGTCACCAGTCGCCGCGCGAGGAGGAACCCGCCGTGAACTTCCGCACCACGTAGATGAGTCCGCCGACCAGGGCGACGAAGAGCAGGAGCTTGAACAGCAGCCCGATCAGGAAGCCGACCACGGTCGCTATCAGGCCGCCGAACACCACCAGCGCGATGACCGGCACCGCGACCCACTTCACCCACCACGGCAAGCCCGTGAAGATCTCTCGCATCGCCTCGTCCTTTGCGCTAGCGGTTCTCGATGTCCCGCTTCGATGCTAGGGCCGGCGAGGGCCTCCGTGGGGGTCTCGCACCCCTTGTCGTCCCCTGATCCATCCCCTAGGGAACCCTGAGACCCGACCCTCACCCCTCAGGGGGAGAGAACACCACCAGGACCCGCAGATCCTCGCTGATGTGGTGGAACTTGTGGGACACACCCGCGGGCACGTAGACCACGCTGCCCCGCGCGACCTCGGTGGTCTCCAGCCCGACCGAGACCGAGGCCCGGCCACTGACCACGAAGTACACCTCGTCCTGGAGGTGGGGTTTCTGCGGGTCGTGGGAGCCGGCGTCGAGCGCGTACAGACCGACCGACATGTTCCGCTCCCGCAGGAACTGGAGGTAGGCGCCCTCGTTCGCGGCGCGCTCCGCCTCCAGATCGTCCAGCCGGAATACCTTCATCGCCGTCGTCCGCCCTTGCCGCGCCGCCCACTCTGTTCTGGTCTGCAACGATCAGACACATGAAGAATCTCCTAGTCAAGACGATCGCCAACGCGGGCGCCCTCGCGGTCGCCGTGTGGCTCCTCGACAAGATCACCCTCACCGGTGACAGCACGGGCAAGAAGGTCGGCACGCTGATCGTGGTCGCGCTGATCTTCGGGTTGGTGAACCTTCTGGTCAAGCCGCTGGTGAAGGTGCTCACCTTCCCCCTGTTCATCCTGACCCTCGGCCTGATCACCCTCATCGTCAACGCGCTGATGCTGCTGCTGACCTCGTGGGTGTGCGGGCAGCTCAACCTGAGTTTCCACGTGGAGGGGTTCTGGACGGCCGT
This sequence comes from Streptomyces sp. NBC_01171, assembly GCF_045039805.1. Classification (NCBI taxonomy): domain Bacteria; kingdom Bacillati; phylum Actinomycetota; class Actinomycetes; order Kitasatosporales; family Streptomycetaceae; genus Streptomyces; species Streptomyces sp. NBC_01171. The sequence continues at coordinate 3,391,374 of NZ_CP108609.1, read as the reverse complement.
GCTCGGCGGTCTGATCATCTCCATCGTCTCCTGGGCGCTGAACCTCGTCCTGCCCGACGAGGACTGATCCGGTCATGGCCTACCGCGTCTGTTTCGTGTGCACCGGCAACATCTGCCGCTCCCCGATGGCCGAGTCGGTCTTCCGGGCGCGCGTCGCCGAGGCTGGTCTCGACGGTCTGATCGAGGCCGACAGCGCCGGCACCGGAGGCTGGCACGAGGGCGACGCCGCCGACCCGCGCACCGTGTCGGTCCTCGATGAGCACGGCTACGGCACCGAGCACATCGCGCGGCAGTTCCAGCCGTCCTGGTTCGGCCGGCTCGACCTCGTGATCGCCCTCGACACCGGCCACCTCAAGGCCCTACGCCGCCTCGCCCCCACCGAGGAGGACGCCCGCAAGGTGCGCCTGCTGCGCTCCTACGACCCGGCGGCAGGCGCCGACCTCGACGTACCGGACCCGTACTACGGTGGCCGCGACGGCTTCGAGGAGTGCCTTGAGATGGTGGAGGCGGCGAGCGCCGGACTGCTCGACTCCGTACGCGAACATCTGGAGGAACGGCCCGTATGAACGACACTGCCGCGCACCCGGACTCCCCCGGCGACGGCACGCGCGCCGTCCGCGCCGGTCTCCCCGAGCCGGTGAAGCACGAGCCGACCCTGCCGGGGCCGGTCTTCGCCGCGCACTTCCACCTGCCCGGCGAGGTGAGCGGCCCGTACTCCTACGGCCGCGACGGCAACCCCACCTGGACCCTGCTGGAGCGGGCCATCGGCGAGCTGGAGGCGCCCGGCGCCGACGACGCCGAGACGCTGGTGTTCGCCTCCGGCATGGCGGCCATCTCCGCGGTCCTCTTCTCCCAGCTCAGGACCGGCGACACGGTGGTGCTGCCCTCGGACGGCTACCAGGCGCTCCCCCTGGCCCGGGCCCAGCTCGAGGCGTTCGGCATCGAGGTGCGCACCGCGCCCACCGGAGGCGACGCCCAGCTCGACGCGCTCGACGGGGCGAAGCTGCTGTGGATCGAGTCGCCGTCCAACCCGGGGCTCGACGTGTGCGACATCCGGCGGCTGGTGAAGGAGGCCCACGCCCGCGGCGCGCTGGTGGCCGTGGACAACACCCTCGCCACGCCGCTCGGGCAGCGTCCGCTGGAGCTGGGCGCCGACTTCGCCGTGGCCAGCGGCACCAAGCAGCTCAGCGGGCACGGCGACGTTCTGCTGGGGTACGTCGTCGGCCGCGCGGGCGAGGCGATGGACGCGGTGCGCCGCTGGCGGAAGATCGTCGGGGCCATCCCCGGCCCGATGGAGGCGTGGCTCGCCCACCGCTCGATCGCCACGCTCCCGCTCCGCGTCGACCGGCAGAACGCCACGGCGCTCGCGGTGGCCGAGGCGCTGCGCGAGCGTCCCGAGGTCTCCGGCCTGCGGTATCCGGGGCTGCCCGACGACCCGTCGCACGAGGTCGCCGCGCGGCAGATGCGCCGCTTCGGCTGCGTGGTCTCCTTCACGCTGCCCACGCGCGAGCGCGCCGAGCGTTTCCTGGAGGCGTTGCGGCTGGTCGAGGACGCGACGAGCTTCGGCGGGGTGCGCTCCACGGCCGAGCGGCGCGGCCGCTGGGGCGGGGACGCGGTGCCGGACGGATTCATCCGCATGTCGGTCGGGGCCGAGGACGCCGAGGACCTGGTGGCCGACGTGCTGCGAGCCCTGAACGAGTCCGCGGACTGAAGGCGGTGCGGACGGTCCGAGCCTCCCCCCTCGTGGCTCGGACCGTCCCGGTTCCGCGCGCGAAGAACCGCGCGAACAAGGCTAGTTGACCCTGCGTCAGTGTCCAATCACGGTAACGACAGAGACCTATCGACTTATTTATAGTTGGGGCCTGCCCGGCCTGCCCGAGGAGGCAGGGAAAGGGGACCCCGCAATGGACCTGGCCCTGCTGCGGACCTTCGTCACCGTGCACCGGGCCGGCTCCTTCACCCGCGCCGCCGCGCTGCTGGGCCTGTCCCAGCCGGCTGTCACCTCCCAGATCCGCACGCTGGAGCGCCAGCTCGGCCGCCCCCTCTTCCTGCGGCAGGCGCGCGGGGTGACCCCCACGACCATCGGCGACGAACTGGCCCACAAGGCCGCGCCCCATCTCGACGCCCTGGTCGAGATAGCCGAGAGCGGCCTGGACGACGAGTCCTCGCTGCGCACCCTGCATCTGGCCGGACCTCCGGAGTTCACCACCGAGCGCGCCCTGCCCGCCCTGGCCGAGCTGACCGGCGCCGACGGCCAGGGCTTCGCCCTCCGCGCCTCCTTCGGCACGGCGGAGGAGGTCCTGGAAGGGCTGGCGGCGGGCCATCACGAGCTGGCCATCAGTACGGTCCGGCCGCGCGGCGCCCTGCTGAGCGCGAGCCCGCTCTGCGACGAGGAGCATGTGCTGGTCGCCGCCCCACGCTGGGCCGAGCGGATCGGGCCGGACGCGCTGCGGCGGACAGGGGCGGCCGCGCTGAAGAACCTGCCCGTGGTGGAGGTCCACGAGTCGCTGCCTTTCGTCTCGCGCTACTGGGTCTCCGTGTTCGACACGCGTCCGGGCGCCTCGGGCACGGTCATCGTGCCGGACCTGCGGGCGGTGCTGGCCTGTGCTGCCTCGGGGGCGGGGCTCGCGGTGCTGCCGCGCTATCTGTGCGCCGCCGCGCTCGACCGGGCCGAGGTGGTCCTGCTGCACGACCCGGCCGTGCCGCCGCTGCGGACCTACTTCCTGGTGGTGCGCACCGGCTCGCTCGCGCTGCCGCATGTCGCCCGGGCGCACGAGTGGCTTCAGCGGGCCGCCTCGCGGTGGTGCTGAGCGGGCATTTCTCCGCGAATGTCTCCCCGTGGTGAGGCCGGAGCCGCCCGCGATGTTTCACGTGGAACCGGTCGGGCCACATTGTTCCCATGACCGTCCGACCCGTGGTCAAGCGCACCGCCCGTGCCGTTCTGCTGGACGGTGACGACCTGATCCTGATCAAGCGCACCAAGCCCGGCGTCGATCCCTACTGGGTCACCCCCGGTGGCGGGGTCGAACCCGAGGACACGACCGTCGTCGACGCCCTGCACCGCGAGGTGTACGAGGAACTCGGCGCCAAGATCTCCGATGTCGTGCCCTGCTTCGTGGACACCGTGGAGCACATCGGCGAGGACGGCGGCGCGACCGGGGTGAAGGTCCAGCACTTCTTCGTCTGCCGCCTGGAGTCCATGGATCCCTCGCTCCGCCATGGCCCCGAAGTGGAGGAGCCGGCCGGGGAGTACGAGATCGTCCGCATCCCGTTCAACCGGGTCGGCATCGCCTCCGTCCACCTCGTCCCGCTGTCGCTGCGGCACTATCTGGACGGCAACATCGAAGGCGTCCGCGCCATGCACGCCCCCGACCTCGGCTGACCGGAGCCTGATGGCTCAGGAGCCGATGACCACCAGGTCCTCGACCGGATCGTGGCGTATGCGGGACACCGAGCGCCCGCAACGCGGAGACACCACTGCGGATCATGCCGGGCGGGCCGGAGAGATAGGCGTCGTAGTCCCGCCAGGGGCCGCCCGCCCGCACGGCGTCGTACAGATGGCGGTCCTCCCGGTCGATGACCGAGCGGACGGATATCCAGGGGTGGGCCTGTCGCAGCCGGAGCAGAGTGTCGCGGCCGGGACCGCCCGCACATGGAAGGTGAGCAGGCCGTCGGCGCGGGGTGCGCAGGCGAAGGAGTAGTGCCGCCAGACGCGCGGCCACCAGTGGGTCTCGACGCTCGCGTACTGCCCGGCCAGGAAGGGGTACGGCTGGTCGGGGCGCAGCGTGATCACGGCGACGTCGGGCGTCCGCAGGTCGTGGGTCACGACCTCGGCGTGCCACCAGGGCGGAGCGTCCCGCCCGTCCGTCTCCGCGGCCTCGATCATGACCTGGGAGATGGTCGCGTAGACCCGGCCCCAGGCCGCCTCCACCTGCGGGTTCCAGGTGTGGGTGGCGTAGGTGCTCAGGGCGCCGATCAGACACGCGCCCACGGCCGGGTAGTGCTCGGGCCGGGTGCCGTACTTGCGGTGGCCCCGGCCGAGGTTGCGCAGGTGGTCGACGAGTACCGGGGTGTTGTCGATGTGCTCTGTCGCGGTGAGGAAGGGCCCGCAGCAGCCGGTCCCGCTGGGTGTCCATCGCGGGCGGGAACAGGGGGCGCAGCTCCGGGTGGCGGACGAAGAGCAGGGCGTAGAAGTAGGAGGTCACCTTGTCGGCCAGGGGCGCGATCTCCGCCATCGTGCGACGGATGAGCAGGGCGTCCCAGGATGCCTGTGCGCGGGGCGGCGCCGGTCGCACCTCGGTTCCGTGCCGTCGGCCGACGCCGTTCGCCGTGCCGTCGTCCCCCGATGGGGTGGCCGGAGCTTCCATGTGTGCCCTCGCTCGCACTCCTGCGGCGGTCTGCGCTCTCCCGTCGGAAGCGCGTGATCCCCGCCGGGGCGAAGGACCGCAGCACTCGTTCCGCAGCGTGGCACCGTGGGCCGGTGCCGCGTCCCGTTACTCGGAAAGACGGCTCTTGGCGAGCTTCGTCCGATTACGCTGTTGGCCGCCACGGCAGCGGGTTGGTCAACTGTGCTGTTTCACGTGAAACAGCCCTGCATGTCAGCGGTTTGCCGGACGGAGAATCTGACCGGAAGCGGTAAGAGGTCTTTGAATCCGGTGGACGTGCGGGGTGTGGTTCGGACAGCCTGACCGGCGTGCCGATCTCTTCACTCGCCGCGCTGCCCATCCGCCGTCTGACTCCGCGCGATCTCACCGCCTGCGCCGATCTGTCCGAGGACCGGGGATGGCCCCGCGAGGAACACAAATGGGGGCTGCTGCTCACCGCCGGCCACGGCTACGGCATCGACGACCTCGACGGTGGCCTGGTCGCCGCGTGCGTCGTCACGGAGTACGGCTCCGGGCAGCGGGTGGAACTTAGCGCGATCGGCATGGTCCTGGTCGCCGAGCGTCACTCCCGCCAGGGCGTGGGACGCCGTCTGATGCGGCACGTCGTGGCGGCCATGGACGGCACACCGCTGACCCTGCACGCCACCCCCCTGGGCCGGCCGCTCTACGAGGAGATCGGCTTCAAGACCGTGGGCCGGGCGGAGATGCTCATGGGGCACTTCACGCCCGACGGAGCGGAATCGCCGGTGCCGACGCGGGCCGCGACCGCCGAGGACCTTCCGCCGATCCTCCGTCTCGACGCGGAGGTCTTCGGCGTCGACCGCACGCCGGTGCTGGCCCGGCTGCCTGCCTTCGCCGACCAGGTGCGCGTGGCGGAGGAGGACGGCCGGATCATCGGTTACGCCGCCGCGTGGCCCAACATGCGGACCCATGTCGTCGGCCCCCTGATCGCCCGCGACACGGACACGGCCAAGGCACTCGTCGAGTCGCTCGCGGCCCACACCGACCGACCGCTGCGCACCGATGTGGACGTGCGTCACGAGGAGTTGCTGGTCTGGGCGAAGGAGCGGGGGCTCGCACCGGTGGCGTCGAACGCGGTCATGATGCTCGGCGCGCCCGATCTGCCGGGGGACTGGACCCGGAGGTTCGCGCCGCTGACGGTGGCCGCGGGCTGAATACCCGCATGACGAAGGCCCCCGCGATGCGACGGGGGCCTTCGTCATGTGTGCGTGGCTCGCTCAGACGAGGGCGCTCACGGCCTCGGTGGCGAAGCCGTGGTCCTGCTCCGGCGCACCGCCGCCGACGCCGATCGCACCGATCAGCCGGCCGTCGCGGTGGACGGGGACGCCACCGGCGATGAACAGCAGCGGGCGGTCCAGCGCGGTCGGCAGCGTGTGGAAGAGGCCGCCGGGCTGCACGGCGTCGACCAGGTCGGCGGTCGGCGCGTCGAGCTGGAGCGCGGTGTACGCCTTGCGGGTGCTGGTCTCGCCGGAGATCAGCACGGCCCGGTCGTCCCGACGGAAGGCGAGCAGGTGGCCACCGGCGTCCAGGACGGTGACGCTGACGGTCACACCGGCGTCCTCGGCCGCGCGCCGCGCGGTGGCGATGAGCAGTTCGGCGTCCTCGATGGTGAGCGGGGCGAAGGTGGTGGTGCTCATGGTGGGGTCTCCTTGGAAGTTCCTGAGGTGGGGCCGCCCGGGCCGGGGTTGGTCACCGGCGCGGACGGGGGCTGGGAGGGGATGCCGGGCCGGCCTCAGTGACGGGCGGGCTCCGGCATGGCGGGCGCCTCGGAGGCGATCGCCGCGCCGGTCCTGGTGTCGCGCCGCTCCAGAGCGGCCGACAGGACGGCGAGCAGGAGGGCGGCCGCGGCGAGGACGGCGCCGACCCAGTTGGGGGCGGTGTAGCCGAACCCGGCCGCGATGACCATGCCGCCGAGCCAGGCGGACAGGGCGTTGCCCAGGTTGAAGGCGCCGATGTTCACGGCCGAGGCGAGCGTCGGAGCGCCGTGCGCCTGGTCGAGGACGCGCTTCTGGAGCGGCGGGACGGTGGCGAAGCCGAGGGCGCCGATCAGAGCGATGGTCACGGCGGCCGCGATCTTGTTGTGCGCGGTGAGCGTGAAGAGCGCGAGGACGACGGCAAGGGCGCCCAGCGAGACGTAGAGCATCGGCATCAGGGCGCGGTCGGCGAACTTGCCGCCGATCAGGTTGCCGCCGACCATGCCGAGGCCGAACAGGACCAGCAGCCAGGTGACCGAGCCGTCGGCGAAACCGGCGACGTGGGTCATCATCGGCGCGATGTAGGTGATGGCGGCGAAGACTCCGCCGAAGCCGAGCACGGTCATCGCCATGGCGAGCAGGACCTGGGCGTTCTTGAAGGCGGCCAGCTCATGCCGCAGATGCACGCCCTCGGGCTTGGGCACCTCGGGTACGAGCTTCGCGATGCCCGCGAGGCCGATGACGCCCAGGACGGCGACGATGCCGAAGGTCACCCGCCAGCCGATCTGCTGCCCGATGAGCGTTCCCAGCGGGACGCCGACCACGTTGGCGACGGTCAGTCCGGTGAACATCATGGCGATGGCGCCGGCCTTCTTCTGCGGTGCCACCAGCTCGGCCGCGACGACCGACCCGATGCCGAAGAAGGCACCGTGGGCGAGGGACGCGACCACCCGGCCGATCAGCATGACCGCGAAGACGGGGGCGACGGCGGAGAGCAGGTTCCCGGCGATGAACAGGCCCATCAGCACCATCAGCATCCGCTTGCGCGAGACCTTGGTGCCGAGCACGGTCATCAGCGGAGCGCCGATCACCACGCCGAGGGCGTAGCCGGTGACGAGCAGGCCCGCGGTGGGGATGGAGATCCCGAAGTCACCCGCGACCTGGGGCAGCAGACCCATGATCACGAACTCGGTCGTCCCGATTCCGAAGGCCCCGATCGCCAGGGCCAGAAGCGCGAGAGGCATGAGGGGGTAGACCTTCCCAAACGATTGCAGGAGCGCTTTGCGTGCCTCCACAATAGTTGCAGACGCGGGTTAAATGCAATCGCTGGATATTGCGGCCGTGCTCTACTCTGGAAGTCGGCCGCTCCGGGACGGAGGAACACCCAATGACAGCGACGGACCCCGCGCTCACCGCCCTCGCGCAGGGCTGGTGCGCCCTGTCTCTGCTGCACGGGAGGATCGAGGCGCACATCGAGCGCGCCCTCCAGGCGCAGCACGAGCTGAGCGTGCGCGAGTACTCCCTGCTCGACGTGCTCAGCAGGCAGCACGACGGTGACGGCGGCCATCTCCAGATGAAGCAGGTCGCCGACGCCGTCGTCCTCAGCCAGAGCGCCACCACCCGGCTGGTGACCCGCCTGGAGGACCGCAGCCTGCTGGAGCGCTACCTGTGCCCCACCGACCGCCGGGGCATCTACACCAACGTCACCGAGGCCGGACTGGAACTGCTGGAGAAGGCGCGTCCGACCAACGACGCGGCGCTGCGCGAGGCGCTGGACACGGCGGCGCTGAACCCCGAACTCGCCCCGCTGGTCAGGGCCGTGGAGTCGCTGCACGTCGCCGCATAGGCTGCGGGCCATGACCGACCTCGATATCAGGCCCGCTGCCTCGGACGACATCCCGGCGATCGTGGCCATGCTCGCCGACGATCCCCTGGGCGCCCAGCGCGAGTCACCCGCCGACCTGGCGCCGTACCTGGCGGCCTTTGAGCGGCTGGACATCGACCCGAACCAACATCTCGTGGTGGCGGTCCGCGACGGCCGGGTGATCGGGACGCTCCAGCTCACGATCATTCCGGGGCTCTCCCGCAAGGGTGCGACCCGTTCCCTCATCGAGGCCGTCCGGATTCATGCGGACGAGCGCGGCAGCGGGCTGGGCAGCGAGCTGATCCAGTGGGCCGTCGACACATCCCGCCGCCTCGGCTGCCACCTGGTGCAGCTCACCTCGGACAAAACGCGCCCCGACGCCCACCGCTTCTACGAGCGACTGGGCTTCACCGCCTCGCACGAGGGCTTCAAGCTGAGCCTCTGACAGCGGGGTCGATGTCCCGACGGGCCCTGTTTCACGTGAAACAGGGCCGGTCGTCCACGGCCTGCTAAGGCTGGCCGAGCCCCCGCCAGCCCTCCGCGTCCACGCCGCCGGGCACCGGCGCCCCCTCCTCGTACGGCTGACGCGTGAACACGAACGACCCGAGGTCCAGGTGGCTCACGGTTCCGTCCGGCCGTCGTACGGCCTCCAGCAACTCCCCGGCGTAGTAGCCCTCCAGCCCCGTCCAGGTGCCGTCACCGTTCGGCCGGAACCGGGTACGGCGCCCGCCCCCGGCGAGCGGCCCCAGCGTGATGCCGTCGGCCAGTACCCGCAGGACGAAGGGGTGCGTCCCCCAGTACCAGGGCCCGGCCAACTCCAGTACCGACGGCTCGACTTCACGCAAGGGGCGCCACGGCTCGGGGATGCGCGGCTCGGCCTCGGCGACGATGCGGACGAGGTCGGCGCCCACCGCGCCCACCGCGGGGCCACTGGTGCAGTTGGCCAGCACCACCGCCGCCACGTCGTCCGCCACGCTGAACGTGAGGGTCGCCAGGAAGCCCGGCAGCGAACCGGAGTGCCCGGCGAGCAGCCGACCGTCCCGGTGCTGGATCTGGAGCCCGAGACCGTACGTGACGCCGTCCACCATGTCCGCGGGCTCGGCCGGCGCGGCGGGGGTACGCATCTCCCGTACCGACTCGGCGCTCAGTACCCGGTCGTCCCCCTGGACCAGGAAGGCGGCGAAGCGGGCGAGGTCGTCGGTGGTGGACCAGAGTTGGCCTGCCGGGGCCATCAGGCCGAGGTCCTCAAGCGGCTCGGGCAGCAGCGCGTCCGCCCAGGGGTGCACCGCCCAGCCGCCCGCGTGCGGTGCCTCGGGCTGGGCGCTGGTGCGGTGGAGGCCGAGGGGCTGGAGCACCTCGTCGCGCAGCACCTGCTCCCAGGGGGCGCCGCGGAGTTCCTCCACCAGGGCGCCGAGCAGGGTGTAGCCGGGGTTGGAGTAGTGGTGGCGCCGCCCGGCCGGGTGCAGCAGCGGCTTCTCGCCGAGCACGTCGCTCAGTTCGGGGCGCAGCGAGCCCGGTGTCCGCTCCCACCAGGGCGCGGGTGACTCGGCCGCCAACCCCGCGGTGTGCGCCAGCAGTTCGGCGATGGTCGCCTCGCCGGCGCCGGTGCCCGGCAGATGCTTCTCCAGCGGGTCACCGAGGTCGAGCACGCCCTCGTCCCGCAGCCGCAGCACCAGCACGGCGGTGAAGGTCTTGGTGATGGAGCCGATCCGGTACTGCACGTCCGCGTCCGGCCCGTGCCCGTCCACCGAGGTCCGGGCCCCGTGCCACACCGCCCGTCCCCCGCGCACGACCGCGGCCACGAGCGACGGCGCCCGCCCCTCGGCCTGCGCGACGGCGATCCGATGCGTCAACGCCCGGCGCGTCGCCGGAAGCAGCTCTTCGTCCCATGTCGTCATGGGCTCAGTCCACCCGCTGGGACGGGCCACGTCGAGCGCATTCCGCCGAGGGCGTCGATCAGGTCTGGGCCATGTCCACGAAGCGGGAGTAGTGCCCCTGGAAGGCCACGGTGATGGTGGCCGTGGGGCCGTTTCGGTGCTTGGCCACGATCAGGTCGGCCTCGCCCGCGCGGGGGGACTCCTTCTCGTAGGCGTCCTCGCGGTGCAGCAGGATGACCATGTCGGCGTCCTGCTCGATGGAACCCGACTCACGTAGGTCGGAGACCATGGGCTTCTTGTCGGTGCGCTGCTCGGGACCGCGGTTGAGCTGGGAGAGCGCGATGACCGGGATCTCCAGCTCCTTGGCGAGCAGCTTGAGGTTACGGGACATGTCCGAGACCTCCTGCTGTCGGCTCTCGGCCCGCTTGGAGCCGCCGGACTGCATGAGCTGGAGGTAGTCGATGACGACCAGCTTCAGGTCGTTGCGCTGCTTGAGGCGGCGGCACTTCGCGCGGATCTCCATCATCGACAGGTTCGGGGAGTCGTCGATGTAGAGCGGCGCGGCCGACACGTCCGGCATCCGGCGGGCCAGGCGCGTCCAGTCCTCGTCGGTCATCGTGCCGGAGCGCATGTGGTGGAGGGCGACCCGGGCCTCTGCGGACAGCAGACGCATGGCGATCTCGTTGCGGCCCATTTCGAGCGAGAAGACCACGCTCGGCAGGTTGTGCTTGATCGACGCGGCCCGTGCGAAGTCCAGCGCGAGCGTCGACTTACCCATGGCGGGACGCGCCGCGATGACGATCATCTGACCGGGGTGCAGCCCGTTGGTCAGCGAGTCGAAGTCGGTGAAGCCGGTGGGCACACCCGTCATCTCGCCGCTGCGCGAGCCGATCGCCTCGATCTCGTCGAGCGCGCCCTCCATGATGTCGCCGAGCGGCAGGTAGTCCTCGCTGGTGCGCTGCTCGGTGACCGCGTAGATCTCGGCCTGGGCGCTGTTGACGATCTCGTCGACGTCGCCGTCTGCCGCGTATCCCATCTGCGTGATGCGGGTGCCGGCCTCCACCAGGCGGCGCAGGACGGCCCGCTCGTGGACGATCTCCGCGTAGTACTCGGCGTTGGCCGCGGTCGGCACCGTCTGGACGAGGGTGTGCAGGTAGGCGGCGCCGCCCACCTTGTTGATCTCGCCGCGCTTGGTGAGTTCGGCCGCGATGGTGATGGGGTCGGCCGGCTCACCCTTGGCGTAGATGTCGAGGATCGCCGTGTAGATCGTCTCGTGCGCCGGCTTGTAGAAGTCGTGGCCCTTGAGGATCTCGACCACGTCGGCGATGGCGTCCTTGGAGAGCAGCATGCCGCCCAGCACGGACTGCTCGGCGTCCAGGTCCTGCGGCGGTACCCGCTCGAAGGCGGAACCGCCGCCTTCCCAGCCGCCGTTCTCACGGCCGCGCTCGTGCTGCTCGTCACGGCCGCCGCGGCCGGAGTCACCGCGGCGTCGGGAGGCGGGGAGACGATCGCTGGGACCGCTGTCGGCCCACGGATCGTCCAAGGGCTCGGAAATGCTCACCGAGCCACCTCCTCCCGTCCGCCGGAGCGGACCTCGCCATGCCCTCTGTTCTACGGCACGGCACTGACAAAATGAGAGGCCCAACTCCGGTTCCGGCGCGTCGGATATGTGACGTTTCCACGGCCAGGAGAGGGAGCGGGCGCCGGACCACGGTAGGCCCCCCGGCACCGTCAGCCAATCTGGTTATCCACAGGCCATGTGGACGACGGTCCATATGCTGTGGAGAACTCCCCGAAACCTGTGCACGACCCGGTGGACAGCCCTGTGAACAAGACCTCGCCCTCCCCGACAGGACATCACTGACCTGCACCTTTCCCGTCCACCGGCTGTGCAGAAGAAAAACTTTTCCCGTCGGACCAAGATCACCTCGAACGCCGCACGAAACCTTGCCCTCCGGAAACAGAGGTAAGGGCCAAATGCCAATTGCATCTCTTACCTGTGGACGATTACATTGATGCGCATGACACAGGCTCCCGCGATCCCCAAGGCCACCCGGCGACGTCACGACCGGGAGATCGTGGCGCTCGCCGTGCCGGCCTTCGGCGCGCTGGTCGCCGAGCCCCTCTTCGTCATGGCCGACAGCGCGATCGTCGGCCATCTCGGCACCGCACAGCTCGCCGGTCTCGGTGTGGCCTCCGCGCTCCTCACCACCGCGGTGAGCATCTTCGTCTTCCTCGCCTACGCCACCACGGCGGCGGTCGCCCGCCGGGTCGGAGCGGGCGACCTGCGGGCCGCTATCCGCCAGGGCATGGACGGCATCTGGCTGGCCCTGCTCATCGGCGCCGCCGTCATCGCCGTCGTCCTGCCCCTCGCGCCCGGCATCGTGGACCTCTTCGGCACCTCCGCCACCGCGGCGCCCTACGCCATCACCTATTTGCGTATCTCCGCCCTCGGCATCCCGGCCATGCTGGCCGTCCTGGCCGCCACCGGTGTGCTGCGCGGACTCCAGAACACCCGGACCCCGCTGTACGTGGCGATCGGGGGCTTCATCGCCAACGCCGCCCTCAACGCCGTGCTCGTCTACGGCGCTGGGCTCGGCATCGCCGGTTCCGCCTGGGGCACCGTGATCGCCCAGGGCGGCATGGCTGTCGTCTACCTATGGGTGGTCGTCCGGGGTGCGCGGCGCCACGGGGCCTCTCTGCGCCCGGACCTCGCCGGTATCCGCGCCTCGGCACAGGCGGGCGTACCGCTGCTCGTCCGCACCCTGTCCCTGCGGGCCATCCTCATGATCGCCACCGCGATGGCTGCCCGCCTCGGGGACGCCGACATCGCCGCCCACCAGATCGTGCTGTCCCTGTGGAGCCTGCTGGCCTTCGCCCTGGACGCGATCGCCATCGCCGGACAGGCGATCATCGGCCGCTATCTCGGTGCCGACGACGCAGCCGGCGCCCGCGCGGCCTGCCGCCGCATGGTGCAGTGGGGCATCGCCACCGGTGTCGTCCTCGGTCTGCTCGTCGTGGCCGCGCGGCCGCTGTTCCTGCCGCTGTTCACCAGTGACGCCGGGGTCAAGGACGTGGCGCTCCCGGCACTGTTGGTGGTCGCCCTCTCCCAGCCCATCTGCGGCATCGTCTTCGTGCTGGACGGGGTGCTGATGGGGGCCGGTGACGGGCCCTACCTGGCCTGGGCCATGGTGGTCACGCTGGCGGTCTTCACCCCGGTCGCGCTGCTCGTGCCCACCCTGGGCGGTGGCCTCACCGCGATCTGGGCGGCCATGACGCTGATGATGACGGTCAGGATGGTGACCCTCTGGCTGCGCGCCCGCTCCGGCCGCTGGATCGTGACGGGCGCGACCCGCTGACCGTTTCACGTGAAACGTGCCCTGGGTTCCACCCCCGTAAGGCCCTGAGCGCATGAGAAAGGGGCCGCATCCTCGAAAGGATGCGGCCCCTCACCAGCTCAAACGAGCCGAGCGGTCACGGCGATCAGGCCGCGACGACCTCGAGGGTCACCTTGGCGGCAACCTCGGGGTGCAGACGCACGGACGTCTCGTGGGCGCCCAGGGTCTTGATCGGAGCGGTCAGCTCGATGCGGCGCTTGTCGACCTCGGGGCCACCGGAAGCCTTGATCGCGGAAGCGATGTCGGCCGGGGTGACGGAACCGAAGAGACGACCGGCGTCGCCGGAGCGGACGGCCAGACGGACCTTGACACCCTCGAGCTGGCCCTTGATCTGGTTGGCCTGCTCGATGGTCTGGATCTCGTGGATCTTGCGGGCGCGGCGGATCTGCGCCACGTCCTGCTCGCCACCCTTGGTCCAGCGGATAGCGAACTTCCGCGGGATCAGGTAGTTGCGGGCGTACCCGTCCTTGACGTCGACGACGTCGCCGGCGGCACCGAGGCCGGAGACCTCGTGGGTGAGGATGATCTTCATGTGTAGGTCACCCTTCCTTAGCGCGCGGTGGACGTGTAGGGCAGCAGCGCCATCTCACGGCTGTTCTTGACGGCCGTGGCGACGTCACGCTGGTGCTGCGTGCAGTTGCCGGTCACGCGGCGGGCACGGATCTTGCCGCGGTCGGAAATGAACTTCCGCAGCATGTTCGTGTCCTTGTAGTCCACGTACGTGACCTTGTCCTTGCAGAAAGCGCAGACCTTCTTCTTAGGCTTGCGCACAGGCGGCTTCGCCATGGTGTTTCTCCTGTGTGATCAAGAAGTGGGATGCGAGCCCTTAGAAGGGGGGCTCGTCCGAGTAGCCGCCACCGCCGCCGGAGCCGGAACCGCCGCCCCAGCCGCCGCCACCCTGGTTGCCGCCGGCGGGAGCGCCGGAAGCCCACGGGTCGTCGGCCTGGGAACCGCCCTGGTTGCCGCTGCCGGAGCCACCGCCCCAGCCGCCACCACCCTGGCCCTGGTTGCCACCGCCGCTGTAACCGCCCTGGCCGCCGCGTGCGCCGCCGGAGGTCTTGGTGACCTTCGCCGTCGCGTTGCGCAGGCTGGGGCCGACTTCCTCGACGTCCAGCTCGTAGACCGTGCGCTTGACACCCTCGCGGTCCTCGTACGACCGCTGCTTCAGCCGGCCCTGCACGATGACGCGCATGCCTCGCTGGAGCGACTCCGCGACGTTCTCCGCCGCCTGACGCCAGACCGAGCAGGTCAGGAACAGGCTCTCGCCGTCCTTCCACTCATTGGTCTGACGGTCGAAGGTGCGGGGAGTGGACGCGACGCGGAACTTTGCGACCGCCGCACCGGAAGGGGTGAAGCGCAGCTCGGGGTCGTCGACAAGATTGCCGATGACCGTGATGACGGTCTCGCCTGCCATGGGGGAACCTCTCGGCGGGATTGCTCTGGCTGCTTGGTTGCTGCTACTCGAATCCCGAGATCAGCTGAGCGGAAGAGCTCAGTGCATCTCGGGGCGGAGGACCTTGGTCCGGAGGACCGACTCGTTCAGGTTCATCTGGCGGTCGAGCTCCTTGACGACCGCAGGCTCGGCCTGCAGGTCGATGACCGAGTAGATGCCCTCGGGCTTCTTCTTGATCTCGTACGAGAGACGACGACGGCCCCAGGTGTCGACCTTTTCCACCTTGCCGCCGCCATCGCGGACGACAGAGAGGAAGTTCTCGATCAGCGGGGAGACAGAACGCTCCTCGAGATCGGGGTCGAGGATGACCATCACCTCGTAGTGACGCATGTGGAACCCACCTCCTTTGGACTCAGCGGCCACGGTCGTTCCGTGGCAGGAGGGTCGTGATGCGTGAGCAACGGTATCGGCCGCCACTGACAATCGAAGGTTCCGCGAGGAACCGTCCACAGTGGGCCGCCACGGGCCAGGGCAGACACCGGTGCAGACGTTACAGACTACCCGCCCACCCGCTTCCGGTTGAAATCCGGCCCTGGGAGCCCGCAATCTGTACACATCGGGTGTGTAGGGCGCTACAGTGCGCCGCGATCCGCAGGAGGTGCCTCATGACCCAGGCATTGCGACCGACCACCGCCGGCTCCCTCTTCGCCAGCGACGGCAAGCCCCATCCACTCCAGGACACCCTCACGGTGGTGACGCTCGTCCTGGGCGTGCTCGCCTTCGTCACCTGCTTCATCGGCGGCCTCCACCTGGTGGCCTCCTGGGCCGGCCTGATCGGTCTGCTCACCGGTGCCTACGGGCAGTGGATCTCGATCACCACCCGGGAACGCTTCGGCCTGATCGTCGGGCTCGGCGCCTCCGGGGTCGGCTTCCTGATCGGCATGGCCAACGGCGGTCTGTTCGGCGGCCTCATCGGCGGCTGACCCCACCCGGCCGCCCGTCCACGACGGCATCACGAGCACCTGGAACGTTCCGGTCCGCCAGCGGGCCGGAACACCGGTGCTGTACGCCCCATTCGGGGCGCTCGCAGGGCGCAGTAGGCTTCGGCGCGAGAGCCGGAGCCCCTGATCCCATGGGGACACACCAGCCCGAGGAGCGCCCCGACATGAGTCTGACCCTGAGGACCATCAGCCGCGAGCAGCATCTGGCATACATCCAGAGCCTGCCGTCGGCCAGTCACATGCAGGTCCCCGCATGGGCCGACGTGAAGGCGGAGTGGCGTTCGGAGAACCTCGGCTGGTTCGACGAGCGCACCGGTGAGATGGTCGGCGCCGGTCTGGTCCTCTACCGCCAGCTCCCCAAGATCAAGCGCTACCTCGCCTACCTCCCCGAGGGCCCGGTCATCAACTGGTTCTCGCCGAACCTGGAGGACTGGCTCCAGCCGATGCTTGCCCACCTCAAGCAGCAGGGCGCTTTCTCGGTCAAGATGGGCCCGCCGGTGATCATCCGCCGCTGGAACGCGGAGACCATCAAGAAGGGCATCCAGAGCCCGGACGTGAAGCGGCTGCGCGACATGGAGGCCGACTTCATCGAGCCTCGCGCCTTCGAGGTGGCCGACAAGCTGCGCCGCATGGGCTGGCAGCAGGGCGAGGACGGCGGGGCCGGCTTCGGCGACGTCCAGCCGCGCTACATCTTCCAGGTGCCGCTGGCCAACCGCTCGCTGGAAGAGGTCCACAAGCAGTTCAACCAGCTCTGGCGCCGCAACATCAAGAAGGCCGAGAAGGCCGGCGTCGAGGTCGTCCAGGGCGGTTACCAGGACCTGGAGGAGTGGCAGCGGCTGTACGAGATCACCGCGGTCCGCGACCACTTCCGGCCGCGCCCCCTGTCGTACTTCCAGCGCATGTGGACGGCCCTCAACACCGAGGACCCCAACCGGATGCGGCTGTACTTCGCCCGCCACAACGGCGTGAACCTGTCGGCGGCCACCATGCTGATCGTCGGCGGCCACGTCTGGTACTCCTACGGCGCCTCCGACAACATCGGCCGTGAGGTCCGCCCCTCCAACGCCATGCAGTGGCGGATGCTGCGCGACGCCTACGCGCTCGGCGCCACCGTCTACGACCTGCGCGGCATCTCCGACTCGCTGGACGAGACGGACCACCTGTTCGGCCTGATCCAGTTCAAGGTCGGCACCGGCGGCCAGGCGGCCGAGTACCTCGGCGAGTGGGACTTCCCGCTGAACAAGCTGCTCCACAAGGCGCTCGACATCTACATGTCGCGGCGCTGAGCGGCGAGCGGCCGCCCGTCCCGCCTTCTGGTTCCATAGCCTTCACAAGGCTTCACCGTCACCCGTCCCCGTACACCCCCTCGGGGACGTCCCTCTGAATCCACCGCAGCCACGAGAAAGGTTCCGGGTCCGGCCATGGCGCTCACGCTCTACGTCGACACCGCGCGCTGGCGTGCGCACCACAAGCACGTGCAGGAGCAGTTCCCGGGACTCGTCCCGGTCTGCAAGGGCAACGGATACGGCTTCGGTCACGAACGGCTCGCGGAGGAGGCCACCCGGCTGGGCTCCGACATGCTGGCCGTCGGCACCACCTACGAGGCCGCGCGCATCAAGGACTGGTTCAGCGGCGACCTGCTCGTGCTGACGCCGTACCGGCGCGGCGAGGAGCCGGTGCCGCTGCCGGACCGGGTGGTCCGCTCGGTGTCGTCGGTCGACGGCGTGTACGGCCTGGTGGGGGCCCGTGTCGTCATCGAGGTGATGTCCTCGATGAAGCGGCACGGCATCAGCGAGCAGGACCTGCCGCAGCTTCACCAGGCCATAGAGAACGTCCGCCTGGAGGGCTTCGCCATCCACCTGCCGCTGGACCGCACCGACGGCTCGGACGCCGTCGAGGAGGTCATCGGGTGGATGGACCGGCTGCGCGCGGCCCGGCTGCCGCTGCACACCATGTTCGTCAGCCACCTCAAGGCCGATGAACTGATCCGGCTCCAGCAGCAGTTCCCGCAGACCCGCTTCCGCGCCCGGATCGGCACCCGGCTGTGGCTGGGCGACCACGACGCCACCGAGTACCGCGGAGCCGTCCTGGACGTCACGAAGGTGACCAAGGGCGACCGCTTCGGCTACCGGCAGCAGAAGGCGGCCTCGGACGGCTTCCTGGTGGTCGTGGCGGGTGGTACGTCGCACGGGGTGGGCCTGGAAGCCCCGAAGGCCCTGCACGGCGTCATGCCGCGCGCCAAGGGCGTGGCGCGGGCCGGTCTCGCCACGGTGAACCGGAACCTCGCGCCGTTCGTCTGGGGCGGCAAGCAGCGCTGGTTCGCGGAGCCGCCGCACATGCAGGTGTCGATCCTCTTCGTCCCCTCCGACGCTCCCGAGCCGAAGGTCGGCGACGAGCTGGTGGCCCATCTGCGGCACACCACCACGACGTTCGACCGGATCGTGGACCGCTAGGACCCGCGAGACCGGGCTGAAGCGAACGGAAAGGCCGTGCACGAGCTTTCGTGCACGGCCTTTCTCATGCCTTCGGAACTTGTTCGCTCAGAGCGAACGACCCTTGGAAGGCAGGGGTTCCGGGCCGCCCCACTCCGTCCGGGACGGCTCCTCGTGCGACTCGTGCTCCGGGTGCCGGAGCCCCCGCAGCACGAAGTGGTCGGCCGCGCCGTCGAGTACGCCCCCTGAGGGGTCGTCGTCCCCGGCCCGGCGCACCACGTCCCGTTCCGGCCGGAGGATGTCGCGCACGACGACGGCGCACAGGTACAGGGTGCCGAGCAGGTGCAGGGCGATCGCCCAGTGGTAGCCCTCGGTGGGCAGGCCCTTGTGGGCGTCTCCGCTGGTCGTGTACGCCAGGTACAGCCAGATGCCGAGGAAGTACGCCACCTCGCAGGCCTGCCAGATCAGGAAGTCCCGCCACTTGGGCCGGGCGAGGACCGCCAGCGGCACCAGCCACAGCACGTACTGGGGGGAGTAGACCTTGTTGGTGAGGATGAAGGCCGCCACCATCAGGAAGGCCAGTTGGGCGAAGCGCGGCCGGCGCGGGGCGGTGAACGTCAGCGCCGCGATGCCGAGGAACGACAGCACCACCAGCGCGCTGGCGGTGGTGTTCACGAAGTCGATGCTCGGCGGGTTGCTGGAGTTCTGGGACCAGATCAGCCAGAACGAGCCGAAGTCGATGCCCCGGTCGTGGCTGAACGTGTAGAACTTCGACCAGCCCTCGAAGGCGAACAACATCACCGGCACGTTCACCACGAGCCAGGCGCCCGCCGCGCCGCCGACGGCCTGGAAGAACTCCCGCCACTTGCCCGCCCGCCAGCACAGCACCAGCAGGGGGCCGAGCAGGACGAGGGGATAGAGCTTGGCGGCCGTGGCGAGGCCGAGGAGCACGCCGAAGGCGACGGCCCGGCCACGGGACCACATCAGCATCGCCGCGGCCGTCAGGGCCACCGCCAGGAGGTCCCAGTTGATGGTGGCGGTCAGCGCGAAGGCCGGGGCCAGTGCGAGCAGCAGGCCGTCCCAGGGGCGGCGGCGGTGGGTCCGGCTGACGCAGACGGCGATGACGGCCGCGCAGACCATCAGCATCCCCGCGTTGACGAACCAGTACCACTGCTCCTGGCGCTGGATGCCGCCGCTGCCCGGTGTGAGCCAGGAGGCGACCTCCATGAACACGCCGGTCAGCACCGGGTACTCGAGGTAGTCCATGTCGCCGGGCAGCTTGTCGAAGTACGGCACGAGCCCGTCGGCGAAGCCACGCCCCTGATACAGGTGGGGGATGTCCGAGTAGCAGGCGTGTGTGTACTGCGAGCTGGCCCCGAAGAACCAGGCGCCGTCGTAGCAGGGCGCCTTCTGGACGAGCCCGAGGGCGAACATGCCGATCGCCACGAGCACGACGACCCGGACCGGCGTCCACCAGGACGTCCCGGTCAGGGCGCGTCGCCCGAGGGGGCCGCCGATCAGCTCGCTGCCGGCCGCGGCGATCTCGTCCTCCCGCGTCGGTCGTACCGTCTCCGGTTCACGCACGCGCGCGGGCGTCGTCTCTGCACTGGGCATGGGGCACATCCTGCCGTACTCGCTCGGGAAAACGCCGAGGGCCGCCGCACCTGGTCGGTGCGACGGCCCTTGTTTCACGTGAAACACCCGTGTCGGTCGAAATGAACGCCAGTCGGGCAGATGGCCCTACTGGCCGTCTTGGCCTCCGAACAATCCTCCGCCGTCGCCCGCATTGGCACCGGCGTTGCCATTGCCCCTGACACCACCAGTTCCGGGTGAGGTCGAGTCGGTCGGTGAGGGGCTGGTTCCGCCGTCGGCACCACCGGGTCCGGTGCCACCGCCGTTGTCGTTGCAGAAGAACCGGCAGGTCTCGCTTTCGGTGGGCGAGGGCGATGGCGTGGACTCGCTCGGCGACGGGCTCGGTGACTCGGTCGGCGTCGGGGTGGCCGTGATGCTCGGCTTCGGGGTCGGCGTGGGAGCGCCCACCTCGTTGTGGATCTTGCCGATCTTGATCGCGTCCGGGAAGCCGGGGTCGTTCTTGCCCTTCAGCGCGGCCATCATGTACTCGGTCCACACCGAGGTCGGGATGTCACCACCGTGGATGGAGTCCGTGCCCGCCGTACCGTTCATGGACAGCAGACGGTGATCCTTGGGGTTCTCACGGAACATCGCCACCGAGGTGGAGAGCTGCCGGGTGTAGCCGACGAACCAGGCCGACTTGTTCTCGTCGGTGGTGCCGGTCTTGCCGGCGGCCGTGCGGCCAAGAGCCTTGGCGTTCTGCCCCGTGCCGTTCTGGATCACGTTCTCCAGGACATCGGTCACATTGTTGGCGATGCTGGAGTCCATCACCTGCTTGGGCTTCGGCTTGGTGAAGTCTGACAGTTCCACGCCGTCCTTCTTGACCGTGGTGACCGAATACGGGTCCGCCTGCTTGCCGGATGCGGCGAACGTCGCGTACGAGTCCGCCATGCGGATCGCGCTGGGGGTGGAGGTACCGATGGCGAAGGACGGGTTCAGGTCCTTGGCCATGCTCCCCTCCAGGATGCCGGTGGAACGGGCCATGTCCCGGACCTTCGACATGCCGACATCGACACCGAGCTGGACGAACGGCGTGTTGACCGACTGCTCCATCGCCTTGCGCAGGGTGATGTAGCCCCAGGGGTGGTCACTCTCGTTCGCCTGGAAGAAGAACGAGTTGTCCTTGTTGAGGTAGTACGAGCCATCGGGTCGGCGGACCTTCAGGTGGTCGTTGCCGTTGTACTTGCTCAGCGGGGAGATGCCCTCACCGTTGGAGTTGTACGTGCCGTCCTGCATGGCCGCGGCCAGCACATACGGCTTCCAGGTCGATCCCACCGGGACACCGGAGGTGTCGGCGTTGTTCGTGAAGTGGCCGTTCTCGTAGCCGTCGCCGCCGTAGAGAGCGACGATCGCGCCGTCGTTGGGCACCACCGAGGCCGCGCCGAACTGGACGTACTTGTCCTTCTCCTTGGTCTTGGGGTTCAGCCGCGACTTCTGGATCTTCTTCACGGCCGCGGTCAGGGCGTCGACCTTGTTCTTCTGGAAGGTCGTGGTGATCTGGTAACCGCCCTGGTCGAACTTGGCCTCCGTGATGTGGGAGTGGTTCAGGACGTACTTCTTCGCCGTGTCGACCATGTAGCTGATCTGGCCGTTCATACCCCTGGTCGCCTTGCGGCCCTGTGGGTGGGGGTACTTGCTGATCGCCTTCTGGTAGTCGGCGTCGGTGAGGTGCTTGTCCTTGTGCATCTCACCGAGAATCCAGCGCCAGCGCCCCTGGGAGCGAGCAGTGTTCGCCTCCGTCGTCGCGTTCTTGTCGAGATCTGCGTTGCCGGCCGGGTCGTAGTAGGTCGGACCCTTCAGCAGGGCGGCGAGGACCGCGCACTGGCTGGCCGTCAGGTCCTTGGCGTCCTTGCCGTAGTACGTCTGCGCGGCGGCCTGGATGCCGTAGGCACCTCGCCCGTAGTACGAGGTGTTCAGGTAGCCCTGCATGATCTGGTCTTTAGTGAGCTTCGTGCCCACCTTCAGGGAGATGAACATCTCCGTGAACTTACGGGTGAGGGTCTGGTCCTGGCTCAGGTAGGTGTTCTTGACGAACTGCTGGGTGATCGTGGAGCCACCCTGCGTCTGTCCGCCGCGCGCCATGTTGGCCAGGGCCCGCGCGATACCCATGGGGTCCACGCCGGAGTCCTTGTAGAAGCTCTTGTTCTCCGCGGAGATCACCGCGTACTGCATGGCCTTGGGGATCTTGTCGATCGTGAGGTTCTGCCGGTTCACACCGGTGCCCGTGGCCACCATCTGGGTTCCGTCGCCCCAGTAGTAGACGTTGTTCTGCGACTTTGCGGCGTCGTTCTCGCTGGGGATGTTGACCAGCGCGTAGCCCACACCGGCCATGACGACCAGGCTGCCCACGAACCCGATGCCCAGACCCGTGGCCAGCCGCCAGGACGGTACCCAGCGCCGCCAGCCGTACTTGCCCACGCGGGGATAGTCGATGAACCGGGGGTTGTCCGGCGGCCCCTGATCCCGGCCCCGGCCGCGGCCCGAGGGAGCGTTGTCCGCGCCCCGGCGGCGGCCGCCGCCCCTCTGGGCGGCTCGGCGCGCCTCGGCACGGCTGCCGTACTCACGCCCATCACCCCCAGAGCCGTAGGGGTCCGGTCCCTGGGAATGAGACCCATAGGAGTGGTCGGAGGCCCCGTTGGCGCCTCGCGGTGCCGCGGGACGGCCGGAGGGCGGGCCGGGCTGGCCGCGTCGGGCCGCGGCACGTCCGCCTCCCTGCGGCTGCGGCGGTTTGCGACGGTGCTCGCTCATCGAACGATTACTCCTCGGGCAGGCGCATCCGTGCGCGCCTGGAAACAGCGGCTGGTTTCCGGTCCCCCCGAAGTACGGATGTGGTCGTTGCTGCATTCACCCGTACTGCACCGAGGATCACGACGCTCCCCAAGCGCCCCTTGGTTCCCGGTGTTGTGCATGCCGCACAGACTACGCACCACCAAAACCCTCCGAGCCCCGAAGTTCACCCCAAAACAGGCAACTTGCCTCGTACGAATCGGTGATGTGATCCCGTTCACCGTCGACCCTCTTGTCGCATGCCGGGGGGCGTTCTATCGTCGTGATGTATCGAGTCGATACATCAGAGCGAGATAAGAGCGCTGTGTACCGAGAGGAGGCGATCATGAGCCGTCGTTCCGGCATCCTTGAGTTCGCCGTGCTCGGGCTGCTGCGCGAGTCGCCGATGCACGGCTATGAGCTGCGCAAGCGACTCAACACGTCCCTGGGTGTGTTCCGGGCGTTCAGCTACGGGACGCTCTACCCCTGCCTCAAGACGCTGGTCACCAACGGCTGGTTGATCGAGGAACCGGGCAACACCCATGAAGACGCTCTGGCCGCCCCTCTCACCGGACGCCGCGCCAAGATCGTCTACCGGCTGACGGCCGAAGGTAAGGAGCACTTCGAGGAACTCCTGTCGCAGACCGGCCCCGACGCATACGAGGACGAGCACTTCGCCGCCCGGTTCGCCTTCTTCGGGCAGACCTCGCGCGATGTGCGCATGCGTGTGCTGGAGGGCCGGCGCAGCCGGCTGGAGGAGCGCCTGGAGAAGATGCGCGCCTCCCTGGCACGCACCCGGGAGCGCCTCGACGACTACACGCTCGAACTCCAGCGCCACGGAATGGAGTCCGTGGAGCGCGAAGTGCGCTGGCTGAACGAGCTCATCGAGAGTGAGCGGGCCGGGCGGGACCTGAAGGGTCCCGAATCCGGCGGGTCCGCTCAAAAGGACACCACATCTGGATCGACGGGCGGCCTGCCCCGTCCCACGGATCTTCCGGGGACGGATACGCCCGGCGACACCGCCACGTGACGGCCCGTCGGGGCCTCACTCGTACACACAGGGAGCAACCGGAATGGGTTCGGTTCGCGTAGCCATCGTCGGTGTCGGCAACTGCGCCGCGTCGCTGGTGCAGGGAGTCGAGTACTACAAGGACGCCGACGCGGCGGCCAAGGTACCCGGCCTGATGCACGTGCAGTTCGGTGACTACCACGTGCGGGACATCGAGTTCGTCGCCGCCTTCGACGTGGACGCCAAGAAGGTCGGCCTCGACCTCGCGGACGCCATCGGCGCCTCCGAGAACAACACCATCAAGATCTGCGACGTGCCCTCCAGCGGTGTCACCGTCCAGCGCGGTCACACCCTCGACGGTCTCGGCAAGTACTACCGCGAGACCATCGAGGAGTCGGACGCCGAGCCGGTCGACATCGTCCAGATCCTGAAGGACAAGCAGGTCGACGTCCTGGTCTGCTACCTGCCCGTGGGTTCCGAGGACGCGGCGAAGTACTACGCCCAGTGCGCCATCGACGCCAAGGTCGCCTTCGTCAACGCCCTCCCGGTCTTCATCGCCGGCACCAAGGAGTGGGCGGACAAGTTCACCGAGGCCGGCGTGCCGATCGTCGGTGACGACATCAAGTCCCAGGTGGGCGCCACCATCACGCACCGCGTCATGGCGAAGCTGTTCGAGGACCGCGGTGTGATCCTGGACCGCACGATGCAGCTCAACGTCGGCGGCAACATGGACTTCAAGAACATGCTCGAGCGCGAGCGCCTGGAGTCCAAGAAGATCTCCAAGACGCAGGCCGTCACCTCCCAGATCCCCGACCGGGACCTCGGCGAGAAGAACGTCCACATCGGCCCGTCCGACTACGTGGCCTGGCTGGACGACCGCAAGTGGGCCTACGTCCGCCTGGAGGGCCGTGCGTTCGGCGACGTCCCGCTGAACCTCGAGTACAAGCTGGAGGTCTGGGACTCCCCGAACTCCGCCGGTGTCATCATCGACGCCCTGCGTGCCGCGAAGATCGCCAAGGACCGGGGTGTCGGCGGCCCGATCCTGTCGGCGTCCTCGTACTTCATGAAGTCCCCGCCGGTTCAGTACTTCGACGACGAGGCCCGCGAGAACGTCGAGAAGTTCATCCGCGGCGACGTCGAGCACTAAGCGCCGCTCGCTCGAGAACGCTCCTGCCAGGGCTGTGAGGGTCCCCGGGGTCTGTCGACCTCGGGGACCCTCCGCATGTGTGAGGCTGTGCCCATGCCCGTCGTCCGTGATCTGCGCCTGCTGCTGCGCGAGCGGGACTTCCGGCGCCTGCTGTACGTCCGCCTGCTCTCGCAGGGCTCGGACGGCGTTTATCAGATCGCCCTCGCCTCGTACGTCGTGTTCTCCCCCGAGAAGCAGACCTCGGCACCGGCGATCGCCTCCGCGATGGCGGTCCTGCTGCTGCCCTACTCACTGGTCGGCCCCTTCGCGGGGGTGCTGCTGGACCGCTGGCGCCGACGTCAGGTCTTCGTCCACGGCAATGTGCTGCGCGCCCTGCTGGCGGCCGCCACCGCCGTACTCATGGCCGTGCACGCGCCGGACTGGCTGTTCTACGCCTCCGCTCTGTGCGTCACGGCCGTCAACCGGTTCGTCCTCGCCGGGCTCTCGGCGGCACTTCCCCGGGTGGTCGACACCGAGCGCCTGGTGCTGGCCAATTCCCTCTGCCCGACCGCCGGAACGCTGGCAGCGACCCTCGGTGCCGCCCTGGCCTTCGGCGTACGGTTCGTCGCGGCGGACTCGGACGCGGCGGTGGTGCTGCTCGGCGCCCTGCTGTATCTCTGCGCGGGCCTGGCCGCCCTGACCATGGCCCCCTCCCTGCTCGGCCCCGACCGGCCGCCGGTGCTGCCCCGGCTGCGCACCGTCCTCGCCGACACGGCACGCGGTCTCCTTGCGGCCGTGCGGTACCTGGCCGAGCCCCGGCGCAGGGAAGCCGTCTGGGCGCTCACGGCGATGACCTGCATGCGCTTCTGCTACGGCGCGCTGCTGGTCCTGCTGCTCATGCTGTGCCGCTACGGCCTCTCCAGCACCCCTGAGGAAGGGCTCCGTCTGCTGGGGCTGGTATTGGGGGTGTCCGGCGCCGGGTTCTTCACGGCCGCCGTGGTGACGCCCTGGAGCGCGGGCCGGCTGGGTGCCGGGCGGTGGATCGCGGTCTGTTCGGGCGCCGCTGCTCTTCTGGTCCCGGCGCTCGGACTTCCGTTCGCCACAGTTCCGCTGCTGATCGCGGCCTTCCTGCTGGGGCTGGTCACCCAGGGCGCCAAGATCGCCACCGACACGATCGTCCAGGCGTCGGTCGAGGACGGCTACCGGGGCCGGGTCTTCTCCGTCTACGACGTCCTCTTCAACGTCGCCTTCGTCGGCGCCGCCGGGGTGGCCGCCCTGATGCTCCCGCCGGACGGCCGGTCGGCGCTGCTGGTGATCCTCGTGGCGCTGCTCTACGCAGCCGTCACCGTGACCATGGCTCGCTTCGAGTGGCGCCGAAACAACGAGAAGGGCGGTGTTTCACGTGAAACACCGCCCCACCGCTGAGTCATGTTTCACGTGAAACACGATCCCGGAAGCGCTCAGCTCTGCTGCGCCCACCACTCCTTGAGGGCCGCGACCGCCGCGTCGTGCTCCATCGGGCCGTTCTCCAGGCGCAGCTCCAGCATGTGCTTGTACGCCTGGCCGATGACCGGCCCCGGCCCGACGCCGAGGATCGTCATGATCTCGTTGCCGTCGAGGTCGGGGCGGATGGAGTCCAGCTCCTCCTTCTCCTGAAGCTCGGCGATGCGCGCCTCCAGCCCGTCGTAGGCGCGGGACAGCGTGGCCGCCTTGCGCTTGTTCCGGGTGGTGCAGTCGGAGCGGGTCAGCTTGTGCAGCCGCTCCAGCAGCGGGCCCGCGTCGCGGACGTAGCGCCGGACCGCGGAGTCCGTCCACTCGCCGGTGCCGTAGCCGTGGAAGCGCAGGTGCAGCTCGACCAGGCGGGAGACGTCCTTCACCAGGTCATTGGAGTACTTCAGGGCCGTCATGCGCTTCTTGGTCATCTTGGCGCCGACCACCTCGTGGTGGTGGAAGGAGACCCGGCCGTCCTGCTCGAAGCGCCGCGTCCGGGGCTTGCCGATGTCGTGCAGCAGCGCGGCGAGGCGGAGGGTGAGGTCCGGGCCGTTCTCCTCCAGGTCGATCGCCTGCTCCAGCACGATGAGCGAGTGGTCGTAGACGTCCTTGTGGCGGTGGTGCTCGTCACGCTCCAGCCGGAGCGCCGGCAGCTCGGGCAGCACATGGTCGGCGAGCCCGGTGTCGACCAGCAGGGTGAGGCCCTTGCGGGGGTGCGCGGAGAGCAGCAGCTTGTTCAGCTCGTCCCGGACCCGCTCGGCCGACACGATCTCGATCCGCGCGGACATCTCCGTCATCGCGGTGACGACCGCCGGGTCCACCTCGAAGTCGAGCTGGGCGGCGAACCGGGCGGCCCGCATCATCCGCAGCGGGTCGTCGGAGAAGGACTCCTCCGGCGTGCCGGGCGTACGCAGCACCCGCGCCGCGAGGTCCTCCAAGCCACCGTGCGGGTCGATGAACTCCTTCTCCGGCAGGGCCACGGCCATCGCGTTGACCGTGAAGTCCCGCCGGACCAGGTCCTCCTCGATGGAGTCGCCGTACGACACCTCGGGCTTGCGGGAGGTGCGGTCGTACGCCTCGGAGCGGTAGGTGGTGACCTCGATCTGGTAGCCGTCCTTCTGGGCGCCCACCGTGCCGAAGGCGATCCCGACCTCCCAGACGGCGTCCGCCCAGGGCCGGACGATCCTCAGCACGTCCTCGGGACGCGCGTCGGTCGTGAAGTCCAGGTCGTTCCCGAGCCGGCCCAGCAGCGCGTCACGGACCGAGCCGCCGACCAGGGCGAGCGAGAAGCCGGCCTCCTGGAAACGGCGGGCAAGGTCGTCGGCGACGGGAGCCACCCGCAGCAGCTCGCTCACCGCGCGCTGCTGCACCTGGCTGAGGGCAGCGGGATTGTCATCGTTGGGGTTCGGCACAACAGAAGAGGGTACGTGGCCCGGCCGCCCGGGACCGCACCCGTTTGACCCGCGCGGAGGCTCTCGGCCATACCCCCACAAGGGCTCCCCTAGGGGCGGACACCGGCTCTCCGCTCCTTAATGGATATAGAGGACAGGCGGCCGGTTCGTGGCGATCTTGGGGAACGGTCCGTGGCACTTCACCTCTGCGGTCATCGTTACCATGCGGGGACGCACATTCCGACGACCACTGATGACGACGACGAGGGACGGGCTAGCGCGTGGCCGACGCGGCTGAAATCCAGGGGCCCAGTGCCTCTCCTGCCCGCCGCCGACTGCGGCGCGCCGGAGCGCTGCTGGCGGGCGCACCGCTGCTGGCCGGGCTGCTCCAGTTGACCGCGGCCGAACCCGCGCAAGCGGCGCCGGCGGACTCGGTGTCCGTGGCGTTGGACTCAATGACGCCCAGCGCGCCCACCGAGGACGACACCTTGACCGTGTCCGGCACGGTGATCAACAACGGCAGGCAGACCGTGACCGGCGCCCACGTCGGGCTGCGGGTGGGACCTCTGCTGAACACCCGCTCCGCGGTCGACGGCATCGCCCAGCACCCGAACGATCTCCGCGGCGGCACCGGAAACGAGGTCGGCGGCAAGTACACGGAGAAGTTCAGCAAGCTGGTCCCGGGCGTCGCCGAACACTTCAGCATCTCCGTCCCGGTGGACGAGCTGGACCTCGGCAAGGACGGCGTCTACTCGTTCGGGGTCTCCGTGTCCGGCAAGACATCGGCGCGGCCCTGGGACCAGATGCTCGGCATCGAGCGGACCTTCCTGCCCTGGCAGTCGTCCGAGGCCGACACCAAGAGCCGGACGACGGTCATGTGGCCGCTGCTCTCCTCCGTCCACATGACGGCCCGCACGGGCGCCGGAGAGCGACAGACCCCCGTCTTCCAGGACGACGAGCTGGCCAAGGAGATCGCCCCCGGCGGCCGCCTGGCGCAGATGATGGACCTGGGCCGCGATCTCGACGTCACCTGGGTGATCGACCCGGACCTGCTGGCCGCGGTGGACGCCATGGCGAACGGTTACCGGGTCCAGCAGCCCGACGGCACCAGCAAGGCCGGCTCGCGCGAGAACCAGGACGTCGCCAAGCAGTGGCTGGCCGGTCTCCAGAAGGCCGTGGCGGGCAAGGAGGTCGTCGCGCTGCCCTTCGCCGACCCGGACCTCGCCTCGCTCGCCCACACCGGCACCAGCGTCACCGGCTCGCTCAGCCATCTCAAGGACGCCACCGACGTCGCCGCCCTCACGGTGAAGACCGTGCTCCACGTCACGCCGACCACCGACTTCGCGTGGCCGGTGGAAGGTGCCGTCGACCCCTCGATCATCAAGGTGGCCACCTCCGCCGGCGCCGACCGGGTGATCGCCCGCAGCGACAGCCTCCGCGAGTCCGCCGGGCTGTCCTACACGCCGTCCGCCGCCCGCCCCATCGGCGGCGGCACCACGGCGGTGGTCGCGGACGCGCGGATGTCCACGGCCTTCGAGGGCGACCTCACCAAGGCGGACACCTCCACGCTCGCGGTGCAGCAGTTCCTCGCACAGAGCCTCGAGGCGAATGTGCAGAAGGACGAGCAGCGCAGCATCGTGGTCGCCCCCCAGCGCACACCGACCGCCAGCCAGGCGCAGGCGATGGCCACGGCCGTGAAGGCGCTCCAGGACGGCAACTGGTCGCAGCCCGCGACCCTCACCGCCGCCGCCAAGGCCAAGCCCGACCCGGACGCCACCACACGCATCCCCTCCACGTCGGCCTACCCCTCGTCGCTGCGCAAGCAGGAACTGCCGAGGAGCGCCTTCGAGCAGATCGCGGACACGCAGGACAAACTCGACAACTTCCAGGTGATCCTCACCGACCAGTCCCGTGTGGTCACGCCGTTCGGCCGGGCCATAAACCGCGGGATGTCCACGTCGTGGCGGGGTCAGGCCGCCAAGGCGGACGGCTTCCGCGCGGATGTTCTGAGCTACCTCGACAACCTCGGCGGCCAGGTCAAGCTGATCGACAAGTCGGAGACCAAGCTCTCCGGGCGCAGTGCCACCATCCCGGTGACCGTGCAGAACAACCTGGTCCAGCCCGTCGGCCATCTCTACCTGCGGCTCAGCTCGACCCAGCCGACCCGGCTGAAGATCAGCGGCAAGGCGTACGACGAGCAGCCCGTCGAGGTCTCCGGCGGCCACAGCCAGTCGGTGAAGTTCACCACCTCGGCCAACGCCAACGGCCGGGCCACGGTCCTCGCCCAGCTCTACACCGAGGACGGCCAGGAGTACGGCGACCCCGTCAGCTTCGACGTGAAGGTCACCGAGGTCACGCCCACCGTCATGCTGGTGATCGGCGGCGGGGTGCTGCTGCTTGTCCTCGCGGGCTTCCGGATGTACACCCAGCGCAAGCGCGCGGCCGCCCGCCAGGCCGAGGACGAGGGCCCGGACGAGGCGGAGACGGACTCCGGCGACGACTCCGGGAACCCGGACGACGCCAGGGACCGTCTTCCCGAGGAGTCCGGTTCCCCCGCGGGGGCAGCCGGGCCGGACCAGCCGGGTGACCCTGCACCGGACACCGCACCGGAAAGCGCCGACCCGTCCGGCACGGGTGAGAGAGTGGACCGTTGAGCGACGCCGCGGCCCGTGTGGCCAGGGACGATGAGGTGGGGTAACCATGAACGCGCCGTACGACGGTGACCGCGGCCAGGACGCCGCCGACTCGGGCCACGGTCCCGAGACCCCGCCCGAGCCCGGCCAGGAGCCGTCGCAGCCCGCGGCGGACATGTACCTCCAGGACGCCTACGACCAGGACCCCTACCGGGCGCGGGACCTCTCCGCCCAGGACCCGGTCGCCGAGGCGCTCTACGACCGCGCCGCGCACCCGCCGCCCCCACCGGGCAGCTACGAGCCGCGCCGGCCGCTCTACGCCCCGCCGTCGCAGTCCTCCTACTCCCCCGACCCGCGTGTGTGGGCCCAGACCCCGGCGCCCGAGCCGGAGGGCGACGCCACCCAGCATCTGCCGTACGGCGACCACCCGCGCACGACCCAGTTCGTGGGCGTGGACGACCTGGTCTCGCACTCCGGCGAGGAGTACCACGAGCCGGACGCCTTCGCGCACCTCCTGCGGGACCAGCAGCACAGCGGGGCCACCGGCTCCGCCCGCACGGGCCAGGGCGCCGGTGCCTCGTACCCGCCGCCCCACATCCAGAGCCCCGCGCACCACGGCGGCGGAAACCCGTACCAGGCAGCCTCCGGGAACCCCATGCAGCCACCCGTACCCGCCCCGGCCGGCCCCTCCGGTCCCGTGGAGACCCCGGCCCCGCCGGCTCCGGCCCCAACGAAGGGGCGCGCCTCCGGACTGCTCGGCTCCAGCGCCGTCATGGCCGCGGGCACGATGGTGTCGCGCCTCACCGGCTTCGTCCGCTCCGCGATGATCGTCGCAGCGCTGGGCACCGGCATCCTCGGCGACTCCTTCCAGATCGCCTACCAGTTGCCCACGATGATCTACATCCTGACCGTCGGCGGCGGCCTCAACTCGGTCTTCGTGCCCCAGCTCGTCCGGTCGATGAAGGAGGACGAGGACGGCGGCGAAGCCTTCGCCAACCGGCTGCTGACCCTCGTCATGGTCGCGCTCGCCGCGCTGACCGCACTGACCATGCTCGGCGCGCCATACCTGGTGCGGGTGCTGTCGGACCCGATCGCCTCCGAGCCGGCGGCCAACCAGGTGGCGGTCACCTTCACCCGCTACTTCCTGCCCTCGATCTTCTTCATGGGCATCCACGTGGTGATGGGTCAGGTCCTCAACGCGCGCGGCAAGTTCGGCGCGATGATGTGGACCCCGGTCCTGAACAACATCGTCATCATCGTCACGCTCGGCATGTTCCTGTGGGTCTACGGCTCCGCGGCCGACTCCCACATGACCGTCCACAACATCCCGTCGGAGGGCCAGCGCCTCCTCGGCATCGGCATCCTGCTCGGTCTCGCCGTGCAGGCCCTGGCGATGATCCCGTACCTGCGCGAGACCGGCTTCCGTATCCGGCCCCGGTTCGACTGGCGGGGCCACGGCCTTGGCAAGGCCGCGATGCTCGCCAAGTGGACCGTGCTGTTCGTGCTCGCCAACCAGGCGGGCGCCATGGTCGTCACCCAGCTCTCCACCGCCGCCGGCAAGGCCTCCAGGATCGACGGCACCGGCTTCGCCGCCTACGCCAACGCCCAGCTCATCTGGGGACTGCCGCAGGCCATCATCACCGTGTCCCTCATGGCCGCGCTGCTGCCGCGTCTGTCGCGCTCGGCCGCCGAGGGCGACGG
This sequence comes from Streptomyces sp. NBC_01171, assembly GCF_045039805.1. Taxonomy (NCBI): domain Bacteria; kingdom Bacillati; phylum Actinomycetota; class Actinomycetes; order Kitasatosporales; family Streptomycetaceae; genus Streptomyces; species Streptomyces sp. NBC_01171. The sequence continues at coordinate 3,359,560 of NZ_CP108609.1, read as the reverse complement.
CGGCGCCGTCCGCGACGACATCTCGCAGGGCCTGCGCACCACGGCGGTGGCCATCGTGCCCATCGCCTTCGGCTTCGTCTCGCTCGGCATCCCCATGTGCACGCTGATCTTCGGCTCCTCCGGCACCGGCTCGGCCACCAACATGGGCTTCATGCTGATGGCCTTCGGTCTCGGCCTGATCCCGTACTCGGTGCAGTACGTCGTCCTGCGCGCCTTCTACGCGTACGAGGACACCCGGACCCCCTTCTACAACACGGTCATCGTGGCGGCGGTCAACGCGGGCGCCTCCGCGCTCTGCTACTTCCTGCTGCCGTCCCGCTGGGCGGTGGCGGGCATGGCGGCCGTGTACGGCCTCTCCTACGCCATCGGCGTCGGTGTCGCCTGGCGCCGGCTGCGCAAGCGGCTGGGCGGCGACCTGGACGGCTCCCGGGTGCTGCGGACGTACGCCCGCCTGGCGATCGCCTCGGTCCCGGCGGCGCTGCTCAGCGGCGCGGCCTGCTACGGCATCGGGCACTCCCTCGGACAGGGCGTCTTCGGCTCTCTGGTGGCCCTTGTGGCAGGTGGGGCGGTACTGCTCGGAGTCTTCTTCGTGGCCGCGCGCCGCATGCGGATCGACGAGCTCAACTCGCTCGTCGGCATGGTGCGCGGGCGTCTGGGGCGCTGAGGCGGGGGTAGTCGCACAACCATCGTCCCCCTCTGCGTGTCGTGCATAGCGGCGGACTGTGGGCACAATTGGTTTCGGCGTCGGACAGCGTGCAACGGATGGGGAGGCAGGGACGACGGTGGCGGAACGCAGCACGGCTGCCGTCGACGTGGCAGACAACAGCGGTGACGAGCCGCTGACCGCCAAGGCGGATCAGGCCACGGCCGACGGGGTGGCCAAGAACCCGGAGCGGGACACGGACATCGACCAGACGCAGGGGAGAGGCGGCGCCGAGGACTCCGGCAGGGCGTCCTCGACCACCGAGTTGCACAGCGGTCACAAACTGGCCAGGCGCTACCGCCTGGAGGAGTGCGTCACCCGTCTGGACGGATTCAGCAGTTGGCGTGCGGTCGACGAGAAACTGCGCCGGGCCGTCGGAGTGCACATCCTGCCCGCCGACCACGTACGCGCCCGTGCCGTGCTGGCCGCGGCCCGTTCGGCGGCGTTGCTCGGTGACCCGCGCTTCGTCCAGGTCCTCGACGCGGTCGAGGAGAACGACCTCGTCTACGTGGTCCACGAGTGGCTGCCCGACGCCACCGAGCTGACCGCTCTGCTCGCGGCCGGCCCGCTGGAGCCGCACGACGCCTACCAGATGGTCAGTCAGGTCGCGGCCGCCATGGCCGCCGCCCACCGTGAGGGCCTCTCCCATCTGCGGCTCAACCCGAACGCGGTGCTGCGCACGTCCTCCGGACAGTGGCGCATCCGCGGCCTCGCCGTGAACGCCGCGCTGCGCGGCGTCGGCTCCGACACCCCACAGCGCACCGACACCGAGGCGATCGGCGCCCTGCTGTACGCGGCGCTGACGCAGCGCTGGCCCTACGAGAGCGACGCGTACGGCCTGGCCGGCCTGCCCAAGGACATCGGCCTCATCGCGCCGGACCAGGTGCGCGCCGGAATCCACCGGGGGCTGTCGGAACTGGCGATGCGCGCGCTCGTCAACGACGGTGCCACCGCCTCTCGGCACGAGGCCGCGTGCACCACGCCGGAGGAGCTGGTCAAGGCGATCGGCGAGATGCCGCGCGTGCGGCCGCCGGAGCCCGCGTTCAGCGGCCCGCCGGAGTACCAGCGCACGACCTACCAGCAGGGCACCTACGGCCGTCCCTCGGCGCACTCGGGCATCACCCAGTCCGTCGTACCCCCGCCGGCCCCGCTCCAGAGCCGCACCGGCAAGGCGTTGAAGTGGGCGGTCTCCGCCCTCCTCATCGCAGCGCTCGGCCTCGGAAGCTGGCAGCTCGCGGACGCCCTGATGGACCGCGGCAAGAACTCCGACGACACCAACACCACGCAGACGCAGGACGAGGGTGACAAGGGCCGGCAGCAGGTGATCAGCAAGCCGGTCACCATCGGAGGCGCACGGGACTTCGACCCGCTCGGTGACAACTCCGAGAAGCCGGCCACCGTCGGAAGCGTCTACGACGGCGACCCGACCTCCTACTGGCAGACGGACTACTACCTGAGCTCCGACTTCGGCCGCCTGAAGTCCGGCGTCGGCGTCATCCTGGATCTGAAGAAGGTTCAGTCCGTCAGCAAGGTGACGGTCGGCTTCCTCGGGCAGACGTCGGTCGAGCTGCGCGCCGCGGGCTCGGACGCCGCGTCGGAGCCGACGAGCCTGTCCGCCTACGAGAAGGTGGCCTCCGGCTCGGGCACGACGGTGGATCTCAAGCCCGGCAAGCCCCTCCAGACCCGGTACCTCTTGGTGTGGCTGACCCACCTGCCGCCGGACGGTCAAGGCCACTGGCGGGGCAGGGTCACTGACGTCAAGATCACCGGCTGACGTCTCATCCACACCGGAGGGGGACGATGGCAGGCGGTACGCGGTACGGCGAGGTGCGGGACGAGGATCTGCTCGCCCGTCATGTGCAGGGTGACCCCGATGCCTTCGGTGAGATCGTGCGGAGGCACCGGGACCGGCTGTGGGCGGTCGCGCTGCGGACGCTGGGGGACCGGGAGGAGGCCGCCGACGCGGTGCAGGACGCGCTGGTGTCGGCATACCGGGCCGCGCACACCTTCCGGGGGCAGTCAGCCGTCACGACCTGGCTGCACCGGATCACGGTGAACGCCTGCCTGGACCGCATCCGCAAGGCCGCCTCACGGAAGACCGCCCCCGTCGACGACCCCGAGCGCCTGGAACAGCTCCTGGAGCCGCACGAGTCGGCCTCCGCCCCGGCCGAGCGCAACGACCTCCACCGCCAGCTCCTGGAGGCCCTCGGCACCCTTCCCGCCGAACAGCGGGCGGCGCTGGTCCTGGTGGACATGCAGGGCTATCCCGTAGCCGAGGCCGCCCGGGTCCTGGACGTGCCCACCGGGACGGTGAAGAGCCGTTGCGCACGGGGCCGGGCCAGGCTCCTCCCCCTGCTGACCCACCTGCGGCCGGGCGCCGCCGGCGACGGGGGAAAAGAACCCGTGGCGGGACGGAACCGGGTGCACGGGGCATCCGTCCCACCTCCGACAGGATCTGCGGGCGAGGGAACCGAAGACTCCGGGCCGAATGGTTCAGCCGTCGTGAAGGGCGGAGGTGGGCGAGCATGACGTCCTCGACGGACACGACCGGGCACCCGGACGTCGCCGAGATCTCCGACCTGGCCGAGGGCCTCCTCCCGCCGTCCCGTAGCGCGGAGCTGCGGCGCCATCTGGAGGGCTGTGAGGCGTGCGCGGAGGTCCATGCGGCGCTGGCGGAGATCCAGGGCTTGCTGGGCGGCGTCCCGGAGGTCCCCCCGATGCCCTCGGACATCGCAGACCGGATCGACGCCGCCCTCGCTGCCGAGGCAGCGGGGCGGACCGAGCAGGCGGACCCCGAAAGCCCCGGCCGTCATGTTTCACGTGAAACACCGACCCCACCGGACCGTCCCGCCAGGCTCTCCCGCGCCACCACCGGCCCCGGCCGGAAGGAGCGCTCCCGAAGCCGTCGCCGGACAGCCGCGCTGGGCGCCGTGCTCACCGCCGCCGTCCTCGGGGCCGGCTCTCTGCTCATGCAGTCCCTCGGGACCAACGCGTCCGACAAGGCGGCGCAGAGCACGGCCGCGTCCGCCGTCGGCACCTTCTCCGGGGCGAGTGTGAAGAGCCAGGTGTCGGACCTGCTCACTGCCAGGGAGGGGCTGCAGCGAGGCAGCCAGCGCCCACAGCAGGACACGGAGACGGACCTGGCGCCCTCGGGGCCTACGCAGAGCGCGAACACACTGATCCAGACCGAGGTTCCGGTGCCCGACTGCGTCCGGCGAGCGCTGCATTCCGGTGAAACGGTTCTGGGGGCGAAGAGCGGCACCTACGCCGACAAGAGCGCCTACCTCGTCGTAGTGCCCGACAAGGCCGACAGCAAGCGGGTCACCGCCTATGTGGTCGACGCCTCCTGTACGTCCAAGCGGACGGCGGACGCCGGCAGGGTGCTCCTGAAGCAGACGCTCGTCCGTTCTTGAAACGGCGCGGGCGTCGTCTCCGCCCGCCTCTCCGCGCACGTACCGTGTGAGCCGTCGCGTGGCCGGACATCAGGGGAATGTGCGCCCCTTAGGATCGGTTGGGTGGTGTGAGAGTCCCGGCAGGGGCTCCCACCGGTCGGCCGACACAGACCAGAGACGAGGAACCAAGCCGTGAGCGACGTCCGTAATGTGATCATCATCGGCTCCGGGCCCGCGGGCTACACGGCGGCGCTGTACACCGCGCGTGCGTCCCTGAAGCCCCTGGTGTTCGAGGGTGCCGTCACCGCCGGTGGCGCGCTGATGAACACCACCGAGGTGGAGAACTTTCCGGGCTTCCCCAACGGCATCATGGGTCCCGAGCTGATGGACAACATGCGGGCGCAGGCCGAGCGCTTCGGCGCCGAGCTGCTGCCGGACGACATCGTCGCCGTCGACCTCACCGGCGACGTGAAGACCGTCACCGACACCGCGGGCACGGTCCACCGGGCGAAGGCCGTCATCGTCGCCACCGGCTCCCAGCACCGCAAGCTCGCGCTGCCCAACGAGGACGCGCTGTCCGGCCGTGGCGTCTCGTGGTGCGCCACCTGTGACGGCTTCTTCTTCCGGGACCAGGACATCGCCGTGATCGGCGGCGGCGACACCGCGATGGAGGAGGCGACCTTCCTCTCCCGGTTCGCCAAGTCCGTGACGATCATCCACCGCCGGGACACCCTGCGCGCCTCCAAGGCGATGCAGGAGCGTGCCTTCAACGACCCGAAGATCAAGTTCGCCTGGGACAGCGAGGTCGTCGAGATCCTGGGCGAGCAGAAGCTCACCGGGCTGAAGCTGCGCAACCTCAAGACCGGCGAGCTGTCCGACCTGCCCGTGACGGGTCTGTTCATCGCCATCGGCCACGACCCGCGCACCGAGCTGTTCAAGGGCCAGCTCGACCTGGACGCGGAGGGCTACCTCAAGGTCGAGGCGCCCTCCACCCGGACCAACCTGTCCGGCGTCTTCGCCGCGGGTGACGTGGTCGACCACACCTACCGCCAGGCGATCACCGCGGCCGGCACCGGCTGTGCCTCGGCCCTGGACGCCGAGCGCTACCTCGCGTCCCTGCTGGACGAGGGCGGCCACGCCGAGCCCGAGAAGACCGCCGTCTGACTTACCCCCTTCCCCCACCGAATGATCAAGTGAGGAGCCCGCTGTGGCCGGCACCGTGAAGAAAACGACTGACGACTCCTTCGACGAGGACGTCCTCAAGAGCGACAAGCCCGTCCTGGTGGACTTCTGGGCCGAGTGGTGCGGCCCGTGCCGCCAGATCGCTCCGTCCCTGGAGGCCATCGCCGCCGAGCACGGCGACAAGATCCAGATCGTCAAGCTCAACATCGACGAGAACCCGGCCACGGCCGCCAAGTACGGCGTCATGTCCATCCCGACGCTGAACGTGTACCAGGGCGGCGAGGTCGTCAAGACGATCGTCGGCGCCAAGCCCAAGGCGGCGCTCGTCCGCGACCTGGACGACTTCATCACCGGCTGACGTTTCACGTGAAACAAGGCTCACGAAGGGGCCGGCCCACTGGGGCCGGCCCCTTCGTCATGTCCCTGGTCCGGAGTCCGCGCGGACCCTCACAGCGGCCGCAGCGCGGGCTCCTTGTGCACCGCGCCCAGCAGCCGGTCGAGGGCCATCTCGACGTCTTCCTTCCAGGACAGCGTGGAGCGCAGTTCCAGACGGAGCCGGGGGTGCCGGGAGTGCTGGCGCACCGTCTTGAAGCCGACGGCGAGGAGATGGTCTGCCGGCAACAGGCAGGCGGGCTCTTTCCAACGGGTGTCGCCGAACGCCTCGATGGCCTTGAAGTTCCGGCGCAGCAGATCCTTGGCGACCGCCTGCACCAGCATCCGGCCCAGCCCCTGCCCCTGGTAGCCGGGCATGATGAACGACGTGATGAGCTGAACGGCGTCCGGCGAGACCGGGCTCGTGGGGAACGCCGTCGCACGCGGGACATAGGCCGCCGGAGCGTAGAGCACGAAGCCGACCGGCACGTCGTCGACATAGGCGACCCGGCCGCAGGAGCCCCAGTCCAGCAGGACGGCGGAGATCCAGGACTCCTTCTCCACCTCCGCGGTGCCCTCGCGTACGGCGGCTTCGGCGCTGACCGGGTCCAGTTCCCAGAACACGCAGGAGCGACACCGCTGGGGGAGGTCCTTAAGGTTGTCCAGCGTGAGCGGTACGAGCCGACGCCCCATGAAAGAGGTTCCTCGCTTCCTTCGCCGGGTCACATCCGCTCGCATCGTATCCACGATGCGATTGCCTAGATACCGGCGCAAAGCAAAGAGCGGGCCGTGTTCCGGTACACACCGGACACGGCCCGCCCATGCGGCCCTGCTCAGGACGCCCTGACGGAGGGCTACTCCTCGGAGTCGTCCTCTTGGAGCCCCTTCGGCAGGATCGGCCCCTCACCCGGCGCCAGCGTGCCGAGGATGCGCTCCAGATCGTCCACCGAGGCGAACTCGACGGTGATCTTGCCCTTCTTCTGACCGAGGTCGACCTTCACCCGCGTCTCGAACCGGTCGGAGAGCCGCGTCGCCAGATCGCTCAGCGCCGGGGAGACCAGGGCGCCGGCCCGGGGGCCCTTGGCACGCTGGGCCCGCTGGGGGCGCGAGCCCATCAGGGTCACGATCTCCTCGACGGCCCGCACCGACAGCCCCTCGGCCACGATGCGGTGCGCCAGCCGGTCCTGCTCCTCGGAGTCCTCCACGGACAGCAGCGCCCGCGCGTGACCGGCCGATAGCACGCCTGCGGCGACCCTCTTCTGCACGGTGGCCGATAGCTTCAGCAGCCGCAGGGTGTTGGAGATCTGCGGCCGGGAACGCCCGATCCGGTCGGCCAACTGGTCGTGCGTGCAGTTGAAGTCCTTGAGCAACTGGTCGTAGGCGTGCGCCTCTTCCAGCGGGTTCAACTGCGCGCGGTGCAGGTTCTCCAGCAGGGCGTCCAGCAGCAGCTTCTCGTCGTCCGTGGCACGGACGATCGCCGGGATGGACTCCAACTCCGCCTCACGGCTGGCGCGCAGACGGCGCTCACCCATGATCAGCTCATAGCGGTCGTCGCCCAGTTCCCGTACGACGACGGGCTGGAGCAGGCCGACCTCCTTGATGGAGATGACCAGTTCGTTCAGCGCGTCCTCGTCGAAGACCTCGCGCGGCTGGCGCGGGTTCGGCGTGATGGACTCGAGCGGCAGCTCGGCGAAGTAGGCACCGGCGGGCGGCGCGGGCCGCTCGTCGGCCGGGCTCGCCGGGGCCTCCTCCGGCTCCTGAGCCGCCGACGGCAGGGCGCCGCCCCGGCCGATGCCGGTGGGCCTGCGGTCGGACGACAGAGCCGGACCCGATGCCGAGGCGGTGGACGAACCGCCGCCCAGCACGGCCGAAGCCGGGATCTTCTCGGTCGGTGCTGCGGGGATCAGTGCGCCAAGTCCTCGGCCCAGCCCCCTTCGTCGATCACTCACTGCATCCCCTCCACCATGTTCGGGTCGTTCTGGGTGCCGAGGTGGGCCTGGGTCGGGTCATAGCTGACCCCCACGCCCCTCAGCGCGATCTCTCGGGCGGCCTCGAGGTAGGAGAGCGCACCGCTCGATCCTGGATCGTAGGTCAGCACCGTCTGGCCGTAGCTCGGCGCCTCGGAGATACGGACCGAGCGGGGAATGCTCGTCCGCAGCACCTCGTCGCCGAAGTGGGTGCGCACCTCTTCCGCGACCTGGGAGGCGAGGCGGGTCCGGCCGTCGTACATGGTGAGCAGGATCGTCGACACATGCAGGGACTGGTTGAGGTGGCCCCGCACCAGGTCGACGTTGCGCAGGAGTTGCCCCAGGCCCTCCAGCGCGTAGTACTCGCACTGGATCGGGATGAGGACTTCCTGGCCGGCCACGAGTGCGTTGACCGTCAACAGGCCCAGCGACGGCGGACAGTCGATGAGGATGTAGTCCAACGGCTGCTCGTACGCCTGGATGGCGCGCTCCAACCGGCTCTCGCGGGCCACCAGGGAGACCAGCTCGATCTCCGCGCCGGCGAGGTCGATCGTGGCGGGAGCGCAGAAGAGGCCCTCGACATCGGGAACGGGCTGGACGACCTCGGCCAGGGGCCGACTGTCCACCAGGACGTCGTAGATGGAGGGGACTTCCGCGTGATGGTCGATCCCCAGTGCCGTGGAGGCGTTCCCCTGCGGGTCGAGGTCGATCACCAGGACCCGGCCGCCGTGCAGCGCGAGGGAGGCGGCCAGATTGACGGTCGTCGTGGTCTTGCCGACGCCGCCCTTCTGGTTGGCGACCACGATGACTCTGGTCTGCTCCGGCCTCGGCATGCCTTCCGCGGCACGACCCAGGGCGTCGACCGCCACTTGGGCCGCACGGCCGATGGGAGTGTCGTCCATCGGAGGCGGTGTTTCACGTGAAACATCCGCCCCCCTCGATTCGGTACGGGGACCGGGGACCGGATCGGTCATCGGTCCCGCGATGTTGGCGTCGGACCGCAAGGATTCACTCTCCTCGACTACAGGCTCGCAATGAACAGAGCCTCCCATGCCCTCGGGGGCGTGAACCAGTGAGCCCTGTCCTTCTGTGGAGAAGTCCACCTCTGTGGACAACTTCGGAACCCCTCCGAGTGAACCAAGAGGCCGCCGGTCGAGGGGTTCTGCCGCAGCGCGACCGCGGCTGATGATGCCGTGCAGCAAGGAGCGACGTTTCACGTGAAACACGATGCACAGCCGCGAGGACCAGTGCTCTGCGACACTCCGGCCCGCCCAGCCGACTAGCCCGGCCGGGAAAGAAAAATGCGCCCCCGGCGGCAGCCAGGGACGCACTCTCAGGACTCAGCGACGCCGACGCGTCCGGCTCGTCCGGGCTGCCTTGGCTCGCTTGGCGGCGAAGCGGACACCACCCGGGCTCTCACCGACCTCCACCCGGACCACGGTGGACAGCGGGTCCACCACGCCCTCGCCGACCTGGAGGACGGAGGTGGAGACCGCGCCGAGCTTGCTGAGAGCGGTGGATGCCGCCTTCAGCTCCTCCTCGGCCGTGTCGCCCTTCAGCGCCAGCATCTCGCCGTAGGGCCGCAGCAGCGGGATGCCCCAGGCGGCCAGGCGGTCCAGCGGGGCCACGGCGCGCGCGGTCACCACATGGACCGGCGGCACCTTGCCCAGCATCTCCTCCGCGCGCCCGCGGACCACGGTGACATGGTCCAGGCCCAGCAGCTCCACGACCTCGGTGAGGAACGTGGTGCGCCGCAGCAGGGGCTCCAGCAAGGTGATGTTCAGGTCGTCCCGGACCAGGGCCAGCGGAATGCCCGGCAGTCCCGCACCCGAGCCGACATCGCACACCGTCACCCCCTCGGGGACGGCCTCGGAGAGCACCGCGCAGTTCAGCAGGTGCCGCTCCCACAGCCGTGGCACCTCCCGCGGGCCGATCAGACCACGCTGGACGCCTGCCTCGGCCAGCAGCTCCGCATAGCGGACCGCATCCTCGAAGCGATCGCCAAACACTTCCCGCGCCTGTTCGGGCGCGGGGGGAAGCTCCGCTGCCTCCGTCACGGGGACCGTCCTTCCGTACCGCGCCGGTGCTTCACGCACCGGCCCTCAGAACTACCAGGCTGACAAAGTTCGGCCCCGTCTGTTGGTCAGACGGGGCCGATGGAACCATGAGGCCGATCAGGCGGGCAGCACGACGACGAACCGCTGGGGCTCCTCGCCCTCGGACTCGCTGCGCAGTCCCGCGCCCTTGATCGCGTCGTGGACGACCTTGCGCTCGAACGGGGTCATCGGCTTGAGCTTCACCGGCTCGCCGCTGCTCTTGACCTCGGCCGCCGCCTTGGCGCCCAGCTCGGCAAGCTCGGTGCGCTTCTGCGCCCGGTAGCCCGCGACGTCCAGCATCAGCCGGCTGCGGTCACCGGTCTCGCGGTGCACGGCCAGGCGCGTCAGCTCCTGGAGGGCCTCCAGCACCTCGCCGTCCCGGCCGACCAGCTTCTGCAGATCGCGGCCCGGCGCGTCACTGATGATCGAGACAGAGGCGCGGTCGGCCTCCACGTCCATGTCGATGTCGCCGTCGAGATCGGCGATGTCCAGCAGACCCTCGAGGTAGTCCGCAGCGATCTCACCCTCCTGCTCCAGGCGGGTGAGGGTGTCTGCACCCTCGGCGGCGGCGGTGGTGGTGCCTTCCGTCACGGGATGGGCTCCTTCTTACTTCTTGGACGAGGACTTGGGCCGCTGGCCACCCTTGCGCTGGCCGGACTGGGCCTTGCTGCGGGTGCCGGAACCGGGCTTCGGAGTCTGCTTGGGAGGCGCGGGCGCGGCGTCCTGCGGCTCCTCGGACTTGGTCAGCGAGGGCGTAGCGGACGCGGGCTCATCGTCCGCCTCGGCCTCGTGCGGCTGCTTCTGCCCCGACTGGCGCTGGGACTTGCTCTGCCGCTTGGGCTGCTGACGGCGCGGGGCGCCGACGGCGGCGGTGGGCGTGCCGTCCTCGGTCTGGGCGACGGCCTGGCTGTCGCTCTTGACCACGTTGCCGTCGGCCTGGGCCGTGAGGCCGGCCTTGGTGAGGGAGTTGATGAACTTCCGCTCGGCCTCGTTGCGGTCGCGGCCCTTGGCGACGATCGCCTTGACGATCACCCGGGCGCTGCGGCTGCGGACCTTGCCGTGGTGCGTGACGTGACCGGTCAGGCGCTCCAGGTAGGCGGCCTGCGCCTTGGAGCCCGGAGTCGGGTTGTTGCGGATGACGTACATCTGCTGGCCCATGGTCCACACGTTGGTGGTCAGCCAGTAGATGAGGACACCGACGGGGAAGTTGATGCCGAAGACGGCGAACATGATCGGGAAGACGTACATCAGCATCTTCTGCTGCTGCATGAACGGGGTCTTCACCGAGGTGTCGACGTTCTTCGTCATGAGCTGGCGCTGCGTGTAGAACTGCGACGCCGACATCATGATGATCATGATGGCGGTGACGACCCGCACATCGGTGACCGTGGCGTGCAGGGCAGCCAGCGTGTCGGCGTTGTCCTTGAACTTCGCCGCCAGCGGAGCACCGAAGATGTGGGCCTTACGGGCGCTCTCCAGCAGCGAGTCGTTGATGACGCCGATGGTCTTGCCCGACGCGATGCCGTTGAGCACGTGGTACAGGGCGAAGAAGAACGGCGACTGCGCCAGGATGGGAAGGCACGAGGAGAGCGGGTTGGTACCCGACTCCTTGTACAGCTTCATCATCTCTTCGGACTGGCGCTGCTTGTCGTTCTTGTAGCGCTCCTGGATCTTCTTCATCTCCGGCTGGAGCGTCTGCATCGCGCGCGTCGCCTTGATCTGCTTCACGAAGAGCGGGATCAGGCAGATGCGGATCAGGACCACCAGGGACACGATGGACAGGCCCCAGGCCCAACCCGTGTCCGGGCCGAAGATGGCCCCGTACACCGTGTGGAACTGGACGATGACCCAGGAGACGGGTGTCGTGATGAAGCTGAAGAAGCTGGCAATCGTGTCCACTAATCATGCTCCTTGGGCATGGGACGAGGTCTCTGCGGCCGGGCCCGAAGGTGGCTCGGAAGAAAGCTTCGCCTCGGTGGCCGGTTCGGCGGAGTTCCCGCCCTTGCGTGCGCCCCAGGCGTTGCGCAGCATTTCGTGCCACCGCGGGCGCTTGCGCGGCGGGACATGGTCCACACCGCCCAGCGACCACGGATTGCAGCGGAGAATGCGCCAGGCCGTGAGAGCTGTTCCCTTGATGGCACCGTGCCGGTCGATGGCCGTGTAGCCGTAGTGGGAGCACGACGGGTAGTACTTGCACACCGGCCCCAGCAGCGGACTGATCGTCCACTGGTACAACTTGATCAGAGCCAGTAGCGGGTACTTCATCGCGTGCCCCCTCCCAGTAGCCGCTGGATAGCGGCGTCCAGGTCTTGGGCCAGCCGTGCGTGGTCCGCGTCGCCCGATCCGGGCAGCGCGCGTACGACTACCAGGCTACCGGGGGGAAACAGGGCGACTCGGTCACGCATCAGGTGACGCAGTCTGCGCTTGACGGTATTGCGGACGACCGCGTTGCCCACGGCCTTGCTCACGACGAAACCCGCACGCGTCAGGGAAGCGCTCTCCCCAGACGCGTGCGGGTCCGTGGCACCGCTACGAAGGTGGACGACGAGAGTCGGGCGACCGGCCCGGCGTCCTCGTCGTACCGCGGATGCGAAGTCCTCGCGCCGCCTCAGCCGGTTTTCGGGGGGCAGCACGATGTCATGACCTGATCGGGATCAGGCGGACAGACGGGCGCGGCCCTTGCTGCGGCGGGTCGCCAGGATGGCACGGCCGGCACGGGTACGCATACGAAGCCGGAAGCCGTGGGTCTTCGCGCGACGACGGTTGTTCGGCTGGAAGGTGCGCTTGCTCACTCGGGGGCTCCAGAAGAAATCGGTAGTGGCGGGGTGCCGTCCTGGCTGTCACCGTGCGCCCACGAGTAGCTCGCGTCACGCCCGAGTGCACCGCTTCCCGATCACCTGAAGCGATCTGTGCCCATCGGAGGCAGGCGGCAGCAGCCATCGACAACTCGACCTGGTTACGGTACGCGCGGCTACGCCATCCGGTCAAACCGGCGCCCGTCGGGGGAGACTGTCCACAGGCTGGGGACAACAACTTGAACCCTACCCGCCGCCCTGACTACCGTGGCTGGACTCCGATTCGTTCCCTTGTCCCCGCACGACCGGGATTGCCCGGCCCAGTCCGGCCCGTCCACCCGATTTTCATCCCGACCCATCCCACAACCACACGTTCGTGGGACCTGCGAGAGAGCGTGCCCCGTGGCTGACGTACCTGCCGATCTTGCCGCAGTGTGGCCACGCGTACTGGAGGAACTCCTGGGCGAGGGCCGGGGCCAGGGCGTCGAGACCAAGGACGAGCACTGGATCAGGCGCTGCCAGCCGCTGGCCCTGGTCGCGGACACCGCGCTGCTCGCCGTGCCGAACGAATTCGCCAAGGGCGTACTGGAAGGCCGCCTGGCCCCGGTCGTCAGCGAGACCCTGAGCCGCGAGTGCGGCCGCCCCATCCGGATCGCCATCACGGTGGACGATTCCGTCGGCGGCCCCCCGGCCCCCCAGCCGTCCGGCGGCCACGAGCAGCCGGACTCCCGCGACCAGCGCGACCAGGGCGCCCCGCCGCGCTACGAGGAGCCGGAACTGCCCTCCGGCCCCTACGAGGGCTACGGCCGCCACCGCGCCGACGACCAGCAGCGCCCGGGCGACGGCCCGGCCGGCCGCGGCGAGCGCCCGCCGACCGGGCGCGAGGAGCGGATGCCGACGGCCCGCCCGACCTACCCGGCCGAGTACCAGCGCCCCGAGCCGGGCGCCTGGCCGCGCTCCGGCCAGGACGACTACGGCTGGCAGCAGCCCCGCCTCGGCTACCCCGAGCGCGACCCCTACGCCTCCCCGTCCCAGGACTCCTACGGCGGCGCGCCGGACTACCGCGCACCCGGCAGCGAGCGCCAGGGGTACGAGCAGCAGCGCCCCGGCTACGACGCCCCGCGCCCGGAGTACGGCGCGCCGCGCGCCGAGTACGACCAGCGCGACCCGGTCCGGCGCGAGCGGCCCGAGCCGCCCTCCGACAGCGGTGCCGGGCGGCGCGGCGGCGGGACCGGGCGTCCCGAGCTGCCGTCCACCGGCCGCGGCGGCGCCGGCTCGTCGTCCTCCCCGTCCCCGAGCACCGGGGGCCCCGGTGAGCCGACGGCGCGACTGAACCCGAAGTACCTCTTCGACACCTTCGTCATCGGCGCCTCGAACCGCTTCGCGCACGCGGCCGCGGTGGCCGTCGCCGAGGCGCCGGCGAAGGCGTACAACCCCCTCTTCATCTATGGGGAGTCGGGGCTCGGCAAGACGCACCTGCTGCACGCGATCGGGCACTACGCGCGCAGCCTGTACCCCGGCACGCGGGTGCGGTACGTCAGCTCGGAGGAGTTCACCAACGAGTTCATCAACTCCATCCGCGACGGCAAGGGCGACAGCTTCCGCAAGCGGTACCGGGAGATGGACATCCTGCTCGTCGACGACATCCAGTTCCTCGCGGACAAGGAGTCGACGCAGGAGGAGTTCTTCCACACCTTCAACACGCTGCACAACGCCAACAAGCAGATCGTGCTGTCCTCCGACCGGCCGCCCAAGCAGCTCGTCACGCTGGAGGACCGGCTGCGCAACCGCTTCGAGTGGGGCCTGATCACCGACGTCCAGCCGCCCGAGCTGGAGACGCGGATCGCGATCCTGCGCAAGAAGGCGGTGCAGGAGCAGCTCAACGCCCCGCCGGAGGTGCTTGAGTTCATCGCCTCCCGGATCTCGCGGAACATCCGCGAGCTGGAGGGGGCGCTGATCCGGGTGACGGCGTTCGCCTCGCTCAACCGGCAGCCGGTGGACCTGGGGCTCACCGAGATCGTCCTCAAGGACCTGATCCCCGGCGGCGAGGACTCCGCCCCGGAGATCACGGCGACGGCCATCATGGCGGCCACCGCGGACTACTTCGGGCTCACGGTGGACGACCTGTGCGGCACCTCGCGCGGCCGCGCGCTGGTCACCGCCCGGCAGATCGCCATGTACCTGTGCCGCGAGCTGACGGACCTGTCGCTGCCGAAGATCGGCGCGCAGTTCGGCGGCCGGGACCACACCACCGTCATGCACGCGGACCGCAAGATCCGGGCGCTGATGGCCGAGCGGCGCTCGATCTACAACCAGGTGACCGAGCTGACGAACCGCATCAAGAACGGCTGACCCAGCCGCGTACGGGCTCTGAGGGCGCTCCGGGAGGTCTCCGGGGCGCCCTTCGCCGTTCCTCCTGCGGGAAGCATCTACGGGAGAGAGGGCTGGGGGACCGCCCGCCGGGCTGGAGAGGCGGTGGAGGGCACCCGCGGCAACCTGAGGCGCCGCTTGCCCCGCCCAGCCCCCTCAGAGCCCGCCGCTCGCCCTCGTGTCACCCGCCGACAGGCGGAGCCGCACCACCCCACGACCGCCCGGCGCCCGCACCATCCCACGACCACCCCCGCCGCCGTCCTCTTCGCCCGCCCCGCGCCTCGTCACGCCCACCCTCGCGGCATGGCCCGGTCCCCAGATCCGCCTCCGAGCACCCGCCCGCACCCACGACCGGCCACCCCCAAAGCCCGTCTCGGAACACCCGCCCGGCCCCCGCGATCGACCTCCGAAGCTCCCCAGAAACCCCGCCGACCCCCGCCCGAACCCCCGATCGGAGCCGCTCGAGCCCTCCGCGGCCCCTCCCCGCCGCCCAAACCCCGTGTCCCACCAGCAACCTTGTGTTCGATTCCCCGCCGGGTTACGGCCTCCCTCCACAGATTTCCCGACTTTCTTCCGCCCACAGGCTGGGGACTGCGAAGTTGTCCCAAGCTGCGTCCACAGGGAGTCTGGGGGTTGGACATCCGCCCAGCTCAGAGGGCTGTGGATTCGTGGACGAACGATCTCCACAGGGTGTGGACAAAGACTCCGTCCACACCCTGTGCGTAACTTTGTCCACGGCTCGGCCCACAGGTTGGGGGCGGTTGTCCCCAACAGAGGCCTGCTTCTCCACATCACTGTCCACTGTTCGGCAACATCACGGGCCCGGTCACTGCGTCGAGTGAAAGCCGTCACACGAAACTGCCAACAGCCCCTGTGGGAAACGACGCCAAACCTGGGGACGTAGCTGGGGAGAACTCGCCCTGTCCTGTGGGCGGTGTGTGCAGAACTTTCTGTTCTCCACAGAGAGGCCGAGTTGTCCACCGGCTCCGCCCACAGGGGCAGTGGATAAAATTTGGGGCCTGACCTGGGAAAACGAGGTTATCCACGGTATCCACAGGCCCTACTACTACTCCCGACTAGAGAGAGCTAGGAATCCGTTTCGAAGCGGGGCCTGTGCACAACTCGCTGTTTCGCGCTCGGCTGCCCCTCGGCCCGACTTGACCCCGACCGGCACCTGCTGTCAGCGCGGTGCGTCAGACTGGTCACCGGTGTCCTTCCCCTCGCAACGGGAGGCGATACCGAGTCGGAGGACTCAGAAGCAACAGCAGGAGGCGGCTTACGGTGAAGATCCGGGTGGAACGCGACGTACTCGCGGAGGCAGTGGCGTGGGCGGCACGCAGCCTCCCGGCCCGTCCGCCGGCGCCTGTCCTCGCCGGCCTGCTGCTGAAGGCCGAGGAGGGCCAGCTCAGCCTGTCGGGCTTCGACTACGAGGTCTCCGCCCGGGTGGGCGTCGAGGCCGAGGTCGAGGAGGAGGGCACCGTCCTGGTCTCCGGCCGGCTGCTCGCCGACATCTGCCGCGCGCTGCCCAACCGCCCGGTGGAGATCTCCACGGACGGTGTGCGGGCGACCGTGGTCTGCGGCTCCTCGCGGTTCACGCTCCACACCCTGCCGGTGGAGGAGTACCCGGCGCTGCCGCAGATGCCGACCGCCACGGGCACCGTCCCCGGCGAGGTCTTCGCGGCCGCCGCGTCCCAGGTGGCCATCGCCGCCGGGCGCGACGACACGCTGCCCGTCCTCACCGGTGTGCGCATCGAGATCGAGGGCGACACCGTCACCCTGGCCTCGACCGACCGCTACCGCTTCGCGGTCCGCGAGTTCCTGTGGAAGCCGGAGAACCCGGACGCCTCCGCGGTCGCCCTGGTCCCGGCCAAGACGCTGCTGGACACCGCCAAGTCGCTCGGCGCTGGTGACAGCGTCACCCTGGCGCTCTCCGGCTCCGGCTCCGGCGAGGGCCTCATCGGCTTCGAGGGCGCCGGCCGCCGCACCACCACGCGGCTGCTCGAGGGCGACCTGCCGAAGTACCGCACGCTGTTCCCGACGGAGTTCAACTCGGTCGCCGTGATCGAGACCGCCCCCTTCGTGGAGGCCGTCAAGCGCGTCGCCCTGGTCGCCGAGCGGAACACCCCGGTGCGGCTGAGCTTCGAGCAGGGCGTGCTGATCCTGGAGGCCGGCTCCAGCGACGACGCACAGGCTGTGGAAAGGGTCGACGCCCAGCTCGACGGCGACGACATCTCGATCGCCTTCAACCCGACCTTCCTGCTGGACGGTCTGAGCGCCATCGACTCCCCCGTGGCCCAGCTCTCGTTCACCACCTCGACCAAGCCGGCGCTGCTCAGCGGCAAGCCCGCGCTGGACGCGGAGGCGGACGACGCCTACAAGTACCTGATCATGCCGGTTCGCCTGAGCGGCTGAGCCGGGCTCCCCGGCACAGGGCCAGTGACCACGGCCCTGGTGACAAAAGCCCAGGTGGGGACGTACGTATGAGCGCGTATACCCACAGTTGTGCATGACGGGTCGCCGTTAGGCTCGGTGCCGGGCACCCACGTGCCCGGCACGCCACACAGCGACCTAAGGAACAACTGATGGAGCTCGGTCTCGTCGGCCTCGGCAAGATGGGCGGCAACATGCGCGAGCGCATCCGCCGCGCAGGCCACACCGTCATCGGATACGACCGCAACGCGGACCTCGCGGACGTCCACAGCCTCGAAGAGCTTGTGGGCAAGCTCAGTGCCCCGCGCGTGGTCTGGGTGATGGTCCCGGCGGGCGAGGCGACGCAGGCGACCGTCGACCGGCTCGGCGAGCTGCTGGAGCCCGGCGACGTGGTCGTGGACGGCGGCAACTCCCGCTGGACGGACGACGAGAAGCACGCCGAGGAGCTGGCGGCCAAGGGCATAGGCTTCGTCGACTGCGGCGTCTCCGGCGGCGTCCACGGCCTGGCGAACGGCTACGCGCTGATGTACGGCGGTGACGAGGAGAACGTCGCCAAGGTGCGGCCCGTCTTCGACGCGCTGAAGCCCGAGGGCGACTTCGGCTCCGTACACGCCGGCAAGGTGGGCGCGGGCCACTTCTCCAAGATGGTTCACAACGGCATCGAGTACGCCATGATGCAGGCGTACGCCGAGGGCTGGGAGCTGCTGGAGAAGGTCGACTCCGTGGAGAACGTCCGCGAGATCTTCCGCTCCTGGCAGGAGGGCACGGTCATCCGCTCCTGGCTGCTCGACCTCGCCGTCAACGCGCTGGACGACGACGAGCACCTGGAGGGCCTGCGGGGCTACGCGCAGGACTCCGGTGAGGGACGCTGGACGGTGGAGGCCGCGATCGACAACGCGGTACCGCTGCCCGCGATCACCGCGTCGCTGTTCGCGCGGTTCGCCTCGCGGCAGGACGACTCGCCGCAGATGAAGATGATCGCCGCGCTGCGCAACCAGTTCGGCGGCCACGCGGTCGAGAAGAAGCCGTAACGAGGAAGAAGAAGTAGTCCACAGGGTCGCGCCCGCGATCCACAGGCTGTTGAGGGAGGTCGGCGAACGACCATGCACGTCACGCATCTTTCGCTGGCCGACTTCCGCTCGTACGCCCGGGCCGAGGTTCCGCTCGGCTCGGGCGTCACCGCCTTCGTGGGCCCCAACGGCCAGGGCAAGACCAATCTCGTCGAGGCCGTCGGCTATCTGGCCACCCTCGGCAGCCACCGGGTCTCCGCCGACGCGCCCCTGGTCCGCATGGGCGCCGAGCGTGCCGTCGTCCGGGCCCAGGTCCGCCAGGGCGAGCGGCAGCAGTTGGTGGAGCTGGAGCTGAACCCCGGCCGCGCCAACCGGGCCCGGATCAACCGGTCCTCGCAGGTCAGGCCGCGTGACGTGCTGGGCATCGTGCGGACCGTGCTGTTCGCGCCCGAGGACCTCGCGCTGATCAAGGGCGACCCGGGTGAGCGCCGCCGCTTCCTTGACGAGCTGATCACCGCGCGCGCCCCGCGCATGGCGGGCGTCCGCTCCGACTACGAGCGGGTGCTCAAGCAGCGCAACACCCTGCTGAAGTCGGCCGCGCTCGCGCGCCGGCACGGCGGCCGCTCCATGGACCTCTCCACCCTCGACGTGTGGGACCAGCACCTCGCGCACGCGGGCGCCGAACTGCTCGCCCAGCGCCTGGACCTGATCGCGGTGCTCCAGCCGCTCGCCGACAAGGCGTACGAGCAGCTCGCCCCCGGCGGCGGCCCCGTCGCACTGGAGTACAAGTCCTCCGCGCCCGGCGAGGCGCACACCCGCGAGGAACTCGCCGAGCAGCTCCTGGCGGCACTCGCCGAGGCGCGCAAGCAGGAGATCGAGCGGGGCGTGACCCTGGTCGGCCCGCACCGTGACGATCTGGTGCTCCGCCTCGGCCGCCTCCCCGCCAAGGGCTACGCCTCGCACGGCGAGTCCTGGTCCTACGCGCTCGCGCTGCGCCTGGCCTCGTATGACCTGCTGCGTGCCGAGGGCAATGAGCCGGTGCTGATCCTGGACGACGTCTTCGCCGAGCTGGACGCGCGCCGCCGGGAGCGGCTGGCCGAGCTGGTGGCGCCCGGCGAGCAGGTGCTGGTGACGGCCGCGGTCGACGACGACGTGCCGCACGTCCTGGCGGGTGCCCGGTACGCGGTCTCCGACGGCACGGTGGAGCCGGCATGAGCGACGGGGGCGAGCAGGACCGCAAGGCGCCGGAGCCGTCCGGTGTCGACCTCGCGCGCGTGGCGCTGCGCGCGGCGAAGGAGCAGGCACGCGCGCGTGGGGACGCGGCGCGGCAGAAGAAGCAGGCGCGGCGCGGTGGTGGCCTGCGCTCGGGCGCGCGGGCTGACGGCCGCGACCCGATGGCGCTGGGCGCGGCGATCAACCGGCTGCTGAGCGAGCGCGGCTGGGAGGCCCCGGCGGCCGTCGGCGGCGTCATGGGCCGCTGGCCGCAGATCGTCGGCGAGGACCTGGCGAAGCACTGTGTGCCGCAGCGGTACGACGAGGACGAGCGGGTGCTGTCGGTCTCCTGTGACTCGACGGCGTGGGCGACGCAGCTCCGGCTGCTGGCGCCGACGCTCGTGGCCCGGCTGAACGAGGACCTCGGGCACGGCACGGTCCGGATGATCAAGGTGAACGGTCCGGGCGCCCCGGTGCGCCGTTACGGCCCTCTCAGGGCCCCCGGAAGCGCCGGTCCGGGCGACACCTACGGGTGACGTACCTCACGTCTGACCAGTGAGGCGCAAGGGCACTCCACGGCCGTACGGGTGTACGGATCACCGGCCGATCATGGGCTGACCCCCCGATGGACAAGGGCTGACGGCCCGAAGCCCTGAGCGCCGCTGTGAGCCCCTCGCAGCCCCCTTCCCCATATCGGGACCCGGTCGGGGCCGGTTCAGGGCGGCACATGCGGACTCAGGTGCCCGCAAGCCCCCATCATTGTCGGCGCTACCGGTAGACTGGAAGGCGATCCCGCCCCAATCGTGGGGACCGTCCGGGAAAAGCTGAGCAACGCTGATTCAGGGCTTACCAACGCAACATGCCGCAGCCGCTCCGGCAACCCTCCTTCCGGAGGGCGCGCACCCGCAAGGAGCGCTCGTGCTGTGCCAGAAAGGGCGCTTCGTGGCCGATTCCGGCAACCCCAACGAGAACATCCCTTCCACCGACGCCGGCGTCATCGGCGAGGCAGTCGTCGCCTCGTACGACGCCAGTGCCATCACCGTGCTCGAAGGGCTGGACGCGGTCCGCAAGCGCCCCGGCATGTACATCGGTTCCACCGGTGAGCGCGGTCTGCACCACCTGGTGTACGAGGTCGTCGACAACTCCGTCGACGAGGCGCTGGCCGGTCACGCGGACACCATCGACGTGACGATCCTGCCCGACGGCGGCGTCCGCGTGGTGGACAACGGCCGAGGCATCCCGGTCGGCATCGTGGCCTCCGAGGGCAAGCCGGCCCTCGAGGTCGTGCTGACCGTGCTGCACGCGGGCGGCAAGTTCGGTGGCGGCGGTTACGCCGTCTCCGGCGGTCTGCACGGTGTGGGCGTGTCCGTGGTGAACGCGCTGTCCATGAAGGTCGCCGTCGAGGTGAAGACGGACGGCTACCGCTGGACGCAGGACTACAAGATGGGCGTCCCCACGGCGCCGCTGGTGAAGAACGAGGCGACCGAGGAGACCGGCACGTCGGTCACCTTCTGGGCCGACCCGGAGATCTTCGAGACCACGGAGTACTCCTTCGAGACGCTGTCGCGGCGTTTCCAGGAGATGGCGTTCCTCAACAAGGGCCTGACGATCAAGCTCACCGACGAGCGCGAGTCGGCGAAGGCCACGAGCGGCGCGGACGAGGCGGGCGCGGACGAGAAGGCCGAGGTCAAGTCGGTCACGTACCGCTACGACGGCGGCATCGTCGACTTCGTGACGTACCTGAACTCCCGCAAGGGCGACGTCGTGCACCCGACCGTCGTCTCGCTGGAGGCGGAGGACAAGGACAAGAGCCTGTCCCTCGAGGTCGCCATGCAGTGGAACGGCGGATACAGCGAGGGTGTCTACTCCTTCGCCAACATCATCCACACCCACGAGGGCGGCACGCACGAAGAGGGCTTCCGGGCCGCGCTGACCTCCCTGATCAACAAGTACGCGCGCGACAAGAAGCTGCTGCGCGAGCGGGACGACAACCTCACCGGTGACGACATCCGCGAGGGCCTGACCGCGATCATCTCGGTCAAGCTGAGCGAGCCGCAGTTCGAGGGCCAGACCAAGACCAAGCTGGGCAACACCGAGGCCAAGACCTTCGTGCAGCGCGCGGTCTACGAGCACCTCAACGACTGGCTGGACCGCAACCCGGTCGAGGCGGCGGACATCATCCGCAAGGGCATCCAGGCGGCCACCGCGCGTGTGGCGGCCCGCAAGGCCCGTGACCTCACCCGGCGCAAGGGCCTGCTGGAGTCGGGCGCGCTGCCGGGCAAGCTGTCCGACTGCCAGTCGAACGACCCGTCCAAGTGCGAGATCTTCATCGTCGAGGGCGACTCCGCCGGCGGTTCGGCCAAGTCCGGCCGGAACCCGCAGTACCAGGCGATCCTCCCGATCCGGGGCAAGATCCTCAACGTCGAGAAGGCGCGGATCGACAAGATCCTGCAGAACCAGGAGATCCAGGCGCTGATCTCGGCCTTCGGCACGGGTGTGCACGAGGACTTCGACATCGCGAAGCTCCGCTATCACAAGATCATCCTGATGGCGGACGCCGACGTCGACGGCCAGCACATCAACACCCTGCTGCTGACCTTCCTGTTCCGCTTCATGCGGCCGCTGGTCGAGTCCGGGTTCGTGTACCTCTCCCGTCCGCCGCTGTACAAGATCAAGTGGGGCCGGGACGACGTGGAGTACGCGTACTCCGACCGGGAGCGCGACGCGCTGATCGAGATGGGGCGCCAGCGCGGCAAGCGCATCCGCGAGGACTCGATCCAGCGCTTCAAGGGTCTGGGTGAGATGAACGCGGAGGAGCTGCGCGTGACCACGATGGACCCGGAGCACCGCGTCCTCGGCCAGGTCACCCTCGACGACGCCGCCCAGGCCGACGACCTGTTCTCGGTCCTGATGGGCGAGGACGTCGAGGCCCGCCGCCTCTTCATCCAGCGCAACGCCAAGGACGTCCGCTTCCTCGACATCTGAGTCGGTCCCGGCTGACCGCACCAGGGAAGGATCTTCACCAGCAATGACCGACGAAACCCCCGAGTTCATGCCCGAACCGGTGACCCCGGAGGAGGAGACGGGCGAGACCGTCACCCTCCGGATCGAGCCGGTGGGCCTCGACGCCGAGATGCAGCGCTCGTACCTCGACTACGCGATGTCCGTCATCGTGTCGCGCGCGCTGCCCGACGTCCGGGACGGCCTCAAGCCCGTCCACCGCCGTGTGCTGTACGCGATGTACGACGGCGGCTACCGCCCCGACCGCGGCTTCTACAAGTGCGCGCGCGTCGTCGGTGACGTCATGGGTAACTACCACCCCCACGGCGACAGCTCGATCTACGACGCCCTGGTCCGCCTCGCCCAGCCGTGGTCGATGCGCATGCCGCTCGTCGACTCCAACGGCAACTTCGGCTCGCCGGGCAACGACCCCGCGGCCGCCATGCGCTACACCGAGTGCAAGCTGGCGCCGCTGTCGATGGAGATGGTCCGCGACATCGACGAGGACACCGTCGATTTCAAGGACAACTACGACGGCCGCTCCCAGGAGCCGACCGTCCTGCCCGCCCGCTTCCCCAACCTGCTGATCAACGGCTCGGCCGGTATCGCGGTCGGTATGGCGACCAACATCCCGCCGCACAACCTCCGTGAGGTCGCGGCGGGCGCCCAGTGGCACCTGGAGCACCCGGAGGCGTCGCAGGAGGAGCTGCTGGACGCCCTCATCGAGCGCATCAAGGGCCCGGACTTCCCGACCGGTGCGTTGGTCGTGGGCCGCAAGGGCATCGAGGAGGCGTACCGCACCGGACGCGGCTCCATCACGATGCGCGCGGTGGTCGAGGTCGAGGAGATCCAGAACCGGCAGTGCCTGGTCGTCACCGAGCTGCCGTACCAGGTGAACCCCGACAACCTGGCGCAGAAGATCGCCGACCTGGTGAAGGACGGCAAGATCGGCGGCATCGCCGACGTCCGCGACGAGACCTCCTCGCGCACCGGTCAGCGTCTGGTGATCGTCCTCAAGCGGGACGCGGTCGCCAAGGTCGTGCTGAACAACCTGTACAAGCACACCGAGCTGCAGACGAACTTCGGCGCCAACATGCTGGCGCTGGTCGACGGGGTGCCGCGCACGCTGTCGCTGGACGCGTTCATCCGGCACTGGGTGACGCACCAGATCGAGGTCATCGTCCGCCGGACCCGGTTCCGGCTGCGCAAGGCCGAGGAGCGCGCCCACATCCTGCGCGGTCTGCTGAAGGCCCTGGACGCCATCGACGAGGTCATCGCGCTGATCCGGCGCAGTGAGACCGTCGAGATCGCCCGCGGCGGCCTGATGGACCTGCTCGCCATCGACGAGATCCAGGCCAACGCCATCCTCGAGATGCAGTTGCGCCGGCTGGCCGCCCTGGAGCGCCAGAAGATCGTCCAGGAGCACGACGAGCTCCAGACGAAGATCAACGAGTACAACCGCATCCTCGCCTCCGAGGAGCTGCAGCGGCAGATCGTCCACGACGAGCTGGCCACCATCGTCGAGCGGTTCGGCGACGACCGGCGCAGCACCCTGGTGCCCTACGACGGCGACATGTCCATCGAGGACCTGATCGCCGAGGAGGACATCGTCGTCACCGTCACGCGCGGCGGCTACATCAAGCGCACCAAGACGGACGACTACCGGGCGCAGAAGCGCGGCGGGAAGGGGGTGCGGGGCGCGAAGCTGAAGGAGGACGACATCGTCGACCACTTCTTCGTCTCCACCACGCACCACTGGCTGCTGTTCTTCACCAACAAGGGCCGGGTCTACCGGGCCAAGGCGTACGAGCTGCCCGACGCCGGCCGGGACGCGCGCGGCCAGCACGTGGCCAACCTGCTCGCCTTCCAGCCGGACGAGGCGATCGCGGAGATCCTGGCGATCCGTGACTACGAGGCGGCGCCGTACCTGGTGCTGGCCACGAAGGCGGGCCTGGTCAAGAAGACCCCGCTGAAGGACTACGACTCGCCGCGCTCCGGCGGTGTCATCGCCATCAACCTGCGGGCGGGCGAGGACGGCACGGACGACGAGCTGATCGGCGCGGAGCTGGTCTCCGCCGACGACGACCTGCTCCTCGTCAGCCGGAAGGCCCAGTCCATCAGGTTCACCGCGTCGGACGACACGCTGCGCCCGATGGGCCGTGCCACCTCCGGTGTGAAGGGCATGAGCTTCCGCGAGGGCGACGAGCTGCTCTCGATGAACGTGGTGCGGCCGGGTACGTTCGTGTTCACCGCGACGGACGGCGGTTACGCCAAGCGGACGGCCGTGGACGAGTACCGCGTCCAGGGACGTGGCGGTCTGGGCATCAAGGCTGCCAAGATCGTGGAGGACCGGGGGTCGCTCGTCGGCGCGCTGATCGTCGAGGAGAGTGACGAGATCCTCGCCATCACCCTCGGCGGCGGTGTGATTCGTACGCGCGTCAGCGGGGTCAGGGAGACGGGCCGTGACACCATGGGCGTCCAACTGATCAACCTGGGCAAGCGCGATGCCGTGGTCGGTATCGCTCGCAACGCCGAAGCGGGGCGTGAGGCGGAGGAGGTCGACGGCGAGATCGTCGTCGACGAGACCGTCGAGGTCACCACGATCGCCACGGACGAGGGTGAGGCGCCCTCGGCCGAGTAGCACGAGGAGTGAATCACGTGAGCGGAGCCACGGGCGCCGGATCGGCCGGTACCTCCACGGGTACGGAGACGGACGGCGGCGGCCGTGGCTCCGCCGCGCAGGCGGCCTCCGCCGACGCTTCTTCTGCTTCTACTCCTGATTCTTCGAGTTCCCAGGGGGGAACCGTGACGGACACCCGTGGCGCGCAGGCCAGGGCCGGTGCGACCGAGGGCATGGCGGCCTCCCCGCTGCCCGGTGAGCGTGGCCCCGAGCAGCCGGCCGGGCCCTACCACCCGCCGCAGGCGTACGCGGCGCAGCCGCCCGCCGGGGCGGTACGCCGTCCACGCACGGGTGCGGGCACTGCGCCGCGCACCCGCAAGGCGCGGCTGCGGGTGGCCAAGGCCGACCCGTGGTCGGTGATGAAGGTCAGCTTCCTGCTCTCCATCGCGCTCGGCATCTGCACGATCGTGGCGTCGGCGGTGCTGTGGATGGTGCTGGACGCGATGGGCGTGTTCTCCACCGTGGGCGGCACGATCTCCGAGGCGACCGGGGCGACCGAGGCGACCGGCTTCGACCTCCAGTCCTACCTCTCGCTGCCGCACGTCCTGATGTTCGCGACGATCATCGCGGTCATCGACGTCGTCCTGGCCACGGCCCTGGCGACCCTCGGCGCCTTCATCTACAACCTCTCCGCGGGCTTCGTGGGCGGCGTCGAGCTGACCCTCGCTGAGGACGAGTGAGGGTGCCTCCCGGCCCGGTTGACGATCCCCCGACAACCGATTTTGGGACTGCCCCGGTCGTGCGCTAATCTTCAGGAGTCAGCGCGCGGGACACACCCCGCGAAGCGGGCGGGGCTATAGCTCAGTTGGTTAGAGCGCATCCCTGATAAGGATGAGGCCACAGGTTCAAATCCTGTTAGCCCCACATTTCACGAAGCCCCCCGGTCCACTGGACCGGGGGGCTTCTGCGTTGCGCGGGCGCGTGGTCTAGCCCGCGGCCACGACGGCTTGGATCAGGCCGGGGAACCGGTGGTCCAGGTCGTCCTTGCGGAGGCGGATGTACAGGCCGTTGCGGCGTGGCGCTGGTGGACCAGGCCCGCCTCGCGCAGGACGCGCCGTTCATGACCCTTTGAGGGGCCTGACGCACACAAAAGACCCGATCGCTGGCGACGGGGGATGCACCAGCGATCGGGCTATGGCCAAGGGTAACAAGGTTGGGGGCGTTGCGGGGCCAACGGGGTTGATCGGTGGGGGAGTTGGCTGATCTTGGTGGGTCAGTGGGGGCACGGGGGGTCGTAGGAGAGGCGGGGGAGGTACTCGTGCCACTTCTGGGGCGTGAGGACGCCCCGGGTGACCGCGCAGATGTGGCGGACCGCCTCGTCCGCGTCCAGGCTCCACAGCCGTACCGTGTCCGCGCCGCTGGAGACGCCGAGGACGTGGCTGCCGGGGCTGAACGCGAGGAAGTTGCCTGTCTTGGCGTACGGGCTCATCGACTGGCCGATCGGTGCGGCCGAGCCGGGGTGGGTGACGTCCCAGAGGCGGACGGTGTTGTCGTTGCCGCCGCTGGCCAGGGTGTGGCCGTCGGCGTTGAAGGTCAGCGAGGTCACCGACTCCGTGTGGCCGGTCAGGGTGTGGCCGATGGGCGCGGCCGAGCCGGGGTCGGTGACGTCCCACAGCCGTACCGTGTCGTCGTCGCCGCCGCTGACCAGGGTGTGGCCGTCCGGGCTGTACTCCAGCGCGTTGACCGGGCCCGAGTGGCCGGTGAGCGGGCGGCCGCGCAGGACGGGCCGGGCGGGATCGGTGACGTTCCACAGCCGGATCGTGCCGTCCGCGCTGCCGCTGGCCAGGGTGTGCCCGTCCGGGGTGAACTCCAGCGCGTTGATGTACCCCCGGTGTCCGGCCAGGGGAGCCCCGTAGGGGGCCGGGTGCGCGGGGTCGGCGACGTTCCACAGCCGGAGCCGGTGGTCGTCGTAGGCGGTGGCCAGGACGCGGCCGTCGGGGGTGAAGGCGAGCGCGTCGGAGCCCATGAAGCGGGTCATGAGCTTGAGCGGTGGCCCGGCGACCACCGGACGAGCGGGATCGCGGACGTTCCACAGGTACACCGAGCGGTTCCCGGTCAGCACCGCCAGCGTGCGGCCGTCCGGGGCGAACATCAGGGTGCGCTGCCCGCCGTCCGCCGGCATGAACGGCGCGCCCAGCGCCACCGGCCGCCCCGGCACCGTCACCCGCCACAGCCGGACCCGGCCGTCGCGCGCGGCCGTGGCCAGCACCTTGCCGTCCCGGCGGAACGCGGCGCTGCGCCCGGTCATGTCCGAGGTCGGCACCGCCCACAGCCGGGCCCTGCCGTCCCCGCTGCCGGTGGCGAGGGTACGGCCGTCCGGGCTGAACCCCAGCGCGTACATCTCCCCGCTGCTCCCCGCGAGCGGCTCGCCCACCTGGGACGGGGAGGCCGGGTCGGTGACGTTCCACAGGCTCGCCGTGGAGTCGGCGCTGGCCGCCGCGAGCCTGCCCCCGTCCGGGCTGAACGCCACCGACCACACGGGCCCGGTGTGCCCGGTCAGTGGCGAGCCGAGGGGGGCCGGGCGCGCCGGGTCGGCCACGTTCCACAGGCGGATGGTGTCGTCCGCGCTGCCGCTGGCCAGCACCTTGCCATCGGGGCTGAACGCCACCGAATGCACCAGATCGGTGTGCCCCCGCAACACCTCGCGCCGAGCCTTGGGCCGCCGGGGGTCGGCCACGTCCCACAGCCGTACGGTTTCGTCGTCGCCCGCCGAGGCGAGGGTCCGCCCGTCGGGGCTGAACGCCACCGACCGCACCGGCGCGGTGTGCCCGCGCAGCGCGCCCAGCGGCTTCGCCCGGCGGGGATCGGCCACGTTCCACAGCCGTACGGTGCGGTCCTCGCCCGCGCTGGCCAGGGTCCGGCCGTCCGGGCTGAAGGCGACGAGGTAGATCGTGCCGTCGTGACCCGTGAGGGGCTCCCCCAGGGATTTCGGGTGGGCGGGGTCGGTGACGTCCCAGAGGTGGATCGTGCCGTCGTCGCCCGCGCTGGCCAGGGTGTGCCCGTCCGGGCTGAAGACCGCGCTGCTCACCCAGGACCGGTGCCCGTGCAGCGGGACGCCCAGGGGCTTGGGGTTCCCCCGGTCGGCGACGTTCCACAGGCGGACGGTGCGGTCGTAGCTGGCGGTGGCGAGGACCTTGCCGTCGCGGCTGAAGGAGGTCAGGTAGACGGCGCCGGTGTGGCCGGTCAGAGGCGTGGCGAGCGGGGCGTTCACTATGGAGATCAGCCTGCTGTAGGCGCCCTCGTCGTCCGGGCGCAGCCGGTGCGCCACCAGGTCGAGGCCCGCGGCGAGCGACGGGTCGGTGTGCTGGACCCGGTCGGCCTCCGCGAGGACCTGCTCGAACACCGCGTCGTTCCGCTGCTGCCAGGCGACCACCGCGGCCCCCGCGGCGAGCACCGCCAGCACGGTGAGTGCCGCCACCGCGGCCCTGCTGATCAGCACCGTGCGTTTGCGCAGCCGTACCGAGGCGGCCAGGAAGTCCAGCGCGCCCCGCGTCAGATAGGTGTCCCCGGCCGACTCGGCCCAGCCGCGCGCCTGCTCGAGACGGGAGCCCCGGTACAGCAGGGAGCTGTCGCGCTCGGAGTCCTCCCAGGCCCGGCCGTCCTCCTCCAGCCGCTGGCGCAGCAGATGGTCGCCCCGGTTGTCGTCGATCCAGTGCCGCAGCCGGGGCCAGGCGTGCAGCAGCGCCTCGTGGGTGATCTCCACGGTCTCCGCGTCGAGGGTGACCAGTCGGGCACGGACCAGCGCCTCCAGCGACTCCTCGGTCTTGTCCGGGTCCGCGGACTCAGCTGCCAACTGGCGCCGGGTGCCGCGCCTGCGGGTGGCCTGGGTGTCCTCGCCGAGCCGCACCAGGCGCAGCAGGAGCAGCCGGGCGGCGGCGCGGGCGGCCGGGTCGAGCCCGGACCAGGCGCGCTCGGCGGTGGCCGCGACCGCGCCCTGGATGCCGCCCGCCGACCGGTATCCGGCCACCGTCAGCCGGCCGGCCCTGCGGCGCTGCCAGGTGGCGAGGAGGGCGTGGGAGAGCAGCGGGAGCACGCCCGCGTCATGGGCGCCGCGCGGCCCGTCGGCGCTGACCTCGCGGACGATCAGCTCGGTCAGGCCCGCCTCCAGCTCCAGCCCCACCGCCCGCGCCGGCCCGTTCACCGCCTCGCGCAGTTCGGCGGTGGTCAGCGGACCGAGCACCATGTGCCGGTGCTGGAGGGCGTCGGCGAGTTCGGGGTAGCCGAGGCACTCCTCGTAGAAGTCGGCACGGATGCCTAGGACGACCTGGACGGGGGCGGGGCCGGAGGGGCCGGGGGTGCAGGCGGCGTGCAGGAACTGGACGAAGGCCCGGCGGTCGGCCTCGTCGGGGCAGAGGGTGAAGGTCTCCTCGAACTGGTCCACGATCAGCACCGGCCGGGCCGTCCTGCGGGCGGCGGGCGCCGGGGACTCCGGTGAGGAGCGGGGGCCGGGGATGGTGACGGTGCCCGGGGGCCGCAGGCCGAGGGCCCATTCGGTGACCGTCTCCCGTATCGCCCCGGCGGCCGGGCTCCGGTCCTCCTCCCCGGCGGCCCGCGCCTCCTCGGCGAGCGGGGCGAGGGCCGGGACCAGGCGGGTCAGCTCCCCCAGCGGATCGGCGCCCGGTACGAGCTGGAGGACCGTGTGCGCGTCCTCGTCCTCCAGGGCGGGCACCAGGCCGGCGTTGAGGAGGGACGACTTCCCGGCGCCCGATGCGCCGACCAGCATCACCAGTCCCCCGCCGCGCTCGGCGGCCCGCAACTGGCCCACCAGCGCCTCCGTGCCCCGCTCCCGGCCGAAGAACCAGCGGGCGTCCTCCTGCCGGTAGGAGGCGAGGCCCCGGTACGGGCACACCGGGGACTCGGCCGGAGGAGGTTCGGCGCCGGGGCCCTCGGGGCGCTCGCCCACCGGGTCGGCCAGGGCTCGTTCCCACAGCCGCTGCCACTGGGCCAGGTCGTACAGGCCGCTGGAGACCGGGGTGGGGCTGGCGCGGCGGGCCTCGGGGATGAGGATCTGGAGGACGGCGGCCAGGGCGGCGAACTGGGCGGGCGCGTTCTTGGCCCGCCGCCAGTCACTGATCCGCTGCGCGGAGACCCGTACCGGCCGGCCCCGCTCGTCCACCCGCTGGAGCCGGACGACCGCCTCCGACACGCTTTTCAGGGGCGGATTCCCGGCTTCCCTGTACAGCAGGGCGAGGCGTTCGGCGAAGGCTGTGCGTGCCCCTGAGTCGGAACCCAAGGTCCCACCCCTCACTTCCCCCATCTGATGCGTCCGGACCGGAAAACTCACCCTATACGGCTGACCTGCGGGAAAGCCCGGGTTCGGTGGTCCGGACCTCCTCGCCGGTTGCCACAGATGGCAGGATCGCACCGCGGTAGCGGAGCTGTCACACACCGTCCGGACAGGCCACCGGCCCGGTCCGCGAACAGGTCCCGCCGGACGCCGAACGTTCTCGGTCAAAGTTCGCCAGGAGCGACACACGGCGTGGCGGGAGGCCCCGAGCTCCACGGGCCCACCGCGCCGGGCACACCGGCACGGCTCGGGACGAAGACCCCCCGCTCCGTTCGGTACCGGTCCCCACGAGGGGAGGGACCGGTGCCGGACGGGCGGTGGCGCGGCCGGTTCGGGCGCGTGCCCGAGGGGCAAGGACCTCGTGGGCGCGGGCCGTCGAGGGCCCGGGGCCGCCCGTGTGAGCAGGGGAGGACGCATGAAGGTGTCCGTGGACCGGAGCGCGTGCTACGGCTCGGCCGAGTGCGCGTACCGCGCTCCCGAGGTCTTCGACTTCGTCGAGGGGTACGGCGTGGTCAGGCCGGGACGGGAGGATTCCGGGGACGATCCGCTGGTGCGCGAGATCGTGGAGAAGTGTCCCTCGCAGGCCGTGCTGCTGGGGGAATGAGGCGGACGCGGTGCGGGCCCCCAGGCCGGTGGCCGGGGGGCGTTCCGTGTCGACGGTCGGGTACGCAAGTCGCCAGTGTGTCGAGACGTCCGCGGTACTGGATGTCTGCCTTGGGGCTCGGCAGTCTCAGCAGTCGAGGTGGGACGCGTACTGCTCGGTGCTCTCCTGCCGGTGCGTGGTCTCGGTGCGGTCCGGGGCGTTCACGCGGTGCGGGGCGAGGGTGCCCGCTTCCCGTCCGGCCAGTGAGCGGTGCCGGCAGTTGGGGGACTTCCCGTGGGCCTCGGCCCGGATGCGCTGCTTCATCGTGGGGGGCAGGGACCTGGCTTGTGGCCAGATCTGGTGGCTGACGGCCGCCGGTGCCTCCGGTGCGCTGTGCTCCGTGCTGCCGTGACTCGGGCTCCCGGCCTGGGCCGAGGCGACCGGGGCGGTCGCGGTGACGAGTCCGAGCGCCGTGCACAGCGCGAGGAAGGCGGTGACGATGGCGGTCCACAGCGTCATGACCTTGTTCCTGGCCATGGCCCCTCACTTTCAGGTTGGGCGATTTGCGTACTTTCCTCATGATGTGTATGTGGGCGGCGAAGTGGTGGACCGACGCCCGTGGCGCGTCGATGTTCAGATGAACACCACTCGGATGGGTGCAAGGAGGCGGAAAACCCCTGAAACTGTCTTGAAATGGGAGGAACGCAACCCTCTGTGCGGGTGTGATCACCCTCCGATCGCAACGGCTCCGGGCCGTCGGGAGACGGGAGTTGGGGGCCTGCGGCAGGTCACCGATCGGTCTCGGCCGGTGTGTATAGTCGGGCGGCAGAGGTCCCCTACGTCAACGAAAGACGAGGTCGCGCGGTGAAGAAGCTGCTCCTGGTCGCACTGGCCGCCATCGGCGGTCTCCTTGTGTACCGCCAGATCCAGGCGGATCGCGCCGAGCAGGACCTGTGGACGGAGGCCACCGACTCCGTGCCCACCGGTTCCTGAAACCCCGGCACCACGGTCTGAACGAACCCCGGTCGCTCGAGCGGCCGGGGTTCTGTGTTGCCGTGCCCCGGAAGGTGAGGTACGCCTCGTCCCTGGGACCGCGGGCGTTTCGGACGGCCCCGCCAAAACCCTGATGGCGCAAGCGGTACCGGGCAGGATGGGCCCGTGAGCTGACGGGGCCTAGGGGCAGGGGGGCGGCTGATGCGGCGGGGGTTGCGGAACGCGGTGCGGGGGCTGTGCGCGGGGGCCGTGCTGTGGGCCCTCGCCTGGACACCCGCGGTGGCCGCGCCGGACGGGTACGCCTTCACGCCGGGTGCCGAGACTCTCGCCGGATCTCCGGACACCGCCGGGGCGAAGTCGCTCCTGCCGGGCCACACCTACCGCAGCTCCCTCCCCGTGCACGGCCGCCTCTACTACCGGCTCACCCTCACCGCCACGGCGAACGCCTACGTCCCCGTCACCGCCGTGCCCCCGCGCGGCGCGACCGTCGCCGCCACGGACGGCATCCGGGTCTCGCTCCAGGACGCCGACGGCAACCCCTGCTTCTACTCCTCCGCGTCCTTCGGCGCCGGGCTGAGCCCCCGGCCCGTCACGGCCGTCGGACAGCGGGACACCGGCAAGTCGCTGTGCCAGAGCGCCGCCGTGTACTACCTGCTGGTGGAGCGGCTGGACGCCAAGAACTCCGACCCCGGCCGCTGGGACCTGGAGCTGGCCCCCGCCACCGAACCCGGCCTCGCCGCCACCGGCCCCACCACGCCGCCTCGCGCCTGGAACTCCGCCACGCCCCAGCCGCCCGGCGACGTCCCGCGCGAGAGAAGGGGAGGCGACGGCTTCGGCTCCGCCCGCCTGCTCGGCCAGGGGGTCTGGCGCACCCGCCTCGCCCCCGGCGACACCCTCTTCTACAAGGTGCCGGTCGACTGGGGGCGCCAGGTGCACGCCGGCGCCGAACTGGCCGCCGCCCCCACGGGCCACGGCTACGTGGGGGGCGCCCTCACTCTTTCCCTCCTCAACCCGGCCCGAGGCCCGGTCGAGGACGCAGCCCTCGGCTACACCGGCACCCGCCGCGCGGTGTCCCTCGCCCCGGTCCCGCCGGTCGAGTACGCCAACCGCTACGCGGTGCCGAGCGGGGAGAACGGGGTGCGGTTCGCGGGTGACTACTACGTGGTCCTCCACCTCAGCGAACGCCTCGCCGACTCCTTCGGCACGGGCCCCTTCGGGGTGACCCTCCGGGTACGGCTGGACGGCACGGCCCACGCCGGTCCGAAATACCGGGGGCGCACTGAGCCGACGGACCTCTTCGCCGTGAGCGCGGGGGACTGGGGGGCGGCCGTGAGCGGGGACACCGCTGGCGGTGATCCGGCGATGCGGGTGCTGGCGTACGGCGGGCTCGGGGCCGGTACGGCCCTGCTGCTGGGGTTGGGCGCGTGGACGCTGCTGGCCCGGCGGTCCCGGGTGCGGGCCGGTGCTTAGAAGCCGACGGCGGTAGAGGAGCGGTGGCAGCGGCACGACAGGCCGCCGCGAGCCCTGGCGATGGGGGTGCTGGGCGCCCGGGTGCTGCCCGCCGGTCTCAGACGCGGGTCAGTGCCCAGAAGCCGACGGCGTAGCAGACCAGCGCCAGCAACAGCACCGGGACTGCGACCTTGGCCGAGGGGCCCGGACGTGGGCGGGAATGGGCGCGGTGGCTGGGGGTGCGGGGGGTTTCGGTGGGGTGGCCCGGTGGCGGGGTGCGGGGGTCGCGGGCTGTGTACGCGGCGGTGTGGGGGTCGGTCGTGGGCCGGGGTGGGCGTGGGGGTGGGAGGTGGAAGCTGCCCGTGTCGGACATCGGCGGGGTGGCGACGGCCGGGGGCCGGGTGCGCAGGTCGGCTGTCGGGGGTGTGGCCGAGGCGCTGGGGAGCGGGGCGTCCGTCGTGGTGCCGCTGGTGTCCGGGGTGTCGGGGGGACGGTGGCCCCAGCGGGCGTCCACCGCGGGGGCGGCTTTGTGGGGGCCCTCGGGGCCGAAGCCGGGGGGCAGGGGGCCCAGCTGGTCGAAGATTTCGATCGGCTCGTCGTCGGGGCCGGGCTCCGGCAGGAGTTCCCTGGCGGCGGCGAGGGCCTTGCGGGCGCCCGTGGCGGTGCGGAAGCGGGCGGCGGGGTCGGGCTGGAGCATGGTGGCGATCACCTGCCACAACGGCTCGGGCACCCGCGCGGGCGCGCTCGGCGTCCCGTGCTCCAGGAAGTACCGGACGATCTCCTTGCCGTCCGGCTTGGCCCCCTCCAGCAGGTACAGGGCGACCAGGCCCACGGCGAACAGGTCACCGGGGAAGTCGGGCTCGGCCCCCAGCAGTTGCTCGGGCGCGAGATATCCCGGCGTGCCGACCACCAGGTTGGTCTCGGTCAGCCGGGGCTCCCCGAACCGCATGGCGATGCCGAAGTCGGACAGCCGTAGCCGAGGCCGGCCGGTGCCGGTGGCCTCCAGCAACACGTTGGCGGGCTTGATGTCCCGGTGCACGACCCCCTCGGCGTGCACGGCGCCCAGGCCGGACAGCAACTGGTCCAGCAGGGTGCAGACGAACACCGGCGGAAGAGGACCGTAGTCGTTGATCAGATGGACCAGTGAGCCACCGGACACCAGGTCCATGGTGAACAGGACCTGGTCGTCGTCGGCCGCCCAGCTCGCCGGCGCGAGCACATGCGGATGATCGATGCGCAGCGCCTGCTCGCGCACGAAGCGCAGCAGGGTGTGGGCGTCGCGCTGCTGAAGCACCTTGGCGGCGACATAGCGCCGTCTGCGGTGGTCCCAGGCGCGCCATACCGCGCCCACGCCGCCACGCCCGATCGGGTCGGCCAGCTCGTACCGGCCCGCGAAGACCTCACCCATGACCGTGCAGCTCCTCCCCCTGGTGCGCTGCCCCGGCCGTACGACCGGGCCCGGTGCCGGACCCCCTCCGGACCGGGCCGGGGGTCAGCTCTGGTGGGACTGGTAGTGCGCGACCGCGTCGGCGGTGCGGCCCGCGCCGTAGACCCGGAGGAACTCTGCCAGTTCGGGGTGGGTCGGGGCGAGGGTGTCCGCGGCGTCGATGATGTCCCCGGCGGCGGCGACGGAGCGCAGCAGCGACTGGATCTCTCGTACGACCCGCTTGACCGTGGGCGCGCCCGAACTGCTCGTCGTCTGGGTGGTGTTGCTCAGCACCGAGCCCCCTTGGGACTTCTTGATCTCGTCCATGCGGTCGGTCGCCTCGGCCGCGCTCACACTGCCGTCCGCGACCTGCGCGGCCAGCTCCTGCAACAACTGCACCCGCTGCACCACCGCGGGATTGCCGATCTTGGCGCGCTGGCCGCTCATGAGCTGTGACAGCATCGGAGCCGACAGCCCCAGCGCGGCGGCGAGCCGGGCCTGATTGAGCCCGAGATCGTCGATGAGCTTACGGAAGAGCGCCCCCAACGGCTCCCCGTACCAGTTCCGCTGGAGCTCCCGCGCTCTCGCGGTGGCTTCCTGCTGTGCGGCGTCCATTGCGTCTCCCCATCGCTTCCCCAGAAACCGAGGTTCGCTGAAGCGAACCACGTCGAGCATCCTACGGAGCGGGGTGATTCGCGGGGACCCCCAATCTTTTTGCGGGATACGGGGGGTGAACCGGTACTCTGGTCTGCGACGCCCGCCAGGAGCCCGTCCTCCCGTCGGCCGTCCCCTTTCGGGGCCTTAGCTCAGTTGGTAGAGCGCTGTCTTTGCATGGCAGATGTCAGGGGTTCGACTCCCCTAGGCTCCACAGCAGGTCAGACGCCCTCCGAGGATCACCTCGGAGGGCGTTCTGCTGTCCCGAGTCCGCATAGAGTCCACAACCCCAAGATGATCACGGTTTCGCCGTCACCCTCTTGGGGGACTTGATCGATGCACGATGCACCTTAGAGTTCCGACTGGGACGAGGACGGCGCGACTCCCCTCGCGCGCCCGACGCTGGCTCGTCGTCACCTGCGGTACCCAGGTGGGGAGACCTGGCCCGCAGGCGGCGACCCCCGCCGCATCAGTCGGCGGGGGTCGCACGTACAACCCAACGTAGACCGCCCCACCCCGTGCTGGGGGTGGGGCGGCTCGCTCTGTCCGAAGACAAAGCGACCGGTGGCGTGATCGCGGCGGACGCTGGTACGCCGGTACGCCACCTGACCCGCCCGGCGGACCGGGCGGGGGTTCATGGAGACGGGATGGATGCTGTGTCCAGCCGGTCATGATCCACAAATATGCCCAGCCAGGCAGAGACAATTCTCCATGATCAATCCAACGTGGGCGGGTGCCTCTCGACCCCATGCCCGACTGGGTGCCCGCCCGCCGTCGGGAGATCGGGGCACGCATCCGCGCTGAGCGCGAGCGGATAGGGCTGACGCAGGAGCAACTCGGCACCCGCGTAGGCCGGGAGTACCGGACCATCCACCGATGGGAGTACGGCGCTCGCACCCCGAACCTGGACGACCTGCTGCTACTGGCCGCTGCTTTCGAGATCCCGTTGGCGGAACTGGTGAGGTGACTGCCACAGAGCACGGCCGCCCCTGCTGATGGCGAGGGCGGCCGTGGGCGGTCCAGGGACTAGTTGTCGAACTGGCCATCCTTGGCGCCCAGCACGAACGCGTCCCACTCCTCACGGTTGAAGAAGTGCACCGGCCCGTTCGGGTTCTTGGAGTCGCGGACCGCGCGCCCACCGTCGGGGAGAGCTGCGACCTCCACGCACGCGTTCTGCACGCTGTAGCTGGACTTCACGAAGATGAGGCCCTCGCTGCTGTTCTGCATGGTCGTGCCTTTCTGGGTTTCCTCACCGGCGCAGGGAGCGCCGGGGGCTAGGGGGGCTGCTACCGGGTGACGGTCACCTGGCACAGCTCGCGGACGACCTGGCGGGCGACGACGAACGGCATGGCGTCGGAGTCGTACGGGACCAGGGCGTCGGGGTCGGGCTCGCCGGGCTGGCCGGGCCGGGGGTGGAGGGTGCCGCGGACGCCGATCGGTTCGGCCTCGCGGACGCGGAGGGTTACGTGACCGTCGCGTAGGACGGGGCAGACGCGCGGGGCCAGCTCGGCGCAGGCCGCGCACATGGGCGGGATCGCCGCGTGCACGCCCTCCCAGCGGGTGTCGGGGGAGGCGCCGAGCAGGGGTATCAGCCACAGCACCCCGTCCGGGCCCCGGTCGGCTGACTCGCGGCATCCCGCGCACAGCAGCCGCTCCATCGCCTCGCGCTGCCGGGCCGGGTGCAGCTCGGCGGTGTACGCGGGCGGTCCGGTCGGAGTGCCCTCGCGCACCTCCCACAGCACGCCGTCCGGGTCGCGCCCAGCCCGGTCCCGTGCCGGGTCGGCGTAGCGGACGCCGGCTGGGGTGACGATGACGGGCACGGGCGGCCCGAGTTCCCCGGTGCGGGGCAGCACGTAGGGCATCGTCACCGGGCATCCCCAGGGCGCGGCAGGCGGAGCGCTTCGACGCGGAGGCGGTGGAGGCCGCCCCCGATGGGGCAGTCCTGCCAGCGCTCGCGGTCGTGGCAGGGCTCGCAGTCGATGGAGTGCGGGGCGAGGGCCAGGAGGGCGCGCTCGGCGACGCACGGCCCGCAGGACTGAGGGAAGACGCGCACCCCGTCGTGCCGGGTCTCGCCGAGGTCTATGGCGGTGTCGAGCTGGAGCCGCGCGCCGCCCCAGACGCAGGCGCGTCCGGCGGCCTGGTCTGGGGTGAGCGTGGCGAGGTCGGGTACGCCGAGCAGCGGGATCAGCTCGGCGGGGAAACTGGCGGGTGGGCGCTCTGCCAGTGCGGCTAGCTGAGCGGTACGGTGCGCCATGTCGACTCCATCCAGTCGGCCCTTGCCCCCAGCGGCCCGGCAGCCGCTCGGGGGCTTACTCATTCCCGCAGCGTAGACCTAGCATGCTATGGGTTGCCAGGCATAGGACAACTCGCGTGGTACGCCCTGGCGTGTCACGTTGGCCGCATGATCGAGTGGGAGCCGGATGTGCCCAGGTGGAAGCAGGTAGCCGACGTGGTCCGGGCGCGGATCGCTGACGGCACCTACCC
The DNA here is from genome assembly GCF_045039805.1 of Streptomyces sp. NBC_01171. Lineage (NCBI taxonomy): Bacteria > Bacillati > Actinomycetota > Actinomycetes > Kitasatosporales > Streptomycetaceae > Streptomyces > Streptomyces sp. NBC_01171. The sequence goes on along the minus strand of NZ_CP108609.1, from coordinate 3,321,475 downwards.
GCCGCGCACCCGAGTGCCCTCGGTCATGCAGCTCGTCACCGAGTTCGGCATTGCGCAGGCGACCGCGCAGAAGGTTCATCAGGGCCTGCGGGCAGACGGGCTGATCTACACCGAGCCCGGCCTCGGAAGCTTCGTCGCTGCTCAGCGGCCCACCGGGTGACCCAGGAAATGAAGAAACAGCCCCGCCCTCCCGGAGGAGAGCGGGGCCGCTGTCACGAACTGATGTCGTGCAAGTAGGGGCGGACCTCGTCGGGTATCGGCTGCGGCGGGGGCGGTGGTTCGAGACGCTGCTCCCGCATGTACGTCACCAGGGAGCGGGCCCAGGCGGCGATGTAGCGCAGGGCGAAATCTTGAGCACCGATCCTCGCCCGGTCGTGCTCGGCCTGCTGTCGGTCCTGCTCGGCCTCGCGCTCCAGGCGGGCGATGTGCTCGCCGAGTTTGTCGGTCACCGCAGTGAAGTCGTCCCGCCTCTCCGCGCCTCGGGGGCGTCGGGGCTGCCGCCGGCCGATGACGGTTGTGACGGTCCCGCCTGCTGCGGTGACAACGGCGACGGCCAGGGCGCTGACGGCGGTCAGCATTTCAGGTCTCACGCGGTAGCTCCGATCGTGCCGGAGGCTCGTCCCAGCCGATGGCCACCAGGCAGACCGAGCCGAACGCGCCGAAGATCATGGCGAGGACCCAGCCGCGGGGGCTTTCGCCGAGCGGCCACCACGACGCCAGGTAGGCCATTGCCCACGGGGTGGCGATCAGCCATACCGCGAGGTAGCCGGGCCAGTCCCGGCGTTGTGGCAGCCACGCGCAGACGAGCGCCACTGCACCAGCCGTGATCCACGCCCACCCCCATCTCTCCAGCGGCATGAACTTCAACAGCAGCGTCAGGCCGTGCCGGTCGCCGGTGGGCTGGACAATCTGCCCTGAGCCGTAGCCCATGGCCATGACCCCTTTGAGGGAGAGCAGTGCGCCGCGGCGGCCCAGCCGCTTGCGCAGCCGCCGGACCGCCGCGCGCATCAGACGCCCGCTGCGGTGGAGGCGCTGTTCTTCGAGCCGATCGCGCGGGCGGCGATGCCCTTCACCAGCGCGACGGCCGCCGCGAATCCGGCCGTTCCGGCGCCCTGCCAGAAGGAGACGTGCAGCATGTCCGCCGGGCCGCCCGCGAGGGCGACCGCGCCGGCCGCGCCGAGGAACGTCCACAGGACGCGCTCGGTCAGGTCGCGGGCGTAGGTGCCGCTGGTCTTCACGACGGTGTCGGCGGTGGGCAGATGGATCTCGGCCATGGTCAGGCCCCCTTCTTCAGTGTGGCGACCTCGGCGCGCAGCGCGTCGATGTCCTTCTTCATCCCGGTGAGGAGGTCGTACATCTCGCGGAGGAACGAGATCGGCTTCCACGTCGGGTTGCTCTTGGCGGTCGAAGAGGTGCTGGGGGCAGGCGCCTTGTCCTGCTCCCACACCGCGTCGAACACCTTGTCCTCGTCCATGTCCAGCTCCTTGCTGTCGGTGGCCTTGCCGGTTGCGCGGGCGACGATCGCCGGGAAGACGACCTCGTGGAACTGCTTCACGCGGGCGTCGCCCGGGCAGGAGTGGGCGTCCGGATTCCACGCGGTGTGCAGCCGGTGGTAGCCGTAGCCGGGGTCGTCCGCGCTGCGGCAGATCCGCAGCGGGATGCCGTGGGTCTGGTGCAGCCACACGCCGAGCCGGACGATCGCCTCCACCTGCGCGGCTGTCCACGGGTCCGACGCTTGGAGGTTCGATGCCGACTCCAGCGAGACCGCGCCCGTGCCGTCCGGCCGCCGGTTGGCGGGGCCGTTCGCATCGGCGCGGGTCTGCGTCCCGATGAACTGCCCGAGGCTCCCGTCGTAGCCGAGGCCGAAGTGGCTCTCCAGGTTGGTGCTGTCGCGCCAGTACTCGTACGTCCGCTGCGGGGTCCAGGGGGCGACGATGCTGTGGAGGATGAACTGCGTGGGCTTGATGGCGGGCTGCTGATCCGACTCGGGTTGCAGCTCCATCTTCTTGGCGCCGGGGTACCAGGCCATGGGGTTCCTTTCAGAGGAGTCGGGCGTAGCGGGGGGCGGAGCCGATCGAGCCGCCGCCGCCGTACTTGCCGCCGGTCGTGGCGCCGGATGTGCGGCGGGTCTGGATCTGCACCTTGAGCTGGGCAGCCGTCAGGTACGGGGTGAGGTCAACGGTGAGCGTGGCGATCTGGAACGCGAACGTGGCGGGGACGGTCCCGGAGGAGATGACCGTGGTGTCGTTGAGCACCACCTGCCAGGCGCCGCCCGTGTTGGTGCCGCTGACCGCGTCGCCGATGAAGACCAAGCCGAGCTGGAGCGTGGCCGTGCGCGGGCTGAGGATCGTCTCCCACGTGGTGGTGAAGCTGGTGCCGTCCTCGTAGACCAGGCCACGCAGGGAGGTCGGGAAGAACGGCAGCTCGTCGCGCTCCCGGCCGGACCTGCGGAGGTCGGCCACCTGCTCCTTCAGCTCGGCCAGCTCGCGGAGGATGTCCGGGGGTCTCTGCACCTTCGGCACGTCACACCCCCACGCAGGTCAGGCGGATGCGCTCGGGGCCGTTGACGCTGGTGTTCTCGATGGAGGCGATGCGCAGCGTGCCTTGCCGGCCGTTCGGGGACTGGGGCTCGGGGTCGATGACGAACAGGGCCTCGTCACCCACGCTGTAGCTGCCGAAGGCGGGGTCCGCGTCGGCGCTGACCTCGAAGGTGGGCATCACCTGACTGCCCGATGCCGCCTCCAGGTCGGCGTTGGTCAGGCCCTGCACCTGCCCGCCGTCTATTACCCCGTCGTAGGTGGCGACGCCCTCCAGCAGAGGCCAGCCCGCATCGAGCATGTCCTGTGCGACGGCGGTCCGGATGACCTTCGCCTCACCGCTGCCGCCGCCGAGGCCGGACATCTCCGTGACCAGCGAGGTGCCGTCCTCGGGCCAGTCGTACGACAGGATCGACCCGTACCCGCCGCCCTTCGAGAACACGAGCCCGGACTCGGCGGCCGGGCGGCCCCGGCGGGGGAACCACGTCTTAGCCCTCCGGTACCGGACGGGCGCCTCGTTGTTCGCGGCCGTCGTCCAACCCACCTCGATACCGAAGTCGAACCCGTCGTCCGCGCTGGCTAGTTCGCTGATGGCCTTGTAGATCTCGGGCCGCTCGTAACCGAAGTACGTCGTGGCCGGCCGGTCGATGCCGTGCGGGTCGCCGGACAGGGCGTTGATGTCGATGAGGATGTGCCCGCCCGGCTGGTCGCGGGCGTACCGCATCAGCGACCAGGTGAGCCACTTCTGATCGGTGTAGATCCGCTGGCCGCCGTCCTGCACGAACGAGGGGTCGACCAGCAGCGACGTGTCGTTGGACAGCGTCTTCTTCACGTACCGGTGCTGGTAGTAGCTGAAGAACTCGGCAGCCTGGATCTGCTTCCCGCCGGTCACGTCCTGCCGCGTCCACACGATCCCGCCCCACACGATCACCCCGTCCCGGTCCACGTAGACGGCAGTGCGCGCGGGCGTGCTCGCGGTCTCCGGATCGAGCGGCAGGGTCTCGCTGTTGTAGGGGATGGTGCCGGTCAACTTGCCGATCCCGTTCAACTCGAAGCTGTACGAGACGGCGGACATGGGCAGCTCGGCGAGCAGCGCGTCCGTGCGCAGGTCGCAGAACAGGTAGGTGTACGTGTGCTGCGGCTGCTGACGGTCGGCGGCGGACAGCTCGGCGCGGAGCATCGTCAGGTCCGTCACGATGCGGCCTCGTACTGGCCGTTGACGGTGAACCGCATGCCCGACGCCCACGTGAACGGCGTGACGGAGTCGGCGATGCCGGTCCCGGCCGTAGTGCTGCTGTCGATGCGGGGGCCGTCCAGGTAGATGCTGAACGTATCCGTGGGGCTGTTGACCTGAGCCAGGGCGCTGGAGGCCCTCGCGCCGTTGCCCGGCTCCAGGCTGACCTTGCCGATCGGGGCACCCGCCACGGCCGCCGCGGTGGGGAGGCCGAAGGTCCAGTTGTCGGAGCCCGTCGCACCCGACCCGAAGTTCGTGGACGAGCCGAACGTGATGTTCATGTAGAAGAGAACCGTCCTACCGATGCGGGTGTACCGGCAGTCGATCGTCGCGTTCCCGTACGACGGGGTGTGCTGCCCGTTCGCCGTCGTCCACGCAGGGGTGTACGAGGTCCACACCCCCGGACTTTTCTGCACCTCGCCCTGCGAGCCGTCCGACTTGCCGTACAGCAGACGGTCCGTGTCCGTCACATACAGCATCTGCCCAGGGTGGAGCCGCGGCGGAGCCACCGCCGAGGACACCGGCACCACACCGCCCGACGCAACGCAGTAGTTCCGCAGGTCGGTGATGTTGGCCGCCGACACGCTGGTCTGTGACGGGCTGAGGGAGATGTCGGCCAGCACCTGCGCGTTGGACGGGAGGGTGCCCCGGACCGTGGCGCCGGCCGACGCGGCGTACGGGCCCTGGATGACCTCCAGCCGCCACTCGGAGAGGGCGCCCGCGTACTCGGCGTCGTAGGCGGACGCAATCACTGTGTCCTTGCGGTACTGTCCGGCCCCGCCCGCAGGCGCGATCGTCAGCGTCACGTCGCCGTCGTTGGCGCAGATGTAGGTGCCGACGCCGCCCGTGTCGTGCTGGTCGATGAACACGAACCCACCGCTGACGATCACGGTCATGTTCGGGGTGGCCGCTGGCCTGACCTTCATCTGGTAGTTCTGGTACGACGGCTTGACGCCCTGCCGGATGCGCAGCGGCGTCGCCTCGTCCGCCGCGAAGCCGGGGTACGACAGCAGCCCGGAGAGTGCGAGCCGGTCATTGCGGGCCGGGTACGAGCCAGCCTGCATCCAGGCCGGGGGGTTGATCACAGCCACGGGGTGGCCTCCTTCCTACAGGCTGGTGTCACGCCAGGTGACGGTCAGCAGGGACGATTGGCCGGGAGCGCCCGGCAGGGCATTCCCGCGGTAGGCGAGTTCGTTGACGCCGGGACACAGCACCGGCCACGCCGACCCGGCGCGCACCCACGACCGGCGCGGGCTGGTGCCCATCAGCAGGACGGCGCGGGAGCGGGTGTCGATGGTGAGGTACTCGCCCGCCTGGAGCGTGGCGTCCAGGGTGAGGATGCCGCCGGTCGTGACCTGCTCGATCGCGGGCGAGGCCACGGGGCCGTCGATGCGCAGCACCGGGAAGGCGGGCGACGCCCCCTTGTTGGCGGCCGTGAGTCGGCCGGATTGGCCGGCGGTGCCGTACGAGCGCGGGTGCACCATCGGGTAGGTGCGGCCCACGGAAGGGCTGTAGGTGGTGGTGCTCGCCGACTGCTCCTCCAGCCCGTACAGGTACGGGTCGGCGCAGTAGAACTCCAGCGCCGCGTCCCCGATGCTCCACAGGTACTCGGCGTCGTACGGGATGCTGCGCTTCCGCACCTTGGCCCATACGAGCGTGCCCTGCTGGAGGAACTGCAACGGCGCGGGCTGGGCTTGTGGCTGGGTGGCCGCGCGCAGTGCGAGGCTCAGGTCCCGGAGCTGGTCGGGGCTGTCAGTGTGCAGCCCGAGCCGCATAGTGATGACGCGGGCGCCGGTCCAGTCGGGGCCGGTGTAGTCGCCGTGCTGGCCGGGCCGGTCCACGTCCTCGGCCCGAATCTCGGGCAGGTCGTCCAGCCCTTCCAGTGCGGTCACCGCGTACGGCGTGCCAGGCCCGAACGTGAGGTCACCCCACTGCACGGTGCCGAGTGCCTGCTGCGCCACGGTCATCGCCTCCCCACGAGGCCCTGCCACGACAGGGCGCGCAGGATGCCGCCCGGCGTGGCGTCCCCGCCGTACAGGTGGAAGTGGTTGTCTCCGCCGGTGGCGGGGCCCGCGCCCGCGTAGACCGCGGCGAGCTGCCCGCCGGTCGGCACAGCCGCGGTGAGCGCCCCGCCCACCCCGGACGCGGCCCGGAGCGCGCGGCCTGCCACGTCGGAGACGGCGCCGATCGCCCGGTGCGCACTGCTGAGCACGCCGCCGCGCAAGCCCTCCATATCCATGACGCCGATCTCGGCGAACGCCCGTGACGGCGAGTGCGTCTTGTGCTTCTTCTTGACCGTGGTGAGCATGCTGTTGGCGATCTTCGCCATCTGCTTTTCGATCGCCGCCTCCTGCGACTTCAGCCCGGCCACGAGGCCCTGCGCCGCCCGGATGCCCGCGCCGTACAGGGCGTCGCCCACGGTGTTGCCGGTGGCGGTGGCGCTCTTGGCGAGCTGGCCTTGCAGGTCGTTGATCCGCTTCAGCTCGGCGGGAGTTGCGCGGGCCAGCGCGGTCGCCGTGGCGGCGCCGCCTTCCACGCCCGCGTCGGCGATCTGCTGGAGCAGGTCGGAACGCAGGCCCGCCTTGCGGAGCTTGGCAATGTTGGCCTGGAAGTCCTTCGTCTTCTTGAGCGCCTGTTGCAGTTCGACCGTGATCGCGGAGACGCTGTTCACGTCGGCGTGGCCGCTGGTGATGTTGGCTTCCTGGAGGATGCCCGAGGTGATATCGCCCGCGACCTTGCTGCGCGCCTTCACCAGCCCGTCGAGCTTCTTCTGCGCGGCGGCCAGCTTCTTGATCACCCCGTCCCGCTTGGTGACCAGCTTCTCCAGCTCGGCCGTCGCTCTGGCCAGCGTCTTGCCGATGCCCGAGCGGACGTTGGCCGGCAGCGCCTTGGTGATCGACGCCAGTCTGGCGCGGAGCTGAGCGGTGGTGCCGTCGATGCCCTTGATGAAGCCCTGGATCAGCAGGCGGCCCGCCGGGGTGAGGATCGTGGCGTCCTTCTTCTTCGGGCCCTTCCAGTCCGTCAACTTGCTGGTGAGGCCCTGAAGGGTGGACCGCACGGCCCCGATCTGCGACTGGATACCGGAGATGAAACCGGAGATCAGCGAGGCGCCCGCCCCACGCAGCACGCCGCCGAGGCCACCGAGCGCGCCCGCCGCGCGGCCGGGCAGGCCACGCACCGTGGCCACCGCCGAGTCGACCTTGGCGCGCATCGAGTTGTTGAGAGACTGGCCGGCCGAATTGGCCGCCGCCGCCAGCCTGCCCACCAGCGGGGCCAGTGCCGCAGCCGCCCGGCTGGGCAGGCCCGTGAACAGGCTGACCGTGGTGGAGACCAGTCCGCTGAACATGGTCTTTGCGGCAGACACCGCACCGCTCACGTTGCCCGACAGCAGCGCCGACAGCGCCCGGAGCGCGGGCACCGCCACGCCCGTGATGGCCTGCGCCAGGTTGCCGATCAGGATGGACGCGAGGCGGGCGACGAGCGAGATCAGCGGGCCCAGAGCGGGGCCCGCGTGCGTGAGCATCTCGGTGGCGAACTGGGCCACCGCCACGATGACCGGGGTGAGCGCCACGAGGAGCTGCCCGCAGGCGACGCCGAGCTGCACCAGCGACGGCCCCACCTGCATCAGGAGTTGGCCGATGAGCTGGAACTGCACCGCGAGGTTCTGCGCGAGCATGTCGGCCAGCGGCGCAATGAGCGCGGGCAGTTGGGCGATGATCGGCGCGAGGGTCTGCTGGAGGATGTAACCCACCTGCGTGACGACTGGCGCCAGTGCCGCGAACACGACGCGGCAGGCATCGAGCACCGGGGTGAGCGCGGGCAGGAGGGCAGCGGCCAACTGGCCGACGACGGGCAGCAGCGGGGCGAGTGACACGATCAGCTCGCCGACCGCGCCCGCCGCGCTCTGGAGCACCGGACCGAGCGCGTCGATCACCGGAGTGAGGCCGACCTGGAGGGCCTGGAGCACGTCCTGGATGGGCGGCCCCAGCGCGGTGAAGATGGGGGCGATCGTCGCCAGCGCCTGCGCCAGCAGCGGGGCCGCGGTCGCGCCCACCGTGCTCATGGTCTGGAAGAGGGCGGCGAGGCCCTGCTGCACGTCCGCCGTCCCCGTGATCGCGGCGAGCGCGCTGGTGATGTCCTCCAGCACGCCGACCAGGCCGCCGCCCCCGGCCGGCATCGCCGAGAACACGTTGCCCAAGACCTCGGCCACGTTGCCGCCGACGGCCACGAGTTGCTTGATCAGATCTACGGCGTGCTCGATGGCCTTCTGCATGGCGCCCGACTCGAACGCCTTGCTGAGCTTGTCGCCGATCCCGGCCGCGCCCCGGCCCGCCGCCGCTGTCAGCCGCTCGAAGGTGGGGCCCGCTGCTGCGGCGAGTTGCCCGAGGGAGTTGACCACCGTGGCCGGCACGCCCGCCAAGTTGTGCAGGCCCTTGGTCGCCGAGCCCAGCGCCTTCCCCAGCGTGCCGTTATCCGCCATGTACGTGGCGGCCATGAGGACGCCGGTACCCATCTGGTTCAGGGCGCCAGCCGTGCCGACCAGGTTCGCCTTCAGTACCGGTAGCACGCTCTTGCCGGTGCGTTCGAGCTGGTCGCTGAGCCCCTTGAAGGCGCGGTCCTGCACGGACTGTTGGAGCGCCCGGAGCTGGGGCGCCGCGTCGTGGATGGTCTCGGCGAACTTGCGGGCCTCGGGCGACAGCTTCTTCAGCGCCTCCCCGTACTCCTTCGCCTTCTCCGGATCGAGCGCCGCCGACAGTGCGTCGCCCATGCCGACGGCCGCGAGCTTCACCGTGCCCGAGGCGAGCTGGACGGCGGCCAATCCGGTCACCGCGACCGCGCCTGCCGGGGCGACGTTCGCCAGCATGGTGACAGCGCTGGACAGGGCCGGGGCGATGGAGCCGATGCCCGCCGCCGCCTTGCCGATGCCCGCGCCGATCCCGCCGAGCGAGCCGAGCCCCGAGACCAGCTTGCCGAGCAGGCCGTGCGCCCGGCTGATCCGGTCTTCGTCTACGTGGACATCGATCTCCACGTCCGTGTCGTCCACGCGGCGGGCGGCGGCGAGGAGTTCATCGAGCTGCCGTGAGGCGCCGCGCGTCGCCGCCTGCACGTTGATGTTCGGGTGCTGGTCGGAGAGGCGGTCGAGGTGCGGCTGAAGCTCGTTGATGCGGCGGAGCGCGTCCTCGATGGAGATGTCCACGCCGATGCGCTGGGTGGCCAGCTCGTCCATCTCGCGGCGGACGCGGGCGAGGTCCCGGTCCAGGTCGCTGCTGTCGCCGTCGATCTCGATGTCGGGCAGGTGCGAGACGAGATCCCGCAACTCCCGCTGGACGCCTGCGCCGAGGGCGGCGCCGATGCTGGAGCCCTGCCGCTGCGCGTCGGCGATCGTGCCGGACATGCCGTCCAGGTTGACCGCGAGGTGGCTGACCAGATTCGGCAGGTTGATGTCGTCGGCCACGTGCCACCTCCTCGTCGGCTACTGCATGCGGGCCATCTCCAGCAGGCCGGGGCCTGACTGGGTGGGCTGGGATCGGTCGCCGCCCGTCTGGTGGGCGGCCTGGTGCTCGTCGGCCAGCGTCATGAGCTGGCCGAGGGTCATGTCCCAGAAGTCGCCGGGAGGAATGTGGAGGGCACCGACGGCGAGGTAGTAGAGCTGAGACCAGGGGAAACGGTCTCCGTCGTCGCTGCGTCCGCCCCGGCCCCCGGGGCGTCGCCGTTTCCCATGGCCTCCAGCGCCTTGGTAAAGGCGGTCTGCCACGCGTCCACGTAGGAGCCGAGGTGGCCGGGGTGCAGCAGGTCGGCGAGGTCGGCGCCGTCGGTGCGGCGCCGGTAGGTGATGTCCCCGGCCACCCGCCTGACGCCCTTGGCGTCCTGGTGCTCGCGGAAGTGGGGCTCGAAGCCTCCGGGGCCGAGGCAGCCCGCGCCGATGAGCTGGACGATCGGTCCGTACGCGGCACCGTTGCCAGTGGTGTCGATGGCCGACTGCACGGCGACGACAGACCCGTATCGAGCCTCCAGCAGTGCGATGGCGCGCATCGGGTAGCGCAGCGACACCTCGGTGCCGTCGGTCAGGGAGATGCTCGCCCCCGAGGCGAGCAGGTCCAGTCCTGCGGTCATGGTCATGTCCCTTGCTGAGTGCCGGGTTTCGGCCTGCGGGTGGGGAGCGGGGCCGGGCCGGGAGCGCTGAGCGAGGACGCGCCCGGCCCGGAGATCAGACGATCGCGGCGGCGGTCTCGTTGATGACGGTGCTGATCCACTTCTTGTTGGACAGCAGCGGGTCCGCGTCCGCCGTGAAGGAGGCGATGCGGTAGTCCTCCTCGGAGAACCCGAGGTCAGGGAACGCCGACAGCGTCAGCTTGTGGAGGATCACGTGGCAGTCGCCGCCGATGATGTCCACACCGTTCGGCGGCGTGACCCCCTCCAGCTTGAAGGGCGGCATGTTGGCCGTGTCCGAGGTCAGGTCCCACGTCGTCTTCTGCGCCGGGGTGGTGCCCGAGTCGGTGACCGTGCCGCCGACGATCGCGGCCAGCACGTCGAGCGACATCTTGGCGTGGCTGACCGAGACCTGAATGTTGGAGATCGCGGCGTTGGTGGCCAACTGGGTGTTGTCGCCGCGGAGCTTCTTAACCTCCACGTCGCCACTGATCTCGAAGGTCTTGATGCCGGGCACGTCGATGAGCGCCCCGTAGGTCGGGGTGCCCGTCGCCGGGTCGCTCGTCAGGGGAGCGATCTTGGCGTCCTGGATTCCGTAGACGCGGGTAAAGCGCTGGAGAGGCATGGTCTTCCTTCCTGGTGCCGGGGTCCGGCTCAGTCCGTGGGCGAGAGCGAGGCGTCTGAAGTCGGTGGCGGGCCGTCCAGCACGGGGTGGGGGTCCGGAACGGTGGTGAGGACGGAGCCCGGCAGCAGAGCGGCCAGCGCCTCGTCGGGCGTGCCGGCGTCCTGCTGGTAGACCGTGCTGTCGACCACCCACCACGCCATGCCGGGCTGGCCCTCGCGCGGGTAGACCGTGGCCGCCCCGTCGGTGAGCCCGGCGTCGGCCGGCACGGTGAGGCAGGGGTCGCCGGGGCGCGGGGGCCAGCAGCGGCCGAGGTAGCTGATCACCTCGTCGCGGTCGAGCGACGTGTAGATGGGGTTCACGACGGGACCACCTCGTCTCGCAGCAGGACGCGGTGGACCTGCACGGTGATGGAGTGCCGCACCCGGTTGTCCTCGATCGGGATGCGGTCGATGTCCTGCAACCGGACGGCTGTGACCTTCGCCGGGTGCGCGGGGAGTGTGCAGCCGTGCAGGGCGTGTGCGATGGCTTCGGCCAGCCCGTACCGTTCGGTGACCTTGGTGGTGCGGGCGCCGGTCTGGACGCGGGCCCGCTGCACGAGGTCGACGGTGATGGTCTCCACGATGTTGATCTCGGCGGTCGGGTCGCCGAAGTCGCCGTTGCCGGTGTCGAGTCCGGCGGGCATGCCCTCCTGGACGACGATGTACGGCTCGTCCTGCCCCTCGCGGGGTCCGTCGCGGAAGGCGGGCACGCCGAACCCGAGCGCCTCCAGGCGGGCTTTGATGGCGCCCGCAGTGCTCGCGGCCATCAGCGCCTCCCGATCTGCGAGGCGTGCGCCCGCCAGAAGATCGGCGTCAGCTCGATGGCCGGGCGGAGGAAGGGCTGCGCGCGGGTACCGGGGTGGTTGACCTGCGCGACGGGGTGCGCGGCGCCCGGCCAGTACAGCGCCTTCTTGTGCTTGGGCTTGATGACGTGCGGCGCGGTCCCGTACTCCACGGCGGACGCATAGTTGACGTTCGAGCCGATGACGTAGCCGAGCGACCGGCCGCTGCCCTCGGCGCGGGAGACGATGCTGGAGCGCAGCCGGCCGGTGTCGACCGGTGCCCGGCGTCGCGCCTCGTTCTGCACGTCGATGCGGGTCGCTTCCACGGCGCGGGCCACGTCGTCGGACATGCGGCCGATGACGCGGCGCAGGCCGCGCTCGTACTGGCGGGTGTTGATGGTGGTGCGGGCCTCGGTGCGCATGCCCATGCGGACGCTGCGGCGTACGCGCATCAGATGCCCCCGATCAGCGAGGGGCCACGGTTCATGTACGGGGCGAGGAGGGCGTCTACCTGCGTCGATCCGGTCGACGCCGACGGGGCGACGGGCTCCGACGACGGGGCGTCGTCGTTGTTCTCGATGGCCACGTTGTTGCCCTCGTCGTCCACCTGGAGGCTGGAGTCCTGTGCGGCGTCCGCGTCGGACGGCTGCGCCTTGGCCTGGAGGTCGGCGGCGAGCAGGGCGCACGCCTGGCCCACGAGGAGCGGCGGCGCGGCGTATCCGAACTCGCCGGTCACCCGGACCTGTTCGGCGCCCCACTGCTCCCACAGCCCGAGCCAGCCGCCGTTGTACGACTCGGCCCCGGCCACGAGATCGTCGTAACCGCCCCACGCAAGGTGCAGGGCGTCGATCTGTCCGAGCACGTCAGACGAGGTGAGACGCCACGACGACGACGGCAGCGACGCCCCGTCGTCGTCCAGTACGGGCGCGACCGAGACGACCGACCGGACGCGGCGCGGCAAGATGACCAGTCCCGCCGCGCTCACGTCCGCTACCACCACCCGGTCGGTGGGCTCGAAGAGCTGCTGGGTGTACCGCTCGATCCCCTCTTGGGCAGCCTCGATCCACGCGGCGACCACGGCGTCATCGCCGGTGCAGCCCGCGCTCCTCGCGGCTTCGATCGAGCAGTACGCCACAGATCAGCCCTGCTCGTTCTCGCGCTCGGCGTCGTCCAGCTCGCGGCGCACGCCCTCGGTGATCTGGCCTCCCTTGGCGACGATCTGCCGGGCGTAGCCGCCGGGGTGCTCGTGCACGACCGGGCCGGTCGGCGAGCCGGTGCCCGCGGCGTCCAGCGCGCGGAACGCGTCGCTCGGCGCGGTCTGGCCGACCTCCCAGCCGGTGCCCGCGCTGTACTCCTGCGTGCGGACGGCGGCCGCGGGCGGCTGCTCAGGGGCAGAGGTGGGGGTCTCGTCGGGCTTGCGTGCTGCCATAAGTGATCAGCTCCTAGGAGATGACGCCGCGCGTCCGCAGGGCGGCGAGCAGCGTGTTGAAGTTGGCCTGCGTGGGGGCGGCCGTGAGGTCGGCGATGGCGGGCTTGGTGGTGCCGTCCATGAGGGCGGGCGCGGCACCGACCACGCGGAGCGTGGTGGTGCCCTTGTTCTCGCGTCGGGTCCCGCCCTTGACGAGGGTGACCTGCTGCTCGCCGGCCATTACGGCAGCGCCTGGAACGTGATCTTCACGAAGGCGGCGGGGGTGTGCACCGCCACGTTCGCGCGGCGCTCGGCCAGGATGACCAGCGTGTTCGCGGTGAAGTAGTCCGCGTGGCTGTCGGTCATGAGGATCGTGATCCCCTGCCGCTCCCACAGCGTGGCCCCGGTCCGGAACCCGCCGAGGAGCGCGGTGCCGGCGGACATTGCCACGGAGGTGACGACGACCAGGCCCCACAGGCGCGTCGGGGCGCCCGGGTCGGTGACGTTGGCGATGACGCGGAACTGCCCGTTGGCGTCCTCGTCCAGCTCGATGTCCTGCCAGTCCATCGGGTTCATGACCACGGCGTCCGGCGGGTAGAGCGCCAGCTCGCCCTGGGTCTTGGCCTTGCGGACGGTGATGAGCTTCGGGTCCGTGGACCCGGAGCCGGGCTGGTAGGTGCCGATGCCGGGGGTGGTGAGGATGCCCTGCATCTCCGAGGAGCCGTTGCCGGTGAGGATCTCCCGGTCGAGCTTGTACTCCAGGCCGTACGTCAGCCGCCCGTTGATGTAGCCCATGAGCTGCGCGTTGTCGTCCGCAGCCTGCCTGGTGATCGGCACCCAGTGCGCGACGGTCTTGAGGGTGGTCGTGATCAGGTCGAAGGAAAACGGACCGCTTTTCGGCTTGTCCGCGCCTTCGGCGACCACGGCCGCCTTGTTCCACGTGGACTGCGGGCCCGAGGTGTCCCGCATGTACTCCAGCGTGGTCCCGTCGCTGGTCTGCCTGTCGAGCAGGTTGGCGATCAGCAGCGGGAGGTCGGGGTTCTGCGGGATGATCCCCGGCACCCGGGTGTTCTGCTGCGGCTGCGTGCCCGTGGTGACCGTGCCGGCCGGGGCCGCGCGGTGCTCTACGGCGAACTTGCCCTGCTTGCCGTTGGCGCGGAAGTTCTCCAGCGCCTTGGAGCGGACGAACGCTTCGGCGACGGTGACCGGGTGGTCCTGGCCCTGGTCGTCGGGCCCCATGCCGGGCTGCTGCCGCTGGCCGGGCTGGGGCTGCGGGTCGCCGGGCGGCATTGCGGCCTGGAGGGCGCGGAGTCGGGCGTCGCGCTGGTTGGCCTGCTCGATCTGCCCGGTGATCTGGTCGGCGCGCTGGAGCAGCTCGGCCACGTCGCCGTCGAAGTTGGGGTCCTGGAGCAGGCGTACGACCTCGTCGCGCTGCTCCAGCAGGGTCGGGGCGCCGCCCTTGATGGCGTAGATCGGGTACCGCTGTGCCGGGTCCTCACCGATGGAGGCGCGGCCCTTGCGGTAGCCGATGGGGCGGACCTTGGCGAAGTTGCTCACCGGTTGTCCTCTCGGCCAGTGGACGGCTCGCAGCCGCCCATACGTGATGGGTGTCTGCGGTCCGTCTGTCACGGCCGGTGGATCGCGCCCGGCATGCTCGCGGCTTTTACGTCCGGTGCGAGCGGCCCGGATGGGGGGAGAGTAGATCGACTGGCGGTGTGCGTGCGGGTGGGGGCTGCAATCCGCCCCGCGACGGGCGTCTACCGGCGTCGTCGGCCGCGCCGCCCGGTGCCGCCGTGATGCTGGGGCAGCGTCCGGTACGGCTGGCTCGCTTGGTTGCGGTGGGCCCACTTCCGGGCGAACGGCAGCCGCCGGGCGAACGCCATGCGCCACTGCGCCTTGCTGACGAAGCGACGCATCACGCACCCCCCACCGTGGTCAGCTTCAGCAGGGCAGCGCGCCGGGCCCGCTCCTGCATATGCCGGTCAGTCTCGGCCGCTCGCCGCCCCTGCTCCTCGCGGATACGGTCGGCGATCGTCGGCGCGTCGACCTCGGCGTACAAGTCACCGAGCGCGCTGCGCACGGTCTTCAGCTTCGAGCCGGGCACGGCCGCCATGCGGGCGGTGATCTGCGAGACCTCCACCAGCCGGGCGCCCTTGATGTTGGCGAGCGCGGCCTCGCGGTCCTCGTCGCTCATCTCGGCCAGCTTGGACCAGTCGGGCAGGTCGGTGCGCACGAAGCCCACCGACAGCTCGCCGGCCGACCCGGACCGGGCCATGGTGCGCGCGTCGCGTCCGGCTGCCGTGTCGTCGTACCGGCCGCTGATGTAGAGCCCGTCGTCCCGCTCCTCGGCGGTGAACGTACCGACGGGCTGGTGGGGCGAGTGCATGAACAGCAGGGCGTACGTGCCCTTCAGGCCCTTGCGGAAGGCGCGCTGGTGGAACGTGGTGCCGTAGCTGTCGACCACGCCGTACTGGCAGGCGCGGCCCTCGAAGGTGCCGTCCTCGCCCTCGCCTACGCGCAGCTCGATGTCCTCCAGGCTGCGGAACTCGATCTCCATCACTGGCCTCCCTTGGCCTTGTTCAGGGCGTGCTCGGCGTAGACCTCGGCCACGCCGTTCATCACGTCGCGGTGGGACGGGGACAGGCGGGGCGCGTACCGGTAGACGGCCCGGCCCTGCCCGTCGCGGCCGTCGTACTCGTAGGCGACCCGGCCGCCGCCGAAGGTCATCACCTTGGGCAGCTCGCCGTCGGCGTCCGGCCGGACTGCGATGTCCGCCTTGCCGTCGAAGGGCCCGCGCCTGACCTCGGCGAAGGGCACGCCCGGCGGGCAGTAGGCGTCCTGGTACTGAGCAAGCCCGGCGGGCTGGAGGATGGCGCGGACCTCGCCGCGCAGCAGGGTGGCCACGGTCAGGACTCCTCGAACTCGAAGGTCAGCGCGCATCGGCACTGGATGGACTGCGCGGCGGGGGCGGTCGGGTCGGCGGGCCACCGGCTCTTGGTGAGGGTGAAGCGCTTGTTCATGGCGACGGCCCGGCCGTTCTCCTGCCGGTGCGTCTCGCGGGTGCGCTGGTCGGCCGTGGCAAGCCACGTCTTCCGCGTCGCCCCGGCGTCCAGCGCGGCGAGGAACGAGGCGGCGTTGTACCCGCCCACGGTCTCCGTGCGGGCGATCATCGTCGCGCGGTAGTCCCCGAGGTTGGCGAAGACGGTCTGGATGCGGGCGCGCAGCTCGGGCACCGACTCGCCCTCAGCCACGCCGT
This sequence comes from Streptomyces sp. NBC_01171, assembly GCF_045039805.1. Lineage (NCBI taxonomy): Bacteria > Bacillati > Actinomycetota > Actinomycetes > Kitasatosporales > Streptomycetaceae > Streptomyces > Streptomyces sp. NBC_01171. The sequence goes on along the minus strand of NZ_CP108609.1, from coordinate 3,305,445 downwards.
GCGCGAGGAGCTGCGAGCGGAGCACCTGCTCGGTCGTCGCCGTCACCTGCCCGGCCAGCTCCTCAATCCGGTCCCGCAGCGCCTGCGCCACGTCCGGCTCGTCCAGGTCGAAGCTGCCCGAGATGCTGGCGCCGCCGCGCTTCCACGCCCGCTCCACGAACGGCTTCAACACCTCTCCCGTCCGCCGCCTCCAGTAGCGGGGGTCGAACAGCTCGCGCACCTTGATGCGCTCCTCCCACCCCTCGGGCCCGGACGCCACATCCATGTCGGTCAGCCGCGCGGCCGGCACCTGCTCGGGGTCGGGCGGGGCGAGCGTGAGCTGCTGCTCGCGGGCCAGCGCGCACGCCTCGGTGCGCACCTCGGTCAGCCACTGCGCGCTGCGCTCGGGCTTCTTCATCAGCCGGTCGAAGTCGCGGAGGGTCCGCTCTCGCTGCTCGCGGGCGAGGGCCTGCACCGCGCGCCGGCCTGCGCCCTCCAACTCGTCGTACGCGGCGCCGATCTCGGCGAGCGACGGCGACGACGGGGCGTCGTCCGCGCGCTCCAGACGGGGCGTCGGGTGGGCGTCGACCTGCGGCGACGTGCCGCCGAGCAGCCGGGCGAGGACGGACTCCACGGCCCGCTCCACGACGGCCCCCACGTCAGGCGTCGTCGGTCGCGGGAGACGTGAGAAGTCGGCGTCCCACGACCGGGCGTCGTCGGCCCCAGCCTGCCCCTGCACGGGGGCGAAGAGGGCGCGGTACGGGGTGAGGGTGTTCTGCCCGATCCCGCCGGGCAGCGGGTCGTAGCCCAGCTCGGCGCGCGCCTCGTCCATCATCAGCGTGTCGGAGTACACCGAGGCCCGCACCCGGTTGGCCACGGAGTCCTGCGCCTCCTGGAGCGCAGCCACCCCAGAGAGATCGAACTCGGCTTCCTCGCCGTCGGACGGCAGCATGCGCAGGTCGATCTCGGAGCCGATGACCTCCAGCTTGCCGGTGATCGTGTCGGACCACAGGGTGCCTCGTGCGGCGCTGCGGTTCTCGTACGTCGTCCCGCCGAGCAGGTAGTCACGCGGGACACCGAAGGCCAGCATGACCTCCTCGGCGTTGGCGACGCGGGACTCCAGGTACTCCATCTCCTCGGGCGTGAACGTCAGCCGCTCGTACCCGATGCCGCTGCTGCCGCCCGCGCGAGGCTCGGACCGGACCAGCAGGTTCTTGCCAGCGTTCGCCGGGCCCTGCATCGAGGAGCGCCATGCGGCCTTGACCTGGTTGAACTCGGTCTCGCCCATGTCGCCGAGGTAGACGACGCCGCTCGGGCGGGCCCCGTTGGCGTAGCTGGATCGCTGCCACTCGCGGGCGAAGGCGTCCATGTCCACCGCGTGCCGGGCGGCCTTCCACGGGGCCAGGCAGCCCAGCGGGTCCCACGGGTGCGGGTAGCGCAGCCACAGCATCTCCTCGGGCAGCACCGGGACTTGCGTGCCGTCCGCGCGCCGGATGATGAACCCGATCACGTTCGCCGTGGTGGGGCGCTGCGCGAGCGGCCGGTCCACGATCACGTCGACCTGATCGAAGACGAGGTGCATCTCGGTCACGTCGCCAAGGCCAGTCTCGCCACGGTCCAGCCACACGAAGGACTGGCCCGCCAACTCCAACTGCTGGAGCAGCAGGGACTTGAAGGCGCGGGCGCTCATCAGCTCATTGGGCCGCTTGTTGAACAGGCGGGCGACCGGGTGCCCGTCGATGACCTCGCCGTCCGGGCGGCGGACCACCAGCGGCACGGACGCGGCGTTGGAGGCGATGGCGTCCACGCACCGGTACGCCACCGCGCTGTTCGCATAGCCGCGGGCCTCGGCGTCCAGCGCCATCGTGAGGGACTGCTGTCCGCCGATCGACGCCACGGTGATGGGCGTGCGGTCCCGGAGCGCGTCGAGCCCGCCGGCCCGCGCCTCGGCCGCGCGCCGTAGCGCCCGGTTCCTGTAGCTACTCAAGTCGTCCTCCTCAGGCGATCGCGGCTGTGTTGCCCGCGGGGGCGAGCATGAGATCGGTAAGGGCCCAGACGTAGGCGTCGAGCCGGTCGGGGCTGGAGTCGCCGGGCACCCACGAGACGAGCTGCTCTTCCAGCTCGGGGAGGCTGCCGACGATGTGGGCGCTGCCCTGGTCGGTGAGCGCGGCCACCGGCTCGGCGCGGGTCACCTTGCCCCGGCTGGCGTGCACGGTGCGGTAGTTCACCGTGGGGTCGATCTGCCGGATCACGGTCCCGATCCAGTCCCCGCCGTTGTTGACCTCGGCCACGATCGCGTCGGCCCGGTAGTGGTGATACGCGCGGATCGCCTTCCGTGCGGCCTCGATGGGGGGCATGCGGCCGGACAGGTCGTCCAGGGCGTAGCCGTGCTGGCGGGCGAATCCGTTGGCGTCCGGGATGTACTGGGTGCCGCGTCCGGCCACGATGATGCCCATCTCGTCGGACTCATCGTGCGAGGTGGCGGCCGGGTCCATGGCGACGACGGCCCTGGCCAGGGATGGCACAGCGCCCACGCGCGCCTTGTCGATCCCACCCCGCGACCAGAGCGCGCCCTCGATGTCCTCCAGCAGGATGCCGTCCAGCTCCTGCGCCTCGGTGCGGGTGCCCTTGTACTTGGCGATGAGCTTGTCCCGCTGCTCCTGCGGGAGGTGGATGGCGTCACGGGTCCGGCCGCGGGTCATCACCACGTCGCTGCGCTTGGTGAGGGCGATCAGCTCGGTGCGTGGCTTGGGCGTGGTGGACGCGATGTAGTGCGGGTTCGGGCCGATGCGCAGACCCATCTCGCTGTGCGTGATGGCCTCGCCGAGGCGGCGCTGCGCGGCGACCTCCTCCATCCACACGAGGCACCGGTTACCGCCCGCGCGCAGGCGCTCCACGTCGTCCGGGGTGTGGGCCCCGAACAACTTGGCCTCGGCCCCGGACGGCCAACGCGCGAAGGTGCCACCCGCCGTCGTGCGCAGCACCACCCGCGGGTCGTGGGCGCGCAGCCCCGAGGGTCCGTTGACGCAGGCTTCCACGGCGTCGCCTTGGGTGGGGGCGATGATGGCCATGCGGTGCCCGCCGGGCAGCCGGTCGTCGCACGGGGGTCCGTTGACATGGGCGACCATGTAGCGCGCGCACCCGTCGGTCTTGCCGGTGCCGCGCCCGCCGAGCTGGAGCCACCAGCCGAGCGTCTCCACGTGGGCCGGGGGGACCTGCCACGGGTACGGCGTCCAGCGGTCCCACCGCTTCTGCCACAGCCGCGCGGCCAGCTCACGCTTGAGTAGCTCCAGGCCCTCGGGCGGGAGGTGCTGGAGCCGCTCACGCAGGGCTTCGGTACGCGTCACGACGGGGTCCCGAGGTCTTCGAACTTGTCGGCCAGACTCATGATCTCGGCGGTCAGCGCATCGGTGACGGTGGCGTTGACCTTCACCGGGGCGTACAGGCCGAGGAGCTTGGCCTGGTGGTCGAAGAGGCGGACCAGTCCTTCGACGGCGCGTACGTCGCCTTTGATGACCTTCGGCATCAGGGAGTTGATGGCTATGTCCAGGTTGGCGAGCTGCTCGCCGAGGTACTCGCCGTGCGCGTCGGCGGCCTGCTTGGCGAGGTCGGCGACGCCGCGCTTCCACGCCTCGTAGACGTTCTTCACGTCGCAGTGCAGGTGCTCGGCGATCTGCCGGAACTGCATCCGCTCTTGGGTACGCAGGCGTACGACCTCGTGCTGCCGCACGAGGCCGAGATCGTGTTGGGGCTGTCGCCGCGCCACCGCACCTCCCTGGGCAGGACGGTACGGATTTCGGGCGGACCAGGATCTTGGGGGCTGCAATCCGCCGGACGCGACGAAGCCCCGACGACGCTGGTCGACGGGGCTTCGGGTGGTACGAGGTCAGTCTACGGAGGGCAGGTCCGTGGCGAGGCGCGGGCACTCCTCGGGTTCGACTGCGAGGCCCAGCCGGACGGTTCGCCCATCACGCTCCCACAGCACGGTGACGCGTGGGTCGTTGGTGCTTGCGGTTCCCATGTCGTCCATGCGGCCAGCCTAGACCTGCGGGCGTCAGTAGTTGGCGTTGGCCATCATGTCGCCGTCCGAGCCGTACACGGTGACGAGACCGTTGTCCGACTTGTAGCAGGACGTGAACGCGCTGGCGATGAGCTTGGCCTGCCCCGCGTCCTTGCTCATCAGCCCGCCCTTGAAGTCGGTGTACACCTCGGCGGCGTCCAGCACGTCGTTGCGCTTGTCGGCGCCGGTCACCTTGGTGACGTGCTTGACGGCCGCCTGCTCTCCGGGCGTGCCCGTCTTGGCCACGCACGCCTGGAACTGCTGCGCCTGCGACGTGGTGTCGGCGGGCTTGTCGGCCTTCTTGCCCGCCTCGCCCTTCGGCGTGCTGTGCGCGGCGGCCGGCTTCTTGCTGCCCTCGTCGCTGTCGCCTCCGCCGGCCACGGCAGCGATGATGCCGATGAGGACGAACAGGCCGATGATGCCGAGGCACCCGAGCCCGATGATCTTCCCGGCGCCGGTCTTCTTCGGGGGCTGCGGCGGCGGGCCCCACTGCTGCGGGGCGCCGGGTCCGGCCCATCCCTGCGGCTGCTGGCCGGGCTGCTGGCCGGGCTGCTCCTGGCCGTTCCAACCGGGCTGCTGCGGCTGCTGAGTCATGTGTGTCCCCCGAGGGTGGAGTAGGTGAGCTGCGGGTGTATGACTCGTGAAGGGCCTGTGTGGTTGCACAGTGAACGAAGATTCTTTGGACGCGGCCGGGCCCCGCCGTCGGGGGAACTTCACGGTGGGGCCCGAGTCTTCAGTGTGGCAGTGGGGTGTGACAGCGGTCAGGCGCACCAGCGGGCGAAGCCGAGCGTCTCGGTGCGGAGCGCTGCGGCGGCCAGCAGTGGGGCATCAGGCGCTCCGGCGGCGATGGCGGTGAGAACGTCCCGGTGCAGATCGTCGGTCCTTCCATGCGCGGCCTCGTCGTCGCCCTGTAGGGCGTGGATTTCGGCGAGGCGGCGGGCGATGTCCTCAGCGGTAAGCGTGGGGGTGGGTTGCCCGGCCCGGTCAATGGGGTGTCCGTACGGCTCGATCTCGCTCACTGCTTTCCCTTCTTCTTCGCGCCGGGGACCGGCTTCTTCTCGGGCGGGAACCAGCCGCCCCTGCTGCCCTGATACTCCGTCTCGCGGCCCTTCAGGCGGGGGTCGTCGGGCTCGATGGGCTTCTTGAATCCGAGTGCCATGATGGCGTCTCCGTCTCGCAGTTGGGATGGGACTCGGGGCGGGCGGCTAGCTGCCAGGCGGGCGCCCGCCCCGGGGTCTTAAGGCTTGCTGATCTTGTGGAAGCGGGCCGCGTCGCCGGGGTCGAAGAGGCGCGTAAAGCCGAGCGTGCGGTCTACACGCACCCCCTCTCGGGGCCCCTCTCCGTCGGCGTTGTCGCTGTTGGCGTTGTCGCCTGACCTGCAACAACAACCGTCCCCGTGCGCGTCGGCAGAAGCGGGAGAGGGGGCGGCCGGGATGTCCTTCACGTGCACGCCCGGCCCGTTCCCGCGCGGCGTGCGGACTGCCTTCCAGCTCACGCCCGCGTCGTCCAGGAGGCGCTTCACCACCTTGGTGTCCGGCAGCTTCAGGTCGTCGCGGAGCCGGGTCAGCAGTACGCCGTTGTCGTCGCCCACGAGGCGGCGCAGCGCCGCGCCCACGTCCGGCTGCTCGGCGGCCTGCTCCTCCTCGGCGGCCGGGGTCCGGCGCCGGGCGAGCCAGCCGCCCGCCCGCTGCCAGCCGAGGCAGACCAGCACGCCGACGATCACGTAGGCGACGTACGGGAAGACGACGACCAGCCGCCACACGATCACCAGGGCGACCACCACGGCGGCCACGCGGACCCCGCGGTCGCTGCCCTCCTCGCTCTCCCCCGCCACACCTTCAGGCTCGATGGCGGACCGGGTCGGCTCGGCCTCGGCCGCGCGGCGCCTCACAGCAGCCCCGTCACGTAGTCGCCGGCCCACGACACGGATGGCGCGACGACCAGGCCGACGGCGCCCGCGATGCTGGAGGCGAGACCGAGGCTGATCCCGGCGAGGATCTGCCGGACGAAGTCCCAGCGGAAGCCCCGGCGGCTGCACACGGCGACGATGACGACGGTGATGACGATGACCGCGGCGTGCCCGCCGGGGGTGAGCGCGAGGTGGCTGGCTCGGGTGACGTTCGGCGTGGAGGCGCCGAGGCCGTAGACCAGGACCACGTTGCCTGCGGTGTTGGTGCCCCACAGGGACCAGTCGGCGATGCCGCCGATGATGCCGCCTGCGGACAGGATGAGCAGCGCGCCGTAGGAGAGGCAGAGGAACTGCGGGACGAGCCGGGCCAGGGCCTTGAAGCTGAGGCGCTTCTTGTGGCCGGTCCACCAGTGGGTGAAGTCCCAGGCGACCAGGCTGAGTCCGATGGTGACGCCACCGAGGGACACGAGACCGTAGGTGGGGATGTCGAGCGGGGAGAAGTTCACGCGGAGTCCTTCAGCGGAGGACGGCGACGCCGAGCGCCGCGAGGGTCAGGATGAGCGCGCAGGTCCCGGTGATGGGCGGGACGGTGCGGAGGTCGACAAGGGCCAGGCCGAGGACACCGCCGACGGCCGCGAGCACGAAGAACACGGTGAGCACGGCGGCCCCCTACGCGGTCCGGCCGATGGCCGGCGGGAGCTGCTTCAGGTGCGGCTCGTGCTGCTCCACCTCGGCGCGGATCTTCTCGCGGATCGTGCTGTCGCCGACGCGTCCGTATCCGGCGTCGACCAGCGCGGCCCGCATCTCGCTGGTGACGGGGCGGTAGCCGCCGTCGTACAGCGGGCGGATGGCGGCGCAGCGCGGGTCCCGGTAGGCGATGGGCGCGGGGACCGGGGGCTCGATGGCCTGCTGCTCCTCGGCCGGGAGCGCGGGCGCCTGCTCGGGCTTCGGCGGGACGACCGGCACGACCGGCGCGGGCGGCTGCTCGGTGCGCTCCACGCTCACGGCCGGGGCCGGGGCCGGGGCGGGCGCAGGCACCCGCTCGGTGGCCGGCGTCGGCGTGGCCGCGAGGTGCAGCAGGTGCGCGAGCACGGCCGGCGGCACCATCGACGTGACCGCGATGAGCCACGCCTGGTCGTGGTCCATGTGCCCGGTGGTCACCAGGTGCGCGACGACCTGCGCGGCGAGCGCGAGGACGATGGCGAACGCTGCGCCCACGGTGGCGGAGAACCGGCCGCGTGCCCCCTTCGGCCGGGTGGCGGCCACGACCGCGGCGATACCGGCGTAGGCGCTGAGGGAGAACGGCATGCCGTACGCCCACGGGTCGGTCCATCCGGCGAAGCGGGCGACGTGGTACTCGCCGGGCATCGACATGATGAGGGTGGCGCCGAGGACGGCGGGGCGGCCGGCGGTGGTGGCGACGCGGGCGTACCAGGGGGCGGCCATCAGAGGTGCCGCCCGATGAGGAACGCGATGATGACCAGCGGCCAGATCATGGCGAGGATGTAGAGCGCGCGCATCAGTGGCCACCGCCGGGGAGGATGCCCTGCCGGTTGCCGGTGCCGCCCTGCTCCTGCTTCGCCTCGGCGGCGGCGCGGGCGGCCGTGAGGTCGGCGGCGGCGCGCTGCTGGAGCTGCGCGGTGGTCGCGTTCGCGTCCTCGTGGACGGGCGTGGTTGCGGGTACGCTGCGGTCAGCCATGGAGACTTCACCTCTCCGGTGGTCAGAGCCCCGTCCGGTGTTAGCGCACCTGCGGGGCTCGTTCAGTTGTAGGGCGTCGTCGGTCGTCGTCGGGCCCGTCGTGACGGTACCAAGGGGTACCCCTTGGACGCCAGTGGGTACCCCCTGGACGGGTGATCGTGCGGGCCTACGCTCCGGGCCGGGAGGTGGCGTGGTGGCTGGTGAGGTTGAGCGGGTGCGTGAGGCGCTGCGCGCGCTGGAGGCGATCCCGGATGCGCTGGACAGGGCGGCGGCCTGCGCCGAAGTGCTGCGCGAGTGGCCCGAGCTGCACCGGCTGGTGGCGGACGTGCGGCAGCAGGCGGTGCGCACGGCGAAGGCGGGCGGCCACACCTACCGGGTGATCGGCGAGCGTATGGGCGTGACGGGGGAGACGGCCGGCCAGATCGCGGCGGGCAAGGGCCGGTCGGCGTAGCCCCGGCTGCGCCCCATCGTCGCCGGGGTGACGCTGGTCAGGTGGCCAGTCCCCTGCGTGTCGTCGTCGCCCCGCCGTCCTCGTCGGGCGGCCGTCGGGTGCGCGTGGATGGGGAGATCTTGGGGCTCGCGCATTCGCTGCGGGATCTCGCGGAGTTCCTGCGCCGGGCGGGGCTGGAGCTGGAGCCCGAGGAGCTGCCGGGCTCGCCGTTGATCGACTGGCGCGGGGTGGGCCCGGAGGTGTGGACGTGACGACGCACGTCAACTGTCGTCGTCAGCCTCGCGGGCGACGCTGCCCGTGCGAGCGTGTCCCCGCCTTGGCGGCTCTGGTTGGTTGGTCATGGCGAACCAACAAGTGCCTCTGCCGCAGGGCGAGGAAGAGATCATCCAGCAGTCCACGGCGTACCAACTGGCAGGCATCACCCGAGCTGTGCTGCGCGGCTGCATTGACCGCGGTGAGCTGCGAACCGCCGACCACCACGGCTCGCGGGGGTCGGCTCGGGTGTACCGCGCGGACGTGGTGCGGTTGATGGCTGAGCGGGGGTGGCCGGGGCCGGGGTCTCCCATGGTGCCCGCGCAGTCGATGGGTAGCGAGGGCTGCCCTGAGTGCGGGCGGTTGCGGGAGGCGCGGGCGAGGGACGCGGAGACGATGCGCCGGCTGCGGAGTGCGCTGGCGGCGGCGACGGAGTAGGGGGACACGACGACGCCCCGTCACCTGCCGTCGTCGGACGGGGTGACGGGGCGTCTGGCCTGCGTCAACGGGTGTCGGGCTGCTGCTCGCTCTCGTCCAGCAGGCGCAGCGCGTGGGTGAGGAGCGCCCGGCACAGCGCCCGCTCCCTCGGGTCGGTGGGGGCGTGACGGTCCACGTCGATGAGCTGCTCGCTGCCGTTCCGGTCCGGGCCGGCGGTGAAGGTGAGGCGGGGGCCGCCGATGATGCGGACGGGCGGCAGGGGCGTGAGGCCGAAGGCGTCGATGGGCATGGTCAGTTCCCTTCGGTGGTGGGCAGGCGGTCGCCGTGGATGCGGGCGAGGTCGGCCGGGGTGATGTCGCCCCGGTAGATGGCGAGTGCGAGGGCGGACGCCCGGTCGGGGACGCCGAGCGCGGCGTAGATCCGTCCGAGCCGTCCGGCGACGGTGTACGCGTGGATGCCCATCGCGTGGCCGATGGCGGCGTTGGTGCCGCCTGCGGCGACGTGCAGTAGCAGATCGCGCTGTCGCTGGGTCAGGGGGCGCGGGGCGGGCGGGGCGGTCACTCGGTGCCGTCCAGGGCGTAGCGCACGCGGTTGATGGCTGCGCGCATCCCGTCGTCCTCTGCACCGGCCAGGTCCGACTCCATGGCCCGGCACTCGGCGCGCACCCGCTCGATGGCGGCCTGCGCGGCATGCCGCTCCTCGGCCAGCACATCGCCGCGGCGCCGCTCGCGCTTGCACGTCTCGGCCAGGTCGCCCGCCTTGGCCCGCGCTGTGTCCCCGTCGCGCACCTCGTCGGCCAGGAGACTGCGGAGACGGTCGGACTCCTTGCGGGTGAGCGGCACGCTGCTGGCCAGCCGGGCGCGAAGGTCGCGCAGATTGGAGCGCCGGGCAGTGCGCACCGCGTCCTCGTCGGCGGCCGGGCTGTCCTGCCATGGCGCGGGGTCGTCCGACTCGAACCGTGCGCACGGTCGGTCGCCGCAGGGGCCGTTGTAGGACGGGGGGCAGGTCCGGGTCTCCATGATCCGACAGGCGGGCGGGCGCCTCATGTCGGCGGGGAGGTACACGGTGCATCCGCCGCAGAGGCCGCCGATGACCGGGGCGCTCGGGTGCTGCGCGCAGGGGGCGGCCATCTGTCGGGCGGCTACGTCGGCCAGCGCCCCGAGGGCTTCGCGGGCGGCCGTGCTCATGTCGGGGTCGCCGTGCACGGTGATGAAGGGCGCCACCACGCCGCCGGGCATCGGGTAGACCGCGAGGTGGTCGGCCCAGTGGAAGCCTGCCGAGTCGGTGTGGTGCTCGTCGTGGTCGGCGGGGCGGATGCACCAGCGCATGGGGTCGGTGCTGGCGTAGCGGGCGGGGCACGTCGTGGCCGTCGTCGCTGCGCCGTCGTCACCGTCCGCGACGGGCGTCGGCGACCGGTCGGCTACGCGTTTGACCTGCGTCGTCAGGGCGTCGATGGCGCGGACGACGGCCCGCAGGTCGGTGGTGGGCTGGGTCATGCGTGGTGGTCCTTCCGGGTGCAGGTGGTCTCGTGGTCGACGCCGCCGGACATCAGCCCGGTCAGGCAGCAGGACATGGCCAGCGCGTGCCAGCCGAGGGCGGCCTCGTCGGCGAGCTGCTGCTCGCTCGGGCCCGTCGGCCGTATGGCGCGCTCGAGGTGGGCGAGGGCGGTGCGCAACTGGTCGCGGTGGTAGGCGTGGTGGACGATGCCGAGGCCGAGCAGGATGGCGGTGGCGGCGCAGAGCGCGGCGTGGCCGGGCGCGCCCTGCTGTGCGGCGGTGAGGCCGCTGTGGATGAGCGCGGCGGCGGTGAGGGCGTAGGCCGTGGTGAGGGCGGTGGTGAGGTGTCTCATCGGCTGGCCTCGTCGGCCATGCGGCGCAGCTCGTTCGCGGCGGCGTTCACGTCGGCCATGTGGTCGTCCGTCAGGTCCCGCAGGGTGTCGGACTCGTCCAGCGCGTCGGCGGCCTCACGCAGGACGGTGGCCCGGTCCACGGGCGGGGGCAGCTTGGCCAGCACCGCGTCGGCAGCGTGCTCCACGTCCGCCTCGTCGGCGCCAAGCAGCCACGGGCGCAGGGCGTCAGCAACGTGATCGCGCAGCGTGGGCGCGTCGGTGTGCTCCATGTCGGTCTCCTCGGTGATGGTTGGTCAACTGGCAGCAGCGAGGCCGTGTACGCCCGCCTGAGCGCCCGGCAGCGTGGCGGTGGACCCGGAGGCCGGGGAGGCGGTACGCGGACGCTGGAGCCCCCGCCGCGCCTGCTCCCGGCGCTGCCGAGACTTCTCCCGGCTCGCCGCCTTGCACAGCCCGCACGCCACCTCCTCCAGCCGCAGGTGGATGTCGTAGCCGCGGACCGTGCCGCCCTTCGCGTGCTCGATCGCCAGCTGGGCACGGCGGGCCCGCTCCAGCCGCCGGGCATGAACCTCCCGGCACGGCCCACACGCCGCCTCCCCGTTGCGCACGTGGATCTGGTGGCCGCGCTCCGTCCCGCAGTACGTCACCACCGCCGTGAAGTCCCGCCCGCCCCACACCCCCCACACCTGACCCGAGGCCACCGCGTACGCCTCACACGCCGCTAGCAGCGGGCAGCCGGCACACAGGCCCTGCGCCCGGCGCCGGTCCGGCGGGTAGTCGCTGTGGAACAGGGCCGGGTCGGGACGGCAGGGCAGGCCGGGAGTGGCGGCCACAAGGCGGCTGAAGTCGCTGGTCATCGATACCCCCGGGGGGTGTTGGTGCTGGGGCGGTTGGCTGGAGTGCAGGTCAGGCGGGGGTGGACTGCTGCTCGGTGTGGGTCTGCGTGGCGCGCCAGGCGTCCACGACGGCCTTGGGGACGCGGCCGTGGGCCGGGCAGTCGACGCTGTTCGCCTTGGCCCAGGCGCGGACTTCTGCGGGCTCGTAGTCGCGCTGCGTCTTCTTCTTCGGCTTAGCCGGGGCCAGTTCGCCCTTGCGGGTGCGGATCTCCTCGAGGCGGCGGGCGAGCTGCTCCTCCTCGTTTTCGAGGGCGGTGAGTTCGCGGTCGGCGACGTAGCGCTGGCGGAGGCCCACGAGGGCGGCTCGGGCGCGGGCGGCCTGGTCCTGGATGTCGGGGTCGTTGTGCTGGTCGCCCCAGGCGAGGAGCTGGCCGACGGGCAGCCGCTCCGGTTCGGTGTCGGTGGCGGGTGTGCGGACGGTGATGAGCGGCTGGGGGATGGGCGGGTGGGCCTGTGCGGTGGCGAGCGCGGTGGTCATGGCGGTGGGTACTCCTTCGGTGTCGGCGAGGCGGAGGTGGCCAGAGCGGGCGGCTTCGGGGCCGCCTTGGGTGTCGATTTCCTCGAGGAGGCGGCGGAGGGCGGCGACGGTCATGCGCTGTGCCTCTCCGGGTGGGCTGCGGCCTGCTCGGCGTAGGGCTCGCAGCGGGCGTGGATGGTGCGGCCGGGGCGCTGTGGGTCCGGGAGGATCGGGCGGCGGCAGAAGCGGCAGCGAGTCCAGGTGGTGTGGTTGTCCGAGTCCGGGGTGTCGGCGTGGCCGTCGTGGTGCTGTTCCTGGGATTCGGATTGCTCTTCGGGGGGCCCATCCACCTGAGGTTGGGAAACAACCTCAGCCCCGTCTTGGGAACCCCATGGGTACCCCCCTGGGTTGTTCGGGGCGCTGTCCCCCGAACCGTTCGGGGCGCTGTCCCCCGAACTCATACGGGGCGCTGTCCCCCGAACTTCTTCCGGCGTACCGGCGGTAAGTTCCGGGCGCTGTCCCCCGAACTGGTTCGGGTCTCTGTCCCCCGAACTTCCGGTGGTCGACTCCCACCCCGGAGCCCGCTTCCGGGCGGTCGACCGGAGGTGATCCTCAGCCGCCTGCCAGTCCGGGAACGGGGTCACGATGAGCGCGTACCGGGTCGCCTTGCCCCGCTTCCGCTCGCCGAGGACGCGGACGACGCCGGCCCGGATCGCGGCCTCCATGTAGCGGCGTGCGTCCTTCTCGTCGCAGCACGCGGCCTTGGCGATGTCCTGGATACGGATGGGCTTGCGGTCCCCGCTGAACGCGATCTCTCCGGAGGCGGCGGCGAGGTTGCGGAGCTGGCACAGGAGCAGGGGCAGGCCGGACCGGCGCAGGTACGCGGACATCTGCCGTGTCCACTTCCACGACAGTGCGTTGCCGTACGCGTTCGGCACGCTGCCGGGGGCGGTGGCCTGCTCCTCAGTGCTCAACTCGGTCTTCTCTCGGGTGCGGTGTGGCTGGGGGCCGGTGGCCCCGGGACGGCACGGTGTGGGGCCGTCCCGGGGCGGTGGGGTTAGCGGACGTACTCGCCGCGGCGGCGCTCTTCGGCAGCCCGCTTGTGCGCCTTCAGCTCGGCATCGCTGGGGTGGTTGGCCGTGATTTCGGCGAGCTGCGTCTCGGGCCGCATCGGGCCCTCTCCGACCTCGTCCAGCGTTCCGTCCATCTGCCGGCCGCGGTACATGGCTGCCTTGGCGTCGGCGAGCGCGAGGGCGTCCTCGTCGGTGCGGGCGACCTCGCATTCGGTCACCCGCAACTTGACCTGCGGCTTCTTGTCCTCGCCCTCGGCGTGCCCGGTGTAGGACTTGGAGGTGAGGGCGACGATCGCGTAGACGGTGCGGCCGGGCTTCTCGAAGAGGGCGCGGCGCAGCTCGCGGGACATCGACGCTTCGATGGGTACGGCGGCGCCGTCGAGCTTGACCTCGGGGACTTCGGCGGGTCCGAGCTTCGGCATTACAGGGTTCCTCTCGGGTGGTAGGCGGCCTGTGCTTCGGCGGCCTGCATGGCGAGCGCGTCCTCGGCGCACACCTTGTGGGCTGGTTTCATGCGGGTGTCGCGGAGGTTGGTCGGGAAGCCGCAGTAGCGGCAGGGGAGTTCGCGTGCCGACCAGTGCCGGGCGTCGCGCCAGTCGAGGAGCTGGCCCGGCTGGTATCCGGGCTCGGCTGGCGGGGCTCGGCGCCGCTGCCGGGGGGTCATGCCGCCGCCCCGAAGATGCCGGCGTACAGGGCGTCCACGCGCTTCTCCCGCTCGCGCTCACGCGCACGGCCGGCCCGTCGTAGCCCCCGCGCCCACGCTTGGACGACCTTCGAGCGGGCTCGGGCGTGGGCCCGGTCGATCCGGTCGGCGTGATGGCCCGGCATCACGCAGTGGTCGCGCCCACAGGACGGCCGCGCCTGCCCGTCAGCGGGGCGGCCGTTGGCGATGCGGTAGGCGATCGAGCAGGCCGTCAGGTTTCTACCGTCGTAGCGCAGGGCCGGAGTTCGGCCAACGTGGGAACCCGTCCACTCCATGTGGCCGTCGTCGGTCGGCTTGACCCGGCGCCAGAACAGGTCTTCCGCGCTGGCGGACGCCTTCGGGCCGCGCTTAGCCTTCGGCAGCCCGAGGGCCGCACGGGCCGGGGCCACGGTGGCCGTCCGGTCGACGCCGAGCTGTCGGGCGATAGCGCTGTCGGAGTGGCCGGCGTACAGCAGCTCGGCGATGTCGGCGCGAACCTTCATGAGGTCACCGCCTGGTAGCCGAGGGGGTCCTCGCCGGGCTCCAGGCCCTGCACTACGAGGACGATCTGCCCGCCCTTGACGACGCGGCCGAGGCGCATGTCGGGGCCGATGACGCGGGTGTGGTCGTCGTCCTCGAACAGGCCGGCGTCCACGAGTCCGTCCACGGCCGCCTTAAACGACGGGTACCAGTTCGCCGGGTCGCGGCGGCGGCCGTACGTGGACGGGTTCAGCACGCCGAGGATGTGAGCCCGCCGGAAGAGGACGCCCGGCTTCGCGGCGGCGAGGGCGTCCATGAGGGACGGGCACTCGCTGACTGCCTCGAACGCTGCCGCGCGGATCTTCTTCGTGAGCCGGGCGCGGGCCTTCTCGTGCATCCGCTGGTTGGAGTTGATCAGGTCCAGCCCGACAGGGAGGGCGATGACGAACGGGGCGGGCCGGGGCCCGGCCACCGCAGGGGTGGCCGGACGCTCCGGGTTGAACAGGGCCGGGGTGTTCACTCGGCACCTCCGGGCGGGACGGGCGTCATGGTGAGGTGACGGCACGTCCAGCAGATCCGGCCGCCGAGCGCGAGGAACGCGTGCAACGTGACCTGCTGCTCGGCCGGGCACCACGCCTCGTCGGTCACCAGGGCGTCGACGGGGCGGAGCATGGTGACGGTCTGGTCGGTGGGCTGCGGGCCGGTCGCGCGGCGGCGACCGGAGCCGGGGCGGCGGAGCTGCCGCAGGAGGGTACGGAGGCTCACGACTCGGCCCCCGATCCCGCCTGCCGCGCGGCCGGCCACTGCGCGCCTTCGGCGCCCGGCTCACTGGCGGCCGGTCGGCTCGCCTGCTGCTCGTGCTGCTGGCGGATCTCCCCGGCGGTCACCCGCTGCTGCGGGAACTCCTCGTCCACGGTGACCTCGCCGCGGCGGATCGACTCCGAGATGATCTGGAGCTGGCCGAGGTCCAGACCGGTCCACTTGTTGGAGTCGCGGTTGCGGTTCTCCTCAAGCTGTTCGACGGTGACGCCGAGGCCCTCGAAGTGGGCGATGCAGTCGGCGATGCGCTGCGCGAGGGGCTTGTTGCCCTGCCCCTTCTCCACCGTGTTGGTAGCGATCTCCTTGGCCTGCTCCCGGAACCAGTCCGGCAGCACGGAGAAGATCATTTCCCGGAGGCGGCGGGCGCCGTTGTTGCTGTTGTTCTCGTACACGTCGCGCGGGTCCTCCAGCCGGGAGGAGCCGTTGGACTTCGTCCAGCGCGAGTGCGGCACGATGAACGTCGTGGACGCCCGCTCGTTGGTCTCCAGGTCCCACGCCCACGCCTGCATCTCGGACTCGCCGGCCGCGTCGTCACGGCGCAGCTCGTGCACGCCGTAGTGGATGTTCGTCCAGCAGCGGGCCAGCTCCTTGGCGAACTGGATGGTCTCGCCCGAGACGTTGGAGCCGCCCCGGCTGAACCGGAAGAAGGAGCGGACGGCGAGGCTGTGCTGCGCGAAGCCGGTCCGCATCTTCTGCACGGCCATGGCCTCGTTGCGAGGGAACTGCCGGGCGACGACGACGGCGGCCTGGACCTCGGCGACCGCGCGGGACTGCTCCACGGCGGTGCCCTGCCCGACGAACGTCGGAGCCGGCGCGGGCGGCACGGCGAACTGCTGCTGCTCTACCGGGTAGTTCACAGGTACTCCAGGGTGTCTCGGGTCTCGGCCCAGCCGGGCAGGGCGACGGGCACCACGTCGTCGCTGTAGCCGGGCCAGTAGCCAGTCGCGGTGCAGTGGGCGAAGGTCTCCAGGGCGCGCCGGTTGCGGGCGGCGCCGATCCGCCGGGCGGTCGCGTTCACCTCGATCACGGTGATCACGTAGGGGGCGGTCTTCTCCTGGCAGACGAAGACGAACGCACTGGTCTCGTCGGCGATGCCGAGGGCGTGGCAGGCGGACCGGTAGGTGTCGTCCTGCTGGTGGTAGCCGAGGTCATCGATGACCCGCTCCAGGCGCTCGGGCTTGGCCGAGACGCAGGTCTTGTAGTCGGGGATGATCAGCCGTCCTGAGCGCGGGTTCGGCAGCCAGTCGAGCCGGGCCCGGCGCATCACCCCGGTGCGGTCGTCCCGCCAGAACAGGGACCGCTCGGGGGTGCCGTGCTCGGGGTCGAACAGGAGGGAGGCGACGGGGTGTCGGCGCAGCGCGTTGGCCATCTCGTGCACCTGGTCCCACTCGCTGGGCTTCAGGGGGACGCCCCCTTCGGCGCGAACGGCCGCGACCTCCTCCTTGACCGCCTTCGTCCGCCACTCGTCGGCGTCGATGCGGACGAGGTCGGGCCCGTTGCCGAGCACGAGGCGGTGGGCGGCGTTGCCGATGTCCCAGATCTTCTTAATCGGCTGCGGGTGGTCCTGCTCGTATCGGAAGTGCGCGGGGCTCGCTTCGATCAGCTTGCGGGCGCCGCTGGAGGAGAGGGCGTACCGGTGGGAGTGGTACGTCTCGTTGTCCATGTCGTAGATGCCGGGCTCGGTGATGGGCTCCGGGCCGGCGGCCGGGGCGGCGGTCGCCCCGGCCTGCGCGACGGTCGTCATCAGGCGTCGTCTCCGTCCACCACGATGGGCTCGGGGGTGGTCGCGGCGGCCGAGGCCCACGCGTCCCACTCCGTCTCGGTCAGCCCGGCGTTGTCGTGCCCGGCGGTCGGGGCGGACAGCGCGGTGGCAGCGGCGTGGGCGAGGGTGGCGTGGGCCTGCGCCTCGGCGGCCAGCGCGGCGCCCACGGTCGCGTCCGCGCCGTCCCCGTAGGTGAAGCGGTGGGCCATGCGGAGGAGGCGCTCGGCCTCGCGGTAGTGCTCGGGGCCGGTCATCAGCGGCCGTCCTTCCTGTGCAGCACGTAGTGCTTGTTGTCGGGCTCGTCCACGAGCACGAGGTGTCCGGCCCGGTGGAGCGCGTCGAGGTCGCGGCGGGCGGTGCCGCGCTGGACGACGCCGGGGTCGGTGAGGGCGTAGAGCGACAGCGCTCGGCTGGTGGTCCACTGGCCCTCGTGGGTGCGGATCGCGTCGAGGAGGCGGGTCTGCCGCTCGGTCAGTCCGGGAGTGGCGTCGGCCGCCGGGCGGCTGCTCTGCTCCTCGGTCGTCACGTCGGTCCAGCACTTGGGCCACTCGTCGGTCGGTTCGGCATACGGCGACCAGGCCACGTCCTCGGCGGTGCGAATCCAGCCGAACGCCATGCGCTGGCCGGTCTCCGGGTGGGCGGTGTCGGCCACGACCTGGAACAAGGTCACGAGCTCGGGAGCGGTGAAGCCGTTGGCGTCGTACGCGTACGTACGGCCAGGCTGGAAGAAGTCGCTCACGCGGACCGCCTCTCCTGCTGCACGGGCAGAGGGTTGGCCGCGAGGTAGCGGCGGGTGGCGGCGTGCGACGGGTGCTTGATCGCACGCGCGGCCCACGGACGGCCCGTGTCCTCGTAGGCGACCTGGTCCGGAACGTCCATGTCCTCGGGCTCGTCGGCGTCGTACATGCGCGGGGTCATCGCTCACACCCCCGGACCACGGCGATCGAGCCGAGGAGGTAGAGGAACAGCGCGGCGAGGATGAAGGCGAGGGTGATCACGCGTCGGCCCCCTCGTCGTACTCGGAGGCCAGCTCCAGGGCCGTGACGATGTAGCCGGTGGTGGACTCCTCGTTCTGCCCGGCGGTGACAACCAGCTCGGCGACGCGGTCCTCGTCGTCCTCGATCCAGTCGAAGCGGAGATCGCTGGACGACGACCACGCGCGCCGTTCCTCGGCCTCGCAGTGAGCACGGGCGGCGGCCCCGGTGCCGTAGTGGCCGAGGGTGATCCCGGAGTCCGGGTGCTCGGCGCGGTAGACCGTGGTCGGCGCGGCCTCCAGCTCGGCGATGCGGTCCCGGTTCGCCCGCAGCGTCTCCGCCGCGTCGGACAGGGCTTCGTTCGTCGTGTGCCGCTCGGCCTCCAGCTCGGCGACCCGAGCCTCGGCGTCGAGCAGGCGACGGAGCACCGGGCCCATCCGCTCGCCCATCCAGGACACGAGGTTGAGGCAGTACAGGTCTTCCCACGTGGGGTGCTCGTGGACGGCCCGGTCGTGGACGGACTTCGCCGTCTGCTGAACCAGACCAGTCGTGGCGGGCTTCGCGTCGCCGATCAGGGCGGCAATCTGCTCGCGCTGCTCCAGCGTCATCGGCGTCTCGCTCATGCCGCCACCGCCGCGCGGATGTAGTCCATGACCAGCTCGCCCGCCGGAACCGGCACCGACACCCGGACCGGCACGCGGCCCCGGCGGCGGGACGGCGGGGTCAGCGTCAGCAGCGTCCACAGCTCCAGGCCGTCACCCGCCGACGTGCGGTGCACCTTCCCGCCCAGCTCGTTCAGCCACAGGCCGAGGTCGTCCACGTCGGCGACCGTGATGAACACGGCCTCGGCACGGGCGATCAGGGTCGGGGCGGGCAGCGGCGTGTAGTCGAGCAGCGACTCCACCGCGATGCGGTTGTCACTGGTCTGCGCCATCAGGTCCGTCAACTCCGAGAGCGGGCGGACGGTAGAGTCCAGGGCCATCGGTGGCCTCTCTTTCTGGATTGGTAGGGGCGCCGGTCGTTGGGTCGCCAGGCCGGTCAAAGCGGGCGGCCCTTCGGCGCGTCTGGGGGTGGGTCAGGCCGTGGCGTACTCGGGCACCGACTCGCGGTCGGCGGCCCCGGACTGCTCGGCGTGCCACGCCTCGCACTTGGCGAGGGAGAAGCGCCGGCCGCGGCCCGCGAAGGGCTCTTCCGGCATCCCCTGCTCGATCCACTGGAGGACGGTCCAGTCCGAGACGCCGTAGTACGTCTCGATCTCGCGCTGGGTCAGCAGGGGGATGAGGCCGGCCGGGAGGGCGACGACGCGGCGGTCACTCTTCTTCGGCATCAGACCTTGACCTTTCGATATTCGAAGTCGAACCTGTGGGCATGGCGAAGAGGTCCTGGAGGGGGGTGCTCGTCTCCCGGTGCAGTGCTTCGGTGACGAGCCAGGCCGTGCGCAGCTCGCAGTTGTCGCGTGCCGTCTTGCCCTGCCCCACGAGGTGTCCGACGGTCGCCGGGCTGACGCCCTTCCCGGCCGGGTCCACCCTCTTGGTCGCCTCAGCGAGTGCGGGGATGGAGAGTCCGGCGCGGTCCATGGCGGCCCGGATGGGCCGGCCGTCGTCCTTGCGGTGCAGCTTGGGCATAGATGGGACCTCGGGCCTGTGTGGCTGGATCACCCCGGCTGGGGTGTCTTCGATATTTCTACTTTCGAAATCGAAGAGAGTCAAGCGGTTCGCCGAGACTCGCCGAGTTCTGGGGTGTTGGACACGCGAGGCGAACGTGTGTTCTAGTCGGGTGGCATAGTCCTTGCACAACGGCGCGTAGCGGGGAGAACGCGCGCCGCCAAGTTCGCGCCAACGCTTCTACTTTCGCTTGCGAAAAGTAGAAGACGGCGGCAATCTTGCGTGCGTGGATACCCCCCAGAATCCTGCGGAGACCTTCGCTCAGGTGCTTGCCGAGCTGAAGAGTCACTACGGCGCGAGCGACAGCGAGATCGCCCGCCGCATCGGCAGCCACGTATCCACGGTCAACAACTGGGCCCACGGCAAGGCGAGCCCCCGAGCCGCCGCGATCCGCCGGCTCGCTGCGGAGTTCCCCCACTTCACCGAGGCCAGGCTTTTTGCAGCGATCGGAAAGAGGGCGCCCGCCCCGCTCAGCGCCGATGACCGCGAGGCCCTGCTCGGCGTCTTCGACCGACTCACCGAGGAGCAGCAGCAGATGCTGCTCATCCAGGCCAGTGCAGTAGCAGACAGCAACGAGCGGTAGCCGGGGGGCACTCCGGCCTGCACGTCCGCACATCGCCCCTGCCTCATTCGCGTGCGCAGAGTGGTCGCATATTCACCCGTCAGCAGGTACGGTCGTTCACGCTGCTGACGTTCTCCCCCGCCAGCGTGCACCAGTCACACGTGCATCTATCGCTGGGGGAGTGTGCGCCCATGTGCATCCGTGTCGAGTACGCGCCGCGTCAGGCCATCAGCGATCCGTATGACGCTGACCGGCAGGTGATCACCCTCCCTGCCCACTTCCGCGAGTGGCGCGTCTACGCGATGTCAGCCCTTCAGGCCGTACTGCTCCGACTCGATGTCGAGCAGCCCTCGTTCAGTGCAGTCTGCTGGTGCGGGGACCCCATCACGCTGGGCCCCCGCATCCCCATCCAGCGACGACACGAGGTGATCAACCTTGGGGCCTGACCAGCACCAGACGAGGAGGGGGCACGATGCCTCGTAGGGCGACGAACAACCCGCGGCAGCTCCGCTCCAAGAGCTGCGGCTGCCAGCACTGCGTGGAGGCATACCCGCCCGAGCAGTACGGCGACCGGAAGAAGCGGCGCGACTGCCTCGGCTCGTGGCAGGCGCGCTACCGCGACGCCAACGGCCAGCAGAAGGCGAAGAACTTCCCGAAGAAGGGCGCGGCCGACGCCTTCCTGGACAAGGTCCGGGAGTCCGTCCGGGCCGGCAGCTACCTGGACCCGAAGCGCGGGGAGATCACTCTCGCCGCCTGGTGGCAGGAGTGGTGGCCGGGCCACGAACCCGAGCGGCCCACCACCCGTAACCGCAAGCTGTCCTCCTGGACCGCCCACATCGAACCGAAGTGGGGCCGGCGGAAGCTGAACTCGATCCGCACCACCGAGGTGCAGGCATGGATGCGGACAGAGGTCCGCGGGCACGCAACGCAGGTCAAGGTCCGCGAGTTGTTCCGGGCCATGCTGCGGGACGCGGTGGTGGACGAGCGCATCCCGAAGAACCCGCTGGACGCGGTGACCATCACGGTCGCCTCGCCCGCCCGGCACCCGGACGAACTCCGGCCACCGACCGAGGAGCAGTACGCGCAGATCCGCGAGGCCATCCCCGCTTGGTACCGGCCGCTGGTGGACTTCGCCCACGAGACCGGCATGCGGTGGGGGGAAATCGCCGGGCTGCGCGCCTGCTACCTGGACCTGGACGCAGGGGCCGCAGATGTGCGGCACATCCTCGTGGACGACAAGGGCACCATCGTCCGACAGGCCATGCCCAAGACGCTGGCGGGGTACCGCACGGTGCCGCTCACCGAGGTGGCGGTGGAAGCGGCCCGCCTCATGCTGGAGCGCCTGCCGGCGTCGACCGCCAGGAGTGACGTGTCCGACGGGTTGCGCCCGGAAGAGCTGGTGTTCCGTGGTCCCATGGCGGGGGAGTCCCGGCTCCTGAAGGGCGAGCGGGTCACGCTGGATGGGGCGCTGCGGGGGAACAACTTCCGGCGCCGGATCTGGATTCCGGCGATCAAGGAAGTGGGATTGGCGCGGCTCATCAAGGACCCCGTGACCGGCCGCGAGGAGTACTGGCCGCGCATCCACGACTACCGCCACGCGGTGGCCAGTCGTCTGCACGCGGCCGGCGTCTCCGAGAAGGAAGTACAGCTCTTCCTCGGTCAGGAGCGAGGGGGCCGGGTGACGTGGCTGTACACGCACGGCACCGAGGGGGCCGCGGACCGGCTGCGCGCGGCGCTCGAAGGGGGTGGCGGCCCTCGCCATCTGCGGGTTGTCTCATGACGCCTGACGGGCCGGGAGTCCACATCGATTCCACAAACCCCCCTCGGCGAGTCTCGGCGGAACCGGGTGTTGCGGAGGAGATGGGCCGTGCAGCTCGCTGACCTGCACTCGGAGCCACTCGGTGAGACTCGGCGAAACCCGCACCAGGGCGCATGTGATTTTGCATGGCAGATGTCAGGGGTTCGACTCCCCTAGGCTCCACAACGAAAACCCCCTCCGACCTGCGAAAACGCAGTGCGGAGGGGGTTTTCTCGTGCCACCGTGGGGACGGGGGCTCGGGTATCGCGGGCGCCGTTTCACGTGAAACGGCGTGCGGTGCCCGTGACTTGGGACGTCAGATCACCGGTTCTCGTCGCCCTCGACGTCGTCCTCGACCTGCTTTGCCTGGACCTCCGGGTCCAGGACGGAGGGGCCGGTGCCGTCGACCGAGTGGAGGCGGGCGGAGTCCGGCATTTCCGTGGCGGCCGGGGGCTCGACCAGCCAGTCCGGGTTGGCCTGGCGGTCCCACCACTGCCAGACGGCGTAGGCGCCGCCCGCGAGCAGACTGGCCAGGGCCACGTACTTCAGCGCCCGGCCGGTGCGGCCGCGGCGCTCGTTGCGGCGGGCCAGCTTCTTGATCTCCTTGGCCGAGACATTGCCCTGCAGTGCGACCAGGGCGGCGGCGCTGCGCGCTGCGGCCTCGTCGTACACCGGGGTGGCGGCGGCCACGGCCTGCTCGATCTTGGGGCGGGAGTACTGCGCCGCCTGCTTGGCGGCCTTGCGGGTCAGCTTGGCGGCGTCCTGCGCTGCCTGATCGACCTTCGGCGGTACGTGGGAGAGCGCTCGCTCCACCTGCGGGGCGAGCTTGGCGTCGTACTGAAGACGGGCCTGGTCGGCCGCCTGCGAGACCACGGGCGCCAGCCGTACACGTGCCTCCTGCGTGTAATGAGCGGCACGCTCCTTGGCCGTGTCGGCATAAGGCGCCACCACGTCCGCTGCGTGCAGCACGCTGTCCTTGGCCGAACCGGTCGCGGCGCGCACGCTGTCGATGCGGGTCACGGGAACCTCCTCCTCGGTGGCGTACGGTATTTCGACTGTCCACACTGTTACGGATCATGCCTGTCGGTGGCCCACACAGCATGTGTGGACGGGCATACGGGTGCCGATCTATGGCGAAGCGGTGAAATTCCGGGCAACCGGCCCCCGCACACGACCCTGCCACGATTCGCCGCCGGGCGCCGCCCATACGGGCCGAACTCGCCGTCACCCGTCCGGTTCCGGGCCGCCCGGAGCGTGCGAGGATCGGGGGCGAACGGAAAGACAACGGAAGGCAGATCGTGGCCGAGCAGCTTTACGCCACCCTGAAGACCAACCACGGCGACATCAAGATCAGGCTGTTCCCGAACCACGCGCCGGCCACGGTCAAGAACTTCGTCGAGCTGGCCCAGGGCGAGCGCTCCTGGAAGCATCCGGGGACCGGCGTCGAGAGCACGGACCCGCTCTACGACGGCACCACCTTCCACCGGGTGATCAGTGGCTTCATGCTCCAGGGCGGCGACCCGCTCGGCACCGGCATCGGCGGCCCCGGCTACCAGTTCCCGGACGAGTTCCACCCCGACCTGTCCTTCAACAAGCCCTACCTGCTCGCGATGGCCAACGCCGGGCCGGGCACCAACGGCTCGCAGTTCTTCATCACGGTCTCCCCGACCACCTGGCTGAACCGCAAGCACACCATCTTCGGCGAGGTCGCCGACCTGGCCAGCCAGAAGGTCGTCGACGCCATCGCCGCCGTCCCCACCGGCCGCAACGACCGCCCGGTCGAGGACGTGGTGATCGAGTCCGTGGTCGTGGAGAAGACCGCGAGCTGACCGGCGGCCGGTGAGTCCCGCACAGGGAACCAAATGCCCCGCTCGTCCGTAAGGATGGGCGGGAGCGGTGCCGCGCTCCCGGAGTGACGACGGACGACGCGAGGGACGAAGGGGATCTCATGGACCAGGCAGCGGCCGACGCCCCGGGCGCCCGCAGCGTGCCCGTCTGCTACCGGCACCCGGACCGCGAGACCGGCGTGCGCTGCACCCGCTGCGACCGGCCGATCTGCCCCGAGTGCATGGTCGACGCCTCCGTCGGCTTCCAGTGCCCCGACTGTGTGCGCGGCGGCACCCCCGGCTCGGGCGACGCCGCTCCCGCCCCGGCCGACAACCGCCCCCGCACCCTCGCGGGCGGCACCCTCACCCGCGACCCCCGCCTGGTCACCAAGGTCCTCATCGGGCTGAACCTGGCCCTCTTCCTGGTGAAGCTCTCCCTGGGCGACGTCTTCACCAACCAGCTCGACCTGATCGGCCGGGCCTACGCCCCCCATCTCACCGGCATCCAGGGCGTCGCCGAGGGCCAGTGGTACCGCCTGCTGACCTCGATGTTCCTGCACGGCGGCTATGTGCACATCCTCTTCAACATGCTCAGTCTGTGGTGGATCGGCGGCCCGCTGGAAGGCGCCCTCGGCCGCGCCCGCTACCTCACGCTGTACCTGGTCTGCGGCCTGGCCGGCGGCGCGCTGACCTATCTGCTGGCCGCGCCCAACCAGCCCTCACTGGGCGCCTCCGGTGCGATCTTCGGCCTGTTCGGCGCCACCGCCGTCCTGCTGCGCCGCCTCCGGTACGACATGCGGCCGGTCATCGTGCTGCTGGTGGTCAACCTGATCATCACGTTCGGGGTGCCGGGCATCGCCTGGCAGGCGCACATCGGCGGGCTCGTCGCCGGTGTCGTCGTGGGGTACGCGATGATCCACGCCCCGCGCGAGCGGCGGGCGCTGATCCAGTACGGGGCGTGTGCGCTGGTGCTCGTGGTGGTGGCCGTTCTCACCCTGGTGAGAACCCTCCAGCTCACCTGAGCCCGAACCGTTGTCCACAGTCTGTGCCCGATCTTGTGCATACGGTGCGGGAACAACCGTGCCCCCTGCCGCTCGGATGTGAATCCGCAGGTCAGGCAGGGGGCATCAGGTGGAGCGCCGGTCGTCGGATGGTGTTTCCGGCGTCAACCGGGGATTAGTTATCCACAGATCGTATTCCTTTTCCCCAGGGGGGTGTGGATACTTCGTTGGCCTGTGGATAACTCAGTGGAGGGCCGTGGGCAGAGGTCGCCGGAACCGGGCTCGGGGCCCGGTCACTTCCACTGGGTGGAGACGCCGAAGCCCGCCGCGATGAAGCCGAAGCCGACGACGATGTTCCAGTTGTCCAGGCTGTCGATCGGCAGCGAGCCGTCGGTCACGTAGAACACCACGATCCACGCCAGGCCGATGAGGAACATGGCCAGCATGACGGGCGCGACCCAGGCGCTGTTGGTGAGCTTGATGGCCTGCGCCTGCTTGACGGGCGGCGGCGTGTAGTCGGCCTTCTTGCGGATACGTGACTTCGGCACGAAGGTCTCTCCTGTCGATGCGCTGCGTGACCGCGCAGGTGTCTGGGTCGAGCTCGGGGCAGCGTACAAGGGGACTGGCAAGGGCACACCGAGCGCTCCCCCGGACGTCCGTTAGCGTAGTGCTTCCGCGGCGCCGAAGGAGATAAGGGTACGTTGAGCAATTCTGCCGACTCCCCAGGGACGGGAGCAATGGGTTCCGCGCCCGCCCGTCGTCCCCGTTTCCGGCCGGTGCGGATTCTCACCGCCGGTGTCTTCGCTCTGGCCGGCCTTCTCTTCGTCACCAGCTTCAACACCGCCAAGGGCACCGACCTGCGTACCGACACCTCGCTGCTGAAGCTGTCGGACCTCATCCAGGAGCGCAGCCGGAAGAACCAGGGCCTGGACGAGTCCAACGCCACACTGCGGCACAGAGTCGAGTCGCTCGCCGAGGGCGACGACGGCAGCACCCGCGCCCAGGACCGGCGGCTCGGCGGACTGGAGAAGAGCGCGGGCACCGAGCGGCTCACCGGCAAGGCCGTCACCGTCACCCTCAACGACGCCCCGCCGAACGCCACCGCCAAGCTCCCCGGTTATCCCCCGCCGCAGCCCGACTACCTGGTCATCCACCAGCAGGACCTCCAGGCGGTCGTCAACGCGCTGTGGCACGGCGGCGCCCAGGGGATCAAGGTCATGGACCAGCGGCTGATCTCCACCAGCGCGGTCCGCTGCGTCGGCAACACCCTGATCCTCCAGGGCCGTGTCTACTCACCCCCGTACAAGATCACCGCCGTGGGCGACCCGGACCGGCTGAAGCAGGCGCTGGCCGCGAGCAAGGCGATCCAGAACTACATGGTGTACGTCAATGTCTACGGCCTCGGCTGGGACGTCGCCGACGAGGGCACCGTCACGCTGCCCGGCTACACCGGCACCGTCGACCTGCACTACGCGACGCCCGCGCAGTAGCCGCAGCTCACCCGCCGACCGCTTGTTCGCGGCGCGAAACCGTTCCGCCCGTCATTGAGGGGATCGGCGCCCGGCCCCGTAAGTCCAGGTGTGCTCCAGGCACGCCGGTGACGGACCCGGCGCCGTTAGTCTGGTGCCGTACGGCGTGAGTCAGGAGCCGTGGAGGAACGGAAGGGACGGCATGTACGGCTGGATCTGGCGGCATCTGCCGGGCAACGCGTTGGTGAGGGCACTGATCTCGCTCGTGCTCGTCGTGGCCGCGGTCTACGTCCTGTTCCAGTACGTGTTCCCGTGGGCGGAACCGCTGTTGCCCTTCAACGATGTGACGGTGGACAACCAGTGAGCAGCGCCCGGATTCTCGTCGTCGACAACTACGACAGCTTCGTCTTCAACCTCGTCCAGTACCTGTACCAGCTCGGCGCCGAGTGCGAGGTGCTGCGCAACGACGAGGTGACCACCGCGCACGCCCAGGACGGTTTCGACGGCGTCCTGCTGTCGCCCGGACCGGGCACGCCCGAGGAGGCCGGGGTCTGCGTGGACATGGTCCGGCACTGCGCGGCGACCGGTGTCCCGGTGTTCGGGGTCTGCCTCGGCATGCAGTCGATGCAGGTCGCCTACGGCGGGGTGGTGGACCGCGCGCCCGAGCTGCTGCACGGCAAGACCTCGCCGGTGATCCACGAGGGCCGGGGCGTCTTCGCGGGCCTTCCGACGCCGTTCATCGCCACCCGGTACCACTCGCTGGCCGCCGAGCCGGCCACCGTGCCCGCCGATCTGGAGGTCACCGCCCGCACCGAGGACGGGATCATCATGGGGCTGCGCCACCGTGAACTCCCGGTCGAGGGTGTGCAGTTCCACCCCGAGTCGGTGCTGACCGAGCACGGCCACCGGATGCTGGCCAACTGGCTCGCCGAGTGCGGCGACCGGGACGCGGTGGCGAGGTCGGCGGGGCTCGCCCCGGTGGTGGGCAGGGCCACGGCGTGACCACCCCGCGCCCGGAACGCGAGGACGCGTACGGCGGGGTGCCGTACGGGTCCTACGGTCCGGCGTTCGTGGGCGCGGGCGATCCGGGGACGGCACGGATGCCGGCCGTGGACGATTACGGCGGCTACGACGAGTACGCGGCAGGCCCCGAACTCCCCCTGGACGACCGGACGATGGCACTCCGGATGCCCGGCGCCACGGAGGGCGCGTACGGCTCGCTGAGCGCCTCCGCGGGCGCCTCGGGCCCCGGCGGAGCCACCGGGGGGCGCGCGGCCCGCAGGAAGGCCGCCAAGCGGGGCGGCGGGCGGCGTGGCGGGGGGCGCGAGGGGGCACCGGCTTCGGCTCGCCCGGCGCGGCCGCTGTCGCGGGTGGAGGCCCGGCAGCAGGCGCGGGCGCGCAAGCCGGGGGCGGCGGTCATGGTGAGCCGGGCGGTCGGCGAACTCTTCATCACCACCGGCGTGGTCATGCTGCTGTTCGTCACCTACCAGCTCTGGTGGACCAACGTCCGGGCGCACGCGGAGGCCGGCAGCGAGACGAGCCAGCTCCAGGACGACTGGGCGAACGGCAAGCGGGCGCCGGGGGTGTTCGAGCCGGGGCAGGGGTTCGCCATCCTGCACATTCCCAAGCTGGACGTGGTCGCGCCGATCGCGGAGGGCGTCAGCAACAAGAAGGTGCTCGACAAGGGGATGGTCGGGCACTACGGGGAAGCGCCGCTGAAGACGGCGATGCCGTACGACAAGACCGGCAACTTCGGGCTCGCGGCGCACCGCAACACCCATGGGGAGCCGTTCCGTTACATCAACCGGCTGGTCGCGGGCGACGCGGTCGTGGTCGAGACGCAGGACGAGTACTTCGTGTACAAGGTGGCGTCGATGCTGCCGGTGACTCCGCCGTCCAACACCAGCGTGCTGAATCCGGTGCCGCAGGGGTCCGGGTTCACCCAACAGGGGCGGTACATCACCCTCACCACCTGCACGCCCGAGTTCACCAGCAAGTACCGGCTGATCGTCTGGGGCAAGATGGTCGAGGAACGCCCGCGCAGCAAGGGCAAGCCGGACGCGCTCATCCAGTAGCGGCGGTCCGTCTCACCAGCCGAAGAGCCGAACATGGGCAGGGGATCTGTGGCAGCGACCGCCGACGGCACCGAAGAGCACACGGCCGCGTCCGGCACGGGCGGGGGCCCGCCGCGGGGGCAGGGGCCGATCGCGCGGGCGGTCAGCTTCCTCGGGGAACTCCTCATCACGGCCGGGGTGGTGCTCGGGCTGTTCGTCGTCTACTCGCTGTGGTGGACAAACGTCGTCGCCGACCGGCACGCCGACCGGCAGGCGGACCGGGTCCGCGACCACTGGGCGAACTCCGCGACCGGTCCCGGCGCGCTGGACACCAAGGACGGTATCGGCTTCCTGCACGTCCCGGCGATGCGCAACGGCGCGGTGCTGGTGGAGAAGGGCACCTCTCCCGACGTCCTCGACGAGGGCGTGGCCGGCTACTACACCGACCCGGCCAAGGCCGCGCTCCCGACGACCGGCATGAAGGGCAACTTCACCCTCGCCGCCCACCGCGACGGCCACGGCGCCAAGTTCCACAACATCGACAAGGTCCACGAGGGCGACCCGGTCGTCTTCGAGACCAAGGACAAGTGGTACGTCTACAAGGTCTACTCGATCCTCCCCGAGACCTCGAAGTACAACGTCGACGTCCTCGCCCAGGTCCCGAAAGAGTCCGGCAAGGACAAGCCGGGCCACTACATCACCCTGACGACCTGCACCCCGGTGTACACGAGCCGCTACCGGTACGTGGTCTGGGCCGAACTGGTCCGCACGGAGAAGGTCGACAACAAGCGCACGCCTCCGGCGGAACTCCGCTGATCACCTCTTGGCGCCCTCCAGCCTCCGCAACCGCGCATGATGCGTCCGCAACCGCTGCTCGATCCGCCACACTCCGTCGCGCATCGCCACCAGCTCCCGCTGGTGCTCGCCCGAGGTCTCGATCAGCGCGTTGAACATCGGCACGACCGTCTTGCCGAGGACGTGCGCGATCCGCTGATCGATACGGTCGTCCAGCGCGGGGCCGTCGAGCCGGGCACGGACCGCCTGCTCCACATCGAGAAGGTATGTGCGCACCTGCCGGGCGACTTCGCTGTCGCGCAGGAGCATGGCGATGTTGAGGACGGCGCGGCGGGAGTAGACCGTGAGGCTCCGACGGGCCTGTGGATAACTTCCGAGCGAGAGTGACAGGTTGTCACTCTCGAATTGCCGCAGGTCAGCGCCGCGTAGGACGGCCATGCCATTGGCTGAGAGTTCCTCCCGATGCCGGCGGGTCAGTTGGCGCACAGCCTCGGTGGTCACCCCGAAGTAGGTCGCCACCATCGCCGTCGTCACATGCAGGCCGTCCGGAAGCAGGGAGAGGGCCTTCACCCGGTCCAGTACCTCGGTGCGGTCCAGCACGCTGGTGCGCAGGGTCACGGATTCCAGGAGTACGGTCTCGTCGATCATGCACTGGTAACGATCTGCGGGCATATGAGGGCACGATCGGAAAACGAGACAGTCCCCCGGCACCCACAGGTGCCGGGGGACTGTCTGTTGATCAGAGCGGAGCGGGGTCAGCCGTTCTGGCCGCCGAAGATTCCGCCGAGGCCGCCTCCGCCGTCGTTGCCCTGGCTCGCGACGACGAGGGTGATGGTGTCGCCCTTGTTGGCCGTGGTGCCGGGCGGGACGCTCTGCGTGAGGACGGTTGCCTTCTCGTCACCGGCGCCAGGTCCCTGGGCGTTTACCTGAAGGCCGAGGCCCTGGAGGGTGTTGCGGGCGTCCTTCAGGGACTGCTTGGTGACGTCCGGGACCTGCACCTGCTGCGGGGTGTCGTTCTTGCCGACATTGACGGACACCGGGGTGTTCTTCTTGACCTGTGTGCCGGCCGGCGGGTTGGTGCTCTGGACCTTGCCGTTCTGGGCCGGGTCGGGCACGGGCTGGTCGTTGCAGGTCGGGGTGAGGCCGGCTTCCTGGAGGGCGGCCTTGGCCTCGTCGCACGACTTGCCGGTGACGTCCGGAACGGCGACCTTCTCCTCGGCCTTGGCGACGATCAGGGTGATCGTGGACCCCTTCTGCACCTGCTTGCCGCCGGTGGGGTTCTGGTCGACGACGTTGTCCGGGGTGTCGCTGGAGACGCGGGTCTCCTTCTTCACCGTGAGCTGGTAGTCGTCGCCTTCCAGCTTCTCCCGCGCCTCGTCGAAGCTGAGCCCGATGACACTCGGGATCGTCACCTTGGGCGCGCCCGTGGAGACGACCAGGTCGATGGTGTCGTTCTTCTTGACGTCCGAGCCCTCGCTCGGCGTCTGCGAACAGATCTTGTTCTTGGGCTGGTCGTCACACGGCTTGCGCGTGATGTCACCCAGCTTCAGATCCGACGCCTCCGCCATCTTCCGGGCGTCCTCGACGGAGTTGCCCACGAAGTTCGGCGCCGGGAAGGGCTTCTCGGTCTTGCCGGAGAACATCCACATGCCGATGAGGACCGCGCCGACCAGCACCAGCACACCCGCGACCGCGAGCAGGATCGTCGAGGTGTTGTTGCTGTTCTTCTTCTGCTGGCGCCGCCGGTCGGGCCGGTCGTCGTAACCGTAGCCGCCGTCGTCCGGGTTCATCGGCGGGAGCATCGTCGTCGCCCCGGCCGGCTCCTGCCGCAGCGCGGTGGTCGCATGGTCGTCCGCGTAGCCGTAGCCGACCGTGCTCATGGCCGCGGTCGCGCCGACGGGCTGGCCGTCGAGGCACGCCTCGATGTCGGCGCGCATCTCGTCGGCCGACTGGTAGCGGTAGTCCGGGTCCTTGGTCAGCGCCTTGAGGACGATCGCGTCCATCTCCGGCGTGATCTCCGGGTCGAACACGCTCGGCGGCTGCGGCTCCTCGCGCACGTGCTGGTAGGCCACGGCCACCGGGGAGTCACCGACGAACGGCGGACGGACGGTCAGCAGCTCGTAGAGCAGGCAGCCCGTGGAGTACAGGTCGGATCGGGCGTCCACCTGCTCGCCCTTGGCCTGCTCCGGCGAGAGGTACTGGGCGGTGCCGATCACGGCCGCGGTCTGCGTCATCGTCATCCCGGAGTCGCCCATGGCGCGGGCGATGCCGAAGTCCATCACCTTGACCTGGCCGTTGCGGGTCAGCATGACGTTGGCCGGCTTGATGTCCCGGTGGACGATGCCGCTGCGGTGGGCGTACTCCAGACCCTGGAGGATGCCGATGGTCATCTCCATCGACCGCTCGGGCAGCAGCTTGCGCCCGGAGTGCAGCAGCTCACGGAGCGTGGAGCCGTCGACGTACTCCATCACGATGTACGGGATCGAGACCCCGTCGATGTAGTCCTCGCCCGTGTCGTAGACCGCGACGATCGCGGGATGGTTGAGCGAGGCGGCAGACTGGGCCTCCCGGCGGAACCGGGCCTGGAAGGACGGATCACGCGCGAGGTCCGCGCGCAGCGTCTTCACCGCCACGGTGCGGCCGAGGCGGGTGTCATGCGCGAGGTAGACCTCTGCCATGCCACCACGGCCGAGTACGTGGCCCAGCTCGTACCGGCCGCCTAGGCGACGCGGCTCTTCCATAGCTACTTACCAGCCCTCTCCGTCGGTCCCGCCCGGCACGGGTGTGCGCGGCCGGAGCTTCCGTCCGGGCCTACCGTACCCGGCTCGCTCTGTGTGACCTGGCCAAGCCGATAACCCGATACCGGACCGGTATCGCAACGTGCGGCGATGTGAAGGGCACGTGAGCGGGTTCACTTCTTGGAGTTGATGACCGCCTCCATGACGTTCTTCGCGATCGGCGCGGCCAGGCCGCCACCGGAGATGTCGTCGCGGACCGCGTTGTCGTCCTCGATGACCACGGCCACGGCCACCGGCGAGCTGTGGTCGGGCAGCTTGGCGTAGGAGAGGAACCACGCGTAGGGGTTCTCGCTGTTCTCCACACCGTGCTGCGCGGTACCCGTCTTGCCGCCCACCGTCACGCCGTTGATCTGCGCGTTCTTACCGGTGCCGTCCTTGACGACCGTCTCCATCATCGACTGGAGGATCTGCGCGTTGCTCGGAGAGAGCGGCTGGCTCATCTCCTCCGGCTCGAACTTCTCCACCGGGTCCAGGTTGGACTGGAGCGAGTCGACCATGTACGGCTTCATCAGCTTGCCGTCGTTGGCGACCGCGGAGGCCACCATGGCCATCTGGAGCGGGGTGGCGGCGGTGTCGAACTGGCCGATGGAGGACAGCGCGGTCTGCGAGTCGTTCATGTTCTTGCCGAACACCGAGGCGTTGGCGCGGATCGGCGTGAACTGCTCGGAGTCGAAGCCGAACTTCTTCGCCTCCTCCAGCATCTTGTCGTTGCCGAGGTCGGCGCCGATCTTGCCGAAGACGGTGTTGCAGGAGTACTGGAGCGCGACCCGCATCGTCGCGTCCTTGCAGGGGATGTTGCCCTCGTTCTTCAGCTCGGTCTGCGTGCCGGGCATCACCCAGGGCAGCGGGCTGTCGGTCTTCTGGTCGGCCGAGGCGTACTTGCCGTTCTCCAGCGCCGCGGCGGCGGTGACCACCTTGAAGGTCGAGCCGGGCGGGTAGGTCTCGCGCAGCGCCCGGTTGAGCATCGGGTCGGCGGCGTCGCTCTTCTTCTGGAGCTTCGCCCAGGCCGCCGCGTCACCGTCACGGGAACCCGCGAAGGACGACGGGTCGTACGAGGGGTACGAGGCCAGCGCGAGGATCTTGCCGGTCGAGGGCTCCAGCGCGACGACCGCGCCCTTGCCGCCCTGGTTCTTCAGCCCGGCGTACGCGGCCTTCTGCGCCGCGGAGTTGAGCGTGGTGACGACGTTGCCGCCCTGCTTGGGCTTGCCGGTCAGCATGTCCAGGGTGTTGCGGAAGAACAGCCGGTCGTCGTTGCCGGTGAGGATGCCGTCGTTGATCTTCTCGAGCTGGGTGCTGTCGAACGCCTGGGAGGAATACCCGGTGACCGGCGCCCACATGGGCCCGTTCTTGTACGTGCGCTTGTACTTGAAGTCGCCGGCCTTGGTCTCGACGGAACCGGTTATCGGCTCGCCGTCCACGATGATGTCGCCGCGCGGGGCGGCGTAGCGCTCGATGGCGACGCGGCGGTTGTCGCTCGCGGTGCGGAGCTTGTCGGCCTGCACGTACTGGAGCCAGTTGTCGCGGATCAGCAAGGCCAGGACGAGCAGTCCGCAGAAGAGGGCGATGCGGCGCAGGGGCTTGTTCACGTCCGGCCTTTCCACGAGCTGACAGGGGCGCCTGTCGCTTCGGTCTCTCGGTGTCGCTGGGGCTGGCCCCCGTCCTTGGCCGCCCACAGTCTAGGGGCACTGCCTGTGGACGGGGACGCGCCGAAGGCCCGGCGGGACCCACCCTGAGGTACGGTCCCGCCGCCCGCCGCGCTCACTGCGGGTCGGGCCCGGTGGCGCCGGGCCGCACGATCTGCGTCATCTCGGCGTCGGGGTTGGCGGCCGGGCTGGGTGCCGGGCGCCGGGCGGTGTCGCTGATGCGGATCAGGATGCCGATGAGCGCCCAGTTGGCGATGACGGACGAACCGCCGTACGCGAGGAAGGGCATCGTCATACCGGTCAGCGGGATGAGCCCCATCACACCGCCGGCGACCACGAACACCTGGAGGGCGAACGCGCCCGACAGGCCCACCGCGAGCATCTTGCCGAAGGGGTCGCGGGCGGCGAGGGCGGTGCGTACGCCGCGCTCGACGATCAGGCCGTAGACCAGCAGGATCGCCATGATGCCCGCCAGACCCAGCTCCTCGCCGAAGGTGGCGAGGATGAAGTCGGAGTTGGCGGCGAAGCGGATCAGCTCGGAGTGGCCCTGGCCCCAGCCGCTGCCGAGGGTGCCGCCGGAGCCGAACGCCCACAGGGCTTGCTGGAGCTGGTCGGAGTGGGGGATGCCGTCGTGGGTCACCATGCGGCTGAGCTTGTACTCGTGCATCGGGTTGAGCCACGCCTGGACACGGGTCTGGACGTGCGGCTCGAAGGTGGCCACGCCGACGGCGCCCGCCGCGGACATCAGCAGGCCGAAGACGATCCAGCTGGTCCGCTCGGTGGCGACGTACAGCATGATCACGAACATGCCGAAGAACAGCAGCGAGGTACCGAGGTCGGTCTCGAAGACCAGGATGATGATCGAGATGAACCAGACGACCAGGATCGGGCCGAGGTCGCGGCCGCGCGGCAGGTAGAGGCCCATGAAGCGGCGGCTGGCGAGCGCGAGCGCGTCCCGCTTGACCATCAGGTATCCGGCGAAGAAGATCGCGAGCACGATCTTGGCGAACTCACCGGGCTGGATGGTGAAACTGCCGATCTTGATCCAGATCTTGGCGCCGTAGGTCAGGTCGGCGCCGAGGCCGGGCACCAGCGGCAGCAGCAGCAGGACGAGCGCGGCCACCATGGAGATGTACGTGTACCGCTGCAGCGTGCGGTGTTCCTTGAGGAAGATCAGCACGACGGCGAACAGGATGATGCCCAGCGCGGTGTAGACGAGCTGGTTGGTGGCCTTGCCGCCCGCCTGGCCGATGGACTGCAGCAGCTTCGACTGGTCCAGGCGCCAGATGCACACCAGGCCGAGCCCGTTGAGCAGGGTGGCCAGCGGCAGCAGCAGCGGGTCGGCGTACGGGGCGAACTTGCGCACCGCGAGGTGGGCGACGCCCGCCAGCAGGCCGAGGCCCAGGCCGTAGCCGAGCAGGCCCGCGGGGACCTGGTCGTTGAGGGCCAGGCCCACGTTGGCGTAGGCGAACACCGGGATGGCCACCGCGAAGATCAGCAGGGCCAGCTCGGTGTTGCGGCGGCTCGGCGCACCGATCGAGCCGATCGTGGACGTGTGGTGCGTCGGCGTGTTGGTAGTGCTGCTCATCGTGTGACGGGGCCTCTCACGGCTTGCCTACTGCTTGCCGCACTGATCGGCGACCTTCTGCTCATCCTCGGAGAGGCTGGGGCCGGGCCGGGGAGTGGCGGATGCGGTCGGGGACTTCGAGGGCGACGCCGGCGACTTCGACCCGGAGGCCGAGGGGTCCGGCGAGGGGCTGGCCTTGGTGAAGGCGGTCTTGGTGGCACCGGTGGTGCCGCCGGTCGCGCCCTGGCCCGTCTTGGAGTTCTGCTGCTCGCGCGCGGCGGCGGTGCGCTCGGCTTCCTTGCGGCAGGCGGACGCCTGCACGGAGAGCGCCTGCACCTTGGAGCGGGCCTGGGACAGACCGCCCGCCACCACGATCGTGTTCTTGACCTGCTTCTGCTGGTACGGCGGCAGGTACTTGAGTTCGATCTCGGGGTGGTCCTGCTGGACCTTGGACAGTGAGACCCAGGCGAGGTCCTGGCTGATGCCCCGGTAGACCGCGACGTGCTCGCCGTTGACCCCGACGTAGTACTGGGTCTGGGTCCAGCGCCAGCCGCCGTAGACGGCGCCGCCGATCACCGCGAGGGCCAGCGCGCTCCAGAGGGAACGCTTCAGCCAGCGGCGGCCCTTGCGGGGCTTGGTGAAGTCCTCGTCGGAGTACTCGCCGAAGCTGCCCTCGGGGACGTATTCCTCGGTCTCACCGGAGGGCCCGCCGTGCCTGCCGCCACCGCCCTGCCTGCGGCCCTGGCGGCCGAGGTGCGAGGCGCGGCCGGCCGGGGTCTGCATGATGCCGTTGTCGTGGCCCAGGTGGTGCTGGTTCTCGGCGACAGCGCCGACCACGACCGGGGTGTCGGAGAGCTGCCCGGCGAGGGTGTCGCCGGTCTCCAGGTCGAGCACGTCGGCGACGATCACCGTGATGTTGTCGGGGCCGCCGCCGCGCAGCGCGAGCTGGATCAGCTCCTGCACGGTCTCCTGCGGGCCCTGGTAGCTGGCGAGCGCCTCCTCCATCGTCTGGTGGGAGACGACGCCGGAGAGCCCGTCGGAGCAGATGAGGTAGCGGTCGCCCGCGCGGACCTCGCGGATGGAGAGGTCGGGCTCGACGTGGTCGCCGCTGCCGAGAGCGCGCATCAGCAGGGCGCGCTGCGGGTGGGCGCCGGCCTCCTCCTCGGTGATCCGGCCCTCGTCGACCAGGCGCTGCACCCAGGTGTGGTCCTGGGTGATCTGGCTGAGCATGCCGTCGCGCAGCAGGTAGGCGCGCGAGTCGCCGACGTGCACGAGGCCGAGCCGCTGGCCGGTCCACAGCAGCGCGGTGAGGGTGGTCCCCATGCCTTCGAGCTGGGGGTCCTCCTCGACCATGGAGCGCAGTTGTTCGTTGGCGCGGCGCACGGCGGTGCCGAGCGAGGTGAGGATGTCGGAGCCGGGCACGTCGTCGTCGAGCGTGACCAGGGTGGAGATGACCTCCGAGGAGGCGACCTCACCGGCGGCCTGGCCGCCCATGCCGTCGGCGATGGCGAGCAGGCGCGGACCGGCGTAACCGGAGTCCTCGTTGCCCTCCCGGATCATGCCCTTGTGCGATCCGGCGGCGAAGCGCAGTGACAGGCTCATGCGCACCTCGCCAGTCGGCTCCGGGTACAGCCGGTCGTGTCGAGCCACACTGCCCACCCTCCGGTCGGGAGCGCGCCGGGGACTGGATTGCGGTCCGCCGCCGCGTGCTCGCTCCGCTCGCGCTCATTCATTGGTGTAGCACTACTTCCGCAGCTCGATGACGGTCTTGCCGATGCGGATCGCCCCGCCCAGCGGGACCGGCGTCGGGGTCGTCAGCCGGGACCGGTCCAGGTAGGTGCCGTTGGTGGAACCGAGGTCCTCCACGATCCACTGGCCGTCGCGGTCGGGGTAGATCCTGGCATGCCTGCTGGAGGCGTAGTCGTCGTCCAGCACGATCGTGGAGTCGTGCGCGCGGCCCAGGGTGATGGTCTGGCCCTGGAGCGCCACGGTGGTCCCGGCGAGGGTGCCCTCGGTGACGACGAGCTTGCTGGGCGCGTTGCGCCGCTGGCGGCCGCCGCCGCTCTGCTGGGCCCGCTGCCCGCGCTGGCCGCGCTGGGGCGGGGGCGCGGTCTGCTGCCGGGCGGCGGTCTGCGGGCGCTGGGCCTCCCGGCGCGCTCCCCGCTGTGTGACACGCGTACCGAACAGATCGCTGCGGATGACCTGCACGGCCACGATCACGAACAGCCACAGTACGGCCAGGAAACCCAGCCGCATGACCGTGAGGGTCAGCTCTGACATTGCCCCCGCTTCACCCTTCGGCTTGCCTATAGATAACGGTGGTGCTGCCCACGACGATCCGCGAGCCGTCGCGGAGCGTAGCGCGGGTGGTGTGCTGCCCGTCCACCACGATGCCGTTGGTGGACCCGAGGTCCTGGATCGTCGAGGGCGTCCCGGTGCGGATCTCGCAGTGCCTGCGGGAGACGCCGGGGTCGTCGATCCGTACGTCCGCCTCGGTGCTGCGGCCCATCACCAGGGTCGGGCGGGAGATCTGGTGGCGGGTGCCGTTGACCTCGATCCAGTACCGGGTCGCGGCGCCGCCCATCGGGGCGGCGGCGGGGCGCTGGGTGGCGGGCTGGGGGTAGCCGTAGCCGCCGGGCCGGGCGCCGGGGGGCGGCGCGGACGGCATCGGGGGGGCTCCGGCGGGCGGGTAGCCGTATCCGCCCTGGGGGGCCTGGGGTCCCGCGGGGCCCGGACCGCCGGAGTGCGGGGCCTGGGGCTCCTGGCTGCTGGAGGAGGCGAGGGTGCGGCTGCGCACCCGGTACAGACCGGTGTCCAGGTCGGGGGCCTTCTCCAGGGTGACCTTGATCGGCCCCATGAAGGTGTAGCGCTGCTGCTTGGCGTAGTCGCGCACCATTCCGGCCAGCTCGTCACCGAGCTGTCCGGAGTAGGGGCTGAGCCGCTCGTGGTCGGGCGTGCTCAGCTCCACGATGAAGTCGTTGGGCACGACGGTCCGGTCGCGGTTCCAGATCGTCGCGTTGTTGTCGCACTCCCGCTGGAGCGCGCCGGCGATCTCCACCGGCTGGACCTCGGACTTGAACACCTTGGCGAAGGTGCCGTTGACCAGACCTTCGAGACGCTGCTCGAATTTCTTCAGGACTCCCATGGGGCACCTCCTCCGTCGCTGCCGTTCTGCCGTGCCGTGCTCGGCGCGGCAGCCTCGCCGGTACTGCTCACTGATCGTATCTACGCGCCCGGCAATCAGCCGGTTCCCCCAGCGGACCCCCTTCGAACTCCTTCGGAGGAGGATCGTAGAGGTGGTCCCGGTCCAGTGTCCCGCACCCGGCGTCCGGTCCGGTCCCCCTGTGGATGAGATGGCCGGGACCGGTACGAGGTTGATACCTGAACAGCTTTGTCCACAGGGGCGGGGGTTGCGGAGCGCCATGCGGGGCCGCCGCGCGGTGCGGGTTCGCGGGTTCGGCGGGACAGATGGCCAGGTGGGGGGCCCGCGGAAGGGATGTGATTCCACCCCGTGGGCCGTGCTAATGTTCTGCATGTCGGAAGGGGCCAGCCCGCAAGGGCCGAACCGGAAGACACACCCAATGCGCGGGTGGCGGAATAGGCAGACGCGCTGGATTCAGGTTCCAGTGCCCGAAAGGGCGTGGGGGTTCAACTCCCCCCTCGCGCACAACACCCAAGTGGGCGGCATCATTTCGATGCCGCCCACTTCGGCGTTTCCGGGGTCGTGCGCGTCCGAAGCCAGCGGACGCAGCCGTGTGAGTAAGGTCTCAGGGCCCGGTGTTCACCGGTCGGCCAGCACCTGGCCGATCACATGGCGGGCGTTCGCGGAGATGACCGGGTTGGTGTGCCGGTAGTACGGGAGCTGAATCACCGCCATGGACAGGGCCCAGCCGCGCCCCCGCTCCCAGGTGGCGTCGTCCACGTCGGCCCCGTCCCGGAAGACCGGGCGGGAGGCGGGCGTCAGCAGGTTCCAGGCGGGGATGAGGTCGATCGCCGGGTCGCCCACGCCCGCCGTGCCGAAGTCGATGACGGCCGCCAGCCGGCCGTCGGCGCCCAGCAGGTTGCTCGGCATCAGGTCGGAGTGGGTCCAGCACGGTGCCCCCGTCCAGCGGGGTGCCGCAAGGGCCGCCTCCCAGGCGGCCGTGATCGCGTCGGCGTCGAAGGGCTCGTCGGTGCGGCGCAGTGCCTCGATCGCGGACCGGGTCTCGGTGTCGGCCGTGCTCAGTGGGCCGCCCCGGTAGGCCGGGGGACCGCCGTCGAGGCCGGCCTTGCGCAGGGCGGTGACGAAGGCCGCCAGGTCGCGGGCCACGCCCTCGGTGCCGTACTCCGCGCCCTCGACCAGGACTTCGCCCTCCAGCCACCGGTGGACGGCCCACCGCCATGGGTAGCCCTCGGCGGGCTCCCCCAGCGCGACGACCTCGGGGACCGGCACCGGCAGCAGCGGCGCCAGCCGGGGCAGCCACCGGGCCTCGTGGTCCAGCGTCCCGGCGCCGCCTTGGAGAAGCGGCAGCCGGACCGTCAGGCCGGTGCCCACGCGGTAGATGGCGTTCACCGTGCCGCCGGACGCCAGGCGGGAGACGGGCAGGTCGGCCCACTGGGGGAACTGACCGCGCAGCAGCCGCCGTACGAGGTCGGGGTCGGTGTGGGCCTCGCCCGCGTGCATCTTCCTGGTGGTGCTCATGTGGGGGTGACGGTCCTCTTCGTGTCGGTGATGGTGCCGTGCTCTACCGGTACAGGGGGGTGGTGACGTCGGTCATCTCGAAGGTGACGGATTCGGCCAGTTCGCGGGCGAGCGCGCGGGCGGCGGCCGGGGTGTCCGCGCCGACCGCGAGATGGCCGGCCCGGGAGCCGGAGTCCCGGACCGGGCCGAGGAGGTCGCCGGGAGCGACGGCCTGGGCGGCGCTGAGCACCGCGGGATGTGCGGTCACCCGGTCCCAGCCGGTGATCCGCTCCAGGCGCCCCGCGGGCGGGGCGAGGAAACGGACGGCCGCGGCCCGGGTGGCCGGGGGTACCGGGGCGGCGGGCAGCCCGAAGGCGTCGTCGTAGATCAGGCCGAACAGTTCCAGTCCGGGCCTGGCGTGGGCCATGAGCAGGTGCAGCCAGTCGCCGCCGGGACGGGTGTGGACCTCGCCGAGGACGATTCCCCCGGCGGTGCGCCACAGTTCGACGTGGAAGACGCCCACGCGCAGCTCGAGCGCGCGCAGCGCCCGGCCGACCTCCCGGGTGATCTCCTCGTGCGCCCCGTCGGGCAGTTCGGCCGGGATGACGTGGCCGATCTCGACGAAGTGGGGCGGCGGGAGCTTCTCCTTGGCGGTGACGGCCAGCGTCATCGGGCCGTCACCGAGCAGGACGCCCTCGACGCTGTACTCCTCACCCGTGACGTACTCCTCCAGCAGGAAGGGGTCGGCGGTCGGCAGCTCGGCCAGGGCGAGATCCAGGTCCGCCGGTCCCGTGACCTTGCGGACGCCCGTACTGCCCATCCCGGCGCGGGGCTTCACCACCCAGGGGCCCGGCGTCGTGCCGAGGAAGGCAAGGGCGTCCGAGCGGTCGGCACAGAGCCGGACGCCCGGCTGCCGCAGTCCGGCCGCGGCCAGCGCGGCCCGGCAGACGTCCTTGTCGCGGGTACGGCGCACCGCCTCGGGGGAGTTGCCCGGCGTGCCGAACACCTCGGCACAGGCGGCGACCGCGTCCTGGACCGGGTCGCGCAGGCCCAGCACGAGGTCGTAGCCCTCGCCCCGGGCCACGCGGTCGCGGGCCCAGGCGCGGGTGGCGTCCGGGTCGTCGGGGTCGACGGCGAAGACCTCGTCGGCCAGGGCCGTGACACCCGCCGTGCGCGCCAGGTGGTCGGGCCGCCCGGTGAGGTCGACGCGGATGCCGCGGGAGCGGGCCTGAGTCAGGGCCGTCCCGACGATGTCCACGCTGGAGGGCAGGGGGGTGGCGCCGCCGACGAGCAGCAGGCGGGGAGCGGCGGGACGGGGGCTCATCGTGGTCCTCCTCGGGCTCAGGGCAGCAGCAGGCGCCGCAGCCAGTCGACGCGGGCCGCCTGGGCGGACCGGGAGACGATCGCGTCCGGCACCCATTCGTCGAAGCTGTGGAAGGCGCCCGACCACACGTGCAGTTCGGCCTCGCCGCCCTGCTGCCAGATCCGGGTCGCATAGGTGACGGCCTCGTCGCGCAGCGACTCCACGGAACCGACGTCGATGAAGGCCGGGGCCAGGCCGCGCAGGTCCGCCGCGCGGGCGGGGGCGGCGTAGCGGGAGACGGCGTCGGTGCCGCGCCGGTCGCCGAGCAGCGCGTCCCAGCCGGTCATGTTGGAGACCCGGTCCCACAGCCCGACGCGCTCCATCTGGTACGCCGACGGGGTGTCGCAGGTGTCGTCGAGCATCGGGCACTGGAGCATCTGGCCGAGCAGCCGGGGGCCGCCGCGGTCGCGGGCGAGCAGGGCCATGGCGGCGGCCAGTCCGCCGCCCGCGCTGTTCCCGCTGACGACGACACGCTCCGGGTCGAGGCCCAGTTCCGCCGCGTGCCCGGCGGTCCACAGCAGTCCGGCGTAGCAGTCCTCCACCGGTGCCGGGTCCGGGTGTTCGGGGGCCAGCCGGTACTCCACGGCGACGACGGCCATGCCGAGCGCCTCGGCGCGCGACAGCTCGCCGGCCAGCTCGGTGGTCCGGTTGTGACCGCCGACCATGCCGCCGCCGTGGGTGTTGTAGATCACCGGGTGCGGGCCGGGAGAGGCGGTGGGGCGGCAGATGAGCAGCGAGATGTCCGGGGCGCCGGCCGGACCCGGCACGGTGCGTTCGGTCACGGTGAACGCGCCGCGGCGCCGGATGTCGTCGTCGCTGAGGCGGTTGAGCCGTGCGACCTCGCGGCGGGCCGGGATGAGGTCGGGGGTGAGCGGTGTGGGCAGGGTGCGCAGGATCTCGCGCAGGGGGCCGTCGAGCTGGCGGTCGAAGGGCGGGTGCGGCACGGCGCGGGACGCGGCCGGTTCGGTGAGGGTCATCGGGTCTCCCGGGTCGGGGCGGGGGAGGTCGGCGGGACGAGCGCGAACGCGTCGACCTCCAGCAGGAGTTCGGGCCGGTAGAGCGCGGCGACCTGGACGACCGTGCTGGCCGGCGGGCGCTTCGTGTCGATGAACTCGTCGCGCACCGCGAGGATCGCCGGGATGTGCGCGGCGTCGGTGACGTAGTAGGTGAGCTTGATGACGTTGTCGAAACCGGCGTCCGCCGCGGCGAGCACACCGCGCATGTTGGTGAACACCTGGCGGGCCTGGGCCTCGGGATCGCCCTCGCCGACCAGGGAGCCGTCGGGCGCGAAGGGCATCTGTCCGGCCAGAGCGGCGAGTTGGCCGGGTCCGGTCACCAAGTGCGTGTAGCCGCTGCTCGGTACGACCCCGTCGGGCCGGGAGATGTGGGTGAGCGGGACGTCGGTCATGGGGTCTCTTCTCGTAGGGGTCGGGCGTCCGCCGGGTGGGAGGCGGGTACGCATCGGTCGTCGAACCAGTCGGCCAGGTCGTGGACGAGTTCGCTGGTGTGCCGCGGGTCCTTGCCCTCGACGACGGCCGTCGCCGGGAAGAGGCGCGCGGCGGGTGCGGGGGGCGGAGGCTGGGCGGCCGTGTGCCGTACGCCCGGGCGGGCCGCGATCTCCGGAAGGCCGGGCAGCGCGCATCGCGGGCCCGGGGCGGCCAGGAAGACATGACCGAACGAGGTGACCGCGGCCGGGCGGGCCGGGGTCGGGGGAAGTCCCAGTACCGCGCGGGCCCACTCCTCGTGCAGGTCGACCCCGTGCTGGAGGCGGACCATCACGTCGATGGAGCCGCCCGCGATCCGCCCGCCGCACTCACCGAACACCCAGGTTCCGTCGGGCTGTTCGTAGACCTCCAGGTGGAACACGCCGTCGTGGTGGTCCAGCGCCGCCATGGCCCGGTCGGCGAACGCGCCTGCCCGGTCGTACAGGCTCGGGTCGTGGTCCGGGTGCTCCATGAGGGAGCCGCGCGGGCCGCCCGTGTGCACGGCGAGCGGGTTCTGGAGGTACCGGCCGACGGAGACGAACCGGACCCGGCCCGCCCGCACGACCCCGTCGAGGTGGAGTTCCGTACCGTCCACCCAGGACTCGGCGAGCCAGGGGCCGGGGGTGGGCGAGTCGGCCAGGGTCTCGGCGAGGAGAGCCCGCCCGGCGTCGTCGGCCCAGGTGCGCACACCCCGGCCGGCGGACAGGTCCAGCGGCTTCAGCACGCCGCGTGAGAGGGCGAAGCCGTGCAGGGCGGCGGGGCGGGTGACCAGCGCCGAGTCGGCCACGGGGAGCCCCGCGGCCCGGATACGGCGCTTCTGGAGGGCCTTGTCCCGCAGCAGCAGGGCCTGCTCGGGGCTCGTCCGGCTGCGCGCCCCGCCCACGACGGCGGCGTTGACCAGGGAGTACTCGAACTGGCTCGTGACCACGTCGAAGCGGTCGGCGGACAGGCCCTCGCGAGCCAGTGCGGCCAGGGTGGGCTCGGTGGCGTACGGGTCGCCGGCCACCACGGTGTGCGCGTCGTCCAGCAGGGCACCGACGGCGGGCAGTTCATGGGCCGCGACGACGCAGGTGACCTCGGCGCCGAGGCGGTGCAGGGCCTCGACGGCGTCGGGCCGCCAGCCGATCAGGAGCACATGCCGGTGGGCCATCTCGTCTCTCTTCCGCTCTTGTTCCCGATGCCGTGGGTCGGTGCCGCGCGGCGCGTCAGTGGGGCGCTCTGACCCGGAGCGGGGCGCTCTCCGGGCCGGCCACGTGGATCGAGCTGAGGCGCACCATCGGGCCTGACTGCTCCAACTCCACTCCCGAGTCCAGGAGTTCGGTGAGGAGCAGCCGTAGCTGGACGCGGGCCAGCGTGCTGCCGATGCAGAAGTGCTCCCCGGCCGCCAGCGCCAGATGGCGGTTGGGTGTGCGGCCCACGTCGAAGCGGTAGGGGTCGGTGAAGACCGTCTCGTCGCGGTTGCCGGAGGGCACCCAGACGACGACCTTGTCGCCGGCCTCGATGCGGCGGCCGCCGATCTCGACGGACCGGGTCGCGGTGCGCATGCTGTGGGTGGCGCTGGAGGTCCAGCGCAGGATCTCCTCCCCCGCGGCGGGCAGCAGCGCGCGGTCGGCCCGCAGCCGGGCCAGCTCCGCCGGGTGCTCCAGCAGGGCCAGCAGCCCGGCGGCGAGCGCCAGCCGGCCGTTCTCGGTGGCGCCCACGAGGTTCTCGCAGTTGAGGAGGATCTCCTCCTCGGTGAGCGGTTCGCCGTCGACGGTCCCGTGGGCGAGCGAGGACAGCAGGTCGTCCGTCGGTTCGGCGGTGCGCTGGTCCATCAGGTCGATGAAGTAGCCCATGAAGCCGTGGTGGGCGGCGAGCGAACGGTGGGCCAGGAAGCATTCGTTCGCCCACGTGAAGAGCGACTCCTGGTCCTCGCGGGGCACGCCGATGATGCGGGCGATGGTGTACATCGAGATCCGGGCGGCCACGTCGTCGACCGCGTCGCACGAGCCGCGCTCGACCGCGAGGGCGAGCGTGTCCCGTACGGCGTCCCGCATGAAGCCCTCCAGCTCCCGGACCGCGCGGGTGTTGAACCAGTCGGCCATCAGACCGCGCAACTGCTTGTGCCGGGGCGGGTCGGTCAGCGCGAGGGTCTGCCCGGCCCCCGGGTCCTCGCCCAGCGCCAGCGGCCGCAGCAGGACGCCCTGGGCGGAGCTGAAGGTGGCGGGGTCGCGGTAGACGGCGCGGATGTCCTCGTAGCGGGTGAGCGACCAGAAGGCGGGCA
This sequence comes from Streptomyces sp. NBC_01171, assembly GCF_045039805.1. Classification (NCBI taxonomy): domain Bacteria; kingdom Bacillati; phylum Actinomycetota; class Actinomycetes; order Kitasatosporales; family Streptomycetaceae; genus Streptomyces; species Streptomyces sp. NBC_01171. The sequence goes on along the minus strand of NZ_CP108609.1, from coordinate 3,260,721 downwards.
GCTCGCCGGCCTCGTGACGGTGGACGGGGGAGTGTTCGCGCATCCAGCGCCAGATGGCGTGCGGGTCGCCCGTGGCGTGCAGGGCGGGGTCGGTCAGGAGGCCGGGACGGTCGACGGGACCGGGGCCCGTGGCCGGGCGGGGCTGGACGGCGTGCTCGGTGAGGACGGTCACGAGGCATCTCCTGTGCGGCCGGTGCGCGGGGCGTCCGGGGTGCGGAAGTGGTCCAGGAAGGTGCCGACGGTGGACTCGGGCACGGCGCCCGGCCGGTACGACACCGTCAGCAGCAGTGCGCCGTCGTCCTCCGGCCACAGTTCGGCGTGGAACTCCAGCGGCAGGTCCGCGTACGGCAGGCGGACGAAGCGGGTGGTGGCGCCGGGCAGGTCGAGCGGCGCCGGGGCGTTGTCCTGGAGGGCGAACAGCGCCTGGTACAGCGGGGGACGGTCGCCCCGCGGGCGGCGTCCGGCGGCCCGGAGGAGGTCCTGGAAGGGGACGTCCAGCGCGGCCAGGGCGTCCGTCACCGACCGGGCCGTGGCGCGCAGGGCGTCGGGCCCCTTCCCCAGCGCCCTCCCGCGCAGGCGTACCGGGGCCATGGTGAGGTGGCAGCCGACGGCGTGCTGGACGAGCGGGGTGTCCCGCTGGGCCACCGGGACGCCGAGGGTGAGGTCGCGTTGCCCGGTGGCCGCGGCGAGGGCCATGGCGCACCGGCGGAGCAGCGCGGTGAAGCGGGTGGTGCCGACGGCGGCCGCCTCGGCGTCCAGCTCGGCGACGGACTCGGGGGGCAGCCTCAGCTCGCGGTGCCGGACCGGTCCGGCCACCCGGGGGCCGTCGGGCCACACGAGGTCGGGCGCGTCGGCCAGTTGACGGCGGAGCCGGTCCTGTGAGCCGTCCAGATCGGTGAGGGAGAGCCGCCGCAGGCGCTCGGTGTGGGCCTCGGCGAGCGTGGGCACGGCGGGGGACGGGTCCGTGGGCCTCCCGAGGGCGCGGCGGTAGCCGGCCGACAGATCACGGGCGAGCACGGACTCCGACCAGCCGTCGAAGGCGATGTGGTGGACCAGGCAGCCGAGGACCGTCCGCGGGGTGCCCCCGTCGTCGACCGGTACCAGGGCGGTGCGCCAGACCTCGCCCTCGGTGGGTTCCAGGCCGTCGGCGAGCTGGGCGTCCAGGGCCTTGAAGGCGGCTTCCAGGGTGGGCTGGGGCGCGACCTCCTCCAGTTCCGGCGGGGGCAGGCCCGGCAGCGCGGCGGCCGGGGCAGGGTCGACGACGTACCGGGCGCGCAGCGCCTCGTGCCGGCCGTGTGTCCAGGAGACCGCCGAGGCGAGGGCCGCCGCGTCCAGTTCCCCCTCGATGACCCAGCTCAGGCGGCACTCTCCGGTGCGGTCGCCGGGATCGGTGAGGTGGCGGGTGAGGTGGACGAGCTGGAGCGGGGTCAACGGGACGCGCTCCGGGTCGGCGGCCGGACCGCTCTCCTCGGGCGGCGCGGCGCGCAGGAAGGCGGCGAGGCCCGCGACGGTGGGCTCGCGGAACATGCGGGAGACCGGAACGGGCCTGTCCAGTCGTGCGGACAGGCGGGCGCAGACCCGGCCCGCGTCCAGGGAGGTGCCGCCCAGCTCGAAGAAGGAGGCGTCGGCGGGGACCGTCCCGCGGTCGAGGACGGCCGCGAAGGTCTCGGCGACGAGCCGCTCGGCCGGGTCGGCCGGGGTGCCGCCGGAGTCGGAGTCGGGGTCGCGAGCGGGTCCGGCGCCCGGCTCCGGCGCGTCCAGCAGGGCCAGAAGTGCCCGTTCGTCGAGCTTGCCGACGGCGGTGAGCGGGAACGCCGGCACGCCGACCACGGTGCTCGGACGCTGGTACGGCACGAGGGTGTCCGCCAGGGTCTCCAGGGCGCCGGTGAGCGGATCGCCCGGCGTGCGGGGGACGAGGAAGGCGACCAGGTCGCGTACGGCGCCGTGCGGGTCCCGGCGGGCGAGCACGCGGCAGCCGCGCACGGCGGGGAGCAGTTCCTCGATCTGCCGCTCGACCTCGGCCGGTTCCACCCGGTGGCCGCGGATCTTGACCTGACGGTCGGCCCGGCCGCCGTAGCGCAGCAGCCCGTCCTCGCCCCAGGAACCGAGGTCGCCGGTGCGGTAGATCCGGGTGGGCACGCCGTCCGGTGCCACGGTGGTGAACGCGGCCTCGGTGAGCGCCGGGTCGCCGAGATAGCGCAGGGCCAGGCCCTGGCCGGCGAGGCAGATCTCCCCGGTTTCACCTGGTCCGCACGGACGGTCGCCGTCCAGCACGTACACCCGCGTGCCCGGCACGGGGGTGCCCAGCGGGATGCCGTCGGCGGCCGCGCAGTCGGCCTCGGTGATGCGGTGGGTGGTGGCGAAGACGGTGGATTCGACCGGCCCGTAGCCGTTCAGCAAGGTGATCGACGGGTGGCGCCGCAGGAACCGGGCCACATGCCCGGGGGACAGCCGCTCCCCGCCGGTCATCAGTGTGCGCAGGCCGGTGAAGGCGTCGGGGTTCTCGTCCACGACCATGTTGAACAGACCGGCCGTCAGCCAGACGGTGTCCGCCCCGTGAGTGGCGATCGCCTGGCGCAGGGCCTGCGGCGACAGGTACGGCTCCGCCACCAGCAGGGCGGTGGCGCCGTTCAGCAGCGCGCCCCACAGCTCCAGGGAGAACGCGTCCCACGGCATCGGGGCGGCGACCGGGACCACCGTGCCGGGCCGGATGCCGACGAAGCCGCCGGCACCGGGGGGCGGGAAGAGCCGGGCGGTCGCGCGGTGGGGGCTGAGAACGCCCTTGGGCCGTCCGGTCGTTCCCGAGGTGAAGAAGACGCAGGCGGGGTCGGCGGACCGCGCGGTGACCGGGCGGAACCCTCCCGGTGCCGAGGAGCTGCCGTCCGGGGGCGGGCAGAGCGGAAGCCCGCCCAGTCCCTCCGGCCCGGTGCCGGCCAGCACGGGAGCGTCCAACTGGCCGAGGATGTCGCGCAGTCGGCGTTCGGGCCACTCCGGGTCCAGCAAGGCGTAGGCGGCCCCCGTCTTGAGGACCGCCAGCAGCGCGGTCACGAGGTCGGTGCCGCGGGGCAGCAGGACCGGGACCACACGGCCCGGACCGGCTCCGGCGGCCGCGAGCCGGGCCGCCCAGGCGTCGGCCGCCGCGTCCAGCGCCGCGTAGGTCACCGAGCCGTCCGCCGCGATCAGCGCGCGGGCCTCCGGGTGCCGCCGGGCGACCCGCGCGAAGGTCTCGTGCAGACCCTCGTCGGGCACCGGCCACTCTGCTCCAGCTCGCATGTCGGCGCTCTCCCCTCGTCGGCGGCCGGGCCGGACGGCGCACGGGGCCGGTCCACCCTCGGTTGCCAAGAGGTTGCCACAGCTAGGCAACATCAGGCAACCTCTTGCCAAGCAGTTGGACAGCACGTCGCGTTCCTGCGGTCACCCCCGCACGTCGGCGGCGGACACCACTCAGCGACCGAAGGGGAAACATGTCCCGCGATCGATCTCTCGACATCGCCGTCACCGGCATCGCCGCCCGGTTCCCGGGCGCACCCGACCTCGCCGAGTGGTGGGACGCGGTGCTCGCCGGGCAGGTCCTCACCCGGCGCTACGAGCGGGCCGAACTGATCGAGGCCGGAGTGGACCCCCGTCTGGTGGAGGACCCCGACCATGTGCCGGTGCACGGCCATCTGGCCGACGCCGACCGGTTCGAGAACGCCCTGTTCCGGGTCAGCCCGCGCGAGGCCGAGATGATGGACCCGCAGCACCGGCTGATGCTGGAGACGGCCTGGGCGGCGCTGGAGGACGCGGGTTGCGCGCCCCGCTCCGCCGATCTGCCCACCACCGCCGTGTTCGCGACCGCCAGCAGCAGCGGATACCTCCGCAGCATGGTCGCCTCCGGCCGGCTCGACCCGCTCACCCTGGAAGACGCCCTGCACGGCACCGAGCCGGACTTCATGGCGAGCCTGATCTCCTACAAGCTCGGCCTGACCGGACCGGCGATCGCGGTGCAGACCGCCTGCTCCTCCTCGCTCGTCGCGGTGCACCTCGCCGTGCAGGCGCTGCTCAACGGCGACTGCGACCAGGCACTCGTGGTCGGCGCGGGCATCGCCCACCCCCAGCACGGGCACCTCCATGTGGCCGGCGGCGTCCATTCCGCCACCGGCGACTGCCGGCCCTTCGACGCGGACGCGGACGGAGTCGTCTCCGGCTCCGGGGTCGCGGCCGTGGTGCTGCGCCGCCTCACCGACACCGAGGAGGAGCCCGGACCCGACCCCTACGGCGTACTGCTCGGTACCGCCGTGAACAACGACGGCTCCGCCAAGGCCGGTTACTACGCCCCGTCCGTCGACGGCCAGGAGAGCGTGATCCGTGCCGCGGTCACCGCGGCGGACGTCCCCGCCGACTCGATCGGCTACCTCGAGGCGCACGCCACCGGCACCCGCGTCGGCGACCCCATCGAGTGGGCCGCCGCCTCCGCGGCCTACGCCGGGCTGGGAGCCCCGTCGGGCAGCATCGCCGTCGGTGCCCTGAAGGCCACCACCGGTCACCTCGACAACGCGGCCGGGGTCGCCTCACTGATCAAGACTTTGCTGGTGGTGAAGGAGGGCGTCATCCCGCCCGTGGCCGGCTTCCGGCGGCTCAACCCGCTGCTGGACACCGAGGGTTCGCCGCTGTACGTGCCGGACCGGCCCGTGGAGTGGACCGCGTCCGGGCCGCGCAGAGCCGGTGTCTCCTCCTTCGGCGTCGGCGGCACCAACGCGCACGTCATCGTCGAGCAGCCCCCCGTACGCCCGCCCCGCCCCGTCCGGGAGCCGCGCGAGGCGGGCGAGCTGCTGCTGCTCTCCGCCCAGGACGACGCCGCGCTGGACCGCGTCGCGACCCGCCTCGCCGCACACCTCGGCCAGCGGCCGTCCGCGTCGGCGCTCGGCGACGTCGCGAGCACGCTCGTCCGGCGGGCCGCGCTGCCCGCGCGCCTCGCCGTGACCGCGCGGGACACCGCGGAGGCCGTCGAGCGGCTGCGGGCCGGCCGCCAGGGCTCGGTACGCGGGACCGCGGCCGGGGCACCGGCACCCGTCGTGCTGCTCTTCCCCGGCCAGGGGGCCCAGCGACCCGGAATGGCCCTGCCCTTCAGGGCGGCACTGCCCGGCTTCGGCGCCGCGCTGGAGGAGTGCCTGGCCGCCTTCCCCGAGGACATCGCGGACGAGGTGCGCGCCGCCCTGCTGGACACCGGCTTCCCGGCCGAGCGGCTCGCCGCCACCTCGCTCGCCCAGCCGGCGCTGTTCGCGGTCGAGTACGCCGCCGCCCGCGCCCTGCGCGCGCTCGGCATCGGTCCGGTCGCCCTCGCCGGGCACAGCCTCGGGGAGATCACCGCGATCGCCGTCGCGGGCGGGCTGGAACTCGCGGAGGCCGCCCGGCTGGTGGTCGCCCGCGGACGGGCCATGGCCGACTGCCCGGCGGGGGCGATGGCCGCGCTCGAATGCGACCCGGCCACCGCGCTCGCCCTGGCCGAGGAGTCCGGGTGCGCACTCGAACTCGCCGCGCACAACGCTCCCGAGAGCTGTGTGCTGGCCGGTGCCCGGGACGAGGTCGAGCGCTTCCTCGCCCGCATCGGCGACCGCGTCCACGCCAGGCCGCTGCGCACCAGCCATGCCTTCCACTCGGCGCTCGTCGAGCCGGCCCTGCCGGTGCTCGCGGCCGCGGCGCAGGGACTCGCGCCGCGCCGCACCACGCTGCCGATCGCGGTGAACCGCACCGGCGGCATCCTCCCGGCGGGCAGCACGCCGACCGCCCGGGACTACGTCGACCAGGCGCGCGGAACCGTGCGTTTCGCGGACGCGCTGGCCGCACTGGCCCGTCGTCACCCCGGTGCGGTGGCCGTCGAGGTCGGCCCCGGCCGGGCTCTGTCGGCGATGGCGGCCGCGGCGGGCCTCACCCCCGTCCCGCTGAGCCCGGACCGCACCGAGCGCCCCGCCGAGGAGGTGCTGGCCGCGCTGGGCACGCTGTGGACCCTGGGCCAGCCGCTGTCCACCGGCGCCCTGTGCGCGCACGGCGATCCGGTGCACCTGCCGGGCTATCCCTTCGCCGGGCCGCGCTGGACGGCCCCGGAAGCCGCTGCCCGTCCAGCGGCACCCCGGCCCGAGGAAGCCGCGGTTCCGCCCGGCGTGGCGGCAGGGGCGGCTGACGAGCGGCAGGCACCCCCGGCCGACCCGGCGCAGGTGCTGGCCGGACTCTGGGCGGACCTGCTCGGCCACACGGAACTGACCGACGGCTCGGACTTCTTCGCTCTCGGCGGGGACTCGCTGCTCACCACGCACCTGGCCCGTCGGATCAAGCTGGAGCTCGGGGTGAAGGTGCCCATCCGCGAGATGTTCCTCGCGCGCACCCTCGGCAGCCAGCGGGAGATCGTGCGGGGGCTGCTGGCGGAGCGGGACACCGTGTCCGTGAGCTGAGCCCGCCACGACGACGGCGCCCCCGGAACCGATGGGTTCCGGGGGCGCCGTCCTTGGTCGTTCAGGGTCTGGGCGCGCCGGCCAGCTCCTGTTCGACGAGCGCGTACGGCGGTTCGTCGATGAGGTAGAAGTGACCGCCGCGCACGGTGCGTTCACGGAACGGGCCGCTGGTCAGCTCCGGCCACGGCCGCAGGTCTGCGTCCGCGTCGGCGTCCCCGACGATGGTCGTCACCGGGCAGGTCAGGAGGGGGCCCGGGTCCATGGCGTAGCTGTGGAAGAGACGGCCGTCGGCGCGGACGTACGGGATGACCAGCTCCTGGAAGAAGGGGTCGGCGGCCAGCTCGGGGTCGGTGCCGCCCATGGCCACCAGCCGGGCGGCCACGGTCGCGTCGTCCTCGCCGTCGTCGGTGAAGGGCTCCGGCTCGGGCAGCGGCGCGTTGCGCGAGCCCGACGCGAACAGATGGGCGATGCCGACGCCACGGCCCTGGAGGGAGCGCGCGGTCTCCAGCGCCACCGCCGCCCCCAGACTGTGTCCGAAGAGGACCAGCGGCCGGTCCGCCAGCGGAAGCAGCGCCCGGGCGATGTCGTCGGCGAGGGCCCGCAGATCGGTGGCGCAGGGTTCCGCGAGGCGTTCGGCCCGGCCGGGATAACGCACGGCGTGCACCGTGCAGTCGGGTACGGCCGCCCACTCACGGAAGAAGGAGGCCGAGCCCCCGGCGTGCGGGAAGCACACCAGCCGGTGGGTGGCGTCGGGACGTTCGGCGACGGTGTGCAGCCACAGCTCGTGCGTGGCGTCGGGGGCGGTGCTGGTCATGCGACATCCTCCTTGTCACGGCTGCGGCGGGCGCGCCGGGCGCTGACCCGGCGGGCGGCGGCCTCGCGGCGCCCGGCCGCCGAGTCGTCCCGGCCGTCCTCGGCGCCGCCGGCGAGCAGGGCGGCCTGGGTGGTGACGGTCGTGTGCCGGAAGAGCGAGACCACCGAGGGGCGCACGCCGGTACGGCTCTCCAGCGCGGTCTGGAGCTGGTACATGGTGAGCGAATGACCCCCGAGGTCGAAGAAGTTGACGTCCAGCGGTACCGAGGGGATCTTCAGCACCTCCGCCCAGGCCGCGGCCACCTGGGCGGTGGTGTCCCCCTGCGCGGCGGGGACCTCGGGGGCGGCCACGGGGGTCCGCTCGGCCCGCTCGGCGAGCCCGGTGCGGTCCACCTTGCCGTTGACGGTCAGGGGGAACGCGTCGACGGCCAGCAGTCGCGCGGGAACCATGGCGTCCGGCAGCCGCCGGGCCAGGGCCTGCCGCAGCGCGGCCGGGTCGGTGCCCGGCTCGGTGCGGACGAAGCCGGTGAGCAGCGTGCGGCCGGCGTCGGGGACGACGGCGGCGTCCCGGACACCGGGCAGCCCGCGCAACTCCTCCTCCACCGCGCCCAGCTCCACCCGGTGGCCCCGGATCTTCACCTGATGGTCGCCACGGCCGCGGAAGTCCAGGGTGCCGTCGGCGCGGCGGACGACCAGGTCGCCGGTGCGGTAGCGGCGCCCGCCCGGCCGGTGCGGGTCGGGCGGGAACGCCGCCCCGGTGGCCTCCGGCCGGCCGAAGTAGCCGCGCGCCACCTGCTCGCCGCCGATGTACAGCTCGCCCTCGGTGCCGTCCGGCACCGGTTCGCCCCGCTCGTCCAGCACGTACAGGGAGACACCGGGCACCGCCCGGCCGATGGTGACCGGGGCGGGTCCGGTGTAGCGCCGGTAACTGGCCCACACGGTGGCCTCGGTGGGGCCGTACTCGTTGACCAGCTCCGTTTCGCGCAGCAGGCGGAAGTGGCGGTCCAGCAGGGTCTGGGGCAGCGGCTCCCCGGCCATGATCACGGTACGCAGCGAGCGCAGCGCCGCCGTGCCGGTGCGCTCGGCGGCGTCCAGCAGCACCGAGTAGAGCGAGGGGACGCAGAGCAGGCGGGTCACCGTGTGCCGGTCGACGAGCCCCAGCAGCCGCTCGGGGTCCGTCACCTCCTCGGGCCGGGCGACCACCAGCGTGCCACCCGTCGTGAGGGTGCCCCACAGCCCGGCGACGGAGGAGTCGAAGGCGAGCGGTGAGACGAGCAGGAAGACGCCCGCGTCCGGGTAGACCTCGGCACGGGCCGCGGTGGAGGCGGACAACTGGGCGTGCTCGACCAGGACGCCCTTGGGCTCACCGGTGGTGCCCGAGGTGTAGATCAGGTAGGCGGGGTCGGCCGGGGAGGCGGCGCGGTCCGTATGGCTCCCCTCGGGCTCGTCGTCCTGATCGCCGTCGTCCGGCTGCTCGGTGTCCTCGGCGCGGACCACGGGGACGCCTCCGGTGACCCGGTGTTCCAGGTCCGCCGTGACGACGGCGGCGCTCACCCGCGCGTCGGCGAGCACGGCGGCGACCCGGTGGTCGGGGAGGGCCCGGTCCACCGGTACGTAGGCCGCGCCGGACTTCAGGATGCCCAGCGCCCCGGCCACCATCGCGGTTCCGGGCGCGGCCAGGATCGCCACCCGGTCTCCGCGGCCCACGCCGGCCGCTGCCAGCCGTGCGGCGATACGGGCCGCCCAGGCGTCCAGGCCGCCGTATCCGATGGTGGCGTCGCCGCTGCGCACGGCGGCGCGGCGCGGCGTCAGGCGGGCGAAACGGGAGACGAGTTCGTGCACCGGCGGCCGGTCGGCCGCCGTCCCGGTGGCCGGGGCCGCCGCTACGGCTTCGGTAAGGGACATGGGGAGAGTCCTTTGCTGTGAGCTCTGCGAGTGAGGGCGGAAGAGGGAGCCGCGTACGCGGTCAGTCCGGGCGGCCGGTCCGGTCGGGACGCCGGTCGCGGAAGGCGAGCGGCAGCGTGGCGGCCAGGGTGAGGACACCGAGGGCGACCCAGTACAGCCGCCCCCGGCCGGTGTCGTGCAGGAGCAGGAAGAGCGAGCCGCCCGCCAGGGAGCCGAGCGAGTCACCGGCGGTCCGGCACACCTGGCGCAGGTGCATGACCTCCAGGCTGGAGCCGGTGCGCAGCGAGGCGAAGGCGGTGCTCATCATGGGCGCCCACACCATTTCGGCGAGGGCGAAGACGACCACCGCGAGAGCGGCGCCGAGCAGCTCGGGCGTCCCGAGGCCGAGCAGCAGCATGGCCGTCGCGAACAGCAGGTTCGCGTATCCCAGCAGGGTGAGCGGGGTGCGGCCGGCGGCCATGAGGCGGCCGACGCCCGCCGTCACGACGGTCTGGAGCACCACGATGGAGACCGCGGGCACGGCCAGCAGGACCGAGCGCACGGCACCGGAGGCGAAGTCCCGGCCGACGTACAGGGCGAAGGCCGAGTAGAACTGCGCGTAGACGAAGGTGCCGAGGGTGCCGATCACGACCAGCCGCCACACGGCGGAGGTCCGCACCACCTCGCGCAGCATCGCCCGGCTCAGCGGCCAGCTTCCGGAGGTGGGAGGCGGCCGGTGGCCGCGCGGGACGCCGGGGACCATCACGGCACCGGCGAGCAGGTAGCACAGCGCGATCACGGTCATCAGCGGACGGGGATCACCGCCCCCGTACAGCGCGTTGGCGACGAACGGGCCGAGCATCGCGCCGGCGTTCACGGCGATCTGGAACAGCGAGAAGATCCGGTGCCGGCCGATGTCGTCGGCCACCGCCTCGGCGATGAGTACACGGGAGACGGTGTAGTGCACGCTCACCCCGGTGCCCGCGAGGACCAGCAGCCCGCACAGCGCCCAGGGGAGCGTCGGGTAGGGCAGCGAGCCGAAGGCGAGGGCCGAGAGCAGCACGCCGCCGACCATGCCCGTGCGGTAGCCGACGCGGTGCAGCCACCGGTTGAGCACCAGGGCGGACAGCCCGGCCGAGGCGGTGTAGCAGAACAGACCGGTGCCCACCCATCCGGTGCTCATGCCCGAGGTGCGGGCGGCGAGCAGCAGGCCGAGCACGGGAAAGACCGTGAACAGGCCGAGGCTGCCGAAGAAGTGGTCCAGGAAGAGCGCCGGCCGGAGATGCCGTGGCGCGCTGAGCGACACGCCGGCCTGCTGCACGGCGGTCTGCTGGGTCATGGCGGGGCTCCTGACATCAACGATAGGCAATGAGTTGCCAAGGTGGCGTTCAGGCCGGGCGTGCAGATGAAGGGCTTGTTTTCAGCCTTGTCCGCCCATCGGCAGACCCTCCCGTGAGGCAAGCGTTGCCAACTGAGGAAGTAGCGTGACAACCTTTTGCCAACATTGTCAATCGTTCGCGTCCGGAACGACCCTCCAGGAGGCACCCATGGTCCACGGACAACGCACCGCCCCGTACGGGAGCTGGGCCTCCCCGATCGGCGCCGATGACGTCGCCGGCGGGGAGGCCCTGCCCGAGTGGGTGGACTTCGTGGGGAGCGAGGTCTGGTGGACCGAACCCCTGCCGGAGGACGGTGGCCGGGCCGCGCTGATGCGAGGCGGCCCGGACGGCCCGGTGGAGGCGCTGCCCGGCCGGTGGGACGTCCGTACCCGGGTGATCGAGTACGGGGGCCGCCCGTGGCGGGCGGTCTCCACCGACCCCGCCGACGGCGTCGTCTTCACCCACGGCCCCGACCAGCGGCTCCACCTCTGGCGGCCCGGCGCCGACCCGCTTCCGCTCACCCCGCCGGGCAGTTGGGCGGCCGAGCTGCGCTACGCGGACCCCACCGTCCGCGGCGACGAGGTCTGGTGCGTGCGCGAGACGGTGGCTGACGAGGAGGGCACCCGGGTCACCCGGCACCTGGTCGCCGTGCCGCTGGACGGGAGCGCCCGGACCGACCCGGGCCGGGTGCGCGAACTGGCGGCCGGCCACCAGTTCCTGACCGGCCCCCGGATCGAGCCCGGCGGTGACCGGGTGGCCTGGATCGGCTGGAACCACCCCGATCTCCCCTGGGACGCCACCGAGTTGATGGTCGCGGACATCACGCCCGCCGGTGCGCTCTCCGAGCCCCGGGCCGTGCTCGGCGACCTGGCCGGTCCCGAGCCCCGCCAGGCGGTCACCCAGGCGGAGTGGGCCGCCGACGGCTCCGGCGTCCTGTACGCGGTCACCGACCCGGACGGCTGGTGGAACGTCCACGCGGTCTCCCCCGACGGCACCGTGCGCAACCTGCGTCCGGCCCAGGAGGAGTTCGGCGACGCCCTGTGGCGCATCGGACAGCGCTGGATCGTGCCGCTGCGCGACGGCACGCTCGCGGTGGTGCACGGCACCGGGGAGCGCCGGCTGGGCATCCTCTCCCCGGACGGCGCCCTGCGCGATCCGGAGGGGTTCGTCGCGGCCGGCACCGAGTGGATTTCGCCCGCCACGGACGGACGGCTCCTCGCCGCGGTCTGTGCCGGTCCGCGCCGCCGCCGTACCGTCGTCGTCGCCGATCCGGCCGACGGCGGCGTGACGGTGGTGCGGCCCCCCTCGGGGACCGAGTTCGACGCCTGGGCCCCGGCGCCGTACACCCGCGCCTTCGACGGGACGGACGGAGAGGAGGTGTACGCGCACCTCTACCCGCCGTACAGCCCCGACCACGCCGGACCGGACGACGAGCTGCCGCCGTGGCTGATCTTCGTGCACGGTGGTCCGACGAGCCGCAGCGCTCTGGTGCTCCGCCAGGACATCGGCTTCTTCACCAGCCGCGGCATCGGCGTGGCCGACGTCCAGTACGGCGGCTCCTCCGGCTACGGCCGGGCCTACCGCGAACGGCTGCGCGGGAACTGGGGGCTCACCGATGTCCAGGACTGTGCCGCCGTGGCCCGCGGGCTGATCGCCGAGGGGCTCGCGGACCCCGCGCGCATCGCCATCCGGGGCGGCAGCGCCGGGGGCTGGACCGCCGCCGCGTCGCTGTGCGCCGAACCCGACCTCTATGGCGCCGCGGGCGTCTACTTCCCCCTGCTCGACCCGGTGACCTGGGCCGCCGGAGGGACCCATGACTTCGAGGCGCGCTACCTCGACAGCCTCATCGGTCCCTGGCCGGAGGCGAGGGACCGTTACGAGGAGCGCTCCCCGCTCGCCGGGGCCGACCGGATCAAGGCGCCGTTCGTCCTGCTCCAGGGCATGGAGGACAAGGTGTGCCCGCCCGAGCAGAGCCGGCTGATGGCCGAGCGGCTCGCCGAGCGCGGGGTGGCGTGTGAATACCTCACCTTCGAGGGCGAGGGCCACGGCTTCCGCAAGGTGGAGAGCATCGTCACCGCCCTCCACGCCGAGCTGAGGCAGTACGGCGAGGCGCTGGGCTTCACCCCGGTGCTCTGACGGTCCGGGCCCGGGACCGGGTACGCCCCGCCGAGCCGGTGCTCGGTGGGGCGTAGGCGCCGTGAAGCGGGTGCCGCGGTGCGGACGGCCCCGGTCAGCTCTCGGCGGCCTGCGGCGTGAGCGACTGGGCCAGCAGCCGCCATGCCTCGGCGGCCAGATCGATGTTGGCCTCGCGCTGGGTCTCCTCGGCGAGCTGCCGCAACTGCTGGACGCCCTCGGCCGTTTCCCCGGAACCGATCATGAGCTGCGCCTCCAGGATGCGCAGCCGGATCAGGTCCCGGTGGGTGATGAGCAGCGGCTCCTTCCGCATCTCCCGGATGATCCGGAGCGCCTCGTCCGGCCGGCCCTGGTGCTGGGCCAGGTGGGCCTTGAGGGTGGCGAGCTCCTGGCGGGACACCTCGGTACCGACCAGCACGACCGCCGGTTCCACCTCGGCCAGCAGCTCCGCCGCCCGTTCGACCAGCGGCGGGTGCGACTGCAGGGACAGGGAGGCCGCCGCGAGTCGCAGCCGGACCCACAGCAGCAGGTTCTCGTGGCTCGAAAGCCGGTCCAGGGCCTGGCCCAGCAGCTTCTGCGCGCCCTCGTAGTCACCCTGCCGGACCCGGACGGTCGCGGAGGCCCAGTGGGCCTCGGCACCCAGCACGTCCGCGCGGTCGCCCACCACTTCCAGCAGTTCCTCGCTGTGGGCGCGGGCGTCCGGGAGCCGGCCGGCTTCGGCCTCGCAGGAGATCAGGGCCAGCAGCGCGGCCCCGACTTCCTGGGCCGACAGGTCGGCTCCCCGGCTGAGCCGGTACGCCTGCTCGGCGACGGACAGCGCGGCGCTGACCTCTCCGAGGGAACGCAGACAGCGGGCGAACTGCGTACGGGCGCGGCATCGCAGCTCGGGGATGTCGAGGTCGTCGGCGATGCGGACGGCCTCCTCCAGGTGACCGCGCGCCTCGTCGTGCCTGCCCTGTTGCAGACGGCGCTGCGCCACCAGCCAGAAGCCGTGCCAGCGCAGCACGGGGTCTTCGACACCGGAGCTCTCCAGCAGTTCGCTCAGCTCGTCGTTGAACTCCTCGCTGTTCGCGGAGGCGGCGATGGTGAGGGCCTGGAGGAACGACTTCTTGCTCGGTTCCTCGAACGCGCCAGGCTCGATGCCGAGGCGCTCTGCCAGGTAGTCGACCGCCCGCTCGGTCGGCTTCCGGGCACCGGATTCCAGTCGCGAGAGATAGCCGGTGGACATGCCGTCCCCGGCGAGGGCGGACTGCGACAGGCCGCGTTCGGTCCTCAGTTGCCTGAGCCGACGGCCGAATTGGGGCTGCTGCACGCGAAATCCCAGCCATGTCGACGGATAGGGGGATCCGGCCGGTGGCGCACGTGGGTAGCCCCCGCCTGTCCCCACGTCGTCCTGGGCCCGGCCAGACAAGGCAGAGCCTACTCCAGGCAGCCTCTTTGACAAAGCTATGCCTCTATTTCTCCACGAATTAAGAGGTCTCAGCAACGCGATCAAGATCAACATGATCAATAGTTTGGCAACCCTTGCCAAGCGGTTCGCCCGCTCGGTACGTTCCTTGGCAAGGCGGGGGGCCGATCCCCGCATTCCGAGTCATAAGGACAGTCATGCGCGTGATCAAGCACTCCGTCCGCTTCGTTACGTTCTGTGCGGTCTTCCTCGCCGCGGCCGCGGGCGTCACGCTCGACTCCATCGACTGGCCCGCCCCGCAGCCCACCCACGTGGCCGCGGCCGGCGCCGGTGAGGCCGACGGCGGCATCGACTGGCCGTAGGGCGCGCCCGTATCCGCAGAAACCTTTCTTCGCACCGCACTGCTGACCAGCCGGTTCCAGAACCATGGATTCCGCTTGATTGCCAGCATTGCCTTCGAATGTTGTCAAGTCTGTCCAAGGCTTGGCAACCCCAGCCCAAGCGCCGAGGTTCCCTGACCAGAACGGAGCTGTTTTTCCGTGTCCGTGCAGACGCTTCACATACCCCGCCAGCAGTCTCGGCTGGACGACGAACGGAGGGCGCAGTTCGAACGGTCCGGCTTCCTCGTACTGCCGGGATTTCTCCCCGCCGACCTGGTGGCCAGGCTCAAGCCCGAGGTCGACCGCTGGGTCGACACCGGCCTGCGGGCCCGGTCCATCGCCGCCGTGCTGGCCCCCGAAACCCACGGGGTGCCGGAGGTCATGGAACTCGACCTGCCCGCACATGGTGAACTCCTCGCCCACCAGCCGCTGCTGAGAATCATCGAGCAACTGATGGGGCCCCGCTTCGCCTTCCACCACATGCACAGCGACCGGCACGCGCCCGACCTGCCCGGCAAGCCCTGGCACCACGACTACGAGCAGCGGGTGCAGTCCGAGCGCACCTACTCCATGGTTCACACGCTGCACTACCTCGACGGCATGGACCCGGACATGGCCGGTCTCGCCCTGCTGCCCGGCTCGCACCGGGAGATCGCGGAGAAGGACGCCCGCGGCCACCTGGGCACCGAGGAGCTGCCGGGCGAGGTCTACCTCGAGGACCTGCCCCCCGGCTCCACCGTGCTCGTCCACTCCGCGCTGTTCCACGCCCGCCGGGCGAAGCCGGACTACCCGGGCCGTCCGCGGTACTTCGTCGACGCCTCCTACTGCCAGGCCGGGACGCTGTGGCCGCCGGTCAAGCCGTACTGGCGCGAGATGCTCGCCCGCGCGCGGCACCGGCGCCTGGGCGGCCCCGAGTGGCCCGACCTGTTCTCCGAGCGTCACTTCAGCGACTACGTGAAGCCCGAGTAGGGGGACGACGCATGCTGTACACGGGAATCTCCTGGCACGAGGGCGGTTACCGGCTCGCCGTGGTGGACGGTGACGGCCGGGACGTCCTGACGCCCACCGACTTTCCGTCGCACCGGGCCGGCGAGCTGGTCGGCAGGCTGAGGGGGCTGACCGGACCGAACACCGTGGTGGTCGACAGCACCAACGGCACGCTGGACGGCCGGCTGATGGCCGCGGGCGTCCGGGTGTACCGCGCCGACGCACGGCTGCTGCCCGAGCGCCCCCTGTTCGGCGCGGTCCCGGCGGAGGCACTGGCCCGGGCCGCCCTGCGCGACGAGGGTGACCTGGTGCGGCTCCAGCGCCACCGGGGCACGCAGACCGGCCGGGAGGGCGAACTCGCCGGCTGGATAGCCGGGGCGGCCGCCGCCGACCGTCAGATGATCGCGGCGGGACGCCTGTTCAGTCACGGCGACGGCGAGAGCCGCACGGTGGCCCTCACCTTCGACGACGGCCCCCTGCCGCCGTACACCGGGCAGGTGCTCGACATCCTGGAGCGGTACGGCGTACCGGGCACGTTCTTCTGCTGCGGCATCCATGTGCGGGGATACGCCGGTGAACTGGTGCGGATGCGCGAGCAGGGACACGCCATCGGCAACCACACCTGGTCGCACCCGTTCCTGCCGGAACTGACCGGGGCCCAGCTCGCCGAGCAGATCGACCGCACCGACGAGGCCATCGCCGAGGCATGCGGGGGCGACGCGCCCCGGCTGTTCCGGCCGCCCTACGGGTCGCGTACGCCCGAAGTGCTCAGCCGCCTGGCCGAGTTCGACACCACCACCGTGCTGTGGGACGTCGCCCCGGACGACTGGGCGATGCGCGAGGCCGACGCGATCGCGCGGGACGTGCTGGCCGAGGTCCGCCCCGGCTCCGTCGTGCTGCTGCACGACGGGGGCGGCGACCGTTCGGCCACCGTGGCCTCGCTCCCGCCGATCATCGAGGGCCTGCTGGACCGCGGCTACACCTTCGTGCGCGCCGACGACATGCTCGACCGGGACCGGACCGCACTGGCGGGCGCCGTATGAGGAACTGGGCCGGCACCATCGATTTCGGCGCGTCCAGGGTCGTCCGCCCGGAGACCGTCGACGCCCTGCGCAGGGCCGTCGCGGAGAGCGAACGGGTCCGGGCCACCGGCACCTGCCACTCCTTCAGCGGTGTGCTGTCCCCGGCGAGCACCGTCGTACGGCTCGACGGACTTCCCCGGGCCGTCGACGTCGACCCGCACACCCGCACCGTCACCGTCTCCGCGGGCATGCGCTACGCCGAAGTGGCCGACGCGCTGCACCGGCAGGGCTTCGCCCTGGCCAACCTGGCCTCGCTGCCCGACATCACCGTCGCGGGGGCCGTCGCCACCGGGACCCACGGCTCCGGCGACACGGTCGGCAGCCTCGCCGCCGCGGTCACCGGTCTGGAACTGGTCGGACCGGACGGCGACCTGGTGCGGCTGCGCCGGGACATGGACCGGGACACCTTCTCCGGGTCCGTGGTGTCCCTCGGCGCGCTCGGCGTGATCGTCAGGGTGACCCTGGAGATGGAGCCGTCCTTCGAGGTGGCCCAGTCGGTCCGGGTCGGGGTTCCGCTGGATGCGGTGCCGGACCGGTTCGACGAGGTCTTCGGGGCCGCCTACAGCGTGAGCGTGTTCACCACCTGGCAGGACGAGGCGA
Source organism: Streptomyces sp. NBC_01171 (assembly GCF_045039805.1). Taxonomy (NCBI): domain Bacteria; kingdom Bacillati; phylum Actinomycetota; class Actinomycetes; order Kitasatosporales; family Streptomycetaceae; genus Streptomyces; species Streptomyces sp. NBC_01171. The sequence goes on along the minus strand of NZ_CP108609.1, from coordinate 3,243,627 downwards.
ACCTGTGGCTGAAGCGGCGCACCGACCGCCCCGCCCCGGAACCCGCCCTCGGCACCCGGGCGGACGGCCCGCTGAACCCGGTACCGGGGACGGACCCGGCGCCCTGCACCGCCCAACTGGGGGTGCCCGGACCGTGGCACGAGCGGCTCCCGCACATCCGCACCGGCACCGCACCCCTGCTCGGGGACGAGCTGCAGTCCGAGTACTTCCTGCCGCGCTCCGCCGCGCCGGCCGCGTTCGCGGCGCTGCGCGGGCTGGGCGGAGTCCTCGCCCCGGTGCTGCAGGTCGGCGAGGTACGGACCGTGCGCGGCGACGACCTGTGGCTGAGCCCGGCGTACGGACAGGACTCGGTGGCCTTCCACTTCACCTGGGTCAAGGACCCGGGCCGGGTGGCCCCCGTGATCGCCGACGTCGAGGAGGCACTGGTGCCGCTGGGCGCCCGGCCGCACTGGGCCAAGCTCACGGCGATGCCCGCCCCGGCGATCCTCGCCCGCTACCCCCGGGCGGCGGACTTCGGGGAGCTGCGGCACAAGGCCGACCCGGGCGGCAAGTTCGGCAACGACGTCGTCGACGCGCTCTTCCCGCAACGCGACCAAGGGGCATGACATGGAGAAGCGACTTCTGGGCACGACCGGGCGGAAGGTGTCCGTCGTCGGGCTGGGCACCTGGCAGTTCGGCGACGGCTGGAGCCACGTCCACGAGGGCGACGCCCGGGCCATCCTGGAGACGGCCGTGGAGAGCGGCGTCGACTTCATCGACACCGCCGACGTCTACGGCGACGGCCGCAGCGAACGGATCATCGGCGGCTTCCTCCGGGACTTCGGCACCTCACCCGGCGAACGCCCGACCGTGGCCACCAAGTTCGGCCGGCGCGGCCCGCAGGAACCGGCGGCCTTCACCCTGGAGAACCTCCGGGCCTGGGCCGACCGTTCGCGGGAGAACCTCGGGATGGACACGCTCGACCTGGTGCAGCTCCACACCCCGCCGGACTCGGTGTTCGCCTCCGACGCCGTTTTCGACGCCCTGGACGCGCTCGTCGACGAGGGCCGGATCGCGTCGTACGGCGTGAGCGTGGAGACCTGCGACCAGGCGCTGTCCGCCCTCGCCCGGCCCCACGTGGCCTCGCTGCAGATCATCCTGAACGTCTTCCGGCGCAAGCCGCTGGACCGGGTGCTGCCGGCCGCACGGGAGGCGGGTGTCGGGGTCATCGCCCGTGTGCCGCTGGCCTCCGGGCTGCTGTCCGGGAAGTTCCGCGAGGACACCGTGTTCGCGGCCGAGGACCACCGCGCGTACAACCGCCACGGCGAGCAGTTCGACGTGGGCGAGACCTTCTCCGGGGTCGACTACGCCACCGGTGTCGCGGCGGCCGCCGAGTTCACCGGGCTGGCACCCGACGGGATCACCCCCGCGCAGCTCGCCCTGCGCTGGGTCACCCAGCAGGACGGCGTCACCACCGTGATCCCGGGCGCCAGTTCGGTCGCCCAGGCCCGTGCGAACGCGGCCGTCGGCTCCCTGGGCCCGCTGTCGCGACCGCTCCTGGACCAGCTCCGTGAGCTGTACGACCGGCGCGTCCGCGCCCAGGTGCACGACCGCTGGTGACCACAGCAGCCGACCCGCCCCCGCCCACGCCCGCATCCCCTGGAGCAGTCCGATGAAGATCGCAGGAGAGACCGTCCTCGTCACCGGTGCCACCGGGGGTGTCGGGCGCGTCCTGGCCCGGCGTCTGGCGCGGGCGGGCGCCGCGCTGGTCCTCACCGGCCGCGACCCCGACGCGCTGCGCGAGCTGGCCGAGCCGCTCGGTGCCCGCTGGGTGGCCGCCGACCTGGCGGACCCGCGCCAGGTCACCGAGCTGGCGGACGCCTGCGCGGACGTGCGTGTCCTGGTGGCCAACGCGGCGCTGCCCGCAAGCGGTGACCTGCTGGAGTACACGCCCGGGCAGATCGAGCGGGCGCTGGCGGTGAACCTGGGCTCCGTCGCGCTGCTGGCCCGGCTGCTCGTGCCGGCGATGACCGAGGAGGGCCGCGGACACCTGGCGTTCGTGGGCTCGATGTCGGGCAAGGCGGCCACTCCGTCCTCCTCGCTGTACACCGCCTCCAAGTTCGGGCTGCGCGGGTTCGCCCACGCCCTGCGGCTGGACCTGCGCCCGGCGGGCGTCGGGGTCTCGCTGGTCCAGCCGGGCTTCGTCAGCGAGGCCGGCATGTTCGCCCGGACCGGGGCCCCGCTGCCGCGCGGGGCGCGTCCCGTCACTCCGGACCAGGTGGCGGAGGCGGTGCTCCGGGCTGTCGAGGGCGACCGGGGCGAAGTCAACATCGCTCCGCTCGGCCTGCGGCTGAAGTGCGCCCTGGCCGTGCAGTTCCCGTCCGCGTCGGCCTGGCTCCAGCGGCGGGCCGCACCCGACGACAGCGGCCGGCTGATCGTCGAGGCGCAGCGCGCCCTCCGCTGACCGTCCGGCCGCACCCGTCGGCCTCGCCACGCCACCCACGAGGAGTGACCACGTGAAGGAAAGTGTTCTTGTCATCGGCTCGGGATACCGGCACTTCCGCGAGTACGCGCTGCGCGGCCTCGCGGAGGCCTTCCCCCTCGTCATGATCGGTCCGTCCCCGCTGGACTGGCAGTTGCCCTACCTGGCCGACCACCGCCGGGCCGATGTCCACGACGAGGCCGCGCTGTTCGCCGCCGCCGAGGAACTGGCGGCCGGCCGCCGCATCGCCGGCGTCGTCACCTGGGAGGAGTCCCTGCTGACACCCGTCGCCGAGCTGGCGGCCCGGCTCGGGGTGCCCGCCATGCCGGTGGAGTCCGCGCGGGCCTGCCGGGACAAGGCGCGCCAGCGGGACCGGTTCCGGGCGGCGGGGGTTCCCTCCGCGCGGTTCGCCCTGGTGGGCTCGGCGGCGGAGGCGGTGGGCGCGGCCGAGGACATCGGTTATCCCGTCGTGCTCAAACCGCGGGGCCGCGCGGCCAGTGTCGGGGTGACGATCGTGCGCTCCGAGGACGAACTGCGCCGGGCGTTCGCCGCGGTGCGGGACTCCGAGAGCCCGTCCATCGACGACGGACTCGTGCTCGTGGAGGAGTTCCTGACCGGTCCCGAGATCGCCGTGGACAGTTGGGTGCTCGACGGCCGGGTCGTGCCCTTCTCGATCGCCGCGAAGCGCACCGACTACCCGCCGTACTTCGAGGAGGTCGCCCATGTCGTCGGGCGGGTGCTCGATCCCGGCACCGAGGCGCGGGTCCGCGAGGTGGTGATCGCCGCCAACCTGGCTCTCGGCACCGACCGCACGATCACCCACACCGAGCTGATGCTCACCCCGGACGGCCCGAAGGTGGTGGAGGTCAACGGACGTCTCGGCGGCGACCTCATCCCGCACCTGGCCGAACTCGCCGCGCCGGGCCTGTCCATCGGCCGCGTCCTCGGCACCGTCGCCACGGGACGCGTCCCCGAGCCGATCGCCGAGCCTGACCGTCTGGTCGGCATCCGGTTCCTGTACCCCGAGGCGGACCTCACCTTCGACGACATCGAGGCACCGGCCGCCCTCGTCGGCGAACCGTGGGTGCACGAGGTACGCAGGGTCAGCGACCCCGGCACCGAACTCCGCCTGCCGCCCCGCCAGTTCCTCGGCCGGGCCGGCTATGTGATCGCCACCGGCGCCGACGTCGCGGAGATCGACGCGCGCCTGCTCAAGCTGGCCGAGGCCACCGCCGTACGGGGTGAGCCGCTCTCCGCCTGAGGGCCGCTCCCGGCCCCGGACCGTCTTCTCGTCCCCTCTCCCGTCCCTCTTCCGTCCCTCTTCACCCACTGGAGCAACCGATGAAGAAAGCCCTGCTCTTCGGCGAGTACAAGATCGCTCGCTTCCTGCCGGTCCTGCGGGACCGCGGCTACACCGACATCGTCGTCTACTCGGCCGTCGAGTTCGACGCGGCCTCGGAGTTCGACAACGAGGGCGTCGAGGTCAAGCTGATGGACCTCGACTGGACGGCGGACGACGTCGTCGCCGTCCTGGAGGCCGAGCGCCCCGACGTGGCGATCGCCAACCCCTACGCGCACGGTCAGGAGCAGTTGCCGATCGTCTACGGTCGTGCGGCCGCCCGCTGGAACGGCCGGTTCGTGGCCCACTCCGCCGAGTTCGCCGAGGTCGCCTGCGACAAGGTGGCGCTCCACCGGACCGCCGTGGAGCGGGGCTGGCCGGTCCCGGCGGGCGCGGTCTGCGCCGACGCCGACCAGGTCACCGCCGCCGCGGCCGAGGTGGGCTTCCCGCTCGTCATCAAGGAGGCCCAGGCCCAGGCCGGTGACGGACGCTTCCACGCCTCCTCCCAGGAGGAGCTGGACGCCGTCCTGGCGGCGGGGCTCGCCTTCCCGGCGATCGTGCAGTCCTTCGAGCGGGGGACCGAGACGGGTATCGAGCTGATCAGCTCCGGCGGGACGCTCATGCGCTGGCCGGTGGTCTCGATGGGACCGCTGGACGACGGCCTCAACCCCTCGCTGCGGGCGCGGATCACACCGTACGAGATGCCCTCGGGCGCGGCGGCGCGGCTGGAGGAGTTCCTCACCGACATCCAGGACAACTTCGCCCCGTTCGGGCCGTGGCAGATCGACTTCGCGGTCGTCGGTGACGACATCGTCGTCCTGGAGATCAACCCGCGACTCGGCGGTCTGTCCGACCTGGGGCTGACGGGCACCGGAACCGACCCGCACGCCGTGTTCACCGCGACCGCGCTCGGCGAGGCCCTGCCGGAGGTGGAGACCCGCGCGGTCACGATCGAGCTGCCCTCCACCGAGATCCCCGGTGTGGAGGTGCCCGCTCACCCCGAGGGCGCCGAGGTGATGAAGGTGACCGCGCGCCGGCCCACCAACCGGTGCTTCGTCAACACCGACCGGATGCAGCTGGTCACCACCATCGGCGACCTGGAGGCGGGCAAGCGCTGGCTGAAGGAGCTGGACGCCGCCGGACTGCTGCGCTGCTCCGTCGAGTCCGCCGCCCGGCAGCTCGAGCAGGGCTTCGAGGTCTTCGGCGCCAAGGCGGGCACGCGGTGAGGGTGCTGATCGCCGGTCTGGGCGACAACAAGGACTTCGGGCTCAAGTCGCTGCGTGACGCGGGGCACTTCGTCGGGGTGATCGATCTTCCGCACCGCATCCCGGTCAACCTGTGCGACTGGTGGCGGGCGGGCGACCGCTTCTCGGTCGACTCCATGCTGGAGGAGGCGAGTTCGGCCGACTTCACCTGGGACGCGGTCCTGTGCTGGGAGGAGCTGTCCACCGACATCGCCCGCGAGGTCGCGCGCAAGCTCGGCGTCCCGGGGACCCGGATGCCCGCGGGCCATTTCCGGGACAAGGGCCTGATGCACGGCCGGCTGCGGCAGGAGGGGCTGCCCACCCCCCAGCTCGGGGTCGCCCGCACGCTCCAGGAGTGCGAGGAACTGGCCGAGGGCCGGTTCCCGCTCGTGGTCAAGCCGACCGACTACGGCGGCAGCGGCGGCGTCCAGGTCGTCACCGGCCCGGACGGACTCGCCGTCGCCTTCCGGTCGGCCGCCACGCTGTCGGCGAGCGGCCGGGTGGCGGTGGACCGCTATGTGCGTGGCAAGGAGTACAGCGTCGAGGCGGTCACCTGGGCGCCCGGGGACACCGAGGTTCTCGCGGTCACCGAGAAGCATCTGACCCGGCCGCCGTACTGCGTCGAGCTGGGCCATGTGGTCCCCGCGGTGCTGCCGGACGCGGACCGCGAGGCGCTGGCCGCCGCGACGAGGGCCGCGCTGGACGCCCTCGGCATGGAGGCGGGCGTGTGTCACGCGGAGTTCCGGATGACCGAGGAGGGGCCCGTCCTGATGGAGGTGGCCGGGCGCCCCGCCGGCGGCCAGATACCGCGGCTGGTGGAACTGGCCACCGGCTGGAACATCAACCTCGCGGAGCTGGCGGCGGTGGCGGGACAGCGGATTCGCCCCTCGGAGCCCGCGGCGGAGTGTGCGGCCATCCGCTGCTTCGTCGGGGACGGCGTCACCCCGTTCACCCACCCGGTGACGCTGGCGAACGCCTCGCGCCCCCCGCTGCTCGGCACCCTGCGCGAGCTGCGGTACTCCGCCGGTGAGGGCACGGTGCACCGGGTGCCGCGCGGTCCCGAGGACCGTCTCGGCTACGCGCTCTTCGCCGGTACGCGCGAGGAGGTCTCGGCCGCGCTCGCGGCGCTGGATCAGGGCACGGAGGTCTACCGAGGTGACTAGTGCACCGGCCGAGCGGCCGACGGAGAGCGAACCGGAGGACCGGGTGCCACCCGGTACGGAGAAGGTCCGGGGAGGGCTGTGGCGCAACCGGGACTTCCTCAAGCTGTGGTCGGGGGAGACGGTCGCCGCGATCGGCGCGCAGGTCACGCAGCTCGCGCTGCCCATGCTGCTGCTGAGCACCCTGGGGGCGAGTTCGGCCGAGGTCGGGCTCGTCGCCGGGATGCAGTACCTGCCCGCGCTGTGCGTCACCCCGTTCGCGGGCCTGGTGATCGACATGTTCGACCGCAGGCTGGTCCTTCTCGTGGCCAACCTGGCGCGGGCGGTGGCGCTCGCCGTGGTGCCGGTGCTGTATCTCACCGACACCCTGACCGTGCCGACCCTGTGTCTGATCGCCTTCGTGGTGGGCGCCGGCACCTCGGTGTTCGACGTGGCCTACCTGGCCTACCTGCCCGCGCTGGTGCCCCAGCGCGATCTGGTGGACGCCAACAGCAAGCTGCAGGGCTCGTACTCCGTCGCCCAGATCGGCGGCTCCAGTGTCGGCGGTCTGCTGATCAGGGCGCTCGGCGCGTGGCTGGCGATCCTGGCGAACGTCGTCGCCTACCTGGCGGCCTTCGTCACCATGCTGCTCATCCGGCACCGCGAGCCGCCCCGCGAGCGGTCCTCGACGGGTCGGCCCCGCGCGGCCGACCTGCTCACCGGGGTCAGGCTGCTGTGGCGGGACCGCACCCTGCGGGTGCTCAGCATGCGGGCGGGCTGGTTCAACTTGTGCGAGCAGGCGATCCTCACGCTGTTCCTGGTCTACGCGGTGAAGGAGCTGGGCATGGACGCGGGCGGCGTCGGCTTCGTGCTCGCCTTCGGCAGCATCGCGTCGCTGGCCGGGGCGTTCGTGGCCCGTCGCGCCGGGAACCGCTTCGGCTTCCCCGGCATTCTGATCCTGGCCAGCAGCGCCTCGTCCCTGGCGCCCCTGCTGCTGCTGCCGACCGGGCCCGGTTCGGGGTGGAACTTCACCCTGGCGACGCTGACGTTCGCGGTCTACGGGTTCGGGCTGACCATCTACAACGTCCATGTCGTCGCCTTCCGGCAGTCGGTGATCCCGACCGAGGTGCTCGGGCGGGCGACGGCCGCGTACCGGATGCTCACCTACGGGACGCTGCCGATCGGCGCCTTCCTCGGCGGCCTGCTGGGCGGGCGGCTGGGCCTGTGGAACTCGATCCTCGCCTTCGCGCTCGCGTCGGTGGTGGGCTGGCTGCTGTTCATCGCGGCCTGCCGGCGGCTGCCGGCGCCGGAGCGGGAGGGGGTGTCGGCGCAGTAGGGGCGCGGAGCGCCCGCCGTGGAGGTCCACAAGTGGTGAGTTGTCCACAGGGTCTGACGCGTTTCGGCCACCGCATGTACCTTCGGCACGAGTTGATGTTCGAGGCGCTCGTGCGGGGGCGTCGGGTGTGCGGGGGAGGCGGTCGTGGTGGCCGGAGCCGGGGTGGAGCCGGCCGAGATGAGGCCGGTGGGCAGGGTGCCGAGGCTGCGCGGGTTCGCGCAGTGGCCGCCGGCCGGGTCCGCCAAGCATCAGGGCAAGGCGCTGCGGGCCGACGTACCCCGCGATGCCCACCGGGACCTCGTGGTGGACGACGCGCGTCCGGACGCGGTGGCCGCGGTCGAGGAGTCCAACGCGGGTCGCCTTCCCGAGCTGACCCCGATACGGGTGGGCCGCATGGCCGCCTCCCCCTTCGCCTTCCTGCGCGGCTCGGCCGGCCTCATGGCGTACGACCTGGCCCGTACCCCGGTGACCGGCATCGGCACCCAGCTCTGCGGCGACGCCCACGCGGCCAACTTCGGTCTGTACGGGGACGCGCGCGGCGGTCTGGTCATCGACCTCAACGACTTCGACGAGACGGTGCACGGCCCCTGGGAGTGGGACCTCAAACGGCTGGCCGCCTCCCTGGTGCTGGCCGGGCGGGCGGCGGGGGCCGACGAGGAGACCTGTCACGCGGCCGCGCGGGACGCCGTCGGCGCGTACCGGCGCACCATGCGGCTGCTGGCCAGGCTGCCCGCGCTGGACGCCTGGAACGCCATCGCGGACGAGGAACTCGTCTCCCACACCGACGCCCACGACCTCCTCGGCACCCTGGAGCGGGTCTCGGCGAAGGCGCGGGCCAACACCAGCGGCCGCTTCGCCGCCAGGTCGACCGAGGAGTGCGAGGACGGCGGGCGCCGCTTCGTCGACGCGCCCCCGGTGCTGCGCCGGGTCCCGGACGCCGAGGCCGCCGCGGTCGCCGCCTCGCTGGAGCCGTATCTGTCGACGCTCGGCGCGGACCGGCTGCCGCTGCTCGCGCGGTACGCGGTGCAGGACGTCGCCTTCCGCGTCGTCGGCACCGGCAGCGTGGGCACCCGGTCCTACGTCGTGCTGCTCCTCGACCATCGCGGGGAGCCGCTCGTCCTCCAGGTGAAGGAGGCCCGGCCCTCCGCGCTCGCCCCGCATCTGGCCATCGCGGGCTTCCCGGTGCCGGCCGCCGAGCACGAGGGACGGCGCGTGGTCCTCGGGCAGAAGCGGATGCAGGTGGTCAGCGACATGTTGCTGGGCTGGACCACGGTCGACGGACGGGGCTTCCAGGTACGGCAGTTCCGCAACCGCAAGGGCAGCGTCGACCCGGCCGCCCTCGCGCCCGACCAGGTCGACGACTACGGCCGGATGACCGGTGCCCTGCTGGCCCGCGCCCACTCCCACAGCGCCGACCCCCGGCTCATCGCCGGGTACTGCGGCAAGAACGAGGAGCTGGACGACGCCGTGGCCGACTTCGCCACCGCCTACGCCGACCTCACCGAGGCCGACCACGCGCGCCTGGTGGAGGCGGTGCGCTCCGGGCGGATCGCGGCGGAGACGGGGGTGTGAGCGGGGATGCGGGGAAGAGCGGGCCGGCCGCCGTGGTGGGGAAAAGGATGCCCGGGGTGGTGAGATGAAGTACGTCGAGCTCCGTGGCGGTGGCAGCGAGGAGCCCGTGCTCGCCGATCCCCGTCCCTATCTCGCCCGGCTGCCCGGCATCGCCGCCGGACTGCCACCCGGCGCCCGAGCCTTCGCCACCGACCCGGCGCACTACGACCCCGAGGCCAAGCGATGTGTCCGCGACCTGCTGCCCACGCGGGTCCACCGCACGGCCGAGGGTGATGTCGAGATCCGCTTCCGGCACAACTGCTTCCGGCACGAGGAGGACCTGCTGGTCCGCTACACCGGGGTGTCCCGCTTCCAGTCGGACGTGCTGGACGTGTGCGATCCGGCCTCGCTGGGCGATGTGATCCTCGACGAGATCCTGCCGCTGCCGGGTGGCTGTACTCATGAGGTGGCCTGCCGTCCCGGCCGGCTGGTGGTGGCGTGCCGGGACCTGGTGGCCGAGTGGGTTCCGGCTGCTTGCCCGGAGACGGGTCCTTAGGCGGAGACGGCGAGTCGGGCCGGTCGTTCCGTTCCGTCGCGGTAGGCCCTTGTGGGCGTGGCCTAGGCTGGTCGGGTGACGACCCCGGAAGCTGAGCAGACCGAGCAGTCCCAGTCGCCGCGGCCCGAGGAACGGCTGGAAAAGGCCGTCCGGGTCGCCGAGCAGGCGCTGATCGACTTCGAGATCGCCGTGGAGACCTTCCGCGTCGAGGTCGAGAACTTCGCCCGGCTGCACGAACAGCGGCTCGGGCCGCTGTACGCCCGCATCGAGGAGCTGGACGCCTCGATCGCCGAGGCGCGGGCCGCCCGTACCCAGGACCCCGAGGACATCCGGCGCGCCGCCGAAGCCCGCGCCAACCTGTCGCCCATCCCCGGTGTCGAGGAACTGCTGCACGGCTGGATGGACGGCCAGGGCCTCTTCCCGGAGGCCACCGCGATGCTCACCGACCAGCCGGTGCGGCCGCCGCAGCGGGTGCGTCCCAGCGAGGAGGTACGCAAGCTCTACCGCGACCTCGCCCGCAAGGCCCACCCCGACCTCGCCCAGGAGAACGCCGAGCGCACTCGCCGCGAGGAGTTCATCACCCGCGTCAACGCGGCCTACGCCCGCGGTGACGAGGCCCTGCTCCGGGAACTCGCCGCGGAGTGGGCGGCCGGCCCGGTGCCGCCCGAGCGGCAGCCCAGTCCCAGCGACGAGCTGTACGCCCGTCTGGAGTGGCTCGCCCAGCGCAAGGAACTCCTCACCCTGGTCGCCCGGGAACTGGAGAACGGCGCCATCGCCGGCATGCTCCGCCTCGCCCCGGACGATCCCGACAGCCTCCTCACCGAGATCGCCGAACGGCTGCACGGCGACATCGCCCGCCGCGAGTCCGACCTCGCGGCCTTGCTGACGCAGGAGTGACGCCGGGCGTCGCGTGCGGCGCTTCGGGTAGCGTCGGGGGCATGAGTTTCGGAGCTGGTGTGCCCACGGTCGAGGTCACGGACCTCAAGGACGGCGATTTCCTGCTGGACGTCCGCGAGGACGACGAGTGGCAGGCCGGTCATGCCGAGGGGGCGCTGCACATCCCGATCAGCGAGTTCGTCGCCCGCTACGGCGAGCTGACCGAGGCCGCCCCCCAGGACGGCCGCGTCAACGTCATCTGCCGCTCCGGCGGCCGCTCCGCCCAGGTCACCATGTACCTCGTCCAGCAGGGCATCGACGCGGTGAACGTCGACGGCGGGATGAAGCACTGGGAGGCCACGGGCCGCCCCGTGGTGACCGACGCGGGGCAGGCCGGGGTTGTGATCTAGACACCCCGCTCACCGGTCGAAGTCCACCTCCACCTTCTCTGTCATGGGGTGGGACTGGCAGGCCAGGACGTAGCCCGCTTCGGTTTCCTCGGGTTCCAGGGCGAAGTTGCGGTCCATGCGGACTTCGCCGGAGACCAGGAAGGCGCGGCAGGTGCCGCAGACGCCGCCCTTGCAGGCGTAGGGGGCGTCGGGGCGGTTGCGCAGGACGGTGTCCAGGAGGGACTCGCCCTGCTGGGCCGGCCAACTGCCGCCCCGGCCGTCGAGGCGGGCGGTGACCGTGCTGTGGGCGGCTGCCGGTGCGGTGGTGGCCGGGGCGGTGCCGCCGTCCACGTGGAAGATCTCCTGGTGGATGCCGGAGCGGTCCACGCCCAGACCCCGCAGGGCCCGTTCGGCGTCCTCCACCAGGCCGTAGGGGCCGCACAGGAACCAGCCCTTCACCTGGTCCACCGGGAGCAGCGCGGGCAGCAGCCCGGTGAGCCGGTCCCGGTCGAGGCGCCCGGAGGGCAGGCCCGCCTGCTGTTCCTCGCGGGAGAGCACCGTCACCAACTGGAACCGCTCCGGGTAACGGTCCTTCAGGTCGGCCACCTCCTCCAGGAACATGGTCGAGGCGGCCGTACGGTCGGCCCGGATCAGGCAGAACCGCGCGCCCGGCTCGCGGGCCAGCAGCGTGGCGGCGATCGACAGCACCGGCGTGATGCCGCTGCCGCCCACGACGGCCGCGAAGAGACCCGGCGCCGGGTCCAGGGTGAAGCGTCCGGCCGGGGTCATCACCTCCAGCTCGTCCCCGGCCGTGATCTCCTTGAACGCGTACGTCGAGAACGCGCCCCCGTCGACCAGCCGCACCCCCACCCGCAGCGTGCCCGGGCCGGGCCCGGCCGGGTCGGGGGCCGGGGAGCAGATGGAGTAGGTGCGGCGGATGTCCCCGCCGTCGACACGGCGGCGCAGGGTGAGGTGCTGGCCCGGCCGGTGCCGGTACTCCTCGCGCAGCTCGGGCGGCACGGTGAAGGTGACGGCGACCGAGTCGTCGGTCAGCCGGTCGATCTCGGCCACCCGGAGCCGGTGGAAGCGTGCCATCACAACTCCTTGAAGTGGTCGAAGGGTTCACGGCAGGCGAGGCACCGGCGCAGCGCCTTGCAGGCCGTGGAGGAGAAGCGGCTCAGCAGCTCGGTGTCGGCGGAGTCGCAGTGCGGGCAGCGGATGGCCTCCGGTGCCGTCCCGGTCGGAGCTTCCCCGGCGGGCCCGGTGCGGGTCGGGCCCAGGGTGAGGGTGACGGGACCAGCGGCGTGCTGGGTGCGCGGCGGGGCTATGCCGGACTGCTGGAGCTTGCGGCGGCCCTCGGGGGTGATGTCGTCCGTGGACCAGGCGGGGGCGAGGACCCTGCGGACGGTCACCTCCCGCATGCCGTGGGCGCGCAGGACCTGCTCTATGTCCGCGCTCATCGTCTCCACCGCCGGGCAGCCGGTGTAGGTCGGGGTGAGATCCACCTCGACCGCGCCGGTGCCGGTGAGGTGCACCGCGCGCACGACGCCCAGCTCGTGCAGGGTGAGCACGGGGAGTTCGGGGTCGGGCACCGAGCCGGCCAGCTCCAGCAGTTCCGTCTCCAGCGCGGTGGCGGTCACCATGACGCCCCCGGATGGCTGCGGTGCAGGTGCTGCATCTCGGCGAGCATCCGCCCGAACGGCTCGGTGTGCAGGCCCTGTCGGCCCGCGCCCGCCGCCCACGCGCCTGTGCGGGGGCCCTCGGGCACCGTCAGGGTGGCGCGCCCGAGCACGTCCGTGACGGAGGCGAGCCAACTCGCCTCCAGCGCGACCCAGTCGACGTCCACGCCGGGGATCGGCTGGAACATCTCGCCGGTGAAGCGCCAGAGTGCGTCGCAGGCCCGGCTCATCCGGTCGTGGCTGAGTTCGGTGCCGTCGCCGAGGCGCACGGTCCACTGCTCGGCGTGGTCGCGGTGGTAGGCGACCTCCTTGACCGCCTTCCCGGCGAGCGGCTGGAACGGGCCTTCCTGTGACGCCAGTTCGGCGTACAGGAGGTGCTGGTAGGTGGAGAAGTAGAGCTGCCGGACGATGGTGTGGGCGAAGTCGCCGTTCGGCTGCTCCACCAACTGGAGGTTACGGAAGGCGCGTTCCTCGCGGAGATAGGCCAGCTCGTCCTCGTCGCCGGTCATGGAGAGCAGCACGCGGGCCTGGCCGAGCAGGTCGAGCGCGATGTTGGCGAGGGCGACCTCCTCCTCCAGGACGGGGGCGTGCCCGGCCCACTCCCCGAGGCGGTGGGAGAGCACCAGGGCGTCGTCGCCGAGGGCCAGCGCGGCGGTGGTGGGGACGGTGGCGGTCACAGGTGCTTCACCCCTTCCGGGATCTCGTAGAAGGTCGGGTGCCGGTAGGGCTTGTCGGCGGACGGCTCGAAGAACGGGTCCTTCTCGTCGGGCGAGGAGGCGGTGACGGCGGTGGCCGGGACCACCCAGATGGAGACGCCCTCGCCGCGCCGGGTGTAGAGGTCACGGGCGTTGCGCAGGGCCAGCTCCGCGTCGGGTGCGTGCAGGCTGCCGGCGTGGGTGTGGGAGAGGCCGCGGCGGGAGCGGACGAAGACCTCCCACAGGGGCCAGTCGGTGTGGGTCATGCGCGCGTCGCTCCTGTCCGGCCGGTGCTCCCGGCGTGTTTGGCCGCGTGGGCGGCGGCCGCTTCCCTGACCCAGGCGCCCTCGTCGTGTGCGCGGCGGCGCTGGGTGATGCGCTGTTCGTTGCAGGGGCCGTTGCCCTTCAGCACTTCCTTGAACTCGGTCCAGTCGATGGCGCCGAAGTCGTGCTGCCCGCGCTCCTCGTTCCACTTCAGGTCCGGGTCGGGGAGGGTGAGGCCGAGGGACTCGGCCTGGGGGACGCAGATGTCGACGAAGCGCTGGCGCAGCTCGTCGTTGGAGTGGCGCTTGATCTTCCACTCCATGGACTGCGCCGAGTGCTGCGAGGCGTCGTCGGGCGGGCCGAACATCATCAGCGAGGGCCACCACCAGCGGTCGACCGCGTCCTGCGCCATGGCGTGCTGCTCAGGGGTGCCCTTGCTCAGGGCGAGCAGCAGCTCGTACCCCTGGCGCTGGTGGAAGGACTCCTCCTTGCAGATGCGGACCATCGCGCGGGCGTACGGGCCGTAGGAGCAGCGGCACAGCGGGACCTGGTTGGTGATGGCGGCGCCGTCCACCAGCCAGCCGATGGCGCCCACGTCGGCCCAGGTCAGGGTGGGGTAGTTGAAGATCGAGGAGTACTTCTGGCGGCCGCTGTGCAGCTTGTCGAGCAGCTCCTCGCGGCTGGTGCCGAGGGTTTCGGCGGCGCTGTAGAGATAGAGGCCGTGGCCCGCCTCGTCCTGGACCTTGGCCATCAGGATCGCCTTGCGGCGCAGGCTGGGGGCGCGGGTGATCCAGTTCGCCTCGGGCTGCATGCCGATGATCTCGGAGTGCGCGTGCTGGGCGATCTGGCGGACGAGGGTGGCGCGGTAGGCGTCCGGCATCCAGTCGCGTGGCTCGATGCGCTCGTCGGCGGCCACCGCCGCGTCGAAGGCGTGTTGGTGCGCCGCGGTGTCCGCGGTGGCGCCGGGTGTGCCGTCCGCGGGTGTGCGGTCCGTGCGAGGCGCGGCTGCTGTGGCCATGCGGTCCCCCTGACCTAGGACTCTGCCGGAAACACGTCCCGACCGATCGTTCGGTTCGTGCGTGTCAATGGTGTGCCGGGGCGTCCTCGGGTGTCAACCGCTGTGGACGACGATGCCGCGCACCTGTGGAAAACCTCCGTGGCCGGTCTGCTTCCCCCGGCGGTGCCGGGCCGGTGTGCGACGGCCGGAGCCGGGTGGTGAAGGCGGGGCCCGGGGCTGCGCGGGGCGGGTGGGGCTGAGTACCGTTCCGTGCGGGTGCCAAGCGGAAGCAAAGGCGCCCGACACCAGGGGGCGCCCCGTGACGGGCGCGTCGATGCCGGAGCGGAAGCGGGACGGGGCGGGGATGGACGCGTACGACGAGGAGCCGGAGGCCCTGAGCGGGCCGGGCGGCCCGGCCGGGGCGCGTCGCGCGGGCGGCCCCGGCATCCCGAGCGAGGACACCGGGCCCGGGGACACCGGGCCCGGGAACACCGGAGGCGACGGCGCCGCGGAATCAACCCCGCGCGCCGGACTCGCCGCCCTGTCCCCCCGCTACCGGCTCGTGGCGGGCGGCGCGCTGGCGGTCGTGGCGGCCGTCGCCGCCGTGCACCTCGGCATGGTGTTCCTGAGCCTCGCCCCCGCCAACACCGTGAGCAAGCGGCACGTCAAGGCGGTGGAGGGGTGGGTGTACCCCGAGTTCGAGCAGAACTGGAAACTGTTCGCGCCGAACCCGTTGCAGCAGAACGTCGCCGTACAGGTGCGCGCCCAGGTCCGGGGCGGGGACGGTGACCTGCGCACCACCGGCTGGACCGACCTGTCGGCGCGGGACGGCGCCGCCATCGACGGCAACCTGCTGCCCAGCCACACCCAGCAGAACGAGCTGCGCCGCGCCTGGGACTTCCTCGGCACCACCCACGGCACCGACAACCGGCCCGTGGGCGTGCGCGGGGCGCTCTCCGAGCAGTACGTGCGCCGGATAGTGGTGCTGCGCCTGCGGCGGGACGAGGACATCGACCGCGCCGGGACCATCGAGCGCGTGCAAGTGCGCTCCCGCACCGTCAATGTGACCCCGCCCGAGTGGAGCCGGGAGAAGGTCTCCGCCAACCCCGCCTACCGCGTGCTGCCCTGGTGGACGGTGACCGGTGACGAGACCGAGGCGGGTGCGCGATGAACCGGCTCTCCCAGACCTTCGCCCACGGCGTCGAACGCGTCACCGGCGCGGCCCTCGGCCCCTACCAGAGCGCCGTGATCCGGATCGGGTTCGCCGGGACCTGGCTGCTCTTCCTGCTGCGCGAGTTCCCGCACCGCCAGGAGCTGTACGGGCCGGCCGGGCCCTGGAGCTGGAACCTGGCCCATCAGCTCATCGCCGACAACCACGCCTTCACGGTGCTGATGTGGTCCGACAGCCGGCTCTGGTTCGAGGTCTGCTACCTCCTGGCGGTCCTGGCCAGTGCCGCCCTGATGGTCGGCTGGCGCACGCGGACCGCCGCCGTGGTGTTCATGGTGGGGGTGCTGTCGCTCCAGAACCGCAGCGTGTTCATGGGGGACGGCGGCGACAACGTGCTGCACCTGATGTCCCTCTATCTCGTGGTCACCCGCTGCGGCCAGGTCTGGTCGCTGGACGCGCGCCGGGCCGGGCACGCGGAGGCGGCACGCGCGCGTGGGGAGCGCGTTCCCGCCGACCGGGTGGGTCCGGTGCTGTGGGCCCTGTCCGGCGCGGTGCTGGTCACGGCCGCGGTGACGGGCCGGTTCGGCGGCGGCTGGCTGGTGCCCGCCCTGCTGTGGGCGGCGTGGGCCGGGCTCGGCCTGTGGTGGGCGGCGGGCCGCTGGACCCGGTCGCAGCAGCCCCGGATGCTGCTCGACGTGCTGGCCAACGTGCTGCACAACGCCGGTCTCGCCGTGATCATGGCGGAGGCGTGCCTGATCTACGCCACGGCCGGCTGGTACAAGATCCAGGGCTCGCGCTGGCAGGACGGCACCGCCGTCTACTACCCGCTGCACCTGGACTACTTCTCCCCCTGGCCCGCCCTCGCCGACCTGATGTCCGCCAGCGGCGTCCTCATGATGATCGTGACCTACGGGACGGTCATGGTGCAGGTCGCCTTCCCCTTCACCCTGTTCAACCGGCGGGTGAAGAATGTCCTGCTGGTGCTGATGATGGCCGAGCACGCGGTGATCGCCGTCGTTCTCGGACTGCCCTTCTTCTCCCTGGCGATGATCACGGCGGACGCCGTCTTCCTGCCGACCGCCTTCCTGCTGCTCCTCGGCGGCTGGGCGGCACGCGCGCGTGGACGGCTGATACGACGTGGCGGGACGGGCCGGGTGCCGCCGCCCCGCGCCCCGGAGGAGTCCACCGCGGGCCACGTAGGGTTCAGGGCATGACCGACCCCCTGTACCGCTGGCGCGAGCGCGCCGGGGACGCCGTGCTGCTGGACGGCTTCCACGCCCTCAAGCACGCGCTGCGCTTCGGTGCCGAGGTGCCCGTGGCGGTCACCACCGACCGGGAGGCCACGCTCGCCCTCGCCGGTGAACTCGCCGGGGACGTCCGGGACCCGCTGGACGCGCTGCTGACGGAGGTGCCCCAGGCGGTCTACGCCTCCCTGGTGCCCCGCCCGCACCCGACCGGCGTGGCCGCGCTCGCCGTACGACCCTCCCGTGAGGACAACCTCAAGGCGCTGGCCCATATGCCGCGCACCGCGCCCGTGGTGGTGCTGGACGAGCCGCGCAACCTCGGCAACGCGGGCGCGGTGATCCGGCTGGCCGCCGGGTTCGGCGCGACCGGGGTGGTCACCACCGGCACCCTCGACCCCTGGCACCCCACCGTGGTGCGCGGCGGGGCGGGGCTGCACTTCGCCACCGCGGTGGAGCGCCTCGGGGTCGACGAGCTGCCCGCCGGCCCGCTGTTCGCCCTCGACCCCGAGGGTGACGACATCCGGCGGATCGAGCTGCCTGACGACGCCGTGCTGGCGTTCGGCTCCGAGCGCAGCGGGCTCTCGGCGCCGCTGCGGGCCCGCGCCGACCGGCTGCTGGCGCTGCCCATGCGGCCGCAGGTCTCCAGCTACAACCTGGCCACCAGCGTGGCCATGACGCTGTACCACTGGAGCCTGCGCACCGCCTGACCTCGCGACTACGCCTCCCTGCGGACCTCCACCACGCGGAAGCGGTTGGCGACGTACGCGCCGTCGGTGAGCGCCGCGTTCGCCGCCGGGTTGCCGCCGGAGCCGTGGAAGTCGGAGAAGGCGGCGGTCTGGTTGACGTACACCCCGCCGGTCAGGTTCAGGGAGAGCTGGGCGGGCTCCTCCAGGCAGACCTCCTCGATGGCCCGCGCGACCTCAGGGTCGACGGTGTGGGCGCCGACCGTCATCGCGCCCTGCTCGCGGATGGTGCGCCGCAGCAGATCCACCGCGTCGGTGACCGAGTCGACGGCCACCGCGAAGGACACCGGGCCGAAGCACTCGCCGAGGTAGGCGGCCTCGTCGTCCGGCTTGGCGCCGTCCAGCTTCACGATCACCGGGGTGCGCACCACCGCGTCCGGGAAGTCCGGGTTGGTGATCTCGCGGGAGGCCAGGGCGACTTCGCCGAGGTCGGCGGCGGCCTCCAGGCGGGCCTTCACATCGGGGTTGACGATGGCGCCCAGCAGGGCGTTGGCGCGGGCGTCGTCCCCGAGGAGGCCGTCGACGGCGCGGGCGAGGTCGCCGGTCACCTCGTCGAAGGACTTGTGGCCCTCGTTGGTGCTGATGCCCTCGCGCGGGATCAGCAGGTTCTGCGGGGTGGTGCACATCTGGCCGCTGTACAGGGAGAGCGAGAAGGCGAGGTTGGCCAGCATGCCCGGGTAGTCGTCGGTGGACTCCACGATCACCGTGTTGACGCCGGCCTTCTCCGTGTAGACCTGCGCCTGGCGGGCGTTGGTCTCCAGCCAGTCACCGAAGGCGGTGGAGCCGGTGTAGTCGATGATGCGGATCTCGGGGCGGGTGGCGAGGGTCTTGGCGATGCCTTCACCGGGCCGCTCGGCGGCCAGCGCCACCAGGTTGGGGTCGAACCCGGCCTCGGCCAGCACCTCGCGGGCCACCTGGACGGTGAGCGCCAGCGGCAGCACCGCGCGCGGGTGCGGCTTGACCAGGACCGCGTTGCCGGTCGCCAGGGAGGCGAACAGGCCCGGATAGCCGTTCCACGTCGGGAAGGTGTTGCAGCCGATCATCAGGGCGATGCCGCGCGGGACCGGCGTGAAGCTCTTGGTCAGCGTCAGCGGGTCGCGCTTGCCCTGCGGCTTGCTCCACTCCGCAGTCTCCGGCGTGCGGGTCTGCTCCGCGTACGCGTACGCCACCGCCTCCAGGCCGCGGTCCTGGGCGTGCGGGCCGCCCGCCTGGAACGCCATCATGAACGCCTGGCCGCTGGTGTGCATGACCGCGTGCGCGAACTCGTGCGTCCGGTCGCTGATCCGCTTCAGGATCTCCAGACAGACCGCCGCGCGGGCCTCCGCGCCCGCGTCGCGCCAGGCGGCCTGCCCGGCGCGCATCGCGGGGAGCAGTACGTCCAGGTCGGCGTGCGGGTAGCTCACGCCCAGCTCGATGCCGTACGGCGAGACCTCGCCGCCCACCCAGTCGTCCGTGCCGGGCTGGTCCAGGTCGAGACGGGTGCCGAGGAGCGCGTCGAAGGCGGCCTTGCCCGCGCCCGCGTCCAGGCTGCCGTGCTCGCCGTACGCCTTGGGGTGCTCGGGGTGCGGGGACCAGTACGCGCGGGTGCGGATCGCCTCAAGGGCCTGATCGAGGGTGGGGCGGTGCTTGGCGATCAGCTCGTGTGCGGTCGGTCGGGCGGTCATCCGGGACCAACTCCTCGTCTGCGTGAACTCGTCATCGAGCTCGTGACCTGGGGGTTTGGAGAGACGGCAGGGTTGCGGCGGGCGCGGCCCGCGAAGCCTTCCGCCGGACGGTGGTGGGCTGCGGGCGGTCAGGGCTAGAGTAACCGAACGATCGGTCGGGACAAGGGGGTCCGCCGCATCTGTGGACAACGTCGTGCGGGAGGATCGCGCACATGACAGCTATCGACCTCAGCAGTCCCGTGGCCGTGGTCGGCACCGGCACCATGGGCCAGGGCATCGCCCAGGTCGCGCTGACCGCCGGCCACCCCGTCCTGCTCCATGACGCGGTGCCCGGACGGGCGCGGGAGGCCGCCGAGGCCATCGGCGCCCGCCTCGACCGCCTCGTGGCCAAGGGCCGGCTCGGCGCGGACGAACGGGACGCGGCGCGCGCCCGGCTCACGCCCGTCGAGCAACTCCGCGAGCTGGCCGACTGCGCGCTGGTCGTCGAAGCCGTGCTGGAGCGGCTGGACGTCAAGCAGGAGCTGTTCCGGGAGCTGGAGGGGATCGTCTCCGAGGACTGCCTGCTCGCCACCAACACCTCCTCCCTGTCGGTGACCGCCGTCGGCGGCGCGCTCGCCTCCCCCGGCCGCTTCCTGGGCCTGCACTTCTTCAACCCGGCCCCGCTGCTGCCCCTGGTGGAGGTCGTCTCCGGGTACGCCACCGACGTCACGTCCGTCACGCGCGCGTACGAGACCGCCCGCGCCTGGGGGAAGACCCCGGTGGCCTGCGCGGACACCCCCGGCTTCATCGTCAACCGCATCGCCCGGCCCTTCTACGCCGAGGCGTTCGCCGTGCTGGAGGCCCAGGGCGCCGACCCGGCCACCATCGACGCGGTGCTGCGCGAGAGCGGCGGCTTCCGCATGGGCGCCTTCGAACTGACCGATCTCATCGGGCAGGACGTCAACGAATCCGTCACCCACTCGGTGTGGAACTCCTTCTTCCAGGACGTCCGCTTCGCGCCCTCGCTCGCCCAGCGCCGCCTGGTGGAGTCCGGGCGGCTCGGCCGCAAGAGCGGCCAGGGCTGGTACGACTACGCCGAGGACGCCGAGCGCCCCGAGCCGCACACCGCCGAGAAGGAGAAGCCTCCGGCGCACGTCACCGTCGAGGGCGACCTCGGCCCGGCCGCCGGGCTGCTCCCGCTGATCCGTGAGGCGGGGATCGCCGTCCATGAGGAGGACGAGGACCAGGGCAGCCGGCTGGCCCTGCCGAGCGGCGGCCAACTGGTCCTCGCCGACGGCCAGACCGCCGTGGAGTTCCGGGACGTCGTCTACTTCGACCTCGCCCTCGACTACCGCGCCGCCACCCGGATCGCGCTCTCCGCCTCCCAGGACACCTCCGCGCGCACCCTCGCCGAGGCCATCGGCCTCTTCCAGGCGCTCGGCAAGGACGTCAGCGTCATCGGGGACGTGCCCGGCATGATCGTCGCCCGCACGGTGGCCCGTATCGTCGACCTCGCGCACGACGCCGTCGCCAAGGGCGTGGCCACCGAGGAGGACGTCGACACCGCGATGCGCCTGGGCGTCAACTACCCCCTCGGGCCCTTCGAGTGGAGCCGCAGGCTGGGCCGGAGCTGGGCCTACGAGCTGCTGGACGACCTGCACCTGCGCGACCCCTCCGGCCGGTACGCGCCGTCCCTCGCGCTCTACCGCCACGCGTACGCCACCGACAAGCGGGAGGGCACCTCATGACCACCGCCAAGCGCGACACCTACACCCCCGAGACCCTGCTCTCGGTCGCCGTGGGGGTGTTCAACGAGCGCGGTTACGACGGCACCTCCATGGAGCACCTCTCCAGAGCCGCGGGCATCTCCAAGTCCTCGATCTACCACCACGTCAGCGGCAAGGAGGAATTGCTGCGCCGGGCCGTCAGCCGGGCGCTGGACGGGCTGTTCGCCATCCTCGACGAGGAGCACGCGCGCGTGGGACGGCCGGTGGACCGGCTGGAGCACGTCGTACGGCGCATGGTCGAGGTGCTCATAGCCGAGCTGCCCTACGTGACGCTGCTGCTGCGCGTCCGGGGCAACACCGAGGCGGAGCGGTGGGCGCTGGAGCGGCGCCGGGACTTCGACCACCGGGTGGCCGACCTGCTGCGGGCGGCCGCCGAGGACGGGGACGTACGCGGGGACGTGGAGGTCCGGCTGGCGACCCGGCTGGTCTTCGGGATGATCAATTCCATCGTGGAGTGGTACCGGCCCGAGACGCGGGGGGCCAGCGGGCGCGAGGTGGCCGACGCGGTGGTGCGGCTGGTCTTCGCCGGGCTGCGCAAGGAGTAGGGGCCTCGCGCGGAGGTCACGCGTCCGGCTCCAGGTCCTCCTCCTCGAACACCAGCAGCGTGCGGGTGCCGAGCACCTCGGGGATCGACTGGAGCCGGGTGAGCACCAACTCCCGCAGCGCCCTGTTGTCCGGCGTGTGCACCAGCAGCAGCACGTCGAAGTCGCCGCCGACCAGCGCCATGTGGGACGCGCCGGGCAGGCGGCGCAGATGTTCGCGGACCGTGCGCCAGGTGTTCTGGACGATGTTCAGCGTGATGTACGCCGAGGTGCCGTGCCCGGCCCGCTCGTGGTCGACTCGGGCGCCGAAGCCGCGGATCACCCCGTCCTCGACCAGCCGGTTGATCCGCGCGTAGGCATTGGCGCGGGAGACGTGGACCCGCTCGGCGACCGAGCGTATGGAAGCGCGGCCGTCCGCCTGGAGGATCTTGAGGATCTCCTGATCTATGGCGTCCAGCGGGCGGGGCGGGGGCAGTGCGCCATTCGCCTCCGCCGCCTGGGCCATTTGTTCAGGTGTCATGTCCCCCCGCTTCATCGCCGTGGACGTCCTGCACTCATTCCAGGCTGTGCAAAACCGTTTGTCCACAGCCTGAGGGGGCCGGTAGCCAAAATGCGCCGACGACCGAACAATCGGTAGGTGAGACGGGTCACAGCCGACCCGCCTCTTGTAGCCGCTCCCACGAGGAGGTGCCGTCATGACGGTCATGGAGCAGCGGGGCGCGTACCGGCCATCGCCGCCGCCCGCCTGGCAGCCCCGCACGGACCCCGCGCCGCTGCTGCCCGACGCCGAGCCCTATCGCGTCCTCGGCACCGACACGGCCGCCAAGGCCGACCCGGACCTGCTGCGCCGGCTCTACGCCCAGGTGGTCCGCGGCCGGCGCTACAACACGCAGGCCACCGCGCTCACCAAGCAGGGCCGGCTCGCCGTCTACCCCTCCAGCACCGGGCAGGAGGCGTGCGAGGTCGCCGCCGCCCTGGCCCTGGAGGAGCGCGACTGGCTCTTCCCCAGCTACCGCGACACCCTCGCCGTGGTCGCCCGGGGCGTCGACCCGGTGGAGACGCTCACCCTGCTGCGCGGTGACTGGCACAACGGCTACGACCCGCACACCCACCGCGTCGCCCCGCTCAGCACCCCGCTCGCCACCCAGTTGCCGCACGCCGTGGGCCTCGCGCACGCCGCGCGGCTCAAGGGGGACGACGTGGTCGCGCTCGCCATGGTCGGCGACGGCGGCACCAGCGAGGGCGACTTCCACGAGGCGCTGAACTTCGCCGCCGTCTGGCAGGCCCCGGTCGTCTTCCTCGTGCAGAACAACGGCTTCGCCATCTCCGTCCCGCTGGCCAAGCAGACCGCCGCGCCCTCCCTCGCCCACAAGGCGGTCGGGTACGGAATGCCGGGCCGCCTGGTCGACGGCAACGACGCGGTCGCGGTGCACGAGGTGCTCAGCGACGCGGTACGGCGCGCCCGCGCGGGCGGCGGCCCGACTCTGGTCGAGGCGGTGACGTATCGCGTGGAGGCCCACACCAACGCCGACGACGCCACCCGCTACCGCGAGGACGACGAGGTCGAGGCATGGCGGCGGCACGACCCGGTCCAGCTCCTGGAGCGCGAGCTGACCGCGCGCGGGCTGCTCGACGAGGCGGCGATCGACACGGTCCGGCAGGACGCCGAGGCGATGGCCGCCGACCTGCGTGAACGCATGAACCAGGACCCCCGGCTCGACCCGATGGACCTCTTCGACCACGTGTACGCCGAGCCCACCGCGCAGCTCCGCGAACAGTGCGCGCTGCTCAGGACCGAGCTGGCCGCCGAACAGGACGACCAGGAAGGCGACCCGCGATGACCACCGTCGCCGTCAAGCCCGCCACCATGGCGCAGGCCCTCACCCGCGCGATGCGCGACGCGATGGCCGCCGACCCCGCCGTCCATGTCATGGGCGAGGACGTCGGCACCCTCGGCGGTGTCTTCAGGGTCACCGACGGACTCGCCGCCGAGTTCGGCGAGGACCGCTGCACGGACACCCCGCTGGCGGAGGCGGGCATCCTCGGCGCCGCCGTGGGCATGGCCATGTACGGCCTCAGGCCCGTGGTGGAGATGCAGTTCGACGCGTTCGCCTACCCGGCCTTCGAGCAGTTGATCAGCCACGTCTCCCGGATGCGTAACCGCACACGGGGCCGCATGCCCCTGCCGATCACGGTCCGCGTCCCCTACGGCGGCGGCATCGGCGGCGTCGAGCACCACAGCGACTCCTCCGAGGCGTACTACATGGCCACCCCCGGCCTGCACGTCGTCACCCCGGCCACCGTCGCCGACGCCTACGGGCTGCTTCGGCAGGCCATCGCCTCCGACGACCCGGTGGTGTTCCTGGAGCCCAAGCGGCTCTACTGGTCCAAGGACGCCTGGAACGCCGACCACCCCATCGAGGTGGAGCCCATCGGGCGCGCGGTGGTCCGGCGCCCCGGCACCAGCGCCACCCTGATCACCTACGGGCCCTCCCTGCCGGTGTGCATGGAGGCCGCCGAGGCCGCCCGCGCGGAGGGCTGGGACCTGGAGGTCGTCGACCTGCGCTCGCTGGTGCCCTTCGACGACGAGACGGTCTGCGCCTCCGTACGGCGCACCGGACGCGCGGTCGTCGTGCACGAGTCCACCGGGTTCGGCGGTCCCGGCGGCGAGATCGCGGCCCGGATCACCGAGCGCTGCTTCCACCATCTGGAGGCACCGGTGCTGCGCGTGGCCGGGTTCGACCTGCCCTACCCGCCGCCGATGCTGGAGCGGCACCACCTGCCCGGTGTCGACCGCGTGCTGGACGCGGTGGCCCGTCTCCAGTGGGAGGCGGGGAACTGATGGCTCAGGTACTGGAGTTCAAGCTGCCCGACCTCGGCGAGGGGCTCACCGAGGCGGAGATCGTGCGCTGGCTGGTGGCCGTCGGTGACGTGGTCGCCGTCGACCAGCCCGTCGTCGAGGTCGAGACGGCCAAGGCGATGGTGGAGGTCCCCTGCCCCTACGGCGGCGTGGTCACCGCCCGCTACGGCGAGGAGGGCACCGAACTGCCCGTGGGCGCACCGCTGATCACCGTCGCGGTCGGCTCCCCCGACTCCGTCGGACCGGCCGGCGAGCCCGCCGCCGAGGCCGAGGGTTCCGGCAACGTCCTGGTCGGCTACGGCACCCAGGCCCCCGCCCGCCGCCGACGCCGGGTACGCACCCAGCTCACCGTGGCCAACGGCACCGCCCCAGCAGCCCCGGCACCGGCACCCGCACCCGCGCCGGAGCCGGCCGCACCGGAACCCCCCGCCCCCCAGGGCCCCGTCCCCGTCATCTCCCCCCTCGTCCGCAAGCTCGCCCGCGACAACGGCGTCGACCTGCACACCCTGCGCGGCACCGGGCCGGACGGCCTCATCCTGCGCGCGGACGTCGAAGCGGCCCTCCGCGTCGAAGCCACGGCACCACCCACAGCGACAGCCCCCCTTGCCCACCCCGAAGGCACCCGCATCCCCCTCAAGGGCGTGCGCGGAGCCGTCGCCGAGAAGCTGAGCCGCAGTCGCCGGGAGATCCCGGACGCCACCTGCTGGGTCGACGCCGACGCGACCGAACTCCTGCGCGCGCGGGCCGCGATGAACGCCGCCGGAGCCACGAAGATCTCCCTGGTCGCCCTGCTCGCCCGTATCTGCGCCGCAGCCCTCGCCCGGTTCCCGGAGCTGAACTCCTACGTCGACACCGAGGCCCGCGAGGTCGTCCGACTGCCCGGTGTGCACCTGGGGTTCGCCGCGCAGACCGACCGCGGGCTGGTCGTGCCGGTCGTCCGGGACGCGCACACGCGGGACGCCGAGTCGCTGACCGCCGAGTTCGCCCGGCTCACCGAGGCCGCCCGCGCCGGACGGCTGACGCCGGGTGAACTCACCGGCGGCACCTTCACGCTGAACAACTACGGCGTCTTCGGCGTGGACGGCTCCACCCCGATCATCAACCACCCCGAGGCGGCCATGCTCGGCGTCGGCCGCATCGTCCCCAAGCCGTGGGTGCACGGGGGCGAACTGGCCGTGCGCCAGGTCGTGCAGCTCTCGCTCACCTTCGACCACCGGGTCTGCGACGGCGGCACGGCGGGCGGCTTCCTCCGGTACGTGGCGGACTGCGTGGAACAGCCGGCTGTACTGCTGCGCACCCTGTGAGCCCGGCCGGTTGATTCCCGCCGCCCGGTACCCGCCGGGCGGCGTCCGCCCCCGAGGGTCCACCAGCCATACTCGAAGGGTGACCGACAACGTCCCGGCCGGCCTCCCGTCGGCCGCATCCCCCGACTCCAGCGGGTCCGGCCCGGCGACCGGCGCCCCGTACGACGCCGTCGTGCTGGCCGGCGGTGGGGCGCGGCGGCTCGGCGGGGCCGACAAGCCCGGTGTCCAGGTCGGCGGCCGGGCGCTGCTCGACCGGGTGCTGGCCGCCTGCGTGGACGCGGTCACCACCGTCGTCGTGGCCGACCCCCGCGCCACCGCCCGGCCGGTGCGCTGGGCGCGGGAGGAGCCGGCCGGTGGCGGACCCGTCGCCGCGCTCGACGCGGGGCTGCGGCTCACCACGGCCGAGTACGCGGTGGTGCTCTCCGCCGACCTGCCGTTCCTCGGCGCGGACACCGTGCACCGGCTGCTGGCCGCCCTGCGGGACAGCGATGCCGACGGGGCGATGCTCACCGACGACGACGGCCGCGACCAGCCACTGGTGGCCGCCTACCGCACCGCCTCCCTACGCGGCGCCCTCGCCGACCTCGCCCCCGAGCACGGCGAGCACGGCGGGCTGACCGGGCTGCCCTTGCGCCGCCTGACTGGCGCCCTGCGCCTTACCCGGCTCACCGACCCGCTGGCCTCCTTCGACTGCGACACCTGGGAAGACATCGCCCACGCCAGGGCCCGGATCAGGGAGCATGGGCACGTGCTGAACGAATGGATCACCGCAGTCAAGAACGAGCTGGGCATCGAGCTCGACGTCGACACCCGCGTCCTCCTCGACGCCGCCCGCGACGTCGCCCACGGCGTGGCCCGCCCCGCCGCCCCGCTCACCACCTTCCTCATCGGCTACGCCGCCGCCCAGGGCAAGGGCGACGCCGAGTCCATCGCCGAGGCGTCCGCCAAGGTCGCCGACCTGGCCATCCGCTGGGAAGCCGAGCACAGCGGGGGCGGGTCCGCCCCGGACGCCGGATGACCGCCTCCGGCACCCATGCGAGCCCGCACGCCGGGCGCGGCGACGCCTCCGACGCCGACGACCTCGACGTGGAGGAGGCCCTGGCCCTCGTCCGCGCGCCCAGAAGCGACCGGGCCGACCGGGCCGACCAGACCGGGCGGACGGGCCACGCGCCCGCCCGCCCGGCCGGGCACGAGCACCCCCACGACCGCGCCACCCCCTGGCCCGAGGCCCGCGAGATCGCCGCCCGAGCCGCCCGCCAGGCCACGCGGCGCCCCGCTGTCTCCGTCGCCCTGAGCGACGCCCTCGGGCTGGTCCTCGCCGCCCCCTTGGACGCGCTCAGCGACCTGCCCTCCTTCGACACCTCCGCGATGGACGGCTGGGCCGTCGCCGGACCCGGACCCTGGCAAGTCCGCGACGGCGGAGTGCTCGCCGGGCACGCGCCCCCCGAGCCGCTCACCGACGGCGAGGCGGTCCGGATCGCCACCGGCGCCCGCGTCCCCACCGGTGTCACCGCCGTCCTGCGCAGCGAACACGGCCGCACCGGACCCCAGGACCGGCTGCACGCCACTGGGGAGATGAGCCACGGCCAGGACATCCGCCCGCGCGGCCAGGAGTGCCGTCGCGGCGACCAGTTGCTGCCCACCGGCACCCTGATCACCCCGGCCGTCCTGGGCCTCGCCGCGGCGGCCGGGTACGACACCCTCACCGTCGTTCCGCGCCCGCGCGCCGAGGTCCTCGTCCTGGGCGACGAACTCCTCACCGAGGGGCTGCCGCACGACGGCCTGATCCGGGACGCGCTCGGCCCGATGCTGGCGCCCTGGCTGCGCGCGCTGGGCGCCGAGGTCATCGCCGTCCGCAGGCTCGGCGACGACGCCAAGGCGCTGCGCAAGGCGATCACCACCTCTCGCGCCGACCTGATCGTCACCACCGGGGGCACCGCCGCCGGACCCGTGGACCACGTCCACCCCACACTGGACCGGATCGGCGCCGAACTCCTCGTCGACGGCGTCGCGGTGCGCCCCGGCCACCCCATGCTGCTGGCGCGTACCAAGGCGGACCAGCACCTCGTCGGGCTGCCCGGCAACCCGCTCGCGGCCGTCTCCGGGCTGCTCACGCTGGCCGAACCGCTGTTCCGGGCACTGGCCGCCCACCCCGCGCCCGAGCCGTACCGGACGCCGCTGAGGGAAGCGGTGCAGGGACACGCGCACGACACCCGGCTCGTCCCCGTGGTGCTGCGCGGGGAGCGCGCCGTACCGCTGCACTACAGCGGGCCCGCCATGCTGCGCGGGATCGCCACCGCCGACGCGCTGGCCGTCGTCCCGCCGGGCGGGGCGGCGCAGGGTGCCGGAATGGAATTGCTGGACCTGCCGTGGGACACGGCCGGAATCGGGGTGTGTTTCACGTGAAACTTCCGGGCCATGACGCCATAGCCCGCCAGGCCGGCGAACATCTGGTGCCCTCGCGGGTGAAGCTCCCGAGGAAGGCGATGGAACGCCCCATACGCCAGGTCGCCAAGCGCCTGGTGATGGCGCTGGTGGTGCTGGTCGCCACCGCGTTCGTCGTCTACGCCGACCGCAGTGGCTACCACGACAACTCCGACGGTCCCGTCGACCTGCTCGACGCGTTCTACTACGCGACGGTCACCCTCTCCACCACCGGGTACGGCGACATCACCCCGGTCAGCGACGGTGCCCGGCTCATCAACATCCTCGTCATCACCCCGCTGCGCGTGCTCTTCCTGATCATCCTGGTCGGTACCACGCTGGAGGTCCTCACCGAACGGACCCGTGAGGAATGGCGTCTCAACCGCTGGAGGTCCACCTTGCGCGACCACACCGTGGTCATCGGCTTCGGCACGAAGGGGCGTTCGGCGATCCAGACCGTCTGCGCGACCGGGCTGAAGAAGGAACAGGTCGTCGTGGTCGACCCCAGTTCCAAGGCGATCGAGGCGGCCACCGCCGAGGGGTACGCGGGCGTCACCGGCGACGCGACCCGCAGCGAGGTGCTGCGGCGCGCGGAGGTGCACAAGGCGCGGCAGATCATCATCGCCCCGCAGCGCGACGACACCGCTGTGCTGGTCGCCCTGACGGCGCGCCAGCTCAACCGGCGTGCCAAGATCGTGGCCGCCGTCCGCGAGGAGGAGAACGCCCCGCTGCTCAAGCAGTCCGGCGCCGACGCGGTCATCACCAGCTCCGGAGCGGCGGGCCGGCTGCTCGGTCTCTCCGTGCTCAGCCCCGCCGCCGGCATGGTGATGGAGGACCTGATCCAGCAGGGCAGCGGCCTGGACATCGTGGACCGCCCGGTGGTCCGCGCCGAGGTGGGCCGCAGGCCGCGCGACACGGAGGACCTCGTGGTCAGCGTCGTACGCGGCCATCGGGTCCTCGGCTACGACGACCCGACCGTCGGGGAGTTGCAGCTCACCGACCGGCTGATCACCATCGTCCGGGCCACCCCCACCGCGCATGTCGCCCCGCACGCGCGTCCACTGCCGGGCGACTGAGCGGGCCGTCAGGCCCGTGGCGCGGTCGGGGAGTAGCGTCGCGGGCATGCATGCGATCACGATTTCAGAACCCGGCGGGCCCGAGAACCTGACCTGGACCGAGGTGCCCGATCCGGTGCCCGGCGAGGGCGAGGTGCTGGTCGAGGTGGTGGCAAGCGCCGTCAACCGGGCCGACATCATGCAGCGCCAGGGCCACTACGACCCGCCGCCCGGCGCCTCCGCCTACCCCGGCCTGGAATGTTCCGGCCGGATCGCCGCGCTCGGCCCCGGCGTCTCCGGCTGGTCCGTGGGCGACGAGGTGTGCGCGCTGCTCGCGGGCGGCGGTTACGCGCAGAAGGTCGTCATCCCGGCCGGGCAACTGCTGCCCGTGCCCGAGGGCATCGACCTCAAGCAGGCGGCCGCGCTGCCCGAGGTGGCCTGCACGGTCTGGTCCAACGTCTTCATGCTGGCCCACCTCCGGCCCGGCGAGCTGCTGCTGGTGCACGGCGGTTCCAGCGGCATCGGCACTATGGCGATCCAGTTGGCCAAGGCCATCGGAGCGCGGGTCGCGGTGACCGCCGGGACCAAGGAGAAGCTGGACTTCTGCGCCGAGCTGGGCGCGGACATCCTGATCAACTACCGCGACCAGGACTTCGTCGCCGAGGTCGAGCGGGCCACGGACGGCGGGGGCGCCGACGTCATCCTCGACAACATGGGCGCCAAGTACCTGGGCCGGAACGTGGAGGCGCTGGCCGTCAACGGGCGCCTGATGATCATCGGGATGCAGGGCGGCACCAAGGGCGAGCTGAACATCGGCCTGCTGCTGGGCAAGCGCGGCGCGGTCAGCGCGACCTCGCTGCGGGCCCGCCCGCTGAGCGAGAAGGCGGCCATCGTCGCGGCGGTGCGTGAGCACGTCTGGCCGCTGATCGAGTCGGGCGTCGTACGTCCCGTCGTCGACCGCGAGGTGCCGATGACGGACGCGGCCGAGGGACACCGGGTGGTGGAGGGCAGCGGCCACATCGGCAAGGTGCTGCTGGTCGCGCCGTAACCTCACGCGCCCCTCAGGTGCGGCGGATGCGCAGGCCCAGCCGGGCCAGCGCGATGCCGAGGCCCAGCAGGACCAGGCCGCTGCCCAGGGGGAGGATGCGCGGCGCCCGCGCCGTGGTGCTCTCCCCCTGGCGTACGGCGGCGGGCCGCGAGGCCGGGGCCGAGGTGGCGGTCGGCGGGGGCGCGGCGGGGCTGTCGGCGGTCTCCGGCTCCTCCGGGTAGGCGGCCTCCGGGGTGGCGGGCGTGGCGTTGCCCGCCGGGGCCTGGGCCTGGTCCGCCGGGTCGGGCGGCTCGGGGCGGCCCGGCCGCATCCGCCCCTCCCCGCCCCGGCTCCCGGCCCGCGCGGGCTTGGAGACGGTGGGGGACGGCGAGGCGGTGTCGGCGGCGTTCCGGGCCCGCACGGCGGGGGCGGAGGAGCGGCCGGACGGGGTGGGCGAACCCGGCGGAGCGCTCTCCGCGCCGTACGCGGTCGCGGTGCCGCACACGGGCGCGGCCGTCGCCAGGACGAGCAGCACCCGCACCAGGCGGAGGGTGAGTCGCAGCCATGGAGTCACGTCGGTGACCTCCGGGGAAATGCCGGGGAAGAAGGAGTCCAGCCTCACATTTGATGGCGTACCGGGCATTTCGGGTTGGGCCGTCAGGGGCGGGACGCCGGATCACCGGCGCGTGGGGGTGCGGCGGTGACGGTGCGGCCGGGTGCGAGAGAATGACGGCATGGAGATGCCGAGGAACGAACGGTCGCCCGAGAACCCCCAGATCCTCGTCGTGGGCCAGGACGGGATGGCGCTCGGTGGCGACACGGACGAGGGCTCCCGCGAGATCCCGGTGACGGACCAGGTGGAGCAGCCGGCGAAGGTCATGCGGATCGGCAGCATGATCAAGCAGTTGCTGGAGGAGGTGCGCGCCGCTCCTCTGGACGAGGCGAGCCGGGTCCGGCTGAAGGAGATCCACGCCAGCTCGGTCAAGGAGCTGGAGGACGGCCTCGCGCCGGAGCTGGTGGCCGAGCTGGAACGGCTGTCGCTGCCCTTCACGGACGAGGCGACGCCGAGCGACGCCGAGCTGCGGATCGCCCAGGCCCAGTTGGTCGGCTGGCTGGAGGGCCTCTTCCACGGCATCCAGACCACGCTGTTCGCCCAGCAGATGGCCGCCCGCGCCCAGTTGGAGCAGATGCGCCGCGCGCTGCCGCCCGGCAGTGTCCCGGAGGGCGCCGAGGAGCAGCACACCGGCGGCCGCTCGGGCGGGCCGTACCTGTAGACCCGGAACGTGGGAAGGGCCCGGCGGAAACAGTCCGCCGGGCCCTTCTCGCACACGCCTACTGCGGCGGCTCGCCCGTGGAGACGCTCAGCGAGACCTCGCCCATGTTCTTCGGGTCGACATCCGTGCCCGGCGCGGGGAACTGGTCGAGGACCGTGCCGTCGCCCCAGGTGTTGTTGTCTTCCTTCTTCACCTTGTACTGCCAGCTCGCGGCCTGGAAGCACGCCTTCACGGAGTCGATGTTCTTGTACCGGAAGTCGGGCAGCCGGATCTTCTTCTCGTCGTCGTAGGACTCCTGCGGCTCGGTGCACTCGGTGCTGTCGATCGTGCGCGAGGTGTCCGGACCCCGGTAGCCGGAGGCGTGCGAGGACGTGGAGGCGCTGGGGGAGCCGCCGCCGCCCGCCGTGGTGTCGTCCTTCTTGTTCATGTTGAGCGCGATCAGCAGGCCCGCGATCAGCACCGCGGCCACCGCGACCGAGCCGATCAGCACCGGCTTGTTGTTCCGGCCGCCGCCCCCGGAGGAGGGTACGGCGGTCGGCGGCTGGGCCCCGTAGGCGGGCGCCGGCTGCTGTCCGTACGCGGGGGGCGTCGGGTAACCGCCCTGCTGCGGGTAGCCGTAGGCCGGGGGCGGGGTGCCGTAGGGGTTCGGCGTCGGCTGGTAGGGCTGCTGCACCGGGCCGGGGTGGGGCTGCGGGGCCGTGTGGTCCACCGGCGGGAACACCGCCGAGCCCACGCCCGAGCCGCTCTGCGCCGGGCCCGCGCCCGGCACGATGCTCGGCGCCGCCTGCTGGAGCGAGGCGGCCACCCGCAGGCACTCCTCGCGCATGGCCTCGGCGGTGGGGAAGCGTTCGTTGGGGTTCTTCTTCAGCGCGCGGGCCACCAGGGCGTCCACCGCCGGGGGCAGCGCGCGGTTGATCGAGGAGGGCGCGACCGGCTCCTCCTGGACGTGCGCGTAGGCGATGGCCAGCGGCGAGTCCGCGTCGAACGGCAGCCGGCCGGTGACGAGCTGGAACAGCATGATGCCGACCGAGTACAGGTCGGAGCGGGCGTCCACGCCGCGGCCGAGGGCCTGCTCGGGGGAGAGGTACTGCGGGGTGCCGACGACCATGCCGGTCTGCGTCATCGAGGTGACCCCGGACTGCATGGCCCGCGCGATGCCGAAGTCCATCACCTTGACCACCCCGCGCTTGGTGGTCATCACGTTGCCCGGCTTGATGTCCCGGTGGACCAGCCCCTTCTCGTGGCTGATCTCCAGCGCGGCCAGCACGTCCGCGGTGATCCTCAGGGCCTTGTCGGCGGGCATCGCGCCGAACTGCCGTACGTCGTCGGCGAGCACGGAGCCGAGCGGGCGGCCCTCCACGTACTCCATGACGATGTAGGGCATGCCGTCCGCTTCGTCCTCGCCGGTGTCGAAGACGGAGACGATGTTGGTGTGCGTGAGCTTGGCCACGGCCTGGGCCTCACGGCGGAACCGCTCGCGGAACGCCTGCTCCCGGCCCAGCTCGGTGTGCAGGGTCTTGATGGCCACCTGACGGTCCAGCACCGAGTCGTGGGCCAGGTGCACGGCGGCCATGCCACCCTCGCCGAGCAGGTCCTGGAGCCGGTAACGGCCACCGGCCAGTGCCCGCCCCGTGTACCGGCCGCCCTGTGCGCCGTCCTGGCTCATCGTTCCGTGTCCCCCACTGGCCCGTCGGAGCCGTCATCGACCGGACACGCGCCACTCGGCACCTGCCTTGATCGAATGTGTCATTCCCGGCCAAGTCTGCCCGAGGGCACGGACACGTCAAGCCCGGTGCCCGTTCCGTGACCGTACGCGAAAGAAGCGTCGCGCAAGCGTTACAGCAGGCGTACGACCGGTGCACGGAATTTGCACGAGGGCCTGTGCTGCGGGTTTCATGGCCGGTCCGTCCTGGGCCCGTCCCGGTGCCGGATCGGGACCGGCGGCCACCGGCGAGGCTGTAGCGTGGCCGACGGAGTCCGTATCAACACCGCGCGCATCGCGGGCAGAAACGACGGCGAGGACCGATGGCACAGACGCACGGCGCCCAAGGCCCGTCCGACCCCGAGGCGGCGGCCGGCGGCGGCATGGCGGAGGCGCCGGAGAACTGGGGCAACGGCGGGCTCGTCGGCGACGGCCGCTACCGGCTCACCCACCGGCTCGGCCGGGGCGGCATGGCCGAGGTGTTCGCGGCCGAGGACGTGCGGCTCGGCCGCACGGTCGCGGTCAAGCTGCTGCGCGCCGATCTCGCCGAGGACCCCACCTCCAAGGCCCGCTTCACGCGTGAGGCCCAGTCGGTGGCCGGGCTCAACCACCACTCGATCGTCGCCGTGTACGACTCCGGCGAGGACCAGGTGAACGGCCAGGCCGTGCCGTACATCGTGATGGAGCTGGTCGAGGGCCGCACCATCCGTGAGCTGCTGGTCGACGCGGACGCGCCGGGCCCCGAGCAGGCCCTGATCATCGTGTCCGGGGTGCTGGACGCGCTCGCCTACTCGCACCAGCACGGCATCGTGCACCGCGACATCAAGCCCGCCAACGTCATCATCACCGACAACGGCGCGGTCAAGGTGATGGACTTCGGCATCGCCCGCGCGCTGCACGGCGCCTCCACGACGATGACCCAGACCGGCATGGTCATGGGTACCCCGCAGTACCTCTCCCCGGAGCAGGCGCTCGGCAAGGCCGTCGACCACCGCTCCGACCTGTACGCGACCGGCTGCCTGCTCTACGAACTCCTCGCGCTGCGGCCCCCCTTCACCGGTGAGACCCCGCTGTCGGTGGTCTACCAGCACGTGCAGGACATGCCGGTGCCGCCCTCGCAGGTCACCGCCGGCTGCCCGCCCGAGCTGGACGGCCTGGTCATGCGCTCCCTCGCCAAGGAGCCGGACGACCGCTTCCAGACGGCCGAGGAGATGCGCGGCCTGATCCAGTACGGCCTGCAGATGCTGTACGACCAGGGCGCCCACTCCGGCACCTGGAACACCGGCCCGGTGGACGCCACCGCGGGCGCGCCGACCCCGCCCGGCGGCTACGCGGGCACCACGGTGATGCCCCAGTCCGGTGGCTACGGCGGCGGCACCACACAGATCCCGCAGCCGATCCTGCCCGGCGGGTACGGGGGCGGCGACGACGGCGGCTTCGAGGGCCACGGCAACCGGGGCAGCGGCAAGGGCAGGCTGTGGGTGCTGGCCGCGCTCGCGGTGGTGGCGGTCGTGGCCGGTGTCGCGCTCGCGCTGAACAACACCGGCGGCGACGAGGGCAACGGCACCAAGCCGACCCCGACGCACTCCCAGACGCACAAGGACGACAAGGCGTCCGAGACGCCGACCGACGACACCACCAAGGAGCCGACGGACGGCCCGGCCACCCAGGGCGGCTCGGGCGGCTGGAACAACGGCTCGGACTACACCCCGTCCTACCGGCCGACGGACCCCGGCACGGCCGAGCCGTCGGACGAGCCGACCGACCAGCAGACCTCCGAGCAGCCGACCGACCCGCAGACCTCGCCGCCCGCCACGGGCGACGCGGCCGGCGGCACCGGTACGGACGCGGGCACCACGGACGGCACGGGCAACGCGGGCGGCACCGACCAGGGCACCACGGCCGGCGCCGGCGGTGCGGACGCCGGTGCGGCGGCCGGCGCGGACGCGGGCGGCCAGAACGGCACTTGAAGGCCGACGACGCCGGCCCCCGGAACGGGCCCGGACGGGCCTGCCGGCTGACCGCGCCGAAGCGGCTCAGCTCGTGAAGGCGTCGCACACCGCGTCGTACTCCCGGGTCCACCACACCGCGAGCGCGGAGGCGGCCGGGAACTGGCGGTCGGCGCGGGTGTCACCGCGCTCGTAGTGCCAGCGCAGCATCCAGAAGTCGTTCAGGCGCTCCCACCACACCCGGTGCACGGCCGCCGCCAGCTCCGAGGGGGTGGCGCGCGCCGCGCGCCGGTACGCCCGCGCGTACGCCCGCGCCTTGGGCAGGTCCAGCATCCCCGCGGGCCGTACGAAGAAGATCGCGGCGGCGCGTACGGCCTCCTCGGCGCGGGGCTGCACCCCCAGGCGGTCCCAGTCGACGATGGCGGCGGGGGTGCCGCCCCGGTAGAGCAGGTTGAACGGGTGGAAGTCGCCGTGCACCCAGCCCACCGGGCCGCCGCGCGGCGGGCGGCGGTCGGTGTGCTGCTCCAGCAGTGACCGGCGTTCCAGCAGGCGGTGGCGGGCCAGGTCGTCGAAGGCGTCGGCGGGCCTGTGGCGGTGGACGTGGCCGAGCAGGTCGTCGATGAGGGCGAAGGTGTCGGCCGGGTCGGCGCTCTCCACCGGGTGCGGGCTCGTGGCCGGGCGGGTGCGCCCCTTGGGCGGCATCACGCGCTCCAGACAGGCGTGCACGGCGCCCAGCAGCGCGCCCAGGCGCGCGCTCTCGGAGCGGGTGAGCTGGCCGCCGTGCAGATGCCCGCCGTCGATCCAGGGGTGCAGGGCGTACGCGTGCCCGCCGACCACCGCGACCGTACGGCCCTCGCGGTGGGTGAGCGGCGGGACGGCCGGGACGCCGACCTCGGCGAGGCGCTGGGTGGCCAGGTGGCGGCGCTCGATGGCGTCGGGGTCGGCGGTGTCGGGGTCGAAGTGGTGCTTGAGGAAGTACCGGCCCCGCGTGGTGCGCACCCGGAAGCCCCGGTTGAGCAGGCCCTGGTCGACCGGTTCGCAGGCGAGGGCCGTACCGGCTCCGTACAGGGGTAACAAGGTGCCGAGCGGGGGCGCGTGGGGCACGACGGGTGGTACACGAAGGCGCTGCACGCGCCGATGCTAGGGCACGAAAAGCCCCCGTGAGCTGGGGGTTGTCACAGGCAGTCGTCGGCGGTCGCATTCGGTCACTCGGGGTGTCGCCGTGAACGTCCCCGTGTGCCCGGAAGCGCAATTCGCGAGCGGCGCGAAAGAAATCCGCGACTGTCCGCGGTGACGCGCCGGGACTCTTCCTTTGAGCTGGGTGGGCGGGATAACGTGCCGTTGCTCCGGCCTCCTGCAAGGCTGTGACCAGGCAACTTCCGGGCCGTGTCGATTTACTTGGAAATCCAAGCAAAATCGCAGGTCAGGTGGGGTTTCACAGAAATGTGGAGCACTGGGTAACGTTAAAAGCCGCAGGCGCTCGCCGGGGCACCTGTCACGCCTGTTCCCGGCCGAGCGGCACCCACCCCGTGCCCGGTGGTCGAGAAGAGGTGGCCGCTCCCCCCGGCTCCGACCGAGCAAGGGGGAACCCAGGCTCACCGGCAACCCCGTGGGCCGGAACGACGGAGGAGCACACGTGACCGTGGAGAGCAGTGCCGCGCGCAAGCCGCGACGCAGCGCCGCAGGCAAGACCGGTACCGCCGGTACCGGGCGCAGCACCCGCAGCACCGCGAAGCAGGGCACCGAGCCGGAGCTGGTGCAGCTCCTGACGCCGGAGGGCAAGCGGGTCAAGAACGCCGAGTTCGACGCCTACGTCGCCGGCATCACCCCCGAGGAGCTGCGCGGTCTGTACCGCGACATGGTGCTCACCCGCCGCTTCGACGCGGAGGCGACCGCCCTCCAGCGCCAGGGCGAGCTGGGCCTGTGGGCCTCGCTGCTCGGCCAGGAGGCCGCCCAGATCGGCTCCGGCCGCGCCACCCGCGAGGACGACTACGTCTTCCCGACCTACCGCGAGCACGGCGTCGCCTGGTGCCGCGGGGTCGACCCGACCAACCTGCTCGGCATGTTCCGGGGTGTGAACAACGGTGGCTGGGACCCGAACGGCAACAACTTCCACCTGTACACGATCGTCATCGGCTCGCAGACGCTGCACGCCACCGGCTACGCGATGGGCGTGGCCAAGGACGGCGCCGACTCGGCCGTGATCGCCTACTTCGGCGACGGCGCGTCCAGCCAGGGCGACGTGGCGGAGTCGTTCACCTTCTCCGCGGTCTACAACGCCCCGGTCGTGTTCTTCTGCCAGAACAACCAGTGGGCGATCTCCGAGCCCACCGAGAAGCAGACCCGCGTCCCGCTCTACCAGCGCGCCCAGGGCTACGGCTTCCCCGGCGTCCGGGTCGACGGCAACGACGTGCTGGCCTGCCTCGCCGTGACCCGCTGGGCGCTGGAGCGCGCCCGCAATGGCGAGGGCCCGACCCTGGTCGAGGCGTTCACCTACCGGATGGGCGCCCACACCACCTCCGACGACCCCACGCGCTACCGGCACGACGACGAGCGCGTCGCCTGGGAGGCGAAGGACCCGATCCTGCGCCTGCGCGCCTACCTGGAATCCTCGAACCACGCGGACGACGGATTCTTCGCGGACCTGGAGAACGAGTCCGAGGCGTTGGGCAGGCGAGTGCGGGAAGCGGTCCGCGCCATGCCGGACCCGGACCGATTCGCCATCTTCGAGAACGTGTACGCGGACGGGCACGCGCTCGTCGACGAGGAGCGCGCCCAGTTCGCCGCCTACCAGGCGTCGTTCGCGGACGCGGAAGGGGGCAACTGACATGGCCGAGAAGATGGCTCTGGCCAAGGCGATCAACGAGTCGCTGCGGCGCGCGCTGGAGACCGACCCCAAGGTCCTGGT
This sequence comes from Streptomyces sp. NBC_01171, assembly GCF_045039805.1. Lineage (NCBI taxonomy): Bacteria > Bacillati > Actinomycetota > Actinomycetes > Kitasatosporales > Streptomycetaceae > Streptomyces > Streptomyces sp. NBC_01171. The sequence goes on along the minus strand of NZ_CP108609.1, from coordinate 3,205,471 downwards.
CATGGGCGAGGACGTCGGCAAGCTCGGCGGTGTCTTCCGGGTGACCGACGGCCTCCAGAAGGACTTCGGCGAGGAGCGGGTCATCGACACCCCGCTCGCCGAGTCCGGCATCGTCGGCACCGCGATCGGTCTCGCCCTGCGCGGCTACCGCCCGGTGGTCGAGATCCAGTTCGACGGCTTCGTCTTCCCGGCGTACGACCAGATCGTCACCCAGCTCGCGAAGATGCACGCCCGCTCGCTGGGCAAGGTCAAGATGCCCGTCGTCATCCGCATCCCCTACGGCGGCGGCATCGGCGCGGTGGAGCACCACTCCGAGTCCCCCGAGGCGCTGTTCGCGCACGTGGCCGGCCTCAAGGTGGTCAGCCCGTCCAACTCCTCGGACGCCTACTGGATGATGCAGCAGGCCATCCAGAGCGACGACCCGGTGATCTACTTCGAGCCCAAGCGGCGCTACTGGGACAAGGGCGAGGTCGACCCCGAGCTGATCCCCGGCCCGCTGCACAAGGCGCGCGTGGTCCGCGAGGGCACCGACCTGACGCTGGCCGCGTACGGGCCGATGGTCAAGCTCTGCCAGCAGGTGGCCGACGCGGCCGCCGAGGAGGGCAGGTCGCTGGAGGTGCTCGACCTCCGCTCGGTCTCCCCGCTGGACTTCGACACCATCCAGACCTCGGTCGAGAAGACCCGCCGTCTGGTGGTCGTCCACGAGGCGCCGGTGTTCCTCGGCTCCGGTGCGGAGATCGCCGCGCGGATCACCGAGCGGTGCTTCTACCACCTGGAGGCGCCGGTGCTCCGGGTCGGCGGCTATCACGCCCCGTACCCGCCGGCACGCCTGGAGGACGAGTATCTGCCGGGCCTGGACCGGGTGCTCGACGCCGTCGACCGCGCCCTTGCGTACTGAGGAAGGTTTCGTGACGACGATGACGGAAGCTTCCGTGCGCGAGTTCAAGATGCCGGACGTGGGCGAGGGGCTCACCGAGGCCGAGATTCTCAAGTGGTACGTGCAGGTCGGGGACACGGTCACCGACGGCCAGGTGGTGTGCGAGGTCGAGACCGCCAAGGCGGCCGTCGAACTCCCCATCCCCTACGACGGGGTGGTGCGCGAGCTGCGCTTCGCCGAGGGCACGACGGTCGACGTGGGTACGGCGATCATCGCGGTGGACGTGTCGGGCGGTGCGGCTCCCGAGCCGGCGCCGGCCGCTCCTGCCGAGCCCGCTCCCGCCGAAGAGGCCGAGCCGCAGGGCCGTACGCCGGTGCTGGTCGGGTACGGCGTGGCCGCCTCCTCCACCAAGCGGCGTCCCCGCAAGGGGTCCGAGGTGCCCGCGGCCGCCGCGCAGGCGGTGCAGGCCGAGCTGAACGGGCACGGCGCCGCCGCCCCCGTGAAGGAGCGCCCGCTGGCCAAGCCGCCGGTGCGCAAGCTGGCCAAGGACCTGGGCGTCGACCTGGCGCTGGTCACCCCGTCCGGGCCGGACGGCATCATCACCCGCGAGGACGTGCACGCGGCGGTGGCCCCGGCGGAGCCCGTGGTGGAAGCCCCGGCCCCGGCCCCGGCTGCCGTGCCCGCGCCCGCCGTTGCGGTGTACGACTCCGCGCGGGAGACGCGTATCCCGGTCAAGGGGGTCCGCAAGGCGACCGCGCAGGCGATGATCGGCTCGGCGTTCACGGCGCCGCACGTCACGGAGTTCGTGACGGTGGACGTGACGCGGACGATGAAGCTGGTCGAGGAACTGAAGCAGGACAAGGAGTTCCAGGGGCTGCGGGTGAACCCGCTGCTGCTGATCGCCAAGGCCCTGCTGGTCGCGATCAAGCGCAACCCCGAGGTCAACGCCTCCTGGGACGAGGCGGCCCAGGAGATCGTGCTCAAGCACTACGTCAACCTGGGCATCGCGGCGGCGACTCCGCGCGGGCTGATCGTCCCGAACATCAAGGACGCGCAGGACAAGACGCTCCCGCAGTTGTCCTCGGCGCTGGGCGAGCTGGTGACCACGGCCCGCGAGGGCAAGACGTCCCCGGCGGCGATGCAGGGCGGCACGGTGACCATCACCAACGTGGGCGTCTTCGGCGTCGACACCGGCACGCCGATCCTCAACCCCGGCGAGTCCGCGATCCTCGCCGTCGGCGCGATCAAGCTCCAGCCGTGGGTCCACAAGGGCAAGGTCAAGCCCCGCCAGGTGACCACCCTCGCCCTCAGCTTCGACCACCGCCTGGTCGACGGCGAACTCGGCTCCAAGGTCCTGGCAGATGTCGCGGCAATTCTGGAACAGCCGAAGCGGTTGATCACCTGGGCGTGAAGAACCAATTCCCCTTGCGTGTTCCGTAGGGGGAAAGGCCGGCCGGTTCTGCGAAAAGGGCCCGCCGTCACGGAGTTCTCCGTGACGGCGGGCCCTTTGGTGTTCGGGACTACTTCGTGAAGCCGTAGTTCAGGATCTTCGTCGCGTCCGTGCCGCGCTGGGTGACGGAGGACGACGCGAGAACCGTGCCGATGACCGTCTTGCCGTTGCGGGTGGCGGCGAAGACGAGGCAGTACTTGGCCTCGGGGCCGGAGCCGGTCTTGACGCCGATGGTGCCGCTGTAGCTGCTCAGCAGCGTGTTGGTGTTGGTCCACGCCTTCATCGTGCGCGTGCTGCCGGTCTTGGTGACCGTCTTCGCCGTGTACGACTTGGTCTTGACGATCGCGCGGAAGTTGGCGTTCTTCATCGCACTGCTGGCGATCTTCGTCAGGTCGCGCGGGGTCGAGTAGTTCGAGCCCTTGCCGATGCCGTCGAAGGAATCGAAGTGCGTGTTCTTCAGGTTGAGAGCCTTCGCGGCGGAGTTCATCTTGCCGAGGAAGGAGTTCACGCGCGCGGTGTGGCTGCTGCCCGAGCCGTACTTGTCCGCGAGGACGTACGCGGCGTCGCAGCCGGACGGCAGCATCAGCCCGTACAGGAGCTGGCGGACGGTGACCTTGTCGCCCACGATCAGACCGGCCGAGGACGCGTTGTTGGCGACGATGTAGTCGCTGGCGCCCTTGGGGATCGTGACCTTGGTGTCCAGGTTCAGGTTCGGCTGCGCCAGCACGACCTTCGCGGTCATGATCTTGGTGGTGGAACCCGTGGAGCGCCGGGTGTCCGCGGCCTTGGTGTACAGCGACGCACCGGTGGAGTTGTTCATCGCGTAGCCACCCGCGGCCACGATCGAAGGCGCGGAGGCGGCCTGCGCGGGCGCTGCGGTGAGGGCACTGGTGGTGAGCAGCGCGCCGGACGCGACGGCGACGGCGGCGGCCCTGCGGAGGGAGGAGCCCTTGATGCCGGTAATCAAAGCGAAATACCTCGATTGTCTGAAATGCCCTGGGAATGCGGCCTAGTTGAGGTGCCCTGAAAGGAGAGCCGCACCTGTGTGACAAGTGAACGGCCCCCATGGTTGCACTTCGGCGGAAGGAAATTTCCGGCGTTCCGCTGACGCCCCCTCACCCCAGGTCCGCATGCTGGACCACCCTGCCCCCTGTCCGCCTGTTGTATCTATCCTGTGGGCATGCAAACGGCCACCAGGCAGCCACCCGCCGCCGACCGCGTCTACACCCACGTCAAGCAAGGCGTTCTCGACCGCCGGTACGAGGGCGGAACCCTGCTCACCGAGGGCGAGCTGGCCGAGGCGGTGGGAGTGTCCCGTACCCCCGTCCGCGAGGCGCTGCTGCGGCTGGAGGCCGAGGGGCTGATCCGGCTGTACCCGAAGAAGGGCGCGCTGGTGCTGCCGGTCTCCGCGCAGGAGATCGCCGACGTGGTGGAGACCCGCCTGCTGGTCGAGGAGCACGCCGCCCGCAAGGCGGTCCCCGCGCCGCCCGCCCTGCTGGACCGGCTCGCCGAGCTGCTCCAGCGGCAGCGGGAGCAGGCCGCGGCGGGCGACTTCGCCGCCGCCGCCGTCACCGACCGCTGCTTCCACGCCGAGATCGTGCGCAGCGGCGGCAACGAGATCCTCTCCCGCCTCTACGACCAGCTCCGCGACCGCCAGCTCCGGATGGGCGTCGCCGTGATGCACTCGCACCCCGACCGGATCGCCAAGACCCTCACCGAGCACGCCGAGATCCTCCACGCGCTGCGCGCCGGGGACGCGGAGGCGGCGGTCGGCCTGGTGCACCGGCACGTCGGCTGGTTCTCCGGGCTGGCGCGCGGGGAGGTCCGATGAGCCGGGCCACGACCACCCTGCCGGGTGACCCGCCGGGCGGCCGCCGGGCCGTCGCCGTGTGGTCCATAGGCGTCGCGGTCTACTTCGTCGCCGTCATCTTCCGCACCTCGCTCGGCGTGGCCGGCCTGGACGCCGCCGACCGCTTCCACGTGAACGCCTCGGCGCTGTCGACGTTCTCGATCCTCCAGTTGCTCGTGTACGCGGGCATGCAGATACCCGTCGGCCTGCTGGTGGACCGGCTCGGCACGAAGAAGGTGCTGTGCCTGGGCGCGGTGCTGTTCACGGCCGGGCAGCTCGGCTTCGCCTTCTCCCCGTCGTACGGCACCGCCCTCGCCTCCCGTGCGCTGCTGGGCTGTGGGGACGCGATGACGTTCATCAGCGTGCTGCGACTCGGCACCCGCTGGTTCCCGGCCCGGCGCGGGCCCTTCGTCGCGCAGCTCGCCGGGCTGGTCGGCATGGCGGGCAACCTCGTCTCCACCCTGGTGCTGGCCCGGCTGCTGCACGGGCTCGGCTGGACCCCGGCGTTCGCGGGCAGCGCGCTCGCGGGTGTGGTCGTGCTGGTGCTGACGCTGCTGTTCCTCAAGGACCACCCCGAGGGGCACGAGCCGGCGCCCTTCCCGCACCAGGGCGCCGCTTATGTACGCCGGCAGATCGCGGAGGCGTGGCGGGAACCCGGTACCCGGCTGGGGATGTGGGTGCACTTCACCACCCAGTTCCCGGCGATGGTCTTCCTGCTGCTGTGGGGGCTGCCGTTCCTGGTGCAGGCGCAGGGGCTCAGCCGGGCCACCGCGGGTGAGCTGCTCACCCTGGTCGTGCTCTCCAACATGGTGATCGGGCTCGTCTACGGCCAGGTCGTCGCCCGGCACCACGCGGCCCGGCTCCCGCTGGCACTCGGTACGGTCGCCGCGACCGCCGTCATGTGGGCGCTGACCCTCGCCTGGCCGGGCGCGCACGCGCCGATGGCGCTGCTGCTGGTGCTGTGCGTGGTGCTGGGTGCGTGTGGTCCCGCCTCCATGCTCGGCTTCGACTTCGCCCGCCCCGCCAACCCGCCCGAGCGTCAGGGCACCGCCTCCGGCATCACCAACATGGGCGGTTTCATCGCCTCCATGACCACCCTCTTCGCCATCGGCGTCCTCCTGGACGCCACCGGCGACGACTACTCCGTCGCCTTCTCCGCCGTCTTCGTCCTCCAGGCCCTCGGCCTCACCCAGATCCTCCGCCTCCGTGGCCGCGCGGCCCGCCGCGAACGCGAACGCCTGGTGGCCAGCAGGGTGGAAACGGTGCACGTGCCCGCGGCGTAGCCGGCTCTCAGCGCTGGACCGGTACCAGCGTCAGGTACGCCATCCCCAGGACCCCCCGGTAGCTCATCCACTGGGCCCGGTGGCGGTCCAGGCGTTCGCGGACCTCGGTGGCGTCCGGGTGGGCGGCGAGCCAGACCTCCTGGTCGGCCTGGTAACCCGACTCGAAGTGCTCCCACTCCGACAGGGTCGCCGTTTCCGTCCACTCGGGGCGGAAGCCCGCCGCCACGGCGAGGTCGAGGAGTTCGGCGAGGCTGAGGTGGTCGTCGGCGCGGGCGCCCGGCCACATGCCCGCCAGCTCGGTCTCCGTGGGCGGGCGTTCCCAGAAGCCCTCGCCCAGCAGGACGCGGCCGCCGTCGGAGACCAGCCGGCGGAGGGCGTGGAGGGCCTTTGCCGTGGGGCAGTCGGCGTCGGACAGGGCCTGGCTCGCGCCCAGGCAGAGGACCAGGTCGGCGGGACCGCGCCCGGTGTCGCGCGCGGACTCCGCCAGGAAGGCCACCCGCCCCGCCAGCCCCCGCTCCTCCGCCGACCGGCGCCCGCGCGCGAGGTCGGTCTCGTCGATGTCGATGCCCGTGCCCCGCGCCTCCGGGGCCGCCTCCAGTATCCGGAGCAGCAGCTCGCCCCAGCCGCAGCCGATGTCGAGGACCGTGCGGGGGCGGTTCGCGGCGAGCCGTTCGACGATCGCGGTGGCGCGCCCGGCGGAGAGCGGGCCGTGGAAGGTGAGCCGGGTGTGGGTGGTCATGGCGGGCACGCTAACGGCGCGCCACGACACCGGCATCCGAATAACGGGGTCAGGGCGTGACGGCGAAGTTCCGCAGGATCGCCGCCGTCAGTTCCGGGTCGCCCTCGGCCTTGATGCGGTCGCCCGCGGCCTCCGCGCTGATCCGGCCGCAGGCCAGCCGGAAGTACGTCTCCCAGTCGAGGCTGAAGCTCGCGGCGGGCCCGAGCGCGGGTGCCGTCTCCAGCGTGCCACGGCCCTGGATGTCGACGCGGATCGTGCGCAGGAACTCCACCGGCCCGTGCACGTCGAAGACGATCGCCGAACTGCGCGGCGCCTGAGCCTGCTTGGCGACCACCTTGGGCAGCCCGGCCAGCAGCAGGTCACGGGCGACCAGTGCGCCGGGCGAGTCCAGGTTGCCCGGACGCCCGAGGGCGGTGCGCAGATCCTGCTCGTGCACCCAGACGTCGAACGCCCGCATCCGCATGGCGAGTTCGAGGGTGATCTCCTTGCCCATCGGACCCCGGACGACGGTGTCGGGCTGCCGGGACTCGTTGCGGATCTGGCGGTTGCGCCGGATGACCGTGTACTCCAGTTCCGACGTCATCTCCGGCGCCGTGTGATGGCGGCGCACGTCGACCTGCATCTCCATGTACCGCTGCGACTCGTTGGTGACGTGGAAGAGGTCGCGGGGCAGCGTGTGGATCGGCCGTGGGTCGCCGAGCATCTCGCAGTCCAGCCCGATGACGTGTGAGACCACGTCCCGCACCGACCAGCCGGGGCACGGCGTACGCCGGTTCCACTCGGTCTCGGCCAGCGGGTTCACCAGCTCGGATATCGCGTCGATCGAGTGGTTCCAGGCGTCGGCGTAGGGCTGGAGGGTGGGATGCAGACTCACGGAACGGGACCCCTCGGCGGTCGGTACACGGGCAGAATCGGCGGCTGCACTGGGCGGGTCTGGAAACTCCCCCACGCTCTCGGCTTGCGCGAGGAGGGGGGACCCCCAAGTTACGCTGCTCCGATACCCCCCGGCAGTGCTTTCGTGTGACGATCGTAGGCCCGTGGGAACGACTCGAATGCCAGGACGGTGGTAGTGTGCGCGCCTCGCTGATCCAGATCCGTGTGGACGAGGGCGAATCCGTGGCCGAACGGCGCCTGCGCGCGGCGGACCTCGTGCGCGCCGAGGCGGGTGCCGGCCTCGTGGTGCTGCCCGAGCTGTGGACCACCGGGGCCTTCGCCTACGACGCGTTCGCCACCGAGGCCGAGCCGCTGGAGGGCCCCACGCACGAGGCGATGGCCCAGGCGGCGAAGGACGCGGGCGTCTGGCTGCACGCCGGGTCGATTCCCGAGCGGGACCCCGACGGCACCCTCTACAACACCGCGCTCGTCTTCTCCCCCGCCGGTGAGCTCGCCGCCTCCTACCGGAAGATCCACCGTTTCGGCTTCGACCAGGGCGAGGCCGTGCTGATGGGCGCCGGGCGCGAACCCGTCACCGTCCCCCTGCCGGAGACCACCGTGGGCCTCTCCACCTGTTACGACCTCCGCTTCCCCGAACTCTTCCGCGCCCTCACCGACGCCGGCGCCGAGACCCTGGTCGTCTCCGCGGGCTGGCCCGAGCGCCGGCGTGCCCACTGGACGCTGCTGGCCCAGGCGCGGGCGGTGGAGAACCAGGCGTACGTCGTCGCCTGTGGAACGGCCGGTACGCACGCCGGAGTTCCCCAGGCGGGTCACTCGATCGTGGTGGACCCGTGGGGCGAGGTGCTGGCGGAGGCGGGCCCGGACGAGGAGGTGCTCAGGGTGGAGTTCGACCCGGCGAAGGTCCCGGCGACCCGTGAGCAGTTCCCCGCGCTGAAGGACCGCGTCCTCGGCCTGGAACCGCCCCGCCACTGAGCCTCAGTCGTCCTCCCGCTCCTTCTCCGCCAGGTGGATCACGCAGACCGCCACCGCGATGAGCAGCGCGGGGTCGGCGTCGTCGCGTACGACGTCGACGCCGTAGGTGTCGCGGACGGTGAGCCAGCGGCGGGAGATCACCGCGAGGAGTTCGCCCTGGTACTCGACGGCGAACTCGTGGTCCAGGATCTTGCCGCTGATGTCGAGTTCGGTGCCGTCGACCAGCTCGACACGGTAGTGGTTGCGCAGCAGGGAGAGCCGCTTGCGCCGGACGGTGGCGAGGTCCTCGCCGTCCCGCTGGATCACCATGGTGTCGCGCAGGGCGAACATCTTCTGGTGGATGTCGATCAGGACGTTGCCCGCGGTGTCCTTCAGCTCGAAGGTGTCCCGCAGCCGCATGGCCTTGCCGTCGACGAGGAAGACCTTGCGGCCGTTCTCGTCCTCGATCCAGTAGTCGTCGCCGATGCCCAGCAGCCGGTCGCGCACGAGGAGTCTCATGTCTGAAGCGCTTCCCCGGCGGGAGGCGTTCCTCACCGCGCGGCGGGCCCGAACCGCTTCCGGTAGTCGGAGGGGCTCAGTCCGGTCTCCCGGCGCAGCCGCGCCCGCAGGTTGGCCGCGGTGCCCAGTCCCGAGCGGGCGGCCACCACGTCCAGCCGGGTCTCCCCACGCTCGATCAGACGGCAGGCCAGCGCCACCCGTTCGCCGGTGAGCCAGGCCAGCGGGGTGGTGCCGAGGCGTTCGCGGAAGCGACGGTGCAGGGTGGCGGGGGAGACGGCCGCGCGGGCGGCGAGGTCGGCCACCGTGAGCGGTTCGCCCAGCCGTTCCTGCGCCCAGGCCAGCAGCGGGCCGAGCGAGCCGTCGGGTACCTCGGGCAGCGGGCGTTCCACGAACTGCCGCTGCCCGCCGTCCCGGTGGGCGGCGAAGACCAGGCGCCGGGAGACCGCGTTGGCGATCTCGGCGCCGTGGTCCCGCTGCCACAGGTACAGCCCGAGGTCGAGCGCGGCCGCGCTGCCCGATGCGGAGAGCACGTCCCCGTCGTCGACGAAGAGCACGTCCGGCTCCAGCAGCACCTTCGGGTGCAGCCGCCGGAAGGTGTCGGCCCACCTCCAGTGGGTGGCGGCCCGGCGTCCGTCGAGCAGTCCGGCCTCGGCGAGCGCGAAGGTGCCGGTGCAGAAGCTGACGATCCGGCTGCCCCGCGCGTGAGCGCGCCGGATCGCGTCCCGTACGGGGGCCTCGCGCGGGACCACGTTGTCCGGGCGGCCGGGCACGATCAGGGTGTCCGCGCCGTCCACCGCGTCCAGCCCGGCCAGGTCGGTCAGGGTGAAGAAGCCGTGGTTCATCCGCACCTCGGGGGTCGGCGCGCACACCGTGACCTCGTACAGCGGTGCGGGCAGGCCGAGTTCGGGGCGGGGCAGGCCGAACAGCTCGGTGGCGACGCCGACCTCGAACGGGTTGATGCCGGCGTCCACCAGGACGGCGACCCGGTGGGTGCGCCGCGCCTGCGAGGATTCTTGCGCCATGTGCAATTCCTAGCACTCGTACGGTCCGCCCCCACACCCCACGATGAGCACATGGCAACCGAACAGCCCCGCTCCCTCCCCGACGTCCTCGCCTCCTTCACCGACCGCTGGAGCCCCCGCATCGTCGCGTCGGTCAACGACTACGACGTGCGCGTGGCCAAGGTCGAGGGCGAGCACCTCTGGCACGCGCACGACGACACCGACGAGTTCTTCCTCGTCCTGACCGGCGAACTCCACATCGCGCTGCGCGAGCCGGCCGGTGAGCGCACGGTCGTCCTGCACCAGGGATCGGTCTTCACGGTCCCGCGCGGTACCGAGCACAAGCCGTACGCCCCGGTCCCCACCGAGATCCTGCTCCTCGAACCCACCGGCACCCTGACTGTGGGCGACCGACACGAAGAGGTCCCGGACCATGTGGACGCCACCACCGGCCACACCCTGGACTGAGTCCCGCCCTTCCGGGTGGCACCCTTGAAGCATGAACGACTCCGCTTCTCGACGCGTCCGTGTCCGTGCTCCCGAGCTGGTCGGCAAGGGCGGCTGGCTGAACACCGGCGATCAGCAGTACACCCTGGCCGACCTGCGAGGACGCATCGTCATCCTCGACTTCTGGACGTTCTGCTGCATCAACTGCCTGCACGTCCTGGACGAGCTGCGGGAGCTGGAGGAGCGGCACCGGGACACGGTGGTCGTCGTCGGCGTGCACTCCCCGAAGTTCGTGCACGAGGCCGAGCACCAGGCGGTCGTGGACGCGGTCGAGCGGTACGGCGTGGAGCACCCCGTACTGGACGACCCGGAGCTGGCCACCTGGAAGCAGTACGCGGTACGCGCCTGGCCGACGCTCGTGGTGATCGACCCGGAGGGGTACGTGGTCGCCCAGCACGCCGGTGAGGGGCATGTGCACGCCATCGAGCGGCTGGTCGAGGAGCTGGAGGCCGAGCACGAGGCCAAGGGCACCCTGCGCCGGGGCGACGGCCCCTACGTGGCGCCGGAGCCGGAACCGACCGTGCTGCGCTTCCCCGGCAAGGCGCTGCTGCTGCCCTCGGGGAACTTCCTGGTCAGCGACACCACCCGGCACCGGTTGGTGGAGCTGGCCGAGGACGGCGAGAGCGTGGTGCGCCGGTTCGGCACCGGTGAGCGCGGCTTCGCGGACGGCTCGGCCGAGCAGGCGTCCTTCAACGAGCCGCAGGGTCTGGCGCTGCTGGAGGACGGCTCCGTGGTCGTCGCCGACACCGTGAACCACGCCCTGCGCCGCCTGGACCTCGCCTCCGGCGCGGTCACCACCCTGGCCGGCACCGGCAGGCAGTGGATGCAGGGCGCCCCCACCTCGGGAGCGGCCCGCGAGGTCGCGCTTTCCTCACCGTGGGATGTGGCCCTCTTCGGTGGCAAGGTGTGGATCGCCATGGCGGGCGTGCACCAGCTCTGGACGTACGACCCGGTGGCGAAGACCGTCCAGGTCGCGGCCGGTACCACCAACGAGGGCCTGGTGGACGGGCCCGGCGCCGAGGCGTGGTTCGCGCAGCCCTCTGGGCTCGCGGCGACCGACGAGCGGCTGTGGCTCGCGGACTCCGAGACCTCCGCGCTGCGCTGGGTCGACCTCGACGGCGCGGTGCACACCGCCGTCGGCACCGGCCTGTTCGACTTCGGCCACCGGGACGGCGAGGCCGGGCAGGCCCTGCTCCAGCACCCGCTGGGCGTCACCGCGCTGCCGGACGGCTCAGTCGCCGTCGCCGACACCTACAACCACGCCCTGCGCCGCTATGACCCCGCCACCGGCGAGGTCACCACCCTCGCCACCGACCTGCGCGAGCCCAGCGACGCGGTGCTCGTCGGTGACGACATCGTGGTGGTGGAGTCCGCCCGCCACCGGCTGACCCGGCTGCGCCTGCCCGAGGAGGCGGTCCGCGTGGAGGCGGTCGCCCACCGCACGCAGCGCGCGGCCACCGAGGTCGCCCCCGGCCGGCTGCGGCTGGACGTGATCTTCCAGGCGCCGGCGGGCCAGAAGCTGGACACCCGCTACGGCCCCTCGACCCGGCTGCTGGTCTCCGCCACCCCGCCCGAGCTGCTGCTCAAGGGCGAGGGCGCGGACAGCGACCTGAGCCGGGAGCTGGAGCTGGACCCGGCCGTCACCGAGGGCGTGCTGCACGTCTCCGCGATGGCCGCGTCCTGCGACGACGACCCGGCCAATGAATACCCCGCCTGCCATGTCCACCAGCAGGACTGGGGCGTGCCCGTGCGCCTCGTGGAAGGCGCCACGGACCGTCTGCCCCTGGTGCTGGCGGGACTTGACGAAGGTGACGCGCGGTAGATCAGGCGCCGTAGCCGTCGGTGTAGCCGTCCCGGTGGGTGTGGTGGTGACGTTCCTCCTCGACCACCGGGGTGGTCGGCGGCACCATCACGCGCCTGCGCCGGGCGATCCCGCTGAAGGTCACCAGGCCGATGAGGCCGGTGGCCATGAAGATCACCCCGACGAGGTCGAGGTTGACGCCGCTCATGTGCCAGTCGGTGGCAAATGTGAGGATCGCTCCCACGGCTATGAGGATGATGCATCCGCCGAGGCCCATGAGATCTTGCCTCCCCTAGTAGGTTCCGGAATCTCCGGTCCCGTTCGGCGGGTACCCCCCATCCGGCCGGTTAGCCACCCAACCGGGTTGTCAACTACGCCTCCAGAAAGGCCGTCAGTGCCTCGGCGAGGAGGAACGGGTCCTCGGCGCCGCAGAGTTCACGCGCACTGTGCATGGAGAGGATCGCCACGCCGATGTCCACGGTGCTGATGCCGTGGCGGGCGGCGGTGATGGGGCCGATGGTGGTGCCGCAGGGCATCGAGTTGTTCGAGACGAACGTCTGGAACGGCACCCCGGCCCGCTCGCACGCCGCGGCGAACACCGCGCGGCCCGAACCGTCCGTGGCGTAGCGGTTGTTGACGTTCACCTTGAGGATCGGGCCGCCGTTGATCCGCGGGTGGTGCGTGGGGTCGTGCCGCTCCGCGTAGTTGGGGTGCACGGCGTGCCCGGTGTCGGAGGAGAGGCAGACGGTGCCCGCGAAGGCGCGGGCGCGGTCCTCGTAGGAGCCGCCGCGCGCGAACACCGAGCGCTCCAGCACGCTGCCGAGGAGCGGTCCGTCGGCGCCGGTGTCGGACTGCGAGCCGTTCTCCTCGTGGTCGAAGGCGGCGAGGACCGGGATGTGGGTGAGGGTTTCCCCGGAGGTGGCCGCGGCGATCAGCGCGGCGGTACCGGCGTGCACGGACAGCAGGTTGTCCATCCGGGGCCCGGCGACCAGCTCGCGGTCCCGGCCGAGGTAGGCGGGCGCCTCGACGGGATAGGTCATCAGGTCCCAGCCCGCCACCGAACCGGCCTCCAGCCCGACCTCCTCCTCCAGGAAGGCGATCAGGTCGCCCTCGCCGACGTCGTTCCCGAGGCCCCAGACGGGCTGGAGGTGGCGCTGCTTGTCGAGCTTGAGGCCGTCCACGGAGACCGAGCGGTCCAGGTGGATGGCGAGCTGCGGCACCCGCAGCAGCGGGCGGTCGATGTCGACCAGGACCGAGCCGCCGTCGCGCAGGGTGAGCCGGCCGGCCAGGCCCAGGTCGCGGTCGAGCCAGGAGTTCATCAGCGGGCCGCCGTAGATCTCCACCGCGACCTGGCGCCAGCCGTGCGCGCCGCTGTCCGGTTCGGGCTTGACCCGGAGGTTCGGGGAGTCGGTGTGCGCGCCGACGATCCGGAACGGGGTGTGCGGGGCCGCGCCCTCGGGGACGTACCAGGCGATGACCGCGCCGCCGCGCAGCACGTACCGTCCCCCGCTGCCGGTGCCCGCGGGGGTGTCCCACGCCTCGGTCTCGGTGACCTGGGTGAAGCCGGCGTCCTCCAGCCGTGCGGCGACGTTCGCCACGGCGTGGTACGGCGTCGGGCTCGCCGCCAGGAAGGCCATCAGGTCGTCGGTGTGGCCGCGGTCGAAACGGGACGGTGCGCTCATGGCGTTTACCTTAACGACGAGCGCGGGCCCGCTCTCCGGAAGGAGGAAGCGGGCCCGCGCCGGGTTTTCTCGAGGAGGGGCGAGGACTAGAAGGCGGCCTCGTCCAGCTCCATCAGGTCCAGGTCGACACCGGAGGCGACCTTGCGGGCCAGGGTGACGCCGGGCAGGACGTTGGCCGCGAAGAACTTCGCCGCCGCGATCTTGCCGGTGTAGAACGCCTTGTCCTTCGCCGAAGCCGTCTCAAGCTTCTCGGCGGCGACGGCCGCACCGCGCAGCAGCAGGTAGCCGACGATCACGTCGCCGGAGGCCATCAGCAGGCGGGTGGTGTTGAGGCCCACCTTGTAGATGTTCTTGACGTCCTGCTCGGTGGCCGCGAGGTCGGTCAGCATCAGGCCGACGATCGCCTCCAGCTCCACGGCCGCCTTGGCCAGGTGCTCGCGGGCGCCCGCCAGCTCCTCGCCGCCGGTGGCCAGCGCCAGGAACTTCTTGATGTCCTCGGCCAGACCGTTCAGCGCGGCACCCTGGTTGCGGACGATCTTCCGGAAGAAGAAGTCCTGGCCCTGGATCGCGGTGGTGCCCTCGTAGAGGGTGTCGATCTTGGCGTCGCGGATGTACTGCTCGATCGGGTACTCCTGGAGGAACCCGGAGCCGCCGAAGGTCTGGAGCGACTGCGCGAGCTGCTCGTAGCCCTTCTCGGAGCCGTAGCCCTTCACGATCGGCAGGAGCAGGTCGTTCAGCGCGTGCTCGGCGGAGGCGTCCTCACCGTTCGCCTCCTTGACCGCGATGGTGTCCTGGACGGACGCCGTGTGCAGCACCAGGGCGCGCATGCCCTCCGCGTACGCCTTCTGCGTCATCAGCGAGCGGCGCACGTCGGGGTGGTGGGTGATGGTGACCTTGGGCGCCTTCTTGTCCATGAAGTTCGCGAGGTCCGGACCCTGGACGCGCTCCTTGGCGTACTCCAGCGCGTTGAGGTAGCCGGTCGACAGGGTCGAGATGGCCTTCGTGCCGACCATCATGCGGGCGAACTCGATGATGCGGAACATCTGGCGGATGCCGTCGTGCTTGTCGCCGATCAGCCAGCCCACGGCGGGGTGGCGGTCGCCGAACGTCATCTCGCAGGTGTTGGACGCCTTGAGGCCCATCTTGTGCTCGACGTTGGTGGCGTAGACGCCGTTGCGCTCGCCCAGCTCGCCCGTCTCGCCGTCGAAGTGGTACTTCGGCACGAGGAAGAGGGAGAGGCCCTTGGTGCCGGGGCCGGCACCCTCGGGACGGGCGAGGACGTAGTGGAGGATGTTCTCCTCCATGTCGTGCTCACCGGAGGTGATGAAGCGCTTCACGCCCTCGATGTGCCAGGAGCCGTCCTCCTGCTGCACGGCCTTGGTGCGGCCGGCGCCCACGTCCGAACCGGCGTCCGGCTCGGTGAGGACCATGGTGGAGCCCCAGGTCTTCTCGACCGCGATCTTCGCCCACTGCTTCTGCTCCTCGGTGCCCTCCTCGAAGAGGATGCGCGCGAACGCCGGGCCGGAGGAGTACATCCAGATGGCCGGGTTGGCGCCGAGCACCAGCTCCGCGTACGCCCAGATCAGGGACGGCGGGGTGTTGGTGCCGCCGATCTCCTCGGGCAGGCCGAGCCGCCAGTACTCCGAGTCCATGAAGGACTTGTAGCTCTTCTTGAAGGAGGCCGGGACCGGCGCGGTGTTGGTCTCGGGGTCGAAGACCGGGGGGTTGCGGTCGGCGTCCACGAAGGACTCCGCCAGCTCGTTCTCCGAGAGACGGGTCAGCTCCGCGAGGACGGACTTGGCGGTGTCGGTGTCCATCTCCTCGAACGGGCCGGTGCCGTACAGCTTCTCGCGGCCGAGGACTTCGAAGAGGTTGAACTCGATGTCGCGGAGGTTGGACTTGTAGTGCCCCATGGTGACTCCATCACGGACTCGGCGAGGCACTGACTCCTCGCGGCTGATCACGTACCAAGCAAGTGGCTACGATGATGCTACCCGTCGGTAATAAGACGCAACCCCGCCCCCTGTCATCTGCGCCACGCCTCAAGAAGATGCCGGGCCTCGGGCGGGCCCACGTGCCTCGTTCGCGCGCTCTTCGCCGTGCCCCACCGCGCGCCCGCCTGTTCGGGTGAAGCGACGCCTCCGGAACAGGCGCGTCGTGTGACCGGATGGATACCTTCCGTGACGACCCCTTTCTCTCGGTGTTCGGAGGCACAAGTGCGACGACTTCTGACCAGGTTCGGCGGCCTTGCCGCGGCGGCGATGCTGACCGTCGGACTGGCCCATCCCTCGCAGGCGGCGAACCCGGCGTACTTCGAGTTCACGGACATCACCCGTCACACGGCGGTCGTCCGGATCGACGACCCGGCCAAGATCGAGCACGCGCGGCGACTGCTCAGCGGTGAGACGCAGGACCGTCCCCACCTCGTCGGGCGGATCGTCACGCGGCCCGCCCCGTACAACCCCAGGTGGAGCTACCACTACGACCCTTCGACGGTCGACTTCTTCGATGTGGCCATCGAGGTCTGCGACGCCACCCTCCCCTACGTCGAGGATCACGTCGACGAGGTGGGCGGCGCCTTCCTGCCGGGGCGCGTCTGGTGCCCGTGGTCCTCCCGCCTGACGCGTGAGGTTTCGATTCCGTAGGTCATGCGGGCGGGGCGGCTCGGTACTCTTGCGCCCATGTACGGCTACGACCAGAACGTGGGCGCCCAGCAGCAGTACGTGCCGCCGCAGCAGCAGCCGGGTGGTGTCGGCGGGTACGGCCAGCAGCCGCCGCTCTACCCGGAGCCGTCCGCACCCTCGCTGGCGGACGCGGTGCGCGCCTTCACCACCGGGCAGATGCCCGCCGAGGACTTCCAGCAGGTCTTCGCCACGTCCAAGGTGTACTGCCCGCGTGGCGACACCCCCGGCTTCCTCGCCCTGCACAATACCCAGCAGCCGGTGATCCCGATGTTCACCTCGCTGAAGGAACTGCGCCGGTACGCGGGCAAGGAGTCCAAGTACTTCGTGATCACCGGCGCGGAGGTGATCGACCTGCTCCCCACCGGCTACGGCTTCGTGGTCGACATGGAGGGTGAGCACCGGATGGTGTTCGACGCCAAGGCGGTGGAGCAGATGGTCGACTTCGCCATGCGGCGCATGTACGGATAGCCCCTGTCATCGCTGAGAGGCCCGGAGGGAATTACCTCCGGGCCTCCTGTGTTGTGGCTGGCGAAAAGTTCAACGCT
Organism: Streptomyces sp. NBC_01171; assembly: GCF_045039805.1. Classification (NCBI taxonomy): domain Bacteria; kingdom Bacillati; phylum Actinomycetota; class Actinomycetes; order Kitasatosporales; family Streptomycetaceae; genus Streptomyces; species Streptomyces sp. NBC_01171. Next base: position 3,188,689 of record NZ_CP108609.1, on the reverse strand, counting down.
CAACTAAACTGGGTCCACAAGGAGGTACCGACCATGCCTGCAGTGACCGTCGAGAACCCGTTGACGCTGCCCCGTGTGACCGCGTCCGCCGACGCCGTGTCGCGTCCGGTGCTGACCGTGACGACCGCGCCGAGCGGCTTCGAGGGCGAGGGGTTCCCGGTGCGCCGCGCCTTCGCCGGGATCAACTACCGCCACCTCGACCCGTTCATCATGATGGACCAGATGGGTGAGGTGGAGTACGCGCCGGGCGAGCCCAAGGGCACCCCCTGGCACCCGCACCGCGGCTTCGAGACCGTCACCTACATCATCGACGGGATCTTCGACCACCAGGACTCCAACGGCGGTGGCGGCACCATCACCAACGGCGACACCCAGTGGATGACCGCCGGCTCGGGCCTGCTGCACATCGAGGCCCCGCCGGAGCACCTGGTCATGTCGGGCGGTCTCTTCCACGGGCTCCAGCTCTGGGTGAACCTCCCCGCCAAGGACAAGATGATGGCGCCGCGCTACCAGGACATCCGGGGCGGCAGTGTCCAGTTGCTCACCACCCCCGACGGCGGCGCGCTGCTGCGCGTCATCGCCGGTGAGCTGGACGGGCACGCGGGTCCCGGCATCACCCACACGCCGATCACCATGATCCACGCGACGGTGGCGCCGGGTGCCGAGATCACCCTGCCGTGGCGCGAGGACTTCAACGGTCTCGCCTACGTGCTCGCCGGGCGCGGTTCGGTGGGCGCGGAGCGCCGTCCGGTGCGCACCGGGCAGACCGCGGTCTTCGGCTCCGGGGGCTCGCTGACCGTCCGCGCGGACGAGAAGCAGGACTCCCACACCCCGGACCTCGAGGTCGTCCTCCTCGGTGGACAGCCCATCCGTGAGCCCATGGCCCACTACGGCCCGTTCGTCATGAACACCAAGGACCAGCTCATGCAGGCCTTCGAGGACTTCCAGAAGGGCCGCCTGGGCACGGTGCCGGCGGTGCACGGCATGACGGAGAGCGGCCCGCAGGGCTGAGCCCGCTCCCACTGAGCCCCGCCGCCCCGGCAGACAACGGAGTCTGCGGGGGCGGCGGTGTGTGGGGAGGTGTTCTCGCTTCGCCACTCACCCACCCGGCCCGCCGCAGCAGGACAGCCGAGCCAACCCCGTGCTCCGCTGGAAGCGTGTCGCTTCTCCCCGTGCCCGTACGCCGGTTCGCCGCCTGGTGTGCCGTACTGCTGCTGGCCGCAGGCATCGGCTGGGTCGGCATCAAGCTGTGCGGAGAGCTGCGTACCGCCGTCACCCCCGTACTGCTGGCCCTCCTCGGTACCGCCCTGCTGGGCCCGCTGTACCGCTGGCTGCTCAAGATGAGGCTGAACGCCAGTCTCGCCGCCGCGCTGACCTGCGTAGCCGTCGTGGCAGTCGTCGGCGGCGCGGTCTACATCGTGGTCGCCGCCCTCGTCGACACCGGGGACGAGATCGTGGCGTCACTCCGGGAGGCGGCCAAGGCCATCGCCCGGCACTTCGGCGCCGCCGGCACCGGCCTGGACGACCTGGCGGGCAACGCCCGCGAGCTGCTGGGCAAGTTCGGCGGCACCGCCGTCTCCAACGTCATCAGCGGCGTCAGCGTGGTCGGCGAGACCATCGCCATCGCGGTCCTCGCCCTGCTGCTGGTCTTCTTCTTCCTGCGCGACTCCCAGCGGGCCCTGCGCTCCCTGCGCGGCTTCGCCCCCGCCGGTACCGCCGACGTCGTGGAGGCCATGGCGCGCCGGGCCTTCGAGGCGGTCGAGGGGTTCATGCGCGGGACGACGATCATCGCCCTCATCGACGCCGTCTGCATCACCGTCGGCCTGCTGATCCTGCGCGTACCCGGCGCGGTGGGCCTCGGCGCGCTCGTCTTCGTCTCCGCCTACATCCCCTACCTCGGCGCCTTCCTCTCCGGCGCGGTCGCCGTCCTGGTCGCCCTCGCGGACCGGGGTTTCGTGATCGCGCTCTGGGCGCTCGGCGTGGTGCTCGCCGTCCAGGTGCTGGAGGGGCACGTCCTCCAGCCGGCCATCCAGAGCCGCACCGTCCAGATGCACCCGGCGGTGGTGATGCTGACGATCACCGCGGGCGCCTCCGTCGCGGGCATCCTCGGCATGCTCCTCGCCGTCCCTCTGACCGCGGCCGTCTTCGGCGTCGTCCAGGAACTCCGCGAGCGGTACGGCACCCCGCACGAGCAGCCCTAGCCGTCCGCCTCGCCGTCCGTGTCCGCATCGGGACGCTCGTACATCTCGAACCAGATGCTCTTGCCCTCGCCGCGCGGCTCGACCCCCCAGGCGTCGGCGAGCATCTCGATCAGCATCAGGCCGCGCCCGGAGGAGGCCAGTTCGCCGGGGCGGCGCTTGTGCGGGAGGTCGTCGCCGCTGTCGGTGACCTGTACCCGCAGCCGCCGGTGTCCGGGCGCGCCGAAGATCTCCGCGAGCAGCAGCGCGTCGGCGTCGGTGTGCACCAGCACGTTGGTGATCATCTCGGAGATCAGCAGCACCGCCGCGTCCACCTGCTCGGCCGGGGTCCAGTCGTGCAGCAGTTCGCGCACGTGCTGGCGGGCCTCCGCGATGCGCTCCGGCTCGTCCTGCGCCACCGACAGCAGCGTGCTGCGCACCCGCGTCCGGGACGGGGCGGCCGGGCCGGTGCTGAGCCCCCAGCTCGCCCCGGAGCGGAACAGCAGCAGCACCGCGATGTCGTCCTCGCGGCGGTCGGTCAGCGGGCCGGTGGTGTGGTGCGAGGAGGGCCCGTGCACCCCCTGCACCAGCGCGTCGGCGAGCCCCTCCAGACCGTTCTCGCGCTCCGACTCCTTGGCGCCGTACTCCTCGAGGATCGTCCGGATGCGCCGCCAGCCGCTCTCCATGTCGTGGCCGCCGGTCTCGATCAGGCCGTCGGTGCACAGCATCATCGTCTCGCCGGGCTCCAGCGTGAACCGGGTCGTCGGATAGTCACCGTCCGGGTCCACACCCAGCGGCAGCCCGCCCGCGGTCGGCCTGAGCACCACGGTGCCGTCGGGCAGGCGGATCACCGGCTCCGGGTGTCCGGCGCGGGCCACCTCCAGGCGCCCGGTCGCCGGGTCGGCCTCCGCGTACAGGCAGGTGGCGAAGCGCAGGTCGGTCATGTGCTCGTCGTGGGTGATGCCGTGCAGGAAGCGGGAGGCACGGGAGAGCACCGCGTCCGGGCGGTGCCCCTCGGCCGCGTACGCCCGCAGCGCGATCCGGAGCTGGCCCATCAGGCCCGCCGCCCGTACGTCGTGTCCCTGCACGTCCCCGATGACCAGCGCGAACCTGCCTCCCTGGGCGGTGGTCGGGGACACCCCGCCGGGCAGCGGGATCATGTCGTACCAGTCGCCGCCCACCTGGAGGCCGCCGCCGGTCGGGATGTAGCGCGCGGCCACGCCCATGCCGGGGATCTCCGGGAGCAGCGAGGGCATCATCGACCTCTGGAGCCCCTCGGACAGCTCCCGCTGGGTCTCCGCGTCGCCCGCCCGGGTCAGCGCCTGGGCGAGCATCCGGGCGACCGTGGTCAGCACCGCCCGCTCGTCCGGCGTGAACGCCACCCGGTCGCTGAACGCCGCCATCCACGCGCCCCGCGTCCGACCGCCCAGCGTCAGCGGCAGGAACGCCCACGAGCAGCGCCCGAACCGCTCGGCCAGCGGCCAGGTCGTCGGGTAGCGGTCCCGGTACTCGGCGGGTGTGGAGAGATAGACGGCCTGACCGGTACGGACCACCTCGGCGGCCGGATAGTCCGTGGACAGCGGCATCTGGCTGAAGGGGCCGGCGTCGCCGGGGAGGTAGCCGTGGTGGCCGATTATCGTCAGCCGGTCACCCTCCACGCCGAAGACCGCGAGGCCGTCCGGGGAGAAGCCCGGCATGGACAGCGTGGCCGCGACCCGCAGCACCTCGGTCGTCGACCGCGCCTCGGCCAGCGCGCGGCCCGCGTCCAGCAGGAACGCCTCGCGGGAGCGCCGCCAGTCGCCGGTGATCGCCCTGCGCGCGGAGGACGTCCCCGGCGCCGGCTCGATGACCTCCTGAAGGGTGCCGGTCAGCTCGTACGCCCGCCGTTCCCGGTTGTAGGCCGGCTTGGAGCGGCTGCGCACCACCCGGACGGTGCGGCCCTCCGCGTCCACCACCCGGATGCGCACCTCGGCGAGCGTGCCGCGGGCCACGGCGAGCGGGATGACGCCCGTGATCTCGTGCCAGTCGGAGGGGTGCATCCGGGCCCGGGCCTGGTTCTCGGTGAGGGTGGTGGGGCGGGCCGGCAGGCCCAGCAGCCGCGCCGCCTCCGCGTCCACGGTGACCAGCTCCGTGGCCGTGTCCCACTGCCAGAGCCCCGTGGCGAGGGAGACGAGGACATCCCCCAGGGAGGGCAGTGGCTCACCTGTGCGCATTGCCCCACTTTAAGAAGGTCGTCCCCACTACTGCCACCCTGGTTCGGCCGGTGGTAATGGTGGGGAGGCGATCATGGGGTGCCCGGTACCCTTGATGGGTCCGGGCCCCGTGCCCGTTCTGGCCGGGGAGAGCACACTCCCGGCGAAGAACCCCCAACGAAGGACGATGAACGACGATGCATCGGTACAGGTCCCACACCTGCGGCCAGCTCCGCGCCTCCGACGTCGGTACCGACGTCCGGCTGAGTGGCTGGCTGCACAATCGGCGCGACCTGGGCGGCATCCTCTTCATCGATCTGCGTGACCACTACGGCATCACGCAGCTCGTGGCCCGCCCCGGTACCCCCGCGTACGAGGCGCTGGACTCCCTCTCCAAGGAGTCCACGGTCCGCGTCGACGGCCGCGTTGTTTCACGTGGAACCGAGAACGTGAACCCCGACCTGCCCACCGGTGAGATCGAGGTCGAGGTCGCGGAGGTCGAGCTGCTGGGCGCCGCCGCGCCGCTGCCCTTCACGATCAACGCCGAGGACGGGGTCAACGAGGAGCGGCGCCTGGAGTACCGCTTCCTGGACCTGCGCCGCGAGCGCATGCACCGCAACATCATGCTGCGCACGTCCGTGATCTCGGCCATGCGCCACAAGATGGCCGCGATGGGCTTCAACGAGATGGCGACGCCGATCCTGTCCGCCACCTCTCCCGAGGGCGCGCGCGACTACGTCGTCCCCTCCCGCGTCCACGCGGGCCGGTTCTATGCCCTGCCGCAGGCCCCGCAGCAGTTCAAGCAGTTGCTGATGATCTCCGGCTTCGACCGGTACTTCCAGATCGCGCCCTGCTTCCGCGACGAGGACGCCCGCGCGGACCGTTCGCCGGGCGAGTTCTACCAGCTCGACGTCGAGATGAGCTTCGTCGAGCAGGAGGACGTCTTCCAGCCGATCGAGAAGCTCATGACCGAGCTGTTCGAGGAGTTCGGCGGCGGCCGCCACGTCACCTCCCCCTTCCCGCGCATCCCGTTCCGCGAGGCGATGCTCAAGTACGGCTCCGACAAGCCGGACCTGCGCGCCAAGCTGGAGCTCGTCGACATCACCGACATCTTCGAGGGCTCGGCGTTCAAGGCCTTCGCGGGCAAGCACGTGCGTGCCCTGCCGGTGCCGGACGTCGCGTCGCAGACGCGTAAGTTCTTCGACCAGCTCGGTGAGTTCGCGGTCTCGCAGGGCGCGCAGGGCCTGGCCTGGGTCCGTGTGGGCGAGGACAGTTCGCTGACCGGCCCGATCGCCAAGTTCCTCACCGAGGACAACGTCGCCGAGCTGACCAAGCGCCTCTCGCTGGCTCCCGGCCACGCGGTGTTCTTCGGCGCGGGCGAGTTCGACGAGGTCTCGAAGATCATGGGCGCCGTGCGCGTCGAGGCCGCCAAGCGGGCCGGCCAGTTCGAGGAGGGCGTCTTCAGCTTCTGCTGGATCGTCGACTTCCCGATGTACGAGCGGGACGAGGAGACGGGGAAGCTCGACTTCTCCCACAACCCGTTCTCGATGCCGCAGGGCGGCATGGAGGCCCTGGAGACCCAGGACCCGCTGGACATCCTCGGCTGGCAGTACGACATCGTCTGCAACGGTGTGGAGCTCTCCTCCGGCGCCATCCGGAACCACGAGCCGGACATCATGCTCAAGGCCTTCGAGATCGCGGGCTACGACCGTGACACGGTCGAGGAGAAGTTCGCCGGCATGCTGCGCGCGCTGCGCTTCGGCGCCCCGCCGCACGGTGGCATCGCCCCCGGCGTGGACCGCATCGTCATGCTCCTCGCCGACGAGCCCAACATCCGCGAGACCATCGCCTTCCCGCTCAACGGCAACGCCCAGGACCTCATGATGGGCGCACCGACCGAGCTGGACGAGTCCCGCCTGCGCGAGCTGCACCTGACCATCAGGAAGCCGCAGCCGAAGTAGACAAGCAAGTAAGCGGTCCTGGACCGGCCCGGCTCCTTGAGGGAGCCGGGCCGGTCTTTCGCTGTCTTCACTCCTCGTCCTCGTCCGGAGAGGCGCCGTCCTCCAGCAGGCGCTCCGCGATGTCGTCGGACCAGTGCTGGGCCCAGGCGCGCAGGGGGCCGACCTCTTCGCGGGAGAGGCCGTAACGGAGGAACTCGAAGTCGGAGTAGAAGTCGGTGCCGGTGAGGCGGGACTGGAGGGTGGGCAGGTCGAAGGCGTCGTACGCGTGCCGACGGCCCAGCTCCTCCAGCTCGGGCAGCGAGAACCGCTCCGCAGCGCCCCGCGCGTCGATCAGGTCGACGGCCGCTCCCCGGTCGTACAGCGCCCGGATCTTCGTGCCGACGGCATCCGCGAGCGAGAGAGCGGGCCCGTACACGGTCAGCTCGGGCGGCTGCCAGAAGGCTTCCTTGTGCAGCGCGAGGTCGACGTCCTCACCCGTCTGCGGATCACCGACGGCGAGCTGAGCGGAGAGCACCCCGACAGCCCCGGTCCGCACGGCCCGCCCCCGCGCCTCGAGCGCGGCCCCGAGCCCCCGCACAACCCCTTCCATCGCCTCGCCACTCTCGGTGGCGAAGTCAAGATTCGCGTGCGCCCGCCCCACCACCCCGTGCGCCTCCAGCGCATACCCCCCAGCCAGCACCAGTCCATACGGACTCCCCGCACTGACCACATCCGCCAACAACCGCCGATGAACTCCGGAAGCCTCCACGAGGCCCGTACTCTGCCAGACCGGACCCAGGTCAGGCCGACTCCGGAGCCTCCGGGGTGTCGGTGAGGAGGTCCTCGGCGCGTTCGACGGTCCCGGCGCGGTCGAGCCATCCGCTCACGCGAGCCAGGTCGGAGCAGGCGGTGATCCGCTCGCGGACATCGTCCGGGCTGCGGTGCGCCGGTCGGTGACGGCAGGCAGGTTGTCCGGTCCGACGACAAAGGGGTGGGTGCGCTGCACGGTCCAGCCGCGCGCCCCGCAGGGAGGCGGGCATGCGGCTGGCGCCGTCCCCCGAAGGGGACGGCGCCAGTGAGGAGGGGGTGTGTCAGGCGTCCGTGCCGCCGAAGCGCTCCTTGTAGGTCTCCAGGTCCTCGTCCGTGAGCTTGGCGAAGAGGACCGGGGGGACGGTGAAGGGGACGCCCGGCTGGAGGGTGGTGAGGGTGCGGGCCTCTTCCGGGGTGGTCCAGGCGGCCGTGTCGTCCGGGAGGTCGAAGGCCGCGCGCATCGCCGCCGAGGACGCCGGGATGAAGGGCTCCGAGACCACCGCGTACAGGTGGATCAGGTTCATCGCGGTGCGCAGGGTCAGGGCTGCCGCGTCCTTGGCGGTCTTGATCTCCAGCCAGGGGGCCTTCTCCTCCAGGTAGGAGTTGCCGGCCGACCACAGGGCGCGCAGGGCGGAGGCCGCCTTGCGGAACTGGAGCGTGTCCATGTGGGTCTCGTACTCCGCCAGCAGCGTGGCGATCTCCTCGCCCAGGCGGGTCTCCGCCTCACCGGGCTCGCCGCCCGCGGGCACCTCGTCGCCGAAGCGCTTGCGGGAGAAGGAGAGGACGCGGTTGACGAAGTTGCCGAGGGTGTCGGCGAGGTCCTTGTTGACCGTGGCGGTGAAGTGCTCCCAGGTGAAGGACGAGTCGTCCGACTCGGGGGCGTTGGCGATCAGGAAGTAGCGCCAGTAGTCCGCGGGCAGGATGTCCAGGGCCTGGTCGGTGAAGACGCCCCGCTTCTGCGAGGTGGAGAACTTGCCGCCGTAGTACGTCAGCCAGTTGAACGCCTTGACGTAGTCGACCTTCTTCCACGGCTCGCGCACACCCAGCTCGGTCGCCGGGAACATCACCGTGTGGAACGGGACGTTGTCCTTCGCCATGAACTGCGTGTAGCGAACGGTGTCGTCCGCCTCGTACCACCACGACTTCCAGTCCCGGTTCTCCGGGTCCTGGTCGGCCCACTCCTTCGTCGCGCCGATGTACTCGATCGGCGCGTCGAACCAGACGTAGAAGACCTTGCCCTCGGCGGCCAGCTCCGGCCAGGTGTCGGCCGGGACCGGCACGCCCCAGTCCAGGTCACGGGTGATCGCGCGGTCGTGCAGGCCCTCCGTCAGCCACTTGCGGGCGATGGAGGAGGCGAGCTGCGGCCAGTCCTGCTCGTGCCGGGCCACCCACTCCTCGACCTCGTGCTGCAGCTTGGACTGCAGCAGGAAGAGGTGCTTGGTCTCGCGGACCTCCAGGTCCGTGGAGCCGGAGATCGCCGAGCGCGGCTCGATCAGGTCGGTCGGGTCCAGCACGCGGGTGCAGTTCTCGCACTGGTCGCCGCGGGCCTTGTCGTAGCCGCAGTGCGGGCAGGTGCCCTCCACGTAGCGGTCCGGCAGGAAGCGGCCGTCGGCCGGCGAGTAGACCTGGCGGATCGCCCGCTCCTCGATGAAGCCGTTCTCGTTCAGCTTCCGCGCGAAGTGCTGGGTGATGTCGCGGTTCTCGGCGGAGGAGCTGCGGCCGAAGTAGTCGAAGGCCAGCGCGAAGCCGTCGTACACCGCCTTCTGCGCCTCGTGCGCCTGGGCGCAGAACTCGTCCACCGGCAGGCCCCGCTCCTTCGCGGCCAGCTCGGCGGGGGTGCCGTGCTCGTCGGTCGCGCAGATGTACAGGACGTCGTGGCCGCGCTGGCGGAGGTACCGGGAGTACACGTCCGCCGGGAGCATGGACCCCACCATGTTGCCCAGGTGCTTGATCCCGTTGATGTACGGAAGGGCGCTGGTGATGAGGTGTCGAGCCATCGGGGGCTGCTCCCAGGTCGCTACGGGTACGAACCTTGAAATCGTAGCCGACGTGTGTATGCCGCCCGCCTCCCGTTTTACGGGGTGGGACGCGGGCGGCATCGGGGGTGGGACGGGGATTACGGGCGCCAGGCCGCGAGTACGCCCTCGTACAGCTCGGTGTCCGTCAGTTCGCGGGGGGTGGGGCCCGCGTGGAAGAAGGACGTGTTCTCGGTCTTCAGCTTGCGGAGGTAGTCGAACGCCTTGTTGTCCGGCTCACCGAAGGCGACGAACGAGAAGAAGACCTTGGGGTGGGTCTTCGCGGCGTTCGTGAGGGCCTGGGTGGCGGGGGTCTTGGCGTCGGGGGCGCCGTCCGTCTGGAAGACGACCAGGACGTTGTCCTCGGGGGCGTTGTGCTTGTCGTGGTGGGCGAGTACGGCTTCCACGGCGGCGTGGTAGCTGGTGCGGCCCATGCGGCCGAGGGCCGCGTGCGTTTCGTCGATCTTGGTGGCGTGGTCCTCGGTGAGGGTGAGGTCGGCTGTGCCGTCGACCTCGGTGGAGAAGAAGACCACGTGGACCTGGGGGTCCTTGTCCAGGTGGGCCGCGAGGGCGAGGGTCTGGTCGGCCAGGGCCTGGGCGGAGCCGTCCTTGTAGTACGGGCGCATGCTCGCGGAGCGGTCCAGTACGAGGTAGAGCTTCGCTGCGGTGCCGGTGAGGTCGGTTTTGGTGAGGGTTGCTGCTGCGGCGGTGTGGGCGGTGGTGAGGGAGGGGGTCTGGGTGAGGGGGGTTGCCTCGGCGAGAGTCTCGGCCTCGGCTGCGCCCTCGGCGGCCTCCGGCTTGGCGTCGGGCTCGGCCTTCGCCTTCGGCGCGGGGGTGGCCTTCGACTTGGCTTCGGCCGCCGCCTTCGGGGCCGGGGTGGGCTCGGCCTCGGCCTCCGGCGTGGGCTTCGGCTCGGCGTCAGCGTTCGCCGTCGGGGCGGAGGTGCTCTCGGCGGCCACCTTCGGTGCGGAGGCGGAGTCCTGGTCGGTGTCGGCCTCGGAGGCCGGGGCGTCGTCCTGCTTGGCGTCGGCTTCCGGGGCGGGGGTGACGTCCTGCTTGTCGTTCGCCGCGGAGACGGTGTCGGCTTCCGGGGTCGGGGTGGGCTCCGGCTCCGCCGCCTCCGGCTCCGCCGCCTCCGGCTCCGCCAAGGTGTCGGCGGGGGGTTCCGTTGACTGCTCGGGGATGGCCGGCTGGTCGTGCTCCGCCTCGGCCTCCGGGAGGGGCTCGGTGCGCTGCTGGGGGACCACGACCTCCGGGTCCGCGTCGATGATGGCCGGCTCCATCATCAGGGGCTCGATCTCCGGGGCCTCCGTGGCCGGGGCCAGGGGGTCCGGCTCCGCCGTCTTCTCCTCCGGAGCATCGGCCTGCTCGGCCTTCGCCGTGTTCTGCGGGGCGTCCGCCGGGGTCCCCGCAGCGGCCTGCGGCGCCTCGGGCTCCGGGGTGACCGGCTCCCCCGGGCCCGGGGCTTCCGCCGTAGGCGCGGTCTCCGCCTTCGGCGACTCCGCTTCCGGCGTCTCAGCCGTGGCGGGGGTCTCCGACGCAGCGGTGGCTTCCGCCTCCGTCGACTCCTCCGAGTCCAGCGTCTCCGATACGGGCGCGGCCTCCACCGGGGCGGGGGCCTTTGACGCGGGCGCGGTCTCGGCCTTCGGCGCTGCCGTCTCCGACGCAGCCGCTTCGGCCGACTTTTTCGAGGCGAGGGCCTCCGGCGCAGTTGTGGCCTGCGCCTCACGGTCCGCCGTCGCGGGGGCGGGTTCCGCCTCCGTCGACTCCACCGTGGCCGGTGTCTCCGACACCGGCGCGGTCTTCGACTCCGGCGTCTCCGCCGTGGCCGCGGGTTCCGGTGCAGCCGCGGCTTCCGACTCCGGCGACTCCGTCGCGGTCTCCGGTGCAGACCCCGCATCCGCCTTCGGCGACTCCGAGTCCTCCCGCGTAGCCCCCTGGGAAGGGACCCTCGGGGTGTCGAAGGCGTCTGTTACCAGGTCGTGTTCCTGGCGGGGGGTCGGGAGGTGGTCTGCACTCTCCGCCTCGGCGGGACGCCCTTTGCGTCCTCGGCCGAACGCGTTCCGCAGGAGAGTGAGAATGCCCATGTGCGCACCCCTTCGCGTGAGTTGTCGCCGTAGATCCCTGGCCAGGACGGCCACGTTAGGTTAGCGGCCCGTCAGTGCGGTGTGGCGATGGCTCTCGCGGCCGCCACTTCTTGTCGTACCGGTTCCAGCACGCTGCCCGCCGGGCCGGTCAGGTGGGTGGGGAAGCCGGTGAGGATCTCGGCCTCCCGTACCCCCTCCGCCAATTCACCGAGTTGGCGCACCACTTGGTGGACCTCGGCCGAGGACGGGGGCGGTGCGCCGTGGTGGACGCGGACGCGGGCCGCGGTCGTCGCGTCGACGATCCGCTCCACGGCGACCACCAGCGGCCACCATGCCGCGGCGCGCCGTCCGGTGGGCGGCGGTTCGGTGAGCGCGCGCTGGAATTCCGTCCGGATGGTGGACAGATCGCGGTACAGGCGGCGCCGCATCCGGGTGCGGCGGGCGGGGTCGGTGTCGGCGCCGAACGCCGTCTGGACGTACGCCGCCGTGTCCTCGACCGCGTCCGCGAGCCGGTCGCCGACGCGGGTGTGCCAGCTCTCCGGCCACAGGAGGTACCCCGCGACCAGGGCGATCCCGCAGCCCGTCAGGGAGTCCAGCAGGCGGGGCAGCAGCAGGCCGGTGCCCTGGTGGTTGAGGATGTCGGAGAGCAGCAGGATCACCGGGGTGATCGCGGCGGTCTGGAAGCCGTAGCCGCGCGGGGTGAGCGCCGGGACGAGCGGGGCGAGCAGCATCATCACCGGTACGTCCCACCAGCCGATCGGCACCTCTGCCAGGACCGCCGCGGCGATCGCCAGCCCCGCCACCGTGCCCAGCGCGCGCAGCAGGGCGCGGGAGAAGACCGAGCCGAAGTCGGGCTTGAGGACGAAGGTGATGGTCAGCGCGACCCAGTACGAGCGTGGGACCGGGACGAGGGAGACGAGGGCCTGCGCGATGCCGATGCAGACGGCGAGGCGGAGCCCGTAGCGCCAGGAGCCCGCGGACAGCACCGCGTCCCGGGCGGTGCGGGCGATGCGTACGTGCAGGGCGACGGTGCGTTCGTCGATGCCGCGCGGGTCCACCGACGGGGAGGTGACGACCTCGGCGGTGTGCCTGAGGGCGTGGTCGACGGCGCGTTCGGTCTCGGTGAGGGCGAGGGGGAGCTTCGGCAGGCGCAGGCCGGCCGTGTCGCCGGTCTCGACGGCGTCGGCCAGTTCCCGTACCGTCCGGGGCACTTCGGGGGGCAGCGGGCGGCCGGTGAGGTGGACGGCGGGGGCGGCCTCGACGACCGGGGTGATGGCGTTCAACCGGGCCAGCAGCCGGGTGAGTTCCTCGCTGCGGCCGTGGTGCCGGGCGCGGTGGCCCAGGATCAGGTCGTACGCCTGGTTCAGCGAGCGGGTGACGTCGAAGCGGGCGCCGATGTAGCGGTCGTCGTCGGAGGTGCCGTCCAGCAGGTCGGCGACCCGGCGGTAGGCGTTCGCCACCGACGCCCGCTCCGGCACCCCGGCCCGCAGCGGCCACGCCAGCAGGGCGAGGGCCAGCACCAGCAGGCCGCCCCCGGTCATCAGCAGCGGCGCCAGCCACCAGGGGTGGGGCAGCGGGAGCCCGGCGCCGACCACACAGTTGAGCAGGAGCAGCAGCCCCGACACGGAGGCCACCGCGCCGATGGTCGAGATCATCCCGGACACCAGCGCGACCCCGGTGACCACGGCGACGGCGTACCACCCCTGCCCGAACACGAGCTGCCCGAGGATGACGCCGACGGCGCCGGTGAGCTGGGGTACGGCGATGGTGATGACCCGCATCCGGTACGCGTCGGCGGTGTCACCGATGACCCCGTTCAGCGCGCCCATCGACGCGAGCGCCCCGAGCGCGGGCTGCCCGGCCGCGAGCCCGATCGCCAGCGGCAACGTCATCGCCACGGCGGCCCGCGCGACAGCGGCCCAGTTGACAGGCGCCGGCTGCGGCCGAAGGTTCCGAACCAGCCAGTCGGGCGGGGTGAGGCCGATGGGCAACTCTCGGAACATGCGCCCATTATGTCCACTGTGCCCACCGGGCCCCTCAACCGGCCCGCCAGGTGGAAAGGTTGACCGTACTCAGACCCGCGCCCGGGTCCGCGCAGGCGACCCGGCGGACTTCCCCCCTCCCTCCCCCCGGCGACGGGCAGAGCGGCGGCGGGTCAGCCACGCCGTCAGCGCCACCACCAGGCCGAGGCCGAGGAGGAGCCAGGAGACCGTACGGAGGCCGGAGGTCAGGGCGTCGTAGACCGCGGCGGCGACCGGGTGGGGGACGTCGGCGGGGAGGTCGGAGAGGGTGAGGGCGCGGCCCGCGGTGAGGGCCAGGCCGAGGAGGGCGCCGCCCAGGGCGGTGCCGAGGGCGGTGGCGACGACCGCGCGGCGGCGGCGTACGGCCAGGGCGATCCCGGCGGCGGCGAACAGGACGGCTGCCACCGGCAGCCACAGACCGGCGACTTCGAGCATGTGGAATCCCTTGCGGTACCGGGTCAGCTCCCCCGCCGGGAGCACCGGGACCTCGGTGTGGCGCACCGGGATGCGGGCGGCGAGCGGTATGTGGTCCTCGGCGAGCTGGGCCTTGACCTCGGCGGTCACCGGGGCCAGGTCGACGGTGACCGCGCGCGGGACGCCGCCCGCCGGGGCGTCCTCGCGCAGCGCGCGCAGCACCGCGTCGTGGGTGACCCGGTTGCCGGTGTTCCAGGCGAGGCGGAAGGCGCGGGTGTGGGTGAAGGAGCGCACCGCGTCCCGCACGAAGGGGCCGACCGAGCCGCGTACCGGCGTCATGTCCGCGTGCTGGTCGACCTCGCGGAGGATGCCGTCGCCGACCGTGTCCGCGACGGCGTCCCGCACGGCCGGGTCGGCGGCGAGCGGGGCCATCGTGGTGACGTACCGGCCCGTGTCGGTGAGCGTGTACGCCGCCCAGGCCGCCGGTGCGCCGAAGGGCACGAGGAGGCAGGCAAGGGCGATGAGCGCGGCCGACAGGGCACTCCTCAGTCGGGGGTGCACGCCTTACAGGCAAGTCCCGCCGGGCCCGCGGCGCGAGCGGAGGGGGTGCGTTCGGGGGACGGGCGCCCTCAGCTCACCCGGTGTCCCACCGCGTCCTCGCGGGTGTAGAAGCGGTAGAAGAACACGACGAACGTCACCGCCGCCACGATCAGCGGTATGCCCACCGACCGCACCAGCGAGGCGCCCGCCTGGTTGTAGAGGAAGCCGAAGGAGACGCCGACGAACACCGCCCACAGCAGCGCGTGCACCTCGCGCCGCAGCCGGGGCGCGATGGTCAGTACGGCGTAGAACACGACCCCGAAGACCAGGGCCGTGAGGAACCCGAAGAGCAGGTTCCAGCCGGTGACGGGGCCGCCGCCGCGCCGGTTGGCGGCCGCCCAGTAGCCGTAGACCAGCGCCAGCAGCACCGGTACCGCCATCCTGGCCATGCGGTGGACGCGGTTGTCGAAGATGTCGGGGGGCGGGGTGATCGCCTTCGGGGCGTCCTTGCGACCGCCCAGGTGCCGCGCGCCGGGCGCGGGTGCCGCGTGAGCCATGAGAGCGCTCCTTACTCGCCGCTTCGGGCCACGACGTGACGGCCCGGCTTCCAGGGCACACCTGCGGCGACGGCCCGGCAACTCGGCCGGGCGGGTGACGGGGCCCGGATGCGGCCGGTACCGGCCCGTGTTCCCCTGAGGTTTCCGAGGACGGCGGCCCGCCGCGACCTTCGCGTCTCGGGACGGAGATGGGGCTCGTGACCGAGATGGAGTACCGGGACCGGCGCGAGCGGCGGCGGATCCTCAGCCGGGGCACGTCCTGGCTGGTCCCGCTGGTGCTGCTGGCGGCCATCGTGGCGGTGGACTTCCAGACGAGCGAGAAGTTCCGCGTCGTCTCCTGGATCATCCTGGTGCCGAGCATCGCCGCCGCGATCTGCGGGGTCGGCGCGACCATCACGTTCGCCCTGCTGTCGCTGGTCACCTACCTCGCCGTGGACACCGCCTTCCCCGAGCGGTACCGGGCCGGCACCGCCGACTTCGTGCTGGTCGCGCTCGGCGGCGCGCTCGCCGTGATCGCCTCCGTGGTGCGGGCGCGCCGGGAGCGGCATGGCCTGCACATGCGGGACATCGCCGAGACCACCCGCCGGACGGTGCTGCGCCCGCTGCCGCCGAACTGGGCCGGTCTGGAGCACGCGGGCGTGTACCTGGCCGCCGACATGGACGCGCGGGTCGGTGGCGACTTCTACGACATCCAGCCCGGCCCCCACGGCACCCGGGTGCTTGTCGGGGACGTGCAGGGCAAGGGCCTGGGCGCGGTGGAGACGGCCGCCGCGCTGCTGGGCACCTTCCGAGAGGCGGCGTACCACGAGGCCGACCTGGGGACCGTCGCCGACCGGCTGGAGGTGCGGATGTGCCGCCACCGCGGGCACACCGCCGCGCTCGGCCGGTACGACGGCGACCGGTTCGCCACCGCGCTGCTGCTGGGTTTCCCCAAGGACGCCCGGGACGCCGTCGAGGTGATCAACTTCGGCCATGAGCCGCCGCTCGCCGTGGGCCCGCGCGGAGTGCGCCCGCTGCCCGGCGGGGAGCGGCTGCCGATCGGCTTCGGGGACCTCACGGGGGACGCGGCGCCCGGCGCCGAGCCGGGGCCGCCCGCCTGCCGGGAGCGGCTGGACGAGGACGAGACCCTGCTGATGGTGACGGACGGCGTGACCGAGGCCCGCGACCGCACCGACGAGTTCTACCCACTGCTGAACGACGTGGTCCGGGCGGTGGCCGCCGACCCCGGCCGGGCCGCGCCCCGGCGGCTGGTGCGCCTGGTCCGCGAGGGGGTGCTGCGGCACACCCGCGGCCGGCTCGGCGACGACACCACCGTCTTCGCCGTACGCAGGCTCCCCGAGCCGCAGTCCGAGCCCCCGCCCGCGGCCACGACCGGGCGACCTTCGCCGTCCTGAGCCGCGCGCCCTCGCGTCCAGCGGTTACGGTGCTGGCTGACCGGCGTACCCGGCCGGCGAACAGGGGGAGGCGCCATGCCCGGAACCGTGCTGCTGCTCGCGGCCGCGCCGCTGGGCCGCGGCCGCCTGGTGGACGCGGCGGCCGTCCTGCCCGTACTGGGGGCCGTCGCCCCGTCCGTGCTGGCGGGCACCGACACCGCGAACGTGGTCGAACTCGCCGACCCGCTCGACCCGCAGGGCGTGCTGACCCGGCTGCGCGCGGCCGCCGCCGCGTCCGGCCCGCTGACGGTGTACGTCACCGGGCAACTGCTGCTGGACCGGCGCCAGCGGCTCCCCCACCTGGCGCTGGCCCGCACCACCCCGGCCACCGCCCGGTACACCGCGCTGCCCTGGCACTGGCTCAAGGACGAGTTGCGGCTCCGCCCGGCCGGGACCACCCATCTGCTGCTGGACCTGCACGCGGACGCCGAGACCTGGGCCGATCTGGCCGAGCGCCCGCTGGACTCGGGCCGTACGGCCGTCGTGCACGGCCGGATCGCGCCGCCGCCCGGCTGGCGCCGGATCGCGGAGCCGACGTACATGCGGGCGGTGGCGGCGCTGCTGCGCGGCGGGCACCGGCCGCCGGTCGCGGAGCTGCACCGGCGGGCGCTGGACCGGATCGCGGCGGAGCTGCCGTCCAACCTGGTGCTCACCGCCCCCGACGACGAGGGCGACCCGCACGCCGCGCTGAGCGCGGCCGTCCGGGCCGGACGGCACGCCGACGCCGACCGGCTGGCCGCCCGCCACCAGGAGGCGGCGGTACGCCGGCACGGCCCCGCCTCCGAGGACGCCCTGCACTGGGCGGAGGTCCGCGCCGACCTGGCGATGTTCGCGGGCGACCCGGTGCGCAGTTGCCGCGCCTGGCTCGGCGTGGCCGGCTTCCGCCTCGCCTCCGGCCACGCCCCCGACGCCCCCGCCGTGGAGTCCGCGGTGGACCGGGCCCACCATCAGTGGGGCCGCATCGAGGACGCGGACCGGGTCCGCGAACTGGGAGTCAAACTCGCGGAGTTGCGGGCCCGCGTACCAGGACGTCGGGAGGGCGCCCTGGACGACGTGCGGGACCGGCTGGAGCAACTACAGGACGGCTAGCGTCACTTGGTGAACAGGAAGTACTTCCAGGAGCCGTGGGTCGTGGAGTTCACGCTGTCGCCGGAGCTGCCGTTGATGTACGACGAGCGCACGCGGAGCCGGTAGCCGACCTCCTGGCCGTGGTCGCCGGTGTACCGCACCTCGGAGACCCCGTCGGTGCCGAGCCTGAAGTACTCCGACCCGGCGTCGTACCAGGTGCCCTGGTAGTAGACCTGGATCTCCAGCCGGTGCGAACGGCCCTGGTAGTAGGGCATCTTGGTGGTGAAGCGCGGGTCCGTGGACTTGTGGAAGTAGGCGTAGGTCTGGCCGTACGTCCTCACCGACTTGTACTGCTTGGCGGCCGTCAGGGAGACGCTGACGCGGGTCCAGACGGTGCTGGTGGCGCTCGCCGTCGCGGTGCGCGCGTCACCGGCGAACTTCGCGGTGAGCTTGGTGTCCCGGCGCAGGTCGAGGGTGACGGCCAGGTCGCCGTGGGAGTTGACCTTGCCGGACTTCACCAGCTTGTTCGGCTTGTCGGCGCCGTAGGGGTCGGCCCAGATCTCCACCGTGCGGTTCTTGTACGTCTTCCCCAGGTGGGCCGTGAACTTCACGTCCTTGCCGTAGGAGTAGACCTTGCCGTTGTTGTTCAGCGACAGCGACGTCTTGCTCCGGGAGACGGTCGCGCTGTCGCTGCCGGAGGCCGCGGTGTGGGCGGCGTCGCCCGCGTAGGACACCTTGTACGTGACCTTGCCGCCCGCCGGCGGGGTGTCGGTGAAGGAGTAGCTTCCGTCGGCCTTCGTGGTGACCTGGGGCAGCGCCTTGCCCTTGGGGGACTCCAGGTCGGTGCGGGTCACGCTGAGCCGGGTACCGGCCGGGAGCGCGGCCTTGGCGGAGACCTTGCCCTTGACGGTGAGCTTCTTGGCGCGGGGCGCGGTGGCCGGGGCGTCGGCGGTGACCTTGGTGACGGCCTTGGTGGGGCCCTCCAGCACGCGCAGCCGGTAGGCGCCGTCGTAGTCGTGACTGACCGCGAAGAGGCGTGAGCTGTCCGGCGCCCAGGCGAGCCCGGCGGGCGCGAGGAGCTGGTCGCTCGCCCCGAAGTCGTACTCCCGGACGGTGGTCCGCTGCCCCGGCTTGAACACGTACACGTCGGGCTCGTAGGCGCCGTCGATGCCCGCCGCCACCGAGCCGTCCGGGGCGATGTCCACCGCGTTCGGGTAGGCGTTGCTGGGGTACGTGCCGTCCTCCGACAGGTCGGCCGTGTCGTAGACCGCGTGGCTGTTCGGGGACGCGCTGGCCACCACCACGTGCCGGCCGTCCGGCGTGATGGCGAGGTCCTGCGTGTTGCCGCCGTCCATGGTCCGGTGCGCGGTGCGGGCCGGGGTGCCGGACGAGACGTCGTACACGCCCAGTTCGGACGGGCTCTGCGACGGGATGCCGACGACCAGCGTGCCGCCCGCGCCGTCGAGCATGGGCGCGGCGAACCAGGGGCTCTGCGGGTCCTGGGCCAGGGCGACGGTGTGCTCGGGCGCGGCGAGGTCGACGGAGCCGATGTTGCCGCCGATGCCGGTGGAGTCGGAGTCGTAGCCGAACCACAGCTTGTCACCGGCGACGGCCGGGTACTTGGGGTCGATGTCGCCCACGGGGTAGCGGGTGGACTCGGTGGCGGTCGCGGTGTCGAAGGCGACGATCGCGTCCGTGCCGCCGGGGACCGCCGCGTACAGGGTGGCGGAGTCGGCGGAGAGTTCCAGGCCGAGCACGCCGGGCAGGGCGGTGAGCTGCTTGACGACCGTGCCCCGGTAGTCGGTGATGACGATCTTGCCGCCGGACGGGTCGCTGAGGAACACCCGCTGGTGGACGCCGTCGACCACGATCGAGCCGGTCGACCTGACCGGCAGCGGCTGCACCGTGTCGGCGTGGGCGGGGGCGGCCGCGAGGGCCGCCGAGCTGAAGAGCACCGCGAGAGCGGTGGCGGTGGAGCGGGTGCGCATACGCACGCTGATTCGAACCCCCCGGAACGAATGCTGAGTTGGAGCCGTACGGGCGGCACGGCGCGGAGAATCCCCGGTGCGCCTGTGGTGTGTGTGACCTGTGTGCCTCGTGCGGCGAGTGAGCAAAGAGTAGGTCATGCCGCTGACAGCGTCACGCGGTGATCACCAGGTGAAGCCCTCCTGGATCTTCATGCAGGCATCCGTCCTGTCACCGCTCAGGACGGCCGCCGACTTGGGGACCTCGCGCCTGGCCGGTTCCGGGAAGCGGTCGCCGGAGGGCCAGTCGGCGCCGACGACGAGGGTGATGTCCTGGGCGTCGTCCACCGCGCGGACCCGGGCGGAGGGGATGTTCAGCGCCTTGGCCACCGCGAGGGCGTCGCCCCTGAGGGTGGTGCCGGAGTACAGGACGGAGGTGCCGGGCTCGGCGGCGGCCGTCTTCTCGTAGATGGTGTGGGTGAAGCCGTCGCCGCGGAGGATGCCGGCGACCGCCCCGGCGCGGTCGGGGGCGGGGGACTCCAGGCCCGCGCCGGTGCCGTTGCGGACCCGGACGGTGATCTCGGCGGCGGGCGCCGCCGGGTCCGTGGCCTTCGGGCCGGGGTCCTTGGTGCCGCGGCCGTCCAGCGGGACGTCGTCGCGGACCATGGAGACGAGCTTGTCGGCGTCGCCGGCGGCGGGCACCAGGCGGTTGGGGTCCTGCGACCACGGCGTGGTGGGCAGGGTGGTCATGGTGATCCGCTCGGTGGGCACCTTCTGCAGCTCCATCGAGAGGTCGTACAGCTTCTTGACCGTGCCGAGGCCCTCGTCGACGGTGAGCGCGCTGGTCGCCGCCTCCGCGAGGCGTCGCATCTCGGCGGGGTTGCCGAGGGTGGCGTCGGCGCGGAGCTGGCGGACCATCGAGTTCATGTACATGTGCTGGGCGTGGGTACGGCCGACGTCGGTTCCGTCCTCGAAGCCGTAGCGGGTACGGAGCCACTGGAGGGCCTGCTTGCCCTTGACCGGGTGGGTGCCCGCCCTGAGCTTGAGGCCGGAGCCGTGGCCGCTCGCGGTGTGTGAGTAGACGTTCTGCTCGACGCAGACCGGTACGCCGCCGATGGCGTCGGCCATGGCGACCACGCCGGAGAAGTCGACCATCATGAAGTGGTCCACGGGGATGCCGGTGAGCCGCATCCAGGTGGCGACCGTGCAGCCGGGGCCGCCCCGGCCCAGCGACTCGTTCGCCATCGCCAGGCTCAGCTCCGGGTAGACCTTCTTGGTGACGGGGTCCGTGCAGCGGGGGATCGGGACCATGGTGTCGCGGGGCAGGCTGATCACCGACATGTCGTTCCGGTCCGCCGAGACGTGCAGCAGCATCTGCACGTCCGCCAGCGGGGGGCGGCCCACGTCGCCCTTGGAGCCGCCGAGTTCGAGGTCGTCGGCGGTGTTCCGGCTGTCCGAGCCGATCAGCAGGATGTTCAGCGGGGTACGGCCCGCCGCGTCCGGGGTGGCCGAGGGGTTCGGGCTGTCGCCGAGGTTGAGCGGGGCCTTGGCGAGGTTGCCGTTGAGGTGCTGGTAGTAGAGGTAGCCGGCGGCGGCGGTGCCGAGCAGGAGCAGGGCCAGCGCGAGGGCGGTCCAGCGCAGGACGCGTTTCGCCCGTCTCCCGGGCGGCCGCACGGTCTCGCCGGTGGTGTCCGGTGCCCCGGTGTCCTCCGTGCGCAGGCTGCTACCCGTCATCCCCCGTGCCCTTCCGCCCTGGCCCCCCGACCCCGGCCACCGAAAAGAATCCCCGTTCAGCGGCCGGGCGGTGCGCGATGCGCGAAGGGCCTGGCCGGATCGACGCTCACCCTAATGGCGGGGTCCGCTGTCAACTGTTGACGGTGAGATATTCCACTCCCGTACAACCGGTCTCTTGGCGGGGTTTGGGGGGATTCACCGCTCGGCTTGGGGTGGGTTTTACTCGGGGTTGGGCGAGAAACCCCCTTGCGCGGAGGGGTTGTCGGGGGTTGTCAGGGCTGGGCGTGCCGGGCCACCGGCGCGGCATCCGCCGCGCGGGCCGGGCAGGCGTGGCCGGCGATCACGAGGGTGGCCACGGCCACGACGGCCGCGGCGACCCCTCTGGCGAACGGGCCGGCGTCCGCCGGGCGGAGCCGGGCGCGGGCGGGTGCATGGGGGCGTGCGACGGGGGCGGGGGTGCGACCTGGCACGGCTACCTCGCAACATCAGCGACGGGTCAAGCGGACTTGAGCCGCCGTTTAACCTAGGGCTGCGGGAACCCAACGACAAGGGGGACCCAGGGGAGTTGGGGAGGCGCGGGCATGCCGGAGCGGGACGGGCCGGAGGTGGTCGGGCGGCGCGTGCAACGGCTGCGCGCCGAACGCGGTATGACACGGCGACAGTTGGCCGAGCCCGCCTACACCCCCGCCTACATCTCCACCCTGGAGGCGGGCCGGGTGCGCGCCTCCGACGACACCCTGCGGCACATCGCGGACCGGCTCGGCGTCACCTTCGACGAGCTGGCCTCCGGCCGCCCCGCCGGGCTCGCCACCGCCCTGCAACTCCGTCTCGCCGAGGCGCAGCGGGTACTCGCCGACGGCCGGGCCGAGGAGGCCGTCGAGCGGTACGCGGCCCTGCTGGCCGAGGCGGAGGAACACGGTCTCGTCCCCGAACAGGCCGCCGCGCTGCTGGGTCTTGGCGAGTGCGCGCTGGAGACCGGTGAACTCCAGGCGGCGCACGGCCACTTCGAGCAGGCGGAGGAACGGCTGTCCGGCGAGACCCTCCCGGTACGGGTGCCCGCCGTACGCGGCCGGGCCGTGGCGCACTACCTGGCCGGTGAACTCCGGTACGCCATCTACCTGTTGGAGTCCACCCTCGACGAACTGAACCGGGGCGGCCTGCACGACCCCGACGCCCTGCTCCACCTCTACACCGCCGTCATCGGCCCCTACATGGACATGGGCGCCCACGCCCGCGCCGCCCAGGCCGCCGAGTTCGCCCTCGCGCTCGCCCCGCGCGCCGCCGACCCCGCGCTGATCGCCCGGATGCACCGCACGGTCGCCCGTACGCTGCTCGCCGAGGGCCGGCACGCCGAGGCGGACGCCTCCCTGGCCAAGGCGGCCGGGCTCTACCGCCGGCTCCGGCTGCGCACCGAGCTGGCCAACTGTCACTGGATGCGCGGCTACATCCACGCCCAGGCGGGCGAACTCGAGCGCGCTGAGACCGAGTTGCGGCAGGCGCTGGAGATGCTGGCCGAGACCCGGGCCGCGCTGTACCGCAGCCAGGCCGCCGTCGAGCTGGCCGACGTCCTGCACCGCCGGGGCAGACCCACCGAGGCCGCCGCCCTCCTCGACGGCGTCCTCGGCGACTTCTCCTCCGAACGCGGCGCCGTCCACGCGGCCGCCGCCCACCGCCTCCTCGGCATCATCGCGGAGGAGGCGGAGGAAACGGACTCCGCCGAAGAACACTACGTACGCGCCCTGAGCTTCCTCGAACGAGCGGGAGCGGCAGGCGACTTGGCCGATCTCTGCCGTCTCCTGGGCGACCTCCTCCGCCGCACGGGCCGCACGGAAGCGGCCCTGGACGCCTACCGGACGGGACTGGGCCACCGGACGACCCCGGGCACGACCACGCTGGGCCCGGCACCGGCGGGCTCGCCGTTCTAGACCCTCCCTTCTAGACCTGCGCCCGCCCCTGCCGCCGTACGTCCGCCAGGCGCAGCGCGCCGATCTGGACCGCCGCCTGGGTCGCGTCGTTCGGGACGTCGCCGGGGCCGCCGTTGGTGAGGGCGAAGGCGTCCTCGCCCACTCGGGCGGCGGCCAGTTCGAGGGTGAGGTCCTGTTCGTCGGCGTCGGGGTTCTCGGGGTCGGTGGCGGTGAGGGTGAGGCGGAGGCCCTGGCGTTTGTCCCCGACCTCGGGGAGGGGGAGGTCGGAGACCTGGATGTCCTCGGTCCAGCCGGTCTGGGTGGTGGCGGTGAAGCGGGCGCACTTGGCCGGCATCTCGCTCAGCCACTTCAGGTCGGCGTCCACGTCGGAGGGGCGGCGGGCGCCGATCTGGTAGCGGAGCTGGGCCTCGGTGCCGGGGTCGTCCAGGGCGACGGCGACGCGGGCGGGGGCACCGAGGACCTGGTCGGAGTAGAGCGCGTCCAACAGCCGCTGGCAGTCGGCCACCTCGGACCTGGCCTTCAGCATGCCGTCCCGCCAGGTCGCGATGCCGCCCGCCACCGCCCACGGCGAGCCGAGGTCGGACTCGGTGACCAGTGCGGCCTGCGCCTGGGCGTCGGTGAGCGCGGAATCGCCGGCCGGGGCCTTGGAGGTGGCCGCGGGCTTCTCGACCGTCGGCAGGGAGTACGTCGCGGTCGGCGGATGCTCCAGGCCGAGGGTCGCGCAGCCGCTCAGCGCGAGCAGCCCGCCGAGCGGCAGGAGGACACGGGCGCCGCGGGTACGTATGCCTCCGGTCATCGGGTGTGCCTCCTGATCGTTCCGGCCGCTGCCTGCTCCTACGGCACCACCGGTGATCAGGGCCCACCAGCGCTCCGGTCCGTTCGGGTGAGGAGCCCAGCGCCTACGGCCGGACGCTCGTCTAGGGTCGAGGCGTCCGTACGCAGCGAAGCCGGCAGGAGGCCGCCGTGCAGCCCGTGGTGCCCGTGATCATCGACTGCGACACCGGCGTCGACGACGCCCTGGCCCTGCTCCTCGCCGTCCGCCACCCCGGACTCGACCTGCGCGCGGTGACCTGCGTGGCCGGGAACACCGACGTGGACGGCGTGGTCCGCAACACCCTCACCGTGCTGGAGCGGGCCGGCGCCCCGGACATCCCGGTGGCCCGGGGCGCCGAACGACCGCTGCTGGAGCCCGCCCGCTCGGCCCGCCATGTGCACGGCCACGACGGCATGGGCGACCTCGGCCTGCCCGCCCCCACCCGCGCCCCGGCCGCCGTGGACGCCGTCACCCTGCTGCACCGGGAGATCCTCGCCTCCCCGCGCCCGGTGACCCTGATCCCCACCGCGCCCCTGACCAACATCGCCCTGCTGCTGCGCACCCACCCGGAGGTGACGCGCAACATCGAGCGCGTCGTCTTCATGGGCGGCGCGGTCGGCGTCGGCAACGCCACCCCGGTCGCGGAGTTCAACGTCTGGCACGACCCCGAGGCGGCCGCGATCCTGCTCGGCGCGGACGTGCCGATCACCATGTACGGGCTGGACGTGTTCACCCGGGTCGTGGTGCCCGGCACCGAGGTGCGCCGCCTGCGCGCCTCCACCGAACCCGGCGCGAAACTCGCCGGCGACCTGCTGTCCCACCGCCCCAGCGCCCCCGGCACCACCCCGGACGACGAGGAGGCGGGCGGTCTCGGCGACGCGGGTGCGGTCTGCGCGGTCGCCGACCCGGCCGGACTCACCACCCGCCCGCTCCCGGTCGAGGTCAGCCTCGCCCCCGGCCCGGCGCGCGGCCAGACCGTCGTGGACCGCCGCCCCCGGCCGGGCGAGTCCGAGATCCACGGCGGCACCCGCGCCCGCCCCCTGGTGGACGTGGCACTGGACGTCGACGTGGCCCGGTACGTGGACCTGTACCTGAAGACGGTGGAGCGGCCCTGACCCAGGTTTCCCCCGCCGGGCGACTTGGACAGCTTTCTGTCGACACCCCCAGGTGAACCGTACGAACGGAGCCCGCATGGCGGACCTCTCGTCCAGGAACCCCGACTGGTGGCGGCAGGCCGTCATCTACCAGGTATATCCCCGCAGCTTCGCGGACGCCGACGGCGACGGCCTGGGCGACCTCGCGGGCGTCATCGCCCGCCTGGACCACCTGGCCACGCTCGGCGTGGACGCCCTGTGGCTCAGCCCCTTCTACCCCTCCGAACTGGCCGACGGCGGCTACGACGTCGCCGACCACCGCGGCGTCGACCCCCGCCTCGGCACCCTGGACGACTTCGACACCCTGGTCGGAGAGGCGCACCGGCTGGGCCTGAAGGTCATCGTGGACCTCGTCCCCAACCACACCTCGCACCGCCACCCCTGGTTCCAGGAGGCCCTGCTCTCCGCGCCGGGCTCGGCGGCCCGCGCCCGCTACGTCTTCCGACCCGGCCGGGGAAAGTACGGCGAACTCCCGCCCACCGACTGGCGGTCGGTGTTCGGCGGCAGCGCCTGGAGCCGAGTCCCGGACGGCGACTGGTACCTGCATCTGTTCGCCCCCGAGCAGCCCGACCTCGACTGGTCGCACCCCGAGGTCCGGGAGGACTTCCGCACCACCCTGCGCTTCTGGTCCGACCGGGGCGTGGACGGCTTCCGCGTGGACGTCGCCCACGGCCTGGCAAAGGACCTCACCGAACCCCTACGGGACGTCGGCGGGATCGGCGCCACCGGCGAGGAGGCCCTGCCCCGCATGGCCCCCGGTAGCCACCCCTACTGGGACCGGGACGAGGTCCACGAGATCTACCGCGACTGGCGCACCCTGCTGGACACCTACGACCCGCCCCGCACCGCCGTCGCCGAAGCCTGGGTCCCGGACACCCGCCGCGCCCTGTACGCCCGCCCGGACGAACTCGGCCAGGCGTTCAACTTCGAGTACCTGGAGACCGGTTGGGACGCGGACCGACTCCGCCGCGCCATCACCGCCTCCCTCGCGGAGGCGCACACCGTCGGCGCCTCGGCGACCTGGGTGCTCTCCAACCACGACGTGGTCCGGCACGCCTCCCGCCTGGTCCTGCCGCCCGGCACCGACCTGGACGCCTGGCTGCGCTCGGGCGGCACCGACCCCGGGACCGACCCCGAGGCGGGACTGCGCCGGGCCCGCGCCGCGACCCTGCTGATGCTGGCGCTGCCCGGCTCCGCCTACCTCTATCAGGGTGAGGAACTGGGCCTGCCCGAGGTGGCCGACCTGCCCCCCGAGGCACTGCGCGACCCGGTCTGGGAACAGTCGGGGCACACCCGTAAGGGCCGGGACGGCAGCCGCGTGCCCCTGCCGTGGACGGCCGGCGGGCCCTCGTACGGCTTCGGGCCCGGCCCGGCCTGGCTGCCGCAGCCGGAGGCGTTCGCCCGGTACGCCGTCGAGGCGCAGGCCGGTACCGAGGGTTCCACGCTGGAGCTGTACCGCACCGCCCTGCGGCTGCGCCGCAAGCTGCTCCAGGGCGAGGAGCTGACCTGGACGCCCGGCGCCCCGCCCGGCGTCCTGGACTTCACCCGCGCCCCCGGCTGGCGCTGCCTGACCAACCTCAGCACGGAACCGGTGGCGCGTCCGGCGGGCGAACTCCTGCTGTCCAGCACGCCGTTGGGCGAGTCGGACGTGCTCCCGCCGGACACCACCGTCTGGCTCGGCTAGCCGATCGTCGGCGTGGGGCTCGGCTCCGCCGGGGTCGGGTCCTCGCGGGTACTGTTCGAGCCCGGTTCGCCGGGGATGGCCAGCGGAGTCGAGGTGGCGTTCGGCGGCGGGGTGAGCACGACCTGCGGCTGACCGGGGTCCGGCGCGGGCGGCGTCAGGTTGTCCGAGGGCAGCTTCGGCGGGGTGGTCTGCTGGAAGATGGTCTGGTCGAAGTCGACCAGACCGGTCTTCTCCATCACCGTCATGTGGTCGAGCACGGTGTCGTTGGCCTGGTCGGCCAGCGAGCGGATCAGCGAGTTCTTGGTGGTGGACCGGATCTTCGCGATGGCGTTGAAGATCGAACCGTGCGTCATCCGCAGGATGTTGGCGAAGTCGGTGTCGAACGCCTTGCCCGTCTCGCCCTTGAGCTGGGTCACGAACCCCTCCTGCTGGGGGCTCGCCACGTTGGGGATCGTGATGTTCAGCATCGGCGCGATCTTGCGGCAGGAGGCGTCCAGCGCCGCGTGCCCGTCGACCAGGTGCTTGCTGGCCTCCTTGACACCCGGGGAGGCGCCCTTCTGGAGCCCGATCTGCCCGAGCGGGTACTCCCACAGCCCGGCCGCGCGCACCTTCACCACGAAGTCCCGGTCCTGCTCGGTGAGCGGACCCCACTGGGTGTTGGCGATGATGCGGGTCTGCGCAGTGGAGACGGTGTCCAGCCCGAGCATGCTCGGGTAGGCCAGCGCCGCGAGGGTCAGTGCCATGGCACCGCCCACGAAGAGAGTTCCCGTCGCGTTCCGCGAAAAGCGCACTGTTCCTCCTGCCCGGTCGTGGTTCCGCCGACAGGCGGTTCAGACACACAGCAGTACGGACGTGGAGCCGATTCGTCTCGACATCCGCCGCAAAGATTCCGCGCCGGTTTCCGTAGCTGTGCGGCGGGAGCGTCCTTGGCCCGCCAACAACCAGTGTATGAGTGGACGTTGGCCAAAGGTTGACCTCTCCTCGGGCGAAGCGGCCCAGGTCAGCGGCCTAGATTTCGCCGCATGCCCCCGCAGCCACCGCCCGGAACGCCCGCCGCCCTGCCCGTCCTGCCGTACCGCAAGCCCACCGAGGGCCGCGACTACTGGGTGCTGGACGACGCCCTGCCCGACGCCGGCGCGGTGCGCGAGCGGTGTCTCGCCAAGGAGGACTGGGCCGAGGGGTACCCGTACACATCGGAGACCTGGCCCGGACTGCGCGCGACGCCCGGCCTCGAACCCGGTGAACTGGCCTGCGTGGAGCGGCTGGTGAAGAAGGCGACCGGCGCGAAGGAGCTGTGGGTCCAGCGGACGCCCGGCGGCGGCACCCTCAACCACAACTGCGTGCAGGTCGTCGGCGAGGGCGAGAGCGAGCCCCGCCCGCACACCGACTCCCGCGCGCTGTGCCGGTACGCGGCCGTGCTCTACCTCAACCCCGCCGTGCCGAAGTCCTGCGGCACCAGCTTCTACCGCCAGTCCCTCCCCGGCGGCCGGCTCGGCGGCAATGTCGTCCAGGCCCCGCACAACAACCTCGTCGACGCCCTCGGCACCCGCTTCGTCGCCTCCGACGCCTTCGCGGAGGACGTCCGCGTCCCGCACCGGGCCAACCGGCTGCTGCTCTACAACGCCAACCTGGTGCACAGCGCGACCGCCTACACCGGCCGCACGCTGGAGGAGAAGCGGATGACGGCGGTCTTCTTCTGGATGGCGTGAGCGACCGGGGCGTCACCCGTACGGCCTAGCCCCCGTGGTAGCCGGGCGCCGCGCGCCGGATCGTCGTACCTATGGCCCCACCCGGGGTTCACGGGGGACGAGACGTCGGAGGTAACGGCCATGAGCCAGCAGACGCAGTCGGCACGGTCCCAGCACAACGGGCTGGCCGAGGGAGGCGCGGTCTTCGCGGGTGTGCTGATGCTGGTGAACGGCATCCTCCACATCTTCCAGGGCATCTCGGCGATCGCCGCGGACGACGTGTACGCCCGTATCAACGCCTACGTCTACAAGATCGACCTGACCGGCTGGGGCTGGATCCTCCTGGCGGCCGGTGTGCTCGTGGTGGCGACCGGCGCGGGCGTGCTCATGGGCGCCGCCTGGGCGCGGGTGGTCGGCATCGTGCTGACCTCGGCTGGCCTGATCCTTCAGTTCCTGTTCCTGCCGTACGCCCCGATCTGGTCGCTGATCCTGATCGGCCTCGACTTCTTCATCATCTGGGCGCTGGCTACCTGGCACCCGGAGCGCCGTACGGCGGTCTGACCGCCGCATCCCGTACGGGCCGGTGCCGCGACGCTCTCCCGCTCGGCACCGGCCTCCTGTCCGGATTTCCGTGGGCTTCATGGGCGCGACAGTCCCTGGTGCCGGGCCGGTCGGCCGGGCGAGGATGGGGCCCGTGACCATGGACAACGCTCTTGAGACCCCTGCCGCGCCCCCCGACCCGCGGGCCTCGGACACCCTCGCCCGGCTGGCCGCCGGGGCACTGCTGCTGACCGGGGCCGGCTGGCTGGCGCGGGCGGTGTGGGAGGTACGGCTGTACAGCGCGGGCGAGCCCGCCTCCGGGCCCCCGGACCAGGGCGGCGGGGTGCACCGCCCGCTCACATCCCTGGAGAACTCGTACCACCTGGTGAGCACGGCCGGTTCCGTGCTCACTCTGCTGTGCGCGGCGGCCTTCCTGATGTGGCTGTGGCGGGTCCGGGACAACGCCCGCGCGCTGTCGGGGCGGCCGCCGAAGTACGCGGGGATCTGGGTGTACCTGGGCTGGGTGGTGCCGGTGGTGAACCTCTGGTTCCCACGCGGCATCGTGGCCGACGCCTACCGGGCGAGTGCGCCGGACCGGCGGCTGCCGGCCGTGGTCAACGTGTGGTGGGGGCTGTGGCTGGCCGGTCTGCTCGGCGGCGTCCTCCAGCAGGGGGACGCCGACTCCGTGATCGGCCGTGCCTACTCCGGGATCGGGTCGCTGCTGGTGGCCGACCTGGCCGTGGCGGGCGCGGCCGTGGCGGGGGCGCTGATGGTGCGTACGGTGACGGCGGCGCAGACGGCGCGTCTCGCGAGGGCCTGACGTCTCATGGGGTGTTGCTCCGGGACCGACCCCCGCAAGAACCCTTAGGCCAGACGGGTTTCCCGTCCTGCGCGCCGGGGTGGGTTGGGCGAATATGAGGATGTTTGCCCTACCCCTCCTCTGCTAGGGGGCCTCAATGGCTGCTGTCGACATTCCCCCGCTCATCAAGCCGTCCCGGCTCCGGCACCGGGGTGGGCTGGCGGGCGAGCTCATGGCGGAGTTCATCGGGACCTTCGTCCTCATCTCGTTCGGCTGTGGTGTGGTCGCCATGGCGGTCGCCGCGCTGCCGGGTTCCGGCCGCGCCGCCACCACCACGACGATCTTCCTCGCCGCCGGTGACTGGCTGCTGGTCGCCTGGGGCTGGGCCCTGGCCGTGACGTTCGGCATCTACGTGGCCGGCGGGGTGAGCGGCGCCCACCTCAACCCGGCGGTCACGCTCGCCATGGCCGTACGCCGGGGCTTCCCCTGGCTGAAGGTGCTGCCGTACTGGTTCGCCCAGGTCGCGGGCGCGTTCGCGGGAGCGGCGCTGGTCTACCTCGTCTACCACAACGCGATCGACGCCTTCGACTCCGCGGTCAAGGGGCCCAAGACGGACGGCCACACCCTGGCCTCGTTCTCCATCTTCGCCACCTTCCCCGCGCCCTACTTCCACGGCGGCATCTGGGGCCCGCTGATCGACCAGATCGTCGGCGCGGCCTTCCTGGTGATGTTCGTGGTCGCCATCCTGGACCTGCGCAACCAGGCGGTGAAGGCGAACCTGGCCCCGTTCATCGTGGGCCTCGTGGTGGCCGCGATCGGCATGTCCTTCGGCGCCAACGCGGGCTACGCCATCAACCCCGCCCGTGACTTCGGCCCCCGGCTGTTCACCTGGGCGGCGGGCTGGGGAAGCCTGGCCTTCCCGGGGAGCGTGGCGGGCCAGTTCAGCGGCTACTGGTGGATTCCCATCGTCGGCCCGCTGATCGGCGGCATCGTCGGCATCCTCCTCTACGACCTCTTCGTCGGCGACGTCCTCTACCTCCGCCACGACCTCGGCGAACTTCCCGAGCCCGGCCGCAGCCGCCCGGTCCGGACGATCGACCGGGACGACGAGACGGGCCGGGGCGGCGACAAGCCGAAGGGGCCGGACGAGGACGACGAGTATTAGGTTCTCTCCGCAGGCTGGACCCGTGGGCGGCTCGGACTCCGGGCCGCCCACCGGTATGTGCACCTGTGTACGAGGCTTCAGTGCGGCGTGTGATCCCTGGCCCGCGTCCGCACCCGAGGTCGCGGGCGGCCGTTGGACTCTGCGTGAAGGCGGCGCGGTGCAGGAACGATTTGGCTGTGCCTCGCGCCCCCTCCCTGAGCGTGCGGCCACGCGGAGCCGCACCGCCGCGAGCTCTGGAGCGCAGAACAGTGTGGGCATACGCCGAGGACACCGAGTGGGCTTCCGCAGCGGGGCGTTGTGGACCGGACGGGCTGATCGGACGGGGGGAGGAGACGGATTCCCTCCGGGAAGGGCTGGCCCGGCATCGGCTGGTGACGGTGACGGGCGCTGCGGGCGTGGGGAAGAGCGCGCTGGCCGCTGTAACGGTGGGGGGAGCGGGGGGTGGGCCTGGTGTGGAGCCCGCGTACGGGCGCTCGGGCGACGCGGCTTCACCCCGCGTCGACGGTTCGACGGCCGGACCCCCCTGGGCTCGGGTGATCTACGTGCGGTGCCCCGGCGGGGGCGGGCCCGTCGCCGTGGGGGCGCTCGCCGCTCGGGTGGCGGAGGCGGTGCTGGGGTCGCTGGGTGCGGGCGCGGACCGGCGGCGGACGGGCGGCGTGGGGGCGGTACCGGACGCGCGCGGTGCCCGTACGAAGGCCCGGCCCGCCCTCGCCGACCTGATCTCGGCGTTGCGGGGCACGGCCGGGCGGCGTCCCGTACTCCTGCTGCTCGACGACGCCGACGCGGTGCGCACCGAGTGCGCGGGGCTGGTGCAACGGCTGCTGATGGACGTACCCGGCGTGCGGGTGCTGGTGACCTGCCGCCAGGCGCTCGGGCTCGGTGAGGAACGGGTGCTGCGGCTGATCCCGCTGGCCCCGGACGCGGCGGTGGAACTCTTCCTCGCGCGGGCCCGCGACACCGCCCCCGGTTTCCGCGCGGAGGGCGCGGAGTCGGCGGCCGTGGCCCGGATCTGCCAGGTGCTGGAGGGCGTACCCCTCGCCGTGGAGCTGGCCGCCGGCCAACTGGACGCGGAGCCCTCCGTCCGGGCGCTGGCCGACCGGCTGGAGCAGGGCCAGTGCTGGCTGTCCGCACCCGGCCCGGCCCTGCGACGGCACCGCTCGCTGCGGTCGGCCGTCGGGGCGGCGTACCTGCTGTGCGAGCGGCCGGAGCGCGCGGTGTGGAGCCGGAGCAGCGTCTTCGAAGGGGCGTTCACCGAGCCGACGGCGGCGTACCTCTGCGCGGGTGCGGGCGTCGCTCCGCACCAGGTCTCCGCCTGCCTCGCCCAACTGGCCGCCGCCGGGGTGCTGGACACCCTGGACGAACCGGGTGGCCTGCGGCCGCACCGCTACCGCATGACCCGCGCCGCCCGCGACTTCGGCGCCGAACGACTCCGCGCGGCCGGTGAGTTCGAGGTGGCCGTGGAGCGCCACGTACTGCACCACCGCCGCCTCGCGGAGGTCGCCGAGCACCTGTGGCACGCGGGCGACCAGCGCCAGGCGGCCCGCCTCGTACGGGACAACGCGGCCGACCTGACGGCACTGGTGGAGTACGCGTCCCGCCCGGAGGCCCCGGCCGCCCAGGTGACGGCGGCGCTGGCCACGGTGGCGGACCTGTGGTTCTGGTGGACGGTGTACGACCACGGCGAGGAGGGCCGCGCCCACCTGGCCCGCCTGCTGCCCCGAGCGACCGCCGACGACCACCTCACCGCCCGTGCCCGCTGGCTCGCCGCCTGGCTGCACGCCCCCGGCGACCCGGCCACCGCCCGCGCCCTGCTCGGCCAGGTCTGGCCGACGGCGGTCCTCGCCGGTGACGACGCGCTGATCGGCTGGGTCGCCCACGTCCAGGGCGTACTGGCGTGGGAGCGCGGAGACGCCCGTACCGCCGCCGAGTGCTTCCGGCAGGCCGCCGACACCGTCCCGGCGTTCGCCCCCGGCGGCCCGGCCCCCGCCGTGAGCCTGGCGGCGCTGGCCGTGGCCCAGGCCCGCACCTCCCCGGGCGCCGCGGGTCGCAGCGCGCGCCGGGCGATGGCCACCCCTGGGGTACGCGACGACGCCTGGGCGACGGCCCTGGCCCGCTACGCCCGCGCCTACACCGACCACCACCAGGGCCACACCGCCCGAGCGTGGCACCGCGCCCACCGCACCCTGGCCACGCTGGACACCCGCGTCCCCCTGCCGGGCACCTGGGACTCCCCCGACATCCCGTCCGTACGCGCCTCCCTGCACCGCCTGCTCGCCGACATCGAGTCCCCCCGCACCCCGCGAGCCGCCCGCCCCACGGTGCCGGCCCCCCGGACGGACACATCGACGCCGAGCAGAACGTCCAGCCGCGCCCAGGGTTGACGGACATTCGGGTTGTTTCACGTGAAACACGTAGGCGAGCGGGATCAGCCCTTGATGGCCGGTGGCCGCCAGCGCCACCCCGCCGCGTGCAGGGCCTCCGCCCGCTGGACGGCGATCTGGACGCGGAGGCGGGCCTCGGCGCGGTCACGGAAGGCTTCGGACGCCGTGTGCTGGGTGGGGTGCTTGCGGTAGAGGGTGCCGGGCTCGGACTGCATCCAGCCGGGGCTGACCGCCTCGCAGCTCAGCAGCAGCGCGCCGTCCTCGAAGGCGGGCAGCGCGGGCCAGCCGCCCAGGAGCCGGACCAGTTCGGTGTGGACGGTCTGCGTGGTGCCGACCACCGGCATCGCCCCGCGCGCGGCACCGTCCAGCAGAGCCCGGGCGGGCAGCGGGCCGGGCTCGGGGTCGTAGGGGCCGGGCTCGAGACGCCCGTCGGGATGCAGGTCGAGACAGGGCGAGACGGTCCACCCGTAGCCAGGTTGGGCAGCCAGCACCTCGATGTCGCGGGCAAGCGTGTCGGCATCAGGCAGAAGATCATCGGCATCGACGCACCGCAGCAGGGCACCGGTGACCCGAGCCAGCCCGAGCGTACGAGCACGAGCGGCTCCACCGTGCCGCCCTGTCCTGGTGGAGATCCACGCCTCATCAGGCAGCACCCCCGCAGGCCGCCCCGTCTCCCCGTCCTCCTGCACCACCCACTGAAGCCCCCACCCCGCAGGCAGCCGCTGCGCACACAACGAGTCGTACAACTCGCGCAGATAGGCGTGCCCGCCGTCATGAACCGGCGTCAGGACGCTGAGCGTAGGCATACGGAACGCGCTCCCCTTCGACGACCGAGGCCCTGCCCCGAAGTTTTGAAAGCCTAACGGGGGCCCCAGCCACACGGGTCGGCTCTGTAAAAGGCTCCCCCAACTCCCTTGCCCACCTGCACTTCTTTTGTCCGGGTCGACGCGGTGCGCCCTGCTGGCCGACCCGCTCTGTACGGACGGCCGCCTCGATGCTGCCGAAGCGGGTCATGCGGGGGTGGGTGCCGGGGACCGCCTGGAGCTGGTCGGCGAGCCAGTCGCTGTAGGAGCAGCCCTGTTCGTGGAGGAAGAAGTCCTCCGTGGCCAGCTCCTCCCAGGCCCCGGGGCGGGTGCGGTCCGCCAGCCGGTGGCCGGGGGCGCACAGCAGGTCCAGCGGCTGGACGGCGATGCGTTCGGCGGTGATGTCCGCGTGGTCGACGCGGTCCTCCAGCAGCAGGGCGACTCGGCGGCTTGCTCCAGCAGGGCTCGTGCGGAGTCCGCGTAGCGCATGGGCCACGTATGGCCGTGATTTCGTCATGTGTCCGGCGCCGGCGCAGCAGCTCGGCCCGAACGCGGCCAGGCCGCCTACGCGACGTCGTCCTTTCTGGTGATCGTCATGCCGGTCACCCTCCCATCCGTGAGGATGACGAGAGGATGCACCACACAACGACCGCACGCGCGGCGTGACATTGCACGAGAACCGCCCGGGACTCCGGGGCAAGCTCACCTTATGGAATGGGGTCGCGGTGCGTCGTTCTGTTCTCGCCGGCTTGATCGGCTCTGCCACGCTGGCAGCGGCGGTCCTGTCTCCTGCCGCGGTTTCCGCCGCGCCTGCCAAGGCTGCCGCGCCGGCAGACTTCTACCAGGCGCCGTCGCCACTGCCGGCCGATGAACCTGGCGCGATCATCCGGACCCGGCCCGCGAGGGTTGTCGCGACCGCGGTGACCGCAACCGCCACTACGGTGATGTACCACTCCCGCAACGCCCAGAACGCCGACATCGCGGTCACCGGCACGGTGTTCACACCGACGCTGCCGTGGCTCGGTGCCGGTTCCCGGCCGTGGGTGGATCTCGCGGTCGGAACCCAGGGGCTGGGCCAACAGTGCGCGCCGTCCAAACAGTTCGTCGCCGGCACCGAACAGGAACTCGAGCCGGTCGAGGCGCTGCTGGCGAAGGGCTGGGGTGTCGTTGTCAGCGACTACGAGGGTTACACCACCGGTTCCACCCCCACCTATGTTGCCGGGGTCTCCGAGGCGCACACCGTGCTGGACATGGCCCGCGTGGCTGCCTCGATCCCTGGGACGGGCGTCTCGGCGGCGACCCCCTGGGCCACGATGGGCTACTCGCAGGGCGGCGGCGCGTCGGGCTGGGCGGCGTCGCTGGCCCCTTCCTATGCTGCGGACCTCAAGCTGATCACCGATGTGTCCGGGGGTGTGCCGGCGGACGTCCGGAACGTGGCCGAATCCCTCGACGGCAGTGTCACCGGCGAGGGCCTGCAGCTCTACGCGCTGATCGGCCTCCAGCAGGCCTACCCCGGCCAGTTCCCACTGGATGACTCCCTCAGCGCTGCAGGCAAGGCCACCGAGGCGTCATTGAAAACCCAATGCGTCGTGCAGACCCTCGCCGGTTACCCCTTGAAGAAGTTCAGCGACTACTCGACGGGCGCGACGATTCAGCAGTTCGACGCACAACCCGGTGTCGCCTCCGTGTACGCGCAGAACAACCTGATCACCCGGCCGGCACCGACCGTACCCGTGCTCCAGTACCACGGCGCCCTGGACGAGATCATTCCTATCGCCCAAGCCCGTGCCCTGAACCAAGCCTGGTGCACCGCAGGCATCCGCACGGTCTTCACCGTCGTACCCGGAGATCACATCGCCGGCGAAACCGCCGGCCTGCCCGCTGCGGTCAACTGGCTGTCCGACCGGTTCGCCGGGCGGCCCGCGCCGACCACCTGCGCATAGCGTGGCGAAGGTCTGGAGCAGCCGGGTTTCCATCACGGAAGCGTAGTCAGCCATCGAGACAGCCGATGGCTCGTATGAAAAACTATCGCTGGTATTGATGCCGTGGGGACGCCAGCATGAGGGCATGGCTCACACCACGGAAACCGATGTCCTGCGCTACGCGGCCTTCACCCCCGACCCTGATGGGGGAAACCCCGCAGGGGTCGTCCTCGACGCGACCGGCCTCGACGAGCAGCGCATGCTCGCCCTCGCGGCCGAGGTCGGCTACTCCGAGACCGCCTTCGTCACCGAGCGGGACGATGCCGAACGCCGGTTCACGCTCCGCTACTTCAGCCCGCTCGCCGAGGTCGCCTTCTGCGGCCACGCCACGGTCGGCACCTCGGTGGCCCTCGCCGAACGCATCGGCACCGGTGAACTCCTCTTCGACACCCCCGCAGGGGAGATCAGGGTCGAGACGACGGCCGATCAGGACGGCGCCGTACGGGCGACCCTCACCAGCGTCCCCACCCGCTCCCGGCCGGCCGACGCGACCGAGCTGGCCGCCGCGCTCGCGGCCCTGCGGTGGGACGCCGCCGACCTGGACCCGGCCCTGCCGCCCCACGTGGCCTTCGCGGGCAACGACCACCTGGTCCTCGCCGCCGCCTCCCGCGCCCGACTGGCCGACCTGGCCTACGACTTCGACGCCCTCACCACCGTCATGCGGACCCACGGATGGACGACCGTCCACCTCGTCTGGCGGGAGAACGACGGCAGTTACCACGCCCGCGACCCCTTCCCCATCGGCGGCGTCGTCGAGGACCCGGCCACCGGCGCGGCGGCGGCAGCGTTCGGCGGTTACCTGCGCACCCTCGGCCTGGTGACCGCCCCGAGCACGATCACCATCCGCCAGGGCGAGGACATGGGCCGCCCGAGCGACCTGACCATCGAGGTGGACCCGTACGAGACCCCCGTAAGAGTCACGGGACAGGCCGTGCCGATCCCCGCGCCTGCCTCCTGAGCCCCGCCCGTCTCATCCGTAAATGATCAGTAGCGCCCCATCTGTGTGCTGAACTCGGGCAGTCCGCGTAGAGATTTCGAAACTTTTTGGGCAACCCTTTTTCCCGCATGTGAGTCAGCTATGCGAAAACGTTGATCCCTGCTGCCTAAAGGTTCGTTATGAAGCTGCGTCGTTCCCTGGCTCTCGCTGCTGCGACGGCCGTCCTCTCTCCGGTCGTGCTCATGACGGCCTCGGTGGCGCAGGCGGAGGAGAACCCGTCGTCGTCCACCACCGCCACCGAGTCGGCCTCGACTGGCGAGACCGAGCCCGAGGGCGACGTCACCACCACCCCGGCCACCAGCACCTCCACCCCGGCCGCGACGGACACCTCCACCCCGCCGGCCCAGAACTCCACGTCGGCCGCGCCCACCAAGGACGCCGCCTCGGCGTCGGCGTCCACCTCCAACTCCACCTCGCCGAGCGCTTCCGCCTCGGCGTCGGCGTCCGCGTCCACCGGCCCGGAGGACTGCGACGAGACCGACCCGAAGCTCGACAAGGACCTCAGCACCAGCCTCTCCGGCCTCCCGTCGAAGATCGTCGCGGGCAGCGGGTTCCACGGCTTCAAGCTCAACGTGAAGAACTCGGGCAAGCACTCTTACAAGCGGGTCGACCTCGGCGTCTTCGCCGCGGCGATGGGCGAGGACGACTTCTCCGATGCCACCCAGTACCTCACCCTTCAGTACCAGGACCCGACCACGGGCAAGTGGAACGACATCTCCGTGGACCTCGACGACGAGGCCGCCGGCTACCTCGGCTACACCG
The DNA here is from genome assembly GCF_045039805.1 of Streptomyces sp. NBC_01171. Lineage (NCBI taxonomy): Bacteria > Bacillati > Actinomycetota > Actinomycetes > Kitasatosporales > Streptomycetaceae > Streptomyces > Streptomyces sp. NBC_01171. The sequence continues at coordinate 3,151,043 of NZ_CP108609.1, read as the reverse complement.
ACGTGAAGGCCAAGGAGTCGTTCTCCATCGACCTGCGCCTGTCGGTCGACAAGAAGGCGCCCGCCGGGGCCGGCTTCGCCATCAGCATCGGTTCGTACGTCGACGACGAGGGCAACTGCGTCTACGCCTCGGACGACGACTTCTACGAGTTCGACATCCTGGCCGCCGGCACCACCCCCGGCCCGGTCGACGACTCCACCCCCAAGCCGCAGGGCGGCAGCAAGCCCCTGCCCACCACCAAGCCCGCCGGCAACACCGAGGTCGTCCCCCAGGGCCACCTCGCCGAGACCGGCTCCAGCTCGGCCCTCCCGGCGATAGCCCTCGCCGGCGGCGCGGCCGTCGCGCTCGGCCTCGGTGCGGTGTTCGTCGTCCGCCGTCGCCGCAACGAGGGCGGGAACGTCGCGGTCTGACGAGGCACGAGGCCCTGGCCGCCCCGTACGACTGAGGCGGAAGCCACTTTGTACGGCTGAGGCCACAGCCGCCCCGTACCACCCCGAGCAGGCCCGGACGATCTCCCGTCCGGGCCTGTTCGCGTACCTCCCCGCACCCAGGTACGCCCGTTGTTGATCAGTTATGTCCATAGGGGCGCATTTCCGTGCCCTGTGCCGATAAGTTGAGGCGCATGCTGTCACGGGGGTCTTCGCGAATATCCGGCATCACCACGCCCACCACGGCGCGCCGACCACGGAAGAGACTCTGGGCCGCAGCCGGTGTGACGGCTCTCGGATTCCTCATCGTGCTGGAGATGACCGCGCGTCGTTACGGCCTGCCGGGGCCGCTCACCAACCAGGTCGCGGAGTTGGTGTACCGCCCCAAGTCGGGCGCGCTGTTGTACGCAGGCTTGGCGTTGACGCTGGTGGTCCTCACCTGGCGGCAGCGCTTCATCGCGGTCGGAGCGGCGATCGGTATCGACGTCGTCCTCGCGCTGACGCGGTGGGCATTCGGCATCGGCGGGGTCGGTGGGACCGAGGGCCGCGCCTTCGGCAACGGCGCGTTGTGGGTGGTGCTGGGCTGCGGGGTCATCGCCGTCACCCGCCGTACCGGCCACGAACGCACCCTGCTGCTGAAGGGCGTCGGTCTGGGCCTGTTGCTGGTGGCCGGCCGCAAGACGGGCGACACCTGGCTGCTGATCACCTCGAAGAGCCGCCCCCTGGTGCTCGACCCGTACGTGGCGACCGCCGATCACGCGCTGGGCAACCCGTCGTGGGTGGCGGGCCGGATCGTCGCGGCCACCGGCCCGGTCGGCTCCCATGTCCTCGACGCGGTCTACGGCCAGCTCGCGGTGGCCGCGGTCGTCGTGGCGCTGTACCAGCTTCGCAACGTGGCGGCCGAGCGCCGCTTCCCGGCCCACCACCTGGTGCGCACGTTCCTGGTGATCGGCCTGCTCGGACCGGCCATCTACATGATCTACCCGGTGGTCGGGCCCGTCTTCGCCTACGGCACCGGCGCGTTCGGCACGGGCAGCGCGCACTGGGCGGTCGCCGAACTCTGGCCGCACACCCCGCCACCGATCGGGTCCCCGCACCCGGTGATCTACGACGCGATCACGCCCCGCAACTGCATGCCCAGCCTCCACACGGCCTGGGCCACCGCGATCTTCATCCACTCCCGCAGGGCCCCGCGGTTCCTGCGCTTCGCGGGCACGTTCTGGCTCCTGGCCACCCTCACCGCGACCCTGGGGTTCGGCTACCACTACGGCATCGACCTCGTCGCCGGCGTGGTCTTCACGCTCACCATCGAGACGGCCCTGCGCGCACTCGACCACGGCTGGGACCGCCCGGCCGTCCGGCAGGTCGCCTGCGGAGCGGCGTTCTTCACCGCCCTCCTGCTCTCGGTCCGCTTCCTGCCCGTCCAGATGGCCTACCACCCCTGGACGGCCGGCCCCCTCGTCCTCCTGGCGACGGCGGCGGTGATCTACGGCTACATACGCACCACCGCCCGCTGGGAGCCGAGCCTTGCCGCGTCGGCACCACGACCGGAGCCGCAGCTCGAACCGGCGTGAGGCGTCGCCGTGCCGGGGCTCAGTGGTCGTCGCGGATGCTCGTGGCGATGCCGTTCCTGATCACGACCTCCGCCGAGACGCCCTTCTTCGCGGCCGTCTCGAGCTGGGCCTCGGTGCACTTGGTGCCGCCGGTCGCGCCGGGGTCGCCGCAGATGTCGTCGTAGCCGGTGATCTCGGTGTCCTCGGCGACGAGGAACTCCTGCTCCTCGTTCTTCTGGCCGCTGACCGTGTACTTGCCGGGGGCGAGGTACGAGACGTTGCCGAACCAGGTGCCGTTGACGCCCTGGCCCTCGTCGATGCCCTCGACGGCGGTGTCACGGGAGGGTGAGGCGGTGCTGGGGCCGGAGTCCGTGCCGGAGGCGACACCACTGCTGGAGTCCGAGCCGGAGCCCTGCCGCGCGGTGTGCCGCTCCGACCCGCGGGTGTCCTCGGACCCGGGTGACGCCGGGGCCTTCCCCGCGACGGACGCCGTGCTCGTGCCGGACGCGGCGGCGGAGTCCGAGCCGCTCTGGCACGCCGTCATCAGCAGCCCGGCGGTGAGCGCGGCGGAGACGGCAACGGCCTTGCGCAGGTAGCGGTTCATAAGTGGAGGTTCCTTCCGGAGTAGGGGGGTCGCAAGTGGGGCCGAACGGGACTCAGCGCACGGGAAAGCCGAAGGCATAGCCCTGTTCCTTCAGCCGGGGCAGCACGCGCCGCAGCGCCTCGACCGTCTGCGAGCGGTCGCCTCCCGCGTCGTGGAACAACAGCGTCGGGCCATTGGGGAGTTCACGCTCGACCGTGGCGACGATGGCGTCCGTGCCCGGCCGTTCGAAGTCCTTGGTGTCCACGTTCCAGCCCAGCGGACGCATCCCCCGCGAGGCGGCGAGCTTGCGGCTGGCGGGGGTGAAGGCGCCGCCGGGGGCGCGGTAGTACATGGGCCGTACGCCCCCGGACGCCTCGGTGATCATGCGCTCGGCGTCGAGGATCTGCCGCGACTGGTAGGGCACCGGTTTCTTGTCCATCGCGGTGTCGTGCGACACCGTGTGGTCGCACAGCCGGTGCCCGGCCGCGACGACCTGCTTCACCAGGTCGGGATGCGCCTGCGCCTGGGTGCCGACCATGCAGAAGGTGGCCTTCACCCCGTACTCCTTCAGCACGGCGAGCACCTGGGGCGTCCAGGTGGGGTCGGGGCCGTCGTCGATGGTGATGTTGACGCCGCGCGCGCCCTGGTCCGAGGAGTGCGCGATGGTCACGTCGACCGGCTTGACGCTGCTCGTCGCGGGCTTCGGCGTGGGTCCGCCCGCGGCGTCGGCCTGCGCGGTCCATATGGAGGCACCGACCGCGAGCATCGTCACTCCGAGCGCCGCCCCGACCACCTTGCCGTACCAGCCCCGCGTCCCGTTGTGCCGCGCCATGCCCGCCCCCACTCTCGCCCGTCCGACCCCGGCCGCGTCGCGACCACTTGTCAGGACGGAGGGCGGGAGCGGGGGGATGCGCGTGTTACCGATCACGGACAATTCCGGGGGAGTTCACGGACAACGTCCCTACCAGGTCAGGGCGTCGGCCGCGTTGTCCTGCCAGTACGTCACGGCAGCGGCGCTGTTGAAGAAGACCCCGCCGTTCGGCAGGTTCAGCGTCTTCTCCTTGCCGGTGCCGCCCGCGTTGCGGTCGGTGAAGAACACGCCGAGGGTCTTCTCGGTGGCGCCGCCCTCGCCGTCGGGGGAGTACGTGGCGATGCCGGCGTACGCGGACTCGCCCGGCTCGAGCGTCACCACGGCCTGCGGCTTGCTGTCCTCGACCCGGGCCAGCGGGGCCTGCGCGTCGGCACCGGCGCGCAGGAGGGGCGCGTAGTAGGCGTTGCAGGTCGTGGTGCCGGTGTTGGTGGCCTTGAGCAGCAGGTGGTTGATCGGGCGGGCCGCCTCGGTGACGGTCAGCTTGGTGTTGGCGGTGGTGCAGGTGGCCGTGGTGGCGGCGGTGGCCGCGCCGGCCTGGACGCCGACGAGGGCGAGCGCGGTGAGGGCCACCAGGGAGGAGGCGGCGGCGGTGCGGGTGGTGATGCGCATGAGTGAGTTGCCCTGTCTGTAAGTGAGTTGAGCTTCCGCCGGTTCAACGCGCCCGAGGCGCGGGGGAAGCTGGGTCAGCACGGTGACCTGTGGGGTGCCGTGCTTGGATGGCCCCAGCCTGTGCCACCCCGCGTTCCGCCCGCCATTCCATCGGGATTTTTGGAACGCTGGGATGCCCGCACCGGCTCTGACCCGGTGAGACGCGTTCGGCATGGGATGCGGGACGGAATGGGGGACTGGTGGGGGCGGCTGAGGAGATCGCCGAGTTCGCGGCGCGGTTACGCGAGTTGAAGCAGCGGTCCGGGCTGAGTTACGAGGCTCTGGCGAAGCGCGCGCACATGAGCACCTCGACCCTGCACCGGTACTGCCGGGGGGACGGCGTACCGGCCGACTACGCGGTCGTCTCCCGCATCGCCCGGCTGTGCGAGGCGACGCCGGAGGAACTGGTGGAGCTGCACCGGCGGTGGGTGCTGGCGGACGCCGCGCGGGAGCGGGGGCGGCGGGCGGTTCCTTCCGCGCCGGAGGAGAGTGCCCCACCACCCGTCCCCGTCCCCGTCCCCGTCCCCGTGGCAGAGTCGTCCCGCCGCAGGCACTGGGCCCTGGCCGCGGCAGCCGTCGCCCTCGTCGTCACGGTGGCCACCGCGCTGACGCTCAACCGCGACGACAGCGACACCCCGGCACACGACACCACCCCGGGCCGGGCCACCGCCGCCCCCCTCACCGTGAGCACCCGCACCTACGGCTGGGACGACCCGCAGTGCGAGGCGAAGTACCTCGTCGACCGGCCTCCCGCCGAGGTCGCCCCGCCGGTGATGGGGCAGGACGTACCCGGCTGGGTGAAGGCGCACCGGGCCGTCGCGGCCGACGAGCAGCGGGTGGCGCTGACCGTCCAGGGCACCGGCGACGAGGCCGTCGTCATCGAGTCCATGCACGTCGGTGTGGCCGACTCGAGCCCACCGCCGGCCTGGAACGCGTACCTGGGCTCCTCCGGCTGCGGCGGAGGCGTCCGGACGAGGTCCTTCGACACCGATCTCGACGCCCCCCACCCCGTCATCACCCCGAAGGCCGGCCAACGCGGCTTCCCCTACAAGGTCAGCCGCACCGACCCCGAGGTCCTCTACATCACCGCCCACGCCGACACCCACGACGTCCGGTGGTACGTCGACCTCCAGTGGAACAGCGCCGGCCGCCAGGGCACGATCCGCATCAACGACCACGGCGAGGCGTTCCGCACGAGCGGGAGCCGGGGTCGGCCGGTGTACGAGTTCCTGGTGGGCGGGACGCATTGGTACCGGGACGCCTGATCCTCGCCCCGGACGACGAGAAGGGCCCCGGCCGATGACCGGGGCCCTCTCAATGACGCGGCTGCCGCGTGCTCACTCCGACCGCTGGGCGACCGGCACGGTCACGGCCTGGACCTCGCTGTACGGCGAGTAGTTCCCGGCCGCGTCGTAGGAACGGGCCCGGTACTCGTAGGTGTGCCCGTCGGCCGGCAGCGGGTCGCAGACGGTGGCCGTGGCGGTGTAGGAACGCGGGTCGTAGCCCTGATGCAGGACGGGCGACCAGGTGCCCGCCGTCGCCTCGCGGCGCTCGATCTCGAAGCCGGTGAAGTCGCGGATCGGGGCCGGCGTGGTGTCCGAGGCGGTCGCCCGGATGCCGCCCGCGCAGGTGCTCAGGGTCAGGTCGGGGGCCCGGTAGGGGGCGATGCCGTCGGGAATCTCCAGCCAGAGTTCGTTGGTGGCTCTGGCGTCGAGCCCCTCCGAGCTGTAGGTGGTGGTGCCGCCGTCGTTGGTGACCAGGACGCGGTAGTGACGCCACTCGCCGTCGGCGGTGACGGGACCGGTGGTCCAGGTGCTGCGCGTGGTGGTGCCGAGCGGGACCCAGACGTAGTAGCCGTCCACCAGGTCGTTGCTCAGGACCGTGTAGTGGTCGAACTGCGGTTCCGTGTTCTGCGGCCACTTGAGGGTGACCTTGCCGGTCGCCTTGTCGTACGTGCCCGTGAGGGACGGCACGACCGGCAGCGGCCGGACGACGGTGTCCGTACTGCCCGACGAGGTGTTGCCCGCCTTGTCCTTGGCGCGGACCTCGTAGAAGTACGGCGTACGGTCGTCGGGGTTCACCAGGGGGTCGGTGAAGCTGCGGGCGGTGGTCGTGGTCACCCGCGTCCAGGTGCTCGATCCCTCGGGCCGTCGGTAGAGGGAGTAACTCGCCAGGTCCATCTCCTTGTTGGCGGACCAGGAGACAGTCGTCCTGCGGGTGGTGGTGTTGTAGGCGGTCTTGACCCCGGTGGGGGCGAGCGGCTTGGTCTTGTCGTACTGAGCCGAAGTACGCGGCGTGTAGCTGTACTTGACCTTCGCGGCACCGCTCCAGTTCACGCTGTCGACGCGGAGGGTGTGCCTGCCGGACGGGACGGTCACGTTGACGCTCTTGGAGCGCGCGCTGTCACCCGTGCCCGACCACAGGTCGATCTTGCGCACGCCGTCCAGGTAGACACGCACGCCGTCGGTGGCGGACACCCCGAACGTGAAGGGGCCACCGGAGCCGAAGTCCCGGGTCACCGACCAGCGGACACCGAAGTTGTCCGACGGCATGCCGGACAGGGGCCTGCCGGACCAGCTCTGGTCGATGGCGCTGTCGCAGTCGGTCTTCACCGGCGAGCCCGAGAACGAGGTGTTCTTGTAGAACGCCCGCGTATAGACATTGGCCGAACAGCTGACACCGGCAGCCACCGCCTGGGGCGCGGCCACCAACAAGCCACCCAGAACGACGGCCGACATTGCACCGCCGGTCACGGCGGCAACGAGATTCTTCTGACGCACGGGGGCCTTTCACGCTGTGCTGAGCAGGACGTACGGCGTGAAGACCTCCGGGGAGGGCGGAAGGTTGCACGGGTGTTCGAGCATGTGAGCGGGTGACGAGCACCAGAGGTGAAAGCATGCAGTCGTGATCGCCCTCGAGGTCAGCGGGCTCCCTGACGAGCGAGCCTTGCACCTGTTGCTGCAGCGGGAGCTGGGATTCCCGGACTTCTACGGAAAGAACTGGGGTGCCTTCTGGGACGCGATCACCGGGCTGGTCTGGATCCCGGACCAGTAATCCCGAACAACAAAGGGCCCAGGTCATTGACCTGGGCCCTTTCAAAGAGCGGGTGACGAGAATCGAACTCGCGCTCTCAGCTTGGGAAGCTGATGTTCTACCATTAAACTACACCCGCGCAATACGGACATATCGACCGGGGTGCAGTCGACGTCCGAACGCCCGCTCACTGTACCTCATGGGCGGCCGAGGGAGGGGCGGAGCGGGGCGTACGGTGGGGGCTTCGGGGCCCCGGAGTGCCGCCTGGAACAGGGTCCGGTTGGTCCCGTAATGTGGCATTCGGCGTCGGGGGAGTGAGCCCGACGCGGCTCCTGGGGAAGGGACTTGAGGGACTTGATGGAACGCACCGTCGTCCGCTGCGCGGACGGGCACGTCTTCAGCGCCGCTTCGTTCCCGATGCAGCAGGCCGAGCGGCTGGGTCCCGGCCGGCTCGTCCGGTGCCCCCGCTGCGCGCGGTTGCGCAGCGCGGTGCCGGTCACGCTGCAGAAGCGGTAGGCACAGCACCACCAAGGGGCGCGGACTCGTCACGATTGTCGGCGGTCCGCGCCCCTTGCGTATCCTCGGGGCGTGCTTCTCTCAGACAAGGACATCCGGGCCGAGATCGACGCCGGGCGGGTCCGGATCGATCCCTTCGAAGAATCCATGGTTCAGCCCTCGAGCATCGACGTACGGCTGGACCGTTACTTCCGGGTGTTCGAGAACCACCGGTACCCCCACATCGACCCCTCCGTGGAGCAGTCGGACCTCACCCGGCTGGTCGAGCCCGAGGGCGACGAGCCGTTCATCCTGCACCCCGGTGAGTTCGTGCTGGCGAGCACGTACGAGGTCATCACGCTCCCCGACGACCTCGCCTCCCGCCTGGAGGGCAAGAGTTCCCTCGGCCGGCTCGGTCTGGTCACCCACTCCACCGCCGGCTTCATCGACCCCGGCTTCAGCGGCCACGTGACCCTGGAGCTGTCCAACCTCGCCACCCTGCCGATCAAGCTCTGGCCCGGTATGAAGATCGGCCAGCTCTGCATGTTCCGGCTGTCCTCGCCCGCCGAGCACCCCTACGGCAGCGAGCGCTACGGCTCCCGCTACCAGGGCCAGCGCGGCCCGACCGCCTCGCGGTCCTTCCTGAACTTCCACCGGACCCAGGTATGAGGGCGACGAAGATATGAGTGACGTGCGGGAGAACCTGACCTACGAGCGCTTCGGCGTGGCCGTCCGTGAGCTGGCGCAGACCATCGCGGACGACGGCTACGAGCCCGACATCGTGCTGAGCATCGCGCGCGGCGGCGTCTTCGTGGCCGGCGGGCTGGCCTATGCCCTGGACTGCAAGAACATCCACCTGATCAACGTGGAGTTCTACACCGGCGTCGGCACCACGCTCGACATGCCGGTGATGCTGGCGCCCGTCCCGGACCGCATCGACTTCTCCGACAAGAAGGTGCTCATCACCGACGACGTCGCCGACACCGGAAAGACGCTCAAGCTGGTGCGCGACTTCTGCCTCGACACCGTCGCCGAGGTGCGCTCCGCCGTCATCTACGAGAAGTCCCAATCCCTCGTGAAGTGCGAGTACGTCTGGAAGCGCACCGAGGACTGGATCAACTTCCCGTGGAGCGTCGAGCCGCCCTGCCGTAAGGCGGGCACTCCGATCACGCCCTCGAAGGACGCCCTGTAAGACCGTCGCCGCAAGCCCTGTAGGACCGCATGCCCGGCATGCCCGGCATGCCCGGGTGCCGCGTCAGGTGCCGCTCGGACGAATGTCGTCCAAGCGGTCGACGATCACCACGGACGACGGATGTGCGGGCCTGGGGACCTGAATGAGAATGGGCACATAGACCACGTCGCCATGCCTGTACTCGGCCTTCCACGAATGCCGATAGCACACGATCTCTTTCGGAGCACCGCGCGTCGCATAGCACTGGGGTACCGACTTCGTGGATGCGTTCTGCGAGTTCTCCCACCGGGCGACCGATTCGCTCGCTGATGCACCTGGTGCACCCCACGCACCGAGTGAAATGCAGCAACAGCAGAAAATCGCGGCCACGGCACCGGCATTCCGGAACGCTGCTTTCTTGATTCTCATCACGGAACCCATGTCACGGTTCGGGATGGTGCAGTTTGCGGGCGGCGTCGTGACGGGTGTGGACGCCGAGCTTGGCCAGCACCGCGCCCACGTGATGCCCGGCGGTCTTGGGCGTGATGTAGAGGCGCGCGGCGATCTCGGCGTCCGACAGGCCCTCGTTCAGCAACTTGAGGACGTCCAGCTCGCGGTTGGTCAGCCCGTACGGGTTGGCCCGGGTGGCCGCCCGCGCGCCACGCCGGATCGGGCGGATGCCCCGGGCACGCATCACGGCGCGGGTGCGTGCCATGGCCGGCCGGGCGTCCAGGGCCTCGAAGGCGGCCAGGGCCTGGTGCAGCGCGGATGCGTCGCCGGACAGGCGGGCCAGCGCCGCGTCGTGCGGGCAGCCGAGCCCGTCCCAGCGGGCCGCGGCGCCGGCCCAGTCGCCGGTCAGCTCCAGCGCGTAGGGTTCGGCCGCCGGCACCTGCGGGGGCGTCCCGCCGGCGCGGCGGATCCAGCAGGCCAGCGGGCCGGACAGCCAGGGATGCGTACGTTCCGCCAATGCGGCTAGTCCGCGGCGTGCCTCCCTCTGCACCAGCTCGTGGTCACCGGCCAGCCAGGCCGCCTCCACCCGGGCCTCCCACCCCAGGCCCGTGGTCAGCAGGCAGTTCGAGTCGACCAGGCCCGCCGCCTGCTCCAGCAACGGCCACACCTGGGCCTTGCCCTGACGGGCCCGCGCCAACCCCAGGACGGTCAGGGCCAGGGCCTCGCCGACCGGCGGTGAGCCGGGGTGGGACACGACGTTCTGTGCGGTGTCGGCGGCCTGGGTCCACAGGCCCCGGTTCAGCAGTCCCCAACTGTCCCAGGCCCTCGCGCACAGCAGGTAGGGCAGCAGGTCGTGATCGAGGAAGTAGGCTTCCGCCCGGCTCACGGCCGCGGTGGTCCGGGTGGCATCACGCTGCAACGCGGCGAGCCAGCACTGGGTGAGCGCCAGGAAGCCCGCGTCCACCGGCAGATCCCGCGCCATCGCGCTGGACAGCGCCCGCTCGCAGTCCTCCCACCCCGCCCCTTCGCTCAGCATGCGTGCCGCCGCGGCATGGAAGTGCGCATGGTCGGCCACCCCCGCATCGCCGAAACGCTCGCCCAGAGCGGCCGCCTTCTCGGCGTAGGCGGCGGCGACCGCCACCCCTTCATGCTCGTAACAGGCCAACTGGCAGAGGTTCAGGTACGCCCACGCCAACTCCCGGCTCGGCCGCAGCCCTTCGAGTACCTGCACTGCCTCCAGGCCGGTCTGCCTGGCCTCGGCGGTGCGCCCGGCCGGCCACAGCCAGCACGACAGCCAGCGCAGGTCCTCCCCCTCGCGCAGCCGGTCACCCAGTGCCCGGCGCAGCCGCACCGCCGTACGGCGGGAAGCCACCCCCTCGTCGAGCCGGCTCGACAGCAGACAGGCCTGCGAGTGGCCCTCCAGCAGGGAGGTCTGCTGGTCGGCCGGCAGATCGTCGGCGTACCGCAGGGCGCGGGCGTACTGGGCGGCCGCTTCCCGATGCGCGCCTGCCGCGGCGGCGTGGGCGGCTGCCGCGGGCGCGTACTCCAGCACGGCGGCTGCGTCCTCGGCGCCCTCGGAATGGTCGGCCAGCAGCGCCAGATCGTCCGCCGCTACCGGGCCGGACCGCATCAAGGCCAGTGCCTGCCGGTGTACTCGCAGCCGGTGGGCGGCGGGCACGGCCTCCAGCACCGCCCGCCGGGTCAGCTCATGGCGGAACTCGGTCGTTCGCCCCTCGGCGCGTACGATGCCGCAGGCCACGGCCTCGTCGAGAGCCTCCTCCGGGGCCGGCAGGATGCCGGCCAGCAGCGGCAGCGAGACCCGGCGTCCGAGGACGGCCAGCACGTCGACCACCCGGCGCGCCGGGACCGACAGGGTGGCCAGGCGGCCAGCGACGGCCTCGCGCACCGTGGCCGGGATGGGCTCGGCGGGGGCGGCCAGCATCTCGGTGACGATGAACGGGTTGCCGGCGGAGACGCGGTACACCTGCTCGGCGTCCACGGCGTGTCCGGTGGCCAGCACGGCCACGGCCCGGCGGCTCAGGGGGAGCAGGTCGTGGCGGTACACCCACGGATAACCGGCCAGGGTGCCGAGGAGGGCGGTCAGGTCGTGGGTCCGGCCGATCTCGTCGTCGCGGTAGGTGACCGCCACCAGCGCCGGAACGTTCGGCAGGCGCCGGGTCAGATGGCGCAGCAGGTCCATCGTGGCCTCGTCGGCCCAGTGGACGTCCTCCACGACCAGCAGGCTCGGGTAGGTGCTCAGGTCGGCGAGCAGGCAGTCGAAGACCTCGTCGGAACGGCAGGTGCCGGCCAGCGCCCCGGTCAGGGCGGAGCGCGCCGCGGCACCCAAGTGCGGGGCCAGGTCCATCAGGGGGCCCAACGGGCGGGGAGTGGCCAGCGGATCACAGGCGCCCGACAGCACCCGGACGTGGGGATCGGCCAGCCGAGCCAGCCGGTGGACAACGGCGGTCTTGCCGATGCCGGTCTCGCCACGCACAAGCGCCAGGCGTCCAGGGCCGCTCACTGCCACTTTCAGGTGGCCGGTGAGGTCTTGGAGTACGGCCTCTCGCTCTAGCAGGTCCATCACACGTCAGTTTCTCTCCGTGGTCGGAGCCGCGCAAAAGATCCAGTCCGATCCCAGCAGGTAGGCCGTCGGGGCGGTGATGCCCGGGTGCCGCGCCGGGACCTGGGGTGTGCCCGGGTGGAACTTGGGGTGTTCGCCCGATGCGCCGCCGGAGACAGCGGCGCATGCTGGTCGTGGAGTTCCAAACCCGGGCACACCCGCGCCTCCGAGAAAAGACTGTGGCAGTCCGCTGCGTCTTGACGTCTCGGGGTTGAGGCGGCTGGAGCCCCAGGGCTACGGAGGACGCCCTCCGTAACGAATCGGGGCCGCGAACCGCGCCGGTCCCGGCAGTCCCCGGAAAGGAATCATCATGCAGAACTTCGCGAAGCGTGCGGCGCTGGTGACGGCATCGGCTGCCCTGGCTGCTGGGGGTGCTCTGACGCCCTCCACCGCGTTCGCCACCCCGGCGCCCACAGGAACTCACGCGACGACGCCGGACAAGCCGTGCCAGAAGAAGAACTGCAAGGTCAACCGTAATGCCCAGGGCCGTAATACCCAGGGCGGGGTCCAGGGCGGTAGGGGCAACACTCAGGGCGGTGTCCAGGGTGGCGGTACTGGGAACACCCAGGGCGGTGTCCAGGGTGGCGGTACTGGGAACACCCAGGGCGGTGTCCAAGGCGGTAGGGGCAACACCCAGGGCGGTGTGCAGGGTGGCGGCACCGGCAACACCCAGGGTGGCGTGCAGGGTGGCGGCACCGGCAACACCCAGGGCGGTGTGCAGGGTGGCGGCACCGGCAACACCCAGGGCGGTGTGCAGGGTGGCGGCACCGGCAACACCCAGGGTGGCGTGCAGGGTGGCGGTACTGGGAACACCCAGGGCGGTGTGCAGGGTGGCGGCACCGGCAACACCCAGGGCGGTGTGCAGGGTGGCGGCACCGGCAACACCCAGGGCGGGGTCCAGGGTGGCGGCACCGGCAACACCCAGGGCGGGGTCCAGGGTGGCGGCACCGGCAACACCCAGGGCGGCGTGCAGGGTGGCGGCACCGGCAACACCCAGGGCGGCGTGCAGGGTGGCGGCACCGGCAACACCCAGGGCGGGGTCCAGGGTGGCGGCACCGGCAACACCCAGGGCGGTGTGCAGGGTGGCGGCACCGGCAACACCCAGGGCGGTGTGCAGGGTGGCGGCACCGGCAACACCCAGGGCGGCGTGCAGGGTGGCGGCACCGGCAACACCCAGGGCGGTGTGCAGGGTGGCGGCACCGGCAACACCCAGGGCGGGGTCCAGGGTGGCGGCACCGGCAACACCCAGGGCGGTGTGCAGGGTGGCGGCACCGGCAACACCCAGGGCGGTGTGCAGGGTGGCGGCACCGGCAACACCCAGGGCGGGGTCCAGGGTGGCGGCACCGGCAACACCCAGGGCGGTGTGCAGGGTGGCGGCACCGGCAACACCCAGGGCGGGGTCCAGGGTGGCGGCACCGGCAACACCCAGGGCGGGGTCCAGGGTGGCGGCACCGGCAACACCCAGGGCGGTGTCCAGGGTTAATCGCTAGACGGAGTTCATCACCCCGCGGAGGAAACCTCTGCGGGGTGATGCCGTGTTCTCCAGGGTCGATCACATCGCATAACCCCTGGGGCCACGGCACTCTTCTACGCCCGGATAGTTATGGCACGGAGAGAGGACCCGCCGGCCTGGAGTCGCCGTTGCGGTATTGGCATGCAAAGCGCCTCGCCATCACGGTGCAGCCTGCCGACACTCTGTACGGGTGACATTGCCTGTGTCGCTGTAGTTACGCAGTGAGGGGTTGCGGCTAATTTGGTCCGCAAGAAGTCCTATCTGCTGTCTACCGCAAGAAAGGCTTACCGTGAAACGGGTCGGCATCTTCGCAACTCTGTCTTTTGCCGCTGCCATGGCGCTGACAGGCGCAACGGCGGGCCAGGCTTCCGCGGAAAACCGCAACGATCCTGGATCCCCCGCAGGGGCTACCATTGTTTTCAACAATGGGTATTACGGTAATATTTTCAACACCCAGGGCGGTAGCCACAACACCCAGGGCGGCACGCAGAGCGGTACCAACAACACGCAGGGCGGCACGCTGAGCGGCACTCACAACACCCAGGGCGGTACCCAGGGCGGTACCAACAACACCCAGGGCGGTACGCAGAGCGGCAGCGACAACATCCAGGGCGGCACCCAGAGCGGCACCGACAACATCCAGGGCGCCATCACGCAGGGCGCCCAGGACGCAACAAAGAGGATCACTACGCGCACTCTCAAATTGATCAGCGATGGTCTGATCGGTTGATGAGGATGCGAGAGGGGCTCCCGGCACAGTGCCGGGAGCCCCTCTTGTACGTACTCGAAGTCTGTGCGTACTCGAATCAGAAAGTCCCCAGTTTCACGATCGACAGCAGCGCGATCAACTGGATCGCGGACGCGCCCAGCGCCTTCGGCCAGGGCAGGTCGTGGGAGCGGGAGACCATCAGGGTGAGCAGGGTGCCCGCGCCGAGCCAGGTGATCCAGCCGATGACCTGGACGAAGCTCGCGTCGCCGCCGAAGAACATGGCGAAGACCAGCCGCGGGGCGTCCGTCAGCGACATGATCAGCATCGACAGACCGACCGTCGGCTGCCAGGCGCCGTCGCCGCCGAGCTGGCGGGCCAGGGTGTGGGTGACCACGCCCAGGATGAACGCGCTCAGCACCATCGCCACGGCCGAGATCAGCACGATCGGGACCGCGTTGGTGAACGTCGCGCCGATCACGTCCGCGCGGGCGCCGTCGAAGCCGAACACCGCGAGCAGGCCGTAGAGGAACGTCACGATCAGGGCCGGGCCCCACATCGTGTAGTCCCGCATGCGGAGGAAGGTCGGGTTCGGGTTGAGGACGACCCCCTTCAGCAGTTCCTTCCAGTGCAGCGGCGGGCCGGACGGCCCGGGGGGCTGCGCCGAGCCCGCGTGGTAGGTCTCGCCCTGGGTGTAGGCGGACGCCTCGTCGATGGAGAACGCCTGGGTGTGGCCCGGCTGGTTCGCAGGGTACGGGTCGTGCCCGCCGTGGCCGGGGTCGCCGAAGTACTCCGGGCCGTCGTTCGCCGGCCCCGGGTACCCGTACTGGTTCCCCTGCGGGTGCCCCGTACGGCCCTGCGGGTAGCCGTAGGCGGGCCCCCGCTGCCCGTGGTGCGGGGCCTGACCGCCGTACGTCGGGCCCTGGGGTGCGTGCGCCTGCTGTCCTTGCGCGGTGCGGTTGTCCCGGTCCCCGCGTCCCATCCTGAATCCAGCCACCCGTCGAACGTACCTGCTCCCGGCCGCCCGCGTGCCGGGCCCGGGGGGTCGGGCCCGGCATTGCGGCCATCCTGTGACATCCCCTAAGGGACCGTCAGGGTTCGCATCGGGGTTGAGCAGAGGTTGAGCAAGGGTTGACCGGGGGCGGGCAGGAGGCGACAGCCGGGCTCAGCCGTTGAGGGCCGTCCCGAAGTGCGGGGTGCCCGTGGTGGCGATGCCGGTGGTCCTGGGGCCGAAGGAGAGCGAGCCCGTGGTGGTCGGGCCGCCCGCCGAGCCGCGCAGTGACCAGACCGCGCCGTCGCCCGCGTCCTCGCCGGGGCCCGCGACGGTCAGCTCGGCGCGGCGGTCACCGGAGTGGTCGGCGAGCATGAGACGCCCGCCGAAACGGTCGCCCTTCTCCGACCCACCGGGGACACCCGCGGTGTTCTGGCCGAACCATGCGGCCTTCTGGGTGGTGAGCCCCGAGACGCTGCCGTACAGCAGGGTGACCGCTCCGGCGCCAGCGTCCTCGCCGGGCGCGCCGACGGCCAGGTCCATGAACCCGTCCCCGTCGACGTCGCCCAGCGAGACGCTGCCGCCGAACGCGTCGCCGGTCTCGGCTCCGCCCGGGACGCCCGGCGTGTCCTGGTCGAGCACCAGCGGCGCGCGCGAGGTGTCCTTGCCGTCCGGCCCGCCGTAGACGACGGTGACCCGGCCGCCCTTCGCCCCGGCGGGGTCGGCGGAACGCTCGGCGGGGTTGCCGACGGCGATGTCGGCGTACCCGTCCTTGTCGATGTCGCCGATCGCCGAGACCGTGCCTGCGGGCAGGCTCTGGAGCCAGTCGCCGTAGTTGCCGATGGAGGGGTCGGCGATGAGGTCGGTGACCGTGCCTCCCGTGCCCGGCCGCCTGCCGTGCACGACCAGGCTGGTGGACCAGGCGGCGGAGACGTTCCCCGCGGTCATGGAGGTGACGCCGTACGACGGGGAGTAGGCATCGGTGACACCCGAGCCGGAGGCGCCCTGCCAGGCGCCGGACTTGGTGATCGGGCCGTTGAGGAAGCTCAGGCCGATGGAGCCGTTGGAGCCGATCGCCGCGTCGAGGTCGCCGTCGTGGTCGAGGTCGCCCACGGCCAGCGCCTGCCCGTAGCGGTCCTTCTCGTCGTGCCAGTAGTCCATGACCCCGCGGGCTCCGGACAGCCCGTTCCGGCCGCCCCAGACGACGACCACCATGCCGTCATTGGTGTCGCCGTCCACGTCCTCGCCGGGCGCGCCGACCAGCAGGTCGGCGTAGCCGTCCTTGTCCAGGTCGGCGCTCGCCACGGCGGTGCCGAAGGCGTCGCCGGCCTCGGCGGCGCCCGGCACTCCGGCGGTGTCCTGGGTGATCAGGGTGCGGGTGGCCGTCTTCAGCCCGGCGGAGCCGCCGTAGACGACGGAGACGGCACCGGCCTTGGACCGGCCGTTCACGGTGGCGTCGGGTGCGCCGACGGCGAGGTCGACACGGCCGTCGCCGTTGAAGTCGTAGGGGGCGGCGGCCGGGGCCGCGTGGGCGGGCACGCAAAGCGCGAGCGGGGCGACGAGTCCGGTGAGAGCGAGGGCGAGGACGCGCGTACGCATGAAGTGTCCTTGGGGAGGCCGGAGTCGGGTGCGGGTCACGGGGCGATCGCCGAGGCGAAGTTGCCCGTACCGGTCAGGGCGACGTCGCGGGCGGCGATGAACTTGGCGGAGCCGGTGGTCGGGCCGGATGCCGAGCCCCGCAGGATCGTGACGGCGCCGTGGCCGTCCTCCCCGCCCGCGCCGGTCACCAGGTCGGCCTTGCCGTCCCGGTTGATGTCGAGCAGACGGACCGACTGGCCGAACTGGTCCCCCGTCTCCGAGCCGCCGGGTACGCCCTTCGAGTCCTGCGTCCAGCCCTGGGCGCCCTTCGTGGTCAGGCCCGAGGCGGAGCCGAACAGGATGGTCACCGCCCCGGCCCCGAGGGCCTTGCCGAGGGCCTCGCCGGGCGCGCCCACCGCGACGTCGGCGTAACCGTCGCCGTTGATGTCACCGGTGCCGACCGAGGAGCCGAACAGGTCGTCGGACTCGCCGGTGCCGGGCACTCCGGTGGTGTCCTGGTGGATCACGGTCGGGGTCTGCGCCGGGTCCGGGCCGCCGGGGCCGCCGTACCAGACGGTGATCTGGCCGCCCTTGTGACCGGACTTCTTGGTCGTGGTGGGGTCGGAGGCGTCGCCGAGGACCACGTCGCCGTAGCCGTCGCCGTTGATGTCGGCCACCGAGCCGGCCACGCCGTCCGCCTTCGGCAGGTGCTTCATGGCGTGCTTGTAGCCGGTCCAGGTGTAGTAGATGATGTCGCCGCCCTCGTCACCGTCGACGAGGAAGGGGTAGAAGCGCTCGGCCGCGCCGTCGCCGTCGAGGTCGCCCGCGAAGGTCTCGGTCGTGGTGCCCAGTTCGCCGACGCCGGTGTTGGTCACCGGGGTGCCCGAGCGGGTGAAGGGTCCCCTGTACAGCCGGGTCTGGGTCCGGCCGGTGAGGGTCAGGTCGAGCTTGTGGTCCCCGTCGAAGTCGGCGACCGCGATGCCTTGGGCGAAGTCGCTCCACTCGGGCAGGGCGGCCGGCTGGGGCACCAAGGCGCCGCCGGACAGGCCGGACCTGCCTCCCCACAGGATGGTGGCGCTGCCCACCTGGTCCCGGTCGCCGATGCTCTCGCTCGTGGCGCCCACCACGAGGTCGGAGTAGCCGTCGCCGTCCAGGTCGCCCGCGGCCAGGCTCGCGCCGAAGAGGTCGCCCGTCTCGGCCCCGCCGGGGACCCCGGCGGAGTTCTGGGTGATCACACTGCGCCTGGCGGCGGAGACGCCCGAGGAGGAGCCGTAGAGCACGACGACGGCGCCGGCCTGCTGGGCCTTGCCGACGTCGTGGCCTGCGGCACTCAGGGCGATGTCCAGGTACCCGTCACCGTTGAAGTCACCGGACAGCCGGGACGGCGCGGCGCCGGCCGGGGTGGCGGGCAGGGCGGTGAGCAGGCCGGTGGTCAGGGTGGCGGCCAGGAGAAGGACGCGCTTGCGCAAGGCGGGCTCCGAGCGGGAGTGGGCCGGGCCCGCACTGCTGCGCGCCCGGCCGGACGAGGGATCGCCGACGGCCCGCGAGGCGGGCCGGCGGCGATCAGGAGACCCGCGGCGAAAGGTAAAGGTTGTACGTGAGTTCGGTGTGATCCCCGTGGTGCGGTGGGGGCCTCAGTCGCCGAAGATGCTGCCGAACCGGGGCGTGCCGGAGGTGGAGACGCCCACGGCGGCCGTGTTGACGAAGCGGGAGCCCGACGTGGTGATCTTCGTACCGTCGGAGGGCAGGTAGGTGAGGGCGCCGTCGCCGCCGTCCTCGTCGGCGCCGACCAGCAGGTCGGCCCGGCCGTCGCCGGTGACGTCGTCCAGCTTGACGTCGATGCCGAAGTGGTCGGCCTTCTCGTCGCCGCCGGGGACGCCCGCGCTGCTCTGGGCGAAGGACTGGGCGCGGGTGGTGGTGTTCACGCCGCTCGCGGAGCCGTACAGCACGGTGACCATGCCCGCCTCCGACACCTTGCCGAGGTCCTCGAAGATGCTTGCGATCACGAGGTCCTGGTAGCCGTCGCCGTTGATGTCGCCGAGGTCCAGCTCGCCGCCGAAGCCGTCGCCCTTCTCGGAGCCGCCGGGGACGTTGCCGGTGTCCTGGTTGATCGCGGCGGTGCGGCTCGGCCCGGAGACGGACCCGTAGGTGATGTTGACGCGGCCCCCGGTGGAGGCGTCCGGGACCGCGGTGCCGTCCTCCAGCTTGCCGGCGTCCCACATGGCGCCGCTGACGATGTCGCCGTAGCCGTCGCCGTTGATGTCGCCGATGCCGGTGATGATGCCGGACTTGAGCTTCTTGGCGGCGGCGGTGCTGAGACCGTTCGCGGTGCCGGGCAGCCAGTAGTTGGTGTTCCACCCGTAGCGGGTCTTGGTCTCGTAGCCGTCCACGACCAGGTCGGTGCGGCCGTCGCCGTTGACGTCGCCCGCGGTCAGGTTCAGCGGGCCGAAGGGGTACGTGTCGTCGCCCGACTGGATCGGCGGGTTGAGGGTGGTGCGGCTCGGGGTGGTGCCGGTGGAGCTGAAGCCGCCCTTGTAGAGGTACAGCGCGGAGGTCGAGGCGCCCACGACGAGGTCGGTGCGGCCGTCGCCGTCGAAGTCGCCGGCCGCCATGACGTGGCCCCAGTAGTCGTGGGAGGACTGCGCCGGGTCGAGGAGTTCCGCGCTCTTGCCGGTCAGCCCGCTCTTGGAGCCCCAGAGCAGGGCGACCGCACCGGCGTTGGTGTCGCTGCCGAGCTTCTCGTGCGGGACGCCGACGGCGAGGTCGTCGTAGCCGTCGCCGTTGAAGTCGCCGTACGCCAGGGAGCCTCCGAAGGCGTCGCCGATCTCGGCGCCGCCGGGGACGCCGGGGGTGTCCTGGCTGAGGGTGGTGTGCCTGGCGCCGGAGACGCCGGTCTTGGTGCCGTACAGGACGACGACCTGGCCGGCGCCCTTGCGGCCGGCCACGTAGGCGTCGGCGGCCGAGGTGGCGAGGTCGCCGATGCCGTCGCCGTTGAAGTCGGCCTTGGCGACCGTGGTGGAGTCGGCGGCCGTGGCCGGGGCGGTGGTGAAGGTGAGCAGGCCGCCGGTGAGCGCGGCCGTGGTGGCCGTCGCCATGACGATTCTGTGGTGCGCGCGCATGGGGTTCTCCTGCGGCGTACGGGGGATGCCGGGAGCGGCATCCGCAAGTCGGTGAAGGGCCGACAGCCCGCGTGGGCCCTGGTCGCCCAGGGGGCCGCGAAGCGGTTGGCGATCATCAGACCGACACCGGCGGGGAACGGTTGTGCGGCTTCCCGGAAAACTTCCGGGGCGGGCGGGGCCCGGCCGGTGGGGGCAGGATGGGGGCATGAGCGTAGTGAAGATCAATGTGCTGACCGTTCCCGACGAGCAGCGGGAGGTGCTGGAGAAGCGGTTCGCCTCGCGGGCGCACACGGTGGAGAGCTCGGACGGGTTCGAGTGGTTCGAGCTGCTGCGGCCGGTGGAGGGCACCGATCAGTACCTCGTCTACACCCGCTGGCGCGACGACGCGGCCTTTCAGGCGTGGATGGAGGGCCCCATGAAGGCCGCCCACCAGGGCGCCGGCGGCGGTGAGGGCGGTGAGAAGCAGCGGCCCGCCGCGGCCGGCTCCACCCTGTGGTCCTTCGAGGTCGTGCAGCAGGCGTCCCCGAAGTAACCCCTACGGGTACGACGGCGCCCCCCGGCCTCGTGGACCGGGGGGCGCCGTCGTGTGCGAAGCGGTGCGCTACTTCGCCGGCTCGGGCTCCGGCTCGGTGGCGGGCTCGTCCTCGTCCGCGGGGTCCGCCGGGGTCCGGACGGAGTCCAGCAGGAGCTGGGCGACGTCGACGACCTGGATGGACTCCTTGGCCTTCCCGTCGTTCTTCTTGCCGTTGACCGAGTCGGTCAGCATGACCAGGCAGAACGGGCAGGCGGTGGAGACGATGTCGGGGTTGAGGGAGAGGGCCTCGTCGACGCGCTCGTTGTTGATGCGCTTGCCGATCCGCTCCTCCATCCACATCCGCGCGCCACCGGCGCCACAGCAGAAGCCGCGCTCCTTGTGGCGGTGCATCTCCTCGTTCCGCAGCCCCGGGACCTTGCCGATGATCTCGCGCGGAGGCGTGTAGATCTTGTTGTGCCGGCCCAGGTAGCAGGGGTCGTGGTAGGTGATGATGCCCTCGACCGGGGTGACGGGGATCAGCTTGCCCTCGTCCACCAGGTGCTGGAGCAGCTGGGTGTGGTGGATGACCTCGTAGTCGCCGCCGAGCTGCGGGTACTCGTTGCCGAGCGTGTTGAGGCAGTGCGGGCAGGTGGCGACGATCTTCTTGGCCGACTTGGGCTTCGCCGACTCGGGCACGACCTTGCCGTCCTCGTCCATCTCCTCGCCGAAGGCGGCGTTGAGGGACATGACGTTCTCCATGCCGAGCTCCTGGAACAGGGGCTCGTTGCCGAGGCGGCGGGCGGAGTCACCGGTGCACTTCTCGTCGCCGCCCATGATGGCGAACTTGACGCCCGCGATGTGCAGCAGCTCGGCGAACGCCTTGGTGGTCTTCTTGGCGCGGTCCTCCAGGGCGCCGGCGCAGCCGACCCAGTAGAGGTACTCGACCTCGGAGAGGTCCTCGATGTCCTTGCCGACGACCGGGACCTCGAAGTCGACCTCCTTGGTCCACTCCAGGCGCTGCTTCTTGGCCAGGCCCCAGGGGTTGCCCTTCTTCTCCAGGTTCTTGAGCATCGTGCCCGCCTCGGACGGGAACGCGGACTCGATCATCACCTGGTAGCGGCGCATGTCGACGATGTGGTCGACGTGCTCGATGTCCACCGGGCACTGCTCGACACAGGCGCCGCAGGTGGTGCAGGACCACAGGACGTCCGGGTCGATGACACCGTTCTCCTCGGCGGTGCCGATCAGCGGGCGCTCGGCCTCGGCGAGGGCGGCCGCGGGCACCGAGGCGAGCTGCTCCTCGGACGCCTTCTCGTCGCCCTCCATGGTCTTGCCGCCACCCGCGAGCAGGTAGGGCGCCTTGGCGTGGGCGTGGTCCCGCAGCGACATGATCAGCAGCTTCGGGGAGAGCGGCTTGCCGGTGTTCCACGCGGGGCACTGCGACTGGCAGCGGCCGCACTCGGTACAGGTGGAGAAGTCCAGCAGGCCCTTCCAGGAGAACTGCTCGACCTGGGAGACGCCGAAGACGTCGTCCTCACCGGGGTCGGTGAAGTCGATCGGCTCGCCGCCGGAGGTCATCGGCTGGAGCGCGCCGAGCGCGACCCCGCCGTCCGCGTCCCGCTTGAACCAGATGTTCGGGAACGCGAGGAAGCGGTGCCAGGCCACACCCATGTTGGTGTTGAGCGAGACCACGATCATCCAGATGAACGAGGTCCCGATCTTGATCATGGCCACCAGGTAGACCAGGTTCTGCAGCGTGGTGACGCTGAGCGCCTTGAAGGCCAGGACCAGCGGGTACGAGGCGAAGTAGGCCGCCTCGTAGTGGTCCACGTGGTGCAGGGCGCCCTCGAGGCCGCGCAGGGTGTAGATCGCCAGGCCGATGGTGAGGATGACGTACTCGACGAAGTACGCCTGGCCGGCCTTGGACCCGGCGAAGCGGGACTTGCGGCCCGGCCGGCTGGGCAGGCTCAGCAGCCGGATGACCATGAGCACGGCGATGCCGAGCACGGTCATCACACCGATGAACTCGATGTACAGCTCGAAGGGCAGGAAGTCGCCGATGAAGGGCAGCGTCCAGTCGGCCTTGAAGAGCTGGCCGAACGCCTGGGCCAGGGTCGGCGGCAGCGTCAGGAAGCCCACGGCCACGAACCAGTGGGCCACGCCGACGATGCCCCAACGGTTCATCCGGGTGTGGCCGAGGAACTCCCGCACCAGGGTCACGCTGCGCTGGTACGGGTTGTCGGTCCGGGTACCGGCGGGGACGGGCTGGCCCAGCTTGAAGTACCGGACGAACTGTCCGATGGCCCGGGCGAGCAGCGCGACACCGACCACGGTCAGGACCAGCGACACGATGATCGCGGCGAGTTGCATGAGGGGCTCCTGAGGCGGCCTCGAAATTACTAAGCGGTAACTTATGCAGTCCGTCTGAGACTACCCCCATCCTCCTGCGCGATGCAGCACGGCGCGGGGTGAGATGAGTCGCTGAGGGTTGCCTTCGCCGGGACGGCGGAACGGCGCCCATAGAGGGCAAGTCGCCCCCGTGCGCACTGCCTTGCATATAAGCGCCATATAAGAGTTGAGTCCGGTCGGCTCATGTCTGTTGACCCCGTGCGATCGGAGTGGCACACTTGAGCCAGTCCCACTCAAGTCCTCTGGAGGAATCAACCATGGCACGTGCGGTCGGCATCGACCTGGGCACGACTAACTCCGTCGTCAGCGTTCTGGAGGGCGGCGAGCCCACCGTCATCACCAACGCCGAGGGTGCCCGGACCACGCCGTCCGTCGTCGCCTTCGCCAAGAACGGTGAGGTGCTCGTCGGCGAGGTCGCCAAGCGCCAGGCGGTCACGAACGTGGACCGGACCATCCGCTCGGTGAAGCGCCACATGGGCACCGACTGGAAGATCCAGCTCGACGGGAAGGACTTCAACCCGCAGCAGATCTCCGCGTTCATCCTGCAGAAGCTGAAGCGCGACGCCGAGTCCTACCTGGGCGAGAAGGTGACCGACGCGGTCATCACCGTCCCGGCGTACTTCAACGACTCCGAGCGTCAGGCGACCAAGGAGGCCGGTGAGATCGCGGGTCTGAACGTCCTGCGCATCGTCAACGAGCCGACCGCCGCCGCGCTGGCGTACGGCCTCGACAAGGACGACCAGACCATCCTGGTCTTCGACCTCGGTGGCGGCACCTTCGACGTGTCGCTGCTGGAGATCGGTGACGGCGTCGTCGAGGTGAAGGCCACCAACGGTGACAACCACCTCGGTGGTGACGACTGGGACCAGCGCGTCGTCGACTACCTGGTCCAGCAGTTCAAGGCCGGCCACGGCGTGGACCTCGCCAAGGACAAGATGGCCCTCCAGCGCCTCCGCGAGGCCGCCGAGAAGGCCAAGATCGAGCTGTCCTCCTCCACGGAGACCTCGATCAACCTGCCCTACATCACGGCGTCCGCCGAGGGCCCGCTGCACCTGGACGAGAAGCTCACCCGCGCCCAGTTCCAGCAGCTCACCGCCGACCTCCTGGAGCGCTGCAAGACGCCGTTCCACAACGTCATCAAGGACGCGGGCATCCAGCTCGGCGAGATCGACCACGTGGTCCTCGTCGGCGGTTCGACCCGTATGCCGGCCGTCGCCGAGCTGGTCAAGGAACTGACCGGCGGCAACGAGGCCAACAAGGGCGTCAACCCGGACGAGGTCGTCGCCATCGGTGCCGCCCTCCAGGCCGGTGTCCTCAAGGGCGAGGTCAAGGACGTCCTGCTCCTCGACGTCACCCCGCTGTCCCTCGGTATCGAGACCAAGGGCGGCATCATGACCAAGCTCATCGAGCGGAACACGACGATCCCGACCAAGCGGTCCGAGATCTTCACCACCGCCGAGGACAACCAGCCCTCCGTGCAGATCCAGGTCTACCAGGGCGAGCGCGAGATCGCGGCGTACAACAAGAAGCTCGGGATGTTCGAGCTGACCGGTCTGCCGCCGGCCCCGCGCGGTGTCCCGCAGATCGAGGTCGCCTTCGACATCGACGCCAACGGCATCATGCACGTGACCGCGAAGGACCTGGGCACGGGCAAGGAGCAGAAGATGACCGTCACCGGTGGCTCCTCGCTGCCGAAGGACGAGGTCGACCGCATGCGCCAGGAGGCCGAGAAGTACGCGGAGGAGGACCACGCCCGCCGCGAGGCCGCCGAGTCCCGCAACCAGGGCGAGCAGCTCGTCTACCAGACCGAGAAGTTCCTCAAGGACAACGAGGACAAGGTCCCGGGCGAGATCAAGACCGAGGTCGAGGAGGCTGTCGCCGAGCTGAAGGAGAAGCTCAAGGGCGAGGACAGCGCCGAGATCCGTACGGCCACCGAGAAGGTCGCGGCCGTCTCGCAGAAGCTCGGCCAGGCCATGTACGCCGACGCCCAGGGCGCCCAGGCCGCCGGCGGTCCCTCCGCCGACGCCGGTGAGGCCAAGGACGACGACGTCGTGGACGCCGAGATCGTCGACGACGAGCGCAAGGACGGTGCCGCGTGACGGAGGAGACCCCGGGCTTCGAGGAGAAGCCCGACGTCCCCTCCGGCGCGAACCCCGACGACGCCGAGCCGAAGGCCGCCTCCGAGAAGGAGGCGGCCCCGGCGGGGGACGCAAGTGCGGACGCCGGTCTGGTGGCGCAGTTGGACCAGGTGCGGACGGCGCTCGGTGAGCGCACGGCCGACCTCCAGCGGCTCCAGGCCGAGTACCAGAACTACCGCCGCCGCGTCGAGCGCGACCGCGTCGCGGTCAAGGAGGTCGCCATCGCGAACCTCCTGACCGAGCTGCTGCCCGTGCTGGACGACATCGGCCGCGCACGGGAGCACGGCGAACTGCTCGGCGGCTTCAAGTCGGTCGCCGAGTCGCTGGAGACCGTGGCGGCCAAGATGGGCCTCATGCAGTTCGGCAAGGAGGGCGAGCCCTTCGACCCGACGATCCACGAAGCCCTGATGCACTCCTACGCGCCCGACGTCACCGAGACGACGTGCGTGGCCATCCTCCAGCCCGGTTACCGCATCGGTGAGCGCACCATCCGCCCCGCGCGGGTGGCCGTCGCCGAGCCGCAGCCCGGCGCGCAGACCGTCAAGGCGGAGGAGGCCGAGGAGAGCGCGGCCGACGACAAGGAGAACGGTGGCCCGGAGGAGGGCTGACGTAATCACGGAAATCATGCAGGTCCGGAAGGAGGGACGTCGGGGATGAGTACCAAGGACTTCATCGAGAAGGACTTCTACAAGGTCCTCGGCGTCCCCAAGGACGCCACCGAGGCCGAGATCAAGAAGGCGTACCGGAAGCTCGCCCGCGAGTTCCACCCGGACGCCAACAAGGGCAACACCCGCGCCGAGGAGCGCTTCAAGGAGATCTCCGAGGCGAACGACGTCCTCGGTGACCCCAAGAAGCGCAAGGAGTACGACGACGCGCGGGCCCTGTTCGGCAACGGCGGTTTCCGGCCGGGGCCGGGCGCGGGCGGTGGTCAGTTCAACTTCGACCTCGGCGACCTCTTCGGAGGCGCCGGCGGTGCGGGCGGCGCGCAGAGCGGCAGCTTCGGCGGCGGCCTGGGCGACGTCTTCGGCGGCCTGTTCAACCGGGGCGGCGCGGGTACCACCCGTACCCAGCCGCGCCGGGGGCAGGACGTCGACACCGAGGTGACGCTCAGCTTCACCGAGGCGATCGAGGGCGCGACCGTACCGCTCCGGATGACCTCCCAGGCGCCCTGCAAGGCGTGTTCGGGCACCGGCGACAAGAACGGCACGCCGCGCGTGTGCCCGACCTGCGTCGGCACCGGACAGGTCGCGCGGGGCTCGGGCGGCGGCTTCTCGCTCACCGACCCGTGCCCCGACTGCAAGGGCCGCGGCCTGATCGCCGAGCACCCCTGCACGGAGTGCAGCGGCAGCGGCCGGGCCAAGTCCTCGCGGACCATGCAGGTCCGCATCCCGGCGGGCGTCACCGACGGGCAGCGCATCCGGCTGCGCGGCAAGGGCGCGCCCGGCGAGCGCGGCGGCCCGGCGGGTGATCTGTACGTCACCGTCCATGTCGGCGAGCACAAGGTGTTCGGCCGCAAGGGCGACAACCTCACCGTCACCGTGCCGGTGACCTTCACCGAGGCGGCGCTCGGCGGTGAGGTGCGGGTGCCCACCCTCGGCGGGTCCCCGGTCACCCTGAAGCTGCCGCCCGGCACGCCCAACGGCCGCACCATGCGGGCGCGGGGCAAGGGCGCGGCGCGCAAGGACGGCAGCCACGGCGATCTGCTGATCACCGTGGAGGTGAGTGTCCCGAAGGACCTCTCGGGGAAGGCTCGTGACGCGCTGGAGGCGTATCGCGAGGCGACCGCGGACGAGGACCCGCGGGCGGAGCTGTTCGAGGCCGCGAAGGGAGAATGAGCCCGATGGACACACCAGGTCGTCGGCGCAACCCGTACGAGCTGACCGAGGAGACCCCGGTCTACGTCATCTCGGTCGCCGCGCAGCTCTCCGGACTCCATCCGCAGACGCTCCGGCAGTACGACCGCCTCGGTCTGGTCTCCCCGGACCGCACGGCGGGGCGCGGGCGGCGCTATTCGGCGCGTGACATCGAACTGCTCCGCCAGGTGCAGCAGTTGTCGCAGGACGAGGGCATCAACCTGGCCGGCATCAAGCGCATCATCGAACTGGAGAACCACGTCGCGGCCCTCCAGTCCCGTGTCGCGGAGCTGGAATCGGCCCTGGACGGCGCGGCGGCGACGATGCGTCAGCGCGAGGCCGCCGTGCACGCCTCCTACCGGCGGGACCTGGTCCCGTACCAGGAGGTCCAGCAGACCAGTGCGCTGGTGGTGTGGCGGCCGAAGCGGCAGCAGTCCGCGGACTGACCTCACTGGCCGGACCCGTCCGGCGAGCACCCTCGAAGGGCCGGGAGGCACGAGCCTCCCGGCCCCTTCGTGTTTTCACGAAGGCCGTGCACAGCGGGCGTTCACGCCGTGGCCGAGTTCATTCGCCTGTGTGTACGTAACACGCGGTTCGCGCGGGGAGGCTGTGAAGGGTGTTTACAGTGGATTACGCAAGGTTCCGCCAGGTCTTCACCTGCTGAACGCAGCGTGGTGTTGCCATCTCGTTAAGTTGTTTTGCTTGACGCCATGGGGCGCCTCCGCGTTGTCTTTTCAGACACCCGGGTCGCACGCAGCACCCCGTCGGAACGCACCTGAAGTGAGCCCTCCAATGCGTCGTATCGCCATGTCCGTGGCCGTCTCCACGATGGTCCTCCCGCTCGCCGGCTGCGGCGTCCTGAACGCGGCGGGAGACGACGCGAGCGCGAGCCCGACCATGGGCGACCAGGTCACCGTCGGCCTGCTGCTGCCGGAGAAGGCGAACACCCGCTACGACAAGTTCGACTACCCCATCATCAAGAGCAAGGTGGCCGAACTGACCCACAAGAAGGGCAAGGTCGAGTACGCCAACGCCGACGCGGACGCCGGTCAGCAGGCCGAGCAGATGCAGCGGATGATCGACGAGAAGGTCAACGTCATCCTGCTGGACGCCGTCGACGCGCACGCGATCGCGCCGACCGTGAAGAAGGCCAAGGACGCGGGCATCCCCGTCATCGCCTACGACCGGCTGGCCGAGGGCCCGATCCAGGCGTACATCTCCTTCGACAACGAGCTGGTCGGCGAGGTGCAGGGCCGTTCCCTGCTGGAGCGGCTGGGGTCGGGTGCCGGGCTCTCCGACAAGATCGTGATGATGAACGGCTCGCCCACCGACCCCAACGCCAAGCAGTTCAAGGAGGGCGCGCTCTCCGAGCTGAACGGCAAGGTGACGATCGCGGAGAGCTTCGACACCAAGGAGTGGAAGCCGGAGAACGCCGAGGCCAACATGACCGAGGCGATAGGCCGGATCGGCAAGGACAACATCGCCGCCGTCTACGCCGCCAACGACGGCATGGCCGGCGGCGTCATCAAGGCCCTGAAGAACGCCGGCGTCACCAACCTGCCCCCGATCACCGGCCAGGACGCCGAACTGGACGCCGTGCAGCGCATCCTGGCGGGCCAGCAGTACATGAGCGTCTACAAGTCCTACCCGGACGAGGCCGAGGCCGCGGCCCAGATGGCCGTCGCCAAGGTGCAGGGCAAGGACATCCAGTTCGACGCCCTCACCCAGGACCGCATCGACAGCCCCACCGACAAGCAGATCCCGGCCAAGCTGGTCCAGGTGACCGCGCTGACCAAGAGCAAGATCAAGGACACGGTCGTCGAGGACGGCATCTACACCGTCGACCAGATCTGCACCGCCCCCTACAAGTCGGCCTGTGCGGCCGTGGGCCTGCGCTGACGCGCCGGTACGCGGCCGGGGAGCGACCCGGAGACAGGTGAGGGAGGCGGCCCCGGTGACGGCGGGGCCGCCTCCCTCTTCGTGTGCCGGACCGCCCCCGGCGATCCGGGCATACCGGTGTTTCGCGGTCCGTGGGCCGGGAGGAGCCGTGTTGCGGAGGCGGGCGGGGCCGCGCATAGTTGCGCTGCGAAGTGGCGGCGACCGGGGGTGGAATGGGCGATGGCCGGGCACGCGACGGAGGAGCATCCCCACGGTGCCGACCGGCTGTGCGGGCAGGGGGACCGCGTGTACTCCCGTGCCGTGCGCCGGGGCCGGGTGCCCCGCGCGGACGCCGAGCCGGTGCCCTGCCTGCTGGAGCTGGCCCTG
Source organism: Streptomyces sp. NBC_01171 (assembly GCF_045039805.1). Taxonomy (NCBI): domain Bacteria; kingdom Bacillati; phylum Actinomycetota; class Actinomycetes; order Kitasatosporales; family Streptomycetaceae; genus Streptomyces; species Streptomyces sp. NBC_01171. The sequence continues at coordinate 3,122,105 of NZ_CP108609.1, read as the reverse complement.
CTGCACCCCGACCCCGACGACATGGACTGGCTGGTCCCCACCTCCCCGCAGGAGGTGATGACCCGGCTGCTGCGCGGGGTCTACGACGAGGTCACCGAGAGCCGGCGCCGGATGGGCTCGGCGGTCGCCGCGTTCGACTGGTACGCCGGACTCGGCCGTCAACTGCCCGCCCTCGCCGCACAGGGTGAAGGCGCCGCGATCCGGGTGCTGGACGGGCTCACCCGTATCCAGGCCGCGATGGACGAGGCGACCGAGCGGTGCGCGACCGAGGTGCTCACCGTGCAGCCCGGCGGCATCCGGCGCGAGGCCGAGCTGACCGAGGGGCTGCACCGGGCGCTCGAACTGCGTGGCCGCGGGGTACGGATGCGCGACCTGTACACCCATGTCGCCCGGCACGGCCAGGGGTTGCTCAACTACCTGGAGCTGATGGGTGACGCGGTGGAGGCCCGCACCCTGGACGAGGTCATCGACCGGCTCATCCTCTTCGACCGCACGGTCGCCTTCATCCCCGCCAACACCGACCGCACGATGGCCCTGGAGCTGCGCCACCCGGCGCTGGTGGAGTACCTGGTGACGGTCTTCGAGCGGCTGTGGCGGCTGGCGATCCCGCTGACCGCGCCGCTGCCCGACACCGGCATCGAGGGCATCTCGCACCGCGAACGCGCCATCGCCGCGCTGCTCGCCGAGGGGCACCAGGACGCGGTGATCGCCGAGCGGCTCGGCATCAGCGTGCGCACCTGCCGCGCGCACATCGCGCGGCTCTCGGAGACCCTGGGCGCGACCAGCCGTACCCAACTCGGCGTCCGTATCGCCCAGGTGGGGCTGGACGGCCCCTCGCACGGACCCGCGCCCGCGCCCGCCGGTGCGCGTACGCCCTGAACGCCCCCCTCAGACCTCCTCGTTGAGGATGCCGGAGCGGGCGATCAGGTAGCCGAGCTGGGCCCGGCTGCCGCTGCCCAGTGCGGTGGCCAGCTTGGCGATGTGGGCCCGGCAGGTGCGGACGTTCATCCCGAGACGCCGCGCGATGGCCTCGTCGACGTGCCCCTCCACCAGCAGCTTGGCGATGGAGTGCTGGATGTCGGTGATGCCGTCCGGGGCGGTCTCGTAGGGCGTGCCGGCGCTCAGCGGGACCGCGCGGTTCCACATGAACTCGAAGACCTTGACCAGGTAGCGCACCAGGCCGGGGTGGCGCAGCTCCAGGGCGACCTGGCGGTCCTCGCGGACCGGGATGAAGGCCACCGTCTCGTCGCAGATGATCAGCCGCTCGACCAGCTCGTCGATGGTGCGGTACTCGGCCTTGCCGTCGGTGAAGCGGTCCACGTAGGCGAGGCGGTCGGCGCTGTAGCGGGCGGTGTGCTGGTACAGGGTGCGGATGCGCACCCCGCGCTCGATCAGCGGGCGGTCGCGGTCCAGCGCCTCCAGCAGGCGGTTCTCGGGGCTGCGGCGGCCGCCGGGCTGCACGGTGAGCACCTCGGTGCGGCACTGGCCGGTGGCGAGGTCCAGGGCCGCGTTGATGCGGTCCAGGCCCTCCAGGACGGTGATGGCGTGCGTCGGGGCGTCCTCGCGGGCGCTCAGCGTCATGAAGGGTTCGAAGATCTCGGAGAGCACGATGGACCGGCGCCGCCGCTCGGCGATCTCCCGCTCGATCGGGGTCAGCCGCTGGGCCAGCGCGACGGCCGGCGCCACGGGCCGCAGCCAGCCGGGATCGTCGGGGTCGGGGTGGAGCAGGGCGAACTCCATCAGGCACGGAGCGGCCTCGGCGTCCGCGCGCGGGATGCGGCCGGTGCGCAGGGCGCTCGCGTAGAGGCGGCTTCCTTCCGCGCACATCTCTGTCACCGCGTGGGGATGTGTCGCCTCTGTCCCGTTTGTTACCAAATCTCCACCCCCCAGGGTCCTGAACATGCAGGAACATGATGCACCGATCGTGTGGCGATGATGTGCCTGAATGAGCCATCGTCTAACTCGACGGGGGAAGAGGGGACTTTCAAGTGAGGACGAAGCCGACCATGCGTAACAGAATGCTTCGCTCGGCGCTTGTTGCCGCTCTCTCCGCCGTTGCGGCCGTCGGAACACTGGCGGGCCTCTCCGGTGCGACGAGCGCGCACTCGCCGGGTGACGGGGGGGCCGCGACAGCGGCGGGCGTTCAGGACACCCGGTGGGACACCACACCGGCCGACACCAGGTGGGACACCACGCCGGCGGACACGAGGTGGGACGTCGCCCCGCTCGACACGCGGTGGGACTGATCACCATGACCACGCCTCCCGACGACCGCTCCTTCCGTCGTGAGATGGCCACCGCCTACCGCTCCGGCTGGCACTTCATCGACCTGGTCACCGCCATCCCCCACAGCGGCGACTCGTTGATGGTGACGGTGTTCGGCGAGCCGGTGGTGGTCACCCGTGACGAGGACGAGGACGTACGGGCGTACCGCTGCCTGCGCAAGCCCCGCGGCGCGCCGCAGCCGGTGCGGTGTGCCGTCCGGTACGGCATGATCTTCGTCAATCTCGACCAGCGGGACCACCGTCTCGCGGAGCCCGAGGTCGCCGACCTCAGGACCACAACTGCCACCCCCCGCAGTGCCTGACGCGATTCCCCCGTCGTAAAAGATCGCCTCAGGTACTTCCCCCCGCAGCGGCGTCACCGTGACCTGAACACGGTGACGCCGCTGCAGTTTCTGCGCATATTTCGGGGTATCGGCACTCCGGCCACGGGGCCGGAATTCTTCAGCCGCGCCCGAGCGCGCGTTCCACCTGGATCTCCAGGGCGACCCGCAGCGGGTTCTCCCGCGGCTCCCGGCCGTACCGCTCGGTGAAGCGCCGCTCCGCCTCCGCGACCGCCGCCCGGTCCTCGCGCACCCGCGCCCGCCCCTCCAGCGTGGCCCAGCGCCGGCCGTCCACCTGGCACACCGCCACCCGCGCGCCCTCGTCCCCGGCCGCGCGCACCAGCGCCGCCTTGGTGCTGGTGCCGCTGGTGATGACACGGGCGATGCCCGCTTCGGGGTCCCAGGTCACGCACACCGGCACCACGTGCGGGCTGCCGTCCGGGCGCAGGGTGGTGAGCGTGCTCAGGTGCCGCTCCCGCCAGAAGGCGACGTACGCATCGTCCGGTGTGTCCAGATCCACGGAATATGAGGCCATGGCTGAAACCTAGCCAACCTGAAGTTCCCCGCCCTTAATTGAGCGCACCAGACTCAAGTTTGTGTACACTGGTTAAGTCATCAGTGGAGCAGTGGCGGAAGGGGAGAACACGCACGTGGACGCCGAGCTGACCAACAGGAGCCGGGACGCGATCAACGCCGCAAGCCAGCGGGCCGTGACGGAGGGGCACCCCGACCTGACGCCCGCTCACCTGTTGCTGGCGCTGCTCGCGGGCCAGGACAACGAGAACATCACCGACCTGCTCGCCGCCGTCGGCGCCGACCCGGCCGCCGTGCGTACCGGGGCCGAGCGCGCGCTCGCCTCGCTGCCCAGCGTGACCGGCTCCACCGTCGCGCCCCCGCAGCCCAGCCGGGAGCTGCTCGCCGTCCTCGCGGACGCCGACGAGCGCGCCGGGGACCTCGGGGACGACTACCTCTCCACCGAACACCTGCTGACCGGTCTCGCCTCGAAGGGCGGCGCCGCCGGGGAAGTGCTCCGCGAGCAGGGAGCCACCGCCAAGAAGCTGCAAGACGCCTTTCAGAAGGCCAGAGGAGGACGCCGCGTGACCACCGCCGACCCCGAGGGTCAGTACAAGGCCCTGGAGAAGTTCGGCACCGACTTCACCGCCGCCGCCCGGGAGGGCCGCCTCGACCCGGTCATCGGCCGGGACCAGGAGATCCGCCGGGTCGTGCAGGTACTGAGCCGCCGCACCAAGAACAACCCCGTCCTCATCGGTGAGCCGGGCGTCGGCAAGACCGCCGTGGTCGAGGGGCTGGCGCAGCGCATCGTCAAGGGCGACGTGCCGGAGTCCCTGAAGGACAAGCGGCTGGTCTCGCTGGACCTCGGCGCGATGGTCGCGGGCGCCAAGTACCGCGGTGAGTTCGAGGAGCGGCTCAAGGCCGTGCTCTCGGAGATCAAGGGCTCCGACGGGCAGATCATCACCTTCATCGACGAGCTGCACACCGTCGTCGGCGCGGGCGCCGGGGGCGACTCCGCGATGGACGCGGGCAACATGCTCAAGCCGATGCTGGCCCGCGGCGAGCTGCGCATGGTCGGCGCGACCACGCTGGACGAGTACCGCGAGCGGATCGAGAAGGACCCGGCGCTGGAGCGGCGCTTCCAGCAGGTGCTGGTCGCCGAGCCGAGCGTCGAGGACACCATCGCCATCCTGCGTGGTCTCAAGGGGCGGTACGAGGCGCACCACAAGGTGCAGATCGCGGACAGCGCGCTGGTGGCCGCCGCGACCCTGTCCGACCGGTACATCACCTCCCGCTTCCTGCCCGACAAGGCGATCGACCTCGTGGACGAGGCCGCGTCCCGGCTGCGCATGGAGATCGACTCCTCCCCGGTGGAGATCGACGAACTCCAGCGCGGGGTCGACCGGCTGCGGATGGAGGAGCTGGCGATCGGCAAGGAGACCGACCCGGCCTCCCGCGAGCGCCTGGAGCGGCTGCGCCGCGACCTCGCCGACAAGGAGGAGGAGCTGCGCGGGCTCACCGCCCGCTGGGAGAAGGAGAAGCAGTCCCTCAACCGCGTCGGTGAGCTGAAGGAGCGCCTGGACGACCTGCGCGGCCAGGCCGAACGCGCCCAGCGCGACGGCGACTTCGACACCGCCTCCAAGCTGCTGTACGGGGAGATCCCCGAGCTGGAGAAGGAGCTGGAGGCCGCCTCCGAGGCCGAGGAGGAGGCCGCGAAGGACACCATGGTCAAGGAGGAGGTCGGCTCCGACGACATCGCGGACGTCGTCGCCGCCTGGACCGGCATCCCGGCCGGCCGCCTGCTGGAGGGCGAGACGCAGAAGCTGCTGCGCATGGAGGACGAGCTGGGCAAGCGGCTCATCGGCCAGAGCGAGGCCGTACAGGCCGTCTCCGACGCGGTACGGCGTGCCCGCGCCGGGGTCGCGGACCCGGACCGGCCCACCGGCTCCTTCCTGTTCCTCGGCCCGACCGGCGTCGGCAAGACCGAACTGGCCAAGGCGCTCGCGGACTTCCTCTTCGACGACGAGCGGGCCATGATCCGCATCGACATGTCGGAGTACGGCGAGAAGCACAGCGTCGCCCGCCTGGTCGGCGCGCCTCCCGGCTACGTGGGGTACGAGGAGGGCGGCCAGCTCACCGAGGCCGTGCGGCGGCGCCCGTACAGCGTGGTGCTGCTGGACGAGGTGGAGAAGGCGCACCCCGAGGTCTTCGACATCCTGCTCCAGGTGCTGGACGACGGCCGCCTGACCGACGGCCAGGGCCGCACCGTCGACTTCCGCAACACCATCCTGGTGCTCACCTCCAACCTGGGCAGCCAGTACCTGGTCGACCCGGCGCTGGACGAGGCGGACAAGCGGCAGCGGGTGCTGGACACGGTACGGGCCTCGTTCAAGCCGGAGTTCCTGAACCGGCTGGACGACCTGGTGGTGTTCTCCGCGCTCAGCGAGGCGGAGCTGGCCCGGATCGCCCGCCTCCAGATCGACCGGCTCGGCCGGCGGCTGGCGGAGCGGCGCCTCACCCTCGACGTCACCCCCGACGCCCTGGCCTGGCTCGCGGAGGAGGGCAACGACCCGGCGTACGGCGCCCGCCCCCTGCGTCGCCTGGTCCAGACGGCCATCGGCGACCGACTCGCCAAGGAGATCCTCTCCGGCGAGATCAAGGACGGCGACACGGTCCGCGTGGACCGCGCCGAGGACGGCCTGAAGGTGGCTCCGGCGACCGGAAAGTCCCTGTAAATCCGGGCCCCCACGTTTGCCCGCGCGGTCCGGGTGTCACTCGTCCAGGCGACGCGTGGCACCCGCGCGCGGGCCGCGTGTCCGCCCGTGGCTGACAGGCCGCGCCGGGGCTTGCCACGGACCTCCCCCTCTGGGGGAGGATGGCGGAATTCCGTACGAAGGGAAAACCACGGTGAGCATCGACCCGTCCTCGATTCCGAACTTCGGGGGCCAGCCCGAGCAGCAGCCGCAGGGACCGGCGGGCCCCGTCCTCCCGGATCAGGACCTCGTGAAGCAGCTCCTGGACCAGATGGAGCTGAAGTACGTCGTGGACGAGGAGGGCGACCTCGCGGCGCCCTGGGAGCAGTTCCGTACGTACTTCATGTTCCGCGGTGAGGACGAGCAGGCCGTCTTCTCCGTGCGGACCTTCTACGACCGCCCGCACCAGATCGAGGAGAAGACGCGGCTGCTTGAGTCCGTCGACGACTGGAACCGGCGCACCCTGTGGCCCAAGGTCTACACCCACACCCACGACGACGGCACGGTCCGCCTCATCGGCGAGGCCCAGATGCTGATCGGCACGGGCGTCGACCTCAACCACTTCGTCTCCTCCGTCGTGAGCTGGGTCCGCGCGGCCATCGAGTTCGACAAGTGGCTCGCCGAACAGCTCGGCCTCGAGCAGGAGATCGACGACGCGGAGGACTCGGGCGGGGACGTGGAGTAGTCCACGGCCTGACCGACCGACGGCCGAGGGCCGGGGCGCGCAGTCTGGCGCCCCGGCCCTCGGTCGTTCCGTTGTCAGGCCATGCGGCGGAGGCGGTCCGTGGCCTCCTGGAGGATTTCCGGCTTCTTGCAGAACGCGAACCGTACGAACGGGGCGCCCGCCTCGCGGTCGTCGTAGAAGACGGCGTTCGGGATGGCGACTACGCCGGCGCGTTCGGGAAGGGCGCGGCAGAAGGCGAAGCCGTCCTTTTCGCCGAGGGGGCGGATGTCGGTGGTGATGAAGTAGGTGCCCGCGGGGCGGAAGACGCCGAAGCCCGCCTCCGCCAGGCCCGAGGCGAGGAGGTCGCGGCGGGCGAGCATGTCGCGGCGGAAGCCGTCGAAGTAGGAGTCGGGCAGCGCGAGGGCCTCGGCGACCGCGTACTGGAAGGGGCCCGCGGAGACGTAGGTGAGGTACTGCTTCGCCGAGCGGACCGCGCTGACCAGGGCGGGAGCCGCCGTCACCCAGCCGACCTTCCAGCCCGTGAACGAGAACGTCTTGCCGGCCGAGCCGATCGTCACCGTGCGGTCGCGCATGCCGGGGAAGCTCGCGAGCGGGAGGTGCTCGGCGTCGTCGAAGACCAGGTGCTCGTACACCTCGTCCGTCACCACCAGCAGGTCCCGCTCCACCGCCAGCTCGGCGATGGCGGCCAGTTCCTCGCGGGTCAGGACCGTGCCGGTCGGGTTGTGCGGGGTGTTGATCAGCAGCAGCCGGGTGCGGTCGGTGACGGCAGCGCGCAGCTCGTCCAGATCCAGCCGGAAGCGGTCCTCCGCCGGGCGCAGCGTCACCGGTACGCGCCTGCCGCCCGCCATGGCGATGCACGCCGCGTACGAGTCGTAGTACGGCTCCAGCGCCACCACCTCGTCACCCGGCTCCACCAGCGCGAGCAGGGTCGCCGCGATGGCCTCCGTGGCGCCCGCTGTGACCAGGACCTCGGTGTCGGGGTCGTACGCCAGCCCGTACCGGCGCTGCTGGTGCGCGGCGATCGCGTGCCGCAGCTCCGGCACGCCCGGCCCCGGCGGGTACTGGTTCCCCCGCCCGTCCCGCAGCGCCCGCACCGCCGCCTCCCTGATCTCCTCGGGGCCGTCCGTGTCGGGGAAACCCTGCCCGAGGTTGATCGCGCCGGTGGCCGTGGCCAGCGCGGACATCTCGGCGAAGATGGTCGTCCCGAACTCGGCGAGCCGGCGGTTGAGGTACGGACGTGCGGTGGAGGTCATGCCGGCCATCCTCCGCCCAAGCTCTGGAGTTCCTCAACTCGGCTTTGGGGTTCTTCACGGGCGGGCATTTCCCGGTCACCGCGCGGTGCGCGGGGTTGGACGAGGGGCCCACGGGGGGTCGCTTCGGGGGAAACGGGAGGAGGGGGGGACGCCATGGTTGTCGGCATCGTCCTCGTCGTGGTGATCGTGGTCGGAGTGGTCGTGGTGCGGTCTCGGCGGCGGCGTGCGTGCGGGGTTTCCGCAGGGAAGACGCGGTCCCTGCGGGGTGGGTCGTCCTCGGGGTCCTCCGGGTCGTACGACGGCGGGTCCAGTTGGTGGGTCTGGGGTGGGGACTCCGGGTCCTCCTCGGGCGGGCACCACAGCGGGGGGCACCACTCGTCCTGCGGGGGCGGGCACTCGTCCTGCGGCGGCGGGTCCTCCTGCGGAGGCGGCGGCTGCGGAGGCGGCAACTGAGCCCTCCGGGCCGGCACACCGAGGCGCTCGGGCGGCCGTAGCGGCGATATTCGGCCGCCTACGGTCGCCCCCGCGTGGCGGAAACGCCCAGTGAGCGGCGCCCAGGGTGCGCGAACCGGCGGAGCCCCATGCTCCGCGCCAGGCGTACGCCGTAGTTGAACAGTTGAGCTGTGGAGCCCTCTGAGGGATGGAAACCCTCCGAACTTGGGTAAAAACGCTGTGGCACGGCCAGTGTTCGTGATTCCCTCTAAAACACCACCTCAAGCCCTCGGACATCCGATGGACACCGCTTCTCCAGCCGGGCCGACCTGGCCGAATCGCCCGGTGTCACCGAGGTGCGCCGCCCCTCTCCTTGTGTGTTAGCGGAGCCGACCCATGCTCACGACCCTGAACACGTCCTACACCGACACCCGAGCCGCCGACCTCGCCTGGGCCCTCGGCCGCGAACCGCTCCCGGCCCTGGCCACCCTCGATCTCGAACTGAGCGGGGCGAAGATGCAGTTGAGGCTGCTCGGCGCCTCCCACCAGGTCCTTCTGGAGGAGGACCGGGGCAGTTGTTCGGAGACGGTCGCGTGCATCCCCGGCTCCTCCACGCCGCTCCCGCTCGGTGTCTCCAAGCGCGTCGGTGACTGGGAGTACGAGTTCGCGGCGCGCGTGGAGATGCTCACGCCGGGCTCCTTCGCGGGCCGCGCCCAGGAGTTGCTCGCACTGGTCTGCGACCACCCGCACGGACTCGCCGGGGTCTTCCCCGGCAGCCCGCACGCCTTCACCGCGATGCTCGCGCAGCGGCACGAGGGCCAGGTGCGGTGGCGTACCTGGCACGCGTACCCGCAGGACGGGCAGTTGGTGGCGACCCGCACCCGTGTCGGGGTGAGAGTCCCGGCGGGGCGGAGTGCCTGGTAAACCAACAGGGCCAGGTTGACGGGGAGTTTCCACACGTGTGGGTGACGAAGCGTCCCGCTGCGGTGACGTAACGTCGCAGCGTGATCGATCCGCACGCCCCCGTGTCCCGGGGTGCCCCGCTGTCCTCGGGTGCCCCGCCCTGGACCGAGCCCGCGCGGCTGCCCGTCGAGCCTGGTACCGGGCGGTTCCTGGTGCTCGCGTGCGTCTTCGTCTGCGCGGCCTGTGGGCTGGTGTACGAACTCGAACTCGTCGCCTTCGCCTCGTACTTGATCGGTGACTCGGTCACCCAGGCGTCCGTGGTGCTGTCGGTGATGGTGTTCGCCATGGGCATCGGCTCGCTCGGCGCGAAACGGCTTCGCTGGCACGCGGCGATGGGGTTCGGCGCGATCGAGACCGCGCTCGCGCTGGTGGGCGGGTGCAGTGCGATGGCGCTGTACGCGGTGTTCGCGTGGACCGGCGGCTGGGGCGGGATCTGGGCGGACGGGCCACGCTGTCTGCTGGTCGGATTCTCCCTCGCCATCGGGCTGTTGGTGGGCGCGGAGGTGCCGTTGCTGATGGAACTGATCCAGCGCATCCGACGCCAGGACGCGGGCGGGGCGGTGGCCGACCTGTTCGCCGCGGACTATGTGGGCGCGCTGGTCGGGGGGTTGGCGTTTCCCTTCGTACTGCTGCCGTTCCTGGGCCAGTTGACCGGCGCGCTGCTCACCGGGTCGGTGAACGTGGTCGCGGGGAGCGCGCTGGTGCTCGGGCTGTTCCGCCGCGATCTCACCCGGCGTGCCCGCTGGACGCTGCTGGTCGCCGGGGTGGCGGTGCTCGGGGTGCTCGCCTCGGCCGCCGTTCTGGCCGGTGACTTCGAGGCGGCCGCCCGGCGCGCGGTGTACGGGCCGGACGTGCGGGTGGCCGCGCAGACGGACGTACAGGAGGTGGTCCTCGCGGGGGGTACGGACGGCAAGCCGCTCGACCTCTTCCTCGACGGGCGGCTGCGCGTCGGCGGCCGGGACGAGCGGCGGTACCACGAGGCGCTGGTCCACCCCGCGCTGGCCGGGTCGCACCGGCGGGTGCTGATCCTCGGCGGCGGGGACGGGCTGGCCACGCGGGAGGTGCTGCGGCACAAGGGGGTCTCGCGGGTGGACGTGGTCGAACTGGACGCCGGGCTCGTCCGGCTGGCCCGCCACGACCCCGGGCTCTCCGCACTCAACGCGCACGCGTACGACGACCCGCGCGTGCACGTCACCACGGCGGACGCGCTGAACTGGCTGCGGCGGGCGCCGGCCGGGCGGTACGACGTGGTCCTCGCGGACCTGCCCGACCCCGGCATCACGGCGAGCACCAAGCTGTACTCCCAGGAGTTCTACGGGCTCACCCGCCGTGTCCTCACCCCGGACGGACGCCTCGCGGTGCACGCGGGTCCGGTGTCGGCGCGGCCCCGCGTCTTCTGGACGGTCGCGGCGACCCTGCGCGCGGCGGGCTTCTCCACCACCCCCTACCGGGTCCTCGGCCAGGACTCCGGGTTCGCCACCGGCCCCGACCGCTCGGCGGGCGCCTCCCGCACCCCGCACGACTGGGGCTTCCTCCTGGCCGCCCCCGGCCCGAAGGCCCCCCGCCCCCACCTCGACCTCCACCCCTACACGCTGACCGCCTCGGACCTGAGAGTGGACGTGGCGGCGGCCCGCCTCACCCGCGTACCGGGCCTGGCTCCCTCGACGCTGGCGCATCCGCGGTACTGAGGGCAGGTGCATTCCGGGGACTACTGGGTAGGCTCGGCCAACATGGAGCTCCAGGTCTTCGTTCCGGTTCCGGCCGACCGGCTCAGGGAGGCCCTCGCGGACGCCGTGAGGGTGGCTCGCGCGGTGCCGGGACTTCAGCAGGACGCCGGGGCGGAACCCGTCGCCGGCCGGCTGAAGCTGCGGGTCGGCGGCCACTCGGTCACCTACCGCGGCACCCTCGCGGTGAGCACCCGCGCGGACGGCACGTACGCGGTACGCGCGGACGGCACGGAGTCCCGCGGCGCCGGCACGGTCACGCTGTCCCTGACCCTGACCCTCGCCCCTGCGGAGTCCGGCACGACGGTCACTGTGGGCGGCACCGCCCAGGCGGAGGGCCGCCTGGCCGAACTCCCTGCGGACGCGGTGACGACCGCGGCGAACCGTCTGCTGACCCGCACGCTGGAGACGTTGGCGGCGGGCGCGTCCGAGGGCGCTGGGCCGGGACAGGCAGAGGGCGCGTCCGAGAGCACCGAGCCGGAAGAGGCGGAGGCCGAGGCGGCCGGGCCGGGGCAGCGGGCAGAGGCCGAGGACGAGAAGCCCGAGTCAGGCCAGCAGGCCGAGGCCGGTGACGAGAAGCCTGCCACCCCGCCCCCCTCCGTCTTCGACACCGAAGTCCCCCCGCCCTCCCTCGACCCCGAGACGGACGCCGCGATCCCCGACACCGTCCCCGACGGCCTGGAGGTCCGCGCCGAACCCCCCGCCGAGGCCGCCCACGCCCGCCGGACGATGATCGGCCGCAGCGCGGAGGAGGTCGACCACGCCCCACCCCGTGGCCGCTACGCCCCCGTCCCCGCCCCTCAGACAGTCACCGCCAACCCGGCCCTCCGCTGGGCCGCCCCGGCAGCAGCGGTGGCCGTCGCCTCGGCGATCGTGGTCGCGAGAGCCCTCCGCAAGCGCCACTGACCGCTCCGCGACAACGGTGGTCCACCCGGCTGGACCACCCCGCCCCACCCCGGGAGGGACCAGTAGGGTCGGTCCCGTGAGTAACGGAGAGATCACGTTGGCCGCGGGTGACGCGGAGGTACGGGTGCTGCCCGGTAACGGGGGGCGGATCGGCGGGCTGCTGGTCGGGGGCACCGAGTTGTTGCGGCAGGGGGAGCGGTTCGGGTGCTTCCCGATGGTTCCCTGGTGCGGGCGGATCAGGGACGGGCAGTTCCTGGACGGCGGAGTCGTACGGCAGATGCCGCTGAACTCCCCGCCGCACGCCATCCACGGCACCGCCCGCGACGGCGCCTGGCGCACCGCGCGCACGTCGACGGACGAGGCGGTGCTGACGTACGAACTGACCGACCCCTGGCCGCACTCCGGCAGGATCACGCAGATCGTGAGCCTCGGGGAGGACAGCCTGACGCTGACCATGTCCGTGGAGACGTACGAGGATTCGTTCCCGGCGCAGATCGGCTGGCACCCCTGGTTCAACCGGAACCTCGGCGGCGAGGACGTACGGATCGACTTCCACCCCGCCTGGCAGGAGGAGCGCGGCGAGGACCACCTGCCGACCGGCAACCGTATCGAGCCGAAGCCCGGCCCCTGGGACGACTGCTTCGGCATGCCCGACGGCGTCGACGTGCGCCTGACCTGGCCCGGACAGCTCGAACTCAAGGTGGCCAGCCGCGAACAGTGGGCGGTCGTCTACGACGAGCAGGACGCCGCCGTGTGCGTGGAGCCGCAGACCGGCCCGCCCAACGGCCTGAACACCGCCCAGCGCCTGGTCACTCCACTGGAACCGCTGGAGGCGTCCACGACCTGGACCTGGCGCCGCCTCTAAGCTGGGCGATATGACGACGGACGTAAACGAAGTAATGCCGTCAGGCACACGTGGCGAACTGCTCCAGCAGATCAAGGACAAGGCCGTGGTGCACGGCAAGGTGACCCTCTCCTCGGGTCTGGAGGCCGACTACTACGTCGACCTGCGCCGCATCACCCTGGACGGCGAGGCCGCCCCGCTCGTCGGCCAGGTCCTGCTGGATCTCACCGCCGACCTGGACTTCGACGCGGTGGGCGGTCTGACCATGGGCGCCGACCCGGTGGCCGCCGCCATGCTGCACGCGGCCGCCGCGCGCGGGCAGAGGCTCGACGCGTTCGTGGTCCGCAAGGCCGCGAAGGCCCACGGCCTCCAGCGCCGGGTCGAGGGACCGGACATCGCCGGCCGCCGGGTGCTGGTCGTCGAGGACACCTCCACCACCGGCGGTTCGCCGCTGACCGCGGTCGAGGCGGTGCGGGAGGCCGGCGCCGAGGTCGTCGGCGTCGCCACGATCGTGGACCGGGCGACCGGCGCCGCGGAGAAGATCGAGGCCGGGGCGGGCGTTCCGTACCGGTTCGCCTTCTCGAAGGATGAACTGGGGCTGGACTGACGGTCCGCCCGGCGCTGGACTTCTCCCCGGCCGCCAAACCGTCCGGCAGGGCAGGTCTGGAAAGATGGGGCCGACGCCGATGTCGCCCCCAGGGTCCAGGTCAGGGCCGCATATCGCAGAACGCCAACCCGCAACACGAGGAGCGGACAGATGCCCATCGCAACTCCCGAGGTCTACAACGAGATGCTCGACCGGGCGAAGGCAGGCAAGTTCGCCTACCCGGCCATCAACGTCACGTCGAGCCAGACCCTGAACGCGGCGCTGCGCGGCTTCGCGGAGGCGGAGAGCGACGGCATCGTCCAGATCTCGACCGGCGGCGCGGAGTTCCTCGGCGGCCAGTACAACAAGGACATGGTGACCGGCGCGGTCGCGCTCGCGGAGTTCGCGCATGTCGTCGCCGAGAAGTACCCGGTCAACATCGCGCTGCACACCGACCACTGCCCCAAGGACAAGCTGGACGGTTACGTGCGTCCGCTGCTCGCGCTGTCCGAGGAGCGCGTGAAGGCCGGGCGCAACCCGCTCTTCCAGTCGCACATGTGGGACGGCTCCGCCGAGACCCTCGCGGACAACCTTCAGATCGCCCAGGAGCTGCTGGAGCAGGCCCGCCGCGCGAAGATCATCCTCGAGGTCGAGATCACCCCCACCGGCGGTGAGGAGGACGGCGTCTCGCACGAGATCAACGACTCCCTCTACACCACGGTCGACGACGCGATCCGTACCGTCGAGGCGCTGGGTCTGGGCGAGAAGGGCCGCTACCTGCTGGCCGCGTCCTTCGGCAACGTGCACGGCGTGTACAAGCCGGGCAACGTGGTGCTCCGCCCGGAGCTGCTGAAGGAGCTGAACGAGGGCGTGGCCGCGAAGTTCGGCAAGCAGTCGCCGTTCGACTTCGTCTTCCACGGCGGTTCCGGTTCCTCCGAGGAGGAGATCCGCACCGCGCTGGAGAACGGCGTCGTGAAGATGAACATCGACACGGACACCCAGTACGCCTTCACCCGTCCGGTCGCCGACCACATGTTCCGTCACTACGACGGTGTGCTGAAGGTCGACGGCGAGGTCGGTGACAAGAAGCAGTACGACCCGCGCACCTGGGGCAAGCTGGCCGAGGCGGGCATGGCGGGACGTGTCGTCGTCGCCGCGAACAACCTGCGGTCGGCGGGCAACAAGATGAAGTGACCCCCAGTGGTCTCCCCCAGGGGGCCCGGCATCCCGTTCACGCGGGGGCCGGGCCCCCTAGGGGTATCCGGGGTATACCTGGGGCATGCCCGATGTCCGGCTGGCGTCCCCCAAGGGCCGGTGGATTCTGCTGACCACCGTGCTCGGCTCCAGCATGGCCCTGCTGGACTCGACCGTCGTCAACGTCGCGCTGCCCCGCATCGGCCGCGACCTCGACGCCAGCCTCGCCGCGCTCCAGTGGACGGTCAACGCGTACATGGTGACGCTGGCCGGGCTGATCCTGCTGGGCGGTTCGCTGGGGGACCGGTACGGGCGGCGCCGGGTCTTCGTGATCGGGGTGATCTGGTTCGCGGTGGCCTCGCTGATGTGCGGGCTGGCTCCGGACCCGAACGTGCTGATCATCGCCCGTGCGCTCCAGGGCGTGGGCGGGGCGCTGCTCACGCCGGGGTCGCTCGCGCTGATCCAGGCGTCCTTCCATCCCGACGACCGCAGCCGCGCGGTGGGGCTGTGGTCGGGCTTCGGCGGGGTCGGCGCGGCCATCGGTCCGTTCCTCGGCGGCTGGCTGGTGGAGGGGCCCGGCTGGCGCTGGGTCTTCCTGCTGAACGTGCCGCTCGCCCTGATCTGTGTACCGGTGGCGCTGCGGCACGTACCGGAGTCGGACGCGGGCCCGGCGCACGGGCGGTTCGACGTCCTCGGCGCGGTGCTGGGCGCGGTGTCGCTGGCGCTGCTGACGTACGCGCTGATCGAGGCGCGCTCCGCGTCCGTCGCGGTGTGGGTGACGGCGGTGGCGGGCGTGGCGGCGGCGGTGGCCTTCGTGTACGTCGAGCGCCACCGGCCGTACCCGATGCTCCCGCCGGACATCTTCGCCTCGCGCCAGTTCACCGCGGTCAACCTGGTCACGCTGTGCGTGTACGCGGCGTTCGGCGGCTTCTTCTTCCTGACGGCGCTCCAGCTCCAGGTGGTGGCGGGCTACTCCCCCCTGGCGGCGGGCACGGCCCTCCTTCCGCCCACGATCCTGATGCTGCTCTTCTCGTCCCGCTCAGGCGCCCTCGCCGACCGCGTGGGCCCCCGCCTCCCCCTGACGGTCGGCCCCCTGCTCTGCGCGGCAGCGATGCTCCTGATGCTGAGAGTGGGCCCGGACGCGGACTACGTGACGGACGTCCTCCCCGCGCTGCTGGTCATGGGCGCAGGCATGGTCACTCTGGTGGCCCCCCTGACGGCCACGGTCCTGGCCTCGGTCGACACCGCCCGGGCGGGCCTGGCGAGCGGCATCAACAACGCGGCGGCGCGGGTGGCGGGCCTGGTAGCGGTAGCCGCCCTCCCCTTGCTGACCGGAATGGGCCCGGAAGCGTACCGATCCCCGACCGCCTTCAACAGCTCCTTCGACAAGGCGATGCCGATCTGCGCAGGCGTCCTGATCCTGGCCTCCGCCCTCTCCGCCACCCTGATCCGCCACCGCCCCACCCCGAACTGCCCCCACCCGGAATGCAGGACCCACGGCAGCATCACGACTCCACCGCTGGAGAGCGGGGAGGCGGAGCCGGCATCCAGGGGATGAGCGGCGACAGGGGGGCGCTGCACTCGATCGGGTTGCTTCAACGGGCTGCCGCAACTGTGGACGAGTGTCTAGCGTGATAGCCCACGAAACCACGGTGGGCACGGACGAGGGGGGACGACATCATGTTGTTCGAGGCGATGACGGCGCTGGCTGCGGCCGGTGGCAGTGCGGTGGTGCAGGCGGCGGGTACGGACGCGTGGAACGGGTTCCGAGGGCGGGTCGCGGCGCTGTTCGGCCGGGGTGACGCGCGGCGTGAGGCGGCGGAGCTGGAACGCCTGGACCACACCGCCCAGGTCCTGACCGCCGGAGGCGAGGAAGCGCCGGCGCAGCGGGCCCGCCAGGAGGGGGCGTGGCAGGCCCGGTTCGAGGGACTGCTGGAGAACCTCGACGAGGCGGAGCGCGATCAGGTGGTGGGCGAGCTGCGGTCGCTCTTGGCGTTCGTCGCCGAGACGACGGGCGACGCGGTCGTGGGGACCGGCAAGGCGACCGCACGGGAGGGGGGCAGTGCGGTGACCGGCATCAAGCGGACTGGGGAAGCGACCGGAGGACCGGCGCGGGCCGCGAACACCGGTGACGCCGAAGCGACCGGGGCGGGCTCCAGCGCCGTCTCCGGGATCGTCCACGACCGCTGAGGCAGAGGCAGCGGGTGTGAGAGCGGACTTCGACGAGGAGCGGGCCCTGACCGGAGGTGGGGCGGGGTCGCTGCGGGCCGTGTCGGCGGGTGCTTCGGCTGGTCCGGGGGCCGGCGAGCCGGGGCAGGTCGCCAGTGACACGGGTGCGGCCACGGCCAGCGCGCCGCACAGCGTGGCGGTGAGCGGCATCTACAACGCCCGCACCGAGCTGCCGGCCGACGCGCTGCGTCCGGCGTCGGAAGTGGACGCCCGGGACGGGCTGAACGACCTGCCCTGGCGGCCTGACCACTTCGTCGGCCGGGACGGCGAACTTGACCGCCTCGACGCCGCCTTGGCCCAGCCCGGCGTGGCGTTGGTGCAGGCGGTGCACGGGCTGGGCGGCATCGGCAAGAGCACGCTCGCCGCGCACTGGGCCGAGACCCACGAGCACGGGCGCCGACCGGTGCGCTGGTTCACCGCCGACAGTCCGGCCGGTGTCCAGCAGGGGCTCGCCGACCTCGCCGTCGCCCTCCAGCCCGCGCTGAAGGTGTTGCCCGTCGACGCGCTGGCCGAGTGGGGGGTGCAGTGGCTGGCCAGCCACACCGGATGGCTGGTCGTCCTCGACAACGTCAACGACCCCGCGCACATCGCTCCGCTCCTCAGCCGGGCACCGGGCGGCCGATTCCTGATCACCAGTCGCCTCGGGGACGGGTGGGGCGGCAACGTCGCGCTGGTCCGCCTCGATGTACTGGCGCCGGACGAGTCCCTGGACCTGATCTCCTCGATCATCACCCGCAAGGGCCCCCGCGACCTGGACGGCGCCGCGGAACTGTGCGAGGAGCTGGGGCACCTGCCCCTCGCCGTCGAGCAGGCGGGCGCCTACATCGCCCAGACCCCCTTCACGACTCCCCGCACCTACCTCCAACTCCTCACGGAACACCCTGCCGAGATGTACGAGCAGGCGGGAGCCACGACTCCGGACGAGCGGACCGTAGCCCGTGTCTGGACCATCACCCTCGACCACATCGCATCCCGCCAGCCCCTGGCCGTCGACCTGCTCCGCATCCTGGCCTGGTACGCCCCCGAAGCCATCCCGGCCTCCCTGGCCAACCTTCCCGAGGGCACGCCGGTCCAGACGAACCAGGCCCTCGGTCTGCTGACGGCGTACAGCATGGTCACTCCGGACCCCGCCACGGGCACGATCGCCGTCCACCGCCTGGTCCAGGCGCTCGCCCGGACCCCGGACCCGACGAGCCCTCACCGCTCAGCGGACCTCATTGAGCGGGGTCGTGCGAGCGCGACCGCCAACATCAACACGGCCTTGCCTCAGGAGTGGGACGACCCGACCACCTGGTCTCTATGGCGCGCATTGATTCCCCACATCGAGGCCCTCACCCAACGCACCGACGAGTGCCCCGACCTCACCACCGCCCGCATCCTCAACCAGACCGGGCTCTACCTCAAAGATCAGGGCCTCACCACCCGCGCCATCAGCGCTCTGCGCCGCGCCCAGGTCAGCCACGAACGGATTTCGGGTGACGACGCACCAGGCATATTCACCATCAGAAATAACCTAGCCAGCGCCTATCTGGACGCTGGCGACCCCACCCGGGCCATCCCGCTGCATCAACAGAACCTCGAAGACCGTATCCGGGTCCTGGGCCCCGATCACCAGAACACCCTCACTACGCGCAACAACCTCGCCAATGCCTATCAGGCCGCTGGCGACACCACCCAGGCCATCGCTCTCCACCGGCAGAACCTCGAAGACCGTATCCGGGTTCTCGGCCCGGACCATCCTCATACGCTCAGCAGTCGCAACAATCTGGCCAACGCCTACCAGGCCGCTGGCGAGCCCGCCCGCGCCGCCACCCTTCACCAGCAGAACCTTGAAGACTGCAACCGGGTCCTGGGCCCTGATCACGCCTATACGCTCAGTACTCGCAACAATCTGGCCAACGCCTACCTGGACGCTGGTGACCCCACCCGCGCAATCCCGCTATTTGAACAGGCTCAGAAAGACTGCACCCGGATCTTGGGTCCCGACCACCCTCAAACCCTCGCCGCGCGCAACAACCTCGCTGCGGCTCGCCGAGGCGCCGACGACTCGACGCGTGCCATCTCCCTCCTTGAGCAGACCCTCGACGATTGCAGGCGGGTCCTCGGCCTCGACCATCCCCAAACGCTCGTTACTCGTAACAACCTCGCCAACGCTTACGGGGGCGCCGACGACGTCACTCGCGCCCTCCACCTTCTTGAGCAGAATCTCCGAGAGTTCGTTCGGATCGTCGGCCCGGACCACCCTGACACCCTCACCGCTCGCAACAATCTCGCCCTTGTCCACCGTGCGGTCGGCAATCTCGAGTACGCCATCACGCTGCTCTTGCAAAACGTGACCTTTTGCCGGGAGCGATTCGGGACTGATCATTCGCTGACCACAAGGGCTGAGCACGCCTACGCGTTGGCATGGCAGAAGCGGGCTGTGAGCGGCCCGAAGCTGGAGTTGGGACGTGCGTCGCGGGACTGAAGGGGTGCAGCGTCGACAGCGGATGGGCACAGCGGCCGCGAATCACAAGTGGGGGTGCGTATGAGCGCGGACTTCGACGGCGTGGGACCGGTCGCCTCGGACACCGGTGATGCCACGGCGGTCGGGTCGTACAGCATGGCCGTGTCCGGCAACTACACCTCCCGCGTGGAGTTGCCCGCCGACGCGCTGCGCCCGCCGTCGCAGGTTCCGGCTCATGAGGGGATGAGTAACCTCCCCCGCCACCGGAGCAGCTTCGTCGGACGTAAGAATGAACTCGGGCGTCTGGACGGTTTCTTGAGCCGGCCGGGGGCGGTGCTGGTGCAGGCCCTGCACGGGCTGGGCGGTGTCGGGAAGAGCACGCTCGCCGCGCACTGGGCCGAGACCCGAGAGCATGGCTGCCGCCCGGTGCGCTGGGTCACCGCCGACAGCCCCGCCGGTGTCGCGCAGGGACTCGTTGAGTTGGCCGTCGCTCTGCAGCCGGCGTCCAAGGTGCTGCCCGTTGAAGCGCTAGCCGAGTGGGGTTTGCAGTGGTTGGCCAGTCACACCGGCTGGCTGGTCATCCTCGACAACGTCAACGACCCCGCCGACATAGCCCCGTTGCTCGACCGCGCCCCGGGCGGACGCTTCCTGATCACCAGCCGGCTCGCCGAGGGATGGGAGGAGGACGTCACCCTGGTCCGACTCGACGTCCTGGACGCGGAGGAGTCCCTGGCCCTGATCACCTCGATCATCACCCGCAAGGGCCCCCGGAACCTCGACGGTGCCTCAGAACTCTGCGAAGAACTGGGCCATCTCCCCCTGGCCATCGAGCAGGCCGGCGCCTACGTCGCCCAGAACCCCTTCACCACCCCGCGCACCTATCTCCAACTTCTCGCCGAGCACCCCGCCAAGATGTACGAGCGCGGAGGTGCGACCACCCGCGCGGAACGGACCGTCGCCCGGGTCTGGGACATCACCCTCGACCGCGCCGCCACCCAGCAGCCCGAAGCCATCGACCTCCTACGCGCCCTCGCGTGGTACGCCCCGGAGGACATCCCCCTCCACCTATGCGCGGGGCTCGTGGACCAGCCCGCCCTGGACACCGCGCTCGGCCTCCTCAGCGCCTACAACATGATCACGCCCGACCTCGACACCGGAACGATCGCCGTCCACCGCCTCGTCCAGGCCCTCGCCCGCACCCCCGACCCCACCAACCCCCACCGCACACCCGACCTCATCGACCAGGCCCGCACACTGGCCACCACCAACCTCGACACCGCGCTGCCGCAGCAATGGACCGACCCTGCCACCTGGCCCGAGTGGCGCACGCTCCTTCCCCACATCGACGCCCTCACCGGACACGCCGCCGAGGAAACCGACACCACCAGAACCGCCCACATCCTGAACGAAACAGGGCTCTACCTCAGGGATCAGGGCCTGATCAGACGCGCGACCAGCACTCTCCAACGTGCCAACAGCAGCTATGAACGGGCGCTGGGCAACGACCACCCGGACACGCTCATAAGCCGCAACAACCTGGCCAACGCCTACCAGGGCTCCGGCGATGCGATCCGCGCCATCGAGCTCCACGAACAGAACCTCGAAGACTTTGCCCGAGTGCTCGGCCCCGACCACCCGCACACCTTCATCACCCGCAGCAACCTCGCCAACGCTTATCAGGATGTCGGTGACGTTGCCCGGGCTGTCGCCCTCCACGAACGTAACCTCGAAGATCGTGTCCGGATCCTCGGTCCCGATCACCCTCACACTCTCGCCAGCCGCAACAACCTCGCCGACGCTTATCAGGATGTCGGTGACGTTGCCCGGGCTGTCGCCCTCCACGAACGTAACCTCGAAGATCGTGTCCGGATCCTCGGTCCCGATCACCCCCACACTCTCGCCAGCCGCAACAACCTCGCAGCCGCCTACCAGCGTGCCGGTGACCTTGCCCGGGCTGTCACCCTGTTCGATCAGAATCTCGCCGACGGCGCGCGGATTCTCGGTCCCGATCATCCCCGCACCGTCATCAGCCGCAACAACCTTGCCGTCGCCCACCGCGAGGCCGGCGAACCGGATCACGCCATCATGTTGTTCAAGCAGAACTTGGCTCTGTGCCTGGAGCGGTTCGGGTCCGATCACCCGCTGACCATCGAGACGCAGGGTGCCTATACCTCGGCCTGGCAGAAACGGGCTGTGAGCGGTCCGAAGCTGGAGGTCCCACACTCATCGCGGCACTGAAGCCGCACGCGCAGGCCCGGGGACGCCGCCCCGGCGGAGCCGACTCGTCTGCGTCACTCCACACGAGTCAGCCCCCCCCGGCCGGAGTCAAGCCCCCCCGCCGAACGGCGGAGCCTACCGCCGCAGCTCCGCGTAAGCCTCCTCGCTGCTGTCCTGCAGGAACTGCCAGCAGCGGTCGGCCTCTTCCTTTTCGTCGATCGCGTCGGCCGCGCGGGCCAGGGCGGCGAGGCAGCGGAGGAAGCCTCGGTTGGGGTGGTGGGACCAGGGGATGGGGCCGTGGCCCTTCCAGCCGGCGCGGCGGAGGGCGTCGAGGCCGCGGTGGTAGCCGGTGCGGGCGTAGGCGTACGACTCGACCACGCGGCCGGCCTCGAAGGCGTCGTCCGCGAGCATCGCCCAGGCCAGGGAGAACGTGGGGTACTTCGCCACGACCTCGGCCGGGGCCAGGGAGTCCTGGTCCAGCAGGCGGTACGCCTCTTCGTTCTCGGGCAGGTGCGTCGGGTCCGGGCCGCCGAGCAGGTTCTTGTGCGTAGTCATGGCTGAAGTCTGCCACTAGGGGATGAGCTCTGACCGGGCTCGGGGAGGCGTTCGTAGACCGTCACTCGGCGGCCGCGCACTGTCTCGTCCGCAACCGGGGTGAAGCAGCTCCGGAGTGCGGCCCTCTTGGCCTTGTCCCGGCGGGCCGAGTCCCGTTTCGCCACGCCCGGCGCGTCTGTGACCAGCAGGATTCGGTCGGAGCGGAGCATGGCCGTGCGGATGCGGGACGGCTCCGCCTCCACGCCCTTCAGGGTGCCCGACGCCACCGGGGACTCCGCCAGGGCTATGTCCCGCAGCCCTGTGAAGGCGTCGGGGGAGACCAGGGCCGTGTCTCGGCGGGCCGCCGGGATGAAGAGGACCGCGTCTCCGGGGTGCTTCAGGTGGTGGACGCGGTCGGCGGCCGACAGGACGTCGTCCACGCGGCTCTCGGGGGAGCGTTTGGCCAGGGAGTAGGGGAGAAGGGCCCCAAGAGCCGACAGAAGTGCCAACGGGAGGATCAGCCGTGCGGTCCTTGGGAAGCGGGGGGCCGTCGCGTCGATCGCCCGGCCCAGTGCCGTGCCGATCAGCAGAGTCAGGCCGAGCTGGCCGAAGAGGA
Organism: Streptomyces sp. NBC_01171; assembly: GCF_045039805.1. Classification (NCBI taxonomy): domain Bacteria; kingdom Bacillati; phylum Actinomycetota; class Actinomycetes; order Kitasatosporales; family Streptomycetaceae; genus Streptomyces; species Streptomyces sp. NBC_01171. Next base: position 3,099,605 of record NZ_CP108609.1, on the reverse strand, counting down.
TGTAGCGGTCCAGGAACAGGGGCTTGATCAGGGACATCCCTGTCAGGGCGAGGAGGGGGACCGCCAGTAGGGGGAGGCCCACCGAGGCGACCGAGGGTCCGCCGGGGAGCGGGCGGTCCAGGAGAGCCCCTAGGGTGCCGATCGCCAGCAGGATCGCCGGGCCGATCAGCATGTGCCAGGTCAGGGGCGGTATCCAGGAGATCTGCTCCGACTGGCCCCGGCTGAAGAGGATCAGTGGTGCCGTTCCGGAAACGGCGCCCCCTGCAGCCACCGCCCAGCGGACCCACGTACCCCGCCCCGCCCGCGTCCAGCACAGCGTCACCCCGTGCGCGACCAGCACCAGCAGCGCGAGCCAGTTCAGCAGCCCGCACAGCAGGACCGTCACGCCGTACGCGGCCCAGCGCCAGGAAGCGGGACGCTCCAGCAGCACCACCAGGAGCAGTGTCGAGACCGCCGAGCCCGCCATGACCAGCGCGTACGGTCGGCCCTCCTGGAGGTGGAACTGCACGGCCGGGAGCAGCCCGAGGGCCATTCCGGCGCCCAGCCCGGCCCAGTTCCCGGCCAGCCGTTGTCCGATGACCGTGACGCAGCCCGCCGCGACCGCGACGGCCAGTACGGAGGGCAGGCGGAGGGTCGTGGTGCCGGGGCCCAAGCAGGTGAAGAGGGCGTGCATCAGCAGGTAGTACAGGCCGTGTACGGCGTCGACCTGCTCGAGCAGGTGCCAGATGTCGGCCGTGGAGCGCCGGGCCACCTGCCAGGTCGCCGCCTCGTCCCGCCACACGCTGTGTTCCCGCGACAGCCCCCACAGCCCGAGCCCCGCGGTCCACAGCACCGGCACCACCCACAGGGGCCCACCCCTGAGGCCCCGTACGGGAACCCCGGTAAGCCGCGTACGGACCTCCAGCGAGGTCACGACCCCGCCCCCACAAAAGCGCACAGCACAGCCCGCACCCCTCCCCCGATACGCGCGAGCCCGCAATCCCCCGTGCCCCCATGACACCGACCGGCACTCCCGCCCCGCCCGCGACCATAGGTGATCTCATTCAGGAAAAGAACGGTCGTTTACGGCCAGCAAGCCGCCCCGCCACGGCCAGCAAGCCGCCCCACCACGCGCCGCAGGCCACCCCGCCAAGGTCAGCACAGCGCCCCGCCTTGCCGTATCCCATGCGATTGCGGAGGATTCCGTCTGGGGACCGGGGCCCCCGTGCCGGCATCGGCAGGGGCGGACCGCTACCCGGAGTTCAAACAGGAGACAGCGATGTCCCATCAGGCTCACCCCCCTTCCCAGGCCGCCGAAGAGGCCGCTGAGCCCGAGACCCCGCATCTCGACTTCGCCGGTACGACGCCGTACGAGGACTACGTCCGGGCCGACGTGCTCACCCACCTCCAGCACACCCTCTCCGACGACCCCGGAGAGATGGTCTTCCTGGTCACGACCCAGGTCATGGAGCTGTGGTTCACGGTGATCACACACGAGTGGGAGACCGCCGCGAAGGCGCTCCGCTCGGACGACGTGCCCACCGCGATCGCCGCGCTGAAGCGTTCCGTACGCGAGCTGGACGCGCTGAACGCCTCCTGGCGTCCGCTGGCCCAGCTCACCCCGGCTCAGTTCAACTCGTACCGGTCCGCCCTGGGGGAGGGTTCGGGGTTCCAGTCGGCGATGTACCGCCGCATGGAGTTCCTGCTCGGTGAGAAGTCCGCGTCGATGCTCGTCCCGCACCGCGGCACCCCCCGCACGTACGCCGAGCTGGAGAAGGCGCTGTGCGAGCCGAGCCTGTACGACGAGGCGGTACGCCTGCTCGCCCGCCGCGGCCACGCGATCCCGGCCGAGGTGCTGAACCGGGACGTGTCCCAGCGGTACGAGCCCGTCGACGCGGTCGAGGCCGCCTGGACGGCCGTGTACTCCGGTGACCCCGACACCGACCTCGCCCGCCTCGGGGAGGCGCTGACGAACGTCGCCGAACTGGTGTGGCGATGGCGCAACGACCACCTGGTGGCGACCCGCCGCGCGATGGGCTCGAAGGCCGGCACCGGCGGCTCCGCCGGAGTGGCCTGGCTGGAGAAGCGGGCCCGCAAGAACGTGTTCCCCGAGCTGTGGACGGCGAGGTCCCATGTCTGACCGTACGGAACTGGCTCTGCGTGCCAAGGAGTTGGACGCGGCCGACGCGCTCGCCGGACTGCGCGACCGGTTCGTCCTCGACGAGGGTGTGTACCTGGACGGCAACTCGCTCGGCGCGCTCCCCGCACACGTACCCGACCGGATGCGGGACGTACTGGCCCGCCAGTGGGGCGAGTTGCGCATCCGCTCCTGGGACGAGTCCGGCTGGTGGACCGCGCCGGAGCGGATCGGGGACCGGATCGCGCCCCTGATCGGTGCGGCACCGGGGCAAGTCGTGGTCGGCGACTCGACAAGTGTCAACGTCTACAAGGCACTTGTGGCCGCCGTCCGCATGGCAGGGGAGGGCCGGGACGAGATCCTGGTCGACGCGACGACGTTCCCCACGGACGGGTACATCGCCACCTCGGCCGCGAGGATGACGGGTTGCACCCTCCGCGCGCTGACCCCCGCCGAGATCCCGGCCGCCCTCGGCCCGCGCACGGCCGCGGTCCTGCTGAACCACGTCGACTACCGCACCGGCCGACTGCACGACCTGCCCGCGCTGACGGCGGCCGTCCACGACGCCGGTGCCCTGGTCGTCTGGGACCTATGCCACAGCGCGGGCGCGCTGCCGGTCGGACTGGACGCGCACGGGGTGGACCTGGCGGTCGGCTGCACCTACAAGTACCTGAACGGCGGCCCCGGTTCGCCCGCGTACCTGTACGTCCGCAGCGACCTCCAGGACCGTTTCGACTCGCCCCTGCCGGGGTGGAACTCGCACGCCGAACCCTTCGGGATGAACCCCGAGTACACCCCGGTGCCTGGCGCGCGGCGCGGGCGGGTCGGCACGCCGGACATCCTCTCCATGCTGGCGCTCGAAGCGGCACTGGAGGTCTGGGACGGGGTCTCGGTGGACGCCGTGCGGGCGAAGTCGCTGACCCTGACCGACTTCTTCCTGGACTGCGTGCGCGCGTACACCGAGCCCGGCCGGGTGGAGTGCGTGACGCCGCTGCGGCACGAGGAGCGGGGCAGCCAGGTCGCGCTGCGCTGCGCGGACGCCGGTGACGTGATGAAGCGGCTGATCGACCGGGGTGTGGTCGGCGACTTCCGCCACCCGGACGTGCTGCGCTTCGGCTTCACCCCGCTGTACGTCGGTTTCGCGGACGCGGAGCGGGCGGCGCGGGTGCTCGGAGAGGTGCTGGCGTAGGCGTACGCGCGGGGCGCCGGGGGGCTGTGCGGAGGGACGAACTCCGCACAGCCCCCTTTTGCCTCACCCTGGGTGACATCCCCGTGTCCGCGCACGTCACGGGCCTGATACCGTCCCGGCCAACGGCCGAATCCCCACTCTGGCCCTGGTCCGCCAAACCCCTTACGTAGCTGGAAGGTTGGAGCATGCCGGAGGACGCAAGCGCAGCCCGTGCCGCCGCCGAGGAGGAGTCGGCGTTCTCCCATCCGCCGGTCGACCCCGACGCGAGCGCCCCCTACGGGGACCACCCCGACCAGGTGATCGACTTCTATGCGCCGCGCACCGGGGCGGCGTCCGCGCCGCTGGTCGTGGTTTTGCACGGCGGGGCGTGGCGGGCGCGGTACGACCGGCGGCACATCACGCCGTTCGCGGACTTCCTGGCACGGCGCGGGTTCGCCGTCGCCAATGTGGAGTACCGGCGCGGTGGGCCGGACATCCCGGCGCAGAACACGGGCGCGGAGCCTTCTTCCGTACCGCCGGCGGGCCGCTGGCCGGAGACCTTCGACGACGTCGCCACCGCGCTGGACGCGCTGCCGGAGCTGGCCCGCGAGGCGCTGCCGAGCGCGGACGCCCGGCGCATGGTGCTCACCGGGCACTCGGCGGGCGGGCACCTCGCGCTGTGGGCGGCCGCGCGACACGTCCTGCCGGCGGACTCGCCCTGGCGCACCGACCGGCCGGCGCCGCTGCGGGGGGTCGTCGCGCTGGCGCCGATCGCGGATCTGGGGCTGGCGGAGAAGCTGGAGGTCTGCGACGAAGCTGCGGTCCAACTCCTCGGCGGACAGCACTCGTTCGCGGAGCGTGTTCCGCACGCGGACCCAGCGCTGCTCCTCCCGACGGGTATCGCCACGACCCTGGTGCAGGGCCGTACCGACCGGGATGTCCCCTACGAGGTGGCGGAGTCCTTCGCGGACGCGGCGGCCAGGGCGGGTGAGGTCGTGGGAGTCACGCTGCTGGAGGACATCGGCCACTTCCCGCTGATCGACCCGGCGGCGGACGCGTGCGCGGTGGTGGCGGAGGAGATCGCCCAACTGGCCTTTTAAAGCTATGCCTTGACCGGGTCGGTGCCGGGCCGCTTGACGAGCCGGTCGCCGACGGCCACGTCCTTCCAGAGGCGGCGGCCGATCCGCACCTTCGTGGACTCGCCGTCGGTCAGGCGGAGTTCGACGAAGTGATACATGTTCGAGCCGTCGAGCATGCCACGCGACTTGTCGGTGACGACGCCTTCCCAGGCGTCGTCCTGTCCGGGTTTGCGGGATTTGAACATGGGACGAGTCTAGGAAGACGGGGGCCCCAGGGGCAGTGCCGAGGGGCATGTCCTGGGGATGACACATGTCATCTACCCCGGTGGGGCCCGCACGGACTAGCGTCCCCCCATGGGCACCACCTTCGACCCCTGGTCACCGGAGTTCCTCGCCGACCCCTACCCGGCCTACGCCGAGCTGCGGGCACGCGGGCGGGTGATCAGGTACGAGCCGACGGACCAGTGGCTGGTGCCGCACCATGCCGACGTGTCGGCGCTGCTGCGGGACCGGCGGCTGGGGCGTACGTACCAACACCGGTTCACGCACGAGGAGTTCGGCCGGACCGCGCCCCCGCCCGAGCACGAGCCGTTCCACACGCTCAACGACCACGGCATGCTCGACCTGGAGCCGCCGGACCACACCCGCATCCGGCGCCTGGTCTCCAAGGCGTTCACCCCGCGCACGGTGGAGCGACTGCGGGGGTATGTGCACGGGCTGGCGGACTCCCTCGTGGCCGGTCTGGTCAGGGCGGGCGGCGGCGACCTGCTGGCGGACGTGGCGGAACCCCTCCCGGTCGCGGTCATCGCGGAACTCCTGGGCATCCCGGAGGCGGACCGGGCACCGCTGCGGCCCTGGTCGGCGGACATCTGCGGGATGTACGAGCTGAACCCGTCCCCGGAGGTGGCCGCGCGGGCGGTACGGGCGTCGGTGGAGTTCTCGGAGTACCTGAGGGGCCTCATCGCCGCGCGCCGCTCGGCCCCTAGGGACGACCTGATCACGGCCCTGATCGCGGCCCACGACGAGGATGACCGGCTCACCGAGCAGGAGATGATCTCCACGGCGGTCCTGCTGCTGAACGCGGGCCACGAGGCGACGGTGAACGCCACGACCAATGGCTGGCTGGCGTTGTTCGAGCACCCCGCCCAACTCTCCGCCCTCCGCGCGGACCCCGCCCTGATCCCCACGGCGGTGGAGGAGTTGCTCCGCTACGACACTCCCCTCCAGCTCTTCGAACGCTGGGTCCTGGATGACATCGACATCGCCGGCACGACGATCCCCCGAGGCGCCGAACTCGCCCTCCTCTTCGGCTCGGCGAACCACGACGAGCGTGTCTTCGACGACCCGACGAGCCTGGACCTCACCCGCAGGGACAACCCCCACGTCTCCTTCAGCGCAGGCACCCACTACTGCATCGGCGCGGCCTTGGCCCGCCTGGAGCTGGGGGCATCCATGCGCGCGCTCCTTGAGCAGGCCCCCACCCTGACCCTGGCCTCGGCCCCACCCCGAAAGCCGGGGTTCGTGATGCGGGGGTTGGAGGAGCTGAAGGTGACTGTCGCCTGAGGGCCGGGTGCCCTGGACGATCAGCGTGCCGTACTGCCCCACGATGGGCTCACGGTGCGAGCAGGTGAACACGCCACCGGGGCGGGTGCGGGTGCCTCCGGCAAGCCGTCGCGGAAAGTACTCTCGGGGAATTCGGTGGGGTCCGGGGATTGTGGAGTGTGGGGCAGTGCGGGAGTTTCTCGAAGTTCAGGTGCCGAGTTCTGAGGATTCGGAGGCTTTGCTCACCGATGAGGAGGAACGGCGTTATCGGGAGCTCCTGTTCCGGGAGTTGGGGAATGTGATCTCTGAGCGGGGGTGGGTGCGGTATCCGGCGCACTCGCCCGAGGAGCGGCGACGGTTGGTCGACGTGGCCGCTCGGCTGGGGGAGTGGTGGGGGCGGCGGGTGTTCGTGGAGGCCGAGGATGTGACGCGGCTGCGGCTGTACCTCGCCGGGTACGGGGCGGCGGCCGTGGCGGAGCCGGTCTTGGGATGATCCGGGCCGCGTCGCCGGGTTGCGGGGGTCAGAGGTTGTTGAAGGGTTCGGGGTAGGTGAAGGCGCCCCGCAGGGCCGGTTCGTGCGTGGTCAGGGTGCGGACCTGGAAGTGGGCGCCCCAGCCGGGATCGGGAGGGGTGACGCCGTACTGCGTGCCGGCCCGGAAGCCGAAGCGGCTGTAGTACGCGGGGTTGCCGAGCAGCGCGACGAGAGGTTCGCCGGTCGCGTCCGCCGCACCCAGTACGGAATGGACGAGCGCCAGGCCCACGCCACGGCGTTGGTGCTCCGGATGCACACTGAGCGGGCCGAGCGCGAGGACCGGGTGGGCTTCGACGTGCCCGCGCGTGCAGACGACGTGCCCGACGATCTCCCCCTGGTCACCGATCGCGACCAGCGACAGTTCCGGGAGCCATGCCCCGCAGGTCCGCAACCGATCGAGGAGACCGACCTCCACGGGGACCGGCGTTTCCGGCTTGGCGAACGCGGCGGCGGTGACCGCGCGTACCGCGTGCTCGTCGGCGGGCTCTTCTCGTCGGATCAGCATCGGCACAGTCTTGGCGACCCGGCGTTGGCACCGCAAAGGTATTTGCCCTGCCGGCCCGCCGCCGCAAGCTTCACTCCTACGAGTCGGGCGTCTGGTTGACGTCGATGTTTCCGCCGCCCGTGCGGATGGTCACGTGGTGGGGGGAGGAAGGGTCGGTGGGGACCGAGACGGTGTTGCGGCCGCCGCTGGTGGTGGCGTCGACGGCGTAGGGGGTGCGGGGGAGGGTGACCTTGACGTTGCCGCCGCCTGTTTCCGCGGTGAGGGTGGTGGGGGGCTTCGTCAGGGACGCCTCGATGTTTCCGCCGTCGGTCCGGGCGGAGAGGGTCTTGGGGGCGGTGTCGGTCACGCGTACGTTTCCGCCGCCCGTCCGCGCCTTCATCGCGCCGTTGACCTCGCGGACGGTGATGTTGCCGCCCTCGGTGTCCAGGGTCAGGATCGTGCCGGGGGGTACGGAGACGGTGTAGTTCACGCCGCAGTCGTCGCAGCGAGGTGCCGTGAGGGTGAGGCGGCCGTTGCTCACGGAGTGCTCGGTACGCGGCTTGTCGTTGGCATACCGGATCTTCTCCGTGACCCGGGCGCCGGTGCCGTCACCAGGGACGACGTCGATGTTGCCGCCCTTGGTCGTCACACTCAACGCGGTCACCTCCGCGTCGATCCCGTACCGCGAGGTCGCCGACTTGTCCTGCACGGCACACCCGCTGAGCACGAGCCCCGCCATGACCGTTCCGGCCACCATCAGCTTCGCCTTCATGCGTCCCCCTAGATTCCGCCGCCCCCTCACAGGTAGCAGCCCCCGCCCGCCGCTGAGGAGGAACGGCCTGATCCCATCGCCCAAAAGACGGAAACCGATCACTCGGGCCACGTCCCCTCCAACCCGGCCCCGAATTACACGCGCGAGAGAACCCCCGCCTCCCTCGGAGCACCACCCGTACGTGATCTCAGCCCGCCAAGTCCCGCCGGCGCAGCCCCAGAACCCCCGCCCCCGTCAGCGCCGCCGCCACCCCCACCAGTACGGAAACCGGTCCCCACTCCATCTCCGCCCCCGGCAGCTTGGGCAGGTGGCTGTAGGGGGAGAGGTTCAGCAGCCATCCCGGAGCGTCCAGCGCTGGGCCGACCCAGCCGATCAGCAGGACCGCGCCCGCCACAGCCCATCCCGCCACAGCCGCCCTAGGGACGAACCCGTAGAGCAGTACCGTCACCGCCCCCAGCGTCCACGCGGCCGCTACCTGGAGGAGGCACGCACCCAGAACCGCGCCGGGACGGGCCCCGTACCCCGCCCAGAAGCCCAGCCCCGCCAGCAGCATCAGGACGCCGACGCCGCCGAAGGCGATCACCAAGTGGCCCGCCGCCCAGCGGAGGCGGCTCACCGCACATGCCAGCAAGGGTTCCGCTCGGCCCGAGGACTCCTCCGCGGAGAGCCGGAGCACCGCCCCCACCACGTACAGCGCGGCCACCAGCCCCAGCATGCCGATCATCGCGGAGAGGAACGTGTCCGTGACCCCCGCCCGGCCCCCCATCCGCTCCAGGACCGCACGCGCACCCGAGTTCCCCGACACCAGGTCCGCCGCTCCCTCCGTCAGGCTGCCGTAGATCACGCCCGCCAGGAAGAAGCCGATGCTCCAGCCGAACAGCCCGCCCCGCTGGAGACGCCAGGCGAGGGCGCCCGCGCTGCCCAGGCGGCCCACGGCGGGGCCCGGCCGGGTGGGGAGGAAGCTCATGCCGAGGTCGCGGCGGCCGGCCAGACCGTAGGCCACCGCACCCTGGACAACACAGGCAGCGGCCAACAACCCCAGCACCCACCACCGTTCCCCCGCGAACGCCCGCACCTTCTCCAGCCATCCCAGCGGCGAAGCCCAGGTCAGCCAAGAGGAGCCCGAGTCGCCCGCCGCCCGGAGCACGAAGGCGGCGCCCAGCAGGCCCGACGTCAACCCCCGCGCCAACCGCGCACTCTCCGTGAGCTGAGCCGCCACCGCGGCAGCCGACGCGAACACCAGACCGACCAGCCCCACCGCGAGCCCCAGGGCAACCGCACCCGACAGACCCAGCGACGCCAGCCCCGCGACCAGCACCCCCGCCAGCACCCCGTTCGCCGCCAAAGACGCCAGCAGCGCGGAACTCAGCGGAGCCCGCCGTCCCACCGCGCCGGAGGCGACGACCTCCAGGCGTCCGCTCTCCTCCTCGTCCCGCGTGTGCCGGATGACGATCAGGAGGCTCATCACGGCGGCCAGGAGCCCCGCGTACACCCCGACGCGCCAGGCGGTCAGGCCCCCTAGGGAATCGTCCAGTACGGGCCCTGTCAGGGCCCGCAGGGAGGCGTTGCCGGCCACCTGGGAACGCAGGGACGCGCGTTCGGCGTCCGTGGCGTACAGCCCCCTGAGGGTTCCCGGCATGGACAGCACCATCAGGGCGTTCACGCCGATCCACACCGGAATCAGCACCCGGTCCCGCCGCAGCGCGAAGCGGAACAGCACCCCGGTACCCGCCAGCGCGCTCATCGGACGCCAACCTCCACCGCGTCCGCAGACTCGTAGTGCCGCAGGAACAACTCCTCCAGCGTCGGCGGCGTACACGTCAGCGACCGCACCCCAGCGGCGCTCAACACCCGCAGCACACCGCCAAGTTCAGCGGTGTCCACCTGAAGCCGCACCCGAGCCCCCCGCACCTCCAGGCCGTGCACCCCGGCCAGCCCCTCCAACGCCACCGCCGAAGAAACCTCCGCACTCACACTCGTCCGCGTCAGATGCCGCAGCTCCGCGAGCGACCCGCTCTCCACCGTGCGCCCCTTCCGCACGATGCTCACCCGGTCGCACAGGGACTCCACCTCGCTGAGGATGTGCGAGGAGAGCAGGACGGTACGGCCCCGCTCCCGCTCCTCGCGGACACAAGCCTGGAAGACCTCCTCCATCAACGGGTCCAGCCCCGAGGTCGGTTCGTCCAGGATCAGCAGGTCCACCTCGGAGGCGAAGGCCGCGACCAGGGCGACCTTCTGCCGGTTGCCCTTGGAGTAGGTGTGGCCCTTCTTCGTGGGGTCCAGCTCGAAGCGGGCGGTCAGTTCGGCACGGCGCCGCGCGTCCAGCCCGCCGCGCAGGCGGCCGTAGAGGTCGATGACCTCGCCACCGGACAGGCCGCGCCACAACGTCACGTCCCCGGGGACGTACGCGATGCGCCGGTGGATCTCGACCGCGTCGGCCCACGGGTCGCGGCCGAGGATCTGCGCGGCGCCGGAGTCGGCGCGGAGCAGGCCAAGGAGGACGCGGATGGTGGTGGACTTGCCGGCGCCGTTGGGGCCGAGGAAGCCATGCACCTCGCCGGCCTCGACTTCGAGGTCGAGGCCGGTCAGGGCGTGGGTACGGCCGAAGGACTTGTGCAGCCCCGAGACCGTGATTGCCTTGGTCATGATTCTGAACGTACGCTTCCTTCAGAAATTTGTGAAGTTAAGGAAGTGTATGAATTCGAGTTAGGGTGAGGGCATGACGGAGGCGAGCGTGGAGAGTGGGGACGGGCGCGATCCGGAGTCGGTGTCGCGGTTCGTGGAGCGGTTCGCGGCCCAACTGGTGGAGGCGGGGGTGCCGCGCATGCCCGCGCGGGTCTTCGCTGCCCTGCTGGCCTCCGACACCGGGACGCTCACCTCGGCGGAGCTGGGCGAACTGCTGCGGATCAGCCCGGCGGCCGTCTCCGGCGCGGTGCGCTACCTCTCCCAGGTCCACCTGGTCTCCCGCGAACGCGAGCCCGGCTCCCGCCGCGAGCGCTACCGCGTGCACAGCGACCAGTGGTACGAGGCCCTGACCAGCCGCGAGGCCATCATCAAACGCTGGGAGGACGCCTTGCGCGAAGGCATCGCCAGCCTCGGCCCCGAAACCCCGGCCGGCCGCCGCCTCACCGACACCCTGGAGTTCTTCGAGTTCATCGAGGACGACCTGGCGGGAATCATGGAACGCTGGCGTGAACACCGAGCCAAGCGCAGCCCCTGACGCGCCCCGCTACCCCGGTACCACCAACCCCCAAGCCCCCTCCGCCACCCGCCAGGTCCGCCGCCGCACCGGACCGGAGGTCTCCGCGTCGGCCCGGTAGTGGAAGTCCTCGCCCGTCACGGTGACCGTGCGGCCGCAGGAGCGGAGCGGGGTGGACTCGGCGCCCAGGGACACCGGGCGGATCTCCACCTCCGCGACCCCCCGCGTGCCCGGCGTGACCGAGACCGACTCCACCGGGCGGTCGAGGTCGATGACCGTGACGCCGTCGATCTCGACCCGGAGCCGGGCCGGGCGGGCGGCGAGGGTGCGGACCAGGGTGCGCAGCCAGGGCCGGGCGCCGACGCCGACCGGTTCGGCGGGGACGGAGGCGGGCGGTATGCCCAGCGAGCCGAGCACGACGCCGTCGCTGTCGTCGACCAGGAGGTCCAGTTGCCGGGACACCCCCTCCAGCACCGCCCGCGCGGAGGCGACCGGCCCGCCGGGCACCCCCAGGGACCGCGCCAGCCCCGCCGACCCGACCGGCACCACGGACAGCGCGCATCCGGCCAGCTCTCGATGCCGGTGCAGCAACCCCACCGCTCGAACAAGTGCTCGATCATCCCCGATGACCACCGGCCGCCGCGACCCGCGTCGCCCCAGCGCACGGGCGAATTCCTCCGGCCCGTCCGGCAGACACACTTTCGCCGTCGCACCCGCGCTGAGCACGTCTTTCGCTATCCGCACGGACTCTCCGTCCGTGTGCCGGGCCATCGGATCGATGATCACAAGGAGCTGATCGGACGTCGCGGAAGTCGCCACCTCGGTCCTGCCTCGCTTCCTCGGGTAGCATCTTTGTGCAAGAGCCCCTTGCGCTATTGCGCCAGGGGCTTCGTCTATTCCGGGGCATCCGGTCCGACGGTCGTGCGGCCAAAGGCGGTCGCGGGTAAGCGGTGTACGCCCATACCCCGACCATGGACATGCCCCGCCCGGAAGGGGTGTACGCGCGTGCCCGCACTTGTGCTGCTCGGTGCTCAGTGGGGTGACGAAGGCAAGGGGAAGGCGACCGACCTGCTCGGTGGCTCGGTGGACTATGTAGTGCGCTATCAGGGCGGCAACAACGCCGGCCACACGGTCGTCGTGGGCGACCAGAAGTATGCGCTCCACCTCCTCCCTTCCGGAATCCTCTCCCCAAGCTGTACGCCGGTCATCGGCAACGGTGTCGTCGTCGACCCCTCGGTCCTGCTCTCCGAGCTGAGCGGTCTGAACGAGCGCGGCGTCGACACGTCGAAGCTCCTGATCAGCGGTAACGCGCACATCATCACGCCGTACCACGTCAGCATGGACAAGGTGGCGGAGCGCTTCCTCGGCAAGCGCAAGATCGGCACCACCGGCCGGGGCATCGGCCCGACCTACGCCGACAAGATCAACCGCGTCGGCATCCGGGTCCAGGACCTCTACGACGAGTCGATCCTCACCCAGAAGGTGGAGGCCGCGCTCGACGTCAAGAACCAGATGCTCACCAAGCTGTACAACCGCCGCGCCATCGCCGCCGACCAGGTGGTCGAGGAGCTGCTGGGCTACGCGGAGCAGCTCAAGCCGTACGTCGCCGACACCGTCCTGGTGCTCAACCAGGCGCTGGAGGACGACAAGGTCGTGCTGTTCGAGGGCGGTCAGGGCACCCTGCTCGACATCGACCACGGCACGTACCCCTTCGTCACCTCCTCCAACCCGACCGCCGGCGGTGCCTGCACCGGCGCGGGCGTGGGCCCGACGAAGATCAGCCGGGTCATCGGCATCCTCAAGGCGTACACCACCCGCGTGGGCGCCGGTCCGTTCCCGACGGAGCTGTTCGACGAGGACGGCGAGGCGCTGCGCCGGATCGGTGGCGAGCGCGGTGTCACCACCGGCCGTGACCGCCGCTGCGGCTGGTTCGACGCGGTGATCGCCCGTTACGCCACCCGCGTCAACGGCCTCACCGACTTCTTCCTCACCAAGCTGGACGTGCTCACCGGCTGGGAGGAGATCCCGGTCTGCGTCGCCTACGAGATCGACGGCAAGCGGGTCGAGGAACTTCCCTACTCCCAGACCGACTTCCACCACGCGAAGCCGATCTACGAGACCCTGCCGGGCTGGTCCGAGGACATCACCAAGGCGAAGTCCTTCTCCGACCTGCCGAAGAACGCGCAGAACTACGTGAAGGCGCTGGAGGAGATGTCCGGCGCGCCGATCTCCGCGATCGGTGTCGGCCCGGGCCGCGACGAGACGATCGAGATCAACTCGTTCCTCTAGGCCGCACGGTCTGTACGTGGGTACGCCCGCCGGTCCGCCCTATGGGCGCGCTCGGCGGGCGTTCCGCGTTCCGGCGCGGTGGAATTTCTCCATGAGCAGCGACCGGGAGAAGTGCGGGGGGCCCTACGGCGAGGTGTCCGAGTGCGGGGACCCCGCGGTGTTCGAGGTGCGGCGGCACAACCGGTCGTCCTTGCCGGTGTGCCCGCTCCACCTCGGCCCGTCCCTGTTGATGGGCTCGGGTGTGCTGTGGCCGCCGGAGATCAGCCTCGTCGCGCGTCCGTGAGGAACGTGGTCCACGCGGTGGGCGTTACGGCGAGGAGGGGGCCGTCGGTCTGCTTGGAGTCACGGACGTGGATAGTTTCGGGGCAGGAAGCGACTTCGACACAGTTGCCGCCGCTGGCGTTGCTGTAAGAGGACTTGTGCCAGGTGAAAGCGGCTTCGACGCACTGGCCGCCACTGTCATTGCTGTAGCTCGACTTGAACCATAGGAGGGTGCTGGTCATTTCGCGCTTCTCCCGCCAACTTCTGGATGAGGCTCACAGAGTCGTCCGGGCTCAGAGCCTGTGATCGGATCTTCGCATACCGGTGGGTTAGCCGCGCCACCTTAACGGGATCGCTGACCAGCACGCTCTCGTCTTGAGCCTCCAGATAGACCACGTGGTGGTGTTCGCTGGTCGTGACCAGCGTCATGTCGCCGAAGGTGCCCGCGTGAGCGCCCTTCGCTCCTCGGTCCAGGCGCAGGACTTGCAGGCTCACATTCTCCCGCTCGGCGTCCTCGGCGAGAGCGTACAACTGCTCGCTCATGACGTCCCTGCTGCCGATCGTCCGAAGGAGCGCGGACTCGTCAAGGACCAGCTCGATCATGGGGGTTGGGTCTGTGCGGTCGAAGAGGCTCCTACGCGCTAGACGGGCGTCGACCAGCTCGTCCACCTTGGCCTGCGGAAGCGCGGGAGAACCGCCGCCGATCAGCGCACGCGCGTAATTCTCCGTCTGGAACAGGCCAGCGATCACGTAGGTCTCGTAGGAGGACAGGGAGACCGCCTCCGCCTCCATCAGGGCGAAGTCCTGGAACTGCGGAGGGTACTTGTCCAGCAGGACGAACTTGCGGGCCATCTCGAAGATGCCCATGCCGTCCCCGAGCACCCGCTCGAGTTCCATCAGCATCTTGTCGCTCGCGGGCTGCGCACACGTCTCCATCGCGCTGATCGCTGACGCGGTGTAGCCGATGAGGGCGCCCAACTCCTCCTGGGTGAGACCCATCTGTTCACGCCGTGCCTTCGCGAAGGCGGCGACCATGCGCGCCGTCCCGCTCGCCGCCACCTTGTTCGCCGCTCGCGCCACTGCGATCACCCCTGGACTCAACCGAACTCAACCGGGCTTCAACGAGCGGCCCCGACTCCCGACCGTTCCGACGGGTCGACGGAGAGTCATGGAAACCGTAGCGGCGCCTGCCGAAACTGATCGCATGAATACGCAAAGTCACGCGGGCATCCAGTGGATTCCCGCCAGGGGCATCCAACTGCGGCGGGCCGGCGTCCAGTTCGACGCGGTACGGCTGGACGGTGATCGTGGACGCGACATCGCGGGCCGGATGGCGCGCATGACCGGGGGTGATCCGGGGCCGGTGGTGGAGTCGGGGAACGGGCGCAGGTGCGTGTACTTCCTGGTCGCGCCGGGGAGTACCGCGCATCACGCCTGGCCCGCCGAGGTCACCCGGCTCACGAGCGGGCCGTATCGCGTCAGCTACATCCCGGTCCCGGCGCTGGACGGGCAGACCTGGCCGCTGGCCTGGCGGTTCCCGCCGACCGCGCCGGACCGGTTCGTACACACGCTGCTGCTGCGGGCGGCACTGCTGGACGGGAGCCAGGGGCCGCCGCAGCCGCCCGAGCTCAACTGAAGACGATCATCGAGCCCTGGGCGAGGGAACGGGTCGCGGCGGCGTGCAGGCCGAGCCAGACGTGCCGTTCGCGGGCGAAGGGGCTCGGGTCGTAGGGCGCCGGGACGGCGGGTTCCTCCAGCTCGGTGGGGGCCGAGGGGGGCGCCGGGGCGGCGGGCGGGTTCGCCGGGTCGATGCCGATGGCCGGGGCGACCTGCTCCAGCTCCCGCAGCAGGGCATGGGCGGAGCCCAAGGGGCCGCCACCGGCGAGGAGTTCGTCGTTGGAGAGGGGCTGCGGGAAGTCGAGCGGGACGTAGGCGCCGGCGTGGTCGTAGTGCCAGACCAGGTGGGACTGCTGGGCGGTTGACTCGAACATTTCGAGCAACTGCTCGTAATCGCCGCCCAGTTCCCCCACAGGGGTGACGGGGAGGCCGCAGAGCTGGAGCAGGTGGGCGCGGCGCAGGAAGTGCAGCGCGTCGTAGTCGAATCCCGCGACGGGGGCGACCTCGCCGTTGAGGCCCGGCATGTACTGGTAGACCGGGACCGGGGGGAGCCCGGCGGCGGCCAACGCGTTGTTGTAGACGGCGAGTTCCTCGGCGAACGGGTTGTCCGGCGTATGGCACAGCACGTCCACGAGCGGCACCAGCCACAGGTCACAGGCCAAGAAGAACTCCTCGCATCGTCCGGTGCGGGGGTGCCCCTCGCACGCGGGTGGACCAGGAAGCGTAGTCCGTACGGCGGGGCATAGGAAAGCCCTATGGCCCCTGCTGCTATTCGGTCTTTGCTTCCTCTTCTTTTCCGGACCTACGGTGAAGCGACTCGAAGAGAAGTCCGCCGTGAATTGTCCGAGGAGAGGACCGCAGAAATGGCCACCACCCAGAACGGAACCGGATCACCGGAACTCAAGGGAAAGCGGGCCCTGGTCACCGGGGGTTCCCGGGGCATCGGGGCGGGCATCGTGGCCCGGCTCCTGGAGGCCGGCGCCGAGGTGCTCACCACCGCACGCTCGTCGTCCGGCACCGTGCCGGAGGGGGCGAGTTTCGTCGCCGCCGACGTGCGGAGCCGGCAGGGCGCGGAGGACCTCGCGGCGGCCGCGGTCGACGTGCTCGGCGGGGTGGACATCCTGGTCCACAACGCGGGCGGGGCTCAGCCGCACGCGTCCGCCGTCGCCATCCCCGACGAGGAATGGCTGGACGCGCTGAACCTCAACCTGCTGGCCTCGGTGCGGCTGGACTCGCTGCTGGCACCGGCCATGCGGGACCGGGGTTCCGGGGCGATCGTGCACATCTCCTCGGCCGCCGTGCCCGTCGCCTTCCCGCCGTTCCTGCACTACACGGTGGCGAAGGCGGGTCTGGAGAACTACAGCAGGGGCCTGGCCGCCGAGCTGGCCCCGGCCGGGGTCCGGGTCAACACGGTCACTCCGGGCCGGGTCACCACCCCCGGCGGCGAGGCCACGCGGGAGCAGTGGGCCCGCCTCGACCCGACGCAGACCGGGCCCGAGTCCCTCGTACCGCTCGGGCGCGACGGGCTGCCCGACGACATCGCGCGGGCGGTCCTGTTCCTGGTGTCCGACCAGGCGAGCTGGGTGACCGGGAGCAATTTCGTCATCGACGGCGGGGAATTCCCGAGGGGCTGAGTGAGAAAGTTGCTGTGAATTCCGGTCAGGGAGCCGGTGCGGGGGAATTCGGCCCGTCCCAGTTCTCCTGGCGGAGGAATTCGAGCAGGGCCGTCTCCGCCGGGCCCGCCGGGTGCCGGACCACGGCGATGACGGGCTGTGCCACGGCGGGGGAGACCGGGCGGGCGAGGTGCTCGTGGCCCGGGGGGACCGCCGAGGCGGGGACGAGGGTGGCACCGAGACCCTGGGCGGCCCAGCGGACGGCGGTCGCGGTCTGGGAGACGCGGGCGACCGTGTCGGGGTCCGGGTCGGTCTCCCGCAGGGCCTCCACGAGGACGCCGTCGAGCGCGCTGTCCCGGTCGAACCGGACCCAGGGCTCGCCTTTGAGGTCGCGCAACTCGATGCGCCCTTGTGTGAGTTGGGGGTGTCCGGCGGGCAGCACCACGACGAACTCCTCCTCGCCGAGGCGGTGGGCGTCCGCGGGGGTGCGGTCGCACTTCGCCATCAGGGCGAGGTCCAGCACGCCCCGGCGGCACAGCCGGTCCAGCTCGGCGGAGCTGGGCTCCTCGGAGAGGGTGACCTCCAGCCGGGGGAAGCGGCGGCGCAGCGCGCCGAGCGCCTCGGGAAGCTGCCGGGTGCCGAAGCCCATCTGCACGGCGACGGTCAGCTCGCCGACCAGCTCGGCGGCACCGGCCCGCGCGGTCGCCGTCGCCCGGCGCGCCGCACTCACGGCGGTCTGCGCCTCCCGCAGAAACGCCCGCCCGACCACGGTGGGCGTCAGCCCGCTCGGCGTCCGGGCGAACAGCTCCACCCCGAGATCCCGCTCCAGCCCCCGGATCTGCTGAGACATCGACGGCTGCGCAACCCGCAACCGCTCCGCCGCCGCCGTGACCGACCCCTCCTCGGCAACGGCCAGCGCATACTCGAACTGCCGCAGACTCATCGCGTCCCGTCCCTCCGTGGGGTCAGCCCCCCTCGGGGCAACTCCAGCGCGGCGGCGCGGATTCCCCGGTCAGCCCCCGGTGAGTTCCTCGACCATCTCCAGGGCGTGGGCGTTGGCGGCGGCGACGATGGCGCGGGCGGCCTCGGGGTCGTGGTTCGACAGGGCGTCGACCAGGTCTATGTGGCCGGCCCACAGGCGGCCGCGGACCTCGGGGAGGCGGCGGAGGTGCTGGACCGCGCAGACCCACGAGCGGACGCGGAGGCGGTGCAGGAACTCGGCGAGGTAGGGGTTGCCGAAGAGCACGCTCAGCTCGCGCCAGAAGCGGAGGTCGTAGCCGATGAGCACGGTGAGGTCGCCGGCCGCGTTCGCCCGCTGGGCCTCCTCGCCCCGGCGGCGCACGGTCGCCAGCGCGGCGGCGGTGTCCGGGTCGTCGGGGCGCGCGAAGGCGGGGTGGCCCTGGCTGAGGACGCGGAACATGCCCTCGGTGACCAGTGAGCGGGCCTCGATCATGCCCCGGTAGTCGTCCAGGGAGTACTCGGGGACGCGGAAGCCCCGGTGGTGGTCGGCCTCCAGCAGGGCCTGCGCCGACAGGTCGACCAGGGCCTCGCGTACCGGCGTCGCGGAGACCCCGTACAGGTCCGCGATCTCCTTCACGGTGAACGCCCGCCCCGGCAGCAGCCGCCCGGCCAGCACCTCGTCACGCAGCGCGTCGGCGATCTGCTGCCGCAAGGTACTGCGCGTCACAGCGCCGTAGCCGGGCATCGTCCCGGAGTCTCCTCACACGGATGGGTGCGGTACTCGTACGCACGTGCCTATTTCCACTACCTCTTACGAGCACGTCACCTTACGCGTTCACCCCTGCCGGGCATCAGCCCCGGTGCCCTTTATGTGTGGGGGGATGGTGTGTAGGGGCGTAATGGGGGGCGGGGGTGCTGTGTGGGGCGGCGCTGTGGGGGCGGCCTGGGGGGCGGCGGCGCTGTGGCGGCCGGGACTGTGTGGCGTGGCGCTATGTGTGGCGGCCCTGTGTGGGGTGGGGCTAGGCGAGGCCGTCGATCATCAGAGCCACCGTGAAGTCGAAGCGGTCGTGGGCCGTGCCCGCCGTCAGTTCGGCCGCGTGGCGGGTGGTGTGGGGGAACGTGCTGGCGGGGAGGGCGGTGAGGCGGTGGAGGAGTTCGGTCTTGTCGGCGGGCCAGACCTCGTCGCCGTCCTCGGCCCGGCGATGGGCCACCGACAGCTCCAGGCAGTAGGCCGCTACGTACAGGAGCAGGGCGTCGATGGCCCAGGCCGCGCGCTGGGGGGCGATGCCGGCGGTGAGGAGGATGGCGAGCATGCCCTCGCTGACGCGGAGGGTCTCCAGGTCGGTGGGGGCCATGGCGAGGGCGGCCCGGGAGATGCCGGGGTACTTCAGATACTGGTCCCGCAGGTCCTCGCAGACCCCCCGGAGCTGGTCCCGCCAGGCGGCGGGGTCGGGCGCGGGGAGGGTGAGCCGGGCGCACAGGCGGCCGATGAGCAGCTCGTCCAGGTCGGCCTTGTTGACCACGTGGGCGTAGAGCGAGGCGGGGCCGGTGTCCAGCGCGGCGGACAGTCTGCGCATGGTCAGCGCGTCGTACCCCTCCGTGGCGATGATCCCGAGCGCGGTCTCGACCACCTGGTCCACGGTGATCGGGTCCTTGCGGCGGCGGGGCCGGGCGTCCTCGGCGGCGGGGGACTGGTGCCGGGCGGTGCGGCGCTCTTTCGCGTTCACGGGACGACTATAACTTGACACGAACGCTGTTCGTTTCTAGAACAGTGTTCGTGAAGGTAGATGTGGATGTGATCGTGGTCGGTGCCGGACCCGTCGGGCTCACCCTCGCCGCCGAGCTGGTGCTCGCCGGGGTGTCGGTGCGGGTACTGGAACGGCGGGACTCACCCGACCCCGCGATGAAGGCGCAGTCGATCAACGTGCCGACGGCGGAGGCACTGGACCGACGCGGGCTGCTGCCCGCCCTGGAGCAGATCCAGCGGGAGACGCTGGGGGTGTCCGGCTTCCGCTTCACCGGGCACTTCGCGGGGGTGCCGCTCGATCCCGGCCTGGTGGACTGGAACGACTCCGACCTCGCCGCACACACCGCCGTGGAGGGGGCGCGGATGATCCCCCAGCCCCGGCTGGAGGCGCTGCTCGCCGGGCATGCCGAGCGGCTGGGCGTGACGGTGCGGCGCGGGGTGGAGGTGACCTCGCTGGAGGACACCGGTGACGGAGTGGTCGTCGGCACCAACACCGGCCCGCTGCACGCCGGTTGGCTCGTCGGCTGCGACGGCGGCCACAGCGCCGTACGCCGGCTCGCGGGCATCCCGTTCCCCGGCACGGACCCCGAGATCACCGGCTACCAGGCGGTGGTGGACATCGCCGACCCCGAGAAGCTCGCCGACGGCTGGTCCTGGTCCCCCCAGGGCGTCTACCGCTACGGCCCCCAGCCCGGCCGCATAGCCACCGTCGAGTTCGACGGGGGTCCGGCCGACCGGTCGGCCCCGGTCACCCTGGACGACGTCCAGTCCAGCCTCCGTCGCGTCTCGGGCACGGACATCACCCTGACGGGGTTGCGCGCGACCCCGACCCGCTGGACGGACAACACCCGCCAGGCATCGCAGTACCGCGCGGGCCGCGTGTTCCTGGCCGGCGACGCGGCCCACGTCCACCCTCCGTTCGGGGGGCAGGGGTTGAACCTGGGCGTGGGGGACGCGGTGAACCTGGGCTGGAAGCTGGCGGCGGTGGCCTCCGGCCGTGCCCGGGAATCCCTACTGGACACCTACGACGCGGAACGCCGCCCGGTGGGCGCCTGGGTCCTGGACTGGACCCGCGCCCAGATCGGCGTCCTCCGCGGCGACCCCAAGTCGGGCGCGTTGCGGGGGGTGGTGGCGGATCTGCTGTCCACCCGCGACGGGACTACGTACGCGGTGAAGCAGATCGCGGGCATGACGCAACGGCTCCCCTTGCCGGGGGATCACCCGTGGACGGGCCGCCACGTCCCCGACCTGGTTCTGAGCAACGGCACCCGCCTGGCCGACCACGCCCACGGCGGCGGCTTCCTGCTCCTGGACCGCACCCCGGACGCGCTGTTCGCCAACCTGGCGAAGGACCGGACGAGGGTGATCCGGGACGACGGCACCGGTGTCGTGGGCGCACTGATCCGGCCGGACGGGGTGGTGGCGTGGGCCTCCGACACCACCGACCCCGCCGGCCTGGAACCCGCCCTCCGCCAGTGGGCCGGGGAAGGGTTCTGACCCGGTCAGGCTGACGTCGTGTACTCGTCCGCCGTGGCCAGCGCCGCGTCCAGTGCGGCCAGACCCTCCTTCAGCTCCGGCTCCGTGATGTTGCACGGCGGGACCACGTGGGTGCGGTTCATGTTGACGAAGGGCCAGAGGCCGTTCTTTTTCGCGGTGGCGGCGAAGGCTGCCATGGGGGCGTTGGCCTCGCCGGCGGCGTTGTAGGGGACCAGGGGCTCGCGGGTTTCGCGGTTCCTGACCAGTTCCAGGGCCCAGAACATGCCCGTACCGCGGACCTCGCCCACGCTGGGGTGGCGCTCGGCGAGGGTGGCGAGGGCGGGGCCGAGTACCGTCTCGCCGAGGTGCTTGGCGTTCTCCACGATGCCCTCGCGGGCCATGACGTCGATCGTGGCGACGGCCGCCCCGCAGGCCAGGGGGTGGCCCGAGTACGTCAGCCCGCCGGGGTACGGACGCTTGGCGAAGGTCTCCGCGATGGCACCGGAGATCGCGACACCCCCCAGGGGCACGTACCCCGAGTTCACGCCCTTGGCGAAGGTCATCAGGTCCGGGACGACCCCCGAGAGGTCCGCCGCGAACCACTCACCGGTCCGACCGAACCCGGCCATCACCTCGTCCAGGATGAAGACGATGCCGTGGCGGTCGCAGATCTCCCGGACCCCGGCGAGGTAACCCGGCGGGGGCACCATGATCCCGGCCGTACCGGGGATCGTCTCCAGGATGACCGCCGCGATCGTGCCGGGCCCCTCGAAGGCGATCGTCGTCTCCAGGTGCTCCAGCGCCCGCGCGCACTCCTGCTCCTCCGTCTCCGCGTAGAAACGGGACCGGTACAGGAACGGCGCCCAGAAGTGCACCACGCCCGCGCTGCCGTTGTCCGACGGCCAGCGGCGCGGGTCACCCGTCAGGTTCACCGCCTGCTGGGTGCCGCCGTGGTACGACCGGTACGCCGACAGCACCTTCGGCCGCCCGGTGTGCAGCCGCGCCATCCGCGTCGCGTGCTCCACCGCGTCCGCGCCCGCGTTGGTGAAGAAGATCTTGTCCAGGTCGCCCGGCGTACGCTCCGCGATCAGCCGCGCCGCCTCCGAGCGTGCCTCCACCGCGAAGGCCGGCGCGAACGTCGTCATCTTCGCCGCCTGCTCCTGGATCGCGGCGACGACCTCCGGGTGCTGGTAGCCGATGTTCGTGAACACCAGCCCGCTGGTGAAGTCCAGGTACCGCTTGCCGTCGTAGTCCCAGAAGTACGAGCCCTCCGCGCCCGCGACGGCCAACGGGTCGATCAGGTCCTGCGCGGACCAGGAGTGGAACACGTGCGCCCGGTCGGCGGCCTTCACGGCGGCACCGGTCTCGGGGTCGGGGGTGGGGGTGGGGGTCTGCTCCGGGTTCGGCTGAGGCGTCATGCGGGTGAGGGTAGGCGGTGGGGGCGTCGCCGCGACATCGGCGGACTGTTGCGGGCGGGGGCGGGATGCGCGACAGGTTGTCGTGAGTGGGGACGCTTTTCGCCGGGTGTCAGGCGGGAGGCAGCCCTGTCCCCTATGCCCGCACTATCCTCGGGCCGTTGGCACGCTTCGGGGGAAGGCGGTTGTGTCATGCGGGAGTTGGGGCCGGAGGAGGACTGGGACTGGGTGTTCGGTGCGGGTTCGGGTTCCGGGGCGGGCACCCGGCCTTCGGCCGGGTCCGGGTTACCACCCGCACCACCCGTACAACTTTCGTCGTCGGGGGCGGGTGGCCCCTGTGGGGCGGATTCGCCGTCGGCGGGTGCGGATGCGGGTTCGGGTGTCGGCGGGGCTGGGTTTCTGTCCGCGCCGCCCGGACAGCCTTCGGTGGGTGCTGGTGGGGGGCGGGAGCACACGGCTGTAGGGGATGGGCGGGGGTGGGCCGTAGCCGCGTACGGGCATCCGGAGGTGGAGGGGTGTACGCGGGACCGGCGGTCGACGTGGTTGCTCGTCATGGTCGCGCTGATCGTCGTCCTGGGGGCCGGGGGGACCCTGTTCACGTTGTTACGGGGTGGCGGGGTGTCGGACACGGCGACCGTGGTGCCCGCCTCCGCCGGCGGGGACGTTCCGGAGCGCTACCTCGGCAGGTGGGAATCCCGTGTCGACGGGGCGGGCACGCACCAGCTCACCCTGACCCAGGGGCGGGTCGGCGAGCGCGTACTCACCCTGGTCGCGGACGGGGCCGACCAGCACTGCGTGTTCGCCGCGTCCCTGGCCCGGAAGCCGGGCGCCGAGGGCACCTTGCGGCTCACCGCCGCGACGGTGACCTCCGGAGCCCCCCTCTCCTCCTGCGCACCGGGCACCCCCACCACCCTCACCCTCTCCCCGGACGGCCACCTGAAGCGGACGGGGCCGACCGGTGCGGAAGCCCTGACGTACAGCCGGGTCAGCCCAGTTGGAAGCAGGACTGAATGACGCCGTACTCCGTGTGCTTGACGGCTCGCGGGGCAGCGGTCTCCTGCCGGGATGTCCCAGCACAGCTTCGCCGAACCGGTGGGCCGCACGACCCGCACCCGCCGATGGCGAATCCGCCCCACCGGGGCCACCCGCCCCCCGGCGGAGCCGTCAGCGGGGGTCCGGGGGGCGTTGGCGGGGCATGTTGGGGCGGGCGCCCGGGGGTGAGGAGAGGTAGCGGGAGACGGGGGTGGGCTCGGCGGGCCGGGATGGAGGGGCGGGAGGCGTCACCGGCGGACGCCCGCCGCGGAACTCCTGCATCCAGTCCGACGTCTCCGTACGGACCAGCTCCGTCACGTCCTCCGAGAAGCGGCGCAGAATCCCGAGGCAACGTTCCGCCGCCTCCCCCGCCGTGCCCTCCGCAGGACCCAGCACCTCACGCGCACTCTCCGACGCCCAGTCGAACTGGAGGGCCTGCAAACGCCGTTGGACCGCCTGGGCGGTGGCGAGGGCTCGCATCCACCCCGAGGTCAGCCCGAAGCACCGGTCCACCCCGGCGCACGCGGCCCCCAGCAGCAACGCCAGGTATCCCCACGGCGCACAGCCCGACACCGCCCCGGTCGCGTCCAGCAACGGCAGGGCCGCCCCGACCACCACCCCCGCCGCCGTACCGCCCCGCAACCCCCGCGCGGCCCGCCGTCGCCACACCCGGTCCGCGAGATACCACTCCGCCGTGCGCAGCGCCCCCCGCTCCACCCACCGGTACAGCTCGTCCAGCCGCTGCGCGGGCTCCCCCCAGTCCCCGAGCGGCAACGCCCGCCCCACCAGGTCCCCGGGCAGCGGGCCGGCCGCGTTCCGCCCGGTGCGCCGGGACACGTCCTCACCCGGCTCGTCCGGCCCTGCGGCGTCCGTCCCCCGGTCTTCCGGCCGAGTCCCGCTCACGTCCAGATCACAGGATCGCGCCCCGTCCGCACCTCGGTTCTCCCGCGGTGACCCGTCCGTACCGGGGCCGCCCGACCACGGCCCGTCGGCACCCGAGCCACCCTGCCGCGCCCCGTCCGTACTCCGGTCACCCCGCCACACCCCGTCCCCTCCCGGCCCGCCCGCCGAAGGCCCCTCCGTGCCCGGGCCGCCGCCTGGACCGTCCCGCCGCGCCCCCTGAGCGGATGCGGGATCGTCGGGTTGCTGCTCCGGCTGACCCACCCGGCACTCCCTACTGAACATGAACACCGATCGCGCGGCCGTCACACCCTGGCGGCGCGAAGTCCCCTTCCTACCGCTCAACGGGTGGCGGAGGGCCCCGATCGCGGGGTGGTACGCCCGGAAGAGGGGTTTGATCAGGTAGGGGGCCGGAGGCGATCTCACCCGAAAGAGTGGCAGCGCGGGGGCCGCTCGGACCACGTAGGCTCGTGCCGAGCAGTGAAGCGGCG
This sequence comes from Streptomyces sp. NBC_01171, assembly GCF_045039805.1. NCBI lineage: Bacteria > Bacillati > Actinomycetota > Actinomycetes > Kitasatosporales > Streptomycetaceae > Streptomyces > Streptomyces sp. NBC_01171. Next base: position 3,074,912 of record NZ_CP108609.1, on the reverse strand, counting down.
AAGACAGACAGGAGACACCCCGTGATTCCCGGTGGCGGCCAGCCGAACATGCAGCAGTTGCTCCAGCAGGCCCAGAAGATGCAGCAGGACCTCCAGCGGGCCCAGGAGGAGCTGGCGAACACGGAGGTCGAGGGCCAGGCGGGCGGCGGTCTGGTCAAGGCGACCGTGACCGGCTCCGGCGACCTGCGCGCGCTGAAGATCGACCCGAAGGCCGTGGACCCGGAGGACACCGAGACCCTCGCGGACCTCGTCGTCGCGGCCGTACAGGCGGCGAACGAGAACGCGCAGGCCCTCCAGCAGCAGAAGCTCGGCCCGCTGGCCGAGGGACTCGGCGGCGGCGGCATCCCCGGTCTGCCTTTCTGACGCCGGGGCAACTACCGTACGTATCGCAAGGTCGTGAAGGAAAGGCAGTCCGTTGTACGAAGGCGTGGTCCAGGACCTCATCGACGAGCTGGGGCGGCTCCCCGGCGTCGGTCCCAAGAGCGCGCAGCGGATCGCCTTCCACGTCCTGCAGGCCGAGCCGACGGACGTGAAACGGCTCGCGCACGCCCTGCTGGAGGTCAAGGCCAAGGTCCGCTTCTGCGCGGCCTGCGGCAACGTGGCGCAGGAAGAGCTGTGCAACATCTGCCGCGACCCGCGCCGCGACCTCTCGGTCATCTGTGTGGTCGAGGAGCCCAAGGACGTCGTGGCCATCGAGCGCACCCGTGAGTTCCGGGGCAAGTACCACGTCCTCGGCGGCGCCATCAGCCCCATCGAGGGCGTCGGCCCGGACGACCTGCGGATCAGGGAACTCCTGGCCCGCCTCGCCGACGGCACCGTCACGGAGCTGATCCTGGCCACCGACCCCAATCTCGAAGGCGAGGCCACGGCGACGTACCTCGCCCGCATGATCAAGCCCATGGGTCTGAAGGTCACCCGCCTGGCCAGCGGCCTCCCGGTCGGCGGGGACCTGGAATACGCGGACGAGGTCACCCTCGGCCGCGCCTTCGAGGGGAGACGACTCCTAGATGTCTGACGCCACGCTGCACGCCACCGCGCAGAACCCGGACGACTTCGCGGTCCAGATCGCCGACCAGGTCGAGAGCTTCCTGGTCGCCGTCACCGAGGTCGCCAAGGGCGACGAGCCCGGTTCCACCGTGCCCTTCCTGCTGCTGGAGGTCTCCCAGCTCCTGCTGGCCGGCGGCCGCCTCGGCGCGCACGAGGACTTCCTCCCCGACGAGCGGTACGAGCCCGACCCCGGCCCGGAGCCGGACGCGGACGGCCTGCGCGAGAACCTGGCCCGCCTGCTGGAGCCGGTCGACGTCTACTCCGAGGTCTTCGACCCGTACGCGCCCCGCACCGCGCCGGTCGCCGCCCGGATCTCCGACGACCTGGCGGGCATCATCACCGACCTGCGCCACGGCATGGCCCACTACCGGGCCGGCCGCACCGCCGAGGCGTTGTGGTGGTGGCAGTTCTCCTACTTCTCCAACTGGGGCTCCACCGCCTCCGCCGTACTGCGCGCCCTCCAGTCCGTCCTGATCCACGTCCGCCTCAACCAGCCGCTGGAGGAGCTGGACGGCCTCGACACCGACCAGGACCTGGGCGACGAGGCGCTGGAGGTGGAGGCCGGGCGGGTCATGGCCGAGGAGATCGGCACCCCACTCGGCATCCGCCAGGTGCACTAGCGGCGCCTCTGTGACGCGGGGCACTTTCCGCGTGGCCCGCGTACCGCTGGGCAGGTTCGGGACCGGGCGGACGACGTCTCACCATGCGGGAGCGCGATGGTGGATTTCGGACGCTCGATAGACTGAGCCGACACAAACGAACCGAGCGAGGAGCGCACGTGGGCCTTGTCGTGCAGAAGTACGGAGGCTCCTCCGTAGCCGATGCCGAGGGCATCAAGCGCGTCGCCAAGCGGATCGTGGAAGCCAAGAAGAACGGCAACCAGGTGGTTGTCGTGGTCTCCGCGATGGGCGACACGACGGACGAGCTGATCGATCTCGCCGAGCAGGTGTCTCCGATGCCTGCCGGACGTGAATTCGACATGCTGCTGACCGCCGGAGAGCGTATCTCCATGGCCCTGCTGGCGATGGCGATCAAAAAGCTGGGCCACGAGGCCCAGTCGTTCACGGGCAGCCAGGCAGGTGTCATCACCGACTCGGTCCACAACAAAGCCCGCATCATCGACGTCACGCCGGGCCGCATCCGCACCGCGCTGGACGAGGGCAACATCGCCATCGTCGCCGGTTTCCAGGGTGTGAGCCAGGACAAGAAGGACATCACCACGCTGGGCCGCGGCGGCTCCGACACCACCGCCGTCGCGCTCGCCGCCGCGCTCGACGCCGAGGTCTGCGAGATCTACACCGACGTGGACGGCGTGTTCACCGCCGACCCGCGCGTGGTGAAGAAGGCCCGGAAGATCGACTGGATCTCCTTCGAGGACATGCTGGAGCTGGCCGCGTCCGGCTCCAAGGTGCTGCTCCACCGCTGCGTGGAGTACGCCCGCCGGTACAACATTCCGATCCACGTCCGCTCCTCCTTCAGCGGGCTGCGCGGCACGTGGGTCAGCAGCGAGCCGATCGAGCAAGGGGAACAGCAGGTGGAGCAGGCCATCATCTCCGGTGTCGCGCACGACACCTCCGAGGCCAAGATCACCGTCGTCGGCGTGCCGGACAAGCCGGGCGAGGCCGCGGCCATCTTCCGGACCATCGCGGACGCCGAGATCAACATCGACATGGTCGTGCAGAACGTGTCGGCCGCCTCCACGGGCCTGACCGACATCTCCTTCACCCTGCCGAAGACCGAGGGCCGCAAGGCCATCGACGCCCTGGAGCGCAACCGCCCCGGCATCGGCTTCGAGTCCCTGCGCTACGACGACCAGATCGGCAAGATCTCCCTGGTCGGCGCCGGGATGAAGACCAACCCGGGCGTCACGGCCTCCTTCTTCGAGGCGCTCAGCGACGCGGGCGTGAACATCGAGCTGATCTCGACCTCCGAGATCCGCATCTCGGTCGTCACCCGCGCCGACGAGGTCCCCGAGGCCGTCCGCGCCGTGCACACCGCCTTCGGGCTCGACTCCGACACCGACGAGGCCGTCGTCTACGGGGGCACGGGCCGCTGATGGCACGCACCGGTCGCCCGACACTGGCGGTCGTGGGGGCGACCGGAGCCGTAGGAGCGGTGATGCTCCAGATCCTGTCCCAACGGGCGGACATCTGGGGCGAGATCCGTCTGCTCGCCTCCCCGCGCTCGGCCGGCCGCAAGCTGGCCGTGCGCGGCGAGGAGGTCGAGGTCGCCGCCCTCACCGAGGACGCCCTCGACGGCGTCGACGTCGCCATGTTCGACGTGCCCGACGAGGTCGCCGCCCAGTGGGCGCCGCTGGCCGCCGCGCGCGGCGCGGTCGTGGTCGACAACTCCGGCGCCTTCCGGATGGACCCCGAGGTGCCGCTCGTGGTCCCGGAGGTCAACCCGCACATGGCCCGGATGCGGCCGCGCGGGATCGTCTCCAACCCCAACTGCACGACCCTGTCGATGATCGTCGCGCTCGGCGCGCTGCATGCCGAGTTCGGGCTGCGCGAGCTGGTGGTCTCCTCGTACCAGGCGGTCAGCGGGGCCGGGCGGGCCGGGATCGAGACGCTGCGCGCCCAGTTGTCCCTGGTCGCGGGCACCGACCTGGGCACCGCGCCCGGTGACGTACGCCGTGCGGTGGGCGAGCTGACCGGGCCGTTCCCCGAGCCCGTCGCGCTCAACGTGGTGCCCTGGGCCGGGTCGCTGCGCGAGGACGGCTGGTCCTCGGAGGAGATGAAGGTCCGCGACGAGACCCGCAAGATCCTCGGCCTGCCCGCCCTGCCGGTCGCCGTGACCTGCGTACGGGTCCCGGTCGTCACCACCCACTCCCTCACCGTCCACGCCCGCTTCCAGGACGAGGTCACCGTGGACGGCGCCCGCGAGATCCTCGCCACCGCCCCCGGCGTGGTCCTGTGCGACGACCCGGCCGCCGGGGAGTACCCCACCCCGGCCGACGTCGTGGGCACCGATCCCACCTGGGTGGGCCGGGTGCGCAGGGCGCTGGACGACCCGACCGCGCTCGAACTCTTCGTCTGCGGCGACAACCTGCGCAAGGGCGCCGCCCTCAACACCGCCCAGATCGCCGAGCTGGTGGCCGCTGAAATGATGTGAGAATCCCGCGGTGTTCATGGGATTCTCCTGGGGAATGTGGCCGGAACCATGGTCCAAACCACTTGTACCCGGCCTTCGTCACGACAGAGGATTTCCCTCCCAGTTCTCCGCAACCGCGCGAGCACGGGGAGCGTCTTTGCCCTCACCCTGGTGCGGCGGGACGTGGATTCCGGGCGCGGGGCGTCGCGGTGGGGCGTGGTGACGCCCTTTCAACTAGGCGTAGGGGAAGAGCGGGACGCATGGCGGCACTTGAGGAACTGTCGGTCGTCGTGAATGTGACGCCCGGCACGTACAACCCTGTCGGGGGTACGCGTGTCCAACTGGCGTGGCAGAGGTACTCGAACTCGCACCGACTCTCTTCGAGCCGGGCGTATCCCCAGCAGCCCGCGGCGCGGCGGCGCTCCGGCCGCCCCGTGCGGCACTCCGGCCGCGTGTGCCCGGCGGCATGCCGGTGATCGCGCCGATGCCCGCCGCGCGCCCCACCCGCATACCCGGCCAGCGCGACGGTGCCGACGACACCGCTGGTGACGCGGCCGCCGGCACGACCGTCGACCACCTCACCGAGACCTACCGGGCGCACTACCGCTCCCTGCTCGGTCTCGCGGCCCTGCTCCTGGACGACACCGCCTCTTGCGAGGATGTCGTGCAGGAGGCGTTCATCCGCGTCCACTCGGCCCGCAAACGCGTCCGGGACAAGGAGAAGACCCTGGCCTACCTGCGTCAGACGGTCGTCAACCTCTCCCGGTCCGCGCTGCGCCGCCGCATCATCGGCCTGAAGCTGCTCTCCAAGCCGATGCCGGACATGGCGAGCGCGGAGGAGGGGGCGTACGACCAGCTCGAACGGGACTCGCTCATCAAGGCGATGAAGGGCCTTCAGCGCCGCCAGCGCGAGGTGCTCGTGCTGCGCTACTTCGCGGACATGACGGAGGCCCAGGTCGCCGAGACGCTCGGCATCTCGCTGGGCTCGGTGAAGGCGTACGGCTCACGGGGCATCGCCGCGCTGCGGGTGTCCATGGGGGCGAAGACGTGAGCGAGCACGACGAGCCTGCCGACGAGTCAGCCACGGGGGCCGACCGACACGACAAGCCGACGCACGCTGGGAACGAAACTGTGAACGACGGCATTCGCGGGGAGGAGTCCGCCCGTCCGGACGCCTCCGCCGACGCGGAGACACGGAAGCTCGACGGGCTCGACGGGTTCGAACGGCTGCTGGAGCTGGGCGGCGCGTCCTCCGGCTCCGGGCGGGGCGGCCGGGGCATCGAGGCCGACGGCCTGGACGACGGGCTCGGGGCGGACGAGCAGGCGCTGCGACGGCTGCTGCACTCCGCCGTGGAGGACGTGGAGCCCCGTACCGGCTCGCTGGAGCATCTGCGGCGGGCCGTTCCCGCGCGGCGGGCCCGCAAGCGGCACGCGGCGGTCGGCATGGCGGCGGCCGCGCTGCTGCTCGGCACCGCGATCCCGGCCCTGGTGCACGTCTCCAACGCGAACGGCGCCGACCCCAACACCGCGATGGCCGGCCAGTCCGAGTCGACGCAGGGCACCGAGGGCAAGGGCCGCACCTCCGACGGCGCCACCGGCGACACCCGCGGCACCACGGGCGACACGCCCGGCACCGGCAAGGACAGCGGGGAGAAGGACGAGCCCGGCAAGAAGGGCGGCGGCGAGTCCGGGGCGCCCGGCGCCGTGGACCCCTCGGCGAGCCTCGCCTCCGGCACGCCGAGCTGCACCCCGGCCCAGTTGGGCGTCACGGGCAGCGCGAGCGGGCCCGACTCCGGTGGCGTGGTCTACGGCACCTTCCGCGTCTCCAACGTCTCCGGCACCGCCTGCACGGTCACCGGCGCGGGCCAGGTCGGCGCGGTGGCGGTGGGCGCGGCCGACCAGGCCAAGCTGAGCGTGGCCGCGCATGTGTCCGGCGACGCGGCGAGCGGGCTGCCCGACCCGTCGCTGTCGGTGTCCTCGCTGATGCTGCGGCCGGGCGGCGCGTACGCGGAGAAGTTCGCCTTCGTGCCCTCCGAGACCTGCCCGGTGCCGGGCGGCGGGACCACCACCACCGGCGGCGGCTCGGCCACCGGCGGGCCCTCCCCCGACCCCTCGCCCAGCGGCGACACGGGCACGACCGGCACCACGGACACCGGCGGCACGGTCGGCGCGGCCCCGCAGCTCCTCACCGTCGACGGCCCGGCCGACGGCAGCGTGCAGGTCACCTACAGCGCGGCGTCCGGTGCGGCGGCCACGGCGGCCGTACCCGACGCGTGCGCGGGGACGGTGTACTACACCGGGATGCAGTCCGAGGGGTAGGGGCTCAGACGGTGGTCGGCGTGCCGGCGTCCTCGGGGGCGTCGGCTCCGTCCGTCACCAGGCCCAGCTCGGCGTCGCGGGCGGCCTCGGCCTCGCGGCGCAGCAGGCGGAACCACATGAAGACCACGAAGCCGGCGAAGACGAACCACTCGCCGGTGTAGCCGAGGTTCTGGAACGCCTTCAGGTCGAGACCGGTCCCGACGGGCGCGGTCGCGGGGACGGCCTTCATCCCGGCGTCGCCCCGGTCGAGCGTCACCCAGGCCGCGTACAGCTTGTCCGGCACCAGGTTGACCAGGGAGGCCGGGGCGATGGCGTTGGTCTGCCCGGCGGGCAGACCGCCGGTCGCGGGGACACCGTTGCTGCCCGGCGACTCGGGGGCCTGGAGCGCGCCGGTGACGGTGACCTTCCCGGCCGGGGGCTTCGGCGCCTTCGCCGGGTCCGCCGCACCGGGCAGCCAGCCCCGGACCACGGGGAGGGACTCGCCGGCCGGGGTGCGCAGCAGGGTCACGACGTAGAAGCCGGTCTTCCCGTCCAGCTCACGGCCGGGCGAGAGCAACTGCCTGCCGTACTCGCCGCTGACCACGACCCGGCGTCCCGAGGTGGCCTTGTCCACGGGCAGCATCCGCGCGAGCGGCACCGCCTCCTCGTGGCGCGAGTCCGCCGCCTGTTCGGTGGCGGTGCGATGATCCTGCACCCGCCCCTCGAACCGGCTGAGCTGCCACGACCCCATGAACACGCAGAACGGGATGGCGAGCAGCACGAAGACGTTGATGCCCCACCAGCGGGGTGTCAGCAGAAACCGGTACACACCCCAAAGGTACGGCGCCCCCTTTGTCACCTTCACGGGGGGCCCGGGGCCCCGCCTGCTTCGAACCTCGTTGCCCAGCTCAGGGGTGTCCCGTAGGGCGTCGCGCGGGAGATCCTAGGGGGCATGGACAAAGCTGACGAAGCTGTGGAGATGCCCGACTGGGAGAAGCGGTTCCGCGCGCCGAGGGTCTCGCTGCCGGACTGGGCCGAGGACGCGCCCGACCGCTCGCTGTTCGTGTCGAACGCGACCGGCACCTACGAGCTGTACGCGTGGGACCGAGCGAGCGGTGCGCAGCGGCAGGCCACGGACCGGCCGAACGGCACGACGGACGGCGTGCTCTCGCCGGACGGGGCGTGGATCTGGTGGTTCGACGACAAGGACGGGGACGAGTTCGGGGTCTGGCGCCGCCAGCCCTTCGGGGGCGGCCCCGACGAGACGGCCGTACCGGGCCTCGCGCCCTCCTACCCGGCCGGGCTGGCCCTCGGCCGGGACGGGCGGACGGCCGTGGTCGGCCGGTCGACGGACGAGGACGGTACGACGATCCACCTCGCGCGCGCCGGTGAGGCGCCGGTGGAGATCTACCGGCACCGTGAGTCCGCCGGCGTCGGCGACCTCTCGCACGACGGCACGCTGATCGCGATCGAGCACACCGAGCACGGCGACGCCATGCACAGCGCCCTGCGCGTGCTGCGCCCGGACGGCACGGCCGTCGCCGACCTGGACGACACCCGCGGCGGCACCGAGGAGCTGGGCCTGGAGGTGCTGGGCTTCGCCCCCGTCGACGGCGACACCCGCCTCCTCATCGGCCACCAGCGCCGGGGCCGCTGGGAGCCCCTGGTCTGGGACGTGGCGAGCGGCGCGGAGACGGACCTCCCGCTGGACCTGCCCGGCGACGTGGCCGCCGAGTGGTACCCGGACGGCTCCGCCCTGCTGATCGCGCACGGCTTCGAGGCCCGCAGCGAGCTGTTCCGCTACGACCTCGCCACCCGCGAGCTGGACCGTATCCCCACCCCGCCCGGCACCGTCTCCGGGGCGACCGCCCGCCCCGACGGCAGCGTGGAGTACCTGTGGTCCTCGGCCGCCGAGCCGTCGGTGGTCCGTTCCACCAGCGGGCAGATCGTGCTGGACCCGCCCGGTCTGAAGAGCCCGCCGTCGGTCGCGGTGGAGGACGTGTGGGTGGACGGCCCCGGCGGCCGTATCCACGCCCTCGTCCAGAAGCCCGCCGGGGCCACCGGCCCCCTCCCGACCGTGTTCGACCTGCACGGCGGGCCCACCTGGCACGACAGCGACTCCTTCGCCGCCGGCCCGGCGGCCTGGGTGGACCAGGGGTACGCCGTGGTCCGCGTCAACTACCGGGGTTCCACCGGGTACGGGCGTGCCTGGACCGACGCGCTCAAGCACCGGGTCGGCCTGATCGAGCTGGAGGACGTGGCCGCGGTGCGCGAGTGGGCCGTCTCCTCCGGCCTCGCCGACCCCGAGCGCCTCGTCCTCACCGGCGGCTCCTGGGGCGGCTACCTCACCCTCCTCGGCATCGGCACCCAGCCGGAGGCGTGGACGGTGGGCATCGCCGTGGTGCCGGTCGCGGACTACGTCACCGCGTACCACGACGAGATGGAGGCGCTGAAGGCCATGGACCGCACCCTCCTGGGCGGCACCCCGGAGGAGGTCCCGGACCGCTTCGCCGCGTCCTCCCCGCTGACCTACGTCGACCAGGTCAAGGCCCCCGTCTACATCTCCGCCGGCGTCAACGACCCCCGCTGCCCCATCCGCCAGATCGACAACTACGTCGACCGCCTCCGCGACCGCGGCGCCCCCCACGAGGTCTACCGCTACGACGCGGGCCACGGCTCCCTGGTGGTCGACGAACGCATCAAGCAGGTCCGCCTGGAAATGGACTTCGCCCGGCGGCACCTGGGGGGCTCGGAGCAGTAGGACGGTTCAGCCCAGTTCCGCCAGCCCCCGGCGGGTCGCCGCGATCACCACCCGGTCCTCCTTCGTGAGGAGGTGGTCGGGTGGGGTGTCGGGTGCGTTCTCGACGGCGAGGGCGCGCCAGACGCCGGGTTCGAAGGCGGACGCCAGGGTGCGGCCCTCCAGTTGGGGGCGGTTCGCCACGTCCACCGAGGCGAAGACGAGTACCCGGCGTTCCACCGGGACCGCGCCCAGGACGCGGCGGCCCAGCATGGCTCCGGCGAAGGCGGGGGCCGAGAGGTAGGAGACGCTGCGGCTGCGGGTGGTGGCCAGCGGGTGGGCGACGCGCAGGGTGCGGTAGACGGCGGTGGCGAAGTCGTCGTCGTACAGGCGCAGTACCGCGCGGAGGTCGGGACGGACCCCCCGCGCGTACAGCACGGCCTCCAGGTTGGTGGTGTCCGCGCTGGTCACCGCGAGGAGGGCGTGCGCCCGGTGGATCTTGGCCGCCTCCAGTACGCCCTCCTGCGTGACGTCCCCGATCACCACCGGCACCCGCAGCCGCCGCGCCACCGCGAGCCCGCGCGCCTCCGGGTTGCCCTCCACGCACACCACCGGGACGTGCAGCTCGCGCAGCCGGATCAGCACCCGCGTACCGATCTTCCCCAGCCCCAGCAGGACCACGTGTCCACCGAGCCCACGCGGTGGCTTGCGCAAGGCGGACTGTGTACGGAAGGTGCCCAACCCCTCCAGTACGGCGGCCAGTAGTACGGGGAGCAGCAGCAACCCGACCAGGCCGGACAGGAGTTGCAGGATCTGACGCCCCAACGACTCGCCCAGCGCGGGGTCGTCGATGGCGAAGAGGTCCAGCAGGGTCAGGTAGAAGGCCCGCACGGGATGGATGCCGGTCACGATCGACAGGGCCACCGCGAGCGCGATCACGCAGCCCGCCAGTACCGCCAGCGACCACCTCAACTGCTTGGAGAACAGGGAGGAGAGGGGCGGGACACCGCCCACGCCGAGCCCGTTCCCCGGCGCCGTGCCCTCCGCCGCCGAGAACCGCTCCAGCATCACCCGGGACCGGCCTTCGGCGCGCCGTACCTCCTCGTCGCCGGGCAGCAGCACCGGCCCCTCGTCGCTCCCGTCGGCGGACAGCAGCGCGAGTGTGCACAGGCCGCGCGGCGCGGGGCTCCCGTCCGGGGGCGCGACCCGCTCCACCGCGCGCAGCAGCAGCCCCTCCGCCTGGATCACCTTGCCGGTACCGGCGACGGCGGTCGCCGCGAGCGCGGGCGCGGCGGTGTCGGCGTCGGAGAGCACGGAGGTGGCCGCGTCCCGTACCGCCTCCTCGGACTCGCCCACCAACACGGCGGCCTGATCGAGGAGTTCCTCGATGTGCTGGCCCAATCGCCGGTTGTAGAGCCGAAGTACGAGCCGGAGCCGCGGGTTGAGCCGCCGGGCGGTCAGCGCGGCCCGGATGTTGGTCTCGTCGTCCTCGTACACCAGCGCCAGCGCGGCCGCCCGCTCCACTCCAGCCTCGGCGAGCACCTGCTCGGTGAGGAACTCGGCCTCCAGCACCCGTTCCCCGCCCCGGCGTTGGCCGGCAGCACCGGGCTCACCCCCGCCCGGCACGGGCCCGCCCCGGCCGACCGCCACCGACACCACCCGGTCGAAGAGCGCCGCCGGAGCCGACCGGGGCCGCCCGACCACCGGCCGCCGCGCGGTACGGGCGTTCGGCGGCACGACGAGGACGACCTGCTCGCCGTAGACTCCGCGCAACTCGGCGGACAGCCGGTGCGCGAGACCGTCGTCCCCGCACACCACCATCGGCGCCGACGTGCCACCGGGACCGCCCTGATACGGAACGCTGTTCGCCACGAGGGAAAAGACTGCCCCAAGAAGGCGGCCGGTTCCAGCGATCACCTGAACGGCCCCACCCGCGGCCGCGTACCGCACAGCAGCCGCACCCAGCCGGAGGTACCCCACCCGTGGCCATCACCGAAGACGCCCCGCCCGGCGCGGAACCGGGTACCGAGCCGCCCGGCGAACGGCCCGGAGGCGTCCGGCTCAGCTCCCCCCTCGTCCTGACCCTGGTGCTGCTGCTCGCCGTCCTCGCCCAGGCGCCGATCCGGGGCGCGCTCGGCACCCCGGTGATGCAGAGCTGGACCACGGTGTTCGTCGCCGTCACCGTGCAGGCGCTCCCCTTCCTGGTCCTCGGGGTGCTGCTGTCGGCCGCCATCGCCGTCTTCGTACCGCCCGCCTTCTTCGCCCGCGCCCTGCCCGGCCGGCCCGCGCTCGCCGTACCGGTCGCGGGGCTGGCCGGCGCGGTGCTGCCGGGGTGCGAGTGCGCGTCGGTGCCGGTGGCGGGCGCGCTGGTGCGGCGGGGCGTGACCCCGGCGGCCGCGCTGGCGTTCCTGCTGTCCGCGCCCGCGATCAACCCGATCGTGCTCACCGCCACGGCCGTCGCCTTCCCGAACAACCCCGAGATGGTCCTCGCCCGGTTCGCCGCGAGCCTCCTGGTGGCCTGCGCGATGGGCTGGCTGTGGCAGCGGCTCGGCCGCGCCGACTGGCTGCGGCCGCCCGCGCACGGCGCCCACGAGGGCGAGACGAAGGCGGAGACCTTCTGGAACTCCGTACGCCACGACACCATGCACGCGGGCGGCTTCCTGGTGGTCGGCGCGATGGCCGCGGCCACCCTGAAGGCGGTCGCCCCGGCGGAGTGGCTGCGCACGGCCGCGGGCAACCCGTTCCTCGCGGTGCTCGCCCTCGCCGTGCTCGCCGTGGTGCTGTCCATCTGCTCGGAGGCGGACGCGTTCGTCGCCGCCTCGCTGACCGACTTCTCCCCGACGGCCAAGCTGGTGTTCCTGGTGGTGGGCCCGATGATCGACCTCAAGCTGTTCGCCATGCAGGCCGGCACCTTCGGCCGCGGCTTCGCGCTGCGCTTCGCCCCGGCCACGTTCGCGCTGGCCGTCACGGGCGCGCTGGTCACCGGGGCGGTACTGCTGTGAACCGCCAGGCGCAGGCCGCCGTCATGTTCCTGCTCGGCGGGGCGCTGCTGCACGCGGGGACGACCGATCTGTACCTCCGGTACGTCAAGTCCGGCTTGCGGCCGATGCTGTTGGCGGCGGGGGTGGTCCTCGTGACGGCCGCCCTGGCCACGGTCTGGTACGAGCGGAAACGGGCTGTTGTGGGTCACGCGCACCCCGATCCCGGCGTGGCCTGGCTCCTGGTGCTGCCCGTCCTCGCCCTCATCCTCATCGCCCCGCCCGCCCTCGGCTCCTACAGCGCGGTCCGCACCGGCACGGCACTCCAACCCCCGTACGGCCTGGACCCGTTGCCCGCCTCCGACCCCGTCCGGCTGAGCGTCGTCGACTACGCCTCCCGCGCCGCCTACAGCCACACCCTGCGCGGCCGCACCGTGCGCGTCACCGGCTTCCTCGCCCTCGACGCCCACGGCACCCCCTACCTCGTCCGCATGGCCCTCAACTGCTGCGCCGCCGACGCCCAGCCGGTGAAGATCGGCCTCACCGGCCAGCTCCCGCCGGTCCTAAGGCCGGACGCGTGGATGGAGGTGACGGGGGTGTACGCGCCGCGTGTGACGCGGGACCCGGTGAACAACGGCGTGATCCCGTATCTGCGGGTGACGTCGGCGCGGCCGGTGGCTACGCCGGCCGACCCTTACGACGAGACGTGGAACAAGTGAGGGATGTCTGGCCTGGCTCGGCCGGGAGCGACCGGCTGCGGCGTGCAGGTTCCCTCCCGGTCGTCCGTCCTGGGCCGGGTTGAATCCATGCTCAGCCGAGGCTGCTCCACCGGAAACGGCTGGTGCCCGGCCGAGCCCGCTCACCCCTTGACCGTCGGCTCCGGCTTCAGCCCCAGCGGTCGCCGACCTCGCCGCGTGCTCAGCTCAGGCAGATGACCAGGAGACAGACGTGGGAGGGGGAGGCGGACGGTGATGCGGTGGGGGTGGGGGACTGCGAGGTCGGGGGTGTGGTCGACGGGGCGGGGGTCGACGGGGCCCCGGTGGGCGCGGTGCGCTCGGTGGGGGTGTCCGTCGTGGGGGCGGGGGACTGCTGCGGCGGGGTGAGGGGGGAGGTGGGGGTGGTGGAGACCGGGGCCGGGTCGTGGGGGAGGGGGAGCAGGGAGCGGGAGTGGGGGTGCGTCGAGGAGGACGCGGTGGGGGACGGCTTGGTGGCCTTCGGGGTGGCCTTGTGCCGGGTGGGGGTGCTGGAGCGGGGGTCCGCCGGGGCCTTGGGCTTGGCGCTCGTGCGGGGCGGGGCGCTCGGGGCAGCGGTGGGGCGCCCGGTCGGGGACGCCGTCGGTACCGGGAGGCCGGCCGTGGCCTCGGGGCCCGTACCGCCCATCGGCTGCTCGCCCTGGGCGGCGGTGGGGCGGGTGCGGTCGCCCGGCTGGTGGTTCAGGGCGGCGGCCAGGGTGAGGCCACCGCCGACCAGGGCGACGGCGGTCGCCAGGGCGGCCCTGCGGCGCGTCTTCCTCCAACGGGACTGCTCACGGCGCCGGGCCGCGCGGCCACTGCCCGAGGGCACCTCGGCCGGGCGGTGCGGGGCGGCCGGCGGGGGCACCGACCTGCCGTGGCGGGACGCGGGGACGTCCTCGTCGCCGGGCTGCCGGACGGCGTACGGGCTCGTGCGGACCGGCATCGGGGCCAGGTCCGGGGCGGCGCAGACGCCGCAGCCCGGGCAGACCAGGGCGCCGTTCAGATGCCGACGGCAGGCGGAGCAGTAGTCCATTCGCGGTCTTCCTGGGTCGACGGGCGCGGGTGAGCGCCCGCCACCGTAACGGGACCATCAGCAGACTGTGTGCGCCCCATGTGGCTCTCCTGCACACATTCGCAGCGGATTCCGGGTGGCTGGAACCTGTGTGGCCGGAAGTCGTGTGGGTGGGCCCTCTGGGGTCCCACGCCATGTGGCCGGAAGCCATGTGGTCGCACGCCGTGTGGCCGCACGTCATGTGGCCCGGACCCGTGTCGTCGCACCCCAGGTGCCCACACTCCGCGTGCCCCAGTGACCCAGGTCACACCCCCACATGTCACACCCCCACCGCCCCGCCCGTCGTAACCGTGAATCCAACGGAACCGGCCCACAGGAGCACACCCATGGACGCCCGCCTCAACCCCTTCGCCATCCCCGCCACCGCCAAGATCGTCAAGCACATCAACGCGGCCGGAAAGGTCGTCTCGGACTCCACCCTCCCCGCCGCCACCCAGGAGCTGGTGAAGATCCGCGCCAGCCAGATCAACGGCTGCGGCTTCTGCCTCGACATGCACACCAAGGAGGCCGCGCACGCGGGCGAGACCCAGCTCCGGCTGAACATGGTCGCCGCCTGGCGCGAGGCCACCGTCTTCACCGACGCCGAGCGCGCCGCCCTCGAACTGGCCGAACAGGGCACCCGCCTGGCCGACACCCCGGGCGCCGTCACCGACGAGGCGTGGGCGAACGCGGCCAAGCACTACGACGAGGAGCAGCTCGCCGCCCTGGTCTTCCTCATCGGCCTCATCAACGCCTACAACCGCATGAACGTCATGATCCGCATGCCCGCCGGCGACTACCAGGTCGGCCAGTTCGCCTGAGCCGTAACCTCCTCAGGCATCCGGAGGCGAGACGGCGTGTGCGCCCCGCCGCGCGCACGCCCCTCGCTTATCGTCGGCCAAACACCGACATCCGGAGTGAAAATGGGAAAAACGGATGAGCTGGTGGGAGTGGTCGACAGGGCGGCGCCGGTCGTCACCCCCACCGCTCCACCGGCCCGCCCCAGCCCCGTGCGCCCCCTGCTCGCCTTCACCGCCGCGGCGGCCGTCGGGATCACGGTGCTGCTGCTCGCCCGCGCCGGGGTGCTGGACCGGCCCGCCGTCCAGGCGTGGCGCACGGTCTGCCTGGCGATCACCGTGCAGGCGCTGCCGTTCCTGATCCTGGGTACCGTGCTGTCCGGCGCG
Organism: Streptomyces sp. NBC_01171; assembly: GCF_045039805.1. Taxonomy (NCBI): domain Bacteria; kingdom Bacillati; phylum Actinomycetota; class Actinomycetes; order Kitasatosporales; family Streptomycetaceae; genus Streptomyces; species Streptomyces sp. NBC_01171. The sequence continues at coordinate 3,059,790 of NZ_CP108609.1, read as the reverse complement.
ATCAACGCCTTCGTCCCGGCCGACCTGTTCACCCGCGTGCTGCCCAAGCGGGCCGCGCTCGCCGTGCCGGTCGCGGGGGTCGCGGGCGCGGTGCTGCCGGGGTGCGAGTGCGCGTCCGTACCGGTCGCGAACAGTCTGATCCGGCGGGGCGTCACCCCGGCCGCCGCCTTCGCCTTCCTGCTGTCCGCGCCCGCGATCAACCCGATCGTGCTCACCGCCACGGCGGTCGCCTTCCCCGGCAACCCCGCGATGGTCGCCGCCCGGCTGGTCGCCTCGCTGGCCACCGCCGCCGTCATGGGCTGGCTGTGGCTCTGCTTCGGCAAGGAGAAGTGGCTGCGCCCGGCCGTACGGCACACCGGCCACCAGCACGGACACAGGCGCTGGGCCGAGTTCCGCCAGGGCTTCCAGCACGACTTCCTGCACGCCGGGGGCTTCCTGGTGCTCGGCGCGATGGCCGCGGCCACCTTCAACGTCGCCGTACCGCGCACCGTGCTCGACACCTTCTCCGGCTCGCCCTGGCTCTCCGTCCTGTTCCTCGCCGGACTCGCCGTCCTGCTCGCGGTCTGCTCGGAGGCGGACGCCTTTGTGGCGGCGTCACTCACAGGCTTCTCCCCTACAGCCCGGCTCGCTTTCATGGTGGTCGGCCCCATGGTGGACCTGAAGCTGATCGCCCTTCAGGCGGGCACCTTCGGCCGTGCCTTCGCCGTACGGTTCTCCGCCGCGACCACGGTCGTCGCCGTCGCCGCCAGCGCCCTGATCGGAGGCGCGCTGCTGTGAGACGCCTCGCCCAGACCGCCCTGCTCGCCCTCATCGGCGCCGGCCTGCTGCACACGGCCCTCTTCACCGACCTCTACCTGCGCTATGTCAAGGAGGGCCTGCGCCCCGTCCTGATCGCCTCCGGCGTCGTCCTGCTGCTCCTCGGCGCGGTGAACGCCTGCCTCGACCTGCGCCGAAGCCAGGAGCCCCACGAGCCTCGCGACCCCCATGCGGACGCCCATTCCCATGGCCACGACCACTCCACCGCCCCCAAGGTCGCCTGGCTCCTCGCTCTCCCCGCCCTGAGCCTCCTCCTCTACGCCCCGCCCGCCCTCGGCGCGTACACGGCGGCGCACTCCAACGGGAAACCGGTGTCCACCACCCTGAAGGAACGTTTCCCCGCCCTCCCCCCGACCTCCCCGCTCCCCCTGACCCTCACCGGCTTCACCCAGCGCGTCCAGCAGGACCCCACGCTGGCGATCAAGGGCCGGCCGGTCCAGCTCACCGGGTTCGTCACCCCGGCCGGGTCCGGCGGCGGCTGGTACCTGACCCGGATCATCTTCACCTGCTGCGCCGCCGACTCCCAGACCGTCAAGGTCCGCGTCCACGGCCCCGATGCCCCGCCCGCCAACACCTGGCTCGCGGTCACCGGCACCTGGCACCCCGCGGGCCGCCTCGGCACGAAGACCGCCGAGGCCGCGCTCGACGTCCAGGAGACTCACCCGATCCCCCAGCCGGTCAACGCGTACACGGACGACCTCCCGCTGACCCCGTCGTAGCCGGACCGCCGCACTGCGCCCCATCCCGCCCCCGCGATACCCTGGTGACCGGCCGCGCCTCACCCGCGCGGCGCGGCGGTGGGGCTCGCCGTACCCGAACCGCGGCATCGACGCCGCCAACAGTCCCTACTTGCGATGGAGTGCGCCCGCGTGCGCGGGCCCCGGCGAGTAGGAGACGTACGCCCATGACAGCATCACGACCCACGGCGAACGAACCCGTCGACCCCGACATCGACCTGCGCTCCCCCGCCCAGTGGCAGGAAGCGTGGCGCGGTCAGGGCCCGGTCGTGGCGGTGGTCGCGGGCGGCGGCGCGATCGGGGCGGCGGCCCGGTACGCGGCGTCGCTGCTGTGGCCCGTGGCGGACCCCGGCTTCCCCTGGACCACCCTGCTGGTCAACGTGACCGGCTGCGCGGTCATCGGCGTCTTCATGGTGCTGATCAGCGAGGTGTGGACGGCGCACCGGCTGGTCCGGCCGTTCTTCGGCACGGGTGTGCTGGGGGGCTTCACCACGTTCTCCACGTACGCCGTCGAGATCGAACGGCTGGTGAACGCCGGTGCTGCGCGCACCGCCCTCGCCTATCTGGCCGCGACCCTGCTGGCGGCCCTCGGCTCGGTCGGACTCGCGGTCGCGCTCACGCGCCGCGTCCTGGCCTGGAGGCAGCGATGACCACGACACGGCTGACCGGTGACGCCCTGCGGGTGACGATCTTCATCGGCGAGCACGACACCTACCGCCACAAGCCGCTCTACAGCGAGATCGTGCACCGCGCGCACGCGGCCGGTCTCGCGGGGGCCAGCGTGTTCCGGGGCATCGAGGGCTTCGGCGCGTCCTCTCTGATCCACACCGCCCGGCTGCTCTCCCTGAACGAGGAACTGCCGGTGGCGATCGTCATCGTCGACACTCCGGAGCGCGTACGGGCGTTCCTCCCGCAACTGGACGAGCTGGTGGAGTCGGGGCTGGTGATCCTGGACGACTGCCAGGTCATCCGCTACGCCGGCAGCCGCTCGGGCCGCCACTCCCGCAAGGAGAAGAAGGCGTGAACTGGCTCCTCGTGATCCTCGGCGGCATGGCCGGAGCCCCCCTGCGCTACCTCACCGACCGCGCCGTCCAGAAACGCCACGACGCGGTCTTCCCCTGGGGCACCTTCACGGTCAACGTCCTAGGCTGCTTCATCCTCGGCCTGTTGACCGGCGCGGTGGTAGCGGGCGCAGCCTCTTCCCACATCCAACTCCTCCTGGGCACCGGCTTCTGCGGCGCCCTCACCACGTACTCCACCTTCTCCTACGAAACCCTCCGCCTCACGGAGGACGGAGCGAGATTCCTGGCAGCGGCCAACGTGGTGGCGAGCGTGGTGGCGGGCCTGGGCGCGGCTTTCGTGGGCACGGCGTTCGCCGAGGCGATCTGGGCTTGACCTCAACTTCCAAGGCATGCAGGTGCCTTACGACACGCCCCCCATCCCGAGTGACCTCCCGTGACAAGGGTGTGACGGGCATGAACTTGTCCGCTCTCGTCGCAGTCGTGATGATGGCGGCATGTCTGAGAACGGGGACCGGGGGGCGGGTTCGGGCATCGCGCCCGCGCAGGCGGCGGAAGTGGCGGCCCGGAGAAGGGAGTTCGCCGAGCTGCTCGGTGAGTTTCGCCGTACTCCCGTTCTCGTGCCGCTGGGCGGTGATCCGGGTGGTGAACAGGCGCTTCTGACCGCCGACTTCAACGGCATCCGCTTCATCCTGGCCTTCTCCGACGAGCAGGCGCTCGCCCGGTACGCCACCGCGCGTGGGGAGTCGGCGCGGGAGTGGGCGTATCAACGCATTCTGGGTGCACGCCTGTTGGATGTGGCGGTGCCCGCCGCGGGCGTGCCGTGCGGGGTGGCGCTGGACTGTGCGGACGGGTCGGACGGGATGGTGTTCCCGCCGGTGGCGGGGATCGTGCCGGACGGCGCGGCGGTGGATCTGGACGACGAGACGCGGCACGGGGGTGCGGTATGAGCGGCGAGGGCGGGATGGATCTCCAGGCGCAGGGCCTGGAGGAGATCGCCAAGGGCCTGACGGAGGCGCTGGGTGAACTGGGCGAGCTGGGCATGGTCGGCCAGGCCGGCGCGGGCCGGGGCTTCTCCGGAATCGCCCTGTCGGGGCTGGAGTTGGGTCATGAGGGCCTCACCGGCGAGCTGAAGACGTTCTGCGAACGCTGGGAGTGGGGCGTACGTGCCCTGATCGCGGAGGGCAACGCCTTCGCGCAGAAGACCAACCTGTCGGCGGGCACGTACTACGAGACCGAGCAGTACCTCAAGGGCAGCGTGAAGGTCGTCGCGAACTCGGCGGTGGGCAACCCGTACGCCTCCGAGGAGGACGTGGAGAAGATGGGCTGGGGCGACATCGCCAAGTCCGGTCGTACGGTGGACTATTCGCAGGAGTCCTTCGAGCAGGCGTGGGAGAACAGCAAGCAGGGCTGGAAGGACGCCGGCCGGGACGCGATGACCGCGCCCCTGATCGGCACGGTCCCCGTCACGCCGGAGAACCTCCACGGCGCGGTGGGCATGTCGGACAAGGAGTACGACCAGTTCCTCGACGACACCTTCGGCCCGTCCCCGGAGGCCCGCGCGAAGGCAGCCGAGCAGCAGGGCGGTGAGGGCTGATGGGGCTGGGGGACATGGGCCCACGCGGCGGAGGCGTGCGGGGCGGCGGCGGCCGTCGAGCTGTACAGGAAGGGCACGAAGGCGTTCGACGACGCGGCGGACGACTTCGAGCGGAAGGCCGCCGCGTACAAGGCCAAGGCTGACGTGGGCGAGGACCCCGGCACGGCCCCGAAGCAGGACATGCAGGCGGGCAAGTCCGACCGCGACGCCGCCGCCACCAAGCTGAACGAGGCCCGCAAGCAGCGCAACACCGCCGCCGACGCCCAGGGGAAGATCAAGGCCGCCCTCGCCCACGCCCCCCCAGAACCCCCGCCTCTCGAACGCCTCGGCCACGACTTCACCGACGGCATTCGGTTAAGCAGTAAGGAACGGAGAGAGTCCCACATGTGGCGAGAGCTCACCTCGGAATTCCCCGAAGTGGAACTCCAGGAGCCGGCGGATCCTCGCGATCTGGCGCTGATCGAGGAGCGACTGGGTCAGCCGCTGCCCGAGCCGTTGCGGGAGCTCCTCCTGGAGACGAACGGGATCGAAGACAGCTACGGAACCGAATTCGTCTGGACCGCCGAAAAGATTCTGGAAGAGAACGAGTCCTTCCGGACCAACGCGCAGTTCCGTGAGCTGTATATGCCGTTCGACGCCCTGATGTTCTTCGGTGACAACGGCGGCGGCGATCAGTTCGCCGTCGTGCGCACTCCGCCCCGCGACGACATCTTCGTATGGGATCACGAAACGGACAGCCGAACCTGGATCGCCCCGTCGCTCGAGAACTATCTGCGGGGCGCGCTCGGCAGCGACGGTGAGGACTGGTACCGCTGGCGGACCCCGAACTAGCCGAGCCCACCGATCCCCTGGAGACCGCGTAGCGCCTCGTGCGGGTCGTCGTAAGGCGTCGTTGTCGGGGCTGGGGTGGTTGGGCTCGGCTCACCATTGCCGTCGTTCTCGCCCCCGGGCCGTTACACAGCCCGAGTCCTGAGGGTGCCTTGGGCCGTGTCAGTCGCTGTCCTTCTCCTCGGTCTCCATGATCTGGATCCCCTTGTGCGTCAGGGTGACCATCGCGGGTGTGTTTCCTCGCGCCCATTCGACCTGGACCAGTTCCTCGGCCGCCAGGTACGTGCAGGCGGCGGCCAGGTCCTCCTCGGGCATGGCGAGATCCTCACGCATCTGCTCTCCGGTGAGGCCGAGGAGACGATTGCCTTCGACGGCCTCGTACAGGGCCTTCATGATCGCCTCGCGGTTGTGCTCCCGCTCGTGCAGTGTCGCCATGGTCGCCCGCCTCTCGTGCGGCACCGACGGAAACCCGTACGTCTGAGGCAGCGTCGCTTCACGCTCACCCCGGCTCGAAGCAGGGCTGGGGCATCAGCGGTTCCCCTGTCGCTGCTCACGACGTGTGGTGCCGGCCGGAGGACTGTTCGACACGGTGGCACGTCTGCTCTTACGGGTCCGCCGACCGATTCCCGGTAGGGCGTCGCTGTAGCGGAACGCCCCGATTCTTTCGGCGTGTTGCACGTTGAGCCGGTGGATCAGGAACATGCCCGCGATGATCACGGCGAGGATCACGGCGATGGTGACGGTCGTCTGCACGTCCTCACCTCCTCAGGGTGGAGGTGGAGATCCCGGTCGCGGCTCCTGCCGTCGAAGCGGCTCCGCCGTCGGTCTCCCATTCCTCTTCCCGGCCCTGAGTATCTGTCATGTCGTGCCTGATGGCCTCATCGGCCATCAGACCGCTGGCGGTGCGGAGCCCTGGCGGAACGGTTGCCGCTGCCATCAGCCGGGCGGCGGCGGCAGGGTCCGTCTCCGGAGGGATCACCAGCAGGTCCAGGCGGCCCACCGTGTAGGACAGGAGGATCACCTTGTTCGGGTCCTGCTCGGCGGCGAACCAGCCGACATGCACCGTGTGGCCCGTGACGGGGACCTTGCGCGGGATGACGGGCCAGTGGGTCGGGTTCACGGTGACGTGGGTGATCCGGCCCCAGCACGCGTCCAGTGCGTCCGTCAGAGTGGGGATCTCGCGCAGGAGATCACGGGAGCGGGGCCACCAGGCGCCGTCCAGGAGACCTGGAGCCGAGCCGGTGGGGGTCAGCGACAGTCTGGCCGGGACCGACAGCGGGCGCTCTTGGATGATCGTGGGTTCGATGGTCGCGGTCATGACGCGGACCTGTCCCCGAGCCTCCTCGCGGAGGCCGGTGTTGTTGCTCGCCGAGAACGAGACCGACATGGCGGCCGGTGTGCGGAGTACTCCCGGTGCTTTCACTCTACGCCGCTGCGGAGGTCCCGGGACGTGTGCGTGAGCAGGCATTTCACCGACAGGCAACGAGGCCCGGAACCGTCGGCGCGGATGCTGTGGCGAGGCACGGCTTACGGTGAGAGGACGAGGTCCCGCGTCCGGCGGCGGCACCGTCTCCCGCAGACAGGCGGACACACCATGAACGAATCCGATACCTCTCGCGCTCCCGGTCTTCTGCCGGACGAGGTCCATCAGGCCGCGAAACCCGGGACGGTCCTTCTACGGCTGGAGACGACACGATCCCGGGAGGGGAACCTCGACGGTGCGTGGTGGCCGCGTTCCCGCGACATCGGTGCCGAGCTGCCCGACCTCGTCCACGCGCTGACCGTGCATCTCGGCCCCATCTTGCGCGTCGGTCTGGACGCCACCGCTTGGGACGAACTTCCCACGCGGCTGGTGATCGGCGGCCAGGTCGTCCGGATCGACTCCTTTCCGGTGGGTGACGACACCGTCCTGATCACTCGGGGCGACCAGGACCACTTCTCCCTTCTCGTGGTCCCGCCGCACGCGACAGTCGAGGCCGCCCATGCCGCGATGGCCAGGGCCGTCCGGGCCGACAACGTCACCGATGCCGCACAGATCCTCATCGACACCGGCACCCGCCAGGCATACACGATTCCCGCGGAGGGCCCGCGGAGCGGCGAGGAACGCCACGAGCTCGAGGAATGACTTCTGGAGCTCCGGCCACCCGTAGGGATGTACGTGCCGGGCGGCGCCTGCAAAGCGATTGAGGCGGTGCCCATCCGTCGGGGTGGATGCCCGGTGGTGTCCGCCGAAGCTCCGCGGGTGCCGTCAGGGTGCGCGTTCACGGGGGTGGGCGAGGAACTCGGTCTGCACGAGCCGGCTCTCGAGGGTATCGACGGCATCAACACCGGGGAGTGGACGCCGCGGGAGCTTCGGCACAGCTTCGTCTCCCGGTTGTCCGACCGGGGCGTGCCGCTGGAGGAGATCTCGCGTCTCGGCGGGCACTCGGGGACCGCCGTGACCGAGGAGGTTCTAACGGAAACAGATCCGGCCCGTGATCAGACCGGAGCCGTGGTCATGGACGGCATTCGGCACGCAGGAACGGCGGCCGTAGGCACGCGGGAAGCGGTAGTCACGCAGATAGACACGCAGACAGAAACAAGAAGACCACCTAGGAACGTTCCTAGGTGGTCTACCTGCTGTCTCGGCTGTCGGGGTGGCGGGATTTGAACCCACGACCTCTTCGTCCCGAACTCTCGGCTGAGTGGTCATTGAGGTCTGTTGGGCTGGTCAATCAGCCGTAGACGGCTGCTGACCTTCGCCTGCGGCCGTTGAGGTTGCTGTACTCCTCTGCTGTACAGCTTGGTCGGCTTGGCGAGCACGAGCGAGGTTGTTGCGGCTGGCCAGGGTCTGGGGGTGGGTGTCGCCCAGGACTTGCTCACGCTGGGCGAGGGTGGCCTCGTACAGGGGGATGGCCCGCCTCAAGTTCCCTGCCGACTCGTGGGCGTAGGCGAAGTTGTTGCGGCTGGCCAGGGTGTCGGGGTGGGCGTCGCCCAAGACTTGCTCACGCTGGGCGAGGGTGGCCTCGTACAGGGGGATGGCCCGCTCCAGTTTCCCTGCCGCCTGGTAGGCGCCGGCGAGGTTGTTGCGGCTGGTCAGGGTCTGGGGGTGGGTGTCGCCCAGGACTTGCTCACGCTGGGCGAGGGTGGCCTCGTACAGGGGGATGGCCCGCTCCAGTTTCCCTGCCGCCTGGTAGGCGCCGGCGAGGTTGTTGCGGCTGGTCAGGGTCTGGGGGTGGGTGTCGCCCAGGACTTGCTCACGCTGGGCGAGGGTGGCCTCGTGCAGGGGGATGGCCCGTCCCGGGTCCCCTGCCGCGTGGTAGGCGCCGGCGAGGTTGTTGCGGCTGGCCAGGGTGTCGGGGTGGGTGTCACCCAGGATCTGCTCACGCTGGGCGAGGGTGGCCTCGTACAGGGGGATGGCCCGCCTCAGGTTCCCTGCCGCCTGGTAGGCGTAGGCGAGGTTGTTGCGGCTGGTCAGGGTGTCGGGGTGGGTGTCACCCAGGATCTGCTCGCACTGGGCGAGGGTGGCCTCGTACAGGGGGATGGCCCGCCTCAGGTTCCCTGCCGCCTGGTAGGCGTAGGCGAGGTTGTTGCGGCTGGTCAGGGTGTCGGGGTGGGTGTCGCCCAAGACCTGCTCACGCTGGGCGAGGGTGGCCTCGTGCAGGGGGATGGCCCGCCTCAGGTCTCCCGCCGACTCGTAGGCGCCAGCGAGGTTGTTGCGGCTGGCCAGGGTGTCGGGGTGGCTGTCACCCAAGACCTGCTCGCACTGGGCGAGGGTGGCCTCGTGCAGGGGGATGGCCCGCCTCAGGTCTCCCGCCGACTCGTAGGCACCAGCGAGGTTGTTGCGGCTGGCCAGGGTGTCGGGATGGGTATCACCCAAGACCTGCTCACGCTTTGCGAGGGTGGCCTCGTACAGGGGGATGGCCCGCCCCAGGTCCCCCGCCGCCCGGTAGGCGCCGGCAAGGTCGTTGCGGCTGGTCAGGGTGTCGGGGTGGGCGTCGCCCAAGACCTGCTCACGCTGGGCGAGGACGGCTGTGCGCAGGGGGATGGTGTGGGCGTCGCGTCCCTGGTGGTGCAGGTACTGGGCGGCGGCGTGGTAGGCGTTGGCGGTGTCAGGCGACGCCGGGCTATGGAACGGTGTGGAGTCGGCGACTGCGACGACGTGAGGCAGGAGCTTTTCCCACTGAAAGGTGTCCGTGTTTTCGCTTGACGTGGCGTGTTGGATGAGGTGTTCGGCGTCTCGCCGGCCGGGCAGGTAGCTGTCGGAGTCGGCGGGCTGGTGGCGCAGGACGGTTTGCACGAGGCGGTGGACGCTGATGGCTTGGCGGTCGGCGCTGTAGGCGATCATGTTGTAGGCGTACAGCGTGCCCAGGGCCTCGCCGAGGGCGAGCGGGTCGGGGCAGAGCGGGGCAAGCAGAGTGCGGGGGATGCCCTCGGGTGCCAGCCAGGCCATGGCGTGCAGCAGGGTGACGGCCTGCGGGTTGCGGCGTTCGACGGCGGTCAGGGTGTGGTGCCAGATGCGGGCGATGGTGCGTTCGGGGTCGATCCCGCCCGCGGCCGCATCCATGACGCGTCCCAGCATCCTCCGGTAGTCGGCCAGCGAGGTCCCGGTCTCGAACAGGTAGGCACCCGCCTGCTCCAGCGCCAGCGGCAGATGGCCGAGGTCAGCGGCAAGGTCCGCCGCGTCCCCGCGCTGTGCCGGCGTGGGGACATGCTCTGGTCCGAAGGCGAGGTTGCACAGCAGGTCCACGGCCGCCTCGGCATCGAGCAGGCCCAGGGGCATGGTGGGGGCGATGGTGTGCCAGCCGGTCGCGGTGCGGCTGGTGGCCAGGTGATGCCCGTCCGGGAGTGTGCCGAGGTAGTGGCGCATGTCGGCGGGATCTTCGACGTTGTCGAAGACGAGCAGCCAGCCGGGATGCCACTGCAGCCACAGCATCGCCCACGCCGCCCGCTCCTGCACCCCTGCCGATGTCGCCCACTGCGGGCACAACCGCACGGCCAGAATGGCCAGGCTGGTGACGATCTGCTCGGTGCTCGCGGCGTTGACCCACCCCACCAGCGTGTACGTACGCCGGTAGGTGTGGGCGTAGTGCAGAGCGAGGGTGCTCTTGCCGATCCCACCCAGGCCGTGGATCGCACGCGCCCCGGAGATCTGAGTGACCGCAGCCTCCCCCTCGGCTGTCAGCAGCCGGCGCAGCTCAGCGAGCTCACCCTTACGTCCGACGAACACTCCGGACGCGGACCCGGGCAGATTCCCGGCCCCCGGCGGTGCCTCCACCTCCCTGGCCCAGCGCACCGCCTCAGCCGGCAGCATCACCACCCGGGCCCCGTCCCCGGTGATCGCCACGCTGACATCGCCGCCCACCGCCATGGACCGGGCACCCGTCGCCTGCAGACCGCCACCCCGCGCTACCGCACCGTCTGTCATGGCCTGATCGTCGTGTGGTCTCCGGTGAAGGCAGTGCCAATGGTCTTGGCGGCGATCGACCGCTCCCCCGACGCCGTCACGGTCACCGTCTCCCCGGCCGCAGGCAGCATCCGGGCCAGCTCGGCCAGCAACTCGGCATCCTCACGCAGCGCACGCTTGACCTGCTGACGCATCGCGGCCGCAGCGTCCGCATCCTCTGGCGCCTCGGCCGCATCCTGGACCGCAGCTTCCAGCTCCGCCCGCCCCTGCGCATTGCGGCGGCGCCACACCGTCTGCAGCATCCGCCGCCCCAGATTCGCCGTGGCATCCACCGCCGCGCTCTCCGCGCGAGAGAACACCGCCACCCCGTACGCGCTCACCGCAGTCGACAGATACGGCCCCGCCTGCTCCACCAACTGCACAATCTCGGCACTCACTTGGTCCCCCAACACTCATCGGCTGCAAGTGACCCAGCGTAAGAACACAACCCCGCTCACACAGCGCAAACGTCCAAAACGCAAGAGCTGTTCCACTGACCGCCGACTGGGAGAACCCACCGGAGGCAACCGATGCCATGGACAGGACAGGCAAGCATCATCAGCTTGGGAAGCTTGGGTTCTATACCGATGGCTACTGAGCTGACCTGTGGTGGAGCGGCCAGGGGGGTCTACCTGGCCGGCGGTCTGGTCCCCGCCATTCGCCGCGGTTGCCCGCGCGAGCTGGCACGCGTCTGGCACGCGCGCGGCCCTCTGGCCTGTGCGCCCGCCACGCCAACGACCACCGATTTAGGAGTTCGATCCGCCCTCGGCCCGGTCGGGACCCGCCTCATGCACCGGCGCCACGACTGGCTGCCGTGAGTTACCGCCGTCCAGGGTCGTTGATGTCAGGGTTGGATGTCAGCCGAAGCGTTCCGACCGGACAACCCCCGAGGGATCGTCCGGTGGGTCGGCCCAGCGCCACCAGATATGCCGACCGGTACACCTCCATGGCCTGGCCCCAACTCTTGCTTGGTACTGGCTGCTTGCCCGAACTCGACTACTCGGCCGCGCCTTGCTGTATCCGCCGCTGGGCCCTTTCGTAGAACTTGTTCGCCATCGGAGTGTCGGTAGAGGTGATTCGTACGTAATCGGCGCTCAGTTCTCGGGTTCTGGCTTCGAGGACCGCCAGATCGGATGTCTCGGTCATGAGGCTGATCTCGGTATCTGCGCGGTGCTTGAGCGCAGTGTAGGCGCGGGCAGATGCGAGATGGTCAGCCGCCGTCTTCGGTGAGCCCAGGAAAGCCGCAGTGGCCGCGATGGCTCCGAAGACGGCACCGAGCCCACTGAAAAAGACTTCCGGGCCGACCTTGATAGCAACCAGAAGGCTGCACGCTGCGGTCATGCAGGCAGGAATGAATACCATCAGCCTCCCCCACCTTTCCGCACTCTTGGCCGCTTCAAAATATCCTTGAGCGGTATAAAGACAGTTGCTTCGAATGCGCGTCAGTTCGGTCGTAATATTCTCGAAGGGTGTGTCAGAAGTAGACATAGGGTCCAATCCGGGGAGGGGTTATGTGCGGTCTTGTGGCAAGGAAGTTGCATAGCCATTCCATGCCGGGGACGGAGGACCTGATCTCGTTGCGGTAACGGGTGGTGAGGTAGCGGGACTCGTACAGCGCGACGAGAATGGCGCGTCGGACGGCAGCGTTGGTTTCCCCCTCGAATCGGTGGCGGAGCATCTGAGCCTCGGTAAGGGATGAGTGCTCTCCGATGTATCGCGCGGCGAACTCGCGGGCGTACTCGGCCCGGTTACGGTCCCCAAGAATGTTCCAAGCTGCTTCTTTTGCTCGTTCATCCTTGATTCCCATGGCGATGAGGTACCGCAGGATGCGCTGCTCAATCAGCGGGTGTGTGGCGCTGTCGCTGGAGTGTAGAAAGCGGACCAGGGCGTTCTCGACCTCGGGCGCTCTTGTCTTAGCTGCGTTCAAGTATTTGAACACGTGCGTGATGGCGTGTGGAAGGCGGATGAGGTGGTCCAGGCACCAGCCGACGGCGCGATCATCTCTAATCATGCGGAGTTGGCCGAGAACGAAACGAACCTGGTTGCCGTTGAACCGACCCTCTTTGGCGATCTTTTCGAAGTAGGCTGCGAGATCTTGGCGAGCGCGTGGGCGCCCACTGCGGATGGCGCCAGCGAGCGAGTCATGACGAATGTCAGTTTCGCGTTCGCGGGCGTCCTGAGGATCGAGAATGGCGGTCTTGCTGGAAGAGATGGCGAGCCTCCTGGAGCGCAGTTGGCTGTTCACGCCGAGGAAAAGATCACGCAGTTCGCTCCAGTCGGGATGGAAGACCTTGATGTCGTCGGAGTAGCGCAGGAACCGGACGCTGTTCTGGGCTAGGTAGGAATCGACAGGGGCCAGGTAGAGATTAGCGAGTATGCCGGAGGCGTCCGGTCCTTGGGGTAGGCCCCAAGCGTGATTGATGGTCTGGAACCGGGTGAGGAAATCGATGACGTGGCCGACGGCCGAACCGTCACCACCGAGGGCCTCTAGATCGTCACCGAGCATGGCCACATCGATATGCTCATAGAAGGCTGCGATGTCGAGGTAGGCGACCTTGAGTGACGTGTCGGAGCGGATAGCCAAAAGCGACTTTTCTCGGTAGGAAGACCAGTTGGACCACCACCCGATGGGTTCGCCCTTCAAGTGGTTCCATCGGTAGCTGAATACGCCGGGGTGAAGCTGGCGGTCGATCTGCTCGGCGATGGTGAACACTAGCGCGTCGTAGATAAGGCGGTCTCGGGTGGAGAAACGGGCCAGTGGTCGCACGGTTAAATCGGTCTTGGGAAAGTCGATGATGCTGGTACCTTCCGGACCGCATGCATTGTTCTCGATCGCGCGTACCAGCATCTCGCGATAGCCGCGCTCCCACTGGTGTTGTACGTCCTGGTACCCGATGACGTCGGGAACCTCTGACTGGTGTTCGCCCGCTATGAGTAGCTCTTTGGCTTTGGTGAGCCTGTTCGGAAGGTCCACCGGTCCCCTTTGTCGAATGAAGGTGCCTTGCATGGGATGCTATGTAAGAGCAGCCGGGGCCTGGTTGCGGTCTGTCTTGTGTACGGCGAGGGCCTTGCCGGGACGACCGCGACCGCCCGCACGGGAGCGACGCGGCGGCGTAGAATCGCTCGCGGAGACGCCGGGACCTGAGCCGCAGTCGGTGCGGTGCCGCTTCAGTGGACGGAAGACCAGTTGGTGACCGAGAAGGGGATCGCCGGACACCTCCGGAGCCGCTGCAACTGGTGCGGGCCGCAGTCGAAGACGCCAACGTTGGTCCAGAGGAAGAACTGGTAGGGATTCGCGGGAAGTCCGCGCACCGCGAATCGTCCCGAAGCATTCTTGATTTCCTGCTGATGCATCCCCAACGAATCCCTGTATTCGGCTTCCAGTAGGAAGTCGCAATCCTGCACTCCGGACGAAAAGCTCGCACGCAGCCCTCCGGGCTCGGCGCCGTTGCCGAGATCGATCTTCTTGTGCGAGAAGTACGGCTTGCCGAAGTAGTCGTCGGGGCTGAGGGAGTACGGCGTCTTCGGCTCGGAGAGATTGAAATGGATTCCGTCGTAGGCGCCCCCGCCCTCGGGGCGGACCAGGATGACCGTCTTCGCGGCGGCGGGGCCGCATCTCAGGTCCTCGGCCCTCATGCCGGTGATCGTCAGGCTCGCCGATCTGTCGCTGAAGAGATCGATGAGCCACGAGGACGAGTATCCGTCGGACTTGTCCCAGCCTGGGGCCTCAAGACCGTGGCCACCGTGGGTCGCGGCCAGTTCTTCCACCTCCTCGAAGTTGGGGCCGTCGTCGGCGCCGGATTCCAGGAAGGTGGCGGCCTCCGTGCGGGTCAGTGGGCGATCCAGTACATAAGCCATGTAAAGCGGGTCCGCGTCCACGCGCGTGGCCGCCGTGAAAGCCGGACCCTCACGGTCGAGGTTCTCCTCAACGTGCTTCGAGTGGCGTGTCGTCGGCTCGGTCGCGAAGTAGTCGAGAGCGGCCGGGACGAGCCAGGCGAGAAGGCCAACGACCGCGCCGCTTGCCAGAGTCCACATGACTCTCCGTCGTCTCTGTCCCGGCGGGCTCTCCAGGATGCCCGGTACGAGAGCCCCAGCGATCAGCTCGCGCCGGCGTGGCCCGGGCAGACTCGGGTCGAGAACTGCGGCCGTGGAGGCGGAAGTCGTCGCGCTCCGGGCCGATGCGGGTGGAGTGGCCGCCGGGGCCGGGGCGGTGCCCGTGCTCTGCGGGGCTGATACGGCTCCGGAAGGCGATGCAGGCCCGGTGGGTGGTGCGGAGTGCGTGCTGCTCGTGCCGGAGGAGGGCGCTGCCGCCGGGTCCGTACTGTGCATGGCGCCCTCACGGAGAATCAGCCGATGGGAAGTGGCCCTCATGATGCCCACTGCCCGGGCCGATTCTCAACGGCCCTTCGAGTGCGCGAGTTTCCGCGAAGTTCTCCGTTCCACCTCGCCGCCCCTCCGCACCTTCATACAGGTGCCGCCGTGCCGTCGTGAAGCGGCGCAGGGCGTCGGGGAGCAGGGTGATGCCGACGCCGGGGGGCGTAGGGACCGAGAGATGGGTCCTGGAGGACGAACGACTCGGTGATGCCCTCGGCGAAGTAGCGGCTGAAGGCGGAGGTGTCGCCGGGGAGGGCGAGGTTGGGGGCGCGACCGATGCCGGCAGCGGCTTGCGGCTTAGAAACCAGCGGAAGCGCTGCACCGCCAACACGCCTTTCAACTGTGTGGGTGGGGGATGGGCTGCGTGCGGGGGCGTTCACCTGCGTTCATGGGCGGCCCGGTGCTGGTGTGGCCACGGCTTCCGGTCTCGTCTGAACGGCCGTGAACGGGCTGAATGAGACGGAAACTGAGACGGACAGGTGTTGCTGCCTCCCAGGTCACGGACGTGGTGTGGCATCGTCGAAGTAGCCAAGGAGCTGACCACACGGGAGCAGCTTCAGCCGCAGACCGCCTAAAGGGGCCATGCGGGTCGTCGAAGGGCAACGCCATCGCTACGGTAGGCACATGCGATGCCTGCTGACTGCTGATCTTGACCTTCCCAGTGAGGGCTTGAGGCGTGTGATGCGTCGCTTGGGGGTCGACATCGTTAAGGTCAGCAAACTGCCCGTCGACTGGCTAACTCAGACACCCGCGCCGCCGGTTGACTTCGTATGTGCCGTCCTTGGTGAGGGGGACAACCGCGACGCTGAAGCAGCCGTATTGGTAGACATCGGTGTTGCTCTCGGCCGCCGCATCCCAGTCTTTTTGATCTTGGAGCCCCCCCGCCGGGCACCACTTGTGCTCGCCGGCGTAACTCTGGTTGAAGCAGACCTCCGTAATGAGGATGCTCTGGAGCTTCATCTCAAACAGTTCCTTCGAACTTTGCGTAGAAAAACGGAAGCTCAGGCAGCAGCGTCAGAAATCCCGCCGCTATCGCGAGAATCAGCTATTCTGGCTCATGCACGTCTGGATGAGATCAGCCAAGCAAGTAACCCCGTCGGCGCGGCTGCACGCTTCGAAAATCTGATGCTTGAGGTATTGGATTCACATGAAGTGGAAGTTTCAGCGCTTCGTTCAACCGGCGATATGGGATACGATGCAGCGCTCTGGGCCAATGAAGCTAGCCCCATCCTTGGCGGTCCAGTGCTTGTACAACTGAAACTATGGAGAGACGCCCCACGCCATGGGCTAACGCGGGCCATAGAGAACTTCTCCGCCCAACTTGACACAAGACAAGTGCCGTTCGGCCTGCTCATTTATCATTGTATGAATAAAGAGCAAAAGACACCCCATGGCTCGGGTCTATCCAATACGCGCGTGGTTACCATTTCGGCGCATGATCTCGTGGACGCGCTCAGTAGCCGGCCACTGAGTAGTCTCCTTGTCTCTATGCGAAACGCAGTGATGCACGGAGTGCCTTACCGTGCCTAACTTCGACAGCTCGGTGCTTAAGTCGCATCTTGATCGTGCAAGCGATCCTACAAATTCGACGCATGTTCGCGGTCGGGCCTTCGAAGACGCCCTTGAGTACATCTTCGCCGCAGTACCGGGTTGTGACGTGCAGCGCAACAGCCTCAACAGGTTCACATCAGAGGAAGTGGATATCTCTGTGATGAACTTTCGGGAGAATAATGGCTTAAGAGCACTGCCAGAGATCTTCCTCGTTGAGTGTAAGAACTGGAGTGATCCAGTTGATTCAGCTACCGTGAATGAATTTGCGTCTAAGATTCGCCATCGCGGTTGTACGCTAGGAATTTTGGTCGCAGCGAATGGGGTGACAGGGAACCCTTACGAGAAAACCGCTGCTTACCAGTCGGCCGCACTTGCACTGGTTGAACGCACGCGAATGCTGCTCCTGACCACTGCGGACTTGACCGCGCTCGCATCCAGTCAGGACATTGTAAGTCTCATACATCGCCGCCTATTGGACCTCATTGCGGCAGGGACATTCACTCTGGGCTAATCAGATTTCGTCTCTGGTAGCTGCCTGCCCAGGTAGCGCTGTGCTGGAGCGGAGTTGGCTACGCGCATGCGTACAGTCGCGCGCCCACTGTCTGCAAATTCACGTTTGGCATCTCGCAAGTTGAGCACCTTATCAACCACAAGGGTTTCAATGCATGGCCCTAGATCCACCTGATGTTCGCCAAAGCTAAGAAGCATGCCTTCATAGGCAGCTGCCAGGGCAAACGTGTCGCTCGTTGTAAGCAGCTCAATAGCCTCTTCTCGAACCACTCCAATAGACACGGTGCTTGCCGCAAGATTCACCTTCTCGCCACGCAGCAAGGAAATAGCTTCCCAGGCATCTCGTCCATCCCGGATGGTGAAATCTGCTGGTGCTGGAAAGAATTGCCCAGTCATCGCCTGAAGGGTGGCCAGAGCCTCGTAGGCATCGGCCCATCCTTCTGCTTCGTCAACATCCCAGCCGCCAGGCGTCATGCCTTGTGAGATGGGTGCGCTAAGTCGTGTTGGCGCGGGACCCTGGAATGCCACCTCCATGATCTGGCCAGCTCGGGCACGACTGATCAGTCTGAGAACGGGGACTAGCGCTTGTGGAAGTGCCTCCTCGGGTGGCGTGAAAGAAAGTGTCTGCCGCCAGGACCTATTGCGATTGTCGTAACGCATCTTTACTTGCATGAAACCCGTAAGGTCATCACCGAACAAGGTTCCACCATCGGTGCCAGTCGTCCGCTGTGTGAACTGGAGGGGCAATGATGCAGTGGGAATCCCGGACGTGGCACGCACGATGAGTTGGGCCCGGAGCGGGGGAGTTAGAGTTTCCCGGTTTGCCTCAATGCGCACCGCCTCAGGAACGAAAGATCCACTAATCCCTAGCTCCGAAGGGGCATCAATTGTCACCCCTTGGATATTTCCACCAGTGAGTTCCACCTCGCCGCCATAGCGCAAAGCGTCCTCAAAACGCCTCAGGCGCCGTTCGTCGTCCGGTTCGTTTTTCCGGAACGCGAATTTGCCAGTGAAGCGGATTGTCGAGTGGTTGCCTGAATCATTGCCCTTCGGTGATAAGTGAATGGCGGTCTCGCCACTTGAATCAAGGGAAGTGCTAATTGCATAATTAGGGGAGATTTCCTGTGCCCGAACCTGCAAAGCGCGATACCGATCGGCCAGATCGGGAATTCCGCCAATTATTAGGTCGCGCTCGGCCCGAGCTTCTGCGATCCGGTCCAGAATGTAATCTCCAGACCCCTGTAGTGCGTATCTAACCAAATCGTCATGCTGGGCAAAGTGCTGATTGAGCCAATTCAGTCCACACCAGTTACGGACGAAGGGGAACTCATCACGCAATCCCTCAAACCAACTCATTTCAGCCGGGTTCGGACTGATTGGAACGAGGAGATCCCAATGATCGGGTTGGTAGCGGGTAGTAGAGATCAGGGAGCGGCGGACTTGTTCTCTGCGGCTCGATGTCATCCGCCCCGTGAATGACTTGGCCTCGTAGTGGATTAGTTCGCCGAATTCTGTGTACTCATAGAGGTCCCGACCGCCATCTCCGCCGGTGCCGTCGACTTCCTGGGCGCGGGACCGTAGTCGCAGTACCAGCATGGTTACCAGGGCTTCGGATACCGTCGGAGTCTTTGCGATTTCCTGCCAGGGCACGCTCACCATAGCCCTAAGCCTACGGGGCCTAGGGGCGCGGAGGAGGGTGCTGAGTGGTTCCTCGCCTGCCTTCTGGCATCTGGCTTGGCCGCGAGGTCGGTGGAGCGGCTTTGGGCTGGAGCTGCTTTGGCGCGAGTGATCATGGCCCCGTAAGCTTCCGGCGCGTCGGGCAGTCTGTGGACCTGCCCGGTAAAGCACGACGTTGGGGCCATGATCTTCGAGGCTCGCGCCAAAGTGGCTGCCTAAAGCCGTGGAGCCGACCGCCCCAGCCACGACGTACCCCTTCTCTGGCATCAGGCGGCTGATTGCTCTGAGCGCGGCACCGGCGCCGGCCGGGCTGGAGCGGGGCGGAGACAGGAGCGCAGGCCCGGCCGGGGGCCGTGCCGCGTGCGGGGAGCGGAGCGAGCCGCCTTGAACCAGTAGAGAAAGTTGTAACTCACTCTGTCCGATGGGGCTTGAAGGTCTGTGCGCAGGCTGGGAGTTCGGCGCCTTGTCGGTGCATGAGTGGCAGGAAGAGCACGGGGCGGATCGTCCAGGTGATCCGCGTGCTGGCGTGGGTCACTGACACCGTGCACGGCTCGGATCGCAGCAGGGCTCGACGGGTCTCGATACGGCCCTCGTACAGCCACTCCCAAGCCTCGTCGGACGCGTCCGCGTCCAGGGCCGGTGAGATTTTCCTCAGCGTGACCGCTACCCAACGGTCGGCCTGGGGTGCGGAGTAGGCGTCGAAAGCTGCCAGCAGTGCAGGCTGCCACCCGTCGGCTAGGTCTTCGGTCCAGCACTCGCACCAGTAGCCCCACTGTGGTGGCTTCATCAGCACGGGTGGCCTCCCCGCCGTGCGTCCGCGTACAACTCCGCGGTGACCGTGTGCCCCTGGTCGCTGTCGTGGACGACGACTCGGTGGGCGATCGCGCTGACCATGCCCAGCCCCCGGCCGTGCTCGGCGTCCTGGTCCTGGTACTTGGCCTTCGGGGCTGTGCCGGTGCCGCCATCGTCCGTGACCGACAGGGCGACCACCTGCGCCGAGACAGCGACGGCCAGGTGGAAGCTGCCGTATGCCTGGCCGCTCGCCGTGTGCAGGATCGCGTTCGCGCTCAGCTCGCTCACGATCAGTTCGGCGTCCTCGGCTAAGGGGGAGCCTCGCAGGATGTCGCGGGTCCATCGGCGGGCCCGGCTCACCTCTTCCGGGAATCCTGGGCAACTCAGCCCCCAGACCCGAGCACTACTCGTATACTCGTGCATACAAGTTCCTTCATGCAGGTAGGCCGCCATGTGCAGCGGGTTCGGACTAGACGAGTTTCACGCCGTCGTGGGCGCGGATGGCCGGCGGGGTCGTCGCGTCGAGTGCGTCCAGGACGCGGATCGCGTACGCCTCGTCGGTGAGTTCGGTGACCTCATCACGGGTGGCCCAGCGAAGGGCTCGGGTCTCGTCTCCCGTGGTGGGGGTGCCGTCGATCGCTTCGCAGCGGAAGACCAGCGAGACGATCAGGCCCGTCATGTTCTTGTAGACGCCGGTGAGAGTCGCCGGAAGGGCGATCTTGATGCCGGTCTCTTCGAGGACCTCGCGCTGGAGGCCGTCGGGGATGGTCTCCTCGGGTTCGAGGACTCCGCCCGGCGGTTCCCAATGGCCGTTGTCGCGGCGCTTGATCAAGAGGGCCCGGCCGCGGTCGTCGACGATGACCCCGGCGACGCTCACGGAGTGCGGGCGTTCTGTGCTCACGTTCCTCGGCCCTCTCGGCTGGCTAGGCTCTCCACCGTAGCAACAACACTCGCCCACTCGTCTAGATACCTAAAGGAGTATCCGTGACCTCTCTACCGAGCGTTCTCGGCGCGCTTGACCCCACGAGTGATCGTGCGGTCTTCCGGCAGATCGCCGACCAGCTGCGCGAGGCCATCGACCGTGGGCGCTTCAAGGAAGGGGAGAAGCTGCCCTCCGAGGCCGAACTGGTCGAGCACTACGGCGTTTCCCGGATGACGGTCCGGAACTCCTTCTCGATCCTCACGGGCGAGGGCCTGGTGCACGCCGAGCACGGCAAGGGCGTCTTCGTCAGGCCCCGTCCGCCCGTGCGCCGGCTCGCCTCCGACCGCTTCGCCCGCCGCCACCGCGAGCAGGGCAAGTCCGCGTTCATCGTGGAGGCCGATGCCGCCGGCAGTCATCCGCAGGTCGACAGCCTGGAGGTCAAGGAGGAGAAGGCGAGCCAGGACATCTCTACGCGGCTCGGCTCGGTACGCCGTGTACTCGCCCGGCGGCGCCGGTACCTGCTGGACGGACGCCCGGTGGAGTTCGCCACGTCCTACCTGCCGCTCGACATCGCCCGCGGCACTCAGATCGCCGAGCCCAACCCCGGCCCCGGCGGCATCTACGCCCGTCTCGAAGAGCTGGGCCACCACCTCGACCACTTCGAGGAGGAGATCCGCGCCCGGATGCCTTCGCCCGCCGAGGTCAAGACGCTGCGTCTGGCCGCAGGCGTGCCGGTTATCCACCTCGTCCGCACCGCCTTCGACACCGAGGGGCGGGCCGTGGAGGTCTGCGACACGGTGATGGCGGCCGACGCCTACGTCCTCTCCTACCAGCTCCCGGCGACCTGATCGGCGGTGCGCGAGGCCACTTCTTCGGACTCGTACACGCCGACAGGCTTACTCGTATAGACGAGTGGGCAAGTTGTGTGGCAAGGTGATCTCGTTCCCGGCGATGACGGGTCCTCAGATCGCATCTTGTATAGACGAGTAGATGGGAAGAAGCCTTGCGCACCATCCGTGTGGAGACCTCGGCCGCGACGATCCTGCTGACCGAGGCACCCGAGCCCAAGGTCCGTGACCGGCAGACGGGCGAGATCGCAAAGGACGCCGTCAGCGGCGAGTCGCTGATGACGATCGGCGTCGTGTACATCGAGGAGGGAGAGTCGTCCCTGATCAAGGTGACCGTTCCGGAGAGCGGGGTGTCGGAAGGGCTCGCGCTCGGTGCGCCGGTCTCGCTGCCCGGCCTGGCCGCCCGGCCGTGGGAGAGCGTCTTCAACGGGCAGCAGCGCCACGGCATCGCCTACCGGGCCGCCGCCGTCACCCCGGCCGCCTTCCCTGCCGCCGTGGGAGCCACGGCCTGATGACCGACCTGACAACGCTCCTGGAGGTGGGTGGCCCCGTCGCAGCACTCGGCGGTGGGGCTGCCTACGCCCGGGCACGACACCCCGGCCTCTACTGGTCCACGGTCGGCTTACCGCTCTCCACAGCCCGGCTGATCGGCTCGTACGGGTCCGTCATGGAAGCCTGTGGCCTCACCGTGACCCCGTCCCGGCTACGCGTCCTGGCGGTCAAGGCCACCAGCCGCCGCGAGGTCCGGCCCGTACCGCCGCGACGCGGAATCATCCGACCCACCACGACCGGACTGCGGCTCCGTCTGCGTCTCGCCCCCGGCCAGGAGCCGGCCGACGTGGCCGCCTCCGCCGAACGACTGCGGCACGCCTGGGGAGTTCACGCCGTCTACGTCACCACGGTGAAGCCGGGCTTGGTCGACCTGCGACTCGTCGGCTTCGACGTGCTGAACCGGGTGCGCATGCCGCGCAAGACTCGGGCCGAATTCCTCCGGGTGCAGGTCGCGCTGCGCGAGGACGCCACACCCTTCCTGCGCGACTACCGCACCGTCCCGCACCAACTCACCCTCGGCGCCACTCTGTCCGGCAAGTCCATGTACCTGCGTCACCTCGTCGCCGGACTCGCCCGGCAGCCGGTCGCCCTGGTCGGCATCGACTGCAAGCGGGGCGTCGAACTTGCGCCCTTCGCCGCGCGGCTCTCGGCCCTCGCCACGAACCCGGAGCAGGCCGCCGAGCTGCTCCCCGCCCTCATCAAGGAAATGGAGGAACGGTACGACCTGATCAAGGCCCGACAGGGCGTCGCCCCCGGCACGCCGGACGAGGAGATCACCTCCGACATCTGGGGCCTGCCCGAGAGCGAACGCCCCGTACCCGTCGTGCTGTTCGTCGACGAGGTCGCCGAACTCTTCCTCGTCGCCACGAAGAAGGACGAGGAACGGCGGGACGAGATGGTCACCCAGCTCATCCGGCTCGCCCAGCTCGGCCGCGCCGCCGGGATCTACCTGGAGGTGTGCGGGCAGCGATTCGGCGCCGAGCTGGGCAAGGGAGCGACCATGCTGCGGGCCCAGTTGACCGGCCGCGTCTGCCACCGCGTCAACGACGAAGCATCCGCCAAGATGGCACTCGGCGACATCGCACCGGAAGCCGTCTTCGCCGCCTGCGCCATCGCTCCCGAACGTCCCGGCCTCGCCGTGGCCGGTGACACCTCCGGCGGCTGGTCCCGCATCCGCACGCCCTATCTGTCCCTCGGTGATGCCGCCGAGATCTGCCACGACTCGGCACATCTGGTCCCCGACCTTCCCGCGCTCAAGCGCTTCCAGCCCGACGTGCCTGTGCGGCCGGTCGGAACCGCGTCTCCGGTCGTGAAGCCACGGCCCGTGACCGACTGACCGCGCTTCCTCCTCACCTCCGGTGGGCGTGACCACCTCGCGCCGTGTCCCTACCCCCGCCATGTCTGATTCCGGAAGGAGCCGCAGCATGCGTGCCCAGCTAGCCCGCGTCGACGCGGTCCTCGTCCAAGCGGTCATCGCCGCCGCGCTGTCCTTCGCCCACCTGCACGACATCGCCTCGGCCGCCGGTCAGGACGGGTGGAAGGCATGGGCCTATCCCGTCTCCGTCGACCTGCTGCTCGTCGCCGCCTGGCGCCGACTTCGGACCAGTGACGCGAAAGCCGCCGGGTGGTGCTGGTTCGTGATCGCGCTGACCGCGTCCCTCGGAGCGAACGTCGCCACCGCCGGACTCCTCGACATCGACCAGGTGCCGGCCTGGCTGCGCATCCTCGTCGCGGGCTGGCCCGCGGTCGCCTTCCTCGGCGGCACACTCCTCGCCCATTCCACACCTGTAGCGGAGGCCCAGCCCGAGGACGCTGACGGACCACAGCCGCTCCCGGCCATCGAGAACCAGGAGAGCGAGCTCGAATCCGCACCTGAGCCCGTCCGCGCGCCGGCCACTGCACCGACTCCCGCTCCACCCCCTGTCCCCGTCCCGGTCGCCCTGATCGAGCACGCCCGCAAGGTCGCCGCCGAGCACCACACCCGAACCGGAGAGGCCATCGACACCCCGACCCTGCGCGCCCGCCTCGGCGTTCCCCTGCCCATGGCCGACGCCATCGCCGCACAGCTCTGAAGGGAGACCACCATGTCCGCCAACCGCCGCTTCCGCGCCGTCACCCGAATCGGCCCCGTCCAGGTCGGCACCTCCTACGACGGACGCGGCCGAGAGAAGCACACCGCCGCCTGCACGGCTCCGCGCTGCGGCTTCTCCGCCGACTACGACAGCCGCGCCGCCGCCGAACTGGCCGCCCGCACCCACCGCTGCCCCGTCCGCTGAAAGGACCCGCCTCCCGTGACCGTCAGCCTCCCGCTCGTCGTCGTCCTCGGCTTCTTCGCCTGGGGAGCGGTCAAGTTCCTCGGCGTCCGCACGTGGATCGTCGTCCTGATCGCCCTCTTCGGCTTCTGGCTCTCGCACACGTTCATGGCCCCGGCCATCGAGTCCGGCACGCGCTCCGGCGTCGGCATCGTCAACGGCTCACATGACTAGACGAGTAGGTAAGGAGAGCTTCGCCGTGTTCCTGCCCAAGTACCCGGACAACCCGACCCCGCCGCCCGCGCACACCCACACCACGGCCGAACCGGCACCCGTGCGACGCCCGGCACCTCAAATCTCCGTCAGCACCGGTGCGGTCGCTGCCGTCCTCGTCGGCGGCGTCGTCCTCACCGCGCTCTTGGCCGCCGTCGCCGTCACGGCCATCTCCGTGGCCGTCGCCGCCGTGGTCCTGCGCTCGATGCTCCGCGAGCAACACCGCCGCTGACGCACCAGGCCCCCGGGTCGGCCTCGATAGCGCCAAGCATCCGCCGCCCTGGGGGCCGTCTCGCCTCCCAGCCCAAGCCAGAAGGAGCAAGCCCATCATCACCCGCGCCACCCCGCCCCCGCTGACCGAACTCGGAGACCTGGCCGCCCTCGGCACCATGCCCGCC
Source organism: Streptomyces sp. NBC_01171 (assembly GCF_045039805.1). Classification (NCBI taxonomy): domain Bacteria; kingdom Bacillati; phylum Actinomycetota; class Actinomycetes; order Kitasatosporales; family Streptomycetaceae; genus Streptomyces; species Streptomyces sp. NBC_01171. Next base: position 3,035,219 of record NZ_CP108609.1, on the reverse strand, counting down.
CTTCTGCGCCAGCTCTCGGGCCTCGGCGGCTGCACCCACCCGATCCGCCTCGACGGCCACCGCACCGAGTACGACGTGGACACCCGCACCGGCGAGATCGGCGGCGTCCTCCACCACCTCGACTCCGCCGACCTCCCGGCCGGACACCTCCTCGTCCGCTGCAACAACCGCCGCACGACCCGCTGCGCGGCCTGCTCCGAGGTCTACCGCCGGGACACCTTCCACCTGATCACCTCCGGCCTGCGCGGCGGCAAGGGCGTCCCCGAACGCGTCGCCGCACACCCCCGCGTCTTCGCCACCTTCACCGCCCCCGGCTTCGGCCCCGTCCACAACCGCCCCACCGGCCCGGCCGGTTCGGTCCGCCCCTGCCGCTGCGGCACCCTCCACGACCAGGACGACCCCGCCCTCGGCACCCCGCTCGACCCGGACACCTACGACTACGAAGCGGCCATCCTCTGGAACGCGCATGCCGGTCCGCTGTGGCGCCGCTTCTCGACCTACCTGCGCCGCGAGGTCGCCAAGCGCGCCGGCCTCACGCAACGGACCTTCCGCGAGTACGCCCGGGTGTCCTTCGCCAAGGTCGCCGAGTACCAGAAGCGCGGGGCCGTCCACTTCCACGCCGTGATCCGCATCGACGGTCCGGAGGGCGGCGAGACCCCGCCTCCCGCCTGGGCCACCGCCGAGCTGCTGACCGATGCCATCTATGCCGCCGCCACCGCCGCCCGCGTTGACGGGCCTGTCATCGACGGCCGGGCCCACGTCTTCACCTTCGGCCGCCAGCTCGATGTCCGCACGATCCGTTCCGCCGACTTCGACGGCGGCCAGGAGCTGACCGAGCGGGCCGTGGCCGCCTACATCGCCAAGTACGCCACCAAGGGCGCCGAGACCGCCACGGGAGCTCTCGACCGCCCGCTGAAGTTCGCCGCCGAACTCGCCCAGCTCGACATCAGCGACCACGGCCGCCGTCTCATCCGAACGGCCTGGGCCCTCGGTGCCCGCAAGGACCTCGAACACCTCCGGCTGCGGGCCTGGGCCCACATGCTCGGATTCCGCGGCCACTTCTCCACCAAGTCCCGCCGCTACTCCACCACCCTCGGCGCCCTCCGCGACGCCCGCGCCGAATGGCGCCGAGCGCAGGCACCAACCGACGAACGGCAGACGGACACGACGTACGTCCTCGCCCACTGGGTCTTCGCCGGCACCGGCCTCAGCGCCGCCGAAGCCTGGCTCACCGCATCCCTCGAACCTGCCCTCGGGACGGAAGGAGAACCAACCCGATGACTACGACCGCGATTAGTCGGAAGTGGCACACGACAGCTGAGGTCGCCGAGATGCTCGGCTTCAGCCTCTCCAAAACCAAGATGCTCGTACTGACGGGTGAGATCCGTTCCGTGAAGATCGGTCGCAACCGCCGCATCCTTCCCGCCTGGGTCGACGAGTACGTGGAGAGCTGCACAGCAGGGGCGGAGAGGTGGTCCGTGTGAGCGGGAAGCGAGGCAACGGCGAAGGGTCCATCTACCCGTACAGGAACGGCTTCGCAGCTTACGTATGGGTGACCACCCCGGACGGCAACCGCAAACGCAAGTACGTCTACGGCCCCACCCGGAAGGACGTCCACGAGAAGTGGCTCAAGCTCCACAACGAAGCCAAGAAGGGGCCAGTGGCCACCAATACGCCAACGCTCGCGAACTACCTGGCGTACTGGCTCAAGGAGGTCGTGGACCCCAACCTCAGGCCGCTCACCGCTGCCACGTATGAGACGACCGTGCGCTTGTACATCGTCCCGCTTCTCGGCCCCAAGCGGCTCGACCGGCTGACCGTTCAGGACATGCGGAGCTGGCTCAACAGGCTTGCCGAGACGTGCCAGTGCTGCGCACAGGGCAAGGACGACAGGCGGCCCGAGGAGCGGCAACGCTGCTGCGCCAAGGGGGAGTGCTGCCGGCAGACGCTGTCGAAGCGCTCGGTCAATGACGCCCGGACGGTCCTCCGCAGCGCGCTGACCAACGCCATGGTGGAGGAGCGCATCTCCAAGAACGTCGCCCAGCTCGTGAAGGTGCAGCGGGCTCGGCGCAAGCGGCCGGACCCGTGGTCGGTCGAGGAGGCGTGCTCCTTCCTGGAGAACGCGCAGACGTGGCGGGACTACCTCTACGCCGCGTACGTGCTGATCCTCGTCCTGGGCCTGCGCAAGGGTGAGGTTCTGGGACTGACCTGGTCGGACGTGAACCTCGATACAGGCGAGCTGCACGTCCGCCACCAGCTGCAGCGCGTTCGCCGACGCCTGCTCCACACCGACACGGCCAAAACGGAAGCCTCCGAGGCGGTGCTTCCACTGCCGGACATCTGCCTGGCGGCGCTTCGGCTCCGTAAGAAGGAGCAGGAGGTGGCGAGGGAGCGGGCCGCGGATCTCTGGACGGAATCGGACCTCGTCTTCACCACCCGCAACGGCACCCCGGTGGAGCCGCGGAACTTCACCCGCGAGTTCGACCGCCGCTGCGAGCGTGCCGGCGTCCGGCGGATCCGCGTGCACGACACCCGCCACACCTGTGCCTCGCTCCTGGCCGCCCTCGATGTCCACCCTCGGATCGCGATGCAGATCCTCCGCCACTCCGAGATCGCGGTGACCCTGGAGGTCTACACGCACGTCCCCTCGGCGGACACCAGGCGGGCCCTCCGGAAGCTCGGGAAGGTTCTGGGCGGCAGCAAGCAGAGGGACGGCAAGAAGAAGGGCAAACGCAAGCGGGAGGAGCGGCCGGACGGAGACGGCCTTCAAGAGCCATAGCGGTTGCTGTACTCCGCTGCTGTACAAACACTCAGAGGCCCATTCACGATCACGTGAATGGGCCTCTGACCTGTGTCGGGGTGGCGGGATTTGAACCCACGACCTCTTCGTCCCGAACGAAGCGCGCTGCCAAGCTGCGCTACACCCCGATGTCGCTGCTGTCGCGGCGACGTCGTTTACTTTAGCCCACCGGGGGCCGGAGGCGAAATCCGGTTCAGACTCGGCGGCGGACCGGGGTGGGGCGGGCGTGGTCGAGGGTGATCAGCACCAACGCGGAGGCGTAGATCGCCAGGCCCAGGAGGAGGGCGTTGGCCAGAGTATGACGGTAACCGTGGGCCGTGACGTCCAGGAAGGGGTAGAGGGAGCGGGCCCGGGTCAGCGTGAAGATCAGGTACGCCAGCGGGAACAGCAGCCACCCCGCCGCCTGGCGCAGGTGCATCCGTGACGCGGGGGTCAGCAGGAGCCAGTCCAGTACCGCCGCCAGCGGCACCAGCGTGTGCAGGACCTGGAGTGCGGCCCACTGGGCGTGCCACCGCGCCGGCGGCGCCGTCGCACCCGTCATGGTGAACGGCGGCGTCGTGTGGGCCAGCAGTACGTGGTACACCACCGCGCCGATCACCACGTACAGCAGCACGGCCCCCGTCAGCGCGGCCGGCAGGGCACGGCGCGGGCGCCAGGACCGCGAGGCCGATATCAGCATGACCACCGCCAGCAGCACCGTGCTCTGCACGCTGAAGTAGCTCAGCGCGCGGGCCGGGCCGGCCAGGTAGATCTCCAGGGCCACCCCCGCCCCCGCCAGCAGCGCGGTCAGCAGGCGGTACGCGGCCACCAGGGGGCGCCGGACCGGCGCCACCACCGCCGTCACCGGCACGAACGACGGCTTCAGTACGGGCGTGCTCTCCCAGGGGATCGCGGGCAGATCCGGGATCTCCCTGGGCACGGGCGGTATCGGTGCGGTCATGCCCTCACGCTAGGCAGGAGGGCGAAATGCGACCATTCAGAGCACTCCGGTCGGGTTACGCCCGCTCCACCAGCGTCAGCAGCGTCGCCTCCGGGGGGCAGGCGAAGCGGATCGGGGTGTAGCGGTTCGTGCCGCAGCCCGCCGAGACGTGCAGGTAGGACGTGTTGCCCTCCGCCGTATGGGTGGACAGCCCCTTCACCCGGTCGGTGTCCAGGTCGCAGTTGGTGACCAGCGCGCCGTAGAAGGGGACGCAGAGCTGGCCCCCGTGGGTGTGCCCGGCGAGGACCAGCGGGTAGCCGTCCGCCGTGAAGGCGTCCAGGGTGCGCAGGTACGGCGCGTGCACGACGCCCATCGAGAAGTCGTGACCCTCGGAGGGGCCGCCGGCCACGCGGGCATAGCGGTCGCGCTTGATGTGCGGGTCGTCCAGGCCGGTCAGCTCGATGGAGACGCCCTCGACCTTCAGCACACCCCGCTGGTTGGTCAGGTTCAGCCAGCCCGCGGTGTCGAAGCCGTCCCTGAGGTCCTCCCAGGGGTTGTGGACCACGCCGACCGCGGGCGCGTTGCCGTTCAGGCCGTGATTCCCGCTCGCCTTCTCCAGCAAGTACCGCGCGGGGTTGCGGAGTTTGGGGCCGTAGTAGTCGTTGGACCCGAAGACGTACGCGCCGGGGAACTCCATCAGCGGGCCCAGCGCGTCCAGCGTCTCGGGGACGCCCTCGGGGTCCGAGAGGTTGTCGCCGGTGTTGATCACGAAGTCAGGGCGCAGCCCGGCCAGCGACTGGAGCCAGCGCTGCTTCTTGCGCTGCCCGCCCACCATGTGGATGTCGGAGACCTGAAGCATCCGCAGCGGGCGCATGCCCGCCGGGAGGACCGGCACGGTCACTCGTCGGAGGCGGAAGGAGCGGACCTCGAAGCCCGCCGCGTACGCCACTCCGGCGGCGCCTGCCGCCATGATTCCCAGGGGTACTCCGTATCGCGCGCGCATACGCCCATCGTGTCAGACCCCGCCGGAGCCTCAAGAGCGGGCGCCCCTTAATCAAGCCCCTTTAATCAGGGGGCGTTCGGCCGCGGGCACCTGCGACAATCGGTCCATGACCACCACGCTCAAGTCGAAGCTCCACGACGACCTCAACGCCGCGATCCGCGAGCGCGACGAGCTGCGCTCCGCGACGCTCCGGCTGACCCTCGCCGCGATCACCAAGGAGGAGGTCGCGGGCAAGGAGAAGCGCGAGCTGTCCGACGACGAGGTCCTCAAGGTGATCACCAAGGAGGCGAAGAAGCGCCGCGAGGCCGCCGACGCCTTCGCCCAGGGTGGCCGTCCCGAGCAGGCGGAGCGGGAGAAGGCGGAGGGCGAGCTGCTCGCCACCTACCTGCCCAAGCAGCTCTCCGACGACGAGCTGACCACGATCGTGGCCCAGGCCGTCGAGGAGGCCAAGGCGGGCGGCGCCGAGGGGCCGCGGGCCATGGGTGCCGTCATGAAGATCGTGAACCCGAAGGTGGCCGGCCAGGCCGACGGCGGCCGCGTCGCCGCGATCGTGAAGCAGCAGCTCCAGGGCTAGAGACGTGACAGTGGGGCCGCACCTTCGGCGAAGGTGCGGCCCCACTGTCGTACCGGACTCAGTTCCGGCGTCCGCCGTTGGCGTTCCCCTGCACGAGCCCCGACTTCGTCGGCTTCGGCTGCCCGGCGCCCGGACGGCCGCCGTTGTTGCCGCCGTTCCCGCCGGTCAGCCCGCCGAAGAGGCCGCCGATCAGGCCCCCGCCCGGCGTGCCCTGACGCCCGCCGTTGTCATTGCCGTCACCCCGGCCGTTGCCCCCGCCGTCGCCCTTGTCCTGGTCGTCGGGGATGTCGATCGTGTTGAAGTCGGGCGCGTCCTTGCCCACGAGGGCGCCGGACATCGCGTCCCGCCAGATGGGGCCCGGCACGCCGCCACCGAAGACGAGGGGATGGAACGTGCCACCGATGGTGATGTTGCTCATCTGCACGTCCTGCCGGGCGCTGCCGACCCAGACGGCGCCGGACATGTTCGGGGTGTAGCCGACGAACCAGGCGTTCTTCCGCTCGTCCGTCGTACCCGTCTTGCCCGCGCTGTCCCGGTCGTTCAGGCCGGCCTCCTGGCCGGTACCGGAGTCGATCACGTCCCGGAGCAGGGTGTTGACCGTGTCCGCCGTCTTCTCGCTCATCGCCCGCGTGCACGTGGACTTCGGCACCGGCAGCGACTTCTCCTCGTCACCGGACTTCTCGGTGATCGACTCGATGGCGACCGGGGTGCAGTACATGCCGCGCGAGGCGAAGGTGGCGTACGCGTTGGCCATGGTCAGCGGGGACAGGCCGATGGCGCCGAGCGCGATGGCCGGCGTCTGCGGCAGCTTGGAGCCGTCGCCCTGCACCACGTGCAGCTTGTCGGCCATCTTGACCACCGGGCAGAGCCCGATGTCGGCGATGAGCTGCACGAAGTAGGTGTTGACCGACTTGGCCATCGCCTCCTTCATGCGGTACGGGCCCTTCTCGGACTCGTTCTCGTTCTCCGCCGTCTCCTTCTCGGTGTTGCGGTAGGGCGTGGCGCCGCACCGCTGGATGGGGCTCGGATAGTTCATCTTGTACGGCGCGGAGTACGCCTGCGTAGGCGGCTTGCCGCCCTCGATCGCGGCCGCCGCCACGAACGGCTTGAACGTCGAACCCGTCGGGAAACCGAAGTTGGAGCCGCCCAGGTCCCGGTCGACCGAGAAGTTGTACTCGGTCTCGTCCTTGGCGTAGCCGAACGGCTTCGACTGGCCCATCGCCAGCACCTTGCCGTTGCCCGGCTGCACCAGGGTCGCGGCCGCCGCCACCGAGTCGGACTTGTAGACGTGGTCCTTCAGCGAGTCCTGCACCGACTTCTGCGCCTGTGGGTCCAGCGTCGTACGGATCGTCATGCCGCCCTTGTTCCAGAGCTTGGCGCGCGCCTCGCGGGACTTGCCGAAGACCGGGTCGGTGAGGAAGACGTTCTCGACGTACTTGCAGAAGAACGCGGAGTCACGGGTCGCGGTGATGCAGCCGTTCTTGGGGCGGCTGACGTGCAGGCCCAGCGGCTCCTTGCCGGCGCGGTCGGCCTCGGCCTGGGAGATGTCGCCCAGCTCGGCCATGCGCTGGAGCACGGTGTTGCGCCGCTTGGTGGCCTCGGCCTCGTCGTTGACCGGGTCGTAGCGGCTCGGGGACTGCACGATGCCCGCCAGCAGGGCGGACTCCTGGAGGTTGAGGTCCTTGGCGTGCTTGGAGAAGTACCGCTGGGCCGCGGCCTCGACGCCGTACGCCTGCTCGCCGAAGAAGGTGATGTTGAGGTAGTTCTCCAGGATCTTCTTCTTGCCGAGCTTCTCCTCGATCTGGATCGCGTACTTCAGCTCGCGGACCTTGCGGCCGAGGGTCTGCTGGGTGGCCTGGGCGACCTTGGTCGGGTCGTCGCCGGCCTCCTCGATGAAGTAGTTCTTCACGAGCTGCTGGGTGAGGGTGGACGCGCCCTGGGCCACGCCGCCGCTCTGCGCGTTCTTGTTCAGCGCCCGGAGCACACCCTTGAGGTCGATGGCGCCGTGCTGGTAGAAGCGCGAGTCCTCGATGGCGACGATGGACTTCTGCATGTACGGCGAGATGTCCTTCAGCTCCACCACCGTGCGGTCACGGGAGTAGACGCTGGCGATCTGGTTGCCCCGGCTGTCCAGTATGGTCGTCCGCTGGCTGAGCTGGGGGCTCTTGAGGTTGGCCGGGATCTCGTCGAAGCCCTGCACCGAGCCCTTCGCGGCAAGGCCCAGCGCCCCGGCGGCCGGCAGTGCGATCCCCGCCATCACCGCCCCCGCGAGCACGCTGACACCGAGGAACTTGGCGGCCTGCTGCGTGGCCGACAGACCACCGCCCGAGCGCTTCTTTGGCATGGGGGCAGCCTAATCCGTGGTGATAAGCGTTCCGGGGGAGCGACGGGCCCCCGGGCGGTTCGGGTGCAGGATCGTGACGTCCGGTCGGGTGGTGTGACGGCGCGGCAAAGCGGTGGCCCAGGTTGGCATTCGCCGGACACACGCACAGGCATTGGCCTAAGCTGCATTCAACTGTCACAGCGGCGCGGCCAGGTAGCAATACGTCCGGCGACCCCGAATCGCTCCGGCCCCCCTCGATTTTCCGAGGGGGAAGTGTCCGAAACCGCCTCGTGTGTCACCCGGCGCCCCATGTGCCGCGTCACAACCGTCCCGCTTTGCCGGGATGATCACGCATGTCGCCAGCTCACTCCTCCGGGTGATCTGCCGCTTACCCATAGTCCGTTCGGGCCATTCAAGATTGGGCCCGAAGGGGGTGTTGCGCTGTCCGTGCCTTCCGTAACGTCCTCAACTGGCGGCGGTGAATATGCCGCTGCCGCCGTGGGGGAGCCTCGATTCGGGAGAGGACGGCGCCGGTATGGGCTGGGTTACCGACTGGAGTGCGCAGGCCGCCTGCCGCACTACCGATCCGGATGAACTGTTCGTGCAGGGAGCAGCGCAGAACAGGGCCAAGGCGGTGTGCACCGGATGCCCGGTGCGCACGGAGTGCCTGGCCGACGCGCTGGACAACCGCGTCGAGTTCGGCGTGTGGGGAGGCATGACGGAGCGCGAGCGCCGGGCGCTGCTGCGCCGGCGGCCCACCGTGAGCTCCTGGCGGCGGCTGCTGGAGACCGCCCGCTCGGAGTACGAGCGCGGCACGGGAATCGTGCCCCTCGACGACGACGAGGTGTACGAGAACTACGCGGCCGTGAGCTGACGGCTCGCCTCCGGCATAGACCGGCGGCACCGACAGTCCGCACGGGCGCTCTGCACGGGACGGTACGGCGATGGCGCGCGGGGAGCTGGGCGCTGTACGCGCCCGCGCCCGCCGCGCCGCCGTACGTATGGACGGGCGTGCCCGCCCGCGCCCGGGGCCGCTAGGACAGTTCCGTGTGCCCCGCCGCGAGGCGGTCGCCGATGTCGCGCAGGCCCGTGAGGTCGTGGACGTCGCCGGGGAGCGCAGGTACTTCCACGATGGCCACCTCGGGGTGGTGGCTGATGAAACGGTCCCGCGTGCGCCGTTCGCGCGCGAGGAGCCGCATGCGTTCGGCGTGCAGGCGCAGCAGACCCGCGGTCAGTTCGTCCACGGGCCGGTCCGGGTCCGCGGCGGGGGAGCCGTCCTCGGGAGCCGGAGCGTCGGAGTCCGCTGCGACCGAATCTGCTGGGCCGGAATCTGAACTTCCGTCTGTTTCGGGGGAGTTACGAACGTTAGCCTTCCCGTCCGTCTGATCCACAATGCCGGGCTCCGCAAGATTTTCCGCGGCGGCGAGCGCCTGGTCGGCCGACAGCCGGGTGGCGCCGCTGCCGTGGACCCGGTTGAGCACCAGGCCGACCAGCGGCATCTTCTCGGCCGCCAGCCGCTCCACGAAGTACGCGGCCTCGCGCAGCGCGTCCCGCTCGGGTGCCGCCACCACCAGGAACGCCGTCCCCGGCGCCTGCAGCAGCTTGAAGGTGGCGTCCGCGCGGGTGCGGAAGCCGCCGAAGGTGGTGTCCATGGCGGACACGAACGTCTGCGCGTCCTTGAGGAGCTGGCCGCCCAGCAGCTTGCCCAGGGTGCCGGTCATCATCGACATCCCCACGTTCAGGAACGCCATCCCCGCGCGGCCGCCCAGCTTGGCCGGCGCGGTCAGCACCCGGATCAGCTTGCTGTCCAGGAACGACCCGAGCCGCTTGGGCGCGTCCAGGAAGTCCAGCGCGTTGCGGGAGGGCGGGGTGTCGACGACGATCAGGTCCCACTCGTCCTTGGCGCGGAGCTGGCCGAGCTTCTCCATCGCCATGTACTCCTGCGTGCCCGCGAACCCGCCGGAGACCGTCTGGTAGAAGGGGTTCGCCAGGATCTGTGCCGCCCGCTCGGGGTCCGTGTGCGTCTCCACGACCTCGTCGAAGGTGCGCTTCATGTCGAGCATCATGGCGTGCAGTTCGCCGGGCTCGGCGCTCTCGCCGGGGGCCTCCTCCCGGCGGTCCTCGGTGCCCTTGACCCGGCGCGGCACGTTGTCGAGGGAGTCGATGCCCATCGACTGGGCCAGCCGCTTGGCCGGGTCGATGGTGAGGACGACCACCTTGCGGCCGCGCTCGGCGGCCCGGAGGGCGAGCGCGGCCGCCGTGGTCGTCTTGCCGACGCCGCCGGAGCCGCAGCACACCACGATCCGGGTCTCCGGATCGTCCAGCAGCGCGTCCACGTGCAGCGTCGGCGCCGGGGACCGGCCGGAGCGCGCGTCCGGGTCTGCGGCGGTCTGCGGCTCCTGGCTCATGACAACCCCTGCTTCCGCAACTCGGTGGCCAGTTCGTACAGGCCCGTCAGGTCCATGTCCTCGGCGAGCAGCGGCAGCTCGTCCACCGGCAGGTCCAGCTCACTCAGGACCGCGCGCTGCTCCTGCTCCAGGGTGTGCCGCTCGGCGTACTCGGCGGCCTGCGCCAGCAGCGGGTCGACCAGCCGCTCGGCGTGCCCGCCGCGCCGCGCTCCGCCGAGGCCCGCCGAGGACAGCGCGCGGGCGACGGCGGTGTGCGGGACGGTACGGGCCAGGTCCAGCTCGGCCGCGTCCAGCACCTCGGGGCGGACCATGTTCACGATGACGCGGCCCACCGGCAGCCCCGCCGCGCGCAGTTCGGCGATGCCGTCGGCGGTCTCCTGGACCGGCATCTCCTCCAGCAGCGTGACCAGGTGCACGGCCGTCTCCGAGGACTTCAGCACCCGCATCACGGCCTGCGCCTGATTGTGTATCGGGCCGATCTTGGCGAGGCCGGCCATCTCGTCGTTGACATTGAGGAAGCGGGTGATGCGGCCGGTGGGGGGAGCGTCCATCACGACGTGGTCGTAGAGGAACTCGCCGTTCTTGTCCTTGCGGCGCACCGCCTCGCACGCCTTGCCGGTCAGCAGGACGTCGCGTAGGCCGGGCGCGATGGTGGTGGCGAAGTCTATGGCGCCGAGTTTTCTCAGCGCGCGGCCCGCGCTGCCGAGTTTGTAGAACATCTGGAGGTAGTCCAGAAGCGCCTGTTCGGCGTCGATGGCGAGGGCGTACACCTCGCCTCCGCCGGGAGCGGTGGCGATCTTCCGCTCCTCGTAGGGCAGCGCCTCGGTCCCGAAGAGCTGCGCGATGCCTTGCCGGCCCTCGACCTCGACGAGAAGCGTCCGCTTCCCCTCGTTGGCGAGAGCCAGCGCTAGAGCGGCGGCGACCGTCGTCTTTCCGGTCCCGCCCTTGCCGCTGACGACCTGGAGCCTGCTCACGTCTTCGAGCCTAACCAGTCCGGGCGACACTCACGCGGGAGGCTGTGGATAACAGCGACTACAGTCGGCCCATGACCAAGTGGGAATACTCAACTGTGCCGCTGCTCGTCCACGCCACGAAGCAGATTCTGGACAACTGGGGCGAGGACGGCTGGGAGCTCGTCCAGGTGGTGCCCGGGCCCAACGCCGAGCAGCTCGTGGCCTACCTGAAGCGCGAGAAGCAGGCGTGAGCGGGGTCGAGGCCCGGCTCGCCGACCTCGGCCTGACGCTGCCGGAGGTCGTGCCCCCGCTGGCCGCCTACCAGCCCGCCGTGCGCTCCGGGGAGTACGTCTACACCGCGGGCCAGCTCCCGATGGTGGACGGACAGCTTCCGGTCACCGGCAAGGTCGGTGCCGAGGTCACGGCCGAGGAGGCCAAGGACCTGGCCCGGACCTGCGCGCTGAACGCGCTGGCCGCCGTCAAGTCCGTCACCGGCGACCTGGACCGGATCGCCCGCGTGGTGAAGGTCACCGGCTTCGTCGCCTCCGCCGCCGACTTCACCGGCCAGCCCGGTGTCCTCAACGGCGCCAGTGAGCTGCTAGGTGAGGTCCTCGGCGACAAGGGCGTGCACGCCCGCAGCGCGGTGGGCGTCGCGGTGCTCCCGCTGGACGCTCCGGTCGAGGTCGAGATCCTGGTCGAGCTGCTCCCGTAGCCCGCTCGGTCACCGGTCCGGTACCTCTCGAACATCTGCCCTGTTCGGGATAGCCTCCGCCCATGGCGAACGGTCAGTGGTACCCCCCGGAGTGGCCCGACCGCATCCGCGCCCTCGCGGACGGCACGCTCACCCCCGTCGCCCCCCGGCGGGCGGCGACCGTGCTGCTGCTCAAGGACACCCCGGCCGGACCGGCCGTCCACATGCTGCGCAGACGCGCCTCCATGGCCTTCGCCGGAGGCGCGTACGCGTATCCGGGCGGCGGTGTGGACCCGCGCGACGACGACCACCACGTCCGCTGGGCGGGCCCCACGCGCGCGTGGTGGGCGAACCGGCTCGGTGTCGATGAGACGGCCGCCCAGGCGATCGTCTGCGCGGCCGTGCGCGAGACGTACGAGGAGGCCGGTGTCCTGCTCGCCGGGGCCGACCCCGGCACGGTCGTCGGCGACACCAGCGGCGACGACTGGGAGGCGGACCGGCTCGCCCTGGTCGCGCACGAGCTGTCCTTCGCGGAGTTCCTGGACCGCCGGGGGCTCGTACTCCGCTCCGACCTGCTGGGCGCGTGGACCCGGTGGATCACCCCCGAGTTCGAGTCCCGGCGCTACGACACCTGGTTCTTCGTCGCCGCCCTGCCCGAGGGGCAGCGCACCCGCGACCTGTCCACCGAGGCCGACCGCACGGTGTGGACCCGGCCCGCCGAGGCCGCCGCCGGGTACGACAGGGGCGAACTGCTGATGATGCCGCCCACCATCGCCACCCTGCGCCAGCTGCTGCCCTACGGCACCGCCGCAGAGGCCCTCGCCGCCGCGCCGGACCGCGATCTCACGCCGGTGCTCGCGCGGGCCCGGCTGCTGGACGGCCGGGTGGAGCTGAGCTGGCCGGGGCACGAGGAGTTCACCAAGCACGTCCCGGCCGCTCCGGGCCCGCGGGGAGGGGCGGCATGACCGACGCCGCCGCCCTGCCCGGCCAGCCCCGCGACGCGGTCCGCTCGGGCCCGGCCACCGAGCGCGCCGTCAACGTGCTCGCGCCCAACGCCTCGCCCATGACGCTGGACGGCACCAACACCTGGATCGTCGCGGAGCCTGACTCCGACCTCGCCGTGGTCATCGACCCCGGCCCGCTGGACGACGGTCACCTGCGCCAGGTCGTCGACGCCGCAGAGAAGGCCGGCAAGCGGATAGCGCTCACCCTGCTGACCCACGGGCACGCCGACCACGCGGAGGGCGCGTCCCGGTTCGCGGAGATCACCGGCACGCGCGTGCGTGCGCTCGATCCGGCGCTGCGGCTCGGGGACGAGGGACTGGGCGCCGGGGACGTGGTCACGGTCGGCGGGCTCGAGCTGCGGGTCGTACCGACGCCCGGCCACACCGCGGACTCCCTGAGCTTCCATCTCCCGGCCGACCGGGCCGTGCTCACCGGCGACACCGTCCTCGGGCGCGGCACGACCCTGGTCGCCCATCCCGACGGGCGCCTCGGGGAGTACCTGGCCTCCCTGCGCCGGCTGCGTTCGCTGACCGTGGACGACGGCGTGCACACCGTCCTGCCGGGCCACGGGCCGGTGCTGGACGACGCCCAGGGCGCCGTCGAGTTCTACCTCGCCCACCGCGCCCACCGCCTCGCCCAGGTCGAGACGGCCGTCGAGAACGGCCACCGCACCGCCGAGGCCGTCGTCGCCCACGTCTACGCCGACGTCGACCGCTCCCTGTGGCCGGCGGCCGAACTGTCGGTACGGGCCCAGTTGGACTACCTGGGCGAGCACGGGCTCATCTAGGACGCGTTCTTCGCGCCGTGCACGCGCGCGTACTCCCCGGCCAGCCACGGGCCCAGGTCGTCCACGTAGCCGTGCAGGATCGCGGCGTCCCCGACGGGCTCGTGGCCGTAGCGGGCCGCCACGCGCATCTGGGCGGCCCGGCGGGGGTGGTAGGCGCCGAAGACCTCCGCCATCTCGGCCAGGTCGCTCGTCCAGCCGTTCCAGCGGGGCATGACCAGGGTGAAGCCGGTGCGCACCAGGTGCCGGGACATGAACCGGACCAGCGGACGCCGGGCCTCCTCCGTGTCGGCGGCGCCCGCGATCCGCTCGCGCCAGCGCGGGAGCAGATCGGCCAGGTCGCCGTTGGTCTCGCGGGCGAGCCGGGGAGTGGGCCGGTAACGGGGCAGACGCCCGGCGAGGTCCTCCCCGAGCAGCGGGGTGCACAGGCAGGCCAGGAACCAGCCCATGTCGTACCGCTCGCCCTCGCTCAGCAGCCGGGCCTCGCTGTACAGCAGCGGGCCCACGCCGTCGATCTCGGGGAACTGCCGGTCCAGGGCCGTGGCGAGGGCCGCCAGGGCGCTGCGGTCGGCGTCGGTGGGCTCGTCGCGCAGGGCGACCAGGAGGTCCAGGTCGCTGCGCCCCACGCGCGCGGTGCCGCGCGGGACGGACCCGTAGAGGTAGCCGCTGTGCAGCCGCGCCCCGAAGGTCTCCGCCAGCCCCTCCCGCGCGGCGGCCACCACGGGACGGAACGCGTCCTGCACGCGCGCGAGGGAGCCTTCACGGGCGATGAATCCCTCGGCGTCGAGGCCGTGGGGGACTGGCGGTCCGGACATGCGGACACTGTGCACCGCCCGAGGCGGCGGTGCAGGTCAATTACGGGCAGGCGTCAGCGGGACCGCTTGGCGAGGCGCTCCACGTCCAGCAGGATCACCGCGCGGGCCTCCAGGCGGAGCCAGCCGCGCTGGGCGAAGTCGGCCAGGGCCTTGTTGACCGTCTCGCGGGAGGCGCCGACCAACTGGGCCAGCTCCTCCTGGGTGAGGTCGTGCACCACGTGGATGCCCTCCTCGGACTGCACGCCGAAGCGGCGCGAGAGGTCCAGCAGGGCGCGGGCGACACGGCCGGGCACGTCGGAGAAGACCAGGTCGGACATGGCGTCGTTGGTCTTGCGCAGCCGGCGGGCGACGGCACGCAGCAGGGCGCCGGCGACCTCCGGGCGGACGTTCAGCCAGGGCTGGAGGTCGCCGTGGCCGAGACCGAGCAGCTTGACCTCGGTCAGCGCGGTCGCGGTGGCCGTACGCGGGCCCGGGTCGAACAGCGACAGCTCACCGATCAGCTCGCTGGGGCCGACGACGGCCAGCATGTTCTCCCGCCCGTCGGGCGAGGTGCGGTGCAGCTTGACCTTGCCCTCGGTGACGACGTACAGCCGGTCGCCGGGGTCGCCCTCGTGGAACAGGGAGTCGCCACGGGCGAGGGTCACCTCGCTCATGGAGGCGCGCAGCTCCGCGGACTGCTCGTCGTCAAGAGCCGCGAAGAGCGGGTTGCGCCGCAGAACGTCGTCCACGAGTTCTCTCCTTGTCGAGCTGCTCAGGGGATGTTCCTCCCCAGCGTGCCAGGGGACCGTGTTCCCCGTTTTCCCGGACGGTCCAAACAGTGTGATCTGTCACAAGGATGCCGCACAGGTGTCCCGGGGTATGCGGCAGGGGTCCAATCGGGGGCCGATCTTCCGGGTCCGGCGCGGATGTCGGTGCCGGGCTCTAGGCTGGCCGGGTGTCCAAATCGCCGGTGAGAGCACAGGCCGAGGGGGCTGCGCGGGTGGTTGCACGACGTGATTCCGCCGTGGGCGAACAGGATTCCGATGGAAGTGGCAAAAAGGTGAAATCCATAAAAAAGGACCCCGCGAAGACGACCGGTGCGACGACCGGCGAATCGCACACCGCCCTGGTCCGCCGCGCCCGCCGGATCAACCGCGAACTCGCCGAGGTCTATCCGTACGCCCACCCCGAGCTGGACTTCGAGAACCCCTTCCAGCTCCTGGTCGCCACGGTCCTGTCGGCCCAGACCACCGACCTGCGCGTCAACCAGACGACCCCGGCGCTGTTCGCCAAGTACCCCACCCCGGAGGACCTCGCGGCGGCCGACCCCGCCGAGGTGGAGGAGATCCTGCGCCCCTGCGGCTTTTTCCGGGCCAAGACGCGCTCGGTCATAGGGCTGTCCAAGGCGCTCGCGGAGGACTTCGGCGGCGAGGTCCCCGGAAAACTGGAGGACCTGGTCAAGCTGCCCGGCGTCGGCCGCAAGACCGCCTTCGTCGTCCTCGGCAACGCCTTCGGCCGGCCCGGCATCACCGTGGACACCCACTTCCAGCGGCTCGTGCGGCGCTGGAAGTGGACCGAGGAGACCGAGCCCGAGAAGATCGAGGCCGCGGTCGGCGCACTGTTCCCCAAGAAGGACTGGACCGACCTCTCCCACCACGTCATCTGGCACGGCCGCCGCATCTGTCACGCCCGCAAGCCCGCCTGCGGCGCCTGCCCGATCGCCCCGCTCTGCCCGTCCTACGGCGAGGGCGAGACCGACCCGGAGAAGGCCCGCAAGCTCCTCAAGTACGAGAAGGGCGGCTTCCCCGGCCAGCGGCTCAACCCGCCCCAGTCCTACCTGGACGCGGGCGGCATCCCGGCCCCGCCGCTGGGGGCCGGATGACGGGAACGATCAGGGGGCAGGCGGGCGTTGGACACGGCAGCAGGGGGTGGCATGACGTACACGCGTGACACGCACGAGGGCCCGGTGGCGCTGCGCAGGGAGGGACTGCCGGGCTGGCTGGAGCCGGTGGCGCGGGCCGCCGAGACGGTCCAGCCGCTCCAGCTCAGCCGCTTCCTGCCGCCCGAGGACGGTGGGGGCCGCCAGTCGGCGGTGCTGATCCTGTTCGGCGAGGGCGAGCGCGGCCCCGAGCTGCTGCTGATGGAGCGCTCCGGCTCGCTGCGCTCCCACGCCGGCCAGCCCTCCTTCCCCGGCGGCGCCCTCGACGCCGTGGACGGCGACCCCAAGACCGACGGCCCGCTGCGGGCGGCCCTGCGCGAGGCGGAGGAGGAGACCGGGCTCGACCCGGCCGGCGTCCAGCTCTTCGGTGTGCTGCCCGCCCTCTACATCCCGGTCAGCGAGTTCGTCGTCACCCCCGTCCTCGGCTGGTGGCGCGAGCCCAGCCCGGTCGGGGTCGTCGACCCCAATGAGACGGCCCGTGTCTTCACCGTCCCCGTGGCGGATCTCACGGACCCCGCCAATCGCGCGACCACCGTGCACCCCAGCGGGTTCCGCGGCCCGGCATTCCTGGTCGAATCGGCCCTCGTGTGGGGGTTCACGGCCGGGGTCATCGACCGGCTGCTGCATTACGCGGGCTGGGAGCGCCCCTGGGACCGGACCCGGCAGGTCCCGCTCGACCGCTGGTCATGACAGGGTGTCGTGCGTGTTCGTTACCGCGGGGGAAGTCGATGGGCGGGGCCTGAAGCGTTGAACGTGCTGGACATCCTGTTGCTGCTGGCCGCCGTCTGGTTCGCGGTCGTCGGCTACCGCCAGGGCTTCGTCGTCGGCATCCTGTCGGTGATCGGCTTCCTCGGCGGCGGCCTGCTCGCCGTCTGCGCGCTGCCCCCGGTCTGGGACGCGGTGACCGACAACGCCGAGGTCGGCACCGTGGCCGCCGTCGTCGCGGTCGTCGTCGTCATCGTGATCGCCTCCGTCGGGCAGGCCCTCACCACCCACCTGGGCAACAAGCTGCGCCGCCACATCACCTGGTCCCCGGCCCGCGCGCTGGACGCCACCGGCGGCGCCCTGGTCAACGTGGGCGCCATGCTGCTGGTCGCCTGGCTGATCGGCTCCGCGCTCGCCCAGACGACGCTGCCCACCCTCGGCCGGGAGGTCCGCGGCTCCAAGGTGCTGGTCGGGATGGACCAGGTGCTGCCCGTTCAGTCCAACACCTGGTTCAAGGACTTCGGCTCGGTCCTCGCGCAGAACGGCTTCCCGCAGGTCTTCAGCCCCTTCTCCGACGAGCAGATCCGCGAGGTCCAGCCGCCGGACCCGGCCCTGGCGAGCAGCGCCGTGGCCACCAGGGCCCAGCGCTCCATCGTCAAGGTCACCGGCACCGCCCGCAGTTGCGGCAAGGTGCTGGAGGGCACCGGCTTCGTCTTCGGCGACCGGCGCGTGATGACCAACGCCCATGTCGTCGGCGGCGTCGACGAACCCACCGTGCAGATCGGCGGCGAGGGCCGCACGTACGACGCCACGGTGGTCCTCTACGACTGGCGGCGCGACATCGCCGTCCTGGACGTGCCCGACCTCAAGGCGCCCGTGCTGCGGTTCGCCTCCGAGGACGCCGGCAGCGGGGACGGCGCCATCGTGGCCGGCTTCCCGGAGAACGGCGCGTACGACGTGCGCGCGGCGCGGGTGCGCGGGCGCATCACGGCGAACGGCTCGGACATCTACCGCCGGGGCACCGTCGGCCGTGACGTGTACTCACTCTTCACCACCGTCCGCGAGGGCAACTCCGGCGGCCCCCTGCTGACCCCTCAGGGCGCGGTGTACGGCGTGGTGTTCGCCAAGTCGCGGGACGACGCCGAGACCGGCTACGCCCTCACCGCCGACGAGATCCGCCCGGACATCGCCCGGGGGCGTACGGCGAACAGCCAAGTAGGTACGGACAACTGCGCCCTGTGAGGTGACGCGGGTTCAGGTGCGCGCGGTGTGACGCAGGCGTACGGAGACCCAGCGGGCCCGGCGGCGCAGGATACGCGGAATCCCCACCCTCGGGTCCGCCTCCGCGAGTTGCGGCGTTCCTGGTTGCGGCGAATCGGGCCCGGAGACCGAGCGTCGTTCGCGGGGTGCGTCACCGTAGTCGTGCGTCCAGCCCATACCCCGACGTGTGCCCCCGCCCCAAGGTCGATAATCGCGTCCGCGCCCCCCGATCGGCCTATGCGTCAGGCATGTGGCAGTTGGGTGAGCAAACGGTCGGAAACGGTCGGGAAAACGGACACTCGGCACATCCGAACGGTCACCGGTCGGGTTCGGGGTCCTTCAGCCAGTTGACCAGCTCGGTGGAGAAGGCCACCGGGTCCTCCTCGTGCGGAAAGTGACCCAGCCCGTCGAACAGCCGCCAGCGGTACGGCGCCTCCACGTATTCGCCCGAACCGGCCGCGCTGCGCGTGCGGGTGACCGGGTCCAGCGAGCCGTGCAGATGCAGCGTGGGCACCCGGACCGGCCGTTTCATCCGCCGGTTGAACTGGATGCCGTCCGGCCGGGCCAGCGACCGCACCAGCCAGCGGTACGGCTCGATCGAGCAGTGCGCCGTCGACGGGATGCACATCGCCCGCTGGTACGCCTCCACTTCGGCGTCTTCCGGCAGGCGCGGTCCGGACCAGTTCCGGATCAGCTCGCCCACCAGCGCGCCGTCGTCGGCGGTGAGCTGCCGCTCGGGAATCCACGGCCGCTGGAAGCCCCAGATGTAGGAGCTGGCCGCCGTCTGCCGGGCGTCCCGCAGCATCGCCGCGCGCCAGCGCCGGGGGTGCGGCATCGACACCACCGCGAGCCGGCGCACCAGCTTGGGCCGCATCGCCGCCGCCGTCCACGCCAGGTAACCGCCCAGGTCGTGGCCGACCAGCGCGGCGTCCGGCTCGCCGAGCGAGCGGATCACCCCGGTGACGTCCAGCGCGAGATTGGCCGGGTCGTACCCGCGCGGGGTGCGGTCGCTGCCGCCGACGCCCCGCAGATCCATGGCCACGGCCCGGTAGCCCGCCTCCGCCAACGCGGACAACTGGTACCGCCAGGTCCACCAGAACTGCGGGAAGCCGTGCAGCAGCAGCACCAGGGGGCCGTCGCCCAGCTCGGCGATGTGGAAACGCGCGCCGTTGGCGGCGACGTCCCGGTGCGTCACCCGCTCCCCGGAGGGCAGGTCGAGGCGTACGGCCGGTGCGGCGGCGGGTTCCGTCATGAGGACGAGCGTGCCACAGCCTTGTGCGCCCGGTCCGCCGGAGGCAGCTCACGCGGGTGCGGCTTGGCCTTCTGGAGGACGCCCGCCGACTGCTTCACGGACGCGGCGACCTTCTGCGGGCCCTTGCTCTTCTTGGCCTTCTTGGCGAACACCACACCGATCAGGGCGAGCAGACCGGCCACCAGCACATTGGCGGCGAAGGACAGCAGGAAGCACACCGCCAGGTTCCAGTGGCTCCAGGTCCGGATGCCGTACGCCAGTGCGAAGTTCAGCATCGGCAGCGAGAACACCAGCACCGCGCCCGCGCCCGAGAAGGCGCCGCCGCTCGCCGCGCCGCGCTTCACGTCCCGCTTGAGCTGCGCTTTGGCCAGCGCGATCTCGTCGTGCACCAGCGCCGACATCTCGGTCGTCGCCGAGGCGACCAGCTGGCCGATGCTGTGTTCGGCGCCGACCGGCCTGCCGTCGGGTGCGCTCATCGCGTTCTCTCCCTCTGCTTGTGGTGCCGTCTTGTTTTGTACCGTCTCGTCAGATCATGCCGGACGACCGTTCTCCTCGCCTGCCCCGCCCGGCACTTCGGCACGCGCGTGGCGCGCGGCGGCGGACAGCCCGGCCGCGATACGCCGGTGCTCGGCGGCCTTCCCCTCATGGATCTCGGCCATGCGCAGGTGGTACGCCGGGTCGTCCTGCTCATAGACGTCGGGGATGCCGTCCTGGTCCTCGTCGCGCTCCTCGTCCTCGCACAGCCGCCGGTACTTGGCGTTGCGCACCTTCAGCAGCACCGTCGCACAGATGGCCGCGATCAGCGATCCGACGAGGACGGACGCCTTCACCTCCTCGGTGAGCACGGTGTCGCCGGTGAAGGCCAGCTCGCCGATGAGCAGGGAGACGGTGAAGCCGATCCCCGCGAGCGTGGCGACCGCGAAGACATCGGCCCAGGCCAGGCCCTCGCTCAGCGAGGCGCGGGTGAAGCGCACGGTCAGCCAGGTCCCGCCGAATACGCCGATCGTCTTGCCGACGACCAGCCCGAGCACGACGCCGAGCGTCTCCGGCCGCGTGAACACCTGGGCCAGCGCCCCGCCGGAGATCGGTACCCCGGCGCTGAACAGGGCGAAGAGCGGCACGGCAAGCCCGGCCGACAGGGGCCGCACCAGATGCTCCAGCCGTTCACCCGGCGACCGCTCCTCACCCTCACGGGTGACGCAGCGGAGCATCAGGCCCATCGCCACCCCGGCGATGGTCGCGTGGACGCCGCTGTTGTACATCAAGGCCCAGATCACCAGCGCCAGCGGCACATACACGTACCAGCCGCGCACGCCCTTGCGCAGCAGCAGCCAGAACAGCGCCAGCGCGGCGACGGCCCCGCCGAGCGCGGCGAAGTCGATCCGGCCGGTGAAGAAGACCGCGATGATCAGGATGGCGAAGAGGTCGTCGACCACGGCGAGGGTCAGCAGGAAGGCGCGCAGCGCGCTGGGCAGGGAGGTGCCGATGACCGCGAGGACGGCGAGCGCGAAGGCGATGTCGGTGGCGGTCGGCACCGCCCAGCCGGCCAGGGAGCCGCCGCCGGTGAGGCTGGTGAGCGTGTACACCAGCGCGGGTACGGCCATGCCGCACAGCGCGGCCACCACGGGCAGCACCGCCGCCTTGGGGTCGCGCAGATCCCCGGCGACCAGTTCCCGCTTCAGTTCGACCCCGGCGACGAAGAAGAACACCGCGAGCAGGCCGTCGGCCGCCCAGTGGGCGACGGAGAGGTCCAGGCCGAGGGCGGCGGGGCCCAGGCGGAAGTGGCTGACGGTTTCGTACGCGTGACTCAGCGCGGGGATGTTGGCCCAGATCAGCGCCGCGACGGCGGCGGCGAGCAGGAGGACACCGCCCAGGGTCTCGGTGCGCAGCGCGTCCGCCACGGCGGTCCGCTCCGGCAGCGACAGCCGGTCGAGTGCCTTGCGGGCGGCGTTGGGGGTGCGGGGCGCGGCCACGGTGGGAACCTCCGGCTGGTGGGCATGACAGAACGCTTGCCGACCAGACTTCCCGGCGCACCTCGAGGCACGGACTGGTGCCGTACTTTGTTTACTTTACCTAAGATCGGGTGTTCCGGCGCGGTCACCGGAACACCCGATCCGGATGCCGCTCAGTCCTCGCTGGACGAAGACGGCAGCTTGGACTGGATGAGCGTCATAACCGTGGAGTCGGTCAGGGTGGTGACGTCTCCGAGCTGACGGTTCTCCGCCACGTCCCGCAGCAGCCGCCGCATGATCTTGCCGGAGCGGGTCTTGGGCAGCTCCGCGACCGGCAGGACGCGCTTGGGCTTGGCGATCGGACCGAGGGTCGCGCCGACATGGTCGCGCAGTTCGGCGACCAGCTTCTCGTCCTCGGCGGCCGAGCCGCGCAGGATGACGAACGCGACGATGGCCTGTCCGGTCGTCTCGTCGGCGGCGCCCACGACGGCCGCCTCGGCGACCGCAGGGTGCGACACCAGCGCCGACTCCACCTCGGTGGTGGAGATGTTGTGGCCCGACACCAGCATCACGTCGTCCACGCGGCCGAGGAGCCAGATGTCCCCGTCGTCGTCCTTCTTGGCGCCGTCGCCGGCGAAGTACTTGCCCTCGAAGCGCGACCAGTAGGTGTCCAGGAAGCGCTGGTCGTCGCCCCAGATGGTGCGGAGCATCGACGGCCACGGCTCGGTGAGGACCAGGTAGCCGCCGCCACCGTCCGGCACCTCGTGCGCCTCGTCGTCGACGACGGTGGCGCTGATGCCGGGCAGCGGCCGCTGCGCGGAACCGGGCTTGGTCTCGGTGACGCCGGGCAGCGGCGAGATCATCATCGCGCCGGTCTCGGTCTGCCACCAGGTGTCCACGACCGGGGTGCGGTCGGCGCCGATGTTCTTGCGGTACCAGACCCACGCCTCGGGGTTGATGGGCTCGCCCACCGAACCGAGCACCCGCAGCGAGGTCAGGTCGAACTGCGCGGGGATCTCGTCGCCCCACTTCATGAACGTCCGGATCGCGGTCGGCGCGGTGTACAGGATCGACACCCGGTACTTCTCGACGATCTCCCAGAAGCGGCCCTGGTGCGGGGTGTCCGGGGTGCCCTCGTACATCACCTGCGTCGCGCCGTTGGCCAGCGGGCCGTACACGATGTACGAGTGGCCGGTGACCCAGCCGACGTCGGCCGTGCACCAGTAGACGTCCGTCTCCGGCTTGAGGTCGAACACCGCCCAGTGGGTGTAGGCGGTCTGGGTGAGGTAGCCGCCCGAGGTGTGCAGGATGCCCTTGGGCTTACCCGTGGTGCCGGAGGTGTAGAGGATGAACAGCGGGTGCTCCGCGCCGAACGCCTCCGGGGTGTGCTCGGCCGACTGGCGCCCGACCAGCTCGTCCCACCACACGTCCCGCTCGGCGTCGAACGCCACGTCCTGCCCGGTACGGCGCACCACCAGCACGTGCTCGACGGTGCCGGCCTTGGCGACCGCGTCGTCCACGGCGGGCTTGAGCGCGGACGGCTGGCCCCGGCGGTAGCCGCCGTCGGCGGTGATGACGACCTTGGCGTCCGCGTCCTTGATGCGGGTGGCCAGCGCGTCGGCCGAGAAGCCGCCGAAGACCACCGAGTGCGCGGCGCCGATGCGGGCCGAGGCCAGCATGGCGATGGCGGTCTCGGGGATCATCGGCATGTAGATGGCGACCCGGTCGCCCTTGCGGACACCCAGCTCCAGCAGCGCGTTGGCCGCCTTGGAGACCTCGTCCTTCAGCTCGGCGTAGGTGAGGGAGCGGCTGTCGCCCGGCTCGCCCTCGAAGTGGATGGCGACCCGGTCGCCGTTCCCGGCCTCCACGTGCCGGTCCACGCAGTTGTAGGCGACGTTCAGCTCGCCGTCCTCGAACCACTTGGCGAACGGCGGGTTCGACCAGTCCAGCGTCTTCGTCGGCTCCTTGGCCCAGCTCAGCCTGCGGGCCTGCTCGGCCCAGAAGCCGAGCCGGTCCGCCGCGGCCTGTTCGTACGCCTCGGCCGTGACGTTGGCGTTCGCGGCCAGGTCGGCCGGCGGCGCGAAGCGTCGCTCCTCCTTCAAGAGGTTGGCCAGGCTTTCGTTGCTCACGACATCTCCCTTTCCCAGGGTGTCCGTTGTGTCCCAGGCCACACCTCATCAGACGTCGGCGCTGATGACAAGGGTGGACCGCAGAATTGGTTTAGACCTTTCTGCGGTCCCGCGCGAGTGGCCGCTCAGACCAAGCTGCCCACCTCCGGCACCTCTCGCACCTCCTCCCTCACGTCCTCTCTGACGTCGTGGAACACCGCGCCTTCCGCCTCGTCCCCCTCGGCTCCTTCGTCGCCGAGCAGGTACGCCCGCGCCTCTCCGACGTGGAAGTACATGCCGTGCAGCTCCAGCGCACCGGCCGCCAGAGCGCGCGCGACCGACTCGTGCGCCCGCAGATGTGCCAACTGCTGCACCACGTTGGCCAGCGACAGTTCCTCCACCGCGTCGGCCACCGGGCGCGGGGCGAGCCGGGGCCGCTCCGGGTGCCCGTCGGCCAGCCGGGCCAGGCTCGGCTCCCCGTACCTCAGCCACCGGCGCAGCGGGGTGGGGGCGCCGCCGGGCTCGGCGGCGAGCAGGGCCTGCATCGCCCCGCACCCGGAGTGCCCGCACACGGTGATCGACCTGACCCCGAGCACGTCCACCGCGTACTCGATGGCGGCGGCCACCGAGTCGTCTGCGTGCTCCTGGCCGGGCGGCGGCACCAGGTTGCCGACGTTGCGCACCACGAACAGGTCGCCGGGGCCGCTGGCGGTGATCATCGAGGTGACGAGCCGGGAGTCGGCGCAGGTGAGGAAGAGCTGCGAGGGCCGCTGTCCCTCCCTGGCCAGCCGGGCCAGCTCCTCCCGCACCAGCGGGGCGGTGTTCCGCTGGAACGAGCTGATGCCACGGGCGAGTTCATGGGTGTCGGGACGTGAGTCGCCCGCGCTGTCGGCGGCGACGGTGCTCCTTCGCGCGGCCGCCGGCATGTCACACCGGTGGTTGCGCCACGGTGTCCAGGGCCGGCACCGGCAGACGGCGGAGGACGGGGCGCCCGCGCTCCGCACCCCGGTGCGCCGGTCCTTCAGCTCGGCGGAGCCGCCCCGCGCGGTGTGGGAACTCCGCCAGTCCTGGAGCGACTCGTACGCCGCGTGGTCCATGAACGAGCCGTCCAGCTCGACGACGGCACGGGTGCCGTGGGGGACGTGGTGCAGGGTTCTGCTGAGCCGGGGCACGGCGAGGAACGTCAACTGGCCGCGCACCCGGACGTGATGGACTCCTTCCTTCTCCTCGTGCGTGATGCGGGTGTGGGTGAGGCGGTGCAGGGCGAGGGCGACGGCCACGGCGATCCCGAGGAGCACGCCCTGAAGGACACCGAGGCAGACCACGCCGAGGGTGGTCGCGGCGTACACCGGCACCTCTCGGTGGCGGGTCACCGTGCGGATGTGGTTCAGGGACACCATCTGGATGCCGACGGCCATCACCAGGGCGGCGAGCGAGGCGAGCGGGATCTGCTCCAGGAGCGGGACCAGCAGCAGGGCGGCGATCACTACGAGAGCGCCGTGCAGCATCGTGGAGTTCCGGCTCACCGCGCCTGAGTTGACGTTCGCCGTGCTCCGTACCGCCACCCCCGCGACCGGCAGTCCGCCGAGCGCGCCGGAGACGATGTTGGCCGCGCCCTGGCCGAGCAGTTCACGGTCGAGGTCGGAGCGCGCGACGCGGGCGGCCCCGGTGCGGCCGGCGGCCAGCTTGTCCACGGCCACCGCGCCGAGCAGCGACTGCACGCTGCACACCAGGGTGGTGGTGAGCACCGCGGCGACGATGCCGAGCGTCGGACCCTGGGGGAGTCCGGCCAGGGCGTGGCTGCGCCAGGACGGCAGGTCGACGCGGGGCAGGGTGAGCCCGGTCAGCGCCGCCGTCACGGTGGCCCCGACGACGGCGACCAACGCGGCCGGAACCTTGCGCAACAGGCTGCCCACGGGGTCGGGGATGCGGGGCCACGCCAACAGCAGGGTCAGCGTCAGTGCGCTGATCACCAAGGCGGCCGGGTCGAGGTGGGCCAACTGTGCCGGGAGCGCGCGCAGGTTGGTCAGGACGGAGCTGTCCGGCCGGCCGCCGAGCACGATGTGCACCTGGGCCACGGCGATGGTGATGCCGATGCCCGCGAGCATGCCGTGCACGACCGCAGGGCTGACGGCGAGCGCGCCGCGCGCGACCTTCAGGCAGCCGAGGCCGAGCTGGGCGAGTCCGGCGAGGACGGTGATGCCGCAGGTCGCCCGCCAGCCGTACTGATGGATGAGGTCGGCGGTGACCACGGTCAGACCGGCGGCGGGCCCGCTGACCTGCAACGGACAGCCGCCGATCCGGCCGGCGACGATCCCGCCGACCGCCGCGGCGACCAGGCCCGCCTGGAGCGGGGCGCCGGTGGCCAGGGCGATGCCGAGCGAGAGCGGCAGGGCGATGAGGAACACCGCGATGGACGCGGAGAAGTCGGCGCTCTCGACGCGGAAACGGTGGCGCCGGGGTGGTGGGGTGGGGTGGGGCGAGGAGTGCTCGGTACGGGGTGGTGCGCAGGCTGACATGTTCCCGTCTCCTCCGGGGCAGCGCGGTCGCGGTCTGGGGGGTCCCGCCAGGGGCGGGGGGTTCGGTCGCGGCCGTGGGTCACGGCGTACAGCGGCGGGATGGTTCAACGTTCGGTAAACGAACCGTAATCCAGAGTAAAGGCTCGGCATATCTTTTCGAAGCAAATGGCACATATGTGCACTCGGTCGGGTGACGCAGGCATTTCATCGGCTTGTCGTACTAATTCCTTCTCGACCCCATGCGACTTTGACGGCACCGCCGGGAGGAATCCGGCGCATCACCAGAAAACGCCCTCATCGGCGTTCGCCTGAGAGTTCGCCCGAGAGAAGGAAGAAGGTGGGCGGAACATGGCCGCCACCCAGAGGATCGCCGTCTGTGCCATGGTCGCCGCTGCCGGTGCCGCGTCCCTCGCCGGTTGCGCCGCCGACTCCGACGGAGCACGGGAAGGCGCGTTCGGCCCGCAGAAAGGCGCCCCGGCTCCCCAGAGCGTCGTCCGGCTGATCGGCGACGGGTCCACCGCGTACACCGGCGCGCAGCCGCACCTGCCCAGGCCCGAGAAGCTGAAGCCCGGTCAGAAGCCGCCGCAGTTCGTGGTGTTCTCCTGGGACGGCGCGGGTGAGGACAGCCAGAAGCTGTTCTCGCACTTCCGCAAGGTCGCCAAGGACAACCGCGCCAACATGACGTTCTTCCTCAGTGGCGTCTACATGCTGCCGGAGGAGAAGCGGGACCTCTACAAGCCACCGCAGCACTCGCCGGGCCGCTCCGACATCGGCTTCAACGACGAGCAGGGCATCGCCGACACCGCCAAGCAGGCGCGCCTGGCCTGGCTGGAGGGCAACGAGATCGGCACCCACTTCAACGGTCACTTCTGCGGCCCCGACGGCGGGGTCGGCCAGTGGTCCGTGGCCGAGTGGAAGAGCGAGATCAGCCAGGCCAAGGAGTTCGTGAAGACCTGGAAGTCCAATTCGGGTCTGAAGAAGTCCTCGCCGCTGCCCTTCGACTACGACAAGGAACTCATCGGCGCCCGCACCCCCTGCCTGGAAGGGCAGAAGAACTTCGTCAAGGCGGCGAGCGAGATGGGCTTCCGCTACGACTCCAGCGGTGTCAACGACCAGGTCTGGCCGAAGAAGAGGGAAGGTCTCTGGGACCTGTCCATGCAGCTCGTGCCCTTCCCCGGCCACACCTTCGAGCAGCTCACCATGGACTACAACTTCATGGTCAACCAGTCCGGCACCCGGACCCAGGGCGATCCCGACAAGTTCGCCCTGTGGGGCGACGAGATGCGCGACGGCCTCCTCAAGGGCTTCGACCGCGCCTACGACGGCAACCGCGCGCCCCTGATCATCGGCAACCACTTCGAGTCCTGGAACGGCGGCACGTACATGCGCGCCATCGAGGACGTCGTCAAGAACGTGTGCAACAAGCCCGACGTCCGCTGCGTCTCGTTCCACGAGCTGACCGACTGGCTGGACGCCCAGGACCCGCAGACCCTGGCCAAGCTGCGCACCCTCGAGGTGGGCGAGGCGCCCAAGCAGGGCTGGGCGTCCTTGCTCTCCGGCCGCCCGGCCCCGGCGCCGAAGGGCGTCCCCGGGGCGCCGGCCGCCAGGCAGTAGGCGTCAGACGGGAGTCGCCACGCTCTCGCCGAGCACGAAGCCGGGGTCGATCTGCGCCGCCAGGTCGGCCCCGGTGCGCTCGTTGCCCCATGACTGGGCGTTGCGCAGATGGAAGTGGACCATCTGCCGGGTGTAGCGCTCCCAGTCCCGCAGCTCGTAGGTCGCGTCGGCGGCGGCCCGGAGCGTCTCCAGCGCGCGGACGTTGCCGTCCTCCAGCAGGCCGAAGCGCGGCGGGCGCCCCTTCTCCATGGCGCGCACCCAGTCCGAGTGCCCGACCGTCACCAGCAGGTCGTCCCCGACCTCCTCGCGCAGGAAGTCGACGTCGTCCGGTCCCTGGACCTTGTTGCCGACGACCTTCAGCGTGACGCCGAAGTCGCGGGCGTACTCCTTGTACTGGCGGTAGACGGAGACCCCTTTCCGGGTCGGCTCGGCGACGAGGAACGTCATGTCGAAGCGGGTGAACATGCCGGAGGCGAAGGAGTCCGAGCCGGCGGTCATGTCGACCACCACGTACTCGCCGGGGCCGTCGACGAGGTGATTCAGGAACAGCTCCACCGCTCCGGTCTTGGAGTGGTAGCAGGCGACCCCCAGGTCGGCGTCGGTGAAGGGGCCGGTGACCATCAGACGGACGGCGCCGCCGTCGAGTTCCACCGGACGCGCGCAGGCGTCGTAGACCGCGTCGGGCTCGCTGATCCGGACCAGCCGTGAACCCGTGCCGGGCGGGGTGGTCTTGATCATCGTCTCGGCCGAGGCGATGCGGGGGTTGGTGCCCCGCAGATGGTCCTTGATCAGCGGCAGCCGGTCGCCCATCGCGGGCAGCGCCGCCGCCTGGTCCTCGTCGAGGCCGAGGGCGGGTCCGAGGTGCTGGTTGATGTCCGCGTCGATGGCGACCACCGGGGCTCCGGCGGCGGCGAGATGGCGGATGAAGAGGGAGGAGAGCGTGGTCTTGCCGCTGCCGCCCTTCCCGACGAAAGCAATTTTCATGTTCACGAAGGGTAGTCAGGCCGTAGCTGTATGTGCCAGGAAGAAGGTGAACGTCACTCCTTCGAGGGGTGTGAGGGCCGAAGAAGGGGTGCCGGTCGGCCAAAGGCGCGGGCGCGTAGGGTCGACCTCATGAGTACGACAGGAGCGACCGCAGATCCGCTCGCGGCACTGGGCTCGCTGCCCGGCGTGCCCGACTCCGTGGAGTCCGTGCGCAAGGCCGTGGACCGGGTGTACGGACACCGGATCATGCGCCGTCGCAGCAACGCCATCACCTCCGAGGCGGCCCTGCGCGGCGCCCGCGGCTCGGCGGCGCTGTCCGGCGCCGACTGGGCGCTGGAGGAGGTGCGGCGGCGCACCGACTTCAGCACCGGCGACGAGGCGCGCGTCATGGGCGCGGCCCTCCGGCTCACCGCGGAGGCCGGGCAACTGCTGTCCATCTGGCGGCAGTCCCCGCTGCGGGTGCTGGCCCGGCTGCACATGGTGGCCGCCGCGAGCGACACCGACGAGGTCGGCCGGCCCCGCCAGGCGGGCGAACTCGCCGACGAGCCCCTCATCGAGCTGCCGCTGCCGGACGCTCCGGAGGTGTCCGGACGCCTGGACGGCCTCGCGGAGCTGATCATCGCCGGGTCCTCCGCGCCCGCGCTGGTGACGGCCGCCGTGGTGCACGGCGAGATCCTCGCGCTGCGTCCCTTCACCTCCCACAACGGGCTGGTGGCGCGCACGGCCGAGCGGATCGTCCTGATCGGCAGCGGCCTGGACCCCAAGTCGGTGTGCCCGGCCGAGGTCGGCCACGCCGAACTGGGCCGCGCCTCCTACCTCGCCGCGCTCGACGGGTACGTCTCCGGCACCCCTGGCGGCATGGCGGCCTGGATCGCCCACTGCGGGCGGGCGGTCGAGCTGGGCGCACGCGAGTCGACGGCGGTCTGTGAAGCCCTCCAGCGCGGAGCGGCCTGACCCCTCACACATGGTTGCGGCGGTACGAGTTCTCGTACCGCCGCTGGCATGTCCACCTGGTTACCAAGCGTCCTCGATATGTTGCTCATCAGGTCGGGGTCTTTGCCCGGCCCTGGTGAAGCAGGCCCGTAATCGACGGTCCGACGTCGCGTGGGTGCCCAGTGTTCATGCAAGGTCCGTGGGGCCAGATGCGTAGTGGTAGGGAATCCTCGCGGATGTCCTTGGTCCCGCAGGCCGTAATCCCTTTGTACTGCAACTTCGTGACAAGCGGTACCCCTGCCCGTATTTCTTTACTTTCACCTTCAAATATGGGCGAATCGGGCAGGGGGAGGGGCTGCTCAGACTGTGGCGCCCCGGCGCTTGCTGGCGTACCAGACGAGGCCCGCGGTCGCGGCCGCCGCGCCCAGGGCCGCCGCCGCGACGACCGCCGGGCGGGGTGCGTGGAGCGAGGGCAGGCGCTGCTTGAGCCGGACCGGCTTGCGGAACTCCAGCACCGGCCAGCCGCGGGAGACGGCCTCCCGGCGCAGCGCGCGGTCGGGGTTCACGGCGTGCGGGTGACCGACGGCCTGGAGCATCGGCAGGTCGGTGGCCGAGTCGCTGTAGGCGAAGCTGCGGTCGAGGTCGTACCCCTCGGAGGCGGCCAGCTCCCGGATCGCCTCTGCCTTGGTGGGACCGTACGCGTAGTACTCCACCTCGCCGGTGAAGCAGCCGTCCTCGCCGACCACCAGGCGGGTGGCCACCACCCGGTCGGCGCCGAGCAGCTCGCCGATCGGCTCCACGACCTCCGCGCCCGACGTGGACACGATCACGACGTCCCGGCCCGCCGTGTGGTGCTCCTCGATCAGGGAGGCGGCCTCGTCGTAGATGATCGGGTCGATCAGGTCGTGCAGGGTCTCGGCCACGATCTCCTTGACCTGGCGCACGTTCCATCCCCGGCAGAGCGCGGAGAGGTACTCCCGCATGCGCTCCATCTGGTCATGGTCCAAACCGCCGGCCAGGAAGACGAACTGGGCATATGCGGTGCGCAAGGCCGCTCTGCGGTTGATCAGTCCGCCTTGGTAGAAGGACTTGCTGAAGGTGAGCGTGCTGGACTTCGCAATGACCGTCTTGTCCAGGTCGAAGAAGGCCGCTGCGCGAGGCAAGGAGTGGTTTTCCACGTCCCTGAGCATAGGCGCCCACCATTCGGCGTAAGGTGTGGCGTGTGGGTTTGCCTGAGAAGCCTCTCGGGTACACCATGGAAGTCACGGATCGTTCGCGACCGTGCTAACCCCGGTCCGACTCCTCCCCCCCCGAGTCGGCCGTGGGGACGACCCCCGCTCTCCCCCCCGGCGGGGGTCGTCGCATGTCCGGACGCGTTTTCCCTCTCCTTCGGCTGGTACGAGACCGGCATCGGGCGGCTGCGGCCGCCCTTTCGTCATGCCCACGATTGATTACTTACGGTAATCATCAGGGTGCGCTCGGAAACTCGTACACAGTCCGTGCCGACGTCACCGGTATGAGTGACGAAGTTATTCACAGGCGCTCGGTCGTCCACAGTTTTTGACCAAGATCCACACGATTTCGCGGTTCGCCCCATCGTGATTCCAGCGCTCCTGATCCGGACCCGTTCATGGCCGGATCGCAATGCGGAGTGCGTTTGGCCGGTTTCTGTCGGCCGTTCATATGGAGGCCGTTACCGGTTCTCCACATCTTCGGAATCGCGCGGCCGAGAGAGCGGCGCGGAAGTCGCAGTGAAGGGGGAACACCATGACCGGAACCGTCGCGCACGATCCGCCTCCGGCCACGGCCGGACGACCGGGACGGCCGCTCATCGTCACCGAGGACGCGGCGCTCCTCGACGATCTGCTGCGCCTGTGCGCGGCGGCCGGCGCCACACCCGAGGTCCACCACGGCGTCCCGGACCACGGCGGGGGATGGGACGGCGCGCCGCTCGTCATGGTCGGGGACGACGCCGCCCGCCGGGTGTGCGGAGCCACGCGGCGGCGGGGAGTGGTCCTGGTCGGCCGTGACCAGGACGACCCGGACGTGTGGAAACGCGCGGTCGGGATCGGCGCCGACCATGTGCTGATGCTGCCCGACGGCGAGCAGTGGCTCATCGACCGCATCGCCGACGTGGCGGAGGGCGTCGGCCGCCCCGCCCTCACCGTCGGCGTCATCGGCGGCCGGGGCGGCGCCGGAGCCTCCACCCTGGCCTGCGCCCTCGCCGTCACCTCCGCCCACCAGGGCCTGCGCACCC
This sequence comes from Streptomyces sp. NBC_01171, assembly GCF_045039805.1. Taxonomy (NCBI): domain Bacteria; kingdom Bacillati; phylum Actinomycetota; class Actinomycetes; order Kitasatosporales; family Streptomycetaceae; genus Streptomyces; species Streptomyces sp. NBC_01171. Next base: position 3,003,442 of record NZ_CP108609.1, on the reverse strand, counting down.
TGCTCGTGGACGCCGACCCGCTCGGCGGCGGACTCGACGTGCTCCTCGGCGGCGAGACCGCGGAAGGGCTGCGCTGGCCCGCCTTCGCCGCCTCACGCGGCCGAGTCGGCGGCGGCGCACTGGAGGAATCCCTGCCCGAACTGCACGCGCTGCGCGTGCTGAGCTGGGACCGGGGTGACTGCGTGGCCGTACCGCCCCAAGCCGTCCGCGCGGTGCTCGCCGCCGCCCGGCGGCGCGGTGGCACGGTGGTCGTCGACCTTCCGCGCCGCCTGGACGACGGTGTCGCGGAAGCCCTGGCCCAGCTCGACATGGCGGTGCTCGTCGTCCCGGCCGAGCTGCGCGCGCTGGCCGCCGCCGGCCGGGTCGCCTCCGCCCTGGGCATGGTCGTGCGGGACCTTCGGGTCGCGGTCAGAGGGCCGTACGGGCCGGGGCTGGACGAGGACGAGGTGGCCCGGCTGCTCGGGCTGCCGCTGATCGGCACCGTGCCCGCCGAGCCCGCGCTGCTGCGGTCCCGGGCCACCGCCAGGCCGCCCGGCGTGACCGGACGCGGCCCGCTGTCCCGGTTCTGCACCGCCTTCTGGGAGCAGGCGCTGACCGACGCGGGAGGCCCCCGATGACGCTTCCCGGACTCGACCGGGCCGACGGCGCGGCCCTCCTCGACGGCGTCCGGCGCAGCCTCGCGGAGAGCGGCGCCGACCCCACCCCCGCGCGCGTGGCGCAGGCGCTGCGCGAACAGGGCCGGGTGCTGGGCGACGCCGAGGTCCTGGGCGCGGCCGAGCACCTGCGCTCCGAACTCGTCGGCTCCGGCCCGCTGGAGCCACTGCTGGCCGACCCGAGCGTCACCGACGTGCTGGTCACCGCGCCGGACCGGGTGTGGGTCGACCGGGGCGGCGGCCTGGAACTGACCCCGGTCACCTTCCCGGACGCCCCGGCGGTCCGACGGCTCGCGCAACGGCTGGCCGCCGTCGCCGGGCGCCGCCTGGACGACGCCCGGCCCTGGGCCGACGCCCGCCTCCCCGACGGGACGCGGCTGCACGCGGTGCTGCCCCCGGTGGCGGTCGGCTGCACCTGCCTGTCGCTGCGCGTGGTCCGGCCCCGTGCCTTCACCCTCGGCGAGCTGGCCCGCGCGGGCACGCTTCCGCCGGGCGGGGAGGGGCTGCTGCGGGCGCTGGTGGGGGCGCGGCTGTCCTTTCTCGTCAGCGGCGGAACGGGCACCGGCAAGACGACGCTGCTGAGCGCGTTGCTCGGGCTGGTCGGGCCCGGTGAACGGATCGTGCTGGCCGAGGACTCGGCCGAGCTGCGGCCCGACCACCCGCATGTCGTCCGGCTGGAGACACGGCCCGCGAACCAGGAGGGCGCCGGACTGGTGACGTTGGAGGACCTGGTCCGGCAGGCGCTGCGGATGCGGCCCGACCGGCTGGTCGTCGGGGAGGTGCGCGGCCCCGAGGTGGTGCATCTGCTGGCCGCGCTCAACACCGGCCACGAGGGCGGCTGCGGCACCGTGCACGCCAACGCGGCCGCCGACGTACCGGCCCGCCTGGAGGCGCTGGGCACGGCGGCCGGGCTCGACCGGGCCGCGCTGCACAGCCAGTTGGCGGCGGCGCTCTCGGTGGTGATCCACCTGGTACGGGACCGGGCCGGGCGGCGCCGGATCGCGGAGGTCCATGTGCTGGAGCGCGACACCTCGGGGCTGGTCCGGACGGTACCGGCGCTGCGGTGGGGCGAGCGGGCCTTCGTGCCGGAGCGCGGCTGGGAACGCCTGCGGGAGCTGCTGTCCGACGGGTCCGGGAGCGAGGGGGCCGGCGATGCCTGACGTCGGCGTGGGAGAGACGGCACTGGGCGCGGGGCTGGCCTGCGCCGGGGGCGTGGCCTGGGTGCTGAACACACGGCACCAGGGGGTGCGGCGGGCCAGGCTGCTGTTCGCGGGCGGTGGAGTGGTGGACCCCGGGCCGACGCCTTGGGAGCGAAGCCTCGGTGAACTGCGGCGGCTGCACGAGCGGGTGGGCGCAGAGTGGTGGTCGCTCGTGGCGGGGCTGGTGCTGGCGCTGCTGGGGGCCTCGGTCATCCCGGTGGTGGCGGGGGCCGCCGGGGTGCCGGTGCTGCGCCGGGTCGGGAAGGCGCGGCGGGCCCGGCTGGTGCGGGAACGCCGGGCGGACGCGGTGATCGCCCTGTGCGGGGTGCTCGCCGGGGAGGTCCGCGCCGGCCAGCAGCCCGGCGAGGCCCTGCTGCGGGCCGAACGGGACTCCGGGGGCCTGGGCGAGGCGCAGGCGGCCGCGATCGCGGCGGCGCGGTTCGGCGGCGATGTGCCGGGCGCGCTCGCCCTGGCGGCCCGGCAGCCGGGCGCCGAGGGGCTGCTGGGACTGGCCGCTTGCTGGCGGGTGGCGGTGGACCAGGGAGCGGGGCTGGCGGCCGGTCTCGACCGGCTGGAGAGCGCCCTGCGCGCGGAACGGGACCAACGCGCAGACCTGCGCGCCCAGTTGTCCGGTGCTCGCGCCACGGCTGTGCTGCTGGCGGTACTGCCCCTGTTCGGGCTGCTGCTGGGCGCGGCCATGGGCGCCGATCCACTCCGGGTGCTGCTGCACACCGGGGCCGGGCTGGGCTGTCTGGTGGCGGGAGCGGTGTTCGAGGGCGCCGGGGTGTGGTGGGCGGCCCGGATCGTGCGGGGAGCTGAGGCGGCATGAGCGGGGAGTTCGTCCACAGCCTGGGGGTGGCCGTGGGGATGACCGTCGCCCTCGGCTGGACGGGCCACCGGCTGGAGCTGGTGCGGCAACGGCGCCTGGCGCGGCGGAGGGTGGCGGGGCTGCTGGCCGTGGAGCCGCCCGGGGCGGGTCGTCCCCTCGCGGTCGCCGACGCGGCCCGGAAGTGGCTGCCGGTGGCCGGGGTCGGGTGCGGGGCGTGGGCGGTGGTCGGCGGGGTCTTCGGGGCGTTGGCGGGGCTCGGGGCCGGTGTGGCGCTGTGGCGGTGGCAGGAGCGCCGGGCGGCGGCGCGGCCTGCTGCGGAGCTTCTTGATACGGCCGCCGCGTCTCGCCAACTCCCGCTGGCTGCCGAACTGCTGGCCGCCTGCATCGAGGCCGGGGCCGGGCCCGTGGTCGCCGCCCAGGCAGTCGGGGAGGCGCTCGGGGGCCCGGTCGGCGACGCGCTGGCGCGGGGCGCGGCGGAAGCCCGCCTCGGCGGGGAACCAGCCGATGCCTGGGCCCGGTTGACCGCCCTGCCCGGCGCCGGAGCCCTCGCCCGCCTGCTGGAGCGGGCCGACCGGTCCGGGCTCCCGGCGGCCGAACCCGTGGCCCGGCTCGCCTCGGACGCCCGATCGGAGTCGATACGGGCGGCCACGGTCCGGGCGCGCCGGGCGGCCGTACTGATCTCGGCGCCGGTCGGGCTGTGCTTCCTCCCCGCCTTCATCGCGGTCGGCGTCCTGCCCGTGGTGATCGGCCTCGCGGGCGGCGCGATGGGAGGAGGTGGGCCCTGACCGACCGGAGCGACGTGCATGAAATCGACAACCAAGCTGTGAAGGAAGGAATTTGAGATGCGAGAGAAGGCCGGCAGGGCATGGGCGCTGCTGCGGGAGCGGTGCCGCAAGGACGCCGGAATGGTGACCTCCGAGTACGCCATGGGGATCATCGCGGCGGTCGGATTCGCCTTGCTGCTCTACGAGGTCGTCACCAGCGGCCAGGTCAAGGCGGAACTCCAAGGCATCGTGAAACGAGCGCTCAGTGCGCGCATGTGAACGGGGCGCGGACCGTGGGTTCGTGACGGCGGAGGCGGCCGTGGTGCTGTCGGTGCTGGTGGCGTTCACCATGGCGCTGGTCTGGGGGCTGCTCGCCGTGGCCGCTCAGATCCAGTGCGTGGACGCCGCCCGCACCGGGGCGCGGGCCGCCGCCCGCCAGGACGCGCCCGACGCGGTGGTCATGCTGACCAGAGAGGCGGCACCGAGCGGGGCGACGGTCAGCGTCGCCCGCGAGGGCGAGCAGGTCCGCGTGACGGTGGTGGCGAAGCCGCCGGTGCTGACGGGGCTGCCGTTCGAGGTGCGGGAGGAGGCCGTGGCCGCCGCCGAGGAGGCGGTGGGGCCGGAAAGGAGGGGCCATGAGGTGCCGGGGCGGTGACCGGGGTTCCGCCACCGTCTGGAGCCTCGGGGTGATCGCCCTGCTGTGCGTGGTGTTCGGCGCCGTGCTCGGTCTGGGGCACGCGGTCGTCGTACGGCACCGGGCGGCGGGTGCGGCCGATCTGGCGGCGCTCGCGGCGGCGGACCACTGGGCCGAGGGCGCGGAGGCGGCGTGCGCCGCGGGGCGCCGGGTGGCGTCGGCGCAGGGCGCGCGGCTGGTGTGGTGCGCGATCGTCGGCGAGACCTCGGACGTGAGCGCGGGCTCGGGACACGGGCCGTTCGCGGCGGAGGTACGGGCCAGGGCGGGGCCTCCTGATCCGTCGGTCAGGGAGGCGGCCCCGGCGCTCGCATCGCAGGGTCTCAGCCCCTAGCCCGGCTCGCCCTCCCCGGACGCCCCCGCCCCCGTCCCGGCCGCCTCCTCCGGCGCCCCCCGCAACAGCGTCGTGAGGAGCCGTACCGCCCCTCGCTTGTGCAGTGGCTCGTTGCCGTTGCCGCACTTGGGGGACTGGATGCAGGACGGGCAGCCGGCCTCGCACTCGCAGGAGGCGATGGCCTCGCGGGTGGCCGTCAGCCAGGCACGGGCGGTGTGGAAGGCGCGCTCGGCGAAGCCCGCCCCACCGGGGTGGCCGTCGTAGACGAAGACCGTGGGGAGCAGCGTGTCGGGATGCAGGGGGACCGAGACCCCGCCGATGTCCCAGCGGTCGCAGGTGGCGAAGAGGGGCAGCATGCCGATCGAGGCGTGTTCGGCGGCGTGCAGGGCGCCGCCGAGGATCTCCGGGTTGATCCGGGCCTCGTCGAGCTGGTCCTCGGTGACCGTCCACCACACCGCGCGGGTACGGAGCGTGCGCGGAGGGAGATCGAGTTTCGTCTCGCCCATCACCTCACCGGTGATCAGGCGTCTGCGCAGGAAGGAGACGACTTGGTTGGTGACCTCGACCGAGCCGAGGCACAGACGGCCGGAGCCCCACGGGATCTCGGTGTCCGTCTCCAGGACGGCGATGGAGGTGGTGTCGCGGGCGGCGGTCGAGTACGGCGGGTCGGCCTGCTCGACCAGGGCGACGGAGTCCTTCAGGTCGAGCGAGCGCACCAGGTAGGTGCGGCCCTGGTGGAGGTGGACCGCGCCCTCGTGGACCGCGGAGTGCGCGGCCTCCGCGTCGACCGTGCCGAGCAGGCGCCCGGTGCCCTCCTCCACGATCTGCACCGGAGGACCGCCGGTGCCGCGGATGTCGGTCAGGTCGGCGGCGCGTTCCCGGCGCGTCCAGTGCCAGGCACGGGTACGGCGGCGCAGCAGCTTCGCGGCCTCCAGTTGGCCCAGTACGTCGGCGCTCACGGGGCCGAAGAGTTCGAGGTCGGCCTCGGTCAGCGGGATCTCGGCGGCCGCGGCGCACAGGTGCGGGGCGAGGACGTACGGGTTGTCCGGGTCGAGGACCGTGGACTCCACCGGGCGGTCGAACAGGGCCTCCGGGTGGTGGACGAGGTAGGTGTCCAGCGGGTCGTCGCGGGCCACCAGGACCGCCAGCGCGCCCTGCCCGGAGCGCCCGGCACGGCCCGCCTGCTGCCACAGGGAGGCGCGGGTGCCGGGATACCCGGCGATCACCACCGCGTCCAGGCCGGAGATGTCCACGCCCAGCTCCAGGGCGGTCGTGGCGGCGAGACCGAGGAGCTCGCCGGAGTGCAGGGCGCGTTCCAGGGCGCGGCGTTCCTCGGGGAGGTAGCCGCCGCGATAGGCGGCGACACGCCGGACCAGTGAGCGGTCGACCTCGGCGAGCCGTTCCTGCGCGATCACCGAGATCAGCTCGGCGCCGCGCCGGGAGCGGACGAAGGCGACCGAGCGCACGCCCTGCACGGTGAGGTCGGTCAGCAGGTCGGCGGTCTCGGCCGTGGCGGTGCGGCGCACCGGGGCGCCCTTCTCGCCGTGCAGCTCGGTGAGCGGGGGCTCCCAGAGAGCGAAGACGAGTTCCCCGCGCGGAGAGGCGTCGTCGGCGACCTCGACCACCGGCAGCCCGGTCAGCCGGCGGGCGGCCACGGAGGGCTCGGCGGCCGTGGCGGAGGCCAGCAGGAAGACGGGCGACGCGCCGTAGCGGGCGCACAGTCTGCGCAGCCGGCGCAGCACCTGGGCGACGTGGGAGCCGAAGACGCCCCGGTAGGTGTGGCACTCGTCGATGACGACGTACTTGAGCGACTTCAGGAAGGAGGACCAGCGGGGGTGGGAGGGCAGGATGCCCCGGTGCAGCATGTCGGGGTTGGTCAGGACGTAGTTGGCGTACTGCCGGACCCACTCGCGTTCCTCGAACGGGGTGTCGCCGTCGTAGACCGCTGGGCGCACGGCGTTGCCCAGGGGCGCGGCGAGTTCCCGTACCGCGCGGCACTGGTCGGCGGCCAGGGCCTTGGTCGGGGAGAGGTACAGGGCGGTGGCGCCCCGGCCGTTCGGGGCCTCGGAGCCGTCCAGCAGGGCGGACAGCACCGGCATCAGGTAGGCCAGGGACTTGCCGGAGGCGGTGCCGGTGGCGACGACCACCGAGTCGCCGTCCAGGGCGTGCTCGGCGGCGAGCGCCTGGTGGGCCCAGGGGTGCTCGATCCCGCGCTCCTGGACCGCCGCGATCACCTCGGCACGAATCCGGTCCGGCCAGACGGCATGGCGGCCCGCACGCGGGGGCAAGTGCTCCGTATGAGTGATGCGCGCGGACCTGCTCGGACCGGAGGCGAGCCGGTGCAGAACCGTCTCCGGAGACGGGCGGGACGCCGGGTCCGGCTGGGGGTGATCGGGTCGGTGATTCTTGGCCATCGGCACCGAGTGTGTCACCGGCTTGACGGACAATGGAGCCAAGGCGTCGTGCACACCTGCCGGTAAGTGATTGAATGCCATGGCGGCTGGCGATGTGTTCCAAGGGCCGTAAGCCGGGATGTCCCGAGGGATGACCGCTCGATAGCAAGGTGCTGGAGGATTCGTGGACCTGTCCCTGTCGACCCGTACCGTCGGCGATCGTACGGTCGTCGAGGTCGGTGGCGAAATCGATGTGTACACCGCGCCCAAGCTGCGCGAGCAGTTGGTCGAGCTGGTGAACGACGGCAATTTCCATCTTGTCGTCGACATGGAGGGCGTGGACTTCCTCGACTCCACCGGGCTCGGCGTGCTGGTCGGTGGCCTGAAGCGGGTGCGTGCCCATGAGGGCTCGCTCCGTCTGGTCTGCAACCAGGAGCGCATTCTGAAGATTTTCCGTATCACCGGCCTCACCAAGGTGTTCCCGATCCACACCTCGGTCGAGGAAGCGGTGGCGGCCACCGACTGACCAGGGTCGTACGCCGGGTCCGGGCCGTCCTGACGGTCCGGGCGCCGGTCGACTCCGCCTCGGTCCCGTAGCGGTCTGGGGCGCGGAAGTTTCATCGTGGGGGTGCGGGCTTTTGGCGGCCCCGGCCCCGCACCGCACGCCCGAAGTACGCGAGGGGGATGCATGGCCACCGTCGAACTCCGCTTCAGCGCGCTGCCCGAGCACGTCCGGACCGCCCGTCTGGTGGCGGCCGCGGTGGCGCGCAGGGCCGGAGTGGACGAGGCCGTACTCGACGAGGTCCGCCTCGCGGTCGGTGAGGCGTGCTCCCGCGCGGTCGGGCTCCACCAGAGCGTGGGCATCACCGCGCCGGTCAAGGTGGCGCTGATCGAGGAGGAGAAGCAATTCTCCATCGAGGTCGGCGACGAAGCCCCGCACGCCGTGCCCGCCGAGCGGGTCGCGGGCGGCGCGGCTGCCGACGCGGACGTGGAGGCCGAGGAGGACGAGATGGGCCTCGCGGTCATCAGCGGCCTCGTGGACGACGTACAGGTCACCACCGGCGAGAACGGCGGACTGATCCGCATGTCCTGGCCGACCGTCCCGCCGCCGACCGTACTGATCTGAACCGCGCGCCACGCGCGCCGGACGACTTCCGAGGGGCCCTGCACCGCAGGGCCCCTCGCGCCGTTCCGGCCACTTTCGGCCGAACCGCCGGCCGCCCCGAATACGTGAAGGAATTCACGACCGGAAACCCCGCAGATCGCGCCGGTGAAGACGTGATCTTAAATGCCTCAGGGGTATTACTCCGTCCGGGTTTCGTGCTCTGGTCCTCCACTCGATCGTTTGCTAAAGGGTTAGAGGCGGGCAATTCTGTTTACCGTGCCGGTCGGGATCACCATCGGGCAGCTACAAGTCCGTCCACAGCTTGAGTTCGGCCCAAGCGTCAAGGAGGACGAATGGCGGGGCTTCTAATCCCTGGTCAGGCGGGTCACTCCGCATCCAACTCCGCGTCCCTCGCGGTCGTCGTCCTGACCGACGGCAACCGCGCCCTGGTCGCCGTGATCGCGGCGGTGGCCCTTGCGGCGCTGGTCGTCGCGGGCGTCCTGGTGCGCCAGGTGCTGTCGGCGGGCGAGGGCACCCCACGCATGCGGGAGATCGCGGAGGCGGTCCAGGAAGGCGCGAAGGCGTATCTGGCGCGGCAGTTGCGCACCCTCGGCATTTTCGCCGTCGTGGTGTTCTTCCTGCTTCTGCTGCTTCCCGCGGACGACTGGAATCAGCGGGCCGGACGATCGGTGTTCTTCCTGATCGGCGCGGTTTTCTCGGCGGCCACCGGCTATATCGGCATGTGGCTCGCCGTACGCAGCAATGTGCGCGTCGCCGCGGCCGCCCGGGAGGCCACTCCGGGAGAGGGCGAGGCGGAAACGGATCTCACCGTCGTCTCGCACAAGGCGATGAAGATCGCATTTCGCACCGGTGGTGTCGTCGGCATGTTCACCGTGGGCCTCGGCCTGTTCGGCGCCTCCTGCGTGGTGCTGGTCTACGCGGCCGACGCGCCCAAGGTGCTGGAGGGATTCGGCCTGGGCGCCGCCCTGATCGCCATGTTCATGCGAGTCGGCGGCGGCATCTTCACCAAGGCCGCCGACGTCGGCGCCGACCTGGTCGGCAAGGTCGAGCAGGGCATCCCGGAGGACGACCCGCGCAACGCCGCGACCATCGCGGACAACGTGGGCGACAACGTCGGGGACTGCGCGGGCATGGCCGCCGACCTCTTCGAGTCGTACGCCGTCACCCTGGTGGCCGCGCTGATCCTCGGCAAGACCGCCTTCGGCGACGCCGGGCTCGCCTTCCCGCTGCTGGTCCCGGCCATCGGCGTCATCACCGCGATGATCGGCATCTTCGCGGTCGCCCCGCGCCGCGCCGACCGCAGCGGTATGAGCGCCATCAACCGGGGCTTCTTCGTCTCGGCCGTGATCTCCCTCGCGCTGGTCGCCGTCGCCGTCTACACCTACCTGCCCGCCCACTACTCCGAGCTGGCCGGCGTGACCGACCCGGCGATCAGCGGCAAGGACGGCGACCCCCGGGTGCTGGCGCTGGTCGCCGTCGCCATCGGCATCCTGCTCGCCGCCGTCATCCAGCAGCTCACCGGCTACTTCACCGAGACCACCCGCCGCCCGGTCCGCGACGTCGGCCGCACCTCGCTCACCGGCCCCGCCACCGTCATCCTGTCCGGTATCTCGCTGGGCCTGGAGTCCGCCGTCTACACCGCGCTCCTGATCGGCCTCAGCGTGTACGGCGCCTTCCTGCTCGGCGGCACCTCGATCATGCTGGCGCTGTTCGCGGTGGCGCTCGCCGGCACCGGGCTGCTGACCACGGTCGGGGTGATCGTCGCCATGGACACCTTCGGCCCGGTCTCCGACAACGCGCAGGGCATCGCCGAGATGTCCTCGGACGTGCAGGGCGCCGGCGCCCAGGTGCTCACCGACCTGGACGCGGTCGGCAACACCACCAAGGCCATCACCAAGGGCATCGCCATCGCCACCGCCGTCCTCGCGGCGGCGGCCCTCTTCGGCTCGTACCGGGACGCGATCACCACCGGGGTGCGGGACGTGGGGGAGCAGCTCAGCGGGCCGGGCTCGCCGCTGACCCTGTCGATGGACATCTCCCAGCCCAACAACCTGGTCGGCCTGATCGCGGGCGCGGCGGTCGTCTTCCTCTTCTCCGGGCTCGCCATCAACGCCGTGTCGCGCTCGGCGGGGTCGGTGGTGTTCGAGGTGCGCAGGCAGTTCCGGGAACGGCCGGGGATCATGGACTACACGGAGAAGCCCGAGTACGGCCGGGTCGTCGACATCTGCACCCGCGACGCCCTGCGCGAGCTGGCCACGCCCGGACTGCTCGCCGTGATGGCGCCGATCTTCATCGGGTTCACCCTCGGCGTCGGCGCTCTCGGTGCCTTTCTCGCCGGTGCCATCGGCGCGGGCACGCTGATGGCGGTGTTCCTCGCCAATTCCGGCGGTGCCTGGGACAACGCCAAGAAACTGGTGGAGGACGGCCACCACGGCGGCAAGGGCAGCGACGCCCACGCGGCCACGGTGATCGGCGACACGGTCGGCGACCCCTTCAAGGACACCGCGGGCCCGGCGATCAACCCGCTGCTGAAGGTGATGAACCTGGTCGCCCTGCTCATCGCGCCCGCGGTGATCAAGTTCTCCTACGGAGGCAGCAGCAGCATGCTCGTCCGCGTCCTGGTCGCGGCGTTCGCGCTGCTGGTGATCGTCGTCGCGGTGTACGTGTCCAAGCGGCGCGGGATCGCGGTGGGGGACGAGGACGCCGGCGAGGTCTCCAACTCCACGCCCCCGGCTGTGGTTCCGTAAGCGAGGCTCCGCCAACGGGCGGGCGGACGGCGCGTGCTGACGCGTCGCCGCCCGCCCGCTTGTGTGCGGACGCCCGGCGCGGCCCCTTCGGCGCCCGGCGGCCGTGAGCCTTCTCTCGCATGGTGTGAAGCACCGCAAAAGTCTGCTTATAGGGCACCGGTCGTGTGGATGGTCTCGTTCCGCCGTGTAGATTCCGGTGGCCGATAGCCATGGAAGGGACCGATCCGGTGAACAAGAAGCTCGCGGCCGCCCTGTCCGGCGGCGCGGTACTGATAACGGCGCTGACGGGATGCGGCAGCGACGGCGGCGGCCCCGACCCCAAGCTGGGTGTCTGGGCGAAGAAGGTGTGCGACGCGGTGCCCGCGCAGTACACCAAGATCAAGGCGGCCAACGCCGGGATCGCCAAGATCGCCAGCGACAGCGACCTCCCGCCCAAGACGGCCAAGGAGACGTACGCGCAGGCGTTCCAGGACATGTCCGACGGCTACAAGGCCATCGCCACCGCCATCAACGGCGCCGGTGCGCCCCCCGGGGTCGACGGCGGGGCCAAGCGGCAGCAGGACGCCGTCAGGAACCTCAACAGCCTGGCCACCTCCTACGCCGACCTGAAGAAGAAGGTCGACGGGCTGGACACCAAGGACCAGGGCAAGTTCGCCAAGGGCCTGCACGAGGTCGCCGACCAGACCAAGGAGATCGGCCGCCAGAGCAGCAGCGGCACCGAGGCGCTGAAGCGGCTGGAGCAGGGCGACGTCAAGGAGGCCATCGCCGAGCAGCAGAGCTGCAAGGTCTCCGCCTCGGCGCCGCCCGCCGCCAAGAGCTGACGACGCCCGCGCCGCCGACCGGGCGCGGCGGACCCGGGGCGGTGCGGCGGGCCACAATGGGGTCGTGACTGACTCCGGCTCCGCCCCCCTGCCCGCCACCGACCGGCCCGAGGCGGCCGCCCGCCTGCGCGACGCCCTGCTGGCGGCCTCCTTCACCGCGGACGGCCTGCTCGACCTGCTCGGCGCCCCCGCCTACGCGGCGCTGGCCCGCAGCGAGACCGTGCCCGCCCTGCGCGCGACCCGTGGCGACACACCGCTCGAGGCCCTGGTGCGGCTGTTCCTGCTCCAGCAGCCGGTGCCCCGCGCCCGCCTGACGGACGTACTGCCGGTCGAGGACGCGGTGGACGCCGGTTGGCTCGCGCCCGTGGGCGGCGACGAACTGGCCGCCACCGTCGACGTCCGCCCCTACGGCGGGCCCGACGGCGAGGACTGGTTCATCGTGTCCGACCTCGGCTGCGCGGTCGGCGGGGCGGGTGGCATCGGCAGCCGGGACGAGGACGTGGTCCTCGGCGTCGGCGGTGCCTCGACCACCCTCGCCGGCATCACCGTGCGCACCCCCGTCGCCGCCGCGCTCGACCTCGGCACCGGCTCCGGCATCCAGGCGCTGCACGCCGCCCAGCACGCGACCCGGGTCACCGCCACCGACCTCAACCCGCGCGCCCTGCACGTCACCGCGCTCACCCTCGCCCTCTCCGGCGCGCCCGCCGCGTCCCTGCGCGAGGGCTCGCTGTTCGAACCGGTCCCGGGCGACGAGACGTTCGACCTGATCGTGTCCAACCCGCCCTTCGTCATCTCGCCCGACGCCCGGCTCACCTACCGCGACGGCGGGATGAGCGGGGACGATCTGTGCCGCTCGCTCGTTCAGCAGGCGGGGGAGAGGCTGAACGAGGGCGGGTTCGCGCAGTTCCTCGCCAACTGGCAGCGCGTGGAGGGGGAGGACTGGCAGGACCGGGTGCGCTCCTGGGTGCCGCGCGGATGTGACGCGTGGATCGTGCAGCGCGAGGTCCAGGACATCACGCAGTACGCCGAGCTGTGGCTCAGGGACGCCGGGGACCACTGCGAGGACCGGGCGGAGTACCAGTCGCGGTACGACGCGTGGCTGGACGAGTTCGAGGCGCGGAAGGTGCGGGCGGTCGGCTTCGGCTGGATCACCCTGCGCCGCACCGGCTCGGCCGAGCCCTCCGTCACCGTGGAGGAGTGGCCGCACCCGGTGGAACAGCCGCTCGGCGACACCATCCGGGACCACTTCGAGCGCGTCGACCACCTGCGCGCGCACGACGACGCGGCCCTGCTGGAGGGCCACTTCAGGCTCGCCGCGGAGGTCGTGCAGGAGCAGGTCGGCCTGCCCGGCGCCGAGGACCCCGAGCATGTGGTGCTCCGTCAGCACCGGGGCATGCGCCGGGCGACGAAGGTGGACACCATCGGCGCGGGCTTCGCGGGCGTGTGCGACGGCTCGCTGAGCGCGGGCGTCATCCTGGACGCCATCGCCCAGCTCGTCGGGGAGGACCCCGTGGTGCTGCGCGACCGCACGCCCGCGCAGATCCGGCTGCTGGTGGAGCAGGGCTTCCTGGTACCGCTGGGCTGAGCCGCACCGGTGGGACACGTCGGCTGATCCGACTGTCGTACCCGGCGTACCCGGACCGGTGGACGGGCGGCCGGATCAACGTCGTATGCCGGGGGCACGCAGCGGAACGGCAAAAAGGCCGGAAAGTGATGTGTGCCGCCCGGACGGCGACAGAGCCGGCCCCTGCCGTTCACCCCGACGTCGCCCCGCCGTTCTCCTGGCGTGGCAGCCTCCCCGCGCTGGAGCAGTGCGGACCGCGCCGGGCGCGCGGGAGGGGCGGACGGATCATGGAGAGCGTGCCGGCGGTGTTCGCGGGAGCGGTGTTCGCGCTGTTCGGAGGGGCTCTGATGGTGTGGACCGGGGTGCGGGTGCGCCGTGCCGAACCGGTCGCCGTCGGTGTGAACCGGGTCGCATCGGCGGTGTTCGCGACGGCCGCCGCCTTCGTCTCGCTGGGGCTGGCCGCGTACTGCCTGATGCGTCCCTGAACCCGTCGGCCGGGTCGGCGCGGCGGAGGGCTCCGGGCATGGGGTGAGCGCTCGGCGGGTACTCCGGGCGGCAGGAATGGCGGTAGTCGGGTTACCGTTCGAGTGGCCGTTGTGGGCTTTTCCCGTTTGACACGGGGGCGGGATGTACCGTCACACTCCGCAGCGTCACACCAGCCACCACACGCCGCGACCCCAGGGACGAGCGCCCGGGGGAGGACCCCAGCGCCGACCGGAGAGAAGAGCGAAGTTGTCCCCGACCAGCGAGACCGCACAGGGCGGCCGCCGACTCGTCATCGTCGAGTCGCCTGCCAAGGCGAAGACGATCAAGGGCTACCTCGGCCCCGGATACGTAGTCGAGGCGAGCGTCGGGCACATCCGGGACCTTCCCAGCGGCGCCGCCGAGGTGCCGGAGAAGTACACCGGTGAGGTCCGCCGCCTCGGTGTGGACGTGGAACACGACTTCGCGCCGATCTATGTCATCAACGCGGACAAGAAGGCGCAGGTAAAGAAGCTCCGGGACCTGATGAAGGACTCCGTCGAGCTCTTCCTCGCCACCGATGAGGACCGCGAGGGCGAGGCCATCGCCTGGCACCTGCAGGAGGTCCTCAAGCCGAAGATCCCCGTCAAGCGGATGGTCTTCCACGAGATCACCAAGGACGCGATCCGCGAGGCCGTCGCCAACCCGCGCGAGCTGAACAAGAAGCTGGTCGACGCCCAGGAGACCCGCCGTATCCTCGACCGCCTCTACGGCTACGAGGTCTCGCCGGTCCTGTGGAAGAAGGTCATGCCGAAGCTGTCGGCGGGCCGTGTCCAGTCCGTCGCCACCCGCCTCGTCGTCGAGCGGGAGCGCGAGCGCATCGCCTTCCGCTCCGCCGAGTACTGGGACCTGACCGGCACCTTCGCCACCGGCCGCGCGGGCGACGCCTCGGACCCGTCCTCGCTGGTCGCCCGCCTCCAGAGCGTCGACGGCCGGCGTGTCGCCCAGGGCCGCGACTTCGACTCCCTCGGTCAGCTCAAGAGCGCGAACACCCTCCACCTCGACGAGGCGAACGCCCGTGCGCTCGCCGCCGCCCTGGAGACCACCCGGTTCTCCGTGCGCTCGGTGGAGTCCAAGCCGTACCGCCGCTCGCCGTACGCCCCGTTCCGTACGACGACCCTCCAGCAGGAGGCCAGCCGCAAGCTCGGCTTCGGCGCGAAGGCGACCATGCAGGTCGCCCAGAAGCTGTACGAGAACGGCTACATCACGTACATGCGTACCGACTCCACGACGCTGAGCGAGACGGCCATCGGTGCCGCCCGCGCCCAGGTCACGCAGTTGTACGGCGCCGACTACCTCCCGCCGCAGCCGCGCTCCTACGCGGGCAAGGTCAAGAACGCGCAGGAGGCGCACGAGGCGATCCGCCCCTCCGGCGACCGCTTCCGCACCCCCGCCGAGACCGGTCTGACCGGCGACCAGTTCAAGCTCTACGAGCTGATCTGGAAGCGGACCGTCGCCTCCCAGATGAAGGACGCGACCGGCAACAGCGTGACCGTCAAGATCGGCGGCACCTCCGCCGACGGCCGGGACGTCGAGTTCAGCGCCTCCGGCAAGACGATCACCTTCCACGGCTTCCTGAAGGCGTACGTCGAGGGCGCCGACGACCCGAACGCCGAGCTGGACGACCGCGAGCGCCGGCTGCCGCAGGTCTCCGAGGGCGACCCGCTGGCCGCCGACGAGATCACGGTCGACGGTCACGCCACCAAGGCCCCGGCCCGCTACACCGAGGCGTCCCTGGTCAAGGAGCTGGAGGAGCGCGAGATCGGCCGCCCGTCGACCTACGCGTCGATCATCGGCACGATCCTGGACCGCGGCTACGTCTTCAAGAAGGGCACGGCCCTCGTGCCGTCCTTCCTGTCCTTCGCCGTGGTCAACCTGCTGGAGAAGCACTTCGGCCGGCTCGTCGACTACGACTTCACCGCCCGTATGGAGGACGACCTCGACCGCATCGCGCGCGGCGAGGCGCAGTCCGTGCCGTGGCTCAAGCGCTTCTACTTCGGCGAGGGCACGCACACCGGCGCCGCCGCGGACGCGGGCAACGGCGACGGCGACCACCTCGGCGGCCTGAAGGAACTCGTCACCGACCTGGGCGCGATCGACGCCCGCGAGGTCTCCTCCTTCCCGGTCGGCGACGGCATCGTGCTGCGCGTCGGCCGCTACGGCCCGTACATCGAGCGGGGCGAGAAGGACACCGAGCAGCACCAGCGTGCCGACGTCCCCGAGGACCTGGCGCCGGACGAGCTGACCGTCGAGCTGGCCGAGGAGCTGCTGGCCAAGCCCAGCGGCGACTTCGAGCTGGGCACCGACCCGGTCAGCGGCCACCAGATCATCGCCAGGGACGGCCGCTACGGCCCGTATGTCACCGAGGTGCTCCCCGAGGGCACCCCGAAGACCGGCAAGAACGCGGTCAAGCCGCGTACGGCCTCCCTCTTCAAGTCCATGGCGCTCGACACGGTCACCCTTGAGGACGCCCTGAAGCTGATGTCGCTGCCCCGCGTGGTCGGCACCGACGCCGAGGGCGTGGAGATCACCGCGCAGAACGGCCGCTACGGCCCGTACCTGAAGAAGGGCACGGACTCGCGCTCGCTCACGGCGGAGGAGCAGCTCTTCACGATCACGCTGGAGGAGGCGCTGGCGATCTACGCCCAGCCCAAGCAGCGTGGCCGGGCGGCCGCCAAGCCGCCGCTGAAGGAGCTGGGCGAGGACCCGGTCTCCGGCAAGCCGGTCGTGGTCAAGGACGGCCGCTTCGGTCCGTACGTCACCGACGGGGAGACCAACGCCACGCTGCGCTCCGGCGACAGTGTGGAGGAGATCACCCCCGAGCGCGGCTTCGAGCTGCTCGCCGAGAAGCGGGCGAAGGGGCCCGCCAAGAAGACGGCGAAGAAGGCCACCGCCAAGAAGACGGCCCCGGCGAAGAAGACGGCGGCCAAGAAGACGGCCGCCAAGAAGACGACGACCGCCGCCAAGAAGACGGCCGCCAAGAAGACCACGGCGGCCAAGGCGACGGGCTCCGGCTCGGAGGACTGACGCCTACCTCTGGCTTCCGCGTTTGCGAACACCCCGGTACCGGCCTCGGTACCGGGGTGTTCCGCACTCCGGCGTGCGCCCCTTAGGGGATCAAGAAGTGAGGGTCAGGGAAGGGGTGGGGACAAGGGGGGCATGGGGGTGGGTGGCTGCGGATAGGCTGAACGCATGACGCGAGCCGAGCAGCCAACGGCCCCCAATCCAGCACCGGACGACGCCCTCGTCGCGGATTCCCGCGAGCGCGCCGTCCGTTCACTGCTGCGCCGACCCGACCTGCGCCGCCTCTGGAGCGCGCAGCTCGTGAGCGGCGTCGGTGACGCCCTCGCGCTGCTCGTGCTGGTGGTGCTCGTCCTCCAGGCGGCCGTCACCCAGGGCTCCTTCGGCGGGGGCTACCGGGGCGCGGCGTTCGCAGTGGCGACGGTCTTCGGGGCCCGGGTGCTGGCCACCGTGCTCTTCGGCGCCGTCCTGCTCGGCCCGCTGACCACCCTCACCGCCCCGGACGGCCCGCTCGACCGGCGCTGGACCATGGTCGGCGCCGACGGCGTGCGGGCCGCGCTGCTGATCGTGGCGCCCCTGTGGATCGACTGGACGCCGGGCAACGCCCTGACCGTCCTGCTGGCCACCGCCTTCGTCACCGGCGTGGCCGAGCGGCTGTGGACGGTGTGCCGGGAGAGCGCGGCCCCCGCGCTGCTGCCCGCCCCGCCCCCTGAGGGCGCGTCGGTGCGGCCGCTGCCGGACCACCTGGACGCGCTGCGCCGCCTGTCGCTGCGCACCGGCTTCGTGGCGCTGCCGCTGGCCGCCGCCGCCCTGGTCACCGCCTCCCTGTTCAACAACCTGCTGGGCACCGGCGTCGCATGGTTCGACCAGCACCACGCGGCCCTCGCGGCCTATGTCGCGGCCGGCCTGTTCGCCGCCTCGGTGTCCGTGCTGACCGCCCTGAAGCTGCCCGGCACGCGCACCCCGCGGCCGCGCTCCCCCCTGGAGGGCCTGCGCCGCCCGCGTTCCGGCACCGCCGTCGACAAGGGCCGCACGGGTGCCGTGCTGCTGCTGGTCATCGCCTGCGCCGCCGTGGCCGGGGCCATCTCCGCCGCCGTCGCGGTGTGCGTGCTGCACGCCTCCGACCTGGGCGGCGGCCCGGTGCTCTACGGCCTGCTGGTGCTGGGCCTCACGGGCGGTGTCGGCATCGGCATCCGTACCGCGCCCTCGCTGCTGCCCTCGCTGTCCCGGCGCCGGCTGCTCGCCCTGGCCATCGCGCTCACCGGCATCGCCCTGCTGGCCGCCGGACTCGTCCCGGACGTCACCACCGTCCTGCTGATCCTCACCCTGGCCGGCATCGGCGCGGGCATCTCCGCCAACACCGGGCACGCCCTGCTCGACCAGGAGACCGAGGACTCCCGCCGCGCCCGGATCACCGAGCACCTGCACGCCGTCGTCCGGGTCTTCATGGCGCTCGGCGCCCTGATCGCCCCGGTCGTCGCCGGGCTCATCGGCCGCCACCGGCTGGAGAACGGCCGCTTCGTCTTCGCGCACGGCGGTGCCTCCTTCACCCTGATGCTGGTCGGCGCGCTGCTGCTCCCGGTGGCCGTGCTGGTCCTCGCCAAGGTCGACGACCGCTCCGGCATCCCGCTGCGCCAGGACATCAAGGACGCCCTGCTCGGCGGCGACGACCCGGTCACCGCCCCCGCGGGGAACGGTTTCTTCATCTCCCTGGAGGGCGGCGACGGCGCGGGCAAGTCCACCCAGGCCGAGGCCCTCGCCGAGTGGATCCGCGCCAAGGGCCACGAGGTCGTCCTCACCCGCGAGCCCGGCGCCACCCCGGTGGGCAAGCGGCTCCGCTCGATCCTGCTGGACGTGTCCGAGGCCGGCCTGTCGCACCGCGCGGAGGCGCTGCTGTACGCCGCCGACCGCGCCGAGCATGTCGACACCGTCGTACGGCCCGCCCTGGAGCGCGGCGCGGTCGTCATCTCGGACCGGTACATCGACTCCTCCGTCGCCTACCAGGGCGCGGGCCGGGATCTGTCGCCGACCGAGATCGCCCGTATCAACCGCTGGGCCACCGGCGGTCTCGTCCCGCACCTGACCGTCCTGCTGGACGTGCCGCCGGAGGTCGCGCGGGAGCGGTTCACCGAGGCGCCGGACCGGCTGGAGTCGGAGCCGGCGGAGTTCCACGCGCGCGTGCGGGCCGGTTTCCTCACCCTCGCCGCCGCCGACCCCGGCCGCTACCTGGTCGTGGACGCGGGCCAGGAGCCCGAAGGCGTCACCAGCGTGATCCGGCACCGGCTCGACACCGTGCTGCCGCTCTCCGAGGCCGAGATCAAGGCCCAGGAGGAGGCGCGGAAGAAGGCCGAGGAGGAGGCCCGCCGCAAGGCCGAGCTGGAGGCCGCCCGCAAGGCCGAGGAGGAGCGGGTGGCGCGCGAGCGCGCCGAGCAGCTCGCCCGCCTGCGCGCCGAGGAGGAGGAGCGCAAGCGCCGCGAGCTGGAGGAGGCGCAGCGCCGCGAGGCGGAGCGGCAGGAGGAGGAGGCCCGGCGTCGCGCCGAGGAGGCGCACCGCCGTGCCGAGGAGGAGCGTCAGCGTCTCCTCGCCGAGGAGAAGGCCCGCGCCGAGGAGGAGGCCCGCCGCAGGGCCGAGGAGGAGCGGCGCCGCAAGCAGGCCGAGGAGGAGGCCCGGCAGCGTGCCGAGGCCGAGGCCCTGCGCCTGGAGAAGCAGCGCAAGGCCGAGGACGCGTTGCTGCGCGCCGAGGAGGCCCGCAGGCGCGCGGCCGAGGCCGCCGCGGCGGCCGACACCGCGGCCCGCAAGCCGTCCGAGCGCGAGCGGCCCGTCCCGGACGCCCCGGCGCCCCGCGCGGGCGACGACACGGCAGTGCTGCGCCCGGTGCGCGACGGCGGCTCCGAGTCCGAGGTGACGGCCGAGCTGCCGCAGCCGCCCGCCCCGCAGGGTGCGGCCGACGAGACGGCGCTGCTGCCGAAGTTCTCCGACCGGGACGCCGACGAGACCGCCGTGCTCCCCCCGGTGAGCCCCGCCGAGGAGACGGCCGTCCTGCCGCCCGTCCGCGACGAAGCGGAGGACCGCACGCGGGAGATCCCGCAGCTCGGTGCCGATGGCAAGCCCCGGCGCCCGCGCCCCGACTGGGCCGAGGAGACCCCGCTGGACGATCTGCCGTCGCTCGCGGACGAACTCCTCGGGTCCTACGACGAGCACGACGAGCACGACGACGGCGGCCGGCGCGGCCGGGGCCGGCGTAGCTGACCAGGCGGAAAGCGAGGGGCGGTGTCCACCGGGCGCTTCGGCGCGGCGGAGGGTGCCGCCCTTCGCCGTGCGGGCGCTGTCGGTGGCCGCCCGCACAATGGAGGACGGAACACGAAGTGACGGAAAGGGCGGCGTGACCCATGAGCGTCTGGGACGACCTCGTCGGGCAGGAGAAGGTGAGCGCGGCGCTGGAGGCGGCCGCGCGGGACGCCGACGCGCTCGTCACGGCCGCCGCGGCCGGCCAGCCGCCGCCCGAGGCGTCGAAGATGACCCACGCCTGGCTGTTCACCGGTCCGCCCGGCGCGGGCCGGAACCAGGCGGCGCGCGCCTTCGCCGCCGCCCTCCAGTGCGTGAGCCCCGACCGCGCCCTCGGCGGCACCCCCGGCTGCGGCTTCTGCGACGGCTGCCACACCGCGCTGCTCGGCACCCACGCGGACGTGTCCTCGGTGGCGGCCGTGGGCGCGGAGATCCTGGTCAAGGACATGCGGGACACGGTCCGCAAGTCGTACACCAGTCCGGCGACCGGCCGCTGGCAGATCATCCTGGTCGAGGACGCCGAGCGGCTGAACGAGAAGTCGGCCAACGCCGTCCTCAAGGCCGTCGAGGAGCCCGCCCCGCGCACGGTGTGGCTGCTGTGCGCGCCCTCCATCGAGGACGTGCTGCCGACCATCCGCTCCCGCTGCCGCCACCTGAACCTGCGCACCCCGCCGGTCGCGGCCGTCGCCGACATGCTGGTGCGCCGCGACGGGGTGGAGCCCGACGTCGCCGCGGCCGCCGCCCGCGCCACCCAGGGGCACGTCGACCGCGCCCGGCGCCTGGCCACCGACCCGGAGGCCCGGCGTCGCCGCGCCTCGGTGCTGAAGCTGCCGCTGCGCGTCGAGGAGGTCGGCGGCTGCCTCAAGGCCGCCCAGGAGCTGGTCGACGCCGCCGCCGAGGACGCCAAGCAGCTCGCCGAGGAGATGGACGGCAAGGAGACCGACGAGCTGAAGGCGGCGCTGGGTGCCGCCCAGGGCGGACGGCTGCCGCGCGGCACGGCAGGGGTGATGAAGGACCTGGAGGACATGCAGAAGCGGCGCCGCACCCGCACCCAGCGCGACAGCCTCGACGTCGCCCTGGGCGACCTCACCGGCTTCTACCGCGACGTCCTCGCCCTCCAGCTCGGCTCCCGCGTGGCCATCGCCAACGAGGACGCCGAGGACGCCCTCCAGCGCATCGCCGGCGCGGGCTCCCCGGAGTCCACCCTGCGCCGTATCGAGGCCATCGCCGCCTGCCGCGACGCCCTGGACCGCAATGTGGCCCCGCTGCTGGCGGTGGAGGCGATGACAATGGCCCTGCGCGCGGGGTGAGCGTGTGCTGACGCCACAACCTGGACGCAGAGCACCCGAGGCATCGCGCAGCGTTACGCTCGCCTGATGGACACCAGGCCCTCCTCGTCGCCCTCGCCCGCCCGGCCGCCCCTGGCGCGCCGCTCGTCCCGGCCACCGATCGCCTCCCGCGCCACGGCCCGGATCGCGGCGGCCCTCCTCGCGGCGTCCACGCTGCTCGTGTCCGGCTGCGGCGCGAGCGGTACGGGTTCGGGCGGCACGGTGGTGGCGGCGCTGGCCGCGCTGCCGATGTCGACCCCGTCGGCGCTGTCGCCGTACTACACGCAGAAGCTGAGCTGGCGGGAGTGCGGCGCCCCCGGCTTTCAGTGCGCCACGATGAAGGTGCCGCTCGACTACGACAAGCCCGGCTCCGGCGACATCAAGCTGGCCGTCGCCCGCAAGAAGGCCACCGGCAGGGGCAAGCCGCTCGGCTCCCTGCTGGTCAATCCGGGCGGCCCCGGCGGCTCCGCGATCGGCTACCTCCAGAGTTACGCGGGCATCGGCTACCCGGCCGAGGTCCGCGCCCGCTACGACATGGTCGCCGTCGACCCGCGCGGGGTGGCCCGCAGCGAGCCCGTGGAGTGCCTGGACGGCCGCGAGATGGACGCGTTCACGCAGACGGACCTGACCCCGGACGACGCCAAGGAGAGGGACGCGCTGGTCGGCGCCGACCGGAAGTTCGCCGAGGGCTGCGGGGAGCACTCCGCGAAGCTGCTCCGGCACGTCTCCACCGTCGAGGCGGCCCGCGACATGGACGTCCTGCGTGAACTGCTCGGCGACAAGAAGCTGAACTACGTCGGCGCGTCGTACGGCACGTTCCTCGGTGCGACCTACGCCGGGCTGTTCCCGCACCGCACCGGCCGGCTGGTGCTGGACGGTGCGATGGACCCCTCGCTGGATGCCCGGCAGATCAACCTGGACCAGACGGCGGGCTTCGAGACGGCGTTCCGGGCGTTCTCGGCGGACTGCGTCAAGCATGCCGACTGCCCGCTGGACGGCAAGGACGCGAACCCCTCGCAGGTCGGTGACCGCTTGGAGAAGTTCTTCCGCACGGTGGACGCCCACCCGATCCCGGCCGGCGACGCGGACGGCCGCCGCCTGACCGAGTCGCTGGCGACCACCGGCGTGATCGCCGCGATGTACGACGAGAGCTCCTGGGAACGGCTCCGCGAGGCGCTGAACTCCGCGATGGACGAGAACGACGGCGCGGGCCTGCTGGCCCTGTCCGACAGCTACTACGAGCGTGACGCCCGCGGCCACTACAGCAACCTGATGATGGCCAACGGGGCCGTGAACTGCGTCGACCTGCCGCCCGCCTTCGAGAGTCCCGAGCAGGTGGAGCAGGCGCTGCCCCAGTTCGAGAAGGCGTCCCCGGTGTTCGGCCCGAGCCTGGCCTGGTCCGCCCTGAACTGCACGTACTGGCCGGTCAGGGCCACTGGCGAGCCGCATCGCATCGAGGCGAAGGGCGCGGCGCCCATCGTGGTCGTCGGCACCACCCGCGACCCGGCGACCCCCTACCGCTGGGCCCAGTCCCTGACCCGCCAGCTCTCCTCGGGCCGCCTCCTCACCTACGAGGGCGACGGCCACACCGCCTACGGCCGCGGCAGCGCCTGCATCGACTCCGCGATCAACACCTACCTCCTCCACGGCACCCCGCCCGCCCAGGGCAAACGCTGCACCTGACGCCCCGCCCACCGGGCCCCTCGGGGCCGGGGCCCGGTACGAACCACCCTCCGAACCTGTGTAGACTTACCGACGTTGCCGATCGCACCCCGGTGCGTCCAACACGCCGCTTTAGCTCAGATGGCCAGAGCAACGCACTCGTAATGCGTAGGTCTCGGGTTCGAATCCCGAAAGCGGCTCCGCTGAGAAACCCCAGGTCGGATGGCCTGGGGTTTTCTGTTGCCCGCAGAGCTTTCTCAGCCCTCCAGGGTGATGGAGAGGATCGCTCCGATGAAGCCGCCGGTGGCGAGCTGGGTGCCGTGCCAGGTGTCGCCGGAGTCGGGGCGGGTGCCGTACATCTTGAAGTAGAAGAGAGGGTCGCCGCTGGAGGCGGTGACGTTGCCGACGCCGGGGTCGCGGCGGGCGTAGTTCTCCATGGTGACGTAGTCGTTGCCGCTGGTCGCCACGGTGGCGCCGAAGTGGTACTCGAAGGTGTTGTCGCGGTCGCGGGACTCCTCCTGGCCGGCGTCGCCGTAGCCGACCGTCACCAGGGCGGAGCCGGGCGGCGGGGGCGGCAGGAACTCGTTGAGGCCCAGCTCGCGCAGAGCGGCGTCGAGTTTCGGCGAGTTGGCCGTCTTCAGGTCCTGGAAGGTGCGGCTCATCGTCTGGGAGTAGGACAGATACGCGTCCTTGTCCCCGGCGACACCCTTCTGGAACGCCTCCTTGACCCCGTCCAGATGCGCGCTGCCGCCGCCGTCGACGAGGTCGAGGACCCTGGCCAGGAAGTTCTCCCAGGCGCCGATGCCCTGGGAGGAGAGGCCCTTCTTGCCGGTGACGAACTCGGCCATCTCGTTGCAGCGTTGCGGGGTGAGGATCGACAGGCCGGTCGCCTTCTTCGTCATGCCCAGCGCCCCGGCCGCACCGGTCCGCTTCGTCTCCACCACCGGCTTGACCTGATAGAGCCGCAGCTCACCGGACTCGCCCGTCACCTTCAGGAAGCGGGAGCCCTGGCGCAGCCGTACCCTGCCGGCGAGCGCCTCGTTCGCGGCGCGGATGTGGTCCTCGGTGGCGAAGAAGACCTTCGACTCGCCGGGCCCCTGCTCGATCGCCAGGTCGAAGCTGTCCGAGAGGCGCAGCGGGACACTGCCGTTGAAGGTGATGTTGGCCGTGCGTGTCTGCGCGTCGGAGAAGTAACTCCCGCCCGCCTCCTGCTGGCTGGGGAAGAAGTGGTCGTCGCTCTCGGCGCTCCTGTTGGAGCCGATGGACGAACGGCGATGCTTGGAGGGGTAGTTGTCCTCGCCGGGGGCGATCTCGACGTACCGCTGGACGGGCGCCCGTCCGCCCTCGGGTGCCGGGCCGGTCGGCGTCGTGCAGCGGTGGCCGCCGCCCGCCATGACGCGGTGGGCGTTGGCCTCGGCCTCCCGCTCGAACCGGTCGGAGGGGTCGCTGAGGCGCAGGCCCTGACCGGTGTCCGTGCCGGCGACCGGGCCCGAGCGCTGCTGGACGACATGGGTCAGCTCGTGCGCCAGCGTGTGCTTGTCCGAACCGTTCTCGCCGATGACGATGTGCCGCCCGGAGGTGTACGCGCGGGCGCCTATCTCCGCCGCCGAGCGCTGCGCCGCCGCGTCCTTGTGCACGCGTACGTCACCGAAGTCGGTGCCGCCGAACCGGCTCTCCATCTCGGCACGGACGCCGGGCTCCAGCGGCCGGCCGGAGGAGCGCAGCACGTCGTGGACGCCGGACCGCCGCTGTACGGAGGGGTCGTCGGCCGTCTCGCCGCGCCGCGAGAGCATGCGGGCCACCGTCGCGTTCCCCACGCTGCGTTGCAGCGCGCGCAGCGATTGCGGGGCCTGCGCCGGAACGGCGGGGCGGACGGCCGGGCGGCGGGACCGGGCCGGTGCGGTGTCGGGCTCCTCGTGCTTGCGCACGCTGCTCCTTCGGCAGGGGGATGACACGTTCCCGCGCAGTATCTCCACACCCGCGGTCGGCGCGAAAGAACCCGAAGGGCAGCCTCGGGGGCACATCCGGCCGTCCGGAGAACCGCTCAGTGCGTCAGCTTCAGGCCCGCCACGCACGCGATGATCCCGAGCAGCAGCAGGATCTTGACGGTGCCGGCCGGCTCGCCGTCGAAGAGCATCGCGTAGGCCGCCGTGAGGGCCGCTCCGATGCCGACCCAGACCGCGTAACCGGTGCTGACGGGGACCGTGCGGAGGGCGAAGGCGAGGCCGGACATGCTCAACAGCAGGCCCAGGACGAAGACGACGGACGGCAGGAGGCGGCTGAAGCCCTGTGACTTGCCGAGGGCCGTCGCCCATACCGCTTCCAGCATTCCGGAGATCACGAGCGCGATCCACCCCATGTCGAACTCCCACGCGCCGTCTTGTCGTGGGCTGGGTACGGCGCACTCGTCCAGGAGCCGCGTTCGAGCTCTGTCCGCCATGGTCGCACAGGGAGCGCGCGCTCACTTGGCGTCGGCGTAGCACTCCACCACGGCCGTGCTGAAGGGGAAGCGGACCGGGGTGTCGCCGAAGGTGAGGCGGGCCGCCAGGGCGGAGGCTTCCCGGATGGCCGCCGCGACCTGCTCGGTCTCCTCGGCGGGGCAGTGCACGATCACCTCGTCGTGCTGGAAGAAGACCAGCTCGGCGGCGAGGTCCGCGCACGCACGCCGCAGGGCCGCGAGGAGCAGCAGGGCCCAGTCGGCCGCGCTGCCCTGGACGACGAAGTTGCGGGCGAACCGCCCCCGTCCTCGATCGGCGGCCGTTTCCCCGCGCTCCTCGGCCGACGGGATGCCCGCCTCCTCCGCCGCGTCCGCGCCCGTCCCCGCCGCCGGCGGGCAGGTGCGGCCCAGCCAGGTGCGGACCAGGCGCCCCTCCTCGCCCGCACGGGCGGCCTCGTCCACGTAGGCGACCGCCTTGGGGTAGCGGCGGCGCAGCGCGGCCAGGTTCTTCAGGCCGTCGCCCGCGGTCTGGCCGTAGACCGCGCCGAGGACGGCCAGCTTGGCCTGGTCGCGGTCGCCGGAGAAGGTCCGTTCGGACACCGCCTGGTAGAGGTCGCCCTCGCGGGAGGCCACCTCCATCAGGCCGGGGTCGCGGGAGATCGCCGCCAGCACCCTGGGCTCCATCTGGGCCGC
Source organism: Streptomyces sp. NBC_01171 (assembly GCF_045039805.1). Lineage (NCBI taxonomy): Bacteria > Bacillati > Actinomycetota > Actinomycetes > Kitasatosporales > Streptomycetaceae > Streptomyces > Streptomyces sp. NBC_01171. The sequence goes on along the minus strand of NZ_CP108609.1, from coordinate 2,977,373 downwards.
GTCGGCCACCACCAGCCGCCAGCCGGGGTCGGCCACCACGGCACGGCGGATCACCTTGGGGATCTGCAGCGCGCCCCCGCCGTTGGTGACCCAGCGCCCGGTGACCGTGCCGCCCGCGTGGAACTCCGGCCGGAACCGCCCCTCGCGCACCCAGTCCCGCAGCCAGGACCAGCCGTGCGCCACCCAGATGCGGTACAGCCGCTTGTACTCCAGCAGCGGGGCCACGGCCGGGTGGTCCAGGGAGCGGAGCTCCCAGCGGCGGGTGGAGCCCACCTTGATCCCGGCCCGCGCGAAGGCCCTGATCACATCGGCCGGGAGGTCGGGGCGGACCCGGTGGCCGAAGGCGGCGGACACCTCGTCGGCCAGCTCGGCGAGCCGGCGTGGTTCACCGCCGCCCGCGTACCGCTCGCCCAGCAGGTCGGTGAGCAGGGCGCGGTGCACGTCCGCGCGCCAGGGCAGGCCCGCGCGGTTCATCTCGGCGGCCACCAGCATCCCCGCCGACTCCGCGCTGGTCAGCAGGCGCATCCGGTCGGGGTGGGCGGTCCGCTCGTGTCTTCGCTGCTGCTCGGCGTAGACCTCCAGGAGGTCCGCCAGCGGCATCCGGGTGCCGGTCGGCTCGAACAGTGAGGACTGTGCGCCCGGTTCGGCCGCGCGCTGCGGCGGGTCGGGCGGTACGGCGCCGCCCCGGAGGCGGGCCAGGGCGGCGGCGGCCGAGCGTGGTTCGCCGTGCCGTCCCTCGTGGCCCAGGAGCAGGGTCTCGGCGTCCTCGACGTCGTAGCACCGCTCTACTCGCACCCCCGTGGCGAGCAGGCGCGGGTAGACCTCGGCGGTCGACCTCCACACCCAGCGTCCGGTCTCCGGGCGGCTCCGCACCGCCTGGGCGAGATCGCTCTCGCGCCGGACCGGACCCGCGGGCAGCCCGTCCCGGCCGAGGGGGGCGACGTCCACGCCACCGTCCTCGGCCGGTGCGAGCGCCCACCGGTCGGTCATGCGTTTGAGTGTGGCAGGGGGGTCTGACAACGGGCCTGAGCTGCGCTTCCGCCGCGCGGTCAGTCTTCCTGCTCGTCGTCCGGGTGGGTGGCCGCCTGCTGGGCCGTGGTGGCGGCCTTCTTCTGCTCCAGGAGCAGGGCCAGCGCCCGGTTCACGTACTCCTCGGTGCCCTCCTTGGTGATGCCGAGGCCGGCGAGGACGCCGGTGCCGTTCTCCTGCTCCAGCAGGGCCAGCAGGATGTGCTCGGTGCCGATGTAGTTGTGGCCGAGCCGGAGCGCCTCGCGGAAGGTGAGTTCCAGGGCCTTCTTGGCCTCGGGGCCGTACGGGACCAGGTCGGGGGTGGCTTCGGTGGCCGGGGGGAGCGCGGCGGTCGCGGCCTGGCGTACGGCGTCGGCCGCTACGCCCTGCGCCTCCATGGCCTTCACCGCGAGGCCCTCCGGTTCGGCCAGCAGGCCGAGGACCAGGTGCTCGGGGCGGCCCTCGGCGTTGCGGGCGGTCACCGCGGCGTTGTGCGCCGCCATGACGACGTTGCGGGCGCGGGGGGTGTAGCGGCTGAAGCCCTGGCTCGGGTCGAGGTCGGCCGACTCCTTGGAGACGAACCGCTTCTGCGCCGCCTGCCGGGTCACCCCCATGCTCTTGCCGATGTCGGTCCAGGACGCGCCCGAGCGGCGGGCCTGGTCCACGAAGTGCCCGATCAGATGGTCCGCCACGTCGCCCAGGTGGTCCGCGGCGATCACCGCGTCCTGGAGCTGGTCGAGGGGCTCGGCGTGGGCGGTCTTGATGGCCTCGATGAGGTCGTCGAGGCGTACGGATGCCGTGACTTTCGGGTTGGTCGCCATGTGACAACCGTAGGTTGACAGTGCAGAGGTGTCAACCGATGGTTGACAGTCGTGGGCGAAGGGAGTCCGTCAGGTTTTCCACAGGCTGTGGACGGCTTCGGCGGGCCGTCGGCCCGCCGTGGCACGATCGACCACGTGACCAGCACTGCCAGCACCGTCGAACGCGCCTTCGCGGCCGCTCTCTACGACGACACCGACTCGGGACTCGACACCGGCGCGTCCCTGCTCGCCGCCGACACCGGTGCCGACGCCGAACTCGCCCGGCGCGGCGAGGAGTTCGTGGCAGCCGCCTGGCAGCGCGGGTGGCAGCCCGCCGACGTGGTGCGGTTGGTGCGCCGGGAGCTGGAGGACACCCACCTCGGCCTCGCCGCCGCGCTGATCCGTGCCCAGGCCGCCAAGGACCGGCCACGCGGCCCCCGTTGGACCGCCCAGCTCGACGCCCTCGCCGACCAGCCCGGCCCCCGCCCCGCCGACCGCTTCTCGCACGCCACCACCGTCCTGGAGCTGTACCGGCTGCTGCTGCGCCTGCCCACGCTGGAGCCGCTGGAGGAACCCCGTCGGCCCGCCGGACCCGGCACGTCCCGGACGCTCGGCCGTATCCGTGCCCTGCTCGCCAAGGCCGAGGGGACCGGGTATCCGGAGGAGGCCGAGGCGCTCACCGCCAAGGCGCAGGAGCTGATGGCCCGGCACAGCGTCGACGAGGCGCTGCTCGCCGCCTCCGCCCCGGCACCGGACGCGCCCGGTGCCTGCCGGATAGGTGTCGAGCCGCCGTACGAGCAGGCCAAGGCCGTACTGCTGGACGCGGTCGCCCGGGCCAACCACTGCCGCGCGGTGTGGAACGAGCCGTACGCCTTCTCCACGGTCGTCGGCTTCGAGGCCGACCTGGAGGCGGTCGAGCTGCTGTACACCTCGCTGCTCGTGCAGGCCACGCACGCGATGGCCAGGGCCGAGGCCGCCCAGCGGGCCGGGGGCCGCAAGCGGACCAAGACCTTCCGGCAGTCCTTCCTCGCCGCCTACGCCCACCGCGTCGGCGACCGGCTCACGACCGCCGCCGAGAGCCAGGTCACCCAGGACCTGCTGCCGGTACTGGTCACCCGCGAGACCGCCGTGACCGATCGTCTGGAGACCATGTTCCCGCGCACCACCACCACCCGCCTGCGCGGCATCAACGACGAGGCCGGCTGGACGGAGGGAGCAAAAGCGGCGGACGAGGCCCAGGTGAGGTCCCGCCGACGGCTGCCGTGAGGACGGCACCGCCGAACCGAGACCGGTCACGCCAGAGCCGCTGACCACTGTCCGGGCGACGGCCCGTCGCCCCCGAGCGGAGCGCGGGCGCGCCGGAGCCGACCGAGGTGGCTCCGCCCGGCCGCGCCGGACCAGCCGCAGGCCCTCGGTCCCCGTGCCGCCGCACCGAGGCCGGTCGTGCCCGAGCCGCTGACCGTTTCCCCGGACGGCGGCCCCCCGAGCGGAGCGCGGGCGCGCCGGAGCCGACCGAGGTGGCGCGCCCGCCGTGCCCGCAGCGGCCGCAAACTCTCGGACTCCGCCCGGCGAGCCTCCCGCCCCCGGGCGGAGCCCTAGTCGCCGACCTGCTGGAACGCGCTCACCGACGCGTTCACCGAGTCCCCGCCCTTGGCCGCGACCGGGCCGAACTTCCAGGGGAAGCTCTTCGCGTCGCCGCCGCCCGGCAGGGTGACCTCGATGGTGCTCGCCTTCAGCGCCGCGGCGTCGCCGTCCGCGCCGCGCGTGTAGGAGACGGTGAAGGTCGCCGACGCGCCCTTGGCCAGCTTCAGGGTCTGGGCCTGCGCGCCCTCGCTGGCCGGCAGCTTCACCGACCGGTCGCCCTGGCGCAGGGTGACGCCGGGGAAGTGGTCCAGGGTGCAGGGCGCGCTCTGGTTGGTGATGCTGACCGGCACCTCGCCGGTGTCCCCCGCGGCGGGCGCGACGCTCGCCGAGCCGACCTCCAGGGCCACCGCGCCGGTCGCGCAGCCCGATCCGGCCTTGCTCTTGGCACCGTCCGCGCCGCCACTGCCGCCGTCGTCGCAGGCGGTCAGGGCGAGGGCGGCGGCGAGAGCGGTGAGGGTGAGCGGAATGACGCGGCGCATGTACTGGTCCCATCGAGGTCGTGACGTCTCCCCGCATCATGGCGCCTCGGCGCGGCGACCGAGCACCCACCCCCGCCGATTCACCAGGACGAGGAGTGCCTACGACGGCTGGAGACTCGTCGGCAGCCCGGTGGGCAGCTTGCCGCCCTCCGCCCTGGTGTACGACTCCGACCCGGCACTGCCCTTCCAGGTGACCTTCAGCGCCTTGCCGCTGACGGAGTCGACCGTGCCCTCGGCCCGGCTGTCGTCGCCGCCCTGGCAGGTCAGCCGGATCACGCCCTGACCCGCCTGCTCGCCCGCCGTACCGCTGCACACCGTGCCGCCGGTGACGAAGAGCCCGGCCTGCTTGCCGGTGATGACCAGGGCGACGATCTTGCCGCCGCCGGTGGTGATCCAACTGCCCTGGAGCCGGTCGGAGGCGCCCGCGCCGCCGGAGCCGTCCGAGCCGGAGGGGGCCGGGGCCGCACTGCTCGTGCTGGGGGAGTCGTCCGGTGAGCCGTCCCCGCCGCACGCCGTCACGGTCAGCGCGAGCGCGCCCACCAGCCCCGCCGCCGCAGCGGCCCGTACCTTCGCCGTCGTCACGTCAAGCTCCCAACCAGTAGCCGGTCGCCCCGCCGGCCGTGCGCGAGGCCCCCCTGAGCCGGAGGTCCGCAGCAAGTTACCAGCCGTTACCCGGGGGAATCCGGGACACCGCGCAACAGGAAGGGCCTGGCGCGCGTCTCCTCCCGAGGCGGGACGTTCCGATCCGGACGACCTGGCGCGGAAGCGCGGGCGCGGCGCCCGTTCGCGCATGCCCGGAGCCGCTTTCGGGCAGACGCGTCAACACCACCTGCCCCAGAAGCTCGGGTAAAGCGGACGTCAAAGCTGTAACCGCGGGAACACCCGCCGTGCACGTGCATCTGCTCATTCATCTGCACATGAACAAGGTTATGATCCGGGTCGATCGACCATGGCCACATCAGACAGTGCACAGCGGGGAGCGACCTGTGGACCGCTACGTTGACGGCGTGTACGGGGGGTACGACGTGTACAACGGCATGGCTGCCACGCAGTTGGACGGCGTGGCCTGGCAGAAGAGCCGCCACAGCAACTCCCAGGGCTCCTGCGTGGAGTTCGCGCGGCTGCCCGGCGGCGAGGTCGCGGTGCGCAACTCGCGCTTCCCGGACGGGCCCGCGCTGGTCTACACCCGCGCGGAGATCGAGGCGATGCTGCTCGGCATCAAGGACGGCGAGTTCGACCACCTCATCGCCGGCTGACCCCGCCACCGGCGGGCCCGGGCGGCAGCCGGTCCGGCAACGATGTCAACGCCTCCGACCAGCAGGGGAGCCGGGCGCCCTCAGTCGTCCTTGCCGAGCCGGAACAGCGCCCACACCAGCTTGCCGCCGGCCTCACCCGCGGCCGGGTGCCAGCCCCAGCCGTCCGCGAAGGACTCCACCAGCAGCAGCCCGCGCCCGGACTCGGCGGAGAAGTCGTCCTCGGTCTCACGCGGCACCGGGCTCTCGTCGCTCGGGTCGCGCACCGCGCACACCAGCCGCCCGGTCCAGCGCAGCAGATGCAACCGGACGGGCGCGGACTGCCCGGCGCCGGGCGGGAGTTCGGCGGGCAGGGCGTGGCGCAGCGCGTTGGTGACGAGTTCGGAGACGACCAGGGCGATGTCGTCGAAGCGGTCGCCGACGTCCCAGGGCCCGAGGGTGGAGCGGGTGAAGTTCCGCGCCTCGCGGACGGCCTCGTAGCGGGCGGGCAGCGCGCAGGAGGCGGCATCGGACACGGCCGAGGGGTCCAGCGGAGGAAGGCCCTGCCGTAACGGCTTGAGCATGGTCGATCCATTCGTCCCCATGCGAGGCACTCCCGGAATTCGCGGTCGTTGCGAGGCAGCGGTGGCGCGGCACCCATGGTTTCGGATGCGCACAGCAGATGCAAGGGCAGATGCACGTGCACGCGGCCGAAATCGCCCTGCGCGTACCGCTTCTTGGCCATTTTTTCCGCCATCGGGGCGCACATCGGCGCCAGTGGTCGTGACCTATGGCGGGCAGAAACGGTTCACCTCTTTCCGTTTCCGTAACCGTACGAGTACTGCTTGAAGTGTTTTAGTGGCAGACTCAGGCACTTGCGGATGGTTGGGGAGGCGACGTACGTGAGCGCGGGAGAGCCCGGATCGGTGGTGCGGCGGATGCTGCTCGGCTCGCAACTCAGGCGGCTGCGTGAAGCGCGGGGGATCACACGCGAGGCGGCGGGTTACTCGATCCGCGCCTCCGAATCGAAGATCAGCCGGATGGAACTGGGCCGGGTGAGCTTCAAGACCAGGGACGTCGAAGACCTGTTGACGCTCTACGGCATCGACGACGAGGCGGAGCGCGAATCGCTGCTCTCCCTCGCCCGGGAGGCCAACGTGGCGGGCTGGTGGCACAGTTACTCCGACGTGCTGCCGAGCTGGTTCCCCACCTATGTGGGCCTGGAGGGCGCCGCGCACCTCATCCGGGTCTACGAGGTGCAGTTCGTGCACGGCCTGCTCCAGACCGAGGACTACGCCCGCGCGGTCGTCCGGCGCGGCATGCGCGGCGCGAGCGCGGCGGACGTGGAGCGCCGGGTGGCGCTGCGCCTGGAGCGGCAGAAGCATCTGCTCGGCGACCACGCGCCCGAGTTCCACATCGTGCTCGACGAGGCCGCCCTGCACCGCCCCTACGGCGACCGCGAGGTCATGCGCGGCCAGCTCCGGCACCTGATCGAGGTCTCCGAGCGGCCCAACGTACGCCTCCAGGTCATGCCCTTCGCCTTCGGCGGACACTCCGGGGAGAGCGGTGCCTTCACCCTGCTCAGCTTCCCCGAGTCGGACCTCTCCGACGTGGTCTACCTGGAGCAGCTCACCAGCGCGCTCTACCTGGACAAGCGCGAGGACGTCGCCCAGTACGAGCACGCCCTCAAGGAGCTCCAGCAGGACAGCCCCGGCCCGGAGGAGAGCCGCGAACTCATCGCGAGACTCGCTGAACAAGCGTGACGCACAAGGGAGTTGAGGAGCCGAGCGCTCCTCGCTCTCCGTAGCGCACCAGTACGATGGCCCGTGATCAGCACCTGGCGTGACTCAGCCGTACGCTCACGATTGAGGGATCACATGGCGGCCTTTTTCAGCGACCTGGCCCAGCAGTACATCGACGGCGAATGGCGGCCGGGCACCGGCTCCTGGGACGTCATCGACTTCAACCCCTACGACGACGAGAAGCTGGCGTCGATCACCGTGGCCTCGGTCGACGAGGTCGACCAGGCGTACCGGGCCGCCGAGCGCGTCCAGAAGGAATGGGCGCGCACCAGCCCCTACGCGCGTCGCGCGGTCTTCGAGCGGGCCCTCGCCCTGCTCCAGGAGCGCGAGGAGGAGATCGCCGAGCTGATCGTCGCGGAGCTGGGCGGCACCCGGGTGAAGGCGGGCTTCGAGCTGCACCTCGCCAAGGAGTTCCTGCGCGAGTCGGTCCACCTGGCGCTGCGCCCCGAGGGCCGCATCCTGCCCTCCCCGCTGGAGGGCAAGGAGAACCGCCTCTACCGGGTCCCGGTCGGCGTGGTGGGCGTGATCAGCCCCTTCAACTTCCCCTTCCTGCTGTCGCTGAAGTCGGTCGCCCCGGCGCTCGCGCTCGGCAACGGCGTGGTCCTCAAGCCGCACCAGAACACCCCGATCGCGGGCGGCACCGTCATCGCCAAGCTCTTCGAGGACGCGGGCCTGCCCGGCGGACTGCTCAACGTGGTCGTCACCGACATCGCGGAGATCGGCGACGCCTTCATCGAGCACCCGGTGCCCAGGGTCATCTCCTTCACCGGCTCCGACGGCACCGGCCGCCATGTCGCCACCGTGTGCGCGGCCAACTTCAAGCGGGCGGTGCTCGAACTCGGCGGCAACAGCGCCCTGGTGGTGCTGGACGACGCCGACCTCGACTACGCGGTGGACGCGGCCGTCTTCAGCCGGTTCGTGCACCAGGGGCAGGTCTGCATGGCCGCCAACCGGGTGCTGGTGGACCGTTCGGTGGCGGACGAGTTCACCGAGAAGTTCGTCGCCAAGGTGCGCTCGCTGCCGGTCGGCGACCCGCGCGACCCGGCCACCGTCATCGGCCCGGTCATCAACTCCACGCAGGCGAACGCCCTTTCCTCGGTGGTCGAGCAGGCGCTCGCGGAGGGGGCCACGGCGCTGGTGCACGGCTCGGTTGAGGGGAACCTGGTCGAGCCCAGCGTGCTCACCGACGTGCCCGAGGGGTCGGAGCTGCTGCGGCAGGAGGTCTTCGGGCCGGTCGTCTTCCTCGTCCCGTTCGACGGCGAGGAGGAGGCCGTCCGCATCGTCAACGACACCCCCTATGGGCTCAGCGGCGCCGTCCACACGGGTGACATCGAGCGCGGGGTGGCCTTCGCGCAGCGGATCGACACCGGGATGTTCCATGTGAACGACGGCACCGTGCACGACGAGCCGATCGTGCCCTTCGGCGGGGAGAAGCACTCCGGCGTCGGCCGGCTGAACGGCGAGACGACCCTGGAGGCGTTCACGACCACCAAGTGGATCTCGGTGCAGCACGGGCGCAGCGGCTTCCCGTTCTGAGCGGTCGCGAGAAACTTCCGCCGCCACGGGCCATTGAGGACAGGATCTGACCTCGATGGCCCGTAGCTTCGTCGGTGTCGGGGCGGACGGCCCCGGCGGGAGCCGGAGAAGAGGCGGACGGTCATGGTCACTCATGTGGGAGCCGAGGCGCCGGGCGACGAGCGCGGGGCACTGCTGGCGTTCCTGGAGGAGCAGCGTGGCGGCATCCGCCGGGCGCTGCTTGGCGTGACGGAGGAGCAGGCGCGCACCCGGCCCAGCGCGAGCGAACTGTCGCTGGGCGGGCTGCTGAAGCACGTCGCCGAGGTCGAGCAGGCGTGGCAGGCCCGCGCCCGGCAGGAGCCGCCGGCGGTGCACCGGGACGAGTCGAACTGGCACGAGTGCTTCCGGCTCACCGACGACGAGACGGTCGCCGGGCAGCTCGCGTACTGGGCGGAGCTGGCCGCGGAGACGGAGAAGCTGATCCGCTCGGCGCCCAGCCTCGACGACACCTTCCCGCTGCCCTCGGCCCCCTGGTTCCCGCCGGACGGCGCGGTCTCGCTGCGCTGGCTCTGTCTCCACCTGATCCGCGAGATGGCCCGGCACGCCGGCCACGCCGACATCATCCGCGAGTCCCTGGACGGAAAGACGGCGTTCGAACTGGTCGCGCTGGAGGAGCGGCAGACCGCCTCCTAGGGGCTCGTACGCGTCCCCGGGGCTCAGTGGTGGAACCCGGTGGCCGCCTCCTTCTCACCGGTCGGCCCCTGCTGGCGGCGCAGGCCGGGCAGGGCGCGGGTGAGGTCGGCGAGGAAGAGGTCGGCCAGGTCGTGGGAGAACCCGTTGCGGCACACCACCCGCAGCACGGAGAGGTCCTCCCGGTCGGGCGGGAAGGTGTACGCGGGCACCAGCCAGCCGTACTCGCGCAGCTTCCGGGAGACGTCGAACACGTCGTACGCGGTGACGTGCTCGGCGGTGGTGAAGGCGAACACCGGTAGCTGGTCGCCACGCGTCAGCAGGCGGAAGTCGCCGAGCTTCTCGATCTTGCCGGCGAGGTAGGTCGCCACGCTCCGGGTGGAGCGCTGCACCGCGCGGTAGCCCTCGCGGCCCAGGCGCAGGAACGTGTAGTACTGGGCCGCGACCTGGGCGCCGGGGCGGGAGAAGTTCAGCGCGAAGGTGGGCATGTCGCCGCCGAGGTAGTTCACCCGGAACACCAGCTCCTCGGGGAGCGCGTCCGCGTCCCGCCACAGTGCCCAGCCGACGCCGGGATAGACGAGCCCGTACTTGTGCCCCGAGGTGTTGATCGAGGCCACGCGCGGGAGGCGGAAGTCCCAGACGAGGTCCTCGTCCAGGAAGGGGGCGACCATCGCGCCCGAGGCGCCGTCCACGTGGACGGGGATGTCGAGGCCGGTGCGCTCCTTCAGGGCGTCCAGTTCGGCGCAGAGGGCGGCGATGGGCTCGTAGGAGCCGTCGAAGGTGGAGCCGAGGACGCCGACGACCCCGATGGTGTTCTCGTCGCACAGCTCGGCCGCCGCGCGCGGGTCGAGGTGGAAGCGGTCGCCCTCCATGGGGACGAGCCGGGGCTCCACCTCCCAGAATTCGCAGAACTTGTCCCAGCAGACCTGGACGTTGACGCCCATCACCAGGTTCGGGCGGGCCCCCGGATACCGGTCGGCGTTCCGCTTGGACCAGCGGCGCTTGAGCGCCATGCCGGCCAGCATGCACGCCTCGCTGGAGCCGGTGGTGGAGCAGCCGACCACGGCCGAGGGGTCGGGGGCGTTCCAGAGGTCGGCGAGGATCGCCACGCAGCGCCGCTCCAGCTCGGCGGTGCGCGGGTACTCGTCCTTGTCGATCATGTTCTTGTCCAGGCACTCCGCCATCAGCACCCCGGCCTGCGGCTCCATCCAGGTGGTGACGAAGGTGGCCAGGTTCAGCCGGGCGTTGCCGTCCAGCATGAGTTCGTCGTGCACGACCTGGTAGGCCGTGGCCGGGGCCAGCGGCTTCTCCGCCATCCGGTGGGTGGGCGGGGCCTCGGTCATCCCGCTCACGGGGTCGGCGTCCCCGAAGAACGGGTTGACGGATATGTGATGTTCCCCGTGCTTCCTGGAACCTCGGTGCAGCGCCATGGACCATGCCTCCATCAGAGGGAACTCAGGGAAACCTCAGCGGATCGGGGTCCCGTCCGCGTGCAACTGCATCTGGGGGCGCCCGGTCACCAGCAGCCAGGCGGGCAGCGAGGCGATGCACAGCAGGGCGAGCACCGAGGGGGAGGCGACCAGCGCGGCGGCCGTGAAGAGGCTGACCCAGCCCTGCCGGGTGATCGCCAGCAGCATGCCCAGGACGCCCGTGGCCACCGCGACGGCGGGCTGCACGGCCGGGACCAGCGCGTGCGCGCACAGGCCCAGCGCGGCCCCGATGAACACGGCGGGGAAGATCCGGCCGCCCCGGAACCCGCAGGAGGCCGCCACCACCAGCGCGGCCAGCTTCACCACCGCCATCACCGCGAACTGGCCCGCTGACCAGCCGCCGGGGTCCCGCGCCAGCTCCCCGACCTCGGTGAGCCCCTTGAACAGCGTCAGATGCCCGCCCGCGGCCGCCAGCGCGCCCAGCACCAGCCCGCCCGCGGGGAGCATCAGCATCGGGTGCCGCAGCCGGCGGAAGGCGGCGTGCACCGAGGGGAAGACGTAGACCGCGCACATGCCGAGCAGCGCGGACGCCGAGGCGATCACCATGGCGGCCACCACGTCGTTCCACCGGGGGTGGCCGAAGGGCGGCAGGCCCAGGTCGAAGGTGGGGCGGGCGACCAGGGTGGTGGTGATGGCGCCGCATGCGGCGGCGGTCAGCGGGGCGAAGAGGTTGTCCCAGAGCCGTCCGCGCAGCGGGCGCCCGGCCATCGCCTCGGAGATCACCAGCGCCGCCGCGACCGGCGTGCCGAACAGCGCCCCGATGGTGCCGGCCTCCGCCAGCACCGGCCAGAGCGAGTCCGGCGCCCGGGGCACCAGCTTCTGCCCGAGCCACATGGCGAGACCGACGTTGACCGCGATGATCGGGTTCTCCGGGCCGAGGCTCGGCCCGCCCGCCAGCATCAGCCCCACCGCGAGCACCAGCCCCGGCAGCACCCTCGGCGGCAGCACCGGCGCGTCCAGGCCGAGGGTGGCCGGGTCGGGCCCGGCGTGCCCGGGGACCTTCCACACCACCAGGCCGACCGCGACACCGGTGGCGAAGAGCATCACGAACATCCACAGCACCGAGTACCGGCCCACCCCCAGCGCGTCCGGGAGCGGTCCCCACAGCACGTGCTGGAGTTTCTCGGCCGCCGTGCTCACCCCGACGAAGACGAGGCTGGCCACGATCCCCACCGTCACGGAGGGCAGGATCAGCGGCAGCAGCGCACGCGCCGGGGCGGTGGGAGCGGTCGGAGGCGGCTGCCGCGCGGTGTCCTGGGCCACGGGCTCACCATAAGTGGACACAACCGACACAACATCCCGGACGGAATTCCCCTTGCACCTCACCCGGCGTGAGGAAGCAGCGTGTTACCGGGCGGCGCACCGGGCGCCGCCGACGACAAGGAGCGAGGAACGTTGAGCTTCTCCGTGGGACAGGTCGCGGGGTTCGCCGGGATCACGGTGCGCACCCTGCACCACTACGACGAGATCGGGCTGCTCGTGCCCAGCGAGCGCACGTACGCCGGGCACCGGCGCTACGCCGACGCCGACCTCGACCGGCTCCAGCAGATCCTGTTCTACCGCGAGCTCGGCTTCCCGCTCTACGAGGTCGCCGCCCTCCTCGACGATCCCGGCGCGGACCCCCGCGCCCACCTGCGCCGGCAGCACGAGCTGCTGACCGCCCGGATCGAGAGGCTGAGCCGGATGGCGGCGGCCGTGGAACACGCCATGGAGGCACGCACGATGGGCATCGACCTCACCCCCGAGGAACGCTTCGAGGTCTTCGGGGACCACGACCCCGACCAGTACGCCGAGGAGACCGAGCGCCGCTGGGGCAACACCGAGGCGTACGCCGAGTCCCGCCGCCGCACCGCCCGCTACACCAAGGCCGACTGGCAGCGGATGCGCGCCGAGTCCGACGACTGGAACGCCCGTTACGCCACCCTGGTGGCCGACGGCGTCCCGCCGGCCGACCCGGCGGCGATGGACCTCGCCGAGGAGCACCGCCGCCACATCGGCCGGTGGTTCTACGAATGTGCCTACCCGATGCACCGCTGTCTGGGTGAGATGTACGTCGCCGACGACCGCTTCACCGCGTACTACGACGCGCTCGGCCCCGGTGTCGCCGCCCACCTGAACGCGGCCATCGCCGCCAACGCCGACCGGCACGACGCGTAGGCACACCGGTCCTGGCTCACTCGCGGGCCAGGACCACCGCCGTGCCGTAGGCGCAGACCTCGGTGCCCAGGTCGGCCGCCTCGGTGACGTCGAAGCGGAAGGCGACCACGGCGTTGGCGCCACGCGCGCGTGCCTGTTCCACCAGGCGCTCCATGGCCTGGTTGCGGGTCTGCACCAGGGTCTTGGTGAGCCCCTTCAGCTCGCCGCCGACCATCGACTTCAGCCCGGCGCCGATCTGGCTGCCGAGGTGCCGCGACCGCACGGTGAGGCCGAAGACCTCGCCGAGCACCCGCTCCACCCGGCGTCCGGGCACGTCGTTCGCCGTCACCACCAGTACGTCCGGCTCGGGCCCCTGGCCGCCGCCGTAGTCGTCGAGTCCCATGACCCACAGCTTTGCCCCGCCCGCCGCACAGTGCATTCTGGGACGGCCGGTGGAACCTGGGCCGGCCGCGACGCGTTGATAGCTTTGGGCGGCCACACATGGACATCGCAGCCGCCGTAGCCGCCCTCTTCCCCCCTCAGGAGCCCGGACCCGTGATGACACTCGCCCTCGGCCCGAGCTGGCTCGATCCCGACCATCTGCTGAACACCTACAGCATCTGGGGTCTGCTGCTCATCGTCTTCGCCGAGTCCGGCCTGCTCATCGGCTTCTTCCTGCCGGGCGACTCGCTGCTGTTCACCGCCGGTCTGCTGATCACCTCCGGCGAGCTCGACTTCCCGCTGTGGGGCGCCATCGCGCTGATCTGCCTCGCCGCGATCCTGGGCGACCAGGCGGGCTACATGTTCGGCAAGAAGGTCGGCCCGTCCCTGTTCAACCGGCCCGACTCGCGCCTGTTCAAGCAGGAGAACGTCACCAAGGCGCACGAGTTCTTCGAGAAGTACGGCCCCAAGTCCCTGGTCCTGGCCCGCTTCGTGCCCATCGTGCGCACCTTCACGCCGATCATCGCGGGCGTCAGCGGCATGCGGTACCGCTCGTTCCTGACCTTCAACGTCATCGGCGGTGTGCTGTGGGGCGCCGGGGTGACGCTCCTCGGCTCCTGGCTCGGCAACATCGGCATCGTCAAGAACAACATCGAGGCGATGCTCATCCTCATCGTCCTCATCTCGGTGATCCCGATCGCCATCGAGTTCCTGCGGGCCCGCGGCAAGAACAAGCGCGCCGAGCGGCAGGCTCCCGAGCAGCCGCAGTACGAGCAGCCGCAGGCCCCGGTCATGGACGACTCCACGACCCAGCTCCGCCGCATCGAGCCCGACCAGCCCTACGAGGACCCCTACGGGCGCCGGTACGAGCAGCAGGCGGCCCCGCAGCAGCAGCCCCACTCCCCGCAGCACTGGCAGCAGGGCTACGGCAACCAGCCCCAGGGCGGCCAGGGATACCCCGGTCAGGGCCAGGGCCAGGGCGGCTACGGGCAGCAGCAGGACCCGTACTACGGACAGCAGCCCCAGCAGCAGCCGCAGTACGACGGCTACGGACGCCCCCAGCAGCCGCAGCAGCCGAACCAGCCCCAGCAGCCCTACCCCTACGGGTACGACCAGGGCGGCCACCGCCCCCAGTAGGGGCGGGACCCTAGAAGCCCCTGGTCCGCTTGGCCGCCCGGCGCTTGCCGGCGGAGCCGATCCGCAGGGTGAGCCGGGAGATCTCGGCACCCAGGTTCACCCCGATGGCGATGGCCATGGCCAGTGACACGGCCTTGGCCAGCGACACCAGCCCCTTGTCGACCTCGCTCTGCGCGATGGACAGCAGACCGAAGTACGTGGCCGAACCGGGCAGCAGCGGGCCGATAGCGGCCGTGGTGAACGGCAGTGCGGAGGCGAACTGATAGCGCGCCAGCAACTGCCCGAAGAGGCCCACCAGTCCGGCCGCCACCGCCGTGGACGCCACCGGCGAGATGTCCGCGGTGTAGCGCAGCGCGCCGTACACCGACCAGGCGACACCGCCGTTGAGCGTCACCCACAGCACGGTGGAGCGCTCCTGCTGGAGCAGCACCGCGAAGGTCAGCGACAGCACCATGGAAGCCAGGATCTGGATCACCGGGCGGGACGAGATGTTCAGCGCCGCGTCCGGGTTCAGCTCGCCGCCGACCTGCACCCCGAAGTACAGGACCGTCAGCACGCCGATCACGATGGCGACGAAGAAGTACATGACCTCCAGCAGCCGCGCGGCGGCGGTGATGTAGAAGCCCGTCAGCCCGTCCTGCACGCCCGCCACCAGCGCCCGGCCGGGCAGCAGCGCGAAGAGTCCACCGGTGATGACCGCGGACGCCTTCACGTCCACGTCCGCCAGCGCGAACGCCACGCCGATCGCGGCGGGCGGCATCGCGGCCACCGTGAACTGGTAGAACTCCGGCAGCCCGCGTCCGGCCAGCAGCCAGGCCAGCCGGTCGCCGAGCATCGCGCCCAGCGCCGCCGCGATGAACACGATCACGTCACCGCCGACCAGCACCGAGGCCGCGCCGGCCAGCCCTCCGCTGGCCAGGGTCAGCGCCCAGCCGGGGTAGGGGTGCCGGTTGCGCCGCATCTCCGCCAGCCGGCCGTACGCCTCCTCCAGGGAGAGGTGCGTCTCGGCGTCCGTGAGGTCGTCCACCAGCCGGAAGACCGCCGCCAGCCGGGTGTAGTCGGTGCCGCGCCTGCGGACCGTCCGGGACGCCGTCACCGGGTCCTCCACCAGGGAGGGCTGATAGGTGATCGACAGCAGCGTGAAGGTCACCGTCGGCTCGCAGCGGTCCAGCCCGTAGGACCGGCACACCGCGAACATCGCGGCCTCCACGTCCTCGGCGCCCTCGCCGCCCGCGAGCAGCAACTCGCCGATACGCAGGGTCAGGTCGAGCACGCGCGGGACCGCCGGGCCCTCGTCCTCGGAGCGCACCACCGGCTCCAGCGCCGGCCGCTCGGCCACCGGCATGCGCAGCATCGTGCGCATCCGGTCCTGCCAGGGCGCGTCCGTGATCAGCGTGATCATCGGGACGCCCGTCGCGGGGGTGAACGCGGCCGGCGCGTCCTTGACGCTGTACGTACGCGGCGTGTTGAACGCCGAGCCCTCCGGCTCGGCCTCCGCCTGCGCCGACTCCAGCCCCTTGGGCATGGCGAACTCGGACGTCGTCTCCGATTCGCCGCTCACCCTGGCGACCGCGAGTCCCTCCGGAATGGCGAACTCGGACGTGATCTCCGGGTCGAACGTGGCCCGCGCCTCGTCCGACCGGGGCTTGCGGTCCTCCGCCTCCGACACCTCGCACCGCTCCCTGAACGACACCTTCCGATTACGCCTCAGTATGCGCGTGAAAGCGCGAGCGGGCCGCACCGCCCCCACCGGGGCGGTACGGCCCGCTCGTCGCGGAACGGCAGGTCAGTGCCCGCCCTGCTCCTTCAGGCGCTTGTAAGAACGCTCGATCTCCGCCTCGGCCTCCTGGCGGCCCACCCAGTTGGCGCCCTCGACCGACTTGCCCGGCTCCAGGTCCTTGTAGACCTCGAAGAAGTGCTGGATCTCCAGGCGGTCGAACTCCGACACGTGGTGGATGTCGCGCAGGTGCTCCACGCGCGGGTCCGTCGACGGGACGCACAGCAGCTTGTCGTCGCCGCCGGCCTCGTCGGTCATGCGGAACATGCCGATCGCGCGGCAGCGGATCAGGCAGCCCGGGAACGTGGGCTCGTCAAGGATGACGAGCGCGTCCAGCGGGTCGCCGTCCTCGCCGAGCGTGTTCTCGACGAATCCGTAGTCGGTCGGGTAGGCGGTCGAGGTGAAGAGGCGACGGTCCAGGCGGATCCGACCGGTCTCGTGGTCCACCTCGTACTTGTTCCGCGAACCCTTCGGGATCTCGATCGTGACGTCGAACTCCACCGGTGGCTCCTCCATGATCAGCGCATAGTTCTGGTGATTAAGTGTCCCTCACGCAGGAGTGTGATCGCGAAAGGGGCTGGTGGTCGTGCCGGAGCTGGGACCTTTGCGGTCCGCGAGACCGCATGTGAAGCGGCTCACGGACGCCCTACGACCGAGTCTGGCGCACACGGCGTCCGTCGTGAAACCGCGTCTCGCCCGGTTGACGTCCGCCCTGCGTCCCGGACCCGGCCGGTCCGGTCCCAGGCCCGCTCGGACCTGGTACTTCACCGCCTCGGCGGCCACCGCCGGACTGGCACTGGCCGCCGGCGCAGTGGCCGTGGCCGGCCCCTTCGACGGCGCGGGTCAGCGTACGGCCGAGCGGGACCGCGCGGTCGCCCTCACGCTCGCACGTGGTGCAGATCACGACGGCGGCGGCACCGAGGCGGGCGGTCCCGACGCCGTACCGAGCGCCCCGCCCGTGCTGCGCGGGCTCGGCGGCGCCGCGGAGCCCGCGAAGTCCGGGAAGGTCCCGCCGAGCGGTATCGCGGGCGTCCTGGGCCCCCTGCTCGCCGACCCCGCCCTCGGTGAGGGCCAGGCCGCGGCCGTGGTGGACGTGGCCACCGGGAGTCGCCTGTACGGGACCCACTCCGACCAGGCGTTCACGCCCGCCTCCACCACGAAGATCGCCACCGCGGTGGCCGCGCTGTCCGCGCTCGGCCCCGACCACCGGCTCACCACCCGCACCGCGCTCGACCCCGACACCGGCGAACTGGTGCTGGTCGGCGGCGGCGACCCCACCCTCACCGCGCACAAGGCGAGCGGCGGCTGGGCGAGCCTGCGCACCCTGGCCGCCGGCACCGCCGCCGCGCTGAAGAAGCGGGGCGTCGAGAAGGTCACGCTGTCCTACGACACGACCCTGTACTCCGGCCCCTCGCAGCACCCCATCGGCGCCAACGACAACCTCGCCGAGGTCACCGCCCTCACCGCCGACGAGGGCCGCACCGACAACTCCAGCAGCGGGCCGGTGACCCGCGTGGCCGACCCGGCCGCCGAGGCCGCCCGCACCTTCGCGGGCCTGCTGAAGGAGGCGGGCATCACCGCCACCCCGCCCGGCCCCTCCAAGGCCACCGGGCGCGCGACGACCCTCGCGACCGTCTCCTCGCCCCCGCTGTCCGACGTGGTCGAGCGGATGCTGACCAACAGCGACAACGACATCGCCGAGGCGCTGGCCCGGCAGACCGCCCTGGCCTCCGGGCAGCCCGGCAGCTTCGCGGGCGGCGCCAAGGCGGTCGCCGCCCGGCTGACCAAGCTGGGGCTGCCGATGCGCGGCGCCTCCTTCCACGACGGCAGCGGGCTCGACCGGGACGACCGGCTCACCGCCGACCTCCTGACTTCCCTGCTCGCCACCGCCGCCGACCCCACCCGGCCCGGCCTGCGCCCCGTCCTCACCGGCCTGCCCGTCGGCGGGTTCACCGGCACCCTCGCCGAGCGCTACGCCGACGGCGGCGCGGCCGGTCTCATCCGCGCCAAGACCGGCACCCTGACCGGCGTCAACTCCCTGGCCGGCACGGTCGTCACCAAGGACGGCCGCCTCCTCACCTTCGCCTTCCTCACCTCAGGCACCACCGACCCCCAGTCCGCCCAGTCCGCCCTCGACCACACGGCCACCACCCTGGCCGACTGCGGCTGCGGCTAGCCGACCCCGCCAGCCCGGCTGCGTCTGCCTGCCCCGCCCGACGGACTGCCCCGACGGCGGGTGCTCACGTACGGTTGACGCATGACGAGCTTCGGTGGCACCGCTTCTCAGGGGATGGTCGACTGGAACCTCGCGGTGGCGACCGCGACGCGGCTCGTGCGGCCGGGGCCGGAGATCAGCCGGGACGAGGCCAGGGCGGTGGTGGCCGAGCTGCGCAGGCACGCCAAGGTCTCCGAGGAACACGTTCGCGCCTTCACCCGCATGGGGACCGAGGACGTCCACGACACCCCCGTACTGGTCGTCGACCGGCCCGGCTGGGTACGGGCCAACGTCGCCGGGTTCCGGGAGCTGCTGCGTCCCCTGCTCGACAAGATGCAGGAGCGGCGCGGCCCCGGCGCGGGCAACGCCGTCCTCGGTGCCGTCGGCGGCAAGGTGACCGGCGTGGAACTCGGCATGCTGCTGTCGTTCCTGTCCTCCCGTGTCCTCGGCCAGTACGAGACCTTCGCCCCCGCCGCCCCCGACCTGCCCGCGGGCAACGCGCCCGGTGGAGGCGGCCGGCTGCTGCTCGTCGCGCCGAACATCGTCCACGTGGAGCGCGAACTCGACGTGGACCCCCACGACTTCCGGCTCTGGGTGTGCCTGCACGAGGAGACCCACCGCACCCAGTTCACCGCCGTGCCCTGGCTCCGCGACCACCTGGAGGGCGAGATCCAGGCGTTCCTCGCGGAGACCGACGTCGACCCGATGACGTTCCTCGAACGCATCCGGGACGCCGCCCAGTCGCTCGCCGGGGGCCGTCCCGAGGGCGAGCAGGAGGACGGTGGACGCTCGCTGGTGGAGCTGGTGCAGAGCCCGGCCCAGCGGGAGATCCTCGGCCGCCTCACCGCCGTCATGTCCCTGCTGGAGGGGCACGCCGACTTCGTCATGGACGGCGTCGGCCCCGAGGTCGTGCCGAGCGTCGCCGAGATCCGCGAGAAGTTCCAGCAGCGCAGGGCCAAGGGCGCCTCCCGGCTCGACCTCGCGCTGCGCAAGCTCCTCGGGCTCGACGCCAAGCTGCGCCAGTACCGCGACGGCGAGCGCTTCGTGCGCGCGGTCGTCGACGAGGTCGGCATGGACGGCTTCAACCGGGTGTGGACCTCGCCCAACACCCTGCCCACCAAGGCCGAGATCTCCGACCCGGCCGGCTGGGTCGCGCGCGTGCACCGCACGACCGGACCCTGAACGCGGGCGGACGGCAGGGAAACGCCCCTCCAATCACCCGTCCGAGGGACCGTCAGCCATGCGTAGGCGTGCAATGCTCGGGGAAGGGCCCGCTTCTGTCACCATCGACGCACTCTGAGTGACCGGACTTCGGGCTCGTCCCCCGAAACTTCATGAAGGGAACCGGACATGGGTCCCCATCCCGCGGTCGCGGCGATACGCCTGGCGGTCCGCCGCGTCCTCCACGACATCGCCACCGGCCAGGCCGCCGAGCACGGCAGCACCGCGCACGGCAGCAGCGGCCACGGTGCCGTCGCCGTCGCCCACCGAACCGGCGGGCCGAGCGCCGCGCAGCGCCACCGGGGCCCCGCCCCCGCCACCGCGCCGCTCGTCCTCGTCGCCTGCTCCGGCGGCGCCGACTCCATGGCGCTCGCCTCCGCCCTCGCCTTCGAGGCCCCCCGCCTCGGCCTGCGCGCCGGCGGCATCACCGTCGACCACGGCCTCCAGCCCGGCTCCGCGCTGCGCGCCGAGGAGGTCGCCCTCAGACTGCGTGAACTCGGCCTCGCCCCCGTCGAGTCCGTCGCCGTCACCGTGGGCCGCGACGGCGGCCCCGAGGCGGCCGCCCGGGACGCCCGGTACGCCGCCCTGGACGCCGCCGCCGAACGCCACGGCGCCGCCGCCGTCCTGCTCGGCCACACCCGCGACGACCAGGCCGAGACCGTCCTGCTCGGCCTCGCCCGCGGCTCCGGCATCCGCTCCCTGTCCGGCATGGCCGCGGTCTCGGGGGCCGACGGCCGTTACCGGCGCCCCTTCCTCCACTTGGACCGGCAGACCGCCCGCAAGGCATGCCTGGTCCAGTCGCTGCCCGTCTGGGACGACCCGCACAACACCGACCCGGCCTACACCCGCTCCCGGCTGCGCCACGAGGGCCTGCCCGCGCTGGAGAAGGCGCTCGGCAAGGGCGTCGTGGAGGCGCTCGCCCGCACCGCGCAGCTCTCCCGGGACGACGCCGACGCCCTGGACGCCTGGGCCGGCCAGGCCGAGTCCTCCGTACGCGACGCCGAGGGCATGCTGGAGTGCGCCAAGCTCTACGCGCTGCCGCCCGCCGTGCGCCGCCGGGTGCTGCGCCGGGCCGCCATCGAGGCGGGCGCTCCGGCCGGTTCGCTCTTCGCCCGGCACATCGAGGAGATGGACCGCCTGATCACCGGCTGGCGCGGCCAGGGAGCCATCAATCTGCCGGGCAAGGTCGTCGCCCAGCGGCAGGGTGGCAGACTGGTGATTCGGCAAGGCTGAAATCCCGACCCCCGGAGCCCGACTCCGACGGGCCGGGCCTGCCGGTGGCCGCCGGCGCGGCCATACATGCGGGACGACCGAAAGTGATGCGGGTGGACGCGAAAGACATGGGTGCCGACCTCCAGCGGGTGCTCATCACCAAGGAAGAGATCGACGCGAAGCTGGCCGACCTGGCCGCGAAGATCGACGCGGAGTACGCGGGCAAGGACCTGCTGATCGTCGGTGTCCTCAAGGGCGCCGTCATGGTCATGGCGGACCTGGCGCGTGCGCTGTCCACCCCCGTCACCATGGACTGGATGGCCGTGTCCTCCTACGGCGCGGGCACCCAGTCCTCCGGTGTCGTCCGCATCCTCAAGGACCTCGACACCGACATCAAGGGCCGGCACGTCCTGATCGTCGAGGACATCATCGACTCCGGGCTGACCCTGTCCTGGCTGATCAACAACCTCGGCTCGCGTGAACCCGCCTCCCTGAAGGTGTGCACGCTGCTGCGCAAGCCGGACGCCGCCAAGGTCTCCATCGAAGTGGAGTGGGTCGGCTTCGACATCCCGAACGAGTTCGTGGTCGGCTACGGCCTGGACTACGCCGAGAAGTACCGGAACCTCCCGTTCGTCGGTACGCTCGCGCCCCACGTCTACGGCGGCTGACCCGAGCGGCGCACACCGCCGGGGAAGATCGGGAACCCCGGCGGGCTCCGTGACGTTGGAGCATTGGAAGACGGGCCGTGGTCCGTCCGGGCCGCCGAGTGCGGCTGCGGACGACGAGGCTGGGGTACCGTCAGAAGAACTGTCTTATCAAACTCACTATGGCAGGAGGGACGGGGCGTCACCGCTCCGTGTGGATGGACGTGAAGCGATACTTCCGTGGGCCGGTCATGTGGATCGTGCTGGCCGTCCTTGCCGTGGTCGTGTTGATGCAGGTCGTCGGCAATTCCGGCGGCTACAAGACGGTGGACACCGGCCAGGTCGTGGCGGCGATCAACGACAACAAGATCAAGTCGGCCAAGCTGACCACCGGTGACGAGCAGACCATCAAGGTCACGCTCAAGGACGGCGTCAAGGTCAAGGACAGCTCGAAGATCCAGGCGAGCTACATCGGCGACCAGGGCGTGGCACTGGCGCAGACCCTGCAGAACAAGTACCAGGACAAGCAGATCACCGAGGGATACACCGTCTCTCCCTCGAAGCAGAGCCCGTTCGTCGGCGTGCTGCTCACCCTGCTGCCCTTCGTCCTGATCGTGGTCGTGTTCCTGTTCCTGATGAACCAGATGCAGGGCGGTGGTTCGCGGGTCATGAACTTCGGCAAGTCCAAGGCGAAGCTCATCACCAAGGACACGCCGAAGACCACCTTCTCCGACGTCGCCGGCTGTGACGAGGCCGTCGAGGAGCTCCACGAGATCAAGGAGTTCCTCCAGGAGCCGGCCAAGTTCCAGGCCGTCGGCGCCAAGATCCCCAAGGGCGTGCTGCTGTACGGCCGCCCCGGTACCGGCAAGACCCTGCTCGCGCGTGCTGTCGCGGGCGAGGCCGGGGTGCCGTTCTACTCGATCTCCGGTTCCGACTTCGTCGAGATGTTCGTCGGTGTCGGTGCATCCCGCGTGCGTGACCTGTTCGAGCAGGCCAAGGCGAACGCCCCGGCGATCGTCTTCGTCGACGAGATCGACGCGGTCGGCCGGCACCGTGGTGCCGGGCTCGGCGGCGGTCACGACGAGCGCGAGCAGACCCTGAACCAGCTCCTGGTCGAGATGGACGGCTTCGACGTGAAGGGCGGCGTCATCCTGATCGCCGCCACGAACCGGCCCGACATCCTGGACCCGGCCCTGCTGCGTCCCGGTCGTTTCGACCGGCAGATCGCGGTCGACCCGCCGGACCTCCAGGGCCGCCTGGAGATCCTCAAGGTCCACCAGAAGGGCAAGCCGGTCGCGCCCGACGTCGACCTGGCCGCCGTCGCCCGCCGGACCCCCGGCATGACCGGCGCCGACCTGGCCAACGTGCTCAACGAGGCGGCGCTGCTCACCGCGCGCGGCGATCAGAAGCTGATCGACAACCACGCGCTGGACGAGGCGATCGACCGTGTGGTCGCGGGCCCGCAGAAGCGGACCCGGATCATGTCGGACAAGGAGAAGAAGATCACCGCGTACCACGAGGGCGGACACGCCCTGGTCGCGGCGGCCTCGCCGAACTCCGACCCCGTCCACAAGATCACCATCCTGTCGCGGGGCCGTGCCCTGGGCTACACGATGGTGCTCCCGGACGAGGACAAGTACTCGACCACGCGCAACGAGATGCTCGACCAGCTCGCCTACATGCTGGGCGGACGCGCCGCCGAGGAACTGGTCTTCCACGACCCGACCACCGGCGCCGCGAACGACATCGAGAAGGCCACCAACGTGGCCCGCGCGATGGTCACCCAGTACGGCATGACCGAGCGGCTCGGCGCCATCAAGTTCGGCGGCGACAACAGCGAGCCCTTCCTCGGCCGTGAGATGTCGCACCAGCGCGACTACTCGGAAGAGGTCGCCGGGCTGGTCGACGAAGAGGTCAAGAAGCTCATCGAGACCGCGCACAACGAGGCGTGGGAGATCCTGGTCGAGAACCGGGACGTGCTCGACAACCTGGTCCTGGCGCTCCTGGAGAAGGAGACCCTGGGCAAGGAGGAGATCGCCGAGATCTTCACGTCGATCCACAAGCGCCCGCCGCGTCCGGCCTGGACCGGCTCCTCGCGGCGTACGCCGTCCACCCGCCCGCCGGTGCTCTCCCCCCGGGAGCTGGCACTGACCAACGGTGCGAACGGCGCGACGCCCGCGATCAGCACGGTCAAGTCCACGACGACCGAGCACGGTCCGGTCCCGGAGCCGTCCCCCGAGGACCGCCCCGAGAGCTGACGCTCCCCGGCCACTGGCCGGAATGTATGCCGCGCCCCCCGGGTTCTAGCCTGGGGGGCGCGGCATTTCACCATGCCCGCGCGCTGGACGCACAGGAACGAGGCACCACATGACCGACCCCGTGACGCTGGCCGGAGACGGCACCATCGGCGAGTTCGACGAGAAACGCGCCGAGAACGCCGTCCGCGAGCTCTTGATAGCCGTCGGCGAAGACCCCGACCGCGAGGGCCTCCTGGAAACCCCGGCACGGGTGGCACGGGCGTACCGGGAGATCTTCTCCGGGCTCCGGCAGCGCGCGGAGGACGTGCTCACGACGACGTTCGACCTCGGGCACGACGAGATGGTCCTGGTGAAGGACATCGAGGTGTACAGCACCTGTGAGCACCATCTGGTCCCCTTCCGGGGCGTGGCGCACGTGGGCTACATCCCCTCGGTCTCGGGGAAGATCACGGGCCTGTCGAAGCTCGCCCGGCTGGTGGACGTGTACGCGCGCCGCCCGCAGGTGCAGGAGCGGCTCACCACGCAGATCGCGGACTCGCTGATGGAGATACTCGAGCCGCGCGGCGTGATCGTGGTGATCGAGTGCGAGCACATGTGCATGTCCATGCGTGGCATCCGCAAGCCGGGTGCGAAGACCATCACCTCGGCGGTGCGCGGTCAGCTCCGGGACGCCACGACCCGTAACGAGGCGATGAGCCTCATCATGGCGCGCTGACCGCGTCCCCTCGCCCTTTCCGCACCCCACTCGATCCGGCGGACCGGCGGCCCTCAGGCCGCCGGTTCCGTGCCGGTGGGTGGGGTGTCGTCGTCCTCGGGGAGGCGGCAGATGCGTTCGAGGAGGATGGCGGCCGCTATGACCGCGAAGCCGGCGAGGACGGAGAAGCCGGCGTAGATGGCCTGGTCGCGGCGGGCGGGGATGTCGAGGAGTTCCAGCAGGAGGACGCCGGTGCCGCCGTAGACGCCGCTGACCAGGGCGGCGACGAGCGCGCTGGCGTGGCCGAAGACCACCGCGCGGGCGGCCATCATCGGGTCGACGCCCTTGGCGTCGGGGCGGCGCTCACGCTGGGCCTTGAAGCGGGCGCGCAGGGAGAGCGCCGTGGCGAACAGGACCACGGCGATCAGCGCGAGCACGATGGGCGCGGCCACCGGTACGCCGGGCAGGGTGCCGAGCGAGTTCCAGAGGCGGGCGCCGGCCCAGGACAGGACTCCGGCGACGACGAACACGCCTGCCAGCACCCTGATGCGAAGCTGTTTCACGGTGTCCCTTCAGGTCCCCCCGGACCTGTCGGGCCCGTGGTCGTGTCGACCTTAACGACTACTCGGGCAGTCGGAGTTCCAGATCCGCGCGGGGCGCGACTCCCTCGCGGGTGACGGCGGACAGCAGACCGGCGACCGCGCCCTGGCCGGGCAGCTCGGCGGCGGGGTCCACGTCGTGCCACGGGGCGAGGACGAAGGCCCGCTGGTGGGCGCGCGGGTGGGGAAGGGTGAGCCGGGGGTCGGCGGAGGTGACGTCGGCGTAGGACACGATGTCGACGTCCAGGGTGCGCGGGCCCCACTGCTCGTCGCGGACCCGGTGGAACGCCTCCTCGACGGCCTGCGCCCGCTCCAGCAGGGAGGAGGGCGGCAGGGTGGTCTTCAGGACCACGACCGCGTTGAGGTACGAGGGCTGGCTGCCGGGCTCGACGCCCCACGGCTCGGTCTCGTACACCGGGGAGACGGCCTTGACGCGGACGCCCGGCGTGTCCTCCAGCGCGTCCACGGCGCCCTGGAGGGTCTCCAGGCGGTTGCCGAGGTTGGAGCCGAGGGAGAGGACGGCCCGCTGCGGGTTGTGCAGGGTGGAGTCGGCGTCGTCGACCTGCTGGACGACGGACGCGGGCACCGGCTGGACGGTCGGGTCGCTGTGACCCTTGCTGAAGGGGCGGGTCATGCTCGGCTCCGGAGAATGGTGACGGTCACGTCGTCGAAGGGGACGGTGATCGGGGCGTCCGGCTTGTGGACGCAGACCTCGATCTCCTGCACCCCCTCGTGCTTCAGACAGGTCTGCGCGATCCGCTCGGCGAGGGTCTCGATCAGGTTGACCGGTTCGCCCTCGACCACGGCCACGGCCTCCTCGGCCACGATGCCGTAGTGCACGGTCTTGGTGAGGTCGTCGTCGGCCGCGGCCGGGCGGGTGTCCAGACCCAGGACCAGGTCCACGATGAAGGTCTGGCCCTCCTCGCGTTCCTTGGGGAACACCCCGTGGTGCCCACGGGCCTTCAGGCCCCGCAGCGCGACACGATCCACGCGAATCACTCCTGCAATCGTCGGGAACGGCCGGTCGCTGCCGCGCTCGGGCGGCACACCGGCCCTGGACGAATCTACCTGCGCGCACGGACCCGGCCGGGCCACGGGGGTGTGGCCCGGCGCCGGTACCGGAAGGGTTCACCCGGTGTTCGCCCAGGTGTCTGCCCAGGGGGACCGGTCGTGCCGTCGGCTGGTAGCCGCACTTACCCCGGCGAAGGTGATTCCAACCACGTTCCGGAACCGTCCGGGCCGGGGCCCGGCTCAGGCGAGCGTGCCGTCGTCCGGGCCGACGCCCTCGTCGCCGTCCACCCCGCCCTCATCGTCTTCCTCGTCCTCCTCGGACGTCGCCAGGACCGGGGAGGCGTGGTGGGACCACAGCTTCCAGCCCTCGGGAGTGCGCCGGAACACATTGGTGGCGACGACGAGCTGCCCGACCAGCGGCCCCAGCTCCTCGCCCTCCTCGGGTGCGGGCCCGCCGCTGAGGATGTTCTCGGTGCAGCTCACGATCGCGGTGTTCCCGGTGACGGAGACATGCACGTCGGTGAGGAAGAACTGGATGTAGTCGGTGTTCGCCATGATCAGCGCGTACGACCTGAGCACCTCGCCCCGCCCGGTGAGCACCGGCCAGCCGGGGTGGACGCAGGAGACGACCCCGGTGTCGGCGGGGTCGTGGTACTCCTCGTCGACGCCCAGGTCGGAGGGGGCCAGCCAGAGCCCGGCCACCTCCTCGAAGTCGCCGCGCTCCATCGCCTCGTAGAAGGAGGTGTTGGCGGCGGACACCTCTTCGACATCGACGTCCGCGGCGCTCACCGGGCGCCCTCCACCGCGCGGGCCACGCGGACCGCGTCGGCCGTGGCACGGACCTCGTGGACGCGGACGGCCCAGGCACCGGCCTGGGCGGCGAGGGCGGAGACGGCGGCGGTGGCGGCGTCGCGTTCGCGGGCCGGCGGGGTGGTGCCCCCGGGGCCGGCCAGGACATGGCCGAGGAAGCGTTTGCGGGAGGCGGCGACCAGCAGGGGATGGCCCAGCGCGCGCAGCCGGTCGAGGTGGGCGAGGAGGGCGAGGTCGTGCTCCGCCTCCTTGGAGAAGCCGAGGCCGGGGTCGATGACGACGCGCTCCGGGGCGACGCCCGCCGCGAGGACGGCCTCCACGCGCGCGTGCAGCTCCTCGCAGACCTCGGTGACGACGTCCTCGTAGACGCCCCGGACATTGCCTCCCTCCAGGAGGCCGCGCCAGTGCATGACCACGAAGGGGGCGCCGGTCCGTGCGACCACGGGCAGCATCGCGGGGTCGGCGAGGCCGCCGCTGACGTCGTTGACGAGGACGGCGCCCGCCGCGAGCGCCTGCTCGGCGACGGCCGCGCGCATGGTGTCCACGGAGACCAGCACGCCCTCGGCGGCCAGTCCGC
This sequence comes from Streptomyces sp. NBC_01171, assembly GCF_045039805.1. NCBI lineage: Bacteria > Bacillati > Actinomycetota > Actinomycetes > Kitasatosporales > Streptomycetaceae > Streptomyces > Streptomyces sp. NBC_01171. The sequence continues at coordinate 2,949,981 of NZ_CP108609.1, read as the reverse complement.
GCACGACGGGGACCACGCGGCGCAGCTCCTCGGCCTCGTCGACGCGGGTCGCGCCGGGCCGGGTGGACTCGCCGCCGACGTCGACCAGATCGGCGCCCTCGGCCGCGAGGTCGAGCCCGTGCTTGACGGCGGCCGTGGTGTCGAACCAGCGGCCGCCGTCGGAGAAGGAGTCGGGGGTGACGTTGACGACGCCCATGACCGCGCAGCGGTCCCACGTCGGAAGACCCGCCACTTCGCCGCGCCCGATGAGGTTCTTCATACGTTCAGCGTAGGCCCCGAGGTGCACGGCGAAGGTGCGCGGGTCGGTACGGAACGGCCCCTTCCGGACCGCCTCGGCAAGGCGGTCCGGGGCCTACGGGCCGGTCCGCGCGAGCTGCGCGGGATTGGTCCGGCCGGGTCAGGCGGCCCGTACGCCGTGCTCGTGCGAGCGGTGTGCGCAGGGCCGCGCGGCGGCGTTCCGGCGGCGCCGCAGGAAGCGGGGCAGCGGCAGCGCGAGGTCCACGAAGCCCTCCGCCTGCATCGCGGCGAAGCCGATGCGGGGCAGGTCGCCCGAGGCCCGGTAGACGACGAAGCGGGGCTCCCAGCGGGGCTGGAACTTGGCGTTGAACTTGTACAGCGACTCGATCTGGAACCAGCGGGAGAGGAACACCAGCAGCCCCCGCCAGGCCCGCAGCACCGGCCCGGCGCCGATCTTCTCGCCGCGCGCGAGGGCGGAGCGGAACATGGCGAAGTTGAGCGAGACCCGGGTGATGCCGAGCTTCGGCGCGGCCTGGAGGGCGGCGACGATGAGCAGCTCGTTCATGCCGGGGTCGGCCAGCCGGTCACGGCGCATCAGGTCCAGCGAGACGCCGTCCTCGCCCCACGGCACGAAGTGCAGGATCGCCTTCAGATCGCCGTACGGGCCGGGTGTGTCGTCCTGCTTGTGGGCGGTGGCGATCAGGCAGGCGCCGTCGGCGGGGTCGCCGATGCGGCCGAGGGCCATGGAGAAGCCGCGCTCGTTGTCGGTGCCCCGCCAGTCCTCGGCGGCCAGCCGCACGCGCTCCAGCTCGCCGTCGGAGAGGTCACGGACGCGCCGTACGCGGGTCTCGTAGCCGGCCCGCTCGATGCGCTTGACCATCTGGCGCACATTGCGCATCGCGCGTCCGGCGAGGGAGAAATCCGCCACGTCGACCACCGCCTCGTCGCCCAGCTCCAGGGCGTCCAGGCCGGTCTCACGGGTCCACACCTCGCCGCCCGTCTCCGAGCAGCCCATGACGGCGGGGGTCCAGGAGTGGGCCTTGGCCTCGTCCATGAAGCGCTCGATGGCGCCGGGCCACGCCTCCACGTCCCCGATGGGGTCGCCGCTGGCGAGCATCACACCGGAGACGACGCGGTAGGTGACGGCGGCCTTGCCGCTGGGGGAGAAGACGACGGCCTTGTCCCGGCGCAGCGCGAAGTGGCCGAGGGAGTCGCGGCGGCCGTGCCGGTCCAGCAGATCCCTGAGGCGCGCCTCGTCCTCCTCGGTGAGGCGGGCGGCGGGGTGTTCGGGCCGGAAGGCGAGGTAGCTGGTGGTGACGGCGGTGAGCCAGCCGAGGGCGCCGAGGGAGAAGGCGACCGTCCAGGAGGTGCTGCCCTGGTAGTCGACGGGGCCCTCGAAGCCGAACAGGCCGTAGACGACGTGGGTCAGCCGATCGGCCAGGCTCGGGTCGCCGAGGGTGCGCCCGGGGTGGACGCTGACGATGACCAGTCCGAGGACGAGGGAACCGGCGCTCATGAGGACGAAGTTGGCCAGGGCCCGCCAGCGGCTGCGCGGGTCGGGCAGCGCGCCGAACTCGGCGCGGTGGCGCAGCAGCGGCACCAGGAGCGCGAGGGAGATGAACACGCCGAGCAGCGAGTGCCGGTACAGGAACTCGGCGACCGCGCCGGCCGGCAGCAGCACGACGGCGGCCCGCCAGGCGCGCCGCTTGCGGCGTTTGAGCCCGTGCGCGAGCAGGAGCAGCAGCACGCCCGCACTGAGCGAGAGGGCCGCGGCGAACGGTCCGAAGGAGCCGGGCAGCGCCTCCGCGAGCGCGTGCATACGGCTGTGACGGAAGCGCGGGAACACGCCCGCGGCGATGTCGAGCAGGCCGACGAGGGCGCACGCCCGGCCGATCAGGGTGGGAACGGCCTCCGCACGCGGGCCGCGCAGTATGCGCCGCGCCCGGTTCGAACCCCGCGGAACCCCGCCTGACAATTCCCCATCTATCCTGACAGACATCGCATCCCGTAGCTCTGCGAGAGACCTTGAAACCCGGTGCCGATCGGGCATCCGGTGACATTGCGCCCTCTAGGACGGTGTCTTGGGGAGACAGGTTCCTCCCGCTCCGGAAAGTCGGGTCAAAGGTCAAGGAAAGCCTGGGGCAAGTCCGTGCTGCGACACGGGTGTCCGAGGCGGAAAGCGCAGGCAGGAACAGCCATGGGTCTCACGAGCAACTCACTTCTGGTGCTGGCGGTGGCGGTCGCCGTGGTGCTGTTCGGGGCCACGCTGTGGCTGTGGCCGCGCCTGGCCCGGCGGAGCTGGCCGGCCCTCGGCGGCCGGATCGGCCTGCTGCTCGCCACCCAGTTGGCGCTCATCTGCTCCCTCGGGGTGGCCGCCAACCAGAGCTTCGGTTTCTACGCGGGCTGGGACGACCTGCTCGGCCGGGAGACCGAACAGGGCGTCCTGGTCGACCAGTCGGCCACCACCACCGGCGCGGGCGGTCCGCTCCAGGTGGTCAGCATCAAGTCCCCGCCGGGCGACGACGGTTCGCGGGCCTCGGCGGTGGGCCAGGTCCAGAAGGTCGACATCGTCGGCCGGGTCTCCCGCATCGCCACCCCGGCCTACGTCTATCTGCCGCCGGAGTACTTCCAGCCCCGGTTCCGCACGCGGACGTTCCCGGTCTCGGTGGTGCTGACCGGCTACCCCGGCACCGCGCAGGCCCTCGTCACCAAGCTCAAGTACCCGGCCGTCGCCCGGGGTCTGGCCAAGGACGGGCGGGCACAGCCGATGATCCTGGTGATGATGCGGCCCACCGTGGCGCCCCCGCGCGACACCGAGTGCGTGGACATCCCGCAGGGCCCGCAGACCGAGACCTTCTTCGCCAAGGACCTCCCCGAGGCCGTCCTCGCCCACTACCGGGCCGGTGCCCGACCCGGAAGCTGGGGCATCATCGGCGACTCCACGGGCGGCTACTGCGCCCTGAAGCTCGCCATGCGCCACCCGGGCGTCTACGCGGCCGGCGCCGGCCTGTCGGCGTACTACACCGCGCCCGTCGACCCCACCACCGGCGACCTCTTCCACGGCGACCGCAGCCTGCGTGATCACGCCGATCTGCACTGGCTGCTCGCGCACGAACCGGCGCCCGACACCTCCCTGCTCGTCACCAGCAGCAAGGTCGGCGAACACAACTACCGGGACACGCTCAGGTTCGTGAAGGAGGTACGCGCCACCGGCCGGACCAGGATCTCCTCCATCATCCTGGAGAGCGGCGGCCACAACTTCAACACCTGGCGGCGCGAGGTCCCGCCCGCCCTCCAGTGGCTCAGCGGGCAGCTCAGCGACCGTTGAGCCAGGGGTGCTGAAACCCCGTGAAGCCCTTGCCGTGGCCGGATTTTTGGGCCTCGGGGGCCCACAGGGCGCCTACGCGCGGTAAGTTTCTGGCCATGCCACGTGGACGCCACCGCCATTCACCGCCTCTGCACCGGCTGTTGCCTCCCTCCGCGATCGCCGGTGTCGCCGTCGTCTGCGCGCTGGCTCCCTGGGTGTTCTCCTCCCTCGGGGTGGTGCGCGCCCTGGCCGGCGTCGCCGCGCTCACGGCGGTCGGCGGCGCGGTCGTGATGCGCCAGTGGGACGCACAGGCGGGCAAGCAGGTCGCCGAGCTGACCCGCGCCCGGGTCAGCGACGAATGGCGGTTCGACGAACGGGTCGCCGAGCTGGAGACCGACCTGGAGGAGTCGCGCGAGCTGCGCGCCAAGCTGGAGCGGCGCCTGCGGGCCAAGCGCGCCGAACTGGCAGGGCTGCGCAACGAACACGCCGCCCTGCTGCGCCGGTACGCCACCGCGGAGACCGAGCGCGCCAGCGCGCTGGAGGGGCGCCGGCTGCTGGAGATCGAGGCGGTCCCGGAATCCGGCACGCTCGCACTGCCGCCCGCGCCCAGCGCGCAGGACACGCCCGTGGCCGAGGCTCCGGCGCCCGCCGCCGTCCAGGGCTCGGAGCTGTACCTGAAGGCCGCGGTCGCGCTGGCGCGGCTGGAGCGGTCGGCGGAGGAGCCCGAGACCGATGCCGAGGCGGAATCCGGGGCGGAGGCCGAGGTGGAGGCCGTCGCCAAAGGAGATCCGGACAGTGCGGGTACCGAGGCCGACGCCGACGACCACGACGAGCACGCCGCCGCCGGCCGAGCCGAAGCGCCCGCCGAGGGTCTGGGACCCGTGGACGCCGAAGGCGAAGTGACCGAGGCGCACACCACCCCCGAGGACACGCCGGAGGAGGCGCAGGCGCACACCGCCGGTACGGCCGTGGTGCCCGCCCAGTCCACCGGGCAGCGTCCCGCCGGGCACTTCACGGTGCCGACCGCCGTCGCCGTCGTACCGGCCGCGCCGTCACGGCGTCCGCTGGTCGAGGGCGGGTTCGACTTCTTCGGCACCCAGAAGGACACCTCGGCGGCGATGGACGTGCGCAACGAGGACCTGGCCGACGTGGTCGGGCAGGAGGCCCTCGCGCTGCACAAGGCGGACGCCGGGGCCGCGTACAAGCCCGCCGGCACCTACGACGTGGGCCAGGTCATCGACCTCACCGCGCACGACGAGACTGAGCACATCGACGTGGAGGGGCTGCGCAGCGCGGCCTCCTGACCGCGCCGCCCGTTTCCGCCGTGCACGCGCGCGTGGGGGAGACTGGGACGCATGACTGCCACGGAGACCACGGTCGGGATCGGCGGTGCCGCCGAGAGCACCGACATGGTGCTCAACATCGGACCGCAGCACCCCTCCACACACGGCGTGCTCCGGCTGCGGCTGGTGCTGGACGGCGAGCGCATCCAGCGCGCCGAGCCGGTGATCGGCTACATGCACCGGGGCGCGGAGAAGCTGTTCGAGGCCCGTGACTACCGGCAGATCATCATGCTCGCCAACCGCCACGACTGGCTGTCGGCGTTCTCCAACGAGCTGGGCGTGGTCATCGCCGTCGAGCGGATGCTCGGCATGGAGGTGCCCGAGCGCGCGGTGTGGACCCGCACCCTGCTCGCCGAGCTGAACCGGGTGCTCAACCACCTGATGTTCCTCGGCTCCTATCCGCTGGAGCTGGGCGGGATCACCCCGGTCTTCTACGCGTTCCGGGAGCGGGAGGTGCTCCAGAACGTGATGGAGGAGGTCTCCGGCGGCCGCATGCACTACATGTTCAACCGGGTCGGCGGCCTCAAGGAGGACCTCACCGACGGCTGGACCGGCCGCGCGCGGGACGCGGTCGCCGCCGTCCGCTCCCGCATGGACGTCTTCGACGACCTGGTCCTCGGCAACGAGATCTTCCGGGGGCGCACCCGGGGCGTGGGGGCGCTCACCCCGCAGGCCGTGCACGCGTACGGCGTGAGCGGCCCCATCGCGCGCGCCTCGGGCGTCGACTTCGACCTGCGCCGCGACGAGCCGTACCTCGCCTACGGGGACCTCCAGGACACCCTGAAGGTCGTCACCCGGACCGAGGGGGACTGCCTGGCCCGCTTCGAGGTGCTGCTGGAGCAGACCCACAACGCGCTCGACCTCGCGGACGCCTGTCTGGACCGGCTCGCCGAACTGCCGCCCGGCCCGGTCAACCAGCGGCTGCCCAAGGTGCTGAAGGCGCCCGAGGGGCACACCTACGCCTGGACCGAGAACCCGCTCGGCATCAACGGCTACTACCTGGTCAGCAAGGGCGAGAAGACGCCGTACCGGCTGAAGCTGCGGTCGGCGTCGTACAACAACATCCAGGTGCTGGGGGAGCTGCTGCCGGGGACGCTGGTCTCCGACATGGTGGCGATCCTGGGGTCGCTGTTCTTCGTGGTGGGAGACATCGACAAGTAGCGCCGAGTAGCGCCGAGTAGCGCCAAGTAGCGCCGAGTAACTCAGAGGGGCGGCTCGGGCAGGCCGGCCGGCTGGAGGAGCCAGCCGAAGTCGCCGAGGCCCCGCGGTGCGGTGAGTTCGGCGGCGGCTCCGGCGCCCGCGAGGGCGCGTACGTAGGCGGCGGGGTCGGTGGTGGCCAGCGTGAGCGGGGGGCGTGCGCCGGTGACGTCCAGCGCGTGCAGGGCCTCGCGCTGGGTGAGCAGGCGCGGGGTGCCGTGGGCGCTTCCGGCCGCCGCGCAGGCGTCCAGGGCGACGTGCGCGGTGATGTCGCAGGTCCCGTCGGGCACCGGGGCCGTCTCCCGGCCCGCCCGGAACCCGGTGAGCGTGCCGTAGGGCGGGCGGGTGCCGAGGGTGTGGGCGTAGTCCACGGCCACCGCGAGCCCCCGCTCCACCCGGCCGACGGCCCGTGCCCAGGCCTGGTCCCTCGGCAGCCCGATCTCCGCCCGCAGTCCCTCCTCGGCGGCCAGCGGCCACCACCGGGCCAGCCATTCCGCCGCCGCGCCCGTCACCGGCTCCCCGAGCCGTTCGGTACCGTCCGGCGCGACCCGCACCAGCCGGGGCGCGCCCTTGCGGTCGATCTCGGCCACGTCCACGGGCACGTTGTCCAGCCACTCGTTGGCGAACAGCAGCCCGGTGACCTCCTCGGGCACCTCGGCCCGCCACTCGATCCGCCCGTCCAGTCCCTCGGGCCGGTCCGCGATCTCCACGGCGTACGCCCGCGTGCGCGCCGCCACCTCGTCGGGCAGCGCGGCCAGCACCCCTTGGGCCAACTCCCCGCGCCCGGCCCCCAGATCGACGAAGTCCAGCACCTCGGGCCGCCCCAGCGCCACGTCCACCCGGCACAGCAGCCGGGCCACGGCGGCGGCGAACAGCGGCGAGGCGTGCACGGAGGTACGGAAGTGCCCGGCGGGGCCCTCGGGGCGCCGGTAGAAGCCCTCGGGGCCGTACAGCGCCCGCTCGGTGGCGTCCCGCCAGCCCTGCTCCGATGTCTCCCGCACCGGGTCAGCCTAGGCGTACAGACGACCGGGGTATCCACCTTGCGGCGTACGTGTGCCGGACACGGATCGCCCCTTCGGCTGACCCGTGCGCGCACCGGGTTTCCCTACGCTGATGACGTGCAGCGCCTCTATGACTTCCTCCGCCGCCACCCCACGGGGGTCGACTGCTTCTGGGCCGTCGTCCTGCTCGGGCTCTCCGGCGTGAGCGTGGTGAACATGGACGGCACCCCGCACCACCACGGCTCCTTCGCCGCGGCCTGGACGATCTCCACCGTGCTGTGCGTCATCCTGGCCCTGCGCCGCCGGCTGCCGGAGCTGATGCTGGTCGCGGTGCTGGCCACCGGGCTGGCGCAGCTCATCCTGGACGTCGAGCCGCTCGTCGCCGACTTCACCATGCTGGTGATCGTCTACACGGTCGCCGCGACCGGCGCCCTGTGGGCCTCCAGGCTGGCGCTCGCCACCAGCCTGGTCGCGGCCTCGCTGGCGCAATTGCGCTGGCCGAACGATCAGGTCAGCGGGCTGGGGCAGATCGCGCTCGCGGTGTTCCAGACGGTGCCGTTCGCGCTGGCCTGGGTGCTCGGCGACTCCATGCGCACCCGCCGCGCCTACTTCGCCCAGCTCGAGGAGCGCGCCGCCCGGCTGGAGAAGGAGCGCGAGGCGCAGGCCAAGGTCGCCGTCGCCGCCGAACGCGCCCGGATCGCCCGCGAGCTGCACGACGTGGTCGCGCACAACGTCTCGGTGATGGTGGTGCAGGCCGACGGCGCCGCCTACGTCCTGGACGCCGCCCCCGACCAGGCCCGCCAGGCGCTGGAGACGATCTCCTCCACCGGCCGCCAGGCGCTGGCCGAGATGCGCCGCCTGCTGGGCGTGCTGCGCACCGGCGAGCACCAGGAGAGCGGGGAGTACGTCCCGCAGCCCGACGTGGAGCAGATCGACGACCTGATCGAGCAGTGCCGCGACTCCGGGCTGCCGGTGGACTTCAAGGTCGAGGGCACCCCGCGCCCGCTGCCCAGCGGGGTGGAGCTGACCGCGTACCGGATCGTGCAGGAGGCGCTCACCAACACCCGCAAGCACGGCGGGCCCGAGGCGGGCGCCAGCGTCCGGCTGGTGTACTTCGACGACGGGCTCGGTCTGCTGGTCGAGGACGACGGCAAGGGCGCACCGCACGAGCTGTACGAGGAGGGCGGCGCGGACGGCCAGGGACACGGCCTGATCGGCATGCGGGAGCGCGTCGGCATGGTCGGCGGCACCCTGGACGCCGGGCCGCGTCCCGGCGGAGGCTTCCGCATCAGCGCACTGCTCCCGCTGAAACCGGCGCACTGACACCTGTCACGAACGCGCCCGCACACCCGAAGAAGGACACGGAAGAGGACCCCGATGGCGATCCGCGTGATGCTCGTCGACGATCAGGTGCTGCTGCGCACCGGCTTCCGGATGGTGCTCGCCGCCCAGCCGGACATGGAGGTCGTCGCGGAGGCGGGCGACGGGGTGGAGGCGCTCCAGGTGCTGCGCACCACCCCCGTAGACGTGGTCCTGATGGACGTGCGCATGCCCAAGCTGGACGGGGTGGAGACCACCCGGCGCATCTGCTCCGAGCCCGAGCCGCCCAAGGTGCTCATCCTGACCACGTTCGACCTGGACGAGTACGCGTTCTCCGGGCTGAAGGCGGGCGCCTCCGGCTTCATGCTCAAGGACGTGCCGCCGGGCGAGCTGCTCAGCGCGATCCGCGCGGTGCACAGCGGGGACGCGGTCGTGGCGCCCTCCACCACGCGCCGGTTGCTCGACCGGTTCGCCCCGATGCTGCCCTCGGCCGTGAAGGAGCCCCGGCACGCGGAGCTGTCCCGGCTCACCGAGCGCGAGCGCGAGGTCATGGTGCTGGTCGCCCAGGGGCTCTCCAACGGGGAGATCGCCGCCCGGCTGGTCCTCTCCGAGGCCACGGTGAAGACCCATGTGGGCCGCATCCTCACCAAGCTGGGGCTGCGCGACCGCGTCCAGGTGGTCGTCCTCGCCTACGAGACCGGGCTGGTCCGAGCGGGCGGGCAGCCCTGAGGTTCAGCGCAGAACGCCCTCGATGAAGTCGCTGCCCAGCCGGGACACGGCGGCCAGGTCCAACTGGTGCTGGACGTACCGGCCCTGGCGGCAACTGGTGATCAGGCCGGCCTTCTTGAGCACGGCCAGGTGACGGGATATCTCGGGCGCGGACATGCCGTGCGCGTCGGCGAGTTCGCTGGTGCTGTGCGGGCTGCGGGCGAGGTGGCGGCACAGGCGCAGGCGCGCGGGGTGGGCGAGGGCCTCCATGCGGAGGGTGAGCTGCTCGACGGTGGGCGCCTGGGGGCGGGTGGCCTTGGCGGGATAGGTGATCACGGGCTGCCAGTTGTACCGGTGCAGCACCATCACATGCGGCCAGCCGAGGCTGGTCGGCACCAGGACGAGGCCGCCGTCACCGGTGGTGCCCCGGCCCACCAGGAGCTTGTCGATCGTGATGAGCCCGGCCTCCTCGTCCAGCGACACCGCCCCGGAGAGCGAGGAGAGGGCCTCGGCGGGGCCCTTGCGGCGCAGCAGCTCGGTCTTGTGCCGGGCGTCGGCGGCGAGCTGGGGCTGGAGCCGGGCCCAGGTGTCGGCGAAGAACGCCTCGTCGCAGTCGAGTACGAGCCGGCGGAACCAGGCGCGGACCGTCGGCGGGTCCTCCAGCAGGCGCCGGGCGAACCGCTCCTGGACGGTACCGCGCGCGGCGGCCAGGTCCAGGGCGCGGCGGCGCAGCTCCGGGTCGCCCAGCGGGCCGAGGCTCTGCCGGGAGTACTGGGAGTGGCAGGTGAACTCCAGCGCCGCGTCGACGAACTGCTCGTCCGTCAGCTTGTCCAGCAGGTCCAGTTCCTCGGCGAGCGTCCCGGCCGGCAGCCCGCGCCGGCCGGGGAGTCCGGCGAAGGGGGCGAACACGTCGGAGAACGTGGTGCGCCACAGGAAGTCCGCCTCGCAGAGCCGGTCGGCCAGGCACGGGTCCAGACGGCTGGACACGGCGGTCACCCAGCCCTGGAGATCCGGATGGTGACCGGGCTCGCTGAGCGCGTGCAGGGCCATCCCGAGCTCGGCCAGCGGTGAGGGCACCACGGAGATCCGCTCCGCGGGGAGCCCCTTGACGTCGATGGTCACGCTCATGTCCCCATGGTGCCCCCGGCCACTGACAACGCCCCCCGGATTGACGGCTGTCGTCAATCCGGGGGGCCTTCGGGGGCCGGTGCCTCAGCCCAGCCGTCCGGCGAAGTCCACGGCCGCGTCCCGTACATCGCGTGCCGTCCACCCCAGTCCTGCCGCGCGTACCCCGGTCTCCGTGAAGGAGAGGCCGGGGCCGCGGGAGTCCCAGGCGCCGGAGAACAGGAGGGTGCCGGTCTCCTCGGCCTGGCGAACCGCCGCCTCCGCGAGGACCTCGGGCTCGAACGGGAGCCAGACCTGGAAGTCGTGGGTGTGGGGCACCTCGGGGTGGACCCGCGCCCAGGGCAGTCCGGCCGCGGCGAACCCCTCGCGCAGCGCGGCGGCGACCACGCGCGCGTGACGGACGTACTCGGGGAGCCTCGGCAGCTCCCGGTCCAGGCCGGCGAGGGCCGACAGCGCGGTGGGGAACTGCTGGAAGACCATGCCCCCGTACCGGTGCCGCCAGGTGCGCGCCTCCTCGACGAGGCTCGCCGGGCCGGCGAGCGCGGCGCCGCCCAGGCCGCCGAGGGACTTGTAGAACGACACGTAGACGCTGTCGGCCAGGGCCGCGATCTCCTCCAGCGGGCGGCCGAAGTGCTCGGTGGCCTCCCAGAGGCGGGCGCCGTCGAAGTGCACCACCGCCTCGCGCTCCCGCGCGGCGTCGACCGCCCCGGTCAGCTCCTCCCAGGAGGGCAGCAGGAAGCCGGCGTCGCGCAGCGGGAGTTCCAGCATGAGCGCGCCGACGGGCTCGTCCAGACCGTGCACGTCGGCCGCCGTCACCGGGCGCGGCTCCTGGCTCACGGTGACCGGGCGCAACCCGCTGACCTGGCTGAACGCATGCCGTTCGTGCACCTCGGGGTGGGACAGGGCGTGCAGGGCGACGGCCGGGTTGCCGGTGCGCGCGGCCCAGCAGCGCAGGGCGACCTGCTGGGCCATGGTGCCGGTCGGGAAGAACACGGCGGCCTCGGTGCCGAGCAGTTCCGCGACCCGGCGCTCCAGGGCGGCGACCACGCCGTCGCCGTAGATGTCGGCGGGTTCGTCCAGGTCGTACACCTCGGGTGCCGCCTCGGTCAGCTCCGTCAGGCGTTCGCGGAGGGTGCCGCGCCAGCCGCCGCGCGACAGCACGCGCGGTGCGGTGCGTATCGCGGTCCGGCGCCGGTCCCGTATCGAAGGTCGCTGTTCGTCCTCGGTCGTGTCGCTCATGCGGGGGATCATGCCGGGCCGGGCCCCGGGCGGGTACCCGTTTTCCGGGTGGGCCGGTGCGGCGGCCCACAGCCTGTGGACAACCGGGGGCCGGTCGCCGGATAGCGTTAACATGACGAGAAATCGTCCGGTACCCAGAGCGGACTGGAACGGGAAGGCCACGGTCGCGTGAGTACACACCCTTCAGACACCCAGGACCGCCCCGCGCGGCTCACCGTCGGCGTCGTCGGCGCCGGACGCGTGGGCCCCGCCCTGGCCGCGTCCCTCCAGCTCGCCGGACACCGCCCGGTGGCCGTCTCCGGCGTCTCCGACGCCTCCCGCAGGCGCGCCGAGAAGATGCTGCCCGGCGTGCCCCTGGTGCCGCCCGCCGAGGTGCTCCAGCGCGCCGACCTGGTGCTGCTCACCGTCCCCGACGACGCCCTGCCGGGCCTGGTCACCGGCCTCGCCGAGACCGGCGCCGTCCGGCCCGGCCAGCTCCTCGTGCACACCTCGGGCCGGTACGGCGTCTCGGTGCTGGAGCCGGCCCTGCGCGCGGGCGCGCTGCCACTCGCGCTGCACCCGGCGATGACCTTCACCGGCAGCCCCGTCGACGTCCAGCGCCTCGCGGGCTGCTCCTTCGGCGTCACCGCGCCCGAGGAACTGCGGCTCGCGGCCGAGGCCCTGGTCATCGAGATGGGCGGCGAGCCGGAGTGGATCAGCGAGGAGAGCCGCCCGCTCTACCACGCGGCCCTCGCCCTGGGCTCCAACCACCTGATCACCCTGGTCGCCCAGTCCATGGAGCTGCTGCGCACGGCCGGGGTCGGCGCCCCCGACCGGATGCTCGGCCCGCTGCTCGGCGCCGCCCTGGACAACGCCCTGCGCTCCGGTGACGCGGCCCTCACCGGCCCCGTCGCGCGCGGGGACGCGGGCACGGTCGCCGCGCACATCGCCGAGCTGCGCGAGCACTCCCCGCAGACCGTCGCCGGCTATGTGGCGATGGCCCGCGCGACCGCCGACCGCGCCCTCGCCCACGGCCTGCTCAAGGCCGAGCTGGCCGAGGACCTGCTCGGCGTGCTCGCCGACCAGGAGACCGGCAGCGGCGGTGCCCCCGGCACCGGCACCGACGCGGACGACGACGAGAACGGCCCCGAGGGGAACGACCGATGACCACCGCCCTGCTGAGCACCGCCGACGAGCTGCACGCACGCGTGCGCCACGGCCGCCGCGCCGTCGTGATGACCATGGGCGCCCTGCACGAGGGCCACGCCACGCTGATCCGCACCGCCCGCGAGATCGCCGGGCCGGACGGCGAGGTCGTCGTCACCGTCTTCGTCAACCCGCTCCAGTTCGGCGCCGGCGAGGACCTCGACCGCTACCCGCGCACCCTGGACGCCGACCTCGCGCTGGCCGGACGCGCGGGCGCCGACGCCGTGTTCGCCCCGTCCGTGGAGGAGGTCTACCCCGGCGGGGAGCCCCAGGTGCGCATCACCGCGGGCCCCATGGGCGGAAGGCTGGAGGGTGCCACCCGCCCCGGCCACTTCGACGGCATGCTCACCGTCGTCGCCAAGCTGCTGCACCTCACCCGCCCCGACGTCGCCCTGTACGGGCAGAAGGACGCCCAGCAGTTGGCGCTCATCCGGCGCATGGTGCGTGACCTCAACTTCGGCGTCGAGATCGTCGGCGTACCCACGGTCCGCGAGGAGGACGGGCTCGCCCTGTCCAGCCGCAACCGCTACCTCGCCCCCGAGGAGCGCGCCACCGCCCTCACCCTGTCCCGCGCCCTGTTCGCCGGCCGCGACCGGCACGCGGCCCAGGAGGCCCTTCGCGCGCGGGCGCTGGAAGTGCCGTCCACGCACGCGCGTGCGGAGGCGCTGAGCGCCATAGGCGAGTCGAGGGCGGCCGCCGACGCGCACGCCGTGGCCACCGCCGCGCCCGGCGGCCCGGCAGCCGTCCGCGCGGCCGCCCGCCAGACCCTGGACGAGGCCGCCCGCTTCGACCCGCCGCTCGACCTGGACTACCTCGCCCTGGTCGACCCGGCCGACTTCACCGAGATCGCCGACGACTTCACCGGCGAGGCGGTCCTCGCCGTCGCCGCACGGGTCGGTTCGACCCGGCTGATCGACAACATCCCGCTCACCTTCGGCAGCCCTGGAGCCGCCCTGTGACCAGCACCGGCATACGACTGCACGCGCCCGCCCCCGGCTGGTCCATCCCGGCCGACGTGGTGGTGGTCGGCTCCGGCGTGGCCGGCCTGACCGCCGCGCTGCGCTGCGAGGCGGCCGGCCTGACGACGGTCGTCGTCACCAAGGCCCGCCTGGACGACGGCTCCACCCGCTGGGCCCAGGGCGGCATCGCGGCCGCCCTGGGCGACGGCGACACCCCCGGCCAGCACCTGGACGACACCCTGGTGGCGGGCGCGGGCGTGTGCGACGAGGACGCCGTGCGCCTCCTGGTCACCGAGGGCCCCGACGCCGTACGGCGGCTGATCGCCACCGGCGCGCGGTTCGACACCGACGACGCGGGCTCGATCCAGCTCACCCGCGAGGGCGGCCACCACCGGCGCCGCATCGCCCACGCGGGCGGGGACGCGACCGGCGCGGAGATCTCGCGCGCGCTGGTCGACGCCGTCCGCGCGCGGGGCCTGCGCACCATCGAGAACGCGCTCGTCCTGGACCTGCTCACCGACGCGGAAGGCCGCACCGCCGGGGTCACCCTGCACGTCATGGGCGAGGGCCAGCACGACGGCGTGGGCGCCGTGCACGCGCCCGCCGTGGTGCTCGCCACCGGCGGCATGGGCCAGGTGTTCTCCGCGACCACCAACCCCTCCGTCTCCACCGGCGACGGCGTGGCGCTGGCGCTGCGCGCGGGCGCCGAGGTCAGCGACCTGGAGTTCGTGCAGTTCCACCCGACCGTGCTCTTCCTCGGCCCCGACGCCGAGGGCCAGCAGCCGCTGGTCTCCGAGGCGGTGCGCGGCGAGGGCGCCCACCTGGTCGACGCCGACGGCACGCGCTTCATGGTCGGGCAGCACGAACTGGCCGAGCTGGCCCCGCGCGACATCGTCGCCAAGGGCATCACGCGGCGGATGCAGGAGCTGGGCGCCGAGCACATGTATCTCGACGGCAGGCACTTCGGCGCCGACATGTGGGAGCACCGCTTCCCGACCATCCTGGCCGCCTGCCGCGCCCACGGTATCGACCCGGTCACCGAGCCCATCCCGGTCGCCCCGGCCGCCCACTACGCCTCCGGCGGCGTCCGCACCGACGACCGGGGCCGTACGACGGTCCCCGGCCTGTACGCGTGCGGCGAGGTCGCCTGCACCGGCGTACACGGCGCCAACCGGCTCGCCTCCAACTCCCTGCTCGAAGGACTCGTCTACGCCGAGCGCCTCGCCGCCGACATCGCGGCCGAGCACACCGCGAACGGCCCGCACACGCGCGTGCCCGCCCCCGTCCCGCACCACGGCACGCCCGCGCACCCCCTGCTGGCCCCCGAGGACCGGCTCGCCGTGCAGCGGATCATGACCGAGGGCGCGGGCGTGCTGCGCTCGGCCGCCTCCCTCGAACGCGCCGCACAGCGCCTCGCGGAACTGCACACCCGCGCCAGCGACACCCTGGACGGCGAGGGCAAGACCGCCGAGCCCGGCGTCGACACCTGGGAGGCCACCAACCTCCTGGACGTGGCCCGCGTCCTGGTCGCCGCCGCCGCGCTGCGCGAGGAGACCCGCGGCTGCCACTGGCGCGAGGACCACGCCGACCGCGACGACCTCCACTGGCGCCGCCATCTGGTGGTGACCCTCCGCGCGGACCGTTCGCTGGCCGTACGCACCACCGAGAGCGCAGACTTCCCCCCTACCCGGTGACATCTCGGTCCACCGGGTGAACCCGCGTCCCCAGGAGCAGTGACGAACGTGAGCACCGACGACCTTCCCCTCGCCCCGACCGGCGGCTGCGGCGACGGCTGCGCCTGTGGCGCGGACGAGGAGGGCGAAGAGCAACTGGAGTGCGGCCTCGACCCCGCGCTGGCCGCGCTGCTGGCCGAGTCCGGGCTCGACCCCGTCGAGATCGAGGACATCGCCAACGTCACCGTCCAGGAGGACCTGGCCGGCGGCGTCGACGTGACCACCGTGGCGACCATCCCCGAGGACGCGGTGGCCACCGCCGACTTCGTCGCCCGCGAGGCCGGCGTGGTCGCGGGCCTGCGCGTCGCCGAGGCCGTGCTCTCCGTGGTCTGCGAGGACGAGTTCGAGGTCGAGCGGCACGTCGAGGACGGCGACCTGATCGAGGCCGGCCAGCGCCTGCTGTCGGTCACCACCCGCACCCGCGACCTGCTCACCGCCGAGCGCAGCGCCCTGAACATCCTGGGCCGCATGTCCGGCATCGCGTCCGCCACGCGCGCGTGGGCCGACGTGCTGGAGGGCAGCCGCACGCGCGTGCGCGACACCCGCAAGACCACCCCCGGCCTGCGCTCGCTGGAGAAGTACGCGGTGCGCTGCGGCGGCGGCGTCAACCACCGCATGTCGCTCTCCGACGCCGCCCTGGTCAAGGACAACCACGTCCTCGCCGCGGGCGGTGTGGCCGAGGCGTTCAAGGCCGTACGGGAGACCTTCCCGGACCTCCCCGTCGAGGTCGAGGTCGACACCCTGCACCAGCTCCACGAGGCCGTCGAGGCGGGCGCCGACCTGATCCTGCTGGACAACTTCACCCCCGGCGAGTGCGCCGAGGCCGTCACCCTCACGGCCGGCCGCGCCGAGCTGGAGGCGTCCGGGCGGCTCACCCTGGAGAACGCCCGCGCCTACGCCGACACCGGCGTGGACTTCCTGGCCGTCGGCGCCCTCACCCACTCCTCGCCGGTGCTCGACATCGGCCTGGACCTGCGCCCGGCGGAGTGACCCGGATGCTGCTCACGATCGACGTCGGCAACACCCACACCGTCCTCGGTCTCTTCGACGGCGAGGACATCGTCGAGCACTGGCGCGTGTCCACCGACCCGCGCCGCACGGCCGACGAGCTGGCGGTGCTGCTCCAGGGCCTGATGGGCACGCACCCGCTGCTCGGCGAGGAACTGGGCGACGGCATCCACGGCATCGCCATCTGCGCCACGGTGCCGTCGGTGCTGCACGAGCTGCGCGAGGTCACCCGCCGCTACTACGGCGACGTGCCCGCGGTGCTGGTCGAGCCCGGCGTCAAGACCGGGGTGCCGGTCCAGTTCGACAACCCCAAGGAGGTCGGCGCCGACCGCATCATCAACACGGTCGCCGCCAACGAGCTGTACGGCGGCCCGGCGATCGTGGTCGACTTCGGCACCGCGACCACCTTCGACGCGATCTCCGCGCGCGGGGAGTACGTCGGCGGGGTCATCGCCCCCGGCATCGAGATCTCGGTGGAGGCGCTCGGCGTCAAGGCCGCGCAGCTCCGCAAGATCGAGGTGGCCCGCCCGCGCAACGTGATCGGCAAGAGCACCGTCGAGGCCATGCAGTCGGGCATCGTCTACGGCTTCGCCGGCCAGGTGGACGGCGTGGTCGGCCGGATGGCACGCGAGCTGGCCGACGACCCCGACGACGTCACCGTGATCGCCACCGGCGGTCTGGCGCCGATGGTGCTGGGCGAGTCCTCGGTGATCGACGAGCACCAGCCCTGGCTCACCCTGATCGGCCTGCGACTGGTCTACGAGCGCAACGTGCCGCGCAGGTAGCCGGGCGCGCGTGGGACTCAGGGCCGGGCGGGGGAACCCTGGGTCCGACACGCGTTACAACACGTCCCATTCTGTAGCTTTTGTCCGATTAGCGGTAGCGTCGCCGCATGCCCACGCCATACGGAACTCGCGGCGGCATGGTGTTCGGCGCGGAGGAGCTGCGTGTGCTCCGCCGCGCCCTCGCCCTCGCCCTCCACCCCGGCACGGCCTGTGCCGAGGACGTGCAGGACTGCTTCCGCCTCGCCGAGTCGGTCGACGAGGCACTGGACGAAGCGGCTCGCCTGCGCGCCTTCCTCCTGGCCGACCTGGGCCGCTACCGAGCCGCCCTGCCCGGCACCGCGGCCGGCTACCTAGCCCTGCTCCAGGAGGCGCTCGGCGCCGGGCACCGGCCCGCCCCGGACGACCTCGCCGCGCTGCGCGCACTGCGCGGCAACCCGCTGGCCGCCGCCCTGCTGGCCCACTGTCAGGGCCTGGTCGGGCAAAGCGTCCGCGCCCGCTTCGCCACGGGCACGCCCACCGTCCCCGCGCCCGCCGCACCGCCCTCCCGCGCCCGTCTGCTGGCCCTCCCGGGCGGCGCGGAGGACTCCGGGCCCACCGGGGCCGACGAGTCCGGGGAAGCCCCTCAGAAGCCCGCGGAGGAGCCCGCCCGGCCCCCGGCCCCGCGCCCCGGCGAGGGCCCCGCCGCACCGGCCGCCCCCAAGCGCCCCGTCCCCACCCCCGGCGAGGTCTTCCCGCGCCGCAAACCGCAGTCGCCGCCCGCCGGCCAGGACCGCGCCCACCACCTCGCCGCGGGCTGACCTGGCCCTATGGGGCGGGGAGGACATAAGGCCCACCCCGCCCCGGCCCGGCCGCCCCGCGTGGCTACTCTGGAGCCATGGACTACGTCTCCGCGCTGGTGCCCCCCTTCGTCATGGCCGCCCTCTTCATCGGGGTGGTCCGGGTGATCGTCAAGACTCAGGGCGGGGCGGCCAAGGGCAAGGAGGACGCGGCCGTCGACGCCGCCCTCGCCCGCGCGGAGAACGCCCGCCAGGCCGCCCACGGCGACGCCTGAGCCACCCCCGCACCCCTTCCGCGCCATCTCAGGGCGCACGGCCTGTAGGCCGTGCGCCCTTTTTGTTCGCCTTCGCGGTGAACGCGCACGTCGGCACCGCTTCGGCGGGATCTCCCACTATTATTTGCTTTGTGCCTCGTCCCCTGGGAGATCTCGAAGACGCCGTCATGTCACGGGTGTGGAAGTGGAACCGCCCGGTGACCGTCCGGGAAGTCCTGGAAGACATCCAGCAGGAACGCTCGATCGCGTACACCACCGTCATGACGGTTTTGGACAATCTCCATCAGAAGGGCTGGGTCCGCCGTGAGGCGGAAGGGCGTGCCTATCGATATGAGGCCGTCTCCACCAGAGCCGCCTACGCGGCCGCGCTCATGAACGACGCCTGGTCGCAGAGCGACAACCCGGCCGCCGCTCTCGTCGCGTTCTTCGGGATGATGAGCGAGGAACAGCGCCAGGCCCTCAGCGACGCCATCCGTATCGTCCAAGGGCCGCAAACGCGCGAGAACCCCGGTTCGGCGGAGGAGACCGGCGGGCGATAGCGTCCGCTCATGTCAGCGAAGAGCCCCGAAGTCTCCGCGAATGCCGTCACCGTCCGGCGTGCCCGGACCAGCGATGTTCCCGCTGTCCGCCGACTCCTCGACGCCTACTCGCGTGACCGCATCCTGCTCGACAAAGCCACGGTCACCCTTTACGAGGACATCCAGGAGTTCTGGGTCGCGGAACGCGACGACAACGCCGAGGTCGTCGGCTGTGGCGCCTTGCACGTCATGTGGGAAGACCTCGCGGAAGTCCGCACTCTCGCGGTGAACCCCGCCCTCAAGGGCGCCGGAGTGGGCCACCGGCTGCTGGGGAAGTTGCTCGACACCGCGCGCCGGCTCGGCGTTCGCCGGGTTTTCTGTCTGACCTTCGAAGTCGACTTCTTCACCAAGCACGGCTTCGTGGAGATCGGTGAGACACCGGTCGACCCCGATGTGTACGCGGAGCTGTTGCGCTCCTATGACGAGGGCGTCGCGGAGTTCCTCGGTCTCGAACGAGTGAAACCCAACACCTTGGGCAACAGCCGGATGCTTCTGCATCTGTGATCGCCAATGCCCCGGTTCCCTATGTCCGAAACGCGCACGTTTCCGGACGCGAGAGGGCGTGGGGCCTCTCCCCGAGGGTTTGTGTTTTTCCGGCAAAAGCGGTTTGCTTTCCGGCGTACTGCTGCACTGCATATAACAGGGGCGGCTAAACGGCGTACGCTGCGGACCTCCCCGCCCTCACGTTTTCGATGAAAGGAAATCCCGTGGCACAGAAGGTTCAGGTCCTTCTTGTCGACGACCTCGACGGCGGCGAGGCTGACGAGACCGTGACGTTCGCGTTGGACGGCAAGACGTACGAGATCGACCTCACGACCGCCAATGCGGACAAGCTGCGCGGCCTTCTCGACGCGTATGTGAAGGGCGGCCGGCGTACCGGTGGCCGTTCCTCCGGTGGCCGCGGCAAGGCCCGCGCCGCTTCCGGTGGCAACCAGGACACCGCGGCCATCCGCGCCTGGGCCAAGGAGAACGGCTACGACGTGAACGACCGCGGCCGCGTTCCCGCGTCCATCCGCGAGGCCTACGAGAAGGCCAACGGCTGATCACGCCCCCGCGAACGGGGCCCGGCGCCCCGCCGCAGCCGGACCCGATGGCACTGCGCCGCCACGGTGTCCACCAGCCGTACGAGGTCGGGGGCACCCTTGACGCCCTCGAAGGACGGCAGCGCGGGCAGCGCCGCCTCCATATCGCGCCCCGGCTCGGGGGGCCGCAGCCATACGGCGGCCCCCTGCAAGGCCCCGACGCCCGGCCGCGGTACCGCCGCGCCCACGGCCCGCACGGGCTGCGCGGGCGCCTCCGTCAGGCCCCCGGCGCCCAGCGCCCGCAGGTCCAGCGCCAGCGCCCCCCACTCCAGCCAGTCGAGCAGCCCCGGCAGCTCCTCCGCGCTGCCCGCGGCCACCAGCAGCCGCATCCGGCCGCCCATGAGGACCACCGGGGACTCCGGCGCCAGATGCCTGAGCGCCACCGCCCCCGCCTCGGCCGGGACGTCCAGCACGTCGAAGCGCACTCCCGTCACCAGCCGCAGCGGCGTCCCCGGCGCCGTCGCCCAGCCCAGCACGCGTTCGTACCAGTGCCGGGCCGCCGCCTCGGGGGGCGGGCCGAGCGGACGCCTCGGGCGCGGGAAGGGCGGCGCGGACGACGCCGGGGAGGATGCCGGGGGAATTGAGCCAGCCATGCCAGGTGCAACCGCCGAAGCACCCCAAGAGTTACGCTGAGCGTCCGGACGGTCACGTTGTGTGCGCCGAGGGGGAGCGCAGGGGCGCACCCGGAGTCGTGAGGTTGTTCGCCCATAGCGGAGGGAAAGGGTGCGCGCGGCATGGACCGCCCGTCACCGCGGGTAAGACATGCCTAGTGGGAGGGGGCGACACGCAGGAAAGGCCGTCTCACGTTCGCCATCGGCGGAACGGCGAGTGGGGTAACTGCCTGGCCTGCGGGAACATCGTCTCGCACCATCGAGTTGGAGCAGATGTCGGCGTTCGGGGTCAGGAGGCCATCGACGGTGTCGGCAGTTGGAATGAGCGGTCCCCGCTTGCGGGACTAAGCTGCGGAAGGACAGGGAGGGGAAGTTCCCCCCACTGCCTGACCGCTCTGAGGAGCGATTAACGATGTTCGAGAGGTTCACCGACCGCGCGCGGCGGGTTGTCGTCCTGGCTCAGGAAGAAGCCCGGATGCTCAACCACAACTACATCGGCACCGAGCACATCCTCCTGGGTCTCATCCACGAGGGTGAAGGTGTCGCCGCTAAGGCCCTGGAGAGCCTCGGCATTTCGCTTGAGGCGGTCCGTCAGCAGGTGGAGGAGATCATCGGTCAGGGCCAGCAGGCCCCGTCCGGCCACATCCCCTTCACCCCCCGTGCCAAGAAGGTCCTGGAGCTTTCGCTCCGCGAGGCCCTTCAGCTCGGCCACAACTACATCGGCACCGAGCACATCCTGCTCGGCCTGATCCGTGAGGGCGAGGGCGTCGCCGCCCAGGTCCTGGTCAAGCTGGGCGCAGACCTCAACCGGGTGCGCCAGCAGGTCATCCAGTTGCTCTCCGGTTACCAGGGCAAGGAGACCGCGGCCGCAGGCGGCCCGGCCGAGGGCACCCCCTCGACCTCCCTCGTCCTGGACCAGTTCGGCCGGAACCTCACCCAGGCCGCTCGTGAAACCAAGCTCGACCCGGTCATCGGGCGCGAGAAGGAGATCGAGCGGGTCATGCAGGTGCTGTCCCGCCGTACGAAGAACAACCCGGTGCTGATCGGTGAGCCCGGCGTCGGCAAGACCGCCGTCGTCGAGGGCCTCGCCCAGGCCATCGTCAAGGGTGAGGTGCCCGAGACCCTCAAGGACAAGCACCTCTACACCCTGGACCTCGGTGCCCTGGTGGCCGGCTCCCGTTACCGCGGTGACTTCGAGGAGCGCCTGAAGAAGGTGCTCAAGGAGATCCGCACCCGCGGCGACATCATCCTGTTCATCGACGAGCTGCACACGCTGGTCGGTGCGGGCGCCGCCGAGGGCGCGATCGACGCCGCCTCCATCCTCAAGCCGATGCTGGCCCGCGGTGAGCTCCAGACCATCGGTGCCACCACGCTGGACGAGTACCGCAAGCACCTGGAGAAGGACGCGGCCCTCGAGCGCCGCTTCCAGCCGATCCAGGTCGCGGAGCCGTCGCTGCCGCACACGATCGAGATCCTCAAGGGCCTGCGCGACCGGTACGAGGCGCACCACCGCGTCTCCATCACCGACGAGGCGCTGGTCCAGGCCGCCACCCTGGCCGACCGGTACATCTCGGACCGCTTCCTGCCGGACAAGGCGATCGACCTGATCGACGAGGCCGGTTCCCGGATGCGCATCCGCCGGATGACCGCGCCGCCGGACCTCCGCGAGTTCGACGAGAAGATCGCCGGTGTCCGCCGGGACAAGGAGTCCGCGATCGACTCGCAGGACTTCGAGAAGGCCGCCTCCCTGCGCGACAAGGAGAAGCAGCTCCTTGCCGCCAAGGCCAAGCGGGAGAAGGAGTGGAAGGCCGGCGACATGGACGTCGTCGCCGAGGTCGACGGCGAGCTGATCGCCGAGGTCCTCGCCACGGCCACGGGCATCCCGGTCTTCAAGCTGACCGAGGAGGAGTCCAGCCGCCTGCTCCGCATGGAGGAGGAGCTGCACAAGCGGGTCATCGGCCAGGTCGACGCCGTCAAGGCGCTGTCCAAGGCGATCCGCCGTACCCGTGCCGGCCTGAAGGACCCGAAGCGTCCCGGTGGCTCGTTCATCTTCGCCGGTCCGTCCGGTGTCGGTAAGACCGAGCTGTCCAAGGCGCTCGCCGAGTTCCTCTTCGGTGACGAGGACGCGCTGATCTCCCTCGACATGTCGGAGTTCAGCGAGAAGCACACGGTCTCGCGGCTCTTCGGCTCGCCCCCCGGTTACGTGGGTTACGAGGAGGGTGGCCAGCTCACCGAGAAGGTGCGCCGCAAGCCGTTCTCCGTCGTCCTCTTCGACGAGGTCGAGAAGGCCCACCCGGACATCTTCAACTCGCTGCTGCAGATCCTGGAGGACGGTCGTCTGACCGACTCCCAGGGCCGGGTCGTGGACTTCAAGAACACGGTCATCATCATGACGACCAACCTCGGCACGCGGGACATCTCCAAGGGCTTCAACCTGGGCTTCGCCGCCTCCGGCGACACGAAGACCAACTACGAGCGCATGAAGAACAAGGTGTCGGACGAGCTGAAGCAGCACTTCCGTCCCGAGTTCCTCAACCGCGTCGACGACGTGGTCGTCTTCCCGCAGCTCACCCAGGCGGACATCCTCCGGATCGTCGACCTGATGGTCGGCAAGGTGGACGAGCGCCTCAAGGACCGGGACATGGGCCTCGAGCTCTCCCAGTCCGCCAAGGAGCTCCTCGCCAAGAAGGGTTACGACCCGGTGCTGGGTGCGCGTCCGCTGCGTCGCACGATCCAGCGCGAGGTCGAGGACACCCTCTCGGAGAAGATCCTCTTCGGCGAGCTGCGTCCCGGTCACATCGTGGTCGTCGACACGGAGGGCGAGGGCGAGAACCAGACCTTCACCTTCCGCGGCGAGGAAAAGGCCGCCCTCCCGGACGCCCCGCCGATCGAGCAGGCGGCGGGCGGCGGTCCGAACCTGAGCAAGGACGCGTAGCCCTCCGGGGGTTCGCGTAGGTCCGAAAGGGACCGGTGCCTTTGGGCGCCGGTCCCTTTCGGTGTTTTTCAGAGGGCGACGTCATGGGGCCGCGAGGTCGTTATCTCTCAAGGTCCGGGAAGTCCTGGTCATACGCACTCGTGTCCAGGACTGCTACCGGTCTCGCAAGGTCGTGAGGCGGTCTGGTCCGGAGACGCCGTCCAGACCGTGCAGATACAACTCGGTGAGCCCCAGATCGACCAGCGGGGAGAGGCCGGCCAACTCCGGACAAGCCGAAAGACTGACTTGATCGCGGGAGCCCTGGGTGGTGAGTGATCGCAGATCCTGAAGCAATGGATTCTTCGACAGACTGATCTTTCGTACCCCTTCCGGAAGCGCTCGGATGATGTCTGCCAGGCGGCGCGGACCCGCGAATGCCAGTCGAGGTCGCGGACCGAGCCGAGGAAGAGCACACAAGGTCTCGGGAGAGGACACCCTGACGAGAAAGTCCTGGGTGTCCATTTGAGCAAGCACTTCGTCGGCATATCCGGCTGGGTCGAAGCGGTCCCAGGCCGGCATCAGGTGGAATCGCACCCGGGACGAAGGATGGTCGACGTACCGCTTCGACAGCGGCACCGCCCGTGCGGATGACGTCGGACCACTGGTCGTCACACGCGTGCTCGGCCAACAAGCCGAAGTCGCCTGCCTCTACGGCGGCTCGCGCGCCCAGGTAGTTCTGGAAGGTGCGGTGGACGAAGTGGAGGGTGTCGGGGGCCGGGGTGAGCAACAGGCCGGTGCGGATGAGGAAATGGCGTAGTACGGCCGCCGCATCCCCCAGCGTCGACGCCGCCGGCACCGACGGCAGGCCCTCCGTGATGATGGATTCCGCGCGGTCCCATCGAGTTCGGTGCGGCCGTTGCGGATCAGCCAGTACGCCAGCCTTTGCAAAGCTGGAGTTGGGGTTCCTCGCTCAACTCCGGGACGGCCATGTCCCGTTCCCGGTCGCGGCGCGTGAGCAGCATGGAGAGGGCCGACTCGTACAACTCCTTGCGGCCGTGCGGGAGATAACCCCGGCGGTCACGGTGCAGCGCGCAGATCAGGCCGCACATCAGGGGGTTGGTGGCAAGGCGCCCCAAGTCCGGCTTCGTGCGGACCGCGTCGAGCAACTGGGCCCGGTACGCGGCCAGTACCCGGTACTCCCACCCGTCCGGCTGAGCCCCGTCGCGCGGGCAGCCGACGGCCGTCAGGAACCGTGCGGGGGACGGCAGTTGCTCTCGAAGTCGCGGTCCCGGGTATCGGGAGCTGCGGGTCCGGACCAGCAACTCCTCGACCCCGGCGACCGTACGGGCCTGCGCGCGGCTCTGTTCGACGACCGTCCGGCCACGAAGGTGGAGCGGCGGCTGAAGAAATCGAGGATCTGGCCGCAGGCCCACTCGGTGACCCGTCCAGGAACAGGCGGGCGTCGGCGGAGAGCCCGTCGGACTCCGGGGCGGCCCGCCCAGGTGCCGCTTCTCCCCGCCGAGGGAGACCCGGCCGCTCAGCCGCACGGGCTTCGGGACCAGCCCGGCGCCGGGGCCGTCCGCCGGGAACACCTTCTTCAGCAGCGAGGCGAGCAGCCCGGAGGCCACCTTGCCGCCGATGGCCGTCGGCTCCATCCGTCACCCCCGTCGTCGGGATGGAGCCTAGCCAGGAAATTCGGGTCAGGTCAGGACAACTGCCCGTCGTAGTCCGGGAGTTTGAACGTCCTCTCCGCGTGCCCGCCGCTCAGGTCCGACGCGCTGTTGCCGATGTTGGCGATGATCGTGTAGCCCTGGCGTTCGATGTCGGCCCGCTGGGCGGTCTTGTAGGCGGCGACGTCCTTGAAGAGGTCGGCGAGACCGCGTACGCGGAGGTCGGTGACGCGGTAGCCGTCGTGTTCGAGGTTGTAGGACGTGGGCCAGTGCAGGATGCCGGGGCGCGCGGTGACGAAGATGAGGGCGACGCCGTGGTCCTGGGCGTACTGGGCGACCTTCAGGACCGGGCGGTTGGCGGGCTGCGGGTACTGGAAGCCGAAGTCGGTCTCCAGGGTGGTGTTGTCCACGTCCAGGACGATGGCCTGCTTCTCGGTGGCGCCGGCGGCCGCGCGGCTTTGGATGTAGGGGAGGGCCTCGTCCATCACCCGCCCGCAGTCCTGCTGCCAGGTGGCGTAGTCGACGGCGGCGGCGGTGGCCGGGGTGGCGGCCTCGGCGGGGGTGGCGAGCGCGGTGAGCGCGGCGGTGGAGACGGCGACGGCGGCGGTCCGGCGCGCCCAGGGGCGTCTGGTCATGAAGGGGGTCCTCTCGCGTCCGTACGGTGCAGTGCATGCTCTGCGGAGCGGGTGGCGCGAGGGGAACCGTAGGGTTACCGGACGGTAGGTTGCTAGAGGCGCGCGTCACATTTATGGAGTCCCGGACTCGGCCCGCCGGTGACATGCCGCACAGGCGAAATGTCCGGTACTAGCCGGGATAGTGGTATTGCAAACCGGTACAAACCCTGACGTACACATCGAAACCCTGAGTGATACCGGCAGGCCGTACCGCCTGGTGGCTCCGGGTTGCCTGGCCTGTCAAGAGATGACCGATTTCGGATACTTCTACTACCTCATGCCGTAGATGGGCCCTTTGAACCCGGATGGGGTGAGGGGTTACCAATGTGGAGTCCCGCCCGGCACACGGTGAAACATCCGTACGCCGGGTGGCTCTCTGTCTCCGAGTTCACGAGGTATCGATGTTCAAGCGTTCCACGTCTGTCCGTACGTCCGCGCTCCGCACTCGCGTGGCCGTCCTGGCCGCCGGTGTCGGCGCCGCGGCCGTGCTGGGTGGCGGGGTTGCCAGCGCCGCCTCCGCCTCCGCGACCTCCTGGGTCGACCCGGTGAAGAAGTACACCCTCTCCGCCAGCTTCGACCAGGGCGGCAGCCACTGGGCGCACAAGCACAGCGGTCAGGACTTCGCGGTGCCCACCGGCACCGAGGTCCTCGCGGCCCACGGCGGCACCGTCGTCAAGGCCGGCCCCAACGGCGCCGGTGACGGCCCCGCGTACGGCAACGCCATCGTCATCAAGCACGGCAACGGTCTGTACTCGCAGTACGCCCACCTGTCCCGTGTCGACGTCAAGATCGGCCAGGTCGTCAAGACCGGCCAGCACATAGCCAAGTCGGGCAGCACCGGTAACTCCACCGGCCCGCACCTGCACTTCGAGATCCGTAACACGCCGAACTACGGCTCGGCCGTCAACCCGGTCACCTTCCTGCGGTCCCACGGCGTCCACGTCTGAGCCCTGGGCCACCGCCCCCCGGCCCTCACGGGCCACCGCCGGTAGTCCGGACCATGGATGTCCGGACTACTGCCTGCCGCGGGCGCCCTCGTGCGCCTGCGTCACCAGATCCACGGCGACTTCGAGAACCGCTTCGCGCTTCTTCTCGGGGTCGCCTTCCAGGTCCGCCATCACGAACATGCCGGCGTGCAGCGTGAAGAGCGCGCTGATCGAGCGGACCTGGTCCACCAGCTCGGCCTCGGGATCGATGATGATGTCCCTGAGGCCCTTCATGCGTTCCTTGAACGTGTCCCCGATGCGCAGTTCCCGCACCGTCGCCTGGTTCTCCTGCATGAACCGGAAGAGCGGCTGCGCCCCGGCCAGCGCCGCGCTGTAGCGCCGTACGATCTCCTGCTTGGTCTGAAGGGTGTGCGGCTGGCTGCGGCCCCACTCGATCAGGTCCTCGATCGGCTGCGTCAGATCCGCGAAGAGACTGACGATGATCTCTTCCTTGGTCTTGAAGTGGTAGTAGAGAGCCGCCTTGGTGACATCGAGGTGCTCCGCGATCTCGCGCAGGGAGGTCTTCTCGTACCCCTGCTCCGCGAAGAGTTCGAGCGCGACGTCCTGGATGCGCTGGCGGGTGTTCCCGCGGCGCTGCTGCTTGGTGCCGTCCATGGTGTCGCCCATCCTCGTACTCCCCCCGCTCCCGCGGAAACTTACTTGACGCCCGGCTAGTAGCAGGCTACCTTCCAGCATAGTGAACTAGCCGGGCGGCAAGTAAGTAGCAGCCGCCAGGGGGAGTGGGAGAAATGGCGGACACGCAGACGGCCAACGCGGGCCAGGCGGAGCCCGAGCAGCAGGAGAAGCAGCCGAAGAGCGTACGAGTGGTCCTGCTCGCGCTCATGATCGCCATGATGCTGGCGATGCTGGACAACATGATCGTGGGCACCGCGATGCCCACCATCGTGGGCGACCTGGGCGGGCTCGAGCACCTGTCCTGGGTCGTGACGGGGTACACCCTCGCCACCGCGGCCTCGACCCCCGTCTGGGGCAAGATCGGTGACATGTACGGGCGCAAGGGCGCCTTCCTCGGCTCGATCGTGATCTTCCTGATCGGCTCCGCGCTGAGCGGCATGGCCCAGGGCATGGGCGAGCTGATCGCGTTCCGGGCCGTCCAGGGTCTGGGCGCCGGTGGTCTGATGGTCGGCGTCATGGCGATCATCGGCGACCTGATCCCGCCGCGTGAGCGGGGCAAGTACCAGGGCATGATGGCCGGCGTCATGGCGCTGGCGATGATCGGCGGCCCGCTGGTCGGTGGCACCATCACCGACAACTGGGGCTGGCGCTGGACCTTCTACATCAACCTGCCGCTCGGCGCGTTCGCGCTGGCGCTGGTCTCGGCCGTGCTGCACCTGCCGAAGAAGCGGGCCAAGGCGGGCATCGACTACCTCGGCGTGGTCCTGCTGACCGTCGGTATCACCGCGATCGTGCTGGTCACCACGTGGGGCGGCACCGAGTACGCCTGGACCTCCGCGCGGATCATGGAGCTGACCGCCCTCGGTGTGGTCTCGCTGGTCGGGTTCGTGTTCTGGCAGACCAAGGCCGCCGAGCCGGTGCTGCCGCTGCACATCTTCAAGAGCCTCAACTTCACCCTGATGTCCCTCATCGGCTTCGTCACCGGCTTCGTGATGTTCGGCGCGACGCTCTTCCTGCCGCTGTACCAGCAGGCCGTGCAGGGCGCCTCCGCCACCAACTCCGGGCTGCTGCTCCTGCCGATGCTCGGCGCGATGCTGGTGACCTCGATGGTCGCGGGCCGGGTCACCACGAACAGCGGACGCTACAAGGTCTTCCCGGTCGTCGGTGGTGTGCTGATGATCATCGGGCTGTACCTGATGTCCACGATGGACACGGACACCACCCGGCTGACCTCCGGGATCTACATGGCCGTGGTCGGCGCGGGCATGGGCTGCCTGATGCAGGTGACCATGCTGGTCGCGCAGAACAGCGTGGAGATGAAGGACATGGGCGTCGCGTCCTCCTCCGCCACCCTGTTCCGTACCCTCGGCTCCTCGTTCGGCGTGGCCGTCATGGGCGCGCTGTTCAACAACCGGGTACAGGACGTGATGACCGAGCGCGCCGGTGCGCTGGGCAAGGGCATCACCGAGAAGTCCGCTCAGCTCGACGCGGCCAGCCTGGCCAAGCTGCCGGTCGCGGCGCGGGAGGCGTACCAGCACGCGGTGTCCGCGGGCACGCACTCCGCGTTCCTCCTCGGCTCCGTCATCGCCGTCGTGGTCCTGGTCGCGGCCGTCTTCGTCAAGGAGGTCCCGCTGCGCGGCGGCCCCCAGAAGCCGTCGACCGAGCCCACGGACGCGATTCCGGCGCCGGCGATCGAAGCGGTCTGACCGACCACTGAAAAGGCCCCCCGACCACCGGTCGGGGGGCCTTTCGGCGTTCAGCTCCGCAGGGTCGGCGGCACCGTGTAGCTGCCCGTCGCCGTCGGGGCGTGTTCCGGGAGCCAGAGGACGGCCACCGCGCCCTCGCCGTGGGGGCGGATGTTGCGGAAGGTGAGGCGGGCGCCGAGGACGCGGGCCTGGCCGGCGGCGATGGTGAGGCCGAGGCCGTGGCCCTGGCCGGCGCGGTCCTCGCTGCCGGTACGGAAACGCAGCGGGCCCTCCGCGAGGAGTGCCTCGGGGAAGCCGGGGCCGTGGTCGCGTATCCGGATCACCCGGCCCTCGACGGTCACCTCGATGGGCGGCTCACCGTGCCGGGCGGCGTTGGTCAGCAGGTTGAGCAGCACCCGCTCCAGCCGGCGCGGGTCGGTGGTGACCTCGGACTCGTGCACCACCCGTACCGCGATGTCCGGGTCCTTCGCCGCCACGCGCCGGGCGACGAACTCGCCCAGCATGATGTCCTGCAGCTCGGCCCGCTCCGAGGCCCCGTCCAGCCGGGCCACCTCCAGCACGTCCTCCACCAGGGTGCGCATGGCCTTGGCCCGGTCCAGCACCAGCTCCGTGGGCCGGCCGGGCGGCAGCAGCTCGGCGGCCGTGAGCAGCCCGGTCACCGGGGTACGCAGCTCGTGCGCGATGTCGGCCGTGACCCGCCGCTCCGCCTCCAGCCGCTGGCGCAGCGCGTCCGCCATGGCGTCCACCGCGCGGGCCAGGTCGTCGGCCTCGTCCCGGACCACCCCGCCGATGGCCTCCCGTACCCGTACGTCGGTCTCGCCGGTCGCCAGCCGGTTCGCGGCGGCCGCGGCCTTGCGCAGGCGCCGGGAGAGCTGGCCGCCGATCACCACGCCGAGCGCGCTGCCGCCGAGGACCACCGCGATGGAGCCGATGAGGAGCGCCTGGTCGAGGTCGGCCAGCACGTCCGCCGACTTGTCCGGGAAGGCGCCGTGCAGCGAGAGCACATGCCCGTTCTTGACCGGCACCGCGGCCCAGATGTCCGGCTCGCCGCTGCCCGTGTCGCTGACATAACTGGCCCGGCGCCCCTCCTCCACCTTGGCCCGCAGCTCGGCCGGGAGGGCAGGATCGTCGATCTTGATGCTGGGGAAGTTGGGCCGCCCGGCGAGTTCGTAGTTGCGCTGGGCGAGCTGGACCCGCTGGTTGGCCAGGTCACGGGCGTTGTCCAGCATGGAGACCCGGGCCGCGTTGTGCACGACCAGGCTCAGCGCGATGGCCACCAGCCCCGCGACCAGCGCGATGGCCGCGCTCAGCTTCCATCGCAGACCGGTGCGCAGGCCGACGCCCGCCACCCGCCGCACCGGACGTCCGAAGAGACTCCGCATGACCGCCATCAGCCCCGCAGCTTGTAGCCGAAGCCGCGGACCGTCTCGATCCGGTCCTGGCCGATCTTCTGCCGCAGCCGCTGCACATGGACGTCGACCACGCGGGTGTCCCCGCCCCAGCCGTAGTCCCAGACCCGCTCCAGCAGCTTGTCGCGGGAGAGCACGGTGCCCGGCGCGCCGGAGAACTCCAGCAGCAGCCGCATCTCGGTCGGGGTGAGCGCCACCGGCTGCCCGGCCCGCCGCACCTCCATGCCCTCGGTGTCCACCTCCAGCTCGCCGAAGGTCAGCACCCCGTCGCTGTCCGCCGGGCCGTCCGCCCCGGCACCGGACGGAAGCCCGGCGTGCCCGAAGCGGCGCAGCACCGCCCGGATGCGGGCGACCAGCACCGCGCCGTCGAACGGCTTGGTCACGTAGTCGTCGGCGCCCGCCTCCAGGCCCAGCACCACGTCGATGGAGTCCGCCCGCGCCGACAGCATGATCACCGGCACCGTCGACTCGTCCCGGATGCGGCGGCACAGGCTGACCCCGTCCAGCCCCGGCACCATCACGTCCAGCAGTGCGATGTCGGGCCGGTCGGCGCGGAACGCCTCCAAACCCGACAGTCCGTCGGGCATGGCGGTGACCGCGAAGCCGTCCCGCTCCAGGGCGAGCTGGGTGGCCTCACGGATGACGTCGTCGTCCTCGACGAACAGGACGTGGGTGTGCTCTGGCATCCGGTGCTCTCAGTCCTCGTGGGTCCTCGTGGTCGGGGCGTGCGTCAGTCGCCGGGCACGGGGCTCGGGTCGTGGCCCACCGCCCCGCTGTAGTCCGTGTGCACGGGCTTGCCCGGCACGAACCGGCCCGCCTTCCACGTATAGGGGACGACGTCCTCGCCGGAGGGGCTGGAGATGGGGTCCCCCCTGCTGTACACCTGCTTGGTCACGGTCAGCGCGCCCTGGTCGATCTCCGCGTAGACCGGCGACTCCTCGGTCTTGAACACGTTCCGGTACGAGCCCCCGCTCTCCCGGTACACATACGCGCCGATCCCCACCGCGTCGGCGCAGGTCAGCACGTTGACCACGACGTCGGAGCGGTCCGAGTCGGTCAGGTCGCCGTAGGAGACGTCGACGGGGTAGTCGTCGCCGCTGCCGCACGGCTTCAGCTCGTGCTTGACGGCCGCCGAGACCGCCGGGTCCCGCTTGAGCATGCTCACCGCGTCCACGCGGTGGTAGCCGGCCGCCGGGCTGGGGGAGGGGGAGGCGGGTGCCGCGCCGGCGACGGCGGAGGCGTGCGCCGGGCCCTCGTCCCGGGCCCCGGTGCCACCGGCGCCGCAGGCGGTCGCGGAAAGTCCGACGGCGGCGATCCCGGCCACCGCCAGGATCACCGCACGTACGCCTCGGACACGTCTGGGCCCCCTGTTCAGGCCGCGCAACGCTCCCGCTCCTCACGCTCCAGCGCGCGTGCATCCAGATCGCGGGCCTCCAGCTCCTCGCGGAGCCGGGCGAGCGCCCGGTGCAGCGTGCTCTTGACCGTGCCCGCGGACATGCCGAGGGCCGCGGCCGTCTCTTCCGTGGACATCTGCTCCCAGTGTCGCAGCACCACGACACTTCGCTGCTTGGGAGCGAGCACCTTCAGGATGTCCATCAGCAGGGCGCGGTCGGCGTACTGCTCGGTGGAGTCCGAGACGGGTCCCTCCGGGAGCTGCTCGGTCGGGACCTCCTCCAGCTTGCGCGCCCGCCACCACTCCGTACGGGTGTTGATCATGACGCGGCGCAGATAGGCGTCGGCCAGCCGCTTGTCGGCGATGCCGTCCCAGCGCCCGTACGTGCGGGCCAGCGCGGTCTGGAGCAGGTCCTGCGCGTCCACCGGGTCCGGCACCAGGCGGCGGGCACTGCGCAGCAGCGCGTCCTGCCGGGTCCGTACGTACTCCTCGAACTCGAGCACCTCGCCCTGCGCCATGACCCGACCGCCTTCCGTGTTCCCCGTCGCCCCGGCTGACGCCGGGGCCTTCTTCCGCAGGCCCGGTGGTCCGCCGGGCACGGAACGAAGCTACGGAGCGGTTGTCACGGGGTTGTCCGAGGAAGCCTGCGGCCGGCACTCGGCTGTCCGTCGGTTGTGTAACAGCCGTGAGCTCGGGGTAAGGAATGCGCCCGTCATGTCCCGTTATGGCCTGGTTCGTTGGCCGGGCCGGGCCGTGGCGGGCGGCCCGGGTGCTGTGGCCTTCCTGTGGGTCAGCCGAGCGGCAGCCGGTACATCCCGCCCGGCAGCGGCTCCACCAGACCGTCCGTGACGAGCCCGTCGAGCGCGCGTGCCCGCTGCACCGGCTCGTGCCACACCCGGTCCAGCGCCGTCTGCGGCACCGGCACGTGCGCGTCGCGCAGTACCGCGAGCAGCTTCCCGCGCACCTGACGGTCGGTGCCCGCGTATGTCTGCCCGCGCCGGGGCGGACCCTCGTGCTCCGGCTTGCCCGCGAGCCGCCAGGCGCACTGCGCGGCGATCGGGCAGCGGTGGCACTCCTCGTTCTTCGCCGTGCACACCAGTGCGCCCAGCTCCATGGACGCCGCCGCCCAGCGCGCGGCCGTGCCGTCCTCCTCGGGGAGCAGCTCACGGGCGAGCCTGCGCTCGGCGGCCGTGGTGGCGTTCGGCGGGTAGCGGACCCCGGTCACCGCACGCGCGAAGACCCGGCGCACATTGGTGTCCAGCACCGGGTGCCGCTGCCCGTAGGCGAAGGAGGCCACGGCGGCGGCGGTGTACTCCCCGATGCCGGGCAGCGCCAGCAGTTGGGCGTGGTCGGTGGGTACGTCCCCGCCGTGCCGCTCCGTTATGGCGACGGCCGCGCCGTGCAGCCGGAGCGCGCGGCGCGGGTAGCCGAGCCGGCCCCAGGCGCGCACCGCCTCGCCCGGCGGCTCCTTGGCCAGATCGGCCGGGCGGGGCCAGCGGGCGAGCCACTGCTCGTAGACCGGCAGTACCCGGCTGACCGGGGTCTGCTGGAGCATGAACTCACTGACCATCACGCCCCACGGCCCCGCTTCCGGGCGGCGCCAGGGGAGGTCGCGGGCGTGGGAGTCGAACCAGTCGATCACGGGGGCGTGAAGCTTCTCTGTCATGGCCTTCCGATCCTGCCACGCCGCACGCGGACCGCGTGGGTCACTGCCCGCGCACGGAGCGTCGCGCTCGGCACAAGATGCCGGTGCGCGAGGGAAGTTACCGGGATGATGATCCGGAAAAGTTGATGAGAGGGCGGCGGGGGACGCGAGTCGAGGGCATGATCTCTCGTACAGTTTCCGCGTGGGATCTCTGCGCAATCCGGTCGGGCCGCTTCCCTCCTCCATCTACTGGCGACGGAGGGTCGTCATCGTGTCCGTGGTCGCCCTGGTGGCGCTCGTGGTCACCTGGATCGTCGTGTCGGGCGGCGGGGGAGGCAAGAACGGCGCGGGCGGCCCCGACGGCAAGAATCCCGCGTCCACGATCACGCCGGGCCCCACGTCCTCCGGTCCCGCGATCAGCCAACACCCCGGCGGACGCGACGAGTCGGGCGGTGGCGGCTCCGGTGACGGCGGTTCGGGAGACGGTGCCTCGGGCGCCGGCTCCGGCTCGGACGGCTCCGGTGACGGCGGCGACTCCGGCTCGGGTACGGGCGGTTCGGGCTCGGCGTCGGGCACGGGCGGCGGCAGCGTCGGCGCGGGCGACGCGCTGGCCGCGTCCTCCCCGCTCCCGGTCTGCGCCCCCGGCAAGGTCACGGTGAGCCTGCGCAGCAAGCACAACTCCTTCTCGCCCGACGAGACCCCCACCTTCGAACTCACCGTCCGCAACAGCTCGTCCGGCGACTGCAAGGTCGACCTCGGCCCCGAGCACACGGTGCTGGCGATCACCCCGGCCGACGGCGACGACCCCTACTGGGCCTCCGACGACTGCCCCGAGGGCGCCAAGAGCCTGATCTTCCGCGTCCCGGCCGACGAGAGCATCACCTACACCGTGAAGTGGGACCGCCACCCGAGCGCCGCCAAGTGCGCCACCCCACCGGCAGGCAAGGCCAAGCCGGGCACCTACCTGCTGGAGGCGAAGGCATCGGGCTTCGCCAAGACCCAGACGTCGTTCGTCCTGTCGGCGGACTAGAGGTAGCGGCGGCGCCAGGCAGGCAGTCGTGCCCTGGGCCGGGGGCGCGGTGGCGTCTGCGCCGGGCACACTGTGTGCTCTCAGGGGCGCGGGGAACTACGCGACCAGCCACAGCCGGCCCGCACCCGAGAACTAGACGTACCGCTCCAGAATCGAGGACTCCGCCAGCCGCGAGAGCCCCTCCCGCACGCTGCGAGCCCGAGCCTCCCCCACGCCGTCGACGGCCTGAAGATCATCCACGCTGGCGGCGAGCAACTTCTGCAGACCACCGAAGTGCTCCACCAGCCGGTCGATGATCGCACCGGGCAACCGGGGAACCTTCGCCAGCAACCGGAACCCGCGGGGGGAGACCGCCGAGTCCAGCGACTCGGGAGACGCGGTGTACCCCATGCCCCGCGCCACCGTGCCCAGTTCGAGCAGTTCCGCATGGCTCAGCGCGTCCAGCTCGAACAGCGCCTCCTCCACCGTGCGCGAGCGCTTCGCCGTCGGCTCGGGCACGTAGTCCCGGACGACCAGCTCACGGTCCGGCTCGACCCCGGCGATCAGCTCCTCCAACTGGAGCGCCAGCAGACGGCCGTCCGTACCCAGCTCGACCACGTACTCCGCGATCTCGGTGGCGATGCGCCGGACCATCTCCAGGCGCTGCGCGACCGCGGAGACGTCCCGGACCGTCACGAGGTCCTCGATCTCCAGCGCGGACAGCGTGCCCGCGACCTCGTCCAGGCGGAGCTTGTACCGCTCCAGCGTGGCCAGCGCCTGGTTGGCGCGGGACAGGATCGCCGCCGAGTCCTCCAGGACCCGGCGCTGCCCGTCGACGTACAGCGCGATCAGCCGCATCGACTGGGACACCGAGACCACGGGGAAGCCGACCTGCTTGGAGACGCGGTCGGCGGTGCGGTGCCGGGTGCCGGTCTCCTCGGTGGGGATCGTGGGGTCCGGGACGAGCTGGACACCGGCGCGCAGGATCTTCGACAGGTCCGAGGAGAGGACGATGCCGCCGTCCAGCTTGCACAGCTCGCGCAGCCGGGTCGCGGTGAACTCCACGTCCAGCACGAAACCGCCGGTGCACATCGCCTCGACCGTCTTGTCCCAGCCCAGCAGGATCAGTCCGCCGGTGTTGCCGCGCAGGACCCGCTCCAGACCGTCGCGCAGGGGCGTGCCCGGGGCAACGGCGCTCAGCGAGGCGCGCATCAGGCCATCGGCACCGGCACTCCCACCGGACTTTCCGGGAGCTGCTGCCCGGTCGTTGGCTGCCACTGCACTCCTCCGGTCGCAGGTTCTGACGCGCTTCCGTCATGGCACGCGTTTCGCACGGACGGGCGAGACCTGCGCAAAGTCTACCGGCGGTCCTCCGTCTCCCGCGGGGCCTCTCGGCGACGGGAGCGGGGCAGCACCCGCAGCGCGTCGCCCATGTCGGCGACCTCGACGACCTTCATCCCGGCCGGGACCTTGCCCGGATCGCCCGGTACGAGCGCGTGCGTGAAGCCCAGCCGGGCCGCCTCGGCGAGCCTGCGCTGCACGCCTGTGACGCGTCTGACCTCGCCCGCGAGACCCACCTCACCGATGGCGACCAGGTTCTTCGGCAACGGGGTGTCGCTGGCCGCCGAGGCGAGCGCCAGCGCGATGGCCAGGTCGGCGGCGGGCTCGGACAGCTTCACCCCGCCGACGGTCGCGGAGTAGATGTCCCGCTTGCCGAGCGCGCTGATCCGGCCGCGCTGTTCCAGCACCGCCAGCATCATCGAGACGCGGGAGGTCTCCAGGCCGGAGGTGGTGCGGCGGGGGGAGGGGATCTGGGACTCCACGGTGAGGGCCTGCACCTCGGCCACCAGCGGGCGGCGCCCCTCCAGGGTCACGGTCAGACAGGTGCCGGGCACCGGCTCGGCGCGCCGGGTCAGGAAGAGGCCGCTGGGGTCGGCGAGGCCGATGATGCCCTCGTCGTGCAGCTCGAAGCAGCCGACCTCGTCCGTCGCCCCGTACCGGTTCTTCACGCCGCGGACCAGGCGGAGGCGCGCGTGCCGGTCGCCCTCGAAGCTCAGGACGACGTCCACCAGGTGCTCCAGCAGGCGGGGGCCCGCGATCGCGCCGTCCTTGGTGACATGGCCCACCAGCAGGGTGGACATGCCGCGCTCCTTGGAGGCGCGGATCAGGGCGCCGGCCACCTCGCGGACCTGGGCCATGCCGCCGGGGGCGCCGTCGATCTCGGGGGAGGCGACCGTCTGCACCGAGTCCAGGATCAGCAGGGAGGGCTTGACCGCGTCCAAGTGGCCCAGAACGGCGGCCAGATCGGTCTCGGCGGCGAGATAGAGGTGGTCGTGCAGGGCGCCGATGCGGTCGGCGCGCATCCGGACCTGGCTCGCCGACTCCTCGCCGGTCACGTAGAGGGTCTTGTGCTCCTCGCTCGCCGACTTGGCCGCCACGTCGAGCAACAGCGTGGACTTGCCGACGCCCGGCTCGCCCGCGAGCAGCACCACCGCGCCGGGCACGAGTCCGCCGCCCAGCACCCGGTCCAGCTCGGTGACGCCGGTGGTGCGGGCGGTGGCCTGGCGGCCGTCGACCTGGCCGATGGGCAGGGCGGAGCTGGTGACGCGGCCCGGCGCCGTCGTACGGACCGCGGGCGCGCCGTACTCCTCGACCGTGCCCCACGCCTGGCACTCGGGGCAGCGGCCGAGCCACTTGGCCGTCTGCCAGCCGCACTCGGTGCAGCGGTAGGACGGACGCTCCTTGGCGGACTTGGTACGGGTGGCCATGCGGAAACCGTAGCCCCCGCCACCGACAACGCCCGCCGCCCGCCCTTCGACGGCGCGCGCTCGGGGGCGCACGCCGGGGTATCGGGGCGCACGCGGAGCGGATCGTTCCGGATGCCGTCCACCGGGTTCGCGCCCGCTCCCCGGCGGCCGGTGTCCCCTTATGAGGGATCGTTTCACCCGTACGGATTAAAAGTGCTCAAGGTGCAAGAAGGGGCACACCGCCGACGCCTACGGTCGCACAGGTGATGAGCAGCACTCCGGAGACAACGACCCGCACCACCGGCGCACACCGGGCGCAACGGGCGCACCGGGAGGCGCGCGACCGATCCGCGGCGCGGAACATCGCCCAGCGGGCGTCGTCGCGCCATGAGGCGTATCTGGACGGCCTGTTCACCTACTGCCTGTCGGTGCTGTGCGACCACGACGCGGCCACCGCCGCCCTGAGCGAGGTCCTCGTCATCGCCGAACGGCGCGGCCGGCGCGACCCGCAGGCCCCCGGCGACCGCCGTGCCTGGCTGTACGCCCTGGCCCGCTGGGCCTGTCTGCGCGGCCTCGCCCAGGCCCGCCGCAAACGCCAGGCCACCCACGCGGCCGGCCGCCCCGGCCCCGGCACCCCGGCGCCCGAACCCGCGCCGCCCGCCGAGGTGCAGGAGCTGCGCCGCCGCGAACTCGCCCTGCTGGCCTGGCCCGAGGCAGCCGGGACCACGCCCGAGCAGCGCGAGGCGCTGGAGCTGGCCGTCCGGCACAAGCTCGCCGCCCCCGAGGTCGCCGCCGTACTCGGCCTGGAGCCCGCCGCCGCCCGCGAACTGCTGGCCTCGGCCGCCTGCGAGGTCGAGCGCACCAGCGCCGCCCTCGCCGTGGTGGAGACCGGGGGCTGCCCGAGCGTGGCCCACCTCACCGGCGACAGCCAGTTGATGCTGAGCGCGGCCCTGCGCCGCGAGCTGGTCCGGCACGTCGACGACTGTCCGCGCTGCCGCCGCACCGCCGAGCGCGCCGTCCCCGGCCGCTGGCCCGGCGCCGCGGTCACCCCCGCCGAGCTGCCCGTCCTCCCGGCGCCACGCGCCGCCCTGCACACCGCGCTCGCGCACCCGCCGCGCGCCCGGTCCGCCGCCGGCCCGCGCTTCAACCGGCGCGGCTTCCCGATGGACCCCAAGGACCGAGCGGCCCGCCGCGACAAACTCCGCGCGCGTGCCGTCACCACGACCGTGGTCGCCACCGTGGTCGCCGCCCCCGTGCTCGCCCTGTGGGCCGCCTACCGGGGCGCGCCCACGCTCGGCGGCGACGACAGCCCCGGCGCATCCCGCGAGGCGGACGGCCCCGCCGCGCTCGGCGGTGACCCGGCGGGCGGCTACCAGAACGCGGGCAACGCCAGCGTGAAGCCCGGCACCCGGCCCACCGAGAAGGGCAAGTCGGACGTGTCCGTGGAGGTCGTCAGCGTCAACGGCGCCGGGGACAAGGGCGCCGGGCGGCTCGCGGTCGCCGCCGCCCACCACGGCGACACCACGCTGATCACCCTCAGCGCCTCCGGTGACGCCTCGGTGCGCTGGTCCGCGACCACCTCCGCGCCCTGGCTCTACCTGAGCCGGTCCGCCGGCACCCTCGACCCCGGCGACTCGGTCACGGTCAAGGTGTACGTCGACCATCTGCGCGAACCCTCGGGTCACTGGCGCGCCCGCGTGGCCGTCGCCCCGGCCGGCGCCGTCGTCACCATCGACGGGTACGGCCCGGCCCCCACGCCCTCGCGCCCACAGCCCGGCTCCCCGCGCCCGGACCCGACGACGCCGACCGCGCCGCCCTCGTCCACCCCGCCCAGCCAGTCCCCGCCGCCGTCCAGCACCTCCCCGAGCCCGGACCCCGAGCCATCCGATCCGTCGCCGTCCGACCCGCCGGAGTCGTCCCCGCCGCCGAGCGACGACGAGGACACCCCGAGTCCGACGGACAGCTAGGCCGGGTCCGCCGGGTGCGGGGCCACCAGCGGCAACTGGGACGCCAGCCGCTGTTCGCACAGCTCGACCAGACGGTCGTAGCCCGCCTTGCCCATCAGCTCGGTCAGCTCGGCCCGGTAGGAGACGTAGACCGGCTCGCCCGCGCCGTGCGCCGAGGTGGCCGAGGTGCACCACCAGTGCAGGTCGTGGCCGCCGGGACCCCAGCCGCGCCGGTCGTACTCGCCGATGGACACCTGGAGGACGCGGGTGTCGTCGGGGCGGTCGATCCAGTCGTAGGTGCGCCGGATCGGCAACTGCCAGCACACGTCCGGCTTGGTCTCCAGCGGCTCCCGGCCCTCCTTGAGCGCCAGGATGTGCAGCGAGCAGCCCGCGCCGCCCTCGAAACCGGGCCGGTTCTGGAAGATGCACGAGCCCTCGAAGGGACGCGTCTGCCGCGAGCCCTCCTCGTCCTCCGAGACCCAGCCGCCCCGCAGCCCCTCGTCGTGGTGCTGCCAGATGTCCGGGGTGAGCCGGGCCACGTGCTCGGCGACCCGCTTCTCGTCGTCCTCGTCGGAGAAGTGCGCGCCCAGCGTGCAGCAGCCGTCGGCCGCGCGGCCCGCCTGGATGCCCTGGCAGCCCTGGCCGAAGATGCAGGTCCAGCGGGAGGTCAGCCAGGTCAGGTCGCAGCGGAAGACCTGCTCGGCGTCGGCGGGGTCGGGGAACTCCACCCACGCGCGCGCGAAATCGAGGCCCTTCTCGTCGTTCTTGGGGGCCTTGGCGGCTTTGCGCGGCTTGTCAGGCTTGTTGACCTTTGCCTTTTTCGTCTTTGGCACCCGTCCAGGGTAAGTCGCATCAGGGCCGTCCGGGCACCGCGCACCGGGGTTCTGGCAGTAGCGTTTCGCGCATGAGACTCGGTGTCCTGGACGTGGGCTCGAACACGGTGCATCTGCTGGTGGTGGACGCCCACCCCGGCGCCCGCCCGCTGCCCGCCCACTCCCACAAGGCCGACCTGCGGCTCGCCCAACTCCTCGACGACAGCGGCGCGATCGGCGACGAGGGCATCGAAAGCCTCGTCGCCGTCGTACGGGACGCCCTCCAGGCCGCCGAGGACAAGGGCGTCGAGGACCTGCTGCCGTTCGCCACCTCCGCCGTGCGCGAGGCCCGCAACGCCGACGACGTCCTCGCGCGCGTCGCCGACGAGACCGGCGTCCGCCTCCAGGTGCTCAGCGGCGCCGAGGAGGCCCGGCTCACCTTCCTCGCCGTCCGCCGCTGGTTCGGCTGGTCCGCCGGGAAGCTGCTCGTCCTCGACATCGGCGGCGGCTCGCTGGAGATCGCCTACGGCATCGACGAGGAACCGGACGCGGCCGCCTCCCTGCCGCTCGGCGCCGGCCGCCTCACCGCGGGCTGGCTGCGCCAGGACCCGCCGACGACGGACGAGGTGCGCGCCCTGCGCCGCCACGCGCGCGCGGAGATAGCCCGCACCGTCGGCGAGTTCAGCCGCTTCGGCGCCCCCGACCATGTCGTCGCCACCTCCAAGACCTTCAAGCAGCTCGCCCGGATCGCGGGCGCCGCCCGCGACGCCGAGGGCCTCTATGTACAGCGCGAACTGAAGCGGGAGTCACTGGAGGCATGGGTGCCCCGGCTCGCCGCGATGTCCGCCCAGCAGCGCGCCGAGCTGCCCGGTGTCTCCGAGGGCCGGGCCGGGCAGATCCTCGCCGGTGCGCTGGTGGCCGAGGGCGCGATGGACCTGTTCGGCGTGGAGAGCCTGGAGATCTGCCCGTGGGCGCTGCGCGAGGGTGTCATCCTGCGCCGCCTGGACCACATGGGACCGGTGTGAGCGCATCCTTCGATGGCGAAGCTCACACCGGCCCGGAGACACCCCTCGTCCCCGGTGCCCCACCCCGTAAGGTGTGTCCGTGGCTGAACCAAGGGACGTAAGGGTCGCCCTGTCGACGGCCTCGGTCTACCCGGAGTCGACGGCGACGGCCTTCGAGATCGCCGCGCGCCTCGGCTACGACGGCGTCGAGGTCATGGTGTGGACCGACCCCGTCAGCCAGGACATCGAGGCGCTGCGCCGCCTCTCCGACCACCACGGCGTACCGATCCTGGCCGTGCACGCGCCCTGCCTGCTGATCACCCAGCGGGTCTGGTCCACCGACCCCTGGACCAAGCTGCGCCGCGCCCGGTCGGCCGCCGAGAAGCTGGGCGCCTCCACCGTCGTCGTCCACCCGCCCTTCCGCTGGCAGCGGCAGTACGCCCGCGAGTTCGTCGACGGCATCTGGCGCATGGCCGACGAGACCGACGTGCGGTTCGCCGTCGAGAACATGTACCCCTGGCGCTACCGCGACCGCGAACTGCTCGCCTACGCCCCCGAGTGGGACGTCACCAAGGACGACTACCGGCACTTCACGATCGACCTCAGCCACACCGCAACCGCCCGCACCGACACCCTCGGCATGATCGACCGCATGGGCGACCGGCTCGGCCACGTCCACCTCGCCGACGGCCGGGGCTCCGCCAAGGACGAGCACCTGGTGCCCGGCCGCGGCAACCAGCCCTGCGCCGAACTG
The DNA here is from genome assembly GCF_045039805.1 of Streptomyces sp. NBC_01171. NCBI lineage: Bacteria > Bacillati > Actinomycetota > Actinomycetes > Kitasatosporales > Streptomycetaceae > Streptomyces > Streptomyces sp. NBC_01171. The sequence goes on along the minus strand of NZ_CP108609.1, from coordinate 2,908,207 downwards.
CTGGACCGCCTCACCCGCACCGGCTTCGACGGCCATGTCGTCATCGAGGTCAACACCCGCCGGGCCATGTCCAGCGCCGAACGCGAGGCCGACCTCGCCGAGGCCCTCGCCTTCACCCGCCGCCACCTCGCGGCCGGCGCCCGGGTGACCCGGCCGTGAGCGAGCCCACCGCGCGGCGCCGGGGCCGGCCCCCGCGCGCCGCGTCCGGCGACACCCGCGACCGCATCCTCGGCGCCGCCCGCGAGGAGTTCTCCGAACGCGGCTACGAGAAGACCTCCGTACGCGGCATCGCCAAGGCCGCCGGGGTCGACTCCGCGCTGGTCCACCACTACTTCGGCACCAAGGAGCAGGTCTTCGAGGCCGCCGTCTCGGTCGCCTTCGCGCCCGCCCTCGCCGCGCCGGACGCCATCGCCGAGGGCCCGCTGGACACCGTGGGGGAGCGGCTGACCCGGTTCGTGCTGGGGGTGTGGGAGAACCCCGCCACCCGTACGCCGCTGCTGGCCATCGTCCGCTCCGCAGTCAACAACGACACCGCCGCCGCCGTCTTCCGCCGCCTGATCGCCGCCCAGCTCCTGCGCCGCATCGCCGGGCGCCTGGACGTGCCGGACGCCGAGCTGCGCGTCGAGCTGGCCGCCGCGCAACTGGTCGGCACGGCCCTGCTGCGCTACGTGATCAAGGTGGAGCCGCTGGCCTCGGCCGACCTGGAGCGGATCGTGGCCCGGCTGGCACCGGTGGTGCAGGGGCATCTCACGGGGGAGTGAGCCGGGGGCACGGCTGGAGTGCGGCGAGGGGCACGGCGGGAGTACGGCGGGAGTGCGGCGAGGGGCACGGCGGGAGTGCGGCGAGGGGCGCGGCGGAGCCCGGCCGCCAAGATGTCCGTCCCGCATTCCGGACACTTCGTCCCGCCCCGTGGATGACCGGCGTACGCTCGGCATCAGTCAGAAGTCTCTCTGACCCGACTTCTCACGAAGGAGCGAGCGACGATGCCCGAGCTGAGGTCCCGCACAGTCACCCACGGCCGCAACATGGCGGGCGCCCGCGCCCTTATGCGTGCCTCGGGTGTACCCGGTGCGGACATCGGCCGCAAGCCCGTCATCGCGGTGGCCAACTCCTTCACCGAGTTCGTGCCGGGCCACACCCACCTCCAGCCGGTCGGCCGCATCGTCAGCGAGGCGATCACGGCCGCGGGCGGCATCCCGCGCGAGTTCAACACCATCGCCGTGGACGACGGCATCGCCATGGGCCACGGCGGCATGCTCTACTCCCTGCCCTCCCGCGACCTGATCGCGGATTCGGTGGAGTACATGGTGGAGGCCCACTGCGCCGACGCCCTGGTCTGCATCTCCAACTGCGACAAGATCACGCCGGGCATGCTGATGGCCGCGCTGCGCCTGAACATCCCGACCGTGTTCGTCTCCGGCGGGCCCATGGAGTCCGGCCGCGCCACCCTGGTCGACGGCACCGTGCGCACGCTGGACCTGGTCGACGCGATCTCCGACGCGGTCAACGACAAGATCTCCGACGAGGACATCCTCCGCATCGAGGAGAACGCCTGCCCGACCTGCGGTAGCTGTTCCGGCATGTTCACCGCCAACTCGATGAACTGCCTCACCGAGGCCATCGGCCTCTCCCTGCCCGGCAACGGCTCGGTCCTCGCCACCCACACCGCCCGCCGCGCCCTCTACGAGGACGCCGCCCGCACGGTCATGGACATCACCCGCCGTTACTACGAGCAGGACGACGAGACCGTCCTGCCCCGCTCCATCGCCTCCTTCGCGGCCTTCGAGAACGCGATGGCGCTCGACATCGCCATGGGCGGCTCCACCAACACGATCCTGCACCTGCTGGCCGCCGCCCAGGAGGCGGGCGTCCCCTTCGGCCTCCCCGAGATCGACGCCGTCTCCCGCCGTGTGCCGTGCCTGGCCAAGGTCGCGCCCAACGTGGCGAAGGACCGCACGTACTACATGGAGGACGTGCACCGCGCCGGCGGCATCCCCGCCCTCCTCGGCGAACTGCACCGCGCGGGGCTCCTCAACGAGGACGTGCACTCCGTCCACAGCCCGTCCCTCGCCGACTGGCTGAAGACCTGGGACGTGCGGGGCGGCTCCCCGTCCGCCGAGGCCGTCGAGCTGTGGCACGCGGCCCCCGGCTGCGTCCGCTCCGCCGAAGCCTTCTCCCAGTCCGAGCGCTGGGACTCCCTCGACGAGGACGCCGAGGGCGGCTGCATCCGCTCCGCCGAGCACGCCTACTCCAAGGACGGCGGCCTCGCCGTCCTCAAGGGCAACCTCGCCGTGGACGGCTGCGTGGTGAAGACCGCGGGCGTCGACGAGTCGGTGTGGACCTTCGAGGGGCCCGCCGTGGTCTGCGAGTCCCAGGAGGAGGCGGTCCAGCGCATCCTGACCCAGGAGGTCAAGGACGGCGACGTGGTCGTCATCCGCTACGAGGGCCCCAAGGGCGGCCCCGGTATGCAGGAGATGCTCTACCCGACCTCGTACCTCAAGGGCCGCGGCCTCGGGAAGACCTGCGCCCTGATCACCGACGGCCGCTTCTCCGGCGGCACCTCGGGCCTCTCCATCGGCCACGCCTCCCCTGAGGCGGCCTCCGGCGGCACCATCGCCCTGGTCCAGGACGGCGACCGCATCCGCATCGACATCCCGGGCCGCACCATCGAACTCCTGGTGGACGACGCCGAACTCGCCCGCCGCGAAGCCGAGTTGAACGGGGTCTACGCCCCCGCCAACCGCACCCGCAAGGTCTCCGCCGCCCTGCGCGCCTACGCGGCCATGGCCACCAGCGCCGACAAGGGCGCCGTCCGCGACGTCTCCCTCCTGGGCTGACCCCGTCGGGCCTTTCGGCGGCCGGTGCGCTCAGCGCTCACCAGGCCGCCGGATCACCCGCGTTCACCGCGAACACCGACCCGTCCGGCGCCCCCGCGTACACATGGCCCAACGCCAGCACCGGAGTCGGTAGCCCCGCCGTCACCCGGTCCGCCCGGGCGCCGAGCCGGGGACGGGTCTGGCCCGCGAGGGTGCCCCGGCGGGCGTCCACCGCGAGCAGTCGGCCGTCGGCGGCCGAGAAGTACACCCGCCGCCCGTCCGTCACCGGCGCCGAACCCCGGCTCACCGTCGTCTCCAGGTGCCACAACGGCTTGCCGGCGGCCATGTCCACCGCGTCCAGGCCCCCGTTGGCCGCGAGCAGGTACAGCACCCCGTCCCGCACGGTTCCCTGCGCGTCCGGCCGCGGCCCCAGCAGCGGAACCCGCCGCATGGAGCCCGACTTCACCTCGTAGCGCGCCAGCCCCCTGGTGTCCCCGTACACCGGATCGTCGTCGAGGAAGTACACGAACCCGCCCTCGGCGCCCACCGGTTCGACCATCCCGGACATCCGCTCGCTCCATCGCACCGCTCCGGACGCCGGGTCGAACGCCGTGACCCGCGTGCTCCGCCCGTCCGCCGAGGCCACCGTCGCGTACCCGTCGCTCCCGGCGCCGAAGGCGTCGACACGCGGCCGGGTCCCGTCCGGCAACGGCAGCCGCCACTTCTCCTTTCCCGACCCGCTCTCCGCCCCCATGACCACCCCGTCCGCACGGGTCGTCACCAATGTGTCCCCGATGTACCGCGTCCCGGTGTCCCCGGTCAGCTCCCGCTCTTCACGCGTACGCCCCGTGCCCGGATCGAGGGCCGTCAGACGCCCGCTCTGGTTCCGCAGCCGCAGCGACCCGCCCGACAGCACCGGCGGATCACTCCACAACGCCCCCGCGAACGCCCGCCGCCACACCACGGAACCCTTCACGGGGTCCAGCGCGAAGACCGCCCCGTCCGCCGTGCACAGCAACCTGCCCGCGCCGAGCACGCACCGGGGCGCACCGGGCACCCCGGCCACCGGGTCGGACCGCCACCCGTCGAACCGGGCCGCCGTCACCGCCGGAGCCGCCTGCGGCCGCGCCCCCCGCCCGTGCCCGGCCCACTGCACCGAGGCCGCCACCCCGCCGACGGCCAGCACCGCAGCGGTCGCCGCCAGCACCGCCCGCCCTCGCCACCGACGCCGCTTCGGCGGGGCCGACTCGGGCGCGACACCGGGCTCCTCCTGCTCCTCCTCCCGTGGAGCGGACTCGCCCCCGTCCGCCGTCCCCTCCCGCTGCGCCGGTATGAAGGCCTGCGTGTCGTACGACGCCGCGACCGAACGCAGCGCCAGCATCAGTTCGTCCGGCGTCGGCCGGTCCTCCGGCTCCTTGGCCAGACACCGCCGCACCAGCGGCGCGAGCCCCTGCGGCACCCCGGCCAGCTCCGGCTCGTCGTGCACCACCTGGTACGCCACGACATACGGGCTGTCCGAGTCGAACGGCCCCCGCCCGGTCGCCGCGTGCACGATCACCGACCCGAGCGCGAACACGTCCGCCGCCGGTCCCACCTCCCGAGGCCGCCGGAACTGCTCCGGCGCCATGAACGGCGGCGTACCGATCAACTTCCCGGTCTCGGTGCGCAGTTCGCTGTCCTTCGGCCGGGAGATCCCGAAGTCGATCACCTTCGGGCCGTCCTCGGCCAGCAGCACGTTCCCCGGCTTGAGATCCCGGTGCACCACACCGACCCGGTGGATGTCCCTCAGCGCCTCGGCGAGCCCGGCCATCAGCCGCCGCACCTGCGCGGGCTCCATGGGACCGTTCCGCTTCACCTCCTGCGACAACGTCGGCCCGGGAATGAACAGCGTCGCCATCCACGGCCGCGCCGCCTCCGGGTCCGCGTCCACCACCGGCGCGGTGAACGCACCGCTCACCCGCCGCGCGGCCGCCACCTCCTGCCGGAACCGCCCCCTGAACTCCGGGTCCCGCGCGAACTCCGCGTGCACCACCTTCACCGCCACCCGCATTCCGGAGGCGCTGCGGGCCAGATGGACCACGCCCATTCCGCCGGAACCGAGCCGCGATTCCAGCCGGTAGTGGCCGGCGTACTCCGGAAGTTCCGCTTCCGCGCCGGCTCCGGTGCTGTGCCGTGGCGCCATGGACCACCCCCGTGCTCATCGGCCGCGCGCGCGACGCAAGGAGCCTATTCGATTGCCCGTACGACACCGAGGCGGCTTGCTAACCTCCGCCTGCGAGTCGCGGCGCAGCCGTGGCCCGCCCGCCCGTCCGGCACCCGTGCGTGGGGCCCGGTGAGCGGCGTCACCACCCCGTGGCCGTCACGGGGTGTCACGGGGGAGGTATCTCATGTCCGACGACCACGCGCCCACGATCCTGGCCGAACCGACGGCGGCCACCGCCACGGCCACCGCGCCCCGCTTCCCGACCGCACCGGGCGCCACCCTGAACGTCCGCAGCGGCCCCGGCACCGGATACGGCATCGTCCGCACGCTGCCCGCCGGCTCCAGCGTCACCATCTACTGCCAGACGCCCGGCACCACCGTGACCGGCCCGTACGGCACCTCGAAAATCTGGGACAACATCGGCTCCGGCGAGTACGTGTCCGACGCCTATGTGCACACCGGCAGCGACGGCTACGTGACCGGCCGCTGCGGCTGACGCCCCGCCCCGGAGCCCGCCGGCCGACGGAGCCATAATCGACGCGTGAGCGACGAGACCGGCACCAACGCCACCCCGGCGGGCTCCACGGGCGGCCCCCGCCCCGAACCCCTCCGCTTCTTCGGCACGACCTGGGTGGACCACACCCGCGGCTACGCGGTCCGCCGCGCCGCCGTCGCCATCGGCGCCCTCGCCGCGGCCGCCGTCTCCTGCCTGATCCTGCGCCTCGCCTACCAGGGCCTCCAGATCGCCGGTACCGGTTCCTTCGTGACCGTCCTGGTCATCGTGATGTTCGCGGTGTGCAGCGCGCTCGCCTTCCGCACCACCTGGGACAACTTCGGCCGCCGCCCCGACCCCGAGCGCCAGGCCCGCCTGCGCGGCCTGCTCGCCGTCGGCTTCGTCGGCACCCTCCTCGCCTGGTCCGCCCGCTCCCTCACCGAGGCGCCCGGCGAGAAACTGCACCGCACCGAGTACGACACGGCCCGCGCCGAGTACGAGCGCAGCCAGTCCCGGCGCACGGGCAACCCCGCGAAGGCCCGCAAGAAGCGCCGAGCCTGACCCCGGCGGCACCGGGGCGACCAGCTCGAAACCACTGTCCCCACCGGCCCCACTCTGAGCACCATGGGCGGCATGACCGCACCAGAGGCCCCCACCGCCGGCGCCCGCGCCCACTCCTTCAACGCGGCCGCCGCGCAGTACGCCGAGAACCGCCCCTCCTATCCGCCCGCGCTCTTCGACACCATCGAGGAACTCACCGGGCGCCCCCTGACCGGAGCCCGAGCCGTGGACGTGGGCGCGGGCACCGGCATCGCCAGCGAGCTGCTGCACCAGCGGGGGGCCGACGTGCTCGCCGTCGAGCCGGGCGCGGGCATGGCCGCCGAGTTCCGCCGCCGGAACCCGCACCTCCCGTTGGTCCGGGGGAGCGGCGACGCCCTTCCCGTGGCCGACGCCCAGGCCGACCTCGTCACCTACGCCCAGGCATGGCACTGGACCGACCCGGCTCGCTCGGTGCCGGAGGCGCTGCGCGTGCTGCGGCCGGGCGGCGCGCTCGCGTTGTGGTGGAACACCGACGCCACGGACGTCGACTGGATCGCCGCGGCCGCCACGCGCGCCGCCCGCTTCCTCGGTCTGCCCGTGCACACCGAGCAGCGCAAGGCCGCCGACCGCGTCGTCACCGCCGATCCCAGCGGCCGACTCGCCTTCACCCGGCGCTCGGTCCGCTGGAGCCGTCACGTGCCGCTCGACACCCACCTGGCCAACATCGGCAGTCATTCCGCTTTCCTCCTCGCCCCCGAGGCCGCCCGCACCGAATTCTTCGATGCCGAGCGCGCCCACCTGATCAAGGTCTTCCCCGACGGCCTGGTCGAGGAGACGTACGAGGTGGTTCTGCTCGTCGCCACCACCCCGGAACCCCCGATCCGCCCCTGACCAGCCCCGGAGCCGACCCCGACCCATCCCTGAGCCGAAACCGCCCGACCCTGACACGGCCCCTTGACGGCACCTCGGCTCGGGCACATTATTCATCACGTGATGAATAATGTGCCCGAGTCACCCCAGCCGACGGCACCCGACGCCGTCCGCGCCGCCGGCCTCACCGTCGTACGCGGCACCCGTACCGTCCTCCACGACCTCCGCTTCACCGTCCCCCGAGGCCGGATCACCGGCCTGCTCGGCCCCTCCGGCTGCGGCAAGTCCACGCTGATCCGCTCCATCACCGGCACCCAGGCCAAGGTCACCGGCACCCTCGACGTCCTCGGCAGTCCCGCCGGCCACCCCACCCTGCGCAGCCGCATTGGCTACGTCACCCAGGCCCCCTCGGTTTACGACGACCTCACCGTCGAGCAGAACCTCGACTACTTCGCCGCGATCCTTGACCCGGGCCGCGCCGCCGCCGACCGTCGCCGGGAACACGTCACCCGCGCCATCGCCGACGTCGACCTCACCACCCACGCCGACGCTCTCGCCGGCAACCTCTCCGGCGGTCAGCGCAGCCGCGTCTCCCTCGCCGTAGCCCTCCTCGGCACCCCCGACCTGCTCGTCCTCGACGAACCGACCGTCGGCCTCGACCCCGTACTCCGCCGCGACCTCTGGAACCTCTTCCACGAACTCGCCGACCGCGGCACCACCCTCCTCGTCTCCTCCCACGTCATGGACGAGGCCGAGCGCTGCCACCGCCTCCTCCTCATGCGCGAAGGACACGTTCTCGCCGACGACACCCCCGAGAACCTGCGCACCCGCACCGCCACCGACACCGTGGAGGCCGCCTTCCTGCGCCTCGTCGACGAAGCGGACGACCGCACCAAGGAGCCGACCCGATGAGCACCATCACCCCGGCCGCGTTCAGCCCGGCCCGCACCACCGCCACCGCGGCCCGCGTCCTGCGCCAGCTCCGCCACGACCCCAGGACCATCGCCCTGATGCTCCTCGTCCCCTGCCTGATGCTGGTCCTGCTGCGCTACGTCTTCGACGCCAGCCCGCGCACCTTCGACAACATCGGCGCCTCACTGCTCGGCATCTTCCCGCTGATCACGATGTTCCTGGTGACCTCCATCGCCACCCTGCGCGAACGCACCTCGGGCACCCTCGAACGTCTCCTCGCGATGCCCCTCGGCAAGGCCGACCTCATCGCCGGCTACGCGTTCGCCTTCGGCACCGTGGCCGTCGTCCAGTCAGCCCTCGCCACCGGCCTCGCCGTCTGGCTCCTCGGCCTGGACGTCACCGGCTCACCCTGGCTGCTCCTGCTGGTCGCCCTCCTGGACGCCCTGCTCGGCACCGCCCTCGGCCTTTTCGTCTCGGCCTTCGCCGCCTCGGAGTTCCAGGTGGTCCAGTTCATGCCAGCGGTGATCTTCCCCCAACTCCTCCTGTGCGGCCTCTTCACGCCCCGCGCGGACATGCACCCCCTGTTGGAGGCCGTTTCCGACGTCCTGCCCATGTCCTACGCCGTCGACGGCATGAACGAGGTCCTCCACCACACCGACCTGACCTCGGCCTTCGTCCGGGACGTACTGATCGTCGCCGGAAGCGCGCTCCTGGTACTCGCCCTCGGCGCGGCCACCCTGCGCCGCCGCACCGACTGAGGCCACGTCCGCCCACCGGACAAACGCCCCACCCGCCGTGTCCCCGGTGCGAGGATGAACCGCATGAGCCAGAAAGTCGCAGTCCTCGGCACCGGCAAGATCGGCGAAGCCCTGCTCAGCGGAATGATCCGGGGCGGCTGGGCGCCCGCCGACCTCCTGGTCACCGCCCGCCGCCCGGAACGCGCCGAGGAGCTCCGTACCCGCCATGGAGTCACCCCGGTCAGCAACACCGAGGCCGCCAAGAGCGCCGACACCCTGATCCTCACGGTCAAGCCGCAGGACATGGGCGCCCTGCTGGACGAGCTCGCCCCCCATGTCCCCGCCGACCGCCTGATCATCAGCGGCGCCGCGGGCATCCCCACCTCGTTCTTCGAGGAGCGGCTCGCCGAGGGCACCCCGGTCGTCCGGGTCATGACGAACACCCCGGCCCTGGTGGACGAGGCCATGTCCGTCATCTCGCCGGGCAGCCACGCCACCGAGGAGCACGTGGCCACCGCCGAGGAGATCTTCGGCGCCGTGGGCCAGACCCTCCGCGTCCCCGAGAGCCAGCAGGACGCCTGCACCGCGCTCTCCGGTTCGGGCCCGGCGTACTTCTTCTATCTGGTCGAGGCCATGACGGACGCCGGCATCCTGCTCGGCCTGCCCCGCGACAAGGCCCACGAGCTGATCGTGCAGTCCGCGATCGGCGCCGCGACGATGCTCCGCGACAGCGGCGAGCACCCGGTCAAGCTCCGCGAGAACGTCACCTCGCCGGCCGGTACGACCATCAACGCCATCCGCGAGCTGGAGAACCACGGGGTACGGGCCGCCCTCATCGCGGCCCTGGAAGCGGCCCGCGACCGCAGCCGCGAGCTGGCCTCCGGCAAGAAGGACTGACCCCGGCCAGATCTTTGCGGAGGGGGGTTGACACCCCCTCCCTGGATGCGTAATGTACTCCGAGCTGTCCGACGTGAGCGCCGACTCCGGTCGGTCCCCGGACAGTCATCTCGCAAGGCCCACTACTCATCGGCACTCCGTTGCCGCATGCCCGTGTGCGCATTTGCGAAATGAGGAATCCGTGTTCGAAAGGACGCAGCCCCCGATTAGCTCGGGAGCCGGGAATCCGCTAAAGTCTCACTCGTCGGAACGGCCCAGCGGGCCGGAAAGACAACCCCTTCTGACTGGGAATCAGACGCCGAAAGGATCTGATAGAGTCGGAACCGCCGGAAAGGGAAACGCGAAAGCGAAGAACTGGAAAGCACCGAGGAAATCGGATCGGAAAAAGATCTGATAGAGTCGGAAACACCGAAGGGAAGCCCGGAGGAAAGCCCGAGAGGGTGAGTACAAAGGAAGCGACCGTTCCTTGAGAACTCAACAGCGTGCCAAAAATCAACGCCAGATATGTTGATAACCCCGTCTCCGGTCACTGACTGGGACGAGGTTCCTTTGAAAAAACACAGCGAGGACGCTGTGAACCATCGGACTATTCCTCCGATGGTTCCGCTCTCGTGTGTGTGCACCGGATTACCGGTAAACATTCACGGAGAGTTTGATCCTGGCTCAGGACGAACGCTGGCGGCGTGCTTAACACATGCAAGTCGAACGATGAACCACTTCGGTGGGGATTAGTGGCGAACGGGTGAGTAACACGTGGGCAATCTGCCCTTCACTCTGGGACAAGCCCTGGAAACGGGGTCTAATACCGGATAACACTGCGGATCGCATGGTCTGCGGTTAAAAGCTCCGGCGGTGAAGGATGAGCCCGCGGCCTATCAGCTTGTTGGTGAGGTAATGGCTCACCAAGGCGACGACGGGTAGCCGGCCTGAGAGGGCGACCGGCCACACTGGGACTGAGACACGGCCCAGACTCCTACGGGAGGCAGCAGTGGGGAATATTGCACAATGGGCGAAAGCCTGATGCAGCGACGCCGCGTGAGGGATGACGGCCTTCGGGTTGTAAACCTCTTTCAGCAGGGAAGAAGCGAAAGTGACGGTACCTGCAGAAGAAGCGCCGGCTAACTACGTGCCAGCAGCCGCGGTAATACGTAGGGCGCAAGCGTTGTCCGGAATTATTGGGCGTAAAGAGCTCGTAGGCGGCTTGTCACGTCGATTGTGAAAGCCCGAGGCTTAACCTCGGGTCTGCAGTCGATACGGGCTAGCTAGAGTGTGGTAGGGGAGATCGGAATTCCTGGTGTAGCGGTGAAATGCGCAGATATCAGGAGGAACACCGGTGGCGAAGGCGGATCTCTGGGCCATTACTGACGCTGAGGAGCGAAAGCGTGGGGAGCGAACAGGATTAGATACCCTGGTAGTCCACGCCGTAAACGGTGGGAACTAGGTGTTGGCGACATTCCACGTCGTCGGTGCCGCAGCTAACGCATTAAGTTCCCCGCCTGGGGAGTACGGCCGCAAGGCTAAAACTCAAAGGAATTGACGGGGGCCCGCACAAGCAGCGGAGCATGTGGCTTAATTCGACGCAACGCGAAGAACCTTACCAAGGCTTGACATACACCGGAAAGCATCAGAGATGGTGCCCCCCTTGTGGTCGGTGTACAGGTGGTGCATGGCTGTCGTCAGCTCGTGTCGTGAGATGTTGGGTTAAGTCCCGCAACGAGCGCAACCCTTGTTCTGTGTTGCCAGCATGCCCTTCGGGGTGATGGGGACTCACAGGAGACTGCCGGGGTCAACTCGGAGGAAGGTGGGGACGACGTCAAGTCATCATGCCCCTTATGTCTTGGGCTGCACACGTGCTACAATGGCAGGTACAATGAGCTGCGAAACCGTGAGGTAGAGCGAATCTCAAAAAGCCTGTCTCAGTTCGGATTGGGGTCTGCAACTCGACCCCATGAAGTCGGAGTTGCTAGTAATCGCAGATCAGCATTGCTGCGGTGAATACGTTCCCGGGCCTTGTACACACCGCCCGTCACGTCACGAAAGTCGGTAACACCCGAAGCCGGTGGCCCAACCCCTTGTGGGAGGGAGCTGTCGAAGGTGGGACTGGCGATTGGGACGAAGTCGTAACAAGGTAGCCGTACCGGAAGGTGCGGCTGGATCACCTCCTTTCTAAGGAGCACTTCTTACCGAGTTCGCTCGGTCAGAGGCCAGTACATCGGCGAATGTTCGATGCTGGTTGCTCATGGGTGGAACGTTGATTATTCGGCACACTCACTGCTTTTCTCCTAGTACTGCTTCGGCGTGGAACGGATGAGGGTGGGGAGAGTGTCGGGCACGCTGTTGGGTGTCTGAGGGAATGGTTTTCCTCAGTCGCCGGCCCCAGTGCACTCGGACCGTAAGGGTTCGGGGTGATGGGTGGCTGGTCGTTGTTTGAGAACTGCACAGTGGACGCGAGCATCTGTGGCCAAGTTTTTAAGGGCGCACGGTGGATGCCTTGGCACCAGGAACCGATGAAGGACGTGGGAGGCCACGATAGTCCCCGGGGAGCCGTCAACCAGGCTTTGATCCGGGGGTTTCCGAATGGGGAAACCCGGCAGTCGTCATGGGCTGTCACCCGCTGCTGAACACATAGGCAGTGTGGAGGGAACGAGGGGAAGTGAAACATCTCAGTACCCTCAGGAAGAGAAAACAACCGTGATTCCGGGAGTAGTGGCGAGCGAAACCGGATGAGGCCAAACCGTATACGTGTGAGACCCGGCAGGGGTTGCGTGTGCGGGGTTGTGGGATCTCTCTTCTGTCGTCTGCCGGCGACAGGACGAGTCAGAAACCGTTGATGTAGGCGAAGGACATGCGAAAGGTCCGGCGTAGAGGGTAAGACCCCCGTAGTCGAAACATCAGCGGCTCGTTTGAGAGACACCCAAGTAGCACGGGGCCCGAGAAATCCCGTGTGAATCTGGCGGGACCACCCGCTAAGCCTAAATATTCCCTGGTGACCGATAGCGGATAGTACCGTGAGGGAATGGTGAAAAGTACCGCGGGAGCGGAGTGAAATAGTACCTGAAACCGTGTGCCTACAAGCCGTGGGAGCGTCGGATATGTGCTTGCACATATCTCGTGACTGCGTGCCTTTTGAAGAATGAGCCTGCGAGTTTGCGGTGTGTTGCGAGGTTAACCCGTGTGGGGAAGCCGTAGCGAAAGCGAGTCCGAATAGGGCGATTCAGTAGCGCGCTCAAGACCCGAAGCGGAGTGATCTAGCCATGGGCAGGTTGAAGCGGAGGTAAGACTTCGTGGAGGACCGAACCCACCAGGGTTGAAAACCTGGGGGATGACCTGTGGTTAGGGGTGAAAGGCCAATCAAACTCCGTGATAGCTGGTTCTCCCCGAAATGCATTTAGGTGCAGCGTCGTGTGTTTCTTGCCGGAGGTAGAGCACTGGATAGGCGATGGGCCCTACCGGGTTACTGACCTTAGCCAAACTCCGAATGCCGGTAAGTGAGAGCACGGCAGTGAGACTGTGGGGGATAAGCTCCATGGTCGAGAGGGAAACAGCCCAGAGCATCGACTAAGGCCCCTAAGCGTACGCTAAGTGGGAAAGGATGTGGAGTCGCAGAGACAACCAGGAGGTTGGCTTAGAAGCAGCCACCCTTGAAAGAGTGCGTAATAGCTCACTGGTCTAGTGATTCCGCGCCGACAATGTAGCGGGGCTCAAGCGTACCGCCGAAGTCGTGTCATTGCAGCGTATAGCCCCAACGGGTGCTGTGATGGGTAGGGGAGCGTCGTGTGCCGGGTGAAGCAGCCGCGGAAGCGAGTTGTGGACGGTTCACGAGTGAGAATGCAGGCATGAGTAGCGATACAAACGTGAGAAACGTTTGCGCCGATTGACTAAGGGTTCCTGGGTCAAGCTGATCTGCCCAGGGTAAGTCGGGACCTAAGGCGAGGCCGACAGGCGTAGTCGATGGATAACCGGTTGATATTCCGGTACCCGCTGTGAAGCGTCAAACATCGAGCATCGTGATGCTAAGGCCGTGAAGCCGTTCCGGACCCTTCGGGGAATGGAAAGTGGTGGAGCCGCCGGCCCAAGCGGTTAGTAGGTGAGTGATGGGGTGACGCAGGAAGGTAGTCCAGCCCAGGCGGTGGTTGTCCTGGGGTAAGGGTGTAGCCCGAGTGGTAGGCAAATCCGCCACTCATCAAGGGTGAGACCTGATGCCGAGCCGATTGTGGTGAAGTGGATGATCCTATGCTGTCGAGAAAAGCCTCTAGCGAGTTTCATGGCGGCCCGTACCCTAAACCGACTCAGGTGGTCAGGTAGAGAATACCGAGGCGTTCGGGTGAACTATGGTTAAGGAACTCGGCAAAATGCCCCCGTAACTTCGGGAGAAGGGGGGCCATCACTGGTGATCCGTTTTACACGGTGAGCTGGGGGTGGCCGCAGAGACCAGCGAGAAGCGACTGTTTACTAAAAACACAGGTCCGTGCGAAGCCGTAAGGCGATGTATACGGACTGACGCCTGCCCGGTGCTGGAACGTTAAGGGGACCGGTTAGTCACAATTCGTTGTGGCGAAGCTGAGAACTTAAGCGCCAGTAAACGGCGGTGGTAACTATAACCATCCTAAGGTAGCGAAATTCCTTGTCGGGTAAGTTCCGACCTGCACGAATGGCGTAACGACTTCTCGACTGTCTCAACCATAGGCCCGGTGAAATTGCACTACGAGTAAAGATGCTCGTTTCGCGCAGCAGGACGGAAAGACCCCGGGACCTTTACTACAGTTTGATATTGGTGTTCGGTTCGGCTTGTGTAGGATAGCTGGGAGACTGTGAAGCATGCACGCCAGTGTGTGTGGAGTCGTCGTTGAAATACCAGTCTGGTCGTGCTGGATGTCTAACCTGGGTCCGTGATCCGGATCAGGGACAGTGTCTGATGGGTAGTTTAACTGGGGCGGTTGCCTCCTAAAGAGTAACGGAGGCGCCCAAAGGTTCCCTCAGCCTGGTTGGCAATCAGGTGTTGAGTGTAAGTGCACAAGGGAGCTTGACTGTGAGACCGACGGGTCGAGCAGGGACGAAAGTCGGGACTAGTGATCCGGCGGTGGCTTGTGGAAGCGCCGTCGCTCAACGGATAAAAGGTACCCCGGGGATAACAGGCTGATCTTCCCCAAGAGTCCATATCGACGGGATGGTTTGGCACCTCGATGTCGGCTCGTCGCATCCTGGGGCTGGAGTCGGTCCCAAGGGTTGGGCTGTTCGCCCATTAAAGCGGTACGCGAGCTGGGTTTAGAACGTCGTGAGACAGTTCGGTCCCTATCCGCTGTGCGCGTAGGAATATTGAGAAGGGCTGTCCCTAGTACGAGAGGACCGGGACGGACGAACCTCTGGTGTGCCAGTTGTCCTGCCAAGGGCATGGCTGGTTGGCTACGTTCGGGAGGGATAACCGCTGAAAGCATCTAAGCGGGAAGCCTGCTTCGAGATGAGTATTCCCACCTCCTTGAGAGGGTAAGGCTCCCAGTAGACGACTGGGTTGATAGGCCAGATATGGAAGCCTGGTAACGGGTGGAGTTGACTGGTACTAATAGGCCGAGGGCTTGTCCTCAGTTGCTCGCGTCCACTGTGTTGGTTCTGAAACCACGAACAGCCTCATGTGCCACACATGACGGTTTGAAAAGTTTCATAGTGTTTCGGTGGTCATAGCGTGAGGGAAACGCCCGGTTACATTCCGAACCCGGAAGCTAAGCCTCACAGCGCCGATGGTACTGCAGGGGGGACCCTGTGGGAGAGTAGGACGCCGCCGAACTAATTTTATGGGAAACCCCCGCACCTTTTGGTGCGGGGGTTTTCTGCGTTCAGGGTCCTTTCGAGCAGGGTCATTTAGGGTCGGGGATATGCGCTATGACCTCATCCTCTTCGACAACGACGGCGTCCTGGTGGACAGCGAGCCCATCTCCAACCGGCATCTCGCCGCCTACCTCACCGAGTTGGGGCACCCGACGACCTACGGGGAGTCCCTCCGGGACTACATGGGCGCCGCCATGCACCGGGTGCACGACCTGGTGCTGGAGCGGACGGGGGAGCGGCTGCCCGCGGACTTCGACGATGTCTTCCACGCGCGGGTGTTCGCGGCCTTCGAGGAGGAGCTGCGGCCCGTGGCCGGCGTCGAAGGGGTGCTGGAGAAGCTGACCGCTGACGGGGTGCCGTACTGCGTGGCCTCTTCCGGGAGTCATGAGCGGATTCGGGTCGGGCACCGGGTGACCGGGCTGGACCGGTGGTTCGACGACGACCGTATTTTCAGCTCGCAGGACGTCGGCCGGGGCAAGCCCGCTCCCGATCTGTTCCTGTACGCGGCCGAGCGGATGGGAGTCGCCCCCGAGCGGTGCCTCGTCGTGGAGGACTCGCCGCTGGGCGTACAGGCGGCCGTGGCGGCCGGGATGGACGTGTACGGGTTCACCGCGATGACCCCGCCGGAGAAGCTCGCCGGGGCGACTCAACTGTTCTCCAGCATGGGCGAGTTGGCTGACCTGCTGGTGTGACCGTGGCCATCGGGCGGACCTGACGGATGTCATGCCGACCTCTGGACGTTCGTTTCTGTCGGCGGGACCCCCTCGGCCGCGAAGCTGAGGGCATGACGAAGAACACGGGGAACCAGGACCAGGACACGAAGCGCCAGGACCAGCAGCGCCGGCCGAGCGCGCTGGAGAACTTCAAGCCGCTGCTCATCGACGTGGCGCTGCCGCTCGGCTCGTACTACGTCTTCAGGGAAGCCTTCGGGATGAGCACCTTCGCCGCGCTCGCCTGGAGCAGTGTCGGGCCCGCGCTGCGGACCGTGTGGAGCCTGGTGCGGGAGCGGTCGGCCAATGGGCTCGCGTCGCTCATCCTGACCGTGAACGTGGTCGGGCTGGCGCTCAGCTTCGTCTCCGGGGACCCGCGGCTGATGCTCGCCAAGGACGGGGCGGTCAGCAGCACGGTCGCCCTCGGCATCCTGGTCTCCGTGGCGCTCGGGCGGCCGATGATGACCGAGGGGATGAAGCCGTTCCTGGTGAAGGGGGACTCCGCCAGGGAGGGTGCCTGGCAGCGGCTCACCTCCGGGACCGCAGCCGGGTCCGCCGACTTCCGGGGCAGGGAGCGGGCGTTCTCGCTCGTGTGGGGGGTGGCGCTGCTCATCGAGTGCGTGGCGCGTGTGGTGGGGGCGTACACCGTTCCCGTCGACACCATGGTGTGGCTCGGTGGGGTGCTGATGGCCGTGGTGATGGTGGTGACCTTCGTGGTCAGCGGCGCGGTCGCGGCCGGACCGATGGAGCGGCTGCTGAGCGAGGAGGCCACCGCTGAGCCCGCAGAGCCCACCGAGCCGGTCCAGGCCGGCCGCACGAAGCTCGCCGCCGCAGCCTGACTCGAGCCCGACCGGCCGAAGATGAGCGCAACTCATCTTTGGCCGGATCTGTTCAGCGCACCGCCCGGGGCCCTACGCTCGCCGCCATGACTGACGTGCTGCGGCGGGGCAGGGCCTCGCTGGCGTTCGGTTTCTTCGTGCAGGGCGTCGCCTTCGCGCTGCTGGTGACGCGCATCCCGGCCATGCAGGAGCGGTACGGGGTGTCCGACGCTCTGCTGCCGGTGTTCCTTGCGGCCGTACCGATCCTGGCCGGGGTCGGGAGCGTGACGACCGAGCGGCTGGTGCGCCGGGTGCGGCCCAGTCGGCTGCTGCGCTGGTCCCAGCCGGTGGTGCTGCTGGCGCTGCTCGGTGTCGGTGCCGGGGATCAAGTGGCCGAGCTGGCAGTGGTGCTGGGGGTGTTCGGGCTGTCCGTGGGGATGCTGGACGCCTCCATGAACATGCTCGGGGTGAGCCTTCAGCGGGCGTACGGGCGCAGCATCATGCTGAGCTTCCACGCGGCGTACAGCCTGGGCGGCATTCTCGGGGCCTCGCTCGCCTGGGTGGGCGCGCACGAGGAGTTGACGCTGTGGATGTCGTATCTCCCGGTCGTGGTCGTGCTGTTGCCGGCGGTGCTGGTGGGGAGTCGTTGGTACGTCGACGGCGAGGGGGCGCAGGAGGAGACGGGCGAGGCCAAGGGCGTCGCCTTCCGGTTGCTGTTGCCGCTGTGTCTGGTGATGACGTTCGCGTACATCGGGGACTCGACGGTCTCCAACTGGAGCGCCAAGTACGTGAAGGACGTGCTGGGCGGGTCGGAGCAGTTGGCGACCGTTCCCTACAACGTGTACATGGTGACGACGCTGGTGGGGCGGGCCGTCGGCGATCTCGGGGTGCGGCGGTTCGGGGCCGTGGCAGTGGTGCGGCTGGGGGCGCTGGTGGCGGCCTGCGGGTTCGTGGTGGTGGCGGTGGCGCCGGGGGCCTGGGTGGGGATGCTCGGGTTCACCCTGCTGGGGATCGGGCTGTGCGTGCTGGTGCCGCAGACGTTCGCGGCGGCGGGGCGGTTGTTCCCGGGGGCGTCGGACGCGGCGGTGGCACGGCTCAACATCTTCAACTACGTCGGTTTCCTGGTCGGTTCGCCGTTGGTCGGGGCGCTCGGGGACGCCTGGAGCTACCGGGGCGCGATGCTCGTACCGATGGCACTCGTGCTGGTGACGACGGTGTACGCCCGGTCGTTCGCGTCCGGGGGCGACCGATACGGTGGCGGGCATGAGCGGCCGCGCACAGTTGATGTGGGACGAGGCAGTAACGGGCTATGACTTCGGCCCGGACCATCCGATGGCTCCGGTGCGGCTGGAGCTGACCCGGAAGCTGGTGGCGGCCCTCGGCCTGGACCGGGAGCTGGAGATCGTCGCGGCCAAGCCGGCCGGGGAGTCGACGCTGCGGCTGGTGCACCGGGAGGACTACATCGACGCGGTGCGGGCCGCGTCGGCGGACCCGAGTGTGGCGGACGGGTCGTACGGGCTGGGGACGGTCGACGATCCGGCGTTCGCCGGTATGCACGAGGTGTCCGCGCTGATCGCCGGGCAGTCGGTGGCGGCGGCCGAGGCGGTGTGGCGGGGGGACGCGGACCACGCGGTGAACTTCGCGGGCGGGCTGCACCACGCGATGCCGGGCGGGGCGTCCGGGTTCTGTGTGTACAACGACGCGGCGCTGGCCATCGCCCGGCTGCTGGAGCTGGGCGTGGAGCGGGTCGCCTATGTGGACGTGGACGTGCATCACGGGGACGGGGTGCAGGCGGCGTTCTGGGAGGACCCCAGGGTGCTGACGGTCTCGCTGCACGAGCATCCCCGGACGCTGTTCCCGGCGACCGGGTGGCCGCAGGAGACGGGTGCCGGTGCGGGGGAGGGGGCGGCGGTGAACGTGGCGCTGCCCGCCGGGACCGGGGACGCCGGCTGGCTGCGGGCGTTCCACGCGGTGGTGCCGGAGCTGCTGGCGGAGTTCCGGCCGCAGGTGCTGGTGTCGCAGCACGGGGCGGACACGCACTTCGAGGACCCACTCGCGCATCTCGCGGTCTCGCTGGACGCGCAGCGGGCGGTGCAGGTGGCCTGCCACGAGCTGGCGCACACCTACGCGGACGGCAGGTGGCTGGCGCTGGGCGGCGGCGGGTACGCGGTGGTCGACGTGGTGCCGAGGTCGTGGACGCATCTCGTGGGCATCGCGGCCGGGCGGGAGATCGCGCCGGAGACGGTGATCCCCGAGGGCTGGCGGCAGGAAGTGTACGCGCGGACCCGGCAGCTGGGGCCGCAGCGGATGACGGACGGCCGCTGGCCGGTGAGTTGGGCAGCCTGGGAGTCGGGGTACGACCCGGCCGACCGGCTCGACCAGGCGGTACTGGCCACCCGGCGCTCGGCGTTCCCGCTGCGCGGTCTGCTGGCGTGAAAGTCACCGCCGGGCGCGGCGAGTAATCGTTACGCCAACCGTGCGGTCTTTGCCCGTTCCGCCTCCGGGCGCCCGCCCGATGGGCCACGATCGCACCCGTGTTGGACACCGGTGCCCTGCGCGCGCACCTGCTCGCCGCCCGTCTCGCCGGTGAGGTCGCCACCGCGCGGGAGGACAGCCTCCGCAACTACCGGCTGTTCGCCGCGCGCGACCCCCGCGCGCTGATCGGGATCGATCCCGAACGGTCCTGGGGGCAGCGGGAACTGCTCGGTCTGATGGCGGACCGGTGCGGGGTCTCGGCCGATCCGCTGCATACTTCGGGCCGGGACGTGATCGACCCGGAGCGGACGCTGGCCGCGCTGGACGCCTTCGCGCTGGTGATCGCCGGCGCGGCCCGGCGGGGAGTGCCGGTGCTGTTCGGCACCGGGCACCCGCGGCAGCTCCTGGGGTTCTACGCCGCGCTCGCGGACGCGGTGTCGGCGGCGGGATGTGAGATTCTCACCCCCGCGCAGGGTCGCTGTGTCGACATATTGACCCGGTTCGGTCTACGCACGCACCACCTCGACTACGTACGAGGGGTTGCCCTGGTGCGGGAACCGGCGAGCGGGCGCCGGGGTGGTGAGCCGGGTGCGCACAGCCATTCCCCGCTCCCGGTTCGGCTCGCGCTGGCGGCCGCGGCGGAGTCCGGCGGGCCCCTGCCCGGACTGGTGGTCGGAGATCACGGATGGGTCTGCGGTGCAGGTCAGTTGGGGTTCGAGGCGATCGGCCTGGCCGACTCCGACGACCCCGCGCCCTTCGTCGGGGAGGCCGAGGGAACGGTGTCCGTCGTCGTTCCGCTTGACGACGCCGTACGGTCTGGTCACTACCGCCCGCTCACCCGCTACGTACTCAAACGAGCGTGTCTGTCACAGTAGGCCGCCGATGGGGACACCTCTTCCCCATTCGCATCACCCGCCCCTAGTCTGGGGAGTGAGCACGCAACGACGAAGAGTCACCGGAAGGGGAAGCCGGTGGCCGTCGAGTGCGGAAGGTTCAGGTGTGTCATGGCTGGTGCAGGCGAGAGGCCGTTGAACGAGGTCCAGTTCCTCACCGTGGCGGAAGTCGCCTCGGTGATGCGAGTGTCGAAGATGACCGTGTACCGCTTGGTGCACAGCGGTCATCTGCCCGCGATCCGGGTGGGGCGGTCCTTCCGTGTCCCCGAGCAAGCGGTTCACGAGTACCTGCGGGAGAGCTACGTGGGGGTGGAAACGGCCTGACGGCGGTCCGGAAGATCCCGGAACAAGCCCTCGATTACGACCACGGCGCTCGGGCGGGTAGGCTGACCCCTCGTAGGTCGTATGGGCCCATGGCGCCCAGCAACCGAGTCATGAGAAGTGAGCGAGGGTAGTCGTGGGCTCTGTTATCAAGAAGCGGCGTAAGCGGATGGCCAAGAAGAAGCACCGCAAGCTGCTCAAGCGCACGCGCGTTCAGCGCCGCAACAAGAAGTAAGCGGCACCGCGCGAAGACGCGTACCCGGTGGCCCCCCGTCCGACAAGGACGGGGGGCCACCGGCATGTCCGGGTCACTGTCACCTCCCGGTGACAGTGACCCGATAGGTTGGCCGCACACGGGGAACGCGGACGAGGACGCGGTCCTCGTGCGCGCTCCCGCGAGGTCGGAAGAGAGGCGCTGGTCTTGGGAAAGGTCGTGCTCGTCACCGGAGCCGCCCGGCAGCTCGGCGGCCGGTTCGTGCGGCGCGTCCAGCGGGACCCGGAGATCGACCGGGTGATCGCCCTGGACGCCGTACCGCCCGCGCACGACCTCGGCGGGGCGGAGTTCATCCAGGCCGACCTCCGGCAGCCGACCGTCGCCCGCGTGCTCGCGGAGACCGGCGCCGACACGGTCGTCCACCTGGACGTGACCGGCACCGCGCTCGGCGGGGGCAGCCGGGCCACGGTCAAGGAGACCAATGTCATCGGCACCATGCAGTTGCTCGGTGCGTGCCAGAAGTCGCCCGCGGTCAAGCGGCTGGTGGTGAAGTCCAGCACCAACGTCTACGGCTCCGCCCCGCGCGATCCGGCCGTCTTCACCGAGACCACCCCCGCCAAGTCGCTGCCCAGCGGCGGCTTCGCCAAGGACGCCGTCGAGGTCGAGGGGTACGTGCGCGGGTTCGCCCGGCGCCGCCCCGATGTCGCGGTGTGCGTGCTGCGGTTCGCCAACATCCTCGGCCCCACCCCGGACACCCCGCTCGCCTCCTACTTCGCGCTGCCCGTGCTGCCGACCGTGCTGGGCTACGACCCCCGGCTGCAGTTCGTGCACGAGGACGACGTGATCGAGGTGCTGCGGATCGCCTCGCACGAGCCGCGCCGGGGCACCCTCAACAGCGGCACCTTCAACATCGCGGGCGACGGTGTGCTGCTGCTCTCGCAATGCTCTCGGCGGCTCGGCCGGCCCACCGTGCCGCTGCTGCTGCCCGCGGTCACCTGGGCGGGGTCGCTGGTGCGTACGCTCGGTATGACGGACTTCTCACCCGAGCAGATCCGGCTGCTCACCCACGGCCGGGTGGTCGACACCGGCCAGATGCGCGACACCCTCGGGTTCGCGCCCACGTACACGACGGCGGAGGCGTTCGCGGACTTCGCGCGCGGACAGGGTCCCGGGCTGCTGCCGCCCGAGACGCTCGCGGAGGCCGTCGACCGGGTCGCCGTGCTGACCGCCGGGAGCGGCGCCCGTGTCCCGCAGCCCGGCGCCAACTGAGGAGAGCGGCAACGATGGCGGACGCCAAGGTCATTCCGTTCGACGACGACCGGTCCCGCGGGGGCGCGGGGCAGCGGCCGCAGCGCCGCCGGAGCACGGGCGGCCGGCCCGGCGCGGTCCAGCCGCTGCCCACCAGAAGTGGCGCGCGCGACGGGGAACCCCCGGCCGAGGAGGAGCAGCCGCGCATCCGCGCGGAGGCCGACGCCCTCGAGCAGCGGGTCGCACGCGGCCTCGCCTTCCTGCGCCGCCGGCTCACCGGGGACTACGAGGTCGACGACTTCGGGTACGACGAGGAGCTGACCGACCAGGTCCTGATGTCCCTGCTGCGCCCGGTGTACGAGAAGTACTTCCGGGTCGAGGTGAAGGGCGTCGAGAACATCCCGGCCGAGGGCGGGGCGCTGATCGTCGCCAACCACTCCGGGACGCTGCCGCTGGACGGGCTGATGATGCAGGTCGCCGTGCACGACCGGCATCCGGCCGGCCGGCATCTGCGGCTGCTCGCGGCCGACCTGGTGTTCGTGCTGCCGGTCGTCAACGAGCTGGCCCGCAAGCTCGGCCACACCCTCGCCTGCGCCGAGGACGCCGAACGGCTGCTGGGCCAGGGCGAGCTGGTCGGGGTGATGCCGGAGGGGTTCAAGGGGATCGGCAAGCCGTTCGGGGAGCGGTACAAGCTCCAGCGGTTCGGTCGGGGCGGGTTCGTCTCCACCGCGCTGCGGCAGGGGGCGCCGATCATCCCGTGCTCGATCGTCGGCGCCGAGGAGATCTACCCGATGATCGGCAACGCCAAGACGCTGGCGCGGCTGCTGGGTTTCCCGTACTTCCCGCTGACGCCGACCTTTCCCTGGCTCGGCCCGCTCGGGGCGATCCCGCTGCCGACGAAGTGGACCATCCAGTTCGGCGAGCCGATCCCCACGGACGGGTATCCGCCGGAGGCGGCCGAGGACCCGATGCTGATGTTCAACCTCACCGACCAGGTTCGCGAGCAGATCCAGCACACGCTGTACAAGCTGCTGGTGCAGCGACGTTCGGTGTTCTTCTGAATTCCGGCTGCAGATACGAGAACGGGGCGCCCCTGCTCGGATAGGGGCGCCCCGCTCTCGTACGCGCTACTGCTACTCGGCGTCCTTGCTGTCGATGCCCAGCCCGGGCAGGAGGCCCGGCAGGAGCGGCGGCAGGGTGACGTCCGGCTTGCCCGACGGGTTGGACGACTTGCCCGCGGACGGCGAACCGCCCTCGGGGCCGCCGGTCTTCGGCGGGTCCAGCAGACCGCCGGTGCTGCCACCGAGCAGTCCGTCGCCGCTGTCGCCGGTGGCGGAGCCGCTGGGGGTGCCGGGGCTGCTGTCCCGGTCCTTGCCCGCCGACGGGGTGCCACCGGCGCTCGGGGAACCGGACCGATGGCTGCCGGCGGAGCCGGACGGGGCCACGCCGGGACGCTCGCCGCTGTGACCGTCGTCGCCCTTGGTGCCGGGCGGCTTGGGCAGCAGCGACTCCAGCGGGGCTACCTCCTGGTCTATGGCGTCGAAGACCGACGAGACCTCGTCCTTCACATCGCCGAGTTGGACCGGGAGCCGGTCGCTCAGCGTGCTCCACACCTCGCGGTGCGAGCGGGAGAAGGCGGAGAGGGCCTGGATCGGGCCGAGGGAGTCGGGGTCCGCCTCGTAGGCCGCGTGGAGCAGGCGGTGGCCCTCGGTGACGTCGTTGCGCATGCCGGAGAGGGTGCGGCGGATCTCGCCGATGGACTCGTGGTCCAGCTGGCCGCTCCGGTCGCGCTCCATCAGCCTGCGGGCCTCGTTGAGCCGGGTGGAGGCGTGGTCCAGGTAGGCCTGGCCGCGCTCCCCGTCGCCCTCGCTGAGGTAGTTGAGCTGGAAGTCCTCGATGCCGCGCTTCAGTCCGTACAGCGAATCGCCGGGCAGCGCCTCGGAGCTGGCGGCGGCCACTCCGCCGAAGGCACCGGCGGCCACGCCCACGCTGAGGCCGCCCGCGGTGAGCCCCTTGGCCAGCCGGGACCTGGGGCGCAGCTTGCTCAGCGGGCTCGCCCGGTGCGCGCCCCGGCCGGGGGAACGCTGCTCGGGCACCGACGCCGGAGCCGCTCCGCCCAGGGTGCCCTCCTGGAGCATGGCCTCCATCGCGGCCACCAACTGGGCCCGCTGGACGACCTTGACCTCCGGGTCGAGCTGGGGCCTGGGCAGCTCACCGAGACCTTCCGCCAGGGCCAGCAGCTCGCCCTGTCCGGATCTGTCCTCGGCGGGCGGTGGTCCCGCCCGGTGCGCGTGCTCGGCCGCCGTGTCCCGGTCGGACTGCTCCTCCAGGGCCTGGGCGAAGGCGTTCGCCCGCCGGTGCGCCGATACGTTCGCAATCACTGGCGGCACCTCCTCTCGTCATGACGGTCGACTCCCCAGGGGGTCTCCTGAGGGTTGCACGCCCATGGCCACATCCACCCGATCGAGGGATCAAGTGGGCCAGGACGTGACCACAGGGAGCCTGTATCCCGCACAACGAGCGGCTCGGCACTTGGGTTACGGACGAGGGGCCGCCGGATCGCAAAACCAACTCACTTTCACCAAGGGTGAGTTGGGTGTCGCTCTGTGTCGCGGGGCGCCCGGCCTCAGCGGGCGTCTTCCGGGAGGAGCCGGGCGAGCGTGCGCACGGCCCGGTACTGGAGGGTCTTGATGGCGCCCTCGTTCTTGCCCATCACCCGCGCGGTCTCGGCGACCGACAGGCCCTGGAGGAAGCGGAGCGTCACGCACTCCTGTTGCTGGGGGTTGAGCCGGCGCACCGCGTCCAGCAGCGCGGCGTTGGAGAGCGACTCCAGGACGGAGTCCTCGGGGGAGCGCGCGACCTCGTTGGCGTCGAGCATCTCGCCGGTGGTGACCTCCAGCCGGAACCGGCTGGACTTGAAGTGGTCGGCGACCAGGTTGCGGGCGATCGTCACCAGCCAGGCGCCGAAGTCACGGCCCTGCCAGGTGAAGGTGCCGATCCGGCGCAGGGCGCGCAGAAAGGTCTCGCTCGTCAGGTCCTCGGCAGTGGCCTTGCCGCCGACCCGGTAGTAGATGTACCGGTACACGGTGTCGCTGTACTGGTCGTAGAGGCGTCCGAACGCGTCCGCCTCACCTGCCTGGGCACGTTCGACCAGGTCCATCATGCGGGCGCTGTCACTGTCCGCGGCCGGCCGGCGGGCGGCGGGCGCGCCCGTGGAGCGGGCTCGTCTGCCGACGGCCGCGCCGCGTTCGGCCAGTGCGTAGCACGGACCGAGGGGCGCGGCGCCGGCGCCGGCGAAGGCGGGGACGGTGTGCGCGGTGGGGACGAGGCCGCGCAGCGTGTCTTTGACCGTTGCGACAGTTGCGCGCAGCGTAGCCAGGCCCGAGGCGTCAACCCCGACGTGTGGGTACACGGGACTCCCAGAGGCAGAGCTTCCATCACGTGCAGTGCGGGACCTTTCACCCGTCGTAGCGACGGAGGGGTACCGGTATGCGTCTGAGGAGAATAACGCTTCGTGTAGACCCTGCTACACCCAGTTGCTCAAATCGTCGATTAGGTCGCCTGTGTTAGCGATTGTCGACGCTTCAAGTTGCTGAATCTGATCACTCGTTGATCGAAACTGGGCTGATTTCTGTGAAAGCTGAGGCGTGTTCGAAGTCCAGATGCATACTTCGGGCGCGCGGGAGCCGTGGCCGGATCAGCGGCGGCGGCGGCTCAGGGCGATCGCCGCGGCCGTGCCGCCCGCCACCGCGCCGACCCCGGCGGCCGCCGGGATGCCGACCTTGGCGGCCTTGCGGCCGGTGCGGTAGTCCCGCAGTCGCCAGTCCTTGTCGCGGGCGTGCCGGCGCAGCTTGGTGTCCGGGTTGATCGCGTAGGGGTGGCCGACCAGGGAGAGCATCGGGATGTCGTTGTGGCTGTCGCTGTACGCGGCGCAACGCGAGAGGTCCAGGCCCTCGGCGGCGGCCAGCGCCCGTACCGCCTCCGCCTTGGCCGGGCCGTGCAGCGGCTCGCCGACCAGGCGGCCGGTGTAGACGCCGTCGACGGACTCCGCGACCGTGCCGAGCGCGCCGGTGAGGCCGAGGCGGCGGGCGATGACCTGGGCGATCTCCACCGGGGCCGCGGTCACCAGCCAGACCTTCTGGCCCGCGTCCAGGTGGGCCTGGGCGAGCGCGCGGGTGCCGGGCCAGATGCGATCGGCCATGTACTCGTCGTAGATCTCCTCGCCGATCGTCTCCAGCTCGGCCACGCGGTGGCCCTTGACGATGGAGAGCGCCGAGTCGCGGGCCTCCTGCATGTGCTCGGGGTCCTCGACCCCGGCCAGCCGGAACCACGCCTGCTGCCAGGCGAACCGGGCGAGTTCGCGGGTCTCGAAGAAGTTCCGCTTGTACAGACCGCGCCCGAAGTGGAACAGCGCGGCGCCCTGCATCACGGTGTTGTCGAGGTCGAAGAAGGCGGCGGCCCGGTCGTCGCCGAGCACGGGGAACTCCGGTTCCCGCTCGGCGCCCGCGGGTTCCGGGTGTTCCTGCGAGGACTTGCGGGCGGCCTCCGCGGAAGCCTCGCCTGCCAACACGCTCCGCGCCGTGGCGGAGCGCCTACGGGGGGTGAGCCATCCAAGAGCGGCCATGGCGTGAGCATAGCCAGTTGGTTCGGCGGTTCCGGAGCCGAGAGGTTCGGAGTCTGTGAACTCCGGGCGTACGTACCGCGGCGGGCAAGGGTGAAGGCGGGGGCGCGGGGCGGGACAATGACCCGTATGAGTCCCCTCTTCCGGCGCAAGGCCGCCCCCCAGGAGCGGCTGGTCACCCTGATCCGCAAGCCCGGCTGTCATCTGTGCGACGACGCGCAGGCCGTGATCGAGAAGGTCTGCGGCGAACTCGGCGTGCCCTGGGAGGGCCGGGACATCACCGAGGACCGCGCGCTGCACGACCAGTACTGGGAGCAGATCCCGGTCGTCCTCGTCGACGGCGAGCAGCACACCTTCTGGCGGGTGGACGAAGGACGGCTGCGCCGCGCGCTGACCGGGTGACGGACGGCGCCGGAGGGGTCTCAGGGGCACGAAACGCGGCAAGTGTGTAGTTTTGCCCCCAGGTAGGGCCCCGCAACGGGCATGCGTGACCCCGGTCACGTTGGCCGGGCAAATCGGACACCATCTTTGTGCACACGTTCACAAAGACATAGCCTTCTTGTCGACGGGGCGGTCCGGGGAAGCATGACCGCTCACAGCCCCGCTCTACCCGCAGGAGCACCGTGGCAACTGGCCGAACTCACCGACCGGCGACCCGCAGCCGAGGGATTCCCGAGGCCACCGTCGCCCGGCTTCCGCTGTACCTCCGAGCGCTGACGGCCCTGTCGGAGCGCTCGGTCCCCACGGTCTCCTCCGAGGAACTGGCCGCGGCGGCGGGCGTCAACTCCGCCAAGCTGCGCAAGGACTTCTCCTACCTGGGCTCCTACGGCACCCGCGGGGTCGGGTACGACGTGGAGTACCTCGTCTACCAGATCTCCCGTGAGCTGGGCCTCACCCAGGACTGGCCCGTCGTCATCGTCGGTATCGGAAACCTCGGCGCGGCCCTCGCCAACTACGGTGGCTTCGCCTCGCGCGGCTTCCGGGTCGCGGCGCTGATAGACGCCGACCCCGCGATGGCCGGCAAGCCGGTCGCGGGCATCCCGGTGCGGCACACCGACGAACTCGAGCGGATCATCGAGGACAACGGCGTCTCCATCGGCGTCATCGCCACCCCCGCCGGTGCCGCCCAGCAGGTCTGCGACCGGCTCGTGGCCGCCGGGGTGACCTCCATCCTGAACTTCGCGCCCACCGTGCTGACCGTCCCGGACGGTGTCGACGTGCGCAAGGTCGACCTCTCCATCGAGCTGCAGATCCTCGCCTTCCACGAGCAGCGCAAGGCCGGCGAGGAGACCGCGGCCGGCGACGGCGCCGTACCCGCCAAGCGCGCGAGCGCCGCCGGCCAGGGACCCGACGGGGACGTGCCCGCCGTGATGCCGGCATGAGCCTCCTCGTCGTAGGGCTGAGCCACCGCAGTGCCCCCGTGAGCGTGCTGGAGCGGGCCGCGCTGAACGCGGACGCCCAGGTCAAGCTGCTCCAGGACACCGTCGCCGCCGACCCGGCCACCGAGGCCGCGGTGCTCGCCACCTGCAACCGCATCGAGCTGTACGCCGACGTCGACAAGTTCCACGCCGGTGTCGCCGAGCTCTCCACGCTGCTCGCCCAGCACAGCGGGGTGGGCCTGGAGGAGCTGACGCCGTTCCTCTACGTCCACTACGAGGACCGGGCCGTCCACCACCTGTTCTCGGTGGCCTGCGGGCTGGACTCCATGGTCGTCGGCGAGGGCCAGATCCTCGGCCAGATCAAGGACGCCCTCGCCCGCGCCCAGGACCTGCACACCGCCGGACGGCTGCTGAACGACCTCTTCCAGCAGGCCCTGCGGGTCGGCAAGCGCGCCCACTCCGAGACCGGCATCGACCGCGCCGGGCAGTCCCTGGTCACCTTCGGCCTGGAGCAGCTCGCCGCGGGCACCGACGTGCCGGGCTGGGCGCGGGGCCGTACCGCGCTGGTCATCGGCGCCGGGTCGATGTCCTCGCTGGCCGCCGCCACGCTGGCGCGGGCCGGGGTCGGCGAGATCGTCGTCGCCAACCGCACCTTCGAGCGCGCCGAGCGGCTCGTGCAGATCCTCGCCGACGCCGAGGGCGCCACCGCCCGCGCGGTGCGGATGGACGCCGTGGCGGCGGAACTTACACGTGCCGACGTGGTCGTCTCCTGTACCGGCGCGACCGGTCTGGTGCTCACGGCGGACTCCGTCGCCGAAGCCGTCGCCGGTCGCACCGGGGAACCGGCGGCCGACGTGAGCGCCGAGGCTCCGGGCGGGACCGCCGAGCTGCCGCCGACCAGTGTCGGCACCGACGAGAACTGCCCGCTGGACCTGGCCTCCGTACAGGGCACGCCCGGCTTCTCCGTGCACGGCGAGGCCGCCGTCGCCGGGATGGACGCGGCCACCCTGGAGCAGCACGCCGCCTGGGTCGGGGAGGGTACCTCCCTGCGGGAGCAGGGCCGCGAGCACGACGCGGGCGGCCGGTTCACCCCCGACGCCGACGCCGAGCTGATCGCCGCGCTCGCCGAGGCCGTCGCCGGCGCCGGCCGCGTCCCCGAGTACCGCAGGCCCGAACCGGTCGCCGAGATCCCGCGCCCGGCCCCGGCCGTCTTCCTCCTCGACCTCGCCATGCCCCGCGACATCGACGCGGCCGTGCACCGGCTGGCCGGGGTGCGCCTGGTGGACATCGAGTCGCTGGCCGAGGCGTCCGCCGACGCCCCGATGGCGTCCGACGTGGACCAGGTTCGGCGTATCGTCTCCGACGAGGTCGCGGCGTTCGGCGCGGCACAGCGGGCGGCGCACATCACCCCCACCGTGGTCGCGCTGCGCACCATGGCCGCCGATGTCGTCGCCGCCGAGATCGCGCGGCTCGACGGGCGCCTGCCCGGCCTGGACGCACGCCAGCGCGGCGAGATCCGGCAGACCGTGCACCGGGTCGTGGACAAGCTGCTGCACGCGCCGACCGTACGGGTCAAGCAGCTCGCGGCCGAGCCCGGAGGCACCGGGTACGCGGACGCGCTGCGGACCCTGTTCGACCTCGACCCGGAGACGGTCGCCGCCGTCTCGCGGGCCGTGGACAACACAGACGAGAAGGACCGACCGGCATGACTGACAGAGCACTGCGACTGGGGACGAGGCGAAGCAAGCTCGCCATGGCCCAGTCCGGGCAGGTGGCGGACGCCGTGAGCCGGGTGACCGGCCGGCCCGTCGAGCTGGTCGAGATCACCACGTACGGCGACGTCTCCCGGGAGGCGCTGGCGCAGATCGGCGGCACCGGCGTGTTCGTCACGGCGCTGCGGGACGCGCTGGTGCGCGGCGAGGTGGACTTCGCGGTTCATTCGCTCAAGGACCTGCCCACCACGCAGCCCGAGGAACTCGCGCTGGCCGCCGTGCCGGTGCGGGAGGACCCGCGGGACGTGATCGTCGCCCGCGACGCGCTGAAGTTCACCGACCTGCCGCGCGGCGCGCGCATCGGCACCGGCTCGCCGCGCCGCATGGCCCAGCTCAACGCGTACGCGCGGACCCACGGGCTGGACATCGAGACGGTGGCGATCCGCGGCAACGTGGACACCCGCATCGGGTACGTCCACGAGGGACGGCTGGACGCCGTCGTGCTCGCGGCCGCCGGACTCAACCGGATCGGCCGGATCGACGAGGTGACCGACTTCCTGTCGGTCGACACGGTCCTGCCCGCCCCCGGCCAGGGGGCCCTGGCGATCGAGTGCGCGGCATCCGACGCGGACCTCGTCGCGGCCCTCGGCGAACTCGACGACCCGCACACGCGGGCCGCCGTCACCGCCGAACGGTCACTGCTCGCCGCGCTTGAGGCCGGTTGCAGCGCCCCTGTGGGTGCGCTGGCCGACCTCTTGACCGGCGGGCCTGTTGTCAAGGAAATGCGCCTGCGCGGCGTCGTCGGCACGACCGACGGCTCGCGGATGGTGCAGCAGTCCACCACCGGTTCCGTGCCCCTGACGCACGACGGGGCGATGGCACTCGGGCGCGAACTCGCCGCCGAGATGCTCGCCCAGGGCGCGGCCGGTCTGATGGGGGAGCGAGCACATTGAGCCCCACCGCCTTTCCCGCCGGTCCCGAGCACGGGCACGTCACCTTCCTGGGTGCCGGACCCGGAGATCCGGGACTGCTGACTCTGCGCGCCGTGGAGGCGCTGTCCCACGCGGACGTCCTGGTCGCCGAGCACGAGGTGCTCGACCTGATCCGGACGCACGCCCGGCAGGGCGTCTCCGTCGTGCCGACGGAGGCGGTCTCCTCCCCGGACGCGCTCCCGGGCGCACCGCAGCTCACGGTCGTTGACGGGGCGTCAACTCCCGCTGTGGCCCCGGCCGCTGCCCAGGATGCGGCTCATCTTGTCATGGAGGCCGCACGGGGCGGCAGGCGGGTGGTCCGTGCGGTCGCCGGTGATCCGGGACTGGACACCGACGCCGCCGAGGAGATGCTTGCCTGCGCCGCGGCCGGGGTGCCCTTCGAGGTCGTCCCCGGTGTCGCGGCCGCGACCGGCGTGCCCGCGTACGCCGGTGTCCCGCTGCGCGACGCGCACGGCGCCGACGTGCGGTTCGTGGACGCGCGTACCGCCTCCGACCGGTGCTGGACGGAGGTGGGTGCCTCGGACGGCACGGTGGTCGTCTCCACCTCGCTGGACTCCGTCGCGGCGGCCGCCGCCGAGCTGGTGTCGGCGGGCCGCAAGCCGGACACCCCGCTCATCGTCACGGTCGCCGGTACGACGACCCGCCAGCGCACCTGGACGGCGACGCTGGGCACGATCGCGCAGACGCTGAAGCAGGCCAAGGTGCTGCCGTCCCCGGACGGCGGTCGCCCGGTCATAGCCGTGGTCGGCGAGCGGTCCGCCGCCGCCCGCCGCGACCAGCTCTCGTGGTTCGAGACCAAGCCGCTGTTCGGCTGGAAGGTCCTCGTGCCGCGCACGAAGGAGCAGGCCGCCTCGCTCTCCGACCAGCTCCGTTCCTACGGCGCGGTGCCGCACGAGGTCCCGACGATCGCCGTCGAGCCGCCGCGCACCCCGCAGCAGATGGAGCGCGCGGTCAAGGGCCTGGTCACAGGCCGCTACGAGTGGATCGCGTTCACCTCGGTCAACGCGGTCAAGGCGGTCCGGGAGAAGTTCGAGGAGTACGGGCTCGACGCGCGTGCCTTCGCGGGCATCAAGGTGGCCGCGGTGGGCGAGCAGACCGCCAACGCGCTGATCGCCTTCGGTGTGAAGCCGGACCTGGTGCCGAGCGGTGAGCAGTCGGCCGCGGGCCTGCTGGAGGACTGGCCGCCGTACGACCCGGTCTTCGACCCGATCGACCGTGTCTTCCTGCCGCGCGCCGACATCGCCACCGAGACCCTGGTGGCCGGGCTGATCGAGCTGGGCTGGGAGGTGGACGACGTCACCGCGTACCGCACGGTCCGCGCGTCGCCGCCGCCGCAGGAGACCCGTGAGGCGATCAAGGGCGGCGGTTTCGACGCCGTGCTCTTCACCTCGTCCTCCACGGTCCGCAACCTGGTCGGCATCGCGGGCAAGCCGCACAACGTGACGGTCATCGCCTGCATCGGCCCCGCGACCGCCAAGACGGCCGAGGAGCACGGGCTGCGGGTCGACGTCATGGCCCCGGAGCCCTCCGTCCACAAGCTGGCCGAGGCACTGGCCGCGTTCGGCATGAAGCGCCGCACGTCCGCGCTGGAGGCGGGCGACCCGGTGACCCGGCCCAGTGAGCGGCGGCCGGGGGCGCGCAGGCGTCGTACGACGACCTGAGGCCCTCGACGGCATGAGCGGGGCGTCCCTTCACGGGGGCGCCCCGCTCCGCTTGTTCACGGACGACCCCACTGGTGACCGGCTCTTGGTGTCCAGCCTCGCCGGTTGTCTCAAATCCCTTGCCACTGCCGTGTGTTCATGTCATCCTGCAAGGCTTTGCGCATGGCATGACGACCAGAGAGCTGGGGGAAAGCATGGTGACGGCGGCAGCTGGGAGCCCGTCCGGTGGGGACGCCGATCAGGTCGCGCGATTGGCGGCGGGCTCAGCCAACTTCGGGCATCTGCTTCAGCATGAGCCGCTGTTGGTGACGCTGGGGTGTGCGGCGGAGTCGTACGTCCACACCGATCCGCACGCGGCCATGGTGAAGACTCGCCTCTACGGCGAGATCATGGCGCGGCATCTCGTGACCCTGCTCGGGATCACCGTGCCCGGTAACAAGCAGGTCGACCGGATCAACGCCCTGACCAGGGCAGACGTCCTCGTACCGCAGGTGCGTGCCTGGTTCGAGGCGATCCGTACGACGGGCAACCGAGCGGTCCACGAGTACTACGCCAACGTCCGTGAGGCACTCCAGTCCGTGGAGATGTGCTTCCGCCTCGGCGACTGGCTGCACCGCTCCCTCGACCAGTCCGACACGGCTCACAGGGTCTTCCTGGCGCCCGCCCCGTCCGAGGCCGCCCCTGCGCCCGCGACCGTCGCCGACCAGCAGGAGCTGGACAAGCTTCGCACCGAGCTCGGCGCCTACCGCCGTCGGCTGGAGGAGGCCCGCCTTCGCTACGACGGCAAGCACAGCCGCCTGGAGCGGGAGCAGGCGGCGCGCGCGCAGGCCGAGGCGGAACTGGCCCGTGCCGAGAAGGAGCGGGCCGCTCTGCGTGATCTGGTCGCCGAACTGAGCGACAAGATCACCGAACTGACGGCTCCGGCCGTGGAGTCCCGTACGGTCGCCCGCCCGCTGGACGGTGCCTCGCAGCGTGACGAGTTCATCGCCCATGCCCAGAAGGCCGCCAAGCCTCCCATGAGCGAGGCGCAGGTCCGTACGGAGCTTGACCGCATTCTCGAGAAGGCGGGCTGGGCCGTCCAGGACGACAGCGCGAAGAACCTGTACGCAGGCCAGGGCGTCGCCGTCCGGGAAGTCTCCACCGCCGTCGGCCGCGCCGACTACCTCCTCTACGTCGACCAGCGCCTGGTCGGCGTCATAGAGGCCAAGCGGGAAGGCGCCGACCTGGAGGCCGCCATGCAGCAGGCCGCCCGCTACGCCACCGGCCTCACCCGCAGCCAGCAGCTCAGCGCTTGGCGCGCCAGCCTGCCCTTCCGGTACGTCGCCGACGGCAACACGGTCCGTTTCCACAACGACCTCGACCCGTCCCCGCGTACTCGTGAGGTCTTCGCGGTGCACCGCCCGGACACGATCGCCCGCTGGGTCGAGGAGGCCGAGGCGGACCCCACGGCGCCGACCCTGCGGGCCCGGATGCGGCGCCTTCCGCAGACCTTCCTCGACTCGAAGGACCTGCGTCCGGCGCAGGAGAAGGCGATCAACGGCCTGGAGCTCTCCCTGGCCAAGGACGACCCGCGCGCCCTGATCCAGATGGCGACCGGCGCCGGCAAGACGTACACGGTGGTCAGCGAGAGCTACCGGCTGCTCAAGCACGCGAACGCCAAGCGCATCCTCTTCCTCGTCGACCGGAACAACCTCGGCACCCAGGCCGCCACCGAGTTCGAGAACTTCGACACCCCGGACGACGGCCGCAAGTTCACGGAGCTGTACGTCGTGCAGCGCATGGCGGGGGACACCGTCCTTGGCTCCGCGCATGTCGTGGTGTCCACCGTGCAGCGGCTGTGGCTCGCGCTGACGGGCCAGGCGGTGCCGAGCGCGGACGACGAGAACGAGGCTCTCGACCGCTACGACCTCGTCGACGAGCCGGTGGCGGTCGGCTACAACCCGGCCCTGCCGCCGGAGTCCTTCGACCTGATCGTGGTCGACGAGTGCCACCGCTCCATCTACGGCAAGTGGCGCGCGGTCCTGGAGTACTTCGACGCGCACCTGGTCGGCCTGACCGCCACCCCGGTCGCCCAGACCTTCGGCTTCTTCTTCCAGAACCTGGTCAGCGAGTACCCGTACGAGCAGGCGGTCGCCGACGGCGTGAACGTCGACTTCGACGTCTTCCGTATCCGTACGGAGCTGGGAGAGAAGGGCGGCACCATCCCGGCGGAGACGGTCGTCCCGATGCGCGAGCGCAAGACCCGGCGGGAGCGGTACCAGGAGCTGGAGGAGGACCTGGAGTGGAAGGCGACCCAGCTGGGCCGCCAGGTCATCAGCAAGGGCCAGTTGAAGCTCGTCATCGAGACCTTCCGCAAGCACCTGTTCACGGACATCTTCCCGCCGGTGGGGGAAGGGGATGCCCAGCGGACGCGTACCCACGTGCCGAAGACGCTGATCTTCGCGGTGGACGACAACCACGCCGACGAGATCGTCCAGATGGTCCGGCAGGTCTTCGGCGAGAGCGACGACTTCTGCAGGAAGATCACGCACGCCGCGAAGAAGCCCGCCGAACTGATCAAGGCGTTCCGCAACAGCCCCGAGCTGCGGATCGCGGTGACCGTCGACATGATCGCCACCGGGACCGACATCCCGCCGCTGGAGTGCGTGTTCTTCCTGCGGGACGTGAAGAGCTGGGCCTACTTCGAGCAGATGAAGGGGCGTGGCTCCCGGACCGTGGACGCGGCGGAGTTCCAGGCGGTGACGCCCGACGCCGAGGTCAAGGAGCGGTTCGTGATCGTCGACGCGGTCGGTGTCACTGACTCGCCCCGCGTGGACGCGCGCCCGCTGAGCCGGATCTCCGAGCGGAAGATCCCGCTGGAGCGGTTGATGGCCAAGACGGCGGGTCTGGCGATGACCGAGGACGAGGTCGCCACGCTGGCGGGTCGTCTGGCTCGTCTGGACCAGCAGCTCAAGCCTGAGGAGCGAGAGGAGATCGAGGAACTCGCCGGCCAGCCGCTTCGGAAGATCGTCGGCGGTCTGGTCCAGTCCGTCGACCCCGACCAGCAGGAGCGGGCCCGGCGCATCGGCGGCCAGGAGCAGGTGCGGCAGGACATGCTGAACGCCCTGAAGCCGATCGCCTCGAACCGCGAGCTGCGGGACCGGCTGATGGCCATGCGCCGCGCGCACGACATCGTCATCGACGAGGTGAGCGTGGACGAGGTGAAGGAGGCGCGCGGCATCACGGCGGACGAGCTGGCGATGCGGCGGGTGACCTCGTGGAAGCAGTACATCAAGGACCACCAGGACGAGATCGCCGCGTTCAACCTCGCGTTCAGCGAGCGGCGGGAGCCGAAGGAGGTCTACCGGCGGCTGCGGGACCTCGCCCGCAAGATCGAGCGTCCCCCGTTCCAGTGGACTCCGGCTCGGCTGTACGACGCGTATGTACAGCTCGGCAAGGCGACCCGGCATCCGCGGGGCGCGGCTGGTGTCGTCGACCTGATCGGGCTGCTGCGCTTCGAGTTGGGGCTGGACCAGGAGGTACGGCCTTACCGGGCGCTGGTGGAGGAACGGTACGCCGCGTGGCGGGCCCGGCAGGAGCAGGCGGGGGCCGTGTTCACGGCGGACCAGGTGTGGTGGCTGGACCGGATGGTCGACGTGATCGCCACGGATGCGGCCATCGAACCCGAGCATTTGAAGGACGTACCCTTCATTGAGCGTGGAGGCGTGGACGGGTTCCTTCGGGAGTTCGGGGCTGATCGCGGGGCTGAGATCTTGAGTGAGCTGGGACGGGAGTTGGGCGCGTGATCGAGGGCGGTATTCCTTCGGAGTTGCCGGAGGGGTGGGTCCGGGTTCGGCTGGATGAGGTCGCCGAGGTGCGGCTTGGTCGACAGCGATCGCCCAAGAATCACTCCGGTACCCAGATGAGGCCGTATCTGCGGGCTGCGAATGTGGGCTGGAATGGACTTAAGCTCGACGACGTGAAGGAAATGAACTTCACGGACGACGAGGTTGCCATCTACAGGCTGAAAAAGGGAGACATCGTACTGAGCGAGGCGTCTGGTAGCGCCTCCGAGGTCGGTAAGCCCGCCATCTGGAACGATGAAATCTCTGACTGCTGTCTTCAGAACACGCTGATCCGGGTTCGGAGTTATGGCGTAGACCCTCATTACTTGCTGTACTTCCTGCGTAGCGAAGCCATTCGAGGAGCCTTCGTCGAACACTCGCGTGGTGTAGGTATCCACCACATTGGATCCGCGAGGCTTGCTGCTTGGCAGGTGCCCGTGCCGCCGGTGGAGGAGCAACGACGCATCGTTGCCGCGATCGAAGAGCAACTGTCGCGGCTCGAGGCCGGGGACCGATCCGTCGCTGATGCGCTTAGGAAGACTGCTCAGTACAGCGTCTTGGTCGCACAGAAGTTGTTGCAGCTTGAGCAGCCTGCGTCATCCTGGCCCATTGTCCGCATCGGAGATATCGCCAAGGTTGGAAGTGGATCGACGCCGCTACGGTCTCGCCAGGAGTATTACGAGGGAGGTGACATCCCTTGGGTGACAAGTAGCCTTGTGAACGAATCCTATGTCGACGGTGTGAGTCAATACATCACTAAAAAAGCGCTGGAGGAGACTTCGCTCCGTCTGCTTCCGCCAGGGACTCTGCTCGTGGCTATGTATGGGGAGGGGAAGACCAGGGGGAAGTGCACCGAGCTACGCATCTGGGCTACCACCAACCAAGCTTGTGCAAGCATCGCTCTGAAACCTGAGTTCGAAAGTCGTAGACCCTGGGTCAAAGCGGCGCTCCAGGCGAAGTACGAAGAAAACCGGAAACTCTCTTCTGGTGGCGTGCAAAAGAATCTCAACCTCAGTGTCATTCGGGCTATCGAGATTCCAATTCCGCCATTGGATGAGCAAGATCGTATTCTGTGTGAGCTTGATGAACAGTCGAGAGCCGCACTTCGGCTTCAGGATGAGGCCAAGCTCGTGATGCAGCGCTCTGCCACACTTCGGCATGCGCTGCTCACTCAGGCCTTCGCTGGACGGCTTGTTAGACAAGGCCCGGCCGACGAACCTGCCGACGCCCTGCTTGCTCGTATCCGTACCGAGCGGGAGGCCGCCGGAGCGGCGAGTTCTGGGCGCCGGAGCCCGCGCCGGGCGCCTGTCCAACGGAAGCGCACGCCAGATACTGCCGATGTAAACGACACGCCTCCGCCACTCCTGAGCGACGGCCTGGCCCTCGCCACCGCCACCCAGCCCACCCTCGACCTGGAGATCCCCTCGTGACCACGACCGAGGCCCGTCGGCTTGTCGACAAGCTCTGGAGTTACTGCCACGTCCTGCGCGACGACGGTGTCTCCACCATCGACTACGTTGAGCAGTTGACGCTTCTCGTGTTCCTGAAGATGGCGCACGAGGCGCAGAGTCGGCCCCCGATGTTCCGCGAGCAGATCATGCCCGAGGGTTCGGTCTGGGAGAACCGTGGCTGGCAGGAGCTGCTGAAGAACGACGGCGCCGCGCTCGAGGCCGCGTACACCCAACTCCTCGAAGATCTCGGAAACCAGCTCAAGGGCACCACGTTC
Source organism: Streptomyces sp. NBC_01171 (assembly GCF_045039805.1). NCBI lineage: Bacteria > Bacillati > Actinomycetota > Actinomycetes > Kitasatosporales > Streptomycetaceae > Streptomyces > Streptomyces sp. NBC_01171. The sequence continues at coordinate 2,870,322 of NZ_CP108609.1, read as the reverse complement.
CACCTGATCTTCAACGGGGCGAGGAACCGCATCCACGACCCTGCCAAGCTCAAGCGCCTGGTCAAGGACCTGATCGACAAGGAGAACTGGTCCGGTCAGAAGACCGATATCAAGGGCGACGCCTACGAGGAACTGCTTGCCCGTGGTGCGGAGGACGTCAAGTCGGGTGCGGGGCAGTACTTCACGCCCCGCCCGCTGATCCAGGCCATCGTCGACTGCGTCCGCCCGACTCCGGAAGACTGGATCACCGACCCCGCCTGCGGCACCGGAGGCTTCCTGCTCGCCGCCGCCGAGTACATCCTCCACGAGTACGGCAACCAGCTCACCCCTGAGCAGCGCAAGCACCTCAGTGGCGGCGGCATCTCGGGCACCGAGCTGGTCAGGAACACCGCGCGTCTCGCTGCGATGAACCTCTTCCTGCACGGCATCGGGCAGCCGACCGGAAGCGCACTGGTGCACACCACCGACGCCCTCGCCGCCCCGCCCACCCAGCGCGCGACCCTGATCCTGGCCAACCCGCCCTTCGGCAAGAAGTCGTCCATCACCGTCTACGGCGAAGACGGTTCCGCCGCCCGTGAGGCGATCGCCTACGAGCGACGTGACTTCTGGGTCACCACGACCAACAAGCAGCTCAACTTCGTGCAGCACATCGCCTCTCTGCTGGAGATCGACGGTCGCGCGGCAGTCGTCGTACCGGACAACGTGCTCTTCGAAGGCGGTGCGGGCGAGACCATCCGCCGGCGCCTGCTCAAGGAGTACGACGTCCACACGATGCTGCGGCTGCCCACCGGCATCTTCTACGCGGGCGGCGTCAAGGCCAACGTGCTGTTCTTCGAGCGCAAGCGGGCCCGGCCCAACCAGCCGTGGACCGAGAAGCTGTGGGTCTACGACTTCCGTACGGCCCAGCACTTCACCCTCAAGCAGAACCCCCTCACCCGGGCGTCTCTTGAGGACTTCGTCCAGTGCTACCGGCCCGACGAGGACCGCTCCAAGCGCGTGGAGACGGAACGTTTCAAGGCGTACACCTACGACGAGCTGATCGCCCGCGACAAGGCCAACCTCGACATCACCTGGCTCCGCGACCCGAGCCTCGACGACGCGGACAACCTGCCCGCGCCCGAAGTGCTGGCCGCCGAAATCGTTGAGGATCTCCAGGCCGCGCTGGAGGAGTTCGCCGCGATCGCTGAGACGCTTCAGCAGGCCCGTGGTGAGCGTCCGGCAGCGGAGGAAGCCTCGGACGAGGGCTGACAGGCGCTCCTGAGGTCCGCGTCGGTCAACTCGGGCGCGGGCCTCAGGCGTTCGCCATGTCAGCGTGGGGAGATGTACGGCAGGAACGTGGCCCAGGCCGCGGGGGTGAGGGCAAGGCGGAGGCCGTCTGGGTTCTTGGAGTCGCGGATGTGGATGGTGGCCGGGGTGGCGGCGATTTCCACGCAGTCGGGGCCGTCCGCAGTGCTGTAGCTGCTCTTTATCCACCGCGTTTCGGTGTCGGGCGTCTCGATGAGGGTCACGTCTCTCCCAGCGCTTTCTCGATGAGCGTCATCGACTCCTGCGGGCTGAGTGCCTGCGCCCGGATGACTCCGTAGCGGATGTCGAGGACCGTCGTTTCCTTGGGGTCGGTCATCACTCGGCTGCTGAGAGGCGCTTCGCTGAAGGCCACCGTAGTGCCGTTTCTCAGCTTGAGGAGGCGGAACGAACCATCCGTTCCCGAGTTCTCCTCACAGCCGAGGGGCAGGATCTGGAGGTCCACGTTGCGCCTTCTCCCCATCTCCAGCAAGTGTTCGAGCTGGTGTCGCATCACCATCTTGCCTCCGATGGGCCTGCGAAGTGTCGACTCGCACTGGACGAAACTGAAGGCTGGGCAGCCCACTTGGGCGTCCAGGATCTCCTGGCGTGCCAGCCGGGCGGTGACGCGCCGCCCTACTTCGTCCTCGCTGAAAGCGGGCCGACGGCTACTGAACACCGCCCGCGCGTACTCCTCCGTCTGCAACAGCCCGTGAATCACCGAGTTGTTGTACGCGCCCAGCTCGACCGCCTCCGCCTCCAGGCGTTTCAAGTCTCGCACCTTCTTCGGGTACCGGGCCTCCGCCACGTCCCGCTGCATGGCGGCGACGCGGCCACCCGCTTCCAGTACCCGGTCGGCCACGTCCAGGTACTCCGGGCGCGGAATGCGCCGTCCCTGCTCCACGGAGGAGACGAGGTCCTCCCCGTAACCGATGGCCGTGGAGAAGTCGGCCCGGGTGAGGCCGGCCGCCTCGCGCCACAGCTTCAACTGACGGCCGACCGCCCGGATGACCGCACCGGACTCGTCGTCCTCCAGCTCCGCGTCCCAGTTCCTCACGCTCGCCGTCCCTTCGTGCACTCCCTGTGCCCCAACAGGGCTTTTTCACAAGGTCGCAGGAGTGAACACGCTGTGTGACGTGATTCGGTGAAATCGCCTTGACGGTCGGCCCACCGGCGCCAGGGAGTCCGTAGGGCGGTCGGGTGGGAGCCGGGGGCACGGGACGTAAAAAGACCAAAGAACCCGGGGAAAGAAACCTACCTACCAGGCCAAACCTCGCGTGGATCACCCGGTTGGGTGAAACGGGCCGGAAGGGCTGGCGTGGCGTGGTCGTGGGCGTGCAGGCTCGCCCCGAGGCGCTGACGTGCCTGCCTTGACAACCCCACACATGCTTCGGCCCCCGCCGGGACGGCAATCCCAGTGCGAGGGCCTGACCAACGAGGAAGACAGAGCCCTTCCCCATGGCTGAGAAGAAGCCTAACCCTGCCCCGCGCCGGATTCATGAGGTTCGGCGTACCGACACCCCGTCCGGTGTCACCCACGTACGGGCCCACCAGCCGGACCGGTTCACGGTCGTCGGCAACCACCTCCTCCAGCACCCCGCGCTGTCGCTGACCGCCATCGGGCTGGCCGCGCACATCCTGTCGCTGCCCGAGGGCGCCCCCGTCGACATCCGCAGTCTCGCCGAGCGCTTTCCCGAGGGGCGCGACCGGATCGCCTTCGCCCTGCGGGAGCTGGAGGCGCACGGGTATCTCCGGCGGGTGCGGGAGCGTACGGAGAGCGGGCGTATCGCCACCCGCACCTACGCTCACCACCTTCCGGTCCACGTACCCGCCGTACCCGGTCCTGCCGCGGCGCCCCGAGCGCGCAGGCCGGTACCCCGGCCCTCGCGGGATGCCCAGGCCGAGCCGCAGGAGGACGACCGGCGCGCGGGCCGGGCGGAACCGGCGCCCCCGGCAGCACAGGTGTCCGAGGCAGCCGTCACGCCCGTCACGCCGCCCGCCGCCCCGGCACGAGCGGACCAACTCGAATCACCTGCCGACGACGCCGCACTCCACCCCCGCGACGACCGGGCCGCCACGCTCCTCGCGGGCCTGCGTCGCACCGACGCCCGGCTCACCCTGTCCCGCCGGGACGTGCACCGGCTCGCGCCCGCCGTCACCGCCTGGTTCGACGTCGGCGCGGGCGCCTCCACCGTGATCCACACATTGACGTCGGGCCTGCCCGCGGTCCTGGAGAGCCCGGCGGCGCTGATCGCCTACCGCCTGCGGAACCAGCTCCCGCCACCCCTGCCCGAGCCCACCGCGCCGCCCACCCATCCCGCGACGGCCCCCCACCCCATGTGGAACTGCGAGGGCTGCGACCGGGGATTCCGGGCGGCCGAGCCGGGGCTGTGCAGGGACTGCCGGTCCGGGTTCGCGGCAGGTCGGGCGGCCTGAGCTCGGTCGTCTCTTGAGCCTGGCCGCGGCGAGAGGGCGACTAAAAGGTGGTGGTGGGTCGGGTGATTCTGGCCGACTCGATGCCCCTTGACGTTCCATCAGGAAGACTGTTGAGCTGGCGAGGTCCGTCTCGTGGCTTGGGGGTGTGGGGTGTCCGGCTCTGATCTGCGCGCACTGTTCCGGTCCAACGATCGTGAACTGAAGGCCGTCGACTTCTTCGCCGACCGGCAGGGCGAGTGGGCGTCTGTGGCCGAAAGCCTGGTGCGCCACACCGAACGGGTGCGTGCTCCTGGGTTCGACGTCCAAGATCTGGAAGCCCCGCGCCGCAACGTCCTGGTCTTCTACGGCGTCGGCGGCATCGGGAAATCGACGCTGTCCCGTGGCGTGGCCGACCGGCTCGCGGACGGTATCAGCGGCAGGGAGGACTGGCCCCCGCTGCACCCAAGTGTGGGTCGCGTACTGCCCATACGTATCGACCTGTCCCGTGAGACAGGCGCGGACGTGGAGTCGCTGATGCTTGCCCTGCGGTTGGCGGTGGCGGATCTGGGCCACGCGATGCCCGCGTTCGACATCGCCTTCCAGCGTTACTGGCAGACCGTGCACCCGGGCGAGCCACTTGAGGAATACCTTCGGCACCGAACGTGGTTCAGCCGGCTGCCCGGCTCCAATGTGCTGCCTCAGCAGATGCAGTCGGTGCTCTCCGACGCCGCCCAGGCTGTGACCCTCCCCGGCACTGCAGGTGCCCTGGTGGGTGTCGGCCTGCGGGCACTCGTGGGGGCGCTGCGCGACCGACGTCATCGGGTGCGGACACTCGCCGGATGCCGGAGGCTGGCCGACCTGCTGGAGGCTGAGCCCAACCAGGACACGCTCAGCTACTTCGCCCACCTGCTCGCCTGGGATCTGGAACAACTCCCCGAGAAGCACCGTGTCACGCCGGTCGTCATGTTGGACACCTTCGAGGAGGCCGGTCACCGAGGACATCGGGACTTGGAGAAGCTGCTCCAGCGTGTTGTATGGCTGATGCCGAACGCGCTATTCGTCGTCACCGGCCGGAACCGGTTGCAGTGGGCCGATGCCACCCTGGAGGGACAACTCGACTGGGCCGGACCGGAGTACTGGCCGCAACTCGTCGGCGGCGCCCTTGAGGAGCCCCGGCAGCACACAGTCGGGTACCTGTCGGCCGAAGACTGTGAAATCTATCTGTGCGAGCGGCTGACCATCGGCGGGGAACCTCTGCTGGACGACCGCGCACGCCGATTCATCACCCGTAACTCCTACGGACTGCCGCTCTACCTCGACCTCGCCGTCATGCGGTTCCTGGACCTTTACCGCCGCAGCGGACGCGCCCCCGACGTGCACGAATTCAATCTCGACTTCCCCGCACTGGTCGCGCGCACGTTCCGGGATCTGGCGCCGGAGACACGACGGGTCTTACGTTCGGTGAGCCTGCTCGACTCCTTCTCGATCAGCTTGGCCACGACCGCCGCCGGCCTAGATCACGACGCGCCTGCGATGGATCTGGCCGAACGCCCGTTCGTTGATGCCGACCCGGCCGCTCCCTGGCCCTTCCGGCTTCACGACTTGATCCGTGGAACGGTCCGAGAAGCGGACTCCACCAGTGAGGACCGCTGGAGCGAGGCCGACTGGCAGCGGGCAGCCCTGCGCGCCTTCCAGGCCCTGGGCCTGGAGTCCGACCGGGACCGTACTCGGTTGGTCGCGTCCCTCCGCCAGGGACTGCGGTTGGCGAACGACTACCGCCTCGACCTCGGCTGGCTGGAAGATGCCGCCTTCCGTTACGTCGAGGACTTCATCTGGGAACCCCTCGGTACTGCGGGCACCGACATGAGCGACTTGGCCTCGATCACCACCCCGGCCCACGCGCTGTCGGTGACGCTGACCGCCGTCGCCGGCCGACAGCGCCGACACCGCAGCCTGACCGCCGAGACGCTGCGGCGGGTCCTTGCGTCCGGGCATCTCCCGGAGACACTGCGAGAGCTGCCGCAGTACTTTCTCGCCGAGTGCGACCGAGACCTGGGCAACTTCCAGGCGTCGCTATCCGGGATGCAGCAGGTCATCGACATCGGCGGCAGACTGGCAGCAACGGCCGCTCGTGGACAGGCCCACCTCGCCCGCCGAGTGGGGTGCTTCCCGCAGGTTCGTGATGCCGTCGCCACACTCGGAACCGAGGGGCGGCGCGATCGCGTACTGGGAGACCTGTGGTGGAGCCAGGGCTCCGTTGCCCTCGCGTGCGCCTCCTACGCCGCCAGCCGCGACGAGGCCCTGAGTACAGGGCAGTCCGGTGAGGCGGCACTCTCCCAGGCGTGTTTGTCCTTCGCCTCCGCCTTCCAGGACAGGCCCCGCGCCGCAGAGCAGATCGCTCGTGCGAAAGACCTGCTCGGACACGCGTCCATTCGCTGGGCAGAGATCCAAGTGGAGATCGCCGTGTTGGTCCGCGACGCCGGCATGGCGACCGATCTGCCGGAGCGCGCGGAGCAGGTAGCAGTGCTGGCACGGGAAGCGGGACTGACCTCCTCCGTCGCCTACGTGCATCTCGCCGCCTGCTTCCATGCCGCCGTCCTCGACTCCCCCGCGCTGTTGGAGGCTGCACGGGATCGGCTGGCTACGTCGGTGCGAGGCGAGGAATTCGCTTACCTGATGGAGCTCACCTACCTCATGAGAGGTGACCAGCGACCCAGTGAGCTGCCTGCCGCGCAATGGCTCGACGGTGTACAGCAGACCCAAGCCCGATGGGCGGCCCTTGTAGCCGATCGGCGGCGGGAAGCCGCAGCGAACAGAGGAGCGTAAACCCGGTGGCGAACTACACCACGCTCGACCAGATCGACGTGTCCGCACTGGCCGACGGATACGGCATCGAGCAGCCGAGGCTGACGGCCCTACCCGGCGGTGCCGCCAACTCGAGCTTCCGTGTCTGCAGCCCGAGCGGGGCCTATGTCCTCACGATCCTGGACAACCACGATGCCCGTAGTGCCCGGCGCCTGGCCGCACACACCCAGGCCCTGTTTCGTGCCGGCATCCCCACCATCGAGGTCATCCCCGCCCGCGATGGGTCGCTGACTGCCCCGCTGGGTGACTCCACTGTGATCCTGAAGAGGTGGGTGGACGGCGAGGTGATCGAGCCTTTGCCATTGGCGCTGCTCGCGGATGCCGGTCGTGCCCTGGCACAGCTCCACGCCATCGACCCGACTTCGGCCGGTCTCACGGACGTACCGGTCGGCACCCGGCGCCTCTCCGCGGCCCATCTCGACCACATCCCGCGCTTCGAGGACCGTGCCTTCGCCGACTGGCTGACCGCGAGGCTCGACCGCGTCCGTTCCGCAGAGGCCGGGACCCAGCGGACCCCCAGGATCACTCACGGCGACCTGTTCGCCGACAACCTGGTGATCAGCGGGGGCTCGCGGCTGACGATCCTGGACTGGGAGACCCTGTCCCTCGACGACCCGCTCCTGGATCTGGGCATGGCAGTCGTCGGCCTCGCCCAGGAGGACAACGCGCTCGTTCCCGCCCGGGCGCGAGCCCTGGTCGACGGCTACCGCTCCATCGCCACCCTGACCCGCGCTGACCTCACGGGGCTGCCGCTGGAGATCGAGCACGCCGCGTTGATCATCGCTTTCCACCGCTACTTCCGCCACAACGTCCGCTTCCCCGACCCGGACAAGCGGACCATCCACCGTGCCTTGATCCACTTCGTGGACTCGATCGACGGGCACGTGCTCGGTGCCTGACAGAGCGGCCGACAGGCCGACTGCGCGTCGGTAAAGGCACGGGATGAGCGGGCGTAGCGTAGAAGGCATGTCGAAGTACGGTTCCTTTCCCGGTGCGCGGCCGCGGCGGCTGCGGACCTCGCCCGTCATGCGTCGGATGGTCGCGGAGACGCGGCTGCATCCGGCCGACTTCATCCTTCCGGCGTTCGTCCGGGAGGGCGTGAGCGAGCCGGTGCCGATCGCCGCGATGCCCGGTGTCGTGCAGCACACCCGCGACAGCCTGAAGAAGGCCGCGCTGGAGGCCGCCGAGGCGGGCGTCTCCGGGATCATGCTCTTCGGGGTGCCGGAGGAGTCGAAGAAGGACGGGCTCGGCACGCCGGGCACCGACCCCGACGGCATCCTCCAGGTCGCCCTGCGCGACGTGCGCGCGGAGGTCGGCGACGACCTGCTGGTCATGGCCGACCTGTGCCTGGACGAGTTCACCGACCACGGCCACTGCGGGGTGCTGGACGCCGAGGGCCGCGTCGACAACGACGCCACGCTGGAGCGGTACGCCGAGATGGCGCAGGTCCAGGCCGACGCGGGCGCCCATGTGGTGGGCCCGAGCGGCATGATGGACGGCCAGATCGGGGTCGTCCGGGACGCGCTGGACCAGATCGGCCGGGAGGACGTGGCGGTTCTCGCGTACACCGCGAAGTACGCCTCCGCCTTCTTCGGGCCCTTCCGCGAGGCCGTCGGCTCCTCCCTCCAGGGCGACCGCAAGACCTACCAGCAGGACCCGGCGAACCTCCGCGAGTCCCTGCGCGAGCTGGAGCTGGACCTCGCCGAGGGCGCGGACATGGTCATGGTCAAGCCGGCCGGGCCGTACCTGGACATCCTGGCGCGGGTCGCCGACGCGGTGGACGTGCCGGTCGCCGCCTACCAGGTCTCCGGCGAGTACTCCATGATCGAGGCCGCCGCCCAGAAGGGCTGGATCGACCGTGACCGGGCCATCTTCGAGGCCCTGACCGGCATCAAGCGGGCCGGGGCGCGGAACATCCTCACGTACTGGGCGACCGAGGTGGCGCAGAAGCTGCGCTGAGGCTGCCGCAGAGTGGGCGGGGCCCGGTGGGCTCCGCCCAGGTCCGTCAGTCCTGCGGACGGTAGACGTCGCAGGAGCCCCAGCTCTTGTCCTCCTGCTTGCAGGTCAGCTCGCCGTCGGTGGTGAAGTCGGCGGTGGGGGAGTACTTGGGGCCGCCGTTCTTGAGGTCGGTGTCCCCGTCGGGGTTCTCCACCGCCAGGGCGAAGGCCTGGAAGTTGCCTGTCGTCATGTTGCGCGCGGAGCACAGGCCCAGGTTGCTGTACCAGACCTGCCCGGCGTCGATTCTGACCTTGGTCATCGAGTAGGGCCCCTGAGGGCACTCCGTAGCCATTCCGCCGCGCAGGTACTTGACCGAGACGTCGACGACCACTTGGCTGCTGCTGACGTTCTTCACCCTGACGCCGAACGCCGCATCGGTTCCGGTGATCTGGGAGCAGGCGCTCGCCACGAGGCCGGACCCTGACGGGGAGCTCCGCCATTCACCGCAGTAGAGGCGGTCGCGGGCGTACGGGGTGCTGGGAGTCGCTGCTTTCCGCGTCACCTTCGGCTTGGCCTCCACGGCGGGCGGCTTCTCGTCCCGGGCCTCGCTCACAATGGACGGACTGGGCTTCGCCGAGGGCGAGTTGGCCGACGGTGCGGGGGACGCGCCGGTGACCGCCGCGCTCTGCTGGGCCGCTCCGGCGAGCTGTCCCGCTCCGCCGCTGCCGGCGTTGGCGTGCACCACGAGGAACGTCAACGCGCCGACGGCGGCCAGCCCGACCACGGTCAGGCCGAGCTGGCGGCCGCCGAAGTGCATGTGCTTGGCCTGGTACGCGTTGCCGCCGACCTCAGAGGCGCCGGAGATCTCGTTGCTGGTGCGGTCGGACGAGGTTGGTGCTTCCACGGGTCAGTCGCCCCTGCCCATGAGGCCGCGGAAGGTGAAGCGTCCCTTGATGTTCTGCCCTTGGATGACGGACCCGTGGACGGTGCCGGAGACCTGGTTGCTGTGCACGAGCTGGGTCGTCGGCGCGGCGCCCCGGTTCGCCGCCTCCTTGAGCCAGTCGCGGAGATCGTCGGCGAAGGCGGGGTCGCTGTCGATGTACCGGTCCAGTGAGGCGATCAGCGGGGCGGGGTCCGTCGCCGCGCCGTCGAGCGTGGACAGCGCCTCCTCGTCGCGACGGAACCGGTGCCGGATCATGCCGAGCAGGACTTCGAGCGCCCTCGCCCCCACGGCGTCCAGCGCTCCCTGGCCGACGGCCGAGGCCACCGACTGCGCTAGTGACACATCCATACGATCCTCCAACCGTGCTGCGCTGCACGGCACTTGACCAGACGGGGAGTCAGATCATGGCAGAGGGGACGCCCTCTCCGCGACCGGGTGGCGGAGACGATGCCCGTGCCACGTGCCCCGCCGCAGAGGCACCCGCCGACGACGGCATACGGCAACGGCACCGCCCCCGCTGGGACGGTGCCGTTCGTGTGTGGGGCCGGGAGACGGCTACTTCTCCTCGCCGGCCTTCCGCTCCTGCGCGGCCGGGCCCTGGATCTCCAGGCGGCCGCCCGGCTGCTCGGCGTCGGACGGCCGGTTGCCGTTCTGGCCGCTGAGGTTGTTCCGGACCGAGTCCAGGATCGTCAGGCCCTGGGCGACCAGGCCGGCCGCTATCTCACCGAGGCCGTCGGCGCCGTTCAGTACGTTGACGTTCGCCCCCTTGAGGCCGCCCGCGGCCTCCTTCACGATCTGCGGGAGCTGGTCGATCAGCATCCGGTCCAGGGCGACCCGGTCGTGCGAGGCCGCCGCCTCGGCCTGGATCTTCATCCGCTCTGCGTCCGCGATGGCGAGCACCCGGACCCGCTCCGCCTCGGCCTCCGCGGGCTTCACGATCTCCGCGACCAACTGCTGCTGACGCAACTTCGCCTGCCGCAGCGCCAGTTCGGTCTGCGCGGCCAGCACCTCCTGCTGCGCGTGCGCCTGCGCCAGCGGACCGGCCTGGGCGGCCTCGGCCTGGGCGCGGTCCACCTGCGCCGAGTACTCCGCCTGCACCACCGCGGTCTGCCGGGCGTACTCCGCCTGCTTGCGGGCCGCGACCTGCTCCGCCTCGGCGGCGGCCTGATTGGCCTGGGCCTGGGCGATCTGGGCCTGCCGCCGGATGGCCGCCTTGTGCGGGGCGGACATCGCGTCGATGTAACCGGTGTTGCCGTCGTCGATCGACTGGATCTGGAGCGAGTCCACGATCAGGCCGATCTTCGCCATCTCCGTCTTCGAGGTGTCCAGCACCTCGGCCGCGAGCTTCTGCCGCTCGGTGACGATCTCCTCGACCGTCATGGAACCGATGATCGCGCGCAGGTGGCCGGCGAAGATCCGCCCGGTCAGCACCGACATCTGCTCCTGGTCGGAGAGGAAGCGCTGGCCGGCGTTGATGATGCTCTCCGGGTCGTTGCCGACCTTGAACGCGATCACGGCGCGGACGTGCAGGGCGATGCCCTGCTTGGTCACACAGGTCTCGGTGACCTCGGCCTCGCACATCGACAGCGTGAGGAAGCGGACCTTGCGGAACACGGGGAGCACGAACTTCCCGTGCCCCGTCACCACCCGGAACGGCGCGCCCCCCAGTCCCCGCCTGCCACCCGAGATCAGCATCGCCTCGTCGGGGGCGGGAACGCGGTAACCGAACATACTGCTCGTCTCCTCAGTCGACGCCGGCGGACATCCCGCCCAGCGTGTCCAATGGATCGCCCCACGCGATGACATCGACCTCACGCAGCCCCCGTGACTCGATCACGAGTACGGTCGCCCCGCGCGGCAGCGGCTCCTGCGACCAGGCGAGGAAGGTCTCGGAGCCGCCTCTGACCCGCACCAGGATCTCGCCGGGACCGGCGGAGCCGCGCGTGCCGATGAGCAGTTCCCCCGTGCAGCCGATCACGGCTTCGTCCTGTGCCATCGCCCGGCTGCCTCCCGTCGTTTCTGGTCCTCCGGTCCGACGATAGACCTGACGATGACGGGCGTACACCAAGGTTTTCTCTGCCTTTTGAAGGGAGCCGACATGAGAAACGGCCCGGTCCGCACAGGGGCGGGCCGAGCCGTTTCCTGTCGTACGGGTCAGAGCTTGCCGGGCGTCCGGATGCCCAGCAGCGCCATGCCCTCGTGCAGGGTGCGAGCCGTCAGGTCGACCAGGAAGAGGCGGTTCTCCACCTGGGCGGGGGAGTCGGCCTTCAGCACCGGGCACTGGTCGTAGAACGACGTCAGCAGCGAGGCGAGCTGGTAGAGGTAGGCGGCCATCTTGTGCGGCTCGCGGGCCGCGGCCACCTCCAGTACCGTCTCCGCGAACTGGTCCAGGTGCAGGCCCAGCGCGCGCTCCGCCGGGGCCAGCGCCAGCTCCGGGTGGGCGGCGGGGCGGGCCTCGCCGGCCTTGCGGAGGATGGACTGGATACGGGCGTACGCGTACTGGAGGTACACCGAGGTGTCGCCGTTGAGCGAGACCATCTGGTCCAGGTCGAACTTGTAGTCCCGTACGGCCGAGGTGGACAGATCGGCGTACTTCACGGCGCCGACGCCGACGTAGCGGCCGTTCTCGACGATCTCGTCCTCGGTCAGGCCCACCTTCTCGGCCTTCTCGCGGACCACGGCGGTGGCCCGCTCGACGGCCTCGTCCAGCAGGTTCTCCAGCTTGACCGTCTCGCCCTCACGGGTCTTGAACGGCTTGCCGTCCTTGCCGAGGACCGTGCCGAAGGCCAACTGGACCGCCGTCACGTCGTCGTTCAGCCAGCCCGCCCGGCGCGCGGTCTCGAAGACCATCCGGAAGTGCAGGGCCTGCCGGGCGTCCACCACGTACAGCAGGGTGGACGCCTTGAGGTTGAAGACGCGGTCGCGGATCGCGGAGAGGTCGGTGGCCGCGTAGCCGTAGCCGCCGTCGGACTTCTGGACGATCAGCGGGACGGGGTTGCCCTCCGGGCCCTTGATGTCGTCGAAGAACACGCACAGCGCGCCCTCGGAGCGGACCGCGACGCCGGACTCCTCCAGCATGCGGCAGGTCTCCGCGAGCATGTCGTTGTACCCGGACTCGCCGACGATGTCGGGGTCGCGGACCTCCATGTCCAGCTTGTCGAAGACGGAGAAGAAGTAGATCTTCGACTCGTCCACGAACTTCTGCCAGATGGCGAGGGTCTTCGGATCGCCCGCCTGGAGGTCGACCACCCGGCGCCGGGCGCGGGTCTTGAACTCCTCGTCGGAGTCGAACAGCTTGCGCGCGGTCTTGTAGAGGCGGTCCAGGTTGGACATCGCCTCCTCGCCGGACACCTCGGACTCCTTGTGGTCCAGCTCGTGCGGGTGCTCGTCCAGGTACTGGATGAGCATGCCGAACTGGGTGCCCCAGTCGCCGATGTGGTGCCGACGGACCACGTTCTCGCCGGTGAACTCCAGCAGCCGCACCATCGCGTCGCCGATGACCGCCGAGCGCAGGTGGCCGACGTGCATCTCCTTGGCCACGTTCGGCTGCGCGTAGTCGATCACCGTGGTGCCGGGGTGCGCGGCGTACGGCACTCCCAGGCGGCCGGTGTCGTCCGCGTACCGGGCGGCCAGGTTCTCGGTGATCGCCTTGTCCGCGACGGTGATGTTCAGGAAGCCGGGGCCGGAGACCTCGACGTCCGCGATCACGTCGCCGGTGGTGATCCCGGAGACGACCTGCGTGGCCAGCTCCCGCGGGTTGGCCTTGGCCTTCTTGGCGAGCGCGAGGATGCCGTTGGCCTGGTAGTCGGCCCGGTCACTTCGTCGCAGCAGCGGGTCCGCGTCCGCGGCCTCCGGCAGGGCGGCCGAGAGGGCGGAGGCGAGGTGCTGCTGGACGGAGTCGCGGAGGGACGTGACCGAGGCCATAGGTAAGGGTGCCGTTCTCCTCGTGGGAATGGATGGTCCCGGCCAGTATCCCATGGGGGGTAAAGCCGTTTTTTCGCGTGCCGGGGTGTCTGGGATTATGAAGGGGCCGGCGGGCGAGCGACCGTCGGACCACAACGCTGCAACCCGAAGGACGTGCCGATCGTGGCTCAGAGCGCCGAGACCACCGACTGGGTCTCCCGTTTCGCGGATGACGTCATCCAGGAGTCGGAGCGTCGGGCTCCGGGCAAACCGGTCGTCGTCGCCTCCGGGCTCTCCCCGTCCGGCCCGATCCACCTGGGCAACCTGCGCGAGGTCATGACCCCGCACCTGGTCGCCGACGAGATCCGGCGGCGCGGGCACCAGGTCCGGCACCTGATCTCCTGGGACGACTACGACCGCTACCGCAAGGTCCCGGCCGGGATCGCGGGCGTCGACGAGTCCTGGGCCGAGCACATCGGCAAGCCGCTGACCTCGGTCCCGGCGCCGGAGGGCTCCTCGTACCCGAACTGGGCCGAGCACTTCAAGGCCGCCATGGTCGAGGCGCTCGCCGAGCTGGGTGTGGAGTTCGACGGGATCAGCCAGACCGCGCAGTACACCTCCGGCGTCTACCGCGAGCAGATCCTGCACGCGATGAAGCACCGCGGGGACATCGACGCGATCCTCGCCCAGTACCGCACCAAGAAGGCGCCGGGCAAGAAGCCGCAGCAGAAGGCGGTCGACGAGGCCGAGCTGGAGGCCGAGGAGGGCTCCGGCGCGGCCGCCGAGGACGACGGCAGCTCCGGCTCCGCCGGGTACTTCCCGTACAAGCCGTACTGCGGCGAGTGCGGCAAGGACCTCACCACCGTCACCTCCTACGACGACGACACCACCGAGCTGGCCTACACCTGCACCGCCTGCGGCTTCGGTGAGACGGTCCGGCTGAGCGAGTTCAACCGGGGCAAGCTGGTCTGGAAGGTCGACTGGCCGATGCGCTGGGCCTACGAGGGCGTGATCTTCGAGCCCTCCGGCGTCGACCATTCCTCGCCGGGCTCCTCCTTCCAGGTCGGCGGCCAGATCGTCGGGATCTTCGACGGCGAGCAGCCCATCGGCCCGATGTACGCCTTCGTCGGCATCTCCGGCATGGCCAAGATGTCGTCCTCGCGCGGCGGGGTGCCCACGCCGGCCGACGCGCTGAAGATCATGGAGCCCCAGCTCCTGCGCTGGCTGTACGCCCGCCGCCGCCCCAACCAGTCCTTCAAGATCGCCTTCGACCAGGAGATCCAGCGGCTCTACGACGAGTGGGACAAGCTCGCCGCCAAGGTCGCCGAGGGCTCCGCGCTCCCCGGTGACGTCGCCGCGTACACCCGCGCCGTCGGCACCGCCGCCGGTGAGCTGCCGAAGACCGCGCACCCGCTGCCGTACCGCACGCTCGCCTCGGTCGCGGACATCACCGCCGGACACCAGGACCAGGCGCTGCGCATCCTCTCCGAGCTGGACCCGGCGAACCCGATCACCGACCTCGCCGACGCCCGCCCCCGGTACGACAAGGCCGAGGCGTGGATCAACACCTACGTCCCCGCCGACCAGCGCACCATCGTGCGCGAGGAGCCGGACGCCGAGCTGCTGAAGTCGCTGGACGACGAGGCCCGCCAGTCCCTGCGCCTGCTGCTCGACGGGCTCGCGGACAACTGGTCCCTGGACGGCCTCACCCACCTCGTCTACGGCGTCCCGAAGGTACGCGCCGGCTTCTCCGCCGACGCCACGCCCAAGGAGCTGCCGCCGGAGATCAAGACGGCCCAGCGGACCTTCTTCGCCCTGCTGTACCACCTGCTCGTCGGCCGGGACACCGGCCCGCGTCTGCCCACGCTGCTGCTTGCGGTCGGGCAGGACCGGGTGCGGGCCCTGCTCGGGGAGTAGGCCGCGCATACGAGGAGGGGGCGCCCGGTGTCGTACCGGGCGCCCCCTCCTCGCGTACGCGTTGATCAGGCGATGTGCTCCTCTTCCATCTGCGCCATGTGGCGCTGCTGGAAGCGCTCCGCCAGTGTCTTCGCGGCACCGGGGTCGAGGGTGATGCCGAAGGTGGCGTTTATGTTGTCGGCGAGCATGGGGCCCGTCGGGTAACTGCCGTCTATCGACTGGCGGAAGACCTGGTACAGGTCTTCCTCGTCCGGCTCGGCAGGCCCCCCGCCCTCGCCCAACTCGCGGGTGCGGTTCGGGCCGACGGGTATCGGGAAGCTGCCGGTCTCCTCCGGGGAGGGCTGCTGGAACCGCTCCGGGGGCTGCTCCTCGTACCAGTCCCCGTACTGCTCCTCGGGGAAGTACTGGGGGTCCGGGCCGGGGTCGAAGGCCGGGTCGTAGCCGCCGTGGTAGTCGATGTCACGCGGGGGCGTGTGGAACCACGGGCTGCTCTCGTCCTCCGCCTCCGGAGGGGGCGGCGGCTGCTCGGCCGGGGCGGGCTGGGCCTGTACGGGCGCGGCCTGAAGCGCGGCCGGGGCCGGCTGGGGGAGTCCTGGTGCCGGGGGCAGCAGTACGGGCTCGATGCCCGCCGCCGCGAGGCCCGCCGGGGCGGTCTCCGCGAGCGGGACGCCGTAGCGGGCCAGACGCAGCGGCATCAGGGACTCCACCGGAGCCTTGCGGCGCCAGGCGCGGCCGAAGCGGGAGCGCAGCCGGGCCTGGTAGACGAGACGTTCCTGCTCCAGCTTGATGACCTGCTCGTAGGAGCGCAGCTCCCACAGCTTCATCCGCCGCCACAGCAGGAAGGTGGGCAGCGGGGAGAGCATCCAGCGGGTGAGGCGGACGCCCTCCATGTGCTTGTCGGCGGTGATGTCCGCGATCCGGCCGACCGCGTGCCGCGCCGCCTCCACGGAGACCACGAACAGGATCGGGATCACCGCGTGCATGCCCGTGCCCAGCGGGTCGGGCCAGGCGGCGGCGCCGTTGAAGGCGATCGTCGCGGCCGTGAGCAGCCAGGCCGTCTGACGCAGCATCGGGAAGGGGATGCGCATCCAGGTCAGCAGCAGGTCGAGGGCGAGCAGTACGCAGATGCCCGCGTCGATGCCGACCGGGAACACGTACGAGAAGTTCCCGAACCCCTTCTTCAGGGCCAGCTCCCGGACGGCCGCGTACGAACCGGCGAAGCCGATACCGGCGATGACCAGCGCGCCGGTGACGACCACGCCGATCAGAACGCGGTGCATCCGAGTCAACTGCATTGGCGCGGCCACTCGTACTCCCCTCCCTTGCGTGTTGTTGCGCGCAACAGAGTGGCACAGGTGTGCGCCGAACGTGGTGTCGGTCAGCCCTTCTTGGGGGCGGCGGAGGACGCCGAGCCCTTGGGGGAGGGGGACTTGGAGGCGCCCTTGGAGGGGCTGGCGGAGGGGGAACTGCCTTCCGCGTCACGGCCGTTGGCACTGGCCACCGCGCTGACCGCCTCCTTGGCAGCCTTCTTGGCGTCCGCCGTGAGGTCGCCCGCGTCCGGGGTCTTGTCGCCCGCGAGACCGGCGCCGTTGTAGTCGAGGGTGATCACGACGTTCTCCACGCGCGCGACCACCGTCTGCTGCTTGAAGGCGCCTTCCTTCTTCTTCAGGTCGTAGTGCACCGCGGTCGCCTCGTCGCCGGTGCCGCCGAGCGCCTCCGTCTTGGTGTTCTTCGCGCCCGAGGCGGCCTTGGCGTCCTGGACCTGGCGCGTGTAGTACGTGTGCGCCTGGTCGTTGCCGCTGCCGCGGGAGGTGTCGGAGTCGAAGCGCAGCAGGGAGACGTTCAGCCAGCGGAACTGCGAGCCCTTGACGCCGTTGTTGTCCAGGCTGGTCCAGGAGCAGGAGGACCGGTTCGCGGTGTTGTCGCTGGAACCCTTCTTGCCGTCCGTGTCCGCCTCCGGCACCAGGTCGCCCAGCGTCTTCTTCGGCAGCACCTTGCACGGCTCGGGCAGCTTGCGGAACACCGACGCCTGCACGGTCGGGGAGGGCTTCGCCGAGGGCTGCTGGGAAGCGCTGCCGCCGGACGGCTTGGCGGAGGCGCCCGCCTTGCCCGGGGCGTCGCCGGAGTCCGAGGAACAGGCCGCGGTGATCAGTACCGCGGGAACGGCTGCCGCGCACACCAGGGCACGGCTCAGACGCGTGGCACGCGGTCCACGCTGGGCACGGTCGTCTCGCTGGGCTGCTCGCTGCATGGTTCCTTCACTCGTGACGCTCGGTGTTCATGCGGGTTCCTGCGGGGCCACCGTACGCGGTACGCGCGGCACGCGGTCGCCGGTCGAGCGCCTCGGGGGAGGGGGCCGGGGGCGGGCGAGGGGGCGTCAGCCGTCCAGCACGTCGGCCAGTTGAGAGGCCAGATCGCGTGCCCTGTCCTGCATTTCCTTGCTGTCCGGGACCGCGCCGACGGCCATCGGCTGCTCCTCGTAGTCGATGGTGACGACCACGTTGGACGTGCGGAACACCACAGTCACCGTCCGGGGTTCGGCGGTCGAACCGGACGAGTCGAGCTGGTCGTCCAGGTACGCCTCGTCACCGAGGTCGGGCAGCACGCGGGGCTGGAGGTCGGTGGACGCCGCGCTGCCGGAGCCGCCCGCGGCGGGGTCGGTGGAGGTGGCCGACGTGGGGCTGCCGGAGGGGTCCGCGGACGGGGAGGGGCTGCCGCTCGGGCTGGTGCTGGGGGAGGCGGGCGCGGAGAGCGAGGGCACGGGCAGGTCGGCGGCCTTGGCCATGCCCTGGAACAGCTTCTGCGCCTGGGTGTCGTCGCTGACCGCGCCGTCGTACGACACCACGCGCTCGAAGTCGACCGAGAGGCGGTCGGTGGCGAGGGTGGACTCCACCTTCCAACGGCAGCCCACCTTGCGGTCGGTGTCGTAGGTCAGCGCGGGCACGCCCCGGTACGCCTTGTCGCGCTGGTCGGGGTCGGTGAGCTGCTGGATGCCGGGGAGCAGGGTGCCGAGGGTGTCGTGGCCGACGGCGCCGCAGGGCTCGGGCAGGGTGCGGTACCGGCCGGGCTGGGCGGCGGCCGGGGCGGAGGCGGCGTCGCCGGGGTTGGCGTCGTCGGTGGGCGTGCCGCCGCCGGAGCCCGAGCTACAGCCTGCCAGCAGGGCCGCGAGGAGGGCGGCGGTGCCGGTGATGTACGCCTTCCGCTGCACGGTCGGGCTCCTTAGGACGGTGTGCGACCCGACGGCGGTGCCCGGTCGATGCTCCAGTGTCCCCGCTGGTTAATCGCTTGCCGAGGCGGGGCGCCTGCTGGACACAATGTGTATCGCACGCACCGCCGTGGTCGCCGGTCCCCTGTCCCATTTCACCGGCCCTGGCGCCGCTTTTGCGTTCTGCCGGTTCGGGTGACTTCCGTGAGCAATGACCCTTGTCCGGCGTATCAGTTGTCATGTCACCCATGGGGGATTGATCAGGTATGTCGTACGTGGAGATACCGGGCGCACGCGTCCCGGTGCGGATGTGGACCGACCCGGCCACCGTCGAGGACGGCGCGCTGCGCCAGCTCCAGAACGTGGCCACCCTGCCCTGGATCGAGGGCCTCGCCGTGATGCCGGACGTGCACTACGGCAAGGGCGCGACGGTCGGCTCGGTCATCGCCATGCGCGACGCGGTGTGCCCGGCGGCGGTGGGCGTCGACATCGGCTGCGGCATGTCCGCGGTCAAGACCTCCCTCACGGCGAACGACCTCCCCGGCGACCTCACCCGCCTCCGCTCCCGCATCGAGCAGGCCATCCCGGTCGGCCGCGGCATGCACACCACCGCCCTCGACCCCTCCCGCTTCCACGCCCTCCCCACCTCGGGCTGGGACACCTTCTGGTCCCGCTTCGACACGGTCGCGGAGCCGGTCCACTTCCGCCGGGAGCGGGCGGCGTTGCAGATGGGGACACTGGGCAGCGGCAACCACCTGATCGAATGCTGCACCGACACCGAGGGCGCGGTCTGGCTCATGCTGCACTCCGGCTCCCGCAACATCGGCAAGGAGCTCGCCGAGCACCACATCGGCGTCGCCCAGAAGCTCCCGCACAACCAGGGGCTGGTCGACCGTGACCTCGCGGTGTTCGTGTCGGACACCCCGCAGATGGCCGCGTACCGGAACGACCTGTACTGGGCGCAGGAGTACGCGAAGTACAACCGCACCCTGATGATGGCGCTCCTGAAGGACGTCATCCGCAAGGAGTTCAAGAAGGCGAAGCCGACCTTCGAGCCGGAGATCTCCTGCCACCACAACTACGTGGCGGAGGAGCGGTACGACGGCATGGACCTGCTCGTGACCCGTAAGGGCGCGATCCGGGCCGGCTCCGGGGAGTTCGGGATCATTCCGGGCTCGATGGGCACCAGTTCGTACGTCGTGAAGGGGCTCGGCAACGAGAAGTCCTTCAACTCGGCCTCACACGGCGCCGGTCGGCGGATGAGCCGGTCCGCTGCGAAGCGCCGGTTCACTGTGCGGGACCTGGAGGCCCAGACACGGGGCGTCGAGTGCCGCAAGGACGCGGGCGTCCTGGACGAGATTCCGGCCGCCTACAAGGACATCGACCAGGTGATGGCGCAGCAGCGCGACCTGGTGGAAGTGGTGGCCAAACTCAAGCAGTTCGTCTGCGTGAAGGGCTGAGGCGTCTCACAGTTCCCGGTGGACCTTGGTGTTGCTGGCCTGGGCTCGGGGGCGGAGGACCATGAGGTCCACGTTGACGTGGCTGGGGCGGGTCACCGCCCAGGTGATGGCTTCGGCCACGTCGTCGGCCGTCAGGGGTTCGGCGACGCCTTCGTAGACCTTGGCCGCCTTTTCCGTGTCGCCGTCGAAGCGGGTGAGGGCGAATTCCTCGGTCTTGACCATGCCGGGGGCGATCTCGAGGACGCGGACCGGCTTGCCGACGATCTCCAGGCGGAGGGTCTCGGCGAGGACGTGCTCGGCGTGCTTGGCGGCGACGTAGCCCGCGCCGCCCTCGTAGGTGGAGAGACCGGCGGTGGAGGAGACGACGACCACCGTGCCGTCGCCGCTGGCCTCCAGCTTGGGCAGCAGGGCCTGGGTGAGGTTGAGGGTGCCGAGGACGTTCGTCTCGTACATCGTGCGCCAGTGCTCCGGGTCGGCGCTGGCCACCGGGTCCGCGCCGAGCGCGCCGCCCGCGTTGTTGACCAGTACGCCGATGGTGCGGAACGCGCCCGCGAACTCGTCCACCGCCGCCCGGTCCGTCACGTCCAGCGGGTAGGCGGTGGCCGAGTGGCCCGCCTCGGTCAGCTCCTTCGCCAGGGCCTCGATACGGTCGGCCCGGCGCGCGGTGAGCACCACCCGGTACCCGGCCGCCGCGAGCTGCCGCGCGGTGGCCGCCCCGATACCGCTGCTCGCGCCCGTGACGACGGCGATGCGGGACGCGGCGGAGGGGGCGCTGGCCATGGGCTGCTCCTGGGCAGAGAGATCGGGGACTCGCGTCCAGCCTAGGCGAGCCTCAGCCGCCGTTCCTCGGGGCCCACATGATCACGGCCATGCCGGCCAGGCAGATCAGGGCGCCGGTGATGTCGTAGCGGTCGGGGCGGTAGCCGTCCGCGACCACGCCCCACAGGATGGACCCGGCCACGAAGATGCCGCCGTATGCCGCGAGGATGCGGCCGAAGTGGGCGTCCGGCTGGAAGGTGGCGACGAACCCGTACGCGCCCAGCGCCAGCACCCCGCCGGTCATCCACAGCCAGCCCCGGTGCTCGCGTACGCCCTGCCAGACCAGCCACGCGCCGCCGATCTCGAAGAGGGCGGCGATGACGAACAGGGCGGCGGAGCGCAGGATCAGCATGGGGAGAAGCCTGGCACGCGCCCCCCGTTCACCTGTTGGAGGGCGCCTGCGGTCCGGCTCGCGTGGCATACATCGGGTGGGTGGAACCGGTGACGGAAACGGGAGTGGTCGGCGTGCGGGTACGGACGAGGGCATGGCTGCTGCTGGCCGGCTGCGCGGGCGCGGTCCTGTGGGCCGGGGGCCCGGCCCAGGCGGCCCCGGCGCCCCGCGCCGACCTCGCCTTCCACGGCCACGCCGTGATCGACGGCGACCGGATGGAGGTGCGGCTCACCCCGCGCGACCACGGCCCGGCCGCCGTGCCGGAGGCGAGCGTGCGGCTGCGGTGGTCGGTGGGCCCCGCCGGGGCGGTGACGCTGTCGCCGGGGTGCGCGCGGACCGGGGAGCGGACGGTGGTCTGCGGGACCGGCGCGCTCGTCGCGGGCCAGGCGGGGGAGGAGGTCCGGCTGGGGGTCCGGCTGCGGGTGCCCGCGCCGGAGGTGACCCTGGAGGTGGAGACCGCGTGGAACGGCGGGGTCACCGACCCCGACCGCAGCAACGACCGGCTGCGGGTGCTGGTGCTGCCCACCGGCGACGAGTACTCGTTCTGACCCGCGGACGCGAGGAGGACGGCATGGCCGGGAACGACAGCGCGCGGCCCCGGCTGCTCGCGGAGCTGGACGCGGTGTCCCGCCGCTACATCGCCTCCTACGCCCTGTTCAACCAGGCCGTCGCCGACCGCATCGGCCTGCACCCCACCGACCTGCAGTGCCTGAACCTGCTCACCCTGGAGCCCGAGCCCGTCACCACCGGCCACGTCGCCGCGCTCACCGGCCTCACCACCGGCTCCGCGACCCGCCTGGTGGACCGCCTGGAGCGCGCCGGGTACGTCGTACGGCGCCGGGACGCGGGCGACCGGCGCCGGGTGCTGGTCGTCCCCGTACCGGAGAAGATCGCGGAGTTCCGGCACGTCTGGGAGGAGCTGTCCGGCGACTGGTCGCGCATCTTCGGTGAGCTGGACGACACCGAACTCGCCGTCATCATCGGGCACATGCAGCGCACGGTGGAGTTCACCGGGGAGCGGATCGCCCGGCTGCGCGAGGGCCGGGACACCGAAACCGGGGTGTGAGCGCCGGTGAGAGCCGGGTAAAAAGGGCGCCCGCGGGCCCCCGGCCCCGGCCGGAGCGCCGCCGCCCTTGGCAGACTGGGGGCGTGCCCCACACTGTGCTCCTCGCCGAAGACGACCGCGCCATCCGCCATGCCCTGGAGCGGGCCCTGACCCTGGAGGGCTACGCGGTGACGGCGGTCGCCGACGGCGTCGAGGCGCTGGCGCAGGCCCACCGCACCCCGCCGGACGTGCTGCTGCTGGACGTGATGATGCCCGGCATCGACGGCCTCCAGGTCTGCCGGGTGCTGCGCGCCGAGGGCGACCGCACCCCGATCCTGATGCTGACCGCGCTGGTGGAGACCGCCGACCGCATCGCGGGCCTGGACGCGGGCGCCGACGACTACGTGGTCAAGCCCTTCGACGTCGAGGAGGTCTTCGCCCGCCTGCGCGCCCTGCTGCGCCGTACCTCCCCCGCTCCCGCGGGCGAGCCCGGCCCGGCCCGGGACGCGCAGCTCTCCGACCGGCAGATCGAGGGCGCGGGCATCCGCATGGACCTCCAGGCCCGCCGTGCCTGGCGCGCGGGGCGCGAACTGGAGCTGACCAGGACCGAGTTCGAGCTGCTGGAGCTGCTGGTGCGCAACGCGGGCATCGTGCTCGACCACGCCACCATCTACGACCGCATCTGGGGCTACGACTTCGGCCCCGGCTCCAAGAACCTCGCCGTCTACGTCGGTTATCTGCGCCGCAAGCTGGACGCCCCCGGCGCCCCGCAGCTCATCCACACCGTGCGCGGTGTGGGGTACGTCCTGCGGGAGGAGTAGTGGGCCGCTCCTGGCGGCTGCCGGGCGGGTCCCGCACCGGACTGCGCTCGCTGCGCACCACGTTCGCCGTGTCGTTCGCGGCCGTCACCGCCGCGGTCACGATCCTGGTCGGCATCCTGTCGTACGGCTCGGCCGCGCGGCTGGTCCGGGTCGACCAGCAGTCGGTGTTCACGCAGGTCGTGCGGGACGTGCAGGCCGAGGTGCGGCAGCACCCGATGACCCCGGACGACTTCTCCTCCGCCCGGCCCGGCCACGACCTGGTGCGGCCGGCCCGTACGGACGTGCAGGTGCTCGGCGCGCGCGGGGAGGTCGTGGACCACGGCACCCCCGGCCTGCCCGTCACCGCCCGCGACCGCGAGGTGGCCGGGGCGCGGAGCGCGGGGAGACTGGCCGAGCACAAGGACGTACGGGTCGGCGAGGACCTCTTCCGGGTCGCCACCGTCTCGCTCGGCGGTGGCCGGGGCGCGGTGCAGGTGGCGCAGGAGTTCAGCGACACCGAGGACCTGCTGCGCACCCTCCAGCAGCGCACGCTGATCCTGATGGCGGCCGTGGTGGTGGGCGCCGGGCTGTTCGGCTGGTGGCTGGCCCGCCGCATCACCCGGCGCCTGGTGCTGCTGACCTCCGCCGCCGAGGACGTGGCCCGTACCCGGCGACTCGGCATCCAGGTGCCGGTGACCGGGCCGGACGAGGTGGGGCGCCTGGGCCGCGCCTTCGACCGGATGCTGGGCCGGCTCGCCCAGTCCGAGGAGGACCAGCGGCGGCTGGTGCAGGACGCGGGGCACGAGCTGCGCACCCCGCTGACCTCGCTGCGGACGAACATTTCGCTGCTGCGCCGGATCGACGAGCTGCCGCCGGAGACGCGCGAGGACCTGGTGGCGGACCTCACGCTGGAGGCGCGGGAGCTGACCGACCTGGTCAACGAGCTGGTGGACCTGGCCGCCGGGCAGTCGGACTCCGAGCCGCCGCAGTGGGTGGACCTCGCGGACATCGCTGAGGACGTGGTGGGGCTGGCCGTGCGCCGTACCGGCCGGCGGATCGTGCTGGCGGTGAGCGGGGACACGTACGCGGAGGGCCGTCCGGGACTGCTCCAGCGGGCGCTGTCGAACCTCGTGGAGAACGCGGCCAAGTTCGACCGGGAGGGGACGGAGCCCATCGAGGTCCGGGTGGCCGGGGCGGCGGCGGGGACGGTCCGGGTTGAGGTGCTGGACCGGGGGCCCGGTATCGCCGAGGGCGACCTGCTGCGGATCTTCGACCGCTTCTACCGGGCCGCGGAAGCTCGCTCCCAGCCCGGCTCGGGGCTCGGGCTGTCCATCGTCCGGGAGATCGCGATGTCCCACGGCGGGGCGCCGTTCGCCTACCGCAGGGAGGGCGGGGGCGCGGTGATCGGGTTCACGGTGGGCGGGGGAGTGGGCCCCGCCTGAGGTCTAGGGCCGCTCGTCCTGGGGGCCCCGGCGGGCCGCCGAGAGGGTCCAGGCCAGGTTGCCGACCGCCGCTCCGGCCGCGACCGCGGCGACGATCACTCCGCCGGTGGTCAGGCCGTCGCTGAACAGATGCGGGCGCTGGTCGAGGCTGTGCAGGCCGAAGCCGCACAGTTCGTAGACGCCGACGGCCGCGATGGCGAGGCTGACGAAGAGCAGGGTCAGGGTGGGTTTCAGGTCCCGCACATCGACGACCGGCGTCGACGCGGTCCCCGCCGGTTCGGTCTCGGATCGTGTCTGGTGCATGTCTCCCCGATGAACTGGCTTGTGGCTGGGGGCGGTTGAAAACCTACGATACGTAGGGTCGGCCCGGTGCGGGCGTGATTGCCGTGCGGTTGCTCCCTGGGTGTGGACAACGACGGCCGGCCCCTCCGGGCGACGGCTCTGGCGTCCGGACTGGCGAGCGAGGCCGTGCATACGGCCCCCTCCATCATGGCCGACGGCTCAGTGCCGCAGCGCCGTCCCCACGTCGGCCCGTATGTCGCCGGTCAGCTCGCGGTGGCTGCGGGCGGTGGCCCGGCCGGTCGCGCCGGCCGCGACGTCATCGACGTTCACGACCACGGTGTCCTGCAGATCACCCTTGGCGTCACGGAAGTTGACCTGCACGGTGAAGGACTTCTTGTCGCCGGTGGTGTTCTTCGCGGACACCTCGGTCGTGGGTACGCCGCCCTTGCCGGTGGTGACCTTTCCCACCGACACGTCCTTCTTGGCGTCCACCCCGCCCTTGACCTGGTCCAGCTTCCGCTTGGCCTCCGCCGTGGCCGAGGCCACCGTGCCGGAGGCGCGCGAGGCGAGGGAGGAGGCGGCCGAGGCGGCCTTGCTGGCCTGGCCGGAGGGGCTGTTGCCGTCCGAGCAGCCGGTCACCGCGATCCCGAGCGCCACCACCAGGGCCGTACCCACCGCCCGCCGTGTCCCGCACCCAGCCATGCCAGCCTCCCGAATTCGGCTCCGCTGCCCCCAGTGAAGGGGCGGTCACCGGACTCCGCACGCCGGGTACGGCAGGCGGTGGAGGCGGACACCCGAACGGCGCACCGTCGCTCGCGCTCGCGCGGGGCACGGGATGTGCTGCTCCTGACAGGGTGTGGGCGGAGGAGGACCAGCATGGCGGATCGGGAGCCGGGCGACGAGATGGCCCGGCTGCGGGAGCGCGTCGACGCGCTGGAGTCCCGCCCGGCGCCCGTACGGCACCGGACGCGCTCGGCGTGCGCGGTCGTCCTGATCGTCCTCGGCTGCCTGCTCGCGCCGCTGGCCCTGGTCGCCACATGGACGGCCGACCTGGCTGACGACACCGACCGGTACGTCGCCACCGTCGCGCCCCTCGCCCACGATCCCGCCGTGCAGGACGCCGCCGCCGACCGGATCACCGGCGCGCTGATGCAGTACCTGGACCTGGCCCACCTGCTGAAGGACGCCGCCCCCGCCGACCGGCCCCTGCTGGAGAAGGCCCTCGGCGCGCTCGGGAGCTCGCTCGACGACGCGGTGTCCGGCTTCGTCCGGGACAAGGCCCGCGAGGTCGTCGCCTCCGAGACCTTCGCCCGCTTCTGGACCGACGCCAACCGCCGGCTCCACACCACGGTCGACAAGGCGCTGACCGGCAGCGGCGGGGGAGCGGTACGGATCGAGGGCGACGCGGTGACCGTCGATCTCGCCCCCGTCATCCAAGAGGTCAAGACCCGACTGGTGGACGCTGGTCTGAAGCCCGCGGCGAAGATCCCGGACGTGCACACGGACTTCACGGTCCTGCGCACGGAGAAGGTCGCCGACCTCCGTTCCTACTTCCGGCTGCTCCAACTGGCGGGCGTATGGCTGCCGGTCATCGCCGCCGTGCTCCTCGCGGCCGGGGTCTTGCTCGCCGTACGCCGCCGCCGCGCCCTGGTCGCGGCGGCCCTCGGCTTCGCCGTCACCGCCCTCGTCCTGGGCGTGGCCCTCACCGTCTTCCGCGCCTTCTACCTGGACGCCCTCCCCGCCTCGGTGTCCCAGCCCGCCGCCGGAGCCGTCTACGACACCCTGACCCGCTTCCTGCGTACGGCGGTACGAGCGGTCGTCGCCCTCGGCGTCATCCTCGCTCTGGCCGCCTGGCTCAGCGGCCCCGGCCGCCGTGCCCGCGCCGTCCGCCAGGTCTGGCACGCGGGCATCGGTGCGGCCCGTGCCCAGACCGACCGCCTCGGCCTGCGCACCGGCCCGGTGGGCCCCTTCGTCCACCGCCACCGCGTCTGGCTCGGCTGGCTGCTGGTGGCGGGGGCCGTGGTCGCGTTCGTCTTCTGGCCCCACCCCACCGGCTGGGTGGTCGTGGGCCTCGCGCTGGCTCTGCTGTTCGCGTTGGCGGTGGTGGACTTTGTAGGGGAGGAGCGGGCGGGCTGAGCCGTCAGACGGCGTTGCGGCCGCCGTCCACGTCGAGCGTGGCGCCGGTGACGTAGCTGGAGCGGTCGGAGGCGAGGAAGCCGACCAGTTCCGCGATCTCCTCGGGCTCCGCCACGCGGCCCAGCGGAGCGGCGGCGGCGATCTGCTCGACCACCTCGGGGTCGCCCATCGAGGTCCGTACCGGCCCCGGCGCGACGGTGTTCACCCGCACCCCTCGCCCGCCGAACTCGGCGGCCCACGCACGGGTCAGCGCGTGCAGCGCGGCCTTGCTGGCGCTGTAGGCGGCGGCGCCGGGCACCCCCAGGTCGGCGGCGATGCTGCCGATGTTGACGATCGCGCCGCTCTTGTTCTCCAGCATGGCCGGCACGAAGGCGGCGACCAGGAGGAAGGGGGCGCGGACGTTGGTCGCCCAGGTGGCTTCCAGGTCCTCCTGCGCATAGGTCTCGGTGGGCGCCCAGAGGGCGAACCCGGCGTTGTTGACGAGGATGTCGATGTCACCGGCCTCCTGCCGCAGCGCGGTGATCTGCGCCGGGTCGCCGACATCGGCGCGGACGAACCGGGCGGTGCCGCCGGCGTCGGTGATCTGCCGTAGGACGTCGGCGCCGCGCGCGCCGTCCCGGCCGACGACGATCACGTGCGCACCGCGCGCCGCCAGGTGGCGGGCGGTGGCCGCGCCGATCCCGCTGGTGGCCCCGGTGACGAGGGCGCGCCTGCCGGTGAGTTCAGGGGTGTTCTCGGACATGCGTGTCTCCGATGCTCGCTGCGTACGTATTTCTGTAGCGATCGCTAAAGCACGTGCTTCTACACTGTATCGATCGCTATGAAAAAGCAAGCCGGAGAATAGGGGTCGGCGAGGAGCGGGAGGACGGACATGCCAAGGGGCCGCAAGCGGGCGTTCGACAGGGACGGGGCGCTCGACATCGCCATGAACCTCTTCTGGCGGCAGGGGTACACGGGCACGTCGATAGCCGACCTCACGGCCGCCATGGGCATCAACCCGCCGAGTCTGTACGCGACCTTCGGCAACAAGCGCGCCCTGTTCGAGGAGGCGCTGAGCCGCTACGAGAACGAGCGCTCCCGCACTCTCACCGAGTCGATGGCGGAGCCCACCGCGCGGCAGGCGGTACTGAAGTTCCTGACCGGGACCGCCGAGGCCGCGACTCTCCCCGACCGCCCGGCGGGCTGTCTCACCGTGCAGGGGGGCCTCGCCTGCGGCGGCGAGGACGGCGAGATCGTCCAGCTCCTCGCCGCCAGCCGCGCCCGCACCCGCCAGGCCCTGCACGACCGCCTGGAAAAGGCCGTCACCGACGGCGACCTCCCCCCGGCCACGGACTGCGCCGCCCTGGCCCGCTGCGTCGTCGCCACGGCCGAGGGCCTCAACGTGGAGGCATCCGCTGGAGCCACGTACCCCGAACTCGCGGCAGCGGCGGAGGTGGGAGCACGCGTGATCCCGCCCCCGGAGCGCTCCGTCTAGGGCTCAGGGCCAGACGAGGCAGTACGGCTGGTGCCCCGCCTCGTGCAACCGGTGGCTGAAGTCCTGCCACTCGTGCAGGAGTTGGTAGACGTTGAAGGCGTCGCTCGGGCCGCCGCGGTCCGGGACCGTGGACCAGATGAAGGCTGCCGCGCCGACCGCTTCCTCGCCGATGTCGCGGAGCGGGTCGACGACGGTCATGGGGAGCTTGACGACGGCGTAGTCGGGGTGGAGGACGACGAGTTCGAGGGGCGGGACCTTGTGCAGGGGGACGCCCTCGATGCCGGTCAGCACCATCGCGGCCATCGTCTCCGGCTTGATCTTGGTGAACATGCCGTTCATGCCCAGCTCGTCGCCGCCGAGTTCCTCGGGACGCATCGAGATGGGGACGCGGGCCGCGGTCGCGCCGTCCGGCGCACCGAAGTATTTGTACGTCACCCCCACCCGACCACCATTTCTGCTCCCCGCCCCGAGGCGGGCGGCCCGGTCGCCCAGTTCGGGCTCACTCGGTAGACCCTGTGCCTGACGTGCGTCGGCCTGACGTGTTTCGGTCGCTTCCTCCGCTTCGCGCCGGTGCCTTCCCCGCCGGGCTCGCCGAGGACCCAGGTCATCAGTCCCCTCGCCCAGTCCGCCACCGCGATGCATATCTCCACCCGAGTGCTTTTCTAGGACGCGTGGCCCCCGCCGCGCAACCCGATCATCGTGTCAGTGACCTCCCCCACGGCCGCCCGCCGAAACGTGCGGTGAAACCGAAGTCCGCAGGATCTTCCCGGTCTCAGATCACTACGTGCCGCGGAGGTGTGTGTATCAGGTGTCAGTCTCGCAGATCGTCAAAGACCGGCCAGGAAGGTCGGCCGGATCGGCTCCGTGAGAGCGGTCGCCCCCGCCCGGACGGGGCACGGCGCCGCCGCCGGGCCGCTCCGCCTACCCTGAGGGGGTCACCACCCCACCGGAGTCCGAGAAGTCGGAGAAGCCGCACGTCATGAGCGAAACGCCCTACCCCTACGACGCGCCCGCCTCGCAGGCGCTCTTCGACCGCGCCTCCGTCGTCACGCCGGGCGGCGTGAACTCGCCGGTGCGCGCCTTCCGCGCGGTCGGCGGCACGCCCCGGTTCATGGTCTCGGGCAGCGGGCCGTACCTGACCGACGCCGACGGGCGGGAGTACGTCGACCTGGTGTGCTCCTGGGGTCCGATGATCCTCGGGCACTCGCACCCCGAGGTCATCGCCGCCGTCCAGGAGGCGGTCGCGCGCGGCACGTCCTTCGGTACGCCCGGTGAGGGCGAGGTCGCCCTCGCCGAGGAGATCGTCGGCCGCGTCGAGCCGGTCGAGCAGGTGCGGCTCGTCAGCAGCGGCACCGAGGCCACCATGTCGGCGATCCGGCTGGCCCGCGGGTTCACCCGGCGGTCCAAGGTGATCAAGTTCGCCGGCTGCTACCACGGCCACGTCGACTCCCTGCTGGCCTCCGCCGGTTCGGGCCTCGCCACCTTCGCGCTGCCCGACACCCCTGGTGTCACCGGCGCGCAGGCGGGCGACACCATCGTGCTGCCGTACAACGACCTCGAGGCCGTGCAGGAGGCGTTCCACCGGCACCCCGGCGAGATCGCCTGCGTGATCACCGAGGCGTCGCCGGGCAACATGGGCGTCGTCCCACCGGACCCCGGCTTCAACCAGGGCCTGAAGGACGCCTGCGCCAAGAACGGCGCGCTGTACATCTCCGACGAGGTGATGACCGGCTTCCGCACCTCCCGCGCCGGCTGGTACGGCGTCGACGGGGTGAAGCCCGACCTGATGACCTTCGGCAAGGTGATGGGCGGCGGCTTCCCCGCGGCCGCGTTCGGCGGTCGCGCCGACGTCATGGCGCACCTCGCCCCGGCCGGCCCGGTGTACCAGGCGGGCACCCTCTCCGGTAACCCGGTCGCCACCGCCGCCGGTCTCGCCCAGCTCCGGCTGCTGGACGACGCGGCGTACGACAAGGTCGACGCGGTGTCCGCGCAGATCCAGTCGCTGGTCACCGAGGCGCTGACCAAGGAGGGCGTGGCCCACCGGCTGCAGCACGCCTCCAACATGTTCTCGGTGTTCTTCACCGACCGGCAGGTGCGCACCTACGAGGACGCCAAGCGGCAGGAGTCGTTCCGCTTCACCGCGTTCTTCCACTCGCTGCTGGCGAACGGCGTGTACCTGCCGCCCTCGTCCTTCGAGTCCTGGTTCGTGTCCACGGCCCACGACGAGCGGGCCATCCAGAAGATCGCCGACGCCCTCCCGGCGGCGGCCCGAGCAGCCGCGGAGGCGACCGCGTGACCACCCCCGAGAACAAGGCCGGTGCCGCCGGCGAGAAGGACGTCACCGTCGTCCACCTGATGCGCCACGGCGAGGTGCACAACCCCGACGGCCTGCTGTACGGCCGGCTGCCCGGCTACCACCTCTCCGAGCTGGGCCGGAAGATGGCCGAGCGGGTCGCCGAGCACCTGGCCCCGCGCGACATCACGTACGCCGTCGCCTCCCCGCTGGAGCGGGCGCAGGAGACGGCCACCCCGATCGCCAAGGCGCACGGGCTGGACCTCGCCACGGACGCCCGGCTCATCGAGGCCGACAACGTCTTCCAGGGCAAGACCTTCGGTGTCGGGGACGGCGCGCTGCGCAACCCGGACAACTGGAAGCACCTGGTCAACCCGTTCCGGCCGTCCTGGGGCGAGCCGTACGTCGACCAGGTGGTGCGGATGATGGGCGCGCTGAACGCGGCCAAGGACGCGGCGCGCGGGCATGAGGCGGTGCTGGTGAGCCATCAGCTCCCGATCTGGATCGTGCGCAGTTACGTCGAGCGGCGCCGGCTCTGGCACGACCCGCGCAAGCGGCAGTGCACGCTGGCCTCGCTGACGTCCTTCACGTACCTCGGTGACAAGATCGTGTCCGTCGGCTACAGCGAGCCCGCGATCGACCTGGTCCCGGCGCACCTGCGCGCCGGTGCCAAGCCGCAGAAGGGCTCCGAGGCGCAGGGCAAGGCGTTCGGCGCCTGAGACCGCGCCCCGAATCGGTAACCGGAATCCGCACATTCGGTGTGCTTCGTGTGACTTTGCCGTGTCCGTCGCGATGGAGCGGCCCCTCGCGGAACCTCCCCGTTCGTCACATCATCTGACTGGGTGACACCAGTGGGCGTGACGAATCGGGGAGCTCCATGCAGACCATCACCCGGCGGGGAATACTCGGCCTCGGCGCGGGGGCGGCGGCGGCCGGACTCGTCGGCTGCGGTACCTCCGCATCCGTGGACGGCGGCAAGCACCCGAGCGGTTCCGGCAAGCCCTCGCCGAGCCGCACCCCCGCCAAGGCCCGCCCCATCGGCGACGGCTCCACCGCCTTCACCGGCAAGCAGCCCCACCAGCCCGCCCGCCCCGAGCCGCTGGAGCCGGGTCAGATGCCGCCCCAGTTCGTGGTCTTCTCCTGGGACGGCGCCGGCGAGGTCGGCAACGGTCTCTTCCCGCGCTTCCTGGACCTGGCCAAGGAGCACGGCGCGAGCATGACCTTCTTCCTCTCCGGGCTCTATCTGCTGCCCGAGTCGAAGAAGCGGCTCTACAACCCGCCGAACAACCCGCGCGGCGCCTCCGACATCGGCTACCTCACCGACGAGCACGTCAAGGCCACGCTCACCAACGTGCGCCGGGCCTGGCTCGAGGGCCACGAGATCGGCACCCACTTCAACGGGCACTTCTGCGGCGGCTCCGGCACCGTCGGCAACTGGACGCCCGCCCAGTGGCGCAGCGAGATCGAGCAGGCCAAGGCGTTCGTCAAGGAGTGGCGCACCAACACCGGCTGGACCGACCTGCCCGCGCTGCCCTTCGACTACGACAAGGAACTGGTCGGCGGCCGCACCCCCTGTCTGCTCGGCCAGGACAACCTGCTGCCCACCGCCCGCGAGCTGGGCTGGCGCTACGACGCCTCCTCGCCCGGCGGCCGCCAGATGTGGCCGGTCAAGCGCCAGGGCATCTGGGACCTGCCCCTCCAGCAGGTGCCGTTCCCCGGACACTCCTTCGAGGTGCTGTCCATGGACTACAACATGCTGGCCAACCAGTCGGTCAACTCGACCAAGGCCCCCGCCTACAACTATCCGGGCTGGCGCAAGCAGTCGGCGCAGGCGTACATCAGCGGCTTCCAGCGCGCGTACGAGACCAACCGGGCGCCGTTCTTCATCGGCAACCACTTCGAGGAGTGGAACGGCGGGATCTACATGGACTCCGTCGAGGAGGCGTTCAAGCACATCGCGCGCGAGAAGGAAAAGGGCGCGGACGTGCGGCTGGTCTCCTTCCGGCAGTTCGCCGACTGGCTGGACGTGCAGCGGCCCGAGGTGCTGGCGAAGCTGCGCACCCTGGAGGTCGGCCAGAAGCCGGCCGGGGGCTGGAAGGGCTTCCTGGCGGACGGCGGCGGCGGCGCGGGCGGCGCGGACGACAAGAGCGCCAGTCCCGACGCCGCGTGACGATACGTCCGTGATGTCCCGTGTAAATGCCCCTTGAAAGGTACTTTTCGGCCCGGCAGGGGGGCGGGCGAAACCGCCGGAACCGTCATGCGAAACTTTTCACATGAGTACCCGTAGCCGCGCCGCCCTGCTCGGTGCCGTGGCCGCCGCCGCGGCCCTGACCCTGTCCGCGTGCGGCAGCGGCGGGACCTCCGGCGGTGGCGGCGACACCAACTTCGTCACCGGCCACAACGGCATAGACACCGCCGCGAAGAGCGACCGCGCCCAGGCCCCCGCCCTGTCGGGCAGGACGATCGACGGCAAGACCCTCGACGTCGCCGACTACAAGGGCAAGGTCGTCGTCCTCAACGTCTGGGGCTCCTGGTGCGGGCCGTGCCGGGAGGAGGCCAAGTACTTCTCCAAGGTCTCCAAGGCGTACGCGGGCAAGGGCGTGCAGTTCGTCGGGATCAACACCCGCGACACCAGCACCACCCCGGCCCTCGCCTTCGAGAAGGCCAACGAGATCTCGTACCCGAGCCTGTACGACCCGACCGGCAAGCTGATGCTCCGCTTCCCCAAGGGCACGCTCAACCCGCAGCTCATCCCCTCCACGCTGATCCTGGACCGGGACGGGAAGGTCGCCGCGCGGGCGCTGGAGGCGCTCGACGACACGGCCCTGCTGAAGATGCTCAAGCCGGTCCTCGCGGAGAAGTGACGTGAGCGCCCTGCTGACGCTCGCCGCCGTGACGAGCCGTAACGAGACCGTGCTCAACGGCGCCCTGCTGCTCGCCCTGCCCGTCGCGGTGCTGGGCGGGCTGGTCTCCTTCTTCTCGCCCTGCGTGCTCCCCCTGGTCCCCGGCTACCTCTCCTACGTGACCGGCGTCACCGGCACCGACCTGGCCGACGCCCGGCGCGGCCGGATGGCCACCGGCGCCATCCTCTTCGTGCTCGGCTTCACCGTGGTCTTCGTCTCCGGTGGCGCCCTGTTCGGATACTTCGGGCAGACGCTCCAGGGCTACAAGGATGTGCTCACGCATGTCCTGGGCGTCCTGATGATCCTGCTCGGCATCTTCTTCATGGGCCTGATGCCCTGGCTGACCCAGCGCGAGTTCCGCTTCCACAAGCGCCCGGCGACCGGCCTGATCGGCGCGCCGGTGCTCGGCGCGCTCTTCGGGATCGGCTGGACGCCCTGCATCGGTCCGACCCTCGCCTCCGTCGTCGCCCTCTCCTCCCAGCAGGCGAGCGCGGGCCGGGGCGCGATACTGACCGTCGCGTACTGCCTCGGGCTCGGCGTGCCCTTCGTGCTCACCGCGATCGCCTTCCGCAAGGCGCTCGGCGCCTTCGGCTGGGTCAAACGCCACTATGTCTGGGTGATGCGCGCCGGCGGCACGATGATGATCGTGACCGGCGTGCTGCTGCTGACCGGTGCCTGGGACCACCTGGTGCAGGAGATGCAGACCTGGTCCGACGGCTTCTCTGTGGGGATCTGAACGATGAGCGACACCGAAACCGAGCAGAGCCAGGACCAGGAGGGTCTCGGCGCGGCCGGCTCACAGCTCTCCACCGCGCCCCAGGAGGACACCGGCGCCCTGCCGGGCCTCGGCGTCATCGGCTGGGTCCGGTGGTTCTGGCGGCAGCTCACCTCCATGCGGGTCGCGCTGCTGCTGCTCCTGCTGCTCTCCCTCGGCGCGATCCCCGGCTCGCTGATCCCGCAGACCGGCGCCGACGCCGGCAAGGTCGAGGCGTTCCGCGCGGCCCACACCACGCTGGCGCCCCTCTACGACAAGCTCGGGCTGTTCCACGTCTACAGCTCGGTGTGGTTCTCCGCGATCTACATCCTGCTGTTCGTCTCCCTCATCGGCTGCATCGTCCCGCGCACCTGGCAGTTCATCGGCCAGCTCCGCGGCCGCCCGCCGGGCGCCCCCCGGCGCCTGGACCGGCTGCCCGCGTACACCACATGGCGCACCACCGCCGACCCCGAGCAGGTACGCGCGGACGCGCTCGCCCTGCTGAAGAAGCGCCGCTTCCGCGCCCACACCGCGGGTGACGCGGTCGCCGCCGAGAAGGGGTACCTGCGCGAGCTGGGCAACCTGGCATTCCACATCGCGCTGATCGTGCTGCTGATCGCCTTCGCCTCCGGCCAGTTGTTCAAGTCCGACGGCACCAAGCTGGTGGTCGAGGGCGACGGCTTCTCCAACGCGCTCCCGATGTACGACGACTTCAAGTCCGGCAGCCTGTTCCGCAACGACGACCTGGTGCCGTTCAGCTTCGACCTGAAGGACTTCAAGGGCACCTACGAGCTGTCCGGCCCCAACCGCGGCACCCCGCGCACCTACGAGGCGAAGATCGACTACAGCGTGGGCGCGGACGGGAAGACCCGCGCCAAGACGGTCCAGGTCAACCAGCCGCTGAAGATCGACGACTCCAAGGTCTACCTGGTCAGCCACGGCTACGCGCCCGTCATCACCGTCCGCGACGGCAAGGGCAAGGTGGTCTACAAGGACGCCGTGCCGCTGCTCCCGCTGGACGGCAACGTCACCTCGCAGGGCGTCATCAAGGTCATGGACGGCTACCACGACGCCGAGGGCCGGTACGACCAGCTCGGTATCCGGGCCTTCTTCCTGCCGACCTACGGCGGCGGCGCCTCCGTCCTCTCCCAGTTCCCGGCGCTGCTCAACCCGGTGCTCAACCTGGAGCCGTACCACGGCGATCTCGGGGTGAACTCGGGTCTGCCGCAGAGCGTGTACCAGCTCGACAAGAAGCACATGAAGGGCTTCAAGGACGCCCAGGGCAAGCAGCTCCGGGCCAACCTCAAGCCCGGGCAGACCATGAAGCTGCCCGGCGGTGCCGGCACCGTCACCTTCGAGAAGGACGTCAAGGAATGGGCCGGCTTCCAGATCGTCCAGGAGCCGGGTGGCGCCTGGGCACTGGGCGGCGCCGTTGCCGCGATCCTCGGCCTCGCCGCGTCCCTCTTCATCCAGCGCCGCCGGATCTGGGTGCGGGCCGTGCGCGGCGCCGACGGGGTCACGGTGGTCGAGATGGCCGGGCTCGGCCGCAGCGAGTCCGCCAAGGTCCCCGAGGAACTGGGTGACCTCGCCGGAACCCTCTACGACCGCGCGCCGGGCGCCCCCGGCACCCACGAAGACGCATCCCACGCCGTACCTGCCGAAGGGGCTGAGCAGTGACTCTCGCCGCCGCAACCGATCTCGCCGCCGCGACCAACGAGCATCTGGCGAGCATCAGCAACACGCTGATCTACTCCTCGATGGCCGTGTACACGCTGGCCTTCTTCGCCTACATCGCCGAGTGGCTCTTCGGCAGCCGCAGCAAGGTCGGCCGCACGGCCGCCGCGCTCACCGCCGACACCCGGCCGGCCAGGAGCGCCCCCGCCGTCACCGTGAAGCAGGCGGGCGGCACCACGGTGCTGGAGCGCCCGCAGGTCGTCGTGCGCTCCGCCGCCGGCGCCCGGGACGTGCCGGACGGTCCCGGCGCCCACGGTGGTGACGCCCAGGGCGACATGTACGGCCGGATCGCGGTCTCCCTCACCGTGCTCGCCTTCCTGGTGGAGCTGGCCGGTGTGGTCGCCCGCGCGGCCTCCGTGCAGCGCGCCCCCTGGGGCAACATGTACGAGTTCAACCTGACCTTCTCCACGGTCGCGGTCGGCGTGTACCTGGGCCTGCTCGCATGGAAGAAGAACGTGCGCTGGCTCGGCCTGTTCCTGATCACCACGGTCCTGCTGGACCTCGGCCTCGCCGTCACCGTGCTCTACACCGCCAGCGACCAGCTCGTCCCGGCGCTGCACTCGTACTGGCTGTACATCCACGTCTCCACCGCGATCTTCTGCGGCGCGGTGTTCTACGTGGGCGCGGTCGCCACGATCCTGTACCTCTTCAAGGACTCCTACGAGAACAAGCTGGAGAACGGCGGCACGCCGGGCACCTTCGCCCGCTCGGTGCTGGAGCGGCTGCCCGCCTCGGCCTCGCTGGACAAGTTCGCCTACCGGGTCAACGCGGCCGTCTTCCCGCTGTGGACGTTCACGATCATCGCGGGCGCGATCTGGGCGGGCGACGCCTGGGGCCGGTACTGGAACTGGGACCCCAAGGAGACCTGGTCCTTCATCACCTGGGTCGCCTACGCCTGCTACCTCCACGCCCGCGCCACGGCCGGCTGGAAGGGCCGCAAGGCCGCCTACCTGGCGATGATCGCCTTCGGCTGCTGGCTGTTCAACTACTACGGCGTCAACATCTTCGTCAGCGGCAAGCACTCGTACGCGGGCGTCTGAGCGCCGGGTCGTAGACACTGGTGACATGCACGGTTCCATCGAACAGGGCATGAGCCAGACACACGGCAACACGCACATCCGGCACTTCCTGGTGCGGCTGCCGAGGTCCATGGAGGAGGTCTGGCCCGCGGTGGCCGACGCCGAGGGCCTGTCCGCCTGGTGCACCCCGGTCGACGTGCTCGAACCCCGCTTCGACGGCATGGTCGCGCTGCGCGACCTGGGCGCCGGGCGGGTCACCGCCTGGGACGTGGACCGGGTCGCGGAGTACACCGTCGAGGGCGGCGGCCGGCTCCGCTTCCACCTCGAACGCGACGGCGAGCGGGGCAGCACCCTCCGTTTCACCCACGAGTACCAGGGCGAGGGCGCCTCGGAGGCGGAGTGGCGCACCCGCTTCGAACGCCTGATCGACCAAGTGGGCTAGCCGGTCCCCTCCTCACCCGGCCCCGCCCGGAGCGTGTCCCGCGGCCGCGTCAGCCCCGCGTCAGGGGCAAGGCCGCTCAGGCCGGCAGTGCCGACATCAGGTCCCGCAGGCGCTCCACGTACAGGCCCATGTTCTTGGCGGCCACGTCCGTGTCCGGATGGCGGCTGGCCAGCCAGAGGCCGTCGTGGCCGCGGTTGACCCAGACGCAGACCTGGTCGCCGTAGGAGACCCGGAGCAGCGCGTGGGCGTTCTGCTCCGCCCAGCGGTCGGCGCCGGGGATGCCGCGGGTGTCGACGAAGGAGACGATCGAGTACAGGTCCGGGGACGTGGGCCGGAAGTCCGCGCCGAGCAGGCTCAGCACCCGGGCCAGCGGCATCCGGGCCAGGGTGCGGTTGGCCTGGAGCTGGGCGCGCACCGCACGCAGGGTGGCGGTCAGGTCGGGGGCGTGGTCGAGCGGCACCTCGATAGGGGCGCCGCCGACGAACCAGCCGACCGAGTCGCTCCACTGGGACTTCACCCGCGTGTGGAACGGCACCACCGTCCGGTACACCGACTGCTCGCCCAGCTCCTGCACGATCAGCGCGGTCGCCGCCAGCAAGCCGACCAGGCTGCCCCCGTACGGCCGGCAGTACGCCTCGAACGCGGCCGCCGCCTCCGCGCCCACCAGCGGCTCGCAGATCATCCGCTGCGGCGGCAGCGGGCCGCCCGGCTCCACACCCAGCTCCACCGGGAACGAGGGCAGCGTGCCGTCGCAGCGGCGGATGAACTCCCGCCAGCGGGCCACGGTCTCGTGCTCGCCGTCCAGCCGGTCCGCGTCCGCCCGCTCGATCTCGCAGAAGTCCACGTAGCTGGCGGCCGGGGTGCGCACCACCGGGCCGCGCCCCTCCATGCCCGCCGTGTACAGCTCCTCGATCTCGGCCGGGATGCCGTGCAGCGAGTAGGCGTCCACATTGCTGTGGTCGAAGGCGAGGAAGACGGTGGCCGAGTCGTCCCGGACCACGGCCGCGTAGATCAGGTTGGGCCAGCGCAGCGCGTCCGCGACCGTGTCGAAGCGGGACTGGAGATGCGCGGTCAGCGCGGCCGCGTCCATGAACTCGCCCTCAGCCCCCCGGAGCAGTGTGACGTCCTCGGCGTCCAGGGTGAAGCGGCGCAGCTCCTCGCCGTCCTCACCGGCCCAGCGGAAGCCGCTGCGCAGCGTCTCGTGCCGGACCGTCCAGGCCCGCAGGGACTCCTCGAGCACATCGAGGTCGACCGGTCCGGACAGGTCGAAGGAGGTGCCGAGCCAGGTCGGCACGAACAGGCCGTCCTCGCGGACGTGCCGGGCCGTGCGGATGTGCGACTCCTGGATGTAGGCGGGCCTGCGGGAGTCCTCCGGCAGGCCGTGCGCCGTGGCGACGGTCGCCGGACTCAGCGTCCACTCGACGAGCCGGCCCGGCCGGACCTCGCAGCGCTGGATGTCAGTGATTCGCACGCGTCTCCGATCGCAGAAGGGGACCCCGGTGTGGTGGGGCCCCCGTCAAGGGAATGCCGTCGCACGCGGTGGAGACATGCCCGCGCGGGGCTTTTCAGCGGAACGGATGGCGGGCCGAACGCGTGACCGTGTGCCCTCACATTCCGATGTCCTCATTCCACAGCTCGGGGTTCTTCGCCACGAACTCCCGCATCAGCGCCCCGCATTCGGGATCGTCCAGCAGTACGACCTCCACCCCGTGCGCGGCCAGCCACTCGTGTCCGCCGCTGAAGGTCCCCGCCTCCCCGACCACGACCCGCGAGATCCCGAACTGCCGCACCAGCCCGGAGCAGTACCAGCACGGCGACAGCGTGGTCACCATCGTCGTCCCCCGGTACGACCGCCGCCGCCCCGCGTCCCGGAAGGCCGCCGTTTCCGCGTGCGTCGCCGGGTCCCCGTCCTGCACCCGCCGATTACGCCCCCGCCCGAGCACCTGGCCCTCGGGCCCGTAGAGAGCGGCCCCGATCGGGATGCCACCCTCCGCGTATCCCGCCCGCGCCTCTTCGACAGCGGTACACAGCCAGTCCCGCGCCAGCTCCAGATCCATGGGGGCACTGTCCCCGGACCGGTACGGGGGCCAAACGCCCGGCGCCTACGCCCCCACCCGCAGCAGCAGCTTCCCCGTACTCGTCCGGCTCCCCATCAACCGGTGCGCCTCGGCCGCCTCCGCCAGCGGGAACTCGGCGGTGACCGGCAGGGACAGCTCGGCCTCGGCCGCCCTGGCGAACGCCGCCCCGGCCAGGGCGCGCAGGGTGTCCGGCGCCGTCGTGGCCAGGGTGAGGATGGAGAAGCCCGCGACCGAGATGCCCCGCGGGTACAGCTCGGCCGGGCCCACGCTCCACGCACCGGACGAGCCCGCGTCCCCGTAGGAGACCAGGCGGCCGAACGGGGCCAGTACGGTCAGGCCCGCGCGCACCGAGTCACCGCCGACCGGGTCCAGGACCAGATCGACCCCGCGCCCGCCGGTGGCCTCCCGCACCGGGTCCGGGAAGTCACCGACGAACACCTCGTCGTAGCCGTGCTCCGTGGCGTACGCCGCCTTCGCCGCCGAGGAGACCACGCCGTACACCGCCCCGGCGCCCGCCGCCCGCGCCAACTGGCCGGCCGCCGTGCCGACGCCGCCCGCCGCGCCGTGCACCAGGACCGATTCGCCTGGCTGGAGCCGGCCCACCGTGTGGATCAGGGCGTACGCCGTGGGCATCACCGCCGGCAGGGTGGCCGCCGTGCGCAGGTCCGTGCCGGCGGGGACGGCGAAGACCGCCGACGCGTCGGCGACGGCCACCTCCGCGTACCCACCGCCCCCCACGAGCGCCGCCACCTCCTGGCCGACGGTCAGGTCCGTGACCCCCGCGCCGAGCGCGCGTACCCGGCCGGAGACCTCCAGGCCGGGCCTGAACGGCAGTTCCGGCACCCGGTACCCGTCCGCGCGGGCCTTCAGGTCGGCGAAGTTCACCCCCGCGTACGCCACGTCGACGCTCACCTGGCCGGGGCCGGGCTCGGGCACCCCGGCCGGGACCACCTCCAGTACCTCGGGACCGCCGCACCGCTGGATCTCGATCGCACGCATGCCAGACTCCCCGGTCGCCACCTGAAGTGGGTGTTCAATGGAAAGCGAACACCTGCGACTGTATGATTCCCATCGAACACTTGGCAAGCGGAGCCGCGGCACGGGCGCGGCGGCGAGGAGGACGGCATGGCCGCGAACGGTCACCGGGCCGCCCCCGAGCACACCCACCCCGGCGAGGTGACGGTGGCGAACGCTTTGGCCGCGCTGGCCGACCCCGTACGCGGCACCCTGGTCCGGGAGCTGGCCGGGTCCGCCGACTGGAGCCGCACCTGCGGCAGCTTCGACGTACCGGTCGGCAAGGCGGCCCTCAGCCACCACTTCGCGGTGCTGCGGGCGGCCGGGCTGGTCGAGCAGCGCGACGAGGGCGCCCGGCGCGTCAACCGGCTCCGGCGCGCCGAGTTCGACGCACGCTTCCCCGGACTGCTGGACCTGGTCCTCAGGGGCGACCGACCTCCGGGGCCGGCCGGGTCACTCCGTACCCGGCTCGTCCTTCTTCAGGGAGCGCAGGAAGTCCGGGTTGTCGTCGGGGGCCACCCAGGTCGGGGCGGGGCCGGCCGGCCGGCGGACCTTGCCGGTGATCAGCCAGGCCAGGGGACCGACCAGGACCTCGCCGAAGAGCAGCACGATGAACACCCAGGACACCTTCGGCAGGTGGCGGACCTCGTCCTCGGGGGTGTTCAGACAGTCCACGAACGCGTAGATCCACAGGGCCAGGACCAGCAGGAACGGCAGATACCTGAGCATGGTCGCGCGATCTCCCCACGGTGTGGACGGCCCCGGTGACCGGGCCAGCGTAGCCGGTGGCCGATACTGGGACACATGGCTTACGACGATCTTCGCTCCCTGCTGCGGGCGCTGGAGCGCGAGGGAGACCTCAAGCGCATCAAGGCCGAGGTCGACCCATACCTGGAGGTCGGTGAGATCGTCGACCGGGTGCAGAAGGCCGGCGGA
The DNA here is from genome assembly GCF_045039805.1 of Streptomyces sp. NBC_01171. Classification (NCBI taxonomy): domain Bacteria; kingdom Bacillati; phylum Actinomycetota; class Actinomycetes; order Kitasatosporales; family Streptomycetaceae; genus Streptomyces; species Streptomyces sp. NBC_01171. The sequence continues at coordinate 2,828,833 of NZ_CP108609.1, read as the reverse complement.
CCGGCGCTGCTCTTCGAGAACGTCAAGGGCTCCGCGATGCCCCTGGCGATGAACGTCTTCGGCACCGACCGCCGCCTGCTCAAGGCGCTCGGGCTGAAGTCGTACGCGGAGATCTCGGACAAGATCGGCGGGCTGCTGCGGCCCGAGCTGCCGCACGGCTTCGTCGGCGTCCGCGAGGCGTTCGGCAAGCTCGGTGCGATGGCGCACGTACCGCCGAAGAAGGTCAAGGGCGACCACGCGCCCGTCCAGGAGGTCGTCCTCACCGGTGACGACGTGGACCTGGACGCGCTCCCGGCCCTGTTCACCTGGCCCCAGGACGGCGGGTCCTTCTTCAACCTCGGGCTCACCCACACCAAGGACCCCGACACCGGCGTCCGCAACCTCGGTCTGTACCGGCTCCAGCGGCACGACAAGCGCACCATCGGCATGCACTGGCAGATCCACAAGGACAGCCGGAACCACTACCAGGTCGCCGCCCGCCGCGGTGAGCGGCTGCCGGTCGCCATCGCCTTCGGCTGCCCGCCCGCCGTCACCTACGCCTCCACCGCGCCGCTGCCCGGTGACATCGACGAGTACCTGTTCGCCGGGTTCATCGCGGGCAAGCGGATCGAGATGGTCGACTGCAAGACCGTCCCGCTCCAGGTGCCGGCCAACGCCGAGGTCGTCATCGAGGGGTGGCTGGAGCCGGGCGAGATGCTGCCCGAGGGTCCCTTCGGCGATCACACCGGCTTCTACACCCCGCAGGAACCGTTCCCCGCGCTGAAGATCGACTGCGTGACGATGCGGAAGCGGCCGCTGCTGCAGTCCATCGTGGTCGGCCGTCCGCCCACCGAGGACGGGCCGCTCGGCCGGGCCACGGAGCGCTTCTTCCTGCCGCTGCTGAAGATCATCATCCCGGACATCGTGGACTACCACCTCCCCGAGGCGGGCGGCTTCCACAACTGCGCGATCGTCTCGATCGACAAGAAGTACCCGAAGCACGCGCAGAAGGTGATGTCCGCGATCTGGGGGGCGCACATGATGTCCCTGACCAAGCTGATCGTGGTCGTCGACTCCGACTGCGACGTGCACGATCTGCACGAGGTCGCCTGGCGGGCGCTGGGCAACACCGACTACGCCCGTGACCTGGTGGTCGCCGAGGGCCCCGTCGACCACCTCGACCACGCCTCCTACCAGCAGTTCTGGGGCGGCAAGGCGGGCATCGACGCCACGAAGAAGCTGCCCGAGGAGGGCTACACGAGGGACGGGGGCTGGCCGGAGATGGTCCTGTCGGACCCGGATACGGCCGAACGGGTCACCCGGCGCTGGAAGGAGTACGGACTGTGAAGGACATCGGAATGATGGCGTCGAGCAGCGCGAAGACGGGGTCTCCCCGCCGACGCGGGGATGATCCGGAGTACGGGCTGTGAGCACTGCCGCCGCCGTCCCGCAGCCGGGGCGCACCAAGGCGTTCCTCCGCCTGGTGATGATCGAGCACTCGGTCTTCGCGCTGCCCTTCGCGTACATCGCCTCGCTCACCGCCATGTACCAGTGGGACAAGAACATCCACTGGGCGCGGCTGCTGCTGGTGACCATCTGCATGGTCGGCCTGCGCACCTTCGCCATGGCGGTCAACCGGATCATCGACCGGGAGATCGACGCCCGTAACCCGCGCACCGCCCACCGCGAGCTGGTCACCGGCGCGATGTCGGTACGGCACGCGTGGACCGGCGCGCTGGTCGCGCTGGTGGTCTTCCTCGGTGCGGCCGCGCTGCTGAACCCGCTGTGCCTGGCGCTCGCGCCGATCGCGGTGATCCCGATGGTCGTCTATCCGTACGGCAAGCGGTTCACCAACTTCCCGCAGGCGATCCTGGGCATCGCGCAGGCGATGGGCCCGGTCGGCGGCTGGCTGGCGATCTCCGGCACCTGGTCCTGGGACGCGGTGATCCTGGGTCTCGCGGTCGGCATCTGGATCGGCGGCTTCGACCTGATCTACGCCTGCCAGGACGTGGAGACCGACCGCGAGGTGGGCGTGAAATCGGTCCCGGCCCGCTTCGGCATCCCGGCCGCGATCTGGGGCGCGCGGGTCTGCCACGCCGTCACGATGGCCCTCTTCATCTGGTACGCCGTCCTCACCCACGCGGGCCCGTTCTTCTGGCTGGGCCTGGTGATCGTGGGCTCGGCGTTCGTGTACGAACACCGCATCGTCCGCCCGCACGACCTGTCCCGCCTGAACCGGGCGTTCTTCTCCACCAACGGCTTCATCGGCATCAGCCTCTTCGTCTGCGCCTTGATCGACCTGCTGATGCGGGGACTGACCGTCTGACCCGATCGAGTGGCGCCCCACCACCCGTCCGGTCGGGCTCCGCGCGCGGTGCCTACGCTGGTGGGGCGTCGGCCAGGACGCCTCCCCGCCGGGCGGGGGTGGTCCCAGCGCGATGCCGATGAGTCGGTCCACGCTCCAGTCGTCCCCGCGCCTGCGGGGCTTTCGTGGACGGTCCGGCCGACGCTCTTCCCGATCTGCCGTACGGCGGCTGCGCGTTCACCCCACCCGGCCTGAGCACAGTGCGTCACGCCGGTACTCTCAAGGTGTGAACGCAGGACAAACGCAGCGCGTGCCTTGGATCGTGGGGGTTTCGGGAGCTTCCGGGACGCCGTACGCGGCGGCGGTGCTGCGGGCGCTGCTGGACGCCGGGGAGGACGTCGACCTGGTGGTCAGCCGGGCCTCGCGGCTGACGCTGCTGGACGAGACGGGGATCTCGTTCCGGGACGCCCACTGGCGCGAGGACCTGCGGGACTGGCTGGCGCGCGGCGCCGACGGCAAGCCGGACAGCTTCGAGCCCGACCTCGGCCGGGTGCGGTACTGGAACGCGGGCGACCTCGCGGCGGGACCGTCCTCGGGGTCGTATCCGGTCAAGGGCATGCTGATCGTGCCGGCGTCCACGGCGTGCGTCGCGGGGGTGGCCCTGGGCCTGTCCAAGGACCTGCTCCAGCGGGCGGCGAGCGTGACGCTGAAGGAGCGCAGGCCGCTGGTGGTGGCGGTGCGCGAGACCCCGCTGAACGGGCAGACCCTGCGCCAGCTCGTCGCGCTGGACGAGGCCGGGGCGAGCGTGGTCCCCGCCTCGCCGGCCTTCTACGCGGGCGCCACCCACATCCAGGACCTGGTGGACTTCGTCGCCGGGCGGGTGCTGGACGCGGCGGGCGTGCGGCACGGCCTGTACCGGCGCTGGAAGGGCGAGCTGGGCGGCGGCGCGCAGAACAAGTAGGCGTGCAGGGCAAGTAGCGGTACCTCACTTCACTACGGCGAATTTCACACCGGAAGGCTTCGATCGCATGGACGCGGTGGACAGGCAGCTCATCCAGGCCCTGAGGGAGAACGGCCGGGCCTCGTACGCGGAGCTGGGGCGCCTCGTCGGCCTGTCGGGACCCAGCGTCACCGACCGCATCAACCGGCTGGAGGCGGCCGGAGTCATCACCGGTTACCGCGCCACGGTGGACGCGGCCTCGCTGGGCCTGGGTGTCACCGCGCTGATCGGCATCTCGCTGTCCGACGCCGCCGACCACGAGGACGTGGCCCGCAGGCTGAAGGACCTCACCGAGATCGAGGACTGCTGGTTCATCGCCGGCGACGACTCCTTCATGCTCAAGGTCCGCTCCTCCGACGTGGACGGTCTGGAGAAGACGATCCGCCGGCTGAGCGGCACCAAGGGCGTCTCCCGCACCCGCACCACCATCGTGCTCTCCACCAAGTGGGAGAACCGGGTCGGGGAGCTGCCCGAAGAGGTGTAGCCGCGCGGGAACGCCGGTTCGGGGGAGTACGGTTGGTCAGGTTGTCGTGGAAAGGTGTTGGTATGGACGTCGGACTCAAGCGCGAGCTGGAGGACAAGGTCCGCTCCGGTGAGCGGCTGACCCGTGAGGACGGCATCGCGCTCTACGAGTCGGACGACCTGGCGTGGCTCGGCGGCCTCGCCCACGAGGTGCGCACGCGCAAGAACGGCGACGTGGTCCACTTCAACGTCAACCGTCACCTCAACATGACCAACGTGTGCACGGCGTCCTGCGCCTACTGCTCGTTCCAGCGCAAGCCGGGCGAGAAGGACGCGTACACGATGCGCATCGAGGAGGCCGTGAAGCTGGCCAAGGCGATGGAGTCGGAGAACCTCACCGAGCTGCACATCGTCAACGGCCTGCACCCGAACCTGCCGTGGCGCTACTACCCGCGCTCGCTGCGGGAGCTGAAGGCGGCCCTGCCGCACGTCTCCCTGAAGGCGTTCACGGCGACGGAGATCCACCACTTCGAGACCATCTCCGGCCTGTCGGCGTCCGAGATCCTCGACGAACTGATCGACGCGGGGCTGGAGTCGCTGACCGGCGGCGGCGCCGAGATCTTCGACTGGGAGGTCCGCCAGCACATCGTGGACCACCGCACCCACTGGGAAGACTGGTCCCGTATCCACCGCCTGGCGCACGAGAAGGGGCTCAAGACCCCGGCCACGATGCTCTACGGGCACATCGAGGAGCCCCGGCACCGTGTGGACCACGTGCTGCGGCTGCGCGAACTCCAGGACGAGACCGGCGGTTTCCAGGTCTTCATCCCGCTGCGCTACCAGCACGACTTCGTGGACATGAAGGACGGCAAGGTCCGCAACCGCCTCCAGGCACGCACCCAGATGGCGACCGGCGCCGAGGCGCTGAAGACGTTCGCCGTCTCCCGGCTGCTGTTCGACAACGTGCCGCACGTGAAGGTGTTCTGGGTGATGCACGGCGTGCAGACCGCCCAGCTCGCCCTCCAGCACGGCGCGGACGACATGGACGGCTCGGTCGTCGAGTACAAGATCACGCACGACGCGGACAACTACGGCACGCCGAACAAGCTGACCCGCGAGGACCTGCTCGACCTGATCCGCGACGCGGGCTTCCGCCCGGTGGAGCGGAACACCCGGTACGAGATCATCCGCGAGTACGAGGGCCCGGACCCGCTGCGCCGGGAGACCCCGCAGGCGATGCGCGTCTGACCGTACGGACGTTGGTTGAGCCGGGGCCGAGGTAAGGACTACCTTGGCCCCGTGTCTCTTACCTTCACCCTGGACCCCGCCGTCACCCCCGACCTGCGCGACGGCCTGCTCGACCTGTGGGTGGACGTCACCAACGCGGGCGGCGCCGTTGGCTTCGTGGCGCCCGCCACTCGGGAGGACATACGTCCCGAGCTGGTCCGCTCGCTGGCCCGGCTCGCCCAGGGGCACAGCAGGCTGCTGGTCGGACAGGACGATGAGGACGGGGCGGGGCGGGTCGCCGCGACCGCGTTCCTCACCTTCAACACGCACCGGCTGATGGGCCACTGGCTCTGGCTGTACACGGTGATGGTCCACCCCAAGTACCAGGGCCGCGGCTACGGCCGCGACTTGCTGGCGGCCGCCGCCGACGCCGCGCGGGGGATCGACGGCATCGACGCGATACGGCTGGGCTGCCGGGGCGGCCTGGGCCTGGAGCGCTTCTACGCCTCCTGCGGCTACCGTGAGGTGGGCCGCGTACCGGACGCCATCCGGGTCGCCCCCGGCGACCACCGCGACGACGTCACCATGCTCCTGACCCTGCGCTGAGCCCGCCCACCCCCTGCCAAGATCGGGTAGGGCACGTGCTTCACTGGACGGTGCACGTCTTTGGGGCCGAAACGACACGGAAGAGTGGATTGAGATGCTCCGCTACACGCTGATGCGCCTCGGCGTCTTCGCCGGCTGCCTCGTGGTGGCCTGGGGAGCCGTCTACTCCGGGATCTTCCCGCGCGGGTTCGGCGCCTCCAACCTCTTCTGGATCGTGCTGCTCGCCATGGTGCTCTCGGCGCCCATCAGTTGGGTGGTGCTGCGCAAGGAGCGCGAGCGGGCCTCGGTCCAGGTGGCCGGCCGGGTGGAGCGGATGAAGGCCAACCTGGACGCCAACCGCAGCCAGGAGGACGCGGCCGAGGCGCCCAGCCGGGCTTCCTGACCCCGCCCCCGAAGCGGAACATCCCTCACGAAACCTCCGGGACTGCACACACCCGGCGCCGGACCACCGCCCGATGTGCACAGGGTCACCACAGGTGCCTCGTACGATCGCCAGCCTGAACGGCGGCGCACCGGTGTGACGGACGGCCGCCCTGAACGCCCCGGTGCGCGGGGCGCGTATGTCATGCAGCAAGCAGTACGCCGCTGCACGTCCCAGGAGCCGCCCGTGACCGCCCTGTATCCCAACGCCCCCGTCTCACCCGCCCCGCGCGTCTCGGCCCTCGACTACGACGGCCGTCCGGTGCTGGTGGAGCCGGAGATCCGGCGCCTGGACGGGGCCGTGCGGGAAGTGGCGGTGCCCCCCTTCGCGCCCCCGGTCACCCACGGCTCGCTGGCCGACCTGCCCTTCGACAACGCGGAGGCCGCGCCGGGCGCGGTGGTGCTCAGCCGGAAGAACGCGTCCGGCGACTGGGAGGACGTCACCGCCGAGCGGTTCGCCGCCGAGGTGCTGGCGGTGGCGCGCGGGCTGATCTCGGAGGGGCTGATGCCCGGCGAGCGGATCGCCGTCATGGCCCGCACCCGGTACGAGTGGACCCTGCTGGACTTCGCCGCCTGGGCGGCCGGCCTGGTCACCGTGCCCGTCTACCCGACCTCCTCGGTCTACCAGACCCGCTGGATACTCCAGGACTCCGGCGCTGTCGCCCTGATCACCGAGACCACCGCCCAGGGCGCCGCCATCGCGCCCGAACTCGCCCAACTGCCGGAGCTGCGGCACGTCTGGGTCATGGACGAGGGACACGTGGGGCTGCTCGCCGAGGCGGGCGCGGGCACACCGGACGGTGAGGTCGCCGTACGCCGGGGCATGCTGGGCCCCGACACGCTCGCCACCCTGATCTACACCTCGGGCACCACCGGCCGCCCCAAGGGCTGCGCCCTCTCGCACGGCAACTTCTTCGCCGAGGTCGACAACGCCATCGAACTCCTCCACCCGGTGTTCAAGGCGACGACCGGCGAGGAGGCGTCGGTGCTGCTGTTCCTGCCGATGTCCCACGTCTTCGGCCGCATGGTCGCCATCGCCTGCGTCCGGGCCCGCGTACGCCTCGGCCACGCGCCCAGTCTCAAGCCCGAGCATCTGCTGCCGGACCTGGCCGCGTTCCGGCCGACCTGCCTGCTGACCATCCCGTACATGCTGGAGAAGGTGTACAACAGCGCCCGCGCGAAGGCCGAGACGAGCGGCAAGGCCGCCGCCTTCGACCGAGCCGCCGCCACCGCAGTGCGCTACGGCGAGGCGCTGGAGGCCCGCCAGACCGGCACCGGCAACGGCCCGAACGCGGCGCTCAAGGCCAGCCGTTCGTTCTACGACCCGCTCGCCTACCGCAAGCTGCGCGCCGCCATGGGCGGCAAGGTCCGCTACGCCATCTGCGGCGGCTCCCCCCTCGGCCGCCGCCTGGCCGCCTTCTTCGCGGGCGCCGGCATCGAGATCTTCGAGGGGTACGGCCTCACCGAGTCCACCGCCGCCACCACGGTCACCCCGCCGCTGCGGCCCCGCCTCGGCACCGTCGGCTGGCCGCTGCCCGGCACCCGGGTCCGGATCGCGGCCGACGGGGAGATCCTGATCTCCGGCGACCACGTGCTGCGCGGCTACTGGGACCAGCAGGCGGGCGGTGTCGTCCCCGCGACCCGCGACGGCTGGCTCGCCACCGGCGACCTGGGCGAGCTGGACGACGACGGCTACCTCACCATCACCGGCCGCAAGAAGGAGCTGCTGATCACGGCGGGCGGCAAGTCGGTGGCCCCGGCCCCGCTGGAGAACTGGCTGCGCCAGCATCCCCTGATCTCCCACTGCCTCCTCGTCGGTGACGGCCGCCCCTACATCGGCGCCCTCATCACCCTGGACCCGGACGGCATCAACCACTGGCGCCAGATGAACGGCAAGCACCCGGTGCCGCCGGAACTCCTCGTCGGTGACCCGGACTTGAACGCCGTGCTGTGGGACGCGATCGAGCAGGCCAACCAGCTCGTCTCCCGCCCCGAGTCCATCCGCCGCTTCACCGTCCTGCCCGGCGACTTCACCGAGCACACCGGCCACCTCACCCCGTCCATGAAGCTCCGCCGCGCCCGCATCCTGCGGGACTTCGCGGACGCGGTGGAGGGTCTGTACGACGGGTCGGGTCAGGTCACCGGTCCCTGACCCGGGCCCACTTGGGCCAGCAGGTACGCCTGCGGGACGGGTTCCGTGGGGCCGGGCTCGCGCACCGTACGGGAGTTCAGGGCGAACCCGGCCTCCGTCAGCAGCGCGGCCATGCGTTCCGGGTCGCGGCGCAGGAAGTCGAGGCTGACCGGGTGGCCCCACGGCTGATCGTGGCGCCGGGGTTCCTCGCCCGCCTGGAAGGCCAGCAGCAGATGCCCGCCCGGCGCCAGTACGCGGCGGAACTCGGCGAACAGGGCGGGGAGTCGTTCCACCGGGGTGTGGATGCTGGAGTACCAGGACACGACACCGGCCAGCTTCCCGTCGGGGAGGTCCAGCTCCAGCATGGAGCCCTGTTCGAAGCGCAGGCCGGGGTTCTCGCGGCGGGCGATCGCCAGCATGGCGGGGGAGAGGTCGAGTCCGAACACATCGAGGCCCTCGGCGGCGAGGAACCCGGTGACCCGGCCGGGCCCGCACCCCAGGTCGGCCACCGCCGCGCCCGGCCCCACCAGCTCCGCGAACACCCTCAGCAGGGCCCGGTCGAAGGGCTGGGCCAGATGGGCGTCCCGGAAATGATCGGAGTAGTCCTCGGCGATCGCGTCGTAGAACGTCCGGGTCGCGGCGAGGAAGTCGGGGGAGGCGGGGGAGTCGGTCATGGGGAGCGACCCTAGGGGTTCCGGGGACTTCCCCGCGGCCGTTCGGGTGAGAAGTCCGGGGCCGGAATGCCTCTGCCGCCGGTGATCAATGCGCGGCGGGCGGGACGCGGAATTCGTCCGGAATTCATCGGGGTGTCGCGCGGGGACGCCGGGAAAAGGCAGGAGCCCCGTCGCCGGAAGGCGTGGGGCTCCTTGGGTACTGCACTCAGGTTCTGCGATCAGGCAGTGATCAGACGGGAGTGACGTTCTCCGCCTGCGGACCCTTCGGGCCCTGGGTCACGTCGAAGTTCACCTGCTGGTTCTCCTCGAGGGAGCGGAAGCCGGTGGCGTTGATCGCGGAGTAGTGAACGAAGACGTCGGGGCCGCCGCCCTCCTGGGCGATGAAGCCAAAGCCCTTTTCGGCGTTGAACCACTTAACGGTTCCGGTAGCCATAAGCCCTCCTTGGGCCCAAAAGGGTTGCCCTGCTCCAGAACCTGCAAGTGCGAACGGTGCTGCACGACTGCATTCATCTGAAAACGACGAGAGCCCGCGGTCACATGCTCCGCAGGCTCTGTACTGCAAGGGAAACCAAACTGCAACTTGCGGCGAGCCTAGCATGCAGCCACCGGAAAGCAATAGAGGTCAAGATCACGTCACCCGAATGTTTGAACCCTCTGCCGGGGGCGCACCCGACGGGCCGGTCGGGGAGGCGTATCGCAAGGGGTCTAGTCTCGCGATGTGGACAATTCTCGCACCCGGCCGCGCGTCGGCCACATCCAGTTCCTCAACTGCCTGCCCCTCTACTGGGGGCTCGCGAGAACCGGCACGCTCCTGGACTTCGAGCTGACCAAGGACACCCCGGAGAAGCTCAGCGAGCAGCTCGTGCGCGGTGATCTCGACATCGGCCCCATCACGCTCGTGGAATTCCTGCGCAACGCCGGTGACCTGGTCGCTTTCCCGGACATCGCGGTGGGCTGCGACGGCCCGGTGATGTCCTGCGTGATCGTCTCGCAGGTGCCCCTGGACGAGCTGGACGGCGCGCGTGTCGCCCTCGGCTCGACCTCGCGGACCTCGGTCCGCCTGGCCCAGTTGCTGCTGGCCGAGCGGTACGGGGTGCGGCCGGAGTACTACACCTGCCCGCCCGACCTGAGCCTGATGATGCAGGAGGCGGACGCCGCCGTCCTCATCGGCGACGCGGCCCTGCGCGCCAACCTGCTCGACGCGCCGCGGTACGGCCTTCAGGTGCACGACCTGGGCGCGCTGTGGAAGGAGTGGACGGGACTGCCGTTCGTCTTCGCGGTGTGGGCCGCGCGGCGCGATTACGCCGAACGCGAGCCGGAGATCACCCGCAAGGTGCACGAGGCGTTTCTCGCCTCCCGGAACGTGTCCCTGGAGGAGGTCACCAAGGTCGCCGAGCAGGCCGCCCGCTGGGAGGCGTTCGACGAGGCGACCCTGGAGCAGTACTTCACCACCCTCGACTTCTCCTTCGGCCCCCCGCAACTGAAGGCGGTCGCGGAGTTCGCCCGCCGCGTCGGCCCCACGACCGGCTTCCCGGCCGACGTGAAGGTGGAACTGCTCGGGGCGTAATCACTACGCTGCGAGGGCGCGGCTTTACGGGGGAGCCCGCGGGGGAGGGGTCGCCATGCAGCCGCTCGGAGCGGACGAACCGGCCGCCGTCGGCCCGTACCGACTGCTGGGCCGGCTCGGCTCCGGCGGCATGGGACGCGTCTACCTGGGCCGCAGCGCGGGCGGCCGGACTGTCGCGGTGAAGATCGTCCACCCCCAGTACGCCCTGGACGAGGAGTTCCGGGCGAGGTTCCGCCGCGAGGTCGCGGCCGCACGCCGGGTGGGCGGCGCCTGGACCGCGCCCGTGCTCGACGCCGACCCGGACGCCCCGGTCCCCTGGGCCGCCACGGCGTACGCGGCGGGCCCCTCCCTCGCCCAGGCCGTCACCGCCCACGGCCCCCTGCTCCACCACACCGTGCGGGCGCTGGGCGCCGGCCTCGCCGAGGCGCTGGCCACCGTCCACGCGCTGGACCTCGTCCACCGGGACGTGAAGCCCTCCAACGTGCTGCTCACCCTGGACGGCCCGCTGCTGATCGACTTCGGCATCGCCCGCGCCACCACCGGCACCGCCTCCCTCACCGCGACCGGCGCCTCGGTGGGCTCACCCGGCTACATGGCCCCCGAACAGATCCTCGGCGGCCGCGTCACCGGCGCGGCGGACGTCTTCTCCCTGGGCGCGGTCCTCGCCTACGCGGCGACCGGCACCCCGCCCTTCCCCGGCGACTCCTCGGCCGCCCTGCTCTACAAGGTGGTGCACGAGGAACCGGAACTCGGCTCCCTGGCCGGTGAGTCGCGCGAGATCGCGGCCGCCTGCCTGGCCAAGGACCCGGCCCGGCGCCCCGCCCCCGCCGACCTCGCCCGCCGCCTCGCCCCGCAGGGCGCCGCCTCCCTGATGACCGGCGGCTGGCTCCCCGGCCCCCTGGTCGAGCAGGTCAGCCGGAGCGCGGTGCAGATCCTCAACCTGGAGGCGTCCGCCGACGCGCCCTCGGGCCCGGTGGACTTCAGCAGCCCGGCGGTGCCGGGGGAGTTCGGCCCGGCCCCGGTGATGACCCCGGCCCCGGAGGCGGCGCCCGGCAGGGTGAGCGTCAGCTTGGTGGCGACCTCGGCACCGGGGGAGCGGGGACGCGGGCGCCGGATGAGCTGCACGGTGGCCCTCGCGGTGGCGGGCGCGCTGGCGGCGGTCTCCCTGGGCGTCACGACCTGGCTGCACCCCGGCTCCGGCGACGGCGACGACACGGCGGGCAGCGCCCCGAGCCACTCCGCCCCGGCCGACCGCGCCGGCGCGATCCCGGCCCGCTACCTGGGCACCTGGGAGGGCAGGGCCACCGCCCTGGACGGCGCGCTGCCCATGGGCACCTTCCGCGTCACGGTCCACCAGGCCACGGTGGGCAAGGAACTGGGCAACCTGCGCCAGACCGACCAACTGGGCGGGATCTGCGTCGACATCCTCACCCTGAAGCAGGTGAACTCCACTCGCCTGCTGGCCACGTCGACCGGCGCCAAGAGCAACCACAAGGGCTGCGACCCCGCCCCGCACGAGATCCGGCTGACCCCCACCGGAGACCACCTGGCCTACACCTCCACCAGCGCGGCGGAGGGCAACCCCGAGGCCCGCCTGTCCAAGGTGACCCCCGATGACTGACCTGCTCCCGACGGCACTGGCCGCCCTGTGGGGCGCACTGACAGGCGCCCTGCTCCCGAGAGCCGCGTACCGCTTCACGACCCCGCAGGGCGCCCCCTGGCGCACGACGTGCGAGGCGGACCACCCCTTGACCGGCTGGCTGGGCACGACTCCGTGCCCCGGATGCCCCCGCACGACAGCGGTGACCCTCCCCGCGATCACGGCGGCGATCTGCGCCCTCCTGGCCCTGGCGACGGGCCCCCGCCCCGAACTGGCGGCCTGGCTGACCCTGACCCCGGTGGCGATCCTCCTGACAACGGTGGACCTACGAGTACACCGCCTCCCGGACCCCCTGACCCTCCCCCTCACCCCCGCGGTCCTGCTCCTCCTGGCCCTGGCGACACAGCTCCCGGACCACACCGGCTCCTACCGCACAGCCCTCTACGGAGCCCTGACCCTGGGCGCCGCCTACCTGGCCCTCCACCTCCTCAACCCCTCCGGCATGGGCTTCGGGGACGTGAAACTCGCCCCGGCCCTGGGCGCGTCCCTCGGCTGGTACGGCTGGCCGACCCTGATGCTCGGCACGTTCGCCACCTTCACGACGGGCGCGCTCTACGGCGTAGCCCTCCTCCTCACCCGCCGGGCCACCCGCAAGTCGGCCATCCCCTTCGGCCCTTTCCTGCTGACCGGCACGCTGCTGGGCGTACTGGCAGGCGCGTACACCTCCTGAGCGAGCCCCCACACGGCCTGAAGTCGGTTGATCAACGACGCTGGCGTAGGCTGACGAAGTCCGCCCACCCGTCTCCCGCCCCCACCCTTGTTTCGAGCGCTACGCGCACTGTCCTTGATTAACCCTTGACGAAAGGGACGCCCGGTGACCGAGAAGGCCGAACTCGCTTCTTTGGATGTCGCAGCCGTGCTGGACCGAGCCGCAGCGGGCGGACGCATCACGCCCGAGGAAGCGCTCGTCCTCTACCGCGACGCCCCCCTGCACGCGCTCGGCGCGGCCGCCGACGCCGTGCGCCGCCGCAAGTACGCGGGTACCGAGCACATCGCCACGTACATCATCGAGCGCAACATCAACTACACGAACGTGTGCGTCACGGCGTGCAAGTTCTGCGCCTTCTACGCGGCCCCGAAGGACACCAAGAAGGGCTGGACCCGCGACCTGGACGACATCCTGCGCCGCTGCGCGGAGACGGTCGAACTGGGCGGCACCCAGATCATGTTCCAGGGCGGACACCACCCGGACTACGGCGTCGAGTACTACGAGACGCACTTCAAGGCGATCAAGGACGCGTTCCCCCAGTTGGTCATCCACTCCCTCGGCGCGTCCGAGGTCGAGCACATGGCCAGGATCTCCAAGGTGTCGGTGGAGGAGGCCATCACCCGCATCCACCAGGCGGGCCTGGACTCCTTCGCGGGCGCCGGGGCCGAGCTGCTCCCGGCTCGCCCCCGCAAGGCCATCGCCCCGCTGAAGGAGAGCGGCGAGCGCTGGCTGGAGATCATGGAGACGGCGCACAACCTGGGCGTGGAGTCGACGTCCACCATGCTGATGGGCACGGGCGAGACGAACGCGGAGCGCATCGAGCACCTGCGCATGATCCGGGACGTGCAGGACCGTACGGGCGGCTTCCGGGCCTTCATCCCGTACACCTACCAGCCCGAGAACAACCACCTGAAGGGCCGCACGCAGGCGACGCTCTTCGAGTACCTGCGCATGATCGCCATCGCCCGCCTGTTCATGGACAACGTCCAGCACATCCAGGGCTCGTGGCTGACCACGGGCAAGGAAGTGGGACAGCTCTCGCTGCACTACGGCGCGGACGACCTGGGCTCGATCATGCTGGAGGAGAACGTGGTCTCCTCGGCCGGCGCCAAGCACCGCAGCAACCGCCTGGAGATCATCGACCTGATCCGCAAGGCAGGCCGCACGCCCGCCCAGCGGGCAACCACCTACGAGCACCTGGTGGTGCACGACGACCCGGCGAACGACCCGGTCGACGACAGGGTGGTCTCCCACATCTCCTCGACAGCGATCGAGGGCGGCACGGCCCACCCCGAACTGAAGCTGATCGCCTCCAACTAGCCACAAAGTGCCGACACTTCACGTAGCCGAGAACTCCCCGGAGACGGCGGTCCTGATCGACGGGTCAACGGTCGTAGCCGTCGGCCCGTACGAGAACCTGACCGCCGCCGCACCGCAGGCCAGAGTGCGGCACTGGCCCGGCATCCTGCTGCCGGGCCTGCTGAACCCGTACGCCCCGGAACTCCTGGAAGCGACCTACCACCCGGACCCCCGCGAGGCGGACGCACTGGGCACCGAGCCCATCACCGGAGAACGGGCGCAGGCGATCTTCCGCGGCGACCCGTCCCGCCTGGGCGCGAGCGCCCGCAGGGGCGTACAACGCATGCTGGCCCACGGCACCGTGGCAGTGGCAGGCGACCTACGCACGCGCACGGTGGCAGACGTAGTACGCAGAGCGGGTTTGGCGGTAGGCCAACGCCCACCCCGCCTGCCCGGCCCGCCGTCTCTCTCCCCGACGCCCCTCATCCTCCTGCCACCCCTGGCACGGTCGGGAGCCGCCCGCTTCGCGGTATTCGATGTCGCGTCGCGCGAGGAGTTGGTGAAGCGCGGCGCAAGCACCTGCGTGGCGACGGTGATGGCGGGCCGCCTCGTATACCGCGGCCGCTGACCGAATCGCCGGAAGAGCCGGCAACGGCGCCGAGGGGACGTGTCGGGGGGTGTCCGCCCGCAGCGGCCGGCGAAACACCAAGTCCAGCGCATCGAAGAAACAGAAGTCGCCGGACCGAGGACGGACACCCCCCGGCGCGGCCCCGCCCCACGACGCACCCGTCCCGAACCGAAGCGAAGACGACCGGCCTGCAACAATGACCGGGTGACCCGCGCTTCCTTGAACAAGCAGCCCCACGAAGTCGCCGAGATGTTCGACGACGTGGCGGAACGGTACGACCTCACGAACGACGTGCTGTCGCTGGGCCAGGACCGCCGCTGGCGCAAGGAGGTGGCGAAGGCGGTGGACGCACGCCCCGCGCAGAAGGTCCTGGACCTGGCGGCGGGCACGGCGACGTCATCGCTCCCCTTCGCCCGCGCAGGCGCCTACGTGGTCCCCTGCGACTTCTCCCTGGGCATGCTCCAGGTGGGCAAGAAGAAGCACCCGTGGCTCCCGCTCACGGCGGGGGACGCGACGAAGCTGCCGTTCAAGGACGACACCTTCGACGCGGTGACGATCTCCTTCGGCCTGCGCAACGTCCAGGACACGGACGCCGCGCTGAGGGAGCTGTACCGGGTGACGAAGCCGGGCGGCAGGGTGGTGATCTGCGAGTTCTCGCACCCCACGTGGACCCCGTTCCGCACGGTGTACACGGAGTACCTGATGCGGGCGCTGCCCCCGGTGGCCCGCTCGGTGTCGTCGAACCCGGACGCGTACGTGTACCTGGCGGAATCCATCCGAGCCTGGCCCGACCAGCCGGCGCTGGCGGAGAAGCTCCAGAAGGCGGGCTGGTCGAGGGTGGCCTGGCGAAACCTGACGGGCGGAGTGGTGGCCCTGCACAGGGGCTTCAAGCAGTCCTGACGAAGCACACCTCACCGAGCGATCACCTCGAACGCGTCCCCGGGCTCCCCGAGTTCCCGCTGAAGCCCCCCGGAGGGCGGCCCGGGAAGCCGGGGCTCCCGCACACCCCCACCTCCCTCACCCTCCCCGAAGTCGAACCACACGTAGACGACGGAGTCGGGCGGAACTTCGGCCCCGGGCGCGGGGAACTGCCGTACGACGTAGTCCACGACGAGCCCGGCCAGCTCGGGCCGGTCCGGCGCGTTGAGGAACAGTCCCCGAGCCCGGGCGGCCGCACGGGCGTCCACGGCCATGAGCCCGACGAACCGAGGCACCCGCACCTCGGGCGTTTTGGGTGGTATTCGCACTGATGTCACCCCCAGCGGTACTGGCAGGGTAACTCCGGGGAGCCCGACCCGGAAGCGACATCTGTCTTTCTGTAACAATCAGCTACCGAGAGTCACAACTCAAGGGCGTAGCAAAGCCCTTGCCGCTCGGAAGCGGGGGTGACGAACCGCTCGGAGAGCCGCATCCCCAGCCGCTGGGTGACAGCGATGGACCGTTCGTTCTCGGCGTCGACCATGGCGACAACCCGCGGAACCCCGGCGGAGCGAACCCGCTCGAGACAATCCGCAGCGGCGGCGGACGCGTACCCCAGCCCCCAGTGCGGCCGCCCCAGCCGCCACCCGATCTCGATCTCCCCGGCGGGCCCCCACGCGTGCGGCCAGGGCTGAGCCCCGGTGAATCCGACGACGTCCCCGGAGCCGTCGAGCACGGACCACAGACAGAACCCCAGCTCGGCGTCGTGCCGCCGCTGCCGGGCGGTGAGTTCCTCGTACACGGACAGCTCGGCCGCCCGCCCCCCGTGGAACCGCATGACCTCGGGATCGGCGAAGACCCGGTGCCAGGCGAAGGCGTCCTCGTCGGTGGGCACACGCAGCCGTACTACGGGGGGAGTTCGGTTCACGGGGCAGCCCTTCAGCCGGTTGATCAATTCTGCTGAATAGACTGCCCATGTCCAGTGCCCGTCGGCACGAAGATTCACAACCTTGGGGAGAACCCGCCGTGACTGAGCCCCTCTCCGACAACACCGCAGACGTGATCGTCGTGGGCGCGGGGCCGGCCGGCTCCACCACCGCCTACCACCTCGCCAAGGCCGGACTCGACGTCCTGCTGCTGGAGAAGACCGAGTTCCCGAGGGAGAAGGTCTGCGGTGACGGCCTGACCCCGCGCGCGGTCAAGCAGCTCGTGGCCATGGGTATCGACATCTCCGAGGAGGCGGGCTGGCTGCGCAACAAGGGCCTGCGCATCATCGGTGGGGGCTCCCGGCTCCAGTTGGACTGGCCCGATCTCGCCTCGTACCCGAACTTCGGGCTGGTGCGGAAGCGGGACGACTTCGACGAGCAGTTGGCCCGGCAGGCGCAGAAGGCGGGCGCCCGGCTGTTCGAGCTGTGCAATGTGAGCGGGCCGATCGTCGACGACCGTACGGGCCGGATCACCGGCGTGACGGCGAAGCTGGGCGACGACAAGCGCCCGGTGACCTTCCACGCACCGCTCGTGGTCGCCGCCGACGGCAACTCCACCCGGCTCTCCCTGGCCATGGGCCTGCACCGCCGGGAGGACCGCCCGATGGGCGTCGCGGTGCGTACGTACTTCGAGTCGCCACGTCACGAGGACGACTACCTGGAGTCCTGGCTGGAGCTGTGGGACCGCCGGGGCGCCCAGGACCGCCTCCTGCCCGGCTACGGCTGGATCTTCGGCATGGGCGACGGCACGTCGAACGTGGGCCTCGGCGTGCTGAACACCTCGGAGTCCTTCAAGGAGCTGGACTGGCGCGAGGTGCTCAAGGCGTGGTGCGCGTCGATGCCGGAGGAGTGGGGCTACACCCCGGAGCACATGACGGGCCCGATCCGGGGCGCGGCCCTGCCGATGGCCTTCAACCGGCAGCCGCACTACACCAAGGGCCTGCTGCTGGTCGGTGACGCCGGCGGCATGGTGAACCCCTTCAACGGCGAGGGCATCGCCTACGCCATGGAGTCCGGCCAGCTCGCCGCCGACGTCATCGTGCAGGCCCACGCCCGCCCGACCCCGGCCACCCGTGAGATCGCCCTCCAGCGCTACCCCCGCGTCCTGAAGGACACCTACGGCGGCTACTACACCCTCGGCCGCGCCTTCGTAAAACTCATCGGCAACCCCAAGGTCATGCAGATCGGCGCCCAACGCGGCCTGACCCACCCCCTCCTGATGAAGTTCGTCCTGAAGCTCCTCGCCAACCTCACCGATCCCACCGGCGGCGACACCATGGACCGAGTCATCAACGGCCTCACCAAGGTGGCCCCGAAGGCGTGAGCCCCCTGGGGAGTCAGCCCGACTGAGTTGCCCTGGCGGTCCGGCGGGCGAGCACCTCGTCCCGTCGGGCCGTCATCTGTCGCAGCGCGTCCCGTTTCTCCCGCTTGGAGAGGCGGTCCAGGTAGACGAACCCGTCGGTGTGGTCGGTCTCGTGGGCCAGGCAGCGGGCGAAGTAGCCGGTGCCTTCGATGAGGAGAGGGTTGCCGTCCTTGTCCTGGCCCCGGACGACGGCCCGTTCGGGCCGGGGGACGGACATCAGCGCGCCGGGGACCGAGAGGCAGCCCTCGACGTCGTCGAGCAACGGCCGCCCGGCCGGGGTGGATTCCAGTACCGGGTTGACGATGTGCCCGACATGGCGGACGCCGTCGTCGTCGGGGCAGTCGTACACGAAGAGCCGCAGCCCGACGCCGACCTGGTTCGCCGCGAGCCCGGCGCCCTCGGCGACGTACATCGTGCGGAACATGTCGTCGATGAGGGCCGCGAGGTCGGGCCCGAACTCCGTGACGTCCCGGCACGGTTTGTGCAGGACCTCCTCGCCGGTCTCGGTGATGCGGCGCACCGCACCCCGTCCGGCCTCCGGGGCGTGCCGGGGGTAGCGGTCGGCGGGACTTCCCTGGACGAACACGCGTGGCATCGCGCTGTCTCCCATCGCTTCTCGGAGGGCCGCCGGGCGGCAGCCCGGGTCCGAGCATGGCAGGAGACGCACGAAGGCCGCTGCCCCCCGAGGGCAGCGGCCTTGTCGTGCAGGCGGGGCGGAGGGGTCAGAGGACCCGGACCGCGCCGGTGGGCTGGTCGTAGGAGAGAGGGCGCTCCACGACGCCGGTGGAGGGGTTCTGGGCGCCGACGAACATGCCGTCGCCGACGTAGACGCCCACGTGGTACGCGCTGCCCGCGCTGCCCCAGTAGAGGATGTCGCCGGGCTGGAGGCTGTCCAGGGAGACCTGGGTGCCGGCCGTGGACTGGTCCTGGGAGACGCGCGGGAGGCTGATGCCGACCTGCTTGAACGCCGTCTGGACCAGGCCCGAGCAGTCGTAGGCGGAGGGACCGGTGGCGCCGGAGACGTACGCCTTGCCGACCTGGGACTTCACGAACGACACGATGGACGCGGCCGAACCGGTCGCGCTGGACGAGCCGGTGACCGTGGAGCTGCCCGCGTCGGTGCTCGCGGACGCGGAGAGCACGGTGCGCTCGGCGTTGCGGGTGGCGCGGGCGGCGGCCTCCTTGCGGGCCTCCTCCTGCGCCTTCTTCTTCGCCTCGGCCTTCTGCTGGGCCTCGGCGAGGTCCGCCTTGGCCTGCTTCGCGGCGCTGGCGGCGGCCGCGTCACGCTCGGCCTGCAGCTCGTAGTTCGCGGCCGCCTGCTGGGTGGCGTCCGCGGACTGCGCGACCTGGGTGGCCACGTCGGCGGTGAGGGTGGGGAGTTCGAGCGTCTGCGTCACGGGCTCGGCCTCGGCCGCGTTCGCGTAGCCGGCCGCTCCGGCGACCGCCAGGGTGCTGAGGACGCCGCCGGCGACACCGGACCGCACGACGATGGACGACGCGCTGCGGCGGGGCTTCCGGTGGCTGCGTATGTGAGCGGTGTGGGACATGGGAACAACCGGTACCAGGGGCTCCTTCATATCTTCAACAAACGTGGGCTGCGCCACAATTGTTCAATCGGATCTCCGAAACCCGGTCGCGTCACTCTTTATTGACGCCGTAACGGACATAGCGGACGGAGATCATTGGGCCCTTGATCACGGTGTTTGATCATTACGTCCGAATTGCCCCGCGCCTACCATCGGTTGGGGTCGATGGCCAAGCCCGGCTCCGGAACGCCCGCCACCGGTGTGGCGGAGGTCACGGAACGGTCACCGGAAGAGTCGCGTCCGCGACGATCGGCCGCGCGGCCGGACTTCGTGAACGCGCGCACGTGCCCGGACCGCGTCCACACCGTGCCCCGGATCTCCCTCCGAGGTGTGAATGCCCGCCACTAGCAGTCGCATGCGTCCAACACCAATTTGCATGCACCGGAACCCTCTTGATATTGAGGCACCCCCTTCGCACCCCTCCTGGCCTGCACCGACGAGCGGGATTGTCACTTCTGGTGATCAACTGAACGCTTCGCGTACGAAGATCACCCATCCTCCGGCTTCATGATCCTTCGTCAGGTGGTGGAGATCACAAAGCTTGTGCAATACCCCGTGTCGCAGATCACAGAGCGGCGGGCATAAGATGCGGAGCAGTTGGGCTTGTGACCTGCTTCACATGTTCTCGATCTTCGCCGGGACGGGTGGGGACGGTGGGACGGAAGAGGCAGCAGTGAGCCCCTGATCCGCCACCAGTCAATGCCGACTGAAGGGAGCGAGGAGCGGTGAACGCGTACGCGCCCATCCTCGTACTGGGAGCCCTCGGGGCAGGCTTTGCGATCTTCTCCGTGGTCATGGCCGCGCTGATCGGTCCGAAGCGCTACAACCGCGCGAAGCTCGAAGCCTACGAATGCGGCATCGAGCCGACCCCCACGCCGGCCGGCGGCGGGCGCTTCCCCATCAAGTACTACCTGACGGCGATGCTCTTCATCGTCTTCGACATCGAGATCGTCTTCCTCTACCCCTGGGCCGTCACCTTCGACGCGCTCGGGGTCTTCGGGCTCGTGGAGATGCTGCTCTTCGTGCTCACCGTCTTCGTCGCGTACGCGTACGTATGGCGGCGCGGCGGCCTGGAATGGGACTGAGGGGCCTTTAAGTCATGGGACTCGAAGAAAAGCTGCCGAGCGGCTTTCTGCTGACCACCGTCGAACAGGCCGCGGGCTGGGTGCGCAAGGCGTCCGTCTTCCCGGCCACCTTCGGACTCGCCTGCTGCGCCATCGAGATGATGACCACCGGCGCCGGACGCTACGACCTCGCCCGCTTCGGCATGGAGGTCTTCCGCGGCTCACCGCGCCAGGCCGACCTGATGATCGTCGCGGGCCGGGTCAGCCAGAAGATGGCGCCGGTACTGCGGCAGGTCTACGACCAGATGCCCAACCCGAAGTGGGTCATCTCCATGGGCGTCTGCGCGTCCTCGGGCGGCATGTTCAACAACTACGCGATCGTCCAGGGCGTCGACCACATCGTTCCGGTCGACATCTACCTCCCCGGCTGCCCGCCCCGCCCCGAGATGCTGATGGACGCGATCCTCAAACTCCACCAGAAGATCCAGGGCACGAAGCTCGGCGTCAACGCCGAGGAAGCCGCCCGCGAGGCGGAGGAAGCCGCGCTCAAGGCCCTGCCCACGATCGAGATGAAGGGGCTGCTGCAGTGAGCGACGACAACGGCACGGGCGGCGTGAACCCCGAGAAGGACCTCTCCGCCTCCAACCTCCCCGGCCAGCGCGGTCAGGGCGGCGAGGAGATCCGCGTCCAGCGCGGCATGTTCGGCGCCAACAACGGCGGCGACACCTCCGGCTACGACGGCCTGGTCCGCTCGATCCGGCTCCCCGGCGCGGCGAGCCGCCCCTACGGCGGCTGGTTCGACGAGGTCGCCGACGAGCTGGAGGGCGCGCTGGAGGAGCAGGGCCTGCTCCCGGAGAACGCCATCGAGCGCACCGTCGTCGACCGCGGCGAGCTGACCTTCCACATCGAGCGCGAGCACCTGGTCCGCGTCGCCCGCACCCTGCGCGACGACCCGGCGCTCCGCTTCGAGCTGTGCACCGGCGTCAGCGGGGTGCACTACCCGAGCGACAAGGGCCGCGAGCTGCACGCGGTCTACCACCTGCGCTCGATCACCCACAACCGGCTGATCCGGCTGGAGGTCAGCGCCCCCGACGCCGACCGGCACATCCCGTCCCTGGTCACGGTCTACCCGACCAACGACTGGCACGAGCGCGAGACGTACGACTTCTTCGGGATCGTCTTCGACGGCCACCCGGCCCTCACCCGGATCATGATGCCGGACGACTGGCAGGGCCACCCGCAGCGCAAGGACTACCCCCTCGGCGGCATCGCCGTCGAGTACAAGGGCGCCCAGATCCCGGCTCCCGACCAGCGGAGGTCGTACTCGTGAGCACTCCCCACGCAACCGGCCGCGCCACCACCGAGGGAACCGTCTACACGGTCACCGGTGGCGACTGGGACGAGGTCGTCCAGTCCGCGGTCAAGGCGGACGACGAGCGCATCGTCGTCAACATGGGTCCGCAGCACCCGTCCACCCATGGAGTGCTCCGGCTCATCCTGGAGATCGAGGGCGAGACGGTCACCGAGGCCCGCTGCGGCATCGGCTATCTGCACACCGGCATCGAGAAGAACCTCGAGTACCGCACGTGGACGCAGGGCACCACCTTCGTCACGCGCATGGATTACCTGACGTCCTTCTTCAACGAGACCGCCTACTGTCTCGCCGTCGAGAAGCTGCTCGGCATCGAGGACCAGATCACCGAGCGGACCGACATCATCCGGGTGCTCCTGATGGAGCTGAACCGGCTGTCGTCACACCTGGTGTGCATCGCCACCGGCGGCATGGAGCTGGGCTCCACCACGATCATGATCTACGGCTTCCGCGACCGGGAGATGATCCTCGACATCTACGAGCTGATCACCGGCCTGCGCATGAACCACGCGTACATCCGCCCCGGCGGACTCGCGCAGGACCTGCCGCCCGGCGCGGTCGACCAGATCCGCGAGTTCGTCAAGAAGATGAAGAAGAACCTCCCGGAGTACGACAAGCTCGCCACCGGGAACCCCATCTTCAAGGCCCGTATGCAGGACGTCGGCCACCTCGACCTGGCCGGCTGCATGGCGCTCGGCGCCACCGGCCCGATCCTGCGCTCCACCGGCCTCCCGCACGACCTGCGCAAGGCCCAGCCGTACTGCGGTTACGAGACCTACGACTTCGACGTGCCCACCGCCGAGACCTGCGACTCCTACGGCCGCTTCCTGATCCGGCTGGAGGAGATGCGCCAGTCGCTGAGGATCATCGAGCAGTGCCTGGACCGGCTCCAGCCGGGCCCGGTCATGGTCGCCGACAAGAAGATCGCCTGGCCCGCCCAGTTGGCGCTCGGCCCGGACGGTCTCGGCAACTCCCTGGACCACATCAAGAAGATCATGGGTACCTCCATGGAGGCCCTGATCCACCACTTCAAGCTGGTCACCGAGGGCTTCCGGGTCCCGCCGGGTCAGGCGTACGCGGCCGTCGAGTCGCCCAAGGGCGAACTCGGCGTGCACGCCGTCTCCGACGGCGGCACCCGCCCCTTCCGGGTCCACTTCCGGGACCCGTCCTTCACCAACCTGCAGGCCATGGCGGCGATGTGCGAGGGCGGCCAGGTCGCCGACGTCATCGTGGCCGTGGCGTCCATCGACCCCGTGATGGGAGGCGTCGACCGGTGACCACCTCTTCTTCCGAGCGGGGCGTCGGCCTGGGCATGCCGGAACTGCCCCCGCCCGCCTACCCGGACGACGTCCGGGCCCGGCTGGAGACGGACGCGCGCGAGATCATCGCGCGCTACCCCGACTCCCGCTCCGCCCTGCTGCCACTGCTGCACCTCGTGCAGTCCGAGGACGGCTACGTCACCCGGACCGGCATGAAGTTCTGCGCCGACGTGCTGGACCTGACCACCGCCGAGGTCACCGCGGTCGCCACCTTCTACTCCATGTACCGGCGCCGCCCCTCCGGTGACTACCAGGTGGGCGTCTGCACCAACACCCTGTGCGCGGTCATGGGTGGCGACGCCATCTTCGAGACCCTCCAGGAGCACCTGGGCGTCGGCAACGGCGAGACCACCGGCGACGGCAAGGTCACCCTGGAGCACATCGAGTGCAACGCGGCCTGCGACTACGCGCCGGTGGTGATGGTCAACTGGGAGTTCTTCGACAACCAGACCCCGGCCAGCGCCACCCGCCTCGTGGACGACCTGCGCGCCGGAGCGCCCGTCGAGCCCACGCGCGGCGCCCGGCTGTGCACCTTCAAGGAGACCGCCCGCATCCTGGCCGGCTTCCCCGACGAGCGCCCCGGCGCCGTCGAGGAGGGCGGCAGCGCGGGCCACGCCTCCCTGGTCGGCCTGCGCCTGGCCAAGGGCGAGGCGCAGCCCGCGCGCGTGGTCCACCCCCGCGAGTCCGCTCCGCAGGAGGAGCCGGTGCACGAGCCCTCGCCCACCGAGCGCCTCAGCTCCCACGACCCGGTCGAGACCTCGGCCTCCGACCCGGCGCACCCGTCCGGCCCGACCGCAGAGGAGGGGGAGTGATGACCGTGGTGACCGACGTCAAGGACGACACCAGCCCCGAGAAGCTGCTCGCCCCCGTGCTCTCGGCCTTCTGGGACGAGGACCGCTCCTGGACGCTGGACGTCTACCGCAGGCACGACGGGTACGAGGGCCTGCGCAAGGCGCTCGCCATGTCCCCGGACGACCTGATCGCCTACGTCAAGGAATCCGGCCTGCGCGGCCGCGGCGGCGCCGGCTTCCCGACCGGCATGAAGTGGCAGTTCATCCCGCAGGGCGACGGCAAGCCGCACTATCTCGTCGTCAACGCCGACGAGTCCGAGCCCGGCACCTGCAAGGACATCCCGCTCCTCTACGCCAACCCGCACAGCCTCATCGAGGGCATCGTGATCGCCTGCTACGCGATCCGCTCCTCGCACGCCTTCATCTACCTGCGCGGCGAGGTCGTCCCCGTCCTGCGCAGGCTGCACGAGGCGGTGCGCGAGGCGTACGCGGCCGGGTTCCTCGGCGAGGACGTCCTCGGCAGCGGACTCGACCTCGAACTCACCGTGCACGCGGGCGCGGGCGCGTACATCTGCGGCGAGGAGACCGCGCTGCTCGACTCGCTCGAGGGCCGCCGGGGCCAGCCGCGACTGCGGCCCCCGTTCCCGGCCGTCGAGGGCCTCTACGCCTGCCCCACCGTGGTGAACAACGTCGAGTCGATCGCCTCGGTTCCCGCGATCATGCACCAGGGCAAGGACTGGTTCCGCTCGATGGGCAGCGAGAAGTCGCCCGGTTTCACGCTGTACTCGCTCAGCGGGCACGTGGCGAGCCCCGGCCAGTACGAGGCGCCGCTCGGCATCACCCTGCGCCAGCTTCTCGACATGAGCGGCGGCATGCGCCCCGGCCACCGGCTGAAGTTCTGGACCCCGGGCGGTTCCTCCACCCCGATGTTCACCGACGAACACCTCGACGTGCCCCTCGACTACGAGGGCGTCGGCGCCGCCGGTTCCATGCTCGGCACCAAGGCGCTCCAGTGCTTCGACGAGACCACCTGTGTGGTGCGGGCGGTCACCCGCTGGACCGAGTTCTACGCCCACGAGTCCTGCGGCAAGTGCACGCCCTGCCGCGAAGGGACGTACTGGCTGGTGCAGTTGCTGCGGGACATCGAGGCGGGCAAGGGGGCGATGTCCGACCTCGACAAGCTGAACGACATCGCCGACAACATCAACGGCAAGTCCTTCTGCGCCCTGGGCGACGGCGCGGCCTCGCCGATCTTCTCCTCGCTGAAGTACTTCCGCGAGGAGTACGAGCAGCACATCACGGGCCGGGGCTGCCCCTTCGACCCGGCCAAGTCGACGGCCTGGGCGGACCGCCCGGAGGTGAACGCATGACCGTGACCACAAATGCCCCCTCAGGCGGGGGGCAGGCGGCGGTCCCGCCGGAGGACCTGGTCTCGCTGACGATCGACGGCATCGAGATCAGCGTGCCCAAGGGCACCCTGGTCATCCGGGCCGCCGAGCAGCTCGGCATCGAGATCCCGCGCTTCTGCGACCACCCCCTGCTGGACCCGGCCGGCGCCTGCCGCCAGTGCATCGTGGAGGTGGAGGGCCAGCGCAAGCCGATGGCGTCCTGCACCATCACCTGCACCGACGGCATGGTGGTGAAGACCCAGCTCACCTCGCCGGTCGCCGAGAAGGCCCAGCACGGGGTGATGGAGCTGCTGCTCATCAACCACCCGCTGGACTGCCCGGTCTGCGACAAGGGCGGCGAGTGCCCGCTGCAGAACCAGGCCATGTCGCACGGCAACGCCGAGTCCCGCTTCGAGGGCCGCAAGCGCACCTACGCCAAGCCGGTCCCGATCTCCACCCAGGTGCTGCTCGACCGCGAGCGGTGCGTGCTGTGCGCCCGCTGCACCCGGTTCTCCAACCAGGTCGCGGGCGACCCGATGATCGAGCTGATCGAGCGGGGAGCGCTCCAGCAGGTCGGCACCGGCGAGGGCGACCCGTTCGAGTCGTACTTCTCCGGCAACACCATCCAGATCTGCCCGGTCGGCGCGCTCACCTCGGCCGCCTACCGGTTCCGCTCGCGCCCCTTCGACCTGATCTCCTCGCCGTCGGTGTGCGAGCACTGCTCGGGCGGCTGCGCCACCCGTACCGACCACCGGCGCGGCAAGGTCATGCGGCGGCTCGCGGCCAACGACCCTGAGGTCAACGAGGACTGGGTCTGCGACAAGGGCCGGTTCGCCTTCCGCTACGCCCAGTTGCGCGACCGGCTCGACACCCCGCTGGTCCGCAACGCCGAGGGCGTGCTGGAACCGGCCTCCTGGCCGGAGGCGCTGGACGCGGCCGCGCGGGGCCTGACCGCCGCCCGCTCCCGCGCCGGGGTGCTCACCGGGGGCCGGCTGACCGTCGAGGACGCGTACGCGTACAGCAAGTTCGCGCGCGTGGCGCTCGACACCAACGACATCGACTTCCGCGCCCGCGTGCACAGCGGCGAGGAGGCCGACTTCCTGGCCGCCCGGGTGGCCGGCCGAGGCCGCGACCTCGACGGCACCGGGGTCACGTACACCGCGCTGGAGCAGGCGCCCGCCGTGCTGCTGGTCGGGTTCGAGGCCGAGGAGGAGGCGCCCGGCGTCTTCCTGCGGCTGCGCAAGGCGTGGCGCAAGCACGGCCAGAAGGTGTACTCCCTGGCCACGCACGCCACCCGGGGCCTGACCAAGGCGGGCGGCACGCTGCTGCCGGCCGCCCCCGGCACCGAGCCCGAGTGGCTGGACGCGCTGGCCGGCGGGGTCGGCCTGGAGGACGCCGGCACCGAGGCGGCCGGGGCGCTGCGCGCCGAGGGCGCCGTGATCGTGGTCGGCGAGCGGCTCGCGGGCGTCGCGGGCGGCCTGACGGCCGCCACGCGCGCGGCGGCCGCGACCGGCGCCCGGCTGGTGTGGATTCCCCGGCGGGCGGGGGAGCGCGGCGCCGTCGAGGCGGGCGCGCTGCCCTCGCTGCTGCCGGGGGGCCGCCCGGCCACCGACCCGCGCGCGCGGGAGGAGGTCGCCGCCGCCTGGGGGCTGGCCGAACTCCCCGCCCGCTACGGCCGCGACACCCAGCAGATCGTGGAGGCCGCCGCCACCGGCGAGCTGTCCGCGCTTCTCGTCGCCGGGGTGGAGGTCGCCGACCTGCCCGACCCGGCACGCGCGCGTGAGGCGCTCGACAGCGTCGGCTTCCTGGTCTCGCTGGAGCTGCGGCCCAGCGAGGTCACCGAGCGCGCCGACGTGGTGCTGCCGGTCGCCGCTGTGGTCGAGAAGACGGGCACCTTCCTCAACTGGGAGGGTCGGGTCCGCTTCTTCGAGGCCGCGCTCAAGCCCGACCAGATGACCCGCCGACTCGCCCCGGCCGACGCCCGCGTCCTGCAGATGCTGGCCGACGCCATGGACGTCCACCTGGGCCTGCCGGACCTGCGCACCACCCGCGCGGAGATCGACCGGCTCGGCGGCTGGACCGGGGCCACCGCAGCCGACCCGCTGCACAGCGGGGCCGCGCTGCCCCGCCCGGCCGCCGGGGAGGCCGTGCTCGCCGGGCACCGGCTCCTGCTCGACCTCGGCGTCCTCCAGCAGGGCGACGAGGCGCTGGCCGGCACCCGGCACGCCGCCCACGCGCGCCTGTCCGCGGCGACGGCCGCCGAGGCGGGCGTCAAGGACGGCGACGCGCTCGCCGTCACCGGCCCCGCCGGGACGACCGAGTTCCCGCTGCGGATCACCGAGATGCCCGACCGGGTGGTCTGGCTCCCGCTGGACTCGGCCGGCCGGGGCGTCGCCTCCGACACCGGGGCCCGGCCCGGCTCCCTCGTCCGTATCGGCCCGGCGGTCCCCGCCGCCGAGGCCCCCAAGGAGGTTCGAGGATGAGCCCGTTCCTCGCCGCTGAAGACCTCTCGCTGTTCGGCCGCGACCCCTGGTGGCTGGTCGTCGTCAAGGCGGTGTTCTGCTTCGCGTTCCTGATGCTGACGGTGTTGTTCTCCATCGTCTGGGAGCGCAAGGTCGTCGCCTGGATGCAGTTGCGCGTCGGCCCCAACCGGCACGGCCCCTGGGGCATGCTCCAGTCGCTCGCCGACGGCGTGAAGCTGATGCTCAAGGAGGACGTCGTCGTCAAGCGCGCGGACAAGGTGATCTACGTCCTCGCGCCGATCGTCGCGGCCATCCCGGCCTGCATGGCGATCGCGGTGATCCCCTTCGGCCCCGCCGACAACGAGATCTCGATCTTCGGCCACCGCACCACGATGCAGCTCACCGACCTGCCGATCGCGATGCTGTACATCCTGGCCGTCGCCTCGGTCGGCATCTACGGCATCGTGCTGGCCGGCTGGAGCTCCGGCTCGACCTACCCGCTCCTGGGCGGCCTGCGCAGTTGCGCGCAGATGATCTCCTACGAGATCGCCATGGGCGCCGCGTTCGCCTCGGTGTTCCTCTACTCGGGGTCGATGTCGACCTCCACGATCGTGGAACAGCAGCAGGACCGCTGGTACATCCTGCTGCTGCCGGTGTCCTTCATCCTCTACGTGATCACGATGGTGGGCGAGACCAACCGCGCCCCCTTCGACATGCCGGAGTCCGAGGGCGACCTGGTCGGCGGCTTCAACACCGAGTACTCGTCGATCAAGTTCGCGCTGTTCATGCTCGCCGAGTACATGAACATGGTGACGGTGTCGGCGGTGACGGCCACCCTCTTCCTCGGCGGCTGGCGGGCCCCCTGGCCCATCAGCACCTTCTGGGAGGGCGCCAACCACGGCTGGTGGCCGATGCTCTGGTTCGTCATCAAGGTCCAGCTCCTGCTGTTCTTCTTCATCTGGCTGCGCGGCACGCTCCCCCGCGTCCGTTACGACCAGCTCATGAAGCTCGGCTGGAAGGTCCTGATCCCGGTCTCGGTGGTCTGGCTGATGCTGGTGGCGACCGTGCGGGTGCTGCGCAACGAGAACTACGGCTTCGCCGACATCGCGCTCTACGTCGGCGGCGGCGTGCTCGCCCTGCTGCTGATCTCCTTCGTCGCCGACATGTTCCGCGACAAGGCCAAGGCCGCCGAACAGGCGGCTCCGCAGCCCGCGTTCGATCCACTCGCGGGCGGTTTCCCCGTACCGCCGCTGCCCGGACAGCAGTTGCCCGCGGTGCCCAGGCGCCGTCCGCGCCAGGAGCGGGAACTGATTGTCAGTGGCGGCGTGGACACTGTCAGTGACGGAACTTCGGATGGAAAGGAGGCGTCCGATGGCTGAGGAGCCCAAGGAGACCGCACCCGGTTTCCAGAACCCCGTGGCCGGCTTCGCCGTGACCTTCAAGGCCATGTTCAAGAAGCGGCTGACCGAGCAGTACCCGGAGCAGAAGAAGACCACCGCTCCCCGCTTCCACGGACGGCACCAGCTCAACCGCCATCCGGACGGCCTGGAGAAGTGCGTCGGCTGCGAGCTGTGCGCCTGGGCCTGCCCCGCCGACGCCATCTATGTCGAGGGCGCCGACAACACCGACGAGGAGCGCTACTCGCCGGGCGAGCGGTACGGCCGCGTCTACCAGATCAACTACGCCCGCTGCATCCTGTGCGGCCTGTGCATCGAGGCGTGCCCCACCCGCGCGCTGACGATGACCAACGAGTTCGAGCTGGCCGACTCCAGCCGGGCCAACCTCATCTACACCAAGGAGCAGTTGCTCGCCGGTCTGGACGAGGGCATGGTCGACTCCCCGCACTCGATCTTCCCCGGCACGGACGAACAGGACTACTACCGGGGCCTGGTGACCGAGGCCGCCCCCGGCACGGTCCGCCAAGTGGCCACCTCGAAGGGCGAGAAGCCCGAGGACGAGGGGGCGGAAGCATGAGCACACAGCTAGCCGCCTACTCCACCTCCACCGGTGAGGCGGTCCAGTTCTGGATTCTCGGCAGCGTCGCGGTGATCGGCGCCCTGTGCACCGTCCTCATGCGGCGCGCGGTGCACAGCGCGCTCTGTCTCGCCGGGACCATGATCGTCCTGGCGGTGTTCTACCTCGCCAACGGCGCCTATTTCCTGGGGATCGTGCAGATCGTCGTCTACACCGGCGCGATCATGATGCTCTTCCTCTTCGTGGTGATGCTCGTCGGTGTGACCGCCGCGGACTCGCTGAAGGAGACCATCAGGGGCCAGCGCTGGCTGGCCCTGCTCTGCGGGCTCGGCTTCGGCGTCCTGCTGCTGGGCGGCATCGCCAACGCCTCGCTCACCCAGTTCAACGGCACCGGCCAGGCCAACGCGGGCGGCAACGTGGAGGGGCTGGCGACCCTGATCTTCACCAAGTACGTCTTCGCCTTCGAGCTGACCGGCGCCCTGCTGATCACCGCCGCGATCGGCGCCATGGTGCTCACCCACCGCGAGCGCACCGAGCGGGCCAAGACCCAGCGCGAGCTGGCCGACCAGCGGGTCCGCGAGGGCAAGCAGCTACCGCCGCTGCCCGCCCCCGGCGTCTACGCCCGGCACAACGCGGTGGACATCGCGGGCCTGCTGCCCGACGGCACCCCCGCCGAGCTGAGCGTCAGCCGGACGCTGCGCGAACGCGGCCAGATCCGGGACGTCTCCACCCAGGCCCTGGGCGACCTCAAGGCGCTGGAACAGCGCGCCGAGGAACGCCTGGAGCGCACGGAGAACGAACCGGCGAACTTCAAGCGGACGGAGGACGCGGCGCAGTGAACCCCGTCAACTACCTCTATCTCGCGGCCCTGTTGTTCACCATCGGCGCCACCGGCGTGCTGATCCGGCGGAACGCGATCGTGGTGTTCATGTGCGTGGAGCTGATGCTCAACGCCTGCAACCTCGCCTTCGTCACCTTCTCCCGGATGCACGGCAACCTCGACGGCCAGATCATCGCCTTCTTCACGATGGTCGTCGCCGCCGCGGAGGTCGTGGTGGGCCTGGCGATCATCGTGTCGCTGTTCCGCACCCGCCACTCGGCCTCGGTCGACGACGCCAGCCTGATGAAGCTGTAAGGGGTCGGAAGAATCGTGGAGAACCTGATCGCGCTGCTCATCGCGGCGCCCCTGCTCGGAGCCGTCGTGCTCCTGCTCGGCGGCCGGCGCCTCGACGCCGTCGGCCACTGGGTCGGCACCCTGCTGTCGACCGCCTCCTTCGTCATCGGCCTGGTCCTCTTCGCCGGGCTGCTCGGCAAGGACGCCGAACACCGCACCTGGACCCAGCACCTGTGGAGCTGGATCTCGGTCGGCGACTTCCAGGCCGACGTCACCCTGCGGCTCGACCAGTTGTCGATGACGTTCGTGCTGCTGATCACCGGGGTCGGCTCGCTGATCCACCTGTACTCCGTCGGGTACATGGAGCACGACGAGCGGCGCCGCCGTTTCTTCGGCTACCTCAACCTGTTCCTCGCGGCGATGCTCCTGCTGGTCCTCGCCGACAACTACCTGCTGCTGTACGTCGGCTGGGAGGGGGTGGGCCTCGCCTCGTACCTGCTGATCGGCTTCTGGCAGCACAAGCCCAGCGCCGCGACCGCCGCGAAGAAGGCGTTCCTGGTCAACCGGGTCGGCGACGTGGGCCTGTCCATCGCCATCATGCTGATGTTCACCACCTTCGGCACCTTCGCCTTCGGCCCCGTCCTGGAGCACGCGGGTGACGCGTCCGAGGGCCGGCTCACCGCGATCGGCCTGATGCTGCTGCTCGCCGCGTGCGGCAAGTCCGCCCAGGTGCCGCTCCAGTCCTGGCTCGGGGACGCGATGGAGGGCCCGACCCCGGTCTCGGCCCTGATCCACGCGGCCACCATGGTCACGGCGGGCGTCTACCTCATCGTCCGCTCCGCCGCGATCTTCAACGGCGCCCCGGACGCGCAGCTCGT
Organism: Streptomyces sp. NBC_01171; assembly: GCF_045039805.1. Lineage (NCBI taxonomy): Bacteria > Bacillati > Actinomycetota > Actinomycetes > Kitasatosporales > Streptomycetaceae > Streptomyces > Streptomyces sp. NBC_01171. Next base: position 2,796,951 of record NZ_CP108609.1, on the reverse strand, counting down.
GGTCACCGTCGTCGGCGGGGTCACGCTGCTCTTCGGTGCGATCGTCGGTTGCGCCAAGGACGACATCAAGAAGGCGCTGGCCGGCTCGACCATGTCGCAGATCGGCTACATGGTCCTCGCGGCCGGCCTCGGCCCGATCGGTTACGTCTTCGCGATCATGCACCTGGTCACCCACGGCTTCTTCAAGGCCGGGCTCTTCCTCGGCGCCGGTTCGGTGATGCACGGCATGAACGACGAGGTCGACATGCGCAAGTACGGCGGCCTGCGCAAGTACATGCCGATCACCTTCGTCACCTTCGGCCTCGGCTACCTCGCGATCATCGGCTTCCCGGGTCTGTCCGGCTTCTTCTCCAAGGACAAGATCATCGAGGCGGCGTTCGCCAAGGGCGGCACCGAGGGCTGGATCCTGGGCGGGGTGGCCCTGCTGGGCGCGGCGATCACCGCGTTCTACATGACCCGCGTGATGCTGATGACGTTCTTCGGCGAGCCCCGCTGGAAGAACCAGCCGACCCGGTCCCCGGAGGCCCCCAGCGCCGAGCCCGCCGCCGAGCACCACGGCGCGCACGGCGAGCCGCACCCGCACGAGTCCCCGCGGACCATGACGATCCCGATGATCGTGCTGGCCGTCGGCTCGGTGGCCGGCGGTGCCTTCTTCGACGTGGGCGACCGCTTCCTGCACTGGCTGGAGCCGGTCACCGGGCACAGCGAGGGCCACTCCCCGCTGAGCGCGCTCACCGTCACCGGCGCCACCATGGTCTGCCTGGTCGTCGGCGTGGGCCTGGCCTGGGCGCAGTACGGCCGCAAGCCCGTACCCGCCGTCGCCCCGCGCGGCTCCGTGCTCACCCGCGCCGCCCGGCGCGATCTCTACCAGGACGACTTCAACTATGTCGTGCTGGTGCGCGGCGGCGAGCACCTGACGCGCTCGCTGGTCTATGTCGACCACACCCTGGTCGACGGTGTCGTCAACGGCTCGGCGGCCGGTTTCGGCGGCCTGTCCGGGCGGTTGCGCCGTGTCCAGAACGGCTTCGCCCGCTCCTACGCGGTCTCGATGTTCGGCGGCGCGGCCCTCCTGGTCGCCGCGACGCTGCTGATGAGGGCGGTCTGATACCGATGTCCTTTCCTCTGCTGACAGCGACAGCCGCGCTCCCGGCGCTCGGCGCGGTGGCCACGGCCGCCGTGCCGGCCCGGCAGCGCACCGCCGCCAAGTGGCTGGCCCTGCTGGTCTCCCTGGCCACGCTCGCGCTGGCGATCGTCGTCCTGGTCCGCTTCGACCCGGACGGCGCCCGCTACCAGCTCACCGAGTCCCACTCCTGGATCAGGGACTTCGGGGTGCGCTACGAACTGGGCGTGGACGGCATCGCCGTGGCCCTGATCGGGCTGACCGCGCTGCTGATGCCGTTCATCGTGCTGGCGGGCTGGCACGACGCCGACCCGCTGGAGACGGGCAGCAAGCGGTGGCGGCCCACTCAGGGCTTCTTCGCGCTGATCCTGGCCGTCGAGGCAATGGTGATCATCTCCTTCGAGGCGACCGACGTCTTCGTCTTCTACATCTTCTTCGAAGCCATGCTGATCCCGATGTACTTCCTCATCGGCGGCTTCGGGGACCGCGCCCACAGCCAGGGCGAGGAGGCCGCGTCCACCCAGCGGTCGTACGCGGCCGTGAAGTTCCTCCTCTACAACCTGGCCGGCGGTCTGATCATGCTGGCCGCGGTGATCGGGCTGTACGTGGTCGCCGGGAGCTTCAGCCTCCAGGAGATCGTCCAGGCGCGTGCCGACGGTTCGCTGACCATGGCGACCAGCACCGAACGCTGGCTGTTCCTCGGCTTCTTCTTCGCCTTCGCGGTGAAGGCGCCGCTGTGGCCGCTGCACACCTGGCTGCCCAACGCCATGCAGGAGTCCACCGCGCCGGTCGCGGTGCTCATCACGGCGGTGGTCGACAAGGTCGGCACCTTCGCCATGCTCCGCTTCTGCCTCCAGCTCTTCCCGGAGGCGTCGAAGTGGGCGACGCCGGTGATCCTCGTCCTGGCGCTGATCAGCATCGTCTACGGGGCGCTGCTCGCGGTCGGCCAGCGGGACATCAAGCGGCTGGTGGCGTACGCGTCGATCTCGCACTTCGGCTTCATCGTGATGGGCATCTTCGCCATGACGACCCAGGGCCAGTCCGGCGCGACCCTCTACATGGTCAACCACGGCATCTCGACGGCCGCGCTGATGCTGGTCGCCGGCTTCCTGATCTCCCGGCGCGGCTCCCGGCTCATCGCGGACTACGGCGGTGTGCAGAAGGTCGCCCCGGTGCTCGCCGGCACCTTCCTGATCGGCGGCCTGGCGACCCTGTCGCTGCCCGGACTCGCGCCGTTCGTCAGCGAGTTCCTGGTGCTGGTCGGCACGTTCAGCCGGTACCCGGTGATCGGGATCATCGCCACCGTCGGCATCGTGCTGGCCGCGCTGTACACGCTGGTGCTGTACCAGCGCACGATGACCGGGCCGGTGAAGCCGGAGGTCTCGGCGATGCCGGACCTGAAGGTGCGTGAGGTGCTGGTGGTCGCGCCGCTGATCGTGCTGCTGGTCCTCCTGGGTGTCTATCCCAAGCCCCTGACGGACATCGTCAACCCGGCGGTCAAGCAGACCATGTCCGACGTACATCAGAAGGACCCCAAGCCTGCGGTGGAGGCGGCCAAGTGAGCGCAGCAGCCGTCCACAGCCTGTGGACAACGGCGGCCGATCCGATCTCGAAGATCGACGCGCCGAAGATCGAATACGGACAATTGTCGCCGACGCTGATCGTCTTCGGCGCCGCCCTCATCGGGGTGCTCGTCGAGGCGTTCGTACCGCGCCGCTCCCGCTACTACGCCCAGGTGTTCGTCTCCGCCGTCGCGCTGTGCGCGGGCTTCGCCGCGGTCGTCGCGCTCGCGGCGGGCGGGTACGGCACCACCAAGGCGCACATCGCGGCCATGGGCGCGGTCGCGGTGGACGGACCGGCGCTGTTCCTCGAGGGCACGATCCTGCTGGCCGCACTGGTCGGCCTGTTCACCTTCGCCGAGCGGCGGCTCGACCCGGCGGCGCACGGCAACCGGGTCGACTCCTTCGCGGCGCAGGCCGCCTCCGTACCGGGCGGTGAGGGCGAACAGGCTGCGGTGAAGGCCGGGTTCACCACCACCGAGGTCTTCCCGCTGCTGCTCTTCGCGGTCGCGGGCATGCTGGTCTTCCCCGCGGCGAACGACCTGCTGACGCTGTTCGTCGCCCTGGAGGTGCTCTCCCTCCCGTTGTACCTGCTGTGCGCGCTGGCCCGCCGCAAGCGGCTGATGTCGCAGGAGGCCGCGGTCAAGTACTTCCTGCTGGGCGCGTTCGCCTCGGCGTTCACCCTGTTCGGCATCGCCCTGCTGTACGGCTACGCGGGCTCGGTGTCCTACGCGCGCATCGCGCAGGTCGTGGACGGCACGGTCAGCGGGGTCGACCCGGCGCTCGCGGACACCATGGGCAACGACGCGCTGCTGCTGATCGGCATGGCGCTGCTGGTGATGGGCCTGCTGTTCAAGGTGGGCGCGGTGCCGTTCCACATGTGGACCCCGGACGTGTACCAGGGCGCGCCGACCCCGGTGACCGGCTTCATGGCGGCCGCGACCAAGGTGGCCGCGTTCGGCGCGCTGCTGCGGCTGCTGTACGTGGTGCTGCCGGGGCTGCGCTGGGACTGGCGGCCGGTGATGTGGGGCGTGGCGATCGTCACCATGCTGGCCGGTGCGATCGTCGCCATCACCCAGACCGACATCAAGCGGCTGCTGGCGTACTCGTCCATCGCGCACGCGGGCTTCATCCTCGCCGGTGTGATCGCCACGACGGAGGACGGCGTCTCGGCGGTCCTCTTCTACCTCGCCGGGTACTCCTTCGTGACGATCGGCGCCTTCGCCGTGGTCACCCTGGTCCGCGACGCGGGCGGCGAGGCGACCCACCTCTCCCAGTGGGCCGGCCTCGGCCGCCGCTCACCCCTGGTCGCCGCGGTCTTCGCCGTCTTCCTGCTCGCCTTCGCCGGCATCCCGCTGACCAGCGGCTTCGCGGGCAAGTTCGCGGTCTTCCGGGCCGCGGCGGAAGGTGGCGCGGCTCCCCTGGTCGTGGTCGGCGTCATCTCCTCGGCCATCGCCGCCTTCTTCTACATCCGCGTCATCGTCCTCATGTTCTTCAGCGACCCCCAGCCCAACGGCCCCACGGTCGCCGTCCCGTCCCCCCTGACCATGACCGCCATCGCGGTGGGCGTGGCGGTAACGGTGGTCCTGGGCGTGGCTCCCCAGTACTTCCTGGACCTGGCGGGGCAGGCGGGGGTGTTCGTCCGCTGATTCGACCCCGGCTGCCCGGCACTCCTCTGGGGGTGCCGGGCAGTGCTGTGCAGGAGGTCCGGTCTGTCTGGGTTGTGGATAACTCGGGGGGCTGTCCGTGTGGGCGCCTATGGTGGAGGCGGTGGTCGAGGGACGGCGCACGGGGTATGGCGATGAGCGGGACAGGTGGATCAGCGAGATGACGACGGTGACCGAGGGGCCGGGCGCGGACCAGAGTGAGGCGCTTGCCACGCTGCATCGGGTGTTCGGGTATGACGCCTTCCGGGGTGAACAGGAAGCGATCATCGAGCATGTGGTGGCCGGCGGGGACGCGCTGGTGCTCATGCCGACCGGTGGTGGCAAGTCGCTGTGCTACCAGATCCCGGCGCTGGTCAGGCCCGGTACGGGCGTGGTGGTCTCGCCGCTGATCGCGCTGATGCAGGACCAGGTGGACGCGCTGCGCGCGCTCGGTGTGCGGGCGGGGTTCATCAACTCCACGCAGGACTTCGACGAGCGCCGCACGGTGGAGGCCGAGTTCCTCGCCGGCGAGCTGGACCTGCTCTACCTGGCCCCGGAGCGGCTGCGCGTGGACGCCACGCTCGACCTGCTCTCCCGCGGCAAGATCTCCGTCTTCGCCATCGACGAGGCGCACTGCGTCTCCCAGTGGGGCCACGACTTCCGCCCCGACTACCTGAACCTCTCGCTGCTCGGCGAGCGCTGGCCGGACGTGCCCCGGATCGCCCTGACCGCCACGGCCACCCGCGCCACCCACCAGGAGATCACCCAGCGGCTGAACCTCCCCGAGGCCCGCCACTTCGTCGCGAGCTTCGACCGCCCCAACATCCAGTACCGCATCGTCCCCAAGGCCGATCCCAAGAAGCAGCTCCTCGCCTTCCTCCGCGAGGAGCACGCGGGCGACGCCGGCATCGTCTACTGCCTCTCCCGCAACTCCGTCGAGCGCACCGCCGAGTTCCTCACCGCCAACGGCATCGCGGCCGTCCCGTACCACGCGGGTCTGGACGCGGCCACGCGTGCCCGCCACCAGTCCCGGTTCCTGCGCGAGGACGGCCTGGTGGTCGTCGCGACCATCGCCTTCGGCATGGGCATCGACAAGCCCGACGTCCGCTTCGTCGCCCACCTCGACCTGCCGAAGTCCCTCGAGGGCTACTACCAGGAGACCGGCCGCGCGGGCCGCGACGGACTGCCCTCCACGGCCTGGATGGCGTACGGCCTCAACGACGTCGTGCAGCAGCGCAAGCTGATCCAGTCCGGCGAGGGCGACGAGGCGTTCCGCCGCCGCGCCGCCTCCCACCTGGACGCGATGCTCGCCCTGTGCGAGACCGTCCGGTGCCGCCGGGGCCAGCTCCTCGCCTACTTCGGCCAGGACCCCACCGAGGCGGGCTGCGGCAACTGCGACACCTGCCTCACCGCCCCGGAGACCTGGGACGGCACGGTGGCCGCGCAGAAGGTGCTCTCCACCGTGGTCCGGCTCCAGCGCGAGCGCGGCCAGAAGTTCGGCACCGTGCAGATCGTGGACATCCTGCTCGGCAAGCGCACCGCCAAGGTCATCCAGTTCGACCACGACCAGCTCTCCGTCTTCGGCATCGGAGACGACCTCGCCGAGGGCGAATGGCGGGGCGTGGTACGGCAGTTGCTCGCCCAAGGGCTGCTGGCCGTCGAGGGGGAGTACGGCACACTGGTGCTCACCGAGGCCAGCGGCGAGGTGTTGCGCCGGGAGCGCGAGGTGCCGCTGCGCAAGGAGCCCAAGCGCCCGACCACCGCCCGAGCCGCCGGCCGGGGCGAACGCAAGGGCAAGACCGCCGCGGCCGAACTGCCCGCCGAGCTGGTCCCGGTCTTCGAGGCGCTGCGCGCCTGGCGCGCGGAGCAGGCGAAGGAGCAGGGCGTCCCGGCGTACGTCATCTTCCACGACGCCACGCTCCGCGAGATCGCCACCAGCCACCCCCGCTCGGTGGCCGAGCTGGGCACGCTCAACGGGGTCGGCGAGAAGAAGCTCGCCACGTACGGGGAGGGGGTGCTCGCGGTGCTGGAGGCCCAGTCCGCCCCGGCCGGCGCACCGGAAGCGGCACCGAAGGCCCCGGCCGCCACTCCTGCCCCCGTCTCGGCCCCCGCCGCCGATTCCCCCGACCTGCACTGGCCCGAGGGCGAGGAGGAGCCCGACTGGTCCTGACCGGCAGGCTTACGCCAGTGCCGTCAGCCCCGGCGCGAACGTGATCAGCAGCGGCAGCAACGGCACCAGCGCCGCCAGAGCCGTGGTCAGCGCCCGGTGTCCGCGCGGCAGCCGGGGCGGCGGCTCCAGCAGCCGGTCGACCCGCTCCCCGAGCAGGCGCCGGCTGGAGGCACAGGACAGCACGCCCCGGTGCTGGTTCAGCTCGATCAGGGCCAGCGCGGTGGTGACGTGCCCGCAGCGCCGGGAGGCGGTGTCGTCGGCGGCCAGCTCCACCAGCCGGTGCGTCTGGTCGCAGAAATGGGCGAAGAGCGGGATGCGCGGAAAGCCCGTGGCGAGCGCGCTGGACAGATGCAGCAGCCAGTCGTGGTGGGCGCGGGCGTGCCCGCGCTCATGGGTGAGGACCGCATCGACCTGATGCCCGGTGAGCCGGTGCAGCGCGCCTGTGGTCACCACCAGTTGGGCCGGGTGACCGGGCATCCACCAGGCGTCCGGGTACTCGTCCTCGAGCACCAGCAGCGGACCGCGCGCCGGGGGCAGGCCGCCGGGCAGGTCCGGCGCCCGCTCCCGCAGTTGCGCGCGGGCCACCCCGCGCCGCCGCCGTGCCTCGGTCCACTCGCGGCCCAGCATCGCCGTGGTCCAGGCCGCGCCGGCGGCCAGCAGCAGGGTGAGGGCGGCAGCCCAGGCGGGCGCGGCCGACAGATCGTAGGCGGCGGTGACGGCGGGCGGGGCCGGGGCGAAGACATGGTCGCGGACGGTGTGGAAGACGGCCGCCGCGCCGAGGACCAGCGCGGTCAGGCAGCACAGCAGCACCGTGGCGACCAGGCACTGCCACACCCACAGCGCCACCACCGGCTCCCGCTCCGGCCAGTCGGCACGGGTCAGCGCCCTGGGCGCCGGTACGGCGGCCGTCAGGGCGAGGACGGTCAGCAGGAGCAGGCAGACGATCATGCCGGGGCTCCGGTTCCTGTCGGACGTGCCTGGTCGGAAGGGGGGTACGGTCCGCTGGGCAGCGGGTGCGTGCCGCCCGGTTCGTATGCCGTCAGTATGACGGCCCGGGCCCGCCGAAGACAGACATACGGCACACCCGCACCCCGCCGTCCGCACCCGTCGCCCGGCCGGCTTCAGCCGCTGACGATCCGCCCCTCCACCTCCCCGAGCCCGATCCGCCCCCCGTCCTTCCCCGGCGCCCAGGCCGTGAAGGTCACCACGTCCCCGTCCTCCAGGAACGCTCGCTTGCCGTCGGGGAGTTCGAGTGGATCACGCCCGTTCCAGGTCAGCTCCAGCAGCGACCCCCGCTGCCCCTCCCCGGGCCCGCTGACCGTGCCGGAGGCGTAAAGATCGCCGGTGCGCAGCGAGGCCCCGTTCACCGTGAGGTGGGCGAGCTGCTGGGCGGCGGTCCAGTACATGGTGGAGAAGGGCGGCTCGGCCACCACCTGGCCGTTGATCGCGACCGAGATCCGCAGGTCGTAACCGCCGGGCTCGACACCGGGCGCGGAGTCGTCGAGGTAGGGCAGCAGCGGGTGGGTGCGCTCGGGCGGGGCCACCCGCGCGTCCTCCAGCGCGGCCAGCGGGGTGATCCACGCGGAGACCGAGGTGGCGAAGGACTTGCCCAGGAAGGGCCCGAGGGGAACGTACTCCCACGCCTGGATGTCCCGCGCCGACCAGTCGTTGAGCAGGCACAGCCCGAAGACGTGGTCCCGGAACCCGGTCAGCGGGACCGGGGTGCCCTGCGCGGAGGGCACGCCCACCACGAAGCCGACCTCCGCCTCGATGTCCAGCCGGATCGAGGGCCCGAAGACCGGGGCCGGGTCGGCTGGGGCCTTGCGCTGGCCGGAGGGGCGGACCACATCGGTTCCGGAGACCACGACCGTGCCCGCGCGGCCGTGGTAACCGATGGGCAGGTGCTTCCAGTTGGGGGTGAGCGGGTCGGGGGAGTCGGGGCGGAAGATCTGCCCGACGTTCCGGGCGTGGTGCTCGGAGGCGTAGAAGTCGACGTAGTCGGCCACCTCGAACGGCAGGTGCAGCGTGACCTGCGACAGCTCGTGGAAATGAGGCTCGACGGCCGCCCGGTGCGCGGGCAGCGTGACCCAGTCGGTGAGCGCCGCGCGCACCTCGGACCAGACGGCGGGCCCGGCGGCCAGCAGCGGATTGAGGTTCGGCGCCGTGAGCAGGTCCGCGTGCGGGAAGTCCAGCGCGCCGGCGGCGGCTCCCGCGTCCAGGACATGATCGCCGAGGCGTACGCCGACCCGGCGATCGGCGCCGGTGCTGCCGGAAGGCGAGAACACGCCGTAGGGAAGGTTGTGCGGACCGAAGGGGTCGCCCTCGGGAACGTCGAACGGTGGCACGGGGGGCATGGGGTGCTGCCTCACTCTCATCCGCGTCGGCCTGGGTTGATGATCCATAGCGTCGGGCCACACGTTACGGCCGTGAGCGGTGTGTTGGGCAGGGTGCGGCGGTCGATGGGGGTCGTGTCTAAAGAGTTCGCAATGTCCGAATAGCACTTGTCGGAGGGAAGTGTTCCGGCTTAGCGTCCTTCGGGGGACACGGACGGGGTGGGTCCGGTCCAAAGGGGGGACACGTGGGGGGACCCGTGGCCGGCAGACGCTTTGGCGCGCCCATCGAGGCGGACTGCGAAGTGCCCGGCCTGATAGTCAAGTTCGGCGGATATCCGCTGCACCACGGCGGTGTCGGCGCGATCCGCAGCCTGGGCCGGCTGGGCGTGCCGATGTACGCCATCACCGAGGACCCGTACACCCCGGCCGCCGCCTCCCGGTATCTCACGCGGGCGTTCGTCTGGCCGACGACCGGCGCGGAGGACCCGGAGCACCTGGTCGAGGGGCTGCGCAGGATCGGCCGCCGCATCGGCCGCCCGGCGGTCCTGATCCCGACCGACGAGGAAGCGGCCGTCCTCATCGCCGAGCACCAGGACGAGCTGTCCGGCGCCTTCCTCTTCCCGCCCGTCGACCCGGCCCTGCCGAGGCGGCTGGCCAGCAAGCAGGGGCTGCACGAGCTGTGCGAGGAGCACGGCGTCGCCAGCCCCACGACCGTCTTCCCGACCTCGTACGACCAGGTCGTGGCCTTCGCCGACCAGGCGCTGTTCCCGGTGGTGGCCAAGAACCGGGAGGCGTTCGTCCGGCGCAGCCGCCCCGCCGTGGGCGGCACCACCCGGATCGGCAGCCGCGCCGGTCTGCTGGCCCTGGCCCGCGACTGGGGCGACGACCCCGGCGTGATCCTCCAGGAGTACCTGCCGAGGGAGGCGGCCGAGGACTGGATCGTGCACGCCTGCTTCGACGCGGACGCGAACCCGCTCGCCGTCTTCACCGGCGTCAAGGTCCGCTCCTGGCCCCCGCACGCCGGCATGACGGCCCACGCGTACGTCGTCGACAACCCCGAACTCGCCGACCTGGCGACCCGGTTCGTCAAACAGCTCGGCTTCGCCGGGGTGGTCGACCTCGACCTGCGCTTCGACCGCCGCGACGGCCAGTACAAGCTGCTGGACTTCAACCCCCGCATGGGCGCACAGTTCCGGCTCTTCGAGAGCGAGTCGGGCGTGGACGTCGTACGGGCCCTGCACCTGAACCTCACCGGCCGGGCCGTCCCCGAGGGCGAGCAGCAGGCCGGGCGGCGGTTCGTCGTGGAGAACATCGACCTGCCCGCCCTGCTCGCCTACCGGCGCAGCGGCTACACCACGCCCTCCGCCCCCGCGCGGGCCGAGGGCACGGAGCTGGCCTGGCTGGCGGGCGACGACCCGATGCCGTTCCTCACGATGCTCGCGCGCTTCGGCCGCCCCGGCGCGAAGCACCTCTACCAGCTCTGGCGGACCAGCCGCCGGGGCGGCGGCACCTCGCACTCCACGAAGTAGGCAAGGCCACGCACGTGGCGCACCGCGTCCTGGGAGGGACTTCGTGATCCGACCGGTTGCAGTCATCGGGGCCGGGCCTTACGGCCTGTCCACCGCCGCCCATCTGCGGGCGCGCGGCATCCCCGTACGGGTCTTCGGCGACCCCATGGTGAGCTGGCGCGAGCACATGCCGGAGGGGATGCTGCTGAAATCCACTCCGGCCGCCTCGAGCCTCGACTGCCCGCAGCCCGGCCACACGCTCGCCGACTACTGCGACGCGGCGGGCGTGCGGCGCCTGGTCACCGACGAGGACATCATCCCGGCGGAGACCTTCATCGCCTACGGGGAGTGGTTCCAGCAGCGGCTGGTGCCGGACCTGGAGCAGGTCCGGGTGGTGTCGGTCGAGCGGGGGCGGCCCGGCGGGTTCGAGCTGAAGCTGGACTCGGGGGAGCAGTTCGCCGCCCGCGCGGTGGTCGTCGCCACCGGTCTCTCCGGCTTCGCCCACCTGCCCCCCGAGCTGGCCGGAGCGGCCCTCGGCGGGCCCGCGCTGGTCACGCACAGCTCCCTCCACCACGACCTCGGCCGGTTCGCGGGCAAGGAGCTGCTGGTCGTCGGCGCCGGCCAGTCCGCGCTGGAGACCGCCGCCCTCGCCGCCGAGGCGGGCGCGCACGTACGGGTCGTCTCGCGCGGCCGGGGAAAGGTCGCCTTCGGCGCGCCGCCCTGGAAGCAGCCGAGGTTCCGGCCCGAATCGCCGTTCGGCCGTGCCTGGTCGCTGTGGGCGCTCAGCTACTACGCCCAGCCCTACCGCTTCCTGCCCGAGGGCGCCCGGCACCATCTGGTCCGGCGGGTGCTCGGCCCGCTCGGCGCCTGGTGGCTGCGCGACCGCTTCGAGGGGCGGGTGCAGGTGAAGGAGGTGGCGCGGGTGGTGTCCGCCGAGGCGGTGGACGGCGCGCCGGTGCTCACCGTGCGCACCCACGGCGGCCGTACCGACCGGCTCACCGCCGACCACGTCATCGCGGCCACCGGCTACCGGGTCGACCTGGCCGCGCTGGACTTCCTCGGCCCCGGCCTGCGCACGGACCTGGCGGTCACCCGGGGCGCGCCGCGCCTCGGTCCCGGCTACGTCTCCTCCCTGCCCGGTCTCTACTTCACCGGCCTGCCCGCGGCCGCGTCGTACGGCCCGGTGATGCGCTTCGTGTGCGGCACCGAATTCGCCTCCCCGAGGCTGGCGAAACACCTGGCCGCGGCCCACGGCGCGCGGAGCTGAGCGACGCGCCAACTCCGGTGCGCGGGGGGTGAGTCGGGAGGACCGGTGATCCGTATTCTCTGATCATGGCCGCACCCTCCCCTCCTTCTCGTCCCGCCCGTCCCTCGCTCATCGCCACCGACCTGGACGGGACGCTGCTGCGCGGCGACGACACGGTCTCCGCGAGGTCGCTCGCCGCGCTCGCGGGGGCGGCACGTGCCGGGGCCCGGCACCTCGTGGTGACGGGCCGCCCCGCGCCCCGCGTACGCCCCCTGCTGGCCGCGCTCGGCGGCACGGGGCTCGCGGTGTGCGCGCAGGGCGCCCAGGTGTACGACGCCGCCACCGGCACCCTGCTGTGGTCGGTCCGGCTGGACCGGGAGCTGGCCGAGACCGCGCTCGGCAAGATCGAGGCCGAGGTCGGCCAGGTGTACGCGGCCGCCGACCAGGACGGCGTGGACGGGCTCACCCTGATCGAGTCCGGCTACCGGATGCCGCACCCGACCCTGCCCGCCGTACGGGTGGAGCGGCGCGAGCAGCTCTGGCGGGCGCCGATCAGCAAGGTGCTGCTGCGCCACGACCGGCTGTCCGACGACGAACTGGCGGCCACCGCCCGCTCGGTCGTCGGCTCGCTGGCCACGGTCACCATGTCGGGGCCCGGCACGGTCGAGCTGCAGCCGTGCGGGATCACCAAGGCGACCGGTCTCGCGCTGGCCGCCGAGCACCTGGGCCTCGGCCGCGCGGACACCGTGGCCTTCGGTGACATGCCGAACGACATCCCGATGTTCCAGTGGGCCGCCCACGGCGTCGCCATGGCCGGCGCCCACCCGGAACTGAAGGCGGTCGCCGACGAGGTGACCCTCTCCAACGAGGACGACGGGGTGGCCGTCGTCCTGGAGCGCCTGTTCGCCCCCTGACGCCGACGGCCCCCGCCGTACGCGCGAGGCGTGCGACGGGGGCGCGGTGCACAGGGACCGTGCGGGGGCTTAGTACGGGCCGTTGACGTTGTCGATCGAGCCGTAGCGGTGGTACGCGTAGTTGCAGGCGGCGGTGATGTTGGCGACCGGGTTGTACGGGTCGAAGGACGTGCCGGCGACGTGGTACGTCCGGAAGGTCGGGTCGATCACCTGGAGCAGGCCCTTGGACGGGGTGCCGTTGATGGCGTTGATGTCCCAGTTGTTGATGGCCAGCGGGTTGCCCGAGGACTCGCGCATCACGTTGCGGTGGATGCCGTTGTAGGTGCCCGGGATGCCCTTCTCGGCCATGATCGCCAGGGACTGGCGGATCCAGCCGTCCAGGTTGTTCGGGTACACGGTGGAGGCGGCGGCGGGCTTGGCGGCCGGGGCGGCGGAGGCGCTGGTGGCGCCGATGAGGGGGAGCGCGAACATCGCGGCACCGGTACCGGCGACGGTGAGCGTGCGGACGATGCGCTTGGTGCGGGCACGGCGCGGCTGAGCAGCAGCAGACATGTCGGTGTTTCCTCTCCGTCGCCTGCGAGGTGAGCTGTCGGGTTCGGGCGGGGAGGTGCCCGGCCGCGTCGTCCCCGGTGCCCGTCGGACACCGGGGACGAGTTGGCTTCACCCCGAGCCGTCCCGGCGCGACATCTGTCGTCCGGTCCGGCGGCTTACCTGGGTCCCCCGCTCCTGCCGTACGAATGAGTTCGTGAGTGGGTGTGCCAGGCGCGGCAGGATTCGGCGTTCGCCTGACAGGGCGGGAACGTATGCGACCGCACATGTCCGGAACAAGTAGTGGATTCACCCAAAGCGCTAGTTGACCTTGGTCTGTCCCAAATGGCCTACTTGATCCTTTGCGTCCGCCAATCCTCAACTTCCTTACCGGGCACGGTAAGAAGGGGGTGAGAGGGGGACTTGTGGGGGTACACGCGACAGGGCGGTCCGCGTGAGCCAACTCACGGAATCGCAAAATACGCAAAATCAGACATGGGGGATTATGTGGATTTGCGCCGTCTGTGGGTATTAGGGAGTGTCGGTCCCCCGCGGGCGGAACCTCGCGGCCCCTCCCGTTCGTTGGCCCGGTGTGACCCCCGGAGTGTCGGATCGTCCGACCGACTCCCCCTATACCGACCGTTGTCCACCCATCCGGTACATGCCGGACGAAATCTGATACCTCACGAGCTGGACCGGTGGGTGCGATCGGTGATCGAAAGAGGACCGGATACGCTGACTTGACTGATGGCAGCGACCTATCGACAAGCCGTGAAGTCGCCAGCAGACACCAGCAGACAGGAGAACCTCGTGACCGTCGTCGGGCCGTTCGGGCTGAGCGTGCGGGACCAGGCACTGGAAGCCGATGTCCAGGCCGGACTGGCGGCTGTCGAGGCGGGCCTGCTAGAGGCCACCAAGAGCGAGGTCCCCTTCATCACCGGGTCCGCCCAGCATCTGGTGCGGGCCGGCGGCAAGCGGTTCCGTCCGCTGCTCGTGCTGCTGTCCGCCCAGTTCGGCGACCGGCACGCCCCGCGCATCGTCCCCTCGGCCGTCGTCGTCGAGCTGACCCACCTGGCCACGCTCTACCACGACGACGTCATGGACGAGGCGGCCGTGCGGCGTGGCGTGGACAGCGCCAACACCCGCTGGGGCAACTCCGTCGCGGTGCTCACCGGCGACTTCCTCTTCGCCCGCGCCACGCAGATACTCGCCGATCTCGGCCCCGAGGCCGTCCGGGTGCAGGCCCTCGCCTTCGAGCGCCTCGTCACCGGCCAGATAATGGAGACCGCGGGTCCCCAGGACGGCCGCGACCCGGTCGAGCACTACCTCGACGTGCTCTCCGGCAAGACGGGCTCGCTGGTCGCCGTGTCCTGCCGGTTCGGCGCCATGATGTCCGGTGCCGAGGAGAGCGTGGTCGACGTGCTCACCCAGTACGGCGAGCGGCTCGGCGTCGCCTTCCAGCTCGCCGACGACGTGCTGGACATCGCCTCCGACTCCGACGAGTCCGGCAAGACCCCCGGCACCGACCTGCGCGAGGGCGTGCCCACGCTGCCCGTGCTGCGGCTGCGCGAGCGCGCCGCCCGGCTCGGCGAGCCCGCCGACCTCGCGCTGTGCGAGCTGCTGGACTCCGACCTCAGCGACGACGCCCGGCTCGCCGAGGCGCTCACCGCGCTGCGCGCCCACCCCGCGCTGGACCAGGCCCGCCGCGACGCGGTGCGGTACGCGGAGGAGGCCCGCGCGGCCCTCGCCCCGCTGAAGGACTGCACCGCGAAGACGGCGCTGATCGAGCTGTGCGACGCCGTGGTCCACCGGGCCGGCTAGGACGCCCCTGCCCGACCCCTACGGGTCGGTGCGGGTGCCCGGTCCGTACGTCATACCGCAGGTGTACGCCGAGTTGGCTCCGTGGGCTGACGCTTCAGGACTGCGGAATTGGTCTGATGGGAACCAGGGAAACCACCACTCCTCACCGATCCGGGTGAGAATGGCGGCTCAGGTGGACCCCATAGAGCGCAGCCGCCGCCGACGACGGAGGTAAGGCAGACATGGCACCGTACGAATCCGACCACGCGACCGGCACCGGCCCCGACGAGGACCCGAGTACCGGACGCCGCAAGGCCGCCCGGTACGTCGTGCCCGTCGCGGTGGTGGGTGTCGCGGCCGCCACCATCGGGCTGGTCCCGGCGCTCGCCGCCTCCGGCGACCCGGACCTGCCGAAGATCACCGCGCAGCAGCTCGTCGAGAAGATCGCCAAGTCCGACGTCCAGCGGATGTCCGGCACCGTCAAGGTCAGCACCGACCTCGGCCTGCCCGACCTCGGCAGCCTCCAGAGCGGCATGGGCTCCGCCCACGACGGCGACGGCTCCTCCGCCGACCCGCGGACCAAGCTCACGGAGCTGGCCTCCGGCACCCACACCCTGCGCGTGGCCGCCGACGGCCCGGAGAAGCAGAAGGTCTCGCTCCTGGAGCGCGACGCCGAGTACAGCCTCATCCACAACGACAAGAACGTGTGGGGCTACGACAGCGCGAGCAACGAGGTCTTCCACACCACCGCCCAGCACACCGGCGAACCGCGCGAGCACCGGCCCAGCGCCACGCCCGACGACTTCGCCGAGGAGGCACTGAAGTCGGTCGACTCCACCACCTCGGTCACCGTCGACGGCACCGCCCGGATCGCCGGCCGTGACGCCTACCAGCTCGTGATCAAGCCCAAGCAGTCCGGCTCCACGGTCCGTGACGTCACCATCGGCGTCGACGCCAAGACCGGCCTGCCGCTGAAGTTCACCCTCACCCCGAAGAGCGGCGGCGCCCCCGTCCTCGACGCGGGCTTCACCAAGGTCTCCTTCGCCGCTCCGCCCGCCTCCACCTTCGACTTCCGCCCGCCCAAGGGCGCGAAGGTGACCGAGGAGAAGCCGGGCAAGGACGGCCGGCGGGAGCACGCCCCCGACTTCGGCGAGCAGTTCGCACCGGGCGGCCTGAGCGGCGCCGACACCATCGGCGAGGGCTGGACCACCATCGCCAAGTTCGACACCGGCGCAAAGGGGGACAAGACCTCCGGCTCCGAGCAGGGCGGCGCGATGGGCGGCTTCCTCGGCTCGCTGGGCGACCAGGTCTCCGGCGACTTCGGCAAGGGCACCGTCTTCTCCACCCGCCTGGTCAACGCCCTGATCACCGACGACGGCAAGGTCTACGCGGGCGCGGTCACCAAGGACGCCCTGGTCAAGGCGGCCGACGCGGACAAGTGACCGCCCGCCGGAACCGCCCGACACACGAGGGGAACCGATGGAGCCACCGTCCGCCGCCGGGAACGAGGCCGCGCCGGTCATCGCCACGCGCGGCCTCACCAAGCGGTTCCGGGGCGGACAGCTCGCCGTGGACGGTCTGGACCTGACCGTCCCGGCGGGCAGCGTCTTCGGCTTCCTCGGCCCCAACGGCTCCGGCAAGACCACCACCATCCGCATGCTGATGGGCCTGATCGAACCGACCTCGGGCACCGCGCACGTCCTGGGCCGCCCCATGCCGGGCGCCACCCGCGCCGTACTGCCCGAGGTCGGCGCCCTCATCGAGGGCCCCGCGCTCTACGGCTTCCTCTCCGGCCGGGACAACCTGCTGCGCTACGACGCCGCCGACCCGGCCGCCGACCCCCGCACCCGGCGCGCCCGCACCGCCGCCGCGCTGGAGCGGGTGGGGCTCGCCGCCGCCGGGGGCAAGAAGGCGAGGGCGTACTCGCTCGGCATGAAGCAGCGCCTCGGCCTGGCCGCGGCCCTGCTCCGGCCGCGCCGCCTGCTCGTACTGGACGAGCCCACCAACGGGCTCGACCCGCAGGGGATGCGCGAGATCCGCGGTCTCATCCGGGAGCTGGCCGCCGACGGCACCACCGTCTTCCTCTCCTCCCACCTCCTCGACGAGATCGAGCAGGTCTGCACCCATGCGGCGGTGATGACCCGCGGCCGGCTCGTCATCCAGGGCGCGGTGGCCGACCTGTCCGCCGGGGCGCGCGGCCGGCTCGCCGTGGCCACCCCGGACCCGGCGGAGGCGGCCCGCGTGCTCAAGGAGCAGGGCGTCACCGACCTCACCGTGACCGGAGAGACGGTCACCGGGGAACCGCCCGCCCGCGACCTCGCCGAGCTGAACGCCGCCCTGGTCGCGGCGGGCGTGCGGGTACGGGGGTTCACGCTGGAACGGGCCTCGCTGGAGGACGCGTTCGTGGCACTGACCGGAGAGGGCTTCGATGTCGCGGGCTGAGACCACGTACCCCACGGCGCCCCGGCCGCTGTGGACCTTCGGGCTGCTGCGCAGCGAGCTGGTCACCACCCTGCGCCGCTGGCGCACCCTGGTGCTGCTCGCGGTGCTGGCCGCGGTGCCGGTGCTGATCGGGATCGCGGTGCGGGTCGAGACGGGGGGCGGCGGGGACGCGGACCGGGGCGGCGGGGGGCCGGCGTTCATCGCACAGGTCACCAACAACGGCCTGTTCCTGGTGTTCACCGCGCTCGCGGCGACCCTGCCGTTCTTCCTGCCGCTGGTGGTCGGGGTGATCGCCGGGGACGCGGTGGCGGGGGAGGCGGGCGCGGGCACGCTGCGCTATCTGCTGGTCGCCCCGGCGGGCCGTACCCGGCTGCTGCTGACCAAGTACGCGACCGTCCTGGCCTTCTGC
The DNA here is from genome assembly GCF_045039805.1 of Streptomyces sp. NBC_01171. NCBI lineage: Bacteria > Bacillati > Actinomycetota > Actinomycetes > Kitasatosporales > Streptomycetaceae > Streptomyces > Streptomyces sp. NBC_01171. Next base: position 2,779,276 of record NZ_CP108609.1, on the reverse strand, counting down.
CTGCTGGCCACCCTGGTCGTCGCGGTGTCCGCGCTGGCCGTGGGCGCGCTGCTGTTCCCGCTGGGGGAGGTCACCACGATCTCCGGCACCCGGATCGGCTTCGGCGAGGGCCTGCTCCGGGCGTTGCTGATCGCCCTGGCGGTGGCGGCCTCGCTGGTCGGGGTGGCGGCGCTCGGGCTGTTCGTGTCGACGCTGACCAACAGCGGGATCGCGGCGATGGCGACCACCGTGGGGTTGCTGATCACGGTCCAGATCCTCGACCAGATCCCGCAGCTCCACGCGATCCAGCCGTACCTGTTCTCCCACTACTGGCTGTCCTTCGCCGACCTCCTGCGCGACCCGGTCCTCTGGGACGACCTCCGCCGCAACCTGGTCCTCCAGGGTGTCTACGCGGCGGTGTTCGGCACGGCGGCGTGGGCGCGGTTCACGGCGAAGGACATCACGGCCTAGCGGCCCCGGAAGCGGGCGAGGGGTGTCTCACCCTCGAAGAAGGTCTTCGCGCGGGCCAGCGCCTCGGTGTCGTCGCGTACGTCTCCCGGGCCGCTGCCGTTGCCGAGCAGCACCCCGCCGAAGCGCATCCTCAGGTAGGCGGCGGAGTTGTTCAGGCTGCCGATCAGAGGCTCGGCGACGGAGGGGTCCCGGTCCGCGAGCGCCGTCACGCCCCACAGGGTCCGGCCCGCCATCGCGCCCTTGAAGCCGGTCTCCGGGATGCGGAGCCAGCCCGACCAGTGGTCCAGGTACCGCTTGGTGAGGCTGGAGAGGGAGTACCAGTACAGCGGCGAGGCGATCACCACGTCTGTGGCGGCGAGGGTGGCGTCCAGCAGCATCCCGGCGGGGGTGTCGGAGGCGGGGCGTACGTGGTCGCTGTCGTGCCGCAGGTCCTCCGCCTCGGGCAGCGGCAGCCCGGCCAGCCTGATCCACTCCTGCTCCACCCCCGCCGGCAACTGCTCGGCGGCGGTACGGGCGAGGAACTCGGTGTTGCCCTGGCTGCGGGCGCTGCCCAGGACGAAGAGGAAGCGACGGCTCATGGGGACCCCTGGGGCGAGAGAAGTTGAATCCACATGCATCTTATGCACATGCAAGTACTGTCCCGCAAGGGCGGCTGGTGCGAGGCTGTGACGTCGTGGTGACGCGCGGGAGCGCCGTGGGCGGCGAGACTGGTCGCAGGAGGCGTACGACCGGGCGCGGCGCCGGGGGGAATGAGGGAAAACGGATGTCTCGACTCAGCTTCGAGAAGCGGCGCGGGGACCGGCCGGTCGAGGTCCGCGTCTCGGCCACCGGCACGGCGTCGGTCGCGGGCACCCCCGTCCTCCGGGCCCCGGACGAGGACATCCACGACGCCGTCCTCAACCACCTCCACCACCTGGCCACGTCCCACGGCACCCCCATACGGGTCACCATCCACGACGACGCGGCGGGGTGCCTGGTCCCACTGGAGATCTCGCCGGACGGCACGACCCGGATGACGGGGGTTGCGACGAGGTTGCCTGCGGCGCCGGGGACTGTGCAGCCGCCTCGGGGGGTTTTCGGTCCGCCGCCGGTGATGGGGGGTCCGGAGGAGGAGCCCGTGGCCGCGGCCGGGCCGGCGCCGGAGCGGATACCCCGGGCCGCTTCCGGCACTGTCAACTTTGCCAAGCCCAGGCCCGGTTCGAAGCCCGAGGCCGCCCTCGGGCCGGGACCCGAACTCGTCCTCGGCCCCAAGCCCACCCCCGAAGCCGAGCCCGAGCCCATCCCGCCGAGCCGTTTCGACGCCATCGCGGAGGAGATGCTCGCGGAGGTGCCGGTGGGGGAGACGTCGGACGGGGCCCAGGTGTGGACGGCGGCGCTGGGACGCGTCGGGGACGCCGTACGGGACGGAGAGGTCGAGCGGGCGGCCGAGTTGGCGAGCCGGGCGGTGGCGAAGGCGTCCGGTGCGTTGGGTCCCCGGCACCCCGAGGTGCTGCATCTGCGCGAACTGTGCGCGTACATCGCGTACTTGACCGGCGACCCGGCGCGCGCCTTCGACCTCTCGCTGGACCTGGCCCGTAAGCGCGCCGAGTCGGGCGACCCGGCGGCGGCCTACAGCAACGTACGCAGCGCGGCGACCGCGTGGCGTGCGGTGGGCGAAGCGGAGCAGGCCCTCCGGATGGGCCGCGAGCTCATCGAGGTATGGACTGCGTTGGCCTCGAAGCCCGGCCCGGCCGCTGCGGACCCCCGCCCCCTGGAGTCGGCCCACACCCGCATGACCCGCCTGACCGCACGCGCGGCGGCGGCCGACGCGTGAGGTCACCTCACTTCAGGGCCGTACCCGCGCAGCTCTCCGCGACCCGCACCACGCCGAGGATCACCGGGTAGTCGGTGATCTGCTGGTTCGGCCCCGGCCGGGTGTGGCAGATCCTCCACTCGGCCGGGTCGTCCACCGAACGGCCCTTCCCGCTCACGTCCTTGAAGGCCACCTCGGTTTCGGGGCCCATCTGCTCGGCCGCACGTCCGGCGTTGCCGCCGATGATGTCCGGCATGGAGGCGGTGACCGGCTGGGGGTTCGCACTGGCGGACTTGGAAGCGGCGGGGCTGGCCACCGGGCGATCCGGCACGGACGCCCCGGCGCAGGCGCTGACCGAGGCCAGCAGGGCGACGGCGAGGGCGGGTCTCAGAAACTCACGGATGGTCATGCCCCTGTCTACTACTGGACGCAGAACTCGTTCCCCTCGGGGTCCGCCAGTACGGTCCACGCCCCCGCGGGCTCACTCACCTCACGCAGCACGGTGGCCCCCAGTGCGGTAAGCCGAGCCACCTCCTCGGCCCTTCGCTCCGGCCCGGCATGAAGGTCGAGATGAAGCCGGTTCTTGCCGCTCTTGGCCTCCGGCACCCGCTGAAAGAGCACCCGCCGCCCCAGCCCGGTCCCCGTCTCGGAGTCGTACGGATCATCGGGATGCCGCACAGCCACAAGATCCCGGAACGCCGGCCGCCCGTGATACTCCACCGTCGCCTCACCGGACAACGCCCCGAACGCCAACAGCCGCTCGATCAACGCACTGTTGTCCTCAGGCTCATAGTGCAACGCGGCCCCCCAGAAATCGGCCTGCGCATGCGGATCAACCGCATCCACCACAACCTTCCAATGCAACGGCTCAGCCCGCGATGAAGAAGTCACCATGCAGCCCTTTATATGGCCGACGACCGCCCCACATGGCGAGTTACACCACTTCCGCGCGCCTAGATGCGTTGCCCGACCACACGTACGTACCCCACACCCCGAGTGACCTCGCGGACATCGTCGATGGACGTCCCGGACCAAGAGGGGTCGTCGACCAAGTGGACGTGCTGGGGCAGCGTCGCCACCCAGGCCCGCCACGCTCGCTCGTCGGCGTAGTCGGTCCTGACGACCACCGCATCGAACTGCCCCCGTCCGACCAACCCCTCAGACATCCACCGCGTCCACCGCAGCCGCAGCCGGGTCCGTTCGGAGGGACATCGCCACCACCCGGGCCCGGTGCGCGGAGCGCATCGCGTCCCAGGTCAGCAACACCAACGCCAGCCAGACCAGGGCGAAGCCCGCCCAGCGTTCCGGGGGCATGGCCTCGTGGAAGTAGAGGATGCCGAGGAGGAACTGGAAGACGGGGGCCAGGTACTGGAGGAGGCCGAGGGTGGAGAGGGGGACTCGGATCGCGGCGGCGCCGAAGCAGACCAGGGGGAGGGCCGTGACGATGCCGGTGGAGGCGAGGAGGGTGGCGTGGGCGGGGCCCTGCGTGGCGAAGGTGAGGTCGCCCTGGGTACTGAGCCAGATCAGATAGGCCAGGGCGGGGAGGAACTGGATGGCCGTTTCCGCGGCCAGGGATTCCACGCCGCCCAGGCCGACCTTCTTCTTCACCAGGCCGTACGTCGCGAAGCTGACCGCGAGACAGAGGGAGATCCACGGGGGCTGGCCGTAGCCCACGGTCAGGACGACGACGGCGGCGAAGCCGACGGCGACCGCCGCCCACTGCACCGGCCGGAGCCGTTCCTTCAGCAGCAGCACGCCGAGCGCGATGGTCATCAGCGGGTTGATGAAGTACCCGAGCGACGCCTCCACCACGTGGCCGGAGTTCACGGCCCAGATGTAGACGCCCCAGTTCACCGTGATGACAGCGGCAGCCACCGCTATCAAGCCCAGCTTGCGCGGCTGCCGCAACAGCTCGCCCGCCCAGGCCCACCGCCGCACGAACACCAGCGCGACGGCGACGAAGACCAGGGACCACACCATCCGGTGGGCCAGGATCTCCATGGCCCCCGCCGGCTTCAGCAGCGGCCAGAAGAGGGGGACCAGCCCCCACATGCCGTACGCCGCGATGCCGTTCAGCAGCCCTATTCGGTGTTCACCCTTGGACGTCCCGGCCACGGGATCCTCCTTCTCGCAATCCGCCACGCGAGAACGAAGGTAACGCCGCCCCGCCCCGCCTGTCATGTCCGTATCGCCATACGGTCATGACCGGAGAAGAGGGGGCGGCGCACCCGGCCCGGCGCAGCCCCTCAGCTCGCCTCCGCCGCCTTCAGCCCCTCCTCCACCGCCACCGCCAGCGGCGTCGTCGGCCGGCCGATCAGCCGGGACAGCTCCCCGCCCGCCACGACCAGCTCCCCCTGCTCGATCGACGCGTCCACCCCGACCAGCATCTCCGCGAGCGCGTCCGGCAGCCCCGCGCCGGCCAGGATGCCCTTGAGGGTCTCCCCGGAGACGGGCTGGTAGCTGATCGTCCGCCCGGTCCGCGCGCTCAGCTCGGCCGCGTACTCGTCGAAGCCCCACGCCACGTCGCCGCCCAGCTCGTACGTGGTGTTCTCGTGGCCCTCGCCGGTCAGCACGGCGACCGCCGCGGCGGCGTAGTCGGCACGCGCGGCCGAGGAGACGCGGCCCTCGCCCGCCGCCGTGACCACCGCGTCGTGGGCGAGCACGGGGGCCAGGTTCTCGGTGTAGTTCTCGTGGTACCAGCCGTTGCGCAGCAGCGAGTACGGCAGCCCGGAGGCGAGCACCGCCTGCTCGGTGGCCCGGTGGTCGTCGGCCAGCGTCGCGGTCAGGGTGCCCGGCGCGCTGGTGTACGCGAGCAGCGCCACCCCCGCCGCCTTCGCCGCGTCGATGACGACCTGGTGCTGGGCCACCCGGCCCTTGTCGAACTCGTTGCCCGAGATCAGCAGCACCTTGTCGCCGGCCGAGAAGAGGCCGTCGAAGGTCTCGGGGGCGTTGTAGTCGGCGACGGCAAGCCGCACACCGCGCTCGGCGAACTCGGCGCCCTTGGCCTTGTCCCGCACGACGGCGGTGATCTGCTCGGCCGGGACCCGCTCCAGCAACTGGGCGACGACGTGGCGGCCGAGGTGTCCGGTGGCTCCGGTGACGACGATGCTCATGGGGTTCTCCTAGGGGAACGTCGGGGTATGTCGCTAACCCTAGGAGGGGCGCTAACCAAAAGACAGTACCCACTTTCAAGTAAGGTACTGCTATGACGGTAAGCAACGAAGTCCGCGACGCCCTGTGCCCGCAGAGGCTGGTGCTTGAGCATGTGACGAGCCGCTGGGGCGTGCTCGTCCTCATCGAGCTGCTGGACCGGTCCTACCGGTTCGGGGAGCTGCGGCGGGCGGTCGGCCGCTGGGGCGGGCGCGAGGTCAGCGAGAAGATGCTCACCCAGACCCTCCAGACCCTGGAGCGCGACGGCCTGGTCCACCGAGACGCCAAGCCGGTCATCCCGCCCCGCGTCGACTACTCCCTCACCGACCTCGGCCGCGAGGCCGCCGAGCAGGTCAGGGCGCTGGCCGTGTGGACCGAGGACCGCCTGGAGCAGGTGGAGAAGGCCCGCCGCACCTACGACGAGGTCCGGGAGGCGCGCTCCCGGACCTCGTGAAGAGGAACCTCAGCCGACGACCGTCCAGGTGTCCCCGCCCGCCAGCAGCGTGGCCAGGTCGCCCTTGCCCTGCTGCTCGATCGCGGTGTCCAACTGCTCGGACATCAGGCTGTCGTAGACCGGCCGGTCCACCGCCCGGAACACCCCGATCGGGGTGTGGTGCAGGGTGTCGGGGTCGGCCAGCCGGGACAGCGCGAACGCCGTGGTGGGGGAGGCCGCGTGCGCGTCGTGGACCAGGAGGTCCGCCTCGTTGTCCGGGGTCACGGTGACCACCGTCAGCTCACCGGTCCGGTCCCGGACCACCCCGCGCGAGCCGTCGGCGCCGAACCGCACCGGCTGCCCGTGCTCCAGCCGGATCAGCGCCTCCTCGGCCCGCTGCTTGTCCTTGAGGGCGTCGAAGGCACCGTCGTTGTAGATGTTGCAGTTCTGGTAGATCTCGATCAGCGCCGTGCCCGGATGGTCGGCGGCCGCCCGCAGCACCTCGGTCAGATGCTTGCGGTCGGAGTCGATGGTCCGGGCGACGAACGACGCCTCCGCGCCCAGTGCCAGGGAGACCGGGTTGAACGGCGCGTCCAGCGACCCCATCGGCGTCGACTTGGTGATCTTGCCGAGTTCGGAGGTCGGCGAGTACTGGCCCTTGGTGAGGCCGTAGATCCGGTTGTTGAACAGCAGGATCTTGAGGTTCACATTGCGGCGCAGCGCGTGGATCAGATGGTTGCCGCCGATCGACAGGGCGTCCCCGTCACCGGTGACCACCCACACCGACAGGTCCCGCCGTGAGGACGCGAGCCCGGTGGCGATGGCCGGCGCGCGGCCGTGGATGGAGTGCATCCCGTAGGTGTTCATGTAGTACGGGAAGCGGGACGAGCAGCCGATGCCCGAGACGAAGACGATGTTCTCCTTCGCCAGCCCCAGTTCCGGCATGAACCCCTGCACGGCCGCGAGGATCGCGTAGTCACCGCAGCCGGGGCACCAGCGGACCTCCTGGTCCGACTTGAAGTCCTTCATCGACTGCTTGCCCTCGGCCTTCGGGACAAGCTGCAGCAGCTCGCGTGCGGAGTCAGTCATCGATGGCCTCCTTGAGCGCGGTGGCGAGCTGTTCCGCCTTGAACGGCATGCCGTTGACCTGGTTGAACGAGCGGGCGTCGACCAGGTACTTCGCCCGGATCAGGGTGGCGAGCTGCCCCAGGTTCATCTCCGGGACCACCACCTTGTCGTAGCCGCGCAGCACCTCGCCGAGGTTGGCGGGGAAGGGGTTGAGGTGGCGCAGATGCGCCTGCGCGACGGACTCGCCGGCCGTGCGCAGCCGCCGTACGGCCGCCGTGATCGGCCCGTACGTCGAACCCCAGCCGAGCACCAGCGTCCGCGCGCCTTCGGGATCGTCCACCTCGATGTCGGGGACGTCGATGCCGTCGATCTTGGCCTGGCGGGTGCGGACCATCAGGTCGTGGTTGGCCGGGTCGTAGGAGATGTTGCCCGTGCCGTCCTGCTTCTCGATGCCGCCGATGCGGTGCTCCAGACCCGGTGTGCCCGGCACCGCCCAGGGGCGGGCCAGGGTGTGGGGGTCGCGTTTGTACGGCCAGAAGACCTCGGTGCCGTCCTCCAGCGTGTGGTTCGGGCCCTGCGCGAACTGGACCTGGAGATCAGGGAGTTCGTCGAGGTCGGGGATGCGCCACGGCTCCGAGCCGTTGGCCAGGTAGCCGTCGGAGAGCAGGAACACCGGGGTGCGGTAGGTCACCGCGATCCGGGCCGCCTCCAGCGCCGCGTCGAAGCAGTCGGCCGGGGTGCGCGGGGCCACCACCGGGACCGGTGCCTCGCCGTTGCGCCCGTACATCGCCTGGAGCAGGTCGGCCTGCTCGGTCTTGGTCGGCAGACCCGTCGACGGGCCGCCGCGCTGGATGTCGATCACCAGCAGCGGCAGCTCCAGCGAGACCGCGAGCCCGATCGTCTCGCTCTTGAGCGCCACCCCCGGCCCCGACGTCGTCGTCACCGCGAGCGAACCGCCGAACGCCGCGCCCAGCGCCGCGCCGATGCCCGCGATCTCGTCCTCGGCCTGGAAGGTCCGCACGCCGAAGTTCTTGTGCTTCGACAGCTCGTGCAGGATGTCGGAGGCCGGGGTGATCGGGTACGAGCCCAGGAACAGCGGGAGATCGGCCTGCCGGGAGGCGGCGATCAGCCCGTAGGCCAGGGCGAGGTTCCCGGAGATGTTGCGGTAGACGCCGGGCGGGAAGGCCCGCGCGGCCGGCGCCACCTCGTAGGAGACGGCGAAGTCCTCGGTCGTCTCGCCGAAGTTCCAGCCCGCCCGGAACGCGGCCACGTTGGCCGCCGCGATGTCCGGCTTCTTGGCGAACTTGGTGGTCAGGAACTTCTCGGTGGCCTCGGTGGGCCGGTGGTACATCCAGCTCAGCAGTCCCAGCGCGAACATGTTCTTGCTGCGCTCGGCCTCCTTGCGGGAGAGGTCGAACTCCTTCAGCGCCTCCACCGTGAGCGTGGTCAGCGGCACCGGATGCAGGTGATAACCATCGAGCGAGCCGTCGTCCAGCGGGGAGTCGGCGTACCCCACCTTCGCCAGCGCCCGCTGGGTGAACTCGTCCGTGTTGACGATGATCTCGGCGCCGCGCGGCAGATCGCCGACGTTGGCCTTCAGCGCGGCCGGGTTCATGGCGACCAGCACGTTCGGCGCGTCGCCCGGAGTGAGGATGTCGTGGTCGGCGAAGTGGAGCTGGAACGAGGAGACGCCGGGCAGGGTGCCGGCGGGCGCGCGGATCTCGGCGGGGAAGTTGGGAAGGGTGGAGAGGTCGTTGCCGAAGGACGCGGTCTGCGAGGTGAACCGGTCCCCGGTGAGCTGCATACCGTCACCGGAGTCCCCCGCGAACCGGATGATCACCCGGTCCAGGCGCCGTACGTCCTTCGCTCCGCCCGGTCTGCGCCGCTCTCCCGCGGCATTCTCGTCGGCCTGCTCCGCCGGGCTGCTGACCTGACTGGTCACTGAACTGGACCTCCTTCGAGGCGGCCGTCCGGGGGCGGTCTTCCCCCGGACCAATCCCAGGGTCAACCCTACGTCGCTCAGGGTCGGCTTCCGAGGATCGCTTGGGTATCTCCCGTTATGTGGACTCGCCACGCCGCCCAGTCTGGGTGCCGTCAGGAGTTCAGGTAGGTCAGTACCGCCAGAACACGCCGGTGGTCTCCGTCGCTCGGGGTCAGGCCCAGCTTCATGAAGATGTTGCTGACGTGCTTCTCCACCGCCCCGTCGCTCACCACGAGCTGCCGGGCCACGGCCGAGTTGGTCCGTCCCTCCGCCATCAGCCCCAGCACCTCGCGCTCGCGCGGGGTCAGCGCGGCCAGCACGTCCTGCTTGCGACTGCGGCCCAGCAACTGCGCCACGACCTCCGGGTCCAGCGCCGTACCGCCGCCGGCGACCCGCTCCACCGCGGCGACGAACTCGCGCACGTCCGCGACCCGGTCCTTGAGCAGATAGCCGACGCCCCGGCTGGAACCGGCCAGCAGTTCGGTGGCGTAGCGCTCCTCCACGTACTGCGACAGCACCAGCACCCCGAGGTCCGGGTGGCGGCCGCGCAGCTCCACGGCGGCCCGCACCCCTTCGTCGGTGTGCGTCGGCGGCATCCGCACGTCCGCCACCACCACGTCCGGCAGCTCATCCCGGCCGGCCAGCTCCGCGATGGTCGCGAGCAGCGCCTCCGCGTCCGCGACCCCGGCCACCACCTCATGGCCGAGGTCGGTCAGCAGCCGGGTCAGCCCCTCCCTGAGCAGCACCGAGTCCTCGGCGATGACCACACGCACCTTGTTCTCCACGATTCCCCGAGCCCCCACACGCCTGTCGACAAGGAGGCCCAGCATTCCAGCTTCCTCAGGCGCGCCACGGCAGTTCCGCGGTCACGACGGTCGGCCCGCCGGGCGGCGAGTCCACCACCAGGACCCCGTCGACCGCGCCGAGCCGCTCGGCCAGCCCCGCGAGGCCGGTGCCACGACTGGCGTCCGCTCCGCCGATTCCGTCGTCGCGGATTTGGAGCATGAGGTGGTGGGGGGTGTGCCAGAGGTCGAGGGTGGCGTGGTGGGCGTGGCTGTGTTTGCTGATGTTCTGGAGGAGTTCGCTGGCGGTGTAGTAGGTGATGCCTTCGATGGCGGGTGCGGGTCGGGTGGGGAGGTCGACGGTGAGGGTGACGGGGACGGTGCAGCGGGTGGCGATGGCGGAGAGGGCTGCGTCGAGTCCTCGGTCGGTGAGGACGGCGGGGTGGATGCCTCGGGCGAGGTCGCGGAGTTCTTTGAGGGCGGTTTTGACTTCGCCGTGGGCTTCTTCGACCATGCGGGCGGCTGTTTCGGGGTCGTGGTGGAGTTTTTCCTTGGCGAGTCCGAGTCCCATGGCGAGGTTGACCAGGCGTGCCTGTGCTCCGTCGTGGAGGTCGCGTTCGATACGGCGGAGATCGGCGGCGGCGGTGTCGACCACGACACCCCGGTCCGACTCCAGCTCCTCCACGCGTGCCGTCAGCCGGGAGGGGCCGAGCAGTCCGCGCACCAGCAGCCCGTCGACCGTGGTCAGACCCCGCAGCAGCCACGGCGTGACCAGCGTGAACACCAGCCCGATCAGGGCGGTCGCGGTGATCTCGAAGGGGTTGTCCAGGTAGACGCTGTGGTGGTCGTCCCCGTAGAGCTGGATGCCGCCCTGCCCGGCCCACATCGGGAACACCCAGAACCACAGCGGGTACGTCAGCAGCGCCCAGCCGTACGTCCAGAAGCTGATGGCCACCGAGAAGGAGAACACCGCCCAGGGGAAGTGGACCAGCGCGTACACCAGGTGCCGCCAGGACGAGCCGCTCTTGAGCACCGCGCCGAGCCAGGGCAGCAGCCCCGGTCCGCTGGGCCTGAGCGGCTCCGGCGCGGCCACCCGCACCCTGAGCAGCGCCCCGGCCCGCGCCCGCTCCAGCGCCCCGAAGCCCCGGCAGCCGACCAGGGCCAGCGCCAGCACCGGCACTCCGACGAAGGTCACCAGCAGGCCGGCGCCGAGCGAGATCATCGTGACCGCCCAGACGAACAGGGCGACGGCCACCGGCAGTCCGGTCAGTGCGTATCCCAGCTCCCGCCAGGTCCGCGCCTCCAGCGGTGCCCGCAGCGCGGCGGGGAGGCGGTGGCGGCCGGGCTCTTCCCGGTACGGCGTGTAGTGCGTGGCCATCGGTGTCTTCCCCGTTCTCCTCGTGTGGGCTTGCCTGCTCAGACTGCTCGTCCGCACCGGGTGCGGACCATGGCGTGTGTCCCCGTCTTGATCAGGGGGGTTTTCCCTACCGTCCGGCGCGGCGCTCGTCGTCACGGTCCCGCCAGGGCAGCTCGGCGGTGATGACGGTCGGGCCGCCGGGCGGGGAGTCCACGACGAACACCCCGTCGACCGCGCCGAGGCGTTCGGCGAGTCCCGCCAGCCCTGATCCGTGTGCGGGGTCGGCTCCGCCGATTCCGTCGTCGCGGATTTGGAGCATGAGGTGGTGGGGGGTGTGCCAGAGGTCGAGGGTGGCGTGGTGGGCGTGGCTGTGTTTGCTGATGTTCTGGAGGAGTTCGCTGGCGGTGTAGTAGGTGATGCCTTCGATGGCGGGTGCGGGTCGGGTGGGGAGGTCGACGGTGAGGGTGACGGGGACGGTGCAGCGGGTGGCGATGGCGGAGAGGGCTGCGTCGAGTCCTCGGTCGGTGAGGACGGCGGGGTGGATGCCTCGGGCGAGGTCGCGGAGTTCTTTGAGGGCGGTTTTGACTTCGCCGTGGGCTTCTTCGACCATGCGGGCGGCTGTTTCGGGGTCGTGGTGGAGTTTTTCCTTGGCGAGTCCGAGTCCCATGGCGAGGTTGACCAGGCGTGCCTGTGCTCCGTCGTGGAGGTCGCGTTCGATACGGCGGAGATCGGCGGCGGCGGTGTCGACGACGACACCCCGGTCCGACTCCAGCTCCGCTATCCGGCGCTCCAGCTCGTCCGACGGCGCCAGCAGGGCCCGCGCCAGCGCCCGGTCCACGTTCGCCAGACCCCGCGCCAGGTAGCCCAGCACCGGCCACAGCACGAAGAACGAGACCAGCATGGTGGAGAACGTCAGCACGCCCCAGGGCAACCGGATCAGGCAGTAGAGCAGCGACCGCCAGCCCACCGGGTCCCGCAGCGCCTGCCACAGCCGCCGCACCACCCCTTCGCCCCGGGCGAACGGCAGCGGCGACGGCTCCGGCACCCGCACCCCGAGCAGCACGCGCACCCGCGCCCGCTCCAGCCTGCCCAGCAGCCGGGCGCCCAGCAGGGAGCCCGCCAGCAGCGGCAGCCCGAGTACCGTGACGGTGAGGCCCCCGCTCACGGACAGCACGGTGACCGCGTACACGAAGCCGGCCACCGCCAGCGGCAGGTTCAGCAGGAGATGCGCGATCTCCTTCCAGGTGTGCGCGTCGAAGGCGAGCCGGGCGGACGGCGGACGGCCGGGGTCGCCGGCCGGTCCGGCGGCGGGAGCGGGAGCGGTCATGGCGGCCAGCCTGCCGTGCCCCAGGTCCCGTACGCCATGCGGTGGACCGCCTTCCGGACCCTGGGGAAAACCCCACCCCCGGCCTCGCTGGGCGTCACGGGCTGCTTACCGGCGCTTTATCAGGGCCTAGACTCCCGTGCGTACGCAAACCTCCCGTCACACGGTGCGCGGAGGTCACGGAGGACACCCGGTCAGGGAGCGAGGGACGGACGGTGCGGGAGACGTTGGGGGATACGACGGTCGCCGCGGGCGGCACCGCGTCGGACTACTTCGGGTCCTACTCGGTCGTCGGCCTGCTCGCCGTCGTCGGCGTGCTCTTCGTCGCGGCCGCCTTCGGCGCCGGCCGCCTGCTGCGGCCCGTGGTGCCCACCCCCGAGAAGCTCATGACCTACGAGTGCGGCGTCGACCCCGTCGGGGAGGGCTGGGCCCACACCCAGGTCCGGTACTACGTCTACGCCTTCCTGTACGTCATCTTCGCCGTCGACTCGATCTTCCTGTTCCCCTGGGCGACGGTCTTCGCCGCCCCCGGCTACGGCGCGGCCACCCTGGTGGAGATGTTCATCTTCCTGGGCTTCCTCGCCGTCGGCCTGCTGTACGCCTACAAGAAGGGCGTCCTGACATGGACGTGAACCCGGCCGTCCCCGAGCCGGTGCTGCTGCCCGAGCCGAAGCGTCTGGGCGCCCTCGCCCGGCTCGCCCCCGAGCCGATGAAGGTCGTCCTCAACTGGGGCCGCCGCTACTCGCTCTGGGTCTTCAACTTCGGCCTCGCCTGCTGCGCGATCGAGTTCATCGCCGCGTCGATGGCCCGCCACGACTTCATCCGGCTCGGTGTCATCCCCTTCGCGCCGGGCCCCCGCCAGGCCGACCTGATGGTCGTCTCCGGCACGGTCACCGACAAGATGGCGCCCGCCGTGAAGCGGCTGTACGAGCAGATGCCCGAGCCGAAGTACGTCATCTCCTTCGGCGCCTGCTCCAACTGCGGCGGGCCCTACTGGGACTCCTACTCCGTCACCAAGGGCGTCGACCAGATCATCCCGGTCGACGTGTACGTGCCGGGCTGCCCGCCGCGCCCCGAAGCCCTGCTCCAGGGCATCCTCAAGCTCCAGGAGAAGATCGCCCGCGAGTCCCTGGCGGAGCGGTACGGCAAGGGGGGCGCCGCCCGCCCGTCCGCCGCCGCGCTCCAGAGCGACCTGGTCCGGCCGCCGGCCGCTCCCTCTCCGGAGGGGGATGCGCGATGAGCACCGGCTGGCTGCCCACCTCCGTGGACGAACTCTTCGGCCCCGACGCCACCGCCGAGGAGTCGTACGACGTCCTCACCGTCGACGTGCCCCCCGCCGCCTGGCTCACCGCCCTTGAGACGGCTCGTACGACGCTGACCTGCACCTACTTCGACTGGCTGAGCGCGGTGGACGAACCCGGCACCGGGTTCCGGGTCTCCGCCCACGTCGTCGCCCTGCACCCGGTGCGCCGCCTGCTGGTGCGCACGACCGTCCCGCACGAGGCGCCGGTGCTGCCGAGCGCCGTCGGCGTGTACGCGGGCGCCGCCTGGCACGAGCGGGAGACCCACGAGATGTTCGGGGTCGACTTCACCGGCCACCCCGCGCTGGACCACCTGCTCCTGCCGGAGAACTTCGAGGGCCACCCCCTCCGCAAGGACTTCGTCCTCGCCGCCCGCGTCGCCAAGGCGTGGCCGGGGGCGAAGGAACCGGGGGAGTCGGAGCACGGCGGCCCCAAGCGGCGCCAGATGCTGCCGCCGGGGGTGCCTGATCCGAACGAGTGGGGTCCGCTGAAGGGCCAGTTGCCGCCCGCGCCTTCGCGTCCCGCGCGGGGTGTGGCGGGGGAGCGGCCGGCTCGGCGGACTCGGACCGCGGAGGAGCCGGGGGCCGGTGCGGAGACGGAGGCTGGTCGGTCGCGTCGGGCTCGGAGTGCGAGTGAGGGGTCGGCGAGTCAGGGTGCGGGGGAGCCGGATGCTGGTGCTCCGCCGCGCCGGATGCGGAGCGCGGGCGAGGGGTCGGCGAGCCAGGCGGCTCCGGAGTCGGGCGCGGCTGCGCCTCGGCGGATGCGGAGTGCGAGTCAGGGCTCGGCGAGTCAGAGTTCGCCGGAGCCGGGTGCTGGGGCTCCGCCGCGCCGGATGCGGAGTGCCTCGCAGGGGTCGGCCAGTCAGGGGGCCCCGGAGGGTGCGGAGGCTCCGGCCGAGGCGCCGAGCGGGCCGCGCAGGTCGCGTAGCGCCTCACAGGGATCGGCCTCGCAGCGGGCGGAGGCGCCGGAACCTGCTGAGCCTTCAGAACCGAGCGAGCCGACCGAGTCGACGGGGCCTGCCGAGCCCTCGGAGCCGACCGAGCCGGCCGAGCCGGCCGAGCGTAAAGCCGCCCCGCGTAGCGCCGACGCGCCCTGGCATCACGCCCGTCCGGCCTTCGAGGAGGCCGACGAGCCCCCCAGGACACCGCCCGCCACCGAGCCGGAACCCACCGACACTCCCGACGACCACGCAGGAGGCGCGCAGTGAACGACGTGCTGGACGTCGCCCTGCGACTCGTCGTCGTGTTCGTCGTGTTCCTGACGTTCCCGCTGGTCATCGGACAGACCGAGCACAAGGTGATGGCGCACATGCAGGGCCGCCTCGGCCCGATGTACGCGGGCGGCTTCCACGGCTGGGCACAACTCATCGCGGACGGCGTGAAGTTCGCGCAGAAGGAGGACGTGGTCCCGGCGGGCGCCGACCGCCGCGTCTTCCAACTGGCCCCCGCAGTCGCCCTGTTGCCGTACCTCCTCGTACTGTTCGCCATCCCGATCGGCCCGAGCGCCGGTGCCGTCGGCCAAGTGCTGGACGCGGGCATCTTCTTCGTGCTCGCGGTGATGGGCGTGGGCGTCCTCGGCTCGCTGATGGCGGGCTGGGCCAGCGCGAACAAGTTCTCCCTGCTGGGTGGCCTGCGCACCGCCGCCCAGTTGCTCGCCTACGAACTCCCGATGCTGCTCGCCGCCGCCTCCGTGGCGATGGCGGCCGGTACGGTCTCGCTGCCCGGCATCGTCAGTGCCTTCCACTGGTGGTGGCTGCCCTGGCAGATCACCGGCGCGGTGGTGTTCTTCGTGGCCGGTCTCGCCGAGCTGCAACGGCCGCCGTTCGACATGCCGGTGGCCGACTCGGAGATCATCTTCGGCGCGTACACCGAGTACACCGGTCTGCGCTTCGCCCTGTTCCTGCTCGCGGAGTACGCGGGGATCGTCGTCCTGTGCGGTCTGACCACCGTGCTCTTCCTGGGCGGCTGGCACGGCCCCTGGGGTGCCGACGGGCTCGGCTGGGTGTGGACCCTGGTGAAGACCGCGATCCTCGCCTTCCTGGTGATCTGGCTCCGCGTCACCTATCCCCGGCTGCGCGAGGACCAGCTCCAGAAGCTGTCCTGGACCGTCCTCGTCCCGCTCGCCCTCGCCCAGATCGCCCTCACCGGCGTCGTCAAGGTGGTGACCGCCTGATGGCTGAGCAGCTCCCGCCCACCCGGCCCAGAGTCCCCGGCTCCGGCCTGGCCAAGGGCCTCGCCGTCACCCTGCGCACGATGACGAGAAAGACCGTCACCGAGCGCTACCCGGACGTCCAGCCCGACCTCCCGCCCCGCACGCGCGGAGTGATCGGCCTGTTCGAGGAGAACTGCACGGTCTGCATGCTCTGCGCCCGTGAGTGCCCCGACTGGTGCATCTACATCGACTCCCACAAGGAGACCGTCCCGGCCGCCACCCCCGGCGGTCGCGAGCGCAGCCGGAACGTCCTCGACCGGTTCGCCATCGACTTCTCCCTCTGCATGTACTGCGGCATCTGCATCGAGGTCTGCCCCTTCGACGCGCTGTTCTGGTCCCCGGAGTTCGAGTACGCCGAGACGGACATCCGCGAACTGACCCACGAGCGCGACAAGCTCCGCGAGTGGATGTGGACCGTCCCGGCCCCGCCCGCGCTGGACCCGCACGCGGAGGAGCCGAAGGAGATCGCCGCCGCCCGCAAGAGCGCCGACAAACTGGCCGCCGCCCAGGCCGCCGAGGAGGCCCAGGTCGCCGAGCAGGCGGAGCGGACCGCAGACCAGGACGAGAACCAGGAGGGAGAGCAGTGAGCCTCGCCGCCACCGCCCCGCACGGCTTCCTGTCCCCGACCGGCGTCGAGATCGCGTTCCTCCTCGTCGGCCTGGTCACCCTCGGCGCCGCGCTGATCACCGTCACCACCCGCCAACTGGTGCACGCCGCCCTGTGGCTGGTGGTCACCCTCGGCGGACTGGCCGTCGAATACCTCCTGCTCACGGCCGAGTTCATCGCCTGGGTGCAGGTCCTCATCTACGTCGGCTCCGTCGTCGTCCTCCTCCTCTTCGGGCTGATGCTCACCAGGGCCCCCATCGGCCGCTCCCCGGACGCCGATTCGGGCAACCGGCTGCCCGCACTCGTCGTCGCCGTGGCCTCGGCGGGCGCCCTGGTCTGGGTGGTGACGGACGCGTTCCGCGCCACCTGGATCGACCTGGACGGCCCGGCCGCCGGTACCACCCGCGTCACCGGCGAGAGCCTCTTCCGGCACTGGGTCCTGCCCTTCGAGGCGCTGTCCGTCCTGCTCCTCGCGGCCCTGGTCGGCGCGATCGTGCTGTCCCGCAAGACCAAGGCCGAGCAGGCGGCCGACGCCCCGAGCCTGACCAAGACCCCCGGCGAGAAGGAAGGCGCCCGCTGATGCACCTCGCCTACCCCGCCGTACTCGCCGCCCTCCTCTTCTGCACCGGCCTCTACGGCGTCCTCGCCCGCCGCAACGCGATCCTGGTCCTGATGTCGGTCGAGCTGATGCTCAACGCCGTCAACCTCAACCTCGTCGCCTTCGACGTCTGGCTCAGCCGGGCCGCGAAGGACACCCTGCACTCCGGCCAGGCGCTGACCCTGTTCACCATCGCCATCGCGGCCGCCGAGATCGGCATCGGCCTGGCGATCGTCCTCGCCGTGTACCGCGACCGGGGCACCGCCGACATCGACAAGCTCCGCGACACCGCCGAGACCCCCGGCGACGACCCCGACCACCCCGACGCCTTTGGGGCCGAGAAGGCTGAGGCCACCGCGTGACCACCACCACCCTCGCCGCCCTCGTCCCCCTCCTGCCCTTCCTCGGCGCCGTCGCCGGACTCCTGCTGGGCCGCACCGCGCCCGGCTTCGTCCGCCCGCTCGCCGTACTGCCGCCGCTGGCCTCGCTCGTACTGGCCGCGCTGGTCGCGGCCCGCCAGGGCGGCGGCCGGGTCATCGACGCGTACACCCTGCTGACGCCCACCGGCTCGGTCCCCGTCGACCTGGCGCTGTACGTCGACGGCTTCGCCGCGCTCGTCGCGATCCTGGTGGCCTTCGTGGCGACCTGCGTGCAGATCTACTCCACCGGCTACCTGCGCGACGACCCCCGTTACCCCTCCTACGCGGCCCTCGTCTCCCTCTTCACCTCCGCGATGCTCCTCGTCGTCTACTCCGGCGACCTGATCGTGCTGCTGGTCGGCTGGGAAGTCATGGGCATCTGCTCCTACTTCCTGGTCGGCCACTACTGGGGTACTCCCGAGGCCCGCGCCGCCTCCCTCAAGGCGTTCCTGGTCACCAAGCTCGGTGACGTGCCGTTCCTGATCGGCCTGTTCGCGCTCGGCACCGACGCCGGGTCGTTCCGCATCACCCGCGTCCTCGGTGCCGTGGCGAGCGGCGGACTGGACCACCCCACCCTGATCGCGCTGCTGCTCCTCGCGGGCGTGGCGGGCAAGTCGGCGCAGTTCCCGCTGCACACCTGGCTCCCCGACGCGATGGCGGGCCCCACGCCCGTCTCGGCGCTGATCCACGCGGCCACGATGGTCGCCGCCGGTGTCTACTTCGTCGCCCGTCTCCTCCCCGTGTTCGAGGCGTCCGCCGCCGCGATGACGGTCCTCGCCGTGATGGCCGCCGTCACCATGCTGGGCTCCGGCCTCGCCGCGCTCGCCCAGGACGACATCAAGCGCGTCCTCGCCTACTCGACCATCGGCCAGCTCGGGTACATGACCGGTGCCCTCGCCGTCGGCGACCGCGGTGCCGCCGTCTTCCACCTCCTCGCCCACGGCGCCTTCAAGGCGCTGCTGTTCCTCGCCGCCGGAGCCGTCATCCACGCCGCCGGCACCAACTCGCTGGCCGCCATGTCCCGGATGAGCCACCTGCGCGACCGCGTCCCGGACGCCTTCTGGACGATGACCGTGGCCCTGCTCGCGCTGGCCGCGATCCCGCCGTTCAGCGGGTTCTTCTCCAAGGAGTCCGTCCTCGGCGCCGCCGAGCGCCTCGCCACCGGCCACCCCGGCCCGGCACCGGGCGCCGCCGGCTGGATCGTGCTCGTCGCCGCGCTCGCCACGGCCCTGCTCACCGCCGCCTACGCCACCCGGCTCTGGCTGCTGGCCTTCCGGGGCCGGGGCGCCGAGGCCCCCGAACACGGCCGCCAGCCGCTGACCATGACCGTGGTGCTCTGGGTGCTGGCCGTGCCCTCGCTCGCCTTCGGCGCGCTCGCCTACCGCACGCTGCCCGAATGGTTCGACGGCGGGAGCCTCGCGCCCACCCTGCTCACCTCCATCCTCGGCACCGGTCTCGCCGTGGTCGGCGGCCTGCTGGTCTACGGCGCCTGGCAGCGCGCCGCCGCCCGGACGCCCCGTGTCCCGCTGGGCGCCGTCGCCGCGCATCCGGAGGGCGACGCGGGCCTGGTCGAGGCCGAGGCCATCGCCGCCCACGAACCGGCGTACGGCGACATCGCGGAGGCCCCCGACCCGGCCGACCCCGGCCGCCTGCTCCTCGGCCCGCTGTACGGGCCCGCCGCCGCGGGCTTCCACCTGGACGCCGTGTACTCGGCGCTGTTCGTCCGCCCGGTGCTGGGCGCGGCGAGCCTGGTCCGCTTCCTGGACCGCGAGGTCGTCGACACCTACGTACGCGGCGCCGCCGCCCTGCCCCGGCTGCTCGGCGCGGCCGTACGGCGGGCGCAGACCGGCAATGTGCAGACCTATGTGAGCGCGCTGCTCGCCGGCACCGTCGTCCTGACGGTCGCCGTCCTCCTCGTCGCCTCGGGAGCGTGAGCGGGCGTGATCGGTATCAGCGAATCAGTGATGCAGTTCCTTCTGGCGTTCGTCGTCGCCGTGCCGCTCCTCGGCGCGGCCGCCGCCCTTCTGCCCTCCCGCCCGTCACCCGACCACCGCCCCTCAACGAGCCGCTCCGCGGCGCCCCTTCCAGTCACCGGACTGAAGGGGAAGTCCCCCGGCCAGGCCGTGCTCCGGCACGGCGTGACCGTGACCGGTGTGGTCCTCATCGCCGCGATCGTCCTGGCGCTCGGCTTCGACCACGACCACCCCTCGAAGATGCAGGCCACGACCGACATCAGTTGGATTCCCGCACTCCATGTGCGCATCCACCTCGGCATCGACGGCATCTCCCTCCCCCTTCTCCTCCTGACCGCGCTGCTGACCTTCCTCTGCGCGCTCTACTCCTACTTCAAGCCGCCCGCGGGGCCCTCCCCGAAGGCGTTCACCGCCCTGGTCCTGCTGCTCGAAGGGGGCACCCTCGCCTCCTTCGCCGTGCTCGACCTCGTCCTCTTCTTCCTGGCCTTCGAGACCGTGCTGGTCCCGATGTACTTCCTCATCGCCCGATGGGGCGGCGAGGGCCGGACCCGGGCCGCGTGGAAGTTCATCCTGTACACGCTGCTCGGTTCGGTGATCATGCTGCTCGGCCTGCTCCTGATCGGGATCAAAGCGGGCACTTTCGACATGGTGGCACTCGCCACTGACAACGGCCGGTCCCTGACCACATCCGTGCAGGTCGTCGCCGTTCTGGCGATCGGCATCGGGCTCGCCGTGAAGGCCCCGATGTGGCCCCTGCACAGTTGGCTGCCGGACGCCCACACCGCCGCCCCGACCGTCGGCTCGGTACTGCTCGCCGGCGTCCTGCTGAAGATGGGCACGTACGGGTTCGTCCGCATCCTGCTCCCGGTCGCGCCCGACGGTTTCCGGGTCTTCGCGCCCTACCTCGCCGCGTTCGCCGTGGTCGGGATCATCTACGGGTCCCTGGCCTGCCTCTCGCTGGCCAGGCGGGGCGCCAAGGGCGACCTGAAGCGGCTGATCGCCTACTCCTCGGTCGGCCACATGGGTTTCGTGCTGCTCGGCATCTCCACCATGACCCCGACCGGCGTCAACGGCGCCCTGTTCGCCAACATCGCCCACGGCCTCATCACCGGCCTGCTGTTCTTCCTGGTCGGTGCCCTGAAGGACCGCACCGGCAGCACCGACCTCGACACCCTGGCCGCGCACAGCGGCGGCGCCCTCTACGGAAGGGCCCCGCGCCTCGGCGGGCTGCTCGCCTTCGGCGCCGTCGCCTCGCTGGGGCTGCCCGGACTCGCCGGATTCTGGGGCGAGATGCTCGCCCTGTTCGGCGCGTTCCAGCCCGCCGCCGGGCTCAACCGGGCCGCCTACCTGGTCTTCCTGGCCATCGGCGCCTTCGGCACCCTGCTGACCGCCGCGTACCTGCTGGTCGTGGTCCGCCGCGTCTGCATGGGCGACCCGCGCCAGGACCTGCCCGAACTCGCCGACGTACGGGGCTACGAGTTCGCCGCCTGGACCCCGCTCGTCGTCCTCACCGTCCTCGCCGGACTCTGGCCCAGGGCCCTGCTCGGCCTCAGCGACCCGGCCGTGCAGCAGCTCCTCGCAGGAGGCACCCGATGACCGCCCTGCCCCAGTTCCCCGGCGGCCACCCGGCCGAGTACGCGCTGCACACGGCGTCCCAGGCCGCCGTGGAGCACTTGGCCGCACCGGCGGTGAACGCGCTGATCCAGTCCGTCGACTGGCTGGCCATCGCCCCGCCCGTCATCGTCGCCGTCATGGCCCTCGCCGTGCTCGTCACCGATCTGTTCCTGCCCGAGGGCCGCAAGCCGCTCCTGGGCTGGCTCTCCGTCGCCGGCCTGGCCGCGGCCGCGCTCATGCTGCTGCCGCTCCTGGACGGCGACCGCGCCACCTTCTGCCTGACCGGCTCCACGCGCGCGTGCAGCTACACCGCCGACCACTTCACGATCGTCATCCAGTTCCTCGTCCTCGGCGGCGCCCTGCTCGCGGCCCTGCTGTCCGTGACCGGCGTCCAGGACGACCGGCGGCGCGTCCCGGCCGGGGAGTTCTGGTTCCTGCTGCTCTCCTCGGCGGCCGGCGCCGCCCTGCTCCCCGCCTCCCGCGACCTCGCCACCCTGATCGTCGCCCTGGAGGTCGCCTCCCTGCCCGCCTTCGCCCTGGTCGGCATCCGGCACGGCGAGGCGCGCTCGGCCGAGGCCGCCCTGAAGTTCTTCCTCTCCTCGGTCACCGCCACCGCCGTGAGCCTGATGGGCGTCAGCTTCGTCTACGCCGCCACCGGCACCCTGCACCTCACCGAGATCGCCCGGCGCCTGCCCCAGGTCGACGGCCAGCTCCACACCCTCGTCCAGACCGGCGTCGTCCTCACCCTGGTCGGCTTCGCCTTCAAGACCGCCGCCGTGCCCTTCCACTTCTGGGTCCCCGAGACCTATGTGGGCGCGCCGCTCCCGGTCGCCGCCTACCTCTCGGTCGTCGGCAAGGCGGTCGGCTTCTCCGGCCTGATCCTCGTCACCGTGATCGCCTTCCCGTCCTACGCCGACGTCTGGGGCCCCGCCCTCGCCGTCCTGGCCGCGCTCACCATGACCGCGGGCAACGCCGGTGCCCTCCGGCAGCGGGCCACGCGCGCGTACAGCGCCGTACGCCTCCTCGCCTGGTCCTCCATCGGCCAGGCCGGCTACCTCCTGGTGCCGATCGCCGCCGCCGGGTACACGCGGGACGGCCAGAAGGCGATCGGCTCCACCGTCGCCTACGCCCTGATGTACGCCGCCGTGAACCTCGGCGCCTTCGCGGTGGCCGCCCTGGTGGGCCGTACGAAGCGGCTCAACCGGATCAGCGACTACCGGGGCCTGTACGCCACCAACCCCGTCACCGCCGTCCTCCTGGCCTTCTTCCTGCTGTGCCTGGCCGGCCTCCCGCCGGGCGTGATCGGGCTGTTCGCCAAGGTCACGGTGTTCTCGGCGGCCGTGGACGCCGGGCTCGGCTGGCTCGCCGTGGTCATGGCCGTCAACGTCGTGGTCGCGCTCTACTACTACCTCCGGTGGACGGCCCTGCTGTTCCGCGCCCCCGAGGGCGAGCCCGTACGGCACCGCGTCCCCGCCCCCCTCACCGTCGCGCTCGCCCTCACCGCGGCCGTCGGCGTGATTCTCTCGGGCGCCCCCCAGCTGGTGCTGCGCTTCGCCGCCACGACCCTCTTCTGACGGGCGCGGCCGGCCCCCCTCACTCGTACGGGTGTCCGCGCCACCGCGCCCACCTGGGAACTCGCGGCCTTCGCCTGGCGTTGTCCTGAGCGGGAGGGTCCACTGGACCGAAGGGTTCCCGCGCCGCACGATTTGGAGGGCCAGGGTGCACCGCCGGCACAACGGGCTCAGGACCGCAGTACTCCTCGGGGCACTGTCGGCGATCATCATCGTCATCGGCAGCCTCTTCGGCCGGACAGGGCTGATCATCGCGATCCTGGTGGCGCTCGGCACGAACGCGTACGCGTACTGGAACAGCGACAAGCTGGCCCTGCGCGCGATGCGGGCGCGACCGGTGAGCGAGTTCGAGGCGCCAGAGCTGTACCGGATCGTGCGCGAGCTCTCCACGCAGGCCCGCCAGCCCATGCCCCGGCTGTACATCTCGCCGACGGAGGCGCCCAACGCCTTCGCCACCGGCCGCAACCCGCGCCACGCGGCCGTCTGCTGCACCGAGGGCATCCTGCGCCTGCTCGACCCGCGCGAGCTGCGCGGTGTCCTCGGCCACGAGCTGAGCCACGTCTACAACCGGGACATCCTCATCTCGTCCGTGGCCGGCGCCCTCGCCTCAGTGATCATGTTCTTGGTCAACTTCGCGTGGCTGATCCCGGTCGGCCGCTCGGACGACGACGAGGGTCCGGGCCTGATCGGCATGCTGCTGACCATGCTCCTCGGCCCGATCGCGGCCACCCTCATCCAGATGGCCGTCAGCCGCTCCCGGGAGTACGAGGCGGACGCGTCCGGCGCCCAGCTCACCGGCGACCCGCTGGCCCTCGCGTCGGCGCTGCACAAGCTGGAGAGCGGCACCCAGCAGCTCCCGCTGCCCCCGGAGCCGCGCATCGAGACCGCCAGCCACATGATGATCGCCAACCCGTTCCGGCCCGGCCAGGGACTGTCGCGGATGTTCTCCACGCACCCGCCCATGGCCGAGCGGATCGCCCGACTGGAGAAGATGGCAGGTCGAAACCGGTGAAGACCCTACTGAACATCATCTGGCTCGTCCTGAGCGGCTTCTGGCTGTTCCTCGGCTACCTGCTCGCCGGCGTGCTGCTGTGCGTCACGATCATCGGCATCCCCTTCGGGGTGGCCGCCTTCCGCATCGGCGTCTACGCCCTGTGGCCCTTCGGGTACACCACCGTCGAGCGCCGGGAGGCGGGCGCGCCGTCGTGCGTCGGCAATGTGCTCTGGCTGGTGCTGGCGGGATGGTGGCTGGCGCTGGCCCACATCACCACGGGCATCGCGCTGTGCCTGACGATCATCGGTATCCCGTTCGGCATCGCCAACTTCAAACTGATCCCGGTCTCGCTGCTCCCGCTGGGCCGCGAGATCGTCCGCACGGACGAGCCGTTCGGCGCGCGCGTCGCCTGAGGCAACCGGAACCCGCCCGAGCGGCGTCCTGGCAGGGGACAAGGCACACCGGCTTCTTACGCGGCCAGGGTGTGCGGACGGGGCGCGGAAGGGCAGGTTCCTGGCATGAGCATTCTCGGTTGGATCATCCTGGGCCTGCTGGCCGGAGCCATTGCCAAGCTGCTGCTGCCGGGGCGTGACCCGGGAGGCTTCATCGGCACGACCCTGATCGGCGTCGCGGGCGCGTTCCTCGGCGGCTGGATCTCCTCACGCTGGCTGGACCACCCGGTCTCGAAGCACTTCTACGACGGCGCGACGTGGGCGGCCGCGATCGGCGGCTCGCTGGTGCTGCTGATCCTTTACCGGGTGATCTTCGGCAACTCGCGGGACTGAGCGCTTTTCCGAAGGTCAGTCCTCGGAGCGCCGCTCACTGCGATGCGTGCCGCGGGCCAGCTCCTGGAGGATCTCGTGCTCGGACCGCCGCGTCGTACGGGCCAGCGTGTGCAGCAGCGCCGCGCACAGGGCCGCCGTACCGTCCAGCAGCGTGTCCGTCGCCCCGGGGTCCTCCTGCCGCCGCTCCTCCAGATACTCCGTCAGGAGCTCGTCCCCGGAGACATAGGCAGTCATGAACTCGATACCGGTGCGCACACGGTCGTAGTCACTGCTCATGCGGGAACGATCGCACATGCCGAGCCCCGCCGCCGGGGAAGCCGGGGCGGGGCGGGGTGCGCTGCCGGTACTACCGGTAGTTCACGAACTGGAGCGCGAAGTCGAAGTCCTTGCCCTTGAGCAGGGCGATGATGGCCTGGAGGTCGTCGCGGCTCTTGGAGCTGACGCGCAGCTCCTCGCCCTGGACCTGCGCCTTGACGCCCTTGGGGCCCTCGTCGCGGATGATCTTCGCCACCTTCTTGGCGTTGTCCTGGGAGATGCCCTCCTCGATGGACGCGAAGATCTTGTACTCCTTGCCGGACAGCTGGGGCTCGCCCGCGTCCAGCGCCTTCAGCGAGATGCCGCGCTTGATCAGCTTGGACTCGAAGACGTCGAGCACGGCCTTCACCCGGTCCTCGGAGTTGGCCTCCATGAGGATCTTCTCGCCGGACCACGAGATCGAGGCGCCCACGCCCTTGAAGTCGTAGCGCTGCGAGATCTCCTTGGCGGTCTGGTTGAGGGCGTTGTCGACCTCCTGCCGCTCGACCTTCGAGACGATGTCGAAACTGGAGTCGGCCATGTCCTGTGGCTCCTTGCATCGGGGGCGGAACGGGGTGCGGACCGTCCGGCCGCACCGCATCCGCCCCAGCCTAGCCACCCCCGGCCCCCGAGGACGGCGATCAACCGGGTGGCGGAGCACCCCCGCGCATCAGGTATTGTTTACGTCGTTGCCAGGGAGCACCGCCAAGGCGGACCCCCTTCCAACAACCCCCGGCGGTGTGCCCGAGCGGCCAAAGGGAGCAGACTGTAAATCTGCCGGCTCAGCCTTCCCAGGTTCGAATCCTGGCGCCGCCACACGGGAAACTCAGGGCCCGTGACCTGCTAACTCAGCAGGTCACGGGCCCTTGGTCATGTTCCAGGGCTGTCCGCAGCCGTTCCGCGAAGGCGGACAGGGGCTCTTCCGAGGCCGGAACCACGTCTCGCAGCGTCAGCATCACCGTGTGGAGTTCGTGGAGCTCCCCGCGGTTCGGGTGGGCGTGCAGGAACGCGGTGAGGTGCGTCTCGGCGTCCGTCCATGCGGACAGCAGACAGTGGACGAGGACCAGGTTGCCCCGAGCCGCGACCCGATGGCGGTCATCCTCGCCGGCATCGGAGGAGCAGAGCTCTGTCGAACGCCGGCACTCGTTCTCGTGCCCCTGGTCACCGGAGAGGAAGAGTACGACCGCCTTCTCGTAGTGCGCCCAGCCGTCCTCCGGGCGGATCTCGATCGCGCGGGTGAGATCCGCCAGAGCCTCTTCGATGTGCCCCAGCAGTCGGTGGGTGACGCCACGGTTGGTGAGGGAGAAGGGACTCGCGGGCGCGAGTTCGAGGGCTCGGTCGAAGTGGGTGAGTGCCTCGTGGTGCCGACCCGACAGGCGCAGGACGTAGCCGCGTTCCGCGTGGAGCATCGCGGTGGCCGGGTCCAGGTCGATCGCCCGGGCAAGGTCCGCGATGGCCTCGTCCCATCGCGCAAGCGCGCGGTGCGAGCGGCCGCGGGAGAGGAAGTACCACGCCTTGGGGCTGATCTCGATGACGTGCGTGTAGTCGGCCACGGCGTCCTCGTAGCGACCCATCGCGTGCCGGGTCTGAGCCCGGTTGACGCGAGGCCATGTGTCCTCCGGGCCGAGTTCGATGGCGCGACCGTAATCGGTCAATGCCTTCTCGTACTCCTTGAGGTCCCGGTGGAGGTTCCCCCGGTTGGTCAGGGCCCACGCGTACGCGGGGTCGATCTCCAGGGCGCGCGTGTAGTCGGCCAGCGCTTCCTGGTGCTGCCTCGTCGCGTGGTACGTCTGGCCGCGGTTGACGTACGCCCACTTGTAGTCCGGGTCGATCTCGACGGCCCGGTGGTGGTCGGCCAGTGCCTCCTCGTACCTCTTCAGGTTTCGGTAGATGATTCCGCGATTCGTCAAAGCCCATGTGTACGTGGGGTCGATCTCGATGGCCCGCGTGTAGTCGGCCAGTGCCTCTTGGTCCATTCCCATCTGGTCATGCGTCTGGCCGCGGCTCGCCAAGGACCACGCGTCGTCGGGGTCGAGTTCTATGGCCCGACCGAACTCACTGAGCGCTTCCTCGTACCGCTTGGCCATACGGAAGGTCTCGCCGCGGTACTTGATGCTCCATTTGTTGCCGGGCTCGATCTCGATGGCGCGGTCGAATTCGGTGAGCGCCGCCTCGTACCGGCCCATGGCCAGATAGGTCTGGCCGCGGCTGCGGAGGGCCCAGGGCACCGTGGGCTCCAGTTCGATGGCCCGGTCGAGGTCGGCGAGCGCCTCCTCGTACCGCCGCGCACGGCGAAAGGCCTCGCCGCGCCCCCGGATGGCTCGGGGCGTCGGATCGAGTTCGATCGCCCTGGTGTACTCGGTGGCTGATTGCTCGTAGTCGCCGTCCCGGCGGCTCTCCCAGCCCCGGATCGTGTGCACGAGGCTCTGGCCCGAGGCGTCCAGGTTGCCTCGGGAGAGGAGCAACGCCAGCACGGCCGCGCCGGGTTGAGGCTCCTCCAGGGCGGCAGCGATGTCCCGGCCCCACTTCCGTACGAGCGGCGCGTCCGCGTCCTGGCCGGCCCGCGACAGGGTCTGGGTCCACCGGCGCAACGTGGTGATGTCGTGGTCGTAGGCGTCGACCAGTTCACGAAGGGCGGCGGGCAGGGCGGCGTGATGGTCCCCGCACAGCCGGTGGTAGGTCTCCTGGAGCTTGTGGCCGCGCCAGCGCTCGTCCTCCCACGGGTCGTCGGTGGACGAAAGGTCCCCCTCCAGTTCGCGGCACCGCTGCCGAAACGCCTCCGCCAGGGCGCTGTGCTGCTCCTTCCAGCGCTGCGGGGACTGCTGACGCTGGAGGCGGAGCATCGCCGAGCGCACCACGTCGTGGTAGTGCCCGCGGCCGGCGCGGTGGATGAAGAAGGGGCGGGTGCGGAGCCAACTGAACTCCTCCCGGGCCTGCTCGTCCTCCACCACCGTGCGGTAGACGTCCTCGTCCACCTCCTGCGGCAGCGCACACGCCAGAGCGGCGGCACGACGGGCCGGGTTCGTCTCCCACTTGAGGAATCGCTCCACGGCCGTGTCGCTGGGGTCGCCCACTTCCGTGACGCTGGAGGGATGGGCGTCCGCCAGGGTCGAGACCAGGACGGGCAGCCTCCCCGAGAGCTCCAGGATCGCCTCGACGACCTTGGCGTCGGTGATCTCCTTGGCGGCCAGGAGTTGACGGGCCTCCGTGTCGGTGAACACCTCCAGTGGCAGGTCGGTGACCAGGTCGAGCCAGTCGCCCCAGCACTGGGCGTCCAGTTGGGGCTGCCCCGCCAGCACGACCAGCACGTTGGCGGGCATCTGCCCGTACCGCTCGGTCACCAGGATGTCGCGTAACCACGCGTCCAGCAGCGGCCCGGTGCGTTCGTAGGTGTCGAAGAAGAGCACGAGCCACGGCCGCCGCGCGGCGGCCTCTGTCAGGCCCTTCAGGAAGACCGGGGTGAGCACTTGAAGGGGCGACAGGACCAGTTGGACGTCTTCAGGGCTGCGGAGACGGTTGCTCAGCAGCGCCTTGAACCGGTCGGCCCTCGCGGCGACCTGATTCGGGTCGACGGCACCGGTGAAGGCCCCCACGCCGGGAATCATGCCCAGCCCCACGAGCGCCAGTTGCGAGCCGATCATGCTGGACGGGGACGGCGCCGGCGGCTCGTTGCCCTGGCCGGGCTCCGCCGCGCCGGCAAGCATCTCGCCCGCGCTCGTACTGGCCTCGTGCCGACGCTGGCGATAGGTGGACAGCAGTTTGTCGAAAGCCTTGAGTTCTCCGCCCTGTTGCGAGACCTGGGCACTGATCGACTCCATGGCCTCGATGGCATCGGCCACCGACTCGTCGACGTAGGCGGTGACGGCCGACGTCTCGCGGGCCGCCGATTCCAACTGCCTGACCAGCGTGGACTTCCCCACACCGGCCGGGCCATGGATGTGGAAGAGGAAGTTGGCCGCCTCGTCGGGCGGCTGGCGCAGGGCCTCATCGAAGGCGGCCTGCTCCTGCCGGCGCCCCACCAGGCTGCTCCGACGGCGCCTGCGGATCAGCTCCTGTCGGGAAATCCCCCGCCCCGTCACCGGCAACCCCCTCGCAGTGGCCCGACGCGTCGTCCGCACCATGCTCTCCCAAGCCAGGCCCGCTGTCTCCAGGACGGACCACGACAACAACCGGCGCGGACCCCCCAGAAGGGTCCGCGCCGGTCGTGGTGAGTCCGGGCCCGCCCGTCAGGGCGCCGGATCAGCGGCGGTGGTGACCCCAGCCGTCGTGACCGCGGCCGTCGTGGCCGCGGTTGTCGTGGCCCCGGCCCTCGTGGCCCCGGTTGTCGTCGTCGCGGTGGTTGCGCTCGCCCCACGTCACGCTGTCCACCACGCGGCGGAAGTCGTTGCGGAGGGTCGCGGTGTCGCGGCGGTTGTCCCAGACGTAGTTGCGGCGGTCCTGGAAGAGGTCGCGGGCGGTGTCGCGGCCGACGCCCGTGTGGACGCGGACGGTCTGGTGGCCGCCGAGGCTGAAGTGGCGGAAGGTGTAGGAGACCCCGCGCTGGTCCTCCGTCAGCCTCCAGCCGTCGAGGTTCACGCGGTGGCGGGAGTTGTTGGTGACCTCAACCCACTCGTTGTTGAGGGAGCGGTTGGAGCCGTTGTCCCAGCCGGGGGAGTCGTACTGCACGCGGCTGATCTCGACGTTCTCGCGGTGAGAGCGGTCCGCGGCGGTGGCCGGCAGGGCCGCCGCTCCGACCAGCGCCCCGGCAGCGAGAGCGGCGGCGGCCAGGCGACGGGCGGTCACGGAAGACGATGTCACAGGGTCTCCTGCAAGGTGCGGGCACCCGCCCACGGGACAACCTGGGCGGAAAGCGTGCGGTGTGCGGATGGCGACCTGCTGGCCGCGCAGACACCACTTTGGCGGGATGCGGAGGAGATGTGGTGGAAACGTGAACCGTGTTACCGATCGACCATGTTTCCGTGACTCTTGGCTGTAACGTCCATTCATAGGAAGAATGCACCAAGTTGACGCCCCGAAACGGGCACGACCCTTGTGATCACTGAGCAGAAGCGTTCTTTCGCCAGGTCACGCCACCCCGGCCACGCCGGACGCGTCACCCGAAAGTGAGTAACAGCCCTGGCAGACCCTCGGAGCCCCGCCAGACCCGCAGGGCCTTGTCAGACCCGCAGGGCACACTGGTGCCATGTCCGCGCGCCGCAGAACCTGTCCCGTGTGCCACCGCGAGATCGCCGTCGTCGCCGGCCGCTTCGCGCGCCACGACCCGCCGGGCGCGCGGGAGAACCAGGAGATGGTCTCCTGCGCGGGCTCCCGGCAGCACGCCCAGATCGGCGCGGCCCAGCCCACGCTGGACGGTTACGTCGTCCCCGACTTCCCTGGCCAGCTCCCGCTGTTCTGAGCCACCCAGGGCGCCGGAAAGCCCCGCTGCGAGCCCCTTCAGTTCCCCGCGACCGCCTTCACCGCCACCGCGACCGGCACCGACCCCTCGATCAGCTCCAGCGTCAGCCCCGCCGTCGACGAGGTTTCCACCAGCTCCGCCAGCACCGCCGCCACGTCGTCCCGCGGGACCGACCCCCGCCCGGTGTGCGCCGCCAGCTTGACCAGCCCCGTGCCCGGCTCGTCCGTCAGTGAACCGGGGCGCAGGATCGTCCAGTCGAGGGCGTCCTGCGCGGTGACGTACGCGTCCGCCTCGCCCTTGGCCCGCAGGTACACGTCGAAGACCTCGGTACCGGTGTGCGCGGGGTCCGCGCCCATCGAGGACACCACCACGAACCGGCGCACCCCGGCCCGCACCGCCGCGTCGGCGAACAGCATCGCCGCGCCCTTGTCCACCGTCTCCTTGCGCTCCGTACCGCTGCCCGGACCGGCGCCGGCCGCGAACACGGCGGCGTCGGCGCCCCGCAGCGCCTCCGCGACCTCCTCCACCGACGCGGACTCCAGGTCCAGCAGGACCGGGTCGGCACCGGCCGCCCGCAGATCCGCCGCCTGTTCCGGCTTGCGGATGATGCCCGCGACCTCGTCCCCACGCGCCGAGAGCAGCCGCTCCAGCCGCAGCGCGATCTGACCATGACCTCCAGCTATGACAATGCGCATGGCTACGACCGTACGCCCGCCGCGACCCATCCGCCCCACGAGCCCGCCCCGCCCCGAGAACGTCCCCCCGAGGGACCACGGCGCACGACGGCAACCGGGGGCGCACACGGCACCCACCCGTGCCACCAGTGGGACAACTCCCGGTGGATAAAACGCTGTTACGACAGCCTCTTGCGCCCCTGCCGGGGCAGGCCCAGCTCCGCCTCGGCCGCCGAGTTGCAGTACTCCCGCACCGCACTGGTCCGGGCCACCACCCGCCCCCGGTGCACGACGATCCTGCTGTACGCCAGCGACAGCGCCCCCGCCAGCTCGTCCCCGCGCACCGCCAGCAGCTCCGCCGGGAACCCGGCCTCCACCCGCACCTCCGGCAGACCCAGCATCGCCCGCGCCGACGCGCTCACCGTGTCGTAGGCGTCGGCCGGGCGCATCCCGTGGCTGGACGCGAGGAGGTACGCCGCCTCCAGGGGGTCGCCCCGGCCCACCGGGTTGGCCGTGTCCCGCAGCGCGCCGCTGCCCGCCGCGACGCGCACCCCGGCCGCGCGCAGCAGCCGTACCGGGGCGGTGCCCCGGCGGTCGGTGCCGGCGCAGCCGCCCTGGGGGAGGCAGACCACCGCGATCCCGGCGGCCGCGAGCCGGTCCGCGACGCGGTGCGCGGTCTCGGCCGGCAGCCGGGTGAGGGCCGCGCACGGGCCGAGGGTCACACCGGGACGCAGGCCCCCCGCCATCGCCGCGAGCCGGGACAGCCGCGCCGAGTCCGCCGCGTCGGTGTGCAGGTCGACCGGGCAGCCCTGCTCGGTGGCCACCTCCAGCACCGCCTCCACATAGCCGGTGGGGTCGGGGTCCAGGTCGGGGCAGCCACCCACCGCGGAGGCGCCCATCTTCACCGCGTCCCGCAGCATCGCCAGCCCGTCCGCACCGGCCACCCCGGTCAGCAGTCTGGGCATCGCCACCGTGGTCAGCTCCGCGAGCCCGCGCAGCGAACGGCGGGCCTGGAGCACCGCCTCCAGCGCGCCGAGCCCCTGCACGTCGCCGATCCGCACGTGGGCCCGTACCGCCGTCGCGCCGTGGCCGAGCTGGAGCAGGGTCGCCTCGGTCACTCTGCGTTGCACCTCCTCGGGAGCGGGGGAGGGCGGCCCGGGGAGTTCGGCGGTGAGGCA
Source organism: Streptomyces sp. NBC_01171 (assembly GCF_045039805.1). Lineage (NCBI taxonomy): Bacteria > Bacillati > Actinomycetota > Actinomycetes > Kitasatosporales > Streptomycetaceae > Streptomyces > Streptomyces sp. NBC_01171. Next base: position 2,747,326 of record NZ_CP108609.1, on the reverse strand, counting down.
GGTGTCGCCATGGGCGTGCGGCTCGGCGGGGGCCGGGAGCAGCAGGTAGCCGCGCAGGTCGACCCGGGGGGCGCCGGCGCGGGCCGGGCCGCGTGCCAGGGTGCCTGCCGTGCCGACCGCCTCGATGCGGCCGCCGCCCAGCCGTACGTCCACCGTCCGCCCGTCGGTGAGCCGCGCCCCGCACAGCACGAGGGCGCCCTGGTCGGGGGCGGGAGGAGGCTGTTGCCGGCTGTCGGGCATCGGGCGCTCGGACTCCAGAGGCGGGGGGACACGGAGCAAGATCACGCAGAGTGTCCGAGCGTAGGGTCGGCGGCCGTGCGGACGGCGTAGGAGGGCAATAGTCGTACCGGCGTGGCACGGGGCTTCCGGGGGTGCCGGAGCGGCCTCAGAGGCCCGGGAGACGGCCCGCGATGGGCGCCCGGATACGGATTTGGGCGATCGGCGGCGGACCGTGTAATGTCTTCCTCGCTCGCCCCAATAGCTCAGTCGGCAGAGCGTCTCCATGGTAAGGAGAAGGTCAACGGTTCGATTCCGTTTTGGGGCTCTGGTGTGAGAGGTACCCGTCGCAAGGCGGGTTCCGATCTCATCAAAGCGGTGTAGCTCAGTCGGTAGAGCAAGCGGCTCATAATCGCTGTGTCACCGGTTCAAGTCCGGTCACCGCTACTGACAGTAGCCGATTGCGGGGTCGGTCCTTCGATCGGCTACTCTTACATGCGTTGAACTAGCCCATCCGTTCGTCCTAGGAGCACTCACGTGGCTGCCACCGACGTCCGCCCGAAGATCACGCTGGCCTGCGTGGAGTGCAAGGAGCGGAACTACATCACCAAGAAGAACCGGCGTAACAACCCGGATCGTCTGGAGATGAAGAAGCACTGCCCGCGTTGCAATGCGCACACCGCGCACCGCGAAACGCGATAATTTCAGGCTCGTACTTGAGGTCGCCCCCGGCACTATGGGGGGCGGCCTCAAGTCGTTTTCTCAAGCGTTGTTCCGCTAGACCAGGAGGTACCGGGCCCATGGCGCTCGACCAGTCCTTCGTGGGGCGTACCTACCCGCCCACCGAGCCCTACGAGGTGGGCCGGGAGAAGATCCGCGAGTTCGCCGAGGCCGTCGGCGACACCAACCCGGCGTACCGCGACCCGGAAGCCGCCAAGGCGTACGGGCACGCCGATGTGATCGCCCCGCCGACCTTCGTGTTCTCCATCACCTTCCGCGCCGCCGGACAGGTCGTCGAGGACCCCCAGCTCGGCCTGGACTACAGCCGCGTGGTGCACGGCGACCAGAAGTTCGCCTACACCCGCCCGGTGCGCGCCGGTGACCGGCTCACCGTCACCTCCACCATCGAGGCCATCAAGTCCATGGCGGGCAACGACATCCTGGACATCCGGGGTGAGGTGCACGACGCGTCCGGCGAGCACGTGGTGACCGCCTGGACCAAGCTGGTGGCCCGCGCGGCCGAGGAGGTCTGAGCAGCGATGACCGCGAAGATCGCGTACGACGACGTCGAGGTCGGCACCGAACTGCCGGCGCAGACCTTCCCCGTGACCCGCGCCACCCTCGTGCGTTACGCGGGTGCCTCCGGGGACTTCAACCCCATCCACTGGAACGAGCGGTTCGCCAAGGAGGTGGGCCTGCCGGACGTCATCGCGCACGGCATGTTCACCATGGCCGAGGCCGTTCGCGTCGTCACCGACTGGACCGGTGACCCGGCCGCCGTCGTGGAGTACGGCGTCCGCTTCACCAAGCCGGTCGTCGTGCCCGACGACGACAAGGGCGCGCTGATCGAGGTCTCGGCCAAGGTCGCGGCCAAGCTGGACGACAACACCGTCCGCGTCGACCTCACCGCGACGAGCGCCGGCCAGAAGGTGCTGGGCATGTCCCGGGCGGTCGTCCGGCTGGCCTGACCCGAGCGTCTGACCCGGAGCGGCAGAAGTAAGGGGCGTCCGGCAATGGCGGGCGCCCCTTACCGTTTCCCGCGTCTCGTAGTCTTGCCCCCGTGCACGTACTCCACGACGCCCCCCTGGCCCCGCTGACCACCTTCCGGCTGGGCGGTCCCGCGACCCGGCTGGTCACCGCCACCACCGACGCCGAGGTGATCGACGCCGTCCGCGAGGCCGACGACAGCGGCACCCCGCTGCTCGTCATCGGCGGCGGCTCCAACCTGGTCATCGGCGACAAGGGCTTCGACGGCACCGCCCTGCGCATCGCCACCCGTGGCGTCGAACTGCGCGGCACCACCCTGGAGCTGGCCGCCGGCGAGGTCTGGACCGATGCCGTCGCCCGCACCGTCGAGGCCGGGCTCGCCGGGATCGAGTGCCTGGCCGGCATCCCCGGCTCGGCGGGCGCCACCCCGATCCAGAACGTCGGCGCGTACGGCCAGGAGGTCTCCTCCACCATCACCGAGGTGACCGCCTACGACCGCCGGGCGGCCGAGACCGTCACGCTCACCGGCGAGGAGTGCGCCTTCTCCTACCGCCACAGCCGCTTCAAGGCCGACCCCGAGCGCTACGTGGTGCTCCGCGTCCGCTTCGAGCTTCAGGACGCGGGCGGGCTGTCGGCACCGGTCCGGTACGCGGAGACCGCGCGCGTCCTCGGCGTCGAGCCCGGCGACCGGGTGCCGCTGGCCGCCGCCCGCGAGACCGTGCTCAAGCTGCGCGCGGGCAAGGGCATGGTCCTCGACCCCGAGGACCACGACACCTGGTCAGCCGGGTCCTTCTTCACCAACCCGATCCTGGACGCGGAGCGCTTCGCCGCCTTCCAGGACCGGGTGCGCGAGCACCTCGGCGCGGACGCGGTACCGCCCGCCTACCCGGCCGGGGAGGGGCTCACGAAGACCTCCGCGGCCTGGCTGATCGACAAGGCCGGCTTCACCAAGGGGTACGGCACCGGTCCCGCCCGCATCTCCACCAAGCACACCCTGGCCCTCACCAACCGGGGCGAGGCCACCACCGAGGACCTGCTGGCGCTGGCCCGCGAGGTCGTCGCCGGGGTCCGGGAGGTCTTCGGTGTGACGCTGGTCAACGAGCCGGTGACGGTCGGCGTGAGCCTCTAGTACGCCACCCCGACGCCCTGCCGGACCGTCGCCGGGTCGCCGGTCGTCGCCAGCATCGCGTGCGCCACGTCCGCGCGGCCGATGGTCCGGCCGGCGCGCGGGAAGCCGCCCACCACCGTGCGGTAGCGCCCGGTCAGGGGCCGGTCCAGCAGGCGCGGCGGGCGTACCGACGTCCACTCGACGGCGCTGCGGGCCAGCTCCGCCTCCGTCTCGCGCAGGTCGGCGTAGACGTCCTTGAAGACGGCCGACACCACGGACCGCAGCGCACGGTCCAGCGGACCGTCGTCCTCGGGGGCCGGGCCCACCGGGGCGGCGCTGACGATCACCAGCCGGCGCACGCCCTCCGCCTCCATCGCTGCCAGGACCGCGCGGGTCAGCCGGGCCGTCACCCCTGCGGCCTTGCGGGACCGTGCCCCCAGCCCCGACAGGACCGCGTCCCGGCCCGCGACGGCGCCACGCAGCGTCTCCGGGTCGGAAAGGTCGGCTCGGACCACGTGCAGCCGCTCCCCGGTGGCGGTGAGCCGGGCGGGGTCCCGGACGACGGCCGTCACCTCGTGCCCCGCGGCCAGGGCCTGCCGGACGATCTCGCCGCCCACGCCGCCGGTGGCGCCGAACACGGTCAGCCTCATGCGCTCACCGGCTTGGTCAGCCACTCGTCCACGCCCGCCAGCAGACGCTCCTTCGTCTCGGCGGGCGCCGCCGAGCCGCGTACCGACTGCCGTGCCAGTTCGGCGAGTTCGGCGTCGGTGAAGGCGTGGTGGTGGCGGGCGATCTCGTACTGGGCGGCCAGCCGGGAGCCGAAGAGGAGGGGGTCGTCGGCGCCGAGGGCCAGCGGGACACCGCTCTCGAACAGAGTGCGCAGGGGGACGTCCTCGGGCTTCTCGTAGACGCCGAGCGCCACGTTGGAGGCCGGGCAGACCTCGCAGGTGATGCCCCGGTCCGCCAGCCGCTTCAGCAGGCGCGGGTCCTCCGCCGCGCGCACCCCGTGCCCGATCCGGGTGGCGTGCAGGTCGTCCAGGCAGTCCCGTACCGACGCCGGGCCGGTCAGCTCACCGCCGTGCGGCGCCGACAGCAGGCCGCCCTCGCGGGCGATGTGGAAGGCCCGGTCGAAGTCGCGGGCCATGCCGCGCCGCTCGTCGTTGGAGAGGCCGAAGCCGACGATGCCCCGGTCCGCGTACCGCACCGCCAGCCGGGCCAGGGTGCGGGCGTCCAGCGGGTGCTTCATCCGGTTCGCGGCCACCAGCACCCGCATCCCGAGCCCGGTCTCGCGGGAGGCGGTCTCCACCGCGTCCAGGATGATCTCCAGCGCCGGGATCAGCCCGCCCAGCCGGGGGGCGTACGAGGTCGGGTCCACCTGGATCTCCAGCCAGCCCGAGCCGTCCCGGACGTCCTCCTCGGCGGCCTCCCGGACCAGCCGCTGGATGTCCTCGGGTTCCCTGAGGCACGAGCGCGCGGCGTCGTACAGCCGCTGGAAGCGGAACCAGCCGCGCTCGTCGGTGGCCCGCAGTTTCGGCGGCTCGCCGCTGGTCAGGGCCTCGGTCAGGCTGTCGGGCAGCCGGACGCCGTGCTTGTCGGCCAGCTCCAGGACGGTGCCGGGGCGCATCGAGCCGGTGAAGTGCAGATGCAGATGGGCCTTGGGAAGCTCCGAGAGATCACGTACACGCTCCATCCAGAGATCCTGCCGCACCGGGAGGCCACACCGGTAGCCGGTTCCCCTTTAGTGGCCTTGCTCGCACACAGAAGCGGGCCGCCTCCCTTTCGGGAAGACGGCCCGCGTGGAGAAGGGGGAAACCTCAGTCCCGCGCCTCCGCCAGCAGCTTCTGCATCCGGCTGACGCCCTCGATCAGGTCCTCGTCACCCAGCGCGTACGACAGCCGCAGGTAACCCGGCGTGCCGAACGCCTCGCCCGGGACGACCGCGACCTCGGCCTCCTCCAGGATCAGCGCGGCCAGCTCGACCGTGGTCCCGGGGCGCTTGCCCCGGATCTCCTTGCCCAGCAGGTCCTTCACCGACGGGTAGACGTAGAAGGCGCCCTCGGGCTCCGGGCACAGCACGCCGTCGATCTCGTTCAGCATCCGCACGATCGTCCGGCGGCGCCGGTCGAACGCCTCGCGCATCTCAGCCACGGCCTTCAGGTCACCGGAGACGGCGGCCAGCGCGGCGGCCTGCGCCACGTTGGAGACGTTGGAGGTGGCGTGCGACTGGAGGTTGGTCGCGGCCTTGACCACGTCCTTCGGGCCGATCACCCAGCCCACCCGCCAGCCGGTCATCGCGTACGTCTTGGCGACACCGTTGACCACGATGCACTTGTCCCGCAGCTCGGGCAGGATCGCGGGCAGCGAGGTGAAGGTGGCGTCGCCGTAGACCAGGTGCTCGTAGATCTCGTCGGTCAGCACCCACAGGCCGTGCTCGACGGCCCAGCGGCCGATGGCCTCCGCCTCGGCCTCGCTGTAGACCGCGCCGGTCGGGTTGGACGGCGAGACGAAGAGGACGACCTTCGTCTTCTCCGTGCGGGCCGCCTCCAACTGCTCGACGGTGACGCGGTAGCCGGTCGTCTCGTCGGCCACGACCTCCACCGGGACACCGTCCGCGAGCCGGATCGACTCCGGGTAGGTGGTCCAGTACGGGGCCGGGACGATGACCTCGTCGCCCGGGTCGAGGATCGCGGCGAACGCCTCGTAGATGGCCTGCTTGCCGCCGTTGGTCACCAGGATCTGCGAGGCGTCGACCTCGTAGCCCGAGTCCCGCAGGGTCTTCGCGGCGATGGCCGCCTTCAGCTCGGGCAGGCCGCCGGCCGGGGTGTAGCGGTGGAACTTCGGGTTCCGGCAGGCCTCTACGGCCGCCTCGACGATGTAGTCCGGGGTCGGGAAGTCGGGTTCACCGGCGCCGAAGCCGATCACCGGACGCCCGGCGGCCTTGAGGGCCTTGGCCTTGGCGTCCACGGCGAGGGTGGCGGACTCGGAGATCGCGCCGACTCGGGCGGAGACCCGGCGCTCGGTGGGAGGGGTTGCAGCGCTCATACGCCCATCGTTCCAGACCGGAAACACGGCGGGCACACGGGTTTCACAGACTGAACAGCACCGGGCGGCCGGCGGAACAAGGGTCCGAATCCCGGGCGCGGCCAGGACGATCTTCCACTCCGGGCGCCCGGCCGGGCACTTTCTGTTCGACGCCGGGCCGTGGAGCACGTACACTCTCACCTCGTTGGCTTCCAGCAGCCACCGCGTGAGTGCTCCACACCGGGCGTTCGGGCGGATGCGGTAGGTTGGGGGACACCAAAGGGTCGTAGCTCAATTGGTAGAGCACCGGTCTCCAAAACCGGCGGTTGGGGGTTCAAGTCCCTCCGGCCCTGCTACACACACCGCCAGGATGTGTGCGCATGTACGTACAGCAATGCACCGCCGTGCGGCTCTGAATTCACCGGGCGCGGCACGGCCACGATTCCGGGATCAGGTGAGGACGCATGACGGACGCCGTGGGCTCCATCGACACGCCTGACGCCCAGGACGAGCTGTCGGATGCCAAGAAGCCCCGCAAGGGCGGCAAGCGAGCCAAGAAGGGCCCGCTGAAGCGTCTTGCCACCTTCTATCGCCAGATCATCGCGGAACTCCGCAAGGTCGTCTGGCCGACCCGCAATCAGCTGACGTCGTACACGACCGTCGTGATCGTCTTCGTCGTCATCATGATTGGCTTGGTCACCGTGATTGACTATGGCCTCAACCACGCGGCCAAGTACGTCTTCGGCTGAGCCAAGAGCGAAGGGCGCCGTGGTACCGGCGCCTTTTTTCGCATGTTCCACCCCTATGTATCCAGGAAGAAGCAGCCATCGTGTCTGACCCGAACCTGAACGACGCCACCGAGCCTCGCCGAGACACCGTCGAGGCGGTGGACGCCGAGCTCGACATCGTCGAGGGCGCGGACGAGCAGGACGAGTTCGAGGCTGCCGAGGCCGCTGCGGGCGAGCCCGCCGAAGCGGTCACCGAGGTCGAAGAGGACGTCGTCGAGACCGACGAGACGGACGAGGCCGGCGACGTCGTCGAGGCCGAGGAAGCCGTCGAGGTGGTCGAGGAAGAGCCCGCCGAGCCGGTCGACCCCGTCGCCGCGCTCCGCGAGGAGCTGCGCACGCTGCCCGGCGAGTGGTACGTCATCCACACCTACGCGGGTTACGAGAACCGCGTGAAGACGAACCTGGAGCAGCGCGCCGTCTCGCTGAACGTCGAGGACTACATCTTCCAGGCCGAGGTGCCGCAGGAAGAGGTCGTCCAGATCAAGAACGGCGACCGCAAGACGATCAAGCAGAACAAGCTGCCGGGTTACGTCCTGGTCCGCATGGACCTGACGAACGAGTCCTGGGGCGTCGTCCGCAACACCCCCGGCGTCACCGGCTTCGTCGGCAACGCCTACGACCCCTACCCGCTGACCCTGGACGAGATCGTCAAGATGCTCGCCCCGGAGGCCGAGGAGAAGGCCGCCCGCGAGGCCGCCGAGGCCGAGGGCAAGCCCGCCCCGCAGCGCAAGGTCGAGGTCCAGGTGCTGGACTTCGAGGTCGGCGACTCGGTCACCGTCACCGACGGCCCCTTCGCCACCCTCCAGGCCACGATCAACGAGATCAACGCCGACTCGAAGAAGGTCAAGGGCCTCGTCGAGATCTTCGGCCGCGAGACCCCGGTCGAGCTGAGCTTCGACCAGATCCAGAAGAACTAGTTTTTCTGGTCACACGCTTCCGTGCAGGTCAGACCGGCTCTCGTAGCCGGTCTGACCTGCACGGTTTTTAGCCGCACATCTATACCCGCTATCGTTGTGCGGTATGCCTGCGTCCGGGTTGGTCCCCTTACGCGGGCAGGACCCGAATCGAAAGGACCCGGAGAGCTATGCCTCCCAAGAAGAAGAAGGTCACGGGGCTCATCAAGCTCCAGATCAACGCCGGTGCGGCGAACCCGGCCCCGCCGGTCGGCCCCGCGCTCGGTCAGCACGGCGTCAACATCATGGAGTTCTGCAAGGCCTACAACGCCGCGACCGAGTCGCAGCGTGGCTGGGTCATCCCGGTGGAGATCACGGTCTACGAGGACCGTTCCTTCACCTTCGTGACCAAGACTCCGCCGGCCGCGAAGATGATCCTCAAGGCCGCTGGTGTCGAGAAGGGCTCCGGCGAGCCGCACAAGACCAAGGTCGCGAAGATCACCGACGCGCAGGTCCGCGAGATCGCCACGACGAAGATGCCCGACCTCAACGCCAATGACCTGGACGCCGCGGCGAAGATCATCGCCGGCACCGCGCGCTCCATGGGCATCACGGTCGAGGGCTGAGCCCCACCTTCGTAGATCCATGCGGCTGCCGAACGCGCAGTCGCACGTGGTAGGGCCTGCTCGGCCCGTACACCACGACTCCTTTTTGAGAACACACAGGAGCAAGTTGTGAGCAAGCGCAGCAAGGCTCTCCGCGCTGCGGACGCCAAGGTCGACCGGGAGAAGCTCTACGCCCCGCTCGAGGCCGTCCGTCTCGCCAAGGAGACCTCCACGACCAAGTTCGACGGCACCGTCGAGGTCGCCTTCCGCCTGGGTGTCGACCCGCGCAAGGCCGACCAGATGGTCCGTGGCACCGTGAACCTCCCGCACGGCACTGGTAAGACCGCTCGGGTCCTGGTCTTCGCGACCGGTGACCGTGCCGAGGCCGCGCGTGCCGCCGGCGCCGACATCGTCGGTGCCGACGAGCTGATCGACGAGGTGGCGAAGGGCCGTCTGGACTTCGACGCCGTCGTCGCCACCCCGGACCTCATGGGCAAGGTCGGCCGCCTCGGCCGCGTCCTCGGCCCGCGTGGTCTGATGCCGAACCCGAAGACCGGCACCGTGACCCCGGACGTGGCCAAGGCCGTGACCGAGATCAAGGGCGGCAAGATCGAGTTCCGCGTCGACAAGCACTCGAACCTGCACTTCATCATCGGCAAGACGTCGTTCGACGACGACAAGCTGGTGGAGAACTACGGCGCCGCGCTGGAGGAGATCCTCCGCCTGAAGCCGTCCGCCGCCAAGGGTCGCTACATCAAGAAGGCCGCCATCAGCACCACGATGGGCCCCGGCATCCTGGTGGACCAGAACCGCACCCGCAACCTCCTCGTCGAGGAGGACCCGGCCGCCGTCTGAGCCTTCGCTCACCGGTAGCCGCGTCTGCGACGCGTGACGCAGGTCGAGGACCCCGCACCCCCTCCGGGTGCGGGGTCCTCCCCTTTTGCCCTTCCTCTCCCGGCCACGAGTGCCCTGGGTTACGGTGCGGGCAGGCGCGTACAGGGGTGGGGGACCGGATGAGGAGCACGACCGTCCGCCGGGCGGGGTTCGCGGCGATGGCGCTGGCACTGTCCACCCCGGCCGCCTGCGGCGACGCCCACGACGACGGAAACGCCCGCTCGCTGGCCGCCCTGCGCTCCGCCGAGCACTCAACCGACCGCGCCGAGTCGGTCCGGGTGCGCTCCACGCTCAGCTACGGCCATGCCCTCTCCCTGTCCTCCGACGGCGCCCTGCGCTGGCACGACGGGGTCACCGGCCACCTCACCATCCGCTACACCGGCGGCGCCCTCGCGGCGGCGATGCGCAAGGCCGGCACCCCGTCCCTGCGGGCCCGCTATCTCCCGGACGCCTACTACGCGCGCATGAGCGACGCCTTCGCCAAGCGGGCCGGCGGCAAGCACTGGATCAAGTACGGGTACGCCGACCTGGCGCGCGGCGGCGACGGCTTCGGGATGTACCTGAAGGACCAGATGCGCAACACCACCCCCAACCAGTCGGTGAAGATGCTGCTGGCCTCCGGGGACGTGCGCCGGGTCGGCGCCGAATCGGTCCGGGGCGTGCAGGCCACGCACTACCGGGGCCGGGTCCGTGTCGCCGACCTCGCGGGCCGGGACAGCGGGCTCGGCGCGCGCGAGCTGGCCGGGCTGAAGAGGCAGCTCGACCAGGCCGGGGTGAGCTCGGAGACCGTCGACCTGTGGATCGACCACCGGAACCTGCTGGTCAAGAAGGTGGAGCGGGCCGACACCGCCCAGGGCAGCCTGGTCAGCACCGCCTACTACCGCGACTACGGCGTCCGCATCACCGCCGAGGCGCCCCCGGCCTCCGACACCCGGGACTTCACGGAGCTGGCCCGCTCCGGGGGCGTCGCCGAAGGCCGCTGAGCACCGGATTTGCCCGTCGGTGCCCGAGTCCCGTACTCTCATCGAGAAGCCAAAGACCGCTGGTCGTTGCCGCACGCTCACCTGAGGGTGTGGTGGCCGAAGGACCTACTGCAAAGTGGGCGACCCGCGCAGGTGTCAGAGGAAGAACTCCCGGAGCATACGCGCTCACGCGTAAGCGCCCGGTCGAGTCCGCCCCGAGCGCCTGCGCCGGGGCGTTTCGTTTTTCCCAGTCTCCTCCTTCGGGTCCGCGCGGTCAGAATCACCCGGAAGGAGGCCGAGGCTCTATGGCGAGGCCCGACAAGGCTGCCGCAGTGTCCGAGTTGACGGAGCAGTTCCGCAACTCCACCGCTGCCGTGCTTACCGAGTACCGCGGTCTCACCGTGGCGCAGATCAAGACCCTGCGCCGGTCGCTCGGTGAGAACGCCAAGTACGCCGTGGTGAAGAACACGCTGACCAAGATTGCGGCCAACGAGGCCGGGATCACCACGCTGGACGACCTGTTCAACGGTCCGACGGCTGTCGCCTTCGTCACCGGTGACCCGGTGGAGTCGGCGAAGGGTCTCCGTGACTTCGCCAAGGACAACCCGAATCTCGTCATCAAGGGCGGTGTCCTTGACGGTAAGGCGCTGTCCGCCGACGAGATCAAGAAGCTTGCGGACCTCGAGTCCCGCGAGGTTCTGCTCAGCAAGCTGGCCGGTGCCTTCAAGGGCAAGCAGTCCCAGGCTGCTCAGCTCTTCCAGGCGCTGCCCTCGAAGCTCGTCCGCACCGTGGACGCGCTCCGTGCCAAGCAGGCCGAGCAGGGCGGTGCCGAGTAATTCGGCTCGCTTTCTGACTCTTGCCGCATGAGGCGGCCGGAGTCGCAGCGGGCCGACGTACGCCCGCCACATCCAGTACATACGGCACCCGCCGATCGAGTGGAAGGACCGCCATCATGGCGAAGCTCACCCAGGACGAGCTGCTTGCCCAGTTCGAGGAGATGACCCTCATCGAGCTCTCCGAGTTCGTGAAGGCCTTCGAGGAGAAGTTCGACGTCACCGCCGCCGCCGCGGTCGCCGTGGCCGGCCCGGCCGCCCCCGGCGCCCCGGTCGAGGCTGCCGAGGAGCAGGACGAGTTCGACGTCGTCCTCACCGGCGCCGGCGAGAAGAAGATCCAGGTCATCAAGGTCGTGCGCGAGCTGACCTCCCTGGGTCTGAAGGAGGCCAAGGACCTCGTCGACGGCACCCCGAAGCCGGTCCTCGAGAAGGTCACCAAGGAGGCCGCGGAGAAGGCTGCCGAGTCCCTCAAGGCCGCCGGCGCCTCCGTCGAGGTCAAGTAACACCTCACGGGGTTCCGCGAACCTCACCCGCGTGACCGCGGCCTGAAAAGGCTGTAACGCGAACGCACCGAAGAGCGATCATCCATCCGGGTGGTCGCTCTTCGGCGTATCCGCGGGGGGACCACGGTTGCCTTGCACTCGTCGTGGCGAGGGGTATGGTGATCTTCGTTGTGTCTCCGGAAGGCGCCGTTCCGGCTGGGGGGCCTTGACGAACCGCACGCAGCGCGCAATTCTCAGGACGCGTCGTCACAACGATCCGAATCCGAGGCATGGATCGGCGGCGAAGCGGGCAGGATCATCCTGCGTCGAGGGCAAAGGGCCGAGGGCGTCGAAGACGAGGGCGTTGAGAAAAACGAGGGTCTCCGAAACCGGGACTGGACATCAGTGTGCCAAGTGGCTACACTGACCCTTTGCGCTGCCTGTTAGCTGCCCCCTGCCCGTCACCAGGGGTCTGCCCCCACTCGAGCACCGACGCCGAACTTCCCTGACCTGGGGTTTCCCGTCGTGAGCCTGAGAGAGGGACCGGTACGCGCGTAGTGAGTCCGAGCCCTCGGAAGGACCCCCTCTTGGCCGCCTCGCGCACTGCCTCGACCGCGAATACGAACAACGGCGCCAGCACTGCCCCGCTGCGCATCTCCTTTGCAAAGATCAAGGAGCCCCTCGAGGTTCCGAACCTTCTTGCGCTCCAGACCGAGAGCTTCGACTGGCTGCTCGGCAACGACGCCTGGAAGGCTCGCGTCGAGAAGGCTCTCGAGAACGGTCAGGACGTTCCCACCAAGTCCGGTCTGGAGGAGATCTTCGAGGAGATCTCCCCGATCGAGGACTTCTCCGGGTCGATGTCGCTGACGTTCCGCGACCACCGCTTCGAGCCGCCGAAGAACTCCATCGACGAGTGCAAGGACCGCGACTTCACGTACGCCGCGCCGCTCTTCGTCACCGCCGAGTTCACCAACAACGAGACCGGCGAGATCAAGTCCCAGACCGTCTTCATGGGCGACTTCCCGCTCATGACGAACAAGGGCACCTTCGTCATCAACGGCACCGAGCGTGTCGTGGTGTCGCAGCTCGTCCGCTCGCCGGGTGTCTACTTCGACTCCTCCATCGACAAGACGTCCGACAAGGACATCTTCTCCGCCAAGATCATCCCGTCCCGGGGTGCCTGGCTGGAGATGGAGATCGACAAGCGCGACATGGTCGGTGTCCGCATCGACCGCAAGCGCAAGCAGTCGGTCACCGTTCTGCTCAAGGCGCTCGGTTGGACGACCGAGCAGATCCTCGAGGAGTTCGGCGAGTACGAGTCCATGCGCGCCACCCTGGAGAAGGACCACACCCAGGGCCAGGACGACGCGCTGCTCGACATCTACCGCAAGCTGCGTCCGGGCGAGCCGCCCACGCGTGAGGCCGCGCAGACGCTGCTCGAGAACCTCTACTTCAACCCCAAGCGCTACGACCTCGCCAAGGTCGGCCGCTACAAGGTCAACAAGAAGCTCGGTGCCGACGCCCCGCTCAACGCGGGTGTGCTGACCACCGAGGACGTCATCTCGACGATCAAGTACCTGGTCAAGCTGCACGCCGGTGAGACCGAGACGGTCGGCGACAGCGGTCAGTCGATCGTCGTCGAGACCGACGACATCGACCACTTCGGCAACCGCCGCCTGCGTAGCGTCGGTGAGCTGATCCAGAACCAGGTCCGTACGGGTCTCGCCCGTATGGAGCGGGTCGTGCGTGAGCGCATGACCACCCAGGACGTCGAGGCGATCACGCCGCAGACCCTGATCAACATCCGGCCGGTCGTCGCCTCCATCAAGGAGTTCTTCGGCACCAGCCAGTTGTCGCAGTTCATGGACCAGAACAACCCGCTGTCGGGTCTCACCCACAAGCGCCGTCTGTCGGCTCTTGGCCCGGGTGGTCTCTCCCGTGAGCGGGCCGGCTTCGAGGTCCGCGACGTGCACCCCTCGCACTACGGCCGCATGTGCCCGATCGAGACGCCCGAAGGCCCGAACATCGGTCTGATCGGCTCGCTCGCCTCCTACGGCCGGGTCAACGCGTTCGGTTTCGTCGAGACGCCGTACCGCAAGGTCGTCGAGGGCCAGGTCACCGACGAGGTGGACTACCTGACCGCCGACGAGGAGGACCGCTTCGTCATCGCGCAGGCCAACGCCACGCTCAATGACGACATGCGGTTCGAGGAGGCCCGCGTCCTGGTCCGCCGTCGTGGCGGAGAGGTCGACTACGTCCCCGGTGACGACGTCGACTACATGGACGTGTCGCCGCGCCAGATGGTGTCGGTCGCCACCGCCATGATCCCGTTCCTCGAGCACGACGACGCCAACCGTGCCCTCATGGGCGCGAACATGATGCGCCAGGCCGTGCCGCTCATCAAGAGCGAGGCCCCGCTCGTCGGCACCGGCATGGAGTACCGCTCCGCCGTCGACGCCGGCGACGTGGTCAAGGCCGAGAAGGCGGGTGTGGTCCAGGAGGTCTCCGCGGACTACGTCACCACCGCCAACGACGACGGCACGTACATCACGTACCGCCTGCACAAGTTCTCGCGCTCCAACCAGGGCACGTCGGTCAACCAGAAGGTCATCGTCAACGAGGGCGACCGGATCGTCGAAGGCCAGGTCCTGGCCGACGGTCCGGCCACCGAGAACGGCGAGATGGCCCTCGGCAAGAACCTGCTCGTGGCGTTCATGCCGTGGGAGGGTCACAACTACGAGGACGCGATCATCCTGTCGCAGCGCCTCGTGCAGGACGACGTCCTCTCCTCGATCCACATCGAGGAGCACGAGGTCGACGCCCGTGACACCAAGCTCGGCCCCGAGGAGATCACCCGGGACATCCCGAACGTCTCCGAGGAGGTCCTGGCCGACCTCGACGAGCGCGGCATCATCCGCATCGGCGCCGAGGTCACCGCGGGCGACATCCTCGTCGGCAAGGTCACGCCCAAGGGTGAGACCGAGCTGACGCCGGAGGAGCGCCTGCTGCGCGCGATCTTCGGTGAGAAGGCCCGTGAGGTCCGCGACACCTCCCTGAAGGTGCCGCACGGCGAGACCGGCAAGATCATCGGTGTCCGCGTCTTCGACCGCGAGGAGGGCGACGAGCTGCCCCCGGGCGTGAACCAGCTCGTCCGCGTCTACGTCGCGCAGAAGCGCAAGATCACCGACGGTGACAAGCTCGCCGGCCGCCACGGCAACAAGGGTGTCATCTCCAAGATCCTGCCGATCGAGGACATGCCGTTCCTGGAGGACGGCACCCCGGTCGACATCATCCTGAACCCGCTGGGTGTCCCGTCCCGAATGAACCCGGGACAGGTCCTGGAGATCCACCTCGGCTGGCTCGCCAGCCGCGGCTGGGACGTCTCCGGGCTCGGCGAGGACTGGGCGCAGCGCCTGCAGGTCATCGGCGCCGACCAGGTCGACCCCGGCACCAACGTCGCCACCCCGGTGTTCGACGGCGCGCGCGAGGACGAGCTGGCGGGTCTGCTGCAGCACACCATCCCGAACCGCGACGGCGAGCGGATGGTGCAGCCGACCGGCAAGGCGAGGCTGTTCGACGGCCGCTCCGGTGAGCCGTTCCCGGACCCGATCTCCATCGGGTACATGTACATCCTCAAGCTGCACCACCTGGTCGACGACAAGCTGCACGCCCGCTCGACCGGTCCGTACTCGATGATCACCCAGCAGCCGCTGGGTGGTAAGGCCCAGTTCGGTGGCCAGCGCTTCGGTGAGATGGAGGTGTGGGCGCTGGAGGCTTACGGCGCCGCCTACGCCCTCCAGGAGCTGCTGACCATCAAGTCCGACGACGTGACCGGCCGCGTGAAGGTCTACGAGGCCATCGTCAAGGGCGAGAACATTCCCGAGCCCGGCATCCCCGAGTCCTTCAAGGTGCTCATCAAGGAGATGCAGTCGCTCTGCCTCAACGTGGAGGTGCTGTCCAGCGACGGCATGTCCATCGAGATGCGCGACACCGACGAGGACGTCTTCCGCGCTGCGGAGGAGCTCGGCATCGACCTGTCCCGGCGCGAGCCGAGCAGCGTCGAAGAGGTCTGACGGGAGTCCGGCGGGGTCCTCTCTCCGAGGACCCCGCCGACCCCCAGGCCCCCGTTTCAGACCACAGACTTACGACACTGAGAGGGATTGACGCATAGTGCTCGACGTCAACTTCTTCGACGAGCTCCGGATCGGCCTGGCCACCGCGGATGACATCCGCCAGTGGAGCCACGGCGAGGTCAAGAAGCCCGAGACGATCAACTACCGCACGCTCAAGCCCGAGAAGGACGGACTCTTCTGCGAGAAGATCTTCGGTCCGACCCGGGACTGGGAGTGCTACTGCGGCAAGTACAAGCGTGTCCGCTTCAAGGGCATCATCTGTGAGCGCTGTGGCGTCGAGGTCACGCGCGCCAAGGTGCGCCGTGAGCGGATGGGCCACATCGAGCTCGCCGCTCCCGTCACCCACATCTGGTACTTCAAGGGCGTTCCGTCGCGGTTGGGCTACCTGCTCGACCTCGCCCCGAAGGACCTCGAGAAGGTCATCTACTTCGCCGCGTACATGATCACGTACGTCGACGAGGAGCGCCGTCAGCGCGACCTGCCGTCGCTGGAGGCTCACGTCTCCGTCGAGCGTCAGCAGATCGAGAACCGCCGCGACTCCGACCTGGAGGCCCGCGCCAAGAAGCTCGAGACCGACCTGGCCGAGCTGGAGGCCGAGGGCGCCAAGGCGGACGTGCGCCGCAAGGTGCGCGAGGGCGCCGAGCGCGAGATGAAGCAGCTCCGTGACCGCGCGCAGCGCGAGATCGACCGCCTCGACGAGGTGTGGAACCGCTTCAAGAACCTCAAGGTCCAGGACCTCGAGGGCGACGAGCTGCTCTACCGCGAGCTGCGTGACCGCTTCGGCACGTACTTCGACGGTTCGATGGGTGCCGCGGCGCTGCAGAAGCGCCTGGAGTCCTTCGACCTGGAGGAGGAGGCCGAGCGCCTCCGCGAGATCATCCGGACCGGCAAGGGCCAGAAGAAGACCCGTGCGCTCAAGCGCCTCAAGGTCGTCTCCGCGTTCCTGCAGACCTCCAACAGCCCCAAGGGCATGGTCCTGGACTGCGTCCCGGTCATCCCGCCGGACCTGCGTCCGATGGTGCAGCTCGACGGTGGCCGCTTCGCGACCTCCGACCTGAACGACCTGTACCGCCGTGTCATCAACCGCAACAACCGACTGAAGCGGCTTCTCGACCTCGGTGCGCCCGAGATCATCGTGAACAACGAGAAGCGCATGCTCCAGGAGGCCGTGGACGCCCTCTTCGACAACGGTCGTCGTGGTCGCCCGGTCACCGGTCCCGGCAACCGCCCGCTGAAGTCCCTGAGCGACATGCTCAAGGGCAAGCAGGGTCGTTTCCGTCAGAACCTGCTCGGCAAGCGAGTCGACTACTCGGCGCGTTCCGTCATCGTCGTCGGCCCGCAGCTCAAGCTGCACCAGTGCGGTCTGCCCAAGGCGATGGCGCTGGAGCTGTTCAAGCCGTTCGTGATGAAGCGCCTGGTCGACCTGAACCACGCGCAGAACATCAAGAGCGCCAAGCGCATGGTGGAGCGCGGCCGCACGGTCGTGTACGACGTCCTCGAAGAGGTCATCGCCGAGCACCCGGTTCTGCTGAACCGTGCTCCCACCCTGCACCGCCTCGGCATCCAGGCCTTCGAGCCGCAGCTCGTCGAGGGCAAGGCCATCCAGATCCACCCGCTCGTCTGCACCGCGTTCAACGCGGACTTCGACGGTGACCAGATGGCCGTGCACCTGCCGCTCTCCGCGGAGGCGCAGGCCGAGGCCCGCATCCTGATGCTGTCCTCGAACAACATCCTCAAGCCCGCCGACGGCCGTCCGGTGACGATGCCGACCCAGGACATGGTCCTCGGTCTGTTCTTCCTCACCACCGACGGCGAACTCCGTGACACCAAGGGCGAGGGCCGCGCGTTCGGCTCCACGGCCGAGGCGACCATGGCGTTCGACGCCGGCGAGCTGGCCCTGCAGTCGCCGATCGACATCCGCTTCCCGGTGGGCACCATCCCGCCGCGTGGCTGGACGCCGCCGGCGCGCGAGGAGGGCGAGCCCGAGTGGCAGCAGGGGGACTCGTTCCGCCTGCGCACCACGCTGGGCCGCGCGCTCTTCAACGAGCTGCTGCCCGAGGACTACCCGTTCGTCGACTACTCGGTGGGCAAGAAGCAGCTCTCCGAGATCGTCAACGACCTGGCCGAGCGCTACCCCAAGGTCATCGTGGCGGCGACGCTCGACAACCTGAAGGCGGCGGGCTTCTACTGGGCGACCCGTTCCGGCGTCACCGTGGCCATCTCCGACGTCGTCGTTCCCGAGGCGAAGAAGGAGATCGTCAAGGGCTACGAGGCGCAGGACGAGAAGGTCCAGAAGCAGTACGAGCGTGGTCTGATCACCAAGGAAGAGCGCACTCAGGAGCTCATCGCGATCTGGACCAAGGCGACCAACGAGGTCGCCGAGGCGATGAACGCGAACTTCCCCAAGACGAACCCCATCTTCATGATGGTTGACTCGGGTGCCCGAGGAAACATGATGCAGATGCGGCAGATCGCCGGTATGCGTGGTCTGGTGTCGAACGCCAAGAACGAGACCATCCCGCGGCCCATCAAGGCGTCGTTCCGTGAGGGTCTCTCCGTGCTGGAGTACTTCATCTCCACCCACGGTGCCCGTAAGGGTCTGGCGGACACCGCCCTGCGTACCGCCGACTCGGGTTACCTCACCCGTCGTCTGGTGGACGTCTCGCAGGACGTCATCATCCGCGAGGAGGACTGCGGCACCGAGCGCGGCCTCAAGCTGTCGATCGCCGAGCGCGGCGCCGACGGTGTGCTGCGCAAGGCGGACAACGTCGAGACGTCCGTGTACGCGCGCTGCCTGGCCGAGGACATCGTCGTCGACGGCAAGGTGCTCGCCCCGGCGGGCGTCGACCTCGGTGACGTCCTCATCGACCAGTTGGTCAAGGCCGGCGTCGAGGAGGTCAAGACCCGCTCGGTCCTGACCTGCGAGTCCGCCGTCGGCACCTGCGCGATGTGCTACGGCCGTTCGCTGGCCACCGGCAAGCTGGTCGACATCGGTGAGGCGGTCGGCATCATCGCCGCCCAGTCCATCGGTGAGCCCGGTACCCAGCTCACGATGCGTACCTTCCACACCGGTGGTGTGGCCGGTGACGACATCACCCAGGGTCTGCCCCGTGTGGTCGAGCTCTTCGAGGCCCGTACCCCGAAGGGTGTCGCCCCGATCTCCGAGGCCTCCGGCCGCGTGCGGATCGAGGAGACCGAGAAGACCAAGAAGCTCGTCGTGACCCCGGACGACGGCAGCGACGAGACGGCGTTCCCGATCTCCAAGCGCGCCAAGGTCCTGGTCCGCGACGGCGAGCACGTCGAGGTGGGCCAGCAGCTCACCGTGGGTGCCACCAACCCGCACGACGTGCTGCGCATCCTGGGTCAGCGTGCCGTCCAGGTCCACCTGGTCGGCGAGGTCCAGAAGGTCTACAACTCGCAGGGTGTGTCGATCCACGACAAGCACATCGAGATCATCATCCGGCAGATGCTCCGCCGTGTGACGATCATCGAGTCCGGCGACGCCGAGCTGCTGCCCGGCGAGCTGGTCGAGCGCTCGAAGTTCGAGACCGAGAACCGTCGTGTGGTCCAGGAGAACGGACACCCGGCCTCCGGCCGTCCGCAGCTCATGGGTATCACCAAGGCGTCGCTGGCGACCGAGTCGTGGCTGTCCGCGGCCTCCTTCCAGGAGACGACCAGGGTCCTGACGGACGCGGCGATCAACGCCAAGTCCGACTCCCTGATCGGCCTCAAGGAGAACGTCATCATCGGTAAGCTCATCCCGGCCGGTACGGGTCTGTCCCGCTACCGCAACATCCGGGTCGAGCCGACCGAGGAGGCCAAGGCCGCGATGTACTCGGCCGTCGGCTACGACGACATCGACTACTCGCCGTTCGGCGCCGGCTCCGGCCAGGCCGTTCCGCTGGAGGACTACGACTACGGTCCGTACAACCAGTAGGCGAGCAGCCGTAAGGCACGCTTGATCTGAAGGGCGGCATCCTCACGGGGGTGCCGCCCTTCGGCGTTTCCCCCCGCCCCGCGGACATTTGGGCGCATCATGGAAGGACCCCGGTCGGGGGTTCGGGAGGTGCTCCGTGTCGCATCCGTCGTCGCAACCGTCGTGGCAGCCGCCGCGCCCGCAGAACTGGCCCGCGGCGCCCTTCCCCGGCGCCTTTCCCGCCCCCTTCCAGCCGCAGCCTCCCGCGTACTGGCCGACGCCGCCCCAAGGTCAGGGCGGGGGAGCGGCGTTCATGCTGGCTTCGCACGCCGACCGGGAGCGGGCGGTGGACGTGCTGCGCGCCGGGTTCACGGAAGGGCGGCTGGACAAGGACGAGTTCGACCGCCGGGTCAGCCGGGTCTACGCGGCCCGTACGGTGGGGGAGCTGGCCCTGGTGGTGGCCGACCTGCCGCAGGGCCCGGCGCCCCATCCGGGGCCCGTGGCGGCCGTCCCGCAGGTGTTCCTGGCCACACCGCGGCCGGCGCAGAACGGCAGGGCGGTCGGGTCCGCGGTGTGCGGGCTGCTGTGCCTGCTGACCGCGGGACTCACCGGAATCCCGGCCGTGGTGCTGGGGCACACCGCCCGCGCGGAGATCCGCCGCACCGGCGAGGACGGCGACGCACTGGCTCTGACCGGCCTCGTTCTGGGCTGGCTGTCCGTCGGCGGCTGGGCGTTGTTCTGGCTACTGCTGATCGCGGTGGACGTGCTGGACTGATGGCAGCGCGATGACGCAGGCGTGGCGCGGTGTGTGCGCTACGTGAAATCGAAGATCGTTGACGGCGTTGGGACTTGACATGCCCTGTCCGTCACGGGGGGCCGCCTCGCATTTGTTTTGACCGAAGTCCGTGCGATAGGTACGCTCAGACCTTGTGCCTGGGGTGTGCCCTGGCTCCTGTGTGTGCCTCTCACCGCACGGCGAGCCGTCAGCGGCCACCGAAATCCGCGCTCTTCCCTTTGCGGCGGGAGTCCGCGGGTTCGACACACCCGACCGCGTGGGTCGGAAGTCGTTCCAGGTTAGCTTCACCATTCGGCACACAGAAACCGGAGAAGTAGTGCCTACGATCCAGCAGCTGGTCCGTAAGGGCCGGCAGGACAAGGTCGAGAAGAACAAGACGCCCGCACTCGAGGGTTCGCCCCAGCGTCGTGGCGTCTGCACGCGTGTGTTCACGACCACCCCGAAGAAGCCGAACTCGGCCCTGCGTAAGGTCGCGCGTGTGCGTCTGACCAGCGGCATCGAGGTCACGGCCTACATTCCGGGTGAGGGACACAACCTGCAGGAGCACTCCATCGTGCTCGTGCGCGGCGGCCGTGTGAAGGACCTGCCGGGTGTTCGTTACAAGATCATCCGCGGTTCGCTCGACACCCAGGGTGTCAAGAACCGCAAGCAGGCCCGCAGCCGCTACGGCGCCAAGAAGGAGAAGTAAGAATGCCTCGTAAGGGCCCCGCCCCGAAGCGCCCGGTCATCATCGACCCGGTCTACGGTTCTCCTCTGGTGACCTCCCTCATCAACAAGGTGCTGCTGAACGGCAAGCGCTCCACCGCCGAGCGCATCGTCTACGGCGCCATGGAGGGTCTGCGTGAGAAGACGGGCAACGACCCGATCATCACGCTGAAGCGCGCGCTGGAGAACATCAAGCCGACCCTCGAGGTCAAGTCCCGCCGCGTCGGCGGTGCGACGTACCAGGTGCCGATCGAGGTCAAGCCCGGTCGCGCCAACACGCTCGCGCTGCGCTGGCTCGTCGGTTACTCCCGCGCCCGTCGCGAGAAGACGATGACCGAGCGTCTGCTCAACGAGCTTCTCGACGCTTCGAACGGCCTCGGTGCGGCCGTCAAGAAGCGCGAGGACACGCACAAGATGGCCGAGTCCAACAAGGCCTTCGCGCACTACCGCTGGTAGTCGCTACCCACATCGAGACCGAGAGAAGACCGAAGCCTTATGGCTACCACTTCACTTGACCTGGCCAAGGTCCGCAACATCGGGATCATGGCCCACATCGACGCGGGCAAGACGACCACCACCGAGCGGATCCTGTTCTACACCGGTGTGTCGTACAAGATCGGTGAGGTCCACGACGGCGCCGCCACGATGGACTGGATGGAGCAGGAGCAGGAGCGTGGCATCACGATCACGTCTGCTGCGACCACCTGCCACTGGCCCCTCGAGGGCAGTGACTACACCATCAACATCATCGACACCCCGGGTCACGTCGACTTCACCGTCGAGGTGGAGCGTTCGCTCCGCGTGCTCGACGGCGCCGTGACGGTGTTCGACGGTGTGGCCGGTGTCGAGCCGCAGTCCGAGACGGTGTGGCGTCAGGCCGACCGTTACGGCGTGCCGCGCATCTGCTTCGTCAACAAGCTGGACCGTACCGGCGCCGAGTTCCACCGCTGCGTGGACATGATCAAGGACCGCCTCGGCGCTGTTCCGATCATCATGCAGCTCCCGATCGGTGCCGAGATGGACTTCCAGGGCGTTGTGGACCTCGTCCGCATGAAGGCGCTCGTGTGGTCCGCCGAGGCGGCCAAGGGCGAGATGTACGACGTCGTCGACATCCCGGCCACGCACGTCGAGGCGGCCGAGGAGTACCGCGGCAAGCTGGTCGAGACCGTCGCCGAGCACGACGACGAGATCATGGAGCTGTTCCTGGAGGGCCAGGAGCCCACCGAGGAGCAGCTCTACGCCGCGATTCGTCGCATCACCATCGCGTCCGGCAAGTCCGAGGGCGTCACGGTCACCCCGGTGTTCTGTGGCACCGCGTTCAAGAACAAGGGCGTCCAGCCCCTGCTCGACGCGGTCGTGCGCTACCTGCCGACCCCGCTCGACGTCGAGGCCATCGAGGGCCACGACGTCAAGGACCCCGAGGTCGTCGTCAAGCGCAAGCCGTCCGAGGACGAGCCGCTGTCGGCGCTGGCGTTCAAGATCATGAGCGACCCGCACCTCGGCAAGCTCACCTTCGTCCGGGTCTACTCGGGCCGCCTGGAGTCCGGCACCTCGGTGCTGAACTCCGTCAAGGGCAAGAAGGAGCGCATCGGCAAGATCTACCGCATGCACGCGAACAAGCGTGAGGAGATCGAGTCGGTGGGCGCCGGCGACATCGTCGCCGTCATGGGCCTGAAGCAGACCACCACCGGTGAGACGCTGTCCGACGACAAGAACCCGGTCATCCTGGAGTCCATGGACTTCCCGGCGCCGGTCATCCAGGTCGCCATCGAGCCCAAGTCGAAGGGTGACCAGGAGAAGCTGGGCGTCGCGATCCAGCGCCTGGCCGAGGAGGACCCGTCCTTCCAGGTCCACTCGGACGAGGAGACCGGCCAGACCATCATCGGTGGCATGGGCGAGCTGCACCTCGAGGTGCTGGTCGACCGTATGCGCCGTGAGTTCAAGGTCGAGGCCAACGTCGGCAAGCCGCAGGTCGCGTACCGCGAGACGATCCGCAAGGCCGTCGAGCGACTCGACTACACGCACAAGAAGCAGACCGGTGGTACCGGTCAGTTCGCCAAGGTGCAGATCGCGATCGAGCCGATCGAGGGCGGCGACTCGTCCTACGAGTTCGTGAACAAGGTCACCGGTGGCCGTATCCCGAAGGAGTACATCCCTTCGGTGGACGCCGGTGCGCAGGAGGCCATGCAGTTCGGCATCCTGGCCGGCTACGAGATGACTGGCGTCCGCGTCATCCTTCTCGACGGTGGCTACCACGAGGTCGACTCCTCCGAGCTCGCCTTCAAGATCGCCGGTTCGCAGGCCTTCAAGGAGGCCGCGCGCAAGGCTTCGCCCGTACTGCTCGAGCCGATGATGGCCGTCGAGGTCACCACGCCCGAGGACTACATGGGTGAGGTCATCGGCGACATCAACTCCCGCCGTGGCCAGATCCAGGCCATGGAGGAGCGGGCCGGTGCCCGCGTCGTGAAGGGCCTCGTGCCCCTCTCGGAGATGTTCGGCTACGTCGGAGACCTCCGCAGCAAGACCTCGGGTCGCGCAAGCTACTCGATGCAGTTCGACTCCTACGCCGAGGTTCCCCGGAACGTCGCCGAGGAGATCATCGCGAAGGCCAAGGGCGAGTAACGCACCCCGTTTACACGCTTTAGGCTTGACACCGAACGCCGGGGTCGGACCACTCGGAAAGACCCCGGCGGGCGGCATCCCAGCAAAGATCACCTGGCGCCGATGAGTAAGGCGTACCAGAACCACTCCACAGGAGGACCCAGTGGCGAAGGCGAAGTTCGAGCGGACTAAGCCGCACGTCAACATCGGCACCATCGGTCACATCGACCACGGTAAGACGACCCTCACGGCCGCCATTACCAAGGTGCTGCACGACGCGTACCCCGACCTGAACGAGGCCTCGGCCTTCGACCAGATCGACAAGGCTCCCGAGGAGCGCCAGCGCGGTATCACGATCTCGATCGCGCACGTCGAGTACCAGACCGAGACGCGTCACTACGCCCACGTCGACTGCCCCGGTCACGCGGACTACATCAAGAACATGATCACCGGTGCCGCGCAGATGGACGGCGCGATCCTCGTGGTCGCCGCCACCGACGGCCCGATGCCGCAGACCAAGGAGCACGTGCTCCTGGCCCGCCAGGTCGGTGTTCCGTACATCGTCGTCGCCCTGAACAAGGCCGACATGGTGGACGACGAGGAGATCCTGGAGCTCGTCGAGCTCGAGGTCCGTGAGCTCCTCTCCGAGTACGAGTTCCCGGGCGACGACCTGCCGGTCGTCAAGGTCTCGGCGCTCAAGGCGCTCGAGGGCGACAAGGAGTGGGGCAACACCGTCCTCGACCTGATGAAGGCCGTCGACGAGAACATCCCGCAGCCCGAGCGTGACGTCGACAAGCCGTTCCTGATGCCGATCGAGGACGTCTTCACGATCACCGGTCGTGGCACCGTCGTCACCGGTCGTATCGAGCGTGGTGTCCTCAAGGTCAACGAGACCGTCGACATCGTGGGCATCAAGCCGGAGAAGACCACCACCACGGTCACCGGCATCGAGATGTTCCGCAAGCTGCTCGACGAGGGCCAGGCCGGTGAGAACGTCGGTCTGCTGCTCCGCGGCATCAAGCGCGAGGACGTCGAGCGCGGCCAGGTCATCATCAAGCCCGGTTCGGTCACCCCGCACACCGAGTTCGAGGCCCAGGCCTACATCCTGTCCAAGGACGAGGGTGGCCGCCACACGCCGTTCTTCAACAACTACCGCCCGCAGTTCTACTTCCGCACCACGGACGTGACCGGCGTCGTGACCCTCCCCGAGGGCACCGAGATGGTCATGCCGGGCGACAACACTGAGATGACCGTTTCGCTCATCCAGCCCGTCGCCATGGAAGAGGGCCTGAAGTTCGCCATCCGCGAGGGTGGCCGCACGGTGGGCGCCGGCCAGGTCACCAAGATCGTCAAGTAAGTACCTCTTGCTTGAGGGTCGTTGACTGACCCAGAGAGGCCCGCACGACTCAGGTCGTGCGGGCCTCTTTGCTGTTGCCGGTGTCGTGCCGGGCCGGCAGCGCTGACGGATCTGGTGGCGCCTGTGGCGCGGGGGAGTCCGGGGGAGGGGCCTCGCATGCCCGGCCGCCTCACAGGGCGTTGAGCGGGCGCGAGGGGCGTTTTCGACCGTTTCCCCTACCTCGCGCGGGAGTTGATGTGAGCCCTTGGCGCGGAGGGAGTTTGACCTGCGTCACTATCGGGGTAATCTACTCGGCTCGATTGGCCAGGGGGGTAGGCCATATGGCAGACTGTCGGAGTTGCTCGGTCGAGTGTTGATGCTGCGCGCCTCCCGCCGGGAGGACCGGAAGCGAGTCCCACAGTACTCGTCAACCCCCTGGGGTTGGACGTACGGGAATCTTCCGGGAAGCGTGGGCGCAATACCGACCAGGCGCCCGGTGGGCCTTCCGCCCCCGGCCCGCGGTTCCGGTAGGGCCGTGTGCATTCCCTGGAGGGATGTTCCAGTGATGGGCATCCGCGTCAGCGGCAGTGCGACACGCCCGACCGCGTGGGTCGGAGAGAAGGCAGTGTGAAACTGCCGGGTTCCAGAGCGTGAGAGAAGACAGGACTACTGAGTAGCCATGGCGGGACAGAAGATCCGCATCCGGCTCAAGGCCTACGACCACGAGGTCATCGACTCCTCGGCGAAGAAGATCGTCGAGACGGTGACCCGCACTGGTGCGTCGGTCGCGGGCCCGGTGCCGCTGCCCACTGAGAAGAACGTGTACTGCGTCATCAAGTCGCCGCACAAGTACAAGGACTCGCGCGAGCACTTCGAGATGCGCACGCACAAGCGCCTGATCGACATCCTCGACCCGACGCCCAAGACCGTTGACTCCCTGATGCGACTCGACCTCCCGGCCGGTGTCGACATCGAGATCAAGCTCTAAGGGTCGGTGATCTGAGAATGGCTAAGCAGATCAAGGGCATCCTGGGCGAGAAGCTCGGCATGACGCAGGTGTGGGACGAGAACAACCGTGTTGTTCCGGTCACCGTCGTCAAGGCCGGCCCCAACGTCGTCACCCAGGTCCGTACGAACGACGTCGACGGCTACGAGTCGGTCCAGATCGCCTTCGGCGAGATCGACCCGCGCAAGGTGAACAAGCCCCTCAAGGGCCACTTCGCCAAGGCCGACGTCACCCCGCGCCGCCACCTGGTGGAGCTCCGCACCTCCGACGCCAGCGACTACACGCTGGGTCAGGAGATCACTGCCGAGGTCTTCGAGTCGGGCGTCAAGGTCGACGTCACCGCGAAGAGCAAGGGCAAGGGCTTCGCGGGTGTCATGAAGCGCCACAACTTCAAGGGTGGCAAGGCGTCCCACGGTGCCCACCGTGTGCACCGCATGCCCGGTTCCATCGGTGGCTGTGCCACCCCCGGTCGTGTCTTCAAGGGCATGCGCATGGCGGGTCGCATGGGCAACGAGCGGGTCACCACCCAGAACCTGACCGTTCACGCCGTTGACGCGGAGAAGGGCCTGCTCCTCATCAAGGGCGCGGTTCCTGGTCCGAACGGCGGCCTCGTCCTGGTCCGCACCGCGGCCAAGGGGGCCTGAGGACTATGAGCACCATTGACATTCTGTCGCCCTCTGGCGACAACGCCGGGACCGTCGAGCTCCCGGCCGAGATCTTCGACGTGGAGAAGATCAGCGTTCCGCTGCTTCACCAGGTCGTCGTCGCGCAGCTTGCTGCCGCCCGTCAGGGCACGCACAAGGTCAAGCGTCGTGGCGAGGTCCGCGGTGGCGGTAGGAAGCCCTACCGTCAGAAGGGCACCGGCCGCGCGCGCCAGGGTTCGACCCGTGCGCCGCAGTTCGCCGGCGGTGGCGTCGTCCACGGCCCCACGCCGCGTGACTACTCGCAGCGGACCCCGAAGAAGATGAAGGCCGCGGCCCTGCGCCACGCCCTCACCGACCGGGCCCGCAACGCTCGTATCCACGTCATCACCGGCGTGGTCGAGGGCGACACCCCCTCCACCAAGGCCGCGAAGAGCTTCCTCGGCAAGGTCAGCGAGCGCAAGAACGTGCTCCTGGTCATCGAGCGCTCCGACGAGGCCGCGCTGCTTTCCGCGCGCAACCTGCCCCAGGTCCACATCCTGGAGCCGGGCCAGCTGAACACGTACGACGTTCTCGTCTCGGACGACGTGGTCTTCACCCAGGCCGCTTTCGAGTCCTTCGTGTCCGGCCCGAAGGCCAATGACACCGAAGGGAGCGAAGCCTGATGGCTACGCGCCACCCGAGCATCGCCTCGAAGGCCGCCAAGGCCGCCAAGGCCGCGCGCGTCGCCAAGGCGAAGCGTCACGCCACCGAGGGCAAGAACACGGTCGAGACCCCGCTGAGCAAGTCCTTCACGGACCCCCGTGACGTGCTGCTCAAGCCGGTCGTCTCGGAGAAGAGCTACGCGCTCCTCGACGAGGGCAAGTACACGTTCATCGTCGCCCCGAACGCCAACAAGACCCAGATCAAGCAGGCCGTCCAGGCGGTCTTCGACGTCAAGGTCACCGGGGTCAACACGATCAACCGCCAGGGCAAGCGCAAGCGCACGAAGACCGGTTTCGGTCAGCGTGCCGGCAGCAAGCGTGCGATCGTGACCCTCGCCGAGGGCGACCGTATCGACATCTTCGGCGGTCCGACCGCCTGACGGCGGTCTGGATCGTCCGATATCGGACGAGGACTGAGAAATGGGAATCCGCAAGTACAAGCCGACTACGCCGGGCCGTCGTGGCGCCAGCGTCGCCGACTTCGTCGAGGTCACGCGGTCCACGCCGGAGAAGTCGCTGGTCCGCCCGCTGCACAGCAAGGGCGGCCGTAACAACGCCGGTCGTGTGACCGTTCGCCACCAGGGTGGCGGACACAAGCGCGCCTACCGAGTGATCGACTTCCGTCGTCACGACAAGGACGGCGTGCCGGCGAAGGTCGCGCACATCGAGTACGACCCCAACCGCACCGCGCGCATCGCGCTGCTGCACTACGCGGACGGCGAGAAGCGCTACATCCTCGCCCCGCGCAACCTGCAGCAGGGCGACCGCGTCGAGAACGGTCCGGGCGCCGACATCAAGCCGGGCAACAACCTGGCGCTCCGCAACATCCCGGTCGGTACCACGATCCACGCGATCGAGCTCCGTCCCGGTGGCGGTGCCAAGTTCGCCCGCTCCGCCGGTGCGTCCGTGCAGCTCCTTGCGAAGGAGGGCTCCATGGCCCACCTCCGCATGCCGTCCGGCGAGATCCGTCTCGTCGACGTGCGCTGCCGCGCCACCGTCGGTGAGGTCGGCAACGCCGAGCAGAGCAACATCAACTGGGGTAAGGCCGGCCGTAAGCGGTGGCTGGGCGTTCGCCCGACCGTCCGTGGTGTGGTCATGAACCCGGTCGACCACCCGCACGGTGGTGGTGAGGGCCGGACCTCCGGTGGTCGCCACCCTGTGTCCCCGTGGGGCAAGAAGGAAGGCCGTACTCGTTCGCCCAAGAAGGCGTCGAACAAGTACATCGTCCGCCGCCGCAAGACGAACAAGAAGCGCTAAGGACGGGTTGAGATGCCTCGTAGCTTGAAGAAGGGACCCTTCGTCGACGACCACCTGCTCAAGAAGGTGGACGTCCAGAACGAAGCCGGTTCCAAGAACGTCATCAAGACCTGGTCCCGTCGCTCGATGATCGTCCCGGCCATGCTCGGCCACACGATCGCGGTGCACAACGGCAAGACCCACATCCCGGTGTTCGTCACCGAGTCGATGGTCGGCCACAAGCTCGGCGAGTTCTCGCCGACGCGCACCTTCCGCGGCCACGTCAAGGACGACCGGAAGTCGAAGCGCCGCTAGTAGCGGATCGCATTCAGACACGTAAGTAACTGAGAGGGACAACCATGGAAGCCAGGGCCCAGGCGCGGTACATCCGCGTTACGCCCATGAAGGCCCGCCGCGTGGTGGACCTTATCCGTGGCATGGATGCCACGGAGGCTCAGGCTGTTCTGCGATTCGCTCCGCAGGCAGCCTCCGTGCCGGTCGGCAAGGTGCTCGACAGCGCCATCGCCAACGCCGCGCACAACTACGACCACACCGACGCCGACAGCCTCTTCATTTCCGAGGCCTACGTCGACGAGGGCCCGACCCTGAAGCGGTTCCGGCCGCGCGCCCAGGGCCGTGCCTACCGGATCCGCAAGCGGACCAGCCACATCACCGTGGTCGTCAGCAGCAAGGAAGGAACCCGGTAATGGGCCAGAAGGTAAACCCGCACGGGTTCCGGCTCG
Organism: Streptomyces sp. NBC_01171; assembly: GCF_045039805.1. Classification (NCBI taxonomy): domain Bacteria; kingdom Bacillati; phylum Actinomycetota; class Actinomycetes; order Kitasatosporales; family Streptomycetaceae; genus Streptomyces; species Streptomyces sp. NBC_01171. The sequence continues at coordinate 2,718,001 of NZ_CP108609.1, read as the reverse complement.
GTGTCACGACCGACTTCAAGTCGCGTTGGTACGCCGACAAGCTCTACAAGGACTACGTCAAGGAAGACGTGGCCATCCGTCGCATGCTGACGCAGGGCATGGAGCGCGCGGGCATCTCCAAGGTGGAGATCGAGCGCACCCGTGACCGTGTCCGCGTCGACATCCACACCGCGCGTCCGGGCATCGTCATCGGCCGCCGCGGTGCGGAGGCCGACAAGATCCGCGGTCAGCTCGAGAAGCTGACGGGCAAGCAGGTCCAGCTGAACATCCTCGAGGTCAAGAACCCCGAGACGGATGCCCAGCTCGTGGCCCAGGCCGTCGCCGAGCAGCTTTCCTCGCGTGTCTCCTTCCGTCGTGCCATGCGTAAGAGCATGCAGTCGGCGATGAAGGCGGGCGCCAAGGGCATCAAGATCCAGTGCGGTGGCCGCCTCGGTGGCGCCGAGATGTCCCGCTCGGAGTTCTACCGCGAGGGCCGTGTGCCCCTGCACACGCTCCGCGCGAACGTGGACTACGGCTTCTTCGAGGCCAAGACGACCTTCGGCCGCATCGGCGTGAAGGTCTGGATCTACAAGGGCGACGTCAAGAACATCGCCGAGGTCCGCGCCGAGAACGCTGCGGCCCGTGCGGGTAACCGCCCGGCCCGTGGCGGCGCCGACCGCCCGGCCCGTGGTGGCCGTGGTGGCGAGCGTGGTGGGCGCGGTCGCAAGCCGCAGCAGGCTGCTGGCGCCGAGGCCCCCAAGGCCGAGGCTCCCGCTGCCGCCGCTCCGGCTGAGAGCACCGGAACGGAGGCCTGACCGTCATGCTGATCCCCCGTAGGGTCAAGCACCGCAAGCAGCACCACCCGAAGCGCAGTGGTATGGCCAAGGGTGGCACGCAGGTCGCGTTCGGCGAGTACGGCATCCAGGCGCTGACCCCGGCGTATGTGACGAACCGTCAGATCGAAGCGGCTCGTATCGCCATGACCCGCCACATCAAGCGTGGCGGCAAGGTCTGGATCAACATCTACCCGGACCGTCCCCTCACCAAGAAGCCTGCCGAGACCCGCATGGGTTCCGGTAAGGGTTCGCCGGAGTGGTGGATCGCCAACGTCAAGCCCGGACGCGTCATGTTCGAGCTGTCGTACCCCAACGAGAAGATTGCGCGTGAGGCCCTCACTCGTGCGGCTCACAAGCTGCCGATGAAGTGCCGGATCGTCAAGCGCGAGGCAGGTGAAGCGTGATGTCGGCCGGTACCAAGGCGTCCGAGCTGCGCGAGCTGGGCAACGAGGAGCTTCTTGCGAAGCTCCGCGAGGCCAAGGAAGAGCTGTTCAATCTCCGCTTCCAGGCGGCGACTGGTCAGCTCGAGAACCACGGCCGTCTGAAGGCGGTCCGCAAGGACATCGCGCGGATCTACACCCTGATGCGCGAGCGTGAGCTGGGCATCGAGACGGTGGAGAACGCATGAGCGAGAAGAACGTGACTGAGAACGCAGAGGCCCGCGGCTTCCGCAAGACCCGCGAGGGTCTCGTCGTCAGCGACAAGATGGACAAGACCGTCGTCGTCGCTGTCGAGGACCGCGTGAAGCACGCGCTGTACGGCAAGGTCATCCGCCGTACGAACAAGCTCAAGGCTCACGACGAGCAGAACGCCGCCGGCGTCGGCGACCGTGTCCTCCTCGCGGAGACCCGGCCGCTGTCCTCGACGAAGCGCTGGCGCATCGTCGAGATCCTCGAGAAGGCCAAGTAATTCCTGCGAGGAAAACTCGCAGGACAGTTCCGCCAGGCTCGGTCGGGGTCTCTGACAGGACCCCGGCCGGGAACCGGCAGACAAACAGGAGATAGACGTGATCCAGCAGGAGTCGCGGCTGCGTGTCGCCGACAACACTGGTGCGAAGGAGATCCTTTGCATCCGTGTGCTCGGTGGCTCCGGTCGCCGCTACGCGGGCATCGGTGACGTCATCGTCGCCACCGTCAAGGACGCGATCCCCGGCGGCAACGTGAAGAAGGGTGACGTCATCAAGGCGGTCATCGTTCGCACCGTCAAGGAGCGCCGCCGTCCGGACGGCTCGTACATCCGCTTCGACGAGAACGCCGCTGTCATTCTCAAGAACGACGGCGACCCTCGCGGCACCCGTATCTTCGGCCCCGTCGGCCGTGAGCTGCGCGAGAAGAAGTTCATGAAGATCATCTCGCTCGCGCCGGAGGTGCTGTAAGCATGAAGATCAAGAAGGGCGACCTGGTCCAGGTCATCACCGGTAAGGACAAGGGCAAGCAGGGCAAGGTCATTGCCGCTTACCCGCGCGACGAGCGTGTCCTGGTCGAGGGTGTCAACCGGGTCAAGAAGCACACCAAGGCCGGCCCCACCGCCAGCGGTTCGCAGGCGGGCGGCATCGTCACGACCGAGGCGCCCATCCACGTCTCCAACGTCCAGCTGGTCGTTGAGAAGGATGGCAACAAGGTCGTCACGCGTGTCGGCTACCGCTTCGACGACGAAGGCAACAAGATCCGCGTTGCCAAGCGGACGGGTGAGGACATCTGATGGCTACCACCACCACTCCGCGTCTGAAGACGAAGTACCGCGAGGAGATCGCGGGCAAGCTGCGTGACGAGTTCAAGTACGAGAACGTCATGCAGATCCCCGGCCTCGTCAAGATTGTGGTCAACATGGGTGTGGGCGACGCCGCCCGCGACTCCAAGCTGATCGAGGGCGCCATCCGCGACCTCACCACGATCACCGGTCAGAAGCCGGCCGTCACCAAGGCCCGCAAGTCCATCGCGCAGTTCAAGCTGCGCGAGGGTCAGCCGATCGGTGCCCACGTCACGCTCCGTGGCGACCGCATGTGGGAGTTCCTGGACCGCACCCTGTCGCTGGCGCTCCCGCGCATCCGCGACTTCCGCGGCCTGTCCCCCAAGCAGTTCGACGGCCGTGGCAACTACACCTTCGGTCTCACGGAGCAGGTCATGTTCCACGAGATCGACCAGGACAAGATCGACCGCGTCCGGGGTATGGACATCACCGTGGTCACCACGGCGACCAACGACGCTGAGGGCCGCGCGCTCCTTCGTCACCTCGGCTTCCCGTTCAAGGAGGCGTGAGCGAGATGGCGAAGAAGGCTCTTATCGCTAAGGCTGCTCGCAAGCCCAAGTTCGGGGTGCGTGGCTACACGCGCTGCCAGCGCTGCGGCCGTCCGCACTCCGTGTACCGCAAGTTCGGCCTCTGCCGCGTGTGCCTTCGTGAGATGGCTCACCGTGGCGAGCTGCCGGGCGTGACCAAGAGCTCCTGGTAATCCCCTTAACAGGGATTCCTGAAGCTCTCGGTAAGCAACTGGGTCGACAGGGGCCCGCCCCCACATGCCGTAGGCTTGCGGGGTCGGGCGTCTGTCGCGCCCGTACGACTTACTACGCCGTAGGTCCACCGCGCCGCACCCGTCCCGTCCCGGATCGGGGAGAGGGATGGCGCACCAGGAAACCCCGGCGAGAGAGGCCGAAGGCCAATTCATGACCATGACTGATCCGATCGCAGACATGCTTACGCGTCTGCGGAACGCGAACTCGGCATACCACGACTCCGTGACGATGCCGTCCTCGAAGATCAAGTCTCACATCGCAGAGATCCTCCAGCAGGAGGGCTTCATCACGGGCTGGAAGGTCGAGGACGCCGAGGTCGGCAAGAACCTCGTCCTGGAGCTGAAGTTCGGCCCCAACCGTGAGCGCTCCATCGCGGGGATCAAGCGCATCTCCAAGCCCGGTCTCCGGGTTTACGCGAAGTCCACCAACCTGCCGAAGGTGCTCGGCGGCCTGGGCGTGGCGATCATCTCCACGTCGCACGGTCTCCTCACCGACAAGCAGGCCGGCAAGAAGGGCGTGGGTGGGGAAGTCCTCGCCTACGTCTGGTAACGGAAGGGAACGGAGGAAACAGCTATGTCGCGTATTGGCAAGCTCCCCATCACGGTTCCCGCCGGCGTGGACGTCACCATCGACGGCCGTACGGTCGCGGTCAAGGGCCCCAAGGGCTCGCTGACCCACACCGTCGTCGCGCCGATCGACATCGTCAGGGATGAGGACGGCACCCTCGCGGTGACCCGTCCCAACGACGAGCGTCAGAACAAGGCCCTGCACGGCCTGTCCCGCACGCTGGTGGCGAACATGATCACCGGCGTGACCCAGGGTTACGTGAAGAAGCTCGAGATCAGCGGTGTCGGTTACCGCGTCACGGCCAAGGGCTCGAACCTCGAGTTCGCGCTCGGCTACAGCCACCCGATCGTCGTCGAGGCGCCCGAGGGCATCACCTTCAAGGTGGAGAGCCCGACCCGCTTCCAGGTCGAGGGCATCGACAAGCAGAAGGTCGGCGAGGTTGCGGCCAACATCCGCAAGCTGCGCAAGCCTGACCCGTACAAGGCCAAGGGTGTCAAGTACGAGGGCGAAGTCATCCGCCGCAAGGTCGGAAAGGCGGGTAAGTAAGCCATGGCATACGGACAGAAGATCCTCAAGGGCGACGCCTACAAGCGCGCCGCGATCAAGCGCCGCCACATCCGGATTCGCAAGAACATCTCCGGTACGGCGGAGCGTCCGCGTCTGGTCGTGACCCGCTCCAACCGTCACATCGTGGCGCAGGTGATCGACGACCTCAAGGGCCACACCCTGGCCTCCGCGTCCACGCTGGACGCGTCGGTCCGGAGCGGCGAGGGCGACAAGTCCGCGCAGGCCAAGCAGGTCGGCGCCCTGGTCGCCGAGCGTGCCAAGGCCGCCGGTGTCGAGGCTGTCGTGTTCGACCGTGGTGGCAACCAGTACGCCGGGCGCATCGCCGCCCTGGCGGACGCCGCCCGCGAAGCCGGCCTGAAGTTCTGAGCCGGTTCCGTAGCTAGCGGAAACAGAGAGAGGTAATTCCAATGGCTGGACCCCAGCGCCGCGGTGGCGGTGCCGGTGGCGGCGAGCGGCGGGACCGGAAGGGCCGTGACGGCGGCGCAGCCGCCGCCGAGAAGACCGCTTACGTTGAGCGCGTTGTCGCGATCAACCGTGTCGCCAAGGTTGTGAAGGGTGGTCGTCGCTTCAGCTTTACCGCGCTGGTCGTGGTGGGCGATGGTGACGGCACCGTGGGTGTCGGTTACGGCAAGGCCAAGGAGGTGCCGGCCGCCATCGCCAAGGGTGTTGAGGAGGCCAAGAAGCACTTCTTCAAGGTCCCCCGTATCCAGGGCACCATCCCGCACCCCATCCAGGGTGAGAAGGCTGCCGGCGTCGTGCTGCTCAAGCCCGCGTCTCCGGGTACCGGTGTTATCGCCGGTGGTCCGGTGCGTGCCGTGCTCGAGTGCGCCGGTATCCACGACATCCTGTCGAAGTCCCTGGGCTCCGACAACGCGATCAACATCGTGCACGCGACCGTGGCGGCCCTCAAGGGCCTGCAGCGTCCCGAGGAGGTCGCGGCCCGCCGTGGCCTGCCGCTCGAGGACGTCGCCCCCGCGGCTCTGCTGCGTGCGCGTGCCGGGGCTGGTGCGTAATGGCGCAGCTCAAGATCACGCAGGTCAAGTCCTACATCGGCAGCAAGCAGAACCACCGCGACACCCTGCGTTCCCTTGGTCTCAAGGGGATCAACACGCAGGTCGTCAAGGAGGACCGCCCCGAGTTCCGCGGCATGGTGCACACCGTCCGCCACCTCGTGACGGTCGAGGAGGTCGACTGATCATGGCGGAGCAGAACCCGCTCAAGATCCACAACCTCCGTCCGGCCCCCGGCGCCAAGACCGCCAAGACCCGTGTTGGTCGTGGTGAGGCGTCGAAGGGTAAGACGGCCGGTCGTGGTACCAAGGGCACGAAGGCCCGTTACCAGGTTCCGGAGCGCTTCGAGGGTGGCCAGATGCCCCTCCACATGCGTCTTCCGAAGCTGAAGGGCTTCAAGAACCCGTTCAAGACCGAGTTCCAGGTCGTGAACCTCGACAAGCTGGCCGCGCTCTACCCCGAGGGTGGCGAGGTCACCGTCGAGGGTCTGGTGGCCAAGGGTGCCGTTCGCAAGAACAGCCTCGTCAAGGTCCTGGGCCAGGGCGAGATCTCCGTGGCGCTGCAGGTGACGGTCGACGCCGTCTCCGGTTCCGCCAAGGAGAAGATCGCCGCTGCCGGCGGTACGGTCACCGAGCTGGTCTGAGGCCCTCAAGGGTCCCTCAAGGTCACTCGATGACGTAGACGATCCCGACCGGGGATACCCCACAATGGGGTATCCCCGGTTGGTCGTTCCTAGGGGGGCGGTGTCGCCGGTAAGGTGGCCAGCGCTGTTCCCTTCCACTTATTCGTCGAACCTCTAGACCGTCACCCTTGACGCAGTTGCGCGGGGGTCGCAGGAGGCACCGTGCTCACCGCGTTCGCCCGGGCGTTCAGGACGCCCGACCTGCGCAAGAAGCTGCTCTTCACGCTGGGCATCATCGTGGTCTACCGGGTCGGTACCCACATCCCGATCCCCGGCGTCAATTACAAGGCCGTCCAGACCTGCGTGACCGAGGCCTCCGGCAACCAGGGCCTCTTCGGCCTGGTCAACATGTTCAGTGGTGGAGCGCTGCTCCAGATCACGATCTTCGCCCTCGGCATCATGCCGTACATCACGGCGAGCATCATCCTTCAGCTCCTCACCGTGGTGATCCCGCGTCTGGAGGCCCTCAAGAAGGAGGGTCAGTCCGGTACGGCGAAGATCACGCAGTACACGCGCTACCTGACCGTGGCGCTCGCCATCCTGCAGGGCACCGGCCTGGTGGCCACCGCCCGCAGCGGCGCGCTGTTCAGTGGCTGCACGGTCGCCGGGAACATCGTCCCGGACCAGGCGATCTTCACCACGATCACCATGGTGATCTGCATGACCGCCGGTACGGCGCTGGTGATGTGGCTCGGTGAGCTGATCACCGACCGCGGTATCGGCAACGGCATGTCGATCCTGATGTTCATCTCGATCGCCGCGACCTTCCCGTCCGCGCTGTGGGCCATCAAGAAGCAGGGCACGCTGGCCGGCGGCTGGATCGAGTTCGGCACCGTCATCCTGGTCGGCCTGGTCATGGTCGCGCTCGTGGTCTTCGTGGAGCAGGCCCAGCGCCGCATCCCGGTGCAGTACGCGAAGCGCATGATCGGCCGCCGGTCCTACGGGGGTACGTCGACGTACATCCCGCTGAAGGTCAACCAGGCCGGTGTGATCCCGGTCATCTTCGCCTCGTCGCTGCTCTACATCCCGGCACTGATCGCGCAGTTCGCGGGCGGGGACTCGGGCTGGAAGCGCTGGGTCACGGCGAACCTGACCAAGGGCGACCACCCGATCTACATCACGATGTACTTCCTTCTCATCGTGTTCTTCGCGTTCTTCTACGTGGCGATCTCCTTCAACCCCGAGGAAGTCGCCGACAACATGAAGAAGTATGGTGGCTTCATTCCGGGTATCCGGGCAGGCCGGCCGACCGCTGAGTACCTGAGTTACGTACTCAATCGGATCACCTGGCCGGGCTCGCTGTATCTGGGTCTGATCGCTCTCGTACCGACGATGGCGTTGGTGGGCTTCGGAGCAAGTCAGAACTTCCCCTTCGGCGGGACCAGCATCCTGATCATCGTGGGTGTCGGACTCGAGACGGTGAAGCAGATCGAGAGCCAGCTCCAGCAGCGCAATTACGAAGGGTTCCTCCGCTGATGCGTATCGTCCTCGTCGGGCCGCCGGGTGCCGGTAAGGGAACGCAAGCCGTCCGTCTCGCCGAGAAGCTGGGCGTCCCGCACATCTCCACGGGCGACCTGTTCCGCGCCAACATCTCTCGGCAGACGGAGCTGGGCAAGCTGGCCAAGTCCTACATGGACGCGGGAAACCTCGTCCCGGACGAGGTCACCATCGCCATGGCCAAGGACCGCATGGAGCAGCCGGACGCCGAGAACGGCTTCCTGCTCGACGGCTTCCCGCGCAACGTCTCCCAGGCCCAGGCGCTGGACGAGCTGCTTCAGAGCGAGGGCATCAAGCTGGACGCCGTCCTGGACCTGGAGGTCCCGGAGGAAGAGGTCGTCAAGCGGATCGCCGGCCGGCGCATCTGCCGCAAGGACTCCTCGCACGTGTTCCACGTGACGTACAGCGGGCCGAAGAACGAGGGCGTCTGCGACGTCTGCGGCGGCGAGCTGTACCAGCGGGACGACGACTCCGAGGACACCGTCCGCAAGCGGCTCGAGGTCTACCACACGCAGACCGAGCCGATCATCGACTACTACAAGTCGCAGGGGCTCGTCGTGACGATCCCCGCGCTGGGCCCGGTGGACGAGATCACCAAGCGGGCGCTGGAGGCTCTCAAGCGCGAGAAGGCCGGCAGCGAGTAAGACCCCCGGTCCTTCCGGCCGCGGTGCCCGCCCAGGGCGCCGCGGCCGTAGTGTTGTGCAGGTAACCCAGTCGGTCCGAGTGACGGAGAGCGCAGGCCCCCATGGTGCAGATCAAGACCCCCGAGCAGATCGCGAAGATGCGGGCGGCGGGCCTGGTCGTCGCCGCGATCCACGCGGCCACCCGCGAGGCGGCGGTGCCCGGCGCGACCACCAAGGACCTGGACGACGTGGCGCGCAAGGTGCTGGACGAGCACGGCGCGAAGTCGAACTTCCTCGGGTACGGCGGCTTCCCCGCGACCATCTGCACGTCGGTGAACGACGTCGTGGTGCACGGCATCCCCTCCGAGAACGTCGTCCTGGGCGACGGCGACATCATCTCCATCGACTGCGGCGCGATCGTGGACGGCTGGCACGGTGACGCGGCCTACACCGCCTTCGTCGGCTCGGGGCACGCCCCGGAGCTGGTCGAGCTGTCCCGTGTGACCGAGGAATCGATGTGGGCGGGGATCGCCGCGATGAAGCTGGGCAACCGGCTGGTCGACATCTCCCGCGCGATCGAGACCTACATCCGCCGGCAGCCGAAGCCGGGCGGCGGCAAGTACGGCATCGTCGAGGACTACGGCGGCCACGGCATCGGCACCGAGATGCACATGGACCCGCACCTGCTGAACTACGTCGAGCGGCGCCGCGGCAAGGGCCCCAAGCTGGTCCCCGGCTTCTGCCTCGCCATCGAGCCCATGGTCTCCCTCGGCACCCCCCGTACGAAGGTCCTCGAGGACGACTGGACCGTCATCACCACCGACGGCACCTGGTCCTCCCACTGGGAACACTCGGTGGCTCTGACCGACCAGGGCCCCTTGGTCCTTACGGCCCCGGACGGCGGTAAGGCGAAGCTGGCGGAATACGGTGTCACCGCGGCACCGGACCCGCTCGCCTAGGGCAGTGATGGGGCGGGCCGCCGACGGCGGCCGCGGGTGCGGCTGTGCCCACCCGTTCCGCCCTGCCGAACGATTGCCCACAGCCGTGCGGCCGTGCCGCGCCCTGAGATGCATGATGATCTCGGGGGTGGGGCAGAATTCTTCGATTCGTTTTTCCGGGTGTGCTGACGTAGACTGACTCGTCGGCTCTCGTGCACCCGCATGTCCGCATGCGCCCGTAAGGGAAAAGTGTGGGAGTCGATCAAGGTAGTCGATTCGAAGGGCGAAGCGTGGCCAAGAAGCAAGGTGCCATCGAGATCGAGGGCACTGTCGTCGAGTCTCTTCCGAACGCCATGTTCAAGGTCGAGCTCCAGAACGGCCACCAGGTCCTGGCACACATCAGCGGCAAGATGCGTATGCACTACATCCGCATCCTCCCTGACGACCGGGTCGTGGTGGAGCTGTCTCCGTACGACCTGACGCGTGGCCGGATCGTCTACCGGTACAAGTAGATCTTGCCCGCATCCCGGCTCGCGCCGGGGTGATGGCACTGACCCGGAGAACCTCACCCCATGAAGGTCAAGCCGAGCGTCAAGAAGATCTGCGACAAGTGCAGGGTGATCCGCCGTCACGGCCGGGTCATGGTCATCTGCGACAACCCGCGCCACAAGCAGCGCCAGGGCTGACGCACGGCCGAACCCTCTGCACTCATCGCAGAGTTTCGCGCGACGCAAGCTGAATTTGTTCATACGCAGAGCCCGAGCCAACCAGCTCGACACCCTCGGTCGGAGGCCGAGGACCCGGTTCGTACCTCGTACGGCGGCCGGGAACCGGTTCTGTGGAAGACCTCCGAAGGATCACCAGGAGCCATTGAATGGCACGCGTTTCCGGTGTTGACATCCCGCGCGAAAAGCGCGTGGAGGTCGCCCTCACCTACGTGTTCGGCATCGGCCGGACCCTCTCCCAGGAGACGCTGGCTGCGACCGGCGTCGACCCGAACACCCGCGTCCGCGACCTGAGCGAAGAGCAGCTCGTCGCGATCCGCGAGTACGTGGACAACAACATCAAGACCGAGGGTGACCTCCGTCGCGAGATCCAGGCCGACATCCGCCGCAAGGTCGAGATCGGTTGCTACCAGGGTCTCCGTCACCGTCGCGGCCTGCCCGTCCGCGGTCAGCGCACCAGCACCAACGCCCGCACCCGCAAGGGCCCGCGTCGCGCCATCGCCGGCAAGAAGAAGCCGGGCAAGAAGTAGTCCTCAGCGGACAACGCTTCATCAGCGGTCTTCGCTGTAGGACCGACCACCTCCCCGTAGGAGTTTGTAGATGCCCCCCAAGGGACGTCAGGGCGCTGCCAAGAAGGTGCGCCGCAAGGAAAAGAAGAACGTCGCTCACGGCCACGCGCACATCAAGAGCACGTTCAACAACACGATCGTCTCGATCACGGACCCGTCCGGCAACGTGATCTCCTGGGCCTCCGCCGGCCACGTCGGCTTCAAGGGTTCCCGGAAGTCGACGCCGTTCGCCGCGCAGATGGCCGCCGAGTCGGCTGCCCGCCGCGCCCAGGAGCACGGCATGCGCAAGGTCGACGTGTTCGTCAAGGGTCCGGGTTCCGGTCGTGAGACCGCCATCCGCTCCCTGCAGGCCACGGGCCTCGAGGTCGGTTCCATCCAGGACGTGACCCCGACCCCGCACAACGGCTGCCGCCCGCCGAAGCGCCGCCGCGTCTGACGCACAGCGCTCCGCTGCTGGTTTAGCGGTTCCGGGCGGTACGGCTCCTCACGGGGCCGTGCCGCCCGTACCCTTGCAGTACCAAGTCGGGCGTCAAATAGCGGGCGCCCCTGACTGAAGGATTCACACATGCTGATCGCTCAGCGTCCCTCGTTGACCGAAGAGGTCGTCGACGAGTTCCGCTCCCGGTTCGTGATCGAGCCGCTGGAGCCGGGCTTCGGTTACACCCTCGGCAACTCCCTCCGCCGTACCCTCCTCTCCTCGATCCCCGGTGCCGCTGTCACCAGCATCCGGGTCGACGGTGTCCTGCACGAGTTCACCACCGTGCCGGGCGTCAAGGAGGACGTCACCGACCTGATCCTCAACATCAAGCAGCTCGTGGTCTCCTCGGAGCACGACGAGCCGGTCGTGATGTACCTGCGCAAGCAGGGCCCGGGTCTGGTCACCGCCGCCGACATCGCGCCCCCGGCCGGTGTCGAGGTGCACAACCCCGACCTCGTCCTCGCCACGCTCAACGGCAAGGGCAAGCTGGAGATGGAGCTGACCGTCGAGCGCGGTCGCGGCTACGTCTCCGCCGTGCAGAACAAGCAGGTGGGCCAGGAGATCGGCCGTATCCCGGTCGACTCCATCTACTCGCCGGTTCTCAAGGTCACCTATAAGGTCGAGGCCACGCGTGTCGAGCAGCGCACCGACTTCGACAAGCTGATCGTCGACGTCGAGACCAAGCAGGCGATGCGTCCGCGTGACGCCATGGCCTCCGCCGGTAAGACGCTGGTCGAGCTGTTCGGTCTCGCCCGCGAGCTGAACATCGACGCCGAGGGCATCGACATGGGTCCGTCCCCGACGGACGCCGCGCTGGCGGCTGATCTTGCGCTGCCGATCGAGGAGCTCGAGCTCACCGTTCGGTCGTACAACTGCCTCAAGCGTGAGGGCATCCACTCCGTGGGTGAGCTGGTCGCCCGCTCCGAGGCCGATCTGCTCGACATCCGCAACTTCGGTGCGAAGTCGATCGACGAGGTCAAGGCGAAGCTGGCCGGCATGGGCCTCGCGCTCAAGGACTCGCCTCCCGGGTTCGACCCGACCGCCGCCGCCGACGCCTTCGGCGCGGACGACGACGCGGACGCGGGTTTCGTGGAGACCGAGCAGTACTAAGCGCTCCGCGGGGAGGCCGTACTGCGTCTGCGGGCCGGCTGTGGCCGGTCGCGCAGTTCCCCGCGCCCCTTCCGAGCGGGCCCCTTCGGGGCCGGCTCGGATCTCCGACGAGCAACCGCTCGCTCGGATACTGACTCCGGTACCTGACACGGCCGGGGCAGACACTGAGGAGAAACATCATGCCGAAGCCTTCCAAGGGCGCCCGTCTGGGCGGCAGTGCCGCGCACGAGAAGCTGCTGCTCGCGAACCTCGCGAAGAGCCTCTTCGAGCACGGCCGCATCACCACCACCGAGGCGAAGGCGCGCCGTCTGCGCCCGTACGCCGAGCGTCTGGTCACCAAGGCGAAGAAGGGCGACCTTCACAACCGCCGTCAGGTGCTCCAGGTGATCACGGACAAGAGCGTCGTCCACACGCTCTTCGCCGAGATCGGCCCGCGCTACGAGAACCGTCCCGGTGGTTACACCCGCATCACCAAGATCGGTAACCGTCGTGGCGACAACGCGCCCATGGCTGTCATCGAGCTGGTCGAGGCGCTGACGGTCGCGCAGCAGGCCACCGGCGAGGCCGAGGCCGCCACCAAGCGTGCGGTCAAGGAGTCCGAGGAGGCGAAGGTCGAGCAGACCGAGGCCACCGAGGCTCCCGCCGAGGAGTCCAAGGACGCCTGAGGCTGACGCCTGAGAAGCGGGTCCGTCCCTGTGGGGGCGGGCCCGCTTTCGTGTTTTGAGAGGATTCCCGCGTGAGTGACGAAGCACAGCCCGGCCATGTCCGTATCCGCCTCGACCTGTCCTACGACGGCACCGACTTCCACGGGTGGGCCAAGCAGGCCGGCGGCCGGCGGACCGTGCAGGGCGAGATCGAGGACGCCCTGCGCACGGTGACCCGGTCGAAGGAGACGTACGAGCTGACGGTGGCCGGGCGGACGGACGCCGGGGTGCACGCGCGCGGCCAGGTCGCCCATGTCGACCTGCCGGAGCCGGTGTGGGCCGAACACCGGGAGAAGCTGCTGAAGCGGCTGGCCGGCCGGCTGCCCAAGGACGTACGGATCTGGTCCCTGACCGAGGCCCCGCCCGGCTTCAACGCCCGTTTCTCCGCTGTCTGGCGGCGCTACGCGTACCGCGTCACCGACAACCCCGGCGGTGTCGACCCGCTGCTGCGCAACCATGTCCTCTGGCACGACTGGCCGTTGGACGTGGACGCGATGAACGAGGCGGCCCGCGCCCTGCTCGGCGAGCACGACTTCGCCGCGTACTGCAAGAAGCGTGAGGGCGCGACCACCATCCGCACCCTCCAGGAGCTGAGCCTGGTGCGCGGGGCGGACGGTGTGATCACGGCCACCGTGCGCGCGGACGCCTTCTGCCACAACATGGTGCGCTCGCTGATCGGTGCCCTGCTGTTCACCGGTGACGGGCACCGGGGGCCCGAGTGGCCCGGGAAGGTGCTGGCGGCCGGGGTGCGGGACTCCGCCGTGCATGTGGTGCGGCCGCACGGGCTGACGCTGGAGGAGGTCGGCTACCCCGCCGACGAGCTGCTGGCCGCCCGGAACAAGGAGGCGCGCAACCGGCGCTCGCTGCCGTCGGCGGGCTGCTGCTGAGGCGAGCGGGGGAGTGCGGGCGGCCGCTACTGGTCGGCGGCCGCCGACGCCTGGGCCTCGCCGCGCCGCCGGATCTGGCGGAAGGAGAACTGGGCCAGGTCGTTGCCCGCCGCGAACACCTTGGTGTCCTTGGTCGTCACGTCCTTGCCGTTCGTGAACCCGGCGATGGTGAAGTAGGCGTACCGGCCGAGGGTGTTGGTGGTGGAACGGCAGATCGCGGCGTCGCAGAACGCCTTGACGCCCTTGCCGGGCAGGGCGGCGACGATGCTCTTCTTGTCGGCGCCGTCCTTGAAGCGCTGGGCGTCGGTGTCGTTGTCGAAGACGGCGACGCCCACGGTGACGGCCACGCCGTCCTTCACATAGCTGACCCGCATCAGCCGGGTGCACTTGCCCGCGGCGAGCGCCTTGGCCAGGGTGCCGCCCGCGCCGGACGCGCAGTTCTTGCTGTCGCTGGTGGCGCCCTTCTTGTACACCGTCTCGCCCATGGTGAGCTGGGTGCCGGGGAACAGGGTCTCCGGGCTCAGCGGGGCGGTGTCCTTGTTGGCGCTGGCTATGAAGTCCTTCGGGTCCAGCGGCGGTGGCGCGCTGGTCGGGGCGAAGGACGGGGCCGTGGTCGCCGTGCCGCCCGGCAGGGACGCGGTCGCGGGCAGGCTGGAGGGACCGCCGGCCCGGCTGTCACCGCCCGCGTTCGACACGGCCATGGCGACGGCGGTGCCGATCGCGCCCGTGGCGAGCACGCCGCCCGCGATGAGCAGCACCTTGCGACGCTTCTTACGGTTCTCCGAGGCGTCCGCGAGCGCGGCCCAGTCCGGGGTTCCGTCGTCGTCGCCGCTCTTCCACGGCTGCTGGGATTGAGGTGTCCAAGGGTCCCACTGAGACTGGGGACCCCCCTGCCCGTAACTCATGGGGCGCATCTTAGAGGGGGTCGCGAGGTCCCGGCGCGCCCGAGGGGAGCGGGCGCCGAGGCGATACGGGGACCTTCGGCGCACGGGGGAACATTGCGGCCGGGTGGATTTCCGGCAAGCTCGTTTTGACCCGTCCGGGGGCGGGCCGGTAACCTAGCTCCTCGTTGTGTATTGGCTTGCTCATTCTCACGGGACGGGCCCTTACACCGGTCCACCGGGCCGATGACCAGCGATCAGCACGCGGTTGCGTCACCGCAGTGCGATCGAGGCTGTCGTGATCGTTTCGGTGACCTGTTCAGGACCATTCACTCGAAGCGAAGGCTACGAACCGTGCGTACGTACAGCCCCAAGCCCGGCGATGTGACGCGCCAGTGGTACGTCATCGACGCTCAGGACATCGTCCTGGGTCGTCTCGCCACCACCGCCGCGACCCTTCTCCGGGGCAAGCACAAGCCGATCTACGCGCCGCATGTCGACACCGGTGACTTCGTCATCGTCGTCAACGCCGACAAGGTGCACCTGTCCGGCAACAAGCGGACCCAGAAGATGGCTTACCGCCACTCCGGCTACCCGGGTGGTCTGCGCTCCGTCCGTTACGACGAGCTGCTGGACAAGAACCCCGAGAAGGCCGTCGAGAAGGCCGTCAAGGGCATGCTCCCCAAGAACTCCCTTGGCCGTCAGATGCTCTCGAAGCTGAAGGTCTACAAGGGTGACCAGCACCCGCACGCTGCCCAGCAGCCGGTGCCGTTCGAGATCACCCAGGTCGCGCAGTAATTCCGGCCACCCTTTAAGACTGAAGAGAATCTGAGGAGAATCGTGGCCGAGACCACCCCCGAGCAGCCTGTCGAAGAGACTGAGCTCGTCGACATCGAGAGCTACACCACCGAGACCGAGCTCCCCGTCGAGGGCGAGTACACGTCGGAGTCCCTCGCGTCCCGCTTCGGCGAGCCCCAGCCGGCCGCCGGCCTGGGCCGTCGCAAGAACGCCATCGCCCGCGTCCGGATCGTTCCGGGCACCGGCAAGTGGAAGATCAACGGTCGCACCCTCGAGGACTACTTCCCGAACAAGGTGCACCAGCAGGAAGTCAACGAGCCCTTCAAGGTGCTCGAGCTCGACGGCCGTTACGACGTCGTCGCCCGCATCGCGGGTGGCGGTGTCTCCGGTCAGGCCGGTGCGCTCCGTCTCGGTGTCGCCCGTGCGCTGAACGAGGCGGACGTCGACAACAACCGCGGCGCCCTGAAGAAGGCCGGGTTCCTCAAGCGCGACGACCGTGCGGTCGAGCGCAAGAAGGCCGGTCTCAAGAAGGCCCGCAAGGCTCCGCAGTACAGCAAGCGCTAAACAGCGGCGCTTCGCGCGTACTCCGAACGCCCCGGCGGCACGCCCTGTGTGCCGCCGGGGCGTTCGTTTATCTCCGCCAAGGGCGTATAACGACACAAGACGCTCAAAGTCTTGTGTGATCGGATGCTCGGGCGCATGCCATGATTCCTGGCAGCAGTGACGCTTCCTCGGGAGGACAAGTGGGACGACTCTTCGGTACCGACGGCGTGCGTGGCGTCGCCAACGCGGACCTGACGGCCGAGATGGCGCTCGGCCTGTCCGTCGCGGCGGCGCACGTGCTGGCCGAGGCGGGCACGTTCGAGGGCCATCGGCCGACCGCCGTGGTGGGCCGTGACCCGCGCGCGTCCGGGGAGTTCCTGGAGGCCGCCGTGGTCGCGGGCCTCGCCAGCGCGGGCGTGGACGTGCTCCGCGTCGGTGTGCTGCCCACGCCCGCCGTCGCCCACCTGACCGGCGCGCTCGGCGCCGACCTCGGTGTGATGCTGTCCGCCAGCCACAACGCGATGCCGGACAACGGCATCAAGTTCTTCGCCCGCGGCGGCCACAAGCTCGCGGACGAGCTGGAGGGCCGTATCGAGGCCGTCTACGACTCGCACCGCCACGGCGAGCCCTGGCAGCGCCCCACCGGCGCCGGGGTCGGCCGGGTCCGGGACTACGAGGCGGGCTTCGAGACCTACGTCACCCACCTGCTGTCGGTGCTGCCCAACCGGCTCGAAGGGCTGAAGATCGTCCTGGACGAGGCGCACGGCGCGGCCGCCGGCGTCTCCCCGGAGGCGTTCTCCCGCGCCGGTGCCACCATCGTCACCATCGGTGCCGAGCCGGACGGCCTCAACATCAACGACGGCTGCGGCTCGACCCACCTGGGCCTGCTGAAGGCTGCGGTGCTGGAGCACGGCGCGGACCTCGGCATCGCGCACGACGGTGACGCCGACCGCTGCCTGGCCGTGGACCACACCGGCGAGGAGGTCGACGGCGACCAGATCCTCGCCGTGCTCGCGCTGGCGATGCGGGAGCGCTCCACGCTGTCCGCCGACACCGTCGTGGCCACCGTCATGTCCAACCTGGGCTTCAAGCTCGCCATGGAGCGGGCCGGCATCCACCTGGTGCAGACGGCCGTGGGCGACCGGTACGTGCTGGAGGAGATGAAGGAGCACGGCTACGCCCTCGGCGGCGAGCAGTCCGGGCACGTCATCATCCTGGACCACGCCACCACCGGTGACGGCACGCTGACCGGCCTGCTGCTGGCGGCGCGGGTCGCCGAGACCGGCCGGGCGCTGCGTGAGCTGGCCTCGGTGATGGACCGGCTGCCGCAGGTGCTGGTCAACGTCCCGGACGTGGACCGCTCGCGGGTGGGCACCTCGGCCGACCTCGCGGCCGCCGTGGGCGAGGCCGAGCGTGAACTCGGCCGGACCGGCCGGGTGTTGCTGCGCCCCTCGGGCACCGAGCCGCTGGTCCGGGTCATGGTGGAGGCGGCCGACATCGACCAGGCCCGCACGATCGCCGGGCGGCTGGCGGACGCGGTCAAGTCGGCGCTGGGTTAAGCGGCTTCGGCCTTCGCGCCGTTCGTACCCTTCCCGCCCGTCCCGCCCGTCCCGCTCTTCCTGCCCTTCCTGGCCCAGAACGCCTTCTGGGCCAGGAGGGTCAGCACGCCCGCCACCACGATGCCGAACAGGTTCAGCAGCAGTTGCTCGCTGGAGCCGACGGTCTGCGCGGTGTCCCCGTAGGCGAGGGCCACGGCCGCGTTCGCGGCGGCCGGGACGGTGGTGACCGAGATGGCCACGCCGACCAGGGCGCCGGACTTGGCCGAGGTCAGGGAGAGCGTCCCTGCCGCCCCCGCGAGCAGCGCCACGACGAACGAGAACGCGTCCGGCGCGTACACGAACCCGGTGTTGGGCCGGTCGCCCTCCAGTTTGGCCTCGCTGAACAGCCCGGCGGCGTCCATCAGCACGCTGAAGCCGACCGTCAGTGCCATCGCGACGGCGAAGCCCACCACCAGGGCGAGCAGTGAGCGGGCCGCCAGCCGGGGCTTGCGGCGCACCAGCGCGGTGCTGATCCCGGCCAGCGGGCCGAACTCCGGGCCCACCGCCATCGCGCCCACGATCAGCACCGCGTTGTCCAGCACCACACCGCAGGCAGCGATCATCGTGGCGATGGTGAGGAAGGCGACGTAGGTCACCGACAGCGTCGACTCCTCGTGCGTCGCCTCGACCAGGTGCTCCCACAGCACGGCGTCCGCGCCCTCGCCTGGCGCCTCCTCCTCGGCGCGGTCGGCACGCCGGGACAGCGACAGGCCGATGTCGTCCACGGCGATGGAGCCGGAGTGGTCGATGCCGAGCTCCTGGAGCCGGGAGAGCAGGCCGTCGCCCGCCTCCCGTGCCACGTCGCACGTGACCACGTCCCCGGCCGGGTCGCGGGCGGCGCCGGGCAGGACCACGAGGTGGGTGGTGCCGACCGTGGACTCGATCAGGCGCACCACCTCGTCCGTGCGGTCGGACGGGACGATCAGACGCAGATGCAGCATGCGCCCATCCAACCTCTCCCGCTACAGCTTGCGAAGGCGCAGCCGCTGCACGGTGTGGTCGGGGCCCTTGCGGAGCTGGAGGGTGGCCCGGCCGCGGGTGGGGGCGATGTTCTCGGTCAGGTTGGGCTTGTTGATGGTCCGCCACAGCCCGCGCGCGTAGTCCACCGCCTCCTGCTCGGAGACCTGGGTGTACTTGCGGAAGTACGAGGACGGGTTCTGGAACGCGGTCTGGCGCAGCTTCTTGAACCGCTCCAGGTACCAGCGCTCGATGTCCTCGCCGCTCGCGTCGACGTACACGCTGAAGTCGAAGTAGTCGGCGAGACCGACCCGGGTGCGGCCGTCGCTGCCGGGCAGGGCGGGCTGGAGGACGTTCAGGCCCTCGACGATGAGGATGTCCGGGCGGCGCACGGTGAGGCGCTCGCCGGGGACGATGTCGTAGATGAGGTGGGAGTAGACCGGTGCGGTGACCTCGTCCTTGCCGGCCTTGATGTCGGCGACGAAGCGGGTCAGGGCGCGGCGGTCGTAGGACTCGGGGAAGCCCTTCCGGGACATCAGTCCGCGGGCCTGCAGCTCCTTGGTGGGCAGCAGGAAGCCGTCGGTGGTGACCAGCTCCACGCGGGGATGCTCGGGCCAGCGGGAGAGCAGGGCCTGGAGCAGGCGGGCCACGGTGGACTTGCCGACGGCCACCGAACCGGCCACGCCTATGACGAAGGGGGTCCCGGACTGGGAGCCCTTCTCGCCCAGGAAGGTGTTCAGGGCGCCTCTGAGGCCGTCGGTGGCGCCGACGTAGAGATTGAGCAGGCGGGAGAGCGGGAGGTAGATGTCCCGCACCTCGTCGAGGTCGATGACGTCGCCGAGGCCGCGCAGCTTCTCCACCTCCTCGGCGGTGAGTGGCTGCGGCGTCTTGTCGCGCAGCGCGCTCCATTCGGCGCGGGTGAGGTCGACGTAGGGAGTCGCCTCCGGCCTGTGCCGGTGGGCGCTCCGGGGAATCGCGGAGACCGGTGAGATCACAGTCCATTGTTAACGCTGTTTGAACGGGCGTGGAGGTGGGGTCGGTCACGTCCGGGCGATGAAAGGTGTGAGCGTCGTGTGTGGCAGGGTCGAAAGTTGTCCGGAGACGTGGGGGCAACCGTTCTTACTGCTCAGTCGTCGTGTGAACGTGAGTTCGTACGGCACGGACACAGAGACTGGCGCTGAAATGGTGGATGGATGACCCTGAGGGAAGACACGGCGGTGGCGGACAAGGCCGAAGAGGGGCACGCCGGGGAGTTGGCCACCGCACATGTCCGGGTGACACAGGCGCCCTCCGAGCCGAAGGAGGCCGCCCCGAGCATGCGGGGCAAGGGGCAGCGGCTGGCCGCGCTGGACGGGCTGCGGTTCCTGGCCGCCGTCGCGGTGGTGGTCTTCCACTTCACCGGGCAGACCCCGGACACGATGGAGCACATCTGGGGGCGCCCGTACCAGGCGATCTTCCCGGACTCGCACCGCTATCTGGCCTTCGGCCGGCTCGGTGTCGACCTGTTCTTCCTGATCAGCGGCTTCGTGATCTGCATGAGCGCCTGGGGCCGCTCGCCGCGGGACTTCTTTATCTCCCGCGTGACCCGGCTGTACCCGATGTACTGGATCGGCGTGCTGGTGTCGGCGGCCGTCATCTACCTCTTCGACACCCCGATGGGGCACCCGAACCCGCGGGTCGTCTTCGCCAACCTCACGATGCTCCAGAAGCCGCTCGGCGTGGACAACCTGGACTCGGTGTACTGGACGCTCTGGCCGGAGCTGTGCTTCTACCTGACGTTCTCCATCGTGGTGTGGAAGGGCCTCACCTACACCCGCGTCGCCGTCTTCGCCGGTATCTGGACGGTCGCCGCGGTGCTGGCCCCGGCCGCGCACCTGCCGCTGCTGACGGTGCTGGTCAACCCGGTCTCCGCACCGTTCTTCATCGCGGGCATGGCGTTCTACCTGATGTACCGGTTCCGGGCGACCCCGCTGCTGTGGGGGATCGTGCTGATGTCGTGGCTGCTGGCGATGCACTTCATCCTCACCCCGCACGGCGGCCGGCTCGACTGGGACACCTGGCACCCGTGGCGCGGCTGGCTGGTGCTGACGATCACCGGCTTCTTCGCGCTGATCGCCGCCATCGCGCTCGGCTGGACCAGCCGCATCCAGTGGCGGTGGCTGAGCGTGGCGGGAACGATGACCTTCCCGCTGTACCTGCTGCACGACGTGATCGGCCTGACCGTCGCCCACCACTTCGGTGACCGGATGGACCCCCGCCTGCTGGTGGTGTCCACGGTGGCCGCGCTGGTCCTGCTCGCCTACGTGGTGCACCGGCTCGTGGAGCGCCCGATCGCGCGGTACATGCGCCGCTGGCTCAACAGCGCCTCCTTCGGCCTGGAGGCCCCGGCGGTACGCCGCGGCTGAGCCGGGAAGAGGGGCACCGCGTGGACGACGTTCATGCGGTGCCCCCTTTTTTTGTCCCTTCGGGCCTTCGTACACGAGTGAAAATTTCCGAATCCGGGCACGCGGAAGCGGTTTTCGATCGCTGACGGACCGTAGGCTGCGGCACATGTGCGGAATCGTGGGATACGTAGGGGCGCAGTCGGCGCTCGATGTGGTGATGGCCGGGCTGAAGCGGCTGGAGTACCGGGGCTACGACTCCGCCGGTGTCGCGGTGCTGGCGGACGGCGGGCTGGCCATGGCGAAGCGGGCCGGGAAGCTGGTCAACCTGGAGAAGGAGCTGGCCGAACACCCGCTCCCGGCCGGCACCACCGGCATCGGGCACACCCGCTGGGCCACCCACGGCGGCCCGACGGACGCCAACGCCCACCCGCACCTGGACAACGCGGGCCGGGTCGCGGTCGTGCACAACGGCATCATCGAGAACTTCGCCGTGCTGCGCGCCGAACTGGCCGAGCGGGGACACGACTTGCTCTCAGAGACGGACACCGAGGTGGTCGCGCACCTGCTGGCGGAGGAGTTCTCCGCGGGCGCCGGCCTCGCGGAGGCGATGCGGCTGGTGTGCCGCCGCCTGGAGGGCGCGTTCACCCTGGTCGCGGTGCACGCCGACGAGCCGGACGTGGTCGTGGGCGCCCGCCGCAACTCCCCGCTCGTGGTGGGCGTCGGCGAGGGCGAGACGTTCCTCGCCTCCGACGTGGCCGCGTTCATCGCGCACACCCGCGAGGCCGTCGAGCTGGGCCAGGACCAGGTGGTCGAGCTGCGCCGCGACGGCGTCACGGTGACCGGCTTCGACGGCAGCCCGGCCGAGGTCCACGCCTACCACGTCGACTGGGACGCCTCGGCCGCCGAGAAGGGCGGCTACGACTACTTCATGCTCAAGGAGATCGCCGAGCAGCCGAAGGCCGTCGCGGACACCCTCCTCGGCCGCATCGACCCCTCCGGCTCGCTCACCCTGGACGAGGTGCGGATCGGCGCCGCCGAGCTGCGCGAGGTGGACAAGGTCGTCATCGTCGCCTGCGGCACCGCCTTCCACGCCGGGCTGATCGCCAAGTACGCCATCGAGCACTGGACCCGCATCCCCTGCGAGGTCGAGCTGGCCAGCGAGTTCCGCTATCGGGACCCGATCCTGGACGGACGTTCGCTGGTCATCGCCATCTCCCAGTCCGGCGAGACCATGGACACCCTGATGGCGCTGAGGCACGCCCGCGAGCAGGGCTCCAAGGTGCTGGCGATCTGCAACACCAACGGCTCGACCATCCCGCGTGAGTCCGACGCCGTGCTCTACACGCACGCCGGCCCCGAGGTCGCCGTCGCCTCCACCAAGGCGTTCCTGACCCAGTTGGTCGCCTGCTACCTCGTCGCCCTCTATCTGGGCCAGGTGCGCGGCACCAAGTGGGGCGACGAGATCCGGGACGTCATCCGCGACCTCTCCCACATCTCGGGCGCGGTCGACCGGGTGCTGGAGACCATGGAGCCGGTACGGACGCTCGCCCGCTCACTGGCGGAGAAGAACACGGTGCTCTTCCTCGGCCGCCACGTGGGCTACCCCGTCGCCCTGGAGGGCGCGCTCAAGCTCAAGGAACTCGCCTACATGCACGCCGAGGGCTTCGCGGCGGGCGAGCTGAAGCACGGCCCGATCGCGCTGATCGAGCAGGACGTGCCGGTCGTCGTCATCGTGCCCTCGCCGCGCGGCCGTTCCGTGCTGCACGACAAGATCGTCTCCAACATCCAGGAGATCCGCGCCCGCGGCGCCCGCACCATCGTCATCGCCGAGGAGGGTGACGAGGCGGTCGTCCCGTACGCCGACCACCTGATCCGCATCCCGGCCACGCCGACGCTCCTCCAGCCGTTGGTCTCCGCGGTGCCGCTCCAGGTGTTCGCCTGCGAACTGGCCACCGCGCGCGGCAACGAGGTGGACCAGCCGAGGAACCTGGCGAAGTCGGTGACGGTGGAGTAGGGCTCCGGGAGACGGGCCGGAGTCCGCGCTTGCCTTGGAGCGGACTCCAGCCCGTAGGGTCGCGCCCGTCCCAACAGGGCTACGACCTAGGAGAGTTGTATGCGCAACCGGGTTCTGGGCGGCTCCGGCATCGAGGTCAGCCCTTACTGCCTGGGCACGATGATGTTCGGCGCCGTCGGCAATCCCGATCACGAGGAGTGTGTCCGGATCGTCCACGCCGCCCTCGACGCCGGGATCAACTTCGTCGACACCGCCGACATGTACTCCTCGGGGGAGTCCGAGACGATCGTCGGCAAGGCGCTGAAAGGCCGGCGCGACGACGTGGTGCTGGCGACGAAGGTGCACTTCCCCGTGGGGGAGGGGCCGGGCCGGGGCGGCAACTCGCGGCGCTGGATCGTCCGGGCGGTGGAGGACAGCCTGCGCCGGCTCGGCACGGACTGGATCGACCTCTACCAGGTGCACCGCCCGGACCACACGACCGACGTCGAGGAGACGCTGTCCGCGCTCACCGATCTGGTGCGCCAGGGCAAGATCAGGGCGTTCGGCTGCTCCACGTTCCCCGCCGACGAGATCGTGGAGGCCCACCATGTGGCCGAGCGCCGGGGACTGCACCGCTTCCGCACCGAGCAGCCGCCGTACTCGCTGCTGGCCCGGGGCGTCGAGCGGCATGTGCTGCCGGTGGCGCGGCGGCTCGGCATGGGGGTGCTGACCTGGAGCCCGCTGGCCTCGGGGTTCCTGACGGGGCGTTATCGCAAGGGCAGGCCGCTCGACCTGAGCAGCGGCCGCCCCACGCTGCACCCCGGCCGCTTCGATCCGTCGGCGCCGCGCACGGCCGCCAAGCTGGAGGCGGTGGAGGGACTGGTCGGCGTGGCGGAGGAGTTGGGCTGCTCGCTGCCGGAACTGGCCGTCGCCTTCCCGCTCGCGCACCCGGCGGTCACCTCGGTGATCATCGGCCCGCGCACCATGGAGCAACTGCGCGACACCCTCAAGGGGGCGTCCGTCGCGCTGGACGACGCGGCCCTGGACCGCATAGACGCGATCGTCCCGCCCGGCACCGACGTCTACCCGCCCGACGGCGTCTGGGCGCCGCCGTCCCTCACGACCCCGTCCGAGCGCAGGCGGCCGGCCACGGCCAGGGGGGCGGTCTGAGGGTGCGGTCTGAGGGGCGCGGTCCGACGGCTGCGGTCTGAGGGGCGCGGTCGGGGGTCCTCGCCGTGGTCGTCCGGGCGGGAGCCGCCGTACGAGGGCCGTGACGGCGGCCGGTGACGGAGCGACGGGCGGCGCCGGCGCCGGTGGTCGCGTCGGTCCGGCCGGTGGCGGCCGTAAGGTGCTCGGCATGAGCATCATCGGTGTCGGGATCGACGTGGCCGAGATCGAGCGGTTCGGAGCCGCGCTGGAGCGTACGCCGGGACTGGCCGACCGGCTCTTCGTGGAGCGGGAGTTGCTGCTGCCCAGCGGGGAGCGGCGGGGCATCGCGTCGCTCGCCGCGCGGTTCGCGGCCAAGGAGGCGCTCGCCAAGGCGCTGGGCGCGCCGCCCGGGCTGCTCTGGGTCGACGCCGAGGTGTACGTCGAGGACAGCGGGCAGCCCCGGCTGCGGGTCAAGGGCACCGTCGCCTCCCGGGCCGCCGAGCTGGGGGTGCGGTCCTGGCACGTGTCGCTGAGCCATGACGCGGGCGTGGCGTCGGCCGTGGTGGTCGCCGAGGGGTGAGCGGGCCGGAGCGGGCCTGACGCTCCGGGCCGGGCGGGACGCGCCAGGTCGGCCGAGCGGCCGGAGCCGGGCCGGACGGACCGACCGAGCCGCCGAAGCCGGACCCGCCGTCCGAGCCGCCGTACATGCCGTGCGAGCCGCCGGTGCCGCCGGACGGGATTCCGGGGCAGACTCGGTGACATGCGTACTGCGTACAGCGTGGAGACGGTACGGGCCGCCGAGCGCGCCCTGATGGCCCGGCTGCCCGAGGGCACCCTGATGCAGCGGGCGGCCGCCGGACTGGCCGCCGCCTCGGCCGAGTTGCTCGGGCGGGTGTACGGCAGCCGGGTGGTGCTGCTGGTCGGCAGCGGCGACAACGGCGGCGACGCGCTGTACGCCGGGGCCCGGCTGCGGCGGCGCGGCGCCGGGGTCACCGCCGTCCTCCTCTCACCCGACCGCGCCCACGAGGGCGGCCTCGCCGCGCTGCGCCAGGCCGGCGGCGCCGTCATCGGCCCCGAGCGGGCGCTCGGCGCGATCGAGCGGGCCGACCTCGTGGTGGACGGAATCGTGGGCATCGGCGGCAAGGGGGGTCTGAGGCCCGACGCCGCCCGGCTCGCCTCCGCCGCCGAGCGGGCGCGGGCCGCGATCGTCGCCGTGGACCTGCCCAGCGGGGTCGACGCGGACACCGGCGAGGTGTCCGGCGCCGCCGTACGAGCCGACCTCACCGTCACCTTCGGCGCCTACAAGCCCGGCCTGCTGATCGACCCCGGCCGGGAGTACGCCGGGACGGTACGGCTCGTCGAGATCGGCCTCGAACTGCCCCCGGACCCCGTGCTGGAGGCCCTCCAGCACGAGGACGTGGCCCGGCTGCTGCCCCGGCCCGGCGCCGAGAGCGACAAGTACCGGCGCGGGGTGCTCGGCATCGCCGCCGGGTCCGCGCGCTATCCGGGCGCCGCCGTCCTCGCCGTCTCCGGCGCGCTGCGCGGCGGCGCGGGCGCCGTACGGTACGTCGGCCCCGCCGGGGACGCGGTCATCGCCCGCTTCCCCGAGACCCTCGTCTCCGACCAGGGACCCGACCACGCGGGCCGGGTGCAGGCGTGGGTGGTGGGACCGGGCGCCGGGGACGACGCGGCGACCGTGGCCGAGGTGCTCGGCGCGGACGTACCCGTACTGCTGGACGCCGACGGGCTGCGCCTGGCCGACCGCGACCTCGTACGCGGCCGTACCGCACCGACCCTGATGACCCCTCATGCCGGGGAGGCCGCAGCCCTGCTGGGCGTGCGCCGGGAGGAGGTCGAGGCGGCCCGGCTGACCTCGGTGCGCGAACTGGCCGCCACCTACCGGGCGACGGTGCTGCTGAAGGGCTCCACCACGCTGGTCGCCGACCCCGGCGGCGGCCCAGTACGGGTCAACTCCACCGGCACCGGCTGGCTGGCCACCGCGGGCAGTGGTGACGTGCTGTCAGGGCTCGCCGGATCGCTGCTCGCCTCCCACCTGTCGGCGCTGGACGCGGGCAGCGTCGCCGCCTACCTGCACGGCCTCGCCGGCCGCCTGGCCTCGCGCGGCGCCCCCATCGCCGCGCTGGACATCACCGAGCACCTCCCCGAGGCGTGGCGGGACGTCGTACGGGACTGAGCGGGTGGACCGCCGAGGAGTGCGGCCGGGGGCCGCCGACGCCCTCTGAGAGACTGGGGGCGCCATGAGTGAGACTTCTGCTGTGCCGACCGCGCCCCTGCGCGCCCGCGCCGAGATCGATCTGGGTGCCCTGCGCGCCAACGTCCGGGCGCTGCGCGCCCGTGCCGAGGGCGCGCACCTGATGGCCGTCGTCAAGTCGGACGCGTACGGCCACGGTGCCGTACCGTGCGCCCGCGCGGCCCTGGAGGCCGGGGCGACCTGGCTGGGCACGGCCACCCCGGAGGAGGCCCTCGCGCTGCGCGCGGCCGGGCTGCCGGGCCGGATCATGTGCTGGCTCTGGGTGCCCGGCGGGCCCTGGCGGCAGGCGATCGAGGCCGATCTCGACGTCGCCGTCAGCGGCATGTGGGCGCTGCGCGAGGTCACGGACGCCGCCCGCGAGGCGGGCCGGCCCGCGCGGGTGCAGCTCAAGGCCGACACCGGGCTCGGCCGCAACGGCTGCCAGCCCGAGGACTGGCCCGAACTGGTCGGCACGGCCCTGGAGGCCGAGGCCGCCGGGCTGATCGAGGTCACCGGACTGTGGTCCCACTTCGCCTGCGCCGACGAGCCCGGCCACCCATCCATCGCCGCCCAGCTCACCCGGTTCCGGGAGATGGTGGCGTACGCCGAGGAGCGGGGCGTGGAGCCCGAGGTGCGGCACATCGCCAACTCCCCGGCCACGCTGACCCTTCCGGAGACCCACTTCGACCTGGTCCGCACCGGCATCGCCATGTACGGCATCTCGCCCAGCCCCGAGCTGGGCACCCCGGCCGACTTCGGGCTGCGCCCGGTGATGACGCTGAGCGCGTCGCTGGCGCTGGTCAAGCGGGTGCCGGGCGGGCACGGTGTCAGCTACGGCCACCACTACGTCACTCCCGGCGAGACCACCCTCGGCCTGGTGCCGCTGGGTTACGCCGACGGCATCCCCCGGCACGCCTCGGGCGGCGGGCCGGTGCTGATCGACGGCAAGCTGCGGACCGTCGCCGGGCGGGTGGCGATGGACCAGTTCGTGGTCGACCTCGGCGGCGACGAGCCCCGACCGGGCACGCGGGCCGTGCTGTTCGGGCCGGGCGACGGGGGCGAGCCCACCGCCGAGGACTGGGCGCAGGTGTGCGGCACGATCGCGTACGAGATCGTCACCCGGATCGGCACCCGCGTGCCCCGCGTCCATGTGAACGGATGACCCCCGCGGGTACCGGGCACGCTACTGTCCGGTAGCCCCGGCGCGCACCGGCCCGGCGGACGGCAGTACGGCGAGGAGGAACGGCACGTGAGCGAGAGCAGTGCGGAGGCCGTGGTGGACGCGGTGGCCGCGACGGCCGCGTCCGGCGGCTGGCGCAAGGCGACCGGTCTCGCCGGCGCCGCGATAGGCGTCCTCGCCGCGGGCGCGGCGGCCGGGGTCGCCATAGAGCGGATGACGGTCGGGCGCGGCATACGCCGCAAGGCCGCGCTGGCGCTGGACTCCACCGGCCCCTACGGCACCCTGCGCGGCACGCCGGGCAAGGCCGTCGCCGACGACGGCACCGAGCTGCACTACGAGGTCGACGACGTCGAGCCCGACCCCGGCCCGAACGTCTCCCCGCGCCGCCGCAGGCTCTTCGGCCGCAAGGCGCCGGCCCCCGTGACCGTCGTCTTCTGCCACGGCTACTGCCTCGGCCAGGACTCCTGGCACTTCCAGCGGGCCGCCCTGCGCGGCGTCGTCCGCACCGTGCACTGGGACCAGCGCAGCCACGGGGAGTCCGGGCGGGGCGTGGCCCAGACCCGTGACGGGCTGCCCGTCACCATCGACCAGCTCGGCCGGGACCTCAAGGCGGTGCTGGACGCGGCGGTGCCCGAGGGGCCCGTGGTGCTGGTGGGGCACTCGATGGGCGGGATGACGATCATGGCGCTGGCCGCGCACTACCCGGAGTACGTCCGGGACCGGGTCGTCGCCACGGCGTTCGTCGGCACCTCCTCCGGGCGGCTCGGCGAGGTCAACTTCGGGCTGCCGGTGGCCGGGGTCAACGCGGTGCGCCGGTTCCTGCCGGGCGTGCTGAAGGCGCTGGGGCAGCAGGCGGAACTGGTGGAGAAGGGGCGCCGGGCCACCGCGGAGCTGTTCGCCGGGGTGATCAAGCGGTACTCCTTCGCGGGGCGGGACATCGACCCGGCGGTCGCGCGGTTCGCGGAGCGGATGATCGAGTCCACGCCGATCGACGTGGTCGCGGAGTTCTACCCCGCCTTCACCGACCACGACAAGACCGAGGCGCTGGCCTGCTTCCAGGACATGCCGGTGCTGGTGCTGGCCGGGGTGCGGGACCTGGTCACCCCGAGCGAGCACAGCGAGGCCATCGCGGACCTGCTTCCCGACGCCGAGCTGGTGCTCGTGCCGGACGCCGGGCACCTGGTCATGCTGGAGCACCCGGAGGTCGTCACCGACCGGCTCGCGGACCTGCTGACCCGCGCGGGAGCCGTACCGGCAGGGGCTACCGTTAGCGGCTATGGAAGAGGCAGTAGCACCGCACAACCCGGCTGAGACCCGGCTCACCGTCACCTCCCCCGAGCAGATGCGGGAGCTGGGCCTGAGACTGGCCGGGCTGCTGCGCGCGGGCGACCTGGTGATGCTCACCGGCGAGCTGGGCGCGGGCAAGACGACGCTGACCCGGGGGCTCGGCGAGGGGCTCGGGGTGCGCGGCGCGGTCACCTCGCCGACCTTCGTGATCGCGCGGGTCCACCCGTCCCTGGTCGACGGGCCGCCCCTGGTCCATGTCGACGCCTACCGGCTCTCGGGCGGGCTGGACGACATGGAGGACCTCGATCTCGACGTGTCCCTGCCCGAGTCGGTCATCGTCGTGGAGTGGGGCGAGGGCAAGGTCGAGGACCTGACCGACGAGCGGCTGGAGGTCCTCATCCACCGCGCGGTCGGCGACACCACCGACGAGGTCCGCCACGTCACCCTGACCGGACTCGGGGACCGCTGGGCGAAGGCGGATCTGGACTCGCTCGCGGGCTGAGGGCGCCGATATCCCGACAGGCTGTCGGAAACGTATTGCGCGGGACGTACCGGGCGTGGTCACATGGTATCCAGCCCGTGGTTAGGCATGCCTAACTCCGCCCGCCCCCGCAGCTCAGGAGGCGCCCCATGCCCACCCCGCATCCCCCGGCCCGCCCCGAGCGCACCCCGCTCGCTCCGGCCACCCCGCAGTTCTCCATGCGCGGCCTGCTGGCATCCTGCGCGGCGGCCAAGGCGATCTCCACCCCACCCCCGGCCCCGGCCTCGGTCGAACGCACGCCGGCCCACCGCGAGGCGGCCTGAACCGGCGCGCACGCGTCAGCGGATCACCACCACCGGCACCCCGATCGTGGCGAACTGCCACATCGCCTCGCCGTCGGGGCGGGTTTCGCGGATGGCGCCGGTGCGGGGGGAGCCGGGTTCGGCGGCCTGGTTGCGGGTGGCGGCGCTGAAGCCGACCGTGACGCCGTCGACCGTGGTGAAGCGGACGACGTGTTCGACCGGGAGGCCGTCGCTGCCGGTGATGGCGTTGGAGCGGGAGGTCACCCAGTAGGAGCCGGGGGCCGGGTCGACGCCGCCGGGGTGGACGCCGAAGGTGCGGCGGACGCGCCCGTGGTCGTCCACCAGCCAGACGCGGTCGTCGTCGACCGAGTACACGACCCGCTCGCCCTTGCCGGAGTCGGCCGGCAGGGCCGTGGGGTGGCGGCGGTCGCGCGGGGCCTTGGTGACGGCCACCGAGGGGGAGGCGCTCGCCGAAGGGGTTCGCAGGCTCGCCGGGACGGTCGCGTCGGCCTGGTAGGCGAGGAGGCCGACGGTGCCGACGGACACCGCGACGAGTCCGGCCACGATCCCCGAGCTGGTCCCTGCCACGTGCGCCACCTCTGCCTCGTACCGAACCGTTACGGTTCGCGGGATATGTCGTACTTCATACAGACCGTAGCAGTCAGTGACGGTCCGACCGGGACGGGCGTGCGCGAGCCGTCGGCGCCGTAGGCTGTTCGCGTGCTTCTGCTCGCTCTGGATACCGCCACCCCCGCCGTCACCGTCGCCCTGCACGACGGGACGGACGTCGTCGCCTCGTCGAGCCAGGTGGACGCCCGCCGCCACGGCGAGCTGCTGCTGCCCGCCGTGGACCGCGTGCTCGCCGCCGCCGGGGTCAAGCTGGACGCCGTCACCGGCATCGTCGTCGGCACCGGGCCCGGCCCCTACACCGGGCTGCGGGTCGGCCTGATGACCGCCGACACCTTCGGGCTCGCCCTCGGCGTCCCCGTGCACGGTGTGTGCACCCTGGACGGTCTGGCCTACGCGGCCGACATCACCAAGGGCCCCTTCGTCGTGGCGACCGACGCCCGGCGCAAGGAGGTCTACTGGGCGACCTACGCCGACTCCCGCACCCGGCTCACCGGCCCGGCCGTGGACCGCCCGGCCGACATCGCCGAGCGCGTCGCGGGGCTGCCCGCCGTGGGCGCGGGCGCGCTGCTCTACCCGGACACCTTCCCCGACGTCCACGAGCCCGAGCACGTGTCCGCCGCCGCGCTCGCCTCGCTGGCCGCCGCGAAGCTGGCCGCGGGGCAGGAGCTGGACGAGCCCCGCCCGCTGTACCTGCGCAGGCCCGACGCCCAGGTGCCGAAGAACTACAAGGTGGTCACCCCCAAGTGACCGCGAAGCTGCGCGAGATGCGCTGGTGGGACATCGACCGGGTCCTGGAGCTGGAGAAGGACCTGTTCCCCGAGGACGCCTGGTCGCGGGGCATGTTCTGGTCCGAGCTGGCCCACGCCCGCGGGGACGGCGCCACCCGCCGCTACCTCGTCGCGGAGGACGGCGGCCGGCTCGTCGGGTACGCCGGACTCGCCTCCGCCGGCGACCTCGGCGACGTCCAGACCATCGCCGTCGCCCGCGACCAGCAGGGCACCGGCCTCGGCGCCCGGCTGCTGACGGAGCTGCTGCGGGCCGCGACCGCCTTCGAGTGCGCCGAGGTGATGCTGGAGTGCCGGGTGGACAACACCCGCGCCCAGAAGCTCTACGAGCGCTTCGGCTTCGCCCCCATCGGCTTCCGGCGCGGCTACTACCAGCCGGGCAACGTGGACGCCCTGGTGATGCGCCTGACCGACCCCTCTTCCTCCCTGGAAGACGTACAAGGAACCGAGATCAATGGCTGACGAACCTCTCGTCCTCGGCATCGAGACCTCCTGCGACGAGACCGGCGTCGGCATCGTGCGCGGCACCACCCTGCTCGCCGACGCGGTCGCCTCAAGCGTCGACGAGCACGCCCGCTTCGGCGGTGTCGTGCCCGAGGTGGCGTCCCGCGCGCACCTGGAGGCGATGGTCCCGACCATCGACCGCGCCCTGAAGGAGGCGGGCATCACCGCCCGCGACCTCGACGGCATCGCGGTGACCGCCGGTCCCGGCCTCGCGGGCGCCCTCCTGGTCGGCGTCTCGGCCGCCAAGGCGTACGCCTACGCCCTCGGCAAGCCGCTCTACGGCGTCAACCACCTCGCCTCGCACATCTGCGTGGACCAGTTGGAGCACGGCCCGCTGCCCGAGCCGACCATGGCCCTGCTGGTCTCCGGCGGCCACTCCTCGCTGCTGCTCTCCTCGGACATCACCTCTGATGTCCGGCCGATGGGCGCCACCATCGACGACGCGGCCGGTGAGGCGTTCGACAAGATCGCCCGCGTGCTCAACCTGGGCTTCCCCGGCGGCCCGGTCATCGACCGCTACGCCCGCGAGGGCGACCCGGCGGCCATCGCCTTCCCGCGCGGCCTGAGCGGCCCCCGTGACCCCGCCTACGACTTCTCCTTCTCCGGCCTGAAGACCGCCGTGGCCCGCTGGATCGAGGCCAAGCGCGCGGCCGGCGAGGAGGTGCCGGTGCGCGACGTGGCCGCGTCCTTCCAGGAGGCCGTGGTGGACGTGCTGACCCGCAAGGCGGTGCGCGCCTGCAAGGACGAGGGTGTGGACCACCTGATGATCGGCGGCGGGGTCGCGGCCAACTCCCGGCTGCGGGCGCTGGCCCAGGAGCGCTGCGAGGCGGCCGGCATCCGGCTGCGCGTGCCGCGCCCCAAGCTGTGCACGGACAACGGTGCGATGGTCGCGGCCCTCGGCGCCGAGATGGTCGCCCGCAACCGGGCCGCCTCGGACTGGGACCTGTCCGCCGACTCCTCCCTGCCGGTCACCGACCCGCACGTGCCGGGCAACGGGCACAGCCACGACCACGTGCACGAGGTCAGCAACGAGAACCTCTACTCATGACCGTCGCCCTGATGTGGGAGGCGCGGGCCGCCGAGGGCCGGGGCGGGGAACTCCTCGCCTGGGCCCGCGCGCAGCGGCTCGACGGAAGCCCGCTGCGCCGCGAGACCTTCCGCGCGCCGGGCGACCGGGTGCTGGTCATCACCTGGTGGGACGCGGCCTACGACGCGGACGTGCCGGAACTCCCGGCGCCGGACGCGGAGCTGGTGTCCCGGCCGGTGCACCGGTGGCGGTTCGAGCCGGTCGAGGACTGAGCCGGCTCGGATGACGCGGACGCGGACGGCTCGGGTGGCGCACCAGGGCGATCACCCGCTATGATCATCACACAGCGAACGGCCGGAACAACTCCGGTACGAACGCCGCGCGTTGGTGGTCCAAGTCAAGACGCCCCGCTTCCTGCGGGGAAATGCAGGTGCAATCCCTGCCCAGCGCTCAGATCAGAAGGCCGCTCCGGTTCCGACCGGGGCGGCCTTCGCCGTTCCCGGCTCAGTCGGCCGGTGCCACCGAGGTCCCGCAGCGCAGCACCCGGTCCGGCCCGGCCTCCCGTACCGGCCCGGTCAGCCGCAGCCGGGTGGTGTGCCGGACCTCGGCGCTGGACGGGCCGAGCCGCAGCTCCAGCAGCCCCGGCTCGACCACGCGTACCCCCGAGACTCCGGTGAAGGACGCCAGGTCGGCGTGGAAGGCGAAGGTGATCCGGCGGGCCTCGCCGGGCGCCAGCTCGATCCGCCGGTAGCCGACCAGCCGTACGTCCGGCCGGGTCACGGAGGCCACCGGGTCGTGCAGATAGAGCTGCACCACCTCCGCGCCCGCCCGCGCCCCGGTGTTGCGCACGGTCACCGTCACCTCGCACGAGCCGTCCGTGCCGGTCTCCGCCTCCGGCGGGCCGAAGTCCGTCCAGGCGAAGGCGGTGTACGACAGGCCGTGGCCGAAGGGGTGCAACGGGGTCGGGTCCAGGCTGCTGACCTCGCTCGCCAGGCCCAGCGGCGGTTGGAGGTAGGTCCACGGCTGGCCGCCCGGCGTACGCGGCACGCTCACCGGCAGGCGCCCGGAGGGATTCACCCGGCCCGCCAGGACCCCGGCCAGCGCCGGGCCGCCCTCCTCGCCGGGGAAGAACGCCTGCACCACCGCGCCGAGCCGCCCCGACCAGCGGCCCAGCGCGTAGGGGCGCCCGGTGAGCAGCACCAGCACCACCGGCGTGCCGGTCGCCACCAGCGCGTCCAGCAAGTCGCCCTGGACGCCCGGCAGCCGCAGGTCGGCCGCGTCGCAGCCCTCGCCGGAGGTGCCGCGCCCGAACAGCCCGGCCCGGTCGCCGAGCACCGCCACGCACACGTCGGCCTCCGCCGCACTGGCCACCGCCCCGGCGAACCCGGAGGAGTCCGCGTCCGAGACCCCGCACCCCTGCGTGAACGTGACCTCCACGTCCGGGAGTTCGGCCTGCAGCGCCTCCAGCACGGTCGGGATCGCGATGCCCGGCGCGACACCGGGGTGGTGGGGGAGGACGTGGGCCGGGAAGGAGTAGCAGCCGAGCATGGCCAGCGGGTCCGCCGCGCGCGGGCCGACCACCGCGATCCGGGTGCCGGGGGCCAGCGGGAGCAGTCCCGCCGGGTTCTCCAGCAGGATCACCGACTCCTCCGCCAGCCTCCGGGC
Organism: Streptomyces sp. NBC_01171; assembly: GCF_045039805.1. Classification (NCBI taxonomy): domain Bacteria; kingdom Bacillati; phylum Actinomycetota; class Actinomycetes; order Kitasatosporales; family Streptomycetaceae; genus Streptomyces; species Streptomyces sp. NBC_01171. The sequence goes on along the minus strand of NZ_CP108609.1, from coordinate 2,683,904 downwards.
CAGCGCCCGCCCCTCCGGGGAGTCCAGAGTGACGGGACCGGCCGGCTCCGGGTCCCAGTCGGGGTCCAGCAGGCCCAGCTCGCACTTCTGGAGCAGCACCCGGCGGGCCGCCCGGTCCACCAGGGCCTCCGGGACGCGGCCCGCCTCGACGGCGTCGACCAGCGCGGTTCCGTAGCAGTCCACAGTGGGCAGCTCCACGTCCACGCCCGCTTCCAGCGCCAGGTGGGCGGCCCCGGCGCGGTCCTCGGCCAGCCGGTGCTGGGTGCGCAGGAAGCCGACGCCGAAGTAGTCCGCGACCACCGTGCCGGTGAACCCCCACTCCTCGCGCAGCACCCCGGTCAGCAACCGGGCGTCGGCCGAGGCGGGCACCCCGTCGGTCTCGGTGTACGCGGCCATCATCGACCGGGCCCCGCCCTCGCGCAGCGCCAGTTCGAACGGGGGCAGCGTCACGTCGGCCAGCTCCCGCGCGCCCGCCCGCACCGGCGCCAGATTGCGGGCGCCCGCCGAGGCCGCGTACCCGGCGAAGTGCTTCAGCGTGGCCACGGTCCCGGCCGACTCCAGCCCGCGTACGTAGGCGGCGCCGACCGTGCCGACCAGATACGGGTCCTCGCCGATGGTCTCCTCCACCCGGCCCCAGCGTGCGTCGCGGACCACGTCCAGCACCGGGGCGAGGCCCTGGTGGACGCCGGCCGCGCGCAGGTCCCGGCCGATGCGGGCGCCCACCTCGGCCACCAGCTCCGGGTCGAAGGAGGCGCCCCAGGCGAGCGGCACCGGGTAGGCGGTGGCGCCCCAGGCGGTGAACCCGGCCAGGCACTCCTCGTGGGCGAGGGCCGGGATGCCGAAGCGGTTCGCGGCGGCGATCCGGCGCTGGGCCGCGGCGAGCGCGCGGGCCCCCTGCCCGGGGTCGACGGGGGCGGTGCCGAAGGAGCGGGTGAGCTGGCCGAGGCCGTGCGTGATCAGCTCGTCCCAGTCCGGCACCGCGCTCATCTCGCTCTGCAGCGGGGCGACTTCACCGCCGTCCGGACCGGCGCCCACCCAGACGCCGTACAACTGGGCGGTCTTCTCCCGCAGCGTCATCCGGGACAGCAGGTCCTCGACGCGTTGGGCGGCGGGCAGGGCGGGGTCGCGCCAGGCGGCGGAGGTCATGGAACTCCTGTCGGGAGACGTGGGGGAGGGGGTCACTTGCCGCCCGCGCCCATCAGGCCGCCGACCAGGGTGCGCCGGGCCACCAGGTAGACGGCGAACACGGGGACGCCGGAGAGGACGACCGAGGCGAGCAGGGCGGGGATGTCCACGCCGAACTGGCTGACGTAGGTGAACAGACCGAGGGTCAGCATCCGGCTGTCCTCGGACTGGGTGAAGATCAGCGGGAAGAGGAAGCCGTTCCACGCCTGGAGGGACGCGTAGACCACGACGGTGCCGATGCCGCCCCGGGCCAGCGGCACGACCAGCCGGAACAGCATCCGGGCCGGGGACGCGCCGTCCAGGGCCATCGCCTCGTACAGCTCCTCGGGGATGTCCCGCAGGGTGCCGGTGAGCACCAGCACCGACACCGGCATGGCGAAGGCTGCGGTCGGCAGGGCGACGGCGAGCAGGCTGTCGTAGAGGTCCAGCTTGGTGATCATCAGGTAGAGCGGGACCACCACCGCCTGCGCGGGGACGGCCACGCCCAGCAGGAACAGCCGGAACGCCCCGCCCGACCAGAAGCCGCGGGTGCGCACGGCCACGTACGCCAGCGGGACGCACAGCACCAGGACGATCCCCACCACCACGGCCGCGACCAGCACGGTGTTGGCCAGGAAGTGACCGAAGCCGTTGTCCAGGACGGTGCGGTAGTTGGCGAGGGTGGGGTGGCGCGGCGGGCGGAGGGCGTTGGTGCCGAGCGCCTCGTCCTGGCGGGTCAGGGACACCGAGACCATGACGTAGACCGGGACGAGGACGACGGCGAGCCAGATCACCGCGCCCAGGCCCGCCAGCGGGTTGGCCGGGCGGGTCACCGCGTCACATCCCTTCCCGGGTGCTGCGCATGGCGCCGAAGCCGGTCACCCGGACCAGCAGCAGCGACAGCGCGGTGGCGGCCACGACCAGGAAGGACGCGATGGCGCTCGCGTAACCGAAGTCGTACGCCTTGAAGCCCGCCTCGTACATCAGGTACGGCAGGATCGCGGTGTCGGTGCCCGGACCGCCCTGGGTGAGGATCAGCACGGTCTCGAAGTAGGTCAGCGAGCCGACCACCATCAGCACCAGCGAGGTCGCCGCGGTGTTGCGGAGCTGGGGGAGCGTGATGGAGCGGAACCGGCGCAGCCGTCCGGCGCCGTCGATCGCGGCCGCCTGGTACAGCACCTCGGGGATCTGCCGGGCGCCGCCCTGGTAGATCAGGGTGTGGAACGGGATGAACTGCCAGCCGCCGACGAAGACCAGGGCGAGGAACGCCCCGGAGGTCGTGCCGAGGGTGTCGCCGGGCACGATGCCGAAGTTGGGGTCGAGCAGGGCGTAGAACAGCAGCGAGACGGCGGTCGAGGAGAGCAGGAACGGTACGAAGAAGACCGCCGACAGCACCGCCCGGTTGCGCTGCGGGCCCGCCGCCCACACGCCGAGGAGCAGGGCGGCGGTCGTCTGGAAGGCGCAGCTCACCACGGTCAGCGCGACGGTGACGGCCAGCGAGCGGGTCAGCCGGCCGTCGGTCAGCAGGGCGTGCCAGTTGGCGAGTCCGGCCGGGCGCGGCTCGCCCAGGCCGTTCCAGGAGGTGAAGGACAGGCCGAACGCCAGGGCCATCGGGACCAGGGCGAAGAAGCCGAAGAACAGCACCGCGGGCAGCGCCCAGGAGGGGTGCGGGCGTCCGGCGCCCCTCGCGGCGCTCACTTCAGCTCCTTCAGCGCCGCCACGAACCGCTCCGGCGACGACTTGCCGACGAACAGCTTGTTGACCTCGGTGAGCATCGGCGTGGCCGCGTCCGGGTCGACCGCCTGGTCCCAGCTCAGCGTGAAGGCGGGGGCCTCGCGGACCATCCGGTACTGGAAGCGGGCGAACTCGGGGCTGGGCGAGGCGTCCAGCAGCTTGTCGGCATTGGCGGTGGCGGGCACGTCGCCGTTGGCGATCAGCTCGCGGGCGTAACTCTCCGAGGCGCAGGTCCGCAGGAAGGCGAGCGCGGTGTCCTTGTTGCGGGTACGGGTGTTCACCGACCAGTAGTTGGTGGGGTTGCCGACCACGTTGCGGATGTCACCGGCGCCGCCGTCGAACTCCGGGAACGGGCACCAGCCCAGGTGCTCGCGGGCGAAGTCCGGGAACTTGCCGAGCTGGGTGGAGTACTCCCAGGACCCCATCAGATGCATGGCGGCCTTGCCCTTGGCGAGCGCGGCCGGTGCCCCGCCGTTGGTGTACGCGACCGAGCTGAAGCCCTTGCCGAAGGCGCCGTCGTCGACGAGTTCCCGTACCGTCCGGGCGGCCTTCAGCACGGCGGGGTCGCCCCAGCCGGCCGGGTCGCCGTTCTTGACCCGGTCGAAGACCTTCGGGCCGCCGATCCGGTCCACCAGGTACTCCAGCCACATGAGTTCGGGCCAGATGTCCGCGCCGCCGAGGGCGAAGGGGGTGATCCCTGCCTTCTTGAGCTTCGTGTTGTTGTCGAGGAGCTGGTCCCAGGTGGCGGGCGGCTTCAGGCCGTGCTCGGCGAACAGGGTCTTGTTGTAGAAGAGGATCACCGGCTGCATGCCGCGCATCGGGATGCCGTACTCCCGGCCGCCGAGGGCGCCTGCGGCGAGGACGGAGGGCAGGAAGCCGTCCTTCAGCACCGGGTCACCGGCGATGGTGCCGGTGAGGTCGAGGATCTGGCCGGCCTCCTGGTACGCCTTGATGGAGCCGCCGCCCCAGTTGAAGAACACGTCGGGGGCGTTGGGCGAGCCCATCGCGGTGCGCAGCTTGGCCGGATACTCCGCGCCGGGCACCTTCTCCAGCCGGAGGCTGCCCTTGGTCTCGCGGGCCGCCGCCGAGGAGTTGAACCGGGAGACCGCCTTCGCCTGCACCTTCGCCGCGTCGTCGCCGTACACGAACGCCGTGAGGGTGCCGTCCGAGCCGCCGGGGCCGCCGGAGCCGCAGGCGGTGAGACCGGCGGCCGAGACGAGGGCGGTGGTGCCCGCGCCGAGGAACCAGCGTCTGCTGTAGGTCTCCATGTGCCGGGCACCCCTCACGATCGCGGCCGAAAGTTTCGAGCGGAAATTCGAATGTTCCGGGAACGTAAGGCCGTCCTGAGGGTTCGTCAAGGGGTCGCGCAGAGATACGATCACGGCCATGGAACCGCCGAAGACCGCCGCGAAGCGGAGCGCCACGCTCGCCGAGATCGCCCGAGAGGCCGGGGTGTCGGCTCCGACTGTTTCGAAGGTGCTGAACGGCCGGGCCGACGTCGCCGCGGCCACCCGTACCCGGGTCGAGGAGCTGCTGCGCGTCCACGGCTACCGGCGCAGGCGGGCCGAGGTCACCCGCTCGCCGCTGATCGACCTCGTCTTCCACGAGCTGGAGAGCGCCTGGGCGATGGAGGTCATCCGGGGTGTGGAGAACGTGGCCCGCGACGCCGGACTGAGCGTCGTCCTCTCCGAGAGCGCCGGGCGCCTGACGCCGGGCCGGACCTGGGCCGACCAGGTGGCAGGGCGCCGGCCGCACGGGGTGATCCTGGTGCTGTCCGGGCTCGACGCGGCCCAGCAGGCCCTGCTGACCAGCCGCTCCGTACCCTTCGTGGTGATGGACCCGGCGGGTGACCCGGGGTCCGACGTCCCCTCGGTCGGCGCCACCAACTGGCAGGGCGGGCTCGCCGCCACCCGGCATCTGATCGACCTCGGCCACACCCGGATCGGCGCGATCGGCGGGCCCTCGCGCATGATGTGCGCCCGCGCCCGGCTCGACGGCTACCGGGCCGCGCTGGAGACCGCCGGGCTGCCCGCCGACCCGGCGCTGATCCGGGAGGGCGACTTCCACCACGAGTCCGGCCACCGCCTCGGCCTCGACCTGCTGAGCCGCCCCGACCGGCCCACGGCCGTCTTCGCGGGCAACGACCTGCAGGCGCTCGGCCTGTACGAGGCCGCGCGCGAACTGGGTCTGCGCGTACCGGAGGACGTGAGCGTCGTCGGCTTCGACGACCTGCCCGTCGCCCGCTGGGTCGGACCGCCGCTCACCACCGTGCGCCAGCCGCTGACCGAGATGGCCGAGGCGGCGGCCCGGCTGGTGCTGGAGCTGGGGCGCGGGGAGCGGGAGCGGGAGCGGACGGCCACCCGGCTGGAGCTGGCGACCAGCCTGGTGGTGCGGTCGAGCACCACGGCGCCGGCCCTCTAGGGGCTTTTCGAAACTTTCGAAGGCTTACGCCGGGTGCCCGATCAGCATGGTCGGGGCGCCCGCCACGCGGGTCATGAACACCGTCGCCGAGTTCGGGCCCTGCGGCTTGACCTTCCGGCGCAGCTCCTCCGGCTCCACCGCCGAGCCGCGCTTCTTCACGGTCAGGTTGCCGACCCCGCGCTCCCGCAGCAGCGCCTTCAGCTTCTTGACGTTGAACGGCATCCGGTCGGTGATCTCGTAGGCCGAGGCGTACGGGGTCGGGCGGAGTTCGTCGGCGGTGATGTAGGCGATCGTCTCGTCCAGCAGGCCGCCGTCCAGCTCCTCGGCGACCTCCGCGACCAGATGGGCCCGGATCACCGCGCCGTCCGGCTCGTACAGGTACCGGCCGGGCGGGCGCACCGCCGGGTCGGGCAGGCCCCGGCCCTCGAGGGTGCGCGGGCCGGGGAGGAGGGTGGCGCGGACACCGCCCGGCGCTCCGGTGCCGAACCAGAGCACGGCCTCCTTCACGTCGCCCCCGTCCGAGATCCACTCCGCCTCGGCCTCGGCGGGGACCGCCTCGTGCGGGATGCCGGGCGCGATCTTCAGGGCGGCGCGGGGTGCGGCGAGCGCGGTGGCCACGGCCCAGGACAGGGGCGGCGAGTACGCCTCCGGGTCGAAGATCCGGCCGCGTCCGCCGCGCCGGGCGGGGTCGACGAACACCGCGTCCCACCCGGCGGTGCCCACCTCGGTGACATCGGCCTCGCGCACCTCGATCAGGTCGGCGAGACCCAGCACCTCGGCGTTGGCCCGCGCCACGGCCGCGGTCAGCGGGTCCCGGTCCACCGCGAGCACCCGGACGCCGGCGCGGGCCAGGGCGAGCGCGTCGCCGCCGATCCCGCAGCACAGGTCGGCCACCGAGGTGACGCCGAGCGCCCGCATCCGCTCCGCGCGGTACGCGGCCACGCTCGCCCGCGTCGACTGCTCGACCCCGTTCGGCGTGAAGAACATCCGCTGCGCGTCCGCCGCCCCGAACTTGGCTTCCGCCCGCTGCCGCAGCCGGGCCTGGCCGAGCGCGGCCGACACCAGTGCGGCCGGGTGGGTGCGGCGCAGCCGGGTGGCCACGGCGAGTTCGTCGGCCGGCGCGGTGCCGCGCACCTCGTCGAGGAGGGCCCGGCCCTCGTCGGTGCGCAGCGCGTGGAATCCCTGGAGGGCGGAGAGCTGGTCGTTCACCGGCTCATTGTGGGCCAGTCGGTGGACCGTACGCCTCCGGCGGCGGTGTCGGGCCGGGATCGGGGGCGGGGCCTGCCAAGATCCGGCACCATGCGACATGTAGGACAAAATGACAAATTCCGGTCCAGGTCCCGGTCCCTGGCCGTGCGTTGCTCGGTCGCCGCGCTGGCCACCACCGCCGTGCTCACCGGCTGCTCGGGTCCCGGCTCCGCCCCTGCCGGGCAGGGTGGCCCCGCCAAGGCCCCTGACGCCGCCTCGGCCCGTCTCGCGGAGCAGCGCCGCATGGTGGCCGCGGCCCGCAAGTGGCGGCTCGACCAGGTGCCGCTCACGGCCCCGGCCCCGCCGAAGGTCAAGCCGAGGATCACCGCGCGCGCGGGCTTCGAGGTGGACCACCAGGAGGACGAGGACCTCCCCCCGGTCTTCACCACCGTCCCCACCGACAAGAAGATCGTCTTCCTCACCATCGACGACGGCGCGGAGAAGGACCCCCGGTTCCTTCAGATGATGCGGGAGCTGAAGGTCCCGTACACCGCCTTCCTCAGCGACTACCTGGTGAAGGACGACTACGGCTACTTCCGCAAGAGCCAGGCGTACGGCAACACGCTCGACAACCACACCCTGACCCACCCCTACCTGCCCGGTCTCTCCTACGAGCAGCAGCGCCAGGAGATCTGCGGCATGCAGGACATCATGGAGAAGCAGTACGGCAAGCGCCCCGAGGTCCTGCGGCCGCCCTACGGCGACTACAACCAGGACACCCTGCGCGCCGCCAAGTCCTGCGGCATCAAGTACGCGCCGATCTGGAACGAGGAGGTCTTCGTCGACCACTGGGAGTACCGCGAGGACGACAGGCGACTGCGCCGCGGCGACATCGTCCTCACCCACTTCCGGGGCACCGACGACTGGGACGGCACGATGGTCGACGACATGCGCCGCTTCCTCGACAAGGTCACCCGCGAGGGATTCGCCGTGGCACGCCTGGAGGACTACCTGTGAGGCGCGGGGCGCGGCCGGCCCACCGTGCGGCACGGGCCGTCGCGCTCGCCTCGGCCGCACTGCTGCTCACCGGCTGCGCCCAGTCGGTCGACCCCATCGAACGCCTCGGCAAGAAGGCCGCGGAGGGCGTCCGCCGCTCGGCCCCGGCCCCCGAACGCGCCTACCGCCACTGGGGCCTCACCGCACCTCTGGCCGCCCCACCCCGTCACGCGGCCCGGCCCCTCTCCGTCCGTACCGGAACCCGCGTGGTGGACCGCGTGACCACGGCCGACCGGGTCGTCTTCCTCACCTACGACGAGGCGGCCGTACGGGACCCGCGCCTGGCCGACCTGGTGCGCGAACTCCGCCTGCCGGTCACCGTCTTCGCCGGCGCCGACGCCCTCGGCTCCGGCCGTGCCGCCCGACTGCGCGCGGCGGGCGTCACCCTCGGCGGCCGCCTCCCGCACGGACTGTCCCGCTCCCGGCAGCGGGACGAACTGTGCGCCGCCCGCACCCGGCTGACACGCGCGCACGCGGAGGTCCACGACGCCGCCACCTTGCGTGCGGCCGCCGACTGCGGCATCACCGCCCTCGTCCACTGGCGCGCCGAGACGACCCGCCACGGCCTCACCTACGCGCACACCCCCGAACACCTGACCCCCGGCGACATCATCCGCGTCACCCCGGACCGCAAGGGCGCCCTGGCCGAGCGCACGGGGCGAGTGCTGAGGGAGGCCCAGGAACGCGGCCTGACGGCGGGAAAGCTGGGCGACTACCTCTAGGTGTCCCGGCCCGTCCGGCGGCTGCGGACGAGGCCCGTCCGGGGCCGAAGCGGGGGTCCGGGGGCGGCAGCCCCCTGGGGACGCGCGTCCCAACGGCACCGTGAAGGCACGCCAAAGAGGTACCCGATGCCGACGCGCCACACGGCAATTGGCACTCCGCTTGACCGAGTGCTAACCCCGGTCATAGTCTCGGCACTGGCACTCGGCACACGAGAGTGCCAACAAAGCGACGGGCAGGTCCGGCACCCGCGACGACGGATCCACCTGGTCGCCACCTCAGACAGTCAACCCCGTGAATTCTCAGAAGGGGGAGGTCGGATCGTGACGACCGCCAGCTCCAAGGTTGCCATCAAGCCGCTCGAGGACCGCATCGTGGTCCAGCCGCTGGACGCCGAGCAGACCACGGCCTCTGGCCTGGTCATCCCGGACACCGCGAAGGAGAAGCCCCAGGAGGGCGCCGTCCTCGCCGTCGGTCCGGGCCGCTTCGAGAACGGCGAGCGCCTGCCGCTCGACGTCAAGGTCGGCGACATCGTGCTGTACAGCAAGTACGGCGGCACCGAGGTGAAGTACAACGGCGACGAGTACCTCGTCCTCTCGGCTCGCGACGTGCTCGCGATCATCGAGAAGTAGTTCACCCCGAGGCATCTGCTTCACCACTGCGCCCCTGGTTCCCGCGACCGTAAAGAAGCCGGGCGGCCGGGGGCGCAGGCACATCCACCCAGATTTTCCGAGAGGGCTCCCGCTGTCATGGCGAAGACACTGAAGTTCGACGAGGACGCCCGTCGCGCCCTTGAGCGCGGCGTCAACAAGCTGGCCGACACGGTGAAGGTGACGATCGGTCCCCGCGGCCGCAACGTCGTCATCGACAAGAAGTTCGGCGCGCCGACCATCACCAACGACGGTGTCACGATCGCCCGTGAGGTCGAGATCGAGGACCCGTTCGAGAACCTCGGCGCCCAGCTCGTGAAGGAGGTGGCGACCAAGACCAACGACATCGCGGGTGACGGCACCACCACCGCCACCGTGCTCGCCCAGGCCCTGGTCCGCGAGGGTCTGAAGAACGTCGCCGCCGGCGCGTCCCCGGCCGCCCTGAAGAAGGGCATCGACGCCGCCGTCAAGGCCATCTCCGAGGACCTGCTCGCCTCCGCGCGCCCGATCGACGAGAAGTCCGACATCGCCGCCGTCGCCGCGCTGTCCGCCCAGGACCAGCAGGTCGGCGAGCTGATCGCCGAGGCCATGGACAAGGTCGGCAAGGACGGTGTCATCACTGTCGAGGAGTCCAACACCTTCGGTCTGGAGCTGGACTTCACCGAGGGCATGGCCTTCGACAAGGGCTACCTGTCCCCGTACTTCGTCACCGACCAGGAGCGTATGGAGGCCGTCCTCGACGACCCGTACATCCTGATCAACCAGGGCAAGATCTCCTCGATCACCGAGATGCTCCCGCTGCTCGAGAAGATCATCCAGACCAACGCCTCGAAGCCGCTGCTGATCATCGCCGAGGACGTCGAGGGCGAGGCCCTGTCGACCCTGGTGGTCAACAAGATCCGCGGCACCTTCAACGCCGTCGCGGTGAAGGCCCCCGGCTTCGGCGACCGCCGCAAGGCGATGCTCCAGGACATGGCCGTCCTCACCGGCGCCACCGTCATCTCCGAGGAGGTCGGCCTCAAGCTCGACCAGGCCGACCTGGACGTGCTCGGCACCGCCCGCCGCGTGACCGTCACCAAGGACGACACCACGATCGTCGACGGCGGCGGCAACTCCGCCGACGTGCAGGGCCGCATCGCGCAGATCAAGGCCGAGATCGAGAACACCGACTCCGACTGGGACCGCGAGAAGCTCCAGGAGCGCCTCGCCAAGCTGGCCGGCGGCGTGTGCGTGATCAAGGTCGGCGCCGCCACCGAGGTGGAGCTGAAGGAGAAGAAGCACCGTCTGGAGGACGCCATCTCCGCGACCCGCGCCGCGGTCGAGGAGGGCATCGTCTCCGGTGGTGGCTCCGCGCTGGTGCACTCCGCGAAGGTCCTCCAGGACGGTCTGGGCAAGACCGGCGACGAGGCCACCGGTGTGAGCGTCGTCCGCAACGCGGTCGTCGAGCCGCTGCGCTGGATCGGCGAGAACGCCGGCCAGGAGGGCTACGTCATCGTCTCCAAGGTCAAGGACATGGAGAAGGGTCAGGGTTACAACGCCGCCACCGGCGAGTACGGCGACCTGGTCAAGGCCGGCGTCATCGACCCGGTCAAGGTCACCCGCTCCGCCCTGGAGAACGCCGCCTCCATCGCCTCCCTCCTCCTCACGACCGAGACCCTGGTCGTCGAGAAGAAGGAAGAGGAAGAGGCCGGCGCCGGCCACGGCCACAGCCACGGCCACTCCCACTAAGGCAACAGCCCTCTCGGGCAACCGACTTCGCCCCGCCGGGTGCTCCTGGCGGGGCGAAGCGCTGTGTCAGCGGTCTCCCGACTCCGGGTCGTCCTGCGTCAGCGGGGTCCGTACTTGCGCCCCGTACGCGCGCTGATTCCGCCCAGCAGACCCCGCGGGGCCACCTTTGCCAGGCCCATCAGGGCCTTGTAGCGGGGGTCGGGGATGGAGACGGTCTTGTTGCGGGCGAGGTCGTTGAGGGCCTCGGCGACGAGCTTGTCGGCGTCGAGCCACATCCAGCCGGGGATGTTGTCCGTGCCCATGCCGGCCCGCTCGTGGAACTCGGTGCGGACGAAGCCGGGGCACAGGGCCATCAGCCGGACCCCGCTGCCCGCCAGGTCCTTCGCCGCGCCCTGGGTGAACTGCACGACCCACGCCTTCGAGGCGCCGTACGTACCGCGCGGGACGAAGGCCGCCACCGAGGCGACGTTCACCACCCCACCGCGCCCGCGCTCGCGCATCGCCTCCGCCGCCGCGGAGGTCAGCCGGAGCACCGCCTCGCAGTGCACCTTGATCATCCGCAGCTCGTCGGCCATGGAGACGTCGAGATAGCGGCCCTTGTTGCCGAACCCGGCGTTGTTGACCAGCAGGTCGACCGGGTGCTTGCGGTCCCCGAGCCGCTCGGCCACCGTCTCGATGCCCTTGTCCTCGGCGAGGTCGGCGGTCAGCACCTCCGCCTCGATGCCGTGCCGGTCGTGCAACTCGGTCGCCTGCTCGCGCAGCCGCGCCGTGTCGCGCGCCACCAGCACCAGGTCGTGCCCGTCCGCCGCCAGCCGCCGTGCGAACGCGGCGCCGATGCCCGCGGTCGATCCCGTAATCAGAGCCGTTGTCATGGCCCAAGACTAGTGACCCGCACCGACGGCGCCCGGCCCGTCGTGACGGCCGCTCAGCGCGCCTGGTCCGCCAGGTGCTTGCGGACCCTGGCCAGCGTCTCGCCGTCCAGGGCGTCGCCCGCCGCGAGCAGCGAGGGCAGCAGCTCCCGCTCGGTGGTCACCGCGCGGAACTGCGTCGCCGCCGTCACCCCGTGGTCCGGCCGGTGCACGATCTCCACCGCGTCCCCCGCCCGTATCTCGCCCGGCTCGATCACCCGCAGGTAGGCACCCGTGACGGCCTTCCGGGTGAACCTCTTCACCCAGCCCCGCTCGGCCATGTGGCCCTGGAAGGTACGGCACGGGATCCGCCCCGACGCCACCTCCAGCACCACGCCGGACCCGATCCGCCAGCGCTCCCCGATCAGCGCCCCGGAGACGTCGAGCCCCTCTGTGGTCAGGTTCTCCCCGAAGCAGCCGTTGGACAGGGACCGGCCCAGCTCGCGCTCCCAGTCGTCCAGGTCCTCGCGCGCGAAGGCGTACACCGCCTGGTCGTCCCCGCCGTGATGGCGCAACTCGCACACCGCGTCCCCGGCCAGCCCGCTGCCGCCGACCCCCTTCGGCCCCGGCGCCGCCACCCGCACCGGACCCTCGACGGGCCGCTTGTCGATGCCCGTCACCCCCTCGGCCTGGTCGGTGTACGGCACCGCGCGGGGTCGCCCCAGATTGACGGAGAGAAGCCTCATGCGCGCACGGTACGTGACCGTTGCCCAAAGCGTCGACGCGATATCGAGACCCGCTCCCAAGCACCGCTTATGCTCGAAGGGTGATCGAGGCCCGCCATCTCCGCGTCCTGCGCGCCGTCGCCGCCACCGGTTCCTTCTCGGCGGCGGGGCGCGAACTGGGCTGCACCCAGCCGGCCGTCAGCCAGCAGATGAAGGCGCTCGAAGCCTCCGTCGGCACCCCGCTGCTGGTCCGGGGCGGCCGGGAGATGCGGCTGACCCAGGCCGGGGAAGCCCTGGTCAGGCACGCCTCCGGCATCCTCGCCGGGCTCACCGCCGCCGAGGAGGAGGTCGCCGCCATCGCCGGCCTGCGCGCGGGCCGGGTCCGGCTGGTCTCCTTCCCCAGCGGCACCTCCACCCTGGTCCCCACCGCCCTCGCCGCCCTGCGCGCCGCCCACCCCGGAACCCGCGTCTCCCTGGAGGAGGCCGAACCGCCGAGGTCGGTCGAGCTGCTGCGCGAGGGCGACTGCGACGTGGCCCTCGCCTTCCGCTACCAGGGCGCTCCCGCCACCGAGGAATGGGACGACCTGGTCGTACGACGGCTGCTGACGGACCGTCTGGTGGCCCTGGTCCCCGAGCGGCACCGGCTCGCGGGCGCCGAGGCCGTCGCCATCGGTGAGCTGGCCGAGGAGCCCTGGATCGCGGGCTGCCCGCGCTGCCGGGGCCAGCTCGTGCAGGTCTGCGAGGGCGCCGGGTTCACCCCCCGCATCGACTTCGCCACCGACGACTACCCGGCCGTGGTCGGCCTCGTCGGCGCCGGCCTGGGCGTGGCCGTACTGCCCCAGCTCGCGGTGGAGTCGGTACGGCCCAGGGGCGTGCGGGTGGTCCGGCTGGAGCCCGCGGTACGACGGGAGATCGTCGCGCTCACCCTGCCCGACCTGGCCCAGGTCCCGGCGGTGGCCGCGACGCTGGAACAGCTCGGCCGGGCGGCTTCGCGGAGCTAGGCACGGCTCGGGGGCACGCGGGTGCGTGCCCTGGTGAATGCAGAAACGTTCCTTCAGGCGTGGGAGCCGGGGCCCCCGCTGGTGGTGGACACCAGGCGGTTGCGCGCCCGGCCCATCAGCTCTTCGCGCTCGTCCTCGGTCAGCCCGCCCCACACGCCGTACGGCTCACGCACCGCCAGCGCGTGGGCCGCGCACTGCGCTCGGACCGGGCACCGCATGCAGACCTCCTTGGCCGAGTTCTCACGTGCACTCCGCGCCGCACCGCGCTCGCCCTCCGGGTGGAAGAAGAGCGAGCTGTCCACCCCTCGGCAGGCTGCCAGCAACTGCCAGTCCCACAGGTCCGCGTTCGGTCCGGGAAGGCGGGAGAAATCTGCCATTACGTGACCCCTTGTAGCCGTTCTGGGCGGGTACCGTGCCTTCGACCGTACATCTCCGGTCTAAGGAGATGAAAATATGACTCATTGCGAATCTAGCCTCAGACACTGAGAAACGGGACCAAAAGCGACTAAATGGGGCACAAGTTGTGCGGAAAACCCGTGGGTCCGTCGCGCATGACGGCACCGTGTCGGAGCCCTCACGTAGAGTGCCGAAGTCAGTACGCCGACCCGTAACTCTTTCGGGTGACCGTCGTTGAGAGTGCGGAGGCGGTTGAAAACACAAGTGCTCGGGCAGGCGTCCGAGACGGTCGACCGCACAGGTGACGATTCCGTACCAGCCTGGAGGCTCAAGGTGACGCGCATCAGCTCCGGAGGGCGGTCATGACTTCCGTCCTCGTCTGCGACGACTCCCCGCTTGCCCGAGAGGCCCTTCGCCGCGCGGTTGCGACCGTGCCCGGCGTCGAGCGCGTGACGACGGCTGCCAACGGCGAGGAAGTCCTCCGCCGCTGGGGCGCCGACCGCTCCGACCTCATTCTCATGGACGTACGCATGCCCGGCCTGGGTGGCGTCGAGACCGTGCGCCGTCTGCTGTCCGCCGATCCGGGCGCGCGCATCATCATGCTGACCGTCGCCGAGGACCTCGACGGCGTCGCCCTCGCGGTCGCCGCGGGTGCGCGGGGCTATCTGCACAAGGACGCCTCCCGCGCCGAGCTGCGCGCGACGGTGACGCAGGCCCTCGCCGACCCGACCTGGCGGCTGGCCCCACGCCGGCTGCGCTCGGCGGAGATGGGCGCGGCGCCCACGCTCACCGCGCGTGAGATCCAGGTGCTGGAAGGCATGAGCCACGGCCGCTCCAACGCGGAGATCGGCCGTGAGCTGTTCCTCTCCGAGGACACCGTCAAGACCCACGCCCGGCGCCTGTTCAAGAAGCTCGGCGCCTCGGACCGCGCCCACGCGGTGGCACTCGGCTTCCGCTGGGGACTGGTCCGGTAGGGCATGCGCGGCCGCTGCGCTCGGCCTTGGCCCTCGGGGACTTGGCGGGCGTTGGAGGGTGTTGGTGCGCGCGGGCGGTCGGCCCCGGCGACGGGGTCGGTCCCGGCTGATGCCGACGGCGCGTTCGTCGGAGGCGGCCGGTCGGGGCCGGCTGCGGCCGCCGGGTGTGAGGGGTCCGGTCCGCTACCGAGTCCGCTCCTGGCCGACGCCGCAGCTCACGGGCACCCCCGTAGCGGCCCCGTCGGCGGCGGGCAGGGCGGAATCGGTTCCGTTCGCGCCCCGCGAGGGACCGCGTGCTGCTTGTTTCGGCGGGGATGCCGCATCCTTGAGGTGTGGAGTCTCTCGGGGACGAGTCGAGCGAGCGGAAAACGAGCGGAAGGGGAGGGCGCAGGAGATGAGTGCCGGCGCACCTGCTCATAACGCTTCGGTGCACAACCACGAACGCGATGCCACGGACCGGACGGCCGCAAGGCACCATGGACCGATGCGCGACGACGAGGCGGGCACGGCCCCCGGGCCGATCGGCCCCCTGGTGCACCGTGCCGTCGACGGGGACGAGCAGGCCACGCACGACCTGCTCGCACACGTCCACCCCCTCGCACTGCGCTACTGCCGCACCCGCCTGTCCCGGCTGCCCGGCGACGCCCGGCACTTCGTGGAGGACCTCGCGCAAGAGGTCTGCGTCGCGGTGCTGCTCGCCCTGCCGCGCTACCGCGACACCGGCCGCCCCTTCGAGGCGTTCGTCTTCGCCATCGCCTCCCACAAGGTGGCCGATCTCCAGCGCGCCGCGATGCGCCACCCCGGCTCAACCGCCGTCCCCTCGGACGAGATGCCGGAGCGCCCCGACGACTCCCTGGGCCCCGAGGAGCGCGCCCTGCTCAGCTCCGACGCCGCCTGGGCGAAGAAGCTGCTGGCCAACCTCCCCGAGAACCAGCGCGAACTGCTGCTGCTCCGGATCGCCGTGGGCTTGACCGCGGAGGAGACAGGGCAGATGTTGGGAATGTCACCCGGAGCGGTGCGAGTGGCCCAGCATCGCGCGCTGAGCCGCCTGCGCGCTCTGGCCGAGCAGTAGCCCGCGACCGCGCGCCGAGGTGCCCCCCCCGGCGCGTCGGCGATGGATTCGCCTTGGCGTGAACGAGCCGGTGAGAAGCCCGCGAGGCTCCGCACCGGTCCCGCGCGGACCCGCGCGTGAGCATTCGCGCCGTCGAATCCGTACGAACATACGAAGCCTGAAGCGTCCCCGTAGTGTGGAATTTGCTCACGACGCTTCCCGTTAGCATGGACATCCGCACCGATCAAGGCCATTTGGGGAAGGTGTCATGACTGCCAACGTCGACGGAGTGCCCGGTAAATTCCAGACACTCGGGCTGACCTACGACGACGTGCTGCTGCTGCCGGGCTCGTCGGACATGGCGCCCGACGACATCGACACCGCCTCGTACGTCTCCCGGAACGTGCGGGTCAACATCCCGCTGCTGTCCGCGGCCATGGACAAGGTGACCGAGTCCCGCATGGCGATCGCCATGGCCCGTCAGGGCGGCGTGGGCGTGCTGCACCGCAACCTGTCCATCCAGGACCAGGCCAACCAGGTCGACCTGGTGAAGCGGTCCGAGTCGGGCATGGTCACCGACCCGATCACCATCCACCCGGAGGCCACGCTCGCCGAGGCCGACGCGCTGTGCGCCCGGTTCCGGATCAGCGGTGTGCCGGTGACCGACAACGACAAGAAGCTGCTCGGCATCGTCACCAACCGCGACATGGCCTTCGAGACCGACCGCGCCCGGCGCGTCCACGAGGTCATGACGCCGATGCCGCTGGTCACCGGCAAGGTCGGCATCTCCGGCCCGGAGGCCATGGAGCTGCTGCGCAAGCACAAGATCGAGAAGCTGCCGCTGGTCGACGACCGCGGTGTGCTCAAGGGTCTGATCACGGTCAAGGACTTCGTCAAGGCCGAGCAGTACCCGAACGCGGCCAAGGACTCCGAGGGCCGGCTGCTGGTCGGCGCGGCGGTCGGCGTGGCCGGTGACTCCTTCGAGCGCGCCCAGGCGCTGATCGAGGCGGGCGCCGACTTCATCGTCGTCGACACCGCGCACGGTCACTCCCGGCTGGTCGGCGACATGATCGCCAAGATCAAGTCCAACTCCTCCGGCGTCGACGTCATCGGCGGCAACATCGCCACCCGCGACGGTGCCCAGGCGCTGGTGGACGCCGGCGCGGACGGCATCAAGGTCGGCGTCGGCCCCGGCTCGATCTGCACCACGCGTGTGGTCGCGGGCGTCGGTGTCCCGCAGGTCACCGCGATCTACGAGGCCGCGCTCGCCGCCAAGGAGGCCGGGGTCCCGGTCATCGGCGACGGTGGCCTGCAGTACTCCGGCGACATCGCCAAGGCCCTGGTCGCGGGCGCCGACACGGTGATGCTCGGCTCGCTGCTCGCGGGCTGCGAGGAGTCACCGGGCGAGCTGCTGTTCATCAACGGCAAACAGTTCAAGTCGTACCGGGGCATGGGTTCGCTGGGCGCGATGCAGACGCGCGGCGACCGCAAGTCGTTCTCCAAGGACCGGTACTTCCAGGAGGGCGTCGCCTCCGACGAGGCGCTCATCCCCGAGGGCATCGAGGGCCAGGTGCCCTACCGGGGCCCGCTGTCCTCCGTGGTGCACCAGCTCGTCGGCGGCCTGCGTCAGTCGATGTTCTACGTCGGCGGCCGTACCGTCCCGGAGCTGCAGGACAACGGCCGGTTCGTCCGGATCACCTCGGCGGGTCTCAAGGAGAGCCACCCGCACGACATCCAGATGACGGTCGAGGCACCGAACTACAGCAGCAAGAAGTGACGCACGCGCACGCGTGCCGGTCGTGACGAGGGCGGTTCCGGGACACCCGGGACCGCCCTCAGCTTCGCCGGGGACGGCCATCGACGGCCCGGTCGGCGATACTGGAAGACGCTGTAAGCATCAGGGAAAGGCATGACGTGACTGAGATCGAGATCGGGCGCGGCAAGCGCGGCCGCCGGGCGTACGCCTTCGACGACATCGCCGTCGTCCCCAGCCGCCGTACGCGGGACCCGAAGGAGGTCTCGATCGCCTGGCAGATCGACGCCTACCGCTTCGAGCTGCCGTTCCTGGCCGCTCCCATGGACTCGGTCGTCTCCCCGGCCACCGCGATCCGCATCGGTGAGATGGGGGGCCTCGGCGTCCTCAACCTCGAGGGGCTGTGGACCCGGCATGAGGACCCGCAGCCGCTGCTGGACGAGATCGCGGAGCTGCCGGCCGAGGCGGCCACCCGCCGCCTCCAGGAGATCTACGCGGCTCCGGTCAAGGAGGAGCTGATCGGGCAGCGCATCAAGGAGGTGCGGGACGCCGGTGTGGTCACGGCCGCCGCGCTCTCCCCGCAGCGCACCGCCGAGTTCTCCAAGGCGGTCGTCGACGCGGGCGTGGACATCTTCGTCATCCGCGGCACGACGGTGTCGGCGGAGCACGTGTCCTCCTCGCACGAGCCGCTGAACCTGAAGCAGTTCATCTACGAGCTGGACGTGCCGGTGATCGTCGGCGGCTGCGCCACGTACACCGCCGCCCTGCACCTGATGCGCACCGGCGCGGCGGGTGTGCTGGTCGGCTTCGGCGGCGGCGCCGCGCACACCACGCGCAACGTGCTGGGCATCCAGGTCCCGATGGCCACCGCGGTCGCCGACGTGGCCGCCGCCCGCCGCGACTACATGGACGAGTCCGGCGGCCGGTACGTGCACGTGATCGCGGACGGCGGGGTCGGCTGGTCCGGCGACCTGCCGAAGGCGATCGCCTGCGGCGCCGACGCGGTGATGATGGGTTCCCCGCTGGCCCGTGCCACGGACGCGCCCGGCAAGGGCCACCACTGGGGCATGGAGGCGGTCAACGAGGAGCTGCCGCGCGGCCAGAAGGTCGACCTCGGCACCGTCGGCACCCTGGAGGAGGTCCTCACCGGCCCCTCCCGCACCCCCGACGGCTCCATGAACTTCTTCGGCGCCCTCCGCCGAGCCATGGCCACCACGGGCTACAGCGAGCTGAAGGAATTCCAGCGCGTAGAGGTGACGGTCGCGGACAGCCAGCACCGCCGCTGATCGTTTTTCGCGGAGAGGGCCCGGTCACCTTCGGGGTGACCGGGCCCTTTCGTGTGCGCTCAGAGGCGGTGCGCCGCTCCCGTGGGGGTCGCCCCTCGGGTGTCCAGGAGGAGTTGGGCTTTTACGGAGAGGCCCTGGAGGTCGTAGGTGCGGTGGGGCTGGAGGAGGAGGGTGAGGTCGGCGGCGGCCGCGGCTTCGTAGAGGGAGTCGGCGCGGGGGACCGGGCGGTCCAGGACGTGCCAGGCGGGGATGTGGGGGTCGTGGTAGCTGACGGAGGCGCCGAGTTCCATCAGGCGGACGGCGATCTCGTGGGCGGGGGCGCCCTGCTGGTCGGCGAGGTCGGCCTTGTAGGTGACGCCGAGGAGGAGGACGCGGGCGCCGCGGGCGGACTTGCCGTGCTCGTTGAGGAGGGCGGCGGCGCGCTGGACGACGTAGTGCGGCATGCGCTCGTTGACCTGCTGGGCCAGCTCCACCATGCGCAGGCCGCGGCTCGCGTGCCCGGTGAGGTCCTGCGGTACGCCGTGGCCGCCGACGCCGGGCCCCGGCCGGAACGCCTGGAAGCCGAACGGCTTGGTCTCCGCGCAGCGGATCACGTCCCACAGGTCGACGCCCAGCTCGTGGCAGACGACGGCCATCTCGTTGACCAGCGCGATGTTGACGTGCCGGAAGTTGGTCTCCAGCAGCCGTACCGCTTCCGCCTCGCGCAGCCCCCTCGCCCGGACCACCTTGTCGGTGAGCCGGCCGTAGAACGCGGCGGCCGACTCGGTGCAGGCCGGGGTGAGGCCGCCGATGACCCTCGGGGCGGGGGTGTGGTCGCGGCTGCCGGGGTCGGCCCGGCTGGGGGAGTAGGCGAGGTGGAAGTCGCGCCCGGCGCGCAGTCCGGAGCCGCGCTCCAGGATCGGCCGCAGCAGCTCCTCCGTGGTGCCGGGCAGGACGGGCGACTCCAGGATGACCGTGGTGTGCGGGCGCAGCCGCTCGGCCAGGGTGCGGGCGGCCGCCTCGACCTGGCCGAGGTCGAGTTCGCCGTCGGCGCCGCGCGGGGTCGGCGCGCAGATGACGGCGGTGCGGACCCGGCCGAGCTGGGCGGGGTCGGTGCTGAGCCGGAAGCCGGTGGAGCGCATCCGGCGCAGTTCGGCGGGGCTGAGCGACCCCGCCTCGGGGCCGGTGGCGTACCCGATGGTGGGGATGCCTGCGGCGACGGCGGCCTGGGCCAGCGGCATGCCGTAGGGACCGAGTCCGATGACGGCGAGATCTGCGGGCATGGCGTGGGCCGTCCTTCCCGATAGCCGAAGTGGGAATGGTGCGCAAGCCCGGTGGACCGCATGAGCGAGCGCACAGTCAGACTAGGTACAAATATGACCGTTATGTGTGATTGTGTTCGTGTGTCTTCGGGGTGATACACGCAGGTTGTCCACAGGTGGGGGCCCGTGGTGGCCGAACCCGGCCGAGCCCGCCACACTTTTGAGCATGAGGTTCTGGGCATGAGGAGGGGACGAAGGGGCCGCGCCGCACCGGGCACGGCCCACCAGCGGGTTTGCGAGAGCGGGAGGCAGCGGTGAGGACAGCGACCCTAGACCCGGCGCAGCGCGCCGAGGCACTGGCGGAGATGGCCGAGCGCGAACTGGACGTGCTGGTGGTCGGCGGCGGCATCGTGGGCGCGGGCACCGCGCTGGACGCGGCCACCCGTGGCCTGTCCACCGGTCTGATCGAGGCGCGGGACTGGGCGTCCGGCACCTCCAGCCGGTCCAGCAAGCTGATACACGGCGGCCTGCGCTATCTGGAGATGCTCGACTTCCCGCTCGTGCGCGAGGCACTGAAGGAGCGCGGCCTGCTGCTGGAGCGCCTCGCCCCGCACCTGGTCAAACCGGTGCCCTTCCTCTACCCCCTCCAGCACCGCGGCTGGGAGCGGCTGTACGCGGGCGCGGGCGTCGCGCTGTACGACGCGATGTCCATGGCCCGGGGCCACGGCCGGGGCCTGCCCACGCACCGCCACCTCAGCCGCAGCCGCGCCCTGCGCGTCGCCCCCTGCCTGCGCAAGGACGCCCTGGTCGGCGCCCTCCAGTACTACGACGCCGAGGTGGACGACGCCCGCTTCGTCGCCACCCTGGTCCGCACCGCCGCGTCCTACGGCGCCAAGGTCGCCAACCGCGCCCGTGTCACCGGGTTCCTGCGCGAGGGCGAGCGGGTCGTCGGGGTCCGGGTGGAGGACGTGGAGGGCGGCGGGGAGTACGAGATCCGCGCCCGCCAGGTGGTCAACGCCACGGGGGTGTGGACCGACGACACCCAGGGGCTGGTGGGTGAGCGCGGCCAGTTCCACGTCAAGGCGTCCAAGGGCATCCACCTCGTCGTGCCCAAGGACCGCATCCACTCCAGCACCGGGCTGATCCTGCGCACCGAGAAGTCCGTCCTCTTCGTCATCCCCTGGGGCCGGCACTGGATCGTCGGCACCACCGACACCGAGTGGGACCTCGACAAGGCCCACCCGGCCGCGTCCAGCGCCGACATCGACTACCTGCTGGAGCACGTCAACTCGGTCCTGGCGGTACCGCTCACCCGTGACGACGTCGAGGGTGTCTACGCGGGCCTGCGCCCCCTGCTGGCCGGCGAGTCCGAGGCCACCAGCAAGCTGTCCCGCGAGCACACCGTGGCCCACCCGGTGCCGGGTCTGGTGGTCGTCGCGGGCGGCAAGTACACGACGTACCGGGTGATGGCGGAGGACGCCGTCGACGCGGCGGTGCACGGCCTGGACCGGAGGGTGGCCGAGTCCGTCACCGAGGAGATCCCGCTGCTCGGCGCCGAGGGCTACCCGGCGATGTGGAACGCCCGCGAGCGCATAGCCGAGCGCAGCGGACTGCACGTGGCCCGCGTCGAGCACCTGCTGAACCGGTACGGCTCGATGGCCGACCAGCTCCTCGACCTGATAGCCGCCGACCCCTCCCTCGGCGAACCCCTGCGGCACGCGGACGACTACCTGCGCGCCGAGATCGTCTACGCCGCCTCCCACGAGGGCGCCCGTCACCTGGACGACGTCCTCACCCGCCGCACCCGCATCTCCATCGAGACCTTCGACCGGGGCACCCGCAGCGCCCGCGAGGCCGCCGAGCTGATGGCACCGGTGCTCGGGTGGGACGAGGACCAGATCGCCCGTGAGGTCGAGCACTACGAGAAGCGGGTCGAGGCCGAGCGTGAGTCCCAGCGCCAGCCCGACGACCTGACGGCGGACGCGGCCCGGCTGGGCGCGCCGGACATCGTGCCGCTGTAGGGCGAGCCTGAGGCTGGTTCACTCGAACGAGTGGCCGGGTCCGGGATCTCCGTTCCCGGCCCGCTCGTTCCAGGAAGTGCGGGACAGAACTCGGCGGCGAGCAGAGCCCGTTCGAGCCGGGGGTTCGTCTCAGCGTCCGTGTTCACCCGGAAGGTGACGACGCGGCTGCCGTCGGCGGTGGCCGCGGTGCGCACATAGCTTCCCGCGATCCGGCCGTTGTGTCCCCAGACGGTGAGCCCGCAGGGAAGCCGGGCCGGATACACGCCCATGCCGTAAGCGCCCTGTGTGGCACGGGTGTCCAGCATCTCGCGCAGCCGGCGCGGGGGCAGCAGGGCGCCGCCGAGCAGGGCCGCGTAGAAGCGGTCCAGGTCGGCGAGCGTGGTCACCAGCTCGCCCGCCGCCCCGGCCACGCGGGGGTCGAGTTCGGTCACGTCGGAGCCGTCGGCGGCGTAGGCCCGGCCGTGCGGAGAGGGCAGGGAGCGGCGGGAGCCGGGGAAGGAGGTGCCCGCGAGGCCCAGCGGGGTGATGATCCTGCGCCGTGCCTCGGCGGCGTAGGAGTGGCCGGTGACCTGACGGATCACCATGCCGAGCAGGACGTAGTTGGTGCTGGAGTAGGAGTGGTGGCCCGGGCGGCCGGCGGGGAGGGCGAGTGCGAGCCGGACGGCCTGAAGGGGAGTCAGCGGGACCCTGCCCCGGGTGGCGTCGGTGAAGTCGGCGATGCCGCTGGTGTGGGTGAGCAGGTTGCGCAGGGTGAGGCGGGATTCGTCGCCGGAGTGCCGTGTCCCGGCGCGGAGTCGGGGCAGGAGTCCGGGGAGGTGCTGTTCGACGGTGTCGGACAGGGAAAGCCGGTGCTCCGCGGCGAGTTGCAGCACGACGGTCGCCACGAAGGTCTTGGTGACACTCCCGGCGCGGAAATGGTCGGCACGGGCGACACCCCGGCCCGCGTCCGCGTAGCGCCATGCGCGGCGTGAGCCACGAAGGTCCTGCGCGAGCAGGGCCGCGGCGGGGGCTCCATCCTCGCTGACCAGCAACGGAAGCACAGTGTCCGAGAACCCGGCGACGGGGGTCGCGCCGGGAGCAGTGGGGGTGAGCAGCAGAGCCACGAGAACCGGTATGGACAGGACTGTCCGAAGGGTCGGCATCCCTGGCTCCTTCCGTGTCGGGGGACATCATCCCGGCAACTGGAACATCTGGTTCAGGGGGCCCGCCGACACGGCGGACGAGGTGCACCCGGAGGGGCCCCCTGGGCGTCGGCCGGTTGCCGGGTGAGGGACAATGAAGGCTCTGTCAGGGCGGGTTGCATGAGGGGACGCATGTCGGAGGCGGAGCGGGCGGGGTCATCCCGTCAGGAGACTCGTCAGGGCAAGAACGAGCGTCGTCTTCTCGCCGGGCGGTACCGGCTGGGGGACGTGCTGGGCCGGGGCGGCATGGGCACGGTCTGGCGTGCCGAGGACGAGACCCTGGGCCGGACGGTGGCCGTCAAGGAGCTGCGGTTCCCGTCGAACATCGACGAGGAGGAGAAGCGGCGCCTGATCACGCGCACGCTGCGCGAGGCCAAGGCGATCGCCCGTATCCGCAACAACAGCGCGGTGACGGTCTTCGACGTGGTCGACGAGGACGACCGGCCGTGGATCGTCATGGAGCTGGTCGAGGGCAAGTCCCTGGCCGAGGTCATCCGTGAGGACGGCGTACTGACGCCCCGTCGGGCCGCCGAGGTCGGGCTGGCCGTGCTGGACGTGCTGCGGTCCGCGCACCGCGAGGGCATCCTGCACCGCGACGTGAAGCCGTCCAACGTGCTGATCGCCGAGGACGGCCGGGTCGTGCTCACCGACTTCGGCATCGCCCAGGTCGAGGGCGACCCGTCCATCACCTCCACCGGCATGCTCGTCGGCGCCCCCTCCTACATCTCCCCGGAGCGGGCCCGCGGGCACAAGCCGGGTCCCGCCGCCGACCTGTGGTCGCTGGGCGGCCTGCTGTACGCGTCGGTCGAGGGCGTGCCGCCCTACGACAAGGGGTCGGCCATCGCCACCCTGACCGCCGTGATGACCGAGAGCCCCGAGGAGCCCAAGAACGCGGGCCCGCTGGGCGAGGTCATCAAGGGCCTGCTCACCAAGGAGCCCGCGCAGCGGCTCGACGACGCCGGCGCGCGGGCCATGCTCAACAAGGTCATCAACGCCGGTGACCCCGAGCCGCTGGACGCCACGCGGGTCGTGCCGATCCCGGCGCAGCCCGACTCCCCCGAGACCGAGCGGGAGGAGTCCGGGGACAAGGTGCGCGGCGCGCTGCGCTCGGTGCGCAAGGCCGCCGGTGCCGCGTCGGCCGCCGCTGCCGCCCGGTCGAAGAGCGAGTCCGGCGCGACGGCCGGCGCCGGTGGGCGCGGGACGTCCGACACGCCGAACTCCAGCACGAACAAGCCAAGTTCGAGCTGGCCCGTGATGCCCCGGCCCGACATGGATCTCCCGCCGAGGCCGGCGCCGAAGGCGTCGCTCACCGACGTGGTGCCCAGGCGCACGCTGATCGTCATCGCGGTGGTGATCGCGCTGATCCTGGTGGTGGCCGGCATCGTTCTCGCCGTCACCCTCGGCGGTGGCGGCGACAAGGGCAACGGCGCACAGGGCGCGCCCAGCGCCAGTTCCTCCACCAAGCGGGACCCGGGCAAGGGCGGCTCCGGCGCCACCGGTCCCGACGGTTCGGGCTCCGCGCCCGCCACCGACGGCTCCCGCTCCGGCGGGGCCGGCGACGGGAGCACCGCCGACGACTCCGACGGCAAGAACGGCAGCGGCGATTCGGACGACGGCTCCTCCTCCGGCTCCTCCGGGAAGAAGGGCTCCGGCAGCGCGCCCGCCGTGACGACGCGCAAGAGCTCCCAGGGCTACTCGATCGGGCTGCCCAAGGGCTGGAAGTACGGGTCGTCGAGCGCCGCGGGCGACCGTTACACCGGCCCCGACGGGCAGAAGCTGCTCGTCGCCTGGACCAGCACGCCCAAGAGTGACCCGGTGAAGGACTGGGAGAACCAGGAGCGCTACATGGTGCGCTCCCAGTACGACCGCATCCGCATAGAGAAGGTGGACTACCGGGGCTGGAACACGGCCGACTGGGAGTTCACCTACGTGGACGGCGGCACCAAGTACCGCTCCATCGACCGGGGTTTCGTGGTCAACGACCACCTGGGGCACGCGCTGATGTACACCGCGAAGAGTGCCGGCTGGGACGACGCGCTGCGCAAGGACACCTGGAAGACGCTCACGACGTCCTTCGAGCCCAAGTCGTGACCTGAACGAGCCCGGGTCGGGAGCCTGGAAATCGGTCATCCCCTCGGTGCGGGTTGCCTCCGGCACGTATCGTGAATGGTTGAGAACCGTACGCAGCCGGGTGCGACGCGTGACGGGCGGTGAACGATCGCGGGCGACCGGAACGGCAGGGGGTGGCAGACGTGGACGACTACGCGGGGCGAGTGCTCGCCGACCGCTACCGCCTGCCGCTGCCGCCCTCCGACGAGTACGAACTCACCGAGACGTACGCCTTCGACACCTACAGCGGGCAGGAGGTGCTGGTCCGTCAGGTGCCGTTGCCGGAGGTCGTCGAGGCCGAGGTGATCGGCGCCGAGGGACTGCCCGAGGGGTTCACCGCGCGTGAGCGCGGCCGGCGCGCCCCGGCGGGCCGCAGCGCCACCCGTACGCCCCGGGACCCCGCCGTCCGGCGCGCCGTGGAGGCCGCGCAGGCGGCGGCCCGGATACCGGACCATCCGCGGCTGGACCAGGTCTTCGACGTGTTCGCCGAGGGCGGTTCGCTGTGGATCGTCAGCGAGGCGGTGTCGGCGCGCCCGCTGTCCGCGCTCCTCGCCGAACAGCCGCTGTCGCCGTACCGCGCGGCCGAGGTCGCGGCCGACGTGGTGATGGCGCTGCGCGTGCTGCACGCCCACGGCTGGACCCACCGCAACATCACCGCCCGCACGGTCCTGATCTGCGACGACGGACGGGTCATGCTGACCGGCCTCGCGGTCGGCGCGGCGGAGGAAGCGCTCTGCGGATACGACCCGGTGCCGGCCCAGGACGGCCCGGAGGACCACCCGCTGCCGGACCAGCGGCAGCCCGGCGGGAGTGTCGTACCGCGTACGGCCGCGGCGGCGGCCGTCGCCGACACGGACCCCGAGGCCGCACGGCGTGCCGCGATCCAGGCCCGCGTGGCCGGCGGACTTCCCGCACCCGCCACCAACGGCGACTCCGGCGCCCCCGCGCCGGCCCTGCCGCGCCCCGTGGAGAGCGGGGACGACATCCGGGCCGCCCGCGCCGGGGCCATCGCCGCGTACCGCGCGGGGGCCCGTGCCGCCGCCCGCGTACAGGAGGCGCAGCGGGGCGGCCGTACCGCCCTGCCCGGCGCGCGGACGCCGGCCGAAGGGGAGATCGCGGCGGAGAACGGTACGCCGCCGGGCTCCGTGGCCGACCCGTACGGGGTCGCCGGACGCCCCTGGCACGGCGCGGCACCCCGTCCCGCCCAGCCGGAAGCGGCGCCCCCGTACCCGTTGAACCCCGCCCAGCCGGGCGTGCCCGCTCCGCCCCGGCCCGCGCCGCCCGCGCAGAACGGCGGGTCCGGCGTTTCCGGATGGGACGAGCCCGAGACCGCCGGGGCGCGGCGCGGACCCGGTACCGCCATCGCGGCCGAGCGGTCGCGGCACATGCGGATGACCGTGGTCGGCCCGGTGACCGAGCGGTGGGCGCCCGAGCAGGCCGGGCCGGTCCACGAGAACTGGCAACTGGCCGCGCCCGTCGGCCCCGCGACCGACCTGTGGGCGCTCGGCGCGCTGCTCTTCCGTGCCGTCCAGGGACATGCGCCCTACCCGGAGGAGTCCACCGCCGAGCTGGTGCAACTGGTGTGCGCGGAGCCGCCCGCCTACGCCGAGGAGTGCGGGCCGCTGCGCCCGGTCGTGGAGTCGCTGCTGCGTCAGGACCCCACCGAGCGGCTGGACTTCGAGGAGCTGAGCGGCTGGCTGCGCTCGCTGGTGCGGTCCGCGCCCGAGCCGGACGCCGGTGCCCATGTGGTGCCGGTGCCGCCCGCCGACCCGACCCGGCTGCCGATAGTGCGCCGGCGCGGCGAGCTGGCGCGGTGGCGGCGCCGCAACAAGGCGCCCATGCCACATCCGCACGCCCGGCACAAGCGGGCCCGGCAGGAGGCGCAGGGCTCCCCGCGCAGCCTCGGCCGCACCCTGCTGCTGCTCGTCCTCCTGCTGCTGGCCGGGGCCGTGGCCTACGCGGTGATGTTCATGCCCAAGCAGGGCGAGGACGACGGCCGTACCGGAGCGGCGGGGCAGGCGAGCCCCGCCCCCTCCCACGAGCGGCAGCAGCCGTCGGACGAGGCGAGCGCTCCGGGCGACGGTCCCACCGCGTCCTCGCCCGCCACCGAGACCCAGACCGGCGGAGGGGCGGCGGCGGACGGGTTCACGCTGCGCACCGACCCGGCCGGCTTCAAGGTCGCCGTCGCCAAGGGCTGGTCCCACACGCCGCGCAACGGCAGCGGCCAAGTGGTGTACTCGCACGGGAACTTCGAGCTGGTCGTGGTGCCCGGCCGAGACAGCACCTCCACCTACGGCAGCGACCCGATGGTGTACCAGCGGGACAAGGAACGGGAGTTGCAGCCGTACCGCGACTCCAGTTGGGCCACCGCGTCGGGACTGCGCACCATCGAGGTGGGCGGACGGACCATGGCCGAGGGGCAGTTCACCTGGACCGACGCCCAGGGGCGCGACCTGTTCGTGCGCAACATGGCGATGCTGCTCAACGGGCGGTACCACATCGTGCAGGTCCGCGGCCCGGAGGCGGAGCGGGACGAGGTCACCCGGCTGTACGACCAGGCGACGGCCACGTACCGCTACACCGGCTGAGGCGACGCTCCGACAGGGCCCTTTGCGGAAGCGGGCGTTCGGTTGCACCGACTGTGCGGAAGCGACAACAGTCACAGTGCGGATTCCGTGGTACCCCGCCGGTTCCCTGGGCGGGGGCCGGTCCCTAGTCTGACCCTGACAAGAACATTGCGGGGCAACGTGAATCAGATGCAGGGCCAGCTCGTGGCGGGCCGTTACCGGCTCACCGATTCCATCGGCAGCGGCGGCATGGGACGGGTGTGGCGCGCCCATGACGAGGTGCTGCACCGGAAGGTCGCCGTCAAGGAGCTGACCGCGGCGCTGTACGTCTCCGAGAGCGACCAGCACGTGCTGCTGGCCCGCACCCGCGCCGAGGCCCGGGCCGCCGCGCGCATCAACCACTCCGCCGTCGTCACCGTGCACGACGTGCTGGAGCACGACGGCCGCCCGTGGATCGTGATGGAGCTGGTCGAGGGCGAGTCGCTGGCCGACGCGGTGAAGGAGCGCGGGCGGATCGAGCCCCGCGAGGCCGCGCGGATCGGACTGTGGGTGCTGCGGGCGCTGCGCGCGGCGCACACGGCGGGTGTGCTGCACCGTGATGTGAAGCCCGGCAACGTCCTGCTGGGCCGGGACGGCCGGGTGCTGCTCACCGACTTCGGCATCGCCCAGATCGAGGGCGACAGCACCATCACCCGTACCGGTGAGGTCGTCGGCTCGGTCGACTACCTCGCGCCGGAGCGAATACGCGGCCACGACCCCGGTCCCGCCTCCGACCTGTGGGCGCTCGGGGCGACGCTGTACACCGCCGTCGAGGGCCGCTCGCCCTTCCGCCGCACCTCGGCCCTGGGCACCATGCAGGCCGTCGTGGAGGAGGAGGCCGAGGAGCCGCGCAACGCCGGCCCCCTCGCCCCGGTCATCGCCGCCCTGCTCCACAAGGACCCTGCCCGCCGCCCCGACCTGTCCACGGCCGAGCGCATGCTGGACGACGCGGCAGCGGGCCGCCAGACGCAGACCGCGCCGGTGTTCACCCCGCCCCCGCAGAGCACCGTCCCGGCCCCCCGCGACACCGCCGTCACGCCCGTAGCCCCCGGCCCGGCCCGTCGCGGCCACCGCACCCGCATGCTCGCCCTGGCCGCCGCAGCCGTCCTGGTCTTCGGCGCGAGCCTGGCCGTCGGCTACCTCCAGTGGGGCGGGGGCCACCAGGCGGCGGGCGAGGACGACCCCACGGACAGCCCGTCCGCCTCCGCGTCGGCGACGAACGGCTCCAACGCCGTCCCCGACGACTGGGAGCGGTACGACGACCCGGTCGGCTTCAGCCTCTCCCTGCCCAAGGGCTGGAAGCGGTCCGTCTCCATCGACCAGGACGGCATACGGCAGGTCGACTACTCACCCGACAGGGGTAAGCACCTGGTCCGGGTCGCCGTCGACACCGACCCGGACTTCCGCACCTCCTACGAGCACCTGACCGACCTGGACCAGCGGGTCTCACCCCGGCTGCTGGAGTACAAGCGGCTGGTCCTGAAGGAGGAGGTGTTCCGCGACGAGCCGGGCGCCCGCTGGGAGTACACCTGGAACGCCCTGGCCAAGGACGGCCCCCACTACTTCCCGGGTCCCTACCACGCGATCGACGTCGGCTACATGAAGGCCGACGACACCGAGTACGCCGTCTACGCGTCCTCCCCGGCCGACGACTGGCCCACCACCAAGAAGCAGTTCAACTGGATTCTGCGCAGCTTCCAGGAGGGGTGACGGCCCGGGCGTGGTCGGGGCGGGCGGCCGTCAGCGCCGTACCTTGGCCGGTCAGCGCCCCGGAGGGGGTGGGTCCGGTGCGGCATGATGGGCGGTATGGGGACCGAGGGGCACGACCTCCGTGTGGTCGCGGGCCGTTACCGCCTTGAGGCGCGCATCGGACGCGGCGGGATGGGTGTCGTCTGGCGGGCCGACGATCTGGTGCTGGGGCGTCAGGTGGCGGTCAAGGAACTCACCCTGGACGACTCGCTGTCCGAGGAGGACGCGCGCCGGAGGCGGGAGCACTCCTTCCGGGAGGCGCGAGCGGTCGCGCAGTTGCGGCATCCGCACATCATCGTGGTGCACGACGTGGTCGAGCAGGACGAACGCCCGTACCTCGTCATGGAGTTGATCGGCGGCTGCTCGCTCGCCGAGCGCATCGC
The DNA here is from genome assembly GCF_045039805.1 of Streptomyces sp. NBC_01171. Taxonomy (NCBI): domain Bacteria; kingdom Bacillati; phylum Actinomycetota; class Actinomycetes; order Kitasatosporales; family Streptomycetaceae; genus Streptomyces; species Streptomyces sp. NBC_01171. The sequence continues at coordinate 2,653,919 of NZ_CP108609.1, read as the reverse complement.
CGCCGGCGGCCCGGTGGACGCCGCCGAGGCCGCCCGGATCGGCGCCGACCTGCTGAGCGCGCTGGCCACCGCGCACGCGGCCGGGGTGCTGCACCGGGACATCAAGCCCGCCAACGTGCTGCTGGAGTCCGGCACCGACCGGGTCGTGCTCACCGACTTCGGTATCGCCCGGGTCGCGGGAGCGACGACGCTCACCGAGACCGGTTCCTTCGTCGGCTCGCCCGAATACACCGCCCCGGAGCGGATGTCGGGGCTGCGCGGCGGGCCCGCCTCCGACCTGTGGTCGCTGGGCGCGCTGCTGTGTGCCGCGCTCAGCGGCGAGTCGCCCTTCCGGCGCGACTCGCTCGGCGGCATCCTGCACGCCGTCGTCACCGACGAGATCCGGCCGCCCGCCGAGGCCGGCCCGCTGCTCCCCGTCATCCGGGGCCTGCTGGAGCGCGACCCCGAACTGCGGCTCGGCGCCGCCGACGCCGAACGCATGCTGCGCACCTACCTGGAGACCGGCCGTATGCCGCCCGCGTCCGGCGTCCCCGCCGCCGCGCGCACCCTCCGGCTGCTCGGCGCGGTACGCGGCGCCAAGTCCGACGCGCCGCCGGCCGTGCCCGAACCACCGCAGAGCCCCGCCGCACCGGCGTCCCCGAGGCGGGCCCGGCTGATCGCCGCCCTGCTGGTCGCCGCGGTGGCCGGAGCGGCGGTGTCGGCGGCGGTGCTGATGCTGCACGAGAACCGGGGCGGCGGCGACGACGCGCCCGGCGCCCCCTCCGCCTCCCGCACACCGGGCCCCACCGGCACCCAGGCGCCCTCCGGGTACCGCACCGCCCGCGACCCCGCGGGCTTCGCCCTGGCCGTGCCGGACGGCTTCACCCGTGAACGGCAGGGCGAGCGCGTCTTCTACCTCTCCGCCGGGGGAACCTTCCGCCTCGGCATCAAGATCTCCCCGCCGGAACCCGGAGGCCCCGCCGCCGTCCTGGAACGCCTCGCCGCCGAGGGCGCGGACAGCAACCCCGGCTACCGCGACGGCCGCGTCACCGAGACCAGCCACGAGAAACACCCCGCCGCGCTCTGGGAGTTCACCTGGAACGGCTACACCCGCGCCGAGGGCGCCCGGCACACCTACGACCTGTGCTGGGAGGAGGGCGGCCGGATGTACGACGTGTGGGTCTCGGGCCCCGTCGGCAAGGTGCGCGAGGCCCGCGAGCACTTCGACGTGGCCGTGGACACCTTCACCGTCACGGCTCCCTGAGACGACCACGGGGCGGACCCGGCTTGGTCACGGCTCTGTGACCGGTTCCCGTTCCCCCTGGCTGCATGCGTGGACCGCTTGGTAGGCATGAACCATGAGCAGCGACGGGGGAGTCGGCCGTGCGGCCGACGACACGACGAGTTTCGTACTGCGTCCACCGGACCAGGACCCGGGGCCGCCGCGCGAGCCGGCCGTACCCGCGCAAGCGCCCCAGCCGGCCCAGGAGCCCGGCGCGGGGCGGCTGATCGCCGGCCGGTACCGGCTGCTGGGCAAGCTCGGGCACGGCGGGATGGGCACGGTGTGGCGGGCCAGGGACGAGACGGTGGAGCGCGAGGTGGCCGTCAAGGAACCCCGCGTGCCCGACCACCTCTCCGAGCGCGAACGCGCCAACGTCTTCGAGCGGATGCGCCGCGAGGCCCGCGCCGCGGCCCGTCTCGACCACCCGTCCGTGGTGGACGTGCACGACGTCGCCGTGGTCGACGGCCGCCCCTGGATCGTCATGGAGCTGGTGCACGGCCGCTCCCTCGGCAGCGCCCTCCAGGAGGGCACACTGGACCCGCGCGAGGCGGCCCGGATCGGCCTCGACGTGCTCGGCGCGCTGGAGACCGCGCACACGGCGGGCGTCCTGCACCGGGACGTGAAGCCGGACAACGTCCTGCTGGGCCGGCACGACCGGGTCGTCCTCACCGACTTCGGCATCGCGCAGATCGAGGGCGAGACCCAGCTCACCGACACCGGCGGTTTCGTCGGCTCGCCCGAGTACACCGCGCCCGAACGGGTGCTGGGGCAGCGGCCGGGACCGGCGAGCGACCTGTGGTCCCTCGGCGTCGTCCTGTACACGGCGACCGAGGGCGTGTCGCCGTTCCGGCGCAGCAACACCCCGGCCACCCTCCAGTCCGTGCTGCACGCCACCCCCACGCCGCCCGCCGCGCGGGGCCCGCTGGCCGAGGTCATCGACGGCCTGCTCCGCAAGGACCCGGCCGCCCGTCCGACGGCACCACAGGTACGCGCCCTGCTGGAGGCCGCCGTTCGGCCCCCGGCGCCGCCGCCCCGCACCGAGGCCGTGTCCGCGCCCCGGTGGCGGCCGGGCCGCCGGACATGGCTCGGGGCCGGAGCAGCCGTGGTGGTGGCCGCCGTCGTCGGCTGGCTGGTGCTGGCCGACCCGTTCGCGGGCCCGCTGCCCGACGGTTGGACCGACCGGAAGGCGCCCGCGCTGGGTGCCACCCTCGCCGTCCCGGAGAGCTACCAGGTGAAGCTCCCCAAGAAGGACGACACCGACCGGAACTGGGTGTCGTACTCCGACTGGAGCGGTGCCGTCTCCGTCGTGCTGAGCCTGGACCGCAAGGGCGACGACTCCCTGAACGCCATCCAGAGCAACGCGGCCGCCCAGATGTACGCCGACGACGAGAAGTTCAAGAAGGACGGCGCGTACCAGCTCGACATGCCGGGCGGCGCGAAGACGAAGCCGGACGGCTCGGCCACGTACCAGGGGCGGAAGGCGGCGCGGAACACCGTCTCCTACACCACCGACGACACGCAGAACCCGCTCCCGCGCGAACTCCAGCTCTTCTACTACCGGACCGCCTCGGGCGACATGTACAAGCTCGTCGTCGGCTATCCGGGCAAGGGCGACTTCACCGCGCGGGGGCGCGAGGTGGCCAAGGAGGCCATTGCCGGGGTGCGCTTCGACAAGCCCTGAAACCGGCCGAGTTGAAGGCGTGCACCCGCGTCGACAAGGACCGGGTGCGCGCGGTACTGATGGGGCATGAGTGACGACGGCGCACCCCCGCTCGACGGACCCTCGCTCGGCGGGCGCTACCGGCTCCTCGAACGGGTCGGGGCCGGTCCGACCGGCACCGTCTGGCGCGCCCGCGACGAGCGGGACGGGGACCTGGTCGCCGTCAAGGAGCCCCGGCTGCCCGGCGGTCCGGCGGGCGAGGAGGCCGGGCGGACCGCGCACCGGCTCCAGCGCGAGGCGGGCGCCGCCGCCCGCGTACGCCACCCCTCCGCCGTGCGGGTCCTGGACGTGGTCGGTGAGGACGGGCTGCCCTGGATCGTCATGGAGTGGGTGGAGGGCGAGTCGCTGCGCGAGACCGTACGGCGCGGTCCGCTGCCGTCCGCCGAGGCGGCCCGGATCGGGCTCGCCGTGCTGGGCGCGCTGCGCGCCGCGCACGCCGTGGGCATCGTGCACCGGGACATCAAGCCCGCCAACGTGCTGATCGAGTCCGGCACCGGGCGCGTGGTCGTCACGGACTTCGGGATCGGTGACCGGCACACCGAGGACGCCCCCGAGGGGTTCGTCGCGCCGGAGCGGGCGTCCGGGCGGGGTGCCGGACCCGCGTCCGACCTGTGGTCGCTCGGCGCGCTGCTCGCCGCCATGACGGACGGCGCCCCCGGCCCGCTCGCCCCGCTGCTGGACCGCCTGCGCACTCCGGACCCCGACACCCGGCCGGACGCGGCGCAGGTGGCGGCGGAGCTGGAGAGATGCGCCGGCGTGAAGGTCGGGGAGCCGGAGCCCGAACCCGTCACGGAACCCACGCAGACGATCGTGACCCCCGCCCCGGTCGTCCGCCGTACCCCGCTCGCGGCCCTCGGACTGCTGCTGTCGAAAAAACCCGGAGCCGAGTGACCGGGCCGACAACGCGCTGATCAGCACGTTCACCGCCAGTGATCACTGGCGGAATGTGTGCGGCCGGTGAAACCCCGTTACCGACGGGTACCGAAAGGGCGGCCACCGGCATACCCTGCGGCTCATGACGGACTCGCAGGCCCCGGAAGTCACCGGCACCAATCCGATCGCCCCGGCCCCCGAGGGCGTGCGCACCGCCACCGACGTGGTCACCCCCGAGCTGCTGGCCCAGCTCACCAAGGGCGTCACCGGCTCGGGCCGGACCAGCAACCACACCCCGCTCACCGGGGCAAAGCTCGCCGACCTGCCCGAGTCCAGTCCGGACGACGTCGCCGCCGCCTTCGAGGCCGCCCGCGCCGCCCAGCGGGTGTGGGAGCGAACCCCGGTGCGCGAGCGGGCGGCGGTGCTGCTGCGCTTCCACGACCTGCTGCTGGAGCGCCAGTCGGAGGTGCTCGACCTCATCCAGTTGGAGACCGGCAAGGCGCGGCTGCACGCCCACGAGGAGGTGCAGGCCGTCGTCGTCGCCGCCCGGCACTACGGCCGCCGGGCCCCCGCCTACCTGCGGCCCAAGCGGCACACCGGTGCCATGCCGACCCTGACCAAGGTCACCGAACTGCGGCACCCGCGCGGGGTCGTGGGCCAGATCGCCCCCTGGAACTACCCGCTCGAACTCTCCGTCGGCGACGCCCTGCCCGCCTTCGTCACCGGCAACGCGGTCGTGATGAAACCGGACACCGAGACCTGCCTGACCGCCCTGTGGGCCCGTGACCTGCTGATCGAGGCCGGACTGCCCGCCGGGGTCTTCCAAGTGGTCCTCGGCGAGGGCCCGGTGGTCGGCCCGGAGATCGTCCGCCACGCCGACTACGTCTCCTTCACCGGCTCCACCCGCACCGGCCGCGAGGTCGCCCAGGGCGCCGCCGCCCGCCTGATCGGCGTCTCCCTCGAACTCGGCGGCAAGAACGCCATGCTGGTCCTGGACGACGCGGACATCGAGAAGGCCGCCGCCGGCGCCGTACGCGCCTGCTTCTCCTCGGCCGGGCAGCTCTGCATCTCCATCGAGCGGCTGTACGTCCACGAGTCGGTCGCCGACGCCTTCCTGGAGCGCTTCGCCGCCCGCACGAAGGCCATGCGGCTCGGCACCGCCCTCGCCTACGGCGCCGACATGGGCTCGCTGGCCGGGGAACGCCAGCTCAAGGCCGTCGAGGCGCATGTGACCGAGGCCGTCGCCAAGGGCGCCAAGGTGCTCGCGGGCGGGGTGGCCCGGCCCGACATCGGCCCGTACTTCTTCGAGCCCACCATCCTCGACGGCGTCGACGACACCATGTCCGTCTGCGCCGAGGAGACCTTCGGCCCGGTCGTCTCCGTCTACCGCTTCGGCTCGGACGACGAGGCCGTGGAGCGCGCCAACGCCACGCCGTACGGCCTCAACGCCTCGGTGTGGACGACCAGCGCCAAGCGCGGCCTGGAGATCGCCGCCCGGCTGCGCACCGGCACGGTCAACGTCAACGAGGGGTACGCCCCCGCGTACGGCAGCGCCCAGTCCCCGATGGGCGGCATGAAGGACTCCGGCCTCGGCCGCCGCCACGGCTCCGAGGGCATCCTCAAGTACACCGAGGCCCAGACCGTCGCCCACCAGCGGCTGCTGCCCATGGCGCCCTCGCTCGGCATGGACGACGCCGCGTACGCGGCCTTCATGAGCCGCAGCCTGAAGGTGATGAAGGCGTTCCGCTTCCGCTGACGCCTTCTCGCCGACCTGATCCGCCGTTCCACCACCGTTCTCGACGAGGAGAGCACGTGCCGCAGGAGAAGACTGTCCAGACCCGGAACGAGGAAGGGCGCGACGACGGTTACGACTACGACGTGCTCGTGGTCGGCTCCGGCTTCGGCGGCTCGGTGACCGCCCTGCGCCTGACCGAGAAGGGCTACCGCGTCGGCGTCCTGGAGGCGGGCCGCCGCTTCACCCCCGCCACCCTGCCCCGCAACTCCTGGGACCTGCGCAACTACCTCTGGGCCCCGAGGCTCGGCCTGTACGGCATCCAGCGCATCCATCTGCTGGGCAACGTCATGGTGCTGGCCGGCGCCGGCGTCGGCGGCGGCTCCCTCAACTACGCCAACACCCTGTACGTACCGCCGAAGCCGTTCTTCGAGGACGCCCAGTGGCGGCACATCACCGACTGGCAGGACGAGCTGTCGCCGTACTACGACCAGGCCAAGCGGATGCTCGGGGTCCGGCTCAACCCGACGACTACCCCCTCCGACACGCATCTGAAGGCGGCGGCGCAGCGGATGGGCGTCGGCGACACCTTCCACATGGCGCCGGTCGGCGTGTTCTTCGGGGACGGCGAGGACGCCGACGGTGCGGCCAAGGCGCGGCCCGGCGAGCAGGTCGCGGACCCGTACTTCGGCGGTGCCGGGCCCGCGCGGCGGGCGTGCACCGAGTGCGGCGAGTGCATGACCGGGTGCCGGCACGGCGCGAAGAACACCCTCAACGAGAACTACCTGTACCTCGCGGAGAAGGCGGGCGCGGTGGTGCACCCGCTGACCACCGTCGTCTCCGTCACCGACGACTCGCGCGGCGGCTACGCGGTCGCCACCCTGCCCACCGACCGCAAACGCACCGGCCGAGGGCGGCTGTTCACCGCCCGCCGGGTCGTCCTCGCGGCCGGCACCTACGGCACCCAGACCCTGCTGCACCGCATGAAGGCCAGCCACCTGCTGCCCCACCTCAGCCCCCGGCTCGGTGACCTCACCCGCACCAACTCCGAGGCCCTGGTCGGCGCCCAGACCGACAACCGGCGCTACCGCAAGGCGCACGGCGCGGACAAGGTCGACTTCACGCGCGGGGTGGCCATCACGTCCTCCGTCCACCCGGACGCCGACACCCACATCGAGCCGGTCCGCTACGGCAAGGGCTCCAACTCGATGGGCGGCCTCACCATCCTCCAGGTGCCCTACGCCGAGGGCTCCTCGCGCGTCCTCGGCTGGCTCGCGCACGCCGTCCGGCACCCGGTGCAGCTCGCCCGCTCCGTCTCCAACCGGCGCTGGTCGGAGCGGACCATCATCGGCCTGGTGATGCAGTCGCTGGACAACTCCCTGACGACGTACCTGAAGCCCGGCGGCGTCGGCAAGGGCCTGCTGACCGCCCGGCAGGGCCACGGCGCGCCCAACCCGACCCAGATCAAGGCCGCCACCGAGGCCGCCTCCGCGCTCGCCGCGGAGATCAACGGCTTCGCGGGCAGCAACGTCGGCGAGCTGATGGGCACCCCGCTGACCGCCCACTTCCTCGGCGGCTGCCCCATCGGCGACTCCGCGGAGACCGGCGTGATCGACCCGTACCACCGGCTGTACGGGCACCCCGGCATCTCGGTGGTGGACGGGGCGGCGGTCTCCGCGAACCTGGGCGTGAACCCGTCGCTGACGATCACCGCGCAGGCCGAGCGGGCCATGGCGTACTGGCCGAACAAGGGCGAGGAGGACCCGCGGCCGGCGCCGGGAGCGGCGTACGAGCGGCTGGAGGCGGTGGCGCCGCGCACTCCCGCCGTCCCGGCGGACGCCTTCGGCGCGCTCCGGCTGCCGTTGCTGGCGGTGCCGGAGGTGCCGCCGAAAAAGAGCTGAACGGGCGGCTGGGAAAGAGACAGGGACCTGCGTCCCCCTCCGAACGCAGGTCCCTCGATTCTCACCGTTTTCTTGATCCCGGTGCCTGGTTCGATGCGCGAGGACGGCCGGGGGTTGTACCGGTGGCCCGGATTCCGGTGTGGCGTCGATCACGCCAGGGTGCGGGCGTGACGAAGGGCCCCGCGGGACTCGGCCGCGAGGCCCTTGTCGTCAGCACCGGCGTGAGGGAAGCGCCGGTGCCGGGGAAGCGGCGCCGGGGGGTCACGCCGCCCGCCTCGACGGTCCGCACCGGTGGCGGTGGTGGTGCGGCGAGGGTGCCGGGGATGCGCGGGGGACATGGGGAGGGTGCGCTGCGTGCCGCACGCCCTGAGGCGTCCGCGGCCGCCCGGTCCGGCACGGGTTCATATGTGCAGTTGTCCGTCGGACGGCCCCGGGCGTCCCCGGAGCCGGCCGTTCTCTTGGGTGACCGGGCTGCTGTCCCCTGCCGTCCGGTCACTACTCCGGGACGAGGTCCCACGGCGTACGGCACGACCCGTACGCCTCATCGCCCCGGCGAGCCACGCGTGGTTCTGTCGGGCCCGCCCCTGGCTGGCACGGACAACGGGCTCAACGAAGCGGTGCGCGAGCCGGTCACGCGCCGTACGGGTGAGAGCGGCACCGAACTCAGATGCGACCCCGGCACAGCTCCAGCAGGGTCATGGCGAGCGCCGTGCCGGGCTTGCCGAGGGCGTCCCGGTAGCGGCCGAGGATCTCCATCTCGCGGGAGAGGCTCACCCGGCGGCCGCCGGAGGCGATCCGGGTCTGCTGGACGACGGCGGAGACGGCCATCCGCTCCTGGACGAGGCCGATGATCCGGTCGTCGAGCGCGTCGATCCGCTCGCGGGCGTCGTCGATGGTCCGCTCGGGCCCGGTGTGCGGGGTGGCAGTGGTCATGCGGGGCTCCTGGTCGCTGATGGCCGCCCCGGACCGGCAGGACCCGGAAAGACGACAGGCGCTCCGGGCCTTGTCGGCCCGGAGCGCCTGTCGGAAGTCGCTTGTTATGTGCTCAAGCAGAACGACCATGGCAGCCGGCGGGCCCGGTGCCATAGGTAAAGCGGAAGGTCGTCTGGGTGAACACGGGGTCAGTATGCCACGGCTGCCAGTCACCCCGGACCGCCTGTGGACCTCTTCCTCCGGCGTCCGGGAGGGGGTCGGCGCCCACCCCGTTAGAATCGGTCATACAGACCCCCGCCCAACCGCCGGAAGGCACCCCGTGTCATCAGCGACCCAGTCTGCCGCCGCCCCCGACACCGTCCTGGTCGTCGACTTCGGCGCGCAGTACGCCCAGCTCATCGCCCGTCGCGTCCGCGAGGCGCGGGTCTACAGCGAGATCGTGCCCAGCAGCATGCCGGTGGCCGAGATGCTCGCCAAGAACCCCGCGGCGATCATCCTCTCCGGAGGCCCCTCCTCGGTCTACGAGGAGAACGCCCCGCAGCTCGACGGCGACCTCTTCGAGGCCGGCGTCCCCGTCTTCGGCATGTGCTACGGCTTCCAGCTCATGGCCCAGACCCTCGGCGGCACCGTCGACAACAGCGGCGCCCGCGAGTACGGCCGTACCGGGCTGCACGTCTCCATGTCCGGCTCCACCCTGTTCGAGGGCACCCCGGACGAGCAGCCCGTGTGGATGTCCCACGGCGACGCCTGCTCCGCCGCCCCCGAGGGCTTCACCGTCACCGCCTCCACCGACGTGGTCCCGGTCGCCGCCTTCGAGAACGACGAGAAGAAGCTCTACGGCGTCCAGTACCACCCCGAGGTCATGCACTCCACGCACGGCCAGCAGGTGCTGGAGCACTTCCTGTACCGGGGCGCGGGCCTGACCCCGTCCTGGACCACGGGCAACGTCATCGAGGAGCAGGTCGCCGCGATCCGCGAGCAGGTCGGCGACAAGCGTGCCATCTGCGGCCTGTCCGGCGGCGTGGACTCCGCCGTCGCCGCGGCCCTGGTCCAGAAGGCCATCGGCTCCCAGCTCACCTGCGTCTACGTCGACCACGGCCTGATGCGCAAGGGCGAGACCGAGCAGGTCGAGAAGGACTTCGTCGCCGCCACCGGCGTCCAGCTCAAGGTCGTCGACGCCGAGGAGCGCTTCCTCAAGGCGCTCGCCGGGGTCTCCGACCCCGAGGAGAAGCGGAAGATCATCGGGCGCGAGTTCATCCGCGTCTTCGAGCAGGCCCAGGCCGAGATCATCGCGGACGAGGGCCCGGCCGTGGAGTTCCTGGTCCAGGGCACCCTGTACCCGGACGTGGTCGAGTCCGGCGGCGGCACCGGCACCGCCAACATCAAGTCGCACCACAACGTCGGCGGCCTCCCCGAGGACCTCGAGTTCCAGCTCATCGAGCCGCTGCGCAAGCTGTTCAAGGACGAGGTCCGCATGGTGGGCCAGGAGCTGGGCCTGCCCGACGAGATCGTCCAGCGCCAGCCCTTCCCCGGCCCCGGCCTCGGCATCCGCATCGTCGGCGACGTCACCAAGGAGCGCCTGGACCTGCTGCGCGACGCCGACGCCATCGCCCGCGAGGAGCTGACCGCCGCCGGTCTCGACCGCGAGATCTGGCAGTGCCCGGTCGTCCTGCTCGCCGACGTCCGCTCGGTCGGCGTCCAGGGCGACGGCCGCACCTACGGCCACCCGATCGTGCTGCGCCCGGTCTCCTCCGAGGACGCCATGACCGCCGACTGGTCCCGGCTGCCCTATGACGTGCTGGCGAAGATCTCCACCCGGATCACCAACGAGGTCCGCGACGTCAACCGCGTCGTCGTCGACGTGACCTCCAAGCCGCCGGGCACCATCGAGTGGGAGTGACCCCGGTGCCGGCCCGCTGACCGGCATCGCACGAGGTGGAACGGCTCCGGCCGTTCCACCTCTTTTTCGCTACTCGGCCTCTTTTGGTACCCCGCCACCCGACGGTAACTTCCGGTCCGTAAAGCACCCCAGCGCTGGAGGACTCATGCACCGGCCCACCCCTCCCTCGCCGCTGCCCACCGACAAGCTGCGGTTCGCCATGCCGCCCATGCACGAGTCGGTCGACGAGGAACGCCGCCACCGCAAGGAACGCCTCGCGGGTGCCCTGCGCCTCTTCGGGCGCGCCGGGTTCGAGGAAGGCGTGTCGGGCCACATAACCGCCCGTGACCCGGAGTTCAGCGACTGCTTCTGGGTCAACCCCTTCGGGATGCCCTTCAAGCACGTCACCGTGAGCGACCTGGTCCTGGCCAACCAGGACGGCCAGGTCGTCGAGGGCCGCTACCACGTGAACCAGGCCGCCTTCACCGTCCACGCGGCGGTCCACGCGGCCCGCCCGGACGTCGTCGCCGTCGCCCACTGCCACTCCGTGCACGGCCGCGCGCTCGCCTCCCTCGGCGAGGTCCCCGACCCCATCACCCAGGAGAGCTGCGCCTTCTACGAGGACACCGCGCTCTACGACGCCTACACCGGCGTCACCGTCGACGCCGAGGAGGGCCGCCGCATCGCCTCGGTGCTCGGCTCCAACAAGGCCCTGGTGCTGCGCAACCACGGCCTGCTCACCGTCGGCGACTCGGTCGACGCGGCCGCCTGGTGGTTCATGTCCATGGAACGCTCCTGCCAGGTCCAGCTCACCGCCGAGGCCGCCGGACGCCCCGTCCTCATCGACCACCGGCAGGCCGTCGCCACCCGCGAACAGCTCGGCGGCGACCTCGTGGCCTGGATCAACTACCAGCCCCTGTGGCAGGACATCAGCCGGAGCGAACCCGACCTGCTGAGCTGAGCGTCCCGCACGGGCGTGCGAGTGGGTCAGCAGGATGGGCGGTCCTTTCCGCCCTGCGCGGACCGGCGAACCCGGGGTGCCCGGCGTAGGGCACAATTCGCATCTGTCAAAGGGGAGTTGCTCGGCCTCCGCACGCGCTGTGGGTGACGGCCGTATTCCGGGATCTCGGGTAGCGGGGAAGGCGGGCGTCGGTCGTGGCGGTGCAGGAGGCGAGGCAGAGCGCGGCGGACGGTGCGGGGGCCCACGGGGGCGGTTGTGCGTGCGGGGACTGCCCGCACGGGGCGCGCGAGGGCCACCGGCGTGCCCTCGCCGCCTTCCGGCAGGGCCGGGACGAGTTCGCCGCCGGACGCGGGCTGCCCGCTGCCGTGGCCCATTCCGCCTCGGCGTCCCGCCAGTGGATCTCCGCCGAACTGGCCCAGCGCGCCGAGGCGGTCGCCGAACGCGGCCGCGCCGAGGGCGACGCCTGGCTCGCCGGCCTCTGGACCCGCACCGCCTTCCTGGCCTGGGGCGCCGTGGTGATCCTGCTGCTCGCCCAGGCCCTCACCGCGATCGGCGCGGGCTGGAGCAGCGCCCGCACCGCCGCACTGCTCGCCGCGGTGGCCGTCGCGGGTGCGCTGACCCTCGCCGGCTTCTTCCACCGGGCGCGCGGCGGGGCGCTGGCCCCGATGATCGGCGAGGACAACCGGATGTCCACCTCCCGCACGGTCGCGGCCTGCTGGGTGCTGTTCGTCGCCTACGCCGTCCTGCTGCTCGCGGGCCGCCTCGCCGCCGCCTCCGACCCCGCCGAACGCGACTCCCTCCTCGCCGGTCTCGACCTCGCGCGCGGCGCCGGTGTGGTGACCGTCCTCGCCGTGGTGTGCGGCATCGCGGTCCTGGTACGCCGGGTGGTCGGCCTGCGCGTCCTCGGCCAGCGGCTCCAGAAGGTCCCGGCGCACCGGCCGCGCGCCGCCGACCTGCTCACCGACGACGCCGGCCGGGGTGCCTTCGCCGACATCCAGTACGTCGTCATCAGCGCCGTCGCCCTGGTCTTCGCCGCCGTCCGCCTCGGCCGCCGCCCCGACCAGCTCCCCGACCTGCCCTGGGGGCTGGCCGTGCTGGTGCTGATCTCGGCGGCCACCTACCTGGCGGGCAAGTACGCCGAGGGCGGCCGTCCGGTGGTGCTCTCCGTGGTCCGCGCCCGCGAGCCCGGCGACCTGGACGGCCCGATCCGCACGGGTGACGACATCGAGATCCGCGGCACCGGCTTCGTCCCGCCTGGTGCCCAGGGCGCCGACCGCCTCGCCCGCATGGTCGTCCGCATCGGCGCGGTCGACGTCCATGTGCCCCTGGTCCCGGTGGCCGGCGGCTTCCGCAACCCCACCGACGGCGTCCTCACCGTCCCGGTCCCGGTCGAGGTGGAGCCCGGCGCGGTGGAGGTGCAGGTGGTGACGGCGGCGGGGCTGGCCACCAACCGGTACCCGATCGAAGTGACGGACTGACCCGGGGCCGTGGGCCGGGCCGAAGTGTCGGGCCGGGCCGAAGTGACGGGCCGGGTGGTGGGCCGGGTCGGAACGGCCGACTGAGTACCCCGTACGGTGCACCGATATCCGGAAAATCGTCCGGGGAGGATTGAACCGGCTCCCTTCGTCATACGTATCGTCGGGTGAGGGGTCCGGGACGGCGGGCGAGAGGCGGCTAGCAGTGATGACTCACGGTATGCGGACGGACACACACACCTCCCATCTCAACGAGGACCGTGACTGGCGGGCGACCGCCACCCGTTACGCCCTCCTCCCACTCCGGATCTTCCTCGGCGTCACCTTCGTCTACGCCGGTCTGGACAAGCTCACCGACAGCGCCTTCATGAAGGCCGCCGGCGCCGGTTCGCTCGGCGACACGATGCGCGCGGTCCGGGACTCCTCCGCCATCCCGGCCCTCGTCGACCTGGCCCTCAAGAGCCCCGTCGGCTTCGGCTACGCCATCGCCTTCGGCGAGCTGGCCGTCGGCATCGGCATCCTGATCGGACTCCTCGGCCGGCTGGCCGCCCTTGGCGGTGCGCTGATCTCGCTGAGCCTGTGGCTGACCGTGAGCTGGGCCACCAGCCCGTACTACTACGGCAACGACCTCGCCTACCTGATGGCCTGGCTCCCTCTCGTCCTCGCCGGCACCCCCTATCTCTCCGTCGACGCCTCCCTCCGTGACCGCCGCCGACGCCGGTCGGGCGGGTACCGCTAGCCGGGGGCGGACCCGGCTGGGCGGGGCTGGACCGGGCGGGCTCTCAGACCTTCTCGTCCTCCGCGCCGTTCCTTCTGCGTATGGCGCGAGTGAGCGCGGTGGTCACGCCCGCCAGGAACAGGCCGCCGACGGCCAGAGGGATGGCCGTGAACCACGGGATCTCCCACAGCCCGCGCACGTCCCCCAGGTAGAGGGCGCCCGCGACGGTCAGGCAGACCCCGCCGACCAGCCGGCCGGGCTGGAACTCATGACGCAGCACGGCTGACCTCCACCTGTCCGATGCCCACATGCAGGTCGATCCGCAGCACACCAGCCTCCTTCGTGCCCTTGTCCGGCACCAGGTTCGTCGTCTCATGCCGGCCCGGCCGCACGTCCACGTCCTTCGTGTCGTCACCGGGCAACCGGATGTCGCCCACCCCCACGTCGATGCTCAGCACCGCCGCCGCGTCCGCCGGGACGATCACGCGCAGCCGGCCTGCCCCCAGCCCCGCCCTGGTGGACACCGTCTGGTCCTTGGTCAGGCGCACCTTGGTCAGGTCGAGGGTGGCGGAGCCGGACCCCAGCTCGTAGACGGGCCGGACGTCCGCCGGGGCCGCCGGCCGCCAGGCCGTCTGCCGCCAGTGCGAGGTGGCATCGCTCGGCAGCACCGCGCTGCCGGCCAGCAGCAGCGCCGTCAGCAGGGCCATGAAGGCGGACCCGCCCCCCGTGCGCCCCAGGAAGGCGCTGACGGCTATGCCCAGTCCGAACACCACCAGCGCGCAGGCCAGCCCGGTCTGGAGGCTGGTGGCCAGCGGGCGTGTCTCCCAGTTGCGGCTGCCGCCCAGGCCGCCCGCCAGCAGGGCGAGCAGGAACACCCAGCCGCTGATCCAGCGCGCTCCCCGGGGCTTGGTGCGCCTGTCGCGCGGTATGCGTCCGGCGAGCGAGTGGGGCCAGGGGAGCTGCATGACGAAGTCGAGGGGCGGGGAGGGCGAGACGTGCTCCTCGTAGGCGTCGCTGGGGCCCCAGAAGTACCCCGTGCCGCCGACGTGGGTGCCGTCCTTGACGATCGGGTCCCGCCACCAGGAGGGCCCGCTGTAGTAGATCGGCGGTGCCTGGGTCTCCGGTGGGGCGTCGGCCGCCGCCTGCGCGGCTATGGGGTGGCCCCTGGGCGAGTTCGGCTCGTCGCTCGGGGAGGGGCCGGGGTCGGTGGTGGCGCGGTGCCGCGACCAGTACCCGGCCCCGGCCAGCAGCAGGGAGAGCACCACGGCGAAGGTCAGCACCCCGCCGTTGCGCAGGGTGGTCAGGATGACCCCGCAGCCGATCAGGGCGAACAGGACGGCGGCCAGCGCCTGTCCGTCGACCCGGCCGGTCAGCAGCTTGCGTACCTCGTTCTCCTCCTCGTCGTCGAAGGGCACGAGGAGCCAGGCGAAGCCGTAGAAGATGAGGCCGATGCCGCCGGTCGCGGCCAGCACCGCCAGGGTGATGCGGAAGATCACCGGGTCCATGTCCGTGTGCCGGCCGAGGCCCGCGCACACGCCCGCGATCATCTTGTGCCGACGGTCGCGGCGGAAGCGGTGGGGGGTCTCGGCGGTGCCGGGGCGGTGCCCTGCCGGGGTGTCCGCTTCTCCCGCGCCCCCCGAGCCCCTGGCTGCCGAGCCCTGCGCTGCCGAGTCCTTCTCTCCCGTGTCCCTCACTCCTCCACCCCCTCTCTCCGCGCCCTGCGCTCCCGCGGGCGTCTCCTGTGTCCCTGTGGTGTCCGCCTGAGCCGGTCCCGTCCGCTCCGTCGCGGCGGGTTCGGCATCCGTCGGCCCGGTGCCCGAGGCCGGGCGTGGGCCGGTGCCGGGTCCCGGACCCGTCGCGGCGTGCTCGTGATCCGTCATGTGTCCATGGTGACGGGCCGGGAGCCGTGTGGGCAGTCGGGTCGACCCTGGTCGAACCCTGAAATCGCCCCTGAGACGAGCGGGGGAGATGTTCGACTCCGGGCCGTGGCTCCGGCCCGGACCGGTCCGCCGGGACTCAGGGGAACCCCGGTGAAGATCAGGGGAGTCTCGGGGGACGACCCTGATGCCCCGGTCCCCGCCGCCGTGTGACCATCGTTGGCATGCCGGAAGCCGCAGCACTCCCACTCGAAGACCCGCGGCCGCCGCGCAAGCTCTACCGCAGCGGTGACGGCCGCTGGCTGGGCGGAGTGGCGCGGGGGCTCGCCGGGCATCTCGGGCTGCCCGTGGTGTGGGTGCGGCTGGCCTTCGTCGGCCTGCTCATGGCGAACGGACTCGGTGCGCTGCTGTACGCCGCGTTCTGGTTCTTCGTCCCGCTCGGCGTCGGCGGTGTGGGCGACCACAAGCCGGCCTCGCTGGTCGGCACGGAGACCTCGCCGGAGGGGCGCCGCAGACTGGTCGCCCGCAAGCCGGACAAGGGGCAGATGGTCGCGCTGCTCCTCATGGTCATCGTGTCCATCGTCTTCCTGGGCAGCGTCAACCTGACCAACACGGCCAAGGCGTACCTGGTGCCGGTGGTGCTGGTCGCGGCCGGTGTCGCCCTGGTGTGGCGGCAGGCGGACAACGCCCGCCGGGCCCGCTGGGTCGAGGTCGGCGGCCGTCGGCGCACGCTCACCCTGCTCCGGGCGGCCGTGGGCGTGCTGCTGGTCACCGCCGGGGTCTCCGCGATCTTCGTGATGCAGGTGTCCGCCGCCCACCTGGGCGCGGTGCTGGAGGCGGCGCTCGCCGTGCTCGTCGGCATCACCCTGCTCGCCGGCCCCTATCTCGTCCGCGTGACCCAGGACCTGTCCGAGGAGCGCCTGATGCGCATCCGCGCCCAGGAGCGGGCCGAGGTCGCCGCGCACGTCCACGACTCGGTGCTGCACACCCTCACGCTGATACAGCGCAACGCGGACAACGCCGGGGAGGTGCGTCGCCTGGCCCGTGCGCAGGAGCGGGACCTGCGCACCTGGCTGTACAAGCCGGAGGGCACCGGCAAGGACGAGGCCGACGAGCCGGACACGGTCGCGGAGGCGGTGCGGCGCAACGCGGCCGAGGTGGAGGACAAGCACGGCGTGCCCATAGAGGTCGTGGTGGTGGGCGACTGCCCGCTGGACGACCGGACGACCGCGCAGATGCAGGCCGCGCGCGAAGCGATGGTGAACGCCGCCAAGTACGGTGGCGAGGGCGGCGCCGTGCAGGTCTACGCCGAGGTCGAGGGCCGTACGGTCTTCGTGTCCGTCCGCGACCGGGGTCCGGGCTTCGACCTCGACTCCATACCCGCCGACCGCATGGGGGTCAGGGAGTCGATCATCGGGCGTATGGAGCGCAACGGCGGTACGGCCCGGCTGCGGTCGGTGCCGGACGGCGGCACGGAAGTCGAGTTGGAGATGGAGAGGGCGGAGAAGACGGCATGAGTGACGCGACCGAGGCGAACGGCACGACGGGGGAGGCGGAGGTGGCCGATCCCGGACGCGACACCGCGGAGACGGCGGAAGGCACCGAGGGCACGGTCGGGCGGCATGTGCGGGTCGTGCTCGTGGACGACCACCGCATGTTCCGTACCGGCGTGCAGGCGGAGATCGGGCAGACCGCGCGGACCGGGGTCGAGGTGGTCGGTGAGGCCGCGGACGTCGACCAGGCGGTCTCGGTCATCACCGCGGCCCGGCCCGAGGTGGTCCTGCTCGATGTCCATCTGCCCGGCGGCGGCGGGGTCGAGGTGCTCCGGCGCAGCGCGGCCCTGATGGCGGACCCCGAGCAGCCGGTGCGCTTCCTCGCGCTCTCCGTGTCCGACGCGGCGGAGGACGTGATCGGGGTGATCCGGGGCGGGGCGCGCGGCTACGTCACCAAGACCATCACCGGGTCGGACCTGATCGACTCGATCTTCCGGGTGCAGGAGGGCGACGCGGTCTTCTCGCCCCGGCTGGCCGGGTTCGTGCTGGACGCCTTCGCCTCCACCGATGCCCCGCCGGTCGACGAGGACCTCGACCGTCTCACCCAGCGCGAGCGTGAGGTGCTGCGGCTGATCGCGCGCGGCTACGCCTACAAGGAGATCGGCAAGCAGCTCTTCATCTCGGTGAAGACGGTCGAGTCCCACGTCTCCGCGGTGCTGCGCAAGCTCCAGCTCTCCAACCGGCACGAGCTGACCCGCTGGGCCACGGCCCGCCGGCTGGTCTGACCCGGACCCGGCCGCCCCGGAAGCCCGGCGCACCCCGACGGCACCCCTAGGCCACCCGGGTGGCCCCCGCGAACGGCATCTGGTCGATGGGCGCCACCCGGACCGGCGCGGAGGGATTGGGCGCGTGGATCATGCGGCCGTTGCCGACGTAGATGCCCACGTGGCTGACGCCGGAGTAGAAGAAGACCAGGTCACCGGGCTGGAGCTGGGAGCGGGAGACGCGCCGGCCCGCGTTGATCTGGGCGTAGGTGGTGCGAGGGAGGGAGATGCCCGCGGAGCGGTAGGCGGCCTGGATCAGCCCCGAGCAGTCGAAGGCGTCGGGGCCGGTCGCGCCCCACACGTAGGGGCTGCCGAGCTTCCGGTAGGCGTAGGCGACGGCCGCCGAGGCGCGGGAGGTGGGCGCGGGCACCCGAGCGGTCGGCGCGGTCGTACGGCCGGTGGACGCCTTGCCGGAGGTGGCGGGAGCCGGGGCGGAGCGGCCCCCGGTGCCGGCGCGGACGGGCACCGCCGGGGCGCCGGTGGTGGTCTTCTCCCGCTCGGGCGGGGTGAGCCGGGCGAGCAACTGCCGGGCCCGCTCGAGCTTGGTGGTGACGGCGTCCTTCTGCCGCTTCAGCTCCGCCTGCCGGGACCGTACCGACTTCGCCTCGATGCGGGCCGCGCCGCGCAGCCGCTCGATCTCCCGGAGCTGGGCGCGTACCCGGGTCACCTGCTGGGCCTGGCGGTGGCCGGCGCGGTCGGCGAAGGCGGCGTCGTCCAGGTAGCGGTCGGGGCTGCTGGAGAGGGCGAGCTGCCAGCTCGGGGCGATCGCGCCGTCGCGGTACTGCGCGGCGGCGAAGGCGCCCAGGGCGCCACGGGCGGTGTTGAGTCTGTCCTGCCTGCGGGCGGTCTCGTCGCGCAGGGTGTTCAGCCGGTGCTGGGCGGCGCTCGCCTTCTCGTGGGCGCCGTTGTACTTCTCGGTGGCGGTCTCCGCCTCCCGGTACAGCCGGTCCACCTGGGCCTTGACCTGGGCGGTGGTGAGTTGCGGCTCGGCGTGTCCCGTTCCGTCGAAGGCCGTCGCGGTGGCCGCTCCCGCCAGGGCGAGAGTGGCGGCCGTGCGGGCCGTGTTGCCGCTGAGTGAGCGCGCTCGGAGCTTTCGGTGCGCTGCCACCTGGACCGTCACGTCCTTCCATGGGACTCGTGCGGCCGAGAACCTCCGATCCCTTGGCGGGCCGGTGTCCGGCGGCCGTCCGCACAGGGGAGACGGCGGCCGACGGACGGTCCTCGGCGGTGATGTCCGGCTGCCGCCCCTGGTCTGGGCGGCTGTGGGGAGCCGGTCACCTGGGGGAGGACGCTAGGCCGGTTGGTGACAGGTTGGTAACGCGTGTACGGAACTGTCCTCGACGGATCGGGAGGTGACCGTTTCGGACCGGGTTGCCGGGGTGGCGGAGGCGCCCATCCGAAGCGTGACGATCAAAGAGGGGAAGGCGGGACCCGAGGGAGGTGCGGGGTGCTATGACCCGCGAGGCCGTGAGCGGGTGAGATCGGCCGGAGCCGTGAGCCGGACGCGGACCCGGTACGGGGCCGACAGCGTGTCGGGAACTAGGCTCGGTTTTTATGACCGTACTCATCCATGTCTTCGTCGCCCTGCACATCATCGGCATCGCCGCGCTGCTCGGCGGCTTCCTCACCCAGATGAAGGCGATGGGCCGGGGTACGGCCCGCTTCGTGCCCGCCATGCTGCACGGCGCGATCACCATGCTGGTCACCGGTGTGGTGCTGGTGGGCCTCAACGAGGCGGACGGCCACCACGTCAACAACATCAAGATCGGCATCAAGCTGGCGCTGCTGATCGTCATCCTCGGGCTGGTCTATGTGAAGCGCGACGAGGAGACGGTCGACAAGGGGATGTTCGGGCTGGTCGGTGCCCTGACCACGGCGAACATCTTCATCGCCGTGCTGTGGACGTGACGTCCGGCGCCCCCGTCTCCCGCGGGCCGCGGTGCCCGGTGCGCGCCGCGAGCACCGCGCCCGTGGCGGCCGCCAGCCACACCGCGACCGCCACCCAGACCAGCACCGTCCCCGGCCCGCTCAGCCAGGACACGTCCAGGGCGGCCGCGACCGCGAGGGTCGCCGCCGCCGTCATCCCCATCGAGAACACGGTGGCCCAGCGCAGCAGGCCGTAGCGTGGCCGAGGGCGCGCCAGCTCGGCCAGCACCAGGACCGCGTAGCAGGCCAGGTCCAGGACCAGCAGGATCGCGGTGACCTGGTGCAGGACCTCGCTGTCGTCCTTGTTCCACAGGTACAGCCGCGCGCTGTCGGCGGAGACCAGCCGGGCGCCGGCCAGCGCCGAGATGGACAGCGCGCCGCCCGCGATCCAGTGGTCGCCCGGCCCCTGGAGGACCTGGCGGGAGTCGAAGCGGGGCAGGGCGAGGGCGTAGAGCAGCAGGCCCAGCCAGAACAGCACCAGCGCGGCGTGCGCGAGCCAGGTCGTCGCCTCGGCCCCGCCCAGGGTGGCCGCCAGTACCGCGAGCGCCTGTGTGGCCACGCAACACATGAACACCGTGCCAGGCATGCGCTGCCCCCAGTGCCGCAGCACGGAGACCAGCAGCACCGGCCAGAGCAGCGCAGCCAGCGCCAGCAGAGCCCCGGCCAGGGGCTGGACGCCGAGCAGCGAGATACGGGTACCGAGCACCGCCGTGGCCGCCACCGCCGTGAGCGCGGCCGGGTCGCGGGCCTCCTCCGCCCAGCGTCTCCGCTGCCCGGCCAGCCGTACCGCGAAGGTGGCGGCGAGGGTCAGCCAGGCGAGGCAGGCCGGCACCAGGAAGATCCGGGACACCGCCTCGGCGCCGGCCAGGCGCAGGCCGATGGAGATCACGGCGGTCGCCATGACGGCGGTGCCCGCCGCCGGAGGACGCTCCGCCACCCACGTTCGCAAGCCCGAGATGCCCGACATGTCCCTGATGCTAGGGAGCGGCGCGCCCCCGGCAGGGAGGGCACGCGCGCGTGGGGCTCGAAAAGAGGACCGGGCCGTGGGGAGATCGTTCCGCCGGGATTCCGGCCAGGTTCCCGGGACCGGGACCGGTTGTCGGTGCGGCGCCCTAGACTCGTAGAGCGATGAGCAGCCTCTTTGACGACAACTTCCTGGCCAGCCTCCAGCCCCCGCGGGGACCCGAGGAGGAGTCCGCGCCGCCCGAGGACGAGCACGCTCCGGAGCCGGTCCCGGACGACCTGTTCGGGGGGAAGTTCGACGTGCCCCCGGACCGGGACACCCACTACCGTGACGGCGCCCCGCGCCCCCCGGTCGACGCCGCGGCCCTGCTGGAAGGGCTGAACGAGAACCAGCGCGCGGCCGTCGTCCACGCGGGCTCCCCACTGCTCATCGTCGCGGGCGCCGGTTCCGGCAAGACGCGGGTGCTCACCCACCGCATCGCCCACCTCCTCGCCGAGCGCCATGTGCACCCGGGCCAGATCCTCGCGATCACCTTCACCAACAAGGCCGCGGGCGAGATGAAGGAGCGCGTCGAGCAGCTCGTCGGCCCGCGCGCGGGCGCGATGTGGGTCATGACCTTCCACAGCGCCTGCGTCCGCATTTTGCGCCGTGAGTCGAAGAGGCTGGGCTTCACCTCGTCGTTCTCGATCTACGACGCGGCCGACAGCAAGCGGCTGATGGCCCTGGTCTGCCGCGACCTGGACCTCGACCCCAAGCGCTACCCGCCCAAGTCCTTCAGCGCCAAGATCAGCAACCTGAAGAACGAGCTGATCGACGAGGAGGACTTCGCCGCGCAGGCCACCGACGGCTTCGAGAAGACCCTCGCCCAGGCGTACGCGCTCTACCAGTCGCGGCTGCGCGAGGCCAACGCGCTCGACTTCGACGACCTGATCATGACGACGGTCAACCTGCTGCGCGCCTTCCCGGACGTGGCCGAGCACTACCACCGCCGCTTCCGGCACGTCATGGTCGACGAGTACCAGGACACCAACCACGCGCAGTACGCGCTGGTCCGCGAGCTGGTCGGCACCGGGGCTCGCGCCGAGGAAGACGCCGACGTGCCGCCCAACGAGTACGATGTCCCGCCCGCCGAGCTGTGCGTCGTGGGTGACGCGGACCAGTCGATCTACGCCTTCCGGGGCGCGACCATCCGCAACATCCTCCAGTTCGAGGAGGACTACCCGGACGCGACGACGATCCTGCTGGAGCAGAACTACCGCTCCACGCAGACCATCCTGTCCGCCGCCAACGCGGTCATCGAGCGCAACGAGTCCCGCCGCCCCAAGAACCTGTGGACCAACGCCGGCCAGGGCGCGGGCATCACCGGCTATGTCGCGGACACCGAGCACGACGAGGCGCAGTTCGTCGCCGACGAGATAGACCGCCTCACCGACGCGGGCGACGCCAAGGCCGGGGACGTGGCGGTGTTCTACCGCACCAACGCCCAGTCCCGTGTGTTCGAGGAGATCTTCATCCGGGTCGGCCTGCCGTACAAGGTCGTCGGTGGGGTGCGCTTCTACGAGCGCAAGGAGGTCCGGGACGTCCTGGCCTACCTGCGCGTCCTCGCCAACCCCGAGGACTCGGTGCCGATGCGCCGCATCCTCAACGTGCCCAAGCGGGGCATCGGGGAGCGCGCCGAGGCGATGATCGACGCCCTCGCCCAGCGCGAGAAGATCAGCTTTCCGCAGGCACTGAAGCGGGTGGACGAGGCGTACGGCATGGCCGCGCGCTCCACCAACGCGGTCCGGCGGTTCAACGCGCTCATGGACGACCTGCGCACCATCGTCGAGTCCGGTGCCGGGCCGGCCACCGTGCTGGAGGCGGTCCTCGAGCGCACCGGCTACCTCGCCGAACTCCAGGCGTCCACCGACCCGCAGGACGAGACCCGGATCGAGAACCTCCAGGAACTCGCGGCCGTGGCGCTGGAGTTCGAGCAGGAGCGCGAGGACGGCGAGCAGGGCACGCTGGCCGAGTTCCTGGAGCGGGTCGCGCTCGTCGCCGACTCGGACCAGATCCCGGACGAGGAGGACGGCGACGGCGTCATCACGCTGATGACCCTGCACACCGCCAAGGGCCTGGAGTTCCCGGTCGTGTTCCTCACCGGCATGGAGGACGGCGTCTTCCCGCACATGCGCGCCCTCAACCAGACCAAGGAGCTGGAGGAGGAGCGGCGCCTGGCCTACGTCGGCATCACGCGCGCGCGGGAGCGGCTCTACCTCACCCGCGCCGCGCTGCGCAGCGCCTGGGGCCAGCCGTCGTACAACCCGCCCTCCCGGTTCCTGGAGGAGATCCCGGCCACGCACCTGGAGTGGAAGCGGACCGGTGCCTCGGCCGCGCCCTCCTTCGGCAAGGCCGCCTCCTCGGTCGCGTCCACCCTTTCCTCGTCCCGGTCCCGCTCCTCGGCGGCCGGTGCCTCGGGGTTCGCCACCCGCAGGGCCGGCGAGAAGCCGGTGGTGTCGCTGGCGATCGGCGACCGTGTCACTCACGACCAGTTCGGCCTCGGCACGGTGGTCGCGGTGGCCGGCGAGGGCGACAAGGCGCAGGCCACGATCGACTTCGGCGGCGGCAACGCCAAGCGGCTGCTGCTGCGGTACGCGCCGGTCGAGAAGCTCTAGACAGACGACGCGAGCCCCGCCGGAATGGCGGGGCTCGTTCATTTCAGGGCAGCGGGATCAGGTCGGGTCCAGGCCGTGGCTGCGCAGCCACGGCAGGGGATCGATGGCGGCGCCGCCCGCCGGGCGGACCTCGAAGTGGAGGTGGGGGCCGGTTGAGTTGCCGGAGTTGCCGGAATAGGCGACCGGTTCGCCGGCCTTGACCGAGGTGCCGGAGGGTACGCGGTAACTGGAGAGGTGGCAGTACCAGGTCTCCGTGCCGTCCTTCGCGGTGAGGACCAGCATGTTGCCGTAGGCGCTGTTCCACTTGGTGGTGACGACACCGTCGGTCGCGGCCATCACGGTGGTGCCGTACGAGACGGGGAAGTCGATGCCGGTGTGGACGGACATCCAGTTGACGCCCGCCTGCCCGAACTGGGCGCTGAGCCCCCTCTGGAGCACCGGGAGGACGAACTTGGGGCGGAGTCTCTCCTTGAGCGCGGCCTCGGCGGCGGCCTTCTTCTTCTCCAGCGCCTGCTGCGCCCTGAGGTCGATGCGCTCCTGGGTCCGGCTCACCCGGTCGGTGAAGTCGTCGGCCCCGGCGGACAGGGTCCGCAACTGCGTGTCGAGCTTGCTGTTGGCCACGGACGGCTTGACCGTGTGCGTGTCGGCCGCGGAGGCGGCGGCCTCCTGCGTCTCACCGGTCAGGTCGCCGACCGAGGCGGCGGCGATACCGGCCACGCCCATCACACAGGCCGAGGGCACGGCGACGGTCAGCAGCGCGGAGCGCTTGGCGGGCGTGCGTCGCCGGGAGCGGGCCGCGGCGCGTGAACCCGCGCGGGGGGCCGGGATGACCTCCTCCTGGTCGTCCAGGAGGGCGGGGACGGCGGGGAGTTCACCGGTGCCGGTCAACTCGTCGTCGGTGTCCGGGTGTTCGTGGTACTGGTGGTCCGCGTACTCGCCGTAAGTGGCGTCGTCCCCGTACGGGTCGTGGGTCACCTGGTCGAAGGTGGCCGTCGCCTGCTGGTCGAACGGCTCCTCGGCCCGCTGGTGCTCGGGGGGTGTGCCGTCGGTGTTCCACTGGGTGGCGTCGTAGGCGCCGGTGTCGAAGGTCTGGGTGCCCCAGTCCCACTGCTGGGCGGGGTCCGGGGCGAGCTGCTGCCCGTACTGCGTCCAGGCGCCGGTGTCCTCGGGGGTGCCCTGCGCGGGGACGGTCCAGGCGGTGGTGTCGTAGGCGCCCGTGTCGTACCCGGTGTGCTGCTGGGCCGCGTAGGGGTCGTGGGCGAGGTGCCCGCCGTCGCCGGTCTGCCAGTGCGTCGTGTCGTACGCGCCCGTGGCGTGCTGGCCGCCCGGATAGCCGCCGAGGTGCGGGTCGGCGGAGTAGGCCGCCTCGGCCACCGGAAAACCGGTGGTGTCGTAACCGCCGTACGTGGTGAGGTCGTCGTACGGGACTTCCGGTGCTCCGTACGGCGCGTAGTGCGCGGTGGAGGCGTCGGAAGCCGGAGCCGGGGTCATGGTCCCCGACGGGTGACGGTCGTTCACCAACTTCTCTTTCGCCTCGACAACAGGGGCTGCCAGAGCAGTGCGGCGACTGTACCCGGCGGTATGCGGGCGCGACAATCTTCCGCTGGTTTCGTGTGGACGGGAAACGGGCATTCGGCCGTGTTTCGGGGTTTGCTGAACGCGAGTTTGGCCTTGTGTTCGAAGAGTGTTCGAGGGTTTGTGACACTGCGTCACCCCTGAGAAGGCTGTGACAGGGCTGCCAGCCACTTCGTGTACCAAGTGTGGAAGTCGCGGTCCAATGGAGTGAAGCCGCCCCAGTCGGGGTCGAGGAACCAGATCTCACCGGTGTGCGGACCGTTCAGGACGAGGCGGAAGTACATCCCGCAGCCCTCGTCGGCCAGCAGCAGGGTGCCTCGGGTCAGCGGGTCGGCGGTGGCGCCGAGGCGGCCGGGCGCGGGCGCGGGCGCGGTCAGCGGGAACGGGGAGGCCAGGTGGCCGGGGAGTCGGTCCCGCGCCCACTCGTCGTCCACCGCCCAGTCGTCGTCGGCGTCGGGGTGCGGGGTGATCAGCGGCAGCAGCCCATGGGCCGGGCCGGCCGGGCCGTCGCCCACCTCGCCCACGAAGGAGCGGTATTCCGGCGGCAGCCCGATGCCGTGGGTGGTCTCGAAGGCGCGGATCTCCGGCTCCGGCAGCGGAGGTCGCAGTTCGTAACGGTGTGTATTCGCCCCGAAACGCTCCATGGCCAGGTCCTGCGCCGCGGCCTCCCGTAGGCGTGCCCTTACGGCGGTCCGGTCCCAGGTCTCCATGGGGTCGAACCTAACGAGGGCGGGCGACCTGTTGTGGGCGGGGTTTCCCCGGCGGGGGTTTCTCAGGCGACCGTGAGGCCGCCGCCCTCCTGCCGCTTCATGGCGACCTCGGAGTCGAGGGCCTCGCGTATGCCGGCGGCGACCGTGGGGTGGACCGGGAGGGCGAGGTGGCCGATGCCGCTGACCTGGATGTTGTGCGCCTCCAGGTCGGGGTGGTCGACGCAGGCCGCCTCCAGCGGGGCCATCACGGAGTCCAGGTCGCTCCAGAAGCTCACGAACCGGGTACGGCAGCCCGGTGCCGGACGCGCCAGCTCCTCGATCACCGGCGAGTCGGGGCGCATCTGCCGCACGATCGGGTGCGCGTTCGCCAGCGGAATCGCGCGCGTGCCGGAGTGCGGGGTGCCCAGGGTGACCACGGTGCGCACCCGGACGTCACCGCCGAGGCACTGTGCGTAGTACCGGGCGATCAGACCCCCGAGGCTGTGGCCCACGATGTCCACCTGGGCGCTGCCGGTGCGCTCGCAGATCTCCTCCACATGCCGGCCCAGCAGCTCCGCCGCGGTGCGGATGTCGCAGGTCAGGGGGGAGTAGTTCAGCGATTCCACCCGCTGCCTGCCGTGCTGGGCGAGGTTGCGGCGCAGCAGGACGAACACCGAGCGGTTGTCGATGAAGCCGTGCACCAGGACGACCGGCGGACCGGTCGGCACAGGCAGCCTCGCCGTGCCCGCCGGCGCGGGAAGGGCGGCCTGGCGGCGCTCCTGGGTGAGGCCGGTCGGGTACAGCAGCATGTGACCGGCCAGGATCGCGGCCTCCAGTGCGGTGGCCTTCACCAGCGTCACGGACACGGAGGCCAGTCTGCCGGGCCAGAGACGACGGCAGATCGGGAGGAAGAGTGGCAATACCCCGGTGACCTTCATTGGCCGACCTCCTGTCGGCACGCGGGGGGCGGCTCTGTCCTCCGCGTGCCCTCATGTCCCACCATGTGATTTCCCCCTCGCGGGGTGCCGTGAAACAGTCCGCTGCGGGATGCTGGGGATAACGTTCGTTCACTTTCGACAGGTGGCGGAACGTGCCAGGTGTGCGGTACTTGTCGGTACGGGACGGAAGCGGCCGCTTCGGTCCCTTGATGGTGGTCGCTTGATGGAGGCAGTGATGGGTGTGGCAGCCGGTCCGATCCGCGTGGTGGTGGCCAAGCCGGGGCTCGACGGCCACGATCGCGGGGCCAAGGTCATCGCCCGCGCGCTGCGGGACGCGGGCATGGAGGTCATCTACACCGGCCTGCACCAGACCCCGGAGCAGATCGTCGCCACGGCGATCCAGGAGGACGCCGACGCGATCGGCCTGTCCATCCTCTCGGGCGCCCACAACACGCTCTTCGCGGCCGTCATCGACCTCCTCAAGGAGCGCGACGCCGCCGACATCCTCGTCTTCGGCGGCGGCATCATCCCCGAGGAGGACATCCCGCCGCTGCGCGAGAAGGGTGTCGCCGAGATCTTCACGCCGGGTGCGACCACCACGACCATCGTGGAGTGGGTGCGGAAGAACGCGCGTCAGCCGGCCGCCTCCGGCTGAGCCCGCTCAGGGCCGATCGTCCGAGGCCAGCTCGCGCACCATCGCCGCGCGCAGCCGCAGGGTGGTCGCCAGCCGCTGGAACGCCTCCGCCCAGTAGCCCCCGGCGCCGGGGGAGGCGTCCTCCCGCTCGTCGGGCACGGCCAGCAGGCTGTCCAGCCGGGCCGTCTCCGCCGGGTCGAGGCAGCGCTCGGCCAGACCCATCACCCCGCTGAAGCTCCATGGGTAACTGCCCGCCTCCCGCGCGATGTCGAGGGCGTCCACGACCGCGCGGCCCAGCGGTGCCGTCCACGGCAGGGCGCACACCCCGAGCAACTGGAACGCCTCGGACAGGCCGTGTCCGGCTATGAACCCCGCCACCCACGTGGCGCGTTCGTCCGCCTCCAGCGCGGCCAGCAGCTTGGCCCGGTCCGCCAGGGACACCGCGCCGGGACCGCCCGCCTCCGGTGCCGACGGCGAACCCAGCAGCGCCCGCGCCCACCGCGCGTCCCGCTGCCGTACGGCGGCACGGCACCAGGCGGCGTGCAGTTCGCCCTGCCAGTCGTCCGTCACGGGCAGCGCCACGATCTGCTCCGGGGTACGGCCGCCGAGCCGGTCCGGCCACGTGTCCAGCGATGCCGACTCCACCAACTGGCCCAGCCACCAGGACCGTTCACCCCGGCCCGCCGGGGGTCTGGCGGTCACGCCGTCGCGCTCCATCTCCGGGTCGCAGGCGGTCGGTGCCTCCACGACGATCGCGGCCGTGCTGCCTGTGTGGTCCAGGGCGACGCAGGTCGCGGCCCGCTTCGCCATCCGCGCGGCGAGCGCCGAGCCGGGCAGCGTGGACAGCAGCTCGGCCGCCGTCGCCCGGACGTTCCGGCTGCGGTCGCCGAGCGCCTGCTCCAGGAAGGGCTCGTCGTCGGCCGACAGGCCCGCGCGCAGCGAGTCCAGGAACATCAGCCGGTCCTCGGCCCGCTCCTGCGCCCAGGTCTCCACGAGCAACTCCCGTGCGGCGGAGGGGGTTCGGGCGCGGAGGGCGGTCAGCAGGGCGACACGTTCCGCGAACAGCCCCTCCTGCCACAGCCGTCGTACCCCCGCGTCGTCCTCGGCGCCGGGCAGCGCCGAGGTGCCCCCTGAGGCCGAGCGCTGGGCGAACCGCCAGTCCGGGTTCAGCCGGGCCAGCCACAGGGCCCGCGCGCCCGCGAACTCCAGCGCGGCCGGGCGGAGATCGGTACGGGCGCGGGCCGCGTCCAGCAGGGCGGGCACCGCCTGCGGGGGTGCCGCGTAACCGTGCGCGTTGGCTGCCGCGAGCCATTGGGGGAGGAGCTCGGTCAGGTCGGGGGTGCTGCCTCGGCGGCCGCCGCCTCCGCCGGGGCGGTCGGCCAGGAGCAGCGTGAGGCGGTGGGCAGCGGCGGGTGGCAGGGCGGGGCGGGTGTCCGCGGGAGCGGGTTCCGGACGTGTGCCCGCCCGTCCGGGGCGCAGGCCGGCCCGGCGCCGTACGGCCGCCACGGCGGCGGCGTCCAGCAGGGCGGCCGGGACCTCGCGGCCGGCGGGGTCGACCGGGAGGGGGCGGCGGTCGGTGCCCAGGAGGGCGGTGGTGAGGAGGTCGTCCCAGGTGGGCGCCGTGGTCATGGGGTTCCCTTCCGGGCGGGTCGTGGACGTGGGCGGGGTGTTCAACAGAGGCTCACCGGCGCGGCCGTCCCTTCCGCCCACGCCGTCAGGGGCGTGAAGCCTCGGTGGCCGCACTCGCCGAAGACCGTGAGCGGAGCCCCTCCGGCCAGCGCGACCAGCCGCCACAGGCCCGGACGGGCCAGGAACGACGGGGTCAGCGGCAGGGCGGTGTCCGAGCCGGCGTCGGA
Organism: Streptomyces sp. NBC_01171; assembly: GCF_045039805.1. Lineage (NCBI taxonomy): Bacteria > Bacillati > Actinomycetota > Actinomycetes > Kitasatosporales > Streptomycetaceae > Streptomyces > Streptomyces sp. NBC_01171. Next base: position 2,625,036 of record NZ_CP108609.1, on the reverse strand, counting down.
CAGGTGCCAGGAGCCGGAGGTGTCCTCCGGCACGGGTATGACCGCGTCCAGGGTGACGGGGACGGAGTCCAGCCAGGGGTCTGCGCGGAGGGCCTCGCCGTAGGAGGCGAGGGCCTGGGTCGTCGTGGTGCCGGGTGGGCGGGAGGTGGCGGGGGCCGCCGGGGCGTGCCGTTCGCCCAGGGTGGCCCGGATCTGGCCCGCGCCGGGGTACTCGGACAGGTCCGCGTCCAGGGACAGGCCGACCGGCAGGGAGAGTTCGGGCGCCCGGCCCGCCGCGCCGAAGGAGAGGAGCAGGCGGGTGCGGCCCGACTCCGCGCCGTGCAGCCAGATGCGGCGGGTGGTCAGCTTGGCGTCGGCCGTGTCGTACTGCGCGAGCACCTGCCAGTGGTCGCGCACCGGTGGCCCGTCCGCCGAGGTGGGCAGGCCGAGGCGGGCGCGGACCGTGGCCGCGAGGGCGTCCGGGAGCCGGTCGCGGTGCAGCCAGCCCTGGTCGAGCAGGTGGAGCAGGGCGCACTCCTCCAGCAGCCGGGCGGGCCAGCCCGTACCGGAGGCCGGTATGGCTCCCAACTCCCGTACACGCGAAGCGAGTCCGGGTGCCTGGGCGTCGACCATCCGGGCCGCCGTCTCCTCCCACAGCCCGTACCCGGCCCGCTCGGCCGAGGCCAGGCCGTCGCGGAGCAGGTCGGCGAGGCGGCGCTCCAGCTCGGTCGCGCCCGCGGTGACCCGCTGGTCCCGGCGCTCCGCGCGCTTCCGCGCGGCCTCGGGATCGGCCGCCGAACCGCTCGCCGCCTGCGTCTTCTTGGCCTCCGCCCGCCCGCGCCGGCCCGCGAGCCACTGCTCGGCCCAGTCCGGCGCCGCCTCCGACTCGGGCACCGCACCCTCGTCCCCGGCCCAGAGCAGCAGCAGCCCGAGCGCGTGCTTGCACGGGAACTTACGGCTCGGACAACTGCACTTGTACGCGGGCCCGGCGGGGTCCGACAGGTCCACCACCGTCTGGTACGGCTTGCTGCCGCTGCCCTTGCACAGTCCCCACACCACCCCCTCCCGGCCGCTGCCCGCACCGGACCACGGCCCCGCCACACCCAGTTTGCTTCCCGCTTTGCGCGACGACGCGTCAGGCGCCAGGTCCAGCACCTGCTCCGCGGTCCGGCGCACCCCCTGCTGAGTCATGCCAACGACGTTAGAACGCCCCACTGACAATCGGTCATCGGAAGGCGTTCGTGCAGGTCAGAGCGATTGTCAGTGGGGTGCTGCATGGTGGATGCCAGATGACCCACGGCCGAGCTGGAGGGGGCCTCAGCCATGACTGTTTCCATGGAACCCACGAACGTCGAACCGATCCCGAGCCAGGCGCCGCAGGCGTTGCGACCGCACGCCGAAGACGCCTTCGCCGCCGAACTCACCGCGCTCGCCGCCCAGGACGACCGGCCGCGCCCGGAGCGCTGGAAACTGTCGCCGTGGGCGGTCGCCACATACCTGCTCGGCGGCACGCTGGCGGACGGCACCGTGATCACACCCAAGTACGTGGGCCCGCGCCGGATCGTCGAGGTCGCCGTCACCACGCTGGCCACCGACCGCGCCCTGCTCCTGCTCGGCGTGCCCGGCACGGCCAAGACCTGGGTGTCGGAGCACCTCGCGGCCGCCGTCAGCGGCGACTCCACCCTGCTGGTGCAGGGCACCGCCGGCACCCCGGAGGAGGCGATCCGGTACGGCTGGAACTACGCCCGCCTGCTCGCCCACGGCCCGAGCCGGGACGCCTTGGTGCCCAGCCCCGTCATGCGGGCCATGGCCGAGGGCATGACGGCGCGGGTCGAGGAGCTGACCCGGATACCGGCCGATGTGCAGGACACGCTGATCACGATCCTGTCCGAGAAGACCCTGCCGATCCCCGAGCTGGGCCAGGAGGTGCAGGCCGTGCGCGGCTTCAACCTCATCGCCACGGCCAACGACCGCGACCGGGGCGTCAACGACCTCTCCAGCGCACTGCGCCGCCGCTTCAACACGGTGGTGCTGCCGCTGCCGGAGAGCGCCGACGCCGAGGTCGACATCGTCAGCCGCCGCGTCGACCAGATGGGCCGCTCGCTCGACCTGCCGCAGGCGCCCGAGGGCCTGGACGAGATCCGCCGTGTCGTCACCGTCTTCCGCGAGTTGCGCGACGGCGTGACCACCGACGGCCGCACCAAGCTGAAGTCGCCGAGCGGCACCCTGTCCACGGCGGAGGCCATCTCCGTCGTCACCAACGGCCTGGCCCTGGCCGCCCACTTCGGTGACGGCGTGCTGCGCGCCGGGGACGTGGCCGCGGGCATCCTCGGTGCCGTGGTGCGGGACCCGGCCGCCGACCGGGTCGTCTGGCAGGAGTACCTGGAGACGGTCGTGCGCGAGCGCGACGGGTGGACGGACTTCTACCGGGCCTGCCGGGAGGTGAGCGCGTGAGCGAGGCCCCGCCCCCGGCCGGGGCGTTCGAGGCGGGCCCGCTGCTGCTGGGCGTCCGGCACCACGGGCCGGGCTCCGCGCGGGCGGTGCGGGCCGCGCTGGACGCGGCCTCGCCCGCCGTCGTCCTCATCGAGGGCCCGCCCGAGGCCGACCCGCTGATCCCGCTGGCCGCCGATCCCGGCCTGCGTCCGCCGGTCGCCCTGCTCGCCCACGCCGTGGACGAGCCCGGCCGCTCGGCGTTCTGGCCGATGGCGGAGTTCAGCCCCGAGTGGGTGGCGATCCGGTGGGCCGTCGAGCGGGGCGTCCCGGCCCGCTTCATCGACCTGCCCGCGACCCACACGCTGGCCTGGGAGGAGGCCCCCGGCGACCCGGAAGAAGAGGCGGCGGAAGAGGCCGAGCACGCGCGCGTGGACCCGCTCGCCGCCCTGGCCGAGGCCGCCGGGTACGACGACCCCGAGCGCTGGTGGGAGGACGCCGTCGAGCACCGGGGTCCGGGCAGGAGCGAGCCGTTCACGCCGTTCGCCGCGCTGGAGGACGCCATGGGCGCCCTGCGGGAGCGGTACGGTGACGGCGGCCGGCCGCGCGACCTCGTGCGCGAGGCGTACATGCGGCTCCAGATCCGCGCCGCCCGCAAGGAGTTCGGGGACGAGGTGGCCGTGGTCTGCGGCGCCTGGCACGTGCCCGCCCTCCGCGCGAAGGCCACCGTCACCGCAGACCGGGCGCTCCTCAAGGGCCTGCCCAAGCTCAAGACCGACCTGACCTGGGTGCCCTGGACCCACCGCAGGCTGGCCCGGGCCAGCGGTTACGGCGCCGGTATCGACTCGCCGGGCTGGTACGCCCACCTGTTCGGGGCGCCGGACCGGCCGGTGGAGCGGTGGCTCACCAAGGTCGCCGGGCTGCTGCGGGCGGAGGACCGGATCGTGTCCTCCGCCCACGTCATCGAGGCGGTCCGGCTGGCCGACACCCTCGCGGTGATGCGCGGCCGCCCGCTGCCCGGCCTCACCGAGACCACGGATGCCGTGCGGGCGGTGCTGTGCGAGGGCTCGGACGTGCCGCTGTCCCTGGTGTACGACCGGCTGGTGGTCGGGGACGTGCTGGGCGAGGTCCCGGAGTCCGCGCCCGCGGTGCCCTTGCAGCGGGACCTGGCCCGTGAGCAGCGCCGGCTGCGGCTCAAGCCGGAGGCACTGGAGCGCGAGCTGGAGCTGGACCTGCGCAAGGACACCGATGCCGCGCGCGGCCGGCTGCTGCACCGGCTCCGGCTGCTCGGCGTCGGCTGGGGCGAACCGGCCCGCTCGCGCGGGAGCACGGGCACCTTCCGGGAGACCTGGCGGCTGCGCTGGGAACCGGAGCTGTCGGTACGGATCGCCGAGGCCGGGGTGTGGGGCACCACCGTGCTGGGCGCCGCCACCGCCAAGGCCGAGGCGGACGCGGTCGGCGCGCGGACACTGGCCGACGTGACCGCGCTGGCCGAGCAGTGCCTGCTCGCCGGGCTGCCGGACGCGCTGCCCGTGGTGATGCGGGTGCTCGCCGACCGCGCGGCTCTGGATGCCGACGTGAGCCACCTCGCCCAGGCGCTCCCCGCCCTGGTCCGCTCGCTGCGCTACGGCGACGTGCGCGGCACCGACACCGGTGCGCTGGCCGATGTCGCGGCCGCCCTCGCGGAGCGCGTCTTCATCGGGCTCCCGCCCGCCTGCACCACCCTGGACACCGACGCCGCCCAGGAGATGCGGGGCCATGTCGACGCCGTGCACGGCGCGGTCGGACTGCTCGCCGAGACGCTCACCGGGCACGACGACCTCCGGCCGCGCTGGCGCGCGGTGCTGCGCACCCTGTCCCAGCGGGACACCGTGCCCGGTCTGCTCCGGGGCCGGGCCGTGCGGCTGCTGCTGGACGACGGGGAGCTGGAGGCCGAGGACGTGGCCCGGTTGATGGGGCTGGCCCTGTCGCCGGGAACCCCGCCCGGTGACGCGGCCGCGTGGGTGGAGGGGTTCGTCGGCGGGGGCGGGGGAGGGCTGCTGCTGGTGCACGACGAGCGGCTGCTCGGGTTGGTCGACGCCTGGCTGACCTCCGTACCAGCCGACGCGTTCACCGACGTGCTGCCGCTGCTGCGCCGCACCTTCTCGGCGTACGAGCCCGGTGTGCGCAGGACGCTCGGCGAGCTGGTCCGGCGCGGTCCGGGCGCTGGCGCCGGGGCCGTGGGCCACCCGGCGACCTCGTCCGGCTTCGCGCCGGAACCCGACGCCGGACGCGCGGACGCCGTGCTGCCGGTGCTGCACCTGCTGCTCGGCCTGACACCAGAGCAGCGGCAACCGATGGAAGACGACCTCGCGGGGGTGGGGGCATGACGAACGGGACGACACGACTCGACGGCGACGCGGAGCGGTTGCGCCGGTGGCGGCTGGTGCTCGGCGGGGACCAGGCGGACGGCACCGGGGTCGCGCTGTCCGGCCGGGACGCGGCGATGGACGGCACCCTGACCGCGCTGTACGGCCGGGGCGACAAGGCGGGCAAGAGCCCGGCGGGACGGGAGCGCTCGGCGGGACTCGGCGGTTCGGCGCCCTCCGTGGCGCGCTGGCTCGGGGACATCCGCACCTACTTCCCCTCCTCCGTCGTGCAGGTCATGCAGCGCGACGCCATCGACCGGCTCGGGCTGGCCGCGCTGCTGCTGGAGCCGGAGATGCTGGAGGCGGTGGAGGCCGACGTCCACCTGGTCGGCACCCTGCTCTCGCTCAACAAGGCGATGCCGGAGACCACCAAGGAGACCGCGCGGGCGGTCGTGCGCAAGGTGGTCGAGGACCTGGAGAAGCGGCTGGCGACCCGTACCCGAGCCACCCTCACCGGCGCCCTGGACCGCAGCGCCCGCGTCAGCCGGCCGCGCCACCACGACATCGACTGGAACCGCACCGTCGCGGCCAACCTCAAGCACTACCTGCCGGAGTACCGGACGATCGTGCCGGAGCGGCTCATCGGGTACGGGCGTGCCGCCCAGTCGGTGAAGAAGGAGGTGATCCTCTGCATCGACCAGTCCGGCTCGATGGCCGCGTCGGTGGTCTACGCGTCGGTGTTCGGGGCGGTGCTCGCCTCGATGCGGTCGATCAGCACCCGCATGGTCGTCTTCGACACCTCCGTCGTCGACCTCACCGACCAGCTCGACGACCCGGTGGACGTGCTCTTCGGCACCCAGCTCGGTGGCGGCACCGACATCAACCGGGCGCTCGCCTACTGCCAGTCGAAGATCACCCGGCCCGCCGAGACGGTGGTCGTGCTGATCAGCGACCTGTACGAGGGCGGCATCCGGGACGAGATGCTGAAGCGGGTCGCGGCGATGAAGGCGTCCGGCGTGCAGTTCGTGACCCTGCTCGCGCTCTCCGACGAGGGGGCGCCCGCCTACGACCGGGAGCACGCGGCCGCGCTGGCCGCGCTCGGCGCCCCGGCGTTCGCCTGCACCCCGGACCTCTTCCCGGAGGTGATGGCCGCCGCGATCGAGAAGCGTCCGCTGCCCATACCGGACACCGCGTGACAAGCTGGATAGGGGTACCGGTCGAACAAATGCACCCCAAGAGGCACGGCGTGTCAGGGAAAACGGCATCATGTGACAGGTATCACCGCTCAGGTGTGACCCGCGATTTAGAGGCCCCCGGCAAGCAGGGATAACCTGCGAGACGGACATGCCGCGCGCTCGGACACCGTGTGCGCACCCCTTGTGACAAGCGGACGTCACGTTGCCCTTCGCGGCACGCCCACGCATCCAACGACCGCGAGATCACTGATAGGGACGGAAGCGCGTGGACCTGTTCGAGTACCAGGCGAGGGACCTCTTCGCCAAGCACGATGTACCGGTGCTGGCCGGTGAAGTCATCGACACGCCTGAGGCGGCGCGCGAGATCACCGAGCGTCTGGGCGGCAAGTCCGTCGTCAAGGCGCAGGTGAAGGTCGGTGGTCGTGGCAAGGCCGGCGGCGTCAAGCTCGCCGCCACCCCGGACGAGGCCGTCGCCCGCGCGACGGACATCCTCGGCATGGACATCAAGGGCCACACGGTCCACAAGGTGATGATCGCCGAGACCGCTCCGGAGATCGTCGAGGAGTACTACGTCTCCTTCCTCCTCGACCGTGCCAACCGCACCTTCCTCTCCATCGCCTCCGTCGAGGGCGGCATGGAGATCGAGGAGGTGGCGGCCACCCGCCCCGAGGCCGTCGCCAAGACGCCGATCGACGCCATCGACGGTGTGGACGAGGCCAAGGCCCGCGAGATCGTCGAGGCCGCCAAGTTCCCGGCCGAGGTCGCGGACAAGGTCGTCAACGTCCTCATCAAGCTGTGGGACACCTTCATCAAGTCGGACGCCCTCCTCGTCGAGGTCAACCCGCTGGCGAAGGTCGCCTCCGGCGACGTCCTCGCGCTCGACGGCAAGGTGTCGCTCGACGAGAACGCCGAGTTCCGTCACCCCGAGTACGAAGAGCTGCACGACAAGGAAGCGGCCAACCCGCTCGAGGCCGCCGCCAAGGCGAAGGGCCTCAACTACGTCAAGCTCGACGGCCAGGTCGGCATCATCGGCAACGGCGCGGGTCTCGTCATGAGCACCCTGGACGTCGTCGCGTACGCCGGTGAGAAGCACGGCAACGTGAAGCCCGCCAACTTCCTGGACATCGGTGGCGGCGCCTCCGCCCAGGTCATGGCGAACGGCCTGGAGATCATCCTGGGCGACCCGGACGTCAAGTCCGTGTTCGTCAACGTCTTCGGCGGCATCACCGCCTGCGACGAGGTCGCCAACGGCATCGTCCAGGCGCTGAAGCTCCTCGAGGAGCGCGGCGAGAAGGTCGAGAAGCCGCTCGTCGTCCGCCTCGACGGCAACAACGCCGAGCTGGGCCGCAAGATCCTCACCGACGCCGACCACCCGCTGGTCCAGCGCGTCGACACCATGGACGGCGCGGCCGACAAGGCCGCCGAGCTGGCTCACGCCGCCGCCAAGTAAGCACTCAGGACGAGGACACCAACACACCATGGCTATCTGGCTCAACAAGGACAGCAAGGTCATCGTCCAGGGCATGACCGGCGCCACCGGCATGAAGCACACCAAGCTCATGCTGGGTGACGGCACCGAGGTCGTGGGCGGCGTCAACCCGCGCAAGGCGGGTCAGACCGTGGACTTCGACGGCACCGAGGTACCCGTCTTCGGCACCGTCAAGGAGGCCATCGAGAAGACCGGCGCCAACGTCTCCGTCATCTTCGTGCCGGAGAAGTTCACCAAGGACGCCGTCGTCGAGGCGATCGACGCCGAGATCCCGCTGGCCGTCGTGATCACCGAGGGCATCGCCGTGCACGACACGGCCGCCTTCTGGGCGTACGCCGGCAAGAAGGGCAACAAGACCCGGATCATCGGCCCGAACTGCCCCGGCATCATCACGCCGGGCCAGTCCAACGTCGGCATCATCCCGGGCGACATCACCAAGCCGGGCCGCATCGGCCTGGTCTCGAAGTCCGGCACGCTGACGTACCAGATGATGTACGAGCTGCGTGACCTGGGCTTCTCGACCGCCGTCGGCATCGGTGGCGACCCGATCATCGGCACCACGCACATCGACGCCCTGGCCGCGTTCCAGGACGACCCCGACACCGACCTGATCGTGATGATCGGTGAGATCGGTGGCGACGCCGAGGAGCGCGCGGCCGCGTTCATCAAGGACAACGTGACCAAGCCGGTCGTCGGCTACGTCGCGGGCTTCACCGCGCCCGAGGGCAAGACGATGGGCCACGCCGGCGCGATCGTCTCCGGTTCGTCCGGCACCGCCCAGGCGAAGAAGGAGGCCCTCGAGGCCGCGGGCGTCAAGGTCGGCAAGACGCCGACCGAGACGGCCAAGCTGGCGCGGGAGATCCTGAGCGCCTGACGCTCGGCGCCCCAGGGCAGCACACCGGCGGGCCCGTCCCCTTCTGGGGGGCGGGCCCGCCGCTGTTTTCCGCGCCCGGGGTCAGCCGGGCGACGGCGCCAGCCGTTCCGGGCCGTTGCCCGACTCCCCGCGCAGCTTGGCGCGGAGGGTCAGCTCGGTCGACGAGAGCGGGCCGAGGGCGGGGGCCGGGGGCACCCCTCGCACGGCCTGGGCGGGGGCGACGGGCGCCTCGTAGTGCGTGGGCGCCGTGCGCAGGGTGAGGCCGGTCGCGCCGATGATGGCGACGGTGAAGGCGATGGCGGCGCGGGTCCAGAAGGCGTTGCGGCGCTCGCCCGAGGTGCGGACGGTGGTCGGGGCGTCGGCGCGGAGCCGTTCGGTGGAGGCGAGTTCGGTCAGGCGCCGGTGCAGGGCGGCCGGGTCGGCCAGCTCCGGTACCTGGGCGGCGACGGCCTCGCGGGCGCGGGTCAGCCGGCCGGCCGCGGCCGGGGTGCTCGCCTCGGTCTCGGCCGCCGTCTCGGGCAGGTCGAGCCCGACGCCGTCGTACAGCAGGAGGGTGCGGCGGTAGGAGGGCGGGAGCCGGAGCAGCGCGTTCAGCAGGGCGCGGTCGTCGGGGTCGGCGGGTGGGGGCTCGGGGGTGCGGTAGCGGGGGCGGAAGCCGTGCCAGGGGGAGAGGGCGTACTCGTACGCCGTCGCCCGGACCCAGCCGCCCGGGTCGCGGTCGCGGGCCACCTCGGGCCAGCGCTGCCAGGCCGCCTGGAACGCCCGCTCCACCGCCTCGCGGGCCAACTCCCGCCGCCCGGTGAGCAGATAGGTCTGGCGGACCAGGGCGGGGGCGCAGAACGCGTACAGCGCGTCGAACGCCTGATCAGGGGTCAGGGAGAGTGCGGTGCTCTGCGTCACGGCTCACCCCTCTGTGTGAAAAGGCACATAAACATATATTGGGCGACACTTCGGAGGTTCGCCTGTTACGCCGGGAAAGCGCGTGTCGTTGGGAGCATGGCGGGCGTGATGCCGCTGACACTCCGTCGCATGTCGTCGTCCCTGCGGTCCCGGATGCGCGACCGTTCACCCGGCCTCGGGCCCGCGCTGGCGGGCGGTGCGCTCGCGGCCGGGCTCGGGCTCGGCGCGTGCGCGGCGCTGGTGATGGTGCTGTGGGTCAGTTCGCCCTACCCGGACAGCGGGCCCGGCGGCGCCCTGCATGTCGCGGCCGCGCTGTGGCTGCTGGCGCACGGGGTCGAACTGGTCCGCGCCGAGACGCTGTCCGGGGCGCCCCAGCCGGTCGGGCTGACCCCGTTGCTGCTGCTCGCGCTGCCGGTGTGGCTGGTGTACCGGGCGGCGCGGGACGCCACGGACGCGTCCGACGAGCCCGACGGCCCGCCGCCGGTCCCTGCGCGTACGGCGTGGACGGGGGTCGTGCTCGGTTACCTCGGCGTGGGCGCGGCTGCCGCGTTGTACGCCTCAACGGGTGAACCCCGGCCCGAGTGGCTCTGGGTGACGGTGTGTCTGCCGCTGCTCGTCGGCGGCGCCGCGGGGGTCGGCGTCTGGGCGGGCTCCGGACGGCCGCACCCGCCTGTCTCCTCCCGGCTGCCGCACTGGGTACGTGTGGACGCGCTCGGTACGGCGGCCCGCGCGGCCGGAGCGGCCACGGCCGTGCTCACCGGGGGCGGGGCGCTGCTGCTCGGCGCGTCCCTGGTCTGGCACGGGGACGCCACCCGGCTGGCGTTCACCCAGCTCACCGAGGGGTGGACCGGCCGGCTCACGGTGCTGCTGCTCGCCGTCACGCTGGTCCCCAACGCGGCGCTCTGGTCGGCCTCGTACGCGCTCGGCCCCGGATTCGCGCTCGGCGCCGGGCACATGGTGCATCCCCTCGCCTCGGACCCGGCCCCGCTGCTGCCTCCGTTCCCGCTGCTCGCGGCCGTCCCCGACGCGGGGCCCGGCACCCCGCTGAACTGGGCGGTCGCCCTGGTGCCGGTGGCGGCCGGGGTGACGGCGGGCTGGTTCGTGGCGGCGGCCGCCGTGACACGGGCCCGGCCCTGGCTGCACTGGTCGGCGGGACGGAGCGTCGGCGTCCTGGCCCTGGCCGCCCTGATCTGCGCCCTCGCGCTCACCCTCCTCGCCGAACTCTCCGGCGGCCCGCTGGGTACCTCGGCCCTCTCCCGCTTCGGTCCCCTGGGCCTGCGGACCGGCCCGGTGGCCGCCCTCTGGCTCCTCCTCCTGGGCACCCCGGTAACCCTCACGGCGAGAGCCTGGCACCTCCACGGTCTTCGTCGCGCGGGCGTCCTGCCGTCCCGCAGATCCCGGAAGCGCACCTGGCGGACGCGGGCGAAGGCGTCCCGCGCAGCGGAGGCACCCCCGAAGGTCCCGGCCCCCGCCCCGGAGCCGAAGCAGGAGGACCTCTACGACTTCCTGGAGTCGGACACCCCGGAGGCAGCACCCGCACCCCGGACCCCGGACCCGGCCGCGGCCCTCCCGCACCGGCCCGCCGCCGAGGACACCACCGGCGCTCCCGAGCCTCACCACCCCGAGCCCGCCGACGTCTCGTCCCGGCCTCCGGAGGCCACCCCGGACCCGTCCGAGCCGCTCCCGAGCGAAACCGCTCAGCAGCCCCGCACATCCGAGCCGACCGAAACCCTGGCCCGGACCCCGGACGCCGCCTCGGACCCGGCGGACCCGAACCCCACCCCCGGAACCAACCCCTAGGAGTTCGCCGACCCCAGCACCCCCCGCAGGTTCTCCGGCAGGAGCTGCTCGCAGGACTGCTTCGACTGCTGGGTCAGTGCGTCGTTCACGCAGGTGTAGTAGTCGCGGTACACGAGCTGGACGCTGAAGACCGCCGCGACCAGGACGAGGGCGAGGCCGGCGGTGATCATGCCGGTGATGGCCGCCGTGACCTGGGGGCGGGCGGTGGCGGGCCGGGGCTCGTCCGGGGAGGGGGTGCGGGGCTCGGCGCGCAGGGAGCTGCCGCCCCAGTAGAGGGCGAGGGCGCCGAGCAGGAGGGAGACGTAGGGCCAGCCGAGGAGGACGAAGAAGACGGCCCACATGCCGGACAGCAGGGCGTACCGCGCGCGACGCTGGGCGGGGTCCGTCGGGTCCCAGCGCTGCTTGCTCGTGCCACCACCGCCCTGGCCCTCCGGACCCGCGCCGGGACGCTCACCGAAGCCGCCGGGGGCGCGGCCGGGCTGGCGGTCGCTCCACTGGCTGCCCCAGCGGGAGTCCCCGGGCCCCTCCTGGCCTCCGTGACCCTCGGGGTGACGCGGGCGCCACGGCTGGTCGGGACGGTCCTCGGGCGGGGGCGCGTAGGGGTTGTCGTCCTTGCGGTCACCGCCCCGGTCGTCGTCGCCGCGGCCGCCGGAGGGTGCCTGGGGCGGCGAGGTCGGCCGCTCCCGCAGCAGGACAACGCCACGCTCGCCCTCCTGGCCGGTCAGCGGCGGGAACGTGAGGAGTCGCGGGCTGCGATCGGGCATCAAAGGAGCGTCTTCCCCTAGGTGATTCGAAGTCCGACATGAGCTGTCATCCCGTGAACGCGCCGCACGACGGCCGCGTTCCCGAGCCGGCTCGTCCAGAACGCTACCTTCCGGCCACGCCCCCGTCCCGTGGGGGCCGTCCGGAGTGCCGGTATCGTTGCTGGCGGCCGGCCGCTTCGTAGACTTCCCCGTATGGCGGGACGTGAAGCATTCGTACGACCGTACAAACGTCGGCCGGACACACCGCCGTCCCGAGAAAGGGCCCCATCGTGGCCGCCACCCCTGCCGGTCCAGCGGCCCGGCGACTCGTCGTGCTGGTCTCCGGTTCCGGCACCAACCTCCAGGCCCTGCTGGACGAGATCGAGCGCGTCGGTGCCGAGGCGTACGGCGCGCGGATCGTCGCCGTGGGGGCCGACCGCGACGGCATCGAGGGGCTGGCCCGCGCCGAGCGCGCCGGGCTGCCGACCTTCGTGTGCCGGGTGAAGGACCACCCGAGCCGGGAGGAGTGGGACGCGGCGCTCGCCGAGGCGGTCGCCGCCCATGACCCGGACCTCGTGGTCTCGGCCGGCTTCATGAAGATCGTCGGCAAGGAGTTCCTGGCCCGGTTCGGCGGGCGGTTCGTCAACACCCACCCGGCCCTGCTGCCGAGCTTTCCGGGGGCCCACGGCGTACGGGACGCGCTCGCGTACGGCGCCAAGGTCACCGGCTGCACCGTCCACTTCGTCGACGACGGCGTCGACACCGGGCCGATCATCGCGCAGGGCGTGGTGGAGATCCGGGACGAGGACGACGAGAGCGCGCTGCACGAGCGCATCAAGGACGTCGAGCGAAGGCTGCTCGTCGAGGTCGTGGGGCGGCTCGCCCGCAACGGCCATCGCATAGAGGGACGAAAGGTAGTTATCCCGTGACCGCCACCGCCGAGAGCACCAAGCGGCCCATTCGCCGGGCGCTCGTCAGCGTCTACGACAAGACCGGCCTGGAAGACCTCGCGCGCGGGCTGCACGAGGCCGGGGTGGAGCTGGTCTCCACCGGGTCCACCGCGGCCCGTATCGCCGCCGCGGGCGTCCCCGTCACAGCGGTCGAGGAGCTGACCGGCTTCCCCGAGTGCCTGGACGGCCGGGTCAAGACCCTGCACCCCAAGGTGCACGCGGGCATCCTCGCCGACCTGCGCCTGGACAGCCACCGCGAGCAGCTCGCCGAGCTGGGCGTCGCGCCGTTCGACCTCGTCGTGGTCAACCTGTACCCGTTCCGGGAGACCGTCGCCTCCGGCGCCTCGCCCGACGAGTGCGTGGAGCAGATCGACATCGGCGGCCCGTCCATGGTCCGCGCCGCCGCCAAGAACCACCCCTCGGTCGCCGTGGTCACCAGCCCCGAGCGGTACGCCGACGTGGCCGCCGCCGCCCAGGAGGGCGGCTTCGACCTCGCCGCCCGCAAGCGGCTGGCCGCCGAGGCGTTCCGGCACACCGCCGCCTACGACGTGGCCGTGGCCGACTGGTTCGCCACCGAGTACGCCCCGGTCGACGACTCCCCCTTCCCCGACTTCCTCGGCGGGACCTGGGACCGCGCGCACACCCTGCGGTACGGCGAGAACCCGCACCAGCCGGCCGCGCTGTACGTGGAGCCGGGTGCCGAGGGCCTCGCGCAGGCCGAGCAGTTGCACGGCAAGGAGATGTCGTACAACAACTACACCGACACCGACGCCGCCCGCCGGGCCGCGTACGACCACGACGAGCCCTGCGTGGCGATCATCAAGCACGCCAACCCGTGCGGCATCGCGGTCGGCGCGGACGTGGCCGAGGCGCACCGCAAGGCGCACGCCTGCGACCCGCTGTCCGCGTTCGGCGGGGTCATCGCGGTGAACCGGCCGGTCAGCAAGGAGATGGCCGAGCAGGTCGCGGAGATCTTCACCGAGGTCATCGTGGCGCCGGACTACGAGGAGGGCGCGCTGGAGGCCCTCTCCCGGAAGAAGAACATCCGGGTGCTCAGGGCCCCGCAGGGTCCCGCCGCCACCGTCGAGATCAAGCCGGTCGACGGCGGGGTGCTGGTCCAGGAGACCGACCGGCTCCAGGCCGACGGCGACGACCCGGCCAACTGGACGCTGGCCAGCGGTGACGCGCTCTCCCCGGCCGAGCTGGCCGAGCTGGCGTTCGCCTGGAGGGCGTGCCGTGCGGTGAAGTCCAACGCGATCCTGCTCGCCAAGGACGGCGCCTCGGTCGGCGTCGGCATGGGCCAGGTCAATCGCGTCGACTCCTGCAAGCTGGCCGTGGAGCGGGCGGGCGAGGAGCGGGCGCGGGGTGCCTTCGCGGCCTCCGACGCGTTCTTCCCCTTCCCGGACGGACCGCAGATCCTGATCGACGCCGGGGTGCGGGCCATCGTGCAGCCGGGCGGCTCGATCCGGGACGAGCAGGTCGTGGAGGCCGCCAAGGAGGCGGGCGTGACCATGTACTTCACGGGCACGCGGCACTTCTTCCACTGAGCACGCGAGAACGCGAAAAGCGGCCGCCCGCTCCCCTCGCGGAAGGGGAGCGGGCGGCCGCCTGTCGTGTGGCGCCTACTTGGTGCGGATGACGATCGAGCCGCAGACCTTGTCGGAGAAGGTCTGGCGCTTGGAGTCCCACGCCGGCCACAGGTAGCCGAGGTAGCACGGCAGGCTGTCCAGCATGTGGGCGAGCTGGCGCACGAACGCCATGCCGCCGCCGAGCGGCTGGCCGGTGTCCTCCTTGAGCGTGCGGGTGCCGACGACCTTCTTGCCGATCGTCTGCCCCGTCTTGCCCTCCTGGATGATCTGGTAGACCACGAAGGCGATCATGAAGAGGAAGCCGACGAGCGAGAGCGCCGGGATGTTCGCCTTCACGCCGATGAGCACGAGCGGCAGGTACGCCACCATGTAGAGGATGGTGTCGATCAGCCTGCTGAGGAACCGCTGGCCCCAGTTCGCGTACTGCGGCTGCTGGTAGCCGTAGCCGGGCTGCTGCGGGTAGCCGTAACCGCCCTGCTGCGGGACCGGGGGCGCCTGCGGGTAGCCGTAGCCGGGCTGCGGGGGCACGCCCTGCGGCGCCTGCGGGTAACCGGGCTGCTGCGGCTGCCCGTACCCCTGCTGGGGGTCCTGCGGCTGACCATAAGGGTTCTGGGGCGAGCCGAAACTCATGGCTGGATTCCTCCGTCGGTACTGCGGGAACGAGCGGACAGCACGGAGGAACGTCAAGATCTGAGCGGTTTGCCCCCCACCGGACCGCGATGTATGCGCCGTTCATCGTTGTGGAGCTGTCACGCGTTGTCCAGCCGCATTCGCGAGGCGTTGTGCAAGTGCAACATCAGCGATCATCGGAGGACATCTGGGACGCGACGGTGGCGGAGCCCACGCGGACCGGATTGGAACCGGGGGGCCGTCATCCGCGAGGATGGGTGCATGACCGCCCAGATTCTCGATGGCAAGGCCACCGCAGCCGCGATCAAGTCCGATCTGACCGCCCGCGTGGCGGCGCTGAAGGAGAAGGGAATCACGCCCGGCCTCGGCACCGTCCTGGTCGGTGAGGACCCCGGCAGCCAGAAGTACGTCGCGGGCAAGCACCGTGACTGCGCCCAGGTCGGCATCGCCTCCATCCAGCGCGAACTCCCCGCGACGGCGACGCAGGAGGAGATCGAGGCGGTCGTCCGCGAGCTGAACGAGGACCCCGACTGCACCGGCTACATCGTCCAGCTCCCGCTGCCCAAGGGCATCGACGAGAACCGCATCCTGGAGCTGATGGACCCGGAGAAGGACGCCGACGGCCTCCACCCGATGAACCTCGGCCGCCTGGTCCTCAACGAGCCCGCCCCGCTGCCCTGCACCCCCAACGGCGTGCTCACCCTGCTGCGCCAGTACGGCGTGGAGACCAAGGGCGCCGAGGTCGTGGTCGTCGGCCGCGGTGTGACCATCGGACGCTCGATGCCCCTGCTGCTCACCCGGCGCAGCGAGAACGCCACCGTCACCCAGTGCCACACCGGCACTCGTGACCTGGCCTACCACCTCAAGCGGGCCGACATCGTCGTCTCGGCCGCCGGTGCCCCGCACCTGATCCGCGCCGAGGACATCAAGCCGGGCGCGGCCGTGCTGGACGTCGGCGTCTCCCGCAACGCCGAGGGCAAGATCGTCGGCGATGTCCACCCGGACGTCGCCGAGGTCGCCGGGTGGATCTCCCCGAACCCCGGCGGGGTCGGCCCGATGACCCGCGCCCAGCTCCTGGTCAACGTGGTGGAGGCGGCGGAGCGGCGTGCCGGCTGACGAATCCGGGGAGCCGCAGGTGCGGGACGCGATCAGCGCTCCCGACGCGCAGGGGCGCACCAGGCGCATCACCCGCCGCTTCCCGCTGTTCACCAAGGACACCGCGCGCCCCGAGGGCGGCGGCCGGGCCGCGGGCAGTGACGCCCCGGCGCCCGCCCGGCAGTGGCCGGTGCTGGTCGTGCTCTCCGCCGTCGCGCTCGGCCTGCTGCTGGTCGCCTTCGACGTGACCCGCGCCGGGCTCCTGCTGATCGGCGCGGCCCTGCTGGCGGGTGCCGTGATGCGCTGGACGCTGCCGGGCGTCGGCATGCTGGCCGTCCGTTCCCGCTTCACGGACATCGTGACCTACGGGGTGCTGGGCCTCGTGATCGTCCTGCTGGCCCTGATGGTCCAGCCGGAACCCTGGCTGCGGGTCCCCTTCCTCAAGGACACGCTCCACTTCACCGTGTCCAACTAGCGCTCCGCGCAAGGCCGGTGGCTCGCCCCCACCCCCGATCAGGGGCGAGCCACCGGGACTTCACCCTGGCGGGCCGGGTGGGTGCCGGGCAACGTCCCGCCGTGCGCTGTGGCACGGAGGTGACCGTTCCGCCACCGTGTCCGCGCCCTGCCACATCCGAGCAAATGGCGCCGGAACAAGGGCAGTTCGCCGGATACGTGCCGAACACCCCCCTCCTGCGGGCTACCGTGGAGCGGGGGCGGTTGTGTGACGCGGGGAGGCGTCGCGGGGCCCGCCGGGGGAGGAGCGAGGGGGGGAGCGACCCATGGCTCGTTGGAAAGCGCTGCCGGAGGAACTCGACCCGCAGATAGGGGAGTTCACCCGTCAGTTGCGGCGGCTCGTGGACCAGCGGGGTCTGAGCGTCGCCGCGCTGGCCGACCGCACCGGGTACAGCAGGACGTCCTGGGAGCGGTATCTGAACGGGCGGCTGCTCGCACCCAAGGGGGCCGTCGTCGCCCTCGCCGAGGCCACCGGGACCGACCCGGTCCACGTCACCACCATGCGGGAGCTGGCCGAACACGCCTGGAGCCGGGCGGAGACGCGGCACGACCGCACGACGGAGCAGATCCGCATCACCCACGCCCGCGCGGAGCCGGACGACTTCGGTGGGAGTAGGGGGACGACGACTGTCGCCGCCCCGCCGATGACCCCGCCCCTCGCCGAGCCCCCGGCGGGAAAGCGCCGCGCCCTGCTCTTCCTCACGGGCGCGACTGCCGTACTCGTCGTCCTCGGCACCGTCTTCCTGCTCACCGGCCGGGGTGACGGCGAGGGCACACCGGAAGCAGCCAGGTCCCCCTCGTCGTCCGCCACCAGGGCCGCCGATCTGCCGCCGGGCGTCAAGTGCGTGGGCGTCGGCTGCGCCGGCAAGGACGCCGAGGCCATGGGGTGCGGCGGCGACCTGGTGACCACCGCCAGGACCGCCACCGTCGGCGCCACCAACCTGGAGGTCCGCTACAGCAGGACGTGCGGCGCGGCCTGGGGCCGGATCACCGGTGCCGCCCCGGGCGACCGGGTGCGCGTCACCGCGGACGGCGAGAGCCGGCGGGGTGAGGCCGTCGCCGGGGAGACCTACACGTACACGCCGATGGTCGCCGTCGGCGGCGCGGGCGAGGCCGAGGCGTGCGTGACCCTGGCCTCGGGGCGCACCGGGTGTACCGAGTAGCCGGAGTTTTCCGGTGCGGCACGCATGGGACGCCGGAACCGGGGCACACGGACCTGTACCCCCCCACGGGAGTCCGGTGAGCCGGTACCCCCACCGGCGGCCGCCTTCGTCTTCCTCTCCCGGACGGGCGGCCGCTGCCGTGTGCGGCGGCGGGCCCCGCGAGGCCGGGCTGTGGGGCGGGCCACAGGGCCCCGGACGTCCGGCATGCCGGATGCGCGATAGCCTGACCGCTGATCTCTCTTGACGCCAAGAGATCGATCATCCGCACGGGGCAGGGACGCCCCACCGCCAGCCATACGGAGAACGCCATGACCCGCACTCCCGTGAACGTCACCGTCACCGGCGCGGCCGGCCAGATCGGTTACGCCCTCCTCTTCCGCATCGCCTCCGGGCAGCTCCTCGGCGCGGACGTGCCGGTCAACCTCCGCCTCCTGGAGATCACCCCCGCGCTCAAGGCCGCCGAGGGCACGGCCATGGAGCTGGACGACTGCGCGTTCCCGCTGCTGAGCGGCATCACCATCACCGACGACCCGAACGTCGCGTTCGACGGCACCAACGTCGCCCTGCTGGTCGGCGCCCGCCCGCGCACCAAGGGCATGGAGCGCGGTGACCTCCTGGAGGCCAACGGCGGCATCTTCAAGCCGCAGGGCAAGGCCATCAACGACAACGCCGCGGACGACATCAAGGTCCTCGTCGTCGGCAACCCGGCCAACACCAACGCGCTCATCGCGCAGGCCGCCGCCCCGGACGTACCGGCCGAGCGCTTCACCGCGATGACCCGCCTCGACCACAACCGCGCGCTGACCCAGCTCGCGAAGAAGACGGGCACCCCGGTCTCCGAGATCAAGCGCCTGACGATCTGGGGCAACCACTCCGCGACCCAGTACCCGGACATCTTCCACGCCACGGTCGCGGGCAAGAACGCCGCCGAGGTCGTGGGCGACGAGCAGTGGCTGGCCGACGACTTCATCCCGACCGTCGCCAAGCGCGGTGCCGCGATCATCGAGGCCCGCGGTGCCTCGTCGGCCGCCTCCGCCGCCAACGCCGCCATCGACCACGTGTACACCTGGGTCAACGGCACCGCCGAGGGCGACTGGACCTCCATGGGCATCCCGTCGGACGGCTCCTACGGCGTCCCGGAAGGCCTGATCTCGTCCTTCCCGGTCACCACCAAGGACGGCAAGTACGAGATCGTCCAGGGCCTGGACATCAACGAGTTCTCCCGCGCCCGCATCGACGCCTCGGTGCGGGAGCTGGCGGAGGAGCGCGACGCGGTCCGCGGTCTCGGCCTCATCTGAGCCCCGCACGCACGAGTGACGGGCCCCCTCCGGTCTTCCGGACGGGGCCCGTTCCCGTGTCCCGGTTACTCCAGGCCGCGCTTGCCCGGCGCCCAGAACGGCTTCGTCAGCACCGAGCGCCGGTCCCAGCCCGCGTCCCGCAGCACATGCCGAACCGCCTGCGCGGTGCGCGCCTCGCCGGCGACGTACGCCACCCCGCCCGGCGCGGGCGCCAGGCGGCCCACCGCCTCGGGCAGCGGGACCGTGCCGCGCAGCACCCAGTCGAGCCGTCCGGCGTGGGCCAGCGGGAGCCGGTCGTCCGCCGTGCCGGTCTCGACACAGCCGGAGACCCGCGCCCCGTCGGGCAGCGCGGCGAGCATCGCGCCGAACGCGACGGACGCCGTCTCGTCCCCGACGAAGACGTGGTGCGCGGCGTCCGGGCGCAGGGTGAAGGAGCCCTCCGGCTTGCCGAGGCGCACCTCGTCGCCCGCCGCCGCCTCGCGCGCCCAGCGGGCACCGGGGCCGTCGCCGTCGTGGTCCAGCACACACAACTCCAGTGCGCCGGACGGCTCGTAGCGCCACACCGAGTAGGTGCGCCGGGTGAGCGCGGAGCCCACGAGCACCCGGACCTGCTGGCCGGGGAGCACGTCGAGCCCGGCCAGCGGGTCGCCCTCGATCCGCAGGCGCCGCATCCGTGCGGTGAACCGTTCCACGGCGGTCACGGTGCCCCGGAGCATCAGCAGATCGAGGACAGGGTTCAGCAGCGCGGGCATGCACGGCTCCTAGAAGTGGACAACTCGGGTCTACCGGACCGGAGTTGATCATCGGTGGGGGGAGGAGGGCGATGCTACGCGCTCCGGAGCGGGGGTGGCGGACCGGAGGGTACGGTTCCGGCCTCCGTACCCCGTGATCACCAGGGCCGCCGCCGCCGCGGCGGCGGGGGCGGCTGCGCCGGCCGATCGCGACGCGCTCGCCGCGCCCGGGCTCGCGCGCCAGGTGGTGGGCAGCGTCGGACCTGTCCGGACCACGCGTGGCTGCGCGCCACGGTGAAGGAGCGGACGGCCGAGCGGATTCCGGTTTCCTGACCACCTGTCACCCCTCTATGCTCAGCGGTCGTCGTCCATGTCCTCGTGGGCGAGGGACTTCCATGCATCGGGGGATGGCATGAGCAGTGCTCAGGTGCCGCCGCAGGCGGAGCGGACGTCGGCCGAGCGGGTGCCGGTCCATCCACCGCCCGTCCCGCCCCACACCAGCGAGGCCACCCGGCTGCTGTGCGCGGGCGCCTATCTGGACTCCGGCTACCGCGACCGTGTCATCGAGGAACTCCACCTCAACGAGCAGCGGATCGTGGCCCCTTCGCTCGGCTTCGACGCGGCGAGGGTGCTGGCGCACGCGCTGCGGGCCCGGCGGCAGGAGTTGGTCTGGGCGGGCGCGATCACCGGGCTGTGGCTGGTCGGCATGCTGCTCAGCGGTGGGCTGCTCGCGCTGTACCTGTGGCCCAGCATCTGGCTCGCGCTCGCCCCCTGGCTGCGCGGGTGGACAGTGATGCCCCCGCAGTACCGGCTGGTCCTCGCCTTCCTGGCGCGGTGGTGGGGGCGGGCGTGTTTCGCCGCGCTGTTCGTGCTCACCGTCGTGACCGCGTTCGGTGGAGGTCCGTCGCCCGAGCCGTCCTACGATCCGTACGGGTACGAGTACGGCGGTTCCGAGGACCTCTCCGGCTCGCTCACCCCGGCCGTGGAGACGTGGCAGGCGTGGTTCACCCTCGTCGTACTCGCGCTCATCGCGCTGTGCGTGCACGCCCAGCGCACCCAGTTCAGCCGGGCGCTGGCCGGCGAGCTGTCCCCGCAGCGCTTTCCGGACGCCGCCGCCGACCCCGCCGAGCAGGCGCCGAGCCCGCGTTTCCAGCGACTCAAGCAGCGCATCCGGCTGGAGCAGCACGCTCCGCTGGTCATGTACCACGAGGCCCGGCCCTTCTGCGGGGCCGGAGACGCGTACGACACCTGGGTGCTGGCGGTGGAGCTCAAGCCGGACGAGATGGCGAAGGATCGGCAGCCGCTCAGCAACCGGGCGATCCTGGAGAAGATCCGCCCCCGCCTGGAGCAGCTCCGCGTACCGGCCGAGTACGCGGGTCCGGGTGTCCGGGACCGGCTGCGCTGGCTGGAGATCGACGAGTGCGTTTTCCTCCCGGTGGAGGGACTGCTCAAGCGGGAGCAGGCGCCGTACACCGCCGAGGCGTTCGAGCAGCACCGGGCGCGGGCGGTGGAGGAGGGGGCCGAGAAGCGGCGGCACTTCCTGCGGGTGCGGGTCGGCGGCTGGGAGGAGGAGCTGGTCGTCACCGTGTACGTCCGCGTCCACACCCAGGGCGGCATGCTGATGCTGGAGATCGCCCCGCATGTGCTGACTCCGGTGCGCGAGGACTTCAAGGACGCCGACCGTGCCGCCCACCGGTTCCGCCACAACAACTCCGCCGGCAAGGCCGTCACCGCGCTCGTCGTGGTACCGCGCTCCGTCGGGCGGGCGCTCGCCCAGCTCGGCCGGGGTCTGGTGCACGGCTGGCGGCTGCTGACCGGCGGTTACGCGGATGCCCTGCCCGACGGTCCCGCGCTCTCGGTGCGCGAGCTGGGGTCCACGCCCGTCGGCTCGCTCTTCCAGGAGATGGACGTGGTCCGGTACCTGCGCGGGGTGCAGGACCGGGTGACCGACGGGGTACGGTCCGCGCTCGCCGAATCCGGTTACCAGACCGGGGAGTTCGTCCGGAAGGTCGTCAACATCCGCAACGGGGACGTGCACATCGGCCGCGTCGACGGCAGCACCTTCGCCGTCGGCAGCCATGCCACCGCCACGGGCGCGCCCGCGCCGCAGAAGGGAGCCGGCCATGACCGGTGAGGAGCCGAACGTACGCATCGGGGACGTGTCGGGGAGCACCTTCGCCATCGGCAGCCACGCCCACGCCGAGAGCCACCAGCACGGTACGGGCGTCCCCGTCGACCAGGAACTCCTGGCTGCGGTACGGGAGTTGCGCGCCGACCTCGCGCGGGTGCGCGGCACCGAGCAGACGGCCGCGCTGGGCGAGGCGCTCGCCGACACCGAGGCCGAGATCACCCGCACCGGCCAGGCGGGCCCCACTCGCCGCGAACGTCTCCGGGAACTCCTCGCCGACTCCCAGGCCCTCCTCGGCGTCCTCGCCTCGGCGGGCACCGTGGCCGGCCTGCTCGGAATCTGACCGCAACACCAAAAGGGGGGCCGCGATGAGCGGGGGAGAACGGCACTGGAACGAGGACACCCAACGCTGGGAGGAGGGCCCCGCCCCCCGCCCCGCTTCAACCCCACCCCCACCATCCCGCCCGGCCTACGCCCCGACCCCGGCCTGGCCCCCGGCCGAGCCCGGGGAGGCCGGCAAGCCGCCGGCGTCGGAGCCGGCCGACCCCACGGAGGCCGCCGCCCCGACCTCCACCTGGCCCCCGGCGGACCGCCGCACGCCCCCTGCCCCCGGCGGCCCACCGACCGACTCCTCGGCTCCCGATGACCCCGCGCCCGACGCGCGTCCCTCGGCTGAGCCCTCGGTGTCCGCCGATCCGTCGGTCTCCGTGAGTCCGTCGACCGGCGCGTCGTCCCCGGCTGAGCCTTCGGCGTCCGCCGACCCCTACGCCTCTGCCGGTCCGCCGACCGGCGCCCGGCCCTCGGCCGACCCCTCGGCCCCGGCCGAGCCCCCGGCGTCCGCCTGGCCGCCCGCGGGCCGGCGTACGCCCCCTCACTCCTCCTGGCCCCCGGCCGGGCCTTCCGTGGCCGGGGAGCCGTCGGCCGGTGCCTGGCCGCCGGCCGAGTCCTCTTCGCACGCGGAGCCACCGACCGCCTCGTGGCCCCCGGTCGAGCCGTCCGCCCCCGCTGCTCCGCCGGCCGCTGCCCGGCCGCCGGCCGACTCCTCGCCCACGACCGCCACCTGGCCCCCCGCGCCCGACTCCCCGACCGCTGCCTGGCCCCCTACCGCTCCGACCTCGACCTTCCCCGCCGCGGCACCCTGGCCCCCCGTAGACCCCTCGCCGCAGCCCGACGGCCCCAGCCGTCGCCTCCTCTGGTCCGTCATCGTCGGTGCGGCGGCAGCCGGTATCGCGGTGAGCCTCGTGTTGGCCCTGGTCGTCGGCAAGGACAACGACGACGACCGGAGCCGGCAGGGCCAGGGGCACACCTCCTCCGCTCCTGTGACCCGTAGCCCGAGCCCCGTCAGGAGTTCGCCCGCGCCCAGCCCCTCGCCCAGCGCGCCGCCCGCCGGATATGAGCTGCGTGACGACGGCGAGGGGTTCCGGGTGGCCGTGCCCGAGGGGTGGACGCGGGCCACGGTGCCGTCGGAGTACGGGATGGCCGTGGTGAACTTCCGCAGCTCCGACCGGGAGCGGAGGCTTCAGGTGTACGAGGTGTCGGAGGCCAGTCCGGAAGCGTCCTTCGAGCTGTACCTGTCGGACCAGACGGCGAAGCCGCGTGGGTTCGAGAAGCTGGCGCTGACCAACCTGGACGAGGGGGACTTCACCGGCTCCCGGCTTGAGTACCTCGCGGACACCATCCGGAACGAGCCCGAGGTCGGGACCTGGCACGTCTACGACGAGCGGTTCGTCGCCGCCGACGGCAAGATCTACGCGCTCGCGGCGTACGGCCCGGACGCCGACGGCAGGGAGGACGAGCTGGACCTCCTCACCACCGCGCTCGCCTGGTTCTGCCCGCCCGGCATGAACTGCGCCCCGGCCGGGAACGCGGCGCTGGACTGATCGAATCGACCCGGTTCGCGGGAGTGCGTACCGCCGTCGTGATCTACGCCACCCTCAGACGCCCGATTCCTCCACCTTTCCCCCGTAATTTCCGTGACCCAGCACACTTTCGGCCACTGAATGCGCATGCGTTTCACCGGCCGAGGGCATGCGGTCATCCGCCCGGACGTGGCAGCTCTGTCACACAGGGCGTCTGAACAGGAACGGAAGGCAAAACCGATCATGGCGGACAGAACCGAACGACCGGCCGAGGCCACCATCCACGCCGGAGGCGAGTGGCTGGAAGCGGACTCCGGTGCGACCCGCGAGATCCTCGACCCCGCGGACGGCAGGCCCTTCGCCGTCGTCGCGGAGGGTGACGGCAAGGACGTCGACCGGGCGGTGGCCGCCGCCCGCCGCGCGTTCGACGAGGGCCCCTGGCCGCACACCCCGGTCGCCGAGCGCGCCGCCCTGCTGCGCCGTGTCGCCGACCTCCTGGTCCGCGACCGTGAGGAGCTGGGCCTGCTGGAGAGCAGGGACGCGGGCAAGACCGTGGAAGAGGGCCGCGTCGACATCGACTGCGTCGCCGACGCCTTCCGCTACTTCGCGGACCTGGTCGCCGCCGAGGCGCCCGGCCGGGTGGTCGACGCGGGCTCGCCCGACATCCACAGCGTCGTCGTGCACGAGCCGGTCGGTGTCTGCTCGCTGATCACCCCCTGGAACTATCCGCTCCTCCAGGCAAGTTGGAAGATCGCCCCGGCGCTCGCCGCGGGCAACACCTTCGTGATCAAGCCCAGCGAGATCACCCCGATGACCACCATCGCGCTCATCGAACTGCTGGTGGAGGCCGGACTCCCCGAGGGCGTCGCGGGCCTGGTCACCGGCCCCGGCCACACCGTCGGCGCCCGCCTGGCCGACCACCCCGACGTCGACCTGGTCTCCTTCACCGGCGGCCTGGTCAGCGGCGTCAAGGTGGCCCAGGCCGCCGCGCCGAGCGTGAAGAAGGTCGCCCTGGAACTCGGCGGCAAGAACCCCAACGTGGTCTTCGCCGACGCCTGCGCCACCGAGGAGGGCTTCGACACCGCCGTCGACCAGGCCCTCAACGCCGCCTTCATCCACAGCGGCCAGGTCTGCTCGGCGGGCGGGCGCCTCATCGTCGAGGAGTCCGTCCGGGACCGCTTCGTCGCCGAACTCGCAAGCCGCGCGCGGAAGATCAGGCTCGGCCGCGGCACCGTACCCGGCGTCGAGTGCGGCCCGCTCGTCTCCGAGCAGCAGCGCGCCAAGACCGAGGACTTCGTCGCCTCCGCGCTCGCCGAGGGTGCCACCCTGGTCTGCGGTGGCAAGCGCCCCGAGCCCACCGCCGACCGCCCCGAGTCCGGCTACTTCTACGAGCCGACCGTCCTCGACCACTGCCACCGCGAGATGCGCGTCGTGCGGGAAGAGGTCTTCGGACCCGTCCTCACCGTCGAGACCTTCCGCACCGAGGACGAGGCGGTCACCCTCGCCAACGACACCGAGTACGGCCTCGCGGGCGCCGTCTGGACCGCCGACCCCGGCCGCGCCCGCCGCGTCGCCGCCCGGCTGCGGCACGGCACCGTGTGGATCAACGACTTCCACCCCTACCTGCCGCAGGCGGAGTGGGGCGGCTTCGGCAAGAGCGGCACCGGCCGCGAACTGGGCCCCGCCGGCCTCGCCGAGTACCGCGAGACCAAGCACGTGTACCAGAACCTCGCCCCGAGCCCGGTGCGCTGGTTCGCGGGCTGACCCCGGCCCCCTCCAGACCTCCGTACGACCTCCCCGCCCCCAGGAGTCAGACACCCCATGCCCGAACACACCCACGAGTACGACTACGTCGTCGTCGGCGGCGGCACGGCGGGCTCGGTCATCGCCTCCCGCCTGACCGAGAACCCGGACGTCACCGTCGCCGTCATCGAGGGCGGCCCGAGCGACGTCGACCGCGACGACGTGCTGACCCTGCGCCGTTGGATGGGCCTGCTCGGCGGCGACCTCGACTACGACTACCCGACCACCGAGCAGCCGCGCGGCAACTCCCACATCCGGCACAGCCGCGCCCGGGTGCTCGGCGGCTGCTCCTCGCACAACACCCTGATCTCGTTCAAGCCGCTGCCGTCCGACTGGGACGAGTGGGAGGAGGCCGGGGCCACCGGCTGGGGCGCCGTCCCCATGGAGGCGTACTTCGCCCGGCTGAAGAACAACATCGTCTCGGTGGACGAGAAGGACCGCAACGCCATCGCGCGCGACTTCGTGGACGCCGCGCAGTCCACGCTGGGCGTGCCGCGCGTCGAGGGCTTCAACAAGAAGCCGTTCACCGACGGTGTCGGCTTCTTCGACCTCGCCTACCACCCCGAGAACAACAAGCGCTCCTCGGCCTCCGTCGCCTACCTGCACCCGGTGATGGACGAGCGCCCCAACCTCCATCTCTTCCTGGAGACCTGGGCGTACAGGCTGGAGCTGGACGGCACCCGCGCCGAGGGCGTCCACGTGCGCACCAAGGACGGCCAGGAGCTGCTGGTCAAGGCACGCAACGAGGTGGTCCTCTGCGCGGGCGCCGTCGACACCCCGCGTCTGCTGATGCACTCGGGCATCGGCCCGCGTGCCGACCTGGAGGCCCTCGGCATCCCGGTCGTGCTGGACCTGCCCGGCGTCGGCGAGAACCTGCTCGACCACCCGGAGTCGGTCATCGTCTGGGAGACCCACGGGCCCATCCCGGAGAACTCCGCGATGGACTCCGACGCGGGCCTGTTCGTCCGCCGCGACCCCGAACACGCGGGCCCGGACCTGATGTTCCACTTCTACCAGATCCCGTTCACGGACAACCCGGAGCGACTGGGGTACGAGCGGCCCGAGTTCGGCGTCTCCATGACCCCCAACATCCCCAAGCCCAAGAGCCGCGGCCGTCTTTACCTCACCAGCGCCGACCCCGAGGTCAAGCCCGCGCTGGACTTCCGGTACTTCACCGACGAGGACGACTACGACGCCCAGACCCTGGTCGACGGCATCCGCATCGCCCGCGAGGTGGCCAAGTCGGAGCCGCTGGCCCACTGGCTCAAGCGTGAGGTGTGCCCCGGCCCCGAGGTCCAGGGCGACGAGGAGCTGAGCGAGTACGCGCGCAAGGTCGCGCACACCGTGTACCACCCGGCCGGCACCTGCAAGATGGGCGCCGCCGATGACGAACTCGCCGTGGTGGACCCCGAGTTGCGCATCCGGGGTCTGAGCGGCATCCGCATAGCCGACGCGTCCGTCTTTCCGACGATGACCGCGGTGAACCCGATGATCGGAGTGCTCATGGTCGGGGAGAAGGCCGTCGAACTGATCGGTGGTGACGCGCGATGACGCTCACCGTTCCCACCCGTAAGCCGCCCACCGCCACCGAGGAGACCGGTGCGCCGGTCTTCGCCGTCGACGGCCTGTGGAAGGTGTTCGGGCCCAAGCCCGAGCGCGTCCCCGCCGACCCGGAGCTGGCCGCGCTGAGCCCCGCCGAGCTGCGCGCCGAGACCGGCTGCACGGCCGCCGTGCGGGACGTGTCCTTCGAGGTCCGCAAGGGCGAGGTCTTCGTCGTCATGGGCCTGTCCGGCTCCGGCAAGTCCACTCTGGTGCGCTGTCTGACCCGGCTGATCGAGCCCACGGCGGGCACCATCGCCATCGACGGCGAGGACGTGCGCGCGATGGACCGCGGCCGGCTGCGCGAACTGCGCCGCCACCGGGCCGCGATGGTGTTCCAGCACTTCGGCCTGCTGCCGCACCGCACGGTCCTCGACAACGTCGCCTACGGCCTGGAGATCCAGGGAATGGGCCGCGCCGAGCGCCGCGAGAAGGCCGCCGAGGTCGTCGCCAAGGTCGGCCTGGCCGGCATGGAGAAGCGCCGCCCGGGTCAGCTCTCCGGCGGTCAGCGCCAGCGTGTCGGGCTCGCCCGCGCCCTCGCCGTCGACCCCGAGGTGCTGCTCTTCGACGAGCCGTTCAGCGCGCTCGACCCGCTGATCCGGCGCGACATGCAGGACGAGGTCGCCCGCCTGCACAGCGAAGAGGGCCGCACCATGGTCTTCATCACCCACGACCTCACCGAGGCCCTCAAGCTCGGCGACCGCATCGCCCTGATGCGTGACGGCCGCGTGGTCCAGCTCGGCACCCCGGAGGAGATCGTCAACTCCCCGGCCGACGACTACGTCCGCGAGTTCGTCCGCGACGTGCCCCGCGAGCAGGTCGTCACCTGCCGCACCGCCATGCGCCCCGCCTCCCTGGAGGAAGCCGGCAGCGGTCCCGCCGTGCGCCCCGAGGCCCCGGTCGCCGAGGCCATCGAGGCCGTCGCCCGTGCCGGTGAACCGGCCCGCGTGATGGACCACGGCACCTGCATGGGCGTCGTCGACTCCGACGCGCTGCTCAACGTGGTCGCGGGCACCGGCACGGCCGCCCCCGCCGAGCGGGAGGCGGAGCCCGCTCTCGTGCCCACCGCCCCCGAGCGTGAGGCGGTCTGATGGCCACGCTCACCGTGCCCGGCGCCCGGCGCGCCCTGCCCGGCCTGCTCAGGTCCCGCCCCGCGGCCAAGCTGCTCACGCTCGCCGTCGCCGCCGTGATCCTCGTCCCCCTGCTCGACAGCCGGTGGGGCAGCGGACACTGGCCGCACGCGCTGACCGTGAGCCTCACCGGCCCGCTCGGTGACGCCAGCGACTGGGTGATGAACAACCGGGACAGCCACCCGCTGTTCCTGTACTTCTTCGGCCACATCAGCAACGCCGTCGTGCTCTGCGTACGCGGTGTCTACCTCGCCCTGCTCGCCATGGGCTGGGTCGGCGTCACCGTGCTCGGCGCCCTGGTCGCCTGGCGGGTGGCCGGGGTGAAGCTGGCCGCCGGGACGGCCGTGGCGTTCCTCGCCTGCGGCGCGCTCGGCATGTGGCTGCCCACCATGCAGACGCTCGCGCTCATGGTGGCCGCCGTACTCGCCTCGGTCGCCGTCGGCGTCCTGCTCGGCCTCGCCGCCGGGCTCTCCGACCGGCTGGACCGCGCCCTGCGCCCGGTGCTGGACACCATGCAGGTGCTCCCGGCCTTCGCCTACCTGCTGCCCGTGGTGCTGGTCTTCGGCATCGGCGTCCCCGCCGCCGTCCTCGCCACCGTGGTCTACGCGGCCCCGCCGATGGCGCGGCTCACCGCGCTCGGCCTGCGCGGCGCCGACCCCGAGGTGCTGGAGGCGGTGCGCTCGCTGGGCGCCACCCCGCGCCAGCGGCTGCTGACCGCCCGCATCCCGCTGGCCCGCAAGGAACTCCTGCTCGGCCTCAACCAGACGATCATGATGGCGCTGTCCATGGCCGTCATCGCCTCCGTCATCGGCGCCGGCGGCCTCGGTGACCGCGTCTACCAGGCGCTCGCCTCCGTCGACGTCGGCGCCGCCCTCGCGGCCGGCATCCCGATCGTGCTGCTCGCGATCGTCCTGGACCGGGTGACCGGCGCCGCCGGCCGCGCCGCCGACAACACGGGCGAGTCCCGCCGCACGGTCTGGCTCCTCGCGCTCGCGGGCACCGCCGTCGCGGCGGTCGCCGCCCGGCTGCTCGGCCGCGCCGAGTGGCCCACGGGCGCGACCCTGAACATCGCGGAGCCGGTCAACCACGCCGTCAACTGGATGACCGCGCACCTCTACTCCGGCGTCCCCGTCATCGGCGGCACCGCCGACTGGGCCGCGCACTTCACCACCTGGATGCTGGACCCGCTCCGCGACGGCCTGCGCGCGCTGCCCTGGTGGTCGGTGCTGCTGATCGTCGCCGCGCTGGCGTGGCTGATCGGCACCTGGCGCACCGCGCTGACCGCCACCCTCGCCATGGCCGCGATCGGCGTGCTCGGTGTGTGGGACTCCTCCCTCGACACCCTCTCCCAGGTGCTGGCCGCCGTCGCCGTCACCCTGGTCCTCGGCATCGCCACCGGCATCGCGGCCGCCCGCAGCGACCGGGTGGACCGGGTGCTGCGCCCGGTGCTGGACGTGTTCCAGACCATGCCGCAGTTCGTGTACCTGATCCCGGTCGTCGCCCTGTTCGGCGTCGGCCGCGCCCCCGCCGTCGTCGCCGCCGTGGTCTACGCCCTGCCGGCCGTCGTCCGGATCACCGCGCAGGGCCTGCGCCAGGTCGACTCGGCCGCGCTGGAGTCCGCCCGCTCGCTCGGCGCCACCGGCCGCCAGCAGCTCTGGCAGGTCCAGCTCCCGCTGGCCCGGCGCTCGCTGCTGCTCGCCGTGAACCAGGGTGTGGTCCTGGTCCTCGCCGTCGTCATCATCGGCGGTCTGGTCGGCGCGGGCGCCCTCGGCTACGACGTCGCCTTCGGTCTCGCCCAGGGCGACCTCGCCACCGGCCTGGTCGCCGGTGCCGCGATCGTCTGCCTCGGCCTGATGCTCGACCGGGTCACCCAGCCCACCGGCCGCCGCGCGAAGAAGGGAGCGTGACATGCGATTCCGTACGACCCTCTCGGTGAGCGTCGCCGCCGCGTCCGCGCTCGCCCTGCTCACCGGCTGCGGCGCCGCCGACATGACCAAGCAGGCCAGCCCGTTCGCCAACGCGGGCGGCGCCAAGAGCATGACCCTGTCCGTGCAGTCCTGGGTGGGCGCGCAGTCCAACGTGGCCGTGGCGAAGTACCTGCTGGAACACAAGATGGGCTACCGCGTCGACACCGTCCAGGTCGACGAGATCCCCGCCTGGGACGCGCTCAGCCAGGGCCGCGTCGACGCCCTGCTGGAGGACTGGAGCCACCCCGAGCAGGAGAAGCGGTACGTCCACGACAAGAAGACCGTCTCCTACGCGGGCGGGCTCGGCGTCACCGGGCACATCGGCTGGTTCGTGCCGACGTACTTCGCCAAGCAGCACCCGGACATCACGAACTGGAAGAACCTCAACAAGTACGCCTCCCAGTTCCGCACCGCAGAGTCCGGCGGCAAGGGCCAGATCATGGACGGCTCCCCGGCCTACGTCACCCATGACAAGGCGCTGGTGAAGAACCTGAAGCTGAACTACCAGGTCGTCTTCGCCGGGTCCGAGGCCGCGCAGATCACCCAGATCAAGCAGTTCGCCAAGGAGAAGAAGCCCTTCCTGACCTACTGGTACACCCCCCAGTGGCTGTTCAAGAAGGTGCCGATGACCGAGGTGAAGCTCCCGCCGTACAAGGAGGGCTGCGACACCGACACCGCGAAGATCACCTGCGCGTACCCGAAGACCCCGCTGCGCAAGTTCCTCAACGCCGACTTCGCCCGCTCCGGCGGCAAGGGGGCGGCGTTCCTGAAGAAGTTCCAGTGGACGACCGAGGACCAGAACGAGGTCTCCCTCATGATCGCCGAGCAGAAGCTCAGCCCGGAGGAGGCCGCGAAGAAGTGGGTCGACGCCCACCCGGACCAGTGGAAGCGCTGGCTTCCGTGAGCTGACGCCGGACAGCGGACGGCGGCGCGGGCCCTGGGGGCCGCGCCGCCGTCCGCTGTGCCGATGCGGCTACTTGTACTGCCCCGGCGTGTAGTGCCCCGGCACCATCCGGGTGGTCACCGCGAACCGGTTCCACGCGTTGATCACCGTGATCGCGGCGATCAACTGCGCCAGCTCCGCCTCCTCGAACTGCTTGGCGGCCCGCTCGTAGACGTCGTCCGGCACGAAGCCGTCGGTGATCACGGTGACAGCCTCGGTCAGCTCCAGCGCCGCCAGCTCCTTCTCGGTGTAGAAGTGGCGGGACTCGTCCCACGCGCTGAGCTGCACGATCCGCTCCACGCTCTCCCCGGCCGCGAGCGCGTCCTTGGTGTGCATGTCCAGGCAGTACGCGCAGTGGTTGAGCTGCGAGGCGCGGATCTTCACCAGCTCCAGCAGCGTCGGGTCGATGCCCTTCCGGGCGGCGGCGTCCAGGCGGACCATCGCCTTGTAGACCTCGGGCACGTGCTGGGTCCAGGTCAGGCGGGCGGGGTGCTCGGGGGCGTACTCGGTGGTGTTCTCCGTGGTCTCCATGCTGAAAGCCTAGGAGCGAAGCAGCCCAGGAGTATGGTCCATTCCCATGGCGGAATCATGGGCCAATCTAGGCATCGACCTCCACCTCGAACCGGCCGGGAGCAGCGGCCTGCGCCGGGGTCTCACCGACGCGCTGCGCGACGCCGTACGCACCGGCCGGCTCACCCCCGGCACCCGGCTGCCGTCCTCCCGCACCCTGGCGGCCGACCTCGGGATCGCCCGCAACACCGTCGCCGAGGCGTACGCCGACCTGGTCGCCGAGGGCTGGCTCACCGCCCGCCAGGGCTCCGGCACCCGCGTCGCCGAGCGGGCCGTGCCCCCGGCCGGGGGAGCGGGCTCACCCCTCCGGCGCCGCCCGCCGGGCCGCCCCACGCACAGCCTGGTCCCCGGCACCCCCGACCTCGCCGCCTTCCCGCGCACCGAGTGGCTCCGGGCCGCCCGCCGCGCCCTGACCCGGGCCCCCAACGACGCGCTGGGCTACGGAGATCCGCGCGGCCGCCGCGAACTGCGCACCGCCGTCGCCGAGTACCTCGCCCGTGTCCGGGGCGTACGCGCCGACCCCGACTCGGTGCTGATCACCGCGGGCTTCTCCCACGCCCTGCGCCTCCTCGGCACCGTGCTGCGCGGCCGCGGCGCCCGCGCGGTCGCCGTCGAGTCGTACGGCCTCGACGTGCACCACGATCTGCTCGCGGGGGCGGGCCTGACGACCACCGCGCTGCCGTACGGCGAACTCGGCACCGAAACACAGGGGTTGAGTGCCGAGGGTGCCGTACTTCTGACCCCCGCCCACCAGTTCCCCATGGGCACCCCGCTGCACCCCGACCGGCGCGCGGCCGTGGTCGACTGGGCGCGGCGGACCGGCGGGCTGATCCTGGAGGACGACTACGACGGCGAGTTCCGCTACGACCGCCAGCCCGTCGGCGCCCTCCAGGGCCTCGACCCCGAGCGCGTGGTCTACCTCGGCACCGCCAGCAAGTCCCTCGCCCCCGGACTCCGCCTGGGCTGGATGGTGGTGCCCCCGGCGCTGCTGGCGGAGCTGGCGGAGGCCAAGGGGCACAGCGACACCGTCGGGGTGCTGGACCAGTTGACGCTGGCCGAGTTCATCGCCTCGGGTGCGTACGACCGCCATGTGCGCGCCGCCCGGCAGCGCTACCGACGCCGCCGGGACCAACTTGCCGCCGCCGTGGCCGACCGGGCGCCGGAGGTGACGGTCACGGGGATCGCGGCCGGGCTGCACGCCGTACTGCGGCTGCCGCCCGGCACCGAGCAGGCGGTCGTGCAGGCCGCCCATTGG
The DNA here is from genome assembly GCF_045039805.1 of Streptomyces sp. NBC_01171. Lineage (NCBI taxonomy): Bacteria > Bacillati > Actinomycetota > Actinomycetes > Kitasatosporales > Streptomycetaceae > Streptomyces > Streptomyces sp. NBC_01171. The sequence continues at coordinate 2,592,054 of NZ_CP108609.1, read as the reverse complement.
CAGGGGCTCGCACTGCACGGCCTCGCCTTCTACCGGCACCGACTGGCCGTCGCCGAACCGCTGGAGGCGCTCGTCGTCGGCTACGGCACCCCGCCCGACAGCACCTGGCCCACCGTTCTGGAGGCCCTGTGCCGGGCGCTGCCGTAAGCCGTCCCGGGCGCGGCGGCAGGGGCAGACTCGCACCAGGCGAACAGTGAGCGCGCCCGTCAGCGCACAGACTGCGCCTCCGCCTCTGCCTCCGCTTCCGTCTCCGACCCCGGCGCCTCCCCGAACCGCGCCAGCGCCAGCGCCCCCGCCACCGCCACGAAGAACCCCAGCACCGCGAGCGGACCGAGCCCCGCCCTGGTGCGGTCGCCCAGCCAGAGCACGCCCACCGCCGCCGGGCCCAGGGTCTCGCCGAGCACCATTCCGGCCGTCGCCGTGGTGACCGAGCCGCGTTGCAGTGCCGAGGTCAGCAGCAGGAAGGCGGCGCCGCCGCCGAGGAGGAGGGCGTAGAGGGCCGGGTCGGTCAACAGGGCATACGGGTGAAGGGAGTTCACCAGACGTACCGCGACCTCCACCATTCCGAAGCCGAACCCCGCGCCGAGGCCGAGGAGCAGCGCGCGCGGCCGTCCCGAGAGTCGGCCGCCCACCGCGCCGAGCACCAGTACCCCCGCCGCCGTCGCGAGCAGCGCGTACGGCAGCCACGCCGGTCCGCCGCGGTCGCCCTCCGAGCCCGAGGCCAGCCCGAGCAGCGCGAGCCCCGCGCACACCACGCCGACCGCGGCCCACTCCGCCCCGCTCAGCCGCACCCGTAGCAGCCGCGCCGCGACCACCGCCGTCACCGCGAGGCTCGCCGCCAGCGCGGCGCCCACCGCGTAGATCGGCACCGACCGCAGCGCGAGGATCTGGAACACGAAGCCGAGCCCGTCCAGCGCGAGCCCCGCCGCGTACCGCCATTGCCGCACCGCCCGCAGCAGCAGTGCCGCCTCCCCGCCGCCCTGTTCTCCGGCCGCCCGCGCGGCCACGGCCTGAAGGACCGTGGCCGTACCGAAGCAGACCGCCGCGCCGAGCGCGCACACCATTCCAAAAAGCACAAAGCGACTGTAGGGGAACAGGGGTACGGAGGGCCGCTCTGCCGGAAACTCACACCGATCTCTAAGCTGACTGCCGAACGCACCACCGACGGGGGAGAAGAGAACATGGCCGACACCCGCGCACAACTGCGCTCCACCACAGTCGTTCTGGGCGGCATGGGCCTGCTCGCCGCCGCCCTCACCGCGTGCTCCTCGTCCGACCCGGACAAGCGCTGCGTGGACCGCGACAGCTACAACGTGGCCAAGGGCTACCACGTCGTCTCCGACAAGAACTGCAAGTCGGGCTCCAGCGGCGGCGCCTACTACTACGGCGGCAAGAAGAAGGGCTCCTGGGTCCGCAGCGGCTCCTTCACCGCGCCCCGCAAGTCCGGCAGCGGCTCGGGCCGTTCGGGCGACGACGACAACCACAGCGTGCACCGGGGCGGCTTCGGCGGCGGCCACGGCAGCTCCGGCGGCTGACCGGGCCGGGCCGCATCCATGGAACGCCGTACGATCACGCCCCGCCCCGACTGGCAGCGCACCGTCGAGGAGCAGGGGATCGTCTACCCGCTCACCCGCCACCCCGACGGCTCCCTGCGCCCCTACTGGGACGAGAGCGCCCACTACGTCTTCTCGCTGCCCGAGGTGGAGGCGCTGGAGGAGACCGTCGAGGAACTGCACGCCATGTGCCTGGCCGCCGCCGGGCACCTGGTGGAGCACCGCCGGCTCGCCGACCTCGGCATCACCGACCCGCGGGTGGCCGCCGCCGTCACCGAGTCCTGGCACCGGCGTGCCGAACTCCCCTCCGTCTACGGCAGGTTCGACCTGCACTACGACGGCACCGGCCCGGCGAAGATGCTGGAGTACAACGCGGACACCCCGACCTCGCTGGTCGAGGCCGCGTCCGCGCAGTGGTTCTGGATGGAGGACCGCTTCCCCGGCGCCGACCAGTGGAACTCGCTGCACGAGCGCCTGGTCGACACCTGGCGCAAGCAGGCGAAGCTGCTCCCGCCGGGCGCCCCGCTGCACTTCGCGCACTCCTCCGCCGACGAACTCGGCGAGGACCTGATGACGGTCGCCTACCTCAAGGAGACCGCCGAGCAGGCCGGACTCGACACCGACTGGCTCTCCATGGAGGAGATCGGCTGGGACACCCTCTCCGGCCGCTTCGTGGACAACCGGCTGAAGTTCATCCGCGCGATCTTCAAGCTCTACCCGTGGGAGTGGCTCACCACCGACGAGTTCGCCGGGCACGTCCTGGACACCCTGGACAACGGCGGCGGCACCGGCAGCACCCTGTGGATCGAGCCCGCCTGGAAGATGCTGCTCAGCAACAAGGCCCTGCTGGCGATCCTCTGGGAGCTGTACCCCGGCCATCCCAACCTCCTCCCCGCCTACCTGGACGGCCCCCGCGAGCTGGCCGCCACCACCGGCTACGCCGCCAAGCCGCTGCTCGGCCGCGAGGGCGAGGGCGTCACCCTGCACCCGCCGGGCAGCCCGGCCCCTCCGGCTCCCGAGGAGACCTGCTGCTACCAGGCCCTCGCCCCGCTCCCCGTCTTCGACGGCAACCACGTCGTCCTCGGCGCCTGGGTCGTCGGCGACGAGGCGGCCGGCCTCGGCATCCGCGAGTCCTCCGGGCTGATCACCGACTCCTACGCCCGCTTCCTGCCGCACGTGATCCTGTAGACGCCGCGCACTCCGTCTCCCACGGCCGGTAGGCTGGTCGTGGGCCGTGACTGGCGCGCTGGGATGGGACCGACCATCGGGGAGCGGCCCGGGAGTCAGTGCCGTGCGCCTGGGCCGAACCGAACACGACGACACACCGACGCCCTGTCCGGAGGCCCTCATGCCCGAGAACCCCACTCCGCCCGGCTCCGCCGAGACCACCGCCTACCGCGCCGCGCTCGACGTCATCCGCGCGGTCGAGCCCCGCGTCGCCGACGCGATCGGCCAGGAGATCCACGACCAGCGCGAGATGCTCAAGCTGATCGCCTCCGAGAACTACGCCTCCCCGGCCACCCTGCTGGCGATGGGCAACTGGTTCAGCGACAAGTACGCCGAGGGCACCGTCGGCCGCCGCTTCTACGCCGGCTGCCGCAACGTCGACACCGTCGAGTCCCTCGCCGCCGAGCACGCCCGCGAACTCTTCGGCGCCCGGCACGCCTACGTCCAGCCGCACTCCGGCATCGACGCCAACCTGGTCGCCTTCTGGGCCGTCCTCGCCGACCGCGTCGAGGTGCCGTTCCTGGAGAAGACCGGCGCCCGCCAGATCAACGAGCTGTCCGAGGCCGACTGGGCCGAGCTGCGCCAGGCGTTCGGCAACCAGCGCATGCTCGGCATGTCCCTGGACGCGGGCGGCCACCTCACCCACGGCTTCCGCCCCAACATCAGCGGCAAGATGTTCGACCAGCGCTCCTACGGCACCGACCCCGCCACCGGCCTGATCGACTACGAGGCCCTGCGCGCCCAGGCCCGCGAGTTCCGCCCGCTGATCCTGGTCGCCGGGTACTCCGCCTACCCGCGCCTGGTGAACTTCCGGATCATGCGGGAGATCGCGGACGAGGTCGGCGCGACCCTCATGGTCGACATGGCGCACTTCGCCGGTCTGGTCGCGGGCAAGGTGCTCACCGGCGACTTCGACCCGGTGCCGCACGCCCAGATCGTCACCACCACCACCCACAAGTCGCTGCGCGGCCCGCGCGGCGGCATGGTCCTGTGCGACGACTCCCTCAAGGACCAGGTCGACCGGGGCTGCCCGATGGTGCTCGGCGGCCCGCTCCCGCACGTCATGGCCGCCAAGGCGGTCGCCCTGGCCGAGGCCCGGCAGCCCTCCTTCCAGGACTACGCCCAGCGTGTCGTCGACAACTCCCGCGCACTCGCCGAGGGCCTGATGAAGCGCGGCGCCACCCTGGTCACCGGCGGCACCGACAACCACCTCAACCTGATCGACGTCGCCGCCTCCTACGGCCTCACCGGCCGCCAGGCCGAGGCCGCCCTCCTCGACTCCGGCATCGTCACCAACCGCAACGCCATCCCCGCCGACCCCAACGGCGCCTGGTACACCTCCGGCATCCGCATCGGCACCCCGGCCCTGACCACCCGCGGCCTGGGCCAGCCGGAAATGGACGAGGTGGCGGGCCTGATCGACCGCGTCCTGACGACGACGGAGCCGGGCACCACGAAGTCGGGCGCCCCCTCCAAGGCCCAGCATGTCCTGGACCCGAAGGTCGCGGACGAGATCTCGCAGCGAGCGACGGACCTGGTGGCAGCCTTCCCCCTCTACCCGGAGATCGACCTCGGCTGAGCGCTTGAGGGGCTCGGGGAACTGCGCGCACGGCCACGGCGCCGCCGCAGTCCCCCGCGCACCCGCAACCACCCCCCACCTAGGCACCGGACCCACCTCCACCTCTGAGAGAATGGGCACCATGGCCACCCCTGACAAGCCGCGCGTACTCTCCGGAATCCAGCCCACCGCAGGCTCGTTCCACCTCGGCAACTACCTCGGTGCCGTCCGCCAGTGGGTGGCCCTCCAGGAGACGCACGACGCGTTCTACATGGTCGTCGACCTGCACGCGATCACGCTCCCGCAGGACCCGAAGGACCTCCGCGCCAACACCCGCCTCGCCGCGGCTCAGCTCCTCGCGGCCGGTCTGGACCCCGACCGCTGCACCCTCTTCGTGCAGAGCCACGTCCCCGAGCACGCCCAGCTCGCCTGGGTCATGAACTGCCTCACCGGCTTCGGCGAGGCGTCCCGCATGACCCAGTTCAAGGACAAGGCCGCCAAGCAGGGCGCCGACCGGGCCAGCGTCGGCCTCTTCACGTACCCGATCCTCCAGGTCGCGGACATCCTGCTGTACAACGCGGACGAGGTGCCGGTCGGTGAGGACCAGCGCCAGCACGTCGAGCTGACCCGCGACCTCGCCGACCGCTTCAACGGCCGCTTCGGCGAGACCTTCGTGAGCCCCAAGCCGTACATCCTCAAGGAGACGGCGAAGATCTACGACCTCCAGGACCCGGCGGTCAAGATGAGCAAGTCGGCGGCCTCGCCCAAGGGTGTGGTCAGCCTGCTGGACGACCCGAAGACGACGGCGAAGAAGGTGAAGAGCGCGGTCACCGACACCGACACGGTGATCCGCTTCGACCGGGAGAACAAGCCCGGCGTGAGCAACCTCCTCACCATCCACTCCACCCTCACCGGCACGCCGATCGCGGACCTGGAGCGGGAGTACGAGGGCAAGATGTACGGCGCCCTCAAGACCGACCTCGCCGAGATCATGGTCGCCTTCGTCACCCCCTTCCGGGAGCGCACCCAGCAGTACCTCGAGGACACCGAGACGCTGGACTCGATCCTCGCCAAGGGCGCCGAGAAGGCCCGCGCGGTGGCCGCCGAGACCCTGGCGCTGGCGTACGACCGGGTCGGTTTCCTGCCGGCCAAGCACTGACCTGGCGTCCGGGGGCGCACAGCCGCCCCCGGACGTGCGACCCGCACGCATGTCCGGTGGGGCAGAGCGCCGTACATCACTTCCGTTGCGCCTGCCCTGCGGACACCCGTGGCCGTACAGTCGATAGCCGAAGGCCGTACGCGAGGACGGCCCACAGAACAACACGCGACGACAGGAGACGACGTGGGGATCGTAACGATCGGCGTGTCGATCGCGGTCCCGGAGCCTCACGGCAGCCTGCTCCAGGAGCGGCGCGCGGGCTTCGGTGACCCCGCCGCACTCAGCATCCCCACGCACATCACCCTGCTGCCGCCCACCGAGGTCGAAGAGGCGGACCTCGCCGCCGTCGACGCGCACCTCGCCGAGGTCGCGGCGACCGGACGCCCCTTCCCGATGCGGCTGTCCGGCACCGGCACCTTCCGCCCGCTCTCGCCCGTGGTCTACGTCCGGGTCGAGCAGGGCGCCGAGGAGTGCACGGAACTCCAGCAGCAGGTGCGGGACGCCTCCGGGCCGGTGCCGCGCGAGCTGCAGTTCCCGTACCACCCCCACGTCACCGTGGCGCACGGCATCGAGGAGGCGGCGATGGACCGCGCCTTCGAGGAGCTGGCCGGGTTCGAGGCCGCCTGGCCGTGCACCGGGTTCGCGCTGTACGAGCAGGGCCGGGACGGGGTGTGGCGCAAGCTGCGCGACTACTGGTTCGGCAGCCCGGTGGTGCCCCCGCAGGCCGGACACACCGAGCGCGACACCATCCCCAGCCGCTGACGGACCCCGCTCAGACGGGCAGCCTGCGGAACAGCGCGCGCGGCGCGTGCCGCAGGAGCGACATCACCGGGCGCAGCGCGCCGGGCACCCACACCGTCTCCGAGCCGCGGCGCAGACCGAGTTCGACGGCGGCGGCCACCTGCTCCGGGGTGGTGGAGAGCGGTCCGGGCGCCAGATGGGCGGTCTTGGCGGTGCGCACGAAGCCGGGGCGGACGACCATCACCTGCACCCCCGTCCCGTACAGCGCGTCGCCGAGGCCCTGCGCGAAGGTGTCCAGGCCCGCCTTGCTGGAGCCGTAGATGAAGTCCGAGCGGCGGGCACGTTCGGCGGCCACCGACGAGAGGACCACCAGCGCGCCGTGGCCCTGGTCCTGGAGGGCACGGGCGGCGACCAGACCGGCGGAGACCGCGCCGGTGTAGTTCGTGGCGGCGACCCGGACCGCGCGCAGCGGCTCCCGCTCGTCCCGCGCCTGGTCCCCGAGGACCCCGAAGGCGAGCAGCACCATGTCGACGGCGCCCTCGGCGAACACCTTGCCGAGCACGGTCTCGTGGGACTCCGGGTCCAGCGCGTCGAAGGCGACCGTACGGACGTCGGCGCCGAGCGCGGCCAGGCGGCCGGCCGCGCGGTCGAGTGCCGGGCCGGGGCGGCCCGCGAGCCACACGGTGCGGGTGCGGCGGGCGACGAGGCGGCGCGCGGTGGCCAGCGCGATCTCCGAGGTGCCGCCGAGGACGAGCAGGGACTGGGGAGGACCGCAGACAGCAGACATGCCGGTGACCGTATCGTCCGTATCTGGCAGGGTGGCCGCACGGCGGCACCTGGCTCCCCGCAATGGGTGATTAGTGCGACGCGCCGAGGGGCGGCCGACGGGGCCGGTGCCATCCGGGGTATCGGCACATGGAGTTCCCGCGAAAAGGCAGAGGCGGATCATGGACTGGCTGAAGAAGCTGCCCGGCATCGGGCCGATCGTGACCTGGCTGATGACCACGCACGCCTGGCGCTCGTACGCGCGCCTGGACCGGGTGAACTGGACGTGGCTGGCCGCGGCCATGACGTTCGTCAGCTTCATCGCCCTGTTCCCGCTGCTGACCGTCGCCGCGGCGGTCGCGGCGGCCACGCTCGACCCGGCCCGGCAGAAGACCGTCGAGAAGAACATCGCCGCCCAGTTCCCCGGCCTCGCCGACCAACTCGACCTGAACGGGCTGGTGCAGAACGCGGGCACGGTCGGGCTGATCGCCGGTGCGGCGCTGCTGTTCACCGGTATCGGCTGGGTCGGCCAGGTCCGGGACTGTCTGCGCGCGGTGTGGGAGCTGCCCGAGCGGGACGGCAACCCGATCGTGCTGAAGCTCAAGGACACCGGGGTGCTGATCGGGCTCGGCGGCGCCCTGCTGGTGACCCTGGCCGCCTCCACCCTCGCCTCGGCCGCGATCGGCCGGCTGGCGTCGGCGATCGGCCTGGACGAGCACAGTTGGGGGGCCGTGCTGCTGCGGGTCGCCGCGTTCGCCGTGGCCGTGCTCGCCGACTTCCTGGTGCTGCTGTACGTACTGAGCCTGCTGCCCGGTGTCGAACCGCCGCGCCGCCGCCTGGTGGTGGCGGCCCTGCTCGGCGCGGTCGGCTTCGAACTCCTCAAGCTGCTGCTGAGCGGCTACATCCAGGGCGTCGCCGCGAAGAGCGTGTACGGCGCCTTCGGTGTCCCCGTCGCCCTGCTGCTGTGGATCAACTTCACCTCGAAGCTGGTTCTCTACTGCGCCGCCTGGACGGCGACGCGCAGCGACGAGGGGAAGGTCACGGACGCTGCCGTCGACGCATCAGATCAGGCAGCGGCCAGCGGCGGTTGACCAGGAAGGCCCCGCCGCCGAGCAGCACCAGCAGCCCGGCGGCGATGGCCAGCGCGGTCCCGGCGCCCCGTGAACCGCCGCTCTGGGCGGTGGCTCCCTTCACCGGCTCGGACCCGGCGCCCGCGGTGCCCTGCGGGGCGCCGGTGACGTTCGCGCTGGGCGCGCCACTGGGCTGTGCGCTCGGGGTGGCGTTCAGCGGTGGGACGAGCACGCCGACCGGCTTCACCTTGCCGGCCGCCTTGAAGCCCCAGTCGAAGAGCTGGGCGGTCTCCTTGTAGACCTCGTCGTGCTCGTGCTTCTCCGGGTTCATCACGGTGACCAGCAGCACCTTGCCGCCGCGCTCGGCGACCCCGGTGAAGGTGGCGCCCGCGTTGGTGGTGTTGCCGTTCTTGACCCCGGCGATGCCCGGATAGACGGCGGTGTCCGTGTCGCCGCTGAGCAGCCGGTTGGTGTTCTGGATCTCGAAGGTCTCGCGGGTGGGCTTGCCCTTGCCCTTCCGGGTGGTCGCGCCGGGGAACTTGGCGCGCACGGTGGAGCAGTACTCCCGGAAGTCCTTCTTCTGCAGCCCGGAACGGGCGAACAGGGTGAGGTCGTACGCCGAGGAGTACTGCCGGGGGGCGTCGTAGCCGTCGGGGCTGACCACGTGGGTGTCGCCGGCCTGGAGGGCGTCGGCGTGGGCCTGCATGTCCTTGACGGTCTGCGCGACACCGCCGTTCATCGCGGAGAGCACGTGGACGGCGTCGTTGCCGGAGCGCAGGAAGACACCGAGCCACAGGTCGTGGACGGTGTAGGTCTCGTTCTCCTTTATCCCGACCATGCTCGAACCGGCGCCGATCCCGGCGAGGTCGGTGGGGATCACCTGGTGGCGCTGGTCCCGGGGGAAGCGGGGCAGCACGGTGTCCGCGAACAGCATCTTCAGGGTGCTCGCCGGGGGGAGCCGCCAGTGCGCGTTGTGCGAGGCGAGCACGTCGCCGCTCTCGGCGTCGGTGACGATCCAGGAGCGGGCGGTGAGGCCCTTGGGCAGCACGGGGACGCCCGCCGCGAGGTTCACCTGGGTGCCGGGTACGCCGAGGCGGGCGCCGCCGACCTGCGACATGCGCGCGGGGGGAGCGGCGGTGGGACTGCCTGACGGCTTGGGTGCGGCGAAGGCTGACGGGGCGATGCCCGAGACGGTCAGCAGTGCGGCGGATGTGATCAACAGGGATCGCTGGGCGATCTTCTTCGGTGCGGACACGATCGAGAACGTACCTGCCACGGGCTGTGAAGTCCCGTCTCCCGCTCCACCCCGGCCATGGAGCCGGATGGCGGGCGGTGATACTGGACTCATGAAGCTCAGCCGCCCGGTCTCCTGGTTCCTGCTCGCCTTCGGGGTGTGGAGCTGGGTCATCTGGGTCACTTTCGTCAAGAATCTCGTTGCGGACGGCAGCGGTCTCGCCTTCGACGACGGGCACCCCACGGCCTACTTCTGGGTGCACCTGACGCTGGCGGTCGTGTCCTTCGTACTGGGGACGGTCGTCGGGGTCATCGGGTTGCGCGGACTGCGCGCACTGCGTCGGACGTCATAGGGGACGCGTCGGGTGGTCATCGTCTTCGTGCTCGTCGCCCTGGCCGTACTGGCCCTCGTGGCGGGCCTGCACTGGTACGTCTGGCGCCGCCTCGTCCGCGACACCACCCGCCCGCGCGGCCCGGCCCGCCGGGCGGGCACGGCGCTCTTCGTCGCGGCCCCGGTGCTGATGATCGCCGCCCTGGTCGCGGAACGCTCCGGCGCGCCCTTCTGGCTCCAACGGACCCTGGCGTGGCCGGGGTTCCTGTGGATGGCCCTCGCCCTCTACCTGCTGCTGGCGACGGTGGCGACGGAGCCGGTGCGGGTGTGGGCGGGGCGGCGGGCCCGGCGGGCGACGCGGGAAGCCGTGTTCGCCGGGCTGGACCCGGTGCCGGTGCCGGTGCCGTCGGCGGAGGGGTCTGCGGGGGACGGGTCTGCGGCGGAGCGGCCCGAGTTGACCGACGACGCGCCCCCGGCCCCGCCGGCCGGTCCGCAGGCTTCGGCCGTCGCCGCCTCCGCCCTCTCCCGCCGCCTCTTCGTCTCCCGCGTCGCCGGGGGCACGGCGGCAGCGGTCGCGCTCGGCACGACCGGCTGGGGCACGTACGGGGTGCTACGGGGCCCACGGGTGAAGCGGCTCACGGTCCCCCTGGCCAAGCTGCCGCGCTCGGCGCACGGGTTCCGGATCGCGGTGGTCAGCGACATCCACCTGGGCCCGGTGCTGGGGCGGAACTTCGCCCAGGTGGTGGTCGAGACGATCAACTCGACCCAGCCGGACCTGATCGCCGTGGTGGGCGACCTGGTGGACGGCAGCGTCAAGAACCTGGGCCCGGCGGCGGCACCCCTGGCGGGGCTGGAGTCCCGGCTGGGCACGTACTTCGTCACGGGCAACCACGAGTACTTCTCCGGCGCCGCCCAATGGCTGGACGAGGTCCGCACCCTGGGCATGCGCCCCCTGGAGAACGCCCGCACGGAACTCCCGTACTTCGACCTGGCCGGGGTCAACGACCTCCAGGGCCGAGCCGAAGGCCATGGCCCCGACTTCCCGAAGGCCCTGGGCGACCGCGACCCCGCCCGCACCTGCGTCCTCATGGCCCACCAGCCGGTCCAGATCCACGAAGCCGTCCACCACGACGTGGACCTCCAGCTCTCCGGCCACACCCACGGCGGCCAACTCTGGCCCGGCAACCTGATCGCCAAGGCCGCGAACCCCACGGTCGCCGGCCTCGACCGCTACGGCGACACCCAGCTCTACGTCAGCCGAGGCGCGGGCGCGTGGGGTCCGCCGACGCGGGTGTGGGCACCGTCGGACATCACAGTGATCGAACTGGCGTCACGGGACGCGTAGTCAGCGCAGGCCCGCGAAGAGGTCGTTCTCCGGGGTCGGGGCGCCGGTGGTGTCGCGGACGCGGAGGAAGGTCTCCGTGCTCATCAGTTCGGCGAAGCGGTCCTTGCCCATCCTGAGGAAGAAGATGTTCTCGCCCTGGCTGGCGTGGGCGGCGAGGGCGTCGTACTTCTGGTCGCTGTACGGGGTGGTGTCGACCCAGGTGGTGATCTCGTCGTCGGGGAGGCCGATCTCGGCCAGGGCGGCGGCCTCGGCGGGGTCCGGCTCCGGCATGTCGTCCTGGAACTCGCGCATGACCTCGCCGAAGCGGGCCATCTGCGAGCGGGGCACGGTGGTCCAGTAGACCTTGGGGGTCAGGTCGGTCAGCTCCAGCGCGGCCATCGTGATGCGGTGGGCCTGGATGTGGTCGGGGTGGCCGTAGAAACCGTTCTCGTCATAGGTGACGACCACATCGGGGCGGTAGTGCCGCATCAACTCGGCCAGGCGGGCCGCGCCCTCCTCCACCGGGGTCTGCCAGAAGGAGCCGGGGGCGTCGTTGTTCGGCCAGCCCGTCATCCCGGAGTCGGCGTAGTCCAGCATCTCCAGGTCGCTGATCTTCAGGACCTCACAGCTCGCCTCGAGTTCCTCCCGGCGCATCCGGGCGACCGCCACCGGATCGTGTCCGGGCTCGCCCGGCTTCACGCCCCCCGGCCCGTCGCCGCACCCGCCGTCGGTACAGGTCACCAGCACCGTCCGGATGCCTTCCGCCGCATACCGCGCGAGGACCCCTCCGGTCCCGGTCGCCTCGTCGTCGGGGTGGGCGTGCACTGCCATCAGCGTCAACGGCCGGTCAGTCATGGAACAGTCCTCCTGCGAGATGCGTGTGGGCCCGCGCCCGTGGCGGGCGTACCGCACAACCGCGCCGACGGGACCGGATGTTCCCGGCGCGGTCGCTCGGGCCTTCGTCCTCCTAGTCGTCCGCGAACCAGGAGCGTCCCTGGGACCAGTGGGCCACCCACCCCGCGAAACCGGGCGTGCCCGGCATCAGCGAAGTCCCGAAAGGTATCGCGCCGTTCTCGGCGATCATCCAGACGTGACCGCGCTGCGGGCCGGTGACGATCAGGTGCCAGTACAGACCGCAGCCGTCGGTGCCCAGCAGCAGTGAGCCGTGATCGAACACGGGGGCCAGCCGGGCCTCGAACTCCTCTTCCGGCAGCGACTCCTCGTCCTCCTCCCACAGCCACGTCGCCGTGAGCGGGAATGGCTCGGCAAGCAGGCGCTCGGGGCGGCCCGAGCCCCAGTCGGAGGGCGTCTGCGCGAGGGGCAGCAGACCGCAGTAGGGCGGTCCCGCGCGCAGTCCGTCGCAGATCTCGGCCACGAACGTGCGGTACGGCTCCGGGAGCACGATGCCGTGCTCCGCCTCGAAGGCCCGCACCGCCTCCCAGCCGGCCGGGGGCGCCGACTCAGGACGGGACGCGAAGATCTCGCGGAGCGCGGCCGACTCGGCCGGATCGCAGGTTTCCGTGTTCATGCCGGTCATGATGCAAGATCCGGAAGAGCCGGCCCGGTGCGGGGCACCCGAGCGCCGCTCAGGAACCGATCGACTTGATCATCGCGAACGGGGCGCCCTGCGGGTCCGTCACCACCGCCATGCGGCCGGCCGGCATGTCGAAGGGCGGGGCGAGGACGTTGCCGCCGCCCCTGACCAGGGCGTCCACCGTGGAGTCCACGTCGTCGACCGCGAAGTACGTCAGCCAGTGGGCCGGGGTGCCGGGCGGGTCGTCGGCGAGACGGGTGACGCCGCCGACCGTGAGGCCGCCCACGCGCAGTTCCCAGTAGGAGTCGTGGCCCTCCATCGGCGTGAACTCGATGCCGAACGTCTCGCCGTAGAAGGCCGCGGCGCCGTCCACGTCGCTGGTGTGCAGCTCGGTCCAGGTCAGCGCGCCGGGTTCGTTGACCACGCCCGCGCCGGCGAACTCGCCCCGCTGCCAGACGCCGAACACCGCGCCCTGCGGGTCGGTGGCGAGCAGCATCCGGCCGAGGTTGCCGACATCCACCGCGGGGGCGAACGGCTCGCCGCCCGCGGCGATGATCCGCTCCTGGGTGGCGACCGCGTCGGCGGTGGCGAGGTAGGTGGTCCAGACGGTGGACGGCTCCGGGATGCCCTCCGGGGCCGTCGCCGGGCCGATACCGGCAACGGCCCTGCCGTGCAGCTCGCAGACCGCGTACCCGCCGAACTCGGCCGGCCCTGGCGCGCCCTGCCAGCCGAACAGGTCACGGTAGAAGTCCAGCGCGGCCTGCTGGTCCTGCGCCATCAGATCGACCCAGCAGGGGGCGCCGGTCGGGTACGGGGTGGTGACTGCGGGCATCGCTCGTTCTCCCTGGTGGTATGTCCGGGTGGACACCCTTCCGCCCCGGTACGGTCCCGCCCCTCCGACACGCCGCGAAACCTCGCCGCCCGTGGGCAAGGAGGCGCTTCTCACTGGCCGGGCGTGCCGAGCCGGGTGATCACCAGCTCTACTTCCCGGGTCCTGCTCGACCTACGATGACGCGGTGAAGTTCGTGATGGTGCCGGGTGGTTGGCAAGGTGGCTGGGTGTTCGGCTCGGTCGCCGCCGAGCTGCACCGAGACGGTCACCACGTCGAGGCGGTGACCCTGTCGGGGCTGGAGCCGGACGGCCCGGTCGATGTGGACCGTCCGCCGAACCTCGACGCCCATATCGACCAGGTGGCAGAGATCATCGACCGTGGCGACGGAACGCCCGTCGCGCTCTGCGGGCACAGCTACGGCGGGATGGTGATCGCCGGGGTCGCGGATCGGCTCGGCGACCGCCTCGATCAGCTCGTCTTCATCGACGCCTACGTCCCGGACGACGGGGACTCCTGTTGGTCCCTGACCAGCGACAGCTTCCGGGAGTTGTTCATCGCCGGCGCCCGTGCCGACGGTCGATGGGTCGCGGTCCCCGAAGGACTCGACCCTCGCGCGCGACCGCACCCCCTGGCGAGCTTCGTCCAGTCGATCGGACTGGGAGACAACCCCCACCCCGCGCCCGGCCGGACGTTCATCAGCGGTGGCGCGTGGCCGGGCAGCCCGTTCGTGACCCTGACCGAGCGGCTGCGCGACGACCCGGACTGGCGGGTCCACGAGATCCCCGTCGGCCACAACATCGCCCGCCGCGACCCGCACAGCCTCGCGGCGCTTCTCGGCGCGTTGCCGTCCGACTCCGCCTGACGCGGAGACTTGCCGAGCAGCTTCGCCGTCCTACGCGGAGGCGGTCTCAGCCGGTGCCGAACCGGCCGCCCTTGCCGCCGTCCGCGCAGACGGAGAGGCCGGCCTCTGGCCGCTGCGGCCGGCCGCGGGGGGACGGAATGGACCGTCCGTCCGGAGGACGCCCGGCCGGACGGCCCCGAGCAGCGATTGCGGGCTCTGACCGCCCGCGCGAACGCCCGGAGCAGGGGGGAGTATCCGTGACCGGCGCCGGGAGTTCTACTGACCGAGAACCGCGGTTCCGCGAAGCGAAAGGCTTGGTCATGAAGCGAGTTGTCGCCCGGCTGTGGCACGCCCTGCGGGGGTCCGTGCAGTGGAGGGTCCTGTGGCTGGCGAACGCCAAGTTCATGGTGGGCGTCACCGGGGTCGTCCGTAACGACGCCGGTCAGGTGCTCCTCCTCAAGCACCGGATGTGGCCGGAGCGGCGCCCGTGGGGGCTGCCCACCGGTTTCGCCAAGAAGGGCGAGGAATTCCCGCTCACCGTCGTCCGCGAGGTCAAGGAGGAGACGGGGCTCGACGTGACGCCCGGCCGCCTCGTCCGTCTGACCAGCGGATACCGACTCCGCGTGGAGGTCGCCTACGAGGCCCTGCACACCGGAGGAACCCTGAAGATCGACGACTTCGAGATTCTGGAGGCCCGGTGGTTCGACCCGGACGAGTTGCCGCAGGGGTTGCAGGACTCCCATCGCCGGCTCATCGCACCAGGATGCACCGCAACCAGCCGGGCCGCCCGCCCCGCGACGAGCTGACCCGGCACCTGAAGGGCATCGGCGAAGCCCCCTTCGAGGACGGCGACGCGTGCAGCCTCTTCGCCGGCCACGACCCCGGCCACTCCTGGGAGATGCGGGACCTCCTGCACGACTGACTCAGTCCGAGGAACCGACGATACGGCGCAGGTTCTCGACAGAGCCGGGCTCGCCCTTGAGGTGGCGTTCGCGGTCCGCGAGGAAGGCCTCGCCCAGCTCCTCGCGGCGCTTCATCGGGACGTTCTCGCGGGCGCCGTTGAGGATGGTGCGCTCCTCCTCGTCGGTGTGGTGGGTGATGGCCTCCACCAGCTCCTCCAGCTTGGAGTCCCACTCCTCGGAGCCGACCTCCTCGACCTCCAGCAGGTTCAGGAGGGCCTCGTTCCCCTCGTCGTGCTCGTGCTCGCCGTGCTCGACCTCTTCGTTGTCGATGTTCCGGTACCGCTTCAGGGCCGGATAGACCTCGGCCTCCTCCGCCAGCGCGTGCGCGACCAGCAGATCGGCGAACTCCTTGAGCGCGGCGGGCCGGTCGGCCTCGACGCTGCGCATCTGCCGGAAGAGGTCCTCCATGCGGCGGTGGTCCTGGAGGATGAGTTCGACGACGTCCTTGGTCTCGGCCATGAGGGGCACCACTCTCGTGCGAAGTATGCGAAGTGTTCGGGTGCCCACCGTGTACCCCCAGTCTGCGCCGGGATGACTCGCCGCGCGGGGCGGGATCAGCTTCGGCTTCGCGGGGCCGGGAGGGCCTTCGTCATCCCCGGCAGGAAGTCGTTGAAGAGTTCGTGGACCTCCAGGACCAGCGGCCGCAGGACCCGGAAGCGGGACAGGGCCACGCCGCGTGCGGTGAGGCGGGCGCCGCGCCGGGCCAGGCGGTAGCTGCGCTCGCGGTTCTCCGTACGGTCGAAGACCCAGTAGAGGACCAGGCCCATCTGGGAGAGCCACATCAGCTCGGGCAGGGCGTCCCGGAGTTCGGGGGAGACCTTGGACTTCGAGCCCGCCAGCACCTCGCGGTGCACGCTGATCGCCTGCTCGCGGGCGTGCTCGCTCTCCGCGGAGAAGGGGCTGAGCGGGCTGTCCGGGTCGGCCGCGTTCTTGAAGAACTGCACGGCGAACTCGTGATACGGCTCCGCGATGTCCAGCCACGCGGTGAGCACGCCCGCCAGCCGGGCCTCCAGGTCGGTCTCCGTCCGCAGCACCGACCGGGCCGCCACCTGGTGCTCGGCGGCGATCCGGTCGTAGAAGCCCTGGATCAGGTGCTCCTTGCCCGCGAAGTAGTAGTAGGCGTTGCCGACCGAGACACCGGCCTCCTTGGCGATGGCCCGCATCGTGGTCTTGTCGTAGCCGTTCTCCTGGAACAGCCGCATCGCGGTCTCGAGGATCAGCGCGCGGGTGTGTTCCGACTTGCTCTGGGGTCCGGCCTCGGGGCCGTCGTTCTTCGCGGGCACGTAGGGAGCCTAACCAGTGGCGCAGGTGCCGTCGGCGCAGGACGGCGGGTCGTGCACCCAGCCCTCGGCGGGGACGTACCGCCAGCCGTCCGTGCGGCTGTACGTGCCTCGCCCGCCCCATCGGCCGCCGCGCTGCTGACTCCACTGAGCGCCCCGGTACTTGGCCGCCGCCAGCACCGCGCCCCGCGCCAGCACGGCGCCCGCCGGGGTGCTGAGGCGATGGGCCAGCGGGCGGTGCTCGCGCAGCGCCCACAGCACCACGACCCAGGCCGCCGCGCCCCGGTACACCTGGCCGGAGTCCCCGATCACCGTGACCTCCTCCAGCGTCCGGGCCGGGTCCACGCCGGGGAACCGGGTCCGGGCCTCGGCCGAGCCGGCGGGGACCAGCTCCAGGGGGACCAACTGCGACTGGCGCAGCAGCCAGTCCCGCAGGTGGGTGCAGAGGCCGCACTCGGCGTCGTAGAGGACCGTCAGGCCCCGGACCGGGGCGCTCGTGACGCCCCGGTCCACGGCCCCGCTCATGCTCCGGCCGTCGGCGCGACCCAGCCCTGCGGGGCGACCGGCGGCTGCGTCTCCCGCTCCATCAGGCCGCGCCGGCGGATCTTGTTGAGTACGAAGACGTTGCCCAGGTGCATCGCGCCGAGGACCAGCAGGACCACGCCGAGCTTGGCCGACAGGGTCTCGAAGATGCCGCGGGTGTCCTCGATGGTGCCGTCGTCGCTCAGGTAGAGCGTCACGAAGCCGAGGTTGACGAGGTAGAAGCCGACCACCAGGAGGTGGTTGACGGCGTCCGCGAGCTTCTCGTTGCCGTGCAGCACATCGGAGAGGAAGACCCGGCCGTTGCGGCTGAGCGTGCGGGCGACCCAGACGGTCAGCCCGATGCTGACGGCCAGATAGATCACGTAGGCGATGACGGTGCGGTCCATGCCCCACCCCTTCTTGAACGCGTTCAAAACGCTGACAGGGATGACTGTAGACCTGTTTTTGAACGTGTTCAACCAAGCGGGACGAGGTCTGGATCTCAAGCCCTGCGGGCGAGTTCGGGGCGCTTGGTGTAGTCGGTGAAGCCGAAGACGTTGCCCCACGGGTCGGCGAACTCGACGGTCCGTCCGGTCGCCGTCGACATCGCCTCGTCCAGCGGCTCGATGCCGGCCCCGGCCATCCGCCGCGCCGCCGCCCGCGCGTCCGGCACCTCCAGCCACAGGCGCGGTGAGGGCCAGGAGGGCGGCCGGTGACCGAGCCCCTCCTCGAACCGCAACAGGATGCCGGGCGTCTCCCCGCCCACCCTCAGCAGCGCGATCCCGCCCTCGTCGAACCGGAACCCCACGGTGAACCCGGCCCGTTCGTAGAACCCGACGGCTTCCCCGACATCCCCTACAGGCAGCACCGCGTTGTCGAACCCCAGCAGCTCATGCGCTTCGTCGTCTGACATGCCGTCAGGCTAGCGACGCGGGCGTCCCGCCTCGATGATCGCGGCCACGTCCAGGGTGACCTTCGCTCCGATGGAGTCGGGGAGGGTGACGGTCTCGCCGGGGAAGTGGATGCGGTGGGTCCCGTACGTTCCCTCGGCGGGCTCGGTGAGCACGTGGAGACGCTGGTGCTTACGGTCCACGACGACGTAGACCGGCACCTTGGCCTGGGCGTAGGCGCCGACCTTGGTCTTCAGATCGTCTTTCCAGTTGCCGGAGGTCACTTCGAGGACGAGACGGAAACAGACCGGGTCGTAGGCGGTGCCTTCGATCAGGTGATCGTCGATGTCACCGTCCACGACGGCGAGGTCCGGGATGGCGTAGTCCTCCCCTCCGGGGAGCCAGATCGAGACGTTCTGGACCACATCGGCTTCGCCGCCGAACAGGCCGGCCAAGAGGAACGGCTGCATGAGGCCGGTCAGGGCACGGGCGTGCGGGGCATCCGGGGACGGTGTCACGAGGAGGTGGCCTCCGATGATCTCGACGCGGTAGCCCGGATGGCGCTCCATGATCTCGGCGGCGATCGCCGTCAGCGAGAACGGCTCGTCGTCGGCGAAGGGCTGCTCTACGGATGCTGCGGACATCGCGATGCCTCCCAGGGGCTGGTCGAGGCCATCATCGTAGGCCGTACCGCCCCCCTACGTCCCGATCGATCACCTTCACCCGTACGTGTCCGCCGACGGCAAAGGGCCCCGTTCCGGGAGTCGGAACGGGGCCCTCGCGGCATGAATTTAGAAGCGCCGCGTGATCAGCGCCCGCTTGACTTCCTGGATCGCCTTCGTGACCTCGATACCGCGCGGGCAGGCGTCCGTGCAGTTGAAGGTCGTGCGGCAGCGCCACACGCCGTCGCGGTCGTTGAGGATCTCCAGGCGCTGCTCACCGGCATCGTCGCGAGAGTCGAAGATGAAGCGGTGGGCGTTCACGATCGCGGCCGGACCGAAGTACTGGCCGTCGTTCCAGAACACCGGGCACGACGAGGTGCACGCGGCGCACAGGATGCACTTCGTGGTGTCGTCGAACCGCTCGCGGTCCTCCGCCGACTGGAGCCGCTCACGGGTCGGCTCGTTGGTGTCGTTGGTGACCAGGAACGGCATGACGTCCCGGTACGCCTGGAAGAACGGCTCCATGTCGACCACGAGGTCCTTGAGCGCGGTCAGGCCCTTGATGGGCTCGACCGTGATCGGCTTCCCGGGGTTGACGTCCTTGATCAGCGTCTTGCAGGCCAGACGGTTCTTGCCGTTGATCCGCATCGCGTCGGACCCGCAGATGCCGTGGGCGCAGGAACGGCGGAAGGTCAGCGTGCCGTCGAGGTCCCACTTGATCTTGTTGAGCCCGTCGAGGACGCGCTCCTTGGGGTCCATCTCCAACTGGAAGTCTTCCCAGTGGGGCTCCGCCGCGACCTCCGGGTTGAACCGGCGGATGCGGAGGGTGACCGTGATGTAGGGGGACGTGGCGGAGGCCGCCTCGGCCTTGTCCAGAACAGGGGTAGCCATCAGTACTTACGCTCCATCGGCTGGTAGCGGGTCTGGACGACCGGCTTGTAGTCGAGACGCACGGTCTCCGAGCCGTCGTCGCCCACCTCGCGGTACGCCATCGTGTGGCGCATGAAGTTGACGTCGTCGCGGTTCGGGTAGTCCTCGCGGTAGTGACCGCCGCGGGACTCCTTGCGGGCCAGTGCGGAGATTGCCATGACCTCGGCCAGCTCCAGCAGGTTGCCCAGCTCGATGGCCTCCAGCAGGTCGGTGTTGAACCGCTTGCCCTTGTCCTGGATCGACACGTTCAGGTACCGCTCGCGCAGCTCGGCGATCTTCTCGACCGCCGTCTTGATCGTCTGCTCGGTGCGGAACACCATCACGTTGGCGTCCATGGTCTCCTGCAGCTCGCGGCGGATGTCCGCGACCCGCTCGGTGCCCGTGGCGTCCCGCAGCCGCTCGATCTGCGCGACGACCATCCCGGCCGGGTTCTCCGGCAGGTCGACGAAGTCCACGGTGTGGGCGTAGTCGGCGGCGGCGATGCCCGCGCGGCGGCCGAACACGTTGATGTCCAGCAGCGAGTTGGTGCCCAGGCGGTTGGCGCCGTGCACGGAGACACAGGCGACCTCGCCGGCCGCGTACAGGCCCGGCACGACGGTGGTGTTGTCCGACAGGACCTCACCCTCGACGTTGGTCGGGATGCCGCCCATCGCGTAGTGCGCGGTGGGCTGGATCGGGATCGGGTCCGTGTACGGCTCGATGCCCAGGTAGGTGCGCGCGAACTCGGTGATGTCCGGGAGCTTCGCGTCGAGCTGCTCCGGCGGCAGGTGGGTGAGGTCGAGGTAGACGTGGTCACCCTCGGGACCGCAGCCCCGGCCCTCGCGGATCTCGGTGTAGATCGAGCGCGAGACGACGTCACGGGACGCGAGGTCCTTCATGACCGGCGCGTACTTCTCCATGAAGCGCTCGCCGTCCTTGTTGCGCAGGATGCCGCCCTCACCGCGGGCACCCTCGGTGAGCAGGATGCCCATGCGCCAGATGCCGGTCGGGTGGAACTGGAAGAACTCCATGTCCTCCAGCGGGATGCCCCGGCGGAAGCACGCGGCCTGGCCGTCACCGGTCAGGGTGTGCGCGTTGGACGTCACCTTGAAGAACTTGCCGGTGCCGCCGGACGCGTAGATCACGGACTTCGCCTGGAAGACGTGGATCTCGCCGGTGGCCAGCTCGTACGCCACCACGCCCGAGGACGTCTTGACGCCGTCGACCTCGGTGATGAGCTGGTCCAGCACGTAGAACTCGTTGAAGAACTCCACGCCCTCCTTGACGCAGTTCTGGTACAGCGTCTGGAGGATCATGTGGCCGGTGCGGTCGGCCGCGTAGCAGGACCGGCGGACCGGGGCCTCGCCGTGGTTGCGGGAGTGACCGCCGAAGCGGCGCTGGTCGATCGTCCCGTTGGGCGTCCGGTTGAACGGCAGGCCCATCTTCTCCAGGTCGAGGACCGCGTCGATGGCCTCCTTCGCGAGGATCTCGGCGGCGTCCTGGTCGACCAGGTAGTCACCGCCCTTGACCGTGTCGAAGGTGTGCCACTCCCAGTTGTCCTCCTCCACGTTGGCCAGCGCGGCGGCCATGCCGCCCTGCGCGGCGCCCGTGTGGGAGCGGGTGGGGTAGAGCTTGGTCAGCACGGCGGTGCGGCTGCGCTTGGTGGACTCGATGGCCGCGCGCATGCCCGCGCCACCGGCGCCGACGATGACGGTGTCGTACTTGTGGATCTTCATGATTCTCGCAGCCCCGTGCCTAGCGGATGTTCGGGTCGAAGGTGAAGATCACCAGCGTGCCCAGCAGGATGGTGAACACCGTGGCCGTGTAGAGCAGGCCCTTGAGCCACAGGCGGGTGTTCACGCGCTCCGCGTAGTCGTTGATGACCGTGCGCAGGCCGTTGGCGCCGTGCAGCATCGCCAGCCACAGCATCAGCAGGTCCCAGACCTGCCAGAACGGGGACGCCCAGCGGCCGGCCACGAAGGCGAAGCCGATCTTGGACACGCCGCCGTCCAGCACGAGCTGGATCAGCAGGTGGCCCAGGACCAGGACGACCAGCACGATGCCGGACAGGCGCATGAAGAGCCAGGCGGCCATCTCGAAGTTGCCCCGTGTGGACTTCGGGGTCTTCTTGGTGCGGGTGCGCGAGCGCGGTGCGTCGAGGGAGAGCGCGTAGGCGTCCTCGGCGGCGTCCGCGGAGGAGCCCGTCAGGTTGATTTCAGAGGTGGACATCGGCGTCAGCTCCCGAACAGGACACGAGCGGCGTGGCCGAGGACCGGGTACAGGGCGCCGGCCATCAGGATGATCCAGACGCCGAGGACGCTCCACAGCATCTGCTTCTGGTAGCGCGGGCCCTTCGACCAGAAGTCGACGGCGATGACGCGCAGACCGTTGAGCGCGTGGAAGAGGATGGCGGCCACGAGGCCGTACTCCAGCAGCGCGACGATCGGGGTCTTGTACGTGGCTACGACCTTGTCGTAGTCCTCGGGGGAGACACGCACGAGAGCGGTGTCCAGCACGTGAACGAACAGGAAGAAGAAAATGAGGACGCCGGTGACTCGATGAGCCACCCAGGACCACATACCTTCCCGGCCGCGGTACAACGTTCCAGCCGGCACGGAAGAACCCTCCGGATGCGGGGACTAGGGCCGCGCCGGCTTCACTGTCGGTCGGGCCCGGCCGGGTACGGTCCACCGGCCCTCAGCATCGTATCCATGAGGCGCGGCGCGACGGACGGGGGGCCTGTTTCGGGTGATCCGGCCGCTTGTGGCATTCCGGCTCGTGCGGATCAGGACCGGTTCGCCCCTTATACGCCCGGCCGGGGCGCGTAGTGGCTGGTCGCGCGGGTGGCGACGGTGCCCAGATGAGCCGTGAGCCGGTGCCGGGCCAGGCCCCGCAGTTCCTCGGCGGCGATCACCCGCTCGTCCTCGGGATCGTTCGCCAATCGTGACCGGATGCCCTCCAGGACCCGGTCCAGCGCCTCCTCGGGGGAGGCGCCGCCCGGTGCGATCACGAAGACATGGCCGAAGCGGGCCTCGTAGGCGGCGTGCGCCGCGCCCAGCGCGGTGTGGGCGGCCGAGTAGGTGTCCTCGGGCAGCTCGGGCAGGGACTCGCTCGCCAGGGCGTCGGCCAGGTCGACGACCCGCAGGTCGTAGGCCGCCTCGTCCGCCGCCGCCAGCAGGGCGGCCAGGTCGGGGTAGGGGCGGTGCTCGGCGAGCCGGTGCGCCCAGCGGGCGTTGCGCAGACAGCGCAGGAGCAGCGCGCGGGCCTCCTCGGCCGGCGCCAGGTTGAAGGCGTCGAGCGGGGTCGGGAGATACGGCGAACGGTGCGCAGGCAGCGTGGGTCCTCATGGGAGGGGGCGACAGGGGTGTGCCGGGACGGCAGGGGGACCTGTGAAGGATGTGCCGACACGTTATCGAGAGTGGTCACTGTGTGTCCGGCTGATGCCCGAATTTCACTCGGACGGGAGAGTTTCGGAATGTCTCGGTGACGGGTGAACCCCGGATCGGTCGTACGTTGGGAGGGTGAGCCAGCACAGACACCGTGCTTCGGCACGGCAGCTCAAGCGGAAGCGGGCCATCATGGCCGCCGCGGTCGTCGGAACCGTGGTGACCGGGGTGGGCGTCGGAGTGTGGGCGTCATCCGGAGGGGGTGGTTCCGGTGGAGGCTCGGACGCGGGCGCGGTCGGCGCCTCGCGGCAGGCCGACCCGCCGACCCCCTCGCCCAGCCGCTCGTACCCCGTGTCGAAGGCGCCGCAGACGATCCCGGCGGTGCGGGAGCACACCGCGGCCCGCGGGCCGGGCTGGAAGCCGCAGGACGGCGGCCGGGTGGTGGTCACCGACCCGGCGCTGGCCGACGAGGGCAAGGTCATAGCCGGTGAACTGGGCCTCGACTACGGGGGCGAGAAGAACGACTCCAGGGCCGGTGACGTCCGGCTCGGCCTCGGCGGGAGCGGCAACCCGGAGTCGTACACCATGACCGTGCGCGACGGCCGGGTGGACATCAGGGGGCCCGCCGACGCGGGCGTCTTCTACGGGACCCGGACCCTCAAGCAGGAGGTCCGCGGTGGCGGCACCGCGCCCGAGGGCGTGGTCAAGGACGAGCCCGCCAAGCCCTCGCGCGGCTTCATGCTCGACATCGCGCGCAAACCGTTCTCCGAGACCTGGATCGAGGACCGGGTACGCGAGCTGGGTGATCTGAAGTACAACGAGCTGGGACTGCACTTCTCGGACGACCAGGCGTTCCGCATCCAGTCCACCACCCACCCCGAGATCGTCTCCGAGGACCATCTCACCAAGGCGCAGGTCAAGAAGATCGTCGACCTGGCCGCCGCCCGGCACATCACGGTCGTGCCCGAGATCGACTCACCGGGCCACCTGGGCGCCGTCATCGCCGCCCACCCCGACCTCCAGCTCCGTAACGTCAACGGCAAGGCCACGCGCGGCGCGATCGACATCTCCAAGCCCGAGTCCGCGAAGATCGTCGACGATCTGCTCGACGAGTACGCGGGCCTGTTCCCGGGCGACAAGTGGAACCTGGGCGGCGACGAGTACCAGGCGCTGGTCGTGCCCGACCCCGAGGCGTCCTATCCGCAGCTCGCCGCCGCCGCCCGCGACGCCTATGGCGCCGACGGCAACGTCGCCGACCTCACCACCGGCTGGCTGAACGGCCGCGCGGACACCATCCGGGCCCATGACCGCACCATGCGGGCGTGGAACGACGGCTTCCTGCGTGACTCCACGATCCAGCCCGCCAAGGACATCCAGGTCGCCTACTGGACCGGCAAGGAGATCGGCGCCCGGCCCCCGGTGGACTACTTGAGCGCGGGCCGCAAGGTCTACAACTACAACGACGAGTACCTGTACTACGTCCTCGGCGAGCCGAACGACTTCGTCTACCCGACCGGCCAGCGGATCTACCAGCAGTGGACGCCGCGGGTGATCCGGGGCACGAGCGCCGTGCCGGCGCAGTACGACGGCCAGATCCTCGGCGGCTCCTTCGCCGTGTGGTGCGACTTCCCCAACGCCCAGAGCGAGAGCCAGGTCGCGTCCGGCATCCGGATGCCGCTGCGGGCCACCGTGCAGAAGCTCTGGGACCCGGGGCCACCGGCTCTGTCCTGGCCGCAGTTCAAGGAGCTGGCGAACAGGCTGGGGTAAGTGGACGGAAGTGGGCTGAACACGTATGTTTCCGTGTTCGCTCGTGTGTACGCGGCTCTGGGGAGGGCCGCGTACGCCGTTTCAGCCGTACGGGGGGGAACACCTTCATGATCTGCGCCAGTTGCCACAGCACCGAGGCCGTCACCGGGGAGACGCGGTGCGCCCGCTGCGCGCCCGCCGTGCCCTTCGTACCGCCGGGCCCGCCGCTGCGCTCGCCGGTGGGGCTGGGGCAGGCCACCGCGGTGATGCTGGGGCTGGTCGGCGTCGGTGACCTGGTCGCGATCTGGGCCGACTTGGCGCAGCCGTCTCTTCCGGCCGGATCGGTCCTCGACATCGCGCAGGGGGTCCTGCTGCTCGCCACGGCGGTCGTGTACCTGTGCTGGCTGTGGCGGGTGCGGGTCAACGCCGAGGTCTTCGACGCGAGTTCGCAGAGCAAGGCGCGGGGGTGGACGATCGGCGGCTGGTTCATCCCGTTCGTGAACTTCTGGTTCCCGCGCCGGATCGTCCTGGACGCGTGGGACGCCAGCGCGCCGCAGGGGCGGCCGGCCGGGCACGGGCTGGTCGACCTGTGGTGGACGGCCTGGGTGGCCGGGCTGGTCGCCGACCGGCTGCTGCGGGTGGAGTCCGGGGCGGGGATGCTCGCCGTGGTCGACGGCATCGACCTCGTCGCCGCCGCGCTCGCCGCCGTGGTCGTCCTGAAGCTGACCCGGATGCAGAACGAGAAGGCGCTCCAGGGGCCCTCGCTGCCGTCCGCCGCGCTTGGCTGAAAACCGGTGACTGTGACACTCCGGGCCCGTCGCACGCAGTAAGGGGAAATGCGGGCTCCGTACAGGCGGTGCCCAGGCGAGGGAGGCATTCCATGAGCCTGGAGGAACTGATCGCGCAAGCCGACGCACGCGGGCTGGCCGCGAGCGGGCTGGCTTGTTCGGATCGGTGCGTGTCCCTGCTCGTCGACGACGACGAGTTGCTGCGTCCGCTGTGGGCGCATCTCGTGGACGACTCCGACTGGTCCGAGAGCCTTGCGAAGGTGCGGGCCGCGCTGGGTCCTGCGGAGCCTGGTTCCGGCGCGGACGAGGCGGCGGAGGTGGCGCGGGGGATGCTGCTGTCGGCTCCGGCCGAGCGGGACGGGGACGGGCTGCGGGAGTGGGCCGAGGCGTGCTCGTCGGCCTCGCTGCGGGTGCACCGGTTGCTGGACCCGGCTTGTGGGTCCGCCGAGGACACCGATGACGCGCTGCCGCTGGTCGCCGCCGAGCTGGGGCGGCAGACGGTCGTCCTCCAACTCCTCGCCGAGCACGGCCCGCAGGGGTTGCGGCGGGCGCTGGACGTGTCGGGGGAGGGGCGGCGGGTGCTGCGGGCGGTGGTGTCGCGGCGGGCGCGGGCTCAGGCTCAAACCTGAACTCGGGGTGGGTTCTGTGTCCGTCCTGTCGGCACGATGGGGCGGTCCTGCGCCGGTTGCCCGATCGGCGCCGAATCGTGTGACGCGCGGCCGGTCAGGACCGCTGACCCCTGTGTGACTACCCAGTACGCAACAACGCAGACGGACTACCGCCCCTCCGCCGCGGCACGCCCCGCGCGGTGGGCCGCGGACACGGTCGCCACCATGCGCGAGGGCGCCCGCCTACGCCTCGACTACTCGCCCCAGAGCCTCTGGCGCCTGGACCGCGTCATCGAGGAACTCCGCCACGACCACCCCCCGTACGAGGCCGTCGCCCATGTCCTCCGCGGCTTCGGCGCCTACACCGGCGAGGTCATCGCCCGCGAAACGGGCGCGGAGTGGTGCGCACCGGGGGATGCCCACTGGCTCCGCACCCCCGACGGCCGCCTGTGGGACCCCCTGGAGGAGGCGCGACTCGCCTTCACGGGGGAGGGCTCCCTCCGGGGCCTGTGCCGGGAGGCGACGGGGGCCTGCTGAGCCGGCCGCTCGCCGAACCACGTCCTCCCCCGGTTCCCGGCGGCGCACCGGGGTGAGTGACCCGGCCAGGCCCTTGCGACCCGCACCCCGTGCGGTCGGTGTAACATCAAAAGTTACGATTGAGGAAGGGTCGGCCGGGCTGATGAGTGCCAACAGCAGGATGAGCATCGCCGTTCACGTGCTGGCGTGGATGGCCCTGGACCGGCTCGACGAAGAGACGATCGCGACGTCGCAGCGCATCGCCGACAGCGTCAACACCAATCCCGTCGTGATCCGCCGCTGTCTGATGGAACTCCGCGACGCGGGCATCGTCCACGGCAAGCGGGGTGCCAAAGCCGGATGGACCCTGGCCCTGGAACCCGAGTCGATCACGCTGCGGGACGTGTACGGCGCGGTGGAGGGCAACGGACTGTTCGCCCTGCACCGCACTCCGCCCAACGAGGCCTGTCCCGTCGGCTTCGGCATCAGGCCGGTACTGAACTCGGTGTACGCCCGCCTGGACGACGCAGTGCGGGACGAACTCGCCGCGATCTCGATCGCCGACGTCCTCCGCGACGTGCAGGGGGAGCGACGCGTCGCCGGCTGAGCCCGTCGTCACACCTGCCGCTGACCTCCGTCGACGAAGAGTTCGACACCGGTGACGAACGTGCTCTGGTCGCCGGCGAGGAACAGCGCCACATCCGCGACCTCCTCCGGGCGCCCCATACGGCCCAGCGGAACCTGACTCACGAAGCCGTCCCGCATCTTCGCGGCCGACTCCGCGTCGGGCGCGAGGCCCGCGATCCCCGGAGTGTCGGTCGGCCCCGGCGCCAGCGTGTTGACGCGGATCGCCCGATCGCTCAGTTCGTTCGCCCACGTGCGGGAGAAGGAGCGGATGGCGGCCTTCGAGGCGGCGTAGACGCCGAACGCCTCCTCCCCTCGCGCCGTGCTCCCGGTGAGGATCACCGAGGCGCCGTCGTTCAGCAGCGGAAGCGCCTTCTGGACCGTGAACAGCGTGCCCTTGACATTGATACCGAAGGTCGAGTCGAAGTGCTCCTCCGTCAGGTCCTCCAGGGTGGCGAACTCACCGCCGCCGGCGTTGGCGAACAGCACGTCGATGCGACGGCCGCTCTCCGCCACCGCCTCGTACAGGCGGTCGATGTCAGCCAGGTTCGAGATGTCTCCCCGGACCCCCGTGACGTTCTTGCCGATCTCGGCCACCGCCGCGTCGAGCGCCTCCTGGCGGCGGCCGGTGATGAAGACGTGCGCGCCCTCGTCGGCGAACCGCTTGGCGGTCGCAAGGCCGATCCCACTGTTACCGCCGGTGACGACGGCCGTCTTTCCTTCGAGCTTTCCCACCGGATCCTCCATGCACTGCGGGCCGGCGTCGACGCCGCCTGGATGTAACAACTTACATTACACCCAGAGCCGAGGGGGTCGGGGCGGAAGCCGGTCGCGCGGGTGATCACCCCTCGATGAAGGAGAGGATCTCCGGGTTGAGGACGTCCGGGTGGAGCGACAGCATTCCGTGGGGCCATCCCTCGTAGCTCTTGAGCGTCGCGTTCTTCAGCAGCGCGGCGGACTTCGGCGCGGAGTCCTCGTAGGGCACCACTTGGTCGTCGGTACCGTGCAGGACGAGCACCGGGACGTCGATGCTCTTGAGGTCCTCGGTGAAGTCGGTCTCGGAGAAAGCCTTGATGCATTCGTAGTGCGCGTTCGCCGCACCCCTCATCCCCTGCCACCACCAGCGGTCGATGAGCCCCTGCGACACCTCGGCGCCGGGCCGGTTGAAGCCGTAGAACGGGCCCGTGGGGACGTCGATGTAGAACTGTGCGCGGTTGGCGGCGAGCGCCTCGCGCAGCTCGTCGAAAGCCTCGATCGGGGTGCCCTCGGGGTTGCTGTCCTTCTTGACCATGACCGGGGGCACCGCGTTGGAGATGACCGCCTTGGACACCCGGCCCGGCTTGGCCCGCGCCACGTAGCGGACCACCTCGCCGCCCCCGGTGGAGTGCCCGATGTGCACCGCGTCCTTCAGATCCAGCGCGTCGGTCAGGGCGGCCACGTCGGCGGCGTAGGTGTCCATGTCGTGCCCGGTCGACGGCTGGCTGGAGCGTCCGTGACCGCGGCGGTCGTGGGCGATGACGCGATAGCCCTTGGACAGGAAGTACAGCAACTGGTTGTCCCAGTCCTCGTGGCTCAAGGGCCAGCCGTGGTGGAAGACGATCGGCTGGGCGTCCCGGGGGCCCCAGTCGACGTAGAAGATGCTGGTGCCGTCAGGCGTGGTCACTGTGCCCATGGCTGATACCTCCGGCCCCCCGGAAATGTGTCGGCCCGCGTTTCTGCCACGCTACGCGCGCGCCGGTAGGGGTGCATGTCAGCGCTCGCGGGGCAGCGGGTGGCACGAACGGCCCGGCACACCGGCTCGAATGGCGTCCGTCCGGCGAATCCGACTCGGGGTGCCTGGACGGAGGGCCGGCGGTCAGAGCAACGGCCGGGGTCGCCACCCCCCACAGGAGAGACCCCGGCCGTTGCGTGGTGCGGACCGCGGGCGGTCCGTCATGTTGTTCTGCGTCATGGCCGCGTCCTATGTCACACCTGGGCGTGTCACGAGTCAGTTGCATCTTCCACAGACATGGACGAGCAGCGGTTTCAGGCCGTAACGTGCCTTTCGCGCCGACCGAGTGACGGGCGTAAAGGGAGTGCGGTGCAGGGGGACGACGCGGAGTTGACGGCCGCGGTGCGCGTGGCCCAGGCGGGGGACGAGACCGCGTTCCGTACGGTGTACCGGGCGGTGCATCCACGGCTGCTCGGCTATGTGCGCACGCTGGTGGGCGACTTGGACGCCGAGGACGTCACGTCCGAGGCGTGGCTCCAGATCGCGCGCGACCTCGACCGGTTCAGCGGGGACGCCGACCGCTTCCGGGGCTGGGCCGCGCGGATAGCCCGCAACCGCGCCCTGGACCACATACGGATGCGCGGCCGCCGCCCCCTGATAGGCGGCGACGAGACCGAACTGACCGGCAGAGCGGCCGAGTCGGACACCGCCGGTGAGGCCATCGAGGCCCTGACCACCGACGGCACCCTCTCCCTCATCGCCCGGCTCCCGCAGGACCAGGCCGAGGCCGTCGTGCTGCGCGTGGTGGTCGGGCTCGACGCCAAGACCGCCGCCGAGACGCTCGGCAAGCGCGCGGGCGCCGTCCGTACCGCCGCGCACCGGGGGCTGAAGCGGCTGGCCGAACTCCTCGGCGCCGATCCGGAATCGACGGGAGGGCTCGACGCGCTCCCGCCCCAGCGAACGCCGCGCGGTGGCGCGGTGCGGTCCGCGAGTGTGACGCATACGCGTACGCGGACGCAGAAGGACATGTGATGGCCGACGAGCACGACAAGTGGCTGGACGGTGAGACGTCGGAACGTCTGCTGCGCGGTGAGCCGTTGGAAGCCGTCGACGACGACGCCCGCGTCCCCGCCGGCCGGCTCGCCGGACTGCTCGGCGCACTGGCCGCCCAGGGTGCCCCCGCGCTCGGTGAACTCCCCGGTGAGAAGGCCGCGTTGGCCGCGTTCCGGGACGCGCGGGTCACCGCCCCGCGTGAGGGCGCGTACGGGTACGGCGACGCGGGCCTCGTCCGCATCGGCGCCCCCGCACCCGCCGCCCGCCGCTCCCGCTGGGGCCGGCCCGTCCGGCTCGGCCTCGCCGCGGCGCTGGCCGCCGGCACGCTGGGCGGGGTCGCGGTGGCCGCGGGGAGCGGGGTGCTGCCCGGCTCGTTCCGGCACGACGCCCCCCGGCCCGGCGCCTCCGTCTCCGCCGCCGAGAGCCCGGCCCGGCCCAGTGACCCGGCATCCCCGACCCCCTCACCCGGCACCTCGGGCACCCCGGACGCCACCCCCCGCGCACCGGCACCCGATGCCTCCCGCGACGAGGCCGGGAGCACGGGTGAGGCCACGGGCCAGCCCTCATCCGGCGAGCCCTCGCACCGCCCCGGCGCCCGCTGGTGGGCCGCCGCCACGGCCTGCCGTGACCTGCGGGAAGGCCGGGAGCCGGACGCCGGGAACCGGCGGACCCTGGAGGGCCTCGCGGGCGGCCCGACCCGGGTCGAGGTCTACTGCCGGGCCCTGCTCGCCGCCGCCGAGGTGAACGGCCGCACCCACGATCACCGGGACACGGACGGCAAGGGCGACGAGGAGACGAGCGGCCGACACGACGACGACCAGGGCGACGACGACGGCCGCACCCCCCGCCCCCGCCTCCACCTCAACTTTCCCTCGACCCGCCAAATCCCTTCTGACCTGCGGCTTTGCCAGTTCCGAAAATTTGTTTCGGAAAGGTGTGACGTTTCTGGGCGCGACGACGCAGTACTGAGTGAGCCGACTGGTCATCGGCCGTCGCACTGAGCCGGGGTTCCCCCCGTACCTCACGGCTCGTGCACCGGCGCGGGCGGGACACGTTCCCCCGGTCCCGCCCGCGCCCCCACTCACCTCACCGGTAGACCACGACCCGGTCGCCGTTGCGGACCTGCGCGAAGAGCGACGCGATCGCCCCCTCGTCCCGGACGTTCACGCACCCGTGCGAACCGCCCGCGTACCCGTGCGCCGCGAAGTCGTAGGAGTAGTGGATCGCCTGGCCGCCGCTGAAGAACATGGCGTACGGCATGGGGGAGTCGTAGAGCGTCGACACATGGTGCAGGGACTTCCAGTAGATGCTGAACACACCCTCGCGGGTCGGGGTGTACTGCGAGCCGAAGCGGACCGAGACCGTGGTGAGCGTCCGGCCGTCGACCATCCACCGCAGGGTCCGGCTGGTCTTGCTCACGCACAGCACCCGCCCGGTCAGACAGCGCGGGTCGGGCGCGGCGGCGGGCTGGCCGCCCATCAGATACAGCTCCCACTTGCCCGGCCGGTGCGTCATGGCCTGGAGCCGCTGCCAGGTGACGGGGTCCACGCGGCCCGTACGGGGCAGCCCGCGCTTGCCCTGGAACCCGCTGACCGCCTGCTCGGTGAGGTCGTCGTACTCCCCGGTCGGCCCGTCGTTCAGCCACTCCACCTGACGGAGCCGGGCCTGGAGCTCCCGCACGCCGGTCCCGCTGTCCCCGCGCGAGAACAGCACCCGGGCGCCCCCGGCGGTGTGGGGCCGGCCCGACGGCGTGTCGAAGTGGACCGGGTACTGGGGCTTCCCGTCCGCCCCCTCCGGCGGCGGCTTGCACCCTCCGAGCGCCACGGCGAGGGCGGCGGCCGAGGCGAACAGGGCGACGGTTCTCCCCGGAATCCTCATGCCGAGGATGCTTCCCCCGCGCGCCCGCCGCCGAACAACGAGGCATCGTGGAAGGCGAGCGCAGTCCTCCGGAGGCAGCCATGGCGCGAGAGTCGGAGTCGGGCACGCCGATCGAGCCGGTCTACGGCCCCGAGGCACTGACCGGCTGGGACCCCGCCACCGAGCTGGGCGAACCGGGCGCGTACCCCTACACCCGTGGCGTGTACCCGACCATGTACACCGGCCGCCCCTGGACCATGCGCCAGTACGCCGGGTTCGGCACCGCCGCCGAGTCGGGCGCCCGCTACCGGGACCTGATCGCCCACGGCGTCACCGGCCTCTCGGTCGCCTTCGACCTGCCGACCCAGATGGGGTACGACTCCGACGCGCCCCTCGTACGCGGCGAGGTCGGCCGGGTCGGGGTGGCGGTGGACTCGATCGAGGACATGCGGGAGCTGTTCGACGGGATTCCGCTGGACCAGGTCTCCACCTCGATGACGATCAACGCCCCGGCGGCCGTGCTGCTGCTCCTGTACGAGCTGGTGGCGGAAGAGCGGGGCATCAGGGGCGACCGTCTGACCGGCACCGTCCAGAACGACATCCTCAAGGAGTACATCGCCCGCGGCACCTACATCTTCCCGCCCCGCCCCTCGCTGCGGCTGACCGCCGACCTCTTCGCCTACTGCGCCGACGCGCTGCCGAGGTGGAACACCATCTCGATCTCCGGCTACCACATGGCCGAGGCCGGAGCCTCGCCCGCGCAGGAGATCGCCTTCACGCTGGCGGACGCGGTCGCCTACGTGCGCGCCGCGCTCGCGGCCGGCATGGAGGTGGACGACTTCGCGCCGCGCCTGTCCTTCTTCTTCGTGGCGCGTACGACCCTGCTGGAGGAGATCGCCAAGTTCCGTGCCGCGCGCCGGATGTGGGCCCGGATCATGCGGGAGGAGTTCGGGGCGCGGGACCCGAAATCATGGATGCTGCGCTTCCACACCCAGACCGCCGGGGTCCAGCTCACCGCCCAGCAGCCGGAGGCGAACCTCGTCCGGGTCGCCGTACAGGCGCTCGCGGCGGTCCTCGGCGGCACCCAGTCCCTGCACACCAACGCCTTCGACGAGGCCCTCGCGCTGCCCACCGACAAGAGTGCCCGCCTCGCCCTGCGCACCCAGCAGATCCTCGCCCACGAGACCGACGTGACCGCGACCGTCGACCCCTTCGCCGGGTCGTACGCGGTGGAGCGGCTCACCGACGACGTGGAGCGGGCCGCGCTGGGGCTGCTGCGCCGGGTCGAGGAACTGGGCGGGGCGGAGGCGGCCATCGAACTCGGTTACCAGAAGGGCGAGATCGAGCGGAACGCGTACCGGATCGCCCGCGAGACGGAGTCCGGGGAGCGGGTCGTCGTCGGCGTGAACCGCTTCCGCCTGGACGAGGAGGAGCCCTACACCCCGCTCCGCGTGGACCCCGCCCTGGAGACCCGCCAGCGCGAACGCCTCGCCCGGCTGCGATCCCGCCGCGACACCCGTACCGCCGACGCCGCCCTGACCGACCTTCGCGAGGCCGCCGAGGGCACGGCCAACGTCCTCCCACCCATGAAACGCGCCCTGCGCGCCCACGCCACCCTGGGTGAGGTCTGCGACACGCTGCGCTCGGTGTGGGGGATGTATCAGCCACCGGACGCCCGCTGAGCCACCACCGCCCGCGTGCGACACTCGCTCTCATGTTCGGCGTCATTGATCTGCCCGCCTACCTGGCCGGGCTGCTGCTCATCATCCTGCTTCCGGGGCCCAACTCGCTGTATGTGCTGTCCGTTGCCGCCCGGAAGGGGATCAGGCCGGGGTACACGGCGGCCGCCGGGGTGTGGTGCGGGGACACCGTGCTGATGACGTTGTCCGCGGCCGGGGTGGCCTCGCTGCTCCAGGCCAACGCGGTGCTGTTCGGGATCGTGAAGTACGCCGGTGCGGGTTATCTGACCTGGCTGGCGATCGGGATGCTGCGGGCCGCCTGGCAGATGTGGCGGACCCGGCGGGCGCCGGTGGTGGCGGAGGCCGTGGCCGAGGAGGGGCCGGAGGCCGAGCGGCCGTTCCGGCGGGCCCTGGTGGTCAGCTTGTTCAACCCCAAGGCGATCCTGTTCTTCGTGGCCTTCTTCGTCCAGTTCGTGGACCCGGCCTACGCCTATCCGGCACTGTCCTTCGTCGTCCTCGGCGCCTTCGCCCAGGCCGCCAGCTTCCTCTACCTCAGCGCCCTGATCTTCAGCGGTACCAAGCTGGCCGCCGCGTTCCGCCGCCGCAGGCGGCTGTCGGCGACGGCCACCTCGGCGGCCGGGGTGCTCTTCCTCGGCTTCGCGGTGAAGCTGTCGCTCGCCGCGGGCTAGTTCAGGCCAGGCCGACGCGGGCGAGGTAGCTGCCGAGCCCCTCGGTCGAGTCGCCCGCCCAGCCGACGTGGCCGTCGGGGCGGACCAGGAAGACGCCGGGGCCGTAGGAGGCCGGGGCGGCGGGCAGGGAGCGTACGCCGGGGAGTTCGGCGCCCAGGAGGGTCCAGTGCGGGCCCCGGAAGGCGTCGAAGAGGCGGACGCCGGCCACCGTGCCGTCCGGGGCGCGGTCGCCCGCCCGTACATCCGTGGGCTCGGCCCGGGTGTCCTC
Source organism: Streptomyces sp. NBC_01171 (assembly GCF_045039805.1). Classification (NCBI taxonomy): domain Bacteria; kingdom Bacillati; phylum Actinomycetota; class Actinomycetes; order Kitasatosporales; family Streptomycetaceae; genus Streptomyces; species Streptomyces sp. NBC_01171. The sequence continues at coordinate 2,557,736 of NZ_CP108609.1, read as the reverse complement.
GCTCAGCGCCGACTCGCGGTGGCCCAGGTCGAGTTGGACCGTCGCCCTGCCCCGCTGGACCTCGCCCCGGTGCACGCCCGTGGAGAGGTCCAGCATGGCGGCGGCGTTGGCGTGGCGCTCCTCCTCGTAGGTGTCGAGCAGGGTCTCCGGGGCGCCGTCCCGCAGCACCGCGCCCAGCTTCCAGCCCAGGTTGTAGGCGTCCTGGACGCTGGTGTTCAACCCCTGCCCGCCCGCCGGGGAGTGCACGTGGGCCGCGTCCCCCGCGAGGAAGACCCGGCCCGCCCGGAACCGGGCCGCGAGTGCCGCGCGCGGCCGGAACTCCGAGGCCCAGCGCACCTCGGTGAGGTCCTCGGGGTCGAGATGCGTACCGGCGCCGACCAGCTTGCGCAGGCCCTCCAGGGACATGTCGGGCGTCTCGCCCTCGGGCAGCCGCGCGGCCAACTGGAAGTCCTCCGTACCGGCGAGCGGGCACAGCATCAGGCCGGTGCCGTCCTCGCCGGGGAAGGCGTGCCAGTGCTCCCGGTCGAGCCCCCGCATCCGCACGTCCGCGACCAGGAACGGGCTCGGGTCCACCGTCTCCCCGGTCATGCCGATCCCCACCGCGCGCCGCACCGCCGAGCGGCCGCCGTCGGCCGCGACCACGTACCGCGCGCGCACCGCCGTACCGTCCGCGAAGTGCGCGGTCACGCCCTCGGGGTCCTGCTCCAGGCCGGTCAGCTCGCGGTCGAAGGCGACCCGGCCGCCCAACTCGGTCAGCCGGGCGTGGAGCACCTCCTGGGTGCGCCACTGGGCGACCATCAGCGGGTCGGTGTACGGGGCGCCCTCGGTCGGCTCCACCGGCTCGAACATCGGCCGTACGCCGACCTGTCGGCCGTCCCGCCAGATCATCCGGGGCGGGTACGGGCCACCGGCGGCGCGGATCGCGTCCAGTACGCCGAGGTCGTCGAAGACCTCCTGGGTGCGCGGCTGGACGCCCTTGCCGCGCGAGCCGGGGAACAGGGCGCCTGCCCGCTCCACCACGAGCGCGTCCACCCCGCGCCGGGCGAGGTCCACCCCGAGGGTCAGCCCGGTCGGACCGGCCCCCACCACCAGCACATCGACATCCATCGGGGCATTCATGGCATATCTCCTTAACGCTGTTAAGTGCCGTTGCTCACGAGCGTGCCCTTAACGGCGTTAAGCTGTCAAGCGTGAGTACGGAACGACGCGCCCCCCTGGACCGCCGCAAGGTCGCCGACACCGCGCTGCGGCTGTTGAACGAGACCGGCCTGGACGGGCTGACCCTGCGCGCCATCGCCCGCGAGCTGGATGTCAAGGCACCCGCGCTGTACTGGCACTTCAAGCACAAGCAGGCGCTGCTCGACGAGATGGCGACCGAGATGTACCGGCGGATGACGGCCGGCGCGGTGCTCGGCCCAGCCGACACCTGGCAGGAACGGCTGTCGGCGGCCTGCCGGGGCCTGCGCACCGCGCTGACCGGCTACCGCGACGGCGCCAAGGTCTTCAGCGGCTCCCGCTTCACCGGCACCGAGCACGCCCCCGCGATGGAGTCCCACCTGCGCGTCTTCACCGGCGCCGGCTTCACCCTCGCCCAGGCGGTGCAGGCGATGCGCACGGCGAACATGTACACCATCGGCTTCGTCACCGAGGAACAGGGCGTGCGCCCGCTGCCCGGCGAGCGGCGCGAGGGGTACGACGTGGAGGAACGGGCCCGCCGCCTCGCCGAGTTCCCGCTCGCGGCCGAGGCCGGCAAGCTGCTCTTCGACGACTACGACGAGCAGTTCGAGGACGGCCTGAAACTGATCGTGGCCGGGATCGAGGCCACGTACGGCATCCGCTGAGGCCGGCCCTCAGCTCTTGAGCGCCCGGCGCAGCCGGGGTCCGAACGGCTTCTCCACGAACCGGTGCAGCAGCCACGCCAGCATCAGCATCCCCGCCACCGTCAGCCCCAGCGTCGGCCACGCGGCGAGCCCCAGCCCCCGGTGCAGCACCCGGACCGCGAACCAGCCCAGGTGCTCGTGCACCAGATAGAACGGGTAGGTCAGCGCGCCCGCCGTCACCAGCCACGGCCAGGACGCCCACCGGGTCCAGCCCAGCGCCACGGCCGCCACCGAGGCGAAGGCCAGCGTGACCACGGCGACGATCACCACCGGGTGCCGGGTGAAGTCGCCCTGCGCCCCCGGATGCCACAGCCCGCGCACGGCCGCGCTCTGCCCGAGCAGCCAGGACATCGCCACCAGGCCCCACAGCAGCGGGCTGCCGCCGAAGCGGTGGACCAGGTACAGCGCGAGTCCGCCGACGAAGAACGGCGCGTACTCCGGCATGACCAGCGCGTCGGTGAGGGCGTTGCCCGCGGTGGTGGAGATCGCGGCGGCCAGCGTCCAGACGCAGGCGAACAGCACGACGCGCCGGTAGGTCGCCCCGCGCCACACGACGAACAGGGCGAACAGCGCGTAGAACCGGACCTCCACCCAGAGCGTCCAGCACACGCCGAGTATCCGGGAGGCGCCCATCGGCTGCTGGAGCATGGTCAGGTTGACCAGGAACTCGTCCGCCCGCACCGGATGCACCACCACCGGCAGCACGAAGGCCGCCCCGGTGACCAGCACCAGCGCCACCCAGTACGCGGGATACAGCCGGGCCACGCGGGAGCGGAAGAAGTCGCCGAGCGTGCGGCCCCAGCCGCTCATGCAGATCACGAAACCGCTGATCACGAAGAAGAACTGCACGCCCAGACAGCCGTAGGGGGCGATCTGGGAGAGCCGGGGGAAGACCTCGGACGGGCTCTGGTGCCAGGACTCCGATATCGTCCCGCCGCGCCCGGTGTAGTGGTACAGGCACACCATCAGCGCGGCCACGAGCCGGAGCCCGTCCAGGGCGAGCAGCCGCCCGCGCGCCCCGGTGGCGACCGGCTGGGAGAGGCCGGCGGGCGGGGCGAGCGGCGAGGTGGCGGTCATCTGTGCAGTCCTTGGCGTCGAGACGGTCGGTGACAGGGGGTTCAGCCGCGGGCGGTCCGGCGCAGGCCGCGCGCGCGGCGGGCCACCCGGCGGACGGTGGCGTTGCGCGGGATGAACGCGAGCTGCGCGGGCACCCCGCCGGGCAGCCCCAGCACGGTCAGCCGACGGCGCTTGAAGTAGCGCAGGGTGGCCGGGTCCAGGTGCCGGGCGAGGAAGCCCTCGACCTCGGCGCGCAGCCGGGGCAGGATCTTGGGCTGCATGGCGAAGCCCACCGCGCGCACCAGCGAGCCCAGTTCGGTGACCTCCATGCCGCGCCGCCCCTCGGTGACGGCCGCCCGGTCACCCAGCTCGGGCAGCAGCGCGTCCACCACGGTGACCGGCACCCGGTTGCTGTTCTCGTACGGGGCGAGCCGCTCCAGCAGGGTGCCGGTGCCGACCCGCGCCACGGGCAGGCCGTAGAGCGTGGCGGCGGTCAGCAGGGCGGTGGAGAAGCAGCCGACGACCAGTGCCGGGCGCATCCGCTGGTACAGCACCTCCGCCAGCACCGGGGTGTCCAGCACCGTGAGGTCCGCCCCGAGCCGCTCCGCCTCCTCCTCCAGGGTGCGGGCGTAGCGAGCCGGTGCGGTGGGGTGCGGCTTGAACACCACGCGGTTGTGGCCCAGTTGGACCGCACCGCGCAGCATGCGGACGTGCAGTGCCTCCTCCTCGTCCGGGGTGAGGATGTCCAGCGCGGAGAGGTACTGGCCCAGCAGCAGCGCGGGTTCCTCGACCGCGGGCAACTCGTCACCGGTACCGGCGAGTTCCGCCAGCACCTTGGTGAAGGCGGCGGTCGGCACGATCTCGGCCGGGACCCCGAACTCGGTGAGCAGCAGCGGCTGAAGGCCCGGCACCAGGTCGAGGTGGAGCAGCCGGTCCACGCGGGTGCCGACCAGCGGGTCGATCTTGTTGCGGGTGGGGCCGTAACTCATCAGGCCGTCGGCGTAGACCGTGACCGGGGCGCCGGTGAAGATCTGCGCGAGCGCCAGCGACGGGTTGACCTGGATCGACTCGACCGCCAACTCGACGTGGGCGTCCCCCAGTCCCCACTCGTGGCGGAAGTACCGCTGCCACAGCGGCATGTCGTCCACCCGGGGCAGCCAGCCGCCGGGGTGGAAGGGGTGGATGGTCTCGTTGTACGACAGCACGTCGTCGAACCGGTCCCGCAACCGCTCGAAGCCGGGCATCTCGTCCAGCGGGGGCGTGGTCTCCGGGGTCGCCGCGTTGTTGCAGACGAGCAGCAGGCGCCGGTCGGCGGGGGCGAAGCAGCCGGAGTCCAGGGCGGCGGCCAGCGTGGCCACGCCGTACAGCGTGGACGCCTGGAAGATCTGGGTGGTCACGCGGCGGCTCCGGCGGGGGAGGGGCGGCGGCGCAGCCGGCGCAGCCGGGTGGCGCGGGCGAGGTCCATCGAGTCCAGCGCCTCGTTCAGCACGTCCTGCGGCATGCGCCGGAGGGCGGCCGCGCTCAGGGATTTCAGTTTTCTCGCCACCTGTGGCTCGAACCTTTCGATGCTTCCCAGATGGTGGGAAATGATCGCGCAATAGGTGCGCACGGCCTTCGGCAGCAGGGAATCCGCATCCCGGTCGGCGGCCGTTTCCGCTATGACCTGGTCGAACGCGCGCAGGAAATCGAGCTGGCGGACATCGCCGATCTGGGTCAGCGAGGAGGCGACCCCGCGCCGGTAGAACACGCCGAGCAGCCCCACCACGGCGAACGACTCCGCCTCCCGGTGCAGCCGCCAGATCCACGGCCGGTCCTCCGCCGTGCGCAGCCCGTCCGTGAAGTGCAGCAGTCCCCGGTCCGCGAGCCGCCGGTGGTAGATCCCGGCCCAGGCGTACGCGTAGTCCACCGACGTCGACCGGTCCGCTGGCAGGATGGCCGCCCTCGGGTCCAGGACGACACCGCGCCGGCCGTGCGGCACCCGGTGCACGGACCGGGCCCGCGCGGTGCACTGGACATGGTCGGTGCGCAGGAAGTCGCACCCCAACTCATCCATGTGCCGCACAAGTTGGTCGTAGTAGCCGGGGGCGAGCCAGTCGTCGCCGTCGAGGAACGTCAGGTACTGGCCGCGCGCCCGGTCCAGACCGGTGTTGCGGGCGGTCGCCAGCCCGCCGTTGCGCTCGTGCCGGACGACGACGGCGCCCGGCAGTTCGCGTTCGGCGCGCTCGAGGATGCCCGGTGTCCCGTCGCGGGAACAGTCGTCCACGAGAATGAACTCGTAATCGTCCCGCGCGTTCGCACGAAGACTCCTCAATGTGTCCGGCGCGTATTGCTGCACGTTGTAGAACGGCACGATGACCGAGAGCTTGACCACGCCGAGGACGTTAGGGCGGGGCCCGGCATTCAGGTCGACGCTCGTCTTGATACCGGGTGAACGACGCGTGGCGAAGCCGTGAACCGGGTTTTCCCGAACCCCGATCCGGGCCCGAATCCCCATTCGTCGATGTGCTGTTAACCGTTTGTTGAGTTCGGGTTGGGCGGGACCTACGAATCGCTTCCTAGCGTCTTCGGCGTGCCAGCAAGTGCAACGAAGTCCCCGCGGATCGCCGTCCTCGCCGATTCCGACACCCGGTGGAAGTGGGGCGCGCTCACCGCGCGCCGTATCGCTCCCGCCGCTGCCGGACGGCTCGACGGCTACCTCCTGCGGGGCCGGGCCACCCCGACGCCCCGCCAGCTCGCGGAGACCGGCGCCACCGCCGACTCGCTCCGGGAGGTCACCGGCGCGGAGTTCCTGCGCGCCATGACCGGGGAGTCCTACGACATCCTCGTCCTCGCGCTGGTCGGCGGCGGTGTGCAGGCCATGCTGCACGGCCTCCGGCACGCCTGGGGCAGCGGCCCGCGCCCGGTGGTCGTCACCGGTTACGTCGGTGTCGTCTACGAGAAGCTCGCCGACGGCCTCCTGCTGCGGCACGGCGCCGACCTCGTCCTCGCCAACTCGGCCCAGGACGCGGACCGGTTCCGCGCCGTGTACGAGGGGGTCGGCGCGGACGCGGGCGCGGTCACCGAGGTCGCGCTGCCGTTCCTCGGCGGGGAGGCGTACGCGGGTGAACGGGCCCCCTGCACCGTGACGTTCGCCGCGCAGCCCTCCGTACCGGAGAACCGCGCGGACCGGACCTACCTGCTGGAGAGGCTCATCGCCCACGCCCGGCGCCACCCCGAGCGCGAGGTGCTGCTCAAGCTGCGCTCCAAGCCGGGCGAACACACCACGCACATCGAGGAGTTGCCGTACCAGAAGCTGGTCCGGGGGCGGGAGCTGCCGGCCAACCTCCATCTGGTGTACGGGCACATGGGCGAGGTGCTGGACCGGACCGACCTGCTGGTCACCGTCAGCTCCACCGCCGCCCTGGAGTCCCTGCACCGGCGCGTCCCCACGGCCGTACTGACCGACCTCGGGGTGCGGGAGGCGCTGGGCAACCACCACTTCCTCGGCTCCGGCTGCCTGACCTCCTGGGACCGGCTGGACGCCGGGCACCGCCCGGAGCCCGACCCGGAGTGGCTGGCCCGGCAGGGCGTGGCCGCCGACGGCCCGTACGCCACCGCCTTCGACGCCGCCCGCACCCGGATCGCCGCCCTGCTGGAGCGGTCCGGCGCGCTGCCGCCGCTCGACCCCTACTACACCCCCGAGACCGCGCCCGGCTATCTGCCCGGCATCCTCGCCCGCCACCACCTCGGCCCCGACGGCGCCCCGCTGCCCGGCAGCCCCGCCACCCGCGCGGAGGCCGGACCCGTCCGGCAGATCGTGCGCCGGGCCGCCCGCGGCGCCTACCGGCACGGCGTCCAGCGGGTCGCCCCGGTGATCCGGCGGATGGGCGAGCTGTGAACACCGCACCCTCTTCCTCCCAAGGAGCTGACCCCATGACCCACTGGCCCGCCGATCCGGGCGACCCGCCGCGCCGGGTGCTCGCCGTGATCCCGGCGCGCGGCGGCTCCAAGGGGGTGCCCGCCAAGAACCTCGCCCCCGTGGGCGGCGTCCCGCTGGTGGCCCGCGCGGTGCGCGCCTGCCTGGCCGCCCCCGCCGTCACCGACGTCGTCGTCTCCACCGACGACGCGGCCGTGGCCACCGCGGCCCGCGCGGCCGGCGCCGAGGTCGTCACCCGGCCCGCCGCCATCGCCGGGGACACCGCCACCTCCGAGGCCGCCGTGCTGCACGCCCTGGACGCCTTCGAGGAGCGCGCCCGGGCAGCCGTCGACGTGGTGCTGCTCGTGCAGTGCACCAGCCCCTTCCTGCTCGCCGACGACATCGGCCGGGTCGCGGAGGCGGTCGTCCGCGACGGCGCCGACACCGCCGTCACCGTCGCCCCCTTCCACGGCTTCGTGTGGCGCGACGACGACCCGGCCGAGCCCGGCACCGGCTATGGCGTCAACCACGACAAGGCCGTACGCCCCCGCCGCCAGGACCGCCCCCAGGACCTGCTGGAGACCGGCGCCGCCTACGCGATGGACGTCACCGGCTTCCGCGCCCACGGGCACCGGTTCTTCGGCCGCACCGAGCTGGTCCGCACCGACCCCGCCCGCGTGCTGGAGATCGACGACCCGCACGACCTGGCCCGGGCCCGCGCCCTGGCACCGCTGCTGGACACCGTCCCGGCCGGCGCGCTGCCCACCCGCGACGACATCGACGCCGTCGTCCTCGACTTCGACGGCACCCAGACCGACGACCGGGTGCTGATCGACACCGACGGGCGGGAGTTCGTCTCCGTGCACCGGGGCGACGGGCTCGGCATCGCCGCGCTGCGCCGCGCCGGGGTGCCGACGCTGATCCTGTCCACCGAGCAGAACCCCGTCGTCGCCGCCCGCGCCCGCAAGCTCCGGCTGCCGGTGCTGCACGGCATCGACCGCAAGGACCTCGCCCTCAAGCAGTGGTGCGAGGAGCAGGGCATCGCCCCCGAGCGGGTGCTCTACGCCGGCAACGACGTCAACGACCTGCCCTGCCTCGCCCTCGTCGGCTGGCCCGTCGCGGTCGCCGACGCCCACGACGCCGTACGCGGCGCCGCCCGCGCCGTCACCACCGTCCCCGGCGGTTACGGCGCCATCCGGGAGATCGCGGGCTGGCTCCTCGGGCCCTCCCTCGACACCCTTCCCGACCCCGTCCCCACGTCCCACAGCAAGTAAGGAACACCCTGATGAGCAGCAACTCCCGCCTCCGCACCTTCGGTTCCCGCGAGGCCGGCCCCGGCCGCCCGGTCTACGTCACCGGCGAGATCGGCATCAACCACAACGGTGAGCTGGAGAACGCCTTCAAGCTGATCGACGCCGCCGCCGAGGCCGGCTGCGACGCCGTGAAGTTCCAGAAGCGCACCCCGGAGATCTGCACCCCGCGCGACCAGTGGGACATCGAGCGCGACACCCCCTGGGGCCGGATGACCTACATCGACTACCGCCACCGCGTGGAGTTCGGCGAGGACGAGTACCGCCAGATCGACGAGTACTGCAAGGAGAAGGGGATCGACTGGTTCGCCTCCCCGTGGGACACCGAGGCCGTCGCCTTCCTGGAGAAGTTCGACGTGCCCGCCCACAAGGTGGCCTCCGCCTCCCTCACCGACGACGAGCTGCTGCGCGCCCTGCGCGCCACCGGCCGCACGGTGATCCTCTCCACCGGCATGTCCACCCCGAAGCAGATCCGCCACGCGGTCGAGGTGCTCGGCTCGGAGAACATCCTGCTCTGCCACGCCACCTCCACCTACCCGGCCAAGGCCGAGGAGCTGAACCTCCGCGTCATCAACACGCTGGAGAAGGAGTTCCCGAACGTCCCGATCGGCTACTCCGGCCACGAGACGGGCCTGCAGACCACGCTGGCCGCGGTCGCCCTCGGCGCCGTCTTCGTCGAGCGCCACATCACCCTCGACCGCGCCATGTGGGGCTCCGACCAGGCCGCCTCCGTCGAGCCGCAGGGCCTGATGCGCCTGGTCCGCGACATCCGCGCCATCGAGGCGTCCCTCGGCGACGGCGTCAAGAAGGTCTACGACTCCGAGCTGGGCCCGATGAAGAAGCTGCGCCGGGTCTCCGGTGTGGTCGCCGAGGCGGAGATCGCCGCCGCCGCGGGCGAGCCGGTCACGGTCTGACCCCAACTCGCCCGACTGCTCTACGACGGGACGGTCACAACCCCCCATGAGCCCTCGCGCCGGACACCCCGGCCCCCCTGCCCGCACGCTCGCCTTCGTGGAGAGCCCGGTGCAACTGCTGAACGTACTGGAGTGGGCCCACGCGGGCGGGGTGCCCGCGCGCGAGGGGGCCGGGGCGGGACTGACGCTCGTCGTGCTCGCCCCCACCGACCCCATGACCCGGGGCCAACTGCGCCGCATGGCCGACCTCGCCCGGGACGAGGGGTACGAGGTGCGCTGGGAGGAGGCGCGGGGCGGCGCGAGTGCCCCGTTCCAGACCGTCGGCACGCTGGCCGGGGCGCTCAGACGGGCCGGCCGGATCGTCATGGGCGACCCGTTCTCCCGCTACGTACAGCTCCTGCTCACGATCACCCGTGCGCCCGAGCTGGTCGTGGTGGACGACGGCACCGCCACCATGGAGTTCGTCGCCCAGTTGGCCCGCGGGGAGCGCCTGGTGCGCTGGCACCGCAAGGGCGGCCCGCCGGGCCCCCGTGACCTGCTCTTCGCCCCGGTCTCCGCCACCGCCCGGCGCCGCCTCACCCCGAGCGGCGGCCGGCGCGTGGAGGTCTTCTCCGCGATGCCGGTGACCGAGACCCCGGACGGCGTCACGGTCACCGCCAACGAGTTCGCCTGGACCCGCGCCCGCTTCGGACCGCCCCGCGTGACGAAGACCGCCGACCTGGTCGGCACCTCCCTGGTGGAGACCGGTGTGGTCGACGCCGACCGCTACCTCGCGGCCGTCCAGGCCCTGGCCAAGGCCCACGGCGCCACCCGGTACTTCGCCCACCGGCGCGAGAGCACCCCGAAGCTGCACCGGCTGGCCACCGAGACCGGCCTGGAGGTCGTCCGCCCCGACCTCCCCCTGGAACTGATCGCCCGCCGGGGCCCGATCGGCAGCACCGTGCTGAGTTTCCCCTCCACGGTCGTCCACACCCTGCCCCTCGCCCTGAAGGGCACCGGCGTCCGCGTGGCGGTCTGCGACATAGACCCCGCCTGGCTCACCGCCCACGCCTCCCCACGAGCCCAGGGCTTCCTCTCCGGGGTGACGGGCACGGCCCGCGACACACACCGGCTGACGACGGTGGTACCGGGGACCTGAGGCCCAGTCTTCCGTGAGGGTCAGTCCTTCCGCGCCAGCACGAACCCCCGCGCCCGGGCCTCCTCGCCCTGCGGCTCGCGGACCACGGACGCCACCAGGGTCAGGCCCGCTTCCGTGAGGCGGGCGGCGATGGCCGCAGGGGAGCGCATGTAGTAGTCCAGGTCGATCTCGTGGCCGAAGCGTTCCGTCAGGTGCAGGTGGTCGGCGTCGCCGGTCTGGAAGGCCAGCAGGACGGGGGCGCCGGCGCGCAGGGTGCGGTGGAACTCGGCGAAGGCACTGGGGAGGGTGTCGTCCGGGACGTGGATCGTGGAGTAGAGGGCCAGGATGCCGCCCAGGGTGGCGTCCGGGAGGTCCAGCGCGGTCATCGAGCCGACGTGGAAGCGCAGGCGCGGATGGGCCGCACGGGCCAGGGTCACCATCGCGGGGGAGAGGTCCACCCCGAACACCGGCACGCCGAGGCTGTCCAGCAGGGCGGTGACGAACCCCGGCCCGCTGCCCAGGTCGGCCACCGGGGCCGGGCCGTTCTCCTTGACCAGCTCGGCGAAAGCGCTGACCAGGGAGCGGTCCAGGGGGTGGAGGAGGCCCGAGGGGAACCGCTCGGCGTACTCCTTGGCGATCGCGTCGTAGGACGAGCGGGTGGTGTGCAGGAAGTCCGCGGTGCTGTCGGTCACGCCGCCGCACCCTACCGGCGCCGCCACGCCGCGCGGGTCCGGTCCATGGACAAACCGAGCGCCGGGGCGGCTGGCGTGGTATCCGTGGAGGGAGAAAGAAAGGTTTTACCCAACCCAGTCCACCGCCATGCGTCCGCCGGTCAAGTTTTCTCCCCCCAACGGGCTGAACTTTTGTTGATCGAGGGTCAGTTGACCGTCCGGGCGTCCTACCCTTCAGAGGGTGAACCGATTGATGACCCGAGAGACCGTGGCCGACCTCCCCGGTGCTGTGCTCCCCGGCGCGCTCAGCGAATCACTGCACGCCGAGCTCGTAGCCTTCCGCCGCGACCTGCACATGCACCCCGAGCTGGGCAACCAGGAGTTCCGCACCACCGCCGCCATCAAGGAGCGGCTGGAGCGGGCCGGACTGAAGCCCCGCGTCCTGGTCACCGGAACCGGGCTCATCTGCGACATCGGGCACACCGAGGGCGAGCGCTCCGGCGTACCGCTGCTGGCCCTGCGCGCCGACATCGACGCGCTGCCCATCCCGGACACCAAGGACTGCTCGTACCGGTCCACCGTGCCCGACCGCGCCCACGCCTGCGGCCACGACGTGCACACCACCGTCGTGCTCGGCGCCGGCCTGGTCCTCGCCGAGCTGCACGCGCAGGGCATGCTGTCCCGGCCGGTGCGGCTGATCTTCCAGCCCGCCGAGGAGCAGCTCCCCGGTGGCGCCCTGACCGCCATCGCCGATGGCGCGCTCGAAGGCGTCGGCCGCATCCTCGCCCTGCACTGCGACCCCAGGGTGGAGTGCGGCCGGATCGGTCTCAGGCACGGCCCGATCACCAGCGCCTGCGACCGGCTCGACGTGGCCCTGGTCGGCCCCGGCGGGCACACCGCCCGGCCGCACCTGACCACCGACCTGGTCACCGCCGCCGCCCGCGTCGCCACCGACGTGCCCGCGCTGATCGCCCGCCGCGTCGACACCCGCAGCGGACTCGCCCTGACCTGGGGGCGGATCGAGTCGGGTCACGCCCCCAACGTCATCCCGCAGCACGCCGAACTCTCCGGCACCGTCCGCTGCCTGGACCTGGACGCCTGGCGGGACGCGCCCGACATCGTGCACGCCGCCATCGACGAGGTCGCCACCCTGCACGGCGCCAAGTCGGAGATCACCTACGTGCGCGGGGTGCCGCCGGTCGTCAACGACCGGGAGTCCGCCGAGCTGCTGCGCCGCGCGATGGTCACCCGCTGCGGGCTGGACTCGGTGGAGAGCACCGAGCAGAGCCTCGGCGGTGAGGACTTCTCCTGGTACCTGGAGCACGTCCCCGGCGCCATGGCCCGCCTCGGCGTCCGCCGCCCCGGCGAGCGGACCGTACGCGATCTGCACCAGGGTGACTTCGACGCCGACGAGAACGCGATCACGGTCGGCGTCGAACTCTTCACCGCGGCCGCGCTGATGGCGTCGCCCGAGGTCTGACCTGCCCCGCACGGCAGCACACGGACGGCCCCCGCGAGGCATGCGGGGGCCGTTCGCGCAACACATCCGCAGGCCATTCGTATCCGCCCCGAAACATGGCGGACCGAGGCTCGGTAGATCGAGTTCAAGTGCCGTTTGCCTCGGTTCGATAACGGCTGCCCGAGAGGTGTTTTTCTGACATCTACGCGCGTTACGATGCCGCGAAGCCGACGCCGACGGGGCGTCTCGGCCGGGGCGTCGTCAGACGCTTCCACCAAGCGCCATGGTGGCGCTCAGGTCAGGTGAAGGAGCCTTCCCGTGCGCCGGGTAGCCAAGCTTTCCGCTGCGTGTATAGCCACCGCAGCTCTCGCCCTTTCTGCCACGGCCTGTGGCAGCACCTCCTCCGAGAACGACAAGTCGTCCTCCTCCTCCGGTGACGGCAAGGGTGTCAAGATCGGTCTCGCCTTCGACGTCGGCGGCCGTGGTGACCGTTCCTTCAACGACTCCGCCGCGCGCGGTGCCGACAAGGCGAAGGACGAGTTCGGCGGCTCCGTCAAGGAGCTGACCGCCAAGACCACCGACACCGAGGCCGACCGCGAGCAGCGCCTCTCCGACCTGGCCGACGCGGGCTTCAACCCGATCATCGGTGTCGGCTACGCGTACGCGCAGTCCATGGGCAAGGTCGCCAAGAAGTACCCCAAGACCAGCTTCGGCATCGTCGACTCGGTCGTGGACGCGCCCAACGTCGACAGCATCACCTTCACCGAGGAGCAGGGCTCCTACCTGGCCGGCGTCGCCGCCGCGCTGAAGACGAAGAAGTCGCACGTCGGCTTCATCGGCGGTGTGGACGTCCCCCTGATCAAGAAGTTCGAGGCGGGCTTCGTCCAGGGCGTCAAGGACACCAACTCCAAGATCAAGGTCGACACCCAGTACCTGAGCCACGGCTCGGACACCTCCGGCTTCGCCAGCCCCGACAAGGGCAAGGAAGCCGCGCAGGGCATGCTGGACAACGGCGCCGACGTGATCTACTCCGCCGCCGGCTCCTCCGGCAACGGTGCGATCGAGGCCGTCAACGGCAAGAAGGGCGCCTGGGCGATCGGCGTCGACTCGGACCAGTACAACATCCCGGGTCTCGCCAAGTACAAGGGCTCGATCCTCACCTCGATGGTCAAGAACGTCGACCTCGGCGTCTACGACTTCGTGAAGTCCGTCCACGACGGCAAGGCGCTGGCCGGCGTCAACAGCTACTCCCTCGCCAAGGACGGCGTCTCGCTGTCCACCAGCGGCGGCTTCATCGACGACATCCAGGCCAAGCTGGACGCCGCGAAGAAGAAGATCGTCGACGGCTCCATCAAGGTCAAGACCACCCCGTGACCTGATGGGTCCGTCAAGGACCCCGGCTCGGCGTGGGGGCGCCTCAGGTGCTCCCCGCCGGGCCGTAACAATGTGTCAACTCTACGCGTGTAGTACTGAGTTGTCGCGCTAGCGTCGCCGACGCCTGGCTTCCCCCTCGCATCCCTCCGCATCCCCCTTCCCCGAGGAGAGTGCGCCATCAACGCGTCCAGCCCTCCCGCTGCCGTCGAACTCCGCGGCATCACCAAGCGTTTCCCCGGCGTCGTCGCCAACCGCGACATCGACATCACCGTCCGCCCGGGCACCGTCCACGCCCTGTGCGGCGAGAACGGCGCCGGCAAGTCCACCCTGATGAAGATCCTCTACGGCATGCAGCAGCCGGACGAAGGCACCATCACCATCCACGGCGAGCAGGTCACCTTCGGCAACCCCGGTGACGCCATCGCGCGCGGCATCGGCATGGTGCACCAGCACTTCATGCTCGCCGACAACCTCACCGTGCTGGAGAACGTAGTCCTCGGCGCGGAGAAGCTGCACGGCATCGGCGCCAAGGCCCGTACGAAGATCAGGGAGATCTCCGACGCGTACGGCCTGGGCGTCCGCCCCGACGTGCTCGTGGAGCGCCTCGGTGTCGCCGACCGCCAGCGCGTGGAGATCCTCAAGGTCCTCTACCGCGGCGCCAAGACCCTGATCCTGGACGAGCCGACGGCCGTGCTGGTGCCCCAGGAGGTCGACGCACTCTTCGACAACCTGCGGGAGCTGAAGGCCGAGGGCCTGACCGTCATCTTCATCTCGCACAAGCTGGGCGAGGTGCTGTCGGTCGCCGACGAGATCACCGTCATCCGGCGCGGCACCACGGTCGGCACGGCCGAGCCCAGCACCACCACGCCCAAGCAGCTCGCCGAGCTGATGGTCGGCAGCGAGCTGCCCACCCCGGAGACGGAGGAGTCGACCGTCACCGACGTCGCCCTCCTTCAGGTCGACGGGCTGCACCTGGCCCAGACCGACCTGGACGGCATCGAGCGCGTCATCCTCGACGAGATCTCCTTCACCATCCACAAGGGCGAGGTCCTGGGTATCGCCGGCGTGGAGGGCAACGGCCAGTCCGAGCTGGTCGAGGCGATCATGGGCATGCGCGACCCGGACGCCGGCACGGTCACGCTCGACGGCGCCGACGTCAGCCACGTCCCCACCCGCCGCCGCCGCGAGGCGGGCATCGGCTACATCCCTGAGGACCGCCACCGGCACGGCCTGCTGCTCGAGGCGCCGCTGTGGGAGAACCGCATCCTCGGCCATGTCACCGAGCGCCCCAACTCCCGCCGCGGCCTGCTGGACCCGAAGGCGGCGCGCACGGACACCGAGCGCATCGTCGCCGACTACGACGTGCGCACCCCGGGCATCGACGTCACCGCGGCCTCGCTGTCCGGCGGCAACCAGCAGAAGCTGATCGTCGGCCGCGAGATGAGCCACAGCCCCAAGCTGCTCATCGCCGCCCACCCCACCCGCGGTGTGGACGTCGGCGCGCAGGCCGCGATCTGGGACTACATCCGCGCGGCCCGCCGCGACGGACTCGCGGTCCTGCTGATCTCCGCCGACCTGGACGAGCTGATCGGTCTCTCCGACACCCTGCGGGTGATGTACCGCGGCCGCCTGGTCGCCGACGCCGACCCCTGCACGATCACGCCCGAGGAGCTGGGCTCCGCCATGACGGGAGCGGCCTCCGGCCACCTGGAGCACATAGAGGACGACGCGCGATGAACAAGCTGACCTCACGGATCGACAAGGAGCGGCTGCTCCTCGGCATCGCGGCGCCGCTGCTGGCCATCGTCGCGGCCCTCCTGGTCACCGCCCTGGTGATCCTGGCCACCGGCAAGAGCCCCGGCGCCGCGTTCAGCGACATGGTGACGTACGGCTTCGCCTCGGACAGCCAGGTCTACATCCTGAACAAGGCGACGACGTACTACCTCGCGGGTGTCGCGGTGGCCATCGGCTTCCGCATGAACCTGTTCAACATCGGTGTCGACGGCCAGTACCGGCTCGCCGCGTTCGTCGCCGCCGTCCTCGGCGGCGCGCTGACCGTGCCCGGCTGGCTCGCCATCCCGCTGATCATCCTGGCCGCCATGGTGACCGGCGCCCTGTGGGCGGCCATCGCCGGCATCCTCAAGGTGACCCGGGGTGTCAGCGAGGTCATCGCCACGATCATGCTGAACTCGATCGCCACCGCGATCATCGGCTACCTGCTCCAGCCCAGCCAGCTCGGCCAGCTCGACAAGGCCGGCACGCTGGTCTCCACCAAGCCGCTGCCGGAGTCCTCCTGGTTCTTCCAGATCGACACCGGCCCGGCGGGCATCCTGTGGGGCTTCATCGTCGTCGCCGTGATCGTCGGCATCGGCTACTGGTTCGTGCTCGGCCGCACCCGGTTCGGCTTCGACCTGCGCACCGTCGGCCAGTCCGAGACGGCCGCCGCGGCGAGCGGTGTCGGTGTGAAGAAGATGATCGCCACCAGCATGATCATCTCGGGCGCGGTGGCCGGTCTCATCGGCATGCCGACCCTGCTCAACGACAGCCACCAGTTCAGCAACGACTTCCCGGCGGGCATCGGCTTCACCGGCATCGCCATCGCGCTGCTGGGCCGCAACAACCCGGTGGGCATCGCGCTGGGCGCCCTCCTGTGGGGCTTCCTGGAGCGCACCACCAACCACCTGGAGTTCCAGGGCTACGACAAGGAGATCCTCGGCGTGATCCAGGGCGTCATCGTCCTGTGCGTCGTGATCGCCTACGAGGTCGTGCGCCGCTACGGCCTCAAGCGCCAGCAGCAGCGGGTCGGCGCCGAGCTGGCCGCCCGCGCCGCCGCCCCGACCGAGATGCAGGAGGTGGCGTGATGACCGCCACGATGACGGACGCGCCGCCGCCCGCGGCGCCCAAGGCGGACAACGCCGCCCAGCCGGCGGGCCGTTCGCTCGCGAAGATTCTCATGATCGTCGGCGGTGCGCTGCTGCTCGTGGCCGTGGTCCGGGTCATCACCGGGGCCAACCAGCTCACCTCCGAGGGTCAGGTCAGCGCGGCCCTCGGGCTCGCGGTGCCGATCGGGCTCGCGGGCCTCGCGGGCCTGTGGTCCGAGCGGGCCGGCGTGGTCAACATCGGCCTCGAGGGCATGATGATCCTCGGGACCTTCGGCGCCGGCTGGATCGGCTGGCAGTCCAGCCCCTGGCTCGGCCTGCTGTGCGGCGTCGGCTTCGGCGTCCTCGGCGGCCTGGTGCACGCGGTCGCCACGGTGACCTTCGGCGTCGACCACATCGTCTCCGGTGTGGCGATCAACCTGCTCGCGCTGGGCGCCACCCAGTACCTCGCCAAGCTGTTCTTCGCCGAGGGCACGGCCGCCGAGGCGGGCGGCAACCCGAAGCAGTCCCCGCCGGTGAACTCGCTCGGTGACGTCACCGTGCCCGGACTCTCCGACGCGCTGCACTCGGTCGAGCAACACCACTGGTTCCTCATCTCCGACATCGCGGGCATTCTCGGCGGTATCGTCACCGACGTGTCCGTGGTCACGATCCTCGCCGTGCTGCTCTTCGTGGGCAGTTGGTGGGTGCTGTGGCGGACCTCGTTCGGCCTGCGCCTGCGCTCCTGCGGCGAGAACCCGGTCGCGGCGGAGTCCCTGGGCGTGAACGTGTACCAGTACAAGTACGCGGCCGTCGCCGTCTCCGGCGGTCTCGCCGGGCTCGGCGGCGCCTTCCTCGCGCTGGTCACCTCGCACACCTACCTGGAGGGCCAGACCGGCGGCCGCGGCTACATCGGTCTCGCCGCGATGATCTTCGGCAACTGGCGTCCCGGCGGTCTCGCCATGGGTGCGGGCCTGTTCGGCTACTCCGACGCCCTCCAGCTCCGCAACGGCGGCGTCACCGTGCACGCCCTGCTGCTCCTGCTGGTCGTGCTGCTCGCCGCCCTCGCGGGCTGGAAGCTCTACCGCAAGGCGCTCTGGCAGGGCGTGATCAGCGCGGTCATGGCCGTACTGGTCCTGGCCTGGTACCTGTTCACCGACGAGGTCCCGAGCGACTTCGTCGGCGCCACCCCGTACGTCGTCACGCTGCTGGTGCTGTCGCTGTCCGCGCAGCGGCTGCGGATGCCGAAGGCGGACGGCATGCGGTACCGGAAGGGGCAGGGCAAGTGACCACCGCGACCGCGTTCGACTGGGAGAAGCTGCGCGCCGAGGCCCGCGAGGCCATGGCCCACGCCTACGCCCCCTACTCGGGCTACCCGGTCGGCGTGGCCGCCCAGGTCGACGACGGCCGTACGGTCACCGGCTGCAACGTGGAGAACGCCTCCTACGGGCTCGGGCTGTGCGCCGAGTGCGGGCTGGTCTCGCACCTCCAGCGCACCGGCGGCGGGCGCCTGACACACTTCACCTGTGTGGACGGCACCGGCGCCCTCCTCGTGCCGTGCGGCCGCTGCCGGCAGCTCCTGTACGAGTTCGGCGGGCCCTCGCTGCTGCTGGACACCCCCGAGGGCGTCCTCCCGCTCTCCGAGATGTTGCCGCAGGCCTTCGGCCCGGACCATCTCACCAAGTAAGTCCGTGCGGCCCCCCTGCTCGCTCTGCGAACAGGGGGGCCGTACACCTGCACCTCCCGGAAGGAACTCCCTGGCCATGGACGCCATCTCCGTCATCCGCAGCAAGCGGGACCGCGCCGCACTGACCGACGAGCAGATCGACTGGGTCATCGACGCGTACACCCGCGGCGAGGTCGCCGACTACCAGATGGCCGCCCTCAACATGGCGATCCTGCTCAACGGGATGGACCGCCGGGAGATCGCCCGCTGGACCGCGGCGATGATCGCCTCCGGCGAGCGCATGGACTTCTCCTCGCTGTCCCGGCCGACCGCCGACAAGCACTCCACGGGCGGCGTCGGCGACAAGATCACGCTTCCGCTGGCCCCGCTGGTCGCCGCGTGCGGCGCGGCCGTCCCGCAGCTCTCCGGGCGCGGCCTCGGCCACACCGGCGGCACCCTGGACAAGCTGGAGTCCATCCCCGGCTGGCGCGCGCTGCTCTCCAACGAGGAGATGCTCTCCGTGCTGGACGGCGTCGGCGCGGTGATCTGCGCGGCCGGTGACGGCCTGGCCCCGGCCGACAAGAAGCTGTACGCGCTGCGCGACGTGACCGGCACGGTGGAGGCGATCCCGCTGATCGCGTCCTCGATCATGTCGAAGAAGATCGCGGAGGGCACCGGCTCCCTGGTCCTGGACGTGAAGGTCGGCTCCGGCGCCTTCATGAAGAACATCGAGGACGCGCGTGAGCTGGCCTCCACCATGGTGGGCCTCGGCACCGACCACGGCGTGAAGACGGTCGCCCTCCTCACCGACATGTCCACCCCGCTCGGCCTCACCGCGGGCAACGCCCTCGAGGTCCGGGAGTCCGTCGAGGTCCTCGCGGGCGGCGGCCCGGCGGACGTCGTCGAGCTGACCCTCGCGCTCGCCCGCGAGATGCTCGACGCGGCCGGCCTCAAGGACGCCGACCCGGCCAAGGCCCTGGCCGACGGCTCCGCGATGGACGTCTGGCGCCGCATGATCGCCGCCCAGGGCGGCGACCCGGACGCGGCTCTCCCCGTCGCCCGCGAGCAGCACGTGGTGACGGCCCCCGCCTCCGGCGTCCTCACCCGCCTCGACGCCTACGACATCGGCATCGCCGCCTGGCGCCTCGGCGCGGGCCGCGCCCGCAAGGAGGACCCGGTGCAGGCGGGAGCGGGTGTGGAGCTGCACGCGAAGCCGGGGGACGCGGTGGTCGCGGGCCAGCCCCTGCTGACCCTGCACACGGACACGCCGGAGCGGTTCGGCTACGCGCTGGAGGCTACGGAGGGGTCGTTCGACATCGCGCCGACGGGCACGGAGTTCGCGGCTTCGCCGGTGGTGTTGGGGCGGGTGGACTAAGCCGGAAGATGACGCCAAGGGCCTGATGCTCACGGGGATCAGGCCCTTCCTGCGTCTCTGGTGCCTGTCGGGGGACGCTTGGGAGAGACCCCGGATCGGCTTCCATCTAGCGCAGCGATCAACCAACTGGTTAGGTGAGAGGCCCAGTTGGGACGTAACGACCTATGGAGTCCAAGGTATGGCAACAGGTGCCTCCGACGAGGCGGACCCGGCGGCAGCCGCACCTGGGCAACGAGCCCTCGCCCTGCTGGACAAGGCACTTGATGCCCAAAGCCCGCTGGTGCGCAAGAACATCGCCCGAGCCCGCCAGCGGAACCCGCAGGCGACACCGGCACAGGTGATCCGCAATCTGGAGCGGATGTACGTCAGCGCCCTGGCCGGGACGGGTGCCGCAGTGGGAGGAACCGCGGCCGCGCCCGGAGTTGGCACGGGAGTCGCGCTGGCACTGTCGGCGGGCGAGGCCCTGTCGTCCCTTGAGCTGAGCACCCTGTTCGCGCTCTCGCTCGCCGAAGTCCACGGCATCCCCCTCGACGAGATGGAGCGCCGTCGGACGATCGTGATGGGAATCCTGCTCGGTGGGAAGGGCTCCGAGACCATTACCAAGGTCGCCCAACGTACGGGGCAGCATTGGGGACGTCAGGTCGTCGCCAGGGTACCCGTCGAGACACTGCGTCAGGTCAACAGCATCTTGGGGAAGAACTTTGTCACCAAGTACGGGACCAAGCAGGGAATCATCGTCCTCGGCCGGGTGGCACCGTTCGGTATCGGCGCTGTGATCGGCGGTGGCGCCAACGCTGCCCTCGCCACTCTGGCCGTACGAGCCGGGCGCCGCGCATTCGGCCCGCCCCCGACGTCGTGGCCATGGCCGACGTCCGAGAACTTGCACGACTGACCCTCGACTGAAGGGCGTCGAGAGCGGGCAGGCACTCGCATCGGCTTGGCGTAAATCGACAGCCCTGCCCGCGTGCATGAGTCCGAAGACGTAACCCGATGCCCCGGGCCCGTCCACGGCCCTCCCGTTCTCCGCCGTTCATGAAACGTTGGCTCTACCTGGTCATGACACGTCGCGATCATCTCGCCGGCCCGAGGGCAGCAGGGTGGAGATCATCGAGGGGATCGTCACCGTGTCGCCCGCTCCCGCGTACCGCCACAACGTGATGGCGGCGCGCATCCAGCGTCGCCTCTACTCCGTGATCCCCGAGGACTGGGAGATCTTCCAGACACTGTCCATCGCCGTGCCTCCCGCCTGGGCATGTTCATCCCTGATCTGGTCGTCGCGCCGCTGCAGCCGTCCGAGACGGAGTCGCACATCCCGGCATCCCTCGCCGAACTCGTCGTCGAGGTGACCTCGCCGTCCAACGCTCGGCACGACCGGATCAGCAAGCCGGCCGCGTACGCCACGGCGGGCATCCCGCTCTGTCTGCTCGTGGACCCATGGGCCCCGGGTGGCCCCACTGTCACCCTCTACGGTGAGCCGAAGGACGACGTCTACCGGGTGCTCAGCGCGGTGAAGTTCGGTGACACCGTCCACCTGCCCGAGCCGTTCGACGTGGCGATCGACACCAGCGAGTTCCCCGTGGACTGATCGCCGTCCGATGAGTTGTGGGTGTCCCCCCGGTCTACCGGACGTGGACCCCAGGACCGACCCCGTGCTCGTGCTGCGTGGCCCCGTCACCCGGGATGGGGTGGCGGGGCTGTCCGATGTGGTGCGGGAGTTGGTTGCCGGCACCGGGATCGTTGTGTGCGACGTGCGCGGGCTCGGACCGCCGGGGCTCGCGCACGTCGATCTGCTCGCCCGGCTGGAGCTGGCCGCCCGCCGTGGAGGCGGGCGGATACGGCTGCGGGACCCCGACCCCGCGCTACGCGCCCTGCTCGGGCTCGTCGGGCTCGGACTCCAGGTGGAGGGGGAGGTCGAAGAGGGGGAACCAGCGGGGGGTGTCGAGGAAGCAGTGGAAACCGGTGATGCGGCCTCCTGAGATCTCCAGGATCTGGACAGCCCAGGGGGTGAAGCCGCCCTTCTCCGGGTCCGGTTTGTAGTGGGCGAAGCCCGGGAGGCCGTTGACCTGGACCGGGAGGAGGCGGGAGCCCGCGCAGGAGGCGCCGATGGTGGACATGAAGCCGGTGATGTCGGCGGGGCCGAGCAGCCACAGGTCGAACGGCGGCATCGTCATCACCGCGTCCTCGTGGAGCAGGGCGGTCAGCGCCGTCATGTCGTACCCCTCGAACGCCTTCACATAGCGCTCCAGGAGCTGTTTCTGCTCCTCGTCCAGCGGGTCGGAGACAGCGGCCTCGGCGCCGGTGTCCGCGCGCTCGGCGAGGGTGGCGCGGGCTCGCTGGAGGGCGCTGTTGACCGAGGCGACCGTGGTGCCCAGCAGCTCGGCCACCTCGCCGGCCCGCCACGCCAGTACCTCGCGCAGGATCAGTACGACCCGCTGCTTGGGCGGCAACTGCTGGAGCGCCGCCATGAACGCCAGCCGGATCGACTCGCGGGCCACCGCCGCCTCCGCCGGGTCGGTCACCGCGGGCAGCACCCGCGCGTCCGGCACCGGCTCCAGCCAGGTGTGGTCCGGGCGCGGGGAGAGCGCGGCCCGCGCCAGCGGGGTCGGCTCGGTGAGGTCCATCGGGCGGGCCCGCTTGTTGCCCGCGGCCAGCATGTCCAGGCAGACGTTGGTGGCGATCCGGTACAGCCAGGACCGCAGACTGGACCGGCCCTCGAACTTGTCGTAGCTCCGCCAGGCCCGCACCAGCGTGTCCTGCACCGCGTCCTCGGCCTCGAAGGACGAGCCGAGCATGCGGTAGCAGTACCCGGTCAGCTCGGTCCGGTGCTTCTCCAGTGCGACATCGAGGTCCGCGGTCGCCGTGCCGTCACTCATCGTCCACCCACCCCTGTGGCCGTCCCGTACGCGCGCCGTCGCGCCCCAGTACTCCGGAAGCTACCGCAGCCCACTGACAATGGCCCCCGGAGTCGGGAAACCCGCAGCTCGGGCGGGCGCGCGCACCGGCTCAGTGCGCCGGTACGGCCTCCCGGCGCGCGGCGGTCCGGGCCGCGAGGGTGCCCAGCGCGGTGATGGCGACGACCCCCACGACGGCGAGCAGGCCGACGCCGACCGTGCCCGCCCAGCCGCCGGAGTGGAAGGCGAGCGCGCCGACGGTGCTGCCCGCGCTGGAGCCGATGTAGTACGACGACTGGTACAGGGCGGTCGCCTGGGCGCGGCCGTGCGTGGCCGTCTTGCCGACCGCCGAGGAGGCGACTGCGTGGCCCGCGAAGAAACCGGCCGTGATCAGCACCAGGCCCAGCAGGACCAGCGGCAGGGACGGCACCAGTGACAGCAGCAGGCCCGCCGCCGTCGTACCGCCCGCCGTGTACAGCGCGCCCCGGCGGCCGAGGCGGCCCACCAGCCGGCCCGCCGACGACGCGGAGACCGTGCCGACCAGGTACACGAGGAAGATCGAGCCGATGATGCCCTGCGGCAGGGAGAACGGCGCCTCGGTCAGCCGGTAGCCGATCACCGTGTACACCCCGCCGAACACCGTCATGAACAGCGCGCCGATCGCGTACAGGCGGCGCAGCAGCGGTGAGGAGAGGTGGTCGCGGACCGCGCGGGCCAGCACGCGGGGGCGCAGCGAACCCGCCTCGAAGTGCCGGGGCGCGGGCAGCAGCAGCCGGAACGCCACCGCGCAGCCCACCGCCACCAGGCCGATCACGCCGACGGCGATCCGCCAGCCCCACTCCTGCGCGACCCAGCCGGTGATGACCCGGCCGCTCATGCCGCCCACGCTGTTGCCCGCGACGAACAGGCCGATCGCCGTGACCAGGGCCTTCGGCCGGACCTCCTCGGCCAGGTACGCCGTCGCGGAGGCGGGCAGCCCCGCGAGCGCGGCACCCTGCACGGCCCGCAGCGCGACCAGCGCGCCGATGGACGGGGCGAACGGCACCAGCAGGCCGACGCCCACCGCGACCATCAGGGACGCCGTCATCACGGTCCGGCGGCCGAACCGCTCCGACAGCGCGCTCATCGGCAGCACGAACAGGGCCAGCCCGCCGGTCGCCGCCGCCACGGTCCAGCTCGCCTCGCCGGCCGCCACCCCGTAGTCGTCGGAGATCAGCGGCAGCAGGGCCTGGGTGGAGTACAGCAGCGCGAAGGTCGCCACGCCCGCGAGGAAGAGGGCGAAGCTCATCCGGCGGTAACCGGGGCCGCCCGGCGTCAGCCGCGAGTCGGCCGGAGCCGGAGCGGGGGTCTCGGGGGAGGGGACGGGCGTGCGGGCGTCCACGCTGATGGACGCCCCGGTACTGGCGGGAGACATGCCTCGAAACTAAGGACGCGACCACTCATCCGTCCAATGCATGGAATCGCCATAATCGTTCCCATGGAGCATCAGCAGAGGTCACGGCCGCGCCTGTCACCGTCCGGTGACACAGAAGACATGGCGCTGCTGCTCGCGCCCCGCCTCGCCTACTTCGCCGGGGTGGCCCGGACCGAGCACGTCACCCGGGCCGCGCACGAGATGAACGTCCCGCAGTCCACCCTCTCCCGCGCGATGGTCCGCCTCGAGCAGGACCTCGGGGTGGACCTGTTCGCCCGGCACGGCCGCACCGTCTCGCTCACCCCGGCCGGCCGCACCTTCCTCGGCTCGGTGGAACGTGCCCTCGCCGAGGTCGAGCGGGCCGCCGAGGAGGTGCGCGCGGACGCCGACCCGGCCACCGGCAAGGTCGCCTTCGGCTTCCTGCACACCATGGGCCCCGAGACCGTGCCCGGCCTGCTGCACGCCTTCCGCGCCGACCATCCCGGAATCCGCTTCAGCCTGGTGCAGAACTACGGCGAGGCCATGCTGGAGCGGCTCAGGGCGGGCGAGCTGGACCTCTGCCTCACCTCACCGGTGCCGGACGCGCCCGACCTGGTCGCCCGGCGGCTGGACGAGCAGAAGCTCCGCCTGGTCGTCCCGGCCGACCACCGCCTGGCCGGCCGCCGCCGCATCCGGCTCGCCGAGGCGGCCGACGAGACCTTCGTGACCCTGGAGCCCGGCTACGGCCTGCGCCGCATCACCGACGACCTGTGCCGTGAGGCCGGGTTCCGGCCCAGGGTCGCCTTCGAGGGCGAGGAGACGGAGACCTTGCGCGGGCTGGTGGCCGCCGGGCTCGGGGTCGCCCTGCTGCCGCCGCCCACCGTGCCCCGGCCGGGCGTGGTGGAGCTGACGGTGACCGCGCCGAGGGCGGTCCGCGAGATCGGCGTCGCCTGGCTGGCCGACCGCCCGGACACCCCGCCGGTGGCCGCCTTCAAGAAGTTCCTGCTCTCCAGGAGGGGCAGTCTGCTCCCCTCCTGAATCCGTCTACTTACGCAGCGACTTCCCGAATCCCGACGCCAGTGGCATCCGCAGCCCTATCGGCGGCGGTGCCGCGAGCGCGTCCTCCACCGGGCGGGACAGCGGGCTGCCGAACAGGGCGCCCAGGGCGAAGTCCACGGTCAGCGCCAGTACTTCGTCCCGGTGCTGGTGCAGCGCGTGACCGTCGGAGTGCACCTCGAACCGGCACACCTCCCGGTTCACCTTCTTCGCGCGGGCCGCCAGCCTGAACGACAGCTCCGGGTCGCACCGTTCGTCGTTCGTGCCGTGCGCGATCAGCACCCGGCGCCCCACCAACTGCTTGACCGGCTCGTCGGCTTCACCGCCCTCCTCCGGCAGCCAAGGCGCGATCGCCACCACGGAGTTGACCGCCTCGTGGCCCCCCGCGCCCAGCGCGGCCCGGCCGCCCATGTCCACCCCGACCAGGCACACCGGTACGTCCCCGTACCGCCGCACCACCTCGTCCGCGGCCCAGTTCGCGTCCGCCGCGAGGTGGGCCTCGGTACCGTTCCAGCCGCGGTAGCGGTAGTGGACGGGGTGGACGGCGAGCCCTTCCTCCCGGCCGGCCCGGGCCAGGCTGCGGGCCAGGGCGCGGACGAAGGTGCCGGGCAGGAACGGGGACGGACGGCGGGTGGAGACCTCGTCCCCGCCGGGGAGCACCAGCACCGCTCCGCTCACCGCGCCCGGCACGGGGCCGACCGCCTTTCCCAGCCTGGCCGTCCGGACCGGCGTCGTCGCTTGCTGTCCCATGGCAGAACACTGTCAGAAGGCGAGGTGTACGAAACCCTTCCCGGCGGTCACCATTGCGTATCGACGCGCACGGGGTACGGATCGCGCCACTGTGTGAACGGCCGGAATGCGACGTCCTGTCGAGGACTCCGGCCGCACGCTCGATTTCCGGTGCCCGTTCTGAAGTCAATGCGATGAAATCAAGGTTCATTCCTTTCGATGAACGCTCCACGGCGGCCCAGGACTTCACCCACCCCGGATGGGAACGACGGCCGTCCGAACGGCCGTTCCCGCACGCCGCTGTCACCAGCGCGTATACGGGAAGAGAGTGGCTGTATTACTTATCGTGCGCCCGAAAAATACGTACAGGCATTCACAGTCCGTCCGCATTTCGGTGATTGCGGTGGGCGGCCCGTGATGTTTACGGTCATGGACCGCTCGGATCATCCGTGATCCATGTCTCCGCATTCAAGGACGCATTCGCCATGAAGCAGTCTGCTGCCAAGACCCTCGGTGTCGCCGCCCTCGGTGCCGCTTTCGCCGCCGCCGGTGCGGGCGCTGCCGACGCGGCTCCGCTCGCCCCGGACGCCCTCCCCGTCGTGGGTTCCGTCGCCCACACGCTGCCGGCCGCGAACGTCACCCAGGCGCTGCCCGGCGCCGTCGAGGCCGTCTCCCAGGGGCAGGGTGTGATCGGTGGCGGGCTGAACACCGCGCGCCCCGCCCTGCAGAAGGTGCTCGCCCAGGGGCCGACCGCCCCCGTCGCCGGACTGCTCGGCGGTCTGCCGCTGCAGGGCCTGCCCACCCACGGCCTGGGCCTCAACGGCATCCCGCTCGGCTGACACCCGCCTCGCGCACTGCTCCCCACGCGCGAGGCCCACGCACGACGCCGCCGAGGCCGTCCGGCGCTCTCCGGGACGACCTCGGCGGCGTTTCGCGTACGCGGAAACCGGCCGGGTGGCGCTCACTCACCAGGCGGTGGTGCGGGCCTTGTCCTCGGAGGGCAGCAGGATCCACAGGGCTATGTAGAGCAGGAACTGCGGGCCGGGCAGCAGGCAGGACACCAGGAAGATCACCCGCATCGTTCCCGCCGACATACCGAAACGCCGGGCCAGCGCGGCGCACACGCCGCCGATCATGCGGCCGTTGGTGGGGCGGGCAAGGGCGGTCATGGCGGGCTCCTCCGTCGTCGTCGGCCCGCGACCGGGCCGCCTGCCGGGGCGGGCCGAGTGCCGCGCCCCCGTCTGTCGTCGTATGCCCAACGGTACGGAGACGAAGCGGGAGAAGCATCACTCTAAGGGGCGATACCGACCCTGGGAATCGTCGGGGTCCGCCCCTGAGAAAGCTCCCCGCGCACGCTCACCGCACCAGCGGCCGGACCCGAACCCCCGGCCCCGCCGGCCCGGTCCGCCCCGCGCGCCTCCCCGGCCGGATACCGGTCGCAACTCCCGGACACACCCCCGGAGATGTCCTCGGGGGCGCCCCCGAACCCGCCACGGCCGCCAAGTCCCCCACGACGCCCGTACCCCTCCTCCGACACGCCGCCCCGGCCCAGTCGCCGCCGCAGCCACGCCCGCCCCGCCGGGACCACCGCCAGATGGGTCAGCAGCACCCCCGCGGTGTTCAGCAGCAGCACGTCCACATCCACCACCCGCCCCGGCACCCCGGTCTGCAACAGGGCGATGCCCAGGGAGATCAGGGCGCCGGCGGCGGCCGTACGGAACAGGGAGGCCAGCCCGGAGACGCTGAGCCTGCCGTCCGCCATCGGCAGCAGGACACCCAGCGGGGCCAGCAGCGCCAGGCCCTCGCCGATGCGGAGGCCCGCCTCGGGCCAGCCCAGCGTCAGGTCGGCGCGCAGCCCGGCCAGCGGGCGGAGGTTGGCGGGGCGTACCCACGGCACGTCCAGGGGCCGCAGCGTCAGCCAGGCGACGAGCGCGAGATGCGCGACGAGGAGGATTGCCCCGGTCACTCGGATGCGGTTCGCGGCGCTGCCGCCGATGGAGCCTTGACGCTGCACGTCCACCAAGACGCCACGCCGCGCGCGATCGGTTCCGTTTCGGCGCCCCCCGCCCCGGTGAGGCGTGCGCCACACGCGCACCGGGCAGTGCCCCGCCTCAGTTCAACGCGACGGAGCCGGACGGGGGCCGAACCCGGCCCGGATGGTCGCGCAGGTCCTCCGTGCACTCGTACCGGCGCGGCGCGGCCGGGGCCGGACCCGCGAGGATCACCGAGCCGTCGCCCTCCGCCGCGGCCGAGTCGGAGAAGGTGCACACCACCTGGGCGAGCGCGGGGGAGCCCAGCTTGTCCGGGGCGGTGCTCAGCCGCAGCGCCTCCTCGGGCTCCTCGCGGCCCGGACCGGTGACGGTGATGCCGCCCGGCACCCGGGTCTGGTAGCCCGCCGCGCGCTCCCCGGCGGAGGGCGCCGAGGCGAGCTGGTCCAGCAGGCCCTGCGCGACCATGACCCGGCGCCGCGCGTCCGGCGTGCCCTCCGGCACCCGCACCGCCCGGTCCACGGTCACCAGCGAGGCCCCGCACAGCAGGAACACCTGCACCGGAACCCCCTCCGGCGACTGCGTGGCCTGCCCGGACCCGGCCGGCGAACACGGCAGCCGCGACGGCGCCCCGCCGAAGTCGGTCGGCACCTCCGTCGGCCGGATGCCGCACCCGGTGAGCAGCGCGCCCAGCAGCGGCAGCGCCAGCAGTCCTCGTACCGCCCGCCCGCTCACGCGCCCTCCCCGCCGCTGCCCCCGGCCAGGGAGTCGCCCTTCTCGTCGTCGCCGGGCTCCTCCGTCAGGCGGGAGGCGTCGCGCGGCAGCCGGAGCGTGAACACCGCGCCCCCGTCGGGGGAGTTGGCGGCCGTGATCTCCCCACCGTGGATGTGGGCGTTCTCCAGCGCGATGGAGAGGCCGAGTCCGCTACCCTCCGAACGCGGCCGGGACGCACTGGCCTTGTAGAAGCGGTCGAAGACGTGCGGCAGCACCTCCTCGGGGATGCCCGGCCCGTGGTCGCGTACCGCGATCACCAGGTCGTCGCCCTCGATGCGGACCGAGACCCGCACCGGGGAGCCGCCGTGCTTGAGGGCGTTGCCGATCAGGTTGGCGAGGATGACGTCCAGGCGGCGCGGGTCGAGCCGGGAGTGGATGCCGCGTTCGGCGTCCAGCTCGACCGCGTCCAGCCAGGCGCGGGCGTCGATGCAGGCGGTGATCTGGTCCGCGAGGTCCACGTCGTCCAGGACCAGCCGGGCGGTGCCCGCGTCGAAGCGGGTGACCTCCATCAGGTTCTCGACCAGGTCGTTCAGCCGCCGGGTCTCGCTGACCACCAGGCGCACCGCGGGCTCGATCATCGGGTCGATGCCGCCGCCCTCGAACCCCAGCTCGTCCTCCAGCACCTCCGTCACGGCGGTGATGGCGGTCAGCGGGGTGCGCAGCTCGTGCGACATGTCGGCGACGAAGCGGCGGGAGGACTCGTCACGGGCGGCCATGTCCGCGACCCGCTTCTCCAGCGCCTCGGCCGCGTTGTTGAACGTCCGTGACAGGTCGGCGAGTTCGTCCGTGCCGGTGACCCGCAGCCGGGTGTCGAGCCGGCCCTCGCCGAGTCTTCGCGCGGCAACTCCCAGCCGGTGCACGGGCTTCAGCACGGTGGTGGCGGCGGCCTGCGCGAGCAGCGCCGAGCCGATCAGGGCGAGCCCGGTGGCGATCCCCAGCGACCAGGCCAGGGAGTTGAGGTCCTTGGCCTCCGGCTCCAGCGACTTCGCCATGTAGCCGGTCGAACCGCCGTCGACCACCTTCGTCCCGGCCACCAGGAAGGGCGTGCCGCGCTCGGTGACGCGCTGCCAGTACAGGTGATACGGAGACTTGTTGGAGCCGCTCGTCTTCTGCCGCTTGTTCACCGCGGCGCGCAGCGACGGGGGCACGTCCTTCAGCGAGAAGCCGCTCAGGCCTCCCGAACCGCCGTACACCGTGCGGCCGTCGGGGTCCTGGGCGACCAGCAGCACGCTGAAGCGCTGGCTGCTGCCCGCCATCTGACCTGCGGCGCGCTGGAGTTCGTCCTGCGTGGGATGTGCGGGCAGCGCGCCCGCGCGGTTCTGCATCTCCTGCCGGAAGTCGCGCAGCACCGCGTCCTGGGCGCGGGTGAGCACCGCCTCCCGGTTGAGCCAGTACGCGATGCCCGACGCGGACACCGCGGCCGTCAGCGCGACCAGCCCGAAGACCAGCACCAGCCGCAGCCGCAGGCTGGTGAAACGAAGTCCGGCCAGCTTCCTCCCCCGTTCGGCCGTCCAGCGGCCGAATCCCCCGCGCTCGCTCACTGAGGGGCGTCCAGGCGGTAGCCGACACCACGGACCGTGCGGATCAGGGTGGGCGAGGACGGCACGTCCTCGACCTTCGCCCGCAGCCGCTGCACACACGCGTCCACCAGGCGCGAGTCGCCCAGGTAGTCGTGCTCCCACACCAGTCGCAGCAACTGCTGCCGGGACAGCGCCTGGCCCGGCCGGCGGCTCAGCTCCAGCAGCAGCCGCAGCTCGGTCGGGGTGAGCTGGAGGTCCTCGCCGTTCTTCGTCACGGTCATCGCGGAACGGTCGATGACGACGCTGCCGAAGGTCGCCGAGTCGCTGGACTCGCGCTCCCCGCGCCGCAGCACGGCCCGGATACGGGCGTCCAGTACGCGGCCCTGCACCGGCTTGACCACGTAGTCGTCGGCGCCGGATTCCAGCCCGACCACCACGTCGATGTCGTCGTTCCGCGCGGTCAGCAGGATGATCGGCAACTGGTCGGTGCGCCGGATGCGGCGGCACACCTCGAACCCGTCGATGCCGGGCAGCATCACGTCCAGCACGATCAGGTCAGGGCGCTGCTCACGCAGCAGCTTCAGGCCGTCCTCGCCGCTCGCGGCGGTGGCGACCCGGTGCCCCTGGCGCGTCAGGGACAGCTCAAGGGCCGTACGGATGGCGTCGTCGTCCTCGATCAGCAACAGGGAAGGCACGGGCTCATTCTGGCCCATGCACCGCCCGTCGTACGACCCGTGCCGCCCCGGGTTCTTCCGCGGCGGACGCGAGCCGGACACCGCGTACCAAACCGCCCTCTCCCACTTCCCGGCCGCCGGAACCGGGCACGACCCGCCCACGACGGCCCCTGTGACAGGTCTGTGACAGTCGGCGGACACGGCCATGAAGGACGCTCGGCAAGCTTTTCGGCAGGCGGGAGAGCACCACCGGCCACGCCGAGCACCGGAAGTCCACGACGGGGAGCGCGAGATGAACACGCCACACGGCATGAGCACCAGCGCAGTGGTCACGCGTCTGCACGACGCACACCGGGGGGCAGAGAATTCCGGGAAGTCCGGTGCCGGGACCACGCTGCCGCCTCACGGCCGCGAGTCCCAGGGAGTACGGGGGTGC
The DNA here is from genome assembly GCF_045039805.1 of Streptomyces sp. NBC_01171. NCBI lineage: Bacteria > Bacillati > Actinomycetota > Actinomycetes > Kitasatosporales > Streptomycetaceae > Streptomyces > Streptomyces sp. NBC_01171. The sequence continues at coordinate 2,526,700 of NZ_CP108609.1, read as the reverse complement.
GCCCGCGGCACCGGGCGTCAGCACACCGGTTACATGACGGTGGTCGACGCCCGCACGGGGGAGGGGCACGGGGGAAGCGCGCACAGGGAGGAACCGGGGGAGCGTCGCTCGCTGACGGAGGCGGAGTTCACCGCCTACGTCCAGGAGCGCCGCGCCTCCCTGTACGCGACCGCCTACCACCTGACCGGTGACCGCTTCGAGGCCGAGGACCTGCTCCAGAGCGCGCTGTTCTCGACCTACCGGGCGTGGGAGCGGATCAGCGACAAGGCCGCGGTCGGCGGGTACCTCCGCCGCACCATGACCAATCTGCACATCAGCGCGTGGCGCCGCCGCAAGCTGAACGAGTACCCGACCGAGGAACTGCCGGAGACGCCCGCCGGTACGGACGCGATGCGCGGCACCGAGCTGCGCGCCGTCCTGTGGCAGGCGCTCGCCCGGCTGCCCGAGCCGCAGCGCACCATGCTGGTGCTGCGGTACTACGAGGGCCGTACCGACCCGGAGATCGCCGACATACTCGGCATCAGCGTCGGCACGGTGAAGTCCAGCATCTGGCGCTCGCTGCGGCGCCTGCGCGAGGACGAGGTCCTGAGCTTCGGCCGGGACCACGAGGACGCCTTCGGCGAGCTGGTGGCCTGAAGGACGGGTCCGTCGGGGGACGGACCCACGGGGGAACGGGGGGGAACGAGCCGTCACGGCTCGGCCCGAGGGGAAACGGGGAATCGCGGGGGCCCACCGGGGGGAGGGTCCGCGCGAGAACCCGCAAGGGGAAACACGGGGGAACAACCGGGGGAACGCCGGAAGCGGGGCTGGACGGCTGGGGGGCCGTACAGTCCCGCTTCTTCATGTCCGCGCCCGGTTACGCCGCCGTCTGCTGCCGCGCCTGCCGGCCCGCCGCGGCCGCCGCCATCCGGCTCAGCGCCTCGTCGCGGTCGCAGGCGTGCGCGCCCAGGGCCACCTGGCGGGACACGATCGAGCGTTCCGCGCGCAGCAGCCGCCAGCCCCGGCGCAGCAGGAACGGCACCGACTTGCGCCCCTCCTTCAGATCGCGCAGGAAGCGGCGCCGGAACGTGGTGACCGGACCCCGGGTCAGACACAGCGCGTCCGCCAGCACTCCCAGCTCACGGCAGCGCTCGACGATCTCCGCCGCGAAGATGCCCTCGGCGATGAACAGCGGGGTACGGCCGATGTTCAGGGTGTCCTCGCCGGTACGTGCGCTCGACGAGATGTCGTACACCGGCACCGGGGTCGCGCCGGACGCGCACAGGCGGGCGATCGCCGCGAGGGCCACGTCGGCGTCCCAGGACAGCGGATGGTCCCAGTCGATGTCCGAGCTTCCGTCCACCAGCGGCAGGGTGGGGTCGTCGCCCTCCTTGTAGAAGTCGTCGAGGCGCAGCACGGGCAGCCCGGAGAGGGCGGCGACGAGTGACTTGCCCGAACCGGAGGGGCCGCACAGCAGCACCACACGGGCGGGGGACGGGGGATGGATGCTCACGGAACACCAGTTTGACGCATGGTGGCCGTGCTGCCGACCCCGCGGGTTCGCTTTGGAGTGCGCGTCACACCTCAACTACTCTACGTGTCGACCGTATTACCCTGCGCACCAGAAGGCGGCACCACCGATGGCCCGACACTCCGCACCCCGGTCTCCCCGTCAGCCCGCCGCACGGCGCGCCCTGATCGCCCTCGCGTCGGCCGGGGCCGCCCTGGCGGCGGGGGCGAGCACGGCCCACGCCGACGCGGCCGCGCCGCTGGTGGACGTGCCGCCGCTGCGCTCCGCCGACCTCGGCGACATCGATCCGCAGTCCGGGGTGAAGGCGCTGACCACGTCGGTCGGTTACACCACCGGCACCGTCGCCGGCCTCAAGCCCAACCCGCTGGCCGGCACCGGCACCGACCCGCTGAACAACGGCATCGGTACCACCGTCGCCGACTTCAAGCCGCTCAACACCCAGGCCCTGACCGCCCCCATCGCCCAGGCCCCGTCCATGGGCGCGGTCCCGGTCGTCGGCCAGACCCTGGGCCTGCTCACCCCCAAGGGCTGACAAGCGCGAAAGCCGCGCCGTCCCCTTCGCCATGAAGGGGGCGGCGCGGCTCCGTGTGCGGTCAGTACGACGAACCCGACGCGCCCAGCGCCCCGGTGGGGTGCCAGACCGTCTTGGTCTCCAGGAAGGCCGTCATCCGGTCGATGCCCGGCGTCGCCGTGTAGTCCACAGGCTGTGGACGGAGAACCCGCTTGAGGTTGTCCGCCGCCGCGATCTCCAGCTCCTTGGCCAGCTCCGCGTCGGCGCCCGCGAGGTCGATCGCGTTGACGTCCTGGTGCGCGGCCAGCGGCGCGCCCAGCTCGGCCGTGCCGCCCGACAGGATGTTGACGACACCGCCCGGCACGTCGGAGGTGGCCAGCACCTCGCCGAGCGACAGGGCGGGCAGCGGGGCCTTGGCGGAGGCGACGACGACCGCGGTGTTGCCGGTGGCGATCACCGGGGCCAGCACCGAGACAAGGCCCAGGAAGGACGAGTCCTGCGGGGCCAGCACCGCGACCACACCGGTGGGCTCGGGCGAGGAGAGGTTGAAGTACGGGCCCGCGACCGGGTTGGCGCCGCCCAGGACCTGGGCGATCTTGTCGGTCCAGCCCGCGTACCAGACCCAGCGGTCGATGGCCGCGTCCACGACGGCGGCGGCCTTCGCCTTGGACAGGCCCTCGGCCCCGGCGACCTCGCGGACGAACTGCTCCTTGCGGCCCTCCAGCATCTCGGCCACCCGGTACAGCACCTGGCCGCGGTTGTACGCGGTCGCGCCGGACCAGCCGCCGAACGCCTTGCGCGCGGCCACGACCGCGTCACGGGCGTCCTTGCGGGAGGCCAGCGGGGCGTTGGCCAGCCAGTTGCCCTTGCCCGCCGCGCCGGCGGCTGATGTATTCGTGGTCACTTCGTACACCCGGCCGCTTTCGGAGCGGGGGAACTTGCCCCCGACGTACAGCTTGTAGGTCTTGAAGACGGAAAGTCGGGTGGCATCAGACATCGAGGTACGCCTCCAGGCCGTGGCGGCCGCCCTCGCGGCCGAAGCCCGACTCCTTGTAACCGCCGAAGGGCGAGGTCGGGTCGAACTTGTTGAACGTGTTGGACCAGACGACCCCGGCGCGCAGCTTGTTCGCCACGGCCAGGATGCGGGAGCCCTTCTCGGTCCAGATGCCCGCCGACAACCCGTACTGGGTGTTGTTGGCCTTGGCGACGGCCTCGTCCGGGGTGCGGAAGGAGAGGACCGACAGCACCGGGCCGAAGATCTCGTCGCGGGCGATGGTGTGCGCCTGGGTGACGTTCGTGAACAGCGTCGGCGCGAACCAGTAGCCGGAGGACGGCAGTTCACAGGCCGGGGACCAGCGCTCGGCGCCCTCCGCCTCACCCTTCTCCGCCAGCGCGGTGATCCGGGCCAACTGCTCGGCGGAGTTGATCGCGCCGATGTCGGTGTTCTTGTCCAGGGGGTCGCCGAGGCGCATCGTGGACAGGCGGCGCTTGAGGGCGTCCAGCAGCTCGTCCTGGATCGACTCCTGGACCAGCAGCCGCGAGCCCGCGCAGCAGACCTGGCCCTGGTTGAAGAAGATGCCGGTGACGATGCCCTCGACGGCCTGGTCGATGGGCGCGTCGTCGAAGACGATGTTGGCGCCCTTGCCACCCAGCTCCAGCGTGAGCTTCTTGTCGGTGCCCGCGACCGTGCGGGCGATCTCCTTGCCGACGGCCGTGGAGCCGGTGAAGGCGACCTTGTTCACGTCCGGATGCGCGACCAGCGCCGCGCCCGCGTCGCCGTAGCCCGGCAGGATGTTGACGACACCCTTGGGCAGGCCCGCCTGGCGGCAGATGTCCGCGAAGAACAGGGCGGACAGCGGGGTGGTCTCGGCGGGCTTGAGGACGACCGTGTTGCCGGTGGCCAGCGCGGGGGCGATCTTCCACGCCAGCATGAGGAGGGGGAAGTTCCAGGGGATGACCTGGCCGGCGACGCCCAGCGGGCGGGGGTTCGCACCGAAGCCGGCGTGGTCGAGCTTGTCGGCCCAGCCCGCGTAGTAGAAGAAGTGGGCGGCGACCAGGGGGAGGTCCGCGTCGCGGGTCTCCTTGATCGGCTTGCCGTTGTCCAGCGTCTCCAGGACGGCCAGCTCGCGGCTGCGCTCCTGGATGATGCGGGCGATGCGGAACAGGTACTTGGCGCGCTCGGAGCCGGGCAGCGCCGACCACGTCCCGAACGCCTTGCGAGCGGCCTTGACCGCGCGCTCCACGTCCGCCTCACCGGCCTGCGCGACCTCGGAGAGGACCTCCTCGGTGGCGGGGGAGACGGTCTTGAAGACCTTGCCGTCGGCCGAGTCGGTGAACTCGCCGTCGATGAAGAGGCCGTAGGAGGGGGCGATGTCGACGACGGCGCGGGACTCCGGCGCCGGTGCGTACTCGAAGAGGGAACCCATGGTGATCAGTCCACCGTCACGTAGTCGGGGCCGGAGTAGCGGCCGGTGGCCAGCTTCTGACGCTGCATCAGCAGGTCGTTCAGCAGCGAGGAGGCGCCGAAGCGGAACCAGTGGTTGTCCAGCCAGTCCTCGCCCGCGGTCTCGTTGACCAGGACCAGGAACTTGACCGCGTCCTTGGTCGTCCTGATCCCGCCCGCGGGCTTCACGCCGACCTGGACGCCGGTCTGGGCGCGGAAGTCGCGCACCGCCTCCAGCATCAGCAGGGTGTTGGCGGGGGTGGCGTTGACGGCGACCTTGCCGGTGGACGTCTTGATGAAGTCCGCGCCCGCCATCATGCCCAGCCAGCTCGCCCGGCGGATGTTGTCGTACGTCGACAGCTCGCCGGTCTCGAAGATGACCTTCAACCGGGCGCTGGTCCCGCAGGCTTCCTTCACGGCGGTGATCTCGTCATACACCTTGAGGTAGTCGCCCGCGAGGAACGCGCCCCGGTCGATGACCATGTCGATCTCGTCGGCGCCCGCCGCGACCGCGTCCCGCACGTCGGCCAGCTTCACGCCGAGGGCGGCGCGGCCGGCCGGGAAGGCGGTGGCGACCGAGGCGACCTTGACGCCTGAACCGGCGACGGCCTCCTTGGCGACGGCCACCATGTCGGGATAGACACAGACGGCTGCGGTCGTCGGGGTCGTCCGGTCCGTGGGGTCCGGGTGGACCGCCTTGGCGCCGAGCGCCCGGACCTTGCCGGGGGTGTCCGCGCCTTCCAGCGTGGTCAGGTCGACCATCGAGATGGCGAGGTCGATGGCGAACGCCTTCGCGGTGGTCTTGATGGAACGGGTACCGAGCGCGGCGGCACGCGCCTCCAGGCCAACCGCGTCGACGCCGGGCAGCCCGTGGAGAAAGCGGCGCAGCGTGCTGTCGGACGCGGTGACGTCGGCGAAAGCCTTTGCGGGGGATGCGGTGGTGGGCATGGTCACCAGACGAGCATATCTACGCGCGTAGCGGCTGTATAGCCCCAGGGGTGGGGTTGTGCGGGGTCACACCGCCGCAGGTCACGGATGCGTTCCTCTATCGGGCCAGGTGGTGGTGGTCGCGCCCCCTTCGTGCACAATCGGGGCCATGACGACCCCGGACCACCAGTCACCCGCGTCGCGGCCCGTGGTGCCCGCCGCCAGGGACCGGATCTACCGCTCGCCGATGGGACTCGTGGGCGGTGTGCTCGTGCTGGCCCTCGTCATCTGGCTCGGCTGCGACGCGCTGTTCCGCGGCCACGGCCGGGTGCCGTGGCTGGCGCTGGCCGTGATGATCCTGGTCGTGCCGCTGGTGACGGCGTTCACCCTGCGCCCGGCGGTCTTCGCCAACGCGGAACGCCTCCGGGTCCGCAACCCCTTCCGCGTGATCGTCCTGCCCTGGGGCGCACTGGCCACCCTCCGCTCGGGCTACTCCAACGAGGCGCTGGCCACCTCCGGCACCAAGTTCCAGCTCTGGGCGATCCCCGTCTCCCTGCGCGCCCGTAAGCGCGCGGCCAACAAGCGGGCGCGGGCGGCGGCGCAGGCGTCCCGCGGTGCCCAGGGCGGCAACCGCTTCGGCGGGGTCTTCGGCGGCGGGGGAGCGGGCGCCTTCGGCGCCGCCGAGGCGGTGGACGCCCCGGTCCGCGCCGAAACCGACAAGATCATGGACGACCTCCGCGATCTCCACGAACGCCACGGCGAGGCGGAACACGCCCAGGGCGAGATCACCACCCGCTGGGCCTACGAGATCCTGATCCCGGCCCTCGCGGGCGCCGTACTGCTGGTGATCCTGCTGATCACGGGCTGATTCCGGTCACGGTCGGCGGCGGACGGAGCGACTCCGGCCGCCGCCGATTTTTGTGACGCGCTCTCTTCGCGCCTCCGCGCGCACCCCATCCGACATCCGAAGGACAGAGGAAAGACGGCAGTGAAGACCCGGCGCGGCTGGCGCGCGAACACGAAGGCGCCGGAGAACCGGTACAAGATGGGCCTCCTGCGCGCGATGACGGCCGCGGCCCGGCTGTCGCGCGACCGGAGGGCATGGATCGCCGCCGGCGCCGTGCTGGTGGTCGCGGTGGCGGTGGGGGTGTGGGTCCAGCTCGCCGGACGGCAGGACGGGCCGCCCGACACCCGCGCCCGCCAGTACAGGGAGTTCGACGCCTGTTTGCTGACCGGCGACAAGGGCATCGCGGAGGGCACCCGCGCCGCCTCGGCGTGGGAGGGCATGCAGCGGGCGTCGTCGGAGACACGGGCCCGGATCAACTACGTGCCGGTGACGGGCGCGCAGTCGGTGACCAACACCCGGCCGTTCCTCAACAGCCTGATGCAGCGACAGTGCGGGGTCCTGATAGCGGTCGGCGCCCCCCAGTCGCGGGTCGCCCAAGAGGCGGCGGCCCAGCATCCCGAGGTGTGGTTCGTCCTGGTCGACGGGGCGTCAACTGCCGGGAGGGGCAAGGCCGGGAACGTCACCGTGGCCGAGCCGGACGACTCGCTGCCGGGTGCGGTGGCCGACGTGATCAGGCGGGCCGTGGACGCCTCCGGGCAGTGACACACGGGGAGTTGTAGTAAAGATCAGTTAAAGGTGATGGCCTTGTGTAGGTCAAATGATCGAAGGTGAGAAAAACTTACGAAGTTTTGCTGACTTCTTAAGTTAAGGCTCTCCCATGCGTGTTCGCTGGGTCCGTAGCCCTCGCTTGTTCCCGCCGGGCGGTTCCGGCAGACGTCGAGCGAGGGCTACGGCTCTTTCGGTACTTGTCTCCCTCTCCTTCATGCTCACCACCGAGACAGCGGCGGCCACCGGCGCCACCCTGCCGGCGCTGAGCATGCCCGAACTGTCCTTCGCCGGCCTGGCGAAGTGGGCCCACAGCTCCTCCCTCGACACCCCTGACCAACAGGGCGGCACCGCGCGGGGCAAGAGCCACCACGCCTCGTCGGCGGCCACCAGCACCAACCACACGGCCGGCCACAAGCCCGGCCGGGGCAAGGGCGAACTCGGCGCCTACCACCGCCATGTGACCCAGCCCGAGAAGACCACCACCAAGGCCCTGGCGTCGGGGAAGAGCTTCAACCCCCGCACGAGCAAGCGGGACGCCAAGAAGTCCACCGCGACCTCGGACTACTTCGTCAACGCCGACGGCTCCACCACCGTGCGCCACTACGACGTACGGGCCAACTTCAAGTCGGCGGACGGCACCTGGAAGCCGATCGACACCAGCCTGAGGAAGAGCGACGACGGCCGGTTCGAGCAGACCGCCAACTCCGTCGACGTCGACTTCGCCCCGGACGCGGCCGACGACCGGCTGGCCTCTCTCGGCCTCGGCAACGGCCGTTCGGTCGCGTACTCCCTCCTCGGCGCCCGTGAGACCGAGGCGTCGAAGGACGAGAACGGCACCCTCCTCTACGCCGACGCCCTGCCCGGCACCGATGTGCAGCTCGCGCCGATCGCGGACGGGTTCAAGGAGAACCTCGTCCTGCGTTCCAAGGACGTGGACAACTCCTGGCTGTTCGCGCTGGACGCGAAGGGGCTGACCCCGCGCATCGGCAAGAACGGCGACGTCGAGTTCACCGGCGCCGACGGCAAGGTCGCCGCGACCGTCCCCCACGCCTACATGGAGGACTCGCGCATCGACCGGCGCTCCGGTGACGGCGCCCGCTCCCGCGAGGTCACCTACGAGCTGACCACCGTGGACGGTGAACCGGCGCTGCGGATGACCGCCGACCGGGCCTGGCTGGACGACCCCGAGCGGGTCTACCCGGTCACCGTCGACCCGACGACGGTCGTGAACGCCAGCCAGGCGACGTACGTCCAGAACGACTACAACTCCAACCGCTCGGCGGAGAACCAGATCAAGGTCGGTTCCTACGACGCGGGCACCACCAAGGCGAACTCCTTCCTCCAGTTCTCGTCATTGGGTTCGACGATCGCCGGACGACAGGTCTCCGCCGCGACCCTGAACGTCTGGGCGCTGTGGTCCGCCACCTGCACCCCCGAGGCGTTCTCGGTCTACCCGGTGACCCAGTCGTGGTCCCCGTCGACGACCACCACCTACCCCGGTCCGGCGTACGGCTCCGCCATCGGCTCCACCACGCCCGCCCCCGGCGCCTCCTGCACCAACAGCACCGGCAGCACCGGTGTCGGTGTGAAGATGCCGGTGACGCTGTCGACTTCCTGGTTCACCCAGGTCGCCGCGGGCGGCGTCAACTACGGCCTGGCGCTCGCCGCGCCGACCGGTGACGGACTGCACTGGAAGAAGTTCCACTCCGACGACTCGGCCACCTCCGGCTGGCGTCCCTCTCTCGACCTGACCTACGGGACCAACGTCGAGCCGCAGGTCAACGCTTCGTACCCGCCTGAGAACTTCCAGGCCAACACCCTCCAGCCGGAGCTGCTCGTCTACGCGAGCGATGCAGACAAGTCGCCGAACGCGGCGCTGTCGTACTCCTTCGAGGTGTACGACGCGGACTCCGGCAGCACCACGCCCGTCGTCACCTCCGGCGCCCTGACCAAGGGGAGCTGGAAGATCCCGGCGGGCAAGCTGAAGTGGTCGAAGAACTACGCCTGGTACGCGGGGGTGAGCGACGGGCTCGACGAGACGACCTACTCCAGCCGGTTCACCACCGCCGTCCCGCAGCCCCCCGTCACCTCGGGCCTGGCCCAGAACACCGACGGCCACGACTTCGACCCGAGTGACGCCAACTTCACCACCGACGACTCCGACGCGGACGTCGAGGTGGTCGGCCCCTCGCTGGAGATCGACCGCTCGTACAACAGCATCGACCCGCGGGTCGACGGTGCCTTCGGCGCCGGCTGGTCGACGGTCGCCGACATGAAGGCCGCCGAGGTCAAGAACCCGTCCGGCACCGTCACCAGCGTGATCATCACCTACCCCGGTGGTGAGCAGGTCGCCTTCGGCCGCAACACCGACGGCTCCTTCCAGCCTCCGCTGGGCCGGTACGCGCGGCTCCAGCCGGTCACCGACGGCTACACGCTGACGGACAAGGACTTCACCGAGTACGCCTTCACGCAGACCACCGCCAAGGCGGGCACGAAGGCGATATCCAGCATCAAGGACTACGCGGGCCGCACGGAGACGTTCACCTACAACACCTCCAAGCAGCTCACGAAGATCACCAACGAGAAGTCGCAGCGCTCGCTCGGCCTGACCTGGATCACGCCGTCCGGCGCCACCACGGCGCACGTCGCCTCGGTCGCGACCGACGCGGCGGTCAAGGACGACTCGTCCACGGTGCAGACCTGGAACTACGGCTACAACGGCGACCAGCTCACCTCGGTCTGCCCGCCGGCCACCCCCACCAAGTGCACGACCTACGGCTACGCCACCGGCAACCACTACCGCACCACGGTGCTGGACGCCGACCCGTACGCCTACTGGCGGCTCGGTGAGGCGTCGGGCGCCACCGTCGCGACGGACACGGTCGACAACAACCAGGGCCGCTACAACGGCCTCTACCACAACGTGACGCTGGGCGGCGCGTCCGTCCTCGCCGGTTCCACCCAGAAGACGGCCGGCTTCAACGGCACCACCTCCTACGTGGAGATGCCGAGCGCGCCGGGAGCCACGCCGTCGTACATGACGGTCTCGCTGTGGTTCAAGACGACCACAGCGGGAGGTGTCCTCTTCTACTACGGCGACAAGCCGCTGAGCGACTCCGACCCGGTCGCCAACACCAAGAAGAACACGCCCGCCGTGTACGTCGGCACCGACGGCAAGCTGCGCGGCTGCCTGGCCATGTCGCCGGGATGCATGTCGACGATCACGTCGGGCGCCTCGGTCACCGACGGCCAGTGGCACAACGCCGTGCTCACCGGCATGGCCACCAGCCAGACCCTGTACCTCGACGGTGTCTCGCAGGGCTCGCTGAGCGGCACCATCAACGACTGGGAGCAGCCCTACCTCTCCCTCGGCGCCGGTGTGAACACCGACGGCTGGCCCTCGATGAACCCGAACGACAAGCTCGGGCACTACACGGGCCAGATGGCCGAAGCCGCCGTCTACTCCGAGCCGCTCGACCCCTCGGTGATCACCGCGCAGTACCAGGCCGCGAAGCGGTCCGCCGGTCTGCTGAACAAGATCACCACGCCCGGCGGGAAGACCCAGGCGTCGGTCGTCTACGGCACCACCGACGACCTGGTCAAGCAGGCCACGGACTCCGAGGGCGGCACCTGGAAGCTCAACCCGCCTGTCGTGACGGGCTCCTCGCAGGTCTACCGCTCGGCGGTGATGGGCTCGGTCCCGGCCGGCTACTGGCGACTCTCCGACACCCTCGGCGCGCAGCAGGCGGCCAACGAGGTGCACACCGGGTTCGGCACCTACAACACCGTCACGCAGGGCGTGGCCGGTCCGTTCGGCGCCGGTGACGTGACCGCGGCGTCCTTCGACGGCGCGTCGTCGTACGCCGAGATCCCGTACGCCCCCTGGCACCGCTCGGGCGACCGCGCCGTGGAGCTGTGGTTCAAGACCAGTGCTCCCGGTGTGATCCTCTCCGACCAGGCCCAGGCACCCGCGGGCACCCCGTCCGGGTCCTGGAGCCCGCTGCTGTACGTGGGCACCGACGGCAAGCTGCACGGCCACTGGTGGAGCGCCACCGGCTCGGGCGCCTTCGGCTCCACGGCCGCCGTCAACGACGACACCTGGCACCACGCGGTGCTGTCGGCCTCCGGCACCACCCAGACGATGTACCTGGACGGCGCCAAGCAGGCCGACTTCACCGGCGCGGTGGGCGACCAGAGCAGCACGCGGTCGTTCGTCGGCGCGGGCTTCGCCAAGTCCTGGGAAGCCTCTCCCGGTGACCTGAGCTTCTTCGACGGCTCCGTCGCCGAGGTCGCCACCTACGGTCACCCGCTGACCGAGGACCAGGTCGAGCAGCACTGGTCGGCGTACAAGGCGTCGTCCGGTGTCGCGCCGGTGCGCACGGTCACGCTGACCGACCCGACCGACAAGACGCTGAAGTACGTCTACGACGCGGAGATGGGCAACCGTCTGCTGGCCGCGATCGACACCGACGGCAACCGGACGACCTACGGCTACGACACGGGCGGCTTCCTGCACACCGTGACCGACGCCAACGGCAACCGGAGCACCACGGGCTACGACGTGCGCGGCAACACGGTCTCGCAGACCAGTTGCCAGGACACGACGGCGGACAAGTGCGCCACCGAGTACTACACGTACTACCCGGACGCCACGACCGCCTTCCCGGCGATGGACCCGCGCAACGACCTGCTGCTCACCGAGCGGGACGGCCGTTCCTCGGGCCCCACCGACAACACCTACCTCACCAGCTACTCCTACGACACCGGCGGCAACCTGCTGTCGGTCACCAGCCCCCCGGTCCCCGGTAGCCCCAACGGCCGTACCGCCACGACCACTTACACCACGGCGTCCACCCCGGCCGCCGAGGGCGGCGGCGCCCTGGCACCGGCCGGCCTGACGGACACCGTCACCACGCCGGGCGGCAGGACGACGAAGTACACCTACTTCTCCACCGGCGACCTGGCCTCGGTCACCGACGCCAACGGCGCGAAGATCACGTACACCTACGACAAGCTGGGCCGGCAGATCTCCCGCACGGAGACCTCCGACTCCCAGCCCTCCGGCCTCACCACGTCCCAGACGTACGACAAGAACGACCAGGTCCTCACCGAGACCGGCCCCGCGGTCACCAACCGCGTCACGGGTGCGGTGCACCAGGCGAAGACGACCACGGGCTTCGACGACGACGGCAACGTCACCTCGCAGACCGTCGCCGACGTCCGGGGCGGTGACGCCTCGCGTTCGACGTCGATGACGTACGACGCCTACAACCGTCTCGCCTCGCGGACGGACCCCGGTGGCGGCACCACCTCGTTCGAGTACGACGTCTACGGCAACAAGGTGAAGGAGACCGACCCGCTGGGGACGGTCAACACCTACACCTTCGACGCCGAGCAGCGGCCGCTCACCACCAATCTGCTCGACTACACCGGCGACCCGGACAACCCGTCGGCGCCGACGACCCTGGTCCAGGAATCGCGGGCGTACGACCCGGCCGGACGGCTCGCGTCGATCACCGACGCGATGGGCTGGGTGACCGCGTACACCTACACCGACGACGGCCTGTCCGCCTCGGTCACGCGCAAGGACCCGGCGAACGGCAAGCAGTTCGTCGAGGAGGCCAACACCTACGACCCGGCCGGAAACCTGATCAAGCAGGTGACCAACGACGGCCGGACCACGTCCACCTTCGCGGTGGACGCGGCCGACCGCGTCGCCTCGTCCGTGCTCGACCCGACGGGCGTCAACCGCAGCACCAAGGTCTCCTACGACCCGGACGACAACGTCGTGACGGAGACCGAGACCGACCCGGCCACCGGTGACGTCGACCGGACGGACACCCGCTACGACGCGCTGGGCAATGTCACCGGCTACACGGAGCACGACGGCACCACCGCTCCCGTGGCCCGCTGGAAGCTGTCGGAGCCCAGTGGCCTCACCGCCCAGGACTCCTCCGGCGGCAACAACAAGGTGGCGCTGGGCAGTTCGGTCACCCGCTCCACCGAGAAGGGCGGTTCCGCCGTCCTCAACGGCACCACCACCGCCTACGGGCAGGCGAACGGTCCGGCGGTCAACACCAGCGGTGACTTCACCGTCTCCGCCTGGGTCAAGCTCGGCAGCACCGCCGCCAACAGCACCTTCCTCGCCCAGGACGGCAAGCTCAACAGCGGTTTCCAGCTCTACTACTCCACGGTCTACGGCTGGACCTTCAACCGCCACTCCACGGACGCCGTCGGCGCCGCGACCGTCCGGACCAGCTCCGGCACCGCCGCGGTCAAGACCGGCACCTGGACCCACCTCACCGGTGTGTACGACCAGGCGTCCGCCTCGCTGAAGCTGTACGTCAACGGCGCCCAGTCGGGCACCACGACGTCCTTCACCTCACCCTGGGAGGCCACCGGCCCGCTCCAGATCGGTCGGCGCCTGTTCAACGGCACCTACGCCGAGAACGCGCAGGGCTCCATCGCCGACGCACAGGTCTACGGCGACGCGCTGAGCGCGTCCCAGGTGTCCGCCCTGGCGGGCGGCACGCTTCCGGCGGCCGGCAGCTCGGTGCGCACCAACACCTGGAAGCTGGACCAGCGGGGCCTGCCGCTGTCCTCGACCGACGAGCTGGGCAACACCACGGACTACGCCTACGACGAGGCCGCCCAGCAGACCATGGTCACCGAGCCGGTCGTCAACGCCGAGAAGGACGGGGGCGCACCCAGTGCCCTGCGGCCGATCTCGATGACGGGCTACAACACCTTCGGCGAGGCCACCGAGACGTCCGACCCGCTGGGCAACGTCACGACCACGGCCTACGACGCCGAGGGCCAGGAGACCTCGACCAGGCTGCCGGACTACACCGCGCCGGGCGCCTCCACGCCGATCACGGCCACGTCCTGGAACGAGTACAACAAGCTCGGCCAGGTCACGGCGGAGGTCGACCCGCTGGGCAACCGCACCTCGTACACGTACACCCAGCTCGGCGACGTGGCCTCGGTCACCGAGCCGGGCGGCGGCAGGTCGACGATGGTCTACGACGCCAACGGTGACCTGCTGTCGTCGAACAGCCCGGGCGGTGCGCGCCAGGAGTCCACGTGGGACTACCTCGGCAACGAGCTGACCAGCACGGACATCGTCCGCCAGCCCACGCAGCGGGCGTACACGGCGATCAACGAGTACAACGCGCCGAGCGGTGACCTCTCCCGCCGGGTGAGCCCGACCGGTGTCTCGGAGTCGTACAAGTACAACGCCCTCGGCGACGTCACCGAGGTGACCGACGGGGCGGGCAACGTCTCGAAGTTCACCTACACCATGGACGGCGACGTCCTCACCGCGACGGACCCGGACAACACCAGCACCAAGAACACCTACGACGGCTTCGGCCAACTGACCGGCACCAGCGAACTGGACGCGGGCGGCGCGGTGCTGCGCACCAGCAGCTCCACCTACGACCGCGCCGGAAACCCGTTGTCGGTGACCGACTACCGGGGCCACACCACCACCTTCACCGTCGACCCGACGGGTCTGGTGACCAAGGCGGTGGAGCCGGTCTCCGCGACCGAGTCCATCACCACGTCCTTCGGCTACGACGTCGCGGGCAACCGCACCCGCTTCACCGACGGCCGGGGCAACCCGTTCATCACCACCTTCAACAAGTGGGGGCTGCCCGAGTCCGTCATCGAGCCGTCCACCCCGGACCAGCCCGCCGTGGCCGACCGCACCTACACCACGGTGTACGACGCGGGCGGCCGAGTGGCCGAGCAGCGGTCCCCGGGCGGGGTGACCATCGCCAACGAGTACGACACGAAGAGCCGGCTGGTGAAGCAGACCGGTTCGGGTGCGGAGGCCGCGACGGCCGACCACACCTACGCGTACGACGCCGACGACCGCGTCACGGCCGTCGCCGGTGCCGGAGAGGACGACGACCACTTCACCTACGACGACCGCGGAGCGCTGCTCACGGCGTCCGGCCCGTCGGGCAGCTCGTCGTTCGCCTACAACGGCGACGGCGCGATGACGTCGCGCACGGACGCCTCGGGCACGTCGTCCTACGGGTACGACACGGCGGGCCGGCTGAAGACGGTCGACGACGCGGTCACCGGCTCCAGGGCGACCTACACCTACAACGTCGACAACGCCGTCACGCAGATCGACTACGGCACCGGCAAGTCCAAGCGCGCGTTCAGCTACGACGCGCTGCAGCGCATCACCGGTGACAAGCTGACCTCGCCCAGCGGCAAGGTCCTGTCCTCCATCACCTACGGGTGGGACGACAACGACAACATCACGTCGAAGACGACCACCGGTGTCGCGGGCGCGTCCACCAACACGTTCGCGTACGACTGGTCGGACCGGCTGACGTCCTGGAACAACGGCACCACCACGGAGGTCTACGGCTACGACGCCTCGGGCAACCGCACGAGGGTCGGCGGCGACACGTACACGTACGACGCCCGCAACCGGCTCACCTCGGACGGCCACAGCACGTACGCGTACACCAAGCGCGGCACGCTGAGCTCGATCACGGACGAGTCCGGGACCCGGACCGACATGAAGGCGGACGCCTTCAACCGCGTGATCAACGAGGGCGACCGCACGTACACGTACGACGGTCTGGACCGCGTCCTGAAGGCCAGGGACGTGGGCGGCGCGGACGTCTTCTCCTTCCAGTACAGCGGTGACGGCAACGACGTCGCCTCCGACGGCTCGGCGACGTACAGCCGCAGTGCCGACGGTTCGCTGCTGGGCATCAAGTCGGGCACGTCGTCGGTGCTGGCGCTGACCGACATCCACGACGACCTGGTCGCGCAGTACACCGACTCCGGTGAGACGCTGAGCGGTTCGGCCAGTTACACGCCGTTCGGCAAGGTCTCCGCCTCGGCGGGGATGCTGGGCAACCTCGGTTACCAGTCCGGCTGGACCGACCCCGAGACCGCCCAGGTCAACATGGCCGCGCGCTGGTACTCGCCGCAGACCGGCCAGTTCAACAGCCGGGACACCGTCAGCAACGATCCGCTGCCGGACTCGGTGAACGCCAACGCCTACGCGTACGCCAACCAGAACCCGATGACGGGCGTCGACCCGACGGGGCACTGGTTCGGCTTCGTGAAGAAGGCGTTCCACAAGGTCGCCAAGAAGGTCAAGAGCAAGGCCAAGTCGGCCTGGAAGAAGACCAAGCACGCGGTCAAGGCCGTCGCGAAGAAGGTCCGCAAGGCGGCCAAGCACATCAAGAAGGCCGTCAAGAAGGCCGTACACAAGGTCCGCCGCGCGGTCCGCAAGGTCGTGCACTACGTCCACGACAGCGTCAAAAAGGTCAAGAGATACGTCAAACGCACCTATAAGAGCGTCAAACGCTATGCCCACAAGGTCGTCCAGCACGTCAAAAAGAGGGCCCGGCAGGTCGCCAAGGCCGTCAAGCACGTAGCCGCCAAGGCCGCCGACCTGGGCAAGAGAGCCATCAAGAAGGTCGGCCGGGGCGTCAAGGCAGCCGCCAAGGCGACGGGCAACTTCGTCAAGCAGCACGCCGCGACGATCGTGTCGGTCGCGGTGGGCGTGGCGGTCTTCACCGGCTGCACCGCTGCGACCTGGGGTGTCGGAGCGGTCGGCTGCGCGGCCCTCGCGGGCGCGGCGGCCAACGGCGTCGGCTACATGATGAGCGACGGCCCCAAGTCCGTCGGCGGTTTCCTCGGGTCGGTGGCGATCGGCGCCGCGACGGGTGCCCTCGGTGGTGCGGCCGGTGGCGCGGCCTCCGGCGCGGTGGGCCGACTGCTCGCCGGCGCCGGCGGCAAGGTTCTCAACGGCGCGGCCATGGGCGCGGCGGGCGGAGCCGCGGAAGGCGCGGTCGGCTACGGCGTCTCCTGCGCATCCAGCGAGGAGGGCTGCAGCGCGAGCGGCGCGGCGAAGGCCTCGGCGGTCGGCGCGGTGACGGGCGGCATCTTCGGCGCCGCGGCGAGCAAGTTCGGCCGCAAGGGCTGCACTCCGCACAGTTTCACCGGCAGCACGGGCGTCCTCATGGCGAACGCCACGGTGAAGCCCATCTCCCAGGTCAAGCCCGGCGACTACGTCCTGACGGCCGAGCCCGGCAAGACGAAGAAGGAGAAGCACAAGGTCAAGTCGGTGGTCGTCACCAAGACCGACCGTGACTATGTCGACGTCGTCATAGCCACCAAGTCGGGCCCGAAGACGATCCAGACCACCAAGCACCACCAGTTCTACGAGGCCACCAGAAACACCTGGACCCAGGCGGGCGACCTCAAGGCTGGCCAGAAGCTCCAGAACGGTGGCAGTCGTCTGACGGCGATTCTCGAGGTCAAGGCGTACACGGCAAGCCGTGTGACGTATGACCTCAGTATCGAGGGGCTGCACACATATTTCGTCGGAGCGGGCACCATTCCGGTGCTTGTGCACAACACGGATGGCGAGGCTTGTCCTCTTGCCCTCTCGGCCTCGCGGAGCGCGACCCAGCACCGGAACTCCCCTGGACCTGCTAGCGGGGGGTATTCGCTCCCCAAGGTCGCGGGCGGTTGGCTGCGTGGTTCTCATGGAAACGCGGCGCGCGTTCCGGGACAGGTTGCCGACAAATTGCGTGGAAGGCAGTTCAAGAGCTTCAATGATTTCCGTGAAGCATTCTGGTCGGAAGTCGGAAATGATCCTGACCTGTCTTCCCAGTTCACTCCGCAAAATGCGGCGGCAATGCGCAACGGGAACGCGCCGCATGTTGGAGAGGGGCAGGCGTTCGGTGGGCACAATACGCTCATCCTGCATCACGCAACACCGATCCAGCATGGCGGAGGTGTGTACGACATGGGTAACCTTCTGGTAGTCACACCACGCTTTCACGCGAGCATCCTCGATGGGAGTTACCACTATGGCAACGGATGACGATCAGGAGAGGTCGAGGTCCGAACTGTTTCGACGTGCGGTTCCGCTGATCGCGGAGATCAGGTCAGGAGAGCTGCGCACCGAGGATTGCGATGTGAAGATCGCGGAGCTTCGGGAGCTGTACCCGTACTACCCGAGGTGGCTTGACCTGCTGTTCCTGGAGAGTGCCGATCTCACCGACGAGCAAGTCATGGTAAAGGCACTCGAGTACCGTCCATTCGCACTTTAGTCCCAGCGAATGAACCTCAGGCCGCTCACCGGCACCGGTGAGCGGCCTGAGGCATTTTTACTGCTGGCGGAGTGCTGAGATTTTCGCTTTGTTTCGTGAATGCCTGACTCAGACCTTGTAATAAAGGTCGAACTGCCGGTTGCTGCCCGAGTTGTTCGTGATGCCGAAGCACAGGCGCGGGGCGCCCGAGCCGGTGTAGATGGCCATTCCCTCCGGTTCGCGGGGGTCCGCCGCCGCGTCCGCCTCCGAGTGGGTGCTGGCGATGTAGCCCGTCGTGGGGTCGTTCTGGGTGCCGTTGAGGTCGAAGGACGTGGTGTGGATGGCCCACTTGTCGACGCCGGTCAGGGTGCTGGACGGGGTCGTGGTGCGGGGGTCGCCGTCGAGCATGTAGACGTACTGGCCGTAGGACGTGAAGCCCTGGAAGGTGGCCGGGGTGGTGGGGTCCGGGGTGCCGTCGGCCTTGTACTTGTAGAGCGGGGGCTGCTGGATGCGGGCCAGGGGGGCCGGGAGGGTGCCGGTGCCGGCCGTGGCCGCCGCCGCGGCCAGGTCGTACGCCGCGAACCAGTGGTCGGAGCCCAGCGCGTAGCGGATCAGCAGGATGTTGTGGTCCGCGTCCACCGACGGCGTCATGGAGGTCGCCGCCGGGTCCGGTGAGCCGAAGCGCTGCACGGACGGGTGGCTGGTCCACAGCACCGTCTTGGTGGCGAAGGGGAAGCGGACGAACTCCTGCCCGTACCCGCTGCGTCCGGACCCCGCCTCGGTCCACACGTACGCCGGGTTCCCGCCGCTCGCGGGCTGCACGCCGAGGGAGACCCCGTGGCCGAAGCCCAGCAGGTACATGTACCCGTTGACCGCGCCGGTGGCGATGTCGTGCCGGGTCAGACAGAGGTCGCCCGACTCCGCGTGGTCGTCCCCGCCGATGGACGCCGTCACGGCGACCTGGCTGCCCGAGCGGAGGTAGGCCACCTGGCTCGCCCCGGCCACCTGGAGCGTGTAGAAGTGCCCGGCCGCCGAATCGAAGGCGATGCCCTGGAGCGTGGTCGAGCTGTCCTGGTTGGCGACACCGGCCAGCCAGCGGGTGGAACCGGCGGCGACGTCGATCAGCGCGGTCCCGCCCGGCACGCTCGCCGGGTTGTCCACGGGCGCGGCCACCGCCGCCTGGGCGGGCAGCCCCAGCCCGGCGGCGGCACCGGCGGCGAGGCCGGTGCCGCCACGGATCAGACTGCGGCGCGTCATGTTCATGGTCATGACGGGGACACTAGTGGTCGGGCCCACCCCGGCCACCAGCCCCTTGTGCAGATCTTGACCTCGGAGGAAGCCCCCGCGTCAGATCCCCGCCGCCTCCGACAGGTCCCGCTTGATCTCCGCGAGCAGCTCCGCCGCCTTCGCGCGGGCCGCGGGGAGGGCGGCGCGGTCGGCGACCGGGACCACGACCTCCAGGTAGCACTTCAGCTTGGGCTCGGTGCCGCTCGGGCGGACGATGACGCGGGCGCCGTCCAGGGCGTACCGCAGGCCGTCCGTGGGCGGGAGAGAGGCGGTGCCGCGGGTCAGGTCCTCCGCCGAGGTGACCGCGAGGCCCGCCAGGGCGGTGGGCGGCTGCTCACGCAGGCGGCGCATCGCGTCGGCGATGACCGACAGGTCCTCCACCCGTACCGAGAGCTGGTCCGTGGCGTGCAGACCGTGCTCCAGCGCGAGGTCGTCCAGGAGATCGAGCAGGGTCTGCCCGGACTCCTTCAGCTCCGACGCCAGCTCGGTGATGAGCAGGGCGGCGGTGATGCCGTCCTTGTCCCGCACGCCCTCGGGGTCCACGCAGTAGCCGAGCGCCTCCTCGTACCCGTAGCGCAGGTCCTCCACGCGGGCGATCCACTTGAAGCCCGTCAGGGTCTCCTCGTAGCCCAGCCCGGCCTTCTCTGCGATCCGGCCCAGCAGGGAGGAGGAGACGATGGACTCCGCGAAGGTGCCGGTGACGCCCCGGCCCACCAGGTGGGCGGCGAGCAGCGCGCCCACCTCGTCGCCGCGCAGCATCCGCCAGTCGCCGCCGTCGCGTACGGCCACCGCGCAGCGGTCCGCGTCCGGGTCGTTGGCGATCACGAGGTCCGGCTCGGTGACGGTCGCCCGCTCGAAGGCGAGGTCCATCGCGCCCGGCTCCTCCGGGTTGGGGAAGGCCACGGTCGGGAAGTCCGGGTCGGGCTCGGCCTGTTCGGCCACCAGCACCGGCTCCGGGAACCCGGCCCGCGCGAACGCCGCGAGCAGCACGTCCTTGCCGACGCCGTGCATCGCCGTGTAGACGGTACGGGCGCCACGGGCCGACCCCTTGGCCAGCACCGCGTCCGTACGCGCCAGATACGCCTGAAGCACCTCGTCGCCCAGCACCTCCCAGCCGGACTCCGGCCGGGGCACGTCCGCGAGCGCGCGCACCGCGTCGATCTCGGCGGCGATCTCCGCGTCGGCGGGCGGCACGATCTGGGAGCCGTCGCCGAGGTACACCTTGTAGCCGTTGTCGCGCGGCGGGTTGTGGCTGGCCGTGACCTCCACGCCCGCGACCGCGCCCAGGTGCCGTATGGCGAAGGCGAGGACCGGTGTCGGCAGCGGGCGCGGCAGCACGGCGGCACGCAGTCCGGCGCCGGTGATCACGGCGGCGGTGTCCCGCGCGAAGTCGGCCGACTTGTGCCGGGCGTCGTAGCCGATGACGACCAGGCCGCCCGTCTCGCCCTTGGCCTTCAGGTACGCGGCGAGACCGGCGGCGGCGCGGATCACGACAGCGCGGTTCATCCGCATCGGGCCCGCGCCCAGCTCGCCGCGCAGCCCGGCCGTGCCGAACTGGAGCGTGCCGCTGAAGCGCGCGGTCAGCTCCGCCGTGTCCCCGGCGTCGATGAGCTTCGCCAGCTCCTCGCGGGTCTCGGCGTCGGGGTCCTCGGCCAGCCACGCCTGGGCCCGTGCGATCACTTCGTCCTGCACCTCGGGTGAACCTCTCTCTCGATTCCGTCCGCTGCCGCCGTGGGGCTACAGCCGGTTCAGCACCTGTCCCAGCAGCTCGCCCATGCGCGCCGCCGAGTCGCGGCCCGCCTGGAGGACCTCCTCGTGGTTCAGCGGCTCGCCCGTCATGCCGGCGGCGAGGTTGGTGACCAGGGAGATGCCCAGCACCTCGGCGCCGGCCTCGCGCGCGGCGATGGCCTCCAGCACCGTGGACATGCCGACCAGGTCCGCGCCGATCACGCGGGCCATGCGGATCTCGGCCGGGGTCTCGTAGTGCGGGCCGGGGAACTGCGCGTAGACGCCCTCCTCCAGGGAGGGGTCGATCTCCTTGCACAGGGCGCGCAGGCGCGGCGAGTACAGGTCGGTGAGGTCGACGAAGTTGGCGCCGACGATCGGGGAGGTGGCCGTCAGGTTCAGGTGGTCGCTGATCAGCACCGGCTGGCCGGGGCGCATGCCCTCGCGCAGGCCGCCGCAGCCGTTGGTCAGCACGATGGTCTTGCAGCCGGCGGCGACGGCGGTACGGACCCCGTGCGCGACGGCGGCGACACCACGGCCCTCGTAGTAGTGGGTGCGGCCCAGGAAGACCAGGGCGCGCTTGTCACCGAAGCGGTACGAGCGGATCTTGCCGCCGTGCCCCTCGACGGCCGGCGGCGGGAAACCGGGCAGCTCGGTGACCTGGAACTCGGCGTCGGGCTCGCCCAGGGCGTCCACGGCGGGAGCCCAGCCGGAGCCCATCACGAGGGCGACGTCGTGGGTCTCGGCGCCGGTGAGTTCGCGCAGGCGCGCGGCGGCGGCGTCGGCGGCGGCGTGCGGGTCGCCCTGGCGGTCGTCCGGAAGGAGAGATGCGTTCACGCGGACGAGGGTAGCCGGTGTTCTCCTACGCGCGTAGATGACAGAGCCCACAGGAATGCGATCGTTGTCATGCAGATTTCGACAAAGGCTGGGCAAAACGGCTGCGGACACTTGACCGATGGTGCCCGCAGCGCCTTCCGGTCCCCCCGGCGCTGTGAAAACTCCGCTCCCACCAGCCCGTATCAACGCTTCCGCCCCCGGCGCGCTCGCTTCCCGCCGGGTGCGGGACAATGGGGTACGTGACTCGGATCGTGATCATCGGTGGCGGACCCGGCGGATACGAGGCGGCGCTGACGGCCGCCCAGCTCGGCGCGGAGGTGACCGTCGTGGACTGCGACGGTCTGGGCGGGGCGTCGGTGCTGACCGACTGCGTGCCGTCGAAGACCCTCATCGCCACGGCAGAGGTGATGACCACCTTCGACTCCTCCTACGAGGAGCTGGGCATCATCGTCGCCGACGACACCCCCCACATCGAGCAGGCGGCCCGCGTGGTCGGCGTGGACCTCGGCAAGGTCAACCGCCGGGTGAAGCGGCTCGCGCTCGCCCAGTCCCACGACATCACCGCCTCCGTCACCCGCGCCGGTGCCCGCGTGATGCGCGGCCGGGGGCGGCTTGAGGGCATGCAGGCCCTCGACGGCTCCCGCAAGGTCGTCGTCACCGCCGCCGACGGCTCCGAGGAGACCCTCACCGCCGACGCCGTGCTCATCGCGACCGGCGGCCACCCGCGCGAGCTGCCCGACGCGCAGCCGGACGGCGAGCGCATCCTGAACTGGACCCAGGTCTACGACCTCACCGAGCTGCCCGAAGAGCTGATCGTGGTCGGCTCCGGCGTCACCGGTGCCGAGTTCGCCGGTGCCTACCAGGCGCTCGGCTCCAAGGTCACCCTCGTCTCCTCGCGCGACCGCGTGCTGCCCGGCGAGGACCCGGACGCCGCCGCCGTTCTGGAGGACGTCTTCCGCCGCCGGGGCATGAACGTGATGGCCCGCTCCCGCGCCCAGTCCGCCAAGCGGGTCGGTGACCGGGTCGAGGTCACCCTCGCCGACGGCCGCGTGATCACCGGTACGCACTGTCTGATGGCGGTCGGCGCGATCCCGAACAGTGCGGGGCTCGGCCTGGAGGAGGCCGGGGTCAAGCTGCGCGAGTCCGGGCACATCTGGACCGACAAGGTCTCCCGCACCACCGCGCCCGGCGTGTACGCGGCCGGTGACGTGACCGGCGTGTTCGCGCTGGCCTCCGTCGCGGCGATGCAGGGCCGGATCGCGGTCTACCACTTCCTCGGCGACGCGGTGGCCCCGCTGGACCTCAAGACGGTCTCCTCCAACGTCTTCACCGACCCCGAGATCGCCACCGTCGGCTACACCCAGGCGGACGTGGACGCGGGCAAGATCGACGCACGCATGGTGAAGCTGCCGCTGCTGCGCAACCCCCGCGCGAAGATGCAGGGCATCCGGGACGGCTTCGTCAAGATCTTCTGCCGGCCCGGCACCGGGATCGTGGTCGGCGGTGTGGTCGTCGCGCCGCGCGCCTCGGAACTCATCCACCCCATCTCGATCGCGGTCGACAACAACCTGACGGTCGAGCAGATCGCCAAGGCGTTCACGGTCTACCCCTCGCTGTCCGGCTCGATCGCCGAGGTGGCCCGGCAGTTGCAGTCCCGCAAGGCGGGCGGCGCGGGCTGACCGGGCGGGCCCATGCGAGCGGCATAGTCAGCCGGTAAGGCCCTATATCACTTCCAGGGTCCGCTTGCGAACAACTTCTGCTATTCGGCGCAAACTGCTGAAAGCAGACGGTCGTTGGGGTTACTGTCAGTTTCGTGTTCGCTGCAGAACGTCGTCAACTGATCCTCGAAATGGTGCGAGCCAATGGGGCCGTGTCGCTCCGTGAACTCGCCCGCGTCGTCCAGACCTCCGAAGTGACCGTACGGCGGGACGTGCGCGCGCTGGAGGCAGAAGGACTCCTCGACCGCCGGCATGGCGGTGCGGTACTGCCGGGTGGATTCACGCGAGAATCCGGCTTTCCGCAGAAATCCCATCTCGCGACAGCGGAGAAGACGGCCATCGCCGACGTCGCCGCCGGGCTGGTCGAAGAGGGCGAGGCCATCGTGGTCGGCGCCGGTACGACCACCCAGGAGCTGGCCCGCAGACTGGCCCGGGTACCGGGCCTGACCGTGGTCACCAACTCCCTGCTGGTGGCGCAGGCGCTGGCCCATGCCAACCGGGTGGAGGTCGTCATGACCGGTGGCACCCTCCGGGGCTCCAACTACGCCCTGGTCGGCTCCGGCGCCGAGCAGTCCCTCCAAGGGCTGCGCGTCTCCAAGGCGTTCCTCTCCGGGAGCGGCCTGACCGCCGAGCGCGGGCTGTCCACGTCCAACATGCTGTCGGCCTCCGTGGACCGGGCCCTGGTCCAGGCAGCCTCCGAGGTCGTGGTCCTCGCCGACCACACCAAACTGGGCACGGACACCATGTTCCGTACGGTGCCCACCGAGGCGATCACCCGCCTGGTCACCGACGAGCCCCCGGCCCACGACGACCGCGCCGCCACCGAACTCCAGGCCCTGGCCGACCAGGGCGTGCAGATCACGGTGTCCGGAGCGGCCGGCACCCCGGAACAGCCTCCGGCCCCCCGCGGCCAGCGCGCCTCCCAACTCCCCGGCCCCCGCCGGGGCCAGGTCCCCGGCGCCGCCCTCCGCGGAGTCCTCAACGACCAGCCCACCGAACGCGCCAGGGTGGCGGACCTGCGCCGCAGGTAGCGACTCGGCGGGGCCTCACGGCCGACGGGGCGCCCTTGCGTCGTTCCGGGCACCCGCCCCCGGGTGAACCGTTCCTTCGGCCGGTTCTGGGCCGTGCTGCGTCGAGCCTGTCCTTCCAGGAGGGCCGGGTAAAGGCCGACGCCCGGCGGACCGTCTTCGGTCGCCGGGCGTCGGGGTGATGACGTCGCGTCAGTCCTTGATCTCGCAGATCGGGGCGCCCGAGGTGATGGAGGCGCCCACCTCGGCGAGGAGGCCCTTGACGGTGCCGGCTCGGTGGGCGTTGAGGGGCTGTTCCATCTTCATGGCCTCCAGGACGACGATGAGGTCGCCTTCCTGGACGGTCTGGCCCTCTTCGACGGCCACCTTGACGATGGTGCCCTGCATCGGGGAGGCGAGGGTGTCGCCGGAGGCGACGGGACCGGACTTCTTGGCCGCGCGGCGCTTGGGCTTGGCGCCCGCCGCGAGGCCGGTGCGGGCCAGGGACATGCCGAGCGACGACGGGAGGGAGACCTCCAGGCGCTTGCCGCCGACCTCGACCACGACCGTCTCACGGCCCAGCTCCTCGTCCGCCTCCGCGTCGGCGGGGGCGGTGAAGGGCTTGATCTCGTTGACGAACTCGGTCTCGATCCAGCGGGTGTGGACCGTGAAGGGGTCCTTGGAGCCGGTCAGCTCCGGGGCGAAGGCCGCGTCCCGGACCACCACGCGGTGGAACGGGATGGCCGTGGCCATGCCCTCGACCTGGAACTCGTCCAGCGCCCGCGCGGCACGCTCCAGCGCCTCCTTGCGGGTGCGGCCGGTGACGATCAGCTTGGCCAGCAGGGAGTCCCACGCCGGGCCGATGACCGACCCGGACTCCACGCCCGCGTCCAGCCGGACACCGGGACCGGCCGGGGGGTCGAAGCGGGTGACCGTGCCGGGGGCGGGCAGGAAGTTGCGGCCCGGGTCCTCGCCGTTGATGCGGAACTCGAAGGAGTGCCCGCGCAGCTCGGGGTCGCCGTAGCCCAGCTCCTCGCCGTCGGCGATGCGGAACATCTCGCGGACCAGGTCGATCCCGGCGACCTCCTCGGTCACGGGGTGCTCGACCTGGAGGCGGGTGTTGACCTCGAGGAAGGAGATCGTGCCGTCCTGGCCGACCAGGAACTCACAGGTGCCGGCGCCCTCGTAGCCCGCCTCCTTGAGGATGGCCTTGGACGCGCGGTACAGCTCGGCGACCTGGGCCTCGGAGAGGAACGGCGCCGGGGCCTCCTCCACGAGCTTCTGGTGGCGGCGCTGCAGCGAGCAGTCACGGGTGGAGACGACGACCACGTTGCCGTGCTTGTCGGCCAGGCACTGGGTCTCCACGTGCCGCGGACGGTCGAGGTAGCGCTCCACGAAGCACTCGCCCCGGCCGAAGGCGGCGACGGCCTCGCGGACCGCCGAGTCGTACAGCTCCGGCACCTCTTCGAGGGTGCGGGCGACCTTCAGACCGCGTCCGCCACCGCCGAAGGCGGCCTTGATCGCGATCGGCAGGCCGTGCTCCTTGGCGAAGGCCACGACCTCGTCGGAACCGGAGACCGGGTCCGACGTGCCGGCCACCAGCGGGGCACCCGCGCGCTGTGCGATGTGCCGGGCGGCGACCTTGTCGCCGAGGTCCCGGATGGCCTGCGGGGGCGGGCCGATCCAGGTCAGGCCCGCGTCCAGCACGGCCTGGGCGAACTCGGCGTTCTCCGAGAGGAAGCCGTAGCCGGGGTGGATGGCGTCCGCGCCGGACTCCCGCGCCGCGTTCAGGACCTTCTCGATGTCCAGGTAGCTGGTGGCCGGGGTGTCACCGCCCAGGGCGAACGCCTCATCCGCGGCCCGGACGTGCAGAGCGTCCCGATCCGGGTCGGCGTACACGGCCACGCTCGCAATGCCTGCGTCCCGGCAGGCCCGCGCCACACGGACAGCGATTTCGCCACGGTTGGCGATGAGCACCTTGTGCACGATTGAGGCTCCCTCCTTGAAACAAGCCGAGTTTAGGGACAGCCGACACGGCACATCGACCCGTCCCCAATGGTGAGCTTGCCCACACGGAGCGTGATGCGTGGCCCGCTCGACCCACGAAAGCCCTTGTCGCACCTCGGTACGCAGGACTCCACCGGAAAACCCTAGCCCCGCCATGTGGCCAAGGTCTCTGTGAGAGCGTGCTGCGGGCCACGCGGTTTCTTTGTGGAGTCCCTACGAATGGCCCAATGATTCTTTGCCGCCGGCCGAGGTCTTGTCCCCCGTCCTACCCATGAGTAGCGTTCGCGCTGATCCGGCGTACTGCCGGTAACAGGTGATCCGCGCGGGGGCGGCGGCGAAGGTGGGGTGGGGCCGGTGGTGCGCAGACCGGTGGCATGGATCGTGACGGTCGTCCTGCTGGCCGAGGCGGTCGGCGTCGCGGCGGTGAACTGGCTGCTCGGGGTGGTCGTGGACAACCAGCGGATGTCCTTGGCCGGCCTCGACCCCGATGTGATGGCGACGTCCTCGAAGGTGGGAGCCGTGGTCTTCGGGCTCTACTTCGCCTTCTGCGCCCTGGTGGCCCTGCTGGTCGCGGTACGCGACCGCGCCCCGGCCGGCCTCGGCCGCGTCCTGCTGATCAGCGCCGCCGTGGTGAACGCGCTGCTGGGCGCGGTCGCGTGGGGCCTGGTGGGCACCGGGGCGTTCCTGGTGCTGATGGTGGTCCTCGCGCTGCTGGTGCTGCTGCTGATGACGTACGACCGTCCACGCGACACGGGCGCCCGCCAGGCCGACGACACGCCCGGCGCGGGAGGCGCCCCGGAGGCCGCCCCCGAACCGAAGCCCATGTCCACCCCTACGGGTGACGTTCAGGGCCGTACGGCCGACACCGGGAACATCACTCGGACGGCGCCCACAACTCCGTGATCCCGACGCCCAGTTCGCGCAGCAGCTTGCGGACCAGGGGGAGGCTGATGCCGATCACGTTGCCGTGGTCGCCCTCGATGCCCTCGATGAAGGGCGCCGAGCGGCCGTCCAGGGTGAAGGCCCCGGCGACGTGAAGGGGCTCGCCGGAGGCCACGTAGCGGGCGATCTCCTCGTCCGTGGGCTCGCCGAAGCGGACCACGGTGGAGGCGGTGGCGGAGACGTACCGCTTGGCGGCGGTGTCCCAGACGCAGTGCCCGGTCTGGAGGACCCCGGCGCGGCCGCGCATCGCCTTCCAGCGGGCGGTGGCCTCCTCGGCGTCGGCGGGCTTGCCGAGCGCCTGCCCGTCCAGCTCCAGCACCGAGTCGCAGCCGATCACCAGCGCGCCCTGCACCTCGGGCCGGGCCGCCACCACGGACGCCTTGGCCTCGGCGAGGGCGAGCGCCAGCTCGGCCGGGGTGGGGGCGGTGACGGCCTCCTCGTCCACCCCGCTCACGATCACCTCGGGCGCCAGCCCGGCCTGCCGCAGCAGACCCAGGCGGGCGGGGGACTGGGAGGCGAGAACGAGACGGCGCTGCGGGTCTGTCATGCGATCAGCCTAGCGCCGCGGCTCTCCTCACCTCAGCCCGATGACGATCATCGCCAGCACCATGGCCAGGGCCATGAAGAGGCCGAGCCGCCTGAGCTTCTCCTCCATGTGACGGAGTTCCTCGGGCGGCTCGTTCTCCGGGTCTGACCACAGCATGGCTCCAGCGTGGGGCGCGGCCCGGCCCGCGCGCCTGAGTACCCGTACTCAGGTTCCGGCTCAGCCCGGCCAGTAGGTCCGGGACCAGGACACCGGGCCCGGCGCGGGCAGGCGCCGGGTCGCGATGCGGGCCGGGTCCGACCACGCGTCGCGCGGGCCCTCCGCGCCGGACGACGGCTCGGCCGCCGCCACGGCGCGGGCGCGGACCACCGCCAGGGCGGCGGCCAGCTCCTCCGGGGTCGGATTACCTCGTACGACCTTGATGTTCATGACGGCTCCCGTCGGCGCTGTCCTACAGGGGGATGTTGCCGTGCTTCTTCGGAGGGAGGGATTCCCGCTTGGTACGGAGCTGACGCAGCCCCCGGACGATGTGCGCGCGGGTGTCCGACGGCATGATCACCGCGTCGACGTAGCCGCGCTCGGCCGCCACGTACGGGTTGAGCAGCGCGTCCTCGTACTCCTGGACCAGCCGCGCCCGCGTCTCCTCGCCCGTGCCGGCTGCCTCCGACTCGGCGATGGTGCGGCGGTGCAGGATGTTGACCGCGCCCTGCGCGCCCATCACCGCGATCTGCGCGGTCGGCCAGGCCAGGTTGAGGTCGGCGCCCAGGTGCTTGGAGCCCATCACGTCGTACGCGCCACCGAAGGCCTTGCGGGTGATGACGGTGATCAGCGGGACGGTGGCCTCGGCGTAGGCGTAGATCAGCTTGGCGCCGCGCCGGATGATGCCGTCCAGTTCCTGGTCCACGCCGGGGAGGAAGCCGGGCACGTCCACGAAGGTCAGCACCGGGATGTTGAACGCGTCGCAGGTGCGCACGAACCGGGCGGCCTTCTCGGACGCCTTGATGTCCAGGCACCCCGCGAACTGCATCGGCTGGTTGGCGACCAGACCCACCGGGTGCCCCTCGACCCGGCCGAACCCGGTGAGGATGTTCGGCGCGAACAGGGCCTGCGTCTCGAAGAACTCCCCGTCGTCCAGGACGTGTTCGAGCACGGTGTGCATGTCGTACGGCTGGTTCGCGCTGTCCGGCACGAGGGTGTCCAGCTCGCGGTCCTCGTCGCTGGGCGCGAGGTCCGCCTCCTCCGGGTACACCGGGGCCTCGCTGAGGTTGTTGGACGGCAGGTACGACAGCAACTGCTTGACGTACTCGATCGCGTCCTTCTCGTCGCCCGCCATGTGGTGGGCCACACCGGAGTTGGTGTTGTGGGTGCGCGCGCCGCCCAGCTCCTCGAAGCCGACGTCCTCACCGGTGACCGTCTTGATCACGTCGGGGCCGGTGATGAACATGTGCGAGGTCTGGTCGACCATCACCGTGAAGTCGGTGATCGCCGGGGAGTACACCGCGCCACCCGCGCACGGGCCGACGACCAGGCTGATCTGCGGGATCACCCCGGAGGCATGGGTGTTGCGGCGGAAGATCTCGCCGTACGCGCCCAGCGAGGCGACTCCCTCCTGGATGCGGGCGCCGCCGGAGTCGTTGATGCCGATGACCGGGCAGCCGGTCTTCAGCGCGAAGTCCATGACCTTGACGATCTTCTGGCCGTACACCTCGCCGAGGGCGCCGCCGAAGACGGTGAAGTCCTGGGAGAACACGGCCACGGGGCGGCCGTCCACCGTGCCGTACCCGGTGACGACACCGTCGCCGTACGGGCGGTTCGACTCCAGGCCGAAGTTGGTGGACCGGTGGCGGGCGAATTCGTCCAGCTCGACGAACGAATCCTCGTCCAGGAGGAGTTCGACGCGCTCACGGGCCGTCAGTTTGCCCTTGGCGTGCTGCTTCTCCACCGCGCGTTCCGAGCCGGCGTGCGTCGCCTCGTGGATGCGCCGCTGGAGATCCGCGAGCTTCCCGGCGGTCGTATGGATGTCGGTGTCGTGACGCTCTTCCGGCTCGGACATCGGGATGCGGCTCCCTGCCTGCTCAAAAGGGGGGACGATTACTCATCCGTAGCGTAGTGCGGGGCCCACCTCTCAGGAGTGCGGTCTTTCCCACACCTAGGGTTACTTGCATGACGCCGCACAATGCCTCAGGTCCCAGCCGCTGGTCCGACCTGGACCGTCCGCCGCTCGACGCGACCGCGCTGCGCCGCGGGCTCCTCCACGAGGGCGGGCTGTGGACCTCGGTCGACGTGGTCCAGCGCACCGGCTCCACCAACTCCGACCTCGTCGCCCGTGCGGGCGCGGCGGAGGAGGGCGCGGTGCTCGTCGCGGAGGAGCAGACGGCCGGACGCGGGCGGCTGGACCGGCGCTGGACGGCTCCGCCGCGCTCGGGCCTCTTCTTCTCCGTCCTGCTGCGCCCCGCCGAGGTCCCGCTGGAGCGCTGGGGCTGGCTCCCGCTGCTGACCGGCGTCGCCGTGGCCACCGGGCTGTCCCGCGCGGCCGGGGTCGACACGGCCCTGAAGTGGCCCAACGACCTGCTGGTCACCGTCGGCGGCGAGGAGCGCAAGGCGGGCGGCATCCTGGCCGAGCGCGCCGGTGAGGACGGCGTGGTCGTGGGCGTCGGCCTCAACGTCACCCTGCGCGCCGACGAACTCCCCGTCCCGCAGGCGGGCTCGCTGGCGCTGGCCGACGCGGTGTCCACCGACCGCGACACCCTGCTCCGCTCCGTGCTCCGCTCCCTGGAGACCTGGTACGACCGGTGGCGCTCGGCCGGCGGCGACCCCGTCACCAGCACCCTCCAGGAGACCTACGCGGCCGGCTGCGCCACCCTCGGCCGCCAGGTCCGCGCGGAGCTGCCCGGTGACCGTGCGCTGGTGGGCGAGGCGGTGGCGATCGACGGGGACGGACGGCTGGTCGTCGCCACGGCGGAGGGCACGCGGGAGGCCGTGGGGGCGGGCGACATCGTGCACCTGCGTCCGGCGTAGCGGGTGCTCCGGGTCGGCAGAACGGGCGTTCCCGGGCCGGGAAAGTGGGCAGAGGGGCGTGGGGACACCGGCCCGCGCCCCCGCCGTGCGCGGTGCGCGCCGGGCGGTGCTTCCGAGGGGTGAAGGGTGCGTCCGGGTGGGTGCTCCCGGCGGAGTGAGCTGGCGCACACCTGCCGTAGAGTTGAGGCCGGTCGGTACCTGACCGCGGCAGATCGGAAGGGCAGCAGGCGTGAGCGTCGACGACACGGGATCCGGCGCGGGCGCGGAGGGCCGGGTGGACCCCGATGCCCCCGACCCCGGCGACGACCCGCTCGCCCTCCGCCTCGAACAGCTCATCCTCGGGGCCGAGCGCCGCTACACCCCCTTCCAGGCCGCCCGCAGCGCCGGTGTCTCCATGGAGCTGGCGTCCCGTTTCTGGCGGGCGATGGGCTTCGCCGACATAGGCCAGGCCAAGGCGCTCACCGAAGCCGACGTACTCGCCCTGCGGCGGCTCGCCGGTCTGGTCGAGGCGGGGCTGCTGAGCGAGGCCATGGCGGTGCAGGTGGCCCGCTCCACCGGGCAGACCACCGCCCGGTTGGCCGAATGGCAGATCGATTCCTTCCTGGAGGGGCTGACCGAGCCCCCCGAGCCGGGCATGACCCGCACCGAGGTCACGTACCCGATCATCGAGCTGCTCCTGCCCGAGCTGGAGGAGTTCCTCGTCTACGTCTGGCGCCGCCAGCTCGCCGCGTCCGCGGGGCGCGTGGTGCAGAACGTGGACGACGAGGAGATGGTCGACCGCCGGCTCGCCGTCGCCTTCGCCGACCTCGTGGGCTTCACCCGGCTCACCCGGCGGATGGAGGAGGAGGAGCTGGGCGAGCTGGTCGAGGCGTTCGAGACCACCGCCGCCGACCTGGTCGCCGCGCGCGGCGGGCGCCTCATCAAGACCCTGGGCGACGAGGTCCTCTACGTCGCCGACGACGCGGCCACCGCCGCCGACATCGCGCTGCGCCTGGTCGAGACGCTCTCCCACGACGAGACGATGCCCGAGCTGCGGGTCGGCATGGCCTTCGGCACGGTCACCACGCGCATGGGCGACGTCTTCGGCACCACCGTGAACCTCGCCTCCCGGCTGACCTCGATAGCTCCCCGCGACGCCGTCCTCGTCGACAGCGCCTTCGCGGAGGAGCTCGTCCGCACGGGCGTGGCCCCCGCCTCGGAAGCCGAAGCGGCCGAGGCCGCCGCGACGGCCGAGAAGGAGGGCGAAGCCCCTCCCGACTACCGCTTCGCCCTCCAGCCCATGTGGCAACGCTCGGTGCGCGGCCTGGGCATGGTCGAGCCGTGGCTGCTGGCACGTCGGGGCGAGACGGGCTGAGGGCTCTTACCGGCCCCGCAGTTCCAGGCATACGCCCAGGACGGGCACGCAGAGGCCCTTGTCATCCGGTGGTGGCGCTGAGGCGCTCGCTGTCGGCGGCGTCGGCGTGGGGGTAGGTGCCGGTGTGGGCGCCGGTGCGGTGGCGGCGGGGGCTTCGGGTCTGGCGGAGGTCTGCTGCACGGCGGCTCGGGGCGTGTCGCCGGGACGCGCGGTGGGCGTGGGGCTCGCTTCGACGCTGGGACTGCCCGCACTGCTGGGCGTGGGCCGCGTGGACCGCCGGGCGGACGCCGGGGCCCTCGATGCCGACGGTACGGCGACGACGGTCGCGGAAACCCCGGCGGAGGGCTCGACCCCGAGCGTGGACGGATGCCGGGGCTCGGCCTCGGCAGTACCGGGCCCGGAATCGGGGGCGACCCGCACGAGACTCAGTACGGCAACAGCGAGCGCGGCCGCCATCCCGAGAAGCAGCACGACTTTGCCCCGCCCCCGCCGATGCCGACCGTGCCGCAGGACGGCCAGGAGGCGCTGGGCCGGTGTCAGGGGGGTCGGCTCCGGGATCAGGGGAAGCACGGTGGTCGGCGTGACGGCTTTCGGCCGACCGGCGTTCTTCGGCGCGCCGGGCTTCGCCTGTGGCCGATCAGCGGCTCCGGTCTTCGCAACCCCCGCCTGCGGCTGACCGACAGCTCCTCCCCGCTTGGCCCCCGCTCCGCCCTGCCGTCCGCTTTCTGCCTCGGCCCGCTTTGCCTCCGAGGCTCCGCCGACCGGAGCCTGCCCCCGGCTGCCGGCCCCTGCGCCCTTCGCCCCCGGCGTCTGCGGCCGGCCCATCCCCGTCCGTACCCGGAATGACACCCCCGGTGGCTTCGTCGGGTCGGTCGGGATTCGTGCTGGTGACACCAGGGGAACCGATTCCGCAGGGAGGCGGGGTGGGAGGGGCGGCGGGGGCTTGTCTCTCCGTGGCATGTGCTCCGCTCCTTCCCAACGCGCGCTCGGCGCGTCAGCCGTGGGGGACGTTAGGCGCTCGTGTGGGTGGTGGGGGCGGAGTCGGACGGGGAGTCACTCGAACGGGTGGGGGCGGCTCTTTTCCGGGGAGTGGGTCTGCTGCGATGATCGGGGGCGTAGTCAGTTAACCCGCGTTAACCGGAGGGTGTCATGGGCGAGGAGCGGTACGGGGAGTTCGTGCTGGTGCGGAGGCACGGGCACGTGGCTGAGCTGGTGCTGGACCGGCCGAAGGCCATGAACGCCGTGTCGACGGAGATGGCCCGTTCGCTCGCGGCGGCCTGCACCGCGCTCGGCGCGGACCGGGACGCCCGGGTGGTCGTACTGACGTCCTCCAGTGAACGCGCGTTCTGCGTCGGCGCGGACCTGAAGGAGCGGAACTCCTTCAGCGACGCCGACCTCGTCCGGCAGCGCCCGGTCGCGCGCGGGGCGTACACCGGCGTGCTGGAGCTGCCGGTGCCGACCATCGCGGCGGTGCACGGCTTCGCGCTGGGCGGCGGCTTCGAACTGGCGCTGGCCTGCGACCTGATCGTGGCGGACGAGACGGCCGTGGTCGGGCTGCCCGAGGTGTCCGTGGGCGTGATCCCGGGCGGCGGCGGTACGCAGTTGCTGCCCAGGCGGGTCGGTGCGGCCCGCGCGGCCGAGCTGATCTTCACCGCGCGCCGGCTCGAGGCTCCGGAGGCGGCCGCCCTCGGACTGGTCGACCAGCTCGCCGAAGCGGGCCGGGACCGCGAGGAGGCGCTCGCCCTGGCCGCGAGGATCGCCAAGAACTCCCCGGTCGGCCTCCGCTCCGCCAAGCGCGCCCTCCGCCTGGGCCAGGGCCTGGACCTGCGGGCCGGTCTGGAGGTCGAGGACGCGGCCTGGCGGGCGACCGCCTTCTCCGGCGACCGCGCCGAGGGCGTCGCCGCCTTCAACGAGAAGCGTGCCCCCGAGTGGCCGGGCGAGTGACCTCGCGGTGACCACCTGATCGCCCGTGCCAATGCCCCTGATGTGCCCATTCGTCCCTAACCTGGGGTGATGGGTGAGGATGATCGGCTCGCTGCCGTGGTGGGGCTGGCGCAGGGGATGGCGGCCGCGCGCACGGCGCCGGAGTCCTGGCGGGCGGCCGCGCTCGGTGCCTGCCGGGCGCTGGCCGGGAACTTCGCCGCGCTGTCGGTGTGGGAGCGCGAGCGCAGTCGTCTCCGGGTTCTGGTGAACGTCGGCAAGCGCGCCGAGGACGAGAAGGAGTTCCCGGAGGAGGAGGCGTACCCGGTCCACCAGTTCCCGGAGATCACCGAGTTCCTGCACGAGCGCTGGGCCGGGGGCGGCGGCCCCAACGCCTGGGTGGAGACCGCGCAGGGCCCGGCCGCCGGCACCCCCGGCTACATCCACCAGCGGGTCGCCGCCCTGCGCCGCCGGGGGAGGGGCTGCTGCGTGGTCGCGCCCGTGGTGCTGCACGGCCGGGCGTGGGGCGAGCTGTACGTGGCCCGCGCGACCGGGACGCCGGTCTTCGACCGGGGCGACGCCGACTTCGCCACTGTGCTCGCGGCGGTCGTCGCGGCCGGGCTGGCGCAGACCGAGCGGCTGGAAGAGGTCCGCCGCCTCGCCTTCACCGACGCCCTCACCGGCCTGGCCAACCGCCGCGCGGTCGACGTACGGCTTGAGGAGGCGGTGGAGCGGCACCGGGCGGAGGGAGCGGTGGTCAGCCTCGTCGTCTGCGACTTGAACGGGTTGAAGAAGGTCAACGACACCCAGGGGCACGAGGTCGGGGACCGGCTGCTGGAGCGGTTCGGGTCGGTGCTGTCGCTGTGCGGCGCGATGCTGCCGGGCGCGCTCGCGGCACGGCTCGGCGGGGACGAGTTCTGTCTGCTGGCGCTCGGGCCGTCGGCCGAGGACGTGGTCGAGGCGGCCGTGGAGCTGTGCCGCCGGGCGGGCGCGCTGGAGCTCGGCGAGGGGGTGGCCTGCGGGGTCGCGTCCACCGGGCACGACATCGGCCCGGTGCGCGACGCCCGACGGCTGTTCCGGCTGGCCGACGCCGCGCAGTACCGGGCCAAGGCCGAGCGCGCCGACCTGCCGGTGGTGGCCGGGCGGGAGGGCCCGGACGACCCGGTCGTCCGGCTGGCGGACGAGACCCCTCCGCCCGCGAAGACCGAGCGCCGCCGCTTCCGGGGGCGCCGCGCCCGGGACCGGTAAGGGGCGTGAGGGCAATCCACTAGTGACACCACCGCATTCAATGCGTACGCTCCTGAATATGGATATGCACTCTGTGGTGGTGGGGACCACCGGCGTCACCGCGCACGACGTCCTCGCCGTCGCGCGCGCCGGTGCCCGCGTGGAACTGTCGGAGGAGGCCGTGGCCGCGCTCGCCGCGGCCCGCGAGATCGTGGACGCCCTGGCCGCCAAACCCGATCCGGTCTACGGCGTCTCCACCGGCTTCGGCGCGCTGGCGACCCGGCACATCAGCCCCGAGCTGCGGGCGCAGCTCCAGCGCAACATCGTCCGCTCGCACGCCGCCGGCATGGGCCCGCGCGTCGAGCGGGAGGTCGTCCGGGCGCTGATGTTCCTGCGCCTGAAGACGGTCTGCTCCGGCCACACCGGCGTACGCCCCGAGGTCGCGCAGACCATGGCTGACGTGCTCAACGCCGGGATCACTCCGGTCGTGCACGAGTACGGCTCCCTCGGCTGCTCCGGCGACCTCGCCCCGCTCTCGCACTGCGCGCTGGCCCTGATGGGCGAGGGTGACGCCGAGGGCCCCGACGGGGTCGTACGCCCGGCCGGTGAGCTGCTGCGCGAGCACGGCATCGAGCCGGTCGAGCTGCGCGAGAAGGAGGGTCTGGCCCTCCTCAACGGCACGGACGGCATGCTCGGCATGCTGATCATGGCCCTCGCGGACCTCGACTCCCTCTACAAGTCGGCCGACATCACCGCCGCCCTCAGCCTGGAGGGGCTGCTCGGCACGGACAAGGTCCTCGCGCCCGAGCTGCACGCCATCCGCCCGCACCCCGGCCAGGCCGCCTCCGCCGCCAACATGCTCGCGGTGCTCAAGGGCTCCCAGCTCACCGGGCACCACCAGGACGACGCGCCCCGCGTCCAGGACGCGTACTCGGTGCGCTGCGCCCCGCAGGTCGCCGGTGCCGGGCGCGACACCCTGGCGCACGCCCGCCTGGTCGCCGAGCGCGAGCTGGCCGCCGCCGTCGACAACCCGGTGGTGCTGTCCGACGGCCGGGTGGAGTCCAACGGCAACTTCCACGGCGCACCGGTCGCCTACGTCCTGGACTTCCTCGCCATCGCCGCCGCCGACCTCGGCTCCATCGCCGAGCGCCGCACCGACCGGCTGCTGGACAAGAACCGCAGTCACGGCCTGCCGCCGTTCCTCGCGGACGACGCGGGCGTGGACTCCGGCCTGATGATCGCCCAGTACACGCAGGCCGCGCTGGTCAGCGAGCTGAAGCGGCTCGCCGTACCGGCGTCCGCGGACTCCATCCCGTCCTCCGCCATGCAGGAGGACCACGTCTCCATGGGCTGGTCGGCCGCGCGCAAGCTGCGTACCGCCGTGGACAACCTGACGCGGGTCATCGCGGTCGAGCTGTACGCGGCCGCCCGCGCCGTCGAGCTGCGGGAGGGCCTGGAGCCGGCGCCCGCCTCGCGCGCGGTGATCGAGGCCGCGCGGGCCGCCGGGGTGGGCGGTCCCGGCCCGGACCGGTTCCTGGCGCCCGACCTGGCCGCCGCCGACGCCTTCGTGCGCGGGGGCGGGCTCGTGGCGGCCGCCGAGACGGTCACGGGACCGCTGCGCTAGACGCCACCCGGGGGCCTCACCTTCGGGTGGGGCCCCATGCGCCGGTCAACGAATCGTCAAGCGGGCTTAAAACTCCAGCCGTTCCCGGCGCACCGAATACACCACGAACCCCGCGCCCACGGCGAGGAACAGGGTGCCGGAGACCACGTACGGCGTGGTGTCGAAGCTTCCCGTGTCCGCCAGCCGGGTCGGATCGGAGGCGGTCTGACCGGCCAGGCCGGACACCGTGGTGACCTGCTCGGTGATCCCCGAGTCCGGGTTCCCGGAGTCCGCCGACCCGGAGACCGCCGTACCCGCGGCCGCGGCGCCCGTCGAGGGGCCGTCCTGCGAGGCGTTGGCGGACGGGACGAACCACAGGGCGCACAGCAGTGTGCCCGCGGCGGTGGCGGTCAGCAACGGTCGGCGAGCGGATGCCACGGAATATCGATCCCCTTGTGACGCTGGCGAATTGGCCGTGTGGAGCGATGTTAGTGAAAATCGCGGGTCACAGGAAAGTCACGACAGGTTTCGGTTCTAGGCTCCTCGTATGGACGTTGAAGAGACATCACGGTTTGTACGCCTTCGAGTGGAGCTGGTTCTCGAGGTGCTCGATGACGACGAGCTGACCAAGGCCGCGCTGCGCCGCATCGCCACCGATCCGGAGCTGCCGGACGCGGAGCGGGCGCACGCCGAAGGTGCTGTGACGGAAGACACCGCCGAGGCGCTGGCCTATCTCGTCGACCCGTTCGACCTGGTCAGCGAGGTGCCCGGTGTGGAGCTCGCGCAGGCATCCTGGTCCAGCGAGCACTCCGCGTACGACGCGGATTCGCCTGAGTGGGACCTCGGCGAGGATGATGAGGACGACGACGAACCGGCCGACGACGCGGACGGCCGGAACGAGCGGTAGCCCGGCGGCTTCGGCCGCGGGATTCGGGGCACGGATGACCCGGACGGCAACCGCCGTCCGGGTTTTCTCGTCTCACAAGTGGCGCACGGAGGCCCGCGCACCGCCCGCCCGAAGACGGGAAGTGGTGTAGCCCACACAACCCCTTTCCGGGGAACGGGAAGGCGCGGCCGTGACGTTGAGAGAGTTCAACGGGGATTCTCGGGGTTCTGGCGGATTCGGCAACGATGGAGAAGCGTGTGATGACGGACAGTAAGCGGCGCAAGGGCCTGACGGTCGCGTCCGCACTGCTCGGTGGCGTGCTCGTGCTCACGGGCTGTTCCGGCGGCGGTAACGCCAGCGCGTCCGACGGCGGTGAGAGCTCCCAGGCGAAGGCCGACGAGGCAGCGGCGCAGAAGTCGTCCGAGGCTCAGATCACGATCACGCCGAAGGACGGCTCCAACAACGCCTCCATCAACAACTCGGCCGCGGTCAAGGTCGCCAAGGGCACCCTGACCGGCGTGAGCATGACCACCGCGGACGGCAAGCCGGTCGAGGGCACCCTCGCCGCCGACAAGCTGAGCTGGAAGCCGACCACCCAGCTCGAGCGGTCCACCACCTACAAGCTCGCCGCCGAGGCCAAGGACTCCGACGGCCGCGTGGCCCACGAGAACGCGTCCTTCACCACGGTCTCCCCGTCCAACAGCTTCATAGGCAACTTCACCCCGGACAACGGCAGCACCGTCGGGGTGGGCATGCCCGTGTCGATCAACTTCGACAAGGCGATCACCGACAAGGCCGCCGTGCAGAAGGGGATCACCGTCTCCTCCTCCAGCGGCCAGGAGGTCGTCGGCCACTGGTTCAACGCCAACCGGATCGACTTCCGCCCGGAGACGTACTGGAAGGAGAACTCCACCGTCACGCTGAAGCTGGCGCTCGACGGTGTCGAGGGCGCCGACGGCGTCTACGGCGTCCAGCAGAAGACGGTCACCTTCCACGTCGGCCGCAACCAGGTCTCCTACATCGACGCCAAGACCAAGCAGATGAAGGTCACGCAGGACGGCAAGGTCGTCAAGCAGATCCCGATCTCCGCCGGTTCCCCGGAGAACAAGACCTACGCCGGCACCATGGTCATGTCCGAGAAGTTCGAGCAGACCCGGATGAACGGCGCGACCGTCGGCTTCACCGACGACGACGGCAAGGGCGAGTACGACATCAAGGACGTGCCGCACGCCATCCGCCTCACCGGCTCCGGCACCTTCCTGCACGGCAACTACTGGGGCGCGAAGTCCATCTTCGGCAACGAGAACACCAGCCACGGCTGTGTGGGCCTGTCGGACACCAAGGGCGCCAAGGACCCGAACACCCCGGCCGCCTGGGTGTTCAACCACTCCCTCGTCGGTGACGTGGTGATCATCAAGAACACCGGTGACAAGACCGTCGCCCCGGACAACGGCCTCAACGGCTGGAACATGGACTGGGCGCAGTGGAAGGCCGGTTCGGCCGTCTGATCCCGCCCCGGACCCCCTGAGGAACCCTGAGCGCACGAGTGCCGCCCCTCCTGGTGAGGGGCGGCACTTCGCGTTTCCGTCTCAGAGGGTCGGCACCGCCGCCGCGCCCCAACTGGCCAGCAGGCGCAGGGACTCGGCGGAGGCGGAGTCCGGTTCGGCGTGGTAGACGATCAGACTGAGGTCCGCGTCGCCGGTCACCCGCAACCCCTCGAAGCCCAGGGCGAGTTCACCGACCAGTGGATGCCGCAGCCGCTTCACGCCGTAGAACTGCTCCTTCACGTCGTGCGTGGCCCACAGGCGGCGGAACTCCTCGCTCTTGACGGAGAGTTCACCGACCAGCGCGGCCAGCCGGGCGTCGTCCGGGAAACGTCCGGCGTCCATGCGCAGCCCGCAGACGATGTCGATCGCCTTCTGCTCCCAGTCCATGAACAGCTCGCGGTACTCCGGGCAGAGGAACACCAGCCGGGCCCAGGTGCGGTCCTCGGGCGCGAGCCCCGCCCAGTCGCCGAACAGCGCGGTCGCCATCCGGTTCCAGGCCAGGATCTCCGTGCGCCGCCCCGCGATGTACGCCGGGACCGCGTCCATCGAGTCCAGCAGATGCTGGAGCGCGGTCCGTACCTGGGGGCGGCGGGCCGGCGGGCGCTTCTTGTGCGGGGCCGGCTTGGCCAGATGGGTCAGGTGCGCGTGCTCGGCGTCGGTCAGGCGCAGGGCGCGGGCGATGGAGTCCAGCACCTCCGCCGACACGTTCCGCCCGTTGCCCTGCTCCAGCCGCGTGTAGTACGCCA
Organism: Streptomyces sp. NBC_01171; assembly: GCF_045039805.1. Taxonomy (NCBI): domain Bacteria; kingdom Bacillati; phylum Actinomycetota; class Actinomycetes; order Kitasatosporales; family Streptomycetaceae; genus Streptomyces; species Streptomyces sp. NBC_01171. The sequence continues at coordinate 2,486,248 of NZ_CP108609.1, read as the reverse complement.
CCGACACCCCGGCCAACTGCGCCAGCTCCTCCCGGCGCAGCCCCGGCACCCGGCGGCGCCGGCCGAACTCGGGCAGACCCACGTCCTCCGGCTTGAGCCGGGCCCGGCGGCTGCGCAGGAACTCGCTCAGCTCGGCCCGCCGGTCCAGCGGGCGGCTCAGGGCCGCCTCGGGCTGTTCGTCCATGCCTTCCAGTATCGAGGGCGGCGACGGATCGTACGCCCCTGAGCCTGTCCCCGGCAGTGGTAGGCACAGCGGTCGTACGCAAAGCCGTGACCTGGGTGGGAACGGAAGATGGGGGCACCCTGGGAGAGTGCCCGGTCGAGACCGTGGCCGGGCCACGGCGAACCTGAGGAGAACCCCGGCATGACCACTGTTGCTGCTTACGCCGCGCCCGCCCCCAAGGCCCCCCTGGAGCGGACCACGATCGAGCGGCGGCCGGTCGGCGACCACGACGTCCTGATCGACATCAAGTTCGCGGGGATCTGCCACTCCGACATCCACCAGGCCCGCGACGGCTGGAGCGAGGGCATCTTCCCGATGGTCCCCGGCCACGAGATCGCCGGTGTGGTCACCGAGGTCGGCCCCGAGGTCACCAAGTTCTCGGTGGGCGACCGGGTGGGCGTCGGCTGCATGGTCGACTCCTGCCGCGAGTGCGACAACTGCAAGGCGGGACTGGAGCCGTACTGCACCGGCGGCGGCCTGGTCCTCACGTACAACGACAAGGACAAGGACGGCGAGCCCACCTACGGTGGCTACTCCGAGCAGATCGTCGTCGGCGAGGACTTCGTCGTCCGCATCCCCGACGGGCTGGGCCTGGACGTGGCCGCACCGCTGCTGTGCGCGGGCATCACCACGTACTCCCCGCTCAGGCACTGGGGTGTCGGCCCCGGCAAGAAGGTCGCCGTGGTCGGCCTCGGCGGGCTCGGCCACGTCGGCGTGAAGCTGGCCCACGCGATGGGCGCCGAGGTCACCGTCCTCTCGCAGTCCCTGCGCAAGAAGGACGACGGCCTGCGGCTCGGCGCCGACCACTACTACGCCACCAGCGACCCGGAGACCTTCGAGAAGCTGGCCGGCACCTTCGACGTCATCCTGAACACCGTCTCCGCCCCGCTGGACTTCGCTGCCTACATGTCCCTGCTGCGCCTCGACGGCGCCATGGTCAACGTCGGCCTTCCGGAGGAGCCGGTGCAGGTCACCCTCCAGTCCATCTTCGGCAACCGCCGCAACCTCACCACCTCCAACATCGGCGGCATCCCCGAGACCCAGGAGATGCTCGACTTCTGCGCGGAGCACGGAGTGGGCGCCGAGATCGAGCTGATCGGCGCGGGCGAGATCAACGACGCGTACGAGCGCGTGACCGCCAGCGACGTGCGCTACCGGTTCGTGATCGACACGGCGACGATCTGACGCCGGACATGACGGTCTGACGTCGGAGACACGGGGTCGGACACACAGAAGGGCCGCCCGGCTCCGGCCGGGCGGCCCGTTCTTCTGTGCTCAGCCCTGTGTGCTCAGCCCTGGGCGGGTGCCACGCCGATCGGGCAGGAGACGCCCGTGCCGCCGATGCCGCAGTACCCGGCGGGGTTCTTGTCCAGGTACTGCTGGTGGTAGGGCTCGGCCGGGTAGAAGGGGCGGCCCTCGGCGGGGAGGATCTCCGTGGTGATCGTGCCGTGGCCCGAGCCGGTGAGCACCTTCTGGTACGCGGCACGGGACGCCTCGGCGGCGGCCGCCTGCTCGGGGGTGTGGGTGTAGATCGCGGAGCGGTACTGGGTGCCCACGTCGTTGCCCTGGCGGAAGCCCTGCGTGGGGTCGTGGGACTCCCAGAAGGTCTTGAGCAACTGCTCGTACGAGACGACCTCGGGGTCGTAGACCACGCGGACCGCCTCGGTGTGGCCGGTCAGGCCCGAGCAGGCTTCCTCGTAGGTGGGGTTCTCGGTGTAACCGCCCTGGTAGCCCACGAGCGTCGTGTAGATCCCCGCGGGGAGCTGCCAGAACTTGCGCTCCGCGCCCCAGAAGCAGCCCAGCCCGAAGTCGGCGACCTCCAGCCCCTCGGGGTAGGGGCCGGTGAGCGGGGTGCCGAGGACGGTGTGCCGGGCGGGGACCTCGAAGGCGGGCACGTCCCGCCCCGCGAGCGCCTGCTCGGGGGTGGGGAGCTGCGGTGTGCGGCCGAACAGCATGGGGTCTCCCTGGTCGGTCTCGGTGCGGACGGGCACTCCGTACAACGCCTCACCCGCCCTCGGCATTCCGGTTCAGGCCGCCGCTCCGGCCTCCAGTACGGCGGTGTCGCGGACCTGGCAGAAGTACTCCGCCTTGCTGTTCCGGTACCGCCACGGCAACGCGTCCACATGGCCGTCGACCAGCCGGAAGTGCTCCACCGCGGCCTCGTTGCGGCCCTGGAGGTGCAGGTAGTACGCGAGCAGGTGGCGCAGCTCCGGCAGGCGCGGGTGCGCCGGGTCGGCGGCGGCCGCGTCCTTCAGGGCCGCCTCCACCCGCGCCACCATCTCCGGGGTGTTGTCGGCGGCGGTGTCGTCGGAGTCGTCGTGCTCGAAGTGCGCGATCAGCGGCAGCGCCGTCAGCAGGCTCCCGGCGGGCGCCCCGGCGGCGGCCCGCTCGGCGAACTCGGTCGCCAGCCGCTCGGAGCCGCGCCACTTGGCGCACCAGTACTGCAGGGCCGAGAAGTGCGCCTCGTAGTGGTGCGGGGCGCGGGCCGTGATCTCGGTCCACAGGTCGTCCATCTTGGCGTTCGGGTAACCGAGCCCCAGCGCCAGCCAGATCTCCGCGACATACGGCGTGGGGTCGTCCGGGTTCAGCGCCGCCGCCCGCGCGATCTCCTCGCGGGCGGCGAGCAGCGTGCGGCGGAACCCCTCGAACTGCTCGCGCGTGGTGTGCTCCGCCCGCTGCCCGCCCCGCACCCGCCAGGCCAGGATCACCGCGCTGCGGGCCCGGACCACGGCCGCGTCCGGGTCCTCGGGGCGCTCGGCCTCCCAGGCCAGCAGCCAGGCGTCGTCGTCGGCCGCCTTGTCGGCCAGCCGGAACGTGAGCAGCGACCGGTGCTCCCAGTCCCGGCCGACGGCCGACATCAGCTCGGCGGCGGGGCGCCAGTCGCCGCTCCGGACCCCGGCGAGCGCGGCGGCCGTCTCGGGGGTCAGCGGGCCGGCCGAGTCGGTGTTCTGCCGCTCGGCGGGCAGCAGGCCGAGCGCGGCCGAGGCGGCGGCCCTCTCGGCGGCCTCCTCGTCGGCGAGGGCGGCCTCCGCGTTGCCGGAGAAGAACTCCTTCAGGAACACCTTGGCCATCCAGGCCGCGAAGAGCACGAAGGGGAGTGCCAGGACGGCCAGTATCCAGAGCAGGACGGTCATGTGCGGGCGGGGTCCGTTCGGGTCGGGGGGTGATCGGCGGTCGGTCGCTCAGGCGGGCTGGACGGCCGTCGGCGGGAGCAGGGCGCGCAGCGGGGCGGTGTCGGGCACGTCGGCCAGGGCCGCGTCCACGGCCGCCTCGAACGCGTCCTCGGGGCTCGCCCCGGCGCCGTCGGCCGCGCCGGGCAGCCGTACGGCCGCCGGGCGGGACCAGGAGAACTCCCAGCTCAGCAGCGAACGTGCGCTGAACTCGGCCAGCACCATCGTGCGCAGCGAGTCGCCCAGCGCGGGCCGCACGAACTGGCGGAACGCCCGCCCCTTCGCCGCGGCCGCCTCCTCGGACAGCGGCAGCCGCTCGGCCACCCGCCACAGCCGGCCCTCGTCGATGGCGTCGAGCACGTCCGTCAGGGTCGCGGGGCGCCCGTTGTACGCGGTCAGCGCCCGGTGCAGCGGGGTCTGCGCGGTGGTGATGCCCTCGGCCATGGCGACGTTCAGCAGTTCCGGCCAGTCGGCGGTGCGCCGGAAGCCGAGCGCCTCGGCGGTCAGGACGGCCTCCTCCAGCGCCGTCAGGGTGTGCTCGGGGTCGGTGAGCAGGGTCAGCGCGGGGCCGTCGCCCTCGGTGTCGCGTCCGTCGGCGGGAAGTGCCGCGATGCGGCGCACCCGTTCGGCCATCGGCGGGTGGGAGTCGTACCGCGATTCCGGCTCCTCGGGCAGCCCGGCGCGCAGCTTCTCCAGCTCGGCTGCGCGAGCCGTCAGCAACGCGCCGAAGCCGCCGAAGAACTGACCGCGCGGCGGCAGCGTCCGGGCGGGCAGGCCGAGGGTGGCGTACGAGTCGAGGTAGAAGCCATGGGCGGCCGAGAGGACCGGGATCTCGCGCAGCGCGGAGGCGGTGGCTTCGCGTCCGGCGATCCGGGCGGCGGCCAGGTCGGCGGCGAACTCCTGCCCGCGCGCGGTGCTCAGCGAGGCCCGCAGGTAGAGCTTGGCGTACCAGGTGTAGAGCCGCGCCATCCCCCGGTACAGCGCGCCGGTGTGCCGGGTGTCCACCTCGCGGGCCTTCTTGCCCTTGGCGATCCGCTTGGCGGCGGTCCGCTCCTGGCGCTCGCGCTCGTCGGCCACCTTGCCGTCGGCGGTGGCGTGGAACTGCTCGACGACCCGGCTGATCTGCGCCCGGCCGCGCACCACGAGCGCGGACAGCCGGGTGTCGCCCGCCGTGAAGTGCCCGTACTCGTGGCCCAGGACGGCACGCAACTGGGCCTCACTCAGCCCGGTCAGCAGCGGCACGCCGAGGGTGAGGGTGCGCGGTCCGGGACGCAGGCCGAGCAGCTTCGCGTCCTCGCGCACGGAGGCGTTCACGTCCGGGGTGAGCAGGATGCGGGCGGGGGCGTGGGTGCCGCTCGCGTCGGCCACCTCGCGCACCAGCGCCCACAGCCGGGGCTCGTCGGCCTCGCCGACCTCGACGGCGGCCGGGTCGTCGGCAGCCGGTATGCGCAGCATGAACATGCCGCGTACGACGGGGACGGCGAGCAGCACCGTGACGATGGCGATCTTGACGGCCCCGATGCCGCGCAGCCCCCAGTGGAACAGGGCGACGTCGACGCCGGCCAGCACCGCCAGCAGGGCGAGGCTGATCAGATAGAAGCCGGACAGCAGGACGAGGGCGCGCAGCGCGCGCAGAGTTGCGCCCATCGGAAAGATCCCCCCACAGGAAACCGGGCGAGCCGGAGCAAGACGAACGAGGCGCACACCGCCGTACGGTGCCGCCGCCCGAGTGTGGGGGGACTCGGGCCCGGGGCAAAGCCGGAGCAAAGCCCAGGGCAAGCGGAGTATGCCCCACCGCAGGTCAGCGGGGCAATACCTATTTCTCAGGCAGCCGGGGGGCCGGTGTCAGCCCGGCAGGGTCGCCGGGTTGCCGCCGTTGGCCTCGTAGCCCGCGACCGCCAGGGCCCGGTAGACCGCGAACGCCTCGGCCGGGTCCTCGGAGAGGCTCCAGGGCAGCGCGCCCACATGGCCGTCCACGTGCACCAGTTGGTCCATGGCCTCCGCCCAGCGCTCGGCCCGCACCAGGAAGAACACCAGCAGATGCCGGACGTGCGCCAGCATCGGGTCGTCCGGCCGGGCGGAGTGGACCGCGTGCAGCGCGCCGTGTATCGCCTTGACCACGACCTCGCTGCGGTAGAACCCGGCGACCAGGTTCACCTCCGGCAGATGCTCGAAGACCGCGAACAGCGGCAGCGCGGCCAGCAGCGAACCCTCGGGCGCGCGGGCGGCGGCGGCCTCGGCGAAGGCGTATGCCTCCTCGCGCGAGCCGTGCCACTTCTCGCAGGTGTAGTGCAGCGCGGCCAGGTGGGCGCCCATGTGGTGCGGGGCGAGGCCGAGGATCTTCCCCCACAGCTCGTCGAACTCCGGCCGGGACCAGCCCAGTCCGCGCGCCACGGACAGCATCACGAGGTGCGGCACCGGATCGCCGGGGGCGGCGAGCGCGGCCCGCTCACACGCCTCGCGCGCCTCCTCCATGATGATCCGGAAGTCGTCCGTGCCCGGCACGGAGGTCCGCCACGCCTGCTGCGCCAGGAACTCGGCGTGCACCGCCGCGCCGCCCGCGTCCTTGGGCTGCTCGGCCCGCCACACCCGCAGCCACTGGCCGCCCGGCGTCTGATGTGTCCCGCCCGGCCGCTCGCGCAGCTCCAGCGAGGCCGCCCCGGCGAACGCCTGCACCCGCTGCCAGCGCGTCTCGCCCGCCGCCTCCGTACCCGCGAGGAGCTGGGAGGCGGCGCGGTGGTCACCGGTGCGGCCGACCAGGTCCAGCACGTCCAGCAGGTCCTGGTCCGGGCCCGGCATCCGGACGTCCAGCTCCTCCTGGCGCAGGAAGCCGTACCGCTCGGGGTCGGCGGCGTCCGGGTGGCCCGGATGCACACGCTCGATCCCGCCGCGCCCGCGCCGGATCAGCGGGAGCAGCGCGAAGGCCAGCAGGGCCAGCGCCAGGAGCAGCCAGAGAGTCGCCATGCGTCAAGCGAACCAGATGCCGCCGACACTTGGCCAACCCCTCCCGCCGGCCTGTGGAAAACTCCCCCCGACCCCCGCCGCGAGCCCGGCGTCCGCCATCATCCCCGCGAGCGCACTACGCTCGGTGCACATGAGCGACAGGCACATCAGCGAGCACTTCGAGACTCTGGCGATCCATGCGGGCAACACCGCCGATCCCCTCACCGGCGCGGTCGTCCCGCCCATCTACCAGGTCTCGACCTACAAGCAGGACGGCGTGGGCGGACTGCGCGGCGGCTACGAGTACAGCCGCAGCGCCAACCCGACCAGGACGGCGCTGGAGGAGAACCTCGCGGCGCTGGAGGGCGGCCGTCGCGGCTTCGCGTTCGCCTCCGGCCTCGCCGCCGAGGACACCCTGCTGCGTACGCTGCTCAGCCCCGGCGACCACGTGGTCATCCCGAACGACGCCTACGGCGGTACCTTCCGGCTCTTCGCCAAGGTCGCCTCCCGCTGGGGCGTGGAGTGGTCCGTCGCCGACACCAGCGACCCGGCCGCCGTACGTGCCGCGATGACCCCGCGCACCAAGGCCGTCTGGGTGGAGACCCCCTCCAACCCGCTGCTCGGCATCACCGACATCGCCGCCGTGGCCCAGGTCGCGCACGCCGGCGGGGCGAAGCTGGTCGTCGACAACACCTTCGCCACCCCCTACCTCCAGCAGCCGCTGGCGCTCGGCGCCGACGTCGTCGTGCACTCGCTGACCAAGTACATGGGCGGCCACTCCGACGTGGTCGGCGGTGCGCTGATCGTCGCCGACGAGGAGCTGGGCGAGGAGATCGGCTTCCACCAGAACTCGATGGGCGGCGTCGCCGGGCCGTTCGACTCCTGGCTGGTGCTGCGCGGCACCAAGACCCTCGCGGTGCGCATGGACCGGCACAGCGAGAACGCCACGAAGGTCGCCGACATGCTGTCCCGGCACCCGCGCGTGAGCAGCGTGCTCTACCCGGGCCTGCCCGAGCACCCCGGCCACGAGGTCGCCGCCAAGCAGATGCGGGCGTTCGGCGGCATGATCTCCTTCCGGGTCACCGACGGCGAGGAGGCGGCCGTCTCGGTGTGCGACCGCACCCAGATCTTCACCCTCGGCGAGTCCCTGGGCGGCGTCGAGTCCCTCATCGAGCACCCCGGCCGGATGACGCACGCCTCCGTCGCCGGTTCGCTGCTGGAGGTCCCCTCCGACCTGGTCCGTCTCTCCGTCGGCATCGAGAACGCGGACGACCTGGTCGAGGACCTCAAGCAGGCGCTCGACAAGTAAGCGCGCAGGACAGCCGGCCTACCAGCCGGACACGGGCGGGGTCGTCAGCGACGGCGGCTCCGCCCACGGCCTGGTCAGCGCGGCCCAGGTGAGGAAGGCGGCCGCCGCCGCGCACAGCACCAGCCACAGCAGCCGCCGCCCGGCCCGCCGCAGCCGCAGCAGCCGGGCCCCACGGCGCACCGCCTCGCCGGGCAGCTCCGGCGGCACGCCCACCGGCACCGCCTCCATCAGCCGCCGCACGGCGGCCTCGCGCTCGGGCCGGATCACGGCTGGAGTCGTCTCAGGAGCGGGGCGCCCGCGCGCGGGACGGCTCCGGGCGGCGGATGCAGCACCGTGGCCGTCGCCCGGTCGCAGAGCGCGCGCACCCGGTCGGCGGGCAGCCCCAGCAGGGCCGCCGTCTGCTCGTCGGCCAGCCCCTCGTACAGCCGCAGCACCAGGACCAGCCGTTCACGCGGGCTCAGCGCGGCGAGCGGGCCGTACGGGCGGGAGCGGTGCCAGGCCACGTGCGCGTAGTGGGTCGCCAGGTGCCCGCGGGCGCGGTCGTAGGGGTCCTCGCCGGGCGGGTGGTCCCAGTGGGCGTAGGTGTGGGCGAGCGCCCGGGTCAGCAGGCGCCGCGCCCGCGGGTTGGCGTCCGGCGCCTCGGCCGTGAGCAGCGTGGCCGTGTGCAGCAGACGGCCCGCCGCGCCCGCGACGAACCCTCCGAACTCCTGTGCCCTGCGGGCGTCCCGCACGCCCCGCCGATCGCGCACCCCGCCTCCCCCCAGCGCACCCTGCGGCGCGAGAAGAACCCGTGGGACCCGGACACGCGGGGACCCGGTCTCATATGAGGCCCGTGGCGGCCCGGGGGTCAAGAGCCGCGACGGGGCCGCCTTCAGGAGGCGGGTGGCTGCGGCTGGACGGTCATGCGCGCGGACAGCGCGGTGTTGAAACGGCTGAGCAGATCGCAGAAGCTCTCGCGCTCGGCCGGTGTCCACTCCTCGGTCAGCTCGGCCATCAACTGGCGCCTGGAGGCACGTACTTCCGCCAGCCGGGTGGCGCCACGCGGGGACAACTGGAGCACCACCGCGCGTCCGTCCTCGGGGTGCGAGGTGCGCTTGACCAGGCCCGAATCCACCAGCGGGGCCACCTGCCGGGTCACCGTGGAGGAGTCGATGCCCATGCTCGCGGCGAGCGCCTTGACGCCCATCGGGCCCTCGTTGTCGAGGCGGTTGAGCAGCAGGTAGGCGGCGCGGTCCATGGAGTTGCGCACCTGCCCGACCCCGCCGAGCCGCGTCTGTTCGGCGCGGCGCGCGAACACCGCCACCTCGTGCTGGAGGGTGTCGAGCAGACCGCTGTCACCGACGGTTGTCATGTCCATCGACATATCAGGTGTTGTGGGCATGGCCGGAGGCTCGCTTCATGAAGGGGTGCTGGGTTGGGGGACAGGGTACGCGGCCCGGCGGCGGTCCGTACGGGAGCTGGGGAAACCGGTCCTCCGGTCCCGCGCCGACGCCGGGTACGGGCGCGAACTGCGAGACTTGGCACATGAGCTACCGCACGGCCCACCCCTTGCGCTCCGTGACCCTCGACGACGTGCGCGGGGCGCAGAAGATGCTCTCGGGGGTGGCCCGCACGACCGCCCTGGAGAGCAGCAGACACCTCTCCCGCACGGTGGGCACGCCGGTGCACCTGAAGTGCGAGAACCTCCAGCGGACGGGCTCGTTCAAACTCCGCGGCGCCTATGTGCGCATCGCGGGGCTGCTCCCGGAGGAACGGGCCGCCGGAGTGGTCGCCGCGAGCGCCGGCAACCACGCCCAGGGCGTCGCGCTCGCCTCCTCCCTGCTGGGCGTGCACTCCACCGTGTTCATGCCGCAGGGCGCCCCCCTGCCCAAGGTCAGCGCCACGCGCGAGTACGGCGCCGAGGTGCGCCTGCACGGCCAGGTCGTCGACGAGGCGCTCACGGCGGCCGAGGAGTACGCGGCCGCGACGGGCGCGGTGTTCATCCACCCCTTCGACCACCCCGACATCATCGCGGGCCAGGGCACGGTCGGGCTGGAGATCCTGGAGCAGTGCCCGGAGGTCGGCACGATCGTCGTCGGCATGGGCGGCGGCGGGCTCGCGGCAGGGATCGCGGTGGCGGTGAAGTCGGTACGGCCCGACGTCCGGATCATCGGCGTGCAGGCCGAGGGCGCCGCCGCCTATCCGCCCTCGCTGGCCGCCGGGCACCCGGTGACCGTGGGGAACCCCGCGACCATGGCCGACGGGATCAAGGTCGGTACGCCCGGCGCGGTGCCGTTCGGGATCGTGGAGGAGCTGGTCGACGAGGTGCGCACGGTCAGCGAGGACCAGCTCTCGGCCGCGCTGCTGCTGTGCCTGGAGCGGGCCAAGCTGGTCGTGGAGCCTGCGGGCGCCAGCTCGGTCGCGGCGCTGCTGGCCGACCCCGGCGGCTTCTCCGGGCCGGTGGTCTCGGTGCTGTCCGGCGGCAATGTGGACCCGGTGCTGCTCCAACGGGTGCTGCGGCACGGCATGGCCGCGCAGGGGCGCTACCTCGCGGTCCGGCTGCGGCTGACCGACCGCCCCGGCGCGCTCGCCACCCTGCTCGGGGTGCTCTCGGCCGCCGACGCCAACGTGCTCGACGTCAGCCACATCCGCACCGACCCGCGCCTCGGCCTCAGCGAGGTGGAGGTGGAGCTCCACCTGGAGACCCAGGGCCCCACCCACCGCACCGAAGTCACCGCCGCGCTGCGGGAGTCGGGGTACGTGATCATCGACTGAGCGGTGCCGGGCGGGGTCCGTCCGGCCGCCGTGTCACTCGTTCGGGGAGGGAAGCCGAAAACCCGTTGAGAGACGCGATACATCGCGTTACGGTGTGTGACGTGGGGGCCGGATCGCCGCTCGCTCGCCGGGGGGTGCCGGGTCCGCGTGCCAGTCATGTGCCGTGCACCACCGACGACGGGGAGAGATCATGCCGGGCGCCATCCATGCCGAGGGTCTGGTGAAGACCTTCGGGGACGTAAGGGCACTGGACGGCGTCGACCTCGACGTGCCCGAGGGGACGGTCCTGGGGCTGCTCGGGCCGAACGGCGCGGGCAAGACGACGACCGTCCGCTGTCTGACCACCCTGCTGCGCCCTGACAGCGGCCGGGCGGTCGTCGCGGGTGTGGACGTGCTCAAACACCCTGACACCGTCCGCCGCTCCATCGGCCTGTCCGGCCAGTTCGCGGCGGTCGACGAGTATCTGACCGGCCGGGAGAACCTCCAGATGGTCGGCCGGCTCTACCAGATGCGTGGCAAGGCCGCGAAGGAGCGCGCGGCCGAACTGCTGGAGCAGTTCCACCTCGCCGACGCCGCCGACCGCCCCGCCAAGACCTACTCCGGCGGCATGCGCCGCAGGCTCGACCTCGCCGCCGCGCTCGTGGTCTCACCGCCCGTCATGTTCATGGACGAACCGACGACCGGCCTCGACCCGCGCAACCGCCAGCAGCTCTGGGAGGTCATCCAGCAGCTCGTCTCCGGCGGTACCACCCTGCTGCTCACCACGCAGTACCTGGAGGAGGCCGACCACCTCGCGCACGACATCGCCGTGGTCGACCACGGCCGGGTCATCGCCCAGGGCACCTCCGACCAGCTCAAGGCCCGCACGGGCGGCGAGCGCGTCGAGGTCGTGGTGCACGAGCGGGACCGGATCGCGCGCACCGCCGAGGTGCTGCGCGCCCTCGGCAAGGGCGAGACCACCATCGATCAGCACACCCGCAAGCTCACCGTCCCCGTCACCGGCGGCGCCAAGCTCCTCGCGGAGGTCATCCGGGAGCTGGACACCCGGGGCATCGAGATAGACGACATCGCGCTGCGCCGCCCCACCCTCGACGACGTGTTCCTCTCCCTGACCGGACACACCGCCGAGGCCCGGCCGGGCGCCGCCGAGAACACCACCGACACCGAGGGGGCCGTGAAGTGAGTGCCGTCAGCGAGAGCGCGCGGGCCGTGGCGCCCGCCAACCCCTTCAGCAGGGCCGTCCGCGACTCACTGATCGTGGCCCAGCGGAACCTCATCCGCATGGTCCGGATTCCCGAGGTGGTCATCTTCGGGCTCATCCAGCCGATCATGTTCGTGGTGCTGTTCACCTATGTCTTCGGCGGCTCGATGAAGATCGGCGGCAGCACCAGCGCCACCGCCTACACCAACTTCCTGATGGCCGGGATCTTCGCGCAGACCGTCACCTTCGCCACCGCGGGCGCCGGCGCTGGCATCGCCGACGACATGCACAAGGGCCTGGTGGACCGCTTCCGCTCACTGCCCATGGCCCGCGGCGCGGTGCTGACCGGGCGCACCCTGGCCGACCTGGTGCAGACCGCGCTCACCCTGCTGGTGCTGGCGGCGGTCGCCCTGCTGGTCGGCTGGCGGGTGGGGTCCAACGGCGACACGAACGCCCTGAGGGTGCTCGCCGCCTTCGGCCTGCTGCTCCTGCTCGGGTACGCGTTCACCTGGATCGGCGCCCTCATCGGGCTCTCTGTACGCACCCCCGAGGCGGCCACCTCCGGCGGCCTGGTCTGGCTCTTCCCGGTGACCTTCCTGTCCAACGCGTTCGTGGACACCAGCAACATGACTCCGTGGCTGCGGCACATCGCCGACTGGAACCCGTTCAGCGCCACCGTCGAGGCGGCCCGTGTGCTGTTCGCCAACCCCGGCGGGTCCACGTCCACCGCGTGGCCCATGCAGCACCCCGTGTGGGCCTCGCTGATCTACTCGATACTCATCGTCGCGGTCTTCCGCACCCTGGCGGTCCGCAAGTACCGCTCGGCCACCGCCTGACACGACGAAGCCCCCGGCGCCGCGAGGGCGCCGGGGGCCGGCCGGAAAAAAAGGGGGTACGGGGTCAGCCCGAGTACGGCTCGGCCTTGAGGATCTTGACCATGGCCTTCTTGCCGTTCGGCAGCTCGTACTGCGCGTCCTCGCCGACCTTGTGGCCGATCACGCCCGAGCCGAGCGGTGACTGCGGGGAGTACGTCTCGACATCGGAGCTGGCGTACTCGCGGGAGGCGAGCAGGAAGGTCATCGTGTCGTCCTCGTCGCCGTCGAAGGCGATCGTGACGACCATGCCCGGTGCGACGGTCCCGTCGGTGGAGACCGGGGCCTCGCCCACCTGGGCGTTCTCCAGGAGCTGGGTGAGCTGGCGCACGCGCAGCTCCTGCTTGCCCTGCTCCTCCTTGGCCGCGTGGTACCCGCCGTTCTCGCGCAGGTCGCCCTCCTCGCGCGCAGCCGCGATCTTGGCCGCGATCTCCGTGCGCGCAGGACCAGTAAGGTACTCAAGCTCGTCCTTGAGCTTGTTGTACGCCTCCTGGGTCAGCCAGGTGACGTTCTCGCTGGTCTGGGTCACAGGGTGCTCCTCGTCGGTACTGGGGATACAAAGCATCGCCCTACCCAGAAGCATGTTCTCTCTTGGATGGGCGAAACCACGAGCCTAACAATTCAGGGGCGAAAGGGGGAGGACATAAGCCATCAGAATCGCATCAGCGCAGGTCACGCCGTACGCATTCCGGGTGACGCCTCAGCCCGTGTGGCAGCCCAGCAGTTCGGCGGTGCCGCCCTTGGCGGTCGTACGGAGCGTGACGACCTTGTCCACCCGCGTGTCCGGCCCGGAGAAGCGGAAGTCGGCCCGGCCGACCTCGGCCCCGTCGGCCGACTGGGAGCGCAGCGTGCAGTAACCGTCCACGCCGGCGTCCCGGTGGACCTCCAGGTGCACCCGGACCGCGTGGTCGGTGGCCTGGAAGGTGATGACCTGGGCGCTGATCTCGTTCTTGGCGACGTAGTGGTAGGCGAAGTAGCCGACCAGCGCGAGCAGGGCCACGCCCAGCACCGCGCCGAGGATCTTGAGCCGGTGGTCGGCACGCTCGTCCGAGGAGCGGCCGTAGCGGCCCTCGGGCAGCCGCGTGCTCGCCGTAGCCATGATCGTCCTCTCCGCGGAATTATTCGCCCCCCGATTCGGTCACTATAGAAGCCTGCCGCCCGCCCTCCGACCGCCGCCCCATGGACGACGTGCCCCAGGCACGGCACCCGTTGACTGCCCCACCGACCGCGGGGCGCCGACCAACAAGGAACGAGTCTTGACTGACCAGCTACGACTGATGGCCGTTCACGCGCACCCCGACGACGAGTCGAGCAAGGGCGCGGCCACCATGGCGAAGTACGTGTCCGACGGGGTGGACGTACTGGTGGTGACCTGCACCGGTGGAGAGCGCGGTTCCATCCTCAACCCCAAGCTCCAGGGCGACGCGTACATCGAGGAGCACATCCACGAGGTGCGCAAGAAGGAGATGGACGAGGCCCGCGAGATCCTCGGGGTCAAGCAGGAGTGGCTCGGCTTCGTCGACTCCGGCCTGCCCGAGGGCGACCCGCTGCCGCCGCTGCCCGAGGGCTGCTTCGCGCTGGAGGACGTCGACAAGGCGGCCGGCGAGCTGGTCCGTAAGATCCGCGCGTTCCGCCCGCAGGTGATCACCACCTACGACGAGAACGGCGGCTACCCGCACCCCGACCACATCATGACCCACAAGATCTCGATGGTGGCGTTCGAGGGCGCGGCGGACACCGAGAGGTACCCGGAGGCCGAGTTCGGCCCCGCCTACCAGCCGCAGAAGCTGTACTACAACCAGGGCTTCAACCGCCCCCGCACCGAGGCCCTGCACCAGGCGATGCTGGACAGCGGGCTGGAGTCGCCGTACGGGGACTGGCTCAAGCGCTGGAAGGAGTTCGAGCGGGTCGAGCGCACGCTGACCACGCATGTTCCGTGCGCGGACTTCTTCGAGATCCGGGACAAGGCGCTGATCGCGCACGCCACCCAGATCGACCCGGACGGCGGCTGGTTCAAGGTCCCGATGGAGCTGCAGAAGAAGGTCTGGCCCACCGAGGAGTACGAGCTGGCGAAGTCCCTCGTGGACACCTCCCTCCCCGAGGACGACCTCTTCGCGGGCATCCGGGACAATGCCTGACATGAGCGCAAGCGTGAGCCTCGCAGTGACGCATCTCGTCCCTCTCGCCAAGGAGATCGACGAGAACAAGGTCACCCCCGGTGTCCTCGGCTTCATCGTGTTCGCGGTGATGGCCCTGGCCGTCTGGGGGCTGATGAAGTCCATGAGCAAGCACATGGGCAAGGTCGACTTCAAGGAGGCGCCCGCCGAGGGCGAGACCTCCGCCACGAAGACCGAGTCCCGGCAGGGCTGACCCCGCCGGGCGGGAACCCACCGACGGGCGCGACCGGAACCTCGGCCGCGCCCCGCCGGTGCCTCGCTCATGCCTCCGCCGGGACCGGCACCCCCAGCACATCGCGGGCGTGCCGGGCCGGCGTCATGCGCAGCCGCCACGCCTGCCAGCCCGACTCCAGGCTCACGCCCCGCTCCAGCAGCAGGGCGTACGCCGGGGCGCAGTCGCTGAGGCGTTCGTCCCGCGCGGGGTGCGCGGCGCGGACCAGGCGGGCCAGCTCCTCCTGGGCGACCGCCGTGCCCACCTCGGTGCCGCCCGGCGCCGCGTACGGCAGCAGGGTGCAGCGCAGGAACCGTGCCCAGTCCTCGCCGCGCCGGTCACCGTAGGCCGTGAACAGCCCGAGCGCCTCGTCGCACAGGGCCAGCGCCTGCGGGGTGCGCTCGTTGCCCGCGTCCACCACCGCCAGCTCCAGGCAGGTCCAGGCCTCGCCGTGCGGTACACCGACCCGCTGGAAGTCGGCGCGGGCGTCGACCAGCAACTGGCGGGCGAACCCGGAGTTGCGCAGCGAGCCGGTCTGCGCGGCCCGCTGGTCACGGGTCACCCGCGCCGAGTGGTGCCGGGCGCAGGCCAGCCCGTACACGTCCCGCATCCGGGAGAACATCGTGCGCGAGCGCTCCAGCTCCCGCACCGCCCGGTCCAGGTCCCCGGTCTCCTCCAGCGCCTGCCCCAGGTGGTACAGCGTCCACGCCTCGCCGCGCGCGTCCTCGTTGTCCCGGTGCTTGACGGCCGCCTGGCGCAGCCCCTCCTCGGCGGGTGCCGCGTCCCCGTCGACCAGCCGGGCCCGCGCGAGCTGGGTCAGCGCCCACGCCTCGCCGCGGGCGTCGCGGGTCCGCCCGTACCGCTCCAGCGCGGCCCGCAGCTCGTCCTCCGCGCGGGGCACGTCGCCCAGGCACAGGGCGAGCTGGCCGAGCTGGTAGTGGGCCCACGCCTCGCCGTGCACCGAGCCGCCCGCCCGGTGCAGCACCAGCGAGCGCTTCAGCAGGTCCAGCGCCTCCGGCAGCCGGGCCCGGTCGCGCTGTACGGCGGCCAGTGCGTGCATCGTCCAGGCACGGTCGGTGGCGAGCTGCGGGGGAGTCTGGAGGTCCATCGCCTCCTGGAGCTTGGCCGCCGCGTCGGTCAGGTTGCCCTGGTGGTGCA
This sequence comes from Streptomyces sp. NBC_01171, assembly GCF_045039805.1. Taxonomy (NCBI): domain Bacteria; kingdom Bacillati; phylum Actinomycetota; class Actinomycetes; order Kitasatosporales; family Streptomycetaceae; genus Streptomyces; species Streptomyces sp. NBC_01171. Next base: position 2,470,230 of record NZ_CP108609.1, on the reverse strand, counting down.
GGGTGATGCCGAGCGAGCACAGGGCACGGGCGGCGCCCGCGTCGTGGTGCGCCTCCCGGTACAGGTCCACCACGGAGGCCAGCGTGGTGCGCGCCTTGTCCAGCTCACCGAGCTGCCGGGCCGCGATACCGGTACGCCACTGCACCGAGCGGACCAGCAGCCCCTCGTCCACGGCCTGCGCCAGCTCGTTGATCTCCCCGAGCCGGTACAGGTCGCCGCGCAGCAGGCAGTAGTCGCACAGCGCGCCCAGCAGGTTCAGCACCGCGCCCTGGTCCACGCCCTCCGCCTGGCGCAGGGTGGCCGTGATGAAGCTGGTCTCGTCGTCCAGCCAGCGCAGCGCCTCCTCCAGCGAGACGAAGCCGTGCGAGCCGAAGCGGTCCGACCGCGTCGACATGTTGCCGTCGACCAGGCGCAGCACCGAGTCGGCCAGCTCGGCGTAGTTCACGATCAGCCGTTCCTGCGCCGCCGTGCGCTCGGCCTGCTCCTCCTCGTCCAGCAGCCGGGCCTCGGCGAAGGCACGGACCAGGTGGTGCAGCCGGTACCGGTCGCCGCGCACATGGTCCAGCAGCCCGGCGCGGGCCAGCGCGGCCAGGTGCCGGCCCGCCTCCTCCTCGCCGGTGCCCAGCAGCGCGGCGGCCGCCGCCACGCCCAGCGAGGCCCGGCCGGCCAGCGCGAGCCGGCGCAACAGCCGGCGGGCGGGCTCCGGCTGGTCGGAGTAGCGCAGCCACAGCGCCCGCTCCACCGGCTCGACGGGTCCGTACGCGGCCAGGTCCACGGCCAGCCCGCTCGCCGAACGGGAGCCGAGCGCCGAGCCCGCGCAGCGCAGCGCCAGCGGCAGCCCGCCGCACAGCTCCGCGATCCGCGCGGTGGATTCGGCGTCGTAGGGGTGGTCGGAGTCCTGCGCGGAGGCGGTCAGCAGCTCCTCGGCACCGGCCGCGTCCAGCGCCTTGACGGGCAGGTGGTGCACCCAGGCGGGCAGGTCCGCGTCCAGCTCCAACGGGGTGCGGGAGGTGACCAGGACCAGGCTGTCGGAGCGCTCGGGGATCAGCGCGCGCACCTGTGCCGGGTCGGAGGCGTCGTCCAGCACGATCGTCACCGGCAGCCCGGCCAGGTGCTGGTGGTACAGCTCACCGAGCCGTTTGACCTGCTGTTCGGGGGAGGAGTGCTCGCGGAACAGCAACTGCTCGCGGGGTGCGCCGAGCCGGTTCAGCAGATGCAGCAGGGCGTCGCGGGTGGGCAGCGGCCGGGTCTCGCGGCCGTCGCCGCGCAGGTCGACGACGACCGCACCCCGGAAGTGGTCGCGCAGCTCGTGCGCCGCCCGTACGGCGAGCGTGGTGCGGCCCGAGCCCGGCTCACCGTGCAGGACGATCACCGTCGGCCGGGTCTCCGACTCCGCGCGGGCGGCCCGCGCCCACTGTCCGATCCGCGCCAGCTCCTCCGTACGGCCCGCGAACAGGTCCTCCGGCTCGGGGAGTTGGCCGAAGGACTGTTCCAGTACCGTCCGGCGCCGGGCCGCCGCGCTCTTGTCCGCGCCGCGCAGTGCCGGGCCGGTCTTCTTGCCCTGCGCGGTGGAGGCGGCGAGCATCCGCTGCTGGTCCAGGAAGGGGCGGATGCCGCGCACCTCCAGCGCGGTCAGCCACTGCAGCCGCAACTGCTCGGGCCCGCCGGGCTGGCTCGCCGCGCCCTTGCGGTGATGGGCGGCGGGCAGATGCGTACCGGCCACCTTCACCACCGTCGCGGCGGCCCCGGCGACCCCGACGACTACGCCCGCGCCGAGCGCGGTGCCCGCGCCGGTGCCGAGGGACAGGTCGGCGACGGCCGCGGCGACCGCCGCGACGGCGGCCACCAGCAGCGGGGTGCCGGCGCCCTCGCGGGCGTAGCGCCGGCCGAAGCTGAGCCGGTCCGCCTCGGACTCGTCGAGCGCGCGGGTGTACGCGGCGTACTCCTCCGCCGCGGCCCCCGCCATCCCGTCCAGCGCGGCGCGCGCCCGCGTGAGCAGCAGTTGCCCGTCGGACCGCCCACCCGACCGCCGCACCTCCTCCTCCACGGCCCGCACCACCAACCGGTCGGCCTCACCCCGATGCCCGTCCCGCATACGTCCCCCTCACCGCCAACTCCTGTGCGCAACAGTGTGCTTCGGGGGCGGGGGGAGCGCGAGGGGGCGTGGATCAGGAGTGCGGCCGCGGGGAACGGCGGTCATGACTCGCGGCGCTCGCACGGAGGTACGGCCGACTGTTCCGGGATGCCGAGCGTCCGACCGAGCGGGACGTCGTCCGGCTCGCGCCGTTCCCCAAGGTCGTGTCCGGCACTGTGAGAGGCTGGATCGCATGAACCGGCTAGCCGACGTGACCTCGCCGTATCTGCTCCAGCACGCTGACAACCCGGTCGACTGGTACCCCTGGGGGCCGGAGGCGTTCGAGGAGGCTCGGCGCCGGGATGTGCCGATCCTGTTGTCCGTCGGGTACTCCGCATGCCACTGGTGTCACGTCATGGCGCACGAGTCCTTCGAGGATCAGGCCACCGCCGACTACCTGAACGAGAACTTCGTCAGTGTGAAGGTCGACCGGGAGGAGCGGCCGGATGTGGACGCGGTGTACATGGAGGCGGTGCAGGCGGCGACCGGGCAGGGCGGGTGGCCGATGACCGTGTTCCTGACGCCGGAGGCCGAGCCCTTCTACTTCGGCACCTACTTCCCGCCCCGCCCCAAGCACGGCATGCCCTCCTTCGGGCAGGTGCTGGAGGGCGTGCACCAGGCGTGGGAAGGCCGGCGGGACGAGGTCACCGAGGTGGCCGGGAAGATCACGCGGGACCTCGCCCAGCGGGAGATCGTCCAGCAGGCGGCCGGGGTGCCCGGCGAGGAGGAGCTGGCGCAGGCCCTCCTCGGGCTCACCCGCGAGTACGACCCGCAGCGCGGCGGATTCGGCGGTGCGCCCAAGTTCCCGCCCTCCATGGCGCTGGAGTTCCTGCTGCGCCACCACGCCCGCACCGGCTCCGAGGGCGCCCTCCAGATGGCGAGCGACACCTGCGAGCGGATGGCCCGCGGCGGCATCTACGACCAGCTCGGCGGCGGCTTCGCCCGCTACTCCGTGGACCGGGACTGGGTCGTGCCCCATTTCGAAAAGATGCTGTACGACAATGCGCTGCTCTGTCGGGTCTACGCCCACCTCTGGCGCACCACCGGCTCCGACCTCGCCCGCCGTGTCGCGCTGGAGACCGCCGACTTCCTCGTCGCCGAACTCCGGACCGAAGAGGGCGGGTTCGCCTCCGCGCTGGACGCCGACAGCGACGACGGCACCGGTAAGCACGTCGAGGGCGCGTACTACGTCTGGACGCCCGAGAAGCTGCGCGCCCTGCTCGGGGACGAGGACGGCGACCTCGCCGCCGAGTACTTCGGCGTGACCGACGAGGGCACCTTCGAGCACGGCCAGTCCGTGCTCCAACTGCCGCAGTCGGAGCGGGTGTTCGACGCCGGGCGGATCGCCTCCGTCAAGGAGCGGATGCTCGCCGAGCGCTCCGGGCGCCCCGCGCCCGGCCGGGACGACAAGGTCGTCGCCGCCTGGAACGGCCTCGCCATCGCCGCCCTCGCCGAGACCGGCGCCTACTTCGACCGCCCCGACCTCGTCGAGGCGGCCGTCGCCGCCGCCGACCACCTCGTCCGGGTCCACCTCGACGAGCACGGCCACCTCACCCGGACCAGCCGCGACGGCCGGGCCGGGGCCAACTCCGGGGTGCTGGAGGACTACGCCGACGTCGCCGAGGGCTTCCTCGCGCTGGCCTCCGTCACCGGCGAGGGCGTCTGGCTGGACTTCGCCGGGCTCCTCCTCGACCAGGTCATGACCCGCTTCACCGACCCGGAGAGCGGCGCGCTGTACGACACCGCCTCCGACGCCGAGCAGCTCATCCGCCGCCCGCAGGACCCGACCGACAACGCGACCCCCTCCGGCTGGTCCGCCGCGGCCGCCGCCCTGCTGTCCTACGCCGCGCACACCGGCTCCGAGGCCCACCGGGCCGCCGCCGAGCAGGCGCTCGGTGTGGTCAAGGCGCTCGGGCCGCGGGTGCCCCGGTTCGTCGGCTGGGGCCTGGCCGCCGCCGAGGCGCAGCTCGACGGCCCCCGCGAGGTCGCCGTCGTCGGCCCGTCCCTCACCGACGAGCGCACCGCCGCCCTGCACCGTACGGCCCTCCTCACCGGTGCCCCCGGCGCGGTCGTCGCGGTGGGCACCCCGGACGGGGAGGAGTTCCCCCTCCTCGCCCACCGCCCCCTGGTCGGCGGCGAGCCGGCCGCCTACGTGTGCCGGAACTTCACCTGCGAGGCCCCGGTGACCGACCCCGACGCGCTGCGCGCGGCGCTGGACGACAACTGACCGAACCAGGCACCCCACAGGGCTACTTCCCGTACACCTGTGCCCGCTACGATGCGCTGCCCGCCGCCCCTAAGGGGTGGCGCATCCTGTGGGGGGAAGCCCGTGTTCGTGCTGTCCATACTGCTGCTCGTCGCGGCGGTCGTGCTGTTCTTCGTCGGACGTGGCAGAGCCGAGGCCGGCTGGAAGATCGGGGCCGCGCTCGGCGCCCTGGGTGGGGTCCTGGCCGGTGTCGTCGCCTGTGTCCATGTGGTCAGCGCCTATGAGGTCGGCGTCCCGGTGACGTTCGGCCGGGTCGGCACCCCGCTGACCTCCGGCATGCATCTCAAGTCGCCGTTCACCGACGTCACCTCCTTCTCCACCCGGCCGGTCGACCTCGACCTGGGCGGCGACGACCGGGTGGAGGTCCGCTCCTCGCAGGGCGGGGTGCTGTACGCGGACGTCACCATCAAGTGGGCCGTCGTCCCGCGCAAGGCGGTCGAGTTGTACCGGCTGGCGGGCAGCGAGGACGCCGTGCAGGAACGGCTGGTGCTGCCGGACAGCCGGGAGATCATCCGCAACGTCTTCGCCCGGCACACCAGCGTTGAGGGGTACGCCTCCGCCCGCGAGCGGATCAGCGCCGAGATCGAGCGCCTGGTGAAGGAGCGGCTGGCGCCGCGCGGGATCGACGTGACCACCGTCAATCTGCGCAACGTACGGCCGTCGAAGCAGTTGCAGGGCCAGATCGACAAGAAGATCCAGCAGGAGCAGGCCACCGAGCGCGCCGTCGAGGCCGCGCGGACCGCCAAGGCGGATGCCGAGCGCAAGCGGATCGAGGCCGAGGGCACCGCCCGCGCCAACAAGATCCTGGAACGCTCCCTCAGCGACAAGGTGCTGTACAACCAGTGTCTGGACGCCTACCGGGAGGCCGCCAAGGCCCACCCGGTGTACGCCGTTCCGTGCGGCAGCGGCTCCGGCGGCACCCCGGTCATCGTGGACGGCACCAAGAACTGACGGCGCCGGGAAGAACTAGCCCAGCCCGGAACGGAACCGCACCGCCTCCGCCACGATCGCCTCCAGCTGCTCGTGGTGCGCCCCCTTCCAGTACGCCCGCCCGCACTCCCCGCACGCCGCGAACACGTCGTAGGTGTCCCGCGTGCCGGCCTCCAGCCGGTCGGCCACCTGGGCCTTGGAGGCCGGGTGCAGTGGGCCGTTGCAGGCGGTGCAGCGTGACCAGGGGGCCAGCTCCGGGGCGAACCGCTCCAGCACGTCCCGGAGCTGCTGCTCGGGCCGGGTGCTGTACACGTACGCCCCGGCCCACAGCTCGCGGCGGCGCAGCAGGCCCCGGTCCCGGCTGAGCAGCACCCGGCGTTCGGCCGCCGAGCGCGCGGCGAGCGCCGGGTCGCCGATGTCGGTGGACTCGTACGCCGTGTCCACGCCGAGCAGGCGCATCCGGCGGGCCAGCGTGCCCAGGTGCACGTCGAGCAGGAAGCGCAGCGGGGCGCCGGGTACCTGCTGGGGGCGGGGGACCGGGCCGACGTGGACGGACTCGCCGTCGGCCGGGACGTAGGCGCGAGGGACCTCGCGGCCGTCCACGGTGAGGGCGCCCACCTCGGTCAGCGGGATGCCGAGGGACTCCACGACATGACCGAGGGAGGAGACGCCGTCGGTGCCCAGCCCGGCCCTGCCCGCGCGGTGGGCGTGCGGCACGAACAGGTGCAGGTCCGGGGCGACTTCGAGGTGGATCACGGGTCCGTTCACCCGGTCAGGATGGCACGCGCGCCGGACCAGCCCCCGTACGGCCTCAGGCGTGCTGGTAGGCCACCATCGAGATGCCGATGTAGTGCACGATGAACGCGGCCAGGGTGAGCGAGTGGAAGACCTCGTGGAAGCCGAACCAGCGCGGTGAGGGGTTCGGCTTCTTGATGCCGTAGACCACGCCCCCGGCGCTGTACAGCAGGCCGCCGACGACCACCAGGACCAGGACGGCGACGCCGCCGGTGCGCATGAAGTCGGGCAGGAAGAAGACGGCGGCCCAGCCCATGGCGATGTAGCACGGGGTGTACAGCCAGCGGGGCGCGCCGACCCAGAAGACGCGGAAGGCGATCCCTGCGAGGGCGGCGGCCCAGATGCCCCACAGCAGCGCCTGGCCCTTGCTGCCCGGCAGGAGCAGCAGGGTGAGCGGGGTGTAGGTGCCCGCGATGATCAGGAAGATGTTGGAGTGGTCGAGGCGGCGCAGGATGCGGTCGGCCCGGGGGCTCCAGTTGCCCCGGTGGTACAGCGCGCTGACCCCGAAGAGCAGGCACGCCGTCAGGGCGTAGATGCCGCAGGCGATGCGGCCCCGGGTGGAGTCGGCGAGGGCGGTGAGCACCAGGCCCGCGATGAGTGCGGCCGGGAACATGCCCAGGTGCAGCCAGCCACGGAGCCGGGGCTTGACGGGTTCCGGCAGATTGAGCGCGGCGGAAACGGACGCAGTCATGAACCGCATCGTACCTACGGAACCGTAAGTTACGGATCAGTCCCCCTCGGTGCGTGGCCGAGTTCACGCTCACACCAAGATCCATCGTCTCACGTCCGTCACCGGCTTCGCGCGCAAAGAATTCGCCATATGCGGGCCAGGTGCGCGTAAAGAGGTGCGCATGTCAGCAGGGCGGACGCGGAACGCGCCGTTTCGGGGGTACTCGCTCACCTGTGACGCCCTCTGGACATATGCGCACTCGCATCGGATGATCAAATGAGTGCGGTCGGTACCGGATGAGCGTCGACCCTGATCGGGGTTGCCGCCGTGCATCCGGGCCGCAGCCCCCAAGGGGCCGAGAAAATCCCTCACCCAGGGCCATAAACCCTCACTTAGGAGCGATCGTGGCGCGCGAAAACGCGGCTCCCACCGTCATCCCGACCACCCATCAGGAACTGATCTCGTGGGTCGACGAGATCGCCGAACTGACGCAGCCGGACGACGTGGTCTGGTGTGACGGCTCCGAGGCCGAGTACGAGCGCCTGTGCGAGGAGCTCGTCGCCAAGGGCACCTTCACCCGGCTCGACCCCGTCAAGCGTCCGCACTCGTACCACGCGGCCTCCGACCCGACCGACGTCGCGCGGGTCGAGGACCGGACCTTCATCTGCTCGCAGAAGGAGGCCGACGCGGGCCCGACCAACCACTGGAAGGACCCCGCCGAGATGCGGGAGATCTTCCAGGGGACCGGCGGCGAGGGCGGCCTGTTCCGGGGCTCGATGCGCGGCCGCACGATGTACGTCGTGCCCTTCTGCATGGGCCCGCTCGGCTCCCCGCTCTCCGCGCTCGGCGTGGAGATCACCGACTCCGCCTACGTCGCCGCCTCGATGCGCACCATGACCCGCATGGGCAGCGCCGTGCTGGAGGAGCTGGGCGCGGACGGCGAGTTCGTCAAGGCCGTGCACACCCTGGGCGCCCCGCTGGCGCCGGGCGAGCAGGACGTGCCGTGGCCCTGCAACTCCACCAAGTACATCTCGCACTTCCCCGAGTCCCGCGAGATCTGGTCCTACGGCTCCGGCTACGGCGGCAACGCCCTGCTCGGCAAGAAGTGCTACGCCCTGCGCATCGCGTCCGTCATGGCCCGCGACGAGGGCTGGCTGGCCGAGCACATGCTCATCCTCAAGCTCACGCCCCCGCACGGGGAGTCCAAGTACGTCGCCGCCGCGTTCCCGAGCGCCTGCGGCAAGACCAACCTCGCCATGCTGGAGCCCACCGTCTCCGGCTGGAGCGTGGAGACCGTCGGCGACGACATCGCCTGGATGCGCTTCGGCGAGGACGGCCGGCTGTACGCGATCAACCCCGAGGCCGGGTTCTTCGGCGTCGCGCCCGGCACCGGTGAGCACACCAACGCCAACGCGATGAAGACCCTGTGGGGCAACGCGGTCTTCACCAACGTCGCCCTCACCGACGACGGCGACGTGTGGTGGGAGGGCATGACCGAGGAGCAGCCCGCGCACCTCACCGACTGGAAGGGCAACGACTGGACGCCGGAGTCCGGCACCCCGGCCGCCCACCCCAACGCCCGCTTCACGGTCCCCGCCGACCAGTGCCCGATCATCGCGCCCGAGTGGGAGGACCCGCGCGGGGTGCCGATCTCCGCGATCCTCTTCGGCGGCCGCCGGGCCAGCGCGGTCCCGCTGGTGACCGAGTCCTTCGACTGGAACCACGGCGTGTTCCTCGGCGCCAACGTGGCCAGCGAGAAGACCGCCGCCGCCGAGGGCAAGGTCGGCGAGCTGCGCCGCGACCCCTTCGCCATGCTGCCGTTCTGCGGCTACAACATGGGCGACTACATGGCCCACTGGATCGACGTGGCCAAGGACAAGGACCCGGAGAAGCTGCCCCGGATCTACTACGTCAACTGGTTCCGCAAGGACGGCGAGGGCAAGTTCGTCTGGCCCGGCTTCGGTGAGAACAGCCGCGTCCTGAAGTGGATCGTGGACCGTCTCGACGGCCGCGCCGAGGGCGTGGAGACCCCGATCGGCGTGCTGCCGGCCAAGGGCTCCCTGGACACCGAGGGTCTGGACCTCACCGAGGCCGAGCTGGACTTCCTGCTCACCGTCGACAAGGAGGTGTGGCGCGAGGAGGCGTCCCTGGTGCCCGAGCACCTCAACACCTTCGGCGATCACACGCCCAAGGAGCTGTGGGACCAGTACCGGGCGCTGGTCGAGCGCCTCGGCTGAAGCACGGTCAGCGGGCCGCGCTGAGTTCCCTCGGCGCGGCCAGCGCGGCCGTGTGGGCGTCCATCCGCTCGGCGGCCAGGATCGCGGCCGCCGTGTCCGCGCGGGAGGCGGCGACGACCAGGGCGCGGCCCGCGAGGGTGTGCGCCCGGCGGTGCAGCGGCGCCGGATCGGCGGCCGCTCCCGGCACCGCCCGTGCCGGAGCCCGGCCGCCCCGCAGCCGGGCCACCTCGGCGGACAGCCGCTCGGCGGCCGTGTCCAGCTCGGGGTCGGCGGCCGGACCGCGCAGCTCGTCGGTGACGGCGAGCAGGGCGGCGAGGTGTCCGGCCAACTGGATGTCCAGCTCCTCGTCGCGGGAGCGGTGCGGGAAGTCCGAGGCCGCCGGGGTGCTGTGGACCGACTTGGTGCGGATCGGTTCGTACATGGGACGGCCTCCTCTGCGCTGACAGAAACCATCCTAGCTTGGATCGAGTCTAAAGTTGAGTCGAGTCAGCGGCTACGGCTGGCCGTAGCCGTCCAGGAAGGTCCCGATCCGGGTCACCGCGTCCGTCAGATCGGCCACGTTGGGCAGGGTGACGACCCGGAAGTGGTCGGGCTCGGGCCAGTTGAAGCCGGTGCCCTGGACCACCATGATCTTCTCCTCGCGCAGCAGGTCCAGCACGAGCTGCCGGTCGTCCTTGACCTTGAAGACCTTCGGGTCCAGGCGCGGGAAGAGGTACAGCGCGCCCTTGGGGCGTACGCAGCTCACGCCGGGGATCTGGGTGAGCAGCTCGTACGCCGTGTCCATCTGCTCCTTCAGCCGGCCGCCCGGCAGCACCAGGTCGTTGATCGTCTGGCGGCCGCTGAGTGCCGCGACCACGCCGTGCTGGCCCGGCATGTTGGCGCACAGCCGCATGTTGGCCAGGATCGTCAGGCCCTCCAGGTAGGAGTCGGCGTGCGCGCGGGGGCCGGAGACGGCCATCCAGCCGACCCGGTACCCGGCCACCCGGTACGCCTTGGACATGCCGTTGAAGGTGAGGGTGAGCAGGTCGGGGGCGACCTTGGCGGTGGGGGTGTGGACCGCGCCGTCGTAGAGGATCTTGTCGTAGATCTCGTCGGAGCAGACCAGCAGGTTGTGGCGGCGGGCGAGGTCGGTGAGGCCCTTGAGCATCGCCTCGTCGTACACCGCGCCCGTGGGGTTGTTCGGGTTGATGATCACCAGGGCCTTGGTGCGGTCGGTGATCTTCCGCTCGATGTCCGCGAGGTCGGGCATCCAGTCGGCCTGCTCGTCGCACCGGTAGTGCACGGCGGTGCCGCCGGACAGCGAGACGGCCGCCGTCCACAGGGGGTAGTCCGGGGCGGGTACGAGGACCTCGTCGCCGTCGTCGAGCAGGGCCTGCATGGCCATCACGATCAGCTCGGAGACGCCGTTGCCGATGAAGACGTGCTCGACGTCGGTCTCGATGCCGAGGGTCTGGTTGTGCATGACCACCGCGCGGCGGGCGGCCAGCAGGCCCTTGGCGTCGCCGTAGCCGTGGGCCGTGGAGACGTTGCGGAGGATGTCCTCCAGGATCTCCGGGGGGCACTCGAAGCCGAAGGCGGCCGGGTTGCCGGTGTTGAGCTTCAGGATGCGGTGACCGGCCGCCTCCAGTCGCATCGCCTCCTCGAGCACCGGGCCCCGGATCTCGTAACAGACGTTGGCGAGCTTGGTCGACTGGATCACCTGCATGCCCGCGAGCTTACGGCCTCTGGGGAGTGGCGCGCGGTGTTCTGCGCCACGTGGGACGCGTCGGTTTACGTCGGTTTCGCCGAGGGGTGTCCCGAGCGCGTCCGCCTCCCTACAATTCGACGATCATGTCTACCGAACGCGAGTGCGAGGCGGGGGTGTACGGCGCGCGCGAGGCGGACGGCGCGGCGCCGGTCCCGTCGATCGTTTACCACCCGCCGGCCGCCCCGGCCCCCTCCTACGAGGGGTACGCCGACCCCGCCGCCGCCCACGGTTGGCAGAGCGCGTACGACGAGACCCGTGAACTGCCCGCCCTGACCGGGCTCTCCGCGCCCCTCGGCCCAACAGGGCCCGGCGGCACGGAAGTTCCCGGTGCGGCCGGCGGACGGTCCGGGCACCGGCGGCGGTCGGCCGGGCGGCGCCGCCGGGTGGTGGTGGCCGGGGCGGTTGCCGGCACGGTCGGGGCCGCGGCCGTGATCGCCGGTCTGGTGGCCTCCTCGGCACCGTCCGGGGGTGACCGCCCGGTGACCACCGGACAGGCCACGTCCAGCGCGTCCGAGGAGGGGTCGGCCGGCTCCGGCGCGCCGGACGCCACGGCCCCGGTGAGCGCGGCCTCCACCGCCACCAGCGGCGGCCGGCCCCCGGCCACCCCGCTGCGTGCCACCACGGCAGGGTCCGTTGCCCCTGCCGCCCCGTCGACCGCCCTCTCGGTCGCGCCGGGGGGCGGCACCGCCGTCGAGAAGGCCCCGCCGTCCACCGCCCCCGCGTCGACGGCCGCCGTTCCCGCGGCCTCCCCCACCCCGTCCTCCACCGGTAGGCCCACCCGCGGCGGCAAGGGGCACCGGCACCGCTGAGCCCGACGGACCCGCCCCCGGCGTTCCCCGGCTGACGCCTCCTTGTCCTCTCCCACCAACCGGATGACAATGCGCATGACAATACGGGCGCCCGGAGGCTCTCCGGTCGTCCGCTTCCGCAGAGGGGACCCCCACATGAACAAGCCTCTCCTGGCCGCGCTCTCCGCCGTGGCGCTCGCCGGGTTCGGCGCGACCCCGGCCGTGGCCGCGCCGCAGGCCAAGGCGGTGACCGTCGACTTCGCCGGGACCGTGTCGCTCAGCAACTGTTCCGGCTCCGTCGTCCGGCTACCGGGCTCGGCGGACAGCGACCCCGCGCTGGTGCTGAGCAACGGGCACTGCCTGGAGACGGGCTTCCCGCAGCCCGGCCAGGTCATCACCGGCCAGTCCTCCAGCCGCACCTTCGGCCTGCTGAACTCGGCCGGCACCAAGGTCGCCACACTCCGTGCCAACCAGGTCGTCTACTCGACCATGACCGACACCGACGTCACCCTGTACCGGCTGACCACCAGTTACGCGGCGATTCGGAACTCGTACGGCATCAACGCGCTGCCGCTGAGCGACACCCACCCGGTGGCCGGGAGCGGCATCAAGGTCGTCTCCGGCTACTGGAAGCGGATCTACTCCTGCAACGCCGACGGGTTCGTGTACCGGCTGAAGGAGGGCGGCTGGACCTGGAAGGACTCGCTGCGCTACACCGCCGCCTGCGACACCATCGGCGGAACCTCCGGCTCCCCGGTGATCGACACCGCCACCGGCAAGGTCGTCGCCGTCAACAACACGGGCAACGAGGACGGCCAGTCCTGCACCGAGAACAACCCGTGCGAGGTCGACCAGAACGGCAAGGTCACCGTCCGCCAGGGCATCAACTACGCCCAGGAGACCTACCAGATACCCGCCTGCTTCACGACCGGCAACAAGCTCAACCTCAGCGCCGCCGGCTGCACGCTGCCCAAGCCCTGACCGTCACACCGGGGTACGGCGCACCGACCGGCCCGCCAGCACGTCGGTGCGCCGCCCGTCCTCGATGACGAACCGTCCGTCCACCAGCACGTGCGGAATCCCGGTCGGCAGCGTCCGCGGCTCCGCGAAGGTGGAGCCGGCGGCGACGGTGGCCGGGTCGAACAGCACCAGGTCCGCGCGGTACCCCTCGCGCACCAGGCCCCGGTCCGGCAGCCGCAGCCGGGCCGCGGGTCGCGAGGTCAGCCGGGCCACGCACTCCTCCAGCGACAGCACGCCCAGTTCGCGGACGTAGGTGCCGAGGTAGCGCGGGAAGGTGCCGTAGGCGCGGGGGTGCGGCTTGGTGCCCTGGAGGATGCCGTCCGAGCCGCCGGTGTGCGCGCGGTGGCGCATGATCGCGCGGACGTTCTCCTCGTGGCCGACGTGCTGCAGGATCGTGGTGCCGAGCCGGTCCTCGACCAGCAGGTGCCGGACGGTCTCCCACGGCTCCTCGCCGCGCAGCCCGGCCGCCTCCTTCACCGTACGGCCCACGTACTGCGCCAGCACCGGGTTCGTCACGCCGGAGATCTCGATCGTCTCCCACTGGGCCGGTACGCCGTGGCAGCCGTCGGAGCCGGTGACCTCCAGGTGGTGCCGGACGCGCTCGGCGGTCGCCGGGTCGGTGAGCCGGGCCAGGATCTCCGCCGGGCCGCCCTCGCTCGCCCAACTGGGCAGCAGAGCCGCCAGGGTGGTGGAGCCGGGGGTGTAGGGATAGGTGTCCAGAGTGAGGTCGGCGCCCGCGTCCAGGGCCGCGTCGAGCAGGGCGAGCAGCTCGGGGGCGCGGCCCTCGTTGACGCCGAAGTTCATGGTGGCGTGCGCCAGGTGCAGCGGGCAGCCCGCCTCCCGGGTGAGGGCGACCATCTCGGCGTACGCCTCCAGGGCGCCCGCGCCGTAGGAGCGGTGGTGGGGGCAGTAGTAGCCGCCGTAGGAGGCCACCACCCGGCACAGCTCGGTCAGTTCGGCGTCGTTCGCGTACATGCCGGGGGTGTAGGTGAGGCCGGAGGAGAGGCCGACCGCACCCTGTTCCAGGCCCTCGGCGACCAACTGCCGCATCCGGTCCAGCTCGGCCGGGGTCGCCGGGCGGTCCTCCCAGCCGACGACCAGCGCGCGGACCGTGCCCTGCGGGATCAGGTAGGCCGCGTTGACCGCGATGCCCTCGTCCAGCCGGTCCAGGTACTCGCCGACCGAGCGCCAGTCCATGTCGAGGTCGTCGCCGTAGCCGTTCCAGCCGGTGATGGCCCGGCGGACCTCCTCCAGCGTGCGGTCGTCGACGGGGGCGTACGAGAGGCCGTCCTGGCCCAGCACTTCGAGGGTGACGCCCTGGGCGGCCTTGGCGCTGTGGTCGGGGTCGCGCAGCAGGGCCAGGTCGGAGTGGGCGTGCATGTCGATGAAGCCGGGGGAGAGGACCAGGCCCTCCGCGTCCAGCTCGCGCCGGGCGCGCGGGCGCTGACAGCCCGCCGCCGCGGCCTCCTTGACGATGGAGACGATCCTGCCGCGGTCGACCACCACATCGGCGCGGTAGGCGGGCGCCCCGCTGCCGTCGATCACCTCGGCGTCGCGGATCACGAGTTCTTCCATGGCGCTGCCCTCCTAGAAGAACGTGCGGATGTATTCCACGACCGTGCCGTCCGCCTCGGCCACCGGGATGAGCTGCCACTTGTCGAAGCTGGTGCAGGGGTGGGACAGGCCGAAGCCGATCCAGTCGCCCACCATGACATCGGCCTCCGGTGTGGTGGCCAGCCACATGTGCTGGTCCGACAGGGCGGTCACCGTGATGCCGGTGGCGGGGCGTTCGGCGCCGTCCCGGCGTACGACCTGCGCCTCGGGCTTGTCCAGGTCGTACGCGGCGTCGCGCTTGCCCGCGTTGACGAACGCCTGGCCGGGCTCGGGGCGGGAGACCACCTGGGCCCACAGCCGGAACGCGGGCTCCAGCGCGCCCTCCTCCGGGACCCGGTTGAAGGGGGTGATGCGGCGGTAGTGGCCGTCGTCGTGGGAGACGTAGGCGCCCGAGCGGAGCAGCTTCAGCACCGGCCGGGACAGCTCGGGGACCTCGGCGAACACCTCGGCCACCGTGTCGAACCAGGCGCTGCCGCCCGCGCTCACCACGATCTCGTCCGCCTTGCCGAAGAGACCCTCGGCGTCCAGGGTGGCGGCGAGCGCGGTGAGCCGGCGCAGGTAGGCCCCGACCCGCTCCGGATCGGCCTTGGGCACCTCACCCTCGTACCCCGCCACGCCGACCAGGCGCAGGGTGTCGGTGGCGGCCACCGCTGCGGCCACCTCCGCGCACTCCGCCTCGGTGCGGGCACCGGTGCGGGCGCCCTCGCCGGCCGCCAGCTCCACCACCACGTCCAGCGGGCGGGCGGCGCCGGTGAGGGCCGCGTCCATCAGCTCGACCCCGCGCACGGAGTCGACGTAGGTCACGAGGCGGAAGTCGGGGTCGGCGGCCAGCTCGGCGGCGATACGGCGCAGCGCGGCCGCGTCCACCAGCTCGTTGGCGAGGAAGATCCGCTCGACGCCGAACTCCCGTGCCACCCAGACCTGGTGGGGTGCCGCGACCGTGATGCCCCAGGCGCCGTGCTCGATCTGCCGGGCGAAGAGCCGGGGCGCCATCGAGGTCTTGCCGTGCGGGGCGAAGGCGAGGCCGTGCCGGGCGGCGTACGTCTCCATGAGGGCGAGGTTGTGCGCCAGGCGCTCGGCGGACAGCGCGAGGACGGGCGTGGCGAAGCCGTCGGTGAACAGGTTGCGGCGCTCGGCGGCCAGCTCGCCCACCGTCAGCCCGGCGGCGTCCGGCGGAAGACCCTTGAAACGGTGGTCGACCCGTTCCCCGGCGAGCTGTGCCAGGGCTTCGGAACCGGTCTCACGAGCCATACGAGCCTCCTGATCAGCGTCGTTGCACTCTCTGCAACATCCATTGCGTATGTCGCTCTGTGCTGTCTAACATCTCGGCCAACACGGGGTCAACGAAGTCGTCACCCCGGAGCACCGACGAGGAGCCGAGACCATCGTGACCGCCGACGGACCGTCCAGCGCCGCCCCCGACGCCGTGGATGTCGTCGCCCTCGGCGAGTCCATGGTCACCTTCCTCCCCGACCGCCCCGGCCGCCTCGCCGACGTGCCCGCCTTCCAACGGGGCATCGGCGGCGCGGAGTCCAACGTGGTCTGCACCCTCGCCGCCGCCGGGCACCCGGCCCGCTGGGTCAGCCGGGTCGGCGCCGACGGCTTCGGGCAGCACCTGGTGGAGCGGATCGGCTCCTACGGCGTCGACACCGGCGCGGTCCGCGTGGACCCGGCCCGCCCCACCGGGGTCTACTTCCGCACCGCCGCCGACCGGGCCACCGACGCCCACGAAGTCGCCTACTACCGCGCCGGATCGGCCGCCTCCGCGATGGCCGTCGACAACACCGACCTCGCCGCGCTGGACGCGGGACGCGTGCTGCACCTCTCGGGGATCACCGCCGCGCTGTCGCCGGGGTGCCGGGAACTGCTGCACACGCTGACCGCGCCGCGCGAGGGGCGTCCGGTGGTGTCCTTCGACGTCAACCACCGGCCCGGCCTGTGGCGCGAGGCCGACGACGCCCTGGTGCTGCTGGACCTGGCGCGGCGGGCCGACATCGTCTTCGTCGGCACCGACGAGGCCGAGGACGCCTGGGGCGCGCGGGGCGGCGTCGAGGCGGTCCGGCGGCTGCTGCCCGAACCCCGGGTGCTGGTCGTCAAGGAGGGTCCGCTCGGCGCGACGGTGTTCGAGCGGACGGACAGCGGTGAATCCACCGTGCACGTGCCCGCCCTCACCGTCGACGTGATGGCCACCGTGGGCGCGGGCGACGCCTTCGCCGCCGGCTTCCTCTCCGCCACCCTGCGCGGGCTCCCCGTACGCGACCGGTTGCGGCACGGCCACCTCATGGCCGCCGCCGCCCTCACCGTCCCGGGCGACCTCGCCGGCCCGCCCGCCCGCGACCACGCCGATCGCCTGGCCGCCCTCGACGACGAGGCGTGGGGGAGACTGCGACTCGGCCCCGGCTGGACGGGAGCCGACCAGGTCACCGAGGAGACGAGCACCGAATGAGCCAGACCGTCGACCGCGCCCTGAGCATCCTCCCGCTGCTCGCGGAGGGCCCCGCCGACCTCGGCCAGGTCGCCGAGCGGCTCGGGGTGCACAAGTCCACCGCGCTGCGCCTGCTGCGCACCCTGCACGAACACGGCCTGGTCTACCGCCAGTCCGACCAGCGCTACCGGCTCGGCGCCCGCCTCTTCGCCCTCGCCCAGGAGGCGATGGAGAACCTCGACATCCGCGAGATCGCCCACCCCCACCTCGTCCGGCTCAACGAGGCGTGCGGGCACACCGTGCACCTCGCCGTGCACGAGGAGAACGAGGTGCTCTACATCGACAAGGTGGACAGCCGCTACCCGGTGCGCATGTACTCGCGCGTCGGCAAGCCGGTGGCCATCACCGTCGCCGCCGTCGCCAAGCTGCTGCTGGCCGATCTGCCCGAGGGCGAGCGCCGGGCGCTGGCGGAGAAGCTCGAATACCCCCTGTACACGGCCCGTTCCACCCCCAACGCGGGTGCTTTCCTGCGCGAGTTGGAGAAGGTGCGCGAACAGGGCTGGGCCACCGACCTCGGTGGCCACGAGGAGTCCATCAACTGTGTCGCGGCCCCCATCCGGGGCGCCGACGGCCGGGTGGTCGCCGCGATGTCGGTCTCCGCGCCGAACGTCGTCGTCACCGCCGACGAACTCCTCACCCTGCTCCCGCGGGTGCGCCGCACGGCGGACGCCATCAGCGGCGAGTACTCCGGAAGAACCCCAGTGAAGGACCCCACCGCATGACCGACAAGATCGCGCTCACCCCGAAGACCCACACGGTGCCGCCCGCGAAGTTCTCGCACGGCGTCAGGAAGGGCAACATCCTCCAGGTCGCCGGCCAGGTCGGCTTCCTGCCCGCCGAGGAGGGCAAGGCCCCCACCCCCGCCGGTCCCACCCTGCGCGAGCAGACCCTCCAGACCCTCGCCAACGTCAAGGCGATCCTCGAAGAGGGCGGCGCGAGCTGGGACGACGTGATGATGATCCGCGTCTACCTCACCGACGTGGACCACTTCGCCGAGATGAACGACATCTACAACACCTACTTCGGCGAGCAGGGCCTCACCCAGCCCCCGGCCGCCCGCACCACGGTCTACGTGGGGCTGCCCGCCGGGCTCCTCATCGAGATCGACGCGCTCGCCGTCCTCGGCTGACCGCCCCTCGAAGACAGCACCACCCGCACGAACGCACACGGCACGGCACCCCCTTCGGGTGCCGTGCCGCGCTCCACCCTGCCCGAAAGCCCGATGTACTTACCCTTCACACGCAGAGGACCCCCCTCTCATGTCCCTCCCGCTCGCCGCACCCGCGCCCGCCGCGCCACCCCACACCGGAGGACTGCTCCTCCTGCTGGACGGCACCCCGGGCCTGCTCACCGTCGCCGGTATCGGCATCGCCCTGCTGCTCTTCCTGATCATCAAGGTTCGGCTCCAGCCGTTCGTCGCGCTGCTCACGGTGTCCATAACCGTCGGCCTGCTCGCCGGCCTCTCGGTCACCGAACTCTTCGGCACCGTCCAGCGCTCCGACGCCGTCTCCACCATCGAGTCCGGCATGGGCGGCATCCTCGGCCACGTCGCCGTCATCATCGGCCTCGGCACCATGCTGGGCGCGATCCTGGAGGTCAGCGGCGGCGCCGAGGTCCTCGCCGGGCGCCTGCTGCGGCTGTTCGGCGAGAAGCGGGCACCGCTGGCGATGGGCCTGACCGGCCTCATCTTCGGCATCCCGGTCTTCTTCGACGTCGGCATCTTCGTCCTCGCGCCGCTGGTCTACGCGGCCGCCAAGCGGGGCGGCAAGTCGATCCTGCTGTACTGCCTGCCGCTGCTCGCGGGCCTGTCCATGACCCACGCCTTCCTGCCCCCGCACCCCGGCCCGGTGGCCGCGGCCGGACTGCTGCACGTCCAGCTCGGCTGGGTCGTCCTCATGGGCGTCATCTGCGGCATCCCGGCGGTGCTGGCCGCGTGGGCGTTCGCCGCCTGGGTCGGCCGGCGTATCTTCGTCCCCGTCCCGCAGGACATGGTCGAGGCGGCGGAGGAGGCCCGGCAGGCGGTCCTCGCCGAGCAGCGGGCCTCGGGCGTGGAGCCCGCCGAGAAGCCGGTCCCGCTGGGCACGGTCCTCGCCATCATCGGTACGCCGCTGATCCTGATCCTGGCCGCCACCTTCTCCTCGGTCGCGCTGGACCCGTCCACCGTGCGCTCGGTCGTCGAGTTCTTCGGGCACCCCTTCGTCGCCCTCACCATCGCCCTGGTGCTCGCCTACTACCTGCTCGGCATCCGGCGCGGCTGGTCCCGCAAGTCCCTGGAGAACGTCTCCACCGCCTCCCTGAAGCCGGTCGGCAACATCCTGCTGGTGGTCGGCGCGGGCGGGGTCTTCGGTGCCGTCCTCAAGGCCAGCGGGGTCGCCCAGGCGCTCTCGGACACCTTCAACGGCGTGGGCCTGCCGGTGATCGTGCTGGCGTACCTGATCTCGCTGGTGCTGCGGGTCGCCCAGGGCTCGGCCACGGTCGCCATCGTGACGACGGCGGGCATCGTCGCCCCGCTGCTGACCGAGGGCCACCACTCCCAGGCGTTCACCGCCCTGGTGATCATGGCCATCTCCGCCGGCTCCATCTTCGCCTCGCACGTCAACGACGGCGGGTTCTGGATGGTCGCCAAGTACTTCGGCATCACCGAACGCGACACGCTGAAGACGTGGACGGTCCTCGAATCGGTCCTCTCCGTCGCCGGGTTCGCGGTCGCGGCGGTGGTGAGCCTGTTCGTCTGACTGTTCCTCCGGCGGGCACGACGGGGGACGTACCGGTGGGATACCGGCGGGATTGGAGCGCCGGGTGGTTCCGGCACAGGGAAGTCGTCCATACTGCCGCCGTGGAGCAGCGCATAGGATCGAGCAGCCAGCCCCTGAAGGGCGAGCCCGTCACGGGTGCCGGGTTCGACCCGGCCTTCATCCCCGGTCTGACGGGCTCCGCCGCCCAGGGGGAAGCGGAGGACGCCAAGCCGACGGCCGAAGCGGCCGACTCGGCGGAGGCGGAAGGGAGTTCGGCGTCCGCTGAATCCGTTCCGGAGGCCGAGGCGGCCGGTTCCGAGGAGGAGCCCGCCGAGCAGGACGGCCCCGTCTTCGAGGCCGCCGACCGCCGGGCGCGGATAGTCGCGGACCGGCGGGGCGTGCGCCTCGCCCTGGACGCGGAGGAGTGCGAGTTCACCTGGCCGGAGATCGCCGCCGTGGAGACGGAGACGGCCCGGTTCGGCAAGCGCTTCACCGTCACGGTGCACACCCCGGACCGACGCTGGTACCCGATCGAGATCGAGGCCGCTTCCCGCTCGCAGTTCGCGGAGTGGGACGCCGAGATGGACGCGGTACTGGACGCCTACTTCGAGTCGGAGTGAACCGGTCCGGGTGAACAGGCCCCGGTGAACAACGGGCGGTGCCCCGGCCTCCCCCTGAGGGAGGCCGGGGCACCGCCCGTTTCCGGTACCTCTACGGCATCCCGTGCACGTGCGGACCGACCGCGCCGGACCAGGCGTTGCCCGCCGTCGCGTCCCAGTTGGTCGACCAGGTCATCGCGCCGCGCAGGTCCGGGTAGGTCCGGGCCGGCTTGAAGGAGCCGCAGCCGGTGCCCTTGGCCAGGCAGTCCAGCGCGCTGTTCACCACGCTCGGCGCGACATAGCCGCTGCCCGCGCCCCGGGTCGAGGCCGGCACACCGATGCCCACCTGCGACGGGGCGAGCCCGCCCTCCAGTTGGATGCAGGCCAGCGCGGTCAGGAAGTCCACCGAGCCCTGGCTGTACACCTTGCCGTCGCAGCCCAGCATCGAACCGCTGTTGTAGTACTGCATGTTGACGACCGTGAGGATGTCCTTGACGTTCAGGGCCGTCTGGAAGTAGGAGCCGGACGTCGACTGCATGTCGATCGTCTGCGGCGCCATCGTGATGATCAGCGACGAGCCCGCCTTCGACGACAGCGACCGCAGCGCCTGCGTCATGTACGTCGGGTTGAGCCCGTTCTCCAGGTCGATGTCGACCCCGTCGAACCCGTAGGTCTGCATCAGCGAGTACACCGAGTTGGCGAAGTTGTTCGCCGACGCGGTGTCGCTGACCGCGACCGTGCCGCGCTCGCCGCCGACGGAGACGATCACCTTCTTGCCCGCGGCCTGCTTGGCCTTGATGTCGGCCTTGAACTGGTCGACCGTGTAGCCGTTCAGACCGGCCGAGTCCAGGCTGAAGCTCACGGCGCCGGGCGTGGAGGTGGCGTCCGCGAAGGCCACCGCGATGATGTCGTAGGCCGAGGGCACGTCGGAGATCTTCTGCACGGCCGCGCCGTTGTTGAAGTTCTGCCAGTACCCGGTCACCGCGTGCTTGGGCAGGTCGCCCTTGGGGATGGTGCCGCCACCGGACGTGGTGGTCGCGCTCACGGTGGCCGACTTCGCCGACTCACCGGCCGAGTTGGTCGCCGTGACCTGGAAGGAGTACGAGGTCGAGGCGGCGAGCCCGGTGACGGTGGCCGAGGTGCCGCTCACCGCGGTGACCTTGGTGCCGTCGCGGTAGACGTTGTACCCGGTCGCGCCCGACACCGTGTTCCAGGCCAGCGAGACCGAGGACGAGGTGGTGCCGGACACCGCGAGGCCGCCCGGCGCGGCGGGCTTCGTCGGCGCCGGGTCACCGCCCCCGCCGCCGTCCGGGCCCTGCACCTGCACATCGTCGGCGAAGTACGCGGCCTGCCCGTACCAGCCGTGGGTGTACACGGTGACCGAGGTGGTGGCGGAGCCCGTGGTGAACGTCGTCGAGAGCTGCTTCCACGACGAGCTGTCCGGGGTCCAGGTCGACACGTCGGTGGTGCCGGTGCCGGTCGCCCCGAGGTAGGCGTACCCGCCCTGCACCCAGGCGCTCAGCGTGTACGTGGAGTTGGGCTTGACCGCCACCGACTGGGTGCACTGGGCGTTGTCCTGCCCGGCCGGGGTGGCCTTCAGCGCGGCGGAGCCGCCGTGCACCGGGGACGAGACGGTCGTCCCGCTGCCCGCCGAGCAGGTCCAGTTGGCCAGGCCCGACTCGAAGCCGGCGTTCCTGGCGTTGTTGACGTCCGCCGCCGAGGCGGGAGCGGCGGCCAGCCCCGCCACGGCGAGGGCGAGAGCGGCGGTCACCGACCAGGCACGGGCCCGGCCGCGCCCGCCGCGCGCGGGCATGACAGATACGAGGTCCAACTGGAGCCTCCGGTGGGGGAGTTCGCGGGGAGTGTGTGTACAAGTTGGTCCAGACCAATTGCGCTGTCAAGGGGCCGCGTACGGATGACCACGGACCTGCCTGTGCAACCTGTCCCGCTTTGGAGCAAGTTGTGACCGGAGAGTTCCCCACGAGCTACACAAACGCTGTTCTCCCGTGATCCAGGCGTGGATACAGTGCTCACGTAGTCACGCAATGAAGTCGTCATGGCCCGAGGGGAACCGTGCCGGTGGGCCGGAGGGTGTGAGAGCGGGGAGCTGCGCGTGCCAACTGCCATCGCCGTGACCAGTGCCGACCTGGCGCTCCCGGCACAGGACGAGCGGACCATGCCCGCCGTCGTGCTGCGCGATCTCGGCAGCCGCCCGCTGGACCAGACCCTCTCCGAAGTCCAGGCCGTCGTCGACCAGTTCGGCTATCTGGTCGTCCTGTGCTCCAAGGCCACCCCCGAGCCCGTGCTGCGCCGGCTGCACACCCTGCGCTCCCTGTTGGAGAGCGACCGTATCGCCGTGTTCCGGCCGGAGTTACCGCCGCTCGGCGTCGCGGTCCTGGCCCGGCAGTTACGGCAGCTCGCCACCTGCGACCTCAGTCCCGGTGTGCTCGCCTCCGCCGGGCGGCTGCTCACCCACTACATCCACGCCGGTGCCGTACTCGGCTCGGTCGCCCGCCTCGACCACGTTCCCGTAGGGCTCAAGGCGCACGCCAAGTCCTGGGTTCCAGGCGCCCAGTTCGCCGTCGTCGCCCACCCCGAGCCCCAGCTCGTCAAGGCCGTGCAGGGCGCCACCCTCAAGGGTCCCGAGTTCAGCACCTGGATGCTGCTCGCCCGGGGCCAGTTGCAGTCCGACTGGATCACCGGCTTCGCCAAGGACTGGGGCGTGCACGGGCTGCGTGAGACCCCGCTGCCCGCCGAGTCGCCCGCCTGGTGGGGCACCGGCCGGATGATCGAGTTCTGCGGCTACCTCGCCGACCTCTCCGTGCTCTACCAACTCGTCACGTCGGTACGGCAGTCGAGCTGCCACTGGTGCGGGCTCGACGTCATCGGCGACCGCTGTGTCTTCTGCTCCGCCGCCCCGCCCGAGCACCCGCTGCCGCCGCCGCACGCCCTTCAGGGGCGTACGCCCGCCTGAACCGATACGGACCCCGCTCCCGTCCCGCACGACCGATTCCCCCAATGAGGTTGCACGGTTCATGAACTCCCGTCAGCGCCGCGGCGTGATACTCCTGATCCTCTCCGTCCTGTGCGCCCTCGGCGCCTTCGCGGGCGTGCTGTCCGTCATCAGCGACGTGCGCTCCAAGGTCGGCCCCGAGGTCACCGCGTACCGGGTCAAGTCCGCGGTCCAGCCGTACACCGCGCTCGGCGCGGACCAGTTCGAGAAGGTCCGGATGCCCAAACGGTGGCTGTCCGCCAACGCCGTCACCGACCTCGCCCAACTGCGCGGCAAGATCGCCGTCACCACCCTGCGCGCGGGCTCCCTGCTCCAGACCGACATGGTCGTCGACCAGCCCGAACTGCGGCCGGGCCAGCAGGAGGTGGCCATCATGATCGACGCGGCCACGGGTGTCGCGGGCAAGATCACACCTGGCGCCCGGGTCAACGTCTACGCCACCTTCGAGGGCAAGAAGGAGAGCGACCCCGACCAGTCGAAGATCATCGTCACGGACGCGCGGGTCCTCGACGTCGGCAGGATCACCGCCCTCGACCCGGACCGGGACCGCGACCAGCAGAGTCGGCCCACCGAGGCCGTCCCCATCACCTTCGCACTGTCCGCCCTGGACGCCCAGCGCGTCACCTACGCCGAGTCCTTCGCCCAGCGGGTCCGGCTCGCCCTGCTCGCCCCCGGCGGCGAGACGGAGATACCGGACCGCGAGCGCACCTATGAACTAGCGACGGACAAGTGAGAGGCGGCCCGCATGCCCACCAGGATTCTGCCGGCCGGCGCGGACCCGGACGCCGTACGGTCCCTCACCACCCTGCTCAGCCAGCTCCCCGACGCCGAGCCGGTCCCGCCGGTCACCGACTCCACCCGGCTGATCGACACCCTGGCGCGGCTCGCCGCCGAGTCGGTCGACGAACTCCCCGAGGTCGTCGTCGTCCATGAACGCATCGGCCCCGTACCGGCGCTGGAGCTGATCCGGGAGATAGCGCTGCGCTTCCCGGCCGTCGGCGTCATCCTCGTCACCACCGACGCCGGGCCCGCCCTGTTCGCCGCCGCGATGGACGCCGGCGCCCGTGGCCTGGTCGGGCTGCCGCTGGCCTACGAGGACCTCGCGCACCGGGTGCAGGCGGTCGCCCAGTGGTCCAGCGGGGTGCGCCGCCACCTCGGGCACGGCGGGGCCGACGTGCTCAGCGGCCCCGGCGGCACGGTGATCACGGTCAGCGGGGCCAAGGGCGGTACCGGCGCCACCACGGCCGCGCTCCAACTCGCCCTCGCCGCACAGGCGTCGGGCAGGGCCACCGTGCTGGCCGACCTCGACCTCCAGACCGGTGACGTGGCGTCCTTCCTGGACATCCAGTTCCGTCGCTCGGTCGCCGACCTCGCCGCCATCGCCGACATCTCCCCACGCGTCCTGGCCGACGCCGTCTACCGCCACGACACCGGCCTCGCCCTGCTCCTGGCGCCCGGCGAGGGCGAGCGCGGCGAGGAGGTCACCGACCGCGCCGTCCGCCAGATCATCCACGCCCTGCGCGCCCGTTACGAAGTCGTGGTCCTGGACTGCGGTGCCCAGCTCACCGGGGCCACCGCGGCCGCCGTGGAGGGCGCCGACACCGCGCTGCTGGTCACCACGCCCGACGTGGTCTCGGTACGCGCCGCCAAGCGGACCGTGCGGATGTGGGACCGGCTCCAGATCCGCAAGGCCGAGGAGACCACCGTCGTGGTCAACCGCCACACCCGCGTCACCGAGATCCAGCCCGCGCTGATCCAGCGCATCACCGGCACCGCCCTGGCCCGCACCACCGTGCCCGCCGCCTTCAAGGAGCTGCAGGGCGTGGTGGACGCCGGACGCGTGCACGAACTCGACGCCCGCAGCACCGTACGCCAGGCCCTGTGGGCTCTCGCCGGGGAACTGGGCCTGGCCAGGGCCGCCGACGGCCCCGCCCACCGGGGCGGCCGGCAGCGCGGCGGGGACCGGGGGGCCGTGGGCTTCCGGCGGCGGAAGGAGTAGGCATGAGGCGCCGCGGCAGGTTACGGGAGGACGGGGGGCAGGTCGCCGTCGAGTTGCTCGGCATGACCCCGCTGATCGTGCTGACCCTGGTCCTGATGTGGCAGTGCGTGCTGGTCGGGTACGCCTTCACGCTCGCCGGGAACGCCGCCGACGAGGGCGTACGGGCGGGCACGGCGGCCCCTCGGGGCGCGCGGGCGGGGGCGTGCTCGGACGCGGGGCTGAAGCATCTGTCCGGGGCTTGGCGGGACGGGGCGTCGGTGCGGTGCGGGGGCACCGGCTTCGTCACCGCCGATGTCGATCTCAAGGTCCCCGTCCTCTTCCCCGGCTCCATCGACTTCCCGGTCACGGTGCACGGCCACGCCGGCGCCGTGGAGGAGGTGAAGGACTGAGATGCCTGACATGCGCCGCAGCCGTACGCGCCCCCGCGACCGGGGCCAGGTCGCCATCGAGTACCTGGGGTTCGTCCCCGTGCTGCTGATCGTCGGCCTCGCCGGCATCCAGATCGGCGCCGTCGCCTACGCCGCCGAGCAGGCCGGTACCGCCGCGCGGGCCGGGGCGCGCGCCGCCTCGCTGCGCCAAGACGCACAGGGGGCGTGCGCGGGCGCGGTCAGCGGCGGACTCAGCGTGTCCTGCTCGGGCGGCGGTGGGGGCGGTGACTCGGTCACCGTGACCGCGACCGTCAAGATCCCCGACGTCGTGCCCGGCTGGGACCTGGGGAACGCCGTCAAGTCCGCCACCATGCCGCTCGACCACTGATCAGGAGCGAGGAGCCGCCCATGAGTCTGCGGGCACGCATCAACTCCCCCGAGGAGCAGGGCAGCCGGGGCGAGGACGGACATCTGGTCGCCTCCTACCGGGCCAAGCTGCTGGAGGAGATCGACCTCGCGGAGATGAGTTCGCTGGCCGCCGCCGAGCGCCGGGCCCGGCTCGAACGCGTCCTCGGCCACATCATCAGCCGCGAGGGCCCGGTGCTCTCCACCGCCGAACGCGCCCAGTTGATCCGGCGCGTGGTGGACGAGGCGCTCGGCCTCGGCATCCTGGAGCCCCTCCTGGAGGACGCCTCCGTCACCGAGATCATGGTCAACGGGCCGGACTCGATCTTCGTCGAGCGCGGCGGCCGCGTCGAACGGCTGCCGCTGCGCTTCGCCTCCGCCGACCAGCTCATGCAGACCATCGAACGCATCGTCTCCACCGTCAACCGCCGCGTGGACGAATCCAATCCGATGGTCGACGCCCGGCTGCCGTCCGGCGAGCGCGTCAACGTCATCATCCCGCCGCTCTCCCTCAGCGGCCCCGTCCTCACCATCCGCCGCTTCCCGCGCTCCTACACCCTCAAGGAGCTGATCGGGTTCGGCTCGCTCGACGACCACATGCTGCTGCTGCTCGCCGGGCTGGTGCAGGCCAAGTTCAACGTGATCGTCTCCGGCGCCACCGGCACCGGCAAGACCACCCTGCTCAACGCCCTGTCCGGACTGATCCCGGCGCACGAGCGCATCATCACCATCGAGGACTCCGCCGAACTCCAGCTCCAGCAGACCCATGTGGTCCGGCTGGAGTCCCGCCCGCCCAACGTCGAGGGCAGCGGCCAGGTCACCATCCGCGACCTCGTCCGCAACTCCCTGCGCATGCGGCCCGACCGCATCGTGGTCGGTGAGGTCCGCGGCGGGGAGTCCCTGGACATGCTCCAGGCCATGTCCACCGGTCACGACGGCTCGCTCGCCACCGTGCACGCCAACAGCGCCGAGGACGCCCTCACCCGGCTCCAGACCCTCGCCTCCATGTCCGACGTGGAGGTGCCCTTCGCCGCGCTGCACGACCAGATCAACAGCGCGGTCGACGTACTGGTCCAGCTCACCCGGTTCGCCGACGGCGCTCGCCGGATCACCGAGGTCGCCCTGCTGGACAGCCACGGCGGGGAGCCGTACCGGCTGGCGACCGTGGCCCGCTTCGACGCCCGCCCCATGACCGCCGACGGCCAGGTGCACGGCGCTTTCCAGTACTTCCCGCTGCCACGCCGCACCGCCGACCGCCTCTACATGGCCGGCCAGCCCGTGCCCCAGGCGTTCGGCGTGGCCCGCACCGCGGACCAGCTCGCCACCCGAGAGGCCAGGTAGGCCCATGGATCTGTCCACCCTCGCGCAGCTCACCACCGGCATCACCCTGCTGACCTGCCTCCTCGCCGTCGCGGGCGTCCAGACCTACGCCTCGGGACGGGCCCGGCGCGCCGCCCTGGAGGACCGGCTCGCGCACGCCGACCAGGTGCCGGCAGGCGGCCGCAGGCGCCGCTTCCGGGGGCTGGACCGCAGGCTGCGCCGCACCGCGCTGGGCCGCGCGCTGCAACTCCGGCTCGCCGCGACCGGACTCGACCTCACCCCCGGCGAGTTCTTCGCCGGGATGCTCACCGCGGTCGCCGCGCTCTGGCTCGTCGGCCAGGTCACCCTCGCGCCCTTCTTCGGACCCATCGCCGGGGTCCTCGGCATCTGGGCGGCCGTGCAGTTCCTCAACTGGCAGCGCCAGAAACGCATCGAGCGCTTCATCAACCAACTCCCAGAACTGGCGCGCATCCTGGCCAACGCCACCCAGGCCGGGCTCGCCCTGCGCACCGCCATCGGCATGGCCGCCGAGGAGCTGGAGGCCCCGGCGGGGGAGGAACTCTCGCAGGTGGCGGACCAGTTGGCGATCGGTCACTCCATGGAGGACGCGCTCGGGGAACTCGCCGCCCGGCTGCCCTCCCGCGAACTCGTCGTCCTCGTCACCACCCTCGTGCTCTCCAACCGGGCGGGCGGCCAGGTCGTCTCCGCGCTGCGCAACCTCACCGAGACGCTGGAGGAGCGCAAGGAGACCCGCCGCGAGATCCGCACCCAGCTCTCCCAGGTCACCATGACCTCGTACGCCGTGCCCGCCCTCGGCGTCGGCGCGCTCTTCCTGATGAACGGCGTCAAGGACGGCGCCCTGGAACGCCTGACCGGGTCACCGGTCGGCCAGGGCTGCGTGATCATCGCCTTCGCCCTGTACGCGGTCGGGTTCGTCCTCATCCGCCGCATGAGCCGGATCGACGTGTGAGGGGATGACGGACCGGATGACACTCCTGCTCGCCCTGCTGGCGGCCCTCGGCGTCTGGGGCGCCTTCGCGGGCGTCCGCATGTACCGCGCCGAGACCAAGCTGCCCGGCGACCTCGCCGTCGCCCTGGAGATCGGCGCCACCCGCACCGGTGCGGTCGGCTCCGTGATCGACCGCATGGGCATGCGGTACGCGCCCCTCGTCCTGCGCCTCATGGGCCCCGGCCTGGTCGCCCGTTACCGCCGCCGCATCGACCTCGCGGGCAACCCCGGCGGCCTCACCATCGACCGCTACGCCGCCCGCCGCGCGGTCTACGGCGCGCTCGGCACCCTCGGCTTCCTGGTCTTCCTCCTGCGCGGCCAGTGGTTCGTCGCCCTCCTGCTGCTCGCCTTCGGCGCCTTCTGGACCGAGGTCGGCATCTGGTCCGCGATCCGGGTCCGCCGGGACGTCATCGAACGCACCCTGCCGGACTTCCTCGACGTCCTCGCCGTCGTCGTCAGCGCCGGCCTCGGCTTCCGCCAGGCCCTCGACCGCGTCTCCACCCGCTACGAGGGCCCCTGGGCCGACGAACTCCGC
This sequence comes from Streptomyces sp. NBC_01171, assembly GCF_045039805.1. Lineage (NCBI taxonomy): Bacteria > Bacillati > Actinomycetota > Actinomycetes > Kitasatosporales > Streptomycetaceae > Streptomyces > Streptomyces sp. NBC_01171. The sequence continues at coordinate 2,441,561 of NZ_CP108609.1, read as the reverse complement.
ATCACCCTGCGCCAGATGGACCTCGGCATGACCCGCCGCCAGGCCTTCACCGAACTCCGCCGCCGCAACGACTCCGAACAGGTCGCCATGTTCGTCACCGCCCTCCAACAGGGCGAGGAACTCGGCGCCCCCATCGTCGACACCCTCGTCTCCCTGGCCAAGGACATGCGCCGCACCGACGCCCAGAACGCCCGCCGCAAAGCCGCCCGCGTGGTCCCCAAGGCCACGTTGATGATCACGACCTTCATGGTCCCGGCGACGATGCTGCTGCTGGGCGCGGGCCTGCTGCTGGGGTCCGGGGTGGACTTCGGGTCGTTGGCGGGGGAGTAGGGAGGGGAAAGGGTCTGGGGGGAGGTGGGCCATGGCGCGGAGGTCGGGGGAGCAGGTGGTGGAGGAGCGGGAGGACGGAGAAGGGGAACCTCCGGCGACTGCTCTGGAGGGCCCGGTGGCCGGACCCGACGGGTCTACGGGTGGCTCGGCGCCCCCCGAAGGGCTTCAGGTGCGGGCTCTGCAGGCCGTGGGGCGGCAGGTGTTCGGGTTTCGGCTGGCGATGATCGTGCTGGCCGCGCCTGCCGCGTTGCTCAATGCGGCGCCGGGGCTGGGGGCCCGGTTGGTCGGCGCGGCCGTCGTGGTCACGTTCATGGTGTCGTACGTGCTGTTCCGGGACTGGGGGCGGTTCGGGCCGCTGCTGCTGCGGCATCCGAGCCTGCTCGCCGCCGACACGCTCTTCGGGTCCCTGCTGCTGGTGTCCGCCGGTCCGGACACCACCCTCGCCTACGTCAGCGTCTGCACCCCGCTGCTGGCCGGGCTGCTCTACGGCTGGCGCGGTGCCGCCTTCTTCGCGTCACTCCAGTCGCTCATCCTGCTCCTCGTCCACGCCACCCTGGACGCCGAACGGCACACCGGCCTCGCCGAGACCCTGCTGCTCCCCGGCCTGTGCGTCATCACCGGCGCGATGGGCTCCACCCTGCGCAACCTGATGCTCCGGCTCGGCACCGCCACCCACGCCCTCACGGCCGTGCGCGCCCGGCTCGCCGCGGCGGAGGCCGTACAGTCCGAACGCGCCCGCCTCGCCCGCGAGATGCACGACTCCCTCGCCAAGACCCTGCACGGCGTGGCCCTCGCCTCCGACGCCCTCGCGGTCACCGCCTCCGCCGCCACCCCCGACCCCGCCCGCCTGCGCCAGGAGGCGGAACTGGTCGCCCGCTCGGCCCGCCGGGCGGCCGCGGAGTCCCGTGAACTCCTCACCGACCTCCGTGAGGAGGTGCCACAAGCGCCGCTGTGGCCGCAACTCAACCTCCAAGCGGCCGAGTTCACGACCCGTACCGGCCTCCCCGTCACCTGCCACCCCACCGGCGACCCGATACCGCCCCTCCCCCCACCCACCCTCCGCGCCCTCCTCGCCCTCACCGCCGAGGCCCTCGACAACGCCCACCGCCACGCGAACGCCACCCAGGTCGTCGTGACGGCGGGCGTCCAGGACGGCCACCTCCGCCTTTCGATCCACGACGACGGAAAGGGCCTGCCGGCGGGTGTCACCCTCCGAACCCTGCGCGCCGAGGGTCACTTCGGGCTGCTCGGCATGGTGGAGCGGGCCGCGTCGGCGGGGGCACGTATCCGTATCGGCCGGGGCGCGCACGCGTCCGGCACCGAGATCGGCGTCGAGATCCCCCTGCCCGAATGAACCCGCGAAAGGAGACTCCGATGCGGTTCCCCCCGGCACCCCCCACCGCCCCGCTGCGACTCGTGGTCGCCGACGACAACCCCGTGGTCCGCGCCGGCCTCACCGCGCTGCTCTCCGGCCGCGAGGACACCACCGTGGTGGCCGAGGCGGCGGACGGGCGCGAGGCGTACGAGGCCGCGCTGCGGCACCGGCCGGACATCGTCCTCCTCGACGTCCGGATGCCGGGTGTCGACGGAATCTCGGCATTGCCCCACCTGGTCCGGCTGGCGCCCGTCATGATGCTGACCTACAGCCATGAGACGGAGACCGTGCGGGAGGCTTTGCGGCTGGGGGCGGGGGGATACCTGGTGCACGGGGAATTCGATACGGAGCAGTTGGTACGGGCGGTGCGGGATGTGTGCGAGGGGCGTCCGCATGTGACGCCGGGGGCGGTGCGCGCGCTGTTGCCTCCGGCGGTGGTGCCGGGTGCGAGTGCACACACGGAACCCGAACTTTCCACCCTCCCTTGGGAGATGTCTGCAAAAACCCTTTCGCAGATGCAATCCTCTATGGGACAGTCGTTCCGGTCGAGTTTTCAACTGAGCACCAGAGAGGCGGAGATCATGGACCTCATCGCATCCGGCATGACGAACCATCAGATCGCCGCCACCTGCTTCATCAGCGAGAAAACCGTCAAGAACCACATCAACCACATCTTCGCCAAACTCCACACCACCAACAGATCCCAGGCGACCGCCAAGTGGTTAGGGGTGGCGTGAGATGCCCATGACCCAGCCCCACTGGGCCCAAACCTGGGCCCCCGGACCCTGGGCCCGCCTCCTCTTACCGCCGTACCGTGCGCGGATCGGAGACGAATCCGGAGGGGAACACCATGAGCGATCCGATTCTGAAGCTGCTGGTTGCCTTGCAGCGCCGTACCAACGACAAAGGCCAGACCGCCGTCGAGTACCTGGGAATCATCGCGGTGGTGGTGGCGATCGTGCTCGCGGTGACGGGAACGAGTATCGGTTCGGCGATCCTCGACAAGATCATGACGCAGATCAACAAAATCGTGTGATGATTCCTCGCCGAAAAGGCGACGTCGGGCAGGTCTTCCCCATCTACATCACGGTGGTGGCGGGCCTGCTCTTTCTTGCCCTGGCCTATCTCGCGGTCGGCCAGGCCGCGGTCAACCGGAGCGGCGCCCAGACCGCGGCCGACGCCGCGGCCCTCGCTGCCGCGCAGAACGCGCGTGACCAACTGGCCGATGCCTGGGTGGACGACCTTCTCGACCCCACCAAGTGGGGCGACATCTTCGCCGGCACCGCGCACATCGACAATCCGTGTTGGCGGGCTAGTGAGTTGGCGGCGCAGAACGACGCACGGCTCGACGGCTGCGACGGATTCGCGCTGGAATACACCGCCGATGTCACGACCAACAGAACGGTCGGGCATTCCGTCGTGCCCGGCACGGACGGCCTCAAGGCCACGGCCTCCGCCACTGCCGTGATCAAGCCGCGTTGCACCTTCGACCTCGTCGGCGCGGGGCACGCGCTGCCCCGGCTCGACTGCGACGGAACCCTCTGGGACCTCAAGCCGGACGCTGATCGTGACCTGCCCGGCCCCGAAGACCTCTTTGACGTCCATCTGGCCGACTGACCAGTGAATGACCAGCGATGAAGGAAGCGGAGCGATGAGTATCGGATTCACTGCAAGGGCTCGAAGGGGGGCGGTCGCCTTGGTCATCGCGACAGGTCTTGCCGTTGGTGTGGTGAGTTGCGGAGGTGGCGGCGACGACAAGAAGCCCGAGTCCTCGGCCTCGGCTTCCGCTTCCAAGGGTCACGGCTCCGGGCCGAGCGCTCAGGAAGGAAACTCGCAGGACCCGATCGCGGAACTGCGAGGTCAGGACGGCCTGCTGCTCCAGGTCACCTCCGCCGACCGCGACTCGGGCGGCTTCGTCACCGTCAACGGGGTGCTGAAGAACGACGGCGCCAAATCGCTGGTCATTCCTTCAGGGCTCCGCGGCGACGAGACCGAGATCGTGCAGCACGGCACATCACTGGGTGGCGCGACCCTCGTGGACCCCAAGGGGAAGAAGCGCTACTACGTACTGCGGGACACCGACGGCCGGCCGCTGACGACCACCGGGCTGACGACGATCCAGTCCGGCCAGACCATCCCGGTCTTCATCCAGTTCCCCGCCCCGCCCGAGGGCACCGCCGAGGTGACTCTCCAGTTGCCGACGTTCTCCAGTGCCCCCCTCAAAATCTCCAACTGAGGCCCCCGTGACCACCACCCGTCTCGCCCGCCTCCTGGCAGTCGCCGCGACCGCGGCCCTCCTCACCCCGCTGACGCCCGCCCACGCGGACGGGCCCAGTGAGCCGCCTGGGACCGAGCCGAGCGCCGCCGCGCCCGTGGAAGTGGACCCCACCGATCCGGATCTGAAGCTGCCGGAGGGAGCCACGCTCGCGGCAGCGAAGGTGCTGGACATCAAGTCGGTCGTCGAGGACCAGAGCGGGGACGAGCGCCGCGAGGACACGAACGCCGACGTGACCTTCGCCCTCCAGGCGGAAGTCCTCTTCGGCAAGGACAGCGCCAAACTCGGCCCGGAGGCCCGCGCCCGCATCACCGCCATCGCCGAGGAGATCGAGAAGCAGAAGGCCACCCGCGTACGCGTCTTCGGCTTCACCGACAACCTCGGCTCCTCCGCCCACGGCGACGTCCTGTCCAAGCGCCGGGCCAACGCCGTACAGGCCGTACTGGACCAGGACCTCAACGCCCCCGACGTCACCTTCGAGGTACGCGGCTACGGCGAGCAGTACCCCATCGCCGACAACTCCACCGAAGCGGGCCGCAAGAAGAACCGCCGCGTGGAGGTCTCCTTCCCCCGCACCGCGCAGTAGCGCGCCTACCCCACCGACACCGAGACCCCCGCCACCAGCCCCCACTCGGCCATCACCCCGGCCCCGGCCTCCAGCACGTGCCGGGACCGGAGCCGGGGCAGCCCCAACCGCCCCGGCGCCATCGTGCGCACGGCCAGCACCCGGAACGAACGGTCCAGATACGCCACGTCGATGGCCATCCGCATGCCGAAGGTGTGCACACTCCCGGCCGGCGACAGCAGCAGCGCCCCCTCCACCGCGTCCCGCCCGAGCAGCCCCCTGGTCCGCGCCCGGTAGGACACCGCCCGCTCCAGCGGCACGCTCACCTCGCCCCCCTGCCGATGAACCGTCAGAGTCCCGTGCCCGTCCCGCCAGCGCGCCATCCGGCCCCACCTCCGCCGGGACCGTACCCACCGTGCACAGGCCGCACGCGATTGTCAGTGCCCCCTGCCACACTCCGGACCATGACAGCCGAGCAAGAAGACGTACGCCTGCGTGGCGTGACCGAGGACGACCTCGAACTCTTCCTCGTCTTCGAACACGACCCGGAGGCCGTCCGCAGGTCCCGGTTCACCCCGCGCCCCCGGGACGCGTTCCTCACCCACTGGCGCACCCGCATCTTTCCCGACCCCGACTGCCTGGTGCGGACGGTCACCGTGGACGGCGAGGTCGCGGGCAACGTCGTCTCCTGGACGCAAGACGGCAGACGCTTCGTCGGCTACTGGCTCGGCCGCCCCTTCTGGCGCCGGGGCATAGGCAGCCGGGCCCTCGGCCTCTTCCTCACCGAGGACCCCGTACGCCCCCTGTACGCCGACCCCTTCGCCGGCAACACCGCCTCGGTCGCTCTGCTGGAGAAGCACGGCTTCGCGCGGGTGGGAGAGCCGGACGAGGAGGGGTACGTACTCCTGGTCCTCGACGGCCCGGCCGCGAAAACCGCGTGACGCCGCGCCCCCGGCTCCAGAACCATGCCCCCATGGACAGGACTTTCGAGGAGCTGGTGGCCGAAGGCGCCGCCGTGCCCACCGACGGCTGGGACTTCTCCTGGTTCGCGGGCCGGGCCACGGAGGAGCGCCCGGAGTGGGGCTACGCCCGTTCGGCGGGGGAGCGGCTGGCTCGGGCGCGGTCGGCGCTCGACCTCCAGACCGGCGGCGGGGAGGTGCTCGACTTCGCGCTGAAGCAGGCCGCCCCGGCCCACCCCGCGCTGCTCGCGGCCACCGAGGGCTGGCCGCCGAACGTGGCCAGGGCGACCGCACTGCTCGCCCCGCACGGAGCGGTGGTCGTCGCCGCACCGGACACCGCGCCCCTGCCGTTCGCCGACGCCGCCTTCGACCTGGTGCTCAGCCGGCACCCGGTGACCCCGGAGTGGCCCGAGATCGCACGGGTGCTCCGGCCGGGCGGTACCTACTTCGCCCAGCACGTCGGACCGGCGAGCGCGTTCGAGCTGGTCGAGTACTTCCTCGGGCCGCAGCCGGAGGCGGTGCGCGGGGGCCGGGACCCCGAGCGGGAGCGGGAAGGGGCTCAGGCGGCCGGGCTGGAGGTCGAGGAGCTGCGGACGGCGCGGCTGCGGATGGAGTTCCACGACATCGCCGCCGTCGTGCACTTCCTGCGCAAGGTGGTCTGGATGGTGCCGGGCTTCACCGTCGAGGCGTACGAGGAGCGGCTGCGGGCGCTGCACCGGGAGATCACGGCGGGCGGCCCGTTCGTGGCGCACAGCACGCGCCATCTGTTCGTGGCCCGGAAGCCGGCCGTCGCTTAGCGGAATCGTCAAGTCACCGTTCGTCGGCGGGGTCGTCCGTGGGAGGGACCCTGGACGGGGCTCGCCGGGGTCGCTGAAGTGGCGTAAAAACCTGATGATCGTTCGCTGAGGGGACGGATCGCCTGGGAATCCGCTGTGAACCGGCCACCGGATGCCCCTGAACCAAGCGTTCCGCGCTCACCATGGCGTCGCTGGGTGACTCCGCAGCGTAGTTGTGGCGCGCCGGGGCACGCTTCTGCCCTCACGAAGGGTTATGGTGGAAACCCCCCCTCGGGCCGGTCCGTCTCCCCCCCACGGACCGGCCCGTTTTTCTTGGGCGGAAAGCGCGCGGGTAGGCTCGCCCCTCGCGGGGACCACGACCCGCGGCCGTTTTGGAGGGGCTCTCACGTGAACCTGCGCGACAAGCTGCGCTCCCTGCTGGTCAGGGTCTACGCACGCCGGGTGGAAGGTCACCTGGACCACGCGTCGGTGCCGGAGCACATCGGCGTCATCATGGACGGCAACCGCCGCTGGGCGAAGGCCGCGGGTTCCAGCACGGTGCACGGCCACCGGGCCGGCGCCGAGAAGATCGAGGAGTTCCTCGGCTGGTGCGACGAGACCGACGTCAAGGTCGTCACCCTCTGGCTGCTGTCCACGGACAACTTCGACCGGCCGCAGGACGAGCTGGGCCCCCTGCTGGACATCATCGACGGGGTCGTGCGCACCCTCGCCGAGGACGGCCGCTGGCGCGTGCACCACGTCGGCACCCCTGATCTGCTGCCCGCCGGGATGCAGCAGACCCTCAAGCAGGCCGAGGAGAGCACCGCTCACGTCGACGGCATAGTGGTCAACGTCGCCATCGGCTACGGCGGCCGCCAGGAGATCGCCGACGCCGTGCGCTCCATGCTGGCCGACGCCCAGGACAAGGGCGTCAGCATGGCCGAGCTCGCCGAGTCCGTCGACGTCGACATGATCGGCCGCCACCTCTACACCGGCGCCCAGCCCGACCCCGACCTGGTGATCCGCACCAGCGGCGAGCAGCGGCTCTCCGGGTTCATGCTCTGGCAGACCGCCCACTCGGAGTACTACTTCTGCGAGGTCTTCTGGCCGGCCTTCCGCAAGGTCGACTTCCTGCGCGCCCTGCGCGACTACGCGGCCCGGCACCGCCGCTACGGCGGCTGACCGAGGCCCCGCGCCCGCACCAGGACACACCAGGCACCCCGTCGGCACCCGTCCGGCGGGGTGCTCCTGTGTACCCGGCCTCGCCCGGAAGTAACAAGGAGTTCACCGGCCTGCCGGTGGCCGCTTCTGCATGGTCGCGCGAGTTCGAGGGCATAACGCTCTCAGGCCGACACCCGAACCACGGGCGTCGGACTCAGCGGGCGGCACGGGGTCGCCCGCCCGGGAGGTCCTTTGCACCAGCCCGACCGTGCCTCACGCGCACGGCAGCAGTGGCGGAGGGCCGGTCTGCGGCCCGCCGCGCGCGGGGACCTGAGACCGGTCCAGTTCCACCTCGTCGCTCCCCGACCTCTTCCGAGGGGGTACGTCCTTCCGTGGTGACCAGCACAAAGCGCCACAAGCCCGACCGGCGCACCTATGTTCTCGACACCAGCGTCCTGCTGGCCGACCCCAATGCCGTGACCCGGTTCGAGGAGCACGAGGTAGTGCTCCCGATCGTCGTGGTCACCGAGCTGGAGGCCAAGCGGCACCATCCCGAACTCGGGTACTTCGCCCGCCAGGCCCTGCGCCTGCTGGACGACTACCGGGTCAGGTACGGCCGACTCGACGCCCCCATCCCGATCGGGGAACTCGGCGGGACCGTCCGTGTCGAGCTCAACCACTCGGACCCCAGCGTGCTGCCCAGCGGCTACCGCCTGGGGGACAACGACTCCCGCATCCTCGCGGTGGCCCGGAATCTCCAGGCCGAGGGGTTCGACGTCACCGTCGTGTCGAAGGACCTGCCGCTCAGGATCAAGGCGTCCTCGGTCGGTCTGCTGGCCGAGGAGTACCGCGCCGAACTCGCCATCACGGACTCCTCCGGCTGGACCGGCATGTCCGAGCTGACGCTCCCAGGTGAACAGGTGGACATCCTCTTCGAGGAAGGCCATGTGTTCGTCCCCGAGGCGTCCGAGCTGCCCGTGCACACCGGACTGACCATCCAGTCCGAGCGCGGCAAGGCACTCGGCCGCATCACCCCGGACGGCAACGTCCGGCTGGTGCGCGGCGACCGGGAGGCGTTCGGCATCAAGGGCCGCAGCGCCGAGCAGCGCATCGCGCTCGACCTGCTGCTCGATCCGGACGTCGGAATCCTCTCCATGGGCGGCCGGGCGGGCACCGGCAAGTCGGCGCTGGCGCTGTGCGCCGGCCTGGAGGCGGTCCTGGAGCGCCGTCAGCACCAGAAGGTGATGGTCTTCCGGCCGCTGTACGCGGTCGGCGGGCAGGAACTCGGCTACCTGCCGGGCAGCGAGTCGGAGAAGATGGGCCCCTGGGCCCAGGCGGTCTTCGACACGCTCTCGGCGGTCACCAGCCGGGAGGTCATCGAGGAGGTCACGGCGCGCGGGATGCTGGAGGTCCTCCCACTCACCCACATCCGCGGCCGCTCGCTGCACGACGCCTTCGTGATCGTGGACGAGGCGCAGTCGCTGGAGCGCAACGTGCTGCTGACGGTGCTCTCCCGGATCGGCGCCAACTCGCGGGTGGTGCTCACCCATGACGTGGCGCAGCGGGACAACCTGCGTGTCGGCCGCTACGACGGCGTGGTGGCCGTCGTGGAGAAGCTGAAGGGGCATCCGCTCTTCGCGCACGTCACGCTGAACCGGTCCGAAAGGTCCCAGATCGCGGCGCTGGTGACCGAAATGCTGGAGGACGGCCACATCTGACCCGTCTTCGGACAACCACAGGCGCCGCCCGGAGAAGCCAAGGAGCTTAGCCGGGCGGCGTCTGCGTGCGCGGGTATTTCCTGAATTCCCTTGGGCCAAACGAGGTGTGAGCTTTCACACGCAACTCGGAATTGCCACTCGCCGCCGGGTTACGGCAGAGTCTCAGTCCTGTCAGGCCCCGCATACGACACACCTGTACCCCGAGGCACGTTCCAGCCCCCCGGCAGGCGCGATCCACGGAGCAAGTCGCCAACTCCATAGCGTCGTCGTATGCCGCCCGAGCATCACGCGGCGCTCCCCGTGCGGGAGTTCCCACCGGGCCCGTGTCTCCTGTGACCCTTCAGTTGGGAGGCCAGTGTCGGGGGCAAGATTGCGTCCGCCACGGTCACCGAAGCGGGCGATGCTGGAAGGAAACCGTGTGAGCCGGATTTCGGTCCGGGGATTCGCAGTGGCCTCCGCCACCGCGGTCACCGCCGTAGGAAGCGTCGTCGGAGTTGCCTCGGGCAGCGTCGCGCAGAACAACGACGCCGAGCCGACGGCTGCCGACACCACGCTCCTCGCTGAGCTCCCCGCGGATCAGCAGGCGCAGGTTCAGACCGCGTCCCTGACGCAGCAGGCGGACGCGCAGGCCATCGCCGCCGACGCGAGCGCCAAGAAGGACGCGGAGGCAGCGGCCCGCAAGGCCGCCGCCGAGACGGCCATCGCCAAGAAGAAGGACGCCGAGAAGGCGGCCGAGCTGGCGAAGGAGCGCGCCGAGACCAAGGCCGCCGCCGCCGCCAGCCGCAGCGATGTCCGCGACGTCTCCAGCTTCGCCCCGCAGAGCAGCTACTCCGTCGCCCAGATCCAGGCCATGGCCCGTCAGATGGTGGGCGCCGGCCAGTTCCAGTGCTTCAGCAACATCGTCGACCACGAGTCGAGCTGGAACTACCGTGCCGTGAACGCCTCCTCCGGTGCCTACGGCCTCTTCCAGGCCCTGCCCGGCTCCAAGATGTCCTCGGTGGGCGCCGACTGGCAGACCAACCCGGCCACCCAGATCAAGTGGGGCCTCAACTACATGGACAGCCGCTACGGCAGCCCGTGCGAGGCGTGGACCTTCTGGCAGGCCAACCACTGGTACTGAGCGGCTTCCTGACACCCGGCCGCGCGCAGCCCCTCCCCCTCACGGGGTGAGGGGCTTTCGCACGGTACGGTCGTCCTCGCACGGCTCCTCCGCGTGACGAAGCGCGCCGGAGTGGGCCCGGGACGCGGGGGAAGGGTACGGAACATGACGCGAATGCCAGGATGGCTCGGCCGGCTCGGTGCCGGGCTGACCGAGATGAGCGAGCGCCTGGACGAGCGCCGCGCCGAGGTCCAGAAGGAACACGCCGGACCCGAAGGGCCCCCCGAGGCGCTGGCCGTACCCGCGCCGCGCCCGGCTCCGTCCACCCCGCGCCCCGACCCCGCGCACGCCGTGCCGTGGGGGGTGCGGGTCGCGGCCGAGGCGGGCTGGCGGCTGCTGGTGCTGGCCGGCACGGTCTGGGTGCTGATGCGGGTCATCAGTGCCGTCCAGCTCGTGGTGTTCGCGTTCGTGGTGGCCCTGCTGGTGACCGCCCTGCTCCAGCCGACCGTGGCCCGGCTGATGCGGTACGGCATGCCGCGCGGTCCGTCGACGGCGCTCACCGCCATATCGGGCTTCGTGATCATCGGGCTGCTCGGCTGGTTCGTGACCTGGCAGGTCATGGAGAACATCGACACCCTCTCCAGCCAGATCCAGAACGGCATCGACGATCTGCGCAACTGGCTGCTGAAGAGCCCTTTCCACGTCACCGACAAGCAGATCAACCAGATAGCCAAGAACCTCCGCGAGGCCGTCGGAGCCAACACCGACCAGATAACTTCCGCCGGACTCGAAGGGGTTCAGGTCGTCGTCGAGGCGCTGACCGGCATCCTGCTGGTCTTCTTCTCGACGCTCTTCCTGCTCTACGACGGCAGGCGGATCTGGGAGTGGTTCCTGAAGCTGGTGCCCGCCGCCGCCCGTCCGGGTGTGGCCGGTGCCGGTCCGCGCGCCTGGGCCACCCTGACCGCGTACGTGCGCGGCACGGTGCTGGTCGCGCTGATCGACGCCATATTCATCGGCCTGGGCATCTACTTCCTCGATGTGCCGATGGCGGTGCCGCTGGCGGTCTTCATCTTCCTGTTCTCGTTCATCCCGCTGGTCGGTGCGGTCGCCTCCGGCGCGCTCGCCATCGTCGTCGCGCTGGTGACGCAGGGCGTGTTCACCGCTCTGATGACGCTGGTGGTGGTGCTCGCGGTCCAGCAGATCGAGGGCCACGTCCTCCAGCCGTTCATCCTGGGCCGGGCGGTGCGGGTCCACCCGCTCGCGGTGGTCCTCACGGTCGCGGCCGGCGGCATGGTGGCCGGCATCGGCGGCGCGGTGGTGGCCGTACCGCTGGTGGCGGTGACGAACACGGTGGTGGGGTACCTGCGGAAGTACTCGGCGGACCAGCACCGGCCGGTTGCGGACATCGAGGACCCGGCCGCCGCGACGGCCGAGGGCGAGCCTGCCGTCCAGGCCGAAGGGGAGTCGTCCGGGGACACCGCCCCCGAGGACACCCGCGAAACCACCGAAGGCCCCGCTCACCAGGTGTGAGCGGAAACCACCGAAGGCCCCGCTCACCAGGTGTGAGCGGGGCCTTCGAGCGCGGTACTACTCGGCGAGGACAGCCTCTGCCTCGAGGGTGACGCCGACCGCCTGGATCACCGAGGCGATCTTGAACGCCTCCTGGATCGCCTCGCGCTCGACACCGGCCTTGCGGAGCACCTGCTCGTGCGAGTCGAGGCACATACCGCAGCCGTTGATCGCGGAGACCGCGAACGACCACAGCTCGAAGTCGACCTTGTCGACGCCGGGGTTGCCGATGACGTTCATCCGCAGACCGGCGCGCAGGGTGCCGTACTCGTGGTCCGACAGCAGGTGCCGGGTGCGGTAGAAGACGTTGTTCATCGCCATGATCGCGGCGGCGGACTTGGCCGCGGCGTACGCCTCGGGCGAGAGGTTGGCCTTCGCGTCCGGCTCCAGCTCACGCAGCACGATCGGGGAGCGCGAGGCGATCGCGGTCGCCAGCACGGTGCCCCAGAGCTGCTGGGCCGGGAGGTCGGAGTTGCCGATGACCGAGCCCAGGTTGAGCTTCAGGTCCTTGGCGTAGTCCGGGACGCGGGACTTCAGCGAGTCGAGCGACATGGGTCACTCACCAGCCAGCAGCGCGACCGGGTCGAGGGTGTCCTCGCCCTTGCTCCAGTTGCACGGGCACAGCTCGTCCGTCTGGAGGGCGTCGAGGACCCGCAGGACCTCCTTGGGGTTACGGCCGACGGAGCCGGCGGTCACCATGGTGAACTGGATCTCGTTGTTCTGGTCGACGATGAAGACGGCGCGCTTGGCGAAGCCGTCCTCGCCCTCGATGCCCAGGTCGCGCATCAGCTCGTGCTTGGAGTCCGCCATCATCGGGAACGGCAGGTCGGTCAGGTCCGGGTGGTCCTTGCGCCAGGCGTGGTGGACGAACTCGGAGTCACCGGAGAAGCCGAGGACCTGCGCGTCACGGTCGGCGAACTCGTCGTTCAGCTTGCCGAAGGCCGCGATCTCGGTCGGGCACACGAAGGTGAAGTCCTTGGGCCACGCGAAGACGATCTTCCACTTGCCCTCGTAGGTCTTGTGGTCGATCGTCTCGAACTCCTTGCCCTTCTCCAGCGAGACGCAGGCGGTCAGTTCGAACTCGGGGAACTTGTCACCGACAGTGAGCACGTGCTCTCCTTGCAGCGCGGGGACACCCCAGCTTGCGGGATGTCTCCCATGGGTTGGACTGGGCCGATGGTGGCACAGGGTGGATTGATTAGTGAAATAGCTACACTCGGTCTGGTTGATTGGAGGTGGCTATCAGTGACCATCAGTAGTGGCAAGCGAAAGCAGCCGACCCTGGCGCAGTTGCGTGCCTTCACCGCGGTCGCCGAGCATCTGCACTTCCGGGACGCGGCCGCCGCCATCGGGATGAGCCAGCCCGCGCTGTCCGGGGCGGTCGCCGCGCTGGAGGAGACCCTCGGCGTGGCCCTGGTGGAGCGTACGACCCGCAAGGTGCTGCTCTCGCCCGCCGGGGAGCGGCTCGCGGTGCGGGCCAAGGCGGTGCTGGCCGAGATGGGCGCGCTGCTGGAGGAGGCCGAGGCGGTACGGGCGCCCTTCACCGGCGTGCTGCGGCTCGGCGCCATCCCGACCGTCGCCCCCTATCTGCTGCCGACCGTGCTGCGCCTGGTGCACGAGCGCTATCCGCAGCTCGACCTCCAGGTGCACGAGGAGCAGACCGCCAGCCTGCTGGAGGGCCTGCACTCCGGACGGCTCGACCTGCTGCTGCTCGCGGTGCCCCTCGGTGTGCCCGGTGTGAGTGAACTCCCGCTGTTCGACGAGGACTTCGTGCTCGTCACCCCGCTCGACCACGAGCTCGGCTGCCGCAGCGGCATACCGCGTGAGGCGCTGCGCGAGCTGAACCTGCTGCTGCTGGACGAGGGGCACTGTCTGCGCGACCAGGCCCTGGAGATCTGCCGGGAGGCCGGCCGGGAGATCCGGGGCGGGGGCGCGGCCCCGGTCACCACGACCGCCGCCGGACTCTCCACCCTGGTCCAGTTGGTCGCGGGCGGCCTCGGTTGCACCCTGCTGCCGCGCACCGCGATACGGCTGGAGGCGACCCGTGGCAGCAAGGTCCTCACCAGCTCCTTCGCCGGTCCGGCCCCGAGCCGCCGGATCGCCCTCGCCATGCGCACGGCCGCGGCCCGCTCCGCCGAGTACGAGGAACTGGCCGCGGCCCTGCGCGAGGCGATGAGTCCCCTGCCCGTACGGATCGTGGGCGCGGACTGAACGGCTACTCGGTGCGCAGCCCGTCCGGGCGGGTCATGCGGAGCAGCGGCGGCAGGGTGAGCAGGGTGACCACGAGGACGACGCCCGCGCCGACGCCGGTCAGCGCCAGGACGTCGGGCCAGACAACGGTCACCTCGGCCGCCGACATCCGCAGCAGCACCGCGCCCAGGCCCACTCCCACCGCCGCGGCCAGCAGCAGGCCCAGCGTGATCGGCAGCGCCGACTGCCACAGCACCGACAGGCCGAGCGTGCGGCGCCGGGTGCCGAACGCGACCAGCGCCGACAGCAGTTTGCGCCGCTCGCGCAACTGCTCCAACTGGGAGACCAGCAGGCTCGCACCGATCAGTACCAGTACACAGGAGGCGCCGATCAGCATGCCGGTGCGCAGGGAGGTGTACCGGGCGGACGTCTCGGTCGGCGTCACGGCCATGATGTCCGCGACCGGGTCGACCCGCGCGGCGGTGTTGCGCACGTACTCCTGCACGTCCGGCAGCCCCTGGTCCATCCGTACGAAGACCTCGCCGGACAGCGCCGGTCCGGCGGCCTTCGGGAGCGCGGCCGGGGTGACCAGCAGGCCGTTGGCGCGGGGCATCAGCGAGTCCTCGCGGAACGTCGCCCAGCGCAGGTGCTCCGGGATGGCGATCGGCACCGAGAGGCCCTGGATGTCGGCGTACGCGGGGTCGATGTAGGCGTCGTGGCCGGGGCGCAGCACGGCGTCGCGGGACGAGCGGTCGAACGCGGTGCCGTATTCCGGGCCGGCCAGGGCGAAGGTGTCGCCGTCGCGGCAGGACGGCAGGTGCGCCAGCTCCCGCAGCGAGGCACAGTCGCCCACGACCATGTCGAGCGCGGCGTCCGCGTCCCGCGGCTTCTCGCCGAGCGAGGCGGTGGCCAGACCCACCGACGCCCGCACCCCCTTGGTCCGGGCGACCGCGGCGGCGGCCGGCCCGACGCGGGTGTGGTCGGCGAGGGCGATCTCCAACTGGGCGCGGGACGGGTCCTTCCCGGTGTTCTCCTCGTACTGGCCCTGCACACCCGCGAACAGCATCTGGAGCGCTATGGCACCGGCGACGGCGACCGCGACACCGTTGACCGTACGGGCCGCCGTACCGCTGCTCAACTGGAGCCGTCGAACGGCCAGTTGCCAGGAGAGCGGACCCGGGTCGAGCCGGGCGACGGCGCGTTCCACCAGCCAGGGCAGCAGGGCGGTGACGCCGATCAGGAGCAGCAGGACACCGGCGATGACCAGGTACTGGTTGAAGTCGCCGTTCGAGTGGCCCTGGCCGATCATCGGGTAGAGCATCGCCAGGCCGGCCAGCGGCAGCAGCAGCCGCCACCACAGCCGGCGCCGGGCGGGCACGGCGGTGCGCACCACGCCGAGCGGCTCGATCACCACTCCGCGCATGGCCAGCAGGGTGACCAGCACCGCGCACGCCGGGACCGCGAGCGCGACCAGCAGGGCGAGCAGGGGAGAGGGGTCCAGGTAGGCGGGGTAGAAGCTCTCGCCCATGACCGTCACCGAGCCGGCGAGCTGCCGTCCGGCCAGGAAGAGGCCGGCGCCGATGACGAGCCCGATCAGTGAGCCGGCCAGCGCCTCGCCCGCCGCGATCCGGCGGGTCATCCGGCCGTCGGCGCCCACCAGCCGCAGCGCGGCCAGCCTGCGGTCGCGGCGCTCGCCGCCGAAGCGCACGGCGGCGGCGATGAACACCGCCACCGGCATCAGCAGCACCACGAACACGACCAGCACCATCATCAGCAGCACCGGGTCGGCCTGTTCGGACTCCGACTGCGGGTCGCCGAACGAGCGCAGCCGCTCGGTGCGGGCACCCCCGGCCTTGGGCTTCAGACCCTCGGCGCCCGCGTAGTAGACGAGTTCGCGCGGGCCGAGCAGCCCCTTCGCGCCGATGGTGCCGGTGATCCGGTACGGCAGCCGCTCGCGCAGCAGCTTCGCCTCGCCGGAGGCGAGGAGTTCACCCAGCGCGGGGGAGACCAGCATCTCGCCCTTGGCCGGGAAGCGGTCGATGCCCGGCGGCATCGGGGCCTTGGGGCCCTCGGGTTCGAGGAGACGGCCCCGGATCGACTTGGTCCGCCACCAGGTGTCGGTGGCCGCCAGCAGCAGGGTGTCGTCGCCCTTGGGCCGCGGGTGCACGGCGAACGTGTAGTCGGACCGGGCCTCCTCCACCGCGTGGCGCGCGGAGACGATGCCAGGCAGTGCGGTGGTGAGCAGCAGCAACGCCACGCCCATACCGACGCCGACCGCGGTCAGCGCCGTACGGACCCACCCCTCGCGCCCCCCGGTCACGGCGAACCGGGCCCCCATCCCCAGGTCACGGGCGTACTGCCGCACGCTCATGCGCTGCGCTCCATGTCCCGCGACCGGCCGTCGCGCACGACGATCTCGCGGTCCGAATAGGCCGCCACCCGTGCCTCGTGGGTGACGAGGACGACGGCCGCGTTGGTCGAGCGGGCGGCGTCGGTGAGCAGCTCCATCACGCGCTCGCCGTTGAGCGAGTCCAGCGCGCCGGTCGGCTCGTCGGCGAACAGGACGCGGGGCCCGGTGACCAGTGCCCGCGCCACCGCGACCCGCTGGCCCTGGCCGCCGGAGACCTCACCGGGCCGCTTGCGCCCGAGATCGTCCACCTCCAGGCGCTCCATCCAGGCGAGCGCGGCCCGCTCGGCCTCCTTGCGCGGGCGGCCGTTCAGTCGCAGCGGCAGCGCCACGTTCTCCACGCAGGTCAACTCCGGGACGAGCTGGCCGAACTGGAAGACGAAGCCGAACTCGCCCCGCCTGAGGGCACTGCGCTCGGTGTCGCTCATGGTGGTCAGCTCGCGTCCGGCGTAGGTGATCGAGCCGGAGTCGGGCCGGACGATCCCGGCGAGGCAGTGCAGCAGGGTGGACTTGCCGGAGCCGGAGGGGCCCATCACGGCGACGACCTCGCCGGGGTGGACGGAGAAGGCGGCGCCGTCGAGGGCGGCGGTGGGGCCGTAGGACTTGCGCAGGTCCTGGGCGACGAGCAGGGAGCCGTCGGGCGGGGTCATGCGACCACCTCCGTGCGAAGTTTGTCGAGGCGTGCCGCGGTCAGTTCCAGCCATCTGAGGTCGGCCTCCAGATGGAACAGGGCGTGGTCGCAGATCAACTGGTCGGCCAGGTCGCCCTTGCGCTTGCGGTCGGTGAGGACGCGCATGGTGCGCAGGTGCTCGGAGCGCTGGGTGTCGAGGACGTCGGCGGCGTCGCGGTGGGTCAGCAGGGCCAGCACGACCTTGGTGTACAGGGTCGAGCGGAGGTAGTCCTCCGGCTTCTCCGGGCTGGCGAGCCAGCGCTCGACGTCCGTGATGCCGGCGTCGGTGATGGCATAGCGCTTCCGGTCGGGCCCGTCGCCCGCCTCGATGCCTTCGACCTCCACGAGGCCGTTCTTCAGCAGCCGGGACATGGTCGCGTAGACCTGCCCGTAGGCGAGCGGCCGGTCGTGGCCGAAGGTGTCGTCGAAGGCCCGCTTGAGGTCGTAACCGTGCCGGGGGCCGGACTCCAGGAGCCCTAGAAGGGTGTGACCGATGGACATGGCGAGCACTCTACACACGGTGTATACCCCCAGTGCATAGGGGTGCGCGGAACGGGCAACTCCACTTTTTCGGGCGTCCCCACGGGCAACCTTGAACCCTTCCTGCCCGTCGGTTCCTTTGGGGTGGGTGCTCATTCTCACGTCCGTAAAAGAGTGGATCGGGCGCTCTTTGTCACATAGAGGGGTGTTAGCTTTCGGAGCTGACCCCGAGACGGAAGCGGAGCCAAGGGACCCATGGGACGAGCGGACGAGAGACGAGCGCGACAGCGCGGCGGCCACCGCGCGGCACCCGGACGCCGTTCGGCAGCCCCGGCCTCCGAGCCCTCCGGCGGTTCCGGCGGCAAGCCCGCCAAGGGCCGAATACGCCGGCTCTTCACCTGGAAGAAGATCCTCGGCACGGTCTTGGGCCTCTGCCTGCTGTGCATGGGCGCCTTCGCCGCGCTGTACATGTCGGTCGACGTCCCCGCGGGCAACGTGGCCGCCCAGCGGCAGAGCAACGTCTACAAGTACAGCGACGGCACGGTCCTCGCCCGCGACGGCAAGGTCAACCGCGAGATAGTCGACCTCGCCAAGGTGCCCCGCAAGGTCCAGCTCACCTTCGTCGCCGCCGAGAACAAGTCCTTTTACACCGACCCCGGCGTCGACCTGAAGGGCACCGCCCGCGGCCTGCTCAACACCCTCGCGGGACGCGGCAAGCAGGGCGGCTCGACCATCACCCAGCAGTACGTCAAGAACTACTACCTGAGCCAGGACCAGACCGTCTCCCGCAAGCTCAAGGAGATGGTCATCTCGCTGAAGGTGGAGCGCGAGAAGTCCAAGGACCAGATCCTCGCCGGCTACATCAACACCAGCTACTACGGCCGCGGCGCCTACGGCATCCAGGCCGCCGCCCAGGCGTACTACCACGTCGACGCCCAGGACCTCTCCGTCCAGCAGGGTGCCTACCTCGCCGCCCTCCTCCAGGCCCCGAGCCAGTACGACTGGTCCACCGCCACGGCGACCGGCAAGCGGCTGGTCACCGACCGCTGGAACTACGTCTTGAACAACATGGTCAAGGAGCACTGGCTCGACCCGGGCAAGCGCGCCGCCCTGAAGTTCCCGGTGCCCAAGGCGCCCAAGGGCGCCCCCGGCATGGAGGGACAGAAGGGCTACCTGGTCTCGCTGGCCAACTCCCAGCTCCAGAACCAGCTCATGAAGCAGGAGGGCATCTCCCGCTCGGAGGCCGAGGCCAAGGTCGAGGGCCAGGGCTGGACCATCACCCTCAACGTCGACCGCAAGAAGCAGGCCGCGCTGGAGCACTCGGTCAAGACCCAGCTCACCAGCAAGCTGGAGCCGAAGCAGCGCCCGGTCGACGCCGACGTCCAGGCCGGCGCGGTCTCCGTCGACCCCAAGACCGGCCGGATCGTGGCGCTCTACGGCGGCCAGGACTACTTCGACCACTGGGTGAACAACGCGGGCCGCCGCGACTACCAGCCCGCCTCCACCTTCAAGCCGGTCATCCTCGCCGCCGCGCTGGAGCACGGTGCCACCACCCAGAGCGGCACGCTGATCGGCGCCGACACCGTCTACGACGGCACCAGCCGCCGCCAGGTCCTCGACCACGGCTCCCGCGTCGGCTTCGCCCCGCCCAACGAGGACGACGCGAACTACGGCCCGATCAGCGTCCAGACGGCGATGAACAAGTCCGTCAACTCCGTGTTCGCGCAGATGGGCGTGGACGTGGGTATGGACAAGGTGATGGACACCGCCAAGCGGCTCGGCATGGACACCGAGGGCATGCAGGCGGTGCCCGCGCAGACCCTCGGCTCCATGGGCGCGAGCCCGCTGGAGATGGCGGGCATGTACGCCACCCTCGACAACCACGGCCGCAAGGTCACCCCGAGCATCATCAAGTCGGCCGAGCAGCAGGGCCGTACGGTCCAGTTGCCGAACCCGGTCGGCGAGCGGGTGCTCGACCGCACCACCGCCGACACCGTGACCTCCGTGCTCACCGGTGTCGTCGACGACGGCACCGCCCGCCAGTCCGTGGCCGACAACGCGCTGCGGGCCGGGCAGCAGGTGGCGGGCAAGACCGGCACCTCCGACTGCGACCGCTCGGCCTGGTTCACCGGCTACACCCCCGATCTCGTCACCTCCGTCGGCCTGTTCGGCGAGGCGCACAAGGACGGCGGCACCGGCTGCGAGGGCGAGAAGGTCAAGCGGTTCGCCCATGTCTCGCTCAAGGGCACCATGGGCGGCGGCCGCGTCAACGGCGGCGGGCCCCCGGCCCAGATCTGGGCGGCCTACACCTTCGGCGTGACCCGTCAGGCCGAGTTCGACCTCGACACCACCCAGGGTGCCGCCGTCGCCCCGACGCCGCCGCCGACCCCCAGCGAGACCCCCTCCCAGACGCCTTCAGAGACGCCGAGCAGCGAACCGCCCACCTCCGAGGCCCCGTCCGAGACGCCCAGCGAGACCCCGAGCGACACCCCGACCTCGACGCCTCCCACCCAGAGTCCGAGCGAGACGCCGACCACCCAGCCGCCGTCCGGGGGCATCACCCCGCGCAACCCGTTCGACCCGGGCCAGCGGGACGACAAGCGGTAGGACCCACGCGCACGACGAAGGGCGCCCGGCATCACGCCGGGCGCCCTTCGCGTCGTACGGGACGGGGGTCAGCCCCCGTGCAGCTCGAACCAGACGACCTTGCCGACGCTCAGCCGGGTCGCGCCCCAGCGCCGGGCCAGCTTGTTGACCAGGTACAGGCCCCGGCCGCCCTCGTCGGTGGCTCGCGCCTGGCACAGCCGGGGAAGCTGCGGCACGTCGTCACCCACCTCGCAGCGCACCACGTCCGTGCGCAGCAGCCGCAGGGTCACCGGACGCGTGGTGTAGCGCACCGCGTTGGTGACCACCTCGCTGACCAGCAGCTCGACGGAGTCGGTGAGGTCCTCCAGACCCCACTCGGCCAGTGCCGTACGGGCCAGCCGGCGGGCCTTGCCGGGCGCGGCGTCCTCCGCGTCCAGCGTCCAGTACTTCACATCGCTGGACGCGATCCCGTCGAAGCGGGCCGCGAGCAGGGCGATGTCGTCGTCCCGGTCGCCGGGGCCGAGCATGTCCAGCACCTCGTCGCACAAAGCCTCCAGCGGCGGCGGGTGGCCCGGGCCGGTCAGTTGCGCGGTCGCGGTCAGCCGCTCCCGCAACTGCTCTATGCCCGTCCACACGTCCCGCAGCCGGGACTCCACCAGGCCGTCGGTGTACAGCAGCAGCGTGGCCCCGGCCGGCGCGTCCAGCTCGACCGCCTCGAAGTCCACCCCGCCCACACCGATCGGCGCGCCCGGCGGCACCCGCAGCACCTCGGCGGTGCCGCCCAGGTGCAGCAGCACCGGCGGCGGATGACCGGCGTTGGCGATGGTGATGCGGTGCGCGACGGGGTCGTAGACCGCGTACATGCAGGTCGCCATGCGGTCCGTGCCCAGGCGCTGGGCCTGCTCGTCCAGGTGGTGCAGCACCTCCTGCGGGGGCAGGTCGAGTCCGGCCAGGGTCTGCGCGGTGGTGCGCAACTGGCCCATGATGGCGGCCGAGGTCATGGAGTGGCCCATCACGTCGCCGACCACCAGCGCCACCCGGCTGCCGGGCAGCGGGATCGCGTCGTACCAGTCGCCGCCCACCCGCGCCGTCTCCGCCGCGGGCAGATAGCGCGAGGCCAGCCGCACACCGGTGGGGTGCGGGAGGGTCTCGGGCAGCATGGTGCGCTGCAACTCGTCGGCGATGTACGCCTCGCGGCCGTACAGCACCGCCTTGTCGATGCCGAGCGCGCTGTGCGTGGCGAGCTGCGCAGCGACCAGCAGGTCCTCCGCCTCGAAGGCCAGCCGGTCCGGGCGGCGCAGGAACACCGCCGCGCCGATCACCCGGCGCCTCCCGCGCAGCGGCGCGAGGATCGCCCGCTGTCCGGACGGGACGAGCGCCTCGCCGTCCTCACCGAGCAGCTCGGGCAGCGCGGCGCGGGCGGCGGGGGTGTCCGCGAACACCGGGCGCACCCCGCGCAGCACCTCGTTCAGCGCGCCGCCGGGGCGCACCTCGCACAGCTCGGCGGTGAGCGCGGCCGGGCCCGAGAGCGCGGCCAGCGCCGCCGCCTCGGCGTCCGGCTCCGGGAACGCGGGCGGCAGCAGCAGGCCCTCGGTCTCCCGCTCGTCCGGAATGCGGTCGGTGCGGCGCAGCCGCAGCACCACCGGCCCGGTGGGCCGCTCGTCGCCGACCGGCAGCGGGTCGCGCAGATAGACCAGGATCGCGTCGGAGAAGGTGGGCACGGTGGCGCGGCACAGGCCCATGACGATCTCGTCCAGGTCGAGACCGCGGGCGATGCGCCGGGTGGCCGCGCCGACGAACCGCAGCCGGTCGCCGTCGCGGCGCATCGGCATCGGGCGGCCGGGCGGGCTACCGCGGCCGGTACGCCGCTCCTGGCCGCCCGGTGAGCGCTCCTGCTCGGCGCCCGGCTGGGCGGGAATGGACTCCGGCGCGGGCCTCGGACGGTGTTCCCCCACGCTGGACTTCGCGCGCGCGGGAGGTTCCCCCATGGGCTCGGCGGCGGCAGGCTGCGAGTGCTCAGGGCCGTTGACTGGGCGCTCCTTCTTCTTGTTCTTCCCCGTGCCCGCGCCGCCCCGGGTCTGGGCCGGTGCGCCCAGCAGCGCCCCGCGCACGGCGGGGTCGACGCCCGGCTGGGGGCGTCCGCAGGAGGAAGTGGGCTGCTCCGTCACGCGTGTCGAATCCGTCCGTCCGGGGCTGCGCGCCGGGCGCGCAGGAGATGCCGCCGAAGTCCCGATACCCGGATTACGTGCCCCAGGAACGGAATTCCCGCGTGGTCAGGGGTGGTTTCCGCCGAGCGGGTGAACCCCGCGCCGGCCGCGCAGCCGCCCGCCTCGTACCCCTCGCTCACGTGCTCCCGCCCCTCGGTGACATATGGTCAGGCTCTGCGCAGACTCCGGTAGTTGTACCTCGGTGCCCTTGCGGAGGACGATCCTACGGTTGTGGTCCGGGGGCGCATCAAGGGTCTCATGAGGACACGTGCGCGGGCGTACGGTCCCAGTCCTCCGGAAGCGCGGGCACCGACCAGGACGGATCGGGCCGCCAGTGCTGCCAGCCGTCGTTGTACGGGGAGCCCCACGCCTGGATCACCTCCACCGCCCGCCGTCCCGCCGACCGGACCCGTCCGGCGGTCTCCGCGTCCATCAGGCCGTCCCGCTGCGCCTGGGCGAACTCGTCCTCGTCCCGCCAGTGCCAGGTGCGGTCCGGGTGGACGGAGATGTCCAGGAAGTGGTCCTCGGAGTCGACCCCGCCGGCCCAACGGGCCAGCGGCTGCTCCAGGTTGACGTACCAGTTCTTGAAGCGCCAGCCCGGTTCCCAGAACAGCCACACCGACCAGGGCTCGCCGGGCCGGGCCAGCTTCAGCACCCCGGTCCCGAACCAGCGGTCCCGCCGCACCACGCGCGGCTTGGTGTAGCGGGACTCCAGCGGTTCCAGGTGCACCGGGGTGCCGTCGGCCAGCACCGGCTTGACGCACTCGGTGCCGGGGGCCAGCCATACGGCGAGCAGCTCGGCTTCGTCCCGGACGACGGTGACGGGACGCGCGATGTGGAACGCGTCGCCCGCGTTCTCCCGGTACCGCCACAGGATCGGGGTGCCGGGGGTCCAGTACGCCGCCGTCGGGCCCGCTTCCGCTCGTCTCACCGCTTCGTCGTCCGTCATGGACAGATATTAGGTGCCGGAAGCACCCGATGCTGTGGTGCGCGTCATCCTTCCGGACAGGTGGCGGGAAATCGGCGGTGGCGTTGGCGGGACGTCACGGGCGCGTCATCCGCAGGACATCCAGCGCCTCGTCCAACTGCTCCAGCGTCAGGTCGCCACGCTCCACATAGCCGTCCTCCAGCACCACCTCACGGATCGTCCTACGTTCCGCGAGGGACTTCTTGGCGATCCGCGCGGCCTCCTCGTAGCCCAGGTAGCGGTTGAGCGGGGTCACCACCGAGGGGGAGGACTCGGCGTACTCGCGGGCGCGTTCGCGGTCGGCGGTGATGCCGTCGACGGTGCGGTCGGCCAGCAGGCGGGAGGCGTTGGCCAGCAGCCGCACCGACTCCAGCACGTTCTTGGCCATGACCGGGAGCATCACGTTCAGCTCGAAGTTCCCCGCGGCGCCGGCCGTGGCGATGGTGGCGTCGTTGCCGATGACCTGGGCCGCGACCATCAGCACCGCCTCCGGGACGACCGGGTTGACCTTGCCCGGCATGATGGAGGAGCCCGGCTGGAGGTCGGGCAGACGGATCTCGGCGAGGCCGGTGCGCGGGCCGGAGGACATCCAGCGCAGGTCGTTGGCGATCTTCGTCAGGCCGACCGCGATGGTCCGCAACTGGCCGCTGGCCTCCACGATCCCGTCACGCGCGCCCTGCGCCTCGAAGTGGTCGCGGGCCTCGGTGAAGGGCAGCCCGGTCGCCCGCGCCACCTCCTCGATCACGGCCGCCGAGAAGCCGGGCGGGGTGTTGATCCCGGTGCCCACCGCCGTTCCGCCGAGCGGGAGTTCGGCCAGCCGGGGCAGCGAGGAACGCAGCCGCTCCACGCCGTACGTCACCTGCGCCGCATAGCCGCCGAACTCCTGACCCAGGGTCACCGGGGTCGCGTCCATCAAGTGCGTGCGTCCCGCCTTCACCACGTCCGCGAACTCGCCCGCCTTGCGGGCGAGGGCGGCGGCCAGGTGCTCCAGCGCGGGGATCAGGTCGTGGACCACCGCGGCGGTGGCCGCGATGTGGATCGAGGAGGGGAAGACGTCGTTGGACGACTGGGAGGCGTTGACCTGGTCGTTGGGGTGCACGTCCCGGCCCAGCCGCTCGCCGGCGAGGGTGGCGATCACCTCGTTGGCGTTCATGTTGGAGGAGGTGCCGGAGCCGGTCTGGAAGACGTCCACCGGGAAGTGCTCGTCCCAGGTGCCGTCCGCGACCTCCTCGGCCGCGCCCTGGATGGCGTCGGCCACGTCCCGGTCCAGCACGCCGAGGTCGGCGTTCACCTTCGCGGCCGCCCCCTTGATCCGGGCCAGCGCCTCGATGTGCGCGCGCTCCAGACGCTGGCCGGAGACGGGGAAGTTCTCGACGGCGCGCTGGGTCTGCGCGCGCCACTTGGCGTGGGCGGGGACGCGGACCTCGCCCATGGAGTCGTGCTCGGTGCGGTACTCGTCGGTCATACCCGGTACAGCGAACGGGGGCGCCGTGATGTTCCTGGGCTGGGCCGGACGGGGTGGCTTTTTCAGTGCACCGAGAAGCCGCCGTCCACGAAGAGGGACTGGCCGGTGACGTAACCCGAGGCGCGGCTCGCCAGGAAGACGGCGGCGCCCGCGAAGTCCTCGGCGAGGCCGTTGCGGCCGACCATCGTCCGCGCGGCCAGCGCGGCCACCTTCTCCGGGTCGGACGACAGCCGCGCGTTGAGCGGCGTCATCACGAAGCCCGGCACCAGTGTGTTGGCGGTGACGCCGTACGGCGACCACTCCTCGGCCTGGGAGCGCGCGAGCGACTCCAGCGCGCCCTTGGACACGCCGTACGCCCCCGAGCGGACGAAGGCGCGGTGCGCCTGCTGGGAGGAGATGTGGATGATCCGCCCGAAGCCCCGCTCGGCCATGCCCGGCCCGAACCTCTGGCTGAGCAGATGCGGCGCGGTGAGGTTCACGGCGAGGGTGAGGTCCCACTCCTCGTCGCTCAACTCGCTGAAGGCGGGCCGCAGATTGATCCCGGCGCAGTTGACGAGGATGTCGGGCTCCCCGAACACTCCCACCGCCTGCTCAGCGGCCGCCCGCACCCCGTCCCGCGTACTCAGGTCGGCGCTCACCCACCCGGCACGGCAGCCGAGTTCGGCGAGTTGGGCACAGGTCGCCTCCAGCGCCTCCTCACCCCGCGCCACGACCACCACCGAGGCCCCGGCCCGCGCCAGCGCCTCGGCGATACCGCGCCCGATGCCGGAACTCCCCCCGGTCACGACGGCAACGCGCCCGTCCAGCGAGAACAACCCGGAGAGATAAGCCGCAGAGGTCATACGGGCACCCTAGGGGGCCGACCGGATCGGCCCCCCAGGAGGGGTCTCAGCCCAGGCCCGGGCCCCGGACCGGGATCGACGTGAACGTCGGCGCGGGCGCCGGGTCCTGGAAGAAGTCGTTGCCCTTGTCGTCGACCACGATGAAGGCCGGGAAGTCCTCGACCTCGATCTTCCAGACCGCCTCCATGCCCAGCTCCTCGTACTCGAGGACCTCGACCTTCTTGATGCAGTCCTGGGCGAGACGGGCGGCGGGGCCGCCGATGGAGCCGAGGTAGAAGCCCCCGTGGGCGTCGCAGGCGTCGGTGACCTGCTTGCTGCGGTTGCCCTTGGCCAGCATCACCTTGGAGCCGCCGGCCGCCTGGAACTGCTCCACGTAGGAGTCCATCCGCCCGGCCGTGGTCGGGCCGAAGGAACCGGAGGCGTACCCCTCGGGGGTCTTGGCCGGGCCCGCGTAGTACACCGGGTGGTCCTTGAGGTACTGCGGCATGTCCTCGCCCGCGTCGAGCCGCTCCTTGATCTTGGCGTGCGCGATGTCGCGGGCCACGACCAGCGGGCCGGTCAGCGAGAGGCGGGTCTTGACCGGGTACTTGGTCAGCTCCGCGAGGATCTCGTCCATCGGCTGGTTCAGGTCGATCTTCACGACGTCCCCGGCCTCGTCCAGGTGCTCGTCGGTGGTCTCCGGCAGGAACCGCGCCGGGTCCGTCTCCAACTGCTCCAGGAAGACGCCCTCGGCGGTGATCTTGGCGACGGCCTGGCGGTCCGCCGAGCAGGAGACCGCGATGGCGACCGGGCAGGACGCGCCGTGCCGGGGCAGACGCACCACGCGCACGTCGTGGCAGAAGTACTTGCCGCCGAACTGCGCGCCGATACCGATCTTCTGGGTCAGCTCGAAGACCTTCTCCTCCAGCTCCTTGTCCCGGAAGCCGTGACCGAGCGGCGAGCCCTCGGACGGGATCTCGTCCAGGTAGTGCGCGGAGGCGTACTTCGCGGTCTTCAGCGCGAACTCGGCGCTCGTACCGCCGACCACGATCGCCAGGTGGTACGGCGGGCAGGCGGCCGTGCCCAGCGAACGGATCTTCTCCTCCAGGAACTTCATCATGGAGGACTCGTTCAGGACGGCCTTCGTCTCCTGGTAGAGGAACGACTTGTTGGCCGAGCCGCCGCCCTTCGCCATGAAGAGGAACTTGTAGGCGCCGCCGTCGGCCGCGTACAGCTCGATCTGCGCCGGCAGGTTGGAGCCGGTGTTCTTCTCCTCCCACATGGTGAGCGGAGCCATCTGCGAGTAGCGCAGATTGAGGTTCAGGTACGCGTCGTAGATGCCGCGGCTCAGCGCCGCCTCGTCGCCGCCCTCGGTCAGCACGTTCTGGCCGCGCTTGCCCATGACGATCGCGGTGCCGGTGTCCTGGCACATGGGCAGCACACCGGCCGCCGCGATGTTCGCGTTCTTCAGCAGGTCCAGCGCCACGAACTTGTCGTTGCCGGACGCCTCGGGGTCGTCGATGATCCGGCGGAGCTGGGCGAGGTGGGCGGGGCGCAGATAGTGCTGGATGTCGTGGATGGCCTCCTCGGCCAGCTTGCGCAGCGCCTCCGGCTCCACCTTGAGGAACGTCCGCCCGTCCGGCCCCTCGACGGTGGACACGCCCTCGGAGGTCACCAGCCGGTACGGCGTGGTGTCCTCTCCCTGGGGGAGCAGATCGGTGTACGCGAACTCAGGCATCTCAGCCCATTCCTCACTCGACGGACGGCGCCCGCCGACGCTGGCGAGCCTGTCCAGCGTAGAACCCGGCTCGGGCAATGCGTCGGTGAGGTAAGACTCACTTGCTTTCCGGCGGTGCTGTCCGGCGTGGGTCGGCAACGTTGTCCGGGAGTTGTCCACAGGGCCTAGTCGCGATCTATCGCGTTTCGGTACTCTGCTGTCGTGGACCTTCAGAAGCACGCGCAGCCCGCGGACACCGCCCCGCGCCCGGCCGACCTGCGCGCCTCGGACGCCGACCGCGACCGGGTCGCCGACATCCTCCGTGACGCCCTGGCCGAGGGCCGGCTGACCGCCGAGGAGCACGCCGAGCGGGTGGAGGGGGTGCTGCACACCAAGACCGTCGGCGAGCTGGACGTCTTCATACGCGACCTGCCCGCCGCGCATGAACGCCCGGCGGCGCCCGCCTACGCCTCCGTCCCGCACCGCCCGCTGCCCGGCTCACTTCCGGCCGACGCGGACACCAGCGTGGTCGCCGTCTTCAGCAGCGCCGTGCGCCGGGGCCGCTGGCGCGCCGGGCGCCGGGTGCACGCGTTCGCGGTGTTCGGCAGCGTGGAGATAGACCTCAGCGAGGCCGTCTTCGAGTACCAGCAGGTGGTGATCAAGGCGGTCTCGGTCTTCGGAGACGTCCAGATCCGCGTCCCGGAGAACGTGTCGCTGCGCGGCACCGGCGGCAGTGTGCTGGGCAACTTCGAGGTCAGCACGCTGGACTCGGTGCAGTCGGACGCCCCCGTGATCTACGTCGACGGCTGGTCGGTGCTGGGCAACGTGGAGGCGCGGCCCCGGCGCGGCCGGTTCGTGGCGGACATCCTCGACCGGGTCCAGGGCAAGCTCGACAAGGCCGACCGGAAGCTGCGGAGGCACCTGGACCGCTGACGCCAACAAGCCGTTGTACGCCGGTGGTTGGGAACGCAGTGCATAGGCGCGCGTACAACGGGTAGGGCTTGCTGCATCGTCTCTCGCTAGCGAATTCGTCGTCAGGAGTAGACCGTGCTGCAACCGCCGCATTCGTCCCTGCAGGTAGCCGCCGTTCCGGCCCAGCGGGGGCCGGCGCGAGACAGGGATCAGGACGCGCCCTGGCACACCGAGGCGGTGTGCCGCCGCGACGAGGCCGGTCTGTTCTTCGCCCCGTCGAAGGAGCCGACCGCCGCGCGCCTGTCCCGTGAGGAGGCGGCGAAGCGGGTGTGCGCCCGCTGTCCGGTGATGATCGAGTGCCGCGAGCACGCCCTCCTCCAGCCCGAGCCGTACGGCGTCTGGGGCGGCCTGACCGCAGCCGAGCGCCGAGTGGTCCTGGCCCGCAGGCGCAGGCGCGAGGTGGAACTCAAGAAGGCGACGGCAACGCGTATAGCGGGCTGAGCCGAAAGTCTTTCAGGGGCGCGGGTAACTGCGCGACCAGCCACGACGGACCGGTACCGGCACCCGCGCCCCCCTGATCCGCTACTTCGCCCGGTCGAAGTCGATCGCGCTGTAGGCCCGCAGCTTGCTGAGCCGGTGCTCGGACTCGATCTTCCGCACGGTCCCCGACTTGGACCGCATCACGATGGAATCGGTGGTCGCGGTCTCGGACCGGTACCGCACCCCCCGCATCAGCTCCCCGTCGGTGATCCCGGTCGCCACGAAGAACACGTTCTCCCCGCTCACCAGGTCGTCCGTGGTCAGCACCCGGTCCAGGTCATGGCCCGCGGCGATCGCCCGCTCCCGCTCCTCGTCGTCCTTGGGCCAGAGCTTGCCCTGGATCGTGCCGCCCAGGCACTTCACCGCACAGGCCGAGATGATCCCCTCGGGGGTGCCGCCGATGCCGAGCAGCAGGTCGATGCCTGTGCCCTCGCGCAGCGCCAGGATGGACCCCGCCACATCGCCGTCGGAGATCAACTTGATCCGCGCGCCGGTGTCCCGGATCTCCTTGATGACCCCTTCGTGCCGGGGCCGGTCCAGGATGACGACGGTGACGTCCTCGGGCGTGCGCCGCTTCGCCTTGGCGACCCGGCGGATGTTGACCGACACGGGCGCGTCGATGTCCACGAAGTCGGCCGCCTCGGGCCCGGTGACCAGCTTGTCCATGTAGAACACGGCGGACGGGTCGAACATGGCACCCCGCTCGGCGGCGGCCAGCACGGCGATCGCGTTCGCCATGCCCTTCGCCGTCAGCGTGGTCCCGTCGATCGGGTCGACGGCGATGTCGACCTCGGGTCCCGTCCCGTCGCCGACCTGCTCCCCGTTGAAGAGCATCGGCGCCTCGTCCTTCTCGCCCTCGCCGATGACGACGACGCCGTTCATCGAGACGGTGGAGACGAGGGTCCGCATGGCGCGCACGGCGGCGCCGTCGGCGCCGTTCTTGTCGCCGCGGCCGACCCAGCGGCCCGCGGCCATGGCCGCGGCCTCGGTGACACGGACGAGTTCCAGGGCGAGGTTGCGGTCGGGGGCCTCGGAGGGGACATCGAGTTCGGACGGCAGATGATGCTCGGTCATCGGAGCGCACCTTTCTGATACGACGACGGCCGGATGAGTATGAGGTGACTCTATCGCCGGGCTTACAAAATGAGCAGGGGGCCCCACGGATGAGCGCGGAGGGCACCTGAGACCATAGGAGGCGTGGCAGGTTCGAACGGCAAGCAGAAGACGGTCCGGGACATGATCCTTTCCCTGGCCCTCATCGGAATCGCGGCGGCGGTCATCTACGTCTTCGTCCCGCACGACGACCACAAGCCCGACCTCCCCCGGGTCGACTACACGGTCGAGACGACCACGGCACGCAGGGCCGTGAGCTACCCGGTGGCGGCCCCGGAGGGGCTGCCGGACACCTGGAAGGCGACCTCCGTCCGCTTCCGTGGCGAGGAGTCCGACCGCTGGCACCTCGGCTTCCAGGACCCCGAGGGCCAGTACGTGCAGGTCGAGCAGTCCACCCAGAAGCGCTCCGACTTCATCGAGCAGGCCACCCAGGGCTCCTCGGCGACGAAGAAGACCGAGCGGATCGACGGCCGCACCTGGACCCGGTACTCCGGCGGCCGCTACGACGCCCTCGTCCTGGAGGACACCCCCGGCTCCACCACGGTGGTGTCGGGCACCGCGTCCTTCGACCGCCTGACCGCCATGGCGTCGGCGCTCAAGATGGCCTAGCGGCTCCTCTTACGATGCGCGAAGGCCCCCGGAAGCGCATTCCGGGGGCCTTCGCGTGGGCCGTGAGCTGCGGTGGGGCGCTGCTCAGACGGTCGTGATCACGTCGTCGTACGACAGGCGCGGGCCGCGCGGGTGCGAGGCGTCCGCGGCCGGGCGGCCGATGTTGACGATCATCAGCGGGGCGTGGTCGTCGTCCAGGAACTCCTTGCGGACCCCCTCGGCGTCGAAGCCGGTCATCGGGCCCGCGGCCAGGCCGGCGGCGCGGACGCCGACGACGAAGTAGGCGGCCTGGAGCGCGGCGTTCAGCGCGGCGGAGCGCTCACGGACCGGACGCTCGGCGAAGAACGCGTCCTTGGCCTGCGGGAACGCCGGGAAAAGGGCCGGCAGCTCCTCGTGGAACTCGTTGTCCGCGGAGAGGATCGCCACCAGCGGGGCCGAGGCGGTCTTGGCGCGGTTGCCCTCGGCCATGTGCCCGACCAGGCGCTCGCGGGCCTCGGGGGAGCGGACCAGGGTGATCCGCAGCGGGGTCTGGTTGAAGGCGGTGGGGCCGTACTTGACCAGGTCGTAGATCGCGCGGACCTGCTCGTCGGTCACCGGCTCGTCGGTGAAGGAGTTCGCGGTGCGGGCCTCGCGGAACAGCAGGTCCTGGGCGGCCGGGTCGAGAACGAGAGACATCTGTGACTTCCTGGGGTGCGCGTACGGTCCGTGGTGCGGGACCTGATGACGGACCCGACCCTACGCCAGAAAGTTCAAGCTTTAACAAAGCCTCCCGGCAGGGACCTCCGGCCCGCTACTCGCCCTCTTCTTCCTCCGCCTCCTCCGCGAGCGCCGCGTCCAGCCGCTCCCGCGCCCCCTCCAGCCAGCGCCGGCACACCTTGGCCAGCTCCTCGCCGCGCTCCCACAGCCCCAGCGACCCCTCCAGCGTCGAACCGCCCGCCTCCAGCCGCCGTACGACCTCGATCAACTCATCCCGCGCCTGCTCGTACGAGAGCGCCTCGTCCACTTTGCTGCTCATCCGCCCACCCTATTCATCGCCGCCGACATCGACCCGTACGGCGAACTCGCCCGCCGCCACCCTGGCCCGCAGCGGCTCACCCTCGGTCACCTCGGCCGGGTCGCGGACCACGTGGCCGTCCTCCTTCTGCAGGACCGCGTAGCCGCGCCGGAGGGTGGCCGCGGGGGAGAGGGCGACCACGCGCGCGTGCGTGTGGGTCAGCTCCGACTCCGCCCGGTCCAGCAGATGGCCGAGCGTGCGCCGGGCGCGGCCCAGCAGCGCCTCCACCTGCTCGGTCCGCTCGTCCAGCATCCGGTGCGGCCGCTCCATCACCGGACGGGCCAGCGCGTGCGCCAGCCCCCGTTCCTCCCGCTCCAGCAGCGCGTTGGCGCAGCGCCGGCCCCGGTCGCGCAGCATCCGTACCCGCGCCAGCTCCTCGCCCACGTCCGGGACGACCTTCTTGGCCGCGTCGGTCGGGGTGGAGGCGCGCAGGTCGGCCACCAGGTCCAGCAACGGGGTGTCCGGCTCGTGCCCGATCGCCGAGACCACCGGCGTACGGCACCCGGCCACCGTCCGGATCAGCTGCTCGTCGGAGAACGGCAGCAGATCCTCCACGCTGCCCCCGCCGCGGGCCACCACGATCACGTCCACGTCGTCCCGCGCGTCCAGCTCCTTGACCGCCTGGACCACCTGCGGCACCGCGTGCACCCCCTGCACCGGCACATTGCGCACCTCGAAGCGGACGGCGGGCCAGCGGTGCCGGGCGTTCTCCAGCACGTCACGCTCCGCCGCCGAGGCCCGGCCGCACACCAGCCCGATGAGCTGCGGCAGGAACGGCAGCGGCTTCTTGCGGTCGGCCGCGAACAGCCCCTCCGCCGCCAGCGACTTCTTGAGCTGCTCCAGCCGTGCCAGCAGCTCGCCCACGCCCACCGGCCGTATCTCGGCGGCACGCAGCGAGAGCTGGCCGCGCGGGGCGTACCACTCCGGCTTGGCGAGCACCACGACCCGCGCGCCCTCGCCGACCACGTCCGCGACCGCGTCGAAGACCTGCCGGTAGCAGGTGACGCTGACCGAGATGTCGTGCGAGGGGTCGCGCAGCGTCAGGAACACCACCCCGGCGCCGGGCCGCCGCGACAACTGGGTGATCTGCCCCTCCACCCACACCGCGCCGAGCCGGTCGATCCAGCGTCCGATCAGCCGGGAGACCTCCCCGACCGGGAGCGGGGCCTCGGGCGATGTGTTCACAGCCATGCCGCGAGGGTAACGGCCGCCGCCGACAACGGGGGTGTGCCGGGGACACCCCCCTGGGGGGATCTACGGGGTCCGGCACCCGGCCTTACGATGGGACGCATGACCGCTTCGCCTGGCCGCCGTGTCCTGCTCGCCGCCCCCCGTGGCTACTGCGCCGGTGTGGACCGCGCCGTGATCGCCGTCGAGAAGGCCCTCGAGCAGTACGGGGCCCCGATCTACGTCCGGCACGAGATCGTCCACAACAAGTACGTCGTGCAGACCCTGGAGAAGAAGGGCGCGATCTTCGTCGAGCAGACGGAGGAGGTGCCGCCGGGCCACATCGTGATGTTCTCCGCGCACGGTGTCGCCCCGACCGTGCACGAGGAGGCGAAGCGCGGCCGGCTCGCCACCATCGACGCCACCTGCCCGCTGGTCACCAAGGTCCACAAGGAAGCCGTCCGCTACGCCAAGGACGACTACGACATCCTGCTCATCGGGCACGAGGGGCACGAGGAGGTCATCGGCACCTCCGGCGAGGCCCCCGAGCACATCCAGCTCGTCGACGGCCCCGAGGACGTCGCGGGAGTCGAGATCCGCGACCCGTCCAAGGTCGTCTGGCTCTCCCAGACCACGCTCTCCGTGGACGAGACCATGGAGACCGTCGACGCCCTGAAGGCGAAGTTCCCCGGCCTGGTCTCCCCGCCCAGCGACGACATCTGCTACGCCACGCAGAACCGTCAGCTCGCGGTGAAGCAGATGGGCGCCGAGGCGGAGCTGGTCATCGTGGTCGGCTCGCGCAACTCCTCCAACTCCGTACGGCTCGTCGAGGTCGCCAAGCTCGCCGGGTCCCGCGAGGCGTACCTGGTGGACTTCGCCGGCGAGATCGACGAAGCCTGGCTGGAGGGCGTCACCACGGTCGGCGTCACCTCCGGTGCCTCCGTGCCCGAGGTCCTGGTCGAGGAGGTCCTCGAGTGGCTGGCCCAGCGCGGCTACGGCGACGTGGAGCTGGTCAAGGCGGCCGAGGAGTCCATCACCTTCTCGCTGCCCAAGGAACT
The DNA here is from genome assembly GCF_045039805.1 of Streptomyces sp. NBC_01171. Lineage (NCBI taxonomy): Bacteria > Bacillati > Actinomycetota > Actinomycetes > Kitasatosporales > Streptomycetaceae > Streptomyces > Streptomyces sp. NBC_01171. Next base: position 2,407,771 of record NZ_CP108609.1, on the reverse strand, counting down.
CCGCCGCGACCTGCGCGAGGAAGCCGCCGCCCTGGCGGCCGAGCGCGGTGGAACCGGTACGTCCGAGGCGTGACCGTCAGTCGTACGTCGTAACGTGGGGCCATGCAGATCTTCGGCGTGGACATCGGCGGGTCCGGCATCAAAGGTGCCCCGGTGGACCTGGACAAGGGCGATCTCGCCCAGGAGCGCTGCAAGGTGCTCACCCCGCATCCGGCGACCCCCGAGGGTGTCGCCGACGGCGTCAAGGAAGTGATCGACCACTTCGGCTGGACCGGCCCGGTCGGGCTGACCTTCCCCGGAGTGGTCCAGGACGGCGCCACCATCCTCACCGCGGCGAACGTCGACAAGAGCTGGGTCGGCACGGACGCCCGCACGCTGTTCAGCGAGAAGCTGGGCGGGCTGCCGGTCACGCTGGTCAACGACGCGGACGCGGCCGGCCTCGCCGAGATGCAGTTCGGCGCCGGGCGCGGGCGGCGGGGCACGGTCATCGTGCTCACCTTCGGTACCGGCATCGGCAGCGCCGTCTTCACCGACGGCGTGCTGGTCGCCAACACCGAGCTGGGCCACCTCGAGCTGAACGGCCACGACGCGGAGAAGAAGGCGTCCAGCAAGGCCAAGGAGGACGCCGACCTGAGCTGGGAGCACTGGGCCCGGCGGGTGGAGAAGTACCTGGCGCACCTGGAGATGCTCTTCTCGCCCGAGCTGTTCATCATCGGCGGCGGGGTGAGCCGCAAGGCCGAGAAGTTCCTCCCGCACATCACGGGCGTCAAGGCCGAGATCGTCCCGGCCCAGCTCCAGAACAACGCGGGCATCGTGGGCGCGGCGATGCGCGCGGAGCAGCGGGCTTCGGCGGAGTAGCGGGACGGGGGGGCCTGCCGGGCGGGGCCCCCGGTTTCGTGGCGCTAGGGACGGCGGCGTCTGCCGCGGATCCAGCGCACCCGGCGTACCAGGACGGTCACGCCGGCGATCAGCGTGCCGCCGTACAGCCAGCCCGCCTGGGTGGCGAGGCCGGTGAAGACGCCCATCAGGGAGCCGAGGATGCCGGCGCTGCCGTCGGCGACCGCGAAGAGCCCGGCGCCGAAGGCGATCGGCAGGGCCACAGGGGCGGTCAGCAGGTCGCCGGGGCGCACCCAGAGCGCGGTGAGTACGCAGACGGGCAGGAACAGCACGCCGTAGGCGATCAGGGACGAGCCGAACAGCAGGGCGTCCAGCGCGCCGAGCAGCAGCATCGCGGCCACGCAGAACAGGCCGCCGCCGAGCCCGGTGAGCCGGGGGTTCGGGAAGCGCCGGCCGGTGGGCGCGGGGCCCGGCTCGGCGACGGGGCCGCGTACGGCCTCGGGGCCGCGGCGGGCCGCGACGGGCGCCCCGGCCAGGCCGCGCGCGGCGTCCGGGCCGCGCCGGGCCTGGGGCGGAAGGTGCGCGGGCGTGGGGGTGCCGCGTCGCGGCCCGTCTTTCGGAGGTCGCGTTCTGTGTTGCTCCACTGGACCAACTTAGGTCTGTTTATGTGCCGAATCGCCCTTCAGACACGCCGAAGACATGTCCGCGGGGTCAGTCCGGCCGGACGGGGGACGCTCCCGCTAATTGCCCCGCGCGGACGCCGTAAACTGGTGGATCGGCCGGTGTCCCCTGGGCCCTGGCAGCCCCTGGCCCACTCCTCTACGGGAAGTCGCAACGTGTCGCTCACGATCGGAATCGTCGGCCTGCCCAATGTCGGCAAGTCGACCCTGTTCAACGCCCTGACCAAGAACGACGTGCTGGCGGCCAACTACCCGTTCGCCACGATCGAGCCGAACGTCGGTGTGGTCGGCGTCCCCGACGGCCGCCTGGCGCAGCTCGCCTCGATCTTCTCTTCGGAGCGCATCCTCCCGGCGACGGTGGACTTCGTCGACATCGCGGGCATCGTGCGCGGTGCCTCCGAGGGTGAGGGCCTGGGCAACAAGTTCCTGGCGAACATCCGCGAGTCCGACGCGATCTGCCAGGTCATCCGCGCCTTCCAGGACGAGAACGTCGTGCACGTCGACGGCAAGGTCTCGCCGAAGGACGACATCGAGACGATCAACACCGAGCTGATCCTCGCCGACCTCCAGACCATCGAGAAGGTCCTGCCGCGGCTCCAGAAGGAGTCCCGGATCAAGAAGGACGTCGCGCCGAAGGTGAAGGCGGTCGAGGAGGCGAAGGAGATCCTGGAGAAGGGCGACACCCTGTTCTCCCAGGGCATCCTCCAGGGCTCGGAGCGCGCGGAGCTGCTGCACGACCTGCACCTGCTGACGACCAAGCCCTTCCTCTACGTCTTCAACGTGGACGAGGACGAGCTGACCGACGAGGACTTCAAGAACGCCCAGCGCGCGCTGGTGGCCCCGGCCGAGGCGATCTTCCTCAACGCCAAGCTGGAGGCGGACCTCGCGGAGCTGGACGAGGAGGACGCGATGGAACTCCTTGAGTCCGTCGGCGCCGAGGAGCCCGGCCTCGCCACCCTCGCCCGCGTCGGCTTCAACACCCTCGGCCTCCAGACCTACCTCACGGCCGGCCCCAAGGAATCCCGAGCCTGGACCATCCCCAAGGGCGCCACCGCCCCCGAGGCCGCCGGTGTCATCCACACCGACTTCCAGAAGGGCTTCATCAAGGCGGAGGTCATCTCCTTCGAAGACCTCGTCGAGACGGGGTCGGTCGCGGAGGCCCGGGCCAAGGGGAAGGCGCGCATGGAGGGCAAGGAGTATGTGATGCGGGACGGGGATGTGGTGGAGTTCCGCTTCAACGTGTGATTGCAGGTCAGAAAGGGGTCCACCTTTTACGGTGGACCCCTTTTTGATGGCCGTCGGAGACCATCGAGTTCAGACGGTGCGGATGACAGGGGTGGGTTTGATGTCCTGGGCGTCGACGAGGGTGCGGATGTCGTCCGGGTCCGAGGTCCAGATGATGGCGCCGAGGGTGGCTGCCATGGTCACGACGGTGGCGTCGACGATGTCGGAGGTACCGGCCTTGCCGCAGAGGATGCCTGCGGTCTTGGCGGTCTCGAGGCCGACGGGTACCACGTGGCACCCGGCCAGGAACTTGCCGAGTCTGACCTGGCGGCGGGAGTCCCGCCACGCCTGACTGACGACGACGGATGGGACGTGGATGTCCCGGCCGTCCTCGAGGGCCAGGCTGTGGCGGGCCCACATGCGTCGGTCGTCGTTGTCGATGGCGATGAGTACCCCGGCGTCGTACACGTACGGAATGTTCACGCGGCCGAGGCTCCCGAGCGGCTGAGGTACTCGGCGTCGGCGGCGGCCAGGTCCGCGCGGGCAGCGGCGAGCTCTTCCGGGGTGAAGGCGCCGTGCTCTGCCTGCCACTCCCGGATGACGGCCCGGCCGGCGCGCAGGCGCAGCTCACGTTCGGCTGCTCCGGCGACGAGGCGGGAGAGTGGAATGCCTTCTTCCTCGGCGGCTCCAGCCAGGGCTTCGACCAGGGATTCGTCGAGGGTGATAGTCACCTTCTTGGTAGCCATACATCGACCATAGCGCGATATGGCTTTGGTGCACCTGTGGCCGGCCTCGACGCTTCCGAGTGGGGCCTTTTGGCTGTCCCTTCGCCCGATTCGCTGCTAGAGCAGTGCGATGCCCTAGCGTCAGTGAGCATGACGGTGCTGATCATCGGGGGCAGCGGGTTCCTGGGTTCGGAGTTGCTGCGGCAGGGGCGGGACGCTGGGCGGGTGGTGGCTGGGACGTTTTGTTCGCGGCCCGGTGATCCTGCGGGGGTCGCCTGGCATCGGCTTGATGTTCGTGATCCCGTGCGGCTTGAGGCCGTGGTGGAGGCGGTTTCGCCGCGGGCTGTGATTGACGTGACCAGTGGCGGGGCCGACTGGAGGGTCACTGCGGACGGGTCCGTGCACGTTGCCATGGCTGCCGCGAAGCTTGGGGTGCGGCTGGTGCACGTTTCCAGCGATGCTGTCTTTTCCGGCCGCAGGGTCACTTACGACGAGACGTGTGATCCGGACCCGATCACGCCGTACGGGGCGGCGAAGGCGGCTGCTGAGACGGCTGTGCGGATTCTTTGTCCGGGGGCGGCCGTCGCTCGTACGTCGCTGATCGTCGGGAATGGGCGGTCCGACCATGAGCGCCTGGTGCATGGGCTGATCGCCGGAACACGGGAGGGCGCTCTCTTCACTGACGACGTGCGCTGCCCCGTGCACGTCGAAGACCTGGCCGCCGCCCTCTGGGAACTCACCCGGTCCGACGCGGCCGGCCTCTGCCATCTCGCCGGTCCCGACGCACTCAGCCGCTACGACCTCGGCGTGCACATCGCCCGGCGCGACGGCCTGGACGTATCCCGTCTACCGTCCGCCCGCCGGGCGGACGCGCCTGTGCGGGGACCACTCGACGTACGTCTCGACAGCCGGGCCACTCAGCGCCGGCTGCGCACCCGGCTCCGGGGTGCCCGTGAGTTCCTTGGCGGCGTGGATTGTGACGTCGGCTCTCGTGATTGAGCAGGGTCACGCTCGGGCCAGAACCCGGCACTTGCTGCATGCCTTCCTCAGCATCAGCAACGCCCCGATGTCGAGGGCGCTCGCGGTCAGGTGGAGGGTCAGGGTGAGGAGGGCGGAGACGGTCGGGCCCGGTTCGAAATCGGGTGGGAACACGGTGCTCGCGGCCATCCACGCGACGTTCATCACGACCGACGACGGCATGGCGGTGAGGGTCCACAGGGCCGTGGCCGGGTGGCTGACGCCGTCGTAGGGGACGGACGCGGCCAGGCTCAGGGTCACCAGTACCGCCGCGTACAGGGAGATCAGGCGCTTGCTCATGAGGTGCTCGCAGGGGTGAGGTGCATGGCCGGGTAGGGGGTGGGGGCCGTTACCCAGCCGGTGGTGAGGAGGAGGCGGGGGGAGCGGGTGGTGGTGAGGAAGGCGAAGGGGCGGTCGTAGGTGAGGGTGAGGACCGTCGTGGTGTGGGTCGGGGGGAGTGGGGCGGCGCCCGGGGTCGCCGCCACTGCCGTCACCGCTCCCGCCCTGAAGCCCTTCGCGCTGAACTGGGCCACCGCCGACTGGCGGGCCGCGCCGATCGTCAGGGGGGCGTCCGAGATGCCGGGGAAGTGGGCGTGCGGGGTGGTCGGGAGGCCGAAGAGGGACGGGTCGGCCAGGAGGTCGTGGTCGGCGCGGACCTCGTACGCCACCGTGCGCACGTCCAGCGCGATCGGCTCCGGGCTCGCGGACGGGCGTTGCTCCACGTGCAGGCCCGGGCCCACGTGGCCCAGGGGCAGGCGGCCGCCCTCGGTGATCGGAAGCGTGCGCTCCACCAGGCCCACGCCGGCCGGGATGACCTGACCCGGTGTCATGCCCTCCTCGCCGAGTACGAGGTGGATGTCGATGCCGTTGTCGCCGGGGACGGTCAGCGAGGTGACATGGCCGTCCGGGGTCGCGGCCACGCCCACCCGGTCCGGCCGTACCGACCTGCGGAACAGGCCGAGCAGGGTACGGCCCTGCCACGGCCCGTGCTCCGGGCGCAGCGGCACTTCCGTGAAGGGCTGGCGCCACGTCGTCCGCAGGGACAGCGCGCTCGCCAGCACCACCTGCGCGTCCCGCGTCAGCTTCAGCGGCATCCGCTCGACCAGGCCGGCGGTGCGCTCGGCGGCCCAGGCGTCGAGGCGTTCCTGCGCGGTGATCAGGTCCTCCCCGAACGTGCCGTACGTGCCCGCGGGCAGCCCGGCGCGCCAGTCGTCCCGGAGCCGTAGCGACTGCTGCGTCCAGAGGCCGAGCGCGGCGTCCAGGCCGGTCACCGAGGCGATTTCGGTGAGGAGTTGACGGGCGGCCGAGGCCGCCACGTCCGCGGGGACGCCCAGCGCCTCCGACAGTTCCGCCCGCGCCTGCCCGCCCGCGCCGTCCGCCAGGAAGGCCAGCAGCGGCCACACCCCGGCCGCCGAGAACACCGTCCCGTCGTCCGCCGCGACCGTCCGCGCCCACCGCGCGGTGAGGGCGTTGACCGCCCGTATGCCGGCGCCGCTCATTCCGTCCCCCACGCCCTGCCCGCCCCCATGTCCGTTCCGCGCGCCGCCCGTTCGGGGCCCAAACCGTTTTCCGGTCTTGTCCGGACCCGCTTACCATGCGCGCATTCGTACGGTAGCCCGCCCGAGCCTCCTCGTCCGCCCCGGCTGCCGCAACTCGTCCCAGAAACGGTACCGGTGTCCATATCCCCTGCCCGCGAACCCGGCGAGCCCGAGGGCCCGTCAGAGCCGTCCCCGCAGCCCTCGGATGCCCCGCCCGGGGAGGCCCGGCGGGACCCGCAGGGCCCGCAGGACCCTTACGGAACTCCGAACCCCTCCGCGTCGCCCACCGCGCCCACCCCCTACGGGACACCGACCCCCTACGGGTCACCCGTCCCCTACGGCCCCCACACCCCCTACGGCCCCCACACCCCCTACGGCCCCCACACTCCCTACGGTCCCTACGCCCCCTACGCCCCCTCCACCCCCTACGCCCCCTCCACCCCCGTAAACCCCTTCGCCGTCGCCTCCCTCATCACCGGCATCCTCTGCTGCCTCCCCGGCGTCGGCCTCCTCCTCGGCCTCGTCGCCCTCCTCCAGATCCGCAAGCACGGTCAGCGCGGCCGTGCCGCGGCCGTCGTCGGGAGCACGCTCTCGGGCATCGGCCTCGCACTCGCCGTCCTGCTGCTCACCACCGGTGCCACGGGCTGGATGTGGCAGAACGTCAAGGACGGCGTGCGTGAGGGCGCGAACCTCTCGCTGGCCAAGGGCGACTGCTTCGACTCCGACAGCGGCGACCTGAAGGACGCCGTCTACGGCGTCCGCACGGTGCCCTGCGAGGGCGCGCACGAGGGTGAGGTCTTCGGCACCTTCACCCTGAAGGACGGCCCCTACCCCGGCGAGGCCGCCGTGCGGGACGCCGCCGAGCGCTGCGTGGACCTGCGGCAGTTCTACGCCATGGACGACTGGGCCGTCCCCCGTGACGTCGACGCCTTCCACCTGACGCCCTCCAAGGAGACCTGGGCGCTCGGCGATCGCACGGTCACCTGCGTGTTCAGCAGCGTCACCGAGCACGGCACCCTCACCGGCTCGCTCCGCGCCGACCGGACCACCCTCGGCGCCCACCAGGTCGCCTTCCTGGATGCCGCCCACGTACTGGACGCGGCCATGGACACCGCTCCCGACGCCACCTACGTCGAGGACGACCTGCCCGGCCACAAGGCGTGGGCGCGCCGCGTCTCCACCGCCCTGGCCACCAGCGGCCGCGCCCTGCGCGCCCACCCCTGGCCCGCCACCGCCCGCGCGCCCCTGGCCGAGCTGACCGCCCGCATGGACAAGGCCCGTGCCCTGTGGGAGAAGGCCGCCCGCGCCACCGACGCCGACGCGTTCTACGTGCCGTACGGCGCCGGGCTCACCCTGATCGAGCCGCGCACCACCGTCCCCGCCCGCAAGGCCCTGAAGCTGGCGACCACCCCGCCCGACCCCGGCGCCTTCGACGGAGGCGACGACGCGGCGGACGACGAGACGGCCGAAGACGGCGCCAAGGTGTGATCACGGCCCAGCGGGGGAGTCATGGGCGAAGAAAGTCGCTGGACGCAGGTGTGCGCCTCCCCTCGTCATCACATCGAGTGATTCTCTGGCCTTTGCTTGCATGGCACAACCCACGGTTGCCAGGCTGTTGCTGTCTGTACAACCTGATGGGAGCGGCCAGTGACATTCGGTGAGCAGCCGGCGTACCTGCGCGTGGCGGGTGATCTCCGCCGGAAGATCGTCGACGGTTCACTGCCGCCCCATACCCGTCTCCCGTCGCAGGCCCGCATCCGTGAGGAGTACGGCGTCTCGGACACGGTCGCGCTGGAGGCCCGCAAGGTGCTGATGGCCGAGGGGCTGGTCGAGGGGCGGTCCGGCTCGGGGACGTACGTGCGCGAGCGGCCGGTGCCGCGCAGTGTGGCGCGCTCGGGGTACCGCCCCCAGGGCGGCGCCACCCCCTTCCGGCAGGAGCAGGCCGACGCGACCGCGCGCGGCACCTGGGAGTCCAGCAGCGAGCGCGCCGAGGCCGGAACCGGGGTCGCGGAGCGGCTCGGGATCAAGCCGGGCGAGCGGGTGATGCGCACCAAGTACCTGTTCCGGGACGCCGGGGAGCCGATGATGCTCTCCACCTCCTGGGAGCCGCTCGCCGTGACCGGCCGCACCCCGGTCATGCTGCCCGAGGAGGGCCCGCTCGGCGGGATGGGCGTGGTCGAGCGGATGCGCGCCATCGACGTGATCGTGGACAACGTGACCGAGGAGGTCGGTGCCCGCCCCGGCCTCGCGGAGGAACTGCTCCTGCTCGGTGGTGTTCCCGGCCATGTCGTCCTCGTCATCCAGCGCACCTACTACGCCTCGGGCCGCCCGGTGGAGACCGCCGACGTCGTCATCCCGGCCGACCGCTATCAGGTCGCCTACCACCTCTCCGTGCGGTAGCGCCGCTCCGTGAGGTAGCGCACATGGGACGCGCTCCCCGGGGGCGTGCCCCGGCGTGCGAATCCCGCGCTTCTCACCGTCACATCGCTGTGGCCCGGCCGTCGTCCCTGGTGGGCGGCGGTCGGGCCCCTGTGTGCGGTTCGTCGTCCGACGCGGCGCGTTCGATTTCGTGCGCCCCCCTGTGTTCTGGCCGGTTGCGTACCTCTTCGTGAAAAGCCGTATTCGCTGTGTGAAGGTTGGGCGTACGCTCGGGCATATGCGTATTGCGGTTTCCTCGGGCGGGACACCTTGGGGCCCCGGAGCGGAAAGCGGGTGGGGCGGGTGCGAAGGGGCACGGGAAGGGAAACGGTGGGGGCGATGAACGAGGGTGCGGTCGTTCTGCCCTGGCTCGTCATACGTCAGGACGACAACGGCAATCGCTACCGGGTCGGTCGGTACGCGACACGGGCGGAGGCCCAGAAGATCGCCGACAGTCTCGACGGCCACGGGCACAGGCAGCTCTACTGTGTGGAACGCGTGAGCCAGCACGGCGAGAGCACGCGCAACTGACCACGGGCGCGCTCCCGTACGCTCCGGACCATGACCGAACGGATCGTGGTGGTGGGAGCCGCCCTGCTCGACGGGGACCGGCTGCTCGCCGCGCGGCGCAGCGCGCCCCCGGAGCTGGCCGGGCGCTGGGAGCTGCCCGGTGGCAAGGTCGAGCCCGGCGAGCGGCCCGACGACGCCCTCGTGCGCGAACTGCGCGAGGAACTCGGCATCGACGCCGAGGCGGTCGAACGCGTGCCGGGGGAGTGGCCCCTGAAAGCCCCTTATGTGCTGTGGGTGTGGACCGCCCGGCTCCGTCCGGGTTCCCCCGGACCCGAGGCGCTCCAGGACCACGACGAACTGCGCTGGCTGACCCCCGACCGCCTCTGGGACGTGCCCTGGCTCGACCAGGACGTCCCGGCCGTCCGCGAGATCGCCGCACGCCTCGGCGCGCAGGCGCGCTGACCGGCGTACGGGGTGCGTCGCCCGGCGTACGGAACTGGGGCCGGGTCGGCCGTACTCCGCCGCGCCCCTGTGCTCCCCGGCCGAGCCCCCTGGGTGCTGCCCGGTCGGCCCCCGGAGGCTGTACGCCGTTCGTGCCACAGTGTCCCGGCCCACGCGGTACTGCCCCCTGGATACGGGGTATGTGGCCAGTAACCCCATGAAATCGGACATGGGTGGGCTCGTTGGCCTGGGAAGTGATCGGCGTGTTCGACACCGAGGGCGACTGCGCCGAGTGGACGTTCCCCCCGGAACCCGGCGCGGTGCGCGCGGCCCGTGCCGCTGTCCGGGGCCAGTTGGGCCGCTGGCATCTGGACTCCTTCGCCGATCTGACGGCATTGCTGGTCAGCGAGCTGGTGACCAACTCCCTGCGGCACGCGGACGGCCCGATCGGGCTGCGCCTGGTGCGCCCGGCTGGGCTCGGCGGGGCGCTGCGGGTGGAGGTCTCCGACCAGGTGCCGGACCCGCCGCGCGAGCGGATCGCGCGGCCCGAGGACGAGAGCGGACGGGGACTCCAGCTCGTCGCCGGTTCGTCCGCCCGCTGGGGGACCCGGCCCGGCGGGCGCGGCAAGACCGTCTGGTTCGAACTGGCGATCCCCGAATGATGCCCACGGGCCCCTACGACCCGGAGCGCGGGCGGGTGCATCAGGGGCACGGCGGGGTGAGCCGGGGGGTACGGAGGGGGTGCGCGCGCCCCCGCGTGGGTCGGCTCGTGCCCCGGTGCGCAAGCGCGTTGCCGGGCGCGTGGTTCGAGGCCGTGTTCCCTGGTTAGAAGACTGGAAGTGTTGTCGCAGCGCGGGCCGGAAGGCACCCGTACCGAGCTGTGATCGTGAACACCGTGTTGTGCGGCGCCGTAGTGCTGGATACTGCGGGCAGCCGCCCCCGGTGACCGGTGCCGGACGCGGTGAGCTGGAGGGGACGGTTCGCGTGAGCGAGATACCAGCGAAGGCCACGGAGTCCGAGGACCCGTCGGACGCCGCGAGGGGCCGGGCCGCCGAAGAGGCGGCCCCCGCTGACATGTGGCAGAGCAGTCCGCCCGGCTCGATGTACGACTACATAAAGGTCGCGTCCTTCTCCCTCAGTCCCGGCGGGCTGATCGAGCAGTGGAGCCTGCGCGCCGAACAGCTCTTCGGCATCCCCGCCCACCGGGCCGTGGGGCTCGACCCGATCGAGGCGTTCGTCGACCCCGACCTGCGCAGTCGCGGCCAGCGCAAGATGGCCGAGATCCTGGACGGGCGGGAGTGGACCGGTGTGGTCCCCTTCCGGATGCCGGACGGGGACGACGGCTCACGCGGCGAGGAGGGCATGGCGGAGGTCTACGTCATGCCCACCCGTACCGCCGAGGGCGACAAGGCCGCCGTCTGCATCGTCGTGGACGTGCGGACCCTGCGCAGCATCGAGACCGACCTCGCCGCGTCGCAGGCGATATTCGGCCAATCTCCGTTCGGGTTCCTGCTGATCGACACCGATCTCCGGGTGCGCCGGGCCAACACCCGGTTCGCCTCGATCTTTGGCGGCACCCCGGACGAGCACCGGGGCAAGGGCGTGCACGACTACCTGCCGCGCGCCGAGGCCGACCGGGTCGCGGCCACCATGCGCCGGGTGCTGGAGTCCGGCGACTCCGTGACGGACATGCATGTCACCGGCTTCGTGCCGGACTCCGACGAGCGCCGGCACTGGTCCATCAACCTCTACCGCGTGCACAGCGGCAGTGGGCGTCCCATCGGGGTGGCCTGGCTCGGCACCGACATCACCGCCCGGCGCGAGGCCGCCCGCGAGGCCGCCTCCGCGCGGCGCAACCTCGCCCTGCTCAACGAGGCCGGCGCCCGCATAGGGAACTCGCTCGACCTGGAGACGACCGCCCGCGAACTGCTCGACGTGGTCGTCCCCGGCTTCTGCGACCTGGCCACCGTCGACCTCTACCAGGCCCTGCTGACCGGTGACGAGGCCCCGCCCAAGCTGGCCGACGGCAGCGCGGAACTGCGCCGGGTCGCCTTCGCCAGCGCCGTCTCCGACGCGCCCTTCGACGGGTCGGCGGAGCGGGTGGAGCTGGGCGCGGTGCACCGCTTCCCGTTCAACTCCCCCTGCGCGGACGCCCTGCGCACCGCCCGGCCGCAGCGGGTGCCCGCCGAGGAGGGCGGCCTGGTGCAGTCCACGCTCGCCGTGCCGATGGTCGCGCACGACACCGTGGTGGGCATCGTGCAGTTCGCCCGCACCAAGGGCAGCGAGCCGTTCGGGGACCGTGACCGCGACCTCGCGGTGGAGCTGGCCGCGCGTGCCGCCGTCTGCATCGACAACGCCCGGCTCTACCGGCGCGAGCACGAACGCGCGCTGATACTCCAGCGGTCCCTGCTCCCGCCCGGCGACCCCGAGGCGTCCGGCCTGGACATCGCCTGCCGCTACCTGCCCGGCAACGCGGCCACCGAGGTCGGCGGCGACTGGTTCGACGTCATCGAACTTCCCGGCCACCGCACGGCGTTGGTGGTCGGCGACGTGATGGGCCGCGGCCTGCGCGCGGCCGTGGCGATGGGCGAGCTCCGTACGGCGGTACGCACCCTGGCCCTGCTCGACCTCGAGCCGGCCGAGGTGCTCTCCGCGCTGGACGAGATCGCCCGCGGCCTCGGCACCCCCGGCGGGGTCCAGCAGGCCACCCGCGCGGCCCGCCAGCCCCGCGACGCCGACCTGTGCGAGGTCTACCTCGCCACCTGTGTGTACGCGGTCTACGACTCCGTCACCCGGCGCTGCACCTTCGCCAACGCGGGTCACCTGCCGCCGGTGCTGGTGGAGCCCGGCGAGGCCGCGCTGATGCTGGACGTGCCACCCGGGATGCCGCTGGGCGTGGGCGGCGAGCCGTTCGAGGAGGTGGAGGTCGAACTGCCCGAGGGTGCCCTGCTCGCCCTCTACACCGACGGCCTGGTCGAGTCCCGCGACCATCCGCTGGACGAAGGGCTCCAGGCGTTCGTGCAGGCGCTCACCGATCCCTCCCGGCCGCTGGAGGACGTCTGCGACCACGTCCTGAACAGCCTCGACACCCGGCACGGCGAGGACGACATCGCCCTGCTCATGGCCCGCGTCCAGGGCCTGCCCACCGAGTCGGTCGGCGACTGGACCCTGCCCCGCGAGCCGCGCAGCGTGGGCCGGGCCCGCGAGTACGCGCGGGCGCAACTGCTGAGCTGGGACCTCGAACCCCTGGTCGACACCACGGAACTCCTGGTCAGCGAGCTGGTGACGAACGCCCTGCGGTACGGCGAGGGCGAGATCAGGCTCCGGCTGCTGCTGGACCGCACCCTGGTCTGCGAGGTCTGGGACGCCGGTCTGGTCCAGCCCCGCAGGCGGCGCGCCCGGGACACCGACGAGGGCGGCCGCGGGCTGCAACTGGTCGGGCTGCTCAGCGCGGCCTGGGGCTCCCGCCGCACCCCGCGCGGCAAGACGGTGTGGTTCGAGCTGCCGCTCCCGGGTGCCGACAGCCCTCTGACCGACCCGGCGGAGGCGCTGCTCAGCCTGTTCTGAACCTTCGGCGGGTCTCCGGCCCGCCGAAGGCCACCGGCGGGCCCCCGTCCGGCTCCCCGCCGAGGAGCACTCCGCCCCGGACCGCCCCGGCGGTCCCCTGGGTGTCGGACTGCGGCACGCCGTGCGCCCGTACGTCCCGTTCGGCCAGTTCCAGGGACCGGCGGGCGAGGACGGCCGCTTCGACGGGGTGGGGCGTGGCGAGGGTGCGTACCGCCGCCGCGAGCAGGGAGCGGGGGTCGGCGCCGACCGCGCCCCGGTGCACCGCGACGAAGTCCTCCGCCTCGCCGGTCGTGGCCTGCGCCACCAGGTGGGCGGCGGTGTCCAGCACCCCGGTCCGGGCACCCGGCAGCCGCACCAGGGCGCGGGTGATCCGGCGCAGCGCGTCCAGCGGGTCGTACGGGCCCGCCGTCAGCTCCTGGCGTACGGCGGCCAGGGTGTCGTCGGCCCCGGACGGCACCGGTGTGCCCGTGGCCCGCGCCTCCGCCAGCACCGCCTCCGCACCGGTCAGCGCGGCCGGTACCAGTGCCGCCGCCTCCCGCAGCCGACGGGCCGTGCGGTCCACCCCCGCCACCAGAATCCCGGCCTGCGCCACGGAGCCCTCCGCGGCCCGGAGTTGACGTACCGCGCGCGCCTCCTCGCCCAAGTCGGTCGCGCGGCGGGCCTCGTTGAGCCGGGCGGTGGCGAACACCAGCCGGTCCATGGCCTCTTCGACGCATCCGGCGGCCCGCCCGCCCACCGAGGGGCCGTACCGCTCGCGCAGTTCCGAGGCCGTGGCCCGCGCGCCCGCCGCACGCGCCGCCAGCCGGCGGAACGCCCCCTCGGCCACCTCCAGCGCCGGGCCCACCTGCGCCCAGCGCAGCCGGTCCAGCTCCCCGGCCCGCGCGTCCAGCACCCGCCCCGCCTCCGCGCACCGGCCGACGACCCCGGCCAGGGCCTGCCTGCGGTCGCCGGCGTCGTGGGGCTCGCCCTCCTCGTACCGGTGCCACAGGACAAAGGCGGCGGAGAGTTCCGTGCGGGCGGTGTGGATCGCGTGGCGGAAGGGGGCGAGAGTCCGTTCGTCCACGAGCGCGGCCGCGAAGGGCAACTCCTCCTCGCTCGCCCGGACGCTGTCGTCCGCCTGGACCAGGGCCGCGCGGGCCTGGCGGTCGGACTCGGCCGGGGTGGGGGCGGCCGGTGCGGCGGAGACGACGCCGGACGAGCGGCGGCCCCGCCGTATGTAGCTGTACGCGACCACCACCCCGGCGGTGCCGAGCACGGCGATCGGGAGGATCAGGTCGACGGCGGACGACTCGTCGTCCCGAGGAGCAGCAGGAGCAGCAGGAGCGGCAGGAGCCGTGGGAGCGGCAGGGGCCGTGCGGGGAGGGGACGCGGTCGCCGGTTCCTGTGCCGCGAGCACCGGGATGGTCAGCCAGCCCGCCCCGGCGACCGCGCCGACGAGCGCGTGCGCGACCCGCACGCGTATGTGCGCCGTGGCGTGCCGGGGGCGGCCCCGGACCAGGGAGGACGTCACTTTGGGAGCGTATGGGTGGGTTCGCGGCCCCGCGAGCGGACAGTGTTGCGCCGCACGGGTGGGGTTGCCGCGCGGCGCGGTCGTGTCGCCCCGTTTCCCCCGGTGCGGTCGTTTTCAGTGGGCGCATAGATCTGATCAGCTCCATATACCGCCAAAAGTGATCAACACGCCCGCGGCTTTCCGGAGGTAGCAGAGATGTCCCACGACGGCGTCGGCTCACGTGCGGTCCTGCGCGCGACCGCCTTCCTCACCGCGGGCGCCCTCGCGGTGCCCCTCCTCGCCGGCTGCAGCTCCGACGAGAAGGCCGGCCGACCGCTGGCCGGACCGGACATCGCCCACGTCACCCGCGACAAGGTCGCCGAGGGCGGCACCGTGAAGTGGGCCATGGACGCGCTGCCGGAGACGCTCAACGCCTACCAGGCCGACGCCGACGCGGGCACCACCCGGGTCGCCCAGGCCACCCTCCCCTCGATGTTCCAGCTCGACGCGAACGGCCGCCCGGCGGTGAACCCCGCGTACCTGGAGTCCGCCAAGGTCATCGAGACGGAGCCGCGCCAGGTCGTGCTGTACAAGCTGAACCAGCAGGCCGTCTGGAGCGACGGCCGCGAGATCGGCGCCGCCGACTTCGTCGCCCAGTGGCGCGCCCTGTCCGGCAAGGACAGCGCCTACTGGACCGCCCGCAACGCCGGGTACGACCGCATCGCCAAGATCGAGCGCGGCGCCAGCGACCTCCAGGTCCGGGTCACCTTCTCCCGCCCGTACGCCGACTGGAAGTCGCTGTTCTCCCCGCTGTACCCGAAGGACGTCATGGGCACCCCGGACGCCTTCAACGACGGCGCCCGGCGCAAGCTCAAGACCACCGCGGGCCCCTTCAAGCTGGAGAAGGTCGACACCGCCACCAAGGACGTCGTCCTCACCCGCAACCCGCGCTGGTGGGGGCAGCCCGCCAAGCTCGACAAGCTCGTGCTGCACACCGTCCCGCGCGACGAGCGGGCGACCGCGCTGGCCGACGGCAAGGTCGACGTCGCCGACGTGGACCCCTCCACGGCCGGGCGGATCGGCGGCGCCGCCGGGGGCACCGGGACCGGCAGCCCCCTCGCGGGCGGCGGGAGGACCAGTGCGAAGAAGCTCCGCTCCTGGGCGCTCGCCCACGGCCTGGAGGCGGAGAAGGTCGAGCACGCCGGCCAGAAGAAGCTGCGCAAGGCCATCACCCGGTACCTGGAGGAGCAGGACGGGCTCCGCTCCTACGAGGTGCGCAAGTCCCTGGAGCCCGCCTACACCCAGCTCGCCCTGAACGGCGCCGGGGGCCTGCTCGCGGACGAGCGGGTACGCCGGGCCGTGGCCCGCGCCCTGGACCGCAAGGAGCTGGCCAAGCTGGTGCTGACCCCGCTCGGCCTGCCCGCCGAGCCGGTCGGCAGCCACCTGGCGCTGGAGGGCCAGCCCGCCTACGCCGACAACAGCGACGCCCTCGGCGGCCAGGACACCAAGGAGGCGCAGGCCCTGCTCTCGGACGCCGGCTGGGTGCCGGGCGGCCCGGTCAAGGCGGAGAAGAAGGCCGAGAAGGCCGCCGGACCGGAGAGCGGCACCGAGGACGACGAGGACCGGTCCGAGGGCGGCAAGGACGGCGAGTACATCGTCGGCGAGGACGACAAGAACGCCGACGGCAAGAAGGAGCACGACGACGGCAGCGGCCGCCACCTCGCCCAGGACGGCAAGCAGTACACCGGCCAGGGCGGTGCCCCCGGCGCCTACGCCCCCAAGGGCACGGCAGCCCCGGCGGGCGCGGTCAACGGGCCGCTCGCCAAGGACGGCCAGGCGCTCAACCTCCGCTTCGTGCTCCCCACCGGCGCGGGCTCGGAGACCCTGAACACCGTCGCCGGGCGGATCTCCGCGATGCTGGAGAAGGTCGGCATCCGCACCACGGTCATCAAGGTCCCGGACGAGAGCTACTTCAAGGACCACATCGCGGCCGGCGACTTCGACCTCGCCCTGTACTCCTGGCCCGCCTCCGCCTTCCCGGCCACCGACGCGCGCCCGATCTTCGCCAAGCCCGCGCCCGCCGCCGACGGCTCGGTGAACGTCGAGCAGAACTACACCCGCGTCGGCACCGACCAGGTGGACCAGTTGTTCGACCAGGCCGCCTCGACGCTGGACGAGGACGAGTCCCGCGACCTCATCCGCAAGGCCGACACCCGCATCTGGGCGGCGGCCGGCTCCATCCCGCTCTACCAGCGCCCCCAGCTCGTCGGCGTACGGAAGGCCCTGGTCAACGTAGGTGCCTTCGGCTTCCAGGCGCCGGTCTACGAGGACATGGGCTTCCTGAAGAAGGGCGCGAAGGTCTCGCCCAGCCCCACCAAGAGCTGACCCCTGATCCGACCCGGAAAACGGGCCCCGTGGCCCTGCGGAGGCCGTCCCCCGCAGGGCCACGTACCATGGGGTGAGGCCGTGGCGTGTCCAGCCCGGCAGGTCCCGCGCAAGAGAATCCCGCGCAGGGCAGTCCGCACACTCCGGGAGTACGCCGCAATATGGCCACGCGCCACGACATCCGTAACGTCGCCATCGTCGCCCACGTCGACCATGGCAAGACCACCATCGTCGACGGCATGCTGAAGCAGGCCGGCGCGTTTGCCGCCCACCAGCTCGATTCCGTCGACGACCGCATGATGGACTCGAACGACCTGGAGCGTGAGAAGGGCATCACGATCCTCGCCAAGAACACGGCGGTGAAGTATCACCCCAAGGACGGCGGCGAGCCGATCACCATCAACATCATCGACACCCCCGGCCACGCCGACTTCGGTGGCGAGGTCGAGCGCGGTCTGTCGATGGTCGACGGTGTCGTCCTGCTCGTCGACGCCTCCGAGGGCCCGCTGCCGCAGACCCGCTTCGTGCTGCGCAAGGCGCTCCAGCAGCGGCTTCCCGTCATCCTGTGCATCAACAAGACGGACCGCCCGGACTCGCGCATCGACGAGGTCGTCAACGAGACGTACGACCTCTTCCTCGACCTGGACGCGGACGAGGAGCAGATCGAGTTCCCGATCGTCTACGCCTGCGGCCGTGACGGCATCGCCTCGCTGACCAAGCCGGAGAACGGCACGGTCCCGGCGGACTCCACCAGCCTGGAGCCGTTCTTCTCCACGATCCTGGAGCACGTCCCGGCCCCGACGTACGAGGAGGACGCGCCGCTCCAGGCCCACGTCACCAACCTCGACGCGGACAACTTCCTCGGCCGTATCGCGCTGCTCCGGGTCGAGCAGGGCGAGCTGCGCAAGGGCCAGACCGTGGCGTGGATCAAGCGCGACGGCACGGTGTCGAACGTGCGCATCACCGAGCTGATGATGACCGAGGCGCTCACCCGCAAGCCGGCCGAGGTGGCGGGCCCCGGTGACATCTGCGCCGTCGCCGGTATCCCGGACATCATGATCGGTGAGACCCTCGCCGACCCGGAGAACCCCGTCGCGCTCCCGCTGATCACGGTGGACGAGCCCGCGATCTCCATGACCATCGGCACCAACACCTCGCCGCTGGTCGGCCGCGGTGGCACGGGCAAGGGCGCGGACGCCAAGTCCGCGGTCAAGGACCGCAAGGTCACCGCCCGCCAGGTCAAGGACCGCCTCGACCGCGAGCTGATCGGTAACGTCTCCCTCCGCGTACTCGACACCGAGCGCCCGGACGCCTGGGAGGTCCAGGGCCGTGGTGAGCTGGCGCTCGCCATCCTGGTCGAGCAGATGCGCCGCGAGGGCTTCGAGCTGACCATCGGCAAGCCGCAGGTCGTCACCCAGGTCATCGACGGCAAGGTGTACGAGCCGGTCGAGCGCATGACGATCGACGTCCCCGAGGAGCACATGGGCGCGGTCACGCAGCTCATGGGCGTCCGCAAGGGCCGGATGGACAACATGTCGAACCACGGCTCCGGCTGGGTCCGCCTGGAGTTCGTCGTCCCGTCCCGCGGCCTCATCGGCTTCCGTACCGAGTTCCTGACCGGTACGCGCGGCACGGGCATCGCCCACTCCATCCACGAGGGCCACGAGCCCTGGTTCGGCACCCTGACGACCCGTAACAACGGCTCGCTCGTCGCCGACCGCTCCGGCGCCGTCACCGCGTTCGCGATGACGAACCTTCAGGAGCGCGGCGTGCTGTTCACCGAGCCCGGCACCGAGGTGTACGAGGGCATGATCGTCGGCGAGAACTCGCGCTCCGACGACATGGACGTGAACATCACCAAGGAGAAGAAGCTCACGAACATGCGGTCCTCGTCGGCCGACTCGTTCGAGGCGATCGTCCCGCCGCGCAAGCTCTCCCTGGAGCAGTCGCTGGAGTTCTGCCGCGACGACGAGTGCGTCGAGGTGACCCCGGAGGCGGTTCGCATCCGCAAGGTCGTCCTCGACCAGAAGGAGCGCGGCCGCACCGCGAGCCGTGCCAAGCACAACTGACGTATGAACAACTCGGCGTGAACGCCGAGTGGTTGAGCCCGGCCGTCCCCATCTCGGGGGCGGCCGGGCTTTTTCGCAACCGGTTTTTCCCGGCCGCCGGGCCGTCCGGTGTCCGGAACGCGGAGATCCCGGACCGATAGCCATGTAACACGTCCGTTTCGCGGCCTTCAGTAGGGGAACTGTTTGTCCGGTTTTTGGAAGTTCCGCCCGTCAGCCGTGACTGAATTGAGATTTAAAGACAGTGGTCGCCACTTGGCTCATGGCAGATAGTTAGCCGCGTACCGCTCGGGTCAAAGGGGAGCTGTTCGTCGCTCCCGGCGGTGTGATCCGGCCCTAGAACTACGCGCGTCCGGCTGTGGTTTCGCGCGCTGTCCAGCAATCCCGGAACCTCCCGCACTCATATCTGTGAAACGGACGAACCGTGACAAGTCCTATCGACATCGAGGGCGGCGGGACCTCGGTCGTCGTCGACGGCGAACCAGGGCCGCCGGCGAAGGCCGAGACCGTCCAGCTCGAGGGCCGTTCTCCCGGCCGGCTGATGTGGATGCGCTTCAAGCGCGACCGCACCGGCGTGATCTCGGCCTGTGTCGTGATCTTCTTCTTCCTGATCGGGCTGCTCGCCCCGCTGATCTCCAAGCTGTACGGCAAGGACCCGTACACGGTGTACGCGGACGAGCGTCCCGAGCTGTTCGACAGTGCGGGCGTCCCGGTGCAGCCCAACGGCGGTATCAGCGGCGAGTTCTGGTTCGGCCTCGAACCGGGCAACGGCTACGACGTCTTCACCAAGCTCCTGTTCGGCATCCGTACCTCGCTGATGATCTCGCTCGCGGTCACCGTCACCGTCGTCCTCACCGGCATCCTGCTCGGGGTCGCGGCCGGATACCTGGGCGGCCGCACCGACTTCGTCATCGGCCGGGTCATCGACTTCCTGCTCGCCTTCCCGGCGCAGCTCTTCTTCATCGCCAGCATGCCGGTCGTCGTCTCACTGTTCGTCAGCCCCCGCGACGAGACCCCCACCTACGTCCGGGTACTGGCGCTGATCATCGTCCAGTGGTTCCTCGGCTGGATGAGCCTCGCCCGCATCCTGCGCGGCACCTCGCTCGCCCTGCGGGAGCGGGAGTTCATCGAGGCGGCCAGGGTCAGCGGAGCCTCGTCGTGGCGGATCATCCGCAAGGAGATCCTGCCGAACGTGGTCACCCCGCTGCTGGTGCAGGCCACCTACCTGCTGCCCGCCTTCGTCACCGCCGAGGCCGGACTCTCCTTCCTGGGCGTGGGCATCGTCGAACCGACGCCGGACTGGGGACAGATGTTCTCCAAGGCGTCCACGGAACTGGTGATGCAGAACGACATCACCTACATGTTCTTCCCGGGCATCTCGATGATCATCTTCATCGTGGCGTTCAACCTGCTCGGGGATTCGGTCAGGGACGCGTTCGACCCCAAGACCGCACGCTGACCGGTCACTTCACAGCACCACAGCACCTCGCACAGCACTACCAGCAGTTTCTCCGCACTGGTGACACAGGAACGCACTGGTGACACAGAGATGGGTGGGAACCTCGTGATGAGTAGGGGCGGACGCCACACTTACGGCGCACTCTCCGTGCTCGCGGCCGGAGCGCTTGTGCTCACCGGTTGCAGCAAGGGCGGCAGCGACAGCGGCGGCGACGACAAGAAGCAGCAGCAGAACGCCCAGCGCCAGCAGGCGCTGATCAAGTTCGGTGACGAGAAGGCGTCCACCGGACCGGCCGCCGAGGTGCCCGGCGCCAAGTCCGGCGGCACCCTGGAAGTGCTCCAGCGCGACAGCTACGCGCACCTCGACCCGGCACAGATCTACGTGTCCGACGAGGGCTCGCTCGCCACCCTGCTGCACCGCGGTCTCACCGGGTACAAGGCGACCAGCAACGACGGCAGCAAGCACGAGGTCGTCGGCGACCTCGCCACCGACTCGGGCACCACCACCGACGGCGGCAAGACCTGGAAGTACACGCTCAAGGACGGCATCAAGTTCCAGGACGGCACGCCGATCACGTCCAAGGACGTCCGGCACACCGTCGAGCGGCTCTTCGCGCCCTTCATCAACCAGGGCCCGACCTTCCTCCAGCAGTGGCTCGCCGACTCGCCGGGCGCGACGTACCGCAAGCTGCTCAAGGACGGCCCGTACAAGGGCAAGCACCTGCCCGACTCGGTGCTGTCGACGCCGGACGACAAGACGATCGTCTTCCACTTCAAGACGGCGCGCCCCGACCTGCCGTACGCCCTGGCCATGGCCGGCTACGGAGTCGTGTCCCAGAAGGGTGACACCAAGGAGCGCTACGACAAGGCGCCCGTGGTGAGCGGCCCGTACAAGGTCCAGTCGTTCAAGTCCGGCAAGTCCATGGTGCTGGTGAAGAACACCAACTGGGACCCGAAGACGGACCCGATCCGGCACCAGTACATCGACCGGTTCAACTTCAGCTTCAACCAGCAGTACGAGGCGTCCACCAAGGCGCTGCTCGCCGACAGCGGCGCGGACCGGACCGGCATCAGCTTCAACAACCAGGTCGACGCGGGCAACCTGTCCTCGGTGCTCAGGGACGCGAAGCTGAAGTCCCGGACGGTCTCGGGCTACCAGTCGTTCGTGGGCCAGATGAACATCAACATGAGCCACAAGCCCATGCAGGACAAGACGGTCCGCGAGGCCATCGCCTACGCGCTGCCGGTCACGCCGTTCGTCCGCGCCTACGGCGGCACCGACGCCATGGAGGTCGCGGGCGGTCTGATCTCCCCGACCGTCTCCGGCTACGACGCCGCCTTCGACCCGTGGGGCAAGAAGAAGAAGCCCGCCGGTGACGCGGCCAAGGCCAAGGAGCTGCTGAAGAAGGCCGGCAAGCTCAACATGAAGCTGACCTTCGGCTACATCAACACCCCCGAGGGCCAGCAGTACTCCACGGCCATGGCGGCGGGCCTGAAGAAGGCCGGCTTCGACGTCCAGCGCCAGGAGATCCCGGCCGAGACGTTCTACGACCAGGTCTCCAAGCTGAACAACAACTACGACATCTTCCACACCGCGTGGGGTGCCGACTGGCCGTCCGCCTCGACCGTGATCCCGCCGCTGTACGACGGCCGCGTGATCGCCGACGGCGCGCAGAACTACTCCCAGATCAACGACCCGCAGATCAACAGCGAGATCGACCGGATCAGCAAGATCACCGACCCGGCCAAGGCCGCGTCCGAGTGGGAGAAGCTCGACCAGCACATCGTGAAGGACGTGGTCAACGTCGTCCCGACCGCGTACTACAAGCAGACCCAGATCGCCGGTTCCAAGGTCGGCGGACTCGTCTACGACGACGTGCTCAGCGGCGTCGACCCGCGTCGTCTCTTCATCAAGTAACCGCCCCCCGCCCGGCATCCGGCGCGCCCCTTCGGGGGTGCGCCGGGCGCCGGGCCCCGGACCGCCGACGTCAGAGAGCTGCCCCTGTCATGCTGCGCTTCCTCGTCCGCCGGACCCTCGGTGCCGTCGTCATCCTGTTCCTGCTGAGCATCGTCACGTTCGTCCTGTTCTTCGGGGTGCCCCGCGACCCGGCGCTGCTGATGTGCGGCAAGACCTGCAACGCCGATGCCATCGAGAACATCCACCATGTGCTCGGCCTCGACAAGTCCATCCCGGAGCAGTACCTGGGCTTCCTGCACAACCTGGTCATGGGCAGTGACGGCTTCGCCCAGGGGCCGTGCCCGGCACCCTGCTTCGGCTACTCGTACCACACCAACGAGCAGGTCTGGGGCACGCTGATCGACCGGCTGCCCACCACCGTCTCGCTGACCATCGGCAGCGCGGTGTTCTTCCTCCTCACCGGCATCGGCGCCGGTCTGGTGGCCGCCTGGCGGCGGGGCACCATCGTCGACAAGGTGGCGACGGCCGGCGCGATGGTCATCTCCGGGATGCAGATCTACTTCCTCGGCCCGCTGGCCCTGGCGCTGCTCGTCTACCAGACCCACTGGTTCGAGAAGCCCGCCTACAACGACTTCACCGCCAACCCCCTGACCTGGTTCTCGGGGCTGCTCATCCCCTGGGTGATCCTCTCCACCATCTTTGCGGCGCAGTACACCCGTATGGCGCGCTCCTCGATGATCGAGCAGCTCCAGGAGGACCACGTCCGCACCGCCCGCGCCAAGGGCATGTCCCGGCGGTACGTGTTCTTCCGGTACGCCTGGCGCGGCTCGCTGATCCCGATCGTCACCATCTTCGGCATCGACCTCGGCTCGCTGCTCGGCGGCGCCATCATCACCGAGTGGACCTTCGGTCTGCCGGGCCTCGGCCAACTGTCCGTGCAGTCCGTGTTCTTCAGCGATCTGCCGCTGCTGCTGGGCGTGATGCTGTTCGCCGCCGCCATGATCCTGCTCTTCAACATCATCGTCGACGCCGCGTACGCCTTCATCGACCCGCGCGTGCGGCTGTCCTAGGAGCACTGTCGTGACCACTTTGACCAAGGAGGCCGGTGCCCCGGCCCCGGCCGGCGACGGTCCGCTGCTGTCCGTGCGTGATCTGCACGTCAGCTTCAAGACCGAGGACGGCATCGTACGGGCCGTGGACGGGCTCTCCTTCGACCTGGAACGCGGCAGGACGCTCGGCATCGTGGGGGAGTCCGGTTCGGGCAAGTCGGTCACCAACCTGACCGTCCTCGGCCTGCACAACCCGATGTTCACCACCGTCGAGGGCGAGATCCTGCTGGACGGGCGGGAGTTGACGACCGCGCGCGAGTCGGAGCTGGAGAAGCTGCGCGGCAACAAGGTCGCCATGATCTTCCAGGACCCGCTGACCGCGCTCTCCCCCTACTACACGGTGGGCCGGCAGATCGCCGAGCCGTACATGAAGCACACCGGCGCCTCCAAGCGGGAGGCGTGGAACCGCGCGGTGGAGATGCTGGGCAAGGTCGGCATCCCCAACCCCAAGGCACGGGCGGGCGATTACCCGCACCAGTTCTCCGGCGGCATGCGCCAGCGCGCGATGATCGCCATGGCGCTGGTCTGCGACCCCGACCTGCTGATCGCGGACGAGCCGACCACCGCACTCGACGTGACGGTCCAGGCGCAGATCCTCGACCTGCTCAAGGACCTCCAGCAGGAGTTCGGTTCGGGCATCATCTTCATCACCCACGACCTGGGGGTGATCGCGGACATGGCCGACGACATCATGGTGATGTACGCGGGCAGCGCGGTGGAGCGCGGCTCGGTCGACTCCGTGCTGCACGCGCCCGAACACCCCTACACCTGGGGTCTGTTGAACTCGATGCCGCGGCTCGACTCCGACCCGTCCATCGCGCTCACCCCCATTCCGGGCTCCCCGCCCTCCCTGCTCACCCCGCCCTCCGGCTGCCGCTTCCATCCCCGCTGCCCCTTCCAGGACCGGGTCGAGGGCGACCGGTGCGTGACCGAGCGCCCGCTGCTCGGCGCGGGGGAGTCGGCGTGCCATCTGACCCCGGCGCAGAAGCGGGACATCTTCGTGGACGAGATCAAGCCCCGGCTGGGCTAGGGGCCGTCTTGTCGGTCAGGCCGGATAAGGGAACGGCGTCTGGCGCCGTGCATCGCAAAGCGGAGGAGGGCGTCGATGCGGAGCGGTGGGGGTCCCCCCTGCTCGAGCGGAGCCGAGAGCTTCGGGGAGAGTGACGACAACGCGGCGAGATGCGGTGCCAGACGCCGCGAGCCCGGCATGATCGACGAGACGCCCCCTAGGGCGCAAAGGAGAACCGTCATGACCAAGGACCTGCTCCTGCCCGCTCCCCGGGACGAGGGCGCCGACGCCGGGGGAGAACCGCTGCTGGAGGTCTCCGGGCTGACCAAGCACTTCCCGGTCAAGGGAGGTTTCCCGATCCGGCGGACCATCGGCGCGGTCCAGGCGGTGGACGGCATCGACCTGTCGGTGCGGGTGGGCGAGAGCTTCGGGCTGGTCGGTGAGTCGGGCTGCGGCAAGTCGACCACGGGCCGGCTGATCACCCGGCTGATGGAGCCGACCGCGGGCACGATCTCCTACCGGGGCAAGGACATCAGCCGCGCCTCGCGCCGGGAGCTGGCACCGATCCGGTCCGAGATCCAGATGATCTTCCAGGACCCGTACTCCTCCCTCAACCCCCGCCAGACGGTCGGCAAGATCATCGCCGGGCCGATGGAGATCAACGGCATCGAGCCCCCCGGCGGCCGCGAGAAGCGCGTGCGCGAGCTGCTGGAGATCGTCGGTCTCAACCCCGAGCACTTCAACCGCTTCCCGCACGAGTTCTCCGGCGGCCAGCGGCAGCGCATCGGGGTGGCGCGGGCGCTCGCGCTGGAGCCCAAGCTGATCGTGGCGGACGAGCCGGTGTCCGCGCTGGACGTCTCCATCCAGGCCCAGGTGGTGAACCTGCTCCAGAAGGTGCAGCGCGAACTCGGCATCGCGTTCCTCTTCATCGCGCACGACCTGGCGATCGTCCGGCACTTCTCGCAGCGCGTCGCGGTGATGTACCTCGGCAAGATCATCGAGGTCGGGGACCGGGACTCCATCTACACCCGCCCCCGGCACCCCTACACCCACGCCCTGCTCTCCGCCGTGCCCGAGGTGAGCGTGGCGGGCGAGGAGGCCCCGGCCCGCGAGCGCATCCGGCTCGCCGGTGACGTGCCGTCCCCGATCGACCCGCCCTCCGGCTGCCGCTTCCGCACCCGGTGCTGGAAGGCGCAGGACAAGTGCGCGGCGGAGGAGCCGCCGCTGGTCCAGCTCTCGGGGAACCGGGCCGGCCATCTGACGGCCTGCCACTTCCCGGAGGAGCCGACGATCGAGGCTCGCGAGGAGGACATCATCCTGGACCCGGCGCTGGCCGCGCTGGAGGGGGACACCTCCAAGGACTAGCCCTCCTTCGCGATCAGGCCGGCTCGGCGACTGTGATGATCTCCGGCGAAGCCGGGCCCAGCGGGCTCCGGTCCCAGTCGCCGTACCGGGCCACCGTGCTCAGCCCGGCCTCGGTGAGGAAGCGGTCCAGCTCGCCGGGGCCGAGGAAGCGAAGGGTGTTGCGGCCGACCCTCGGGGCCGGCCAGCTCTCGCACGTGTAGGTCTCGGTGAAGCCGACGAGACCGCCCGCCGGGCCGTGCGTCACCTCGTGGTGGACCCGGATCTCGGCACCGTTCAGGCCGGTGATGGTGCGCGCCCGGTCCGGGGTCCAGCGCTCCCAGGGGCGGGCCTCGGGGTTGCGGGTCTCGAAGACGAAGCGGCCGCCCTCCGCCAGGGCCTCCCGTACCGAGCCCAGGCACTGCCGTACGTCCTCGTCCCGGACCAACTGCTGGAAGGCGTGCCCGGTCATCACCGCGAGCGCGAACTCGCCCTTCCACTGCCGGCTCCGGGTGTCGCCGAGCACCCACTCGATGTCCGGGGCGCCCGCCCGGGCGTGGACCAGCATGGCCGCGGCCGGGTCGAGTCCGGTCAGCCGTCCGGTGTGCCCCTCGGCGCGGGCCCGGCGGAGCAACTGCCCGGTGCCGCAGCCGATGTCCAGCACCGAGTCCGCCGCCCGGATCAGGCCGAGGTGGAAGTCGTCACCCGGTCCCCAGGGGTTGAGGGTGTCGTAATGGGCAGCGAGCGAGAAGTCGTTGAACGGGTTGGCTGACACCGTGGCAGTGTCACACGGCCGCCGGGGCGTGCGCGGGCGCCGGGGAAAGATTCTGGCCAGGACGAGAGAAAGGCCCGCGTCCGGGTGGACGCGGGCCCTCGACGAACCAGGGGTGTGTCAGACCGCTTCCTGGGGGGTCTTGGAAAGGCCGGCGACCGGAATGATCTCCTGGGTCTCGGGATAGTGGCAGGCCGTCAGGTGGCCGGCCTTGTTGCCCTCGGCCTGGGCGAGCGGCGGGGCCTCGGTCGCGCACTTCTCCGTCGCCTTCCAGCACCGGGTGCGGAAGCGGCAGCCCGACGGCGGGTCGATGGGCGAGGGCACGTCCCCGACCAGGCGGATGCGCTCGCGCGGGGTCTCGTCCACCGTGGCCTCCGGGACGGCGGAGAGCAGGGCGCGGGTGTAGGGGTGGCGCGGGTTGTTGTAGAGGTCGTCGCGGTCGCCGATCTCCACGATCTTGCCGAGGTACATCACCGCGACGCGCTGCGAGAAGTGCCGGACGATGGCCAGGTCGTGCGCGATGAACACGAAGGCGATGCCGAGTTCGCGCTGCACCTTCTGGAGCAGGTTCACCACCTGGGCCTGGATGGAGACGTCCAGCGCGGAGACCGGCTCGTCCGCCACGATCAGCTTGGGCTCCAGCGCGAGCGCCCGCGCCACCCCGATGCGCTGCCGCTGACCGCCGGAGAACTCGTGCGGGAACCGGTTGAAGTGCTCGGGGTTGAGACCGACGATCTCCAGCAGCTCGCGCACGCGCTTCTCGCGGCCGCCGGGGGGCTCGATGCCGTTGATCTCCATCGGCCCGGAGACGATCTTGCCGACCGTCTGCCGCGGGTTCAGCGAGGCGTACGGGTCCTGGAAGATCATCTGGATCTCGGACCGGATCGGCGCGAGGGCCTTGCGGCCGGCGTGCGTGATGTCCTGGCCCCGGTACGCGATCCGGCCGGCGGTCGGCTCCATCAGCCGGGTGATCAGCCGGCCGGTGGTGGACTTGCCGCAGCCGGACTCGCCGACCAGGCCCAGGCTCTCGCCCTCGGCGACCTGGAAGTCCAGCCCGTCCACGGCCTGCACCGCGCCGACGGTGCGCCGGATGGGGAAGCCGCCCTTGATCGGGAAGTGCTTGGTCAGCCCGGAGACGTCCAGGAGGGGAGTGGAGTCGCTCATGGTGGTGAAATCCCGTCTCGTGTACGTCAGATGGCCTTGCTGGCGGCAAGGTCGGCGAGGAACTCACGGCGCTGGCCGTCGGAAAGGTGGCAGGCGTTGCCGCGGCCGTCCTCGATCTGGAGCGGCGGACGCTCGGTGGCGCACCGGTTGCCCTCCACCTCGGACGCGAAGGCGCAGCGCGGGTGGAAACGGCAGCCGGTGGGCGGGTTCAGCAGCGAGGGCGGGGAACCCGGGATCGGGTTGAGCGGCACGTCGACCGGGCCGTCCAGGCTCGGCATGGAACCCATCAGACCCCAGGTGTAGGGGTGCTGCGGGGTGCGCAGCACCTCCTCCTTGGGGCCGCGCTCCACACAGCGGCCGCCGTACATCACCAGCACGTCGTCGGCGATGTCCGCGATGACGCCCAGGTCGTGGGTGATGAAGATGATCGAGGTGCCGAACTCCTGCTGGAGGTCCTTGAGCAGGTCCATGATCTGGGCCTGCACGGTGACGTCCAGCGCGGTGGTCGGCTCGTCCGCGATCAGCAGCTTCGGGTCGCAGACCAGGGCCATGGCGATCATGGCGCGCTGGCGCATGCCGCCGGAGAACTCGTGCGGGTAGTTGTCCACCCGGCGGTCCGGCTGCGGGATGCCGACCCGGCGCAGCATCTCGATCGCCCGCTCCCGCGCCGCCTTCTTGGAGGCGCCGGTGTGCTTGCGGTAGACCTCGCCGATCTGGGTGCCGATGGTGTGGTACGGCGACAGCGAGGCCAGGGCGTCCTGGAAGATCATCGCCATCTTGTTGCCGCGGAGCTTCTCCAGCGTCCGCTCCGGGGCGCCGAGCAGCTCCTCGCCGTCCAGCACGATCTGGCCCTCGATCTCGGTGTGATCGCGGTCGTGCAGGCCCAGGATCGTCAGGTTGGTGACGGACTTGCCGGAACCCGACTCGCCCACGATGCCGAGCGTCTGGCCCTTGGCCAGGTCGAAGGTGAGTCCGTCGACGGCCTTGACCATGCCGTCCTCGGTGGAGAAGTGGACCTTGAGGTCCTTGACGGAGAGGAACGGCTGCTGATGGGTGCTCGTCACGGGGACGCTCCTGGGGGTGATGCGAGGGGGGTAGTCGGACGGGCGGAGGTCAGGCGAGCCGGATGCGCGGGTCGATCAAGCCGTAGACCGCGTCGACGAGGATGTTGAAGACGACGATCGCGCCGGCCGACAGCAGGGTGACGCCCATGAGCATGGGCAGGTCGCTCTTCTCCACCGAGTCCACCGCGAGCCGGCCCACTCCCTGGAGGCTGAAGGTGTACTCGGTGATCATCGCGCCGCCGATGAGGGTGGCCAGGTCGATGCCGAAGATGGTGACGATCGGGCCCATCGCGCCGCGCCAGGCGAACCGGAAGAACACGTTGCGGGCGGAGAGGCCCTTGGCGCGGGCGGTGCGG
Organism: Streptomyces sp. NBC_01171; assembly: GCF_045039805.1. NCBI lineage: Bacteria > Bacillati > Actinomycetota > Actinomycetes > Kitasatosporales > Streptomycetaceae > Streptomyces > Streptomyces sp. NBC_01171. The sequence continues at coordinate 2,378,683 of NZ_CP108609.1, read as the reverse complement.
ACGTAGTCCTCGCTGAGCGTCTCCACGAGCTGGGAGCGCGTCATACGGGTGTAGTTCGCGGTCCAGATCAGCGCCAGCACCAGCCACGGCAGCAGCAGGCCCGAGGCCCAGGCGGCCGGGTTCTCGGTGAGCGGCGTGTACGACGGGTTGTCCAGGACGTCGAGCTTGGCCACCAGGAAGTACATGGCGATGTAGCCGACGAAGTAGATCTGGAGCGAGGAGGCGACCAGCGAGGCCGAACTGGCCAGCTTGTCCTGCCACTTGCCCTGCTTCACCGCGGCGATCATGCCCGCGCCGATACCGAAGATCAGGAAGACGACGGCCGAGCCGAGCGCCAGCGACAGCGTCAGCGGGAGCCGGTCCATGATCGTGCCGAGCACGGGCTCTCGGTTGGCGAAGGAGTACCCGAGGCACGGGGCGCTGCAGTCGCCGAAGTCGCCGTAGCTGCGCCCGACGAAGATGCCCTTGATCCAGTACCAGTACTGCACCGGGACCGGGTGGTCGATGCCCAGGTTGTGCCGCACCTGCGCGAGCATGTCGGGCGTGCAGTTCTTGCCGCACGACATCGTGGCGGGGTCACGCGGGATGGCGTAGAAGAGCCAGAAGGTGACGGCGCTGATGATCAGCAGAATCACCAGCGCGCCGAAGACTCGGCGGACGAGGAAGCGGAGCATGGGGCGTGACTTTCCGGACGGGGCGCCGTCGCCGGGGTGAGGGGGGCCGGTGGGGGCGGCCCGGTCGTGGGCCGCCCCCGATGGGTCGTGCGCGCTTACTTCATGGCGTACAGCTTGCAGAGCGCGACGCAGGTGTTGCCCGAGTCGTAGATCACGTTGCCGACCTTGGACCCGTGCATCCAGTTGCGGATGGAGTGGTAGTCCGGGACCACGGCGGCCAGCTCCATGATCTGGCGGTCGACGGCGCCCCACGCCTTGTTGGCGGCCTCGACGTCCGCGATCTTGGACGCGGCGTCGATCGCCTTGTTCACGCTCGGGTCGTTGAGCTGGGCGTAGTTGCTGCGGCCGTCGCCGATGTTCTTGCCGCTCCAGCAGGGGTAGAACACGGAGTAGCCGTTCGGCCAGTCCGGGCTCCAGCCGGCGGCGAAGAGGTCGTAGCCGTTGTCGACCTTGCCGATCTGGGTGTAGAAGGTCGACTTGTCGATCTGCTTGTTGACGACGACGAAGCCCGCCGCCTCCAGCGCGTTCTTGATCTGGACGGCCTGCTTCACGGCGTTGTCCGACTGCTGGTAGGCGATGACCAGCTTCTGGCCGACCTTGCCGGCCTCCTTCAGCAGCGCCTTGGCCTTGGCCGGGTCGCCGGCGGGCTTCTTCTCCGCGCCGTACAGGTCGAAGTCCTGGTAGCCGGGGGTGACCGGGCTGAGGATCGTGGTGGCTATCTCGCTGGTGGCGCGGCCGCCGCGGATGGTCTGGAGCTGCTGGTGCGGCCAGGCCCAGTTGATGGCCTGGCGGACCTTGACGTCCTTGATGCGGGTGGTGTTGATCGGCCAGTAGTAGGTGACCGTGTCCACCGCGATGAGGACGCGCTTCTTGAGCTTGGCGTCGGTCATCACCTGGGCGACGCGCTCGGCGGCGACCTCGTTGAAGATCGACATCGCGTACTGGTCGTTGCCGCGGTCCGAGATGTAGCGGTCGGTCGCGGCGACGGGCTGGAAGCCGAACTGGAAGACGTACTTGTCCGGGTAGTTGTTGCGGATCGAGTCCGTCTTCGGGTCCCAGTGCTCGTTGCGCACGTAGGTCATCGACTTGCCGATGCTGCGGCTCTCGATGCGGTACGGGCCGCAGGAGAAGGGGCGCTTGTCGTACTTCTCCTTGGTGTCCTTCTTCTTGGACACGAGGGAGTAACCACGCATGGCGAGCGTGTAGTTGAAGTCGGCGCGGGGCTCGTTGAGACGGAAGGTGATCGTCTTGCCGGAGATCTCGACGGAGGCGAGCTTCTTGCCGTCGTAGGGGCCCTTGTACTTGTCGCCGCCGACCAGCCACTGCTGGACGTAGCGCGGACCCTCGGTGACGAAGCCGGCGAAGAGGCGCTCGAAGGTGTGGCGGACGTCGTCCATGGAGAGGTCGGAGCCGTCCTCCCACTTGATGCCGTCCTTGATCGTGAAGGACCAGGTGCGGCCGCCGTCCTTCATGGTGCCGGCGTCCGTGGCCGCGTCGCCGACCAGGGTGCAGCCGCCCTTGTCGTCGATCCGGTAGCCGGTCAGACCGCGCAGGATCGGGACGGTGATGGCGGCCTCGGTCGAGACGTAGATCTGGGCCGGGTCCATGTGGTCCATGTCGAACTGGTCGAGCGAGTAGATCGTCCCGCCCTTGACCGCGCCCGAGACCTCGGGGGCGGGACCCGTCGAGTCGGCCTTGGTGCCGACCGGGATGTTCATGGTCTTGCCCTTGCTCACGGACGGGACCTGGGGGCCGGAACCCTTGCCGTCACCGCTGCCGCAGGCGGTCAGCACGCTGGTGGAGGCCGCGGCCACACCGGTGGCGATCAGGAAGTTCCTACGGGAAAAAGCCATGCTGAGCCTGCCTGTGAGTGTCAGATTCGGATGATCGGAATCAGCCGGACGTCATGGAGGACCGGACGGGGTGGAACTGGCCTGCTAGCGCTTCGACTTCGGGTCGAGCGCGTCGCGCACGGAGTCGCCGAGCAGGTTGAAGGCGAGGACGAAGATCACCATGGAGATGCCGGGGAACAGCATGAAGGTGATGTCCTGGGAGTAGAACGAGGCGCCGCGGCCGATCATCACGCCCCAGTCCGGGGTCGGGTCGGTGATGCCGACGCCGAGGAAGGCAAGTCCCGCCTCCGCGGTCACATAGGCCGGGAGCATCAGCGTGGACTGGATGAGAATGGGCGTCCACAGGTTGGGCAGCAGCTCCTTGAACACGATGCGCCGGGGGGAGGCGCCGGTGACCTTGGCCGCCTCGACGAACTCCCGCTCCCGCAGGCCCAGCACCTGACCGCGCAGCAGTCGCGCGATGGAGGCCCAGCCGAACGCCGACAGCACGATGATCAGCGAGGTCGCCACCAGCCAGGTCGGCACGTTCTCGTCGGGGGCGATGAAGATGCCGTAGACCACGGGCATGAAGGCGATGAAGAACAGCGTCGACGGGAACGACAGCACGATGTCGATGATCCGGCCGACGAAGTAGTCGGTCTTGCCGCCCAGGTAGCCGGCCGTGACGCCGACGACGACGCCGACGACCGTGGTGAGGATCGTGGCGGCGAGGGCGATGCCCAGCGAGGTCCGGATGCCGTAGAGCAGGAAGGTGAAGACGTCGCGCCCGAGCTGGGGCTCGACGCCGAACCAGAACTCCGAGCTCATGCCGCCGTTGGGGCCGACCGGGTAGGAGAACGCGTCCAGCAGCTCGGGCCGGTCGCTCGCGTAGGTGGTGTACGGGTTCTTGCCGTACAGCTTCGCTATGAGCGGCGCCGCTATGGCGATCAGGAAGAAGAAGAGGACGACGAAGGCGGACACGACGCCGGTCCGGTCGCGCTTGAAACGCTTCCAGGCGAGCCGTCCGGGAGACCGGCTCTCGCTGCCCTTGGGGCCGTCCGGAGTACCCGACTTCTCGACGGGAACGTCGGTCACCTCAAGCGCGGCAGCCGCCGATGGAGTAGGGGTGGTCATTGGTGCTCCTGGCCCACGGAGGGTCTGAGGACTCCGCAGGGCGCTCCCCTACGGGCTACGCCGGACTTTTTCAACGCAATTCATTCAAGGTCAATAAATTCTCGGTCGACTTGGTCTTCTATTTACCTTCTTTACTTCTGCTTGACGCATCCGTAGCTACGCGTGTAGCGCGACCGTAATCAATCCGTGCTTCACTCCGGACCATTCGGGTAAAACGGCCAATAGGTTCGATATGCGGATACCGAGGTATCGAAATGCGTACATCGACGCGTCACGATCCAACGTTTCGGCAACGTTGCGCGGCGATCCATTGCGTCTTGTCCGCAAGATCACCGAGGGCGTGCCGGACCTGCCTGCATATGGCTGACGTGTCCCCCCAAAGGCGGGGCAATCGGGCGGCGAGCATGCGGGATGTTCCCTACGGGCCGATATTGGCCGGTAACGGTGAGGTGATCCCTGAGGAGGCAGCATGCGCGGATTCACGCACGCCCGATGGTTCGTCGGCGCCGCCGCGGTGGTGCTGATGGCCACCGGCTGCGGCGGGGGAGCGAGCGGGGCGGCGGACGGCGGGATGCTCACCTCCTCCTGGGGCGACCCGCAGAACCCGCTGGAGCCGGCCAACACCAACGAGGTGCAGGGCGGCAAGGTGCTCGACATGGTCTTCCGGGGCCTGAAACGGTACGACCCGAAGACCGGCGAGGCCCAGAACATGCTGGCCCAGTCCATCGAGACCACCGACTCCCGCCACTACACCGTGCACCTCAAGGACGGCTGGACCTTCTCCAACGGAGAGAAGGTCACCGCCCGCTCCTTCACCGACGCCTGGAACTACGGCGCGAGCCTGAAGCACAAGCAGAAGAACGCGTACTTCTTCGGCTACATCGAGGGCTACGACCAGGTCCACCCCGAGATGGGGAGCCAGCACGCGGACACCCTCTCCGGGCTCAAGGTGGTGGACGACCGCACCTTCACCGTCACCCTCAACCAGAAGTTCTCCGGTTTCCCCGACACCCTCGGTTACGCCGCCTTCGCCCCGCTGCCCCGCGCCTTCTTCACCGACCACGCCGCCTGGCTGAAGACCCCGGTCGGCAACGGCCCGTACGCCATCGAGTCCTACACCAAGGGCTCCCAGATGACCTTGCGGAAGTGGAACGGCTACCCGGGCGCCGACAAGGCGCTCAACGACGGGGTGATCCTCAAGGTCTACACCGACAGCAACACCGCCTACACCGACCTGATGGCCGGCAACCTCGACCTCGCCGACGACATCCCCGCCGCCCAGCTCAAGAACGTCAGGACCGACCTCGGCGAGCGGTACATCAACACCCCGGCCGGCATCATCCAGACCCTCGCCTTCCCGTACTACGACGAGCGCTGGAACCGGCCCGGCATGGAGAAGGTGCGCACCGGGCTCTCCATGGCCATCAACCGCGCCCAGATCACCAAGACCATCTTCCAGCGCACCCGCACCCCGGCCACCGACTGGACCTCACCCGTCCTCGGCACCGACGGCGGCTTCAAGGCGGGCCTGTGCGGGCACGCCTGCGAGTACGACCCGGCGGCCGCCAAGCGGCTGGTGCGGCAGGGCGGCGGCATCCCCGGCGGTTCCCTGAAGCTCACCTACAACGCGGACACCGGCTCGCACCGGCAGTGGATCGACGCGGTCTGCAACTCCATCAACCACGCCCTCGGCGACGACAACGCCTGCGTCGGCAACCCGGTCGGCACCTTCGCCGACTTCCGCAACCAGCTCGGGCAGCACAAGATGAGCGGCCCCTTCCGGGCGGGCTGGCAGATGGACTACCCCCTCATCCAGAACTTCCTCCAGCCGCTCTACTTCACCGGCGCCTCCTCCAACGACGGCCAGTGGTCCAACTCCGAGTTCGACGAGCTGGTGGACCGGGCCAACGCCGAGACCGACCCGGCCAAGGCGGTCAGCACCTTCCAGCAGGCCGAGGAGGTCGTCCGGGACAACATGGCCGCCATCCCGCTCTGGTACCAGAACGGCAACGCGGGCTACTCCCAGCGCCTCACCGGCGTCCAGCTCAACCCGTTCAGCGTGCCGGTGTACAACGAGATCAAGGTGAGCTGAGCGCCATGGGACGCTACGTCGTCCGGCGACTGCTCCAGATGGTGCCGGTGTTCGTCGGAGCCACCCTGCTGATCTTCCTGATGGTCAACGTGATGGGCGACCCCATCGCGGGGCTGTGCGGGGAGCGGCAGTGCGACGCGGCCACCGCCGCCCAGCTCAAGACCGAGTTCGGCCTCGACCAGCCGCTCTGGCAGCAGTACGCGACCTACATGGGGAACGTCTTCACCGGCGACTTCGGCACGGCGTTCAACGGACAGCCCGTCACCGAGCTGATGGCGGCCGCCTTCCCGGTCACCGTCCGGCTGACCATCGTGGCCATCCTCTTCGAACTCGTCGTCGGCATCAGCCTCGGCGTGGTCACCGGACTGAGCCGGGGGCGGCCCGTCGACACCGGGGTGCTGCTGCTCACCCTCGTGGTGATCTCCGTGCCGACCTTCGTCACCGGCCTGGTGCTCCAACTGCTGCTCGGCGTGGAGTGGGGGTGGATCAAACCGTCGGTCTCGCCGGAGGCGCCGTTCGACGAGCTGATCGTGCCGGGCCTGGTGCTGGCGTCGGTCTCCCTCGCCTACGTCACCCGGCTGACCCGTACCTCCATCGCGGAGAACCGGCGCTCGGACTACGTCCGTACCGCGGTCGCCAAGGGGCTGCCCCGGCGCCGGGTCATCGTGCGACACCTGCTGCGGACCTCGCTGATCCCGGTCGTCACCTTCATCGGCACCGACATCGGGGCGCTGATGGGCGGCGCGATCGTCACCGAGCGGATCTTCAACATCCACGGCGTCGGCTTCCAGCTCTACCAGGGCATCCTCCGGCAGAACACCCAGACGGTGGTCGGCTTCGTCACCGTGCTGGTCCTGGTCTTCCTGGTCGCCAACCTGCTGGTGGACCTGCTCTACGCGGTACTCGACCCGAGGATTCGCTATGCCTGAGCCGTCGTCGCAGAAGTCGCGGGGGGCCGTCGCCGGGACCGGCATGGGCGGGACCATGGACCTCGCGGCCGGCGAGGCCGCCACGCTGGAGCGGGTGCCGGGCGGACCGGCGGGCGGCGGGCCCGACAGCAGGCCGCGTTCGCTCTGGTCCGACGCCTGGCGGGACCTGAGGCGCAACCCGGTCTTCCTGATCTCCGCGCTCGTGATCCTCTTCCTGGTCTTCATCTCCATCTGGCCTGCGGCCATCACCTCCGGCAACCCCCTCGACTGCGACCTCGCCAAGGCCCAGGACGGGCCCGCGCCCGGCCATCCCTTCGGCTTCGACGGCCAGGGCTGCGACGTCTACACCCGGACCGTCTACGGCGCCCGTACGTCGGTCACGGTGGGCGTGTGCGCCACGCTCGGGGTGGCGCTGCTCGGGTCGGTGCTCGGCGGGCTCGCGGGGTTCTTCGCCGGGGCCTGGGACGCGGTGCTGTCCCGGATCACCGACGTCTTCTTCGCCATCCCGGTCGTCCTCGGCGGCCTGGTGCTGCTGTCGGTGGTCACCAGCAACACCGTCTGGCCGGTGGTCGGGTTCATGGTGCTGCTCGGCTGGCCGCAGATCTCCCGGATCGCCCGCGGCTCCGTCATCACCGCCCGGCAGAACGACTACGTCCAGGCCGCCCGCGCGCTCGGCGCCTCGCCCGCCCGGCTGCTGCTGCGGCACATCGCGCCCAACGCCGTCGCCCCCGTCATCGTGGTGGCCACCATCGCGCTCGGCACCTACATCTCGCTGGAGGCCACCCTGTCCTACCTCGGCGTCGGCCTGAAGCCGCCGAGCGTGTCCTGGGGAATCGACATCTCCGCCGCCTCCCCCTACATCCGCAATGCCCCGCACGCCCTGCTCTGGCCCTCCGGGGCGCTCGCCGTCACCGTCCTGGCCTTCATCATGCTCGGCGACGCGGTACGCGACGCCCTCGACCCGAAGCTGAGGTGACGGCGCCCATGCTGCTCGAAGTACGCGACCTGCACGTGGAGTTCCGCACCCGCGACGGCGTCGCCAAGGCCGTCAACGGGGTGTCGTACGGGGTCGGCGCGGGCGAGACGCTCGCCGTGCTCGGGGAGTCCGGGTCCGGCAAGTCGGTGACCGCACAGGCCGTGATGGGCATCCTCGACATGCCGCCCGGCCGGATCACCGGCGGCCAGATCCTCTTCCAGGGCCGCGACCTGCTCACCATGAAGGAGGAGGAGCGGCGGAAGATCCGGGGCGCCGGAATGGCGATGATCTTCCAGGACGCGCTCTCCGCCCTCAACCCCGTGCTCTCGGTCGGTGACCAGCTCGGCGAGATGTTCACCGTGCACCGGGGGATGTCCCGCAAGGACGCTCGCAAGCGGGCCGTCGAGCTGATGGACCGGGTGCGCATCCCCGGCGCCGCCCAGCGGGTGCGGGACTATCCGCACCAGTTCTCCGGCGGTATGCGCCAGCGGATCATGATCGCCATGGCGATCGCGCTGGAACCCGCCCTCGTCATCGCCGACGAACCCACCACGGCACTCGACGTCACCGTCCAGGCCCAGGTGATGGACCTCCTCGCGGAGCTGCGCCGGGAGTACGACATGGGGCTCGTCCTCATCACCCACGACCTCGGCGTCGTCGCGGACGTGGCCGACCGGATCGCCGTGATGTACGCGGGCCGGATCGTGGAGTCGGCGCCCGTGCACGACATCTACAAGGCGCCGGCCCACCCCTACACGCGCGGCCTGCTCGACTCCATCCCCCGCCTCGACCACAAGGGCCGCGAGCTGTACGCCATCAAGGGCCTGCCGCCCAGCCTGACCCACATCCCGGCCGGCTGCGCCTTCCATCCGCGCTGCGCGATGGCGCGGGACGTCTGCCGCACGGACGAGCCCCCGCTGTACCCGGCCGGGCCGGACCGGGTGAGCGCCTGCCACTTCTGGAGGGAGTGCCTCGATGGCCTCGACGGCTGAACCCGTGCTGGAGGCGCGCGGCCTGGTCAAGCACTACCCGCTGACCCGGGGCATCGTGCTGCGCAAGCAGATCGGCGCGGTGAAGGCCGTCGACGGCGTCGACTTCGCCCTCGGCCGGGGCGAGACCCTCGGCATCGTGGGGGAGTCTGGGTGCGGCAAGTCCACGGTGGCCAAGCTGCTCTGCCATCTGGAACGGCCCACCGAGGGCGAGATCCGGTTCCGGGGCGAGGACATCACCGGCGCGTCCGGGCGCCGGCTGAAGGAGGTGCGCCGGAACATCCAGATGGTGTTCCAGGACCCGTACACCTCGCTCAACCCCCGGATGACGGTGGGGGACATCGTCGGAGAGCCCTACGAGATCCACCCCGAGGTCGCACCGAAGGGCGAACGGCGGCGCCAGGTGCAGGAGTTGCTGGAGGTGGTGGGGCTCAACCCGGAGTTCCTCAACCGCTATCCGCACCAGTTCTCCGGCGGCCAGCGGCAGCGGATCGGCATCGCGCGGGCGCTGGCGCTGCGCCCCGAGGTGATCGTCGCGGACGAGCCGGTGTCCGCGCTGGACGTGTCGGTGCAGGCGCAGGTGATCAACCTGCTGGAGCGGCTCCAGGCGGAGTTCGGACTGAGTTACGTGTTCATCGCGCACGACCTGTCGATCGTGCGGCACATCTCGGACCGGGTCGCGGTGATGTACCTGGGCCGGATCGTGGAGACCGGCACGGACGCGGAGATCTACGAGCACCCCACGCACCCGTACACCCAGGCACTGCTGTCGGCGGTGCCGGTGCCCGATCCGGAGGCGCGGGCGCACCGGGAGCGGATCATCCTGAGCGGTGATGTGCCGTCCCCAACCGCGATCCCCTCGGGGTGCCGGTTCCGCACCCGGTGCTGGAAGGCCCAGGAGCGGTGCGCCGTCGAGGTGCCGGTGCTGGCGGTGCCGGAGGAGTTCCGGGCGGCCGGGGGGCCGGTCGCGCATCCGTCGGCGTGTCTGTTCGCGGCGGAGCGGCGGGTGGTGCCGGGGGCGATGGAGGGGCACGGCAACGGGCCGGGATGACATGGCGTATCCCGGCCCGCTTCACGGCACCCGCACGGCCGTACGCGATCAGCCTCGCGGGTGCGTATATCGGAGCGGCTTCGGTGAAGTTGCCTGTGCGTTAACGCTGTTCGGGCCCGCTCGGCCCGCCCAGGGCGCGCTTGAGGAAGTCGACCTGGAGGAGGAGCAGGTTCTCCGCGACCTGCTCCTGCGGGGTCATGTGGGTGACGCCGGACAGCGGGAGCACCTCGTGCGGGCGGCCGGCGGCCAGCAGGGCGGAGGACAGCCGGAGGGTGTGTGCGGCCACCACGTTGTCGTCGGCGAGACCATGGATGATCATCATGGGCCGGTGCGGTTCGGCGGGGTCCGAGAGGCCCTCGTCGGTGATCAGGGAGTTGCGGGCGTAGCTCTCCGGGTCCGCCGCGGGGTCGCCCAGGTAGCGCTCGGTGTAGTGGGTGTCGTACAGCCGCCAGTCGGTGACCGGGGCGCCCACGACCCCCGCGTGGAAGACGTCCGGGCGGCGCAGGACGGCCAGCGCGGAGAGGTAACCGCCGTACGACCAGCCCCGGATGGCCACGCGGGAGAGGTCGAGCGGGTAGCGCTTGGCGAGGTCGTGCAGGGCGTCGATCTGGTCGTCGAGGGTAACCGTGAAGTCCTGGTGGATCGACTTCTCCCACTCGGGGGAGCGGCCGGGGGTGCCCCGGCCGTCCGCGACGATCACCGCGAAGCCCTGGTCGGCGAACCACTGCGAGGTCAGATGGGCGTTGTGGGCGGCGACGACCCGCTGGCCGTGCGGGCCCCCGTAGGGGTCGAGCAGGACGGGCAGGGGAGTGTCATCGGGGTAGTCCGATGGCATAAGCACGGCGCACGGAATTCGCCGTGCGCCCCCCTCGGTCAGGGTCACGCCGGGGGACAAACCGGGGTCTTCGGCGTAGGAGCGGACACCGAGCGCCGATTTTCCGTCACGCAGCACCTGGACCCGGGCGCCGGGACTGTCCAGCGTCGCGGAGATCAGCACGGTCACGTCGCCCGCGCGCACCGCCGAGTGCACACCGGGCTCCTGGGAGACGCGCTCCACCCCCGCTTCGCCGACCCGGTACACATGGATCTCGCCGGTCTCGGGGTCCTCGGCCGCCTCTCCCGCGGAGGCCGAGACCAGTACGTCGTCCGACGACACGTCCAGCACCGCGCGGATGTGCAACTCGGGCCCGGTCAGCGGGCGTTCGCCCACGGTGAGGACCCGCGCGCCGTCCTCGTCCGCGATGCGGACCAGTCGGCCGGAGGGGGTCCAGGCGGGCACCTCGGCGAAAAGATCCAGCCATGTTGGATCTTCGTCGACGTGCAGCGTCCGGGTCTCGCCGGTGTCCGGGTCGAGGGTGAGGACGAGCTGACTCCGCTGGTCCCGCGACTGCACCTGGAGGAGCGGCGCACCCGCCTGTGACCAGTGCACTCGCGCCAGATAGGGGTATTGCTCGCGGTCCCAGCGGACCTCGGTGCAGGTGCCGTCCAGGCCGATGACGAACAGGGTCACCTCCGCGTTGGCGGTCCCCGCGGCCGGGTAGCGCACGTGGTGTGGCTCACGGTCCGGGTGTGACGTGTCCGCGATCCACCAGCGCCGCACCGGCGTGTCGTCCACCCGCGCCACCAGCAGCCGGTCCGACTCCGGGGACCACCAGAAGCCCCGCGTACGGTCCATCTCCTCGGCCGCGATGAACTCCGCGAGGCCGTAGGTCACTTCGTCGTTCTCGGGGGTGGCCAGCGCCCGGTCGTCGGCACCCTCGGCGCCGACGACGCGCAGCTCGCCGCCGGCGACGTACGCGACACGGGTGCCGTCGGGGGACGGGCGGGGGTCGATCACCGGGCCGGGGACGGGCAGTTCACGTGCGGTGCCGGCGCGCAGCTCGGCCGTGAACAGCCGCCCCGACAAGGCGAAAGAGGCCAGTTCGGCGGCGGCGTCGGTGGCGTATCCGACGATGCCCGCACCGCCTTCGCGGCTGCGCTCGCGGCGGGCGCGTTCCTCGGGGGACAGCTCCTCGTCGGCGCCCGCGAGGAGGGCGCGGGGGTCGGCGGCGAGGCGTTCGGTGCCGTCCGTGGTGTCCAGTACCCACAGGGAGTTGGCGCGGTCCGTGCCGGAGCCGGAGCGCAGGAACGCGACACGGGAGCCGTCGGGGGCCACGGTGAACGCGCGCGGCGCGCCGAGCGAGAAGCGCTGGGTCCGGGCGTGTCGGCGGGGGAAGGAGTCGGTGCCGGCTGTCTGGGTCGTCATGGCCCGACCATATTGGCCATGCGCCCCCTTGTGCGGCCGTGCGCCGAGCGATGCGCGAGCACACATAGTTATGATCAATGTCGCTGCGTGGGTATGAACCTGGCGGCGTCCGCGTGGACTTGGCTTCCGGGCCGGTTCGCCGGGGCTGTACCGAGTCACAACCCCCATAGTCCGAACCCCCCGTGTCCCTGGGATTCATTGGAGGTGAGCCGCCGTGGCACTCTCGATTTCGGCGGTGGTGCTGCTGGCGATCATCGTCTTCCTGCTGATCAAGAAGTCGGGACTGAAGGGGGGACACGCTGCCATCTGCATGCTCCTCGGCTTCTATCTCGCCTCCTCGACCATCGCACCCACGATCAGCGAGCTGACCACGAACGTCGCCAGCATGATCGGCAGCATCAAGTTCTGACGCGGGCCGGGGTGACGACGGTTGTTGTCGCCCCGCCTGCCGTGCCCGGCGCTTAAGTCGACGGCAGTGTGGGCTGGACGCGGCGCAGGAACGTGGCGTTGTCCGGCGTCTCCCGCAGTCGCTCCAGCAGGGTTTCCAGGGACGTGTCCCCGTGTGAGCGCAGGGCGCGGCGCAGGCCCCTGGTGATCGTCAACTCCTCGCGGGTGAACAGGAGTTCCTCGCGGCGGGTGCCGGTGCGGTCGATGTCCACGGGCGGGAAGACGCGGCGGCCGGCCAGTTCACGGTCCAGCCGGAGTTCCATGTTGCCGGTGCCCTTCAGCTCCTCGAAGAAGTAGCCGTCGGCGCGTGAGCCGGTGTCCACGAGTGCGGTGGCGAGGATGGTCAGCGAACCGCCTTCCTCCGCCTGCCGCGCCGCCCCGAAGAACCGCTTGGGGCCCAGGAGCGCGCTCGCGTCGACGCCCCCGCTGAGGGTACGGCCGCCCGCCGCCGAGGCGTTGTTGTGTGCCCGGCAGAGCCGGGTCAGCGAGTCCAGCAGGATCACCACGTCCTCCCCGGCCTCCACCCGCCGCTTGGCCCGCTCCACGACGAGGTCCGCGAGCGCGATGTGGTCCTTGGCGGGGCGGTCGAAGGTGGAGGCGTAGACCTCCCCGCGTACCGACCTGCGCATGTCGGTGACTTCCTCCGGGCGTTCGTCCAGCAGCAGCACCATCAGACGGCACTCGGGGTGGTTGCCCGCGACGGCCGCGGCGAGCTGCTGGAGCAGGACGGTCTTGCCGCTCTTGGGCGGGGCGACGAGGAGGCCGCGCTGTCCCTTGCCGACGGGGGCGAGCAGGTCGGTCAGGCGGCCGGCCAGGCCGGAGGCGGGGTGCTCCAGGCGGAGCCGGTCGTGGGGGTGCAGGGGGGTCAGGTCGCGGAAGTGTCTGCGCTGCCCTCCGGGGGCGCGGCCGTCGGTGCCGGTGACTTCGGTGAGGGCGCGCTGGGGTCCGGCGACGCCTTCGACGAGGTCGCCCTTGCGCAGGCCGTGGCGGCGGATCAGGGCCGGGGACACGTCGGGGTCGGCGGGGGAGGGCAGAAGGCTCGCGGCGGCCCGCAGGTGGCCCTTGCCGTGCGCGTCGATGTCGAGGACGCCGGTGACGGTCCGGGTGGCCGGGGTGTCCCGGACCTGGGTGGGGGGTTCGAGGGTGGTGGTCATGGTCGGGGTGTCCTTTCGGGACGGGAAACGGCAGGGAAGAGGAAGGGGCCGCAGATCACGGAGGGGCGGACACGCCTGCCTCCGGGCGACGGGAACGACACCTCTGGCGGGGCGATGAAAGCCCTGGTCACGAGGCGCTGATGCGAAGAAGCCCGGCCCGGTCGAAGACCGTCGGCACGAAGGCTGAGAGAGGAACGCGACACCGGCGCCTGACGTGGGGCGCGGGCATGCCGCTCATTGCACTGTACCGGTGCGGGGGGTGGCGTCAAGGGGGATGCGGTCCGGGACCGGCCCCGGCGAGGCTGTGCCGGGGTCGTCGAATGTCAGTCGCGGGCGCCGGCGACGAAGGCCGTCTACGTCTCCCGGACTTCGCCGCACCGGAACCCGGTGCGGCGTGCTCCGGTGGGACGGGTGGTCATCAAGACCAGGAACACCGGGGGAAAGGCACCCCACCAAGCCCCACCCCTCCCGCCCGTGGCCGGCCCGCAGGGCCTCGCTCACTCGGGCGGGTGAACATCCCTGTTTCCGCTGGCAATTGCCACCCTCGGCGGCTCTACGCTCAGCGCAACAACCGCAGACATACGTCGGCCCCCGCCGGGAGTGGCATCCCAGTGCGAGGGCCTGACCACCAAGGAAGATGAGAGCTTCCCGATGGGTACCCAGAACCCTAGCGCGCCCTCGCGCGTCCGGTCCCGCATTGCGGGCCACGACCACCCGAACCAGGGTGGTCTCATCCACGACAACTCCCGCCACACCGCCCGCTTCACGGTGATCGGCAACCACCTCGCCCAGCACGCGGACCTCTCCCTGCTGGCGATCGGCCTCGGGACGCACATCCAGTCGCTGCCGCGAGGCTCCCGTATCGACATCAAGAGCCTGGCCGCCCGCTTCCCCGAGGGCGTCGCCCGTATCGCCGCCGCCCTGCGCGAACTGGAGAAGCACGGCTACCTGCGCCGCGAGCGGCTGCGCATCCCCGACGGGCGCATCGTCACCCGCACGATCTCCTGCAACCAGCCCCCGGCCGCGCGTCGCCACCGGCCTGACCACGAGAGCGCGGACCGTGAGCGCGGGAGCGACCGGTCGATGCGGCCCGCCCCCGGTGACTGTGCGCCGGGACCCCGCCGCAAGGCCCTCTCCGCCGTGCCGTCCCCTTCCTGCTCAGCCCCCGCACTCCTCCAGGCCGCCACCGACGTCCTCGCGGACCTGCGCCGCCATGACACCCGTCTGCTGCTCTCCGCCGCCGACACGGACCACCTCGCCCCCGGCGTCGCCGCCTGGCTGGAGCGGGACGTCACCCCGGCAGCAGTACGCCACGCCCTCCTCTCGAACCTCCCCGAGGCCCCTCTGCACCGCCCGGCCGCCCTCCTGGCCCACCGCCTGACCGCTTTCCTCCCACCCCCGCCCCCGTTCGCGCCACCCGCCCCCGAACGCCCGGTACGCCACCCCCTGCACAACTGCGACAACTGCGACCGAGCCTTCCGCGCCCCGACACCGGGCCGCTGCCGAGACTGCTCTCCCGGAGGACGCCTAGCATGAAGGCGACGATCCTTGCCCCGCCCGAGGACGCAGGCACCTCAGGGCCGACAGGAGGAGCGAGCGCCATGGCCACCGCACCGGACCACGCACGCCAGGGCACCCCTCACCAGTACCGGGCCGTGCGGGAATTCGTTCAGTCCATGGACGACACCCTTCCGGGCAAATTCGAGATCACCAGGGAAGGGATCGTCCACGACATGAGGTCGCCCGGGAGGCAGCACGAGCTGACCGTGCTGCGCCTGCGGAAGCGCCTGGAGAAGGTCATGCCGGAGGAGCTCGTGGCCCACACGGGCGAACCCGACGTGGAGGACGCGGCCGAGGGCGTCATGCGGCACCCCGACGTGATGGTGATCGCCGAGGCAGACATGGAGGGGGACGGCGCGTTCGACCCCCGGACGCTCATCGCCGCCGTCGAGGTCGTCTCCCGCTCCAATCCGGAGAACGACTGGGTCGGCAAGATCCGCGACTACCCGCTGCTGGGCATTCCCGTCTGCGCCGTCTTCGACCCCCGCACCGGCTCCGGCGCCGTCTTCACCGACATCCACCCCACCCCCGCCGGGCCGCGCTACGCCACCCGCAAGGACTTCGTCTACGGCGAGGAGGTCACCATCGCGGAGTGGACCATCCCGACGGACGGCCTGCCGCGCTACGCCGACGACAGCACCACGCAGGGCGCGTCCTGAACCCTCGCCCCCTTCCTCGTACGCTGGACCCCATGACCGAACTGCCCGCTCGGCGTCTGCTGCTCGTGCACGCGCATCCTGACGACGAGTCCATCAACAACGGCGCGACCATGGCCAAGTACGTGGCCGAGGGGGCGCACGTGACTCTGGTGACCTGCACGCTGGGGGAGCGGGGGGAGGTGATCCCGCCGGAGCTGCGACATCTGGAGGGGGCCGCGCTCGGGGCGTACCGGAAGGGCGAGCTGGACGCCGCCCTGGGGGAGCTGGGCGTCAGTGACGTGCGGCTGCTCGGGTACCAGGACTCCGGGATGATGGGGCTGCCGGACAACGAGGACCCCGCCGCCTTCTGGCAGGCCGACCTCGACGAGGCCGCCGGGGCGCTCGCGGACGTGATCGTGGAGGTTCGGCCGCAGGTCGTCGTCGCGTACGACGACAACGGCGGGTACGGCCACCCCGACCACATCCAGGCCCACCGCGTCACCATGCGCGCCGTCGAGCTGGCCGCCGGCCGCGGGCACCGGGTGGCCAAGGTCTACTGGAACCGCATGCCCCGCACGGTCGTCGAGGACGCCTTCGCGCGGCTCGCCGACGAGCTGCCCGGCCTGCCGTTCGGCAAGAGCGCCGACATCGCCGACCTGCCCGGCGTGGTCCCGGACGAACGCATCACCACCACCGTCGACGGCACCGCGTACGCCGCCGCCAAGGCCGCCGCGATGCGTGCCCACGCCACCCAGATCACCGTCGCAGGCGAGTACTTCGCGCTCTCCAACGACCTGGCCCAGCCGCTGTTCAGCACCGAGTACTACGAGTTGGCGCAAGGCAGCGCCGAGCCCGGCGAGACCGACCTCTTCGCCGGAGTGGAGGTGGCCTCATGAGCGGCTCCATGCTCGCCCAGCCGCTGCAACGCCCGTCGCTGGGCCGGATGGCCGCGCTGCTCGGGCTGTGCCTGCTCGGCGCGGTCGTCGGCGTCGCCGGGGCGCTGGTGCAGGCCGCCTGGTTCCCGCTCGGCCTGCTGCTCGCCCTCGCGGGCGCGGGCGGGCTGTTCCTCGGCGGGGGCTACGCGCTGCGCGGACGCTCGGGCGCGGTCGCGCCGGTGCTCGGCTGGGTCGTCGCCGTCATCCTGCTCACCGCCAGCCGCCCGGAAGGTGACTTCCTGTTCGGCGCGGGCGGCGGCTCCTACGTCTTCCTGCTCGGCGGCATGGCCCTCGCTGTGATCTGCGCCACCTTGGCCCCCGGACGGCAACCCGACGCCGACTCCGACCGACTTGGCAAGTGACGTACCACTTCGCGTGGCCCTCGTGCGGGTCCGGTGCGGATTTCCCCGGCGGTCGTGGGATTCGCGCCAGAGGTGGCCAGTATGGTGGTGCGCGCCGCCGAGATGCCCGCTGAGGTCGTGACGGGCGGCGGAGCCAACCGGGAGAACCTGCCTTGAGTCGTGAAACTGACACTCCGTCCTCCGGGCCCAACGGGCGCGGCGGAGCCGCATACCCCTCCGGCACCCCGCCGTACGGGACCCCCATGGCTTCCGGCGACGGGACCGGCGCGGGAAGTCCGGACGCGCGTCCCGAGGAGCGCAAGACCGAGACCACGCTGACCACGCGCATCCGGATCAACATCCCCGGATCGCGGCCGATTCCGCCGGTCGTCATGCGCAAGACCGTCGGCGAGAACGAGAGCGGCGGTAACGAGCCGGGCGCCCACGCGCGGCCCGAGCCCGCCGCGCCGCCCGCGCCCGAGCCGGCCGCCGAGCCCGCCCCGCAGGCGGAGGAGAAGACCAGCGAGTGGTTCGCTCCCCGCAAGTCCGGCGCCCCCAAGGGTGGTTCGGGCGGCGGTGGCACCAACGGCGCCGGAGTGCCGGGCGGTTCCGCCGCCGGTACGAGCGCTCCGCGCCCCGGCGCCCCCGCGCTCGGCCCCGGCCCCGCCGGAGCCCCCGCGCCGAACGCCCCCCGCCCCGGCGGCACCAACGGCTCCGGCATGTCCGGCGCCACCGGTGGCCCCGTCGCGCCGGGCCACGGCGGCGGCACCGGCTCGTTCGACGTGACCGAGGCGCTGGCCTCGGGCCCGCGCGGCGGCACGCGCCCGGGCGAGCCCGCCCGCGACGACCTGCCGTTCTTCTCCGACAACGGCGGCGCCCCAGCCGCTGGTCCGGGTGTCCCCGGCGCGGGCGGCCATGGCGGCCCCGGCGGTCCGAGTGGCTTCAACGGTCCCGGCGGCCAGGGCGCCCCCGGCCCGAAGGGCCCCGCGGGCCCGACCGGCGGCCCGGTCACCGGCGACGGCCCGCTGCCGACCCGCCCGGTCCCGGGCAACGCGCCCGGCGCCCCCGGCATGCGCGGCATGGAGCCCGGCGAGCCCTTCGACGGCCCGCCCGCGTTCCGCGCGCCCGGCGGCGCGCCCAAGAGCGCGCAGGGCCCCCAGGGCGGTCCGCAGGGTGCTCCCCAGCCCGGCAACCCCCTCGGCGACGACACCGCGATCCTCACCCCGCAGCAGCTCGCCGCCGCCCCCAACGCCCCCGGCCGCACGCCGCACGGCGCCGTCTCCGGGCACACCGTCACCAGCGGCATCCCGGTCTTCCCCGGCGACGAGGCCGACCCGTTCGGCCCGACCCCGGCCGCCGACCGCCCGGCGTACACGGCTCCCAAGCCGCCCGCCCCGCAGGCGAAGGCCGCGCCGCAGCCGAAGAAGAAGGGCCGCAGCAAGCTGATGCTGCTGGTCGCCGGTGTGGTCGTCGTCGTGGGCGGTGCCTACGGCGCCGGGCTGCTGATGAACCGCACGGATGTGCCCAAGGGCACCACCGTGCTCGGTGTGGACATCGGCGGCGGCACCCGTGACGACGCGGTCAAGAAGCTCGACGACGCCTTCCGGGACCGGGTCAACAAGCCGCTCCAGCTCTCCGTGGGCGGCGGCAACGTAGCCCTCACCCCGGACAAGGCGGGCCTCCAGTTCGACTACCAGGCCACGGTCAGCGACGCCGCCAAGAGCGACTACAATCCGCTCTCCGTGATCGGCTCCCTCTTCGGGCAGAAGCGGGTCGTCCAG
This sequence comes from Streptomyces sp. NBC_01171, assembly GCF_045039805.1. Classification (NCBI taxonomy): domain Bacteria; kingdom Bacillati; phylum Actinomycetota; class Actinomycetes; order Kitasatosporales; family Streptomycetaceae; genus Streptomyces; species Streptomyces sp. NBC_01171. Next base: position 2,359,905 of record NZ_CP108609.1, on the reverse strand, counting down.
CCGGTCACCCCGGTGGACGAGGAGAAGCTCCAGGTCGCCCTCCAGCAGGCGGGCGGCGGTTCGGGCTCGGTCGTCGAGGGCGGCATCAAGTTCGAGTCCGGCAAGGCCGTCGCGGTCTACGGCAAGCCCGGCAAGGCCATCGACGCGGCCGGCTCCACCAAGGCCGTCGAGCAGGCGTACCGCACCCTGGTGGAGACGGGCACCGCGACCCCGGTCACCGTCCCCACCACCACCAAGCGGCCGACGGTGCCGAACGCCGAGGTCGACCGCGAGATGAAGGCGTTCGCCGAGCCGGCCATGTCGAACCTCGTCACCGTCCGGGTCGACGCGGCGCACAGCATCAACTTCGGCCCCCGCTCGCTGCCGAAGATCCTCGGGTTCAAGGCGGTGGGCGGCAAGCTCACCGACACCTACAACCTCGAGGCGCTCAAGGAGGCGTACGGCACCACCTTCGAGGGCGTGAAGGTGGAGAGCGCCACCGGCAAGCGGGACGTGCTCCCGCAGGACGTGGTGGCGGCCCTGCGCAAGGCCCTGGTCGGCAGGACCACGGCGGAGCGCGTCGGCGTCATCGACACCAAGCCGAACTAGCCGCGCACGGCACAGTGAGGGCATCCGGAGACACTCCGGGTGCCCTCACTGTCGTATGACATCTGTCATCCGGCACTCAGGACCGACGGCACTGCCGCCCCCACCCCCCTCCCGGCCAGCATGGAGGGCATGACAACGACAGCGGTGGCGACCGCGACCGACGTGCCGGTGGTGGCCGGGTTCGAGCAGGTGAGCAAGGCGTACGGGAGTGTGCGGGCGGTGGACGGGCTGTCGCTCGCGCTGCGGCCCGGGGAGACCGTCGCGCTGCTCGGGCCCAACGGCGCGGGCAAGTCCACCACGCTCGATCTGCTGCTCGGGCTGAAGCAGCCGGACGAGGGCCGGGTGACCGTGTTCGGGACCGGCCCGCGCGAGGCCATCGTCGCCGGGCGGGTCGGGGCGATGCTCCAGAGCGGTGGGTTGATGGAGGACGTGACGGTCGCCGAACTGGTCGGCCTCGCCTGCTCGTTGCACCCCCGCCCGCGCCCCGCCTCCGACGTGCTGGCCCGCGCGGGCGTCGCGCAGATCGCCGACCGCAAGGTCAACAAGCTCTCCGGTGGCCAGGCCCAGCGCGTCCGCTTCGCCCTGGCCACCGCCGGGGACAGCGACCTGATCGTGCTGGACGAGCCGACCACGGGCATGGACGTCTCCGCCCGTCACGCGTTCTGGGCCACCATGCGCGAACAGGCCGACCAGGGCCGTACGGTCCTCTTCGCCACCCACTACCTCGAAGAGGCCGACGCCATCGCGGACCGCGTGCTCGTCCTGCACCGGGGCCGGCTCCTGGCCGACGGCACCGCCGCCGAGATCAAGGCCCGCGCGGGCGCCCGCCGGGTCTCCTTCGACCTGACCGGCACCATCGACGAGACCGCGCTGGCCGCCCTGCCCGCGCTGACCTCGCTCGACGTCTCCGGGCAGACCGTCCGTATCCAGTCCTCCGACGCCGACGCCACCGTGCACGCCGTGTACGGGCTCGGCCTCTACCCCCGCAACCTGGAAGTCGCCGGGCTCGGCCTGGAGCAGGCTTTCGTCGCCATCACCGAGGCCGAGGAGGCCAAGCGCGCATGACCGGCATCCTCGCCTCACGGGCCCTGATCAGGCTGGAACTCGCCCGCGCTCTGCGCAACCGCAAGTTCCTGTTCTTCTCCGTGCTCTACCCCTCGATCATCTTCCTGATCTTCGCGGGCAGTTCGGGCACCGACGAGAAGGTGGACGGCACCGGTCTGACCGTCGCCACCTACCTGATGGTCTCCATGGCCTCCTTCGGCGCCCTGACCGCCGTCCTGATGGGCAACAGCGAGCGCATCGCCAAGGAGCGGGAGAGCGGCTGGGTGCGCCAGCTCCGCCTGACCCCGCTGCCCGGCCACGGGTACGTCCTCGCCAAGACCGCCAGCGCGGCCGTGGTGAGCCTGCCGTCCATCGTGATGGTGTTCATCGTGGCCGCCGTCGTGAAGGACGTACGGCTCGACGCCTGGCAGTGGCTCGCCCTCACCGGCGTCATCTGGGCCGGGAGCCTCGTCTTCGCCGCGCTCGGCGTCGCCATCGGCTACCTCGCCTCCGGGGACGCGGTACGGCCCATCACGATGATCGTCTACTTCGCGCTCTCCCTCCTCGGCGGCCTGTGGATGCCCTCGGCCGGCTTCCCGAGGTGGCTCCAGGACATCGCCGAGTGGCTGCCGACGTACGCGTACGCTGCCCTGGGACGTGCGGTCGAGCAGAGCCAGGCCCCGCAGGCGCGGGACGTCGCCGTCCTCGCCGTGTACTTCGTCCTCTTCGCGGGCGGAGCGGCCTGGCTGTACCGGAAGGACACGCTGAAGGCGTGAACGCGATGACGGAGGACCGGTACGCCGGGACCGAGGCGGACACCCCCGTGGGGCGTCCGCCGCAGGGCCGGCGCGAGCTGTGGGTGAAGCTGCTGTGGATCGGCGTCTGGCTGGTCTTCCTCAGCTCACCCGTCCACGACCTGGTGAGCGGGGGCCACGGGACGGCGGCCACCTGGGCCGGAGCGGTCGGGCTCACCGCCTTCGTCGCGGTCTACCTGGGGCTGGTCTTCCGCAACATGGGCCGGACCTTCTCCGGACCGGCCGTCGTCCTGCTCCTGCTGATCCTCGGCATCCTGGCGCCGCTGCTCGCCTACACGCTCGGCAGCGCCTGGCTCGGCCTGTTCGTCTACCTCTCGGTGGCCTGCGGGGCGACCCTGCCCACGAAGGCCACCTACTGGGCGATCCCGGCCTCGGCGGCCGTGATGTACCTGGTCGGACTGCACACCGACGAGGAGGAGGCGCGGAACCTGCTCCTGCTGGTGGTGCTGATCGGCTTCGCCATGACGGGCGTACGGCAGCTCGTCCGCACCACCGTCGAGCTGCGCAAGGCGCGGGCCACCGTGGCGCAGCTCGCCGCCAACGAGGAACGGCTGCGGCTCGCCCGTGACCTGCACGACCTGCTGGGGCACTCGCTGTCCCTGATCACGCTCAAGAGCGAGCTGGCGGGGCGGATGCTGCCCGGCCGGCCGGAGGAGGCCGCCCAGCAGGTGGCGGACATCGAGCGGGTCAGCCGGCAGGCGCTGGTCGATGTGCGCGAGGCCGTCACGGGGTACCGACGGCCCCGGCTCGCCGCCGAACTGGCGGGCGCACAGGTCGCGTTGACGGCGGCCGGGGTCATCGCCGAGATCCCGGCCGAGCCCGACCTCGCCGGGCTGCCCGAGGAGGCCGAGGCCGCGCTCGCGTGGACGCTGCGGGAGGCCGTCACCAACGTGGTCCGGCACAGCGGGGCCGAGCGGTGCGCGGTGGAGCTGCTGCACCGGCACACCCTGGACGGGCCGGTGCTGGAGCTGTCCGTCGAGGACAACGGCTCGGGCGGCTCGGGCAGGGGGCCCGGCAACGGGCTCACCGGGCTCGCGGAACGGCTCCAGGGGGCCGGTGGCACGCTGGAGGCGGGGCGGTCCGCCAAGGGGTTCCGGGTGGTCGCCCGCGTCCCGTCGGCCGTCGTGGCGGACGTAGTATCCGGGTCATGACGAGCACGATCAAGGTCCTGCTGGCCGAGGACCAGTCGATGGTCCGCGAGGCGCTCGCCGCCCTGCTCGGGCTGGAGGACGACATCGAGGTCGTCGCGCAGGTCGCGCGCGGTGACGAGGTGCTGGCCGCCGTGGGGGAGCACGGGGTGGACGTGGCCCTGCTCGACATCGAGATGCCCGGCTGCACCGGTATCGAGGCCGCCGCTCAGGTCCACCGGGCGCACCCCGGCGTGAAGCTCGTCGTCCTCACCACCTTCGGCCGCCCCGGCTACCTCCGCAGCGCCATGGAAGCGGGCGCGGACGCCTTCCTCGTCAAGGACGCCCCCGCCGCCCAACTCGCCGCCGCCGTCCGCAAGGTCCTCACCGGTGAACGCGTCATCGACCCCACCCTGGCCGCCGCGGCCCTGGCGGAGGGCGCCAACCCCCTCACGGACCGCGAACGCGAAATCCTCCGCGCCGCCGCCGACGGCTCCACCAACGCCGAACTGGCCCAGACCCTCCACCTCTCCCAGGGCACGGTCCGCAACTACCTCTCCACCGCCATCCAGAAGCTGGCGGCCCGCAACAGGGCGGAGGCCGTGCGGATCGCCCGGGAGAAGGGCTGGCTCTGAGCCCGGTCAGTTGAGCAAGGCCCTCGCCGCGTGGGCCTGGGCCCTCGCCTTCTCCTCGGCTGTGGGGTCCACCACCGAGACCAGTTCCGCGTATGCCTCCAGTTCGGCCGCGCCCTCGGTGAAGGCGCCGCGTTGGACCAGGAGACGGGCGCGGTCGTAGCGGAGGCGGGCCGGGCGGGAGGGGAGGAGCATGGCGAGTTCGACGGCCCAGAGGGCGACGTCGGAGCGCTCGGGGCGGGCGGTGGCCCAGGCGCGTATGTTGTTCAGGATGCGCTGGATGACCTGGAGCGGGGCCGCCGGGACCAGCATCGAGGGCTCCAGGGGCGCGCCCGTCGCCCCGGCCACCAGCAGCTCGGTGTCCATGCCGCTGAGGACCCGCCCACCCTCGAAGGGGTCCGCGAGGACCCGGTCGCCCGCCGTGCCGAAGCCGACCACGAAGTGACCCGGCAGCGCGACCCCGTACACCGGGGCGCCGGCCCGCCGGGCGACCTCCATCCACACCACCGACAGCAGGATCGGCAGCCCGCGCCGCCGCCGCAGCACCGAGTGCAGCAGCGAGGACTCCAGCCGCTCGTACTCCCCGGCCGTGCCGCAGAACCCGTTGGTCCCGCCCAGCAGCCGGCCCACCGCCCGCGCCCACGCCAGCGGCTCGCCCGGCCGGTACGGCAACCGCCCGGCGAGTTCGTCCAGCTCGATCTGGGCGGCGTCCATCCCGGCCTCGTCCAGCGTGCCGTCCGCCTCCGCGCCGATCATGAGGCACAGCGCGGACAGGTCGGGCCACTGCGACCGCGCCTCCTCCGCGAACCGCCGCCGCAGCTCCGCCGACCGCTCCGGCGGAGGCGGGTACGGGGGTGGGAAAGCGGGGCGCCGGGCCGGTTCCTGGGCGTCCACCACGGGCTCCTACGACCGCCCGGAGCCGGCCGCGTCCGGCTCCCGGTAGTGGTGGTAGGCGTGATGCGGGGCGAGGCCGAGAGCGTCGTACAGCCGCCGCGCGCCCTCGTTGTCCTCCTCGACCTGGAGCCACGCCGCCGAGGCGCCCTCGTCCAAGGCGCGCCGGGCCAGTGCGGCCATCACGTCCGTGGCCAGCCCCTGGCGGCGCCGGGCCGGATCGACCTCGACCGCGGCGAAACCGGCCCACCGGCCGTCCACCACGCACCGCCCGATCGCGGCCGGCGGCTCGCCGTCCGCGCCGGGCACGCGGGCGAACCACACCGACGGTCCGCCGTTCAGCACCCGCAGGGCCACCTCGCTCACTCCCTCGCGCCCGTACCGCGCGAGCCACGCCTCGTCCGCCTCGCGGGAGAGCACCACGCCGGCACACCCGTCCCGGTCCGCGACCGGCGCCAGCGCCCCGGTCCACAGCTCCGCCGTGACCTCCCGCGTCCAGCCGCGCCGCTCCAGCTCCGCCGACAGCAGCTCCTGCGTGCCCTCGGCACCGGTGGCGGTCTGGACGTAGGCGGGCAGTCCGCGCTCGCCGTACCAGCGTCTTACGGAAGTCAGGGCCGCGTCGAGCGGAAGGCCCGGCTCACCGAGCGGCAGCACGCTGTTGGCCCGCCGGGTGAAGCCGCCCGCGGCCCGCAGCTCCCACTCGCCGAGCCACTCGCTCTCCACCGGACGCCACGCCCGCGCGGCGACCCGCGCCAGCTCCTCGTACCCCGCCGCCGGACCCCGGCGACGCGCCGGGGCGGACGGCACGACCTTGCCCGCGACCAGCGACGACGCCTCGACCCTGACCACCCGGCCGTCCCGCCGTGTGATCATGAGCACGCCGTCGTCGTCCCAGGATGTGAGAACGCCTACCGTGTCGGTGAACTTCTCGCCCGCCGCACCCGATCCCGTCAACTGCCGTACAGATACCCTTTTGCCCACGTCTGCTGGGGTGATGAGGACCTTGAGCAGTCCTGTCACCGAGATTTCCACGGGTCGCTCCACCCCTCCTGTTCGGATCACGCTCCGGAACGGAGATACTAGGTGTGGGCATCGACGACGCCGCGCTCCCGCGCGCCAGGCGGCGGAGCCTGAGGAGGCCCGCCAGCGCCCTATCGAGGAGGAACGACAGCGTGACCTACGTCATCGCGCAGCCTTGTGTCGACGTGAAGGACAAGGCGTGCATCGAGGAGTGCCCGGTCGACTGCATCTACGAGGGCCAGCGGTCCTTGTACATCCACCCGGACGAATGCGTCGACTGTGGTGCCTGTGAGCCGGTCTGCCCGGTCGAGGCGATCTTCTACGAGGACGACACTCCGGAGGAGTGGAAGGACTACTACAAGGCGAACGTCGAGTTCTTCGACGAGCTGGGCTCCCCCGGCGGCGCCAGCAAGCTGGGTCTGATCGAGCGCGACCACCCCTTCATCGCCGCGCTCCCGCCGCAGGGCGAGTGACCGTTCAGCCGGCCCAGCGGCTCGCATGAGCGCGCCGCCTCGGTCCCGTACGGCCTGGTCACCCCCGGGCGTGCGGGACCGAGGCGTTTTCGCCCACCGAGGAAAGAGAGCAAGCCCCGTGTCCGCAGTCTCCGACCGGCTCCCCGCCTTCCCCTGGGACAAGCTGGAGCCCTACAAGAAGACCGCCGCCGCGCACCCCCGCGGCATCGTCGACCTGTCCGTGGGCACGCCGGTCGACCCGGTTCCCGAGCTGATCCAGAAGGCGCTGGTCGACGCGGCCGACTCGCCGGGCTACCCGACGGTCTGGGGCACGCCCGCGCTGCGCGACGCGATCACCGGCTGGCTGGAGCGCCGCCTCGGCGCCCGTGACGTCACCCACCGGCACGTCCTGCCGATCGTCGGCTCCAAGGAACTCGTCGCCTGGCTGCCGACCCAGCTCGGCCTCGGCCCCGGCGACAAGGTCGCCTACCCGCGCCTGGCCTACCCCACCTACGAGGTCGGCGCCCGCCTCGCCCGCGCCGAGTACGAGGTGTACGACGACCCGCGCGAGCTGGACCCCACGAACCTGAAGCTGCTCTGGCTCAACTCGCCGTCCAACCCCACCGGCAAGGTCCTCTCCAAGGACGAGCTGACCGGCATCGTCGCCTGGGCCCGCGAGCACGGCGTACTGATCGTCTCCGACGAGTGCTACCTGGAACTCGGCTGGGAGGCCGACCCGGTCTCGGTCCTGCACCCGGACGTCAACGGCGGCTCCTACGACGGCATCCTCGCCGTCCACTCCCTCTCCAAGCGGTCCAACCTGGCCGGTTACCGGGCGGCCTTCGTCGCGGGCGACCCGGCGGTGCTGATGCCGCTGCTGGAGATCCGCAAGCACGGCGGCATGATGACCTCCGCGCCGACCCAGGCCGCGGTGGTGGCCGCCCTCGGCGACGACGAGCACGTCCGCCTCCAGCGCGAGCGCTACGCGGCCCGCCGCGACAAGCTGCGCGCGGCCCTGCTGTCCCACGGCTTCCGCATCGAGCACAGCGAGGCCAGTCTCTACCTCTGGTCCACGCGGGACGAGTCCTGCTGGGACACGGTGGCGCACCTGGCCGACCTCGGCATCCTGGTGGCACCGGGCGACTTCTACGGCGAGGCGGGCGAGAAGTTCGTCCGCGTGGCCCTGACGGCGACGGACGAGCGCATCGACGAGGCAGTCGCCCGCTTGACGGCGTAAGCACATGACGAAGGGGTCCAGGGAACTCCCTGGACCCCTTCGTCATGCAACGACTAGCCGAGCGGCAGGCCCTTCAGCGGGAGGCCGCCCAGGACGTTCCCCGCCGCCTTGCCCGCCGCAGGCGCCGGCACGGCCTTCTTCAGGGCCTTGCTGTTCGCCAGCCCGCCCACGGTCTTGTCCACGTGGGTCGCACCGTCCAGCTTGCTCAGACCACCGAGGTCCGGCACGGCGGGCTGGTTGGTGGCCGCACCGGCGGTACCGGCGGCGCCGACCCCGGCGGCCGCCCCCGCGGCGACGAGCAGCGCGGCACGGGCGATACGGCGAGTCAGGGGGAGGGACATGATGCTCCATTCGACAGGAGAGAAACTGTGGTGTCCGAGCCCGGACGCCCTGACTACCGCTCGAACCCGCCGAAGGTTGCGGACACCGAAGGTAAAGACTGGATAACGCATCGCATTATCAGGTGTGGATAAAAACGGGCAAACGCCGTCGCGAGGGGGTCCCGCAGAATCCTTCCGCCCCTTGAGGCACAAGGGCCGAGGACCGTCCCCGGACACCTGCCCCCGAACGCGCCCCCCGACAACCCCCGCAACCCGTACGAGGGTGCCCCCGCACAAGCGTCCGCGGCCCCTCAGGACCCCGTGACGATGCGGACGGACGTCAGTGAAGACTCCGCCCCGGCCGCCCCCGACGCCGGGGTCCGCACCGGGTGCCAGTCCCCGCCGCCGTTGGACGCGGTCCACTCCCGCCCCTCGTACGTCACACGGGTGATGCGCAGCGCCGAGGAGTTGGCCACCGCCCACTGCGCGAGCTGCCACCCCCGCTCCCGCTCGGTGCGCCCGTGGGTGTCCGTCCGCGTGCCCTGCGGCACCGGCACGGTCACCGTCCGCCCGTGCGCCGTCGCGGTCACGCTGGGCGAGGGGGAGGGCGAGGGGACGGCCGTACCGCCCACCACCGCTCCGGTCTCCTGGAGCGCGTCACGCCCGAAGTCCCGTACCAGGGCGGTCCGTACGGCGTCCGGGCTCGCCGCCTCGGCGGTGCGGGAGGTGCGGCCGTCACAGGTCAGGGTGGCCGCCGAGCGGCCGGTGAGGGCGGCGGCCAGCAGCGTGGCGTCCGGCTCGTGCTTGGCGTACGCCTCCGGGAAGCCGCTGCGCTGCACCTTCTGCGCGGCGACGGTGAGCGGGAGTTCGCCGTAGTCGGGCACGTGGGCCAGGTGCGCGTAGAAGATGCCCGCCGAGTACGCCGGGTCCATGATCTGCCGCTCGGTGCCCCAGCCCTGCGAGGGCCGCTGCTGGAACAGGCCCAGCGAATCCCGGTCCCCGTGGCCGATGTTGCGCAGCCCCGACTCCTGGAGCGCGGTGGCGAGCGCGATGGTCACGGCACGCTCGGGCATGCCGCGCCCGGTGCCGACGGCCGCGATGGTGGCCGCGTTCACGGCCTGCTCGGGCGTGAAGGCGTACGACACCGTCCTGTCCTGCACCGAGACCACGGTGCAGCCGCGCGCGGCACCACCTCCGGTGACGTACTGGACGACGAGGTACGCGCCGACACCGGCGAGGACGAGCAGGGCCGCACCGATCCGGAACACACGGCCGCGACGCTTGGGGCGAGAGGGGGACGGCTCTGACACGCGTACAAGGTACTGGAGCCGGCGAGGGTCCCCGTCGCGGGCCCGCGCCCGGTGACACGGCGGGCCCCGGGACGGGCGGGGGTTAGGGTCACCAGCATGGCCGACACCACCCTTGACCTCACGCTGGACGCCGCCGAGCTGACCGCCCGGCTCGTGGACATCCCGTCGGAGAGCGGCACGGAGAAGCCCCTCGCGGACGCGATCGAGGCCGCGCTGCGCGCTTTGCCCCACCTCACGGTGGAGCGCTTCGGCAACAACGTCCTCGCCCGCACCGACCTGGGCCGCGCGGAACGCGTCATCCTGGCCGGGCACATCGACACCGTCCCGATCGCGGAGAACGTCCCCTCCCGCCTCGACGAGGACGGCGTGCTGTGGGGCTGCGGCACCTGCGACATGAAGGCCGGCGTCGCGGTCCAGCTCCGGATCGCGGCCACCGTGCCCGCGCCCAACCGCGACCTGACCTTCGTCTTCTACGACAACGAGGAGGTCGCCGCCGAGCTGAACGGCCTCAAGCACCTCGCCGAGGCCCGCCCGGAGTGGCTACGGGGCGACTTCGCGGTGCTGCTGGAGCCCTCCGACGGCGAGGTCGAGGGCGGCTGCCAGGGCACGCTCCGGGTGCTGCTGAAGACCAGGGGCGAGCGGGCCCACTCCGCGCGCGGCTGGATGGGCTCCAACGCCATCCACGCGGCCGCCCCGATCCTCGCCCGCCTCGCCTCCTACGGGCCCCGGTGGCCGGTGATCGACGGGCTGGAGTACCGCGAGGGGCTCAATGCGGTCCGCATCGGCGGGGGAGTGGCCGGCAACGTCATCCCTGACGAGTGCGTGGTGACCGTCAACTTCCGCTACGCCCCCGACCGCACCGAGGAGGAGGCCGTCGCGCACGTCCGCGAGGTGTTCGCGGACTGCGGTGTCGAGGAGTTCGTGATCGACGACCACAGCGGCGCCGCCCTGCCCGGCCTGTCCCACCCGGCCGCCGCGGCCTTCATCGAGGCGGTCGGCGGCACCCCGATGCCCAAGTACGGCTGGACGGACGTCTCCCGCTTCGCCTCCCTCGGCATCCCGGCGGTCAACTACGGCCCCGGCAATCCCCACTTGGCGCACAAGCGGGACGAGCGGGTCGAGGTGGCCAAGGTCCTCGCGGGTGAGGAGCGGCTGCGCGCCTGGCTCACCGCGTGACGCCCGCACCGCACGGCGCCGCGTTCCGGACATGCTCACGTCCCCCCTCCGTAACGGTTGCGGATCTAGGCTGAGGACGAAATACCGGCAAGCGGAGGGAGCGCACATGGCTACCGGAAACCCCGAGGGGAAGAAGCGCCCACCGGACGAGCGGCGGCTCGGCCCGGTGCTCCGGCGGCGGGGCCAGGTGCAGTCCAGCACCACGGACCAGCGGCTGCTGGACGAGCGTGCCCCCACCGACTGGGTGCACACCGACCCCTGGCGCGTGCTGCGCATCCAGTCGGAGTTCATCGAGGGCTTCGGCACCCTCGCCGAACTCCCGCCCGCGATCAGCGTGTTCGGCTCGGCCCGCACCCCCGTGGACTCGCCGGAGTACCACGCGGGCGTGCGGCTCGGGCGCGGTCTGGTGGAGGCCGGCTGGGCGGTGATCACCGGTGGCGGTCCCGGTGCCATGGAGGCGGCCAACAAGGGTGCACTGGAGGCGGGCGGCATCTCGGTCGGCCTCGGCATCGAGCTGCCCTTCGAGCAGGGGCTCAACCAGTACGTCGACATCGGGCTCAACTTCCGGTACTTCTTCGTCCGCAAGATGATGTTCGTGAAGTACGCGCAGGGGTTCGTGGTGCTGCCCGGCGGGCTCGGCACGCTGGACGAGCTGTTCGAGGCGCTCACCCTGGTGCAGACCCAGAAGGTGACCCGCTTCCCGATCGTGCTGTTCGGCAGCGAGTACTGGGGCGGGCTGATGGACTGGCTGCGGGGCACGCTGGTCGCCGAGGGGAAGGCGGCCGACAAGGACCTGACGCTGTTCCACGTCACGGACGACGTGGACGAGGCGGTCGCGCTGGTGTCCAAGGAAGCGGCCCGGTAAGGACCGGCTGTTTCCCCTGGGGGACGGCCCCTGGCGGCCGCCCCCCAGGGGAAATGCCTGTCAGGCGAGACCCCTACGGGCCTTCGCCGGGGGCCGGTGGCCCGCGATCGACGCCACCATCTCCAGCACCTGCCGGGTCTCCGCGACCTCGTGCACCCGGTACACCTGCGCCCCGAGCCACGCCGAGACCGCCGTGGTCGCCAGCGTGCCGATCAGCCGCTCCTTCACCGGGCGGTCCAGCGTCTCCCCGACGAAGTCCTTGTTGGACAGCGACACCAGCACCGGCCAGCCCGTCGCCACCATCTCGTCCAGCCGGCGCGTGGCCTCCAGACTGTGCCGGGTGTTCTTGTTGAAGTCGTGCCCCGGATCGATCAGCACCGACTCGCGCGGCACCCCCAGCGCAACCGCCCGCTCCGCGAGCCCCACGGTCACGTCGAGGATGTCGGCCATCACGTCGTCGTAGGCCACCCGGTGCGGCCGGGTACGGGGCTCCGCGCCCCCGGCGTGCGTGCACACCAGGCCCACCCGGTAGCGGGCGGCGACCTCCGCGAGGCCCGGGTCCACGCCGCCCCACGCGTCGTTCAGCAGGTCCGCGCCCGCCTCGCACACCGCCTCGCCGACCTCGGCCCGCCAGGTGTCCACGCTGATGATCACATCGGGGAAGCGGCGCCGGACCTCCGCCACGAAGCCGACCGTGCGCCGGGCCTCCTCCTCGGCGGTGACCTCCTCGCCCGGCCCGGCCTTCACCCCGCCGATGTCGACGATGGCCGCGCCCTCGGCCACGGCGCGCTCCACGCGCGCGAGGGCGGCGTCGTCGGCGAACGTCGCGCCCCGGTCGTAGAAGGAGTCCGGGGTCCGGTTGACGATCGCCATGATCACCGGTTCACGCGCCCCGAATTCCCGCTTGCCCAGCCTGAGCATCCCTCGTGACCTCTCCTCGTACCTCGGACGTCCGGCGCCTGCGGCCCGGACTGTCAGCCTCGCATGGCACGATCGGACCCAGACACATCCGGCTTCCGGACGCGGGGTCCGAAGGGCCCGGTCTCCGGCACATCGAGCTTGGGGAACCCTGGCGATGCTGATGTTCTTGTTCCTGGTCCTCGCGCTGGCCGTCGTGGTCGGCGCGGTGACGCTCGCCGTGGTGGGCGGCGGCGAGAGCGCCCCGCTCCAGGACGCCGCGCCCGAGCGGCTCCAGGACCCGCTGCCCGCGGACCGCCCGCTGCACGGCACCGATGTGGAGAGCCTGCGCTTCCCGGTCGCCGCGCGCGGCTACCGCATGGCCGACGTGGACGACGCGCTCAGCCGCCTCGCCGCCGAACTCGGCGAGCGGGACGCCCGGATCGCGGACCTCCAGAGCGCGCTCGCCGGTGCCCGCGCGGTGCAGCCCCGGCCGGACGAGCCCGGCGCGGAGGACGGCCGATGAGCACCGGGGAGGCCCTCGCCGGGGCGGACGGCGCGCTGCGCTGCCCCTGGGCGCTCTCCACCGAGGACTACGTCTCGTACCACGACGAGGAGTGGGGGCGCCCGGTGCACGGGGACGACGCCCTCTTCGAGCGGCTCAGCCTGGAGGCTTTCCAGTCCGGCCTGTCCTGGATCACGATCCTGCGGCGCCGGCCCACCTTCCGGCTCGCCTTCGCGGACTTCCGGATCGAGAAGGTCGCCGCCTTCACCGACGAGGACCGCGAGCGCCTCCTCGCCGACCCCGGCATCATCCGCAACCGCGCCAAGGTCGACGCCACGCTCGCCAACGCGCGCGTCCTGGCCGGGTGGTCCGAGGGCGAGCTGGACGAGCTGATCTGGTCCCACGCCCCCGACCCGGCGGCGCGGCCCGTTCCCAAGGTGCTGGCCGACGTGGCCGCGGTGACCCCGGAGTCCACCGCCCTGTCCAAGGCGCTGAAGAAGCGGGGCCTCAGGTTCGTCGGACCCACCACGGCGTACGCCCTGATGCAGGCGTGCGGCCTGGTCGACGACCACCTCGAAGCCTGCGTCAGCCGCGGCGCGGCCACGCGCGGCTGAGGCCCGAGCGGCCGGTGCGGGTGCCAACCGGCTTGCCCCGCCCGGCCGTTCAGGAGATCAGCGGCCCACGTACTTGGGCTTCTCCTTCTGCACGAACGCCTGCACGGCGATGACGTGGTCCTCGGAGGCGCCCGCGCGGGTCTGCAGCTCGTCCTCCTTCTCCAGCGCCTCGTCCAGCGAGTGCGTCAGCCCGTACGCCACGGCCTCCTTGATCGCCGCGTAGGCGACCGTCGGCCCCTCCGCCAGGGCCCGCGCCACCTTCTCCGCCTCGGCGCGCAGCTCGGCGGCCGGGACGACCCGGTTGGCGATGCCCAGCTCCAGCGCCTCCTGGGCGTCGATGGTGCGCGGGAAGAGCAGCAGGTCGGTGGCGCGGCTCGTGCCGATCACGCGGGGCAGCGTCCAGGAGATGCCGGAGTCCGCGCTGAGCGCCACGCCCGCGAACGAGGTGTTGAACGCGGCGGTGTCCGCCACCAGGCGGTAGTCCGCGAGCAGCGCGAACCCGAAGCCCGCGCCGGCCGCCACGCCGTTGACCGCGGCGATCACCGGCTTCTTCGCCCCGGCCAGCGCCCGCGCGATCGGGTTGTAGTGCTCCTTGACGGTGCTCATCGTCTTGCCGCCGCCCTCGCCCTCCCGGTCCGCGGCGAGCAGCCCGATGTGCTCCTTGAGGTCCTGGCCCACGCAGAACGCCCGCTCGCCCGCCGCGGTCAGCAGGATCGCCCGCACCGCGTCGTCCGCCGCCGCGGCCTCGACGGCCTCGCGCAGCGCGTTCTTGGTGGCGATGTTCAGCGCGTTCATCGCCTCGGGGCGGTTCAGCGTGATCGTGGCGAGCCCGTCGTTCACCTCGTGGAGCACGGTGTCGGCCATGGCGCGTCCCCTCCGTTTCGCGGCTGATGACGTACCGGCCGGTACGTCGTTGTCCGGGGACAGCATGGCGGAGATCTTGGCCCGGCAGTCGCACCGGACATGTGACCTGCGTCTAACAAATCCGCCACAGAGGTGGCCGACGGGTGTGCCGAAGGTGGCGCAGTATCGCAGGCACATCCCCGAATTGAGTGGTTTTGCTCGCGCGCGTGTCCCAAGCGATGCGGACCGATGTTGGTCATCGGGTCCTGGGATGCGGGATAATGGCTGGGAAGCAATGTGTTCGATGCCGGTGTCGCGCGTCCCTCCTGGACCGCGGGTGCCCTCCGTGGGGTCGTCGGCAGACGATGAGCCTGGTTTCAGGAAGGGGTACGAGCATGGCGGCCATGAAGCCGCGAACGGGTGATGGCCCGCTCGAGGTGACCAAGGAGGGGCGGGGCATCGTCATGCGCGTTCCGCTCGAAGGCGGCGGTCGACTCGTCGTCGAGCTGACCCCCGACGAGGCAGAGGCACTCGGCGACGCCCTCAAGAAGGTCGTCGTCTGACGCGCCGCGATCTTTTCCTTCCGACTGCCCCGGTACCCGTCAGGTGCCGGGGCAGTCGCGTGTCCGGCGAATCGGGCCGCGGGGTCAGCGCTTGACGGCGCAGAGCAGTCCGTCGCCGACCGGCAGCAGCGAGGTCACCAGCTCCGGGCTCTCGCGCACCGTGCGCAGCAGCTCGCGCAGCCGGACCACCTCGGTGGGCTGCGGGCCGGAGTCGACCGTACGGCCGCTGGCGAACACGCCCTCGAAGACCACCAGCCCGCCCGGCCGCAGCAGGCGCAACGATTCAGCGAGGTAGTCCGAGTACTCCAGCCGGTCGCCGTCGCAGAAGACGAGGTCGTAGCCCGAGTCCGCGAGGCGGGGCAGCACGTCGAGGGCGGGGCCGGGGATGAACCGGGCGCGGTTGCTGGCGAAGCCGCAGGCGCGGAACGCCTGCCGGGCGAACTGCTGGTGCTCCGGCTCGGGATCGACGGTGGTCAGGACGCCGTCGGGGCGCATTCCGTGCAGCAGATGGATTCCGGACACCCCGCAGCCGGTACCGATCTCCGCGACCGCCTTGGCGTCCACGGAGGCGGCGAGCAGTCGCAGCGCGGCGCCCGTGCTGGGCGCCACCGAGCGCAGCCCCGCGTCGCGGGCACGGTCACGGGCCCAGCGCAGCGCTTCGTCCTCGGCGACAAAGGCGTCGGCGAACGCCCAGCTCGTCTGCCGGTTGCCGGTAATGACCCTCTCCTGTCCCCGTGGTTGCCTCGGCGTGACTGTATCCGTTGCGCCGGGAACCCGCTGATGGGACCGAGCGTTCACAGGGGAGAGCGGGCGCGCGGAGAGCGCGGCCGGCACGCGACGGGGGTGAGAGGTGACGGAGGGTGCGGAGCGCATGCTGACACGGGTGGATGAGCCGGGTCACCGCGTGTCAAATTTTCGTAAAACCGCTTATCCGGAGCTAACGGGCGAGGTGGCTATGGTAGGGGCTCCACTGGACACCACCAGAGCCGACAGGGGAGGTGCGGCCGCACCCGAGGACCGAGGGGGAGTGCTGCGGCGCTTTCTCGGGTCGGGCAGGCCGAAATCCGTGACCGACACCGCTGCTGACCACCACGCCGCCGCCGCGGGCGAGACCGCGACCTTCGCCACCGACGCGGACGGGCAGGCGTGGACTCCGCCCACCTGGGAGGAGATCGTCAGCACGCACAGCGGCCGCGTCTACCGCCTCGCCTACCGCCTGACGGGCAACCAGCACGACGCCGAGGACCTCACCCAGGAGGTCTTCGTCCGGGTCTTCCGCTCGCTGTCGACGTACTCGCCGGGCACCTTCGAGGGCTGGCTGCACCGCATCACCACCAACCTGTTCCTGGACATGGTCCGCCGCAAGCAGCGCATCCGCTTCGACGCCCTGGGCGACGACGCGGCCGAGCGCCTGCCCAGCCGCGAGCCGTCCCCGCAGCAGGTCTTCAACGACGCCCACTTCGACGCCGACGTCCAGCAGGCGCTGGACACCCTGGCGCCGGAGTTCCGCGCGGCCGTGGTGCTGTGCGACATCGAGGGGCTGTCGTACGAGGAGATCGCCGCGACCCTCGGGGTCAAGCTGGGCACCGTCCGCTCCCGTATCCACCGGGGCCGTTCGCAGCTCCGCAAGGCCCTCGCCCACCGTTCTCCCGAGGCCCGCAAGGCCGAGCGCCGCTCGTTCATGCCTCGGGTGCCCGCGCTGGGGGGAGGGGGCACGCCCGCGTGAGTGGAACCGGACCCAACCCCGCGGAGGCGCACCTCGCGGAACAGCATCTGGGAGACCGGCTCTCCGCCCTGGTGGACGGAGAACTGGGTCATGACTCGCGCGACCGCGTCCTCGCCCACCTGGCCACCTGTTGCCGGTGCCGGGCGGAGGCCGACGCGCAGCGCCGGCTGAAGAACGTGTTCGCGGAGGCCGCACCGCCGCCGCCCTCCGAGTCCTTCCTCGCCCGTCTCCAGGGCCTCCCCGGCGGCGACGCCGACGGGCCCGGCGAGCGGTTCGCCTTCAGCTACGTCCCGGCCGACTCCGTGCACGCCTCCGAGCAGCGCGGCTTCCGCGTCCATCCCGTCGCCGACCGGCCCTCCTCGCGCGGGCTGCGGTTCGCGGCCGCCGCCGCCGGAGCGGTGTCCCTCGCGGCCGTCGCCCTCGGCGGAGTCACCACCGCCCTCCCGGGCGACCTCGCGGCCGACGCCCGCAGTGGTCCGGGCAACGGGAGCAACGTGGCGCCGTCGCGCTCGGCGGGTACGGGTACGGCCGCCCCGGACACCCAGCGGCGCCGTTCGGCCGCCCCGCTGCTCGCGCCGGGCGGGGGCGCGCTCAACCGCACCCCGGCCGCGCAGGTCTCCGCCTCCGCGCCGCTGCTGCCGGGCATCCCGGCGCCGGTCGACGCCCGGGTCCAGGACACCGCGCGGGACCTCGCCATGCCGGTGATGGCCGGCGCGGCCGCTGTCTCCCCCCTGATACGCCCCCTCGGCGAGACCACCCCCTTCTCCCTGGACTCCTGGCCCCTGGCACCCCCCTCCGCCGAAACCACCACGGCGGCCGCCCCCACCAACTCCCCCTCATCCTCGGCCCCCTGACCCCCCGATCCCTGGTTGAATCCTGTAAGGCCGTCCCCGCACGGCCTCCACACCGCGACTGGGGAGAGCATGAACGAGGGTCACCCGAACCCGGCCGGCCCGAACGACGACTTCGAACTGGCCAAGCCGGCGGCTGCCGCCGGTCTTGACGGCTCCGGCCCGGACCGCGCGGCCGAGGCCGGCGACCGGGGCCCTGTCGGCGGCGACCGCCCCGCCGCGCGAGACGCTGCCCCGTCCGTGACCACGCCGGGGCGTGGGGACGGGGACGCCGACCGCCCGGCCGCGCCCATCAGCGGCGGCAGCGCTCCGGAGCCGCCGCACGGGGACGGCTCCGACGGCGTGCCGTCGATCCCTTCGACGGCTGGGCACGCGCCCGGCGATGACAGCCCTGCCGAGCCGCCGCACAGCAACACCCCGGGTCCTCGGGACGAGACGTCAGGCGGGCTGTCCCGCGAGACCGCCGACGCCCGCCCAGCCGACCCGCGTACGGGCGACGCCGTCACCGCCCGCCCCAAGCCGTTGCACGACCCCGACCCCTACAGCACCCCTCCCTACGGCGGGCCGGGTCCCTGGGCCCCCGCGCCGCCCGTTCAGCACCCCATGGCGACCCCGGCCCACGGCACGGCCGTGACGGCCCCGCCGAGCCCGCACGGAGCCGTATCCCCGGTCGAGCCGAGCGTCTCCGCCCATCAGGACCCGGCGCCCTATCAGGGCGCCCCGGTGCCGCCCCACGGCGAGCCGGGCCCCTGGGCCTCCGCCCCGTCCGTCCAGCACCCGACGGCGACCCCGGCCGACAGCGCGCCCCAGGCGGACGCGCCCGCGTCGGCCCCCACCGTCCCGGCGCCCACTCAGTCCCCGGAAGCCGCCCCCGGCCGGAACCCCGCCCCCCGCTACGACCCCTGGAACCCCGCACTCCCCTCCCACCAGGCCGCCCCCCTCCAGCACTCCGGTGCGCCCCTCGCCGACATGCAGCGGAAGTGGCCGGGATGGAAAAAGGTCATCGGGGTCTTCCTGGGCGTCACACTGCTGGCCGGTGGCGTCGGCGGGTTCGTCGGGGCCTGGGTCGAGCGGGAGGGCACGACCACCGTGACGTTGCCGGAGGCCGGGGCGGTGCCCGGTGGGCGGGAGCGGGACAGTGTGGCGGGGATAGCCGCGCGGGCGCTCCCCGGGGTCGTGACGTTGCATGTGCGGGGTGGGGACGAGGCCGGGACCGGGACGGGGTTCGTGCTGGACGGGCGGGGGCACATCCTCACCAACAACCACGTCGTGGCACCCGCGTCCGACGGTGGCGACATCACCGTGACGTTCAGCAGCGGCGAGACCGCCGAGGCGGAGGTCGTCGGGCGGGACAGCGGTTACGACCTGGCCGTCGTCCAGGTGAAGGGCGTGCGGGGGCTCACCCCGCTGACCCTCGGCGACTCCGACGGCGTACGTGTAGGGGACCCGGTCGTGGCGATCGGCGCCCCCTTCGACCTGGCCAACACCGTCACCTCCGGCATCGTCAGCGCCAAGGACCGCCCCATCACGGCGGGCGGCGAGAAGGGCGACGGCACCGACGTCAGCTATGTCGACGCGCTCCAGACCGACGCGCCGATCAACCCCGGCAACTCCGGCGGCCCCCTCCTCGACGCCCACGCCCGCGTGATCGGCGTCAACTCCGCCATCCGCTCCGCCGACCGGGACTCCGACTCCACCGAGAGCCGGTCCGGCTCGATCGGCCTCGGCTTCGCCATCCCGGCCAACCAGGCCCGCCGGGTCGCCGAGGAACTGATCAACACCGGGCACGCCACCCACCCCGTGATCGGCGTGACCCTCGACATGGACTACGCCGGAGACGGCGCCCGTATCGACACCGAGGGCGGCGCGGGCGGCCCGGCTGTGCTGAAGGGTGGACCGGGTGACCGGGCCGGACTGAAGCCCGGCGACCTGATCACCGGGGTCGACGGGCACCCCGTCCACTCGGGTGAGGAGCTGATCGTCAAGATCCGCGCCCACCGCCCCGGCGACCGCCTCCGGCTGACCGTGGGACGCCCCGGCGCCGGGCGGACCGTCACGCTGCGGCTGGGGGCGTCCGGCCGGAACTGACGCAAGTCTCACCTCGGGGCGGTACCGGTCCGGCGGGTGCGCCGGGTACCGTGGGGCGACCGAGGACACGCAAGGAGCTTTCAGGTGTTCAATGACATAGGGCCGCTTGAGCTGGTCACGCTCATCGTCCTCGCCGTGCTCGTCTTCGGTCCGGACAAGCTCCCCAAGTTCATCCAGGACGTCATGCGTACGCTCCGGAAGATCCGGGAGTTCTCGGACAACGCCAAGAACGACATCCGCAGCGAGCTGGGCCCGGAGTTCAAGGACTTCGAGTTCGAGGACCTCAACCCCAAGGCGTTCCTGCGCAAGCAGCTCGACAACGACGAGCTGGGGCTCAAGGACATCCGCAGCACCTTCGACCTGAAGCGCGAGATGGCCGAGCTGACGGACTCCGTGAACGGCCACGACACCGCCTCCGCGCTGCCCGCGCCCACCTCCTCGGCCCCCACCTCCTCCGCCGCGTCCGGCGGCCGGGTCGACATGACGAAGAAGCCCGAGGCCCCGAAGGACGACCGCCCGCCCTTCGACGCCGACGCCACCTGACGCCCCGACCGGACGGCATCACCCGGTCGGCCCCGCGCCCCCCGAACAGATCACGACACGCCACGAAACCCGCCTCACCGGGCGGGTTTCCTCGCGTGTACCAGCCGGACATCCCGCGTTCGGCCGTCCCCGGGGTCCCATGCGCCCGCCGCATTCCGGGCAGTCCTCAGCGGTGTGGATATGCTGCCGAGTTGTTGTGCGGACCGGGCGCGTACGCCCGAAGGGGGGCGGGCACTTGTCCCGGTCCGACGAGAACGAGGAGGCGTCCGGGCAGATGGAGACCACAAGTCGGGTAAGCGCGCAGACGCCGGCCACCGAGAGCGGCCGGCGGGGCCACCTCGGCGGCCGGACGGTCGACGGCTATCTGCGCGCGCCCTTCCCCTGGTACGGCCTCGACGAGGCGTTCACGGGCCACCGCTGGCTGCTCCAGGTCGGCCTGGCCGCCGACGGCGCGGTGGAGCACGGTTCGATCGGACACGGCGACGAGCCCTCCGTGCGCAACGAGCACAGCGCGAACTCCTCGGACGAGCCGAGGGAGAAGTTCGCCGTCGTCGTCACCGTGCCGGTGAACCCCTCCCGCCGCAGCGCGGACGGTACCGGGCTGCTGGAGGCCACCTCGGTCTCCTCGGCGGCCTGGCTGGCCGGGGTGGGCCTGCTGTCCGTCACCTGGCCCGGCCAGATGGACCACACCCTGCGCGACGACTGGCTGGACCAGCAGACCGAGACCGCCTGGGCGCTGGCCGACGATCTCGACGGGTCGGAGTGGGCGAAGCTCTCCCTCCCGGTGGACGGTGTGGCCACGCCCTTCCACTACCGGGAGTCGGAGTTCGGCTGGGTGCTCGCCGGCGCCACCGAGGCGGGCGTCCACGTCGGCGCGTACGGCCGGGGCATGAGCGCCTACGGGCTCGGCTTCGCCGCCGTCAAGGACATCGGCGCCTACGCCTGACACACGACGAGAGGGGGCGCCGGCGGAATCCGCCGGCGCCCCCTCTCGTCGTGTGCGGGCTCAGAACTTGTTGCGCGGGGTGATGCCCAGCGACAGCCCCGACAGGCCGCGCTGACGGCCGCCCAGCTTGCCCGCGATGGCACGCAGGGCCGAGCCGGCCGGGGAGTCCGGGTCGGTCAGCACGACCGGCTTGCCCTCGTCGCCGCCCTCGCGCAGCCGTACATCGATCGGGATGCTGCCCAGCACCGGGACGGTCGTACCCGTGGTGCGGGTCAGGCCGTCCGCGACGAGCTGGCCGCCGCCGGTGCCGAAGATGTCCACCATCTCGTCGCAGTGCGGGCAGGGCATGCCCGACATGTTCTCGACCACGCCGACGATCTTCTGGTGGGTCTGCACCGCGATCGAGCCCGCGCGCTCGGCGACCTCGGCCGCGGCCTGCTGCGGGGTGGTGACGACCAGGATCTCCGCGTTCGGGACCAACTGGGCCACCGAGATGGCGATGTCACCGGTGCCCGGCGGCAGGTCCAGCAGCAGCACGTCCAGGTCGCCCCAGTACACGTCCGCCAGGAACTGCTGGAGCGCCCGGTGCAGCATCGGGCCGCGCCAGACGACCGGCGCGTTGCCCGGGGTGAACATGCCGATGGAGATGACCTTCACGCCGTTCGCCGACGGCGGCATGATCATGTTCTCGACCTGGGTGGGCTTGCCGTCCGCGCCCAGCATGCGCGGCACGCTGTGCCCGTAGATGTCGGCGTCCACCACACCGACCTTCAGGCCGTCGGCGGCCAGCGCGGCCGCCAGGTTCACCGTCACCGAGGACTTGCCGACGCCGCCCTTGCCGGAGGCGACCGCGTAGACGCGGGTGAGGCTGCCGGGCTTGGCGAACGGGACCTCGCGCTCGGCCTGCCCGCCGCGCAGCGCGTTGGCCAGCTCCTTGCGCTGCTCGTCGCTCATCACGTCCAGCGTGACGTCCACCCGGGTGACGCCCTCGACGCGGGAGACCGCGTCGGTCACCCGCTGGGTGATCGTCTCGCGCATGGGGCAGCCGGAGACCGTCAGGTAGACCGTGACCGCGACCGCTCCGTCCGCGCCGATCTCCACCGATTTGACCATCCCGAGTTCGGTGATGGGGCGGTTGATCTCGGGGTCGTTCACCGTCGCCAGTGCCTCGCGCACCGCGTCTTCCGTAGCCATAAGGACGATGGTACGGCGCCGCCGGGGGCCTTCGGGTAGCCCCTCAGCGGTCGTCTGCGTCACGCCCCGGCGGGCGGTTCGCGCGTTCCGCCGGGAATGCGTACTGCCCGGGCCGGCCCGCGCCGTCCTGGCGCCGCTCCAGCTCCAGCTCCCGGACGAGATCCTGCAGCTCCGACCTGATCCAGTCGCGGGTGGCGACCTCGCCTAGACCCGCGCGCAGGGCGGCGATCTCGCGGGTCAGGTACTCGGTGTCCGCGATGGAGCGCTCGTTCTGCTTGCGGTCCTGCTCCAGGTTCACCCGGTCGCGGTCGTCCTGCCGGTTCTGCGCGAGCAGGATCAGCGGAGCCGCGTAGGACGCCTGGAGGGACAGCATCAGGGTCAGGAAGATGAACGGGTAGGAGTCGAACCGCACCACGTCCGGCGCGGCGATGTTCCACACCACCCACACGATGATGACGACCGTCATCCAGACGATGAAGCGTCCCGTGCCCAGGAACCGGGCGATCTTCTCCGACAGCCGGCCGAACGCCTCCGGGTCCCACTCCGGCAGCACCCTGCGGCGCGGCGGGCGCGGCTGGTCCAGCCGGAATCCGCGCGGCCGGGACGCCGTGGCGCCCGCGGGGGAAGAACGGTCGCGGCCCTCGCGGCCGCCCTCGCGCTCAGCCATGCGTGCCCGCTTCGCGCCCCGCGCCGGTCTCCGGCAGCTCGTCCAGGTGGAACTCCGTCTCGCGCCAGTCGTCGGGCAGCATGTGGTCCAGGACGTCGTCCACGGTCACCGCGCCCAGCAGCGACCCGGACTCGTCCACCACGGGGGCCGCGACCATGTCGTACGTGGCGAAGAACCCGGCGATGACGGGCAGCGTGGCGTCCGGGGCGAGCGGCAGCAGGTCGTCGTCGACCAGCGAGCTGACCAGGGTGTACGGCGGGTCGCGCAGCAGCCGCTGGAAGTGCACGGTGCCCAGGTACTTGCCCGTCGGCGTCTCGTCCGGCGGGCGGCAGACGTAGACCTGGGCGGCGAGTGCGGGGGAGAGGTCGGGGTTGCGGACCCGGGCGAGCGCGTCGGCGACCGTGGCGTCCGGGCGCAGCACGATCGGCTCGGTGGTCATCAGCCCGCCCGCGGTGTGCTCCTCGTACGACATCAGGCGCCGCATGTCGGCCGCGTCCTCGGGCTCCATCAGGCTCAGCAGGCGTTCCTTGTCGTCCTCCGGCAGCTCGCTCAGCAGGTCGGCGGCGTCGTCGGGGTCCATGGCCTCCAGGACGTCGGCGGCGCGCTCCTCCTTCAGCTTGCCGAGGATCTCGATCTGGTCGTCCTCCGGCAGCTCCTCCAGCACGTCCGCGAGCCGGTCGTCGTCCAGGGCGGCGGCCACCTCCGCGCGCCGCTTGGGGGAGAGGTGGTGGAGGACGTTGGCGAGGTCGGCGGGGCGCAATTGCTCGAAGGTGGCGAGCAGGTTCTCCGCGCCCTGCCCGTGCTCCTCCAGGGAGAACCCGGTGACGGCCGACCACTCCACGGTCAGGGTCTCGCCCTTGGCCCGCCGGAAGGCGCCGCCCTTCCTGCCCTTGCGGACGTAGACCCGGTCCACCTCCCACTCACGGCGCGCGGGCAACTGCTGAAGGGAGAGGTCGAGGACCGTGACCTCCTCGCCGGTCTCCACCAGCGTCACCCGGCGGTCCAGCAGCTCCCCGAAGACCAGGCGCTCGGTGGGCCGCTGCTCGAAGCGGCGGACGTTGACCACACCGGTGGAGATGACCTGGCCGGAGTCGATGCCGGTCACGCGGGTCATCGGCAGGAAGATGCGGCGCCGGGTGGACAGCTCCACGACCAGCCCGAGCACGCGGGGCGGGCGGCGGCCGACGCGCAGCATGACGACGATGTCGCGGACCCGGCCTACCTGGTCGCCCGCCGGGTCGAAGACGGGGACCCCGGCGAGGTGCGAGACGAAGATCCGGGGGACACCGGCTGCCATCTGTGCTTCCTTTGCCGTGCTCGGGACGCGTACGGATTGGTGCATATTCGCTCTTATATGTCCACGCTTGTGCGCTTCAGGCTAGCCCGTACCGATCGGAAACGCCCCGGTGGGGGGTCCGGACGGACGGGCTCCGCTGGGGGCGCGTGCCCCCGGTACGCTGCCGTACGCCCATTCGGCACCGGCAGAGAGGCAGCCCCACCTGTGACTGCGATTCCCCAGGCACGCATCCGGAGAACCGCGCGGGTGACCGCGCTGTGCGTGCTGGCCGTGTCGGCGCTGACGATGCTGACGGGATGCGGCGAGGAGGACCCGGACGCCGGGACCAACGGGGTGGGCAGACTGCCCGCGCAGAAGATCCAGACACAGAGCCGGGCGGCGGCCGACGCGGCACCGGCGGTGCACCTGGCCGGGACCGTCGTCACCGGCGGCGTCGCCTTCAAGCTGGACATGCGGCTGAAGTCCGGCGGCGGCAGCGGCTCGGTGACCTCCAAGGGCTCCACCTTCCAACTGCTGCGCGTCGGCGACGAGCTGTACGTGAAGGCCGACGCCGCCTTCTGGAACCACGGCGGGGACACCTCCGCCGCGGGCAAGCTGGACGGCAAGTACGTGAAGGTCCCCCAGAAGGACCCGGCGTACCAGAAGTTCAGCGGCCTCACCGAGAAGGACGTACTGCTGCCCGCCCTGCTCACCCTGCACGGCAAGCTCGCCACGGCCGGCCACCACCAGCAGGCCGGCACCCGCACGATCCGGGTCACCGGCGACGGCGGCCCCGGCGGCACCCTCGACGTCTCCCTGGAGGGCAAGCCGTACCCGCTGCGCCTGGTGCGCGGCGGCGGCGCCGGCACGCTCACCTTCTCCGAGTGGGGCAAGGACTTCCCCGCCGCCGAGCCCGCCAAGTCCGAGACGGTCGACTACGGCGGCCAACTGCCCGACTCCTGAAGCCGGTTGCCCTAGCCCCGCTTGCGCCGCCGGGCCAGCAGCCTGGGCAGCGCGGCCGGTACGGGGACGCGGGTGGTCGCCGGGGTGGGCAGCGGGGGCTCGGCCAGGCTGCCGGTGGGCGGCGGCTCCACCGCCCCGGTCGGGACCAGGCGCAGCACCGTGCAGTCGCGGGCCCAGCGGGCCGGGATCTCCTCGGCGCCGGGGGCGTTGAGCCGCTTGCCCTTCAACTCCGCGACGGCCGACTCCCATTCGGGCGAGGCCGGGTCCAGCCGGTGCGCGGTGGCCCGCCAGGTGACGAGCCGGCCGCCCTTGTCCTTGCTGCGCACCGCGACCTCGGCCGCGCCGCCGTCGGTGAGACCGGGCAGCGGCTGCTCGCCGGGACCGTCACCGACCAGCAGGGCCGCTCCCTCGTGCCAGACGTGCCACAACGGGCGCGCGGCGGGCGCGTCCGCGCCCCGGACCCAGATCAGGCCGGACTTCTTGGTGGCCTCCTCGATGAGGGCCTGGTCGAAAAGGGCCCGGGCGGGCGGCTCGCTGGTCATGCGCCCAGCCTATCCAGCGGCGCTCAGAGCCAGCCGTTGCGCTTCAGCGTGCGGTGGATGCCCAGACAGAGGGCGACCGTGACGCACATGATCACCGGGTAGCCGTACTTCCAGTGCAGCTCGGGCATGTGGTCGAAGTTCATGCCGTAGACCCCGCACACCATGGTGGGCACGGCGATGATCGCGGCCCAGGCGGTGATCTTGCGCATGTCCTCGTTCTGTGCGACGGATGCCTGCGCCAGGTTGGCCTGCAGGATGGAGTTCAGCAGCTCGTCGAAGCCCATGACCTGCTCGTGCACCCGGGCCACGTGGTCGGCGACGTCGCGGAAGTACTTCTGGATGTCCGGGTCGACCAGCCGCATCGGCCGCTCGCTCAGCAACTGCATCGGGCGCAGCAGCGGGGCGACCGCGCGCTTGAACTCCAGTACCTCGCGCTTGAGCTGGTAGATCCGGGCCGAGTCGACACCGCGCGAGACACCGCCGTTGCGGCCGGGGGAGAAGACCTCGGTCTCCACCTCGTCGATGTCGTCCTGCACCGAGTCCGCGACCGCGATGTAGCCGTCCACCACATGGTCGGCGATGGCGTGCAGCACCGCCGAGGGGCCCTTGGCGAGCAGCTCGGGGTCCTCCTGGAGCCGGTGGCGCAGCGCCCTGAGCGAACCCTGGCCGCCGTGCCGGACGGTGATGAAGAAGTCCCGGCCGGTGAAGCACATGACCTCGCCGGTGTCGATGACCTCGCTGTTGGCGGTGAGCTGGTCGTGCTCGACGTAGTGGACGGTCTTGAACACGGTGAACAGCGAGTCGTCGTACCGCTCCAGCTTCGGTCGCTGGTGGGCCTGGACCGCGTCCTCCACGGCCAGCGGGTGCAGTCCGAAGGCGCTCGCGATACCGGCGAACTCGGCCTCGGTCGGCTCGTGCAGGCCGATCCAGACGAAGCCGCCGTCCCGGCGCACCTCGCGCATCGCTTCCTGCGGGCTGAGGGGGCGTCCGTTCTGCACCCGGGCGCCGTCACGGTAGACGGCGCAGTCGACCACGGCCGAGGACGTGGTGGTGTCGGGCTCGAAGGGAGCGGCCGCCTCCTTGTGCGGGACCGGGCGGGCGGACGGTCGGACCACGGCTCGCAGGTCGCGGATCATCGACATGGGCAGGCTCCTTCGCGGGCGGGCAACGAGAGTGCGCCTGCGACGGGTGGAACTACCCGGAATGGGGACGTTCGGACTGCATACGTTTGGCACGTCCACAAAGCGGGGAGCACCGCACCGTCGCGGTGGCGACTTCGCTACTGATGCAGGACTGAGTCAGATCAGGCAGATCAGGCAAAGCGAAACGAAGTGCTCTTCCGGACGGCGAAGCGAACGAAAAGGTGGCGGTCAGCCAGGAATGACATCAACAGCCGGAAGAGCGAGTGGTACTGCACGGTCGACTTCGATCCATGACAGCCCCACCTCCTCCGGCCGGTCCCTCGTAAGGGAGTCTCATCGGCGTCGGGGACTCGACGGCGAGCATGTGCACGCGGCCCCGAACCACCGGCTCAGCGTAGCAGCAGCCCATCGTGTCAAGGTGCAGCTTTGCCTGCCGCTGACGAGTTCTATGCTCACCACATGGTTGATGTTCTTCCTCTGGTCGAGGCGCGGCTGAACTCGGCGCTCGGTGAACCGGACGCGCGTGCCTCGGTCACCTTCCTCGGCGCCGACCGCATCGAGGTGCTGCGCTTCCAGGAGGGGGACGTGGTCCGCTACGCCACGCTGGGTATGTCGGCGCACCCCATGAGCGACCCCACGGCCATGGTCGCCGACCCCATCGAGGGGCCGCGTGCCGAGCTGGTCCTCTCCGTCCGCGCGGGCATCACCGACACCGGCCCCGTGCTCCGGCCGCTCGCCGTGCTCGCCGCGTCCCCGCAGGTCGAGGGCGTGGTCGTGGCACCCGGTGCCTCGCTGGACGTGGGGGAGCCGCTGTGGCCCGGCGCGCCCTTCACCTCGGTACTGGTGGGGGAGCCGGGCGGGCTGGTGGAGGACCTGGAGCTGGACGCCCCGCTGGACCCGGTGCGCTTCCTGCCACTGCTGCCGATGACGCCCAACGAGGCCGCGTGGAAGCGGGTGCACGGTGCGGGGGCGCTCCAGGAGAGGTGGCTCAGCCACGGTACGGATCTGCGCGACCCGAACCGTGCCTCTGTTCCGCTGGGGCCGGCGCCGGAGTGAGGCCGGGGTGAGGCCGGGGTGAGCAAGCTCACCAAGTGCCTTGTGGCGGCGCGGAGTTGGCCGCACCTCGGAATCGGGCCGGGGCCGTACGGGTGATCGTCCTTGACGTGCGGCGGCCGGGGTAGGACCGTGGGGCTCTATGAGGGGCGAACCCAGTTGCCCGAGGTGTGGTGGCCGGGTCCGGGCTCCCGGCCTATTCGCCGATACGTGGCAGTGCGACGCGCACGGCGCGGTGTACCCGCTGCAGCCCGTGATCCCGCCCAGCGTCGAGGCCCTCACCGCCGTGGTGCAGCGCACGCGGGTCCCGCTGTGGATGCCGTGGCCGCTGCCGGTCGGCTGGCTGTTCACCGGCGTCGCCTACGCGGGCGACGCCCCCGGCGGCGGCCGGGCCACCGTCGTGGCGTGCTCGGGACCCGGCCCGCTCGGCGGTCCGGGCGAGCTGATCCTCGTCGCCGAGGAACTGGGCGTCGGCCTCGGCGCGCGGTACGCGGGCCTCGACGGTCCCGACCCCGGCCCCTACCTGGACGTGGAGAAACCCCCGCAGGTCAAGGTGCTGGCCGCCGGCCGCCCCACCCCGCTCTGGCACGTCGACGGCACCCCGGACGACCGCGCCGTCTTCGCAGGCGAGGCGCTCGGCGTCTGGCTGTGGGCGGTCACCTGGCCCGCGCAGTCCGGTCTGCTGATGTACGACGAGCTGGTGCTGACCGACCTGCGGGACGCCGGCCCCGAGGTGGACCTGGTGCCCTGCGGGGCGCTCTCGCCCCGGCTGATGCGGCCCGACCTGTAGGGGGTGCCTCCGGGGAGCGGGGGTGACAGGGCATGCGGTTCGCGCGGCTATCCTTAGGTGTCCTCACCGTCCCCCGAGCCGTCCGGAGCAGCCGTGCGCATCGACCTGCACTGCCACTCCACCGCCTCCGACGGCACGGACACCCCGGCCGAGCTGATGCGCGCGGCCGCCGGTGCCGGACTGGACGTGGTCGCGCTGACCGACCACGACACCACCCGCGGGTACGCGGAGGCGCTGGCCGCGCTGGCCGCACTGCCTGAGGGATTCACCCTCGTCACCGGCGCCGAACTCTCCTGCCGGATCGACGGCGTCTCCCTGCATCTGCTGGCCTACCTCTTCGACCCCGAGGAGCCCGCCCTGCTCGCCGAGCGTGAGCTGGTCCGGGACGACCGGGTGCCACGCGCCCACGCGATGATCGCCAAGCTGAACGCGCTCGGCGTACCGGTCACCTGGGAGCAGGTCGAGCGGATCGCCGCCGGAGGCACGGTGGGCCGGCCGCACCTGGCGTCCGCGCTGGTGGAGCTGGGTGTCGTCCCGACCGTGAGCGACGCGTTCACGGCCGACTGGCTGGCCGACGGCGGGCGGGCCTTCGTCGACAAGCACGAGACCGATCCGCTGGAGGCGATCCGGCTGGTGAAGAGCGCGGGCGGCGTGACCGTCCTCGCCCACCCGGCCGCCGCCAAGCGCGGCCGCACGGTGCCGCCGGACGCGATCGCCGCGATGGCCGCCGCCGGACTCGACGGGCTCGAAGCCGACCACACCGAGCACGACCAGGCCACCCGGACCCGGCTGCGCGGCCTCGCCGGGGACCTGGACCTGCTGGTCACCGGCTCCTCGGACTACCACGGCACCCGCAAGACCGTCGCGCTCGGTGAGAACACCACCGACCCCGAGGTCTACGGGGAGATCATCCGCCGGGCGACCGGCGCGTTCCCCGTTCCGGGGACCGGCGGGGCCTGAGCCCCTCAGCGCCACCCTTCTGCTTTCCCCTCACCCGATCACCCGCACGTCCGCCGTGCGCGCCTTCGCTTCCTGCCCCTAGGGGGCTCAGGGCGTCCTCGGCGGTGGCTCCATCATGCAAGGCACACGATGTTCGACCTCGCCGTCTTCGGCTCCCTGTTCCTGACCCTCTTCGTCATCATGGACCCGCCGGGGATCACCCCGATCTTCCTCGCCCTCACCGCGGGGCGGCCCGCCAAGGTCCAGAAGCGTATGGCCTTCCAGGCCGTCTGTGTGGCGGGCGGGGTCATCGCCGTCTTCGGCGTCCTCGGCCACCAGATCCTCGACTACCTGCACGTCTCGGTCCCGGCGCTGATGATCGCGGGCGGACTGCTGCTCCTGCTGATCGCGCTCGATCTGCTCACCGGCAAGACCGACGAGCCCAAGCAGACCAAGGACGTCAATGTCGCCCTGGTTCCGCTGGGCATGCCGCTGCTCGCCGGGCCCGGCGCGATCGTCTCGGTGATCCTGGCCGTACAGAAGGCCGGAAGTGTCGCCACGCAGGTCTCGGTGTGGGCGGCGATCCTCGCCATCCATGTCGTGCTGTGGCTGGTGATGCGTTACTCGCTGCTGGTCATCAAGGTCATCAAGGACGGCGGTGTCGTCCTGGTGACACGGCTCGCGGGCATGATGCTCTCCGCGATCGCCGTGCAGCAGATCATCAACGGGGTCACTCAGGTGATCCGGGGGAGCTGAGACTCGGTCTCGGCTCCCCCGGAAAGCTTGAGTGTGTCGTGCGCCCTACGAGGCCGGGCAGCCTTCTGCGGGGCGGATCCACAGGCGCTGGCCGATGGCGGCCGCCTGTTGCACGATCCGGTTGACGGAGGCGGCGTCCACGACGGTGCTGTCCACGGTGCTGCCGTCGACCTCGTCGAGTCGCCTGATTTCGAAGCGCATGAAGGCTTCTCCCTTCGTCTGGTCATCCTCCAGTGGAGAACTACTGGTGTGCGACGTGTTGTCGCGGTGTCACATGTCTAGACAACGAACGGCCCACCGCAAACATTCCCTACGCTAAGGAAATTTTTTCACGGGCTAATTACTGTCCGGTAAAAACACTTCGCCACGGGACTGACGGGGACCGGTTGTGTTCGCAGCGTGACGGCCGGGACAATGGACTCGATGAACGAAGACCTGGCGGCTCTGGGTGCCCGCATCGACCACACCAACGAACTGCTACAACGCATGCTCGCTGAGGTGGCGAAAACACCCTCCACCCACGCGATCTTCGTCGACGCGGGCTATCTCTACGCGGCCGCCGGCCGGCTGGTGGCCGGCACCGAGGACCGCCGCGCCTTCGACCTGGACGCCGAGGGCCTGATCGACGCGCTCATCGACAAGGCCCGCTCGATCTTCGCCGACAGCCGCCTGCTGCGCGTGTACTGGTACGACGGCGCCCGGCGCCGCATCCACACCGCCGAGCAGCAGTCGATCGCCGAACTGCCCGACGTCAAGGTCCGCCTCGGCAACCTCAACGCCCACAACCAGCAGAAGGGCGTCGACTCCCTGATCCGCTCCGACCTGGAGTCCCTCGCCCGCCACCGCGCCATCAGCGACGCGGCACTCCTCGGCGGCGACGAGGACCTGGTCTCGGCGGTCGAGGCGGCGCAGGGGTACGGCGCGCGGGTCCACCTGTGGGGCATCGAGGCGCCCGAGGGCCGCAACCAGGCCGAGCCGCTGCTGTGGGAGGTCGACAGCCAGCGCACCTTCGACCTGGAGTTCTGCAAGCCGTACGTCTCCCGCCGCACGGCCGCCGCCTACGAGGCCACGGGCAACCGGCCCACCCGCGAGGACGTGCGCTTCGTCGGCGCCCAGATCGCGGCGAAGTGGCTGGTCTCGCGGGGCCGGGACAGCCTGATGGAACTCCTCCCCGGCCACCCGTACCTGCCCGGCTCGGTCGACCAGGACCTCCTGGTGGAGGCGGAGGGCCTGCTCCAGTACTCCCTGCGCGGCCAGGCCGACCTCCGCCGGTCCCTGCGGGACGGCTTCTGGGAGCACCTGCAGACGCAGTACTGACATCAGTGAGGCCCGGCCCCTTCGACAGGGGCCGGGCCTCACTTGGTGGTGCTTACGCGTCGCTGGGCTCCACGGCCGCGACCTTGCGGGTACGGCGGCGCGGCTTGGCCTCCGGCTCCTCGGTCGCCTGCGCCGGGATCTCCGACGCGACGGCCTTGGTGGCGGCGGTCTTGCGCGTGCGGCGGGGCTTGGTCTCGGCCTCGGGGGCGTCGACCGGCTCCGTGGCGGCGGCCTTGCGGGTCCGGCGCGGCTTGGCCTCCGCGACCTCGGCCGTCTCGACGGCCTTGGTGGCGGCGGTCTTCCGCGTACGGCGGGGCTTGGTCTCGGCCTCGGCCGCCTCGACCGGCTCCGTGGCGGCGGCCTTGCGGGTGCGCCGCGGCTTGGCCTCCGCGACCTCGGCCGTCTCGACGGCCTTGGTGGCGGCGGTCTTGCGAGTGCGGCGCGGCTTGGTCTCGGCCTCGGGGGCCTCGACGGTGTCCACGACGGCCTCGGCGGCGACAGCCGCCTTGCGGGTGCGGCGCTTCGGCGCCTCGGCGACCGGCGCCTCGGCGACGGCCTCGGCCACCGGAGCCGCCTCCGCGCGCTTGCGGGTGCGGCGACGCGGCTGCTCCGGGGCGTCGAGCACGGCGGCTTCGGCCACCGGCGCCTCCACCACGGCCTCGGCCACCGGCGCCTCCACCACGGCCTCGGCCGCGGGAGCCGCCTCGGCGCGCTTGCGGGTGCGGCGACGCGGCTGGGCCGGAGCCTCCAGTGCCTCGGCGTCCTGGACGACGGCCTCCGGCGTCACCACCGTCTCCACGGCGGCGGCCGCCGCCGCCTCGCCCGACGACCCGCCGCGCGTACGGCGACGGCGACGCGGGGTGCGGGGAGCCTGCGGCTCCTCGACGGCACCGGCCTCCACCGGGGCGGCACCGGCCTCCACCGGGGCGGCACCGGCCTCCACCGGGGCGGCACCGGCCTCCACCGGGGCACCGCCGCGCATACGGCGGCGACGACGCGGAGTGCGCTCGGCATGCTCCGAGCGCTCCGAGCGCTCCCGATCCGGCGCGGCCTCGGGACGGCCGCCACGGCCGGACCGGCCGCCACCGCGCGCACCACGGCCGCCGGTCTCGCCGAGGTCCTCCACGTCCTCCGCGTCCAGACCGGCGCGCGTGCGCTCCGAGCGCGGCAGGACACCCTTGGTGCCCGCCGGGATGTTGAGGTCGGAGAAGAGGTGCGGGGACGTCGAGTACGTCTCCACCGGCTCGTGGAAGTCCAGCTCCAGCGCCTTGTTGATGAGCTGCCAGCGCGGGATGTCGTCCCAGTCGACGAACGTGACGGCCGTGCCCTTGTTGCCGGCGCGGCCGGTGCGGCCGACGCGGTGCAGGTAGGTCTTCTCGTCCTCGGGGGACTGGTAGTTGATGACGTGGGTCACGCCACTGACGTCGATGCCGCGCGCGGCCACGTCGGTGCAGACCAGCACGTCTACCTTGCCGTTGCGGAAGGCGCGCAGCGCCTGCTCGCGGGCGCCCTGGCCGAGGTCGCCGTGGACCGCGCCGGAGGCGAAGCCGCGCTTCTGGAGCTGCTCGGCGATGTCGGCGGCGGTGCGCTTGGTGCGGCAGAAGATCATCGCGAGACCGCGGCCCTCGGCCTGCAGTATGCGCGCGATCATCTCCGGCTTGTCCATGGAGTGGCCGCGGTAGATGAACTGCTTGATGTTGGCGACCGTGGCGCCCTCGTCGTCCGGCGCGGTGGCGCGGATGTGCGTGGGGCGGGACATGTAGCGGCGGGCGAGACCGATGACCGCGCCCGGCATGGTGGCCGAGAACAGCATGGTCTGGCGCTTGGCCGGCAACATGTTGACGATCTTCTCGACGTCGGGCAGGAAGCCCAGGTCGAGCATCTCGTCGGCCTCGTCCAGCACCAGGCACTTGACGTGGCTGAGGTCCAGCTTCTTCTGGCCCGCGAGGTCCAGCAGCCGGCCGGGGGTGCCGACGACCACGTCGACGCCCTTGTTCAGGGCCTCGACCTGCGGCTCGTAGGCACGGCCGCCGTAGATGGCGAGGACGCGCACGTTGCGCACCTTGCCGGCGGTCAGCAGGTCGTTGGTGACCTGGGTGCACAGCTCGCGGGTGGGCACGACGATGAGCGCCTGCGGCGCGCTGGTCAGCGCCTCCGGGGCGGCACGGCCGGCCTCGACGTCCGCGGGGACGACGACGCGTTCCAGCAGCGGCAGGCCGAAACCGAGGGTCTTGCCCGTGCCGGTCTTGGCCTGGCCGATGACGTCGTTGCCCGCGAGGGCGACCGGGAGCGTCAGCTCCTGGATCGGAAAGGGGTTGATGATGCCGACGGCTTCCAGCGCCTCGGCGGTCTCGGAAAGAATGCCGAGGTCACGAAATGTCGTAGTCAGGGTTTTGCCTCTTCTTGTGTGTGCGGCGCGAGGCGAGCGCGGGGATCATGTCTGACCGTGCCGGGCACGTCGGCCGCCGTACAGGCGAACCAACTGGGGCAAGCCGTAAGACACGGGACCTCTGCCGACGCTCTAGCGCTCGAACCGCTAAGGATGTCCCTCCGCTCGCCGTACGCGCGGTGCCGTACGGCCCAGGAGGGCTGTCAGGTCGGAGCCGATCGGGCCACCGACCGGGCATCCTCATACGTGCGCCACTGCCAGAAGGCGCCGAACACACCGAACACCGTCGGCGCACTCAGCGGGCGCAATACCACCATACCCCGGATTGCCGCACACGCGATGGCCGAATTGGTCACGTAGTCGTGGTCACAGTGGTTGACCAGGGGCTTCCAGGAGGGGGTGAGCGGGCTATTGTGCGCCTCATGACTAGCTCTGACAAGCCTGAGAACCCCGAGAACGCAGGCGCCGCCACCGGTGTCGCCGCCCAGGACTGGGCGACGGCCGCGGCGGACCCGCAGTACCGCGCCGCGGTCGTGGACCTGCTCGGCGCGCTCGCGTACGGCGAGCTGGCCGCGTTCGAGCGGCTCGCGGAGGACGCCAAGCTGGCGCCGACCCTCGCGGACAAGGCGGAGCTGGCCAAGATGGCCTCGGCGGAGTTCCACCACTTCGAGCGACTGCGCAACCGGCTGACCGAGATCGGCGCCGAGCCCACCGCCGCGATGGACCCCTTCGTCGCCGCACTGGAGAGCTTCCACAAGCAGACGGCGCCCTCGGACTGGCTGGAGGGCCTGGTCAAGGCGTACGTCGGCGACTCGATCGCCAGCGACTTCTACCGCGAGGTCGCGGCCCGCCTCGACGCCGACACCCGCGAACTCGTCCTCGCCGTGCTGGACGACACCGGGCACGCGGAGTTCGCGGTGGAGAAGGTCCGCGCGGCCATCGACGCCGACCCCCGCGTGGGCGGGCGGCTCGCGCTGTGGGCGCGGCGGCTGATGGGCGAGGCGCTGTCGCAGTCGCAGCGGGTCGTCGCGGACCGGGACGCGCTGTCCACCATGCTGGTCGGCGGGGTCGCGGACGGCTTCGATCTCGCGGAGGTCGGCCGGATGTTCACCCGGATCACCGAGGCGCACACCAAGCGGATGGCCGCACTGGGCCTCGCGGCCTGACCGTCCGTCAGGGGCGGCTACGCGGGCGCGGATCGCCGGCGGAGCCGCCCGGCCGGGCGCAACAGCAGCGACAGGGACGCGGCGGACACGACGGCCGCGCCGAGCAGGCTGAGCAGAACCGGGGCCGGGCCCAGGGCGCTGTGTGTGACGAAGTCCCCGAAGAGCGCACCCGCCACCGCAGTGGCGAAGACCAGCGGGCGGGTGGGCAGCCGGTGCGGCAGGCGGTGCGCCGCCGCGAAGGCGAGGACGAGTCCGAGCGCAGCCGAACCGAGCACTTCCAGGATCATCGAGGGGTCCCTCCCACGTCTGCGTGCTCATGCGGTCACAGCCCGACATACCCGTGACCTGCGCGTTGCAATCCTCCCCTGTGGCCGTGGTGTGCGCGAGCTGTGCGCGCCGGGCACAGCCGGCGGACAGCGAAAAGGGCCCGGTGGCGAGTGCCACCGGGCCCTTCACGGGTGTCGCGCCTACAGCGTGCCGAAACCGACCTTGCGCGCGGTCGGCGCGCCGATCTCGACGTACGCCAGACGGTCCGCGGGGATTACG
Organism: Streptomyces sp. NBC_01171; assembly: GCF_045039805.1. Taxonomy (NCBI): domain Bacteria; kingdom Bacillati; phylum Actinomycetota; class Actinomycetes; order Kitasatosporales; family Streptomycetaceae; genus Streptomyces; species Streptomyces sp. NBC_01171. The sequence goes on along the minus strand of NZ_CP108609.1, from coordinate 2,324,112 downwards.
ACCTTGCGGCCGCGCTCGTCCTCCAGGCTCAGCAGCGGCGACTTGCCGGCCAGGGCGTCGGCCACGACGCGCTCGACCTCCTCGGCGCTCTGACCGCTCTCCAGAACGATCTCGCGGGGCGCGTGCTGCACGCCGATCTTGACCTCCACGGCTATGTCCCTCCGACGGTCAGTGATGTGCGCGTTCTGCCGCGCCGTACGCAGCACACATTAGCCCGGTGAGGGGACGCGCATGCTTCTGGCGGGAACGCCATCAGCGAACACGCCCCGCCGCGCGTCAGTGGTGGTCGGTGCCGTGCAGCGGGAAACCGGCGATGCCGCGCCACGCCAGCGAGGCGAGCAACTGCACCGCCTGGTCGCGGGGCACGCTGCGGTCGCTGTGCAGCCAGGAACGCGCCACCACCTGGGCGAGGCCGCCGAGCCCGGAGGCCAGCAGCATCGACTCCGCGCGGGACAGGCCGGTGTCCTCCGCGATGACCTCGCAGATCGCCTCGGCGCACTCGGTGGTTACCTTGTCGACGCGCTCGCGCACGGCCGGCTCGTTCGTCAGGTCCGACTCGAAGACCAGACGGAAGGCGCCGCCGTCGTGCTCGATGTACGCGAAATAGGCGTCCATGGTCGCCCGTACGCGCTGCTTGTTGTCGGTCGTCGAGGCGAGCGCGGCGCGCACGGCCTGGATCAGCGCCTCGCAGTGCTGGTCCAGCAGGGCCAGGTAGAGGTCGAGCTTGCCGGGGAAGTGCTGGTAGAGCACCGGCTTGCTGACTCCGGCGCGCTCGGCGATGTCGTCCATCGCGGCCGCGTGATAGCCCTGGGCGACGAATACCTCCTGGGCAGCGCCCAGCAACTGGTTGCGCCGGGCTCGGCGCGGCAGACGGGTGCCGCGCGGGCGTGCTGCCTCTGTTTGCTCGATGGCTGTCACGCCGCCTCCCAATGTCGTCCTCATGCGGGTGTCGGCCGCGCGGCCATCGTACTTTTCGGTAACCCTGGCGTGCGCGGTGCGAGCGCAGAATTTCACGTACCGGACGACGGCGAAAGCCGTGGCCTCGGCCCCGGTGCGCGCTCGGTCAGCGGTAGTCCTCCTCGTCGATCTCGACCACGCGGGCCTGCTCGATGAGATCGCCCTCGCTGCCCCGGTCCGGGTCCACCTCGGTCAGCGGCTCGTCCCGCTCCTCCGTGAGGGGGGTGCGCTGCTCGGCGGCGTCGTGCTCGGGGGCCTCGACGTCGACGGTCCCGGACTCGGTGTCGTCGTGGCTCTCGATCTCGTCCGGCTCGGTGGGGTCGTGGGCCATGACGGCCTCCCTTTCTTCAAGCTTCCGTCCGGAAATCTCTTCCGGACCCTCCGGCTCGGGCGGGTACCCCGCGGCTGCGCTGTCATACGAGCCTAGGAGACCGCCCACGGCCACGCCACGCCGTCGGCGATACCGGACCGGGGCCTGGGGGCCCCTCTCTGTGAGGGCGAACACACGAGGTGCGGTGTGATCGTCTCGTAACATTGCCGCATGTCTTCGACCGAGTCACCTTCCGTGCCGGCCGCGAGCGTGCTCCCCCGGGTCGCACCCGTAAGGGTGGGCGAGGGCGAGCGGATGAGGTCGGTGCGGCTGCCGGGGGTCACCCTGACGGTGCGGTCCCGGCCGCCCGCGCGGGAGGGTCTGGAGCCCGCGCTGTTCGTGCACGGGCTCGGCGGTTCCTCGCAGAACTGGTCTCTGCTGATGGCCGAGTTGGACGGTGTCGTCGACTCCGAGGCCGTCGACCTGCCGGGCTTCGGCGACTCCCCGCCGCCGGACGACGGCGACTACTCCGTCACCGGGCACGCGCGCGCGGTCATCCGCCACCTGGACGCGGCCGGACGCGGCCCGGTCCACCTTTTGGGCAACTCGCTCGGCGGCGCGGTCTCCACGCGCGTGGCCGCCGTCCGCCCGGACCTGGTGCGCACCCTGACGCTGGTCTCGCCCGCCCTGCCGGAGCTGCGCATCCAGCGCAGCGCGGTCCCCACCGCCCTGCTGGGCGTGCCCGGCGTGGCCACGCTGTTCACCCGGTTCACCCGGGAGTGGACCGCCGAGCAGCGGGTGCGCGGAGTGACGGCCCTCTGCTACGGCGATCCCGCGAGCGTGTCGCCGGAGGCGTTCGGGTACGCGGTGGAGGAGCTGGAACGGCGCCTGAGGCTCCCCTACTTCTGGGACGCGATGACCCGCTCCGCGCGCGGGATCGTGGACGCGTACACCCTGGGCGGGCAGCAGGGGCTGTGGCGGCAGGCCGAGCGGGTACTCGCGCCGACCCTCCTGGTCTACGGTGGCCGTGACCAACTCGTCGGCTTCCGTATGGCCGCCAAGGCCGCCCGCTCCTTCAGGGACTCCCGTCTGCTGTCCCTGCCGGACGCCGGGCACGTGGCGATGATGGAATACCCGGAGCTGGTGGCCAGGGCGTTCCGCGAACTTCTCGCGGAGAGCGCCGCATCGGGCGCCACGGACGCGGAGAACTGAGGGCAGGGGTGGGACGACACAGTCGCCGAGGACCGGCTCCCAAGGGGGACGCCTCGGCCATAGAGGGCACCGACCCGGCGGCCGGGGGCATCGAGGGCGTCACCGGGACGGGTGACTTCGCCGCACGCCCGCGTCCACGGGGCGGTGAGTCTTGGGGTGCCGGATCCCAGGGCGCCTCCGGCGCGACCGTCAGCGGGGCCGGGCGCCATGTCCCGTCGGACCGGGGTGAGGGTGACCGGGCGCCGGGTGCCTTCGGGCCGGCGCGTGGCGGTCACCCCGAGCAGCGTGAAGTGGGCGGCGGCTGGGGGGAGTTCGAGAACCGGCGCGCCACCCCGACCCCCTTCCCCCGGCAGCGGCGCGCGGAGCCGGCGGACGCGGGTCCCGGCCCGCGCCGGGAGTACCTGGACGCCTTCGCCGAGGGCGCCGCACCCCAGGCGCCCCGGCGGGCCGAGGTGCCCGAGCCGAGGAGCGCGCCGGGCGAGGGCGGGGCGCCTCCGGCGGCCGTGCCCGCGGCCCGGCACGGCGGCAAGGGGCGGGCCTTCACCGGGGTCGCGGCCGCCGCCGTGACCACCGTGCTCGCCATCGTCGTCGCCGGGCAGGTGGCCGACGGCCGTGCCCAGGGCGAGTCGCGGGCCCAGGCCGCCGGCGGCGGGCTGCCGCCCGGTGCCCAGGCCGTCCCCTCCAGCGCGCCGAGCGCCGTCCCGCTGACGTACGCCCAGAAGATGGGCCGGCTCTATCCCCTGGGGGCGACCCTCAAGGGTTCCGGCAAGTTCGACACCGTGCCCGGCTCGGCCAAGGCGCCCGGCAAGGGTCCCAAGATGACCTACCGGGTCGACGTCGAGCAGGGCCTCGGCCTGGACGGGGCGCTGTTCGCCGACGCCGTGCAGCGCACCCTCAACGACGACCGGAGCTGGGCGCACGGCGGGGAGCGCACCTTCGAGCGGGTCTCCACCGGCAAGCCGGACTTCGTGATCACGCTGGCCAGCCCCGGCACGACCGCCGAGTGGTGCGCCAAGTCGGGCCTGGACACCACCGAGGACAACGTCTCCTGCGACTCGGCGGCCACCGAGCGCGTGATGATCAACGCCTACCGCTGGGCGCAGGGCAGCGTCACCTACGGGGACGCCGAGATCTACGCCTACCGCCAGATGCTGATCAACCACGAGGTCGGCCACCGGCTCGGGCACGGGCACGTCACCTGCCAGAAGGACGGCGCGATCGCCCCGGTGATGCAGCAGCAGACCAAGTTCCTCGACCACGACGGAATCCACTGCCTGCCCAACGCCTGGCCGTATCCCAAGAGTTGACGCAGCAGACGCCGCAGGAGTCGACGGGGGCCGACTCATGTCACATTGACATGAGTCGCAAGTTCGTTCATATTTCTGCGCATGTGGTCCCGTCACGCCGTCTTCCGCAGCGCCGCCATCGAGCTGGCGCTCATCGGTGTGACCGCCCTCTGCGTGGCCGACATCGACTGTCGCTGACGCCGCCCTCCTGGCGTCCGCGTCGATGCGTGCCCTTTTCTCCCTGCCGCCCGTGACCTTCCTCGCGGGATCTCTCGACGACTGACGCCGGGGCCGGCACCTGTCCGCAGGTGTCTCATTTCTCGTTCCCATGTCTCACCCCTCGGACAATCCGGGGGGTTCCCCCGAGAGGTCGTCAATTCCGATGCGTCAACCGTCCGTCATAGCGCGCCGCGTGGCAGCGGCATCCGTCAGCCTGGTCGTGGCAGCGGGCGCCGCCGCCTGCGGCCCGGAGGACAACGATGCCAAGGGCGCCGGTGGCGACTCCACGCCCCACAAGGGCGGCACCCTCACCGTGCTGAACGCCGAGGCCCAGACCGACTTCGACCCGGCCCGCCTCTACACCTCGGGCGGCGGCAACGTCCCCTCGCTGGTCTTCCGCACCCTCACCACGCGCAACCGCGAGAACGGCGCCGAGGGCGCCAAGGTGGTCCCCGACCTCGCCACCGACACCGGCCGCCCCAACAAGGACGCGACCGTGTGGACGTACACCCTGAAGAAGGGGCTGAAGTACGAGGACGGCACGCCGATCACCTCGGCCGACATCAAGTACGGCATCGAGCGGTCCTTCGCCCCCGAACTCTCCGGTGGCGCGCCCTACTTGCGGGACTGGCTGAGCGGCGCCGCCGACTACCAGGGCCCGTACAAGGACAAGAAGGGCCTCTCCGCGATCGGGACGCCGGACGACCGCACGATCGTCTTCCATCTGAACAAGCCCGAGGGCGAGTTCCCGTTCCTCGCCACCCAGACGCAGTTCGCGCCGGTGCCGAAGAGCAAGGACACCGGCACCAAGTACGAGCAGCACCCGGTCTCCTCCGGCCCGTACAAGGTGGTCAAGAACCAGAACGACGGCGAGCGCGTGCTGCTGGAGCGCAACCCGCACTGGAGCGGTGACGACGAGCGCAAGGCGTACCCGGACAAGGTCGACGTGCGCTCCGGGCTCGACTCCTCCGTCATCAACCAGCGGCTCGCCGCCTCACAGGGCGCCGACAAGGCCGCCGTCACCACCGACACCAACCTCGGCCCGGCCGAACTCGCCCGCGTCAGCGGCGACAAGAGCCTCGCCGCCCGCGTCGGCACCGGCCACTTCGGCTACACGGACTACATCGCCTTCAACCCGAAGGTGAAGCCGTTCGACGACCCCAAGGTGCGCCAGGCGATCTCGTACGCCGTCGACCGCTCCTCGGTGATCAACGCGGCCGGCGGTTCCGCGCTCGCCGAGCCCGCCACCACCTTCCTGCCCGACCAGAAGTCCTTCGGGTACACCCCGCACGACCTCTTCCCGGCGGGCAGGTCCGGCAACGCGGCCAAGGCGAGGGAACTGCTCAAGGAGGCCGGGCACCCGAACGGGCTGACCGTCACCCTCACGCATTCCAACAGCAAGGACTTCGAGACCAGCCCGGAGATCGCCACCGCCCTCCAGGACGCCCTCAAGAAGGCCGGGATCACGGTCAAGCTCCAGGGCCTCGAGGACAACGACTACCGGGACAAGATCCACAGCATCAAGACCGAGCCCGGCTTCTTCCTCGCCCACTGGGGTGCCGACTGGCCCTCCGGCGGTCCCTTCCTCGCCCCGATCTTCGACGGCCGCCAGATCGTCAGGGACGGCGCGAACTTCAACACCGGCCTGCTGGACGACAAGTCGGTCAACACCGAGATCGACGCCATCAACAAGCTCACCGACCTGAACGCCGCCGCGAAGCGCTGGGGCGCCCTGGACAAGAAGATCGCCGGACAGGCCCTCGTCGTCCCGCTGTTCCACCCCGTCTACAAGCGCCTGTACGGCTCGGACGTCAAGAACATCGTGATCAGCGACTGGACCGGCGTGCTGGACATCTCCCAGGTCGCGGTGAAGTGACCCGGTGAGCGAAGCACTCGTCGCCGTCGAGGCCGCCGGGGCGGACATCACCGCCCCGGCGGCCTCGGGGGCCCGTCAGTTCTGGCGGCGGCTGCGCGCGCAGCGGGCCGCCCTGGTCGCCGCGGCCGTCGTCGCGCTCCTCGTCCTGGTCGCGCTCGCCGCGCCGCTCCTCACCGCCATCGAGGGCCAGGACCCCACCACGTACCACCCCGGCCTCGTCGACTCCGCGCGCGGCGGCGTGCCCATTGGATCGCTCGGCGGGATCAGCGCCGAGCACTGGCTGGGCGTCGAACCGCAGACCGGCCGCGACCTGTTCGCCCGGCTGGTGGAGGGCGCCCGCGTCTCGCTGGGCGTCGCCTTCGCGGCCACGCTCATCCAGGTGCTCATCGGCGTCACCGTCGGCGTGGCCGCCGCCATGGGCAGCCGCTGGCTGGACCAGGTCCTCAGCCGGATCACCGACATCATCGTGGCGCTGCCGCTCATGATCATGGCGCTGGCGCTGCTGGCCATCGTGCCCGCGAGCTTCCCTCGCCCGGTGCTGGTCGCGCTCGTCATCGGGCTGATCGCCTGGGGCAACGTCGCCAAGATCGTGCGCGCCCAGACCCTCACCCTCAAGGGGCTCGACTACGTGGCCGCCGCCCGGCTCAGCGGATGGGGCGCCGTGCGGGTGGCCCGCCGCGAGCTGCTGCCCGGCCTCGCCGCGCCCGTCATCACCTACGCCGCGCTGCTGGTGCCCACCAACATCTCCGCCGAGGCCGCCCTGTCCTTCCTCGGCGTCGGGGTGAAGCCGCCGACGCCCTCGTGGGGGCAGATGATCACCGCCGCCGACGTCTGGTACCAGGCCGCGCCGCAGTACCTGCTGTTCCCGGCCGGCGCCCTGTTCACCACCGTGCTCGCCCTCACCGTCCTCGGCGACGGCGTACGCACCGCACTCGACCCCCGCGCCGCCTCCCGGCTGCGCATCGGGACCGGCCGCGCCCGGAAGGAGGACGCCGCGTGAACGGCTTCGGCGGATTCCTGCTGCGCCGCGCGGCGGGCACGCTCATCACCCTGCTCGCCGTCTCGGTTCTCGTCTACGTGGTCTTCTACGCCACCCCCGGCAACGTCGCCCAGATCACCTGCGGCCCGCGCTGCTCCCCGGAGCAGGTGCACCAGGTCGCGGCCCAGCTCCGGCTCGACGACCCGCTGTACCTGCGCTACCTCCACTTCCTCCAGGGCCTGTTCGTGGGCCAGGACTACTCCACCGGCACCTCGGTCGAGCACTGCGCGGCACCCTGCCTCGGGCTCTCCTACCAGAGCGACCAGCAGGTGCTCACGCTGCTGCTCGCCAAGCTGCCGGTCAGCCTCTCGCTGGTGGCCGGCGCGATGGTGCTCTGGCTGGTCATCGGCGTCGGCACCGGCGTCCTCTCCGCCTGGCGGCGCGGCCGGCTCTCCGAGCGGGTGCTCACCGTGCTCACCCTGGCCGGCTGGGCCACGCCCGTGTTCGTGCTCGGTCTGGTGCTGATGATCGTGGTCTGCGGCGAGCTCCGACTACTGCCCTTCCCGCAGTACGTGCGCTTCGCCGACGACCCCGAGCAGTGGGCGTGGAACCTGCTGCTGCCCTGGCTGTCGCTGGCCCTGATCGAGGCGGCCGCGTTCGCCCGGCTCACCCGCTCGGCCATGCTGGAGACCCTCGCCGAGGATCACATCCGCACCTTCCGCGCCTACGGGGTCGGCGAGCGGGCCATCGTCGGACGGCACGCCCTGCGCGGCGCGCTCGCCCCCGTCATCGCCCTCAACGCCAACAACGTCGGCTCCGCCATCGGCGGCGCGGTCCTCACCGAGACGCTGTTCGGGCTGCCCGGCATCGGCCAGGAGCTGGTGCACGCGGTCAAGGTCGTGGACCTGCCCGTGGTCGTCGGCATGGTCCTGGTCGTCGCCTTCTTCGTCGTCATCGCCAACGCCGTCGCGGACATCCTGTACGCGCTGGCCGACCGCCGGGTGGTCCTCGCATGAGCCTGGTCGAAGTCACCGATCTCACCGTCGAGTTCGGCGCCCTGCGCGCCGTGGACGGACTCTCCTTCACGCTGGAGAAGGGGGCCGCGCTGGCCCTCGTGGGGGAGTCCGGCTCCGGCAAGTCCACCGTCGCCGGCGCCCTGCTGGGCCTGCACCGGGACACCGGGGCACGGGTCGGCGGCTCGGTCCTGGTGGCCGGCACCGACGTGGCCGCCGCCTCCGACGCCGAACTGCGGAAGCTGCGTGGGGCCAAGGCCGCCATGGTCTTCCAGGACCCGCTCTCCTCCCTCGACCCGTACTACGCGGTGGGCGACCAGATCGCCGAGGTGTATCGCGTGCACACCCGCGCGGCCCGGCGGGCCGCACGCGCGCGTGCCGTCGAGGTGCTGGACCGGGTCGGCATCCCGGACGCCGCCCGCCGGGCCCGGTCCCGGCCGCACGAGTTCAGCGGCGGCATGCGCCAACGCGCGCTGATCGCCATGGCGTTGGCGTGCGAGCCCGAGCTGCTCATCGCTGACGAGCCGACCACCGCGCTCGACGTCACCGTGCAGGCCCAGATCCTCGACCTGCTGCACACCCTGCGCCAGGAGAACGGGCTCGGCCTGCTGCTCGTCACCCATGACGTGGGCGTCGCCGCCGAGAGCGCCGACGACGTGCTCGTCATGCGGCACGGCCGCGCCGTCGAACACGGTTCGCTGCGGCAGGTGTTGGCCGCTCCCGAGCAGCCGTACACCCGTGAACTCCTCGCCGCCGTGCCGCGCGTGGACGCGGCCCGTACCGCGCCCGCCGAGGAGGCGGGGGAGACCGTGCTCGAAGCGGCCGGGCTGCGGCGGGAGTTCGGGCGCGGACGAGGGGCGTTCACCGCCGTGGACGACGTCTCGCTGACCCTGCGCCGGGGCGAGACCCTGGGGATCGTGGGGGAGAGTGGCAGCGGCAAGACAACCCTGGGCCGCATGCTGGTCGGCCTGCTGGAGCCCACCGCGGGCACCATCCGGTACGCCGGACGCGCGCACAGCGGGGTCGACCCGGCCGTGCAGATGGTGTTCCAGGACCCGGCCTCCTCCCTCAACCCCCGCCGCACAGTGGGCGACTCGATCGCCGACCCGCTGCGCGCGAAGGGGATGGGGGTCCCCCCGCTCGAGCGAAGCCGAGGGTGGGGGAGGGACGACAAGGCCGTCCGGGAGCGCGTGACCGGACTGCTGGAGCGGGTCGGGCTGGAAGCGGCCCACCACGACCGCTACCCGCACGAGTTCAGCGGGGGCCAGCGCCAGCGCATCGGCATCGCGCGGGCCCTCGCGGCGGATCCGCGCGTCATCGTCTGCGACGAACCGGTCTCCGCGCTCGACGTCACCACGCAGGCCCAAGTGGTCGCGTTGCTGGACGAGTTGCGCCGGGAACTCGGGCTCGCGCTCGTCTTCATCGCGCACGACCTCGCCGTGGTCCGCCAGGTCAGCGACCGGGTCGCCGTCATGCGCCGGGGACAGGTCGTCGAGACCGGCCCGGCCGACGAGGTGTACGAGAACCCGCGCGACCCGTACACCCGCCAACTCCTGGCCGCCGTACCGGCGCTGGACCCGGAGGTGGCCGCCCGGCGCCGAGCGGCCCGGCGGGAGCCCGCTCCGGCGTGACGTGTCGCGTGCGGAACGTCACCGCACGGTCTCTTAGCGTGTCGGAACGCGGCTCGCCCGCGAAAGTTACGACTCTTCACCCCTTTTGGTGGTGCGACGGACAACCGTCCGTCGCGCCACCGCCCCCTCCGCGTACGTTCGTCCCGCTGCGAGCCGCCGGGACGACGGCGGCTCCCACACACGGGAGATCGGGGGTGCACGCGTGCGCATCGGACTGCTTACCGAGAGTGGCTATCCGTATGTCGGCGGTGACACCGGGCTCTGGTGCGACCGGCTCGTGCGCGGGCTCGGGCAGCACGAGTTCGACGTCTACGCGCTCAGCCGCGGCCGACGGCAGGAGGCCGACGGCTGGATGCCGATCCCGCCGCAGGTCAGGCGGGTGCGCACCGCCGCGCTCTGGGCGGCCGGGGACGACGGCGCCGAGCTGGGCCGCCGCGCCCGCAAGCGGTTCACCGAGCACTACGGCGAGCTGCTCGGCGCGGTCTGCGCCCCGCAGAAAGGCTCCGCCGCCGAAGTGGCGGACCGTTTCGGCAACGCGCTGTACGGCCTCGCCGAACTCGCCCGCGACACCGGCGCCCTGACCGGAGCCCTCCGCTCCGACCACGCCGTGACCGCCCTGGAGCGCGCCTGCCGGGCCCCCGGCGCGCCGCGCGCGGCGCACGAAGCGCGCGTCCCCGACCTGCTGGCCGTCGCCGACCACTTCGCCCGTGCCCTGCGCCCCCTCTCCCTCGACTGGTACGGCGAGGACGCGCTCGCCGCCGTCGATCTCTGCCACGCCACCTCCGGCGGCTCCGCCGCCCTGCCCGGCCTGCTCGCCCGGCACTTCTCCGGCGTGCCCCTGCTGGTCACCGAGTACGGCGTCCAGCTCCGCGCGCACTACCTCGCGCTCGGTCCCGACAGCGCCGCCCCGGCCGTCCGCGCGCTGCTCGCCGCCTTCCACGGCCGGCTCGCCGCTGAGGTCTACCGCCGCGCCGAGATCCTCACCCCCGGCAGCAGCCACGCCCGCCGCTGGCAGGAGCGGTGCGGCGCGGACCGGTCCCGCATCCGCACCGTCCATCCGGGCATGGACGCCGACCGGTTCGCCGAGGTCGGCGAGGCGCCCGACCGCGCCGACGCCGACACGCTGGTGTGGGTCGGCCGGATCGAGCCCGGCCGGGACCTGGTCTCGCTGCTGCACGCCTTCGCCGAGGTCCGCAAGGAGGAGCCGCACGCGCGGCTGCGCATCGTGGGCGTGCCCGTGGGGGCCGAGGGGGAGGCGTACCTCGCGCAGTGCCGGGCGCTGGCCGCCCAGCTCTTCCCGGACGAGGCGGAGGGGCTGCACGCCGTGGGGGACAACCCCGTGTCGTTCACCGAGGTGGGGGCGCCCGAGGCGCCGACGCTGCCCGAGGCGTACGCCGCCGGGGCCGTGGTCGTGCTGTCCAGCGTGGTCGAGGGGTTCCCGGTCAGCCTCGCCGAGGCGATGTTCTGCGGCCGGGCCACGGTGTCCACGGACGTGGGCGCGGTGGTGGAGGTCATCGGGGGCACCGGGCTCGTCGTACCGCCGCGCAACCCGCGGGCGCTCGCGGAGGCGTGCGTGGCGCTGCTGCGCGACCCCGAGCGCCGGGCGCGGCTGGGGGCGGCGGCCCGGGCGCGGGCGCTGGAGCTGTTCGGCGTCGAACAGAACATCACGGCATTTCACGGCATTTACCTGGAGATCATGTCGCACTGTCCGGTGCGGCGGGCCGCCGTCGACGAGGCGGGCGAGCCCCTGCCGTTCGCCGTCCCCGCCGAGGCCCACGTAGCCGGTCGCTGGACCGTCCCCACCGTGCTGCGGGGCTCACCGGCGCCGGTCCGCGCCGGGGCGGAGGGGGCGCGATGAGGGGCGTGGACAGGACGGGGCCGGGTGCGGTGGCGGCGTCCGGGGCCGACGCCGCCCCCCGCAGGGGTGCCGTCGACCCGGTGAAGGCCCTGCTGCACCAGCACCGGGAGCTGTGCGAGCGGGCCGTGGACCCGCTGGAGATCGCGGCCGGGCTGGAGTCGCACGGCTTCACCGACCGCTCCGCCGCCCGCTACCGGCACCGGGACGTGTTCTCGCTCGCCGAGGAGCTGTACGCGCGCGTCCCCCGCGACGCCGACCCGGCCCCCGAGCCCACGCCCGGCCCCGCCCCGCGCATCCGCACCGGCTGGGTACTGCTCAGCCTGCTGCCCGGCGCGGTCGCCTCCGGCACCGTGGCGGGGCTGCGGCTCGGCCACGGCACCGCCCGCCCCCTGGTGGCCCTCGGCGGCCTCCTCGCGGTGGCCCTCGCCGTCCGCGTCGCCCTCGGCCGGGGCCCCCTCGCGGCCCGCCCCGGCGCGGCCCCCAGGCCCTCCGCCCCCCTGTGGACCGTCTGCCTGCTCGGGTACGCCCTCCTCGGCGACGGCCTGCTGGACGCCGTGGTGAGCGGCGGCCCCGACGCGCTGCCCACCGGCGCCCCGGACGGCCCCTGGCCCGCCGCCACCGCGCCCGTACTGGCCCTCGCCCTGGCCTGCGCCCCCGCCGCCTGGTGCGCCCACCTGCTCGACCTCGGCGCTCGCCGACGGCTCGCCGGCAGCCGGGGACTGGAGGACTTCACCTCCGGCGCGCGCCCCCTGCTGCTCGGCGTCCTCGCGCTGTACCTGGCCGCCCTGACCGGCCTGCTCGCCCTGACCGGCGCCGTACTGGACGAGGACCCGGCCTACCCGCAGGCCCTCACCCTGGGCGCCCTGCTGTTCCTCGCCCGCCTCCTCACCGCCCACCGGCACCGGCACGCGCCGGCCGTGATCCTGGGCGCGGCGGCGGCCGCCGAGGTGGCCGCCCCGGCGCTGGTGCTGAGCGGGCGGCTCCCCGACTGCGGGTTCCTCGCCGTGCCGGTGACCGCGCTGGTCGATCCCCTGGGGGTGGCGGTGATCCCGACCCTGAGCTGTGGCTGCGCGGCCCTGATCCTCCTGGCCCACGCCCTGCGCACCCTCACGCGCGCCTCGGCCCACGCGCCCGTGGGGGGCCCGGAGTGAGGCACGCGCGCCCCGGCACCCCCGCCTTTCCCCCACGGCACCGGCGCCCCACCGCCGTCCCGCTCTCTCCCCCCTCCATCCCTGAGACCTTCATCCCTGAGAAGGAGAACACCAGATGACCACCTCCCGACACGGAGTCACCCAAGTGGCCGGGTCCGTGGGAGCAGCCGCGGCGCACACCTCGGGGGCCGCCCTATGAGGGTCCTGCTGATCGGAGCCAACGGGTACATCGGCCGCTTCGTCGCCGACCGCCTCCTCGCCGACCCCGCCGTGCAGCTCACCGCGCTCGGCCGGGGCGACGACGCCGACGTCCGCTTCGACCTCGCCACCGGCAGCCCCGGCGCGCTCACCAGGTTCCTGGACGCCGTGCACCCCGGTGTCGTCGTCAACTGCGCCGGTGCCACCCGGGGCGGCGCCCGCGATCTCACCCGGCACAACACCGTCGCCGTGGCCACCGTCTGCGAGGCGCTGCGCCGCAGCGGCTGCGGGGCCCGGCTGGTGCAGATCGGCTGCGGCTCCGAGTACGGGCCGAGCCAGCCCGGCTCCTCCACGGCCGAGGACGCCGTACCCCGGCCGGGCGGCCCCTACGGGGTCAGCAAGCTCGCCGCGACCGAACTGGTCCTCGGCTCCGGGCTGGACGCGGTGGTGCTGCGGGTCTTCTCGCCCGCCGGGCCCGGTACCCCGGCAGGGTCACCCCTGGGGAGACTGGCGGAGGCCATGCGCCGGGCCATGCAGGCGGGCGACGGCGAACTCAAGCTCGCCGGGCTCGGCGTCCAGCGCGACTTCGTCGACGTACGCGACGTCGCCCGTGCCGTGCACGCCGCCTCGCTGTCCGCCGCGCAGGGCGTGATCAACATCGGCTCCGGCCGTGCCGTACGCCTGCGTGACGCCGCCACCGTCCTCGCGCGGGTCGCCGGGTACGGCGGGGCGCTCAACGAACTCGACGCGCCGCCCGGCCCGTTGCGCGGGCCGATCGGGCATCCACGCGGCGATCTGGACCACGCGGTGCCGGTCGCGTACCCCTACCCGGACGGCTGCGGAAGCTGGCAGCAGGCCGACGTGCGCACCGCCCGCGACCGGCTCGGCTGGCGGCCCCGGATCAACCTCGAGGAGTCTCTCGCGGACATCTGGATGGAGGCGGCATGCCGCATCTGACCAGCGCGCCTGCCATCACCGGCATACGCACCGCGATCGGCGTCCCCGACTACGCGCACCCCCTGACCGCTCCCGCCCAGTGGGCCGAACTGACGCGCCCGGGAACGCCGTTGGACTGGGTGGTGCTCAATGTCGCCGCCGGACCGGGCACCCGTCCCGACCCGCACTGCCTGGAGGCGGCGGGCCGGCTGCGGGACGGCGGGGTCCGCGTGCTGGGCCACCTGGACCTCGCGCACGGCATGCGCCCCTTCGCCGACCTGGTCACCGACGCGCACCGCCACCTCGACTGGTACCGCGTCGACGGCTTCCTGCTGGAACGCTGTCCCGGTGACCGGACGGAACTGCCCGAGGTCCGCCGGGTGATCACCACGCTCCGCGCGCTCGCCGGGGACACCCACATCGTGCTCGGCCACGGGGACCACCCCTGTCCGGGGTACGCGGAGAACGCCGACCAGTTGGTGACCTTCCGCGGCTCCTGGGCCGACTACCGCTGGTCGCAGGTGGCCGAGTGGACCGCCGACTATCCGGCCGACCGCTTCTGCCACTTCGTGCACGGGGTGCCGCGCGGCCATCTGGAGGAGGCGCTGCGCATCGCGCGCTGGCAGGGCGCCGGGACGATCTACTTCACCGACCGCACGGACCACGGCGGCCGGGCCAACCCCTGGGAGACCATGCCCGGCCACTGGGACGAATTCGTCTCGCGGGTCGGAACGGGTGTCTCGGAATGAAGAAGGCCGTGGCAGTGTTACGGGAAGAACAACCCGTAGTGATCGACCGACCAACGGAGTCCCCGTGTCGCTGCCACCCCTGGTCGAGCCCGCTTCCGAGCTCACCGTAGACGAGGTCCGCCGGTACTCCCGCCACCTGATCATCCCGGATGTGGGGATGGAAGGGCAGAAGCGGCTGAAGAACGCCAAGGTGCTCTGTGTGGGCGCCGGCGGGCTGGGTTCACCCGCGCTGATGTACCTCGCGGCGGCCGGTGTCGGCACGCTCGGCATCGTGGAGTTCGACGAGGTCGACGAGTCCAACCTCCAGCGGCAGATCATCCACAGCCAGGCGGACATCGGCCGCTCGAAGGCCGAGTCCGCGCGGGACACGGTCAAGGGCATCAACCCGTACGTGGACGTGGTCCTGCACGAGGAACGGCTCGAGGCCGAGAACGTGATGGAGATCTTCGGCCAGTACGACCTGATCGTCGACGGCACGGACAACTTCGCCACCCGGTACCTGGTCAACGACGCGTGCGTGCTGCTGAACAAGCCGTACGTGTGGGGCTCGATCTACCGCTTCGACGGCCAGGCGTCCGTCTTCTGGTCCGAGCACGGCCCCTGCTACCGCTGCCTCTACCCGGAGCCCCCGCCGCCCGGCATGGTCCCCTCCTGCGCCGAGGGCGGCGTGCTCGGCGTGCTGTGCGCCTCGATCGGCTCGATCCAGGTCAACGAGGCGATCAAGCTGCTCGCGGGCATCGGTGACCCGCTGGTCGGCCGCCTGATGATCTACGACGCCCTGGAGATGCAGTACCGCCAGGTCAAGGTCCGCAAGGACCCCGACTGCGCGGTGTGCGGCGAGAACCCCACGGTCACGGAGCTCATCGACTACGAGGCGTTCTGCGGCGTCGTCTCCGAGGAGGCCCAGGAGGCCGCGGCCGGCTCCACGATCACTCCCAAGCAGCTCAAGGAGTGGATCGACGACGGCGAGAACATCGAGATCATCGACGTCCGCGAGCCGAACGAGTACGAGATCGTCTCCATCCCCGGCGCCAAGCTCATCCCCAAGAACGACTTCCTCATGGGCACCGCCCTCGAATCCCTCCCCCACGACAAGCGCATCGTCCTGCACTGCAAGACGGGCGTCCGCAGCGCGGAGGTCCTGGCGGTCCTGAAGGCGGCGGGCTTCGCGGACGCGGTCCACGTGGGCGGCGGCGTGATCGGCTGGGTCAACCAGATCGAGCCGAGCAAGCCGGTGTACTGAGCCCTTCCGGCCCCGGAGGCCCACCGCGCCGCTTCGCGTCGGCGCGGTGGGCCTCCGTCGTTTGCTGGTGACGGCGGGTGGGCAGCCCTGGACCGGCGTTGTCGGGCGAGTGGGGGAGCTTCGCGGTGGACGGTGAGAGTACGTCGGTCGTCATCTCGGTTGCCGCTGTGGTCATCAGTGTGCTGTCCGCTCTATGTGGCCCGTCGGAAGGACCGCAGGGACGCCCTGCTCAAGCTGCATGAGTCGCTGATCAGTCCTGAGCTGCAGCACGGCAGGCGGACGGTGTTCCTGATGCGGGAGCGGGGGGTGCGGGTGGAGGAGTGGAGCGGGGAGGAGTACGCCGTCTCTACTGCCACAAGGGGTACGTGAGCGAGAAGGACGTCCTTGAGCTGTCGGCGGTGCCGCTGGTCAGGCTGAAGTACGCCGGCGGGGCGTTCCTCGAGTACCGGGATTCGCAGGTGGCGGGAATCCCGACCTGGCCGCGCTTTCGGCGGCTGGCCGACCATGCGGAGGCGTATCTGCGGGCGCGGGGTGTCGACGTCGCCCGGCTCACCGGGGCCACGCCGGCCGTGCCGGAGAGCCGTAGCGAGCCGTCGTAGGCCGCCCGTCAGGTGCACACCGTGTTCGGCACAGGGGTCCTGCCGGTCAACAGGTAGTCGTTGACCGCCTTCTGGACGCACCTGTTCCTGCTGTCGTACGCCCCGTGCCCCTGACCCTTGTAGGTGAGTTCGACGGCTACTCCCTTGCCGAGGGCGTCGACCATGGCGCGGGCGCCTTCGTAGGGGGTCGCGGGGTCGCCGGTGTTGCCGACGACGAGGATGGGGGCGGAACCGGGGGCGTGGACGTCGGGGTGGTCGGCGGCGCCGGGGACGGCCCAGTCGGTGCAGCCGGCCATGCCCCAGGCGAGGTAGTCGCCGAAGACGGGGGAGGCCCCGCGGAAGTCGGGGAGCTTGGACTGGATGTAGGCCGGGGAGTAACGGGGCTTCTCGTCCGAGCAGTTGATGGCGATGTTGGCCGGGGTGATGTTGCTGTACTCGCCGTTCTGGCTACGTCCGTTCATCGAGTCGGACAGCAGCATCAGCACCCTGCCGTCCCCGTCGTACGCCTGCTCCAGACCCTCGGTGAGGTACTCCCAGAAGTCCTTGGAGTACAGCGACTGCGCGATGCCGTTGGTCGCCGCGGTCTGTGTCAACTGGCGTGGATAGATACCGGGGATGGGCTTCTTCTCCAGGTCCTTCAGCAGCTTGGCGATACGGTTCTTCACGTCGTCCGCGGTGTCCCCGAGGGGGCAGTCCTCAACCTTGGACGTGCAGTCCTCGGCGAAGTTGTCCAGCGCGAGCTGGAACCCGCGCGCCTGGCTGAGCGCCCCCTCCTCCGGCGTCTGGGTGGGGTCCACCACCGCGTCGAAGACGGCCCGCCCCACGTGCCCCGGGAACAAGTGCGCGTACACACCGCCGAGTTCGGTGCCGTACGAGATGCCGAAGTAGTGCAGCTTGGCGTCACCGAGCACCTGCCGCATCAGGTCCATGTCGCGGGCCGCGTCGGTGGTGCGCACATGGGGCAGGATCTTCTTGGAGCGCTGCTCGCACGCGTCGTTGAACTTCTCGGTGCGGGCGATGAGTTGCCTCTGCTCGGCGGTGTTCTCGGGCGTCGCGTCCTGCTGGAAGAACGTGTCGAGCTGGGAGTCGCTCTCACACAGCACGGGCGCGCTGCGGCCGACCCCGCGCGGGTCGAAGCTGACCAGGTCGTACCGGGTGCGCAGTGCCGCGTAGTCCTCGGCGAAGGCGGGCAGCGTGGTGACACCGCTGCCGCCGGGCCCGCCGAAGTTGAACACCAGCGAGCCGATCCGGTCCTTCGCCGGCCCGTCCGCCTTGGCGCGGATCAGGGCGATGCCGATGGTGTCGCCCTTGGGCCTGGCCCAGTCCAGCGGCGCCAGCATGGTGGCGCAACTCCACTTCGCGCCGCCGGGCAGCGGGGACGGTGACGGGCCGCCGCCCTCCGCCTCGGACGGGGCCGGACAGTCCTTCCACTCCAGCTTCTGCTTCGTCAGGTCCCCGTGCCCCGAACCGCCGCCGCAGCCGGCCAGCAGGGCTGCCATCAGCACGGCACTGGTCGTCAGGGCGGCGGCGCGCGGCCGGGAAGGGTTCGGCATACAGCCATCCTCACGGCGCGCCCGTGACTCCGCGCGGGGCACGGGCCGTAAGGAGTACGGGGGCGACAGCCCTTACGGGGTCCCGTAAGGGCGCGCCGACCGGCCCAGCGCTCCCTACAGGGCTCCCTTACGGGTCAGATGATTGAACGCCAGCCACCCCGGCAGCACCGGCAGCCACAGCGTCAGCAGCCGGAACAGCAGCACCGCCGGAGCCGCCACCTCCTTGGGCAGCCCGACCGCGATCAGACCCACGGTCAGCGTCGCCTCCACGGCCCCGACCCCACCCGGCGTCGGCGCGGCGGAGCCGAGCGCGTTGCCCGCGAGGAAGACGACCGCGACGCTGGCGATGCTGATGTGCGCCGACTCGTCGCCGAACGCCCGGATCGAGGCGTCCAGGCACATCACGAAGCACCCGGTGAGCAGCAGCATGCCGCCGATGCCGGTGACCAGCTTCTGCGGCCGCTGGAGCACGTCCAGCATGCGCGGCACCACCCCGGCGAACAGCGACCGCACGCGCGTGACGACGAACTTCCGCAGCAGCGGCACCGACGTCACCACCAGCACCAGCACCGCGACCGTCAGCAGACCCGCGATGACCGTCCGGGACGGCGACAGCGACGGCGTCTTCTCGGTGCCGGTGAGGTAGCCGAAGGACAGCAGCATCAGGATGTGGCAGCCCAGGCCGAACAACTGCGACGCGCCGACACTCGCCACCGCGAGCCCCGGCCGCACCCCCTGCCGCTGGAGGAACCGCGTGTTCAGCGCGACACCGCCGACCGCCGCCGGAGCGACGATCTTCACGAAGGACCCGGCGACCTGCGCCGCCACCGTCCGCACGAACGGCACCCGCTCCGGCACGAACCCGAGCAGCGCCATCGCGGCGGCCACGTAACTGAGCGCGGAGAACGCCACGGCGGCCGCCACCCAGCCCCACTGGGCCTGTGCGAACAGCGTGCCGAACTCGATGTGGGTGAGCTGGGTGAGCAGGAAGTACCCGCCGATCGCGCCCGCGATGAAGCTGATCAGGGTGCGCGGCCGGATGCGCTCCAGCCGGGCCGGCTCCACCGGGGCCTGCGGCCTGATCCGCAGCACCTGGTGCCGGATCTGGGTGAGCAGGTCCTCCTCGCGGGCCTCGTCGATCGCCTCGTCGATGGCCCGTTTCTCGGCCCGCTGCTCGGCGCGGACGGTCTTCTTGTCGGGCTTGCCCGGAGGGGCCGCGCCCTCCTCGGAGGCCGCCTCCAGCCGGGCCTGCTTGGCCAGCCGGGACGACTCCAGCACCGCCTCCCGCTCCCGCTCCGCGCGCTCGCGGCCCAGCTTGCGCAGGGTGGAGCGGGTGGAGCGGGTCAGCGCGATGGGCTGGAGCATCGGCAGGCAGTCGGCCACCGCGTCCGGGCCGAGCACCGCGACCGCCGTGGCCACGGCCCGCTCGGCGCCGACCCGCAGGCCGAGCGTGGTGAGCATCTGGGCCACGTCCATGCGCAGCAGCAGATCGCCCGCCGCGATCTCCCCGCCGCGCAGCTCGGCGAGGATCACCTTGCCGGAACGATCCACCAGTACGGCGTCGCCCGCGAGCCTGCGGTGCGCGATGCGCCGGGACTGCAGCGCGCGCACCTGGTGCCAGACCTTGTGCAGCAGCTCGTCGGTGATCTCGTCGTCGTCCAGCGAGTCCAGCGTGCGGCCGCCGGTGTGCTCGTAGACCAGCATGACGGCGTCCGGACCCAGCTCGGAGGTGGCGATCAGCTTGGGGGCGTTGGCACCGGCCGCGATGGCCGCGTACGCGAGGAGCGCCTCCTGCTCCAGGGCCTGTCTGAGCGACTGGAGGCTGGAGCGGGTGGCGAAGCCGCGCAGGGTGAGGTTGCGCCAGGCCCGGTAGAAGAAGCCTTGGGCCTGCTGCTCCCGGTCGACGACGGTCACGTCCAGCGGTGGACCGTCCTCCAGGGTGACGAAGTAACGCCGCCCCCGGTCGCCGTTCTCCGCCTCCGGGCCCTCCTCGCGGACCGCGCTGACCGGGTGGAAGCCGACGTGGCGCAGGCCCGCCATCAGGGTGCGGCCGGTGGGGCGGACATTGGGGGAACCGACGGCGTAGAGGGTGCCGTAGGCGATGGTCCAGCCGATGAGCACCGTCAGGATGATGGCGAACGGCGTGGTGTAGCCGGTGACCAGCATGGAGAACGCGTCGAGCAGCAGCACGATCCACAGCACCGCGCGCCAGCGGGGTCTGCGGGACATGCCGACGGCCGTCATATAGGCGATGACGGGCGCCAGATAGCCGTGCACCGGGTCGGTCAGCGCGTGGATGTCGCCGGGCGCGGGCTGGGTCAGCGCCTCCTGGATGGAGTCGGGCGCCGCGCGGGCGACCCAGAGGTCCGTGGCGAGCGTGACGCCGTGCGCGAGGACAGCGGCGAGGACGCCGTCCGCGATGCGGAGCCCGTCGCGTTTGATCAGCCGCTCGATGGCGAACGCGACCGGGACCAGCAGGATGGCGATGCTGGACGCCAGCCCCGCGATCTTGATCAGCAGGTCGGGTGCCTGGCCGGTGCCCTTGTTGATGTCCTGTTCGAGCCCCGAGGTGGTGCCGTGCGCGAACGCGGCGATGGCGAGCAGCAGTGCGATCGCCAGCACGCCCACCAGGAGCCGCATGAGGTCGGAGGGGCGGTGCACGCGCGCGGGGAGCAGCGGTTCGTCGCCCTCGACCTCGTCCAGGACGTCGTCGGACGGACGCCTGGGGGCGTACGCCCGCGCGGGGACGCCCGCTTCGCCGCCCTCACGCGCGCGTGGGCCCGCGTTCTTGGCGGGGCCGTCGGTGGCTTCGCGGGAGGCGCCGGGGCGCGCGGACGCGCCGGAGGTGCCCTCCGCGTCGTCGGGGTGCACACCCTGCTGCTTCATGATCTCTTCTTGGTCTCGTATCACCAGTCACCGCCCGCACGATGGTGGCACGACTGAGGGGCACGAGGGGGCATCAGGGTGCGGATGGGGTGCGAAAAGTGCGATTGGGCGGAGTGCGGGCCCGTCCGGACACCCCTGGCCGGCCTCGTCCCATTGTCGTAGGCGTACGGCAGGATGGGGTGGATGAGCGAGCAGAGCCCTGCCGGGGAGGGGCGCCCGGACGAACTTCCGGAGTACGCCGAGCGCGTGCTCGACGTGACCGAGCGGATTCCTCCGGGCCGGGTGATGACCTACGGCGATGTCGCGGAGTGGCTGGAGGAGGGCGGCCCGCGCCAGGTGGGCCGGGTGATGGCGCTGTACGGGGGTGCGGTGCCGTGGTGGCGCGTGGTGCGGGCCGACGGGGCGCTGCTGCCCGGCCATGAGCTGCGCGCCCTCGACCGGTACCGGGCCGAGGGCACCCCGCTGAAGCAGGCGTCCCGCAGCGCGGACGGGCATCTGCCGCGTCTCGACATGAGACGGGCCCGCTGGGACGGGGGCCCGGCGGACCATAGCTGAGGGCCTCCGGCAAGGGGGCGCGGCTCAGATCCGCTCGTACGGGGGACACCGGGCACGTCCTCGACATGACGTACGTTCGTCGGGACGGGAAGCCCCCGAGGCGCCCGCCTCTGTACACCCCTACGACCACCCCGCACCACCACCAGGACCGGCGAACCACGTGAGCACCACCTCCTCCACCGGACGCCTGCCGCACCCCCCGGGTCGGCAGGCGCCTCGGGGTGCCTACCGGCTGCTCCGCACCCCGCCTGTCCAGGCGCCGCCGCCCCGCCCGGACGCCGCCCAGCGCGCGGTGATCGAGCACGAAAGCGGCCCGCTGCTCGTCCTGGCGGGGCCCGGCACCGGCAAGACCACGACCCTGGTGGAGTCCGTCGCCGCGCGCGTGGCGCGGGGCGGCGACCCCGAGCGCATCCTGGTGCTGACCTTCAGCCGCAAGGCCGCCGTCGAGCTGCGCGACCGGATGGCCCGGCGCATGGGCGCCGCCCGCGCGCCCCGCGCCACCACCTTCCACTCCTACTGCTACGCCCTGGTCCGTGCCCACCAGGACAGCGACCGCTTCGCCGAGCCGCTGCGGCTGCTCTCCGGCCCCGAGCAGGACGTCACCGTGCGCGAGCTGCTCGCCGGGCAGCCCGAACTGGAGCGGCTCGGGCTCACGCACGTGCGCTGGCCCGACGACCTGCGCGCCTGCCTGACCACGCGCGGCTTCGCCGACGAGGTCCGCGCGGTCCTGGCGCGCAGCCGCGAGCTGGGGCTCGCGCCCGGCGCGCTGGACGCCTTCGCGCGCCGCATCGGGCGCCCCGACTGGCGCGCGGCCGCCGCCTTCCTCGCCGAGTACCTCGACGTGATCGACCTCCAGGGCGTCATCGACTACGCCGAACTCGTGCACCGCGCGGTGCTCCTCGCCCACCGTCCCGAGGTCGCCGAGCGCCTCGCCGCGTCCTACGACGCCGTGTACGTCGACGAGTACCAGGACACCGACCCCGCGCAGGTACGGCTGCTGCACGCGCTCGCCGGGGGCGGGCGCACCCTGGTCGCCCTCGGCGACCCCGACCAGTCGATCTACACCTTCCGGGGCGCCGACGTGAACGGCATCCTCGACTTCCCGGCCGCCTTCCCGCGCGCGGACGGCCGCCCCGCACCCGTCGAGGTGCTGCGCACCTCCCGCCGCTCCGGGTCGGATCTGCTGGCCGCGACCCGCCGGATCACCCAGCGGATGCCGCTGTCCCAGCTCCCCGCCGAGAAACTCCGCGTCCACCGCGAGCCGGCGGCGGTCCGCGACGGCGGCCAGGTGGAGGTGTACACCTACCCGACCCCGGGCACCGAGCTGGACAACATCGCCGACATCGTCCGCCGCGCCCACCTCGAGGACGGCGTTCCGTGGAACGAGATGGCGATCCTCGTCCGCGCGGGCTCCCTCACCATCCCGACCCTCCGCCGCGCCCTCACGGCTGCGGGCGTCCCCCTGGACATCGACGGCGACGACCTGCCCCTGCGCCACGAACCGGCCGTCGCGCCCCTGCTGACGGCGCTGCGGGCGGTGGCACTGGCGGAGGCGGGAGCTGCTGGGGAAGCCGACGACGCTGAAGGCCCGGAAACTCCCTGGCTGGACGCCGAGACCGCCATAACGCTCCTCTCCTCCCCCCTCGGCGGCATGGACGCCGCCGACCTCCGCAGGCTCGGCCGGGCCCTGCGCGAGGAGGAGCGGGCCGCGGGTGAGGCGCTGCCCGCCCCCTCCGACGTGCTGCTCGCCCGGGCGCTCGCGGAGCCCGAGCGGCTCGTCGCGCACGACCCGGCGTACGCGCGCGGGGCGCAGCGGCTGGGGGCGCTGCTGCGGAAGGCGCGCGCGTGCCTGGCCGAGGGCGGCACCGCCGAGGAGGCGCTGTGGGCGCTGTGGAACGGCACCCCCTGGCCCAGCAGGCTGGAGCGGTCCGCGCGGCGCGGGGGAGCGGCGGGCCGTAACGCCGACCGCGACCTGGACGCCGTCTGCGCGCTGTTCGCCACCGCCGCCCGCGCGGAGGAGCGCACCGGCGGACGCGGCACCCTGAACTTCCTGGAGGAGATCGACGCCGAGGACATCGCCGCCGACACCCTCACCCGCCGCGCCGTACGCCCCGACGCCGTGCGCCTGATGACCGCGCACCGCTCCAAGGGACTGGAGTGGCGGCTGGTCGTCGTCGCGGGCGTGCAGGAGGGGCTCTGGCCCGACCTGCGCCGCCGGGGCTCCCTCCTGGAGGCCGACCGGATCGGCCGGGACGGCCTCGCCGAGCCGCTGACCCCGGGCGCCCTGCTCGCGGAGGAGCGCAGGCTGTTCTACGTGGCCGCCACGCGCGCGCGGGACCGGCTCGTCGTCACCGCCGTGAAGGCACCGGCCGACGACGGCGACCAGCCGTCCCGCTTCCTGACCGAGCTGGGCGTCGAGCCCCGCGACGTCACCGGCCGCCCGCGCCGCCCGCTGGCGGTCGCCGCGCTCGTGGCGGAGCTGCGCGCCACGACCGTCGACCCGGCCGTCTCGGAGGGGCTGCGGGACGCGGCCGCGCGCCGGCTGGCCCGGCTCGCCGCGCTCGCCGACGAGGACGGCCGCCCGCTGGTGCCCGCCGCCCACCCCGACCGCTGGTGGGGGATCTACGAGCCCACCGCGAGCAAGGTGCCGCTGCGCGACCGAGACCAGCCCGTGGTGCTCTCCGGCAGCGCGCTGGACCAGCTCGCCAACACCTGCGCCCTCCAGTGGTTCCTGGGCCGCGAGGTGAAGGCCGACGCGCCCGCCACGGCCGCCCAGGGCTTCGGCAACGTCGTCCACGTCCTGGCCGACGAGGTCGCCTCCGGCCGTACCCCCGCCGACCTCGACGTCCTGATGGAGCGCCTGGACTCGGTGTGGAACGCACTCGCCTTCGACGCGCCCTGGAAGTCCGCCCAGGAGAAGGAGACCGCCCGCGCGGCGCTCGAACGCTTCCTGAACTGGCACGTCCTGGACCGCGCCACCCGTACGCCCATAGCCAGCGAGCGGGACTTCGACGTGACCCTGGAGGCCGGCGAGTACCAGGTGCGCATCCGGGGCCAGATGGACCGCGTCGAGACGGACGGCGACGGCCGGGCCTACGTCGTGGACTTCAAGACCGGCAAGAACGCCCCCACCGCCGCCGAGGTGGCCCGCCACCCCCAGCTCGCCGTCTACCAGCTCGCGGTGGCCGAGGGCGCGGTGGACGACGCCTTCGACGGCGAGCGCCTGCGGCCCGGCGGCGCCGAACTCGTCCAGCTCCGGCAGGGCGCGGCGAAGAAGGACGGCGGCGAGGCGCTGCCCAAGGTGCAGGCCCAGGAACCGCTGGACGGGGAGTGGGTCGGGGACCTGCTGGCCACCGCGGCCGGAAAGGTGCTGGACGAGCGGTTCACCCCCACCACCGGCCAGCACTGCACGCACTGCTCCTTCCGCGCCTCCTGCAGCGCCCGCCCCGAGGGACGGCACGTGGTCGAGTGACGTGCGGCACCACAGCACCCCGCTGACCTGCGCTTTCCACAGCCTGGGCGCCCGCTTGTCGGCGGTCGCCGCTAGCCTTCCCCGCATGCCCGCGCACCTCACCGACCCCGAGCAGCTCAAAGAGCTGCTCGGCATCCCGTTCACCCCGGAGCAGACGGCCTGCATCATCGCGCCGCCCGCGCCGCAGGTGATCGTGGCCGGAGCCGGTTCGGGCAAGACCACCGTGATGGCCGCGCGCGTGGTCTGGCTGGTCGGCACCGGCCAGGTCGCCCCCGAGCAGGTGCTCGGCCTGACCTTCACCAACAAGGCGGCCGGCGAACTCGCCGAACGTGTCCGCAAGGCGCTGATCAAGGCCGGGATCACCGACCCGGACGCGATCGACCCGGACAACCCGCCCGGCGAGCCCGTCATCTCGACGTACCACGCCTTCGCCGGACGGCTGCTCACCGACCACGGTCTGCGCCTCGGTCTGGAGCCCAGTTCCCGGCTGCTCGCGGACGCCACCCGCTTCCAGCTCGCCGCCCGGGTGCTGCGCGAGGCGCCGGGCCCGTACCCGGCGCTGACCCGCTCCTTCGCGGACCTCGTCACCGACCTGCTCGCGCTCGACTCCGAGCTGTCCGAGCACCTGGTCGACCCCGAGGAACTGCGGGTCTGGGACGCCGACCTGCTGACCACCCTCGACGGCGTCAAGCTCAGCAACGCCGACCTGCGCAAGGTCCCGGAGACGCTCGCCGCGCGCGGGGAACTCGCCGGGCTCGTCCAGCGCTACCGGGCCGCCAAACGCGCCCGCGACCTGCTCGACTTCGGCGACCAGATCGCCCTGTCGGCCCGCCTCGCCCGCATCCCCGAGGTGGGCCGCCTGCTGCGCGAGGAGTTCCGGGTCGTCCTGCTGGACGAGTACCAGGACACCTCCGTCGCCCAGCGCGTCCTGCTCGCGGGCCTCTTCGGGCACGGCACCGGCCACCCCGTCACCGCCGTGGGCGACCCCTGCCAGGCCATCTACGGCTGGCGCGGCGCGTCCGTCGCCAACCTGGACGACTTCCCCGACCACTTCGCCCGCCCCGACGGCAGCCCCGCCACCCGGCAGGCGCTCAGCGAGAACCGGCGCAGCGGCGGCCGCCTCCTCGACCTCGCCAACGGCCTCGCGGAGCCCCTGCGCGCCATGCACGCGGGCGTGGAGGCGCTGCGCCCCGCCCCCGGCGCCGAACGCGACGGCCTGGTCCGCTGCGCCCTGCTGCCCACCCACGCCGAGGAGATCGACTGGCTGGCCGACTCCCTCGCCCACCTGGTGCGCACCGGCACCCCGCCCGGCGAGATCGCCGTCCTGTGCCGCACCGCGACCGACTTCGCCGAGATCCAGGGCGCGCTGGTCGCCCGGGACGTGCCCGTGGAGGTCGTCGGACTGTCCGGGCTGCTGCACCTGCCCGAGGTCGCTGACCTCGTCGCCGTCTGCGAGGTGCTCCAGGACCCCGGCGCGAACGCCTCCCTGGTCCGGCTGCTCACCGGCCCGCGCTGGCGCATCGGCCCGCGCGACCTGGCCCTGCTCGGCCGCCGCGCCCGGCTGCTCGTCGCCCACGCGCGCGTGGACGCCGCCGACGACCCCGACCGCAGGCTCGCCGAGGCCGTCGAGGGCGTCGACCCCTCCGAGGTCACCTCGCTGGCGGACGCCCTGGACACCTTCCTGGAGACCTCCTTCGGCACCGAGGGCTACGAGGACGACCTGCCGTTCTCCCCGGACGCGCGCGTGCGCTTCGCCCGCCTCGCCGCCGAACTGCGCGACCTGCGCCGCAGCCTCTCCGACCCGCTGATGGACGTGCTGCACCGGGTGCTCGCCGTCACCGGCCTGGAGGTCGAGCTGTCGGCGTCCCCGCACGCGCTGGCCGCCCGCCGCCGCGAGACCCTGTCCAACTTCCTCGACGTGGCCGCGTCCTTCGCGGCCGGCGACGGGGAGGCCACCCTGCTCGCCTTCCTCGCCTTCCTGCGCACCGCCGCCCAGTACGAGAAGGGCCTCGACAACGCGCTGCCCGGCGGCGAGAACACCGTCAAGGTGCTCACCGCGCACAAGTCCAAGGGGCTGGAGTGGGACGTGGTCGCCGTCCCCGGCCTGGTCAAGGGCACGTTCCCCAGCGCCCAGGGGCGCGAGAAGTGGACCGCGCAGGCCAAGGTGCTCCCACACGCCCTGCGCGGCGACACCGCCACCCTGCCGGACGTGGACTCCTGGGACGCCAAGGGCATCAAGGGCTTCCACGAGGCCATGAAGGAGCACCAGCACACCGAGGAACTCCGCCTCGGCTACGTCACCTTCACCCGCCCCCGCTCCCTCCTGCTCGGCTCCGGCCACTGGTGGGGGCCCAGCCAGAAGAAGCCGCGCGGGCCCTCCGACTTCCTCCTGGCCCTGCACGACCACTGCGCCGCCGGGTACGGCGAGACCGAGGTGTGGGCGGAGGCCCCCGAGGAGGGTGACGAGAACCCCGCCCTGCACACCGCCGGCGCCGACCAGGCATGGCCGCTGCCCCTGGACGCCACCGCCTTCGAACGCCGCCGGCGGGCCGCCCACACCGTCCGCGCCCACCTCCAGGCGCCGTCCACCGCCGCCCCGGTCCCGTACGACGACCCCGAGTGGCCCACCGTGCCACCGGAGGACGAGGAGCCGTACGACGCCTTCGAGGAGCTGGAGCCCTTCGACGAGCCCGGCGACTGGGACTCCTGGAGCGACGACCGCCCCGCCCTCCCCGTCCCGCACCAGGCGTCCGCCCCCGAGGCGCAGCCCCGCCTCACCCCGGAGGAGGCCCGCGCGGTCGCCTCCTGGGACCGCGACCTGGACGCGCTCACCGGGGAGCTGATGCGCGCCCGGCGCGGTGTCATCGACGTACCGCTGCCCGCCGTCCTCACCGCCACCCAGATGCTCCGGCTGGCCGAGGATCCCGACGGGCTCGCGCAGGAACTCGCGCGCCCCATGCCGCGCCCCCCGCAGCCCGCCGCGCGCCGGGGCACCCGCTTCCACGCCTGGGTCGAGTCCCGCTACGAGGAGCTGATGCTGCCCCTGCTGGAACCGGACGACCTGCCCGGCAGCGACGCCGAGATCGCCGACGAGGCCGACCTCGAAGCGCTCAAGGAAGCCTTCGAACGCACCGAGTACGCCCGGCGCACGCCGTACCGCGTCGAGGTCCCCGTACAGCTCACCCTCGCCGGCCGGGTCGTACGCGGCCGGATCGACGCCGTCTACAAGGAGGGCGAGGGCGCGGACGCCACGTACGAGATCCTCGACTGGAAGACCGGCCGCACGCGCGGCGCCGACCCGCTCCAGCTCGCCGTCTACCGGCTGGCCTGGGCGGAGCAGCAGGGCATCCCGCCCGAATCGGTCACGGCGGCGTTCCTGTACGTGCGCACCGGCGAGGTCGACCGTCCGGACCCGCTGCCCGGCCGGGAGGAGCTGGCGCGACTGCTCGAAGGGGAGCGAACCGGGGCGACGGGGACGCCCGAGTGTGACGAACCGCCCGCCGAGGATGTCCGTGCGGGCCGATAGGCTCGTGAGCATGAGCCAGACCCCGGACAGCGCCGTCCACGCGTACATCGAACGACACCGCGCCGCCTTCCTCGACGACCTCGCCGCGTGGCTGCGCATCCCGTCCGTGTCCGCCCAGCCGGAACACGCCTCCGATGTCCGCCGCAGCGCCGACTGGCTCGCCGTGAAACTCACCGGGACGGGCTTCCCGGTGGCCGAGGTCTGGCCCACCGCCGGTGCCCCGGCCGTCTACGCCGAATGGCCCTCGGACGACCCCGAGGCCCCCACCGTGCTGGTCTACGGCCACCACGACGTCCAGCCCGCCGCCCGCGAGGACGGCTGGGACACCGACCCCTTCGAGCCCGTCGTACGCGGCGACCGGCTCCACGCCCGCGGTGCCGCCGATGACAAGGGCCAGGTGTTCTTCCACACACTCGGCGTCCGCGCCCACCTCGCCGCGACCGGCCGTACCGCGCCGGCCGTCAACCTCAAGCTGCTGATCGAGGGCGAGGAGGAGTCCGGCTCCCCGAACTTCCGCGCCCTTGTCGAGGAGCACGCCGACCGGCTCGCCGCCGACGCCGTGATCGTCTCCGACACCGGCATGTGGTCCGAGGACACCCCCACGGTGTGCACGGGCATGCGCGGTCTCGCCGAGTGCGAGATCCGGCTGTACGGCCCCGACCAGGACATCCACTCCGGCTCCTTCGGCGGCGCCGTGCCCAACCCGGCCACCGCCGCCGCCCGCCTGGTCGCCGCCCTGCACGACGAGCACGGGCGCGTGGCCGTCCCCGGCTTCTACGACGGCGTCGTGGAGCTGACCGAGCGCGAGCGCGCACTCTTCGCCGAGCTGCCCTTCGACGAGGCCGAGTGGCTGCGCACCGCCAAGTCGCACGCGGCGCACGGCGAGGCCGGATACAGCACCCTGGAGCGCATCTGGGCCCGCCCGACCGCCGAGGTCAACGGCATCGGCGGTGGCTACCAGGGCGCCGGCAGCAAGACGATCATCCCTTCCTCGGCCGTGGTGAAGCTGTCCTTCCGGCTGGTCGCCGGGCAGGACCTCGGCGCCGTCGAGAAGGCCGTGCACGACTGGGCCGAGCGGCAGGCGCCCGCCGGAATCCGGCTGGAGATCGAGTTCAGCCCGGGTACGCGCCCGTGCCTCACCCCGCTCGACCACCCCGCCCTTCAGTCCGTCGCCCGCGCGATGGGCCGCGCCTTCCAGAAGCCGGTGCGGTTCACCCGGGAAGGCGGCTCCGGCCCCGCCGCCGACCTCCAGGAGGTGCTCGGCGCCCCGGTCCTCTTCCTCGGCATCTCCGTCCCCTCCGACGGCTGGCACGCCCCGAACGAGAAGGTCGAGCTGGACCTGCTCTTCAAGGGCGTCGAGACCAGCGCCCACCTGTGGAGCGACCTCGCCGAGAACTGGCGCCCCGCCCCCTGACGCCCGCTGCCGAGAAGCCGTCGTTGGGGAACGGCACCGCGCGCCGGGCACACTGGAAGGACCGCCCGGCCCGGCCGCCCCCGCCCGGCCGCGGTGCCCCTGACCCGTGTCCCACCGAACCGCCCGCCGAACCGACCGTTCCATTGGGGGAGTTGGAAGCACCAGTGACCACCCGGACCGACCACACCGCTGACCGACCCATCTCGCTCACCGCCCCGAGCGGCATCGACCGAGCCGCCCACCACCGGCTCGACGAAGCCTGGCTCGCGGCGGCGTGGAGCCACCCCACGACCCGCTGCTTCGTGGTCTCCGGCGGCCAGGTGCTCATCGACGAGACGCCCGACGGGCGCACCGAACTCGTCATGACCCCCTCCTTCGAGGCCCCCCTCACCGAGGCCCACCGCTACTTCCTGGGCGAGGACGAGGACGGCGTCAGCTACTTCGCGCTCCAGAAGGACTCCCTGCCCGGCCGCATCGACCAGTCCGCACGCCCCGCCGGACTGCGCGAGGCGGGCCTGCTGCTCTCCCCGCGCGACGCCGGGCTGATGGTGCACGCGGTCGGCCTGGAGAACTGGCAGCGCACCCACCGCTTCTGCTCCCGCTGCGGCGAGCGCACCGTCATCGCCGCCGCCGGGCACATCCGGCGCTGCCCGGCCTGCGGCGCCGAGCACTACCCGCGCACCGACCCGGCGGTGATCATGGCGGTCACCGACGGGCAGGACCGCATCCTGCTCGGCCGCCAGGTGCACTGGCCCGAGGGCCGCTTCTCCACGCTGGCCGGCTTCGTCGAGCCCGGCGAGTCCATCGAGCAGTCGGTGCGCCGCGAGGTCTTCGAGGAGGCGGGCATCACGGTCGGCGAGGTCGAGTACGTCGCCAGCCAGCCCTGGCCGTTCCCGTCCAGTCTGATGCTGGGCTTCTTCGCCCACGCCACCTCCACCGAGATCGACGCCGACGGTGAGGAGATCGAGGAGGCCCGCTGGTTCTCCCGCGACGAGTTGGGCGCCGCCTTCGAGTCCGGCGAGGTGCTGCCGCCCTACGGCATCTCCATCGCCGCCCGGCTGATCGAGATGTGGTACGGCAAGCCGCTGCCGACCCGGAGCGCCTTCTAGACGCCGAACCCGGCCGTGGACGCGAGAACCCCGGCCGCCCTGTTCACGGGCGGCCGGGGTTCCGGCGGTTCTGGGGGTCAGGCGCCGAGCGCCTGCTTCACCTGGGCGAGGCTCGGGTTGGTCATGACGACCTCGGAGCCACCCGTGGCGGGCACGACGCGGACGGTCGGCACCGTCTGGTTGCCCTCGTTCGCCTTCTCCACGAACGCGGCGGACTCCGGGTCGTGCTCGATGTTGATCTCGGTGAAGGGGATGCCCTCCCGGTCGAGCTGGCCCTTCAGCCGGCGGCAGTAACCGCACCAAGTCGTGCTGTACATCGTCACAGTGCCCTGCATGTCTCGCGCTCCTCAGGCGGCCGGGGGTACGTCCTACGTCGTGCACAGGGCAAACGTGCGGAGCCCGGCATGCATTCCCGCGGGTGTGACGCCGGTGTGACCCCCGCCGCACCGGCCGCTGTGACACCCGCCGCATTAAAACGACTATCGGGGCCCGCCTGTGGACAACCGACGCGATGGTCCCGGCCGACCTGGCAGCATGGCCATGTGACAGCAGCAACGCCCTCCCCTCTCTTCCCGCGGACCCCGGACTCGGCCGACGCGGTGCTCGAAGGGCTCGACCCCGAGCAGCGCGAGGTCGCCACCGCCCTGCACGGGCCGGTGTGCGTCCTGGCCGGAGCGGGCACGGGCAAGACCCGCGCGATCACCCACCGCATCGCGTACGGGGTGCGCTCAGGCCTCCTGACGCCCTCCAGCGTGCTCGCCGTCACCTTCACCAACCGCGCCGCGGGTGAGATGCGCGGCCGGCTCCGCCAGCTCGGCGCCCAGGGCGTGCAGGCCCGCACCTTCCACTCCGCCGCGCTCCGCCAGCTCCAGTACTTCTGGCCGAAAGCGATCGGCGGCGGGCTGCCCCGGCTGGTCGACCGCAAGATCCAGTTGGTCGCCGACGCGGCCGCCGCCTGCGGTCTCCGCCTGGACCGGGGTGAGCTGCGGGACGCCACCGCCGAGATCGAGTGGTGCAAGGTCACCCAGACCGTTCCCGCCGACTACCCGTACGCGGCCGTGAAGGCGGGCCGCGAGACCCCGCGCGACCCGGCCGAGATCTCCCACATCTACGCGGCCTACGAGAACCTCAAGCGCGACCGCGCCGTCATCGACTTCGAGGACGTGCTGCTGCTCACCGTCGCCGTCCTCCAGGACCGGCAGGACATCGCCGACCAGGTGCGCGCCCAGTACCAGCACTTCGTCGTGGACGAGTACCAGGACGTCAGCCCGCTCCAGCAGCGGCTGCTCGAACTCTGGCTCGGCGACCGCGACAGCCTGTGCGTCGTCGGAGACGCCAGCCAGACCATCTACTCGTTCACGGGCGCAACCCCCGACCATCTCCTCGACTTCCGGCTCCGTCACCCCGGCGCCACCGTGGTCAAGCTGGTCCGGGACTACCGCTCCACCCCCCAGGTGGTCCGCCTCGCCAACGGCCTGCTCGCCCAGGCCCACGGCCGCGCCGCCGACCACCGGCTGGAACTGGTCTCCCAGCGCGCCCAGGGCCCCGAACCCGTCTACACCGAGTACACCGACGAGCCCGCCGAGGCAGAGGGCGCGGCCCGCCGCATCCGCGAGCTGATCGCCGCCGGGACCCCGGCCTCCGAGATCGCCGTCCTGTTCCGCACCAACTCCCAGTCCGAGACCTATGAACAGGCGCTCGCCGACGCCGGCGTCCCCTACCAGTTGCGCGGCGCCGAGCGCTTCTTCGACCGGCCCGAGGTGCGCAAGGCGGGCATCGCCCTGCGGGCCGCCGCCCGCTTCGGCGGCAACGACTCCCTGCTGGACGAGGCGGTCGACCTCCCCTCCCAGGTCCGCGCGGTGCTCTCCGGCGAGGGCTGGAGCAGCGAGCCCCCGGCGGGCTCCGGCGCCGTCCGCGAACGCTGGGAGTCGCTGGCCGCGCTGGTCGCCCTCGCCCACGACTTCGCAGCCGTCCACCCCGAGGCCACCCTGAGCGACCTGGTCGCGGAACTGGACGAGCGGGCCACCGCCCAGCACGCCCCGACCGTGCAGGGCGTCACCCTCGCCTCGCTGCACGCCGCCAAGGGCCTGGAGTGGGACGCCGTCTTCCTGGTCGGCGTCGCCGAGGGCATGCTGCCGATCACCTACGCCAAGACCGACGAACAGATCGAGGAGGAGCGCCGCCTCCTCTACGTCGGCGTCACCCGCGCGCGGGAACGGCTCCACCTCTCCTGGTCGCTCGCCCGCTCGCCCGGCGGACGGGCGGGCCGCAAGCCGAGCCGCTTCCTCGACGGACTGCGTCCCGGCTCCACCGCCACCGTGGGCCGCGCCGCGACCGGCACCGGCGGCGTCGAGCGCGGCACCCTGGGCGGCCTTCCTGCGGCGCCTCGGCGCGCCCAGCGCACCCCGGCCCGCTGCCGGGTCTGCGGGCGCACCCTCACCGACGCCGGCGAGATGAAACTGATGCGCTGCGAGGACTGCCCCTCCGACATGGACGAGGGCCTGTACGAGCGGCTGCGGGAGTGGCGGGCGGTGGAGGCGGGACAGAGCGGCCAGCCGGACTTCTGCGTCTTCACCGACCGCACCCTGATGGCCATCGCCGAGACCCGCCCCGACTGCGCGACCGAACTCTCCCGCATCCCTGGCGTCCTGGACCGCAAGCTGCGCCGCTACGGCACCGATGTACTGGCCATCTGCGCAGGCCAGGAGGTCGGCACCGACCCCGCGAACGCGGCTTCGACAACTGATCGGAACTCGTCGCAAAAATAGTTTGCGCCCGCGCCAGGAATCCCCATAGGTTCTAGGCACGGAAACGGCGGCCTTCTCGAAGGCTGTGATTCCGTGCTGTACTTCCATATCCGAGGACCGATTCACACCGGTCCCCAAGACGCCGAGAGGAGGCGAGCCCAATGATCAGCATCGAGACCATCATCACCAGCCCGGTCAAACTGACCGATCGTCCGGCCGTCTCCCTGTGCACTCTCGGCGCGCCCTCCCAGGGCACCGGTCTGTCCGGCATTCGTGCCGCCCGTCCGGCCTCCTCGCTGCTCTCCGCGGACCTCCCTGTCCGCGAGCGCAATGAGCGACCGACCAAGGCACTGGCAGCGGTAGAGGCACAGGCGCAGGGCGCCTATGCCTTCTCGGCGGCCGGTGCCGGATTCCGGAACCAGACGCAGCACCACCAGATGTGGGCCTTCCGTGGGCCAGAACCCTGGAGTGATCCAGCCTGATCGACGATCAGGCAGGCGCCTTCAGGGCCGCGGAACCCCATCCGGGAACCGCGGCCCTTCTGTTTTCCCCGAACAGGGAGAACACCCCCGAAGGCGCCTCGGGACAACAAAAGAACCCGGTACCCAGCCGACACCCGGCCCACCGGCCGGAACGACCAGACGAGGAAAACACCCCGTGCAACTCGAAGCGCACGCCCCGTCAGTACCGCCTTCACAAGCGATCACTCAGCTCGGCTCCACGGAGGACCCCGCCTTGCTCCCCCTCACCGCGCTCACCGCGCTCGACGACGCCATCGAGAACCTCGGCGTGCCCGTCCCCTGCCGTTCCTACGACCCGGAGGTCTTCTTCGCCGAGTCGCCGGCCGATGTCGAGTACGCCAAGTCGCTCTGCCGCACCTGCCCGCTGGTCGAGGCATGCCTCGCCGGGGCCAAGGAGCGCCGGGAGCCCTGGGGCGTCTGGGGCGGGGAGCTGTTCGTCCAGGGCGTCGTCGTCGCCCGGAAGCGGCCCCGCGGCCGCCCGCGCAAGAACCCGGTCACGGCATGAACGTCGCACGCACGCACATCGCAGGAACGATCGACCGTCCCCTCACGCACGACCCCAAGAAGCAGGCCCCGATGAAGCCGTCCACCAGCGAGCCCACCGGCTCGGCGACCCCAGACCTCGATACCCGTGGCGTGACAGGCTCGCGCCAGACGAACAGGACCCGCGAAATGCAACTCATCCCAGAAGCCCTGGCTCGTGCGCATATGCACGAGCGCCTGCACGACGCCCAGCGGGAGCGCCGGGCCATGAGCCTGGCCACCGCCCGGCGGATGCAGCGCCGGGCGGAGCGCGCCTCCCTGCGTGCCCGCCGTGCGCTCGCCGTCGCCGTCATGCAGTAGGCGCCGCCCTCGACGCGCACTGAGCGCACCCACCCGAAGCGGTGGCCTCCCGGCTCCGGGAGGCGAAGTCTTCCCCTCGGGGGCCGGTCCGGCCGAAACGGACCGGCCCCCGAGGCATGTCCGCCCCCGCCGGACCTACGCCTCTGCGCGACCTACGCCTCCGCCGCGGGCACCTCCGGCAGGTCCTCCTCCGCTTCCTCGGTCTCCAGCGCCTCGGGCTCCAGCTCCGGGTCCGGGCCGAAGCCGGGCAGCCACTCCTCCAGCTCCTCCCGGAGCCGTACCGTCGCGCCCAACTGGCACAGCACCCCGATGGTGCTCAGCGTGACCCGGTGGATCAGCAGATAGGACGGCGGCAGATTGAGCTGCTTGCCGAGCTGGTACGCGGGGGAGCGCGGGTCGGCGACCCGGGCCGCCTGGCCGCGCATCCACGACCGGGTGAAGGTGAAGGTGTCCACCTGCGCGGGCTCGATGATCGGCAGCAGGTAGTCGAGGACCGCGTCGGGGTCGAGGTCCATGGACTCCTTGATGAACCCCTCCTCGCACAGCATCTCGTAGACCGGCTCGGCGTCCCCGTCCAGCGTCATCCGCAGCGCCACCCCGATGGTCGGGGGCAGTCCGCCGGGGAGCCGGTCGACCGTGCCGAAGTCCAGCACGCCCAGGCGCCAGCCGTCCTCACCGTCGGGGCCCACCGGCAGCAGCCGGAAATTGCCCGGATGCGGGTCGGCGTGCAGCAGACCGGTGCGGGCCGGGCCGGAGAAGAGGAAACGCGCCAGCAGTTGCCCGGCCCGGTCCCGCTGCTCGTCGGTGCCGCCGGAGATGATCTCCGACAGCGGGATGCCGTCGATCCACTCGGTCACCAGCACCTGGTCGCACTGGTGCACCACCGCCGGGACCAGTACGTCCGGGTCGTCCGCGAACTCCGCAGCGTGCGCGGCCTGCGCCTGCGCCTCCAGCTCGTAGTCCAGCTCCTCGGAGACCCGGTCCTTCAACTCCGCGATCAGCGGCTTGATGTCCATGCCGGGGATCAGCGGGCCCAACAAGCGCACGAAGCGGCTCAGTTGACCGAGGTCCGAGAGCAGTGCCTCGCCGGCGCCCGGGTACTGGACCTTGACCGCCACCTCCCGGCCGTCGTGCCACACCGCCCGGTGCACCTGGCCGATCGAGGCTGCCGCCGACGGCTTGTCCTCGAACTCCAGGAACAGCTCCCGCCAGTCCTCGCCCATCCGCTCCTCCAGCACGGCGTGCACCGTGCGGGTCGGCATCGGGGGCGCCGCTTCCTGGAGCTTGGTCAGCGCGGCACGGTAGGGCCCGGCGACCTCCTCGGGGAGCGCGGACTCGAAGACGGACAGGGCCTGCCCGAACTTCATCGCACCGCCCTTCAGCTCACCGAGGACCTTGAAGAGCTGCTCGGCCGTCCGCTGCTGAAGCTCCCGCCCCACGAGCTCGGCCGACTCGCCCACGATCCGCTTGCCCAGCCCCCAGGTGGCCCGGCCGGCAAAGCCGAGCGGGAGCGCGGCGAGCTTCGCGGTCCGGGTGACCGCCTTCCGGGGAAGATCAGACATGCGCCCTCCAAGTCCCTGCCGGCCGCGCCGCGCCGGTCTCGCGTCGCCGCTCGGCCGACGGCCGTTGCACCGCCATTGTCGCGCGTGGCAGCCCTCGCGTTGAGGAGTGCTCCCCCTCGGCTTTCTCCCCGGCCCGCGCCGGGGTGCTTCCCCTCCTCCTCTCCTTCGCCCCGCAACCGCATGCCGGATGCGGAGCGATGGGATGAGCGTCCCAGGTCAGAGCGGGTAGGGCTGCCTCCCAGCGGGTGCCGGTGGCCGCCGGCTCGGCCCCGTCGAGGAAGCTCAGGGCGTGCGCCGCGGCGAGCCCCGCGACCGCCGTGGCGAGGGTCAGATCACACGCGCCCACCCGGCGCGCCCGGCCCGAACGCCACTGGGTGATCAGCCGGGGCCACGCCGCGTCCTCGTCGGTGCGGTGCTGCTGGAGACAGCCCGCACACCCCGTCCGGCCCGGCAGCACCAGCGGTCCGACGACACCGGTGCCCTCCACCACACCCGCGTAGAGATGCGGAGTGCCGGAGATCATGAGCGGCTCGGCGAGGAACGGGTCCGGGGCGTGCACCGCCACCTCGTCGCGTGGAGCGAGGACCACCAGTGACAGTCCTGGCTCGTCCTCCGGGCCGGGACCGGAGAGCCTGCCGTGGCGGGTCCGGCGCGGTGGGCGGTCCGGTGCCGCACGGCGCACCGCTGTTCTCGCGGCCTCGTCCCGCCGCTCGCCCACGGCTTCCGCAGGCAGTCCGCCCGGCGCCACGTCCCACGGCTGCACCCGGCCCACGTCGCGCACGTCGACCTCCCCGACCCCCGCCCCGGACAGCAGCGCCGCCAGCACGGACCCCACCCGGCCCGCACCCAGCACCCGCACGCGCAGGGCACGCCGGGCGGCGAGGCGGGTGAGCGCGCCGCCCGGCTCCGCCGTGGTCAGCGACAGCGAGGCGAGGTCGGGACGCAGCCGTTCCAGCGCCTCCCCTCTCTCCCGCAGCGCGGTCGCGGCCGGGGAGCAGTCCCGCGTGTCGTCGAGCAGCCCCGCCCGGCCCAGCCGGCCGACCAGCCGGTCGGCATGGCCGTCGGGCAGGTCCATCCGCCGGGCCTCCTCCCGTAGTAACGCCACGTCACGGGTGCCGTCGAGCAGTTCCAGGAAGCTGCCCGTGGCCAGGTCCACCGGACCCAGAGTGATCGCGTGCGCGGGAGTCATCCCGAACTGCACGGTGCCGAGATCGCGCCAGCCTCGCCGCAGCGCCGGCTTCACCATCGGATGCATGACGGGCCCCCGTCTCCCAGGTCTCGCGCACACCCCGGCCGGGCGTGCGTCCTTCTGCCTCTCGTACGTCGGCCGAGCCGGTCCTGCTCGCTCCGACGACTGCCAGCATGGCCGGGCTCCGGAATCTGTGCCGAAAGTTGTCCACAGGCACGGGGTGATCGTCGTACAAGCTGTTCACGAGCGGGTTTCGCTGTCCACAGGCCCGGCCCGCTGTCCGCGCCGACGGGTACCTTCGAGACGTGCCCACCGAACCGACCGAACAGCAGCCGCCCGCCGCACACGGCCCCGTCGAGGTCAGGCGGAGCGACCGGCGCCGCCGGACCGTCTCCGCCTACCGCGAGGGCGACCGCACCATCGTGCTGATCCCCGCCCGCATGTCCAAGGCGGAGGAGCGGCGCTGGGTCACCGCCATGCTCGACCGGCTCGCCGCCAAGGAGGCGAGGCGGAGCGTGCCCGGCGGTGACGCCGAACTGGCCGAGCGAGCCGGGCGGCTGTCGGAGCAATACTTCGCGGGCCGGGCGCGGCCCAGTTCGGTGCGCTGGGTGACCAACCAGAACACCCGCTGGGGCTCATGCACCCCGGCGGAGGGCACCATCCGGCTCTCGCACCGGCTGCGGGGGATGCCGGAGTACGTGGTCGACTACGTGCTCTGCCACGAGCTGGCGCATCTGCTGGTGCCCGGTCACGGTCCGGACTTCTGGCGGCTGTTGGAGTCGTACCCGCGCACCGAGCGGGCGCGAGGCTATCTGGAGGGCGTGGCCGCCGCCGCGCGGCGGCCGGACGTGCCGCCGGACGTCACGGACGACGAGGAGGTGTGAGGTCCGGGCCGCGGTTCTGTACCGGGTCTGTAC
Source organism: Streptomyces sp. NBC_01171 (assembly GCF_045039805.1). Lineage (NCBI taxonomy): Bacteria > Bacillati > Actinomycetota > Actinomycetes > Kitasatosporales > Streptomycetaceae > Streptomyces > Streptomyces sp. NBC_01171. The sequence continues at coordinate 2,285,601 of NZ_CP108609.1, read as the reverse complement.
CGGCTGAGGCCGATGTCGGTATTTGCGGTTAGCCTGACGCGACGTACTAGCTTTCGGGACGGGGGACGGACGTAACGCATGTCCAGGGAATTCCAACGCGGCCACAAGGCCCGGATCAGTGACCTCACCGCGGGTACGGATCTGTACGTGGGCGTGCAGATCTCCGCTCCCGGACTGACCTTCGACATAAGCTGCTTCGGCCTCGACGCCGACGAACGGCTCTCCGACGACAGGTACTTCGTCTTCTTCAACCAGCCGAAGTCGCCCGAGGAGTCCATCCAACTGCTGGGCTCCCAGGCGGGCGACACCGAGTCGTTCCGGGTCACGCTGGACCGGATTCCGGCCGGCATCCACAAGCTGTCCTTCACCGCGACCATCGACGGCGACGGGCAGATGTCCCGGATCGCGCCCGGCTATCTGCGGATCGTGGCAGGCGGTGAGGAGGTCGCGCGGTATTCCTTCACGGGCGCGGAGTTCACCACCGAGCGCGCCGTCATGCTCGGCGACCTCTATCTCAAGGACGTCTGGCGGTTCGCCGCGGTCGGGCAGGGCTTCGACGGCGGTCTGGAGGCGCTGCTGAAGAACTTCGGCGGCGAGGTCGCCGAGGAGGAGGCGCCCGCCCCGGCCCAGCCGGAGACCGCCGCGCCGCCCGCCGCCCCCGGCTTCGCCCCGCCCGCCTTCTCCGTTCCCGCGGGACCGGCCACACCTCCCGCGTCCCAGGCGTTCACCCCGCCCCCGGCGCCCCGGCCGGATGTGCACGCGGCTCCCACCCTGGTCGAACCCCTGACCCCGCCCCACGGCACCGTCCCGCCGCCCGGCCCGGCCCCCGCCGCCTTCGGCCACCCCGCCCCGCCGAGCGCGCCCCTGCCACCGGGCTACGGCCAGGCACCGGCCGCGCCGGCCCCGCCCGGCTACGGCCAGGCCCCGGGCCAGCCCCCGTCGGCCCCCGCACCCCCCGGCTACAACTCCCCGCCCTCCCACGGCGGCCAGCCGACCGCCCCCATGCCCCCCGGCTACGGCCAGGTCCCCGGCCAGGGCACCCCCTCCTACGGCGTCCCGCAAGGCGCGCCCCAGGGAGCGGCCGGAGTCGGCGCCGCGCTCCAGAAGTTCAAGGAAGCGCCCACCGGGCAGCGCTGGACCCAGCAGAACCACAAGCTGATCCGTGTCGACCTCGGCGCCGGCGGCCAGCCGGTACTGGCCCGGCAGGGCAGCATGGTGCTCTATCAGGGCAAGGTCGACTTCAACTACAAGGGCGCCGGATTCGCCGGCCGGCTCGCGGGCAACGCCACCGGCCAGGAGATGCAGTTGATGCGCTGCACCGGCCAGGGCCAGGTGTTCCTCGCCGACAACTCCACCCACCTCCACCCGATAGAGCTGCAGGGCGACGCGATCTGCGTCTCCGCCGAGAACGTGCTCGCCTTCGACGAGAGCCTCCAGTACGAGGTCCGCCGTATCGAGGGCCACGGCATTCCCGGCGGCGCGCTGTTCACCATGCAGTTCCAGGGCACCGGCACGCTCGTCGTCAAGACGCACGGCACGCCCGTCGTCCTGCCGGTGACGCCGACGACCTTCGCCGACTGCCACGCGGTGGTCGCCTGGTCGGCCGCCTCGCAGGTGATCGTCTCCAGCCAGGTCCGGATGCGCCGCAACGCCTACGCGGGCGACACGGGGGAGAGCGTGAACCTCCAGTTCCGGGGCGCGCCCGGCAACTTCATCGTCGTCCAGCCGTACGAGGTCTGAGGGAGCCCGTCATGAACCAGCCGCTCGCGGGCTTCGCCCCCGCACCCGTCACCGCCCGCATGGAGAACCACGGCAGCCACATGCTGAAGGTCGCCATGCAGACCGGCAACGACCTCCTCGCGCGCGTGGGCTCGATGATCGCCTACGAGGGCTTCATCCAGTACGAGCCCAACCCGCCCGCCGTCCGCCAGATCGCCCGCGACTGGATGACCGGCGAGGGCGCCCCGCTGATGAAGTGCTCCGGCGACGGCCTGCTCTACCTCGCCGACTACGGCGCCGACGTGGTCGTGATCAACCTGAACGGCGACGGCATCTCCGTCAACGCCACCAACCTGCTCGCCTTCGACGCGGGCCTCACCTGGGGCGTGGAACGGGTGAAGGGGCTCGCCAAGTTCGCCGGGCAGGGCCTGTGGAACACCAAGATCTCCGGACAGGGCTGGGTCGCGCTGACCTCGCGCGGCACCCCGATCGTGGTGGACTGCGGGGGCGGCGAGGACGAGACGTACGTCGACCCGGACGCGCTCGTGGCGTGGTCCCCGAACCTCAAGGTGAAGGGCAAGCGCAGCTTCAAGGCGCAGTCGCTGATCGGCCGGGGCAGCGGCGAGGCGTACCAGATGGCCTTCTCCGGGCAGGGCATCGTCGTCGTCCAGCCCAGCGAGGACAGCACCGACCGCCTCCGGTTCCGGGGCTGAGGGGGAGCACAGACACCATGCAGAGCCCGCTTTTCGCGCACAACGACCTCCAGACGCAGGAGCGTTGGAGCCTGCAGAACGCGCAGATGCTCCGCGTCAGCCTGGAGGGCCACGACGACCTGCTGGCCCGCAAGGGCGCCATGGTCGCCTACCAGGGCATGGTCGAGTTCGACGCCGAGTACCGCAGCCAGGGCCAGCGCCGGGCGCGCGCCCACACCGGCGAGGGCCTGGACCTGATGCGCTGTCACGGCCAGGGCACCGTCTACCTCGCCAACCTCGCCCAGCATGTCCACCTGCTGGACGTGGAGCAGGAGGGCCTGACCGTCGACAGTTCCTACGTCCTCGCCATGGACTCCTCGCTGCACCACGAGGTCATCGCGGTGGACAGCCTCTACGGCATCTCCGGCTCCGGGAAATACCAGCTCAACATCACCGGCCGCGGCAAGGTCGCCCTGATGACCTCCGGTACGCCCCTGCTGATGCAGGTCACGCCGGACAGGTACGTCAACTGCGACGCGGACGCCATCGTCGCCTGGTCCACCTCGCTGCGGGTGCAGATGCAGGCCCAGACCCACTCCTCCGGGGTCTGGCGGCGGCGCGGCAGTACCGGGGAGGGCTGGGAGCTGAGCTTCATGGGTTCCGGCTTCGCCCTGGTCCAGCCCAGCGAACTGCTGCCGCCCCAGCATGCGCAGATAGGCGGCGGGGTCGCGGCCCAGTTCGGCATGGGCCAGCAGGGCGCGCGCGGACAGAACCAGGGCAACGTCTGGAGCTGACGGCGCGTGCGGCGGACGTAACACGGCGGACGTAGCAAGGCGAACGTAAGGGGCGCCCACAGTTGGCGGGCGCCCCTTACACGTTCAGAGCCGGACCACGTGCGGCGCCGGACCCCGTTCAGATCCGGGTCATCCGCACCGCACCCCGCCTCACAGCCGCGCCCGTGTCGCCTCCAGCAGCCGTACGACCGACTCGTCCGCCACGGACGCGACCTCGTCGTAGCCGAACCAGCGCAGGTCCAGCGACTCGTCGCTGATCGCCTGTTCGGCGCCGCGCGGAGCCAGTACCGCGTACTGCACGTCGAGGTGCCAGTGGCAGGGAGCAGGGATCGGGTGCCGGTCCAGGCGGACCGGGCCGCCGGGGAGCAGGGTCAGCCCGGCGATGCCGGACTCCTCCGTCGCCTCGCGCAGGGCCGCGCCCGCCATGGAGATGTCGCCCGGCTCGCAGTGGCCGCCCATCTGGAGCCACATCCGCAGCTTCTTGTGCAGGGTGAGCAGCACACGGCCGTGCTCCGGGTCGATCACCAGGGCGCTGGCCGTGAGGTGACCCGCCTCGCAGGACCGCCAGATGCCGTCCGGGTGGGCCGCCAGGTGGGCCTGGTAGGCGTCACGCAGCTCGGGCTGGCCCTCGTACCCCTTGAGCACGAGGACCGCGTCGTCGTACAGGCTCACTCGCTCTTGTCGCCCTTGCCCTCGTCGCCCTTGTCGCCCTCGTCCTTCTTCAGGTCGGGCTTCTGCGCGCCGCCGCCCGCGGCCTCGCCGAGCATCTTGTCCAGCTCGGAGAAGTCCATCTGCTCGCGGTGGACGAAGCCGTCCGGGTCGTCCAGGTCGGTGGCCGTCGGCAGCATGTCCGGGTGATGCCACAGGTCGTCCCGGCCGTCGACCCCGCGCGCGTCGGTGAGCGAGGCCCACAGGCGGGAGGCGTCGCGCAGCCGGCGCGGGCGCAGCTCCAGACCGATCAGCGTGGCGAAGGTCTGCTCCGCCGGACCGCCGCTCGCGCGACGGCGGCGCAGCGTCTCGCGCAGCGCGTCGGCGGAGGACAGGCGCGGCTTCGCGGCCGCGTGGACCACGGCGTCCACCCAGCCCTCGACCAGCGCGAGCGCGGTCTCCAGCCGGGCCAGGGCCGCCTTCTGCTCGGGCGTGTCCTCGGGCTGGAACATGCCCTGCTGAAGCGCGTCCTGAAGCTGCTCGGGGTTCTGCGGGTCGAACTGGCCGACCACGTCCTCGAGCTTGGCGGTGTCGACCTTGATGCCGCGCGCGTACCCCTCGACCGCCCCGAACAGGTGCGAGCGCAGCCACGGCACGTGGGCGAAGAGGCGCTGGTGGGCCGCCTCGCGCAGAGCGAGGTACAGCCGCACCTCCTCCATGGGGACGCCCAGGTCCTTGCCGAACGCCTCCATGTTGATCGGGAGCAGCGCGGCCTTGCCCGCCGGGCCCAGCGGCAGGCCGATGTCGGTGGAGCCGACGACCTCGCCCGCGAGCACGCCGACGGCCTGCCCGATCTGGGTGCCGAACATGGCGCCGCCCATCGAGCGCATCATGCCGATCAGCGGGCCCGCCATGGCCTGCATCTCCTCCGGCAGGACATCGCCCATGGCCGCGCCGACCCGCTCGGCGACCGGGTCGACCAGTTCCTTCCAGGCCGGGAGCGTCGCCTCGACCCACTCCGCGCGCGACCAGGCCACGGAGGTGTTGGCGCCGGAGGGCAGCGAGGTGGCGTCGTCCAGCCACAGGTCGGCCAGGCGCACGGCCTCCTGGACCGCGGAGCGCTCGGCCGGGCCGACGCTCGCGTCCTTGACGCCGTCCTGGGTGCCCTGGGCGACCGTCTGGCGGGCGATCTGCTTGGCCATGTCCCAGTTCACCGGGCCGCCCTCGTAGGAGAGCATCTGGCCGAGCTGCTGGAACGCCGCGCCCAGGTCGTTGGGGTTCAGGGAGCCGAACATCGCGGCGAGCGGATTGTCGGCACCGGGACCGCCGAAGCCCCCGGCTCCCGGCAGACCGCCGAACCCGAAGGGGTCCGGTCCCTGCCCACCGCCGCTCTGCTGGTCCTTCTTCTTGCCCTCGTCGCCGTCGTCCGGCTCCTCCGGCGGAAGGCCGAATCCGAATGGGGTGTCACTCACGGGGTTCCTCGGCTGGTAAGGCCACCGGTTCTCTCCGGCGGCGCGGCTGCCCGACTTCACCACCCAGCGTAGACACCCGGACCGGATAGGGCCTCGGTGCTTCGCCCACAGATGGGCTGCGGCAGGATGGATGCACCTGGTACGGGCGCGTCGTCCGCGCTCGTACTGAAGACAACCGCTGGAGACGCCCGGTGAGTTCCCCAGATCCGCAGGTTCGCGCAGCGCGAAACCCCTCATCTCCGCCCGCATCGCCCTCGCCCGCCGTGCGCGGGCCCGTCGTCGCGGTCACCGGCGCCGCCGGCGGGATCGGCGCGCTGCTCACCGAGCGGCTCGCGGCCTCCGAGGAGATCCGGCAGGTCGTGGCCATCGACGAGCGGCGCGGGGAGTGCGCCGAGGCCGAGTGGCACATCCTCGACGTGCGGGACCCGGCCATCGCGGAGAAGCTGCGCGGCGCCGACGTCGTCGTGCACCTCGCGCTCGACCTGGACCTGGGCAGCGACGCGGCCGCGCGCACCGCCTACAACGTGCGCGGCACCCAGACCGTGCTCACCGCAGCGGCCGCCGCCGGGGTGCACCGGGTCGTGCTGTGCACGTCGGCGATGGTCTACGGTGCGCTGCCCGACAACGAGCTGCCCCTGTCGGAGGACGCCGAGCTGCGTGCCACCGCCGAGGCCACCGGGGTCGCCGACCTGCTGGAGATCGAGCGCCTGGCCCGCCGCGCGCCCCGCGCGCACCCCGGCCTGAACGTCACCGTGGTGCGCCCCGCCCTGCTGGTCGGCGGCACGGACACCGCGCTGACCCGGTACTTCGAGTCGCCCCGGCTGCTCGTGGTCGCGGACTCCCGCCCCGCCTGGCAGTTCTGCCACGTCGACGACCTGTGCACGGCGCTGGAGTACGCCGTGCTGGAGAAGGTCGACGGGGAACTCGCCGTCGGCTGCGACGGCTGGCTGGAGCAGGAGGAGGTCGAGGAGCTGAGCGGTATCCGGCGCATGGAGCTGCCCTCCGCGGTCGCTCTCGGCGCCGCCGCCCGGCTGCACCGGATCGGGCTCACCCCGTCCCCGGCGGGCGACCTGGCGTACACGATGTACCCCTGGGTGGTCAGCGGGAGCCGGTTGCACTCGGCCGGGTGGCGGCCCCGCTGGACGAACGAGGAAGTCCTCGCGGAGCTGTTGGCGGAGGTCTCCGGCCGGCACACCGTCGCCGGGCGCAGGCTCGGCCGCAAGGACGCCACGGCGGCCGGCGCGGCGGGCGCGACGGTGGCTCTGCTCGGCGCGGCCGCGGTGGTCCGCCGGGCCCGCAAGGCACGGCGCCGCATCTGAGCCGTCCAGCCCGGCACGGCCACCCGGCCGAACGTCGCATTCCGCGTCCCGGGCGGTGTGCGGCACCATGGAGACATGGCACTCACGAGCGAACACCCCGGTGAGCAGGCGGCTCCCAGCCCCATCCGGCTGATCGGCATCCGGGACACGCCCCTCTCGGTGGACGAGGTGTTCGCCGCGCTCGGGGACGAGGCGGCGGGCGGGATCTCGCTGTTCGTGGGCACCGTGCGCAACCACGACGGGGGCGCGGACGTCGACGCCCTCGGCTACTCCTGCCACCCCTCCGCCGCCGACGAGATGCGGCGGGTCGCGGAGAAGGTCGTCGCGGAGTACCCGGTGCGGGCCCTGGCGGCCGTCCACCGGGTGGGTGACCTGGCCGTGGGCGACCTCGCCGTCGTCGTCGGCGTGTCGTGCCCGCACCGGGCCGAGGCGTTCGCGGCCTGCCGGAAGCTCATCGACGACATCAAGCACGAGGTGCCGGTCTGGAAGCACCAGCGCTTCTCCGACGGCACCGAGGAATGGGTCGGCGCCTGCTGAAGGGCGTGACGTTCGGCCCATCGGGTGCTCCGGTTGCGTAACCGCCCCCCGCGCGTGAGCGTTGTCCCTGCGAATGGTTAATCTGCTGATCACTCAGTTCGCAGCGGACACTCATGGGGTTGGGAGGTCGGCATGGCGGTGCTCGTCTGGTTGCTGATTCCGTTCATCGCCGCGGTCGCGGCCGGTCTGTGGGGAAGCTGGGCCAACCGGACCCGCCGAACCCGCGGGGACGGGCCGGAACTCGACGGTTACGCGCGCTTCCGCGAGGCCATGGAGAAGTCCCACACGGGCGCTCCCGGCGCCTGACGGGGGTGCCCTGACGGGGCGCTGACACACGTGTCCCGTACTGTCGTGCCATGCCACGCCGTACCGCGACGATGCTCGCGTCCACCCTGATGCTGATCGCGCTGCTCTGCGCGGGAGTGCTCATCCCCGTGCCGTACGCGGAGATGTCGCCGGGGCCGACCGTGAACACGCTCGGGGAGCACGACGGCGAGCCGGTGCTCCAGGTGTCGGGCCACCGCACCTATCCGGCCGACGGGCACCTGAACATGACCACCGTCCGGGTGACCAGCGCGGACTTCCGGATGAACCTGGTCGAGGCGGTCTACGGCTGGCTGGCGCACGACACCAAGGTCGTCCCGCACGACACGCTCTACCCGGACGGCAAGACCGAGGAACAGTCCACCCAGGAGAACGCCGAGGAGTTCAGCCAGTCCCAGGAGAGCGCCAAGGTCGCCGCCCTGAAGGAGCTGCACATCCCGGTGACGTCCTGGGTGATCGTCTCCACGGTGATCAAGGACTCCCCGGCCGAGGGCCGGCTGCACGCGGGCGACGTGATCAAGGCCGTGGACGGCACACCGGTCAAGCAGCCCTCCGACGTGGCCAAGCTGGTGACCAAGCACAAGCCGGGCCAGAAGGTCGTCTTCACCGTCGTCCCCGCCAAGGAGCAGGCGGCCGCCGAGAAGGCGCACCGGACGGCGACCAGGACCCAGGACGTGACGATCACGACCACCGACTCCGACGACAAGGGTGCCCACCGGGCCATCGTCGGGATCTCCGCAGGGACCGACCACACCTTCCCGTTCACCGTCGACATCAAGCTCGCCGACGTCGGCGGCCCCAGCGCCGGCCTGATGTTCTCGCTCGGCATCTACGACAAGCTCACCCCGGGCAGCCTCACCGGCGGCAAGTTCATCGCGGGCACCGGCACCATCGACGACGACGGCACGGTCGGCCCCATCGGCGGCATCGAGATGAAGACGGTCGGCGCGCGCGCCAAGGGCGCCCAGTACTTCCTGACCCCGGCCGACAACTGCGCCTCCGCCGCCAAGGACACCCCGAGCGGCCTTACCCTGGTCAAGGTGAAGAAGATCGGCGACGCCCTGGACGCCCTCAAGGACATCCGCGAGGGCCGCACCGCCGACCTGCCGAAGTGCACCACCAAGGGCTGAGACACCCACCGACACACCCGCTCACGCGCGCGGGGGCGCCCCCGGAGATCCAGTGGGCGCCCCCGCGCGCGTGAGCGGTACGAAGGTCAGTCGTCGAAGGTCGCCGCCAGCGCCTCGGCCAGCCCCGGCACCAGGTCGGGACCGGTCAGCACCTCGGTCGCCGCGTCCTTCTCCCGCAGCCTGATCGCCGACTCGCGGTTGCCGTCGCGCAGCACCGCCACCGTCATCCGCACCTCCTGGCGCTCCGGGCGCGCGGCCACCCACTTGGCCAGCTCGGCGTCGCTGAGCCCCTGCGGGACCTGCGTGTCGACGGACGAGGGCAGCATCAGGCGCTCCACGGTGAGCGCGCAGCCGACCACCGCGTCCGGCCAGGCGATGGTGGCGAGGAACTCGTCGAGCGCCTTGTCGGCAGGCACCTCGTCCTGCTCGATCGGGGTGAAGCCGGTGGCACCGGTCTCCTCGTCCAGGCCGAGCTGGGCCGCGAGGGAGGGTTCCTGGGTGCGCAGACGCGCGGTGTCGACGAGGGCGAAGAGGCGGGCCGGCTGGTCCCAGCCGAGGCCGGACGCGTACTCGTCGATCTCGAGTACGGCCCGGGTGAGCGGGCTCGCCGCCATGGGAGTGTTGGACATGGTCACAATCCTGCCTCGTTCCTGGCCGAAATCGGGAACCGAGTAAACCGTGAGTAAGTTGCATAGGTGGGGGCCCGCGATCACAGGGGGCCACCAAGGGCCCGCGAACACGAGGGTCTGACGGATCGACAGCGACTTCGAGGTGCGCACCTTGGCTTTCCAGATGCCGGACCGCGGCGGAGGCCCGACGGGGCCACGGATCAGGGCGGGCCGTCCGTCCCGGCGGGTGAGGACCCTGCTCGTGACCCTGGGCGTCCTGGCCGCCCTCGGTATGGCCTTCACCATGTTCGCCGGCTTCTGGACGGACTGGCTCTGGTACCGGTCGGTGCACTACTCGTCGGTCTTCACCACCACCCTGTGGACGAAGATCGGGCTGTTCTTCGTCTTCGGTCTGCTGATGGCCCTCGCGGTGGGCTTCAACATCTGGCTCGCGCACCGGATGCGGCCCCCGCTGAGCGCCATGTCGATGGAGCAGCAGAGCCTCGACCGGTACCGGATGGGGATCGCGCCGTACAAGACCTGGCTGCTGCTCGCCGTCACCGCGCTGGTCGGCCTCATCGCCGGCGCCTCGGCGGCCGGCCAGTGGCGGGTCTGGCTGATGTGGGTCAACGGCGTGCCGTTCCACCAGAAGGACCCCCAGTTCCACCGGGACGTCTCCTTCTACGCCTTCGACCTGCCCTGGTACCGCTTCCTGCTGGCCTTCGGCTTCGCCACGGCCATCCTGTCGCTGATCGCCGCCGCGCTCACCCACTACCTGTACGGCGGACTGCGCGTCACCAGCCCCGGCTCGCGCGCCTCGGCCGCCGCGACCGGCCATCTCTCGGTGCTGCTCGGCGTCTTCGTCTCCCTGAAGGCCGTCGCCTACTGGCTCGACCGGTACGGCCTCGCGGTGAAGTCCAGCGACTTCCGGGCGACCGGCAACTGGACGGGTCTGCGCTATGTGGACGCCAACGCCTATCTGCCCGCCAAGAACATCCTGTTCTTCATCGCCGTCATCTGCGCGCTGCTGTTCTTCGCCACCCTGTGGCGGCGCACCTGGCAGCTCCCCGTCATCGGCTTCGGCCTGATGGTGCTCTCCGCGGTCCTGATCGGCGGCCTCTACCCGGCCATCGTGCAGAAGTTCCAGGTCCAGCCCAACGAGCAGGCCAAGGAAGCCCCGTACGTCCAGAAGAACCTCAAGGCGACCCGCGAGGCGTACGGCATCGACCACACCCAGGTCAGCGAGTACTCCGGCAAGGCCACGACGGACGACAAGACCAAGCTGCGCGACCAGGTCGGCCAGACCGCCAGCATCCGCATCATGGACCCGAACGTGGTCTCGCCCACCTTCCAGCAGCTCCAGCAGATCCGGAACTACTACGGCTTCCCGACCAACCTGGACGTCGACCGGTACCCCACCAAGGACGGCAAGGAGCAGGACACCGTCCTCGGCCTGCGTGAGCTGAACCTCGACGGCATCCCGAAGAACAACTGGATCAACGACCACTTCCGCTACACCCACGGCTACGGCGTGGTCGCCGCCAAGGGCACCGAGTCCGACGACAAGGGCCGCCCGGTCTTCACCGAGAAGAACCTGCCCTCCAAGGGCGACCTCGGCGAGTATCAGCAGCAGGTGTACTACGGCGAGAAGACCACCACGTACTCCATCGTCGGTGGTCCCCAGAAGGAGATCGACTACTCCGACGACGAGGGTGAGAAGACCACCAGCTACCAGGGCAAGAGCGGCGTCAACCTCGACAACCCGCTCAACCGGGCCGCGTACGCGGTGGCGTTCAACGAGCCGCAGATCCTCTACTCCGGGGCGATCGGCGACGGTTCGCGCATCCTGTACAACCGCACCCCCAAGGACCGCGTCGAGGCCGTCGCGCCCTGGCTGACCATCGACGGCGACGCCTACCCGGCCGTGGTGGACGGGCGCATCCAGTGGATCGTCGACGCCTACACGACCAGCAACGGCTACCCGTACGCCTCGCGCACCACGCTCGGGGACACCACGGCCGACTCGCTGACCGCGACCAACAACTCCCGTGCGGTGGTGGCCCAGCAGAACCAGGTCAACTACATCCGCAACTCCGTCAAGGCGACCGTCGACGCCTACACCGGTGACGTCAAGCTCTACCAGTGGGACTCGGCCGACCCGGTGCTCAAGACGTGGATGAAGGCGTTCCCGCACACGGTGAAGCCCCGCGCGGAGATCAGCCCGGAGCTGATGGCCCATCTGCGGTACCCGCAGGACCTGTTCAAGGTCCAGCGTGAGCTGCTCACCCGCTACCACGTGACCAACGCGCAGACCTTCCTCAGCGGCAGCGAGGTGTGGCAGGTACCGGACGACCCGTCCAACGACTCCCGCGACTCGGTCCCGCCGTACTACCTGAGCATGAAGATGCCGGACCAGAAGCAGCAGGTCTTCTCGCTGACGACGACCTTCACGCCGAACGGCCGGGACAACCTGAGCGCGTTCATGGCCGTCGACTCCGATCCGCGCGCCAGCGACTACGGCAAGATCAGAATCCTGAAGCTGCCGACGAGCACCACGGTCGACGGCCCCAAGCAGGTGCAGAGCCAGTTCAACTCCGAACCGTCCATCGCGGAGACGATCAGCCTGCTGAGCCGGGGTCACTCCCAGGTGGAGTACGGCAACCTGCTCACCGTCCCGCTGGACGGCGGCCTGCTGTACGCGGAGCCGGTGTACGTGCGCGGCGGCACGCTGAAGTACCCGCTGCTGCGCAAGGTGCTGGTGACCTACGAGGGCCGGACCGCCTTCGAGAACACCCTGGACCAGGCGCTGGACAAGGTCTTCGGGGTCAAGGGCGCCGAGCCGCCGGAGTCCGGCACCACCGAACCGCCGGCATCCACCAACCCGACGGTCCGCCAGGCGCTTCAGGACGCCCAGAAGGCGTACGACGCGGGCCAGGAGGCCCTGAAGTCCGGCCCGGACTGGGACGCCTACGCCAAGGCGCAGAAGGACCTCCAGGAGGCCCTCCGGAAGGCCGAGGACGCCCAGTCCAAGACCGACAAGCCCCGGACCAGCGGCGACTGACCGGACCTGCCCCCGCGCCGTGCTAGAGTTGTGAACACAACGGCGCGGGGTGGAGCAGCTCGGTAGCTCGCTGGGCTCATAACCCAGAGGTCGCAGGTTCAAATCCTGTCCCCGCTACTGAAAACGAAGGCCCGGATCTCATCGAGATCCGGGCCTTCGTGATGTGCGAACTCATGTGCTGGGTGTTTCATCGGCCGCGCCGCCGCCCGGAGTTGGGCCAACTGTGTTTGACTTGTCTCTCTGTGGGCATGTCGACAAAACGCTGAAGTGACCTCACGGGCTGCGGTACACCGGGTGTACCCAGGTTGCAGGTGGTGCGACGATGGACGTTATGGGGGACAAGGCAACTCTGTTCGAGACAGGGCGATTTGTGCAGCCTTCGGGTGAGGAACCGTCCCGCGACGTGGACGAGATGGGGGAGGACGCCGAGGAGGTGCGCCTCGGGATGGCGGCGCGCACCGGCGACGCCGAGGCCGCCAGCGTCCTCGGGGCCATGCTGCTGCGCCGCGGCGACCTCGACGCGGCCGAACCCCAGCTCCGTGCCGCCGCGTCCGCCGGTGACCGGCCCGCCGCCAACAACCTGGGCGTCCTGCTGCACCAGCGCGGGTACGCCGACGAGGCCGCCGACTGGTGGCGGATCGCCGCCGTCGCCGGCTCGGCCGCCGCCGCGCACGCGCTCGGCCGCCACCACCGCGAGCGCGGCGACGAACCCGCCGCCGAGTACTGGCTGCGCCAGTCCGCCGAGCAGGGCCATGTGCTCGGCGCCTACGCCCTCGCCGACCTGCTGGAGCACCGCGGCGACTCCCGCTCCGCCTACTGGATGCGCGCCGCCGCCGAGCGCGGCCACCGCGAGGCCGCCTACCGGCTCGCCCGCTCCCTGGACGGAGGCGACCCCGAGCCCGGCGCGGGGCGCGAGGAGGAGCCCGGCACCACGGAGGCGTCGGCCGAGGCCGAGCAGTGGTACCGCCAGGCCGCCGCACGCGGCCACCGCCGGGCCGCGCTGCACCTCGGCGCCATCCTGGAGAAGCGCGGCGAGCTGAAGGAGGCCGGGCGCTGGTATCTCACCTCGGCCAAGGACGGCGAGGCCCGCGCCGCCTGCGCCCTCGGCTTCCTGTTGCGCGATGCCGGGGACACCGAGAGCGCCGCCGTGTGGTGGCTGCGCGCCGCCCAGGACGGCGACGGCAACGCGGCCAACGCGCTGGGCGCCCTGCACGCCGAGCGCGGCGAGACCCAGACCGCCGAGCGCTGGTACCGGGCCGCGCTGGACGCCGGGGACGACAACGGCGCGTACAACCTCGGGCTGCTCTGCGCCGAGCAGGGCCGCACCGCCCAGGCCGAGCAGTGGTACCGGCGCGCCGCCTACGCCGGACACCGGGAGGCGGCGAACGCGCTGGCCATCCTGCTGCTGCGGGGCGGCGACACCAGCGGCGCCGAGCCCTGGTTCTCCAAGGCCGCCGAGGCCGGCAGCGTGGACGCCGCGTTCAACCTCGGCATCCTGCACGCGGGCCGCGACACCGAGCGGGACGCCGAGGCCGCGGTGCGCTGGTACGAGCGGGCGGCCGCCGCCGGGCACACCGAGGCCGCCCTCCAGGTCGGCATCGCCCGGCTGCGTGAGGGCGACGAGCAGACCGCCGAGCGCCACCTGCGGTGCGCGGCCGGCGGCGGCAGCGCGGAGGCCGCGTACCGGCTGGCCACCGTGCTGGACGCGCGCCGCCCGCCGGAGCCCGCGCACGAGCTGGGCGAGAGCGCGCACGACAAGACCGAGTGCGAGGAGTGGTACGAGCGCGCGGCCGGCCAGGGCCACCGGCGCGCGCAGGTGCGGGTCGGCATGCTCGCGGCGGCGCGCGGCGACGTGGTCGAGGCGGCGCGCTGGTACCGGGCGGCCGCGGAGGCCGGGTCCCGCAACGGCGCCTTCAACCTGGGGCTGCTGCTGGCCCGCGAGGGCAGCGAGCCCGAGGCCGCCGTGTGGTGGACCCGTGCCGCCGACGCCGGGCACGGTCGGGCCGCGCTGCGCCTGGCCCTGGTGTACGCGCGCCGGGGCGAGCTGGCCGAGGGGCAGCGCTGGGCGGCCCGCGCGGTGGAGCTGGGTCCGAAGGAGGTCGGCGAGCGGGCGGCGCGGCTGCGGGACGCGCTGCGCGAGGAGCTGTCGGCCTGAGCTGGGCCGATGGGGCGCGGAGGAACGGATTTGCCTCCGTGGCCTTAGGTCCCGTAGTGTCGTGTTCACCGACGCGGGGTGGAGCAGCTCGGTAGCTCGCTGGGCTCATAACCCAGAGGTCGCAGGTTCAAATCCTGTCCCCGCTACTGAAGGCCGAGGGCCGGAATCCGATGGGATTCCGGCCCTCAGTCGTATGCGGGCGCTTTCCTCAGGCGGCGGCGCACTCCGGGCACAGGCCCCGGTAGGTCACCTCGACATCCGAGACGGCGAAGCCGAAGCGCTCGGTGTCGGGGAGGTCGGTGAGCGGGTCGCCGGTGGGGTGCACGTCACGGATCGCTCCGCAGCGGGAGCAGACCAGGTGATGGTGCGGGTGGTGTGCGTTCGGGTCGTACCGCTTGGCGCGGTGGTCCGTGCTGACTTCCAGCACCTCGCCGAGCGAGACGAGCTCACCCAGGGTGTTGTAGACGGTCGCGCGCGAGATCTCGGGCAGCTTCACCACGGCGCGCGCGTGGACCTCGTCGGCCGTGAGGTGGACGTGCTCGCCGTCCAGCACCTCGGCCACCACTCGGCGCTGCGAGGTCAGTCGCCATCCGCGTCCACGCAGCCGGTCCAGAAGGTCACTCATGGCAGCCAGCGTAACAGCAGGCTGAACAGATCCCGAACGGGTGTGACTTTGGAATCGAAGCAGGGTTGGACTCAGTCCAACCCTGCTGAAGAGGTCAGACGACCGGTTCGGGGGCGCGGTCCGGGGCCCAGCAGCGGATGATGTCGCGGACCGAGACGATGCCCGCGGGCTCGCCCCGGTCCAGCACGACCAGGTGCCGGAAGCCGCCGTGCGTCATGGCGCTCGCGGCCTCGCGCAGGGTCCAGGCCGGGGCGGCGAAGACCACGGACGTGGTGGTGTGGGCCTGGGCGGACTCCGCGTCCGGGTCCTGGCCGAGGCCGACGGAGTTGAGGATGTCCCGTTCGGTGAGGATGCCGATGCCGCCCGCGTCCGGGTCGAGCACCACGGCGGCGCCGACCCGGCGGGCGGACATCAGGGCGGCGGCCTGGCGGAGGGTGTGGGCGGGGCCGATGGTGAGGACCACCGTGCTCATGGCGTCTCGGACGAGCGTGGGGGGTGATGCGGGGGCGGGAACGAGCATGGGCTTCAGCCACCTCCTGCGGAACCCGCGCCGCACAAGCACGGATTCACGAATTCACAAATGAGGGAGGCTTCAGAGTGACAGGTAAAAGGGAGGTCAACAAGGGGGCGCGCGAGGCGGGTTGAGGGCGCGCGGGCCGGACGGGTGCGCTCAGTCGCCGAGGCGCCCCAGCAGCGCGTCGTGCAGCAGGCCGTTGGAGGCCGCCGCGTTGCCGCTGTGCGGGCCGGGACGGCCGTCGAGGCCGGTGAAGGTGCCGCCCGCCTCGGTGACGATGATCGCGTTGGCCGCCATGTCCCACAGCGACAGCTCCGGTTCCGCGCACATGTCCACCGAGCCCTCCGCCACCATCATGTAGGGCCAGAAGTCGCCGTACGCACGCGTGCGCCACACCTCGCGGGACAGTTCCAGGAAGCCGTCGAGCCGGTCCCGTTCCTCCCAGCCGGTGAGCGAGGAGTAGGCGAAGGACGCGTCGGCCAGGTCGCTCACCCCGGAGGCGTGGATACGGTTCGCCGAGGTCAGGCTGCGGCCGGTGAAGGCGCCGTGGTCCTTCGCGGCCCACCAGCGGCGGCCCAGCGCGGGCGCCGAGACCAGGCCCACGACCGGGTGGAACCCGCCCGGGCCCGCCTCCATCAGCGAGATCAGGGTCGCCCACACCGGGACCCCGCGCACGTAGTTCTTGGTGCCGTCGATCGGGTCGATGACCCAGCGGCGCGGGCCGGAGCCCTCGGCGCCGTACTCCTCGCCGAGCACCGAGTCACGGGGGCGGGCGCGCTGGAGGTGGTTGCGGATCAGCTCCTCGGCGGCCTTGTCCGCCTCGCTGACCGGCGTCATGTCCGGTTTCGTCTCGACCTTCAGGTCGAGGGCCTTGAAGCGCTCCATGGTGGTCGCGTCGGCGGCGTCCGCGAGGACATGGGCGAGGCGCAGATCGTCGAGATAGTCCGGCATGTGACGACCGTATCGGCCACGGGCGTCCGGAAGCCACCAGGGGGAGCGCGGGCGCGGCGCACGGCGCGCCGGACGAACCACGCCCCCGGCACGCTCCCGGACCCTTGACAGCGCCGGTGCGCGAGTCAAATCTAAGCGCCACAGCTCGCCCCAGGGAGGCGAAGATGCCCGCAGCCCGCGAATCGCTGCTGGACGCCGCAGGCAGAGCGCTCGCCCACCGGCCGTGGTCGACGGTACGGATGGTCGACGTGGCCGCGGCCGCCGGAGTGTCCCGGCAGACGCTCTACAACGAGTTCGGCAGCAAGGACGGCCTGGCCAGGGCCCTGATGCGGCGCGAGGCCGACGGCTACCTCGCCGGGGTGGAACGCGCCCTCGCCACCCACGCCGACCCCCGCGACCGGCTCGCCGCCACCGCCGAGTGGACCGCCACCGCCGCCCGCGGCAACGCGCTGGTACGGGCCATGCTCACCGGAAGCTGGACCGAGCGGCTCCCCGAGCCCGCCCGCCCCGGTCTGCCCTCCACCTCCACCGTGCCCGCGCAGCGGCGGGCCGACGGGCCACTGCCCGCACCCGGGGACTTCCTGCGGATGGTGCGCGACCGGGCCGTGGCCGTCCTCGCCGCACCCGGCACCCCCGCGTCCGACACCGCGAGGCTGGCCTTCGCCTGCGAACTCGCCCTCCGCCTCGGCCTGTCCTGCGTGGCGGCACCGGCGGGCGAGGGCGGCACGGCGGCGCTGGTCCACCACGCCCTGCACCGGGAGCAGCTCTGACGGTCCGGCAACTCGGAGCAGCTCAGTGCGCCGACCCCGAGAGCTGGAGGCCGATCACCCCGACGATCACCAGGGAGATGGAGACGATCTTCAGGGTGGAGACCAGGTCACCGAGGAAGACCATGCCGTAGATCGCCGTGCCCGCCGCGCCGATGCCGGTCCACACCGCGTAGGCCGGACCGACGTCGAGCTTCCTCAGGGCCAGGGTCAGCAGGCCGAAGCTGCCGAGCGCGAAGGAGGCGAAGGCGATGGTCGGCCAGAGCCGGGTGAACCCGTGGGACAGCTTCAGGCACACGGCGAAACCGGTCTCCAGAAGCCCGGCGACGATGACCAGCAGCCACGCCATGCGCTGTCCTCCCGTAGGTCCGGATCCCCGGCTCGGTGCGATTATGCACTTACCGAGCCCGCGCCCCGGCAAACCACGCGAGCCTCAGTCGCCCTCCCGGCGCTCCCTCGTCGCCAGCAGCCGCCGCAGCGAGTACAGCCGGGCCTGGCGCGCGTGCCCCTCGGCCACCCAGGCGTCCAGCGCGCAGTCCGGCTCGTCGTGGCTGCACGCGCGCGGGCAGTCGGCCGTCCCCGGCACCAGGTCCGGGAAGGCGTTGATCACCCGCGAGGGGTCGATGTGCGCCAGCCCGAAGGACCGTACGCCCGGTGTGTCGACCACCCAGCCGGTGCCGTCGCCGAGGGGGAGCGCCAGCGCGGAGGTCGTGGTGTGCCGGCCCCGGCCGGTCACCGCGTTGACGTGTCCCGTCGTACGCCGGAGGTCCTTCGGCA
The DNA here is from genome assembly GCF_045039805.1 of Streptomyces sp. NBC_01171. Lineage (NCBI taxonomy): Bacteria > Bacillati > Actinomycetota > Actinomycetes > Kitasatosporales > Streptomycetaceae > Streptomyces > Streptomyces sp. NBC_01171. The sequence goes on along the minus strand of NZ_CP108609.1, from coordinate 2,267,508 downwards.
CCAGCGCGTTGACCAGGGTGGTCTTGCCGACGCCGGAGTGGCCGACGAACGCCGTTATCTTCCCGTCCAGTTGCTCGCGGACCCGGTCGGCCGCGTCGCCGTTCTCCAGCTCCTCGCGGCTGGTCACCACGTAGGGGATGTCCAGGTCGCCGTACAGCTCCAGCAGCTTGTCCGGGGAGGCCAGGTCCGACTTGGTCATGACCAGCAGGGGTTCCAGGCCGCCGTCGAAGGCCGCGACCAGGCAGCGGTCGATCAGCCGGGGGCGGGGCTCGGGGTCCGCCAGGGCGGTCACGATGGCGAGCTGGTCGGCGTTGGCCACCACGACCCGCTCGTAGGGGTCGTCGTCGTCGGCGGTGCGGCGCAGCAGGGAGGAGCGCTCCCCGATACGCACGATCCGCGCGAGGGTGTCCTTCTGGCCCGACAGGTCACCGACGATCGAGACCCGGTCGCCCACCACGGCCGCCTTGCGGCCCAGCTCGCGGGCCTTCATCGCGGTGATGGTCCGCCCGTCGACCAGGCAGGTCAGCCGGCCCCGGTCGACGGTGAGGACCATGCCCTCCGTCGCGTCCTCGTGCTTGGGCCGGATGTTGGTCCGCGGCCGGTTGCCCTTGCGGTTGGGACGCGTGCGGATGTCGTCCTCATCGGTGTGCTTGCCATAGCGGCGCATGATCGTCAGTCCGCCCGTCAGTTTCCGAGCATCCCGGCCCACAGCTCGGGGAAGTCCGGGAGGGTCTTCGCCGTCGTCGCCACGTTCTCGATCCGCACCCCCGGCACGGCCAGGCCGATGATCGCGCCCGCCGTCGCCATCCGGTGGTCGTCGTAGGTGTGGAACACGCCGCCGCGCAGCGGGCGCGGACGGATGTGCAGGCCGTCGGCGGTCTCGGTGACGTCGCCGCCGAGTTCGTTGATCTCCTTGGTGAGCGCGGCCAGCCGGTCCGTCTCGTGCAGCCGGAGGTGGGCCACGCCCCGCAGGGTCGACGGGGAGTCGGCGAGAGCCGCGACCGCGGCGATGCCGGGGGTCAGCTCGCCCACGTCACCCAGGTCCACGTCGATGCCGTGCACCGCGCCGGAACCGGAGAAGACCAGCCCGTACTCGGTCAGCTCGCAGGAGCCACCCATCTCGGTGAAGATCTCCCGCAGCCGGTCACCCGGCTGGGTGGTGCGCTCCGGCCAGTCCGGGATCGTCACCTTGCCGCCGGTGACCAGGGCGGCCGCCAGGAACGGCTGGGCGTTGGACAGGTCCGGCTCGATCGTCAGGTCCCGGCCCAGCAGCGCGCCCGGCGTCACCCGCCACACGTTCGGCTCACCGCCCGACTCCGGGGTGTCCACCTGGGCGCCGACCGCGCGCAGCATGTCCACCGTCATCCGGATGTGGGGGAGCGAGGGCAGGGTCGCGCCGGTGTGGCGGACCTCCACGCCCTGGTTGAAGCGCGGCGCGGACAGCAGCAGCGCGGAGACGAACTGGGACGACGAGGACGCGTCGACCGCCACCGGCCCGCCCTCAAGCGCCCCGCCCCCGTGCACGGTCAGCGGGAGCGCGCCCCGGCCGTCGTCGTCGATCCGGGCGCCCAGCACGCGCAGCGCGTCGATCACGCCGTGCAGCGGGCGCTCGTAGGAGCGGGGGTCGCCGTCGAAGCGGACCGGGCCGTCGGCCAGCGCGGCGACCGGCGGCAGGAAGCGCATGACCGTGCCCGCGTTGCCGACGTCCACCGTGGCCGGACCGCGCAGCCCCGTCGGCAGCACCCGCCACGCCTCGCCGGAGCCGTCCGGGCCGACGCCCTCCTCGATCTCCACGCCCATCGCGCGCAGCGCCCCGGCCATCAGCAAGGTGTCCCGCGACCGCAGCGGACGGCGCAGCCAGCCCGGCTCGGAGGCGAGGGTGGCGAGCACCAGGGCCCGGTTGGTGACCGATTTGGAACCGGGCACGTGGACCGTCGCGTCGACGGCTCCGGTCGCGTGCGGGGCGGGCCAGAGGGCGGTATGAGCGGGGTTCACGGTCATGCGCCCCACTTTAGTGGCTGGGACCGCACCCAGATCTTGATCGAACCCGCCCGAGGCGGCTCAGAGCCGCAGCAGCCACTGCCCGCCGCCGATCAGCGAGCACAGCGACACCGCGTGGAACAGGAACAGCCACAGCCCGGCCGGCACATGGGTGAGCCGGGACAACTGGTCCGCGTCCGAGTCCCCGGCGCCGCCGCGCCTGCGCTTGGCCTGCAGCTCGAAGGGCGGACGCACCCCGCCCAGCAGCAGGAACCACACCACCGCGTACGCGAACGCCGCCTGCACCTGCGGTCCCGCCAGCCAGGACACCAGCAGGAAGGCCCCGCCGGTCAGCACCACGGTCAGCACCCCGTACGCGTTGCGGATCATCACCAGCATCGCCAGCAGCAGGGCGGTCGCCACCCACAGCAGCAGGGTGATGCGCCCGGCGGCCAGCAGCGCGGCCCCGCCGAGCCCGAGCAGCGAGGGCGCGGTGTAGCCCGCGGCGGCCGTCAGGATCATGCCGAGCCCGTACGGCTTGCCCCGGCTGACCGTGAGGCCGCTGGTGTCGGAGTGCAGCCGTATCCCGGTCAGCTTCCGGCCGGTCACGAGCGCGATCAGCCCGTGGCCGCCCTCGTGCGCGATGGTGATCGCGTTCCGGGCCACCCGCCACACCGGGTGCGGGGCGACCACGGCGAGCGCGGCGGCCAGGGTGGCGAGGACCACCCACAGGTCGGGACCGGGCTGGGTGCCGCTGAGCCGGCCCCAGAGGTCGGGCAGCGCGGTGGTCGTGTTGCTGTCCATGTCTGCGGGTGGCTCCCTGTCGTCGGACGGACTCTGGCACTGTGGCTGGTATGTGCGGACGGTATGCGGCCAGTCGTAGCCCAGAGGATCTCGCGGGAGTCTTCGGGATCGAGGTGGGGGTCCCCCCTGCCCCGGCGGAAGGGGGCGACCGGGCCCCGGAACCCGAGGAGACCCTGGCGCCGGACTACAACGTGGCCCCGACCAAGGAGGTCTACGCGGTCCTGGACCGTCCGCTGAAAGACGCCGCCGACCGACGTCCGGTTCGCCAGTTGCGCCGGCTGAAATGGGGACTGGTGCCGTCCTGGGCCAAGACCCCCGAGGGCGCCGCCCGGATGATCAACGCCCGCGCCGAGACCGTGCACGAGAAGCCGGCCTACCGCCGCGCCTTCGCCGCCCGCCGCTGCATCCTGCCCGCCGACGGCTACTACGAGTGGGTCACCGGCGAGCAGGAGCGCGACCTGGAGGTCGAGGGCAAGAAGAAGCGGCCGCGCAAGCAGCCGTACTTCGTGCTCCCCGCCGACGGCTCGGTGTTCGCCATGGCCGGGCTGTACGAGTTCTGGCGCGACCGCACCCTGCCCGACGACCACCCCGGCGCCTGGTGGGCGACCTGCTCGGTGATCACCACCGAGGCCGAGCAGGGCCCGCTGGCCGTCGCCCCCGCCGAGGGCCCCGGCTCGCTCGCCGACATCCACCCCCGGATGCCCCTGATGCTCACCCCGGACCGCTGGGACGCCTGGCTGGACCCCGCGCGCACCGACCCCGAGGAGCTGCGGGAGCTGCTGGCCCCGCCGCCCGAGGGCCTGATGCGGGCCTACCCGGTGCCGACGGCAGTCAGCAACGTCCGCAACAACGGACCGGAGCTGCTGAAGGAGCTGGAGGGGCCCGAGGAGGGCACACTGTTCTGACGTGACCTCCAGCATGATCGAGACCGTCGAGACCGAGGCCGGGACCGCCCGCGTCACCTGGCACCCCGCCGAGAACCCCCGCCTGGTCCTGGCCGTGAGCCACGGTGCCGGAGGCGGCATCGATGCCCGCGACCTCCAGGCGCTCGCCGCCGCCCTGCCCGCGCACGGGGTGAGCGTCGCCCTGGTCGAACAGCCCTGGCGGGTGGCCGGGCGCAAGGTCGCCCCCGCGCCGAAGACGCTGGACACCGGCTGGCGGGGGCTGTGGCCGGCGCTGACCCGGCCCGGCCTGCCGGTGATCTCCGGCGGCCGCAGCGCGGGCGCCCGTGTCGCCTGCCGCACCGCCACCGAACTCGGCGCCCGGGCGGTGCTCGCGCTGAGCTTCCCGCTGCACCCGCCGGGCAAGCCCGAGAAGTCCCGGGCCGCCGAGCTGCTCGGCGCCGGGGTGCCCACACTCGTCGTCCAGGGCGGGAACGACCCCTTCGGCCGTCCCGGGGAGTTCCCCGAGGACGGCTTCGAACTCGTCGAGGTGCCCTACGGCGACCACTCCTTCGCGGTGCCCAAGCGGGCCGCCGTGACCCAGGAGGCCGCGCTTCGGACCGTGACGGACGCCGTCACCAGGTGGGCCGCGTCACTCGGGTGACCCTCGGGAATGCCGGACGGGGCACCGCTGTTGTGGCGGACAGAAGTACTGGAGCGCCGGGAGGCGTCGTCGCGGGAGAGGAAGTCAGCCGCATGGGTTCGACCGCATGTCCGAGTCGCAGCAGCCGTACTGACCTGGACTGGACGGTGCTGCACGCGGCCAAGACCGCTCCGATTCGAGCGGCGGCGGGTACGGGTCGTGTTCTATCCTCCGAAACGAGTGGGGCCGGTTTCGGCCTCGCGCGGGAACTTGAGGAGGTGGGTCCGGTCACTGGGACCGACGCAGGGGCCGGCAGCGGCCAGGCGGAGCAGCCCGAGGGCCAGGGCGCGAGCGCGGGGACGGGCGCTGAGAGCAGCACGGAGCGCAGCGCGCGCTTCGAGCGGGACGCGCTCGAATTCCTCGACCAGATGTATTCGGCCGCGCTGCGCATGACGCGCAACCCGGCCGACGCCGAGGACCTGGTGCAGGAGACGTATGCCAAGGCGTACGCCTCGTTCCACCAGTTCCGTGAAGGCACCAACCTCAAGGCGTGGCTGTACCGGATTCTCACCAACACCTTCATCAACTCGTACCGCAAGAAGCAGCGCGAACCCCAGCGCAGCGCGGCCGAGGAGATCGAGGACTGGCAGCTCGCGCGTGCCGAGTCGCACATGTCGACGGGGCTGCGCTCCGCCGAGTCCCAGGCGCTGGACCACCTGCCGGACTCGGACGTGAAGTCGGCGCTCCAGTCGATCCCCGAGGAGTTCCGCATCGCCGTCTACCTCGCGGACGTAGAGGGCTTTGCGTACAAGGAGATCGCGGACATCATGGGGACACCCATCGGTACGGTGATGTCCCGGCTGCACCGGGGCCGCCGTCAACTGCGCGGCATGCTGGAGGACTACGCGCGCGAGCGCGGACTGGTCCCCGCGGGCGCCGGAGAGTCGAACGAAGCGAAAGGCTCGGGCTCATGAGCTGCGGAGAGCCGCACGAGACGGACTGCAGTGAGGTCCTCGACCATCTGTACGAGTTCCTCGACAGCGAGATGCCGGACGTCGACCGCGACAAGTTCCAGCACCACTTCGAGGAATGCCACCCGTGCCTGGAGAAGTACGGTCTGGAGCAGGCCGTCAAGAAGCTGGTCAAGCGGTGCTGCGGACATGACGACGTCCCCGCCGACCTGCGTGCCAAGGTCATGGGCCGGATCGAGCTGATCCGCTCCGGCGGTACCGTCCCCGAGCATGACGTGACCGCGGCCGCCCGCGAGAGCTGACCGCCGCTTCCGTCACCCGAACGTGCTAATCCCACCGGACCAGCCCCCGCTCTCCCCGTGTCCCGTCCTACGCTCCACCCGGACGGGGCACGGTCGGGGAGGGCGTCATGGAGGCGGTTCCGGCAAGGGCACGGGTCTGTGTGGCCGGCGCCGCCCTGCTCGCCGCGCTCTGCGCACTGCCCGCCCTCACCGGCCACACGACGTGGGGCGCCCTCGGACTCGTCGCGGCGCTCTACGCGCTCTGTGACCAGGTCGTCCGCCGCCGGTTCGGCGGCACCTTCTACCCCGTCCTGCTCGCCGGCGCCTTCCTGCTGACCCCGGCCGCCGCAGCGCTGGTCCCGCTGCCCGCCGCCCTGCTCTCCCCGGTCGAGCACGCGCCGTCCCTCCCGCGCCGCGTCTGGCGCGCCGCCCGGCCCGCGCTCGCCGTCTGGGCCGCCGCCCAGGTGCACCACGCGCTCGACGGCAGCGCCGCCGTCGCCGCCTCCGTCTTCCCGTACGCGCTGCTGCCCGCCGGGGCCGCCGTGCTCGCCTTCTGCCTGGTGCTCACCCTGCTCGACGGCGCCATGCACGCCGCCGCCGACCGCGTCCCGCTGCGCCGGGCCTGGCGCGGGCTGTTCACCCGCTCCCTCGCCCCCGTCGCCGTGCACGGCCTGGCCGGACTGATGACCGCCGTGCTGTGGCGCAGCCCCTACGGGCCGGTCGCCGCCCTGCTGGTGCTGCTGCCGATGGGCGTCTCCTGCTGGGTGTTCGCCCAGTACCACCGCGAACGCGCCGCCCACCAGGCCACCATCCGCGCCCTCGTCCAGGCCGTCGACATCAAGGACGGCTACACCCGGGGCCACAGCGAGCGCGTCGGGCGGGCGTCGGTGATGATCGCCCGGCAGCTCGGCCTGGACGACGAGCGCGTGGAGGTGCTGCGCTTCGCGGGCATCCTGCACGACGTCGGCAAGCTCGGCGTCCCCACCCGGCTGCTGCGCAAGGACGGCCCGCTCACCCCCGAGGAACGCCGGATCATCGAACTCCACCCCGAGTACGGCCACGAGATGACGCGCGGCATCTCCTTCCTCGGGGAGGCCCGCGCGGCGATCCTGCACCACCACGAACGCCTCGACGGCAGCGGCTACCCCTACGGGCTCGCCGGTACCCAGATCCCCGAGTGCGCCCGCGTGGTCGCCGTCGCCGACGCCTTCGACGCCATGACCTCCACCCGCTCCTACAGCCGGGCCCGCCCGGTCGAGGTCGCCGTCGCCGAGCTGGAGCGGTGCGCGGGCGCCCAGTTCGACCCCCGGATGGTCGGCGCGCTCGCCGCCGCCCTGCGCCTCCACGGCTGGCGGCCCGAGGTCACCGCCGACGAACCCGCCCCCGGCGCCCCGCCCCGCCAGCGCACCCACGGCCGCACCACCGGAGCCCATCGGTGACCGCCCGCCGCCTGATCCACGGCGCCGCCGCCCTCGTCGCCGTGATCGCGTTCGGCGCCACCCTCTGGACCGGCGTCGACGGCCGGGGCACCGCGCTCGCCTTCGGTGTCCTCATAGCCGTCGGCGAACTCACCCGCTGGAAGGGCGGCGGCTCCCGCCGCGCCGCACCGCTCGGCACCGCGGGCTCCCTCTCGTACGCCCTGCTCGGCGCCGACGCCGGACACCCCGCCCGGCACGGCGCCGGCCAGATCGTCACCGTGGTGCTCGTCGCCTCCCTGCTCGGTGGCGTTCCCCACATCTGGCGCGGAAGCAGCCCCACGCTCGACCACCTCGCCCGCCGCGTCCTCACCGTCGGCTTCGCCGCCGTCTGCTTCCAGCCCCTGTACAGCCGGGGCGTGTTCGAGCAGTGGGACGGCTCCGCCTACGCCCTGCTGCTCGTCGCGCTGCTCGTCCTGACCGCGCTGTGCGACGCCGTACTGGCCGCCGCGCTCGCCCGCTCCCGCACCGCCTGGCCCTTCGGCCCGCTGCTGCGCGAGGAGCTGCGCGGGCTGCTCGGCATCGGCTCCGCCGTCTGCGCCACCGGCGCGGTGATGGCGCTCGCGGTCGCCGTCGCCGGCCTCTGGGCGCTGCCGGTGTTCTGCCTCCCGCTGCTGCTCACCCAGTTGTCGCTGCGCCGGTACGCGGCCGTGCGCGCCACCTACCGGCAGACCATCACCTCCCTGGCCCGCGCCACCGAGATCGCCGGGTACACCCCGGCCGGCCACGCTCGCCGGGTCGCCGCCCTCAGCCTCGCGGTGGGCCGGGACCTCGGGCTCACCGGCACCGAGCTGACCGTGCTGGAGCACGCGGCGCTGATGCACGACATCGGCCAGCTCAGCCTGGTCGACCCGGTCCACGCGGGCGCCACCGCCGGGCTGCCCGGCGAGGAGCAGCGCCGCATCGCCCTGCTCGGCGGGGCCGTGGTCCGGCAGACCGGGGTGGCCGCCGCCGTCGCCGTGGTCGTGGAGCGGCAGGCCGACCCCTACCGGGACCAGCCGGTCGCCGCCCGCATCGTGCGCGCGGTCAACGCCTACGAGGAGAAGTCCCGCGACGCCGGGGTCGAGGGCCCGCTGCGCGCGCTGGAGGAACTGCGGCTGGCCACGGCCGGGGACTACGCCCCCGAGGTGGTGGAATCACTGGCGCGGGTGCTGTCCCGCGACTGTCTGACCTTGCCGGTTGCTGGGTAACCGATGGGTAATGAGCGCCTCTCCCACGTGACGTGGTTGGATGCGAGGGAGAGGCAGTCCGGGGGCAAAAGCCAGCCCACTGAGCGGAACGGAACTGGCAGGCGGGAATCGTGAGGATCTTCGGCAAGGTACGGAACCGGCCCTCCGCCTCCTGGCGGCAGGCCACCGACCGGGCGTTCACGCTCATCGGCGACGGCCGGTACGAGGACGCGGGCGAACTGCTGACCCGCGCCGCCGATCTGGAGCCCTGGCTCGCCGAGTCCTGGTTCAACCTGGCCCTGCTGCACAAGTTCCGGCACGACTGGGAACAGGCCCGCGCCGCCGGGCTGCGCGCGGTGGCCCTGCTGGACCGGGAGACCGGCGCGCCCGACTGGTGGAACGTCGGCATCGCCGCCACCGCCCTCCAGGACTGGCCGCTGGCCCGTCGTGCCTGGCAGGCGTACGGGCTGAAGGTGCCCGGCGGCGCCACCGCGCTCGGCGAGCCGCTCGGCATGGAGCTGGGCAGCGCCGCCGTACGGCTTTCGCCGGAGGGCGAGGCCGAGGTGGTCTGGGGCCGTCGGCTGGACCCGGCGCGGATCGAGGTGCTGTCCATCCCGCTGCCCTCCTCCGGGCGGCGCTGGGGCGAGGTCGTCCTGCACGACGGGGTCCCGCACGGCGAGCGCACCACGTCCACCGGGCACTCCTATCCGGTCTTCGACGAGATCGAGCTGTGGGCGCCCTCACCCGTGCCGACCTGGGTGGTGCTGCTGGAGGCGGCGACCGAGGCGGACCGGGACGCGCTGGAGCAGTTGGCCGCCGACGCGGGGTTCGCGGCGGAGGACTGGTCCTCTTCCGTGCGGCTGCTGTGCCGGATGTGTTCGGAGTCGCGGATGCCGTCCGACGAGGGGGAGGGTGTGCATCTCGATCCCCACGATCACAGTGAGCCCGGTCATCCCGGTCCGCTGGGGCACCGGACGGACGGGCAGCTCTGGGTGCCCGAGCGGGAGTGCGGGATCGCCGCGCCGGCTTCGCTGGTCCGGGGGTTGCTGGACGGGTGGGTCGCCGACAGCCCGGACTCGCGGGACTGGCGGGATCTCGAAGAGGTGTGTTGATCGCCGCTGACCGGTGCCGGCCCGTCGTGGCTGGTCGTGCCCACGCGCGGCGGAGCCGCATGAAGGACACGGACCCGCGCCCCTACAGGGCGCGCCCACGTACCCTGTATCCGCTAGTCCCCCCATGTTTGTTTTGAGGAAGGCGTCACTCGGTCATGGCTCAGCAGGACACCGATCAGCAGCACGTGGGCGTGCTCCCCGTCGATGACGAGGGCTATGTCGTCGACACGGAGGACTGCGAGGAGCGCGAGACCGGCTGGCGCGAGCGCGGGACCTCGCGGCCGATCACGGTCGTCGGGAACCCGGTGCTGCACAAGGAGTGCGCGGACGTCACCGAGTTCGGCCCCGAGCTGGAGCGACTGGTCGCGGACATGTTCGCCAGCCAGCGCACCGCCGAGGGTGTGGGCCTGGCCGCCAACCAGATCGGCGTGAGCCAGAAGGTCTTCGTCTACGACTGCCCGGACGACGACGGCGTGCGCCACACCGGCGTGGTCTGCAACCCCAAGCTGGTCGAACTGCCCGCCGCCGCCCGCCGCCTGGACGACAGCAACGAGGGCTGCCTGTCCGTGCCCACCGCGTACGCGCCGCTCGCGCGCCCCGATTACGCCGAGGTGACCGGGCAGGACGAGAAGGGCAACCCCATCAAGGTGCGCGGCACCGGCTACTTCGCCCGCTGCCTCCAGCACGAGACCGACCACCTGTACGGCTACCTCTACATCGACCGCCTCTCCAAGCGGGACCGCAAGGACGCGCTGCGGCAGATGGCCGAGAACGAACCGCGCTACGACGTGGTCGCCAACGACTGACGGGCCCGCGCGGAACCAGCGCCACCGCACCGAACAGCCACGACGCCCGGCCGGAGACCATTCCGGCCGGGCGTCGTGGCTGTTCGTTCATCTGTTCGCCGAAAGAATCCCGGCGACTTGGGGTAGTGAAAGGAGCAAATCCGTTCCCCAGACGGTCAGTTGTAGTGCTGAATAGGGGTGCGGGGATACGCAACGGCGCACGCCCGGCACGGCAAGGAGGGGCGTGTGCTCCTGGCGGTCGAGAGGGGACTGTTCGTGCATGCTTTCTCACGCGGCACCACATCGGCGACAGCGGTCGCGGTTCCACCGTCCCTCGCGCTCCCGGTGATCGAGGACGCCTTTCCCCGGCGGCTGCACCCGTATTGGCCGAGGCTCCAGGAGAACACCCGGCGGTGGCTGCTGGAAAAACGGCTGATGTCCCCGGACAAGGTCCGCGAGTACGCCGACAACCTGTGCTACACGGATCTGATGGCCGGCTACTACCTGGGCGCCCCCGACGACGTCCTCCAGGCCATAGCCGACTACAGCGCGTGGTTCTTCGTCTGGGACGACCGGCACGACCGTGACATCGTGCACGGCCGGCCCGGGGACTGGCGGCGGCTGCGGCAGCGTCTCCATACGGCGCTCGACGCACCCGAGGACCATCTGCACCACCCGGACGCGCTGGTGGCCGCTTTCGCGGACAGCGTGCTGCGGCTCTACGCGTTCCTGCCGCCCGCCTGGAACCAGCGGTTCGCCCGGCACTTCCACGAGGTGATCGAGGCGTACGACCGTGAGTTCTGCAACCGTGTGGCGGGCCGGGTGCCCGGTGTCGAGGAGTACCTCGCGCTCAGGCGGCTCACCTTCGCGCACTGGATATGGACCGACCTCCTGGAACCGAGTGCCGGATGCCAACTCCCGGACGCGGTAAGGAAGAACCCGGCATTTCGGCGCGCGGCTCTGCTGAGCCAGGAATTCGCCGCCTGGTACAACGACCTGTGCTCGCTGCCGAAGGAGATAGCGGGCGACGAGGTGCACAATCTCGGAATAAGTCTCATCACCCATTCCGGGCTCACCCTCGAAGAAGCCGTCGAGGAACTCAGGCGGCGCATCGAGAAATGCATCGCTGAATTCATCGAAGCCGAGCGCGAGGCAATGGACTTCGCCGGAGAACTCGACGACGGCACCGTGCGCGGAAAGGAACTGAGCGCCGCCGTGCGGACCTGCGTCGGCAATATGCGGAACTGGTTCAGCACCGTCTACTGGTTCCACCACGAGTCAGGCCGCTACATGGTCGACACCTGGGAGGACCGGTCCACACCCCCGTACGTCAACAACGAAGCGGCAGGTGAGAAATGACCGTCGACGCCGTCAATCCCGAGACGCGGGAAGTGGCCGATCTGGAGGAGCCGCCCCTAGCCGGGGGCGGCGTTCCGGTGCTCGGGCACGGCCTGAAACTGGCCCGCGACCCGCTCGCGTTCATGTCCCAACTGCGCGACCACGGCGACGTGGTGCGCCTGAAGCTCGGCCCCAAGACGGTGTACGCCGTCACCGCGCCGGCGCTCACCGGCGCACTCGCGCTGAGCCCCGACTACAAGATCGACGGACCGGTGTGGGAGTCGCTGGAGGGGCTCCTCGGCAAGCAGGGCGTGGCCACCGCCAACGGCCCGCTGCACCGGCGGCAGCGGCGCACCATCCAGCCCGCGTTCCGGCTCGCCGCGATCCCCGCCTACGGGCCGATCATGGAGGAGGAGGCGCACGCCCTCACCGAGCGCTGGCGGCCCGGCGAGCCCATCGACGCCACCTCCGAGTCCTTCCGGGTCGCGGTGCGCATCGCGGCCCGCTGCCTGCTGCGCGGCCAGTACATGGACGAGTGCGCGGAACGGCTCAGCACCGACCTCGCCACCGTCTTCCGGGGCATGTACCGGCGCATGGTGCTGCCGCTGGGACCGCTGTACCGGCTGCCGTTCCCGTCCAACCGCGAATTCAACCGGGCACTGGCCGATCTGCATCTGCTGGTGGACGAGATCGTCACCGAGCGGAGGGCATCCGGTCAAAAGCCGGACGATTTGCTGACGGCTTTGCTGGAGGCGAAGGACGACAATGGCGACCCCATCAGCGAACAGGAGATCCACGACCAGGTCGTCGCCATACTCACCCCCGGAAGCGAGACAATCGCCTCCACGATCATGTGGCTCCTGCAGATCCTCGCGGACCATCCCGAGCACGCGGAGAAGGTGCGCGCGGAAGTTGAATCGGTAACCGGCGGCGCGCCGATCGCATTCGAGCACGTGCGCAAGCTGAGTCACACCAACAATGTCGTCGTCGAGGCCCTCCGACTGCGCCCCGCCGTATGGATATTGACGCGCCGCGCGCTCACCGACACGGCACTCGGCGCCTATCGCATTCCGGCCGGGGCGGACATCATCTACAGCCCCTACGCGATTCAGCGCGATGCCCGCTCCTACGCCCGCCACCTCGACTTCGACCCCGACCGGTGGCTGCCGGAGCGGGCCGAGGAGGTGCCGAAATACGCCATGAGCCCCTTCAGCGTCGGCAACCGCAAATGCCCCAGTGATCACTTCTCCATGGCCCAACTGAGCCTGATCGTGGCGGCGATATCCGCGAAGTACCGGTTCCGTCAGGTCGAGGACTCGGACGCGGCCACCCGCGTGGGCATCACCCTGCGCCCGCACCGGCTGCTGGTCGAGCCCCTGGAGTGGTGAGGAGCAGCGTGCCCGGACCGGCGTGCGTTCAGGCGGCCTGCGGGCCCCGGAACGCGCGCCGGTAGGCGTTCGGGGTGGTGCCGAGCGCCCGGACGAACTGGTGGCGCAGCGCGGCCGCGTTGCCGAACCCGGTCCGCCAGGCGATCGAGTCCACCGTCTCGTCCGTCCCCTCCAGCAACCGCTGGGCCAGCAGCACCCGTTGGCGCAGAATCCAGCGGTACGGGGTGGTGCCGGTCTCCTGCTGGAAGCGGCGGGCGAAGGTGCGCGGGGACATGTGGGCGCGGGCGGCGAGCTGCTCGACGGTGACCTCCTGGTCGAGGTGCTCCTCCATCCACACCAGCACCTCGCCCACGGTGTCGCAGGGGCCCTTGGGCAACGGGCGCTCGATGTACTGGGCCTGGCCGCCGTCCCGGTGCGGGGGCACCACCATCCGGCGGGCGATCTTGTTGGCGACCTCGGGGCCCTGCTCCTTGCGGACCAGGTGCAGACAGGCGTCGATACCGGCCGCCGTACCGGCTGAGGTGATCACCGGGTCCTCGTCGATGTAGAGCACGTCCGGCTCGACCGTGACGCCCGGATGGCGCCGGCTCAGCTCCTCGGCGTTGTGCCAGTGCACCGTGCACCGGCGCCCGTCCAGCAGCCCGGCCTCGGCCAGCACGAACACCCCCGTGCACACGCTGAGTACCCGCGCGCCGCGGGCCACGGCCCGGCGCAGGGCGTCCAGCAGTTCGGGGGGATAGTCGCGGGAGGCGTAGGACTCGCCGGCCGGGACGGCGATCAGATCGGCCTCCTCCAGCCGCTCCAGACCGTGCGGGGTGGAGACGGTGAAGCCGCAGTGGGTGCGCAGGGTGGGACCCTCCGCCGAAGCCACCGCGAAGTCGTACACCGGGAGCCCGTCCTCGCTGCGGTCGATGCCGAACACCTCGCACACCACCCCCAGCTCGAAGGGGTGCACCCCGTCCAGCAGGACCGCGACCACGTTCTTCAGCATGCTGCCAGTGTGCCTCGATGCTGGCAGGAATTCGAGGGCCCACGGCAGTCCTGCCAGTGTTCGACAGGAGCGTTCAGCGCGAGGCTGATGACATGAACGGAAACCAGATCGAAGGTCTCATCGGAATGGTCGCCACCCTCGGCATCCTGGTCCTCCTGGTCCTGCCCTCGGTGATCGGCATCGTGCGCGACCGGCGCGTCGACCGACAGCTCGGGCAGGCCCAGAAGGACCGCGGACGTCAGGGTTCAGCCAGGGAGAAGGAGGCTCGGAAGACTCAGAAGTCTTCGTCCAGGTCCACGGTGCCCTCCACCGCGACCTGGTACGCCGACGGGCGGCGCTCGAAGAAGTTCGTCAGCTCCTGAACACCCTGCAGCTCCATGAAGGAGAACGGGTTCTCCGAGCCGTACACCGGGGCGAAGCCGAGGCGCGTGAGGCGCTGGTCGGCGACGCACTCCAGGTACTGCCGCATCGACTCGGTGTTCATGCCCGGCAGGCCGTCACCGCACAGGTCGCGCGCGAACTGCAGCTCGGCCTCGACGGCCTCCCGGAGCATGTCCGTGACCTGCTGCTCGAGCTGGTCGTCGAAGAGCTCCGGCTCCTCCTTGCGGACGGTGTCGACCACGTCGAAGGCGAACGACATGTGCATCGTCTCGTCGCGGAACACCCAGTTGGTGCCGGTCGCAAGGCCGTGCAGCAGGCCACGGCTGCGGAACCAGTAGACGTACGCGAAGGCGCCGTAGAAGAACAGGCCCTCGATGCACGCGGCGAAGCAGATCAGGTTCAGCAGGAACTTGCGGCGGTCCGCCTTGGTCTCCAGCCGGTCCAGCTTGTCGACCGAGTCGATCCACTTGAAGCAGAACTCGGCCTTCTCGCGGATGGAGGGGATGTTCTCCACCGCCGCGAACGCGGCCGTGCGGTCCTCCGGGTCGGGCAGGTAGGTGTCGAGCAGCGTCAGATAGAACTGGACGTGCACGGCCTCCTCGAAGAGCTGCCGGCTCAGGTAGAGCCGCGCCTCGGGGGAGTTGATGTGCTTGTACAGCGTCAGCACCAAGTTGTTCGCCACGATCGAGTCACCCGTGGCGAAGAACGCCACCAGGCGGCCGATCAGGTGCTGCTCCTCGGGGGAGAGCTTCGCGAGGTCGGCGACGTCCGAGTGGAGGTCGACCTCCTCGACGGTCCAGGTGTTCTTGATCGCGTCCCGGTAGCGCTCGTAGAAGTCCGGGTAGCGCATCGGACGCAGGGTCAGCTCGAAGCCGGGGTCCAGAAGGTTCTTGTCGGTCATTACTGGCAGGCCTCGCAGGACTCGGGGTTCTCAAGGGAGCAGGCGACGGCGTCGGGGTCGGCCGCCTGCTGGACGGGGATGGTCTTGGGCTCCTGGGCGCGGCCCTGGGCGGCACGGGCGATCCGGGTCGCCGGGCGCGAACGCAGGTAGTACGTGGTCTTCAGACCCGACTTCCAGGCGTAGGAGTACATCGAGGAGAGCTTGCCGATGGTCGGCGTCTCCAGGAACAGGTTCAGCGACTGCGCCTGGTCGAGGAACGGGGTACGGGCGGCGGCCATGTCGATCAGACCGCGCTGCGGGATCTCCCACGCCGTGCGGTACAGCTTCCGCACGTCCTCGGGAATCCAGGCGAAGCCCTGCACCGAGCCGTTGGCCTCGCGCAGCTCCTCACGGGTGCGGGCGTCCCACACGCCGAGGTTCTTCAGCTCCTGCACCAGGTACGCGTTGACCTGGAGGAACTCGCCCGACAGCGTCTCGCGCTTGAACAGGTTGGACACCTGCGGCTCGATGCACTCGTACACGCCCGCGATGGAGGCGATGGTGGCCGTCGGCGCGATCGCCAGCAGCAGCGAGTTGCGCATGCCGACCTCGGCGATCCGGGCGCGCAGCGCGGCCCAGCGCTCCGGCCAGGTCAGCTCGACACCATAGTGGTCGGGGTGCAGCACGCCCTGCGCGGTACGGGTCTGCTCCCAGGCGGGGAGCGGGCCGTTGCGCTCGGCGAGGTCGGCGGACGCCTCGTAGGAAGCCAGCATGATCCGCTCGGCGATCCGCGTGGACAGCGCCTTCGCCTCGGGGGAGTCGAAGGGGATGCGCAGCTTGAAGAAGACGTCCTGGAGGCCCATCGCGCCCAGGCCCACCGGGCGCCACTTGGCGTTGGAGCGGCCCGCCTGCTCGGTCGGGTAGAAGTTGATGTCCACGACCCGGTCGAGGAAGGTCACGGCCGTGCGGACGGTCTCGTCCAGCCGCGCCCAGTCGATGTCACCGTCCACCACGAAGGCGCCCAGGTTCACCGAGCCGAGGTTGCAGACCGCGGTCTCCCCGTCGTCGGTGACCTCCAGGATCTCCGTGCACAGGTTGGAGGAGTGGACCACGTTGCCCGGCAGCGCCGTCTGGTTGGCGGTGCGGTTGGCGGCGTCCTTGAAGGTCATCCAGCCGTTGCCGGTCTGCGCGAGGGTGCGCATCATGCGGCCGTACAGCTCGCGGGCCGGCATGGACTTCTTGGCCAGGCCCGCCTCCTCGGCCTTGCGGTAGGCCGCGTCGAACTCCGGGCCCCACAGGTCGACCAGCTCGGGCACGTCCGCCGGGGAGAACAGCGACCAGGGCTCGTCGGCGTTGACCCGGCGCATGAACTCGTCCGGAATCCAGTGCGCGAGGTTCAGGTTGTGCGTACGGCGCGCGTCCTCACCGGTGTTGTCGCGCAGCTCCAGGAACTCCTCGATGTCGGAGTGCCAGGTCTCCAGGTACACCGCGGCCGCGCCCTTGCGCCGCCCGCCCTGGTTCACCGCGGCCACCGAGGCGTCCAGCGTCTTCAGGAACGGCACGATGCCGTTGGAGTGCCCGTTGGTGCCCCGGATCAGCGAACCCCGGCTGCGG
The DNA here is from genome assembly GCF_045039805.1 of Streptomyces sp. NBC_01171. Classification (NCBI taxonomy): domain Bacteria; kingdom Bacillati; phylum Actinomycetota; class Actinomycetes; order Kitasatosporales; family Streptomycetaceae; genus Streptomyces; species Streptomyces sp. NBC_01171. The sequence goes on along the minus strand of NZ_CP108609.1, from coordinate 2,250,815 downwards.
ATGCGGGAGTAGGACAGGCCGATGCCGCCGGCGTGCTTGGAGAGACGGGCGACCTGGTGGTAGCGGTCGTAGATCGAGTCCAGCTCGTCCAGCGGGGAGTCCAGCAGGTAGCAGGACGACATCTGGGGGTGCCGTGTACCGGAGTTGAACAGGGTGGGGGAGGACGGCAGGTAGTCCAGGCGGCTCATCAGGCCGTACAGCGCGGCGACCTCGTCCACGGCCGGGGCGCTGTCGTTCTCCGCCAGGCCGCTCGCCACGCGCAGCATGAAGTGCTGGGGGGTCTCGATCACCTTGCGGGTGATGGGGTGGCGCAGCAGGTAGCGGCTGTGCAGCGTGCGCAGGCCGAAGTAGCCGAACCGGTCGTCGGCGCCGGTGTCGATCAGGGCGTCCAGCCGGGCGGCGTGCAGCGCCACGAAGTCGGCGGTGCGGTCGGCGACCAGGCCCTCGCGGTGGCCCACGGTCACCGACTCGGTGAAGCAGGTCACGCCCTGCGAGGCGGCCTCGGCGCGGATGGAGAGCGTGAGCAGCCGGGCGGCCAGCCGGGAGTACGCGGGGTCCTCCGAGATCAGACCGGCGGCGGCCTCGGTGGCCAGCTCGCGCAGCTCCGCCTCGTCGGCGCGCGCCGACCGGCCGCGCAGCGCGGCGGCCGCGACCCGGCCGGGGTCCGCGTCGGGGAGGTCGGCGGTCAGCTCGGTCAGGGTCCGCAGCAGCGCGGCACCGGGGCCGTCGTTCTCCACAGGGGCCTCGGTCGCCGGGGTGGCTGAAGCCGGATCGGCAGGCGCGATGGTCACGTGGGGCTCTCCCTCGCTGGGCACGGGGGCCTGGCGGAGGGTAGGGGGAGGCACGAGCGCACACGGCGTCGCGTCCACCGGCCCACTCCACGAGGCCCGGACGTCTTCGAGCACCCGGACCGGACGGCCGGGCGCCGCTGTCGACAGGTCCTCGGACTGACGCTGGCGTGCACGAAGCACGCGAGTACACCGTTGCGGGACAGTTCCGGATTCGCACCGGATTCCCCTGCGACGACAGCGAGCACGAGCATACATCTAGTGCCGCCCTGTCACGTCACCCCCAGATGTTGTGTCTGTTGTGTGTCGCGGCGGCTTCAGAGGGTCAACTCGTAGGTGAGCAGAGTGAGGTCCAGGACGCCCGGCAGGGGGTTCCAGTCGCGGTGCGGGGTGCGGTGGAAACCGAGGCGTTCGTAGACGCGATGGGCGGCGTGCATCGTGGGCTGGGTGGAGAGGACGAGGCTGTGGCAGCCCGCCAGGGCCCGTGCCCGGTCCGCACAGGTCCGTACGAGCGCTTCCCCGGCTCCCTGGCCCCGGCCGGTCCGGGCGACCGCCAGCATCCGGATCTCGGCCTCGCCGGGGCCCGCGATGTCGGCCATGGGGCCGCCGGCCGGGACGAAGGTGACCCCGCCCAGGAGGACACCCCCGCGCACGGCCACCAGGATCTCCGCGTCCGCCGCCCGCCGGGCCACGTCCCGCAGCTCACCCAGGTACGCGTCGCTCTCGCCGAAGTCCAGCAGCCCGTCCTGGAGATACGCCTGCGCGGTGATCTCGCCCAGGGCGGTGTACTCGGCCGGTTCGGCGGCTCTGATGAGGAGGTCCATGCCCGGCAGTGTGTACGACGACGGGCCGCCGTCGCTCTCGCTTTACGGCGGCCCGCGGCCGGATTCACACAGGGACGGCTAGTGGGTGCTGCCCGCCGTCGCCGGGGGGAGTTCGACCTCGACGCCGGGGTCGCCCGCGTCGGCCGTGTAGTCGCCGGGATTGGTCTCGTCGATGCCGTCGGGGGCCTTCAGGGCCTTGAGGACGAAGGTGAGGACCACGGTGACCACGACGTTCAGGACGAAGGCCGTCAGGCCGATGTAGCCGATCTCGCCGATGCCGGGGATCTCCTTGGCGGAGCCGCCGAAGTGCTTCTGGGTGGGGGAGGCGACCCCGTAGGCGGCGAGGGTGCCGTAGACCATGCCGACCGCCCAGCCGGCCAGCAGGGCCCAGCGGTGGAACCAGCGGGTGAACAGGCCGCCGACCAGGGCCGGGAAGGTCTGGAGAATCCAGATGCCGCCCAGGAGCTGGAAGTTGATGGCCACCGTCTTGTCCATGGTGAGGACGAAGACCAGCGCGCCCACCTTCACCAGCAGCGAGACCAGCTTGGAGATCTTGGTCTCCTGCTCGGGCGTCGCGTCGGGCTTGATGAAGTCCTTGTAGATGTTGCGGGTGAAGAGGTTCGCGGCCGCGATGGACATGATCGCCGCAGGGACGAGGGCCCCGATACCGATCGCCGCGAAGGCCACGCCCGCGAACCAGTCCGGGAACATGTCCTCGAACAACTGCGGGATGGCGAGCTGCCCGTTGGTGACCTTCACCCCGGCCGCGATCGCCATGAAGCCCAGCAGTGCCAACAGCCCGAGCATCAGGGAGTACAGCGGCAGGATCGTGGTGTTGCGCCGGATGACCTCGCGGCTCTTGGAGGACAGCGTCGCGGTGATCGAGTGCGGGTACATGAAGAGCGCGAGCGCCGATCCCAACGCCAGCGTGGCGTACGTCCACTGGCCCGCCGGGGCCGGGACGAGTCCACCCGCACCGGCGGCGGTGTACTTGTCGCCCGCCTTGGCGAAGATCTCGTCGAACCCGCCCAGCTTGATCGGGATGTAGATGATCGCCACCGCGATGACGATGTAGATCAGTGCGTCCTTCACGAACGCGATCATCGCGGGCGCGCGTAGACCCGAGGAATACGTGTACGCCGCCAGCACGCCGAAGGCGATCAGCAGCGGCAGGTCCTTCACGAACCAGTTGGTGTCCTCACCGCCGCCCACGCCCATCACGTCCAGCACCGCCTGGATGCCGACCAGTTGGAGCGCGATGTACGGCATCGTCGCCAGGATTCCGGTGACCGCCACCGCCAGCGACAGGCCCTTGGAGCCGAACCGCCCGCGCACGAAGTCGGAGGTCGTGACGTACCCGTGCCGGTGCGAGACCGACCACAGCCGGGGCAGGAAGGTGAAGATCAGCGGGTACACCAGGATCGTGTACGGCACCGCGAAGAACCCGGAAGCGCCGGCCGCGTAGATGGCCGCCGGCACCGCGACGAAGGTGTACGCCGTGTACAGGTCGCCGCCGAGCAGGAACCAGGTGATCCAGGTGCCGAACGACCGGCCGCCCAGGCCCCATTCGTCCAGCGAGTGCTCGTTCTCGGCCTTGCGCCAGCGCGAGGCGAGGAAGCCCAGGACCGTGACCGCGAGGAAGAAGAAGACGAAGACGCCGAGCGCCACGCCGTTGACGCCGTCGTTCACCGGGACGCACCCCCGCTCCGGGTCTTGCGGGAGCGCTGGTCGCGCTGCCAGAGCTGGTACGCGGTCATGGTGAGCGAGGTGGAGACCAGCACCCACAGCATCTGGTACCAGTAGAAGAACGGGATGCCGATGAACGTGGGGTCCACCTTGGAGAACGAACCCACCCACAGCATCGCCACGAACGGCGCCACGAGACACAGCCCGATGACCACACGGACCGGTGTCACCACCGGTTGCCTCACTTCAGAATCTTCGGGCATGCCGGACTCCGTCCCCTCGTTGATCACTGCGTAATGCGCACGCAATCTAGGTGACGGTACGGCGGAGCGGAAGCCCTCGTCCGGGTATCGATATGGCGATGTGAGCTGGTGGGGCGGTGGAAACGGAGCCGGTCAGTCCTGCGGACGCCTGAGCCGCGCCACGAACTTGTACCGGTCGCCCCGGTACACCGAGCGCACCCACTCCACCGGGCGGCCCTCCCGGTCCACCGAGTGCCGGGACAGCAGCAGCATCGGCAGGCCCACGTCGGTGCCGAGCAGGCTCGCCTCGCGCGGGGTGGCCAGCGACGTCTCGATGGTCTCCTCGGCCTCGGCCAGGTGGACGTCGTAGACCTCGGCGAGCGCGGTGTACAGCGAGGTGTACTTCACCAGCGAACGGCGCAGCGCGGGAAAGCGCTTGGCGGAGAGGTGGGTGGTCTCTATGGCCATCGGCTCGGCGTTGGCCATGCGCAGCCGCTCGATGCGCAGCACCCGGCCCCCGGCGCTTATGTCCAGCAGCCCGGCCAGCCGGTCGTCGGCCGTGATGTAGCCGATGTCCAGCAGTTGCGAGGTGGGTTCGAGCCCCTGGGCCCGCATGTCCTCGGTGTAGGAAGTGAGTTGGAGCGCCTGGGCGACCTTGGGCTTGGCGACGAAGGTGCCCTTGCCCTGGATGCGCTCCAGCCGCCCCTCGACCACCAGCTCCTGGAGGGCCTGGCGGACGGTGGTGCGGGAGGTGTCGAACTCCGCGGCCAGCGTGCGCTCGGGCGGCACCGGCGTGCCCGGCGGAAGCGTCTCCGTCATCTCCTGGAGGTGCTTCTTCAGGCGGTAGTACTTCGGCACGCGCGCGGTACGGACGGTCGCGCCGGCCTCGTTCTCCGCCCTGCTGACGTCGGTGCTCATGGCTGCCTTCCCGGCTCCGGATGCCGATGGCGACCGACATCGCCATCGGTCACGGCTCACATCGTGGCACGGCCGCGCGCGGCCGGTTCACCCGCACGCTCCGTGATCTCCCTGTATACCGCCGCACCCCCGGTTGGTCTAGTCCACCCGTGCGGAGCGGGCCAGTGGTCCACCGGAACTGGTCCGTCCGATCTGTCGGTTGCGCAATGAAAGTTCCCTGCATATCTCGGTCGCGTCACGGACGCCCGGACCCCACCTGAACACCCTTGACAGCCCTTTTGGTCTGGGCCAAGCTCCCCGTGCTGGTCTACACCATTGGTCCAGTCCCGGCTCCGAGGGCGGTACGACGCGCAAGTGTGACACCGCGGGGAGGCAGGGGGGTTGTGGGCATCCCTGAGGAGGATGGCGTGAAGCGCAGACTGATAGCCGCGATCGGCGTCGCGGGCATGATCGTCTCCATCGCCGCGTGCGGCAGCGACGACGGCGAGGGCAAGGGGGGCGACAGTGACGCGCTGACCGTCTGGCTCACCGTCGACGCGCAGAACAACTGGCCGAACCTGGTCAAGGCCGCCGACGCCGCCGTGGTGAAGAAGCACCCGGGCCTGAAGATCAAGCACGAGTACTACGGCTGGCCGGACAAGAACACCAAGCTGGACGCCGTCCTCGCCACCGACAAGGCCCCCGACGTGGTCGAGATGGGCAACACCGAGATGCTCGGCTACATGGTCAAGGGCGCCTTCGCCCCCCTGGAGCCCGGCAAGTTCGAGGGCTCGGACGCCTGGCTCGACGGCCTCAAGGCATCGGTCACCTACGACGGCAAGACCTACGGGGTGCCGTACTACGCCGGTGGCCGCGTCGCCAACTGGCGCAAGGACGTGGCCGCTTCGGTCGGCGTCAAGACCCCGCCGAAGACCTACCCCGAGCTGACCTCCGCGCTGGACAAGATCCAGAAGAAGGAGGGCGACAAGTTCAACGCCTGGTACCAGCCCACCCGTGACTGGTACGCGGCCATGTCCTTCGTCTACGACGCGGGCGGCGCCATCGCCAAGGAGGAGGGCGGCCAGTGGAAGGCGACCCTCTCCTCCCCGGAGTCGGTCAAGGGCCTCACCGCCTTCAAGCAGGTCGTCGACAAGTACATGCACGGCGACAAGACCAAGGACGAGTCCGACCGTTACCTCGTGTACGGCCAGGGCAAGTCGGCCATGATCTTCGGCGCGGCCTGGGAGGGCGCGACCTCCGCCGACCCGAAGAACGACAAGACCGGCAAGCTCAAGGACAACCTCGAGAACTTCGTGATGCCCGGTCCGTCCGGCAAGAACATGCCGGTGTTCCTGGGCGGTTCCGACCTCGCCGTGCCGGTGAAGTCGCACAACCAGGACATCGCCGCCGAGTGGATCAACGCCTTCACCGGTCCCGGGGGCCAGAAGGGCCTGATCGCCAAGGGCAACCTGCCCAACAACAAGACCGACCTCGCCACCCTGAAGAACGACCCGGCGACCGCAGTGCCGGCCACCGCGGCCGAGTCCAACTGGTTCGTGCCGATGGCGCCCGGCTGGGGCCAGGTGGAGAAGGCACAGGTCCTCCAGACCATGCTCCAGCAGATCGGCACCGGCAAGAAGTCGGTCCAGGACGCCGCCAAGGAGGCGGACGCCGCGATCGACAAGGTCATCAACACCAAGTGACCCCGGTGCGCCGCGCGGGCTTCCCGGCCCGCGCGGCGCCCGCCGTACCGCTCGCACAGGACTTCAGGGATCGCCGAGGAGCGCGATGAGTGCCGCAGACACGACCACGCCTGCAAAGGTGCCGCCGCAGCGGCAGGCGCCCCCGCCCGGCCCACCGCCCCGGCCCCGCCGCCCGGCCTCCGCCAAGGGCGGCGCCACCACTCCCTGGCTGCTGCTCGCGCCCTGTCTGCTGATCCTCGCCGGTGTCATGGGTTACCCCCTGGTCCGGCTGGTCACCCTGTCCTTCCAGAAGTTCGGCCAGTCCCAGCTCTGGGGCTTCCAGGAGCCCGAGTCCGTCGGCTTCGACAACTTCTCCAAGGTGCTGAGCGACGGCGACTTCTGGCAGGTCGTGCTGCGCACCATCGGCTTCACCGCCGGCGCCGTCGTCTTCACGATGGTCCTCGGCATGCTGATCGCCCTGCTGCTCCAGCGGGTCTCCGGCTGGGTGAAGACCCTGATCAACATCGCGCTGGTGGCGAGCTGGGGCATGCCCGTCATCGTCGCCACCACCGTCTTCAAGTGGCTCTTCGACGCCGACTACGGCATCCTCAACGCCCTCATCAGCAAGCTGCCCGGCGTCGACCTGATCGGCCACAACTGGTTCGCCAGCGGTCCCGAGGGCCTCGCGGTGATCATGCTGCTGGTGGTCTGGGGCGCGGTGCCGTTCGTGGTCATCACCCTCAGCGCCGGACTCACCCAGGTCCCCGCCGAGCTGGAGGAGGCCGCCCGGCTGGACGGCGCGGGCTCCTGGGGCGTCTTCCGGTACGTCACCCTGCCGGTGCTCAAGCCGGTGATCGTCATGCTGACGACCCTCTCGGTCATCTGGGACATGGGTGTCTTCCCGCAGGTCTTCGTGATGCGCAACGGCCATCCCGAGGCCCAGTTCCAGCTCCTCACCACCTACTCCTACGACCGCGCCTTCGTGGTCAACGACTACGCCCAGGGCTCCGCCATCGCCCTCATCACCGTGGTGCTGCTGCTCGGCGTCGTCGCCGTCTACATGCGCCAGATGCTCAAGATCGGAGAGGTCGAGTGACCAGCACGGCTTCCCCCGCCCGCCGGACCTCCAAGGCCGGCTGGAACATCCTCGGCCTCCTCGTCTTCGTCACCGCGGGCTTCCCCGTCTACTGGATGCTCGACACCGCGATCAAGCCGGCCAAGGACGCCATCGACCCCGACCCGAGCCTGCTGCCCACCGGCTTCACCCTGGACAACTTCAGCCGGGCCTTCGACATCGCCGACTTCTGGGGGCCGGTCGGCCGCAGCCTGGTCGTCTCGCTGTCCGTCGTCCTCATCGGTGTCGTCGTCGGCATGCTCGCCGCGCTCGCCATCTCCCGGTTCGCCTTCCGGGGCCGGAAGATCGTGATCGTCGGCATCCTCGCGGTGCAGATGGTCCCACTCGTCGCCATGATCATCCCGGTCTTCCTGCTGCTGAACGACCTGCATCAGTACGACAAGCTCACCGGGCTGATCATCACCTATCTGACCTTCATCCTGCCGTTCACGGTGTGGACCCTGCGCGGCTTCATCGTCAACATCCCGCGCGAGCTGGAGGAGGCGGCCATGGTCGACGGCTGCTCCCGCACCGGCGCCTTCATCCGCGTGGTCTTCCCGCTGCTCGCCCCCGGCATGGTCGCCACCTCCGTCTACGGCTTCATCCAGGCGTGGAACGAGTACCTCTACGCGCTGATGCTGCTCAGCCAGGAGAACCAGACGGCCACCGTCTGGCTCGGCAACTTCACCACCAAGCACGGCACCGAATACGCCCCGATGATGGCCGGCGCCACCATGATGGCCGTGCCGATCGTCGTGCTGTTCCTCCTCGTCCAGCGCAAGATGGCCGCGGGGCTGACCGCGGGCGCCGTGAAGGGATAACGCCACCCGATGACGACAATCGCCCGCGGTACGGACACCCTGACGCGCGACGCGCTCACCGTCCTCCAGCCCGGCTTCACCGGCACCACCGCCCCCGACTGGCTGCTGCGCCGGCTCGGCGAGGGCCTCGCCTCGGTCGGCCTGTTCGGCCGCAACATCGTCTCGCCCGAACAACTGGCCGCGCTCACCGCCCAGTTGCGCGCCGAGCGCCCCGACGTGCTGGTGGCCATAGACGAGGAGGGCGGCGACGTCACCCGCCTGGAGGCCCGTACCGGCTCCTCCTTCCCCGGCAACCACGCCCTCGGCGCGGTGGACGACGTGGAGCTGACCCACGCGGTCGCCCGGGAACTCGGCCGGCGTCTCGCCGCCTGCGGGGTGCACCTCAACTGGGCGCCGTCCGCCGACGTCAACTCCAACCCCGACAACCCGGTCATCGGTGTCCGCTCCTTCGGCGCCGACACCGACCTGGTCGCCCGGCACACCGCCGCCTATGTCACCGGCCTGCAGTCCGCCGGGGTGGCGGCCTGCACCAAGCACTTCCCGGGCCACGGCGACACCGCCGTCGACTCCCACCACGCGCTGCCCCGCATCGACGTGGCCGCCGACGTGCTCCAGGCCCGCGAACTCGCGCCCTTCCGGGCCGCGCTCGCGGCGGGCACCCGCGCGGTGATGAGCGCCCACATCCTGGTCCCCGCCCTGGACCCGGACCGCCCCGCGACCCTCTCCCGGCCGGTCCTCACCGACCTGCTGCGCGGTGAACTCGGCTACCAGGGGCTGATCGTCACCGACGGCATGGAGATGCGCGCCGTCTCCGGCACCTACGGCATCGAGCACGGCAGCGTCCTGGCCGTCGCGGCCGGCGCCGACGCGATCTGCGTGGGCGGCGGCCTCGCCGACGACGAGACGGTACGGCGGCTGCGCGACGCCCTGGTGGCCGCCGTGCGCTCCGGCGAACTGCCCGAGGAACGCCTCGCGGACGCGGCCCGCCGGGTGCGCGAACTGGCCGCCTGGACGGCGAACGGCACCACCGGGGACACCGTCCCCGACACCGAGGCCGGTCTCCGCGCCGCCCGCCGGGCCCTGACGGTGACCGGCGGCGAGTCCTTCACCCCGCTCACCGAGGCGCCCTATGTCGCCGCCTTCACCCCGGTCGCCAACATCGCGGTGGGCGACGAGACCCCCTGGGGCGTCGCCGCCGAGCTGTCGGCGCTGCTGCCGGGCACGCTCACGGGAAGCTTCACCGGCGACTCGGCCGGCTCCGACGCCCTCACGGCGGCGGGGGAGCGCCGGGTGGTCGCGGTGGTCCGGGACGAACACCGGCACCCCTGGATGGCCAAGGCCCTGACCACCCTCCTGACCGCCCGCCCGGACACCGTGGTCGTCGAGATGGGCGTCCCCCAGTCCCCGCCCCGCGGCCACCTCCACCTGGCCACCCATGGCGCGGCCCGCGTCTGCGGCCGGGCTGCGGCGGAGGTCATCGCGGGGGCGTGAGCCCACGCTCGGTCCCCGTGGTGCGCCCGCGGGGACCGAGACGTCTCTACAGGCCCTGCCACTCCGGCTTGTGGGTGTAGGTGTGACGGAAGTAGTCCGCGAGCTTCAGCTTGGAGGCGGCGGCCTCATCGGCGACCACCGTGGCGTGCGGGTGGAGCTGGAGGGCGGAGGCGGGGCAGATCGCCGCGACCGGGCCCTCGACGGTGGCCGCGACCGCGTCCGCCTTGCCCTCGCCGGTGGCGAGCAGCACCAGGTGCCGGGCCTCCAGGATGGTGCCGATGCCCTGGGTGATCACGTGGTGCGGGACCTGGTCGATGTCGCCGTCGAAGAAGCGGGCGTTGTCGATCCGGGTCTGCTCGGTCAGCGTCTTGATCCGGGTGCGCGAGGCGAGCGAGGAGCACGGTTCGTTGAACCCGATGTGCCCGTCGGTGCCGATGCCGAGGAGCTGGAGGTCCACGCCCCCGGCCGCGGCGAGCGCCCGGTCGTACTCCTCGCACGCCGCCTGGACGTCGTCGGCGGTGCCGTCCGGGCCGGTGAACGCGTCCATGGGGATGCCGAGCGGCTCCAGCACCTCGCGGCGCAGCACCGAGCGGTAGGACTCGGGGTGGTCGGCGGGCAGTCCCACGTACTCGTCGAGCTGGGCGATCCTGGCCCGCTGGGTGTCCATCGCGCCCGCGCGCACCTTGGCCGCGAGGGCCTGGTAGACGGGCAGCGGGGTGGAGCCGGTGGCCACCCCCAGCAGGGCGTCGGGTTTGCGGCGAAGCAACTGGGCCATGGATTCGGCTATCAGCTCGCCGCCCGCCGCGGCGTCCGGGACGATGACAACTTCCACGCTGGGCCTGCCGATCTGGAAGAGGGCCGACGGTCGCTGGGGACCGGAGGAGCGTTGGCTATGTGGTTTAGACCAATCTAGCAGAGCGGCCCCCGCCGTACGTGGTGGAAATCGCCAGGCGGACGACCCCCACGCGCCCGCCCGCCGGGCTAGGCTGCCGGTACGGTGCGGCGCCGCCGCCCACGGGTTCAGGCCCCCCGGGCCATGGACACGCCCGCGTGGTCTAGTCCAGAATGCGGGAGAGGCTCCACGCAGGACGACAAGCTGACAAGCCTCCGTCTTCCCCGCACAGGAAGGCGGATCGAGGAACCGGCGCTCTCTGCCCTGACTGCTCCGGCTCCTCGGCCTTCGGCCGACCGGGACCGCACACCCCACGGCCGATGATGCTCCGGGCTGCGGCGCGGGGAGGGCTGAGGGTCCCTCTCAGGCGCCGCGGCCCGCGGGTGTCTTTTCGGCCAGTGACGCGCCCCCGGTACGCTCGCAGCGTGCCCTCCATGAACGAACTCGTCCGCCAGCACACCGCCCTCGGGGACACCGACCTCGAGTGGCTCCATCTGCTGGTCTCGGAGTGGCAACTGCTCTCCGACCTCTCCTTCGCCGACCTCGTCCTGTGGGTCCCCACCAGCGACGGCACCCGGTACGTCTCGGTCGCCCAGATGCGCCCGAACACCGGCCCGACCTCCTACCAGGACGACATGGTCGGCCACCTGGTCCCGCGCGGCCGCCGCCCCATGCTGGACGCGGCCCTGGACGAGGGCCGGATCGTGCGCGAGGGCGACCCGGAATGGCGCGAAGAGGTCCCCGTACGGGTCGAGTCCATCCCCGTACGGCGGGAGGGCCGCGTCCTCGGGGTGATCGCCCGCAACACCAACCTGCTGACCGTGCGCACCCCGAGCCGGCTGGAACTCACCTACCTCCAGAGCGCCTCGGACCTCGCGCAGATGATCGCGGCCGGTTCCTTCCCCTTCCCCGACCAGCAGGTCGACATGGACGCCTCCCCGCGCGCGGGCGACGGCCTGATCCGGGTGGACGCCGACGGCATCGTCCAGTACGCCTCCCCGAACGCGCTCTCCGCCTACCACCGCCTCGGTCTCGCCGCCGACCTGGTCGGCCACCACCTCGGCCGCACCACCGCCGAGCTCGCCCCGACGAGGGGCCCGGTGGACGAGGCGCTCGCCAAGGCGGCCAGCGGCTACGCGCCCCGCGAGTTCGAGATCGAGGCGAACGACGGGGTCATCCAGTTCCGGTCCATCCCGCTCAAGCCCAAGGGCACGCGCATCGGTTCCCTGGTGCTCTGCCGGGACGTCACCGAACTCCGGCGCCGTGAGCGGGAGTTGATTACCAAGGACGCCACCATCCGGGAGATCCACCACCGGGTGAAGAACAACCTCCAGACCGTGGCCGCCCTGCTGCGGCTCCAGGCCCGCCGCATCGACTCCGAGCGCGGCCGGGAGGCGCTGGAGGAGGCGGTGCGCCGGGTCGGCTCCATCGCCATCGTGCACGAGACGCTGTCTCAGAACCTGGACGAGCGCGTGGAGTTCGACGACATCGCCGACCGGGTGCTGGCGATGGTCGCGGAGATCTCGCCGGGCAAGGTGACCGGCCGGCGCAGTGGCCGCTTCGGCTGGCTGGACGCCGAGGTCGCCACCCCGCTGTCGATGGTGCTGACCGAAGTGCTGCAGAACGCCCTGGAACACGGCTTCCGCGAGGGCGACACCGGCACGGTCGAGGTCTCGGCGGTGCGCGGCGGCACCACCAAGGAGGCCCGGCTGCTGGTCACCGTCCAGGACGACGGGGTCGGTCTGCCCGAGGGCTTCGACCCGCACACCGCGGGCAACCTCGGCCTCCAGATCGTGCGGACCCTGGTCGAGGGGGAGTTGGGCGGCACCTTCGACATGGTCCCGGCACCGGAGCGCGGCACCCGGGTCATTCTCGACATCCCGGTGCGCCCGCAGAAGTGAAGCCGGCCCAGGTGGGGGTGGGCAAGGTGGGGCGGGCAAGCGAAAAGCCCCGGACCGGTGAAGGTCCGAGGCTGGTGCTCGTTGCTGAGCTGCTCCGCTTTAGGCGGAGCCCCCCGGGTCCGGCAGGGCCGGGACCTGGGGAAAGCATCGGGGGTACTGCGCGCTGCGGCTCGGGGGCGGGAGAAGCGTGGTGCCCGGTACGGGAGTTCCCGTCGGGCCCACGCGCCGCCAAGCTCAGGCTGTCAGCAGGGGTGGCTCGTCAGGCAGAAGCCTGGCGAGCACGGTTGCGGGCGGCGCGGCGCTTCATCGCGCGACGCTCGTCCTCGCTCAGACCACCCCAGACGCCGGAGTCCTGACCGGACTCGAGCGCCCACTGCAGACACTGCTCGATCACCGGGCAGCGACGGCAGACGGCCTTGGCTTCCTCGATCTGCAGCAGCGCGGGACCGGTGTTGCCGATGGGGAAGAACAGCTCGGGGTCTTCCTCGCGGCAAACGGCGTTGTGACGCCAGTCCATGGCTGCTACCTCTCCTTGGTATTACGTGCAGATTGCTTGTGAATGTGAACGCTTTCACGAGTCCCTCAACAAGTGAAGGGCCGATCACCGGGTCTCCCCGGCGTGGACCTGTGTTTGAAGAGGGGTTCTGGCGATCAATGGAAGCCGGTCTTGCGGGCCGTCCCGATCGCCATGTAGAGACTCGCAAACCTCGGCGACGGATACAACCCCTTCCCGAAGATTTTTTTTGATTCCTCGGTGTCGACTAGGTCACAGCCGTACTTCCATGGGGTGGACAGTGGCCTAAACGTTCGAGTGAAAGGACTTTGGCCCGTTCCGCTCACACAATCACACGCAGTGCACGGCGAACGCCTGTGAACGTCACGCTCGTCCGCAGCCCCAGGTGGTCACCGTCCATCTGAAGGGGTAGAGGGACCTTCGAATGCAAGGTGAAGCGGTCCAGGTCGTGCAGCGAGACCGCGTGTCTCCCATGGGGTCCACGCTCGGGGGACGAAGTGAGCAACTGGGTCGCATACCGGGCAACCGCGGCCGTGGAGAGCCGCTTCAGCCCGAGCACGTCGATGCCTTTATCGAACGACGCCTTAGGTGATGTGTACATCGGGCGATTGCCGAGATACGTCCACGGCGATGTGTTCGAGACTATGGCCACGGCGAGATCCGACACCGGTTCCGCACCCGGCCGTTCCAGGGTGACGGTGCCGTGTCTGCGATTCGGTTCTCCCATGAACTGCCTTGCTACTTGGCGGACATAGAGCGCGTGCGTCGACTTCTTGCCGCGCTCCCGTTCCCTTTCCACCCTGCCCACGACTCCGGCATCGAAGCCGAGTCCGGCATTGAAAGTGAACCAGCGTTCCGGCACCGCCTCGTCCGCCGTACCCGGCGTACCCGAGGTGAGTCCGAGGCCCACCACGCGTTCCCGGCGCTCGCGCAGCGCGTCCAGCAGGGCGCCCGTCGCCTCGACGGGATCGTTGGGCAGGCCGAGCGCGCGGGCGAAGACATTGGTCGAGCCGCCGGGGACCACCGCGAGACCGGGCAGCCGCTCGGGGTTCGGGCCGGCGTGCAGCAGGCCGTTGACCACCTCGTTCACGGTGCCGTCGCCGCCAAGGGCCACCACCATGTCGATGTCGTCACTCTCCGCAGCCGACCGCCCCAGATCGCGCGCGTGACCGCGGTACTCGGTGTTGACGACCTCCAGCTTCATCTCGCTGGCGAGCGCGTGGATCAGTACGTCGCGTCTGCGGGCGCTTGTGGTGGTTGCCGCCGGATTGACCACGAGAAGTGCACGCATGCATCGAAGCGTACCTACTGGGGGGTATCCGGCCCAGGGAGAGCCGGAGATCCATGGACGAGGAGGGCGTGAGCCTCACCACGCGGCCTCCGGGGCCCGTCACACACGGGGCTACCCTTCTCGGGTGAGCAGTGAGCAGACCCCCGCGCAGACCTCCGTGCCGGAGAGCGCCGACACCGCCCCGGCCGCCGGAGAGCGCCCGCGCCGCCTGACGTACGCCGCCGCGCTGGCCGCGCTGGAGGGGATCGCCCTCGTCGTGGCGGGCGGCTGGATTCTCGCGCTCGGTCTGGCCGGCACCCCCGACGACCGCCAGCAGGCCGTCACCGGGGGGATCACCCTGCTGGTGCTCGCCCTGCTGCCGCTGCTCGCCGCGCGCGGGCTGTGGCGGGTGCGCCGCTGGAGCCGGGGCCCCGCCGTCATCACCCAGATCCTCGCGCTGCCGGTCGCCTACAACCTGCTCCAGGCCGACAGCATCGCCATCGGGGCGGGCATCGCCCTCGCGGTCGTCTCGGTGGCCGCGCTGTTCCTGCTGGTCAACCCGGCCACGACCCGCGCCCTCGGGATCACCGGGCCGGGCCGCGCCGAATAACGCCCCGCTCGGGCGGTCCTACTCCTCCACCAGGAGCTTCTCCCGCAACTGGGCCAGGGTGCGGGCCAGCAGCCGGGAGACGTGCATCTGCGAGATGCCGACCTCCTGCGCGATCTGCGACTGGGTCATGTTGCCGAAGAACCGCAGCAGCAGGATGCGCTTCTCGCGCGGCGGGAGGTCCTCCAGCAGCGGCTTGAGCGACTCCCGGTACTCCACCCCCTCCAGCGCCTCGTCCTCCGCGCCGAGGGTGTCGGCGACCGCCGGGGACTCGTCGTCGGTGTCGGGGACGTCCAGCGACAGCGTGGAGTACGCGTTCGCCGACTCCAGCCCCTCCAGCACCTCCTCCTCGGAGATCGCCAGCTTCTGGGCCAGCTCGTGCACCGTGGGGGAGCGGCCGTGCAACTGCGACAGCTCGGCCGTCGCCGTGGTCAGCGCGAGCCGCAGCTCCTGGAGCCGGCGAGGCACCCGGACCGCCCAGCCCTTGTCGCGGAAGTGCCGCTTGATCTCGCCGACGACCGTGGGAGTGGCGTACGTGGAGAACTCCACGCCCCGCTCCGGGTCGAACCGGTCCACCGACTTGATCAGACCGATCGTGGCGACCTGGGTGAGGTCGTCCAGCGGCTCGCCCCGGTTGCGGAAGCGGCGCGCCAGATGTTCGACGAGCGGCAGATGCATGCGGACCAGCCGGTTGCGCAGCTCCGCGTACTCCGGGCTGCCGTCCTTCAGGCCGCGCAGCTCCACGAAGAGCGCCCGCGCCCCGCTGCGGTCGTGCGGGTCGTGCCGTGCCGCCCGGACGGTCTCCGCGCCCGGCGCGGTGTCCTCGGCGTATCGCTCGTGCTCGCTCATCGTCCCGCCCGTAGCCCTTCCCCGAGCCCTCGCCCCCGCGCGGTCGGCGGTCTGCTCACCGCCGCGCTCCCCCGGAGGCGCGCTCCGCACGGCACCCTCGCCGCCGGCCTGCGCGGAGTCGTCCTCCGGGTGGGGCCGGGCCTGCTCGGGGATGCCGTCGACGCCGTCGGCCATGTGCCGGGGGCCGTCCTGGGGGACCGCCCGCAGGCTCTCGGCCTTCTTGGCCGGCAGTTCTCGCGCGCCGCGCTCTTCGTCCCGCACCGGACCGTCCCCGTTCCTCACGCCGGGCCGGGGCCCGCGCCGCGCTGTTTGTAGAGACTGATCGACACGGTCCGGTCCTCGTCGACGGCGGAGGACACCTTGCCCGCCAGGGCCGACAGCACGGTCCAGGCGAACGTGTCGCGCGACGGGGCGTGGCCGTCGGTGGTCGGAGCCGACACCGTGACCTCCAGCGAGTCGTCGACGAGGCGGAAGACGCAGCTCAGCACGGAGCCCGGCACGGCCTGCTGGAGCAGGATCGCGCAAGCCTCGTCGACCGCGATGCGCAGGTCCTCGATCTCGTCCAGGGTGAAGTCCAAGCGGGCCGCCAGACCGGCCGTGGCCGTCCGCAGCACCGACAGGTAGGCACCCGCAGCCGGAAGCCGGACTTCCACGAAGTCCTGGTTCGCCGTGGGCTCGCCTGCGATCTGGGACACCCTCACCTCCATGGTGGTACAAGCTTCACGGGGCCGAGGGTCGCCCCCCGGGGTAACGCGTACGTGGTTCCGCGGTGACGCTATCGCGCCCGGAACGTTCCTGTCCCCGCGCCCCCGGCCCCCTGGCGTTACTCACAGTAAAGCTCCGTATACGCTCCGTGTCTAGGGGGTGGGGCGGATTCAAATGGGAAGAGCGCGCGCCGGGTTGACGTACCCAGGCATCGGGCCCTCGAACCACCGGGAACACCGCCGTGCCGTCCACTCTCACACGAGTACGTGGTCCACGAAACACCACCGCCAGTCGTCTCCGGGTTCGAACGTCCGCATCACCGGATGACCCGAGTCCGCGTGGTGCTTCGTCGCGTGCCGGTTCGGCGAGGAGTCGCAGCAGGCGACATGGCCACAGCTGAGGCAGAGCCGCAACTGCACCGGGTCGGTCCCCTCCGCGAGACACTCCAGGCACGTCTCGCTCTGCGGGCCGGGTTCCGGGAGCGGCAGCGCGCCAACGTGCGTGCACTGTTTCATGATTGCCAGATTACGTCGGTTGCGCGGAGATCCGCGCGGAGAACGAGGGTGGGCTGACATGGACGTGATGCCGCTCCTGCTGCTGGTCGCGGGGAGCGCCGCTGTCGCGGGGATCGCCCGGCGCGGGCCGGTGCCCGCGCCACTGCTGCTGGTCGGTGTCGGCCTGGTCGCGTCCTACGTGCCCGGCGTGCCCGACTACACCCTCGACCCCGAGGTCGTCCTCCCGCTGCTGCTGCCCCCGCTGCTGTACACCTCGGCGAGCGACAGCTCGTATCTCGACCTGCGCGCCCAGATGCGGCCGGTGGCACTGCTGTCGGTCGGGTACGTCCTCTTCGCCACCGTCGTGGTCGGCTGGGTCGCGCATCTGATCATCCCCGGCCTGCCGCTGACCGCCGCGCTGGTGCTCGGCGCGGTGGTGGCGCCGCCCGACGCGGTCGCGGCCACCGCGGTCGCCCGCCGGCTCGGGCTGCCGTCCCGGATCACCACGATCCTCCAGGGCGAGTCCCTCCTGAACGACGCCACCGCCATCACGGCGTACAAGGTCGCGCTCGCCGCCGCCATCGGGGAGGGCGCCACCTGGGCGGGCGGGCTGCTGGAATTCCTCATCGCCGCGGTCGGTGGCGTCGGTGTCGGCCTGGTCCTGATGGCACCCCTGCACTGGCTGCGTACCCATCTGCGTGAGCCCCTGCTCCTGAACACCCTGTCCCTGCTCATCCCGTTCGTCGCGTACAGCGTCGCCGAGCAGTTCCACGCCTCCGGGGTGCTCGCGGTCGTGGTCGTCGCGCTCTACCTCGGGCACCGCGCGTGGGAGGTCGATTTCGCCACCCGGCTCCAGGAGGAGGCGGTGTGGAAGATGGTCGCCTTCATCCTGGAGTCCGCCGTCTTCGCCCTGATCGGCCTCCAGCTCCGCGTCGTCGTGGAGGGGCTCGGCGCGATCGATGGCGCGCGGGCCGCCGGGTACGCCGCGATCATCTTCGCGGTCGTCGTCGTCGCCCGGCTCGTCTGGGTCTACCCGGCCGCCTTCCTGCCCCGCCTGCTCTCCGCCCGCATCCGGGAACGTGAGGAGAACCCCACCTGGCGGGGCGCCCTGGTCACCGGCTGGGCCGGGATGCGCGGCGTGGTCTCGCTCGCCATCGCCTTCTCCATCCCGCTCACCGTGCACGGCGGGCACCCCTTCCCGCAGCGCAACCTGATCCTCTTCCTGACCTTCACCACCGTCATCGGCACCCTGGTCATCCAGGGCCTGAGCCTGCCCCCGCTGATCCGTGCCCTGCGCTTCCCGGGCCGCGACCCGCGTGCGGACACCCTCGCCGAGGCCAACGCCCAGGCCCAGGCGTCCCGCGCGGCCGAGAGCCGGCTCGACGAACTCCTCACCGACGAGCGCAACGCCCTGCCCACCCCGCTCGCCGACCGGCTCCGCGCGGTCATGGAGCGCCGCCGCGACGCCGTCTGGGAGCGCCTCGGCCAGGCGAACCCGGTCACCGGCGAGTCCGTGGACGACACCTACCGCCGGCTGTCCCGCGAGATGATCAGCGCCGAGCGCGATGTCTTCGTACGCCTGCGCGACCACCGCTACATCGACGACGAGATGCTCCGCGCCCTGCTGCGCCGGCTCGACCTGGAGGAGGCGGCCGCGTACCGGGAAGTGGCCTAAAACGTACTGTCCGGGAAGGGCCGCCCGGTGATCACCGCGGCCACGGCGGTCCCGCGCGGGAACGCGCCCTCCTCGGCCAGCGCGGTGAGCGCGTACAGCAACTTGGCGACATACAGCCGCTCCACGGGCACCCCGTGCCGGTCCTCGAACTCCGCCGCGAAGGCGTCCAGTTCGGGGGTCGTACGGGCGTAGCCGCCGAAGTGGAAGCGCTCCTCCAGCGACCAGTCGCCGGTGCGGGCGCCGAAGGCCCGCTCCTGGAGCGCGCGTACCTCGGCCTCCAGGAAGCCGCCCTTGAGCACGGGCACGCCGAGCGCGCGCTGTCCGGGGGCGAGTCCGGCGGCCAGTCCGGCGAGCGTGCCACCGGTGCCGCAGGCCACCGCGACGACCTCCGCGCGGCCCGCCAGCTCTTCGCCCAGCGCCACGCAGCCGCGTACCGCCTCGGCGTTGCTGCCGCCCTCCGGGACGACGTACGCGCCCTCCGCGCGGGCCGCGCGCAGAAGTGCGGCCAGGGTCTCCGGCTCGCCCTTGCGCCGGTACGCCGCCCGGTCGGTGAAGTGCAGCCGCATGCCGTCGGCCGCGCATCTGGCCAGGGACGGGTTCAGCGGGCGGCCGGCCAGTTCGTCGCCGCGCACCACGCCGATGGTGGGCAGCCCGAGCAGTCGTCCGGCGGCCGCGGTGGCGCGCAGATGATTGGAGTACGCGCCACCGAAGGTGACCAGTGCCCGGCCCCGTGCCGCCTCGATGTTGGGCACGAGCTTGCGCCACTTGTTGCCGATCAGCTCCGGGTGGACCAGATCGTCCCGCTTGAGCAGCAGCCGTACGCCGTGCCGGGAGAAACGGTTGTCCCGCACCTCCGCGAGGGGGGAGGGGAGTGCCGGGGCGAGGGGGTCGGCGCTGGTCATCCGGCCATTGTCGCCCGGCCCCGGCCCGTCGTGGCGGGTGGCTAGCCCTTCAGTTGCGCCTTGATCCGCGCACGCAGCGACGCCATGGTGAATCCGCGCGGGTCCACCTTGCCGGGCTGCCATTCGAGGTGGCCGATGACCGAACGTTCCGTCCAGCCGTGGTGGCGGCAGATCGCGGCGGCGGCCCGCACGATCGCCTCCATCTGGGCCTCCGGCCAAGGGTCCTTGCCGTCGCCGAGGTTCTCGCACTCGAAGCCGTAGAAGTACCGGTTGCCGTCGGTGTTGGCCTCGTTGTCGGGCGGCAGGCCCTTCTCCGCGATGACCGCGCGCAGTACCTCGTCGTCACCGAGACCGGCGTGGTTGGCGCGGCCGTAGCCGACCAGATGGACCTTGCCGTCCTTGGTGATCACGCCGTGGCAGAGCGGGCCGGGAAGCTCGTCGTAGCCCTCGCGGCACAGCTCCACGGTGCGGGCGCTGCCGCTGGTCACCGTGTGGTGGATCATGACGCCGTGCATCGGGCCCCAGGGGCCCTTGTGGTTGCGGTTGTGGGTCCGCCAACTGCCGACCTCCACGACCTTGAGGCCCTCGGCCTTCAGCGCGCTCAGAAAACCGCTCGCGGACATGGGTGGGGACATGGCCGCCTCCTTCGTGCCGTTGGGGAAGTTTTGGACGGACCGGCCGTCTCGGCCCACCCGTCACGGTGCTTGTACCGACGCAGGGGGGTGGGAACCACATCGTCCGCTCGGTGTGCGAGTCGATTCGGCCATTTCCCGGCCGGGATCGTGCCGTTCGGGTGGCGGCGGGCGACCGCGGGGTCGACAAGGTCGCCCGGTCTGCCCAGTAGTCCGATGATCCATTCCCCTTCTTTCGGGTAATGGTGCGGGCACGCTCCGTGATGAAAGGCTCAGCCGTGAGATCGGTGCCCGGCGAGATTCGACACGGGCATTCATGGGAGGGCAATTCCTTATGTCGGTAGGCGAAGAGGTCCGTACGGAACAGGGCAAGCCGCAACAGTCCCTGGGCACGGCGGCCGCGCGGAACCTGGCCACCACCACCAAGTCCGTACCCCAGATGCAGGAGATCAGCTCCCGCTGGCTGCTGCGCAACCTGCCCTGGGTGGACGTCCAGGGCGGCGCGTACCGGGTGAACCGGAGGCTGACGTACGCCGTGGGGGACGGCCGCATCACCTTCGTGAAGACGGGGGACCAGGTCGAGGTCATCCCGGCCGAGCTGGGCGAACTGCCCGCGCTGCGCTCGTACGAGGACGAAGAGGTGCTCACCGAGCTGGCCCGGCGCTGCCGGCAGCGTGACATCGCCGCGGGCGAGGTGATCAGCTCCTTCGGCACCCGCACCAAGGAGGTCTACCTGCTCGCCCACGGCCGCGTCGAGAAGGTCGGCACGGGCCCGTACGGGGACGACGCGGTACTCGAAGTCCTCGCCGACGGCGCCTACTTCGGGGAGGCGGCGCTGCTCGACCCCGACGCCATCTGGGAGTACACCGCCCGTGCCGCCACCGCGTGCACGGTGCTCGTGCTCAGCCGCTCGGACTTCGAGCAGGTCGCCGAGCGCTCCGACTCCCTGAGCGAGCACGTCGGCCGGCTGCGCGCGCTCCCGGACCAGCGGACCAACAAGTACGGCGAGAAGGAGGTCGAGCTGGCGGCCGGCCACTCCGGCGAGCCCGACATCCCGCACACGTTCGTCGACTACGAGGCGCGTCCGCGCGAGTACGAACTCAGCATCGCCCAGACCGTGCTGCGCATCCACTCCCGTGTGGCCGACCTCTACAACCAGCCGATGAACCAGACCGAGCAGCAGTTGCGGCTCACGGTCGAGGCGCTGAAGGAGCGCCAGGAGCACGAGCTGGTCAACAACCGCGAGTTCGGCCTCCTGCACAACTGCGAGTACGACCAGCGGCTCCAGCCGCACGACGGCGTCCCCGGCCCGGACGACCTGGACGAGCTGCTCAGCCGCCGCCGGGGCACCAAGTTCCTGCTCGCCCACCCGCGCGCCATCGCGGCGATCGGGCGCGAGCTGAACAAGCGCGGACTGGTCCCGGAGACCATCGACGTGGGCGGCAACCGCATCCCCACCTGGCGCGGGGTGCCGATCTACCCGTGCAACAAGATCCCGGTCAGCGAGGCCCGGACCACCTCGATCATCGCGCTGCGCACCGGCGAGGCCGAGCAGGGCGTGATCGGCCTCCGCCAGTCCGGCCTCCCGGACGAGATCGAGCCCAGCCTGTCGGTGCGCTTCATGGGCATCAACGAGCAGGCCGTCATCAACTACCTGGTGACCGCCTACTACTCGGCCGCCGTGCTGGTGCCGGACGCGCTGGGCGTACTGGAGAACGTGGAGATCGGCCGGTGGCGGTGACCCGATCACCTGCTTCCCGTCCCGGCGTTCGACGCCGGGGCGGGGGTCCCACCGTGTTCGCCGGCGAGGGGGAACCATGAGCGAATCCATCGTGGAGACCGGGGCGTGTCCGGCGCCGGTCTCGTCGGACGGGGTGCCCAGGCCGCGACAGGCGGCGGACGATACGCCGGGGCACGAGGCGGTCGTCCTGCTGGAGCGCACACGGGGCGTCGTGGACCCCGAACTGCGCGCCGCCGTCGAGTCGTTGCCGGTGCAGTTGCGCCGGATCGCGCTCTACCACTTCGGCTGGAGCCACGCGGACGGCACCCCGGCGGCGGGCAACGCGGGCAAGGCGATCCGGCCGGCCCTCGTCCTCGCGGCGGCGTCCGCGCTGGGCGGCGCGGAGGCGCGGGCGGCGGCCGTGCGGGCCGCGGCGGCGGTCGAACTGGTCCACAACTTCACGCTGTTGCACGACGACGTGATGGACCGCGACACCACCCGCAGACACCGCCCCACTGCCTGGACCGTGTTCGGCGACCCCGACGCGATCCTCGCCGGGGACGCCCTCCAAGCCCTGGCGCTGCGACTGCTCGCCGACGACCGGCACCCGGCCTCGGGCCGGGCGGCGGCCCGGCTCGCGGAGTGCGTGATCGAACTGTGCGCCGGACAGCAGACCGACACGGCCCTGGAACACCGCGCACCCGGCGAGGTCGCCCTCGACGAGGTGCTCGCCATGGCCGAGGCGAAGACCGGCGCCCTGCTGGGCTGTGCCTGCGCCCTGGGCGCGCTGTACGCGGGCGCGGAGGACGAGGTGGTGGCGGCGCTGGACACCTTCGGCCGGCAGGCCGGGCTGGCGTTCCAGCTCATCGACGACGTGATCGGCATATGGGGCGACCCCCGCCGGACGGGCAAGCCGGCCGGTGCCGACCTCGCCGTCCGCAAGAAATCCCTGCCCGTGGTCGCCGCGCTGACCTCCGGCACCCCGGCGGGTGCCGAACTGGCCACGCTGTACGCCCGCCCGCACACGGCGGGCGACAGCGCCGAGATCACCCGGGCGACGGTCGCGGTGGAGCAGGCGGGGGGCCGGGACTGGGCCCAGGCGGAGGCGGCGGACCGGATGGCCCGCGCGGTCCAGGAACTGGCCCGGGCGGTCCCGGCCCCGGAGGCGGCGGGCGGCCTGCTGGCCCTGGCGGAGTTCGTCACCCGGCGCAGTAGCTGAGCCCCCTTGCCCCTTTGGGCCCCGCGCAGCCCCACGGTGCGCGGGGCCCACCCGTCCTATTCTGGGCATATGGACAGGGAAGCCCACGTCTGCCCCACCTGCGGCCGGTCCGTCGACACGGTCGTCGGCCGCCGCAAGACCCTGGGCGCGTGGGTCCCGGTATGGAAGCCGGGCCCGTGCCACAACCCGGCGTGCGCCTCGGCCCCGGCCCGTACCGTGACCCCCATGCCCCAGCAGCCCGAGGCCCAGCACGCCGAGATCCTCCACCTCACCGAACGCGCCCTCTGGGACGCGGCCCGCGAACACGGCTCGTACGAGATCTCCACCCGAGGCCGCACCCTCCAGGAGGTCGGCTACATCCACTTCTCCACCCGCGCCCAACTTCCGCGCGTGGCCGCCTTCCTGTACGGCGAGGACCCCGACCGGGACGACCTGGTGGTCCTGGTGGTCGATCCGGCACTGCTGGACGCCCCACTGAGGTACGAGGCGATGCCACCGGCGGGGGAGGAGTTCCCGCATGTGTACGGGGCGGTACCGGTGTCGGCGGTGGTGGACGTGGAGCAGTGGAAGGCGCCCCGCTAAGGCCCGCGGGTCAGGCCCCGAGGCGCTTGCGGTCCTCCTCGTCCCACGTGCGGGTGTCGCGGGGCTCGACGTAGGGCTCCTCGTCGGCCGGGTGACCGCCGGCGATGGCGCGGTGGCGGCTCATCTCCGCGTCGAACTCCAGGCCGAGCAGGATGGCCAGGTTGGTGAGCCACAGCCACACCAGGAAGACGATCACGCCCGCGATGGCGCCGTAGGTCTTGTTGTAGGAGGAGAAGTTCGCCACGTACAGCGCGAAGGCCGCCGAGGCGATCAGCCAGACGACCAGGGCGAGAAAGCTGCCCGGGGTGATCCAGCGGATGCTGCGGATCTTGGCGTTCGGGGTCGCCCAGAACAGGATCGCGATCATGATCGTGACCAGTACGGCGAGCACGGGCCACTTGGCGATCGACCACACCTTCAGGAACGTGTCGCCGATGCCCAGCGTGGTGCCCACCTGCCGGGCCACACTGCCGGTGAGGACGACGATCAGCGCGCTGATCACGGCGATGACCATGAGCATCACGGTCACCCCGAGCCGTACCGGCAGCAGCTTCCACACCGGACGCCCCTCGGGCACGTCGTACACGGCGTTCGCGCTTCGGATGAAGGCGGCCACGTAACCGGAGGCCGACCACACGGCGAGCGCCAGACCCACGAGCGCCATGACCGAGCCGATCCCGCCCTTGCCCTGCATCTGCTGCACCGCGGCGCGCAGGACGTCGCGGGCGGGGCCGGGGGCGAGCTGCTGGATGTTGGTCAGCACCTTCTGGGTCGTCGACCGGCCGGCGAGACCCAGCAAGGAGACCAGCGCCAGCAGCGCCGGGAACAGCGCCAGGACGCCGTAGTAGGTCAGCGACGCCGCCCGGTCGACCAGCTCGTCCTTCTGGAATTCCTTCAGGGTGCCCTTCAGCACCGCACCCCAGGAATGCGCGGGCAGATCCGTCGGCGAGGCCGGCGCACGCCGCTCCACCTGCTCCGACGGACCGACGCCCGTGTCCTGCCCGGCCGACGCGTCTTCGTCGCGGGCCCCGAATCCCCTCAGCGATTTCTCCATGCCTGCCGGATGTCCCGTGAGCGGCCGCCTATGTCGACGCCGTCCATGTCCCCGGCCGGGGCACCCGGACCCCCCAAAAGACCGCACCCGGCTCCTCGAAGGCGCCGGGTGCGGTCGGGGACGCTGCAAAATCAGGCAAGTTGCAGGTCGGAAGGGATGACCCAGGGGATCAAGCCTTCTTCGTCTCCCAGAAGATCTTGTCGATCTGGGCGATGTAGTCCAGGGCCTTCTGGCCCGTCGCCGGGTCCGTGGAGGCCTTGGCGGCGGAGAGGGACTTGACGGCCTCGTTGATGAGGGTGTGCAGCTCGGGGTAGCTCTCGAAGTGCGGCGGCTTGAAGTAGTCGCTCCAGAGCACGTCCAGGTGGTGCTTGGCCAGCTCGGCGCGCTGCTCCTTGATCACCGTGGCACGGATCTGGAAGTGCAGATCGTCGTTGGCGGCCATCTTCTCCTGGATGGCCTTGACCGACTCCGCCTCGATGCGGGCCTGAGCCGGGTCGTACACACCGCAGGGCAGGTCGCAGTGGGCGCTGACCTTGACCTTGGGGGCAAACAGGCGGGAAAGCATGGAGCGTTCCTTCCTCGTGATCGTCTTCTCAGGTGGGACATTACTCCCTGAGGGACTGGTTTTCCCGAGTGCCCCCCAGGGCTTAGGACAAAAGTCCGGGGTCAAACTGGGACTGTGGAGGAACGGACCGGGGAGGTGCCGGGGATGCCGGAGCTGTCGCAGGAGACCGAGCGGGGCAGAGCGCTGCCGCCCTTCGGTATCGCCGAGGTCACGGGCCCCTCCATGGTGCCCACGCTCCACCACGGGGACCGCCTGCTGCTGCGGTACGGCGCTCCGGTCCGGCCGGGCGAGATCATCGTCCTGCGCCACCCCTTCCAGCAGGACCTGCTGGTCGTCAAACGTGCGGTGGAGCAACGCGAGGGCGGCTGGTGGGTGCTCGGCGACAATCCGTACGCCGGCGGGGACAGCACCGACTACGGGGTCGTGCCCGACGAACTGATCCTCGGGCGGGCCTGGCTGCGCTACCGCCCGCTGGCCGGCCGGCGCTCGCCGCTGGCGGTGGTGCGCTGGGCGCTCTGCGCGGCCAGACCGCTGCTGTCGGACCGGTCGGCGGCCAGGCGTTTCCGGGCGCGGTAGGCGGCGACGTTCGCCCGGGTCGCGCAGCGGTCGGAGCAGTAGCGGCGGGAGCGGTTGGTGGAGGTGTCCAGGTAGGCGTTCCGGCAGGGGGCGGCCTGGCACAGGCCCAGCCGGTCGACGCCGTACTCGGTCAGATGGAACGCCAGCCCCATCGCGGCGATGGCCGCGTAGCCCGCGGTCGCGTTCGACGGGTGGTCGGCCAGGTGCATGTGCCACAGCGGGCGGCCGTCGTCGTCGCGGAAGTCGTGGCCCGAGATCTGCGGGCTGACCGGGAACTCCAGCAGCAGGGAGTTCAGCAGGTCAACCGCCAGCGTCTCGTCCCCCTCGTCCGCCGCCTCGAACACCGCGCGCAGTCTGCCGCGGACCGAACGGAAGCGGGTGACATCGGCGTCGGTGGCGCGGCGGGCCGCCGACGCGTTCACGCCGAAGAGGTCGCGTACGGCCTCCACCGAGGTCAGGGAGTCCTTGCCCTGGCCCGGCTCCTCGCTGTTGACGAGGCGTACGGCGTAGTCCGAGTAATGGGCCAGTTCCACTTGTAGTCCTTACGGGGGCGC
Source organism: Streptomyces sp. NBC_01171 (assembly GCF_045039805.1). Lineage (NCBI taxonomy): Bacteria > Bacillati > Actinomycetota > Actinomycetes > Kitasatosporales > Streptomycetaceae > Streptomyces > Streptomyces sp. NBC_01171. Next base: position 2,224,559 of record NZ_CP108609.1, on the reverse strand, counting down.
TCTATGGTCGTGTCTGCGGTCGGGGTAACAGCCGGGCGCGCTTCCAGGGTATTACGCGGGCGCGGAAGGGGATGGGGATTCGTGACCACCATAGGTACGGGGACGGACTGGGCCGCCTGGCAGGAGAGCTGGGACCGGCAGCAGGAGTGGTACATGCCCGACCGCGAGGAGCGGTTCCGGGTCATGCTCGACATGGTGGAGGCGTTCGCCGGTACGGCCCCGCGCGTGCTCGACCTCGCGTGCGGCACGGGCACGATCACCGCGCGGCTGCTGGCGCGGTTCCCGGAGGCGACCAGTACCGGGGTCGACCTCGATCCGGCCCTGCTCGCCATCGCGCGCGGCACTTTCGCGGGCGACGACCGGGTGACCTTCGTGGAGGCCGACCTCAAGGACGCCGGCTGGCCGGCGGCGCTGCCGTACGACTCCTACGACGCCGTTCTCACGGCGACCGCCCTGCACTGGCTGCACACCGAGCCGCTCACCGCGCTGTACGGGCAGCTCGCGGGGCTGGTGCGGGAGGGCGGGGTGTTCATGAACGCCGACCACATGACCGACGAGTCCACGCCCCGGATCAACGCCGCCGAGCGCGCGCAGCGGCACGCCCAGATGGACCGGGCCAAGCGGGACGGCGCGCTCGACTGGGCCGAGTGGTGGCAGCTCGCCGCCCAGGACCCGGTGCTCGCCGGCCCCACCGCCCGCCGCTTCGAGATCTACGGCGAACACGCCGACGGCGACACCCCGTCCGCCTCCTGGCACGCGTCCGCCCTCTGCGAGAAGGGGTTCGGGGAGGCGCGCGCGGTGTGGTGCTCGCCCTCGGACACGCTGCTGCTCGCGCTGAAGTGACGCACGGACGAGGGGCGGTACGGGGTCACCCCGTACCGCCCCTCGGTCTGTCCGCCTACAGCACCTTCGACAGGAACGACTGGGTGCGTTCGTGCTGGGGGTTGGTGAGGACGTCGCGGGGGTGGCCGGATTCGACGACCACTCCGCCGTCCATGAAGACCAGGCTGTCGCCCACCTCGCGGGCGAAGCCCATCTCGTGGGTGACGACGACCATCGTCATGCCGGACTCGGCGAGGTCACGCATGACGTCGAGGACGTCACCGACCAGCTCCGGGTCGAGCGCCGACGTCGGCTCGTCGAACAGCATCAGCTTGGGCTCCATGGCGAGCGCCCGCGCGATCGCCACGCGCTGCTGCTGGCCGCCGGAGAGCTGCGAGGGGTAGTTGCCCGCCTTGTCGCCGAGGCCCACCCGCTCCAGGAGCTGCATCGCCTGCTCCTGCGCCGCTCGCCTGGAGACGCCCTTGACCTGCACGGGTGCCTCGGCGACGTTCTCCGCGGCCGTCATGTGCGGGAAGAGGTTGAAGCGCTGGAAGACCATGCCGATGTCCCGGCGCTTCAGCGCGACCTCGCTGTCCCGCAGCTCGTACAGCTTGTCGCCCTTCTGGCGGTAGCCGACCAGCTCACCGTCGACGTACAGGCGGCCCGCGTTGACCTTCTCCAGGTGGTTGATGCACCGGAGGAACGTCGACTTGCCGGAACCGGAGGGGCCGATGAGGCAGAACACCTCGCCCGGCTTCACCTCCAGGTCGATGCCCTTGAGGACCTCCACCGCGCCGAAGGACTTGTGCACGCCCTCGGACTTCACCATCGGCACGATCGCCTTCGGCGGGGTGTCGTTCTTGCTCAGCTTGTCGCTCATGCCGTGCCTCCCTTCGGACGGCCCAGGGAGAACACGTTCGCCTTAACCTTCTGCCAGGGAGTGGCGGGCAGTTGACGGCTGGAGCCTCGGGCGTAGTAGCGCTCGATGTAGTACTGGCCGACGCTCAGGATCGAGGTCATGATCAGGTACCAGGCGGCGGCGAGGAAGTACATCTCCACCGGTGCGCCGGAGTTCTGGCCGATGTCCTGGGCGTAGCGGAAGAGTTCGGGATACTGGACGGCCGCCACGAGCGAGGTCGTCTTCAGCATGTTGATCACTTCGTTGCCCGTGGGCGGCACGATCACGCGCATCGCCTGCGGGATCACGACCCGGCGCAGCGTCTTGGCGTGGCTCATGCCCAGCGCGTGGGACGCCTCGGTCTGGCCCTCGTCCACCGCGAGCAGACCGGCGCGGCAGATCTCCGCCATGTACGCGGCCTCGTTGAGGCCGAGGCCGAGCAGCGCCGTCAGCAGCGGCGTCATGAAGTCCGACCAGTAGTTCTTGTAGATCGGGCCCAGGTTGATGTACTCGAAGACGAGGCCCAGGTTGAACCACAGGAACAACTGCACCAGCACCGGGGTGCCGCGGAAGAACCAGATGTAGAACCAGGCGATGGACGAGGTCACCGGGTTCTTCGACAGCCGCATCACCGCGAGGACGATGCCGCCCACGATGCCGATCACCATCGACAGGACCGTCAACAGCAGTGTCTTGCCGACGCCGGTCAGGATGCGGTCGTCGAAGAAGTAGTCGGGGATCGCATGCCAGTTGATCTTGCCCTGGCTGAAGGCGTACACGATCGCCGCGAGCAGGGCGATGGCGATGACGGCGGACACGTAACGTCCGTAGTGCTTGACCGGGATGGCCTTGATGGCCTCCGGCGCGGCCGGGGGAGCGCCCTTGCCCCCGGCCGTCTTCTCGATGTCAGTCACAGGTATTGCCTCTCGGTGGCCGCTGAGGTTCCGCGGATCACTTGCCGCCGTTGATCGCGGCTTCCTTGACGGCGCCGTCCTGCGCGCCCCACTTCTGGAGGATCTTCGCGTACTCGCCGTTCTTGATGATCGCGTTCAGCGCGGCCTTGAGGGCGTCACGCAACTGCGTGTCCTTCTTGGCGACGGCGATGCCGTACGGGGCCGCCTCGACCTGGTTGCCCACGACCTCGAAGTCCTTGCCGCCGCCGGAGGTCTTCACCGCGTAGGCGGCGACCGGGAAGTCGGAGGAGGCGGCGTCCACACCGCCGGAGCGCAGCCGGGTCTGGGACTGCTGGTCGTCGTCGAACGGCTCGATGCTGATCTTCTTGCCGGCCGGGCACTTCTTGGTCTCCTGCTTGGCCAGGTCCTCGGAGACCGTGCCGCGCTGGACGGCGAGCTTCTTGCCGCACAGGTCCGACCAGTCGGTGATGCCCTTGGTGTCGCCCTTGCGCGTGTAGATGGAGACGCCGGCCGTCAGGTAGTCGACGAAGTCGACGCCCTCGCCGACCTTCTTGCCCGTGTCGGGGTCGACGCCCTCCTGGCGGTTCTTGTTGTCCGTCATCGCGGACATGGCCATCTGGAAGCGGCCGGAACGCAGACCGGTGAGCAGACCGTCGAACGTGCCGTCCTCGAAGCTGAACTTCACGCCGAGCTGGTCGCCGAGGGCCGTGGCGAGGTCCGGGTCGATGCCGACGACCTTGCCGGAGGAGTCCTTGAACTCGACCGGGGCGTAGTGGATGTCGGAGCCGACCTTGATCTCGCCCTTGTCCCGGATGTCACCGGGGAGCAGGTTGGCGAGGGGGGCGCTGCTGTCGGAGGCGCTGCCGGAGTCCTTGCCCTTGGTCTGGTCGCCGCAGCCGGTGAGGAGCAGGGTGCCTGCGACCGCGATCGCACCGGCCGCTGCGATCCGGGACCGTGCGGTCGTACGACGGGTGGAGCTTGCGGTCATCGTGGTTCCTCCGGCGGATGGGAAGAGAAGACGTACCGATGGGGTCGACGAGAACACACACCTTCGGGTGCCGCGACCTCGTGGGTTTACGGCATCCTGCCATTCGGACTACGCCATTCAGGCCCGTCACAATGTCAAAATCGGATAACGGGTGAGCGAGAACCGCATCAGGTCGGTACATCCGCGCTCCATTCGCGCCGGACGATCTGCGGAAATACGCTGTTCACACCGGAAGATCCACAGCGGGTCTCACGATCCGGACGGGCGGTGTGCGGGGTTTCAGGGGATTCGCGGGGCGTTTGAGGTTCCTCTGAGGTGCGCCCGCGGGCCCTCCGTGCGAGGGGTGCGGGGAGGGCCGGGAGGGCCGGCCGGCATTCCGGGGCGACATGTGACCTTGCGCCTAATGGACTCGTGGTCCGCCCGTCCGTCCGGTATGAAGGTTCTTTACACCCCTCATCCGGGGCTCAGGGCGCGTGTGCGGCGCGCCCGTCGCGTATGTGCTCGTACGTATCCGTCAATCGAGCCGTGCGCGGTGCCCGCCCACTCCTCACCCGGAGTGGTCGACCCTCAACCATGCATACCTAAGGGGTAAGACAAAGTGGCAGCGGAGATCGTCAATCCTCGCAGCGACAGCGGTGCCGGACCGGAGGGCGGGGCCGAGCCCCTGGACTCCTTCGACCCCGCTTTCGCGCTGCACCGCGGCGGCAAGATGGCCGTGCGGGCCACCGTGCCGATCCGGGACACGGAAGACCTTTCCCTCGCGTACACCCCCGGCGTCGCGCGCGTGTGCACCGCGATCGCGGAAACGCCGGAGCTGGTCAACGACTACACCTGGAAGTCCTCGGTCGTCGCCGTCGTCACCGACGGCACGGCCGTGCTCGGTCTCGGGGACATCGGTCCCGAGGCGTCCCTCCCCGTGATGGAGGGCAAGGCGATCCTGTTCAAGCAGTTCGGCGGGGTCGACGCGGTGCCGATCGCCCTCGACTGCACCGGAGTCGACGAGATCGTGGAGACCGTCGTCCGGCTCGCCCCCTCCTTCGGCGGGGTGAACCTGGAGGACATCTCCGCGCCGCGCTGCTTCGAGATCGAGCGGCGCCTCCAGGAGCGGCTGGACATCCCGGTCTTCCATGACGACCAGCACGGCACCGCCGTCGTCACGCTGGCGGCGCTGCGCAACGCGGCCCGGCTCAGCGGGCGGCACATCGGGCAGCTCCGTGTCGTCATCTCCGGCGCCGGGGCGGCCGGGGTCGCCATCGCCCGGATGCTGATCGAGGCCGGTATCGGGGACGTGGCGGTCGCCGACCGCAAGGGCGTCGTCTCCGCCGACCGGACCGACCTGACCGACGTCAAGCGGGAGTTGGCCTCCTTCACCAACAAGGCGAAGCTCACCGGCACGCTGGAGGACGCCCTGGCCGGCGCCGACGTGTTCATCGGTGTCTCCGGCGGCACGGTCGCGGAGGAGGCGGTCGCCTCCATGGCTAAGGGCGCCTTCGTCTTCGCCATGGCCAACCCGAACCCCGAGGTGCACCCGGAGGTCGCGCACAAGTACGCGGCCGTCGTCGCCACCGGGCGCTCCGACTTCCCGAACCAGATCAACAACGTGCTCGCCTTCCCCGGCATCTTCGCCGGTGCGCTCCAGGTGCGGGCCTCCCGGATCACCGAGGGCATGAAGATCGCCGCGGCCGAGGCGCTCGCCGCCGTCGTCGGCGACGACCTCTCCGCCGACTACGTGATCCCCTCCCCGTTCGACGAGCGCGTCGCCCCCGCGGTCACGGCCGCCGTGGCGGCCGCGGCCCGTGCGGAGGGCGTCGCCCGGCGCTGACGCCCGCGCGCAAGCGTTCGACGGGAACGGCCTCGCCCCTTGAGGGGCGGGGCCGTTCGTGTGTCCCGTGGGCTCGTCCCGCTGGGCTCGGTGAGTGGTCTCGCGCAAGAGGGTGTGTGTCACACCGGTGGGCGGTTCCGTCCGGGCGGGGCGGAATCTATCGTCGACGGCATGTTCGCCGCCTATGCCGCCCGGATCGACCGTGATCAGCCGCTCACCGGCCTGGAGTTGGGGGAGCGTCCGGCCCCTGAGGCCCGGCCCGGCTGGAGCACCGTCGATGTCCGCGCCGCCTCCCTCAACCACCACGACCTCTGGTCCCTGCGGGGCGTCGGACTCCCCGAGGACCGGCTGCCGATGATCCTCGGCTGTGACGCCGCCGGGATCGACGAGGACGGCAACGAGGTCGTCCTGCACTCCGTCATCGGCCAGAGCGGCCACGGGGTCGGCCCCCGCGAGCCCCGCTCCATCCTCACCGAGCGCTATCAGGGCACCTTCGCCGAACAGGTCGCCGTGCCCACCTGGAACGTGCTGCCCAAGCCGAAGGAACTCTCCTTCGCCGAGGCCGCCTGTCTGCCCACCGCCTGGCTGACCGCGTACCGGATGCTGTTCACCAACGCCGGGGTACGGCCCGGTGACTCGGTGCTGGTGCAGGGCGCGGGCGGGGGCGTCGCCACGGCCGCCATCGTGCTCGGCCGGGCCGCCGGGCTGCGGGTCTTCGCGACCAGCCGGGACGAGGCCAAGCGGAAGCGAGCGCTGGAACTGGGTGCCGTCGAGGCCGTGGAGCCGGGGGCGAGGCTGCCGCAGCGGGTGGACGCCGTCATCGAGACCGTGGGCGCCGCGACCTGGTCGCACTCCATCAAGTCCCTGCGTCCCGGTGGCACCGTCGTGATCTCCGGCGCCACCAGCGGCGACCGGCCCTCGCACGCCGAGCTGACCCGGATCTTCTTCCTCGAACTCAAGGTCGTCGGCTCCACCATGGGCACCAAGGACGAGCTGGAGGACCTGCTCGCCTTCTGTGCCACGACCGGGGTACGTCCCGTCATCGACGAGATTCTCCCGCTGGACCGCGCTCGCGAGGGCTTCCAACGGCTGGAGTCCGGCGAGCACTTCGGGAAGATCGTGCTCAGCAACTCCTGAACTCCCTTGTAAAGCAGGCGGGTCCGGGGTGCCGGGCCCGCCTTTTCTTGCACCCTCTTGTCAACCTAGGTTGACATGAAGCGAGCGTCAACCTAGGTTGACACCATGACGGATGCAACGGATCTCGCCCAGCGGGCCGGTGACCGCGATCCGCGGGTCGGGCTGCGGGCCGTGGCCGCACTGCGCAGGCTGCTGGAGCAGTTGGAGGCGGTGCAGGTGCGCGGGGCGCGCAATCAGGGCTGGTCGTGGCAGGAGATCGCCGCTGAGCTGGGTGTCAGCAGGCAGGCCGTGCACAAGAAATACGGGAGGCAGTGATGTTCGAACGCTTCACCAAGGACGCCCGTGAGGTCGTCCAGGGCGCGGTCGCGCACGCGGAACGGGCGGGCGTACGGTCCATCGGCGCCGAACATCTGCTGCTCGCCCTCCTCGACCGCGAGGGCAGCCGGGCCTCCTTCGCCTTCGCCGCGCTCGGCCTCGCCGAACGCAAGGACTCCCTGCGCGAGGCGCTGGCCGAGGCGCGGCGCCGGGCGGGCCTGACCCGCGCGGACGCGGACGCCCTCGCCGGACTCGGGATCGACGTCACGGAGATCGTCGCGAAGGTCGAGGAGGCGCACGGTGCCGGTGCCCTGTCCGGCGACCGCCGTGACACGGGCGGCTGGTCGGGGCGCCGGACCTTCGAGCAGGACGCCAAGGACGTGCTGGAGGGGGCGCTGCGCGCCGCCGTCGGCCGCCGTGGCCGACGCATCGGCGACGAGCACCTCCTGCTCGCCCTCACCGTGCGGCCCGGAGTCCCCGCCGAGGTGCTCGCCGACCACGGAGTGACCCAGGAGTCGCTGCGACGGGTCCTCTACGGCGAGGGGACCGCGCAGGCGGGCTGACGCGAAGCCCTCTTCCCTTGCCCTGGGCGGCTCAGACCTTCGGGCCGTCGAGTATCGCGCCGATGCGGGCCGCCGCCGTCGACAGATGGCGGCGGACGTCCTGGAGCTGGTCCTCGGTGACGCCGTGGTCGCGGGCCGCGTCCCGGACGCCGTCCCGGAAGCGGTCCAGCAGACGGTCCAGGTCGCGGGCCGGGTCGCCGGTGGGGGGCTCGTGGGTCCAGGCCGGCTCGTACTCCATCGGGAAGTCCGGTGGGGTGTCGGAGTACTCCGGGCCGGTCTCGGCCTTGGCGCTGCCGGCGCCCGCCGTGCCCGTCCGCCTGGCGTGCTCCGTGCCGAAGTCGCCGAAGTTGCCGAACTCCCGCGCCAGTTCGGCCAGGCCCTCGCGGACACCGGTCGGCCAGTCGCCGCGGGTGAAGTGGTCCTGCACCCGCTCCTGGACCCGGCCGGCGAGGCGGCGCATCTCCTCCTGGGCCTGGGCGTTGGCGCGCGACTGCGCCTCCTGGGCCTGGCGCCGGGCCTGCTGGGCGTCCTCGCGGGCGCGGCGGCTCTCGTCCTTGGCGCGCCGGGCCTGCTCCTTCCACTCCTGCTTGGCGCGGCGCATCTCCTCCTTGGCGGTCCGCCACGCCTCGGCGTCACTCCGGGCGCCCGGCTCGTCGTAGGGACCCGGGCCGGTGGTGCCCGCCTTGCCGGCGCGGGTACGGGAGGCGGCCGCGCGCATCTCGCGCCGCAGGTCGCCCGCGGCGCCACGGACGTCGGCCTTGATCTCGGCGGCGAGTTCCGCGACGGACTCGCGGATCTCCAGCTCCAGGTCGGCCAGTTCACCGCTGCGGTCGGCCAGTTCGGCGCGACCCGCGTCGGTGATCGAGTAGACCTTGCGGCCGCCCTCGGTGGTGTGGGTGACCAGGCCCTCCGCCTCCAGCTTGGCCAGGCGCGGGTAGACCGTGCCGGCCGAGGGGGCGTACAGGCCCTGGAAGCGTTCTTCGAGGAGCCGGATCACCTCGTAGCCGTGGCGCGGGGCCTCGTCGAGCAGTTTGAGGAGGTACAGGCGGAGGCGGCCGTGGGCGAAGACGGGGGGCATGTCAGAGCACCTTCTTGTCGGTCGTGCCGTCCGTGGGGGAGGCGGAGGCGGGGCCGGACTCCCAGGCGGTGTCGTCGTCCTCCTCGGCCGGGCGGCGCAGCAGGGCGATCGAGCCGGAGACGGTGGTGGCCCGGAGCTTGCCGCTGCCCGAGCCGAGGCGGCCGGTGATCTTGTGGGCGCCCCACTGACCCTGGACGCGCAGGCCGTCGAAGGCGTTGGAGATCGAGCCGCTCGCGGTGTTCGCCTCCACGTCGGTGTCCGCCGGGTGCGGGAGCCGTATGGCGATCTCGCCGGAGACGCTGGTCAGCCGTACGTCGGTGGGGCCCTCCGGGTCCAGGTCGATGATCATGGAGCCGCTGACCGAGTCGGCGCGGACGGAGGGGCCCGCCCCCTCGACCACCGTCAGGTCGCCGGAGACCGACTTGAACCGCAGGTCACCGCTGACGGCCTGGGCCTCCACGCTGCCCGAGACGGTGTCCGCGCGGACCGGGCCGGAGACCCCGACCAGGGTGGTGTCGCCGGTGACGCCCTTGACCACGGACGGACCCCGTACACCGGAGACGACCGCGGCGGCGCCCACGACTCCCACCTCGACGCGGGTGCTCGCGGGGACGGCCAGGGTGACCACCGCGCTGCGGCGCCAGCCCTCGCGGTCCAGCCACTTCAGGAAGCCCTTCCAGGGCAGGTCCTCGTACGCCACCGTCAGGGTGCCGTGCCGGTGCGTGACGATCAGGGGTGGGCCCTCGATGTCCGAGATCTCCAGGCGGGCGGAACTCTCCTCGGTGCCCACGACGTTCACCGTGCCGTTGACCACGCGGACGTTCAGCTCGGTCACGGGGGCGTCGAAGCTCAGCTTCTGGGGTTCGGCGACGGTCCACTCGGACACGGGTCCTCCTCGGGCGGGACGCGGGCAAGTAGGCGGAGCGGGGCGATGCGCGGTGGGCGAGCACGCCCACCCGTCACGCCATATCGCGTCTCCTCCCATTCACGATATATCGTGGCCGTCGGAAGTCAAGACACCCTTTCGAGGGACGAGTGCCGGGCGGTGTCCGGGCATGGCGGTGCGGGCCCTGCCCCTCTGGGCGGGCCCGCGGTCGAAGTGGGCGAGGGCGGCCGACGGCCCCCAGGAATGCCGCGAGTGCCTACTCGTCGTCCTCGTCGTCCAGGCGCGCCAGCCAGGTGGCCAGGCGTTCCACCGGGACCTCGAAGTCGGGGTTCAGGTCGACGAACGTGCGCAGTTGCTCGGCGAGCCACTCGAAGGTGACCTCTTCCTCGCCGCGCCGCTTCTCCAGTTCTTCGATGCCTCGGTCGGTGAAGTACATGGATGACGCTCCGTCGGTCGGTGCAGGGGTAGGGCCGGTCCCGGGCGGGAAGAACCCCCATTCGCGGACGTGACCGCGAGGGAAGAGGGCGCCGCCTGTTCCGGCTGGGGAGCCGGGAGAGGACAGGAAAAGCATAGGCAGCCCCCGGGCACGGTGGGCAGCCGGTGCCGTGCGGGCGCCGGTCACGGCCGGTGACGGGGGACGAGTGGGGAGAGGACGGGGGTCCGATGAACGGGGACTCGACGCGGGTGGCGCGGATCGAGCTGCCGGACGGTACACCGGTGTGGGCCCGGATCTCGGGCGCGGAGGAGCTGGCGTACGCGGAGGAGCTGTCGTACACCGACACCGGCTTCCACGACCGGGTGGAGGCCAGCGTGGAGAGCCTGCACTCGCTGATCACCGGGGTCGCGCGCTCGCTCTCCGGCCCACTGAGCGCGGTACGGCCCGACGAGGTCAGCGTGGAGTTCGGCATCGAGCTGACCGCGAAGGCCGGCAAGGTCGTCGGTCTCCTCGCGGACGGCGAGGCCAAGGCGGCGCTCACGGTCACGCTGACCTGGAGCGGAGGGCCGTCGGAGCCGGGTCCCGTGCCGGGGGCTGCGCCGGGCGGAGGTGGGCCGGAGGCGGGGCCCCTGCCCGGCGGGCCTGCTCCGGGGCCGCCGAGAGCGGGGTCCGGCCCCGCCTCAGGGATACCGGCACCCGGTCCTCGGACGGGGCCCGGCGGTGCGCCTGATGCGGGGCTCGTACGGAGTGGCGCAGTGACGGGAGTACGAGCCGCCGACCCCATGCGTGCTCCCGAGCCAGGGATACCGGCGCCCGGTCGCCACGCGGGGCCCGGCCACGTACCGGCCGCCGCACCAGCACCGGGGCCGGAGCCTTCGTCCCGCTCCGCGCCCGACGGGCCGACCGCCGGTGCGCACCCGGAATCGGGCCCCCGCACGCCCCCGCCGCAGGCACCCCCTCCGCCCGCACCCGAACCTTCCCCGACCCCCCGACCCGAAGCGTTGCTCGGCGTGTGGGGGCATCCGGGATGAGCGCGGGGTACGGCGGGGGCGCACCGGAGGGGGACGGTGCTGCGGAGCTTGCGCTGCGTGACCTCGTTCTGGGGGCCACCGTGCGCATTCATCGCGCGGGGGCCGGGTATGCCCACGACGAGCCCGTCAGCTTCCTCGGCAGTGGTTTCTTCGTCGCGCCGAACTGGGTTCTGACCTGCGCACACGTGGTTCACGCCGGGGAGGGGGGCGAGGTCACCGTGGTGTACCGGAACAGCCCCTACGACGACCCGCGCCCGGTGCCCGGACGGGTGGCCGCGATGCTCCCGGAGCAGACCGGGCGCCCGGTGCCGGGCAGTTGGCCCGCGCCCGACCTCGCCCTGGTCCGGCTGCGCGAACCGGTCGGCCACACCTGTGTGTACGTGTCGGAGCGCCCCAACCCGCACTTCGGCGGCACCAGCGTGTTCTACGCGGGCTGGACCGCCCCTCGGGGCAGGCTCCAGATCCTGGACGGCCGGCTCACCGTGCAGGGCACCATCAGCGCCTGGTCGCCCGAGGAGCAGGTCCGGCTCGGCCGGAACGACCTGCCCCCCGGCGTCTCCGGCGGGCCCGTGGTCGACCCCGTACGCGGAGAGGTCGTCGGCGTGCTCAAGTCCCGCGCCGACCACGGGGGCGGCGGCACCTCCATCGGCGTGGAGCGCCTGCGCACGCTGCGGCTCCCCGCCGACGGCGACGACGTCTACCAGTCCGTCTTCCACGCCCACGACCGCTACCACCGCGACCGCCAGCAGAGCGCCGACTCGCCCGACCCCACCTGGGCCGACATCCAGGGCGAACTCGGCGCCCGCCCCGGCCGCACCCTCACCCCGCAGCAGCGGAGCGAGTTGCTCGGGCTGCTCGCCGACCTGCCCCCGCCGGTGAGCACCCGGGGCCTGCTCGACGTCCTCCGCGCGCTGCCCGACTTCCGCGTACCGACGCTGGTGCCCGCCCCGCGCGGCTGGCGGGACGGGCTCGGGCTGCTCTACGAACACGCCCGGCAGGACGGCGCCCTGAAGCTGGTGCTCGACTACGCGATGGGTGTGCTCGCCGCCGAACGCCCGCCCGCCCCCAGCGCCCTCGCCGCCGAACGCGCCCTGTGGGAGTGGGTGCGGCACACGGCGACCGGCCTGGACAGCGGTTACCGGCACGCCCTGGCTCAGCGGCGCACCGAGCTGCTCGGCCGGGCCCAAGCGGCTCACCGGCAGGCCGCGTTCGGCGGCACCGGCCGGGACACGGCGGTACCGGAGCCGGTGCGCCCCCTGCTCACCACGTACCCCGAACCCTCCGTGCTGCTGGTGGTGCTGCGCCGGGGCTGGGAGCCGGACCACTGCGACTGGTCGGTCTCCGTGGGTGGCGGCCCCGACCAGGAGCCGGCCCGGCTGTACGAGGGCGAACGCGCCCCGCTGGACGGCCTGGCCGACCACGTGGCCGCGCCCCTCGCCGAGGCGTTCCGGCACTGTGACGAGCCCGGCCGGCCCGCCACCCTGTACGCGGCCCTGCCGCATCTGCACCTCGGCCTGCCCGTGGACGACTGGCGCCTCGCCCCCGACGGCCTCCCCCTCGGCGCCGAACGCCCGGTCCTGGTCCGCTGCTCGGACCGCGACCAGCTCCCCGACGAGACACCGGCCTGGGAGGCGTACGAGGACCCGGACGCCGAGCGCCGGGACCGCTGGCGGCGGCTGCATCTGCGCCCTGCGCACGCCGAGGTGCTGGACTGCGACGACGGCGTGCGCAGACCCGTACCGGACATGGCGGTGCTGCGCGGGCTCGCGCAGCAGACCGTGCCGGTGCTGTGCCGCCCCGGCGATCCGCGTTCGCCGGACGGGCCCGCCGCGCTCGGCCGGGTGGTGCGGGCCGGGTTCGGGGTGGTGCTGTGGCGGCGGCGGCCGGACGGCGTGTGCGGGGAGTTCCACCGGGGCGTGAAGACGGCCGTGGACGACGGCGAGGGCGCCCTGTCCCTGCCCGGCGTGCTGCACACCCTGCGCGAGCAGGTGCACGCCGGGCTCACCGAGTCGTACTGGGCGCACGGCACGACCCTGCTGTACGACGATCCGCACCGCCCCCTGCCCGGCATCGGAGACCTGCTGGAGGCCCCGTGATCCGGGGCCCCGGTTCCTCCCTGATCCCCTTACCAGGCGTCCGGCGGGTCGATACCGTGAGGGACGTCCACGGCTGCCCCTGGCGACGAGTGACGAGCGACGAGGACCGGACATGACCGAATCCAGCGAGTGGCTCATCTACCGAGGTGCCGGGGAACCCCACGACGGGATGAGCCGGCTGCCCCCGCCCCCGCCCTGGCGCGACTTCTCCGCACGCGGCGCCGAGACCTCCTCCGGGCCGGGCGAGGACGGCGACGGTTCCCGCGACCGCAGGCTCGGCGCGCACCGGCACCTGGCCGAACTGCACCGGCCCGGCGCCGAGGAGCTGGAGATGATCAACGCGGCGCTGTATCTGCGCCGTCCGCTCCTGGTCACCGGCAGCCCCGGCGCGGGCAAGAGCACGCTCGCGCACTCGGTGGCGTACGAACTGGGGCTGGGCGAGGTGCTGCGCTGGTCCATCGTGAGCCGTTCGGCCCTCCAGGACGGGCTCTACCACTACGACGCCATCGCCCGCCTCCAGGACGTGCAGATCGCCGCGCAGGGCGGGTACGGCAGCGCGGCCGGGAGCCCAGGTTCCGTCGAGGCCATCGGCGGCTACATCCGGCTCGGCCCGCTCGGCACCGCCCTGCTGCCCTCGGACACCCCGCGCGTGCTGCTCATCGACGAACTCGACAAGAGCGACATCGACCTGCCCAACGACCTGCTGAACGTGCTGGAGGAGGGCGAGTTCGAGATACCCGAGCTGCGCCGCCTCGCCGACCGCCTGCCGGACGGCGAGGCCGAGGTGCTCACCGCCGACGGCACCAAGGTGCGGGTGCGCGACGGCCGGGTGCGCTGCACCTCCTTCCCGTTCGTGGTGCTCACCAGCAACGGCGAACGGGACTTCCCCGCCCCGCTGATGCGCCGCTGCATCCACCTGGAGCTGGGCCGCCCCGACCACAACCGGCTCGCCACCTTCGTCCGCGCCCACCTCGGGGACGAGGCCGCGCGGGCCGGTGACGATCTCATCGCCCGCTTCCTGGAGCGCTCGCGCAGCGAACTCCTCGCCACCGACCAGTTGTTGAACGCCCTCTACCTCACCGACGCGGCCGCCCCGCCGAGCCGGGAGCGCCTGGCCGACCTGCTCATCCAGCGACTCGACCGCCCGAGGTGAGGAGCCGATGCCCGACGCACCGGCACGACACGGCCCCGACACCCCCGACCCGCTCGCCGAGCTCGTGCTCCAGTTGCGGGGGGCCGGCCTCGAACCGGACGTGGAGGGGCTGAGCGACGCCCTGTGGCTGGCCCGGTGGACGGGCGAACGCGAGCCGACCGGCGCGGTCGAGCGGGCCCGTGAGATCCCTCCGCCTCCGCCTGTCTCCCCGCCCAAACCTCAACTCCCGCCCGCACCGAAGGAACCCGAGGTCCCGACCCCCGGCCCCGACCGGAGCGTCCCCCTCTACCCGGCACCCCGCGACGGCCGGACCCGCGTCGGGACCGGCGCACAGCTCACCGCACTTCCGGTCGGCGTCCCGGCCGCGCCCGCGCTGCCCTCCACCCTCGAACTCCAGCGCGCTCTCAGGCCCTTGCAGACCTATCGCAGCGCGGCGCCCCCGCTCCACCGCGAGCTGGACGAGACCGCTACCGCCGAACTCAGCGCCCAGGCAGGGGGTTTGATCCTCCCCGTGTACCGCGAGGTGCGGCGCGGGGACGCCCGGCTGCAACTGGTGCTGGACGCCGCGCCCTCGATGCGGGTGTGGGACCGCCTCTTCGTCGAACTGCAAGAGATGTTCACGCAGTTGGGTGCCTTCGGGGACATCCGGATCGCCCATCTGCACACCGGTCCCGACGGTGAGGCCACGGTCAGCGCCAGCGCCGATCCGAGCGGGGCGCCGCAGCACACCGTGGACCGGCTCAGTGACCCCACCGGGCGCCGGATCACCCTGCTGGTCAGCGACTGCGCGGGCCCGCTGTGGCGGTCCGGCGGCGCGCACCGGCTGCTGCACCGGCTGGCCCGGCTCGCCCCCGTCGCCGTGCTCCAGCCGCTCCCGCAGCGCCTGTGGAGCCGCACCCGGCTGCCGGTCACGTACGGCGAACTGACCCGCGGTGACACCCCAGGCGGCACCGCGCTGCGCGTCCGCACCCCCGACGGCGCGCCCCTCGTGCCGCCGCCGGGCGTGCTGCCCGTGCCGGTGCTGCCACCCGAACCCGTGGCGCTCGGGGCGTGGGCGCGGCTGCTCGCCGGGGCCGGTGCCGGGCCGGTGCCCGGCGCGGTGGGCTGGGTGCGGGCCGACCAGCCGGCCGTACCGCCGGCGCGCGGTGGGCGCAGGGTGACCCCGGTGGAGCGGGTCAGCCGGTTCCGCTCCGCCGCCTCACCGGCCGCGGGACGCCTCGCCGTCTACCTCGCCGCGGCCCCGCTCTGCCTGCCGGTGATGCGGCTGGTGCAGCGCACCATGCTGCCCGGCTCCGGCCCCGCCGAACTCGCCGAGGTGCTGCTCGGGGGCCTCGTCCAGCGGGCGGGGGAGGACCACGGGCCGGACGCCGGGCAGTGGTACGAGATGGAGCCGGAGGTGCGGGAGGCACTGCTGTCCACGCTCGGCCGGGACGAGGCCCTGCTCGTTCTCAAGCACTGCTCCGAGTACATCGAGCAGCGCTTCGGCAAGGGCGGCGCCAACTTCCCGGCCCTCGCCCTCGCCCAGCTCGGCGGCACCGCCCACCCGGCGCGCGGGGAGGAAGGCCCGGCGGGCGCCCGCCTGTTCGGCGCGTACCCCGGTGACAGCGGTGACGCCACCCTCGTCCCCCAGCCCTTCGCCGAGGTCGCCGCGCGGGTGCTGGAGCGCTTCATGCCGCTGCCGGAACAGTTCCGGCTCTACGGCACCCGGCCCGGCACCGCCGCCGGACCGAGGCCCACGCATCCGGCGGTGGTCCGGGCCCGCACGCTGCTCGCCCGGTTCGACGCCGACGGCATGGTGCAGGACGTGATCGACGCCGTACAACTGCTGCGCGGCGCCACCGAGAACGAGCGGCCCGCCGGGGCCGACCCGGGACTGTGGGCCGAGTACGCGCACGCCACGCTGCGGCTGTGGGAGGTGCAGGGCGGTTCCGCGCTGCTTGCCGAGGCGGAGGCCGCCGCCGAGCGGGCGGTGGCGCACCCGCACGCCCAGCGGGAGCGGGCCGCGCTGGCCCGGGTGCTGCGCGCGGCCGCCACCGACCGCAGACGGCGCGGCGACCGGCCCGCCGCGCTGGACCTGCTGCGCCGCGCCGACCGGGAGTACGCCGTCGCCTGCGCCGCCCCCGACCTGGAGCCCGCGCAGGCGCTGCGGCTGACGCTGGAGCGGGTCGGCGCGCTGGAGGCGCAGTGGCGGCTCGGCGGGGACAGCGCGCTGCTCCAGGGCGCGGTCGGCATGCTGGAGGCGTTCGCCGACCTCTGGCCCGACCGCCGGCACCGCCCGCCCGAACTTCCCCTCGCCCACGGCAGACTGCTGCTGCGCCTGGCCGACGCCACCAACGACCCCGTACAGGCGCGGGGTTACGCGGCACAGGCGGCCGGCTCGCTGCGTGACGCGCTGGCGGCCGGCGAGGACGGGGGACGTGAACTCGTCCTCATCCGGCTGGACCTGGTCGATGCCCTCCTCCGGTCCGGCGGTGATCTCGCCGAGGCCCAGGAACGGGTCGACGCCGCGCTCGCCGCGACCACCGGACGCGCCCTGCGCGCCCAACTCCACGTCAGGGCGGGCCGGATCGGGGTCGCCCGGTACGCCGAGACGGGTGACCCGCGCGAACTCCGCGATGCGGCAGAGGCGTTCGCCCGCGCCGCCGCCGACACCTCCAGGGAAGCCGCCGATTACCCCGACGTCCTCGCCGAGTGGGGCGAGGTACTGCTGCGCCGGGCGGACGCCGAGAGCGGGGAGCGGGCCTGGGAGGCCCTGGCTCACGCGATCCGCGTCCTGCGGGACTGCCGACGCGAGACCCACACCGGCAGCCCGCACACCGCGCACCGCCTGCTGATGCTGGGCCGCGCCCTGATCCGGCGCTACCGGCTGCGCGGCGACCGGGTGGACCTGCGCGAGGCGGAGCACCTCTTCGGGCTGGCGGCGGCCGAGGCGGACGACCCGCTGCTGGCGGCGCGCTGCTCGCTGGAACTGGGGCAGGCGCAGTACGAGGCGTACCGGAGCCTGGCCCGGCCGACCCGGCTGGACGACGCCGTGGACGCCTTCCGGGCGGCGGCCGAGTCGGCGCGGGAGGCCGAGGCGGCGGCCGAGTCGGACCGCGACCGCCGGATCGCCGTCGAACTGGGCGCGCAGGCGCACCACTGGCGGGGTATGTCCTATGAGGCGGCGTCCCGGCCGCGCGCGGCCCGGGACGCGTACCGCGCGGCCCGCGCCGAGTGGGCGCGGCTGCCCGAGGACAGCCTCGGCACCGGCGCCCCGACCGCCGAGGACACCGCCGGCCGGCTCGCCGGACTCGGCTGACCGGCACCGCATCCAGGAACACGGCACCGCACCGAGGAACACCACGGGAGGCAGCGATGACGAGCGCGGGGGACGAGACGGCCGTACCGGAGCACGGCGACCCGCTACCGGACCTGCTCACACTCGACCTGGAGGAACTGCGCACCCTGGACCACCCCGTGCTGCGCGAGGTCCTGGACACCCTCACCGAACGCGCCGGGAAACCCGCCGAGATGCTCTGGGGCTTCAACAACTGCCTCTGATCCGCTGGCTCTTGGTCACCCGACGGCGGAAACCGGCAAGTTCCGCCGCCTTGCGTTTGGCTCCGGGCCGCGACCGGGAACGCACCCGCACACACGGGCGAACGAGCCGCGCCCGCATCGCGGTACGGGGGTACGGGATGTCCGGGACGACCGCCGCCCCGACGCGGGCGCGACCGCGCCCCTTCCGCCAGTTCATCGTCAAGGCGCACGGCCGCTGCAACCTCGCCTGCCGCTACTGCTACCTCTACGAGGGCCCCGACCACACCTGGCGCACCCGTCCCGCCGCCGCCCCCGCCGAGGTGCTCGACCGCACCGCCGACCGCATCGCCCGGCACGCCCGCGACCACGCCCTGACCGCGCTCTCCCTCGTCCTGCACGGCGGCGAACCCCTGCTGGCCGGCGCCGACACCCTGACGCGCTTCACCGACACCGTCCGCACCCGCGTGCCCGACGGCTGCGCCGTCCACGCCACCGTGCAGACCAACGCCACCCTGCTCACCCAGGACCGGGTGGCCCTCCTGGCCCGGCACGGCATCCGCATCGGCATCAGCCTCGACGGCGGCAGCGCCGCGCTCAACCACCGGCGCGTCGACCATGCCGGACGCCCCTCCTGGCCCGCCGCCGCGCGCGGCGCCCGCCTGGTCGCCGACCACTTCCCCGAGGCGTACGCGGGCGTCCTCACCGTCGTCGACCCCACCACCGACCCCGTCGGAACGTACGAGTCCCTGCTCACCCTCCGCCCGCCCGCGCTCGACCTGCTGCTGCCCCACGCCAACTGGTCGGCCCCGCCCCCGCACCGGGGCGAGGAGCGGTACGGCGACTGGCTGTGCCGCGTCTTCGACCGGTGGTGGTCGGCCGGGCGGCGCGAGACGCGGGTGCGGCTCTTCGAGGAGTGCCTCGCCCTGCTGCTCGGCCTGCCCGCCGCCACCGAGTCCCTCGGGCTCGCCCCCTTCGACGCCGTCGTCATCGAGACCGACGGCTCCATCGAACAGGTCGACTCGCTGAAATCGGCGTACGACGGCGCCGCCGAGACCGGGCTCGACGTGTTCCGGCACGACTTCGACGAGGCCCTCGCCCACCCCGGCGTCGCCGCCCGGCAGGCCGGGCTCGCGGGGCTGGCCGGGCGCTGCCGGGCCTGCCCGTTGGTCGCGGTGTGCGGGGGCGGCCATTACGCGCACCGGTACCGCGCCGGACACGGCTTCCGCAATCCGTCGGTGTACTGCGCCGACCTGCAGCGCTTCATCCGGCACGTGGCCGCACGGCTCGCCGAAGAAGGAGGCACCCCGTGACGGCACCGCTGGACCGCGCCCTCGCCGAACTCAGCCGCACCGAGGGCGGCCCCGACACCCTCGCCCTCCTCGTCCACGACCAGGACACCCGGCGCATGCTGCTGCTGCGCACCGTCCTCGACGCCGCCGAGGGGGCCGCCCCCGCCGACTGCCCGCCCGCCGCCAAGCGCCGGCTGCGCGAGGACTGGGCCCTGCTGGCGGCGGCCGACCGGGCCACCGACGGACCCCGCTCGCCCGCCCGGACCCGGCTCACCTACCCCTTCACCGGCCCCTGGGCCCGCCGCTGCCTGACCGCGCTCACCGCACCCGATGGCACCGGTGAACTCCCGCTGGAACTGGCCTACTTCAGCGCCCTCGCCGCAGCCGCCGCCGCCCGCGCGGGCCTGCCGTTCACCACCGAACTCACCGCCCGCGACGGCCTGCTCTGCCTGCCCTCCCTCGGCGTCCTGCGCACCGGCCGTACCGGCTCCGCCGCGATCGAGGTGCGGCACAAGAACGGCCGCCTGACCCTGCGCCGACGCGGCGCCTCCGACGTGCACGTCCGGCTGGAGCAGGGCGTCGGCGCCTGGTCCGGCGCCCCCGCGTGGACCCCCGCCCACGCCCTGCCCGGCCTGCTGCCCGGCACCGCCCCCGTCCCGCTGGACGACCTCGACCCGTACCGCACCCCGCCCCGCGACCCCGGACGGTTCGCGTTCAGCGGGCCCAGCGGGCCCGACCACGCCGAGCGCAAGCACTGGCTGCACGCCTGGTCCGGCACGGCGCAGGCACTGCGCACCGGCGGCGAACAGCGGCTCACCGAGACGATCGCCCTGCTGCGCTGCCTCGTCCCGCTCGCGCCCCCGCCCGGCTCGGACGGCCGGGGCAGCTCCAGCGGTACCCGGCGCGAGGCGTTCGGCGCCCTGCTCAGCACCACCCCCGCCACCCCGACCGCGCTGGCCGCGACCCTCGTCCACGAGATGCAGCACACCAAGCTCGCCGCCCTCGGCGAACTGGTGGAACTGCACCGTGCCGGACCCGAGGCCCGCTACTTCGCCCCCTGGCGCCCCGACCCCCGCCCCTACGACGGGCTCCTGCACGGCACCTACGCCCATCTCGCCCTGGCCGACCACTTCCAGCGCACCGCCCTCGCCGAACCCGCCCGCCGCGAGACAGCCTGGGCCGAACACGCCCGCTACCACGCCCAGGTCGCCGCCGCCCTGCCCGCGCTGGTCGCCTCACCCGACCTCACCCCGGCCGGACGCCGCTTCGTCGACGGTATGGCCGCCGCCCACGAACGGCTCTCCGCCCGCCCCGCACCACGGGGGCACACGGCGCGCGCGCAGGCGTACGTCAAGGCGGTGCGCACCCTCTGGGCGCAGCGGCAGCCCCCGGCACCGCCGATCCCGAACCGGTGAAATGCCGACTTCGCACCCCGCGCTGCGCGAAGATCGGCGCACCGAGGCGTTGGTCTCCGGCGGTCGCCGTACTCCCCAGAGCCGCGCCGAGGTTCTACGATTTCCTGTCTACGTGCTGGAGGCCGCCGCATGTCTGAAGCCCGTACGCCGGCACCGAACGGGAACGGGGCCGCGAGGCAGACCGTCACCATCAGCTTCGCCGGGTTCAACCGGGCCTGGGCGGCCTGGATCGGGGACCGGCTGGAGCGGCGCGGCCTCAGAGTGGTCTACCTGCGCTGGGACGCGCCCCCGGACCAGTCCCTCACCGACCTGCTGCGCGACCTGACCCTCGCCGAGGGCCGCACCCTGATCGTGGTCAGCGAGTGGTACTTCCAGCTCGGCCCGCGCGGCCACGACGAGTGGAACGCGGCCCTGCGCGAGGTCGTCGGCGCCGACCCCGGCCGGTTCGCCGCCGTCTCCGTCACCAACGCCTCGCTGCCCTCCGCCGTCGCCGCGCTCGCCCCCGTCGACCTCACCAACATGGGCGCCGACGAGGCCGAACGCCGCCTGCTGGACCGCCTCGACCTGCCCCACGACGCCCGCCCGGCCGACGACCCGGCCCGCCCCGCGCCCCGCTTCCCGGCCGCCATGCCCGACGTGTGGGGCGGGGTGCCGCGCCGCAACACCCGCTTCACCGGCCGCGAACCGCTGCTCAACGACGCCTATCACCTGCTCCAGGGCAGCGACCCCGGCGCGGGCGTCCTCACCCTGCACGGCATGTCCGGCGTCGGCAAGACCCAGCTCGCCGCCGAGTACGTCTACCGCTTCGGCTCCGAGTACGACGTGGTGTGGTGGGTCAACGCCGAGAAACGCGTCAGCTACCGCCGCCTCCTCGCCGAACTCGCCCCCAAACTCGGCCTGTCCACCGGCGCCGAGTACGGCGAGCGGCTGCGCGCGGTCCGGGACGCGCTGCGCCGGGGCACCCCGTACTCCCGCTGGCTGCTCGTGCTGGACGGCGCCGACGAACCCGACCAGATCTGGGACCTCGTCCCCACCGGCCCCGGCCACGTCCTCATCACCTCCCGCAACCCCGAGTGGGGGGAGCACAACAGCAAGCTCCTCGAAGTCCCCGTCTACAGCCGCGACGAGTCGGTCGCCTTCATCCGCCGCCGCGCGCCCCGGCTCACCGAGCCCGACGCCGACCAGCTCGCCCAGGCGCTGGAGAACCTGCCGCTGCTGCTCGACCAGACCGCGGGCTGGCTCAACGACTCCGACCTCTCGGTGGAGGAGTACATCGCCCTGCTGGACGGCGGGATCGACCAGGACGTGGTCAAGGTGTCCGCGGACTTCCCGCTCGCCTTCCAGACCGCCTGGTCGATACTGCTGAACAAGCTCCGCGAGACCGTCCCCGAGTCCGTCGACCTGCTGAGGCTGTGCACCTTCTTCGCCCCCGGCTTCATCCCGGTCAGGCTGCTGAAGGAGATGAACCACGACGACCTGCCCGAACAGCTCGCCGGGCTGCTGGACGACCCGCTGCTGTGGAACAAGGCCGTCAACCAGTTGCGCCAGTACTCCGTGGTCCGGCTGGAGTCGCACGAGGCCATGCTGGACGAGGCCGTCGCATCCGGCGAGTCGGTCTACCTGCACCGGATGGTCCACCAGATCGTGCACAAGGACATGCCCGAGGCCGACCGGAGAGAGTTCATCGAGGTGGTCCGCCGCGCCCTCGCCGAGGCCGACCCCGGCCGCCCCACCGACACCCGCAACTGGGACGCGTACGCCGAGATCGTCCCGCACCTCAAGTACGCCGACGTGCTGCGCAGCAAGGACCGCCGGGTGCAGGGGCTGGTGCTCAACTGCCTGCGGTACATGCTGTTCGCGGGGGAGTACACCGCCGGCGTCAACCTCGGCGGCCGCGCCCTCGCCACCTGGCGCGAGCTGCTCGGCGAGTCCCACCCCCGGGTCTGGGAGGTGACCTACCACTACGCCAACCTGCTGCGCTCGGCCGGCCGCTTCCAGGAGACCGAGGCCATCGACCGGGCGGCCCGCGAGCAACTGCTCGCCGAACGCGGTGAACACGACCTCGACCACCTCAGGATGGCCGGCGGACTCGCCGCCGACCTGCGCGAACTCGGTCAGTACGACGCCGCCCTCGAACTCGACGAATGGCTCTACCCCACCTACCGCGAGCTGTTCGGCGAGCACGACTCGCGCACCCTCAACGCCCAGAACAACCTCGGCTTCACCCTGCGCCTCCTCGGCCGGTACGAGCAGGCCCGCGGCTTCGACACCCGCACCCTGGAGGCCCGCCGCCAGCTCCTCAAGGGCCGTCACCCCTGGACCCTGTTCTCCGAGGTCTCCTACGCGGTCGACCTGCGCCTGCTGGGCCGCTACTCCGAGGCCGAGTCCATCCAGACCAAGAACGTCCGCGAGTACCGCATCGTCATGGGCCCGGACAACCAGAACACCCTGCGCGCCGAGCACAACCTCGCCCTGTGCCGGCTGCGCGGCGGCGACCGGGCCGGGGCGGGCGAACTGCTCACCCGCGTACTGGAGGGGCTGGAGCGCAAGCTCGGGGACAGCCACACGCACACCCTGGCCGCCGCCGTCAGCCAGAGCTGCTTCGCCCGCGAGCACGGCGACATCGACCAGGCCCGCGAGGCCAGCGAATCGGTCCTCGCCCGCTACGAACTGCTGCTGCCCGAGGGCCACCCCTTCATCATCGGCGCCCGCGCCAACCACGCCCTGGTGCTGCGCAGCGTCGGCGAACGCGACCACGCCCACGTACTGATCGAGCAGAGCCTCGCCGACATGACCGCAGCGCTGGGGGAGACCCACCCGTATGCGCTGGGCTGCGCCGTCAACGCGGCCGCGCTGCGCAACCTCGTCGGGGACACCGAGTCCGCCGCCGACCTCAGCCAGATCACCATCCTGCGCGCCACCGACACCCTCGGCCGCACCCACCCCCTCACCCTGACCGCGCGCGTCGCCTACGCGGCCGACCTGCGCGCCCTGCGCGACCGCCAGCAGGCGGAGAAGGTCGAACAGGAGGCCCTGGCCGACCTCGCCGCCACCCTCGGCCCCCAGCACGTCCACACCATCTCCGCCCGCTCCCGCAACAGGCCCTACTGGGACTTCGAGCCGCAGGCGAGCTGAGGCGCTCCGCGCGGGGCGGGGCCACGGGCGGAGCGGTGCCCCGGCCCGGAAGCGGTGCCACTTCCGGGCCGGGGCGAGCACGACGGCGAGATGGGTCGAGCCGCTGCCCGCCCGCGGCCGTGGCAGGGCGAGAGGTGGCTGGGCGCCGCCGGGACAGCGAAGGGCCCGGCCCTCCGGATCAGATCCAGAGGGCCGGGCCCTTGTGCACTGCTCAGCGGGCGGAGGTCACGCCTCGAAGACCTCGTTCACCAACTGCTCCTGCTCCGCCTGGTGGCGCTTGGCGGAGCCCACCGCCGGGGAGGAACCGTGCGCGCGCGAGATGCGGCGCAGGCGCTCGCCAGCCGGGACGTCGGCACCGACGGCCAGGTCCAGGTGGTCGATCAGGTTGAGCGCGATGAACGGCCACGCACCCTGGTTCGCCGGCTCCTCCTGCACCCACAGGTACTTCTCGGCGTTCGGGTACTTGTTGACCTCGGCCTGGACCTCGGCGCCGGGCAGCGGGTACAGCCGCTCGATGCGGATGATCGCCGTGTCCGTGGCGCCGCGCTTCTGCCGGCCGGCCTCCAGGTCGTAGTAGACCTTGCCGGAGCAGAACACGACCTTGCGGACGGCGGCCGGGTCGACCGTGTCGTCGCCGATGACCGGGCGGAACTCGCCGGAGGTGAACTCCTCCGCCTTCGAGGCCGCCGCCTTCAGACGCAGCATCGACTTCGGGGTGAAGACGATCAGCGGCTTGTGGTCCGGGTTGTGGACCTGCCAGCGCAGCAGGTGGAAGTAGTTCGCCGGCGAGGTCGGCATGGCGACCGTCATGTTGTTCTGCGCGCAGAGCTGCAGGAACCGCTCCGGACGGGCCGAGGAGTGGTCCGGGCCCTGGCCCTCGTAACCGTGCGGCAGCAGCAGGACCACACCGGAGGTCTGGTTCCACTTCTGCTCGGCCGAGGAGATGAACTCGTCGACGACCGTCTGCGCGCCGTTGACGAAGTCGCCGAACTGCGCCTCCCACATCACCAGCGCGTCCGGGCGGGCCAGCGAGTAGCCGTACTCGAAGCCCATGGCCGCGTACTCGGAGAGCAGGGAGTTGTAGACGTTCAGCCGCGCCTGGTCCTCGGAGAGGTACTGCAGCGGGGTGTACTCCTCGCCGGTCTCCCGGTCGATGAGCACCGCGTGGCGCTGGCCGAAGGTGCCGCGCTGGGAGTCCTGGCCCGCGAGACGGACCGGGGTGCCCTCCAGCAGCAGCGAGCCGACGGCCAGGGTCTCGCCCATGCCCCAGTCGATCGTGCCGTCCTCGACCATCGCCGCGCGGCGCTGGAGCTGCGGCTGGAGCCGCGGGTGGACGGTGATGTTGTCCGGGACGTTGACCTGGGACTCGGCGATCCGCTTGACGACCTCCGCGGAGATCGCGGTCGGGACCGCCGCCGGGAAGCCGTCCTTGGGCGGCTGGGACTCGCCCTGCGCCGGCTGCGAGGTGACCTCGCGGACCTCGGTGAAGACCTTCTCGAGCTGGCCCTGGTAGTCCTGGAGCGCCTGCTCGGCCTCCTCCAGGGTGATGTCACCGCGACCGATCAGGGACTCGGTGTACAGCTTGCGCACCGAGCGCTTCTTGTCGATCAGGTCGTACATCAGCGGCTGGGTGAAGGCCGGGTTGTCCGACTCGTTGTGACCGCGGCGGCGGTAGCAGATGAGGTCGATCACCACGTCCTTGTTGAACGCCTGGCGGAACTCGAAGGCGAGCCGCGCCACGCGCACGACGGCCTCCGGGTCGTCGCCGTTCACGTGGAAGATCGGGGCCTCGATCATGCGGGCCACGTCGGTGGCGTACATCGAGGAGCGCGAGGACTCGGGCGCCGCGGTGAAGCCGACCTGGTTGTTGATGACGATGTGGACCGTGCCGCCGGTGCGGTAGCCGCGGAGCTGCGACATGTTCAGGGTCTCGGCCACCACGCCCTGGCCCGCGAAGGCCGCGTCGCCGTGGATCGCCACCGGCAGCACGGTGAAGTCCGTGCCGCCCTTGTTGATGATGTCCTGCTTGGCGCGGGCGACGCCCTCCAGGACCGGGTCGACCGCCTCCAGGTGCGAGGGGTTGGCGACCAGGGAGACCGCGATCTGCTCGCCGTCCAGCCCGGTGAAGGTGCCCTCGGCGCCCAGGTGGTACTTCACGTCACCGGAGCCGTGCATCGACTTCGGGTCGAGGTTGCCCTCGAACTCCCGGAAGATCTGCGCGTACGACTTGCCGACGATGTTGGCGAGCACGTTCAGCCGGCCGCGGTGGGCCATGCCGATGACGACCTCGTCCAGGCGCGACTCGGCGGCCGAGTCGATGACCGCGTCCAGCAGCGGGATGACGGACTCGCCGCCCTCCAGGGAGAACCGCTTCTGGCCGACGTACTTGGTCTGCAGGAACGTCTCGAACGCCTCGGCGGCGTTCAGGCGGCGCAGGATGCGAAGCTGCTCCTCGCGCTCCGGCTTGGAGTGCGGGCGCTCGACGCGGTCCTGGATCCACTTGCGCTGCTTGGGGTCCTGGATGTGCATGAACTCGATGCCGGTGGTGCGGCAGTACGAGTCGCGCAGCACGCCCAGGATGTCGCGCAGCTTCATCATCGACTTGCCGGCGAAGCCGCCGACGGCGAACTCGCGCTCCAGGTCCCACAGGGTGAGCCCGTGCTCGGTGATGTCCAGGTCGGGGTGCTTGCGCTGCTGGTACTCCAGCGGGTCGGTGTCGGCCATGACGTGGCCGCGGACCCGGTAGGAGTGGATCAGCTCGAAGACACGGGCGGCCTTGGTGACGTCGTCGTCGTGGCTGGCGTCGATGTCCTTGAGCCAGCGGACCGGCTCGTAGGGGATGCGCAGCGCCTCGAAGATGTCGTCGTAGAAGCCGTTCTCGCCGAGGAGCAGGTTGGCGACCTGGCGCAGGAACTCGCCGGAGGCGGCGCCCTGGATGACCCGGTGGTCGTAGGTCGACGTGAGCGTCATGACCTTGGAGACGCCGAGCTTGTTCAGGGTGTCCTGGCTGGTGCCCTGGAACTCCGCCGGGTAGTCCATGGAGCCGACGCCCATGATCACGGACTGGCCGGGCATCAGGCGCGGCACGGAGTGCACGGTGCCGAGGCCGCCGGGGTTGGTCAGGGAGACCGTGACACCGGTGAAGTCGTCCATCGTGAGCTTGCCCTCGCGGGCGCGGCGGACGATGTCCTCGTAGGCCTGCCAGAACTCGAAGAAGTTCAGCGTCTCGGCCTTCTTGATGGCCGCGACGACGAGCTGGCGGTCGCCGTTGGGCTTCACCAGGTCGATGGCCAGACCGAGGTTCACGTGCGGCGGCTTGACCAGGGTCGGCTTGCCGTCCTTCTCGCCGAACGAGTAGTTCATCGCCGGCATGGCCTTGATGGCCTGCACCATGGCGAACCCGATGAGGTGCGTGAAGGAGATCTTCCCGCCGCGGGCGCGCTTGAGGTGGTTGTTGATGACGATGCGGTTGTCGAACAGCAGCTTCACCGGGACCGCGCGGACCGAGGTGGCGGTCGGCAGCTCCAGCGAGGCGTTCATGTTCTTCACCACGGCGGCGGACGGACCGCGCAGCGTCACGTACTCGGGGCCCTCGGGGGCCTCCGTGGCGGGCGCGGCGGCGGCCTTCGGCTTGGCGGCGGGCGCCGGGGCCGGCTTCGCCGGGGCCTGCGCGGCCGGGGCGGCCTTGGCCGCGGGTGCCTGCGCCGGTGCCTGGGCGGGCTTGGCGGCCGGAGCCGGGGCCTGCGCCGGTGCCTGGGCGGGCGCGGCCGGAGCCGGTGCGGCCTGGGCAGGGGGAGCGGTGGGGGTGGTGCCCGCGGCCCCCGCGGCCGCGGTACCCGCCGGAGCCGAGGCGGCGGGCGCCCCCGGCTTGTAATCGGCGAAGAAGTCCCACCAGGCACGGTCTACCGAATTCGGGTCCTGGAGGTACTGCTGATAGATCTCGTCGACGAGCCACTCGTTCGGGCCGAACGCCGCAGCGGCGTTCTTCCCGGCTTGGTCGTCGGTGGAGACGTTCGAGTTACTGGGGGACTGTGGCGACACGGCGGTAACCGCCCTCTTCCGCTTCACAAGGTGATGGACAGCGGGAATAAAGGCTACGCCTCCCGGAGGGGGAAGGTCAGGTCGGGCCCGTTCATCGTCGTGCAAGTCACATCGGGAACCGCGTTTCGGGCTGCGAAATGGCGGGAAACAAGCGGGGTTCCGGATACGGGTGGGGAGTCGCGGGCACGCCTGATCGGGGCCCTGAGCGTCCTCGCTCGGCGCATCGCGCTGGCCCGTGCCTGATCACACGTGTCCGCCTCGGCGAACGTATGTGATCTTGATCATTCGACTGAACCCCATGCGGGCCCGGAGCGTCAACTCGACGCCGGAGCGACTCCCGGAAGGGTGACGATGATCCGGCAGCCCCGCTCGGATTCGGCCACACCGATCCGGCCGCCGTGCAGATCCACCGCCCAGCGGGCGATGGCCAGCCCCAGACCGGTGCCGCCGTCGCTGCCCGGACCGTGCGGGCGGGTCACCTGGCCCCGGTTGAACCGTTCGAACACGCGGTGCCACTCCGAGCGGGGGATGCCCGGACCCTCGTCCAGCACCTCCAGCTCCAGCGACTCCGGACGCGGGCCGCGCCGGGCCTTCACCGTCACCCGGCCGTGCGGCGGGCTGTGCTTGACCGCGTTGTCTATGAGGTTCGCCACGACCTGGTGGATGCGCTCCGGGTCGGCGTGCGCGGTCAGCTCCGGCGGGGACACGTCCAGGTGCAGATGCACGTCGGTACGGGTGTGGCTGCCGGAGCCGGAGGCGATGCCGGCGCGCGCGGAGGCGACCATGTTGGCCTCCTTGAGCACCCCGGACAGGTACGGCCAGACCTCGAAGCGGCGGGCCTTCAGCGGGACCACGCCGTTGTCGAGGCGGGAGAGGTCGAGCAGGGTCTCCACCAGCCGGCCGAGCCGGTCGGTCTGGCGCAGCGCGGTGCGCATGGTCTCCGGGTCGGCCTCGGTGACTCCGTCGACGATGTTCTCCAGCACGGCGCGCAGGCCCGCGATGGGGGTGCGCAGCTCGTGCGAGACGTTCGCCACCAGCTCCTTGCGCTGGAGGTCCTGTGCCTCCAGCTCGTCCGCCATGACGTTGATCGTCACGGCGAGGTCGCCGAGTTCGTCGCGGCGGCCCTCGCTCACCCGGCGCGTGTAGTCGCCGTGCGAGATGGAGCGGGCCACCGCGTTCATCTCGTCCAGCGGCGCGGTGAGCGAGTGGGCCACGAACTGGGTGATCAGCAGCGTGGCGATCATCGAGAAGACCGTGATGAAGCGCAGCTCGGTCTTGGTGTGCACCGCGATCATGGAGAGACCGGTGGTGATCAGCACCGAGATGACGACCAGCGCGCCCAGCTTGGTCTTGATCGAGAAGGGGCGTACGCCGCCCCAGGGTCCGTCCCCGGAGTGCCGGCGCCCCGTTTCCCGTCCGAGGCTCACGGCGTCGGCGTCTCCAGCGCGTAACCGACCCCGTGCACCGTGCGGATGCGCTCGGCGCCGATCTTCCGGCGCAGGGCCTTGATGTGGCTGTCCACGGTCCGGGTGCCGGAGGCGTCGGCCCAGTCCCAGACCTCGGCGAGCAGTTGCTCGCGGGAGAGCACCGCGCGCGGGGTGTTGGCCAGGCACACCAGCAGGTCGAACTCGGTGGGCGTCAGGTGGACGTCGTCCGACTTCACCCGCACCCGGCGCTGGGCGTGGTCGATCTCCAGCTCACCGAGGCGGAGTATCCCGGAGCGGGGCGTGGTCGCGGCGAGCGCGGCGCGCTCCATGCGGCGCAACAGGACGTGCACGCGCGCGGCCAGCTCCCGCATGGAGAACGGCTTGGTCATGTAGTCGTCGGCGCCGACCCCGAGACCCACCAGCATGTCGGTCTCGTCGTCGCGCGCGGTGAGCATCATCACCGGCACCGGGCGGGACGCCTGCACGCGGCGGCAGACCTCCAGGCCGTCGAAGCCGGGCAGCATGATGTCGAGGATCAGCAGGTCGGGCTGCCAGGCCTCGGCCGTGTCCACCGCCGACGGACCGTCACCGGCGGTCTGCACGAGGAATCCCTCGGCGCGGAGCCGGGCCGCGATGGCGTCGACGATCGTGGGGTCGTCCTCGACGACCAGTACCCGGCGCTGCGCGCCCTGTGACGTCGTCGCCGCACCGGTCTGGGAGGTGTGTGTCTGCTCCATCGCCCGCCCCTGTTGCTTTCCGGAATCCGTGGGGTGATCCCATGACTGCGATTGACGCTTGAATGATCCGCGTCACGCTGCACATTACGGGGACACGCCGGGCCGTCGCTATCCAGGTCGGACGGCGAGATGGACCACGTCGGGAACGCCACGGGCAACGGGGACCTCTTCGGTACGCACCTGTCGGAACCCGGCATTCCGCAAGGTTCCTTCAAATTCCGGAGAGGGTTGCGCCGACCACGTCGCCAGTACCCCGCCGGGCCTCAACACCCTTGCGCACGCGGCGAGTCCGCGTGGTGTGTAGAGCCCTTCGTTGCCCTCCGTGACGGTCCAGCCGGGACCGTTGTCGATGTCGAGGCACACCGCGTCGAACGTGTCGGATGTCTCATTGACGAAATCGACGAGATCCGCCTCCACGACGCGCGTGCGCGGGTCGGCCAGTGCCTCGGCGGAGATCTCGGCCAGCGGGCCGGTGCGGTGCCAGTCGATGACGGCGGGCTCGCGCTCGATCACGGTGATGCGTCCCCAGCGGGGGTCGGCGGCCGCGTGCGCCAGGGAGAAGCCGACGCCGAGCCCGCCGATCAGCACCTCCGGCGCCGGGCGGTCGTCCAGCGCGTCCCGCGCCGCGTCCACCAGCAGCCGCTCCGAGCGGCCGTCGGAGGTGTCCATCAGGAAGCACCCGTTGGCGATGATCTGGAGCAGCGCCCCGCTGCGGCGCAGCGCCACCTCCCCGTACGGTCCCTCGCGCCGGTCCAGGACCACCGTGTCCGCGGCGCTGTCGTGCGTGGCAGTCATGCCCGACATCCTGCCCCGCCCGTCCGGCGAGTCTTCGTTCGCCCAGAGCGAACGACGTTCGGGGAACATTGAACCACTCAGGAGCATTGAGTCAGTGTTACTCAAGTTGACTGCCGAAGGGGAGATCATGGCTGCTGAGTCGGGTGAGTCCATGGAGTTCACGCTCGTCCTGCCCGTGCTGCCGCTCGACGGTGAGGTCGTGCTGCCCGGCATGGTCGTTCCGCTGGATCTGAGCGACGCCGAGATCCGGGCCGCCGTGGAGGCCGCCCAGTCCGCCGCGCGTGCGGAGTCCGGCAAGCCCAAGGTGCTGCTGGTCCCGCGCATCGACGGCACCTACGCGAAGACCGGCGTGCTCGGCACCGTCGAGCAGGTCGGCAGACTCGCCGACGGCGACCCCGGCGCCCTGGTCAAGGGCCGCCACCGGGTGCGCATCGGCGCGGGCACCACCGGCCCCGGCGCCGCGCTGTGGGTCGAGGGCGCCCAGGTCGAGGAGACGGTGCCCGACCCGCTGCCCGGCCAGGTGACCGACCTGGTCAAGGAGTACAAGGCGCTGGCCACCACCTGGCTCCGCAAGCGCGGCGCCTGGCAGGTCGTGGACCGGGTCCAGGCCATCGACGACGTCTCCGCGCTCGCCGACAACTCCGGTTACTCGCCGTTCCTCACCACCGACCAGAAGACCGAGCTGCTGGAGACCACCGACCCGGTGGCCCGCCTGAAGCTGGCCACCCAGCAGCTCCGCGACCACCTCGCCGAGCAGGACGTGGCCGAGACCATCGCCAAGGACGTCCAGGAGGGCGTCGACAAGCAGCAGCGCGAGTTCCTGCTGCGCCGCCAGCTCGAGGCGGTCCGCAAGGAGCTGCGCGAGCTGAACGGCGACGGCCCGGACGCGGCCGAGGAGTCCGACGACTACCGCGCCCGCGTGGAGTCCGCCGACCTGCCCGAACACGTCCGCGAGGCCGCGCTCAAGGAAGTGGAGAAGCTGGAGCGCTCCTCCGACCAGTCGCCCGAGGGCTCCTGGATCCGCACCTGGCTGGACACCGTCCTGGAGATGCCGTGGAACGAGCGGACCGAGGACGCGTACGACATCCAGGGCGCCAAGGAGATCCTGGACGCCGAGCACGCCGGTCTGGACGACGTGAAGGCGCGCATCACCGAGTACCTCGCGGTGCGCAAGCGACGCGGTGAGCGCGGCCTCGGTGTGATCGGCGGACGGCGCGGCGGTGCCGTGCTGGCGCTGGTCGGGCCGCCCGGTGTCGGAAAGACGAGCCTTGGCGAATCGGTGGCGCACGCGATGGGCCGCAAGTTCGTCCGGGTCGCCCTCGGCGGTGTCCGCGACGAGGCGGAGATCCGGGGCCACCGGCGCACCTACGTCGGCGCTCTGCCCGGCCGTATCGTCCGCGCGGTCAAGGAGGCCGGGTCGATGAACCCGGTCGTGCTGCTCGACGAGATCGACAAGGTCGGCTCGGACTTCCGGGGCGACCCGGCCGCGGCCCTGCTCGAAGTGCTGGACCCGGCACAGAACCACACCTTCCGGGACCACTACCTGGAGGTCGAACTCGACCTGTCCGACGTGGTCTTCCTCGCCACCGCCAATGTGCTGGAGGCGATCCCGGAGGCGCTGGCCGACCGGATGGAGATCGTCCGGCTCGACGGCTACACCGAGGACGAGAAGGTCGTCATCGCCCGCGACCACCTGCTCCCGCGCCAGTTGGAGCGGGCCGGTCTCACCGGCGACGAGGTCGCGCTGGAGGAGGGCGCGCTGCGCAAGCTCGCCGGGGAGTACACCCGCGAGGCGGGCGTGCGCACCCTGGAGCGGACCGTGGCGCGGCTGCTGCGCAAGGTCGCGGCCCAGCACGAACTGGGCGAGCGGGAACTGCCGTTCACCGTCCGCGAGGAGGACCTGCGCGCTCTGGTGGGCCGTCCGCACCACGTGCCCGAGTCCGCGCAGGACCCGGCCGAGCGCCGTACCGCCGTGCCTGGTGTGGCGACCGGGCTCGCGGTCACCGGCGCCGGCGGCGACGTGCTGTACGTCGAGGCGTCGCTCGCCGACCCGGAGACGGGCGCGGCGGGGCTGACCCTGACCGGTCAGCTCGGTGACGTGATGAAGGAGTCGGCGCAGATCGCGCTGAGCTTCCTGCGCAGCCGGGGCGCCGAGCTGGAGCTGCCGGTGGCCGACCTGAAGGACCGGGGTGTGCACATCCACTTCCCGGCGGGTGCGGTCCCCAAGGACGGGCCGAGCGCGGGCGTCACCATGACCACCGCGCTGGCCTCCCTGCTCTCCGGCCGGCTGGTCCGCACGGACGTGGCGATGACCGGCGAGGTCTCGCTCACCGGGCGGGTGCTGCCGATCGGCGGGGTGAAGCAGAAGCTGCTCGCCGCGCACCGCGCCGGGGTGACCACCGTGATCATCCCCAAGCGCAACGAGGCCGACCTGGACGACGTCCCGGCCGAGGTGCTGGAGAAGCTCGACGTGCACGCGGTGACCGACGTCCGCCAGGTGCTGGAGCTGGCCCTCGCGCCCGCCGGCGTGGCGGAGGTGCCGGTCGCGGCCTGAGAAGGGCGAAGGCCCGAGTCCCCTGTGCGAAGGGGGCTCGGGCCTTTCGCGTGCGCGGAGGGCTCAGCCGTTGGCCAGCGCCTGCACCCGGTCCAGGGCGCCGTTGAACTTGTCGTGGTCCCCGACCGTCGGGCCGGAGGAGGTGTACTGCCACATCGTCTGCACGCCCCAGCCGGCGGGCAGCGTGCCCGGCGCGGTGGCGTACCGGGCGATCCACAGCGGGTTGACCGCGCCGAAGGCGGGGGTGTTGCCCGTGCACTGGGTCCACCAGCTCGTCGCCGTGTAGATCACCGCGTCGCGGCCGGTGCGCGCCCGGTAGGTGTTGAGGAAATCCGCGATCCAGTTGGTCATCGCGGCCCCGGCCATGCCGTAGCAGGCGTCGCCGTACGGGTTCCACTCGATGTCCAGCACGCCGGGCAGCGTCCGCCCGTCCCGCGACCAGCCGCCGCCGTGGTCCACGAAGTAGTTCGCCTGCACCGCGCCGCTCGTGGTGTCCGGGGTGGCGAAGTGGTACGCGCCCCGGATCATGCCCACGTTGTACGAGCCGTTGTACTGCTGGGCGAAGTACGGGTTGGTGTAGTACGTGCCCTCCGTGGCCTTGGTGTAGGCCCAGCGGACTCCGCTGTTCCACAGCGTGGCCCAGTCGACGTTGCCCTGGTGGCCGGAGACGTCGACGCCCTCGGTCTGGGCGACCCTGGTGCCGGCCGGGGTGCCGGAGCGGCCGTCGTGGGAGAGGACGCCCATGCCGAGGTAGGCGTCGCCGCGGTGGGGCGCGGCCTGGGCGGGGGCGGCGCCGAGGACGCCGAGGACGAGGCTGAGCGCGCCGAGCAGGGCCGTGACCAGGACGGCGGACGTGCGCGGGCGGGCGGGACCGGGTCTGTGCACGGGCATGGCGTGGCCTTTCGGGGTGAAAGTGGGGGACCGGAAATGACCGACGAGCCTGTTGCGCCGGGCCGCCGCGAGGGGCCCGTCCAAGAAGCTACGCACGTAGATGCGGGGGTGGGAAGAGGGTCCGGATGCCGCCGTTGGTCTACGCCTGCGAAATACTGACGGAGCTGCGGCGATGACGGGGTCCGGCAGAAAATTTCAGACGGCGAAACCGGGCAGGGGTACTGAGGTGCACGAGGACGGGAACAACGGTACGGGCGAGGGCACCGCACCCGTGGCGCCGCGCTGTGTCGACCAGGAATTCCTGGCACTGGAGCGTGAACTGACCGTGCTGCTGCGGCGGGCGCGGGCCAATCAGGGGGAGATGGCGCGCGAGGTCCACCCCGACCTGGAACCGGCCGCGTACGGGCTGCTCATCCGGCTCGACGAGCAGGGCGCCCAGCGGGCCACCGATCTGGCCGCCTACATCGGCGTCGGCAAGGCCACCATGTCCCGCCAGTTGCGCGCCCTGGAGGACCTCGGCCTGATCGCCCGCGAGCCCGACCCGGCCGACGGCCGCGCCTGGCTGGTCACCCTCACCGGCGACGGCCGGGGCCGGGTGGGCCAGGTCAGGGAGGCCCGCCGTGCCCGCTACGTCAGCCAGCTCGCCCACTGGGACCGCCGCGAGGTCGCCGAACTCGCACGGCTGCTGCACGAGTTGAACGGCATCGCGGAGAAGTAGCCGTTTGTCCGGCGGCCCTTCACAGCTCCACGTGGACGGCCGTCGCGTCGTCGTGGGTCTTGCTGCGGCCCAGGAACGCCCGATCCTCGCGGTCCGCCAGCTCCAGTTCCCGCACCCGGTCCACCAGGGCACGGGTGCCCTCCTTGGCGACCAGGTCGAACAGGGCCGTCCAGTCGCCCTCGTGGAACTTCTCCGTCCAGCGGGCCGCGCCGTCCGTCAGCGCCACCAGCGAACGCACCGAGTCGCGCGGCACCGTGCCGGTGACCGCGTGCCGGGCCACGGCGGGGTCGGCGGCGGCCGTGAAGAAGCCGCCCTCCTTGTTGCGCAGCTCGGCGTCCACCCGTTCCGCGCTCGCCAGCGCCCCGCGCGGCAGCCTGGCCAGCCGGTCGTCCAGCACCGGGGTCACGGTGCCGTCCGGGGCGCGCAGCAGCAGCGCGGAGTCCGAGAGCACCAGGTACTCGACCGTCCGTGCCGACCAGCGGACCAGCACCACCGTCGCCTGGGGCGTACGCGGGTGAGAAAGGTCACAGGTGGTCAGATGGGCCTTCGATGTTTGGGTGATCGCCCGGCCGAGAATCTCGACCAGCGTCAGATCTCGGTGGGAAACGGTCAGTTCGGTCAGCGCGCCACCCAGCCGGGCGGTGAACCAGGGCACCGGGTGCGAGCAGCCCGGCGCGTACGGAGGCGGTGTCACTCCGTCCAGCAAGATCACGCAACCGCCCTGACCGCAGGCGGGTAGTCCGACCCCCGCGAAGTCCTCGTTGGGCCGGCCGGCGGTGCCGGGTTCCGAGACGAGATCAGTACGCACCCCGCCAGTCTGCACGAACCCTTCACGAGACGGGGCAACGGCCGGAGTGCGCACCCGGATCGGCGTGACCGCCCAGCTCAGACGCCGGAATTGGCGGCAATTGGCATGGTCCGGGAATGCGTGGCGGCGAATATTGCCAAAGCCTGCTTCCCGCGTCCAACCGGCCCGCCGCGCAAGGGCGTCCGGCGCGCCGTCACGACTTGCCCGCCAACTCCCCTCCGATGTTCACTCCTTCGGGTGGCGGGTCAGGTGATGCGCGGCCACTGCCCACCGGCGCTGGGAGGGTCGGGAACCACGAACCGGGTGTCCGCACCACTTGGCACCGAGACGAGGGGGCGCCGCCCGGCCCTTCCGTAGACGAGTTCAGGATTGCGAGCACCGGTGCAGATGAAGCGGCCTCGGCGCACAGGCAGGCAGACGGCCCCCGAGGGGACCGCCGAGCAGAACCCCGTGGGCGCTGGACGCCCCACCCATGTGCGCAACCGGCTGATCGTCGCCGTGGCCGTGGTGGCCGCCGCCATAGCCGCGGCAGGCGCCCCCGCCCTGCTCACCGCCTCCGGGGACCTCCATGAGTCCCAGAAGCTGGTGACGCTCGCGGACGAGACGCAGGACGCCCTCGCGCTCGCCCACTCGCTGGCCGACGAGCGCGACGAGGTCACCTCCTACGTGGCCGCCGGACGCCCCAAGACCAAGGCGCCCTCCGAGCAGCGCGGCACCCGCGTCGACCGCCAGGTCGAGGACCTGCGCACGGACACCGACCTGCCGTCCCGGCTGCGTACCGCGCTGGACGGCATCGCCACCGTCCGCCGCGCGGCCCTGACCGGCAAGACCGACGCGCTGCGCACCCACCAGGCGTACTCGGCCACCATCACCGAGCTGCACCGGCTCGCCGAGGAGCTGGCCGACCGGACGCCCCCGCGCGCGGGCTCCGGGGCCTACGCGCTCGCCGGTCTGGACACCGCCGTCCAGCAGTCCGCCGCCGCGCGCGGTCTGCTGCTGGCCGCGCTGAGCGTCCCGTCCACACCCAGCACCTCGATCAGCCCGGTCACCGGCCTGCCCGTCACCACCAGTGGCAGCTCCCAGGCCGACACCGCCCGCCGCGACGCGCTCACCGCCGCCGCCCAGCGGGCCCGGCTGCGCGCCGACGCCGGCCTCGCCACCTTCCGCGAGACCGCGCCCCAGGCGGCCGTCACCTCCTACGACTCCACGGTCACCGGCCCGGAGGTCAACTCCGCCGACAAGTACCTGGACTTCCTCACCGGCCAGCCCACCTTCGGCGACCGGCAGCTCGCCGTCAGCCCCAAGAAGCTGGACGCCGCGCTCTCCGCCCGCGTCGACCTGATGCGCGGCGCCGAGTCCGCCCTCTACGAGCGCCAGGGGCAGAGCCTCGCCACCCTGCGGGACGACGACGTCACCGGCCTGGAGATCCGGATCGCGGTGCTCGGCGCCCTGATGCTGGTCGCCGTCGGCGTCGCCACCGCCATGGCCCGCACCCTGACCCGCCCGCTCTCCGTGCTGCGCCGGGGCTCGGCCCGCCTGGCCGGCGCCGAGGACCCCGCCGGGCAGGAGCCGATCGCCTTCACCGGGCGCAACGACGAGTTCGCCCAGGTCGTCCGCTCCGTGAACGCCCTGCACGCGCACGCCGTCGCCCTGCACGAGCGCGTCGCCACCCTGGAGGCCGACCGCAAGCACCTGGTCGGCCAGCGCCAGAAGATGGCCGACGCCCGCGAGGAGCTGCGCGCCGAACTGAGCGAATCCAGCGCCCAGCTGGAGCGGCTGCGGGAGAGCATCGGCGGCACCTTCGTCAACCTCGCGCTGCGCACCCTCGGCCTGGTCGAGCGCCAGCTCTCCGTGATCGAGGGGCTGGAGGAGCGTGAGCAGGACCCGGAGCGCCTGGCCACCCTGTTCAAGCTGGACCACTTCGCCACGGTCATGCGGCGCCACAGCGAGAACCTCCTGGTCCTCTCCGGCACCGAGCACATCCAGCCCGCGCACGGCCCGGTCCCGCTGGTCGACGTGGTCCGCGCGGCCGTCAGCGAGATCGAGCGGTACGAGCGCGTCCGTATCGCCGCGCTGCCCCCGCACGCCCATGTGGCCGGCTTCGCCGCCGACGACCTCTCCCACCTGCTGGCGGAACTGATGGAGAACGCCAGCTCGTTCTCCCCGCCCGACCTGCCCGTCGAGGTCTCCGCCTGGCTGCTGGAGTCCGGCGAGGTCATGCTGTCGGTGCAGGACGAGGGCATCGGCATGGCCGCCGAGCGCATGGAGCGGCTCAACGGCCGCCTCGCCGACTTCGACCCCGAGTCGCCGTACGAGCAGGAGGGCGAGGACGGTCTCGGCCTCGGGCTGTACGTCGTCGCCCGGCTCGCCCACCGGCACGGCATCCGCGTCCAGTTGCGCGAGCAGAAGCAGGGCGGGGTCGCCGCCGTCGTCGTGCTGCCGCAGTCGCTGCTCACGGAGACCCCGGCCGGCGCGGTCCCGCACCACGCCACCCGTACCGACGCCACGCAGAGCTTCTCCCTGCCCGGCGCCGACGCCGAGGCCAACTCCAACGTGCTGCGCGGCCGTCCCAAGGGCACCGACCCGCTCGTCGCCCTCGCCGAGAAGGCCGTGGCGGACAACGCCGCTTCCGGGAAGGCCGAGAAGACCGACGCCGACGCGGTGATCCCGCGCCAGGCCACCCGCGAACTGCCGCCCGAGACGGTGCCCGCCGCACCGCCGGAGTCGGCCCCCGAGACCACGATGGAGCTGCTGCTCCCGCCGGCCGCCCCCGCCGACGGGAACACGGCCGCCACCCCCGAGCCCGCAGCCACTCTCCCCGCCGAGGCCACGCACGACCGCGCCCCGGACGAGACGGAGGAGAAGCTGACGAGCAAGGGCCTGCCCAAGCGCACCCCGAAGATCACCGCGCCCGAGGCCCCGGTCCGCCCGCGCGCCACCGGCGTCGACGCCGAAGCCCTGCGCCGCAGGCTCGGCGGCTTCCGCCAGGGCGCGCAGGCCGGGTACCGCGACGTCGAAGCGGAGATCGCCGAGCACACGGCGCAGAACCAGCGGCCCGCCACCAGCGCGAACGCCGAAGAGTCCACGGGGGGACACGCCGAGGAGGCAAGCAGTTGACCACGCCCAGTACCTACGGACTGAGCAGTGAAGCCCGCAACCTGCATTGGCTGCTGACCAACCTGGTCGAGGAAGTACCCGGTATCCAGTCGGTCGCGGTCGTCTCCTCCGACGGCCTGCTCCTGCTGTCGTCCGACCCGAGCCGCGCCGAGGCGGAGCGGCAGGACCGGCCGGTCACCAAGGGCCCCCGGGGCTCGGCCGCCGACCTCGCCACCATCGTCTCCGGCATCGGCAGCCTCACCGTGGGCGCCGCCAAGCTGATGGACTACGGCTCGGTCAAGCACACCATGGTCGCCATGGACGAGGGCAGCCTCTTCGTCATGTCGATCAGTGACGGCTCGCTGCTCGGTGTGCACGGCTCCGCCGAGTGCGACATGAGCGTGATCGCGTACCACATGGCGCTCTTCGTCGGCCGGGCCGGGCACGTGCTCACCCCGGAGCTCCGCAGCGAGCTGCGGAAATCCATGGAGTCCGAACCGAGCGGGAGCGTCCGATGAGCGCCATCGCCAAGAAGACGCAGCTCCCCACGCGCGGCGGCGACCGCAAGGCCGCCCGCGTGCGCCCCTACTCGCTCACCGGCGGCCGCACCCGCTTCGGCCACGTCCTCCTGGTGGAGACGTTCGTGGCCAGCACCGCGGCGCTCGACGCCCCGGAGGAGCGCAAGGAACTGGCGAACGGCCCCGCTCCGCGCGTCATGCCGGAGATGGTCGCCATCGTCGAACTGTGCCGCCGTATGCGCACGGTGGCCGAGATCGCCGCGCTGCTGAGAATGCCGCTCGGCGTGGTCCGGGTGCTCCTCAGTGACCTCGCGGACCAGGGAAAGATCCGTGTTTACGGCACCGGGACCGGTCACGGCACCGGCCGTCCGGACCGCGCGCTGCTGGAAAGGGTGCTGAGTGGACTCCGCCGTCTCTGACGCGACCGCCCCCGTCGGGAATCCCCTCGTCGACGGCCCGGCCGAGCCCGTCGAGGAACTGAAGTCCTGGCAGCAGGACCGCAGCCGGGCACCCGTCGCCACGAAGATCGTGGTGGCGGGCGGCTTCGGCGTCGGCAAGACCACCCTGGTCACCGCGGTCTCGGAGATCACCCCGCTCCAGACCGAGGCGCTGATGACCCAGGCGAGCGAGGAGACCGACGACCTCACCGCCACGCCGGACAAGACCTCCACGACCGTGGCCATGGACTTCGGCCGCATCACGCTCGACGACGACCTGGTGCTCTACCTGTTCGGCACGCCGGGCCAGCAGCGGTTCTGGTTCATGTGGGACGACCTGGTGCGCGGCGCGATAGGCGCCGTGGTCCTGGCCGACACCCGCCGGCTCAAGGACTGCTTCCCGGCGCTGGACTACTTCGAGAGCTGCGGCCTGCCCTACGTGGTCGCGGTCAACCACTTCGACGGCAGCGAGATGTTCGGGCCGGAGGACGTGCGGGAGGCACTGACCATACCGGCACACATCCCTGTCATGATCATGGATGCGCGGCGCCGGATCTCAGCGATCGAGACCCTCTTGGCCCTGGTGGGCCACGCGCTCGACGTAACCCCCGAGTAGCCCAGAGCCCCCCGTAGGAGACACCCCCGCATGCGGAAGATACTCGTCGTCGGAGCCGGCCAGTCCGGTCTCCAGCTCGCCCTCGGCCTCCAGTCGCACGGCTACGAGGTCACCCTGATGTCCAACCGGACCGCGGACGAGATCCGTTCCGGCCGGGTCATGTCGACGCAGTGCATGTTCGACACCGCCCTCCAGCACGAGCGTGACCTCCAGCTCAACTTCTGGGAGTCCCAGGCCCCGAAGATCGAGGGGCTCGGCGTCTCGGTCGCCGCCCCCGGCTCCTTCGACCCCGGCCCCTCCCAGCGGGCCATCGACTGGGTCGGCAGGCTGGACGGCTACGCGCAGTCGGTGGACCAGCGGGTCAAGATGGCCGGCTGGATGGAGACCTTCGCCCAGCGCGGCGGCCAGCTCGTCATCCACGGCGCGGCCGTCGGTGACCTCGACTACTTCTCCCGCACCTACGACCTGGTGCTGGTCTCGGCCGGCAAGGGCGAGCTGGTGTCGATGTTCGCCCGCGACCCGGAGCGCTCCCCGTACACCGAGCCGCAGCGCGCGCTCGCGGTGGCGTACGTGCACGGGCTCGGCCCGCGGCCGGAGCACCCGGAGTTCGACGCGGTCCGCTGCAACCTGGTGCCCGGTGTCGGCGAGATGTTCGTGATGCCGACCCTGACCACCTCCGGCCGCGCCGACATCCTGTTCTGGGAGGGCATACCCGGCGGCCCGCTGGACGTGTTCAACGGCGTCAAGGACCCCGCCGAGCACCTCTCCCTGACCCTGGAACTCATGGAGAAGTTCCTGCCCTGGGAGTACGCGCGCGCCACCAAGGTCGAACTCACCGACGCCGGCGGCACCCTGGCGGGCCGCTACGCGCCGACCGTGCGCAACCCCATCGGCCGGCTCCCCGGCGGCGGCCTGGTCCTCGGCGTGGCCGACGTGGTCGTGGCCAACGACCCGATCACCGGCCAGGGCTCCAACTCGGCGTCCAAGTGCGCCGCCGCCTACCTCGCCTCCATCCTGGAGCGCGGCGACCAGCCCTTCGACGAGGACTGGATGAAGGCCACCTTCGACCGCTACTGGGACACCGCCCAGCACGTCACCAAGTGGACCAACGCCATGCTCGCCCCGCCGCCGGAGCACATCCTCAACCTCATCGGCGCCGCCGGCCAGCTCCAGCCGGTCGCCGACCGCTTCGCCAACGGCTTCAACGACCCGGCCGACTTCGAGAACTTCTTCTACGACCCCGCGAAGACGGAGGCGTACGTCGGCTCGGTGGCCGCCGGCGCCTGACGCGCTCGAGTCCCGACGACCCCCGGCCCCGTGCCCGCCTGTCACAGGCGGCGCGGGGCCGCGTCGGGTCGTACGGCGCCCAGGACCGGGTTGGCCGCGATGGGGGAGATCTTGATCGTCTCGCCGGTCCGGGGTGCCTGGACCACCTTGCCGTCGCCGAGGTAGAGGGCGACGTGGGTGGCCTCGGGGAAGTAGATCACCAGGTCGCCGGGGCGCAGGGAGTTCAGCGGGACGTGGGGGAGCCGGGCCCACTGTTCCTGGCTGGTGCGGGGGATCGGGGTGCCCGCGCGGGCCCAGGCGCGGGAGGTCAGGCCCGAGCAGTCGAAGGACGCCGGGCCCACCGCGCCCCAGCGGTACGGCTTGCCGATCTGGGCCAGGGCGTAGCGGACCGCCTGGCCGCCCTCCACCGAGGCGGGCCGGTCGTCGTCCCCGAGGGTGCCGGCGTCGGTGAGGCGCCGCTGTGCCTCGGCCACCCCGTCCTGCTCCAGTCGGGACAACTCGGTCTGCTGCTCCGGGGTGAGCGAGGCGAGCAGACGCTCCACCTCGGACAGGCGCTTCATCACGTCGTCGCGCTGCTTCTTCTGCCGCTCGGCCAGGGTGAGCTGGGTGTCCAGCGCCTTGCGGGCCGCTCTGGCGAGCGTGTCCGCGCGCTTCTCGGCGCCGGTCAGCCGGTCCAGGGTGGCGGCGCGTTCACCGGCGACGCGGCCGATGACATGGCCCTCGTCGAGCGCCTGCTGCGGGTCTCGGGCGAGGAGCACGCGGACGTATACGGAGAAGTTCGAGCTGTTCTGGTACTGCTGGCGGGCCAGCCGTCCGGCGTCACTCCGGCTGCCTTGCAACGCCAGCCTGGCGCTTGCCAGTTCACGGTCCAGCCGCTTCACCTCGGCGCGCTGCGCGGTCAGCTTCTCGGCGGTGGCGTTGTAGGTCTCGGTGGCCTGCTCGGTCTGGCGGTACAACCCCTGAAGGTCCGTCAGGAGTTTGGACACTGAGCGTCCCGGTTCCGGCGCGGCCGCCGCCGACGTGGGGGCGAGGGCGACCTGCGCCGCCATCGTTGCCGTACAGGCCAGGCGCAGCAGCCTTCCTGACATGTCATCACCTCCGG
Organism: Streptomyces sp. NBC_01171; assembly: GCF_045039805.1. Lineage (NCBI taxonomy): Bacteria > Bacillati > Actinomycetota > Actinomycetes > Kitasatosporales > Streptomycetaceae > Streptomyces > Streptomyces sp. NBC_01171. Next base: position 2,182,035 of record NZ_CP108609.1, on the reverse strand, counting down.
TGCGGGGCGGCGGGGACCTCCCGCCTGCCTCCGTACCGTGAGCTTGTGACCTGTCCTGCCTGGTGCGCACGCCCACTGTGGGCGGTCCGGCGCAACCTTGTCACCCGGCCGGGTCGTCCGGCTTGCCGTCCGGCGTGGTGTCTGGATCGCTCCCCGCGGCGGGCTTCGGCCTCGCCTTCGACCAGGGCCAGCGGAGCCGGTCGGCGTCGCCGAGGCCCTCGGGGTCGTGCACGTACTTCCACCCGCGCACCAGCCCCAGCCGTCTGGTGTGCCCGCGGGGGGTGCGGCGGTAGACCAGCACGGTGGGCGGGCCGCCGGCCGCGTCGGGGACGGGGATGCGGTACGTCTTCGGGGGGTGGCCGGTCGGGCCGAGCAGCACGGGCAGCACCCGGCCGTCCATCGGTCCGCCCTCGAAGGGGGTGTCCTGACTCTTCACACGCTCAAGTCTCGGTCATCCCCGCTGATCGCGGCGACGACCGCCGCCGTCTGCGGGTCGCGCCCGGCGGTCACCACCAGGACGGCGGTGAACTGCTCGACCAGCCAGTCCCGCAGCTCGTCCCTGGGCGGCCGCTTGTCCTCGTCCAGCCAGATCAGCGACGACGCCTCGACCGCCGCGATCCACATGCGCACCGTCATCCGCAGCCGTGGCCCCGGGTCGGCCACCCCGAGGTGGCTGTAGAGGTGCTCGGCGGCGGCCCGGCGCACCCCGTCCACGATGGCCGTGGTCCGGGAGGTCCCCACCACGCTGCCGCCCTGGAGCAGGGCGCTGAACCCGGTGTCGTGCTCGTCCACGAAGGCCAGGTAGCGGTCCAGGACCCGGGCGAGCCGCGCCGCCGTCGGCCCCTCGTGGGGCTCGTCGAAACAGAGCCGCAGCGCCTCGGCGGCCGACGTCAGCGCGGCCTCGTAGAGCTGCTGCTTGCCGCCGGGGAAGTAGCGGTAGACCAGCGGGCGGGAGACCCCGGCCGCCTCCGCCACGTCGTCCAGCGAGACGTCCTCGGGGGCGCGGTGCGCGAAGAGGGCCAGCGCCGATTCCAGAAGCTGGCTGCGGCGCTGTTCCACGCTGAGGCGTCGATAGGCGGGGGTGGCGGCCTGCGGGGTCATGACTGGCAGCGTAATCGCTTCCCTCCAGGCCGCCCCCTCCCGGTGGCCCTCCGCTACGCCAGCAGTCCCGACGCCTTCCACAGCCGCCGTCCGGCACCGCGCAGGACGCCGATCTCGTCCAGGAAGTCGGTGAGCCTGCTCGCGCCGGTCTGCATCACCTCGCGCCGGTGCCCGCTGGCCTTCACCTGGGCCAGCGCCTCGCGCTTGTCGAGGCCGACGTTGGTGTACACCTCCGGGTTGATGAAGGCGATGGAGAAGATCCGCGCGAACTCGCCGGAGGTGACGCGGGTGAACTCCCGCGACCACTTCGGCGCCGTCACCATCTGGCGGCGCAGCTCCTCACGGGCGTACCGGACGTGCCGGGCCTCCTCCACCACGTGGATGCGCGTGACGCCCCGGATCAGGGGCTGCACCCGCTCGTCGGGGAAGGTGAGCCGCTGCATCCAGTCCAGCACCTCCTCGCCGAGCAGGGTGGCGGTGAAGGAACCGGGCGTGGTGGAGATGGTCTTGAACAGCCGCCCGAGGTTCTGGTGGGCCCGGCTCACCGGGTACCAGGGGGTGCCGCCGCGAGTGACCACGCGGGCGAACATCTTGGAGTGCCGGCACTCGTCCTCGATCTCGGTGAGCGCGTACCGCACATGGGCGCTGGTGGCCGGCTTGTCGTAGATGTGCCGGACCAGCAACTGCATCAGGATCAGCTCGAACCAGATGCCCAGCGAGGCGAGCGCGGCCGCCTCGTGCCGGGAGAGGTCGATGCGCTGCTCCTCGCTCATCCTGTGCCACAGCGGCGTGCCGTACAGCGACACCAGCTCCGGGGGCCAGAACCACTTGCCCTCCTCGAAGGGGGCGTCCCAGTCCAGCTCCTTGTCCGGGTCGAAGGAGTGCTTGGCGGAGGAGACGAGCAGTCGCTCGGCCACCTGCTCCCGGTCCTTGAGCGCGCCCAGCGCGTCGCGCAGTCCGTCGAGCGCGTCCGGTTCCGTCAGGGTCGTCATGGCCTCTAGTCACCTCGTCCAGCCAGGGGTACGTCGTCGTCCGCCTCTTATGAGACTGCGTGTCAGCAAGGGCGTCAATCCCTCGCGCACGACTTTTACCGACGAGGAACCCCCTTTCCGCCGCGCGGGGTTCAGGACCCGAGCACCGCCCGCATCACGTCACGGGCGATCGGCGCCGCGTCCCCGCCCCCGCTGATCTCCCCCCGGTCCGCCGAGGCGTCCTCCACGACCACCGCGACCGCCACCGCCGGCTCCGGCGCGCCGTCCGCCTGCGCCCAGGAGACGAACCAGGCGTACGGCAGCCCGGTGTTGCCGACCCCGTGCTGCGCGGTGCCCGTCTTGCCGCCGACCGTGGCACCCCGGATCGCCGCGTTGCCGCCGGTGCCGCGCTCCACCGCGTCCCGCATCAGCTCCTTCAGCCGGGACGCCGTCGACGACCGCATGACCTGCGTCAGCGGATGCGCGCCCCCGCCCGCGACCGTCTCGCCCCCGGACCGGGTGGTCCGCTCCACCAGGTACGGCGCCCGCGCCTGCCCGCCGTTCGCCACCGCCGCCGACACCATCGCCATCTGGAGCGGGGTGGCCCGCGTGTTGTACTGCCCGATGGAGGACAGCCCGAGCTGCGCCTTGTCCACCACCGTGTCGAAGGTGGACTCCGCCACCGCGAACGGCACCCGCAGCTTCGTGTCGTTGAAGCCGAAGGCCCCCGCGGTCGCCGCCATGTCCCTGAGCCCCACGTCCACGCCCAGCTTGGCGAACACCGTGTTGCAGGACCACGCGAACGCCTCCCGCAGCGAGGCGTCCCGGCACCCGTCGGCCTCGTTGGTCAGCCGGGTCGTGGTGCCCGGCAGCCGATACGGGTCGGGGGAGTCGGTGGGCGCGTCCAGGTCCGTGATCACCCCGGCGTCCAGCGCGGCCGCCGCCGTGACCACCTTGAACGTCGACCCCGGCGGATACGTCTGCCGCACCGCCCGGTTGAGCATCGGCTTGTCCGGATCGGCGTTCAGCCGCTCCCACGCCGCCGACGTGCCCGTACCGTTCCCCGACAGCCGCGCCGGGTCGTACGACGGGGTCGACACCAGCGCCAGCACCTTGCCCGTGGCCGGCTCGATCGCGGCCACCGCCCCCTTGCGGCCGCCCAGTCCCCGGAACGCGGCCCGCTGCGCCTTCGCGTTCAGCGTGGTGACGACGTTCCCGCCGGGCGCGGCCTCGCTCGCCGAGTCGTGCCACACCGGGAACGCCGACAGCAGCGGATCGGTGCCGGACAGCAGCCGGTCCTCCGCGTGCTCCAGGAACGTCGAGCCGAACCGCTGCGAGGCGAAGCCGGTCACCGGGGCGTACAACGGGCCGTCCAGGTAGGTGCGTTCGTAGCGCAACTGCTCCCCGGTGTCGCGGGAGCCGGTCACCGGCGCCCCGCCGACCAGGATGTTCCCGCGCGGCTGCTGGTAACGGGCGATGGCCGAGCGCCGGTTGGCCGGGTTGTCGCCGTACGCGCCCGCCTCGACCACCTGCACCCGGGCCGCGTTCGCCAGCAGCGCCAGCAGGAGGAGGCCGCAGAAGACCAGGGCGTGCCGGATGTACGGGGCCATCGGGCGATTGGCGGGGGTGTCGCCGTACTCGCCGGGTCCGCTCACGGGGCCTCCTCGCCGTCGTACTGGCTGCGCGCCGAGTCGCTCACCCGGATCAGCAGGGCCACGATCGCCCAGTTGGTGACCACCGAGGAGCCGCCCTGGGCGAGGAACGGCATCGCCATGCCGGTCAGCGGGATCAGCCCGGTCACCCCGCCCGCGATCACGAACACCTGGAGCGCCAGGATCGACGCCAGACCCACCGCCAGCAGCCGCCCGAACGGCTCCCGCAGGGCGAGCGCGGCCCGGAAACCCCGCTCCACCAGCAGGGCGTACAGCAGGAAGACGGCCGCGAGTCCGGCGAGGCCCAGTTCCTCACCGGCCGTCGCCAGGATGAAGTCCGACTTGGTGGCGAAGCCGATCAGCGTGGAGTGGCCGAGCCCCAGCCCGGTGCCGGTCATGCCGCCCGCCGCGAAGGCGAACAGCGACTGGGCGAGCTGGTTGGGTCCCTGCCCCGCGTCGATGGTGGCGAAGGGGTGCAGCCAGTCCTCGATCCGGCCGTGCACATGCGGCTCCAGATGCCCCACCGCCCACGCGCCGAGCACCGCCAGCACCAGCCCCACCGCGATCCAGCCGGTCCGCCCGGTCGCCACGTACAGCAGCACCACGAACAGGCCGAAGAACAGCAGCGAGGTGCCGAGGTCCCGCTCCAGCACCAGCACGCCGACGCTCAGCAGCCAGATCGTCACGATCGGCCCGAGCACCCGCCCGGTCGGGAACTGCAGGCGCCAGAGCCGGCGCCCGGTGTACGCGAGCGCGCTGCGGTTGGCGGCCAGGTACGCAGCGAAGAACACCGCGAGGAGCACCTTGGCGAACTCGCCCGGCTGGATGGAGAACCCGGCGATCCTGATCCAGATCCGGGCGCCGTTGACCGCCGGGAACAGGATCGGCAGCAGCAACAGCACCAGCGCCGCCGCCACGCACACGTACGAGTACCGCTGGAGCAACCGGTGGTCGCGCAGCACCAGCACCACCACGATGAACAGCCCCACCCCGAGCGTCGACCACACCAACTGCGCCGGGGCCGCCCGGTCGGCCGGGGTCTGGAGGTCCAGGCGGTAGATCAGCACCAGCCCGAGCCCGTTCAGCAGCACCGCGATGGGCAGCGGCAGCGGATCGGCGTACGGCGCCCGCAGCCGCACCGCGAGATGCGCGAGCAGCGCCAGACCGCCGAGCCCGGCCCCGTACCCCGCCGCGCCGGGCGGTACGGCGCCGGTGCGGGCCAGACCGACCGCGCAGTAGCCGTACACCGACAGCAGCACGGCCAGCACGATCAGGGCCAGCTCGACCCCGCGCCGCCGGGGCAGCCGGGGGCGCGGGGTGGCGGTGCGGGAGGCGGGCGGCGCGGTCCCGGCCTGGGTCATCGGCGGGTGTTCCGCTGGCGGGATCTCAGCACCAGCGGGGGACGGGCCCCACGTTGCCGATGTACCGGGCCGAGGCCCACGCCCAGGTGCCGTCGGTGAGCAGGTACCAGAGGGGGTTGCCGCCCACCCGGTCGCCGTTCACCTTGCAGTAGATGGACACGTGCTCGCCCTGCTCCGCGAAGCGGACGCGGCGGGTGCCGCGGTCGGGGCGGTCGTGCAGCCAGATGCCGCCCTTGGCGGTGACCACGCCTTCGTACCGGCGCGGGTCGCGGTCGCCCCGGCCGCCCGCGTGCCCGTCGGGGCCCCCGGCGCCGTCCTCCGCCTGAGCGGCCGGCGCACCCCCGGCCGGGCCGTCCGCGGCACCGGCGGGCACGGCCCCGCCGAGCAGTACGCCCGTCACGGCCGCCAGAGCCAGGCCGTGGAAGAGGACGGAACGCAGGGACATGGAAGACCTCCGAAAGCGGGCGTAATTGACTAACCGCCACATTAGGAGTCCCGGGGTGCGTCTGCGCGCCGCAGTGGGCCATCGGGGAGGGCGTGCTTGCTCCCTTCGTGGGGGGCTGGTCCCATGGGTGGGGGTGATGGTGCGATGAGCGGACTGCGGGTGGTGCCGAGCCGGGGGCGGCTGTACGTGTGCGACGCGGGCGGGGGCGGTGTCGCCTGGTACGACCGGGGGAGCGGCCGGGTCAGCCTGCTCGTCGCGGAGCGCGAGCGGGACGTGCTGGACGTGCTGAAGCCCTTCCTCACCGGCCCGGTGACCCTCGGCCCGCCCCCGGTCCCCGACGCCGCCGAACTCGCCCGGCTGACCCTGCCCCCGGACGACGATCTCGCCCCGAACCGCCCCGGCGAAGCCCTGCTGGTCGCCCTCGACCGCGACCCCGCCCCCAGGTTCCGTGCCGACCCGCGCCGCCGCGCCCTCCTCGCGGAACAGACCGTCGGTGCCGCCCTGGACCGGCTGGAGGAGGCGGGCTGTCACACCCTGCACTCCGTACCGCTCCCCGGCGGCGGCCGCATCCCGCACCTGCTCATCGGCCCCGCCGGCCTCTTCGTCCTCGGCGCGCTGTACGCCCGCGGGCGGCGGGTACGGGTCTCCGGCCCGCTGGCCGCGATCGGCCGCCGCCCGCCCGAGCCGCTCCCGCGCCGGCTGCGCGCCGACGCCGACCGGGCCACGTACGCCCTGACGGCCGGGGTACGCCCGGTGCTGGTCCTGGTCGACCCGGCCGAGGTGAGCGTCGAGGCCGCGCCCGGTCTGAGGGTGCTGCGGGACACGGAACTGCCGGGACTCGCCCGGCCGGGTGCCGTGCTGCGCCCGGCGGACGTGGAGGCGTTGTACGCGCGGGCCCGGGACCGGCGGACGTGGGTGTGAGCCTCAGGGCAGCCGGGCCGCCCGCTCGGGGTCCAGCAGGCCCGCGAGGAGATCCCCGTACCGCTCCACCCGGGGCGCGACGTCCTCGGCGAGGAACGTCAGCTCGGCCGGTGCGCGGCAGTTCTCGACCTCGTCCCAGGTGATGGGCGTGGAGACGGTGGGGGTGCTGCGGGCACGCACGGTGTAGGGGGCGGCGGTGGTCTTGCGGGCGGCGTTCTGGCTCCAGTCGACGAACACCTTGCCGGGCCGGAGGCTGCGCGTCATCCGGTGCAGCACCAGCCCCGGCATCGCCCGTTCCGCCTCCACCGCGAGCGCCTTGGCGTACTCGCTCGCCTCCGCCGAGGACCCGCCCCGCACCGGCGCCAGCAGGTGCAGCCCCTTGGACCCGGCGGTCTTGGCGTACGCCTCGATCCCGTCCGCCGCGAGCCGCTCCCGCAGCCACAGGGCGACCTCGCAGCAGTGGACGACCGTCGCGGGCGCGCCGGGGTCGAGGTCGAACACCAGCCGGTCGGCCTCGTCCGGGGTCTGGACCAGCCACTGGTGGGTGTGGAACTCGGTCACCAGGTTCGCCGCCCACATCAGGCTCGGCAGGTCCTGGACCACCACCATCCGGGCCGCGCCCGCCGAACGGGGGACCTCGGCGGTCGTGACCCAGTCGGGGGTACCCGGCGGCACGTTCTTGGCGAAGAACACCTCACCGTCGGGGCCGTCCGGATAGCGCAGGAAGGACACCGCCCGGTCCCGCAGATGCGGCAGCAGCACCCTCGCGGCGGTGGCGTAGTAGTGCAGCAGCTCGCCCTTGGTGAAGCCGGTCTCCGGGTACAGCACCTTCTCCAGATTGCTGAGCGAGACCCGCCGCCCCTCCACCTCCGTCACTGGCGTCATAGGATGACAATCGCAGAAACGGGACGAATCGGATAAATCGAAACCGTACGGAAGGGACCCGGCACGTGCGATCCATCTGGAACGGCGCCATCTCCTTCGGCCTCGTCAGCATCCCCATCAAGCTGGTGAACGCCACCGAGAGCCACGCGGTCTCCTTCCGCCAGGTCCACACCGAGGACAACGGCCGCATCCGCTACCGCAAGGTCTGCGAACTGGAGGACCGCGAGGTCACCCAGTCCGAGATCGGCAAGGCGTACGAGGGCGCCGACGGCGAGATGATCCCGATCACCGAGGAGGACCTCTCCCACCTCCCGCTGCCCACCGCCCGCACGATCGAGATCGTCGCCTTCGTACCGGCCGAACGCATCGACCCGCTCCAGATGGACGCGGCGTACTACATCGCCGCCGCCGGAGCGCCGGCCGCCAAGCCGTACACCCTGCTGCGCGAGGCCCTCAAGCGCAGCCACAAGGTCGCCATCGCCAAGTTCGCGCTGCGCGGGCGGGAGCGGCTGGGGATGCTGCGCGTGGTCGGCGACGTCATCGTCCTGCACGGCCTGCTCTGGCCGGACGAGGTACGCGCCCCCGAGGGCGTCGCCCCCGACGTGGACGTCACCGTCCGCGACAAGGAGCTGGACCTCGCCGACGCCCTCATGGACACCCTCGGCGAGGTCGACCTCGCCGACCTGCACGACGAGTACCGCGAGGCCGTGGAGGAGGTCATCGCCGCCAAGGCCGCCGGCGAGACCCCGCCCGAGACCCCCGCCCCGGCCGACGGCGGCAAGGTCCTCGACCTCATGGCGGCCCTCGAGAAGAGCGTCCGCGAGGCCCGCGAGTCGCGGGGCGCGGAGGGCGCGGGGGAGGTCCGCAACCTCCACGGCCGCGGCACCCCCAAGGAGACGGGCGCGAAGAAGTCGACGTCCACCACGGGGAAGACGGCGGCGAAGAAGACGGCGAGCGCGCGGAAGTCGACGTCCAAGGCGGAGGAGCCGAAGGGGGCCGCGAAGAAGGCGACGGCGAAGTCGACGTCCAAGGCGGGGGAGAAGAAGGCTGCGGCGGCGAAGAAGGCGCCGGCGAAGAAGAAGGCGGCTTCGGGGAAGCGGTCGGCTTGAGGGGCGGGGCTGGGGTTGGTGGTGCGGGTGGGGGTGGAGGCGAGGACGTCGTCCCATGCCAGCCCGTGCCGCATGAGGTAGGGCAGTGGGCCTGACCTGGAGCGGTGGCCTGGGACGGCCAGGACCAGCGTCAGCCACGTACGCCGGGTCACCGCCCGCGCACGCCCTCGCGTCCCGTACCTCGGATTCCCCTCCCCGAACGCCGCGCACTCAGGCACGATGAACAGGTGACATACGTGGTGACCGTGGCGATGGCCCCGCCCCAGGGGGCTCCGGAACTCGACGCGCTGCGCCGGGAGGGAGTGGTCTTCCTGCTGCGCAAGGGCTTCGACTCGCTGGAGGCGGTCGAGGGCCCGGACGGCATGGAGGTCGACCTGCTGGACGACGTGATAGCCGCCCACCCCGGCGGGGCCCTGCTGAAGCTGTTCGTGGACGCCCCGGCGCTGGAGTTCGCGGAGGACGCGGCGCGGGAGGTGGTGACGGAGCTGATGGAACGTACCGAGGCGCTGTCCGACTGGCGCCTGACCCGCTGCGCGGTGGAGCTGAACTCCGAGCTGCTCCAGGAGAGCCTGGACGCGGCCGACGGCCCGGACGCCCCGCCGTCCGACCCGGCGGAACGGGCCCGGCGCCACGCGGCGGGCACGACCCCCGCGCCCCCGGACACCCCCGGCCACTCCGAGAGCCAGGCGATGCGGACGAGGCTGCGCGAACTGGCGCCGAGCCTCACGGCGTTCACCCTGGAGGCGTTCGGCCACGACGAGTCGGTGCCGGAGTGCGAGGTCGGCAGAGAGGCGGCGGAGATAGCGGCGGGCGCCGTGGTCTACGCGATCGACCTCCTGGTGGACGAACTCTTCACCGACCTGGCCGCCTTGGAGGACGACGGCCCCACGGTCGCCCGCAGCAACGCCACGTTCATGATTCTGGACGACCTGCCCCCGCACCTGGCGGACGCCTACACGGTCCTCTTCACCCGTCGCCTCACGGTCACCGCGATCACCCTGACGGGCCGCCTCACCCGCCCCCCGTTCGACCACCCCACCTGCCTGGCCGAGGAACTCCTCCTGAAGTCGTTGTTGAACCAGGCCGAGGTAACAGCCGACCTCTACAGTCTGTTGTCGGACGAGGTGACCCAGGCCCTGGAAACCTTCGCCACGACCCTCCACCCCCCGACCTCCCCCCACCCGGCGACCCCGGAGGACCCGGACACGTGGTTCACCCCGTACACACCGGTCTCGCCTGTGCATCCGTACGCGGCGAATGAGAACGAGGAGACGGTGGTGGAGTTGCCGGAGTGACGGCGACCGGCGCACGTGCGGCCTGGCTCCGTGGCGAACGCGAGCGGCTGCATGGGTAGTTGAGAGTTGAATTATCACAACTCGGTCACCGTCTTCACGAGTTCCTCACGCGCGACGTGCCGGCGTAGATAGCTTCATCCCTCACGTACTCGCACGGGGGGATCTCTTATGAGCTACTACCAGCCTCAGCCGCCGTTCCAGCCTCCGCCCGGACCGCCGCCGGCCCGTCTCGCACCCAAGTGGGCCCGCAAGCGCTTCGTGCTGCCCGCCCTGGGCCTCGCGTTCATCCTGGGCATAGGCAGCGCCGGCGCCGACGGCCAGAACCCGAACACGACGAAGTCGGTGGCCAACACCAAGGCCCTCCCGACGGCCACGGCCACGGTCACCGCGACAGCCACGGCAACGGCAACGGCGACGGAGACCGCGAAGCCGGAGCCCGCGCCGACGGTGACCAAGACGGTCAAGGTCAAGGTCCGGGTGACGGTCACCGCCCACGCGGCCGCGGCGGGGTCGGGAAGTTCGACGTCGGGCGGCTCGTCGTCCGGCGGCGGTTCCAGCTCGTCCGGCGGATCGAGTTCGTCAGGGGGCTCCAGCTCGGGGGGCGGCGGCGCGACGGCCCTGTGCAACGACGGCTCGTATTCGTATGCCGCTCACCACCAGGGGGCTTGCTCGCATCATGGGGGCGTCGCCGTCTTTTATCGGTAGTCCTCGTATTGGGTGGGTGCTTCGGCGCCTGTTCCGGGCCACCCACTCGCTCATATACGAAACCTGGGTCTCGCACTTCTGGTGTCGACGGGACCTCTGGGCATCTCGCGGTGGGTGCCGCCAACAGGACCCGCACCTGTACACGCGGCTCCGGAGACACCCTGCGAATCGCCTATTACTCCTGGTCAGCGGGTTGTACGGCTCCTCACTAGCCGTCCTTGTCCACGTATAGTCCGCAGTCCGCAAGAAGTGGTCGAACTGTGTCCTCTTCCGTCGGCCTACGGCCCGCTTCGTGTCCAGGGCCGCTGTGTGTGGAAATTGGGAAGGTGGCGTGTACCTTCAGGGCGCTATCGTCGGCCTATGAGATCAACCACCCGTCACCGCCTGTCCGTTCGCATGGGCACGGCTCCTGTGCCTGCTCTCATGGAGGGCATGCCAGCGTCCCTCGAACCTGCGCTCCGCGCTTGGATCCAGGAGACGGCGGCACTGGATCCCGACGAGGCACACCATGTGACGGTGCGGTTGGATCTCGTCCTACCGCAGGCGGATTGGGATAGATACGAACGCCAGCTGCGAAACCGCGAGTTGGAGCAGGCACGGCTCGACCGGCGCTGGGAGGCGGAGCAGGCAACGAGGACGGAGACCACTCGTGCCGTCCTAGCGCCAGTTGTGCCACTGCCTCCTGACCCATACGTGCTCTTCCTGGCCTGGGGAACGGAGCGGGAAGTCCTTTGGGACGTCGTTGACGACTTGCTCTGCTTGCTGTGCACCGAACCGCCGGCCCCGGAGAAGTCGCCGTTTGTTACCTGGTTCAGCGGCAGTGTCAGACGGACCAAGCGTATTGTCGAGCCGCTGAACCGCTTGCTGGTTGAGTCACGGTCGGTATACGAGGTGACCCCGGATCAGCGCGGCCTCCAACGGAGGATGGAGGCGGGTCTCAGCGAGGCGCTGGGCGTGGCAGCGAATGCCGCTGAGAGCAGCGGCTACCTTGCGGCTCGGCAGTACCTTGAGCGGGCGCGCGACAAGCTGATGGCGGTGCACACCGACCCCAGCGGTGCCTACGTTGACTTGATCCGCGCGGTTGAGGCTGTTGCTTGTCCGATGTTCCTGCCACGTGACCAGCTGCCCACGCTCGGCAAGGTCCGCGATCACCTCCGGAACGCGGACGCGAGGTACGAATACGTGCTGACGGACAAGTCCGGGAAGCCGGGCAACACCGGCGGGGTGGTCGCCATGCTTACGGACCTGTGGGAAGGACACAGTGACCGGCACGCAGGCGGTCCGCAGGAGGTCCCCGTGTCCCAGGAGGCGGCCGAGGCCGCGCTGACAACCGCCACCGCCTTGGTGACCCTGTTGAGTAGGAGGGCGGTGCGGCCGCGTATCAACGCACCGGCACAGCGCCAGGAGGCCCGATGACGCTGAAGATCCCGGCGGTCTTGTGGGATCGGCAATACGTTGCTGGCCTGCTGCGTCGTTACTGGGCGGTCCTCCCCAACGGTGCGCCGGCTTATACCGGTGCGCGGTTCGAGCGGTTGACAGGCGGCGGAGACCAGCCGGAGGATGCCACTTCACGCTGGCGGACTTCATTGCCGTTGCCACGTTGAGTGTTGACGTGCCAGTACGGGCAGTCCTCCAGGTGCTAGAGCCGACGGGTCGCAACCCTTATGGCCGTCTACTCTCACAGATTCCCGTGGACCTTGAGCTCGCGGCAGCGGAGGAGCGGCACGTTGCCATGGACAGTCCAGCGTGGAACCTGTGGCAGAGCCTGCGCGATGTTGACGGCATAGGCTCAGTCGGCGCTGGGAAACTACTTGCTCGCAAGCGCCCTCGCTTGCTGCCTGTCTACGATTCGGTGATCAAGAAGGTCTTCGAGCGCCCCCCAACTGACTTGAGCTTTTGGTCTGACGTGCGCCGCGCACTTCGCGCTGACGACCGCACGTTGGTAGCCCATCTCGAAGACGTCCGCGGCCTGGCAGGCATCGGTGAGGACATCGGTGTGCTTAGGGTCCTCGACACAGCTGCATGGCTCCATGGCAGGGACGAGCAGTTCAGCTGAGAGGCAGCTTCTGTGCGGCCCGACGCTATGGCAGCCCCGACAGACACCGCCTACACAATCGGATAGCGTGCCTGAAAGATGAAGAGATCTTCCTGGAGGACTGCGACGGGCGCGTCCTCCCTCGGACCAAGCCGCAGGGAGCACCCGCACCACTGACGACCGGCAGGGTGCAGTTCGGTCAAGCTATGCGGGTGGTTGCTAGACGCCGCAGAGGATTGACTCCCTCTGTACCGCGTCCTCCGTACTGCGCAGGAGGAGGCGCGAAGCCGGCTGCGCTGATTGCGCAGCCCAACCTGACCGCGACCAGCCGCTGACAGTCCTGAGTCCCGAGTCCTGGCACGGCGAGCGCGCCGCCCGCTACGAGACCCAGTGCGACCGGGAGACTGCCCCCGTGCCGCAGCGAGCGCGATGCTCTTCGCTATGCCGCATGCCGTGAGTCGTTCCGTGATCCGGTGGGTGGGAACGGGGGCGCACAAGGGGCGCACTGCCTCGGTGGTGTGCCCCACTGGTCTACGCCGATTCGGCAAAACTGCTTCCGCTTCCTGAGCGGTTCCTGAAAGCTTGAACAGCGCACAAACGCGTGGATTTGTGAAGATCGATTCATGCGCCACCGAGGTGTGGCGCTAGGAAGCGGTCGCCGTTGAGGCGGGCCGGTTGGGTCGGTCGAGGCGGCTCCGGGTGTGAGGCATTTTGCCTGGCAGGCAGACTTCCTGATGGCGTGACGTCTCTGTCGTGGCGCACCGGATGTCGCACGTAGATTGCGAATCGGTAACAGGGGTTCCCTGTCGTGACGTTTTATTGAACGCTTAAGCTCCATGAATGAGGGGGACTCGTGAGGGTTGTTGAGTATGCCTGGCGGGGGGCCAGGCGGTGGGCTCGGGCGCTGCATTGACCCCGCAGTCACACACGAGGAGACCCGGCTGCACCCCGCTGGGGCTGGCAGTGCCACTCCCGCAGCGCGGTGCACCCAGGGTCGATGTCGAAGGCTTCCGCTTTCAGGGCAGTCGGCCGTGCCTCAGCGGCTTCAGGTCTGGGTCCACCCTGAATATCGGTGCGTTGGGGCAGGGATACGCCCGGCTGATCCCGGCAACGAATGTGCGATGCCAGCCTGCAACCCCGATCGCTGGCATCGGGATGCGCTGGTTGCAGAGAAAGTTAGGGCCCTAACTCCGCCGACTCGCTGCAAGTTGGGCGTTCGAACGCCGGATGACCACGGCTCGTCCGCCACGGCCACAAAAACCGACCTGATACAGGTGGCTGTTCTTACTGTCCGCAGCAGGTCCGGCAGTGTGCGATTTACGCATGAGTGAAAAACAGGGCGATCGTAGTTCAGGAGCCACGTAGATGCGGGGCTGTCAGCCTGCGTCGTGGTGACAGCAGTTGAGGCGGTGTAGTCGTGATGAACAAACGTGCCGATTGGGTCCCCGACGCCGGGTTGGTCCGGGAGGTTGATGACCTCTTCGGGCGGGCGATTGATTCGTATCGTGCGAATCCGAACCTGATCACGGAGCACGCCAACCAGGAGGAGTCCATCCGGGTCGGGGGCTACTCGAACCGCACGCTTCTGGAACTCGTGCAGAACGCGGCTGACGCCATGTCGGGGGCTGCCGAACACGAGGAGGGAGCGGGGCGGGTCGAGATCGTCCTCGACCTTGACCGCCAGACACTGTACTGCGCGAACGCCGGCCGTCCGTTCTCCCGAAGCGGCCTCACCACGCTCGCCCATGCGCATCTCAGTGGTAAACGAGGCGACGAGATCGGGCGGTTCGGGCTCGGTTTCAAGTCGGTGCTCGCGGTCACCGACACTCCACAGGTGTTCAGCCGATCGGTCGCCTTCGAGTTCAACTCGTCGAAGGCGAAGGCGGCGATCGCGACGATCGCGCCCGCCTCCAAGAGACTCCCGGTCCTGAGGACCCTGACCCGGATCGACGCGGAGGCCGAGTTCGTCAAAGACGCGATCCTGGCCGAGCTGGCGGAGTGGGCGGTGACGATAGTCAGATTGCCGCATGCGACGAGGCTGGAAAATCTCAAGAAGGAGATCGAGGAATTCCGATCCGAGTTCCTCCTCTTCGTCAACTCGGTGCGTGAGATCCGGCTCCGGGTAATCGGAGCCGACGCGAACTTCGTGACGAGTCACGTGTCGTGGGAGCTGGGCGACGGCAGGTTTCGGATCGAGCGTCCAGACGGTGACCACGAAGAGTGGTACGTCGACAACCGAATGCATGCACCCAGCCCCGAGGCTCGGATCGAAGTCGGCGAAGCGGTGTCTCGTGACCGAATGAAGGTCACGGTCGCGATGCCGGCACGCTTCGCACAACTGAGGACGGGCGAGTTCTGGTCGTATTTCCCGCTCCAGGACAGGACATCGGCATCCGCCCTTTTCAACGCCCCCTGGAGCGTCAACGACGACCGCACCACCCTGCTTTCGAACACGTACAACCGAGAGATCCTCGTGACTCTCTCGGGGATGTTCCTGGACATGCTGCCGAAGGTGTCGTCCGTCGACGATCCGGCAGCACACCTGGACTACATGCCGGCGCGTGGCCGTGAAACCCATTCGTTCGGCGACGAGATTCTCTGCGCCCATGTTCCGCAGCTCGGCTGTGAGAAGGCTCTGATCCCCGACGCGACCGGCGTGCTACGCACGCCGCTAGAGCTCCGCCCCCTCGACTTCGGCGTCAGTGAGGCGTCCGAACGTGACCACGAAGAGTGGATCAAATCGCCCCACACCGAGGACGCCGTGCCGCACTGGCGTTGTTACGCCAACGGTCAGCAGCGTGTGACTCGCTTGAGGGCGCTCTACGTGTGCAGCGTCTCCACCGCCTTCGCCGACTCACGCCCCAGAGATGATTTGAAGGCGTTGGAGAAGATCTCCAAGAGAGGTGTCCTGTCTTGGCTGCGTGAGTGGACGGAGGGGCCGGATGTGGCCTCTGCAGCGAAGGCGCTCGATTTCGTGCTGCGCAATCCCAACGGCTTCGGTCCTGCGAAGGTCATACCGACGACCGGCGGCATGTTGTCCATCAAGGACCGTGACCGGGTCTTCCTACATCGTGCGGAGGATGTCGACATCGAAGGAGCGTGCTTCGTCGATCCGGACTTCCTGGCTGTTCCCGGCGTCGAGAAGAAGCTCGGGGACAGAGGCTTTCGGGATCTCGATCCTCTCTCGATGTTCGAGGCCAGGATGGCCAGGCTGTCGCCCGAGGCCGAGGCCGATGAACTCCCGAAGTTCTGGGACGCTGCCACCGATGTGCCGATGGCACAGGCACAGAAGGTCGTGGCGGGCAACAAGGCAGGTGCTCTCAAGGTTCCGACACGCGACGGTGGTTGGGCTCCACCCACGTACGTGCTGGACATCGACGGTCTTGGCGACAGCGCACCCGATCGAGTTCTGGACCGGACGAAGTGTGTTCCCCAGCTCGCACACGCGGCAGGCGTCATCACCGAGCCGGTCGGCTCGTACTCGCTCGAGGACGAGGTCCACTTCGATGACTACTGCCAGTACGTGCTGGACGAGGTGAACCGGAGGCTCGGGCCCGGAGAACGCCCCGTCGAGCAGGTGGAGTTCGACAGGGGGGACGGTCCCGGCCCGTTCTCGGTACTCCTGATGTTGGAAGACGCGGGCGCGTCCGAACTCGTACGCGAGCGGTGGACGGAAGGACTGCTCAGACTCGACCAGGCAGGTCACTGGCTCTGCACGGACATCGACACAGGGCTCAGCCACAGGGTTCGGTCTCCTGTTCGATGGGCGGCTGGCCGAGCCGGCCTGCTGAAGTCGGCTCGCGGCTACCGGACTCCCGACCGCGTAGTCTCCGCGTCGCTCGTCGAGTACGAGGCCCTGCTGCCTCTCTTCCGAGGACCGCGCCACGTCGAGGACGCCCTGCAGCTGCCCAAGGACCTGGGCGAAGTCCCTGCAGAGGTCCTGCGTGAAGCGCTCGATGCGGAGGCCACCTCGCAGATCAGCAACGTGGCCCTGACGGGTTTCGTCCTCACCGCGAGTCGGTTCGCATTCCCGGAGGGGCATCCCAGGTTCATCCCCGCCCGGGTGGGCCGCGTCATCGAGAGGAGGCGGCCCGATGCGGTGTACTTGGCGACGACCGAAGAGGAACGCGAGTTCCTCAACCTGAGGCAGAAGCCGTACCTCAAGGTGGATGAGGACGAAGCGGACGAGTTCGTCGACCTGGTCGGATGCCGACGGTTCGAGGACAGTTTCTCCTTCTCGCTCCTGGTCGACGGTCGGCAGGTCGAGGAGCGCGTCCTCGATTTGTACACCGGACTGCGTTCGACGTTCGTCGAGGACAAGGTCACGAACGCGACCGTGGCGAAGGCCGTCCAGATCACGAAGCGTGTGACCACGGAGGACGGCGTCGAGGACCAGTCGCTCGAGTGGCACCGCCAGGGAATGACCCTCGTGGTGCAGGCAGAACTCGACGAGCGTCGTGTCCTGCAGATAGTCAACGAAGCGTTCGACATGCGCCTGTCGAATGCCGAGTTGAGCGACATCCTCCAGGCACGCGTCGATCAACACCTGGAGATGCAACGGCAAGACGCCCGGGCCGCGTCCAGTGACGTGGAGCGGCTGGCGATCTACATCGGTGACGACACGCTGATGGAGAACCTGCCTAAAGGACTTTGGCAGGCACTTGAGGGCCAAGGTTTGGTGGATGGCTCCACGTCCGTCGCTGAGCTCTTCCTGACCGTCTACGGCAGCGATTCGATCAAGCTTCTCGCAGAGGAGTTCAGCGCCGAGGGGTACACGGACGTTCCCGAGAAGTGGGCGGGGGGAGCGTTGACCGTCGCCTGGCTTCGCAAGATGGGATTCGGCGCCAAGTACGCCGGGCGTCGCACCCGACACCAGGACGATGAGTTCGTCGTGCCCGGTGCCGTAAAGCTCAAGCCCTTGCACGACTTCCAGGAGAAGATCAGGGAGGAACTGGAGGAGGTCCTGACGTCCCGGGGCCGGGACGGTCGTGCGCTCAAGGGCATGGTGGAGCTCCCGACGGGAGCCGGGAAGACCCGGGTGGCCACCGAAACCGTGCTGCGGCTGTTCGTCGAGGGCGAGATGAGCGGAACCGTGCTTTGGATCGCGCAGTCGGAGGAGCTCTGCGAGCAGGCGGTGCAAACGTTCGGCACCGTCTGGCGTTGGCTCGGGGACGAGCGTCCGTTGACGATCGGCCGGCTCTGGAACACCAATGTCGTCCACGAACCGGACACCGAGTTCAGTGTGGTCGTGGCCACCGACGCCAAGCTCGACCGGTTGGCCGACACTCCTGAGTACGAGTGGCTGAGCAGGGCCTCCGCGGTGTTCATCGACGAGGCGCACCGGGCCGGCGGGTCGAAGATGTACACGAAGATCCTCAGATGGCTCGGGGTCGACGGTCGCAGCTGGGAACGGCCTCTGGTGGGCATTTCGGCGACGCCGTTCAAGGGCAGCGGCGACGTCACCGAGCCGACGAAGGAACTGGCGGCCCGCTTCGGTCACCACAAGATGAGCGCCTTCGACGGCAACGCCTACCCGGAGCTGTCGAAGAGAGGTGTCCTCGCCAGGGTCCGACATGAAGTGCTGAAAGGTGTACAGGTCGCGCTGGGGCCGGATGAACTCGCACAAGTGCGTTCCCTGCGCAAACTCGAACCCCAGGTCCTCGACCGCATCGGTCGGGACCAAGCCCGCATGAAGATCCTCGTGGACGACATTCTGAAGCGGGATCCGGAATGGCCGATCCTCGTGTTCACGCCGAACGTCCTGTCCGCCCAGGTCCTCGCCGCGACACTGCGTTACCGGAATGTCGCGGCCGAGGCGGTCAGCGGCCAGACCGGACGGCAGACGCGCCGTGACGTCATCGAGAGGTTCAAGAGGAACGAGATCAGGGTTCTGGCCAACTGCGACCTGCTGATCCAGGGATTCGACGCGCCCGGCGTCCGGGCGCTGTACATCGCGAGGCCCACGTTCAGTCCCAGCGCCTACATCCAGATGGCCGGCCGCGGTCTGCGTGGTCCTGAGAACGGCGGCAAGGAGGAGTGCCTCATCGTGGACGTCGCCGACAACTTCGGCGCGGTCAGCGACTTCCTCGGATTCCGTGCCTACGAGGGCCTCTGGCGAAAGCAGGGATCATGATCCTCATACCGGATCTCGCCGACATCGAGGCGACCACCACCAGCAACGCCGAACGGCGGGTGGCCCGACTGCTGCGAGCGATCGACGGTCCCCCCGACGCCGTCGCCTTCCACTCTGTGAAGCTGCGGAGCCACGCGGTCAAGCAGCAGGGGGAAGCGGACTTCGTCGTGCTCTGGAACGGCGTAGTTATCATCGTCGAGGTCAAGGGCGGGGGCGTCAGGAAGTACGACGGTGTCTGGTACTCCATCGACCGCCACGGTGACTGGAAGAAGCTGCGCGAGTCGCCGATGGACCAGGCGCAGTCGGCGATGTACGCGCTGCGCGACATCCTCCAGGAGGAAGGCGTCGGTTGGTTCGCGACCGAGGCCGTTGCCCTCACTCCCGACATTGACGCGCCTCCGGCAGCCGTGGAGTGGAAGGGGAGCCACTGGTGGGCCAAGGAGCAGATGAGCATTGCCGCATTGACGGAAGCCTTCGAGAAGGTCGCCGGCGAAGCGAGGACCGCTCCCCACGGAATCAGAGTCGCCCGGTCCGAGACGCTCCGGGCGCGTCTCTTCGGTGAGTTCACCAGGATGCCCGTCATCGACGCGCAGCGTGGCGCCGTGCTGGAGGAGCAGAATCGAGCGACCGAGGGCCAGGCCAGGGTCTTGGCCGCGCTCTCCCGGAACCCGAGGATGCTCGTCTTCGGTGGCGCGGGCACCGGGAAATCCCTGGTGCTGGCGGAGGGCGCGAAGCAGGAGGCGGGCGAAGGGAAGTCGGTGCTCATCACCTTCCACTCGCCCGCCCTGGTCGATTTCTTCGGCCCGCGGATCGAGGGCAGAGACATCGATCTCCTTCCGTTCGCGGACCTGTCCGGTGACAAGCAGTACGACGTCGTCTTCGTCGACGAGGCACAGGACCTCATGAACGCCGGCGGCATGGACGCCTTGGACGCCGTGATCCGCGGGGGTCGAGAAGGCGGCCGGTGGAGGATGTTCCTCGACCCCAACAACCAGGCACGCGTCGACGGCGAATTCGACCCGGAGGTCTGCGAGTTGGTCCAGCAGGAGGCGCTCCAGTACGACCTGGACCGGAACGTGCGCAACACCCGTGCGATCGTCCATGTCGTGCAGGAGTACCTAGGCGCCGACGTCGGGGACCCGGGCATCGTCCATGGCGACCGAGTGGAATGGCGGTGGTCCGACGGGACGGCCGGTGTCTCCGCGGCCGAGACCGTGGCTCGCGACCTCGTCGCGAACGGGGCCCGCCGCCAGGACATCTGGATCATCAGTGTGTCCGAGGACGCCGAGCCGCGCAGGAGCGAGGCCGGATTCCTTGTGACCAACCCCCGCTACGCCAAGGGGCTGGAGGCAGAGCACGTCATCGTCTGCGACCTGCCCCAGGAATACAACGACCGGGGACTCGCCGCCTTCTACGTGGCCGTCACGCGGGCGCGGGTCACGCTCCACGTGGTCGCATCCAAGCACGACAAGAAGCGGCTCCAGGATCTTCTTCGAAAGCAGGTTAGGAAGTGAACCTCACAGCAGCCCAGAAGGAGGCCCTTCACCATCTCCGATCCTCCTACGTGGGGCCCGAGGCCGGAGACGAGGAGGTCACGGCGAACCTGCCTCACCGGCAGTACGCCGTCGGCATGCTGTTCCCGGTCGAAGCCGAGGCACGAGGCTCTCACGGGGACGGCAACACGGACGAAGAGGTATCGGCGGATGTCCCCGATGGTGAGGTCGAGGAGAGCGGGGCCGCTGTCCCTCTGGCCGAGGACTGGAAGCCCTCATCCGTCGCGCTCTCCTTCGTCACCGACGGCGACTCCGTCGACGTCGACTTCTCGTGCGGTACGTACGCCGCTGTCGCGGGAGACGGGCCGCCCAGGTGGCGGCGTACCCCGTTCTCCGTCAACGGCCTCGACCTCCGGCGGGACAAGGGGCCCGAGCGCCTTTCCGTGGGTGGAGTCTCGGTCGAGATCGGCTCGCGTTGGCGCGACTTCCAGGGCGACTCGTTGGTCACCGTCCACGTACGGGTCCTGACCGAATCAACAGGCGACGACCGACACGACATCCCTCGGACGCTGTTCCAGGTCCACCTGGCCGCCGCTCCCTCCGCCGGGGCGGAGATCCTGGAGTACGACACGACGCGCTCGATCGACACCGACCCGGAAGCCGCTGAGCTGCGCCTGCGATATCGCAACCGAAGGGTCTACGCGGTCGGGCATGGAATGGCCGCGGACTGGGAGTTCGCGGAGGGCCGTTGTGCCAAGGTCTTCCTCGAGCCCGTGCCGGCCTTCGTGGTGCCCGCCGTCGAGACCACGGGTTTCGACGAAGGGACGGCCGAAGCCGAGGCCTTGGAGCTGGGGCACCTCCAGCAGATCGACAAGGATCCCGAAGCGGTCCTTCGATCGTTGGACGCCTTCCTCGAGGCGTTCGCCGACTGGGCCTCCCGCCAGATGGAACGGGCGGAGGCGTTCAGCGACGAGAGGGCCGTGGCCGTCCGCATCGCCGGGCGTTCGCAGGACGCCGTCGACAGGATGAGGGAAGGCATAGACCTCCTCCGGGCGCCGGGACAACAGGACCTTCGAACGGCCTTCTCACTCGGCATGGCCGCCATGCGTCTTCAGATGCGGCAGGCGTCCATCAACCACGGGAAGCCGGAGGAGCAGGTGCCGGAGCCGCGGTGGCGGCCCTTCCAGCTCGGCTTCCTACTCGTGTCGCTGGCCTCCACCGTCGATGAGGGGCACAAGGATCGGGACCTCGTCGACCTCATCTGGTTCCCGACCGGTGGCGGCAAGACCGAGGCCTACCTGGGTCTCGCCGCGATCGAGGTGTTCCGCCGACGGCTCGCTCACGGCACGGCCGGCGGGGGAACCGCCGTCATCACCCGCTACACCCTGCGGCTCCTGACCTCTCAACAGTTCCAACGGGCCGCGGCACTGGTCTGCGCGATGGAGCGGCTGCGGGCCACGGACGACCGCGCGAAGGGCATGGCGCCGTTCTCGATCGGTCTGTGGGTGGGCAACGAAGTCACCCCCGGCACGCGAGTCGAGGCGCGTGAAGCACTCAAGCGGCTTCAGAAGGCCGCGCGCCCGGAAGAGGCGAACGAATTCCAGGTCGAGAGCTGCCCATGGTGTCTGACGCCCTTGGTGCCGAGACTCAGGAGCGACAAGCCAGAGGACTACGGCATGCGCCTGGACGGCGTGGACGTCGTGCTCCACTGTGTCGACGCGTCGTGCGACTTCGCCGGCGAGCTCCCGCTCGCGGTCGTCGACGAGGTGCTGTACAAGGAACCGCCCACCATCCTCCTTGCCACCGTCGACAAGTTCGCGCGTCTGCAGTTCAAGCCGGAAGCGGGCAGGCTGCTCGGTCTCGGGACCACCTTCAGACAACCATCCGTGATCATCCAGGACGAGCTGCACCTGCTCTCCGGGCCGCTCGGAACCACCGTCGCCGTCTTCGACGCGGTGATCCAGCTCCTGGTGAGCCGGTCGGGCTCCAGTCCCAAGATCGTGGCCTCGACAGCCACCATCCGCGCGTCCGAGGAGCAGGTGGAGGGACTGTACGGGCGTGAGGTCGCCCTGTATCCGCCATCGGGACTCGACGACGACCGGACCTTCTTCTCCCGCCCGGTGGAAAACGGAGAAGGACGTCTCTACATCGGCCTGATGCCACAGTCGGTCTCGCAGCCGTCGGCCGTCATCGCAGCCGTCACCCCCATGGTGGAGATGCCGGAGGCGCTGGCCGCCCGCGCCCCGTCCGCCGCGTCACGGGACGCGTACTGGACGCTGGTCATGTACCACAACAGTCTTCGTGAGCTCGGACGTACCGGGACGCTGGTCGTCGACGACGTCAACGGTCGTCTGGAGCCCCGAGCCGAGAGGCTCGGCTTCCCCCTGCGGCCCGTCAGAGCGGGGAAGGTCCTGGAACTGACGAGCCGTCGCGGAGCCGAGGAACTGCCGAACGATCTCCGCGCGCTCAGGGTCAGGGCTGACGAGTCGCCGGAGGCTGTCGACGTGGTCCTCTCGTCGAACATGCTCTCCGTGGGCATCGATATTCCGCGGCTCGCGCTGATGCTCATGGTGGGGCAGCCGAAGACCACGGCCGAGTACGTCCAGGCCACGAGCCGTGTCGGACGTGGAGACACGAAGGGCGTCGTCGTCACGCTGTTCCGGTCGGGAAGGGCCCGTGATCGCTCGCACTTCGAGACCTTCCGTGGCTACCACGAGGCCCTCTACCGGAGCGTGGAGCCCACCAGCGTCACACCGTGGTCGCTGGCCTCGCGCGAGCGATCGCTCGCCGGCGCGCTCGTGGCACTGCTGCGGCAGTCGTTCACTGCTCTCGCCCCGAACGAAGCGGCGGGTCGGTTCGACCTCGGGGACGACAGGATCCGCGAAGCGGTCGATCGACTCGTGGAACGGTTCCTCGGCTACGTGACGCGCGCCGACGGCCTCGAAGCCCCGGAAACACGCTCCGCCGTATGGGGCCTCCTGAGGGACTGGGACCGACGGGCAGGCCAGGCACGGGAGTCGGGCGAGCCTCTGTACTACCAGCGGACGAAGAAAGACCAGGCAGCTTTGTTGAAGAAGTTCGGCCAGCCCGGCGAAGGGTGGCTCGTCGCAGACTCGATGAGGTCCGTGGAGCCCAACGTGGCGGTCGAGGTCCAGGAACCGCAGGAGGAGGTGCACCATGGAGAAGATCAGGCATGACCTGCGCCTCTCCGAGACGATCTCACCGTTCGGTGTGGGAGCGATCGTCGACGTGCGAGGCGAGTCGCTCATGGCGCCGGACACGTCCTGGTGGGACAAGAAGTTCGCTCATGAGATCAGCTGTGAGCGTCTGATGGCCCGCCTCGGTGCCGGTGTCCTGAGACAACCGCCGGCACACGCGAGCCGAGCCGCAAAGGAAACCCCCGCGTTGCCGTACTGGCGCTTTCCCGCTTGGCGGTTTTGCGAGCGTTGCGACAAGCTCTCGAAGCTGACCGGTAGGAAAAAAGGCAAGTGGAGCAACACCTGTGACTGCGGCGGCGCGCTCGTACCGATGCGATATGTCGCAGTCTGCGAAAAAGGCAGCCACATACAGGACATCAACTGGTTCCAGTGGGCACACCGTGGGCGCGCGGCGAGCGTCAACGAAGCGGTCCGCTTCTGCCGTGACTACAAGGCGCTCAGGTTCCGCAAGCTGGCCACTCGTGGCGAAGGCCTCGCGGCCCTCGTGGTGAAGTGCCACGGGTGCGGGAATGAGCGCAGTCTCGCTGAACTCGTGACGACGGGGGCCCTGCACCGCGACGGGATTCGTTGCGCGGGACGGCAGCCCTGGGAGCCGGAGGCCTCCGTCAAGAAGCTTTGCCCGTACGAGCTGGTTGCGGTGCAGCGTGGTGCCACGGGCAACTACATCGTCGAGAGGATCTCGGCTCTCGACATCCCGGAGGAACGCCCGCAGTCCGCGGAGACGGCCGACAAGATCCGTGGTCACGTGCTCTTCGGGAAAGTCGTGACCGACAACGGCGGACCCCAGTCGGAAGTGTTGGCGCAGCTGATCGCCGACGATCTCGGAGTGACGGCGGAAACCGTCCTCGGCGTCGCGGCGGGGGAGGAAAACCCCGCAGGCGAGCTGCTGCTAGACCTGAAGGACGGTGAGTGGGCGGCGTTCCTGAAGAAACTCGACGAAGGACGCGACCGCACGGGAAGCGACTTCGTCGTCGACGGGAGAAGCCTCGAAGAGCTCGCGGGACCGCAGAGCCTCCTCGCCAAGATCAGCGGCATCGGGCAGGTATGCCGGGTGCGGGAGGTCCGTGCCCTGCGGGGGTTCCGACGCCACGACGCGGAAGCGGCACTGATCAACGCCGATCTGGGGGCTGACAAGTCGTATCGGCCCACCTACCCGGCGATCGAACTGTTCGGGGAAGGCATCTTCCTGCGGTTTGACGAGGAGAAGCTCGCCGCATGGGAGGCACAGCCGGAGGTGCAGGCACGCGCCGGCATCCTCAAGACGCGAAGGGCCGACTCTCCTTGGGCCGGTCGCCTCGACGTGCCGGAACCCAGGTACATCGCCCTGCACACGCTGGCGCACCTGCTCATCCGGCGGCTGGCGTTCGCCAGCGGCTACGCGTCTGCCTCGCTGCAGGAAAGGATTTACGCGAACTCCGACCGCACGGACAAGACCGCCGGGATCCTGATCTATACCGCGGCAGGGGACGCTCAGGGGACTCTCGGCGGTCTCGTTAGGCTCGGGGATCCCAAAAAGCTGATCCCACTCCTGGTGGAAGCCCTGGACGACGCGGACTTCTGCTCCAACGACCCGGTCTGCATCGAAAGCGACCGTCAGGGAGCCTCACAGCTGAACCTCTCGGCCTGCCACGGGTGTTCCCTGGTAAGTGAGACCTCCTGCGAGACCGGAAACCGGCTGCTGGATCGACAGCTGGTCCTGGGCGGAAGCGACGTGAGAGGACTGTTGGACGACGTTCTGACGGACGTCCGACGACCCAGGTGACTACCCTGCGGCCCCGTAGCTGCATGCTTGGGGCCGTAGAGCAGCCATCCTCGGTCACTGCCGGGCGGGATCTGTAACCGTCGCTCCGGACCTCGAGGTGCCGATCAGCCTGTCCACGGCGGACTCTATGGATTTCGCCGGCCGACGGGTTCGGATCTGCTGCGCTGCACTGCTGCGACAGCTCCGGAGGCCCCTTGCGGACTGAACAATGCGGCAGGTCACGGCCCCAACCGCAGTTGATCGGGCGGGCCCAGTCCACGGGTAGTCCACGGGTTGCTGAACATCGCTTAGATGTGAGACGTCAGGCATGGGACTGACTGATGCCGACCCTTGCATCTGGGCTGCGACCCTGTGATATGCGCGGTGGATCTATGGCTCAGGACTCGTCAAGACCGTGCAGCCCTTTGCTCTGGCGCTTGCCGCAGTGGAGTCACTTCGTACGAGCGAAGTGGCCTCAGATGAGGCCCAACTGCTGCCAGTGGTTCATAACTCGGATCCTGGACTCCTGGGCGGTGTACTGGCTGGGCTTCGGCATCCTCTCCGGGGTCGACCACGAGCGCCCAGGGTGAAGATCGTCCCACGGAGGTCGCGCCTGGCTAGTCCGGCCACTACCCGGTGCATGGTTCCCGAAGCCGTCAACAATGGCGTTCCACACGGGTCTGAACTGCCGAAGCATGAGCTGCTCGGCGAGGGAGACGAAGAAGTCAACGGCGACCAGGTACCTCACTCGGAAGTCCGCCACGTCGAGATCGTAAGCTTGTTCGATGGAACGTCGATGGTCTCGGAGGCGATCCCACAGGGCGTCCTCATCGTCAGCGGCTCCAGGCCCAGTCCCCTTACGTCCACCCTCCGGAGTGGCCTTACCCACATAGATGGGGGTCTGGCAGTACGGCTCCGCGATGGGCGCGTACAGCTCATGGGAGCCGACGTAGTAGAGAGCGTAGATTCCGGCTCCTATCATCAGAGGCACGTCGGTGAGCGGGGCTGGCTCCATCTCCAGCATCCGCATCTCGATGCTGCGCCCGAGGTTCTCCAGCGTCAGGGGGTCGTAAGGATCCGGACGAAGCGCTGTTTCACGCCAGTTGCGCGACCTGCGGCCGCCATTCATAGGTGATGCCTCCGACATGTGGTGCAGTCCCCCTCCTTGATCGATGCCTGCCGATGCGGCGATCACTCTAGTCGTGCGTTCCCCCTGGTGAATCAGTACTTTCGTAGGTCTCTGCCCATGATCAACAGCTCCGCGGTACGCTTTGGTCATGTCTGATCAGGAGAAACACAAGTCCACCGACAGGACGTCTGTTGAGCTATTCGCGGGCGGAGGCGGCCTGGCGATGGCCGTGCACAACGCGGGCTTTCGGCCACTCCTGGTCAACGAGTTCGCCAAACGGGCCTTGGAGACGCTGACTGAGAACGGGGCGCTTCCCCGGGACCCCGACGACGCGTCCATGCCCGAGCCGGGGAAGGGCCACCCTGGGCGGCGTGCCGCCGGCTGGCCTTTGGTACCCGGGGACGTACGGCAGATCCCGTCCTTCGAGTTCCTGCGGGATGCGGAGGTAGACGTCCTTGCTGGTGGGCCGCCCTGCCAGCCGTTCAGTCTCGGAGGGGTGGCCAAGGGCACCGAGGACGAGCGGAACATGTTCCCCGAAATGTTCCGAGCGATTCGCGAAATGCGCCCCAAGGCCGTGATCTGCGAGAACGTACGCGGCCTGCTCAGGAAATCATTCGCCCCGTATTTTGAGTACATCATTCGGGAAATGAGCCTTCCTTTCGTCCAGCGGGCCGAAGGCGCCACATGGGATGAACACGACGAGGTTCTTCGGAAGGTGCTGCGGGATGGGGCCGGCGATCCGTCGGAGCGCTACGACGTCACGTATATGCCAGTCAACGCTGCAGACTACGGTGTCCCTCAGATCCGGCAACGCGTCATCATCGTCGCCTTCCGCTCGGACCTGGGGGTGACCTGGGACAGGTTCAGGCCCGAGCCCGAGTATTCCGAGGCCGCACTGATTCACTCCATGCATGACGGGACGTACTGGAAACGGTACAACGACGTTCCGGGCATCGATGAAGTACGCGGGAAAGTCATGGCAAACCTGCCGCCAATGTCCCTCATGCCGGATGGTAAGAAGCCGTGGCGCACGCTCCGTGACGCCATCACGGGTATTGATGAAAACGAAGGAAAGCCACTGCCTCCGGTACCACTGGAGGCTGTCCACGGCAGACTCATGGTCGAGGAAATCCCTGATCACACCGGCTGGCCCGGTGCCCGTATCTATGCTGGTCATACTCCCAACGAACTTGACCGCCCTGCCAAGACGGTCAAGGCCGGTGTGCACGGTGTTCCCGGCGGTGAGTCCGTAGTGCGCCTAGATGATCCCACCTTCGATGGCACTGGGTGCCGATACATGACTGTCCGCGAGACTGCGCGAGTGATGACTTTCCCTGATGACTGGGTCCTTGCCGGCCCTCGCGGTGAGCGGATGCGCCAGCTCGGCAACGCTGTTCCTGTCAGGTTGGGAGAAGTTTTCGCTACCGCTGTGCGTGCGGCACTGGACGATGCTGAGGGGCGGGTGTGACCCAACGCGGCTGGAGCGACCAACTTCCCCCGGACCGGGCCTGGAAGCCACGTCCGGGGATGCCCCGCGCAGCTCGCTCAGGGGAGCAGGATCGTGCGGCTGGGGGCCGGCATCGCCGTGTTGTTGTCCTAGACGATGACAAGCGAGCCACGGGTTCCGTTGCCCTACGGGTTTATCGTCGAACGCGTCGTGTCCGCGCCTATCTTCGATGGTCTGAGGGGGGACGCACTCGCGAGAAATACATAGGTGAAGTCGACGCTGCTACTCGAGCGGCCAATCTGCTTCAAGCTTGGGCGATGGCCCGTGCGGCGGGCCTGGCCCGAGACGAAGTCTTGCCCAGTGACTCCAAGGCATCCTCGACAGCTGTTCGCGCTGTGATGAGCGCGAACAGGAGTCGCGATACCAAGCCGGAACGTCAGCTTCGATCACTGCTCCACCGGCAAGGGCTACGCTACCGAGTCGATACTCGGCCGATTCCAACTCTCCGTCGCACGGCGGATCTTGTATTCCCCAAGGCGCGTGTCGCCGTATTCGTGGACGGTTGCTACTGGCATGGCTGCCCCGAGCACTACCGCCCAGCTGTGAAACGCTCGCGCTGGTGGCAAGACAAGATCGAAGGAAACCGGGCACGCGATACCGATACCAACGCGCGTCTTCGCGAGCAGGGCTGGACAGTTGTCCGCGTCTGGGAGCACGAGGCTCCTGAGGTGGCGGCTGCGAAGGTCATCTCCGTACTCGAACGTTGCTCGGCTACATCCGGGAGTTCCGCTACGACAGGCTCGCCGAAAGCTTCGGGAGCTGGCCTCTAGCCGTGCTTAGCACCGGTGAGTCACGGTTAAGCCCGGCGCAGCCAGACAAGCAACGGTCGCAGTTGAGCGGTATGCCGGGTCGGAACTCTGGGCCCAAGGCGGCGCTGAGTTCTGCCGTCGTCCCCGCCGGGATGCTGGCGAACCTGGTGACCAGCTGCCGCGGTGGGCCACGATGGCCACGGCCGTTGCCTGGGCTTTGGTGATGACGCTCATACACTCTCGGCCGTCGTACATCTCACCAGGCAGGTGATCGCGGTCCTCCGGGTCGAGGTTGCAGATCGAACACCCGGACTCCAGCACTCGTATCTAAGGGCTGAGGCCACTCGCAGATGGGCGAGATCCACCGAACACTCGCGGTAGTAGACGCCGTCACGGTAGGGCAAAGTGCAGGATTCGGAGTAGTGACGACGGAGAAGCGTTCAGACCTCATTCACGAGTTCATGGGCTGACTCGAAGAGGGCTGGATCGCGGAATTCCAAGCGATCCATGACCTCCTGGAACTGGCTACGCACGAGCAGGGCCGCCTTAGAAGTCATCTCATTTGGCGGCTCCGTGTGGGGAATCTGCGACAAGTCGAGCCATCTCGTGCAGGCGGTGCCAGTACTCAGGGTCGTCCGCATCGCTGAGTACAGGTATGACGCGGTCCAGGCGGGCGATGCAGCGAAGCAGACCGCTTCGACCTCGCACTTCGAGCTCGCCGCCGTTCTTGATCCAGATGGAAACCCAGGCTGCGGTTATCCGAGTCCAGCATCACCAGGTCGAAGCCAGCCCGGTCCGCGCCACCCAATCTGGGAGGAAAGGGCAACTTCATAAACTCTTGGTACAGGCGTGACACGGTGTCAAACGCAGTTTCTTCGCTCACATGGGCCATCATGGCCAGCTTTCACAGCGCATGGAGCCGTCTTGAGTCTGCGGTAGCAGATGAAGGTGCACGCGAGGCTGGTGAAGGCGAGGAAGTGCTCAGCCTTGCGTTCGTAGCGGCGGTGGAGTCGGCGGCAGCCGGCGAGCCAGGCCATGGTCCGTTCGATGGTCCAGCGGTGTCGTCCGAGCCGCTGTGACGTCTCAACGCCCTTGCGGGCGATGCGATGCCGGATCCCTCGCTGCGCAAGCCATTGCCGCAGATGGCGGTAGTCGTAGCCCTTGTCGGCGTGGAGCTTGCCGGGCTTGCGTCGGCGAGGTCCTCGGCGGGACCGGATCGGAGCTATGCCCTTCACGAGCGGGATCAGGGCCTGGCTGTCGTGGACGTTGGCGCCGGAGATGCCGACAGACAGGGGCAGACCGGTCCGCTCGGTGATCAGATGGATCTTCGAGCCGTATTTGCCCCGGTCGACAGGATTCGGACCTGCCAGGTCCCCCTTTTCAGGGCCCGCATGTTCACCGAGTCGATCGCGCAACGGGACCAGTCCAGGTCGCCGTGGGCACCGAGTTCGTCGAGGACCAGGCGGTGGAGCTTGGCCCACACCCTGGCCTTCGTCCACTCGGTGAACCGGCGGTGGGCCGTCGCGCCGGACGGCCCGAACGACGCCGCAGGCAGCTGCTGCCACGTGCAGCCTGACGTCGCTACGAACACGATCGCCGCCAGAACCTCCCGATCGCCATGCCGACGTCGCCCACCACCCTGCGGCCGCGACGGCGCCTCCGGCACCACCCGCTGGAACAACTCCCATAATTCGTCGGGCACCAGCCGCTCAACAATCCCTACCACGGCGAACAGCCTACCCAGCCAAATGAGATGACCTCTTAGCTACTGCATCGGGATGTTGAGCTGTCCGCGCGTTTCCCAGGTTGGCGACACAGCGCTCGTACAGTTCCTGCTCAGTCCCCGGAGAACTGACCACGCTCGTTCCCTCTGTGCCAGTCGATCTCCTCGATCGCCTTCAGGACGGCCTCGGGCGGTCCGTCGAGCCACAGGTTGGTCCGGTCGCCTTCCCTGATGACCTCAAGGTGCAGGATTACCAGCGGAGGAGTGACCTCCTCGGGGAGCTGGTGGGTTGGCCCCGTCCTGTCGCTTCAAGATGTAGCGGGTGATCATCGCAGTCACTGTTGCGACGACCAGGTCCTTGCCTACATCCATGGCGAACTCGGTGACGGGCAACCAGATGTCCGCCGAGTCGTGGGTGTGGTAATCCCGCTCCGGCTTAAGCGTCTTCGAACTCGACAGTCATGCCAGCAGCCCGAAGGACCTTGGCCACGGTGATTGCCTCGTACGGGTAATTCCCTCGGTCACCCTGGCGGGGAACGCTTGGAAGCATCGAGATCCCCCGTCTGATCAGTACATCGGCCATCATGACCCCTCCCATTATCATCGCTGAGAGTCATGCTCGCATGGCGCTGGGTGGCCGTGATCGCGGCTGCTTAGCCGACAGGTCGCGCCTAGGCCTCAATCGCCGGTCGCCAGGTTGCCTCTCCTACTTGTGCCGGCCAACCTGAAGCCCTGTGGAACCCTGGCCGCCTGTCCGCAGGGCCGCAGACGTGACCCTCCTTGGACACGAGGGGGCCTACACCGGCTTCGTCAGCTTGCGGAACGTGGTTGGGCGGCAGGGGGGCCAACGCCCTGGCGGACTGAAGTAGAACGATGAGGGCCGAAAGGCCTGCGCATGAGGCTTGTGCACCGCTAGCATAATCGGGCCTGAGGAGACCCCGGGCCTCGATAGATGTCAGGAGTTTGCTTAAGTGGCCAACTTTCGTACCTCGGCCCGGACCGTTGACATGCTCGGCCGGCAACAGATTGCGGGTATCCCCACGGCAATCAACGAGCTGTTCAAAAATTCCTATGATGCTTACGCGAAAACCGTCGTTGTTGATTGGCTAAAGGACCGAAACGTACTGATTCTTCGTGATGACGGTGTTGGAATGAGCCTGGAAGACTTTTCGGAGCGATGGCTCACGATTGGCACCGACAGTAAGGCGTCCGGCGGGAGTCTTGCACCACCGCCAATCCCTCAAGGTTTTGTTAGACGTCCGGTCATGGGAGAGAAGGGAATCGGACGTCTTGCTATCGCTGCGCTAGGACCTCTGGCCCTCATCCTGACGCGACAACGTCCCCAGCAATTGGTTGAGGAGAACTCGGCACCCGTTGTCGCCGCTTTGGTGCCGTGGACTCTCTTCAGTACACCTGGCGTAACACTGGAGGACATTGACGTCCCCGTGCTGTCGGTCGACGGCACCGTTGACCGATCGGTGATCGAATCCCTTGCTGGGAAGATTCGCATGAATCTTCACCGCATTTCTCACCGGCTAGATGACGCGACAGTAGTAACCATTCGCGACCAACTGGAGAAACTGGAGCTAATTGACCCCAGTATTCTTGAGCGGCTTCCCGGCCCGCATATCACCAGTCGCGCCGGCTTCGGCACAGCTTTTGTCGTCACACCTGTGGATGACTCGCTGCAGGGAGAAGTTGAGGGCGACAGTGCAAATAAGGGGCAAGCGTCCCGCCTATTCAAGCTGCTTGCTGGCTTTTCGAATACGATGGCCACAGATGCCCGAGAGCCCGAGATGAGGACATCGTTCGTGGTCCGCACCGATGACGGTGTTGCCACGAACATCCTCGATGGAGATGAGTTCTTCGACCGGTCCGACTTTAAGAAGGCAGATCACGAGTTCTCTGGAACATTCGATGAGTATGGGACGTTTCATGGGCAGGTCTCTATCTATCGAGCAGATCCCATAGACCACGTTATTCCTTGGAAGGCGGGGCGAGGCGCTCCAACGCAATGTGGTCCATTTAGGATTCACTTCGGCTACGTCCACGCTAGCCCGTCACAGAGCAGCCTCACGCCTCAGGAGCACGCCGAGATCTCTGCGAAGTTGCAGAGAATCGCGGGGCTGTATGTATACAAAGACGGCATTAGGATGCTCCCCTACGGGCAGAGTGACGTTGACTACCTTCAAATCGAGGAGCGACGCAGTCGGAATCAAGGTTACTACTTCTTCTCGTATCGAAGGATGTTCGGGGCAATTGAGCTGTCCTCCACGCTAAACCCTGCTCTACAGGAGAAGGCCGGACGAGAAGGCTTTCGCGAGAACATCGCGTATCGACAAATGAGAAACATCCTCGAGAACTTCCTGGTTCAGCTTGCTGCCGACTTTTTTAGAGCCAGCAGTCAGCAAGGTCAGGAATTTCAAACAAAACGCGATGAGCTTGAGCGAACGGAAAAAGTCCGACGTGCGCGTGCTCGTACTACGGATGGGCAACGCGATAACTTCCGTATCCAACTGCAACGAGTCATCGGTGACTTTTCGGAGGCGCGACCAGTTTCTCTGGTCGAGAAAACTATTATCCGCGTCGAACGCGAACTAGCCAGTATCAGTGACGCGGCGCCTGATGCTCTGGAAGCCGCGCTCGAGTTGGATGAAGCAGCTCGGCGAGATCTGGAAAATGTGATTCGCCATTACACGGTACATAAGCCTGCGGGGGTGGGCCTTGATCGAGAAACAAGCAGAGATTGGAACCTGTACGAGAAACTCCGCGATGAATTGGTAAGCTCCGTTGTTCCTGGGGCAGCCGTCAGGATTAGTGAGATGACGGCTCATAGGGCCAGTCGTTTGGCGCCGATGGCACTCCTGCATGAACGAATCCGGGAAGATTTCGAGGAGTCTGCTAGTCGGGAGCTTGACGACTGGTCCCGAGACGTCAATAAGATTCGTGCGCGATCCGAGCAAATCGCTGACGACGTCTCAGGACGCGTTCGTTCGGCTGTGCAAAGTTCTTCAGACTTCGCCAGGGCTCTCACGCGCCGGCTCACGGACCTTCCGTCATCGTCCACCGAGGATGATCTTTTTGACTTGCGGCGACAACTGCTAGAGGAACTCGAAGAAGAGCTCCAACGCCAAAAAGAATCGCTGGAACCGATCCGACGATTCTTGGCTGGCTTTGAAAGTGTTTCCGGTGGCCTGGGCTTGGAGGACCAACTCGAGGCTGTGGAAGAGGAAGTGATTGCACTTCGAGCGCAGGTTGACACGGACCTTGAACTCACTCAGCTAGGCCGAGCCGTAGAACTTATCAACCATGAGTTCTCTTCGAGCATTAAGACGGTGAGGAGGAACTTGCGTGCCTTGCGTCCGTGGGGTCAACGTAATGAGAAACTGGGCAACATCGAGCGGGAACTCGCAACCGCATTTGAACACCTGGACAATTACCTGACATTGTTCACGCCGCTCCAGAGGAGGTTGTACCGGAAGCCTGCCAACATCAGAGGTGCTCAGGTAGCGCAATTCATCAGTGACCTTTTCGGGGAGCGTTTTCGGCGCCATTCTGTCGATCTACAGGTAACTTCGGCATTCGAGGATTTCTCGTTCGTAGGTTACCCTTCTACTTTCTATCCTGTATTTGTGAACCTGGTGGATAATGCGATCTTTTGGCTGTCGGACAGGCCAACTCCGCGGATAATTCGGTTGAGTCAGCGGAACGGGGTATTGTTTGTGGAAGACAATGGCCCTGGTATCTCGCTGCGAGACCGTGAGGCAATTTTTGAGCATGGGTTCTCTCGGAAGCCGGGAGGTAGGGGACTCGGCTTGAAAATCAGTAGAGACGTGCTGCAGAGGAGCGGATGGTCGCTGGATGTCGTCCCTGATGGCGGTCTGCCATGGCCGGACGCTGCGGCGTCCTTGCCAGTTTCCGGGGGGCAGGGGGTTGGCGCGTGCTTCTCGATCAACCCGCCAAGTGAAAACGAAGAACATGAGCTGGGGGAAGCGGAATGACTGGGGAGCTCGAAAACTGGTCTGTAGGTGCGGCCAGGCATTATCTACAAACTGTGGTCGTCGTCGATGACCAGGTGGCCATCGAATCATCGGAGGATGCGGCAGCTCCAGAAGCTGACGAAGTTCTGAGGGACATCGACCCGTTCGCGGTTGCCGCAGAACCGGAATCAGGACCAGCGGGCGAGCATGCGCCTTTGGGGACCCTCCCTAGGGGTAGGAAAGCGAGGGTCGAACCAGACCTGGACGGCGCTGCTCTTTCTGAGGCGTTCGCGGGCTACGGGCTGGTCTGCGGGTACTTGCGCCCGACCACCGTCGAGCAGCTGAATGCACTCACTCAAGGTACCTACGACCGTCTGTTCATGCGCTCCGATGTCCTTGTGCTTGATTGGTCGTTGAACGGTGACACAGGTCAAACAACGTCCCGACTTGTTTCTCGACTGGTGCGAACTGAGCAAGGCAAGCTTGGCCGGCTGCGCCTAATTTGCATCTATACCAACGATCCCGACCTGTACGGTGTTCGGGACGTTATTGGGCGCATGTTGCGCAATGAAGGTCATGACCTGCACGATTCCGAAAATGGTGACGGGCTGGGTCTAGCGGCGCGGGACTTCCGCATTTCGGTTCTAGGGAAAGCTGGGGTGAGTCGTCCTTCGGTCACTGAAGCGCTGTCAGTTCCCGTAGCGGATCTTCCCGAAAGGATTGTTAGGGAATTTGCCCAAGCTGTCCATGGAATCCTGCCGGGCTTTGCTTTGAAGAGTCTGAGCTTGTTGCGTGATAACGCGCCAACACTCTTGCAGAGGTTCCGGAGCGACTTGGATCCAGCGTTCGTGAGTCACGATCTCCTCACTGGTGAAGGAAGACGTTTCGCCATTCAGCTAATAGCGCGCGAGGTTCAGTCGCTCCTGGAATCGGCTGGTGCGGGGGACATGATTTCCCGTGAGCGCATTGAATCGTGGGCGAAAGGACAGCTCTCTGACACTTCGTTCGTACCAACTGTGCAGGGTAAAAAGTCCGCCATCAAAAACGTGTCTCCTGACAGTGTTGCGGAACTCTTGTCGCAGGATCCCATCGACTTTTCCAATCTTCTCGATGAGAATGGCGGGAAGCTGGGAGTAAGTAACATGGCTACTGTGGCGTCGCTCTTCACCACTCCTGAGCGAGCTCAAGCCTCGGAGGAGGAATTGGGGCGGCTATCATGCCTTTCAAGGGACCTCCACAGTGGGTACAGCTCGGAGCTTGAACCCACTCTGCAGCTTGGGACTATATTGGTGCGCGGTGAGGGGGTGTCTGCGGAGGAATCTGCTGATGATCTGCTGGAGGAGTTTGAGCGGGGGGATTCTATGCATGAATTCTTGCTCTGTCTGCAGCCGCTCTGTGACTCCGAAAGATTGGATATGAATAAGCCTCGCGGGTTCCCCATGATCCCTCTCTCCGAGGTGAGCCTGGGAAAGGAGTTTCACTTTCTTGCGCTTGACCACCGTAAGAGAAAGCGTGTCCTCGCCAGCAAGGCCAAGCCGTACGACATGATCATGGTGCCGTTCCGTAGAACGGGTGAGGAGAGGGTGGTAAGGGCCGTTAAGAGACGTGGCGTCCCAAGCTTCACCAGCGACACTGGTGAGGAGTTCTTGTGGATAGGCGAGCTCCGTCCCGAACATGCGTTGCGGGTATCTCATGAAATGGGTCGCCTGATCAGTCGAGTGGGTCTGGACGAATCTGAGTGGCTAAGGAATGACGGTCTCAACCGGTAGTCCCCTGACGGAATTACAGCCGTCAGGTCGGTAAAGCGGCTTTGGGCTGGAGTTTCAATGACCGAGTCAAGGGTGCGGCCGCCCTCCACCCTGGACGGCGGCCCCTCGTCCCGGAGGTCGTCTGTGCCTCAGCCGACGAAAGTCAGCCACGACGGCGGGCGCGCCGACCGAGCAGGTGCGCGTGTGTCTCGCTGCAGCCCCGCCGGCCCCAGCCGCGCTGCCGGCTTTGTGGCCCTGCTCAAGCCGTCTGCGCGATGGGCCGGTGTGGGGGGTGAAGTCCCGGTCGTCGCGTAGGAGAGCCCACAACACACTGGTGCGGCGTCGTGCGAGGGCGATCACGGCCTGGACGTGTTTGCAGCCCTCACCGCGCTTCTTGAGGTAGTACTCCCGGTTGCGAGCGCGGCACGGGCGCCGGCCGGGCTGGAGCGGGGCGAAGACAGGAGCGCAGGCCCGGCCGGGGGCCGGGCCGCGCGCGGGGAGCGGAGCGAGCCGCCTTGAACCCGTGAAGAAGGTTGTTACTCAGTCGGATGCCTGGGGCGCCCGGGCTTTGAATGCGTACGCGCAGGCTGGTAGTTCAGCGTTCTGGCGATGTGCGAGCGGCAGGAAGATCACTGGTCGGATCATCCATGTGATGCGGGTCTGCTCGTGGGTGACTGACACCGTGCTGGGCTCGGAGCGCAAGAGGGCTCGTCTGGTCTCGATGCGGCCGTCGTAGAGCCCCTCCCATGCTGCGTCCGAAGCATCCGGGTCGAGAGCCGGGGAGATTGTGCGGAGCGCGACTGAGACCCATCGGTCTGCCTGGGGCGCTGTGTAGGCATTGAACGACGCCAAGAGCGCTGGCTGTTGCTGCCTGGTGAGATCTTCTGTCCAGCACTCGCACCAGTAGCCGCGGCGAGAACCCTTCATCAGCACGGGTGACCTCCCTGGTGGCCGACTGTGTGGAGCTCCGCAGTGACCGTGCGGCCGGAGTCGTCGCCCTGGACGGTGACGCTGTGTGCGAGGGCGGCCACCATGCCGAGTCCCCGGCCGTGCGTGGCATTAAGGGGCAGGTGTTGGATGGCGGGGGTGGTCTTGGCGTGCCCGGAGTCGGTCACCGCGATCGTGGTGGTGAGCTCGGAGACGGTGAGCGTGACGTGGAAAGTGCCGGCGCCGCATCCGCTGGCCGTGTAGGTGAGGGCGTTGGTGCCGAGTTCCGTGACGATCAGCGCGGCGTCGTCGGAGTGGGGGTGACCATTCAGGGCGGCGTGGATCCAGTTGCGCGCGCTGTGGAGCGCTCGGGGGTCCCCGGGGAACGTGCGTTGGTGAGTGCGCATGGTGTCCTCCATGGCGGTGACCTGCTGCTTTCTGTGTCCGCCAGACGGACCGGCTGACACGGACCATGTAGAGCCGTACAATTAATACTAGCACCGTACCGAATGTGCGCGTACCAGGAGTGCGGGTTCGCACTTTTCGTGCGGGCGGGTGGGCGCATAGCGTTCGCCGCATGGTCTGGTGCTGACCTGATGCCGAGAGAGGAAGGACTCCGCATGTTCGGGCTGTTTGTGCGCTTCACGTGCAAGGACGACGTGGCGGCGGCTGCGTTCGATGACCTGGTGGCGCGGACAGGGGAGCTGATCCGGGCGAACGAACCCGGAACGGTGGTCTACGCCGTGCACCGCGTTGACGGGCGTCCGCTGGAGCGCGTCTTCTATGAGCTCTACCGGGACAAGGAGGCCTTCGAAGAGCACGAGTCGAAGGACTACGTGCGCGCTTTCCTCTCCCAGCGGGATCAGTACCTGTCCGCCGTCGAGGTGGACCGCTTGGACTTCGTGTCCGGCAAGGGCGTGGACGTTGAGCGCTGAGTATCAGAAGGCGCTTGGTCGCAAGATCGCCTTCAACCGCAAACGCCGGGGGTTGTCGCAGAAGGAGTTCGCCGGCCTTCTGGGGCGCTCGGAAGCCTGGGTCTCCCAGGTCGAGCGGGGCGTACGGCGCATCGACCGAATGACCGTGCTCGAGAAAGTCGCCGACGTCCTGGAAGTGCCGATCGCTGAGCTGGCAGCAGAGGCACCGCTCGTCGCGTCGGTGACCGAAGGAGAGCCGCCTGGTGCGAGTCGCCTGCGGATGGTGCTGAGCGCGGCTCATTCACTCAAAGCGGTCCTCGGTCGGCAGGACGCTTCCCCTGACGTGCCGGCACTGCGCGCCGAAGTCGACGAGGCCTGGTCGCTCACCCACCAGGGGAACTATGCCGACCTCGCCGAACTGCTCGAAGGGCTGGTGCCCCGGCTGGAGTCGGCTACCCGGTCAGTCTCCGAGTCGGAACGGCCCGAGATGTTCCGGCTCCTGGCAGTCATGTACCACACGTGCAGCGGCGCCCTGGCGAACATGGGTGAGCCGGAAGCGGCGTGGATCGCCGTGGACCGGGCCGTGGTTGCTGCCGAGCGGGCGAATGATCCGCTGCTGATGGCGGCCGGTGAGTTCCGTCTGTCGCTGGTCTTCCTTGGCGCGCGTCATTTCGATCAGGCGGCCCAGGTGTCCGGGAGCGCGGCTGATGCCTTGCGGCCCCTGGCCGAGTCCGGGCAGGTTGAGGCAGTCGCCCTGCGCGGTGCGCTGACCTTGCAACGCGCGGTGGCCGCGGCTCGATTGAACCTTGCCGATGACGCTTACGGGTACCTCCGTGAGGCCCGAGATTTGGGCGAACAGGTTGGTGACGGGCGCAACGACTACAACACCGAGTTCGGGCCCACTAATGTCGCCTTGCATGAGGTGGCCGTCGCGGTAGATCTAGGGGATGCCGGAGTCGCCCTGCGGGCTGCGCAGACCGTCGATGCCTCCGGGCTGTCGGCGGAACGGCAGACGCGCTTCCAAATCGACCTTGCCCGGGCGTATGCCCAGCGGCGCCAGGTCGCTGACGCCGTTTCAGCGCTGCAGGCGGCCCGTGAGCTGTCACCGGAGCTGGTGCGGGCCTTGCCGATGGTGAAGCAGCTCATCGCCGATCTGCTGACAATGAGCCAGCCGCCCTCTGAGGAACTGCGCGCCCTGGCGGGAGAGCTGGGCGTACACGAAGTGCGGACTGGTACCTGAAGTAATAGACAGTACTTCGAGTACGGATTACTGTGGTTCTTGTCGGCACGCCCCTTCGCGTCCAGCGGAGTTGGTGATGCGGGCATGCGAACGCGCCGGAGCAGGAAGGCAGACCTGCGCCGGCACGTGAGCGGA
Organism: Streptomyces sp. NBC_01171; assembly: GCF_045039805.1. Lineage (NCBI taxonomy): Bacteria > Bacillati > Actinomycetota > Actinomycetes > Kitasatosporales > Streptomycetaceae > Streptomyces > Streptomyces sp. NBC_01171. Next base: position 2,142,918 of record NZ_CP108609.1, on the reverse strand, counting down.
TAAGGCCACGGGAAGCAGATGTGGCCTGAGCGGGAGGCAGCCCACTCAGGCCGGGTGCGTCGTTGGCATCAACGCTCTTGGAGCGTATCGCGCCCAGTCGGTATGCGGTCAACCTCCCGTTGCGTAGTCATTCCTCACTAATTGCACCGTCGTGCATGCGTGCGGTGCGGCGCAAGGGAGATCAGTTCTGTGCGTGTAATCCGTCTGGAAACCTCGTCGGCCACCGTCCTCCTGACCGAGGCACCGGAACCGAAGGTTCGGGACCGGCAGACCGGGGAGATCGCCAAGGACGCCAACAGCGGCGAAGCGCTGATGACGATCGGCGTCGTCTACATCGAGGACGGCGAGTCCTCGCTAATCAAGGTCACTGTTCCGGAAAGCGGCGTCACCGAAGGTCTGACGCTGGGCGCTCCGGTCTCGCTGGTGGGCCTGGTGGCACGGCCTTGGGAGAGCGTGTTCAACGGCCAGCAGCGGCATGGCATCGCCTTCCGCGCCGCTGCGGTCGCGCCGGCCGCCTTCCCGGCCGCCGTCGGGGCATCGGCCTGATGTCGGACTGGATGACACTGCTGGAGGTGGGTGGTCCCCTCGCCGCGTTCGGCGGCGGGGCCGCCTACACCCGGGCTCGTCACCCGGGCGTCTACTGGTCCACGGTCGGACTGCCGTTATCGACGGTCCGGCTCCTGGGCTCGTACGGCTCCGTGATGGAAGCATGCGGCCTGACGGTGCAGCCTTCCCGGCTGCGCGCTTTCGCCGTCAAGGCGACGACTCGACGTGGGGTCCGGCCGGTTCCCCCGCGGCGGGGCATCATCCGGCCCACCTCGACCGGCCTGCGGCTTCGGCTGCGCCTCGCTCCTGGGCAGGAACCGGCGGACGTCGCCGCCTCAGCCGAGCGGCTGCGGCATGCCTGGGGCGTCCACGCCGTGTACGTGAAGGACGTGAAGCCGGGAGTGGTCGAGCTGCGGCTCGTCGGCTTCGACGTGCTGCGCAACGTGCGGATGCCAAGGAAAGCGGGCGGTGGACTCCTCAAGGTGCCAGTGGCGCTGAGGGAGGACGCGACGGCCTTCATCCGGGACTATCGCGCCGTACCGCATCAGCTCACACTCGGCGCCACGCTGTCGGGCAAGTCGATGTACTTGCGGCACCTGGTCACCGGACTGGCGCGGCAACCGCTCGCACTGGTCGGGATCGACTGCAAACGGGGAGTGGAGCTGGCGCCGTTCGCCCCACGTCTGCCGGCACTGGCGACCGATCCGCAGCAGGCGGCCGAACTGCTGCCGGTCCTCATACGCGAGATGGAAGACCGGTACGACCTGATCAAGGCCCGGCAGGGCATCGCCCCCGGTACCCCCGACGAGGAAATCACCTCCGATATCTGGGGGCTGCCGGAGCACCAACGGCCCGTACCCGTCGTGCTGTTCGTTGATGAGGTCGCCGAGCTCTTCCTCGTCGCCACGAAGAAGGACGAGGAGCGGCGGGACGAGATGGTCACCCAGCTCATCCGGCTCGCCCAGCTCGGCCGTGCGGCCGGCATCTACCTGGAGGTATGTGGGCAGCGCTTCGGCGCCGAGCTGGGCAAGGGCGCCACCATGCTCCGTGCTCAGCTGACCGGCCGGGTCTGTCACAGAGTGAACGACGAAGCCTCCGCCAAGATGGCGCTCGGCGACATCGCCCCCGAAGCGGTCGACGCCGCCTGCGCCATCGCCCCCGAACTACCTGGTCTCGCCGTGGCTGGAGACACGTCGGGCGGCTGGTCCCGCATTCGCACCCCGTTCCTGTCCCTCGCCGACGCGGCCGCGGTCTGCCGAGAGTCGGCGCACATGGTCCCCGACCTGCCCGCACTCGCACCGATCCGGCCCGCAGTCCCGGTCCAGCCGGTCGAGGGACCGGCATCACCGCTCAACCCGGTACCGGTCACCGAGTAGGTCACTCACCGCCCCAACGCCCGGCATGTCCGCATCGTGCCGAGTCCTTACCCCGGCACGCCCAGAAACCGAGGGAGCCCTCTGTGTCTCGCCCATCCATTTCCGAAATCAGCTCGCTCCTGGCCGACTTGGTCGACCACCGCAAGTTCGGAGTCGGCGACTACGCCGACCTGATGTGCCGTAAGGCCGATCTGCTGGAACGCATCGCGGCCGACCGGCCTGACGACAGGGAAACGGCCGATGTCGCCGCCCTCGCCCGCGCACGGGCCGACGTACTCAAGCCCACCGACTGACCGCACCGGAAGGAACCCGACCGTGCGCGCCCACCTGGTCCGCGTCGACGCGGTGCTCGTTCAGGCGGTCATCGCCGCCGCGCTGTCCTTCGCCCATCTGCACGACCTTGCCGTGGCCGCCGGTCAGGACGGGTGGAAGGCATGGGCCTACCCGGTCTCCGTCGACCTGTTGTTGGTGGCGGCCTGGCGGCGGCTGCGCTCCGGCGGCCCCAAGGCGGCTGGGTGGTGCTGGTTCCTCGTCGCGCTGACCGCGTCGCTCGGCGCCAACGTCGCCACCGCCGGCCTCCTCGACCTCGGAGCCGTACCCGCCTGGCTGCGCATCCTCGTCGCCGGATGGCCTGCCGTCGCCTTCCTCGGCGGCACCCTCCTCGCCCACACCAGACACGAGACGGCCGAAGAGTCCGCACCGGCAGCTCCGGAACAGACCGCGACGGCCCCGGAGCCCGAACAGCGACCGGCCGTCGCCCCTCGCCCGGTACCGGTCCCGGCCGCGCTCGTCGCTCACGCCCGCAAGGTCGCCGACGAACACCACGCCCGGACCGGATCGGCCATCGACGCCTCAACCCTTCGCGCTCGGCTCGGCGTCCCCGCACCACTGGCCGAAGCCATCGCCGCACAGCTCTGAGAGGAGCACACATGCCTGCCAACCGCCGATTCCGTCGAGTCATCCGCATCGGTCCCGTCCAGGTCGGCACGTACTACGACGGCCGGGGCCGTGAGAAGCACGCCGCCGTCTGTACAGCCCCGCGCTGCGGCTTCTCCGCCGACTACGACGGCCGTGCAGCCGCCGAACTGGCTGCCCGCACCCATCGCTGCCACGTCCGCTGATCCGCCCAGGGAGCTCCCGTGACCGTCTCTCTGCCGCTCGTCTTCGTCCTGGGCGTCATCGCTTGGGCCGCGATCAAGTTTCTCGGCGTCCGGCTTTGGGTCGCCGTAGTGATCGCGCTGTTCGGCTTCTTGCTCTCGCACACCGTCCTCGCTCCCGCCATCGAATCCGGCACCCGTTCCGGGGTCGGCGTCGTCAATGGCACCCACAAGTGAGAAGGAGGCCCGCAGTGTTCCGTCCCAAGCTGGCCGACATCCCGACTCTGCCGACGACAGCCGTCACGCCTCAGCAGACGCAGTCTCCGGTTCCCTCGGCCGGTCGTCCGGTCGCTCCGTACGTGGGCATCGGTGCCAGCGCGGTCGCCGCCGTGGTCGTCGTCGTGATCGTGCTCACCGCCCTCCTGGCGGCGGTCGCCGTCGCGGCCGTGTCCGTGGCCGTCGCCGCCGTGGTCCTGCGCTCCCTCCTCAGCAGCGCGCACAAGCGCTGACCGGCCGCCGGGGCGGCAAACGCCGCCAAGCATCCCGCCGCCCCGGGGCCGTCCCTTCCGAACTGTCACGACAGCCGAAAGGAACTGCCATCATTACCCGGCAGACTTCGCCCCCGCTGGCGGAACTCTCGATGCTGGCCTCCCTCGGCACTATGCCCGAGCTGGCTCACTGTCCGGCCTGGGCGGCTGCACCCGCCCGGTCCGCCTCGACGGCCACCGCACCGAATACGCGGTGGACCAGGCGACCGGCGAGATCGGCCGCGTCCTACACCACCTGGACTCCTCGGCTCTGCCCGCCGGTCAGCTCCTCGTCCGCTGCAACAACCGCCGCGCCACCCGGTGCGCGGCCTGCGCCGAGACATACCGTCGCGACACCTACCACTTGATCACCGCCGGACTCCGTGGCGGCAAAGGCACCCCTGAGAGGGTCGGCACACACCCGCGCATCTTCGCCACCTTCACCGCCCCGAGCTTCGGCCCGGTCCACAACCGACCCTCTGGCGGCCGGAACTGCCGTTGCAGCGTCCGGCACGAGGAAGGTGACGCTGTCCTGGGGACGCCCCTCGACCCGGACTCCTACGACTATGAAGCGGCCGTCCTGTGGAACGCGCACGCTGGGGCGTTGTGGCGGCGCTTCTCGATCTATCTCCGCCGCGAGGTCGCCAAGCGGGCCGGCCTCACTCAGCGAGCATTCCGGCACCACGCCCGGATCTCCTTCGCGAAGGTGGGCGAGTACCAGAAGCGGGGTGCCGTCCACTTCCACGCAGTGATCCGCCTCGACGGCCCCGAGGGTGGCGACTCCGCTCCTCCCTCCTGGGCCACCGCCGAGTTGCTGACCGATGCTGTTCGGGCAGCTGCCACTGCGGCGCGTGTCGGCGGACCGGTGATCGACGGGCGGCCCCACACCTTCGTTTTCGGTCGTCAGCTCGACGTCCGCACGATCCGATCCGCTGACTTCGACGACGGCCAGGAGCTGACCGAGCGGGCCGTAGCCGCGTACATCGCCAAGTACGCCACCAAGGGAGCAGAGACCGCGACCGGCACCCTGGACCGGCCTATCAAGTTCCTCGCCGAACTGGCACAGGTCCAGATCAGCGAACACGCCCGGCGCATGATCCGCACCGCCTGGACCCTGGGCGCCCGTGCCGAACTGGCAGACCTCCGCCTGCGGGCCTGGGCGCACATGCTCGGCTTCCGCGGCCACTTCTCCACCAAGTCCCGCCGCTACTCCACCACCCTGGGCGCCCTCCGTGACGCTCGCGCCGATTGGCGCCGGGCCCAAACCGCGCCGCCCGTCCCGCAGGACGGTGAGACCACGCTCGTCCTCGCTCACTGGATCTTCGCCGGCACCGGCCTGTCGAGCGCTGAAGCCTGGCTTGCCCAGACCCTCGAACCCGCTCCGGGAACGGAAGGAGAACCGACATGGACGCCCGCCGCGACGAACTGATGACTGTTCGCCAAGTCCTGGCCGAGCTGGGCGGCGTTTCCCGACGGACGTTTTACCGCTGGCGCGAGCTGGGACAGGGGCCGGCCGCGTTCAAGCTCCCCAACGGCGAGCTTCGGGTCTGGCGTAGTGACTTCGCCTCGTGGCTCCGGAAGCTGGAGGAGGCTGCGTGAAATCTCTCGACGTCAAGGTCTGGGGCGTGCGTAAGCGGGACACCAAGACACCCTCGTACGGGGTGCGCTGGTCCGTCGCGGGCAACGTCTTCTCTGACTCGTTCCGCACCAAGGCACTCGCCGATCACTACCGCGCGAACCTCATGAGTGCTATGCGGGGCGGCGAAGAATTCGATACGGAGACTGGTCTTCCGGCTTCGATGGAACAGAAGAAGTCGCCCTTGTCCTGGTACGACTTCGCCCTCAAGTACCTCGCAATAAAGTGGCCCCACGCTGCGCCCAATACGCGCGACGGCATCAACGAATCTCTTACGAGCGTGACTATGGAACTCCTCCTGGAGCGGCCAGGGCGGCCGTCCGACGAGGAGATCCGTAAGGCCTTACGCAACTGGGCATTCGTGCTGCCAGGGCCCAACGAGCGGGAGGTCCCGGATAACGTTCGGAACGTTCTGCACTGGGTGGCAAAGGCCTGCCGACCGCTTGCGGATCTCGCTGAACCGGCAACGGCACGTGCGGTGCTCGACGGGCTGAAGCTGAAGCTCGACGGCACTGCGGCGGCGGCCGAGACCGTGCGGCGGAAGCGGCGGACTCTCGTCAACGCCGCTAACTACGCGGTCGACCTGGGGGAGCTGCGCGAGAATCCGATCACGGTGGTTCGCTGGCAGAAGCCGAAGGTCTCGAACCAGGTAGATCCGCGCGTTGTTGCCAACCCGGAGCAGGCACGCAACCTCCTGGCGGCGGTGTCCTACGTGGGCGGCTACCGGCGGGCTCGCGGCCGGCGCCTCGTCGGGTTGTTCGCGGCGATGTACTTCGGTGGCCTCCGGCCCGCTGAGGCGGTCGGCCTGGTCGAGACTGACCTCGTCCTGCCCGAGCAAGGCTGGGGATCGGCGCTGCTCCACCGAACCCGTCCTTCGGTCGGCAAGCAGTGGACGGACTCGGGGGAGACCCACGACGACCGTGGACTCAAGAATCGACCGGCCGAGGACGTTCGGCGTGTGCCCATCCCGCCCCAGCTCGTCGCCGTGCTGCGCGAGCACCTGGCCACGTTCGGCACGGCGGAAGACGGGCGGCTCTTCTTCAGTGAGAAGGGCTCAGTCGTCCCGTCCTCGACCTACTACCGCGTGTGGCAAGAGGCTCGGCTCCTGGCGCTTCCGCCGACCGTCGCGGCCACGCTGCTCGCGAGTAGACCGTACGACCTCCGGCACTCGGCGCTGTCGACGTGGCTGAATGCGGGTGTGGACCCGACGGAGGTAGCCGAGCGCGCCGGCAACAGTGTTGAGGTCCTGCTGACCCGCTACGCGAAGTGCCTCGATGGACGGCAAGACGTCGCCAACCGACGCATCGAGGATCTACTCCGAGAGTACGACTGAAACCACCAGACTGTGTTCGAGGCTCCTGGCATCGTGTCCAGGGGCCTCGTCGTTTTCCAGAAGGCGCGCACCGCTCGACTGCCTTAGTTTTCGGTAGCTTTTGTGGGTGCTCGGGATGACGAACTGGCGACGGTTTCAGTTCTATATCCCGCTCCGATATATGTACGACACTGCGGTTAGGCTTTCATCGTCGATGAACCAAGGGGATATGCACTCAAGTGTGCCACCTGTAGCCACGGCTGGCTCCACTGTCCGGTCAAGGGTAATCGAGTGAACGATCACCAAGGCGTTGCTAGGGGCGAATTCTCGCTGATGTTCTACCTCCGATCGGGTCAAGATGACCTGGGACCCGTCCGACGTTGTTCCCTTGACCTCGACCCGCAAGGTCTCTTGACCTCGACACAAATGGAGATCATATGGTCTTTTGGCTCCTACGTCCTGGACCGACCATCCTTGAGCCTTGAAGTACTCACTGGCCATGTACACGCTGCGGGCCTCGACAGCACGACGTTCGTCAACAGCGAGAAGAAAACCTTGATTAGGGTAACGGGCGCAGCGCCGGCCGGCCGCTTTGGCCGCGCTGTGCTCGGCCTCCACAACCTCTGGGGCAATGTCATCGGTCAAATAAGGCGCTGCGCTCTCGGCCCTATACACGGTGTCCAGCAATGAAGCCATGTAGAGCAGGTCCTCGCCCAGCACCTCCGGGTCCGGCAACGCCTCTCGCGTGTACTCGATGGCCGTGACGTTGCCTAGCGGATAGCTTCGTCCCACCTTCGTGTGCGCATTGAGTTTGATCTCGCTTTTCAGGTGCTCACGTCCCGCTGTTTGTGTTGCAATTAGGGAATGAGCCCAGTCGACGCGCCTCTTGAGTACCGCCGGCTCCCGGGGCTTGAACTCGCCGCCGTTCCAGATCCTCGTTGCTTGGTTGAGCGAGAGGTAGACGCGATCTCCTGAAGCGCTGAAAAGGTAAACGATGTACCAGCCTTGCGTCGACTTTGGAGACTGGTCGAAGGAGTACACCCGCGCCCATGGGATCCGAGAATAGCGTCCGGTGGCATTTCGACCTTCTATCCCAACCTTTTCAGGTGAGAGGCCGAGGGCCTGAGCTACGGCCTCTCGGTACACCCCCAGCCAGCCAGGGATGTCGCTGCAGATGAGCTCGCCTCGACGCTCCATCTCTTCGCTGTCATGACTCCGCCAAACCTTCTGGAGGTCGAGCACCTCCCCCAAGAGTTCTCTCACGCCCGCAGCGTAGCCACCACCGTGCACAGCGTCGCACTTGGTCGTCACGTCCGCTGACAGAAGCTAGTCGACGATCCGCGGGAACAGATAGCTCATGAGGTCAGTAGGCCTGAGTGACTGCGGGTCGCAACGGCGGCTCAGCTTCGAGGCCACCAGCTGACCAGTCGCTCCTGCGGCTTCTCGCGGAGATACGCACCGAGGGGCCTGAGCGGGCCAGTAACGGTGTCGAGGCGCTGCTGACTTGCTAGGTGAAGTGTCCCTGCGGGGCCACGCAGTCGCTGGCCGACGCGTCGAGCACGTAACCCCGCGAGGACAAGTCGCGTACTCGGCTGGCCCAGACGGTGCCGGCGGAGCATCGGTGGATCGAGCTCTCCGACGGTCGCGTCACCGTCTGCGGCGTGTGTCCCCCAGATCCCTTTCAACGGTGCCGTATCGAGCACCGGCTGGCCTCCTCGGCACAACGGCTACCGGACCGTTGGCCGTGGTTGACGATGCTGCGAGGGGAGAACGGTCGGCACGCGAAGCGGCAGTTGCAGGCGGACCCGGAACTGCCGGAGTCTCCGGAGGAATGGCCAGATGCGGAGTAACGGTCACTTGGGGCGGACGTGCAGCTGGCGGGCATCGACTTCCAGGTGCCCCCAGCCTCTCGTCGTGTGACCCCCTCAGGTCAAAACTGTCCGCGCTTCCATAAAACAGCTCATCGAGCGGGGAAGGTGAGACGCAGAACGATCTCGCCGTCGTCGATTTCCCCGGTGGGCTCGAACCCGAACTTCTGGTAGAAGGGCCACGGCTCGCCGTCGCCGGGCTCGTAGCTGGTCAGCAGCTCGGTGGCGCCGTCCGCGCGCACCAGGGTGGCGACCTGCGTGAGCGCTTCTCGGCCGATCCCTCGCCCCTGGTAGCGCTTGTCGACGAGGAGGCGCCAGAGGAAGTGACGCCCCTTGTAAGGACCGGCCGGCGGTTTCCACGACAGCATCACGAAGCCGACTGGCTCATCGCCGCGGTACCAGGGATTGGCCTCCGGTTTCTTCGCCGCCTCCTTGAGGGAGTGGGACACGGAGGCGACGAACTGCTTCTGGTCACGCCGGACGCGGAGGGCACGGACGGCATCCCGGTCGTCGTCGGTGATCTCCCGTAGGTGCACGCTCGGGGATCTCATGCCACGCCCCTTCCGCATTCGGCAGCTGTGCCGTCCCGGCCTACGTGAAGAGCCGCTACCGGGCGGCATTCCCGCGCATCTGCGTTGTCGAGGCCGCCAGGTCGGACATCTTCGCAGCGTATTCGGCACAGGCGATCTGGAGCGGGACTGGCACGCCGCTGTGACCGCGCTCAAGGCGGCTGCTAGGAGAGCAGCCTGGCCTGACGCGGCCATGCGCATGCGCAGGCCCCTTCGTCAGTCAGATGGGCTGACCTGGGTAATCGCTCGCCCGCGACCGGCTCCCCGTCGACCTGCGGACAAGCCGGGTGTCGCAGTCGCAGGTGATCGCGAGAGGTTTTCTTCGAAACTTACCGAAAGACTATTGACTTATGGCGCCTAGTGAGCATCGTAGTTAGTAGCCCATAACACCGAAAGAGTTGCAAAGTCGATCAAGACGTCTAGTCGGCGAAGTGACTTGGACAGGATATGGTTCAGGCCCCCAGCAAGCCGGCGCGATACCGAGACGACAGTGACGACTGAAGTTTCAGGACACGCGCAGTACTACTGGGGACTGTTTTTTGCCCTCAGGGCGCGGCCACTGCACTGTGCTCTACCGCGACGGTCGGCCGATCGAGATCGGCTACGGCAGGGCACCGCCGATGAACCGATCGTCAGGCCCCTGGCCTTGTCCGGGGGCCTTGCCGTTTGCCGGCGCTGACCTGGGCAGACGCGTCAAGATCCCGTCCACGCCTCGTCCACAGACCCTGGCATACGGCCGCTCCGGGCGGCACACGCCTGCACATACGCGAAGACCCCGGCCTCAGCGTTTCCGCTGGTGACGGGGTCTTGGGCGCACTTACACAGTGTGCCCCCGGCAGGATTCGAACCTGCGCACACGGCTCCGGAGGCCGTTGCTCTATCCCCTGAGCTACGGGGGCGTGTCGGGCGTTGCGCTGGGCGCTTGCGGCGACGGGTAGAACCCTAGCAGGTCTTGCGGGGTGATCAGGAACGGGTTTGCCCAGGCGGGGTCGGCTTGCGGGGGCCACCGTGGGGAGGGTTCTTTTCTGGAGCTTGGTCGGAGCCCGGCTGCGTGCGAGATGTACGTCCGGCACCCGTGGTTCAGCAGGGTTTCCCCGCTGCGTCTCTCCGTATCCACAGGTTCGCCCCAGGGCTGGTCCGGCCGCCGCCGTGGCTGGTCTCCATTCGAGACTCACCGTGTCCGTGGTCTGGTCCCGGCCTGGCCCCGGCCGGCATCCACCCCTACGGCGTCCCACCGTGTCCGTGGTCCCCGCCCCGCACCCACCCCCCCACAGCGGAGCGACCCCGCGTCCACCCAAATCCCACCACCACCCGTCAGAGCGAGAACTCCGGAAAACCGGGACGCCACCCCCCGCCCCGACCTACTCTCGAGTTGTGTCAGGCGCGTCCGGCCGGGTGCTTGTTGTGGATGACAGCAAGGGCATCCGGCAGCTGATCAAGGTCAACCTCGAGCTGGAAGGGCTTGAGGTGGTGACCGCGGTCGATGGTGCCGAGTGTCTCGACGTGGTGCACCATGTGCGCCCCCACGTGATCACGCTCGACGTCGTCATGCCCCGTCTCGACGGGCTCAGTACCGCCGCCCGCCTCCGGGCCGACCCCCGTACCCGCGACCTCCCGCTCGCCATCATCAGCGCGTGCACGCAGTACGAGGTGGAGAGCGGGCTCGACGCCGGCGTCGACGCGTTCCTGCCCAAGCCCTTCGAGCCCGACGAGCTGGTTCGCCTGGTCAAGGGGCTGCTGGAGCGGAGCGACCGGCGCGACGGGGTCTGCTTCGGCGGCTAGCCACCCGTCTCCGCCCGCCGTCCCGCCTCCCCTAGGCTTGTCCCGTGACCCCCGCCGAGCTGTCCCGTACCGTCCTGGACGCGGTGTGCCGTGCCGTGGACGCGGGGGAGCTGGACGTGGCTCCGCCGGAGCGGGTCACCCTCACCGAGCCCGGCCCCGGCGGCTGCGGTGACTTCGCCACCAACGTCGCCCTCCGCCTCGCCCGCCCCGCCGCCCAGCCCCCGCTGCGCGTCGCCGACATCCTGCGCGCGCGGCTCCTCGGCGCCGAGGGGGTACGCGACGTCGTCGTCACCGGGCCGGGGTTCCTCAACATCAGCCTCCGTGCCCGCGACGACCTGCTCACCGGGCTCGTCCGCGAGATCCGCGCGCGCGGTACGGAGTACGGGCACGGGGACGCCCTCGCCGGGCAGACCGTCGTACTGCGCGTGCCGTACGAGGTGCGCGCCGAGGTCGTCGCCGACGCCGTCGCGCGGATCGTCGCCACCCAGGGCGGCCGGGCGGAGATCGAGCACGGCGAGCCCGTCACGCTGCGGCCCGTGCCCGTGCCCGCGCCCGAGGACCCCGCGCCGCTCGGTCCCGACGCCGCCCGCTGGGCCCTGCTCCACCCCGCCCCGCACGACCGGCCGCGGATCACCGCCGACCACCTCGTCCAGCGCGAGATCAACCCCCTCTTCCGTATCCGTTACGCCCACGCCCGCGTACGCGCCCTCGTCCGCAACGCCCACGACCTGGGCTTCACGGCGGAACCGGGGGAGCTGGGCCCGGCCGGACACGTGGGTACGGCGAGTTCCGGTGCCCACGACCCGAGCCGCCCCCACCCCCTCCAGACCCCCCTGGCCGACCACCCCCGCATCCTCCGAGCCGCCGCCACCACCCACGCCCCCGACCGCCTCGCCCGGCACCTCCTCACCGTCGCCGACGCGCTCCTCCCCCTCCTGCCGGAGGTTCTCCCCGTCGGGGAGGAGAAACCCACGGCCGCCCATCGCGCCCGGCTGGCGCTTGCCGAAGCCGCCGGAGTGGTGCTTGCCGGTGGCCTGTCCCTGCTCGGCATCGACGCACCCGAACACCTCTGAGAACAGAGAGCCACTCATGAGCCGTTCCGCCCACCCCGCCGGGCCCCGTCACGCCGATGTGCTGCCCGAGGGGCACTACTCGGCCCCGCCGGCCGACCTCAACGCCCTCGACCCCAAGGTGTGGGCCCGGACCGTGAACCGGGACGGGGACGGTGTCCTCACCGTCGGCGGCCGCACCGTGACCGAGCTCGCGGAGGAGTTCGGCACGCCCGCGTACATCCTCGACGAGTCCGACTTCCGGGCCCGGGCCCGCGCCTGGCGCACCGCGTTCGGCAGCGACGCCGACGTGTTCTACGCGGGCAAGGCGTTCCTCTCCCGCGCCGTCGTGCGCTGGCTCGACGAGGAGGGGCTCAACCTCGACGTCTGCTCCGGCGGCGAACTGGCCACCGCGCTGTCCGCCGGGATGGACCCCGCCCGCATCGCCTTCCACGGCAACAACAAGTCCGTCGAGGAGATCACCCGCGCCGTCGAGGCCGGCGTCGGCCGGATCGTGCTCGACTCCTTCCAGGAGATCGCCCGTGTCGCGCACATCGCGCAGGGGCTCGGCAAGCGGCAGAAGGCGCAGATCCGCATCACCGTCGGCGTCGAGGCGCACACCCACGAGTTCATCGCCACCGCGCACGAGGACCAGAAGTTCGGCATCCCGCTCGCGGGCGGCCAGGCCGCGGAGGCCGTACGGCGCGCCCTCACCCTCGACGGGCTCGAACTCATCGGCATCCACAGCCACATCGGCTCGCAGATCTTCGACATGTCCGGCTTCGAGGTCGCCGCGCACCGCGTGGTCGGCCTGCTGAAGGACATCCGCGACGAGCACGGAGTCGAGCTGCCCGAGATCGACCTCGGCGGCGGCCTCGGCATCGCCTACACCAGCTCCGACGACCCCCGCGAGCCGCACGAGATCGCCAAGTCGCTCACCGAGATCGTCACCCGTGAGTGCGAGGCGGCCCGGCTGCGCGTCCCCCGTATCTCCGTCGAGCCCGGCCGCGCCATCGTGGGACCGACCGCGTTCACGCTGTACGAGGTCGGCACCGTCAAGCCGCTCGACGGGCTGCGCACCTACGTCTCCGTGGACGGCGGGATGTCGGACAACATCCGCACCGCGCTGTACGACGCCGAGTACAGCGTCGCCCTCGTCTCGCGGACCAGCGACGCCGAGCCCATGCTCACCCGCGTCGTCGGCAAGCACTGCGAGAGCGGGGACATCGTGGTCAAGGACGCCTTCCTCCCCGCCGACCTGGCGCCGGGCGACCTGATCGCCGTACCGGCCACGGGCGCCTACTGCCGGTCCATGGCGAGCAACTACAACCACGTCCTGCGTCCGCCGGTCGTCGCGGTCGGCGACGGCGAGGCGCGGGTGATCGTCCGGCGCGAGACGGAGGAGGACCTGCTCCGGCTCGACGTCGGCTGAGCCCCGCGGGGCCGCCCGCGGCCCCGTTCCGGGAACACGAAACAGATGTCTCACGATCCGGACGAAAGGCGGAAAGCCCCATCCGGTGAGTGAGACTGGTCAGACCGTAGACGGTGAGAGGAAACGAGGTCGGATGATGCGTACGCGTCCGCTGAAGGTGGCGCTGCTGGGCTGTGGAGTGGTCGGCTCCGAGGTGGCGCGCATCATGACGACGCACGCCGACGACCTCGCCGCCCGCATCGGCGCCCCGGTCGAACTGGCCGGGGTCGCCGTACGGCGCCCCTCGAAGGTGCGCGCCGGGATCGACCCCGCGCTCGTCACCACCGACGCGACCGCCCTGGTCAAACGCGGTGACATCGACGTGGTGGTGGAGGTCATCGGCGGCATCGAGCCCGCCCGCACCCTCATCACCACCGCGCTGGAGCACGGCGCGTCCGTCGTCTCGGCCAACAAGGCCCTGCTCGCCCAGGACGGCGCCGCCCTGCACGCCGCCGCCGAGGAGCACGGCCGGGACCTCTACTACGAGGCCGCCGTCGCCGGTGCCATCCCGCTGATCCGCCCGCTGCGCGAGTCCCTCGCCGGCGACAAGGTCAACCGCGTGCTCGGCATCGTCAACGGCACCACCAACTTCATCCTCGACAAGATGGACTCCACCGGCGCCGGCTACCAGGAGGCCCTGGACGAGGCCACCGTGCTCGGGTACGCCGAGGCCGACCCCACCGCCGACGTCGAGGGCTTCGACGCCGCCGCCAAGGCCGCCATCCTGGCCGGGATCGCCTTCCACACCCGCGTCCGCCTCGACGACGTGCACCGCGAGGGCATGACCGAGGTCACCGCGTCCGACTTCCGCTCGGCGCGGGAGATGGGCTGCACCATCAAGCTGCTCGCCATCTGCGAGCGGGCCAAGGACGGCGCCTCGGTCACCGCCCGCGTCCACCCCGCGATGATCCCGCTGAGCCACCCGCTGGCCTCGGTGCGCGGCGCGTACAACGCGGTGTTCGTGGAGTCCGACGCGGCCGGGCAGCTCATGTTCTACGGCCCCGGCGCCGGTGGCGCGCCCACCGCCTCCGCGGTCCTCGGCGACCTCGTCGCCGTGTGCCGCAACCGCCTGGGCGGCGCGACGGGGCCCGGCGAATCGGCGTACGCGGCGCTGCCCGTCTCGCCGATGGGGGACGTCGTCACGCGGTACCACATCAGCCTCGACGTCGCCGACAAACCGGGTGTCCTCGCCCAGGTCGCCACGGTCTTCGCCGAGCACGGGGTGTCCATCGATACGGTCAGGCAGCAGGGGAAGGACGGCGAGGCGTCTCTCGTCGTCGTCACCCACCGGGCCTCCGACGCGTCCCTCACCGGGACCGTGGAGGCGCTGCGCAAGCTCGACACCGTGCGGGGTGTCGCCAGCATCATGCGGGTTGAAGGGGAGTAAGCGGCAATGACCCACCAGTGGCGCGGAATCATCGAGGAGTACCGGGACCGGCTGCCGGTCACCGACAGCACGCCGGTCGTGTCGCTCCGCGAGGGCGGCACGCCTCTCGTGCCCGCGCAGGTGCTCTCCGAGCGCACGGGCTGCGCGGTCCACCTCAAGGTGGAGGGGGCCAACCCCACCGGCTCCTTCAAGGACCGGGGCATGACCATGGCCATCACGCGGGCCAAGGAGGAGGGCGCCAAGGCGGTCATCTGCGCCTCCACCGGCAACACCTCCGCCTCGGCCGCCGCCTACGCGGTGCGCGCGGGCATGGTCTCGGCGGTGCTCGTCCCGCAGGGCAAGATCGCGCTCGGCAAGATGGGCCAGGCCCTCGTGCACGGCGCGAAGATCCTCCAGGTCGCCGGGAACTTCGACGACTGTCTCGACCTCGCGCGTGCCCTGAGCGACAACTACCCGGTGGCGCTGGTCAATTCGGTCAACCCGGTGCGCATCGAGGGCCAGAAGACGGCCGCCTTCGAGATCGTGGACATGCTGGGCGACGCCCCCGACATCCACGTCCTCCCGGTCGGCAACGCGGGCAACATCACGGCCTACTGGAAGGGCTACCGGGAGTACGCCGCCGACGGCCCGGCCACCCGTACCCCGCGCATGTGGGGCTACCAGGCGTCGGGCAGCGCGCCCATCGTGCGCGGCGAGATCGTCAAGGACCCCTCCACCGTGGCCACCGCCATCCGGATCGGCAACCCCGCCTCCTGGAGCTACGCGCTGGCCGCGCGGGACGAATCCGGCGGTCACATCGACGAGGTGACGGACCGTGAGATCCTGCGCGCCTACCGGCTGTTGGCCGCGCAGGAGGGCGTCTTCGTGGAGCCCGCCTCCGCCGCCTCGGTGGCCGGACTGCTCAAGGCCGCCGAGCAGGGCAAGGTCGACCCCGGCCAGACCATCGTGTGCACCGTCACCGGCAACGGCCTGAAGGACCCCGACTGGGCCGTGGCCGGCGCCCCGCAGCCGGTCACCGTGCCGGTCGACTCGGCCGTCGCGGCCGAGCGGCTCGGCCTCGCCTGACGCCCGGCCCGAGAGGGTGCACAGGGGGCTTGCGACACGCATCGTGCGCCTCCTGTGCGCCCTATGTCGCGGCGGAACCTTCCTTCGATAGGCTGGGGGCAACCCGCCCACCGCACATGCCCACGCGTGTGGCACGGTGCCGCCGACTCAGGCGGCCCGACGGGTTTCCGTACGTCATCGAGTGTCCGCACCGGATGCCCCTCGCGGGCCATTCGGCAGTCACGTCCGTCACGCAGCTCAAGGAGAGACTTCGAGCGATGGCCGGTCCCGCCTTCCGCGCCGCCGCCGTCCGGGTGCGCACCCCCGCCACCAGCGCCAACCTCGGTCCGGGCTTCGACGCCCTGGGCCTCGCGCTGGGGCTGTACGACGACGTGGTCGTCCGGGTCGCCGACTCCGGGCTGCACATCGACATCGCCGGTGAGGGCGGCGAGACACTCCCGCGCGACGAGCGCCATCTGCTCGTACGCGCCCTGCGCACCGCCTTCGACCTGCTGGGCGGACAGCCGCGCGGGCTGGAGATCGTCTGCGCCAACCGCATCCCGCACGGCCGGGGCCTCGGTTCGTCGTCCGCCGCCATCTGCGCCGGGATCGTCGCCGCGCGCGCGGTGACCATAGGCGGCGAGTCCCGCCTCGACGACACCGCGCTGCTGGAGCTGGCCACCGAGATCGAGGGCCACCCGGACAACGTCGCGGCCTGTCTGCTCGGCGGATTCACCTTGTCCTGGCTGGAGTCGGGCGCCGCCCGCGCCATCCGGACGGAGCCCCACCCCTCCATCGTCCCGGTGGTCTTCGTGCCCGCGAAGCCCGTGCTCACCGAGACCGCGCGCGGACTGCTCCCGCGCACCGTCCCGCACGTCGACGCCGCCGCCAACGCGGGCCGTGCCGCACTGCTCGTCGAGGCCCTCACCCGGCGCCCCGAGCTGCTGCTGCCCGCCACCGAGGACCGGCTGCACCAGGAGTACCGCGCCCCCGCCATGCCGGAGAGCGCCGCACTGGTGGAGCGGCTGCGCGCGGACGGCGTGGCCGCCGTCATCTCCGGTGCCGGGCCCACCGTCATGGCGCTCACCGACGAGGCCACCGCCGACAAGGTGCAGGCCCTCGCGGGCGCCGACTGGGCGGCCAACCGGCTGAGCCTCGACACACAGGGAGCGAGCGTGCTGCCGCTTGCGCCCTGACACCCGGTTGCCGGATTTGGAGAGGGGGAATGTTTGTTGCATCCGGTAGTGTTAATCTCAAGTCTGCACCCGACCCCACCATGGCGCGGTGCTTCGTGTCCCCGTCAGGGACAGACATTCTTCCGGGAGCCTCCCAAGCCACTCCGTGTTCCGTGCGCCGTACCTGGGCAGTACGTCGTGGGGCAGCACTGAGCGAGTCAGCGGGCACGCTCCGGAATCGGCGCCGCCGCGCCATGTGACACCAGGTGTCACGGCTCGCGGGAGCGCCATCACCAGAAATCCTCTTCCGCCGCTTCATGGCGGACCACCGCCCCGGCTCGGTACTTCCGAATGGCACCGATGCCGGACAGCACAACCGGTCGCCGAGCCAGACAGGCCGACGTCCGCTCCAGGGAAGGACCCTTCGTGAGCGACACCACCGATCTGATGGGCGCACGTGTCGAGGAGACCGCTGCCGCGCCCGCCACGGACTCCGCGCCTGCCACCGGTGCCGGCTCCCGGCGGCGCCGTGGTACCGGCCTCGAGGGCATGGTGCTGGCCGAGCTCCAGCAGGTCGCCTCGGGCCTCGGCATCAGGGGCACCGCGCGGATGCGCAAGAGCCAGTTGATCGAGGTCATCAAGGAGGCCCAGGCCGGGGGAAGCGCCCCCAAGGCCGAGGCCGCCGAGGAGACCAAGCCCAAGCGCCGCGCCACCTCCAAGGCCCGTACGGGTGAGGCCGCCGGTGAGGCGAAGGCGGAGAAGGCCGCGCAGCCGGCCGCCGAGAAGGCCGCCCAGATCGACATCCCCGGCCAGCCGGCCGGCGGCCCCGCCCGCTCGGGCGAGGGCGAGCGCGAGGACGCGCCGAACGAGCGCCGCCGCCGTCGTGCCACCGCCGACGCGGGCAGCCCGGCCGCCGCCGAGTCCACCGAGACCAAGGTCGAGAAGAGCGAGCCGAAGGGCGACGCCCAGCAGCAGCCGCAGGCCGACGGCAAGGCCGACGACGTCGAGGGCCGCGGTCGCCGCGACCGCCGGGACCGCGACCGTGACCGGGGCGGCCGTGACCGCGACCGCCGTGGCAAGGGCGACGACCAGCAGGGCGGCGGTCGTCAGGACCGCCAGCAGGGCCAGCAGCAGGGCGGTCGCCAGGACCGGCAGGACCGCGACCGTCAGCAGCAGGACGACGACGACTTCGAGGGCGGCCGCCGGGGCCGTCGCGGCCGCTACCGCGACCGCCGGGGCCGCCGTGGCCGCGACGAGATCGCCGAGCCGCAGGTCAACGAGGACGACGTCCTGATCCCCGTCGCGGGCATCCTGGACATCCTCGACAGCTACGCGTTCATCCGCACCTCCGGCTACCTGCCGGGCCCGAACGACGTGTACGTCTCCCTCGCCCAGGTCCGCAAGAACGGTCTGCGCAAGGGCGACCACATCACCGGCGCGGTCCGCCAGCCGAAGGAGGGTGAGCGCCGCGAGAAGTTCAACGCGCTGGTCCGCCTCGACTCCGTCAACGGCATGGCGCCCGAACACGGCCGTGGGCGGCCGGAGTTCAACAAGCTGACGCCGCTGTACCCGCAGGACCGGCTCCGTCTGGAGTCCGAGTCCGGCGTGCTGACAACCCGGATCATCGACCTCGTGTCGCCGATCGGCAAGGGCCAGCGCGGTCTGATCGTGGCCCCGCCGAAGACCGGTAAGACCATGATCATGCAGGCGGTCGCCAACGCGATCACGCACAACAACCCCGAGTGCCACCTGATGGTCGTCCTGGTCGACGAGCGTCCGGAAGAGGTCACCGACATGCAGCGGTCGGTGAAGGGCGAGGTCATCTCCTCCACCTTCGACCGCCCGGCCGAGGACCACACCACCGTCGCCGAGCTGGCCATCGAGCGCGCCAAGCGCCTGGTGGAGCTGGGTCACGACGTGGTCGTGCTGCTCGACTCGATCACGCGTCTGGGCCGTGCGTACAACCTCGCCGCCCCGGCGTCGGGCCGCATCCTCTCCGGTGGTGTCGACTCCACGGCGCTCTACCCGCCCAAGCGCTTCTTCGGTGCCGCGCGCAACATCGAGGACGGCGGCTCGCTGACCATCCTCGCCACCGCGCTCGTCGACACCGGGTCCCGCATGGACGAGGTGATCTTCGAGGAGTTCAAGGGCACCGGCAACATGGAGCTCAAGCTCGACCGGAAGCTCGCCGACAAGCGCATCTTCCCGGCGGTGGACGTCGACGCGTCCGGTACCCGTAAGGAAGAGATCCTGCTCGGCAGCGAGGAGCTGGCGATCACCTGGAAGCTGCGTCGCGTGCTGCACGCGCTCGACCAGCAGCAGGCGATCGAGCTGCTGCTCGACAAGATGAAGCAGACCAAGTCGAACATCGAGTTCCTCACCCAGATCCAGAAGACGACGCCGGCTCCCGGCAACGGTGACTGAGCCCCGCTGAGCCACCCGCTTCGGACCTTCGGGCCGCCCCCGCCGCACACGCGACGGGGGCGGCCCCTTTTGCGCGCCGATTGCGCGCCGGGCACTCCCGCGAGACCTTTGCCACAGGTGTGACGTTCGGTACCGACTTGGCGTGGTACGGCCCCTTACGAGAAAGCGCAGGTGAACGGGGAGACGGCCCGGTGTCTCGATGACGGAGGGTGACCACTGCCCCACCAGGCGGCGCAGCGCTTTGTGCGAGCCTGTCCCGAGTTTCCCTGTCCTACCAGGTGGAGCGACGATGGAGTGGTGATGACCGCTCCCGACCCTGAACGCAGGGGGTAACCGAACGGACGAGACCTAGGAGCGCAGTGTCCACCGAGAGCACGCCGGAGCCCGGCATACCGGAGACCGGAGACGGCCCCCGTCCCCGGGGCAAGGGGCGCCGCCGCAAGCCCCGCAGCACGGGCCGCAAGGCCCTGCTCGCCACGGCATGGACGGCCGCGGGCGTGGTCGTGCTGGCCGGTGCCGGCGCCGGGTACGTCTACTTCAAGCTGAACGGCAACATCCGCAGCATCGACATCAACCAGGTCCTCGGCCGCGACCGGCCCGCCAAGGCCGACAACGGCTCCCAGAACATTCTGGTCCTCGGCTCCGACACCCGGGACGGCGCCAACCGGAAGATCGGCGGCGGCGCGGCCGACAGCGGCGCCCGCTCCGACACCGCGATGATCGTCCACCTCTACAAGGGCCACAAGAAGGCGTCCGTGGTCTCCATTCCGCGCGACACCCTCATCGACCGCCCCGCCTGCGCCGACACCAAGGGTCACACGTATCCGGCGGCGAAGAACGTCATGTTCAACTCGGCCTACGCCACCGGCGGCGCGCCCTGCGCGGTCAGAACCGTCGAGTCGCTCAGCGGCATCCGCATGGACCACTACCTGGAGGTCGACTTCGCGGGCTTCCAGCGCCTCGTCGACGACCTCGGCGGCGTACGCGTCACCACCACCCGCGCCATCAAGGACCCGGACAGCCATCTGAACCTGACGGCCGGCACGCACACCCTCGACGGCGCGCAGGCGCTCGGCCTGGTGCGCACCCGGCACGGCGTCGGCGACGGCTCCGACCTCGGCCGCATCCAGCTCCAGCAGGCGTTCGTGAAGGCCCTCATCGCCCAGACCAAGCAGGTCGGCGCGCTGAGCAACCCCAAGAAGCTGTACGACCTCGCCGACACCGCGACCCGGACCGTCACCACCGACTCCGACCTCGGCTCGGTCAACTCCCTCGCGGACTTCGCGGGCGGCCTCAAGGGCATCAGCGCCTCCGGGATGCACATGGTCACCATGCCCGTGCAGTACGACCCCGCCGACCCCAACCGGGTGCTGCTGGAGCGGAGCAAGGCCCGGCAGATCTGGACGGCGCTGAAGAACGACCAGCCGGTCCCGGACTCCGCGACCGCGGACTCGGCCACCGGCGGAGCCAAGGGCATCGTCGCCCCCTGAAGCCACCCTGCGGGCTCATGGGAATAGAACAGCCCCACCCCCGGTTTTGGGGGATGGCGCCAGTCCTGGCAGACTGGTACGTCGGCTCCGGTTCACGCACCCGCATTCCCGCGGTGGCGACCCGGCGCCCTCCCGGAACCTAGGAGACACCTTGAAGCGCGACATCCACCCCGAGTACTTCGAGACCCAGGTGAGCTGCACCTGTGGCGCCTCGTTCACCACGCGGAGCACCATCGACTCCGGCACCATCCGTGCCGAGGTCTGCTCCGAGTGCCACCCGTTCTACACGGGCAAGCAGAAGATCCTCGACACCGGTGGCCGCGTGGCCCGCTTCGAGGCCCGCTTCGGCAAGGCTTCCGGCTCCAAGAAGTAGCGAGCCCCCGAACCGCCGGTCCACGGTCGCGCCCCGCGAGGGGCGTGACCACGGACCGGCGTTTTTGGTCGCCCGCCAGCCCTTCACCCGCAGTACAGGAGCCGAAAGATGTTCGAGGCAGTCGAGGAACTCGTCGCCGAGCACGCCGATCTGGAGCACAAGCTCGCCGACCCGTCGGTCCACGCCGACCAGGCACACGCCCGCAAGCTGAACAAGCGCTATGCCGAGCTGTCCCCGATCGTGGCCACCTTCCGCTCCTGGAAGCAGTCCGGGGACGACATCGAGACCGCCCGTGAACTGGCGGCCGACGACCCCGACTTCGTCGCCGAGGTCAAGGAGCTGGAGAAGCAGCGCGAGGAGCTCACCGAGAAGCTCCGGCTGCTGCTGGTCCCGCGCGACCCGAACGACGACAAGGACGTCATCCTGGAGATCAAGGCCGGCGCGGGCGGCGACGAGTCCGCCCTGTTCGCCGGTGACCTCCTGCGCATGTACCTGCGCTACGCCGAGCGGGTCGGCTGGAAGACCGAGATCATCGACGCCACCGAGTCCGAGCTGGGCGGCTACAAGGACGTCCAGGTCGCCGTGAAGACCAAGGGTGGCCAGGGCGCGACCGAGCCCGGCCAGGGCGTGTGGGCCCGTCTGAAGTACGAGGGCGGGGTGCACCGCGTGCAGCGCGTGCCCGCCACCGAGTCCCAGGGCCGCATCCACACCTCCGCCGCCGGTGTCCTCGTCACCCCCGAGGCCGAGGAGGTCGACGTCGAGATCAACCCCAGCGACCTGCGGATCGACGTCTACCGGTCCTCCGGCCCCGGCGGTCAGTCGGTCAACACCACCGACTCCGCCGTGCGCATCACCCACCTGCCCACCGGTGTGGTCGCCTCCTGCCAGAACGAGAAGAGCCAGCTCCAGAACAAGGAGCAGGCCCTGCGCATCCTGCGCTCCCGGCTGCTCGCCGCCGCCCAGGAGAAGGCCGAGGCGGAGGCCGCCGACGCCCGCCGCAGCCAGGTGCGCACCGTGGACCGCTCCGAGAAGATCCGCACGTACAACTTCCCGGAGAACCGCATCTCCGACCACCGCGTCGGCTTCAAGGCGTACAACTTGGACCAGGTGCTCGACGGCGAGCTGAGCGCGCTGATCCAGGCGTGCGTCGACGCCGACTCGGCGGCGAAGCTCGCGAACGCGTAGGACGCGTCAGCAAGCGGCACCGCCCAGCAAGGCCAGGCAGGACCACGCACGAGGACCGGAGGAGAAGCGTGCAGCAAGACTTCGGGGGGCGACCCCCGAGCCCCCGCAGCGTGCTGCTCGCGGAGGTGGCCCAGGCCACCCAGCGGCTGGCCGACGCCGGAGTGCCCTCCCCGCGCACCGACGCCGAGGAGCTGGCCGCCTTCGTGCACGCCGTCAAGCGCGGCGCCCTGCACACCGTGAAGGACTCCGACTTCGACGCCCGGTACTGGGAGGTCATCGCCCGCCGCGAGCAGCGCGAGCCGCTCCAGCACATCACCGGGCGGGCCTACTTCCGCTATCTGGAGCTCCAGGTGGGCCCCGGGGTCTTCGTGCCCCGGCCGGAGACCGAGTCGGTGGTCGGCTGGGCGATAGACGCGGTACGCGCCATGGACGTCGTCGAGCCCAGCATCGTCGACCTGTGCACCGGCTCCGGCGCCATCGCGCTGGCCCTCGCCCAGGAGGTGCCGCGCTCGCGGGTGCACGCCGTGGAGCTGTCCGAGGACGCCCTGCGGTGGACCCGCAAGAACGTCGAGGGCTCCCGCGTCGACCTGCGCCAGGGCGACGCCCTGTCCGCCTTCCCGGACCTGGACGGCCAGGTCGACCTGGTCATCTCCAACCCGCCGTACATCCCGCTCACCGAGTGGGAGTACGTCGCGCCCGAGGCCCGCGACTACGACCCCGAGCTGGCGCTGTTCTCCGGCGAGGACGGGCTCGACCTGATCCGGGGCATCGAGCGCACCGCGCACCGGCTGCTGCGCCCCGGGGGGGTCGTCGTCATCGAGCACGCCGACACCCAGGGCGGCCAGGTGCCGTGGATCTTCACCGAGGAGCGGGGCTGGGCCGACGCGGCCGACCACCCCGACCTCAACAACCGCCCCCGGTTCGCCACGGCCCGCAAGGCGACGCTGTGACCACCGCGCAGAACCACTTCCAGAGTTACGTGTACGAGGAGGCCCGCTAGACATGGCACGGCGATACGACACCAATGACGCCACCGACCGCGTGACGGGCCTGCGCGAGGCAGCCGCCGCCGTGCGCCGGGGCGAACTGGTGGTGCTGCCGACCGACACGGTCTACGGCATCGGCGCCGACGCGTTCTCCTCGGAAGCCGTCGCCGACCTGCTCGCCGCCAAGGGCCGGGGCCGCAACATGCCCACCCCCGTGCTCATCGGCTCCCCGAACACCCTGCACGGCCTGGTCACCGACTTCTCCGAGCTGGCCTGGGAACTCGTCGACGCCTTCTGGCCCGGCGCCCTCACCCTGGTCGCCCGGCACCAGCCGTCCCTCCAGTGGGACCTCGGCGACACCCGCGGCACGGTCGCCGTGCGCATGCCGCTGCACCCGGTCGCCATCGAGCTGCTCACCGAGGTCGGCCCGATGGCCGTCTCCTCCGGCAACCTCACCGGCCACCCCGCCCCGGAGACCTGCGACGACGCCCAGGGCATGCTCGGCGACTCCGTCTCCGTCTACCTCGACGGCGGCCCCACCCCGGGCAACGTGCCCTCGTCCATCGTGGACGTCTCCGGCCCGGTGCCGGTGCTGCTGCGCCAGGGCGCCATCTCCCCGGAGGAGCTGCGCAAGGTCGTACCCGACCTCGAGGTGGCGAATTGACGGCCCCCGACCGGTACGTCCCGCCCGAGCGCTCCGGGCAGGGGGTCACCCCATGCGCGGCATAGGCGGCGCGGACCGCCCGGCGGAGCAGACCACGACGTTCGGGTTCCCGCGCGACACCTTCCGCATCCTCCACGTCAGCACCGGCAACGTCTGCCGCTCGCCCATCACCGAGCGGCTGACCCGGCATTTCGTGGCGGAACGGCTGGGTGTGCTCGGCGGCGGCCTGATCGTGGAGAGCGCCGGCACCTGGGGCCACGAGGGCGCCCGGATGGAGGAGAACGCGGAGACCGTGCTCTCCGAGTTCGGCGCGGACGCGGCCGGGTTCACCGGCCGGGAGCTGCTGGACGAGCACGTCATCATGGCCGACCTGGTGCTGACCGCCACCCGCGACCACCGCGCCCAGGTCATCTCCATGGGCCACTCGGCGGGCCTGCGTACCTTCACCCTGAAGGAGTTCACCCGCCTGGTCCGCGCGATAGACCCGGCGACCCTGCCGCCCCTGGAGGACGGCGTGGTGCTGCGCGCCCGCGCCCTGGTCCGCGCGGCCGCCGCGCTGCGCGGCTGGCTGCTCGCCCCCACCGCCGAGGCGGACGAGGTGTACGACCCCTACGGGGCCCCGCTGCCCTTCTTCCGTTCCATCGGCGACGAGATACGCGACGCCCTCGACCCGGTCGTCACCGCGCTGACGGGCGTGCCCGCCCGCATGTGACGCGCGCCGGGCTCCGGCGTCGGGACGGGTCCGGCGGCCGCGCGGCCGCCCCCGGCACGGCCTACATTGGAGACTTGGGGCCTCTCCCCACGTCGCCGTCGACCGTCCGGAGCCCGTCATGTCGGTCACACCCGTGCTGGAAGCGGACGCACTGAGCCGGCAGGACCCGGAGCTGGCCGAGATCCTGCGTGGGGAGCTGGACCGGCAGTCGACGACCCTCCAGCTCACCGCGGCCGAGAACTTCGCCTCGCCCGCCGTGCTCGCCACCCTCGGCTCCGCGCTGGCGAACAAGTACGCCGAGGGCTACCCCGGCTCCCGGTACCACGGGGGCTGCGCGCTGGCCGACACCGCCGAACGCATCGCTGTCGAGCGCGCCAAGGCGCTGTTCGGCGCCGAACACGCCAACGTCCAGCCCACGACCGGCTCCTCGGCCATCCTGGCCGCCTACGCGGCCGTGCTGCGCCCCGGTGACACCGTCCTCGCCCTGAGCCTCGACGACGGCGGCCATCTCACCCACGGCTCGCCCGCGAACTTCTCCGGCCGCTGGTTCGACTTCACCGGCTACGGCCTGGACCCGGAGACCGGACTGGTCGACCACGACGAGGTGCGCCGGCTGGCACGCGAGCACCGGCCCAAGGCGATCGTGTGCGGCTCCATCGCCTACCCCCGCCACTTCGACCACGCCTTCTTCCGCGAGATCGCCGACGAGGTCGGGGCGTATCTCATCGTGACCCTCACCCACTCCGCCGGGCTGGTCGCCGGGGGAGCGGCGCCGAATCCGGTGCCGTACGCCGACCTCGTGTGCGCCACCACGCACAAGACGCTGCGGGGGCCGCGCGGCGGGCTGATCCTGTGTGGGGCCGAGCTGGCCCAGCGGGTCGACCGGGCGGTGTTCCCCTTCACCCAGGGCGGCGCCCAGATGAACAGCGTCGCCGCCAAGGCCGTCGCGTTCGGCGAGGCGGCCACCCCCGCGTTCGCGGCCTACGCCCACCAGACGGTCGCCAACGCGCACGCGCTCGCCGGGTACCTGGCCGACGCCGGGTTCACGGTCTCCACCGGCGGCACCGACACCGCCCTCATCGTGGCCGACCCCGCCCCCCTCGGCATGGACGGCCGCACCGCGCGCGGCCGGCTCGCGGCCGCCGGACTGGTCCTGGACTGCTGTGCGCTTGCGCACACCGGCGGCCGGGCGCTGCGGCTCGGCACCGCCGCCGTCACCACCCAGGGCATGGGGGAGCCGGCCATGGCCCGGATCGCCGCACTGCTGGTCGGCGTGGTCGGCGGCGCCCTGGATCCGGCGACCGCGCGGGCCGAGGTGCGCGAGCTGACCGCCGACTTTCCGCCGTACCCGGAGTGAGAAGGGGTGGCATACGGGTACGGAACGCCCCCGTCGGAACCATCCCCGTCCCCCGCCGGTCCTTAACCGTACGTGTCCCTCGCTAGGGTGTGGGGCTGTGATGGCCAGCGAACTCTGTGGGGATGCCCGTGCGTGAATACCTGCTGACGCTTCTCATCACGGCCGCGGTGACGTACCTGCTGACAGGACCGGTACGGAAATTCGCGATCGTGGCGGGAGCGATGCCGGAGATCCGGGCACGGGACGTGCACCGGGAGCCCACTCCGCGGCTCGGCGGTATCGCCATGTTCTTCGGACTGTGCGCGGGCCTGCTCGTCGCGGACCACCTGGAGAACCTCAACGAGGTCTTCGCCAAGTCCAACGAGCCCCGCGCCCTGCTGTCCGGGGCCGCGCTGATCTGGCTGATCGGCGTGCTGGACGACAAGTTCGAGATCGACGCCCTGATCAAGCTGGGCGGCCAGATGATCGCCGCCGGTGTGATGGTGGTGCAGGGTCTGACGATCCTGTGGCTGCCGGTGCCCGGTGTTGGCCTGGTCGCCGTCACCCAGTGGCAGGGCACCCTGCTGACCGTCGCCCTGGTCGTCATCACCATCAACGCGGTCAACTTCGTCGACGGCCTCGACGGTCTCGCCGCCGGCATGGTCTGCATCGCCACCGCCGCGTTCTTCATGTACGCCTACCGCATCTGGTACGGCTACGGCATCGAGGCGGCCGCGCCCGCGACCCTGTTCGCGGCGATCCTGATGGGCATGTGTCTGGGCTTCCTGCCGCACAACATGCATCCGGCGCGCATCTTCATGGGCGACTCCGGCTCGATGCTGATCGGCCTGGTGCTGGCCGGCAGCGCCATCTCCGTCACCGGCCAGATCGACCCGGACCGGCTGAACCTGTTCTCCGGTTCCGAGCGCAGCACCGTCCACCAGATGGTGCCCGCGTACATCCCGCTGCTGCTGCCGCTGTCGATCATCGCCATCCCGGCCGCCGACCTCGTGCTGGCCATCGTGCGGCGCACCTGGCGCGGCCAGTCGCCGTTCGCGGCGGACCGCGGGCATCTGCACCACCGGCTGCTGGAGATCGGGCACTCGCACAGCCGGGCGGTGCTCATCATGTACTTCTGGTCGGCGCTCATCGGCTTCGGCGTGCTCGCCTACTCGGTCAACTCGGCGTCGATGTGGATCGTGCTCGGGGTGGTCTTCCTCAGCGCCATCGGTCTGGTGATGCTCCTCCTGCCCCGCTTCACCCCCCACGCCCCGCGCTGGGCCCAGCACTTCGTACCGCCGCGCTACCGCCGCTATGCGGAACCGTCGGAAGACGGTGAGAACGGCGAGCACGAGCCCGGCGAGGCAGCCACCGCGGCCCTGGCCGAGCCGGCGCCCGTGGCGGCCGTGCCGGGGGTCAACGGGGCGACCGCGATCGGCGCCCGTACGCGTTCCACCAAGGGCCGCAAGGTAAGAATCTGACTAGAGCATTGCCCATTCATGGGGGAGCCGTGGGGGAGTGGGGTGGGGGCAAAGTCCCCCAATACCAGACAACTGGGCGCGGCTTCGGCACAGACGCGCACCGTCACCCTCATGTGTGACAGCAGGCACACCCGGCAGGTAAAGACCTCATCAAATAGTTTGTGATACGGTTCACGAGAACCCCGGACAGAGCCGAAGGGCCCTAGTGCAACGGTCCATTGGTGCGCGGTAACGATCACCCGGTCCGGGACTACGCTCGTCCATGACGACACCTGCCCCCTGTGAAAGCGGAGTTGCCGCCATGCCGTCCAATGACGTCCGGATTCTTGCCCAGGCCGCGGTGCCCACGGCTGCCGTCGGCGCGATCGCTGCCGTCGTCAGCGGTGTGGTCGCCGGCGGCAAGGGCGCGATCGGGGCCGTCGTGGGCACACTGATCGTCATCCTCTTCATGGGGATCGGTCTTTACGTCCTGCAGCGCACCGCCAGGTCGTTCCCGCAGCTCTTCCAGATGATGGGCCTCATGCTCTACGCGGCCCAACTCCTGCTGCTGGTCGTCTTCGTGGCCGTGTTCAAGAACACGAACCTGTTCAATCCCCGTGCCTTCGCCATCGTCTTGGTCGTCACCACTCTGACGTGGATCGCCGCCCAGGCGCGCGCCCACATGAAGGCCAAGATCCTCTACGTCGATCCCGATACTCCGTCGAAGGAAGACAAGTCCCACAAGACGGACCGTTCGTCGTGAGGGGTAGGGCCGGGATAAAGGCACGGGGAAGATCCTGCTATCGTCCGGTGCCAACTGCGGCATCGCGGGCGCGGGCATCCGAGCTGACGCCTGTTCCACTGCGAGGCGAGATGCCCCTCAGCCGCCCCCACATCCGTAACACCAGTCCCGTGCCGAACCGCGGCCGCACGCCGCGCCGACACAACGAGGTTGCCGTACCCATGCGCCACGATGAAGGAGCCCGCGGTGAGTGCTGACCCGACGCAGACGCTCGCTTTCGACACGAGCTGTCACCTGTTCACCGGGTGCGGCTTCCCGGCTCCGGGCCTGCACTCGTTCCTGTTCAAGCCCCTCTGGGGCGACGCGGACAGCAACCTGTACTTCAACAAGACGATGCTGCTGGCCCTGATCGGCTCCATCGTCGTCGTGGCCTTCTTCTGGGCCGCCTTCGCGCGCCCGAAGGTCGTCCCCGGCAAGCTCCAGATGATCGCCGAGTCCGGCTACGACTTCATCCGGCGCGGCGTCGTCTACGAGACCATCGGCAAGAAGGAGGGCGAGAAGTACGTACCTCTGGTCGTCTCGCTGTTCTTCTTCGTCTGGATGATGAACCTCTGGTCGATCATCCCGGTCGCGCAGTTCCCGGTGACGGCGATCATTTCGTACCCGGCCATCCTGGCCGCGATCGTCTACGTCCTCTGGGTCGGTCTGACCTTCAAGCGCCAGGGCTTCGTCGGCGCCTTCAAGAACTTCACCGGTTACGACAAGTCGCTCGGCGCGGTGCTCCCGCTGTCGATGACGATCGAACTGTTCTCGAACCTGCTGGTGCGGCCGTTCACGCACGCCGTGCGACTGTTCGCCAACATGTTCGCCGGTCACACGCTGCTGCTGCTCTTCACGATCGCCAGCTGGTACATGCTGAACGGCATCGGCATCGCCTACTCCGGTGTCTCGTTCGTCATGGTCATCGTGATGACCGCCTTCGAGCTCTTCATCCAGGCTGTCCAGGCGTACGTCTTCGTGCTCCTCACGTGCAGCTTCATCCAGGGCGCGCTCGCCGAGCACCACTGAGCCCGCTCAGCCACACCCATCCAGACATCCGGTGGCCATCCCCCACCGGTCATTGAAAGAGAAGGAAGAACCGGCATGTCCGCTCTCGAAACCCTTGCCGCCGGTGTCCAGATCAAGGGCAACCTCGGCTCCATCGGTTACGGTCTCGCCGCCATCGGTCCGGGCGTCGGCGTCGGCATCATCTTCGGTAACGGCACGCAGGCCCTCGCCCGCCAGCCCGAGGCGGCCGGCCTGATCCGCGCCAACCAGATCCTCGGCTTCGCCTTCTGTGAGGCGCTCGCCCTCATCGGTCTGGTCATGCCGTTCGTCTACCCGGCCTCCTGACCCGACCGCCGCGTTACCCATAGACGAAAGGCACTGATATGAGCCCCCTGGTTCAGCTTGCGGCTGAGGAGGCCGAGAACCCCCTCATCCCGCCGATCCCAGAGCTCGTCATCGGCCTGATCGCCTTTGTCATCGTCTTCGGCTTCCTCGCCTGGAAGCTCCTCCCGAACATCAACAAGGTTCTGGAGGAGCGCCGCGAAGCGATCGAGGGCGGGATCGAGAAGGCCGAGGCCGCGCAGACCGAGGCGCAGAGCGTCCTCGAGCAGTACAAGGCGCAGCTCGCCGAGGCTCGTCACGAGGCCGCCCGGCTTCGCCAGGAGGCTCAGGAGCAGGGTGCGACGCTCATCGCGGAGATGCGGGCCGAAGGCCAGCGTCAGCGCGAGGAGATCGTCGCCGCCGGTCACGCCCAGATCGCGGCCGACCGCAAGGCCGCTTCGGCCTCGCTCCGCCAGGACGTCGGCAAGCTCGCCACCGAACTGGCCGGCAAGCTCGTCGGTGAGTCCCTCGAGGACCACGCCCGGCAGAGCCGTGTGATCGACCGCTTCCTCGACGAGCTCGACGAGAAGGCCGAGGCCACGCGATGAACGGAGCGAGCCGCGAGGCCCTGGCAGCCGCACGGGAGCGTCTCGACGCGCTGACGGACTCCACCCCGGTGGATGCCGCGCAGCTCGCCGACGAGCTGGCGGCCGTCACCGCGCTGCTCGACCGCGAGGCCGGCCTGCGCCGGGTCCTCACCGACCCGGCGCAGCCCGCCGAGGCCAAGGCCGAGCTGGTGCAGCGCCTGATCGGCGGCCAGGTGAGCGGTCCGACCGCCGACCTGGTGGCCGGACTCGCCCGGTCCCGCTGGTCGCAGCCCCGCGACCTGGTGGACGCGCTGGAGGAGCTGGCGGACATCGCCGACCTCACCGCCGCGGAGAAGTCGGGCACGCTGGACGACGTCGAGGACGAGCTGTTCCGGTTCGGCCGGATCGTCGCCTCCGACCCGGCCCTGCGGGCCGCGCTGACCGACCGGTCGGCGTCCACCGCGGCCAAGACCGAGCTGGTGCACCGGCTGCTGGGCGGACGGGCCAAGCCCGTCACCGAGCGTCTGGTCACCCGGCTGGTCACCGCGCCGCGTGGACGTAGCCTGGAAGCGGGACTCGAGTCCCTGTCCAAGCTGGCCGCCGAGCGCCGGGACCGGCTGGTGGCGACCGTCACCTCGGCGGTGCCGCTGAGCGAAGCGCAGAAGCGTCGCCTGGGTGACGCCCTGGCGAAGCTCTACGGCCGCCGGATGCACCTCAACCTGGACGTGGACCCCGATGTGATCGGCGGAATCCGGGTGCAGGTCGGCGACGAGGTCATCAACGGCTCCCTGGCGGACCGGCTGGACGACGTCGCCCGCCGCATGGCGAGCTAGAACTCAACACGTAGTACGTAATTACGGCCCTGGTTGGGCCGTGCAGAGGATTCACCTCGTTCAGGGGGGAGTCCGGAGTCAGACATCCCCCCAAAGTGAAACTTCGGGCCCAACAAGGAGAGCAGGGAACCCAGATGGCGGAGCTCACGATCCGGCCGGAGGAGATCCGGGACGCACTGGAGAACTTCGTCCAGTCGTACAAGCCGGACGCGGCCTCGCGCGAGGAGGTCGGTACGGTCACCGTCGCCGGCGACGGCGTCGCGAAGGTCGAGGGTCTGCCCTCGGCCATGGCCAACGAGCTGCTGAAGTTCGAGGACGGCACCCTCGGTCTCGCCCTCAACCTCGAGGAGCGCGAGATCGGTGCCATCGTTCTCGGTGAATTCAGCGGCATCGAGGAGGGCCAGCCGGTGCACCGCACCGGAGAGGTCCT
This sequence comes from Streptomyces sp. NBC_01171, assembly GCF_045039805.1. Classification (NCBI taxonomy): domain Bacteria; kingdom Bacillati; phylum Actinomycetota; class Actinomycetes; order Kitasatosporales; family Streptomycetaceae; genus Streptomyces; species Streptomyces sp. NBC_01171. Next base: position 2,111,489 of record NZ_CP108609.1, on the reverse strand, counting down.
CTCGGTCGCCGTCGGCGACGGCTACCTCGGCCGTGTCGTCGACCCGCTGGGCCAGCCGATCGACGGCCTCGGCGAGGTCGAGACCGACGGCCGCCGCGCCCTCGAACTGCAGGCCCCCACGGTCATGGAGCGCCAGTCGGTGCACCAGCCGATGGAGACGGGCTACATGGCGGTCGACGCCATGACCCCGATCGGCCGCGGCCAGCGCCAGCTCATCATCGGTGACCGCCAGACCGGCAAGACCGCCCTGGCCGTCGACACGATCATCAACCAGCGCGACAACTGGCGCACCGGTGACCCGAACAAGCAGGTTCGCTGCATCTACGTCGCCATCGGCCAGAAGGGCTCCACCATCGCCGGCGTGCGCCGCGCGCTGGAGGAGAACGGCGCGCTGGAGTACACGACCATCGTCGCCGCCCCGGCGTCGGACCCGGCCGGCTTCAAGTACCTGGCGCCGTACACCGGTTCCGCCATCGGTCAGCACTGGATGTACCAGGGCAAGCACGTCCTGATCGTCTTCGACGACCTGTCGAAGCAGGCCGACGCCTACCGCGCCGTGTCCCTGCTGCTGCGCCGTCCGCCGGGCCGCGAGGCGTACCCCGGTGACGTCTTCTACCTGCACTCCCGTCTGCTGGAGCGCTGCGCGAAGCTCTCCGACGACATGGGCGCCGGCTCGATGACCGGTCTGCCGATCGTCGAGACGAAGGCCAACGACGTCTCGGCGTTCATCCCGACCAACGTCATCTCCATCACCGACGGCCAGTGCTTCCTGGAGTCGGACCTCTTCAACGCCGGTCAGCGTCCCGCGCTGAACGTCGGTATCTCCGTCTCCCGAGTCGGTGGTTCCGCCCAGCACAAGGCGATGAAGCAGGTCTCCGGCCGACTGCGCGTGGACCTCGCCCAGTTCCGTGAGCTGGAGGCGTTCGCCGCCTTCGGTTCCGACCTGGACCAGGCGTCCAAGAACCAGCTCGACCGCGGTCAGCGGATGACCGAGCTGCTGAAGCAGAACCAGTACCAGCCGATGTCCACCGAGGACCAGGTCGTCTCGATCTGGGCCGGTGGTACGGGCCGCATGGACGACGTGCCGGTCGAGGACGTCCGTCGCTTCGACAAGGAGCTGCTGGAGTTCCTGCACCGCAAGCACCAGGGCCTGATGACCTCCATCCGGGAGGGCGGCAAGATGTCGGACGACACCCTGCAGGCCATCGGTGACGCTATCGCGGAGTTCAAGAAGCAGTTCGAGACCTCGGACGGCAAGCTCCTCGGCGACGACACCCCGGCCTCTCCCGCCAAGTGACGTAAGGAAGGGACCTGACTCATGGGAGCCCAGCTCCGGGTCTACAAGCGTCGCATCCGATCCGTCACCGCGACCAAGAAGATCACCAAGGCGATGGAGATGATCGCCGCCTCGCGTGTCGTCAAGGCGCAGCGCAAGGTGACGGCCTCCAAGCCGTACGCGGACGAGCTGACCCGCGCGGTCAAGTCGGTCGCCACCGGCTCGAACACCAAGCATCCGCTCACCACGGAGGCCGAGAACCCGACCCGTGCCGCGGTCCTGCTCCTCACGAGCGACCGCGGTCTGGCCGGCGCCTTCAACTCCAACGCCATCAAGGCGGGCGAGCAGCTCACCGAGCGCCTCGAGCGCGAGGGCAAGCAGGTGGAGACGTTCATCGTCGGCCGCCGCGGTGTCGCGCACTACAACTTCCGTGAGCGCAAGATCGCGGAGTCGTACACGGGCTTCACCGACGAGCCGACGTACGCGGACGCCAAGAAGGTCGCGGCGCCCCTGATCGAGGCCATCGAGACGCCCGACACCGACGGCGGCGTGGACGAGCTGTACATCGTCTTCACCGAGTTCGTCTCGATGATGACGCAGACGGCGGTCGCCGAGCGGCTGCTCCCGCTGCGCCTCGAGGAGGTGGCGGAGGAGAAGACCGGCGACGGTGAGATCCTTCCGCTGTACGACTTCGAGCCCTCGGCGGAGGACGTCCTGGACGCCCTGCTGCCGCGGTACGTCGAGAGCCGGATCTACAACGCGCTGCTCCAGTCGGCCGCTTCGAAGCACGCCGCCACGCGGCGCGCGATGAAGTCGGCCACCGACAACGCGGGCGAGCTGATCAACACGCTCTCCCGTCTTGCCAACGCGGCCCGCCAGGCCGAAATCACCCAGGAAATCAGCGAGATCGTCGGTGGCGCCAGCGCCCTGGCCGACGCGACCGCGGGGAGTGACCGATAAATGACCACCACTGTTGAGACCGCGGCGGCCACGGGTCGCGTCGCCCGCGTCATCGGCCCGGTCGTCGACGTGGAGTTCCCCGTCGACGCGATGCCGGAGATCTACAACGCCCTGACCGTCGAGGTCTCCGACCCGGCGAAGCAGGGCGAGAAGAAGACGCTGACCCTGGAGGTCGCCCAGCACCTGGGTGACGGCCTGGTCCGCACCATCTCCATGCAGCCCACCGACGGTCTGGTCCGCCAGTCCGTCGTGACGGACAGCGGCGCCGCCATCTCCGTCCCGGTCGGCGACTTCACCAAGGGCAAGGTGTTCAACACCCTCGGCGAGGTGCTGAACGTCGACGAGAAGCACACCGGTGAGCGCTGGCCGATCCACCGCAAGGCCCCGAACTTCGACGAGCTCGAGTCGAAGACCGAGATGTTCGAGACGGGCGTCAAGGTCATCGACCTGCTCACCCCGTACGTCAAGGGCGGCAAGATCGGCCTGTTCGGCGGTGCCGGTGTCGGCAAGACGGTGCTCATCCAGGAGATGATCTACCGCGTCGCCAACAACCACGACGGTGTCTCCGTGTTCGCCGGTGTCGGTGAGCGCACGCGTGAGGGCAACGACCTCATCGCGGAGATGACCGAGTCGGGCGTCATCGACAAGACCGCGCTCGTCTTCGGTCAGATGGACGAGCCGCCGGGCACCCGTCTGCGCGTCGCGCTGGCCGGCCTCACCATGGCCGAGTACTTCCGTGACGTCCAGAAGCAGGACGTGCTGTTCTTCATCGACAACATCTTCCGCTTCACGCAGGCCGGTTCCGAGGTCTCCACGCTGCTCGGCCGCATGCCGTCCGCCGTGGGTTACCAGCCGAACCTGGCCGACGAGATGGGCCTCCTCCAGGAGCGCATCACCTCGACGCGCGGTCACTCGATCACCTCGATGCAGGCGATCTACGTCCCCGCGGACGACCTGACCGACCCGGCCCCGGCCACCACGTTCGCCCACCTCGACGCGACGACGGTTCTGTCCCGTCCGATCTCGGAGAAGGGCATCTACCCGGCCGTGGACCCGCTGGACTCCACGTCCCGCATCCTGGACCCGCGGTACATCGCGCAGGACCACTACGACTGCGCCATGCGCGTCAAGAACATCCTGCAGAAGTACAAGGACCTCCAGGACATCATCGCGATCCTCGGTATCGACGAGCTGGGCGAGGAGGACAAGCTCGTCGTCCACCGTGCCCGTCGCGTGGAGCGCTTCCTGTCCCAGAACACCCACGTCGCCAAGCAGTTCACCGGCGTGGACGGTTCGGACGTTCCGGTGGAGGAGACCATCGCCGCGTTCAACGCGATCTGCGACGGTGAGTACGACCACTTCCCGGAGCAGGCGTTCTTCATGTGCGGTGGTATCGAGGACCTGAAGAAGAACGCGAAGGAGCTGGGCGTCTCCTGACACCCGCGCTCCTGGCCGGGGGGCGGGCACGCCCCGCCCCCTCGGCCACGCCCCCTAGAATTGACCCCAACACCCGGCACAACGGCCGGGTGGTGATCCGAGGAGCCAACCTTGGCTGCTGAGCTGCACGTCGAGCTGGTCGCCGCCGACCGCCAGGTCTGGTCCGGCGAGGCCACCCTGGTCGTCGCGCGCACCACGTCCGGCGACATCGGCGTCATGCCCGGTCACCAGCCGCTGCTCGGTGTGCTGGAGTCGGGCCCCGTGACCATCCGCACCAGCGACGGCGGGACCGTCATCGCCGCGGTGCACGGCGGTTTCATCTCGTTCGCGGACGACAAGCTGTCGCTGCTGGCCGAGGTCGCCGAGCTGGCGGAGGAGATCGACGTCCAGCGCGTCGAGCGCGAGCTGGAGCGAGCGAAGGCGGAGGACGACGAGGACGCCCAGCGTCGCGCCGACGTCCGTCTGCGGGCGGCGACCTCCGCGCGCTGATCCATCGCGCCGTGTGACCCATCATTCAGCCGCGGCCGGCCCGGAACATTCCGGTGCCGGTCGCGGCTGAGGTGAATCCGGGTGTTTTTCCGGTTCCATTACCTGGCTCTGCGGTTTCATTACCCTGAGCCGAAAGCAGTTCCACTACTGGGAGACGAGGAGGTCGGTGTCGATGGTCCTCGCTCTGACTGTGTGCGGAATCGTGGTCGCGCTCGTGGTGGTGGGTCTGTTCCTGTTCGGCCTGCGCCGCAGGCTGATCCAGCGTTCCGGCGGCACCTTCGACTGTTCGCTGCGCTGGGACGTGGCCGAGCACGGCGACCAGGCGAGCGTGAACGGCAAGGGCTGGAGCTACGGCGTGGCCCGCTACAACGGCGACCGCATCGAGTGGTTCCGGGTGTTCTCCTACGCCCTGCGCCCGCGCCGGGTGCTGGAGCGCTCGCGGATCGAGGTGGCCGGCCGCCGGCTGCCCGAGGGCGAGGAGGAACTGGCGCTGCTGTCCGACGCGGTGATCCTCGCCTGTGTCCACCAGGGCACGCGCCTCGAACTCGCCATGAGCGAAGACGCGCTGACCGGATTTCTCGCGTGGCTGGAAGCAGCCCCGCCCGGTCAGCGAGTGAATGTGGCGTAGCCACATTCACTCGCCGGGTGGGGGTCCCCCGGACGAAGTCCGGGGGAGTGTCAACGTCGCTCAGGGGCTAGGCCCCTCGAATTCTCTTACGACAGGCCGTTGCTGAGGGCCGTCACGAGTTCACCGTTGCTGGTGTCCCCGGTGAAGTCCCAGAAGAACGCGCCGCCCAGGCCCTGGTTCTTGGCCCAGCTCATCTTGCCGGCGATGGTCGACGGGGTGTCGTAGGACCACCAGTTGCTGCCGCAGTGGGCGTACGCGGTGCCCGCGACGGTGCCGGTGACCGGGCAGGAGCCCTTGAGCACCTTGTAGTCCTCGATGCCCGCCTCGTAGGTGCCCGGAGCGGCTCCGGTGGCGGTGCCGCCGGGGGCGTCCTGGGTGACACCGGTCCAGCCGCGGCCGTAGAAGCCGATGCCGATGAGCAGCTTGTTCGCCGGGACGCCGACCGCCTTGTACTTGGCCATCGCGTCGGCGGTGGTGAAGCCCGCCTTCGGGATGCCGCTGTACGAGGTGAGCGGGGAGTGCGGGGCGGTCGGACCCTTGGCGTCGAAGGCGCCGAAGAAGTCGTACGTCATCACGTTGTACCAGTTGAGGTACTGCGACGCGCCCGCGTAGTCGGCGGCCTCGATCTTGCCGCCGCCGGAGCCGTCCGCGGTGACCGCGGCGGTGACCAGGTAGTTGGCACCGAACTTGGCACGCAGCGCGGAGGCCACGTTCTTGAAGGCCGCGGAGCCGCTGGTGTCGCAGGACAGACCGCAGGCGTTGGGGTACTCCCAGTCGATGTCGATGCCGTCGAAGACATCGGCCCAGCGGGGGTCCTCCACCAGGTCGTAGCAGGACTGGGCGAACGCGGCCGGGTTCTTGGCCGCCTCGCCGAAGCCGCCGGACCACGTCCAGCCGCCGAAGGACCACAGCACCTTGATGTTCGGGTACTTGGCCTTGAGCTGGCGGAGCTGGTTGAAGTTGCCGCGCAGCGGCTGGTCCCAGGTGTCGGCGGCGCCGCTGACGGACTGGTCGGCGGTGAACGCCTTGTCGTAGTCGGCGTAGGAGTCGCCGATCGCGCACTTGCCGCCGGTGACGTTGCCGAAGGCGTAGTTGATGTGCGTGATCTTGGAGGCGGAGCCGGACGTCACGATGTTCTTGACGTTGTAGTTCCGGCCGTAGATGCCCCACTCGGTGAAGTAGCCGAGCTTGACCTTGTCGCCGGTGGCGGGCGGCGGGTTGGTGCCGCCACCGGTGGTGTGCACGGCCGTCGAGGCGCTGGCCGGACCGGTCTGGTCGGCGGTGTCCCGGGCGCGCACGCTGTAGGAGTAGTCGGTGCCGGCGGTGAGACCGGTGTCCGTGTACGTGGTGGTGGTGACGGTGGCGACCTTGGCGCCGTCGCGCAGGACGTCGTAGTTCTTGACGCCCTTGTCGTCGGTGGCGGCCGACCAGCTCAGCTTGACCGAGGTGTCGGTCACGGAGGAGGCGGTGGGCTTGCCGGGGGCGGAGGGCGCCGCGTCACCGGGGACCGTGGTGCCGTCACAACTGTCGCCGTTCAGCTTGCAGTTGCTCGGGGAGCCGGAGCCCGCGCCGTTGAAGGCGAAGGAGATGGAGGAGCCGGGGGCGACCGAGCCGTTGTACGACTTGTTCTTCGCCGTCCAGTGGGTGCCGGAGGAGGTGACGTCGGCGTCCCACGCGGAGGAGACGGACGTGCCCGAGGGGAAGTCCCACTCGATCGTCCACGAGCTGATGGCGGTGGTGCCGGTGTTCTTGACGGTCCACTTGCCTTCGAAACCGCTGCCCCAGTCCTGGGACTTCACATAGGTCGCGGTGACGTCGGTGGCGGCCTGGGCGGGAGCGGCCAGGCCGACGAGGCCGGCCAGGGGGAGCAGCAGGGTCACGGCACCCGCCGCGACTCTGTGTCTGAAGCGCATGTGCGCCTCCCTCGATGTCGGGGGGAACTTCCAGAGGCATGGGGGGCATGACTGAGCCTTCACGCCCATGCTGCCGCGAGAATAGGAAAGGTCTGGACCAGAGGTCAATAGGTCTGGACCATTTGTTCCGCAATTCGACTTAACCTCAACTCCTCTGCTGCGGTAGGGGTTTGACGGCCCGCGAGGAGGACGCGTGAGTGACTCGGCAAGCCCCGGAACCGTCCTGGTGGTGGACGACGACGCGGCGATCCGCCGCTCCCTGGAGCGCGGCCTGAGGCTGAACGGCTTCACGGTGCGCACCGCCGCCGACGGGGACGAGGCGCTCGCCGCCCTCGGCCAGGAGCCGCCGGACGTGCTGGTGCTGGACGTGTCGATGCCCGGCCTCACCGGCATCCAGGTGTGCGCCCGGCTGCGCGAGGAGGGTCGCGAGCTGCCCGTGCTGATGCTGTCCGCGCTGGACGAGACCGCCGACCGGATCGCCGGGCTCCAGGCGGGCGGCGACGACTACCTCGTCAAGCCCTTCGCCCTCCAGGAACTCGTGCTGCGGCTGCGCGCCCTGCTGCGCCGCAGCCCGCCCACCGGCCGGGAGGTGCTGCGCGAGGCCGGGGTCGAGATCGACCCCGGTGCCCGCACCGCCCTGCGCGACGGCCGCGTACTCGACCTGACCCGGCGGGAGTTCCAGCTCCTGGAGGTGCTGATGCGCAACGCCGGGCTCGTCCTCACCCGCGACCAGCTCCTGGAACGCGTCTGGGGCTACGACTTCGAGGTCCGCACCGACGCCGTCGACACCTTCGTCAGCTATCTGCGCCGGAAACTGGAGGCGGACGGCGCCCCGAGGCTGGTCCACACCGTGCGTGGAGTCGGCTTCGTGTTCCGGGAGGCGCGGTGAGGCTCTCCGCCCGCGTCGGCCTCGCCGTCGGCTGCACCGTCCCGCTGCTGGTGCTGGCCTCCGGCTGGCTGCTGACCCACCTGATCGCCCGCGACCTGCACCGGGCCGGCGACCAGCACCTGCGCGAGCGCGCCGCCGCCATCGCCCCGGACGCCCGCGCCCTGCTGCGCGCCTCGGCGGGCAATCACCCCCGCGTCGCCGACCAGCGCGAACGGCACCTGTTCAGCGCCGCCCTCGACGTCGGCGTACGCGTCCAGGGGCCGGGCGGCGTCTTCAGCGGTGGCCCGCAGCCCGGCCCCTCGGCCCGGCTGCCCGAGCGGACCACCGGGCCGGTGACCATCCGCGACGGCGCCCGGAGCTGGCGCGGGCTGGCCCGGCCGGTGCGCGGCGGCACCCTGTGGGTCTTCGCCCCCGACACCGCCGACCGGGCCCAAGTCCTGCTGGTCCGGCGCCGGGTCGTGTTCACCGCGCTGCTCGCCGCGCCCGCCTCCGGCGCCCTCGCGTGGGCGCTGGCCGCCGGCGCGAGCGCCCCGCTGCGCCGCCTCACCCGGCGCACCGCCGGTCTCGACCCGCGCACCAGCGGCGTACGGCTGGAGCCGGAGCGGACCGGGGTCACCGAGGTCGACGAACTCAGCTCCACCCTGCGCACCGTCCTCGCCCGCTACGACGAGCAGGCCGCCCGCACCGCCGAGGCGCTCGACACCGCCCGCTCCTTCTCCTCGGCCGCCGCGCACGAACTGCGCACCCCGCTGATGAGCATGGGCACCAACCTGGACGTCCTCGGCCTCCCCGGCCTGCCCGACCCGGACCGGGACGAGGCACTGGCCGACCTGCGGCTCGAACACGCCCGGCTGCTCCACCTGCTGGTGATGCTCCGGGAGCTGGGCCGGGGTGACCTGGTGGAGGCCGAGACCTTCGCCGCCGTGGACCTGGCGGACCTCGCCGACGCCGCCGTGGCCGAGGTACGGCGCCGGGACCGGGGCGCCGACATCGCCCTGGACGCCGAGCCGGGGGTCACCGTGCCGGGCTGGGAGCCGGGGTTGCGGCTGCTGCTGGACAACCTGCTGGCCAACGCGCTCGCCCACGGCCGCGATCCGGCGGGCGTCGCGCGGATACGGGTGGCCGTGCGGTGCGCCGGTGAGCAGGCGGTCCTGGTCGTGGCCGACCAGGGGCCCGGCATACCGCCCGCGTCCCGGCAGCGGCTCTTCGAGCGGTTCCAGCGGGGCCCGCACAGCACCGGCTCGGGGCTCGGGCTCACCCTCGTCGCCCAGCAGGCCGCGCTGCACCGGGGCAGCGTCGGCGTCACCGACGGCCCGCACGGCACCGGGGCCCGCTTCGAGGTGCGCCTGCCGCTGGACGGCACCGGGGCGCCGGGACGGCGGGACTGGCTGATCGGGACGGCCGGGGCGAAGCGGTCACAGAGTTTCCCCAAGGACGCCTCCTAGCCTCCGGGACGACGGACGGGCACCGACGGCCCGTCCCGGACGTGAACGGAGACGCACATGGACGCACGACGAAGCACCCGCACCCTCCTCGCGGGCCTCGCCACCGCGGCGCTGCTGGCGGGCTCGGCCGGTGCCGCGTCCGCCGCCGACGCCTCTCCCGGCGCGAAGCCCGCCGGGGACGGTGCGCGGGCCCTGTGCAAGCGGGCGCCGAAGATCGACCAGCGCATCGACCGCGCCCTGAAGCGACTCGACGCGGGCAAGGCCCGGCGCGGCTCCGTGGCCCGGCTCCAGCAGCGCGTGGACCACGCCAAGAAGGCCGGCCACACCGAGATCGCCACCTTCCTCCAGGGCCGCCTCGACACCCGCGAGTCGCTGAAGAGGGACCTGGAGCAGCGCAAGAAGGACCTCGCCGGGGTCAAGACCTGGTGCGCGAAGAACGACGGCGGCAAGGCGGACAAGTGATGCGCGGTCCCTGGCGCGCGGCGGCGGCCGTCACCCTGGCCGCCCTCGCGGCCCTCACCACGGCCTGCGGCCACGACAAGGCCGCCACCCCCTCCAGCACCCCTTCGGGCTACGCGGACATGAAGAAGAAGGTCGACGCGGCGGAGTCGGCGGCCGCCGCGGCCGACCGCGACGCCAGGAGCGACGCGGACCGGTAGGGGAGGGGGCGTCTCGCGGAGGCGCCCCCCACTCCTGTGTCCGGGCTAGCGCTCGCCGCCCGGCACCCACAGCACGTCGCCGGTCTCCTTGTTCGCGGTGCGGGCCAGGATGAAGAGCAGGTCGGAGAGGCGGTTGAGGTAGGTCGCGGTGAGCGGGTTCATCGTCTCGCCATGCACCTCCAACGCCGCCCAGGTGGAGCGCTCGGCCCGCCGGACCACCGTGCACGCCTGGTGCAGCAGGGCCGCGCCGGGGGTGCCGCCGGGCAGGATGAACGAGCGCAGCTTCTCCAGCCGCTCGTTGAACCGGTCGCAGTCCGCCTCCAGTCGGTCCACGTAGAACTGCTCGACCCTCAGCGGCGGGTACTCCGGGTTCTCCACCACCGGCGTCGACAGGTCGGCGCCCACGTCGAAGAGGTCGTTCTGCACCCGGGTGAGGACCGTGACGACCTCCTCCGCCAGGCCGCCCAGCGCGACGGCGGTGCCGATCACCGCGTTCGCCTCGTTGGCGTCCGCGTACGCGGAGATCCTCAGGTCGGTCTTGGCGGTCCGGCTCATGTCGCCGAGGGCGGTGGTGCCCTGGTCGCCGGTCCTGGTGTAGATGCGCGTCAGATTGACCATGCGGCCAGCGTAGTTGCCCCAAAGGGCGCGAAGCGGTGCGGATTTGACGGACCGGAGCGACGGAACCGGAACGTGACGGGTGTCTCACGCCCTGAGACCGTGACACGCATTACTTACGGTCCTCAACGCGTCGCCCGAGCGCTAATGTCCGCCGAGAGGAACCATAAACAGCGCGTAAGGGGAGTCGGAGTGGCAGGGAAGCTCGCCGTCATCGGGGCCGGTCTCATGGGGTCCGGCATCGCCCAGGTCGCCGCACAGGCCGGCTGGGACGTGGTCCTGCGCGACGTCACCGACGAGGCGCTGAAGCGCGGTACCGACGGCATCCGGGCCTCCTACGACAAGTTCGTCGCCAAGGGCAAGCTGGACGCGGCCGACGCCGAGGCCGCCCTCGCCCGGATCACCCCGACCACCGACCTGGACGACGTCGCGGACGCGGACATCGTGATCGAGGCCGTCTTCGAGAAGCTGGAGGTCAAGCACGAGATCTTCCGCGCGCTCGACAAGATCGTGCGCCCGGACGCCGTGCTCGCCTCCAACACCTCCGCCATCCCGATCACCAAGATCGCGGCCGTCACCGAGCATCCCGAGCGCGTGGTCGGCGTGCACTTCTTCTCGCCGGTGCCGATGATGCAGCTCGTCGAGCTGGTCCGGGGTTACAAGACCAGCGACGAAACCCTCGCCACCGCGCGGGAGTTCGCCGAGTCGGTCGGCAAGACGTGCATCGTCGTCAACCGCGATGTCGCCGGCTTCGTCACCACGCGCCTGATCTCGGCCCTCGTGGTCGAGGCCACCAAGCTCTACGAGTCGGGCGTGGCCACCGCCGAGGACATCGACCTCGCCTGCAAGCTGGGCTTCGGGCACGCCATGGGCCCGCTGGCCACCGCCGACCTCACCGGGGTCGACATCCTGCTGCACGCCACCGGCAACATCTACACCGAGAGCCAGGACGAGAAGTTCGCCCCGCCGGAGCTGATGCGCCGGATGGTGGACGCCGGTGACATCGGCCGCAAGAGCGGGCAGGGCTTCTACACGTACTGATCGCGTCCGGGTCACACGCCGATCCCGTGCGCGTCCGTACAACCGCTCAGGGGGATCACCCCCGCGGGTGAATTCGGTATCGGTTCGCTTACAACCAGCAACCGGACCGACACCCACACAGTCAGACGTTGCACAGCACCGTCACGGAGAACGCCACTCGCACTCAACGGGGAGCGCATATGTACATCAGGGGCGACCACGCCGAGCTGGTCGTCGGGGGGCGCCTCGACGTCCGCAGCGCGGCGGACGCCCGTACGGCCCTCCACGCGGCGGTCGACGACGGGATCGGCGATCTGGTGCTGGACCTGTCCGAACTGGACTCCTGGGACGCCACCGGACTCGGCGTCATCATGGGCGCACACCGGCGCGCGGGCCGCTGCGGGCGGCGCCTGGTGCTGCGCCGGGTGCCGCCGCAGATGCAGCGACTGCTCGTGGCCACCCGGCTGCACCGCATTCTCGCCATCGAGGGCGGAGTCGGCGTGGAGTCGCTGCCCCGCGTGTGAGGTTCCGGAGTCGGGGCAGGCTCCAAGTCGTCCTGAACGGCGCGTCGCGCGCATACCTCACCGGAAGGTGATCTCCCGGATCTCTCGGGCCGTCCGGCACCCCGCCCTGTCGTGGACCCCGGCCGACGGTTTAGGGTTCGGTCGCCCGCCGCCTCGTGTATTTCGCGAGCGGGCCCGGACCAGAAGCGACAGCGCGACGTGCGGCAGGCCGGGAGGGGTCGAGATCGGCACACGACGCTTTTGGGGGCTTTGAACCCATGGACCCGATACTTCCGGGAACCGAGGACCACGGTCAGGCACTGAGCCGCCGTCCGCCGCGGGACCCCCTCACCGCCGACTTCGCCCCGAGCGGCCCCGTGCCCGCCCGCACCACCCGGCTGGTCTGCGGCGACTTCCTGCTCACCGTCAACCCCGTCGACGGCAGCGAGATAGAACCCTGCCCGCCGCACCAGCGCCCGGACGCCCCCGCCAAGCGCACCCCCGCCGCCCGTGCCGAGTACGAGCGGGCCGCCCTGCCGCCCGCCCCGCCCGGACACCGGGTGCCGGAGAACGAGCTGCTGGAGCGTCAGGAGATACGCGAGCGGCTGGTCCGGCTGCTCACCCACGGCCGTACCGTCCGCCTCACCGGCCCCGGCGGCTCCGGCCGCACCGCCCTGCTCGACCTCGTAGCGGAGGACTGCGCCGACCTCGCCCCCGACGGCGTGGTCCGGCTCGACGGCCTCCACCGCACCCCCGACGACCTGCTGCGCGACCTCTTCCACACCGTCTACGACGCCCCCCGCCACCGCCTCCAGCAGGACGAACTGCGCGAGACCGTCAAGGAGATCGGCGCGGTCGTCCTGATCGACGACCTGGAGTTCGGCGGCGCCGCCCTCACCGAACTGCTCGAAGCCGCCCCCGAGTGCGCCTTCCTCCTCGCCGCCACCCCGGACACCCCCGCGGCCGCCGGTGACATCGAGGACGTCGACCTGCCCGGACTCGACCGCGCCGCCGGGGTGGAGATCCTGGAGCGGTCGGTGGGCCGCGACCTCACCGAGGAGGAGGCCGTCTGGGCGGGCGACCTCTGGTTCGAGTCCGAGGGCCTGCCGCTGCGCTTCGTCCAGGCCGGCGCCCTGCTCCGGCAGCGCGAGCAACTGCGGGCCAGCGGCGGTGTGGTGGACGAGTACGGCGTCTTCGAGGACGTACGCGTCCCCGCCGACGCGGTGCTCGACCTGCCGCTGGAGGACGAGGAGGCCGAGGAGGTGCCGCTGCCCTCCCTCGCGGAGGCCGCCGCGCCCGCCCCGCTGCTCGCCTCCCGCCTCAGCACCTCCGCCCGCGCCGCCCTGCGCATCGCCGTCGCCCTGGACGGCGAGTTGCCGCACCCGGCGCATCTGCCGGCCCTGGTCGGCGACACCCACGCCGACGCCGCGCTCGGCGAACTCCTCGGTTGCGGGCTGGTCTCCCCGGCCGGCCCCCGCTACCGCCTCGCGGCCGGGGTGCGCGCCCAGTTGGAGGCCGCCGGATACGGCGAGGACGCCCCCGCCGAGGCCCGTACCGCCGCCCGGCACTACGCCTGGTGGGCCGCCCACCCCTCCGTCACCCCGGGGCGGGTGTGCGCGGAGGCCGCGGCGGTGCTGACCGCGCTGGAGACCGTCCTGCCCGGCACCGAGCCGGCCGCCGAGGGCGAGGACGAGCAGGCGACCGCCGTCCGGCTCGCCCACGCGGCCGCCGCCGCCTTCGCCGCCGGACTGCACTGGACCGCGTGGGAACAGGCCCTGCACGCCGGGTCCGAGGCCGCCCGCCTCGCCCAGGACGTCCCGGAGCGCGCCTACTTCCACCACGAGCTGGGCATCCTCGCCCTGATCGACGGCCAACTGGACCGCGCGCGCTCGGAGTTGGAGGTCTCGCACGGGATGCGCACCGCGCTCTCCGACATGCGGGGCACCGTCGCGGGCCGCCGCGCGCTCGCCCTGGTCGCGGACCGCAGCGGCGATCTGCCGGGCCTCGCCGCCCTGATGGCCGAGGAACCCCCGGCCGCCCGGACGGCACCGCTCGCCCCGGCCCCGGCCGCGTTCACCCCGTCGTACGGCTACGGCCAGGAGACCGTCGTCGCCCGGCAGCCCGGCGCGGCGAAGGGGCGCGGCGGGGTACGGGCCATCGCCCGGCGCAATCTGGTGGCCGCCGGGTCCGGCGCGCTGCTGGTCGCGGTGCTCGGCACCGTCGTCACCCTCGGCATGACCTCCGACGAGGGCGCCGGACGCAACCCGGCGAGCAATGGGGGCGGCAACCCGACCGCTACCCAGGACCTGGACGACGGCACGCTGGGCGCGGTCCCGAAGCGGGACGAACCGGCGCCCGCCCGTGCCACCACCATGCGCCCCGTGGGCCCCGGCCCGGACGGCACCCCCGGCACCTCGGACGACCCCACGCCGTCCGCCACCACCGGCAGCCCGAGCGCCGACCCGACGGGCACGCAGGGCACCGGCGGCGAGACGAGCCCCGAGCCGACACACGGCGGCGGCGGCTCCACCGGGCCCACGGGCAAGCCGACCAAGACGGGCAAGCCGTCGACGCCCCCGAGCGGCACCGACGAACCGACGACCCCAGGAGAGCCGACCGACACCGGCGAGCCGAGCACGCCCGACGACCCCACCACGCCCCCGACGACCTCGACCTCGGCCGGCGGCCCGGCCGACGGCGCCACGGCGTCCGCGTCCACCTCCGGCGAGACCACGGAGAGCGCGAGCACCGAACCGCCGGTGATCTGAGGGTCGAGGAGACTCAGAACAGGCGCAGCTTGTCGTCCTCGATGCCGCGCATGGCGTCGTAGTCGAGGACCTGGCAGCCGATGCCCCGGTCCGTGGCCAGCACGCGGGCCTGGGGCTTGATCTCCTGGGCCGCGAACACCCCGCGCACCGGGGCGAGATGGGGATCGCGGTTGAGCAGCTCCAGATAGCGGGTGAGCTGCTCCACGCCGTCGATCTCGCCGCGCCGCTTGATCTCGACGGCGACCGTGCCGCCGTTGGCGTCCCGGCACAGGATGTCGACCGGGCCGATCGCCGTCATGTACTCGCGGCGGATCAGGGTGTAGCCCTCGCCGAGCGTCTCGATGCGGTCGGCGAGCAGCTCCTGGAGGTGCGCTTCCACGCCGTCCTTGATCAGACCGGGGTCCACGCCCAGTTCGTGGGACGAGTCGTGGAGGACTTCCTCCATCGTGATGATCAGTTTCTCGCCCGCTTTGTTGATGACGGTCCACACGCCCGCCTCGTCACCCACGCCCTCCTTCAGGGTGCAGGGCGGCGACATCCAGTTGAGGGGCTTGTAGGCCCGGTCGTCCGCGTGGATGGAGACGCTGCCGTCCGCCTTGACCAGGATCAGGCGGGGGGCCGAGGGCAGGTGGGCGGTGAGCCGGCCGGCGTAGTCGACCGAGCACCGGGCAATGACGAGACGCATGGTCGGCAACGCTACTCGACGCGCACCCGTGCACGCGATTCGCCCGCTCCCCACCACCTGCCCGCCGCCCCGCCCGTCCGGCGGGCCACCCCAATTGTCCCTGGAAACTCTTGTTCATCCCTGGCCGATTGTGACCGCAGGACGACCGTTCCATATACGCATTCTGCTGGTGTGGTCACCGACGGTTGCCTACCGTAGGAGCAGGGAGGCCGCGTGGGGGTACGGAGCGTCTCCGCTGTCGCGCACTCCCTTATCTGTCCGGCAACCCCTGTCCATCGGGGGTGCGAGAGGAGAACCCATGTCGCTCGACGTCTCACCGGCCCTACTGGAACAGGCCGAGCGAGGCGAGGTCGACGAAGCAGAATTCGTCGACTGCGTCCGGACCTCCCTGCCCTTTGCGTGGGAGATGATCAGCTCCCTGGTGGCCCAGCTGAAGGTGGACGGCGGACCCTTCGCCGACAACCAGACGCCCCCGCCGGACGAGCAGGCGCGCGGCCAGTTGCTGCGCGCGCTCGCCAGTGACGCCATACGCGGCGCACTCCAGCGCCACTTCGGCGTACGCCTGGCCTTCCAGAACTGCCACCGGGTGGCGGTGTTCCCGCTGGACTCGTCGGTGGACGAGAGGCTGGCCCGCTTCACCTCGGTGCGCGCCCAGCTCCTCAACCAGTCCCCGGAGCTGCGGGACTGCTGACGCACACGCGCGACGCCGGCTCCGGCGGTCAGCGCAACTGGGGCAGCACCTCGGCGCCCAGGCGCCGCAGGTTCTCCTCGGTCGCGTCCAGATCGCCGGAGCCCTCGACCAGCAGGGCGAAGCGGGAGATCCCGGTGCGCTCCGCGGTGGCCGCGAGACGATCCGCGGCCAACCGGGGCGTGCCCACCGGGTGCAGCCCGCAGAGCAGTTCGGTGTAGGCGTACGGGTCGCGCATCGCGCGCGCCCGGCCGTCCACCGTCACATGCGCCTCCAGGCCCCATTTCAGCCAGCCCGGCATCGCCTTCAGCAGCGTCTCCACCGCGTCGCTGCGGCCGTCCGCGAGCTGGCACACTCCGGCCGAGACATGGCCGGCGGCCGCGACCTCCTCGGGCGAGCGGCCCGACTCGCGGGCGTGGCGCCGCCAGAGAGCGACCATCTCGGCCTTCTCCTCGTCCCCGACGTGCATCCCCAGCAGCATCGGCAGACCCCGCTCCGCCGCCAGCCGCACGCTCCCCGGCGAGGTGCAGGCCACCACCACCTCCGGGCCCGGCGTCTCGGTCAGCGCGTCCGCCGGGCGCGGCACCACCGGCACCTCGCGGAACGCGTACCGCTCGCCCGAGGCGCCGACCGACGGCTCCCGCAGCCAGCGCAGCAGCAGGTCCAGCGACTCCGGGAAGCCCCGCTCGTACGCCCCGAGCCCGGCGCCGAACACCTCCAGGTCCACCCAGGGCCCGCCCCGGCCCACGCCCAGGGTGAACCGGCCGCCGCTGGTGACGTGCAGCAGCGCGGCCTGCTCGCCGAGTGCCACCGGGTGGGCGGTGGGCAGCACGCTGACCGCGGTGCCGACCCGGACGCGGCGGGTGCGGCCCAGCAGCAGGGCGGCCAGGGTGACGGCCGACGGACAGGTGCCGTACGGCACGAAGTGGTGCTCGGCCAGCCACACCGTGTCCAGGCCGGCCTCGTCGGCCACCTCGGCGGAGCGCACCGCCCGGTGCAGGGCCTCTCCGGCGCCCTGGCCCGGATACTGGGCCGCCAGCACAAAACTTCCAACGCGCATCGCATTTCCCGCTTCCTTGGCTCCGACCGGGAGCTCCCCCGACCGGCATAACCACATGACACGTGCCCAGGACACGGCTTGGTGGAGGGATTTGCGGATTGTCTGCAGAATGGTCGCTTCTCTGCTGGAATGGATCGGCCTGGAAGGGGACTTGTACGGGTTGGCGCCCTACGTGTACCCCGGCCGGTGCCGCGTACGCTGGACGCGGCCCGCGCTCCCTGTATAGCCCCAAGAGGTGTCCCGTGTCCCCGCGTCGCAACCGACCCAAGGCGGCAGACTCGTCCGGCCGAGGCGCCGAGGACGACCGGTCGGGCCGGTACGGCGGCTGGCAGTCCACCGAGAGCTGGCAGGGCGAGGAGTGGAGCGTCCGCCATGTCGCCGGGGCGAGCGCCGACGGCAAGACCTACCGCTGCCCCGGCTGCGACCAGCTGATCCCCTCCGGTGTCCCGCACGTGGTGGCCTGGCCGGAGCACGCGGGCGTCGACGACCGGCGGCACTGGCACAAGGCGTGCTGGAACGCACGGGACCGCCGCACCACACGGGTACGGCGGTCCGGAAACGCGCCCAGGTTCTGAAAAGCCGGTGCGCGGGGTTACACGTCCCGGCTCTGCAGCAGCGCGTACGCCCCGGCGAACGCCGCCGCCGTCACGCCCAGCATGATCCACAGCGGCTCCCAGCCCGAGGGCCCGGAGTGGCTGAGGGTGTTGTCGTAGAACACGCCCATCTGGCTCGGGATCGAGTACTCCAGCAGCGCCTGCTGCACCTTCTCCAGCGAGCCGGCGTTCATGAACAGCGCGATCACCAGCGGCGCCAGTACCGCGCCGATCATGATGGTGATGGCCCCGGCGGAGTGCCGGATCATCGAGCCCACCAGCAGCGACAGCAGGCCGAGCAGCGCGATGTAGAGGCTGATGCCGAGCGTGGCCTTCAGCCATTCCGCGCCGGACGGGGTCCGGGTGCCGTTGCCCTCCAGCATCGAGGTCTGGATCAGCGCCACCAGGGACACCGTCGCCAGCGTCACCACGAAGGCGACCACGAAGAACACGATCGACTTGGCCGCCAGCACCCGGCCCCGGCTCGGGCACGCGGTCATCGTCGTACGGATCATGCCCGTGCCGTACTCCGACGCCGTGGTCAGCACGCCCAGCGTCATCACGCACATCATGCCGAGCAGCAGCCCGAAGAAGCCGAGGGTCAGCGGGTTCTGGCCGTCCAGCTCACCGGCGCTCCGGACCGCCACCGCGGCCAGCAGGCCGATGCCGACCACGAGAGCCACGAACACGCCGAGCGTCCACACCGTGGAGCGCACCGACTTCATCTTCGTCCACTCCGAGGCCAGCGCGTGCCCGAGGTGCGTGGGCGTGACCGGGATCGGTGAGCTGTAGCCGGGCTGGAGACCGCCGGACGCGTGGGGCGCCTCGGGCATCGGGGGCTGCTTGGTGCTCATCGGGAGTCCTCGGGCTTCGTCGGTTCGGCGGGCGCGGCGTACGGGTTCGGGGTCCCCGGGCCGGGAGCGGTCGGCGCCGGCGGGGCGTACGGGACGCCCGGCTGGGGCGGCGGCGGGGCGTACCAGCCCGGCTGGCCCTGGCCCGGCACCGGCATCGGAGGCTGCACACCGGGCGGCAGCGGCTGCTGGAGCCCGGAGCGCTGGTCCACGGTGGAGCGGTAGTCGACGACGCCCTGCGTCATCCGCATGTACGCCTCCTCCAGCGACGCCTGGTGCGGCGACAGCTCCCACAGCCGTACGTCGGCCTCGTGCGCCAGGTCGCTGATGCGGGGGAGCGCCAGCCCGGTCACCCGGAGCGCGCCGTCCAGCTCGGGCAGCACATGGCCGCCCGCCTCGGTCAGCGCCGAGGTCAGCTTCTCCCGCTGCTGCGGCTCGGTGTCCGGGGTGCGCACCCGCGCGAAGTCGGCGGAGTTGGCGGAGATGAAGTCGGTCACGCTCATGTCGGCGAGCAACTGACCCCGCCCGATCACGATCAGATGGTCGGCGGTCAGCGCCATCTCGCTCATCAGGTGCGAGGAGACGAAGACCGTACGGCCCTCCGCGGCGAGCGCCTTCATCAGGTTGCGGACCCAGAGGATGCCCTCGGGGTCGAGGCCGTTGACCGGCTCGTCGAACAGCAGCACCTGTGGGTCGCCCAGCAGGGCGGCGGCGATGCCGAGGCGCTGGCCCATGCCGAGCGAGAAGCCCTTGGAACGCTTGCGGGCCACTTCCTGCAGGCCCACGACCCCGAGCACCTCGTCCACCCGGCGGGCCGGGATGCCGGAGAGCTGGGCGAGGCTCAGCAGATGGTTGCGGGCACTGCGGCCGCCGTGCACCGCCTTGGCGTCGAGCAGCGCGCCGACCTGACGGGGCGCGTTGGGCAGCTTGCGGTACGGGAACCCGCCGATGGTCACCGAGCCCGAGGTGGGGTTGTCCAGCCCGAGGATCATCCGCATGGTCGTCGACTTGCCGGAGCCGTTGGGCCCGAGGAAGCCGGTCACCGCCCCGGGGCGCACCTGGAAGGAGAGGTCGTGCACGGCGGTCTTGTCGCCGTACCGCTTGGTCAGGCCAACAGCCTCGATCATGCTCCGCACCCATCGGAAGGTTCAGGACAGCGGGGCACGTGCCCCCGTAAGGGTTAGGAGGATAACCGGGCCGGAGCGGTTCCGCTCAAGAGAAAGTAAAGCCAAAGGCTGACGGCGCGTGTCCGATCACCGTCGAGAGCGGCCGAAGCCCCCTGCCGCGCCGGCGGCAGAGGGCTTCGCCCGCGCTCAGCGGGAACGCGCCCGTGGCGTTACCGGGTCTGCTGCGCCGGCACGCCGCGGGTGGCCGTCTCGTCCTCCACCGGGGAACCGGCGGCGGCGACCGCGGCACCCGTCAGCGTGGCGAGCATCTCGCGGACGTTGGTGAGCTGGGCGTTGATGCTGTCGCGGCGGTTGGTCAGCGCCGCCAGCTCCCGCTCGGACTCCGAACGGATGCGGTCCGCCTTGGCGTTGGCGTCGGCCACGATGTCCTCGGCCTGACGCTGCGCCGTCTCCACCGTCTGGCGCGCACGGCGGTCGGCGTCGGTGCGCAGCTTCTCCGCCTCCAGGCGGAGCTGCTCGGCGCGGTGCTCGATCTCCGCGAGCCGCTTCTCCGCCTTCTGCTGACGCGACGCCAGGTCCCGCTCGGACTGCTCGCGGCGCTTGGCGAGGTTGGTCTCGAAGTCGGCGGCGGCCTGCGCGGCCTTGGCGCGGGTCTCCTCGAAGAGGGCGTCCGCCTCCTCGCGCTTGGACTGCGCGTCCTTCTGCGCGTCAGCGCGGAGCTGCGACGCCTCGCCCTTGGCCTTCTCGACGATCCGGACGCCCTCGTCCTCGGACTTCGCCTTGCGCTCGGCGGCGAACGACTCCGCGTCGTTGCGCACCTGCTGGGCGGCCGACTCGGCCAGCTCACGGTGCTGTTCGGAGGCGCGCCGCGCCTCCTCGCGCAGGTCCTTCGCCTCCTCCTCGGCAAGGCGCAGGATCTTCTCGACCCGCGCGCCCAGACCCGCGTACGACGGCTCGGCGTCGGTGATCTGGGCCTGGGCGTTCTGCGTTTCGAGGTGGAGCTCCTCGATGCGCTTCTCCAGAGCGGTGATCCGGGAGAGCGCGCTGTCACGGTCGGAGACGAGCTTGGAGATGCGTTCGTCCACCTGAGCGCGGTCGTATCCACGCCGCACTAGCTCGAAGCCGTAGGGGGAAGTGTCGCTCATGGGGTTCCTGTCGAATGAGACCGGTGAGGTGATAGAGGGAATCCTAGGCGCCGAAGCGGTGTGTCATCGAGCGGATACGTGTTTGGTCTGGAGAATGACACCTCTTTCGGGTGGCTGACCGCCCGACAGCTTGCCATGCACCGGTCCCTAACCGTCGGAGTTCTTGCCACCCGACCGGGGCGGACCCACCGTCGCTCCCGCCTTCACACCGCTGTCCTTGCCCGCCGGACCCTCGAACGACTCCAACGCCTCCAGCACGTCCTGGACGCGCGAGATCTCGGTGTTGATGTCCTCGCGGCGGCGCACCAGGATCTCCAGCTCCCGCTTGCCCTCCTCGACCGTGCGCCGCGCCTCGCGGATCGCCTCGGCCTTCAGGTCCTCGGCCTCCTTGACGAGTCTGGTCTTCTTCTGCTCGGCCTCCTTGAGCAGACCCTCCGCCTTCTTCACGGCGGCGATCCGCACCTTGCCCGCCTCGGAGTTGGCCTCCGACACCAGCTCCTTGGCCTTCGCCTGCGCCTCGGCCAACTGCTCCTCGGCCGCCTTGATCAGCGCGTCGCAGCGGTCGCCCGTCGACTTCATCGTCTCGGCCGCCTCCCGGCGGGCCCGCTCGTGCAGCTCCTCGATCTCCGAGGTGACCCGCTCGCGCAGCTCCTCCGCCCGCTCCCGGATCGCGGTCGCGTCCCGGCGCGCGCCGACCAGCAGCTCGTCGGCGTCCGTACGGGCCTTCTCCACACGGGAGTTGCCCTGCACCGTCGCCTCGGACACGATCCGCTCGGCCTCGGTGCGGGCCGCGCCCACCATCGAGTCGGCCTGGCCCTCCGCGTCCGCGGTGGTCTTCTGCGCCTGCTGCCGCGCCTCCGCGAGCAGCTTGTCCGCCTCGGCCGCCGTCTCCGAGATCAGGGTGTCGACCTGCTCGGCCGCCTCCGAGCGCCGCTTGTTGGCCTCGCTGCGCGCCTCGTCCAGCGTCCGGTCGGCCTCCGCGCGCGCGGAGTTGGCCAGCCGCTCGGCCTCCGCCTCCGCCTCGGACCGCACCCGGTCGGCCTCGGCGCGCATCCGCTCCGCGTGCCGCTGCGCCGTACCGACCGTCTCTGCCGCCTCGGCCCGCAGCCGCTCGGCGTCGTCGGTCGCGTCCGCGATCAACTGCTCGGCGTTGGCCACCGCTTCGGCACGGACCCGCTCCGCCTCCGCGGCCGTCTCGTTCTGGAGCCGCTCCGCCTCGGAACTCGCCTCGGTGATCAGGGTGTCGGCCTGCGTCGCCGCGTCCGACCGGATGCGGTTGGCGTCCTCGCGGGCGTCCGCCCGGGTCCGGGACGCGGCCTGGTCGGCCTCCGCCAGCTTGTCCGACGCCTCGGTGCGCACCCGCTGCGCGTACTCGGCGGCGTCCGAGCGCAGCCGCTCCGACTCCTCGGCCGCCTCGGCGACCGTGTGCTCCGCGAGCGCCTTGGCCGCCTCGGACTCCTCGTTGGCCTGCCGGCGCAGCCGCGTCGCGTCCTCGCTGGCCCGCTCCCGCTCGGCGTAGGCGTCGGTGCGGACCCGGTCCGCCTCCTCCTCGGCCTCGCGCCGGGTACGGTCCGCCGCGTGCTCGGCGGCCGAACGCAGCCCGGCGATCTCCTCCTGCGCCTGCTCGTGCAGCCCGCTGACGGAGTCCCGTACCTGCGCCGCGTGGGTCTCGGCGGCGGACACCATCTCGGTGGCCCGGCGGTCCGCCTCCTCCACCAGCCGGGTCGCCTCGGCCTGCGCCTCCTCCACGCGGGTGCGCGCCGAGGCCAGCAGCTCCTCGCTCTGCTCGCGGGCCCGCTCGCGCTCCTGGTCCGCCTCCTCGCGGGCGGCACCGAGCAGCTCCTCCGCCTCGCGGCGGCGCCGGGCGGCCTCCTCCTGGGCGGCGGCCAGCGTCTCGGACGCCTCCGTGCCCAGCCGCTCGGCGGCGGCCTGCGCCTCCGCGCGGACCCGGTCGGCACTCTCCTGCGCCTCGGTCTTGAGCCGCTCGGCCTCGGCCGCGGCCTCCGACCGGAGCCGCACGGCCACCGACTCGCCCTCGGCACGCGAGGCGGACGCGTCCGCCGCCGCCTCGTCGCGCAGCCGCTCGGCCTCGGTCGTGGCCTGCTGCTGGAGCGTACGGATGCGCTCGGCGGCCTCCGAACGCAGCCGCTCGGCCTCCTCACCGGCCTCGCGCCGGATACGGGACGCCTCCTCGCGGGCCTCGGTCAGCGCCTGCTCCGCCGCGTCGAGCCGCTCCTGGGCCTCGGTCTGGAGCCGGGTCAGCTCACCGGCGGCCTCCTCGCGGCGGGCCTCGGCGGCCTTCTCGGCCTCCTCGCGCAGCTCACGCGCGGCCTTCTCGGCGTCCGCGCCGACCGTCTCCGCCCGCTCCTCGGCCTCGGCCTTGAGCCGCTCGGCCTCCTTGCGGGTGCGCTCCAGCGTCTCCTCGGCCTGCCGGCGCAGCGCGGTCGCGCGCTCGATGGCCTCGGTGCGGACCTTCTCGCTGTCGGTGGTGGCGGTCTTGCGCAGCTCGTCCGCGTCCGCCTTGGCCTTGGCGAGGAGTTCCTCGGCGGACTTGGCCGCCTCCTCGATCTGGGTGACCGCCTCCCGGCGGGCCTCGGCGCGGATGGAGTCGCCCTCGGCGACCGCGTCGGCGCGGAGCTGCTCGGCCTCGCCGCGCAGGCGCCGGGCCTCCTCCTGCAGCTCGACCGTCTTGGCCCGGTACTCCTTGGTGTCGTCCTTCGCCGTGCCCTTGAGCTCCTCGGCGATGTCGTGCGCCTCGGCACGCAGCCGGTCCGCCTCCGCCTCGGCCTCCGAGCGGATGCGCTCGGCCTCCTCGGTGGCGGCCTTGGTGGTCTTGCGGGCGTCCTCGGCGGCCTTGTTCAGGACTTCCTCGGCCGTCCGGGCCGCCTTGGAGAGCTGGCTCGCGGTCTCCTCGGCGGTGGCGCTGCGGGCGTTCTCCCCGGCCTCGGCGAGGATCTTCTCCGCCTCGGCGCGGGCGTCCGCGACGAGTTGCTCGGCGTCCGCCTTGGTGGTCTCGGCCTCCTTGGTCGCCTCGCTGACCAGCCGGGCGACCTGCTCCTTGGCGGTGCGCGTCCGGGTCTCGTTGGCGGCCTCGGCGCCTGCCAGCGCCTTGGCGGCGGCCTCCTTCGCCTCGGTGACCAGCTTCTCCGCCTCGGACCGGGCGCTGCGCAGGGCGCGCTCGGCCTCCGCCATCCGCTCCTCGGCGGTGCGGCTCAGCTCGGCGGCCTGCCGGCGCGCGGCGTCCGACTCGCTGGCGGTGGAGGTACGGAGCTGCTCGGCGTGGTCGGTGGCCTCCTGCGCCTGGGAGGAGGCGGCGTTCAGCAGCCGCTCGGCGTCGGCGCGGGCCCGGCGCAGGATCTGCTCGGCCTCGCTGCGGGCCGCCTCCGCGTCGGTGCGCAGCCGCTCACGGGCCTCGTGGGTCAGCCGCTCGGCCTCCGCGCGGGCGGCGGCCATGGCCTGCTCGGCCTCGGCGCGCGACTCGTCCAGCAGCCGGCGGGCCTGCTGCTCGGTACGGGCGCGGAGCTGCTCGGCCCAGGCCACGTTCTCGTTGACGTGGGACTCGACGGTCTGGCGGCGCTCGGCCAGCTCCTGGTCCAACTGCTGGCGGCGGGTGACCGCCTCCTGGTGCAGCTCCGCCTGGAGCCGGGCGGAGTGCTCGGCGTGCTCCTGGAGGATGCGCTGGGTCTGCGCGCGGGCCTGGCTCAGCTCGCGCTCGGCGTCCTGCCGCAACTGGTCGGCCTGCACCTGGGCGTTGCGGAGCAACTGTTCGGCCTGGTAGCCGATGTCACCGCCGTCGTAGGCGGGACGGGTCATCAGGGTGCGGCGCGCCTCGTGCAGCTTGGCGCGCAGCACCTCGACCTGGTAGCCGAGGTCCTCGGCGTGCTGGATCGCCTTTTCCCGCTCGGTCTTCAGCCGCTTCATCTCGGCCTCGAACCGAGAGAGGTGGTCGACGTCAGCCGCCGGCTCTCGCTCCTGGCTCTCGTAGCCCCGCACTGCGCGGTCCCATCCGTCCCCTGGTGAATTTCTCCGACGAGCACCGTCCATCCGCCGGACGGGGCCCTCCGGGGAATGGTGTCAGATCAACGGCGGAGCACGGGCTGCTGCCCCGACGCTCGTCCCCCGAAACCCGGACCCCGGCATCGGTCGTCCCCCGTGTTCGGGGACGACCGCCCCCAACCCTACCGGCCCTTATGTACGAGGGTCAGTGCTCAGGTGACTCAACTGCCGCCGAAGTGACCAGTTCTGTCAGGACTCCATGGCAATCCTTGGGGTGCAGGAAGGTGATCCGGGACCCCATGGAACCGACTCGGGGCTCGTCGTACAGCACGCGTACGCCCTTGTCGCGGATGTCCGCGGCGTCCGCGTCCACGTCCGCGGTGCCGAAGGCGATGTGGTGGACGCCCTCGCCGTTCTTGGCCAGCCATTTGCCGACCGCGGAGTCCTCCCGCGTCGGCTCCAGCAACTGGAGGTAGGAGGCGCCGCCGTCCGAGGTCTCGTTGATCTTGAGCATGGCCTCCCGCACGCCCTGCTCCTCGTTCACCTCGGTGTGGAACACCTCGAAGCCGTAGGTCGTCCGGTAGAACTCGACGGTGGTGTCGAGGTCGTGGCAGGCGATCCCGATGTGGTCGATTCGCGTCAGCATGTTTTCAGTGCAGCGCTCCGGCGGTGGTTACGCAACGTGCGCGCGATCACACCGTAAGGGCGATGACGCGCTCCGGTACCGGTCAGTACATTCGAAGTAAACCCTCGTTCACTCCTCGGCTGTGCAGGCCGGTAAGGGGATCGCAGCTCATGTCTTCTGGAAAGACCACCTCTGTGATCGTCGCGGGCGCGCGGACGCCCATGGGACGGTTGCTCGGTTCGCTGAAGTCCTTCTCGGGTGCCGACCTGGGCGGCTTCGCCATCAAGGCGGCCCTCGACCGCGCCGGGATCAGCGGCGACCAGGTCCAGTACGTGATCATGGGCCAGGTGCTCCAGGCGGGTGCCGGTCAGATCCCGGCCCGCCAGGCGGCGGTCAAGGCCGGCATCCCCATGAACGTCCCGGCGCTCACGATCAACAAGGTCTGCCTCTCCGGCCTCGACGCGATCGCGCTGGCCGACCAGCTCATCCGTGCGGGTGAGTTCGACATCGTGGTCGCGGGCGGCCAGGAGTCGATGACCAACGCCCCGCACCTGCTGCCGAAGTCCCGCGAGGGCTTCAAGTACGGCGCGATCGAGATGCTGGACTCGATGGCCCACGACGGGCTGACCGACTCCTTCGAGAACATCGCCATGGGCGAGTCCACGGAGAAGCACAACACCCGCCTCGGCATCGGCCGGGCGGCGCAGGACGAGATCGCCGCGCTGTCCCACCAGCGGGCCGCCGCCGCGCAGAAGAACGGCCTGTTCGAGGCCGAGATCACCCCGGTGGAGATCCCGCAGCGCAAGGGCGACCCGGTGCTGTTCAGCAAGGACGAGGGCATCCGCGGGGACACCACCGCCGAGTCGCTCGGCCGGCTCCGGCCCGCCTTCACCAAGGACGGCACCATCACCGCCGGGTCCTCCTCGCAGATCTCCGACGGCGCGGCCGCGGTGGTCGTGATGAGCAAGGCCAAGGCCGAGGAACTGGGCCTTCAGTGGCTGGCGGAGATCGGCGCGCACGGCAATGTCGCAGGTCCCGACAACTCCCTCCAGTCGCAGCCGTCCAACGCCATCCAGCACGCGCTCGGCAAGGAGGGGCTCGAGGTCTCCGACCTGGACCTCATCGAGATCAACGAGGCGTTCGCGGCGGTCGCCGTGCAGTCAATGGGCGACCTCGGGGTGTCCACGGAAAAGGTGAACGTCAACGGCGGTGCCATCGCCCTCGGCCACCCGATCGGCATGTCCGGCGCCCGGCTGGTGCTGCACCTGGCGCTGGAGCTGAAGCGCCGGGGCGGCGGGGTGGGCGCGGCCGCCCTGTGCGGTGGCGGCGGCCAGGGTGACGCGCTGATCGTGCGGGTACCCAAGGGCTGAGATCTGCTTTTCCGGCGGTGTGAGTGAGTGGTGCGAGTGAACGGAGCTGTTTGATGCGGGACGTCTCCTCTCTGGTGGCCGAGGCCAGGGAAGGCCGGCCTCGGGCCGTGGCCCGGCTGATCTCCCTGGTCGAGGGGGCGTCCCCGCAGCTCCGGGAGGTGATGGCGGCGCTGGCCCCGCTGACCGGCAACGCCTACGTGGTCGGTCTGACCGGCTCGCCCGGCGTCGGCAAGTCCACCTCCACCTCCGCGCTGGTCACCGCGTACCGCAAGCAGGGCAAGCGGGTCGGCGTCCTCGCCGTCGACCCGTCCTCGCCGTTCTCCGGGGGCGCGCTCCTCGGGGACCGGGTCCGGATGTCCGACCACGCCTCCGACCCCGGCGTCTACATCCGCTCCATGGCCACCCGTGGCCACCTGGGCGGGCTCGCCTGGGCCGCGCCGCAGGCGATCCGGGTGCTGGACGCGGCCGGCTGCGACGTGATCCTGGTCGAGACGGTCGGCGTCGGCCAGTCCGAGGTGGAGATCGCCTCCCAGGCCGACACCAGCGTGGTCCTGCTCGCGCCGGGCATGGGCGACGGCATCCAGGCGGCCAAGGCCGGAATCCTGGAGATCGGTGACGTCTACGTCGTCAACAAGGCCGACCGCGACGGCGCCGACGCCACCGCCCGCGAGCTGAACCACATGCTCGGCCTCGGCGAGGCCCGCGGTCCCGGCGACTGGCGCCCCCCGATCGTCAAGACGGTCGCCGCCCGCGCCGAGGGCATCGACGAGGTCGTGGAAGCCCTGGAAAAGCACCGGGCCTGGATGGAAGAACACGCCGTCCTCACCGAACGCCGCCGAGCCCGAGCGGCCCGTGAGGTGGAGACCATCGCGGTCACCACCCTCCGAGAACGCATCGGCGACCTCCACGGCGACCGCCGCCTCTCCGCCCTGGCCGACCGCATCGTCACGGGCGACCTGGACCCGTACCGCGCGGCGGACGAACTGGTCGAGGGGCTTACCCAGGGCTGAGGCCCGCTGCTAACTTGACCGGCATGTTCCTCCTCATGGCATAGAGAGCACCCCTCGCGCCCGCGCGGCCGTCCGGCTCCTCGCCGGGGCCCCGTGTGGCGCACCGGTGCCCTCGTCCCGCCTCCCGTGAGGAACCCCGCGCATGTCCGCGCCCGCTTCCGCGCGCCCCGCCGCGCCGTCCTACGCCGCCGTCCTCCGCGTCCCGCACGCCCGCCGCACCTTCACCACCGCCCTGGTGGGCCGCCTGTCCTACGGGGCGGTCCCGCTGTCCCTGCTGCTCGCCACCCAGCGGGCGACGGGCTCGTACACGGCCTCCGGCGCCGTGCTTTCCCTGTACGGCGCCGCCGTGGTCTTCCTGACCCCGACGCGCGCCTCCCTGGTGGACCGGCACGGCGCCCGGCGCGCCCTGCTGCCGCTGGCCGTCGCCCACGGGAGCCTGCTCTGCGCGCTCGCGGCCCTCACCTGGCGGCCCGGCGCACCGGTGCCACTGATCGGAGGCGCCGCCGTTCTCGCGGGCGCCTGTGCTCCGCCGCTGGGGCCGAGCATGCGCGCGGTGTGGTCCGAACTCCTCGCCGACCGGGATCTGCTGCGGCGGGCTTACAGCCTCGACGGGGTCGCCGAGGAGCTGCTGTTCGTGTCCGGTCCCGCTCTGGTGGGCGTTCTTGTCGCCTGGACCGTCCCGGCCTCCGGGTTGCTGCTCGGGGCGCTGCTCATGGTCGGGGGGACCGCTGCCTTCGTCACCTCCCCGGCGATGACGAGGCCCCGGCCCCGGACCGAGGGC
The DNA here is from genome assembly GCF_045039805.1 of Streptomyces sp. NBC_01171. Lineage (NCBI taxonomy): Bacteria > Bacillati > Actinomycetota > Actinomycetes > Kitasatosporales > Streptomycetaceae > Streptomyces > Streptomyces sp. NBC_01171. The sequence goes on along the minus strand of NZ_CP108609.1, from coordinate 2,082,956 downwards.
GGTGGCCGTCGGGGCGGCGTCCGGGGGCTCTTGGCGCCGGTCGCGGTGGCGGCCGGGACGGGGCTCGCCATCAGCGGGGTGGAGCTGCTGGTGCTGGCCCATGTCGGCGGAGACTCCGGCGACACCGACCTCGTCCCCTGGGTGCTGGGCGCCCTCTCGGTGGGCAGCGCGCTGGGCGGGCTGGCCAACGGGGCGATCGACTGGCGCGGACCCGCCCGGTCCCGTCTCACCGGCTTCGCGGTGGCCCTCGGTCTGACGATCGCGGTGGCGGGACTGGCGCCCGGCGTGCTGACGCTCACGGTGGCCATGACCTGTGCGGGTGCCTTCATCGCCCCGGCGCTCACCACGGCCTACCTGCTGGCGGACGAGTCGGCCCCCGCGAGCGACCGCACCCGTGCCGGCGCCTGGGTGAACATGGCGGTCAACGCGGGCAGTTCGGCCGGCGGCCTGACCACCGGCGCCCTCCTCGCCCACCTCTCCCTGCCCCTGTGCTTCGCCCTGACGGGAGCCACCGCGCTGGCGTCGGCCGGGGTGGCCCTGGTGAGCGGGCGGCAGAGGGAGCCCGCGCGGGTGTGAGCCGCGGATGCCTCTCCGCGACCCCGGACAGCAGAGCGCCCCACCCTCCCTCGCGCCTGTGCGGTGCGTCGGGTGGGCGGGGCGTCCGGCCTCAGGGGTGGCCGAGGCGCAGGCTCGGGCTGCGCCCGGCGCGGGGTTGCCGCTCGGCGGGCGCGGAACCGCTAAGTACCCGTGGAGCCGACCGGGCTACGGGCGGCCGCGTTGGTCTCTGAGGTGTTCTGCGATGGGCTTGAGGGACTTGTCCAGGTCCTGGAGGGCGTCGGGGGAGAGGAGGTCGATGAAGTGGCGGCGGACGGAGGCCACGTGGTGCGGGGCCACCTTCCGCATCGTCTCCAGCCCGTGCTCGGTCAGAACGGCGAAGAGGCCGCGCCGGTCCGACTCGCAGTTCTCCCGGCGGACCAGGTCCGCGTTCTCCATGCGCGTGATCTGATGCGAGAGGCGGCTCTTGGACTGCATGGTCGCGCCCGCCAGGTCGCTCATCCGCATCCGCATGTCTTCCGACTCGGACAGATTGACGAGGATCTCGTAGTCGTTCATCGTCAGGCCGAACGGCTGTAGATCCTTTTCTAGCTGGTACGTCAACAGCCTGTTGACCTCCAGGTGGGTGCGCCAGGCGCACTGCTCCGCATCGGTCAGCCAGTGCGTGGCCGTCTCGGTCTCCATGAATGAAGTCTACCTAAGAAGTTGAATGGCGAACTACTCTGGGTGATGTGACTGTGCGCACGCGTTCGACGTCACACTCCGCAGACTACCGCTCACAGCCCGAAGCGACGCTGGAGGTCTCCCAGCTGTCCGGGAAGGCGCGGTACCCCGGAAGCCCCCGTTCCGGGCCCCATCGGCCCGGCTGCGCCCCCTCCGGGTACCCCTTGCTCGGGCGGAACAGCACCCGTGGACCGCTCGGGCATCAGGGTCTCGCTGGACTGGAGCAGCACCGTCCCCGCGCCCGTGAACTCGAACTGGTGCTCCTCGCCGGAAGCCCCGCCGATCCCTGTCATCGCACGTAGGCCGCCCATCACGCCGGTGAGGTAGGAGTGGTCGTAATGGTGGCAGGGGGAGGGGCAGTCGGCCCAGCCGACCAGCGCCTGCGGGTCCGCCCGGATCGGCGGTTCCATGAAGACCACCGGCCCGTTGGAAGCGGCGACGAACTTTCCGGTTCCGATGAGGGTCAGAAAGCCCGGCACGATCGACTGTTTGAGTGCCAAGCTTGGCTGAAAAGCGATCAAGTTGCCCGCGCGAACGGTCAGGTTCCCCTGATCCAGGTCGTACGAATTCACATCGAAGGCCCGGTCCGCGAGGAGCATCTTGCCCGAGCCCTCCGCCACCACCCAGTCGCTCGCGTGCAGTGGCGAATGGAAGGAAGTACGCACCAACCGGTCCAGGCGGCCGTGCCCGATGCCGTTGAAGTCGATCGACCCGTAGTAGGCGATCATCTTCCCCTTCTGCAGGAACCACTGGCTCCCCTTGAGCTCCACGCAGAAGGTGTACGGGTTCACGTTGTCGTCGGCGGGGAGCGTCACCGGGTCGAAGACCACCGGCCCGCCCGCGCTCGCGTAACCACTCACAGCTTCTCCTCCGACGCCTGGACGTACACCGTGCCGTTGCCGCTCAGCTCCAGTTGGAACGCCTCGCCGGAGCCGCGCCCCACCATGTCGCGCCAGCCCAGCGCGGTGGACAGCTTGTTGCGCACCTCGCCGTGATGGGCGACGTACGCCTGGGGGTCCACGTGGACCGGGCGCTGCGGGGTGATCGGCAACTCGAAGATCCCGCCGTGCGCCATCACCGCGACCGCGCCATGGCCCTGGAGGGTGGTGGTGAACAGGCCCTGCCCGGTCGCCTGGCCGCGCACCAGCCCCATCACCCCGCCCTGCGAGCCGAGGAACATCGTGCCCTGCCGGAGCGAGCCCTCGAAGGCGAGCAGCCGGTCCGCCTCCACGTACAGGGTGTCGCCGGTGAGGGTGATGACATGGACGTGATGGCCGCCGTGCCCGAACAGGACCGTGCCGCTGCCTTCCACCGTCATCAGCGGAGCCGCCTCCCCGGCGACCCGGCGCCCGAGCATCGACATCACCCCGCCCTGGCCGCTCTGCATGTTCGGGGTGAAGGACACCTCGCCGGTGTACGCCAGCATCGCCCCGCGCTGGCTGAACAGCCGCTGCCCCGGCGCCACCCGGGCCTCGACCATCTTGGAGTTGATCTCCCGGAAGCTCATCTCACAGATCCCCCGCGATCGTGTTCCGCTCGCTGGGCTGCACATAGACCAGCCCGTCGCCCTCGAAGCGGATCTGGAACGCCTCCCCGCCGCCCTCGCCCATCAGGGTGCGGAAGGTGACGCCGGACTGGAAGGACTGCCGCACATTCCCCTGGTGCGCGATGTAGGCGCCCGGGTCGACGGTCAGCGGGTACTGCGGGCTGACCCGGAGCACCACCGCCGGGCCGTCGGACAGGATCGCGGCCTGGCCGGTGCCCTCCACGGTCGTGGTGAACAGCCCGTTGCCCTGCGAGGCACCGCGCAGCCCGGTGAAGGTGGTGCCCGTGCGCAGCCCCGCGTCGGTCGCCAGCAGGTTGCTCGACTCCACGTACAGCGTGTCGCCGCGCAGGGCGACGAGATTGATCTCGGACGCCCGGTCGGCGAACCAGCAGGTCCCCTGTCCTCTCACCTCCATCACCGTCATCTGCTCGCCGGTGATGCGCCGCGTCACCATCCCGCGCAGCCCCTCACCGCCGCCGCTCAGCTTCTTGAAGGCCATCTGCCCGTCGTACGCGACCATCGAGCCGTTCTTCGCCTTCACGGCGTCCCCGGTCACGTCGACGGCGAGGACCTTGCTTCCCTGCAGTCGGAACATCGCCACACCGCGAAAGTAGCCGCCGGCCGGGTGGAGAGAACAGGGCCCACGGGTGGAGAGCGACCCTGAGCACGCCCCTAGGGGCGTCGTTTGCCACAATGGGGGGACGCTTGTGCTTCCGTTCACAAAGCGGATCACGGCCCGGCCCCTCCACCGGCCGGACCCCGCACCCCAGCACCCCCGCCCAAGTTCCCCCGAAGGTGACCCGTGGACCTCAAGACCGCATCCGCCATCCGCCGCCTCCGCCTGGTCTCGGCGCCGGAGGCCGTGTCCTTCCTCGTCCTGCTGCTGTGCTCGGTGCTGAAGCGGACCACGGACTTCAACGCGGTCCCCGTGATGGGCGCGATCCACGGCGTGCTCTTCGTCCTGTACGTGATCTTCTGGCTGGACGCCTGGAACCGCACCAAGTGGAGCTTCGGCACCGCCGCCCTCTACTTCGTCCTCTCGGTCCTGCCCACCGGCGGCTTCTTCGCCGAGCGCAAGCTGCGCCGGGAGTCCGAGAACGCCGTCATCGCGGCCCGCGCCCGCGAGGAAGGAATCGTGAACGCATGATCGTCGCCTTCTCCGTGACGCCCCTGGGCGTCGGCGAGGACGTGGGGGAGTACGTCGCCGACGCCGTCCGCGTGGTCCGCGAGTCCGGGCTGCCCAACCGCACCGACGCCATGTTCACCTCCGTCGAGGGCGAGTGGGACGAGGTCATGGACGTCGTCAAGCGCGCCGTCGCCGCCGTCGAGGCCCGCGCGCCGCGCGTCTCCCTGGTCCTCAAGGCCGACATCCGCCCCGGCGTCACCGACGGCCTCACCTCCAAGGTCGAGACCGTGGAACGGCACCTGGGCGCCTAGCCGCCCCGCAACTCGCCCGCACCCCGGCCCCGTTGGGTCCGGGGTGCGGGTGTGCCCGGCGGTTGAGCGGTCGCGCGCGGCCGGTGTACCTTCCCTCCCGGATCTTTGAGCGTCGCTCAGAAACCACTCCGACCTGGGAGAACGCCATGGGTCTCGTCATCGAGACGCATATCCGCGCCGATCTTGACGAGCTGTGGGCGCGCACCCAGGACCCCGCCCGGCGCCAGCGCTGGGACGCGCGCTTCACCCGGCTCCACCACCTGCCGGGGCCGCCCGGCGAGGCCGCCGTGCCGTTCCGCTACGCCACCCGCGTGCTCCCCTTCCTCACCGTCCTCGGTACCGGGGTCACCGCCGCCGAACCCGAGCGCCCCGACGGCACCCGCGCCGCCGCCCACCGATTCGCCGCCTCGCACCCGCTCTGCCCGTTCGCCGAGACCACCTGCCACTGGCGCTACCTGCCCGACGCGCACGGCGTACGCCTCCGCGTCCGCTACGACCACCGGCACCGTGGGGGCGCGCCCGGCGCCCTCGCGGACCGGCTGCTGGTGCGGCCGCTCGCGGGCTGGGCCGCCGCCTGGTCGGTGGACCGGCTGCGGCTCTGGCTGGAGCACGGCATCACCCCCGAGCGGGCCCGGCGCACCTGGCTCACCGAGCTGGCCGTCCGCGCGCTGGTCCTGCTCTGCTGTCTGCTCGGCCTCGGCCTGGAACCGTTCGCCGGACTGGGCCCGCTCTCGGCGGCGGGCGCCTTCCTGTGCCCGCTGCTGCTCCTGGCCGTGGCCTCGGCCGCGCTGTTCAAGACCCCCTCGCGCGGAGCCCCCGCCGCCCGGCGTTGCGTCCGCACCCCGCTCGCCGTCACCGGCACGCCCCGGCTGCTGGACAGCCTTCCGTCAGCCCCCTGAGGCCAGCGCCATCCCCAACGGCGTTCGTTCGTAGAGCACTTGGTGCCCGTACCGGCGGGCCGTCAGCAGGCCGCTCTCTCGCAGGACGGACAGGTGGGACGAGACCGAGGACGCGGCGAGGCCGAGGCGGTGGGCCAGGGCGGTGGTGGACGCCGGGTCGTCCAGCGCCGCCAGCACGGCCGCGCGGTTGCGGCCCAGCAGGCGCACCAGCGCCTCCGGGGTCCGGGTGCCCGGCTCGGCCCACAGACCGCCGACACCGCGCGCCGGATAGACGAGGGTGGGCTGCCACGGCGGGTCGAAGCCGGTGACCACGTCCGGCCAGCAGAACACGCTCGGCATCAGCACCAGCCCCCGCCCGCCGAGCCGGCGCTCGTACACCCCACCCGGCAGGGTCAGTGTGCGGCCGTCCCAGCTCAGCCGGGGGTCCAGCTCGGGCAGCAGGGTGCCGAGCCCGACCTCGGCCAGGCGGCGCGAGTGGAAGGCCACGTCCGCCTCCAGCAGCGCCCGCAGCCGGGGCCACTCCGGTTCCACCAGCACCCGCCAGGCCAGTTCCAGGGCGTCCGCCAGCTCCCGCACCATCCGCACCGGGTTCGCCAGCCAGGTCCGGCCCTGCTCCGAGGTGAGCGCGCCCGGAGTGCAGGCCAGTGAGCGGGCGGTGTCCTCGCGGGCCGCCTCCGGATCGGCCGCCCGTACCGCCGCGATCTCCTCCTCGAAGGTGGCCGCCGGGCCGATCGGCGGCGCCCCGAGCCAGTCCGGGGAGTGGCCCCGGCGGGGCATCAGCAGCCACAGCGGCGCGAGGTCGAGACCGGCCGCCGCCGTACGGATGCGGCGCAGCCACGGCACGTGGTAGCCCTGGCGGTCCGGGCGCCGCAGCGTGCGCACCGCGTCCTGCGTCTCCCACAGCGGGGAGACGGCGAACCGGCAGTTCAGGAAGTCGTCCTCACCGAAGTGCAGGTGCGAGGCCACGGCTGCTCCCCCTGACATTCGGCTGGAGCCGAAACTCTACGTCGCCCGGCACGGCCCCCGGCAGGCTGCCCGGCATGTCCGCACCGCCCACGGCCCCCGTGGCTCCCCGTACCGGATACCGCCACGTCCTCGCCGTCCCCGAGTTCCGCGCCCTCTTCGCCGCCCATGTGCTGTCGCTGCTCGGGACGGTCGTCAGCGAGATCGCGCTGTCCGTCCTGGTCTACGACCTCACCGCGTCGCCCCTGATGAGCGCGCTCGCCTTCGCGGTCGGCTTCCTTCCCTACGCCCTCGGCGGCGCCCTGCTCGCCCCGGTCGCCGACCGTTTCCCGGCCCGGCGGGTGCTGGTGGTCTGCGATCTGGTGTGCGCCGCGTGCGTGGCGGCGATGGTGGTGCCGGGGACGGGCGTCGCGGTGCTGCTGGTGCTGCGCTGCGCGGTCGCCGTCGTCTCGCCGGTGTTCTCCGGTACCCGGATGGCGACGCTCGCGGACGTCCTCGGGGACGGGGACGCCTTCGTGCTCGGGCGGTCCCTGATCCGGATCGTCTCGCAGAGCGCGCTGCTCGTCGGGTACGGGACCGGTGGGTTGCTGCTGACCGTCGTCAGCCCCCGGCACGCGCTGCTGATCACGGTCGGCACTTTCCTCGCCTCGGCCACGCTGCTGCGCTTCGGCACCCGGCGCCGGCCGGCCCGGAGGCGGCCGGAGCGGGCGCAGGGGGGCGGCGGGACCCGCGCACTCCTGGGCAACCGGCGGGTGCTGGTGCTGCTGCTCGTGTTCTGGGTGCCCGCGATGTTCTGCGTCTTCCCCGAGGCGCTCGCCGCCCCCTACTCCCACACGCTCGGTTCGGGCTCCGCCGGGCTCGGGCTGCTGATGTGCGCGCTGCCCGTCGGCACGATCGCCGGTGAGCTGTTCGCGGGGGCGCGGCTCGGGCAGGCGACGCGTGAGCGGATCGTGCTGCCGCTGCTCTGCCTCGCCGTGGTGCCGTACCTCGGTTACGCCCTCGCCCCCGGACTCTGGCCGTCGCTGCTGCTCCTGGTGCTCGCCGGTGCGTGCTCGGCGTACACCCTCGGGCTCGACCAGTGGTTCGTGCGGGCGGTGCCGGAGGAACTGCGGGGGCGGGCGATGACGCTGCTGAGCGCCGGGCTGATGACGATCCAGGGGGTCGGCATGGCGCTGGCGGGGGTGGTGGCCGAGGTCATGGGCGTGCGGGCGGCCGTGGTGGCCGCCGGGGTGGCGGGCACGGTGTGCTGTGCGGCGCTCGCCCTGGCGTGCCGGGTGACCGAAAGCCGAGACAGGGCTGCCCGCGATATGACCGGCCGGTAGGGTCTGATGACGTGCCCAAGCCTCTCAGTCTCCCCTTCGACCCCATCGCCCGTGCGGACGAGCTCTGGAAGCAGCGCTGGGGAAGCGTGCCCTCGATGGCCGCGATCACCTCGATCATGCGGGCCCAGCAGATCCTGCTGGCCGAGGTCGACGCCGTGGTCAAACCGTACGGGCTGACCTTCGCGCGCTACGAGGCGCTGGTGCTGCTCACCTTCTCCAAGGAGGGGGAGCTGCCCATGTCCAAGATCGGCGAACGGCTGATGGTCCACCCCACCTCGGTCACCAACACCGTCGACCGCCTGGTCAGGACCGGCCTGGTCGCCAAACGCCCCAACCCCAAGGACGGCCGCGGCACCCTCGCCGTCATCACCGACAAGGGCCGCGAGGTCGTCGACGCCGCCACCCGCGACCTGATGGCCATGGACTTCGGCCTCGGCGCCTACGACGCGGAGAGCTGCGGCGACATCTTCACCCTGCTGCGGCCCCTGCGGGTGGCGGCCGGGGACTTCGAGGACGCCTGACCTGCTGGTCCCTACGGGAGCCACCCTGGGGCAAGATCTCCCGGAACGCGTGGTTACGCTCTTACCCATGAAGAAGAGCGTGCTGACCCGCTACCGGGTGATGTCCTACGTCACCGGTGTGCTGCTGGTCCTGCTGACCCTGGGCGTGATCGCCAAGTACCTGCTCCACCTGGACGGCGCCGGCGACTTCACCCGGATCATCGGCATCGCCCACGGGTGGCTGTACGTGGTCTACCTGGTCTTCGCCTTCGACCTGGGCTCCAAGGCGAAGTGGCCGGTCGGCAAGCAGCTCTGGGTACTGATCGCGGGCACCATCCCGACCGCCGCCTTCTTCGTCGAGCGGAAGATCAGCCACGAGCTGGAGGCCAAGGTCGCGCAGCCGTCCCCGACGGTCGTCAAGGCGTAACCGGAACCGCCGTACGCACCCGTACGGCGGTTTCCCATCGACATTTACTAGGACGTCCAAGTAAATTCGATGGTATGGACGCTCACGCGATCGAAGAAGGCCGCCGACGGTGGCAGGACCGGTATGACCGCGCGCGAAAGCGCGACGCGGATTTCACCACGTTGTCCGGGGATGCGGTCGAGCCGGTGTACGGGCCCCGGGACGGGGACGTGTACGAGGGGTTCGAGCGGATCGGGTGGCCGGGGGAGTACCCGTTCACGCGGGGGCTGCACGCGACCGGGTACCGGGGACGGACCTGGACCATCCGCCAGTTCGCCGGGTTCGGTAACGCGGAGCAGACCAACGAGCGGTACAAGATGATCCTCGCGGCGGGCGGCGGCGGCCTGTCCGTGGCGTTCGACATGCCGACCCTGATGGGCCGCGACTCCGACGACCCGCGCGCGCTGGGCGAGGTCGGCCACTGTGGGGTGGCCATCGACTCGGCCGCCGACATGGAGGTCCTGTTCGGGGACATCCCGCTCGGCGACGTCACCACCTCGATGACGATCAGCGGCCCCGCCGTCCCCGTCTTCTGCATGTACCTGGTCGCCGCCGAGCGCCAGGGCGTCGACCCGGCGGTGCTGAACGGCACGCTCCAGACCGACATCTTCAAGGAGTACATCGCCCAGAAGGAGTGGCTCTTCCAGCCCGAGCCGCACCTGCGCCTCATCGGCGACCTGATGGAGCACTGCGCGGCCGGCATCCCCGCGTACAAGCCGCTCTCCGTCTCCGGTTACCACATCCGCGAGGCCGGGGCCACGGCCGCGCAGGAGCTGGCGTACACCCTCGCGGACGGCTTCGGGTACGTCGAGCTGGGCCTCTCCCGCGGCCTCGACGTGGACGTCTTCGCGCCCGGCCTCAGCTTCTTCTTCGACGCCCATGTGGACTTCTTCGAGGAGATCGCCAAGTTCCGCGCCGCCCGCCGCATCTGGGCCCGCTGGATGCGGGAGGTGTACGGGGCGAAGACCGACAAGGCGCAGTGGCTCCGCTTCCACACCCAGACCGCCGGGGTCTCGCTGACGGCGCAGCAGCCGTACAACAACGTCGTCCGCACCGCCGTGGAGGCGCTCGCGGCCGTGCTCGGCGGCACCAACTCGCTGCACACCAACGCCCTGGACGAGACCCTCGCCCTGCCCAGCGAGCAGGCGGCGGAGATCGCGCTGCGCACGCAGCAGGTGCTGATGGAGGAGACCGGCGTCGCCAACGTCGCGGACCCGCTGGGCGGTTCCTGGTACATCGAGCAGCTCACCGACCGCATCGAGGCGGACGCCGAGAAGATCTTCGAGCAGATCAGGGAGCGGGGCCTCAGGGCCCACCCCGACGGGCAGCACCCCATCGGCCCCATCACCTCCGGCATCCTGCGCGGCATCGAGGACGGCTGGTTCACCGGCGAGATCGCCGAGTCCGCCTTCCGCTACCAGCAGTCGCTGGAGAAGGGGGAGAAGCGGGTCGTCGGCGTCAACGTCGCCACCGGTTCCGTCACCGGCGACCTGGAGATCCTCCGGGTCAGCCACGAGGTCGAGCGCGAGCAGGTCCGCGTCCTGGCCGACCGCAAGGCCGCCCGCGACGACACGGCCGTGCGCAAGGCGCTGGACGCCATGCTGGGCGCTGCCCGCTCCGGCGCCAACATGATCGAGCCGATGCTGGAGGCGGTACGCGCGGAGGCCACCCTCGGCGAGATCTGCGGGGTGCTGCGCGACGAGTGGGGGGTGTACACCGAGCCGGCCGGGTTCTAGGGCTCGTCGGGAAAACGCCGGGCCGCGTCAACTCACCGGTTCACCCGGCGGGGTGAGGTTCGGGGCCGGGGTGGTGAGGCCCAGCAGGAGGATGTGGGTGAAGCCCCGCGCCCACTCCTCGTCCGCCGGTTTGCCGCTGACCAGGGTGCGGTGCACCACCGCGCCCGCCGCCATGTCGAAGATCAGGTCGACCATGCGCGCGGACTCCTCCGGGTCGGCCTCCGCCGGGAGTTCGCCCCGCTCCTGGGCCCGCGCCCGCCCGGCCAGCACCAGCCGCTTCTGCCGCTCCACGATCGAGGTGCGCACCCGCTCGCGCAGCGCGTCGTCGCGCGTCGACTCCGCGACCACGCCCATCAGTCCGCACTTGGCCTCCGGGCGGTCGAGGATCGCCGCGAACTGGAGCACCACGCCCTCGATGTCGGCCGCCAGCGAGCCCCGGTCGGGCAGCACCAGCTCGTCGAACAGCTCCGCCACCGCGTCCACCACCAGCTCGTGCTTGCCCGACCAGCGGCGGTAGAGCGTCGTCTTCGCCACCCCGGCCCGCGCGGCCACGTCCGACAAGGTGAGCCCGGACCAGCCCAGTTCCACCAGCCCCTCCCGCGTCGCGGCCAGGATCGCGGCATCCGCGGCGGCGCTGCGCGGGCGCCCGGTACGGCTGGCGGGGGTGCGGGTCTGCATGAACACGACCCTAGCCGGGCACCTCGACATGTCGTGAGGGAGATCACCGGAAAGCGGTGTCGCTCAGTGGGGTGCTGGTATTACGCTACGACTCGTAGCGAAAGCTCGTGACGGACGTACACGGGCGACGACCACTGGCGCGGGTGGGGACCCGGCGCCGACCGCGATCGCCGACCACGATCGTTTTTTTCCTTCATGCGCCGGAACGGGGGAGGATAGACGCATGCAGCCACGGAACATGTCCATGAGCGGCGTCGTCGACCTCGCCGCGGTGAAGGCGGCCCAGGAGGCCAAGGCCAAGGCGGAGCAGGCGCGCGCCGAAGCCGCCCGCCACGGCGGCGCGGGCGCGGTGTCGCCGGCCGACCTCGTCATCGACGTCGATGAGGCGGGCTTCGAGCGCGAAGTCCTCCAGCGCTCCGCCGAAGTCCCGGTCGTCATCGACTTCTGGGCCGAATGGTGTCAGCCCTGCAAGCAGCTCAGCCCGCTGCTGGAGCGGCTGGCCGTCGAGTACAACGGGCGCTTCCTGCTCGCCAAGATCGACGTCGACGCCAACCAGATGCTGATGCAGCAGTTCGGGGTCCAGGGGATTCCCGCCGTCTTCGCGGTCGTCGCGGGACAGGCGCTGCCCCTCTTCCAGGGCGCGGCCGACGAGCAGCAGATCCGGGAGACCCTCGACCAGTTGATCCAGGTCGCCGAGCAGCGCTTCGGCCTGACCGGTCTGACCGTCGACCCGGACGCCGCTGCGGGTGCCGCCCCCGCCGCCGAGGTGCCGGAGGGGCCGTACGACGCCCTGCTGGCCGCCGCGGTGGAGGCGCTGGACGCGGGCGACCTCGGCGGCGCCGTCCAGGCGTACCGCAATGTGCTGACCGACGACCCGGCCAACACCGAGGCCAAACTCGGTCTCGCGCAGGCCGAGTTGCTCCAGCGCGTGCAGGACATGGACCCGCAGCGGGTGCGCAAGGACGCGGCCGAGAAGCCCGGTGACGCGGAGGCCCAGATCGCCGCCGCCGACCTGGATCTGGTGGGCGGTCATGTCGAGGACGCCTTCGGCCGGCTCACCGACACCGTGAGCCGTACCGCCGGCGACGACCGGGACGCGGTGCGCCGCCGGCTGCTGGAGCTCTTCGAGGTCGTGGGCGCCGACGACCCGAGGGTGGTGGCCGCGCGCAGGGCCCTGGCACGGGCGCTGTTCTGACGGCGCGTCGGGGCGCGGGGTGCGTGATGACGGGCTCGCCGGATGGCCGATCTGATGCATGAGTGATCACGCTTTACCAAAACTTGGTAAACCTGCCTGCTGTTACTGCGAGTAAGTCACAGCCGTTGATCTGTCCGGCTTCGCCCGGGGATCAACGGCTTTGCTCTGCCCACTGATGGCACGGTCTGTCGCGCTCCGAGACCACTGGGTCGTTGTTCGGTTATCGCGCCGTTACTAGCCGGTAACGGCGCCCCTTGTGCGGGCGGCGAGAATGCACCACGATCGGCCACGCTCGGTCCATTTCCGCACCCCGGCAGCCGGCCGGGAAGCGGAGACTCTGGGTCCCCACCGAGCAGAGCCGGCGGCAGTGGCGCCGGCTCTGGGACAGGGGGGTCTTCACCTTCCGGTGGAGCCTGTCCCGAAGGTTGTGCGTGATGTGCGTCAGGCGCGACCAGTGGTTGTCGCTCGGGGGTGAACGCCGGTTGTTCGGGCGCGGGTTCGTGCCGTCGAGCGCGGGCGCTCCCCTTCCCGAGGACGTAGCACTTCTCCCATCCCTGCCCGGCCGAGCCGCCCGATGGGGCGATTCCGGGACAGGAGATGTACGTCCGAGAAGGAGGAAATATGGAGTCCCAGGTGCGTGGCGGGACCAGATGGAAGCGCTTCGCTGTGGTCATGGTGCCCAGCGTCGCCGCTACGGCCGTGATAGGCGTCGCCCTCGCGCAGGGTGCTCTCGCCGCGTCGTTCAGCGTCTCCGGTCAGTCGTTCAAGGTGACCGCCAAGTCGCTCAACGGCACCGGCTTCTCGCAGTACGGCGCGATCGACTCGGGTTACACCCTGACCGGCGAGAAGACGGCGCATCCGGTGGCGGTCTCGGCGTTCTCCAACGCCAAGATCAACAAGATGTGCCAGTCGGTCGTCACCCCCGGCATCCCGGGGATCGGCTCCGTCACGCTGCGGCTGACGGCGGGCGACAGCAGCGACCCGAACAAGCAGGTCGCCGCCGAGAACCTGTACATCGACGTCGAGGACCTGGGCGCCGACGCCACGTTCCACGACATCAACATCGGTGTCGCGGGCAAGGACCTGAAGGGTCCTGGCATCAAGAGCGGCGAGATCGCCAACAAGCAGGTCAACCCTTACGGGTTCGCCCAGGAGGCGTCCTCGGCCGAGCTGACCGACGTGAAGCAGACGGCGTGGGCCACCACCGCCGGAACCTTCAAGCTCAACGGTCTGCACATGGCCCTGTCCACGGGCACCAAGGCCGAGTGCTACTAGGCACTGCCTGATGGGCGGGGGAGTGAAGGCTCCCCCGCCCGTCCACTCTCCGGTCGCTGCTTCACCCGCGGCCCACATCTCCACCACAGCAATGCCGCACCAGGGAGCTGTTTTCCATGAGCGCCGAGACTCCTGCCGCCGCACCCGGCCAGTTCACCCGCCGGAGGCTGCAGTTCCGCGCCTGGCGGGGCGCCCGGCCTTTCTGGGCCGGTCTGTTCGTCTTGCTCGGCGGCTTTCCGATCATGTACTTCCCGTACGCCCATCTTCAGATCGGTCATCTGACGGTGGCGATGGCCACCACCGCCGGAGCCGGTTCGCTGATCATCGGCGTGCTGCTCATCGTGCTGGGCATCAGCCTCTGGTTCCAGAAGCATGTACGGGTGTTCGCGGGCGTCGCGGCGATCCTGCTCGCGCTGGTGTCCATCCCCGTGTCCAACTTCGGCGGTTTCGTCATCGGCTTCCTCCTCTCCATGGTGGGCGGCGCGATGGGCATCGCCTGGTCGCCCGGTCCGGCGGCGAAGGCGGAAGGGTCCGGCCGGTACGGCGTCCAGGCCCCGCGCGGCGAGGAGCCGGTGAGCGCGCCGATGGACCTGTCAGGAACAAGCCCGGCCAACGAGGCGAACGGGAGGCACAGTGCCGGCTGACGAGGTGACCCACGGGCCCGATGTGGACGGGTCCCGTGCGAGAACCGGGCCCCGCCACGCGGCCCCCAAGAAACTGCTGTTCACCCGGCTCCACATGCCGGCCGGGAAGGCCATCGCCTCCGTGGCGATGCCGACGGCGGTACTGATGGGCATGGGCTTCACGTCCACGCTCGCCATCGCCGACAGCGGCGGCGGCACCCCGGCCTCCAACAGCCAGAAGGCGGCCGACTACAAGGACTGTGTCGAGGCGCTGGGCGGCAAGGTGGACGGCACCTCCGCGAGCCCCTCGCCCTCCGCAGGTGAGACCACCGGCTCGCCCACGCCCAGCACCTCGGCGTCCGCCGGGGACAAGGCCGGCGAGGGTGACGGCAAGGCGTCCTCGCCGGATTCAGGTTCCGGCGACGACGACAAGGGCGGTACCCCCGCCACCGGTTCCTCCTCGTCCGCCTCGAAGCCCGCGGCCGCGCCCTCCGCGCAGCCGCCGGCCGCCGAGGACACCCCCGCCGACACCCCCTCGCCCTCGGCGAGTTCGAAGGGTGCCGACGGCGGGCTGCTCGGGACGATCGGGGACGCCCTCGGGGACGTCCTCACCGGTGGCAAGCAGGCCGGTACGCCGTCCGCGACTGCGACGCCCTCCGCGACCGGGCCCGCGCCGTCCGCCTCCAGCACGCCCGCGCCTTCCGCGTCCTCCTCGGCCCCCACCAAGGGCGACGAGGACAAGACGGCCGACACCCCGGCGGCGGGCGCCGCCAACAGCTCGGCGAAGGCCGGTGAGAAGGCCGAGGAGACCCCCGAGCCGAGCACCTCCACCTCCGCGAGCCCCAGCCCCTCCGCGAGCGCCTCCGACGCCGCCGAGGACTGCGAGAAGGCCACGGACGACGTCGGCGGCATCGACAACAAGCAGCTCCTCGCCGACGACCCCTGGTACCTCAACGCCAGCTCGCTGCTGCTCAAGGGCGCCGACTACCAGGGCGTCGTCCAGGTACGGACCGCGAGCGGCAAGGTCAAGAAGGTGCTGAAGTACGTCATCTCCGACGGCACCGACATCGGGGACCTGCACCAGACGGTGAAGGACAAGGCGTCCGGCAAGACGTACCACGTCCAGGCCGGCAAGGGCACGATGTCCACGATCCGCGGTGGCGACACCACCATGTACACCGAGAGCATCTCGGGCAAGCTGTTCGGTCTGATCCCGATCACCTTCAGCCCGGACAGCCCGCCTCCGCTGAACATCCCGCTGATCTACTTCACGGACGTCACCGTCCAGCAGGCCGCCCAGTTCGGCGGCACGCTGACCATCCCCAAGCTCCACCAGTACGCCGACTGAGCCGCACCACGAGCCCGTTCGGGAGCCGCACAACACCGTGGCCCGGTCCCCCTCCAGCCGAGGGGGACCGGGCCACGGTCATGTCGCGGGGAACGTCAGTTGCGGTCGCCGCCGCCGACGTGGTGCACCCGGACCATGTTGGTGGTGCCGGGGACCCCGGGGGGCGAACCCGCGGTGATGACGACCGTGTCGCCGTTGTTGAAGCGGCCCAGCTTGGCCAGCTCCTGGTCGACCATGTCGACCATCTCGTCCGTGGTGTTCACGAACGGCACCACGTGCGACTCCACGCCCCAGCTCAGCGTGAGCTGGTTGCGGGTGCCCTCGTCCGTGGTGAAGGCCAGGATCGGCTGGGCCGCGCGGTAGCGGGACAGACGGCGGGCGGTGTCACCGGACTTGGTGAAGGCGATCAGGCCCTTGCCGTCCAGGAAGTCGGCGATCTCGGCCGCCGCGCGGGCCACCGAACCACCCTGCGTACGCGGCTTCTTGCCCGGCACCAGCGGCTGCAGGCCCTTGGAGAGCAGCTCCTCCTCGGCCGCCTTGACGATCTTCGACATCGTCTTGACGGTCTCCACCGGGTACGCGCCCACGCTGGACTCGGCCGACAGCATGACCGCGTCCGCGCCGTCCAGGATCGCGTTGGCCACGTCGGACGCCTCGGCGCGCGTCGGCCGGGAGTTGGTGATCATCGACTCCATCATCTGGGTCGCGACGATCACCGGCTTGGCGTTGCGCCGGCACAGCTCGATCAGGCGCTTCTGCACCATGGGGACCTTCTCGAGCGGGTACTCGACGGCGAGGTCGCCACGGGCGACCATCACACCGTCGAACGCCATCACGACGTCCTCCATGTTCTCGACCGCCTGCGGCTTCTCCACCTTGGCGATCACCGGGACCCGGCGGCCCTCCTCGTCCATCACCTTGTGGACGTCCTGCACGTCCTTGGCGTCGCGGACGAAGGACAGCGCGACCATGTCGCAGCCCATGCGCAGCGCGAAGCGCAGGTCCTCGACGTCCTTCTCGGACAGCGCGGGCACGTTGACGGCCGCGCCGGGCAGGTTGATGCCCTTGTGGTCGGAGACGACACCGCCCTCGATGACGATCGTCTTGACCTGCGGACCCTCGACGTCCACGACCTTCAGCTCGACGTTGCCGTCGTTGATCAGGATCTGGTCACCGCGCGAGACGTCGCCCGGCAGGCCCTTGTACGTCGTGCCGCAGATGTGCTTGTCGCCCGGCACGTCCTCGGTCGTGATGACGAACTCGTCACCGCGCTCCAGCTCCACCGGACCCTCGGCGAAGGTCTCCAGCCGGATCTTCGGGCCCTGGAGGTCGGCCAGGACGCCGATGGCGCGCCCGGTCTCCTTGGCGGCGGCCCGGACGCGGTCGTACCGCGCCTGGTGCTCGGCGTGGGTGCCGTGACTGAAGTTGAACCGGGCCACATTCATGCCCGCCTCGATCATGGCGACGAGCTTGTCGTGGGAGTCGACCGCGGGGCCGAGAGTACAGACGATTTTCGAACGGCGCATGAGGCGATCCTATCGGTTTGTTTCACTGCGGAATATTCCGGCCGGCGGAAGATACAAATGGGCGGACAGGCGCTCAGGCGTGTTACTCCGGTGTAATGCTCAGCCGTCCTTTCCGGTTGCCGGACCGACCAGCGCATAGGTCTGCTCGGCGATCTCCAGTTCCTCGTCGGTCGGCACCACCGCGACCGCCACACGGGCGTCCGCGGGCGAGATCAGGCGCGGCTCACCGCCCCGTACGGCGTTCAGTTCCTCGTCCACGGCCAGGCCCAGGCCCGTCAGGCCCGCGACCGCCGCCGAACGCACCGCCGCCGCGTTCTCCCCGACCCCGGCCGTGAACGCCACCGCGTCCACCTGACCGAGTACGGCGTAATAAGCGCCGATGTACTTCTTGATGCGATGAATGTAAATATCGAAGGCGAGGGCCGCCGCTTCGTCGCCCTCGTCGACGCGGCGCCGGATCTCCCGCATGTCATTGTCCCCGCACAGACCGAACAGACCGCTCCTCTTGTTGAGAAGAGTGTCGATCTCGTCCATGGACATTCCACCGACGCGGGCCAAATGGAAGATGACCGCCGGGTCCAGATCACCGGACCGGGTACCCATCACCAGCCCCTCCAGCGGGGTCAGCCCCATCGAGGTGTCCACGCACCGGCCGCGCTCCACCGCGGAGGCGGACGCGCCGTTGCCCAGGTGCAGCACGATCACGTTCACCTCGTGAGGCGCCTTGCCGAGCAGCCGCGCGGTCTCCCGCGACACATAGGCATGCGAGGTGCCGTGGAAGCCGTAGCGGCGGATGCGGTACCGGTCGGCGATCTTCGGGTCGATCGCGTACCGCGCCGCGGACTCCGGCATCGAGGTGTGGAACGCGGTGTCGAAGACGGCGACCTGGGGCAGGTCCGGGCGCAGCGCCATGGCGGTACGGATGCCGGTCAGGTTGGCCGGGTTGTGCAGCGGGGCGACCGGGATCAGCCGCTCGATCTCGGTGAGCATCGAGTCGTCGATGACGGTGGGCTCGGTGAAGAACATGCCGCCGTGCACCACCCGGTGCCCGATCGCGGCCAGCTCCGGCGAGTCCAGGCCCAGACCGTCGCGGGCCAGCTCCTCGGCGACCGACTTCAGCGCGGTCTCGTGGTCGGCGATCGGCCCGCTCTGCTCGCGGGTCGCGCCGGTGGCCAGCGGGGTGTGGCACAGCCGGGAGGTCTGCTCACCGATCCGCTCCACCAGGCCCACCGCGAGACGGCTGCCGTCCCGCATGTCCAGGAGCTGGTACTTCAGCGAGGACGAGCCGGAGTTGAGGACGAGTACACGGGTGGGGGTCACTGCTGGAAAGCCCTTTCGGTCGGCGCCTGCGCCTGGATCGCGGTGATGGCGACCGTGGTGACGATGTCCTGCACCAGCGCGCCGCGCGAGAGGTCGTTGACCGGCTTGCGCAGGCCCTGGAGGACCGGACCGACCGCGATCGCCCCGGCCGAGCGCTGGACGGCCTTGTAGGTGTTGTTGCCCGTGTTGAGGTCCGGGAAGATCAGCACGCTGGCCTGGCCGGCCACCTCCGAGCCGGGCAGCTTGGTCGCGGCCACGGCGGCGTCCACGGCCGCGTCGTACTGGATCGGGCCCTCGATCTTCAGGTCGGGCCGGTGCTCGCGGGCCAGCTCGGTCGCCTCGCGCACCTTGTCCACGTCGGCGCCGGAGCCGGAGGTGCCGGTGGAGTACGACAGCATGGCGATCCTCGGCTCCACGCCGAACTGGGCGGCCGTCGCCGCCGACTCCACCGCGATGTCCGCGAGCTGCTCGGCGTCGGGGTCGGGGTTGACCGCGCAGTCGCCGTAGACCAGCACCTTGTCGGTCAGGCACATGAAGAAGACCGAGGAGACGATCGCGGAGTCCGGCTTGGTCTTGATGATCTCGAAGGCCGGACGGATGGTGGCCGCGGTGGAGTGCACCGAGCCGGAGACCATGCCGTCGGCCAGGCCCTCCTGCACCATCAGGGTGCCGAAGTAGTTCACGTCGGAGACCACGTCGTAGGCCAGCTCCACCGTGACGCCCTTGTGGGCGCGCAGGGCGGCGTACTTCTCCGCGAAGGAGTCGCGCAGCTCGGAGGTGGCCGGGTCGATCAACTGGCAGTCGCCCAGGTCGATGCCGAGGTCGGCGGCCTTCTTGCGGATCTGGTCCACCGGCCCGAGCAGGGTGAGGTCGCACACGCCCCGGCGCAGCAGCACCTCCGCCGCGTGCAGCACCCGCTCCTCGGTGCCCTCGGGCAGGACGACCCGGCGCTTGTCGGAGCGGGCCTGCTCCAGCAGCTTGTGCTCGAACATCATCGGGGTGACCCGGCCGCCGCTGGGCGCGGAGACCCGGCGGGCCAGGTCGGCGGTGTCCACGTACCGCTCGAACAGGCCGAGGGCGGTCTCCGCCTTGCGCGGGGTGGCGGCCGTCATCCGGCCCTCCAGCGAGAACAACTGCCCGGCGGTGGGGAAGCTGGTGCCGGCCACCGAGAGCACCGGGGTGCCGGGGGCGAGGCGGGCGGCCAGGGTGAGGATCTCCTCGCTCGGCACCTCGTTCAGGGTGAGCAGCACGCCGGCGATGGGCGGGGTGCCGGCGCTGTGCGCGGCCAGCGAGCCGACGACCAGGTCGGCGCGGTCGCCCGGGGTCACGACCAGGCAGCCGGGGGTCAGGGCGGCGAGGAAGTTGGGCAGCATGGCGCCGCCGAAGACGAAGTCCAGCGCGTCGCGGGAGAGGCCGGAGTCGTCGCCGAGCAGCACCTTGGCGCCCAGCGCGTGCCCGATCTGCGAGACGGTCGGCGCGGACAGGGCGGGCTCGTCGGGCAGCACGTAGCAGGGGACCGGCATGCGGTCGGAGAGCCGGCCGGCGATCTCGTCGCGGTCCTCGCGGGCGGCGCGGTTGGCGACCATGGCGAGGACGTCGCAGCCGAGGCCGGCATAGGCGCGGTAGGCGTTGCGGGTCTCGGCGAGCACCGACTCGGCGGACTGCTTGCGGGCGCCGACCACCGGGATCACGGACGCGCCGAACTCGTTGGCGAGGCGGGCGTTGAGGGACAGCTCGTCGGGGAGCTGGGTGTCGGCGAAGTCGGTGCCGAGGACGAGGACCACGTCGTAGTCGCGGGCGACCAGGTGGAAGCGGTCGACCAGGGCGGAGACGAGTTCGTCGGTGCCGCGCTCGGCCTGGAGCGTGGACGCCTCCTGGTAGCCCATGCCGTAGACGGTGGCGGGGTCCTGGTTCAGGCGGTAGCGGGACCGCAGCAGTTCGAAGAGGCGGTCGGGGCCGTCGTGGACGAGGGGGCGGAACACCCCGACCCGGTCGACCTGCCGGGTCAGCAGTTCCATGACGCCCAGGTCGACGACCTGCCGGCCGTCGCCCCGGTCGATCCCGGTCACGTACACGCTGCGTGTCACGCGTGCTCTCCGATCCTTGCTCTCACAAAAATCGCCCACCCGAGGTGAGCGGAACCCTCTTGACAATACCTCCGGGCCTGGATAAGGCGCCCGTCAGCTCGGTGGGGGTCCGAACGTGCTGGTGGGGGCGGTGGTCGTCGGCCGTTCGACGGCCGTGAAAGAATCGGAGCGGCTCACCGGTACCCACAGCGAGCAGGAGACACAGCACGATGCGCATCGGAGTTCTCACCGCAGGCGGCGACTGCCCCGGCCTGAACGCCGTGATCCGGTCGGTCGTGCACCGCGCCGTGGCGCACTACGGCGACGAGGTCATCGGCTTCGAGGACGGCTACCGGGGGCTGCTGGACAGCCACTACCGCACCCTCGACCTGGACGCGGTCAGCGGCATCCTGGCGCTCGGCGGCACCATCCTCGGCTCCTCCCGCCTGGAGCGGGACCGGCTGCGCGAGGCGTGCGAGCGGGCGACCGACATGGCCGAGGAGTTCGGCATCGACGCGCTGATCCCGATCGGCGGCGAGGGCACGCTGACGGCGGCCCGGATGCTGTCCGACGCCGGCCTGCCGGTCGTCGGGGTGCCGAAGACCATCGACAACGACATCTCCGGCACCGACCGCACCTTCGGCTTCGACACCGCGGTGGGCGTGGCCACGGAGGCGATGGACCGCCTGAAGACCACGGCCGAGTCCCACCAGCGGGTGATGGTCGTCGAGGTCATGGGCCGGCACGCGGGCTGGATCGCGCTGGAGTCCGGCATGGCCGCCGGCGCGCACGGCATCTGCCTGCCCGAGCGGCCCTTCGACCCGGCCGACCTGGTCAAGATGGTCGAGGAGCGGTTCGCGCGCGGCAAGAAGTTCGCCGTGATCTGCGTCGCCGAGGGCGCCCACCCGCTCGACGGCACGATGGACTACGGCAAGGGCGACATCGACCAGTTCGGCCACGAGCGCTTCCAGGGCATCGGCACCGCCCTCGCCTACGAACTCGAGCGCCGCCTCGGCAAGGAGGCCCGCCCGGTCATCCTCGGCCACATCCAGCGCGGCGGCACCCCCACGGCCTACGACCGCGTCCTCGCCACCCGCTTCGGCTGGCACGCCGTGGAAGCCGCCCACCGAGGCGAGTTCGGCGGCATGACCGCCCTGCGCGGCACGGACATCGCCATGGTCCCTCTGGCGGAAGCGGTGACCGAACTGAAGACGGTCCCGGTCTCCCGCATGGACGAGGCGGAGTCGGTCTTCTAGCAGGGCCCTGTCAGCGGCCCCTTCCCTCTTCCTCCGACAGCCAGCGGTAGATCAGTTCCGGGCGGCCCACCTGGCCGTACTGGGGGCTTCGGGTTGCTCTGGTGGTGGTCACCAGGTGCTCCAGGTAGCGGCGGGCCGTGATGCGGGAGATGCCCACCGATTCGGCGACGCCCGCGGCTGTCAGGCCGGTGGGGGAGTCCCGTAGGACCGCTGTGACGCGTTGCAGGGTCGGCGCGCTCAGGCCCTTCGGGAGGGCGGCCGGAGTGGGGGTGCGGAGGGTGGCCAGGGCCTGGTCCACCTCGTCCTGGCCGCTCGCCTCGCCCGCTGCGGCGTGGTACTCGGCGTAGCGGAGGAGGCGGTCGCGGAGGGTGGCGAAGGTGAAGGGCTTCAGGACGTACTGGACCACGCCCAGGGAGACGCCCTCGCGGACCACCGCCAGGTCGCGGGCCGAGGTGACCGCGATGACGTCCGCCTGGTGGCCCGCCGCGCGCAAGGAGCGGGCGAGCTGGAGGCCGTGCACGTCGGGGAGGTGCAGGTCGAGCAGGAGGAGGTCGACCGGGGTGCGTTCCAGGGCCCGGCGGGCGGCGGCCCCGGTCCCGGCCTGGCCGACGGCCACGAACCCCGGCACCCTGCCGACGTAGAGGACGTGCGCGTCGGCGGCCACGGGGTCGTCCTCGACGACGAGGACGCGGATCGGCTCCCCTGAACTCATGCCTCGCCCTTCGATGTCACAGCGGTACGCAGCGGCAGCCGGGCCTCGAACGCCGCGCCGCCGCCCTCCGCCCCGGTCACCGTCAGTGTGCCGGTGAGCCGGGTGACCGTCTGCCGGGCCAGCGCCAGCCCGAGGCCCCGGCCGCCCGGACCCGCGGGCTTGGTGGTGAAGCCGCGCCGGAAGACCAGGTCCGCGTGGGCCGGGTCGACGCCCGGACCGGTGTCCGCCACCCGCAGCAGCAGCGCCTCCCCGGCCGCGTACGCCGTCACCGTGACCCGCGCCCCCGCGCTGCCCTGCGCCGCGTCCACCGCGTTGTCGATCAGGTTGCCCAGGATGGTGACCAGGTCGCGCACCGCGAGGTCCGGCGGGAGTACGCCGTCGTCGAGCCGGCTCTCGGGCGAGACGACCAGCTCCACGCCCCGCTCGTGCGCCTGCGCCGTCTTGCCCAGCAGCAGCGCGGCCAGCACCGGCTCGCCCACCGCCGCGACCACCTGATCGGTGAGCGTCTGGGCCAGCTCCAGCTCGGCCGTGGCGAACTCCACCGCTTCCTCGGCCCGCCCCAGCTCGATCAGCGAGACCACGGTGTGCAGCCGGTTCGCCGCCTCGTGCGCCTGCGACCGCAACGCCTGGCTGAACCCGCGCTCGGAGTCCAACTCGCCCATCAGCGACTGGAGTTCGGTCACGTCCCGGAGTGTGACGACCGTCCCCCGGTGCTCCCCGCCGGACACCGGCGAGGTGTTGACCACCAGCACGCGCGACGCGGTCAGATGCACCTCGTCCACCCGGGGCTCCGAGGACAGCAACGCCCCGGTGAGCGGCCCCGGCAGCCCCACCTCCGCGACCGAGAGACCGACCACCTCACCGCCGACCCCGAGCAGCTCCCGCCCGCCGTCGTTGATCAGTGCCACCCGGTACCGCCCGTCCAGCATCAGCAGCCCCTCGCGCACCGCGTGCAGCGCGGCCTGGTGGTAGTCGTGCATCCGGCTCAGCTCGGCCGCGTTCATCCCGTGGGTGTGCCGCCGCAGCCGCGCGTTGATCACGTACGTACCCACCGCGCCCAGCAGCAGCGCCGCCCCCGCCACCCCGAGCAGGGCCGTCACCTGGTCCTGGACCCGCGCGCTGATCGCCTCCACCTTGATCCCGGCGCTGACCAGCCCCACCACCCGGCCCCCGTCCGTCACCGGCGTCACCGCGCGCACGGACGGGCCCAGCGTCCCGGTGTACGTCTCGGTGAAGGTGTGCCCCCGCAGGGCGGGCCCGGTGCGGCCGAGGAAGCGCCGGCCTATCTCGTCCCGCGTCGGATGGGTCCAGCGGATGCCCCGCGGGTCCATGATCGTGACGAAGTCGACGTCGGCGTCCCGCATCACCTGGAGCGCGTACGGCTCCAGCTCGGCGGAGGGGTCCGGGGTGCGGATCGCCGCCCGCACCGAGGGGGCGTCCGCGATGGACCGGGCCACCGCCGTGACCTGGCGTACCGCCGCGTCCCGCGCCTGGCGCTGGTCGCTGACGTAGGTGAACAGCGCGTACCCGGCCACCACCACCGCGACCAGCACCGCCTGCATGGCGAAGAGCTGGCCCGCCAGGCTGCGGGGTCGGGGGAGGGCGGGGGCACGCATGTCAGCAGTGTGCCTGTCCGTCCGGGCGTGAACTAAATGAACGGAAGGGTGACCGCCCTCACACGGCGGGAGATAGTCACCGCGATCCCCTGCAACGCCCGGACGTGAGCCGCACGCCGGTCATGCCGACGAAGACGTCAAGGAGAGCAGTCGTGGCCGCCAGCACCCCCGGTACGGCACCAGCCGCCCCCGCCGTGAAGCGGGACCGTACCCATTACCTGTACATCGCCGTCATCGTGGCGGTCGCGCTCGGCATCGCCGTGGGCCTCATCTGGCCCGACGCCGGGGTGGAGCTGAAGCCGCTCGGCACCGGCTTCGTGAACCTGATCAAGATGATGATCTCGCCGGTCATCTTCTGCACGATCGTGCTCGGGATCGGCTCCGTACGGAAGGCCGCGAAGGTCGGCGCGGTCGGCGGCATCGCGCTCGGCTACTTCACCGTGATGTCGCTGGTGGCGCTCGCCATCGGCCTGGTCGTCGGCAACGTGCTCCACCCCGGCGAGGGCCTGCACCTGACCGCCGCGCTCCGCCAGAGCGGCCACGCGCAGGTGTCCGCCGACGCCCTGCCCCCGGTCGACTTCGTCCTGTCGATCATCCCGGTCACCTTCGTGTCCGCCTTCACCGAGGGCCAGGTCCTCCAGGCCCTGCTGGTCGCGCTGCTCACCGGGTTCGCGCTCCAGGCGCTGGGCCCGGCCGGGCAGCCCGTGCTGCGTGGCATCGAGCACATCCAGCGGCTGGTCTTCCGCATCCTGGCCATGGTCATGTGGGCCGCGCCGATCGGCGCGTTCGGCGCCATCGCGGCCGTCGTCGGCTCGTCGGGCGTGGACGCGCTCAAGAGCCTCGCCGTGCTGATGTTCGGCTTCTACGTCACCTGCGTGCTGTTCGTCTTCGTGGTGCTCGGCACGCTGCTGCGCATAGTCTCCGGGCTGAACATCTTCCTCCTGCTGAAGTACCTCGCCCGTGAGTTCCTGCTGATCCTGTCGACCTCGTCCTCGGAGTCCGCGCTGCCGAGGCTCATCGCCAAGCTGGAACACCTCGGCGTCAGCAAGGCGGTCGTCGGCATCACCGTGCCGACCGGGTACTCCTTCAACCTCGACGGCACCATGATCTACATGACCATGGCGTCCCTCTACATCGC
This sequence comes from Streptomyces sp. NBC_01171, assembly GCF_045039805.1. NCBI lineage: Bacteria > Bacillati > Actinomycetota > Actinomycetes > Kitasatosporales > Streptomycetaceae > Streptomyces > Streptomyces sp. NBC_01171. The sequence goes on along the minus strand of NZ_CP108609.1, from coordinate 2,058,056 downwards.
GGACGCGCTCGGCACCCCGATGTCCCTCGGCGAGCAGATCCCGCTGCTGCTCTTCCTGCTGCTGGCCTCCAAGGGCGCGGCGGGCGTCAGCGGCGCCGGGCTCGCCACCCTCGCGGGCGGCCTCCAGTCGCACAAGCCCGCGCTGGTGGACGGCATCGGCCTGGTGGTCGGCATCGACCGGTTCATGAGCGAGGCACGGGCGCTGACCAACTTCGCGGGCAACTCGGTCGCCACGGTGCTGATCGGGACGTGGACGAAGGAGATCGACTCGGAACGGGTGCGGCGGGTGCTCGCGGGGGAGCTGCCGTTCGACGAGACGACGCTGCTGGACGAGGGGCGCGACGAGGAGCGGCCCTCGCCCTCGACCGAGGAGGAGGGCGGGAAGGAACTCGCCAAGGCGTGAGGGATTTTCTCACGCCCGCTTGAAGGGGGCGCCTGCTTGAGGCGCCTTCCGGGGCCCGCCTGAGGGGCCTTCTGCCGCCGGCCGCCCGACCCCGCCTGAACCGGGGCCGGGCGGCCGGTCTTTCATGCCGCGTCGCTCGCGCGGGCCACCAAGTCCGTCGCCGTATCGCTCGGTACGCCCGCCGCCGTGAGCGCCGTGACCGCCGCCGCGTGCCCCGCCTCCTCGGGCGGGAGCAGGCCCTCGTTCACCGCCTCCATGACCGCGAAGAGGAGCTGCTCATGCACGAGGGCCAGCGCGGCGGCGGGCAGCGGTGAGCTGAACACCCCTTCGTCCAGGCCGCGTTGGAGCACCCGCGTCTTCTCCTCGCGCAAGGGGGCGAGGCGGTCGCGGATGCCCTGGACGGTGACCGTGCGCTGGGCCAGGGCGATCAGCAGGCGGTAGCGGTCGGCGATCTCCCAGATCCCCAGCACGGCGCGGGCCACTGCCTGGGCCGGGTCGCTCACCCCCGCACGGGCGCTCGCGTCGGCGTCGGTGAGCGCCTGCACCGCCTCGTCGGTGAGCGTGCCGATCAACGCCTCCCGGCTGGGGAAATGCCCGTACACCGTGCGCCGTACGACACCGGCGGCGCGCGCGATCTGGTCCATCGAGGCGTCGGGGTCGCGCAGCAGCTCGGCGAGGGCGACGTCGAGGATGCGGCGCCTGTTGGTGTCGGCGCGGCTGGTGTTACCCGTGGTCATGGCAGTCATTGTGCACACCTTCTCGACTTGCACGGCACTGTGCAAGGTCGTACATTGCACATGGTTGTGCAATTGCACGCCACTGTGCAAGTTGTAAGTCTCCGTAGTCGAGGAAGGTCAGCCGCTGTCATGCGACTCGTCATGAACGAACCGGTCGAGAGGATGGAGCGCCCCTACGCCCGGCGCTGGTGGGCGCTGCTCGTGCTCTGCCTCAGCCTGCTGATCATCGTGATGGCCAACACCGCCCTCACGGTCGCCGCGCCCGACATGACCCGCGACCTCGGGCTGTCCAGCGCGGACCTCCAGTGGGTCATCGACGGCTACACCGTTCCGTACGCGGCGCTGATGCTGCTGCTCGGCGCGATCGGCGACAAGTACAGCCGGCGCGGGGCGCTCGTCCTCGGCCTCGTCGTCTTCGGCGGCGGCGCGGTGTTCGGCAACCTCGCGGACTCGTCCGCCACGGTCATCGCGGCCCGCGCGGTGATGGGCGTCGGGGCGGCGCTGATCATGCCCGCGACGCTCTCGCTGCTCGCGGCGACCTTCCCGCGCGCCGAGCGGGTCAAGGCGATCACCCTGTGGACCGCCACCGCGGGCCTCGCCATCGCGGCCGGCCCTGTCGTCGCGGGCGCGCTGCTGCGGGACCACGGCTGGGCCTCGACCTTCCTGATCAACGTGCCGGTCGCCGCCGTGGCGATCGTCGGCACGCTGGTGCTCGTACCGCCGTCCAAGGCCGGCCACCACGAGCGCATCGACTACGTCGGCGGGCTGCTGTCCGTGCTGTGGATCGCCGCGCTGGTCTACATGATCATCGAGGGGCCGCACTTCGGGTGGGGCGTCAAGGCGGTGACGGCGGCGGTCGTCGCGGGCGTCGGCCTGATCGCCTTCGTCGGCTGGGAACTGCGCCACCCGCGCCCGGTGCTGGACGTACGCCGCTTCACCGACCGCCGCTTCGCGGGCTCCAACCTCGCGGTCGCCCTCTTCTTCCTGGCCGTCTTCGGCGCGTTCTACTACCTCACCCAGCACCTCCAGTTCGTCCTCGGCTACGACGCCCTGGAGACCGGCGTCCGCATGCTCCCCCTGGCCGGCGCGGTCTTCGCCGGCTCCGCCCTGACCGGCTACCTCACCCCGCGCGTCGGCATGCGCTGGACGGTCGGCGCGGGCATGGTCGCCGGCACGGTGGCGCTCGCGCTGCTGACCCGGGTCGACGCGGGCTCGACGTACGCCGACTTCGTCCCGTCCCTGGTGATCCTGGGCCTCGCCATCGGCCTCGCCCTGTCCCCCTGCACCGACGCGATCATGGGTGCCTTCCCCGAGTCCGAGCTGGGCGTGGGCGGCGCGGTGAACGACACCTCCCTCGAACTGGGCGGCTCCCTGGGCATCGCGATCCTGGGCTCGCTGCTGGCCACGTCCTACGACGACCACCTGACGTCGGCGACGAAGGGCAGCGGCCTCCCCGCGCAGGCTCTCGCCACGGCGCAGGACTCGGTCGGCGCGGGCTACGCGGTGGCCCAGTCCATCGGCGAGAAGGCCCACTCACTGGCCGCGAAGGCGGCCGGGGCGGGGGACCCGCAGCAGGCGGCCCAACTGAAGCAGCAGGCGTCGTCGTTGGCTGCGGGGGCGCATCGGATGGCGGAGGCGGTGGGGGCGTCGTTCTCGGACGCGGTCGCCCACACGAGCTTGATCGGGGCGGTCATCCTGGGCGTGGGCACGGTCGTGGTGGCTGTGCTGCTGCCGGGCCGGGAGAAGCGGGGGGCGGCTGAGGCGGTCGAGACCGCTGAAGCAACCGCAGTCGCGGAGCCGGACTCCAAGCAGGAGCTCACGCCGGAATCGGCCCGCGAGGCCGCCGACAGCACTGCCACCTGACCCCCCCGTCCCTCCGAGCGTGCCGTGCCACAACCGCGATTCCGCGGGACCGGCACGGCACGCGCACAGGAGACACGGGGGATGGAGAACGGCTTCAGTGGAGCCTGCCCCCCGACCCTGGACTCGCTATGGCTGCCTGAGCGAGCCGATACTCTGCCAGACGCTCCCGGGACCACACTGTCCAAGGGTGGGACGCGCCCAACACGCGAGTTCGTGCGTCCGCCACAGTCCCCACCTCTTCGATCGCCTCGGCATACCGGCCGAGTTCCGCCAGGACGGTGCTCAGCAACGACCTCGCGGCCAACGTGATCGGGTACTCGGCTCCGTAGCGCTCTTCGTGCGCCGCAAGAGCTCTGCGGGCACACGGGAGCGCTTCGGCGGTTCGCCCTGCCCGACGGAGGAGATCCGCCTGATCGAGTTCGGCCATCAAGGTGATCGGGTGCTGCTCGCCTACTGTGCGGTAGCAATCCGCAATGAGGCTCTGCCCGTAAGCGACTTCCTCGTGCAGCTCTGGTCCTGGCGCCACTTCCAAGATCAACGCTCGCGCGATGAGCGTCAACGGGTGGACCGGCCCGAGTATGTCGGTCCTGCCCGCGATGATCCGCCGGATCAAAGGCATCGCTTCAGGCTCGCGTCCCAGTTGCCACAGCGACCGCGCCAGTCCAAGGCAGCTCTCGAGGGTGTCCAGCGCTGCGGAACCGAAGGAGCGCTCACACGCGTCGAGCACCTGGCGTTGCAGTGCCTCGGCTTCCTCGAATCGACCGAGCCGGTACACCGCCCGACCGGCACGTTGACGCAACCTGATAACCAGTGGGTGCTCTTCGGACAGACGTTGCTTGGCGAGTTCGCCAGCTCTGTCGGCGACGGCCAATGCCGAGGAATAGTCGCCATCACGATGAAGCGCGACCACGAGCCGCAACGAGCACTCGGTGGCCTCTTCCACGACCGATGGGTCGACCGGCCAGTCCACGACCCTTCGTAGCAGCGCCAGTACATGAGGGGCGAGCATGTTCATTCGAGGGTCGTGCGTTGCGCGTTCCGGACTCTCCGGCAGCGCGACTTTGAGTTGTCGAGCGGCTGTTGCGGCGAGCTGCTCCCTCTGGTCGGAGGGAATGGTCCGGGCCACGCTGTCGAGCAACACACCGTGGGTGCGCAGGCACCGCACACCACCGGGCAACAACTCTGTGAGGGACTGGTCGAGCAGCCCCCGAAGGGCTGACTCGATACGGAACGCTGGTAGGGCGGAGCCGACTTCGGCGCCTGCGAGCAGCGTCAGGGGCAGCGGGTCGTTCGCCCAGCAGGCGAGTAGCCGCAGCAGACTGTTGGCTTCGGGCAACCCCTGTCCGGCAAGGGCGTCGAGGGAGAGCTGCCAGGTGCGGCTGAGCAGGTGACGTGAGTCGTTGGCGCCGAAAGCGCCTTGATCGATCAGCTCGATCGGATCGCGCCCGTCCCCGCCGTCGAGCTGTTGGCCGTAGTCGGCCATGGTCCAGGGGTCGATGACCTGGTGGGCCAAGAAGCCGCCGGCGAGTGTGAGTGCGAGCGGCAGCCGACCGAGACGGTCGGCGATCGCCGCCGCGTCATCAACCGTTCCGGCGTGGGGTGCGAGATCGCGCAGCACGAGAGCGGCTTCGTCGCGCGGGAGTACGCCGAACTGAAGGAGTTCGGCGCCGGGCCACCAGTGGGCTGCTGCCTGTCGACTCGTGACGATGACGATGCCGGCCGGGCTGGTGCGCAGCCAGCCGCCTTCGCGAAGGATCGCGGGGTCGTCGGCGTTGTCGAGGACCAGCAGCCAGGGTTGGTCGGAATGATCGAGGCGCTGCCAGACGAGGTCGGCCGCTGGACGCAGTCCACTGCGTGCGCCCATCAGTTCGCCGTCGGTGGCACCGCGTTCGGCGGCGACCGCGAGCATCCCGGCCCGAAGGGAGGTGGGGTCGGAGGCATTGACCCATAGGCCGATCCGGCCGGCATGGTGGGTGGCGTGGTCGAAGAGTGTGTAGGCGACGGCGGTTTTCCCACAGCCGCCGAGGCCGTGTAGGACGTAAACGCGGTTGCCGACGCCGGGTTCGACAGCGGCGCGCAGCCGGCTCATCTCTTCGGTTCGGTCACGGAGCACCACCGGGGCACGGCCGACCGCGGGGTGGCGAACCGAGGCCGGGCCACTCCAGTCGGGGCTGTGGTGATGATGTTCGGTGATGTGCTGGTCGCCGGATGCCTGGTAGACGCGGCCCTGGCCGTCGGCGCGGGCGTCGTTGTGGCCGGTCACCGCTCGGTGAAGTTCTGGTCTCGGCCTGCCTGGTAGACCCGTGCCTGCCCGGAGGCGGTGGCGTGCTGCGTCACCGACGGAGTCACAGCAGCCGCCGGGGTCAGTTCTGCGAGCAACGAACGCAGGTCGTCGGCGGTCTCCGGATGGGCCACGAGCAGCCGCCGGATACGGCCCTGCCACTCTGCACCCAGCTCTTCCGGCGTGCCCCCATCGCCGCCGTCCCGCGCGGCCATCAGGTCGACGCGGGTCGTGTCGAGCTCCGTGGTGATGGCATCGGCCCGCTCCGGCTGACTGCGCCGCCACAATGAGGCGATACCGTCCCTGGCTCGCTGCCACACCTCGGTCGTCAACGAAGACACCAGGGTTGTCCCTGCGGTTGCCGCCAGCGCAGCCAGCTCCGGATCCACGAATCCGCCCCCTCGTATCGGCCTTGACGTGAGATCTCAGATTACTCAGTCCGGGCTCGCCCGGTCCGGTGATCCTGACCAGTTGCCCTGACGCCCACGTCACCCCCTACCGTCGAAGCCATGCGAATCGGTGAGCTGGCCGAGCGCGCCGGGACGACAGTGCGGGCGCTGCGGTACTACGAGACGCGGGGGCTGCTGCCCGCGCGGCGGGACGCCAACGGGCATCGGCGGTACGACGAGCGGGATCTCGTGCTGCTCCGGCAGATCCGGACGCTCAGGGACTTCGGGTTCGAGTTGGAGGAGACGCGGCCGTTCGTGGAGTGTCTGCGGGCCGGGCACCCGGAGGGGGACGCGTGTCCGGCGTCGCGGGACGTGTACCGGCGGAAGCTGGATGAGCTGGACGGGCTCATCGGGGAGCTGGTGGCGGTGCGGGAGACGGTCGCGGGGCAGTTGCGGCGGGCCGAGGAGGCGCGGGCCGGGCTGGCCGCCGAGGCGTTGGTTCCGGGGGGTCCGGAACCCGTGTGCGAGCTGGGAGGGCGAAAGGCATGAGTGTCGTCAGCGGTCTTGACGAGGTCACGGACGCGAATTTCGAGACGGAGGTACTCGGCTCCGATCTGCCGGTGCTGGTGCAGTTCACCGCCGACTGGTGCGGGCCCTGCCGGCAGCTCGCGCCGGTGCTGAAGGACATCGCCTTCGCGGAGGGCGACCGGCTGAAGGTGGTCCAGCTCGACGTGGACCGCAACCCCGGCACCACCATCGCCTACCAGGTGCTCTCCACCCCCACCCTCCTGGTCTTCCAGGGTGGTGAGCCGGTGCGCTCCATGGTCGGCGCCCGACCCAGGCGCAAGCTGCTGGAGGAGCTGGCCGACCTGCTCTGAACAAGGCACCCGCAAGCAAAGAAATCCCCCGGGCATTGGCGCCCGGGGGATTTCTTTCGGTATATTGGACCGTTCACGACTTCTTTATGAGAGGTCATGCGGAAGCTTGATGAGCACAGTATATGCGGGCGGGAGTGGAATTGTCAAACACCGAATTTCCGGACGATGAATTGCGGTTCGAGCAGGAATTCATCGACGGACTCTACGAGCGCGTGGACGAGCTGCGCGGCGACGCCGAGACCGGCGTCAAGGACGCCCTCGCGCAGGGCGACAAGCCCCAGCAGGCACGGCTGGAGCGGGACATCCTGGTCGCCGAGCGCTCCGGGCTGCTCGCCGCGCTGAACTCCGTCGACGGCTCGCTCTGCTTCGGCCGGATCGACCTCGCCGACGGCACCACCCACCACATCGGCCGTATCGGCCTGCGCCGCGAGGACACCGAGCGCACCCCCGTCCTCATCGACTGGCGCGCCGACGTCGCCCGACCCTTCTACGTGGCCACCGGCCACACCCCGATGGGCCTGCGTCGCCGCCGGCATATCACCAGCGAGGGCCGTACCGTCACCGCGCTGCACGACGAGATCCTCGACCTCGGAGACGACACCCGCACCGGCCACGAGGACCCCACCGGCGACGCCGTCCTGCTCGCCGCGCTGAACACCGCCCGCACCGGCCGCATGAACGACATCGTGCAGACCATCCAGGCCGAGCAGGACGACATCATCCGGGCCCCCCACCGGGGCGTCATGGTGGTCGAGGGCGGTCCCGGCACCGGCAAGACCGCGGTCGCCCTGCACCGCGCCGCCTACCTGCTCTACGAGCACCGCGAACTGCTCGCCCGCCGCGCGGTGCTCATCGTCGGCCCCAACCCCGCCTTCCTCGGCTACATCGGCGAGGTCCTCCCCTCGCTCGGGGAGACCGGCGTCCTGCTGGCCACGGTCGGGGAACTGTTCCCCGGCGTGAAGGCCACCGCGGCCGACACCCCGGAGGCGGCCGTGGTCAAGGGCCGCGCGGAGATGGCCGACGTGCTCGCCGCCGTCGTGGCCGAGCGGCAGGCGCTGCCGGACCCGGTGATCGCCGTCGAGCACGACCGCGAGGTGCTCATGCTCGACGAGGGCCTGGTCGCCACCGCCCGCGCACGCACCCGCGCGGCCAAGCTGCCGCACAACGCGGCCCGCGAGCACTTCGAGGGCCACATCCTCAACACCCTCACCGACCTGTACGCCGAGCGCGTGGGCACCGACCCCTACGACGGCAGCAGCCTGCTCGACCCCTCCGACATCACCCAGATCCGCGACGAACTCGCCGAGAACCCCGAAGTCTGGGCCGCCATCGACCAGTTGTGGCCCCGGATCACCCCGCGCCGGCTGGTCGCGGACTTCCTCGCCGAGCCCGACGCCCACCTCTCGCCGAAGGACGCCGACGCGGTACGCCGTCCCGTCACCCGCGCCTGGACCGTCGCGGACGTGCCCCTGCTGGACGAGGCCGCCGAACTCCTCGGCGAGGACGACCGGCTGGCCCGCGCCCGCGCCGACCGGGAGCGGGAGACACAGATCGCGTACGCACAGGGCGTGCTGGACGTGTCGTACGCGTCCCGGACCTACGAGTTCGACGACAAGGAGGAGGACGACCCGGAGTCCTCCGAGGTGCTCTCCGCGCACGACATCATCGACGCCGAGCGGTTCGCGGAGCGGCACGAGGAGGACGACCACCGCAGCGCCGCCGAGCGGGCGGCCGCCGACCGTACCTGGGCGTTCGGGCACATCATCGTGGACGAGGCGCAGGAGCTGTCCCCGATGGCGTGGCGGCTGCTGATGCGGCGCAGCCCGACCCGCTCCATGACCCTGGTCGGGGACCCCGCGCAGACCGCCGAGGCGGCCGGGGTCGGCTCCTGGTCCAAGATCCTCGAGCCGTACGTCGAGGACCGCTGGGAGCACACCCGGCTGGGGGTCAACTACCGCACCCCGTCCGAGCTCATGGACCTGGCCGCCGCCGTGGTCCGCGCCGAGCAGCCGGACTTCGAGCCGCCCAGCTCGGTGCGCTCCACCGGCGTACGCCCCTGGGTGCGCGACGCCTCCGGCGACCTGCCCGGCGCGGTCGCGGCGGCCGTGGCCGAGCTGACCCCGGCCGAGGGACGGCTCGCGATCATCGCGCCGCGTGCCCTGCACGACACCCTCGCCGCCGGACTGGACGGCGTCACGGCGGGCGGCGAGCCCGACCTGACCCGGAACATCGTCCTGCTCGACCCCCGCCAGTCCAAGGGCCTGGAATTCGACTCGGTCCTGGTCGTCGACCCGGCCGCCTACGGCACCAGCGACCTGTACGTGGCCCTCACCCGCGCCACCCAGCGCCTCGGCGTGCTGCACACCGGGGAGCTCCCGGTCGCGCTGGCCGAAGCGGTGTGACGGCGGGCCGTCCGGGGGCCTGCCGACAGGCCCCCGGACGGTCGCGCACTCAGGCCGGCCGCAGCCACACCGTCGCCAGTGGGGGCAGGGTCAGGCGGATGCTGGCCGGGCGGCCGTGCCAGGGCTGGGGTTCGGGCTTGACCGTGCCCTGGTTGGCGACGTCCCCGCCGCCGTAGCGGGTGAGGTCGGTGTTGAGGGTCTCGTGCCAGGCGGGGACGTCGTCGGGGACGCCGAGGCGGTAGTCGTGCCGGGCCAGGGGGGAGAGGTTGGCGACGCACAGCAGCGGGCCGCCCTCGGCGTCGCGGCGCAGGAAGGCGAAGACGTTGTCCTCCGCCGCGTCCCCGACGATCCACTCGAACCCCGCCGGATCGGTGTCCCGCTCCCACAGGGCCGGGGTCGCGCGGTACGCGGTGTTCAGGTCGCGGACCAGCTCGCGCACGCCCCGGTGCTCGGACTCGGCGCCGTAGGCCGGGTCCAGCAGCCACCAGTCCGGGCCGTGCGCCTCGGACCACTCGGTGCCCTGCGCGAACTCCTGCCCCATGAAGAGGAGTTGCTTGCCGGGGTGGGCCCACATGAAGGCAAGGTAGGCCCGGAGGTTGGCGCGCTGCTGCCACCAGTCGCCGGGCATCTTGGAGACCAGCGACCGCTTGCCGTGCACCACCTCGTCGTGCGAGATGGGGAGCACGTAGTTCTCGCTGTACGCGTACACCATCGAGAAGGTCATCTCGTGGTGGTGGTACTTGCGGTGCACCGGCTCGTGGCTCATGTACGCCAGCGAGTCGTGCATCCAGCCCATGTTCCACTTCAGCCCGAAACCCAGCCCGCCGAAGCCGCTCGGGCCCCGGTGGTGGGTCGGCCGGGTCACGCCGTCCCAGGCGGTGGACTCCTCGGCGATGGTGACCACGCCGGGGCAGCGCCGGTAGACGGTGGCGTTCATCTCCTGCAGGAAGGCGACCGCGTCCAGGTTCTCCCGCCCGCCGAACTCGTTCGGCGTCCACTGGCCCGCCTCGCGCGAGTAGTCGAGGTAGAGCATCGAGGCGACCGCGTCCACGCGGAGCCCGTCGATGTGGAACTCCTCGCACCAGTACACGGCGTTGGCGACCAGGAAGTTCCGCACCTCGCGCCGGCCGAAGTCGAACTCCAGCGTGCCCCAGTCCGGATGGGCGGCCCGCAGCGGATCGCCGTGCTCGTACAGCGGACGCCCGTCGAACTCGGCCAACGCCCACTCGTCGCGCGGGAAGTGGGCGGGCACCCAGTCCATCAGCACCCCGATGCCCGCCTGATGCAGCTTGTCCACCAGGTACTTGAAGTCGTCGGGCGTACCGAGCCGGGCCGTCGGGGCGTAGAACCCGGTGACCTGGTAGCCCCAGGAACCCCCGAAGGGATGCTCGGCAACCGGCATCAACTCGACGTGCGTGAAGCCGAGATCACCGACGTACGCGGGAAGCTGCTCGGCGAGCTGACGGTAGGTCAGCCCCGGCCGCCAGGACGGCAGGTGCACCTCGTACACCGAGAAGGGTGCCTCGTGCACCGGGCGGTCCGCGCGGTGGGCCATCCACTCCGCGTCACCCCACTCGTGGTGGGAGACGTCCACGATCGAGGACGTGGCCGGCGGCACCTCCGTACGGCGGGCCATCGGGTCCGCGCGCAGGGTGCGCGAGCCGTCCGGGCGGGTGATCTCGTACTTGTACAGCTCACCCTCCCCGACCCCCGGCACGAACAGCTCCCACACCCCGGACGACCCCAGCGAGCGCATCGGGAAGCCGGTCGCGTCCCAGAAGTCGAAGCCGCCCGCGACCCGCACCCCGAGCGCGTTCGGTGCCCAGACCGCGAACCGGGTCCCGGTCACGCCCTGTTGGGTCAGCACCCGCGCACCGAGCGCCTGCCACAGCTCCTCGTGCCGCCCCTCGCCCAGCAGATGCAGGTCCAGCTCGCCGAGCGTGGGCAGGAACCGGTACGGGTCCTCGGTCTCGTGCACCGTGCCGTCGTACGACACCAGCAGCCGGTACGCCGGGACCTCGGTCAGCGGGAGCAGGCCGGAGAAGAAGCCCTCCCCGTCGTCGCGCAGCTCCGCCCGCGTGTCCTCGAAGACGACGGTGACCGCCTCCGCGTACGGGCGGAACACCCGGAAGGCGACCCCTCCGGGCACCGCGTGCGCGCCCAGCACGGTGTGCGGGTCGTGATGCGTGCCCGCGAGCAGCCGCTCACGGTCGGCCCGGTCCAGGGCGGGGGAGACGGCGGGCACCTCAGGTACCGGGGGCACCTCTGGCGTACGTGCCTTCGGGATCGCGGGCGCGTTCTCCGGCGAGTCCGCCTGCCTGCCGGGTTTCGCCCGGACCTGTTTCACCGGTGCCGCCTGCGAGGACTTGGCCTGCTTCTTGCCGGACTTGCTCTTCGGGCCGGCTGGCTTCTTGGACGTCACGGACGAGTCTCCCGGTCGGGGTCAGGTCGGGGTCAAGACAGGTCGGGCGTGGCCAGGCGGCGCACCGCCGACATCGGGACCGCCAGCCACTCGGGCCGGTGCCGGGCCTCGTAGACGACCTCGTAGATCGCCTTGTCGGTCTCGTACGCGCGCAGCATCACCGGGTCGGTACGGGGGTCGCGGCCGGTGACCTCGGCATACCCGGTGCAGTAGGCGGCCCGGCAGGCGTGCGCCCAGTCGGGCGCCGGGGTAGTGGCGGAGTGGGCCGCGTAGTCGAAGGAGCGCAGCATGCCCGCGATGTCGCGCACCGCGGGCTGCGGCATGCGCCGCTCGGCCAGCGGGCGGGACGGCTCGCCCTCGAAGTCGATCAGCGACCAGCCGTCGCCCGGCGAGCGCAGGCACTGCCCGAGGTGCAGATCGCCGTGCACCCGCTGCGCGGTCCAGGTCTGGCCCTCGCGGGCCAGGTCGGCCAGCGCCTCGAACGCCGAGCGCAGCCCGGTCTCGTACGGCCGCAGGGCGGGCACCGCCTGTACGGCGACGGCCAGCCGCTCGGTCATCCCGCCTGCCAGCAGCTCCAGCTGGGCATGGCCGAGGGTGACGGTCGGCAGGGCGCGGGCGAGGGCGGTGTGCACCTCGGCGGTGGCCCGGCCGAGCGCCCGCGCCTCCCGGGTGAAGTCCTCGCCCTTGGCCAGCTCGCGCAGGGCCAGCTCCCAGCCGTCGGTCGCGCCGTTCATGAAGGGCTGGAGCACCGCGAGGACGTACGGCTCGGTGTCCAGGTCGGCGCGCAGCCAGGCCACCGGCGCGGGCACCCGCGCGCAGCCCTCGCGGGCCAGCGCGAGCGGCAGCTCCAGGTCGGGGTTGACGCCGGCGGTGACCCGGCGCAACAGCTTGAGGATGAAGGTGTCTCCGTACACCACGGAGGAGTTGGACTGCTCGGCGGTCATCAGCCGGGCCACCAACTGGTCCCGGATCTCGTGCGCCGGGTCCCGCTCGAAGCGCAGCGCGCCGACGCGGGCGCCGGTGCGCAGGGCCTCCAGCAGCACCTCGGCGGGCCGGGGGTCGTACAGGGCGTCGTAGACCGTGCGCCCGTCGAGCGGGCCGTCCACGACATGGCCGATCAGCGCGGGCGCCAGCCGGGGTGGCAGCGCCTCGCGCACGCCTATCAGCAACTGGTAGCAGTCACCGGGCTGCGGGGGAGCGCCCGGCACCGGTGGCTGGTGGACGCGCAGGAGTATGTGGTACAGGCCCAACCTCCCCTCGGGAGGCAGGAGTTCGGTGGCGGCCACCAGGTCGAAACCGGTGACCGCGCGCCCCTTCCCGGCGAACCAGCGCTGCCGGGGCAGCCATTCGCGCAACAGGGGATCGAGCGATTCGAGCAGCTCGGCTGTGGTACCTGACGTGCTGGAGGGGGTGACCGTTTCCGCCATGGGCGTCACGTCCTTTCCCCGGGTCGTCGGGGTGTTACTGAACGGTGCCCCGAGCGGGGCGGCGGAAACCGGTGGCCGCCCCGCTCGATCGCAACTACGCGGCGTCCTGGCGCAGTCGGAACCAGTAGAAGCCGTGTCCGGCCAGCGTCAGCAGGTACGGCAGCTCGCCGACGGCCGGGAAGCGCACCCCGCCGAACAGCTCCACCGGGTGCCGCCCGGCGAATTCGCGCAGATCCAGCTCGGTGGGCTGCGCGAACCGGGAGAAGTTGTGCACGCAGACCACGATGTCGTCCTCGTACACCCGCAGGAACGCGAGCACCGCCGGGTTGGAGGAGATCAGCTCGGTGTAGGACCCCAGTCCGAAGGCGGGGTTCTGCTTGCGGATCTCGATCATGCGGCGGGTCCAGTGCAGGAGGCTGGACGGGGAGGACATGGAGGCTTCGACGTTGGTGACCTGGTAGCCGTGGACCGGGTCCATGATCGTGGGCAGGAAGAGGCGGCCGGGGTCGCAGGAGGAGAAGCCCGCGTTGCGGTCGGGGGTCCACTGCATGGGGGTGCGGACGGCGTCGCGGTCGCCGAGCCAGATGTTGTCGCCCATGCCGATCTCGTCGCCGTAGTAGAGGATCGGCGAGCCGGGCAGGGAGAGCAGGAGGGCGGTGAACAGCTCGATCTGGTTGCGGTCGTTGTCGAGCAGGGGCGCGAGCCGCCTGCGGATGCCGATGTTGGCGCGCATACGCGGGTCTTTCGCGTACTCGGCCCACATGTAGTCGCGTTCCTCGTCGGTGACCATTTCGAGGGTCAGCTCGTCGTGGTTGCGCAGGAAGATGCCCCACTGGCAGTTGGTGGGGATCGCGGGGGTCTTGGCGAGGATTTCCGAGACCGGGTAGCGGGACTCACGGCGGACGGCCATGAAGATGCGGGGCATGACCGGGAAGTGGAAGGCCATGTGGCATTCGTCGCCGCCGGTGGAGTAGTCGCCGAAGTAGTCGACCACGTCCTCGGGCCACTGATTCGCCTCCGCCAGCACGACCTTGTCGGCGTACTGCTCGTCGACCTCCTTGCGGACCCGCTTCAGGAAGTCATGGGTCTCGGGGAGGTTCTCGCAGTTGGTGCCCTCGCGCTGGTAGAGGTACGGCACCGCGTCCAGCCGGAACCCGTCGATGCCGAGGTCCAGCCAGAACTTCAGCGCCGAGATCATCTCCTCCTGCACGGCCGGGTTGTCGTAGTTCAGGTCCGGCTGGTGCGAGAAGAAGCGGTGCCAGTAGTACTGCTTGCGCACCGGGTCGTACGTCCAGTTCGACGCCTCGGTGTCGACGAAGATGATCCGCGCGTCCTGGAACTGCTTGTCGTCGTCGGCCCAGACGTAGTAATCCCCGTACGGCCCCTCGGGGTTGTTGCGGGACTCCTGGAACCACGGATGCTGATCACTGGTGTGGTTCATGACGAAGTCGATGATGACCCGCATGCCCCGCTGGTGGGCCGCGTCCACGAACTCCACGAAGTCCGCGAGGTCCCCGAACTCGGGGAGCACGGCCGTGTAGTCCGAGACGTCGTAACCGCCGTCGCGCAGTGGTGACTTGAAGAACGGCGGGAGCCAGAGGCAGTCCACGCCGAGCCATTGCAGATAGTCGAGCTTGGCGGTCAGACCCTTGAGGTCACCGACACCGTCGCCGTTGCTGTCCTGGAAGGAGCGGACCAGGACCTCGTAGAAGACGGCACGTTTGAACCACTCGGGGTCCCGGTCCTTGGCCGGAGTGTCCTCGAAGGTGTCGGGAACGGGCTCGTTGACGATCATATGGCGGGTGACCCTCCGATCCGCGGGTTGGACGGTCGCAGAACCGAGAACACATGCGCGGGTCGACGACCCGGTTCGAGTCGCACATAGTTGGCCCTGCCCCAGTGATAGGACTCGCCGGTGAGCAGGTCGCGCACCGGCACCGACTCGTGCCAGTCGAGGCCGAGTTGCGGCATGTCCAACGAGACCGTGGCCTCCTGGGTGTGGTGCGGGTCGAGGTTGGCGACCACCAGAACCGTGTTCGAACCGCTGCGCTTGGAGTAGACGATCACTCCGTCCTGGTCCGCGTGGTGGAAGTGGATGTCCCTGAGCTGGTGCAGGGCCGGGTTCTCCCGGCGGATCTCGTTGAGCCGGGTGATGAGCGGGGCGATGGTGCGGCCCTCGCGGGCGGCCGCCTCCCAGTCCCTCGGCTTGAGCTGGTACTTCTCCGAGTCCCAGTACTCCTCGCTGCCCGCCTTCAACGGCTCGTTCTCGCAGAGTTCGTAGCCGCTGTAGATGCCCCAGGTGGGGGAGAGGGTCGCCGCGAGGATCGCGCGCACCTCGAAGGCGGTGCGCCCGCCCTGCTGGAGGTAGGCGTGCAGGATGTCCGGGGTGTTGGCGAAGAAGTTGGGCCGCATGTAGGCGGCCGCCTCCCCCGAGAGTTCGGTGAGGTACTCCGTCAACTCCTGCTTGCTGTTGCGCCAGGTGAAGTAGGTGTACGACTGCTGGAAGCCGACCTGGGCGAGGGTGTGCATCATCGCCGGGCGGGTGAACGCCTCCGCCAGGAAGATGACGTCGGGATCGGCACGGTTGATCTCACCGATCACGCGCTCCCAGAACACCACCGGCTTGGTGTGCGGGTTGTCGACGCGGAAGATGCGGACGCCGTGCTCCATCCAGTGCCGCAGCACCCGTACGGTCTCGGTCACCAGGCCGTCCATGTCGGCGTCGAAGGCGATCGGGTAGATGTCCTGGTACTTCTTCGGCGGGTTCTCCGCGTACGCGATCGTGCCGTCCGGGCGGTGGTGGAACCACTGGGGGTACTTCTCCACCCACGGGTGGTCGGGGGAGCACTGCAACGCGAAGTCCAGGGCCACCTCCAGCCCCAACTCCCGTGCGCGCTCCACGAAGTGGTCAAAGTCGTCCAGGGTGCCGAGGTCCGGGTGGACGGCGTCGTGACCGCCCTCCGGTGAGCCGATCGCCCAGGGGACACCGACGTCGTCCGGGGTCGCGGTCAGGGTGTTGTTGCGGCCCTTGCGGTGTGTGGTCCCGATGGGGTGGATCGGCGGGAGGTAGACCACGTCGAAGCCCATCTCCGCGATGGCCTCCAGCCGCTTCGCCGCCGTACGGAACGTGCCGTGGGGCTCGTCCAGCGTCCCCTCCGAGCGCGGGAAGAACTCGTACCAGGAGCCGTACAGCGCCCGTTGGCGCTCCACCAGCAGGGGCAGCGGGTCGGAGGCCGTCACCAGTTCGCGCAAGGGGTGGCGGGCCAGGACCTCGGAGACCTCCGGGGCCAGGGCCGAGGCCAGGCGCCAGGCGGCCGGGCGGTCCTCGTCGCGCAGGGCCGTGACGACGTCCAGTACGGCGTCCCGGTGCTTCGCCGGGACCCCGGCGGCCGCGCGCTCGTACAGCCGCGCGCCCTCCTCCAGCACGGCCTCGGTGTCGATGCCGGCCGGGATCTTGATCTCGGCCGTGTGCCGCCAGGTGGCGATCGGGTCGGACCACGCCTCCACCGAGTAGGTCCAGTTGCCGGGCCGGTCCGCGCTGACCGTGGCGCCCCAGCGGTCGGTGCCGGGAGCGAGTTCGCGCATCGGGGTGAACGGGCCGGGGCGGCCGTCCGGGTCGCGCAGCACGACATCGGCGGCGACGGCGTCATGCCCCTCGCGGAACACGGTGGCCGACACCTCGAAGACCTCGCCGGGCACCGCCTTCGCGGGCCTGCGCCCGCCCTGGACCACCGGTCGCACGTCCAGGACCGGGATACGGCCCGTCACGGGCTGTACCGCCGGGGGCTCGGCCGGGGCGGTCGGGGCCGCCTCCGGCGGTGGCGCCTTGTGGGCCGGCCGGGCCGGTTTTCTGCCGGCCGCCTTGCCGGGGGTCACCGGTGCTGACGAGTGGTGCGTGGCGGGCATGACCGCTCCTGTCCGCGTCGACATGGGTGTGGGCCGGGTGTGCGGGCGACGGTTCCTGCTGCGGTGCTGTGGTGCCTGGTGCGTCCTACCGGGGGAGCCTTCCCACCCGGTTCGGGTGGGCAATCCGGAACTTTGGTTAACTACTCGCGCGTATAGCTGCGTACGAGCCCGGCCTTACGTCTCCCGGATTCCCGCCCGGCGTGCCTTGACTCCCCCCGGTACGGCGGGGTTCGGCCAATTCCCTGCGCTTCCCGGCACTTCAGCACCCCGCGCCCCTCGTCCGCGCTCCGTTCCCCTGCGTACCGGATGTGCCGTATTCGGGCCGCTTCACCCGGATGCGTCCCCGGTGACGCCCCGGTAACCACTACCGTCGACAATGACGACGAGACGTACAGCGCCGTGCGTCTCACCATGCGACGCGTCCGAGGTGGAATGTGAAGGCGATCCGTCGGTTCACCGTCCGTCCAGTTCTCCCCGAACCCCTCCGGCCGCTCAGCGACCTGGCGCGCAACCTGCGCTGGTCCTGGCATGCGGAGACGCGCGACCTGTTCCAGTCCGTCGACCCCGAGCACTGGGCCGCCGCCGAGGGCGACCCGGTGCGGCTGCTGGGCCGGGTGAGCCCCGCGCGGCTCGCCGAGCTGGCGGAGGACCGGCGCTTCCTGCGCCGGCTGACCGCGGTCGCCGACGACCTGGACGACTACGTGACCGGTGACCGCTGGTACCAGCAGCAGGGTGACGGGCTGCCCGCCGCGGTCGCGTACTTCTCGCCCGAGTTCGGCATCACCGCCGCCCTGCCGCAGTACTCCGGCGGCCTCGGCATCCTGGCCGGCGACCACCTCAAGGCAGCCAGCGACCTGGGCGCCCCGCTGATCGGCGTCGGACTGCTCTACCGGCACGGCTACTTCCGCCAGACCCTCTCCCGCGACGGCTGGCAGCAGGAGCACTACCCCGTGCTCGACCCCAACGAGCTGCCCCTCACCCAGCTCAAGGAGGACGACGGCACCCCTGCCCGCGTCTCCCTCGCGCTGCCCGGCGGCCGGGCCCTGCACGCCCGGATCTGGGTCGCGCAGGTCGGCCGGGTACCGCTGCTGCTGCTCGACTCCGACGTGGAGGAGAACGACCCCGCCGAACGCGGCGTCACCGACCGGCTCTACGGGGGTGGCAGCGAGCACCGGCTGCTCCAGGAGATGCTGCTCGGCATAGGAGGTGTCCGCGCGGTGCGGACCTACTGCCGGCTCGCCGGGCACGCCGAGCCGGAGGTGTTCCACACCAACGAGGGGCACGCCGGGTTCCTCGGCCTGGAGCGCATCGCCGAATTGGGCAGGCTGGGGCTGGACTTCGACGCGGCGCTGGAGACCGTACGGGCCGGGACGGTGTTCACCACGCACACCCCCGTCCCCGCCGGGATCGACCGCTTCGACCGGGACCTGGTCGCCCGGCACTTCGGGCCCGACGCCGAGCTGTCCGGCCTCGACCCGCGCCGGGTGCTGGCGCTGGGCACCGAGACCTACCCGGGTGGTGAGCCCGGCCTCTTCAACATGGCCGTGATGGGGCTGCGCCTCGCCCAGCGGGCCAACGGGGTGTCCCTGCTGCACGGGCAGGTCAGCCGGGAGATGTTCGCCGGGCTCTGGCCGGGGTTCGACGCCGAGGAGGTGCCGATCACCTCGGTCACCAACGGCGTCCACGCACCGACCTGGGTCGCGCCCGAGGTACTGCGGCTCGGCTCCCGGCAGCTCGGCGTGCAGCGGGCCGAGGACGCGCTGACCGTCGGCGGCTCCGAGCGCTGGGACGCGGTCGCGGAGATCCCGGACCAGGAGATCTGGGAGCTCCGCCGCACCCTGCGCGAACAGCTCGTACTGGAGGTCCGGTCCCGGCTGCGCGCCTCCTGGCGGCAGCGCGGGGCGGCCGACGCCGAGCTGGGCTGGATCGACGGGGTGCTCGATCCCGACGTGCTCACCATCGGCTTCGCCCGGCGCGTGCCCTCGTACAAGCGGCTCACCCTGATGCTGCGGGACAAGGAGCGGCTGACCGAGCTGCTGCTGCATCCGCAGCGGCCGGTGCAGATCGTGGTGGCGGGCAAGGCGCACCCGGCGGACGACGGGGGCAAGAAGCTCGTCCAGGAGCTGGTGCGGTTCGCGGACGACCCGCGGGTGCGGCACCGGATCGTGTTCCTGCCCGACTACGGCATGGGGATGGCGCAGAAGCTCTACCCCGGCTGCGACATCTGGCTGAACAACCCGCTGCGCCCGCTGGAGGCGTGCGGCACCTCCGGGATGAAGGCCGCACTCAACGGCTGTCTCAACCTGTCGGTGCTGGACGGCTGGTGGGACGAATGGTTCCAGCCCGACTTCGGCTGGGCCATCCCCACGGCGGACGGCGCGGCCACCGACCACGAGCGGCGGGACGACATCGAGGCCGCCGCGCTGTACGAGCTACTGGAGGGCCGGGTCACCGCGCGCTTCTACGAGCGCGGCCGGGCCTCGCTGCCCGACCGGTGGATCGAGATGGTCCGCCAGACCCTCACCCTGCTCGGCCCGAAGGTGCTGGCCGGCCGCATGGTCCGCGAGTACGTCGAGCGGCTCTACGCCCCGGCCGCGCAGGCCCACCGCGCGCTCGCCCCGGACACCGCGCGCGAACTGGCCGACTGGAAGGCGCGGGTGCGGTCCGCGTGGCCGGGTGTCAGCGTGGACCACGTGGAGACCACCGCGCCCACCGCCACGGCGGAACTGGGCTCCAGCGTCGGGCTGCGGGTGCGGGTGGGGCTCGGTGAGCTGACCCCGGACGACGTGGAGGTGCAGGTGGTGTCCGGCCGGGTCGACTCCGGCGACCGCATCACCGACGCGAGCACGGTCCCGCTGAAGCCGGTCGGCAACCCCGACCTGGAGGGCCGCTGGCTCTACGAGGGCCCCCTCTTCCTCGACCGCACCGGCCCCTTCGGCTACACCGTCCGCATCCTCCCCGCCCACCGTCTCCTCGCCTCCACGGCGGAGACGGGCCTGGTGACCGCACCTTCGGGGGAGGCGGTGGAGTCGGCGGGGGTGCTGCTGCGCTGAGGGTTCGCTGTCGGAGGGTGGGCCGTTCCGGTCACCCTCCGACCACGGAAGCCCTGCTGGAGGAGGCCGCCGTCTAACCCTCGTCCTCGTCCGCGCACAGCCGCTTCAGGGTCGCTCCGCATCTGCGGGCGTAGGCGTGCTGGAGGGCTCGGGCGACGGGGCCGGCGGTGCGGGTGTACCACTTGGCGGGGCGGCTGTAGGCGGCGACCGTGAGCCAGACCGTGCCGTCCCCGGTGCGCTCGACGACGAAGGCTTCCTCGCCGTCCTCGGGGTGGCCGGGCAGCGTGCCGTAGGCCCAGCCCGCGCGGCGGGGCTCGTCGGCGGCCCAGACGACCCGGCAGGGAGCCTTGATCACGCCAGCGAGGTTGACCGTGACCTCGGTGCCCGGGGTCGCGCGCTCGGCGGTGGTCTCCATGCCGACGCCCATCGCGCGGTGCATCTCCCAGGTGAGGACCGCCTCGGTGGCCCGGCGGAACACGCCCGGCCCCTCGCCGATCCGGGTGCGGGAGAAGAGGTGGTGGAAGCCGGGCGGGCAGACGGCGAGATCGTCGCGGGTCGCGCCGACCGGCTCGTAGGTGAAGGGCGCCGAGGACATGGGCACCAGACTAGGGCGCCCCCCGGAAGATCACCTTCCCAGGGGGCGCCCAGTCTCAACTACTGGGACTTCAGTTGACGTTGACGCCCGACCAGGCCGCCGCCACCGCGTTGTACTCGGTGCTGCCGGAGCCGTAGAGCGCGGAGGCCGCGTTCAGGGTGGCCGTGCGGGCCGCCTTGTAGTTGGTGGTGGAGGTCATGTACGTGGTCAGCGCCTTGTACCAGATCTGGAGCGCCTTGGCGCGCCCGATGCCGGTGACCGTGGAGCCGTTGTAGGTGGGGGAGTTGTACGAGACCCCGTTGATCGTCTTCGCGCCGCTGCCCTCGGACAGCAGGTAGAAGAAGTGGTTGGCGACGCCGGACGAGTAGTGCACGTCCTTGCCGCCGACCGAGGAGGACCAGTAGTCGGCGGAGCCGCCGTCCTTGCTGGGCTTGTCCATGTAGCGCAGCGGGGTGCCGTCGCCGTTGATGTTGATCTTCTCGCCGATGAGGTAGTCACCGGGGTCGGAGGCGTTGTTCGCGTAGAACTCCACGCCCGTGCCGAAGATGTCCGAGGTGGCCTCGTTCAGGCCGCCGGACTCACCCGAGTAGTTCAGGCCGGCGGTGTTGGAGGTGACACCGTGGCTCATCTCGTGGCCCGCGACGTCCAGCGAGGTCAGCGGGTCGACGTTGCCGGAACCGTCGCCGTAGGTCATGCAGAAGCAGCTGTCGTCCCAGAACGCGTTCACGTAGGCGTTGCCGTAGTGGACGCGGGAGTAGGCGCCGACGCCGTTGTTCTTGATGCCGTTGCGGCCGAAGGTGTTCTTGTAGAAGTCCCAGGTCTCCGCCGCGCCGTAGGCGGCGTCGGCGGCCGCGGTCTGGTCGGAGGAGGAGCTGGAGGCGGTGCCGGTGCCGAAGACGTTGGTGGTGCTGGACACCAGCGTGCCCGTGCCGGACGTCTTGCGGGCCAGGTTGTAGGTCTTGTGGTTGCCCCGGGCGCTGTCGGTGAGCTGGTACGTCGAGCCCGACTGCACGGAGTTGAGGGTGACCGTGCCGGAGTACAGCGTCTTGCCGGTCGCGTTCTCGACGCCCTGGTACTCGTAGAGCTTCTTGCCGGTGGCGGCGTCGGTGATGACGTGGAGCTGGTTCGGGGTGCCGTCGTCCTGGAGACCGCCGACGATCGTCTCGTAGGCGAGGACGGGCTTGCCGGAGCCGGCCCAGATGACCTTGCGGGCGCCGTCCGACTCGGTCTTGGCGGAGCCGAGCGTCTTCGCGGCGCCGACGGCCTGCTTCTCCGCCTTGGCCGGGGTGATCTGCGGCTTCAGCGAGGCCACCTTGATGGCCGACTTGGTGGCCTTGGTGACGCCCTCGGCCTTGCCGGACTTGGCGGTGTGCACCACGAGGTCGCCGCCGAGGACCGGCAGGCCCGCGTAGGTGCGCTCGTAGCGGGTGTGGACGGTGCCGTCGACGTCCTTGACGACGTCTCTGACCACCAGCTTCTCCTTGGCGCCGAGACCTATGCGCTGGGCGGTCCCGGCAGCGTCGGACTGCGCCTGCTGGATCAGCGAGGTGCGGGCCGAGGCCGAGAGCAGCGTCGGGGCACCGGCCAGGGACTTGGTCTCGGCGCTCGCGCTGGAGGAGAGGCCCGTGGAGAGCAGGGCACCGGCGGCGACGGCGGTGGCGATGACGAGCGAGGTGCGCTTGTGACGCGCGTAGAGGGGGCTCACAGTAGCTCCTTGACGTGGGGGCGTCGGCCAGCGTGGGGTCACTGGCCGGGTGGTGCGTACTGAAGTCGCTGTGCTGCGGCGGGTGGGGAGAGCGTGGCACCAGGGACGCGTACATGTCATGACCCTGGGGTGATGTTGGCCGAAACCTTGCGTCTTGATGTTGTTGCGGGCGTGTGAACGGGGGCCGTCCGGTGGGCTGTTCACCCTCCCGACGGCGCCCGTTCACCGGCCGCGAGGGGCGGCGGAAGGGTGGTCTAGGGGAAGGTGACCTTCCAGCCGTTGAGCGTGCCCTTGTCCTGCGCCGCCTGGTCCTGGACCCTCAATTTCCAAGTCCCGTTGGCGGGTTCGGCCGCTGCGTTGACGGTGTAGCTCTCGTCCACGTCGTCCCCGGAGTCCGAGGAGCTGAAGTTCTTCAGCCGGTACGAGGTGCCCGACGGGCCGACCAGATCGATCACCAGATCACCGCGCCAGGTGTGGGTGATGTTCACGGCCACGCGCAAGTTGCTTGGCGCGTTTCCGCTCCTGCCGGAGACCGTGATGTCCGAGGTGATCGCGGGACCGTTGTCCGGGATCGCCACCGGCGTGGTGGATTCGTACGAGGTGCCCGTGTCGCCGCCGGGCCGGGTGCCGACCCCGACGCCCGCCCAGGCGTCCTGCACGGCCGCGTACTCGGCGCTGGTGGTGCCGTACAGCTCACCGGCGGCGGCCAGGGTGCCGGTGCGGGCGCCCGAGTAGTTGGTGGTGGAGGTCCACTTGGTGGTGAGCGCCCGGTACCAGATCTGGAGGGCCTTGTCCCGGCCGATGCCGGTGACCGGGAGGCCGTCGGCGGTGGGGGAGTCGTAGGACACCCCGTCGATCACCTTGGTGCCGCTGCCCTCGCTCAGCAGGTAGAAGAAGTGGTTCGCCGGGCCGGAGGAGTAGTGCACGTCGATGCCGCCGATACCGGAGTACCAACTGTCCTTGGACGCGCCGTCCTTGCTCGGCTTGTCCAGGTAGCGCAGCGGGGTGCCGTCGCCGTTGATGTCGATCTTCTCGCCGATGAGGTAGTCACCGGGGTCGGAGGCGTTGTTCGCGGAGAACTCCACGCCGGTACCGAAGATGTCGGACGTGGCCTCGTTCAACCCGCCCGACTCGCCCGAGTAGTTGAGGCCGGCGGTGTTGGAGGTGACGCCGTGGCTCATCTCGTGCCCGGCGACGTCCAGGGCGGTCAGCGGGTCGGCGTTGCCCGAGCCGTCGCCGTAGGTCATGCAGAAGCAGGAGTCGCTCCAGAAGGCGTTCACGTACGAATTGCCGTAGTGCACACGGGAGTAGGCGCCGACACCGTTGTTCTTGATGCCGCTGCGGCCGAACGTGTTCTTGTAGAAGTCCCAGGTGACCGCCGCCCCGTAGTGCGCGTCCGCGCCCGCTGTCGCCGGGTCCGAGACGGTGCCGTTGCCCCAGGTGTCGCTTCCCTGCGAGAACAGGGTGCCGGTGCCGGAGGTGCCCCGGTTGAGGTTGTACGTCTTGTGCCCGCCCCGGTCCCCGTCGGTCAGGTTGTACGTGGAGCCGGACTGGGTGGTGGTGAGCGGGACCTGGCCGCTGTACTGGGTGTTGCCGACGCCGGTGTGGACGCCCTGGTACTCGTAGAGCTTCTTGCCGGTGGTGGCGTCGGTGATGACGTGCAGCTCGTTCGGGGTGCCGTCGTCCTGGAGGCCACCGACCACCGTCTCGTGGGCGAGGACCGGCCTGCCGGTGGCGGCCCAGATCACCGTGCGCACGCTGTCGGCGGCCGACTTGGTGCCGCCGAGCGCCTTCGCGCGCGCCACCGCCTGCCGCTCCGCCGCGGCCTTCGGTACGGCCGGGGTGAGGCCGGTGACCTTGAGCACAGCGCCGGACGCCTTCACCACGCGCTTGGTCGCGCCCGAGGGCGCGGTGTCCACGATCAGGTCGCCGCCGAGCACGGGCAGGCCCGCGTAGGTGCGCTCGTAGCGGGTGTGCAGGGTGCCGTCGCCGTCCTTGACGACATCGCGGGCGACGAGCTTCTCCTTGGCGCCCAGGCCGATCGAGCGGGCCGTGTCGGCCCGGCCGGCGTCGGCGTCCCGGATCAGCCCGGCGCGCTGGGCGGTGGTGAGGCGTACGGAGCTGTGGGCGGGGTCGGCCTTGCCCGGCCGGGGTCCCGCCGGGGCCGCGGTCGCCGCTCCGGACTGGACGGCGGCGGCGATGAGCGCGGCGACACCGGCCAGGGCGACGGTGGCGGTGCGGCGGCGAGGGGAGACGCGTCTGCGGGAGGGGTTGCTGGAGGGGCTGCTGCTCAACACTGACTCCTTCTGCGTGGCCGCCGGTCGCGCGGCCGAGGGAGACCGGACGGTGGGATGGGGCGTCCGGGGCAGAACAGGGCGGTGCGCGGTGCGTGCTGCGCGTGCGGGCGCGGGTGGCGCGGGACGCGTGAGCGCTGTGCGGTCGCTGTGAGTCGGTCGTGGGAAGAGTGACAGGGCGGCGGGGGGCCTGTCAGGAGCGCGTCGGGAAGTTGGCCGGAAGGCGTGCCTCCCGTGCCAACTCCCCTCTATTACGGGCGTGTTGAGACGATGTGTGGATGGCGCTCAGGCCGTGCTGCCGTCACCGTGCCACGTGCGCCACAGCGCCGCGTACGCGCCGTTCGCGGCCACCAGTTCGTCGTGCGTGCCCAGCTCGGTGACGAGGCCGTCCTCCATCACCGCGACCCGGTCCGCGTCGTGCGCGGTGTGCAGCCGGTGCGCGATGGCGATCACCGTGCGGCCCGCGAGCACCGCCGCCAGCCCGCGCTCGGTGTGCCGGGCGGTGGCCGGGTCGAGCAGGGCGGTCGCCTCGTCCAGGATCAGCGTGTGCGGGTCGGCCAGCACCACCCGGGCCAGCGCGAGCTGCTGCGCCTGGGAGCCGTCGGTCACCCGGCCGCCCTGGCCGAGCCCGGTGTCCAGCCCCTCGGGCAGCTCCCGCACCCAGCCGTCGGCACCCACGGCCACCAGCGCCCGCCACAACTCCTCGTCCGTGGCGTCGGGTTCGGCGATCAGCAGGTTGTCCCGCACCGAGCCGAGGAACACATGGTGCTCCTGGGTGACCAGCACCACCTGGCGGCGCAGCCGCGCGGGCTCCAGCTCCGCGACCGGGACCCCGCCCACCGTGACCGAGCCGGACGCGGGGGCGTCGACACCGGCCAGCAGCCTGCTCAGCGTGGTCTTGCCCGCACCGGACGCCCCCACCACCGCCAGCCGCTCACCGGGCCGGACCGTCAGGTCCACCCCGCGCAGCACCTCACCGCCCCGCTCGTACGCGTACCGCACCCCGCGCACCTCGATCCGGTCGTCCGCCGGGGTCCGCGTGGTGTCCACCGGGGCGCGCGGTGCCTCGGCGATGCCCTCCACGCGGGCGAACGAGGCGCCGCTGGACTGGAGTTGTTCCAGCCGCATCAGCACCATGTCCAGCGGGTCGGTGAACTGCCGCATGTACAGCGCCCCGGCCACCACCGCGCCCAGCCCGATCAGCCCGCGCCCGTGCAGCCAGCCCCCGACCAGCAGCACCCCGGCCACCGGGATCGTGTACGAGATCTCGACGGAGGGGAAGAACACGGTCCGCAGGCCGAGCGTGCGGTAGCGGCTGCGGCGGGAGAGCTCCAGCGCCTCCCGGCTCGCCGCCGTACGCGCCTTCTCCAGGCGGAACGCCTCCACGGTCCGGGCGCCCGCCGCCGTGGCCGCCACGATCTCCGCGACCGCCGAGGTCGCCGCGCCCTCGGCCAGATAGGCGTCCCGCGCCCGCCGCAGGTACCAGCGCACCGCCAGCCACACCGGGGTCAGGCCGAGCAGCCCGAACAGGCCGAGCCAGGGGTCGAGCGCGAACACCGCGCCGAGCACGAACAGCGCCTGCACCGCGTACACCAGCAGCTCGGGGCCGATGTCCCGCAGCGTGGTGCCGACCGTGGCCACGTCCGCCGTGCCGCGCGCCGTCAGGTCGCCGGTGCCGGCCCGCTCGACCACCGACGCGGGCAGCCCCAGCAGCCGTTCGACGAAGGTCTCGCGCACCCGCGCCAGCGTCCGCTCCCCGAACCGGTGCGCCACGTACCGCGCCCAGCGGGCCAGCACCAACTGGGCCAGCGCGCACAGCAGAATCCACAGCGCGAGCCGGTCCACCGCGCCTGCACCGCGCCCGGCCCGGACCTCGTCCACGATCCGGCCGACCAGCCAGGGGCCCACGATGCCCGCACCGGCCGCCAGCGCGTTCAGGGCCAGCGCGGCCGCGAAGGCCCGCCCGTCGGCGCGGACCAACCGGGCCGCCGCCCGCCGTACCGTGCCCCGGTCCGCGACCGGCAGCGCTCCCGTGTCCGTCGTCACCGCAGGGCCTCCCCGTCACCCAAGTCCCGTGCCACCAGAGCCCGGTAGCCCTTCTCGCGGTCCAGCAGCAGCCGGTGCGGGCCGCTCGCGGCCACCTTGCCGTCGACCAGGAACAGCACCGTGTCCGCCACGTCCAGCAGCAGCGGCGAGGTCGACGTCACCACCGTCGTACGGCCCTCCCGCGCCTCGCGCAGCCGGTGCGCGACCGCCGACTCGGTGTGCGCGTCCAGCGCCGAGGTCGGCTCGACGGCGAGCAGCACCTCCGGGTCGGCCAGCAGCGCCCGTGCCAGCCGGACCCGCTGCCGCTGGCCCCCGGAGAGGCTGCGGCCCTGCCCGGACACCACCGTGTCCAGTCCGTCGGGCAGTCCCCGTACGACGTCCTCGGCGACCGCTGCCCGTACCGCCCGGCGCACCGCGGCCTCGTCCGCCGGGCGCCCGGCGGACACGGTCTCCAGCAGGGGCCCGGCGAAGAGGTCGGCCTCGTTGTCCGCGACCAGCACCCGAGAGCGCACCTCGGCCAGCGGCACCGCGTCCAGGCGTACGCCGCCCCACAGAGCCTCGGTCGGCCCGTACCGGCCGAGCCGGTCCATCACGGCGGCGGTGTCGGCGGAGCGGGCCGCGACCACTGCGGTCAGCCGGCCCGGCGCCACTCGTACGCCCGACGCCGGGTCGTGCAGCTCGGCCGGGCCCTCAGGGGCGGTGAGCGTGCCGTCGTCCGGTTCGGGCTCCAGCCGGAGCAGGGCCACCACCCGGCGGGCGGCCACCACCGCGCGGTTCAGGTCGTAGTTCATCTCCACGAAGAAGGCGACCGGGCCGATCAGCACCGCCGCGTACCCGTACACCGACACCAGCTCGCCCACCGTGATCGCGCCCTCGGCGGCCAGCCGGGCCGCCAGCCAGGTCACCGCGGCGAGGAACAGCGTCGGCAGGCCGAGACCGAGCGCCTGCACCCAGCTCGTCACCGCGCCCACCCGGTACCCCTGCTCCCGCAACCGCCCGGAGTCCCTGGCGAAGGCGTCCGCGAACAGCGACTTGCCGCCGAGTCCGCCCAGGACGCGCAGGCCCCCCGCGAGGTCACCGATGCGGGCCGTGAGGATGCCCTGGCGCTCCCGGTACTCGGTCTCGGTGCCCTGCAGGCGGCGGGTCAGCGGGCCGGTGAGCAGCGCGATGACCGGCACGCCCAGCAGCACCACGGCGGCCACCGAGCCGGAGATGGTGAGCAGTTGCGCGGCCACCACCGAGTAGACGACGACCGAGCCGACGCCCGGCCCCATCACGGTCAGCGCCTGCGCGAGGGTCTGCACATCGCCGACCCCGACGGTGACGACCTCACCGGCCCCCACCCGGCGCGGCAGCGCGGCGCCCAGCCGAGCCGCGTGCTCCACCACCAGCTTCACCGTGCGGAAGTTGGCGTCCATCCGCACCCGGGTCATGGTGCGGTGCCGCATGATGCTCAGCCACGCGCACCCCACCCCGGCCGCGAACATGGCGCCGGTCCAGGCGGCCAGCACCCCGAGCCGCCCCGGCACCAGCCCGTCGTCCACCGCCCGCGAGAGCAGGTACGGCTGGGCCGCCATCAGCACCAGCCAGGCCGAGCCGAACACCGCGCCGGCCAGCGAACGCCCCGGCTGGCGCAGGGCCAGCCACCACAAGTAGCGCCAGCCGCCGCGCGTATCAGGTATGCCGGGATCTCCATACGCGTCGATCATCCTGCCCCCGTTCCACCGGCCGTCACTGAGCCAGACTGTCCCGCCACGCCTTGTGCAGCTCGGAGAACCTACCGGAACCGGCGATCAGTTGGTCCGGGCGGCCGTCCTCGACGATCCGGCCGTGCTCCATCACCAGCACCCGGTCGGCGATCTCCACCGTGGACAGCCGGTGCGCGATCACCACCGCCGTACGGCCGCGCAGCACGGTCGTCATCGCCCGCTGCACCGCACGCTCACCCGGCACGTCCAGCGAGCTGGTCGCCTCGTCCAGGATCAGCACCGCCGGGTCGGCGAGCAATGCCCGCGCGAACGCCACCAGTTGGCGCTGGCCTGCGGAGATGCGGCCGCCGCGCTTGCGTACGTCGGTGTCGTAGCCGTCGGGCAGGGCGCTGATGAACTCGTACGCGCCGATGGCCTTCGCCGCGTGCTCGATCTCCTCCCGGGTGGCCTCGGGGCGGCCGATGGCGATGTTCTCCGCCACCGTGCCGGAGAACAGGAACGCCTCCTGGGTCACCATCACCACCCCGCGCCGCAGTTCCGGCAGCGCCAGCTCGCGCAGGTCCACCCCGTCGAGCAGGACGGCGCCCTCGGTGGGGTCGTAGAAGCGGGCCAGCAGCTTGGCCAGCGTCGACTTGCCCGCGCCCGTGGAGCCGACCACGGCGACCGTCTGCCCGGCCGGCAGCGTCAGGTCGAAGCGGGGGAGCACCTCGCCGCCGGTGCGGTAGGCGAACCGGACCCCGTCGAAGACCACCTCGCGGCCGGGGAAATCGCTCTTCAACGGCGGGAGTTCGCGGGACTCGGCGGGCTCCGGCACGGACGGGGTCTGAGCCAGCAGACCGGCGATCTTCTCCAGGGACGCGCCCGCCGACTGGTAGGAGTTGAGGAACATGCCGAGCCGGTCGATCGGGTCGTACAGCCGCCGCAGATACAGCACCGCCGCCGCCAGCACACCGAGCGCCAGGGTGTCGGAGGCCACCCGGTAGGCGCCCCACAGCACGATCCCGGCGACGGCGGTGTTGGCCACCAGCCGGGAGCCGACCACGTACTGCGCCATCTCCAGCAGCGAGTCGCCGTTGCTGCGCTCGTGGCGCCGGTTCAGCGTGGCGAACTCGGCGTCGTTGGCCGCCTCGCGGCGAAAGGCGCGCACCGGGCGGATGCCGTTCATCGTCTCCACGAACTTCACGATCAGCGCCGCGATGGCCGTGGAGCGCGCGGCGAAGACCCGCTGCGCGCGCCGCTGATAGCGCCGCACCAGCAGGTACAGCGGCACGAACGAGGCGACCGCGACCGCGCCGAGGCCCAGGTCGAGCCAGAGCAGCAGGGCGGAGATGTAGACGAAGGACAGCACCACCGTGACCAGCTCCTGGAGCCCCTCGTCGAGGAGTTCGCGCAGCGCCTCCACGTCCGTGGTGGAGCGGGAGATCAGCCGGCCGGAGGTGTAGCGCTCGTGGAAGTCCACGCTGAGCGCCTGCGCGTGCCGGAAGATCCGGCCGCGCAGGTCCAGCAGCACGTCCTGGTTGACCCACGCGGACGCCCGGATGAACGCGTACTGGAGCCCGCCGGAAGCCAGCGCGCACAGCGCGTACCCCGCCGCCACGGCGAGCAGCGGCCCGTGGTCGTGCCGGCGCACGGCCGGTACGGCGGTGTCGATGGCGTACGCCACCAGCAGCGGGCCGGTCTGCGCCGCCGCCTGCTGGAGCAGCAGCAGGAGCACGGTGAGCGCGACGCGGGCCCGGCGCGGGGCGAGCAGCGAGCGCAGCAGGGCGGCGGTGGCACCGGGCGGGGTGGGCAGGACGTCCCGGTCGAATGGGTCGCCGGAGTCCTGCGGGAGATTCGGATCGGGTAGGTCGTCGTCCGTGGTGGGGGCGGCGGACGTCGTGGTGGTCATCGGGAATCCTCGGGTTCCTCGGGAGCCTCGCGCGGGCCGCCGGACATCAGATGGGCGTACTCGGCGTTGGTGCGCAGCAGTTCGTGGTGGGTGCCGACGGCGGTGATCCGGCCGTCGGAGAGCAGGGCGACCCGGTCGGCCAGCAGCACGGTGGACGGGCGGTGGGCCACGATCAGCGCGGTGGTGTCGGCCAGCACCCGGCGCAGCGCCGCCTCCACGGCCGCCTCGGTGTGCACGTCGAGCGCGGACAGCGGGTCGTCCAGCACCAGGAACTCCGGCCGCCCGGCCACCGCGCGGGCCAGCGCGAGGCGCTGGCGCTGGCCGCCGGACAGACTCAGGCCCTGTTCGCCGACCCGGGTGTCCGGGCCCTCGGGCAGCGCGTGCGCGAAGTCGGCGTGCGCCACGGCGAGCGCCCGCTCCAGCTCGTCCCGGCCCGCGCCCTCCCCGGCGCCCATGAGGACGTTCTCCGCCACGCTCGTGGAGAACAGGGTCGGCTCCTCGAAGGCGACGGCGACCCGGGCGCGCAGTTCCTCGCGGGGGAGGGCGGTGATGTCGACGCCGTTGAGGGTGATGCGGCCCGAGGTGGCGTCGTGCAGGCGGGGGACCAGCGAGGTCAGGGTGGTCTTGCCGCTGCCGGTCGCGCCGACCAGCGCCATCGACTCGCCGGGGCGGATGTGCAGGTCGACCCCGTCCAGCACCGGCCGGGTGCCGGGGGCCGCGTCGGCGTGGCGGAAACCCACGCCCTCGAAACGGAGGCCGCGCTCGCCGGGCTCGGGGACGGCGGCTGCGGCATACGTCTCGGCGTCGCCTTCCGGACGCTCGTCGAGCACCTCGAAGTAGCGTTCCGTGGCCGTCGCCGCCTCCTGGCACATCGCCAGCAGGAAGCCGATGGACTCCACCGGCCAGCGCAGCGCCAGCGCCGTGCTCAGGAACGCGACCAGCGTGCCCGCCGACAGCGAGCCGTCCGCCACCCGCAGCACGCCCAGCACCAGCGCGGCCCCGATCGCCACCTCCGGCAGCGTCACGATGACCGCCCAGATGACGGCCAGCAGCCGCGCCTTGCCGATCTCGGTGTCCCGCAGCATCACCGCCGTACGCCGGAACGCGCGCGCCTGGCTGCGGTGGCGCCCGAAGCCCTTGACGACCCGGATGCCGAGCACGCTCTCCTCGACCAGGGTGGTCAGGTCGCCGACCTGGTCCTGCGCCTGCCGGGCCGCGTGCGCGTACCGCTGCTCCACGACCACGCAGACCCACAGCAGCGGCACGGCGGGACCGAGGACGACCAGGCCGAGCACCCAGTCCTGCACCAGCATGATCCCTAGCCCCAGGACGATCGTCACGCCGTTGACCAGCAGGAAGGTCAGCGGGAAGGCGAGGAACATCCGCACCAGCATCAGGTCGCCGGTGCCCCGCGACAGCAACTGGCCCGAGGGCCAGCGGTCGTGGAAGGCCACCGGGAGCCGCTGGAGCCGCCGGTAGAGGTCGGCACGCATGCCCGCCTCCACGCCCGCCAGCGGACGGGCCACCAGCCAGCGCCTTATGCCGAACAGCAGCGCCTCCGCCACGCCGATCAGCAGCAGGTACAGCGCGCCCAGCCACACCCCGGCCGGATCGCGCGCGGCCACCGGGCCGTCGACCATCCACTTCAGGACGAGCGGGATCACCAGGCCGAGACAGGAGGCGACGACGGCGATGATGGCGGCCGCGAACCAGCGTGCGCGCACCGGGCGTACGTAGGGCCACAGCCGCAGCAGGGTGCGGGCGGCGGAGCGGCGCCGGGCGGGGGGAGAGTTGGTGGACACCGGTGTCAGCGTACGGACCGGCCCCCGTCCCGCCCACCGAGTTTTCCAGCCCCTCCGCCCCCCTCAGACGACCCGTAGCAGCAGCACCGTCCGCGCGGGCACGGTGATTTCGGTGTCCGCGTCGAGCGCGGTGTCCGGCGCCCGGTGCTGTTCCTCGCCCGAGGTGTCCACCACCACCTCGTAGCCCGTCGCCCAGGGTGCGCCCGGAAGAGTGAAGCCGGTCGGCTCGTGCCCGGCGTGCAGCACGGCGAGGAAGCTGTCGTCCACCACCGCCGCACCCCGCTCGTCCCGCCCCGGAATGTCCCGGCCGGACAGATACATGCCAAGCGTGGCGGCGGGTGCGTACCAGTCGCCCTCGGTCATCTCCGCGCCCCTGGCGGTGAACCATGCCAGGTCGCGCAGGCCGTCCGCCGAGTGCGCCCGGCCCGAGAAGAAAGCCCGGCGGTGCAGCACCGGGTGCCGGTGGCGCAGCGCGATCAGCCGGCAGGTCAGGTCGAACAGGGGCCGCCAGTCCGGGTCGTCCAACAGGGACCAGTCCAGCCAGCTCAGCTCGCCGTCCTGGCAGTAGGCGTTGTTGTTGCCGCCCTGGGTGCGGCCCAGCTCGTCGCCCGCGACCAGCATCGGCACCCCGGTGGACAGCAACAGCGTGGTCAGCAGGTTCCGCAACTGCCGCCTGCGCAGGGCCCGTACGCCCGCGTCATCCGTCTCGCCCTCGGCGCCGCAGTTCCAGGAACGGTTGTCGTCGGTGCCGTCCCGGTTGTCCTCGCCGTTGGCCTCGTTGTGCTTGCCGTGGTACGAGACCAGGTCCCGCAGGGTGAAACCGTCGTGCGCGGTGACGAAGTTGACCGAGGCGTACGGGCGGCGGCCGCCCCAGGCGTACAGGTCGCTGGAGCCCGACAGCCGGTAGCCCATCTCGCGGACGTCCGGGAGCGCGTGCCGCCAGAAGTCGCGCACCGTGTCGCGGTAGCGGTCGTTCCACTCCGTCCACAACGGCGGGAAGGCGCCCACCTGGTAGCCGCCGGAGCCGATGTCCCACGGCTCGGCGATCAGCTTCACCCGGCGCAGCACCGGGTCCTGGGCGATGACGGCCAGAAAGGGCGACAGCATGTCGACGTCGTGCATCGAGCGGGCCAGTGCCGCCGCCAGGTCGAAGCGGAAGCCGTCCACACCCATCTCGGTGACCCAGTAGCGCAGCGAGTCCGTGATCAGCCGGAGCACCTGGGGCTGGACCACGTGCAGGGTGTTGCCGCAGCCGGTGTAGTCGGCGTAACGGCGGGCGTCGGACTGGAGGCGGTAGTAGCCCCGGTTGTCGATGCCCTTCAGGGAGAGTGTGGGGCCGAGTTCACCCGCCTCGGCGGTGTGGTTGTAGACCACGTCGAGGATCACCTCGATGCCGGCCGCGTGCAGCGCGCGCACCATCCGCTTGAACTCGCCGACCTGCTGGCCGGTGGTGCCGGAGGCCGCGTAGGCCGCGTGCGGGGCGAAGTAGCCGATGGAGTTGTAGCCCCAGTAGTTCTTCAGGCCCCGGCGCAGCAGATGGTCCTCGTGCGCGAACTGGTGGACGGGGAGCAGCTCCACCGCCGTCACGCCCAGTTTCACCAGGTGCTCGATCGCCGCCGGGTGTGCGAGACCGGCGTAGGTGCCGCGCAGTTCCTCCGGGATGCCGGGGTGGAGCTTGGTGAAGCCCTTGACGTGCAGTTCGTAGATGACCGAGTCCGCCCACGGCGTCTTGGGGCGGCGGTCGTCGGACCAGTCGTCGTCGTCGTGCACCACCACGCCCTTGGGCACGAAGGGCGCCGAGTCCCGCTCGTCCCGCACGGTGTCCGCGTAAGCCTGCTCCGGCCAGTCCCGCACATGCCCGTACACCTCCGGCGGCAGCGCGAACTCACCGTCCACCGCGCGGGCGTACGGGTCCAGCAGCAGCTTCGCCGGGTTCCAGCGGGCGCCGGCCCACGGGTCCCAGCGGCCCTCCACCCGGTAGCCGTAGCGCCGGCCGGGTAGCACGCCGGGCACGAAGCCGTGCCAGATCTCGTGCGTCAGCTCGGTGAGGCGGACCTGGGTCTCCCGGCCCCGCTCGTCGAACAGGCACAGCCGCACCGCCTCCGCGCCGCCCGCCCACAGCGCGAAGTTGGTGCCCGCCACCCCGTCCGGGCCGGTACGGAACCGGGCCCCCAGCGGGGTCGGCGTCCCCGGCCACGCGGGCGGCGCGGCGCGCCGGGCACCGCGCACCGGGGAAGTGGCGGTCCCGCTCTGGGCGGGCGGTTCCCCGGCCCGTGCCCGCTGCTCGGCTGCGCTCGTCACCAGTCGGCCCCTCTTTCAGTGGCTCGGCCTTCCGGGGCACGACCGCCCGCGCCGAAGGGCCGACCGCACCCCGCGGGCTCTTTTCGAGGCCCCGGGCACGCTCGGCCGACCGGTACGGCAGCGCCCCGACGGCTCCGGCGCGGGCGCGGCGGCTCCCCTTCGCGTCGTCCTTCCCTCTGTTCTGCCCACCTGCGGGGTCGCACTCACGTTTCCCCGGAGCGTGCCGCGTCGTTGTGTCGGCGTGAGGCACCTACAAGGACGCGCGCGGCGCGCGCTGGCCGCACTGGCCACGGCACTTTCATGGGCGGGACTGCTGGCCGGGGCCGCCGGCTGCACCGCGGACGGCTCCGGCCCCCTGGGCATCGGCGGCCCGCCGGGCAGACCCCCGGCCGTCGAGGACGTCATCCGGGTGACCCCGGACGACGGCGGCAAGGGGGTGCGCCCCGGCGAGCGGCTGCGGGTGAAGGTGCCCGAAGGGCGGCTGGAGAAGGTCACGGTGACCCGCTCCCAGGACGCGCAGGACACCGCCGTCACCGGGCGCATCGCCAAGGATGGCCGTACCTGGAAACCGGACGACGACAAGCTGGCCCTCGCCGCCCGCTACACCGTGGACGCGGTCGCCGTGGACGGCGACGGCCGCCGCTCGGCCCGGCACACCACGTTCACCACCTACGTCCCCGACCAGCGGTTCATCGGCTACGTCACCCCGGAGAACCGTTCCACGGTGGGCACCGGGATGATCGTCTCCCTCGCCTTCAACCGGGACATCACCGACCGGGCCGCCGTGGAGAAGGCCGTACGCGTCACCGCGAAACCGGCCGTCGACATCCGCGCCCACTGGTTCGGCAAGAACCGGCTGGACTTCCGCCCCGAGCGTTACTGGAAGCCCGGCACCGAGGTCACCGTCGACCTCGCCCTGCGCGACGTGGAGGGGGCGCCCGGCGTCTACGGGCTCCAGCGCAAGACCATCTCCTTCACCGTCGGCCGCAGCCAGGTCTCCCTGGTCGACGCGGCCGCGCACACCATGGAGGTGCGCCGGGACGGCGAACTCCTGGCCACCGTGCCGATCACCGCGGGCGCCCCCAAGACGCCCACGTACAACGGCAAGATGGTGGTGATGGACATGCTGGAGGTGACCCGCATGAACAGCCAGACGGTCGGCTTCGGCGGGGAGTACGACATCCCGGACGTGCCGCACGCCATGAAGCTCACCGACTCCGGCACCTTCCTGCACGGCAACTACTGGTCGCCCGAGTCGCCGGGCGAAGTCAACGTCAGCCACGGATGCGTGGGACTGAGGGACGTCAAGGGCGGCGGCGCGGACACCCCGGCGGGCTGGTTCTTCGACCGCAGCCTCGTCGGCGACGTCATCGAGGTCGTCCACAGCAAGGACAAGACGGTCTCCCCGGACAACGGCCTCAGCGGGTGGAACATGGCATGGAAGCAGTGGAAGGCGGGCAGCGTGCTCCAGTGACCCGGTGAGCTGCGGGATTCCGGGTCTCGGCGACTCGTTGAAGTTGCGACTGAACGGTGACATTCGACGGACACCGAGCCCGGAAACCGGCGGCTAGCATGCCCAGATGAGCGCGGGACGCGCCGGGGTGTGGACCTGTGACCAGGTCCGGGAGGGGAGAACGACTTGAACGTGCGGCCGATATCGGGGGCTTCGGCAGGAACTCGGCACAGGGGTCGTAAGGGGCTGGCGCTCATGGCGGGGGCGCTCGTGCTGTCGCTGGCCGCCTGCGGCGGCGGCGAGACCACGGGGAGCGGGTCCGGCAACGCCAAGAACAAGGACGGCCAGGACAAGCAGTCCTCGGCCGCCGTCACCATCGCGCCCAAGTCCGGCGCCCAGGCCGTGGACACCAGCGGCGCGCTGAACGTGAAGGTCGCCGGGGGCCGGCTGACCAGCGTGGTCGTCAAGGACAGCAAGGGCACCGAGGTCGACGGCACGCTCGCCAAGGGCGGCGCCGCCTGGACCCCGACCCGGCACCTGGCCGCCGCCACCAAGTACACGGTGCACGCGGTCGCCGAGGACTCGCGGGGCCGCAAGGCCGCCGAGGACTCCAGCTTCACCACGCTGACGCCCAAGAACACCTTCATGGGTACCTTCACCCCGGAGGACGGCTCCACCGTCGGTGTCGGCATGCCGTTCTCGCTGCGCTTCACGCGGGGCATCACCGACCCGGCCGCGGTGGAGAAGGCCATCCGGATCAAGACCGAGCCCGCGGTGGACGTCGCGGGCCACTGGTTCGGCAACGACCGCCTGGACTTCCGCCCGGAGAGCTACTGGAAGCCCGGCACCAAGGTCACCGTCGACCTCGACCTGGACGGCGTCGAGGGCCGCGACGGGGTCTACGGCAAGCAGCGCAAGACGGTGAAGTTCACCATCGGCCGCAGCCAGATCTCCTACGTCGACGCGAAGAAGCACACCATGAAGGTCGTGCGGGACGGCAAGACCCTCAAGACCCTCCCGGTCACCACCGGCAAGCCCGGTTACGAGACCTGGAACGGCAAGATGGTCATGACCGAGAAGCTCTCCGTGACCCGGATGAACGGCGAGACGGTCGGCTACGGCGGCGAGTACGACATCAAGGACGTGCCGCACGCCATCCGCCTCACCGACTCCGGCACCTTCATCCACGGCAACTACTGGGGCGGCGGCGCCTTCGGCAACTACAACGCCAGCCACGGCTGCGTGGGCCTGCGCGACGTGCGCGGCGGCTACGACGGCGGGGTCCCGGCGGCCTGGTTCTTCAACCGGTCCATGGTCGGTGACGTGGTCGTCGTGAAGAACTCCCACGACCGCACGGTCGCCCCGGAGAACGGCCTCAACGGCTGGAACATGAGCTGGGCCGACTGGAAGAAGTAGGACCGAGTGGACGGCGGGCCCGGTGCTGTGAGGAACGGCACCGGGCCCGTCGGCGTTAGTGGCCGTTAACCTGCTGCGCATGACCGTGAATCTCGAAGTCGCCGAAGGCGTCGGCACGCTGCGCCTGGACCGGCCGCCGATGAACGCGCTGGACGTCGCCACGCAGGACCGGCTGAAGGAACTCGCTGAGGAGGCCACGCGCCGCGAGGACGTGCGCGCCGTTGTGATCTACGGCGGGGAGAAGGTGTTCGCGGCGGGCGCGGACATCAAGGAGATGCAGGCGATGGACCACACCGCGATGGTCCTGCGCGCCCGCGCCCTCCAGGACGCCTTCACCGCCGTCGCCCGCATCCCCAAGCCCGTCGTCGCCGCCGTCACCGGGTACGCGCTCGGTGGCGGCTGCGAGCTGGCACTCTGCGCGGACTACCGGATCGCCGGGGAGAACGCCAAGCTGGGCCAGCCCGAGATCCTGCTCGGTCTGATCCCCGGCGCGGGCGGCACCCAGCGGCTGCCCCGGCTGATCGGCCCCTCCAAGGCGAAGGACCTCATCTTCACCGGCCGCATGGTCAAGGCCGAGGAGGCCCTCGCCCTCGGCCTGGTGGACCGGGTCGTCCCCGCCGACGAGGTGTACGAGCAGGCGCACGCCTGGGCCGCCCGGCTCGCCCAGGGCCCGGCGCTCGCGCTGCGCGCCGCGAAGGAGGCGGTCGACGCCGGCCTGGAGACCGACATCGACACCGGGCTGACGGTGGAGCGGAACTGGTTCGCGGGGCTGTTCGCCACCGAGGACCGCGAGCGGGGGATGCGCAGCTTCGTGGAGGAGGGGCCGGGCAAGGCCAAGTTCCTCTGAGGGGCCGAGAAGAACCCCCGCGGCCCTTGCAATTGACGCGTCGTCTGATTCGGTTCTCTCGGCGGGCAGCTTTATGGGAGCCTTAACCGCACCTTAAGCCTGCCTCGCCGAGGGAGCCGCACGATTGCCCGGAACCGAGCCGTCGCCGCAGGTCGACCGGGCCACCGTCGACCCTCACCTGCCCCTGGCATATGCCGAGAGAATGGAGCAGACCGGGGGCGCACGGGGGGCGTATTCCTCCGGATCGGCCCCGGAGGCCCGCCGCGACGGCCATCATGGGGCCATGGCGGGGCTGGATGGCATCGATCAGCCACGGGGACACAGCCGTGCTGCCGCGGCGCGTTGGTCGCCCGCGGTCGAGGACGAACAAGGGCTCAGAGCGCTCGAACTCTTCGGCAACCCCGCGGAGGGGGAGGTTCCGCTCCCGTCGCGTCCCGAGTCCGCCGCCACCGCGCGCAGACTCGCCCAGATCGTCATCCTGCGGCACTGGGGGCTCACCCCCAAGCTGACCGAGGACGCGGTCTTACTCGTCTCCGAACTCGTGGGAAACGCCGTACGCCACACCGGCGCCCGCGTGTTCGGACTGCGGATGCGCCGCCGGCGCGGCTGGGTCCGCGTCGAGGTGCGCGACCCCTCGCGGGGGCTGCCCTGCCTGATGCCGGTGCAGGAGATGGACATCAGCGGGCGGGGGCTGTTCCTCGTCGACAAGCTCGCGGACCGCTGGGGCGTCGACCTGCTGCCCCGGGGCAAGACCACCTGGTTCGAGATGCGGGTCTCCGACCGCTAGGAACAGCTGACTTGAGGCCGGCGGACACGCCCCCGATGGGGTGATGATCCACCGAACGTCCCGGCCGGACCGCCATCGTGCTGGGCATGATCACAACTCGTCTGCGGCGCAGCGTCACCGCTGCCGCCCTCTCCCTCGGCGCCGTCCTCGCCACCACGGCCGCCACGCCCGCCGCCGCTCCGGCGGACCTGAAGACCCGCGCCGCCGCGCCCTCCTGTCCGCAGTTCCAGGACAAGGTGCACGCCGCCGCCGACCGCCGGGTGGACGTCGACCGGATCACCCCGGACCCGGTGTGGCGCACCGGCTGCGGCACCCTCTACCGCAGCGACAGCCGCGGCCCGGCCGTCGTCTTCGAGGAGGGCTTCCTGCCCAAGGACACGGTGAACGGCCAGTACGACGTGGAGCAGTACGTCCTCGTCAACCAGCCCTCGCCGTACGTCTCCACGACCTACGACCACGACCTGTACAAGACCTGGTACAAGTCGGGCTACAACTACTACATCGACGCCCCCGGCGGGGTGGACGTCAACAAGACCATCGGCGACACCCACAAGTGGGCCGACCAGGTCGAGGTCGCCTTCCCCGGCGGCATCCAGCGCCAGTACGTCATCGGCGTCTGCCCGGTCGACAAGGCCACCAAGACCGAGATCATGAGCAACTGCCAGAGCAACCCGTACTACCGCCCCTGGCACTGAAACAACACCTCGGCCCCGACGGGCCGGTACCCCGCCGACAGGAACGCCCGCGTGCTCCGGGCGTTCCCCGGCGAAATCTGCGCCCACACGGGCCCGCTGGCCAACTGTCGCGCGGAGGTGGCCAGGGCGCGCCCCAGCCCCGCGCCCCCGCCGTCCACCTCCAGTGCCACCTCCAGCCGCCCACCCACCCCGCGCCCGGTGACCAGCAGCCCGCCGTCCGCCGCCCACACCCGCACGGCG
Source organism: Streptomyces sp. NBC_01171 (assembly GCF_045039805.1). Lineage (NCBI taxonomy): Bacteria > Bacillati > Actinomycetota > Actinomycetes > Kitasatosporales > Streptomycetaceae > Streptomyces > Streptomyces sp. NBC_01171. The sequence goes on along the minus strand of NZ_CP108609.1, from coordinate 2,018,517 downwards.
TCCCGGCGGCGATGCGCGCGGACCACGCGGGGATGGCCGGTGTCCGCGATCTCCCGCAGCGGCAGTGCGGGCGGGCCCGGCAGGGGAGTGCCGACCCAGAGCGCGTCGACGGTCTCCGCCGTGCGGCCGGTGCGGTCCATGAGGGCGGTGAGGAAGCGGGGGTGCATGGGGGCGGCGAGGGGGTCGCAGTCCACGGCGGCCAGGGTGGCGCGTACCCAGGCGGGGTCCTCGTCGGTGACGACGAGGGTGTGCGCGGTGAACGCCAGTACGCCGGCGTCCCGTTGGCAGAGCTGGGGGAGGACGGTCACCGTGCCGTCCGAGGGCAGGAAACGGTCGTCGGCCACCGCGTCGAGCAGATCCGGCAACGTCTCCATCGTGCCCGCCTCTCGGTCCGGGGGAACCGCTGGTGGTGGGGAGCGTTAATCTGACCAGCGGCAGTACGCCGACACGGTATGAGAAGTACGAGCACAGAGGGGCGGATCGGTGGCGGACATCGAGGAAGCACGCAAGCAGTTCCAGCGGATAGACGCGGACGGCGACGGGTTCATCACCGCGGCCGAGTTCAAGTCCGCGCTCGCCCAGCAGGGCGACTTCAACGTCACCGAGACGGTCGCCGAGGCGGTCATCAAGACCCGTGACATCGACGGCGACAAGGTGCTGACGTTCGACGAGTTCTGGGCCTACCTGAACAAGTGACGCACCCGGCGGGGGTGTCCGCGCCGCGCGGGCACCCCTCCCGTCACCTCCCGGTCGCCCACTGCTTGAGCGCGGCCTTGCTGGAGAAGTCCGCCACGTTCTTGTCGTGCGGCTCCGAGGTGTACTGGTGGAACTTCCAGTCCGCCTTGATCCGGGGCTTTCCGGCGCTCACGTAGTCGGCGATCCACAGCCCGTCGCCCGCGTACGACGTGGTGTCGATGTTCAGCCAGTAGTCCCGGTTGGTGTACAGCACCACCCGGTTGTCGGGCCGCAGACTGCGCAGCTTGCGGATGAAGGTGTCCTTCTCCGCGTTGCTCGCGTGCGTACCGTCACCGGTGACCTCCCAGTCGACGGCCAGGATGTCGCCCGGCCGGTCGGGGGCGTGGCTGAGGAAGTACTCGGCCTGGGCGGTCAGGTTGCCCGGCCACAGGAAGTGGTAGAAGCCCGTGACCAGACCCGCGTCCCGCGCCGTCTTCGTCTGGGCCGCGAGTCTCGAGTTGACGTACGAACGACCCTCCGTCGCCTTTATGAAGGCGAACGAGAGTCCGTCGGTCTCGTACGACGAGGACTGATACGCGCTGACGTCGATGCCATGGAGCATGAAGGTCTTGTGCCCCCGGCGCCGTCGCTCGGAACATCTCGCTCCGAGCGTGTTCACGACCCAACGGAGGAACCTTCATGCAGCGCACCGCGATGACGTCCGAGGGCCCGGTCACCGTGCCGTCCCCCGACCACGAGTGGACCGTGCTGTTCTTCATCACCGAACCCGGCATCGGGGAGCGCGTGCCCGAACTCGGCGGCTGCACCACGGGGTTGTGCTCCGCGCGGGACGCGGCGGCGAGGTTCGCCCGTGCCGGGGCCCGGGTGCTCGGGGTGAGTGCGCATGCCCCCGGTCACCTGGCGGAGTTCGCGGCCGGCCGCGGACTCGGCTACCCCTTGATCGGGGACGAGGACCTCTCCCTCGGGCGGGAGTTGGGCGTTCCCGAGGTACGGGCCGAGGGCCGCGCGCTGTTCGAGCGGGCCGGGGTCGTGCTGGACCGCACGGGTGCCGTGCGGTCGCTGATCCACCCCGTCCCCGATCCCGCCCGGCACGCGGAGTCGGTGCTGACCGAGCTGGACCGGCTCGCTAGCGCGACCTGAGCAGGTACGCCGCGAGGCCGGCGGCCAGGGCGGCGGCGGCCACCGCGTAGGCGGTGCGCCTGTGCCGGTGGGGGGCCTGGAGGGGCGCGCGGGAGATGACCGGAGTCGCGGAGGCTCCGCCCTGGACGACGTCGGCCACCACGACGGACACGTTGTCCCTGCCGCCCGCGCCGAGCGCCAGCTCCACCAGCCGGTCGGCGGCCTCGTCCCGGCCGGACAGGCAGAGCGCCGCGGCGAGTTCGGACTCGGGGACGAGGTCGGAGAGGCCGTCGGAGCAGAGCAGGAAGCGGTCGCCGGGCAGGGTCTCCAGGCGGAACAGGGTCGGGCTGAGCGACTCCCCGCCGACCAGCGCCTTCGTCACCATGGACCGCTGGGGATGCGCGAGCGCCTCGGCGGGCGTGATCCGACCGTCGTCCAGCAGGGTCTGCACGAGGGAGTCGTCACGGGTCAGCAGCACCAGCTCACCGGCGCGCATCAGATACGTACGGGAGTCCCCGACGTTGGCCACGACGAACTGGTCGCTGTCGGCCTCCATCAGCACCGCCGTGAGCGTGGTCCCCATCCCCTCCAGCTCGGGCGAGGTCCGCACCGCCTCGGCGATGGCCCGGTTCCCGGCGAGTATCGCCCCGCGCAACGCCTCCATGGGCTCCGCCCGCGTCCGCTCCGGCCCCAGCTCGGCCATGTGCGAGATCACCACGGAACTGGCCACCTCACCCGCGGCGTGCCCGCCCATCCCGTCCGCCACCACCAGCAGATGCGGGGCCGCGTACACCGAGTCCTCATTGACTTCCCGGACCAGGCCCTTGTCACTGCGGACCGTGAACCGAAGGCTCAGAGACATGCGTTCTCCTGGCAGGCGAACCCGCCCCGGCGAGGACATCGCCACCGCTGCGGGACGGAGAAGTAGGGGGAGTTGGAACTACAGACACCATGCCCGGGCACACCGCACCGGACGCCTGTGAGTTACCTCTACCTCTCTGGCCGCGTTCTGGGAGACGGTCTTGCCGGACTCGGCACCGCCGTACCCGGTCATGCGGGGCCGGCTCTGATTGCGGGCCGGTCCCGCCTGTGAAACGTTCGCTGGGAGGTACTTTGCTCCCGATGATTGTGGCGCCGACATGACTACTCCGCGCGTTCCGCTGTCGATCCTCGACCTCGTACCCGTGGCCTCGGGCACCGATACGCCCACCGCGCTCAACCAGTCCGTCGAGCTGGTGCGGCTCGCGGACGCGCTCGGCTACCACCGGTACTGGTACGCCGAGCACCACAACGTCCTCACCTTCGCCTCCTCCGCGACCGCCCTGCTCATCGGCCGGGCCGCCGAGCACAGCGAACGCATCCGGCTCGGCTCGGGCGGCGTCATGCTGCCCAACCACAGCCCGCTGATGGTCGCGGAGTACTACGGCACCCTCGCCGAGATGTACGGCCACCGCATCGACCTCGGCCTCGGTCGCGCACCGGGCACCGACCCGACGACGGCCGCCGCGCTGCGCCGGGGCGGCGCGGCCACCGACACGTTCGTCCAGGACGTCGTCGACCTGCACCGCTACCTCAGCTCCCGCGACGGGGAGAGGCCCGAGGTGAAGGCGGTGCCGGGCCAGGGCACCGAGGTCCCGCTGTGGATGCTGGGGTCCAGCCTGGACGGCGCGGCCGTCGCCGCCTACCTCGGGCTGCCGTACGCCTTCGCCTCGCACTTCGCCCCGCAGATGCGGCACCAGGCGCTGGAGCTGTACCGCTCGCGCTTCTCGAGGGAGTTCGAGACCGCCGAGATCGAGCGGCCCTACGCCATGGTCGGCGTCAATGTCCTCGTCGCCCCCACCGACGAGGAGGCGCACTACCTGTTCACCACCGCCCAGCAGATGGCCGCCGGCATCTACGCCGGCTACCGCGGCCCGCTGCGGCCCCCGGTACGGGACCTGGGGACCGTGATCAGCCCCGAGATCGCTCGCTTCGTGGACGACTTCCAGCAGGTGCGCGCGGTGGGCTCCCCGGAGACGGTCGTCACCGAGCTGGAGGCGCTCGTCGCGGACCTGGCGGCCGACGAACTCATCATCACGACCTACACCCACGACCCCGCACACCGCGCCCGCTCCTTCTCGCTGCTCGCCGACGCCTGGGGACTGGACGGCGGCTGAGCGGCCGGGAGCCCTCACCTCAATTCGTACGACTGGGCCCCGACCCCGGCGAGATTTCCCGCGTCGATGACGAGATATTCCTCGCAGATAGGCCGCCCCTCGAAATAGCACTGAAGGATGTCGAGCGTTCCGGCGGCATAGCGGGCCTGTGCGGAAAGCGTCGTCCCGGAAATGTGCGGCGTCATTCCGTTGAACGGCATCGTGCGCCAGGGATGGTCGATCGGCGTCGGCTGCGGATACCAGACGTCTCCCGCGTATCCGGCGATTTGGCCGGAATGCAGCGCCTCCACTACCGCGTCCCGGTCGACGAGCTGCGCCCGCCCGCAATTGATGACGTACGTTCCGCGCTTCATCATGCCGAAGGTCTCCGCGTTCAGCATGTTCTTTGTCTACGGGTAAAGCGGCAATTGCAGGCTCAGGATGTCGATGTCGGTGATCATCGATTCCAGATCCGGATGGTAGATGAGGCCCAGTTCTCTCTCGGTCTCCGGATCGAGTTGATGCCGCTGGTGATAATGCAGCTCCAGACCGAACGGCCTGAGCCGCCGCAGTACGGCCAGCCCGATACGGCCCGCCCCGACCGGCCCCGTACTTCATGCCCTGGATGTCGTAGCCGCGCTCCACGCAGTCCGCGACGTTCCAGACGCCGTTGGCGGAAATCCCGTGCGAGGGAAGGTAGTTGCGGACCTGGGCCAGGATCATCATGACCGTGTGCTCGGCCACGCTGACGCTGTTGGAGCCGGTGACCTCGGCGACGGTGACCCCGGCCTGTGCCGCGGCGTCCAAGTCGACATGGTCCGAGCCGATCCCCGCGGTGAGCGCCAGCTTCAGCTTGGACGCCTTCGCCAGGCGCTCCTTCGTCAGATACGCCGGCCAGAACGGCTGCGAGATGACGACCTCGGCCTCGGGGAGATACCTGTCGAACTCGGCCTGCTCCCCGTCCTTGTCGCTGGTGACGATGAGCCGGTGGCCGTTGTTCTCCAGATAGCTCCGCAGCCCGAGTTCACCCGATACGCACCCGACCAGTTCGCCCGCTTTGAATCCGAGCGGGCCTTTGGGTGCGGGGGCGGGGCGACCGTTGACATTCCACCCGATGTCCGGGATTTCGTCCCGCGCGTATACCGGCGGATATCCCGCTTGCGGGTCGGGATAGAGCACGCACAGAACGGTCGACATCAGCAACCCCTTCACGAAAGGTGAGCAATCGGGCGCTGATTCGAGCCTACCCCCCTTACCGGTGCTGCGGCGCGGTGAGCAATATCTTGCCGATGTGGCCGCTGTCCAGCGCGCGGTGCGCCTCGGCGGCGTCGGACATCGGCAGCTCGCGGTCGATGACCGGGCGGACCCGCCCCGAGTCGATCAGCGGTCAGACGTGCTCGCGCACCCCGGCGACGATCGCGGCCTTCTCCCGCAGCGGCCGGGCCCGCAGCGAGGTCGCCATGACGGCGCCCTCCTTGCCCAGCAGGGCGGCGATGTCCAGCTCGCCCGTGGTGCCGCCCTGGAGGCCGGTGATCACCAGCCGGCCGTTGGTGGCGAGGGCCTGGACGTTGCGGTCGAGGTAGTCGCCGCCGCCCTGCACGAGCAGCGCCTCGCCGGGGCGCAGGTGCGCCACCATGAAGACGCTGGACCAGACCGTGCACACCACTTCGGGCAGCGCCGCGGCCCGGTCGGCGACGCGGTGTGCGCCCTGCTTACCGGCCGCTGCATGATGTCGGCGCGGTTAACGGCGGCCGCCACGTCGACCAGCACTTCGCCCGGCCCGGCACCGGGTCGGGGACCTCGCTCCAGTTCAGCTTCTCGGGGCCGCCGGGTCGGTCACAGTGATCGCGTGCATGCGCGCGACGCTACCTGCGTGCAAGTCGCGTAACCGGCAGGACCGCTCGAAACGGCGGCCGAGGGGGACTCAGCTCCGCTCGCCCTGCTGCCAGTCGCGCCAGCGGATGCGGGGCTTCTCCAGCACCTCGCCGAGCGTCCCCCACTCGTCGCGGCCCAGCCGGGACAGCGGGCGCAGCCGCTCGATGTCCGGGAGCCCGTCCTTCGCGAGCGCCTCCTCGCTGACGACCGCGTGGACCACCCGGCCGAACACCACCGTGGAGTCGCCCAGCGTCAGCAGGCTGTGCAGCTCGCACTCCAGCGCCGCCGGGGAGGCCGCGACCCGAGGCGGCCTGACCCGCAGGGAGGGCTCGGGCTCCAGCCCCACCGCCTCGAACTCGCTGACCTCGGACGGGAAGTCGGTCCCGGTGTCGTTGATCTCCCGGAACAACCCCTCCGGCGCGAGGTTCACCACGAACTCGCCGGTCTCCTCCACGTTCCGCAGCGAGTCCTTGCGGGTCACCGAGGTGAACTGCACGATCGGCGGCTGCACGCAGGAGACCGAGAAGAACGAGTGCGGCGCGAGGTTCGGCCGGTCCGGGTGGTCCCTGGGGACCGTGGAGACCCACGCGATCGGCCGCGGCACCACCACCGAGGTGAGGAGCCGGTAGAAGGCGTGGGGGGCCATGGCCGAGGGATCGAAGTCGGTGCGCATGATCCCCAGTATTCAGGCCCCCCGGCTTCTCACCCTCGACGCCTCTAACACTCGATGATGTTCACCGCGAGCCCGCCGCGCGCCGTCTCCTTGTACTTGACGCTCATGTCCGCGCCCGTCTCCTTCATGGTCTTGATGACCTTGTCGAGGGAGACCTTGTGGGAGCCGTCGCCGCGCATCGCCATCTTCGCGGCGGTGACCGCCTTCACCGAGGCCATGCCGTTGCGCTCGATGCACGGGATCTGGACCAGGCCGCCCACGGGGTCGCAGGTCAGGCCCAGGTTGTGCTCCATGCCGATCTCGGCCGCGTTCTCCACCTGCTCGGGGGAGCCGCCGAGCACCTCGGCGAGCGCGCCCGCCGCCATGGAGCAGGCGGAGCCCACCTCGCCCTGGCAGCCGACCTCGGCGCCGGAGATGGAGGCGTTCTCCTTGAAGAGCATGCCGATCGCGCCGGCCGCCAGCAGGAAGCGGACCACGCCCTCCTCGTCGGCGCCGGGCACGAAGTCCATGTAGTAGTGCAGCACCGCCGGGATGATGCCGGCCGCGCCGTTGGTGGGCGCGGTGACCACCCGGCCGCCCGCCGCGTTCTCCTCGTTCACCGCCATCGCGTAGAGGGTGATCCACTCCATGGCGTGCGCGAGGGCGTTGCCCTCGGCGCGGAGCTGGCGGGCGGAGACGGCGGCGCGGCGGCGCACCTTCAGGCCGCCCGGCAGGATGCCCTCGCGGGACATGCCCCGGGCCACGCACTCGCGCATCACCCGCCAGATCTCCAGCAGGCCCGCCCGGATCTCCTCCTCGGTGCGCCAGGCCCGCTCGTTCTCCAGCATCAGCGCGGAGATCGACAGACCGGTCTCCTTGGTGAGCCGCAGCAGCTCGTCACCGGTGCGGAAGGGGTACTTCAGCACCGTGTCGTCCAGCTTGATCCGGTCCGCGCCGACCGCCTCCTCGTCCACGACGAAGCCGCCGCCGACCGAGTAGTACGTCTTGGTCAGCAGCTCCTCGCCCGCGGCGTCGTACGCCCAGAGCGTCATGCCGTTGGCGTGGTACGGCAGGGTCTCGCGGCGGTGCAGGACGAGGTCGTCGTCGTAGGAGAAGGCGATCTCGTGCTCGCCGAGCAGGCTGAGCCGGCCCGCCTTCCGGATGGCCTCGACCCGGTCGTCGGCGCCCTCCACGTCCACCGTGCGGGGGGAGGCGCCCTCCAGGCCCAGCAGCACCGCCTTCGGGGTGCCGTGGCCGTGGCCGGTGGCGCCGAGCGAGCCGTACAGCTCGCAGCGGACGGCGGTGACGGGGTCCAGCAGGCCCTCGTTGCGCAGCCGGCGGGCGAACATGCGCGCCGCCCGCATCGGGCCGACCGTGTGGGAGCTGGACGGGCCGATGCCGATCGAGAACAGGTCGAAGACCGAGACGGCCACGGTGACTCCTCAATACGAACAGGTACAAAATGGTGGTGCGGACACAGCACGGGTGCCCCGCCCACCGGCAGTGGGCGGGGCACCCGGACAGAAACTGCGGGGTACTACTCGCCCAGCGTCGGATACAGCGGGTGCTTGTCCGCCAGCACCCGCACACGGGCCGCGAGCGCCTTGGCGTCGGCCTCCCCGAAGGGGGACGGCGCCTTCAGCGTCTCCGCGATCACGTCCGCCACCTCGGCGAAGTCCTCGGCGGTGAAGCCGCGGGTGGCGAGGGCGGGCGTGCCGATCCTGAGGCCGGAGGTGACCATCGGCGGCCGCGGGTCGTTCGGGACCGCGTTGCGGTTGACCGTGATACCGACCTCGTGGAGACGGTCCTCCGCCTGCTGCCCGTCCAGCTCCGACTCACGCAGGTCCACCAGGATCAGGTGCACGTCCGTGCCGCCGGAGAGCACGTTCACCCCGGCTTCGCGGGCGTCCGGCGCGGTCAGTCGCTCGGCCAGGATGCGGGCACCCTCCACCGTACGACGCTGGCGCTCCTTGAAGTCCCCCGAGGCCGCGACCTTGAAGGAGACCGCCTTGGCGGCGATCACGTGCTCCAGCGGGCCGCCCTGGAAGCCGGGGAAGACCGAGGAGTTCAGCTTCTTGGCGAAGTCCTTCTTGGCCAGGATGATGCCGCCGCGCGGGCCGCCGAGCGTCTTGTGCGTGGTGGAGGTCACCACGTCCGCGTGCTCGACCGGGTTCGGGTGCAGCCCCGCCGCGACCAGACCGGCGAAGTGCGCCATGTCCACCCACAGGTACGCCCCGGCCTCGTCCGCGATCCGCCGGAACTCCGCGAAGTCGAGCTGCCGGGGGTACGCCGACCAGCCCGCGATGATCACCTTCGGGCGGTGCTCCTTGGCCAGCCGCTCGACCTCGGCCATGTCGACCAGGCCGGTCTCCCCGTCCACGTGGTACGCGACCACGTCGAACTGCTTGCCGGAGAAGTTCAGCCGCATCCCGTGGGTGAGGTGGCCGCCGTGCGCCAGGTCGAGCCCGAGGATGGTGTCACCGGGCTGGGCCAGCGCGAACAGCGCCGCCTGGTTCGCGGAGGCGCCCGAGTGCGGCTGGACGTTGGCGTACTCGGCGCCGAACAGCTCCTTCACCCGGTCGATGGCGATCTGCTCGGCCACGTCGACGTGCTCGCAGCCGCCGTAGTAGCGGCGGCCCGGATAGCCCTCGGCGTACTTGTTGGTCAGGACCGACCCCTGCGCCTCCATCACCGCGAGCGGTGCGAAGTTCTCGGAGGCGATCATCTCCAGGGTCGACTGCTGGCGGCGCAGCTCGGCGTCGACCGCGGCGGCGATCTCCGGGTCCAGCTCGTGCAGGGGCGTGTTCAGGACGTCAGTCATACGGCTTCTGGCTCCTCAGCCGGCGGTGTAAGCGGTGTACTCGTCGGCGGTCAGCAGGTCGGCGGGCTGCTCCGCGACGCGCACCTTGAACAGCCAGCCACCCTCGAAGGGCGCGGAGTTCACCAGCGACGGGTCGTCCACGACGTCCTGGTTGACCTCGGTGATCTCACCGGAGACGGGCGAGTACAGCTCGGAGACCGACTTGGTGGACTCCAGCTCGCCGCAGGACTCGCCCGCGGTGACCTGGTCGCCGACCTCGGGAAGCTGCACGAAGACCACATCGCCGAGCGCGTTGGCCGCGTGCTCGGTGATGCCGACCGTCGACGCGCCGCCCTCGGCGGCCGACAGCCACTCGTGCTCCTTGCTGTAGCTCAACTGCTGCGGGTTGCTCATGACCTGAATTCTCCTGTACGCGAGGACGTGCTCGTCGGGGGAAAAGGGCTCGAACCGCTGAAGCGCGGGTGAAATGTGCGCAGGGTCACGCCGGGGACGGCCGGACCCGGGCGCCAGTGTCTACTTGGCGCGCTTGTAGAAGGGCAGCGCCACGACCTCGTACGGCTCGTGGCTGCCCCGGATGTCCACGCCCACACCGGTGCTGCCGGGGGCGGCGTGCGCGGCGTCGACGTAGGCGATGGCCAGCGGCTTGCCGAGGGTGGGGGAGGGGGCGCCGGAGGTGACCTCGCCGATCACCGCGCCGTCCGCGACGACGGCGTACCCGGCGCGCGGCACCCGGCGGCCCTCGGCGACCAGACCGACCAGGACGCGCGGCGGCTGGACCTCGGCGCGCTCGGCGGCCTCGGCGAGCGCCTCGCGGCCGACGAAGTCGCCCTCCTTGCCGAACTTGACCACGCGGCCGAGACCGGCGTCGAACGGGGTCAGTTCCGTGGTCAGCTCGTGCCCGTACAGCGGCATGCCCGCCTCCAGGCGCAGGGTGTCCCGGCAGGACAGCCCGCACGGCACCAGACCGGCGGCGGAGCCGGCCTCCAGCAGGGCCTCCCAGAGCCGCACGGCGTGCTCGGGCTTCACGAACAGCTCGAAGCCGTCCTCGCCGGTGTAGCCGGTACGGGCGATCAGCGCGGGGACGCCCGCGACGGTGCCGGGCAGTCCGGCGTAGTACTTCAGGCCGTCGAGGTCGGCGTCGGTGACCGCCTTGAGGATGCCGGGGGACTCCGGGCCCTGGACGGCGAGCAGCGCGTAGGCGTCGCGGTCGTCGCGGACCTCGGCGTCGAAGCCGGCCGCGCGCTCGGTCAGCGCGTCCAGCACGACCTGGGCGTTGGAGGCGTTGGCCACGACCATGTACTCGTGCTCGGCGAGCCGGTAGACGATCAGGTCGTCCAGGATGCCGCCGTCGGCGCGGCAGATCATGGTGTAGCGGGCGCGGCCCACGCCGACCGAGGCGAGGTCGCCGACGAGGGCGTAGTTCAGCAGGGCGGCGGCCTCGGGGCCGGTCACCGTGATCTCACCCATGTGCGAGAGGTCGAACAGCCCGGCCCGCGTGCGCACCGCCTGGTGCTCGTCGCGTTCGGAGCCGTAGCGCAGGGGCATGTCCCAGCCGGCGAAGTCGGTCATCGTCGCGCCGAGCGAGCGGTGCACGGCGTCGAGCGCGGTATGGCGCGGGGCGTTGGGGTCTGTGCTACTCATCGGTCGTCTCCCAGGGCAACGGGGGATGGGGCGAGGAACGTTCCTCCCCATCTGTCATCGGAACCTGAGAGGTTCGCCATGACCGTCACGGGTCACTGGCTTGCACCTTGGGTGGAGCCACTGCGACAGCGGCCCGCTTTTCAGATGTGCCTCGCCCGCGCGGTAACGGTGCCTGAGAGATTCAAGGGAGGGACTTGCTCCTTCGGCGCCCCGGATGGGGACTCTCCCGCGCGGATTCAAACGGCCGGTATGCAGTTGGCGGGCACATCATCGCACGGCGGGGCCCGGCCCTGAAGGGGCCACCGGCTGTGACATGCCTGTAGCCGTTCCGGGACCCGTGCGGCGACCTCGCGCATTACCTTCTCTTTACATGAGTTGGGCAGGGGATGACCTGAGCCCACTGGGGGAGGGACGATCACGGTGAACAGGACCACGGTGTATGCCACGACCACCGGCATCCCGGTGTCGCAGCAGCCCTGCGCGCCCGCCCGCGAACACCGGGCCCCGCCTCCTGCGCCGGTCGTCCGCGACCTGCGCGACCGTCCCGGCGGCGGCCCCCGCACCCTCCGCTTCGGCCCCCGCGACCTCGCCGTCGTCACCGGCCTGCCCGGCAGCGGCAAGTCCACCCTGATGCGCCGTACGGTCCCCGGCCGCCGCGTCGACTCCCAGGACGCCCGCGACCGCTGGGCCGCCCGCCTCCCCACCGCGCTGCCCTACGGGCTCTACCGTCCGCTGGTCCGCCTCGCCCACTACGCCGGGCTGCGCCGCGCGCTGGCCTCCGGCGAGGGCGTCGTGGTGCACGACTGCGGCACCCAGCCCTGGGTGCGCGCCTGGCTCGCCCGCGAGGCGCGCCGCAGAGGCGGCACCCTGCACCTGATCCTGCTCGACGTGCCCGCCGACACCGCCCGGCGCGGCCAGCACGAGCGCGGCCGGGGCGTCTCCCGGTACGCCTTCCACCGCCACCGCTCCGCCACCGCCCGCCTGCTGGACGCCGTGGAGAGCGGCGAGAGCCCCGCCGGATGCGGCTCGGTCGTCCTGCTGGACCGCGCCTCGGCGGACGGCCTGAAGCGGATCGAGTTCGCCGAGTGAGCGCCCGCATCCGTACCGGATAGCCTTCTGCACCACAGCATGACTCCCAGCAGGCGGTAGGCACATGGACTTCCCGGCGGACCTTCCCGCGGACTTCCCGGCACAGGCACACCCCCACCCGCACGGCGGTTGGCCCGGCAACGAACTGGAGGAGGTCCTCTCCGCCTCCCTCGGCATACCCGCGGCCGGCGCCCGCGTCATCGAGGTGCTGGCCCGCGGGTTCGTCTGGATACCCCTGCCCAACGGCGGCGGCCCGCACAGCGGTCCGCTCGACCTGCCCACCGTCGAGATCGACGGCCAGGTGTACGTCCCGGTGTTCAGCTCCGAGGAGCAGTTCCGGCAGTCGCCCGGCGGACACCTCCCGCACACCGTCGCCCCCGCCGTGGAGTTCGCGCGCGGTCTGCCGCCGCAGGCGGGCATCGTCATCAACCCCGGTGGCGTGGTCGGACTCCCGCTGCCGCCCGACGCGGTGGCCGCGCTGTGCCGGGCCGGGGGCTCCCCGCTGGACGGTCCGGCCTCCGGCGGCCGGGTGCGGCTCTTCGAGCCCGACTGGCAGGAGGACCCGGTGGACTTCCTGGCCGCCGCCTCCGCCGAGTTCGCCGCGACCGGGGTGGTCGTCAGCGCCCGGCGCTGCCTCGCCGTCATCGAGACCGCCGACCCGGTGCTCTTCGTCGGCGTCGAACTCGCCCACTGGGAGGGCGACGCACGGGCCCTCCCGCTGGACGCCCTCGGCAAGGCGCTCGGCCGCGCCCCGGCCCCCTGGCCCGTCAACCTGGTCCTCCTGGACGCCACCCAGGACCCGGTGGCCGACTGGCTGAGGATCAACGTGCGCCCCTTCTACAGCCACGGCCACTAGAAACCGGGCCCGGGGAGACCGGCCTGAAGGGGGCGCGGGGCTGTGCTCGATCTGCGGCTCCGCCGCGCGGGTGCGACGAGACGCGACGGCCCCGCACCCGAACCAGCACAAGTCCCCACCCCGGTGGGCGCTTAAGCTGTCACCACACGCGGGGAACTTGTAATGAAGGGGCGGTAGGACAGGTGAGCGCGAGCCCAAGCGGCAGCGTCGAGCACATGCTGCGCCAGGTCACTCCCGGACGCTACGACGCCTACGAGGCACTGCTCCGCGCCCTCGCCACCCCTTCGTCCGGCCAGATCTGGATGCTCCTGTGGCACGGCCAGTCCGGCTCCCCGGACGCGCAGTACGGGAAGATGGAGGTCGGCGGCTTCGGTTACGCGCCCTGCGTGACCTCCGCCCAGGAACTCTCCGCCAGCGGCTGGAGCCGGTCCTACGAGGTGGTCGACAGCCTCGACGTCGCCCGCACCCTCTACCCGGAGCACTACGGCCTGTGGCTCAACCCGCATGCCCCCGGCGGCGGCGTCGGTATCCCCTGGCTCGACCTGCGCCGCATCGCCACGGGCCTGGACCGCCAGCCGGCCGGCCCTCTGCGGTTGTCCGAACCCGCCATCGAGGTACCGCAGTTCTACGCCCTGCTGGCGCAGAACGCCCACCGCACCCCGGCCCTGCGCTCCCTGCGCCGCGCCTGGGTCCAGCCCGCCCTCGGCGCCCCCTACCTCGCCCTCGGCCTCGACGTGTACGACACCACCCCGGCCGCGGTCGACTCCGTCCGCGCGATGATGCAGCAGTCGGTCGGCGCGGTCCCCGAGGGCCTGCCGGTCTCCACGGTCGCCATGACCGACGACTTCGACCCCGTCGTCCTCTGGATGCGCGCCAACTCCCGCCCGTTCTACGACCGCGAGGCCCACGGGGCGGTGGCTCCGGTGGGCGGGGCGTACTGATTCCGGGGCGCGCACCCCGTCACCGCCCTTTCCTCTTTTTGCCCTTTACCTTTTCCTGGTAATTCCGCGTTCCGGAATCCCGTATTTCACGGGCCCCTCCGGCATTTCCGCATGTCCGCGATCCCGTGGGGGAGGTCGGCCGCGGCGATCCGGAACATCTGTGTGAACCGAGTGTTCGTCACGCCCTGTTCCGGGTAGGTCACGTGGAGGTCCGGTGTTGCGGTGGTGTGAACTCCCCTGCCATTAGGACGTGTTCAGGCGTACATGGCTGTGAATGACGCTCTTTGGCTCGCGTCGTCCCGAATTCACCTGTGTCCTACCGCTGTTACCCGTCGTTCGGATATCGGAACGTGCCAGCTTGCATCACGTTTAGGCATCCATTCATCGTCAAGTCTGGAAACGGATCGCCCAGCCGTTGAAGACTCCCGGTCCAGGGGTGTTCACCCCCGTGTACGACAGTCTTCGAAGCCGCTCGCGCGGCAAGTGTGGGCCGGCTCAGGCCGGTTGAGAGGGGTCCCTGTCAGAATGACGGCACCATTGCACGAGCCGACCGCTGACGCGGCCCCGAACGCGCTCGAGGAAGCGGAGGTGGCGAGCGCCAAGGCGAAGGACGTCCAGGGACGTTCGCTGGGGCGCATCGCCTGGGAGCGGCTGAAGCGGGACAAGCTCGCCCTGACCGGCGGCACCGTCGTCGTCCTGCTCATCGTGGTCGCCCTGCTGGCGCCGGTGCTCACCCACTTGATCGGGCAGGACCCGGACGCCTACCACGAGAACCTGATCGACCCGCTGTTCGGCACCCCCAAGGGTTCCCTCGGCGGTCTCGGCGGCGATCACCTGCTGGGCGTCGAGCCGGTCAACGGCCGCGACATCCTCGCCCGCATCCTCTACGGCGCGCAGATCTCGCTCCTGGTCGGCTTCCTGTCGGCCGTGGTGGCCGTCGCCCTCGGCACCGTGCTCGGCATCCTCGCCGGGTTCTTCGGCGGCTGGGTCGACTCCGTGATCAGCCGGGTGATGGACGGACTGCTCGCCTTCCCGCAGTTGCTGTTCATCATCGCGCTCGTCTCCGTGATGCCCAACACCATGCTGGGGCTGAGCGGTTCGGCCGTACGCGTCTTCGTGATGATCCTGGTCATCGGCTTCTTCGGCTGGCCCTACATCGGCCGCGTGGTGCGCGGCCAGACTCTCTCGCTGCGTGAGCGCGAGTACGTCGACGCGGCCCGCTCGCTGGGCGCCGGACGGTTCTACATCCTGTTCAAGGAGCTGCTGCCCAACCTGGTCGCGCCGATCATCGTCTACTCCACGATGATGATCCCGACCAACATCCTCACCGAGGCGGCCCTGAGCTTCCTGGGCGTGGGCGTCAAGCCGCCCACCGCCTCCTGGGGTCAGATGCTCTCGAACGCGATCGACTACTACGACTCGGACCCCATGTACATGGTGGTCCCCGGTGTGGCGATCTTCATCACCGTTCTTGCCTTCAACCTGTTCGGCGACGGCGTCCGGGATGCCCTGGACCCCAAGGCTTCCCGCTGACCACGCCGTACCCCCAAGCGACCCGTGGAACCAGCACGGGGTCTCTCATCAATTCCGGAGGAACCGAGATCGTGACTACCCAGCGCACCTCAGGGCGGGCCAAGCGGACCGCGGCCGCTGCCGCCGTGGTCGCCGCACTGCTGACCACGGCCGCGTGCGGCGGCGGCGACGACGGCGGTTCGAAGAACGGTGCGGCCGGCTTCGACGCGGCCAACAACAAGGTCGCCCAGGCGTCCGAGGCCAAGAAGGGCGGCACCCTGCGCTTCGGGTCCGTCCAGGACGCCGACTCGTGGGACACCACGCGTGGCTACTACGGCTTCATGTGGAACTTCTCCCGCTACTACAGCCGCCAGCTCGTCACGAACAAGACCGAGGCGGGCGCCGCGGGTGCCGAGATCACCCCGGACCTCGCCACCGGTGTCGCCAAGGTCACCGACGACGGCAAGACCTACACGTACACCCTGCGTGACGGTGTGACGTGGGAGGACGGCAAGCCGATCACCTCCAAGGACGTCAAGTACGGCATCGAGCGCGTGTGGGCGCAGGACGTGCTGTCCGGCGGTCCGACCTACCTGAAGGAGGTCCTGGACCCCAAGGGTGAGTACAAGGGCCCCTACAAGGACAAGGCCAAGGACCACCTGGGCCTGAAGTCCATCGACACCCCGGACGACAAGACCATCGTCTTCCACCTCCCGCAGGCCAACTCGGACTTCGAGGAGATGCTGGCGCTGACCTCGGGTTCCCCGGTCCGCCAGGACAAGGACACCAAGTCCAAGTACGGTCTGCACCCGTTCTCCTCGGGCCCGTACAAGTTCGCGTCCTACAGCCCCGGCAAGGACCTCAAGCTGGTCCGCAACGCCAACTGGAAGGCGTCCTCGGACCCCGTCCGCAAGGCGTACCCGGACGCGATCACCATCAAGTTCTTCTCCAACGCCAATGACCTGGACCAGCGTCTGATCAACGGCGACCTGGACATCGACCTGGCCCAGACCGGCATGTCGCCCCAGGGCCGCACGGTCGCCCTCAAGAAGCACAAGGGCAACCTCGACAACCCGGTCTCCGGCTACGTCCGTTACGCCGTCTTCCCGCAGAGCGTGAAGCCGTTCGACAACGAGCACTGCCGCAAGGCCGTGATCTACGGCGCCGACCACGTCTCGCTCCAGACCGCCCGTGGCGGCCCGGTCGCCGGCGGCGACATCGGCACCAACATGCTCCCGCCGTCGGTCCCCGGCGCCGAGGGCCAGAAGTACGACCCGTACGGGATCGCGGGTGCCAACAAGTCCGGCAACGTCGCCAAGGCCAAGGAAGAGCTGAAGGCCTGCGGCAAGCCGAAGGGCTTCAGCACCACCATCGCGGTGCGCAACAACAAGCCCGTCGAGGTGGCCACCGCCCAGTCGATGCAGGCGGCGCTGAAGAAGATCGGCGTCAACGTCCAGATCGACCAGTACGACGGCGCCCAGACCCCCGGCATCATCGGCAGCCCCTCGAACGTGAAGAAGAAGGGCTACGGCATCATCATCATGGGCTGGGGCCCGGACTTCCCGTCCGTGCAGGGCTACGGTCTCCCGCTGTGGAACAGCAAGTACATCCTCGAGAGCGGCAACAACAACTACGCGCTCATCAAGGACAAGAAGATCGACGGTCTCTTCACCGACTACGTCAAGACGCTGGACGACAGCGGCAAGACCAAGATCGCCACTGAGATCAACCACAAGGTCATGGAGGGCGCGTACTACCTGCCCTTCACCTTCGAGAAGTTCCTGAACTGGCGCTCGGACCGGGTGGCGAACATCTACACGTCGAACGGCTACAGCGGCATGTACGACTTCGTCAACCTCGGTCTGAAGTCCTCGAAGTAACCCCGGCACACCCGCCGAACGGCACGAAAGGCAGGTGAAGGCCGGCGCGGCGAGACCGTGAACCGCCGGATGATCTCCGGCGGTTCACGGTCCGCGGCGGGCCGTAAGCTGTGCTCGCTTACCTCATCAGGCGGCTCTTCGCCGCCGCAGTGATGCTCGTGGTCATCGTCATGGTGGTCTTCGGCATCTTCTTCCTCGTCCCCAAGTGGGCGGGGGTCGACGTCGCCACGAGTTTCGTGGGCAAGCAGGCCGACCCCGCGGCAGTCGAGGCGATCCGGGAGAAGCTCGGTCTGAGCGACCCGATCTTCCAGCAGGTGTGGGAGTTCTTCAAGGGCATCTTCGTGGGCCGCACGTACGCGGCCGGCGGCGATGTCACCCACTGTGCTGCGCCGTGCTTCGGTTACTCGTTCCGCAGCGAACAGGCCATCTGGCCGGTGCTGACGGACCGTTTCCCGGTCACGCTGTCCCTCGCGCTCGGCGCGGCGGTCCTGTGGCTGGTCTTCGGTGTCGCGGCGGGTGTCCTCTCCGCGCTCAAGCGGGGCACCATGTGGGACCGCACCGCCATGGTGGTGGCGCTGGGCGGCGTCTCGCTCCCCATCTACTTCACCGGTCTGCTCTCCCTGGCGATCTTCTCCTACGGGCTCGGTCTCATCGACGCGCAGTACGTGCCCCTGGAGGACAGCTTCAGCGGCTGGTTCGGCGGCATGATCCTTCCCTGGATCACCCTGGCCTTCCTGTACGCGGCGATGTACGCCCGGATCACCCGCGCCACCATGCTGGAGATCCTCGGCGAGGACTACATCCGCACCGCGCGCGCCAAGGGCCTCAAGGAGCAGACGGTCATCGGCAAGCACGCCATGCGCTCCACGATGACCCCCATCCTGACCATGCTCGGCATGGACCTCGGCGCCCTCATCGGCGGCGCGATCCTGACCGAGACGACGTTCAGCCTGCCCGGCCTCGGCCAGGCCGTCCTCAACGCCATCAAGAATCAGGACCTGCCCGTCATCCTGGGCGTCACCCTGATCACCTCGGTGGCGGTGCTGATAGCCAACCTCCTGGTGGACATCCTGTACGCCGTGATCGACCCGCGCGTGAGGCTCTCATGACCGAACTCAGCAAGACCGGAGCCGCGGTGGGCGAGCCCACCGACCCCAAGACCGCCGGCAAGGCGTTCCTGGACGTGCGCGACCTGAAGGTGCACTTCCCGACCGACGACGGCCTGGTCAAGTCCGTCGACGGACTGACCTTCACGCTGGAGAAGGGCAAGACCCTCGGCATCGTGGGCGAGTCCGGCTCCGGCAAGTCGGTCACCTCGCTCGGCATCATGGGTCTGCACACGGCCGGCCAGTACGGCAAGCAGAAGGCCCGCATCTCCGGCGAGATCTGGCTGAACGGCACCGAGTTGCTGTCGGCCGACCCCGACCAGGTGCGCCGGATGCGCGGCCGCGAGATGGCGATGATCTTCCAGGACCCGCTGTCCGCGCTGCACCCGTACTACACGATCGGTCAGCAGATCGTGGAGGCGTACCGCATTCACCACAAGGTCGACAAGAAGACCGCGCGCAAGCGTGCGATCGAGATGCTCGACCGGGTGGGCATCCCGCAGCCGGACAAGCGGGTGGACAGCTACCCGCACGAGTTCTCCGGCGGTATGCGCCAGCGCGCCATGATCGCCATGTCGCTGGTGAACAACCCCGAGCTGCTCATCGCCGACGAGCCGACGACCGCCCTGGACGTGACCGTCCAGGCGCAGATCCTCGACCTCATCCGCGACCTCCAGAAGGAGTTCGGCTCCGCGGTCATCGTCATCACCCACGACCTGGGCGTCGTCGCCGAACTCGCCGACGACATCCTGGTGATGTACGGCGGCCGCTGTGTCGAGCGGGGCCCGGCGGAGAAGGTGTTCTACGAGCCCCGGCACCCCTACACCTGGGGCCTGCTCGGTTCGATGCCGCGGCTCGACCGCGAGCAGCAGGACCGCCTGATCCCGGTGAAGGGCTCCCCGCCCTCCCTGATCAACATCCCGTCCGGCTGCGCCTTCAACCCGCGCTGCCCGTACGCCGACCTCCCCAAGGACAACGTGACCCGCACGGTCCGCCCCGAGCTGACCCAGGTCGGCAGCACGCACTGGGCCGCCTGCCACATGAGCACGGAGCAGCGGGAGCGGATCTGGACCGAAGAGATTGCGCCGAAGCTGTGAGCGACGAGAAAGCAGTGACGATCCCCGCGCAGGCCAAACGCGCCGACAGCGCGGACGGCGAGATCCTGCTGAAGGTCAGCGGCCTGAAGAAGCACTTCCCCATCAAGAAGGGGCTGCTCCAGCGCCAGGTCGGCGCGGTGCACGCGGTCGACGGCATCGACTTCGAGGTGCGCGCCGGTGAAACCCTCGGCGTCGTGGGCGAGTCGGGCTGCGGCAAGTCCACGATGGGCCGGCTGATCACCCGGCTGGACGAGCCGACCGCGGGCACCATCGAGTTCGAGGGCAAGGACATCACGCACCTCGGGGTCTCGGGCATGCGCCCGATGCGCCGCGACGTGCAGATGGTCTTCCAGGACCCGTACTCCTCGCTGAACCCCCGGCACACCATCGGCACCATCGTCGGGGCCCCCTTCCGGCTCCAGGGTGTCGAGCCCGAGGGCGGCATCAAGAAGGAGGTCCAGCGGCTGCTGTCGGTCGTGGGTCTCAACCCCGAGCACTACAACCGCTACCCCCACGAGTTCTCCGGCGGCCAGCGCCAGCGCATCGGTATCGCCCGGGCGCTCGCGCTGAAGCCGAAGCTGGTCGTGGCGGACGAGCCGGTGTCCGCGCTGGACGTGTCGATCCAGGCCCAGGTCGTCAACCTCATGGACGACCTCCAGGAGGAACTGGGTCTGACGTACGTGATCATCGCGCACGACCTCTCGGTCGTCCGGCACGTGTCGGACCGGATCGCGGTGATGTACCTCGGCAAGATGGTCGAGATCGCGGACCGCACCTCGCTGTACGAGGCGCCGATGCACCCGTACACCAAGGCGCTGATGTCGGCCGTGCCGGTGCCGGACCCCAAGCGCCGGGGCGCCAAGAGCGAGCGCATCCTGCTCCGCGGTGACGTGCCCTCGCCGATCTCGCCGCCGTCGGGCTGCCGGTTCCACACCCGGTGCTGGAAGGCGACGGAGATCTGCAAGACCACCGAGCCCCAGCTCCTGGAGCTGCGGCCGGGTCAGCGGGTCGCCTGCCACCACCCGGAGAACTTCGCCGACCAGGCCCCGCAGGACACCGTCCTGCTGACGGCGGCGAAGGAAGCCTCCGAGCTGGTGCCGGACGCGGTGCTGGAGGAGTCGGCGGAGACGTCGGCCGCCGTCGCGGCGGAGGTCGCGGAGACCGTCGCCACCAAGGAGCCGGAGGCGGAGAAGCCTTCCGTCACCAAGGTCGAGAAGGTCGAGAAGACCGACACGGTTGCCAAGGTCGAGAAGACCGAGACGGTCGACACGGCTGCCAAGGTCGATACGGCCGACACGGTCGAGAAGGCCGACACGGCTGCCAAGGTCGACACGGCCGACACGGTCGAGAAGACCGACGCGGCTGCCAAGACCGACAAGGTCGACACGGCCGGCACGGCTGCCAAGGTCGAGAAGACCGACGCGGCTGCCAAGACCGACAAGGTCGACACGGAGAAGGCTGCCGACGAGAAGTGAGCCGGCGGCCGCCGTTTCCGCGGCGGCCGCCCCTCCCGCCTTGCTTCGCAAGGTCCGCACCCCGCGACAGGTCAGAATGTGCGGGTGCAGCTCGATCAGATCTTCAGTCCCTCCGTCCAGCACACGCTCGATGTCATCGGCATCTTCGTGTTCGCCATCTCCGGCGCCCTGCTGGCCGTCCGCAAGAACTTCGACGTCTTCGGCATGGCCGTGCTCGCCGAGGTGACCGCGCTGGGCGGGGGGCTCATCCGTGACCTGATCATCGGGGCCGTGCCCCCGGCCGCCTTCACCGATCTCGGGTTCTTCGTCACCCCGTTGCTCGCCACCGTCGTGGTCTTCTTCCTCCACCCGCACGTGGAGCGCATCCAGGCGGCGGTACTCGTCTTCGACGCGGCCGGACTCGGCCTGTTCTGCGTCACCGGCACCACCAAGGCGTACAGCCACGGGCTCGGCCTGACCGCCTCCGCCACCCTGGGCCTGGCCACCGCCGTCGGCGGCGGCGTACTGCGCGACGTGCTCGCCAACGAGGTGCCCTCGCTGCTGCGCTGGGACCGCGACCTGTACGCGGTGCCCGCGATGGCCGGCGCCACGATGGTGGTGCTGTGCATCCGCTTCGACGCGCTGACCTCCCTCACCAGCGGGCTCGCCGCGGCCGCCGCGTTCGTCCTGCGGCTGCTGGCCATGAAGTTCCACTGGCGGGCGCCGCGCGCCTGGAACCGGCGGTCCACGGTCATGGAGGAGTGAGCCGCCTGGCCTGCCCACGGTTGTTCATGTGACCGAAACGCGAAAAGCTACCGCTTAGTAATGCACTGTTGTACCGTTCACCCATGCCAGAAGCAGCCTCCGCCCCCGCCACTCGAGCCCTGATCGGCGACAGCGAGTTCGACCGTGACACCGAGGTCGTCCGGCGCGCGCCCGGCGTCTACGACATCGACCTCTCGGCCGGCTGGACCATCATCAGCGCCGTCAACGGCGGCTATCTGCTGGCCGTGCTCGGCCGGGCCCTCGCGGACACCCTTCCGCATCCGGACCCGTTCACCATCTCCGCGCACTATCTGACGGCGTCCCAGCCCGGCCCCGCGGTCATCCGCACCGAGACCGTGCGCACCGGCCGCACCCTCTCCACCGGCCAGGCGTCGCTCTTCCAGTACGACGCGGAGGGCAACGAGGTGGAGCGCATCCGCGTCCTCGCCTCGTACGGCGACCTCGCCGCGCTCCCGGACGACGTGCGGACGACTGCCGTACCGCCCGCGATCCCGCCCCTGGAGCGTTGCCTCGGCCCGGCCGACGGTCCGGCGCCGGTGGACGGCAGTTCGGCCATCACCGAGCGGCTGATGCTCAAGCTGGACCCGGCCACCGTCGGCTGGGCGGTTGGCGCGCCCTCCGGCAAGGGGGAGATGCGGGCCTGGTTCGGACTGGCCGACGGCCGGGACGCGGACCCGTTCTCGCTGCTGCTCGCGGTGGACGCCCTGCCGCCGACCGCGTTCGAGATCGGGCTGACCGGCTGGGTGCCGACCGTCGAACTGACCGTGCATGTACGGCACCGGCCCGCGCCGGGTCCGCTGCGGGTGTCCATCACCACCCGCAATCTGGCCGGCGGCTTCCTGGAGGAGGACGCCGAGGTCTGGGACAGCGAGGACCGGCTGGTCGCCCAGTCCCGCCAGCTCGCCCGCGTCCGCCTGGGCTGAACCGGCCCCGTCCTACGGCCCGGAGGGCGTCTCCTGGTCCATCCAGTGCCTGCTGCCGAGCGTGATCAGGCGCAGTTGCCGGATGGCCAGCCGGGTCACCCGCTCCCACTCGCCCTGCGGGGCCTCCAGCGCCTCCAGGAAGAGCTGGGCCGTGATGAGCATCTGGTCGACGTAGAGATGCGCGAGCATCGTCAGGTCGTCGTCCCCCCAGCCCTCCGACTCGCGGTCCTCGGCCAGTTCGGCCTTCACCTCCTCGGTGAAGCGCGCGAGCTGGTCCCGGATCGCCTCGCGCACCGGCTGCACCCCGCCGTGCCGCTCACGGGCGATGAAGCGGACGTGCGCCGGGAAGGCCCGTACGTGCTGGTCGATCAACTCGACGGCGCGGCCGATGCGTTCCTCCGAGTCGTTCGCCGCCGACACCGTCGGTCCCACCATCGGGTGCAGGCTGCCCAACGCCTCGTCGACCAGGGCCACCCCGAGATCCGCGGTGGAGCGGAAGTGCCGGTAGAACGCGGTCGGCGCCACCCCCACGGCGCGGGTCACCTCGCGCAGCCCCAGACTGCTCAGGCTCTGCTCCTCCAGCAACACCAGGGCCGCGTCCAGGAACGCCTGACGGGTCTTCTGCTTCTGGGCCTGCCGGATGCCGAGGGTGTGACTCATGTCATCCAGTTAACAACTGTTCTCTGGAATTGAAAAGCCGTGCGGAGGGTTAGACTCGGAGTCAGTGAACAAGTGTTACTACAACTGTTCACCGAAGCGACCCTGAGGGGGGATCGAAACCATGCTGTTCCTCGTTGCCGCACTCATGCTGCTCGGTGTCGCGCTCGGCACCGTGGCGCACGTACCGGTGGGCGTCAGCGTCGCCGTCGCCGCCTTCATCGGTGTCTGGCTCGTCGTCTTCGCCGTCCGTGAGCGCCACGGCCGACGCCGCACCACCACCCACTGACCCGTCCGCCCGCACCGACCATCAGGAGCTGAGCACCATGCATCTCACCGCACCTGCCACCGGTCAGGTCGAGGCGAAGCCGCGGCCTCGCGACGCCGACGGCATGGCCGTCGCGTCCTTCATCCTCGGGCTGCTCGGACTGCTCGTCCTCAACCTCTTCCTGGGCCCCGTCGCCATCGTCCTCGCGGGCGTCTCGCTGTGGCGCGGCACGCACCGCCGGGGCCGCGCCTACCTCGGCATGGCGCTCGGTGTGGCCGACCTCGTGGTCCTGTTCGTCACCATGCAGTTCACCGACACGGTGTCCTGGAGCCTGTGACCCACCGGCGCGGGGCTGAGACCGGCTCCGCGCCCGTAGAATCGGCGTCACCATGGCTTACCTCGACCACGCGGCCACCACGCCGATGCTTCCCGAGGCGGCGCGGGAGCTGACCGACCGGCTCGGCGTCACCGGCAACGCGTCCTCCCTGCACGCCTCCGGCCGCCGGGCCCGCCGCACCGTCGAGGAGTCCCGCGAAACCCTCGCCGAGGCCCTCGGCGCCCGCCCCAGCGAGGTGGTCTTCACCTCCGGCGGCACCGAGGCCGACAACCTCGCCGTCAAGGGCCTGTACTGGTCCCGCCGCGCCGCCGACCCGAACCGGGTCCGGGTGCTGGCCAGCCCCGTCGAGCACCACGCCGTGCTGGACGCCGTGCACTGGCTGGGCGAGCACGAGGGCGCCACCGTCGAGTACCTCCCCGTCGACGCGCACGGCCGCGTTCACCCCGAGGTGCTGCGCGAGGCCATCGCCCGCAACCCCGACGACGTCGCGCTGGCCACCGTGATGTGGGCCAACAACGAGATCGGCACCCTGATGCCGGCCCGTGAACTCAGCGACGTGGCCGCCGAGTTCGGGGTGCCGCTGCACGCCGACGCGGTGCAGGCGTTCGGCCAGGTGCCGCTCGACTTCGCCACCTCCGGGCTCGCCGCGATGACCGTCTCCGGCCACAAGATCGGCGGCCCCTACGGCATCGGCGCCCTGCTGCTCGGCCGCGAGTACAGCCCGGTGCCGGTGCTGCACGGCGGCGGCCAGGAGCGCCATGTCCGCTCCGGCACGCTGGACGTGCCCGCCATCGCCTCCTTCGCGGTCGCCGGACGCCTCGCCGCCGAACGGCAGGAGTGGTTCGCCCGCGAGATCGGCACCCTCCGCGACCGCCTGGTGCAGGCCGTACGGACCGCCGTCCCGGACGCCCTGCTCGGCGGCGACCCGGCACCCGGCGGCCGGCTGCCCGCCAACGCGCACTTCACCTTCCCCGGCTGCGAGGGCGACTCCCTGCTCCTGCTGCTGGACGCCCAGGGCATCGAGTGCTCCACCGGCTCCGCCTGCACCGCGGGCGTCGCCCAGCCCAGCCACGTCCTGCTCGCCACCGGCACCGACCCCGACCTGGCGCGCGGCACCCTGCGCTTCTCACTGGGCCACACCTCGACCCAGGACGACGTCGACGCCGTCGCCAAGACCATCGGCCCCGCCGTGGAGCGCGCCCGCGCGGCCGGGCTGGTCTAGGCCGGGGTCTTTTCGAGCGTCGTGCGCGCTTTCCGCGCCAGGCGTATGTAGCGGTCCCAGTCCCAGTGCGGGCCGGGGTCCGTGTGGTCCGTGCCCGGCACCTGGACGTGCCCGATGACGTGCTCCCGGTCCACCGGCATGCCGTACCGCGCGCATATGGCGGCCGTCAGGCGGGCCGAGGCGGCGTACATCGCGTCCGTGAAGGACGCCGGGTCGTCCACGAAGCCGACGTGCTCGATGCCGACACTGCGCTCGTTGAAGGACCGGTTGCCCGCGTGGAAGGCCACGTCCAGCTCCCGGATGAGCTGGGTGACGCGGCCGTCCGCGCGCACGATGTAGTGCGCCGCCGCCTGGTGCGCCGGGTCCTGGAACACCTTCACCGCCGACGCGTACCCGCCCTGGGTGACATGGACGACCACCCGGTCCACCGGGTAGTCGTCCGGGCGGTCCGCGTGCCGGTAGTTGGCGGGGGAGGCCGCCACCCAGCGCGCGCCCGCGAAGTCCACCGCGCCCGGCACCCGCTGCCGCTCCACCCCCGGCAGCCGCCAGTACAGCCGCGCCAGCTCCTCGTGCGCCAGCGCGGCCGCCCCCGCGGCGGCCACCCCACCGCCGATGAGCAGCGCGCGCCGGCCCAGCCTGCGATCCCCGTCGTCCATCTCCACCCCGTACGCCCCGATTCCGCCGAACCCCTCCTGATCACCAACGCACACCCGGCGTCCCCGGTTCCCGCCGCCCCGTACCCTGGAAGGGCTATGACTGAGACCTCGCCGCGCCCCCTCCGCGTCCTCGCCGCCATGTCCGGTGGCGTGGACTCCGCCGTCGCCGCCGCGCGTGCCGCGGAAGCCGGTCACGACGTGACCGGTGTCCACCTCGCGCTCTCCGCGAATCCGCAATCGTTCCGGACCGGCGCACGGGGCTGCTGCACCATCGAGGACTCCCGCGACGCCCGCCGCGCAGCCGACGTCATCGGCATCCCGTTCTACGTCTGGGACCTCGCCGACCGCTTCCGCGAGGACGTGGTCGAGGACTTCGTCGCCGAGTACGAGGCCGGCCGCACCCCCAACCCCTGTCTGCGCTGCAACGAGAAGATCAAGTTCGCCGCGCTGCTGGACAAGGCGCTCGCGCTCGGCTTCGACGCGGTCTGCACCGGCCACTACGCCAAGGTGCTCGTGGACGAGGACGGCAACCGCGAGCTGCACCGCGCCTCCGACATGGCCAAGGACCAGTCCTACGTGCTCGGCGTGCTGGACGACCGCCAGCTCGCGCACGCCCTGTTCCCGCTCGGGGACACCGTCACCACCAAGGACGAGATCCGCGCCGAGGCGGAGCGCCGGGGCCTGGCCGTGGCCAAGAAGCCCGACTCGCACGACATCTGCTTCATCGCCGACGGCGACACCCAGGGCTTCCTCGCCGACCGGCTCGGCAAGGCCGAGGGCGACATCGTGGACGAGGACGGCAACCGCCTCGGCACCCACGAGGGCGCCTACGGCTACACCATCGGCCAGCGCAAGGGCCTGCGCCTGGGCACCCCCGCCCCCGACGGCAAGCCGCGCTACGTCCTGGACATCTCCCCGGTCACCAACACCGTCACCGTCGGCCCGGCCGCCGCCCTCGACGTCACCGCGCTCACCGCGATCAAGCCCCGCTGGTGCGGCACCGCCCCCGAGGGCCCTGGCACCTACACCGCCCAGCTCCGCGCCCACGGCGGCGAGACCGAGGTCGACGCCGAGCTGGTCGACGGCGAACTGCGCGTCACCTTCACCGAGCCCGTCCGGGGCGTCGCCCCCGGCCAGGCGATCGTGCTGTACGACGGCACGCGCGTGGTCGGCTCGGCGACCATCGCCACCACCACGCGGGCCACGGCTGCCGCGCTCTGATCCCGGTACACGGCCGGGCTCAGCCTGTTACGAAGTCGGCCAGCACCGG
This sequence comes from Streptomyces sp. NBC_01171, assembly GCF_045039805.1. NCBI lineage: Bacteria > Bacillati > Actinomycetota > Actinomycetes > Kitasatosporales > Streptomycetaceae > Streptomyces > Streptomyces sp. NBC_01171. The sequence goes on along the minus strand of NZ_CP108609.1, from coordinate 1,991,524 downwards.
TGCGAGGAACGCCGGCTCGACCGCGTGGGTCTGCCCCTCCAGCACCGCGTACGCGCCGTCCGGTACCGCCTCCGCGACCGCCCGGGCGCCCGCGCGCAGCCACTGCGGGCTCAGGCTGCCCGCCAGCGACAGCACCGGCACCGGGACGCGGGCCAGCATCTCCGCCGGGAGCAGCCCGTCGCCCATCAGGGCCGCGTCGTAGGCGAGGCTCGGCGCGAGCTGCTCCAGGCCGGGCCACATGGGGGACTGGCGGGCCCGCTGGATCATCTCCTCGCCCAGCCCGGTCAGTCGCAGGAACAGCTCCGCCGCCCCGCTCCGGTCGCCCGCCGCCAGCGCCACGTCCAGGGCCGCCGCGTACGCCACCTGCCGCTCCGGGCCCTCCGGCAGGAAGTCGTTGAACGGCACCTCGTACACCGCCGCCCGGGCCACCGGCAGGCCGCTGGCAGCCGCCAGCAGCACCAGCGCGCCGCCCGACGACAGCCCGAAGAGCGCCGCCTCGCCGCCCACCGCCGCCATGAGCGCCGCCAGGTCCTCCACCTCGCGCTCGACCGCGTACGGCGCCGTGTCCCCGCTCGCGCCCCGGCCCCGGCGGTCGTAGACGACGGCCCGGCAGCGGTCCGCGAGCGCCGCCGCCAGCGGGGAGAGCGTGAGCCCGGTGGACATCGCGCCGCTCACCAGGATCACCGTGGGCCCCTCACCGGTCACGCGGTACGCGAGCGAGGTCCCGTCGACGGAAGTCGTCTTCTTGTCCATGCCCGTGGAGACTGCCGTACGGGTGCCGGAGTCGCCGGTCACGACACGGCGGCGCGCCGCGAGCTCATGCCACTTCGGGGGCGTAGAAGCAGTAGTGGTCCTTGATCCGGGCCACCTCCGGCTTCGGGTCCGGGTACGCCCACACCAGGTCGGGCGCGTCCGGCAGCGACCAGTAGGACGCCGTGCCCTTGAAGGGGCAGTCGGTGTGGGTGTCCGACGGGGTCAGCAGATCGAGCCGGACGTCCTCGGCGGGGAGGTAGTACCGGGGCGGACAGCCCGTCTCGTGCAGGACGAGGGGGCGGTCGGTCTCCGCGAGCACCTGGCCGTCGTGTACGACGCGCACATGCTGCTCGCCCTCTTCGATGGTGATCGTGTGTCCGTGTGCCATACCCGGACAGCACGGGCGGGGCCGCCGATGTTCCCGCGTACCGTGGGCGGCATGAATATCTGCGTCTTCCTCTCCGCCGCCGACCTCGACGAGCGTTACACGCGCCCCGCGCGGGAGTTCGGGGAACTGATCGGCAAGGGCGGCCACACGCTCGTCTGGGGCGGCTCGGACTCCGGCCTGATGAAGGTCGTCGCGGACGGCGTGCAGGAGGCCGGAGGCAGGCTCGTGGGCGTCTCGGTGGAGTTCCTGTCGGCGGTCGCCCGGCCCGGCGCCGACGAGATGGTGGTCGCGGCCGACCTCGCCGAGCGCAAGCGGCTGCTGCTGGAGAAGGCCGACGCCGTGGTCATCATGGTCGGCGGCACCGGCACCCTGGACGAGGCCACCGAGATCCTGGAGCTGAAGAAGCACGGCCGCACCACCAAGCCCGTGGTGCTGCTCAACACCGCCGGCTTCTACGACGGCCTGGAGCAGCAGTTCCGCCGCATGGAGGCCGAGGGCTTCCTGCCCCGCCCGCTGTCGGAGCTGATGTACTTCGCCGACGGGCCGGCCGCCGCCCTGGCCCACCTGGAGGAGTCCCTCGCCGCGGGCTGATGCGACCATGGCGGGCATGGCTACTCATGTGATCACCGGCGCCGGTTCCGGCATCGGCGCCGCCGTCGCCCGCCGTCTGCACGCGCGCGGGGACGACCTCGTGCTGCACGCGCGCGACGCGGCCCGCGCCAAGGAGCTGGCAGCCGAGTTCCCCGGCGCCGCGACCCTGGTGGGCGACCTCGCGGACCCCGACAAGCTGTCCTGGGCCTTCTCCCACCAGTCGCTGCCGGACCGCGTGGACTCGCTGCTGCACATCGCCGGGGTCGTCGACCTCGGTGACGTCGGGGACCTCACCCCCAAGTCCTGGCGCCATCAGCTCAACGTCAACCTGATCGCGCCCGCCGAGCTGACCCGGCACTTCCTGCCCCAGCTCCGTGCCGCCCGCGGCCAGGTGCTCTTCGTCAACTCCGGCGCCGGACTCAACGCCCACGCCGGCTGGTCCGCGTACGCCGCCTCCAAGCACGGGCTGAAGGCCCTCGCGGACTCGCTGCGCCAGGAGGAGCACGGCAACGGCGTCCGGGTCAGCTCCGTCTACCCTGGCCGCACCGCCAGCCCCATGCAGGCCAAGGTGCACCAGCAGGAGGGCAAGGAGTACGACCCCGCGCGGTTCATCGACCCCGAGTCGGTCGCGGACACCGTGCTGCTCGCCCTGGACCTGCCGAGGGACGCCGAGATCAACGACCTGACCGTGCGCCCCGGCCGCTGACGCGCCCGCCCGCCGTACGGCATACCCTGCCGGGGTGAGTGAGAACACCCAGGTCACCTTCCCCGCGGCCACCGGCGTCGGCTCGATGCCCGGCGAGGACGCGCGCGAGACCGCCAAGACCGTCACCGGCAGCCTGGAGGACTTCCCGTACCTCGCCGAGCTGCCCGCGCGCGGCCCCGGCGCCGACATGATCGGCCGCACCGCCGGGATGCTCGTCGAGCTGTACGCGCGCGTGGAGCCCAGCGGCTGGCGGCTGTCCGACCGGCCAGGACGCGACACCCGGCGCGCACACGCGTGGCTGCGCCAGGACCTCGACGCCCTGGAGGAGTTCACCCAGGGCTACGAGGGCGACGTCAAGGTGCAGGCGGTCGGCCCCTGGACGCTCGCCGCCGCGCTGGAACTGCGCAACGGCGAGGCGGTGCTGTCCGACCCCGGCGCCTGCCGCGACCTCACCGCCTCGCTCGCCGAGGGCCTGCGCGTGCACCTGGCCGACGTCCGCCGCCGCATCCCCGGCGCCCGCGTGGTGCTCCAGCTCGACGAGCCCTCCCTCACCGCCGTGCTGCGCGGGCAGATCCGCACCGCCAGCGGCTACCGCACCCACCGGGCCGTGGACCGGCAGGTCGTGGAGTCCGGGCTGCGCGAGGTGCTCGGCGCGAGCGGCCCCGGCCCCACCGTCGTCCACTCCTGCGCCCCCGACGTGCCGTTCGCGCTACTGCGCCGCGCGGGTACCGACGCCGTCTCCTTCGACTTCGACCTGCTCACCGAGCGTGACGACGACGTGATCGGGGAAGCCGTCGAGGGCGGTACCCGGCTGTTCGCCGGTGTCGTGCCGGGGACGGACGGGGCATTGTCAGACCCTGCCGGTAGCGTCATGGGTGTCAGGACGCTGTGGCGCAGGCTGGGGCTGCGGCCGGGGCTGCTCGCGGAGGCGGTCACGGTCACGCCCACGTGCGGTCTCGCGGGTGCTTCCCCCGCCTACGCCCGCCAGGCGCTCGCCCACTGCGTCCGGGCGGCGAGATCCCTCGCGGACAACCCTGAGTAACGGGAGGACACTACGGTGGCCGGCGACAAGCAAGCGGCGACGACGGCGGTGCCCGCCGAGGCGCGCGAGAGGCACGGGCGGCTCGCGGAGCAGGTCGAGGAGCACCGCTTCCGGTACTACGTGAAGGACGCTCCCGTCATCAGCGACGCGGAGTTCGACAAGCTCCTGAAGTCCCTGGAGGCGCTGGAGGAGGAGTTCCCGGAGCTGCGCACCCCGGACTCGCCCACCCAGAAGGTCGCCGGGTCCTACGAGACCGAGTTCACCGCGGTCGCGCACCGCGAGCGGATGCTGTCCCTGGACAACACCTTCAACGACGAGGAACTCGCCGCCTGGGCCGACCGCGTCGCCCGCGAACTCGGCGACCAGACCTACCACTTCCTGTGCGAGCTGAAGGTCGACGGACTCGCCGTCAACCTCACCTACGAGCACGGCCGCCTCACCCGCGCCGCCACCCGGGGCGACGGCCGCACCGGTGAGGACATCACGCCCAACGTCCGCACCATCACCGACATCCCCGACCGCCTGCGGGGCGACAAGGTGCCCGACCTCGTGGAGATCCGCGGCGAGGTCTACTTCCCGATGGACAAGTTCCTGGAGCTGAACGAGCGGCTGGTCGCCGCCGGGGAGAAGCCCTTCGCCAACCCCCGCAACGCGGCCGCCGGTTCGCTCCGCCAGAAGGACCCCCGCGTCACCGCGAGCCGCCCGCTGCACATGGTCGTCCACGGCATCGGCGCCCACGAGGGCTTCAGCGGCCTGACCCGGCTGTCCGAGGCGTACGACCTGCTCGGCTCCTGGGGCCTGCCCACCTCCCCGCACAACCGCGTGGTCGACGGCCTCGACGGCGTACGGGAGTTCATCGCGTACTACGGCGAGCACCGGCACTCCGTGGACCACGAGATCGACGGTGTCGTGGTCAAGCTCGACGAGATCCGCCTCCAGGGCCGGCTCGGTTCCACCGCGCGCGCCCCGCGCTGGGCCATCGCGTACAAGTACGCGCCGGAGGAGGTCAACACCAAGCTGATCGACATCAAGGTGGGCGTCGGCCGCACCGGCCGCGTCACCCCGTACGCCCAGGTGGAGCCGGTCACGGTCGCGGGCAGCGAGGTCGAGTTCGCCACCCTGCACAACCAGGGGGTCGTCAAGGCCAAGGGCGTGCTCATCGGGGACACCGTGGTGCTGCGCAAGGCCGGTGACGTCATCCCGGAGATCCTCGGGCCCGTCGCCGACCTGCGGGACGGCAGCGAGCGGGAGTTCGTGATGCCGAGCGAGTGCCCCGAGTGCGGCACCCCGCTCCGGCCCATGAAGCAGGGCGACATCGACCTCCGCTGCCCCAACGCCCGTGCCTGTCCGGCGCAGTTGCGAGAGCGGGTCGCCTACCTCGCGGGGCGCGAGTGCCTGGACATCGAGCACTTCGGCGGGGTCGCCGCGGCCGCGCTCACCCGGCCGCTGGAGCCCGCCGACCCGCCGCTGGTGGACGAGGGCGACCTGTTCGACCTCACGGTGGAGAAGCTGCTGCCCATCAAGGCTCATGTGCTGGACCCCGACAGCGGCCTGCCCAAGCGCGACCCGAAGACCGGCGAGGAGAAGGTCGTCACCGTCTTCGCCAACCAGAAGGGCGAGCCGAAGAAGAACACCCTCTCCCTGCTGGAGCACATCGAGGCGGCCAAGCAGCGCCCGCTCGCCCGGTTCATCAACGGCCTCTCCATCCGGCACGTCGGCCCCGTCGCCGCCCAGGCGCTCGCCCGCGAGTTCCGGTCGATCGACCGCATCGAAGCGGCCACGGAGGAGGAGCTGGCCGCGACCGACGGCGTGGGCCCGATCATCGCGGCCGCGCTCAAGGAGTGGTTCGCCGAGGACTGGCACCGCGAGATCGTGCGCAAGTGGAAGGCGGCCGGCGTGCCGCTGGAGGAGGAGGCCGGCGGCGAGGACGAGGGCCCGCGCCCGCTGGAGGGGATGACCGTCGTCGTCACCGGCACGCTGGAGAACTTCACCCGTGACGGCGCCAAGGACGCGCTCCAGAGCCGGGGCGCGAAGGTGACCGGTTCCGTCTCCAAGAAGACCTCCTTCGTGGTCGTCGGCGACAACCCCGGCTCCAAGTACGACAAGGCGATGCAGCTCAAGGTGCCGGTGCTGGACGAGGACGGGTTCGCCGTCCTGCTGGAGCGCGGACCCGAGGCGGCGGCCGAAGTCGCGCTTCCGACCGGGGAGTAGCGGTTGAAGGCCACCCGTACGGCGCATATCAGATGCATACGGGTGGCCCGTACGCATTCGGGCGACCGTCCACGACCGCTGCCCTAGGAAGCCCTCCGCGGCCTACTGTTGAGGGGTGCGCCCGCCGTGCCCAGCCGCGGCCGGTGCATCCTCGTGCCCGACAGCCGGCACGGGGAAGGGCTTTCCACCGCCGAGCCGCTGAGGGTCCTCGGGGCCAGGGTCGCGTGGCGTGGGCACCGCCGGCTGTGAGAGGGACGGGAATGGAACCGACCGAGAGCGCCGCCCCCGGCTCGCGGCTGCGCCTGCGCCGCCGTGCGGCCGCATGGCGGGGGAACCGGTGGACCGGGCACGGCAAGGGCCACGCGGGGCCGAACTCCGGCGCCGACGGCGTCGATCCGCGCGTGGCGGTGGTCCTGGCCGCCGACCTGGCCCCGCCCCCGGACGGCCAACGGCGCGCGCGGATACCCACGTTGCCCGCCGCACTCGCCGGGGCGGCCGCGCTCGCCCTCGGCGCCGGGCTCTACGGCGCCTTCAGCGGCGGCCACGCGCTCTTCCCCGCCGGTACGGCCGGGTGGGCGCTGGCGCTGCTCACCGGCCTCGTCGTCGGCCATCTCGTCATGCTGGGCCGGGCCCGCTGGAGCGGCGGCACCGCCTCCGGCGCAGCCCTCACCCTCGCCACCCTGCTGCTGTACGGCTGGGTCCCGGCCGGACTGGTCAGCCTCACCGTCGTCGTGCTGGTCGGCATCGCCCGGCGCAACTGCCGCCGCGAGGGCCTGCTGCACGGCGCGGTGGACATCCTCGCCATCGGCGCCGGCGCCCTGGTGCTCGGCGCCTTCGGCCGGGTCGGCAGCGTGGAGGAGCCCTGGCGGCCCGGCAGTTGGGGACTGGGCACCGTCCCCGAGGTGGTGCTCGCCGCAGGCGCGTATCTCGTGGTCAGCCGGGGGTTGCTCTGGTACCTGCACGCCCCGCGTGGGGGCGGAGTGCCCACCATCGCCCGGACCGCGCTGGTCCGGCAGGGGCTCGTCGCCGTCGCGCTGCTCGGCATCGCGCCGCTGGTGTGCGTGGTCGCGGACGCCCGGCCGGTGCTGCTGCCGCTGTTCGTCATCCCGCTGATCGCGCTGGACTCCACGCTGTGGATGGCGCGGGCCCGCGCGGAGGAGCAGTTGCGCGACCCGCTGACCGGGCTGCCCAACCGGCAGTGGCTGCTGGAGCGCATCTGGACCGCGCTGGACGACGCCGAACGCATCGGCGCCCGCTCGGCGTTGATGGTGATAGACCTCGACCGCTTCCGGTCGGTCAACGACACCCTGGGCCATCTCGCCGGTGACCGGCTGCTGTTGCAGATCGCGGACCGGCTCCAGAACGCCCTGCCGGACGGAGCGGAGGCCGCGCGCCTCGGCGGTGACGAGTTCGCCGTCTTACTGCCGGTGGCCGACTCGACCACGTCGGCCACACGGGTCGCACGCGGGCTGGTCACCGCGCTCGGCTCGCCCCTCGACCTCGACGGACTCACGCTCGTGCTGGAGGCCAGCGCGGGCGTCGCCGTCTTCCCCGACCACGCGCTGGACGCCGAGGGCATGCTGCGCCGCGCGGACGTGGCGATGTACCAGGCCAAGCGGGACCGCTCCGGCGTGGAGGCGTACGAGTCCAAGCGGGACTCCAACACCCCCGACCGGCTCGCCCTCCTCGGCGATCTGCGCCGGGCGCTGGACGCGCACGAGGTCCAGTTGCACTACCAGCCCAAGGTCCGCTTCGACGGCCAGGTGGCCGGCCTGGAGGCCCTGGTGCGCTGGGTGCACCCGGAGCGGGGCAAGGTCCCGCCGGACGAGTTCATAGCGATAGCCGAGTCCTCCGGGCTGATGCCGCACCTCACCGAGTACGTGCTGGAGACCGCCCTCGCGCAGGTCGCCCGCTGGCGCGAGCAGGGTCTCCGGGTGCCGGTCGCGGTGAACGTCTCCCCGCGTGACGTGCACACCCCCGGCTTCGCCGGTTCCGTCGCCGCCCGGCTGGCCCGGCACGGGGTCCCGGCGGGGGCGCTGCAACTGGAGATCACCGAGCACGTGCTGCTGGAGGACCCGCAGCGGGCCGCCGACACCCTGGCCGCGCTCGCCGGACACGGCGTGAAGATGTCCCTGGACGACTTCGGCACCGGTTACTCCTCCCTGGTCCACCTGCGGCGGCTGCCGGTCAGCGAACTGAAGATCGACCGCTCCTTCGTGGCCCGGCTGGCGGTGGACGCCGAGGACGCGGCGATCGTCCGCTGCACGGTCGACCTCGCGCACTCCCTGGGCCTGGTGGTCGTCGCCGAGGGCGTCGAGGACGACGAGACCTGGGAACACCTGCGCGACCTGCGCTGCGACGCCGTACAGGGGTGGCTGGTGGCCGCCGCGATGCCCCCCGAGGAGACCACGGCCTGGCTGAAGGCACGCGGCTCCCGCGGCTGGCAGCGGCCCCGCGCGGCGCTGCCCGCGGGGGAGTGAGCCCCGGTCGGCACAGCGGTAACGTTTCACCCTCCGCCCCGGTACCGGGCCCCGCTCCGGGGTCAGGTGAAGGAGCGGCGGTACGCGTGGGGGCTGACCCCGGTGGTGCGCTTGAAGCGGTCGCGGAAGGCCGTGGGTGAGCCGAATCCGACCTGGGCGCCGATGCGTTCCACGGACTGCCGGGTGGTCTCCAGCAGATGCTGGGCCTGGCGGACACGGGCGCGGTGGAGCCACTGCAACGGCGTGCTGCCGGTCTCTTCGCGGAAGCGGCGGATCAGGGTGCGCGTGCTGGTTCCGGCGTGGGCGGCGATGTCCGCGAGCGTGAGGTCGGAGCCCAGATTGTCCCGCAGCCAGTCGAGCAGGGGCTCGAACGCGGAGCCGTGCGGCGTGGGCGCGTGGTCGTGGACGATGAACTGCGCCTGACCGCCCTCGCGTTCCAGGGGCATGACGGAGAGCCGGGCGGCGTCGGCGGCGACGGCCGAGCCGTAGTCGCGGCGGATCATGTGCAGACACAGGTCCAGGCCCGCGGCGGCGCCGGCCGAGGTCAGGATCTGGCCGTTGTCGACGTACAGCACGTCCGGGTCCACCTCGATGGCCGGGTGGGCGTCGGCCAGCAGACCCGCCGCGGCCCAGTGGGTGGTGGCCCGCAGCCCGTCCAGGAGCCCGGCGGCGGCCAGGACGAAGGTGCCCGAACAGATGGAGGCGATACGGGTGCCGTTCCCGGCGGCTGCCCGCAGCGCGTCGTGGACGGCGGGCGCGAGCGGGGCGGCGGGGTCGGCGGTACCGGGCACGACGACCGTGTCCGCGCCCGCGAGTCCCTCGAGCCCCCAGGGCGCGCGCAGGGCGAACGCGCCCGCGTCGGTCTCCGGATACTCCGCGCACACCCGGATGCGGTAGCCGGGGCGTCCGTCCGGCAGACGGGTGCGGGTGAAGACCTCGATCGGGGTGGACAGGTCGAACGGGATCACCTGGTCCAGGGCGAGGACGGCGACGGTGTGCATGGCACGAACATACCCGCCCACAGGATTCCGTGCGTCGGGAAATTCTGGCTTTCTCCCAGCTCAGAGGCTCTTTGAGCGAGTTGGCGCTATCCCGTCGAAGAGTGTCACTAACGCCACTCGCCCGGGGGCCGGGCGGCTGGTTGGCTCGGAGCGAACCCGGCGCGGACCGGACCCCACCCATCCGAAGGACCCCCTCCATGCACGCCCAGATCGTCCTGTTCGACGGCTTCGATCCGCTCGATGTGATCGCCCCCTACGAGGTGCTCCACGCCGGTGGCCTCGCCTGCGACGGCGGGGTGAGCGTCGAGCTGGTCTCCGCCGAGGGGCCCCGCGAGGTGGTCAGCGGCACCGGCGGCCTGACCCTGCGGGCCACGGCCCCGCTCGACCCCGCGCGGGCGGGGCTGGTCCTCGTCCCCGGCGCCTCGGGCCGGGTGGGCGAGCCCGGCCGGACCCCGGCCCAGGACCCCGGTGCCGGGGAGTGGCGGCAGGACGAGCTGATCCCGGTACTCCTGGGCCGCACGCTGACCACCGGGCTGCCCGCGCTGCTCGCGGCGGCGATGGAGAACCCACGGGTGACGGTCGGCGCGGTGTGCGGCGGCACGCTCGTGCTGGCCATGGCCGGTCTGCTGAAGGGCCGCCACGCCACCACGAATCACCTGGGCCTGGACCTGCTCGACGCCGCCGGCGTCCACGCGGTGCGCGCCCGCGTCGTCGACGACGGCGACCTCGTCACCGGCGCCGGCGTCACCTCCGGCCTCGACCTCGCCCTCCACCTCCTGGAACGCGAGAAGGGCCCCCGCATCGCGCACGCCGTCGAGGAGCTGTTCGCCCACGAACGCCGGGGCACCGTCTGGCGCCACCGGGGCACGGCTCCCGTGAGCGTCTGACATGACGAAACTGCTTCTCTCCATCCATGTACTGGCCGCCGTGCTGGCGATCGGGCCGGTCGCCGTCGCCGCGAGCATCTTCCCGAGGGCGCTGCGCGGCGCCCACCGCGATCCCGGTGACCGGGAGGCTCTCGCGGGCCCCAGGATGCTGCACCGCATCTGCCGGGTCTACGCGGCGGTCGGCGTGGCCGTCCCCGTGTTCGGGTTCGCCACGGCGCGCGCCATGGGCGTGCTCGGCAGCGGGTGGCTGATCACCTCGATCGTCCTGACCGTGGCGGCGGCCGCGGTGCTGGGCCTGCTGATCCTGCCCGCCCAGGAAGCCGCGCTGGACGCCGCCCCCGGGGCGGCGGACCCCGGCGCCCGCCTGGCCATGCTCACCGGCGTCTTCAACCTGCTGTGGGCGGCGGTCACCGTCCTGATGATCGTCCGCCCCGGCTCCACCACCGGGGCCTGAGCCGTCTCCGGGCGCGGGTACGGACGGCTGCGCAGCGAAACCGTTTACCGGGCAGCGGTCCCGGCCCCATAGGATTGGGCCCAAACCACACTCACTCACCCCAGAGGATCGCTGCATGCCTGGCATCACGCGCGAGGAGGTCGCCCACCTCGCCCGGCTGGCGCGTCTGGAGCTGAAGCCCGAAGAGCTCGACCACTTCGCCGGCCAGCTCGACGACATCATCGGCGCGGTCGCCCGCGTCAGCGAGGTCGCCGACCAAGACGTACCCCCGACCTCGCACCCGCTCCCGCTGACGAACGTCATGCGGGCGGACGAGGTCCGTCCCTCGCTCACCCCCGCGCAGGCGCTCTCCGGCGCCCCCGCCCAGGAGCAGCAGCGTTTCAAGGTGCCGCAGATCCTGGGGGAGGACTAAGAAGTCATGACCGACATCATCAAGCTCACGGCCGCCGAGACCGCCGAGAAGATCGCCTCCGGCGAGCTGACGGCCGTCGAGGTCGCCGAGGCACATCTGGCGCGCATCGAAGCCGTCGACGAGAAGGTGCACGCCTTCCTGCACGTCGACCGCGAGGGCGCCCTCGCCCAGGCGCGCGCGGTGGACGCCAAGCGCGCCCGCGGCGAGAAGCTCGGCCCGCTGGCCGGCGTCCCGCTCGCGCTCAAGGACATCTTCACCACCGAGGGCGTGCCGACCACGGTCGGCTCGAAGATCCTCGAGGGCTGGATCCCGCCGTACGACGCGACGCTCACCAAGCGGCTGAAGGCCGCCGACGTCGTCATCCTCGGCAAGACCAACATGGACGAGTTCGCCATGGGGTCCTCCACCGAGAGCAGCGCCTACGGCCCGACCGGCAACCCCTGGGACCTCACCAAGATCCCCGGCGGCTCCGGAGGCGGCTCCGCCGCCGCGCTCGCCGCCTACGAGGCCCCGCTCGCCATCGGCACCGACACCGGCGGCTCCATCCGCCAGCCGGCCGCCGTCACCGGCACCGTGGGCGTCAAGCCGACCTACGGCTCGGTCTCCCGCTACGGCATGGTCGCCTTCTCCTCCTCCCTGGACCAGGGCGGCCCCTGTGCCCGCACGGTGCTGGACACGGCCCTGCTGCACGAGGTCATCGCGGGCCACGATCCGCTGGACTCCACCTCCATCGACGCCCCCGTACCGCCGGTCGTCGAGGCCGCGCGCAACGGCTCGGTGGCGGGCATGCGGGTCGGCGTCGTCAAGCAGTTCCGCGGCGAGGGCTACCAGGCCGGTGTCCTCCAGCGCTTCGACGAGTCCGTCGAGCTGCTGAAGGAGCTGGGCGCCGAGATCGTCGAGCTGGACTGCCCGTCCTTCGACCTCGCGCTGTCGGCGTACTACCTGATCGCGCCGTCCGAGTGCTCGTCCAACCTCGCCCGCTTCGACGGCCTGCGCTACGGCCGCCGCGTCGGCGACGACGGCACCCACTCGGCCGAGGAGGTCACCTCCCTCACCCGTGAGGCCGGCTTCGGCGCCGAGGTCAAGCGCCGCATCATGCTCGGCACGTACGCCCTCTCCAGCGGCTACTACGACGCCTACTACGGCTCCGCGCAGAAGGTTCGCACCCTCATCACGCAGGAGTTCGAGAAGGCGTTCGAGAAGGTCGACGTGATCGTCTCCCCGACGACACCGACCACCGCCTTCCCGATCGGCGAGCGCGCCGACGACCCGATGGCGATGTACCTCGCGGACCTGTGCACCATCCCGACGAACCTCGCGGGCAACGCGGCCATGTCGCTGCCGTGCGGTCTCGCCCCGGAGGACAACCTCCCCGTCGGCCTCCAGATCATCGCCCCGGCGCTGAAGGACGACAGGCTGTACAAGGTCGGCGCCGCCGTCGAGGCCGCCTTCGTGGAAAAGTGGGGTCACCCGTTGATCGAGGAGGCACCGTCGCTGTGAGCGCACTGAACAAGGCCAAGGGCTTCAAGCAGTCGAGGTCCGGCACGTACCTGTCCATGGCCGGCACCGCGTTCAGCGCGGTCGGTGTGGCCAAGCAGATCAAGAAGGCCCGGTCGGAGCAGGACACGCTGCGCCTGATCGACGCCGCCGTGTCCGCCGTCGCCATCGTCACCGGCCTCGCCATCCTCTACCGCGAGCTGAAGCGGCTGGGCGACGACGACGTCCTGCTGGGCTGAGAGGGAAGTTTTCACCGTGACCACCACGACCGACCTGGTGTCGTACGAGGACGCGCTGTCGTCGTACGACCCCGTCATGGGCCTCGAGGTCCATGTCGAACTCGGCACCAACACCAAGATGTTCTGCGGCTGTTCGACCGAACTGGGTGCCGAGCCCAACTCGCAGACCTGCCCGGTCTGCCTCGGCCTGCCCGGCGCGCTCCCGGTCGTCAACGCGACCGGCGTCGAGTCCGCCATCAAGATCGGCCTCGCGCTGAACTGCTCGATCGCCGAGTGGTGCCGCTTCGCCCGGAAGAACTACTTCTATCCGGACATGCCGAAGAACTTCCAGACCTCCCAGTACGACGAGCCGATCGCCTTCGACGGTTACCTCGACGTGCAGTTGGAGGACGGCGAGACCTTCCGCGTGGAGATCGAGCGGGCCCACATGGAGGAGGACACCGGCAAGTCGACGCACGTCGGCGGCGCCACCGGCCGTATCCACGGCGCGTCCCACTCCCTGCTGGACTACAACCGCGCGGGCATCCCGCTCATCGAGATCGTCACCAAGCCCATCGAGGGCGCGGGCGAGCGGGCCCCCGAGGTCGCGCGCGCCTACGTCCGCGAGCTGCGCGAGGTCATCCGGGCCCTCGGTGTCTCCGAGGCGCGGATGGAGATGGGCCAGATGCGCTGCGACGTGAACCTGTCGCTGCGCCCGCACGGCCGGGAGAAGTTCGGCACGCGCTCCGAGACGAAGAACGTCAACTCGCTGCGCTCGGTCGAGCGTGCCGCCCGCTTCGAGATCATGCGCCACGCGGCCGTGCTCGACGGCGGCGGCACGATCATCCAGGAGACCCGCCACTTCCACGAGGACACCGGGTCCACGACCTCGGGCCGCGTGAAGGAGGAGGCCGAGGACTACCGGTACTTCCCGGAGCCCGACCTCGTCCCGGTGGCGCCCTCGCGCGAGTGGGTCGAGAAGATCCGCGCCGCGCTGCCCGAGCTGCCGCTGGCCCGCCGTACCCGTCTGCTGGCGGAGTGGGGCATCTCGGCCACCGACATGCAGTCGATCACCAACGCCGGTGCGCTGGACCTGATCGTCGCCACCATCGACGCCGGCGCCGACGCGGCCTCCGCCCGCAAGTGGTGGATGGGCGAGCTGGCGCGCAGCGCCAACGAGTCGGGCACGTCGCTGGACGAGCTGGCGATCACGCCGGTGCAGGTCGCGCGGGTCACCGAGCTGGTGAACTCCGGCGACCTGAACGACAAGCTGGCCCGCCAGGTCATCGAGGGCGTCCTCGCCGGTGAGGGCACGCCGGACGAGGTCGTCGAGAAGCGCGGTCTGAAGGTCGTCTCCGACGAGGGTGCGCTGACCACCGCCGTCGACGAGGCCATCGCCGGCAACCCGGCCATCGCGGACAAGATCCGCGGCGGCAAGGTGGCGGCGGCCGGCGCGCTGGTCGGTGCGGTCATGAAGGCCACCCGTGGCCAGGCCGACGCCGCCCGCGTCAAGGAGCTGATCCTGGACCGGCTGGGCGTGAGCGAGGGCTGAGTCCCGCGCTGAACGTGGCCCCGGAGGGAAGTCCTCCGGGGCCACGTTCGATTTCCGGGGGCCGCGACGAGGCACCCGAGGTGGAGGCGCTACGCTCGCCCGCCATGAGTGGACGTACCGATTCCGTCGCCGGACCCGCCGAGGCCGAGGAGGCGGAACGGGCGGAGCCCGTCATACGGCACGAAGAGGACGCCGAGTTCTACGACGAGGCCCGCCGCGCTCGCTGGCTCGCCACCGGCACCGGCGCCCTCCTCACTCTCGCCGGTGTCGCCGCCGCCCTGCTCCGTCTCGTCGGTCCCGCCCCCGCCCTGGTCCCCGCCGCGTACGCCACCGGCGCCGCCGTCTGCGCGGCCGCCGCCGTCCTCGGCGCCCGTGGCCGCACCCGCCGCGCCCTCTGGCTGCTGATAGCCGGGACGATGATCATGGCCCTCGGTGACCAGTTCGACTGAGCCCGTGAAAGGCTCGGCCGGCCGGGCACTGCGGAAGGAACCACAGCACGATGTACGCGACACCACTGGGCGTGGACGGCGCCGAACTGCGCCCGATGGAGGTCTGGCACGCGCCGGAGTTCTTCGCCAACATCGACGGCCACCGCGAGTTCATCGGACGCCACGTCGGCCTGCCGGACGTGGTGCCCGACCTGGACGGCGCCCGCGCCTTCCTGAAGCGGTACGCCGACAAGCGCGCCACCGACACCGGCAGCCTGCACGGCATCTGGCTGGACGGCACCCTGGTCGGCGGCCTGATGTTCCGGCTGTGGGACAACGAGACCGGGGTCGCCGAGGCGGGCTGCTGGCTCGTCCCCGGAGCGAGCGGGCGCGGGCTCGTCACGCGGGGCATGGAAATCCTGCTGGACTGGGCCTTCGGCGAGCGCGGCATGCACCGCGTCGAGTGGCACGCGGCCTCCGCCAACCGGCCCAGCGTCAATGTGGCCCGGCGCCTGGGCATGAGCCGCGAGGGCGTGCTCCGCGAGAACTACCCGCACCGGGGCGTACGCACCGACACCGAGGTCTGGGCGGTCCTGGCCCCCGAGTGGCGCGCGGCCCGCGAAGCCGCAGCGCACAGCGGGCGTTAAGACGCCTCTCAGACTCCGTCCGTACGGTGCCGGGCATGGCTACGAAGACAGCGGAAGGCGCCGGGACCGAGACCGGCGCACAGCACGACGAGACGGTGGCGGAGACCGCCGTGACCGAGGAAGCCCAGGCACCCGAGCAGCGGGAGACCGGCGAGGAGACGGCCGCCGCCGAGCCGCGCCGCGCGTCCGGGGTCGGCCAGGGCGCCGGTGCCGTGGTGTCCGCCGCGCTCGGCCTGGTCTCGCTCAATGGCGGCTGGGTCGGCACCGTCGCCTCGGCCCGCGCCCAGCTCATGGGCCAGCTCAAGACCTCCTCCCAGGCGAACGTCGCCCAGCAGATCAAGGCGGTCTACGGCGACGCCTGGCACGCCACCGCCCTGTGGGCCGGCCTCTTCGCGGTGGCCGCGCTCGTCGTGGGCGTGGCCGTGCTCGCCCGGCCCGCGTTCGGCGCGCCGGGCCGGCCGCAGGCCCCGTGGATCAAGTCGGTCGCGTGGGGCGGTGTCGCGCTCGGCGTCGTCGGCCTGCTGCTGGCCGCGCTGAAGTACTCCGACGCGCTGCTCGGCCTGCCCTCGGTGGGCTGACCGCACGGGCGGGGGCGGTGCCGCACCGCCCCCGTCAGCGGACCCGCAGCTCCAGCAGCCGGTCGTCGCCCTTCGTGGGGTCACCGCGGCCGTCGGTGTTGCTGGTCAGCAGCCACAGCCGGCCCTGCCCGGCCGGGGCCACCGTGCGCAGCCGGCCGTACTCGCCGTCCAGGAACGGCTGCGGCGGGGCCGACGCCGAGGTCGAGCGCAGCGGGATGCGCCACAGGCGCTCGCCCCGGAGCCCGGCCATCCAGATCACGCCGTCCACGTAGGCGATACCGCTCGGGGACGCGTCGTCGGTGTGCCACTGGGCCAGGGGGTTCTGGAAGCGCGCGTCGGTGCCCTTGCCCTCGGTGCCGGGCCAGCCGTAGTCGCCGCCGGGCTTGATCGCGTTCAGCTCGTCCCAGGTGTCCTGCCCGAACTCCGAGGCGAACAGCCGCTGTCGGGCATTCCAGGCCAGACCCTGCACATTGCGGTGGCCGTAGGAGTACACCGGGGAGCGGCCGAAGGGGTTGCCCGGCGCGGGCTCGCCCTCCGGGGTGATCCGGAGGATCTTGCCGCCCAGGGACTTCTTGTCGGGGGCCAGCCCGCTGCTGCCGCTCTCGCCGGTGCCGACGTACAGCATGCCGTCCGGGCCGAAGGCGATCCGGCCGCCGTTGTGGATGTGACCCTTGGGGATGCCCTTGAACACCGTGTCCGGGGCGCCCAGTTGATCACCGGGCGCCCGCTTCTCGTCGTACCGGACACGGACGACGCGGTTGTCGGAGGCGGAGGTGAAGTAGGCGTAGACCATGTGGTCCGAGGCGAAGCCGGGGGAGAGGGCGATGCCCAGGAGGCCGCCCTCACCGGCGGGCTCGACCCCGGAGACGCGGCCCGTCACCGTCTTCTTGCCGGTCTTGGCGTCGATCCGGGTGAGGGTGGCGTCGTCGCGGGAGGAGACCAGCAGGTTCCCGTCGGGCAGCGGGGCCAGCCCCCACGGGCTCTTCAGGCCCTCGGCCACCGTGCGCAGCGCCTTCGCCGAGCCCCTGGCGGGCGGCGCGGTCTCGGAGGGGGACTGGGCGCTCGCCGTCACGGTGCCCCCGGAGGGTGATCCCCGCCCGTCACCCCCGTCCGAGGAGCAGCCCGCGGCCAGCAGCAGCGTGGTCGCGGCGAGTAGGGCGGGCACGGTTCGGCTTCGCACGGTCAAGGTCCCTTCGAAGGGGTCGCACCGACACTGCTACCCCACCGGACGGACGCGCACCGTGCGCGTCCCCGGTTCAGTCCCACGATCCCAGCGCGGCGGGCAGCGCGGCCACCTCAGCGAGGTCCTCGGGGGTCAGCCGCAGCGCGGCCGCCGCCGCGTTCTCCCGCGCCCAGCGCTCCCGTTTCGTGCCGGGCAGCGCGATGACCTGCGGCCCCTGCGCCAGCACCCACGCCAGCGCCACCTGTGCCGGGGTGACGTCCTCGCCGTGCCGCCGCGCGATACGCCGGAGTCCGGCCACGACGGGCTGGTTGGCCGCCATCATCTCGGCCGTGAAACGGGGGTGGCGGGCGCGCAGGTCGTCCGGTTCGAAGCCCTCGCCGGGGGTGAGCGTCCCGGTGAGGAAACCATTCCCCAGGGGCATCGCCGCGAGGAAGCCGATGCCCCGCTCCGCGCACCAGGGCAGCAGCGTGGTCAGCGCCTCCGGCGACCACACCGACAGCTCCGCCTGCACCGCGCTCACCGGGAACACCTGCTGCACCCGCCGCAACTGGCGCAGCGTGCCGTCGTACAGCCCGGACCCCGGGCGGCGTCCGCCGCGCGCGCCGACCGCGCACAGGCCCAGCGCCCGGACCTTCCCGGCCCCCACCAGGTCCGCCATCGCGCCCCAGGTCTCCTCGACCGGGACCTCCGGGTCGGCGCGGTGCAGTTGGTACAGGTCGATGACATCGGTCTGCAGGCGGCGCAGCGAGGCGTCGCAGGCCCGCTTCACATAGCCGGGGCGCCCGTTGGCCACGATGTGCTGATCACCCACCAGCAGCCCGGCCTTGGTCGACACGAAGGCGTCCGCGCGCCGCTCCTTCAGCACCCGGCCCAGCAGCAGCTCATTGGTGAACGGGCCGTACATGTCGGCCGTGTCCAGCAAGTCCGAACCGAGGTCCAGCGCCCGGTGCACGGCCCTGAGCGACTCCTCGCCCCGCTGCCGTGACCCGCTGTACGCCCAGCTCATCGGCATGCACCCGAGCCCCACGGCCCCCACCGAGAGCGCCCCCGTGCCGATCGTCCTGCGCTCCACCTGCCGCGAACCTCCCTCGCCGAGACCACCAACCTAACCGTTGCGCCCCGGCTGCCTGAACTAGCCTCCTGACCATGACCCAAGACGTCTGGCTGCCGATCCCGCCCGAGGAGATCAAGGGCCTCCCCGCGGGCCCGAACTACCTGTTCTGGGACGGCGAGCAGGAGGAGTTCCCCGGTGATCCGGCGGAGTGCGCGGTGTACGTGGTGCCGTACATGCGGCGCGAGCCGGTGAAGGTGCGCCCGTTGAAGGCGATGACCGGCCTGCGAGTGATCCAGACGCTCACCGCGGGCGTGGACGACATCACCGCGAACCTCTCCCTGATCGTCCCCGGCGTCCAGCTCTGCAACGCCCGCGGAGTCCACGACACCAGCACCGCCGAGCTGGCCCTCACCCTCACGCTGGCCTCGCTGCGCGGGATTCCGGGGTTCGTGCGGGCGCAGGACGAGGGGCGCTGGCAAGGGGAGTTCCGGCCCGCCCTGGCCGACCGGAACGTGCTCATCCTCGGCTACGGCGCCATCGGTTCGGCCATCGAGGACCGGCTCGCGCCCTTCGAGGTGGAGCGCGTGACCCGGGTGGCGCGCTCCGGGCGCACCACCGTGCGCGGGGTCGTGCATCCGCTCACCGAACTTCCTCAACTGCTCCCGGACGCGGATGTGGTGATCGTCGCGACGCCCCTCACCGACGAGACGCGGGGCCTGGTGGACGCCGCCTTCCTCGCCCGCATGAAGGACGGCGCCCTGCTGGTGAACATCGCGCGCGGTCCCGTGGTCGACACCGATGCCCTGCTCAGCGAGCTGGAGAGCGGGCGCCTCACCGCCGCGCTGGACGTGACCGACCCCGAACCGCTGCCGCCGGGCCACCCGTTGTGGCGGGCGCCGGGCGTGCTGATCACCCCGCATGTGGGCGGCCCGAGTTCGGCGTTCCGGCCGCGCGCCGAGCGGCTTCTGGTGGACCAGTTGACCCGGTTCGTGAACCATGAGCCACTGCGCCACGTGGTCCTCACCACCGGGGCGTGAGCCGCTCGTCGGCACCCTCCGCGACCCTCCGGGCGCGGTGTGTGCCCGCATAGTCGCTGGTCGTCACGGAGAGTAGAGAAGCTATGTCCCTGAGTGACGATCCTGGTGTATCGTCCCGACAGGGGTGCGCCGCCGACCTATCGGCGCCGGGGACGAACATTTCAGCTCTGTGAGGGGGGCGACGGGCGATGCACGGCCTATGGACGAACGATCCGACGCGGCGGAGCCGCCGACGGCGACCCTGGCGCACGACCGCGCGCAGGCGCGAGCGGCCGATGAGCCGGCATGCCCTGCACCCCCGGCCGGGCGCCCGGCGGAGGCATCCGCACCGGCCCCCGAGGGGTACCGGCGCGACCCGCAGCGGGAGGGCGCGGTGAGCGCGCCGCCGGTGACCACGACCGCGCTCGACGGGGCGCCCCGCGCGCCACAGCAGCCCGTCCGCACGCCCCCCACCCGGCCACCGGCAGCAGTCGGCGACGGATCGCGGCTCACCCAGCAGCTCACCCTCGCCCTGGTCTGCGCGGCCTACGCCGTCGGCTCCGCCTTCGACTGGGGCAACCAGCAACTCGCGCTCTTCATGGGCGACTTCGGGCTCAGCGCGGCGGCCGGCACCGCCGCCGTCTCCTGCTTCCTCTACGCCCGCAGCCGCCGCGTCCGCTTCCGCCCCGCCTGGCTGCTCTTCGCCCTCTCCTCCGCGATGGCCGCCCTGGGCAACGCGGTCTGGGGGTGGTACGAGGTCGTCCTCGACCGCACCGTGCCCAGCCCGAGCTACGCCGACCTGTTCTTCCTCTGCTTCGCGCCGCCCGCCATCGTGGGCCTGCTGGTCCTCGCCAAACGCCCGGTGAGCCGGGCCGGCTGGATCTGTCTCACGCTGGACGCCTGGCTCATCGGCGGCTCGCTGCTCACCCTCTCCTGGAGCCTGGCGCTCGCCCAGACCGCCCGGATCGACGGACCGAGCGTCGAGCACACCGCCCTCTCGCTGGCCTACCCGCTGCTCGACATCGTGCTGGTCAGCATGGTGCTCGCGCTGCACTTCCGGCGCAGTCCGGGCAACCGCACCGCCGTCAACACCGCGATCGGCGCCCTGGCGCTCACCGTGATGTGCGACGCGCTCTTCACCTCCCCGCTGCTGCACAGCAGTTACCGCTCCGGGCAACTGCTGGACGCGGGCTGGTTCGCCGGCTCCCTGCTGCTCGCCTACGCCCCCTGGGCCGCCCCCAGGGGGCGCGAGGGCGACAGGGGCGCGTCCGAGACCCGTGTCGTGCACGAGCACGTGCCGGGCCAGCGCGGCCCGGTCACCGCGCAGCCGCACCCGCCGGGCACCGAGGGCCACCGGTACCCGTCCGGACGGCCGCTCACCGGCTCGCTGGCCGCCCTCACCCCGTACCTCGCCGCCGCCGTCTGCACGCTGGGCATCCTGTACAACGTGCTCAACGGGCGCCGGCCCGACCACCTGGTGCTGATCACCGCGGGCGCGGTGGTGCTGGCGCTCGTCATCCGCCAGGGCATCATGCTGCTGGACAACATCACCCTCACCCAGGAACTGGCGCAGAAGGAGAACCACTTCCGCTCCCTGGTGCAGGGCTCCAGCGACGTCATCATGATCGCCGCGCCCAACGGCGTCCTGCGCTACGTCTCCCCGGCCGCCGCCGGGGTCTACGGCAGCAGCGCCGAGGCCCTGATCGGCATGGAGCTGGCGGCCCTCATCCACCCCGAGGACCTGGACTGCGTGGTGTACGAGGTGCGCCGCTTCCTCGCCGCCGACCCGCTGGCCGAACCCACCACCCGCATCGAGTGCCGCTTCCGCTCCGGCCGGGGAGGCTGGCTCAACGTGGAGTCCACCGTCAACCGGCACCACGGCGGGCTGATCTTCAACAGCCGGGACGTGACCGAGCGGGTCCGGCTCCAGGCCCAGCTCCAGCACAACGCCGAGCACGACCCGCTCACCGACCTGCCCAACCGCGCGCTGTTCACCCGGCGCGTCCAGCAGGCCCTGTCCGGGCGCCGGGCCACCGACCGGGGCGCCGCCCTGCGTGGCACCGCCGTGCTCTTCATCGACCTCGACGGCTTCAAGGCCGTCAACGACACCATCGGCCACCAGGCCGGGGACGAGCTGCTGATCCAGGCCGCGCGCAGACTCCAGGACTCCGTGCGCCAGGGGGACACCGCCTCCCGGCTCGGCGGGGACGAGTTCGCGGCCCTGATCACCGGCGACGGCACCCGCGACCGCGCCGCCCGTGAGCGGCACATCCTGGAACTGGCCGACCGGCTCCGGCTCACCCTCTCCCAGCCGTACGCCATCGACGGCAACGATGTCCGGGTCAACGCCTCCATCGGCGTCGCCTTCGCCGAGCCCGGCCTCGGCGCGGGAGAGTTGCTGCGCAACGCCGACCTGGCGATGTACCGGGCCAAGGCCGGCGGCAAGGGCCGGGTGGAGCTGTACAAGCCGCAGATGCAGCAGGACGTGGTCCGCAAGGCCGAGCTGGCCGGGCGGCTGCGCGCCGCGCTGCACGAGGGCGAGTTCGCGCTGCTGCACCAGCCGGTGGTGAGCCTCAGCGGCGGCCGGATCGCCTCGGTCGCCACCCACGCGCGCTGGCGCTCGGCCCAGGGGGTGCTGTTCACCCCGGCGGAGTTCCTGCGGGTGAGCGAGGACGGCGACCGTACGGCCGAACTGGAGCGTTGGATACTCCAGGAAGCCGTCGAGCAGGCCGCCGAGCGGGCCGCGGGCGGCCTCGTCGTCCCGGTGTCCGTGCGGATGAGCGCCCGGCGGCTGCTGGACCGCTCACTGCCGCTCGGCTCCATCGAGGCGCTGCTGACCCGGCACGGGCTGCCGCCCGGCGCACTGATCATCGAGCTGTCCGGCACCGACCCGCGGATCTCCCAGGACGAGCTGGAGCGCCGCCTGACCGCGCTCAGCCGCCTCGGGGTACGGATCGCGCTCGACGGCTTCGGCAGCGGCCACGCGGCCATCACGGCGCTGCGCAGGCTTCCCGTGGACATCCTCAAGCTCGACCGCGGGCTGATCGAGGGCGTCGTGGAGTCCGCCCGGCTGCACAAGATCACCAGCGGGCTGCTGCGCATCGCGGGCGATCTCGGCCTCCAGACCGTCGCCGAGGGCGTGGACCTGCCGGAACAGGTGGTCGCGCTGCGCGCCATGGGCTGCACCCACGGCCAGGGCATGGCGTTCGCCGGGCCGGTCGACGAGTACCGGCTGCGCCGGGCGCTCGCCTCCGGCCGCTTCCCGGTGCCGCACGCCCCCGCCGAGCCGGTCTTCGCCGGGAAGGGCGCAGGGCTCTACTCCGGGACCATGTCCACCGTCTTCGGCGGGACGGCCCTGCGCTCACATGATGAGACGGCTGTCCCACCCACTTGACACATGGTGCGCGCCAGGGGGAGGGTCAGAGCCATGCGCACCCGAATTCTCGTACTTGGAAAGCGCGTCGGCTGAGCTGGGGCTCGACCGGACACCGTCCGGAAATCCCAGCACCTTCACCGACGCGCTCCCCTCGCTTGCCTAGCGGCACGAGGGGTTTTTTGTTGCACGAGTGACCCTCGTGCGGCCCCCCGCTCCGCACCCGCACCGACCGAACCTCGCAAACCCTCAAGCTCGAGAAGAGAATGACGATGACCGAGCAGGCCACCGGGGCCCACCATCCGCAGCCGCGGCCCCGATCCGGAGGACAGCACTCCGCCCCCGTCGAGCACGTCACGGGTGCGCAGTCCCTCATCCGCTCGCTCGAGGAGGTCGGGGTCGACACCGTATTCGGCATTCCCGGGGGCACGATCCTTCCCGCGTACGACCCGCTGATGGACTCCACCCGGGTGCGCCATGTGCTGGTCCGGCACGAGCAGGGCGCGGGGCACGCGGCCACCGGGTACGCGCAGGCCACCGGCAAGGTCGGCGTCTGCATGGCGACTTCGGGCCCCGGCGCCACCAACCTGGTCACGCCGATCGCCGACGCGAACATGGACTCGGTGCCGCTGGTCGCGATCACCGGCCAGGTCGTCTCCAAGGCGATCGGTACGGACGCCTTCCAGGAGGCGGACATCGTCGGCATCTCCATGCCGATCACCAAGCACAGCTTCCTGGTGACCAGGGCCGAGGACATCCCGAGGACGATCGCCGAGGCGTTCCACATCGCCTCCACCGGCCGCCCCGGCCCGGTCCTCGTCGACATCCCGAAGGACATCCTCCAGACGCGGACCACCTTCTCCTGGCCGCCCGTGACGGACCTGCCCGGCTACCGCCCGGTGACCAAGCCGCACGCCAAGCAGATCCGCGAGGCCGCCAAGCTCATCACCAGCGCCCGCCGTCCCGTCCTCTACGTCGGCGGCGGCGTGCTCAAGGCCGGCGCCACCGCCGAGCTGAAGGTCCTCGCCGAGCTGACCGGCGCCCCCGTCACCACCACCCTGATGGCACTCGGCGCCTTCCCCGACAGCCACCCGCAGCATGTCGGCATGCCCGGCATGCACGGCTCGGTCACCGCCGTCACCGCGCTCCAGAAGGCCGACCTCATCGTCGCCCTCGGCGCCCGCTTCGACGACCGCGTCACCGGCAAGCTGGACAGCTTCGCGCCGTACGCCAAGATCGTGCACGCCGACATCGACCCGGCCGAGATCGGCAAGAACCGCGAGGCCGACGTGCCGATCGTGGGCGACGCCCGCGAGGTGCTCGCCGACCTGATCCAGGCCGTGCAGAAGGAGCACAGCGAGGGCCACCGGGGCGACCACACCGCCTGGTGGAGCGACCTCAACCGCTGGCGGGAGACCTACCCGCTCGGCTACGAGACGCCCGAGGACGGCTCGCTCTCCCCGCAGGCGGTCATCGAGCGCATCGGACAGCTCGCCCCCGACGACACGATCTTCACGGCGGGTGTCGGCCAGCACCAGATGTGGGCCGCCCACTTCATCCAGTACGAGCAGCCCGCGACCTGGCTCAACTCCGGCGGCGCCGGAACCATGGGGTACGCGGTCCCGGCCGCGATGGGCGCCAAGGCCGGACAGCCCGGCCGTACGGTCTGGGCGATCGACGGCGACGGCTGTTTCCAGATGACCAATCAGGAACTCACCACCTGCGCCCTGAACAACATCCCGATCAAGGTCGCCATCATCAACAACGGCGCCCTCGGCATGGTCCGCCAGTGGCAGACGCTGTTCTACAACCAGCGCTACTCCAACACCGTGCTGCACTCCGGCCCCGACGGACCCACGGGCCCCAGCGCCGGCACCCGCGTCCCCGACTTCGTGAAGCTGGCCGAGGCGATGGGCTGCCACGCCATCCGCTGCGAGCGCCCCGAGGACCTGGACAAGGTCATCGAGGAGGCCAACGCGATCAACGACCGTCCGGTCGTCGTCGACTTCATCGTCCACGAGGACGCGATGGTGTGGCCGATGGTCGCCGCCGGGACCTCCAACGACGAGGTCATGGCCGCGCGGGGCGTCCGTCCCGACTTCGGCGACAGCGACCAGGACTGATCAAGAGGATTCGAGCGAGAGAGACCACGACCCATGTCCAAGCACACGCTCTCCGTCCTGGTGGAGAACACACCGGGCATCCTCGCCCGCATCGCCGCCCTCTTCTCCCGGCGCGGCTTCAACATCGACTCCCTCGCGGTGGGTGTCACCGAGCACGCCGACATCTCCCGCATCACCATCGTGGTGAACGTCGAGGACCTGCCGCTGGAGCAGGTGACCAAGCAGCTCAACAAGCTCGTCAACGTGCTGAAGATCGTCGAACTGGAACCCGGACAGGCCGTCCAGCGTGAACTCGTTCTGGTGAAGGTCCGCGCGGACAACGAGACCCGGTCGCAGATCGTGGAGATCGTCCAGTTGTTCCGCGCCAAGACCGTCGACGTCTCCCCGGAGGCCGTCACCATCGAGGCCACCGGCTCCGGCGACAAGCTGTCCGCGATGCTGAAGATGCTGGAGCCCTTCGGTATCAAGGAGCTGGTGCAGTCCGGCACCATCGCCATCGGACGCGGCGCCCGCTCCATCACCGACCGCTCCCTGCGCGCCCTCGACCGCACCGCGTGACCCCCGGCCCGGCCGCCCCCGGGGGCGACCGGATGCCGAGACCCCGAAACCTTCCGTCCCCCCACCGCAATACGGTGGGGCGCAGCACCCGCACCTCAAGGAGAGAACCAGTGGCCGAGCTGTTCTACGACGCCGACGCCGACCTGTCCATCATCCAGGGCCGCAAGGTCGCGGTCATCGGCTACGGCAGCCAGGGCCACGCCCACGCCCTGTCGCTGCGGGACTCGGGCGTCGACGTCCGCGTCGGTCTGCCCGAGGCGTCCAAGTCCCGTGCCAAGGCCGAGGAGCAGGGCCTGCGCGTGGTCACCGCGGCCGAGGCCGCCGCCGAGGCCGACGTCATCATGATCCTGGTCCCGGACCCGCTCCAGGCCCAGGTCTACGAGGAGTCCATCGCCCCGAACCTGAAGGACGGCGACGCGCTGTTCTTCGGCCACGGCTTCAACATCCGCTTCGGCTTCATCAAGCCCCCGGCCGAGGTCGACGTCTGCATGGTCGCCCCCAAGGGCCCCGGCCACCTGGTCCGCCGCCAGTACGAGGAGGGGCGCGGCGTGCCCTGCATCGTCGCGGTCGAGCAGGACGCCTCGGGCAACGCCTTCCCGCTGGCCCTGTCGTACGCCAAGGCCATCGGCGGCACCCGGGCCGGCGTCATCAAGACCACCTTCACCGAGGAGACCGAGACCGACCTGTTCGGTGAGCAGGCCGTGCTCTGCGGCGGCACCGCCGCCCTGGTCAAGGCGGGCTTCGAGACGCTGACCGAGGCCGGGTACCAGCCGGAGATCGCCTACTTCGAGTGTCTGCACGAGCTGAAGCTGATCGTCGACCTCATGTACGAGGGCGGCCTGGAGAAGATGCGCTGGTCCATCTCCGAGACCGCCGAGTGGGGCGACTACGTCACCGGCCCGCGCATCGTC
The DNA here is from genome assembly GCF_045039805.1 of Streptomyces sp. NBC_01171. Lineage (NCBI taxonomy): Bacteria > Bacillati > Actinomycetota > Actinomycetes > Kitasatosporales > Streptomycetaceae > Streptomyces > Streptomyces sp. NBC_01171. Next base: position 1,965,461 of record NZ_CP108609.1, on the reverse strand, counting down.
ACCGACGCCACCAAGGCCGAGATGAAGAAGGTCCTCGCCGAGATCCAGGACGGCTCCTTCGCCAAGAACTGGATGGACGAGTACCACGGCGGCCTGAAGAAGTACGACGAGTACAAGAAGCAGGACTCCGAGCACCTGCTGGAGACCACCGGCAAGAAGCTGCGCAAGCTGATGTCCTGGGTCGACGAAGAGGCGTGAGCCTCAAGGCGGCCGGCGGCGCCCCCTGGCGGGGTGCCGCCCGCCCGGCCGCCGCGCCACTACACTGCTGCACAACAAACGCGTCAGGCCCACAGTGTCGTGCGTCTTCCACGCGGCTAGCACCCCTCCACCGCCAGCGGCCGTCGGGACGGCCGTCCGCATTGGACTTGTGAGGACTCACGTGAGCTCGTACCCCACTCGAAAAGCCACGGTACTCATCGCAGAAGAGCTGTCGCCCGCCACCGTGGACGCACTCGGGCCGGACTTCGAGATCCGGCACTGCAACGGAGCCGACCGCGCCGAACTGCTCCCCGCCATCGCCGACGTGGACGCGATCCTCGTCCGCTCCGCGACCAAGGTCGACGCCGAGGCGATCGCCGCGGCCAAGAATCTGAAGGTCGTCGCACGAGCCGGCGTCGGCCTGGACAACGTCGACGTCTCCGCCGCCACCAAGGCCGGCGTGATGGTCGTCAACGCCCCTACCTCCAACATCGTCACCGCCGCCGAGCTGGCCTGCGGTCTGCTCGTGGCCAGCGCGCGCAACATCCCGCAGGCCAACACCGCCCTGAAGAACGGCGAGTGGAAGCGCAGCAAGTACACCGGCGTCGAGCTGGCCGAGAAGACCCTCGGCGTGGTCGGCCTCGGCCGCATCGGCGCCCTGGTCGCCCAGCGGATGTCCGCCTTCGGCATGAAGGTCGTCGCCTACGACCCCTACGTACAGCCCGCGCGGGCCGCGCAGATGGGCGTCAAGGTGCTGTCGCTGGACGAGCTGCTTGAGGTCTCCGACTTCATCACCGTCCACCTGCCCAAGACCCCCGAGACCCTCGGCCTGATCGGCGACGAGGCGCTGCGCAAGGTCAAGCCGACCGTGCGCATCGTCAACGCCGCGCGCGGCGGCATCGTCGACGAGGCCGCGCTGTACGCGGCGCTGAAGGAGGGCCGGGTCGCCGGCGCCGGGCTCGACGTGTACGCGAAGGAGCCGTGCACCGACTCCCCGCTGTTCGAGCTGGACCAGGTGGTCTGCACCCCCCACCTCGGCGCCTCCACCGACGAGGCCCAGGAGAAGGCCGGTATCGCGGTGGCGCGCTCGGTGCGCCTCGCCCTCGCCGGTGAGCTGGTGCCGGACGCGGTGAACGTCCAGGGCGGTGTCATCGCCGAGGACGTCAAGCCCGGTCTGCCGCTGGCCGAGCGCCTCGGCCGCATCTTCACCGCCCTGGCGGGCGAGGTCGCGGTCCGCCTCGACGTCGAGGTGTACGGCGAGATCACCCAGCACGATGTGAAGGTGCTCGAACTCTCCGCGCTCAAGGGCGTGTTCGAGGACGTGGTGGACGAGACCGTCTCCTACGTCAACGCCCCGTTGTTCGCGCAGGAGCGCGGTGTCGAGGTCCGCCTCACCACCAGCTCGGAGTCGGCCGACCACCGCAACGTGGTCACCGTGCGCGGCACCCTCGCGGGCGGCGAGGAGGTGTCGGTCTCCGGCACGCTCGCCGGCCCCAAGCACGTCCAGAAGATCGTCGCGGTCGGCGACTACGACGTGGACCTCGCGCTCACCGAGCACATGGTCGTCCTGAGCTACGAGGACCGTCCCGGTGTCGTCGGCACTGTCGGCCGGGTCCTCGGCGAGGCGGGCATCAACATCGCCGGCATGCAGGTGGCCCGTTCCACCGCCGGCGGCGAGGCGCTGGCCGTGCTGACGGTGGACGACACGGTCAACCCGGCCACGCTGACCGAGCTGGCCGAGGAGATCGGGGCGACCTCCGCCCGGTCGGTCAACCTGGTCTGAGCCGTATCCGAAACGCCGGAGCGCCGGACGGACCCCTTGCGGGCCGCCCGGCGCTTTGGCGTTCAGGGCTGCTTCGCGGCCCGTCCGCGCAGCGTCAGCGCGGCGCCGATCGCGGCCAGTACCAGCACGCCCGCCCCGGCGAGGGCCGCCGCGTGCATCCCGGAGGTGAACGCCTCCCGCGCCGAGGCCAGCAGCGCCTCACCGGACCGGCCGGGCAGCCGGGACGCGGTGACCAGCGCGCCGCCGAGCGTCTCGCGGGCCTCCGCCGGGGCGCCGGACGGCACCCGATGCCGGTAGACGGCCGCGCCGATCGAGCCCAGTACCGCCATGCCCAGCGCGCCGCCGAACTCCGTGGCCGTCTCCAGCAGTGACGAGGCGGTGCCCGCCCGCTCCGCCGGGGCGCCGCCCATGGCCAGATCGGTGAGCTGGGACAGCACCATCACCGCACCGCAGGCCAGCACCCCGGCCGCGGCCAGCAGCAGCCACAGCGACCCGGTGCCGGTCAGCGCGAGCAGCCCGTACCCGGCCGCCGAGACCGCGAACCCGGCGGCGACCACCCGGCCCCGGTCCACGCCCCGGGCGACCAGCGCGGCGGTGACCGGCCCGGCGACCCCGATCAGCACCGAGGGCACCAGGCTCCACAGCGCCGCCGACAGCGGGCTCTTGCCCAGCACGGACTGGAGGTACTGCGTGGTGAAGATCGCCGAGCCCAGCATGCCGAAGGCGGACACCAGGGTCAGCACCAGGGCCGGGGTGAAGCCCCGGTTCCGCAGCAGCGCGGGCGGTACCAGCGGGGAGGCGGCGGTGCGCTGGCGGTGGACGAAGAGGGCGGCGAAGAGCAGGCCGACCGTCACCGACAGCACGTACCGCACGTGCCAGCCCTCGGACGGGATCTCCTTCAGGCCGTAGATCACCGGGAGCACGGCGGCCAGCGAGAGCGGGACGCTGATCCAGTCGAAGCGGCCGGGGGAGGGGTTGCGGGACTCGGGGAGCAGGAACGGGCCGAGGACCAGGAGCAGGAGCATCGCGGGCAGGTTGACCAGGAAGACCGAGCCCCACCAGAAGTGCTCCACCAGCACCCCGCTCATCACGGAGCCCAGTGCGATGCCGCCGGTCATCACCCCGGACCACAGCCCGATCGCCTTCGCCCGCTCGGCGGGGTCGGTGAACATCGTGCGCAGCAGCGCCATGGTGGACGGCATCAGGGTGGCCCCGCCGACGCCGAGGACCGCGCGGGCCGCGATCAGGGTGGTGGCGCTGTCGGCGTAGGCGGCGAGGACCGAGGCGGCGCCGAAGGCGGCGGCCCCCGCCAGCAGGAGCCGGCGGCTGCCGACGCGGTCGCCGAGGGAGCCCATCGTCATCAGCAGCCCGGCGAGGACGAAGCCGTAGATGTCGAAGATCCAGAGCTGCTGGGTGCCGGTCGGGCGGAGGTCCGCGCTGATCGCCGGGGCGGCGAAGTACAGCACGGACACGTCCATCGAGACCAGCAGCAGCGGCAGCATCAGCACGCCCAGCGCGGTCCACTCGCGCCGGCCGGCACGAACGGGCTGTTCCTGCACGGGAGTTGGGGTGGTGCTCGTCGTGCTCGTCGGGTTCACCATGCCGAGGAATGTACGCGCGTATTAAACGCTTGTCTAGAACGAGTGTGTAAGTCATGCGTATAGGACGCTTGTATGGACCGGGGTACGCTGACCGGCATGGGACACCGTGAGGATCTGCTCGAAGGCGCCAAGCGCTGCCTGCTGGCGAAGGGGTTCGCCCGGACCACCGCGCGCGACATCGTGAAGGAGTCGGGCACCAACCTGGCCTCCATCGGCTACCACTACGGCTCCAAGGACGCCCTCCTCGCGCAGGCGTACGTGGCGCTGGTGGAGGAGGCGGGGGACACCTTCGGCGGGGCGGAGCCGAAGGGGGAACCCGGCTCGCTGGAGCGCTTCCACTGGGTGTGGTCCAACGTCATCTCCGCGATGCGCGAGCCCGGTTCGGTCTTCCGGCTCAGCATGGAGGTCATGACCATCGAACTCCCCGAGGTCCGCGCGTACCTGGGCCGCGAGCAGCGCGAGGGCGGACGCGGACTGGTCGCGCTGCTCACGGGCGTACCGGAGGAGGAGGTCACCGACGAGACCGCCGACACCCTCGGCGGCTTCTACCTCACCCTGATGACCGGCCTCATCGGCCAGTGGACCTTCGACCCCGAGTCCGCCCCCGACGCGGACGCCCTCACCGCCGGCCTCCGCCAGGTCGTCGAGGGCGTGCGGAAGAGCTGAGCCCTCAGCCCAGCCGGGCCCGCTTGAGCGCCATGTGCAGCAGCAGCCGGTCCTCGCCGTCGTCCAGGTCCAGCCCGGTCAGCCGCTCCACCCGGCCCAGCCGGTAGTACAGCGTCTGCCGGTGGATACCCAGCTCGGCCGCCGCCCGGCCGGCCTGGCCCGCGCAGTCGAGGTAGACCTCGGCGGTGCGGGCCAGCTCCTGGTGGGCGGGGGAGAGCAGCTCCGCCGCCACCGGGTCCAGGGCCGACCTCGGCGGCAGCGCGGACAGCAGCCGGTACGGGCCGATGCCCCGCCACTCGGCCACCGGCGCGAACCTCGGCTCGGCCAGCGCGGCCCGCGCCGCCGCCGACGCCTCCTGCCACACCGTGCCCAACTCGGCCAGCCCCGCGCGGGGTTCACCGACCCCCACCCCGACGACGGCGCCCTCCGCCTCCTTGATCAGCCGCGCGGCCGCCACCAGCGCCGGGGCCGTCACCTCCGTGCTGCGCAGCCGCACCAGCACCGCGAGGCTCTGCGCGGTCGCGCCCCACGGCACCGTGCACAGCGCGGTGGCGTGCGGGACGGTGCGCACCGAGGGGGCGTCGTCGGGGTCGGCGGAGAACCAGGGGGCGACACAGACCACGGTGTGCGGCCCGTCCGCGCGCGGGCCCAGCGCGGTGCGCAGGTCGGTGACGGCCATGTCCCGCTGCCAGCCGTCCTCCGCCGTGAGTACCGCCCGCAGCTCCCGGCCGAGCCCGGCCCCCGCCCGCGCCTCGTCGGCCAGCAGCGCGCCGATCCGCCCGGTCACCGGCATGGCGGCGGCGAGCTGGGCGTCGCTCGGGCCGGGATCGTCGTCCAGGAGCCACACGTAGCCGAGCACGACACCCCGATGGCGTACCGGCAGGCAGATCCGGCCCCGGTAGACGCCCGCCTCCGGGGTGGGCGGGATGCGGACCGGCTCCGTCGCACGGGTGATGCCGAAGCCCTCGAACCACGCCCGCACCGCCGAGGTCGAGCGCCGGGTCAGGATCGAGCGGGCCCGCACCGGGTCCAGCGCGGTGGGGTCCAGCTCGCCCTCGCTGTCGTACGCGCCGAAGGCGATCAGCTCGAAGTCCCGGTTCTCCAGGGTCGCCGGGGCGCCCAGCAGCTCGGAGATCTCGTCCACCAGCTCCTGGTAGTCATCTCTGTAATCGGCTGCCACCCGGGCATTCTGCCGCATATCCGAGCCCGCTTCATACATCTGTCTGAGAACCGGTGATCGGATGCGTGACGTCTGTCGATGGCCCACCATCGAAGAGATCCCTAGGTTTCACGGTGGTTCTCCGTGCCGTCCCCGAATCGTCGGGTCCCGGCCGTTTCGGTGCTTTTGTTGTGGAGGTGCCCCGTGCTGGGTCCCGTGATTCTCGCCGCGTCGCGCAGCGACCGGATGCGTCGCCTGATCTCGGCCGCCCCGGTGACCAAGCAGGTCGTCGACCGGTTCATCCCCGGCGAGACCGTGGACGACATCGTCCCGATCATCGCGGAGCTGACCGCCAAGGGCCTCCAGCTCACCATGGACGTCGTCGGCGAGGACATCACCACCCCCGAGCAGGCCGCCGCCGCCCGCGACGCCTACCTCGCGCTGGTCGACCACCTCAAGGACCTCGACCTGGGCGAGCGGGTCGAGATGTCGGTGAAGCTCTCCATGTTCGGCCAAGCGCTGGAAGGCGGTCACGAGCTGGCCCTCGCCAACGTCCGCCCGGTCGTCGAGGCCGCGGCCGCCATCGGCACCACGGTCACGCTGGACGCCGAGGACCACACCACCCTCGACTCGATGTTCGCCATCCACGAGGAGCTGCGGAAGGACTTCCCGCAGACCGGCTGTGTCATCCAGGCGTACCTGTTCCGCACCGAGGCCGACGCCCGCCGCCTGGCCGCCGCCGGCAGCCGGGTCCGCCTGGTGAAGGGCGCCTACAAGGAGCCCGCCGAGGTCGCGTACCAGCAGAAGCACGAGATCGACAAGGCGTACGTCCGCGTCCTGAAGACGCTGATGGAGGGCGACGGGTACCCGATGATCGGGTCCCACGACCCCCGCCTCATCTCCATCGCCCAGGAACTCGCGCACCGCGCGGGTCGTAAGCTCGACGAGTACGAGTTCCAGATGCTCTACGGCATCCGGGGCGACGAGCACCTGCGGCTGGCCGCCGAGGGGCACCGCATGCGTGTCTACACCGCCTACGGCACCGACTGGTACGGCTATTTCATGCGCCGTCTCGCCGAGAAGCCGGCGAACCTCCAGTTCTTCGTACGCAGCATGATCACCAAGGGCTGAGCCCGAACACCCGCTCAACGTAAAGGAGTTACGGATCTCATGGACGCTGTGACCCAGGTCCCCACCCCCGTCAACGAGCCGGTGCACGGCTACGCCCCCGGCAGCCCCGAGCGCGCCCGGCTGGAGGCCAAGCTGAAGGAGCTGGCCGAGAACCCGGTCGACCTGCCGATGACCATCGGCGGCGAGAAGCGGATGGGCGGCGGCGAGGCCTTCCAGGTGGTCCAGCCGCACAACCACAAGGCCGTCCTCGGCACCCTGCGCAACGCCACCCGCGAGGACGCCCAGGACGCGATCGACGCCGCCCTGGCCGCCGCCCCGGCCTGGCGCGCGATGTCCTTCGACGACCGTGCCGCGATCATCCTGCGCGCCGCCGAGCTGCTCTCCGGCCCCTGGCGCGAGACCATCGCCGCCTCCACCATGCTGGGTCAGTCCAAGACCGCCCAGCAGGCCGAGATCGACAGCCCCTGCGAGCTGGTCGACTTCTGGCGCTTCAACGTGCACTACGCCCGCCAGATCCTGGCCGAGCAGCCCCCGGCCAACTCCCCGGGCGTGTGGAACCGCATGGACCACCGCCCGCTGGAGGGCTTCGTCTACGCGATCACGCCGTTCAACTTCTCGGCCATCGCCGCCAACCTGCCCACCGCGCCCGCCCTCATGGGCAACGTGGTGGTCTGGAAGCCGTCCCCGACGCAGACCCACGCCGCCGTGCTGCTGATGAAGCTGCTGGAGGAGGCCGGGCTGCCCAAGGGCGTCATCAACCTGGTCACCGGCGACGGCATCGCCGTCTCCGAGGTCGCCCTGGAGCACCGCGACCTCGCCGGCATCCACTTCACCGGCTCGACCAAGACCTTCCAGTACCTGTGGAAGACGGTCGGCAACAACATCGAGAAGTACCGCGCCTACCCGCGCCTGGTCGGCGAGACCGGCGGCAAGGACTTCGTGGTCGCGCACCCCTCCGCCGACCGCGCCGTGCTGAAGACCGCGCTGACCCGCGGTGCCTTCGAGTACCAGGGCCAGAAGTGCTCGGCGACCTCCCGCGCCTACATCCCGGCCTCCATCTGGAACTCCGGCTTCAAGGAGGAGTTCGCGGCCGAGATCGACGGCATCACCATGGGTGACGTCACCGACCTGTCGAACTTCATCGGCGCGGTCATCGACGAGCGCTCCTTCGCCAAGAACAAGGCCGCCATCGACCGCGCCGCCGAGGACGCCACCTGCACGATCGTCGCGGGCGGCTCCTACGACGACTCGGTGGGCTACTTCGTCCGCCCGACCGTCATCGAGTGCACCGACCCCGACAACGAGGTCTTCCGCACCGAGTACTTCGGCCCGATCCTCGCCGTGCACGTCTACGAGGACGACAAGTACGACGAGATGCTGACCCAGATGGAGTCGGTCTCGGACTACGCCCTCACCGGCTCGGTCATCTCCAACGACCGCGCCGCGGCGGCGTACACGATGGACAAGCTCCGCTACGCGGCGGGCAACTTCTACATCAACGACAAGTCCACCGGCGCCGTCGTCGGCCAGCAGCCCTTCGGTGGCGGCCGCGCCTCCGGCACCGACGACAAGGCCGGCGCCCCGCAGAACCTGATGCGCTGGACCCTGACCCGCGCCATCAAGGAGACGCTGGTCCCGCCGACCGAGTACGGCTACCCGCACATGGGCTGACCGCCCTCACGATCCGGCCCGGCGAGCCCGCCCTGAACGGGCTCGCCGGGCCGCCGTGCGTCCGGCCGCTGTAGCGTGCGCCCATGGACGGCGTGGACGGCGTGGACGGCATGGACGGCTTCTCCCTCTCCTGGTCGGCCCTGCGGGCGGCGGTGGCGGACCTCGCCGCCGACGACTTCGGCCGGCCCTCAGGCTGCGCGGGCTGGCTCGTCCGGGACCTGGTGTGCCACCTCGTCATCGACGCCCAGGACGTCCTGATCACCCTCGCCACCCCCGCCCGCACCGAACCGACCCGCGACGCGGCGACGTACTGGACCGTCACCCACACCCCGCCGACCGGCGAGGACCCCCTGGACGCCCTGACCGTCCGGCTGGCGGCGGCCTACGAGGACCCGGCCCTGCTGCAGTTCCACCTGGACGACGTGGGCGCGGCCGCCGGCCGCGCGGCCCGGCTCGCGGACCCGGCCGCGCGGGTCGGCACCCAGGGTGAGGTCCTCACCGCCGGGGACTACCTCTCCGCGTACGTCCTGGAGTGGACCCTCCACCACCTGGACCTGATCGCCCACGTGCCGGACGCCCCGGCCCCGCCGCCCGGGACCCTGGCCGTGGCCCGCGCCCTGCTGGAGCGGATCGCCGGGACGCCGTTCCCCGGCGCACTGTCCGACACGGACGCCCTCCTCCTCGGCACCGGCCGCCGCACACCGGCATCCGCGGAGCGGGCCCTGCTCGGGCCCCTGGCCGACCGGGTGCCCTTCGTCATCGGCTGAGGGCGCTCCGGTAAAAGCGCAGGTCAGTCGGCTCGCCGTCTCAGATAGTAGGAAGTCCGAGTAATCATGCAGACAGGCGCGGCCCGTTCCCTTAGCTTGGGATGAGCCGAACGAATCGCTCCATCCAGCGAGTGGCGGTCGTGAGCCGCGCCCCGCGCAGGCAATCCCTGCGGCGTGCGCTCTCCGCCCCTTCCGGCGTCTCACAGCTCACCGCTGCCGTGCAACCACTCTGTCGAAGGAGTCGATTTCCCATGGCCGAGACGACCGTCCGCCGCCGCGTGCGCCACGCCTCCCGTTCGAACGACACCGACCGCGCCCAGGCCGCGGCCGCCCTCCAGCGCGCCCTCGACCGCCGGGACAACGGCGGCGAGACCGGCCACTGAGCCGAGCCGCCCCCGACGGACCGTCCGCTGTCCGCATCGCGGACGGTCCGTGTCATCCCGTGGGACGCGGAGTAGGGTGCCGGACATGTCCCGCAGCATCGATCTCGCAGTGATCCCCGGCGACGGCATCGGCCAGGAGGTCGTGACCGAGGGTCTCAAGGTCCTCTCCGCCGTCCTGCCCCAGGACGTGAAGCTGGAGACCAAGGAGTACGACTTCGGCGCCCGGCGCTACCACGCCACCGGTGAGACCCTCACCGACGCCGACCTCGACGCCCTCAAGGCCCACGACGCCATCCTGCTCGGCGCCATCGGTGATCCGTCGGTGCCGTCCGGCGTGCTGGAGCGCGGCTTCCTGCTGAAGCTCCGGTTCGCCTTCGACCACCACGTCAACCTGCGCCCCTCCAAGCTGCTCCCCGGCGTCGCCACCCCGCTCGCCGGCCAGCCGGAGATCGACTTCGTGGTGGTCCGCGAGGGCACCGAGGGCCCCTACACGGGCAACGGCGGCACCATCCGCACCGGCACCGAGCACGAGGTCGCCACCGAGGTCTCGGTGAACACCGCCTACGGTGTCGAGCGCGTCGTCCGCGACGCCTTCGCCCGCGCCCAGGGCCGCCCCCGCAAGAAGCTCACCCTGGTCCACAAGAACAACGTGCTCACCTTCGCCGGGCACCTGTGGACCAACATCTTCAACAAGGTGGCCGAGGAGTACCCCGAGGTCACCACCGAGTACATCCACGTCGACGCGGCCACCATCTACCTGGTGACCGATCCCGAGCGCTTCGACGTGATCGTCACCGACAACCTCTTCGGCGACATCATCACCGACCTCGCCGCGGCCGTCTCCGGCGGCATCGGCGTGGCCGCGTCGGGCAACATCAACCCGGCCCGTACGTACCCGTCCATGTTCGAGCCGGTGCACGGCTCCGCTCCGGACATCGCCGGACAGGGCAAGGCCGACCCCACCGCCACGGTCCTCTCCGTCGCCCTGCTGCTGCGCCATCTCGGGTACGGCGCCGAGGCCGACCGCGTGGACGCGGCCGTGGCCGCCGACCTCACCGAGCGCGTGGACCTGCCGCCGCGCACCACCGCCGAGATCGGCGACGCGCTCGTAGGCCGGGTGACCGGCTGACCCGCAAGGCCCCGTAAAGGGCCGCCGGGTCGCTTCAGGCGCCCGGCGGCCCTTTGCCGTGCCCGCGCCGGGTGCCACCATCGAGCCCTGGGTCGTATTCACCCCGATTCCTTCCGGCGTCCCCGCCGCGCGATAATCGAACGCGGAGCCGCGATATGAGGGAATGCCCGGACGGCGTGAGCGCGGCCCGCCACCACCGGTACCGCGCCTTGCCGGGGGTGACCTCAAGGAACCGGCCGCCCCGCCGGAGCCGCCCGTCCCACGCCAGGAAGAGAAGGACTGCCGCCCATGACGACGCCCACGATCGAGCTCAAGCCCTCCGCCCATCCGCTCGCCGCCGCGGAGCGCGAGGCGATCCTCACCAGCCCCGGCTTCGGCCGCAGCTTCACCGACCACATGGTGACGATCAAGTGGACCGAGGGCCGCGGCTGGCACGACGGCCAGCTCGTCCCGTACGCGCCGATCCCGCTCGACCCGGCCACCAACGTCCTGCACTACGCCCAGGAGATCTTCGAGGGCCTGAAGGCGTACCGCCAGCCCGACGGCACGGTCGCCACCTTCCGTCCTGAGCAGAACGCCCTGCGCTTCCAGCGCTCCGCGCACCGCCTGGGCATGCCCGAGCTGCCGGTGGAGACCTTCATCGAGGCGTGCGACGCGCTGATCGCCCAGGACATCGACTGGGTGCCCGCGCACGGCGGCGAGGACTCCCTCTACCTGCGCCCCTTCATGATCGGCACCGAGGTCGGCCTGGGCGTGAAGCCGTCCAACGAGTACCTCTTCATCGTCATCGCCTCCCCGGCCGGCGCCTACTTCCAGGGCGGCGTGAAGCCGGTGTCGATCTGGGTCTCCGAGGACCGCGTCCGCGCCGTCCCCGGCGGCATGGGCGACGCCAAGACCGGCGGCAACTACGCGGCCTCCCTGCTCGCCCAGGCCGAGGCCGCCACCAAGGGCTGCGACCAGGTCTGCTACCTCGACGCGGTCGAGCACCAGTGGGTCGAGGAACTGGGCGGCATGAACCTCTGCTTCGTCTACGGGGACAAGATCGTCACCCCCACCCTGACCGGCTCCATCCTGGAGGGCGTCACCCGTGACTCCCTGCTGGCCGTCGCCCGCGACCTCGGCTACGAGGCCGAGGAGGGCCGCATCTCGGTCGACCAGTGGCAGCGCGACACCGAGAACGGCACCCTCACCGAGGTCTTCGCCTGTGGCACCGCCGCCGTGATCACCCCGGTCGGCACCGTCAAGCGGGCCGGCGCCGAGTGGAAGCAGAGCGGCGGCGAGCCCGGCGAGGTCACCCTCCGCCTCCGCAAGGCCCTGCTCGACATCCAGCGCGGCACGACCGAGGACCAGCACGGCTGGATGCACCGCATCGGCTAGTCACTCTTCCGTGGGACCGCCCTGGAGGCTCCGGGGCGGTCCCTGTGGACAGCGCGGCCCGCATGGTGAGACACCTCGTGGGACGGCGGACGTTCTGTGCCAGACTTCCCCCGTGCTCTCGCTCACCATGATTATGGGCAGCAGGCGCGCCGGTCCGCAGTGACCACCTCGCACGACCAGATGCGGGTGGCACCGTCGTCCTCGACCCGCGCGCAGACCTCTCGCACCCGCGAGGGGTTTTTTCGTTTTCCGGCCCAACCGCAGCCGGACGCGGAGCGCGAGGGACCATGGGGGGAACGGTGGAGCCGGTCATTTCCGGTAAGACCGACATTCACAACAGGAGCCTTCAGACCATGACCGCAACCAGCGAGCTCGACGATTCGTTCCACGTCTTCGACACCACGCTGCGCGACGGCGCGCAGCGCGAGGGCATCAACCTCACCGTCGCGGACAAGCTGGCCATCGCACGGCACCTGGACGACTTCGGCGTGGGCTTCATCGAGGGCGGCTGGCCCGGCGCCAACCCGCGCGACACCGAGTTCTTCGCCCGCGCCCGCGAGGAGCTGCGGCTCAAGAACGCGGTGCTCGTCGCCTTCGGCGCCACTCGCCGCCCCGGCGCCAAAGCCGCCGACGATCCGCAGGTCAGAGCGCTGCTGGAGTCCGGCGCCCCCGTCATCACGCTGGTCGCCAAGGCCCACGACCGGCATGTGGAGCTGGCGCTGCGCACCACGCTCGACGAGAACCTGGAGATGATCCGGGACACCGTCGCCCACCTCCGCGCCGAGGGCCGCCGGGTCTTCGTCGACTGCGAGCACTTCTTCGACGGCTACCGCGCCAACCCCGCCTACGCCAAGGCAGTCGTCCGTACCGCCTCCGAGGCCGGGGCCGACGTGGTCGTCCTGTGCGACACCAACGGCGGCATGCTCCCGGCGCAGATCAGCGCCGTCGTCGGCACCGTCCTCGCCGACACCGGCGCCCGGCTCGGCATCCACACCCAGGACGACACCGGCTGCGCCGTCGCCAACACCCTCGCCGCCGTGGACGCGGGCGCCACCCACGTCCAGTGCACGGCCAACGGCTACGGCGAGCGGGTCGGCAACGCCAACCTCTTCCCGGTGGTCGCCGCGCTGGAGCTGAAGTACGGCAAGAAGGTCCTCCCCGACGGGCACCTGCGCGAGACCACCCGGATCTCGCACGCCATCGCCGAGGTCGTCAACCTCACGCCCTCCACCCACCAGCCCTACGTGGGTGTCTCCGCCTTCGCCCACAAGGCCGGCCTGCACGCCTCCGCGATCAAGGTCGACCCGGACCTCTACCAGCACATCGACCCCGAGCGGGTCGGCAACACCATGCGGATGCTCGTCTCCGACATGGCCGGACGCGCCTCGATCGAGCTGAAGGGCCGGGAACTCGGCGTCGACCTCGGCGGCGACCGCGCCCTGGTCGGCCGGGTCGTCGAGCGCGTCAAGGAACGCGAGCTGAAGGGCTACACGTACGAGGCCGCCGACGCCTCCTTCGAGCTGCTGCTGCGCGCCGAGGCCCAGGGCGCGCCGCTGAAGTACTTCGAGGTGGAGTCCTGGCGGGCCATCGTGGAGGACCGCCCCGACGGCACCCACGCCAACGAGGCCACGGTGAAGGTATGGGCCAAGGGCGAGCGCATCGTCGCCACCGCCGAGGGCAACGGCCCGGTCAACGCCCTCGACCAGGCACTGCGGGTGGCACTGGAGAAGATCTACCCGCAGCTCGCCAAGCTGGAGCTGGTGGACTACAAGGTCCGCATCCTGGAGGGCGCCTCCGGCACCCGGTCCACCACCCGCGTGCTGATCTCCACCAGCGACGGCGCGGGGGAGTGGTCCACGGTCGGCGTCGCGGAGAACGTCATCGCCGCCTCCTGGCAGGCGCTGGAGGACGCCTGCACCTACGGGCTGCTGCGCGCGGGCGTCGAACCGGCCGAGTAGCGGGCGCCGGCGGCGGTCAGGGGGCGCGCCAGACGTTGTCGAACGCGTCCTCCTCGATCCGCCGCCGCTGCCGCACCCCCTCCAGCTCGGTCAGCGCGTCGCCGAGCGCGGCGAGGACGACCGCCACCCGGTCGTCCTCGACGCTCGGGGCCGCGCCCTCGTGCTCGGGCTCCTCGATGCCGAGGGCGGCGGCGAGGCCCACGAGGAGCGGCTCGTGCCGGGCCCACCGGTCGGCCGCGTGCCGCCGGGCGTCGGAGTCGATCCGGTCCACCGACCGGTCCGCCCGCCGGAACAACTGCCGCAGACCGGAGCCCGAGGGCTCCGAGTGCTCCAGCTCGTCGCGGTAGGCGGCGGAGAGCCCGTCCCCGCGCCGCCACAGCCAGTCCTCCGCGCTCTCGTACGGCTCCGCGCGGATCAGCGACGCGGCCGCCTTGTCCAGCATCGGGTCGCCGGTGAGATGGCCCGAGACGGGGACGATCCGGTCGTCCCGCAGGGTGACCACCTGGGCGGTGAGCAGGTCGAACAGCTCCGCCGCGGCCAGCGCCAGCGACAGATCCCCCTGTTCCACGGGGCGGTCGGCGGGCACGTCCAACGCGACGAACAGCAGATCCTGCGATGTGGTCATCTCTGGCTCCCCGGTCACGGTCGGTACGGCGCGGGTACCACCATCACCCGCGCCGGAAACCCGGGCCGTCCTACCTCAGCGTCCACTTCTGGTTGGCCGCCCCGGTGCACGACCATATCTGGGCCCGCGCCCCGTTGGCCGAGGAGTTGTCCGTGACGTCCAGGCACTTGTCGGCCGCGGTGTTCACCACGTCCCCGGTGGCCGCGTTGTACGACCAGCGCTGGGCGCCGGTGCCGTTGCAGTCGTAGAGCTGGACCTTGGCGCCGTTCGCGGTCGACGCCGAGACCACGTCCAGGCACTTGCCGAGCGCCCTGACCGAGCCGTCCGCGGCGACCGTCCACTGCTGGGCGGTGCTGCCGTTGCAGTCGTAGAGCTGCACCGCCGTGCCGTTGGCGCTCGAACCGCCCGCCACGTCCAGGCACCTGCCCGCGAGCCCGGCGAAGGCACCGGTGCGGGAGCTGTCGCCGGACTGGCCGCCGGACCAGGTGAAGGTGGCCGAGGTGCGGGCGGGCAGTGTGTAAGTGGCGTGCTGCGCACCCCAGTTGATCGTCACCTGCCTGGCCGAGGAGGCGCCGTTGTACGCGATCAGCGCCTTGCTGCCGTCCGGGTTGCGCCAGGCCACGTTGGGCACGGCGGAGGACGCCGTCGAGGCGATGCGCTGGGCGCCGGGGCGGACGAACTTGGTGAGGTGGCCCATGTCGTAGTACTCGACGGTGTAGTCCACGCTCCCGCTGCGGCCGTCGCCGTTGTGCACGGTGATCAGGCCGGTGCAGGTGCCGCAGCCGCCGTTGTGCGGGCCCATGTTCTGGTCCACCGCGAGGGACCACTTGGTCACCGACTTCGCCCAGTTGCGGGTGTAGTTGATGATGTCGGACAGGTCCTCGCGCTGCTGGTCGGCGATCCAGGTGCCCCCGGAGTGCTCGGTGGCGAAGGCGTCCAGCGCGGGGTACTGGTTGTGCACGGCCGTCTGCTTGTTGACGTCCCCGCCGTAGCCGTGCCAGGCGATGCCGCCGAAGTTCGGGTGGCTGCGCACGGCCGCGTCGTCCACGGTCTGGGCGGCGTAGGAGTCGTAGGTGTCCCAGTTCCAGTCGTGCGCCAGCACCTTGGTGGCGAGCCCGGCCTGCTGGAGCTTGGGCAGCAGCTCGCTCTTGGTGAAGTAGGCCAGCCCGCCGGCGTTCCAGCTCATCGAGGGGTAGCCCGAGCAGCAGGTCGGCTCGTTCTGCGCGGTGACGTAGGAGACGGGCACGCCTTGGTCCCGGTACCCCTGGAGGTACTTGACGAAGTACGAGGCGTAGGCGCCGTAGTCCTCCGCCTTCAGCCAGCCGCCGTTGAGCGAGCCGCTGTCCTTCATCCACGCCGGGGCCGTCCACGGGGACGCCATCACCGTGAGATCGGGGTTCAGTTGACGGGCCTGCTTGGTGAGCGGGAGGACGTCCGCGAGGTCGTGGGCCAGGGAGAACTTGGCCAGCGAGGGGTCGGTCTGCCCGGCCGGCACGTCGTCGTAGGTGTAGCCGGAGCGGGCCAGGTCGGAGGCGCCCATCGGGTTGCGCAGGAAGGACAGGCCGATGCCGTCCGTGGGCGAGAACAGCTTGCGCATGGTGGCGTCGCGTGTCGCCTGGGACAGGGCGCCGCTGCTGTTCATCAGCCAGGCGGCGGTGTCGGTGAAGGAGGCTCCGCCGCCGGTGAAGGTCTGGTAGCGGGTGTTCTCGTCCACCGTGATGTTCTCGCCGCCGCCTGAGGTGCCGGCCGAGAAGGCGAACGGCGTCTGCGGCTCCAGGCCGCGGACGACATGCCGTCCGGCGGAGTCGTCGGTGGTGGTCAGCCAGGCCGTGACCGGCTCGCCGGCCGCGTGCGCGGCGGGGGTGGCGAGCGTGGTGATCCCGGCCGTCGTCAGCAGCGCGGCCAGCAGCAGCCGGGCCGGACGCAGGGGTCGTCTCATGGGGCGCCGCCCTTCAGAGGTGGGGGGATGAGGGAACAGCGGCGTGCGAGCCGTGAGTAAATGACGGCTCCCGGGCCGCGTCAAGGGGTCGCGTATTCAGAAGGCGAACACACAACCTCAGTGATGCGGAGTGAAGTTGACGGAACGTCATGTCACGTGCGAAGGGTTGACGGGGTCCAGGGGACCCCAGTTCACTCAAGCCGTGAGCTAAGTCATGAGTGAACCAAGAGCCGAGGGAAGGTCCATGCGCAGAACCGCCCTGCTCGTCTCCACCGCTCTGCTGACCGCACTGCTCCCGCTGGCGGGAGGCATCGCCACCGCGTCCGGTGCCGACGGTCCCGACCCGGCCCCCGCGCCGGTCGACCGCTTCGAGGGCGAGGTGCCCTTCGCCGCCCAGCCCGCCGAGGGCATCTTCACCTGGGGCGGCGACAGCGACGACCCGCCCACCCTGGCGCTGACCGCCCGCGCCGACGCCCCCGAGGGCGCCAAGGTGCTCACCGGAAGCTACGACATCAGCGGCTACGGCGGCTTCACCCACGACTACGCCGCCACCGCCCCCGCCCACGACTGGTCCGCCCACCGGGGGGTGCGCCTGTGGTGGGAGGGACAGAACAGCGGCAAGAAGATCACGTTCGAGATCAAGGACGGTGGTGCGCACGGCGAGGCGTCCGAGCTGTGGACGACCTCCTTCACCGACGACTTCACCGGCTGGAAGCGGATCGAGCTGCCGTTCTCCGCGTTCACCTATCGCACGGACTACCAGCCGGTCGGCGGCATCGACCACGTCCTCGGCCTCACCCGGATGTGGGGCTACGCCGTCACCCTCCCGACCGGCGTCAAGGGCCGCTTCGCCATGGACGGCGTCGAGCTGTACGGCGCCGCCGACCCGGCGCTGCGCGCCTCCGTCACCACCGACGCGGCCGTCCGCCCGGTGAAGGAAGGCGGCACGGCGAGCGTCCGCGTCACCCTGGCCACCACCGACGCGGGGCCCGTCACCTCCCCGGTGACCGTCGGCTACGCCACCGGCGAGGGCACCGCCCGCCCCGGCAAGGACTACACCCCCGCCTCCGGCACCCTCACCTTCCCGGCCGGCACCCCCTCCGGGACCTCCCGGACGGTCAAGGTCGCCACCCTGAAGGACCGCACCGCCGAGGCCGCCGAGACCGTACCGCTGAAGCTCACGGTCACCGGTGCCAAGGCCCCGGCGGAGAACCCGCAGGTCGTCATCGACGCCCACGGACTGCCCTACCTGGACGCCAAGTTGCCGGTGCGCAAGCGCGTCGCCGACCTGCTCGGGCGGATGTCGCTCGCGGAGAAGGCCGGGCAGATGACCCAGGCCGAGCGCGGCGCCGTCTCCGACCAGAACGACATCGCCGCCTACGACCTGGGCTCACTGCTCTCCGGCGGCGGCTCCACGCCCACCCCGAACACCCCGGCCGCGTGGGCGAAGATGATCGACGGCTTCCAGCTCCGCGCCCAGGCCACCCGCTTCCAGATCCCGCTGATCTACGGCGTCGACGCGGTCCACGGCCACAACAACCTCACCGGCGCCACCGTCCTGCCGCACAACGTCGGCCTCGGCGCCACCCGTGACCCCCAACTCGCCCAGCGCGCCGGGGCGGTGACCGCCGCCGAGGTCCGCGCCACCGGCATCCCCTGGGACTTCGCGCCCTGCCTGTGCGTCAGCCGCGACGAACGCTGGGGCCGCTCCTACGAGTCCTTCGGTGAGGACCCGGCGCTGGTGAAGTCCATGGAGACCGTGATCCAGGGCCTCCAGGGCCGCGCCGACGGCCGCGATCTCGCCCGCGCCGACAAGGTGCTGGCCACCGCCAAGCACTTCGTCGCCGACGGCGGCACCGCCTACGGCTCCTCCACCACCGGCACCTACACCGTCGACCAGGGCGTCTCCACCCTCACCCGGCAGCAGTTGGAGGCCGTGCACCTCGCGCCCTACCAGGACGCGGTGGACCGGGGCGTCGGCACCGTGATGCCCTCGTACTCCTCGCTCGACGTGATCGGCGACGGACGCGGCCCGGTCAAGATGCACGCCCGCGCCGACATGATCAACGGCGTGCTCAAGGGCCGCATGGGCTTCGACGGGTTCGTCATCAGCGACTGGAACGCCGTGGACCAGCTACCCGGCGACTACGCGACCCAGGTCCGCACCTCGGTCAACGCGGGCGTCGACATGATGATGGTCCCCTACAGCTACAAGGAGTTCAGCGCGGCCCTGACCGCCGAGGTGAAGGCGGGCAGGATCACCGAGCGGCGGATCGACGACGCCGTCTCCCGCATCCTCACCCAGAAGTTCCGCCTCGGCCTCTTCGAGCACCCCTACGCCGACACCTCCGGCGCCGCCGCCATCGGCTCCCCGGCCCACCGGGCCGTCGCCCGCGAGGCCGTCGCCAAGTCCCAGGTGCTGCTGAAGAACGACGGTGACCTGCTGCCGCTGCGCAGGAGCCAGAAGGTGTACGTCGCCGGGTCCAACGCCGACGACGTCGGCAACCAGTCCGGCGGCTGGACCATCACCTGGCAGGGTTCCTCCGGGAACATCACCCAGGGCACCACCATCCTGGCGGGCATCCGCGAGGCGGGCGGGAAGGTCACCTACTCCAAGGACGCCTCCGCGCCGACCGCCGGGAACGACGTGGGCGTGGTCGTCGTGGGGGAGACCCCCTACGCCGAGGGCGTCGGGGACGTGGGCAACGGCCATGAGCTGACCCTGTCCGCCGCCGACCGGGCCACCGTGGACAAGGTGTGCGGCGCCCTGAAGTGCGTGGTGCTCACCGTGTCCGGCCGCCCGCTGCTGGTGGGGGACAGGCTCAGGAAGATCGACGCCCTGGTGGCGTCCTGGCTGCCCGGCACCGAGGGCGGCGGCGTCGCCGACGTGCTCTACGGCAAGCGGCCCTTCACCGGGCAGCTCCCCGTCACCTGGCCGCGCGGCGAGGCCCAGTTGCCGATCAACGTGGGCGACAGCGCGTACGACCCGCAGTACCCCTACGGGTGGGGCCTGACCACACGAGTCGCGGTCAAGGGCAGTGCGCTGGCCACCCTCGGCAAGGCGGCAGCGACCGCCGAGCGCCGGCACGACGACCGCCGGGGGCGTGAGCTGGTGAACCAGGCCCGGCTGATCGTCCAGCACAAGGTGGGTCAGCGGATCACGGCGGCCGTGTCGAAGCCCTTCGCCGAGGCCGACCACGCGCTGCTGACCGGACGGTACGGACAGGCACTGCTGAAGCTGCTCCAGGCGTACCGGGCGGCCCGCTGACCAGCATCGAAAGTCCGTACACCTGACCGGATGGGGGAGGCTTCGGGTAGCGTCGGAAGCATGAAGGCCGTGCTCCCGACCCGCGCCCGAAGCCTCCCCGCACTCATGCTCGCGGCGCTGGCGATGGCCCTGGTGTCCCTGTTCGCGTTCGCACCCGGCGCCAGTGCCGTCACCAGCGCCTCCACCATCGGCCAGGCCCTGCGCAAGAGCCCGGTCTACGTCGACCCGGCCGCCTCCGGGCAGCTCTCCCGCGCCGATGCCGACGCCCTCGCCAAGAAGATCAAGGACGCCGGCAAGCCGGTGTTCGTCGTGGTCCTGCCCGCGGACTACCCGACCAAGAGCGTCCTGCGCGACGTCCGTGCGGCCACCGGCATCACCGGTCTGTACGGCATCCGCGTCGGCGACCGCTTCGCCGCCGGCGCCGACCCCTCGGTCATCTCCGCCACCGCCCGCCAGAACCTGGTCTCCAGCGTGCAGGGCGAGGGCGCCAAGGCCCAGCTCACCGACTTCACCGACCGCGCGCTCAACACCGTACGCGGCCACGCCCCCTCCACCTGGGGCTCCTCCGACAACGGCGGCGGGGTCTCCACCACCGCGCTGATCGTCGCCGGGGCTGTCGTGGTGGCGGGCGGCGCCGGGGTCTACACCCTCAGCCACCGCAACCGGCGCCGCCGTGAGGCGGAGCAGCAGGCCGCGCTGGAGCGGCTGCGGGTCGTCGTGGACGAGGACATCACCGCCTTCGGTGAGGAACTCGACCGCCTGGACTTCCAGCCCGGCGAGCCCGGCGCGGACGACATGATGCGCACCGACTACGAGAACGCGCTCAACGCCTACGACGACGCCAAGCGCCGCATGGGCGAGGCGCGGAAGCCGGAGGACGTGCGCGGGGTCACCGAGGCGCTGGAGAACGGCCGGTACTCCCTCGCCGTGCTCGCCGCCCGCCGTGAGAGGCGCCCGCTGCCCGATCGGCGCCCGCCCTGCTTCTTCGACCCCCGGCACGGCCCCTCCGTCACCGACGCCACCTGGACCCCGTCCGGTGGCAGCACCCGCGAGGTGCCGGTGTGCGCGGCCGACGCCACCCGGCTCGCCGACGGCCGCGAACCGGCCACCCGCGAGGTGGACACCGAGTACGGCCGCCGCCCCTACTGGGACGCGGGCCCCGCCTACGGCCCCTGGGCGGGCGGCTACTTCGGCGGCGGCCTGCTGCCCGGCCTGCTCGCGGGCACTCTGCTCGGCAGCATGATGGCCACCCCGTCCTACGCGGCCGACTTCGGCGGCGGATACGGCGACTTCGGGGACCAGGGCGGTTTCCAGGGCGGCGACATGTCCGGCACCGACTTCGACCCCGGCGGCTTCAGCGACGGCTTCGGCGGCGGGGACTTCGGCGGTGGTGGCGACTTCGGGGGCGGCGGGGACTTCGGCGGCGGAGGCTTCTGACACCCCGGACCGACCTCGTACACGCGTGAGCGCCCCGTCCCCTCTTCGGGGGGAGCGGGGCGCTCGCGTGTGGTGCGGACGGACCGCCGTGGGCTCACGCGTTCTTGATGGCCGACACGTCGAAGCTGAGCTTGATCTTGTCGGAGATCAGCACGCCGCCCGTCTCCAGGGCCGCGTTCCAGGTGAGGCCCCACTCCGAGCGCAGCAGCTCGGCCTTGCCCTCGAAGCCGACGCGCTGGTTGCCGAACGGGTCGGTGGCGGCGCCGCTGAACTCCAGGTCGATGGTGATCGGCCGGGTCACGCCGAGGATGGAGAGGTCACCGGTGATGCGGTAGTCGTCGCCACCGAGGGACTCCGCGCCCGTGGAGCGGAAGGTCATCGTCGGGAACTCGTCCGTCTTGAAGAAGTCGGCGGACTTCAGGTGGGTGTCGCGGTCGCCGTTGCCGGTGTCGATGCTGTCCATCACCACGTCCAGCGTCGCGGTGGACTTCGCCGGCTCGTCGCCGTCCAGGTGCAGCGAGCCGGTGAACTCCGTGAAGCTGCCCTTGACGTTGGTGACCATGGCGTGCCGCGCGGTGAAGCCGATCGAGGTGTGCGCGGGGTCGATGGTGTAGTCGCCGGTCAGCGCGGCGAGGCCGGTGCCCGCGCCGGAGACCGTGGCGGTGGCCTGGGGGGTGCTGTCCTTGCGGCTGAAGATGCCCATGGCGTGCTCCTTGGGAGAGTCTGTTTAACGTTCAACGAACCCGACGTGTGCCACCGTAGACCCATTCAGTTCAGTTTTCAACATCTTTCACTGTGTGTTTCCGTCCTGACCCACAGTTATCGGGTACGCCCTCTGGCGGACGCGCGTAGAACTCGGGCACCATCTGTCTGCACCACCTGCACAGCCGCCCCACAGCAAGCACGGCCAACCGCAGGAAGGGTCATTCATGAAGGTCCGCTCCGTCCTGACCGCGCTCGCCCTCGTCGTCGCCCCGGGCGTCGCCGTGGTCGGCACCGCATCCGACGCCTTCGCCGTCACCAAGATCAGCCACGCCACCGCCACCCAGATGTTCCGCGACGTCGGCATCACCTGGTCGTCCTCCGGCGGCTGCTCCGACCGCCAGAACTCCACCTGTACGTCGTTCGACCAGCTCAACCTCGCGACCGCCCAGGGTGCCCAGACCCTGAAGCGGGCCACCGGCTGCGCGCTCAACATCACCGGCGGTACCGAGGTCGGCCACGCGTCCGGCACCTACTCGCACTACAACGGCTACAAGCTCGACTACGGCAAGAACACCTGCGTCACCTCGTACATCAAGAACACCTTCAGCTACATCGGGCTGCGCGGGGACGGTGCGCCGCAGTACCAGTCCGGGTCGGGCAACATCTACGCCGACGAGGGCAACCACTGGGACGTCCTGTACTACAACTGCGGCGGCTGCTGAGCCGACGCGCGCCGGACGGCGGAAGGTAGGGTTGCCAAGACGCCCCGTTCCGCCGTCCGGGTGTCCCCGTGTCACTCCGGGGATGGCATGTCCCACCCAGGAATCCGGGGGCCTGTGACACCCCCCACTTTGTGGCAGCTCTACAAAGACGGCGCCCTCTGAGCAGTCGGAACGCCTGCATTGCGGCCCGGTTCTGTTCGGTCGCACCAGGAAAACGCTCCGGAGACTGTACGGAGTCGACGGCCCGGTTTCCTCGAGGTCCTTCGTATGGTCACTACATGACCGTTTTGGAAGAGACGACGGGTGAGCCGACGGACGCGCGCGGGCGGGTCGCCGAGCTGCACGTGATCCGGGCGCAGGCCCTGGCGGGCCCCAGCGAGAAGGCGACCGAGGCGCAGCACGCCAAGGGCAAGCTGACCGCCCGGGAGCGCATCGAGCTGCTCCTCGACCCGGACTCCTTCCAGGAGGTCGAGCAGCTCCGCCGGCACCGCGCCACCGGCTTCGGCCTGGAGGCCAAGAAGCCGTACACCGACGGTGTCATCACCGGCTGGGGCACGGTGGAGGGCCGTACGGTCTTCGTCTACGCCCATGACTTCCGCATCTTCGGCGGCGCGCTGGGCGAGGCCCACGCCACCAAGATCCACAAGATCATGGACATGGCCATCGCGGCCGGTGCCCCCCTGGTCTCGCTGAACGACGGCGCCGGCGCCCGAATCCAGGAGGGCGTCTCCGCGCTCGCCGGCTACGGCGGCATCTTCCAGCGCAACACCAAGGCGTCCGGCGTCATCCCGCAGATCTCGGTGATGCTCGGCCCGTGCGCGGGCGGCGCGGCCTACAGCCCCGCCCTCACCGACTTCGTCTTCATGGTCCGCGAGACCTCGCAGATGTTCATCACCGGCCCGGACGTCGTCAAGGCGGTCACCGGCGAGGAGATCACCCAGAACGGCCTGGGCGGCGCCGACGTGCACGCCGAGACCTCCGGCGTCTGCCACTTCGCGTACGACGACGAGGAGACCTGCATCGCGGAGGTGCGCTACCTCCTCTCGCTGCTCCCGCAGAACAACCGCGAGAACCCGCCCCGCGTGGAGTCCTCCGACCCCGCCGACCGGCGTGGCGACGTCCTGCTCGACCTGGTCCCGGCCGACGGCAACCGGCCCTACGACATGACCAAGGTCATCGAGGAGCTCGTCGACGACGGCGACTACCTGGAGGTCCACGAGCGCTGGGCCCGCAACATCATCTGCGCGCTCGGCCGCCTCGACGGCCAGGTGGTCGGCATCATCGCCAACCAGCCGCAGGTGCTGGCCGGTGTGCTGGACATCGAGGCGAGTGAAAAAGCTGCGCGCTTCGTGCAGATGTGTGACGCTTTCAATATCCCGATCATCACGCTGCTGGACGTACCGGGCTTCCTGCCCGGTGTCGACCAGGAGCACGGCGGAATCATCCGGCACGGCGCGAAGCTGCTGTACGCCTACTGCAACGCGACCGTGCCGAGGATCTCGCTCATCCTGCGCAAGGCTTACGGCGGCGCGTACATCGTGATGGACAGTCAGTCCATCGGCGCCGACCTCACCTACGCCTGGCCCACCAACGAGATCGCCGTGATGGGTGCCGAGGGCGCGGCCAACGTCATCTTCCGCCGCCAGATCGCCGACGCCGAGGACCCCGAGGCGATGCGGCAGAAGATGGTCAAGGAATACAAGGCCGAGCTGATGCACCCGTACTACGCGGCGGAGCGCGGCCTGGTCGACGACGTGATCGACCCCGCCGAGACCCGCGAAGTGCTGATCAGGTCCCTGTCGATGCTGCAGACCAAGCACGCCGACCTGCCCTCCCGCAAGCACGGCAACCCCCCGCAGTGACCGAGACCCCGGAGACCATCACCATGACCAGTGCCGACATCCGCGTCGAAAAGGGCCTCGCCGACCCCGAGGAGGTCGCCGCCATAACGGCAGTCCTCCTCGCCCGAGCCGCCGCCCGCCCGGCCACCACCCCGACCCACCGCACCCGCCCGCGCGCGGGCTGGCGCCGCCTGGAACGCGAGGGCGGCTTCCGCGCCCCGCACAGCTGGCACTGAGCTCGAACCGACGCTGCGGCCCCGTCTCTCCCTTGCGGGAGGGCGGGGCCGCTGACGTTCTCGCGTCAGCGGATCAATATCTCCAGGTCCGCCGTGCGCAGCGTCGCCGGATCCTCGGGGAGCACGCAATGGGCCAGGGCAACGACCCCCTTGTGTGACGGGAACCGTGTGACTGCCGACAGGTCCATGTTGGCGAGGTCCAGGTAAGCCAGCTCGGGCAGCGTGGACAGAGCCTGGAAGCCGGCGGGAAGGCATGGGTCGTCGGCGTTCAGGTACACGTAGTGAATGCAAGGGTGATCGGCGACGAAAGATATGTCGGTGTCGGGCCGGGCGCCGAACATGGACAGAGCGACCAGCGTGGGGGCAAGGGGCAGACCTTCGAGAACAGGGATGTCCTCGAGAACGAACCTCAGACTGATCAGCCCTTTGAGACGCTCCAGGACGCCTTGCCCCTTCAGGGGGCCGAGAGACATGAGACTGAGTATGGACAGGGTGTCCTGCGCAGCCAACGGGGAGA
Source organism: Streptomyces sp. NBC_01171 (assembly GCF_045039805.1). Taxonomy (NCBI): domain Bacteria; kingdom Bacillati; phylum Actinomycetota; class Actinomycetes; order Kitasatosporales; family Streptomycetaceae; genus Streptomyces; species Streptomyces sp. NBC_01171. Next base: position 1,940,348 of record NZ_CP108609.1, on the reverse strand, counting down.
GATCAGCACCACGGCGCACGTCCTCCACGTCGAGTTCGGTGAGCGGGGGAAGCCGTTCCAGCTCCTTGAACTCCGCGAAGGGGTAGGTGATCCCCAGCCTGGAGACAGGTAGCCGGGACGCCGCACGCAATTGTCCGGAGTGCGAAATGCTGAGCATGTGTGTTTCGAGAGGAAACGCCGAGAGAACCGCGTCGGCGTACGCGTCGGCATCGAAGTAACTCCACGCTGAGATCAGTGCCCTTCGGACCTCGTGACGCTCGTCGTCGGAGTACTCGGTCAGCAGTCCCAGTGCCTCGGGACCGCCGATCAACGATGCCGTCCGGATCGTCTGCACCGCTTGCTTCTCCGTCAGCTCCCCGAGTGACCGCGGTAGCTTGCGCAAAAGGCTTGTTCCCACCGCCGCCAGCCCGGCCGGGTCCGTAGTCCGGCGCGGTGGCAGGAGTGCGGAGACCGCCGCGTCCACGCGCTCGGCCAGTGGTTCGGACAGCTCCGGCAGGGTCTCCTGGCAGGACGCCGCCAGCAGACGCAGCTTTCGCCCGTGTCGGGGCTCTGCGGCCGCCCGGTCCAGGATTCCGCCCAGGAGTTCCTCCCGCTGCGGCCGGTTCGTGTGGCCCGCCGCCATGATGATCGTCTCGCGCCACAGGTCCAGGTGGGCTCGTTCGACCAGGTTGCCGATGCGGTCCTCCTCCGCTGCCTCCTCCGCCGCCAGGTACTCCTGGAACGTGCGGTGGACGAAGTCCAGGCGGCCGAGGGTGGGGGAGCGGAGGATGCCGGAGCGGTCGCGGAGGCTTTCCAGGACTGTGGTGCCGTCCTGGAGGGAGTCCAGGTGCCGCATGCCCGCCAGCTTCCGGCCGACGTGGACGGCCGCCTGCTCCAGGGAGATCTCGCTGCGGTTGTTGTCCGACAGCCGCCACGCGAGGTCCCGCAGCAGAACCACCTTGTCGCCCAGACTCAGCCCGCTGTCCACCGCGCTCGGCACGTTCCGGTCCGCGTCCCGCTCGTGGACCAGCGTGTGGAGGGCGTTGCGGTACAACTCCATGCGGTCGCGCGGAAGCTGACTGCCCCGGGTGAGGTGCATCGCGCACAGCATGGCCGCCAGCAACGGCGTACCCGCCAGCGACTGGAGATGCGGTCGGTCCTTGAGGCTGTTCAGCAACGACTGTTCGTAGCGCGGGAGTTCCTCCACCGGACAGGGCAGCTCCTCGCCCAGCTCCCGCACCGCCTGATGCCACTGCCGGACGAACGCCGCCAGGTCGGGCGGCGTCATCCGGTCCAGGTGCAGCGCGGTGAACTTCTCCCGGCGCAGCCAGTCCGCGCCGGCCGCCGCCGGACGCGAGGTCACCACCATCCGCACCTCGGGATACGCGGCCAGCAGCTTGCGCACCCACTCCCGCACGCCCCGCCGCTCGGCGTCCAGGAGTTCGTCCACCCCGTCGATCAGCAGCAGCGCCCGCCCGTCGGCCAACTGGCGCTCCACCCACGCCTTCGGCATCACCCCGGTGATCTGCCCGGCCACCGAGTCGAGCATCGCCTCCGGCGCCGGCAGTGCCCGTCCGCTGTACTCCCGCAGCTTCACGAAGACCGGCGTCAGACCGTTCCAGTCGGCCAGTTCCCCGGTGAACGCGCCCCGCGCGGCCGTGACCGCCAGCCACCGCAGCAGCGTGGTCTTCCCGGACCCCGCCTCACCCCGGAGCAGCACCCGCGAAGGCCCGCCGAGCGCGGCCTCCACCCGCATCCCGGCGCTCTCGCCCCCGCTGTTCTCCCAGTCGCTCATGTCCGGCCGGAGCAGCGGAAAGCGCACGCCTCGCCCCCTCCCGCCGCGCCCGTATCTCGTCCCCCGTCGCCCGCAGGCTGACGTACGCCACCGAGAGCCGCACCTGCGCCCCGGCCCGGTCGGAGGTGCGCCGGAACAGCTCCACCTCGTCCAGGGTCGTGCTGACCAGCTCCAGATACCGGCGCCTGAACTCGCCGTCCCGGTCCGTGCCCTCTGGGGCGAACAGCGAACGGTCGGGCAGCCGTTGCAGCACCCGCGCGATCTCCGCGCCCAACGACGTGGTGCGCGCGAGGAGTTCACTCAGGGCCCGCTCCTCGAAGACGGGCAGCCCCCGTACGATCCGCACGTAGTACTCGACGCACTCCGCGAAGAGCACTTCGTACAGCCGGGTCTCCGCCTCGCCGAGGCCGACCGGGGGGCGTGCCGCCCCTGTCAGCCGCCGCACGATCTCCGCGGGCCTCGCGTCCGCCGCCAGGATCGCCTCGTCGGAGAGGTCCGCCGCCGCGAAGGTGTCACACACGGCGTCGATCACGGCCTGGCGGCTGTTCTCCTCCAGGCCGGGGAACTCACGCTCCAGGAACGGGGCCAGCCGGTCGTAGACCGCGTCGGCCATCTCGTCGAACTGCCGCTCCACTCCCCGCTGGAAGCGCAGCCCGGACACGCGCACCCGGATCAGCTCGGCCATCTCCATGCGGCGTTCCTGCTCGCGGCGCTTGCCCCCGAGCCACATCTGGGCGGCCGCCTTCGCCACGGTCGAACCCAGCCGCAGCGCCGCTGTCTCGCCCACCATCGCATCCCCCTCCATGCCACAGAAGGACCAGTGTGGCAGCGGGGTACGACAAAGGGGCCCCTTCCGGTGTGGAAAGGGCCCCCTCGGCGTGGACCAGTTACCGCAGGCGGGCCATGAGGGCGTGCTCGACCAGGGTGATCAGCGCGCTCTTGGCGTCCGCGCGGTGGCGGGCGTCCGTGGTGATGATGGGGGCGTCCGGTCCGATCTGGAGCGCCTCGCGGACCTCGTCGGGGTTGTAGGGCTGGTTGCCGTCGAAGCCGTTGAGGGCGATGACGAACGGCAGGCCCGAGTTCTCGAAGTAGTCGACCGCCGGGAAGCAGTCGGCCAGGCGCCGGGTGTCGACCAGCACGATGGCGCCGATGGCACCACGTACGAGGTCGTCCCACATGAACCAGAAGCGGTCCTGACCGGGCGTACCGAAGAGGTACAGGATCAGGTCCTGGTCCAGGGTGATGCGGCCGAAGTCCATGGCCACCGTGGTGGTGGTCTTGTCCCCGGTGTGGGTGAGGTCGTCGATGCCCGCCGACGCGGACGTCATGACGGCCTCGGTACGCAGCGGGTTGATCTCCGAGACGGCCCCCACGAACGTGGTCTTGCCCACGCCGAAGCCGCCCGCCACCACGATCTTCGCGGAGGTGGTGGAGCGGGAAGGACCGCCGCTAGAGCTTGCGAAGTCCACTGAGCACCCTTTCGAGCAGTGTCACGTCTGGCTGGCCGCCGGCGTTCTCGTCGCCGCCGGGCTGATGGATGGCGACCAGGCCCGCCTCCGCCAAGTCGGCGACGAGAATCCTGGCCACGCCGAGGGGGATCGTCAGCAGGGCCGAGACTTCGGCCACCGACTTGATCTCCCGGCACAGGTTGCAGATCCGCTGATGCTCGGGCAACTGGCCCTGCATCTGGTGCGGTGCTGCGGTGGTGTGCACCAGCGCCTCGATGGCGAGCTGGTAGCGCGGGCGGGTCCGGCCGCCGGTCATGGCGTACGGACGCACCAAGGGGTTGCTGGCGCCGGACGGGGCCGCCGCGGGCTCCTGGCGACGCGGCGGCTGGACCGGCTGGATGCGCGGGGCCGACGGCTGGTCGTACGGCGAAGGGCCGGGGCCCTGCGGTGCGTACGGCTGCCGGTGGTCCGGGACGGAGGGAAAGTCGTACCCGTTCGCCGAGCCGCCGTCCTGTCCCTGGGCGGGACCGTACGACCAGTTGCCCGAAGACGGACCGCCTGGGGGTGTTGCCACTTTCTCCTCCTCCGACTGTGCCGGGCACCATCGCTGTGGAGCCGCGTCCCAAGACCTTACGGCCCCGGGACGCGAACGCGCACCGTCCGCTTGTTAGTTGAGAAGGCTGCCCTGGAGTTCCGCCCGGAGATCCGGGGTCAGGACCGTGCCCGCCCGGTCCACCAGAAGGGCCATCTCGTACCCGATGAGGCCGATGTCCGCCTCCGGGTGGGCCAGGACCGCCAGCGACGAACCGTCGGATACGGACATGATGAAGAGGAATCCCCGCTCCATCTCCACAACCGTCTGGTTCACGCTGCCCCCCTCGAAGATGCGGGAGGCGCCTGCCGTCAGGGACGTCAGACCGGATGCGACGGCCGCGAGCTGGTCGGCGCGGTCGCGGGGGAAGCCTTCGGACATCGCCAGAAGGAGTCCGTCGGCGGAGACCACCACGGTGTGGGACACACCCGGAGTGTTGTCCACGAAGTTGGTGATCAACCAGTTAAGGTTCTGTGCCGCCTGGCTCATCGGGCTCACACTAACGCTCCTGGTCGTAGGTGCTGTCAGGACCACCGTGCTGATTGGTGGTGGCCTGGCCGTTCGTTTCACTGCCTGCGCTGCGTCCGCGCTGGACGCCTCGACGCAGGTTGCTCAGCCTGCCCCGGACATCCTCCGGGGCGCGGGAGACCTGTGGGCCCCCCTGAGGGGTGCTCTCGGCGGTGCCCTCGACCAGGTTGGCCTTGGGTACCCGCCGCGGCAGACCGGAGGACGTGACCCCGCCCGCCTTGGGCTTGCGAAGCTGCGAAGCCTGCTGCCAGCGCTCGTCGTTCGCCGAACGCCAGTCGTCGTTCCCGCCGCCCGTCGTCGCCGGGGCCGCAGCCTCCTGGCGGCCGTGGGACGCGCCGTTCGCACCACCGGAGCCGTTCAGCCCGCCCGAACCGTTCAGTCCGTTGGGACCGTGCAGCCCGTTCGAGGCGAGACCGCTGGAACCGAGCCCGCCCGAACCGTTCACGTTCAGACCGCCGGCATTGCCCAGCGGGGCCGAGCCGTTGGCACCGCCACGGCGGGGCAGGCCCGAGTTGGTCATGCCGCCCGCGGCCGGACCGCCCGGCGCCGGACGCTCGAAGCCGCCGTGACCGCCAGGGCCGCCGTGGCCGTTGGAGCCCAGGTCACCGGGGTCGGCGGCCTGCGCCGGCTCCGACTCCGCAGCGTACTGGGCCGGGTAGCCGTTCTGGAAACCGTTCTGCTGGGGCCAGTCGTCCTGGAAGGACTGCTGCTGCCCGTCGTACGAGCCGCCGAAGCCGTCGCCGGCCGGGCTGTTCTGGCCCTGCGCGGGGTAACCGGACTGCGGGTAACCGCCGTTCGCGGGGAAACCGTCGTTCCGCGGGACGGAACCGTCCTGCCCGAAGTACTGCTCGTCGTAGGCGGGCTGCTGCTGCTCCTGGTACGCCTGCTGCTCCTGGAAGGCGTCCGCCTGCGGCTGCCGCTGCTCGGGGAAGCCCGCGCCGTTCGCCGGGTAGCCGCCGGGTGCCTGGTCGAAGCCGTCCTGGTAGCCGGGCCGGCCGCCCTCGGCGCCGTCCTGCGGGCCGTGCGTCTGGGCCTCCAGCGCCGCCCGGCGCTCCTCGCGCTCCAGGGAGCGGCCGACCGGGTCCAGACCGCGGGGGTCGTCGGGCACCTCGGTGTAGCGGCTGTCGTCGAAGCCCAGCTCCGCCGCCGTGCGCATCGGCTGCGCCTGCGCCTGCGGCTGCGGGTTGAAGCTCTCACCGGCGAACTGCTGCTCCGGGATGATCTGCGAGACCGTGAACTCCTCGCGGTCGAGCTGGGTCTCGCCGCCACCACCGTGGGTGATCGCGTCGGGCAGCATGACCAGGGAGGTCGTACCGGCCTGCTCGCCCGAGGGGCGGAGCTGGACGCGGATGCCGTGCCGGTCGGACAGCCGGCCGACCACGAACAGACCCATGCGCTGGGAGATCGCGGCGTCCACGGTCGGCGGGTTGGCCAGCTTGTGGTTGATGTCCGCGAAGTCCTCGGCGGTGAGGCCGATGCCCTTGTCGTGGATCTCGACCATCACGCGGCCGTCGGGGAGACGGGTCGCGGTGACGCGGACCTTGGTCTGCGGGGAGGAGAACGTGGTGGCGTTCTCCAGCAGCTCGGCGAGCAGGTGCACGAGGTCGGTGACCGCGCGGCCGTGGATCTCGGCCTCCGGGACGCCGGACAGCTCGATGCGCTCGTACTGCTCCACCTCGGAGGAGGCGGCGCGCAGCACGTCGACCAGCGGGACCGGCTGGTCCCAGCGGCGGCCGGGCTCCTCGCCGGCGAGGACCAGCAGGTTCTCGCCGTTGCGGCGCATACGGGTGGCCAGGTGGTCCAGCTTGAAGAGGTTCTCGAGCTGGTCCGGGTCGGCCTCGTTGTTCTCCAGGTCGGTGATCAGGGTCAACTGGCCCTCGATCAGAGACTGGTTGCGGCGCGACAGGTTGGTGAAGATCGCGTTGATGTTGCCCCGCAGCAGCGCCTGCTCGGAGGCGAGCCGCACCGCCTCGCGGTGGACCTGGTCGAAGGCGCGGGCGACCTCGCCGATCTCGTCCTTGGTGTGGATCGGGATCGGGGCGACCCGGGTGTCGACCCGGCCGGGGTCGGTACGGGAGAGCTGGTCGACCAGCATCGGCAGGCGCTGTTCGGCGATGCTGAAGGCGGCGTTGCGGAGCTGGCGCATCGCGCGGCTCATCTGGCGGGCGACCGTACCGGCCAGGATGAAGGCCAGCAGCAGGACCAGGACGACGGCGACACCGGTGATGATCGCGGAGGTCTTGGCGTCGTCGGCGATGCCGGACGCCTCGCTCACCGCCTTGTCGGCCATGTCCGACTCGATGGAGCGGTACGCCTTGAACTTCAGCGTGTTGACCGCCCACCAGTTGGCGGGGGTGATGCCCTGCACCGCGAGCTGCTGACGCTCCAGCGGGTCGGTCGAGTTGAGCTGGGCCAGCGCCGCGACCATCTTCTGCGGGTCGGACGGCGGCGCCTTGTAGGACGGGTCCTTCCCCTTGGCCTCGGCGGCCAGCGCGGCACCCTGGTTCTGGATGTCCCGCTTCTCCTGCTCCAGCCGGTCCGCGTCGGCCTGGGTGCCACCGCCGAGGTACTCCTCGACGGCGATGCCCTCCAGGTAGGCGTAGGTGGAGAGGGCCACGCGCTGGGTCGCCAGGTTCGGCGCGTCCGGGCCGGGCTTGACCAGCATGTGCATGCCGATCGAGCGCTCCAGCGACAGCGCGGCCTTGGTCAGCGAGATGGCGTAGACGGTACGTCCGTAGGACGTGATGTTTCCGGTGCCCAGGCCCAGCTCGTTGGCGAACTCCATGAGCGGGTGGGCGACCTTGATGTAGCCCTCTTCGGTCTGGACGCCGGTGAACTTCGGGCCGTAGGCACCCGCGCGCAGCGTCTGGAGGAAGGGCTCGGTCTCGCGGAACAGCTTGAGGCGGCGCTCCAGACCGGGCTTGGCCGGCATGTTCTGGGCGGCCCGGCTGAAGGCGGCGGCGGCCTGGTCGGTGTTCTTGCGGGCCGCGTCGACCGTGGCCTTGTCCTGGGCCGTGGCCGCCCTGCCCTTGAGCAGGGGAGCGGCGCTGAGGTCACGCTCGTTGTACAGCGCGTCGGCGTAGGACAGGGACGTCTGCACCAGGATCGCGGTGTTCTCCGCGTCCTCGGCGTCCTGCCAGGTGTCGATCGAGTTCTTCACCTGGAAGCCGCCCATGACGAGGGCGACCAGCACAGGTATGAGCAGGATCGCGTTCAGCCTGGTCGGCACACGCCAGTTGCGCGGGGAGAAGCGGCCCCCGCTGGACGCGGGAGCGGCCTCCGGCTCCGGTCCGGCCACCGCTGGGGTGGGCGCCGCAGCGCGCGGCGGCGGGGTGAAGTTGCCCCGTGCCGACGGCTCGGGACCGTTCTTGCTTCGCCTCACTCGACCAACAACCTCTCGGCGGGTCGGCACCTGTCGTGCCGCAGTCTCTCAGAGCCCGGTTCCTCTTCGACCGCTCAGTACGTCTTTGACCCCTGGGCAGTTCAGGCATTCCAGCATGTCGACCTGGGCAGTAACAAACGGGGGCGGCGGCGTTGTAAACAGCAGATAAAACGGGTCATTACCGAGCGAGCCCCGCAAAAGGCAAGGACTTTGTGAGCGCAGCGGTACCGGTCGACCGCGTCGCGTGGCGAACTACGGGATTTCCTCTGCCGAACTGTTATGAACACCGGAGCCGACCGTGTCAAAGGCCACAGCCGGCTCCGGGGCGCGCTACGACAACTGCCCTACGGCAGATCGCACTTGAGCCCTACCGCAGGCGGGCCATCAGCGCGTGCTCGACCAGGGTGATCAGCGCACTCTTGGCGTCCGAGCGGTGCCGGGCGTCGGTCGTGATGATCGGCGCGTCGGGTCCGATCTGGAGCGCCTCGCGGACCTCGTCCGGGTTGTACGGCTGCTGGCCGTCGAAGCCGTTGAGGGCGACGACGAACGGCAGGCCCGAGTTCTCGAAGTAGTCCACGGCCGGGAAGCAGTCCGCGAGCCGGCGCGTGTCCACGAGCACCACCGCGCCGATGGCGCCGCGCACCAGGTCGTCCCACATGAACCAGAAGCGGTCCTGACCGGGCGTACCGAAGAGGTACAGGATCAGGTCCTGGTCGAGGGTGATGCGGCCGAAGTCCATGGCGACGGTGGTCGTCGTCTTGTCCCCGGTGTGGGTGAGGTCGTCGATGCCCGCGGACGCGGACGTCATGACGGCCTCGGTGCGCAGGGGGTTGATCTCCGAGACGGCGCCCACGAACGTGGTCTTGCCCACGCCGAAGCCGCCCGCCACCACGATCTTGGCGGAGGTCGTGGCCCGCCCCGAGTCAGAGCTTGCGAAGTCCACTGAGCACCCTTTCGAGCAGCGTCACATCGGGAGCGCCGCCGTTGTTCTCGTCGCCGCCCGGCTGGTGAACGGCGACCATGCCGGCCTCGGCGAGGTCGGCCACCAGAATGCGGGCCACGCCGAGGGGCATGGCCAGGAGCGCGGAGACCTCCGCGACCGACTTGACCTCCCGGCAGAGGTGGCAGATGCGCTGGTGCTCAGGGAGCATTCCCATCAGCGCTGCCGGGTCGGCCGTGGTGCTGATCAGCGCCTCGATGGCGAGCTGGTAGCGCGGCCGGGTCCGGCCACCGGTCATCGCGTAAGGACGTACCAGTGGCTGGTCGCCCTCATCGCCGTACGGTTCCGCGTACGGATCATGAGAGGCGTTGGGCGGGGTCATGAATCCTCCGGGCGGGACAGCAAGTTGGTCAGTCGTGCCGTCTGACGGGGCCGGTGGGGGGATTGTGGCGGCCGGACGGTTGTTTCGTGTGGTGGGTGGTGCCGGGGTGGGTCAGTGGAGCAGACTGCCTTGTAGTTCGGCGCGCAGGTCCGGGGTGAGTACCGCACCCGCCCGGTCGACGAGCAGGGTCATCTCGTAGCCCACGAGGCCGATGTCGCACTCGGGGTGCGCGAGGACCGCGAGGGACGACCCGTCCGAGACGGACATGAGGAACAGGAAGCCGCGTTCCATCTCGACGACGGTCTGCGCCACGCTGCCACCCTCGAAGATCCGGGACGCCCCGGCCGTGAGAGAGGTCAGGCCGGACGCGACGGCCGCCAACTGGTCCGCGCGGTCCCTCGGGAAGCCTTCGGACATCGCCAGCAGAAGGCCGTCGGCGGAGACCACCACCGTGTGGGACACCCCTGGGGTGTTGTCCACGAAGTTGGTGATCAACCAGTTCAGGTTCTGTGCCGCCTGGCTCATCGGACTCAACTAACGCTCCTGCTGGTGAGTGGGGCTCGGGAAGCTGCCGGTCTGGCCGCCCCCGGCCTGACGGCCCTGAGCGATACCCCGACGGAGATTGGTCAGCCGGCCGCGTACGTCGTCAGGCGCACGGGAGACCTGCGGACCGCTGTGGTGCTGTTGCTGCTGTGCCGTGCCCGGGACGAGGTTCGCCTTGGGCACACGGCGCGGCAGACCGGAGGTGGTGACACCGCCCGCCGCGGGCTGTCGTACGCGCTCCGCCTGCCGGACGAGTTCGTCGTTCGGGGAGGTGCGCCACGAGCCGGTGGTGGACGACGACTGCTGCGGGGCCGGCGTGGGGGCCTGCGCCTGCGGCTGCTGAGGGGCGGCCGGAGCGGACTCCGACTGCTGCTGCTGTTCCTGCTGGAACCAGTTGGTCTCCAGCGTGTCGTACAGCGGGGTACGGCCGTCCCCGGCGTTGCCGGCCGGGGCCGGGGGCAGCGCCCAGTTGTCGGCCGGCGCCTGACGCGCCGGACGCTGCGGGGCGGCGGGCCGCTGCTGCTCGAACTGGCCGGTGTTGCCGGCCTGGTTCGGGTTCTGCGCGGCCTGGTTGCCGTTCTGGTGCTGCGCCGGGCGGGCGGGCAGCGCGTGCTGGCCGGTGTTGCCGGCCTGGTACGCGTCGTAGCCCTGCTGGACCGGGAACTGGCCGGTGTGCTGCGGGGTCTGGGGGTTCTGCTGGCCCTGCTGCTGACCCTGGGGACCGCCGAACAGGTCGGGGCGGGTGTACTCGTCGCCGCCCTGCTGACGGCCGTAGCCGCCCGCCTGCTGGGCGCCGGGCTGCTGGTACTGGCCCATGTTCTGCGGGTCGTTGGCACCCGGACGCTGGAACTGACCCGTGTGCTGCGCCCCGTTGGCGCCGGGCCGGGCGAACTGCCCGGTGTGCTGCTGCTGGTCGCCCGCGCCGTAGAGGTCCTGGCGGGGGAAGCCACCGGTCTGCGACGGGTCCTGCGCGTCGATGCGGGGCATCTCGGCGGTGCCGCCCATGCCCTGCCGGTCGTCGATGCGCGGCATCCGCGCGGTCTGCGACGGGTCCTGCTCGTCGTGGCCGCGCGGCACGTCCAGCGAGGCACGCGAGGCCGGGTTGCCGCCGGGCAGTTCGGCACGCGGGCCGCCACGCGGCGGCAACTGCGGCTGCCGGCCCTGTTCGGAACCGGCGCCACCGCGCTGCTGCTGGGCCGGCCCACGGCCGCCGAAGGCGTCCTGCTGCGGGCCGCCGGGGTTCGCGGTGTGCATGCCCTGCGGGGCACCCGAACCCTGGCCTGCGGGGGCCGGACGGGTCTGCTGGTTCTGCTGGTTCTGCTGGAAGGCACCGGGACCCTGCGGGCCGCGGGTGCCACCGGGACGGCCGCCGTTCTGACCGTTGCCGGGAAGCGCCGCGCGCGGACCCTGGCCCGCGCCGACCTGGCCGCGCTGACCGGGGCCGCCGGTCAGGCGTCCGCCACCGGCCGGGCCGCCGCCGAGGGCACCGCCACCGCCACCACCGTTGTTCCGGCGCGCCGCCGCGGCACCGGCCGCGGCCTGCGCGGCGGCGGGACCGCCACCGGAGCCCGGACCGCCGGCCTTGCCGGGAGCGGGCTTCTTGCCCCCCTGGGCGACGTCGACGGGCAGCATGACCAGCGCGGTCGTACCACCGGAGTCGGAGGGACGGAGCTGGATGCGGATGCCGTGGCGCTGCGACAGACGGCCGACCACGAACAGACCCATGCGGCGGGAGACGGAGACGTCCACGGTGGGCGGCGCGGCGAGGCGCTCGTTGATCGCGGCGAGGTCCTCGGGGGAGAGGCCGATGCCGGTGTCGTGGATCTCGATCAGCACGCGGCCGTCGGGCAGCGCGTGACCGGTGACCTTGACCTTGGTCTGCGGGGAGGAGAACGAGGTGGCGTTCTCCAGCAGCTCGGCGAGGAGGTGCACGAGGTCGTTGACGACGCGGCCGGCGACCTCGGTGCTCGGCACCGACGCCAGCTCGATGCGCTCGTACTGCTCCACCTCGGATGCGGCGGCGCGGAGCACGTCGACCAGCGGGACCGGGCGGGTCCAGCGGCGGCCGGGCTCCTCACCGGCGAGGACGAGGAGGTTCTCGCCGTTACGGCGCATGCGGGTCGCGAGGTGGTCGAGCTTGAACAGCGAGGAGAGCTGGTCCGGGTCGGCCTCGCGGGACTCCAGCTCGGAGATGAGCGAGAGCTGACGCTGGATAAGACCCTGGGAGCGGCGCGAGAGGTTGGTGAACATCGCGTTGACGTTGCCTCGCAGCAGCGCCTGCTCGGCGGCGAGTCGGACCGCCTCGTGGTGCACCTCGTCGAAGGCCGCGGCCACCTTGCCGATCTCGTCCCGCGAGTGCACACCGACCGACTCCACGGACGTGTCCACGTCCTGCGGGTCGGACTCGGAGAGCTGCTTGACCAGCTCGGGCAGGCGGTCCTGGGCGACCTTGGTGGCGGTGTCCTGGAGGCGGCGCAGCGAGCGGATCATGGACCGGGCCACGACGAACGCGCCGACCAGCGAGACGCCGAGCACGAGCAGGATCAGCACACCCGAGATGATCGCCTCCTGCTCGGAGGTCGCCTTCAGCTCGCGGGCCTTCTGCTCCATGCTGTCGAGCAGCTCGTGCTCGATCTTCTTCATCTGCTGGATCTTGGTGGAGCTGTCGTCCACCCAGTCCAGGTACGAGCGCGCCGGCTGTCCGGCCAGGCCGTCGCGGGACTCGAAGACCCGCTTGGCGTAGAGGTCGGCAGCCTGGATCGTCGGGTTGTTCTCGTCGATGGGCTTGAGGATCTCCTCGGCGCCCTGGCTCGCGTAGACCTTGCGGAAGATGTTGAGCTCGGAGCCTTCGCTGTCGTACGCGGCCTCGCCGTACAGGCGGTCGTTGGTCGACAGCTCGCCCTTGGTGGCGTTGCTGGCGGGCAGGGCGGCCGCGATGACGGCTCGCTGCACCGACGCGTACTCCTTGGCCGTGGAGAACGCGGCCAGGGCGCGGGTGCGCTGGATCATCTCCGGGTTGCTCGACGCCTCGGCCATGTCCTGGGAGAGGTCGATGAGCTGGGTGATCAGCCGGTGGTACGCCTCGACGGTCTGGGTCGAGTTGCCCTCGGAGGAGTACGCGTCCCGGCGGATCTTGCCCAGCGCGTCGAGCTGGGAGACCAGGCCGACCAGGGTGTCGCGGACACCCTGGAGGTTGCCGTCCTTGCTCGCCGCGTCGATGTCCTCGGCGGAGTCCTCGAAGGTCTTCTTGGCGTTGTCCGTCTTGTCGCGGAAGCCCTTGACCGTGTAGTCGGACGACTTGAGACCGTGTGCCAGGGGACCTGCGGACTGGTCGCGCTCCTCCTGGAGGGCGGCGGCCAGCTCGGTCGCGCGCTGGGTCATCTCGGTCAGCAGCTTCATGTTGTCGAGCTGCTTGATGTCGTCCATCGAGTCGCCGATGCGCAGACCACCGAGCGTGGTGGCCGCGACCACCGGCAGCGCGAGCAGCGACACCAGACGCGTGGAGATGCGCCAGTTGCGCAGCGCCATGCGCGAGCCGGTGCTGGGCGTGCTCTTCGCGGTCTTCGCGGCGGGGGCCGCGGGCTTGGTGCCGGACGCGCCGGCCGGGGCGGACGCGCCGGGGCGTCCCCCGCGCTCGCCGTTGTCGCCGGAAGGTGCCTTGCCGGCGCTCTGGGCGTGCTGGTGCGAGGAGCCGCCGGCCATGGGGGCAGTCCCGCCGTGCGGCTCCGGCTCGGCCGAAGCGCTGCCATCCCTCTTGAAACGTCCCTGCACTAGCGTCGCAACCTCTGGACCAGGCGCCCCTCCGCGCGAACGGCGGGACACGGTGTCGGCGTCATGAAGGGCGCCCTGAATACGCCCCCCGTGTGGTCTTGAGTGACCGGCGCTGGATTCCCCCCTGTCTCACCGCCACTCGGCGCGGCGTCGCGCCCCCTGCGCCGGCTCGTTCCTGCGGCGGTCCGTGGCATTCCAGCACAGTGCCGGATCTCCAACAAGGGACGCACCCCGACCTGTGACCTACGTGACGGCGCGTGATCCAGGGGTCACGACGGGTGGAACCGGATCACCCGTATAGGCGGGCAATTCCGGCGAGTCGATCGCCTGTGCGGGACGCTCGAACGGTGTCCCAGTCGCCATGATCAGGAGCGGAATGGTGGGTTCAGGCGACCAATGTCCGTTTCGTTACGCAGAGCCGGGGGTCTGAATTGACCCGTTTGCGTGGCTCGTAGTGAGCAAACTCACACACCGATCACGGGTGGTTCACGTGAGTGACGGGGATTCGCATGTTTAGCCTGACGCTTTACAGGATGAGCGGCTCTGCCCATTCCCACCCGATCACGAGGCCACAGGACGACAACGGTGAAGACGACGATGATGTTCCAGACGACGGCGAACCCGCGACGCACGACGCTGGCGCACCTGAACGACGTCGGCGAACTGCGGATCGCCGAGCTGCCCGAGCACCCCACCGACCTCCCTGACCGGACCGCCAACCCCCGGCGCACCATTCTGATGGAGCTGCCGGCCTCCGCCGTGGTCGAGGTCGGCGTCTGACCGCACCACGCCCGCCCGAGCGCGGCCCGGCGGCCCGTCCACCCGTGACGGCCCACCGGGCCGCGCTCGCTTTTTCCCACTCGACGGATTACCGGCCCGGCGAGGGATATCCGCCCTCCGCTAATCCCGCCCCCGGACGCCCACGCGAATTTCCCCGCACCGGCCGTCGGTAATACCCGTATTGCGGACCCCACCCGTACCCCGTGCCTCCCGGCCCGCGCCACCACTGGGCCGCCGCCCCGCCGGGCGATTACGGAGCCGCCGCGGAAATCCGGAATTAATCCGCCCCTGTTTCCGCGCCGCATAACCGCCGCCCGCGCCACCGGCCGAACGCCGGACGCGCGGACCGGTTAACCTGGGACGTCAGTACGCCGGTTCTCAGTGAGAGGCGCCAGAATCCCGTGCGCATCGCCAGGTTCTCCATCGACGGGAACGTAGCCTTCGGCGCGGTCGAGGGCGACAAGCAGGACGAGCTCGTCCTCGACATCATCAAGGGCATCCCCTTCGCCGACCACGAGCTGTCCGGCACCAAGGTGCCCCTCAGCAAGGTCAGGCTGCTCCCGCCCGTGCTCCCCAACAAGGTCGTGGCCTTCGGCCGCAACTACGCCGAGCACGCCAGGGAACTGGGCAGCGAGGTGCCCGACGTCCCGTTCGCCTTCTTCAAGCCCTCCACCTCGGTGATCGGCCCCGGCGACGACATCCAGTACCCGTCCTTCACCAAGGAACTGCACTACGAGGCCGAGCTGGCCGTGGTCATCGGCCGCATGTGCCGCGAGGTCCCGCGCGAGCGCGTCAAGGACGTCATCTTCGGCTACACCTGCGCCAACGACGTCACCGCCCGCGATGTGCAGCGCGCCGAGAAGCAGTGGGCCCGCGCCAAGGGCTTCGACTCCTCCTGCCCGCTCGGCCCCTGGGTGGAGACGGACATCGACCTCGCCCGCGCGAACGACCTCACCGTCCAGCTCACCCTCAACGGCGAACAGCGCCAGCTCGGGCGCACCAGCGAGATGGTCCACCCCATCGAGGACCTGATCGTCAACATCTCCGAGGCCATGACGCTGCTCCCCGGCGACGTGATCCTCACCGGCACCCCCGCGGGTGTCGGCTCCATGAGCGTCGGCGACGAGGTCGCCGTCACCATCGAAGGCATCGGCACTCTCACCAACAAGGTTGTCAAGCGTGGCTAGCGCACCTGTACGCGTCCGTTTCTGTCCGTCGCCCACCGGTAACCCCCATGTGGGCCTGGTGCGCACCGCCCTGTTCAACTGGGCGTTCGCCCGCCACCACGAGGGCACGCTGGTCTTCCGGATCGAGGACACCGACGCGGCCCG
Source organism: Streptomyces sp. NBC_01171 (assembly GCF_045039805.1). Taxonomy (NCBI): domain Bacteria; kingdom Bacillati; phylum Actinomycetota; class Actinomycetes; order Kitasatosporales; family Streptomycetaceae; genus Streptomyces; species Streptomyces sp. NBC_01171. Next base: position 1,924,877 of record NZ_CP108609.1, on the reverse strand, counting down.
TGACTCCGAGGAGTCGTACCACCAGCTCCTGGACGCCATGCGCTGGCTCGGCTTCGACTGGGACGAGGGCCCCGAGGTCGGCGGCCCGCACGCGCCGTACCGTCAGTCGCAGCGGATGGACATCTACAAGGACGTCGCGCAGAAGCTCCTGGACGCGGGCCACGCGTACTACTGCTACTGCTCCCAGGACGAGCTGGACACCCGCCGCGAGGCCGCCCGCGCCGCCGGCAAGCCCTCCGGGTACGACGGCCACTGCCGCGAGCTGAGCGAGGCGCAGGTCGAGGAGTTCACGGCACAGGGCCGCGAGCCGATCGTCCGCTTCCGGATGCCGGACGAGGCGATCACGTTCGACGACCTGGTGCGCGGCGAGATCACCTACCTCCCGGAGAACGTCCCGGACTACGGCATCGTGCGCGCCAACGGCGCCCCGCTGTACACCCTGGTGAACCCGGTCGACGACGCGCTGATGGACATCACCCACGTCCTGCGCGGCGAGGACCTGCTCTCCTCCACCCCGCGCCAGATCGCCCTGTACAAGGCGCTCATGGAGCTGGGTATCGCGAAGCAGATCCCGGCCTTCGGCCACCTGCCGTACGTGATGGGCGAGGGCAACAAGAAGCTCTCCAAGCGCGACCCCCAGGCCTCGCTCAACCTCTACCGCGAGCGCGGCTTCCTGCCCGAGGGCCTGCTCAACTACCTGTCCCTGCTGGGCTGGTCGCTCTCGGCGGACCAGGACATCTTCTCCATCGCGGAGATGGTGGCCGCCTTCGACATCTCGGACGTGAACCCCAACCCGGCGCGCTTCGACCTGAAGAAGTGCGAGGCGATCAACGCCGACCACATCCGGCTGCTCGACGTGAAGGACTTCACCGAGCGCTGCGCCCCGTGGCTGAAGGCCCCGTTCGCGCCCTGGGCGCCGGAGGACTTCGACGAGGCCAAGTGGCAGGCGATCGCCCCGCACGCCCAGACCCGGCTCAAGGTGCTCTCCGAGATCACCGACAACGTCGACTTCCTCTTCCTGCCCGAGCCGGTCTTCGACGAGGCTTCGTGGACCAAGGCCATGAAGGAAGGCTCGGACGCGCTCCTGCGCACCGCCCGGGAGAAGCTGGAGTCCGCCGACTGGACCTCGGCCGAATCCCTCAAGGAGGCCGTGCTGGCCGCCGGCAAGGCCCACGGCCTCAAGCTCGGCAAGGCCCAGGCCCCGGTCCGCGTGGCCGTGACCGGCCGCACCGTCGGCCTCCCCCTGTTCGAGTCCCTGGAGGTACTCGGCAAGGACCAGACGCTGGCCCGCATCGACGCGGCGCTTTCGAGGCTCGCGGCGTAACGAACGCCACACCGCCAGGGGCGGCATCCGGCCACCGGATGCCGCCCTTCGGCGTTCCGGCGCGCTGCCGCGGGGGTGGGCGCCCGTTACCGTCGGCCCATGAGCATCCGAGCCGTGGTCTGGGACGTGGACGACACCCTTTTCGACTACACCACCGCCGACCGTGAGGGCATGCGGGCGCACCTCCTGGCGGAGGGGCTGCTCGCCCGGTTCGAGACGCCGGAGCAGGCGCTCGCGGCGTGGCGGTCGGCGACCGAGGCGCACTGGGCGCGGCACGCGGCGGGGGAGGCCACGTTCGAGGGGCAGCGGCTGGACCGGGTGCGGGCGTTCCTGGGGGCGGAACTGAGCGACGCCGAAGCTGAGGAATGGTTTCTGCGCTACGTCGGGCACTACCAGGCGGCCTGGAAGGTCTTCCCGGACGTGCTGCCCGCCCTGGACGCCCTCCCGGAGCACCGGCACGCGGTGCTGTCCAACTCCAGCCTGACCGTCCAGGAGCACAAGCTGCGCGCCCTGGGCCTGCGGGACCGGTTCGAGTCCGTGCTGTGCGCCGTCGAGCTGGGGGTGTCCAAGCCGGCCGCCGGGGCCTTCCTGGCCGCCTGCGAGGGGCTGGGGCTGCCCCCGCACGAGGTGGCGTACGTCGGGGACCATCCGGAGATCGACGGGCGGGGCGCGGCGGAGGCCGGGATGATGTCCGTATGGATCGACCGGGGCGGCCCGCACGCGCGGGCGGCCGGGACGGTCCTGGCCCACCGGATCACCACCCTCGCCGAACTCCCGGCGCTGGTCCGCTCGGATACCCGTTTTGGAGCCCCGTCCACCTTCGGGTAATGTTCTTCCTGCGCCGAGGGGAACGGGCCGAAAGGCCGGGCCCCAGGCGCATCTGCTAGAACAAGATCCCCACTCGGGGCTTGCGTTCCAGTGGCCTATGGTGTAATTGGCAGCACGACTGATTCTGGTTCAGTTAGTCTTGGTTCGAGTCCAGGTAGGCCAGCTCGCAGAGCTCATCTGCACCCGCGGATCTTGTCCGCGAGCCCCCGTTGTGTAGCGGCCTAGCACGCTGCCCTCTCAAGGCAGTAGCGCCGGTTCGAATCCGGTCGGGGGTACTGGTTCCGATCACTCGGAATCGCTAGGGCCCCCGTTGTGTAGCGGCCTAGCACGCCGCCCTCTCAAGGCGGTAGCGCCGGTTCGAATCCGGTCGGGGGTACTGACTGGTCTAAACCATCATTGGTCTATGGTGTAATTGGCAGCACGACTGATTCTGGTTCAGTTAGTCTTGGTTCGAGTCCAGGTAGACCAGCTCGGACCTGCGGAAACGCAGTGTCCAGGCCCCCGTTGTGTAGCGGCCTAGCACGCCGCCCTCTCAAGGCGGTAGCGCCGGTTCGAATCCGGTCGGGGGTACAGAAAGAAGGCTCCTCGCACAGGCGAGGGGCCTTCGCTGTTTTCCGGGCCCGGGCCCAACAGCCGTACGCCGAAGCCTCGTTGGGTCAGACAGGTCGGGCGGGAGCGGGCCGCGGCGTTGGGGCCCGCTCCCGCCCGGTGGAAGCGTGGAGCGAAGAGATGGGCGCGGGACGGCTCAGCCGGAGCGGCGCAGCGCCTCGGACAGCCGGGCCGCCGCGTCGATCACCGCCTGGGCGTGCATCCGGCCCGGGTGCCGGCTCAGCCGCTCGATCGGTCCGGAGACCGAGACGGCGGCCACCACGCGGTTGGACGGCCCGCGCACCGGCGCCGAGACCGAGGCCACGCCAGGCTCCCGCTCACCGATCGACTGCGCCCAGCCCCGGCGGCGTACCCCGGACAGCGCCGTCGCCGTGAAGCGCGCCCCCTGCAGGCCCCGGTGCAGCCGCTCGGGCTCCTCCCAGGCCATGAGGATCTGCGCCGAGGAACCCGCCTTCATCGTGAGCGTCGAGCCCACCGGCACCGTGTCCCGCAGTCCGGACAGCCGCTCCGCGGCCGCCACACAGATCCGCATGTCGCCCTGGCGCCGGTAGAGCTGCGCGCTCTCGCCCGTCACGTCCCGCAGATGCGTGAGCACCGGGCCGGCCGTCGCCAGCAGCCGGTCCTCGCCGGCCGCCGCGGCCAGCTCCGACAGGCGCGGGCCGAGGATGAACCGGCCCTGCATGTCCCGTGCCACCAGCCGGTGGTGCTCCAGAGCCACGGCCAGCCGGTGGGCCGTGGGTCGTGCCAGTCCGGTGGCCCCGACCAGACCCGCGAGGGTGGCCGGACCGGACTCCAGAGCGCTCAGGACAAGGGCCGCCTTGTCCAGAACGCCGACGCCGCTACTGTTGTCCATGCAACGATACTCCCGTCTCACTCTGTGAAACGCAAGTTCAATTTTCTCCGGAACGCGCCACTCTTGAAGCACACGGCGGCCCGCGTACGGCGGGCGCGGTGCCGGACGCCCGTACGCACCGAGATCACGGCGCGGGCGTCGCTTCCTCAGGTTCTCTAGATGTGTCGGCGGAACCGTGGCCGGCCGGAGGGAAAGCGATGGGTAGGACACTCGCGGAGAAGGTCTGGGACGACCATGTCGTCCGGCGCGCCGAGGGCGAGCCCGACCTTCTCTACATCGATCTGCACCTGCTGCACGAGGTGACCAGCCCGCAGGCGTTCGACGGCCTCCGCAAGAGCAATCGCACGGTCCGCCGCCTCGATCTGACCATCGCCACCGAGGACCACAACACCCCGACCCTCGACATCGACAAGCCGATCGCCGACCCGGTCTCCCGCGTCCAGTTGGAGACGCTGCGCAAGAACTGCGCGGATTTCGGGGTGCGGCTGCACCCGCTGGGCGACGTCGAGCAGGGCGTGGTCCACGTGGTGGGCCCGCAGCTCGGGCTGACGCAGCCCGGCACGACCGTGGTCTGCGGTGACTCACACACCTCCACGCACGGCGCGTTCGGCGCGCTGGCCTTCGGCATCGGCACCTCCCAGGTCGAGCACGTGCTGGCGACGCAGACGCTGCCGATGGCCCGCCCGAAGACCATGGCGATCACCGTCGAGGGTGAACTGCCCGAGGGCGTCACCGCCAAGGACCTGATCCTGGCGATCATCGCCCGTATCGGCACCGGCGGCGGCCAGGGCTACGTCCTGGAGTACCGGGGGTCCGCCATCGAGAAGCTGTCGATGGAGGCGCGGATGACCATCTGCAACATGTCCATCGAGGCCGGCGCCCGTGCGGGCATGATCGCCCCCGACGAGACCACCTTCGCCTACCTGCAGGGCCGCCCGCACGCCCCCGAGGGTGCCGACTGGGACGCGGCCGTGGAGTACTGGAGGACGCTGCGCACCGACGACGACGCGGTCTTCGACGCCGAGGTCGTCATCGACGCCACCGCGCTCTCCCCGTTCGTCACCTGGGGCACCAACCCCGGCCAGGGCGCGCCGCTTTCGGCGAACGTCCCCGACCCGGCTTCGTACGAAGACGCATCGGAGCGGTTCGCCGCCGAAAAGGCCCTGGAATACATGGGGTTGACCGCCGGGCAGCGGCTGCGGGACATCGCCGTGGACACCGTCTTCGTAGGCTCCTGCACCAACGGCCGCATCGAGGACCTGCGCTCCGTCGCCGAGATCCTCCGGGACCGCAAAGTCGCCGACGGCGTGCGGATGCTGGTCGTCCCCGGCTCCGCGCGGGTCGGTCTCCAGGCCGTCTCCGAGGGGCTGGACGTGGTCTTCAAGGAGGCCGGTGCCGAATGGCGGTACGCGGGCTGCTCGATGTGCCTGGGCATGAACCCCGACCAGCTCGCGCCGGGGGAGCGCTCCGCGTCCACCTCCAACCGCAACTTCGAGGGCAGGCAGGGCAAGGGCGGCCGTACCCACCTGGTCTCGCCGCAGGTCGCCGCCGCCACCGCCGTCCTCGGCCACCTCGGCTCGCCCGCCGACCTGTCCGACACCCCCGTGCCCGCTGGAGTGCGATAACGATGGAAGCCTTCACCACCCACACCGGCCGGGCCGTGCCGCTGCGCCGCAGCAACGTCGACACCGACCAGATCATCCCCGCCCACTGGCTCAAGAAGGTCACCCGCGACGGCTTCGAGGACGGCCTCTTCGAGGCGTGGCGCAAGGACGACACCTTCGTCCTCAACCGCCCCGAGCGGCAGGGCGCCACGGTCCTGGTGGCCGGTCCCGACTTCGGCACCGGCTCCTCCCGCGAGCACGCCGTCTGGGCGCTGCAGAACTACGGCTTCAAGGCCGTGATCTCCGCCCGCTTCGCCGACATCTTCCGGGGCAACTCGCTGAAGAACGGCCTGCTCACGGTGGTGCTGGAGCAGAAGGTCGTGGACGCGCTGTGGGAGCTGACCGAACGCGATCCCGAGGCTGTGATCACGGTCGACCTCGAAGCCCGCGAGGTGCGCGCCGAGGGCATCACCGCCCCCTTCGAGCTGGACGAGAACTCCCGCTGGCGGCTGCTGAACGGCCTGGACGACATCTCCCTCACCCTGCGCGACGAGGACGACATCGCCGCCTTCGAGAACGCCCGCCCCCCGCACAAGCCCCGCACCCTGACGAGCTGAGCAACCGCTCGCGACGATAAGGTTTCGGCCACCTCGACGGCCGCCGCGTACCCCCGATCGCCACGATTGGGGGTACGCGCATGTCCGGGTCCGGACACCTCGGAGCTCGCCCCGCGTGCCCCCCAACTCCCCTTCACAGCAACGAAGTTGCAGGTCCGGGCGGCCTCGGGCGACACCCCCTCCCCGAGCCCCGAAACGGCGCGCGGAGGCGGCAGTTGCCCCCTGCGCAGGCGACAACTCGCCCCAGATGGCACAATCTGTGCATGGAACACGACGGCCAACTCCAGCTCTATGCGGCAGTCGCGGACCAACTCAAACAAGCGCACGCAACCGTGCGCACACTGCAAGTCCCGGAGGGCGTACGGATGGCGCTGACCCGGAAGCTGCTGGTCATTACGGCCGCGGCCAAACACGATCTCGCCGGCGCGGCAACGCGTCTCGAACGATTCACCGCGGACCTCGAAGCGGGCCGGATGCCCGAAGAGGACCGCTGAATCCGTCCGGGGCCGCCGAACCCGATGCGGCACAAGGGTGAGAAGCCCGTTTCGTGTTTGATTTGCGGTATATATCTGCCTAACGTGCGAAAAAGCTTGAACACTTTCGTTCTGGCGATGTCTCCGAAGGGGAAGACGTGAACAAGGCGCAGCTCGTAGAAGCGATTGCCGACAAGATGGGTGGCCGCCAGCAGGCCGCCGATGCTGTCGACGCGGTCCTGGACGCCATCGTCCGCGCCGTCGTCGCGGGGGACCGGGTCTCGGTCACCGGCTTCGGGTCCTTCGAGAAGGTGGACCGCCCCGCTCGCTACGCCCGTAACCCCCAGACGGGCGAGCGTGTTCGGGTCAAGAAGACCTCGGTCCCGCGCTTCCGCGCCGGCCAGGGCTTCAAGGACCTGGTGAGCGGTTCGAAGAAGCTTCCCCGTGGTGGCGAGGTCTCCGTGAAGAAGGCGCCCAAGGGCAGCCTGACCGGCGGCGCTTCCGCGACCGTGAAGAAGGCCGCGGCCAAGAAGGCCACCAAGGCCGCCGCGAAGAAGACCACCGCCAAGAAGGCGGCGCCGGCGAAGAAGACCACGGCGACCGCCAAGAAGGCCGCCGCGAAGCAGGCCCCGGCCAAGAAGGCCACCGGCACCACCGCGGCCGCCAAGAAGACCACCGCGAAGAAGGCTCCCGCGAAGAAGGTCACTGCCAAGAAGGCGCCCGCCAAGAAGTCGACGGCACGCAAGACCACCGCGAAGAAGACCACCGCCCGCTAGAGGCACGGCCTTCCACGGCACCCGGTCCCTCAGGGCTCACACGCGCCGGGCCGGACTCCCACGGGGAGTCCGGCCCGCGGTGCGTTCACAAGGCGGCCGAGGGCCCGATCAGTGCCTGTTCAGCGCCCGTTCAGAAGGTCTGCAGGGTCACCAGCGTGATCCGCAGCCCCTCGCCCCGCCCCTCGGTCTCGATCCGCACCCGCTGACCGGGCCGCAGCAACCGCAGGCCGCCCGCGTCGAAAGCGGCCGCGTCGAAGGGCACCGGGGTGCCGTCGTCGAGCAGCACCTGCCCGCTGCGGCTCTCGGGGTCGTAGGTGTAAGCGGTGGCCTGCATGTCCGCAGCCTACTGCCCGGACAACGGCACCGGTGCGGTCCACGAGGCGCTCGCCGCCGCCGTGTACGGGCCCACGCCCAGTTCCAGTGCCACCCGCAGGTCGTCGCCCGTGTCCACGTCCCGCCGTACCGATTCCACGCTCCCCGGCGCCAGTTCCGCCGCGCCCGAGGCGCGGTGCCGGGCGCGCGAGGCGCCACCGAAGGCCGGGGCCAGCTCCCGGCCGGGCGTCGCCGCCAGCAGGGTCGTGCCCCAGGCGGCCGCGTCCGCCAGGAAGGCGCGCGGGAATTCGGCTGCCGCCGTGAGCACCCGTGCCAGTTCCGCCGGGCGCAGCGCGGGCAGATCGGCGTTGAGCGCGGCGACGGCCGCCTCCGGGCGGGCCGCGCGCACCGCCGAGGCGCCGTGCGCCAGCGCGGCGTTCAGCCCGCCGGCCGGCTCGTCCGGCACGATCCGGGCGCCCAGCGCGGCCAGCGCCCGCCCGGCCACCAGGTCGTCCGTGACGACCGCCACATCCGCGACCTCGGGACACTCCAGCACGGCGGCCACCGTGTCCTGTGCGAACGCCAGCACCAGCCCCGGCCGGGCCCCTTCGGCAACGGCGTCCGCGAGCCTGCTTTTCGCCCGTGCCAAGGGCTTCAGGGGGATGACCAAGCTCCACTGCACCGGCGTACCGTCCCTCTCTGCTCGCGCTCATTGTCCCCCGCTCCCACCAGGCGGCCCGAGCCGCCCCGAGGTGTGGGGGAATGCTGTGAAGGCCAGTCCGGGGGCGGTCGCCGCAGACATGCGGGCGTACGGTGTTCTCGACAGACCGGCGGCCCGGAGTCACACTTGTGCGGCCCCCGGCCGAGGTGAAGGCCCTCAGAGGCCATGGAGGAAGGTGTCCGCGTGTCCCGCCGCAGAATCGGCTTCTGGTACCGCTTCGCCGCGGTGATCTGCAAACCGCCGCTGGCGGTTCTGATCAAGCGGGACTGGCGAGGAATGGAGCACATTCCGGCCGACGGCGGATTTATCACCGCGGTGAACCACAATTCCCACGTGGACCCCTTCGCGTACGCGCACTATCAGTACAACACCGGACGGGTTCCGCGATTCCTGGCGAAGAGCGGCCTTTTCAAGAAGGGATTCGTCGGCGCCGCGATGCGCGGTACCGGACAGATCCCCGTCTACCGCGAGAGCACCGACGCGTTGAGCGCATTCCGTGCCGCGATCGAGGCGGTGGAGAAGGGCGAGTGCGTCGCCTTCTACCCCGAGGGCACCCTGACCCGCGACCCCGACGGCTGGCCCATGACGGCCAAGACAGGCGCCGCCCGCGTGGCCCTGCAGACCAAGTGCCCGGTCGTGCCGGTCGCCCAGTGGGGCGTCAACGAACTCCTGCCCCCCTACGCGAAGAAGCCGCGCCTCTTCCCGCGCAAGACCCACCATGTCCTCGCCGGCCCGCCGGTGGACCTTTCCCGGTTCTACGACCGGGAGATGACCGCCGACGTGCTCAGGGAGGCCACCGAGGTCATCATGGCGGCCATCACCCGCCAGCTCGAGGAGATCCGCGGCGAGAAGGCGCCGGCCGTGCCCTACGACCCGCGCCGCGAGCGGATCGAGCAGCGCCGCCGCACCCGCGCCCAGTCCGGCCAGGCCGCCCCGTCCGGCCACTCGATCCAGTTGGACCGGGGCCAGGTCCAGGACACGGTGCCCGCGCCCGCCGCCGAGGCCACGCCCACCGCCACCGAAGGGGGAAGCGGCAAGTGAGCACGCCTGTCCGGGTCGCCGTCATGGGCACCGGCTCCTGGGGCACCGCGTTCGCCGTGGTCCTCGCCGACGCGGGCTGCGAGGTCACCCTCTGGGCCCGCCGCGCCGAAGTGGCCGACGCGGTCAACTCCACACGCACCAACCCCGGCTACCTGCCCGGCGTCGAGCTTCCCCCGGGCGTGCGCGCCACCTCCGACGCCGCCGAGGCGCTGGGGGACGCCGACTTCGTCGTCCTGGCGATCCCGTCGCAGACCCTGCGCGCCAACCTCGCGGAGTGGGCCCCGCTGCTCGCCCCGGACTCCGTGCTCGTCTCCCTGATGAAGGGCGTCGAACTCGGCTCCGCCATGCGGATGAGCGAGGTCATCGAGGACGTCGCCAAGGTCGCCCCCGAGCGGATCGCCGTGGTCACCGGGCCCAACCTGGCCCGTGAGATCGCCGCCCGGATGCCCGCCGCCGCCGTGGTCGCCTGCACCGACGAGGCGGTCGCCCAGCGGCTCCAGGCGGCCTGCCACACCCCTTACTTCCGGCCGTACACCAACACCGACGTCATCGGCTGCGAACTCGGCGGCGCGGTCAAGAACGTCATCGGTCTCGCCGTCGGCATCGCGGACGGCATGGGACTCGGCGACAACGCCAAGGGCTCGCTCATCACGCGCGGCCTCGCCGAGACCACCCGGCTCGGCATGGCGCTCGGCGCCGACCCGCTGACGTTCTCCGGACTCGCCGGACTCGGGGACCTGGTGGCGACCTGCTCCTCGCCGCTGTCCCGCAACCACACCTTCGGCACCAACCTCGGCAAGGGCATGACGCTTCAGGAGACCATCGCGGTCACCAAGCAGACCGCCGAGGGCGTCAAGTCCAGCGAGTCCGTGCTGGACCTGGCCCGCAGGCACGGTGTCGACATGCCGATCACCGAGACGGTCGTCGGAATCGTGCACGACGCCAAGCCGCCCGTGGTGGCTCTCAAGGAGCTGATGTCGCGCAGCGCGAAGCCCGAGCGACGCTGAGCGAAAGCGCCGGGTCGACGCTGTCCGGAGGCACTACCAACGGGTACTCTCAACGCGATATGAGCACCGAGAACCTCCCCCAGAGCCCTGCAGCTCAGCCCCGCAAGCCGCGTGTGGCCGTCGTGTTCGGCGGCCGCTCCTCCGAACACGGGATCTCCACGGTCACCGCGGGTGCCGTCCTGGGCGCCATCGACCGGACCAAGTACGACGTCTTGCCGATCGGCATCACCCGTGACGGTCGCTGGGTGCTGACGGCCGACGAGCCGCAGCGGATGGCCATCACGGACCGCCGCACCCCGGAGGTCCTGGACGTGGCGGAGTCCACCGAGGGCGGAGTGGTGCTCCCGGTCGACCCGGCCAACCGCGAGGTCGTCTACAGCGAGCCCGGCGCGGTGCCCAAGGCGCTCGGCGAGGTCGACGTCGTCTTCCCGGTGCTGCACGGCCCCTTCGGGGAGGACGGCACCCTCCAGGGTCTGCTGGAGCTGTCCGGTGTGCCCTACGTCGGCTCGGGCGTGCTCGCCTCGGCCGTCGGCCAGGACAAGGACTACATGAAGCGGGTGTTCACCTCCTTCGGGCTCAAGGTCGGCCCGTACATGGTGATCCGGCCCCGTGAGTGGCAGCAGGACGAGTCCGCCGCCCGCAAGCGGATCGTGGACTTCGCCGGTGAGCACGGCTGGCCGCTGTTCGTGAAGCCCGCCCGCGCCGGCTCCTCCATCGGCATCACGAAGGTCGACGGCCTCGCCGGGCTGGACGAGGCCATCGCCGAGGCCCAGCGCCACGACCCGAAGATCATCGTGGAGGCCGCGCTGACCGGCCGCGAGATCGAGTGCGGTGTGCTGGAGTTCGAGGACGGCCCGCGCGCCTCGGTCCCCGCCGAGATCCCGCCGCCGAGTGCGCACGCGTACTACGACTTCGACGCCAAGTACATCGACTCCACGCCCGGTGTCGTCCCGGCCCCGCTCACCGACGAGCAGACCGCCGAGATCCAGCGGCTCGCGGTCGAGGCGTTCGAGGCGGCGTCCTGCGAGGGTCTGGTCCGCGCGGACTTCTTCCTCACCGACGACGGCGAGTTCGTCATCAACGAGATCAACACCCTGCCCGGCTTCACCCCCATCTCGATGTACCCCAAGATGTGGGAGGCGTCCGGCATCGGCTACGCGGAGCTGGTGGACCGCCTGGTCCAGGCGGCACTGCGCCGCCCGACCGGGCTGCGCTGAACCCTCACGACATCACCGCATGGAGGCGATCCCCTCGGGGATCGCCTTCTTCACGGCCGGGGCCAGGTCGACCAGGACCGCCGTCGAGTCGTCCGGGCCGGACAGTTCCTCGGGCAGCGTGACCTCCACATAGGCGCGGCGGTTGGCGGTGGTGAAGCGCGAGGAACCATCGTCCCGCTTCTCCATCAGCCAGTCCACGCCGTCCACCCCGCCGGCCAGCGCCGCGGGGTCGTGGCCCTGGGCGACCTTGGGGTCGGTCATCTTCGGCGGCCGGACCACCCCGCAGCGCAGTATGATCGCCGGGCCCGACCAGCCCGCCGTATAGGCGGAAGCGGGCCGTGGGTCGTCGCGGTGCCGGCCGTCCACCTTCTCGGGCAGCGCCTCGTCCAGACGCCGGCACAGGGGGGCGGTCCGTGCGTCGGGGCGGGGAGCCGCGACCGTGGTGCCGTCGTCCGCCGTGGAACAGCCCGCGACCGCGATCAGCAGCGCGGGCGCGAGCAGGCCGAGGGGCCGGTGACGGAAGAAGTTCACCGGCCAAGCGTAGACGGGGGCTACAGATGCACGACCGGGCAGGTCAGGGTGCGTGTGATGCCGTCCACTTGCTGGACCTTGGCGACCACCATGCGACCCAGCTCGTCGACAGTGTCGGACTGGGCGCGGACGATGACGTCATAGGGTCCCGTCACGTCCTCGGCCTGGATCACTCCAGGAATCCTGCCGATCGTCTCGGCGACGGTCGACGCCTTGCCGACCTCGGTCTGGATCAGGATGTACGCCTGTACCACGGAACCTCCAGGGCGGCCACGAGGATCATGTGGGGAAGAGGAACGCCACGGTATCGCGTCGCCGCTCTCCGAGGGGAGACCCTGGGGAACGGAGCACGCGTGCCGGGGTGCGGGCACGACGGAAGTTGACGGTCACCTCGACCGTATCGGGGACACTGATGACGCGCGACCGGGCACGGGACAGGTACAGAAGGGGCTTGAGGCCATGAAGGGCACAGTGGGTGAGCTTGGTGAGTTCGGGCTCATCCGGGAGCTGACCTCCCGTCTCACCACCACCCCGGCGGTCCGGGTCGGCCCCGGTGACGACGCCGCCGTGGTCGCCGCCCCGGACCGCCGGGTGGTGGCGAGCACCGACATCCTGCTGGAGGGCCGGCACTTCCGCCGCGACTGGTCCACGGCGTACGACGTGGGCCGCAAGGCCGCCGCCCAGAACCTCGCCGACATCGCCGCGATGGGCGCCGTGCCCACCGCGCTGCTGCTCGGCCTGGTCGTCCCCGCCGAGCTCCCGGTGACCTGGCCGACCGAGCTGATGGACGGTCTGCGCGACGAGTGCCAGGTCGCGGGCGCCTCCGTGGTCGGCGGCGACGTCGTACGTGGTGACACGATCATGGTGTCCATCACCGCGCTCGGTGATCTGCGCAACCAGGAGCCGGTGACCCGCGGGGGCGCGCAGCCCGGCGACCTGGTGGCCGTCACGGGCTGGCTGGGCTGGTCCGCGGCCGGGTACGCGGTGCTCTCGCGGGGCTTCCGTTCGCCGCGCGCCTTCGTGGAGGCCCACCGCCGCCCCGAGCCGCCCTACCACGCGGGCCCGGCGGCCGCAGCGCTCGGCGCGACCGCGATGTGCGACGTCAGCGACGGACTGATCGCGGACCTCGGGCACATCGCGGACGCCAGCAAGGTCCGGATCGACATCCGCTCCGGCGCGATCGACATCCCCACCCAGATGAACGACATCGGCCAGGCGGTCGGGGTGGACCCGCTGCAGTGGGTGCTCACCGGGGGAGAGGATCACGCGATCGTGGCCACCTTCCCGCCTGACACCAAGCTCCCGGCCCGCTGGAAGGTGATCGGCGAGGTGCTCAACCCCTCGGCGCTGCCCCAGGTGACCGTGGACGGGGCGCCCTGGACCGCCACCGGCGGCTGGGACCACTTCGGGGACCCCGAGTGAGGCCCGCCGGGCAGGCGCCGCCGCGCGTCCTCACCGTGGCCGGCTCGGACTCCGGCGGCGGAGCGGGCATCCAGGCCGACCTGAAGACGATGCTGGCGCTGGGCGTGCACGGGATGAGCGTGATCACCGCCGTGACCGCGCAGAACTCCCTCGGCGTGCAGGGCGCCTGGGAACTGCCGGTGGAGGCGGTACGGGCGCAGTACCGCAGCGTGGTGGACGACATCGGCGTACAGGCCGTGAAGACCGGGATGCTGGCCTCGGCGGAACTGGTCGAGGCGGTCGCGGAGTTGATCTCCGGCACGGACGCGCCCGTGGTGGTGGACCCGGTGGGCGTCTCCAAGCACGGCGACCCCCTGCTCGCCGCCTCCGCCCTGGACTCGGTGCGCACCCGGCTGCTGCCGGTGGCGACCGTGGCCACCCCGAACCTCGACGAAGTGGCCCAGCTCACAGGATTCCGGGTCACTTCGGAGGCCGATCTGCGCCCGGCGGCGGAAGCCGTACTGGCCTACGGGCCCCAGTGGGTGCTGATCAAGGGCGGTCATCTCACCGGCGAGGCGGTGGATCTGCTCACCGACGGCGAACAGGAGTTCCGGCTGCGCGCCCCGCGCCACGACAACCGGCACACCCACGGCACCGGCTGCACCCTGGCCTCCGCGATCGCCTCGGGGCTGGCGAAGGGTCTTGCCGTGCCGGAGGCGGTCACGGCGGCCAAGGAGTACGTCACCGGGGCGATCGCCCATGGCTTCGCGCTCGGCGCCGGTATCGGCCCTGTGGACCACGGATGGCGCCTCGAACAGTGAACGGGCAACGCAATGAGCCGGCCCACACGAGGTGGACCGGCTCATTGCAGCAACCGACTATGGCCGCGCGCTTAGCTGTGCGTCAGCGCGAGACCTTGCCGGCCTTGATGCACGAGGTGCAAGCGTTCACGCGCTTCGGCGTCCCGCCGACCACGGTACGGACGCGCTGGATGTTCGGGTTCCAGCGACGGGGCGTACGGCGGTGAGAGTGCGAGATGTTGTTGCCGAAGCCCGGCCCCTTGCCGCAGACGTCGCAGTTGGCAGCCACGGGTCACTCCAAAGACTTCAGATGCTCTTACGGTTGATCCCGGCATGCCGGGATCGAGATCAGGAAAACCTGAGATCTTGAGTGGCGCTGCCAGGGGGAATGGCCCGACCGGGATCGGGCAACCGGAGCAGCATACAACGACTGCTTCCGTACAACGAAACTACCATGGTGGCCAGGCACCCCGTGCCCGGCCCTCCCGCGGTGGACGCCGTCCCACGGTCTACGCTGCGTCCCACGTCCAGCCACAGGGAGGCGCAGGTGGCGCAGGTGCCGCAGACATTCCTCGATGCTCTCGCGGTGCGCACCTGGTGCGGTCTGGCGCTGCGCTCGCTGGGTCGGGCGCGCGAGGAGATCGACGCGATCAACGTCTATCCCGTGGCCGACGGGGACACCGGCACCAATCTGTATCTGACCGTGGAATCCGCGACGGCGGCCGTCGAAGCGGTGTTCGCCGGGTACGAGCAGGGCGGGCCCTCTCTCGCGGACGCCCTGCGCGCAATGGCCCACGGCGCCCTGATCGGCGCCCGCGGCAACTCCGGCACGATCCTCGCCCAGCTCCTGCGCGGGATGACCCAGGTGCTCACCGCGGGTGACGCGTCTCACGTCGACGGCACCGTTCTGCGGCTGGCGCTGCGCCGGGCCGCCGACGCCGCCCGCGAGGCCGTCGCCCACCCGGTCGAGGGCACCGTCCTCACCGTCGCCTCGGCCGCCGCCGACGCGGCCGAGGGGGCCGAGGGCGACTGCGGGACGGTCGTCCTGGCCGCCTACGAGGGAGCGCGCGCCGCCCTCGCCGCCACCCCCCGCCAACTGGCCGTGCTCGGCCGCGCCGGGGTCGTCGACGCGGGCGGACGCGGCCTGGTGACCGTGCTGGCGGCCCTGCTGGAGGCGGTCACGGGGGAGGCGGTGCCGGAGGAGACGTACGCCGGGGTGGCTGGGGCCGAGATCTGCCCGGAGGCACCGGAGCACGCGGGGGAGGGCGGGCCCGCCTACGAGGTCATCTACCTGCTGGAGGCAGACGACGCGGCCGTGGCCCGGCTCCGGGAACGGCTCGACGCCCTCGGTGACTCCTTGGTCGTGGTCGGCGGCGACGGGCTGTGGAACGTCCATGTGCACGTGGACGACGCCGGGGCCGCCGTGGAGGCGGGCGTCGAGGCCGGGCGGCCGTACCGGATCAGGATCACCCACTTCGCCGTCGGGGACGTGCACACGGGCGGTGAGCGGCCGCCGCGCGAACCGGCGCAGCGGGCCGTGGTCGCCGTGGTGCCCGGCGAGGGACTGGCCGGGCTGTACGCCGAGGCGGGCGCCACCACCGTCCTCGCCCGCCCCGGCGAGCCGCCCGCCAGCGGGGAGCTGGCCCAGGCGCTCCGGCGCGCGCACGCCCGCGAGGTCGTCCTGCTGCCCAACGACGCCGACCTGCGCCACACGGCCGCCGCGGCCGCCGAACAGGTCCGCGCCGAGGGCGTCCGGGTCGCCCTGATCCCGACCCGCTCGGCGGTCCAGGGCATCGCCGCGCTCGCCGTGCACGAACCGGAGCGCCGGTTCGACGAGGACGTGGTCCAGATGACCTCGGCCGCCGGTGCCACCCGGTACGCCGAGGTCCTCGTCGCCGAGCGCCAGTCGTGGACGACGGCCGGGATCTGCCAGGCCGGGGACGTGCTCGGGCTGATCGACGGCGACGTGGCCGTGATCGGCCCCGACCTCACCGGCACCGCCGAGACCGTCCTCGACCGCATGCTCCAGGCGGGCGGCGAACTGGTCACCCTGGTCGTCGGCGACGACGCCCCCGAGGAGGTCGCCGACCGCCTCGAAGCCCGCGTCCGCGAGTCCTACCTCGCGGTCGACACCGTGGTCTACCAGGGCGGCCGGCAGGGTGCGCTGCTGCTCATCGGCGTGGAGTGAGGGACCGGGGTCACTCCCCGTCCAGCAGACGGGACGCCGTCTCGCGCCGGAGGCGGACCGTGTCGTCCGTGGCGTCGGCGCCCTCGTAGGCCGCGAGCACGGCACGCGCGCGTGCCTTCGCCTCAGCCGTCCGGCCCAGCTCGCTCTCCAGCGCGGCGGCGGCCAGTTCGGCGCCGGTGCGGCCGTGCAGACCGTCCGTGCCGAGCGTGGCGAACAGCGCGGCCGACCGCTCCAGCTCCGCCAGCACCTCCTCGCCCCGCTCCTCCGCGACCGTGATGAGCAGCTCGCCGAACTGGCGGTGCGTGTGCGCGAGTTCGGTGGTCAGCCGGGCCTCCTCCAGCGGGTCGTCCGCCTCCGCCAGCGCCTCCCCGCACACCCGCACCGCCCGCGCCATGAGCGCCCGCGCGCCCGGCACCCCCGCGTCCAGCCGGGGCGCCAGCCAGGCGCGGGCCCGCAGCGCGCGCACGGTGAAGTACGGGTTGCCCAGCGCCTCCCACAGCTCGCCGGCCCGTACGTACGCCCGGTCCGCCTCCGCAGGGAGGTCCGCCTCGGCCATGGACTCGCCGGCCAGGTGGGCCAGCGTGGCGTGGTCCTGCTGCTCCGGCCAGTGCTCGGCGATGCCGGCCGCCAGCAGCCGGTGTTCGGCGGCCTGCCGGTGCTCGCCCAGCTCGCTCAGGCAGTCCCCGAGCCACCAACGGGTCTGGACCAGCGCGCCGTCCCCGTGCACCTCGGCCGACAGCTCGGCGAGCGCCGACTCCAGCACCTCGGCCGCCTCCGTCCAGCGCCCCTGGCGCAGCAGCAGCCCGCCCAGCAGGTGCCGGCCCCAGGCGCCGAAGGTGCCGCTCTCGCCCGCCTCGTCCGCCCAGCGCGCGGCCTGGAGGGCATGCCCGGCCGCCTCCTCGGTGCCGCCCCGCGCCCCGATCAGCTCGGCGAGCTGGAGGTGGAGCTGGGCCCGCCCGGTCGACTCCAGATACGCCCCGCCGTGCTCCAGCGCCGACCGCAGCGCCCGCTCGGCCTCGGCCGGCTCCCCGAGGTGCTGGGACAGCGCCCCCACCCGCGCCTCGTACTCCACGGCGAACCAGGGCAGCCCCGCGCCGGTGTACTCGGCCGCCGCCCGCCGAAAGAGGTCGGCCGCGCGCGGCAGGTCCCCGCCCAGCTCGGCCAGTTCCGCCAGCATGGCCCGCGCCTCGGCGCCGCGCGCCACCAGCCGTACGTCGTCCCCGGTGCGGCCGCCGACGAACGCCAGCACCTCCCGCGCGGCCCGCTCCGCCTCCTCCGCCGGGGCGCCCTCGTGGACGCACCGCATCAGCACCCGGGCCCGGCTGATCAGCACCCCCGCCGTCTGGCGGGGGCCGGTCGCCTCCTCCGCGTACAGCGCGAGCACCTGGTCGTACAGCCCGTCGGCCGTCTTCCGGGCGGCCTCCGTCTCGCCGGTCAGGGCGCGTACGTACGCGCCACGCGCGCGGGCCGCCAATGCCTCGCCGGGGTCGCCCGCCTCCGTATAGAGGGCGGCGGCCTCCTCGAAGACCGGGGTGCCCTCGGGGCCCAGGGACATCGCCTCGTTGTCGGCCAGCTCGGCACGCGCGCGTGCGTCGAGCCCGGCGCCGTCGGCGGCCCGCGCGAGGGCGGCCCATGCCTGCGGGGCGTCCGGCTGGAGGGTCTCCGAGAGCCGCCGCGCCCGCGCCAGCAGCTCGGGCACCTCCGGCTCCGCGTCCGGGATCGCCTCGGCCACGGGGGGCGGTGCCGGAGCCGTCCGTACGCCCAGCGGGAGGCGCTCCGCCAGCGGCTGGCCCGCCATCGTGGCGCGGGTCAGGTCACCGACGTGCGAGGTGCCGTTGCGCGCGTCGAACCGCGCGGCCAGCTCCAGCGCCTCCACGCGCGCGTGCCCGGCCAGCTCCCGCGCGGTCCATGTCCGTCCGGCAGGACCCGGCACCTCCCGGGCGCCCAGGCCGAGCGCGGTCAGCCGGTCCATCAGCAGCGTCACCACGGCCAGGAACTCCAGCAGGCTGCGCGGATGCCCCGTGTCCGTGAAGTACGCCGGCCGCTCCGCCAGCAGCTCCAGAGCGCGCGCCTCGTTCCCGCTCAGCGCGCAGAACTCCACATGGGCGGCGTACGCGTCCCGCATGCTCTCCATCGGCCGCACCAGCCGGATGCCCCGCAGATGGTGGGCGCGCGCCTCCTCCACCCGGCCCAGCCGCAGCAGCGGCACCAGCGACCGGGCCAGCACCCCGTGCGGCTCGTGCGCACACGCGAACTCGCCCTCCAGCACCGGCGCCCACAGCTCCAGAGCCTCCGCGTCCCGGCCCGACCGCACCTGCCAGCCGCCCTGCCCGTGCAGCTCACAGGCGTGGCAGTCGGCCATCTCGTCCCGGTCGGCGGCCAGCCACGCCGCGTACGCCCGCTCGGCCCGCGCCCGGTCCCCGATGTGCGAGGCGATGCCGAACTCGGCCGCGCGCACGGCCCGTTCGGAGTACCCGGCGACCCGGTAGCGGCGCTCCATCTCACCGAGCCAGTTCTCCACCGACGCCAGCGGGATGTGCGGCTGGCCCAGCATGCCCGCGGTCATCCACTTGAACGTCCAGTGCAGCGCGTGCGCCTCGTACGCGTCGAAGTCCTCCGGCCGCTCGTCCCACATCCGCAGCAGCCGCGCGAACGGCACGAACACCCGGTCCTTCTCCGAGCTGTAGTTGAAGACCTTCACCTGATGGCCGAGCGCCTCGATCACCGCGAGCGGGATCTCCAACTTCTCGGCCTCGGTGAGGAGTTCCTCCGCACGCGCGTTGCGTGCCGGGCCCTCCGGCCGCTCCGCGTTCTCCGCCATGGCCTGCCGCAGCGCCTCGAAGTCCATGATCCGGCTCATCGTCCCTCGCCCTCCCCGAGCGTCGCCCACTCCAGCAGTCCGGCGAACGCCCGGTTCACCAACGTCGCATCGGCCGGCCGCAGCGGGCGGCGCGCCAGCAGCAGCGCCTGCCCGTACAGCGCCTCGGCCGCCGTGCCCGTCAGCTCCGGGTCGGTCAGCGAACCGACGCGCCGGACCAGCGGGTTGAGATGGTTCAGCACCAGCCGGGCGCGCGGCGCGGTGCCGCGCAGTGAGCCCAGGATGCCCGCCCACAGGTCGTCCGCCCGCTCCTCGGCGTCCGCCCGCGCCCGCTCGTGCCGCGCCGACCGGTCGTCCAGATGCAGCGCGGGCACCGACACCGGGTGGAACGCCCGCAGCTCCACGTCGCAGCCCAGCGGGTCGAGCCTGGCGCGCGCGGCGGCCAGGAAGCCGGACAGCGCCCGCTCGGCCGCCGGGTCCACCGCGTCCAGGTGCGCGGTCACCGTGTCCGCGTCCAGCTCCGCGACCACCGTGCCCGGCCGCACCGACGGCAGCGCCTCCACCAGCTCGCTGTCGTAGGTGTAACCCCCGTTCACCACCCCGACGCCCTGCGCGGCGGCGATCGACGCGACCTGCCGGAACTCCTCGACGCTCCGGGTGAAGTGCACCACCGGGTGCCGCCGCGCGAACTCCTCCAGCGACAGCTCCCCGTCACTGGTCTCGAACGGCAGCCACGGCAGCATGACCCGCAGCATCTCCCCGTCGTGCCGGGCCAGCGCCCGCACCCCGAGATGGTGCACGGCCAGGAACGCCGCCAGCCGCTCCGGGTCACCCGCCGCGAGCCCCGTCAGCCAGTCCCGCACCCGCTCGCCCAGCGCCTCGCGCACCCCGGCCAGCGTCTCGTCCTCGTACAGCGCCTCGCGCGAGGCGGTCGGCCGCAGCGTGTCCGTGTCCAGCACACAGCGCACGAAGAACGCCCAGTCCGGCAGGAGCTGTTCGGCCCGCTCGGTGAGCAGCATGCCCTTCAGGTGCACCCGGTGCGTGGCCCGCTGCGCCGGGCTCACCGCAGAGGGGAGGACGTACGCCACCCCGCGCACCCCGGCCAACGGCACGTCCAGCGGGATCGCGTCCAGCGGGGTGAAGCCGAACAGCTCCCGGCAGTGCGCCTCCAGCGCCGCCCGCCGCTCCACCGGGCTGGGCCAGGAGCGGTCCCAGGGCGCCGGGAGATCGGTGACCGGCTCGTCGTCCACCCGCACGTCGTACGGCAGCAGCGAACCGAAGTCCCGCGCCAGGGAGCGCACCCGCGCCGGCGCCAGCCACTCGCCCGCACCCGGGCGCGCCACCAGGTGCACGGTCGTGCCCGGCTCCGGCCGCGCCGAGTCCGGCAGGGTGCGCACGGTGTACGAGCCGTCGTCGGCGGCCGTCCACTCCACCGGCGGAGCGCCGGGCGTACGGGCGCTGCGGCTGACCACGCGGATGCGCTCGGCGACCACGAAGCAGGCCAGCAGACCGATGCCGAACCGGCCCAGGAACCCGGAGCGGGTCTCCTCCAGGCCCTCCGCACGCTTGGAACTGCGGCCGATGGTCGCCAGCAGGCTGTGCACGTCCGACTCGGTGAGCCCGATGCCGCTGTCCTCCACCCGCAGCCCGCCCCGCCCGTCCGGGTACAGCCGCACCCGCGCCGGGGCGCCGGGCTCCGCCGCCCGCCGGGCGGTGACGGCGTCCACCGCGTTCTGGAGCAGCTCGCGCAGGTAGACCTTGGGACTGGAGTACAGGTGCTGGGAGAGCAGGTCCACCAGACCACGCAGGTCGACCTGGAAGGTGTGCGGCGGGGCGGGCTCGGAGGCCGGGGATGACTGGGAGGTCTGGGAGTCCATCGTCACGGCGCCGGTGGGAGGAGCTTCGCGCGGCGCGGGGTCGGGCGGTCGTGTGCCGTGGGGGCGGTGACCGCGGGGGATGGCCGGAGCGCGTCATCCTAGGCCCGAAGGCCCGAGCTGACCAGGGATTTCGGGGATCTGTCCGGGACCGGGCGGAGTCACCTGTACGGCGATGTCGGTGGTGTGGTGTGCAATGGATCTCGTGCCCGCACTGCGAGAACCCCTGAAGAAGGTGCTCGGTCCCGCCACCGCGAAGGTGATGGCCGAGAACCTCGGCCTGCACACCGTCGGCGACCTCCTGCACCACTACCCCCGCAGATACGAGGAGCGCGGCCAGCTCACCCACCTCGCCGACCTCCCCATGGACGAGCACGTCACCGTGGTCGCCCAGGTCGCCGACGCCCGGCTGCACACCTTCGCGTCCTCCCGCGCCCCGCGCGGCAAGGGCCAGCGGCTCGAGGTCACCATCACCGACGGCAGCGGCCGCCTCCAACTGGTCTTCTTCGGCAACGGCGTGCACAAGCCGCACAAGGAACTGCTGCCCGGCACCCGCGCGATGTTCTCCGGCAAGGTCTCCGTCTTCAACCGCCGCCTCCAACTCGCGCACCCCGCGTACGAATTGCTGGACAAGGACGCCGAGGACGGCGACGAGGCCGTGGAGAGCTGGGCGGGCTCCCTCATCCCGATCTACCCCGCCACCGCCAAACTGGAGTCCTGGAAGATCGGCAAGGCGGTGCAGACCGTGCTGCCCAGCGTCCAGGAGGCCGTCGACCCGCTCCCGGAGTCACTGCGCGAGGGCCGTGGCCTGGTCGAGCTGCCCGAGGCCCTGGTCAAGATCCACCGTCCCGCCACCAAGGCCGACATCGCCGACGCCCGCGCCCGCCTCAAGTGGGACGAGGCGTTCGTCCTCCAAGTCGCCCTCGCCCGCCGCCGCTACGCCGACACCCAGCTCCCCGCCGTCCCCCGCCGCCCCCTGGACGACGGCCTCCTCACCACCTTCGACGCCCGCCTCCCCTTCACCCTCACCGAAGGCCAGCAACGCGTCTCCCAGGAGATCTTCACCGACCTCGCCACAGCCCACCCGATGCACCGGCTGCTCCAGGGGGAGGTGGGAAGCGGAAAGACCATGGTGGCCCTGCGGGCCATGCTCGCCGTGGTGGATGCCGGGGGGCAGGCGGCGATGCTGGCGCCCACCGAGGTGCTGGCTCAGCAGCATCACCGGTCGATCACCGAGATGATGGGGGAGCTGGCCGAGGGGGGCATGCTGGGCGGGTCGGAGCACGGGACCAAGGTGGTGCTGCTGACCGGGTCGATGGGGGCGGCCGCACGCCGGCAGGCACTCCTGGACATCGTCACCGGCGAGGCCGGGATCGTCATCGGCACCCACGCGCTCATCGAGGACAAGGTCCAGTTCCACGACCTGGGCCTGGTCGTCGTGGACGAACAGCACCGCTTCGGCGTCGAGCAGCGCGACGCCCTGCGCGGCAAGGGCAAGCAGCCCCCGCACCTGCTCGTCATGACGGCCACCCCGATCCCGCGCACGGTCGCGATGACGGTCTTCGGCGACCTGGAGACCTCTGTCCTGGACCAGCTCCCGGCCGGCCGTTCCCCGATCGCCACCCATGTCGTCCCGGCCGCCGACAAGCCCCACTTCCTCGCCCGCGCCTGGGAACGCGTCCGCGAGGAGGTCGAGGGCGGCCACCAGGCGTACGTCGTCTGCCCCCGCATCGGCGACGAGGACGAGAGCGCCGCCGAGAAGAAGGCCGCCGAGGGCGACAAACGGCCCCCGCTCGCCGTGCTCGACATCGCCGACCAGCTCGCCCGGGGCCCGCTCCAGGGCCTCAAGGTCGAGGTGCTGCACGGCAGGATGCACCCCGACGACAAGGACGCCGTGATGCGCCGCTTCGCCGCCGGGGAGACGGACGTCCTGGTCGCCACCACGGTCATCGAGGTCGGCGTCAACGTCCCCAACGCCACCGCGATGGTCATCATGGACGCCGACCGCTTCGGCGTCTCCCAGCTCCACCAGTTGCGCGGCCGCGTCGGCCGGGGCTCGGCGCCCGGCCTCTGCCTGCTGGTCAGCGAGATGCCCGAGGCCAGCCCCGCCCGCCAGCGGCTCAACGCCGTCGCCTCCACCCTCGACGGCTTCGAACTCTCCCGCATCGACCTGGAACAGCGCCGCGAGGGCGACGTCCTCGGCCAGGCCCAGTCCGGCGCCCGCACCAGCCTCCGGGTCCTGGAGGTCATCGAGGACGAGGAGATCATCGCGGAGGCGAGGGAGGAAGCGGCAGCGGTGGTCGCGGCGGACCCGGAACTGGAGCACATCCCCGGCCTACGCACCGCCCTGCAAGCCCTCTTGGACGAGGAGAGGGAGCAGTACCTGGAGAAGGGCTGAGGTGCACACCCACGCCACCCCCACCACCTGCGAAAATAAAAGAACGCACCCGCAGAAGAAGGACCCCACATGACCCGCGTGATCGCCGGTACGGCAGGCGGACGGCGCCTCTCCGTGCCGCCCGGCACAGGAACCCGGCCCACATCCGACCGCGCACGCGAAGCCCTCTTCTCCACCTGGCAGTCCCTCCTCGGCACCCCCCTGAACGGCGAACGGGTCCTCGACCTCTACGCGGGCTCCGGCGCCGTCGGCCTGGAGGCACTGTCCCGGGGCGCCGCCCACGCCCTCCTCGTCGAGGCCGACGCCCGCGCCGCCAGGACCGTCCGCGACAACGTCCGCAACCTGGGCCTGCCCGGCGCCGAAGTGCGGGCGGGCAAAGCGGAACAAGTCATCCGTACCGCACCCCCCGCCGACCCCTACGACCTGGTCTTCCTCGACCCCCCGTACGCCGTCTCCGACGACGATCTCCGCGAGATCCTCCTCACACTCCGCTCCGGGGGCTGGCTGACCGGCGAAGCGCTCGTCACCGTGGAGCGCAGCACCAGAGGGGGCGAGTTCCACTGGCCGGAGGGGTTCGAGCCGATCCGGTCCCGTCGTTACGGCGAGGGAACGTTTTGGTACGGTCGCGCCGCCTCACCGTGCGAAGACGCACGATGACCGGACCCGAGAGCGAGGGATCTCCCGTGCGCCGCGCCGTCTGTCCCGGATCGTTCGACCCGATCACCAACGGACATCTCGACATCATCGCCCGCGCCTCCCGCCTGTACGACGAGGTGTTCGTCGCGGTGATGATCAACACCTCCAAGAAGGGCCTGTTCGACGTGGACGAGCGGATCGGCCTGATCCGCGAGGTCACCGCCGAGTACGCCAACGTCCGCGTCGAGGCCCACCACGGCCTGCTCGTCGACTTCTGCAAGCAGCGCGAGATCCCCGCCATCGTCAAGGGCCTGCGCGCGGTGAGCGACTTCGACTACGAACTCCAGATGGCCCAGATGAACAACGGCCTCACCGGTGTCGAGACGCTGTTCGTGCCCACCAACCCCACCTACAGCTTCCTCTCCTCCTCCCTGGTCAAGGAGGTCGCGGCCTGGGGCGGCGACGTCTCCCACCTGGTGCCCCCGCAGGTGCTCGCGGCCCTCGGCGACCGGCTCCGGAAGGACTGACGTCCCGGGACGCGACCGGGGCAGGTGACAACGCGTCACCCGGTGTCGGGCGGCCGCCCCGTGGCCGTACAGTCGTCCCGTCCGTCTCCAACACAGCAGTAGAGAGTGGCGAGCCAGGTGGACGTCCAGAACAAGCTCGACGAGATCGTCTCGGCGGTCTCCGGTGCCCGGTCCATGCCCATGTCGGCCTCCTGCGTGGTCAACCGCGCCGAACTGCTCGCGCTGCTCGAAGAGGTCCGCCAGGCCCTGCCCGGCTCCCTCGAACAGGCCCAGGAGCTGATCGGGGGCCGCGAGCAGATGGTCGAGCAGGCCCGCCAGGAGGCCGAGCGGATCATCGAGACCGCGCACGCCGAGCGCGGCAGCCTGATCGCCGGCACCGAGGTCGCCCGCCACTCCCAGGCCGAGGCCGACCGCATCCTGGCCGAGGCCCGCGCCGAGGCCGAGCAGATCCGCGCGGACGCCGACGACTACGTCGACTCCAAGCTCGCCAACTTCGAGGTCGTCCTCACCAAGACCCTCGGGTCGGTCGGCCGTGGCCGGGAGAAGCTGCTCGGCACCGGACCCGGTCTGGACGAGCACGGCTACGAGGACGAGGACGCCCCCGAGCGCAGCCAGGACCCGGAGACCCTGCGCCACGACGCGGACGCCTACGTCGACGTCAAGCTCGGCGCCTTCGAGGCGGTGCTCGCCAAGACCCTGGAGGCCGTCCACCGCGGCCGGCAGAAGCTGCACGGCCGGATCGCCACCGACGACCTCGGCGCCCTCGCGGACGACACCACGACCTTCCAGCACTCCAGCGACGCCGACTACCTGGCCGACCTGGCCGCCCTCGCCGACGTCCCGCCCGCCCCGGCGCAGCGCGCCCCGGCCCCGCCACCGGCCCCGGCGCCGGCGCAGGAACCGGTGTACGAGCCGCAGGAGGCGTACGGCTACCAGCAGCCCGACGCCTACCCGGCGGCCTACCCCCCGCAGCCCGGCTACGCCCCGCAGGAGGCGTACGGCTACCAGCAGGACCCGTACGCGGCTCCCAACGGCTACGCCCCGCAGGCCGAGGGCGCCTTCCACGGCTACGACGCCCAGCAGCCCGGCTACGACCCGAACCAGCAGCAGGGCGGGCAACAGGGCCAGCAGGGGCAGGCCCAGCAGGACTACGCCCTGGACGAGACCAGCCTCTTCGACACCGGCATGATCAGCGCGGAGCAGCTCCGCGCGTACGAACAGGGCCGCGGGCTGTAGTCGCGCGGGGACCCGATTGGGCCCTGAGCGAAAGGTCCAGTATCCTGGCTGTTCGGTCGCGTGTATCCCCGCGATCCGCGCTGCCCGGAACACCGTCGGGCCGCGTCCCTCCTAGCTCGGACCGAAAGCAGGAATGGCTTCCAACGCACGCCTCGACCACCGCAACCCCCTCGTGATCGATACCCACGAGCTGGGCCGGCGGCCTGGTGCGATGCAGCGCCTGACCCGCGAGGTCGACGCCCCCCGGGACCTCGGTATCGAGGGCGTCGTCGGAGTGCCGGAAGGCGCCCCGCTCGAGCTGGACCTCCGTCTGGAGTCGGTCATGGAAGGGGTGCTTGTCACAGGCACCGCCCGTGCATCGGCCAAGGGGGAGTGCGTAAGGTGTCTGGAGCCGGTCGGGCTGGAGCTCGAAGCGGACTTCCAGGAAATGTTCTCGTACCCTGACGCCGACGACCGTGGCCGCGTGATCGCGGAACCGGGCGACGACGCCGAGGACGACGAGGACAGGCAGTACATCGAGGACGGCTTGATCGACCTCGAACCTCTGCTGCGGGATGCGGTGGTGCTCGCACTGCCGATGCAGCCGGTGTGCCAGGACGACTGTCAGGGTCTGTGCTCCGAATGTGGAGCGCGGCTCACGGACGACCCGGACCACCACCATGACGCCGTCGACATCCGTTGGGCGGCATTGCAGGGACTCGCCGACACCATGTCGGACGGCGAGAAGGACGAGATGAGCGGCGACGTGCCTCGATCAGCACGTGCCGACGAGAAGCAGGAGAAGTAGCCGTGGCTGTTCCGAAGCGGAAGATGTCGCGCAGCAACACGCGCCACCGCCGGTCGCAGTGGAAGGCTGCGGTCCCCACCCTGGTTGCGTGCGAGCGCTGCCACGAGCCCAAGCAGCAGCACATCGCGTGCCCGTCTTGCGGCACCTACAACAAGCGCCAGGTCCTCGAGGTCTGAGCGGCCGGTGAGAGGCACTGTGTCCACTGCCAAGAAGGTGGAAGACGCCGAAGCCAACGCTTCCCGCCGACGCGGGAACGGCAAGGCGGAGAACATGGCCTCGTCCCACACGCTTCTGGAAGGGCGGCTCGGCTACCACGTCGAGTCCGCCCTTCTGGTGCGTGCGCTGACCCACCGTTCCTACGCGTACGAGAACGGCGGTCTGCCGACGAACGAGCGGCTGGAGTTCCTCGGGGACTCCGTGCTCGGTCTCGTCGTCACGGACACGCTGTACCGCATCCACCCCGACCTGCCCGAAGGCCAACTGGCCAAGCTGCGGGCCGCGGTGGTCAACTCGCGTGCGTTGGCGGAGGTCGGCCGTGGCCTCGACCTGGGTTCCTTCATCCGGCTCGGCCGTGGTGAAGAGGGCACGGGCGGCCGGGACAAGGCGTCCATCCTCGCCGACACCCTGGAAGCGGTGATCGGCGCGGTCTATCTCGATCAGGGCCTCGACGCGGCGTCCGAGCTGGTCCACCGGCTCTTCGACCCGCTGATCGAGAAGTCCTCGAACCTCGGAGCCGGCCTGGACTGGAAGACCAGTCTCCAGGAGCTCACCGCGATCGAGGGGCTCGGCGTGCCCGAGTACCTGGTCACGGAGACCGGCCCCGACCACGAGAAGACCTTCACTGCTGCTGCCCGCGTCGGGGGCGTCTCGTACGGCACCGGCACCGGCCGCAGCAAGAAGGAGGCGGAGCAGCAGGCCGCCGAGTCCGCCTGGCGGGCCATCAAGGCCGCCGCGGACGAGCGCGCCAAGGCGGCCGCCGAGGCCGTCGAGGCCGAGGCCGCCCCGGACGACGCACCGTCGTCCGCCACCGCCTGACCGAGCACATTCATCGAGCGCCCGCCCCCGTCCGACGGGGGCGGGCGCTCGGTTCTTCCACACCGGTTTTCCAACAAGGGGGTTGTCGATGCCCGAGTTGCCCGAGGTCGAGGTCGTCCGGCGGGGGCTGGAGCGATGGGTCGGCGGGCGTACCGTCGCCGAGGCCGAGGTGCTGCATCCGCGTGCGGTGCGGCGGCACCTGGCGGGGGCCGACGACTTCGCGCACCGGCTGAAGGGGCACCGGTTCGGGACGCCCAGCCGGCGCGGCAAGTACCTGTGGCTGCCGCTCGCGGACACCGGGCAGTCCGTCCTCGCCCACCTCGGGATGAGCGGCCAGTTGCTGGTGCAGCCGCACGCGACGCCGGACGAGAAGCATCTGCGGGTAAGGGTCCGGTTCGCCGACGAGCTGGACACCGAGCTGCGCTTCGTGGACCAGCGCACCTTCGGCGGGCTCTCGCTGCACGACAACACCGCCGAGGGCCTGCCCGACGTGATCGCGCACATCGCCCGCGACCCGCTGGACCCGGTCTTCGACGACGAGGTGTTCCACCAGGCCCTGCGGCGCAAGCGCACCACGATCAAGCGGGCCCTGCTGGACCAGTCGCTGATCAGCGGCGTCGGCAACATCTACGCGGACGAGGCGCTATGGCGCTCCCGCCTGCACTACGAGCGCCCGACGGCCACCTTCACCCGCCCGGTCACCGCCGAACTCCTCGGCCACGTACGGGACGTGATGAACGCGGCCCTCGAAGTCGGCGGCACCAGCTTCGACAGCCTCTACGTCAACGTCAACGGCGAGTCCGGCTACTTCGACCGCTCCCTGGACGCCTACGGCCGCGAGGGCCTGCCCTGCCGCCGCTGCGGTACGCCGATGCTGCGGCGCCCCTGGATGAACCGGTCCAGCTACTTCTGCCCGAAGTGTCAGCGGGCGCCGCGCGTCTCGTCGTAGCGGGCGCGGGCGGCCAGGACCTCGTCCATGGCGCCCTCCACGCAGTGGATGAGGGCGAGCAGCCGCTCGGCGACCCGGCGGCCGAGGTCGGTGAGTTCGTAGTCCACGCGGGGCGGGTTGACCGGCTGCGCCTCCCGGTGCACCAGCCCGTCCCGCTCCAGCGCCTGGAGCGTCTGGGACAGCATCTTCTCGCTGACGCCGTCCACCCGCCGCCGCAGCTCGTTGAACCGCAACGGCCCCTCGTACAACGCACCCAGCGCCAGCCCACCCCACCGCCCGGTGACATGCTCCAGCGTCCCCCGCGACGGACAGGCCCTGGCGAACACGTCGAAGTCGCACTCCGCGACCGACGGCTCCTGAATGCTCCCGCTCATGCCGTAAGGGTAGGCGAGCAGGACGCTAACCGCCAGGTTGCACTAACCCGGGGTTAGCGTCCAGCGATCCCCCAGACTGGTTTTGCCGCCTGCTTCAAGGGCACTCGACCAGTGAGACTCCGCGGAGGTGCTGAGATGAGTGCCGGAGAACGGGCCAAGGCGAAGGCCGAACAGGTGGTCGGAAAGACTGTGCGGCAGGCGGCCCACGCCATGCACAAAGGAACCCTCGAAGCAAAAGGCGCCGCTCTCGAAGCCCGGGGCATGATGCGCGGCGCGAAAGAACGGTCCAGAGGGTCCCTCAAGCACTGACAGGTCGCTGCTGCAGGACAGGTGGAAGGCTCGAAGGGCGGCTCAACCACGTAGCTGGAGTCGCAGACCATGCGGACCCACTGGGCGGCGCCGCCCCGGTCGGGCCACGTCACAGAAGCTGGAGCACCTCGGCCAGCGCGCCGGGACGCTGGTCAACAGGCAAAGGATCGACTAGGTGGATCCGGCACCCCAGCGCCGCAGCGCCGGAGTCCGCGACAGGCTCATCTCCCACCATGAGTGCATCGCCGGGCGCCACTCCGAGCTTGTCGCACGCCATCTGGAAGATCCGGGGATCGGGCTTCTTCACCCCGCACTCGAAGGAGAGGAAGTAGGCGCCCACGAGGTCATCGACACCGTGGTCGCGGAAGACACGGCGCATGTCCCAGCCGATGTTGCTGACGACAGCGACCGGGATGCCTCGCCCGCGCAGGGCGCGGAGGGTTTCCTCGGTGTCGGGATAAGGCAGCCATGCCCCGGATACTTGGGAACGTTCATACAGGGCCTCGGCCAGGTCGGCCGCAGGCAGCTTCGCTTCCCGGGAAAGGGCTGTGAAGGCAGCCCGGTGTCGTTCGGCGGTCAGATCGCGCTCCCGCCACAGTGCCTCCAGATGGGGCGGCACCTTGCGCGGAGGAATCCCTCCGGGCTGAGCCCCGAACTCTTCCAGCCGGCTGACGCACGCGTCGAGTTCACCCTCGGGCACGTCCAGACCGGCCTTCGTCGCGACCGCGCTCAGCCACTGCGCGGCCGATTCGATCCGGAAGAGGGTGCCGGAGAAGTCGAACATCACACCCTTGATCATGCAGCCGATCCTGGCGGTGCCGACGAGCCGGCCGCAAGCCCAAGACGATCAAGATCTGCAACCGGGGGGAAGCTGGGACATCGAGGCCGCGCGTGGCTGAGCGCCTGGCCGGCGCTTCGAGCCTCGGGTGTCGAGTCGGGCCGGACAACGGGATGCACGCGCTGCGGCACTTCTACGCCTCGGTGCTCCTGGACGCGGGCGAGAGCATCAAGGCTCTGAGTGAGTACCTGGGCCACCACGACCCCGGTTTCACGCTGCGGACGTCCACGCATCTCATGCCGTCGAGCGGTAGCCGGACTGGGGCCGCCGTGGACCGCATGTTCGCTGAAGCGGAACTAGAGGATGACGGCCCAAGACGGTGCGTAGCGCTCTGACCTGCGGCTTTCTCAGTAGCCGAAGTCCTGGGTCCACCAAGGGCCGCCCTGGGCCATGTGGACGCCTACGCCGAGGGTTTTGAAGTCGCAGTTGAGGATGTTGGCGCGGTGGCCGGGGCTGTTCATCCAGGCTTCCATCACGGCTGCCGCGTCGGACTGGCCGCGGGCTATGTTCTCGCCGCCGAGGCCCGTTATGCCGGCCTTCGCGGCGCGGTCCCAGGGGGTGGCGCCGTCGGGGTCGGTGTGGTCGAAGAAGCCGCGGGCGGCCATGTCGCCGCTGAACGCCTCGGCGAGTCCGGTGAGCGCCGAGCTGGCCGCGACCGGGGTGCAACCGACCTTCGCGCGCTCCACGTTGACCAGTCGCAGCACCTCCGCCTCGGCGGCCGCCTGCGCGGACACGGTGACCGGCGCCGAGGTCTTCGGGCCCTTCGGGCCCTTCGGTCCCTTCGGGGCCTTCTGTGCGGGGGCCGGGGCCTTGGTGTGCGACTCGTTCGGCTTCGGGTCGGGCTTGGGGTCGGCGGCAGGCTTCGAGGGGGCCGGCTTCGGGGCCGGGGCCTGCGAGGTGGGGCCCGACGCCGGGGCGGACGGGGCCGGGGACGCCGGGGTCGTGCTCTGCCGGCCGCCCGTGGAGGGGGAGCCGGGGGTGCTCGGGGTGTCCGCGCTGCCGGAGGCGCCGCCCTGCTCGCTGGCCGCGTTGCCGGGGGCGCCCACCGCCTGCACCGTCTCGCCGGGGCCGCTGCTGGTGCCGCCGCCGAGCCGGTAGTTCTGGAGACCGGGCACCGCGCCGGTGGCCACGGCCGCCGTGCCGAGGGCGACGGCGGCGGAGACGCCCAGCAGGCCCGTACGCACCGGGGTGGCGGCCTTCTTGGCGCGCCGGTGGCCACGCTGCTTCGTGCCGACCGTCGCGGCGAAGTCGGCCTCCAGGGCCCGGCGCTCGTCGTCGGTGGCGTACAGATAGTCCGTGCTGCGGGCGGTGGTCGCCGCGTACGCCTGCGGCCGCTGGTACGACGCGGTGCCCCTGGGTTCGTACGACTCCGGCCCCGTGGTCCCGGTGCCGGATCGTCGATGGCGTCCCATGCCCTGCCCCATTCCTCGTTCTCGCGGTCGGCCGACGCCGGGTCGCGGCGTATTCCCCCCGGCCGATCCAACTCACTCGTTCGAGTGAGTTTCAGATGAGAGTCATTGGACCGGGACGGTACCGCATGCCACTGGGGCAGGGTGTGCCTCGCGGGACATCAGGCGGTTAGGTTGCAGCCATGAGTGAGGAAGTGCGGCTGGTGGCCTGGGTGCGCGGACAGGTCCAGGGAGTGGGTTTCCGCTGGTTCACGCGTGCCAGGGCGCTGGAGATCGGCGGGCTGAGTGGTTTTGCTCTCAATCTGGCCGACGGACGGGTCCAAGTGGTCGCAGAGGGGCCCCGCGACGACTGCGAGGGGCTGCTCGACTGGCTCCAGGGTGCCGACACGCCCGGACGGGTCGATGGTGTCACCGAGATCTGGGACACACCCCGCGGCGGATACGACGGCTTCGCCATCCGCTGACCCGGCACCCCCGAGACCCCTCCGGACCCCCTCCACAGGAGGGCCGCGCGGGGGTCCCCGGAGCGGAAAGAGGCTGGTGGTTGCCAAGAACGGCTCCACATGGCAGGCTCCCGAGGTACAGCTGATCGTCACGCCCCGAGGGCCCCGTACAAGCAGCAGCGCCGCCGTCCACCGGCCGAGCGCCGCGGGTTCGCCCCCCAATACGGGGTGTGATCGTGTTGACCGTCAAACTTTTTGGTGAGACGCTGAAAGCCCCGCGCATCTTGGCTGTTTGGCATGACGAACGGCAGTGCAACACCAGCGTGTGCCAGGCATGCCGGGTGCGAATCCCTCACGACCCAACCGCTTCGGTCGGTCACTCAGTGTGGAGGACCATCCATCATGGCAAAGGCGCTTCTCGGTTACGTCGGCGGCTCCGACCCGCGACTCCTCGCCGAGATGCGACGGCTCCAGCAGCGCGTACAGGATCTGGAATCCGAGCTGACTCGGATCCAGTCGGAAAACGACGCGCTGACGGCTGCCGCTTCTCAGGACAGGATCATGGAGAGCATCGACGCACACCAGGCGGAGCCTGCGCTCACCTGATCGCTGCATCGCTCCACGACAGCAGTCGCTTCAAGCAGACCCGGACGGCGAGGCCCGCCTGTCCGAGTCCATAGGGACGCTTCGGCGTCCCTCAGTTCTTTCCCCCGCGCATCCTTTCAGGCTCTTCAACAAATGGTGTGCCCTTCGTGCACTTGGGCGAAACCGTGGGGTTGCGAGTGTTCATGGAGTGAGATACCGCCTGCCCGGTAAAGTCCGGATGCGTGCATCTCAAGGCCCTGACCCTCCGCGGCTTCAAGTCGTTCGCCTCCGCGACCACGCTCCGCTTCGAGCCGGGCATCACGTGCGTCGTCGGCCCGAACGGCTCGGGCAAGTCCAACGTCGTGGACGCGCTGAGCTGGGTCATGGGCGAGCAGGGCGCCAAGTCGCTGCGCGGCGGCAAGATGGAGGACGTCATCTTCGCCGGCACCACCGGCCGTCCGCCGCTGGGCCGCGCCGAGGTGTCCCTCACCATCGACAACTCCGACCGCGCGCTGCCCATCGAGTACGCCGAGGTCACCATCACGCGGACCATGTTCCGCAACGGCGGCAGCGAGTACCAGATCAACGGCGACACCTGCCGTCTGCTGGACATCCAGGAACTCCTCTCCGACTCCGGCATCGGCCGCGAGATGCACGTCATCGTCGGCCAGGGCCAGCTCGACTCCGTGCTGCACGCCGACCCCATGGGCCGCCGTGCCTTCATCGAGGAGGCCGCGGGCGTCCTCAAGCACCGCAAGCGCAAGGAGAAGGCGCTGCGGAAGCTGGACGCGATGAAGGCCAACCTCGCGCGCGTGCAGGACCTCACCGACGAACTCCGCCGCCAGCTCAAGCCCCTCGGCCGCCAGGCCGCCGTCGCCCGCCGCGCCGCCGTCATCCAGGCCGACCTGCGCGACGCCCGCCTCCGCCTCCTCGCCGACGACCTCGTACGGCTCCGCCAGGCGCTCGGCGCCGAGATCGCCGACGAGGCGGCGCTGAAGGAACGCAAGGACACGGCCGAACGCGAACTGCGCCAGGCCCTCCAGCGTGAGGCGCACCTGGAGGACGAGGTACGCCGGCTCGCGCCCCGCCTCCAGCGCGCCCAGCAGACGTTCTACGAGCTGTCCCAACTGGCCGAGCGGGTACGCGGGACCGTCTCGCTCGCCGAGGCCCGCGTCCGCAGCGCCACCTCCGCGCCGCCCGAGGAACGGCGCGGCCGCGACCCCGAGGACCTGGAGCGCGAGGCCGCGCGCGTCCGCGAGCAGGAGGCCGAGCTGGAAGCCGCCCTGGAGGCGGCCCGGCACGCCCTCGACGACACCGTGGCCCACCGCGCCGAACTCGAACGCGCGCTCACCGCCGAGGAACGGCGCCTGAAGGATGCCGCGCGGGCCATCGCCGACCGCCGCGAGGGCCTCGCCCGGCTGTCCGGCAAGGTCGGCGCCGCCCGCTCCCGCGCCGCCTCCGCCCAGGCCGAGATCGACCGCCTCGCCGCCAGCAGCGACGAGGCCCAGGAACGCGCGGTCCACGCCCAGGAGGAGTACGAGACCCTCAAGGCCGAGGTCGACGGGCTGGACGCCGACGACGCCGACCTCGCGGAACGGCACGAGGCGGCCAGGCTCCGGCTCGCCGAGGCGGAGGCCGCGCTCGGTGCCGCCCGCGACGCGGTCACCGGCGCCGAACGCGAACGGGCCGCGCTGCGCGCCCGGCACGACGCCCTCGCCCTGGGTCTGCGCCGCAAGGACGGCACCGGCGCCCTCCTGGACGCCCGCGACCGGCTCACCGGCATCCTCGGCCCCGCCGCCGAACTCCTCACCGTCACCCCCGGCCACGAGACGGCCCTCGCCGCAGCCCTCGCCACCTTCGCCGACGCCCTCGCCGTCACCACCCCCACCGCAGCGGCCGAAGCCATCCGCCATCTCCACAAGGAGGAGGCGGGCCGGGCTTCGCTGCTGGTCGCGGGGGGTCCGGAGGAGGGCGGCCTGATCGTGGGGGAGCGCGGGTCACTCGACTCCACCACGGGCGCGTCGGGACGTACTCCCGCCCCGGCTCCCGGCGGGCACCCCTTTGCCGCTGACCTCGTGCGAGCCCCCGTCGAGCTGATGACCGCCGTGCGGCGGCTGCTGCGGGGGGTCGTGGTGGTGGGGACCTTGGAGGAGGCGGAGGCGGTCGTGTACGCGCGGCCCGAGCTGGTCGCGGTGACCGCCGAGGGGGATCTGCTCGGCGCCCACTTCGCGCAGGGCGGTTCGGCCGGGGCGCCCAGTCTGCTGGAGGTGCGGGCGTCCGTGGACGAGGCGGCCGGCGCGCTGGCGGAACTGGCCGTGCGCTGCGAGGAACTGGAGCGGGCCCGGCAGACGGCCGCCGGGGAGCGGACCGCGAGCGCGGCGCTCGTGGAGGAGCTGGGGGAGCGGCGGCGGGCCGCCGACCGGGAGAAGTCGGCCGTGGCCCAGCAGCTCGGCCGGCTCGCCGGGCAGGCGCGCGGGGCCGCGGGGGAGGCCGAGCGGTCCGCGGCGGCCGCCGCGCGGGCGCAGGAGGCGCTGGAGCGGGCCGTGGCCGAGGCGGAGGAGCTGGCCGAGCGGCTGGCCGTCGCCGAGGAGATGCCGGCCGAGGAGGAGCCCGACACCTCCGTACGGGACCGGCTCTCCGCCGACGGGGCCAACGCGCGGCAGACCGAGATGGAGGCGCGCCTCCAGGTCCGTACGCACGAGGAGCGGGTCAAGGGGCTCGCCGGGCGGGCCGACTCGCTGGACCGGGCCGCCCAGGCTGAGCGCGAGGCACGCGCGCGTGCGGAGCGGCGGCGGGCCCGGCTGCGCCACGAGGCGGCGGTCGCCGGGGCGGTCGCGGACGGCGCCCGGCAACTGCTGGCCCACATCGAGGTGTCCCTCGCCCGCTCCCAGCACGAGCGTGACGCCGCCGACGCGGCGAAGGCCGTACGCGAACGGGAGTTGGCCGACGCGCGTGGCGCGGGACGAGAACTCAAGTCCGAACTCGACAAGTTGACGGACTCGGTGCACCGGGGCGAGGTGCTCGGCGCGGAGAAGCGGCTTCGGATCGAGCAGTTGGAGGCCAGGGCGCTGGACGAACTCGGCGTGGAGCCGGAGGGGCTCGTCGCGGAGTACGGCCCCCTCCAGCCGGTGCCGCCCTCGCTGCCGGCGGAGGGCGAGGAACTGCCGGAGGACCCCGAGCACCCCCGTAACCAGCCCCGCCCCTTCCACCGCGCCGAGCAGGAGAAGCGGCTGAAGACGGCCGAGCGGGCCTACCAGCAGCTCGGCAAGGTGAATCCGCTGGCGCTGGAGGAGTTTGCGGCGCTGGAAGAGCGGCACAAGTTCCTCAGTGAGCAACTGGAGGACCTGAAGAAGACGCGGACGGATCTGCTGAGGGTGGTGAAGGAGGTCGATGAACGGGTCGAGCAGGTCTTCACCGAGGCGTTCCGGGACACCGCCCGCGAGTTCGAGGGCGTCTTCTCCCGGCTCTTCCCCGGCGGGGAGGGGCGGCTGGTGCTGACCGACCCGGACGACATGCTGGCCACGGGCGTGGACGTGGAGGCGCGGCCGCCGGGGAAGAAGGTGAAGCGGCTGAGCCTGCTGTCCGGCGGGGAGCGGTCGCTGACGGCCGTCGCCATGCTGGTGGCGATCTTCAAGGCCCGCCCCAGCCCGTTCTACGTCATGGACGAGGTCGAGGCGGCCCTGGACGACACCAATCTCCAGCGGCTGATTGGGATCATGCGGGAGCTGCAGGAGAGCTCGCAGCTCGTGGTGATCACGCACCAGAAGCGCACCATGGAGGTGGCCGACGCGTTGTACGGCGTCTCGATGCAGGGTGACGGTGTGTCGAAGGTCATCTCGCAGCGGCTGCGCTAGCCGGTCTTCCAAGATCAAATACGTGTGCGTTTACTTCTTGAACAACTTGGGCGCATGCGTATCTCTTAAGTCACAGCCATCCAGGTATTGACTTCGAAACTTGAAGGCATAGTCTCTGCAACGTTGCTTTTACCTTCAGGTGTAAGTGGCGCCAAGGTGTGCGCCACTGGAACCTGGAAGGGCTCGCCCCCACCCGGCAGCGTTGCCGTGGCCCGAGGAGTTACACGTGACCAGCACAGCGCAGGCACCCCAGCCAGGAGCCGGGACGGCTCACCCCGAACATCTCGGGCACGTCATCTTCATCGCGGCCGCCGCCGCGATGGGTGGTTTCCTGTTCGGCTACGACAGCTCCGTGATCAACGGCGCCGTCGAGGCCATCCGTGACCGTTACGACGTGGGCTCCGCCGTCCTCGCCCAGGTCATCGCCATCGCGCTGATCGGCTGCGCCATCGGTGCCGCCACCGCCGGCCGCATAGCCGACCGGATCGGCCGTATCCGCTGCATGCAGATCGCCGCCGTGCTGTTCACCATCAGCGCCGTCGGTTCCGCATTGCCCTTCGCGCTGTGGGACCTCGCCTTCTGGCGCGTCATCGGCGGTTTCGCCATCGGTATGGCCTCGGTCATCGGCCCGGCCTACATCGCCGAGGTGTCCCCGCCCGCGTACCGCGGCCGGCTCGGCTCCTTCCAGCAGGCCGCGATCGTCATCGGCATCGCCGTCTCCCAGCTCGTCAACTGGGGCCTGCTCAACGCCGCCGGCGGCGACCAGCGCGGCAAGCTGATGGGCCTCGAGGTCTGGCAGGTCATGCTGGGCGTCATGGTCGTCCCGGCCGTCCTCTACGGCCTGCTCTCCTTCGCCATCCCCGAGTCCCCGCGCTTCCTGCTCTCCGTCGGCAAGCGTGAGCGCGCCCGCGAGATCCTGGCCGAGGTCGAGGGCAAGGGTGTCGACCTCGACGCCCGCGTGAACGAGATCGAGCACGCCATGAAGAGCGAGCACAAGTCCTCGTTCAAGGACCTGCTCGGTGGCAGCTTCTTCTTCAAGCCGATCGTCTGGGTCGGTATCGGCCTCTCGGTCTTCCAGCAGTTCGTCGGCATCAACGTCGCGTTCTACTACTCCTCGACGCTGTGGCAGTCGGTCGGTGTCGACCCGTCGGACTCGTTCCTCTACTCCTTCACGACGTCGATCATCAACATCGTCGGCACCGTGATCGCCATGATCTTCGTGGACCGGGTCGGCCGTAAGCCGCTGGCCCTCATCGGCTCGGTCGGCATGGTCGTCGGTCTCGCGCTGGAAGCCTGGGCGTTCTCCTACAACCTCGTCGACGGCAAGCTGCCCGCGACGCAGGGCTGGGTCGCGCTCATCGCCGCGCACGTCTTCGTCCTCTTCTTCGCCCTCTCCTGGGGCGTGGTGGTCTGGGTCTTCCTCGGCGAGATGTTCCCGAACCGGATTCGCGCCGCCGCGCTCGGTGTCGCCGCGTCCGCGCAGTGGATCGCCAACTGGGCCATCACCGCGAGCTTCCCGTCGCTGGCCGACTGGAACCTCTCCGGCACGTACGTGATCTACACGGTCTTCGCCGCCCTCTCCATCCCGTTCGTCCTGAAGTTCGTCAAGGAGACGAAGGGCAAGACCCTGGAAGAAATGGGCTGACCGCCCCCTCAGTACCCGAGGAGAAGGGCCAAGTCCCCGCTGCCCCTCTCCTCGCACCTCCACCGCCCCCACCCCGGCCACTGCCGGGGGTGGGGGCGGTGTTGTTTTCGGCCGGGGGGGGGGGCTGGCGGGCGATTGGATGGCCCCGCTCGGCAGGGCGGGGGTGTGCTTGCCCGTGGTTTCGCGTCGGGGCTTGGCCCAACCGTCCCCTGTGCTGAATGGGCCGGGGCTTGCCGCTCGCCCCGGGCGCGTCCCGGTTCGTTTTCTGCACCCCGGCGGGTCAGGGTTTTTGCCCGCGCCGTGCCCAAGCCCCATCGGCGCCCCCGCACTCGGTCGACGTATGGGGGGCAGTGCTCGGTTGAGCCGGGCGCGAGCCGACGCGTCGGGCTGAGTTGTGCCCACGGCTCCCGTCGCGAACACGGCCGGCGCGGTCGACGGAGCTTCCACGTCCCCATACCCGGAGCCAGCCCGAGAGGCATCCAGCCGGACGGGCAGCCGCGTCAGGCACGAGTCCGTACGGCCGGGAGTCACCCCAAGCCCGCGTACTCGGCCCCCGGCCCCTCCTCCGCCCCGCATGCCGAAGGCCCCCTCCGCCGAGGGGGCCTTCGGGGTTGTCGCTGGGGTCAGACCGTCGCCGGGATCTGCTCCTCGGCCGGAGCCGTGGCGGGCGTCGGCGAAGGGACTCGGGGCTTCGGGAGGGCCAGGTACAGCGCGGCGGAGATGACGATCGCCGCGATCCAGCCCAAGCCGTACTCGCCGATGGGGTTGTTCCTGGCGAGGGGGCCGGTGAACCAGTCGGAGGTGGTGAAGAGGAGGCCGGAGACGAGGCCGATCGCCCAGGCGGCCACGGCTGCGGGGGAGAAGCCGGCGCGGTACCAGTAGGCGCTGGTGGGGGTGGTGTCGGCCAGGGCGCGGGCGTCGTACTCCTTGCGGCGGAGCATGTCCGCGCCGAAGACGCCGGTCCAGGCGGAGAAGGCGACCGCGAGCATGGACAGGAAGGCGATGAAGGAGCCCATGAAGCTGGACGCCACCAGCATCAGCACCCCGCCCAGCGCCAGCGAGATCACCGCGTTGACGGAGACCGCCCAGTGGCGCGGAATCCGGAAGCCGAGCGTCTGCGCGGTGAAGCCGGCCGAGTACATCGACATCGAGTTGATCAGCAGCATGCCGACCACCGCGATCAGCAGATACGGCACGGCGATCCACAGCGGCAGGATCGTGCCGAGGAAGGACACCGGGTCGGCGGCCGAGGCCAGATCCGGCGTACCCACCGCCATCACCGCACCCATCAGCACCAGCGGCAGCACGACGATGCCCGCCCCGCCGACGGTCTGCCCGACGATCGCCCGCGAGGAGGCCGTACGCGGCAGATAGCGGGTGAAGTCCGGCGCGGACGGAATCCAGCTCACCCCGCCCGCGGCGATCATGCCGACCGCGGTGATCAGCGCCGCCGTCGACCCCGCGCCGCCGTGCATGACGCGCGACCAGTCGGTGTGCACGGCCAGATACGCCAGCACCAGCACCGAGAAGACGCCGAAGAGATACGTCGCGTACTTGCTGCACTTCTGCACCGCGTTGATCCCCAGCCCGGAGATCACGAACGTGGCGATCACGAAGAGCAGCAGCGTGACCATGTCCAGCACGCCGTTGGCCTTGATGCCGAGCGCGAGGTCCAGGATGGTGAGCAGCGCGTACGCGCCGGTCACCGCGTTGATCGTCTCCCAGCCCCAGCGCGCGACCCAGATCAGCGAACCGGGCAGCAGATTGCCGCGCTGGCCGAAGACCGCCCGGGACAGCGCCATGCCCGGCGCGGCACCCCGCTTGCCGGCGATACCGATCAGCCCGACCAGGCCGTAGGAGACGACGGGCGCGACGGCCGCGACGACCAGGGCCTGCCAGAAGTTCAGGTGGTACGCCACGACCAGGCTCGCGCCCATCGTGAGCAGCAGGACGCTGATGTTGGCCCCCACCCAGGTGGGGAAGAGCCCGCGGGTGCGCGCGGTGCGTTCGTGATCGGGGACCGGCTCGATGCCACGGGTTTCCAGCGCGCCCTCGCGCGCGGCCGTCTTGCTCATGAAGGGGGAGTGTCCTAGCGGTGGGGGACGAGGACGACAGGCTCGACGCGCGGAGCGGAGCCGAAAGTCATCGTAGTTTAATCGGACTCCACCACCCCTGTGGCATTTGTCTCCCGGAGGAAATGCCAGGAGCGTGGAAGCCCTTTCGTCGGATACCCCATGGCCGATACTGGTCGGGTTATGGAAACCATCATCCTTGCTGTAGTCATCGCCGTGGTCGTGCTCGGCGCGCTCGGCGGGCTCCTCATCACCAGCAGGCTCAAGAAGCCGCTGCCCCCGCCCCCGCCGTCGAAGCCCGACCTGACCGCGCCCCCGGCCGAACCGCACGTCGGTGACGAGGCCGAGACCCCGCGCGACGAACAACGCCGGACCATCGAGGAGGTGGACCTGCCGGGCGGCGGCGCCCCCACCACCGTCGAGGAGCCCCCCGCCGCCGAGAAGGCTCCCGAGATCGAGATCCCGGAGCCCAGCGCCGGACGTCTGATCCGGCTGCGCGCCCGCCTCTCCCGCTCCCAGAACGCCCTCGGCAAGGGCCTGCTCACGCTGCTGTCGCGCGAGCACCTGGACGAGGACACCTGGGAGGAGATCGAGGACACCCTCCTCACCGCCGACGTCGGCGTCCAGCCCACCCAGAAACTGGTCGAGCGGCTGCGTGAGCGCGTCAAGGTGCTCGGCACCCGCACCCCCGAGGAACTGCGCGGCCTGCTCCGCGAAGAGCTGCTCAAGCTCGTCGGCACCGACATGGACCGCGAGGTCAAGACCGAGCCGGAGAGCCGCAAGCCCGGCATCGTGATGGTCGTCGGCGTCAACGGCACCGGCAAGACCACCACCACCGGCAAGCTCGCCCGGGTCCTGGTCGCCGACGGCCGCACCGTCGTCCTCGGCGCCGCCGACACCTTCCGCGCCGCCGCCGCCGACCAGCTCCAGACCTGGGGCGAGCGTGTCGGCGCCTACACCGTGCGCGGCCCGGAGGCCGGAGACCCCGCCTCCGTCGCCTTCGACGCGGTGAAGGAGGGCAAGGACATGGGCGTCGACGTGGTGCTCATCGACACCGCCGGCCGTCTGCACACCAAGACCGGCCTCATGGACGAGCTGGGCAAGGTCAAGCGCGTCGTGGAGAAGCACGCCCCGCTGGACGAGGTGCTGCTCGTCCTCGACGCCACCACCGGCCAGAACGGCCTGGTGCAGGCCCGCGTCTTCTCCGAGGTCGTGGACATCACCGGCATCGTGCTCACCAAGCTCGACGGCACCGCCAAGGGCGGCATCGTCATCGCCGTGCAGAACGAGCTGGGCGTCCCGGTCAAGCTCATCGGCCTCGGCGAGGGGCCCGACGACCTGGCGCCGTTCGACCCGGAGGCGTTCGTCGACGCGCTCCTCGGTGACTGACCCCCGTCACCCCGCCCGCGACCACGCCGAAGCGCCCGCCCCCGCCAGAACCGGGGGACGGGCGCTTCGCCGTGATGGGAGTCTGCCGCGCTACGCCGGGGCCGCGGAGCGGTGCGCCACATAGGCCAGCGTGCCCAGCAGCAGCCGGGCCGCCGGAGGGCGCGTCGCCCCGTCCAGCACCGGCGGCCGGAGCCAGCGCACCGGGCCGAGGCCGCCCCGGTCGGAGGGTGGGGCGGTGATGTACGTACCCGGGCCGAGGCCGCGCAGGTCCAGTGCGGCGGGGGCGTCCCAGCCCATGCGGTACAGCAGGTGGGGCAGCTCGGCGGCGGTGCCGGGAGCGACCAGGAAGTGCGCGCGGCCCTCCGGGGTCGCGGTGACCGGACCGAGGGGCAGCCCCATCCGCTCCAGCCGCACCAGCGCCCGGCGCCCCGCGGCCTCCGCCACCTCGATCACGTCGAACGCCCGGCCCACCGGCAGCATCACCGAGGCGCCCGGCACCTCGGCCCACGCCCGGCTCGCCTCGTCCAGCGTGGCCCCAGCCGGCACCTGCGGCGCGAAGTCCAGCGGATGCGCGCCCGGCTCCGGGCAGTCGGCGCGCCCGCAGGAGCAGGCGCCGCCGGAGGCACGCGCCCCCGGCACCACGTCCCAGCCCCACAGGCCGGTGAACTCGGCGGCCGTGGTGCATTCCGGCGTGCGGCCGCGCCGACGCGTGCCGGAGCGGATCTCCCGGATGCCGCCGATCGTGAAGCCCATGCCCCCTCCAACGGGTCCAGCGCGCCGGTGGTTACGAAACGGAGCGAGAGGGATGCGGAACGTGACTCTTCGACTCCCGCTTTCCCCGCCCCTCCCGGGACAAGGCGGCGCATCGCGGCACGAACGGTGGTGAACGGGGCTTCGCGCGCCCCCATGCGCTTCCTTCCGCCCACCGTCGGTCGTCCGGTGTCAAGTGAAGCGCGCGGCGGTCATCCGGAGTTCATTCGAAGGGGTGGCGAATGGTGGCGTTTCAAGGATCGCCGTGGCTGGAAGGGTGATCGTGGGATTACTGTGAGTGTGCGAGTCCCAGGGGCACATGCACTCATGGGTATGCCGGAGGCAAGTCGTCAGCTCGTTCGAAGGGTGAGAACCACCGGACGGGCGGCCCGGTCCACCGGCATTCTGATAGGGCTTGGCGCATCCGGCGACAGGTGGATTCAGGGGATGGGGGCGTTCCAGTGGGCGGCAACGGCGGTGGCGGTACGAACGCTGACAAGCGCCCCAACGACCTGCTCGGCTCGTGGTTCGTGCGCAGCGGCTGGTCCAAGGGGGAGCTGGCCCGCCAGGTGAACCGCCGGGCCCGGCAGCTCGGCGCCAACCACATCTCCACCGACACCTCGCGGGTCCGCCGCTGGCTGGACGGGGAGAACCCGCGCGAACCCATCCCGCGCATCCTCTCGGAGCTGTTCTCCGAGCGGTTCGGCTGCGTCGTCTCCGTCGAGGACCTCGGCCTTCGGGTCGCCCGCCAGTCCCCCTCCGCGTCCGGCGTCGACCTGCCCTGGACCGGCCCGCAGACCGTCGCCCTGCTGAGCGAGTTCTCCCGCAGCGACCTGATGCTCGCCCGGCGCGGCTTCCTCGGCACCTCCCTCGGCCTCTCGGCGGGCCCGGCGCTCATCGAGCCCATGCAGCGCTGGCTGGTCCCCACCCCCTCCTCGCCGGCGCCGCCCGAGCCCGACCCGTTGCACGAACCCCGCAGGCCCGGCCGGCTCTCCCGCCCCGAACTGGAGCTGCTGGAGTCCACCACCAAGATGTTCCGCCAGTGGGACGCCCAGTGCGGCGGCGGCCTGCGCCGCAAGGCGGTCGTCGGACAGCTCCACGAGGTCACCGACCTCCTCCAGGAACCCCAGCCCG
The DNA here is from genome assembly GCF_045039805.1 of Streptomyces sp. NBC_01171. Lineage (NCBI taxonomy): Bacteria > Bacillati > Actinomycetota > Actinomycetes > Kitasatosporales > Streptomycetaceae > Streptomyces > Streptomyces sp. NBC_01171. Next base: position 1,881,513 of record NZ_CP108609.1, on the reverse strand, counting down.
AGACCACCACCCGCAAACTCTTCAAGGTCGCCGCCGAACTCGCCGAACTCGCCGGCTGGATGTCGTACGACGTCGGGCTCCAGCCCACCGCGCAGAAGTACTTCGTGCTCGCCCTGCACGCGGCCAAGGAGGCCGGGGACAAGCCGCTCGGCTCCTACGTGCTCTCCAGCATGAGCCGCCAGATGATCCACCTCGGCCGCCCCGACGACGCCCTCGAACTCATCCACCTCGCCCAGTACGGCAGCCGGGACTGCGCCAGTCCGCGCACCCAGTCCATGCTGTATGCGATGGAGGCCCGCGCCTACGCGAACATGGGCCAGCCCGGCAAGTGCAAGCGCGCGGTCCGCATGGCCGAGGACACCTTCGCCGACGCCGACGACTGGGACGAGCCGGACCCCGACTGGATCCGCTTCTTCTCCGAGGCCGAACTGCACGGCGAGAACTCCCACTCCTTCCGCGACCTCGCCTATGTCGCCGGCCGCAGCCCCACCTACGCCTCGCTCGCCCAGCCGCTGATGGAGCGCGCCGTCGACCTGTTCGCCAAGGACGGTGAACACCAGCGGTCCTACGCGCTCAACCTGATCGGCATGGCCACCGTGCACCTCCTCCAGCGTGACCCCGAGCGGGGCAGCGACTACGCGTCCCAAGCCATGGAGACCGCCCGCAAGGTCCGCTCGGAGCGGGTCAACACGCGCATCCGCAAGACGGTCGGCGCGGCCGTGCGGGACTTCGGAGACCTCTCCGCCGTCGTCGACCTCACCGAACAGCTCGCCGTCGACCTCCCGGAGAGCGCCGACGCGGGCTGACCGGCCCGCACGACCCCATGCCCCGGCCGCGGCCGGTCCTCCCGAACTGCCCGACTCGGCTCCCCCATGCCAGGTCATCGAGAGGCCGGACGCGGCCGGTTCACGTATGCCCCCACCCGCCTGTCGATACGGCGGCCCCGGCGCCGGTTGCGCCACGATAACGACCGGTGTGCCCGGCAGCGGGCAGTTCATGGAGGCGTAACACGCCAGGTGCCTTCGTCACCCCCGCGAAACAGCCGGGGGCCCCGGTCGAAACCGCGCTGCGTCAGTCTCTGGCGCATAACCGGCCCACCCCTCACTTGACCGGACCGCTCAGGCACCGCCCGCACGGGGCCGTACAACCGATGAGGAGACGCCGATGGCAGCAGCCATCACGCTTGCGGCGGAGGCACCCAAACTGTCCTCCGCGAACACAGGCTTCATGCTGATCTGTTCCGCCCTGGTGCTGCTGATGACGCCGGGCTTGGCCTTCTTCTACGGAGGCATGGTCCGCGTCAAGAGCACCCTCAACATGCTGATGATGAGCTTCGTCAGCATCGGCATCGTCACCATCCTCTGGGTGCTCTACGGCTTCTCCCTGGCCTTCGGCTCGGGGTCGGCCTTCGTCGGATGGAACGCCGACTGGCTCGGACTGAGCGACATCGGGCTGACGGAACTCTGGCCGGGCTACACCATCCCGGTGTTCGTCTTCATGGTCTTCCAGATGATGTTCGCCATCATCACCCCCGCCCTGATCAGCGGAGCCCTCGCCGACCGGGTCAAGTTCTCGGCCTGGGCCCTGTTCGTCGCCCTGTGGGCCACGGTCGTCTACATCCCGGTCGCCCACTGGGTGTGGGCCTCCGACGGCTGGGCCTACAAGCTCGGCGTGATCGACTTCGCGGGCGGCACCGCCGTCCACATCAACGCCGGTGCCGCCGCCCTCGGCGTCATCCTGGTCATCGGCAAGCGCGTCGGCTTCAAGAAGGACCCGATGCGCCCGCACAGTCTGCCGCTGGTGATGCTCGGCGCCGGACTGCTGTGGTTCGGCTGGTTCGGCTTCAACGCCGGCTCCTGGCTGGGCAACGACGACGGCGTGGGCGCTCTGATGTTCGTCAACACCCAGGTCGCCACCGCCGCCGCCATGCTGGCCTGGCTCGCCTACGAGAAGATCCGCCATGGCGCCTGCACCACCCTCGGTGCCGCCTCCGGTGCCGTCGCCGGACTCGTCGCCATCACCCCGTCCGGCGGCGCCGTCTCCCCGCTCGGCGCGATCGCCGTCGGCGTCATCGCCGGAGTCGCCTGCGCCGCCGCCGTCGGCCTGAAGTTCAGGTTCGGCTACGACGACTCCCTCGACGTCGTCGGCGTCCACATGGTCGGCGGCATCGTCGGCTCCCTGCTCATCGGCTTCTTCGCCACCGGCAAGGGCCAGTCCGACGCGGCCGGCGTCTTCTACGGCGACCACTCCTTCGACCAGCTCTGGAAGCAGTGCGCCGGCGTCTTCGCCGTCCTCGCCTACTCCCTGCTGGCCTCCGCCGTCCTCGCCTTCCTCCTCGACAAGACCATCGGCATGCGGGTCCCCGAGGACGAGGAGGTCTCCGGCATCGACCAGTCCCAGCACGCCGAGACCGCGTACGACTTCAGCGGCACCGGCGGCGGAGTCGTCGGCAGCACCGCTGCCCAGGCGCTGGCCGCCACGAAGAACAAGAAGGTGGACGCATGAGGCTCATCACGGCGGTCGTCAAGCCGCACCGGCTCGACGAGATCAAGGAAGCCCTCCAGGCGTTCGGTGTCCACGGACTCACCGTCACCGAGGCCAGCGGCTACGGCCGCCAGCGCGGGCACACCGAGGTCTACCGGGGCGCCGAGTACACCGTCGACCTCGTCCCCAAGATCCGCATCGAGGTGCTGGCGGAGGACGAGGACGCCGAGCAGTTGATCGACGTCATCGTCAAGGCCGCCCGTACGGGCAAGATCGGGGACGGCAAGGTCTGGTCCCTGCCGGTAGAGACCGCCGTCCGCGTCCGCACCGGCGAGCGCGGCCCGGACGCGCTCTGACACGAGGAAAGACAGGAGTCGCTGGGTGACGCGCACGGACGACCGCAAAGAAACCGACGACACGGGACCCAGCGGCTACGCGGCGGCCCGGCTGCACCTCCTCACCGAGGGGGCGCGGTCCGGGCCGCCGCGCCGTACCGCCCTCGCCGAACTCACCGACGACTGGCTGACCGGCCTCTTCGCCGCCGCCGCCCCCGCCGCCAAGGGCGTCTCCCTGGTCGCCGTCGGTGGCTACGGCCGCGGCGAGCTCTCGCCCCGCAGCGATCTCGACCTGCTGCTCCTGCACGACGGCAGCGACCCCGCCGCCGTCGCCGCCCTCGCCGACCGGCTCTGGTACCCCGTCTGGGACCTCGGCATCAGCCTCGACCACTCCGTACGCACCCCCGCCGAGGCACGGAAGACCGCCGGCGAGGACCTCAAGGTCCAGCTCGGTCTGCTCGACGCCCGCCATCTCGCCGGCGACCTCGGCCTCACCGCCGGACTGCGCACCGCAATCCTCGCCGACTGGCGCAACCAGGCCCCCAAACGCCTCCCCGAACTCCAGGAACTCTGCGCCGAACGCGCCGAACGCCACGGCGAACTCCGCTTCCTCCTCGAACCCGACCTCAAGGAAGCCCGCGGCGGACTCCGCGACGCCACCGCCCTGCGGGCCGTCGCCGCCTCCTGGCTCGCCGACGCACCCCGTGAGGGCCTCGCCGACGCCCGCCGCCGCCTCCTCGACGCCCGCGACGCCCTCCACCTCGTCACCGGCCGCGCCACCGACCGCCTCGCCCTCCAGGAACAGGACCAGGTCGCCGCCGAACTCGGCCTCCTCGACGCCGACACCCTGCTCCGCCAGGTCTACGAAGCCGCCCGCGTCATCTCCTACGCCGGTGACGTCACCTGGCGCGAGGTCAACCGCGTCCTGCGCGCCCGCCCCGTACGCCCCCGGCTGCGCGCCATGTTGGGCGGCGGCAAGCCCGTCGCCGAACGCTCACCGCTCGCCGAAGGTGTCGTCGAGCAGGACGGCGAGGTCGTCCTCGCCCGCACCGCCCGCCCCGAACGCGACCCCGTACTGCCCCTGCGCGCCGCGGCCGCCGCCGCCCAGGCCGCCCTCCCGCTCTCCCCGCACGCCGTACGGCGCATGGCCGCCACCGCGCGCCCGCTGCCCACCCCCTGGCCCGCCGAGGCGCGCGAGCAGCTCATCACCCTGCTCGGCTCCGGACGCCCCACCGTCGACGTATGGGAAGCCCTGGAGGCCGAGGGCCTGATCAGCCGGCTGCTCCCGGACTGGGAGCGCGTCCGCTGCCGCCCCCAGCGCAATGCCGTCCACCTCTGGACCGTCGACCGGCACCTCATCGAGACCGCCGTCCGCGCCTCCGCCCTCACCCGCCGCGTCAGCCGCCCCGACCTGCTCCTCGTCGCCGCCCTGCTGCACGACATCGGCAAGGGCTGGCCCGGCGACCACTCCGTGGCCGGCGAGATCATCGCCAAGGACGTGGCCGCCCGGCTCGGTTTCGACCGCGCGGACGTCGCCGTCCTCTCCACCCTCGTCCGGCACCACCTGCTGCTCGTCGAAACCGCCACCCGCCGCGACCTCGACGACCCCGCCACCGTCCGCGCCGTCGCCGACGCCGTGGGCAGCGAGAGCACCCTGGAACTCCTGCACGCCCTCACCGAGGCCGACGCCCTCGCCACCGGCCCCGCCGCCTGGTCCACCTGGCGCGGCTCCCTCGTCACCGACCTCGTCCGCCGCGTCTGCGCCGTAATCGCCGGCGAGCACCCAGACACCGAACCCGAGCCCGCCGCACCCACCGCCGAACAGGAACGCCTCGCCATCGAGGCCCACCGCACCGGCGGACCCGTCCTCGCCCTGCGCGCCCAGTCCGAACCGGCCCCACCTGAGGACTCCCCGGAGGCGAGCGAACCGCTCGGCGTCGAACTGGTCATCGCCGTACCCGACCAGCCCGGCGTGCTGCCCGCCCTCGCCGGGGTCCTCGCCCTGCACCGGCTCACCGTCCGCACCGGGGGGCTGCGCACGCTGCGGCTGCCCGATGCCGTCGAAGCTTCCGACGACGGCACCGTCCTGCTGCTCGACTGGCGGGTCGCCGCCGAGTACGGCTCGCTCCCGCAGGCCACCCGGCTCCGCGCCGACCTCGTCCGCGCCCTCGACGGCTCCCTGGACATCAGCAGCCGCCTCGCCGAGCGCGACGCCGCCTACCCCCGCCGCCGCGGCCGCGCCGCCCCGCCCCCGCGCGTCACCGTCGCCCCCGCCGCCTCCCGCCACGCCACGGTCATCGAGGTCCGGGCCCAGGACGCACCCGGCCTCCTCTTCCGCATCGGCACGGCCCTGGAGAAGGCGGCGGTCGGGGTGCGGAGCATGCACGTCAGCACGCTGGGCGCCAACGCGGTCGACGCCTTCTACGTCACGACGGGCACGGGTGCGCCGTTGCCGGGGGAAGACGCGGCTTCGGTGGCGCGGATGCTGGAGGAGACATTGCGGGAGTGACTTTTTGAGCGTGTCCTGCGTTCACTGGAGGTGCTCCCCGCTGGCGCGGGGGTGATCCGGGTCTGCTGACAGAGGCCGACGTGGATGCGACATGGTCCCTGCCGGTGCGGGGGTTCGTCCCCGCCTGCCTGCTGTGCCTGGTAGGCGGGGACGATTTCCTTGCAAGGCCGGATACCCTGGAGGGCAGCCCAAAACGACTCCGACCCCGAGGACCGACGCCGCCGTGTTCGATACTCTCTCCGACCGTCTCAGCGCGACGTTCAAAAATCTCCGCGGCAAGGGCCGGTTGTCCGAGGAGGACGTCGACGCCACGGCCCGCGAGATCCGCATCGCCCTCCTCGAAGCGGACGTGGCTCTCCCTGTCGTCCGGTCGTTCATCAAGAACGTCAAGGAAAGGTCCCTCGGGGCCGAGGTCTCCCGGGCCCTGAACCCGGCCCAACAGGTCCTCAAGATCGTCAACGACGAGCTGGTGACGATCCTCGGCGGCGAGACCCGCCGGCTCCGTTTCGCCAAGCAGCCGCCCACCGTGATCATGCTGGCGGGTCTCCAGGGTGCCGGTAAGACCACGCTCGCGGGCAAGCTCGGCCGCTGGCTGAAGGAGCAGGGCCACTCCCCGCTGCTCGTCGCCTGCGACCTCCAGCGCCCCAACGCCGTCAACCAGCTCAGCGTCGTCGCCGAGCGCGCCGGTGTCGCGGTGTACGCCCCCGAGCCGGGCAACGGCGTCGGTGACCCGGTCAAGGTCGCCAAGGACTCCATCGAGTTCGCCAAGGCCAAGGTCCACGACATCGTGATCGTGGACACCGCCGGCCGCCTGGGCATCGACCAGGAGATGATGCAGCAGGCCGCGGACATCCGTGACGCGGTCTCCCCGGACGAGATCCTCTTCGTCGTCGACGCCATGATCGGCCAGGACGCGGTCAACACCGCCGAGGCGTTCCGCGACGGCGTCGGCTTCGACGGCGTGGTGCTCTCCAAGCTCGACGGTGACGCCCGCGGTGGTGCCGCCCTGTCGATCCGGCAGATCACCGGCAAGCCGATCATGTTCGCGTCCAACGGCGAGAAGCTGGACGAGTTCGACGCGTTCCACCCCGACCGGATGGCCTCCCGCATCCTCGACATGGGTGACCTGCTCACCCTGATCGAGCAGGCGGAGAAGACGTTCAGTCAGGAAGAGGCCGAGAAGATGGCCTCGAAGCTGGCGTCGAAGAAGGGCCAGGACTTCACCCTGGACGACTTCCTGTCCCAGATGGAGCAGGTCAGGAAGATGGGCAGCATCAGCAAGCTGCTCGGCATGCTCCCGGGCATGGGCCAGATCAAGGACCAGATCAACAACATCGACGAGCGGGACGTGGACCGCACGGCCGCGATCATCAAGTCGATGACCCCGGCCGAGCGCACCGACCCGAACATCATCAACGGCTCCCGCCGCGCCCGTATCGCCAAGGGTTCCGGTGTCGAGGTCAGCGCGGTGAAGGGCCTGGTGGAGCGGTTCTTCGAGGCGCGCAAGATGATGTCGCGCATGGCCCAGGGCGGCGGCATGCCGGGCATGCCGGGGATGCCGGGCATGGGCGGCGGCCCCGGTCGCACCAAGAAGCAGCCCAAGAAGGCCAAGGGCAAGCAGCGTTCGGGCAACCCGATGAAGCGCAAGCAGCAGGAGCTGGAGGAGGCCCAGCGCCGCGAGGCCGCCGCGCAGGGCGGCAACGCGCTCGGTCTGCCGCAGCAGGGCGGCCAGGACTTCGAACTCCCCGACGAGTTCAAGAAGTTCATGGGCTGACGCCGGTCCCACGTACGTGCCGAGGGCGCCCCTTCTTCGTGAGGGGGCGCCCTTCGCGCATCGGGGCGTGCTCCTAGGGCACGCGGGCGATCAGGTAGCGGAAGACGTTCGGCATCCAGACCGTCCCGTCCGGACGCCGGTAGGGGTGCAGGGACTCGGCCAGCTCCTTGCCGACCTGCTTGCGGTCCGTCGCCGCGACGGCCGCGTCGAACAGTCCGGTCGACACCAGCCCGCGTACCGCGCTGTCGGTGTCGGCGTATCCGAAGGGGCAGGCCACCCGGCCGGAGCCGTCGGGCCGGAGCCCCGCGCGCCGGGCGACCTCCTCCAGGTCGTCCCGGCGGGCCGGGCGCCAGGTGCGGGCGCCGCGCAGCGGTTCGGCCAGCTTGGCGGCGACCCGGAGCACGGTGGAGGTGGCGCACCGCTCGGGCGGGCCCCAGCCGGCCAGCACCACGGCGGCCCCGCGCGCGGCCTGCGGCAGCGCGGCGGCGAGGGTGTCACCGAGATCGTCGGAGTCGTCGAGGGCGCCGACCGTCTCGTAGGCGGTCACGAGGGTGTACGGGGGTGTGTCGTCGTCGGCCGCGTCCGCGGGGGAGTCCGCCTGTACGAGCCGGGCGTCCAGGGGGCCGTCCGGGTCCAGGCGTGCGCGGGCGAGGGCGAGGTGTTCGGGGCGGGAGTCGACGCCGGTGACGGCCGCGCCCTTGGCGGCCGCCAGCAGCAGGGCGAGCCCCGAGCCGCAGGAGAGGCCCAGCAGGCGGGTGCCCGGTCCCACTTCGAGGCGCTCGTGGACGGTCTCGTGGAGCGGTACGAGCATCCGCTCCTGGATCTCCGACCAGTCGCGCGCGCGTTTGCGGGGGTTCACGCGGGGTGGTGCGGAACCCGCGTGGGCCAGGTGCTCCCGCACGAGCGTAGGTGTCATAGGTAGCGCCCCAATCCGCCGGCTGTCCGTCGCTGTGCCCGGTGTGTGGCCCCCGTGTGCCGTGCGTGCGCACTTTCCACGTATGCCAGGTAACTCCCGGCTCGCCGAGTCGTCCAGTGGTCGTGGGGCCAGGCTTGCCGTCGGTTGGCGCGTGTGGCTCGAATTCACGCCCCCGCAACGCCGCCGCGCACCACCGGGTTCGGCGGCGCTCAGGGGCACCCGGTAACGTGCGGGTTCCGGCGGTGGCAGTGGCCCCGCGGACGCCGGTAGCCGTACGTCTGGCTACGCACCGGCTTGTGGTGAGCTGCGAGGCTTCTCCGTGAAACGGCGGACCCGCCCTCGTCAGGACGCATCGGCGGCAACTGACGGGTAGGTGCAAATTATTTGAGATGCCCCGGAATAGGAACACAGCGGCACCCCCGCTCGTTGTCATTACGTGAGCACGACACAGACACCACCTGTTCTCGCCGCGGAGCTGGCGCAGGCGTGGGCCGACATTCAGCGGTACCACCCCGAGCTGCCCGACCTCGCCGCACCGGAATCACTGATCGGGGAGTCGTCGTCCGCGTGCGGGCACGAGCTCTCCTTCGAGCGGCTGCTGCACGAGGCGGTGCACGGCATCGCCGCGTCCCGAGGGGTGCGCGACACCTCCCGCGCCGGCCGCTACCACAACCGCCGTTTCCTCGCCGTCGCCGAGGAGCTGGGCCTGGACCATCCCGAGGAGCCGCATCCCAGCAGCGGTTTCTCGCTGGTCACGCTCAACCCCGAGGCCAAGCGGCGTTACCGTCCGACCATCGACCGGCTGCAGCGGGCGCTGAAGGCGCACACGGTGGCCACCTCCGCCGACACCTCGCGCACCTTCCGGGGCCCGGCCGCCCGGCACGGCTCCTCCGGGGGCGGGGTCCGGGTCAAGGCGGTCTGCGACTGCGGACGCAACGTCCGTGTGGTCCCCTCGGTCCTGGCGCAGGCGCCGATCATGTGCGGCGGCTGCGGCAAACCGTTCCGTATCCCGGAGGCGGTGGCAGCGGCGAGCTGACAAGACGGCTGCTCGTGGCAGCCGTACGGATCAGCTCCCCTCCGCCCGGCGGGCGGGCACAGGCGCGGCGCCGGGCGCCTCACAGGCATGCTCGCGATCGCCGACCGTGGCCCTTGGCGCCCCGCGGGGTGTGGCACAATGTCTAGCTGTACTCGACAGTCGCACAGGACCCCTCTCTCCTCCGGCTGACGCGTCCATCGGGCACTCGGGTACCGCAACCCCACGCGGCAACTCCGCCGTGCCCAACACGTCAATTCCAGGAGAACTCACTCCCGTGGCAGTCAAGATCAAGCTGAAGCGTCTGGGCAAGATCCGTTCGCCTCACTACCGCATCGTCGTCGCCGACTCCCGTACCCGCCGTGACGGCCGGGCCATCGAGGAGATCGGCAAGTACCACCCGACCTACAACCCGTCGGTCATGGAGGTGGACGCCGATCGCGTCGCCTACTGGCTGGGTGTCGGTGCGCAGCCGACCGAGCCGGTGCTCGCCATTCTGAAGAAGACCGGCGACTGGCAGAAGTTCAAGGGCGAGCCGGCCCCCGCGCCGCTGCTCGTGGCCGCGCCGAAGGCCGAGCGTCCGTCGTTCGAGGGCCTCGGCTCCGACGACGACAACAAGGGTGAGGCCATCACCCAGAAGAAGAAGGCTGAGAAGAAGGACGAGGCGGCCGCTGAGTCCGCCGAGTCGACCGAGGCCTGAGCAGCATGCTCGAAGAGGCGCTTGAGCACCTCGTGAAGGGCATCGTCGACAACCCCGACGATGTGCAGGTCGCCTCGCGCGACCTGCGCCGCGGGCGCGTGCTGGAGGTCAGGGTGCACCCCGACGACCTCGGTAAGGTGATCGGCCGCAACGGCCGCACCGCGCGTGCTCTGCGTACCGTCGTGGGCGCCATCGGCGGCCGCGGTGTCCGTGTCGACCTCGTCGACGTGGACCACGTCCGCTGACGCTTCAATAGCAACCGGCTCGGGCCGGGGAGGGCCACTGGGCCGTCCCCGGCCCGCAGTCGTATGACAGGAGATCTGTACTCGTGCAGTTGGTAGTCGCACGGATCGGCCGTGCTCATGGCATCAAGGGTGAGGTCACCGTCGAGGTGCGTACCGACGAGCCGGAGTCGCGGCTCGCGCCGGGCGCCGTCCTGGCCACCGACCCGGCGTCCGTCGGGCCGCTCACCATCGCCACCGGCCGCGTGCACAGCGGCCGTCTCCTCCTGCGCTTCGAGGGGGTCGCCGACCGCACCGGCGCCGAGGCGCTGCGCAACACGCTGCTGATCGCCGACGTCGATCCGGAGGAGATGCCGGAGGACGAGGACGAGTACTACGACCACCAGCTCATCGACCTCGACGTGGTCACCGAGGACGGCACGGAGGTGGGCCGGATCACCGAGATCTCCCACCTGCCCTCCCAGGACCTCTTCGTCGTGGAGCGCCCGGACGGCAGCGAGGTGCTGATCCCGTTCGTGGAGGAGATCGTCAGCGAGATCGACCTGGACGGGCAGAAGGCGGTCATCACGCCGCCGCCAGGCCTGATCGACGACCGGGCCGAGATCGCGTCGGCGCGGGACGAGGCTGCGGAGGCTTCCGCGCGGGACGAGGCTTCCGCGCGGGACGAGGACGAGGGCGCATGAGGCTCGACGTCGTCACGATCTTCCCGGAGTACCTGGAACCGCTGAACGTCTCCCTCGTCGGCAAGGCCCGCGCGCGCGGCCGGCTCGACGTGAACGTCCACGACCTGCGCTCCTGGACCTACGACCGGCACAACACGGTCGACGACACCCCCTACGGCGGCGGCCCCGGCATGGTCATGAAGACCGAGCCCTGGGGCGACGCCCTGGACACCGTGCTGGCCGACGGCTACGAGTCGGGCGCGCACAGCCCCGCGCTGATCGTGCCGACCCCGAGCGGCCGCCCCTTCACCCAGGAACTCGCCGTCGAACTGTCGGCCCGCCCCTGGCTGGTCTTCACCCCGGCCCGCTACGAGGGCATCGACCGCCGGGTCATGGACGAGTACGCGACCCGGATGCCGGTCTACGAGGTGTCCATCGGGGACTACGTCCTCGCGGGCGGCGAGGCGGCCGTCCTGGTCGTCACCGAGGCCGTGGCCCGGCTGCTGCCCGGCGTGCTCGGCAACGCCGAGTCGCACCGGGACGACTCCTTCGCCCCCGGCGCGATGGCCAACCTCCTGGAGGGGCCGGTCTACACCAAGCCGCCCGAGTGGCGGGGCCATGGCATCCCGGACGTGCTGCTCAGCGGCCACCACGGCAAGATCGCGCGCTGGCGGCGGGACGAGGCGATGCGCCGCACCACCGCCAACCGGCCCGACCTGATCGAGCGCTGCGACCCCGCGACGCTCGACAAGAAGGACCGGGAGATGCTCTCCATCCTGGGCTGGTCCCCGGACCCGGAGGGCCACTCGTCCGGGCGATTTTGGCGCAGGAGCGAGGGCGTGGAAGAATAGGCCGCTGTTGTGCGTCCGTCCGGCGTGCGCCCCTGCCACAGGGGGACACGACGCCCGTTCCGACCCGCACGGCAGACCTCTTCGAACATCTAGTTCCGTTGATGACCTGTGGCATCAGCGAAGAAAGCAGACGAAATGTCTCACCTGCTCGACACCGTCGACTCCGCGTCGCTGCGCACCGACGTCCCGGCCTTCCGCCCGGGTGACACCGTCAACGTGCACGTCCGCGTCATCGAGGGCAACCGCTCGCGTGTGCAGCAGTTCAAGGGCGTCGTGATCCGCCGCCAGGGTTCGGGCGTCCGCGAGACCTTCACGGTCCGCAAGGTCTCGTTCTCCGTCGGCGTGGAGCGTACCTTCCCGGTGCACACCCCGATCGTCGAGAAGATCGAGCTCGTCACCCGCGGTGACGTGCGCCGCGCCAAGCTGTACTACCTCCGTGAGCTGCGCGGCAAGGCCGCGAAGATCAAGGAGAAGCGCGACAACTGAGCGCCTGCCCGGAGTCGTGACGGGGCCGGATAGCATCTGGCCCCGATGGACACCGAAGCACAGCCCGCCGAACGCGACCGTTTCCGCCCACCCGGTACACCGGGTCCGCGGGGCCGGTCGCGTTTCGCGTTGGCCCCGCTCGCCGAGCGGGTGCCGGGCGGCCGGTTCACCCTGGCGCTCCTCACCTGCCTCGCCTTCCTGCTGCTCCTCGGCACGTTCGTGGTCCAGCCGTTCGAGATCCCGAGCGGTTCCATGGAGCCCGGATTGAGGGTCGGGGACCGCGTACTCGTAAACAAGTTGGCGTACCGTTTCGGTGCCCGTCCGAGCCGCGGTGACGTGGTGGTGTTCGACGGGACCGGCTACTTCGGGCACGCCGACTACATCAAGCGCGTTGCAGGGGTGGGAGGCGACCATGTGGTCTGCTGCGACAGGGAGGGGAGGATCGAGGTGAACGGCCGCCCGGTCGACGAGACGGGGTTCCTCCATCCGGGGAACAGCGCGTCCGACGTGCCCTTCGACGTGGTGGTGCCCGACGGCCGCCTCTTCCTGCTCGGTGACCACCGCGCCCGCTCCAGCGACTCCCGCGACCATCTCGGCTCGCCCGGCGGCGGCATGGTCCCGGTGGAGGACGTGGTGGGCCGCGCCGACTGGATCGTCTGGCCGTACGGCCACCGGACGCGCATCGAGCGCCCCGGCGCCTACGCGCACGTACCTGCCGCGGAGGCCGCGCATGGGTAACCGGGCAAGGCCGCGCGGGGTGTCCGGCGCGGCCGCCGACAGTCCGCTGCCCACCGGCGCCCGCCGGACCTCCCGGCCGAGCGCCGGCCGTTCGCGGGCGGAGCGGCGCAAGCTCCAGCGCAAGGTGAAGCGCAAACGCAGACGTTCGGCGGTACGGGAGATCCCGCTGCTGCTCGGGGTCGCGGTGCTGATAGCGCTGGTGCTGAAGACCTTTTTGGTGCAGGCGTTCGTGATCCCGTCCGGCTCGATGGAGCAGACGATCCGGATCGGGGACCGGGTGCTGGTCGACAAGTTCACCCCGTGGTTCGGCTCCAGGCCGGCCCGCGGTGACGTGGTGGTGTTCCACGATCCGGGCGGCTGGCTGACCGGCGAGGAGACGCCGAAGAAGAACGACCCGGTCGTGGTCAAGCAGGTGAAGGAAGGACTGACCTTCATCGGCCTGCTCCCCTCCGACAACGAGAAGGACCTGATCAAGCGGGTCATCGGGGTCGGCGGCGACCATGTGAAGTGCTGCGACGCCGAGGGCCGGGTCACGGTCAACGGCGTCCCGCTCACCGAGGGCGCCTACATCTACCCCGGCAACGCCCCCTCCGCGACCTCCTTCGACATCACGGTGCCCAAGGGCCGCCTGTGGGTGATGGGCGACCACCGGGGCAACTCCGCCGACTCCCGCTATCACCAGAACCTCCCGTACGGCGGGACCGTCTCCGAGGAGTCGGTCGTCGGCCGGGCGATGTTCATCGGCTGGCCCTTCGCGCACTGGACGCGCCTGGACGAACCTAAAACCTTCGCAAGCGTCACCGACGCGGCGTCCGGGGCGAGTGCGGCCCGTGCCCCGTCGCATAGGGTTGCCCCCTACGATCCGAACGGACTGACCCAGCTCCCGACCCCTGCGGAACTCCCGCTCGTTATGGGAGTGGTGGGCCTGCACCGTGCATGGGGCAGGCGGCGGCACAGAGTAAGGAGTTGGCGTGGGGGATGTGGCGGTTGGCGCACGGTCGGGGCACGACGGCGAGGAGCACCGCGGGCACCCCGTGGGGTCCGACGCCTCGGCCCCGGACGGCGCCGTGAACTCCGGGAACGGCTTCGCGGCGGCCGGTGACGGCACCCCGCCCGGCGGGCCCCCGCGAACCGACGAAGGCGGCGGTAGCGGCGGTGGTGCCGCGCGCCGGCCGGAGAAGCAGCGCTCGTTCTGGAAGGAACTGCCGATCCTCGTCGGCATCGCGCTGGTGCTGGCCCTGCTGATCAAGACGTTCCTGGTGCAGGCGTTCTCGATCCCGTCCGACTCGATGCAGAACACCCTCCAGCAGGGTGACCGCGTCCTGGTGGACAAGCTCACCCCCTGGTTCGGCTCCGAGCCCGAGCGCGGCGAGGTCGTCGTCTTCCACGACCCCGGCCAGTGGCTGGCGGGCGAGCCGACGCCGGAGCAGAACGCGGTGCAGAAGGCGCTGAGCTGGATCGGCCTGATGCCGTCCGCCGAGGAGAAGGACCTCATCAAGCGCGTGATCGGCGTCGGCGGCGACACGGTCGAGTGCGAGGGCAGCGCCCCGCTGAAGGTCAACGGCAAGGCGCTCGACGAGCCGTACGTCTACCCCGGCAACACGCCCTGCAGCGTGGACGACCAGGGCGGCCAGTTCAAGGTCAAGGTGCCCAAGGGCTACATCTGGGTGATGGGCGACCACCGCCAGAACTCGCGGGACTCGCGGTACAACCAGACCGACGAGAACCACGGCATGGTGCCGGTCAAGGACGTCGTCGGACGCGCGATCGTGAAGGCGTGGCCCATCAACCGCTGGGGCACCCTGCCGATCCCGGACACCTTCGACCAGCCGGGCCTGGACAAGCAGAGCTCCGCCGCCGCTTCGCTGCCGTACGCGCCGGGCGCCGGTGCGGTCGCGCTCGTGGTGCCGGTGGCGGTGTGGCGTCGCCGTAAGGCCGCTCGTCCCGCTGCCGCCGAGGCCGCGCGCGAGGCGTGAGCTTGCGGGGCACCCAGATGTGACCCAGGGGCACTGCCGAGGGCGGTGTTTCCCGGAGACCCGGTGAAGAACCGGTCACCGGGGGACACCGCCCTCGCGGCTTTCCGGCCCGGTGTGCTACCAAAGGCGGATCGTGACAGGCCGGGCGACCCCGGCGGAGGGGACCGGGAGACGACATGGCAAGTGCCCAAGGCGCGGAGTCCAAGGGCGGCCTCGGCGGAAAGCTGTCGGGCGTGGCGGTGGCCGTCGGCCTGCTGCTCTTCCTGGCCGGCTTCGGCTGGGCCGCGGTGACCTACCGGCCCTACACCGTGCCGACCAGCTCGATGACCCCGACCATCGACGCCGGGGACCGGGTGCTGGCCCAGCGGGTCGACGGCGCGGACGTGCGCCGGGGTGACGTGGTGGTGTTCAGCGACAAGACCTGGGTGACCGGTGCCGACGTGGTCAAGCGGGTGGTCGCGGTCGGCGGGGACACCGTCGCCTGCTGCACCGACGGCAAGCTCAGCGTCAACGGCAAGCCGGTCGACGAGCCCTACCTGCCCAAGGGCACCCCGGCCGAGGTCAAGGGCTTTCCGACGGTGACCGTGCCCAAGGGCCGCCTCTTCCTGCTCGGCGACGAGCGCCAGGGCTCGCTGGACTCCACCGCCCACCTCACCGACGCCGCCGAGGGCACGGTGAGCCGGAGCGCGGTGGCCGCCCGCGTGGACTCCGTGGTCTGGCCGATGCGGGGCATGCTGACCCGGCCGACCGGGTTCGAGGCGCTGGGCACGCTGTCGGAGCCGGGTCCGCTGCCGCTGATCGAGGTGATGATCGTCGCCGGTGCGGTGCTGGTCCTGGGCGGCGCCGCCTACGGTCCCGTCGCGGCGCGCGTGGGCCGTTCCCGCGCCCGGAGCAGCGCGGAGCCGGTCCATGCCGGCTGAGGACACCTGTGCGGGCGGTCTGCGCAAGGTCGCCCGCGTGGTGCTGCTCGACCCCGCGGACCGCGTCCTGTTGCTGCACGGCCACGAGCCGGACGACCCGGCCGACGACTGGTGGTTCACCCCCGGCGGCGGTGTGGAGGGCGCCGAAACCCGCGAGCAGGCCGCGCTCAGGGAGCTGGTCGAGGAGACCGGTATCACCGAGGTCGAACTGGGCCCGGTGCTGTGGCGCCGTCGGTGCTCCTTCCCGTTCGCCGGGCGCCGCTGGGACCAGGACGAGTGGTACTACCTGGCCCGTACGACACAGACGGTGACGGCCGCTCTCGGGCTGACCGAGCTGGAGCGGCGCAGTGTGTCGGGAGCGCGCTGGTGGACGTGTCGGGAACTCGAGCAGGCGCATGAGACGGTGTATCCGACCAGGCTCGCCGGGCTGCTGCGCACGCTGCTCGACGAGGGTCCCCCGGCCACGCCCGTGACCCTCGACACGGAAATCGTCTGAGGGTTCGGCGGACTGGCGCACAATGGGGGGATCGCACGGCTGAAGGGGAAGCTGCCATGAGCGCCGAGGACCTCGAGAAGTACGAGACCGAGATGGAGCTGAAGCTCTACCGGGAGTACCGAGACGTCGTCGGTCTGTTCAAATACGTGATCGAGACGGAACGGCGCTTCTACCTCACCAACGACTACGAGATGCAGGTGCACTCGGTCCAGGGTGAGGTGTTCTTCGAGGTGTCGATGGCCGACGCCTGGGTGTGGGACATGTACCGCCCGGCGCGGTTCGTCAAGCAGGTCCGGGTGTTGACGTTCAAGGACGTGAACATCGAGGAGCTGAACAAGAGCGATCTGGAGTTGCCGAGCGGGTGATCTCCGCTGGTGAGCCGGGCGTAGATCACCTGTTCGGGTGGCGGGGATATCCACAACTGAGGCTCCGTCCACCATGATCCACTTCTTTCGGCGTGCCCCGTCACGGTGGGTGCCGGAGGTGGTGCCGACATGAACAAGGCACGCAGTGGACTGGGCAGGTACGGCGAGGATCTGGCCGCGCGGCGGCTGACCGAGGCCGGGATGAGCATCCTGGAGCGCAACTGGCGCTGCGGACGCTCCGGTGAGATCGACATCGTGGCGCGGGACGGCGGCACGCTGGTCGTCTGCGAGGTGAAGACCCGGCGGGGCGGGGAGTTCCAGCACCCGATGGCCGCCGTCACGCCCGAGAAGGCACGACGGCTGCTGGACCTGGCCGAACGATGGGTGCATACGCACGGCGGAGCACCGCCGGGAGGGGTCCGGGTCGATCTGGTCGGGGTGCTGTTGCCCCGGCGCGGGGCGCCCGCCGTGGAGCATGCGCGGGGGGTGGCCTGAATGGGATTCGCCCGCACCTGCTCGGTGGCCCTGGTCGGTGTCGAGGGTGTCCTCGTCGAGGTCCAGGCCGACCTCGAGCCCGGAGTGGCCGCCTTCACCCTGGTGGGGCTGCCCGACAAGAGTCTTTCGGAGAGCCGGGACCGGGTCCGGGCCGCCGTGGTCAACTCCGGCGGCGAGTGGCCGCAGAAGAAGCTCACCGTGGGACTGAGCCCCGCCTCGGTGCCCAAGGGCGGCTCGGGATTCGATCTCGCCGTGGCGAGCGCCGTACTCGGCGCGGCCGAGCGTATCGACCCCAGGGTGCTCGCCGACATCGTGATGATCGGCGAACTCGGGCTGGACGGCCGGGTCCGGCCGGTCCGGGGCATCCTGCCCGCCGTACTGGCCGCCGCCGACGCCGGGTACACCCAGGTCGTCGTCCCGGAGTGCGCCGCGGCCGAGGCCGCGCTGGTGCCCGGAGTGTCCGTGCTCGGCGTACGCAGTCTGCGCCAGCTCATCGCCGTCCTCGCCGACGAACCGGTGCCCGAGGAGGAGCCGGACGCCCCCGGTCGCCCCGATCCGCTCCTCGCCGGGCTCCGGATGCCCGGTACGGGCTCGGCCACCGGCATCCACAGCGCCGGAGCGGCCCAGCACGACCAGGGCCATGACCTGGCCGACGTGGTGGGCCAGACCTCGGCACGCACGGCGGTGGAAGTGGCCGCGGCCGGCGGTCACCACCTCTTCCTCGAAGGGCCACCGGGCGCGGGGAAGACGATGCTCGCCGAACGGCTCCCCGCCGTACTGCCCCGGCTGACCCGGCAGGACTCCCTGGAGGTCACCGCCGTGCACTCGGTGGCCGGGCTGCTGCCACCGGGCAAGCCGCTCATCGACGTGGCGCCCTACTGCGCCCCGCACCACTCGGCCACCATGCAGTCGCTGGTCGGCGGCGGCCCCGGCATCGGCCGGCCCGGCGCCGTCTCCCTGGCCCACCGGGGCGTGCTCTTCCTGGACGAGGCGCCCGAGTTCCACAGCCAGACGCTGGACGCGCTGCGACAGCCGCTGGAGTCCGGGCACGTGGTGATCGCGCGGAGTACGGGCGTGGTGCGCTTCCCGGCGCGGTTCCTGATGGTGCTCGCGGCCAACCCCTGCCCGTGCGGGCGTTTCTCGCAGCGCGACTCCCTGTGCGACTGTCCGCCCTCCGCGATCCGGCGCTACCACTCCCGTCTCTCCGGCCCGCTGCTGGACCGGGTGGACCTGCGGGTCGAGGTCGATCCGGTGACCCGCGCCCAGTTGACCGCCCCCGGTGCGCGCGGCGAGTCCACCGCGACCGTGGCCGACCGGGTGCGGGAAGCCCGGCAGCGGGCGGCGGCCCGCCTTGCCGGGACCTCGTGGGGCACCAACAGCGAGGTGCCCGGCCGGGAACTGCGCAGCCGCTTCCACGCCGTCGCGGGCGCGATGGACGAGGCCGAGCGCAATCTGGAGCGGGGCGTGCTCACCGCTCGCGGCATCGACCGGGTGCTGCGGGTCGCGTGGACCGTCGCCGACCTGGTTGGACACGACCGTCCGGACGCCGGGGACGTGGCCCTCGCCCTGCAACTGCGCACCGGCGTCCCCCGTGGCGTCCCCATGGCCATCGGGGCCCTGGCATGACGGCGGACCGTGCGGAGGAGGAGCGGACCGGGCGGGTGTTCCTCACCCGCGTGATCGAGCCCGGCGACGACGTCGGCGGACGGTGGCTGCGGCTCTTCGGGGTGCCGGAGGTGGTGCGGAGGCTGCGGGAGGGCGGTGCGCCCCTGCCGGGGGTGAGCGGCTCCCGCTGGCGCGGGCTGCTGGCGCGGGCGGAGCGCGCCGAGCCGGAGGCGGACCTGGCGGCCGCGCGGGAGGCCGGGGCGCGCTTCGTGTGTCCGGGGGACGCCGAGTGGCCCGCCCAGCTCGACGACCTGGGCGACGGGCGCCCGGTGGGCCTGTGGGTGCGCGGCCGGCCGGGGCTGCGGATGTGGGCCCTGCGGTCCGTCGCCATCGTGGGGGCCCGTGCCTGCACCGAGTACGGCGCCCATGTGGCCGCCACCCTCGCCGCCGGGCTGGCCGAACAGGGCTGGGTGGTCGTCTCCGGCGGGGCGTACGGGGTCGACGGAGCCGCGCACCGGGGCGCCCTCGCGGCCGACGGGGCCACCGTCGCCGTGCTGGCCTCGGGAGTGGACCAGGCCTATCCGCGCGGACACGCCGCACTGATCGACCGGATCGCGCAACAAGGTCTCGTCATCGGGGAGTTGCCGCCCGGTGATCATCCGACGCCCAGCCGTTTCATCGTCCGCAACCGGGTGATCGCCGCGCTCACCCGGGGCACGGTCGTCGTGGAGGCCGCCTGCCGCAGTGGTTCCCTCGCCACGGCCCGCGCCGCCCAGCGGCTCGGCAGATTCACCATGGGCGTGCCCGGGCCCGTGACCAGCGGGCGCTCCGCAGGGGTGCACGAGCTGCTGCGCGGGGAGGCGGTGCTCGTCACCGACGCGGCGGATGTCGTCGAACTCGTCGGCGGGATCGGCGAACTGGCCCCGCCCCGGCGCGGCCCGGTGCTCCCGCGCGACCTGCTCGACCCCGACGCGGCCACCGTCCTCGCCGCCCTGTCCGCCGCCCGCCCGGCCGGACCCGAGGAGATCGCCCGCGAGGCACGCACCACCCGTCAGGAGGCGGTCGCCCGGCTGTACGAGCTTCGAGCGCTTGGCTATGTCGAACGACACGACGACGGCTGGAAGTTGACACGCCAGGCGGTGCTCCCGGTCCGGAAAGACCCGCACCCGCTCTGACCGAGGGTGTTCGGCCGTCCGGGGGAATCCTCTACGCCCTTGGGATTTACCGGAGTTGACGCCCGTAACCGGTCACGCTGAGCGAACCGGGTGAAGCGGGGCAGCGGGGTCGCACAGGGGTGCGCGCACGGGTGGTGCCCCGTTGTTCGCACACCGCGACTCCTCAGTCACGCTACGCTCACGAAAGCTCGGGCACGGACGGGCCGGCCCGGCCCGCACCCACCTGCGCGGCCCGCGCCCCCGACGACCCGCGTGTCCAGCACCTACCCCGCATCCCCCACACACGGCACGGCAGTTCACGGCACTTCACGGCAGAACGGCACTAGGCGACGAATGCCCCAGCACACCTCCGGCTCCGACCGGGCGGCGGCCCCCCCAGCCGCCCGCGACGGCGGCAGCGTGCGGCCGCCCGCTCCCTCGACGCTCGACGAGCTGTGGCGGTCGTACAAGGCGACGGGGGACGAGCGCCTCCGGGAGCAGCTCATCCTGCACTACTCGCCGCTCGTGAAGTACGTGGCGGGCCGGGTGAGCGTCGGGCTGCCGCCCAACGTGGAGCAGGCCGACTTCGTCTCCTCCGGGGTGTTCGGGCTGATCGACGCGATCGAGAAGTTCGACATCGAGCGCGAGATCAAGTTCGAGACGTACGCGATCACCCGGATTCGCGGCGCCATGATCGACGAACTGCGGGCGCTGGACTGGATTCCCCGTTCGGTCCGGCAGAAGGCGCGCAACTACGAACGGGCCTACGCCACGCTGGAGGCGAAGCTGCGGCGGACCCCGAGCGAGCAGGAGGTCGCCACCGAGCTGGGCGTCGAGGTGGAGGAGCTGCACGCGGTCTTCAGCCAGTTGTCCCTGGCCAACGTGGTCGCCCTGGAGGAACTGCTGCACGTCGGCGGCGAGGGCGGCGGCCGGCTCAGCCTCATGGACACCCTGGAGGACACCGCCGCCGACAACCCCGTCGAAGTG
Organism: Streptomyces sp. NBC_01171; assembly: GCF_045039805.1. Lineage (NCBI taxonomy): Bacteria > Bacillati > Actinomycetota > Actinomycetes > Kitasatosporales > Streptomycetaceae > Streptomyces > Streptomyces sp. NBC_01171. The sequence goes on along the minus strand of NZ_CP108609.1, from coordinate 1,860,785 downwards.
GCCGAGGACCGGGAGCTGCGCCGCTTCCTGGCGCGGGCCATCAACACCCTGCCCGACCGCGAGAAGACCGTGGTCACGCTCTACTACTACGAGGGGCTGACCCTCGCCGAGATCGGCAACGTCCTCGGCGTCACCGAGAGCCGGGTCAGCCAGATCCACACCAAGTCGGTGCTCCAGCTCCGGGCCAAGCTGGCGAGCTTCGGACGCTGACTCCTGCCGCGTTTCGCGGCCGGTCCGTAAAGTGGGTGCGTGCCAAGGATTCGAGCGGCCTCCGTGGCCGAGCACCGGTCGATGCAGCGAGCCGCCCTGCTGGACGCGGCCCGGACCCTGCTGTCCGAGGGCGGGACGGACGCGCTGACCTTCCCCGCGCTCGCGGAGCGCACCGGACTTGCCAGGTCGTCGGTGTACGAGTACTTCCGCTCGCGCGCCGCCGTGGTCGAGGAGCTGTGCGAGGTCGACTTCCCCGTCTGGGCGGCGGAGGTCGAAACCGCGATGGCGGACGCGCCCACCGCCGAGGACAAGGTCGAGGCGTATGTGCGCCGCCAGCTCGCCCTGGTCGGGGACCGGCGGCACCGGGCCGTCGTGGCGATCTCCGCGAGCGAACTCGACTCCGGTGCGCGGGACAAGATCCGCGCCGCGCACGGCGGGCTCGTGGCGATGATCGTCGAGGCGCTGGCCGGCCTGGGCCACGAGGAACCCCGGCTCGCCGCGATGCTGCTCCAGGGCGTCGTCGACGCGGCCGTGCGCCGTATCGAACTCGGTGCGGCCGAGCACCCCGAGGTGATCACCGAGGCCGCGGTCGCCATGGCGCTGCGCGGCGTCCGGGGCTGAGCGTCCGGGGCTGAGACCGCTCAACCGGACGGCACCGGAACCCCCAGCACCGGCAGCAGCCGGGACGGACCACGGCCGAGCAGTCAAGGCGGCAGCAGGTCCAGCGGGTTCAGATAGGTCTCGCCGTCCAGCAGCCCCCAGTGCACGCACGCCTCCGGGCAGTGCGACCCGGTGCCCTCCACCGTCCCCACCACCTCCCCGGCACCCACCTCCGTACCCTCCTTGATCTCGGTGCGCACCGGCTCGTACGTCGTCCGCAGCGACGTACCCCCCAGTGCCACCGCGACCACGCCCCGGCCCGCCACCCGCCCCGCGTACGACACCCGGCCTGCCGCCACCGCCCGCACCGGGGCACCCGGCGCCGCCGCCAGGTCCACGCCCCGGTGCCCGGCGGCGTACACGGTGGCGGGTGGCTCCCAGCCCCGCAGCACCGCCGGACGCGTCCCCACCGGCCAGGTCCGGGCCAGCGCGGGCACCCGCTCACCAGGCGGTTTCTCCGGAGGCGGCGGGTCCGCCCACGCCAGGGGCGTGAGCACCGCGAAGGTCAACAGCAGTGGCGGGATCGCCCAGTTCGTCACGTATCGCACCAGTGGTCGCATGCGAGAACCCTGTCGTTCGACGGCCGATCTTGGCGGGATCTGTGGACAACCTGCCGGTTGTGGACAGCGGCGTCACCCGGTGCCCTGGCCGTCCCGTACACTTCTTCTGGCGATCCGGGTCACCGGGTCGACTTCGCACGCCCCGGTACGAAGCCCGTCACAGGGTTCGTACAAGCGCCCCTCGGTCCTTCGCGGCACGGCGCACCGCGGGCGTCAGGCGCGACCGCCGTCCGGCGGACGCGGCACAACCGAGAAACTCAAGGAGATGGCCATGGCCGTCGTCACGATGCGGGAGCTGCTGGAGAGCGGCGTCCACTTCGGTCACCAGACCCGTCGCTGGAACCCGAAGATGAAGCGCTTCATCTTCACCGAGCGCAACGGCATCTACATCATCGACCTGCTCCAGTCGCTGTCGTACATCGACCGCGCCTACGAGTTCGTCAAGGAGACCGTCGCCCACGGCGGCACGGTCATGTTCGTCGGCACGAAGAAGCAGGCGCAGGAGGCCATCGCCGAGCAGGCCACCCGCGTCGGCATGCCCTACGTCAACCAGCGCTGGCTGGGCGGCATGCTCACCAACTTCTCGACCGTCTACAAGCGTCTGCAGCGCCTCAAGGAGCTCGAGCAGATCGACTTCGAGGACGTCGCCGCCTCCGGTCTGACCAAGAAGGAGCTGCTGGTCCTCTCCCGCGAGAAGGCCAAGCTCGAGAAGACCCTCGGTGGTATCCGCGAGATGTCCAAGGTGCCCAGCGCCGTCTGGATCGTGGACACCAAGAAGGAGCACATCGCGGTCGGCGAGGCCCGGAAGCTCAACATCCCGGTCGTCGCCATCCTCGACACCAACTGCGACCCCGACGAGGTCGACTACAAGATCCCGGGCAACGACGACGCGATCCGCTCCGTCACCCTGCTCACCCGCGTGATCGCCGACGCCGTCGCCGAGGGCCTCATCTCCCGCTCGCGCGTCGCCACCGGTGACAAGGGCGAGAAGGCCGCGGCCGAGCCGCTGGCCGAGTGGGAGCGCGACCTGCTCGAGGGCGAGAAGAAGGCCGACGAGGCTGCCGAGGCCGTCGAGATCGCCGCCGAGTCGCCGGCCCCCGACGCCCCGGTCTCCGAGGCCGTCGAGGAGGCTGCCGCCGAGGTCGAGACCCCCGCGGCTGCCGCCGAGGTCGAGGCCCCCAAGGCCGAGCAGGCCTGACACCGGCGCTGACGGTGGGGGCGGCACGAACCCCGCCCCCGCCCGTCATCCGTAGCCCGACACGACGCCCGCGACCCGGCCACCGGCCGGTCGCGGGCCCGTGCGGATCTCCGATCTCCCAAGACTTCCAGAAAGACTCACAGACTCATGGCGAACTACACCGCCGCCGACGTCAAGAAGCTCCGTGAGCTCACCGGCGCCGGCATGATGGACTGCAAGAAGGCGCTGGACGAGGCCGAGGGCAACGTCGAGAAGGCCGTCGAGGCGCTGCGCATCAAGGGCCAGAAGGGCGTCGCCAAGCGTGAGGGCCGCTCCGCCGAGAACGGCGCCGTGGTCTCCATCATCGCCGACGACAACTCCGAGGGTGTCCTCGTCGAGCTGAAGTGCGAGACGGACTTCGTCGCCAAGGGTGACAAGTTCCAGGCCGTGGCCAACGCCATCGCCGAGCACGTCGCCAAGACCTCGCCGGCCGACATCGAGGCGCTCCTCGCCTCCGAGATCGAGCCCGGCAAGACCGTCCAGGCGTTCGTGGACGAGGCCAACGCCAACCTCGGCGAGAAGATCGTCCTGGACCGCTTCGCGCAGTTCACCGACGGTTACGTCACCGCGTACATGCACCGCACGATGCCCGACCTGCCCCCGCAGATCGGTGTCCTCGTCGAGCTGGACAAGCCCAACGCCGAGGTCGCCAAGGGCATCGCCCAGCACATCGCCGCGTTCGCGCCGAAGTACCTCTCCAAGGAGGACGTGCCGGCCGAGGTCGTCGAGTCCGAGCGTCGCATCGCCGAGGAGACCACCCGCGCCGAGGGCAAGCCCGAGGCCGCGATCGCCAAGATCGTCGAGGGTCGTCTCAACGGCTTCTTCAAGGACGCCACGGTGCTCGGCCAGCCGTACGCCCTGGACAACAAGAAGTCGGTCCAGAAGGTGCTGGACGAGGCCGGTGTCACCCTGAAGCGCTTCTCGCGCATCAAGGTCGGCATCTGAGTCCGTACCGCGATCGACGCGTGACCCCGATAGGGTCGACAGCAGTCGTCCGCGCAGACCGCCGTCCGCGGCTGTGCGGCGGACGGCAGCAGATCTGACGAGGAGGCCATTGCCGCGCAAGGGAGCGAGAAGCGACCCACCGGCAATGGCCTTCTTCGTATGTGCAACACGTGAAAGAGGCGGGATCTCCATGACCACCAAGGCCCAGAAGAGCGACGACGGCAAAGTGCGCGGCCGGTTTCTGCTGAAGCTGTCCGGAGAGGCCTTCTCCGGCGGTGGTGGCCTCGGCGTCGACCCGGACGTGGTGCACAAGATCGCCCGCGAGATCGCCGCCGTCGTGCGTGACGGCGCCGAGATCGCAGTCGTGATCGGCGGCGGCAACTTCTTCCGCGGCGCCGAGCTGCAGCAGCGCGGCATGGACCGGGCCCGCTCCGACTACATGGGCATGCTCGGCACCGTGATGAACTGCCTCGCCCTCCAGGACTTCCTGGAGAAGGAGGGCATCGACAGCCGCGTGCAGACCGCCATCACCATGGGCCAGGTCGCCGAGCCGTACATCCCGCTGCGCGCCATCCGGCACCTGGAGAAGGGCCGCGTGGTCATCTTCGGTGCCGGGATGGGCATGCCGTACTTCTCCACCGACACCACCGCCGCCCAGCGCGCCCTGGAGATCGACGCCGAGGCGCTGCTCATGGGCAAGAACGGTGTGGACGGGGTCTACGACGCCGACCCCAAGACCAACCCCGACGCCGTCAAGTTCGACGCGCTCGGCTACGGCGAGGTCATCACCCGCGACCTCAAGGTCGCCGACGCCACCGCCGTCACCCTGTGCCGCGACAACAGCCTGCCGATCCTCGTGTTCGAGCTGCTGGCCGAGGGCAATATCGCGCGGGCCGTCAAGGGTGAGAAGATCGGCACGCTCGTGGGTGACGAGGGCAGCCGGGACTGACCGGCGACCCCGCCCCACCGGCGCGACCCGTCCGGGGCAAGGACGGGACGCGCCCCGGCCGGGGGATGGACAATGTCCTGCCGGTCGGGAACCGTGCAGGAAGCAGACGCGACGCAGCCGGCTCGCCGCCCGATCGGGCACCGCGGCCGGGCCTTACTCAAGACACGCAGGAGCAAGTGGTGATCGAAGAGACCCTCCTCGAAGCCGAGGAGAAGATGGAGAAGGCCGTCGTGGTCGCCAAGGAGGACTTCGCCGCGATCCGCACCGGCCGTGCGCACCCCGCGATGTTCAACAAGATCGTGGCGGACTACTACGGTGCCCCGACGCCGATCAACCAGCTCGCCTCGTTCTCCGTGCCGGAGCCGCGCATGGCCGTGGTGACCCCGTTCGACAAGAGCGCGCTGCGCAACATCGAGCAGGCGATCCGTGACTCCGACCTGGGCGTCAACCCCAGCAACGACGGCAACATCATCCGTGTGGTGTTCCCCGAGCTGACCGAGGAGCGCCGCCGCGACTACATCAAGGTCGCCAAGCACAAGGCCGAGGACGCCAAGGTCTCGATCCGTTCCGTGCGCCGCAAGGCCAAGGACGCCATCGACAAGCTGATCAAGGACGGCGAGGTCGGCGAGGACGAGGGCCGCCGCGCCGAGAAGGAGCTCGACGACCTGACCGCCAAGTACGTGGCGCAGGTGGACGAGCTCCTCAAGCACAAGGAAGCGGAGCTGCTCGAAGTCTGATGAGCGACTCTTCCTGGGGGGCGCCGCCGCAGGCGGGGCAGGCCGGGTACTGGGGGCCCACCGCGGGTGGGCCTGTCCAGGGGGCTGTCACGGCGGGTCCCGCTTACGATGCGCCCGAGGCGCAGCAGACTCGCCCCATGCCCAGCGTGCCCGACGTACCCGCGTATGGCGGAGACCAGGACGACGACCCGATGCCTGACGCCCCTCAGCCGGTGCCCGTGCCGAAGAAGACCGCGGGCCGCGACCTGAGCGCGGCCATAGGCGTCGGCGTGGGGCTCGGCGTGGTGATCATCGCCTCGCTCTTCGTCGTCAAGGCCGTCTTCGTCGGTGTGGTCGCCGTCGCGGTGGTCGTCGGTCTGTGGGAGCTGACCAGCAGGCTCCAGGAGCGCAAGGGGATCAGGGCACCCCTGGTGCCGCTCGCGGTGGGCGGTGCGGCCATGGTGGTCGCCGGGTACGCGCGCGGCGCCGAGGGTGCCTGGGTCGCCATGGCGCTCACCGCGCTGGCCGTCCTGGTCTGGCGGATGACCCAGCCGCCGGAGGGCTACCTCAAGGACGTCACGGCCGGCGTCTTCGCCGCGTTCTACGTGCCGTTCCTGGCGACCTTCGTGGCGATGATGCTCACCGCCGAGGACGGGGCCTGGCGGGTGCTGACGTTCCTGGTCCTCACCGTGGTCAGCGACACCGGCGCGTACGCGGTCGGCTGGCGCTTCGGCAAGCACAAGCTCGCTCCGCGCATCAGCCCCGGCAAGACCCGCGAGGGCCTGCTGGGCGCGGTCGCCTTCGCCATGGTCGCCGGCGCGCTGTGCATGCAGTTCCTCATCGACGACGGCGCCTGGTGGCAGGGCCTGGTCCTCGGCCTCGCGGTCGCGTGCAGCGCCACGCTGGGCGACCTCGGCGAGTCCATGATCAAGCGCGACCTCGGCATCAAGGACATGGGCACCCTCCTCCCCGGCCACGGAGGAATCATGGACCGCCTGGACTCCCTGCTGCCGACGGCCCCGGTGGTGTGGCTGCTGCTGGTGGCGTTCGTGGGGTCCTGAGCACTCCGGTCTCGGATAGGCCCCGTTCTGCGATGGCAGGGCGGGGCCTATTTCCGTTGGGGGCCCTGCGGGGGCCGTGGTGGGCGGTGGCCCGGGCCACCCAAGTCGATCTGAGACACTGGTACCACCATGCCCAAGCCCGGAGAACTCACTTTCGTCGCCCCCCGCGGAGCCAAGAAGCCGCCGCGGCATCTCGCCGACCTTTCGCCCGCGGAGCGGAAGGACGCTGTCGCGGAGGCGGGGGAGAAGCCGTTTCGTGCCAAGCAGCTTTCGCAGCACTACTTCGCGCGGTACGCGCACGACCCCGAGCAGTGGACGGACATCCCGGCCGGCTCGCGGGAGAGGCTGCGGGAGGCGCTGTTCCCGGAGCTGATGTCGGTGGTCCGGCATCTGGCCACGGACCAGGGCACCACCCGTAAGACGCTGTGGCGGCTGTTCGACGGCACGCTCGTGGAGTCGGTGCTGATGCGGTACCCGGACCGGGTCACCATGTGCATCAGCAGCCAGGCCGGGTGCGGGATGAACTGCCCGTTCTGCGCGACCGGGCAGGCGGGCCTGGACCGGAACCTGTCCACCGCCGAGATCGTGCACCAGATCGTGGACGGCATGCGCGCGCTCAGGGACGGGGAAGTACCCGGCGGCCCCGCCCGGCTCTCCAACATCGTGTTCATGGGCATGGGCGAGCCGCTCGCCAACTACAAGCGAGTGGTGGGGGCCATCAGGGCGCTCACCGACCCCGCCCCCGACGGCCTCGGCCTGTCCCAGCGCGGCATCACCGTGTCGACGGTCGGCCTCGTCCCCGCCATCCACCGCTTCGCCGACGAGGGCTTCAAGTGCCGGCTGGCGATCTCCCTGCACGCCCCCGACGACGAGCTGCGCGACACCCTCGTCCCCGTGAACACGCGGTGGAAGGTGCGTGAGGTGCTGGACGCCGGGTTCGAGTACGCGGAGAAGTCGGGCCGCCGGCTGTCCATCGAGTATGCCCTGATCCGGGACATCAACGACCAGGCGTGGCGCGGTGACCGGCTCGGCCGGATGCTCAAGGGCAGGCCCGTGCACGTCAACCTGATCCCGCTCAACCCCACCCCCGGCTCCAAGTGGACCGCCTCCCGTCCCGAGGACGAGAAGGCGTTCGTGCAGGCCATCGCCGCGCACGGCGTGCCGGTGACCGTCCGGGACACCCGCGGTCAGGAGATCGACGGGGCGTGTGGCCAGCTCGCGGCCACCGAGCGGTAACCTGGGCCGGTCAGTACAACGTCATACCAGTCATACATCTGCATATTCCGACAGGGGAGCGCCACAGCGCTGAGAGTGCGGCAACCAGGCCGCAGACCCTCTGAACCTCGCCCAGGTCATTCTGGGTAGGAAGTTCGGTCATCACTCAAGCTGTTGCGCCCTGCCCGGCCTCCCACGCGGAGTCCGGGCAGGGCCGCGTCTCTTCCTGGCCCACCCAGGAGGACCACCAGTGCACACCAAGACCTTCGTGGCCGCGGCGGTCGGCCTCGGCCTGCTCACGCTCTCCGCGTGCGGGTCCACCGACACCAAGGGGAGCGCGGACACCAAGACCGTGACCCTCGTCAGCCACGACTCGTGGGCCGCGTCCAAGAGCGTGATCGCGGACTTCGAGAAGCAGTCCGGCTACAAGGTGCGCGTCCTCAAGGACGGCGACGCCGGGCAGGCCGTCAACAAGGCGGTCCTCACCAAGGACAACCCCCAGGGCGACGTCTTCTTCGGCGTCGACAACACCCTGCTCTCCCGCGCCCTCGACAACGGCCTCTTCCAGCCGTACGCCGCCAAGGGCCTCGGCCAGGTCGACCCCGCCTTCCAGCTCGACGGGGACAGGCACCGCGTCACCCCGGTCGACCACGGCGACATCTGCGTCAACTACGACAAGGCGTACTTCACCGAGCACAAGCTGAAGCCGCCGCGCACCTTCGCCGACCTCGCGGACCCGAAGTACAAGAACCTCCTGGTCACCGAGAACGCGGCCACCTCCTCGCCCGGCCTCGGCTTCCTGCTCGGCAGCGCCGCGAGTTACGGCGACAAGGGCTGGGAGGGGTACTGGAAGAAGCTGAAGGCCAACGGCGTCAAGGTTGTCGACGGCTGGGAGCAGGCGTACTACCAGGAGTTCTCCGGCTCGTCGGAGGGCAAGAAGGCGGGCGGTGACCGGCCGCTCGTCGTGTCGTACGCCTCCTCGCCGCCTGCCGAGGTGATCTATGCCAAGAAGAAGCCGTCGACCGCCCCGACCGGCGTGGCGGACGGCACCTGCTTCCGCCAGGTCGAGTTCGCCGGCCTGCTGAACCACGCCAAGAACCCCGCGGGCGGCAAGGCGTTCCTCGACTTCCTGCTGTCGAAGCAGTTCCAGCAGGACATGCCGCTGAACATGTTCGTGTACCCGGTGATCAAGGACGCGAAGGTCCCCGCCGAGTTCACGAAGTACGGTCCCGCCGTCAAGGACCCGCAGACCATGGCGCCCGAGAAGATCGCCGCCAACCGCGACCAGTGGGTCAGCTCGTGGACGTCGCTCGTACTGAAGTAGCCGAAGCGGCCGGACGGCGAAGCCGCGGGAGCGCGGCGCGGCTGGGGCTCATGGCCCTGCCCGTCGCGTTCTTCGCGCTGTTCTTCGCCTGGCCCGTCGCCGCGATCACCGCGCGCGGGCTCAAGGCCGACGGCACCTGGCACCTCGGGCGGTTCGCCGAGGTGCTGGGCCGCTCCGACATCCGGCACGTGCTGTGGTTCACCACCTGGCAGGCGCTCGCCTCCACCGCGCTCACCCTGCTGATCGCGCTGCCCGCCGCCTGGGTCTTCGCCCGGCTGGAGTTCCCCGGCAAACAGGTGCTGCGGGCCGTGGTCACCGTGCCGTTCGTGCTGCCCACGGTGGTCGTCGGCACCGCGTTCCTCGCCCTGGTCGGCCACGGCGGACTGCTGGACGAGCTCTGGGGCGTCCGCCTGGACACCACGGTGTGGGCGATCCTGCTGGCGCACGTCTTCTTCAACTACGCCGTCGTCGTCCGCACCGTCGGCGGGCTCTGGGGACAGCTCGACCCCCGGCAGGAGGAGGCCGCCCGGATGCTCGGCGCCTCCCCGCTGCGCGCCTGGCGCCAGGTGACCCTCCCCGCGCTGGCCCCCGCCGTGGCCGCCGCCGCGCTGATGGTCTTCCTGTTCACCTTCACCTCCTTCGGCGTGGTCCAGATCCTCGGCGGCCCCACCTTCTCCACCCTGGAGGTGGAGATCTACCGCCAGACCTCCGAGGTCTTCGACCTGACCACGGCCGCCGTCCTCACCCTGGTGCAGTTCGCCGCGGTCGGCGCGATCCTCGCCGTGCACGCCTGGACGGTACGGCGCCGGGAGACCGCGCTGCGCCTGGTCGACGCCTCCGTCACCGCCCGCCGTCCGCGCGGCGCCGGCCAGTGGGCGCTGCTCGGCGGGGTGCTGGCCACCGTCGCGGTGCTGCTGGTGCTGCCGCTCGGCGTGCTGGTGCGCCGCTCGCTGGACGCGCCGGGCTTCGCCTACTACCGGGCGCTGTCCGACGCCGACGGCGGTACGTTCCTGGTGGCGCCGCTGCACGCGGTGTGGACCTCGCTGGAGTACGCGGTCGCCGCCACCGGTATCGCCCTGGTGGTCGGCGCCCTGGCCGCCGCCGCGCTGGCCCGCCGGGACGCGGGCCGGCTGATGCGCGGGTTCGACGCGCTGCTGATGCTGCCGCTCGGCGTCTCCGCCGTGACGGTCGGCTTCGGCTTCCTGATCGCGCTGGACGAGCCGCCGCTGGACCTGCGCCAGTCCTGGTTCCTGGTCCCGCTCGCCCAGGCGCTGGTCGGCGCGCCTTTCGTCGTACGGACCATGCTGCCGGTGCTGCGGGCGGTGGACACCCGGCTCCGGGAGGCGGCGGCCGTGCTCGGTGCCTCGCCCTGGCGGGTGTGGCGGGAGGTCGATCTTCCGCTGGTGCGGCGGGCGTTGCTGATCGCGGCGGGGTTCGCGTTCGCGGTGTCGCTCGGTGAGTTCGGGGCGACCGTGTTCATCGCCCGGCCCGACAACCCCACGCTGCCGGTCGCGGTGGCCCGGCTGCTGAGCCGGCCGGGGGAGCTGAACTACGGCCAGGCGATGGCCCTTTCCACGATTCTCATGGTGGTCTGCGCGGCCGCGCTGCTCGTACTGGAGCGGCTGCGCACCGACCGGACGGGGGAGTTCTGATGCTGCTGAGCCTCGAGGAGGCGACCGTCCGTCTCGGCGGGCGGCCGGTGCTCGACACGGTGGACCTGGGTGTCGCCGAGCATGAGGTGGTGTGCGTGCTCGGGCCCAGCGGCAGCGGCAAGTCGACCCTGCTGCGGAGCGTGGCCGGACTCCAACCCCTGGACGGCGGACGGGTGTTGCTCGACGGCCGCGACCAGGCTGGTGTGCCCGCGCACCGGCGCGGGGTCGGCCTGATGTTCCAGGACCACCAGCTCTTCCCGCAGCGGGACGTGGGCGGCAACGTCGCCTTCGGGCTCCGTATGCACGGCATGCCGAAGAGTCAACGGGATGTTCAGGTAACGGAGTTGCTGGAGCTGGTCGGGCTGCCCGGCGCGGCCCGGCGGGCGGTGGCCGGGCTGTCGGGCGGTGAGCAGCAGCGGGTGGCCCTGGCGCGGGCGCTCGCGCCCCGGCCGAGGCTGCTGATGCTGGACGAGCCGCTCGGGCAGTTGGACCGCTCGCTGCGGGAGCGGCTGGTGGTCGAACTCCGTGAACTCTTCAGCCGGTTGGGCACCACCGTGCTCGCTGTCACCCACGACCAGGGCGAGGCGTTCGCGTTGGCCGACCGGGTGGTGGTGATGCGGGACGGGCGGATCGCGCAGTCCGGGACCCCGCTGGAGGTGTGGCGCAGGCCGGCCGACGCCTTCGTGGCCCGGTTCCTCGGCTTCGAGAACGTGGTCCCGGCGAGCGTGACCGGGACGGCCGCCGACACTCCCTGGGGCAAGCTGCCCGTGCCCGAGGGGTCACCGCAGGGCGCCGTGGAGCTGCTGGTGCGGCCCGCCGGGGTGCGGCTGGTGGCCGCCGGTGAGGGCCTGGCCTGCACGGTGACCGCCCGCACCTTCAAGGGCACCCATGTGGCGCTCCGGCTCCAGCCCCAGGACGGAGGCCCGCACCTGGAGGCGGCCTGTCCGCTGCGCGAGGCACGGGAGACCGGCGCCGAGACCGGGGTGGAGTTCGACGCGGCGGAGACCGTCGTCCTCGGCTGACGCGCGAAAAGACAGCGGCCCGCCCCCGTGCGTGACGGGGACGGGCCGGATGTCGGTACGGCGGGCGGAGCGTCAGCTACCGCTCTTCGCGCCACGGCGGCGCATGCCGAAGTACACCGCGCCACCGCCGACGACGACGAGGGCACCGGCGACACCGGCGATCAGACCGGTGTTGGAGTTCGCACCGGTCTCGGCGAGGTTGGAGTCACCGATCGCCGCGGAGGGGGCGTTGCTCGGCGCCTCGGACACCGGGGCGGCGGCGCTGCTGCTCTCGCTCGCGGACGGGGTGGCGCTGTCCTCGGCCGGCGTGGACGCGGACGGGGTCGGCGCCGGGGACTCGGAGGCGGGCGGCGTGGGGGAGGGGGACTCCTCCTTCTTGCACGCGGTCGCCGGAGCCGTCAGGTTGGGCTCGATGTTCTTGTTGTCGATGAAGCGGGGCACGTTGACGTTGATGCGGTAGACCGCACCGGGCGCCCAGTCCTCGTCGAAGACGATCGTGGCACCCTCCTTGGTGCCCGTCACGACCTGCTCGCCGATCTTCTTCTCGTCGGCGCCGTTGTTCTCCAGGAACACCGAGACGGTGGCCTTCTGGCCGGAGAAGTCGCGGTCGGTGACGGTGATCTGGCCCTTCTCACCCTTGCACGTGGCCTCGGCCTTGAACTCGCTGATGTTGCACGCGAGAGCCTGACCGGAGACACCCAGGACCAGGGCGGCCGACGCGGAGGCCAGGCCCAGGATGCGCACGGAGCGGCGCGCGTTACGGCGGGATATGGACAAGTCATGTCCTTTGCTGAGTGCAGAACTGCGGGGGGGCAGAGGGGAGTTGGAGCGGCGGACGGAGCGGAGCCCCAGCCTCCCCACAAGACACACAGGTTTATAAGCGCGCCATAAGCATGTCAATGCGTAGGCGGCCAACGGGCGTTGACTTTACCTTCTTATTGCTCGGCGAGACGTTTCAACGCGTCGGAAGCCAGCTCGATCCGGCCAACCAGGGCGATACGGGACTCCATCGGCCGTTCCCGTGCCAACGCCCGCAGCAGTGGCCAGGTGGGGAGCTTCCTGGTCCAGTGCTCCTCGTCCACCAGCACCATGGGCGTCGGATTGCCGCGCGAGCCGTAGTAGTTGGGGGTGGCGTTGTCGAAGATCTCCTGTACGGTCCCGGCCGCGCCCGGCAGGAACACCACCCCGGCGTTGGAGCGGGCCAGCAGGCCGTCCTCGCGCGTGGCGTTGGCGAAGTACTTGCCGAGGTGGGAGGCGAACGCGTTGGGCGGCTCGTGGCCGTAGAACCAGGTCGGGATGCCCACCGACTCAGCCCCGTCCGGCCAGCGTTCCCGTACCTCGAAGGCGGCCCGCGCCCAGTCCGTCACGGACGGGGTGAACGAGGGTGCCTTGGCCAGAATCCGCAGGGCCTCGGTCAGCATCCCGTCCTCGAACGGCGCCGCGTACGCACCGAGGTTGGCCGCCTCCATCGCGCCCGGACCACCCCCGGTCGCCACCGTGAAGCCCGCACGGGCCAGTTCGCGGCCGAGCCGGGCCGCACCCGCGTACTCCTCGGTGCCGCGGGCCATCGCGTGGCCGCCCATGACGCCCACCACCCGAGCGCCGGTGAGGAGTTCGTCCAGCGCGTCGGAGACGGAGTCGTCGTGGACCGCGCGCAGCATCGACGCGAGGATGTCGCCGTCGGACTTGGTCCGCTGGAACCACTCGTAGGCCAGTGCGTCCGGTGTCGCCTCGTACCCGTCCGCCAGTGACGCGAACAACTCCTCGGGGGTGTAGACGAAGCCGCGGTACGGGTCGAAGGGCAGGCCCGGCACCGGCGGGAACACCAGGGCACCACGGGCGGTGAGGTGCGCGGCCGCGCCGGTGTGCATGGGGCACCCGAGGAAGACGGCACCCTCGGTGTCCAGCCTCAGCAGGTCTTCCGTACGGCCGGTCAGGTCGACGGCCTGCACCCGGAACCGCGCTAGCGTCCCCTGCGCGGCGACGACGGCGTCGAACTCCGCCAGCGACTCGATCTCATGGTCCGGGGCGACCTCTTCGGGCCGGGCGGGTATCGGAGACATCCGCACATGCTAGTGCGGCCCCGCTTCACCCCTCGATGGAGTACCGGGCCCGAAGGCGGCTGAAGGCGGTCGGGGTCGGCCGGTGGGGGAGGAAGTCCCTGATGCGTTCGGCGCAGGCGCGCGGGGACGCGGTGCCGGTGTCGCACTCCAGGTCGTAGTCGCCGTGGGCGTGGACGAGGTCGTACTGCAGGGCGGCGAGGCCCGCCTCCCGGTCGCCGCGTGCCCGCTCGCGCCGCTCCAGCTCCGGCAGTGGGCAGTGGACGCCGACGAAGAGGACGTCCTCGGGTCGCAGCACGGTCAGGCAGTCCGTCAGCCGCCACGGCTCGCTGAGCACGTGGTCCACCACGAGGTCGTTGCCCACCGCGGCCATGGCCGCGACCGAGCGGTGGAAGCCGAGGCGGGTCCGGCGCAGCGCCGCGTCGAACTCCTCCCGCGAAAGCTCCTGTTGAGCGCGCATCGCGTTGAAGGCGTCCACCGAGAGGTGGGAGTACACGCCGTCGTCCAGGAGGCCGAGCAGCTCGCGCGCGATGCTCGACTTCCCGGAACTCGACGTGCCGTTGAGGAAGATGATCCGGCCGGGTGTCATGCGGGCATGCTCACCCCTGGACGGCGGCGGGGTCCATCCACATGACCTCCCAGGTGTGGCCGTCGAGGTCGTCGAAGGCGCGGCCGTACATGAAGCCGTGGTCCTGGGTCTCGCCGTGCGAGGTGCCGCCCGCCGCGATGGCCTTCTCCACCAGCTCGTCCACCTTCTCGCGGCTCTCCGCGCTCAGACAGAGCAGGGTCTCGCTGGAGGTGCGGGAGTCCACGATCTTCTTCTGGGTGAACTGGGCGTAGTGCGCGGGCGCCAGGAACATCGCCACGATCGTGTCGCTGATCACCACGCTGACCACTTCGTCCGTACTGAACTGCTCGTTGATGCCGTACCCCAGGTCGCTGTAGAACTTCCGGGTGGCGGGCACGTCGGCGGTGACCAGGTTCACGAAGATCATCTGCTGGTACATGGGTTCTCCCCTGCGATAAGTGCGCGAGCCGCTTTCGCCGGTATAGACGACGGGCCGCCAAAGAACTCATCGGCGGCCCGCGAACTTTCTTTCCCCGCTTGTCCCTCAGCGCGTCGGCGGCAGCGCCGACAGGTAGGCGATCAGCAGGGTGAGCGGCACGAACAGGGCGATCAGGGCGGCGGCCCGCAGCGCGGCGGAGCCCCGCAGCATCGTGGCCGGGGCGCCGAGGCGGAGCAGCGCGGCCGTGGTGCCGGCGCGGGACTGGCGGGTCTCCACGGCGGCCGTCAGCAGCGTGGCCAGCGTGCAGCCGCCGACCACCAGCGTGGCCACGGTGGACAGCGGGCCGAAGGCGGCGGCCGGCTGGTCGTACATCGCGGTCGTGGCGAGCGCGGCCGCCGTCACCGCGCAGACCACTCCGAGCGGGCGCCCGATCCGCGTGGCCTCGGACATCAGCACCCGCCCCGCCAGCAGCCGCAGCGCGCCGGGCTGCGCCGACTGGAGGACCCGCCCGCACAGGTGGGTGAGGCCCGGCGCGGCCAGGACCAGCCCGAGCGCGGTGAGCAGCCAGCCGCCCAGTACCGCCGCGCCCTCCACGGGCAGCGCCAGCACGGACGCCGGGGCGGCCCGGTTCGCGTACGCCTGCACGGCGAGGCCCGCCGCCAGCGCGGCGACACCCCACGGGAAACCCGCCGGGGCCTCGCGGGGCGGCGGCGTGACGGTCAGCACGTCCGACCAGCCCGCCTGCTCGGCGTCGGCCTCCACCGGAGCTTCCGCGGAAGCGGGAGCCTCCGCCTTGTGGAGGACGGCGTGCCAGCGGGCACCGAAGGACGCCGTGCCCTTCGCGGCGGGTCGGCGCGGGTCCCGGGGGCGCAGGCTGAGCGCCACCGCACCCGAGGCGGCGACCGGCAGCAGCGCCAGCAGTGTCAGCACGGCGGGGACCGGGAGCGGCCGGTCGGCCGCGAGGAACTGCGCGCCCTTCCCGTCGATGGGCAGCCCCGACAGGTCGCCGCGCAGATGCAGGAAGAACAGCAGGGCGACCAGCGAGCCCAGCGTGCACGCGAGCAGCGTGGTCAGCGCCGAGACCGCCATCAGCCGGCCCGGCCCGAGCCCCACCGCCGACAGCCCCGGCCGGGGCCGGGTGCCGGGGTCGGTACGGGCCACCGCCAGCGCCAGGTAGACCGTCGCGGCGAGCGGCACCACGCACCAGGCCAGGCGCAGCGCCGCCGCGCCCGGCGTCTGGGGATGGCCCAGCGCGTAGCCGAGGGAGCCGAGCAGCAGGAAGCCGGTGCCCGCCGAGGCGGCCGCCACGAGCAGACGGCGCAACTGGACGGCGGGCCGGGCCGCGCGGGTCAGACGGAGAGCGAGCACGCCGCCTGGCCTTCCGAATCCGGGGCGTCCGGCAGATGCACGGTCTTCACCCGGCGCCCGTCCAGCAGCGAGACCGAGCGGTCGGCGAGGGCCGCCGTCTCAGGGTCGTGGGTGGCGAGGACCACCGTGATGCCGTGCGAACGGGCCGCCGTGGTGAGCGTGCGCAGTACGTGCCCGCGGTCGGCGCGGTGCAGCGGCGCGGTCGGCTCGTCGGCGAACAGCACCGTCGGCCCGGGGGCGAGCGCGCGGGCGATGGCGACGCGCTGCCGCTCCGCCTGGA
This sequence comes from Streptomyces sp. NBC_01171, assembly GCF_045039805.1. Taxonomy (NCBI): domain Bacteria; kingdom Bacillati; phylum Actinomycetota; class Actinomycetes; order Kitasatosporales; family Streptomycetaceae; genus Streptomyces; species Streptomyces sp. NBC_01171. The sequence continues at coordinate 1,844,519 of NZ_CP108609.1, read as the reverse complement.
GCAGTTCGTGCGGGCGCTTCCTGGACTTGTCGCCCACGTCCAGCCGCTCCAGCCACTCCATCGCGGCCACCTTGGCGCGGCGGCGGCTGGTGCCGCGCAGCATCAGCGGCAGCGCCGCGTTCTCCCAGACGTTCAGCTCCGGCACGAGCGCCGGGGCCGGGTCGATCCAGCCGAACCGGTCGCGGCGCAGCTTCTCGCGGGCCATCGGGCCCAGGGTGTGCACGGGGGAGCTGTTGAACCACACCTCGCCCCCGTCCACCCGGACCTGTCCGGACAGACAGCGCAGCAGGGTCGTCTTGCCGCTGCCGCGCGGGCCGCCGACCGCGAGGATCTCGCTCTCCCGGACGCCCAGCGAGATGCCGGCGATGCCGGGGGAGCCGTCGGGATGCTTGAAGTGCAGGGAGCGTGCCCACAGCACGTCGTTGTCCGGCGGAGCCTCCATGGCGTACACCTCGGTTCTGATCCGTTTTCCCGTGTCCTTGTGCCCTGTTCGGGGGAACGAAGACCGGGCCGATCGGTCACTGGGCACGCTAGGCAGCACCGAGGGGGAGGCGGCACAGCACACGGCCCCGGGCCGTCGTTCTCACTCGAACGGGCGGCGCCGGGGCCGGGGGTGGAGGGGTCAGAGCTTGGTCCACGCCTCCGTCAGGGTCGCGCGCAGGATCTGCTCGATCTCGTCGAACGTCTCCTGGTTGGCGATCAGCGGCGGGGCCAACTGGATCACCGGGTCACCGCGGTCGTCGGCGCGGCAGTACAGGCCGTTCTCGAACAGGGCCTTGGAGAGGAAGCCGTACAGGACGCGCTCGATCTCGTCGGCGTCGAAGGACTCCTTGGTGTTCTTGTCCTTCACCAGCTCGATGCCGTAGAAGAAGCCGTTGCCGCGGACGTCGCCGACGATGGGCAGGTCGTGCAGCTTCTGGAGGGTGCGCAGGAAGGCGCCCTCGTTGTCCAGGACGTGCTGGTTCAGGCCCTCGCGCTCGAACAGGTCGAGGTTGGCGAGGCCGACCGCGGCGGAGACCGGGTGGCCGCCGAAGGTGTAGCCGTGCAGGAAGACGTTGTCGCCCTTGTAGAAGGGCTCTGCGATCCGGTCGGAGACGACGGTGGCGCCGATCGGGGAGTAGCCCGAGGTCATGCCCTTGGCGCAGGTGATGATGTCGGGGACGTAGCCGAACTTGTCGCAGGCGAACATCGTGCCGAGGCGGCCGAAGGCGCAGATGACCTCGTCCGAGACGAGCAGGACGTCGTACTGGTCACAGATCTCGCGCACCCGCTGGAAGTAGCCGGGCGGCGGCGGGAAGCAGCCGCCGGCGTTCTGCACCGGCTCCACGAAGACCGCGGCGACCGTGTCCGGGCCCTCGAAGAGGATCTGCTGCTCGATCTGGTCGGCGGCCCAGCGGCCGAACGCCTCCGGGTCGTCGCCGTGGATCGGGGCGCGGTAGATGTTGGTGTTCGTCACCTTGTGCGCGCCCGGCACCAGCGGCTCGAAGGGTGCCTTCAGCGCGGGCAGGCCGGTGATGGACAGGGCGCCCTGCGGGGTGCCGTGGTAGGCCAGCGAGCGGGATATGACCTTGTGCTTGGCGGGCTTGCCGACCAGCTTGAAGTACTGCTTGGCCAGCTTCCACGCGGTCTCCACGGCCTCGCCGCCGCCGGTGGTGAAGAAGACCTTGTTGAGGTCGCCGGGGGCGTAGCCGGCCAGCCGCTCGGCCAGCTCGATCGCCTTCGGGTGGGCGTAGGACCACACCGGGAAGAAGGCCAGCTCCTGCGCCTGCTTCAGCGCGGTCTCGGCCAGCTCCACCCGGCCGTGTCCGGCCTGGACCACGAACAGGCCCGCCAGGCCGTCGAGGTAGCGCTTGCCCTTGTCGTCGAAGACATGGGTGCCCTCGCCCCGCACGATGGTGGGGACGGGCGAGTTCTCGTACGACGACATGCGGGTGAAGTGCATCCACAGGTGGTCGTACGCGGTGCGGCTGAGGTCCTTCTGCGTCACGGTTATCGGGTTCCCCACATGTAGGTCTGCTTCTTGAGCTTGAGATAGACGAAGCTCTCGGTGGAGCGGACGCCGGGCAGGGCCCGGATACGCCGGTTGATCACGTCCAGGAGGTGGTCGTCGTCCTCGCAGACGATCTCGGCGAGGACGTCGAAGGAGCCCGCGGTCATCACCACGTACTCGACCTCCGACATGGCACTCAGCGCGTCCGCGACGCCGTCCACGTCGCCCTCGACATGGACTCCGACCATCGCCTGGCGGCGGAAGCCCACGGTGAGCGGGTCGGTGACCGCCACGATCTGCATCACGCCCTGGTCCAGCAGCTTCTGCACCCGCTGGCGCACGGCCGCTTCGGAGAGGCCGACCGCCTTGCCGATCGCGGCGTAGGGCCTGCGGCCGTCCTCCTGGAGCTGCTCGATGATGGCGAGGGAGACGGCGTCCAACTGCGGGGTGCCGCTCCTGGACTCGCGGGCGGAGTCCCTGTGTTCTGTGCTTCGACTGGCCACGCCCTCACTGTGCACGACAACTCGACAGTTTCGCAAGGCTCGATCGATGAAATTCGTTGTTTACGGGCTTGCAGTGTGCGGATTTCGCAGTACGGGTCGTGGTGGGGGTGTTGAAAACGTGGGTGTCACGACTAGGGTTGGGCTGTCTCAGCCACCGGACAGCCGTGCGGCCTTCCGGGGGCGGGGACAGCTCGAACCCTCGAACCAGATCAGGAGGCCGGCAGTGAGCACCGAGCCGCGTGGGCTGCGCAAACTCCGGAACTATGTCGCCGGTGAGTTCCGGGACGCCACCGACGGACGGACCACCGACGTGGTCAACCCCGCCACCGGTGAGGTGTACGCGACCGCGCCGCTGTCCGGGCAGGCGGACGTGGACGCCGCCATGGACGCGGCCGCCAAGGCGTTCCCGGCCTGGCGCGACACCACCCCCGCCGAGCGGCAGAAGGCCCTGCTGAAGATCGCCGACGCGTTCGAGGAGCGGGCCGAGGAACTCATCGCGGCCGAGGTGGAGAACACGGGCAAGCCCATCGGGCTCACCCGCTCCGAGGAGATCCCGCCGATGGTCGACCAGATCCGCTTCTTCGCGGGCGCGGCCCGGATGCTGGAGGGGCGCTCGGCCGGTGAGTACATGGAGGGCCTCACCTCGATCATCCGCCGCGAGCCGATCGGCGTCTGCGCGCAGGTCGCGCCGTGGAACTACCCGATGATGATGGCCGTGTGGAAGTTCGCCCCGGCGCTCGCCGCGGGCAACACGGTCGTCCTCAAGCCCTCGGACACCACCCCCGCCTCCACGGTCCTCATCGCCGAGATCATCGGTTCGGTGCTGCCCGCTGGCGTCTTCAACGTCATCTGCGGCGACCGGGACACCGGCCGCATGATGGTCGAGCACCCGACCCCGGCGATGGCCTCCATCACCGGCTCGGTGCGCGCCGGCATGTCGGTCGCCGAGTCGGCGTCCAAGGACCTCAAGCGGGTCCACCTGGAGCTGGGCGGCAAGGCGCCGGTCGTCGTCTTCGAGGACACCGACATCCCCAAGGCCGTCGAGGACATCTCGGTGGCGGGCTTCTTCAACGCCGGTCAGGACTGCACCGCCGCGACCCGGGTCCTCGTCCAGGAGTCCATCCACGACGAGTTCGTGGCCGCGCTCGCCAAGGCCGCGTCCGAGACGAAGACCGGGCAGCCGGACGACGAGGACGTGCTCTACGGCCCGCTGAACAACCCCAGCCAGCTCAAGCAGGTCGCCGGCTTCATCGAGCGGCTGCCCGCGCACGCCAAGGTCGAGTCGGGCGGCCACCAGGTCGGTGACAAGGGGTACTTCTACGCCCCCACCGTGGTCTCCGGTCTCCAGCAGGACGACGAGATCATCCAGAACGAGGTGTTCGGGCCGGTCATCACCGTCCAGTCCTTCACCGACGAGGACCAGGCCGTCGAGTGGGCCAACGGCGTCGACTACGCGCTGGCCTCCTCGGTGTGGACCAAGGACCACGGGCGTGCCATGCGCATGTCCAAGAAGCTGGACTTCGGCTGTGTGTGGATCAACACCCACATCCCGCTGGTCGCGGAGATGCCGCACGGCGGCTTCAAGAAGTCGGGCTACGGCAAGGACCTGTCGGCGTACGGGTTCGACGACTACACCCGCATCAAGCACGTCATGACGTCGCTGGACGCCTGACCAGGGCCGATTGTCCCTCCGGCGGGCGGACCGGCACACTTTCCAGGTGCTTCACACCTCTGTTCGTGGTTCCGCCCCCTCCCGCCGGTCCGTGCTGCGGGCCCTCGGGGGCACCGCCGCGCTCGGCGCGCTCGCCGGGTGCGGGGTGCCCTCGGCGTACGTCCGTCCCGGCGACCGCTCCGCCCCCGACCGGTCCGCCGCCGACCACCGGCTGACCTGGTCGAACTGGCCGCTGTACATCGACACCGATGACGACGACCCGAACAAGCGGCCCACGCTGGACGCCTTCGAGAAGCGCACCGGGATCTCCGTCGACTACGTCGAGGAGATCAACGACAACGACGAGTTCTTCGGCAAGGTCAGCCCCGCCCTGATGAACCACCGGCCCACCGGCCGGGACCTGATCGTCATCAGCGACTGGATGTGCGCGCGGTACGTCCGGCTGGGCTGGGTCCAGCGGATGGACCGGGCCGAGCAGCCCCATGTGGCGAAGTACCTGGACCCGCTGCTGCGCCGGCCCGCCTTCGACCCGGGCCGCGTGTTCACCGTCCCCTGGCAGTCCGGCATCACCGGCATCGCGTACGACCGCCGACGGCTCGGCCGCGAGATCCGGCACGTGAAGGACCTCTGGGCGAGCGATCTCAAGGGCCGGGTGACGCTGCTGTCGGGGCTCGACGAGGCGTTCGCGCTGCTGATGCAGGGCAACGGTGTCGACATCACCCGCTGGACGGCCACCGACTTCCACACCATGTGCGACGAGGTGGAACGCGAGGTCCGTCGGGGCCAGATCCGTCGTTTCACCGGCAACGACTACACCAAGGACCTGGTCAGCGGCGACGTCCTCGCCTGCCAGGCGTACTCCGGCGACGTCATCCAGCTCCAGGCCGACAACCCGCACATCCGCTTCGTCGTCCCCGAGGAGGGCGCCGAACTCTGGTCGGACTCCCTGATGATCCCCGACCGCGCCGCCCACAAGTCCAACGCCGAGCGCCTGATCGACTACTACTACACCCCCGCGGTGGCCGCCGAACTCGCCACCTGGGTCAACTACGTCTGCCCGGTCCCCGCCGCCCAGCACATCCTCGCCGACAGCCCCGACAAGGACACCGCTTCCCTGGCGACGAACCCCCTGATCTTCCCCGACGGCCCCATGCGCGAGCGCCTCGCCATAGCCCGCGACATCAACCCGACGGAACGGCCGGAGTTCGCGCGACGGTGGAACTCGATCGTGGGGTTGTAGGGGGTCGACGCCCCCTCCCGTGGCACGATTTCAGGATGACCAGCTCACCCGGTGACCCGCGCCGACTGCGGGAGCTCGTGCTGTTGCGGCGGGTGCGGGATCGGATCGATCGGGAGTACGCGCGGCCGTTGGATGTGGAGGCGCTGGCTCGGGGGGTGAACATGTCGGCGGGGCATCTCAGCCGGCAGTTCCGGGCCGCGTACGGGGAGTCGCCGTACAGCTATCTGATGACGCGGCGGATCGAGCGGGCGATGGCCTTGCTGCGGCGGGGGGATCTGAGTGTGACCGAGGTGTGCTTCGAGGTGGGGTGTTCCTCGCTGGGGACGTTCAGTACGCGGTTCAGCGAGCTGGTCGGGATGCCGCCGAGCGTGTACCGGACCGAGGCGGCGCGGGCGACGGAGGGGCTGCCGACCTGCGTGGTCAAGGTGGTGACCAGACCGGTCAGGAATCGAGAAGCGCGGGTCCCGGGCCACGGCTAGCGTGACGGCCATGGACATCACCATTCACGCCAGTTTCCTCCCCCAGGACGACCCGGAGGCGGCCCTCGCCTTCTACCGGGACACCCTCGGCTTCGAGCTGCGCAACGACGTGGGACACAACAACCTGCGCTGGCTCACCGTCGGCCCCAAGGGCCAGCCGGACACGAACATCGTGCTGAGCCCGCCCGCCATGGACCCCGGCATCACGGACGACGAGCGGCGCGTCATCGCCGAGATGATGGCCAAGGGCACCTACGCCAGCATGGTCCTCGCCACCCCCGACCTGGACGGTACCTTCGACCGGCTGGTGGCCGCCGGTGCCGACATCGTCCAGGAGCCCGCCGACCAGCCGTACGGCATCCGGGACTGCGCGGTACGGGACCCCGCGGGCAACATGCTCCGCATCCAGGAACACCGCTGAGCAGTCCAGGCGTACGACGAGGGGCCGGTACGTGAAGATGGAGACAGTATGAGCAACGGCACGGACGCGCACGCCGCCGACAGCCACGAGATGATCCGGGTCCACGGCGCGCGGGTGAACAACCTGAAGGACGTCAGCGTCGAGATCCCCAAGCGCCGGCTGACGGTGTTCACCGGCGTCTCCGGCTCCGGCAAGAGCTCACTGGTGTTCGGCACCATCGCCGCCGAGTCGCAGCGGCTGATCAACGAGACGTACAGCGCGTTCGTCCAGGGCTTCATGCCGACGCTCGCCCGCCCCGAGGTGGACGTGCTCGACGGGCTCACCACCGCGATCATCGTGGACCAGCAGCGCCTCGGCGCCGACCCCCGCTCCACCGTCGGCACCGCCACCGACGCCAACGCCATGCTGCGCATCCTGTTCAGCCGGCTGGCCGCCCCGCACATCGGCCCGCCCAGCGCGTACGCCTTCAACGTCGCGTCGGTGCAGGCCAGCGGTGCGATCAAGGTGGACAAGGGGGCGCGCAGGGCGGAGAAGGTGACGTTCAGCCGCACCGGCGGGATGTGCCCGCGCTGCGAGGGCCGGGGCGCGGTCACCGACATCGACCTCACCCAGCTCTACGACGACTCCAAGTCGCTGCGCGAGGGCGCGCTCACCATCCCCGGTTACAGCGTGGACGGCTGGTACGGCCGTATCTACACCGGTTGCGGCTTCTTCGACCCGGACAAGCCGATCGCCAAATTCACCAAGCGCGAGCTGCACGACCTGCTCCACAAGGAGCCCACCAAGATCAAGGTGGAGGGCATCAACCTCACCTACGAGGGCCTGATCCCGAAGATCCAGAAGTCGTTCCTCTCCAAGGACGTCGACTCGCTCCAGCCGCACGTCCGCGCCTTCGTGGAGCGGGCCGTCACCTTCACCGTCTGCCCCGACTGCGCGGGCACCCGGCTGAGCGAAGGCGCCCGGACTTCGACCATCGACGGGGTGAGCATCGCGGACGCCTGCGCGATGCAGATCACCGACCTCGCCGAGTGGGTACGCGGCCTCGACGACCCCTCGGTGGCCCCGCTGCTCACCGCGCTGGGCCACAGCCTCGACTCGTTCGTGGAGATCGGCCTCGGCTACCTCTCCCTGGACCGCCCCTCGGGCACGCTGTCCGGCGGCGAGGCGCAGCGGGTGAAGATGATCCGCCACCTCGGCTCCTCGCTCACCGACGTCACGTACGTCTTCGACGAGCCCACCACCGGACTGCACCCGCACGACATCCAGCGGATGAACGGCCTGCTGCTGCGCCTGCGCGACAAGGGCAACACCGTGCTCGTCGTGGAGCACAAGCCGGAGACCATCGCCATCGCCGACCACGTGGTCGACCTCGGTCCGGGCGCCGGTACGGGCGGCGGCGCCGTCTGCTTCGAGGGCACCGTCGAGGGGCTGCGGGCCTCGGACACCGTCACCGGGCGCCATCTGGACGACCGGGCCTCGCTGAAGAAGAGCGTCCGCAAGGCCACCGGTGCGCTGGAGATCCGGGGCGCCGACGCCAACAACCTGCGCGGGGTCGACGTGGACATCCCGCTCGGGGTGCTGGTCGCGGTGACCGGGGTCGCCGGGTCCGGCAAGAGTTCGCTGGTGCACGGTTCGGTGCCCGAGGGGGAGGGGGTCGTCTCCGTCGACCAGGGGGCGATCCGGGGGTCGCGGCGCAGCAACCCGGCTACGTACACAGGGCTGTTGGACCCGATCCGCAAGGCGTTCGCCAAGGCCAACGGGGTCAAGCCCGCGCTGTTCAGCGCCAACTCCGAGGGCGCTTGCCCCACTTGCAACGGAGTCGGGGTCGTCTACACCGACCTCGCCATGATGGCGGGGGTCGCCACGACCTGCGAGGAGTGCGAGGGGCGGCGCTTCCAGGCGGCGGTGCTGGAGTACCGGCTCGGGGGCCGCGACATCAGCGAGGTGCTGGCGATGCCGGTCAGCGAGGCGGAGGCGTTCTTCGCGGAGGGCGAGGCCCGTATCCCGGCCGCACACCGCATCCTGACCCGCCTCTCGGACGTGGGCCTCGGCTACCTCGCCCTCGGTCAGCCGCTGACCACCCTCTCCGGCGGCGAACGCCAACGGCTCAAGCTGGCCACGCACATGGCGGAGAAGGGTGGGGTGTATGTCCTGGACGAGCCGACCGCCGGACTCCACCTCGCCGACGTAGAGCAACTCCTCGGTCTGCTCGACCGGTTGGTGGACTCCGGGAAGTCGGTCATCGTGGTCGAGCACCACCAGGCGGTGATGGCCCACGCGGACTGGATCATCGACCTGGGGCCCGGCGCCGGTCACGACGGCGGGCAGATCGTCTTCGAGGGGACGCCGGCCGAGCTGGTGGCGGACGGGTCGACGCTGACAGGGCGGCACTTGGCGGAGTACGTGGGGGAGTGAGGCTCTGCCGACCGGGACTCCGGGCTGGACTGGTTCGGCCCGGAGCCCCGGTCAGAGCATGTCGCGCATCCGGACGATCTCGCTGGTCTGCTGGACGATCACGTCGTCGGCCATCTCCTCGATCTGGATGTTGTTGCCCTGCGCCTTCACGTCGGTGGCCATGGTGATCGCGCCCTCGTGGTGGGCGATCATCAGCTTGAGGAAGAGCTGGTCGAACGCCTTGCCCTGGGCGGCGCGCAGCTCGGTGAGCTGTGCTTCGGTCGCCATGCCGGGCATGGTGCCGTGGTCATGAGCCGTGCCGCCCTTGCCGTAGGTGGCCAACCAGCCCTTCATGGCGGCGATTTCGGGACCCTGTGCGGCGGAGATGCGTTCCGCGATGCGTTTGACCTGCGTGGACTCGGCTCTCTTGGGGGCGAGTTCGGTCATCTTCAGGGCCTGGGTGTGATGGACGATCATCATGTGGGCGTAGGAACGGTCCGCCGCGTTGGGGGAGTTGTCGTCCTCGCGCTGCTCGGCGGCGTCCTCGGCGGACATCGTGCGGTTCGCCTCGCCGGGCTTGCCGGGGGCGATGACCGAAGGGCCGTTGTGCGCGGCGGACTTGGTGCCGGAATCGCCGGAGTGCGCGGAGCCGGAGCAGCCGCCGGCCGCGAGTACGGCCGCGGCTGTCAGGAGGGCCGTGGTGAGGGAGGCGCGGCGGTGCGGCACGGGGGTCTCCTGCCTTCGTAAGGGTGCGGGTAACGACCGTCCTAGCACTCTTCCGCCCGCGAATGACCGAGAACCTTCGGACGCGACTCATTGCGCACTGTTGACCTGTCCATGACGCGGACGATACTGCGGGGGAGTGTGAGCCGCGCCCCCACGTCCGGCATCAGGGAGGAAGCAGTGACCCTGTCCCACGACCCCCGAACCCGTCGCAGACGCCTGGGAGTTGCCGCCGCCGCGGCAGGTCTCCTGGCCGCGCTGCTCACCACGGCACCGGCCTCCGCCACCCCCGACCCCGGTGACAGCCCCGCCGCCGGACAGCGCGTCTCCAAGAGCGAGGCGGCCGAGGTGCGGGGCGCGATCGCGGACGGCGAGATTCCGGGCCAGGACGAGATCGTCCACTCCGCCAACATCGAGCACCTCACCAACATCCCCAAGGACGCCCTCTCCGGCTACAACACCGACCTCGCCTTCCAGGGCGGGTACGCCTACGCCGGCAACTACGACGGCTTCCGCATCTTCGACATCAGCAATCCGAAGGCGCCGAAGACGGTCTCCCAGGTGCTGTGCCCCGGCTCGCAGAACGACGTGTCCGTCAGCGGCAACCTGCTGTTCCTCTCCACCGACTCCTCGCGCAGCGACAACTCCTGCGCGAGCACCACCCAGCCCGCGACCGAGAAGTCGTCGTGGGAGGGCATGAAGATCTTCGACATCAGCGACAAGGCGAACCCGAGGTACGTCGCCGCTGTCGAGACCGCCTGCGGCTCCCACACCCACACGCTGGTGCCCGAGCGCAAGAACGTCTACATCTACGTCTCCTCGTACTCGCCGAGCGCCACCTTCCCCGACTGCCAGCCGCCGCACGACGGCATCTCGGTCATCAAGGTGCCGCGCAAGGCGCCCGAGAAGGCGGCCGTGGTCGGGTTCCCCGTCCTCTTCCCCGGTGAGGGCCCGGACGGCGGCGGCAACCCGGGCGCGCCCACCAACCCCGGCGTCTCCAAGACCACCGGCTGCCACGACTTGACCGTCCTGCCCTCGAAGGACCTGGCGGCGGGCGCCTGCATGGGCGACGGCATCCTGTTCTCCATCAAGGACCCCGAGCACCCGAAGGTCATCGACCGGGTCCAGGACAACGTCAACTTCGCGTTCTGGCACTCCGCGACGTTCAACCAGCGCGCGGACAAGGTCGTCTTCACCGACGAGCTGGGCGGCGGTGGCGCGGCCACCTGCAACGCGGCCGTCGGCCCCAACCGCGGCGCCGACGGCATCTACGACATCACCGGCCGCGGCGACCACCGCAAACTGGTCTTCCGCAACTACTACAAGATCCCCCGCCACCAGGCCGACACCGAGAACTGCGTCGCCCACAACGGCTCCCTCATCCCCGTCAAGGGCCACGACCTCATGGTCCAGGCGTGGTACCAGGGCGGCGTCTCAGTCTGGGACTTCACCGACTCCCGCAACCCCAAGGAGATCGCCTACTTCGAGCGGGGCCCGCTGACCACGGACACCCTCCAGATCGGCGGCTCGTGGTCGGCGTACTACTACAACGGCTACATCTACTCCAACGACATCATCAAGGGCTTCGACGTCCTGAAGCTGAGTGATCGTCGGACTGATTCGGCTCGGCGGGTGCACCTGCCTGAGCTGAATGTGCAGACGCAGCCGGAGTACTTCGACTGAGCGGACACCGTCGGTACCGGTGGCTTTCCTGTGCAGGGAGCCGCCGGTCCGCACGGGGCGCTCGGGCATCCCTGCCCGCCGCGACGGACACGGCATCGTCGTGCGGATGAGCCATGTGGACACCACTGGGAACTCCTCCGGAAGCGCCTGGGTTTTCGCTCTGGAGGAGATCCCTGCCGCTGCCGCGAGCGAGGACGGCACGATGCGTCAGGCCGCTCCCGCCTTCGGTAGGACTCTGAGCAGAGCACCGGAGGGCACGCCTCAGGCTTTGCGATGACACCCGCTTTAGGAGAGCGGTACTCCTAGTCCGTCTGCTTTCGCAGAGCGGTCAGCGTGTCGATCCTGTTCGTCGTGATCGAGTCCGCGCCCAGTGCCAGCAGCTTCCGCATCGAGCGCCCCGTGTCCGGCGTCCACACCGACAAGAGGTAGCCCTCCTTGTGGACTCGGGTGGCCAGGTCCCGGTCGACCAGGGAGAAGCGGTAGTTGAGGTAGTGGGGGCGTAGGGCGGCGAGGAGGGCCGGGCGGGGGCGGGCCTTGGTGGTCCAGGAGAGGGCCAGTTCGGCTGTGGGGGCGGCTGCGCGGAGGGTCAGGAGGGACTGGGCGCCTGCGGAGTAGTAGACGCGGTCCTCCGCGCCTGACTCGCGGACCACGTCCAGGATGCGGGCCGCCGTGCGCGGGGTCACGCCGCCGCACAGGTCCGCCATGACCCGCGTGCCCTCCGTTGCCGACAGGGCTTCCGCCAAGGTCGGGATGCCGCCCGCCGTCACCTCCGTCACCTGGGCCGCCGTCAGCATCGACAGGGGGCGGTCGATTTCCCACAGGCGCTTCAGGGTGTCGTCGTGCAGCAGGACGGGGACGCCGTCGCGGGTGAGGCGTACGTCGATCTCGACCGCGTCCGCGCCCCGGTCCAGCGCGGAGCGCAGCGAGGCGAGGGTGTTCTCGCGGAAGCGGTAGGGGTCGCCCCGGTGTGCGACGGCGGTCCAGGTCTGCATGGTCGACATTCTGGCAGCCGGCGGGCGTCCGTGGACAAAGCCCCGCAGGCGAGGGCGGAGCGGTGGGGCGGCTGACCGGGCTGCCGAGGGGGCCCGTCAACAGTCCGGCCAGGGCCCCGCCGCCCCCGCCTCAGCCCGCCAGCCACGCCTCCGTGTACGCGTCGATCTCCGTCGAGATCCGCTTCTTGCCCGCCGCGTCCAGGAACGACGCCTCCACCGCGTTCTTCGCCAGGGCGGCCAGGCCGCGCTCGTCCAGGTTCAGGAGGCGGGCCGCGATGGCGTACTCCTTGTTGAGGTCCGTGCCGAACATCGGGGGGTCGTCGGAGTTGATGGTGACGAGGACGCCCGCGTCGGCGAACTGCTTCAGGGGGTGTTCGTCGAGGGTGCGGACCGCGCGGGTGGCGATGTTCGAGGTGGGGCAGACCTCCAGGGCGATGCGGTGCTCGGCCAGGTGCGCGAGCAGCTTCGGGTCCTGGGCCGAGCTGGTGCCGTGGCCGATGCGTTCCGCGCCCAGCGTGGTCAGGGCGTCCCAGACCGTCTGCGGGCCCGTCGTCTCGCCAGCGTGGGGGACCGAGTGGAGGCCGGCGGCCCGCGCGCGGTCGAAGTACGGCTTGAACTGTGGGCGGGGGACGCCGATCTCCGGGCCGCCGAGGCCGAAGGAGACCAGGCCCTCGGGTCGGACGCGGTCGTCCGTCGCCATCCGGGCCGTCTCCTCCGCCGACACCAGTCCGGCCTCGCCGGGGATGTCGAAGCACCAGCGCAGCACGGTCCCGAAGTCGGCCTCGGCGGACTTGCGGGCGTCCTCGATCGCGTCCATGAAGGCACGGTCCTCTATGCCGCGCCGCACCGACGAGAACGGGGTGACGGTCAGCTCGGCGTACCGCACCTGCTGCCGGGACATGTCACGCGCGATCTCGTACGTCAGCAGCCGGACGTCCTCCGGGGTGCGGACCAGGTCCACGACCGACAGGTAGACCTGGATGAAGTGCGCGAAGTCGGTGAAGGAGAAGTAGTCCGCCAGCGCCGCCGGGTCGGTCGGGACCTTGGAGTCGGGGTGCCGCGCGGCCAGTTCCGAGACGATGCGGGGGGAGGCGGAGCCGACGTGGTGGACGTGGAGTTCGGCCTTCGGCAGTCCGGCGATGAAGTCGTGCGGATCGCCGGCGGCGCTGCGCTCGGTCAAGGAATCCTCCCCAGGCTGATCGGATGGTGCGCAGACATCCTAGGACGGGGCGGCAGACCCTACGGTCGGTCAGGGGTTGCTCCGTACGGCCCAGGGGACGGCTCTAACATGGGCTGACAAGCTACGTGGGGGGATGAGGACGTGACGGAGCAGACGCAGCCCGACGGCGGACGAGGGACGACCGGGCAGGGGCCGGGCTCCGACCCGTGGGCACCGCCCCAGGGGCCCTCCCTCCACAAGCACCAGCAGGGCCCGCAGGACCAGACCCCGCCCTCGGTCCACGACCAGGCGACCATGGCCTCCGTGCCCGCCGTCGGCTTCGGCCCCCACGCGGGCCCCACCGTGCCCCCGCAGCAGACCGGCCCCACCGTCCCGCCCCCGCCCATCGGCCCGAACGGCCCCGGCATCCCGCCCTTCACCCCGACCGGAGCACCTCCGGCCGGCTACGGCTACCCGAGCCACCCCGGCTACCCCGGCCCCCAGGGCTATCCCCAGCCCCCGGCCTACGGCTGGCCCGGCGCCCCCATGGGCCCCGTCCCGCAGAACAACGCCGGCACCGCCGCCCTGGTGCTCGGCATCCTCTCCATCGTCCTGTTCTGCCTCTACGGAGTCGTCTCCCTCGTCCTCGGCGTCATCGCCGTGATCCTGGGCGTCCAGGGCCGCAGGCGCGCCGACCGGGGTGAGGCCACCAACCGCGGGCAGGCCCAGGCGGGCTTCGTGCTCGGCATCATCGGCATCATCGTGGGCGTGGCCATGCTGGCGCTCTTCATCGGCATCCTCGTGTTCGCCGCGCACAAGGAGGACAGCCGGCAGGACGACGACCCCTTCGGCTCCTCCTACAACTCCGCGCCGCGGATCCCCGCCTCACCCCGCCTCTGAACGCAGCCGCTCCCGAGCCTCCATCAGGGCGAAGCCCAGGAGGTTCGACCCCTTCCAGCGGGCCGGGTCCCAAGCCGCCTCGTCCTGGACGCCGAGCCCGATACCCCACACACGGTCCACCGGGCTCGCCTCCACCAGCACCCGCTCACCCGTGGCGAGCAGGAACTCCCGCAGCTCGGGGTCGGCGGCGAACTTGTGCACGCTGCCCTCCACGACGATCCGGAACCGCTCCCGGCGCCATATCTCCTCGTCGAAGCCCCGGACCAGCCGCCCCGCCTTCTTCGCCCCGGCCGGATGCCCCGCGGCCAGGACCAGCCGCTCGGCGTCCGGGTCGGCGAAGAGGCGCGCCTTGGCGGCCATCATCCAGTGCTCGGCGGTCGCGTACTCGACCCCGTCCACCGTGAACGGCGCCGGCCACCACTGGCTCAGGCACCCCGCGCCCACGCTCCCGTCCCGCTGCGGGCGGTGCCCCCAGGAGTGCAGGTACTTCACGGGCGCCCCCGCCCGGACCGCGCCGATCAGCGCTTCCACCCCGTCGATCTTCCCCATGCACGCGAGTGTGGCACCCACCACTGACAAGCCGTCCCTCCTTTTCCGCCGCCACTCGACACCTGGTCGACAGATTCCGTCGCGTAACCAAAAGGCAACAACGGAATCCCTTGTTGGAGTCACGCTCCTCTGTCAGGATCGGCACTCAAATCGAGCTGGAGCCACGCCACCCGGCCCCCGAAGGGGTGTCCGGCGGAGGAGAGCGACATGCACAAGCCGGGCACCGACACCCCGGAACGATTTCCCGCACGCGACCGCTTCGCCGAGGGCGCGCAGTTCGTCGCGGGCCGCCCCGCGCCGGGCACCTCGGGCCGTACGCACGCGGTGACCGACCCCGCGACCGGCGAGGAGGTGTACCGCTACGAACTCGCCGGGGAGAGCGACGTCGACGATGCCGTGGCCGCCGCGCGCGCCGCCTTTCCCGGCTGGGCCGCCGCCACGCCGGGCGAGCGCTCCGACGCGCTGAACCGTTTCGCCGCCGTGCTCGCGGACCGGGCCGAGGAGTTCGCCCGTGCCGAGTCGCTCCAGTGCGGCAAGCCGCTGAAGCTCACCCGCGAGTTCGACGTCCCCGGCACCGTCGACAACACGGCCTTCTTCGCGGGTGCCGCCCGGCAGCTCCAGGGGCAGTCGGCGGGGGAGTACTCCGGCGACCACACCTCGTACGTCCGGCGCGAGCCCATCGGGGTGGTCGGGTCGATCGCGCCCTGGAACTACCCGCTCCAGATGGCCGCGTGGAAGGTCCTCCCGGCCGTCGCCGCGGGCAACACCATCGTGCTCAAGCCCGCCGAGCTGACCCCGCTCACCTCCCTGCTCTTCGCGCAGGCGGCCGTCGACGCGGGCATCCCGGACGGTGTGATCAACATCGTGAGCGGGACCGGGCCGGGCGCGGGGGAGCGGCTGGTCGGGCATCCGGACGTGGCGATGACGTCGTTCACCGGGTCCACCGCCGTCGGCCGCAGGGTGGCGGAGATCGCCACGGCGACCGTCAAGCGGCTGCACCTGGAACTGGGCGGCAAGGCGCCCTTCGTGGTGTTCGACGACGCCGACCTGGAGGCCGCCGCCAACGGCGCGGTCGCGGGCGCGCTCATCAACACCGGCCAGGACTGCACGGCCGCGACCCGCGCCTATGTGCAGCGCCCGCTGTACGAGGCGTTCCTGGAGCGGACCGCCGCGCTGATGGAGACCGTGCGGCTCGGCGACCCCTTCGCGCCCGGCACCGACCTCGGCCCGCTGGTCTCGCACGCCCACCGCGACCGCGTGGCCGGCTTCGTGGACCGGGCCCGCGCCTACGCGACCGTGGTCACCGGCGGCGAGGCCCCCGGCGGCGACCTCGGGAGCGGCGCCTACTACCGGCCCACCCTCGTCACCGGCGCCGCCCAGGACAGCGAGATCGTCCAGTCGGAGATCTTCGGCCCCGTACTGGTGGTGCTCCCCTTCGACACCGACGACGAGGGCCTGCGGCTGGCCAACGACACCCCGTACGGGCTCGCCGCCTCCGCGTGGACCGGCAACGTCTACCGCGCCCAGCGGGCCACCCGCGATCTGCGGGCCGGGTGCGTGTGGATCAACGACCACATCCCGATCATCAGCGAGATGCCGCACGGCGGATACAAGGCGTCCGGCTTCGGCAAGGACATGTCGGCGTACTCCTTCGAGGAGTACACGCAGATCAAGCACGTCATGTTCGACAACACGGCGGCCGTCCGCAAGGACTGGCACCGCACGGTCTTCGGGGACCGCCACTAGGCGTCCTCCCGCTTTCCGAAAGGGCACCACGCGTATGGATCAGTACGAGCCCGACCGCCTCACCCCGCCCCAGATGGCCGCCGTGCGGCGCAGTCTGCGGAGCGGGCGGGCGGCGCTGACCCGCCGGTCGCTGCTGCGGGCGTCCGCCGGAGGCGTGCTCACGGCCGGCGGCCTGGGCGCCCTGAGCGCCTGCGGGATACCCGCGGCCGGCCGCGCGCCGGGCGGCACCTCGGCCGAGGACCGGTCGGGCCGGGAGAAGACCGTGAACTTCTCCAACTGGACCGAGTACATCGACGTGGACGACAGCGGCAAACGTCACCCCACGCTCGCCGCGTTCCAGAAGAAGACCGGGATCACGGTCCGCTACACCGAGGACATCAACGACAACAACGAGTTCTTCGGCAAGATCAAGCCGCAGCTCGCCGCGGGCCAGGAGACCGGCCGCGACCTGATCGTCCTCACCGACTGGCTGGCCGCCCGGCTGATCCGGCTCGGCTGGGTGCAGAAGCTGGACCCGGCCAACCTCCCGCACGCCTTCGCCAACCTCTCGCCCCAGTTCCGCACCCCCGACTGGGACCCCGGCCGCGCCTACTCCTACCCCTGGCAGGGCATCTCCACGGTCATCGCCTACAACAAGAAGGCGCTGGACGGCATCGAGGTGAGGTCCGTCTCCGACCTGCTCGACAACCCGAAGCTGAAGGGCCGGGTCGGCTTCCTCTCCGAGATGCGGGACAGCGTCGGGATGACCCTGCTCGACATGGGCAAGGACCCCGCCGACTTCACCGACGACGACTACGACGCGGCGATAGCCCGCCTCCAGAAGGCCGTCGACAAGGGCCAGATACGCCGTTTCACCGGCAACGACTACACCGCCGACCTCGCCAAGGGTGACTTCGCGGCCTGTGTCGCCTGGGCCGGGGACGTGGTCCAGCTCAAGGCGGACAGCCCCGATGTGGACTTCATCATTCCCGACAGCGGTTATGTCACCTCTACGGACAATATGCTGATCCCCAACAAGGCACGTCACAAGACGAACGCCGAGCGGCTGATCGACTTCTTCTACGAACCCGAGCAGGCCGCCGCGCTCGCCGCCTACATCAACTACGTCACTCCGGTCGACGACGTGAAGCCCTGGCTTGCGAAGATCGACCGGGACGCGGCGGACAATCCGCTGATCGTCCCCGACAAGGCCATGCAGGCGAAGTCCCACGCCTTCCGCTCCCTGAGCCAGAAGGAAGAGACGGCCTACGAAGAGAAGTTCGCGAAGCTCACAGGGGCGTGACGAGGATGAAGACGACGACAGACGGCAGCGGCGACGTCCGCCTCGCCGGCATCGGCAAGACGTACGGCTCCTTCACCGCCGTGCACCCGCTGGACCTCACCGTGCCCCAGGGCTCCTTCTTCGCGCTGCTCGGCGCCTCCGGCTGCGGCAAGACCACCACCCTGCGCATGATCGCCGGGCTGGAGGAGCCGACCTCCGGGACCGTGCACCTCGGCGACCTGGACGTCACCGGGCTGCCCCCGTACAAGCGGCCGGTCAACACGGTCTTCCAGTCCTACGCCCTCTTCCCGCATCTCGACATCTTCGAGAACGTCGCCTTCGGCCTGCGCCGGCGCGGCATCAAGAGCGTCAAGAAGCAGGTCGGGGAGATGCTGGAGCT
This sequence comes from Streptomyces sp. NBC_01171, assembly GCF_045039805.1. Classification (NCBI taxonomy): domain Bacteria; kingdom Bacillati; phylum Actinomycetota; class Actinomycetes; order Kitasatosporales; family Streptomycetaceae; genus Streptomyces; species Streptomyces sp. NBC_01171. The sequence continues at coordinate 1,826,407 of NZ_CP108609.1, read as the reverse complement.
GGTCCAGCTCGGGGAGCAGGCGCGCAAGAAGCCGCACCAGCTCTCCGGCGGCCAGCAGCAGCGCGTCGCGGTCGCCCGCGCCCTGATCAACCACCCCAAGGTGCTGCTGCTCGACGAGCCCCTCGGCGCCCTCGACCTCAAGCTGCGCCGCCAGATGCAACTGGAGCTCAAGCGCATCCAGACCGAGGTCGGCATCACCTTCGTCCATGTCACGCACGACCAGGAGGAGGCCATGACCATGGCCGACACGGTCGCCGTGATGAACGCGGGCCGGGTCGAGCAGCTCGGCTCGCCCACCGAGTTGTACGAGAATCCGCGCACCACCTTCGTCGCCAACTTCCTCGGCACCTCCAACCTGATCGAGGCGGAGGTCGACTCCCGGAGCGGCGGTGACATCGTGCTGCGTGCCGGGGACGGCAAGCTGCTGCTGCCCGAGGCGCGATGTTCCGCCCCGGCGCCCACCGGCGGCAAGCTGCTCGTCGGCATCCGCCCCGAGAAGATCGCGCTCACCCACGCCGACGACGCGGGCTCGGTGCCCGACGGCCGCAACCGCCTCACCGGCACCGTCGCGGACGCCAGCTTCATCGGCGTCTCCACCCAGTACGTGATCGACAGCCCCGTCGCGGGCGCGCTCGCGGTGTACGCGCAGAACGTCGAGCGGGACACCCGTCTCGTCCCCGGCGCCGAGGTCGTCCTGCACTGGAACCCGGCGCACACCTTCGCGCTCGACGCCGCCCAGGACATCGACGCCGGCACCGAGGAAGAGGCGGCCGTCTGATGTCGACGCTCGCCGAGGCGCCCCCGCCACTCGCCCCGCCGGAGTCCGCGCAGCCACCCCGCAGGCGCGGCCGGTTCACCCCGTACTGGCTGCTGCTGCCCGGCATCCTGTGGCTGATCGTGTTCTTCGCGCTGCCGATGGTCTACCAGGCGTCGACCTCGGTGCAGACCGGGTCGCTGGAGCAGGGCTACAAGGTCACCTGGCACTTCGCCACCTACTGGCACGCGCTCGCCGAGTACTGGCCGCAGTTCGTCCGCTCGGTGCTCTACGCGGCCGCCGCGACCGTGCTCTGCCTGCTGCTGGGCTATCCGCTGGCGTACCTGATCGCGTTCCGTGCCGGGCGCTGGCGGAACCTGATCATGATCCTGGTGATCGCGCCGTTCTTCACCAGCTTCCTGATCCGCACCCTCGCCTGGAAGACGATCCTCGCGGACAACGGGCCCGTGGTGCACGCGCTGAACACCCTGCACGTGCTGGACGTGACCGGCTGGCTCGGCTGGACCGCGGGCGACCGGGTGCTGGCCACCCCGCTGGCGGTGGTGTGCGGGCTGACGTACAACTTCCTGCCGTTCATGATCCTGCCGCTGTACAGCTCGCTGGAGCGGATCGACGGACGGCTGCACGAGGCGGCCGGGGACCTGTACGCCCGGCCCTGGACCACCTTCCGCAAGGTGACCTTCCCGCTGTCGATGCCCGGTGTGGTCTCCGGCACCCTGCTGACCTTCATCCCGGCGGCCGGTGACTACGTCAACGCCGAGCTGCTCGGCTCCACCGACACCCGCATGATCGGTAACGTCATCCAGACCCAGTTCCTGCGGGTGCTGGACTATCCGACGGCCGCCGCGCTCTCCTTCATCCTCATGGCCGCGATCCTGGCCATGGTCACGCTCTACATCCGCCGGGCCGGGACGGAGGACCTCGTCTGACATGGCCGTCTTCACCTGGCTCAAGCGCCGTCTCGTCGTCGTCGCGGGACTGCTGACGCTCGCCTACCTGCTGCTGCCGAACATCGTCGTGACGGTGTTCTCCTTCAACAAGCCCAAGGGTCGCTTCAACTACGAGTGGCAGCACTTCTCCACCGACGCCTGGAAGGACCCGTGCGGGGTCGCCGACATGTGCGGCTCGCTCGGGCTCAGCCTCCAGATCGCCCTGTGGGCCACCATCGGCGCCACCGCGCTCGGCACGATGATCGCCTTCGCGCTGGTCCGGTACCGGTTTCGGGCGCGTGGCGCGGTCAACTCGCTGATCTTCCTGCCGATGGCGATGCCCGAGGTCGTCATGGCCGCCTCGCTGCTCACCCTGTTCCTCAACATGGGCGCCCAGCTCGGCTTCTGGACGATCCTGATCGCCCACATCATGTTCTGCCTCAGCTTCGTCGTCACCGCGGTCAAGGCGCGCGTGATGTCGATGGACCCGCGCCTGGAGGAGGCCGCCCGCGATCTCTACGCGGGGCCGGTGCAGACCTTCTGGCGGGTCACCCTGCCCATCGCCGCACCCGGAATCGCCGCGGGCGCGCTGCTGTCCTTCGCGCTCTCCTTCGACGATTTCATCATCACCAATTTCAACGCGGGCTCGACCGTCACCTTCCCCATGTTCGTCTGGGGCTCGGCACAGCGCGGAACGCCCGTTCAGATCAATGTCATCGGGACGGCCATGTTCCTCATCGCCGTACTGTTCGTGCTGGTCTCGATGCTCGTCACCCACCGACGCGGTCAGCAGAAGGCGTAAAGCCCCGTAGGGAGTTGAAATCATGGCCCCTAGCGCCATGAGCCGTGGAAAAGACAACTGGATCGCTTCCCTCTCCGAAGCCCAGCCGGTCCCCTACTGGCTGGAGGACCCCGGCAAGCCCCACCCCGAGCCCGCCCTCACCGGCACCGACACCTGCGACCTCCTCGTGGTCGGCGGCGGCTACAGCGGACTGTGGAGCGCGCTCAACGCGAAGGAGCGCGACCCCGGCCGGGACGTGGTGCTGCTGGAAGGCCGCGAGGTGGGCTGGGCCGCCTCGGGCCGCAACGGCGGATTCTGCGCCGCCTCCCTGACCCACGGTCTCGCCAACGGTCTGGCGCGCTGGCCGGACGAGATCGGCCGGCTCCACGAACTCGGCATCCGCAACCTCGACGGGATCGAGGCCGCGCTCGCCCGGCACGGCATCGACTGCGACTTCGAGCGCACCGGCGAGATCGACGTGGCCACCGAGACCTACCAGGCGTGGGAACTGCGCGACTGGCACCGGGAACTTCAGGACAAGGGCCTCGCGGACGGCATGGAGTTCCTGGACCGCGACGCCCTGCGCGCCGAGGTCGGCTCGCCCACCTTCGAGGCCGGCCTGTGGGACCGCCGAGGCGTGGCCCTGCTGCACCCCGCCAAGCTGGCCTGGGGCCTGAAGCGGGCGTGCCTCACCCTCGGGGTCCGGGTGTACGAGCACACCCCGGCCCTGACCCTGAAGCAGTACGGCGCCGGGATGGAGGCCGGCACCCCGTACGGCACGGTCCGCGCCCGCAAGGTGGCGCTCGGCACCAACGTCTTCCCCAGCCTCCTGCGCCGGGTCCGCTCCTACACGGTGCCGGTCTACGACTACGCGCTGACGACCGAGCCGCTGAACGCCGAGCAGCTCGACTCGCTCGGCTGGAAGAACCGCCAGGGCCTCGGGGACGCGGCCAACCAGTTCCACTACTTCCGGCTGACCCCCGACAACCGGGTGCTGTGGGGCGGTTACGACGCGATCTACCCCTACGGGGGCCGGGTGCGCGCGGAGTACGACGACCGGCCGGAGACGTACGCCAAGCTGGCCGGGCACTTCTTCACCTGCTTCCCGCAGTTGGAGGGCGTCCGCTTCACCCACGCCTGGGGCGGCGCCATCGACACCTGCTCCCGCTTCTCGGCGTTCTTCGGCACCGGCCACCAGGGCCGGGTCGCCTACGCGGCGGGCTACACCGGGCTCGGCGTGGGGGCCACCCGCTTCGGTGCCGATGTGATGCTGGACCTGCTGGACGGCGCGGACACCGAGCGCACCGGGCTGGAGATGGTCCGCAAGAAGCCGCTGCCGTTCCCGCCCGAGCCGTTCGCCTGGACCGGGATCGCGCTGACCCGCTGGTCGCTGGCGCGGGCCGACGCGCAGGGTGGGCGGCGCAATCTGTGGCTGCGGGCCATGGACCGGCTGGGCCTCGGCTTCGACAGCTAGACCCCTGACCGTCTGGTGTGACTCAGGTCACTCCAAAGAGGCCGGTGAACCCGCGTAATGCGGGCGGTCCGACCTCCCTCTCATTCGCAGACGCGCGTGTCCGCGAACGAGAGGGAGGTCTTTTCATGGCAGGGGCGAAGACTGCGGTCGAGTGGCTGGCATCCGTCGCACCGGACCCGGAAGCCTGCCGGTGGGAGTGGGAGCGCAGCCCGCGGGGGGTCGCCCTGCTGCCCGCCGGGAAAGCCTGGGACGTGCTCGTCCTGCCGGGGGAGCTGGGCTATCCGACACTGGACGTGCTCACCCGCGTCCTCGATCAACCCGGCCCGGTGTTGGTCGACTTCGGGGACAACCGGGTGGGCTTCTTCGTGCCGCCCGGCACCGCCGCCCGCTGGCTGGGCACCGGCATCCGCACGGCCGGGTCCGGCACCTGGATCGTCGTGCCGTACCCCGGCCGGGCCACCCAGGGGGTGCGCTGGCTGGTGCAGCCGGACGGGTCGGGCACGCTCACCGACCCGGCGCTGCTGGAACTGGCGATGCACGAGGCGGCGGCCGCGCTGGCGAGCGAGGAGGGCGGGCGCCGCTCCTGACTTCTTGCCGAGGACTCCTTGACGGGACTCCTCGGTGGAGACTCCTTGACAACAGAATTGGTCTGGACCAAGTTGGGTGCACCCTCGACCTCCAACTCCCCCATGCCTGGAGGCATTTGTGGACCGTTCCCGACCCCTGGTCGCATTCCTCATGGTCATGGCTCTCGCCGTGCCCGGCAGTGCCGCGCTCTCGTCGGCCGCCCGTGCGGCCGACGCGGACGCCGCGCTCAACGGCGGCTTCGAATCCGGGCTCTCCCCCTGGACCTGCACCGCCGGCTCCACCGTCACCTCCCCGGTGCACGGCGGCGCCTCGGCGCTCAAAGCCACCCCGGAGGGCAGCGACAACGCCCAGTGCGCCCAGACGGTGACCGTCAGACCCAACTCCCAGTACACGCTCGCCGGTTGGGTGCGCGGCTCCTATGTCTACCTCGGCGCGAGCGGCACCGGCACCACCGACGTCTCCACCTGGACCCAGTCCGCGCCCGACTGGCAGAAGCTCGCCACCACCTTCACCACCGGCGCCAACACCACCAAGGTCACCATCTACACCCACGGCTGGTACGGCACCGGCGCCTACTACGCCGACGACGTCTCCCTCACCGGTCCCGGCGGCGGCACCACCACCCAGCCGCCCACCGTGCCGACCGGGCTGAGGACCGGCACCGTCACCGCCACCTCCGTCGCCCTGTCCTGGACCCCGGTGACCGGCGCGACCGGCTACGCGGTCTACCGGGACGGCGTCAAAGTGCAGGGCGTGAGCGGTACTTCGGCCACCGTGAGCGGCCTGAACCCCTCGACCGCGTACGCCTTCCAGGTCACCGCCACCAACGACGCGGGGGAGTCCGCCCGCTCCGCCACGGTGACCGCGACCACCCCGGCCCGCAGCGACGACGGGGGCTCCATGGAACTGCCCGCCCACGCCCTGGTCGGCTACCTCCACGCCGGCTTCGCCAACGGCTCCGGGTACACGCGGATGGCTGACGTGCCCGACAGCTGGGACGTCATCGACCTGGCCTTCGGCGAACCGACCTCGGTCACCTCCGGGGACATCCGGTTCAACCGCTGCCCGGTCTCGGAATGCCCGAACGTGGAGAGCGACGCCGACTTCAAGGCCGCCATCAAGGCCAAGCAGGCCGCCGGGAAGAAGGTGCTGATCTCCATCGGCGGCCAGAACGGCCAGGTCCAGCTCACCACCACCGCCGCCCGCGACGCCTTCGTCTCCTCGGTATCGAAGATCATCGACCAGTACGGGCTCGACGGTCTCGACATCGACTTCGAGGGTCACTCGCTCTCCCTGAACACCGGCGACACCGACTTCAGGAACCCGACCACCCCGGTGATCGTCAACCTGATCTCCGCGCTGAAGACCCTGAAGGCCAAGTACGGCAGCACATTCGTGCTCACCATGGCCCCGGAGACCTTCTTCGTGCAGAACGGCTACCAGTTCTACGGCAGCGGCAAGTGGGGCGGACAGGACCCGCGCTGCGGCGCCTACCTCCCGGTCATCCACGCCCTGCGCGACGACCTCACCCTGTTGCACGTCCAGGACTACAACTCGGGCCCGATCATGGGTCTGGACAACCAGTACCACTCCATGGGCGGCGCCGACTTCCACATCGCCATGACCGACATGCTGCTCACCGGCTTCCCGGTCGCGGGCGACGCGAACAACGTCTTCCCGCCGCTGCGCCCCGACCAGGTCGCCATCGGCATGCCCGCCTCGGTCAACGCGGGCAACGGCTACGTCGCCCCGGCCGAGGTCACCAAGACCCTGGACTGCCTGACGAAGAAGACGAACTGCGGCTCGTACCCGACCCACGGGACCTGGCCCGCGCTACGGGGTCTGATGACCTGGTCGGTGAACTGGGACCGGTTCGCGGGCTGGGAGTTCCAGCGGACCTTCGACTCCTACTTCGGCTGAGCACCAGCGCCAGGCAGGTCAGCAGCACCGCGCCCAGGCACCAGGACGCCAGCACGTCCAGCGGCCAGTGGAAGCCCCGTCGCACCAGCCCGTACGACACCGCGAGCACCAGCGCGGCCGGGACCCCGACCGCCCCGAGGCGTGCGGCGCGGGTGCGGCACCAGGGCAGGAGGAGCAGCGCCGAGGCGCCGTACGCCACGGCCGCCGTCGCGGTGTGGCCGGAGGGGAAGTAGCCGGTGGCCGGGGGCACCACGGGGGTCCCCGGCCGCGCGGTCCACAGCTTCAGCGGGACCACGATCGCCGGGAGCACCGCCATCAGCAGCGCGGCCGCGGCGGGCGGAAGCCACCAGCGGGCCACCTTGGCGGTCCGGCCCCGCCAGGTTGCGTAGCCGAGGGCGAGCACCAGCACCGGTACGGCCACCGTGCTGTTGCCGAGATCGGAGAGGAGTTCGGAGAAGCGGTCCGGGTGGACCAGGCCCCGGCTGAGCCGGGTGTCCAGCGCGAGCAGCGGCCCGTGTGCCAGGACCTGCCAGGTGAGCAGCGCGAACAGCAACGCCGGGAGGCCGGTCAGGAGGGCGGCGGCGAGGGCGAGGCGGCGGGCGGGAGGGGACACCGGGCCAGCTTCGCATGCGCGCGAGGAGGGAGAAGGAGGTCGGCCGCCCCGGAACAGGGGGGGGTGGTTCCGGGGCGGCCGACCGGACCGGGATGTCGCGCGCCCCGGGGGGTTTGGGGCGGCGACCGTCCGATCGGTGTGGAGATCCCGGAGCCCTCAGGCCCCGGTTGTGTGCGCGAGGGCACGACCAGGTCGAAGCTGGGGAGGCCCCGGCCTGAACTCGCCCGCAGTCCCCTGCGAGCGGGGTGTATCTCTCATCGGGACCGAACTTACGGCAGGCGGAGGCGGTCGGACAGACGCAATCGCGTCCTGTCATCCACCTCGCACACGTTCTTCACACGGCCTGCCGCAGTCGTCCGCCAGAGGTACGGACCACTCGCTGAACGAGCGGCTCGTTCGCTCAGATGCGCGAGAAAGCCTGCTCGATGATGTCCAGGCCCTCGTTCAGCAGGTCCTCGCCGATGACCAGCGGGGGCAGGAAGCGCAGCACGTTGCCGTAGGTGCCGCAGGTCAGGACCAGCAGGCCCTCCTGGTGGCACGCCTTGGCCAGCGCGGCGGCGGCCTCGGCGTTCGGCTCCTTGGTGTCGCGGTCCTTGACCAGCTCGATGGCGATCATCGCGCCCCGGCCCCGGATGTCACCGATGATGTCGAACTTCTCGGCCATGGTGGCGAGGCGGCCCTTCATGACCTCCTCGATGTGCTTGGCCTTGCCGTTGAGGTCCTGCTCCTTCATCGTCTCGATCGCGCCGAGCGCGGCGGCGCAGGCCACCGGGTTGCCGCCGTAGGTGCCACCGAGGCCGCCCGCGTGCGCGGCGTCCATGATCTCGGCGCGGCCCGTCACGGCGGCGAGCGGCAGACCGCCCGCGATGCCCTTGGCGGTGGTGATCAGGTCCGGGACGATGCCCTCGTCCTCGCACGCGAACCACTGGCCGGTACGGCAGAAGCCGGACTGGATCTCGTCGGCGACGAAGACGATGCCGTTGTCGTTGGCGAACTTCACGATCTCCGGCAGGAAGCCCTTGGCCGGCTCGATGAAGCCGCCCTCACCGAGCACCGGCTCGATGATGATCGCGGCCACGTTGTCCGCGCCGACCTGCTTGGTGATCTGGTCGATCGCCTGCTTGGCGGCCTCCGGACCCGCGTTCTCCGGGCCGGTGGGCCAGCGGTAGCCGTAGGCCACCGGCACCCGGTAGACCTCGGGCGCGAACGGGCCGAAGCCGTTCTTGTACGGCATGTTCTTCGCCGTCAGCGCCATCGTGAGGTTGGTGCGGCCGTGGTAGCCGTGGTCGAACACCACGACCGCCTGGCGCTTGGTGTGGGCGCGGGCGATCTTCACCGCGTTCTCGACCGCCTCGGCGCCCGAGTTGAACAGCGCCGACTTCTTCGCGTGGTCACCCGGGGTCAGCTCCGCGAGGGCCTCGGCGACCTCCACGTAGCCCTCGTACGGGGTGACCATGAAACAGGTGTGGGTGAAGTCGGCGAGCTGGGCGCTCGCGCGGCGCACCACGGCCTCGGCGGAGGCGCCCACCGAGGTCACGGCGATGCCGGAGCCGAAGTCGATCAGGCTGTTGCCGTCGACGTCCTCGATGACGCCGCCGCCCGCGCGCGTGACGAACACCGGCAGCGTGGAGCCCACGCCCTGGGCGACGACCGCGGTGCGGCGGGCCTGAAGCTCCTGCGACTTCGGGCCGGGAATGGCGGTGACGACGCGGCGCTCCTGCGGAAGTGCGGTCATGCGGGGCTCCTGGGGGTATTACGGACGCTTGCCTTGTTTTCCCGCAGGCTAAGACGGGTGCCGTGGGGTGGGCATGCTCCATGTGGGCGTTGTCGGCGCGGCCCGTTGTCCGTGGTGGACATGGCGGGCCGGGCCCTCGGCGCGGCCGGACATCGGACGTCGGCCGCGTAAACGGTGAACTCCCCTTGCGGGGGCGTTAGATTGACTCGCTGACGGTGACGGACCGGCTGGTCAGGGGGCAGGGCGATGGACAGCGAAGGTACGCGGGACACACGGGCCACCCATACCGGCCCGGTGCCGCGCCCGACGCGGCCCCCGGAAGGGTCCCCGCCGCCCATGCCCACGATGCCACCCGGAGCCCCGCCCCGCCCGGACGGCTCGGCCTTCCTCGCCTGGCTGCGCGCCGCCCGGCCCGCCGCCGCGCCCGGTGTGTGGCGGCTCGGGCACCGGCCCCGGCCGGAGACCGAGCCCGAGCTGACCCCCGCCCGGCAGTTGCTCAGCGGGGCCGTGATCGCGTTCCTGGTCGGCTGGCTGGTGTGGTCGCTGCTCTGGAACGGCTACCTCGGCGGCTGGTGGGTGCTCCCGCTGGAGCTGTTCACCCCGGACTCCTGGCGCGAGGGCAACGACCGCGTCGGCAACGCCGTCCTCTGGTACTCGTACTACACCCTCATCGCCCTCGCGATCCTCTTCGTCGTCGCCCGGATCGGGCGCTGGGGCGAGGTCTGGCGGCGCTTCGGGCCGCCCGCCTGGGTCAGGACCGCCACCCCGGCCGAACCGCCGCCGCCCGCGCCCGGCGAGGACCCCGCCGACTGGCCCGAGCTGCGCGCCCACGGCGCCCACGAGGCCGCCGAACGCCTCGCCGCCGAGGCGCGCACCGGACTCATGCGGGACGTCGACCACGCCCGGATCGGCCGCGCCTGGCAGGGCGTGCGCTCCGGCAGGAACACGCTGGCCGCGTTCACCGGGGCCGTCCTGCGCGACGGCTCCGCCGCCTGCCCGCATCCCTCCGGCGACCGCGACCTGCCCGCCCGGCAGGCCCGGCACGACCTGCTCACCGGCCAGGTCCGGCTCGGCACCGCCGCCGACGACCCGCGCAACCCCTACCAGTACCGGGGGGCGGGACTCGCCCTCGGCACCGACCTGCTCGGCACCTCCCTGGTCGCCGTCGGCCCGGCCGGCTCCGGCAAGACCGGCAGTCTCGTCAAGCCCCTCGCGGAGTCCCTGTGCCTGCACGCCCTCGCCGGCCGCGCCGCCGTGGTCAGCGTCGGCGCGGCGGGCGCCGGGATCGGCCCGGCCGAGGCGTACGACGTGGTGGTCCGCGTCGGCCACCCCGACTCCGTGTACGACCTCGACCTCTACGGCGGCACCACCGACCCCGACGAGGCGGCCGCCATACTCGCCGAGGCCCTCGTCGGCGACCTCGCCGACCCGCACCCCGGCTCCGACAGCCGCCGCTCCACCACCGTCCTCGCGCAGTTGCTCGGCCCCTTCCGCGCCGTCCACCAGCGCTTCCCCTCCGTACCCGAGCTGCGCCAGCTCCTCGACGGCGCCCCCGGCCCGATCGCCGCGCTGCGCAAGGCGCTCACCGAGACCGGGCACGCGTCGCTGCTGCGCGAACTCGACGCGCGGGAGCGGCAGCAGGCGCATCCCGGTGACGTGGCCGCCGTGCTCGCGGACCGGGTCGCGCTGCTGGACCGGCCCGCGTTCGCCGCCTTCTTCGACACCTCCGGCGCGTCGAGGCCCTTCACCCTGAAGGCCCTCGACCACCCGGTGCGCGTCCGCATCGATCTGCCCCAGCGCGGCCACGCCGACGCCTCCCGCATCCTGGCCCGGCTGGTGCTGGCCCAGTTCACGGCCGCCGTCACCGCGCGCGAGGACCGCTCCCTCTTCGCCTGCCTGCTGCTCGACGAGGCGGCCGGCGTCGTCACCCCCGAGTCCGTGCGCGGCATCCAGCGGCTGCGTTCGGCGGGCGCGGGCGTCGTCCTCACCCTGCGCACCCTGGACGACGTACCCCGCCCGCTGCGCGGCCCGCTGCTCGGCGCCACCGGGTGCCGCATGGCGTTCTCCGGCCTCACCCCCTGGGACGGCCAGGACTTCGCCGAGGTCTGGGGCAAGGAGTGGATCGAGACCCGCGACGTCACCGACCGCCAGATCATCGCGGAGACCCCCGCCGGCAAGGCCGTCCACATGCTCCGCCGCGTCATCACCGGCCAGGCCCCCACCGCCCGCGCGGTCACCGTCCGCCAGGTGGAACGCGAACGCTGGTCCGCCTCCGAACTCGCCCACGCGGTCCCCCCGGGTCACGCGGTCCTCTCCCTGACCACGGTCAGGGGCGAACACGCCCCGCCCCTGCTGGTGGACCTGCGGAGCTGAACGGAGGTCCGCCACCGTACGGTGAGGCAGAATCGGGGTGGGCCGTTCGTACGTGGCGGCCAAGAGATGACTGCTCCCGGCCGGGTGCTCCGGCCGTCCCGACCTGAAGGTCCCATGCCGCCGACGCTCGCCTCGCTCGTCCACCACTCCGCGCTGAAGCTGACGGTCCGCGCGGGGGAGGACCGGCTCGACGTGCCCGTGCGCTGGGCGCATGTCAGTGAGCTGGCCGACCCCGTGCCGTACATGGAGGGCGGGGAGCTGCTGCTGATCACCGCGCTCAAGCTGGACGCGGAGGACCCCGAGGCGATGCGGCGGTACGTGAAGCGGCTGGCCGGCGCGGGCGTCGTCGGCCTGGGCTTCGCGGTCGGCGTCAACTACGACGACATCCCCGAGGCGCTGGTCCAGGCCGCCCGGCTGGAGGGGCTGCCGCTGCTGGAGGTGCCCCGGCGCACCCCGTTCCTCGCCATCAGCAAGGCCGTCTCCGCCGCCATCGCCGCCGACCAGTACCGCGCCGTCACCGCGGGCTTCGCCGCCCAGCGCGAGCTGACCCGGCAGGCGCTCACCACCGGCCCGGAGGGCCTGCTCGCCGCGCTCGCCGCCCAGGTCGACGGCTGGGCCGCGCTCTACGACGCTTCCGGCGCCGTCGTCGCCGCCGCGCCCGAGTGGGCCGGCCGCCGGGCCGCCCGGCTCACCGCCGAGGTCGAGCGGCTGCGGGAACGACCCGCCCCCGCCTCCTCGGTGGTCGCCGCCCCCGACACCGAGGACCGCATCGAGCTGCACTCGCTGGGCACCGGCCGCCGCCCCCGCGCCGCGCTCGCCGTCGGAACCGCCGCCGCACCCGGCACCGCCGAGCGCTACGCCGTGCACTCGGCCATCGCCCTGCTCACCCTCACCACCGAGCGCTCCCGCTCCCTGCACGCCGCCGAACAGCGCGTCGGCGCCGCCGTACTGCGGATGCTGCTCGCCGGGGAGCCCGACCACGCCCGCACGGTCGCCGGTGACCTGTACGGCGGCCTGCTGGACGCGCCGTTCCGGCTGCTGGTCGCCGAGTCCGCACCGCGCCAGGGGTCGGACGGCGACCCGCTGGACGCGCTCGCGGAGGCCGCCGAGTCCGCCGCCGCCCGCTCCGGCGAGGCCGTCCTGGTCGTACCCGAGCGGGACCGGCTGGTGGTGCTGGCCACCGACGGCGGCGCGGCCGTCGCCGCCTGCACGGCGTACGCGGGCGCGCTGGAGGCGGCACGCCTCGTACCGGAGTCCAAGGGCGGCGACGACGACGCACTCGTCGTCGGCCTCTCCGCCCCGGCGGGCCCCATCGCGGCCGCCTCCGCCTACCGGCAGGCCGAGCAGGCGCTCTCGGTGGCCCGGCGGCGCGGCCGGGTCCTGGTCGAGCACGAGCACGTCGCGGCCGGCTCGGTCCTCCCGCTGCTGGCCGACGACGCGGTACGGGCCTTCGCGGACGGCCTGCTGCGGGCGCTGCGCGACCACGACGCGACCGGCCGCGGGGACCTCGTCGCCTCGCTGCGGGCGTGGCTGTCCCGGCACGGGCAGTGGGACGCGGCCGCCGCCGACCTCGGCGTGCACCGGCACACCCTGCGCTACCGGATGCGCCGGGTCGAGGAGATCCTCGGCCGCTCACTGGACGACCCGGACGTCCGGATGGAGCTGTGGCTGGCGCTGAAGGCGACCTCGGGGGAGTAGCCGACCCCGCCGAACCGGCGTATCGGCCACCCGTTTCCGTACGACTCGGACAAGCGACCGCCGAGCCCGCCCGCCCTACCGTGGATCACGCAGACCACACCCCCGACGCGGAAGGGCCGGACCCGCACATGACCTCCACCCACGCCTTCTGGCTGGCCGGCCGCCAGGCCACCGGCGAGGACAGTTTCGACGTCTCCTCCCCGTGGGACGGCCGGGTCGTCGGCCGGGCCAGCGTGCCCACCGACGCCCAGGTCGAAGAGGCCGTGGCCGCCGCGTACGCCGTCCGCGACGAGTTCGCCGCCGTCCCCGCGCACGTCCGCGCGGCCGCCCTCGACCACGTCGCCAAGCGGCTGACCGAGCGCACCGAGGAGATCGCGCAGCTCATCTCCGGCGAGAACGGCAAGCCCATCAAGTGGGCGCGCGGCGAGGTCGCCCGTGCCGTCTCCGTGTTCCGGCTCGCGGCCGAGGAGGCCCGGCGGTTCAACGGCGGCGAGGCCCAGCGGCTCGACACCGACGCGGGCGGCCAGGGCCGCATGGCGCTGATCCGCCGCTTCCCCAAGGGCGTCGTCCTCGGCATCGCGCCGTTCAACTTCCCGCTGAACCTGTGCGCGCACAAGGTCGCCCCGGCCATCGCCGCCGGTGTCCCGATCATCCTCAAGCCCGCTCCGGCCACCCCGCTGTCCGGCCTGGTCATCGGTGAGCTGCTGGCCGAGACGGACCTGCCCGCCGGTTCCTGGAGCGTCCTGCCGGTCACCAACGACAAGATGCCCGCCCTGGTCCAGGACGAGCGCCTCCCGGTGATCTCCTTCACCGGCTCCGAGCAGGTCGGCTACGCGATCATGGACTCGGTGCCGCGCAAGCACTGCACGCTGGAGCTGGGCGGCAACGGCGCGGCCGTCGTCCTCGGCGACTGGGCGAGCGACGCCGACCTGGACTGGGCCGCGAGCCGCATCGCCACCTTCTCCAACTACCAGGGCGGCCAGTCCTGCATCTCGGTGCAGCGCGTGATCGTGGACGGCGCGGTGTACGAGCGGCTACTGCCGCGCATCGTCGCCGCCGTCGAGGCCCAGGTCACCGGTGACCCGGCCGACGACAAGACCGAGGTGGGCCCGCTGGTCAGCGAGGCCGCCGCGCAGCGCGTCGAGTCCTGGGTGAACGAGGCCGTCGAGCTGGGCGCCACCCTGCTCACCGGCGGCGAGCGCGACGGTGCCACCTACGCCCCGACCGTCCTCACCGACGTCCCGGCCGGTGCCACCCTCGCCACCGAGGAGGTCTTCGGGCCGGTCCTCACCGTCACGAAGGTCGACGGCGAGGCCGAGGCGTTCGCCGCGGTCAACGACTCCAAGTACGGCCTCCAGGCAGGCGTGTTCACCCACGACCTGCAGACCGCCTTCCGCGCCCACCGCGCCCTCGAGGTCGGCGGCGTCGTCATCGGCGACGTCCCCTCCTACCGCGCGGACCAGATGCCGTACGGCGGCGCCAAGCAGTCCGGCGTCGGCCGCGAGGGCGTCCGCTCCGCGATGGACGACTACACCTACGAGCGTGTCCTGGTCCTCACGGGCCTCGCACTCTGACCTGCCACGGACAGGTCACCACCGGAACGGCCGGAGCCCGCTGTGCGGGGGCTCCGGCCGTCGGCGTTCTCCGACGGCCGACCGCATTGACGGCGGGCGGCATTCATGTCGGATTCCTGCCAGAAAGCGGTTCGCGTACGGTGCTTGACTGCGGTCATGACCCACGCGTACGCGGCCGACGCCCGCCTCTTCCGCTCCCTGCACACCCCCTCCGCCCCCCTCGCGCTCGCCAACGCCTGGGACACGGCGAGCGCCCGCGTCGTCGAGGCGGCGGGCGCCCCCGCGATCGCCACCACCAGCGCCGGTGTCTCATGGGCGCTCGGTTCGCCCGACGGCGGCTCCCTCACCCGGGAGCGGGCCCTGGAGGTGATCGCCCGGATCGCGGACGCCGTCACGGTCCCGGTCACCGCCGACATCGAGGACGGGTACGGCGAGGACGCCTCCGCCGTCGCCGAGACGGTCGCCGGGGTGATCGAGGCGGGCGCCGTCGGCGTCAACATCGAGGACGGCACCCGGACCCCGGCCGAGCTGGCCGCCCGGCTCGCCGCGGCCCGCCGGACCGCGGAGCGGGCGGGAGCGGACCTCTTCCTCAACGCCCGGATCGACACCTACCTGCTGGGCCTGGGCGCCCCGGAGACACGCCTCGAGGAAACCCTGACCCGGGCCCGGCTGTACGTCGAGGCGGGCGCCGACGGCATCTTCGTCCCCGGTGTCACCGATCCGGCCATCCTCGAGGCGCTGGCCGGGGACATCCCCGTACCGCTCAACGTCATGGCCGGCCCCGGCGCGCCGTCCGTCGCGGAGCTGGGCACGCTCGGTGTGGCCCGGGTGAGCCTCGGTCCGGGGGTGGCGCTGGCCGCGTACGCCGCCGCCCGCCGTGCCGCGCAGGAGCTGTACGAGACCGGCTCCGTCACCTCACCCACCGACGTCCTGTCCTTCGCGGAACTGGACGGACTGCTTGCCGGGCCCGGTCAGCCGTAGGTTGCCCGGCCAGTGATAGGCGCGACCTATGGCGCGATAGATTTGGCCGATTAAATCGGGATAAGCATGGCCTATCACGTCATTAATTCGACTTTTGACATTTCCTGATCGGTGCGCGCACACTGCTCCACGCAGTGAGAGTCGGACAATCCGACCATGAGTGAGCAGCACCTGAGAGGGCCGTCGTGCCGATACCACTTGAAGAAGCCCTGGACGACCAGATCGCGGCAGCGCGCGGCAAGGCGAAACTTCTCCGCTCGCCCGGCCGCTACCTGGTTCTCTCGGCGCTCGCCGGGGCCTTCATCGGCATGGGCGTCGTGCTGATGGTCATGGTGTCCGGGCCGCTCAGCCTCGCGCACTCCCCCTGGGTCAGGCTGATCCAGGGCCTGGTCTTCGGTGTCGCGCTGACGCTGGTGATCTTCGCCGGTGGCGAGCTGGCCACCAGCAACATGATGACGATGGTCCAGGGCGCGGTCCGCCGGGCCCTCTCGCCCGCTGCCGCGCTCGCGGTGATCGTCGGCTCCTTCGTCGGCAACCTCGTCGGCTCGGTCGCCCTCGCCGGGCTGGTCCACGCCGCCGGGGTGCTGGGCGTCGCGCCCGCCCCCGGAGCGCCCGCCCCCGGTCTGGCCGGCCTGACCGGCATGCTCACCGCCAAGATGGCCGAGAGCGGCGAGGCGATGTTCTTCCGCGGCGTGCTCTGCAACTTCCTGGTCTGCCTGACCGTGTGGATGGGCATGCGCACCCGCTCCGACGCCGCCAAGATCATGCTGATCTTCGCGGGCATCCTGGCCTTCGTCGCCTCCGGCTTCGAGCACGTCGTCGCCAACATGACGACCTTCTCGCTCGGCCTCTTCGAGCACGTCCCCGGCGTGACCGTGGGCGCCTTCGCCCACAACCTCCTCTTCGTCGGCCTCGGCAATCTGGTCGGCGGCGGACTGCTGGTGGGCGTGGCGTACGCCGTAGCCGGCCGGCGCAGCACCCCGGCCGCGACCGAGAACGGCCCCGCCGAGGAGCAGAAGCCCCTGGTCCCGGCCCTCGAAACGGTCTGAGCGGCCGCTGTTCCCCCGCGCGTCCGTTCACCTGAACGGACGCGCAAGGGGTGGTGGGGGGCGCCCGATTCAGGTACCAACGATCCAGTAGCAACGGGTCGGTTACCCACGGTCCGCCAACATCCCTCTTCGCGGCGAGGTGAGCCTCATGTCCGCCCCCACCACTCAACGCACCAACGTCTCCGAGCGCGAGGCCCGGCAGGTGGCGGAGGCCGCCCGGGAGCAGAACTGGCGCAAGCCCAGCTTCGCCAAGGAGCTCTTCCTCGGGCGCTTCCGGCTCGACCTCATCCACCCCCACCCGCTCCCCGACGCCGAGAGCGTCCGGCGCGGCGAGACCTTCCTCGCCGAGCTGCGCGCCTTCTGCGAGACGGAGATCGACGCGGCCCGCATCGAGCGCGAGGCCCGTATCCCGGACGAGGTCGTGGCCGGCCTGAAGCGGCTCGGCGCCCTCGGCATGAAGATCGACACCAAGTACGGCGGCCTGGGCCTCTCCCAGCTCTACTACAACAAGGCCCTCGCCCTGGTCGGCTCGGTGAGTCCCGCCGTCGGCGCGCTGCTCTCCGCCCACCAGTCGATCGGCGTCCCGCAGCCGCTGAAGATCTTCGGCACCCAGGAGCAGAAGGACGCCTTCCTGCCCCGCTGCGCCACCACCGCGATCTCAGCCTTCCTGCTCACCGAGCCGGACGTCGGCTCGGACCCCGCGCGGCTGGCCACCACGGCCGTCCCGGAGGATGGGGACCCCTCCCGCTCGAACGGAGCCGAGAGTGGGGGAGAGTACGTCCTGGACGGCGTGAAACTGTGGACCACCAACGGTGTCGTCGCCGACCTGCTGGTCGTCATGGCACGGGTGCCGAAGTCCGAGGGGCACCCCGGCGGTATCACCGCGTTCGTGGTGGAGGCCGACGCCGAGGGCATCACGGTGGAGAACCGCAACGCCTTCATGGGCCTGCGCGGCATCGAGAACGGCGTCACCCGCTTCCACCGGGTGCGGGTACCGGCCGCCAACCGGATCGGCCCCGAGGGCGCCGGTCTGAAGATCGCGCTCACCACGCTCAACACCGGCCGGCTGTCGCTGCCCGCGATGTGCGCCGGCGCCGGTAAGTGGTGCCTGAAGATCGCCCGCGAGTGGGCCGCCGAGCGCGAGCAGTGGGGCAAGCCGGTCGCGCTGCACGAGGCCGTCGGCTCCAAGATCAGCTTCATCGCGGCGACCACGTTCGCGCTGGAGGCCGTCGTCGACCTCGCCTCCCAGATGGCCGACGAGGACCGCAACGACATCCGCATCGAGGCCGCGCTCGCCAAGCTGTACGGCTCGGAGATGGCCTGGCTGATGGCCGACGAGCTGGTCCAGATCCGGGGCGGGCGGGGTTACGAGACCGCCGAGTCGCTGGGGGCGCGCGGCGAGCGGGCCGTACCGGCCGAGCAGATGCTGCGCGACCTGCGCATCAACCGCATCTTCGAGGGCTCCACCGAGATCATGCACCTGCTGATCGCGCGCGAGGCGGTCGACGCCCACCTCTCGGTCGCCGGTGACCTCATCGATCCCGACAAGTCCCTCCAGGACAAGGCGAAGGCCGGTGCGGGGGCGGGCGTCTTCTACGCCAAGTGGCTGCCGAAGCTGGTCGCGGGGCCGGGACAACTCCCGTCCTCGTACGCCGAGTTCAAGCACGGCATCGACCTGTCCGGGCATCTGAGGTTCGTCGAGCGGCACGCCCGCAAGCTGGCCCGCGCGACCTTCTACGGGATGTCCCGCTGGCAGGGCCGGATGGAGACCAAGCAGGGCTTCCTCGGCCGGATCGTGGACATCGGCGCGGAGCTGTTCGCCATGAGCGCGGCCTGCGTCCGGGCCGAGCGGCTGCGGCGGGAGGGCGAGCACGGCCGCGAGGCGTACCAGCTCGCCGACGCCTTCTGCCGCCAGGCCCGCGTCCGCGTGGACGAGCTGTTCGCCCGCCTGTGGCACAACACCGACGGCGTCGACCGCAAGGTGGTCAAGGGCGTCCTCGGCGGGGCCTACGAGTGGCTGGAGGAGGGCATCCTCGACCCCTCGGGCGACGGCGCCTGGATCGCGGACGCCACGCCGGGAGCGAGCGAGCGCGTCAACGCCCGCCGCCCCTACGGCGGTTAGCCGCTAGCAGTACTTGTCGCTGCCGTTCCGGGTCGTCCACGAGCAGGTGTCGACCTTGGAGCCGTTCGACTTGGTCAGGGTCGCCGTGTCGCTGGTGTTGTTCCAGACGTAGGCACGGCGGTCCTGGTACTTGTCCGAGGTGGTGTCCGAACCGCTGCCGGTGTGGATCTTCATGTACTTCCCGGCCCCGATCTTGACGTTCGGGAAGGAGTACTTGTGGTTCGAGGCGTCCTTCAGGATCCACCCCTTCAGCGAGACCGCCGAGCGGCTGGTGTTCTTGAGCTGCACCCACTCGCCGTTGAGGCTGGAGTTGGACCGGGTGTCCTTGCCGGGGCTGTCGAAGTAGACCCGGTGGATCTGGACGCTGCCGGCCGCCTGGGCCGGGGTGCTCAGCAGGGTGCCGGTGAGCAGGGCCGCGCCGGCGAGAGCGGGCAGGGCGGCGCGGAGGCGCACGGTACGCATGAAGAGATCCCCCCAAGGATGTCGTTCACAAAGACGCTGCGCGGGCGAGAAGTTCACCCGTTCAACTGAATTGTTATCACAGGATCTTCACCCCGGTTTCACAAAGGGGGAAACCTTTCCGCGCTATAGGGCCCGTTTCCGGCCACCCTGCCGGGGGACGCGCGGTCCGGGCGGCCGCCGGGTGCGGCCACAATGGGGGGATGACCGAAAGCCCCGCCAGCCCCGCCCCGCTCGCCGACCCGCACCTCGTGTTCGACCCCGTCGCGGGCGACGGCCCGAAGGACGTGGTGATCCTCGGCTCCACCGGGTCCATCGGCACCCAGGCCATCGACCTCGTGCTGCGCAACCCCGACCGCTTCCAGGTCACCGCCCTCTCCGCGAACGGCGGCCGGGTGGACCTCCTCGCCGAGCAGGCGCGCAGGCTCGGGGTACGCACCGTCGCGGTCGCCCGTGAGGACGCGGCACCGGCGCTGCGCGAGGCCCTGGCCGGGCAGTACGGCACCGAGCCGCTCCCGGAGATCCTGGTGGGCCCGGACGCCGCCGCCCAGGTCGCCGCCTCCGACTGCCACACCGTCCTGAACGGCATCACCGGCTCCATCGGCCTCGCGCCGACCCTCGCCGCCCTGGAGGCCGGCCGCACCCTGGCACTGGCCAACAAGGAGTCGCTGATCGTCGGCGGTCCGCTGGTCAAGGCGCTGGCCAAGCCCGGTCAGATCATCCCGGTCGACTCCGAGCACGCGGCCCTGTTCCAGGCCCTCGCCGCCGGTACCCGCGCCGATGTGCGCAAGCTGGTCGTCACCGCCTCCGGCGGCCCCTTCCGCGGCCGCACCAAGGCCCAGCTGGCGGACGTCACCGTCGCCGACGCCCTCGCGCACCCCACCTGGGCGATGGGCCCGGTGATCACGGTCAACTCCGCGACCCTGGTCAACAAGGGCCTCGAGGTCATCGAGGCCCACCTGCTCTACGACATTCCCTTCGACCGCATTGAGGTGGTCGTGCATCCCCAGTCGTATGTCCACTCGATGGTCGAGTTCACCGACGGTTCCACGATCGCCCAGGCGACGCCCCCCGACATGGGTGGGCCGATCGCCATCGGCCTGGGCTGGCCCGAGCGCGTCCCGGACGCCGCCCCGGCCTTCGACTGGAGCAAGGCGTCCACCTGGGAGTTCTTCCCTCTGGACAATGACGCCTTCCCCTCGGTGAACCTCGCCCGGCACGTGGGCCGGCTCGCGGGCACCGCCCCGGCGGTGTTCAATGCGGCCAACGAGGAGTGCGTCGAAGCCTTCCTGGGCGGCGCTCTGCCCTTCAACGGGATCATGGAGACCGTCATCCGGGTGGTCGAGGAACACGGCACCCCGGTCACGGGAACTTCGCTCACGGTGTCGGACGTCCTCGAAGCGGAGACCTGGGCCAGGGCCAGGGCCCGCGAACTGACCAACCGGACGGCTACCGCGGAGGCGCGTGCATGACGACCTTGATGTTCATCCTCGGCATAGTGGTCTTCGCGGTCGGTCTGCTGGTCTCGATCGCCTGGCACGAGCTGGGGCACCTGTCCACGGCCAAGCTCTTCGGCATCCGCGTCCCGCAGTACATGGTCGGATTCGGCCCGACCATCTGGTCACGGCACAAGGGCGAGACCGAGTACGGCATCAAGGCCGTCCCGCTCGGCGGCTACATCCGCATGATCGGCATGTTCCCGCCGGACGACGCGGGCCGCGTCTCCGCCCGCTCCACCTCCCCGTGGCGCGGCATGATCGAGGACGCCCGCTCGGCGGCGTACGAGGAGCTGCAGCCGGGCGACGAGACGCGGATGTTCTACACGCGCAAGCCGTGGAAGCGCGTCATCGTCATGTTCGCCGGGCCGTTCATGAACCTGATCCTGGCCGTCGGGCTCTTCCTCACCGTGCTGATGGGCTTCGGCGTCCAGCAGGAGACCAACACCGTCTCCTCGGTCTCCGCCTGCGTCATCGCGCAGAGCCAGAACCGTGACGACTGCAAGAAGTCCGACCCGGCCTCCCCGGCGGCCGCCGCCGGGATCAAGGCGGGCGACAAGATCGTCTCCTTCGACGGCAGGCCGACCGAGAAGTGGAACACGCTGTCGGACCTCATCCGGGACAGCGCGGGCCGCAACGTCCCGATCGTGGTCGAGCGGGACGGCAAGGAGCTGACCCTCCACGCCACCATCGCGACCAACCAGGTGGCCAAGAAGGACGCCAGCGGCACCTACGTCCAGGGCCAGTACGTCACGGCCGGCTTCCTCGGCTTCAGCCCGGCGCGCGGGGTCGTCAAGCTCGGCTTCGGTGACTCCGTGGTCTGGATGGGCGACCAGGTGGGCCACGCCGTGGAGTCCCTCGTCGACCTGCCCGGCAAGATCCCGGCCCTTTGGAACGCCGCCTTCGGCGACGGCCCGCGCGAGCCGGACTCCCCGATGGGCATCGTCGGCGCCGCCCGCGTCACCGGCGAGATCGCCACGCTGGACATCCCGGCCTCCCAGCAGGTGGCCATGGCCGTCTTCGTGGTCGCCGGGTTCAACCTCTCGCTGTTCCTCTTCAACATGCTCCCGCTGCTCCCGCTCGACGGCGGGCACATCGCGGGCGCCCTGTGGGAGTCGCTGCGGCGCCAGGTGGCCCGGGTGCTGCGCCGTCCCGACCCCGGCCCGTTCGACGTGGCGAAGCTGATGCCGGTGGCCTATGTGGTGGCCGGGATCTTCGTCTGCTTCACCGTGCTCGTGCTGATCGCGGACGTGGTCAACCCGGTCCGGATCTCCTGACCTCGTACGACCAGGAAGGCGGCCCGGAACTCCGTGTTCCGGGTCGCCGCCCATTGGGTGGGTTTGCCGGGTGGGATGTGCTGGCGCACAGCCCCGTGTCGTAATCTCAAAGTCTGGAGCCCGCGGTTCACGGGACCGGATCTTGATCCACGACTTGGGGTTGCACAGCAGATGACTGCGATTTCTCTCGGCATGCCGTCCGTACCGACCAAGATCGCCGAGCGGCGCAAGAGCCGTCAGATCCAGGTCGGCTCCGTCGCGGTCGGCGGAGACGCCCCCGTCTCGGTGCAGTCGATGACCACGACCCGTACCTCGGACATCGGGTCGACGCTGCAGCAGATCGCGGAGCTGACGGCGTCGGGTTGCCAGATCGTGCGGGTGGCGTGTCCGACGCAGGACGACGCGGACGCGCTGGCGACGATCGCGCGGAAGTCGCAGATTCCGGTGATCGCGGACATCCACTTCCAGCCGAAGTACGTGTTCGCCGCGATCGAGGCGGGCTGTGCGGCGGTGCGGGTGAACCCGGGCAACATCAAGCAGTTCGACGACAAGGTCCGTGAGATCGCCAAGGCGGCCAAGGATCACGGCACGCCGATCCGGATCGGTGTGAACGCCGGGTCGCTGGACCGTCGTCTGCTGCAGAAGTACGGCAAGGCCACCCCGGAGGCGCTGGTGGAGTCGGCGCTGTGGGAGGCGTCGCTGTTCGAGGAGCACGACTTCCGGGACATCAAGATCTCGGTGAAGCACAACGACCCGGTCGTGATGATCGAGGCGTACCGCCAGCTCGCCGCCCAGTGCGACTACCCGCTCCACCTCGGTGTGACGGAGGCGGGTCCGGCGTTCCAGGGCACGATCAAGTCGGCGGTGGCCTTCGGTGCGCTGCTTTCGGAGGGTATCGGCGACACCATCCGCGTCTCCCTGTCGGCCCCGCCGGCGGAGGAGGTCAAGGTGGGTCTGCAGATCCTGGAGTCGCTGAACCTCAAGCAGCGCGGCCTGGAGATCGTCTCCTGCCCGTCCTGTGGGCGGGCGCAGGTGGATGTCTACAAGCTGGCCGAGGAGGTCACGGCGGGGCTGACCGGCATGGAGGTCCCGCTCCGCGTCGCCGTCATGGGCTGCGTCGTGAACGGCCCCGGCGAGGCCCGCGAGGCCGACCTCGGCGTCGCCTCCGGCAACGGCAAGGGCCAGATCTTCGTCAAGGGCGAGGTCATCAAGACCGTCCCGGAGTCGAAGATCGTGGAGACCCTCATCGAGGAAGCCATGAAGCTCGCCGAACAGATGGAGGCGGACGGCATCACGTCGGGCGAACCGACGGTGGCGGTAGCAGGCTGACGGGCGTCTGGGGGGAAGTGGGGCTGAAGGCCCCCTTCCCGCAGGGGCGCGGGGAACTGCGCGACCAGCCCCGACGAACCCGCACCCGCCGACAAAGACAGCACATCCGAGCTGAAGGCGCACCCCCAAAGCAGCGCAGCTATAGTGCGGGGACCACAGCAGAACCCCCAGGGTGAGGCCCCGCACGTGTTGACCCAGACCACCTCACGGGTGCTCGGACCGAGCGACCTCGACGCAGCGCTCGCGGTCCTCGACCGCGAGCCCGTCGCCAACGCCTTCGTGTCCGCCCGCGTCCAGGTGGCCGGCCTCGACCCCTGGCGCCTCGGCGGCGAGATGTGGGGCTGGTACGAGGACGGCATGCTCACGTCCCTCTGCTACGCGGGCGCCAACCTCGTCCCGGTCTGCGCCACCCCCCGCGCCGTCCGCGCCTTCGCCGACCGCGCCCGCCGGGCCGGCCGCCGCTGCTCCTCCATCGTCGGCCCCGCCGGACCCACCTCCGAGCTGTGGCGCCTGCTGGAACCGCACTGGGGCCCCGCCCGCGAGGTCCGCGCCCGCCAGCCCCTCATGGTCACCGACCACATGCCCGACGGCATCCACCCCGACCCCTACGTCCGCCGCATCCGCAAGGACGAGATGGACACGATCATGCCCGCGTGCGTGGCCATGTTCACCGAGGAGGTCGGCGTCTCCCCGATGGCCGGCGACGGCGGACTGCTCTACCAGGCCCGCGTCGCCGAACTCGTCGGCTCCGGCCGCTCCTTCGCCCGCCTCGACGGCCGCGGCAACGTGGTCTTCAAGGCCGAGATCGGCGCCGCCACCGCCCAGGCGTGCCAGATCCAGGGTGTCTGGGTCGCCCCCGAGTACCGCGGCAAGGGCCTCGCGGCCCCCGGCATGGCCGCCGTGCTGCGCTACGCCCTCACCGACATCGCGCCGATCGCCAGCCTCTACGTCAACGACTTCAACACCGCCGCCCGCGCCACCTACCGCAGGGTGGGGTTCCAGGAGGTCGGCGAGTTCATGAGCATTCTCTTCTGACGGGCACACCGGGCCACCCCTGTACGCTCCCCGCATGGACCTCGTGATCGGCACCCTGGACCTCACAGCCCACGTCGACGAGGCCCTCGCCGTGCAGGCCCTCGCCTTCGGCCTCGGCCCCGACGAGATCGCCGTACGCCGTCAGATCGTCCAGCGCCACATGCGCATGCCCGGCGCCCGCGCCCTCGGCGCCACCAGCCGGGGCGCGCTGATCGGCTTCGTGTACGGGATGCCCAACTCCCGGGCCCACTGGTGGTCCACCATCGTGGAGCCCTACCTGCGCGCCGAGGGCAACGACGGCTGGCTCGACGACTCCTTCGTCATCACCGAGCTGCACGTCCACCCCGGCCATCAGAACCGGGGCGTCGGCCGCCGCCTGATCACCCGCATCACCGACAGCGCCGCCGAACCCCGCTCGATCCTCTCCGCCATCGACACCGACAGCCCCGCCCGCGGCCTCTACCACTCGCTCGGCTACACCGACCTCGCCCGCCAGGTCCACTTCCCGAGCGCCCCCAAGCCGTACGCCGTGATGGGCGCCCCCCTCCCGCTGCGCCGCCGTTAACCGATTTCCACCCGTGCGGGCGGCCCGGCTAACCTCCTAGCCATCACCTACATTTCCGGCAGGAGTACGAGAACAATGGCGAACGTACCGGTCCAGCGCATGTCCAAGTTGTTGGCGAAGACGCTGCGCGACGACCCGGCGGACGCCGAGGTCCTCAGCCACAAGCTCCTCGTCCGCGCCGGTTACGTCCGCCGCACCGCCGCCGGCATCTGGTCCTGGCTGCCGCTGGGCACCAAGGTCCTCGCCAACGTCGAGCGGATCGTGCGCGAGGAGATGGACGCCATCGGCGCCCAGGAGGTCGTCCTCCCCGTCCTGCTGCCCCGCGAGCCCTACGAGGCCACCGGCCGCTGGGACGAGTACGGCGCCGAGCTGTTCCGCCTCCAGGACCGCAAGGGTGGCGACTACCTCCTCGGCCCCACCCACGAGGAGATCTTCACCCTGCTGGTGAAGGACCAGGCGTCCTCCTACAAGGACCTGCCGGTGATCCTGTACCAGATCCAGTCCAAGTTCCGGGACGAGGCTCGCCCCCGCGCGGGCATCCTGCGCGGCCGTGAGTTCCTGATGAAGGACTCGTACTCCTTCGACACCGAGGACGAGGGTCTGGCCTCCTCCTACGCCCTGCACCGCGCCGCCTACCAGCGGATCTACGAGCGCCTCGGCCTCGACTACCGCATCTGCGCGGCCACCGCGGGCGCCATGGGCGGCTCCCGGTCCGAGGAGTTCCTCGCTCCCGCCGAGGCCGGCGAGGACACCTTCGCCGACTGCCCCAACTGCGACTTCGCCGCCAACACCGAGGCCGTGTACTACGAGACGGCCCCCGTCGACGGCTCGGCCGTGCCCGCGCTGGAGGAGATCCCCACCCCGGACACCCCGACCATCGAGACCCTCGCCGCCTCCCTCGGCGTCCCGGCCTCCGCCACCCTGAAGAACCTGCTGGTCAAGGTCGACGGCGAGATCGTCGCCGTGGGCGTGCCCGGTGACCGCGAGGTCGACATGGACAAGGTCGAGGCGCACTTCGCCCCGGCCGCAGTCGAGCTGGTCACCGCCGAGGACTTCGTCGGCCGCCCCGACCTGGTGCGCGGCTACGTCGGCCCGCAGGGCCTGGGCGAGAAGGTCAAGTACATCGCCGACCCCCGCGTGGCCCCCGGCACCGACTGGATCACCGGCGCCAACAAGGAGCACACGCACGCCAAGAACGTCGTCGCGGGCCGTGACTTCGAGGTCGACGAGTACGTGGACGTCGTCGTGGTCCAGGAGGGCGACCCCTGCCCCAAGTGCGGCGCCGGGCTGAAGCTGGACCGGGCCATCGAGATCGGCCACATCTTCCAGCTCGGCCGCAAGTACGCCGACGCCCTCAAGCTCGACGTGCTCGGCCAGAACGGCAAGCCCGTCCGCGTCACCATGGGCTCCTACGGCATCGGCGTCTCCCGCGCCGTCGCCGCCCTGGCCGAGCAGACCGCCGACGAGCACGGCCTGTGCTGGCCCAAGGAGGTCGCCCCGGCCGACGTCCACGTGGTCGCCGCGGGCAAGGCGCTCCAGACCGAGCTGGCGCTCGACGTCGCCGAGAAGCTGTCCGCCGCGGGCGTCCGCGTCCTGGTCGACGACCGGGCCGGGGTGTCGCCGGGCGTGAAGTTCACCGACGCCGAGCTGATCGGCGTCCCGCAGATCCTGGTCGCCGGGCGGCGCTCCGCCGACGGTGTGCTGGAGCTGAAGGACCGCAAGACCGGTGAGCGCGAGGAGCTGACGGTCGAGGAGGCCATCGCCCGCCTCACCGCCTGAGCAGGCACAGCAGAGGCCCGGCCGCACCGCGCGGCCGGGCCTCTCTCGTGCTCACAGCCAGGTGGCGAACTCCAGCAGCAGGTCCGCGTCCTGTTCCCGGCCCACCCGGCGGGCCCGCACCCCGGACTCCACGGCCCGGAACAGCGTCCAACCGCGCAGCCGCTCCTGGTCCACCTCCAGCGACTCCGCGAGCCGCTTGATCCGGCGCCGGGTCACCGCCGCGCCCGACGGCACCGCGATCAGGTCCTCCACCCGGTCCCGGACCAGCCGCGCCAGGTCGAAGGCGGACTCGCCGACCACCGGGTCCGGGCCCACCGCCAGCCACGGCAGCCGCTCCCCGCCGAGCACCTTGCTCTGCCGGAACGTGCCGTGCAGCAACCGGTGGTCCGGCGCCTCGGTCAGCAGTTCCTCGCGCACGGCCAGCGCCGCGTCCACCAGGGGCGCCGACTCGGGGTCCTTCAGGGCGCTCGCGGCCATCGCCTCGGCCTGCCGTCCGGTACGTTCGGCCACCGTCTCGAACCGGTGCGCGCCCTCGCCGGCCGGCGGGTCCACCCACAGGCGGCGCAGCGTCCCGGCCGCCTCCAGCAGTGCCTTGGCCTCCGGTAGCGAGCGCACCGACACGTCCGGGTGCAGCCGCTCCAACAGCAGCGCACCCTCCGCCACGTCCTCGGGCCCGCCGTCCAGGAGCTGTACGGCACCCAGGCCGCCCCAGTGCGCCAGCGCGGCCCGCTCGCTCTCCGGCCGGGCCCGCGCGGGCGCCAGCTTCAGCACGGCGGGGCTGCCGTCCGCGCGCCGCACCAGCAGCACCAGGCTGCTGCGGCCGCCCGGCACCTGCACCCGGTCCACGGTCAACTCGCGTCCGGTGACGGCCCGTTCGGCCGCCTCGGGCAGTCCCGCCAGCCAGTCGTCACCGGGCGGCGCGGTCTCCCGGCTCGCCCGGACCAGTCGCCGGGGCGGTTCCAAAGCCATGCGCGAGTCGTTCCCCTTCTCCTGCGTCCGCCTGCTGTTCCTTACGCACCCCCACAACCGAAGGCCCAGGGAAGGCTACGCCTTCCACGTACCCGGTTCAGGCCGTCGGGGACGCCGAAGGCGTGGAGTCGGTCGCGCCCGCCCGGCCCGTCGTGTCGTCGGTGCGTTCCGCCAGACCGGGGAAGGCGGGAGTGTGGCCGGACCAGCGGGCCGCGCGTACCGCCGACTCGCGCAGGGACGCGGTGGCCGTGGTGCGGCGGGGGCCGGTGGTGGCGCGGACGAGGTCGGCGTAGACCCCGGCGAGACGTTCCTCCAGCTCCGCGGCGAGGCGCAGCGCGGCTGAGGAGTCCGCCACCGAGAAGGGCAGCGCGTACGCGGGGCTCGCCGCCACCGGCTCACCGCCCAGGTCGCGGACCGAGCGGGCCAGGGTGTCGCGGGCCGCGCGGTGGGCGTCGTACGCGGAGCGGGCCTCGCCCTGCCGGGGCGCACCGATCCGGCCGCCGACGACCCCGTAGCCGTACACCGCCGCGTGCTCCGCCGCCAACGCGGCCTGGAGGGCGGTCAGTTCGGCCTTCTTCGTCTTCTCGCCGTCGCTCACTTCGCCGCCTCCGTCAGCAGATAGGCGTGCGCGGACCCGGCCGCCGACACCGATGCCATCAGCCGGGCCAGTTCGCCCGGCACCTCCAGCAGCGCCGCCGCGCGCCGGTCCGCCACGGTCCGCTCGGCGGACGCCAGCGAGGTCAGCGCCTCCTTCCGGTCGGCGGACGCGGTGGGCACCGGCGAGGGCGACTTCTGCGCCTTGCCGCTCTGCTCCGCCTTGTCGTCGGCAGTGCCGCCGAAGGCGTCCCGGTGGGCGGCCACCGCGGCCCGCAGCGGGGACAGCCGGTCGGCGAGCGCCGGGTGCGCGTCGAGCACCGCGTCGTAGCGCGCCAGCAGATCGGCGCTGTCCCGCGCCGCACGCGCGCGTGCGCGGGTGGCCGCCGAGACCGCGCGCTCGGCGGGGCTCGAACCTGCCGAGCAGCCCGTCAGCAGGACGGTGGCACCGGGCAGGGAGGCGAGCAGGGTTCTTCTGCGCGGCCCCGAGCGGGCGCGCGGCGGTGGGGAGTACGGCACGGCAGACGTCCTCGGGGAACTCGTACGGGGAGCGACGGGGGAGACACGGGGAGGGGCGGGGGAAGGCACCGGAGAGCGGGGCCCGTCGAACAGGCCGCCCGCCCGTGATCACCGTACCCGCGCCCTGTCCCCGTACCACTCACCGGCACCGTTCCTCACCCCCGACCGCCCACCGGACGGACGCGCGGGAGGTGCGGGGACGCCGAGGGTGGACGGCAACACCCATCGCGACCGGATACCCTTTGACCAGACACGCGACCATCCCACAACAGCACACGCGGCCGAGGAGTCACCCGGATGAGCACCACCCAGAGCGAGAGGCTGCGAGAGCTGCTCGAACCGCTCGTCACCTCCCAGGGGCTGGATCTCG
This sequence comes from Streptomyces sp. NBC_01171, assembly GCF_045039805.1. NCBI lineage: Bacteria > Bacillati > Actinomycetota > Actinomycetes > Kitasatosporales > Streptomycetaceae > Streptomyces > Streptomyces sp. NBC_01171. Next base: position 1,797,403 of record NZ_CP108609.1, on the reverse strand, counting down.
AGGAGATCGCCGTCGACTCCGTCGGACGCAAGCGTGTGCTGCGCGTGGTCGTCGACTCCGACACCGGAGCGGACCTGGACCGGATCGCCGATGTGAGCCGCGCGCTCTCGGCGAAGCTCGACGAGACCGACGCGATGGGCGACCAGGCGTACGACCTGGAGGTCGGCACCCCGGGCGCCGAGCGCCTCCTCACCGAACCCCGCCACTACCGGCGCGCCGTGGACCGGCTGGTCAAGTTCCAGCTCGCCGACGGCGAAGAGCTCGTCGCGCGCATTCTCGGCGTGGACGACGAGGGTCTGGACCTGGAGGTCCCCGGTGTGAAGGGCCGCAAGGCCAAGGAGCGCAGGCTCGCCTTCCCGGAGATCGCCAAGGCGCGGGTGCAGGTCGAGTTCAACCGCAAGGACAAGACGGACATGAAGGAAGAGGAGGAGGCGTAGCCGTGGACATCGACATGAGCGCCCTGCGGGGCTTGGTCAGGGAGAAGGAGATCTCCTTCGACCTGCTGGTCGAGGCGATCGAGTCGGCCCTCCTCATCGCGTACCACCGCACCGAGGGAAGCCGCCGCCACGCACGCGTGGAGCTGAACCGCCAGAGCGGTCACGTGACCGTGTGGGCGAAGGAGGACCCCGAGGACGTCGAGGAGGGGCAGGAGCGCCGCGAGTTCGACGACACCCCCTCCGGGTTCGGCCGGATCGCCGCCACCACCGCCAAGCAGGTCATCCTCCAGCGGCTGCGCGACGCGGAGGACGACGCCACGCTCGGCGAGTACGCCGGCCGTGAGGGCGACATCGTCACCGGCGTGGTCCAGCAGGGCCGCGACCCGAAGAACGTGCTGGTGGACATCGGCAAGCTGGAGGCCATCCTCCCGGTGCAGGAGCAGGTCCCCGGCGAGACCTACCAGCACGGCATGCGGCTGCGGTCCTACGTGGTCCGCGTCGCCAAGGGTGTGCGTGGCCCGTCGGTCACCCTCTCGCGCACCCACCCCAACCTGGTGAAGAAACTCTTCTCCCTGGAGGTGCCGGAGATCGCGGACGGTTCGGTGGAGATCGCCGCCATCGCCCGCGAGGCCGGCCACCGCACCAAGATCGCCGTGCGGTCCACCCGTTCGGGCCTGAACGCCAAGGGCGCCTGCATCGGCCCGATGGGCGGCCGGGTGCGCAACGTGATGGGCGAGCTGAACGGCGAGAAGATCGACATCGTCGACTGGTCGGACGACCCGGCCGAGATGGTGGCGAACGCCCTGTCACCCGCCCGGGTGAGCAAGGTCGAGGTCGTGGACCTCGCCGCCCGCTCCGCGCGGGTCACCGTGCCGGACTACCAGCTCTCGCTGGCGATCGGCAAGGAGGGCCAGAACGCCCGGCTCGCCGCCCGCCTCACCGGCTGGCGCATCGACATCCGGCCGGACACCGAGCAGGTCACCGACTAGATCACCCTCACGATCCGGTCCCGATCACGACAGATCCGGACCGGATCGTGGCCGTTCACCACACTGCAACTGTTCGATCTCTGCCCCAAAGGAATGAGGTCGGTACGGGGAGGTAGACTTAACCGTGTCTGGCCGGACGCACACCCGAGCATGCCCTGAACGCACCTGTGTGGGGTGCCGGAAGCGGGCGGCCAAGAACGATCTACTGCGGATCGTGATGATCGAGGACGCCTGCGTCCCCGATCCTCGCGGTACGCTGCCCGGCCGGGGTGCTTATGTACACCCGGCACCGGTCTGTCTGGACCAGGCGGTTCGCCGCCGAGCGTTCACGCGGGCACTGCGCGCCCCGCGAGCGCTCGACACAAACGCGTTGCGCCGATACGTCGAGCAGACAACAGTTGCCGAGCAGGCAACGCCGTAAGAAGTGCCGCCACGGAACACCGCGGCGGCCTGGTACCTCGCGAGTCGAAAGCAGGTCGAGATTGCGATGAGCACTCGATGAGTACGCGATGAGTACGCCCATGAACTAGCGACGGTCCGGCTTCACCCGGACCTCAAAGGAGCGAAGTGGCTAAGGTCCGGGTATACGAACTCGCCAAGGAGTTCGGTGTCGAGAGCAAGGTCGTCATGGCCAAGCTCCAGGAACTCGGTGAATTCGTCCGTTCGGCGTCTTCGACGATCGAAGCGCCTGTCGTACGCAAGCTGACCGACGCCTTCCAGGGCGGTGGCAACGGCAAGTCCGCCGGCAAGCCCGCCCCGCGCAAGGCAACCCCCAAGCCCGGCGCGCCCTCCCCGGCGCAGTCGGCACGTCCGGCCGCCCCGAAGCCGGGCGCCCCCAAGCCCGCCGCGCAGCAGCCCGCTGCCCCGGCGGCTCCCTCGGCTCCCGCGCCGGCCGCTTCCGGCCCGCGTCCGGTGCCGGGTCCCAAGCCCGCGCCGCGCCCGGCCCCGGCCGCCCCGGAGTTCACCGCTCCGCCGGCCGCTCAGGCCCCGCAGGCGCCGCAGGCCCCGCAGGCTCCCGCCGCGCAGGGTCCGCGTCCCGGCGGCGCCCGTCCCGGCGCCCCCAAGCCCGGTGGCGCCCGTCCGGCCGCTCCCGGCCAGGGCGGTCAGGGTCAGGGTCAGTCGGGCCGTCCCGGCCAGGGCGCCGCGCGCCCCGGTGGCCAGGGCCAGCGTCCCGGCGCCCGTCCGGCCGGTCCCCGTCCGGGCAACAACCCCTTCACCTCCGGTGGCTCCACCGGCATGGCGCGCCCGCAGGCGCCCCGTCCGCAGGGCGGTCCCCGTCCCGCCGGCGGTCCCGGTGCCCCCGGCGCCGGTCCCCGTCCGCAGGGTCCGGGCGCTCAGGGCGGCGGTCCGCGTCCGCAGGGTCCGGGCGGTCCCCGTCCGTCGCCCGCCGGCATGCCCCGCCCGCAGGGTGGCCCGCGTCCCGGTCCGGCCGGTCCGCGTCCGAACCCCGGCATGATGCCGCAGCGTCCCGCTGCGGGCCCGCGTCCCGGCGGCGGTGGCCCCGGTGGCCGCGGTCCCGGTGCCGGCGGTCGTCCCGGTGGCGGCGGCGGTCGTCCGGGTGGCGGCGGCTTCGCCGGCCGTCCGGGTGGCGGCGGTGGCGGCGGCTTCGCCGGCCGTCCCGGTGGTCCCGGTGGCGGTGGCGGCGGCTTCGCCGGCCGTCCCGGTGGTGGCGGCGGTGGCCGTCCCGGCTTCGGCGGTCGTCCCGGTGGTCCGGGTGGCCGTGGTGGCACGCAGGGCGCCTTCGGCCGTCCCGGCGGTCCCGCGCGTCGCGGTCGCAAGTCGAAGCGTCAGAGGCGCCAGGAGTACGAGGCCATGCAGGCCCCGTCGGTCGGCGGCGTGATGCTGCCTCGCGGCAACGGACAGTCCGTCCGCCTGTCGCGCGGTGCCTCCCTCACCGACTTCGCGGAGAAGATCGGCGCCAACCCGGCGTCGCTCGTCGGCGTGATGATGAACCTCGGCGAGATGGTCACTGCCACGCAGTCCGTCTCCGACGAGACGCTGAAGCTCCTCGCGGACGAGATGAACTTCGTCCTCGAGATCGTCAGCCCCGAGGAGGAGGACCGCGAGCTGCTCGAGTCCTTCGACATCGAGTTCGGTGAGGACGAGGGTGGCGAGGAGTTCCTCGTCGCGCGTCCGCCGGTCGTGACCGTCATGGGTCACGTCGACCACGGTAAGACCCGACTGCTGGACACCATCCGCAAGACGAACGTCGTCGCGGGCGAGGCCGGCGGTATCACGCAGCACATCGGTGCGTACCAGGTCACGACCGAGGTCAACGACGAAGAGCGCAAGATCACCTTCATCGACACCCCGGGTCACGAGGCGTTCACCGCCATGCGTGCCCGTGGTGCGAAGTCGACCGACATCGCGATCCTCGTCGTCGCGGCCAACGACGGTGTCATGCCGCAGACGGTCGAGGCGCTGAACCACGCCAAGGCGGCCGACGTGCCGATCGTGGTCGCGGTCAACAAGATCGACGTCGAGGGTGCCGACCCGACCAAGGTGCGCGGTCAGCTCACCGAGTACGGTCTGGTGGCCGAGGAGTACGGCGGCGACACCATGTTCGTCGACATCTCCGCCAAGCAGGGTCTGAACATCGACTCCCTGCTGGAGGCCGTGGTCCTCACCGCGGACGCCTCGCTCGACCTGCGGGCCAACCCGGAGCAGGACGCGCAGGGCATCGCGATCGAGTCGCACCTCGACCGCGGCCGCGGCGCCGTCGCGACCGTCCTGGTCCAGCGAGGCACCCTGCGGGTCGGCGACACCATGGTGGTCGGCGACGCCTACGGCCGTGTCCGCGCGATGCTCGACGACAAGGGCGAGAACGTGGAAGAGGCGGGTCCCTCGACCCCGGTCCTCGTCCTCGGTCTCACCAACGTCCCGGGCGCCGGCGACAACTTCCTGGTCGTCGACGAGGACCGTACGGCCCGTCAGATCGCGGAGAAGCGGGCGGCGCGCGAGCGCAACGCCAACTTCGCCCGGCGCGGTGTCCGGTTCTCCCTGGAGAACCTGGACGAGGCCCTCAAGGCCGGTCTGGTGCAGGAACTCAACCTCATCATCAAGGGCGACGCGTCCGGTTCGGTGGAGGCTCTCGAGTCCTCGCTGCTCCAGCTCGACGTCGGCGAAGAGGTCGACATCCGCATCCTGCACCGCGGTGTGGGTGCGGTCACCGAGTCCGACATCAACCTGGCGACCGGCTCCGACGCCATCGTCATCGGCTTCAACGTCCGCGCTGCGGGCCGCGCGGCGCAGATGGCGGAGCGCGAGGGTGTCGACGTCCGGTACTACTCGGTGATCTACCAGGCCATCGAGGAGATCGAGGCGGCCCTCAAGGGCATGCTCAAGCCGGAGTACGAGGAGGTCGAGCTCGGCACGGCGGAGATCCGCGAGGTCTTCAAGTCGTCCAAGCTGGGCAACATCGCCGGTGTCCTGGTCCGGTCGGGCGAGGTCAAGCGCAACACCAAGGCGCGCCTCCTCCGCGACGGCAAGGTCATCGCGGAGAACCTCAACATCTCCGGTCTGCGTCGCTTCAAGGACGACGTCACCGAGATCCGCGAAGGCTTCGAGGGTGGTATCAACCTCGGAAACTTCAACGACATCAAGGTCGACGACGTCATCGCGACGTACGAGATGCGCGAGAAGCCGCGAGCGTAACGCCGCGCTGTGCGTCGGCCGACGGGGCCTCCGGGTTCCGTCGGCCGACGCGCCGTCCCTGGGGGCTCCGCCCCAGACCCCCGTTCATAGGCCGGGGGTCTGGGGCGGAGCCCCCAGGTGGCACGGAAACCCTGTCGAGCACACCGCTCGTAAGCGGTACCGTGCTTAGAGCCCCGTACATACGTCACGCGGGCCACCGATCCCGTACCGGCGGGTTAACCGGCTGCACATGTACGTGGGGACTCTGTCCTTCGACCTCCTCCTCGGCGACGTCCACTCGCTGAAGGAGAAGCGCTCCGTCGTCCGCCCGATCGTCGCCGAACTCCAGCGGAAGTACTCCGTGAGCGCGGCCGAGGTGGACCACATGGACCTGCACCGGCGAGCGCTCATCGGCCTCGCCACGGTGTCCGGTGACGCGGCGCACCTCACCGACGTACTGGACCAGTGCGAACGGCTGGTCGCCGCCCGCCCGGAAGTGGAGCTGCTGTCCGTGCGACGGCGCTTCCACGGCGACGACGACTGACCGAAGAAACGCGAAGAAGAAGAAAGAACGGGAGACGGACCAGTGGCCGACAACGCTCGGGCGAAAAGGCTGGCGGACCTCATCCGGGAGGTGGTGGCCCAGAAGCTGCAGCGTGGGATCAAGGACCCGCGGCTCGGCTCGCACGTCACCATCACGGACACGCGGGTCACGGGTGACCTGCGGGAGGCGACCGTCTTCTACACGGTCTACGGCGACGACGAGGAGCGGCAGGCCGTCGCCGCGGGCCTGGAGAGCGCCAAGGGCATCCTGCGCTCCGAGGTCGGCCGCGCGGCCGGGGTGAAGTTCACGCCGACGCTGACCTTCGTCGCGGACGCCCTGCCGGACACGGCCCGCAACATCGAGGACCTCCTCGACCGGGCCCGGCAGTCCGACGCCCAGGTGCGCGAGGCGTCCGCGGGCGCCCCGTACGCCGGTGGCGCGGACCCGTACCGCAAGCCGGAGTCCGACGACGAGACGGACGACGCCGCAGAATGACAGCCAAGCCCACCCCGCCCGACGGCCTTGTCATCGTGGACAAGCCGTCGGGCTTCACCTCGCACGACGTGGTCGCCAAGATGCGCGGGATCGCCCGGACCCGCCGCGTCGGCCACGCCGGCACCCTCGACCCCATGGCCACCGGTGTCCTCGTCCTCGGTCTGGAGCGCGCCACCAAGCTCCTCGGGCACCTCGCCCTGACCGAGAAGGAGTACCTGGGCACCGTCCGGCTAGGCCAGAACACCCTCACGGATGACGCCGAGGGGGAGATCTCCTCCTCCACGGACGCCTCCAAGGTGACCCGGGAGGCGATCGACGCCGGGATCGCCAAGCTCAGCGGCGACATCATGCAGGTGCCGTCCAAGGTGAGCGCCATCAAGATCGACGGCGTGCGCTCCTACAAACGGGCCCGTGAGGGCGAGGACTTCGAGATCCCGGCCCGCCCGGTGACCGTCTCCTCCTTCACGGTGTACGACGTCCGGGACGCCGTCGCCGAGGACGGCACCCCCGTGCTCGACCTGGTCGTCTCCGTGGTCTGCTCCTCCGGCACCTACATCCGCGCCCTCGCCCGCGACCTGGGCGCCGACCTGGGCGTCGGCGGCCACCTCACGGCGCTGCGCCGGACGCGGGTCGGCCCGTACAAGCTGGACTCCGCGCGGACCCTGGACCAGCTCCAGGCGGAGCTGACCGTGATGCCGGTCGCGGAGGCCGCCTCCGCCGCGTTCCCGCGCTGGGACGTGGACGCCAAGCGGGGCAGGCTGCTGCTCAACGGCGTCCGGCTGGAAATGCCCGACGTGTACGCGGGCGCCGGTCCCATCGCGGTGTTCGACCCCGAGGGCCGCTTCCTCGCGCTCGTCGAGGAGCAGAAGGGCAAGGCCAAGAGCCTCGCCGTCTTCGGCTGAGCCGGCCTTTCCCAGAACGCCACGGGTGTGCCCGTGGAGCGGCGGTCACGGGGTACGTGCCACATCCGCCGCTCCACGGTCCCCCCTCGGTTCCCCCACCCCTGACGTCTATCCATTCCGCACCGCGTATTCACCCGTCCGGCCGGGCGCTCGGAGTGAACCGGGGGAGCGGAAGGGGGCGCTTTCTCCCCGTGCCCTGTTCCGGTGATCATCGCGCGCCTACCGTCGAGTTGAGACGAGGGTGCACGGCTGGGGAGGCAGGACCATGGCGGGAGAGGGGCCGCGAACGGGGAGCGGTGACGGGACGGTGCCCGGCGGCTTGGGCGACTGCGCGGACGCCCTGGTGCAGATCCGCGACCTCTCCGGGCGCCTGCGCGGCGTCGGCTTCCTCGCCGACCACCACGGCACCCTGCTCACCAGCCACGAGGCCGTCGAGGGCCTGGACCGGCTCGTGCTGCGCGCGGCCGACGACCGCACGCGCGTGGCCGACGCCGAGGCCGTGGTCCCGCTGCCGCGCCACGGGCTCGCGCTCGTCCGTACCGAGAGCCTGGGCGTGGCCCCGCTGCCGCTGACCGTGCGCGACCGGATCGAGGCGGGCACCTACGTACGGATCGCCGCGGGCGGCTGGCGCGAGGCACGGGTGCTCACCGCCGCCCCCGCCGCCTACCCCGTCGGAGGCCGTAGCCAGGTCCTCGACGACGCGCTGGAACTCGCGCTCGGCACCGCCGCCCGCGACGCACTCCGCCCCGGCGGGGGCACGACCGGCGGGCCCGTGCTCGACGCCCGTACCGGCGCGGTCCTCGGCGTCCTCGGCGCCTCCCTGCGCTCCGCCGGCCGGGACTCCGGTTTCGCCGCCCCCGTACGCCCCGCCGAAGGGGCGGACCCCGCGCTCACCGCGCTGCTCGCCCGCAACGAGACCACCGTCCCGGCCTACGGCGCCGACCTCAACCTCGCCGGGGTCCTCCAGCTCTGCGCCGCCTCCGTCAGCTTGGACGGGCCGCCCGGCACTCTCACCGGGCTGGCCAGGCTCGTCGAACGCCCCTTGGTGGAGCGGGAGTTGGCCGAGTTCATGGCGGGGCCGCACGCCGTGCTCGCGCTCACCGGCGACCCCGGCAGCGGCCGTACGACCGAGCTGGCGGCGCTCGCCGCACGGCGTCGGCGGGGCGACGCCCCGGCTCCCACGCTGTGGCTGCGCGGGGCCGACCTGCGCGACACCGACGACTCCGTGGCCGACGCCGTCCGCCGCGCGCTGGAGCGGGCCGCGCCCGTCGCCGCCGCCTCCGGACCGGCCCGCCCCGCCGACCTCGGCGCCTTCGACCCCGAACCGCTGGCCACGCTCGCCGCCCGCGAGGGGCGCCCGCTGCTGCTCTGTCTCGACGCCCCCGAGGAGATGCCGCCCGCCCTGCTGCCCGAGTGGGCCAAGGGGACCGTCGAGTGGCTGCGCGCCACCGGGGCCCGGCTGGTGCTGGCCTGCGGGGAGGAGTTCTGGGAGAGCGCCGCCGAGGAGTTCCCCGCGCGCCTGCGCCTGACCGGCCTCACCCGTCAGGAGGCCCGTACCGCCCGCTCCCGGTACGGCGTCCCCGACGACGCCCTCGCCGACACCGACGCCCGGCATCCGCTCGCCCTTCGCCTGCTGTCCGAGGTGCGGGCCGCGCTCCCCGCCGACGCGCCCGTGCGCCCGGTGGACCGGCACGACGTCTTCGCCGCCCACCTCGACCTGACGTGTCTCCGCGTCGCCGAGCGCATCGCCGCCGCCAACGGGCTCGGCGACACCGCCGTACGACGCCTCGCCACCAGGGTCGCCGGGCAGGTGCACGAGGCCGCCCGGCGTGCCCTCGGGCACGGGCAGGGCGTGCTGGACCGGGAGACCTTCGCGGCCGTCTTCCCGCACGGGCGCGCCCCGGCCCGGCTCGGCGGGGGCACCGGGTGGGCGTCGGCCGTCCTGGACGAGGGGCTGCTGGTCCGCTCCGGGGGCGGATACCGGTTCGCGCACGAGGAGTTCGCCGACTGGGTGCAGGGCACGCATCTCGACCTGGACGACGCGCTGCACGTCCTGGTCCACCGCCCGCGCGCGGAGCGGCCGGCCGGGGTGATGCCGGTGCCGCACCACCGGATCGGGCCCGTCGTCCAGGCCCTGCTGCTCCTCGGCCGCCGTCGCGGACCCCGGCAACTCGCCTTCCGGCTGCGGGAACTGGCCGACGCCCTCGATCTCGACCCCGGGTCCTGGTGGGCCGCCCGGCTGCTCTCCCGGACCCTGCTGCGCACCCCGGACGCGCTGCCCTATCGGGAGGAGCTGCGCTTCCTGGCCGACCGGATCGTGGCCTGGCGGCGCGCGGGGCAGGCGGTCCCCGAGGAGTTCGGGCCCGCCTTCTGGACCACGCTCGCGCTGCCCGACGCCGAGCGGTTCGCCCTGCTGCGGCGGCTGGTGCTGGCCGACCCGGCGGTGCCCGAGGGGGCGGGGGAGCGGTACCTGGACGCGGCGGCCCGGCTGCTCGCCGCCGACCCGGCCGCCGGGCAGCCGCACCTCACCCGCTGGTTCGAGGACGAGCGTCCGCTGCCCGCCACCCCGCACGCCACCGTGGCCACCGCCGCCCAGGCCCTCCTGCACACCCATCGCTACGGCGCGCTCGACCACCTCACCGAGGCCCTGATCGACAGCGGCCACCGCAGAGCCGTCGAACTCCTCGGCGTCCTCGCCGAGGACGAACCCTCCGCCGCCTGCCGCGCCGTCGACCGCTGGGCGAGGGACGAGGACCCCGACCGCCGGGCCACCGCCCTGGTCCTCGCCCGCCGCACCGCACCCCACACCGGCACGCCCGCCGACCACACCCTGCTGCGCCGCGCCGCCCACGCCCTGCTGGCCCGCCCTGCCGACCGCGCCCTGCACGGCGGCGCGCTCGCCCTGCTGACCGTCGACCCGGTCAGCCGCGACCAGCACCTCCCACGGGCGCTGCGCCACTTCAGGGCCGGCGACCGCGGCCTGCCGCCCAGCGCGCTCCTCCCCGCCCTGGCCACCCACCCCGACACCGTGCTCGACGCCTTCCGCGCCCGGCTGCGCGGCGGCCCCGACCCCGCCGTCACCCTGCGCGCGCTCGCCGACATCACCGACCCGGCGCTCGCCCGCCGTACCGCCGCCCTGGTCCGGGAGACGGTCGCGCCCCGCGCGGAGGCCGCTCCCTGTGTCGCGGAGTACGTCGACCGCCGCCTCGGCCACGGCCCCACCGCCCGCACCGAGCTGCTGCCGCTGCTCACCGGGCTGCTCGGCAAGGGCTTCGAACCGGCGCGCGCCGCCCTGGCCGCCGTCCTCGTCGCCCCCGGCACCCCGGCCACCACCCCGCTGCGCCGCGAACTCCTGGACCTGCTGCTCGCCCACGAACGGGACCCGGACGTCCTGGTCGCGGTCCTGCGCGCGGCCGACACCCTGCTGGACGGCGACGGCACGGGCCCGGTAGCGGAGGAGGCCCGAGGGCTCGTCCACCGCACCGCCCGGCTCCTCGGCCGTATCCCCGAGGGCGGCGACCACCGTCTGACCGGCCTCGTCCGTGAACTGCCCGGCTTCGGCGCCCGGCTCGCCCGCTGGCTGACGGAGGCGCCGGACGACTGGGCCGCCGTCGTCGGCCCCGGGGTCCGGCGTGCGATCGAAGAGTGCGCCGGGACACCCGTACCCGCGTGAGCAGGGGTTTTCGGCGTGCGCCCGGTCACAGGGGGTGTACCGATGCGGAGCCCGGTGACCCGGCATGGCACTCTTGGACCTGCACAAGAGTCAGACACGGACACGGGTTCGAGGAGCGGTCACAGTGCAGCGCTGGCGTGGCTTGGAGGACATCCCTCAGGACTGGGGGCGCAGCGTCGTCACCATCGGGTCCTACGACGGTGTCCACCGCGGCCACCAGTTGATCATCGAGCACGCCGTCGACCGCGCCCGCAAGCTGGGCGTCCCGGCCGTCGTGGTCACCTTCGACCCGCACCCCAGCGAGGTCGTACGGCCCGGCAGCCACCCCCCGCTGCTCGCCCCGCACCCGCGCCGGTGCGAACTGATGGCGGACCTCGGTGTCGACGCGGTGCTCGTGCTGCCCTTCACCACCGAGTTCTCGCAGCTCTCCCCGGCCGACTTCGTCGTCAAGGTGCTGGTCGACAAGCTGCACGCCAAGGCGGTCGTGGAGGGCCCGAACTTCCGCTTCGGGCACCGCGCGGCCGGCACCGTGGACTTCCTCGCCGAGCAGGGCCGGGTCTACGACTTCGAGGTGGAGATCGTCGACCTGTACGTCACCGGTGCGGCGGGCGGCGGCAAGCCGTTCTCGTCCACCCTGACCCGCAACCTGATCGCCGAGGGCGATGTCGCCGGGGCCCGCGAGATCCTGGGCCGCCCGCACCGGGTGGAGGGCGTGGTCGTCCGGGGCGCCCAGCGCGGCCGCGAACTCGGCTTCCCCACCGCCAACGTGGAGACCCTGCCGCACACCGCCATCCCCGCCGACGGCGTCTACGCCGGGTATCTGCACGCCCAGGGCGAGACGATGCCCGCCGCGATCTCGGTGGGCACCAACCCGCAGTTCGACGGCACCGAGCGCACGGTGGAGGCGTACGCGATCGACCGCGTCGGCCTCGACCTGTACGGGCTGCACGTCGCCGTCGAGTTCCTCGCGTATGTGCGCGGCCAGGCGAGGTTCGACTCGCTGGAGGACCTGATGGTCCAGATGGGCGCGGATGTGGAGCGGTGCCGGGAGATCGTCGCCGCGGACGCCTAGAGCTTCGGCATGTGAAAGGGCGGCCGGTGCACTGAGCACCGGCCGCCCCTCGCCGTCTCCGGCTACTGCTGTGGCGGCGCCTGGGGCGGAGGCGCCTGCGGGGGCTGGGCCTGGGGCGGGCCGGGGTACGGGTACTGCTGCGGGCCGGGCTGCGGGGGGTACGGCTGACCCGGCTGGGGCTGCTGCTGCGGCGGGTACGGGTGGCCCGGCTGCGGCGGGTACTGCTGCTGGCCCGGCACGAACGGCTGAGGGTGCTGCGGCGGGTAGGGCTGGCCGGGAGCAGGCTGCCCCGGCATCGGCGGCGCGGCGACCGGCGGCGGGTTGCCGTCCCTGGTCCACAGGCCGTGCGCCTGCTGATGCCGTACGAAGTCCTCGGCGACCATCGCCGCGAGCGTGAAGTACGCCTCGCGCACCTTCGGCCGCATCATGTCGAGGTTCACCTCGGCACCGGCCGACAGATGCTCGTCGAACGGCACCACGACCACACCCCGGCAGCGCTGCTCGAAGTGCGACACTATGTCGTCGACCTTGATCATCTTGCCGGTCTCGCGGACCCCGGAGATGACGGTGATCGAGCGGGAGACCAGGTCGGCGTAGCCGTGCGCGGACAGCCAGTCCAGCGTGGTGCTGGCGCTGCTCGCGCCGTCCACCGAGGGCGTGGAGATGATGATGAGCTGGTCGGCGAGGTCCAGCACCCCGCGCATCGCGCTGTAGAGCAGACCGGTGCCGGAGTCGGTCAGGATGACCGGGTACTGCCGGCCGAGCACGTCGATCGCGCGCCGGTAGTCCTCGTCGTTGAACGTGGTCGAGACGGCCGGGTCCACGTCGTTGGCGATGATCTCCAGACCGGAGGGCGCCTGCGAGGTGAACCGGCGGATGTCCATGTACGAGTGCAGATGCGGGATCGCCTGCACGAGGTCACGGATGGTCGCGCCGGTCTCCCTGCGCACCCGGCGGCCGAGCGTACCCGCGTCCGGGTTGGCGTCGATGGCGAGGATCTTGTCCTGCCGCTCCGAGGCCAGGGTGGAACCCAGCGCGGTGGTCGTGGTCGTCTTGCCGACACCGCCCTTGAGACTGATCACCGCTATCCGGTAGCAGGACAGCACCGGAGTGCGGATCAGCTCCAGCTTGCGCTGCCGCTCCGCCTCCTCCTTCTTGCCGCCCAGCTTGAACCGGGACGCGGCCGCCGCGGGGCGCCCGCTGCGCGTCTTCTGCCGCTTGTTGTTCAGCAGACGGTCGGAGGACAGCTCCACGGCCGCGGTGTAACCCAGCGGCGCGGCACCCGGATGCGTGGGCTGCCGCTGGTCGTGCTGCACGGGCTGCGGCCACGCGGCACCGGCCCGGGGGTCGACGGGCGGCTGCCCCTCGGGACCCTGCGGGAAGCCGTAACCGGGCTGCGGTGCGGCGGGGTTGGGCGGCTGGGGGGAGTCGGTCTGCTGCTGGGGGAAGCCGTAGCCGGGGGGCGGGGTGGGGCCGGCCGGGGGCTGCGGGAAGCCGTAACCGGCGGGTGGGGCAGGGGGGTTGGGCGGCTGGGGGGAGTCGGTCTGCTGGCGGGGGAAGGCGTGGCCAGGGGGCGGAGTGGGTGCCGGCTGCTGCTGGGGGGCGCCCTGCTGCTGAGGGAAGCCGTAACCGGGCTGCTGGGCGGGGGGATTGGGCTGCGCGGGGAAGCCGTAGCCCGGCGCCGGGGGTGGCTGCGGGGCGTTCTGCTGGGGCGGGAAGCCGTAACCGGGGGCAGGGGTCGGCTGGTTGGGCGCGGGCGCGCCGGACTGGTCCCAGGCCGCCGGGGCGGGCCGCGGCGGGGCGGGCGGCTGCTGCGGGGGCACCGGTGCGTGCGGCGGCTGGCCCGGCATGGGGCCGGCCTGCGCGGGCCACTGTGCCGCCGGGGCCGGGGCGGCGGGCTGGTACGACGGGGGGAGCGGGGGAACGCCCTGCTGCGGGGCGGGCGGGGGAGTCCAGGCGGGGGCTTCGGCAGCGGGGGCTTCGGCAGCGGTGGGCTCGGCAGCCGGGGCTTCCGGGGCGTCCTCGTGCTCGGCGTCCGCCTCCGGGGCTTCGGCCTCCTGCTCCGGGGAGGTTGCGGGGGCGTCCTGCTCGGCGGCGTCCTCGGCGGGCTCGTCCTGGGCGGACGCCGCCTCGGCCGCGCTGTCCTCGTCCTCGGTCTCGGCGGCGGCGCTCGGCTCGTCGTCGCTGTCCTCGGCAGAGGCAGCGTCCGCGTCCGCGCTGGGCACACCCTCGGCGTCCTCGTCGCCGGTGTCCGCCGTCCCGTCCTCGGCCGCCTCGCGCTCCGCGATCTCCCGCTTCAGCGCGGCGGCGGAGAAGCGCATGGTCGCGCCGGACTCCAGGTCCCCGTTCTCCGGCTCGGGTTCCGGCGCGGGCGCCGAGGCGTCCTCGGCCCGCTGCGCCTCGAACCCCGTCGGAAGCTGCGGCACCGGCACCGGGCTGCCGACCGGCGGCGCGGGCGGCGCCGAGGGCGCGGGCGGGGCCGAGGGCGCGGGCGGGGCGTACGGCGCAGCGGGACCGTCCGCCGGAGGAGGCGGGGTGAAGGGCACACCGGGCGCGGGCGGCGTCGCCGGGAACGGCGGCACCGGAGCAGGCTCACCGGAAGCGTTCGTACCGTCACCGGCCGAACCGCCGGAGGCACCCGCGGCGGACGACGACGCGTTCTGCGTGTACCAGGCGGGCGGCGCGTAGTCGATGGTGAACTCGCCCGTGTTCTCGACGGCCGACTCCGCGTCGGGCTGGTCGTCGTCGGGTGTGGCCCAGCCCCCGCGCATACCGTCCCGATCGCTGCTCACAGTTCCTCCTGGTGTGGTCGAGCACTTTCATCGCGTGCCGGGGCGACCGGGTCGTGTGACAGCCCGGTCCACCGGTGCTCCCCCCAGGGACGGCGCCCGTCCACAGGTTTCGGCATCGCGCCCGCTCCCAGCCTAATCACCACGAGCCCCGCCTCGGCAGGCCCGGTTCACACCCGGAACGCTCACAACACGAACAAAGCGGGCGGGAAAGGTCTGTTCAGTCCATCCGGCGCGGGTTGCCCAGCAGTCCGACCTCGGCGTCCGTGGGTTGCGTCAGCACGTACTGCCGGTCCCGGTCGGTGCACCACAGGGTGACCCCGTCGGGCAGTCCAGGCAGCGACTCGACCTCGGCCCGAGACAGCCCCATCGTGCGCCCCAGCTCGGCCGCCTCGTCCGGCGAGACCCGCTGGATGCCGGTGAGCCGTGCCTGGCGCAGCAACCGGGGCGCGACCGGGCTGAGATACGGCAGCAGCGTCACCACCGACTGCCAGGGCCCCGCCGCCACCCGTCCGCGCGGCGGCCGCATCCCGCAGTCCCGCACCACCAGCACCGGGGTGCCCGCGGAGGCGCCCTGCGGAGGCACCCGGCCGACCTCGTACACCGAGAGCCCGTTCTGCCCGCCGCCCATGGCATGCACCATCTGCATCCACGCCTGCGGCCGGCCGGTCTCCACCGCGACCCGCGCGCCCGTGGCCGCCGTGCGCAGCGCCAGCACCTGCGCCGTCCACAGGCCGCCGATCAGCACCACGTCGTACGGAGTGGGCCGGTTGACGCCCAATACGGCCGGGCGCCCCTCGGTGTCCACGCCGGCCACCACTCCGTCGTCCCCGATGGGCAGCGCGAGCGCGTCCAGTTCGGCGGCGGGCAGGAGGTGCCGGCCATGCCGGGGGCCGAGCAGCCCGAACCCCTGCCGCAGCCGCTCCCCGGCCCGGCGCAGCCCCGACCCGGCGCGCGTGGGCGCCTCCGGGGCGGTGGTCGCCTGTGTGCTCGTCATCGCGCGCCTCCCAGCGGCAACGTGGCCAGCATGCCCGGTAGTTGTTCACGGTCCAGCCGGGCGAGCCCCGCCCCGGCGTGCCGGGCAGCGCCCTCCAACGAGCGGCGCGCGGCCACGAGTTCGTCGTCACTGCGCCCCGTCACCCGCAGATGACCGGTCAGCGCGACCTCCTGCCGCTCCGCCCGCGCGAGCGTGAGGCTGAACGTGGTGGCCAGGGCCGGGGTCGCCGTGACCAGAGCGACGAACTGCGGGAGTGTCTCGCCGCGTTCGCCACCCAGCCGGGGCCAGCGCCGTATCCAGTACGTGGTGTGCCGGCGGTTGTCGCAGCGCCAGCCTCGCCCGGACTCCTCGGTGCGCCGCTCGCGCCGCTCACCGCGCCCGGCCTCGGCCGTGACCAGCGGGTTGGCGCAGGCGGAGGTGGCGAGGGCACCGATCAGCTCCTCCTCGTCGAGGATGGTCGCCCGCATGCCCGCGCCCGTCAGCCGGCTCGCCAGATGGTCCGCCACCCGCGCCACGCACTTCTGCGCCCCCGCGAGCCCGCCCCCGCGCGCGGCCACGGCCTCCGCGCACAGCTCGGGGTCGAGCTTCAGCGCGATCCAGGTGATGCGGACCGCCGGAGCGCCCGTCTGCTCCTGCAGCGGAAGGTAGTTGGCGACGGCCACCGACTGCTGGGGGAGGTGCAGGGCGGGCGCGGGCTGGGTGTGCAGCACGACCTGGGCGGACTCCAGCCGGATGCCGTCGACCTCCAGGGCGTCCCGCACCAGGGCGAGGGGGAGGGGCTGGCGGTTGCGGTCCGCGCGCAGTGCCGTCGCGTCGGCCTCCACCTGGAGCACGGCGGTGAGGAACGTGCCGTCACCCACCATGCCGACCGGACGCCGGTCGCGTCCCCCGTACGAGTAGGTCCGCAGCGCGGGCTCGCACTCGAGCGCGGGCACCAGCGCGGGCTCCGTGCCCGGCGGTACGGGTGTGTTCCGGGCACGCTGTTGACGCGCCCTCAACGCCCGTGCGGTGACCAGCCATTCGGGCAGCGTGCGCCCCCGGCGGCGCACCACGGCCAGCAGCACCAGCGCCACCGCGACCAGCCCCGCGGGCATCAGCGCGAACGGCGAGATCACCCAGCCGACGACCAGGACGGCGACGGCCAGCTCCAGCAGCACGAGCCGTTGCAGGCGAAACGATCCGACCTGCCCACCCGTCGTACGGAAGTGGGTTCCGCCAGGGGTGGGCGGAGTCCCCGACTCCGCCGGAGGGCCGCCCGGCTCCGGCTCGGGCGCGCGAGGGTCCTCGGCCCGCGCCCGGCCCCGCAAGCGCGACCGCGTAACGGAAGCCATCACCGAATCCCCCCGTATCACTCACAACTCACAGGTCCCGGCATCCCATTCGGGCCCGTCGAAGGCCCCGGTACCCTACCCGCTCCACCAGCACCGGCGGCCACCATGCATAGTAGAGGGCCGGTCTGACATCGCGGCGCGGGACCGGTGCCCGCCACTGCGACAACGGGGAGAAGCAGGCACTTATGGCATCACGGCGGGATGAACTCAACGCCTACACGTTTGCGAAGAGGCGCACCCTCGCGGCCTTCCTCCAGCCGTCGCCGTCCGGGACCGAGGAAGGCGCCCCCAAGCCGCTGCGTGCCGTCGTACCGACCCTGGTCGCGGGCGCGTTGACGCTGGCGGTGTTCGGCGCGTGGGGCATGTTCCAGCCCACGGCCCCCTCCGGCTGGGACGAGCCCGGCACCCGGGTCATCGTCGGCAAGCAGTCCACCACCCGGTACGTGGTGCTCAAGACGGGGAAGACCACGCGCCTGCACCCGGTGCTCAACCTCGCCTCCGCCCGCCTGCTGATGAACGACGCCGGCTACCAGGTCATCCAGGTCAGCGACAAGATCCTCGACTCCGGCAAGCTGTCGCGCGGCCCCATCCTCGGCATCCCCTACGCCCCCGACCGGCTCCCCGCCGCCGACGACGCGGGCACCGCCAAGCGCTGGGCCGTGTGCCAACAGCCGGGCGGCAAGGGCGAGACCGTCCAGCAGGCCACCTTCGTCCTCGCCGCGCGGGACGCCCCCAAGACGGACGGCGCGGGCCGCCTCACCGGCGGTGACGTGCTCTACGTCAAGACCCGCACCGGCGCCCGCTACCTCGTCGACGCCCACGGCACCGCCTACGCCCTCACCGGCACCGAGAACGACCCGCTGACCAACGCCCTCGTCGGCACCCGGCAGCCCCAGACGGTCACCAAGGAATGGCTCGCCACCCTCCACCGGGGCGCCCCCATCCGCTTCCCGCGGCTCCCCGCGAGCGTCGGCGCCCCCGCCGACGTGCCCGGCCAGCTCGCCCCCGAGGAGAACAAGGTCGGCATGGTCCTGCGGACCGAGACCGGGGAGGGCACCAAGTACTACGTCGTGCTGCCCGGCAAGGTGCAGCCCGTCAGCGACTTCACCGCCTGGCTGCTCATCACCTCGCCCCAGACCGGCAAGCTCAACATGAACGGCCAGGCCCGCACCGTCGGCCTCCAGGACTTCACCGCCGACCCCACCCCCTTCGCCGGACAGCCCGCCGACTGGCCCCAGCACCGCGCGAACCAGGTCAACGCCGCCGACTCCACCTCCGGCCGCGACACCGTGTGCAGCGTGCTCCGCGAGGTCTCCGGCGACAACACCACCACCCTGAGCACCTGGGCCGGCAAGGACTACCCGGCCGAGATCACCGCCGACGGCACCAGCACCTACGTCACCCCCGGCACCGGCCTGCTCTACACCCAGAGCCAGGGCACCGCGACCACCGCGGGCGGCCTCTTCCTGGTCACCGACACCGGCCTGCGCTACGCCGTCCAGAACAACGGCGACAGCGACAGCCGCACCTCCGACATCGGAGCCCAGGCCAAGAAGTCCTCCGACGGCACCCCAGAGCCCAGCGAGGCCCAGGTCAAGCTCGGCTACGAGAACGTCCGGCCCGCCAAGGTGCCCGCCGACTGGTCCGAACTGCTCGCCAAGGGACCCCGCCTCGACACCAACGGCGCCCGCCAGCCGCAGGGTTCGTGAGCGCGCACCTCCCACGCGACGACAACACGATGAGGAGCGCCGTAGGAGTGCTGCCCGCGAAGGCAACCCTGCTGACCGCCGCCGTACTGCTGACCACCCTCGGCACCGCCCCGCCCGCTCCCGCCCTCCACCTGGACGGCAGCGGCGAGTGCACCTTCCCCGCCAAGACCGTCAAGGGCACGCCCTGGTCCCTCCAGCGCGTGCTGCTGGACGAGCTGTGGCGCGGCACCGACAAGGGCAAGGGCGTCCGGGTGGCCGTCATCGACACCGGCGTCGACACCAAGAACCCCCAGCTCGCCCCGGCCGTCGACAAGGCGCTCGGCCGCGACTTCCTGACCAAGGGCAAGGGCGCCGACCCCACCGACGACCAGGTCGGCCACGGCACCAAGGTCGCGGGCATCATCGCGGCCCGCCCCCGCGCGGGCACCGGGTTCGTCGGGCTCGCCCCCAACGCCACCATCATCCCGATCCGGCAGAACGACGCGCAGAACAGCGGCGACTCCGACTCGATGGCCAAGGCGATCGACCACGCGGTGGCCAAGGGCGCCGGTGTCATCAACATCTCCCAGGACACCACCAAGCCGCTCTCCGGCACCTCCGCCCTGGCCGAGGCCGTACGCCGGGCCATCGCGCACGGGGTCGTGGTGGTCGCCTCCGCGGGCAACGACGGCTTGGACGGCAAGGTCAAGAACACCTACCCGGCCGCCTTCCCCGGCGTCCTCGCCGTCGCCTCCTCGGACCGCAACAACGAACGCGCCCCCTTCTCCCAGGCGGGTTCCTTCGTCGGCGTCGCCGCGCCCGGCGTGGACATCCTGTCCACCGTCCCCGGCGGCGGCCAGTGCACCGACAACGGCACCAGCTTCTCGGCGCCCTTCGTCGCCGGGGTCGCCGCGCTCCTCAAGGAGAAGCACCGCGACTGGAGCCCGGCCCAGATCGTCACCCGCATCGAGCAGACCGCCGAACGCTCGGTCAACGGCCACGACAACTTCGTGGGCTGGGGCGTCGTCGACCCCGTACGCGCCGTCCAGGACTCCGACCTCGCCGCCGCACCGGCCAGCCCGACACCCGACCCGGGCCTGTCCAAGGCCCCCGTGCCCGACGTGGCGCCCTTCTCGCTGGCCGAGTCCCCCGAGGAACGCGACCGGCGCTACGCGACCTACGCGCTCGGCATCGCCGTCGTCCTCGTCGCCGTCATCGCGGGCACCGCCATCGTCACCCGCGACCTGCGCCGCCGCCGAAAGGACCCCGCAGCGTGAGCTTCGGCCCGCCCCCGTCCGTCTACACCGAGTCCGCCCAGTCCGCGGACAGGACACGGGCCAGACGCCGCAGACGCCTGCTGGCCGGAGCGGCCGCGCTCCTGGTGGCCGCCGCCCTCGTCGCCGGGTCGGTCGCCCTGTGGCCGTCCTCCGGGGACGACGCGAAGAACGCGGCGGCGGCCGTGCGGCAGGCGCCGGACGAGGTCCGGGAGACGCACGAGACGGCCCCTGCTTCCCCCGAGGGTGAGCCGGCCGTCCAGCACAACGAGGACAAGCTCACCGCCGACACCCGCTACGGCCCGGGCCTCTGGGCCACCGACAAGCTCGCGGTACGCGGCGTGGCCACACGCCTGGAGGGCTACCGGATCGCGCCCGGCCAGGACGGCACCGCCTGGTCGCTGAAGCTCGAGGGCCACCTCTGCGCCGTCAGCCGGGACATGACGGCGGACCACCGCACCGCCGTCGTCATCCAGCCGCCCCACCCCGGCGCCTCGGCCGGCAAGGGCATCTGCGACCAGGTCGTGTTCGTCGACCTCGACACCGGCAAGAAGCTGTGGCAGCGGAAGATGCCCGGCGCCGACTTCGCCTACGTCACCAACACCGACCTCGCGCTCACCAAAGGCGTCGTCGCGATCGCGTGGGGCCACGGTTCGGTCGCGTACGACATGGCGAGCGGCACGAAGCTGTGGAACACCTCCACCGGCGCCTGCCAGGACCAGGGGTACGCGGGCGGCCGCGCGCTGCTCGCCCTGGTCAAGTGCGGCCAGTCGGGCGACGAGAGCTACCGGGTGCAGAAGCTGGACGCCCGCACCGGCAAGCCCCGCTGGACCTACCAGGTCTCCAAGGGCGTCCAGGGCGTCTACCTGCCCTCAGCCGACCCGCCCGTACTGGCCGTGGAGGCCGGGGACATCGACGTCACGGACCTGATCACCCTGGACGGCACCAACGGCCACCAGCGGGCGACCATCTCGATGAGCGGCTACGAGCCCCTGTGCGGCAGCACCGGCTTCTCCGGCCCGTTCTTCGGCGTGCTCGACAAGTGCCCCGGCCTGGTCGTCGGCCGGGACCGGCTGTACGTCATGTCCAAGGAGAGCGACGAGATCGACGAGCCCGCGAACCGTGTCGTCGCCTTCGACCTACAAAAAGGCACCATGGCGGGCAAGTTCGAGGGACGGCCCTTCCAGAACGTGGTCCCGCTGCGCGCCGACGGCGACGACCTGATCCTCTACCGCCGCAGCATCGACGAGGTCCAGCCCGCCTCGGTGGTCGCGTGGAACTCCCGTATGGACAAGGAGACTCCGTACCTCTTCTTCCATCTCCCGGAGGACGACGAGGGCGCGCTCAGCGACCCGGAACAGGCCCTGATCGTGTACGAGCACGGGCATGTCTTCTTCGCCGCCCGCGAGATGGAACGTGACGGCGAGCGGCCGAAGGACCCGGTGCTGTCGGTACTGGGCGTGGGTTCGGCGGGGCTGAAGCACTGAGGTGGCGCGAGAAGCCGCGAGGACCCGCTGGGGCGCTCCGGCCTTCTCGCTCGTGCCCTTACTCGGAAGCGGCCTTCCGCTCCCTCTCGGTCTCCTCGACGGCGATGAGGCCGCCGTTGCGCTCCGTGGGGGTCAGGTCGAACTCCCCGTCACGGGCGCCGAGTACGAAGGCGTGCCACTCGGCCGCGGTGTAGCGCAGCACGGTCTCGGGGTCGAGCGAGGACCGCATGGCCACGGCACCGTCGGGGAGGTGGGCGATCTCCACCCGCTCCTCGTGCTCCTCGGCGCCGGGCGCGCAGTGCCAGGCGACGCCGGAGATGTCGAGGGCGTACAGCTCGTCGCGCTCACGATCCTTGCGCGCCTTCATCTCCTCAGCCGTCTCCGTCATGACGCGGCGACCCCTTTCCGACGTTTCAACGCTGTGTGCCGACAGTAGCCGTCACGGTACCGGTAGCCGGAACTCCCGTATGTTGACTTTGCAGTTGGAAGGGCCAGTCGGAATGACTAGAGTGGCTCCGGGTGCCACGACTGTGGTACCGCACGGGGGCGGTGCGACGCTGCGGCCACGCGGCGCGTGAACACGCAGCAGGTCTTGCCCGCCAGGAGGGCCGGGACGTTCGGTTCCGGCGGACCCGTCGCGGTGGTGAAGGTCACCGTCGCAGCAAGAGGAGGGCAAGAAGGTATGGCTTCGGGCGTTGACCTCAGCGCACACGCGCTCACCGGACTCGCGAACGACATCAGGGACTTCCACCACACGGTGAGCGAGCGCGTGACGTCCCTCAACCGGGTCGTCGACATGATCCAGGCCGGCTGGAAGGGCGCGGCGGGCAAGGAGTTCGACACCGTCCAGCAGGGCGTGAACAAGAACCTCAAGAAGCTCCAGGACGACCTCGTCGACCTGGAGGAGGCGATGCGGGCGAGCGTCGGCGGTTTCACCGACCAGGAGCAGGAGCGGATCTCCGACATCCGCAAGGTCGACAACTCCTACGAGGTCACCAGCCGCATCACGGACCTCGCCTGATTTCCCGGTCGCATCCACGAGGGAGAAACGCATCATGAGCTACTCAGCAGACCGCACCGCAGTCAATTACGACACCGTCACCCAGGCCGCCAGCGACGTCCGCAACACGGCCAAGAACCTGTCCGAACAGCTCGAGACCCTCATGCGCCGCGTGAAGGCCGTCGCCGAGACCTGGGAGGGCGAGGCGAAGACCGCCTACTCCGAGATCCAGCGCGACAGCAGCGAGCAGATGGACCAGATGACCCACAAGCTCGCCCGCATCGCCAAGCTCCTCGACGACTCGGTCGTCGGCTACCAGGACACGGACCAGGGGAACGCGGCTCGGTTCCGGATGCTGATGGGCTGAGTCGGGCCTGAGTCTTTGAAGGGGCGCCACGCATGTGCGTGGCGCCCCTTCGCGGTTTCACCCGAAAGAGGCAGGCTCAGTGTGGACCGTAGAGCCCTGAGACCGCTCGTGGCGGGCTCTGCGAGAGGTTGGTTCCTTGGCAACCGAGCTGCCGGGCCATCTTCAGCGCGGCAGTGTTCGCCACCAGCATCTGAGCGTCGACTTCGCTCTTGCCCGACAGCTTGACCTTGCTCTCCCGTTCCAGACGCGCATTGACGATGAGGCTCTTCTTGGGCTTCGTCATCCGGCACCGGAAATAGATGGAGACGACCCGGTGCAAGGACGCCGCCGAGGCTCCGGTCCGGTAATACGTGTAATCCTTGAAGTACTCGGGCTGCGGCTTCAGCACGACCAGGGCCTCCCTGAAGTACAGAGTGACGAGCGGATCACCACCCTCGGGTGCCCTCAGAAGACATTCGGGTACGTCCATCAAGTCGTCGTGGCCGCTGAACTTGCCGTCGGCGGCGCGAAGTGTCGCGACCGCTTCCTTCGGTTCGGACAAGTCTTCGTTGAAGCGCTCGGTGCCGGCCAGCTTCGCCAGCGCCGATGCCACGGCAGGCGTGCGGGCGAACCGTCCACACACCTCGCCGGCCCGAACTCCCGCGTCTTCGTCACCGACGCCACATGCCGAAACCGTCACAGCCAGAGCGGCACTCAGCGCTGCGGAGCGGAAAATACGCGGCAGCACGAAGGATGCCTTGAGCCCTACGTCCACTTGACGGGCCCCAAGCGCTCCGCGTCCTCGCAATGGGCTCCCGACTGCGCGTGGGCGGCGAGTGCGCGGGCCACCTGGGCGGCATCGGACCGGTTGGTGTCCGCGTCGCCTCCTCGGTCGAGCTTCGTGACTTCGACACTGAGGTTGGGCTTCATAGCCAGCTTGGACCCGATGGGCTTGCACGGCAGGTAGACGGCGGCGGAGAAGGGCGACGCCACGCCCGATACGGACTTGCCGAGCGTGAACGACTTGTAGTCCTTCTTGCTTCCGTTGTCGCCGTTCTTCTCCAGACTGGTCCGCCAGTCACTGACGGAACCACTCTGCGTCAACTCCACACCCAGCAGAATCCTGCCGCTCCCATTGACCTGCACGGAGCACGAGTAGCGGTAGGAGTTGGTGATCGCCCCCTTTTCGGTCACGGTCGAGCGCACATTTTCGCCGGACCCAACAAGGCGGCTGAAAGCCTCCGACGCGCTGTCGCTCGTACCGACCTCCGGGCAAGTGCCGTCCGCCGAGATCCTCTGCTCGGTTCCATCAGGAGCCAGAAAGTAGCCGACGGTGCCACCGACCACCAGAGCCAGTGCCGCTGTGGCGGCGAGATGTGTTGCTGTGAATTTCCTGGGCATGAAAATGGTCCTGCCTTTAGATGGTGCTACTGGCCACTGCTCTGCACTTCGCCCTTGAGGTACTTCTGTACGTTGCTCTGTCCCGCGCGGAAACCATCGTCGACCGCGGAGTCGGAGATCTCCTTGTACAGTCGGAAACTGGGGTCGTGCCGCAGAGTGGTGGCAGCGAGGGAATCCCTCGTGGTCTGGGCGGTGTCTTCTTTCAGCACTTCCCAGTGCTGACCATCCCGGTAGATCTGGCCGTCCAGCCTGTCCCGGTTGGCGCCCTGCACAATGCCGTTGATGATCTCGCCGCTGGCGGTGCCCGCGAGACCACTCGCGACGGCTCCTCCTGGTCCGCTGAAGGCGGACGTGCCCAGGCCGATGCCAATGCCGGCCAGACTTCCTGCCCAGGTTCCCGCTTTGCCGAGAGCGGTGTTGTAGGCGCCGTCGCCCTCGACCAGCTTGTGCTCGAGGGCGTAATCGCGGCCGGAGCCGATGACGCCCTCGATCTCTCCGGCATCCGTGCTGATCGACGTGATGGTCTGGGTGAGCGCCTCGTGGCGGTCCGGCGAGAGCGTATTGACGTAAGCATCCGGATGCTTCATGTGGTACTCGAGAATGCTCGCCGTGTACTGGTGCTGTCCGAGGTTCACGGCCGCGTATCCATCAGGGTCCTGACCGATGGTGTGCAGGAACCGTGTCACATCGTGCTCTTGGAGATCGGCGTCCGACCCCTTGTGCGGGAACAACGCATCGATGTTGCCCTTGTGCGGGTCGATCGCCCGGTGGATGTCAGGCATGTACTCGGCGGAGATCTGCCCGAGACTCTCCGCCATGCCGTCACGCACCAGGTCCGGATGCTTGGACATGCTGGTGACCAGACGGTTCATGACGTCGGCCTGCTCAGCGGAGTGAACAGAAGTCGCGGCGGACGGGCCGGCCTCGTAACTGTGGCCGGTCGTGGCGGCTTCCAAGGCGTGCCCCAGGGAGACGAAACCCGGCAACTGCTGCTTCTGGTCAGGACTTGGGACGAAGCTCGCGCTGTCCTGGGGCCAGATCCTGGGTTCGGGCCCCTTCTTGGTCTCCACGCCGGTCAGGTAGTTGAAGTGTTCCTTGTCGTGGAAGAACTCCGTGGAGGCGTGTGGGTTGTGGCCCAGGGCCTCGAGGAACCCCGTCATGGGGTCCTTGCCGTCGTCGTTCTTCGCCGCTCCGAAGTTGAGGGCGTCGTAATACTGTCCGCCGTGCGACCACAGCTGCGGCGCGTCGGTGTTCTTCTCGTAGTCGATCAACTTGTCGCCGTAGTCGTTCAGGAACTTCTGGTCGAACTCCCCATGGCGCATGAGGCTGCTCGTGATCTGGAAGCCGAACGGTCCGGTGGTGTCCTTCGTCCGATCAGTGATGAACTGCTGATCGCCGAGCGCGATCACGTCCTTCTTCCACTTCTGCATCTCCGCACTCTTGGAGTGCGTGGCCTCGGCGAGAGTGAGGCCGAGGTTCTTCTGGAGGTCCTTGAGCGTCGCCAGTTCCGTCTTGGGCATGTTGCCCTGGTGGGAGTCGACGATCGCGGACCAATAGGTCATGGTGCCCTTGCCACCCATGCCGGTCGCCACCTTCTCGGCGAAGAGCTTGTCGCCGGTGTGCTCCTTGAGCAGGTGGTTGGCGTGGGCGAGTTCACTGGGTGAGGCGTGGGCGCCCTTCCTGGAGAGGGCGACGAACTCCTGGGCGTCCTGGATCGCCTTCGCGTCCTTGAGGGAGTGGTAGTCGGTGCCGGAGAAGTTGTGCTCATCCTTGCCTACCAGCGTGACCAGCGCCCGGGAGGCGACGTCGTCCGCCTCGGTGGCCTTGTCGAGTGCGGCCTTGATGTCGGCTCGAACCTGGTCGAAATCCGCCTGCTTCGGTTCGGGCCCCTCGTAGTTCTTCCCCCGTCGGTCGGGGTGCACCAGGTAGCTCACCGATCCGTCGGTGCCGATTCGGATTCCCTTGGCGGGGGCGGCATCGACGATGTCTCCGAGCTTCTTCTTGGACGTCCTGAAGTCCGCCAGGGCGTCCCGGAGGATGTTCCGGATGCTTTCGGCTTCTTTGGCCGCGTCGCCGAATTCCTTGGCGGTGTTCTTGATGAAGGGGCGGGTGACGCCGGCGTTCTGGCCCTTCCAGTCCGCCTTCTCCGCCTTGCGCTGCATGCCGTTCTCGGCCTTCTCCTGCAGCGTCTTCAGTTTCTTGACGGTCTCCGTCCAGTCGTTCACGGCGTCCTGCAAGCCGCCCAGGCGGGCATGGAGGAGATCGTCGAACGCGACCATGCTCAGGTCCTTACTTGAAGTGCTTGTCGAGTTTCTCGACGGAAAGGTTGGTCACGAGGGTTTCTTCGTGGTTCTTGTGCGTCCACACCGTGTCCTCAAGGTGGTTGTGGATATGCGCACAGGCACTGAGCAGCGCCTCCGCCTGGGAACACCACGTGAACCACGCCGAGGACAGCGCGAGGCCGGTCTTGAAGCCGTCGTCGGTCAGTTGGTCCGAGGCGGTGCCAGTCGTCGCGCCGGCGTGGAACGCGTCTGTATCGAGGTGGTGGAACAACTCCTGCGCGTCGTTCCCGACGGCCTTCAACTCCGGGGAGGTGACGGTGTAGTCGGAGGCCCCACCGGTAGTGATGCCGGGGTCCGCGTGATTGAGCTGCATACTGCTCTGCTGCCGGGCGGCGGCGGTACTCCGTGCCTGACCCCACATCGCGTCGAATGACATGGCTGGCTTTCTAGTTCTTCTTGAGCGGCAGATACTTCATCTTTGCGGGATCCGGGAACTTGATCTCGTTCTCGCACTTTAGAATTTTCGCTACCTTGAGCGAGGAGCGAAACAGAGGACGGAAGCGCGCTTCGAAGCTTATGTAGAAGTCACTATATATAGTTCCAGTGACAGAAAGCGGGCGCATCCGGTCCTTTGATTCACACTGAAAGTAAACGCTGGCGCTGTCGGATTCGATTGTGGCCTGCATGCCGTTACCCAGCTTGTATGCCTTGTATCCGCTGTAGCTTTGTGTCTCGTCCAGCGAAAACAACGGCCCCAATCCCGGGATGAACTTGATGGAGAGGGCCCCGGAATCGGTTTTAGAGGAATCCTTGTCATCGATGAGGCAGGCGTAAGCCGCATGATCCTCGTCCAGCATGATTTTTACGGCAGAAGCGCTTGATCTCGACCCGTCCGCAACATGAAGATCGTCGAAAGTGTCACTTTTGCGGGATTCGGCGATCATTTTGGTATCGAACACCCCTTCGCACGCACCTTTCAGTGCCGCCTCACCGTGAGGTTTTGCGTCTCCACCGCAACCAGCGCACGCCAATACGCTCAACGCTGCACCGAGCGTGAGTAGAATGCGCCGAATCACTGGCTACCTCCGTGCGTGCGCTTCTGGACGTTCGCCCCGCGGTCGTATGCGTTAAGCACATCTTCCGTCATATCTTTTCCGCCGTGCTCTCGCATGTAGAGCAACGCGGGTTGTGTCGCCCGGAACGTGCCAAGTTCACTGAATCGCTGGGCCGTCATCCTATTCTTGTCGGACAGGTCTGCTTCTTGTTCCTTTACTTCTCTGCCGATCTCGATTCCCCACTGGGTCTGTGCGGCGCCGGTTGCTCCTTGTACCAGTGTGGGCACTACGAATGCCGCGGCTGCTGACACGGCCGGCCCTCCCACTGGTAGTAGAACAAGGCCAGTAGCGACGCCTACGCCCTGACTGATGCCGAACTTCTTCCACTCGGCTGATTCGGCGAGCTTGTCGTTGATCTTTTCGGTGGCGTCCTTGTATTCCTTGTCGACAGCCGCGATGCGGCCTTCATCCAGGATGCCGTGGACGTAACCGCTGTTCATGACGATCTTTTGGACATCTTCCGGTGCGTCCCGGTACGCCTCCAAACCACTCATTGTGAAAGCCTGTTGAGCGGACGAAAGAATCTTGTAGCCGTCTTCGTCTTGCGCGACGTTGTACAAGAAGTTGCTCGCAGTCAGGCTGCGGAGACCGAGATGCCCGGTGCCGTCATGGTGGTACAGGTGATCGCGACCGAGGGCTGACCCGCGTCCGCCTTCGTCGATGGCGGACCAATTGAGGTCGTCCATATAGCCTGCCCCCATTCGGGCCAAGCTGTCGCTGAGTCCAGGCTTGTTTTCGAGCAGGTCGCTCTTCTCGCCAACCGCGTGCGCGACCTGTTCCATGATGTTCGCCGCTCTGTCGTTCCGGTGCAGACTGCCATCCGGTGCGTCGTAGGGCGTTCCTAGAGTCGCAGCTTCCAAGGCGTGGCCGAGCTCGTCGTATCCGTATCCAGCCTGATCCTTGGCGAAAGGGTTTCCGTTGACCCATTCGCGCTTTTCGAGCAAGTATTGCAGGTCAGGGTCGACCTTCGTCTTGGCGTCCCAATCCTTCGAGTAGAACAGATCCCTCGCCGCATCCGGGTTATGCCCCAGTGCCTCCATATACCCGGCCATCGGATCGACGCCCTGGTCGTTCTTCGAGTCGAAGTTCAGGTAAGGAGAAGGATCCCCCTCGGCTCGCCAGAGCTCGTTCGGCTTGTCGTCCTTGTGGGACTTCTCGAAGCCGATGAGCTTCTGGCCGTAGTCGTTGAGGAACTCGCGGTCGTAGTTGCCGTACCGCATCAGGCTGCTCATGACCTGGAACCCGAAGGGGCCCTTCTGGGTCGTGCCGCGGGCCATGTCGAGGTAGTCGATCTGGTTGGCGCCCTGGGCGAGGACGTCACGCTTCCAGTGGTCCATGGCGGGGCTGTCGACGTGGGAGGCGGTGGCGAGGGTGAAGCTCAGGGACTTCTGGATGTCGGCGGAAGCCTTGGTCTGGGCGTCGCCCGTCTGGACCCGGTCGGCGATCCGCGTCCAGAGTTCGAGCGTGCCCTTGCCACCGAGGTGGGTGGCGAACTTCTCCGCGAAGTACGGGTCGCCCTCGTGCTGACTGAGCAGGCTGTTGATCCGGCGCAGCTCGGCCGGGTCGAGGGAGTCCAGCGCGGACGCCATCCCCAGCTTGCTCCGCTTGCCGGTCAGCTTCTCCAGTTCCTTCAGGTCCCGGTCCGCCTGCTCGCGCCCCTTCTTTGCCGCGGCGATGCTGTCGTAGGTGTTCGGGTTGAAGCCCTTGCCACGGCCGTTGTGGTCCTGGGTGAGCGCCCAGTGCAACGCCTCGTCGGCCTCCGTGGCGGTGTCGAGCGCCGAGCGGATACCGCTGCGGTACGCCTGGAGCGACTCCTGGTAGCCCTTGTTCAGCGCGGCCAGGTTCTCGGTCGGAGTGTCGGCCGGCGGATCGAAGTACACCTCGCCGGACGGCTTGATCGAGAGGTACTTGTCGCTCTCGATGTCATGCGTGAGGTTCTTCAGCTTCTTCTGCGCGCCGGTGAGAACCTCGTGGGCGTCGTCCAGCAGCTTGTAGACGTCCTGCGCCTCGTCCGCCGCGGCGGTGATCTGCTTGCCGACGTGCCGCACCTTGCCGAGTGCCGCGGTGGCGCCCGCGCCCTTCCAGTCCGAGCCCTCCAGGTCCTTCTCCACCGTGTTGGAGTACTGCGTGTGGACCTTCTTGAAACCCTCGGGCAGCTTGCGCCACTTGTTCACCGCCTCGGACAGCTCGGTGAAGTCGGCATGGAGCAGCGTGTGATAGTCCAGCATGTCGTCCCCGTTCGGTCCCGCTACTTGAGTCGTTCGCTGCTGTGGCGGGCCTTTTCCTGCTGCTCGCGGGCCGCGTACTCGTTGGCGCTGGTACGCAGGGCACCGACGATGTCGTTCTTGAGCAGGTTCTCCACGTAGTCGACCTGGCCGCGCCACCTCGTCATGAACGTGGTGAACGCCGGGCCGGACTTGAAGCCCTTCAGGCTGCCGGCCACCTGACCGGTCTCCTTGGTCGCCGCGTCGTCCGTCTTCACGAAGTCGGTACGGGCCGTGTCGGCGCTCTTCGCCCGGTGGCGGAGGAAGCCGGCGTCCGTGACGAGCTTCTTGCCGTCGGCGGCCTCGCCCGGGTCTGCGGGGATGTGGTTCAGCTGCATGCTGCTGTGTTGTCTGGCGGCCGCCGTGGTCCGCGCCTGGCCCCACATCTCATCGAACGACATGTACGTCTTCTCTCTCCGCTGACGAGACGAACGAGCAAGCCGTCGGGACTCGATCGCTCCTCACGGGTTCTGCTCCGTGTGCTGATGCGCGTCCGCCGGGGGGTGGTACGGGCCCTGGGCGGGGGCGTACGGGGGGTAGGCGGGAGGGGGCGGTGTCACGGCCGTGCGGCGACGCGAACGGAGTACGCCGAGGGTGACCACCGCGCCGATCAGCAGAGCGGCCGCTATGCCTACGCCGGTCCAGAGGAGGGAGTTTCCACCGTCACTCGCCTTCGACGCCGCGTTCTCGTCCTTGGCGGGGGCCGTGGGCTTAGGCGCCTTGGGGGAGGGCGACTTGGCGGCGGCTGCGGCCAGGTCCGGGAGGGGGTACACATCCGCCGGGCCGGGGTCGCCGGGGTTCAGCAGTGCGGCCCGCGGGCGAACAGCACCGTAGCCGATCAGGTCGTTCCGCTTCGAACCGTCCGCCGGCTTGTTGAGCGTGTTCAGCATGACCCGTAGGACCTGATTGTTGGTCCAGTCCGGGTGCTTGGACCAGATGAGGGCCGCCGAGGCGGAGGCGATCGCACTGGCATCGCTGGTGCCCCGCGATCTGCACACCTCGGACCCGCCCTGGCAAGCGTGCACCATGTCTATGCCCGGAGCGATCATGTCTACTTGCGGCCCCCACTGGGAGAATTCGCCGACCTTGGCGTTCCTGTCAGCGGCCGCAACACCCACCACGCCTGGCGTGGCGGCTGGATATTCAGGATTATTGGCCTTTTTGCCGCCGTTACCGACGGCCGCGAAGAGCAATTTTCCTTTGGAAAGCGCGTACTTGACCGCCGACCTGAGCTCGGGAGTCTCTACGTCCTGCCGACCGGGAGAGTTGTCGTTACCCAAGGACATGTTGATGATCTGTGCCTTGGAGTCAGCGGCAAAACGAATGGACTTGGACAGCGCTCGCGAAAACTCCTTACGGCTGTCCACCTGACCAAACTCATCGCTGGCGTAACGCATTCGGATGGGTAGGATCTTGGCACCCGGGGCCAGACCATACGATCCGTTTTGCGCCCCTCGTCTCCCTGTTCCAGCTATGAGTGCGGCCATGTCGGTGCCGTGCCCCGCGATGTCCGTGTGTTCGTCTCCGCGCTGCTCGGAAAAGTCCTTCCCGTCGAGGACCTGACCCTTGAGGTCGGCAAGGGAGTCGTCGACCCCCGAGTCGATGAGAGCAACGGTGATCCCCCGCCCCGTGCTTACTTTCCACATCTCGGGTGCGCTCATCGCATCCAAGTGCCACTGCTGAGCCCGGACGGACTGTGCGTGAGCCGGGGCGGCCGAGACAGTGACGAGCGTCAGCCCGAGAAAGGCGGACGCCAGGGATGAAAACCGCAGGCTGTGTCTACCTCTGCTGCGCATGTGCCTTCCTCGGAATTCAGCTCTCATGGCTTCAGTCGACGACCGGCGGAAGCGACCGGCGGTCGTTCCTGGTCCAGGTCTCTTCGTCTTCCAGCAAGTAGTCGGGCCGCTTCTCGCCGCCCTCCCCACCCTTGCGTGAGTTGGCGGGGCGACCCGAGGCACTCGCACGACCCACCTGCGAGGTGGACCCCTCGTGGGGTGCCGCCTTGGCCGAAGGGCGGACCAGTCCTGAGCCGCCACTCGTGAAGGGCCGGCCTCCGGTGCGGCCCGGCTGGGTGCGGCCCCCCACGACTCCGCCAGTTTCGGAGGCGAGGCGGCGACCCTGGCCAAACGCTCCGGTCGAGCGGGCAGCATCACCGGCAGGTGAGCCTGGGCTCATGGTCCGGCCCATGGGGGTACGGCCCTGTGCGTTCTCGTTACCGATGACCGTTCCGCGCGGGATGCCGGTCACAGAGCGACCGGCGCCGGTGACCGGCCGTCCTCCCATGATTCCCGCTTCGCGGGGCATACGAGGCACGCCTCCGGACGAGTTGACCAGGCCAGGCACCTGCGGAAGGCGGCCGACGCCGGGCAGCCGGGGCGGCAGGGCGGAGTTGATACCGCGCCCGCTGCCGAAGGTCTGTGGCACGCCAACTGGCAGACCGGGAAGGGGAACTTCCCGGTTCGGCAGGGCCGGGCCGGTTACCGGTGCGGGCGGAGTATGTGCTCGCGGCAGGGTGTCGACGCTGTCGATGCCCAAGGAGACAGGCTCGGGATGGCTGCCCGGGTGACTATGTGGACGGCCGACGGCGTCGACGACGGGCGCGACCGAAGCCCGGTGGGACGGGAGGGCCTCGGTGCCGTCGCTGCGTCGTACGGGAGCGTGAGCCGAAGCGATTGAGTGTCCACCGCTCGTGTACGTCGGAGCGACCTGCACATGCCCTTTGTCGTCCGTGTGCCACCATTCGTTGGGCGCGGCCCTTCCCGCCGGCGGCGCGAAGGTGGGTGGAGGAACACTGTTCACCTGCATGGCGGCGTACTCGTACGATTGAGCGAGTTTCCGCATCTCTTGAATCGCGGCTTGACGAGCGGATTCAAGACGATGCTCCGCTCCTGTCGCATCCGTCTGCGCAGTCTGAGCCGCCTTACGGGCGTCCGGATCATTACGCGCACCGGGCTGCTTGGCAGCGTTGATCGTCTTATGCGCGGCTGCCAAGTCCGCTCGTGCCTGAGCCGTCTCCGAGGTGTCCGGCATGGATGACTTCGCCTCGCCGATGGCTTGCGTCACCCTGGCCATGAAGTCAGATGCGCTCTGGGCATACTCACCAAGGCGCAGCGTCGAGCTGGCGGTCTGCCCACCCCAATCCCGGAAGGCGTCACCGGCTTCGCCTTGCCATTCCAGGCCTTTGACGTATTTCATCAGGTCGTCACCGATCTGACTGATCGTCGAAGCGGCATGCCCAAGCTTGCTCGAGAGGTGGGATGCGGAGGTCGGACTCGCGGAGTCCAGCATGGCCGCGAGCTGCTCGTGCGTCATGGACTCGAAGTCCGTCCGGCGCAGCTCGGGCTCGGGTTGCTCGCTCACTTCCATCCCCTCTCGGACTGATTCGCGGCCCGTTCCGGCTTCTTCGGCGCATAAGGATCCCGCGCCGCGTCGTAATACTTCTCCGCCTCCGCGTTCACCGCCCGCATCCGCGCCTTGATGTCCTCGTCGAGGTTCTCGTAGCCCACGCGGGAGGCGTGGACCGCGAGGCTCATGCTCTCTATCTGGGCGCTGAGGGCCTTGGAGAGGTTCTCCAACTCGTCGTGGACGATGGTGTACGAGTCGTGGAGGAACTGCGCCTCCTTGAAGGTGGACGCCCCGAGCTGGGCCCGCGGCAGCCGGTCCTCGCCGACCTTGCCCGGTGCCGCCTCCGACTTGTCCAGCTCGACCAGCAGCGCGTCGACCCGCTTCTTGAAGCTCTTCATGGCGGTGTGCTGGATGTCCAGCGCCATGGCCGGATTGACCCCCGCCAGGGTGTCGAAGCCCGTCCCCGTGTCAGGAACCTTGCCGCCGCCCGAACCCGCGGTCACGCCGCCCCCGTCCGAACTCACCTCAGCCGCCTCCCCGTTCTCCCCGTGTCATCCCCGTCCCTTCGCTCGTTCGAACGGAGGAACGGGGGTGGATTCCATCGATCACTCTAATGGCGTTGCGGAAGCAACCCCAGTTGAATAAGGGACGTTCCGCGCTTGCGGGAAACGAACACGCCACGCCCCGGCGGCATGGGACGCGCCCGTACCGTGCCGAGGATGTCGCCCTCGCTGGGGTCGCCCGAAAGAACGACGCCCTGTGCGCCCAGCTCCTTCACCCGCTGCATGAACGACTCGTACATGGCACGCGAGGCGCCCGCCTGGCTGCGGGCGATGATGAACTTCACGCCGACGTCCCGCGCGAACGGCAGGTGCTCGACCAACTGGGCGAGCGGATTACCGGAGTTGGTCGCCACCAGCTCGTAGTCGTCAATGATGACGAAGAGCTGCGGGCCGGTCCACCAACTGCGGTCGCGCAACTGCTGCGGGGTGATGTCCGGCTTCGGCGCCCGCATCTCCATGAACTGCCGGATCGCGTCCATGTGGACCTGCATCGCCGAGGCCATCGGCGCGTACTCCAGCAGGTGCTCCTCCCCGACCGCCTCCAGCATGGTGCGCCGGTAGTCGCCGACGACGATGCGGGCCTCGGCCGGGGTGTACCGCTCGGCGATCTGCTTGGCGATCAGCCGCAGCAGGTTCGTCTTGCCGGACTCGCTCTCCCCGAAGACCAGGAAGAACGGGTCGGTGTCCAGGTCGACGAAGACCGGCTCCAGGTTGGCCTCGTCGATGCCGATCGCGATGCCCGCCTGCGGGAACTCGAACCCCTTGGGAAGCTGGTCGGCCGGCAGCTTGCGCGGCAGCAGACGCACCGTCGGAGCGGCGGGACCCTCCCAGCCGGCCTTGACCCGCTGGACCAGCGCGGCCGTCGCCTCGGACAGATCGCCCGCCGACGAGGCGCCGTCGATGCGGGGGAGCGCCGTCATGAAGTGCAGCTTCTCCGAGACCTGGCCGCGGCCGGGCACACCCGCCGGGACGTTCACCGCGACCTTGCGGTCGAACTCGGAGTCCATCGGGTCGCCCAGTCGCAGTTCGAGCCGGCTGAGGATCTGGTCCTTGAGGGCCGCGCGGACCTCCATGTAGCGCGACGCGGAGACGACGACATGGATGCCGTAACCGAGACCCCGGCCCGCGATGTCGTTGACGACACCCTCCAGGCCCTCGTACTCCGTCTTGAAATTGCCCCAGCCGTCGATGACCAGGAACACGTCCCCCCATGCCTCACCCGGCAGTTCGCCCGCCGCGCGGCGCCTGCGGTAGGTGGCGACGGAGTCGATGCCGTTGGTGCGGAAGAACTGCTCGCGGCGGTTCAGGATGCCCGCGACCTCCGCGACCGTACGGCGCACCCGCTCCGGGTCCAGCCGGGACGCGACCCCGCCCACGTGCGGGAGGTCCGCCAGGGAGGCGAGGCCCCCGCCGCCGAAGTCCAGGCAGTAGAACTGCGTCTCCAGAGGCGTGTGGGTCAGCGCGAACGACGCGACCAGCGAGCGCAGCAGCGTCGACTTGCCGGACTGCGGGCCGCCGACGACCATCATGTGGCCGGCCGCGCCCGAGAAGTCCCGGTACAGCACCTCGCGCTTCTGCTCGAAGGGCTTGTCGATGAGACCCAGCGGCACGGTCAGCGCGCCCGCGCGCGGGTACTCCGGCGCGTGCAGCCCCCGCTCGGACGACACCGACAGCGCGGGCAGCAGTTGGTCCAGCGCGGGTGCCTCGTCCAGCGGAGGCAGCCACACCTGGTGCGCGGGCACCCCCTGGCCGTCGAGGCGCTGCACGACCACGTCCAGCACCGTGTCCGCCAGCGCGTCGTCCTCCGCGCGCGCGGCCCGCGCCCGCTCCTCGGCCGGGTCGGGTGCCGCGTACGCCATCGGCACCGGAAGCGCCGTGAACCGCGCCGGGCGGCGCTCCACGGGCGCGCTGCCCTGGGTGACCTCGGCGCCACCCGCGCGATACGTACCCGAGACGTACGCCGCCTTGAAGCGCGTCATTTCGTCCGTGCCGAACTTCAGATACCCGGAGCCGGGCACCGAGGGCAGGTGGTACGCGTCCGGCACCCCGAGCGCCGCCCGCGACTCGGCCGCGGAGAACGTCCGCAGACCCACCCGGTACGACAGATACGTGTCCAGACCGCGCAGCCGCCCCTCCTCCAGCCGCTGCGAGGCGAGCAGCAGATGCACGCCCAGGGAGCGGCCGATCCGGCCGATCTGGATGAACATGTCGATGAAGTCGGGCTTGGCGGTCAGGAGTTCACTGAACTCGTCGATCACCAGGACGAGCGAGGCCAGCGGCTCCAGCGGGGCGCCGGCCGCGCGCGCCTTCTCGTAGTCGTGGATGTTGGCGTAGTTGCCCGCCGCCCGCAGAAGCTCCTGGCGGCGCTGGAGTTCGCCCCGGATCGCGTCGCCCATGCGGTCGACCAGAGTGAGGTCGTCGGAGAGGTTGGTGATGACGGCCGCGACGTGCGGCATCTGGGACA
Source organism: Streptomyces sp. NBC_01171 (assembly GCF_045039805.1). Classification (NCBI taxonomy): domain Bacteria; kingdom Bacillati; phylum Actinomycetota; class Actinomycetes; order Kitasatosporales; family Streptomycetaceae; genus Streptomyces; species Streptomyces sp. NBC_01171. The sequence continues at coordinate 1,761,312 of NZ_CP108609.1, read as the reverse complement.
TGCCCGCGAAGGTCGCGCCGCCCTTGAAGTCGGCGAGGACGAAGTTCAGCGTCTCCGAGGAGTGCGTGACCGCGAGGCCCAGCACCAGGGTGCGCAGCAACTCCGACTTGCCGGAGCCGGTCGCGCCCACGCACAGGCCGTGCGGGCCCATGCCGTCCTGCGCGGCCTCCTTCAGGTCCAGCATCACCGGCTGGCCGTCCTCGCCGACGCCGATCGGCACCCGCAGCCGCTCCGACATGGAGCGCGGCCGCCAGGTGCGCCGCACGTCCACCGAGGCGGCGTCCCCGAGGCCCAGGAGATCGGTGAAGTCCAGGTTGGACAGCAGCGGTTCGTCGTCGTCCCCGCCGCCCATCCGCAAGGGGGCGAGCTGCCGGGCCAGCGCCTCGGCGCCGGGCAGCGACAGCCCGTCGGGCGTGCCCTCGAAGGCCACGTCGCCACCGGAGTCGAGCCGCAGCCGCTCCGGGCGCACCACGATGGAGAGGTCGCCGCGCGGGGTGTCCAGCTCGCCGGGGACGACCTCCACGATCGTCACGCCCTGGAGGCCCTCGGCGGCCGCGAACACCGACGACGGCGGCACGATGCCGCCGTCGATGACGACCAGGATGTGCGGCTGGTCCAGCAGCGGCTGCCCGCCCCGGCTGAACCGCGGCCGCTCCTCCAGCCGGCCGGCCAGCAACTGCTCCAGCTCACCGAGGTCGTCGCTGAACAGCCTGCGGGTGCCCGCGCCGTCGAACTGGCCCGGCAACTGGCAGTGCGGCAGCCACTTCGTCCAGTCCCAGCGCTCCGCCGCGCCCCGCGAGGCCACCACGGCCACGATCAGGTCGTCGGGGGAGTGCAGGGTCGTCGCCTGCGCCACCAGGGCGCGCGCGGCGGACCGGGCGCGCTCCGGGTCGCCGGAGACCGTCACGTGGTAGAAGGCGCGCAGCGACAGCGCGACCGGCAGGCCGTCCAACTGGCCGTGCACCGACAGGAAGCGCTGCATGGCACCGGCGCACAGCGGCTCCAGCTCGTCCACCGGCGCGGTCTGCGGCGCCATCAGGGGAGTGGCCAACTGCTGCGGGCCCAGGCCGATCCGGACCTGCCCGAAGTCCTCGTCCGCCACACGCCGTTCCCACACCCGGCTGCCCTCGGCGACCAGCGACCACAACTGCTCGGGGGCGGGGTGCAGATAGAGCTGCGCGTCCCGCTGGCGCAGGGCGGTCTTCCGTACCGTGCGCCGGGTCTGGGCCAGGTAACGGAGGTAGTCACGGCGAACGTCGGCCATTTGCCCTTGCGTACCGCGACGGTGCCGGACGATCTGCGAGACGACCATTGCCGCCGTGGACACGAGCATGACGACACCCATGATCCGCATGAACGGATGGGCGTTCGGGGATGCGAAGTAGAACACCACGGAGGAGCCCATGCCGAGGGTCGGCAGGACCTGCATCAGCATGCCCTCCTGCTGCCCGCGCGGCAGCTCGGGAGGAGCCTCCAATTGCACCTCTTCCGAGGACACTTCGGGCGGCAGCGCACGAGGCGGGCGCTTGATGACGAGCTGGCTCACCGGAGCGTCAATCCTCCTGCGCGGACGATCGGTTGATCACCGGCACCCCCGTGGCGACGGTCGTCCTCCGCTTGCCGGCGATCCTACTGGTCACCACTGACACCGGCCCCCGGTAGGGTGACGCCCGCAGCGTGCGCATCCGCGAACAGGGGGTCTGTGAAGGTGACTACGACAGCGGCGACGGGATTCAGCAGGGTCACGGTCGTGGCACCCGACAGCCGTATCGACGTGGCGCTCCCGGTGGACATCGCCGTGGCCGACATCTACCCGGAGATACTGCGCCTGACCGGCCAGACCCAGGAGGTCGGCACCCCGGCCGGCTACCACCTGGTCCGCCGCGACGGCCGCGTGCTCGACAGCGCCCGCACCCTCGCCGACGAGGGCGTCCTGGACGGCGAGGTGCTGAGCCTGCGCCCCTTCGCCGAGTCCCTGCCGCCCGCCGTCTACGACGACGTCTCCGACGCCGTCGCCTCCGCCGTCGTCCGCGACCGGCACCTGTGGAGCGAGGACCTGCTGCGCGTCGCCGGGCTCGCGGGCGGTGCCCTGCTGATCCTGCTGACCGGCTTCGTCCTCTGGTACGCCGACCCCGTGCGTCACGACATGCACGGCCTGCCCGGCGTCATCGCCGGCGGCCTCGGCGTGCTCCTCACCGCCTTCGCCGGGGTCCGCGCCCGGGTGTACGGCGACCGGGGCGCCGCCGTCGCCGTGGGCCTCGGCGCGCTGCCGCTGCTGCTGATCGCCGGCTCCGGGGTCATCGGCCCACCGGCGGCCCAGGGGCCGGGCAAGCTCCAGTTCATGCTCGGCTGCGTGGCCGTACTGATCGCCTCGGTCGTCCTGGTGGCGCTCACGCCCGGCGGGGACGCCCCCTTCGTCGCCGCCTCCTTCCTCGCGACCGTCGGCACCCTCGCCACCTTCGTGGCCCTGCTCGCCGACGCCTCCGCCACCGCGACCGCCGCCGTGTGCGCCCCCGTCGGCATCGGCCTGGTCGCCTTCCTGCCCGGCCTCTCCGCGCGCTTCGCCCGGCTGCCCATCGGCTACGCCTCGCCGCACTCCGCCACCGACGACGCCTTCGACCCGGACACCGCGCAGGGCGCCGACGCCGAACCGCTCGACGCCGACCTCGTCGCCGCCCAGGCCCGGCGCGGGCACGAGATGCTGCTCGGCCTGGTCGGCGGCACGGCGGCCCTCGTCGTCGCCTCCGCCGCCGTCCTCGGCTTCTGCGACAACGTCTGGGGCCAGCTCCTCGCCCTCACCACCGGCCTCGCCATGCTGATCCGCGCGCGGCTGTTCCGCTACACCGCCCAGGTGTCCTGCGTCCTGGTCGCCGGCCTCGCCGCCATCGCGCTGCTGCTGCTCGGCCTCGCCCTGAACCCGCCCCACGCGGCCCTCACCGACTTCGTGCTGCACCACGACCGCGGCGCCCTCGACCTGCGCACCGCCTGGCTGACGGCGGCCGTCGCCGCGGGCGCCGTACTGATCACCGCGATCGGCCTGATCGTCCCCAGCAAGGGCCTGTCACCCTTCTGGGGCCGCTTCCTCGACCTCGCCGAGGGTGCCGTCCTGCTCGCCCTGGCCCCCCTCTGCCTGGCCACCCTCGGCGTCCTCGCGGACGTACGCTCGATGGTCGGCTAGGTGCCGTGAAGAGGGCCGGACAGGCGCCGTGAAGAGGCCCCGGACGGCCCTGGTACCCTGAGTGACGGCCGTTCGTGTACGCACCCCCGGAGCCCCGCTCTGGAGGCCGCGCTCAGCGAGTCCCCGCCTCCCGAGTAACGGAAGCTCCCCCGAGATTCAGACCGGGGGCACTCGGTGGCAACCACCATGAGGAGTACGAGTGTCTCTCGACGCCGCTACGAAGAAGCAGATCATCGCCGAGTTCGGCCAGAAGGAGGGCGACACCGGCTCCCCCGAGGTCCAGGTCGCCATGCTGTCGCGCCGGATCTCCGACCTGACCGAGCACCTCAAGGCCCACAAGCACGACCACCACTCCCGCCGTGGTCTGCTGATCCTGGTCGGTCAGCGCCGTCGCCTGCTGCAGTACCTGGCCAAGAAGGACATCCAGCGCTTCCGCGCCCTGGTCGACCGCCTCGGCATCCGCCGCGGTGCGGCTGGCGCCAAGTAAGTTGCCATGAGGGAGCGGTTCCCGAGCCTGTCGGGAACCGCTCCCTTTTGCTGTACGTGCCCACCGGCCGCACCCGCGGCAGGTGCGGAAACGTGCGGACTGTCACTCCCTCTTTGTAGGGTGTTGGCACAACGCATCACGTACGAGACAGAACGAGGAGACGCGCACCGCGCCGCCGCCGGTCCTCGGTAGTGGCCCCCAGGGGGGAAGAGAGCCCCTGGGTGCTTCGATCGAAGACCGGCCCGCACCAGACGGAGCGCTTCTCCCACCACCGTCCCCACGCCACACGGGCGAGCGGGACGAAGACGAGGAGAGAACGCTAGTGGAGAACGAGACCCACTACGCCGAGGCCGTCATTGACAACGGTTCCTTCGGCACCCGCACCATCCGCTTCGAGACGGGCCGCCTGGCCAAGCAGGCCGCCGGCTCCGCCGTGGCGTACCTGGACGACGACACCATGGTGCTGTCGGCCACCACCGCCTCCAAGGCCCCCAAGGACCAGCTCGACTTCTTCCCCCTCACGGTGGACGTCGAGGAGCGGATGTACGCCGCCGGCAAGATCCCCGGCAGCTTCTTCCGCCGTGAGGGCCGCCCCTCCGAGGACGCGATCCTCACCTGCCGCCTGATCGACCGCCCGCTGCGCCCGTCCTTCAAGAAGGGCCTGCGCAACGAGATCCAGGTCGTCGCCACGATCATGGCGCTCAACCCGGACCACCTGTACGACGTCGTGGCGATCAACGCCGCGTCCGCGTCGACGCAGCTCGCCGGCCTGCCCTTCTCCGGCCCGATCGGCGGCGTCCGCGTCGCGCTGATCCGCGGCCAGTGGGTCGCGTTCCCGACGCACACCGAGCTCGAGGACGCCGTCTTCGACATGGTGGTCGCCGGCCGCGTCCTGGAGGACGGCGACGTCGCGATCATGATGGTCGAGGCCGAGGCCACCGACCAGACGATCAAGCTGGTCGAGGGCGGCGCCGAGGCGCCCACCGAGGAGGTCGTGGCCGCCGGCCTCGAGGCCGCCAAGCCCTTCATCAAGGTCCTGTGCCGCGCCCAGGCCGACCTCGCCTCCAAGGCCGCCAAGCCCGAGGGCGAGTTCCCGATCTTCCTGGACTACCAGGACGACGTGTACCAGGCGCTGAAGAAGGCCGTACAGCCCGAGCTGGCCCAGGCGCTCACCATCGCCGGCAAGCAGGAGCGCGAGGCCGAGCTGGACCGCGTCAAGGGTCTGGCGGCCGAGAAGCTCCTGCCGGAGTTCGAGGGCCGCGAGAAGGAGATCTCCGCCGCTTACCGCGCGCTGACCAAGCAGTTGGTCCGCGAGCGCGTGATCAAGGAGAAGAAGCGCATCGACGGCCGCGGCGTCACGGACATCCGTACGCTCGCCGCCGAGGTCGAGGCCATCCCGCGCGTGCACGGCTCGGCGCTGTTCGAGCGTGGCGAGACCCAGATCCTGGGCATCACCACCCTGAACATGCTCCGCATGGAGCAGCAGCTCGACACCCTCTCCCCGGTGACGCGCAAGCGCTACATGCACAACTACAACTTCCCGCCGTACTCCGTCGGTGAGACCGGCCGCGTCGGCTCCCCGAAGCGCCGCGAGATCGGCCACGGCGCCCTCGCCGAGCGCGCCCTCGTGCCGGTTCTGCCGACGCGCGAGGAGTTCCCCTACGCGATCCGCCAGGTGTCCGAGGCCCTCGGCTCCAACGGTTCGACGTCCATGGGCTCGGTCTGCGCCTCCACCATGTCGATGCTGAACGCCGGTGTGCCGCTCAAGGCCCCCGTCGCCGGTATCGCCATGGGCCTGATCTCCGAGCAGGCCGACGGCGAGACGCACTACGTCACCCTCACCGACATCCTCGGTGCGGAGGACGCCTTCGGCGACATGGACTTCAAGGTCGCCGGCACCAAGGACTTCGTGACCGCCCTCCAGCTCGACACCAAGCTGGACGGCATCCCGGCGTCCGTCCTGGCCGCGGCCCTCAAGCAGGCCCGCGACGCCCGTCTCCACATCCTCGACGTGATGATGGAGGCCATCGACCGGCCCGACGAGATGTCCCCGAACGCCCCGCGGATCATCACCGTCAAGATCCCGGTCGACAAGATCGGTGAGGTCATCGGCCCGAAGGGCAAGATGATCAACCAGATCCAGGAGGACACGGGCGCCGACATCACGATCGAGGACGACGGCACGATCTACATCGGCGCGGTGGACGGACCGTCCGCCGAGGCCGCCCGCGCCACGATCAACGGCATCGCCAACCCGACGATGCCCGAGGTCGGCGAGCGCTACCTGGGTACGGTCGTGAAGACCACCACCTTCGGTGCGTTCGTCTCCCTGCTCCCCGGCAAGGACGGTCTGCTGCACATCTCGCAGATCCGCAAGCTCGCCGGCGGCAAGCGCGTGGAGAACGTCGAGGACGTCCTCGGTGTGGGCCAGAAGGTCCAGGTCGAGATCGCCGAGATCGACTCCCGCGGCAAGCTCTCCCTCATCCCCGTGATCGAGGGCGAGGACGGCTCGGACGACAAGAAGGACGACGCCGACCAGTGACGTCCCGTAGCTTCAAGGCGACGGCCCGCACCTCCTCGGAGGCGCGGGCCGTCGCCCGTACCCAAACCCTCATCAAGGGCATGAACGGCATCGGCACCGTCCGCAGGACCACCCTCCCCGGTGGCCTGCGCATCGTCACCGAGACGCTGCCCTCCGTGCGCTCGGCCACCTTCGGCATCTGGGCGCACGTCGGCTCCCGTGACGAGACCCCGTCGCTGAACGGCGCCACGCACTACCTGGAGCACCTGCTCTTCAAGGGCACCGACAAGCGCTCCGCCCTCGACATCTCCGCCGCGGTCGACGCCGTCGGCGGCGAGATGAACGCGTTCACGGCCAAGGAGTACACGTGCTACTACGCACGCGTGCTCGACACCGACCTGCCGCTCGCCATCGACGTGGTGTGCGACATGCTGACCGGCTCGCTGATCCGTGAGGAGGACGTCGACGTCGAACGCGGCGCGATCCTCGAAGAGATCGCCATGACCGAGGACGACGCCGGCGACTGCGTGCACGACCTCTTCGCGCACACCATGTTCGGCGACAACGCGCTGGGCCGCCCGGTCCTCGGCACGGTCGACACCGTCAACGCCCTCACCGCCGACCGCATCCGCCGCTTCTACAAGAAGCACTACGACCCGACCCACCTCGTCGTCGCGGCCGCCGGCAACATCGACCACGCCAAGGTCGTCCGCCAGGTCCGCGCCGCCTTCGAGAAGTCGGGCGCCCTGCGCGACAACGGCGCCCAGCCCATCGCCCCGCGCGAGGGCAGCCGCACCATCCGCACCGCGGGCCGCGTCGAGCTGGTCGGCCGCAAGACCGAGCAGGCTCATGTCATCCTCGGCATGCCCGGCCTCGCCCGCACCGACGACCGCCGCTGGGCCATGGGCGTCCTCAACACCGCCCTCGGCGGCGGCATGTCCTCCCGGCTCTTCCAGGAGGTCCGGGAGAAGCGTGGCCTGGCCTACAGCGTGTACTCCTACACCTCCAGCTTCGCCGACTGCGGCCTGTTCGGGGTGTACGCGGGCTGCCGCCCGAGCCAGGTGCACGACGTGCTGAAGATCTGCCGGGACGAGCTGGACCAGGTCGCCGCGAACGGTCTCAGCGACGACGAGATCACCCGGGCCATCGGCCAGATGAAGGGCGGCACCGTCCTCGGCCTGGAGGACACCGGCGCGCTGATGAACCGTATCGGCAAGAGCGAGCTGTGCTGGGGCGACCACATGTCGGTGGACGACATGCTGGCCCGGATCGCCGCGGTGACCCCGGACGAGGTCCGCTCCGTCGCCCGCGACATCCTGGGACAGCGCCCGTCGCTGTCGGTCATAGGCCCGCTGAAGGACAAGCAGGCCGCCCGGCTCAACGACGCGGTCGCCTGACCCACCCGGTCCCTCAACTGCGGTAAGGAAACGAAGAGATGAGCAAGCTGCGCGTGGCGGTCCTCGGCGGAGGGGGCCGTATCGGGTCCGAGGCGGTACGGGCCGTCGAGGCCGCCGAGGACATGGAGCTGGTCGCCTCCCTCGGCCGGGGCGACAAGCTGGAGACGCTGGTGGACGCCCACGCCCAGGTCGCTGTCGACCTCACCACCCCGGCGTCGGTCATGGGCAACCTCGACTTCTGCGTGCGCCACGGCATCCACGCGGTCGTCGGCACCACCGGCTGGACCGACGAGCGCCTCGCGCAGCTCAGGGGCTGGCTCGACCGGTCCCCGGAGACGGGCGTGCTCATCGCCCCGAACTTCTCCATCGGCGCCGTCCTCACCATGAAGTTCGCGCAGATCGCCGCGCCCTGGTTCGAGTCCGTCGAGGTCGTCGAGCTGCACCACCCCAACAAGGTGGACGCCCCCTCCGGCACCGCCACCCGCACCGCCCAGCTCATCGCCGAGGCCCGCCGCAAGGCCGGCACCCCCGAGGCTCCCGACGCCACGGTCACCGCGCTGGACGGCGCCCGGGGCGCCGACGTGGACGGGGTGCCGGTGCACGCGGTCCGGCTGCGTGGCCTCCTGGCCCACCAGGAGGTCCTGCTCGGCGGCGAGGGCGAGACCCTCACCCTCCGCCACGACTCGCTGCACCACAGCAGCTTCATGCCGGGCATCCTGCTCGGTGTGCGCCGGGTGGGGTCCGCTCCGGGCCTCACCTTCGGCCTCGAACACTTCCTGGACCTGGGCTGAGTACCCCCACCTCATGCGCGCGAAGATCACCTACCTCGTCACGGCCGCCGTCCTGGTCTTCTACTTCGTCTTGGTCGGCAGCCGGGGCGTGATGCTCATCCAGTCCGGCACGCTCCTCACCGTCACCTTCGGTGTGGCCGTGCTGATCCTGCCGGTCATCGGCGTCTGGTTCCTCTGGAAGAACACCCAGTTCGTCCGCCGGGCCAACCAGCTCGCCGCCGAACTGGAGGCCGAGGGCGGCCTGCCCGTGGACGAGCTGCGCCGCACCCCGGACGGCCGGATCGACCGCGACTCGGCCGACGAGGTGTTCGCCCGGCGCAAGGCCGAGACCGAGGCCGCCCCGGACGACTGGCGAAGCTGGTTCCGGCTCGCCGTCGCCTACCACGACGCCCGCGACACCCCGCGTGCCCGCAAGACGATGCAGCGCGCCATCGCCCTGCACGACGGCCGGCACCTCCCGGCCTGACCTCTCAGCCGCGCCGGTACTCCGCGGCCCACGCCTCGATCGTGTCCGAGGCCAGGTCGAACCCGGCGGGGCGGTTGAGGAAGTCCAGCGTGTGCGTGGTCAGCAGCGGGGGAGTGTCATCGGGGGCGCGGTCGCTCAGGACCAGCGTCAGCGCCTGCCCCTGCACCGTGCGGGGCAGCCCCAGCCAGCGCACCGGCTGCTGCGCCGTCCGCAGCGAGACCACCCGCTCCCAGGGCACCGTACGCGTCGCCAGGAAGCCGACCTGGCGCAGACCGCGCGGGCTGACCCAGACGCCCATGCGCAGCACCCGCAGCGCGCCGAGGACGATCCCCGCGGCGAGCACGAACGTGACCCCCGCGGAGGTCGTGGTGCCGGTCAGGGCGGTGAGCACGGCCCCGAACAGCACGAACGAGGAGAACAGCAGCCCCAGCGCCGCGCCACCCACCCGCCACGGGCCGGGACGGTACGGGCGCCGCCAGCGGTCCCGGTCGTCATAGGGCAGCGAGCTCTCGTCGGCCGCCTCGAAAGTGCGGTCGGCCGTCAGGAAGGGCAGGGGCACGGCTGTTCCTCGCAAGGTCCTCGCACGGGCTTGTGCCCGGTGAGGCTATCCGCCTGTGGCGGGGCTCACCAGCCGTGAGCGGCCACAAGGGTCAGTGACCCGGCGCCGCCTGCGACTGACCGGCCGGCGGCGCGGACGGAGTGGACAGCGCGGGCATGCCGAGCATCAGCGCGCCCACTATCCCGGCGACCAGGGTCAGCATGAGCAGCGAGCGCCCGGCCCGCTCCCCGCGGGACGCGCGCTCGGGGGGCGGGGGAGTGACATTGCCGCGGAACCTGTCGGCCTCGGCGATGAAGGCGAAGGGCACGGGCTCACGACGACGGAACATCTGGGGTGGATCTCCTTCCGGGGTGTACGGGCGGCTCGCGGGAGACGGCAGAAGCCTCACCGGAGCTACCTCACCCCTTCAGACGACCGAGTGGCACAAAAGGTGCCCATGTCCGGAAAACCGCTGGATGCGATCTTTGAGGTGAGGTGTTGCTCTGGCCGGTGAGCGTGCCCCGTATGGTGGCTGCAAACCGCAGAAGTGATGGAAGGACCTTTGTGACCACCCCCGAGCCGCTCACGCTCCGTAGCGACGTCACCGTCGAGCTGGTGAAATCCAGCGCGTCCGACAGCGACGTCCTCTTCGCCGCCCGTGTCTCCACCCTGGGCGAGCAGTCCCTGGACGAGCTCCAGAAGGACCCCGAGCGCTCCAAGGGCCTGATCAACTACCTGGTGCGGGACCGGCACGGCAGCCCGTTCGAGCACAACTCGATGACCTTCCTCATCAGCGCCCCGATCTTCGTCTTCCGCGAGTTCATGCGGCACCGCGTCGGCTGGTCGTACAACGAGGAATCGGGCCGCTACCGGGAGCTCCAGCCGGTCTTCTACGTCCCCGACACCTCCCGCAAGCTGGTCCAGGAGGGCCGCCCGGGCAAGTACGTCTTCGTCGAGGGCAGCCCCGCCCAGTACGACGCGGTGCGCGACACCCTGACGGAGTCATACGAGCAGGCGTACGCCGCCTACCAGAAGCTGCTCGCCGAGGGCGTCGCCCGTGAGGTCGCCCGTGCGGCCCTCCCGGTCGGCCTGTACTCCTCGATGTATGCCACCTGCAACGCCCGCTCCCTGATGCACTTCCTGGGCCTGCGCACCCAGCACGAGCTGGCCAAGGTGCCGTCCTTCCCGCAGCGGGAGATCGAGATGGTGGGCGAGAAGATGGAGGCCGAATGGGCCCGTCTGATGCCGCTCACCTACGCCGCCTTCAACGCCAACGGCCGCGTCGCCCCGTAACCCTGTTCCCCCGCGCGGAACGGATGTACGGGTCAGCCTCCCGAAGTGTCCGTATTGCGGCATTTAGAGAAGTTCATCTAGCCTGATCAAACGGACCCGGCACTGCTTGAACCCCCGAGCAGGCAGTGCCGGGCTCCTTCTTGACCGGGAGTTTGACCCGCGTTTGTCCTGACTTTCCCGACACCCCACGGGCAGACCATGGATCGAGTACCGAGTAGCGTGTCACCCATGGCTCCGACCTCGACTCCGCAGACCCCCTTCGGGCGGGTCCTCACCGCCATGGTCACGCCCTTCACGGCGGACGGCGCACTCGATCTCGACGGCGCGCAGCGGCTCGCCGCCCACCTGGTGGACGCAGGCAACGACGGCCTGATCGTCAACGGCACCACCGGCGAGTCACCCACCACCAGCGACGCGGAGAAATCGGACCTCGTACGAGCCGTCGTGGAAGCGGTCGGCGACCGCGCCCGCGTCGTGGCCGGAGTCGGCACCAACGACACCCGCCACACCCTCGAACTGGCCCGCCAGGCCGAACGAGACGGCGCCCACGGCCTGCTGGTCGTCACGCCGTACTACAACAAGCCCCCGCAGGAGGGCCTGTACCGCCACTTCACGGCCGTCGCCGACAACACCGGCCTGCCGGTGATGCTCTACGACATCCCCGGCCGCAGTGGCGTCCCGATCAGCACCGAGACCCTGGTCCGCCTCGCGGAGCACCCCCGGATCGTCGCCAACAAGGACGCCAAGGGCGACCTCGGCCGCGCGAGCTGGGCCATCGCCCGCTCCGGCCTCGCCTGGTACTCCGGCGACGACATGCTGAACCTCCCCCTGCTCTCCGTCGGCGCCGTCGGCTTCGTCTCCGTCGTCGGCCACCTCGTCGCCCCCGACCTGCGCGCCCTCGTGGACGCCTACACCTCGGGCGACGTCGTCAAGGCCGCCGAGATCCACCAGAAGCTGCTCCCGGTGTACACCGGCGTCTTCCGCACCCAGGGCGTCATGACCACCAAGGCCGCGCTCGCCCTCCTGGGCCTGCCCGCCGGTCCGCTGCGCGCCCCCATGGTCGAGTGCTCCCCCGAGGAGATCGCCCAGCTCAAGATCGATCTTGCGGCCGGCGGGGTACAGCTCTGACAACAGACTTCAGCACCATCCGAGCCACACAACCGCAGTACACAACCGCATAGCGGGCGCACCGGTGCCCGCCCCCCCTTACGACAACCGCACGCACTGAAACGTCATGCGCGCCACGTGCCCACCGGTACGTGGCGCGTGTGGTCAGGAGAGTCTTTTGAGTCATCCGCACCCTGAACTGGCCCCGCCGCCGCCGCTCGCCAAGGGCGGCCTGCGCGTCACCCCGCTCGGCGGTCTCGGTGAGATCGGCCGGAACATGACGGTCTTCGAGTACGACGGCCGTCTGCTGATCGTCGACTGCGGAGTGCTGTTCCCCGAGGAGGAGCAGCCCGGAGTCGACCTGATCCTGCCGGACTTCTCGTCCATCCGGGACCGCCTCGACGACATCGAGGGCATCGTCCTCACGCACGGCCACGAGGACCACATCGGCGCGGTCCCCTATCTGCTGCGCGAGAAGCCCGACATCCCGCTGATCGGCTCCAAGCTGACCCTCGCGCTGATCGAGGCCAAGCTGCAGGAGCACCGCATCCGCCCGTACACCCTGGAGGTGGAGGCGGGCGACCGTGAGCGGGTCGGCCCCTTCGACCTGGAGTTCGTCGCGGTCAACCACTCCATCCCGGACGCCCTCGCGGTCGCCATCCGCACCCCGGCCGGCATGGTCGTGCACACCGGCGACTTCAAGATGGACCAGCTCCCGCTGGACGGCCGGCTCACCGACCTGCACGCCTTCGCGCGCCTGAGCGAGGAGGGCATCGACCTCCTTCTCTCGGACTCCACGAACGCCGAGGTCCCCGGCTTCGTCCCGCCCGAGCGCGACATCTCCAACGTGCTGGACAACGTCTTCGCGAACGCGCACAGCCGCATCATCGTGGCGAGCTTCGCCAGCCATGTGCACCGCATCCAGCAGATCCTGGACACCGCCCAGAAGTACGGCCGCAAGGTCGCCTTCGTCGGCCGCTCCATGGTCCGCAACATGGGCATCGCGCGGGACCTCGGCTACCTGAAGGTCCCGCCGGGCCTCGTCGTCGACGTCAAGCAGCTCGACGACCTGCCGGCCGACAAGGTCGTCCTGGTCTGCACGGGTTCCCAGGGCGAGCCGATGGCGGCCCTGTCCCGCATGGCCAACCGGGACCACCAGATCCGCATCGTCGAGGGCGACACGGTCATCCTGGCCTCGTCCCTCATCCCGGGTAACGAGAACGCGGTCTACCGCGTGATCAACGGCCTGACCCGCTGGGGTGCCAACGTCGTGCACAAGGGCAACGCCAAGGTGCACGTCTCAGGCCACGCGTCCGCGGGCGAGCTGCTGTACTTCTACAACATCTGCCGCCCGAAGAACCTCATGCCGGTCCACGGCGAATGGCGCCACCTGCGCGCCAACGCCGAGCTGGGCGCCGCGACCGGCGTCCCGCACGACCGGATCGTCATCGCCGAGGACGGCGTGGTCGTCGACCTGGTCGAGGGCAAGGCGAAGATCGCGGGCAAGGTCCAGGCCGGTTACGTCTACGTCGACGGCCTCTCGGTCGGCGATGTCGGCGAGCCCGCGCTGAAGGACCGCAAGATCCTCGGCGACGAGGGCATCATCTCGGTCTTCCTGGTGATGGACGCGTCCACCGGCAAGATCACGGGTGGTCCGCACATCCAGGCCCGCGGCTCCGGTATCGACGACGGTGCCTTCGCGGCGGTCCTCCCGAAGATCACCGAATCGCTGGAGCGGTCGGCCCAGGACGGCGTCGTGGAGCCTCACCAGCTCCAGCAGCTCATCCGCCGGACGCTCGGCAAGTGGGTCTCGGACACCTACCGCCGACGCCCGATGATCCTTCCGGTCGTCGTCGAGGTCTGATCCACGACGCTCTGACCTGCACTGGGGCCCCTCGACACCGGTCGAGGGGCCCCAGTCGTGTCCGCGCTGGAAAAAAATCTTGACAGGGTGGGTTGACACCCCATGGGCCAATCCGTAGAGTCCTTGGTCTGCCCCGGAGCCGTAACGGTTCTGTGGTGGCACCTCCGCCGCGACAGCGGCACTCCAACCATCAGTGCGACTCTCCCGTTCGGGATTGCTTTCGGCGCGTCCGAATTCAATTCGAATGGGGCCGACGGCCCGATTAGGAACTGCCGGGGTTGATCCGCTAAGGTTTGAGACGTCGGAACGGCCCAGCGGGCCGGGAAGACAATCCCCTCTGGCTGGGAATCAGACGCCGAAAGGATCTGATAGAGTCGGAACCGCCGGAAAGGGAAACGCGAAAGCGAAGAACTGGAAAGCACCGAGGAAATCGGATCGGAAAAAGATCTGATAGAGTCGGAAACACCGAAGGGAAGCCCGGAGGAAAGCCCGAGAGGGTGAGTACAAAGGAAGCGACCGTTCCTTGAGAACTCAACAGCGTGCCAAAAATCAACGCCAGATATGTTGATAACCCCGTCTCCAGTCACTGACTGGGACGAGGTTCCTTTGAAAAAACACAGCGAGGACGCTGTGAACCATCGGACTATTCCTCCGATGGTTCCGCTCTCGTGTGTGTGCACCGGATTACCGGTAAACATTCACGGAGAGTTTGATCCTGGCTCAGGACGAACGCTGGCGGCGTGCTTAACACATGCAAGTCGAACGATGAACCACTTCGGTGGGGATTAGTGGCGAACGGGTGAGTAACACGTGGGCAATCTGCCCTTCACTCTGGGACAAGCCCTGGAAACGGGGTCTAATACCGGATAACACTGCGGATCGCATGGTCTGCGGTTAAAAGCTCCGGCGGTGAAGGATGAGCCCGCGGCCTATCAGCTTGTTGGTGAGGTAATGGCTCACCAAGGCGACGACGGGTAGCCGGCCTGAGAGGGCGACCGGCCACACTGGGACTGAGACACGGCCCAGACTCCTACGGGAGGCAGCAGTGGGGAATATTGCACAATGGGCGAAAGCCTGATGCAGCGACGCCGCGTGAGGGATGACGGCCTTCGGGTTGTAAACCTCTTTCAGCAGGGAAGAAGCGAAAGTGACGGTACCTGCAGAAGAAGCGCCGGCTAACTACGTGCCAGCAGCCGCGGTAATACGTAGGGCGCAAGCGTTGTCCGGAATTATTGGGCGTAAAGAGCTCGTAGGCGGCTTGTCACGTCGATTGTGAAAGCCCGAGGCTTAACCTCGGGTCTGCAGTCGATACGGGCTAGCTAGAGTGTGGTAGGGGAGATCGGAATTCCTGGTGTAGCGGTGAAATGCGCAGATATCAGGAGGAACACCGGTGGCGAAGGCGGATCTCTGGGCCATTACTGACGCTGAGGAGCGAAAGCGTGGGGAGCGAACAGGATTAGATACCCTGGTAGTCCACGCCGTAAACGGTGGGAACTAGGTGTTGGCGACATTCCACGTCGTCGGTGCCGCAGCTAACGCATTAAGTTCCCCGCCTGGGGAGTACGGCCGCAAGGCTAAAACTCAAAGGAATTGACGGGGGCCCGCACAAGCAGCGGAGCATGTGGCTTAATTCGACGCAACGCGAAGAACCTTACCAAGGCTTGACATACACCGGAAAGCATCAGAGATGGTGCCCCCCTTGTGGTCGGTGTACAGGTGGTGCATGGCTGTCGTCAGCTCGTGTCGTGAGATGTTGGGTTAAGTCCCGCAACGAGCGCAACCCTTGTTCTGTGTTGCCAGCATGCCCTTCGGGGTGATGGGGACTCACAGGAGACTGCCGGGGTCAACTCGGAGGAAGGTGGGGACGACGTCAAGTCATCATGCCCCTTATGTCTTGGGCTGCACACGTGCTACAATGGCAGGTACAATGAGCTGCGAAACCGTGAGGTAGAGCGAATCTCAAAAAGCCTGTCTCAGTTCGGATTGGGGTCTGCAACTCGACCCCATGAAGTCGGAGTTGCTAGTAATCGCAGATCAGCATTGCTGCGGTGAATACGTTCCCGGGCCTTGTACACACCGCCCGTCACGTCACGAAAGTCGGTAACACCCGAAGCCGGTGGCCCAACCCCTTGTGGGAGGGAGCTGTCGAAGGTGGGACTGGCGATTGGGACGAAGTCGTAACAAGGTAGCCGTACCGGAAGGTGCGGCTGGATCACCTCCTTTCTAAGGAGCACTTCTTACCAACCACGGTTGGTCAGAGGCCAGTACATCGGCGAATGTTCGATGCTGGTTGCTCATGGGTGGAACGTTGATTATTCGGCACACTCACTGCTTTTCTCCTAGTACTGCTTCGGCGTGGAACGGATGAGGGTGGTGGGAGTGTCGGGCACGCTGTTGGGTGTCTGAGGGAATGGTTTTCCTCAGTCGCCGGCCCCAGTGCACTCACTAGCTTGTCTGGTGGGGTGATGGGTGGCTGGTCGTTGTTTGAGAACTGCACAGTGGACGCGAGCATCTGTGGCCAAGTTTTTAAGGGCGCACGGTGGATGCCTTGGCACCAGGAACCGATGAAGGACGTGGGAGGCCACGATAGTCCCCGGGGAGCCGTCAACCAGGCTTTGATCCGGGGGTTTCCGAATGGGGAAACCCGGCAGTCGTCATGGGCTGTCACCCGCTGCTGAACACATAGGCAGTGTGGAGGGAACGAGGGGAAGTGAAACATCTCAGTACCCTCAGGAAGAGAAAACAACCGTGATTCCGGGAGTAGTGGCGAGCGAAACCGGATGAGGCCAAACCGTATACGTGTGAGACCCGGCAGGGGTTGCGTGTGCGGGGTTGTGGGATCTCTCTTCTGTCGTCTGCCGGCGACAGGACGAGTCAGAAACCGTTGATGTAGGCGAAGGACATGCGAAAGGTCCGGCGTAGAGGGTAAGACCCCCGTAGTCGAAACATCAGCGGCTCGTTTGAGAGACACCCAAGTAGCACGGGGCCCGAGAAATCCCGTGTGAATCTGGCGGGACCACCCGCTAAGCCTAAATATTCCCTGGTGACCGATAGCGGATAGTACCGTGAGGGAATGGTGAAAAGTACCGCGGGAGCGGAGTGAAATAGTACCTGAAACCGTGTGCCTACAAGCCGTGGGAGCGTCGCGCATTGAGTTTACTCAATGCGTCGTGACTGCGTGCCTTTTGAAGAATGAGCCTGCGAGTTTGCGGTGTGTTGCGAGGTTAACCCGTGTGGGGAAGCCGTAGCGAAAGCGAGTCCGAATAGGGCGATTCAGTAGCGCGCTCAAGACCCGAAGCGGAGTGATCTAGCCATGGGCAGGTTGAAGCGGAGGTAAGACTTCGTGGAGGACCGAACCCACCAGGGTTGAAAACCTGGGGGATGACCTGTGGTTAGGGGTGAAAGGCCAATCAAACTCCGTGATAGCTGGTTCTCCCCGAAATGCATTTAGGTGCAGCGTCGTGTGTTTCTTGCCGGAGGTAGAGCACTGGATAGGCGATGGGCCCTACCGGGTTACTGACCTTAGCCAAACTCCGAATGCCGGTAAGTGAGAGCACGGCAGTGAGACTGTGGGGGATAAGCTCCATGGTCGAGAGGGAAACAGCCCAGAGCATCGACTAAGGCCCCTAAGCGTACGCTAAGTGGGAAAGGATGTGGAGTCGCAGAGACAACCAGGAGGTTGGCTTAGAAGCAGCCACCCTTGAAAGAGTGCGTAATAGCTCACTGGTCTAGTGATTCCGCGCCGACAATGTAGCGGGGCTCAAGCGTACCGCCGAAGTCGTGTCATTCATACAATAGGGCCAACGCCTGTATGGATGGGTAGGGGAGCGTCGTGTGCCGGGTGAAGCAGCCGCGGAAGCGAGTTGTGGACGGTTCACGAGTGAGAATGCAGGCATGAGTAGCGATACAAACGTGAGAAACGTTTGCGCCGATTGACTAAGGGTTCCTGGGTCAAGCTGATCTGCCCAGGGTAAGTCGGGACCTAAGGCGAGGCCGACAGGCGTAGTCGATGGATAACCGGTTGATATTCCGGTACCCGCTGTGAAGCGTCAAACATCGAGCATCGTGATGCTAAGGCCGTGAAGCCGTTCCGGACCCTTCGGGGAATGGAAAGTGGTGGAGCCGCCGGCCCAAGCGGTTAGTAGGTGAGTGATGGGGTGACGCAGGAAGGTAGTCCAGCCCAGGCGGTGGTTGTCCTGGGGTAAGGGTGTAGCCCGAGTGGTAGGCAAATCCGCCACTCATCAAGGGTGAGACCTGATGCCGAGCCGATTGTGGTGAAGTGGATGATCCTATGCTGTCGAGAAAAGCCTCTAGCGAGTTTCATGGCGGCCCGTACCCTAAACCGACTCAGGTGGTCAGGTAGAGAATACCGAGGCGTTCGGGTGAACTATGGTTAAGGAACTCGGCAAAATGCCCCCGTAACTTCGGGAGAAGGGGGGCCATCACTGGTGATCCGTTTTACACGGTGAGCTGGGGGTGGCCGCAGAGACCAGCGAGAAGCGACTGTTTACTAAAAACACAGGTCCGTGCGAAGCCGTAAGGCGATGTATACGGACTGACGCCTGCCCGGTGCTGGAACGTTAAGGGGACCGGTTAGTCACAATTCGTTGTGGCGAAGCTGAGAACTTAAGCGCCAGTAAACGGCGGTGGTAACTATAACCATCCTAAGGTAGCGAAATTCCTTGTCGGGTAAGTTCCGACCTGCACGAATGGCGTAACGACTTCTCGACTGTCTCAACCATAGGCCCGGTGAAATTGCACTACGAGTAAAGATGCTCGTTTCGCGCAGCAGGACGGAAAGACCCCGGGACCTTTACTACAGTTTGATATTGGTGTTCGGTTCGGCTTGTGTAGGATAGCTGGGAGACTGTGAAGCATGCACGCCAGTGTGTGTGGAGTCGTCGTTGAAATACCAGTCTGGTCGTGCTGGATGTCTAACCTGGGTCCGTGATCCGGATCAGGGACAGTGTCTGATGGGTAGTTTAACTGGGGCGGTTGCCTCCTAAAGAGTAACGGAGGCGCCCAAAGGTTCCCTCAGCCTGGTTGGCAATCAGGTGTTGAGTGTAAGTGCACAAGGGAGCTTGACTGTGAGACCGACGGGTCGAGCAGGGACGAAAGTCGGGACTAGTGATCCGGCGGTGGCTTGTGGAAGCGCCGTCGCTCAACGGATAAAAGGTACCCCGGGGATAACAGGCTGATCTTCCCCAAGAGTCCATATCGACGGGATGGTTTGGCACCTCGATGTCGGCTCGTCGCATCCTGGGGCTGGAGTCGGTCCCAAGGGTTGGGCTGTTCGCCCATTAAAGCGGTACGCGAGCTGGGTTTAGAACGTCGTGAGACAGTTCGGTCCCTATCCGCTGTGCGCGTAGGAATATTGAGAAGGGCTGTCCCTAGTACGAGAGGACCGGGACGGACGAACCTCTGGTGTGCCAGTTGTCCTGCCAAGGGCATGGCTGGTTGGCTACGTTCGGGAGGGATAACCGCTGAAAGCATCTAAGCGGGAAGCCTGCTTCGAGATGAGTATTCCCACCTCCTTGAGAGGGTAAGGCTCCCAGTAGACGACTGGGTTGATAGGCCAGATATGGAAGCCTGGTAACGGGTGGAGTTGACTGGTACTAATAGGCCGAGGGCTTGTCCTCAGTTGTTCGCGTCCACTGTGTTGGTTCTGAAACCACGAACAGCCTCATGTGCCACACATGACGGTTTGAAAGTTTCATAGTGTTTCGGTGGTCATAGCGTGAGGGAAACGCCCGGTTACATTCCGAACCCGGAAGCTAAGCCTCACAGCGCCGATGGTACTGCAGGGGGGACCCTGTGGGAGAGTAGGACGCCGCCGAACTAAATTTGATAAAAGGGTTGGTCCCTGAACTTCGGTTCAGGGACCAACCCTTTTTTGTTTTCCTTAACTTGGCGTTCACGTCGCCCATCGAGCATGTGCCGCATGGGTACCGCAGCAATGCTCAGGGCCGCCGGCGTGGGAGCCGGGGACGAAGTCGTCGTACCTGCCTTCGGGAACGCCGAAGTCGCCGAGGCGGTCGCCCTGGTGGGCGCGCAGCCGGTGTTCGCCGACATAGATCCGGTCACCTACTGCCTGGACGCGGACTCCGTCGCGGTGGCCGTGACGTCCCGCACTGCGGCCGTCGTCGTGGTCCACCGGTTCGGGCGACGGGCTGATGTCAGGCCGCTGCGTGAACTGGGGCACCAGCGCGGACTGTTGGTGCTGGAGCGGGGTGAAGCCGACGCCCCGGACGAGGAGTTGGTGCGGCGCCGGGAGCGGGCCGCCTATCTGGACGCCCGGCTCAGGGGAGTTCGGACGCCGGACAGCGGTGACGGGCACACCTACCAGCAGTATGTGGTGCGGGTGCCGGGGAACGGGCGGCCCGACCGGGACGCGTTCGCACGCGCCCTGCGGGCCAAGGGAGTTGCCTGCCGGATTCCCGTCCAGACCCCCGCGCACTGGCTGCCCCGGTTCCGGCACCCCGGCTGGACGCTGCCGGAGACCGAGCGGGCCGCGGACGAGACGCTGGCGCTGCCCGTCGACCCGGCCCTGACGAAGCGGGAGATGCAGCGGATCGTCTCCGCCTGCAATGCCCTTGGCGGACTGCTCCAGCCCGCTTTCTGAACAAGCGGCGAACGGATTTGGGAAGCCGAGCCCGTTCAGGGTACGATCTTCTTGTTGCCGCGAGGGAAACCTCGAAAGCGACAAGGCCCCCATAGCTCAGTCGGCAGAGCGTCTCCATGGTAAGGAGAAGGTCAACGGTTCGATTCCGTTTGGGGGCTCAGCGATAAAGGCCCCACCCGTTTCGGGTGGGGCCTTTCGCATGTCCGCGGGCATGGCCCGCCCGGCCGGGCGGGCCGGGGGCCTCAGTCCTGCTGAAGCCCCGGAACCCGCATCGCCAGGATCGCCATGTCGTCCGAGGGTGCGTCGGAGGCGAACCGCTCCACCGCGCGCAGCACGCGCGCCGCGACCGCGCCGGCCGTGAGCCCCGTGCAGGTCGTCAGGACGTCCGCGAGGCCGTCGTCGCCGAGCATGCGAGTGCCCTCACGGCGTTCGGTGACGCCGTCCGTGACGCAGAGGAGGACGTCGCCGGGGTCCAGGGTGACCGTCTCCTCGTACAGCTCCAGGTCCTCGATGACGCCGAGGAGGGGCTGGGGTTCGGCGGCCGCGGTGACCGTGCCGTCCTGGCGCAGGCGCAGGGGGAGCGGGTGGCCGGCGCAGACCACCTTCAGTTCGGCGCCGCCGTCCTCCTGCGGGCGCAGCTCGCCGTAGAGCAGGGTCAGGAAGCGGCTGCGGTCGCCCTCGTCGAGGATCGCGGAGTTCAGGCGCTCCAGGACCGCCGGGCCGCTCAGGCCCTCGCGGGCGAGCAGGCGCAGGGCGTGCCGGGCGAGGCCCGTGACGGCCGCCGCGTTGGGGCCGGTGCCGCAGACGTCGCCGATGGCGAAGCCGTACGCGCCGTCGCCGATGGGGAAGAGGTCGTAGAAGTCGCCGCCTACCTCGTTGCCCTCGCCGGCCGCGCGGTAGATGACGTCGACCTCGACGCCGTCGATGGGGGGCAGGCCGGGAGGCAGGAGGCTGCGCTGGAGGGACTGGCTGATGGCCGTGCGCTCCGAGTACAGGCGGGCGTTGTCCAGGGCCAGGGCAGCCCGGCGGGACAGGTCCTCGGCCAGTTCCAGGATCTCCTGGCGGAAGTGGTCGTCGGTGGGCTTGCCGAGGGTCAGCATGCCGATGACGCGGTTGCGGGCCACCAGGGGGAGGACGACGGTCTCGCCGCCGACCGCCGAGGCTGTCGCGAGGGTCGGGCCGATGCTGGAGGCGAGCTGCTGGGTGGGACCGCCGGAGAGGCCCAGGCTGCGCATGGAGCTGCGCAGGGCGGCCTGGTGGGCGACCTCGCCGGGCAGCGGCCAGACGCGGGCGCCGGGCGTCAGTACCGGGTCGGGCGGCGGGATCTTCGACAGCAAGGACTTGATGCCGTCGATGAACTCCTCGTCCTCGTGCAGGACGTACGACAGGTACGGGTCGGCGGACTGCTCGCTGATCGTGTAGACCGCGCACCAGGTGGCGAGGGTCGGCACGGTCATCTGGGCCATCAGGGCGAGGGTCTGGTCGCGGTCCAGGGTGCCGGCGAGCAGGTCGGACGCCTCGACCAGGAAGCTGAGCGAGCCTCTGCGCAGCCGCTCCAGCTCGCCGAGACGGGCGGACTCCACGGCCAGCGCGATGCGGTCGGCGGCGAACTGGAGGCGCAGCGCCTCCTCGTTGGAGTACCGGCCCGGCGCTTCGGCCGCGACGCCGAGGGAGCCGGTGAGGCGGCCCTCGACCTTGAGCGGCACGGTGACCACCGAGCGCATGCCGGTGCCGGCCAGGAGCGGCACGGCGGCGCTGGGGATGGCGCTCAGGTCGTCGTGGACGGCGGGCATGCGGGCGGAGCCGTAGCGGCCGGGGCCGGCCTCGACGGGGACACGGGCGAAGCGCTGGCGGGTGGAGGGCAGGCCGGTGGAGGCACGGACCTCCAGTTCGGTCTCGTCGTCGGTGGCGAGCAGCAGGAAGGCGGAGTCGCCGTCGAGCATGTCGCGGGCGCGCTCGACCGTGCGCTGGAGGAGTCCGTCCAGGTCGTCGGGGGCGGGGGAGCCGATGAAGACCTCGAAGGGGTCCGCGCTCTGGCCGTCGGAGCCCCCCTGGTCGCCGGTGGGGACGCGGGAAGGGGTCTGGAGGACGGCGCGTTCGTGGTCGCGGACCAGGAGACAGACGGTGGAGGGCTCGCCGCCGGTGTCCCGGACGCGCAGGTGGGAGGCGTAGACGGGGGAGACGCGGCCGTCGGCGCCCCGGACGCCGTAGCTGCCCTCCCAGCGGGAGAGCTGCAGGGCCTCGGCGATGCCGGTGCCGGTGCCGGGGGTGTGCGGCCAGGCGGCGAGGTCGGTGAGGGGCTTGCCGACGACCTCGTTCGCCGGGTAGCCGAAGAGGTCCTCGGCGTCCTCGTTCCAGGCGCTGACGCAGCCGTTGCGGTCGATCTGGAGGACGGCCACGCGGACCCGGCTGTCGGCCAGCGGGAGCAGGTCGGGCGGCAGGGCCGGTCCGGCGGTGCGGGTGCCGACATGGCGTTCGGGCAGGTCGAGCTGGAACCAGACGTTCTTGTGGGTGGGGGTGTACTCGACGCCCCAGCGGGTGGCGAGGGCCGCGCACAGTTGCAGGCCGCGGCCGCCCTCGCGGTCGGGGCTGCCCATGACGGCGTGCGCGCTCTGGAGCGGGACCTCGCGCTCGGGGTAGCGGTCGGAGACCTCGACGCGTACGCCGTGCTCGGTGCGCAGGCACAGGACCTCGGCCTCGGTGCCCGCGTGGACCACGGCGTTGGTGACCAGCTCGCTGGTGAGCACCACGGCGTCGTCGACGATGTCCGCGAACCCCCAGCCCTGGAGGGTGTCGCGGACGAAGGCGCGGGCGGTCGCGACCGAACGCCCGACGGGCTCGAAGCTGGCGGCCGCGCGGGCGGTGATCACGGAACTCCCTGCTCTGTCGTCGACGTACGGGGCCGGCGGGCCGGCCGGTTCGGACCGTTGCTGCGGGGTCCGCTCGCCCTTCGGCCGTGGCTCCGGGGGAGGTCCCCCCGAGATCAGTCCGGTGGTCATGCTCTGCGGCCGCCCCTCCGATGCCCGTGTCCTTCTCGTGCCGCCGCCCAGGCCGGTCGGGCCGGTGCGGCTGGACAGCCGGATGCAAGGTTACTTACCTTCGCCGTCGCAGTGGATGCCGGTCGTCGGTGATTACCCCCCACGGTGTGCGAACCGTGTGCGAAGCTGCCGAACTGTTATGGCCTGGTTCGGCAGGGGTGAAACACTGGGCAGGATTTTGATGAAGGTCCGTTCGGGCTGCGTGCGTTCCGTGCACGAAGGGCAGCAGCCCCCGAACGCGACCGGGCACGGCAGTGGCGGTCTACCCCTCCGGGAGGGACACAGTGGAGTCTGGCGCAGCGACGCGGGGCAATAAGACGCGCGCGAAGGGCCGGCCGTCCCCGCGCAGGAGCGGTGGCGTCACCGAGGTGGACACGGCTGCCCTGAACCGGTTGCTCGCCGCGCTGGAATCCATGCGCGACGGGAACTTCCGCAAGCGGCTCACGGTGTCCGGCGACGGCGTGATGTCGGAGATCGCGGCGGTCTTCAACGAGGTGGCCGACCGTAATCTGCATCTGACCGGTGAGCTGGCGCGGGTGCGGCGCACGGTCGGCCGGGAGGGCAAGCTCACCGAGCGGCTGGAGACGGGCGCCTGTGAGGGTTCCTGGGCGGCGGCCGTGGAGAACTCCAACGCGCTGGTCGACGACCTGGTGTGGCCCGTGTCCGAGGTCAGCCGGGTGCTCACGGCGGTCGCGGAGGGCGATCTGTCGCCGCGCATGGACCTGCGCACCGAGGCGCCGGACGGGACCGGGCATCCGCTGCGGGGCGAGTTCCTGAAGGTCGGCCGGACGGTCAACAACCTGGTCGACCAGCTCTCCAACTTCACCGACGAGGTCACGCGGGTGGCCATCGAGGTCGGCACCGACGGCAAGCTCGGCGGGCAGGCGAAGGTGCGGGGCATGTCGGGTTCCTGGAAGGACCTGACGGAGTCCGTCAACACGATGGCGAACCGGCTCACCGCGCAGGTGCGGGACATCGCGCTGGTGACGACGGCGGTCGCGGGCGGTGATCTGTCGCGGAAGGTCACCGTGCAGGTGGCCGGCGAGATGCTGGAGCTGAAGAACACCGTCAACACGATGGTGGAGCAGCTCTCCTCGTTCTCGTCCGAGGTGACGCGGGTGGCCCGTGAGGTGGGCACCGAGGGCATCCTGGGCGGTCAGGCGCAGGTGCCGGGCGTGGCCGGGGTGTGGAAGGAGCTGACCGACTCCGTCAACACGATGGCCGGCAACCTCACCCTCCAGGTGCGCGGGATCTCCCAGGTGACGACGGCCGTGGCCAACGGTGACCTCTCGCAGAAGGTGACCGTGCCCGCGCGGGGCGAGGTGGCGCAGCTCGCCGAGACGATCAACCAGATGACCGAGACGCTGCGGATCTTCGCGGACGAGGTCACGCGCGTGGCCAACGAGGTCGGCGCCGAGGGCCGCCTCGGCGGGCAGGCGAACGTGCCGGGTGCGGCGGGCACGTGGAAGGACCTGACGGACTCCGTGAACACGGTGTTCCGGAACCTCACCACCCAGGTGCGGGACATCGCCGCCGTGACGACCGCCGTGGCCAGCGGCGACCTGTCGCAGAAGGTCACCGTCGACGTGGCGGGCGAGATGCTGGAGCTGAAGAACACCGTCAACGGGATGGTGGACCAGCTCTCGGCGTTCGGTGCCGAGGTGACGCGGGTCGCGCGGGAGATCGGTGTCGAGGGTGAGCTGGGCGGCCAGGCGCAGGTGTCGGGCGCGGCCGGTACCTGGAAGGACCTCACCGACTCGGTCAACACCGCGTTCCGCAACCTCACCGGCCAGGTGCGCAACATCGCCCAGGTGACGACGGCGGTGGCCAACGGCGACCTCTCGCAGAAGGTCACCGTGGACGTCTCCGGTGAGATGCTCCAGCTCAAGAACACCGTGAACACGATGGTGGACCAGCTCTCCAGCTTCGCCGACCAGGTGACGCGGATGGCCCGTGACGTGGGCACCGAGGGCCGCCTGGGCGGTCAGGCCAGGGTGGACGGCGTGTCGGGCACCTGGAAGGAGCTGACGGACTCCGTCAACTTCATGGCCGGGAACCTCACCTCCCAGGTGCGCAACATCGCCCAGGTGACGACGGCGGTGGCCAACGGCGACCTCTCGCAGAAGATCGACGTGGACGCGCGCGGCGAGATCCTGGAGCTGAAGAACACCATCAACACGATGGTCGACCAGCTCTCCGCCTTCGCCGACCAGGTGACCCGGGTGGCCCGTGACGTGGGCACCGAGGGCCGGCTCGGCGGTCAGGCGCAGGTGCCGGGCGTGGCCGGTGTGTGGCGGGACCTCACCGATTCGGTGAACGGCATGGCGGGGAACCTCACCGCCCAGGTCCGCAACATCGCCCAGGTCGCCACCGCGGTCGCGCGCGGTGACCTCTCCCAGAAGATCACCGTGGACGCGCGCGGGGAGATCCTGGAGCTGAAGAACACGCTGAACACGATGGTGGACCAGCTCTCGTCGTTCGCGCAGGAGGTCACCAGGGTGGCCCGTGAGGTGGGTACGGAGGGCATGCTCGGCGGTCAGGCCGAGGTGCAGGGTGTCTCCGGCACCTGGAAGGACCTCACGCAGTCCGTGAACTTCATGGCCAACAACCTGACGATCCAGGTGCGCAACATCGCCGAGGTCACCACGGCCGTGGCCAAGGGCGACCTGTCGAAGAAGATCACGGTCGACGCCAAGGGCGAGATCCTCGAACTGGTCACCACGGTCAACACCATGGTCGACCAGCTTTCCAGCTTCGCCGAGCAGGTCACGCGGGTGGCCCGCGAGGTGGGCACCGAGGGCATCCTGGGCGGGCAGGCGCACGTACCGGGTGTCACGGGCATCTGGAAGGACCTGAGCAACAACGTCAACCTGATGGCCAACAACCTGACCATGCAGGTGCGGAACATCTCCCAGGTGGCGTCCGCGGTGGCCAACGGCGACCTGACGCGTCAGGTCACCATCGAGGCGCGCGGTGAGGTGGCGCAGCTCGCCGACACCATCAACACGATGGTGAAGACGCTGAGTTCGTTCGCCGACCAGGTCACCAAGGTGGCCCGTGAGGTGGGTACGGACGGCATTCTGGGCGGCCAGGCGCACGTGCCCGGTGTGGCGGGCACCTGGAAGGACCTCACCGAGTCGGTGAACGGGATGGCGTCCAACCTGACCGGCCAGGTGCGCAACATCGCCATGGTCACGACGGCGATCGCCAAGGGCGACCTGACCAAGAAGATCGACATCGACGCGCGGGGCGAGATCCTGGAGCTGAAGACGACGATCAACACGATGGTCGACCAGCTCTCCAGCTTCGCCGAGGAGGTCACCCGCGTCGCCCGCGAGGTGGGCACCGAGGGCCAGCTCGGCGGCCAGGCCCGTGTGCTGGACGTGGACGGCACCTGGCGGGACCTGACCGAGTCGGTGAACGAGATGGCCGGGAACCTGACCCGGCAGGTGCGCGCCATCGCCAAGGTGGCGACCGCGGTGACCCGTGGCGACCTGAACCTGAAGATCGACGTGGACGCGTCCGGGGAGATCCAGGAACTCCAGGACTACATCAACAAGATGATCGCCAACCTGCGCGACACCACGATCGCCAACAAGGAGCAGGACTGGCTCAAGGGCAACCTCGCCCGGATCTCGGCGCTGATGCAGGGCCGCCGGGACCTGGAGGACGTCGCCTCGCTGATCATGAGCGAGCTGACCCCGGTGGTCTCCGCGCAGCACGGCGCGTTCTTCCTGACCATGCCGCTGCTGGACGGCCAGGACCTCGCCGGGGACGGCGAGGAGGAGTACGAGCTGCGCATGCTCGGCTCGTACGGCTGCTCCACGGGCGCCATGCCGACCTCGTTCCGGCCCGGCGAGGGGCTGATCGGGACGGCCGCGCAGGAGAAGCGGACGATCCTGGTCAGGGACGTGCCCAGCGGCTACCTGAAGATCTCCTCCGGGCTGGGGGAGGCCCCTCCGGCGCAGGTCATCGTGCTGCCGGTGGTGTTCGAGGGCAATGTGCTCGGGGTGATCGAGCTGGCGTCGTTCACGCCGTTCACGCACATCCAGCGCGACTTCCTCAACCAGATCGCGGAGATGATCGCGACCAGCGTCAACACGATCTCCGTCAACACCAAGACCGAGCAGTTGCTCAAGCAGTCCCAGTTGCTGACCGAGCAGCTCCGGGAGCGCTCGGCGGAGCTGGAGAACCGGCAGAAGGCCCTGCAGTCCTCCAACGCCGAACTGGAGGAGAAGGCCGAGCTGCTGGCCCGGCAGAACCGGGACATCGAGGTGAAGAACACCGAGATCGAGGAGGCCCGGCAGGTCCTGGAGGAGCGCGCCGAGCAGCTCGCGGTGTCGATGCGCTACAAGAGCGAGTTCCTCGCCAACATGTCGCACGAGCTGCGTACGCCGCTCAACTCGCTGCTGATCCTGGCCAAGCTGCTCGCCGACAACGCCGAGAGCAACCTGTCCCCGAAGCAGGTCGAGTTCGCCGAGACCATCCACGGCGCCGGGTCCGACCTGCTCCAGCTCATCAACGACATCCTGGACCTGTCCAAGGTCGAGGCCGGCAAGATGGACGTCTCCCCGACACGGATCGCGCTGGTCCAGCTCGTGGACTACGTGGAGGCGACCTTCCGCCCGCTGACCGCGGAGAAGGGCCTGGACCTGTCGGTGCGGGTCTCCCCGGAGCTGCCCGCCACCCTGCACACCGACGAACAGCGCCTGCTCCAGGTGCTGCGCAACCTGCTGTCCAACGCGGTGAAGTTCACCGACTCCGGCTCGGTGGAGCTGGTGATCCGGCCCGCCGGTACGGACGTGCCGCAGACCATCCGGGAGCAGTTGCTGGAGGCCGGGGCGCTCACCGACCCGGACGCCGATCTGATCGCGTTCTCGGTGACCGACACCGGTATCGGCATCGCGGCCAGCAAGATGCGGGTGATCTTCGAGGCGTTCAAGCAGGCCGACGGCACGACCAGCCGCAAGTACGGCGGCACCGGCCTGGGCCTGTCGATCTCGCGGGAGATCGCGCAGTTGCTCGGCGGTGAGATCCACGCGCAGAGCGAGCCGGGCCGCGGGTCCACGTTCACGCTGTACCTGCCGCTGCACCCGAGCGAACTCCCGCCGCAGGGCTACCAGCAGTCCGTGCCCCCGCTGGAGGCCGGTGAGCTGGTCGCCTCGGAGGCGCATCTGTCCGCCAAGCTGACGGACCCCCAGGCGGAGACGCCGGCCGAGGTGAAGTCGTACCGGGACACGCAGAACGGGCCCGCCGCCCTCTTCCGGCGGCGCCGCCGGAGCCTGCCCCCGGCCGAGCCGCGGCCGGAGCAGTCGATCACCATCGAGCCGGAGGACACCGAGCGGCCTGTGCGGGCGGTGCGGTTCGGCGGCGAGAAGGTGCTCATCGTGGACGACGACATCCGCAACGTGTTCGCACTCACCAGCGTCCTGGAGCAGCAGGGCCTGTCGGTGCTGTACGCCGAGAACGGCCGCGAGGGCATCGAGGTGCTGGAGCAGCACGACGACGTGGCCGTGGTGCTGATGGACATCATGATGCCCGAGATGGACGGGTACGCGACCACGAACGCGATCCGCAGGATGCCGCAGTTCGCGGGGCTGCCGATCATCGCGCTGACCGCGAAGGCGATGAAGGGCGACCGGGAGAAGGCGCTCCAGTCGGGCGCCTCCGACTACGTCACCAAGCCGGTCGACCCCGATCATCTGCTGGGCGTCATGCGACAGTGGATGCGGCCGGAGTGACGGCACGACAGGACCGGTCACGGGGGCGCGGTTCAAAGCGCGGGCCAGGTGTGGGAACCTCGGATTCCGGGAACCTTCCGGGCTCTGCCCGCGTTTGAACCGTGTGCACCGTGACATCGCGGTGACAGGGTGTGGCGACGGGCGGGGTGCGGCTACGATGACCGGCACAAGGACGGGCGGCGAAAGGGAGTCGTCCTCTGGGGCGGCGCCCGGTGTACCGCCGGGGCGAGGAGGGCGGGCCATGGTGCAGAAGGCCAAGATCCTCCTGGTCGATGACCGGCCGGAGAATCTGCTGGCGCTGGAGGCCATCCTCTCTGCGCTCGATCAGACGCTGGTGCGGGCATCGTCCGGGGAGGAAGCGCTCAAGGCACTGCTCACGGACGATTTCGCGGTCATCCTGCTGGATGTCCAGATGCCGGGCATGGACGGCTTCGAGACGGCCGCGCACATCAAGCGGCGGGAGCGGACCCGGGACATCCCGATCATCTTCCTCACCGCGATCAACCACGGCCCGCACCACACCTTCCGGGGTTACGCGGCGGGCGCGGTCGACTACATCTCCAAGCCGTTCGACCCGTGGGTGCTGCGTGCCAAGGTCTCGGTGTTCGTCGAGCTGTACATGAAGAACTGCCAACTGCGGGAGCAGGCGGCGCTGCTGCGGCTCCAGTTGGAGGGCGGGCAGAAGGACACGGTCGACAGCAAGGAGCCCGCCGGGCTGCTCGCGGAGCTGTCCGCCCGGCTCGCGGCCGTCGAGGAGCAGGCCGAGGCGCTCTCCAAGCAGTTGGACGACGAGTCCGCCGACGCGGCGGCGGTGGCCACGGCCGCACACCTGGAGCGCAAACTCACCGGTCTGCGCCGGGCGCTGGACGCCCTGGAGCCGGGTGCCGACGGCTCCGCCCCGCTCCCTCCGCAGAGTTGACGCCCCGCCGGATGTCCGGCATCGCGTGAGCGGGCGTCAATTCGACGCTGCGACAAGGGCGACACGAACGGGTGAAGCAGTGGGCACACGTGTCCGCTGTCGTCTCCCCCGGTAACCTCGGACCCATGGCCTCACGTCCCTCCGCAGCCAAGAAGCCGCCCGCCAAGAAGGCGGCCGCTCCCGCGAAGGCTCCGGCGAGGAAGGCGGTCGCCAGGAAGGCCCCGGCCAAGAAGGCGCCGGCCCGCCGGGCTCCGGTCCGCAAGGCACCGCCCAAGCCCGCGCCGAGCCCCACCGGGGGCCTGTACCGACTCGTGCGCGCCGTCTGGCTCGGCATGGCGCACGCGGTCGGCGCCGTCTTCCGGGGCATAGGGCAGGGCGCGCGGAACCTCGACCC
The DNA here is from genome assembly GCF_045039805.1 of Streptomyces sp. NBC_01171. Classification (NCBI taxonomy): domain Bacteria; kingdom Bacillati; phylum Actinomycetota; class Actinomycetes; order Kitasatosporales; family Streptomycetaceae; genus Streptomyces; species Streptomyces sp. NBC_01171. Next base: position 1,730,956 of record NZ_CP108609.1, on the reverse strand, counting down.
GGCCCACCGCAAGGACGGGATCGCGCTGCTGTTGTTCGCCGTCGCGCTGATCGTCGCCGCCGGCACCTGGGCCGACCTGAGCGGCCCGGTCGGTGACCTGGTGGAGATCCTGGTCACCGGCTCCTTCGGCCGTCTCGACCTGCTGGTGCCGATACTGTTCGCGGTCATCGCCGTCCGGTTCGTCCGGCACCCGGAGCAGCCGGAGGCAAACGGCCGGATCGTCATCGGCCTGTCCGCGCTCGTCGCCGGCGTGCTCGGCCAGGTGCACATCGCCTGCGGCTCGCCCGCGCGGGACGACGGCATGCGGGCCATAAGGGACGCCGGCGGCCTCATCGGCTGGGCCGCCGCCACTCCGCTGACGTACACGATGAGCGAGGTGCTCGCCGTACCGCTGCTGGTACTGCTCACCGTGTTCGGGCTGCTCGTGGTCACCGCCACCCCGGTCAACCACATCCCGCGCCGCCTGCGCGCGCTCGGTATCCGCCTGGGCGTGCTGCACGACTACGCGGCCGACCTGGACGACGTCGAGGGCTACGACGAGCAGTGGCGCGACGAACCGCCCGCGCGCCCCCGGAGCCGCCGCGTCGGCCCCCAGGACTACGACCCCGACATCGCCGAGGACGAGGCGCTCACCCGGCGCCGCCGCCCCCGCCGGTCCGCCGCACCGTCCGACCCGCGCCAGATGGACGCGATCGACGTGGCCTCGGCGGCCAACGCCGCGCTCGACGGTGCCGTGCAGCACGGCATGCCGCCGTCCCCGGTCGTCGCCGACCTCACCCAGGGCGTGAGCGTGGGGGACCGCGAGGAGACCACCCCGGTCCCCGTGCCCTCTCCGGCAGCCTCGCCCCGGCCCGTGCCGGGTAAGAAGAACACCGACTCCGGTGTCCTCGACCTCACCAAGGCGCCCCCCGAACCGCCCCGCGAGATGCCCGCCAGGGCGGAGCAGCTCCAGCTCTCCGGGGACATCACCTACTCGCTGCCCTCGCTGGACCTGCTGACGCGGGGCGGCCCCGGCAAGGCCCGCAGCGCGGCCAACGACGCCATCGTGGACTCCCTGCGCACGGTGTTCTCCGAGTTCAAGGTGGACGCCGCCGTCACCGGCTTCACCCGGGGCCCGACGGTCACCCGGTACGAGGTCCAGCTCGGCCCGGCCGTGAAGGTCGAGCGGATCACGGCACTCGCCAAGAACATCGCGTACGCGGTCGCCAGCCCGGACGTGCGCATCATCAGCCCCATCCCCGGCAAGTCGGCCGTGGGCATCGAGATCCCCAACACCGACCGGGAGATGGTCAACCTCGGTGACGTGCTGCGGCTCGCGCAGTCCGCAGAGGACGACGACCCGATGCTGGTCGCCTTCGGCAAGGACGTCGAGGGCGGCTATGTGATGCACTCGCTGGCCAAGATGCCGCACATGCTGGTCGCCGGCGCCACCGGCTCCGGCAAGTCGTCCTGCATCAACTGCCTGATCACCTCGATCATGATGCGGGCGACCCCCGAGGACGTCCGGATGATCCTGGTCGACCCCAAGCGCGTGGAGCTGACCGCCTACGAGGGCATCCCGCACCTGATCACGCCGATCATCACCAACCCCAAGCGGGCCGCCGAGGCGCTCCAGTGGGTGGTGCGCGAGATGGACCTGCGCTACGACGACCTCGCCGCCTACGGCTTCCGGCACATCGACGACTTCAACCGCGCCGTGCGCGAGGGCAAGGTCACGCCGCCGCCGGGCAGCGAGCGCGAGCTCCAGCCGTACCCGTACCTGCTGGTGATCGTGGACGAGCTGGCCGACCTGATGATGGTCGCCCCGCGCGACGTCGAGGACGCGATCGTCCGCATCACCCAGCTCGCCCGCGCAGCCGGCATCCACCTGGTCCTGGCCACCCAGCGGCCCTCGGTGGACGTGGTCACCGGGCTCATCAAGGCCAACGTGCCCTCCCGGCTGGCCTTCGCCACCTCCTCGCTGGCCGACTCCCGCGTCATCCTCGACCAGCCCGGCGCCGAGAAGCTGATCGGCAAGGGTGACGGCCTGTTCCTGCCCATGGGCGCCAGCAAGCCGACCCGTATGCAGGGCGCGTTCGTGACCGAGGAAGAGGTCGCGGTCGTCGTCCAGCACTGCAAGGACCAGATGGCGCCGGTCTTCCGGGACGACGTCACCGTGGGCACCAAGCAGAAGAAGGAGATCGACGAGGACATCGGCGACGACCTCGACCTGCTCTGCCAGGCCGCCGAGCTGGTGGTCTCCACGCAGTTCGGGTCGACGTCCATGCTCCAGCGCAAGCTGCGGGTCGGCTTCGCCAAGGCGGGCCGGCTGATGGACCTCATGGAGTCCCGGAACATCGTCGGACCCAGCGAGGGTTCCAAGGCTCGTGACGTTCTTGTGAAGCCTGACGAACTGGACGGCGTGCTCGCCGTGATTCGAGGGGAGTCTGACGGATAGGGCTTCGGGCCACCCGGCGTGTCGGGACTGCGCCGGGTGGCGGCACCGCCGTGATCCACCCGTTAAACATCGGCGGGCAACCGTTTCCCTTTGCAGTACGTCAAGTTGAGCGAGAGCAGGGGTTCAGGTACCGGCCTGGGCCTCCCGCTCCCGTCCGCCGTCGGGCTGACCGGCCCTTCCGATGGCGTACACGTTTCGTTCGCCCGCTTGCCCCACCCTTTCGTACCCCGCCTAGACTGAACGCTCAGCACAGGTGGCTCACACGCTCGAAAGGCGCCCCCGTGTCCATCGGCAGCAACTCCCCCGAAGACGAGCCCCCGTTCACCGACGCCCCACAGGCCGACGGCCCTTCCGTCGGCACCGCCCTGCGCCAGGCCCGCGTCGCGGCCGGGCTGAGCGCGGGTGACGTCAGCGACGCCACCCGCATCCGCCTCGCCATCGTGCACGCCATCGAGGAGGACGACTTCTCCTCCTGCGGCGGCGACGTATACGCGCGCGGCCACATCCGCAACCTGGCCAAGGCGGTCCACCTCGACCCCGCCCCGCTCATCGCGCGGTTCGACGCCGAGCACGGCGGCCGGCCCGCGCCCACCCCGGCGGCCCCCCTGTTCGAGGCGGAACGCATCCGCCCCGAGCGCCGGGGCCCCAACTGGACCGCGGCCATGGTCGCGGCGATCGTCGTCGTCATCGGCTTCGTCGGCTTCACCGCCATCAAGTCCCAGACCGGCGGCGACACGGACACCCAGGCCGTCGAGGGCAACGCCTCGCCGACCGCCACCAAGTCCGCCGCGCCCACCCCGAAGACCGGGCAGTCCGCCACGCCGAAGTCCGACCCTTCCGACAGCGCCATCGCGGCCGCCCCGCAGGACAAGGTGACCGTCCGGGTCACGGCGCCGGGCGGGCGGAGCTGGATCTCCGCGAAGGACCACAACGGCCGCATGCTCTTCGACGGGCTGCTCAACAAGGGCGAGTCCAAGACCTTCCAGGACAGCACCAAGATCAACCTGATTCTCGGTGACGCCGGGGCGATCGAGCTGTACGTCAACGGCAAGAAGATCGACGACGACTTCCGGCCCGGCGCCGTGGAGCGGCTGACGTACACCAAGGGCGACCCCGAGGTCGGGTGACGCCCTTCCGGGTGCCCGGAGCGAGCGGACACGACGGGGTTGGCCGACAACGGCCAACCCCGTCGACATGGGGTGCGGGACAGACAAAGTAGTCTTGAGCCCATGCCTGAACGCCGTACCGTCGCACTAGTCACTCTCGGCTGCGCCCGTAACGAGGTGGACTCGGAGGAGCTCGCAGGCCGTTTGGAGGCGGACGGCTGGCAGCTCGTCGAGGACGCCGGGGACGCCGATGTCGCCGTGGTCAACACCTGTGGGTTCGTCGAAGCCGCCAAGAAGGACTCGGTCGACGCCCTCCTGGAGGCCAACGACCTCAAGGACCATGGCAGAACCCAGGCCGTCGTGGCGGTGGGCTGCATGGCCGAGCGGTACGGCAAGGAACTGGCCCAGGCGCTGCCCGAGGCCGACGGCGTGCTCGGCTTCGACGACTACGCCGACATCTCCGACCGCCTCCAGACCATCCTGTCCGGCGGCGTCCACGCTGCCCACACCCCGCGCGACCGCCGCAAGCTGCTGCCGATCAGCCCGGCCGAGCGCCAGGAGTCCGCAGCCGCCGTCGCCCTGCCCGGCCACGGCCCGACCGACCTCCCGGACGGCCTCGCGCCCGCCTCCGGCCCGCGCGCGCCCCTGCGTCGCCGTCTGGACGGCTCCCCGGTCGCCTCGGTCAAGCTCGCCTCCGGCTGCGACCGGCGCTGCTCCTTCTGCGCCATTCCGTCCTTCCGCGGCTCCTTCATCTCCCGCCGCCCCAGCGACGTCCTCAACGAGACGCGCTGGCTGGCCGAGCAGGGTGTGAAGGAGGTCATGCTCGTCTCCGAGAACAACACCTCCTACGGCAAGGACCTGGGCGACATCCGCCTGCTGGAGTCCCTGCTGCCCGAGCTGGCCGAGGTCGACGGCATCGAGCGGGTGCGCGTCAGCTACCTCCAGCCGGCCGAGATGCGCCCCGGCCTGATCGACGTGCTGACCTCCACCCCGAAGGTCGTGCCGTACTTCGACCTGTCCTTCCAGCACTCCGCGCCGAACGTGCTGCGCGCCATGCGCCGCTTCGGTGACACCGACCGCTTCCTGGAGTTGCTGGACACCATCCGGAACAAGGCCCCCGAGGCCGGCGTCCGCTCCAACTTCATCGTCGGCTTCCCCGGCGAGACCGAGGGCGACCTCGCCGAGCTGGAGCGCTTCCTGACCGGCGCCCGCCTGGACGCCATCGGTGTCTTCGGCTACTCCGACGAGGAGGGCACGGAGGCCGCCACCTACGACACCAAGCTGGACGAGGACGTGGTGGCCGAGCGCCTCGCCCACATCTCCCGGCTCGCCGAGGAGCTCGTCTCGCAGCGCGCCGAGGAGCGCCTCGGGGAAACCGTGCGCGTCCTGGTGGAGTCCGTCGACGGCGAGGACGGGGTGTACGGCCGCGCCGCGCACCAGGCCCCGGAGACGGACGGCCAGGTGCTGCTCACGAGCGGCGAGGGCCTCGCCGTGGGACGTATGGTCGAGGCGAAGGTGGTCGGCACCGAGGGGGTCGACCTGGTGGCCGAGCCGCTCCCGGGCTCGTCGGTGTGTAGCGAGGAGGCGGCCAGATGACCGGAGTCCCGGCATCCGCCTCGGGCGGCTCCTCCGGCGCGCGCGGCGCGACCGGCCAGGCCGTCGACGGTGCTCCGGAGGTCTCCGACCCGGCCGCCGCGCTGGAGGCGCGGCACCCGCGCGGCGGCAAGCTGGCCGCGGCGGCCGTCAACCAGGCCAGCGTCTGGAACGTCGCCAATCTGCTCACCATGCTCCGGCTGGTCCTGGTGCCGGGCTTCGTGGCACTGATGCTGGCGGACGGCGGCTACGACCCGGCCTGGCGCTCCTTCGCCTGGGCGGCCTTCGCCATCGCCATGATCACCGACCTGTTCGACGGGCACCTGGCGCGCACCTACAACCTGGTCACCGACTTCGGGAAGATCGCCGATCCGATAGCGGACAAGGCGATCATGGGCGCGGCGCTGATCTGCCTGTCCTCCCTGGGCGACCTGCCCTGGTGGGTGACGGCGGTCATCCTGGGCCGGGAACTCGGCATCACCCTGCTGCGTTTCGTGGTCATCCGGTACGGCGTCATCCCGGCCAGCCGGGGCGGCAAGCTGAAGACGCTCATCCAGGGCGTCGCGGTCGGCATGTACGTGCTCGCGCTGACCGGCTGGCTGGCCACCCTGCGGTTCTGGGTGATGGCCGCGGCGGTCGTCCTCACGGTCGTCACCGGCCTCGACTATGTGAGACAGGCCATCGTGCTGCGCCGCCGGGGAATCGCGGAGCGGGCGGCGGCGTTGGAAGAGCGAGAAGCGTGAACCCCACGGCCACCGAGCTGGTGCGGCTACTCAAAGTGAACGGCGAGACGCTCGCCGTGGCCGAGTCGCTGACCGGTGGTCTGGTCGCCGCCGAGATCACCTCGGTCCCCGGCGCCTCCCAGGTGTTCCGGGGTTCGGTCACCGCCTACGCCACCGAGCTGAAGCACCGGCTCCTCGGCGTGGACGCCGGGCTGCTGGAGCGGTCCGGAGCGGTGGACCCGCAGGTCGCGGCCCAGATGGCGGTCGGCGTGCGGGAGGCCCTCGGTGCCGACTGGGGCATCGCCACCACCGGGGTGGCCGGCCCCGACCCACAGGACGGGCAGCCGGTCGGCACGGTGTACGTGGCCGTCGACGGGCCCTTCCGGAAGGACCCGGTTTCCGCCCCAGGCGGAAAAGTGGAGGCCCTGCGGTTGAACGGCGGCCGTGCGGAAATTCGTATGGAGAGTGTACGGAGCGTACTCGCACTCCTTCTTGAGGAGCTTGCGGGCGAACAGACCGGAAATGAGCGGGCACAGGATACGGAACGGAACGGGGGGTTTTGATGTTTGCAGCCCTGAGTGAACACGACATCGCTCCCCGCACGGCCGCGGCGCAAGGCGGTACGGTGGGGCGAGAAGGATGCGGCTACGCGGTCCGAGGAGGGAGCCACCGATGATTCTGCTCCGTCGCCTGCTGGGTGACGTGCTGCGTCGGCAGCGCCAGCGCCAGGGCCGTACTCTGCGCGAAGTCTCCTCGTCTGCCCGGGTCTCACTCGGCTATCTCTCCGAGGTGGAGCGGGGGCAGAAGGAGGCTTCCTCCGAGCTGCTCTCCGCGATCTGCGACGCGCTGGACGTACGGATGTCGGAACTCATGCGTGAGGTGAGTGACGAACTGGCACTCGCCGAGCTGGCCCAGTCCGCCGCGGCCACCGACGGTGTACCGGCACCGGTCCGGCCGATGCTGGGTTCCGTGTCGGTGACCGGTGTGCCACCGGAACGGGTGACCATCAAGGCACCCGCCGAAGCGGTGGGTGTGGTCGCCGCATGACCTGCGCGCACGCGGCCTAGCGCCCGATACGTGTGAGCCCCGGCCGGGCCTCCCTGGATCTTTCAGGTGAGGCGCGGCCGGGGCTTTCTCATGCTCAGCGCCGATCGCTCTGTGTAGGTTTGCTCCGTTTGCCCGGTCCGGGCCATCCGGTCATGGTGGGAGGGACCCGAAGCCCGCCGAGACCCCGAGGACAGCGAATGTACGCGGTGAAGAGTTCCCTCCCCGAGGCCGACCTGAAGACCGTCTCCGAGGCCCTCCAGGGGGCGCTCGTGGACCTGGTCGACCTGTCGCTGGTCGCCAAGCAGATCCACTGGAACGTGGTCGGGCCACGCTTCCGGTCCATCCATCTCCAGCTCGACGAGGTGGTCGTCTCCGCGCGCACCGCCTCGGACCTGGTGGCAGAACGTTCCTCGGCGCTGGGCGTTCCGCCGGACGGACGCGCGTCCACGGTCGCCTCCGGCACCGGCATCAAGGTCCCGCCGGCCGGCTGGATCAAGGACACGGACGCGGTCGCCGGCATGGTCGCCGCCCTCGGAGCGGTCATCGGCCGGATGCGGGAGCGGGTGAACGCCACCGGCGACGCCGACCCGGTGACCCAGGACATGTTCATCCAGATCACGGGTGACCTCGAGAAACACCATTGGATGTTCCAGGCCGAGAGCGCTTAGAAGAAGCGGGCTTTCGGCCGGTCTTCCCGGGCGTCTGCCCGGCGCTGCTCCGGTGAGCCCTTCGGTGCGCCTTCCGCAGGTGGCAGGCGGTGTTCTAGCTTCCGGCTGGAGGTGGCGGGTTCATGGACGGGCGAATAGTGCGCTGGGGGGCAGGTCTTGGGTTCGGCGCGGTGTGGTGGTGGGCGGTGCTGCGGCTGACCCTGGGGGACGGGGCGGGGGTGCTCGAGGGGTCCGTGGTGCTCGGCGGGTGGGGGCTGGGGGTGCTGCCGGTGCACTGTGTGGCCAAGGAGCGGGCCGAGGGGGCCGTGCGGACGGGACGGTGGCGGGAGGCTTGGCGGACCACGGGGGAGTGCGGGGGCGCGGAAGCTGATGCTGGGGTAACTCGTACGGGTGAATCGGGGGCGGGGTGAGCGGGGGCTGCTTCGGGTGGGGCGGGGGCTTGGGTTTCTCGGCTTCGGGTCACGTGAGTCAGCGTGCGGGGCGGGGGTAGCGCTCCCGCCAGCGCTGGGCGGTGCCGGGTGCGGGGGTGGGGCCGCTCTGGCAGGTGGGGCACCAGTAGGTGGGGCGCTCCTGGGTGCCGTCGCCCTGGTCGGCCACGCGTACGCGGGTGCGGCAGCGCAGGCAGGGGCGGGAGGCGCGGCCGTAGACGTAGAGGTCGTTGCGGTGCAGGCCGGTGGTCTGGCGGACCGGGCGGGCCCGGTTGACCTCCAGCAGGCGCTGGGCGACGCCGGGGAGCTGGGCGGCGCGGTCCTCGGGGAGTGAGCCGACCGGGAGCCAGGGGGTCACGCCGAGCAGGAAGCACAGCTCGCTCTTGTAGACGTTGCCGATCCCGGCGAGATTGCGCTGGTCGAGCAGGGCCTCGCCGAGGGGGCGGTCGGGGTCGGCGTACAGGTTGGCGAGGGCGCGCTCCGGGTTCCAGTCGGGACCGAGGAGGTCGGGCCCCAGATGGCCTACGACGCGCTCCTCGTCCTCGGTGCGCAGGAGCTCCAGCACCGAGAGGCGGTAGCCCACGGCCATGCGGTCGTCGGCGCCCAGGACGATGCGGATCTGGTGTCCGGCGCCGCCCCGCCAGGGTTCGCCGGGGCCGTACACCTTCCAGGCGCCCTCCATGCGGAGGTGCGTGTGCAGGGTGAGGCCGCCCTCGAAGCGGGTGAGCAGATGTTTGCCGCGCGGGGCGGTGTTCAGCACGGTGCGGCCGGTCAGGTCGACCGTCGCGTACTGCGGAACCCGGAAGTCGCTGTGGGCCAGCACCCTGCCCGCGAGCGCGTCGTGCAGCCGCTTCGCGGTCTGCCACACCGTGTCACCTTCGGGCATGCGTCCAGGGTGCCACGGCGCGGTGGCCTTCCCCGGCCGCCGGGCTCACGCGCGCAGGCGCAGGCCGCGTGGGGTCGCTATGAAGCCGGCGCCCTCCAGCAGGGGGCCCAGGGTCGAGGTCAGGGCCGCGGTGCCGTTGATCCGCTCCACGGTGACCGTGCCGAGGGAGCCCGCGCGGGCAGCCGTCGCCAGGGCCTCCGCCGCCGCGAGCAGGCGGGGGTCGTCGGCCGCCGCGGAGTCCGGGTCGGTGGGCCAGGCCAGCAGGGTCTTGCCGCCGCGCTCCATGTACAGGGTCAGCTCGCCCTCCACCAGGACGACCAGCGAGCCCGCCTTGCGGCCCGGCTTGTGCCCGGCGCCGGTCGGCGGTTCGGGCCAGGGCAGGGCGGCGCCGTACGCATTGGCCGGGTCGGCGGCGGCGAGGACCACCGCTTGGGAGTCGGGGGCGGTGTCCCGCGCGCGGGGGCCGTAGCTCCGGCTCGCGGGGGAGCCGTAACCCGAGCCGCCGCGCGGGCCGCCCTGACCGGGGGAGGCGTACGGGTCGGGGATGGCCGCAGGGCCGAAGGGGCGGGGCAGACCGCCGTCGTCCCCGCCCTGGGGCGGCCAGGCGAAGTCGCCGTCGAGGCTCGGGTGGCCGAAACCGCCGGAGGACGGGTCGAAGGCGGCGGACGCGGCGTGGCCGTCGCCGGGGAAGGGCGGGAGAGCCCCGTTGCCCGCCGGGACCGGGGCGGGCACGACGCGCTCGCCCCGGTCGCGGGCGTTGGACACCGCCCGGAGGCGGTCCACCGCGCCGTCCATGGCGAACTGGGCGGCGCCCAGCCCCTCGACCACATAACCGCGCCGGGCCTGGCCGCTCTCCTCGAACACGGACAGCACCCGGTACACCGCCGAGAAGCCGCCCTCGACGCCCTCCGCGCCCACGGCACCGCGCGTCACCACGCCGTGCCGGTCCAGCAGGGCGCGCGCACGCGCGTGGGCGCGCACGGTGGCGTCCGGCTCGGGCACGGGCAGCAGCGACCAGCGGCCGCCCACGGTCGGCGGGCCGGACCGGGAGGTGGCCCGGGCGGCGGCGGTCAGGGAGCCGTAGCGCCCGCGCGGGACATTGCGTTTGGCGCGGTGGGCCGTCGCACCCGCCGTGCGGCCCGAGCCCAGCAGGGCGCGCATCGGCGCCAGGGTGTCGTTGGTGAGCCGGCCCGACCAGGCCAGGTCCCACAGGGCGTCGGCCAGGTGGGCGTCGCTCGCCTCGGGGTGCGTGGTGGCGCGGACCTGGTCGGCGATCTGACGGAAGAACAGGCCGTACCCGCCGGAGAGCGTGTCCAGGATCGACTGGTGGAGCGGGCTCAGCTCCAGGGGGTGCGGGGGCGGCAGCAGGAGGGGTGCGGTGTCCGCGAGGTAGAGCGAGACCCAGCCGTCCTTGCCGGGCAGTGAGCCCGCCCCGGCCCATACGACCTCGCCCGCGGCGGTGAGTTCGTCCAGCATCGACGGCTTGTAGTCCGCCACGCGGGAGGGCAGGACCAGCTTCTCCAGCGCGGAGGCGGGCACGGACGCGCCCTGCAACTGCTCGATGGCGCGCACCAGTCCGTCGGTGCCGCGCAGCGTGTGGCCCTTGCCGATGTGCTGCCACTGCGGGAGGAACTGGGCGAGCGCGGCGGGCGGCACCGGCTCCAGCTCGTGCCGCAGCGCGGCCAGCGAGCGGCGGCGCAGCCGGCGCAGCACCGTGGCGTCGCACCACTCCTGGCCGATGCCCGCCGGATGGAACTCGCCCTGTACGACCCGGCCGCTGCCGGCCAGCCGCTGGAGGGCACCCTCGGTGACCGCGACGCCCAGACCGAAGCGTGCGGCGGCGGAGGCCGAGGTGAAGGGGCCGTGGGTACGGGCGTAGCGCGCGAGGAGGTCGCCGAGCGGGTCCTTCACCGGCTCGGTGAACGCCTCGGGGACACCGACCGGCAGCGCGGTGCCCAGCGCGTCGCGCAGGCGCCCCGCGTCCTCGACGGCCGCCCAGTGCTCCTCACCCGCCACGCGCACCTTGATGACCCGCCGGGCGGCGGCCAGTTCACGCGCCCACTCCGGCTCGGCGCCCCGCTCGGCCAGCTCGGCGTCGGTCAGCGGGCCGAGCAGCCGCAGCAGGTCCGCGACGCTCTCCGGGTCCTTGGCGCGGCGGTCCTCGGTGAGCCACTGGAGTTCGCGCTCCAGCTCGGTCAGCACCTCGGCGTCGAGCAGCTCGCGCAGCTCCGCCTGACCCAGCAGCTCGGCCAGCAGCCGGGAGTCCAGGGAGAGCGCGGCGGCACGGCGCTCGGCGAGCGGGGAGTCGCCCTCGTAGAGGAACTGGGCGACGTATCCGAACAGCAGGGAGCGGGCGAACGGGGACGGCTCCGGGGTGGTGACCTCGACCAGGCTGACCTTGCGGGACTCGATGTCGCCCATCAGCTCGACCAGGCCGGGCACGTCGAACACGTCCTGGAGACACTCGCGGATCGCCTCCAGGACGATCGGGAACGACCCGAACTCGCTCGCCACCTCCAGCAGTTGCGCCGCGCGCTGGCGCTGCTGCCACAGCGGGGTGCGCTTGCCGGGATTGCGGCGCGGCAGCAGCAGCGCGCGGGCGGCGCACTCCCGGAAGCGGGAGGCGAACAGGGCCGAGCCGCCGACCTGCTCGGTGACGACCTGGTCGACCTCGCCCTTGTCGAAGGCGACGTCCGCCGCGCCGACCGGGGCCTGTTCGCCGTCGTACTCCGTGCCGCCCTTGCCGGGGCTCTGGTCCGGCAGGTCCAGGCCCATCAGGTCGGCGTCGGGCAGGCGCAGCACGATGCCGTCGTCGGCGTGCATGACCTGTGCGTCCATGCCGTACCGCTCGGAGAGGCGGGCGCCCAGCGCGAGGGCCCAGGGGGCGTGCACCTGGGCGCCGAACGGGGAGTGGATCACGACCCGCCAGTCGCCCAGCTCGTCCCGGAAGCGTTCCACGACGATGGTGCGGTCGTCCGGGATGTGCCCGCACGCCTCACGTTGCTCGGCCAGGTAGGACAGGACGTTGTCCGCCGCCCACGCGTCCAGCCCCGCGGTGAGCAGGCGCAGCCGGGCGTCCTCCTCGGACAGCGCGCCGACCTCGCGCAGGAACGCCCCGAGCGCGCGGCCCAGCTCGAGCGGGCGGCCGAGCTGGTCGCCCTTCCAGAACGGCAGCCGGCCCGGCACACCGGGCGCGGGGGAGACCAGCACCCGGTCGCGGGTGATGTCCTCGATGCGCCAGGAACTCGTGCCCAGCGTGAAGACGTCGCCCACGCGGGACTCGTACACCATCTCCTCGTCCAGCTCGCCGACCCGGCCACCGCCCTTCTTGGGGTCGGACCCGGCGAGGAACACGCCGAACAGGCCCCGGTCGGGGATGGTGCCGCCGGAGGTGACGGCGAGCCGCTGGGCGCCGGGCCGGCCGCTGATGGTGCCGGCCACGCGGTCCCACACCACGCGGGGGCGCAGTTCCGCGAACGCGTCCGACGGGTAGCGGCCCGCGAGCATGTCCAGAGTGGCGGTGAACGCGGACTCGGGGAGCGAGGCGAAGGGAGCCGCGCGCCGCACGGTGGCCAGCAGGTCGTCGAACTGCCAGGTGTCCAGCGCCGTCATGGCGACGAGCTGCTGGGCCAGTACGTCCAGCGGGTTGGACGGCACCCGCAGCGACTCGATCCCCCCGGAGCGCATCCGCTCGGTGACCACGGCCGCCTGCACCAGGTCGCCCCGGTACTTGGGGAAGACCACGCCGGTGGAGACGGCGCCCACCTGGTGCCCGGCGCGGCCCACGCGCTGGAGGCCGGAGGCGACCGAGGGCGGGGACTCGACCTGGACGACGAGGTCGACGGCGCCCATGTCGATGCCCAGCTCCAGGCTGGAGGTGGCCACCACGGCGGGCAGCCGACCGGCCTTCAGGTCCTCCTCGACCAGCGCGCGCTGCTCCTTGGAGACCGAGCCGTGGTGCGCGCGGGCGATCACCTGCGGGGCGCCCTGGGCCGCGCCCGAGCCGCCCATCAGCTCGGCCGGGGAGTGGTGCTCGTCCAGCGGCTCGCCGGTGGCGCGCTCGTACGCGATCTCGTTGAGCCGGTTGCACAGCCGCTCGGCCAGGCGGCGGGAGTTGGCGAACACGATGGTCGAGCGGTGCGACTGGACCAGGTCGGCGATCTTCTCCTCGACGTGCGGCCAGATCGAGGGCCGCTCCGCCTTGTCGTCGCCGTCGGCCGCGGGGGAGCCGCCCAGCTCGCCCATGTCCTCGACGGGCACGACCACCGAGAGGTCGAACTCCTTGCCGGACTCGGGCTGGACGATCTCCACCTTGCGCCGGGGCGAGAGATAGCGGGCCACCTCGTCCACCGGCCGCACGGTCGCCGACAGGCCGATCCGGCGCGCCGGCCTGGGCAGCAGCTCGTCCAGCCGCTCCAGGGACAGCGCGAGGTGCGCGCCGCGCTTGGTGCCCGCGACCGCGTGCACCTCGTCCAGGATCACGGTCTCGATGCCGGTGAGCGCGTCCCGCGCGGACGAGGTCAGCATCAGGAACAGCGACTCGGGGGTGGTGATCAGGATGTCCGGCGGGCGGGTGACCAGCGCGCGCCGCTCGGCGGGCGGGGTGTCACCGGAGCGGATGCCCACCTTGATCTCGGGCTCGGTCAGGCCAAGGCGCACGGACTCCTGGCGGATGCCGGTCAGCGGGCTGCGCAGATTGCGCTCCACGTCCACCGCGAGCGCCTTGAGCGGGGACACGTACAGCACCCGGCAGCGCTTCTTCGGGTCGGCCGGGGGCGGGGTGGAGGCCAACTGGTCCAGGGCGGCGAGGAAGGCGGCCAGCGTCTTGCCGGAACCGGTCGGCGCCACCACCAGCGCGTCCGACCCCTCGTTGATGGCCTTCCAGGCGCCCGCCTGGGCCTCGGTGGGCGCGTGGAACGCCCCCGTGAACCATTCGCGGGTCGCGGGGGAGAAGCCTTCGAGGGCCGGGTGGGCGGAACTGACCATGCCTCCATCCTGCACCCGCCCACTGACAATCGGGCTGACCTGGGCAAACGGGACGGATCAGGGCGTGCGGCGTCCGGCGGGCGTGGCCGACAATGGGCGTATGGCGGGTTCAGGGGAGCGGGCACGGCACTGGCGGTACGCGGAACTGCCCGGGGTCGACCTGCTCCGCGCCCGCTACATCCGCAAGACCTTCGTCCGGCACACCCACGAGAACTTCGTGATAGCGGCCATCGCGGACGGCGTGGAGGTCTTCCACCACCAGGGCGCCGACGTGTCCGTGGGGGCGGGCGCCCTCGCCCTGGTCAATCCGGACACCCCGCACACCGGCCGCGCGGGCGTCCCCGAGGGCTGGCGGTACGGCGCGGTGTATCCCTCGCCCGAGGTGGTGGCCCGGATAGCGGCCGAGACGACCACCATCCGGGGCACGCCCGGCTTCGCCGCGCCGATGGTGGACGACCCGTACACCGTCCGCCTGGTCCATCAGGTGCTGCGCGCCGCCGAGGAGGGCAACGCGCTGGCCGCCGACACCCTGCTGAGCGTCGCGGTGACCCGGCTGCTGCGGCTCAACGGCGGCCCGCTGCCCGAGCGCCGCACCCCCTCGGCCGGCGCCGGGATCGCGGCACGCGCGCGTGCCGTGCTGGAGGAGCGGATGGCGGAGCCGCCCAGCCTGGAGCGCCTCGCCACCGACCTCGGCACCAGCCGCTTCGCCCTGCTGCGCGCCTTCCGGGACGCCTACGGCATGCCCCCGCACACCTGGCTCACCGACGCGCGCGTGCGCCGCGCCCGGCTCCTGCTGGACACCGGTACATCGCCCGCCGAGGCCGCCGCGCTCGTCGGCTTCACCGACCAGCCCCACCTCAACCGCCACTTCGCCCGCATCGTCGGCGTGCCTCCGGGGGCCTACCAGCGCGAACGCGAGAACGTGGGCGGGCGCAACAACGTACAAGACGCCGCCGGGCAGGTGGCCGTAGCGTCCGGGGCGTGGCACAGCGACAGACAGCACTCGCGGACAGGGCCGCCGAGGACGTGGGAAAGCCGGACAGCGCCGTCGTACGGGACGCCCTCGGGGTCGGCGTCGCCGTAGGGCTCTCCGGCTTCGCCTTCGGCGTCACCTCGGCCGGCAGCGGACTCGGACTCCTCCAGACCTGCGCACTCAGCCTCCTGGTCTTCACCGGCGCCTCCCAGTTCGCCCTCGTAGGGGCGCTCGCGGCCGGCGGCAACCCGTTCACGGCTGCGGCGGGCGCGTTCTTCCTGGGCGTGCGCAACGCGTTCTACGGGCTGCGGCTCTCGCAGTTGCTCGCCCTCCCGCGCGCGTTGCGGCCGTTCGCCGCCCAATGGGTGATCGACGAGACCACCGCCGTCACCGTGGCCCAGCCGGACCGCCGCTCCGCGCGGCTCGGCTTCACCGTGACCGGGCTCAGCCTCTACGTGCTGTGGAACCTCACCACCCTGCTCGGCGCCCTCGGCGCGCAGGCCCTCGGCGACACCGACGCCTGGGGGCTGGACGCGGCCGGGCCCGCCGTCTTCCTGGCGCTGCTGGCCCCCATGCTGACCACGTTCACCGAACGCGCGGTCGCCGCACTCGCGGTCGTCCTGGGTCTCGGCCTGCTGCCTGTGCTGCCCGCCGGAGCGCCCGTCCTGGTGGCGGCCCTGGCGGCGCCGCTCGCCCTGTTCGTGCAAGGTCTGCGGGCCCGCTCCGCCCAGCGGCCGGACGCCCCCGAGGAGGACCGTTGAACACCTGGCTCGCCATCGGCGTCACCGCGCTCGGCTGCTACGCCGTCAAGCTCGCCGGACTGCTCGTCCCCGCGAGCGCCGTGGAGCGGCCGCTGGTCAAGAAGCTCGCCGCGCTGTTGCCGGTCGCCCTGCTGGCCGCGCTCACCGCCCAGCAGACCTTCGCCGACGGCCACACCCTCGTCCTGGACGCGCGGGCCGCAGGGGTGGCCGCGGCGGCCGTGGCGCTGCTGCTGCGCGCGCCGTTCCTCCTGGTCGTCGCGGTGGCCGTGGTGGTGACCGCCGGCGTACGGGCCCTGACCGGCTGAGCGCCGGGTCAGCCGACGTAGCGGCCGTACGCCCTGAGCGTGCGCAGCGCCTCGATGGTCACGCCGGCGCGCGCCTCCAGCGCCGGGGCCGGTGCCCACTGGCGCCGGCGGACCGGCCAGCCACCGTCCTCCTCCTGCTCGGCGGCGAGGAAGTCCAGCGAACGCGTCATCTCCTCGTCCGTGAACCACGCGCGTGCGAGCGAGTCCGGGGTGCGCGCGAAGTCGTGCGGGAAGTGCTGCTCGCCGGGCGCGTAGCCGGGGGTGACGGGGTACGCGTCGAGGCGGTCCGGGTCCAGCGCCGCGAGCCGCCGCTCGCGCACCAGGCGGCCGAGCCGGTCGGCGGCCGCCTCCGCGCGGGCGCGGTCGGGAACGGCGTCCAGGAAGGCCACGGCGGCCTCGACCTCGTGCGGATGCGACGTCTCCAGGGCGTCCACGGCCTGCCAGCAGAAGTCGGTGGCCCGGAACAGCCACGCGTGCCACACCTCGTTGCGGTGCAGCAGGCCCACCACCGGCCCCGTCGCCGGCAGCTCGCTCGGCGGGTCGTCCACCACCGGCACGAAGGGTGCCGCCGGATAGCCGCGCTGGCTCGGACAGACCGCCGGCAGGGCGCCGTCCGCGGTGGACACCGAGGTCAGATAGCGGCACACCCGCTCCACCCGCTGCCCGCTACAGCGGCCGACCGCGTCCAGTACGTGCAGCGCGCGGGCGGTGTGCAGCGGCTGGCTCACCGGGCCGCGTAGATCGGGCTCCAGGGCGTGGCCGTAGCCGCCGTCCTCGTTGCGATAGGCGTCCAGGGCCCTCTCCACCGGGTCCGCGCCGCCGTTCAGGAAGCGGTGTGCGAAGAGCCGCTGCTCCAGCACGCGCGCGGTGAGCCAGACGAAGCGCTCCGCGCGGAGGAGGGGGGTGTGCGCCGGGTGCGCGGAGGGGAGTGAGGGACCATCTGATTCGGCCATGGACCAGACCGTAGAGCCACCGGACCCCGCCGAGACGGGTCCCGGACAGTCCCGCCCCCCGAGGCGGGATACTTGAGGCATGCGGTTGACGGTCTTCTGGCAGCGGATGGCGGAGCACTTCGGTGCGGGGTACGCCGACTCCTTCGCGCGCGATCACATCATGTCCGAGCTGGGCGGACGGACGGTGCACCAGGCACTGGACGCCGGCTGGAACGCCAAGGACGTGTGGCATGTCGTGTGCACCGTGATGGACGTGCCGGGGGACAAGCGCTGAGCCACGGTCGTCGCCCGGTGCCGGGCGACATCGGCCGAAAGGCGGGGGCGAAATACGCGGATCGCCGGTCCCCCGGTCGACGGACGGCCCGACGGGTGTGTTGACGGCCACATACCGAGTAGGTCACCCAGGCCCTCATACGGTCCGCGCTGTCGGTGGCGTGGGCGAGACTTGGCCCGTGGCACGCATCGACGACATCGAGCCGACCGACCCGCAGACGGCGCCCCCGGCCGGGGCGGCGGCCTCCGCTGCCGGCACGCCGCCGCGCGAGCCCGCGGCCGGTGCGTTCACGGGTGCCCGGATGCCGCGCTGGCTGCCGCGCGCCATGGTGCTCGCGCTCACGCTGGTCGCCCTGTTCCAACTGGGGAGCTGGGCCTTCCACGAGCTGACCGGGCTCCTCCTCAACATCCTGATCGCGTTCTTCCTGGCGCTCGCCATCGAGCCCGCCGTCAGCCGCATGTCCGCGCGCGGGATGCGCCGGGGACTCGCCACCTTCCTGGTCTTCCTCGGCCTGGCCGTCGTCACCGCGGGCTTCTTCACCCTGCTCGGGTCGATGCTCGCGGGCCAGATCATCAAGATGATCGAGGGATTCCCCGAGTACCTCGACTCGGTCATCAACTGGGTCAACCAGACCTTCCACCTTCAGGTCCGCCGGGTCGACGTCCAGGAGGGCCTGCTCCACTCCGACTGGCTGCGCAAGTACGCGCAGAACAGCGCGGCCGGCGTCCTCGACGTGTCCGCCCAGGTGCTCGGCGGACTCTTCCAGCTCCTCACCGTCGGCCTGTTCTCGTTCTACTTCGCCGCCGACGGCCCCCGGCTGCGCCGCGCCCTGTGCTCGGTGCTGCCGCCCGCGCGGCAGGCCGAGGTGCTGCGCGCCTGGGAGATCGCCGTCGACAAGACCGGCGGCTACATCTACTCGCGGGGCCTGATGGCCCTCATCTCCGGCGTCGCGCACTACATCCTGCTCCAGGTCCTCGGCGTGCCGTACGCGCCCGTGCTCGGCGTCTGGGTCGGCCTGGTCTCGCAGTTCATACCGACCATCGGCACCTACCTCGCGGGCGCGCTGCCGATGCTGATCGCGTTCACCGTGGCGCCCTGGTACGCGGTCTGGGTGCTGATCTTCGTCGTGGTCTACCAGCAGTTCGAGAACTACATGCTGCAGCCCAAGCTGACGTCCAAGACCGTCGACATCCACCCGGCCGTCGCCTTCGGCTCGGTCATCGTGGGCACCGCCCTGCTCGGCGCGGTGGGCGCCCTGATCGCCATCCCGGCGGTCGCCACGCTCCAGGCGTTCCTGGGGGCGTACGTCAAGCGGTACACGGTCACGGACGACCCGCGCGTGCACGGCCACCGATTGCGCCGGCAGGGCCGCCCGGACACCTTCATCCGTCTCCGCCTGGGGCGTCCGCGGGCTCCGGAGTCGGACTCCGAGGGCTCGGCCTAGGGGGTTTCCCGCTCGGCGCGGGCGCGGCGATGGGCCGCGACGCGCTCTCGGGTGGCGCACCGGCGTGAGCAGTAGCGGCGGGGCGGGCCGCTGCCTTGGGTGACGTAGACGTTTTCGCAGCTCGGGGAGGCGCAGGTGCCACCCGGCGGGCGCTGGCGGTCCCAGAGCAGGACGGTCAGGGCCAGGCACGAAGAGGCCAGGAACCACTCCGCCCAGGGGGCGTCGTCGGCGCGGTCCAGGTGGGGGTGCCAGGGGGTGGTGCCGTCGTGTGAGGAGAGCCTGAGGGGGCCTGTGTGCGCGTGCAGCAGGCGGTTGAGGGTCGCGGCGGCGGTGTCCGGGCCGTCGGCGGCGAAGACTTCGCGCAACAGGGCTGCGGACGTGCGCATCTCGGTCACCTCGCGCGGGGAGAGGTCGACGTCCGTCTCGCCGTACGAGCGGAGTACGGCTGCCACGTCCGTCGGGTCGGGGTGGTCGCCGGCGAGGACGTTGATCAGGTCGGCGGTGCGCTGGGTCGTCGTCAGCACCGAGTGCCGGGTGGACCAGTCGTCGGGGGTGGGGGTGGAGGGCACGAGGCGAATGTAACGCATATTGCGGAGGTTTGAGTTACCTCCGTAACGTTGGTGCGGTGAGAAGGCGTTACGCGCTTGCCGCGTACCTTGCGGGTGCGGTGGCCGCTCGGGTGGGGGACGAGATGTCGGGGCCTGCGCTGATGTTGGCCGGGTTCGCGGTTACGGGTTCGGCCGCTGCCGGGTCGGCGCTGTTGGCGGGCGTCACGATCTCCGCCGTGGTGGGTGGGCCGGTGCTCGGGCTGTTGCTCGACCGGGTGGAGCGGCCGGGGTGGTTGCTCGCGGGGGCGCTCGGTCTTTACGGCGGGGGATTGGGGCTGGTGCTGCTCGGGTTCGGCCGGGTGTCCCTTGCCGCTGTGCTGGGGCTCGCCGTGGTGATCGGGGTGGCGGGGCCCGCTGTCGCGGGTGGGTGGACGGCGCAGTTGCCTCGGGTGGTGCCGGGGCGGGCGAATGCCCTTGATGCGATGACGTTCGGGGTGGCGAGTCTGCTTGGTCCCGCCCTGGTGGGGGGTGTGGCGGAGGGGGTGGGGGCGGCTGGTGCTGTGGTGGTTGCCGGGGTGTTGATCTGGGTGGCGGCGCCTGTCGCGTGGGGATTGCCCAGGGCGCCTGCTGGTCGGAAGGCGGCTCGGGTGGGCTTCGCCGCTGGGGTGCGGTTCGTTCTGGGGAATCCCGCTCTGGCGCGAGCCACCTTCACGTCGGTGGGCTGCTGTATGGCGCAGGGGGTGCTGACGGCTTGCGTTCCGGTGCTGGGTGAGCGGGTGCTGGGTGGGGCGGCGCGAGGGGCGGTGCTGCTGTCGTGTGCGGCGGGGGCGGGGTTGGTGGCCAACGGGGTGCTTGCCCGCTCGGGGGTGGCGCCGGATGTGGTGATTCGCCTGGGTGCGCTGGTGCAGGGCGCCGCATTGGCGCTGGCGGCTACGGGCCGACCGGCCGCGCTCATCGGGGCCGCGTTGCTCGTCGGCGCCGGCGAGGGCCCCCAACTTACGGCTCTGTTCGCCGTCCGCCACCGCGAGTCCCCGGACCATCTGCGCGGTCAGATCTTCACCACGGGCGCCAGCGTGAAGATCACGGGCTTCGCCGTGGGGGCCGCCCTCGCGGGGCCGCTCGCGGCGCGCTCTCTGTCGGGTGCCCTGTTGCTGGCGTCGGGGATCGCCGCTGTGGCCTGCGTCCGCGTTCCGGTGCGGTCGCGAGTGCTTGGGAGCGGCCCCACGTCCCGGACCCGGCACTCGGATACGCCTGACCCACCAGGGGTCTGAGGCGCTTGACATGAAAATCGAACATCCATTCTCATGGAAGCTCAGGCGAGGCCAGCGGCGGGGATTTCAGTACGGTTCGGGTAGGGATGTACCCCAGTTATCCACAGGCCGGGCCGACGTCGGGGCGCGTTGTCAGTGGCAGGCGTTAGCGTCTTTGACGTGAAGCGATCGACTCAAGCAAACCGGGTGGAACCCATGGCAGGAACCGACCGCGAGAAGGCGCTCGACGCCGCGCTCGCACAGATTGAACGACAATTCGGCAAGGGCGCAGTGATGCGCATGGGCGAGCGGTCGATGGAGCCCATCGAGGTCATCCCGACCGGCTCGACCGCCCTCGACGTGGCTCTCGGCGTCGGTGGTCTGCCGCGCGGCCGTGTCGTGGAGATCTACGGCCCGGAGTCCTCCGGTAAGACGACTCTCACCCTGCACGCCGTGGCCAACGCGCAGAAGGCCGGCGGCCAGGTCGCCTTCGTCGACGCGGAGCACGCCCTCGACCCCGAGTACGCGAAGAAGCTCGGCGTCGACATCGACAACCTGATCCTCTCCCAGCCGGACAACGGCGAGCAGGCGCTGGAGATCGTGGACATGCTGGTCCGCTCCGGCGCGCTCGACCTCATCGTCATCGACTCCGTCGCCGCGCTCGTCCCGCGCGCGGAGATCGAGGGCGAGATGGGCGACAGCCACGTGGGTCTGCAGGCCCGACTGATGAGCCAGGCCCTGCGGAAGATCACCAGCGCGCTCAACCAGTCCAAGACGACCGCGATCTTCATCAACCAGCTCCGCGAGAAGATCGGCGTCATGTTCGGCTCGCCGGAGACCACGACCGGTGGCCGCGCGCTGAAGTTCTACGCCTCGGTGCGCATCGACATCCGCCGCATCGAGACCCTGAAGGACGGCACGGACGCGGTCGGCAACCGCACCCGCTGCAAGGTCGTCAAGAACAAGGTCGCCCCGCCGTTCAAGCAGGCCGAGTTCGACATCCTCTACGGCCACGGCATCAGCCGCGAGGGCGGTCTGATCGACATGGGTGTGGAGCACGGCTTCGTCCGCAAGGCCGGTGCCTGGTACACGTACGAGGGCGACCAGCTCGGCCAGGGCAAGGAGAACGCCCGCAACTTCCTCAAGGACAACCCCGATCTCGCCAACGAGATCGAGAAGAAGATCAAGGAGAAGCTGGGCGTCGGAGTGCGTCCCGAGAAGCCCGCCGCCGAGCCGGGCACGGACGCCGCCGCGGTCACCGCCACGGGCGCCGACACCAAGGCCACGACGGACGCCAAGGCGGCCCCCGCCCCGGCCAAGGCCACCAAGCCCAAGGCCGCCGCAGCCAAGAGCTGACCCGTGACGCGACGAACCGACTGGGCCGAGTACGACGACTCCGCGTCCGGTGCCCCACGGGGGAGGGGCATCGGACGCGACCCGGCCATGGCCGCGCCCGGTGACGACGCGGACGGACCCGAGGACAGCCACCCGGCGCCCCGCCGGTCCGGGTGGGACGGCACACGCTCGGAGGGGTCCCACGGGGGCGGCTCCTCCCGGCGCGGCCGTCGCCGGCGCGGCTTCGGGGAGCCCGCCGGCACGGACGAGGACACCCCGCGCTCGTCGAGGGCCGGGCAAGGGGTGTCCTCCACGGACACGGACCCGGCCGAGAAGGCGCGGAACATCTGTCTGCGCCTGCTCACCGGAACCCCGCGCACCCGCAAGCAGCTCGCGGACGCCCTGCGCAAGCGGGAGATCCCGGACGAGGTGGCCGAGGAGGTGCTGTCGCGGTTCGAGGAGGTCGGGCTCATCAACGACGGCGCCTTCGCGGACGCCTGGGTGGAGTCGCGGCACCACGGCCGGGGACTGGCCCGCCGCGCCCTCGCCCGTGAACTGCGCACCAAGGGCGTCGACTCGGTGCTGATCGACGAGGCCGTGGGCCAGCTCGACTCCGAGCAGGAGGAGGCGACCGCCCGCGAGCTGGTGGACCGGAAGCTGCGGGCCACCCGGGGGCTCGACCGGGACAAACGGCTCCGCCGCCTGGCCGGGATGCTCGCCCGCAAGGGGTATCCCGAGGGCATGGCCCTCCGCGTCGTCCGCCAGGCGCTGGAGGAAGAGGGGGAGGACACGGAGTTCCTGGCGGAGGACGGTTTCTGACGGGCGGACAGAAAGGCCCGCTCAGGGCGCCGGGCCCCGAGCGGACGTACTTCTCAGGCCACCGGCTCCACCGGCAGCCCTGCCGCGCGCCACGCCTGGAAGCCGCCCACCAGGTCGGTCGCGCGACGCAGCCCGAGCTGGTGCAGGGAGGCGGCCGCCAGGCTGGACGCGTAGCCCTCGTTGCAGATGATCACGACCCGCAGATCATGTCCGGTGGCCTCCGGCACCCGGTGGCTGCCCTGCGGATCGAGCCGCCATTCCAGCTCGTTGCGCTCGATCACCAGGGCGCCGGGGACCAGCCCGTCCCGGTCCCGCAGGGCCGCGTACCGGATGTCGACCAGCAGGGCCTCACCGTCGCGGGCCGCCTCGTGCGCTGCTCGCGGCTCGATGCGCCGGTAGCCGGAGCGAACCCGGTCCAGCAGTTCGTCGATCCCGACCGGACGCAGCGCGTCGCCGTCGCCGCTCACTGCCAGTCCTCCGGCCGCTCCACCTGCTCCAGCCTGAGCACTTGGCCGGCGCGGCTGTAACGGCGGATGCGCGGCAGCGGCGGGTAATAGGCGTGGACCGAGACCGCGTGCCGGTCCGGGGAGTCGTTGAACACCTCGTGCACATGGTGCCGGCCGAACGCGCGGCCCTGACCGGCGCCGAGGCGGCGTTCGCGGTCGACGTCCTCGGAGAGTTCCAGGGTCCGCCAGCCGTCCGTGGGCAGCCGGGCGGCCAGCGAGTTCTCGTGCAGCTCGCCGGAGGCGGTGAGGAAGGCGCCGACCGAGTCGGCATGGTCGTGCCAGCCCGTGCCGGTGCCGGGCGGCCAGCCGATCAGCCACGCCTCGCTGCCGCCCGGACCCTCCAGCCGTAGCCAGGTGCGGCCCTCGGGGTCGAGCGGGAGGGAGGCGATCAGTTCCGCGTCTGCGGCGGCGCGCCGGACGAAGTCGAGCAGTTCGGCCTGACTGGGAGCCGAGGTGGGCGTGGGGGAGGTGAGGGGGGAGACAGACACGTGCACCGTCCTGAAGAGGGTTCGCCGAACGGGCGCGCGACGGCGCCCGGATAAGGGGGATGCGAATTCAGCAGAACGGGCGACACACGCAGCCCGCGTAGCGGAGCAGGTCCATATGGACTCTCCGCCACAGGCGTACACGGGTGTCGGTCACGATCCGGAGTACAGCATGCCGCCGCACTCCGGTCAATCGGTCGTCATCATGTGGACAGCAAGGGACCGGGCCGAGGTCAGCGCGCCCCCGAACCGGCCTCCGCCTCTTCCCTCAGGGCGTCCTCCAGCGGCACCGCGCCGCCGAGCGCGGCCTCCGCCGCCGCGTACAGATCGGCGGGTCGTACCCCGCTGAGCGCGGTGACCAGGTGACCGTCCGGACGCACCAGGAGCACGCTGTGCGCCGGGGCTCCCGGATAGCTCTCCGCGACCAGCAGCTCCGCCCGGTGCGGCAGCGCCGTCACCGCGGCCGCCAGCCGGGGCATGACCCCGGCGGACATCCAGTGCTTGCGGTCCCACACCCCCGTACCCGGCGCGATCAGGACGACGAGCAGCGCCCCACGGCCCAGCCGGTCGCGCAGCCGTACGAAGGAGCCGTCCTCGGCGGTGACCCGTACATCGGCGACGGGGGCGCCCGGCTCGGTGTCGACCGGGATCTCGCCCTCCAGGTAGCGGGGCGCGAGCGGCGAGGTGGCGTACGCCCCCGGCTCACCGAGCGCCCCGCGCCCCAGGTGACCGTCCGTCATCAGCGTGTCCTGACTGCGGGCCGCCCCGGGCACATAGCCGCGCAGTCCGCCCGTGCCGCGCAGCACCGGGAGCAGTTGGTCGGCTGCGCGCAGCCGGGCGGCGACCACCGCGCGCCGTTCGGCCTGGTAGGTGTCGAGCAGCGTCTCGTGCGCGCCGTGGTGCCAGGCGACGGCCAGTTTCCAGGCGAGGTTGTCGGCGTCCCGCAGCCCCTCGTCGAGGCCCTGCGTGCCGAGCGCGCCGAGCAGGTGGGCGGCGTCCCCGGCGAGGAAGACCCGGCCGGAGCGCCAGCGGCGGGCCAGCCGATGGTGGACGGCGTGCACACCGGTGTCGAGGAGGTCGTAGGCCGGGACCGCGCCGCCGGTCCAGCCGGCGAGGGTCTTACGGACGTTGCTCACCAGGAACTCGGGCGTGATCAGGTCCTTGCCGGCCGGCAGCAGCCAGTCCAGGCGCCAGGTGCTGTCCGGCAGCGGCCGGGCGCTGACCTCCGTGGAGGGGTGCCCGGACGACCGCCACGGGGGCATCCGGTGCAGCAACGCGCTGCCTTCCCAAGGGAGTTCGACGCGCAGGGTGGCGACCGCGTGCCGTTCCACCGCGGTCCGGCCGGGGAAGCGGATGTCCAGCAGCTTGCGGACCGTGGAGCGGGGGCCGTCGCAGCCGACCAGATGGCTGCCGCGCCACCAGGTGCCCCGCGGGCCGCGGGTGTGCGCGGTGACGCCGGAGCGCTCCTGTTCGAGGGAGTCGAGACGGCTGTCCAGGGCGACCTCGACCAGCGGTTCGGCGTCGGCGGCCGCGCGCAGGGCGGCGGTGAGGACGTGCTGTTCGATGTGGAGCGGCGCGGGGTCGCCGGCCGCGAAGGCGATCTCGCTCACCACCTGCCTGCGCCGCTGTGACCGCCAGCCGGTCCAGCGCAGCCCCAGGCCACCGGCTCGGACCGCGGTCAGCCGCTCCAGGAGTGCCGCGGTGTCCTCGCGCAGGACGACGGTGCGCGCGGGCCGGGGCTCATCCTTGCCGCCGGTCTCGTCGAGGACGACGGACGGCACCTCCTGGCGGGCCAGTGCCAGGGCGAGCGTGAGCCCGACGGGCCCCGCTCCGACGATGATCACCGGGTCCACGGTGTGGCGCCCCCTGCCCGCGATGGTGTCCTGACGGCCGCATGTGAACACAAGTGTGGAGCAGGGTGAACGATCACGGAAAGTATGCAACCTACTGCGGCTGCTTGCGTCAAGTGACCCCACGACGGCACGGCGGACTTCATTTCCGCGTGTGTGCACTCCAGACGCGACAGCTCCTTCGCTTCCTCCGTCTGGCGCCCCTCAGACGGGTATGGGGCCGACCCCCGCCTGCCATGCAATGCGGGCGGCGTGGAACCGGTTGGCGGCGCGCAGCTTGGCGCACAGGGCGCGGACGTGGTCCTTTACCGTCTCCGGGCTGATGTGGAGAGCCTGGGCGATGGCCCGGTTGGGAAGTCCCTCGCTCAGGAGTGTCAGCACCTCCCGCTCTCGCGCACTCAGGTCCGCGATACGGTCCTCGGCCCCGTGACGGAAGCCGAGCGAGGCCGGATGGGCGTGCAGGAGCGCGTCCGCGATCTCCGGTGACAGTGCGCGGCTTCCCTGGGAGACCGCTGTCAGCCCCCAGGTCAGATGCTTGACTGCGGAGCGGTGGAGCAGTACCCCGGCCGCGCCCTTGACGAGGAGGATGCCGGCGTCCCGTTCGGTGACGCGTTCGGCGATGACGAGGATGGCAGGTGCCCCAGGAAGCGCGCTGACGGTCTCCAGAAGCGGGAGGGAATCCTTGCCGGACGCGTCGCCACTGATGAGAACTGCGGGGCGAGTCGTCCTCACCAGCGCGGTGGCCTGAGCGCGCTTCCCCTCGGCCACCACGCTGATCCGTGGAACCTGACGTGCGTCCTCGTCCAGCTCATGGAGCATTTCCCGCAGCCCGGCGCGGCAGAGCGATCTGTCATCGATGATTCCCACCCGTAACATTCGGTCCCCGTGTGGTTCTGTGCCCGTGCAACGGCACGCGTGACATCGCCTCTCGTCCGGTCACGACGAGCAGCACAAGAGATCCTCTGATCGCCGCGCACTTTCGTCAAGCATGGTGCAACGTTCACCTATCTCTTTGTAATTGCTTTTGCAATCGCGCGTGACATTTTTGCGGCCGGCCGGCGGTCGATGGTCGAGCGGCGAATGTCAATCCCCCTTTTCGGTGATTCTCCCGACAGTCCCCCGAATGGGGGGAACTCTCTTTGTCGCTCCGGAATGCAGGATCGTCAAGCCATCGCAAGGGCGAGGCGAAAGAAAGGAGCGACATGGACGGCAATCGGATACGTCGGGGAACTGTGCTGGGTGCTGCTGCGGCGGCCTGCTTGCTGACCGTGGGGACGGTCGGCCCGTCGGCCGAGGCGGCGCCCACGGCCGGTTCCAGGGCGGTTGCGGTAGCGGCCAGCTGCGGGAGCCCGGTTCTCAAGGTGTGGTACGACTCCGACCAGTTCGGTACCTACCTCAAGGCCTGGTTCGAGACGGACCGCGGATGTCCCAAGGGGCGGAGGGTCGCCAGCCTCTCGGGGAAGATCTACTGCTTCAAGCCGAAGTCCAAGCTCGTCTACAGTGCGAACGTGGCGAGTAAGAAGGCGCCGGCGTCCACCCTGATCCAGGCGTTGCCGCCGAAGAGTAAGTGCAAGACTTTCTATGCCGAGGGCACGATTGTCTACACGGGTGCGGGACGCGTTCCATTCAAGGACACGTGGCGATGGAACTGGGGTGGATACCCAGCCTGATTGATCCCCATCGCAAATCTCAAATTTCCCTCAAGCGTGAACCTTCCCTGAGTGGAACACTGAAGGAGTTCATTCATGCACGGTGACGAGAAAATCCGGACGAAGCGTCGAGCCGCCCTGCTGATAAGCGCCGCTGTCCTGGCGGCGTCTTCTCTCGCGGCGCCTTCCGCCTTCGCGGACGGCCCCGCCGAGATCTACCTTGGCCAGCGCTCCGGCACCGTTCACCTCGGTGGGCTTCCCGGCTCGTACAAGTGGGTCGACAAGCAGTACCGCAGCACGTCGCTGTCCAATCTGCGCCTGCACTCGATCCGCATCACATACAGCGGATGCGCCAACTGGTATGGCCGTGCCGCCGTGAAGTGGGGCTCCACGTACGACACGGACAAGAAGTCGGCCGCGGGCTGCAAGAAGTCCGTTCTTCTGACGCCCATGGGAGACCTGAAGGCTCCGGTCACGCTGACCATCCACCGGGACCCGACGGACATTTCGGGGAGCGTCGTCATCAAGCCCGTCAAGTGAGCCGACCGCGCCGCCGGTGTCCCGCCCCTCCTATCGGGGGCAGAACACCCGGCGGCGCGGTTCACCGGGGAGCGTACGACCCAGGGTCATGTCAGCGGGCGGCCGCCATCGTCGCCCGCCGCGACCGTGTCGTCCTCGGCGGCGTCGAGGACCTCTGGGTGTTCGGCGGCTCCCACCGCCGCGGCCACGACGATGCCGGTCTTCGCCCGGCGGCCACGCCGCTCGAGCCAGGTCGCCAGCGAGGAGAGCGCGAGGCACATCGTGATGTAGATCGCGCCGGCCACGATGGTGACGGCTGTGAACGGACTCTCACCGTTGACGATGATGTTGGTGGCCATCTTCCGCGTGGCGTAGAGAAGTTCGGTGTACGTGATGATGTAGCCGAGGGACGTGTCCTTCAGCGTGACCACGAGCTGGCTGATCATCGTCGGCAACATCGAGCGCACCGCCTGTGGCAGCAGCAGCGTCGTCATCACCTGGTACTTGCGGAGACCGATCGCGTGCGCCGCCTCGACCTGCCCGCGGGGTACGGCGTTGATGCCTGCACGGAACACCTCCGCCTGCACACTGCCGTTGTAGATGGTCAGGCCGATGACCAGGCCCCAGAACGCGGCGTTGTCACCCACCACGCCGAGGTCGCTCTTGTAGGTGAGGAAAACGACCCACAGCGCGTAGATGGTGATGAGGAGTGGAACGGCGCGGAACAACTCGATGAATCCGGTGGCGAACCAGCGGACCGGCCGGTGGTCGGACACGCGCGCCACGGCGAGCAGCAGCCCCAGCACCAGGGACAGGGCGCCGGCCAACGCGAAGACCTTGAGCGTGGTCAGAATGCCGTCGCGGATGTTGGTGCGGACGCCTGCGTTGTTGAAGATGTTCCAGACGTTGGGGTCCAACTGGCCCTTCACGTCGAGACGGTAGATGACGAAGGCGAGCAGGGACGCCAGCGCCAGCGAACCCGCCACCGTGAAGAAACGGTTACGGACCCGAGCCCGGGGCCCGGGCGTGTCGAACAGAACACTCGCACTCATCGCGCGACCCCCAGACGCCTCTCCAGCAGCCGGAACAGGCCGCTGATCGAGAAAGTGATCACGAGGTAGCCCAGGGCCACCCACAGGAAGATCCAGGTGATGACGTATCCCTGGTCGCTGAGAAGCTTCTGCACCCCGAACAGCTCGGTCACGCTGAACGCGCCCGCGATCGCCGAGTTCTTGGTGAGCGCGATGAAGATCGAGCTGAGCGGCGCGACTACCGTGCGGGTGGCCTGCGGGAGGACTATCAGCCGCAGTGTCTGGGAGAAACTCATACCGAGGGAGCGGGCGGCCTCCGCCTGTCCCAGCGGCACCGTGTTGATGCCCGACCGCACCGCTTCGCACACGAAGGCCGAGGTGTAGAAGCCGAGGGCGAGCAGCGCCTTGGTCCACGGGCTCATACCCGGGACGAACACCACCGGGACGACGAACCAGGCGATGAGGAAGAGCAGTGTCAGGGGAGTGTTGCGGAAGAGCGTGACCCATGCGGTACCGAACACGCGCAGGGGCGGAACGGGAGAGACACGGAAACCGGCGATGATGACACCCAGCACCATCGCGAGGAGTCCGCTGGCGAGTGTCAGCAGAACAGTGCCGATGAACCCCTCGCGGAAATCCGCGAGATGGTCGACCAATATGTTCACGGGGAGGTCCTCGTGGCGGTGTACGGGCAGGGAAGACCGCGGCCGGGACGGCACCGCCGCCCCGGACCCGTCGGTGCCGCGTCCTCGGGGGCCCGAAGCGCCGGGCCGGCGACTGCCTGCCCGGCGCTTCGACGCGGCGATGTCTCAGCGGTGCGTCAGTAGCGCTCGATGGCCGGAGGCGCCGTGTACGGGGAGCCGGACAGGCCGAGCGTCGCGTCGTACGCCTTCTTGTAGTCGCCGTTCTTCTCGTGCTTCTCCAGCGCGTCGTCGACCGCGTTACGCAGGGCCTTGTCGTCCTTGTTCATGCCCACGCCGTACGGCTCCTTGGTGAACGGCTTGCCGACCACCTCGAGCTTGGCGGGGCGCTGTGCGGCGTAGCCCTTGAGGATCGCGTCGTCCGTGGTGACGGCATCGACCTCGTTGTTGAGCAGCTGCTGCACGCACTCGGAGTACTTCGACAGCTCCACGGTCTTCGCACCGTACTTGGGCTTCTTGATCTCCTGAAGAGGAGTGGAACCCTTGATGGAGCAGACCGTCTTGCCCTTGAGCGAGTCCGCGCCGCTGATGTCCTTGTCCCCCTTGCGGACCAGGAGGTCCGCACCGGCGAGGAAGTACGGACCCGCGAAGCCGACCTGCTTCTTGCGCTCGTCGTTGATCGTGTAGGTACCGACGTACAGGTCGACCTCGCCCTTGGAGATGGCCGTCTCGCGGACGTTGGAGTCAACCGTCTTGAACTCGATCTGCTCGGGCTTGAACCCGAGGTCGGCGGCGACCATCTTGGCGATCTCGATGTCGAAGCCAGACCGCTTGCCGGTCGTGTCCTCGAAGCCGAGGTACGGCTGGTCGTTCTTCGCGCCGATGACGAGCTTGCCCGCCTTCTGTGCCCTCTTGAGGGTGGCGGAGTCGATCTTCACGTCCGTGGCCACGGCATAGGAGGGAAGCTTCGCGGCCGCCGCGCCGCTGTCGCCTCCGGACGGCTTGTCGCCGGCATTGCCGGACTCTCCGCCGCAGGCGGTCAAGGCCAGCGCGAGGGTGGCGAGGACCGCCACGGAGGCGGATTTGCGGAGCTTCATGAGGACATCCTTCGAATCGGCGGAGTCTGCCTTGCACAGGCTGGGAAAAGGCGGGCACGGGCAGTCGGATACGCGGCCCGGGCGGCGGAATCAGTGATGAAGGATCTTCGAGAGGAAGTCCTTGGCCCGATCGCTGCGGGGGTGGCTGAAGAACTGCTCGGGTTCGGCCTGTTCGATGATCCGGCCGTCCGCCATGAAGACCACGCGGTTGGCGGCCGAGCGGGCGAAGCCCATCTCGTGGGTGACGACGACCATCGTCATGCCCTCGCGGGCCAACTGCTGCATGACCTCGAGGACTTCGTTGATCATCTCGGGGTCCAGGGCCGAGGTGGGCTCGTCGAAGAGCATCACCTTCGGGCCCATCGCCAGCGCCCGCGCGATGGCCACGCGCTGCTGCTGGCCGCCGGACAACTGCGCCGGGTACTTGTCGGCCTGGCTGCCGACGCCGACCCGGTCGAGCAGGGCGCGCGCCTGCTCCTCGGCCTTCTTCTTGTCCGTCTTGCGGACCTTGAGCTGGCCCAGCATCACGTTCTCAAGCACGGTCTTGTGCGCGAAGAGGTTGAAGGACTGGAACACCATCCCGACGTCCGCCCGCAGCCGGGCCAGCGCCTTGCCCTCCTGGGGCAGCGGCTTGCCGTCGATGGTGATGCTGCCGGAGTCGATCGTCTCCAGACGGTTGATGGTGCGGCACAGGGTCGACTTGCCGGACCCGGACGGCCCGATGACCACGACGACCTCGCCGCGGCCGATCGTCAGGTCGATCTCCTGGAGCACATGCAACGCGCCGAAGTGCTTGTTGACGCTCTTCAGGACGACCAGGTCGTCGGACGCGGCCACGTCTTCCTTGGCCACCGCTACTTCGGTCATCGCTCTCGGGCTCCGTCCTCCTCGGTTTCGGTGGACAGTAGTGACGACCCCGCGTCGGCGTCACCACATCTGAGGTGAATCTGAGCATCACGATCCGATAGCAATCGGACACGTGTCGTAGCACTTGCGTTCTGTGCGCGTATCGGCCGGATAACGGAAGGCTTGGGCAACCGGAACGCTCTTGACGGCGTCGTCCTTCATCGGCGTCACTGCATGGTGCACACGCGCGCACCATCGGTACGCGCCCGAGAAGAACCCAGACCGTACGAACGCTGAATTGAAGGGGGCCGGGATGAGACTGCTGCTCGTCGAGGACGACAACCACGTCGCCGCGGCCCTCTCCGCGGTTCTCGCCCGGCACGGCTTCGACGTCACCCACGCCCGCAGCGGCGAGGAGGCGCTCCAGGCGCTCGTGCCCGAGGGCCCCGGCTTCGGCGTGATCCTGCTCGACCTCGGCCTGCCCGACCAGGACGGCTACGAGGTCTGCGGCAAGATCCGCAAGCGCACCGGCACCCCGGTCATCATGGTCACCGCCCGCTCCGACATCCGCTCCCGCATCCACGGGCTGAACCTGGGCGCCGACGACTACGTGGTGAAGCCGTACGACACCGGCGAACTCCTCGCCCGCATCCATGCCGTCAGCCGCCGTACCGTCCCCGAGGACGCTGTGACCGGCGACGACAGCGCCGCCCTGCTGCTCGGCACGGTCCGCATCGAACTGCCCACCCGGCAGGTCAGCGTGGCCGGGGCCACCGTCCCGCTCACCCGCAAGGAGTTCGACCTGCTCGCGCTGCTCGCCCAGCGGCCCGGAGTGGTGTTCCGGCGGGAGCAGATCATCAGCGAGGTGTGGCGCACCAGTTGGGAAGGGACCGGGCGCACGCTGGAGGTGCATGTGGCGTCGCTGCGCGCCAAGCTGCGCATGCCCGCGCTGATCGAGACCGTGCGCGGGGTCGGCTACCGGCTCGTCGCTCCGGCCGGATAGCGGGGCCGGGTGCGCACTCGGCTCCTGCCGCTGCTCATCGTGCTGATGGCGGCCGTGCTCCTCGCGCTCGGCGTACCGCTCGCCCTCAGCGTGGCCGCGGCCGAGCAGCAGCGCGTCATCGTGGACCGGATAGACGACACCGCGCGCTTCGCCGCGCTCGCCCAGTTCGTCACCGACACCCCGAGCGGCAGCCGCTCCACCGCCCCCGACGAGCGCCTCCAGACCCTTTACCGCGAGCTGGAGAGCTACCACGACGTCTACGACATCCGTGCCGGCGTCTTCTACAGCGATCGCTCCGCCATGGTCAACGCCCCCGGCGACTGGTTCGTACCCCAGGAGGGGGCGGTCCGGGCGGCTTTCGAGGAGGCGCTGCTCAGCCGCCGCAGCCACGACCCCGGCCAGGTGTGGCCCTGGCAGCGGTCCCGGCTCGTGGTCGCCTCGCCGGTCATCCGGGACGGGGACGTGGTCGCCGTCGTCGTCACCGACTCGCCGACCGAGCAGATGCGGTGGCGGGTGCTGCGCGGCTGGGCGCTGATCGCGGCCGGTGAGATCGCGGCGATGCTGCTCGCGGTGGGCGCGGCGCTGCGACTGACCGGCTGGGTGCTGCGGCCGGTCCGCATCCTGGACGCCACCACCCACGACATCGCCACCGGACGGCTGAAGTCCCGGGTCGCGGTCGGCGGCGGGCCGCCCGAACTGCGGCGGCTGGCGCGGTCGTTCAACGAGATGGCGGACAACGTCGAGGACGTGCTGGAGCAGCAGCGCGCCTTTGTCGCGGATGCTTCCCATCAACTGCGCAACCCCCTGTCGGCGCTGTTGCTGCGGATCGAACTGCTCTCTCTCGAACTCCCCGAGGGCAACGAGGAGATCGCCTCCGTGCGCACCGAGGGCAAGCGGCTGGCCCAGGTGCTGGACGACCTGCTCGACCTGGCGCTGGCCGAGCACGCGGAGACCGAGGCCCGGCTGACCGACATCGGCGCGCTGGCCGAGGAACGGGTCGCGGCCTGGACGCCGACCGCCGAGGCCAAGGGCGTCCGGCTGGTCGGCGACTGCCCGCCCACGACCGCCTGGGCCGACGCGATCTCCCTGTCCAGTGCGCTGGACGCGGTGATCGACAACGCGGTCAAGTTCACCCCCGAGCACGGCACGGTCGAGGTCGGTGTCCTCGCGAGCGGTGACACCACCACCGTCCAGGTCACCGACACCGGGCCGGGCCTGACCGACGACGAACTCGAGCGCGTGGGCGACCGGTTCTGGCGCAGCGGGCGCCATCAGAACATCAAGGGCTCAGGGCTGGGCCTGTCCATCACCCGTGCCCTGCTCGCCGCGACGGGCTGTTCCATCTCCTACGGCCACCACGAGCCCGAGGGCCTGCGGGTCACCGTCACCCTGCCCCGGCACGCCCCCGTCCCCGGCCCCCGTCAGGGCTTGACGGAGCGGTAGTAACGCCGGGCCCCGGTGTGCAGGGGGAGCGGGTCGGTGTATATCGCGGTGCGCAGATCCACGCGCTGCGCGGAGTGCACGTGCTTGCCTATCTCGTCCCGGCTCTTGATCACGATGCGGGTTATCCACTCCGTGAGCCTCGGGTCCAGGTCCGAGCGCGTCATCAGCAGGTTGGACACCGCGATGGTGGCCACTGTGGAACCGCCCTGCACGACCGGATACGCGGACTCGGGCATGTTGGTGGCGCGGTAATAGCGCGCTGCCTCCCCCTCGGCGTGCAACTGGGAGACGAGCTTCCCCTCTATCGGTATGAACCGGAACCCCGACTTGTCCGCCAGCTCCGTCAGCCCGCCGGTGGGCAGGCCGCCGGACCAGAAGAAGGCGTCGATGTCGTGGTCCGCCAGCATGGCCGGACCGGTGTCGATCCCCGCGGACACCGGGACGATGTCCTTCTCCGGGTCGATTCCGGCGGCCTTCAGCACCCCGTTCGCGATGAGCCGCACGCCGGAGTTGGGCAGTCCGGTGGCCACCCGCTTGTCCCGGAGGTCGGCGACGCTGTCGATCTTGGCGCCGGGCGCCACGATGAGCTGCACATAGTCGTCGTAGAGCCGGGCCACCCCACGCAGCCGGTGCTCGGCGGGGTGCGCCTGCTCGTACGTCTGTACCGCGTCGGCCGCCGCGATGGTGAAGTCGGCCTTGCCGGACGCCACCCGCTGCACGTTCTCCTGTGAACCGGCGCTGCTGGTGAGCTTCACGGTCAGGCCAGGCATGTCCTTCGCCAACTCGTTGCGCAGGCGGCGGCCGTACTCCTCGTACACCCCGCGGGTGCCGCCGGTGCTGAACACGATCGTCCCGCTCGGTGGCTTCTCGCCGAGCGGTGCCAGCCACCAGAGCAGCAGGCCGAGCACCACGACTCCCACGCCCGACGCCCACAGCAAGCGGCGCCGGCCGGGCAGCCGGGCGGAGATCTCGGCGAACGGGAACACCTTGGACATGCGGGCGATCCTGCCAGGCCGGAAGCGGGCCGACCAGGGCTGTGGACAACCGGACGGCCAGGTCTCCGGCCGCCTGTGGACAACCGGCGGGGCTGTCGGAGGCGGCGGTTACAGTCGCCGCATGAGCACTTCTCCCGCCCGTCTCGTCAGCGAGTTCCACCGCGCCTTCGGTCTCGACGCCCGCGCCATACCCACCGAGATCAGTCCTGAACTCGCCGCGCACCGAGGGGAACTGCTCGCCGAGGAGGCCGCGGAGGTGGCAGAGGTCTCGGTCACCGGCCCGCTCGACCACCTCGCGCAGGAACTGGCGGACGTGGTCTACGTGGCCTACGGCACCGCCCTGGTCCATGGCATCGACCTCGACGAGGTCATCGCCGAGATCCACCGCGCCAACATGAGCAAGGTCGGCCCGTCCGGCGAGATCAGCCGCCGCGAGGACGGCAAGGTCCTGAAGGGCGACCACTACCGGGCGCCCGACGTGTCGGCGGTCCTGCGCCGCCAGGGATGGACCCCGGCCGAGGGCTGACGATCCGGCTGTGTGCCCGGTCACGGGCCCCCGGGAGCCGGGACGGAGGGCCTCCGGAGACCGCCTACCCTTGACCCATGACCACCAGCAGCGACCGGAGCCCGGCAGTGGACGTTCGAGAAGCCAAGACGTACGAGGTGCGCACCTACGGGTGCCAGATGAACGTCCACGACTCCGAGCGATTGTCCGGGCTGCTCGAGGACGCCGGTTACGTACGGGCGCCCGAGGGTTCTGACGGAGACGCCGACGTGGTCGTGTTCAACACGTGCGCGGTCCGCGAGAACGCCGACAACCGGCTCTACGGCAACCTCGGCCGGCTCGCGCCGCGGAAGGCGTCGCGGCCCGGCATGCAGATCGCGGTCGGCGGCTGTCTCGCGCAGAAGGACCGCGACACCATCGTGAAGCGGGCGCCCTGGGTCGACGTCGTCTTCGGTACGCACAACATCGGCAAGCTGCCCGTGCTGCTGGAGCGTGCCCGCGTCCAGGAGGAGGCGCAGGTCGAGATCGCCGAGTCACTGGAGGCGTTCCCCTCCACCCTGCCGACCCGGCGCGAGAGCGCGTACGCGGCCTGGGTGTCGATCTCCGTCGGCTGCAACAACACCTGCACCTTCTGCATCGTCCCGGCGCTGCGCGGCAAGGAGAAGGACCGCCGGACCGGCGACATCCTCGCGGAGATCGAGGCGCTGGTCGCCGAGGGCGTCAGCGAGATCACCCTGCTCGGTCAGAACGTCAACGCCTACGGCTCCGACATCGGTGACCGCGAGGCGTTCAGCAAGCTGCTGCGGGCCTGCGGAAAGATCGAGGGCCTGGAGCGCGTCCGCTTCACCTCCCCGCACCCCCGCGACTTCACCGACGACGTGATCGCCGCCATGGCCGAGACGCCGAACGTGATGCCGCAGCTCCACATGCCGCTCCAGTCCGGCTCGGACACCGTCCTGAAGGCGATGCGCCGCTCGTACCGGCAGGAGCGCTACCTCGGCATCATCGAGAAGGTCCGCGCCGCCATCCCGCACGCGGCCATCACCACCGACATCATCGTGGGCTTCCCCGGCGAGACCGAGGAGGACTTCGAGCAGACCATGCAGGTGGCCCGC
Organism: Streptomyces sp. NBC_01171; assembly: GCF_045039805.1. NCBI lineage: Bacteria > Bacillati > Actinomycetota > Actinomycetes > Kitasatosporales > Streptomycetaceae > Streptomyces > Streptomyces sp. NBC_01171. Next base: position 1,694,736 of record NZ_CP108609.1, on the reverse strand, counting down.
GAGGCCCGCTTCGCCCAGGCGTTCACCTTCCAGTACTCCAAGCGCCCCGGCACCCCCGCCGCGACCATGGACGGCCAGATCCCCAAGGAGGTCGTGCAGGCTCGCTACGAGCGCCTCGTCGCCCTCCAGGAGGAGATCTCCTGGGAGGAGAACAAGAAGCAGGTCGGCCGCACCCTGGAGCTGATGGTCGCGGAGGGCGAGGGCCGCAAGGACGGCGCCACCCACCGCCTCTCCGGCCGCGCCCCCGACAACCGCCTGGTCCACTTCACCAAGCCGGACGACGAGGTCCGCCCCGGCGACGTCGTCACCGTCGAGGTGACCTACGCAGCCCCGCACCACCTGCTCGCGGAGGGCCCCGTTCTCGCCGTGCGCCGCACGCGCGCGGGCGACGCCTGGGCGAAGCGCAACGCGGCCGAGACCGCCGAGAAGGCCGGCGTCATGCTCGGCCTGCCGAAGATCGGCGTCCCCGCGCCGCTGCCGGCCGCCACGAGCGGCTGCGGCTGCGACTGACCCTTGACGCGCCTCACCCCCGGTCCACGGCATGCGCGGGCCGGGGCGAGGCGGGTTACGCTGCCGATCATGCTTGTCGCAGCCGCCGTCTGCCCCTGCCCACCGCTGCTCGTCCCCGAGGTCGCCACGGGCGCCGCGCCCGAACTGGACCCGGCCCGAGCCGCCTGCGCGGACGCGCTCGGCGTGCTCGCCGCCGCCCGCCCCGACCGCCTGGTGGTCATCGGCCCCGCCGAGCAGGGCGGGCACTACCGGCAGGGCACTCGGGGTTCCTTCCGCGGCTTCGGCGTCGACCTGGATGTGAGGCTCGGTCCCGGGGACGCGCCCGGTCCGGAACTGCCCGCTTCCCTGGCCGTCGCCGCATGGCTGCTGGAGCGGACCGGCTGGGCGGACGTACCGGTCGAGGGAGTGGCCGTGGACGCTGATCTCCCCGCCGTCCAGTGCGCCGAACTCGGCGCCGAGACCGGCGACGGGAACGACCGGATCGCCCTGCTGGTGATGGGCGACGGCAGCGCCTCCCGCACGCTCAAGGCACCCGGCTACCTCGACGACCGCGCGGCCCCCTTCGACGCCGAGGCCGCACGCGCCCTCGGCACCGCCGACCTGTCGGCCCTCGCCGCACTCGACACCGGACTCGCCCGCGAACTCCAGGCGTCCGGCCGCGGCCCCTGGCAGGTCCTCGCCGCGGCGGCCGAGGGCGCGGGCCTGGACGGCACCCTGCTGTACGACGAGGCGCCGTACGGCGTCGGCTACCTCGTCGCCGCCTGGAGCTAGCTCTTCGGCGGGGTCTGCGTGCCCTCGCCGGGCCTCTGGCCCTCCTGGCCGAGGCGGTCCACCGCTTCCTTCGCCTTGTCCGTACCGGCGTGGATCTTGTCGGTGTACTTGCCCTTGGTCCGCTCGTCGACCACCTGCGCGGCCTTGTCGAGCCCGCCCTGCACCTTGTCGCCATGCTGCCGGGCCAGGTCCGTCACCTTGTCCTTGGCCGGGCCGAGCGCGGCCTTCACATTGTCGAACAGACCCATGATCCACCTTCCGGAACAACCCGAATGCGCGTGATGCGGCGCTTGTGAGGGACGTTACCCCTGCCCAACGGGCGTCACACCACGCGATCACCCAGGCCACCTCAGTAACCCCTGCCCGCTGAGCCCCACGTCATTCGCCGTCGGCCACCGGCGGAGCCGCGAGGTTTGCGAGACTGGTGCGGTGAGCAGTGCATCCCCCACCCCCCGTGTCATCGCCGTCGTCGGCCCCACCGCGGCCGGAAAGTCCGACCTCGGCGTCTTCCTGGCCCAGCAGCTCGGCGGCGAGGTCATCAACGCCGACTCGATGCAGCTCTACCGGGGGATGGACATCGGCACCGCCAAGCTCACCCCCGAGGAACGCGGCGGAATCCCGCACCACCTGCTCGACATCTGGGACGTGACGGTCGCCGCCTCCGTCGCCGAGTACCAGAAGCTGGCGCGCGCCCGCATCGACGCCCTCCTCGCCGAGGGCCGCTGGCCGATCCTGGTCGGCGGCTCCGGACTCTACGTGCGCGGCGCCGTCGACAACCTGGAGTTCCCCGGCACCGACCCCGAGGTCCGGGCCCGCCTGGAGGACGAGCTGGCCCTGCGCGGCCCCGGCGCCCTGCACGCGCGCCTGGCCGCCGCCGACCCCGAGGCCGCCCGTGCCATCCTGCCCAGCAACGGGCGCCGCATCGTCCGCGCCCTGGAGGTCATCGAGATCACCGGCCGCCCCTTCACCGCCAATCTCCCCGGCCACGACTCGGTCTACGACACCCTCCAGATCGGCGTCGACGTCGCCCGCCCCGAGCTGGACGAGCGCATCGCGCGCCGCGTCGACCTCATGTGGGAGGCCGGACTCGTGGACGAGGTGCGTGCGCTGGAGGCCCAGGGACTGCGTGAGGGCCGTACCGCGTCCCGCGCGCTCGGGTACCAGCAGGTGCTCAACGCGCTCGCCGGGGAGTGCGACGAGGACGAGGCGCGCGCGGAGACCGTGCGCACCACCAAGCGCTTCGCGCGCCGCCAGGACACCTGGTTCCGCCGCGACCCCAGGGTCCACTGGCTCAGCGGGGCCGCGGCGGACCGCGGGGAACTTCCGGGGCGGGCGCTGGCGTTGGTCGAACGACCGGTCACAGCCTGATCACGTCCTGGCATCGGGATGCGCCACCGGTCAGCCCGGCCTCCGGCGCCGTGCCATCATCGAGCTTCGATCGACCAGTGACAGTCCTAGTTGGGAGGGCGCGTGGCGATGGAGGCCGGCCCTCGTGACACCGCAGCAGGCACCGAGCACATCACCACCGACGGTGACGAGCCCGGCGTCGAGGACCGTCTGACCGACGACGGTCCGGACGACATCCCCCTCGTGGTCGTCGCCGACGGACCGACGCCCGAGGAGATGTTCGCGGGCGGCCCCGAGGTCGAGGTCGAACTGCGCCCCCAGCGGCGGCTGCGCATCTGGCAGCTCGCGCCCATCGTGGGCCTGGCCGCGCTCGGCTCGCTGATGTTCGCCTTCCCGCTCGCCTTCGACTTCGGCGACAGCGGCGCGGTCATCGCCATGCTGGGCCTGCTGATCTGCTCCTGCGCCGCCGGCTGGGGCATGATGGCCGCCCGCCGCGTCGGCTACACCTGGCCCGGCCTGCCCCCGCGGGGCTCCGGCCGCCGCGCCGACTGGCGCGTCGCCCTCTCCTACGCCCTGCTCGTGGCCGTCGTCGCGGTCCTCGCCGTATGGCGGGTCGCCCGCCTGCGCTAGCGCCCCGGCTGCCCTCGGACGGTGTCCGGGTCACCCCGTACGATCGAGGGATGAGCACGCGGATCGCATTCCTCAAGGGTCACGGCACCGAGAACGACTTCGTGATCGTGCCCGACCCCGAGAACGCCCTGGACCTGACGCCCGCCGCCGTCGCCGCGCTCTGCGACCGCCGGGCCGGCATCGGCGGCGACGGGGTGCTGCACGTGGTGCGCTCCGCCGCGCACCCCGAGGCTCGGGACATGGCCGGCGAGGCCGAGTGGTTCATGGACTACCGCAACGGGGACGGCTCGGTCGCCGAGATGTGCGGCAACGGAGTGCGTGTGTTCGCGCGCTACCTCCAGCACGCCGGACATGTGGGCGAAGGTGACCTCACCATCGCCACGCGTGGAGGCGTGAAGCGGGTCCACATCGCCAAGGACGACTCCGGCGCCGGAGAGGTCACCGTCGGCATGGGCCGGGCCCGCCTGCCCGAGGGCGAGGTCATGGTGAGCGTCGGTGAGCGGAGCTGGCCCGCGCGGAACGTGAACATGGGCAACCCGCACGCCGTCGCCTTCGTGGACGACCTCGCGCACGCCGGTGACCTCTACAGCGCGCCGCCGGTCGGCCCGGAGGGCGCCTACCCGGACGGCGTCAACGTGGAGTTCGTCGTCGACCGGGCCCCCGGACACGTCGCCATGCGCGTGCACGAGCGCGGCTCCGGAGAGACCCGTTCGTGCGGCACGGGCGCCTGCGCCGTCGCCGTGGCCGCCGCCCGGCGCGACGGCGCCGACCCGGCCGTCACCGGCACCCCGGCGACGTACGCCGTGGACGTGCCCGGCGGTCGGCTGGTCATCACCGAACGACCGGATGGTGAGATCGAGATGACGGGTCCGGCCGTGATCGTCGCCGAGGGCGAGATCGACGCCGAATGGCTGGAAAGCGCGACCCGCTGACCTGGACGGACCGTTCCCCGGTGGCTCCGGACGCCGGGGACCAGCCGTTTCTCCGACAGCGAGGCCGTTCGATACCGCGGCCGACTGGAGGGCACGTGGCGCAAACTCTAAACCTCCGACCCGTCGCTCGAATGGGTGATCCGTTTCACGCTGGCCGAGAGGCGGTCGGTAGCACGTGATGGGCTCGATAGCATCAAGCACCGGCACGGACGGGGGAACGTCGCCAACCCTGAGCCGCGTATGCCCCTCGGGCCCCGTCCGCCGGTCCACGAGCCGGAGGTGCCCATGAGTGCGGAGGCCACGAACCCCGCGAGCCCAGGCCCGGTAGCGCCCACGGCGCCCACGGTGGCCCGCAGAAAGTCCCGGCCGCGGATCGACCTGCGCAGGCTGGGCCGGGCCGCGCTGCTCGGCCCCGCCGTCCGGAGCAAGCTGCCCGACGCCATCGGTCACGTCGCCGAGGCCCACCGCGCCCACCACCCCGACGCCGACCTCGACCCGCTGCGCCGCGCCTACCTCCTGGCGGAGACCTCCCACCGCGGCCAGATGCGCAAGAGCGGCGAGCCGTACATCACCCACCCCCTCGCCGTGACCCTGATCCTTGCCGAACTGGGTGCCGAGACCACCACCCTGACCGCCTCCCTCCTCCACGACACCGTCGAGGACACCGAGGTGACGCTCGACCAGGTCGGCGAGGAGTTCGGGGAGGAGGTCCGCTATCTCGTCGACGGCGTCACCAAGCTGGAGAAGGTCGACTACGGCGCCGCCGCCGAGCCGGAGACCTTCCGCAAGATGCTCGTCGCCACCGGCAACGACGTCCGCGTGATGTCGATCAAACTCGCCGACCGGCTGCACAACATGCGCACCCTCGGCGTGATGCGCCCCGAGAAACAGGCGCGGATCGCCAAGGTCACCCGCGACGTCCTCATCCCGCTCGCCGAACGCCTCGGTGTGCAGGCCCTCAAGACCGAGCTGGAAGACCTCGTCTTCGCCATCCTCCATCCCGAGGAATACGCCCGCACCAGCGAACTCATCGCGGAGAACGCGGCCGGGGGAGACCCGCTCGCCGAGGTCGCTGACGAGGTGCGCGGGGTGCTGCGCGAGGCCGACATCCCGGCCGAAGTCCTCATCCGGCCCCGCCACTTCGTCTCCGTCCACCGCGTCTCCCGCAAGCGCGGCCCGCTGCGCGGCACCGACTTCGGCCGCCTGCTGGTGCTGGTGAACGAGGACGCGGACTGTTACGCCGTCCTCGGTGAACTGCACACCTGTCTCACCCCGGTGGTCTCGGAGTTCAAGGACTTCATCGCCGTACCGAAGTTCAACCTCTACCAGTCGCTGCACACCGCCGTGGCCCGCCCGGACGGCCAGGTCGTCGAGGTCCTCATCCGCACCCATCGCATGCACCAGGCCGCAGAGGCCGGGGTGATCGCCCTCGGCAACCCCTACACACCGCCCGCCGAGGAACAGACCGCCGGCCTCGACGGCGAGCGGGCCGACCCCACCCGCCCCGGCTGGCTCTCCCGCCTCCTCGACTGGCAGCGCGGCGCCCCCGACCCCGACACCTTCTGGTCCACCCTGCGCGACGACCTCGCCCAGGACCGCGAGATCACCGTCGTCCGGCCCGACGGCGGCACCCTGGGCCTCCCCGAGGGCGCCACCTGCGTGGACGCCGCCTACGCGCAGTACGGCGACGACGCCCACGCCTGCATCGGGGCCCGCGTCAACGGCCGCCTGGCCGCCCTCGGCACCGTCCTGCGCGACGGCGACACCGTGCAGCTCCTCATGGGCCAGGACCCGGCCTCCGAACCCTCCCGCGAATGGCTGGAGCACGCCCACACCCCGGCCGCGCGCATCGCCATCCAGCGCTGGCTGGCGGCCCACCCCGGCGCCGACGGCCGCCCCTCCGACACCGCCGACGCCCCCGGCGGCAGCCGCCCCGCCAGCAGCGCCCCCGCCGCGCGCCCCCGGGGCGCCGACGTGCTGCTGGACCGGCCGGGCGGCCCGGTGCGCCTGGCCGGCTGCTGTACGCCCGTGCCGCCCGACGACATCGTCGGCTTCGCGGTGCGCGGGGGAGCGGTGACCGTGCACCGGGTGGAGTGCTCCATGGTCGAGGACATGAAGAGCCGGGGGCGCGAGGAGATCGCCGTGCGCTGGGGGGACACCACGGCGTGCCGGGTCACCCTGGTCGCCGAATCGTTCAGCCGTCCCCATCTGCTCGCCGACCTCACCGAGGCGATCGCCGTGGAGGGCGCCGAGATCGTCTCCGCCACCGTGGAGTCCCCGAACCAGCAGCGGGTCCGCCACACCTACACCCTCCAGCTCCCGGACGCCGCCGAACTGCCCGCCCTGATGCGCGCGATGCGCGACGTGCCCGGCGTGTACGACGTCAGCCGAGCCCAGGCGCCCGCCGCCTGACCGACCCGATCGAGTGGGCCTGGCGCGCGCCGTCGCCACCCGGCGGCCGGGCGCTGGTAGCGGTGGGGCATGCTGCTCACTCGCCCCACGCGCCCGCACCCCGCACTCCGGTTCCTCCGGCGCCCGAAGGCGGCCCTGCTCGCCTCGGCCGTCACCGTCTGTCTCGTCGCCGCCGGAGCCCCCGCCGAACCGCTGGGCGTCGGCGACCGGATCTTCCCGGAGCTGGGCAACCCCGGCTACGACGTGGCCGCGTACGACCTCGCCTTCACTTATCCCGGCAGCAACGACAAGCCGCTCCAGGCCGTCACCACCATCGACGCCCGGCTCACCGACTCCCTGAAGCGGATCAACCTCGACTTCGCCCACGGCACCGTCGAGTCCGTCGAGGTCGACGGCCGCAAGGCCGCCTTCACCAGCGCCGGTGAGGACCTCGTCGTCACCCCGGACCACTCCCTGCCGCTGGGCAGCCTGACCCGGATCACCGTGCGGCACACCAGCGACCCCGTCGCCGCGGACGACCAGGACGGCGGCTGGGTCCCGACCACCGACGGGCTCGCCATGGCCAACCAGGCCGACGCCGCGCACCTGGTCTTCCCGTGCAACGACCACCCGTCCGACAAGGCGATGTTCACCTTCCACGTCACCGCCCCGAACGGCTACACCGCCGTCGCCAACGGCCTGCCGACCGGCGCGGTCAAGACGGGTGGCTCCACCACCTGGAGCTACCGCTCCCGGCACCCCATGGCCACCGAACTCGCCCAGGTGTCCATCGGCCACTCCGCCGTCGTCCAGCGCAAGGGCCCGCACGGGCTGCCACTGCGCGACGTGGTGCCCGCCGCCGACAAGCAGGAGCTGGAACCCTGGCTCGCCAAGACGCCGGACCAGATCGCGTGGATGGAGAGCAAGATCGGCCCGTACCCGTTCGAGACCTACGGCGTGCTGATGGCGCAGGCCAGCACCGGGTTCGAGCTGGAGACGCAGACCCTGTCGCTGTTCGAGAAGGACATCTTCACCGAGCCCGCCTACCCCAAGTGGTACATCGAGTCGGTCATGGTCCACGAGCTGTCCCACCAGTGGTTCGGTGACAGCGTCAGCCCCCGCACCTGGTCCGACGTCTGGCTCAACGAGGGCCACGCCACCTGGTACGAGGCCCTCTATGCGGAGGAGAAGGCGGACCGCCCCCTTCAGGACCGCATGAAGGCCGCCTACGGAGCCTCCGACCGCTGGCGCGCCGCCGGTGGCCCGCCCGCGAAGCCCAAGCCGCCCGCCCCCGGCCAGAAGATCGGCATCTTCCGCCCCAACATCTACGACGGCGCCGCCCTGGTGCTCTTCGCCCTGCGCCAGGAGATCGGCAAGGACGCCTTCGAGCGGCTGGAGAAGGTGTGGGTCCAGCAGAACCGGGACACCAGCGTCGGCACCGCCGACTTCGTCCGCCTCGCCTCCGCCATCGGCGGCCGTGACCTGACCGGCTTCTTCCAGGACTGGCTGTACGGCGAGAAGACACCGCCCATGCCCGGCCACCCGGACTGGAAGCAGGTGCCGGCGCCGGCGCCGTCGGGCTCGGCCAAGAAGAAGAGCTGATCTCCGGAACGGCTGCCGGGCCTGGGCGCCCCGGCGATAACCCGATGACGCGGTGCTCCGCGCCGTGCGACCATCTTCCGGTCGGCGCGGCGCGGCGCACGGGAATCTCCCGGGGCACGCGCGCGTTGTCCCTGATGAAAACCGGTCCCTCGCCGACCTCCCGGTCGGCCGACCGCCGGACCGGTCCTCCCCTCGACGTAAGGAACCAATGACCTCCTCTTCTTCCCCTTCACAGGACGCCAAGCGCCTCGCGCACGCCTATCCCGAAGGTCTTCGGGCCGATGCCCTGATGGAAGAGGACGTCGCCTGGAAGCACGACATCGACGGCGAGCGGGACGGCGACCAGTTCGACCGCTCCGAGCGTGCGGCCCTGCGCCGCGTGGCGGGGCTGTCCACCGAGCTGGAGGACGTCACCGAGGTCGAGTACCGCCAGCTCCGCCTGGAGCGGGTCGTACTCGTCGGAGTGTGGACCACCGGCACCGCCCAGGACGCGGACAACTCCCTCGCGGAGCTGGCCGCCCTCGCGGAGACGGCGGGCGCCCTCGTGCTCGACGGCGTCATCCAGCGCCGCGACAAGCCCGACGCGGCCACCTACATCGGCTCCGGCAAGGCCCTGGAACTGCGCGACGTGGTGATGGAGACCGGCGCGGACACCGTCATCTGTGACGGTGAGCTGAGCCCCGGCCAGCTCATCCAGCTCGAGGACGTCGTCAAGGTCAAGGTCATCGACCGCACGGCCCTGATCCTCGACATCTTCGCCCAGCACGCCAAGTCCCGTGAGGGCAAGGCGCAGGTCGCGCTCGCCCAGATGCAGTACATGCTGCCGAGGCTGCGCGGCTGGGGTCAGTCGCTGTCCCGGCAGATGGGTGGCGGCCGCGGTGGCCTGGCCACACGTGGTCCCGGTGAGACCAAGATCGAGACGGACCGGCGCCGCATCCGCGAGAAGATGGCGAAGATGCGCCGCGAGATCGCGGAGATGAAGACCGGCCGCGAGATCAAGCGTCAGGAGCGCCGCCGCAACAAGGTGCCCTCCGTCGCCATCGCCGGCTACACCAACGCCGGCAAGTCCTCCCTGCTCAACCGCCTCACGGGCGCGGGGGTCCTGGTGGAGAACGCCCTGTTCGCCACGCTCGACCCGACCGTCCGCCGCGCGGAGACCCCGAGCGGCCGGCTGTACACGCTGGCCGACACCGTGGGCTTCGTCCGGCACCTGCCGCACCACCTGGTCGAGGCGTTCCGCTCCACCATGGAGGAGGTCGGCGACTCCGACCTCATCCTGCACGTGGTGGACGGGTCGCACCCGGTCCCGGAGGAGCAGCTCGCCGCCGTGCGTGAGGTGATCCGGGAGGTCGGCGCGACCGACGTGCCCGAGATCGTCGTGATCAACAAGGCGGACGCGGCCGACCCGCTGGTGCTTCAGCGGCTGCTGCGGATCGAGAAGCGGTCCATCGCCGTCTCGGCGCGCACCGGCCAGGGCCTGGAGGAGCTGCTCACCCTGATCGACGAGGAGCTGCCCCGCCCCTCGGTCGAGGTCGAGGCGCTCGTGCCGTACACGCAGGGCAAGCTGGTCGCCCGCGCGCACACCGAGGGCGAGGTGCTGTCCGAGGAGCACACCGCCGAGGGCACCCTCATCAAGGTCCGGGTGCACGCGGAGCTGGCGGCCGACCTGGCCCCGTACACGCCCACCGCGACCGCCTGACCGGCGGTACACCGGAGCACGAAGAGGCCCGCCGTCCCCTTGCGAGAGGGGGCGGCGGGCCTTCGTCATGGGTGCGGTACGGCTACCGGTCCGCGAACTTCGCGCTCACCGAGTCGTACACGCCCTTGGCGACCTCACCGAGCCGGGGACCGGCCAGCCAGCCGGAGGAGGCCGGGCCGATCGAGGTGTTGGAGACCAGCGCGGGCTTGCCGTTCGCGCCCTGCTCCACCCAGCCGCCACCGGAGGAACCGCCGGTCATGGTGCAACCGATGCGGTACATCGTCGGGTCCGCCTTGGCGATCGACAGCCGGCCCGGCTTGTCCTGGCACTGGTACAGCAACTGGCCGTTGTACGGCTCCGCCGCCGGGTAACCGCTCGCGGTGACCGCACTCACCTCGGTCGCGGCGGGAGCGGCGAAGTCCACCGGCAGCGCGCCGCCGACCGTCTCCTCCAGCGACTTGCCCCCATTGCCCTGCTCCGGCGTCACGTGGATCACCGCGAAGTCGTAGGAGGCACCGTTGCCTCCCGTCTCGCCGCCCCCGTCGATCCACTGCTGCGAGGTCTTCGCGGCGTCGGCCCACCAGACACCGTACGGCGCGACCTGCGCGCGGGAGGCGCCCTCCATCTCCGAGGAGGACAGGCTCTGGTTGTTGTACGACGGCACGAAGGCGATGTTGCGGTACCAGCCGCCCTTCTTGCCCGCGTGCACACAGTGGCCGGCCGTCCAGATCAGGTTGGACTTGCCCGGGTGCGCCGGGTCCTCGACCACCGTGGCCGAGCAGACCATCGTGCCCTTGGGGGAGTCGAAGAACACCTTGCCGGAGGTGGCGGCGTTGGTGTGGTACGGCGGGCGTACCGCCTTGGCCTGCACGGGCTGCGGCTCGGGGTCGGTCACGCCCTGGTCGCCGGAGAGGTCGTTGTCGTCGACCCGCTTGGCCGGGTCGTCGGCGCCGCGCATCCGGTCCTTGTCCCACAGACCGTTGATGATCGGGTTGATGAAGTCGTTGGCCTCGCGCAGCCAGTCGTCCCGGTCCCAGTTCTTCCAGGCGCCGTCCTTCCACTTGTCCATGTCGATGCCGTGCTGACGGAGCTTGTCCTGGAGGTCCTGCGGCACCCGGACCTTCCCGTCCGAGCCCCGCGCGGTGGAGGACGGGCTGCCGCCGGCGTTGTCGTCACCGTCTCCGTCGCACGCGCTGGCGGTCAGCGCCAGCGCCGAGGCGAGGGCGACGGCCGCCAGCACGCGGGAGGCCCTGCGGGGCGTACCCCTGCCTCGGCGAGCGGTGGACGACGGCCGTATGGAGTGCATGGTGGTGACTCTCCCTGTTGTGAAGGAACTTGGCGCTTCGGCCCGGCACTGGCGCTCAACTCGCGCCCAGTCGACGCCGGTTCCCCGGACTTCCGGGACGGGACCACACACTATGCGTTCGCTGTAGGGGACTTCTGACGGAACCGCAACGGTTACGTCACGGCAAGGATCTTGAAGCAACCCGTAACCAGGCGGCCAGACGGCTGTTGGTAGCCGTGGGGGACCGCTGCCTGCGCCCGTCCCCGTCGAGCAACTCGCCTCTGGACAGCGGGAGGACAGCGAGCCGTGGCCGTGACCGAGTCGGAGGCCGACAGCACCCACCGGGGAACTCCGGCCGTGTACGAGGGGATTCTCAGGCGCCAGTCGGCGCGCGAGTCCGCCGCGCGTACCTATGCCCGGGCCCTGCCCATCGTGCCCGTGCGGGCGCGTGGTCTCACCATCGAGGGCGCGGACGGCCGTCGTTACCTCGACTGTCTCTCCGGCGCCGGGGCGCTGGCCCTCGGGCACAACCATCCCGTGGTGCTGGAGGCCATCCGCAAGGTCCTCGACTCCGGGGCACCCCTCTCCGTGCTGGACTTGGCGACCCCGGTCAAGGACGCCTTCATCACCGAACTGTTCCGCACCCTGCCGGCCGGGTTCGCCGACCGGGCCCGCGTGCAGTTCTGCGGCCCGGCCGGGACCGACGCCGTAGAGGCCGCCCTCAAACTGGTCCGGGCCGCCACGGGACGCAGCGGCATCCTCGCCTTCACCGGCGCCTACCACGGGATGACCGCGGGCGCCCTGGCGGCGTCCGGCGGCGCCCCCGACCTCCAGGTGGGCCGCCTGCCCTATCCGCAGGACTACCGCTGCCCCTTCGGTGTCGGCGGCCCGCGCGGTGCCGAACTCGCCGCCCGCTGGACCGAGTCCGTCCTCGACGACCCCAAGTCGGGTGTGCCCCGGCCCGCCGGGATGATCCTCGAACCCGTCCAGGGCGAGGGCGGCGTGATCCCGGCGCCGGACGACTGGCTGCGCCGGATGCGACGGATCACCGCCGACCGGTCCATCCCCCTGATCGCGGACGAGGTCCAGACCGGCGTCGGTCGCACCGGCGCCTTCTGGGCCGTCGACCACAGCGGGATCACCCCCGACGTGATGGTCCTGTCCAAGGCCATCGGCGGCAGCCTCCCGCTGGCCGTCATCGTCTACCGCGAGGAACTCGACGTCTGGCAGCCCGGCGCCCACGCGGGCACCTTCCGGGGCAACCAACTCGCCATGGCCGCGGGCACCGCCACCCTCGCCCACGTCCGCGAGAACGGCCTCGCCGAACGAGCCGCCACCCTCGGCGCCCGCATGCTGAACCAGCTCCGGCAGCTCCAAGCCGAGTTCGCCTGTGTGGGAGACGTGCGGGGGCGTGGGCTGATGATCGGGGTCGAGCTCGTCAATCCGGATGCCGCGCCAAGGGGCGGGACCGTGCCGGAGGCGCGCGGCGCCGAGGCGGACGGCTGGGATTCCGCTACGGCGCCCCACCCCGCCGCCCCCGAACTCGCCGCCGCCGTCCAGCGCGAGTGCCTCGACCGGGGTCTGATCGTGGAACTCGGCGGCCGCCACAACAGTGTCGTACGGCTCCTCCCGCCGCTGACCATCAGCGACGAGCAGGCGTCGGCCGTACTGGACCGCCTCGCCGACGCGGTGACCGCCGCGAGCCGCGACCACCAGCGCACGGGCTAGCCCCCGCCAGATCACCCCACCGCTGACGCGCACGATCCGCGCGCATCGGCGGAGAGCGGCGGACCCACCTCCAGGCATCGCCACACTGCCGCACCACGGCCGGCCCCGGAACCGTGTCCGGCGCGCGTCGGCACCCCCTGTTCTGGTCACCGCCCACCTCTCCTCCGCCATGCGGAACCGCTCCGCGACCCAACCCGCACCCGCACCACCCCCGAGGAACTGGCATGAACGCCACCCCCGCACCCGACGGCCGTTCCGAGACCCCCGACGAACCGGCGGACTCCGGCAGCGCCCCCGTACCTCTCGCCGACGCGGTGCCGCACCAGAAGCGGCGCACACCGGTCGCCGGACGGCCCGGCGAGCCCGACGCCGACCCACTGGAGGCCCCCGACCCGCACACCGCGGCCCAGGCGGCGGCGGTGGAGAACCTCCTGCGCTGCTGGGTACGCGAGACCGGCCTCGCCGCCCCGGCCCACGGCGTCCTGGTCATCCCGCTCCCGGCCAGCGGCACCGCCCTCATCACCCCGATCCGTCACTGGTCCCCGACCGGCTGGCACCGTTTCGGCCCACCCCGGCTCGCCGGTGCCCCCGAGCACGCCCCCTCGGTCGACGCCGTCACCCTCGCCGCCCTGCTCACCCGCGAGAGCCCCGGCCAGGCGGACACCGTCGAGCCCCACGGCACCGCCCCGGCGGACGGTGCCGACCTCGTCGCCCGGGTCGCCGACTCACAGCGCCGCACCGCCACCTTCCTGCGCGACCGCCGCGCCCACCCCGAGGACGGGCCCGACCTCTTCCTCAGCGCCGAACAGGCCCTCCTCCTCGGTCACCCCCTCCACCCCACCCCGAAGAGCCGCGAGCAACTCACCGACGCCGAGGCCCAGCAGTACGCGCCGGAACTCCGCGGTTCCTTCCCCCTGCACTGGATGGCCGTCGCCCCCTCCCTGCTCGCCTCCGACTCGGCCTGGACCGAACGCGGCCGCCCCGTCCCCGCCGACCAGCTCCTCCGACAACTCGCCGGAACCGCGCTGACCCTGCCCGAGGGCTACAGCGCCCTGCCCCTGCACCCCTGGCAGGCCCGCGACGTACGCCACCGCGCGCCGGTCGCCGCCCTGCTGGACGCCGGCCTCCTGCGCGACCTCGGCCCCCTCGGCTCGCCCTGGCACCCCACCTCCTCCGTGCGGACCGTCCACCGCTCGGGCTCCCCGGCGATGCTCAAGCTGTCGCTCGGCCTGCGCATCACCAACTCCCGCCGGGAGAACCTGCGCAAGGAACTCCACCGGGGCGTCGAGGTGCACCGCCTGCTGCGCGCCGGACTGGCGAAGCAGTGGCAGGCCGCCCACCCCGGCTTCGACATCGTCCGCGACCCCGCCTGGCTCGCCGTGGACGACCCGGACGGGCTGCCCGTGCCCGGCCTCGATGTGATGATCAGGCACAACCCCTTCGCTCCCAGCGACGACATCGGCTGCGTCGCCGGACTCGTCTCCCCGCGCCCGGACTTCGAGCCGAGTCCGGCGGCAGGCCCCAGTGGTCTCCGCTCCTGCCTGGCCCAGCTCGTCGCGCGGCTCGCCGCCCGCACCGGCCGTCCCGTGGGCGCGGTCGCCGCCGAGTGGTTCCTGCGCTACCTCGAACAGGTCGTCCGGCCCGTGCTCTGGCTCGACGGCGAGGCGGGGATCGCGCTGGAGGCGCACCAGCAGAACACCCTGCTCCGCCTCGACCAGGACGGCTGGCCGGCCGGCGGCCGCTACCGCGACAACCAGGGCTTCTACTTCCGCGAGTCCCGCCGGGGCGAGCTCGACGCCCGGCTGCCGGGCATCGGGGAGCGCAGCGACACCTTCGTCTCCGACGAGGTCACCGACGAACGCTTCGCCTACTACCTCGCCGTCAACAACGTGTTCGGCCTCATCGGCGCCTTCGGCTCCCAGCGCCTGGCCGACGAACACCTCCTCCTTGCCGCGTTCCGCCGCTTCCTCACCGCGGCCGCCACCGGCCCCGCCGCCCTGCGCAGCTCCTTGCCGGGCAGCCTGCTCGACTCACCCGTACTGCGCTGCAAGGCCAACCTGCTGACCCGGCTGCACGGCCTGGACGAACTCGTCGGACCCGTCGACACCCAGTCCGTCTACGTCACCATCGCCAACCCCCTTCATGCCTGATCCCGTAATCCGCCCGCCCCATGAGAGGAGCGCACGTGTCCCTCACCGACACCGGCGCCGCCGAAGCCCTTCCCGCCACGGTCGCCCCCGACTGCCCAGGCAGCGCCGACACCGGGGCGAGCGCGCTCCTCTGGGACAACGAAGAGACACTGGATCTGCGCCTGCCCGCCGAATTCACGGCCCTGCGAGCCGCGTTGCCCGACCAGGCGGCCTCCCGCGCCGCAGACCTGCTGGACGGCATCCGCTCCTGGGGCCCAACCCCCACTTCTGTGGGCACCTTTGAACTGGTCCCGGTCCGCCTCGACCGCGATCTCCCCCTCATCCACGGGTGGATGAACGACCCGGCCGTCGCCGAGTTCTGGGAGCTGACCGGGCCCCAGGACCGGACCGAGCGCCACCTCCGCGCCCAGCTCGACGGCGAGGGACGCAGCGTCCCCTGCCTGGGCACGCTCGACGGCACCGCCATGAGCTACTGGGAGGTCTACCGGGCCGACCTCGACCCGCTGGCCCGCCTCTATCAGGCGCGCCCGCACGACACGGGTATCCACCTGTTGATCGGGGACGCCGCGCACCGGGGACGAGGGCTCGGCTCCGCCCTGCTCACGGCCGTGGCCGACCTGGTTATGGAACGCCGGCACGCTTGCACACGTGTCGTCGCGGAACCTGACATTCGCAACACCCCCTCGGTGACCGCTTTCCGCAAGGCCGGGTTCCAGTGCCGGACGGAGGTCGATCTGCCCGGCAAGCGGGCCGCCCTCATGATCCGGGACCGGGTCCGGCCTGAACCCTCGTAGCAGCACGTGACCGGGCGCTCACGTGTTGTACGTACGGCAGTTCCGCAGGGTTCCCGCTTTCGCGGAAAAAGTTCAGGAGTTCGAAAGTGTTCGCATCCCGCTCCGCCCGCCCCGGGGAGCGGGCACGATTGTCAGTCCGGGGCCGTAGGGTGGTCGGGCTATGACGAAGCCCTCACTCCCCGAACTCCTCCACGCCGCCGTCTCCGCCGTCGGCGGCATGGAGCGCCCCGGCCAGGTGACCATGGCCGAAGCGGTCGCCGAGGCGATCGACGACACCTCCCATCTGCTGGTCCAGGCCGGTACCGGCACCGGAAAGTCGCTCGGTTATCTCGTGCCCGCGCTCGCGCACGGGGAGCGGGTCGTCGTCGCCACCGCCACGCTCGCGCTCCAGCGCCAGCTCGTGGAGCGCGACCTGCCGCGCACGGTCGACGCCCTGCACCCGCTGCTGCGGCGCCGGCCGGAGTTCGCCATGCTCAAGGGCCGCTCCAACTATCTGTGTCTGCACCGGCTGCACGAGGGCATGCCGCAGGACGAGGAGGACGGGCTCTTCGACCAGTTCGAGGCGGCCGCCCCCACCAGCAAGCTGGGCCAGGACCTGCTCCGGCTGCGCGACTGGTCCGACGAGACGGAGAACGGCGACCGGGACGACCTCACGCCCGGCGTCTCCGACCGGGCCTGGGCCCAGGTGTCGGTGTCGTCGCGGGAGTGCCTCGGCGCCTCGAAGTGCGCGTACGGGGCCGAGTGCTTCGCGGAGATGGCCCGTGAGCGCGCCAAGCTCGCGGATGTCGTGGTCACCAACCACGCGCTGCTGGCGATCGACGCCATCGAGGGTGCCCCGGTGCTGCCCCAGCACGAGGTGCTGATCGTGGACGAGGCGCACGAACTCGTCTCCCGGGTCACTGGCGCCGCCACCGGCGAACTCACCCCCGGCCAGGTCAACCGGGCGGTCCGCCGCTCGGCCAAGCTCGTCAACGAGAAGGCCGCCGACCAGCTCCAGACCGCCGCCGAGGGCTTCGAGCGGCTGATGGAGCTGGCCCTCCCGGGCCGCCTGGAGGAGATCCCCGAGGACCTCGGCTACGCCCTGGCCGCCCTGCGCGACGCGGCCCGCACGGTGATCACCGCGCTCGGCTCGACGCGCGACAAGTCCGTGCAGGACGAGGACGCCGTCCGCAAACAGGCGGTGGCCTCGGTCGAGACGGTGTACGCCGTCGCCGAGCGGGTGCTGAACGGCTCGGAGTGGGACGTCGTCTGGTACGAGCGCCACGACCGCTTCGGCGCCTCCCTGCGGGTCGCTCCGATGTCGGTGTCCGGGCTGCTCCGCGAGAAGCTCTTCACCGACCGCAGCGTCGTCCTGACCTCGGCGACCCTGAAGCTCGGCGGCGACTTCAACGGCGTCGGCGCCTCGCTGGGCCTGGCTCCGGAGGGGACCGAGGGCGACGACCTGCCGCAGTGGAAGGGCATCGACGTCGGCTCGCCCTTCGACTACCGCAAGCAGGGCATCCTCTACATCGCCAAGCACCTCGCCCGCCCCGCCCGGGACGGCGACCGCGGCGACATGCTGGACGAGCTGACCGAGCTGATCCAGGCCGCAGGCGGACGCACGCTCGGCCTGTTCTCCTCCATGCGGGCCGCGCAGCTCGCGGCGGAGGAACTGCGGGTGCGCATCCCCGAGTTCCCCATCCTGCTCCAGGGCGAGGAGACCCTCGGCGAGCTGATCAAGAACTTCGCGGCCGACCCCCGCACCTGTCTCTTCGGCACGTTGTCGCTGTGGCAGGGCGTGGACGTGCCGGGCCCCAGTTGTCAGCTCGTGGTCATGGACAAGATTCCGTTCCCGCGCCCCGACGACCCGCTGATGAGCGCCCGCCAGAAGGCGGTGGAGGACGGGGGCGGCAACGGCTTCATGGCGGTGGCGGCCACCCACGCCGCGCTGCTCATGGCACAGGGCGCCGGCCGCCTCGTCCGGGCGTCCGGGGACCGTGGCGTGGTCGCCGTGCTGGACCAGCGGCTGGCGACCGCCCGGTACGGGTCGTACCTGAAGGCTTCACTGCCTGACTTCTGGACCACGACCGACCGCAATCAGGTGCGCAAGTCGCTCGCGGCGATCGACGCGATGGCCAAGGAGGCCGAGGGGGAGTGAGCCGGGGGCGGGGGCGGCCCGGCGTACCGGCCCGCCCCCGCCGCTGACGGAAATGGCAGGGCCCCGGAACCGGCGCAGGGGTTCCGGGGCCCGGTGCAGGGGGACGAGCCGGGGGGCTTGTCCGGTGCGGGCGTCACACGCGGCGGAGCACCGCGACGACCTTGCCGAGGATGGTGGCGTCGTCGCCGGGGATGGGCTCGTAGGCCGCGTTGTGCGGGAGGAGCCAGACATGGCCGTCCTCGCGCTTGAAGCGCTTGACCGTGGCCTCGCCGTCGAGCATGGCGGCCACGATGTCGCCGTTCTCCGCGACGGGCTGGCGGCGGACCGTGACCCAGTCGCCGTCGCAGATCGCGGCCTCGATCATGGAGTCGCCGACGACCTTGAGGACGAACAGCTCACCGTCGCCGACGAGCTGCCGGGGAAGGGGGAAGACATCCTCGACGGACTCCTCGGCGAGGATCGGGCCACCGGCCGCGATGCGGCCGACCAGCGGGACGTACGACGCGGCGGGCTTGCCGGCGGTGTCCGTGGGCTGCACGCTGACCGCCTGGTCGGAGCCGCGCACCTCGTACGCGCGGGGCCGGTGCGGGTCGCGGCGCAGGAAGCCCTTGCGTTCCAGCGCCATGAGCTGGTGCGCGACCGAGGAGGTGCTGGAGAGGCCGACGGCCTGGCCGATCTCCCGCATGGACGGCGGGTAGCCACGACGCTGCACGGAGTCCCGGATGACCTCGATCACCCGGCGCTGTCGGTCGGTGAGCCCCGAGCTGTCCGCGCGGATGCCTGGAGGTCGGCCCGGCAGGGAGCGCTTGTGGCCCTCGGGCGCGGCTTCGTTCATCGCGTGCACCGGCTCCATCCGGCCCTGGGAGCGGTCCTGGGCGGTGATGGCGGCACTGTCTGCGGTCGTGGTCACGTCGGCCCCTCTCGATGGTCTCCCTGCTGCACAACGGTAGTAGCTTTCGAAAGGTTGCGCCAAACACACGTTCGAGTGAAAAAGTGCGATTCACCTGACGCGATCAAGTGTCCGGGTGTATGGCTTGCGCGACGTCCGGCGGGCAAAAGTGCCCATTGTTGTACTCTTCACCGCCGGGGCGGATGGCCTCGCGGCCGTCGCCAGTGTGCCATTCAAACGGTGACCGACCGGTGGCCGGGTCCACCCGCGGTGTGATCCCCGCCGTAATTCCCCGAGGGCTCCGCGCGGTGTTCACCGTATCCCTGTGCGCCCGCCCGGCACTGCGGGAGGCTGGTGCGTGTCGCCCCGGCGGGCTCTCGAGCCGCTCCCGGAGCCTCTGTCCACAGCGACACGCGCGTTTCCCGTGAAATCTGAGCCATCCCCACATGTAGTGGTGAGACGGCTACAGAGCCCCACAAGTTGTGGTTGATCTTGGACCCCGGGTCTTCCGGGCCTCCGCGATCGCCTATGCTTGGGGCTGCTTCGTGAGGCCCCTGAGGCCCGGCGAGGCCATCGAGTCTGCTGTGAGGAGGGTTGGAGATCATGCACTGCCCCTTCTGCAGGCACCCCGACAGCCGGGTGGTCGACAGTCGTACGACCGACGACGGCACGTCGATCCGCAGGCGCCGCCAGTGCCCCGACTGCTCCCGTCGTTTCACGACCGTGGAGACGTGTTCGCTCATGGTGGTGAAGCGGTCCGGCGTCACCGAGCCGTTCAGCCGTACCAAGGTCATCAACGGTGTGCGCAAGGCGTGCCAGGGGCGTCCCGTGACCGAGGACGCGCTCGCCCAGCTCGGCCAGCGGGTCGAGGAGGCGGTGCGGGCCACCGGGAGTGCCGAGCTGACCACCCACGACGTGGGGCTGGCCATACTCGGCCCGTTGCAGGAGCTCGACCTCGTCGCGTATCTGCGGTTCGCCTCGGTCTACCGGGCGTTCAACTCGCTGGAGGACTTCGAGGCCGCCATCGCCGAACTGCGCGAAGCGACGCCGGACCCCGCCGCGGACGACGGGCACGTCGAGGACGCGACGGCGGGGAGCCAGGAAGACCAGAGCGGGACGGGACGGACCACCCAGGTCCCCGTGCCCGCCCGCGCCGCCGACTGACCGGCCGGAACCGGGGAGAAGTCCCCGGACCGGACGTCGGGCGGCGCACCGAAGACCTGTCGCGGGTCGTAGCTGAGGGTGCCCGCGACACCAGACAGAACACGTGCCCTGGGAACATCGGGGCATTTCAGGGCGTTTTCGCCCGTACATGGGAGGCGGCATGACAGAGACGGCGAGCGGTCCGGCACGAGGTTCCCGTACCAAGGGCACCAAGGCCGGCAAGGGGCTGCGCATCGAGCGCATCCACACCACCCCCGGCGTGCACCCGTACGACGAGGTGGCGTGGGAGCCCCGTGACGTCGTCATGACCAACTGGCGCGACGGCTCGATCAACTTCGAGCAGCGTGGCGTCGAGTTCCCCGACTTCTGGTCGGTGAACGCGGTCAACATCGTCACCAGCAAGTACTTCCGGGGCGCCGTGGGCACCCCGCAGCGCGAGACCGGGCTCAAGCAGCTCATCGACCGCATCGTGAAGACGTACCGCAAGGCCGGCGAGGACAACTCCTACTTCGCCTCGCCCGCCGATGCCGAGATCTTCGAGCACGAGCTGGCCTACGCCCTGCTGCACCAGATCTTCAGCTTCAACAGCCCGGTCTGGTTCAACGTCGGCACGCCGCAGCCCCAGCAGGTCTCCGCCTGCTTCATCCTGTCCGTCGACGACTCCATGGAGTCGATCCTCGACTGGTACAAGGAAGAGGGCATGATCTTCAAGGGCGGTTCGGGCGCCGGTCTGAACCTGTCCCGCATCCGCTCCTCCAAGGAGCTGCTGTCCTCCGGCGGCAACGCCTCCGGTCCCGTCTCCTTCATGCGGGGCGCCGACGCCTCCGCCGGAACCATCAAGTCCGGTGGCGCCACCCGCCGCGCGGCCAAGATGGTCGTCCTCGACGTCGACCACCCCGACATCGAGGACTTCATCCAGACGAAGGTCAGCGAGGAGGAGAAGATCCGCGTCCTGCGCGACGCGGGCTTCGACATGGACCTGGGCGGCGACGACATCACGTCCGTCCAGTACCAGAACGCCAACAACTCGGTCCGCGTGAACGACGAGTTCATGCGCGCGGTCGAGAAGGGCACCGACTTCGGCCTGCGTGCCCGGATGACCGGTGAGGTCATCGAGGAGGTCGACGCCAAGGCGCTCTTCCGCAAGATCGCCGAGGCGGCCTGGGCCTGTGCCGACCCGGGCATCCAGTACGACGACATGATCAACAACTGGCACACCTGCCCCGAGTCCGGCCGGATCACCGCGTCGAACCCGTGCAGCGAGTACATGCACCTGGACAACACGTCCTGCAACCTCGCCTCGCTGAACCTGATGAAGTTCCTGAAGGACGACGGCAAGGGCAACCAGTCCTTCGAGACCGAGCGCTTCCAGAAGGTCGTCGAGCTGGTCATCACCGCGATGGACATCTCGATCTGCTTCGCGGACTTCCCGACCCAGAAGATCGGCGAGAACACCCGCGCCTTCCGCCAGCTCGGCATCGGCTACGCCAACCTCGGCGCCCTGCTGATGGCGACCGGCCACGCGTACGACTCCGACGGCGGCCGCGCCCTCGCCGGTGCCATCACCTCCCTGATGACCGGCACGGCCTACCGCCGCTCCGCCGAACTGGCGGCGGTCGTCGGCCCGTACGACGGCTACGCCCGCAACGCCGACGCCCACAAGCGCGTCATGAAGCAGCACGCCGACGCCAACGCCGTGGCCGTCCACATGGACGACCTGGACAACCCGGTGTGGGCCGCCGCCACCGAGGCGTGGCAGGACGTGGTCCGCCTGGGCGAGAAGAACGGTTTCCGTAACTCGCAGGCGTCCGTGCTCGCCCCGACCGGCACCATCGGTCTGGCGATGTCCTGCGACACCACCGGTGTCGAGCCGGACCTCGCGCTGGTGAAGTTCAAGAAGCTCGTCGGCGGCGGCTCGATGCAGATCGTCAACGGCACCGTGCCGCAGGCCCTGCGCCGCCTGGGCTACCAGGAGGAGCAGATCGAGGCGGTCGTCGCCCACATCGCCGAGAACGGCAATGTGATCGACGCCCCCGGTCTCAAGCCCGAGCACTACGAGGTGTTCGACTGCGCCATGGGCGAGCGCGCCATCTCCCCGATGGGCCACGTCCGCATGATGGCCGCGATCCAGCCCTGGATCTCCGGTGCCATCTCCAAGACGGTCAACATGCCGGAGACGGCGACCGTCGAGGAGGTCGAGGAGATCTACTTCGAGGCGTGGAAGCTGGGCGTCAAGGCGCTCGCCATCTACCGCGACAACTGCAAGGTCGGCCAGCCGCTCTCCGCCAAGAAGAAGGAGCAGGAGAAGGCCGAGGTCACCGAGAAGGCCGAGGCGACCATCCGCGAGGCCGTGGAGAAGGTCGTCGAGTACCGCCCGGTCCGCAAGCGCCTGCCCAAGGGCCGTCCCGGCATCACCACGTCCTTCACGGTCGGCGGCGCCGAGGGCTACATGACCGCCAACTCCTACCCGGACGACGGTCTCGGCGAGGTCTTCCTGAAGATGTCCAAGCAGGGCTCGACCCTCGCCGGCATGATGGACGCCTTCTCCATCGCCGTGTCGGTGGGCCTCCAGTACGGCGTGCCGCTGGAGACCTACGTCTCGAAGTTCACCAACATGCGCTTCGAGCCGGCCGGTATGACCGACGACCCGGACGTGCGGATGGCGCAGTCGATCGTCGACTACATCTTCCGCCGCCTGGCGCTGGACTTCCTGCCCTTCGAGACCCGCTCCGCGCTCGGCATCCACTCCGCCGAGGAGCGTCAGCGTCACCTGGACACCGGTTCGTACGAGCCCTCCATCGAGGAGGACGAGGTCGACGTCGAGGGTCTGGCCCAGTCCGCCCCGCGTCACACCGAGCTGACGGCCGTCGCCACGCCGAGCGCCGAGGCGGAGGCCGCCAAGCCGGCCCCCAAGCAGGCTCACACCAGCGCCGAGCTGGTCGAGATGCAGCTCGGCATCCAGGCCGACGCCCCGCTCTGCTTCTCCTGCGGCACCAAGATGCAGCGCGCCGGCTCCTGCTACATCTGCGAGGGCTGCGGCTCGACCAGCGGTTGTAGCTGAATCAACGGCTGAGCCCGTGACGGGCTGAGTGAAGGGGCGTCGGCCGGTTGGCCGGCGCCCCTTTCACGGTCGGGCGTCAGGGGCGCACGGGGTGGCCCAGGGCGCGGACGGCCTTGGCCATGGTCGCGAAGTCCGCGGTGGGGGACAGGGCCGTGGTGATGCCGGGGGTCAGGGCGGCTCCGGCCAGGACGGTGCGGACGGCATCGATGTCGACCGGGCGTTCCCAGTAGTCCCTGGCGAACTCGGCGTACGCCTCCGCGCTGCCGTCGGCCAGGAGGCCGAAGAGCCAGTCGGAGCCGTCCGATTCGTCGGGTGCGAACCAGACCGGGCCGCACTGCCAGGCGTCCGCTTTCGTCTCGCGCCAGGCGCAGACCGTGGCGTCGAAGAAGCCTTGGAACTGGAACTCCGGGGCGGTCGCGTAGGGGGCGAGCGAAGCGGGGAGACCGTCGAGCAGGCCGGGCCAGTGGGCCCGTGGCTCCTCCCGCCAGGGTGTGGCGTCGCATTCGTGGTCGAAGCCGTGGAGAAAGACGCCGGCCGGGTCGAACACGATGCCCCACTGGTCCCCGGAGCCGTTCTCCATCCAGGCCAGGTCGACCCCCTCCCGCCAGCCGGACCGGTACGTGTGCAGGGGCGCCGCCGGGTCGAGGACGGTGTCCAGCACCGCGAAGGCGCGGCAACGGGCCGCCAGCGCGGCGGGGTCGGGCAGCAGGGGCAGCAGGTCGTGCACGGTCATGACGGTCATTCAACAGCCCACCACTGACAACGCCCCGGCCGCGCACACACCGGCCGGGGCGGCGGAGTGCTCACGTACGACGTTTGGTTCCCATGACGCGGGTAAAGGTCGCCGGGTCCTCGTCGAAGCCGTGGACGCCCGGGTGGAAGGTCCATTCGCCGGAGGCGTCGCGGGTGAACTCGGCGACGACGGCTGCCGTGGCGTCCTGAGCGCTGGTGAAGTCGGCCTCGAAGAGGGTCGTGTAGCCCTCTGCGACGCGGACCGCCGGGTTCAGGACGGAGGCGAACGTGGTGCGGGTCTGGCTCTGCTGGATGACCACGCCGACCACCACGCGCGCGTAGCGGGCGTCCAGGCGGCCGAGTTCGAGCTTCATGACCTCGTCCCAGCCGAACCCCTTGCCGTCGGGGCTGTCCCGGTTGAGGAAGATCGTGCCGTCCGGGGAGCGGCTGTCGAAGTGCACCAGATAGGCCGGTTCCCCGTACGCGTCCGCCGCCGTGAACGTCGCGGCCACGATGTCCAGATCGGAGGGCGGACGCCCCGCCGGACTGGGGTCCCACTTGAGTGCGACCTCGACCTCGCGGATTCCCTTGCTGACCCCGGTCACCGGACCTCCCCTTCCCCCTGAAGCACCATCATCCCAACTCCCTTGTCGCTGGGACTTCTTGCCCATCGTGTCACGCATACAGCACCGGTGCGCGGGCGAACTCCGCCAGAGCGTGACCGACGCCACGCCCGGTGGCCTTACGATGGCGCGGTGCTGGTCAAGTGGATTCGCTGCACCGTGGTGGACCGTCGCGGGTTCGAGCGCGGGCAGCGGAAATGGGCGGGGCTTCTGGGGGAGCCGGGGTTTCGGGGACAGGGTGGAGGCTGGAGCCGGCACCGGCCGGGAGTGGCGCACATCTTCGCCTTCTGGGAGAGCCGCGCCTTCTACGACTCCTTCATGGCTCGCTCGCACGACCGGCTGGCCGCGTCCCAGTCCGGCACGTTCAAGGACTCCCAGGTCAAGCTGTTCGAGTACCGCTTCGACGTGAAGACCGGCTTCGAACCCCGGTTCACGGACGCCGATCTGGTCCGGGTCGCCCTGTGCCGGGTCCACGAGGAACGTGTCGAGCACTTCACGCTGATGCAGGAGAAGGTCTGGAATCCGGCGATGGCCGGCTCGCCCGGCATGATCCGGGGCATGTTCGGTGAGGCGGTCGAACACGACTTCCTGGTGCTCTCGATGTGGCGCTCGGCGGCCGAACACGGAAAGTACCGCACCGAACGCGTGGAGCGGCTGGCCCTGCGCGCCCAGACCGAGGCCGACATCGCCTCCCTCACCGGCGACATCGTGGAACTGGAGCCTTCCTGGACGGTCTGAGCCGGGCGAGCGGTGTGACCTACGCTGTATGAGGGCCGTACGAGTGCCCGACCCCCCTCCGCTCCCCGTAGGGTTTCCGACATGGCACGACCACGGCGCATCGTCCTTGTCCGGCACGGAGAGTCAGTGGGCAACGTCGATGACTCCGTGTACGAGCGCGAGCCCGACCACGCCCTCGCGCTCACCGACCGCGGCCGGGAGCAGGCGGAGGAGACCGGCAAGCACCTGCGGGAGATCTTCGGCGAGGAACGCGTGAGCGTATACGTCTCCCCGTACCGCCGCACCCACGAGACCCTGGACACCTTCCGGCTCGACCCGGACCTCATACGCGTGCGCGAGGAGCCCCGGCTGCGCGAGCAGGACTGGGGCAACTGGCAGGAACGCGAGGACGTACGGCTCCAGAAGGCGTACCGGGACGCGTACGGGCACTTCTTCTTCCGCTTCCCCCAGGGCGAGTCCGGCGCCGATGTGTACGACCGCGTCGGTGGCTTCCTGGAGAGCCTGTTCCGCAGCTTCGAGGAGCCCGACCACCCGCCGAACGTCCTCCTGGTGACGCACGGCCTGGCGATGCGGCTGTTCTGCATGCGGTGGTTCCACTGGACGGTGGCCGACTTCGAGTCCCTGTCGAATCCGGGGAACGCGGAGGTGCGCATGCTCGTTCTCGGGGAGGACGGCAAGTACGCCCTGGACAAGCCCTTCGAGCGGTGGCGGGACCCGGTCCCGCACTGGATCGACGGATAGGGTGGCGGGAAGATGATCCCTGAACCCTTCTCCCTCCCCTCCGGGCGCCTGGAGCGCGCCCTGGCCAGCCTGCGCGGCCTCGCGGTGGGCGACGCGCTCGGCTCCCAGTTCTTCGTTCCGGTGAACCACCCGCTGCTCAAGCGGCGCGAGCTGCCCGCCGGGCCCTGGCAGTGGACCGACGACACGGAGATGGCCTGCTCCGTCGTCTCGGTTCTCGCCGCGCACCAGATGGTCCACCAGGACGAACTGGCCCGGTCCTTCGCCGACCACCACGACTTCGACCGGGGCTACGGTCCCGCCGTGAACCGGCTGCTCCGGCTCGTCCGCGAGGGCGCCGACTGGCGTGAACTCGCCGCCCAGCTCTTCGACGGCCGGGGCTCCTGGGGCAACGGCGCCGCGATGCGCATCGCGCCCCTGGGCGCCTGGTACGCCGACGACCCCGAGCAGGCGACCCACCAGGCCGAGATCTCCGCCTACATCACCCACCAGCACCGGGAAGCGGTGGCCGGCGCCATGGCCGTGGCCGCCGCCGCCGCGCTGGCGGCCGCTCCGGGCGGCCCGCCGGCTCCCGAGGCCCTGTTGGACGGCGTGATCGCCCTGGTGCCCCGGAGCGCCGTGGGTGCCGGACTGCGCCGTGCGCGGGACATGCTCGACTACGGGGACGCGGCCACCGTGGCGGCCGTCCTCGGCTGCGGGCGCCGGACGAGCGCGCACGACACCGTCCCGTTCGCCCTGTGGTCGGCCGCACGGGCCCTCGGCGACTTCGAGCACGCCTTCTGGACGACCGCGCAGGTCGGCGGCGACGTGGACACGACGTGCGCGATCGTCGGCGGCGTCCTGGCCTCCGGCGACGCGGGAGCACCGCCCGCGGAGTGGCTGGAGCGGACCGA
Organism: Streptomyces sp. NBC_01171; assembly: GCF_045039805.1. Taxonomy (NCBI): domain Bacteria; kingdom Bacillati; phylum Actinomycetota; class Actinomycetes; order Kitasatosporales; family Streptomycetaceae; genus Streptomyces; species Streptomyces sp. NBC_01171. Next base: position 1,667,922 of record NZ_CP108609.1, on the reverse strand, counting down.
GTCGCTGCCGGAGTGGGTACCGGGTCGCGTGTGACGCGTGGGTCGCCGCTGTGATGTTTCCGGCTAGGAGGGGCCGGGGTGTCGGGGCGGCAGTGGGGCGGCGTAGTCTGAGCACGCCATGCCGTACGAACCACCCACTCATACCGTCGAGCGCTCCCTTCGCGCCACGACCGGGGCGAAGGTCATCGCCGGCGTCGACGAAGTGGGGCGGGGTGCCTGGGCCGGACCCGTCACCGTCTGCGCGGCGATCACCGGACTGCGCCGCCCGCCCGAAGGGCTCACCGACTCCAAGCTCCTGACGGTCAAGCGCCGTGCTGAGCTGGACGGGATACTGCGGTCGTGGGTGACGGCCTTCGCCCTGGGTCACGCCTCCCCGGAGGAGATCGACGACCTGGGCATGACCGCCGCCCTGCGGCTGGCCGCCGTCCGCGCCCTGGAAGCCCTGCCGGTCCGGCCCGAGGCCGTCATCCTCGACGGCAAGCACGACTACCTCGGAGCTCCCTGGCAGGTGCGCACGGTGATCAAGGGCGACCAGTCCTGCGTGGCCGTCGCGGCGGCCTCGGTGATCGCCAAGGTGTACCGCGACAAAATGATGGCCGAACTCGGTGCCGGCCATGCAGACTTCGGATTCGCGGACAACGCCGGGTATCCGTCGCCGGTGCACAAGGCCGCACTGGAGGAGCGGGGCCCCACCCCGTACCACCGTCTGTCGTGGGCGTATCTTGATGCGCTGCCCCGGTGGCGGCACCTCAAGAAGGTCCGCAGCCTCGTGGACGGTGGCGTTCCGGTGATCGAGGGCCAGCTCGGCTTCGATTTCTGACGCTTCCGCCCGCCGCCGATGCGCCACCCGGCCATCGGCGTCGTACCAACGTTTGATAAAAATCAGCTCATGCCTCTCCTTCCCGAGGAGCCTCAGATTCACGAGAGTGCCCAGGGTCCCGTTGCGACTCCGGCCAGCAGCCGCGTCGCACCGACCCCTCGTCCCGTACCCGGCCCCCGCCCCGCGGCTCCGGCCCGCCCCGGTCGTCCCGGCCCCCCGCGGCCCGCGCCGCCGGCGCAGCGCGCGCCGCGTGACGTGGCCCCGGCCGAGCCGAGCCCGTCGGGCCCGGCCGTTCCCGTCGCTCCCGCGGCCGGTCCCCAGATCCAGTTGATCCCGGCCTCGGCCGAGGGCGCGCTCGACGCCGCCGAGGAGGCGCTGGACCTGCTGCTCGACTCCGGCCGCGCCCCCGGCGAGGTGCTGGTGCTCACCACGGGTGCCCGGCACCCGTGGGCCGAGCACGAGCTGTCCTTCGGTGAGGCGTCCTACTGGGCGCAGCACGACGCCGGTGACGACGTCTTCTACGCCGACGGCGCCGTGGCCGCCCGTGCCGCCTCCCGGCCCGTGGTCATCGTCGCCGTCAACGGGGGCGACGCCGCCGCTGCCGCCACCGCCCTGCCGGTCGCCCACACGCGTGCCGGAGCCCTGCTGATCGTCTGCGGTGACCCGCAGCAGATCAACGCGGTGCTGGGCGCCGGGGTCTGACCCCACCGCACGACCGACGGCGCCGCGCGCGCCGGACAGCCACTCTGCCGTGACGAGGCAGCGGGCGGCTGCTCGGCCCGCACGGCGCCGCAGCGGTTTTCCCGGGGTGTGGCGCCGAAGTGTCCGGCGCCGGGGCCGAATTCGCTCAGCGGGCCGCGGCCCGGCGCATGACCTCGGAGACCGGCCCACCGGTGCGCGGCATCAGCGGCGGCGACTCGGACAGGGCGAAGGACTCCGGCGTGGAGTGCGCGTTGGGATGACGTCCGCCGCGTCCCTCGCCGAGCACCTGCCAGCCGTCGTGCGTCAGCGTGATGTACGCGCCGCAGCGCAGCCCGTGCAGCGTGCAGGCGTCGCGCAGTCCCCACATCCAGGCGCCGTCCTCCTCCGTCCAGCGCGCGTCGCCCTCGCGGCAGTACAGCAGCACGGCGGTGCGCACCGGGGTCCGGCGGCGCAGGTCGTGCGGGATGACCCGGCGCAACTGGTCCAGCAGCGCGTTGCGGAACATCCAGCCGTCCGCCGGGGCGGAGCGCCGGGTGAACGAGGCGCTCGCCAGCAGCCGTTCGTCCGGATCGAGGACGGCCACGATCGCGGTGGACGGCTTGGGGCGGTGGCGGACGTGCAGGCCGCTGACGACCTCGCGCGGGTTGCGCAGCAGGGGGATTCCGGCGGCGGCCCACTCCGCGGGTTCGAGCAGGCGGCTGACGGAAGCGGCGGACGCGGACGTCGACAACGAGGCCGCCGAGGACGAGGCGAATCCGAAGGTCACGTTCCTCCCTTCGGCTACGCGCCCACACTGCGGGCGAGGTCGGAATTCGGGGGAGCGCGCACCGCAGTGAAGCCCAGCCGGAACACGGGCGAGCCGTGCGGGGAGCGGACCTCAATTCTTCCTGTCGAACTTGATTGCGGCAACGAGCAATTGAGGCCGCCGACGCTTATCTGATGGTCCGGGGCTTATATCCCTACCCGCAGAGACCGTTGACGACGCCTGGGGCGGCACCGGGTCCGCGGATGACCCTTTCAGGCACTGATGCGAGCAGAGGGCTCGCCCTCGTCGTCCTCACCCTCCTCCGCCTCCACGGGCCGCTGGGCCAGCAGGCGTTCGGCGCGGTCGGGGGCGAGGTCCAGGGTGGGCATGAGCTGGGGGAGGGTGATGCTGGGCAGGAGGTGTCTCAGCAGGACCGTCACCCGCTCGCTGAGGTCGGCGCGCTCGCACAGGATCTGCGACATCCACTGGATGCCGGTGAAGGAGCCGGCGAGCAGGTCGGCGGTCTCCGCCGGGTCGACGTGCGGCAGCAGCTCGCCGCGCTCGCGCGCCTCCACGAGCAACTGGGTCAGCCGGTTCGCCCAGGACTGGAACGGCGTGCCGTGGAACGGGTTGCTCCGCTCCGGCCCCTCTCCCCACTGGTCCATCGCCAGGCCCACGCTGGCCCGCGTCAACGGGTCGTGCCGTAGCTGGTGCGCGAACAGCAGTCCCTGGTCGATCAGTTCCTGCACCTTGGTGCGCTGCGGGGGCAGCGGGCCCACTTCGAGCTGGGCCGCGATCACCCCGAGGGCCAGCTCCTCCTTCGAGGCGAAGTGGAAGTACAGGCCACCCTTCGTGACCCCGGCGCGCGCGAGGATCTCGGTGATCGTGGCGGCGCTGTAACCGCGTTCGTCGAAGACGGCGGCCGCTGCCAGCAGGATCGTCTTACGGGTCTGGATCGCGCGTGCTTGGCGTGCCATGGGCTGTCGCCCCTGTTTCTATGTCAGAGCTTGGTCAGGTTCGCACACGAAGAGAACCGGACTGTCAGTATTTTGTCGAGGGGGAACGAGCCTTGATCACACCGGACTCAAAGGGCAATCCATGTCTGAAGGCATTAGCTTCATAGCCGATCGCGTCGGCATCGGCACCTCATCGGCCGTACGGACGGTCATGACGCAGGCACCGGACCCCGCCGCACCGCCCGAAGACCAGACCGACCCGCTGGTTCTTGTACCCGACTCCGGCGACACCGGTCAACCTCCCGCACGCGGCGGCCGGGCCACCGGCGAACTCGTGCACCGGCCGGACGCCGACGACGCCTTCCCCGTGGAATGGACCCGGCTGGCCGAACACCGCTACCTGGTCACCGCCGACTGGCCCGCCGCCCACCGCTTCTTCGCCCCACTCCCCGGCGGCGTCCAGGACCCCCTGCTGGTCGCGGAGACCATGCGGCAGACCGCGATGATGCTGGCCCACGCCGAGTACGGCGTCCCGGCCGACCACCACTTCGTCATGTGGGACATGGAATTCGCCCTCGCCACGGCCGACTTCGGCCTCTCGGACGCCTCGGGCCGCATCGACGTCGTCGTGGAGTGCTCCGAGGTCCAGATGCGGGCCAGGAGCCTGGCCGGGATGAGGGTGCGGCTCACCTTCCAGCGAGGCGGGCGCCTGCTGGCCACGAGCACGGGCAGCCTGAGCTGCACCTCGGCGCGGGCCTACCGCAGGCTGCGCGGCGACAAGCTGGCCGCCACGGGTGCCCCCGTACCGCTGCTGGACGGCGTACCGCCCGAGCGGGTCGGGCGGCGTGACTCCAGGGACGTCGTGCTCGCGCCGACCGAGGAGGGGGCGGACTGGCAACTGCGGCTGGACACCGCCCATCCCACGCTCTTCGCACGGGCCAACGACCACGTCCCCGGCATGGTGCTGCTGGAGGCCGCCCGGCAGGCCGCCGTCGCGCTGGCTCCCGACGGCCACTTCCTCCCCGCATCGCTGGAAATCGCCTTCCACCGGTACGCCGAACTCAACGAGCCGTGTCTTGTCCGCGCCCGGCGCGAAACCTCGCCCGAGGGTGATGTCTCGGTCCACGTCGAGGGCGTCCAGGGCGACGAGGCCGTCTTCACGGCCACCCTTGGCGACACTCCGGAGGTGGCCCGATGACCCGGCGCGTGCTCCTGACCGGATCGAGCGGTTTCATCGGCGGACACGTGCTGAGGGCCGCCCGCGCCGCCGAGGACGTACGGCTCCGGCTGCTCGTCCGCACTGCGCCGGCAACGCCCGACCCGGACGTGGAGTACGTGCACGGCGACCTCACCGACCCGGCCTCGCTGCGCGGTGCCTGCGCGGACGTGGACGCCGTCGTGCACTGCGCCGGGCTGATCGGCGGCGACGCGGAGCTGCTCCGCAGCGTCAACGATCTCGCCACCCACGCCCTGGCGGACGAGGTGCGCCGGGCCGGGGTCACGCGGTTCGTGTACCTCAGCACGGCCGCCGTACACGGACGCGGCCCCTTCCGCGACGCCCGGCCCGGTGAGGTGCCCGTCGCCCCCGCCTCCGACACCAGCCGCTCCCGCGCAGCCGCCGAGCAACACGTGCTCGCGGCGGGCGGAACAGTTCTGCGCCCCCACCTCGTCCACGGCAGGGGCGACCGTTGGGTGATCCCGGGCATCCTGGCCCTGCTGCGCGCCCTGGGAGGCCTCCCGGACGGCTGGGCCGGACTCCAGTCGATGATCGACGCCGACACCCTGGGCCGGGTCGCCTTCGCGGCGGCCACGACGGGCCCCGCGGACGGTGGGGGACGCGTCCACTACGTCACCCACCCCGATCCCGTGCCGGGGGAGCTGCTGCTGTCCACCGTGGCCGAGACCTTCGGGCTCTTCGCCGAGGATGCCCCGCGCCTCTCGGCCGAGACCGCGCGGCAGCGGGTGCTCGACCACCCCGCCGCCCGCCACCACCTCGGCATGCTCGCCGTCGACCACTGGTTCACCGACGAGTCGCTCTGGCGCGAGTGCGGTGTCGAACCGGGCGCCGGATTCGCCGCGCGCTTCCCGGAGTACGCCGACTGGTACCGCGGCCAGGCGGGGCTGCCGCCGCTGGAAGCCGGGCGTCGACCGGCGACGGCGGGGTTTGAGAGGACGCGGTGACTTAAGGCGGCGTTCTCAGATCCCGGCCACATGCGCGTAGCCGGGATCTGGGTCGCGCGCGGCGCGGCTCGGCCCACATCCGGGCGCCCCTGGTAGGACCGGATCATGACGCGAGGAACCGGCCGCCACCTGCTCGCCACGAGCCTGCGCTCCCTCAAGGTGCGCAATTTCCGGCTCTTCGCGGTGGGCCAGATCGCCTCCGCCACCGGTACCTGGATGATGGCCGTCGCCCAGGACTGGCTCGTACTGGAGCTGACCGGCGACTCCGGCGGGGCCCTCGCCACCGTCACCGCCCTCCAGTTCACCCCGGTCCTGCTGCTGACCCTCTACGGCGGCCGGCTCGCCGACCGGTACGACAAACGCGCCCTCCTGACCGGCGCCAACATCGCCTCCGGCGTGTTCGCCCTCGCCCTCGGCCTCCTGGTCACCGCCGACGCCGCCCGGCTGTGGCACGTCTACGTCGCGGCAGCCGCCCTTGGGGTGGCGAACGCCGTGGAGGTACCGGCCCGGCTGTCCTTCATCACCGAACTCGTCGGCCCCGAACTGCTCCCCAACGCCTCCGCGCTCAGCGGCGCCTACTTCAACATCGCGCGCGTACTGGGCCCTTCGCTGGCCGGGCTGCTCATCCAGTGGTCGGGCACGGGGACCGTCATGCTGCTGAACGCCATCAGTTACACGGCCACGGTCGCCGGCCTGAGCGCCATGCGCCCGGCGGAGCTGCACCGCGCGCCCCGCACCGGTACGCCCGCGCGCGTCATGGAGGGACTGGCCCATCTGCGGACGCGGCCAGACCTGCTCACGACACTCGGCCTGGTCGCGGCGGTCGCCCTCTTCGGCCTCAACCTGCCTCTGACGCTGCCGCTCATGGCCCGCGTCGTGTTCCACACCGAGGCCGCCTCCTTCGGCTTCCTCACCGCCGCGCTCGCCGGCGGCTCCCTGCTGGCCGCGCTGGTCGGCACCCTGCGCCGGACCCGCCCCTCGGCGCGACTGGTGGCCGCCTGGGGATGCGCCTTCGGGGCGCTGGAACTGATCACGGGGTGCGCGCCGAATCTGCCCGTCGCGCTGGCGCTGCTGGTGCCGACCGGATTCGCCTCGCTGTACTTCGTCCAGGCGGCGAACCACCGCATCCAACTGGGCGGCGACCCGGTTCACCGGGGCCGGGTGATGGCTCTCTACACCGTGATCCTGCAAGGCAGCACGCCGCTCGGCGCCCTCTTCGTCGGCGCCGCCACCCATACCCTCGGCGCCCGCTCGGGGCTGTGGACGGGCGGCCTGATCGCACTGATCGCCGCCCTCGTGGCCCTGGCCGGGGCACGCGCGGACGCCCCGGCCCGGCTCCCGACGAGGAGCGGGCCCGGCCGACGGGCAGCCGTCCGTAAGGCGAGTGGCCGGATGTCAGTGGGGTGCGGTTGCATGGGGGCATGAACGACCTGGAGCAGTTGCGTACCGAAGCCGACGCCGTCCTCGCCGAGCTGGTCGGCGCGCCGGAGGGTTCGGCGCGGCTGCGGGAGGACCAGTGGGAGGCGGTCAAGGCCCTGGTGGTGGACCGGCGGCGGGCCCTGGTCGTGCAGCGCACCGGCTGGGGCAAGTCGGCCGTGTACTTCGTGGCCACCGCCCTGCTCCGCCGTCGCGGCTCGGGTCCCACGGTGATCGTCTCGCCGCTGCTGGCGCTGATGCGCAACCAGGTCGAGTCGGCCGCGCGGGCCGGCATCCAGGCCCGCACCATCAACTCGGCCAACCCCGAGGAGTGGGACGCCATCCACGAGGAGGTGGAACGCGGCGAGGTCGACGTGCTGCTGGTGAGCCCGGAACGGCTCAACTCCGTCGACTTCCGCGACCGCATGCTGCCCAAGCTGGCGGCCACCACCGGCCTGCTGGTCGTGGACGAGGCGCACTGCATCTCCGACTGGGGTCACGACTTCCGCCCCGACTACCGCAGGCTGCGCACCATGCTCCAGGAACTGGCGCCCGGCGTGCCCGTGCTCGCCACCACCGCCACGGCCAACGCGCGCGTCACGGCGGACGTGGCCGAGCAACTGGGCACCGGCGCCGGCGAGGCGCTGGTGCTGCGGGGGCGGCTGGACCGGGAGAGCCTGCGGCTCGGCGTGGTCCGGCTGCCGGACGCCGCGCACCGGCTGGCGTGGCTGGCGGAGCACCTGAACGAGCTGCCGGGCTCCGGGATCATCTACACGCTGACCGTCTCGGCCGCCGAGGAGGTCACCGCCTACCTCCGCGCGCGCGGATTCGCCGTCGCCTCCTACACCGGCCGCACGGAGAACGCCGACCGCCAGCAGGCCGAGGCCGACCTGCTGGACAACCGGGTCAAGGCCCTGGTGGCGACCTCCGCGCTGGGCATGGGCTTCGACAAGCCCGACCTGGGCTTCGTGGTCCACCTCGGCTCGCCGTCCTCCCCGATCTCCTACTACCAGCAGGTGGGCCGCGCGGGCCGAGGCGTCGAGCACGCCGACGTGCTGCTGCTGCCGGGCAAGGAGGACGAGGCGATCTGGCGGTACTTCGCCGAGGTCGCCTTCCCGCCCGAGTCCCAGGTCCGCCAGACCCTGGCCGCCCTCGCCGACGCGGGCCGCCCGCTGTCGGTGCCCGCGCTGGAGTCGCTCGTGGATCTGCGGCGCACGCGGCTGGAGCTGATGCTCAAGGTGCTGGACGTGGACGGCGCCGTCCACCGGGTGAAGGGCGGCTGGACGGCCACCGGCGCCGACTGGGTCTACGACGCCGAGCGCTACGCCTGGGTCGCCCGCCAGCGCGCCGCCGAGCAGCAGGCCATGCGGGACTACGTCGGCACGGACGAGTGCCGGATGGCGTTCCTGCGCCGCCAGCTCGACGACGTGGAGGTCACCCCGTGCGGGCGCTGCGACAACTGCGCGGGACCCTGGATCGACACGGCCGTCTCCGCCGAGGCGCTGACGGCCGCGGCCGGTGAACTGGACCGGCCCGGCGTGGAGATCGAGCCGCGCCGCATGTGGCCCACGGGGATGCCCGCGCTGGGCATCGACCTCAAGGGCCGCATCCCGGCGAAGGAACAGTGCGCCACCGGACGCGCCCTGGGCCGGCTCTCGGACATCGGCTGGGGCAACCGGCTCCGGCCGCTGCTGGCCGAGCAGACGCCCGACGGTCCGGTCCCGGAGGACGTGCTGAAGGCCGTGGTGGAGGTCCTCGCCGACTGGGCGCGCTCGCCCGGTGGGTGGGCGTCGAACACTCCGGATGCCATGGGCCGTCCGGTCGGGGTCGTCGCCATGCCCTCGCTGAGCCGGCCGCAGCTCGTCGCTTCCCTCGCGGAGCGGGTGGCCGAGATCGGACGCCTGCCGTATCTGGGTGCGCTCGCGTACACGGGGGAGGCCGGGGCGCATCAGGCGCATCGCAGCAACTCCGCTCAGCGGCTCCAGGCGCTGGCCTCGGCGTTCACGGTGCCGGGGGAGCTGGCGGCGGCTCTGGCCGGTGCTCCTGGCCCGGTGCTGCTCGTGGACGACCGGACCGAATCCGGGTGGAGTCTGGCGGTCGCGGCGCGGTTGTTGCGGCGGGCGGGGGCGGGGGATGTTCTGCCGTTGGTGCTGGCTGCGGCGGGGTGAGGTCGGCTGTTGGGCTGGGATGCTGTCGGGTTGGGCGTGGGGCACGCGGGGATCGGTCGAGTTGGGTGTCGTGCCCCTGCTTCGACTTATCCACAGGGGCCGTTATCCACAGGGCCAGCAGGATTTCGAGATTCGCGGGATCGTCAGCGCATGACGAATCACAGCGAAACGACCGAACCCTTCGAAAACGGTGACATCGCGGCGGGAGTGTCCTACGACGGGCAGCTCACGCCCGACACCCCGATCGCCCTGCGCACCCCGGCCGAGCTGGCCGACGCGCTGCCCTACCTGCTGGGATACCGCCCGGAGGACAGCATGGTGCTGGTCAGCCTGCTCGACCGGGGCAACTTCGGCGGGCGTGCCCGCCTGGGCATTCCGGCCGGCGTCGAGGACTGGCCGGCCGCGGCGCGGCAGATCGCCAGAGGGCTGGTGATCGGCGCGCGACGGCGCGGTGCCCGGCCCGAGCGGATCGTGGCCTACGTCTGCCAGGAGCCACGGCCGGGTGAGACGGGGCGGGACGTGATGCTCCGGCTCGCCCCACTCGCACAGTTGCTGCGCACCGAGTGCGGCGGTCTCGACGTACCGGTGATCGAGGCGCTGTGCGTCTCGGACACCCGCTTCTGGTCCTACGTCTGCCCGGTGGAGAGCTGCTGCCCGCCCGAGGGCACGCCGATGGGGATGCCGGGCACCTCGGCCATGGCGGCCGCGGCCACCTACGCCGGCATCCAAGTGCGGGGCTCACTGCGGGAACTGCGCGCGAGGATGCAGCCCTGGGAGACTTCGGCCGCACTGGAACAGGAGGTCGCGCTGGACGCCGCCGGCATGTCCCTGGTGCCCCGCATCCTGGACGACGCGAGCCGCGCCGAGGTGGCCGAGGAGACGCTGGATCTGGCCGGACGCATCATCCGTCGGTTCGCCGAGGCCGCGCCCGTGTCGGGCGTCCACCCGGCGGACGTCCGCGACGACGCGCTCCTCGGCCACGACGAGGCGGCCGCCCTCATCCTCGGTCTCCAGGACCGCACCACCCGCGACCGGGCGGCCGCCTGGATGGAGGGCGACGAAGGCGCACCCGCCCTACGGCTCTGGCGGGCACTGGCCCGCCGCTGCGTCGGCCCGTACCGTGAGCACGCGGCGGCTCCGCTGACCCTGGCCGGCTGGGTCGCCTGGTCGACCGGCGACGACCTGGAGGCCCGCGAGGCCCTGGCCATGGCCCTCGGCGCCGACCCGCACTACCTCTTCGCCCAGCTCCTGCACCGGGCGTGCAACGAGGGGCTGGACCCGGAGTCCATTCGCCGGTGCCTCCGGCAGGAACGGGACGGGCGGACGCCGGGGGAGGGGCCGTCGTCGACGGGGCCGAACATCCCGGAGCAGAAAACCGGCTCCCAGCTCCCGCCGGGCGCGCCCCTCCCCGCACAGGACACGACGGAGGCGGACCCGGCCACGCCAACCACGCGCCGAAAGCGCCGCCCCCGCGCCACCGGCCCTGGCGACACCCCCTCCGGCAGGACCGCCCCCGGTAACACGGGCCCCTGCGCCCAGCGGCCGCAAGCCGACAACCGGCGCCCGACCCGCTCACGCCCCGCCCCCTCCGGAGCCGGCAAGACGTGTCGCAACAGGGAGGACGGCTGAGCGGTCACCCGAACTGCCAGATCCACCCATCCGGTCCCAGCGGATTCACCGATCCTCCCGGCGAACGGAGTGTTTATCGTCAGGAAGACGACTATGATCGCGGCATGCCCTACGACCCGTCAGCGTTCCCGCCCTTCGCCGTCACCGTGGACCTGGTCGTGCTGACCGTGCGCCGCCACGCCCTGTGCGCGCTGGCGGTACGCCGGGGTGAGTCGCCCTTCCAGGGGCGGTGGGCGCTCCCCGGCGGCTTCGTACGGGACGACGAGGACCTCGCTCAGGCGGCGGCGCGCGAGCTGGCCGAGGAGACCGGGCTCCGGGCTCATGATCCGGCGACTCCGGTGCAGGACAACGGCGCTCACCTGGAGCAGCTCGCCACGTACGGCGACCCGAAGCGTGATCCGCGTATGCGCGTGGTCAGTGTCGCCCACCTCGCCCTCGCGCCCGACCTCCCGGCCCCGCGCGCGGGCGGCGACGCGAGCAACGCGCGCTGGGCACCGGTGGAGGAACTGCTCCAGCAGGGGGGCTACGGCCGTGACGGCGAACCGATGGCGCCCCTGGCCTTCGATCACGCCCTGATCCTCTCCGACGGGGTGGAGCGCGCCCGCTCCAAGATCGAGTACTCCTCGCTGGCCACCGCCTTCTGCCCGCCGGAATTCACGGTCGGCGAGCTGCGCCGGGTCTACGAGGCGGTCTGGGGCGTGGTGCTCGACCCCCGCAACTTCCATCGCAAGGTCACCGGCACGCCCGGCTTCCTCGTCCCCACGGGCGGTACCACCACTCGCCAGGGCGGCAGGCCCGCGCAGCTCTTCAGGGCGGGCGGCGCCACCCTGCTCAACCCCCCGATGCTCCGTCCCGAGGTCTGAGGCCAGGCGTCGGACCACCGCGCGCACGGCAGTTGGGGAGACGTCGCGCGCGGGACGCTCATCGGGCAAGTGAGCCATGCAGGTTGACCCTCCGCCGAACAACTACCGGACAGAAGGGGTGATACCTGTAAAACAGGACATAGCGCGCTATCTTCCGTCAGGTGATCCAGGCTGTCGGACTGACCAGTGATTCCCTCAAAGACCAGCCGCCCGCCGTCGAGGACGTCTCCTTCGAAGCGCGCTCCGGCCATGTGACCGCCCTCCTCGGAGCGCCGGGCGCGGGCAAGACCACGGTGCTCAGGCTGATGCTCGAACTCGAGCGGGGGCGTGGCATCGCCTACTTCAGAGGGCGCCCTCTGTACTGCATCGCCCACCCCGCACGCGAAGTCGGCGTACTCCTCGGCGATGTACCGGGACACCCCTCCCGGACGGTCCGCAACCACCTGCGCATGCTCTGCGCGGCGGCCGGGGTCCCGGCCGGACGGGCCGACGAAGTGCTGGAAGAGGTCGGCCTCGTCAGCCTCCGCGAGGAACGGCTCGGCACCCTGTCCCTCGGCATGGACCGCCGACTCGGCCTGGCCTGCGCCTTGCTGCCCGACCCGCACACCCTCGTGCTGGACGAACCCGCCGCCGGACTCTCCGACCCGGAGGCGCGTTGGCTGCACTCCACCCTGCGGGAGTATGCCGACCAGGGCGGCGCCGTACTGCTCACGACCGTCGACCCCAAGGAGGCCGCCCGGCACGCCGATCACGTCATCACCCTCGAAGCGGGCCGGGTCGCCGCCGACCTGGAGGCGGCGGAGTTCGCCCGTACCCGGCTCCGGCCGCGCGTCGCCGTCCGCAGCCCCCACGCCGCACGCCTGGCGATCCTGCTCACCAAGGAGGCCCGCGCCGAGCAGCGTTCCGTGGAAGTCGTTCGCGAGGAGGGCAACCGCCTCTCCGTGTACGGCAGCACGACCGCGGACGTCGGGGAGACCGCCTTCCGGAACGGCATCCTCATCCATCAACTCGCGGATGAGGTCGGTGACATGCAGCCGGAGGCCGAGGGGGAGCAGCCGAAACCGGCTGAACGCGACTCGATGCCGGAGGCCGCCGCCGCACCGGAAGTGGCCGAGACCGCTGTCGCCCCCGACCCCCTGCCGCTCCCCGTCGCCGTCCGCTCCGTACGCGGCCCTCTCCGTCCCCTGCGTTATGAACTCCGGCGCGCCACCGGGATCAGCACCGGGTTCGTCGTCTGCGGGGTCGCCCTCGTCGTCTCCATGATCACCGCCGTGGTGCTGGCCCGTATCGGGCACACCCCGCAGGCGCGTCTGTTCGCCGCCTGGCCGCGGGAATTGCCGTTGCCGCCGGTCGCGCTCGCGGCGGGGCTGCTCGGCGCGCTCGCTTTCGGGGACGAGTTCCGGCATCCCGCGCTGGCGGCGGACCGGGGCACCGTTCCCCGTCGGCTGGGACTGCTCACCGCGAAGCTCTTCGTCTCCGGAATGACCGCCGGAACGCTGGCCTTTCTCGCCCTCGGCTGCGATGCCGAACTGCTCTATCTCGTGTACGGGCGGGAATTGGTCCAGGTCCCCGGAGACTGGCTGCCGCTGTGTGTGAGTTGGCTGGCGCTCGTGGTCGGCTGTGCGTGGGCCGGGGTGCTGGCCGCCGGGGTGTTCCGGTCCACCGCCGCGGGGCTGGCCGCCGTACTCGCGGTGCCGGTGGCGGTCGTACCGCTCGTGCACCGGTTGTTCGAAGGCTCATATGTGCGAGTCGCGGCGGGGATTCACGTGCGGATGCGGGAGGTCCTGCTGCTCCAGTGGCCCTTCGGAGGTGAGCGTTATCTGCTGGGTCTTGCCCGTGTGATCGCCCAACCTGTGGGTGGCGCAATGGCGTTGTCGCTCGCCGTGCTGCTGTGCGCGTACTTGATCACTACCCTGCGGGCGAGGGCGAGATGACGCCCTGAGGTGCGGTTTCCGAGCCGCTGTGCACACAACTCCCCACAGAAAGCCCGTTTATTTCCGATAAGGCGTCAATTGCGACGGGGTGAGCGATCACCCTTTCGTGTGCTTTTCACCAAAGCCCTCAAGGCAGTTGGAGGCAACGCCGACAAAAGATGCGTGAGTACCCTTGCGCACACCATGATGACCGCCGCCCGCTCCGCCGACTCCGGCCTCGCCGGACCGGGCGAACTCGACCGCTACCCCTACGCCGAGGCCCCGATGGCCGACCGCGTGGCGGCGCCCGCCTGGGAGGGCGCCGATTCCGACCTGGGCCGCGTGGGCCGGCGTGCCGCGGGCAGCCGCGGGCGCGGACTGCACGGCCAGCTCGTCCAGCAGCTCGGTCAGATGATCGTCTCCGGCGACCTGGGTGCCGACCGCCCGCTGGTGCCGGAGGAGATCGGCCAGCGTTTCGAGGTCTCCCGCACCGTGGTGCGCGAGTCCCTCCGTGTCCTGGAGGCCAAGGGCCTCGTCAGCGCCCGGCCGAACGTGGGCACCCGCGTGCGCCCGGTGAGTGACTGGAACCTGCTCGACGCGGACATCATCGAATGGCGCGCCTTCGGTCCGCAGCGCGACGACCAGCGCCGCGAGCTGAACGAACTGCGCTGGACGATCGAGCCGCTCGCCGCCCGTCTCGCCGCCGGACACGGCCGCGAGGACGTGCAGCAGCGCCTCGTGGACCTGGTGGAGATCATGAGCCACGCCCTCGCCCAGGGAGACGCGCTGACCTTCTCGCGCGCGGACGCCGAATTCCACGCGTTGCTCATCCAGGTCGCGGGCAACCGGATGCTGGACCACTTGTCCGGGATCGTCTCCGCCGCCCTCCAGGTCTCCGGCGGCCCCGCCGCCGGCTGTGAGCGGCCGACCGAGGCGTCCGTCGCCCAGCACGGGCGGATCGTGGAAGGGCTCGGCAGTGGCGACGGCGCCGTGGCCGAGGGAGCGATGCGCCAGCTCCTCACCGTCCACCCCGAGGTGGAGCGCGTGGTCCCCGCGCCGCGCGAGCACTGACAGGGAAGCGGACGGCGCGCCCGCCCGTGGCGCGCCCCAGTGATCGAGATGGCGGTACCGCGACCGGGTCCCGCCGTCGCCGGACTCGGCCGGACTCCCTGGATTCCGGCCGAGTCCGGCGGTGCGACAGGCCGCCCGGACCGGCGAAGTGATCAAGACGGAAATCGGCAGCGGACTGCTTCGTTCACATCTGATCGCATTTGGCTGTCGGCGGGGTGTGACTCGGGCCACGCGGATTGGGCGTAACGCTCCCGGAAACAGCGCGATGACCTAAGAGGTGAACAGCCGCGAAGGGAATACGGACGCCGTGCCAGGCGCTGTGTCTCTTCCCGGCCCCGCCCGCGCCGTCGGCCCATCCCCAGGCCGGTGGTCGGCTCCTGTCCATGACGGACGGTGCCGGAAGCCGCTTTCCAACGTTCCGAGAGGTTGTTCGTGTCGGCCAGCACATCCCGTACGCTCCCGCCGGAGATCGCCGAGTCCGTCTCTGTCATGGCGCTCATTGAGCGGGGAAAGGCTGAGGGGCAGATCGCCGGCGACGATGTGCGTCGGGCCTTCGAAGCTGACCAGATTCCGGCCACTCAGTGGAAGAACGTACTGCGCAGCCTCAACCAGATTCTTGAGGAAGAGGGTGTGACGCTGATGGTCAGTGCCGCAGAGCCCAAGCGCACCCGCAAGAGCGTCGCAGCGAAGACCCCGGCCAAGCGCACCGCGACCAAGACGGTCGCGGCGAAGACGGTGACCACCCGGAAGGCCACGGCCGCCCCCGCCGCGTCCGCCGCCGCGGGCGAGGACACCGACGACGCCGCCTCCGTCACGAAGGCCGCTGCCAAGAAGACCACCGCCAAGAAGACGGCCGCGAAGAAGACCACGGCCAAGAAGACGGCGGCCAAGAAGACCAGCGCCAAGAAGGACGACGCCGAGATCCTCGAGGACGAGGTCGTCGAGGAGACCAAGACCGCCGACGAGCCCGAGGGCACCGAGGCCGCCGGCTTCGTGCTGTCCGACGAGGACGAGGATGACGCGCCCGCGCAGCAGGTCGCCGCGGCCGGCGCCACCGCCGACCCGGTCAAGGACTACCTGAAGCAGATCGGCAAGGTCCCCCTGCTCAACGCCGAGCAGGAAGTCGAGCTGGCCAAGCGCATCGAGGCCGGTCTGTTCGCCGAGGACAAGCTCGCCAACTCCGACAAGCTCGCCCCGAAGCTGAAGCGCGAGCTGGAGATCATCGCCGAGGACGGCCGCCGCGCCAAGAACCACCTGCTGGAGGCCAACCTCCGTCTGGTGGTCTCCCTGGCCAAGCGCTACACCGGCCGCGGCATGCTCTTCCTGGACCTGATCCAGGAGGGCAACCTCGGTCTGATCCGCGCGGTCGAGAAGTTCGACTACACCAAGGGCTACAAGTTCTCCACGTACGCCACCTGGTGGATTCGTCAGGCGATCACCCGCGCGATGGCCGACCAGGCCCGCACCATCCGTATCCCGGTGCACATGGTCGAGGTCATCAACAAGCTCGCGCGTGTGCAGCGCCAGATGCTCCAGGACCTGGGCCGCGAGCCCACCCCGGAGGAGCTGGCCAAGGAACTCGACATGACCCCCGAGAAGGTCATCGAGGTCCAGAAGTACGGCCGCGAGCCCATTTCCCTGCACACCCCGCTGGGCGAGGACGGCGACAGCGAGTTCGGTGACCTCATCGAGGACTCCGAGGCGGTCGTCCCCGCCGACGCCGTCAGCTTCACGCTCCTCCAGGAGCAGCTCCACTCGGTGCTCGACACCCTGTCGGAGCGCGAGGCCGGCGTCGTCTCGATGCGCTTCGGCCTCACCGACGGCCAGCCGAAGACCCTCGACGAGATCGGCAAGGTCTACGGCGTGACGCGTGAGCGCATCCGCCAGATCGAGTCGAAGACCATGTCGAAGCTGCGCCACCCGTCGCGTTCGCAGGTGCTGCGCGACTACCTCGACTAGGTCGAGTCCGTTCGGACACCGAAGGCCCGGTTCCCCTCGTGGGGGCCGGGCCTTCGTGCTGCGGGCCCCCGTGTGCTGGATGACTCTGGGTGTTCCAGAACCACCCTGAGTGAGGAGTCCGCATGCGCCGTTCCGTTGTCCGGGCACTGATCCGGCCGCTCTCCCTGGCGGCCGCGCTGACCGCGATACCCCTGATCGGCGCGGCTCCGGCCGTGGCCGACAGCGTCGTGGTCGGCGGGTTCCCGATAGATGTCTCCCAGGCCCCGTGGACGGTGGCGCTCTCCAGCCGTGACCGGTTCGGGGGTAGCCGCGCGGGCCAGTTCTGCGGCGGGGTGGCGATCGCGCCGACCACCGTTCTCACCGCTGCGCATTGCGTCGCCGACGACGTCCTGGGCGCGCCTCCTGACCGGGTGCGCGACCTCAAGGTCATCGCGGGCCGCACCGACCTGCTCGCCACCGACGGTCAGGAGACAGCCGTGCGGGACATCAAGGTGAACCCTGCGTACGACCCCGCCACCAATGCCGGGGACTACGCCGTGCTCACTCTCGCCGAGCCGGTGCCGCAGAGCGCCGTCGTGCCCGTGGCAGCGGCCGGTGACCCGGCGTACGCGGCCGGCACCGAAGCCCTGGTCTCGGGCTGGGGCGACACCAGCGGCGGCGGTGCCTACACGAACCGGCTGCGCGCCGCGCGGGTGCATGTGCTGGCCGACGATCTGTGCGCCCGTGCCTATCCGGGAGGCCGGAACGGCACCTACCGTGCCGCCTCCATGCTCTGCGCGGGAGAGGCCGCCGGAGGGCCGGACGCCTGCCAGGGCGACAGCGGCGGCCCGCTGGTCGCCGGGGGACGGTTGATCGGGCTGGTGTCCTGGGGGAGCGGGTGCGGGCAGGCGGGCAGCCCGGGTGTCTACACGCGGGTGTCCGAGGTCGTGCGCGCGCCGGAGCCGGCCGAGGACGGGGCCGACAAGGCCCCCAAGCGCTCCTGAGAGCGCCTGAGGCGTCCTTCCGGGTACGAGGACGGGCGGCTGCTCCCCTGGGGAGGCAGCCGCCCGTTCACCGGCCTATGCCGGGGCTGGCTCGTCGGGTGGGTGCGAGATTCAGCGCTCTTCGGTGGCAGGGGTGCCGGGAACGGACGTGAGCCGCTCCGTCTCGTCCTGTATCTCAGCGGCGATCTTCTTGAGTTCCGGCTCGAACTTGCGCCCGTGGTGGGCGCAGAAGAGCAGTTCTCCGCCGCTCAGCAGGACGACGCGCAGGTATGCCTGGGCGCCGCAGCGGTCGCAGCGATCGGCGGCCGTCAGCGGGCTCGCGGGGGTCAGAACAGTAGTCACGTCGCCTCTTCTCTAGCTCGACGAGCTGTCGTACCAGGGTCAACATCCAACCAGGCCGATTTCGTTCCCGCTCGTGGCTTTCCGTCGAAAATTTCTTTCGGGATGGCTGGGTGTTGCCGGTTGGCGGCGAATGTGCCGTAGTGCGTGGTCTGGTGCGTACGGGTTCGCGCGGTCTTGGGGGTCGGTCCTCCCGGCTGGGTTGCCGGTTGTTGATGAGGACGTGCCCGGAGCCTAAATGGTTCATGCCTCGAAGGGAACGTGATGTGTGCTTCACTCCATCGAGGGATCGAACGTCCGTACGACCCTCGGCTAGTCTGAGTTCCCCGCCGAGGGTGGCGTTACACCGGCTCTACCAGGCATCGGTACCCTCTGAGCGGCGACCGAAGCCGGCCCCGTACCCACCAGGGGCCCATCTGAAATTCAGCGAGGAGCGAACCGCGTGACCGCCGACACCTCCGTGCCGTCCACAGCGCTGCTGGCAGGAGCAGACCGGGACGGCTCCAACTACACCGCGCGGCACCTCCTCGTCCTCGAGGGTCTCGAAGCCGTGCGCAAGCGTCCGGGCATGTACATCGGGTCGACCGACAGCCGCGGCCTGATGCACTGCCTCTGGGAGATCATCGACAACTCCGTGGACGAGGCCCTGGGCGGTTACTGCGACCGCATCGAGGTGATCCTCCACGACGACGGCTCCGTCGAGGTCCGGGACAACGGCCGCGGCATCCCCGTGGACGTCGAGCCCAAGACCGGCCTGTCCGGCGTCGAGGTCGTCATGACCAAGCTGCACGCCGGCGGGAAGTTCGGCGGCGGCTCCTACGCGGCCTCCGGCGGTCTGCACGGCGTCGGCGCCTCCGTGGTGAACGCGCTCTCCGCCCGGCTCGACGTCGAGGTGGACCGAGGCGGCAGCACCCACGCCATCAGCTTCCGCCGCGGTGTTCCGGGCGCCTTCGCCCGAGGCGGCGCCGAGGCCAAGTTCGAGGCCGGGACCGGCCTGGTCAAGACCAAGAAGATCCCGAAGAACCGCACCGGCACGCGCGTGCGCTACTGGGCCGACCGCCAGATCTTCCTCAAGGACGCCAAGCTCTCCCTGGACAACCTGCACCAGCGGGCCCGCCAGACCGCCTTCCTGGTGCCCGGCCTCACCATCGTCGTGCGCGACGAGATGGGCCTCGGTGACGGTGGAAGCAAGGGTGAGGAGTCCTTCCGCTTCGACGGCGGCATCAGCGAGTTCTGCGAATACCTGGCCACCGACAAGCCGGTCTGCGACACGCTCCGCTTCTCGGGCCAGGGCTCCTTCAAGGAGACCGTGCCGGTCCTCGACGACCACGGCCAGATGACGCCCACCGAGGTCACCCGCGAACTGGGTGTCGACGTGGCGCTGCGCTGGGGCACGGGCTACGACACCAACCTGAAGTCCTTCGTCAACATCATCGCCACCCCCAAGGGCGGCACCCACGTGGCCGGCTTCGAGCAGGCGGTCACCAAGACGATGAACGAGGTGCTGCGCGCCAAGAAGATGCTGCGTGTCGCAGAGGACGACGTGGTCAAGGACGACGCCCTGGAGGGCCTGACGGCGGTCGTCACCGTCCGCCTGGCCGAGCCGCAGTTCGAGGGCCAGACCAAGGAGGTGCTCGGCACCTCGGCGGCCCGCCGCATCGTCTCCACCGTGATCGCCCGGGAACTCAAGGCGTTCCTCACCTCCTCCAAGCGGGACGACGCCGCGCAGGCCCGCACGGTCATGGAGAAGGTGGTCGCCGCCGCCCGCACCCGGGTGGCCGCCCGTCAGCACAAGGACGCCCAGCGCCGCAAGACCGCCCTGGAGTCCTCGTCCCTGCCCGCCAAGCTCGCCGACTGCCGCAGCGACGACGTCGACCGCAGTGAGCTGTTCATCGTCGAGGGCGATTCCGCGCTCGGTACGGCCAAGCTGGCGCGCAACTCCGAGTTCCAGGCGCTGCTGCCCATCCGGGGCAAGATCCTCAACGTGCAGCGCTCGTCCGTGACCGACATGCTCAAGAACGCCGAGTGCGGCGCGATCATCCAGGTCATAGGAGCGGGCTCGGGCCGCACCTTCGACATCGACGCCGCCCGCTACGGCAAGATCATCATGATGACGGACGCCGACGTGGACGGCTCCCACATCCGCTGCCTGTTGCTCACCCTCTTCCAGCGCTACATGCGGCCCATGGTCGAGGCGGGCCGGGTCTTCGCCGCCGTGCCCCCGCTGCACCGCATCGAGCTGATCCAGCCGAAGAAGGGGCAGGACAAGTACGTCTACACGTACTCCGACCGTGAGCTGCGGGACACGCTCATGGAGTTCCAGCGCAAGGGCGTCCGGTACAAGGACTCCATCCAGCGCTACAAGGGCCTCGGTGAGATGGACGCCGACCAGTTGGCCGAGACCACGATGGACCCGCGCCACCGCACTCTGCGGCGGATCAACCTCGCGGACCTCGAAGCCGCCGAGCAGGTCTTCGATCTGCTGATGGGCAATGACGTGGCGCCGCGCAAGGAGTTCATCTCCAGCTCGGCGGCGACGCTGGACCGCTCGCGGATCGACGCGTAGCCGCCCGCGCTCGGCTCAGGCCGGGTGGGTGGGACGACGGGAGTGCCGGCCTCGGTCGGTGCTCCCGTTTTCGTTGCCCTGCCCCTGCCCCTGCCCCTGCCCCTGCCCGCCCTCCTGTCCCGTCGGGTCCGGCTCCGGGTTTCCCCCAAGATCTCTCCACCCGTGGGTGGAGAGGACGGGCCCTCGGAGATCCACCCGTGATCCACCTCCGCTCCGATCCCGTGGCCTGCGGATTTCCGTAGTTTCGAGGGTGTCGGGAGCGACCGCCTCCGACACCCCCCTCTCGTACACGGAGGCTCGGATGTCCGGGTTCGTCGACGCGTTGGTGATCGCGGCCGTCGCCGTGCTGGTGATCGCCAGGCAGTTCCGCACCCACGCCGTCGACGCCGAGCGGCGCTGGTGGCTGGCGCCCGCGATTCTCGCGGTCATGGCGCTGCGCGGGCCCGGCACAGTGGACGCCCACCACCGCGTCGAGTCGCTCGGACTGCTCGTCGCGGAAGTGGCCGTCGGGGTGGCCACCGGAGCGGGCTGGGCCTGGACCACCCGGATCTGGAGGGCGCCGGAGGGAGTCGTGTGGAGCCGCAGCACCAAGGCCAGTGCCGTCGTATGGGCCGGCGGGATAGCCCTGCGCGGCGGCCTCTTCGGCCTCGGGTACGCCCTCGGGGTCCGGCAGGACAGTGCCGCCATGATGCTGGGCCTCGCCGCGACCCTGCTGGTCCGCGGCGGCATCACCGCCTGGCGGGCACGGCTGCTGGCCTCCTCGCCCGCCCTGGCCTCGACCTACGGTGACGGAACGCCGGCGGCACCGGCGGCCCCGGTGGCGCGGCCGGCGTGGAAGGAGCGGGTGTGAACGAGAACTCCTGGACCCGCTGGCCCTCACGCGAGGCGCTCAGCAAGGAGGGCATCAGCCGTCCCCGGCGGCTGCTGGCCCGGGCCATCAGGGTGGTGCTGCTCGGGCTGCTGCTGTGGGCGGCCCTCAGACAGGACGACGTTCCCCTGTGGGGAGAGGCTGCCGCCGTGGCGGGCGTGCTGCTGGCCTCCGGCACGGCGTGGGGCTACTTCCGTACCACCTACGCGCACCGACTGCTGCCGTCCCTGGCGCTCATCGCCGTGCTCCAGGCTCTGGCGGTCGCCGCTCGGATGACGGGCTTCGTGGGCCCCGCCCTGGTGTTCTGGTGCGGCTGCGGCATCCTCGCCCTGGAGCGGCTGCCCCTCGCGGCGGCGGTACCGGTGACCTCGGTCGCCCTGGCCTCGTACGCGGTCTACAACAGCGACATGTGGCTCACCACCGCTTCCACCGTGACCGGGCTGGCGCTGGCCGGCTACGTCGCGCGGCTGGACTCGGAGGCGCGGGGCAACGCGCAGCGGCTGCTCGCTCAGGAGCGGGCCGCGCGGGAGGCGGAGGCGGAGTCGGCCGCGCTGACCGAGCGGGCGCGGATAGCGCGGGAGATCCACGACGTGCTGGCCCACAGCCTCTCGGCGCAGATGGTGCACTTGGAGGCGGCCCGCCTGCTGCTGGAGCGCGACGCGAGCCGTGAGCAGGTGCTGGAGCGGGTGGTGGCCGCGCGGGGCATGGCTCGTGACGGACTCGCCGAGACCCGCCAGGCGCTGTCGGCGCTGCGGGGTGAACTGACCCCGCTCGAGGAGTTCCTGACGGACCTCGTCAGCGTGGCGGACGGTGGTGAGGTCACCGTCACGGGTGAGCGCAGGGCGCTGTCGGCCGAGGCGTCACAGGCGGTGCGCCGGGTGGCGCAGGAGGCGATGACGAACGTCCGCAAGCACGCCCGGGGCGCCAAGGTGCGGGTCCGGCTCGACTACAGCGAGCGTCAAGTGACACTCGATGTGCGGGACAGGGGCGGGCGTCCGTGCGAACTGGCCGCGTCCGGCGGCGGGTACGGTCTGCTGGGCATGCGGGAGCGCGCCGAACTGCTGGGCGGCTCGCTGGACGCGGGGCCGGACGAGGAGGGGTTCGTGGTGACGTTGAAGGTGCCGGTATGACGGCGCCGGAGGGGGAGGGGAAGCCCGCGCGCGTGGTGGTCGCCGACGACCAGACCGTGGTGCGGGAAGGCATCGTGATGCTGCTCGGGCTGTTGCCCGGCCTCGAGGTGGTCGGCGCAGCCGGGGACGGCGAGGAGGCGGTGCGGCTGGTCGGCGAACTGGCCCCCGACGTCGTGCTGATGGACCTGCGGATGCCCCGCTGCGACGGGGTCGAGGCCACCCGGCGTATCCGGAGCGGGTACCCGGGCACCCAGGTGGTGGTGCTGACGACGTTCGCGGACGACGAGTCGCTGTTCGCCGCGCTGCGGGCCGGGGCGCGGGGTTACCTGACCAAGGACGCGGGCGGGGAGGAGATCGTGCGCGCCGTCCAGAGCGTGCTGTCGGGGGAGGCGGGACTGGCGCCGGGCATCCAACTCCGTTTGCTGGAGAGGCTGTCCCAGGCCGAGGTGCGGACGACCTCGACGCCGCCCGAGCCGCCCGACGGGCTGACCGCGCGCGAGAGCGAGGTGCTGGTGCTGATCGGCGAGGGGCTCAGCAACCAGGAGATCGCCCGGAAGTTGCACGTCTCCACCGCGACCGTGAAGACGCACATCAACAACCTCTTCGCCAAGACGGGCCTCAAGGACCGTGCGCAGGCGGTGCGTTACGCGTTTGCGAAAGGCATGGTGCGGCCGAGGGTGGAGTGACTCACCTGATGGGGTGAAGTGGTACGGGAAGGTGTGTCGGAGATCTTCCCGATCTGTCCATCCTTGGGTATGCAGTCAAGCAATGGTCGACACTTCGGTGCCGGGGACGGTCCCGGAAGTTCGGCCGACAACCAGGAAGAGCAGAGCGTGGCTTCCCGCGACGTGCGGCAAGAGGACCCTTGGCGCGACACGCCGGCCACCGGCTGGGGCGAGCTGGACGGGGCGGGGATGCCCGCACCGACGGCCGTACCGCATCCGCGCGGTGAGGCCGAGCGGGAGATCGCGGAGGCTCGTGCCCGCGACGTGTATCTCGCGGTGCAGCAGAGCGAGGCGTTCCAGGAGGTGCGCAGCCGGTACCGGAGGTTCGTGGTGCCGGGAGCCGCCGCCTTCCTCGTCTGGTACGTGGGGTACGTGGTCACCGCGACGGCAGCGCCCGGTCTGATGGCGCGGCCCGTCATAGGGGCGGTGAACGTGGGGATGCTCGCCGGGCTGGGGCAGTTCGCCAGTACCTTCCTGCTCACCTGGGCCTACGCACGGCACGCGCGACTGCGGCGCGACCGGCCCGCGCTGGAACTGCGCTGGGACACCCAGGAGCTGACCCGTGGCGTCCAGGGAGGCACCTCGTGACCAGCCACCACCAGATGCTGGCGCTGGTTCTGTTCAGCGCGTTCGTGGCCGTGACCCTGGGCATCACCACCTGGGTCAGCCGTCGCCGACATGGCTCGGCGGAGGAGTTCTACGCCGGAGGGAGGCTCTTCACCCCCCTGGAAAATGGGTTCGCCATCTCCGGGGACTACCTCTCGGCGGCCTCCTTCCTCGGCGTGACCGGGCTCATCGCGCTGTACGGCTACGACGGGCTGCTGTACGGCGTCGGGTTCCTCGTGGCCTGGCTGGTCGTGCTGTTCGTCGCGGCCGAACTGGTGCGGAACTGCGGCCGGTTCACCCTCGCCGACGTGGTCGCCGCGCGGATGGCCGAGCGGCCGGTGCGGATCGCCACCGGCACCGCCTCGGTCACCGTCTCCGTCATGTACCTGGTCGCCCAGATGGTGGGCGCCGGAAGCCTGGTGGCGTTGCTGCTCGGCGGTTCCGGCGGGGCCGCGCAGGCGTGGACGGTCATCGGGGTCGGCGCGCTCATGGTGATCTATGTGTCGCTGGGCGGGATGCGGGCGACCACCTGGATTCAGATCGTGAAGGCCGTCCTGATGCTGGTCGGGACGATCGTGATGACCGTGCTGGTCCTGGTGCGGTTCCACGGGGACATCAACCAGTTGCTGCTGACGGCGGCCGAGCGCAGTGGGCACGGGGCGTCGTTCCTGGCGCCGGGGCTCAAGTACGGCGGTGACTGGACCGCGCGGATGGACTTCATCAGCCTCGGCCTGGCGCTGGTGCTGGGCACCGCGGGTCTGCCGCACATCCTGTCCCGCTTCTACACGGTGCCGACCGCCCGGGCCGCCCGGCGTTCCACGGTGTGGTCGATCGGGCTCATCGGCAGCTTCTACCTGATGACGATCGTCCTCGGCTTCGGGGCGACCGCCGTGGTGGGCGCCGACGCGCTGCGGCGGTCCAACGCGGCCGGGAACACCGCGATCCCGCTGCTGGCGCTCGACCTGGGCGGCGGCGCCTCCTCCACCGGGGGCACCGTGCTGTTCGCCGTCGTGGCCGCCGTCGCCTTCGCCACCATCCTCGCGGTGGTCGCCGGGATCACCCTCGCCTCCTCGGCGTCGGTCGCCCACGACCTGTACGCATCACTACGGCGCAGGCCCACCACCCCGCGCGGCGAGGTGGCGGTGGCGCGGATCGCGGCGGCCGCCATCGGTGTCGTGGCGATCGCGCTCGGCCTGCTGGCGCGGAACCTCAACGTGGCGTTCCTGGTCGGCCTGGCCTTCGCGGTGGCCGCCTCGGCGAACCTGCCGACGCTGCTGTACTCGCTGTTCTGGCGGAACTTCACCACGCGTGGCGCGGTCTGGGCCGTGTACGGCGGGCTGATCCCCGCGGTGATCCTGGTGCTGCTGTCGCCCGTGGTCTCGGGGAGCGCCGGCTCGCTCTTCCCCGGCGTCGACTACCAGTACTTTCCTCTCCAGAACCCGGGCATCGTCTCCATCCCGCTCGGCTTCCTCGCGGGCTGGCTGGGCACGGTCACCTCGGACGAGGTGCCGGACGAGGCCAAGTTCGCGGAGACCGAGGTGCGGTCGCTGACCGGTGCGGGAGCCGTATAAGTCCACCCGGGCCTGGGCGGCGTCACGGCGCCACCCAGGCGTACCGGTGCTCGGGCCGCCCGGTGTCCCCGTATCTGAGGGACAGCCGCAGGCGGCCCGCCTGCTCCAGGTGGCGGAGATAGCGCTGGGCGGTGGAGCGGCTCAGCCCCGTACGGGAGGCCACCTCGTGCGCCGACAGGGGCTGCTCCGCGCCGTGCAGGACACCGCAGATCAGGTCCGAGGTCGGCTCCGTATGACCGCTCGGCAGGCCCGGGGCCGACGGCGCGGGGGCCGTGCGCAGGGCGCCGAAGATGCGGTCGACCTGCTCCTGGCCGGTCACCCCGCGTCCGCCCACCCGGTCGACGGTGCGGCGCAGGGCGGCGTAGGAGTCGAGGCGGCCGCGCAGCGCGTTGAAGGTGAAGGGCTTGACCAGGTAGTGCAGGGCGCCGAGCCGCATCGCCTGCTGCACGGTGGTCACATCGCTGGCCGCCGTGATCATGATGACGTCGGTGCCGTGGCCGTGCTGGCGCATGAGGTGGACGAGTTCCAGGCCGGTGCGGTCCGGCAGATAGTGGTCGAGCAGCACCAGGTCGACGCCGCCGCGTTCGACGGCGGCCAGCGCCTGGGCGGCACTGTGGGCGCGGGCGGCCACCCGGAAGCCGGGAACCTTGCCCACGTACCTGGCGTTGATCTCGGCGACACGGAAATCGTCGTCCACGACCAGCACGTCAATCATCGGGCCCTTCCCTTCCAGGCCGGCGAGCGTTAAGCCCGTGTTTCGGCTCCGCAGTTGTAGCGTGAGCAAAACGAGCACAACAGGTTCTTGCGAGCAAAAGAAGGGGTTGCGCGCACAAGACTGCTGCCGGAGCGGCGCCGCCCCTACCGTCCCGGTGCATGAGCGCAGACACCAGCCCCGCCATCGAGCTGAGGGGCGCGAGCAAGATCTTCAGAACCCCTTCCGGTGATCCGCACACCGCGGTGCGCGGCCTGGACCTCACCGTGGAGCGCGGCGAGTTCGTCGCCGTCGTAGGCCCTACCGGGTGCGGCAAGTCCACCACGCTGACCCTGGTCAGCGGGCTGGAGGAGCCCAGCGAGGGCGAGGTGCTGGTGGCCGGGCAGCCGGTCGACGGCGTCGGCGACCGGGTCGGTTTCGTCTTCCAGCAGGACGCCACCTTCCCCTGGCGCACGGTGCTGTCCAATGTGATGGCCGGCCCCCGTTTCCGGGGCGTGCCCAAGGCGGAGGCCAAGCAGAAGGCCCGTGAGTGGCTGGCACGCGTCGGGCTCACCGCGTTCGAGGACCGGTACCCGCACCAGCTCTCCGGCGGCCAGCGCAAGCGCGTCGCCCTCGCCGCGACCTTCGTCAACGACCCCGAGATCCTGCTGATGGACGAGCCGTTCTCCGCGCTCGACGTGCAGACGCGCGCCCTGATGTCGGACGAGCTGCTGGAGCTGTGGGAGGGCACCGGTTCCTCCGTCGTCTTCGTCACCCACGACCTGGAGGAGTCGATCGCGCTGGCCGACAAGGTCGTCGTGATGACCGCCGGGCCCGCGACGGTCAAGCAGGTGTTCACCATCGACCTGCCCCGGCCGCGCAAGGTCGAGTCGATCCGGCTGGAGCCCAAGTTCATCGAGATCTACCGCGAGATCTGGGAGTCCCTCGGTGAAGAGGTCCGCATCACCCGTGAGCGAGGTGCCGCCGATGTCGCCTGAGACCGTGACTCCGCCGCTCGCCGACCCGGCCAAGCCGCAGGCCCCGGCGCCGTCCCGTTCGCGGGCGCAGGCCGCTCGCAGGCGCCGGGTGATCGTGGTGGTGGCCCGCGTACTGCTGCTGGTCGGTGTGCTCGGCCTGTGGGAGGCGCTGTCCCGCGCCGAGGTCATCGACCCGTTCAACTTCTCGATGCCGTCGGAGATCTGGGACCAGATCACGTCCTGGGTGCTGCACGGCACCGCGCTCGGTTCCCTGGGCGAACAGATCTGGTACACGCTGTACGAGGCGCTGCTGGGCTGGGTCATCGGCGTCGTGGCCGGTGTCGTCCTCGGTATCGCGCTCGGCCGGGTCGCCTTCCTCGCCGACCTGTTCGGCCCCTACATCAAGGTGCTGAACTCCATCCCGAGGATCGTGCTCGCCCCGATCTTCCTGATCTGGTTCGGCCTCGGACCCGCCTCCAAGGTCGCCTCCGCCGTGGTCCTCGTGTTCTTCCCGGTGTTCTTCAACGCCTTCCAGGGCGCACGGGAGGTCAACCGCGACCTGGTCGCCAACGCCCGCATCCTCGGCGCCACGGACCGGCAGGTCACCCTCCAGGTGGTCATCCCCTCGGCCACCTCCTGGATCTTCACCAGCCTGCACGTCAGCTTCGGCTTCGCGCTCATCGGCGCCATCGTGGGCGAGTACATCGGTGCCACCCGGGGCATCGGCCTGCTCGTCGCCCAGTCTCAGGGCACCCTCAACTCCGCCGGTGTGTACGCAGCGATGGTGATCCTGGCGGTCGTGGCGCTCCTCGCCGAGGGGCTGCTGACCTTCGCCGAGCGCCGCGTCTTCCGCTGGAAGTCCTCCGGCTCCGGGCACTGAACCGCCGTTCCGCGCGCCGAACTCCCCGCCCCCGCACAGTCCCAAGGACGTGACCGTCATGCACAAGCGCACCAGAATCGCCTCGCTCGCCACCGCCTGTCTGCTCTCCCTCACCTCGCTCACCGCCTGCGCCAACGAGGTGGCCAGCCATGGCGGTTCCGGGGGTGGTGGCAAGGGCACCAAGGTCAAGATCATGGTCGGTGGTCTCGACAAGGTCATCTACCTGCCCGCCATGCTCACCCAGCGGCTCGGCTACTTCGACGCCGAGGGCCTCAACGTGGAGCTGCTGACCGAGCCCGCCGGGGCCCAGGCGGAGACCGCGCTCGTCTCCGGCCAGGTCCAGGGCGCCGTCGGCTTCTACGACCACACGCTCGACCTCCAGGTGAAGGGCAAGTCGGTCGAGTCCGTCGTGCAGTTCTCGCACGCGCCCGGCGAGGTGGAGGTGGTGTCCGCGAAGAAGACGGGCGACATCCACTCGCCGAGCGACTTCAAGGGCCGCAAGCTCGGTGTCACCGGGCTCGGTTCGTCGACCGACTTCCTCACCAAGTACCTCGCGGTCAAGCACGGCGTCCAGGTGAACCAGTTCAGCCCGGTCGCCGTGGGAGCCGGGCCGACGTTCATCGCGGCGCTCCAGAAGGGCTCCATCGACGCGGGCATGACCACCGACCCGACCGTCGCCACGATCCTGGCCAAGAAGGCCGGCCGTGTGCTGATCGACATGCGCACTCCCAAGGGTTCGCAGGAGGCGCTCGGTGGGCCGTACCCCTCGTCCAGCCTGTACATGAACACGGACTGGGTCAACGGCCACAAGGACACCGTCCAGAAGCTCGTCAACGCGTTCGTCAAGACGCTCAACTGGATGTCCACCCACAGCGCCGACGAGATCGCGGCCAAGATGCCGTCCGACTACTCCCAGGGCGACAAGAAGCTCTACGCGGCCGCCATCAAGAGCACCCTGCCGATGTTCACCAAGGACGGCATCATGCCGGCGCGGGGGCCGGAGACCGTTGAGAGGGTGCTCAAGGCATTCAGTCCCAACATCAAGAACGCCGACGTCGACCTCGACAAGACGTACACCACCGAGTTCGCGGAGAAGGCCGCCAAGTAGCCGCTCAGGGGCGCGGGGTGCCTAGTGCCCCCGCGCCTCTTCCGTGCCCGAGGGCACCGGGTCGCCCAGCGCGTCCGGCAGCACCACCGTGAACTCCGCGCCGCCGCCCTCCGCCGCGCCCACCGAGGCCGAGCCGCCCTGGCGTTCGGCCAGGCGCCGCACCAGCGACAGGCCGATGCCGCGCTTGCCGTGCGCGGGCGGCTCCTTGGTGGACCAGCCCTCCGTGAACACCGACTCCCGCTGCTCCTCGGGCACGCCCGGACCGGTGTCCCGTACCCGGAGCACCACGGTCCGGCCCTCGGGGCGCAACTCGGCCTCCACGCGCGCGTGCGGGGTGCCCGCGACCGCGTCGAGCGCGTTGTCCACCAGGTTGCCCAGCACCGTCACCAGACCGCGCGGGTCGATCAACCGGTCCGGCAGCCACGTCTCCTCCGACAGCCTGAGGGCCACCCCGCGCTCGGCGGCGACGGTCGCCTTGCCCACCAGCAGCGCGGCCAGCAACGGGTCCTCGATCCGCTCCGTGACCTGCTCGGCCGTCGCCCGGTGCTCCCCGACCAACTCCCCGATGAACTCCGCCGCGTCGTCGTACATCTGAAGCTCCAGCAGCCCGAGCAGGGTGTGCATGCGGTTGGCGTGCTCGTGGTCCTGGGCGCGCAGGGCGTCGATCAGGCCGTGCGTGGAGTCGAGTTCGCGGCCGAGGCGCTCCAGTTCGGTACGGTCGCGCAGGGTGGCCACCGCGCCGCCGTCCTCGGTGGGCATCCGGTTGGCGACCAGCACGCGCCGTCCCCGCACGGTCAGCAGATCGGTGCCGGTCACCCGGCCGGCCAGCACGTCCGTCGTACGGCCGGCGCCGAGCGCCTCGTCCGGCGAGCGCCCGACGGCCTCGTCCCCGATGCCGAGCAACCGGCCCGCCTCGTCGTTGAGCAGCCGTATCCGGCCGCTGCGGTCCAGCGCGACCACGCCCTCCCGGATGCCGTGCAGCATCGCCTCGCGCTCCGCGAGCAGCGCCGAGATGTCGGAGAAGGCCAGGTCACGGGTCTGCCGGTGCACCCGGCGGGAGATCAGCCAGGCGGCCAGCGCCCCCACCGCCAGCGCGCCCCCGGCGTACGCCAGCAGGCCGGGGATCGCGCCGAGCAGCCCGGCGCGCACGCTGTCGTACGCGATGCCCACCGAGACCGCGCCGACGATCCGGTGCCCGGCGTCGTACAGCGGCACCTTGCCGCGCGCGGAGCGGCCCAGGGTGCCCCGGTCGATCTCCATCACCTGGCGCCCGGACAGGGCGCGGCTGGGGTCAGTGGAGACGCGGTGGCCGATCTCCTTGGTGGTCGGGTGGGACCAGCGCGTCCCCCGCGCGTCCATCACCACGATGTACTCGGCGTGCGTGGCCCGCCTGATCCGCTCGGCCTCCCGCTGCACCGGCCCGTCGGCGGTGGGCCGGGTATGCAGGACGCCCTCGGCGATCGCCGGGTCCTGCGCGGTGGTCTGCGCGATGACCAGTGCCCGGCGCATAGCCTCCTGGTCCAACTGTCCGCTGAGCGGCGCCAGGAAGAGCCCGGTCGCCAGGACCGCGACGCCGGCCGCGATCGTCACCTGGGTGAGCAGGACCTGCGCGAACGCCCGCCGGGGCAGACCGAGGCGGGGACGGCGGACCGGGGGAGTGGGAGGCATGCGGAGACGGTACGCGGGACGGCGCGCGCCTCCCAGGGCGGCCGCGGTGTCAGCCCGCCAGGGCCGCCGTGTGCAGCGCCCTGACGGCGACGACATCCATCCGCGCGGGGGCGCCAAGAACGTCCACCCCGCAGCTCTCCGGGCGTGGCGGCAGCGCGGCGGTCTGGGCCACGGTCACCCGCCAGCCCCGGCCGTCCGCGTGGCCGACGGTGACCTCCCAGCGGGGCGCCGTGCCCTCGGTGCGGACGACGTGCAGCGCGTCCGCGGTGTACTCGGCCGTGGCCGCCCGTACGGCCAGTTCGGCGGCCTGGCCGGGGCGGTCCCAGGCCGAGCGGCCGCGACAGTCCTCCAGCAGCACCTGCCCGTCCTGGGCGCGGTGCAGGGCCTCCTTGACCGTGTGCGCCTCGGCGCGGGCGTAGGCGTAGCCGTACGGCAGCACGAGCACCGTCGGGGCGAAGCGGTGACCACCCAGATGAGTGACCTCCCAGACGCCGGGCACGTCGGAGGCGGTCAGTTCGGCGGCCAGCGGGCGGCCCAGCAGGGCGCAGCAGCGGTCGCGCTTGCCGTTGGTGCACACCAGCGCGAGCGGGTCACCGGTCTGCGGGCGCCCACCGAGCACCGACGTAAAGGAGCGGGGGTCGCCCGCGCCCAGGGCGGCGAAGTCCAGACCGAGGAGTGTGCGCGGGTCGCAGGTGGTGGTGCCGTACAGCCACACCTTTCCCGGAACCGTGTGGGCCACGTACACCTGCCGTACGGGCGGTGTGCCGGGGTCGGCGTGCCGGCCGGGGCGTCTGATCAGCGCCACCCGTACGCCGGTGTCCTTGGCGGCGGCCTCCAGGGCACGGCCCAGCGCGGGGTCCAGATGGCTCGCGGTCAGCGCTTTCGCGCCCCAGGGGCCCGGCTGTTCCAGCAGCAGCCACGTCGTCGCCGTGGCCGCCGTACCAGAAACGGGCTCGTCGAGGGTCCGGGAGACGGTCGCACACCTACTCACACAGGTGAGCCTAACCTGACCTGAGGGTGGGTACGACTCAGGGTCCGGGCAACGGTT
Organism: Streptomyces sp. NBC_01171; assembly: GCF_045039805.1. Classification (NCBI taxonomy): domain Bacteria; kingdom Bacillati; phylum Actinomycetota; class Actinomycetes; order Kitasatosporales; family Streptomycetaceae; genus Streptomyces; species Streptomyces sp. NBC_01171. Next base: position 1,636,339 of record NZ_CP108609.1, on the reverse strand, counting down.
GCGGGGGTCGCGGGCCGACGTACTGGCCGCTCGGGCGCATGCGCAGCGGGCGTTCGCCGTACTCCTCCAGGGCGTGGGCGATCCAGCCCGCGGTCCTGGCCACGGCGAAGACGGTCTCGCCCGCCGTGTCGGGCATGCCGCTGGAGGCGGTGAAGACCGCCAGGGCGAGGTCCACGTTGGCGTGCAGCGGGGTGTTCCGGGCCGTGGTGGCGACGATGTCCCGCGCGGCGAGCAGGGCGGGTTCCGCAGCCGGGAGCTGCTCCAGAAGGCCGAACAGCGCCTGCGCGCGCGGGTCCTCGCCGGGGTAGAGCCGGTGGCCCAGGCCGGGGACGCGGCGGCCGGCCCGGAGTTCGGCGGCGATCACGGGGCCCGCGGTGCCGTGGTCGAGCACTTCGAGCAGCAGCCTGTGGGCCAGGCCGCTGGCCGCGCCGTGCAGCGGGCCCTCCAGGGCGCCCAGCCCCGCCGAGACCGCCGCGTAGGCGTGCGCGCGGGCCGAGGCGGCGACCCGGACCGCGAGGGTGGAGGCGGCCAGGTCGTGGTCGGCCAGCAGACCGAGCGCGGTGTCCAGCACCCGCACCGAGGCGTCGTCGGCGGGTCGGCCGGTCAGCCTGTGCCACAGGCGGTGGGCCAAGGGGCCGTCGTCGCGCTGGTCGAGCCGGACCGGGGGGAGGGCGCCGACGAGCGTGGGGATGAGCACGCGCCCCGCGCCGAGCACGGACTCCTCCGACAGGTCGAAGCGCAGCGGGTCCTCGGCCGACGCGGCGATGGCCGCCGCGCGCAGCCGGTCGGTGGGGGAGGCGTGCGCGGGCAGGGCGTTCACGGTGCGACGGGCGGCGTCAACGGTTGACTCCGGGGCGGTGAAGGAGGCGCCGGGGACGAGTCGGCCGGTCCACAGCCATTCCGCGACCTCCTCGAACGAGTGGCGCGCGGTCAGTTCCGTGGCGTCGACCCCACGGAAGTAGTACCGGTCCTCCTCGATCAGCGTGATGCCGGTCCGCACGGACAGGTCGACGCCGGAGGCCGAAGTCGCGGCCGCCTCGCGCCTGTTGCGCTGGGCCAGCGCCGTCACCTCCCGTGCGTCGAAGGTGCTGGCGCGGCTGCCGGGCTCGCGTCTGCTGCTGAGCAGTCCCCGGCTCACGTAAGCGTAGACCGTCTCCGGTTTCACGCCGAGGAATTCGGCGGTCTCCTTGGTGGTCAGCCGTCCTTCGGGCCGGCCCGGGGCGAGTTCGTGAGCGCGCATGGGGGTCACCGTAGTCCTATCTGGACAGATGGACGGCAACATTGATCGGATCAATATTGACAGCAAACTGGTCAAGCATGGACAGTCGGATCAAGTTCAGGGAGGAACATGATGTCCAGCAACAGGACCGCACCCCTCGTCCAGGTACCGCGTGGACTCGCCGGCGTCGTCGTCACCGACACCGAGATCGGCGACGTCCGGGGAACCGAGGGCTTCTACCACTACCGCCAGTACTCCGCCGTCGACCTCGCGCGCACCCGCAGCTTCGAGGACGTCTGGTACCTCCTGGTCCACGGCGACCTCCCCGACCCCGAGCAGCGGGCCGCCTTCACCACCGAGGTCGCCGGACTGCGGCGACTGCCCGAGGAGGTCCGCGAGGCGCTGCCCGCCGTCGCCGCCGCGAGCCGCGTCGCCGGCCCGCTCGCCGGACTCCGCACGGCCCTGTCCCTGCTCGGCGCGGCCCGCCGCTTCCGGCCCGTGTACGACATCGACGCCGACCGGCGCCGCGCGGACACCCTCGCCGCCTGCGCCGCCGTACCCACGTTGCTCACCGCGCTGTACCGGCTCGGACGGGGACTCGAGCCGGTCGAGCCCCGCGTCGACCTGTCGTGCGCCGCCAACTACCTGTACATGCTGACCGGCGAAGAACCGCAAGCTCGACAGGCCCGTGCGGTCGAGCAATACCTCATCTCAACCATCGACCACGGATTCAACGCGTCGACCTTCACCGCACGCGTCATCGCCTCCACCGGCGCCGACGTGGCCGCCTGCCTGGTGGGCGCCCTCGGCGCGCTCTCCGGACCCCTCCACGGCGGCGCGCCCAGCCGCGCCCTCGACACCCTCGACGCGATCGGCACCCCCGACCGGATCGACTCCTGGGTCCGGGAACGCGTCCTCGCCGGTGACCGGATCATGGGCTTCGGCCACGCCGTCTACCGGACCGAGGACCCCCGCTCCCGCATGCTCCGCGAGATCGCCCTCGACTTCGGCGGCCCGCGCGTCGACTTCGCCGTGGAGGTCGAGCGGCACGTCGAGGCGATCCTCGCCGAACTCAAGCCGGGCCGTGAACTGCACACCAACGTCGAGTTCTACGCCGGCGTGGTCATGGAACTGTGCGGTCTGCCGAGGGAGATGTTCACCCCGACCTTCGCCGCCGGACGCGTCGTCGGCTGGAGCGCCAACATCCTGGAGCAGGCCGCGGACCCGAAGATCATCCGCCCGGTGGCCCGCTACGTCGGCCCCCAGCCGCCCGTGCCCGTTCCGGCACCGACGCCGGTGCCCGCCGGTATCTGAGCCCCGCCCTCGTCGCGGTCACGGGCCGCCGCACCCTTCGTATCCTGGTCGGACAGTCCGTCCGCCGGGCGCCCCCGCCGGGTGCGGCGCCCGGCGAGAACCGTGGGAGGGGTGCCACCCGTTGGCGAACAGCCGTAGTGCGCAGATTCCGGTCGTCGTGCTGGCCGGGTTCCTGGGGTCCGGGAAGACGACGTTGCTCAACCATCTGCTGCACCGCAGCGGGGGCAGCCGGATCGGGGCCGTCGTCAATGACTTCGGGTCGATCGAGATCGACGCGATGGCCGTCGCCGGGGCGCTCGGGGACTCCACCGTGTCGCTCGGCAACGGCTGCCTGTGCTGCGCGGTCGACGCGAGCGAGCTGGACACCTACCTGGCCAAGCTCGCCGCTCCCGCCGCCGGGATCGACGTGATCGTCATCGAGGCCAGCGGGCTCGCCGAGCCGCAGGAGCTGGTGCGGATGGTGCTGGCCAGCGAGCAGCCGGAGATCATGTACGGCGGGCTCGTCGAGGTGGTCGACGCCGCCGAGTTCGACGACACCCGCGCCCGGCACCCCGAGATCGACCGGCACCTCGCCCTCGCCGACCTCGTCGTGGTCAACAAGCTCGACCGGGCACCCCACGCCGACCGCGTCCTCGGCCTCGTCCACGAGCTCACCGAGGGCGCCGTACTCCCCGCCACCTACGGCCGCATCGACCCGGAGTTCCTCTTCGACTGCCGCCCCAGCGAGGAGCGCATCGGCCAGCTCTCCTTCGACGACCTGCACGGCCACGACGAACGAGACGGACACGGCGAGCACGACGCCCACCCCGCCCACCTGCACTCCGCCTACGACACCCTGTCCTTCACCTCGGACGCCCCCATGGACCCCCGCGCCCTGATGCGCTTCCTGGACGACCGCCCGGAGGGCCTGTACCGGATCAAGGGATACGTGGACTTCGGCGCCCACGACCCGGCCAACCGGTACGCCGTACACGCCGTCGGCCGCTTCCTGCGCTTCCGGCCCGAGCCCTGGCCGCCCGGGGCGGACCGGCTCACCCAGCTCGTCCTGATCGGCACCGGCATCGACGCCGACGCCCTCGGCAAGGAACTGGACGCATGCCGGGGCGGCGCCGACGAGGACGACGAGCAGGCCATGTGGGGCGTGCTGCGCTATGTGCCGGGCTCCGAGGACGAGCCCGGCACACCGTAGAGCCCGGCACACCGTGAGGACCGGCTAGGACACCGGCCCAGCCACCACCGAAACCGTCTTCGCCAGCGAGGTGCCCGAGCCGTCGCGGCGCGGGTCCGGCTCCGGCAGCTCCACCGGCAGCCCGGTCTTCTGCGCCGCCCGCGCCGGGGCGGGGCCCGCCCAGGCAAGCGCGAGGCAGTCCTCGCCCTTCAGGAAGCGCTGGCAGCGCACACCACCGGTCGCCCGGCCCTTGCGCGGGAACTGGTCGAACGGGGTCAGCTTGGCCGTCGTCTGCACCGAGTCGTCCAGCGTGCCCCGCGAGCCCGCCACCGTGAAGACCACCGCGTCGACGGCCGGGTCGACCGCCGTGAACGAGATCACCTTCGCGCCCTCGGTGAGCTTGATGCCCGCCACACCGCCCGCCGGACGGCCCTGCTGACGCACCTGGGCCGCCTGGTAGCGCAGAAGTTGGGCGTCGTCGGAGATGAACACCAGGTCCTCCTCGCCGGTGCGCAGCTCCACCGCGCCGACGATCCGGTCACCCTCCCGAAGAGTGATGACCTCCAACTCGCCCTTGTTGGACGGGTAGTCGGGCAGCACCCGCTTGACCACGCCCTGTTCGGTGCCGATCGCCAGGCCGGGCGAGGTCTCGTCCAGCGTGGTCAGGCAGACCACGGTCTCGTCGCCCTCCAGGGGCACGAACTCGGCCAGCGGCGCCCCTCCCGAGAGGTTCGGCGCGCTCGCGGTGTCCGGCAACTGGGGCAGGTCGACCACATTGATCCGCAACAGGCGCCCGCTCGACGTCACCGCGCCGATCTCACCCCGCGCGGTCGCCCGCACCGAGGAGACGATCACGTCGTGCTTGGCCCGGCCGCCCTCCTGTGGAACCGGCTCGGCGCCGGTCGTGCGGGCCAGCAGCGCGGTCGAGGACAGCAGTACCCGGCACGGGTCGTCGGCCACCTGGAGCGGCACCGTGGCCACCTGGGAGGCCGCCGACTCCAGCAGGACCGTACGCCGGTCGGAGCCGAACTTCTTGGCCACGGCGGCCAGTTCGCCCGAGACCAGCTTGCGCAGCTCCGCGTCCGACTCCAGGATGCGGGTCAGCTCCTCGATCTCCTGGTTGAGCCGGTCCTTCTCCGCCTCCAGCTCGATCCGGTCGTACTTGGTGAGGCGGCGCAGCGGCGTGTCGAGGATGTACTGGGTCTGGATGTCGCTCAGGCCGTAGCGCTCCATCAGGCGCTCCTTGGCCTGCGCGGAGTTCTCGCTGGACCGGATCACCCGGATGACCTCGTCGATGTCGACGAGCGCGGTGAGCAGGCCCTCGACCAGGTGCAGCCGGTCGCGGCGCTTGGTCCGGCGGAACTCGCTGCGCCGGCGCACGACCTCGAAGCGGTGGTCGAGATAGACCTCCAGCAGCTCCTTGAGGCCCAGCGTGAGCGGCTGGCCGTCCACCAGCGCCACGTTGTTGATGCCGAAGGACTCCTCCATGGGGGTCAGCTTGTAGAGCTGCTCCAGGATCGCCTCCGGCACGAAGCCGTTCTTGATCTCGATGACCAGGCGCAGGCCGTGCTCGCGGTCGGTGAGGTCCTTGACGTCCGCGATGCCCTGGATCTTCTTCGCGTTGACCAGGTCCTTGATCTTCGCGATGACCTTCTCCGGGCCGACCGCGAAGGGCAGTTCGGTGACGACCAGGCCCTTGCGGCGGGCGGTCACCGCCTCGATGGTGACCGTCGCCCGCATCTTGAAGGAGCCGCGGCCGCTGGCGTACGCGTCCCGGATGCCGTCCAGGCCGACGATCCGGCCGCCGGTGGGCAGGTCGGGGCCCGGGACGTGGCGCATCAGGGCGTCCAGGTCCGCGTTCGGGTGCTTGATCAGATGGCGGGCGGCCGCGATGACCTCGCGCAGGTTGTGCGGCGGCATGTTCGTCGCCATGCCGACCGCGATGCCGGAGGAGCCGTTGACCAGCAGGTTCGGGAAGGCGGCGGGGAGCGCGACCGGCTCCTGCTCCTGGCCGTCGTAGTTCGGCGCGAAGTCGACCGTGTCCTCGTCGATGGACTCCGTCATCAGGCTCGCCGCGGCGGCCATCCGGCACTCGGTGTACCGCATGGCGGCCGGCGGGTCGTCGTTGCCCAGGGAGCCGAAGTTGCCGTGTCCGTCGACCAGCGGGACGCGCATGGAGAAGGGCTGCGCCATGCGCACCAGCGCGTCGTAGATCGACGCGTCGCCGTGCGGGTGCAGCTTGCCCATGACCTCGCCGACCACGCGCGCGCACTTCACGTAGGCGCGCTCGGGGCGCAGGCCCATCTCGTTCATCTGGTAGACGATGCGGCGGTGCACCGGCTTCAGACCGTCACGGGCGTCCGGCAGAGCACGCGAGTAGATGACCGAGTACGCGTATTCGAGGTAGGAGCCGCGCATCTCGTCCACGACGTCGATGTCGAGGATCTTCTCCTCGTACGAGTCGTCGGGCGGCGGGGTCTTGGTGCTGCGGCGGGCCATCGCTGCCGGCTCCTTGCTGAAGGCGTGGGACGGATCGGACGCGGACCATTGTGGACCGGGGCACTGACAACGCGGGCCGCGACCCGGTCCGTACGGGTCCGCCCCCGGTGCTCGGCGGCCCGGCGCTCCACCGCCGTACGCCGGCCGGGAGCGCGCTCGCCATGAGCACGCCTGACGCAGGCTAGTCGATCCGCTGTGGGCGTACGTCGGGCGGGAACTCCGCCGGGCCCTCGCACGCTTTGCATACAGTGGCAGGAACGGCAGGAAAACCGCGGTTTCTCTCGACCGCCACCGCTTGCGAAGGGACGTACATGCCCATGGGTCACACGACCACAGCCCAGGCAGGCTCCGGGGGCCTGACAGCGACCGAGCACCGCCTGGCCAACGGTCTGCGCGTGGTGCTCTCCGAGGACCACCTGACCCCGGTCGCGGCGGTCTGCCTCTGGTACGACGTCGGCTCCCGCCACGAGGTCGCGGGCCGCACCGGCCTCGCGCACCTCTTCGAGCACCTGATGTTCCAGGGCTCGGGCCAGGTCAAGGGCAACGGCCACTTCGAGCTGGTCCAGGGCGCCGGCGGCTCGCTCAACGGCACCACGAGCTTCGAACGCACCAACTACTTCGAGACGATGCCCGCCCACCAGCTCGAACTCGCCCTCTGGCTCGAGGCCGACCGCATGGGCTCCCTGCTGGCGGCGCTGGACGACGAGTCGATGGAGAACCAGCGCGACGTCGTCAAGAACGAGCGCCGTCAGCGCTACGACAACGTCCCCTACGGCACCGCCTTCGAGAAGCTGACCGCCATGGTCTACCCCGAGGGCCACCCCTACCACCACACCCCGATCGGCTCCATGGCCGACCTGGACGCGGCCACGCTGGAGGACGCCCGCGCGTTCTTCCGCACCTACTACGCGCCCAACAACGCGGTGCTCTCCGTGGTCGGCGACATCGACCCCGAGCAGACGCTGGCCTGGATCGAGAAGTACTTCGGCTCCATCCCCGGCCACGACGGCAAGCCCGCCCCGCGCGACGGCTCGCTGCCCGAGGTCATTGGGGACGAGCTGCGAGAGGTCGTCGTCGAGGAGGTCCCGGCGCGCGCCCTGATGGCCGCCTACCGGCTCCCGGAGGACGGCACGCGCGCGTCCGACGCGGCCGACCTCGCCCTCACCGTCCTCGGCGGCGGCGAGTCCTCCCGCCTCTACAACCGCCTGGTGCGCCGCGACCGTACGGCCGTCGCCGCCGGGTTCGGGCTGCTCCGGCTGGCCGGCGCGCCCTCGCTGGGCTGGCTGGACGTGAAGACGTCCGGCGACGTCGAGGTCCCGGTCATCGAGGCCGCCATCGACGAGGAGCTGGCCCGCTTCGCGGAGGAGGGCCCGACCCCGGAGGAAATGGAGCGCGCCCAGGCCCAGTTGGAGCGCGAGTGGCTGGACCGGCTCGGCACCGTCGCGGGCCGCGCCGACGAACTGTGCCGGTACGCCGTCCTGTTCGGCGACCCGCAGCTCGCCCTCAGTGCCGTGCAGCGGGTGCTGGAGGTGACCCCGGAGGAGGTCCGCGAGGTCGCCAAGGCCCGCCTGCGCCCGGACAACCGTGCCGTGCTCGTCTACGAGCCGAAGTCCCCGGAGATGGTCGAGGACACCGACCTGCCCGACGACCCGGAGCACGAGGCCACCGTAGAGGCCGGCAACGACGACGAGGAGACGGCCAAGTGACCGAGCTCGCCCCCATGGAGTTCCACCCCCAGCCGCAGGCCGGCGAGGCCAAGCCGTGGGCGTTCCCGGCGCCCGAGCGCTCCACGCTGGACAACGGCCTGACCGTGCTGCGCTGCCACCGCCCCGGCCAGCAGGTCGTCGCCGTCGAGGTGCTGCTCGACGCCCCCCTGGACGCCGAACCGGCCGGCCTCGACGGTGTCGCGACGATCATGGCGCGCGCCTTCTCCGAGGGCACCGACAAGGACTCCGCCGAGGAGTTCGCCGCCGAGCTGGAGCGGGCCGGTGCCACCCTGGACGCGCACGCCGACCACCCCGGCGTCCGGCTCAGCCTGGAGGTGCCCGCCTCCCGCCTGGAGAAGGGCCTCACCCTGCTCGCGGACGCCCTGCGCGCCCCCGCCTTCGCCGAGAGCGAGGTCGAGCGCCTGGTCCGCAACCGCCTGGACGAGATCCCGCACGAGCTGGCCAGCCCGGCCCGCCGCGCCGCGAAGGAGCTGTCCAAGGAGCTGTTCCCGGCCTCCGCGCGCATGTCCCGGCCGCGCCAGGGCACCGAGGAGACCGTCGAGAAGATCGACGCGGGCGCCGTCCGCGCCTTCTACGACCGCCATGTCCGCCCCGCCACCGCCACCGCGGTGGTCGTCGGCGACCTCGACGGCATCGACCTCGACGCGCTGCTCGCCGACACCCTGGGCGCCTGGACCGGCACGCCCGGCCAGGCCCGCCCGGTGCCGCCGGTGACCGCCGACGACTCCGGCCGCGTGGTCATCGTGGACCGGCCCGGCGCCGTGCAGACCCAGCTCCTCATCGGCCGGATCGGCTCCGACCGGCACGACCGCGTGTGGCCCGCCCAGGTGCTCGGCACGTACTGCCTCGGCGGCACCCTCACCTCCCGCCTGGACCGCGTCCTGCGCGAGGAGAAGGGCTACACCTACGGCGTGCGTTCCTTCGGCCAGGTGCTGCGCTCCGCCCCGGAGGGCACCGGCGCCTCGCTGCTCGCCATCAGCGGCTCCGTGGACACCCCGAACACCGGCCCCGCGCTCGCGGACCTGTGGACGGTGCTGCACACGCTGGCCGCCGAGGGCCTGACCGACGCCGAGCGGGACGTGGCCGTGCAGAACCTCGTCGGCGTGGCCCCGCTGAAGTACGAGACGGCCGCCGCCGTCGCCGGCACCCTCGCGGACCAGGTCGAGCAGCACCTGCCGGACGACTTCCAGGCGGAGCTGTACCGCACGCTCGCGGCCACCGGCACCGTGGAGGCCACGGCCGCCGTGGTGAACGCCTTCCCGGCCGACCGGCTGGTCACGGTCCTGGTCGGCGACGCCGCCCAGATCAAGGAGCCCGTCGAGGCGCTCGGCATCGGCGAGGTCAAGGTGGTCTCGGCCGAGTAGCGGTACCGGCACGCGCGTGTGGGCCCTGACGACGCATGAGTCGTCGGGGCCCACAACTGTGTTCGGGAGTGTCATCGAACACCGGTCACCAAATGTCCGGATTGGGGCGGAGGTTACCCCCTGGGGAGTGTGGGATGCGCTACAAAAGTCCGGACCCGTTTGAAGATCCGCTCCCGTCCCCTTTAGCTTCTTCCGGGCTGTTCGTCAGGCAGTGCGCCGCGCCCGCGGCACCGGACAGTCATCGCCGAGTCCCCCGTAGGGGGAGCCGGGGACCCACCGCAGTCCCTGGGGTGAATCGGGCGCCCGCGCGCGAGCGAGGGCGGCCGTAGGAGACCTTCCTGCTCCGAACCCGTCAGCTAACCCGGTAGGCGAGAGGGAAGGAAAGGACCAGCCTGCTCATGGCGTTCATGTGCGCCACCGGGAAGCACCGCAAGCCCGGCCGGGTCAAGCGCACCACCGCTACGGCGGCCGGTGTCGCGGCCCTCACCACCGGTGTCGTCGGCACCCTCGCGGCCTCCCCGGCGCTCGCCGCGGACAACTCCGTCGAGAACACCGGCCTCACCCCCGTCATCGCCGTCAGCGACACCCTCGCCGACGAGATCGCCGCCCAGGCCACCGCGCAGAAGGCGACCGCCGAGCGCAAGGCCGCCGAGGAGGCCGCCGAACGCGCCGCCGCCGAGCGGGCCCGCGAGGCCAAGGAGCGCGCCGCCCGCAAGGCCGAGCGCGAGCGCCTCAACTCCTTCGTCATGCCGATCACCGGCTCCTACGTCTCCACCGCCTACCAAGCCTCCAGCTCCCTGTGGTCGTCCGGTTCGCACACCGGCATCGACTTCCACGCCGCCAGCGGCACCGCGGTCCACGCGGCCGGCGCCGGCACCGTGGTCTCCACCGGCTGGGGCGGCGCGTACGGCAACGAGATCGTGATCAGGATGGCCGACGGCATGTACACCCAGTACGGCCATCTGTCGTCCATCGGCGTCACCGTGGGCCAGCGGGTCGTCCCCGGCCAGCAGATCGCCCTGTCCGGCGCCACCGGCAACGTCACCGGCCCGCATCTGCACTTCGAGGCCCGCACCGGCCCGGAGTACGGGTCCGACGTCGACCCCGTCGCCTACCTCCGCAAGCACGGCGTGAACGTCTGACCCTCCGGTCTCGTGAAAGCCCCGGCCCACCCGGCCGGGGCTTTTCGCTGCCCGCTTTCCTCCGTGCGCTGTCCAAAAAATAGCCATGGATTCCGGTACGCCATCGGAAATCCTCGCGCATTGCCATAGAGTCACGGAACAAGCGCTGTCGTCGGCGTTTCACGGGCATTAAGGCGGAGGTGGGTCATGCGTATTCCGGCGCACTCGGTGTGCACGGCGATCCGGGACGACATCGTCGCCGGGGTCCACGAGCGCGGCGGCCGGCTCACCGAGGAGGTCCTCGCCCGCCGCTACGGCGTCTCCCGCGTCCCGGTCCGCGAGGCGCTGCGCACGCTGGAGGCCGAGGGCTTCGTGGTGACCCGACGCCATGCGGGCGCCTGCGTGGCCGAGCCCACCGAGCAGGAGGCCGCCGACCTGCTGGAGATGCGCCTGCTGCTGGAGCCGCTCGGCGCCGCGCGGGCCGCCCAGCGGCGCACCGAGGCCCATCTGAAGGTGCTGCGCGGCCTGGTCAGACTGGGTCAGGAGCGGGCCAGGCTCGGCAACAGCGACGACCTGCGCGCGCTGGACGGCTGGTTCCACGAGACGCTCGCCCAGGCGTGCGGCAGCCATGCGTTGACCTCGGCGCTCACCCAGCTCCGGCACAAGATCGCCTGGATGTACAGCGTGGACGGCCCGGCGAGCCCGCCGGAGACCTGGGCGGAGCACGGCGCGATCGTGGACGCGGTGGCGCGGGGCGACAGCGAGCGCGCGCGGGCGGTCACGGCGCTGCACACCGAGCGCGCGACCCTCGCCCACCGGCTGCGCACCGCCGCCGGCGACCGCGCCCGGCACGCGCAACATGCTGTAAACACAGCGGGACTCCGGAATTAACACGGGCGCTGTATACAAAGAGGGATATTCGCGTGCCGGGCAATTGTGCTGCCCATTTCCGGTGCGCCGTCAATTGCCGACGGCGCGCCTTTGGTGGTGCCGGAATGCGCTGCCCAGAAAACACAGAAGCCGCGCCGCCCACAAAAGGAGCGACGCGGCTTCTGCCGAGAAGGGGTCAGACCGTCTCGGGCAGCTCGTCCAGGCCCTCGGCGACCAGCTTGGCCAGCCGGTCCAGCGCGGCGTCCGCGCCGTCGGCGTCGGAGGCGAGGACGATCTCCTCGCCGCCCTGGGCACCCAGGCCCAGGACGGCCAGCATCGAACCCGCGTTGACGGGGGTGCCGCCGGACTTGGCGATCGTGACCGGGACGCCTGTGGCCGTGGCGGCTCGGACGAAGATGGAAGCGGGGCGGGCGTGGAGGCCCTCGGCCCAGCCGACGTTGACGCGGCGCTCAGCCATGTGATGCTGCCCTTCAGTCTCTCAGGTTGTCTAGACCAGTTTCCCACACGGGGAAACGTGCCCGGAGCGGCACTTCACCGCTCCGGAACCTCTCCGTACCGGCCGTCGGACCGCGGCCTCGGCCCGACTTCCGTGTCCCACACACTGCCTCGCGCCGTACGCCCGCGCGAGCCGTACCCTGGGGCCCATGCAGACCCCGGCGGACCGGCAGGACCGGCACGAGTACCCCGCCCACTGGGAGGCGGACGTGGTGCTGCGCGACGGCGGTACCGCGCGCATCCGGCCCATCACCGCCGACGACGCCGACCGTCTCGTCAGCTTCTACGAGCAGGTGTCCGACGAGTCGAAGTACTACCGCTTCTTCGCGCCGTACCCGCGGCTCTCCGCCAAGGACGTGCACCGCTTCACGCACCACGACTTCGTGGACCGGGTGGGGCTCGCCGCCACCGTCGGCGGCGAGTTCATCGCCACCGTACGCTACGACCGCATCGGCGCCGACGGCATGGCCGCCTCCGCCCCGGCCGACGAGGCCGAGGTCGCCTTCCTGGTGCAGGACGCCCATCAGGGCCGGGGTGTCGCCTCCGCGCTGCTGGAGCACATCGCGGCCGTCGCCCGCGAGCGCGGCATCCGCCGCTTCGCCGCCGAGGTGCTGCCGGCCAACACCAAGATGATCAAGGTGTTCACCGACGCCGGGTACACCCAGAAGCGCAGCTTCGAGGACGGTGTGGTCCGGCTGGAGTTCGGGCTCGAACCCACCGACCGCTCGATGGCCGTGCAGCTCGCGCGGGAGCAGCGCGCCGAGGCCCACTCGGTGCGGCGGCTGCTCGCCCCCGGCTCCGTGGCCGTGATCGGCGTCGGCCGTGCGCCCGGCGGGGTCGGTCGCAGCGTCCTCGGCAACATCCGGGACGCCGGTTACGCGGGGCCGCTGTACGCGGTCAACAACGCCTTCCCGGACGGCTGCCACGAGGTCGACGGCGTGCCCGCGTACCGCTCGGTCCGGGAGATCGAGGGCCCGGTGGACGTGGCCGTGGTCGCCGTACCGGCCGACGTGGTGCCCGCCGTGGTCACCGAGTGCGGTGAACACGGGGTGCAGGGGCTCGTCGTACTGTCCGCCGGGTACGCCGAGAGCGGGCCCGAGGGACGGGACCGGCAGCGGGCGCTGGTCCGGCAGGCGCGCGCCTACGGCATGCGGATCATCGGCCCCAACGCCTTCGGCGTCATCAACACCGCCGAGGAGGTGCGGCTCAACGCCTCCCTCGCACCCGAGATGCCCCGGCCGGGCCGCATCGGGATGTTCGCCCAGTCCGGCGCCATCGGCATAGCCCTCCTCTCCCGGCTGCACCGGCGCGGGGGAGGGGTCACCGGGGTCACGGGCGTCTCCACCTTCGTCTCCTCCGGCAACCGCGCCGACGTCTCCGGCAACGACCTCCTCCAGTACTGGTTCGACGACCCCGACACCGATGTCGTCCTCATGTACCTGGAGTCCATCGGCAACCCCCGCAAGTTCACCCGGCTCGCCCGGCGCACCGCCGCCGCCAAGCCGCTCGTCGTGGTGCAGGGCGCGGGCTCCGCCCCGCAGGGGCACGCCGTACGGGCCACCCGGCTCCCGCACGCCACCGTGTCCGCGCTGCTGCGGCAGGCCGGGGTGATCCGCGTCGACACCATCACCGAACTGGTCGACGCCGGGCTGCTGCTGGCCCGCCAGCCGCTGCCCGCCGGGCCGCGCGTCACCATCCTCGGCAACTCCGAGTCCCTCGGCATCCTCACCTACGACCGCTGCCTCGCGGAGGGGCTGCGGCCCTCCCGCCCGCTCGACCTGACCACCGGCGCCACCGCCGCCGACTTCCACCGGGCACTCGCCCACGCCCTCGCGGACGACACCTGCGACGCCGTCGTGGTGACCGCCATCCCCGCCATCGGGGAGGGCTCGCCGGACGACGCCGAGCTGGCCCAGGCGCTGCGCTCGGCGGCCGCCGCGGTGCCGGGCAAGCCGGTGCTGGTCGTGCACGTCGAGCTGGGCGGGCTGGCGGAGGCGCTGTCCGCCGCCACCAGCACCGCCCCGCGGGCGGGCGCGCCCGTGCTGCCTCCCGCACCGGTGCCGGACGGCGCCACCGAGGAGGACGGCCCGCGGCTGATCCCGGCCTACCCCGCCGCCGAACGCGCCGTCCGCGCGCTGGCCGAGGCCGTCCGGTACGGGCAGTGGCGCCGCGAGGCCGCCGACCCCGGCAAGGTGCCGGAGTACGACGACATCGACGAGCGCAAGGCCGCCGAGATCATCGCCGGGCTGCTGGAACGCGGCGAGGGGTTCGCCGTCGGCCCGGAGGACACCCGCGAACTGCTCGCCACCTACGGCATCCACGTCCGGCCCGCGCTGCCCGCGCCCACCCCGGACGCCGCCGCGTCCGCCGCCCGCTGTCTCGGCTACCCGGTCGTCCTCAAGGCCACCGCGCCCCACCTGCGGCACCGTGCCGACCTGGGCGGGGTCCGGCTCGACCTCGCGGACGAGGAGCAACTGCGGCGCGCGTACAGCGAGTTGACCGCGCTGTTCGGCCCGCCGGAGCAACTGCGGCCGGTGGTGCAGGCCATGGCTCCCCGGGGCGTGGACACCGTCGTACGGGCGGTCATCGACCCGGCGGCCGGTGCCGTGCTGTCCTTCGGGCTGGCCGGGGCCGCCTCGCAGCTCCTGGACGACATGGCGCACCGGCTCGTCCCCGTCACCGACCGGGACGCCACCTCCCTGATCCGCTCCATCCGCACCGCCCCGCTCCTCTTCGGCTGGCGCGGCTCCACGCCCGTCGACACCCCCGCCCTGGAAGAGCTGCTCCTCCGCGTCTCCCGCCTGGTGGACGACCACCCCGAGGTGGTCGCCATCACCCTGGAACCCGTCGTCGTGGCCCAGCGCGGCATCACCGTCCTCGACGCCACGATCCGCCTCGCACCCCCACCGGCCCGCAACGACCTGGGCCCGCGCACGTTGCCGACGTACTGAGGGGGAGCCCGATGGAGATCGCCGGCCGGGCGCTGCCCGAGGGGAGCTGGTGGGACTGGGAAGTGATCGGCTGGGACGCCGGACGGTTCCGGCTCGCCGCCGGGCACGACCTCACCTATCACCACGGCCTGGAGGTGCACTTCCTCTCCGCGGCCCTGGTGTGCTGCCCGTTCGCCTTCCACGACCCCGTCTTCCGGTCGCCCACGGCCGAGGAGCGGGCGCGGCTTGCGCGGGCGCTCGGCGAGGGCCCTCCGGTGATCGTGGCCTTCGAGGCGGACGGCGGCGGCAGCGAACCGGTCTCCTGCCTCATCGGCGCCGAGGGCGTCGAGATACGGCCGGGACTGGTCCGGCGGGAGGTGGCGGGTCGTCCTGACTGGCCCGGAGTGCACCTGCCCACGGCTTAGGATGGACGCCATGGCCAAGACCAGTACGACGACCCAGGGGCTCCGCACGGCGATCGAGCGCAGCGGCTACTACCCGGCCCTCGTGGCCGAGGCGGTGGAGGCCGCTGTCGGCGGCGAGGCCGTCCGGTCGTACCTGGTCCACCAGGAGACCACGTTCGACCAGAACGAGGTCCGCCGCCATGTCACCGTCCTCGTCCTGACCGCCAACCGCTTCATCGTCAGCCACACCGACGAGCAGGCCGCCGACGGAACCTCCCCGACGCCGTACGCCACCACGTCCACCGAGTCCGTGAAGATCGGCCGGATCTCCTCCGTCGTGGTCAGCCGGGTGGTGGCCAACCCCGAGCAGTACACGCCGGGCACCCTGCCCCGCGAGGTCGTCCTCACCATCGGCTGGGGCGCCGTCAGCCGCCTCGACCTGGAGCCCGCTGCCTGCGGCGACCCGAACTGCGAGGCCGACCACGGCTACACCGGCAGCTCCACCGCCGACGACCTCAGCCTGCGGGTGAGCGAGGCCGGGGACGGCCCGGAGACCGTGCGCCAGGCGCTCGCCTTCGCGCAGGCCATCTCCGAGGCGACCGCGGACGTCACCCGCTGATGTCCCAGCCCTCTCCCTGGGACGCCCTGGAACCCCTCGCCCTGGCCTCCGCCCCGCTGCCCGAGTACGGCCGCGGCTCCCTCGCCGACCTGCTGCCCACCCTGGCCGCCGGCCTGGGCGTCCCCGGCATGACCCCCGCCATCACCGAGCTGACCCCCGCAGACCGGGTCTGCGTCTTCCTCGTCGACGGCCTCGGCTGGGAGCTGCTGCGCGCCCATCCCGACGAGGCGCCGTTCCTGAACTCCCTGCTCGGCAGCTCGCGCGGCGGCACCGGCCGCCCCCTCACCGCCGGTTACCCGGCGACCACCGCGACCTCGCTGGGCTCCGTCGGCACCGGACTGCCCCCCGGCGCGCACGGCCTGCCCGGCTACACCGTGCGCGACCCGGACACCGGCCAGTTGATGAACCAGCTCCGCTGGCAGCCCTGGACCCCGCCGCACGCCTGGCAGCCGTACCCGACCGTGTTCGAGCTGGCCGACCGGGCCGGGGTGCACGCCGCCCAGGTGTCGTCGCCCCACTTCCAGAACACCCCGCTGACCAAGGTCGCGCTCAGCGGCGGCACGTTCGTCGGCAGCCTCGCCGGCGAGGAGCGCATGGACCTCGCGGCCGAGCAGCTCGCCGCCGGGGACCGCTCGCTGGTCTACACGTACTACGCCGAACTCGACGGCGCCGGGCACCGCTACGGCATCGGCTCCGACACCTGGCGCGGCCAGCTCATGTACGTCGACCGGCTCGCCCAGCGCCTGGCCGAACAGCTTCCGCCGCGCAGCGCGCTCTACGTCACCGCCGACCACGGCATGGTCGACATCCCCTTCGACGAGGAGCACCGCATCGACTTCGACGAGGACTGGGAGCTGCGCGCCGGCGTCTCCCTCCTCGGCGGCGAGGGCCGCGCCCGGCACGTGTACGCGGTGCCCGGCGCCGCGAACGACGTGCTGACCTGCTGGCGCGAGGTGCTCGGCGACCGCTTCTGGATCGCCTCCCGCGACGAGGCGGTCCAGGCGGGCTGGTTCGGCCCGCACGTGGACGAGCGGGTGTACCCGAGGATCGGTGACGTGGTCGCCGCCGCGTACGACGACGTGCTGATCACCGCCTCCGAGCGCGAGCCCAAGGAGTCGCTGATGGTCGGCAACCACGGCTCGATGACCCCGGCCGAGCAGCTCGTCCCCCTCCTCGAAGTCCGTTCCTGACCACCCCCCCCGTCAACTCGCCGAAAGGTGCTCAACCCCTCATGTCCGAGCTGGTGTTCTTCTCCGGAACGATGGACTGCGGGAAGTCGACCCTGGCTCTGCAGATCGAGCACAACCGCTCGGCGCGAGGACTCCAGGGCCTGATCTTCACGCGGGACGACCGCGCCGGCGAGGGCAAGCTGTCCTCCCGCCTCGGCCTGGTCACGGACGCGGTCGAGGCGATGCCGGGCATGGACCTGTACGGCCATGTCGTCGCCCTGATGTCGCGCGGCGGCAAGGTCGACTACGTGATCGTGGACGAGGCCCAGTTCCTCGGCCCCGAGCAGATCGACCAGCTCGCCCGTGTGGTGGACGACCTGGACCTCGACGTCTTCGCCTTCGGCATCACCACCGACTTCCGCACCAAGCTCTTCCCCGGCTCCCAGCGGCTGATCGAACTCGCGGACCGGATAGAGACGCTCCAGGTCGAGGCGATGTGCTGGTGCGGCGCCCGCGCCACGCACAACGCCCGCACGGTCGGCGGCGAGATGGTCGTGGAGGGCGAGCAGGTGGTGGTCGGCGACGTCAACCGCCCGGCCACGGCCGTCGGCTACGAGGTCCTGTGCCGCCGCCACCACCGCCGCCGGATGACCGCCGCCTCCACCCAGGCCGGCGCCCTCTCCCCGGACGTCCTGCCGGTGACCTCCGGCTGACCTACCCGCGCGGCCGGGGCACGGTGCCCACCCTGCGTGCCACGCCGAACCGGGCCCCCTGCGGGTCCGCTACCGTGGCGACTCTGCCGTACGGGCCGTCGTGGGCCGGTTCCAGGAGCCGGCCGCCGAGGTCCAGCACCTCGCGGACCGTGGCGTCGGTGTCCGCCACCTCGAAGTGCGGCAGCCAGTGCGCGCCGAGGGCGCGGGGGAGAACGTGGCCCATCCCGCGCAGGGCCACCACCGGACGGCCGCCGCTGCGCAGGGTGATGTGGTCCGGGGCCGACGGGGGCTCCGCCTCGTAGCCGAACACCCGCGCGTAGAACGTCGTCACGCGCACCGCCGAAACGGTCCGCAGCTCGGTCCAGGCGGGCAGACCCGGTCCGCCGTTCGCCGGGGCGGGGTGCGCCCAGGCGGTGCAGAAGCCGAAGACCGCGCCGGACGGGTCGGCGGCGATGGCCACCCGGCCGTTCTCGCCCGCGTCCAGCGGGCCCACCGCCACCGTGCCGCCGGACAGCCGCACCCGCTCGGCGGTGAGGTCCACGTCGTCCGAGGCGAGATAGGGCGTCCAGGCGGCCGAAAGCCCGGCGTCCTGGGGGAGTTGGTTGATGACCGCCACCTCCCGGCCGCCCAGCGACGCCCGCACCGGGCGGCCGAGCGGGCCGGCCCGGAACTCCCAGCCGAACAGGGCCCCGTAGAACTCCTCGGCGGCGTCCGCCGCCCGCGTCATCAGGCTCACCCAGCACGGCGTGCCGGGCGCGTGCGGCGCTCGTGGGCCGGCCGACTCCGGTGCCTCGGTCATCGCTCACTCTCTCTCCGGTCCCTCATGGGGGCCGCGTCGCATCCGCTCCCCGCGGGCCGGGCCGGTAGCCCGCGCCCGCGTGCCCGTGCCGCCACCGGTACGGGGCGGCACGCGGGCCGGCGGAAGGTCCGGTCGGCCGCCGTTCGCCCCGCGGGCGATGACCGGCGAGTGCCGCCGAACGCACACTGTGTGCCCGATACCGTACGCCGTGTGATCGGGGCTGTCCGGCCGAGCAGAGTAGTGGCAGCCGGGCGTGGCGGCCACCCCGTGCGCGAGGATGGCGCCATGACAGTCATCATCACCGCCGCCGAACTGGCCCGGGACCTGGCCGGACCGACCCCGCCGACGCTGCTGGACCTGCGCTGGCAACTGAGCGCGCCGGACGCGCCCGCCTTCGACGCCCGCGCCGCCTACGAGGCCGGGCACCTCCCCGGCGCGGTCTTCGTCGACCTGGACCGGGAGCTGGCCGCGCCCCCCGGCCCGCGCGGCCGCCATCCCCTGCCGGACATCGCGGAGTTCGGCGCCGCCATGCGCCGCGCGGGCGTCTCCGCCGGCACCCCGGTCGTCGTGTACGACGGCGGCCAGGGCTGGGCGGCCGCCCGCGCCTGGTGGCTGCTGCGGGCGACGGGTCACCCGAACGTGAGGGTGCTCGACGGCGGGTTGACGGCATGGGAGGGCCCGCTGTCCACGGAGGTACCCACCCCGGCCCAGGGCGACTTCGAACCCCTGCCGGAGGCGACCGGCGTGCTCGACGCGGACGGCGCGGCCGAACTCGCGGGCTCGGGTGTGCTGCTCGACGCCCGCGCGGGGGAGCGGTACCGGGGTGAGGTGGAGCCGATCGACCGCGTCGGCGGCCACATCCCGGGCGCGCTGTCCGCCCCGACCATGGAGAACGTCGGCCCCGACGGCCGCTTCCTCCCCGCCGCCGACCTACGCGACCGCTTCAAGGCCCTCGGCGTCTCCGATGACACCCCGGTCGGCGTCTACTGCGGCTCAGGCGTCTCCGCCGCCCACGAGGCCCTGGCCCTGGCGGTCGCGGGCATCCCGGCCGCGCTGTACGTGGGTTCGTGGTCGGAGTGGTCCAACGACCCGTCCCGCCCGGTCGCGGTGGGGCCGGACCCGCGTTAGGGAGAACGGGAAGGGTGGAGCGCACCCGCGCTCCACCCCGACGGCCCGGCTATTCCTGCTTCTTGCGCCGGGTGCCGAACACGATCTCGTCCCAGCTCGGTACGGCGGCCCGGCGGCCGGGGCGCACCCCGTCGGCCTCGGCCTGGCGGTCCGTCGCGCCGGTCAGCCGGTCGCGGTGACTGGAGACCGCGCGGGGCATGAGGACGTCCGCGTAGGCGGAACCGGCCGACGCGGCGGGCGCCGGAGGCTCCTCCTCCATGACCTCCTCGGCCGGCTCCTCCGGGGGCTCCGGCGGCCGTTCCGGAACCACCAGGTCGCCCCGGAAGCTCGGCACGGCCTCCAACAGGCTGGTCAGGGAGTCGCGTTCGCCCGTGGACTCCTCGACGGGCTCGGACGGCTGCGCGGGCAGGCTGGGCCGCTCGCGGTCGCTCCGGTCCAGCGCGCGGTCCATGCCGCGGTCGCGCGGCAGCCGCGCGATGCGGGGGACGAACGGGAAGCTGGGCTCCGCCACCGCGAGGTCGTCGGACTCACCGATCAGCGAGCGCGCCTCGTCGTCGACGGCCTGGACGAGCCGCCGGGGCGGGTCGTACGTCCAGCTCGCCGAGTGCGGTTCGCCCGCGACCAGGTAGACGAGCAGGACCTCCCAGGTGCCGTCGTCGCGGCGCCAGGAGTCCCACTGCACGGTGTCCTTCTCCGCGCCCCGCAGCAACAGCCGCTCCTGCACGGCCTCGCCGAGCAGCGGGCCGGAGTTCTCGCCGGGGCGGCGGACAGGGGTCTTGCGGGCGCGCTCGGCCATGAAGGCGCGCTCGGCGAGCACTGGTCCCTCGAAGCGGCGGACCCGGTCGACGGGGATGCCGGCGAGCTGGGCGACCTCTTCCGCGGTGGCACCCGCTCGTATCCGTGCCTGGATGTCCCGGGGGCGGAGGTGGCTCTCCACCTCGATCTCGATCTGGCCGAGGCGGGGGCGGTCACCGCGCACGGCGGCGCGCAGCCGCTCGTCGATCGGAAGGGTGTACTCCGTCGCGTCGGCAGCCTTGAGCACCAGCCGTGTGCCGTCATTCGAGACGGCCACGACACGCAGTTCGGGCATGGGGACCTCCCGGATGGTGCCTGCCGACGTCACGTGCGTCGCTGCTTCCGCTAGTCGAGTGTGGCCTGCCCGAGCGCAACCTGCCACAACCTTGCCGAGTTGCCCGGCGTGTCGGGCGCGAGCCGAGCACCGCCGTTATGGCACGGTTACCTGTTCGCAACGCTGAGTGACGAACTTCATCACCCTGTGCAACTTTCCCCCTCCTGGCGGCCCTGCGGGGCTCCGGACATCCCGATGGGACACCGGTGCCCAGGGCTCGCAACAGTACTCCATTCGGGCCATGCGCGTGGTTCGGCGCGCCGCTCAACTTCTGCCGGGGGGTGCGACTTGGCCGCCCATGGGCGGGTTCCGACGTTCACCAACGTGGCGAAGTTCACGCAATCCGGCGAAACGGAACTAATGGTTTCGTTCGCACGTCCCTCACTCGTCACATGTCGGCAGGAGCCGACGCCGAGCGAGGGAAAGGCAGCGGGTTCCGGGTATGCGTGAAACGCCCGATGCGGGTCGGAAGCGGTTCGACCTGAACGTCGCCCAGGTCGCGGGCAGCGCGCTCGCGGCGGTCGTGGCGGCCAAGATGGCCTCCTACTTCGGGGTGTACGGCACGATCCTGGGCGCCGGAGTGGTCAGCATCGTCGCCACCTGCGGCGGCTCGGTCTTCCAGCAGTTCTTCCGGCGCACGGGCGAGCAGCTCCGCGAGGCCCGGGACACCACCCGGTCCCGTACGCCGGCCGTCGCCGGTCACCCGGAGCCGGTGCCGGGGGAGTTCACGGAGGGCACCGTCTACCGCGCGAAGGTCAAGAGCTGGAAGCGCCCGCTGCTCGCCGCCGCCCTGGTCTTCGGCGTCACCATGGGCGGCATCACCGTCTACGAGGCGGCGTCCGGCAACAGCTTCAGCGGCGGCTCGGGCACCACGGTCAGCGACGCGGTCGGCGGCCGCGACTCCTCCCACCACCACCGCCGGGACGACGACCCCGCCCCCGCCACCACCCCGTCCGGCACGACGGCCCCCACCGGGGAGACCCCGTCCGAGGGCGGCTCCTCCACGACCCGGCCGACGACGCCCGAGACCACCCGGTCCCCGAGCGACGGGTCGAGCAGCGCGCCCGGCGAGGACGCGACCACCCCGGCCCCCACGCCGAGTGGGGGCGCGACCGACCCGGCGCCCACTACCCCAGAACCCTCCGCAAGTAGTCGTTCTGGAACAGCCGTTCCGGGTCCAGGCGGTTCCGCAACGCCGTGAACTCGGTGAAGCGCGGATACACCCCTTCGAGGTACCCCGCGTCCCGTGTGTGCACCTTCCCCCAGTGCGGCCGCCCCTCGTGCGCGGTGAACAGGCGCTCCGCCGCGCTGAAGTACGCCTGGTACGGGGTGCCGCGGAACATGTGGACCGCGATGTAGGCGCTGTCCCGGCCCGAAGCGGTGGACAGGGCGATGTCGTCGGCGGGGGCGGTGCGCACCTCCACGGGGAAGCTGATCCGCAGCCCCGACCGCTCGATCACGGCCCTCAGCTCGCGCAGCGTCTCCGCCAGGGCCGCCCGCGGCACCGCGTACTCCATCTCCACGAACCGCACCCGGCGCGGCGAGGTGAACACCCGGTACGGAATGTCGGTGTACGACCGCGCCGACAGGGCCCGGCTGGAGACCCGGGCGATGGCCGGCACGGAGACGGGGGCCGTGCGCCCCACCCACTGGGCCACCTGGAAGACGCCGTTGGACAGGAACTCGTCCTCGAACCAGCCGGCCGCCCGCCCCACCGGCTGCGCGGGGCCCTCGCTGCGGTTGTTGCGCTTGGTGTTGGTGCTGCCGGTGTGCGGGAACCAGTAGAACTCGAAGTGCTCGTTCTCCGCCCAGAGTTGATCGAACTCCGCCAGCACCCGGTCGAGGGGCATCGGCTCCTCGCGCGCGGTGAGCAGGAACAGCGGCTCGACGGCGAGGGTCAGCGCGGTGACGACGCCCAGCGCGCCGAGACCGATGCGGGCGGCCGCGAAGATCTCGGGGTTCTGCCCGGCGGAGCAGGTGAGCACCGAGCCGTCGGCGGTGACCAGTTCGAGCCCTGTGATCTGGGCGGCTATGGAGCCGGACTCCCGGCCGGTGCCATGGGTGCCGGTGCTGGTGGCCCCGGCGACGGTCTGCTCCATGATGTCGCCCATGTTGGTGAGCGACAGACCCTCGCGTGCCAGCGCGGCGTTGAGCCGCTTCAGCGGGGTGCCCGCCTCGACCGTGACGGTCATGGCGGCGCGGTCGATCGCGCGGATGCCAGTCAGCAGATCGGGACGGATCAGCACCCCGTCCGTGGCGGCGACCGAGGTGAAGGAGTGCCCGGTGCCCACCGCCTTCACCCGCTGCCCGCGTTCGGCGGCCGCGCGTATCTCGGCGGCCAGTTCCTCGACCGAGGCCGGCGCCACCTGCCGGGCGGGCCGGGCGGTCACATTGCCGCCCCAGTTACGCCAGGTTCCGTGCTTCCCGTTCGCCGTGCTGCTCAACGGTGCCTCCCCGCCCCGTGACCGGCCTGCGCAGCCGGCGGTACCCGAGGAAACCGACCACGACCGCGGCGGCCCCGGCGACCGCCGGGACCCAGTACCCGGTGCGCGCGTCGGCCGCGTCGATCACCCAGCCCGCCATGGCGGAGCCGAGCGCGACCCCGACCGCCAGACCGGTGCCCACCCAGGTCATGCCCTCGGTGAGGTTCGCGCGAGGTACGTGCTTTTCGATCAGGGACATCGTCGTGATCATCGTCGGTGCGATGGACAGCCCCGCAACGAACAGCGCCACGGCCAGAAGTGCCAGGTTTCCGACCAGTAGGAGTGGGATCATACTCATGGCCATCGCCCCCACGCCCAGCAGCCACCGGCGCTGCGGCGGACCGGAGAAGCGCAGCAGGCCGAAGACCAGGCCCGCGAGGCAGGAACCGGCGGCGTAGAGCGCGAGGACCACGCTGGCCGCGCCCTTGTGGCCGCGCTCGTCGGCGAAGGCGACGGTGACGACGTCGATCGCGCCGAAGATCGTGCCAGTGGCCACGAAGGTCGCCACCAGCACCTGGAGTCCGGGGGAGCGCAGGGCGCTGCCCGTGCCCTGCTGCTCGCGCGGGTGCGGCACCGGCTCGGTGGCGCGCTGGGCGGTCAGCCAGAAGACGCCGACGGCCAGGAAGCAGGCCGCGAGCAGCGGGCCCGCCTCCGGAAACCACGCCGTGGACAGGCCGATGGACAGGATCGGCCCGAAGATGAAGCAGACCTCGTCGACGACCGACTCGAACGAGTAGGCGGTGTGCAGCCTCGGGTCGCCGCCGTACAGCGAGGCCCAGCGGGACCGGATCATCGCGCCGAGGCTCGGCACCGCGCCGACCCCGGCCGCGAAGGCGAACAGCGTCCAGTCCGGCCAGCCGAAGTGCGCGGCGAGCAGCAGTCCGGCGCCGGCCGCGAGCGCCACCAGGGTCGCGGGGCGCAGCACCCGGCGCTGTCCGTGCCGGTCCACCAGCCGGGAGATCTGCGGTCCGAGCACGGCCGCGGAGAGCGCCATGGTGGCCGAGAGTGCGCCCGCGAGCCCGTAGCGCCCGGTGAGCTGGGAGATCATCGTGACCACGCCGATGCCCATCATCGACAGGGGCATCCGGCCGACGAGGCCCGCGGCGGAGAAGCTCTTGGTGCCAGGTTCGGTGAACAGGGCGCGGTAGGGGCTGGGCACGCGGGGCTCCGTCTGGACTGCTCAGTAAGGCGCGAAGTAGGTGGATACAGCTTACAAGTTAGGTGACCCTAATGCAGCCGGTTTCCGTCCGGGACGAATCGGCGTCAAGGCCCACTTTCCCGGCGCACCCCCGTGCCGTTTCCTCCCTGTCAGCGGCGAGTGGCAGGATCGAGTCATGCCAGACGCGCTCGATGCCACCCCCTACGACGCCCTCCTCCTGCTCTCCTTCGGCGGTCCCGAAGGGCCGGACGACGTGGTCCCGTTCCTGGAGAACGTCACGCGCGGCCGCGGCATCCCCAAGGAACGCCTCAAGGAGGTCGGGCAGCACTACTTCCTGTTCGGTGGGGTCAGCCCGATCAACGAGCAGAACCGCGAGCTGCTGGACGCTCTCCGCAAGGACTTCGCCGACCACGGCCTCGACCTGCCGGTCTACTGGGGCAACCGCAACTGGCAGCCGTACCTCACCGACACCCTGCGCGAGATGACCGCCGACGGCCGCCGCCGCGTGCTGGTCCTCGCCACCAGCGCCTACGCCTCCTACTCGGGCTGCCGCCAGTACCGGGAGAACCTGGCCGACGCGCTCGCCACGCTGGAGGCGGAGGGGCTGACGCCGCCCAAGGTCGACAAGCTCCGGCACTACTTCAACCACCCCGGCTTCGTCGAGCCCATGGTCGACGGTGTGCTGCGCTCGCTGGCCGACCTCCCCGACGAGGTGCGCGACGGCGCCCACCTCGCCTTCACCACCCACTCCATCCCGCTCGCCGCCGCCGACACCTCCGGCCCCGTCGAGGACCACGGGGACGGTGGCGCCTATGTCGCCCAGCACCTCGACGTGGCCGGGCTGATCGCCGACGCCGTCCGCGAGCGCACCGGTGTCGACCACCCCTGGCAGCTCGTCTACCAGTCCCGCTCCGGCGCCCCGCACATCCCCTGGCTGGAGCCGGACATCTGCGACCACCTTGAGGAGCGGCACGCCGCCGGGGTCCCGGCCGTCGTCATGGCCCCCATCGGCTTCGTCTCCGACCACATGGAGGTCCTCTACGACCTCGACACCGAGGCCACGGCCAAGGCGGCGGAGCTGGGCCTGCCGGTGCGCCGCTCGGCCACCGTGGGTTCCGACCCCCGCTTCGCGGCCGCCGTCCGCGAGCTGGTCGTGGAGCGGTGCGCGACCGAGCGCGGCCGGGAGATCACGCCGTGCGCCCTGGGCGCGCTCGGCGCGAGCCACGACGTGTGCCCGGTCGGCTGCTGCCCGGCCCGGGCCCCGCGCCCGGCCGCCGCGGGCGCCGACAGCCCCTAGCGGGGTGTCTCGTCCATCAGGCCGGGCTCGCGGCGTCCGGCACCGCACCTCGCCGCGTTGTCGTCGGTCCCCGATGCTCCGCATCGACTCCCTCCTCCGCCTTGCCATGCGCGGCACCGGACGCCGCTCCCTGATCCGGCCTGACCGACAAGACACCCCCACGCGTAAGGAGACCCGTGACCGACCCGCTCCGCTCCGAACTGCTCCCCCTCGCCCAGGAGGCCGCCCGTCGGGCGGGCGCGCTGCTGCGTGACGGCCGCCCGGCCGACCTCGCGGTGGCGGCGACCAAGTCCAGCCCGGTCGACGTCGTCACCGAGATGGACCTCGCCGCCGAGAAGCTGATCGTGGACCTGATCTCCGGGCGCCGTCCCGACGACGGGTTCCTCGGCGAGGAGGGCGCCAGCACGGAGGGCACCAGCGGGGTCCGCTGGGTGATCGACCCGCTCGACGGCACGGTCAACTACCTGTACGGGCTGCCGACCTGGGCCGTGTCCATCGCGGCCGAGGTGGACGGGGAGACCGTGGCCGGCGTGGTCGCGGCCCCGATGCGCGGCGAGACCTACCAGGCCGTGCTCGGCGGGGGTGCCTGGGCCACCGGCGCTTGGGAGGGCGAGCGGCCGCTGGCCTGCCGTCCGCCGGCCCCGCTGGACCAGGCGCTGGTCTCCACCGGCTTCAACTACGTCACCGAGGTCCGCGCCCGGCAGGCCCAGATCGCGGCCCGGCTGATCCCGCTGGTCCGCGACATCCGGCGCGGCGGCTCCGCGGCGATCGACCTGTGCGACCTGGCCTGCGGCCGGCTCGACGGGTACTACGAGCGCGGGCTCCACCCGTGGGACGTGGCCGCGGGGGACCTCATCGCCCGGGAAGCGGGCGCCGTGACCGGTGGGCGGCCCGGAGAGCGCCCCTCGGCCGAGCTGACGCTCGCCGCCACCCCCGCCGTGTTCGAGCCCCTCCAGCGGCTGCTGGGGGACTTCGGCGCCTGGCAGGACTGACCCGCTTACGGGGCCGGTCAGGCAGGGGTGGCGCCGACCTCGACGCCGACCTCGACGCCGTGCTCGGCGGCGAGCCGACGCAGGTCGTCCAGCTCGCCCTGCTCCACCTCGACGAGGAAGTCGTCCCCCTCGTCACGCGCCCGTGTCAGATCGGACTCGGTCGCCTTTATGCGCTGCAGAAGTCCCGTGGTGAAAGCGTCCATGCTGCGCCCCCTCGTCCTGGGTCGTGGGTCGGTGGCACGGGTGTGCCGTTAAGGAAGGGGCGATCATCGCCGCGGGTGCCCAGCGCTGCCCTGCTGGGCGGCGGCGGTGCCGGACACCCGCGCCCGCTCCGCCGAGTGATCGCGGAGTACCGCATGGTGCTGCGGCACATGCAGAGCGTGATCGCGGGGTGTAAAGCCGTCCTCCCCGTCTGCTTCAGCGCGGAAACCTCGACGGCGGGAGAAATTCCGGCATTCTCGTTCCGCCCCCTCCGTCCCTGCGGCCCCGCACCCGGCTTACAGCCGACTTATGGCCGAAAAGGGCAGGATGGAGGCCCGATCCCACGGCCGTCTCCGCCCGTCCGCGCCCCGGCGCGGCTCATGCGGGTGGACTTCAGGAAGGACTAGCGACGTGCGTGTACTCGTCGTCGAGGACGAGCAGTTGC
Source organism: Streptomyces sp. NBC_01171 (assembly GCF_045039805.1). Classification (NCBI taxonomy): domain Bacteria; kingdom Bacillati; phylum Actinomycetota; class Actinomycetes; order Kitasatosporales; family Streptomycetaceae; genus Streptomyces; species Streptomyces sp. NBC_01171. The sequence continues at coordinate 1,609,073 of NZ_CP108609.1, read as the reverse complement.
TCGCCGATGCGGTGGCCACCGGACTGCGCCGGGAGGCCATGGCCGTCGACGTCGTGTACGACGGTGCGGCCGCCCTGGAGCGCATCGGCGTCAACGACTACGACGTGGTCGTCCTCGACCGCGACCTCCCGCTCGTGCACGGCGACGACGTCTGCCGCCGCATCGTGGAGCTGGGGATGCCCACGCGCGTGCTGATGCTCACCGCTTCCGGCGACGTCAGCGACCGCGTCGAGGGCCTGGAGATCGGCGCCGACGACTACCTGCCCAAGCCGTTCGCCTTCAGCGAGCTGATCGCGCGCGTGCGCGCGCTCGGCCGCCGCACCAGCGTGCCCCTGCCCCCCGTCCTGGAGCGGGCCGGTATCAAGCTCGACCCCAACCGCCGCGAGGTCTTCCGCGAAGGCAAGGAGGTCCAGCTCGCGCCGAAGGAGTTCGCGGTGCTGGAGGTCCTGATGCGCAGCGAAGGCACGGTCGTCTCGGCCGAGCAGTTGCTGGAGAAGGCGTGGGACGAGAACACCGACCCCTTCACCAACGTGGTGCGGGTGACGGTGATGACGCTGCGCCGCAAACTCGGCGAGCCGCCGGTGATCGTGACGGTCCCCGGCTCCGGCTACCGGATCTGATCCGCCGTGGCCGCCACGCCCGCGCCGCCCCAGGCGCCCCCGAAGCCCACCTGGGACCCCCGCCCCCAGCCGCCCTTCCCCTGGCTGCGCCCGACCATCCGGATACGGCTCACCCTGCTGTACGGCGGCATGTTCCTGATCGCCGGCATCCTGCTGCTGTCGATCATCTATCTGCTGGCCGCACAGGCGATCAGCACCGGCAACCAGCCCCTGTTTAAGATCGTCGGCTACCAGGACCTCCGGGTCACCAGCGGCAACTGCCCGGCGATCAACAACACCACCAGCCTGTCGCTCCAGGACTTCAACACCGCGATCAGCCAGTGCGTCGACCACCAGCGCCAGGTGGCCCTGGACAACCTGCTCAGCCGCTCGCTGCTGGCCCTGCTGGGCCTCGCGGTGATCGCTTTCGCGTTCGGCTACGCGATGGCCGGCCGGGTGCTCTCCCCGCTCGGCCGGATCACCCGCACCGCCCGCCAGGTGGCCGGGTCCGACCTGTCCCGGCGGATCGAGCTGGACGGCCCGGACGACGAGCTGAAGGAGCTGGCCGACACCTTCGACGACATGCTGGAGCGGCTCCAGCGGGCCTTCACCGCCCAGCAGCGTTTCGTCGGCAACGCCTCCCACGAGCTGCGCACCCCGCTGGCGATCAACCGCACGCTGCTCGAGGTCCACCTCTCGGACCCGAACGCCCCCGTGGAGCTCCAGCAGCTCGGCAAGACCCTGCTGGCCACCAACGAGCGCAGCGAGCAACTGGTGGAGGGCCTGCTGCTGCTCGCCCGCAGCGACAACCAGATCGTCGAGCGGGGTCCGGTGGACCTGGCCGAGGTGGCCGGGCAGGCGATCGACCAGGTGCGCGGCGAGGCCGAGGCCCGGAGCGTGGAGATCCGCAGCGAGCTGGAGCCCGCCGTGGTGCGCGGCAACGGCGTGCTGCTGGAGCGCATCGCGCTCAACCTCGTACAGAACGCGGTGCGCTACAACGTGGTCCCGGACGAGACGCAGCGCGAGGGCGGGGCGGCGGAGAGCGGCTGGGTGGAGGTCACCACGGCGGTCGAGCACGGCCGCGCGGTGCTGACCGTGGCCAATACCGGTCCCGTGGTGCCCGCGTACGAGATCGACAACCTCTTCGAGCCCTTCCGGCGGCTGCGCACGGAGCGCACGGGCAGCGACAAGGGGGTCGGGCTCGGGCTGTCCATCGTGCGGTCCGTGGCGCGTGCGCACGGCGGCCACATCGCGGCCGTTCCGCGCGAGGGCGGCGGTCTGGTGATGCGGGTGACGCTGCCGTTGTGACCGCCCTTGTCACAGATCCCGCCACTCGCGGAGGATGTTCGCTTCGCGCGGAATTTTCCGAGCACCGAAAGAGGTTTTCCCTGTGTGATCAATCACATGGGCGGATTTCCAGCCATGCACTCACCGTGATCATGAAGGGGGCCGGAAAGCCGGGAAAATCCGGGTTTTCAAGGCTCCTGATCACGGGAAGTACACGATGAGGCGCCTTTGAGGTGCGGCATTCGGACCGTGTACGGTCCACACCGCCATCCAAGCCGATCACTCACGAGGGGCCGGGTTGGGTGTCGATTGAGTAACAGACCTTGATGTGAGGCAAAATCTCCGCCTCAGGTCGGGCACAAGTCCGGCCTCTCACGCGTTACGTGCGCTGAAGACACCGCAGACACCCAGAGGGGGAGAGCGACACATGGCAACCGATTACGACACTCCACGCAAGACCGACGACGACGTCGACTCGGACAGTCTCGAAGAGCTGAAGGCCCGCCGGAACGACAAGTCCACCTCCGCGGTGGACGTCGACGAGTTCGAGGCCGCTGAGGGCCTGGAACTCCCGGGCGCCGACCTCTCCAACGAGGAGCTGGCCGTCCGCGTGCTGCCCAAGCAGCAGGACGAGTTCACCTGCATGAGCTGCTTCCTGGTCCACCACCGCAGCCAGTTGGCCAGGGAGAAGAACGGCCAGCCGATCTGCCGCGACTGCGACTGAGGACGGGTCGGCCGTGACTGGCTCGACCCCTCCGCGGAAGCGCCGCTTCCACCTTCCGGGAGCGGACAAAGGGCTCTTCAAGGGCTCGCACGGCACACGTGACGAAGACGAGCGGGGCCCCGCCGAACCGGGGGCCTCGCTCGAACCGGCGTCCGAAACCGACGCGGCCAGGACGGGGGAGCCCCCCGGCCGCGCCGCGGCGATGCGCGCACGCGCCCGCCTGCTGGCCCGCGAAGGCGCCCGCAGGGGCGGCACGCACGCCCGAGCGGGACTCGCCTACGTCGCCGACCGGGTCATCGACCTCGCCCCGCGCGTCCCCGTACGCGACCTGGCGACGCTGCGCCGGCAGTTCCCGGGCCTCGGGCCCGAGCAGCTCGCCGACAAACTGGTGGCCGGAGCGGCCGCCGGGACCTCCACGGTCGGCGCCGGCATCGGCGCCGCCGCCATGCTCCCCGTACCGCCCGCCATGCCCACCGAGCTGGCCGCCGAGATCACCGGGGTCGCCGCGATCGAGCTGAAGCTCATCGCCGAGCTCCACGAGGTGTACGGCCTGCGCCCGCCGGGCGGCCTCCGCGTCCGCAGCACCGCGTATCTGTCCTCCTGGTCGGGGGAGCGCGGGATCGACGTGATGAAACCGGCGTCCGTCGACGCCGCCCTCAGTGGCCGGATGAAGCGCGAACTGCGCCAGCAGATCATGAAGCGCATGGTCCGCAACCTGCCCAACCTCATGCCGTTCATGGTCGGCGCCGCCGTCGGCGCGGTCATGAACCGCCGGGACACCAGGAAGCTCGCCGCACGCGTGCGGGCCGACCTGCGCAAGAGCCAGGTCCCCTGGGACGAGCTGGCGGGTCTGCCGCCGCTGGAGGAGCCCGAGGACCCGCTGCGGATCACCGGATACCCGGAGGGCACCGGCAGTTGAGGCCCCGCGCGGCTCAGGCGGCCGGGGTCTTCGCGCCCGCGATGGCCGCCGCCAGCCTCTCCGGCTCCCGCGTCGACAGGTACAGGTACGGCGTCGGGTCCTCGGGGTCGGTCACCTCGACGCGCAGCGCCGTCGGGATGTAGGCGCGCAGCAGCAGGAACGCGCGGGTGTCGGCCTTGTACGTGCGCCAGGCGCGGGCCTCCTCCGCGTCCAGCACCTCGGCCGCGCCGAGCGCCGACACCGGAATCCGGGCCTCGCCCGCGATCAGCGCGTCGCCCACCACACGGATGCGCGGGGAGCCGTACGCACTGGCCATCACCGCCGCGACAGCCGTGCCGCCGACCAGGCCGCCGAGCAGCGGCAGGGTGCCGAAGGGCAGCAGGATCAGGGCGAAGGAGACGCCCACGAGCACGCTGATCAGCCACCACGAGCGCGGGGCGGTCAGGCGTTCTTCGTAGGGGGCGGCGGAGAGCTGCATGAGCCAAGCTTGGCACGGTGGACGGACATCCCGGACGCCGGGGCGGCGGCGTGGTGGCGGCCACAGGGCGGAGCGGTAAGGTCTGCGCCTGTGAGTTCAGCCAGCCTCCAGCCCCCCGCCGACGCGCAGCCCCCCGTCCGGCACCCCGACGCTCCCGTGCCCGGTGAGCTGCTCGGTGCCCACTACGAACACTGTTTCGGCTGCGGCCCCGGCCAGCCGCACGGGCTGCACCTGGAGGCACGCGCGGGCGACGGTGTTTCGTTGACCGCCGAGTTCACCGTCCAGCCCGCCCACCAGGGCGCCCCCGGCCTCGCACACGGCGGCGTGCTGGCCACCGCCCTGGACGAGACCCTCGGCTCGCTGAACTGGCTGCTGCGCACCATCGCCGTCACCGGACGGCTGGAGACCGACTTCGTGCGCCCGGTGCCCGTCGGTACCGTGCTGCACCTCCAGGCCGAGGTCACCGCGGTCGCCGGACGCAAGATCTACTCCCGCGCCACCGGCCGCATCGGCGGCCCCGAGGGCCCCGTCGCCGTCCGCGCGGAGGCGCTGTTCGTCGAGGTGAAGGTCGACCACTTCACCGAGCACGGCCGCGAGCAGGAGATCCAGGCCGCCATGAGCGACCCGGACCAGATCCGGCGCTCCCGCGCCTTCGAGGTGAACCCGTGAGCCGACCGCTGGACGTCCGGCTCCGCCGCATCGACCCCGACGTACCGCTTCCGGCGTACGAGCACCCCGGTGACGCCGGGGCCGATCTGCGCACCACCGAGGCGTGCGAACTGAAGCCCGGTGAGCGGGCCGTGCTGCCCACCGGCGTGGCCATCGCGCTGCCCGAGGGGTACGCGGCCTTCGTGCACCCCCGCTCGGGCCTGGCGGCCCGCTGCGGAGTAGCGCTTGTGAACGCCCCGGGGACGGTTGATGCCGGGTACCGTGGAGAGATCAAGGTGATCGTGGTGAATCTCGATCCGCGCGACAGCGTGCGGTTCGAGCGCTTCGACCGGATTGCCCAACTGGTCGTCCAGCAGGTCGAGAGGGTCCGCTTCCAGGAGGTCGCGGAACTTCCCGGTTCGGTGAGGGCCGAGGGGGGCTTCGGGTCCACCGGAGGCCACGCCTCGGTGGACGGCTAGCGCGGCACGACGGTCCGGCCGCCGCAGGTGGCCGGGCGGGTGGGAATCGATACGCTTCGGTCGTATCCGACCGGGAAGGACAGTGACGTGTTCGGACGTCGCAACAAGAAGGGTGCCGCCGAGGACGCGGCCGGCGAGGCCGAGCAGGTCGTCGACAGCGTCGACACCGAGGCGGAAGAGCAGACGCGGGTACGGCTCGAGCCCGAGCCGCGGCCCGACGGACCCTGGGACTCCACCGAGGTGCGCGACCCGGCCGAGGGCCGGGTGGACCTCGGAGGTCTGTTCGTACCGGGGGTCGACGGCATGGAACTGCGGGTCGAGGTCGCCGGTGACGCGATCGTCGCCGCGACCGTCGTACTGCGCGACAGCGCCGTCCAGCTCCAGGCGTTCGCCGCCCCCAAGCGCGAGGGCATCTGGGGCGAGGTCCGCGACGAGATCGCGGGCGGCATCACCCAGCAGGGCGGCATCGTCGACGAGGTCGAGGGCCCCCTCGGCTGGGAGCTGCGGGCCCAGGTGCCGGTGCAGCTCCCGGACGGCACGGGCGGCTTCCAGGTCGTGCGGTTCATCGGCGTGGACGGCCCGCGCTGGTTCCTGCGCGGTGTGATCTCCGGTCAGGGCGCGGTGCAGCCGGAGGCGGCCGGGCTGCTGGAGCAGATCTTCCGGGACACCGTCGTGGTGCGCGGCGAGGGCCCGATGGCACCCCGCGACCCGATCGTCCTCAAGCTGCCCAACGACGCCCAGATGGTCCCCGAGGGCGTCCAGCAGCAGGATGAGGGCTCCCGCTTCTCCGGCGGCATGGGCCAGCTCCAGCGCGGCCCGGAGATCACCGAGGTCCGCTGAGCCGGGAGAACGCTGTCGAAGGGCCGTACCCAGGGGGTGCGGCCCTTCGCGCGCGCCTGCGCCCGAGGCGTCAGGGTTGCGTCAAAGCGTCCCGTCGCGCGGCCCCCCGCCCGTTTTCTCCGCACCGCCCGCCGTAAGGTCGACGCGGCGTAGGCGGCAGTCACCGGAAGACAATGGGGCCATGGCACGCGGCAAGCTTCGGATCTACCTCGGCGCGGCACCGGGCGTGGGCAAGACCTACGCCATGCTCGCCGAGGCGCACCGCCGCCTGGAGCGGGGCACCGACTGCGTGGTGGCGTACGTGGAGCACCACGGCCGCCCCCGCACCGAGATGCTGCTGCACGGCCTGGAGCAGGTGCCGCGCCGTCGGCTGCAGCACCGGGGCGCCGGGTTCGAGGAGATGGACGTCGACGCCGTACTGCGCCGCGCGCCCGCCGTCGCCCTGGTGGACGAACTCGCGCACACCAACGTCCCCGGCTCCCGCAACACCAAGCGCTGGCAGGACGTGGAGGAACTCCTCGCCGCCGGGACCGACGTCGTCTCCACCGTCAACATCCAGCACCTGGAGTCCCTCGGCGACGTGGTCGAGTCGATCACCGGGGTCCGCCAGCGCGAGACGGTGCCCGACGAGGTCGTCCGCAAGGCCGACCAGATCGAGCTGGTCGACATGTCCCCGCAGGCCCTGCGCCGCCGCATGGCGCACGGCAACGTCTACCAGCCGGACAAGGTCGACGCGGCCCTGTCCAACTACTTCCGCCCCGGCAACCTCACCGCCCTGCGCGAACTGGCCCTGCTGTGGGTGGCCGACCGGGTCGACGAGCACCTGAACGCCTACCGCAGCGAGCACCGGGTCTCCCGGATCTGGGGCTCCCGCGAGCGCATCGTGGTCGGCCTGACCGGCGGACCCGAGGGGCGCACCCTGATCCGCCGCGCCGCCCGGCTCGCCGAGAAGGGCGCCGGTGGCGAGGTGCTGGCGGTCTACATAGCCCGAAGCGACGGCCTCACCGCCGCCTCCCCGAAGGAACTCGCCCTCCAGCGCACCCTCGCGGAGGACCTCGGCGGCACCTTCCACCACGTGGTCGGCGACGACATACCCGCCGCCCTGCTGGCCTTCGCCCGCGGCGTCAACGCCACCCAGATCGTGCTCGGCTCCTCGCGCCGCAAGGCATGGCAGTACGTCTTCGGACCCGGCGTCGGCGCCACCGTGGCACGGGAGTCCGGACCCGACCTCGACGTGCACATCGTCACCCACGAGGAGGTCGCCAAGGGGCGCGGACTGCCCGTCGCGCGCGGCTCCCGGCTCGGCCGGGGCCGGATCGTCGCGGGCTGGGCGACCGCTCTGGCGGGACCGGCGCTGCTGGCGCTGCTGCTCAACGCGGTCGACCTCGGCCTCGCCAACGACATGCTGCTGTTCCTGGCCGTCACGGTCGCCGCGGCCCTGCTCGGCGGACTGCTGCCCGCGCTCGCCTCGGCCGCGCTGGGCTCCCTGCTGCTGAACTTCTTCTACACCCCGCCCCTGCACCGGCTGACCGTCTCCGACCCGCGGAACATCGTCGCCATCGCGATCTTCTTCGGCGTCGGTATGGCGGTCGCCTCCGTGGTCGACCTCGCCGCCCGCCGCACCCATCAGGCGTCCCGGCTGCGCGCCGAGTCGGAGATCCTCTCCTTCCTCGCCGGCAACGTCCTGCGCGGCGAGACCAGCCTGGAGGCGCTGCTGGAACGGGTCCGGGAGACCTTCGCCATGGAGTCCGCCGCCCTGCTGGAACGGGCGGGCGACCTGGAGCCCTGGACCTGCGCCGGCCGCGCCGGGCTCGGACCCCCGCTGGAGCGGCCCGAGGACGCCGACGTGGACATGCCGGTCGGCGACCACATGGCGCTGGCGCTCACCGGCCGCGTGCTCCCCGCCGAGGACCGCCGGGTCCTGGCCGCCTTCGCCGCGCAGGCCGCCGTCGTGCTCGACCGGCGCCGCCTGCAGGCCGAGGCCGACCGGGCGGGCGCGCTCGCCGAGGGCAACCGCATCCGCACCGCCCTGCTCGCCGCCGTCAGCCACGACCTGCGCACCCCGCTCGCCGGGATCAAGGCCGCCGTCTCCTCCCTGCGCTCCGACGACGTGGCGTGGTCCGAGGAGGACCGGGCCGAGCTGCTGGAGGGCATCGAGGAGGGCGCCGACCGGCTCGACCACCTCGTGGGCAACCTGCTCGACATGTCCCGCCTCCAGACCGGCACCGTCACCCCGCTGATCCGCGAGATCGACGTGGACGAGGTGGTGCCGATGGCGCTGGTCGGCGTCCCCGAGGACAGCGTCGGCCTGGACGTGCCCGAGACGCTGCCCATGGTCGCCGTCGACCCCGGCCTGCTGGAGCGCTCGGTCGCCAACCTGGTGGAGAACGCCGTCAAGTACAGCCCGCCCGGCCAGCGCGTCACCGTCTCCGCCAGCGCCCTGGTGGACCGGGTCGAGGTGCGGGTCGTGGACCGGGGACCCGGTGTGCCGGACGACGCGAAGGACCGTATCTTCGAGCCGTTCCAGCGGTACGGCGACGCCCCGCGCGGCGCCGGGGTCGGACTCGGCCTCGCGGTGGCGCGCGGCTTCGCCGAGGCCATGGACGGCACCCTGACCGCCGAGGACACCCCCGGCGGCGGACTCACCATGGTGCTCAGCCTCCGCGCCGCCCGGCCCGGCCCCGACCCGCTCCGCGCGGGGGAGGACACCGCAGAACAGGAAAGGCAGCCGCAATGACCAGGGTGCTGGTGGTCGACGACGAACCGCAGATCGTGCGGGCCCTCGTGATCAACCTCAAGGCGCGCTCGTACGACGTCGACTCGGCCTCCGACGGCCGCACCGCGCTCCAGCTCGCCGCCTCCCGCCACCCCGACGTGATCGTCCTGGACCTGGGTCTGCCCGACATGGACGGCGTCGAGGTGATCCGGGGCCTGCGCGGCTGGACCCGGGTGCCCATCCTGGTGCTGTCCGCCCGCCACTCCTCCGACGAGAAGGTCGAGGCACTGGACGCGGGCGCCGACGACTACGTCACCAAGCCCTTCGGCATGGACGAACTGCTGGCCCGGCTGCGCGCCGCCGTGCGCCGGGCCGAGCCGGTCGGGCCGGGTGAGGACGAGGTGACCACCGTGGAGACCGCCGGCTTCACCGTCGACCTGGCCGCGAAGAAGGTCGACCGGGCCGGCAAGGACGTACGGCTCACCCCGACCGAGTGGCATCTGCTGGAGGTGCTGGTCCGCAACACCGGCCGGCTGGTCGGCCAGAAGCAACTGCTGCGGGAGGTCTGGGGGCCCTCCTACGGCACCGAGACCAACTACCTGCGGGTCTACATGGCCCAGCTCCGCCGCAAGCTGGAGGCCGACCCGGCCCACCCCCGGCACTTCATCACCGAACCCGGCATGGGCTACCGCTTCGAGAAGTGAACCGGTGTGCGGGCCGGGCCCCTCTGGAGTACGGCCTCCGGGGCACACCCCGGTAGGCTTCAGACATGAGTGGCGTTCCTCGATCCGAAAAGCCGGCAGGCCGGTTCCGCCGCATGCTGGACCGGCTCTCCACCTCCCAGGAGGACCTGGAGTCGGAGGAGCTGCGGGAGGACACCGAGACCGCGGGCTGCACGCGAATCGGCGACTGCCACGACCGGCAGATCGTCACCGTAACTGGTACCTTGCGCACGGTCACCCTGCGACCGCGGGCGGGAGTCCCGGCGCTGGAGGCGGAGTTGTTCGACGGCACCGCCGCGCTGGACGTGGTGTGGCTCGGCAGGCGCTCCATCACGGGCATAGAACCGGGACGCAGGCTGATCGCATCGGGCCGGATCTCGATGAGCCGGGGCCGCCGCGTGCTGTTCAACCCGAAGTACGAACTGCGACCCCTCGGACGGGAGTAGCCGGTGACGTCCCTCGACAAGCCGACCCAAGACGCCGGACAGAGTCCGCCGGACGGCACCGACGAGGCCGAGCAGGTCCACGACTCCCGGGCGGTCACCGAGGCCGCGCTGTTCGAGGCGTTCGGCGGCATCCGCGGCATGGTCGAGACGGTGCTGCCCGGCCTGCTCTTCGTCACGATCTACACGATCAACAAGGACCTGCACCTCTCCGCGATCGCCGCGCTGGCCGTCGCGGTGGTCATGCTGGTGGTCCGGCTGCTGCGCAAGGACACCGTCAAGCACGCCTTCAGCGGTGTCTTCGGTGTCGCCTTCGGCGTCGTGTTCGCCATGTTCACGGGCAACGCCAAGGACTTCTACCTGCCCGGCATGCTCTACACCCTGGGCCTGGCGCTGGCGTACATCATCACGACCCTCGCCGGGGTGCCGCTGATCGGCCTGATGCTGGGCCCGGTGTTCAAGGAGAACCTCTCCTGGCGCACCCGCAACCCCGGCCGCAAGAAGGCGTACGCCAAGTCCAGCTGGGCCTGGGGCCTGATCCTGCTCGCCAAGTGCGCGATCCTCTTCCCGCTCTACTGGTGGGCCGACACCACCCAGCTCGGCTGGGTCCTGGTCATCCTGAAGATCCCGCCCTTCCTGCTGGCGGTCTGGCTCACCTGGGTCTTCCTCGCCAAGGCGCCGCCGCCGATCGACGTGTTCGCCGAGATGGAGGCCGCCGAGAAGGCGGAGGAGGCAGAGAAGGCGGAGACGGCCGAGCGCGAGGGCGCCGCCGCCGAGAACGGCGAGCCCACGGCGGGACGGCACCGCAGGGGCGCGTAGTACACACGAAGAGGGCGCCTTCCGGAGAGATCCGGGGGCGCCCTCTTCGCATGCGGCCTCAGGCGCTGTCGCGGCGCACCGACAGCAGGTCCTCCAACTGCTCCTCGCGGGCCTGCGCGGCCACGAAGAGGAGTTCGTCGCCCGCCTCCAGGGAGTCCTCCTTGGACGGCGTCAGCACGCGGGTGCCGCGGATGATGGTGACCAGGCTGGTGTCCTCCGGCCACTCCACGTCCCCGACCTGGGTGCCGGCCAGCGCCGACTCCTCCGGCAGGGTCAGCTCGACCAGGTTGGCGTCACCGTGGCTGAAGCGCAGCAGCCGGACCAGGTCGCCGACGCTCACCGCCTCCTCGACCAGGGCGGACATCAGACGCGGCGTGGAGACGGCCACGTCCACGCCCCAGGACTCGTTGAAGAGCCACTCGTTCTTCGGGTTGTTCACCCGGGCGACGACGCGCGGGACGCCGTACTCCGTCTTGGCGAGCAGCGAGACGACCAGGTTGACCTTGTCGTCGCCGGTCGCGGCGATCACGACGTTGCAGCGCTGGAGCGCGGCCTCGTCCAGGGCCGTGATCTCACAGGCGTCGGCCAGCAGCCACTCCGCCTGCGGCACCCGCTCCACCGAGATGGCGGTCGGCGCCTTGTCGATCAGCAGGACCTCGTGGTCGTTCTCCAGCAGTTCCGCCGCGATCGAGCGGCCGACCGCTCCGGCTCCGGCAATGGCGACCCTCATCAGTGACCGCCCTCCTCTTCGGGGCCGTCGGCGAACGCGGCCTCGACCTTCTGGACCTCGTCCGTCCGCATCATCACGTGCACCAGGTCGCCCTCCTGGAGGACCGTCTGCGAGGTGGGCAGCACGGCCTCGCCCAGCCGGGTCAGGAACGCCACGCGGACGCCCGTCTCCTCCTGGAGCTTGCTGATCTTGTGGCCGACCCACTTAGCGGAGGCGTGCACCTCGGCGAGCTGGACCCCGCCGGTGGGATCACGCCACAGCGGCTCCGCACCCGAGGGCAGCAGCCGGCGCAGCATCTGGTCGGCGGTCCAGCGGACCGTGGCGACGGTCGGGATGCCCAGGCGCTGGTACACCTCGGCCCGGCGCGGGTCGTAGATCCGGGCGGCCACGTTCTCCACGCCGAACATCTCGCGGGCCACCCGGGCGGAGATGATGTTGGAGTTGTCACCGCTGGAGACGGCGGCGAAGGCGCCCGCCTCCTCGATGCCGGCCTCGCGCAGGGTGTCCTGGTCGAAGCCGACACCGGTGACCCGGCGGCCGCCGAATCCCGGTCCCAGCCTGCGGAAGGCGGTGGGGTCCCGGTCGATCACCGCGACCGTGTGTCCCTGTTGCTCCAGGGTCTGGGCGAGAGCGGAACCCACTCTGCCGCAGCCCATGATGACGATGTGCACGACCGTCCTTCCGGTGTCCAAAAGTTGCTGCTCGGCATCAGGGTCTCAGACCCGGGCCCAAAGCTGCACACGCGTGCTCATCCTGCCCGCCGTCAACCCGCCGTGACGGTGTTCATCTGCGTTGTTCCGTGACCGCGGTCACCCCCGGCGCCCGGCGCCGAGTGATGCTGCGCACGCTGCACCCGGTGAGGACGGCGAGGCCGGCCAGGGCGAGCACGGCTCCGAGCAGCTCAGCGGCGGCGGGCATGGGACCTCCGAAGTGCGATGACGGGCCGGAGCTGTCATCTAGGCACGGCGGCGCGCACCCCTGGCACACCCCACTTCCGGGCGCCCCCGATTTCACTCGTGAGGCAGAACGTGGCCACCGGTTGCGCGCCCGCCTGTTCGAAGCCCTACGATCCTCTCTCGTGTCCAAACTGACCGACGTGCCCAAACGGATTCTGATCGGGCGCGCACTGCGCAGTGATCGGCTGGGCGAGACGTTCCTGCCGAAGCGCATCGCCCTCCCTGTCTTCGCCTCCGACCCGCTGTCCTCCGTCGCCTACGCGCCGGGGGAGGTACTGCTGGTCCTGTCCATCGCGGGCGTGTCGGCGTACCACTTCAGCCCCTGGATCGCGGTCGCGGTCGTGGTGCTGATGTTCACCGTGGTCGCCTCCTACCGGCAGAACGTGCACGCCTACCCCAGCGGTGGCGGCGACTACGAGGTGGCGACCACCAACCTCGGCCCCCGGGCCGGGCTGACCGTCGCCAGCGCCCTGCTGGTCGACTACGTCCTGACCGTGGCCGTGTCGATCGCCTCCGGCATCGAGAACCTCGGCTCGGCGGTCCCCTTCGTGGTCCAGCACAAGGTGCTGTGCGCCTGTGCCGTGATCGTCCTGCTGACGCTGATGAACCTGCGCGGGGTGAAGGAGTCGGGCAAGCTCTTCGCCATCCCGACCTATGTGTTCGTCGGCGGCGTCTTCATCATGATCGCGTGGGGCGCGTTCCGGGGGCTGGTCCTCGGGGACACGATGCGCGCCCCGACGGCCGACTTCCACATCAGGGCCGAGCACCAGGGCCTCGCGGGCTTCGCCCTGGTCTTCCTGCTGCTGCGGGCCTTCTCCTCCGGCTGTGCCGCGCTCACCGGCGTGGAGGCCATCTCCAACGGCGTCCCCGCCTTCCGCAAGCCCAAGTCGAAGAACGCGGCGACCACGCTCGCCATGATGGGCCTGCTCGCCGTCACCATGTTCTGCGGCATCATCGCGCTCGCCATGACCACCAAGGTCCGCATGGCCGAGTACCCGGCGACCGACCTGCTGCGCGACGGGGTGCCCATCGGCTCCGGCTACGTCCAGAACCCGGTGATCTCCCAGGTCGCCGAGGCGGTGTTCGGCAAGGGCAGCCTCCTGTTCATCGTCCTCGCCGCCGCGACCGCGCTGGTCCTCTTCCTCGCGGCGAACACGGCGTACAACGGCTTCCCGCTGCTCGGCTCGATCCTGGCGCAGGACCGCTATCTGCCCCGCCAGTTGCACACCCGCGGCGACCGCCTGGCGTTCTCCAACGGCATCGTGCTGCTCTCCGGCACGGCGATGCTGCTGGTGGTGATCTACGGCGCCGACTCCACGCGGCTGATCCAGCTCTACATCGTCGGTGTGTTCGTGTCCTTCACGCTCAGCCAGACCGGCATGGTCCGGCACTGGAACCGGCACCTCGCCGCCGAGAAGGACCCGCTCAAGCGCCGCCACATGGTCCGCTCGCGCGCCATCAACGCCTTCGGTGCCTTCTTCACCGGCCTGGTGCTGGTCGTCGTGCTGGTCACCAAGTTCACCCACGGCGCCTGGGTCGCCCTGCTGGGCATGTGCATCTTCTACGCGACGATGACCGCGATCCGTAAGCACTACGACCGGGTCGCGGACGAGATCTCCGCGGTGGACGGCCCCACCGACGACAGCGTGCGCCCCTCGCGGGTGCACTCCCTGGTGCTGGTCTCCAAGATCCATCGCCCCACGCTGCGCGCCCTGGCCTACGCCAAGCTGATGCGCTCCGACACCCTGGAGGCGCTGACCGTCAGCGTCGACCCGGTGGAGACCAAGGCGCTGCGCGAGGAGTGGGAGCGGCGCGGGATCGAGGTACCGCTGAAGGTGCTGGACTCGCCGTACCGCGAGATCACGCGGCCGATCATCGAGTACGTCAAGAACCTCCGCAAGGAGTCCCCGCGCGACGCGGTGTCGGTGATCATCCCGGAGTACGTGGTGGGTCACTGGTACGAGCATCTGCTGCACAACCAGAGCGCGCTGCGGCTCAAGGGCCGGCTGCTGTTCACGCCCGGCGTGATGGTGACCTCGGTGCCCTACCAGCTCGAGTCCTCCCAGGTGGCCCGCGACCGGGCCCGCAGGCGCCAGGAGTGGAGCGCGCCGGGCGCGGTGCGGCGGGGACCGGCCGAGCGGCACAAGGACGGGCCTGGGACGAAGGAGTGACCGCGGGGGTCTCCGGGACCCCGTAGACTGGTCGGCTGTTGTCCGCGCGGGCCCTTGTTCGCCCGCCGCCCCTTCCCCCCGATCTTGGAGTCACCCCACCATGCAGGCAGAACAGAAGAAGTCTCTGGTGGGCGAGGAGTACGAGGTCGAGGTCGGCCCCGTCGCCCACGGCGGTCACTGCATCGCCCGTACCGCCGAGGGCCAGGTGCTGTTCGTCCGGCACACGCTGCCGGGGGAGCGGGTCGTGGCGCGGGTGACCGAGGGCGAGGAGGGCGCGCGCTTCCTGCGGGCTGACGCGGTGGAGATCCTGGACGCGTCCAAGGACCGCGTCGAGGCGCCGTGCCCCTTCGCGGGCCCCGGCCGCTGCGGCGGCTGCGACTGGCAGCACGCGAAGCCGGGCGCGCAGCGCCGCCTGAAGGGCGAGGTCATCGCGGAGCAGCTCCAGCGGCTCGCGGGCCTCACCCCGGAGGAGGCCGGCTGGGACGGCACGGTCATGCCGGCCGAGGGCGACAAGCTGCCCGCGGGCCAGGTGCCCCAGTGGCGCACGCGCATGCAGTACGCGGTCGACGTGGACGGCAATGCCGGCCTGCGCCGCCACCGTTCGCACGAGGTCGAGCCCATCGATCACTGCATGATCGCCGCGGCCGGTGTCAGTGAACTCGGCATCGAGGACCGGGACTGGTCGGGCATGGCCTCCGTGGACGCGATCGCCGCGACGGGCTCGCAGGACCGCATGGTCATCCTGGAGCCCCGCCCCGGTGCCCGGCTGCCGCTCGTCGAGCTGGACCGGCCCGCCTCCGTGATGCGCGTCGACGAGAAGGACGGCGGCGTCCACCGTGTCCACGGCCGCGCGTTCGTCCGCGAGCGCGCCGACGGCCGCACGTACCGCGTCGGCAGCGGCGGCTTCTGGCAGGTCCACCCGAAGGCGGCGGACACCCTCGTGACGGCCGTGATGCAGGGCCTCCTGCCCCGCAAGGGCGAGATGGCGCTGGACCTCTACTGCGGCGCCGGCCTCTTCGCCGGCGCCCTCGCCGACCGCCTCGGCGAGACGGGCGCGGTCCTCGGCATCGAGTCCGGCAAGCGGGCGGTGGAGGACGCGCGGCACAACCTGGCGGACTTCCCCCGGGTGCGGGTGGAGCAGGGCAAGGTGGAGTCCGTCCTGCCCCGGACGGGGATCACGGAGGTCGACCTCATCGTCCTCGACCCGCCTCGGGCGGGGGCGGGCCGCAAGACGGTGCAGCACCTGGCCGGCCTTGGCGCCCGGCGGATCGCGTACGTGGCTTGCGATCCGGCTGCGCTGGCCCGGGATCTGGGGTACTTCCGGGAGGGCGGGTACCGGGTGCGGACGTTGCGGGCGTTCGATCTGTTTCCGATGACGCATCATGTGGAGTGCGTGGCGATTCTGGAGCCGGTGAAGAAGGGTGCCTGACCTGCTGTTTTGTGGTCCGGGTGGGTCGCTCGACCTGTTTCCCTCCGTGTAGCGGGTCGGGCAGAGGCACTGCTTGCTCAAACTCGCCTGACCTGCGGTTACAGGGTGTGGCGGGGTTCGTACGAATGATGTCGGCGACGTGCGTTCATCATTCTTAACGCTCGAATGCCGCTCGATTCGCGAGACTGAAGCAGGGTCGCGTTGCTCGGCCGGCGAGGGGCGAGTGGGCCGGCAGGTGGCCATCGTTCGCGACGCGTCGGCGTGACTGTCGCCCACGTGGGACAGCCGACAGCCGGCTTACGCAGAGGGCGCAAGCCGGTGATCGGTCATAACGTCCTCCGGCCCCATCGGTGACGACGGAGCGCATGCTGGAGGAGTCTCCTGTCCGCTCCCGGGCCGTCCGGTCGCGGACGCTCGGAAGGACACCCGCACGGACTCGGTGCGACTCGGTGCGCGGCCCGTCCCGGGTGCTCCGATCCGCTTCAGCCGCCGATGGGCGTGACCCCTGAGGGAGCCGGGGCCAGTCGGTACCCGCCGTCCTCGCGTCGCACGTGTCCGGCGGTCGGCGGCGGGAAGTGGCTCCCCAGCAGGAGAGTTGACGTACCGGCCAGTGAGTCGAGCACCTGGTTCCGGGTCCTGGCCGCGAGTTCGGGAGCGACGTCCACACAGCTGCAGAGCTCCGGATGCGCGATCTGGACCGGGTGGTGGATGCTGTCGCCGGTGACCAGTGCGGTCTCGCCACGGCTGCTCAGTTCCACCGCTACCTGCCCCGGTGTGTGGCCGGGGGTGGGCAGCAGACGGATGCCCGGCGCGACGTCCGTGCCCTCGTCCGCGACATCGATAAGGTCGAACAGACCTGCTTCCCGGACGGGATGGACCGAGTCCCGGAACATCTGTCGACGCGCCTCCTCCATGTCGACACCCGCCCAGTAGTCCCACTCGGTGCGTGAGGTGAGATAGCGCGCGTTCGGGAAGGTGGGCACCCAGGCGTCGCCCTCGGCACGCGTGTTCCACCCCACGTGGTCGGCGTGGAGGTGGGTCAGGACCACGACGTCAACGCTCTCCGGCGCGAAGCCCGCCGCCCGTAGCCGTGCTTCGTAGTCGCTGTTCAGGTTGTGCCAGGCGGGGTTGGAGCGCCGCTTCCCGTTTCCGATGCCGGTGTCCACCAGCACCCGCATGCCGTCCACCTCGACGGCGAAGCTGTGACTCGCCAGGTGCAGGAAGCCTTGTTCGTCGACGAATTCGGGGCTCAGCCAGGGAGTCCGGCTCACGAGGTCGGTGGTTGCCCCGGGCAGCAGCCACGGACCGGTCTGGGCGGGCAGGACGACTTCGTCGATGCGTCGTACGGTGTGGTTGCCCACCGTCCAGGAAGAGGCGGGGGGAGTAGTGGACTTGGTCGTTTGCGATGAGGTGAACACGAAGACCTTCCTTACCTGTTAGGGGTCGCGAGGACGGAGATTTCCGGGGCGGGTGTGTCCGGTGAGGCGGATGTGTAGTTGCTCGTTGCCGGGCGGGAGTGGGCGTCCGCAGACGGTGTCCGGCGCCGACTGTGCCGCGGCGCGGTCAGCGTCGAGACCGCGATGGTCGCCAGTACGGCCACGCAGCCGGCATGGGCCAGGGCTGCCGCACGCAGTCCGAAGCCGGCGGTGAGGGCGCCGGCGTCGATGGCGGGCAGACTCATCGCCAAGTAGCCGAGTACGTAATAGGAGGCGGGCGTGCCGCCCTTCTCCCGGGCCGGTACCGAGTCGACGACCGCGCGCAGCGCACCCTGGGAGACGGCTCCCAAGCCGAACCCGGCCAGCGCCGCCCCGGTGAAGACAAGTACGGGGTCGGCCGCGATGCCCTGCAGCACGTGGGCGCCGATCAGGGTGGTCAGGCCGTCGGCCGTCGCGAACAGTGCCATGGAGGCGACCTGGACCGCGAACGTGCCCAGGAGCACGGGGCGGCGTCCGACATGGTCGGAAAGGGTTCCGGTCGTCAGCAGTGCGATCAGGAGTGCCAGACCGTAGGCGCTGAAGACCACCGTGATGTCGAGGGGCGCGCTGGATGCGGCGAGCAGCGCGATGAGGATCGAGGTGTGCACTGCGACCGGCAGGCGTCCGGATGGGGAGGTGCGGGGAGGCGCGAGGCCCGCGGGGACGCTCTGCATGAGGGTCCTTCCCGTACTAAAAGCGATTGGTTTGCTTTAAGGCACCGTAGGTCCTACGATCGACTAAAGCAAATGATTCGCTTTTACGGTGGTCGAAGGTCCTGTACAAGCCCCGGCCCGTCGCGCCGCACAGATCCGGAAGGAAGCGATGACCAGCGAACTCACCCCCCAAGAGGCAGCCCGAGGGGCGCTGCGGGCGGGGCTCCCCCTCGGGGACGGCCGACATGAAGAAGTGGCCATGACGGCCAACTACATCCACTCCGTGATCAGCACGTTGCGCGAGCTCGATTTCGGCGAGACCCCTCCCGCGTCCTCCTACCGAGCCGGACAGGGGAACGCCGATGCAACCGTTTGAGCTGTCGTTGGTCGAAGCCTCCCGTGCGGTGCGCGCACGGGAGCTGTCCCCCGTCGAACTCACCGAATCGGTGCTCGCCCGTGTCGCCGCCGTCGAAGGACAACTGGGCGCCTACGTCACCGTCGCCGCCGACGCGGCCCTGGCCGCAGCGGTCCGCGCCGAACGGGAGATCTCCGGAAGCGGACCGCGCGGGCCGCTGCACGGGATCCCCATGGCGCTCAAGGATCTGATCGACGCAGAGGGGATACCCACCACGGCGAGCTCGCACGTCCGGACAGGGCACGTGGCGGAACGCGACAGCCGGGTGGCCGAACGGCTCGGCGCTGCCGGGGCCGTCCTTCTGGGCAAGACGCACACGCACGAGTTCGCCTACGGCCTGACCACTCCGCAGACGAACAATGCCTGGGACCACAGCCGGGTTGCGGGTGGGTCGAGCGGCGGCTCGGCGGTAGCTGTCGCCGCCGGCGGGGCGACGTTCGCCATGGGCACGGACACGGGCGGTTCCATCCGGGTCCCCGCGGCCCTGAACGGCGTCGTGGGCCTCAAGCCGACCTACGGCCTGGTCCCACGCACAGGCGTGACCTCGCTGTCCTGGTCCCTGGACCATGTGGGCCCTCTCACCCGCACCGTCCAGGACGTCGCGCTGGTGCTGTCGGCGACCGTCGGCCACGACCCGCGCGACCCGGCGAGCGTGTCCGGCCCCATGCTGGACCGCTTCCCGGGAGGCGACCTGCGAGGACTGAAGGTCGGCGTACCGCGGAACCACTACTTCGACCGGGTCACGCCCGAAGTCGAGGAGTCCGTACGCGGCGCGATCGAGCGGCTGGCGGAGCTGGGGGCGGAGCTCGTCGACGTCGAGATCCCGATGGCGCGTTACGTCCAGGCGGTTCAGTGGGGGCTGATGGTTCCCGAGGCCACCGCATACCACGAGCGGTCGCTGCGGGCCACCCCCGACCTGTACGCGGCGGACGTTCGCATCCTGCTGGAGGCCGGCGAACTCACCTCTGCGGGCGACTACCTCCGCGCCCAGCGGGCCCGCACCATGATGCGAGACTCCTGGGCTCGCATGTTCGACGGAATCGACGTCCTCGCCGCGCCGACGGTGCCGATGACCGCCGCCGAGGCGGGGCAGGAAGCCGTCGAGTGGGCCGATGGCACGACCGAGACCGTGTCGGACAGCTACGTCCGCCTCTGTGCCCCCGCCAACATCACTGGCGTCCCGGCCCTCACCCTGCCGGTCGGTCACGACCGCGCCGGACTGCCGATCGGTATGCAGCTGATGGCGCGCCCCTTCCACGACGCGACGGTGCTCCGTGTGGGCCGGGTCTACGAGGAGTCGGTGGCCGGCGCGGGGCGGCTCGCTCCCCTCGCTGCCTGAGGGAAGACGGACGTTCCAGCCGGCATGCGGTTGCGTCGCCGCAGGGGCTTCCGCCGTGCTCGGGCGCCCGGATACGCAGCCCTGCGGGTCGCCGACGCCAGCCATCGGCTAGAAGCAACAAATTCGCATTAAGGTGGATCGCATGAGTCCCAAGCCCATGGTCCGCCCCGGCGGGCGCAGCGCACGCGTACAGGAGTCCGTCCATGCGGCGGTACGTGAACTCGTAGGGGAGGTGGGCCGCGACGCGCTCACGGTCCCGATGGTGGCCACTCGGGCGGGGGTGACCCCCTCCACGATCTACCGTCGTTGGGGCGACCTGCAGGAACTCCTGTCCGACGTGGCCGTCGAACGACTGCGCCCGGAAACGGATCCGGCCGATCTCGGAAGCCTGCGGGCCGATCTCGACGCGTGGGCGGAACAGTTCCTGGACGAGATGGCCTCGCCGCCCGGGCGTGCCTACATCCGGGACGCCCTGCTCGGCGACCCCGACGGCACCAATGCCGGTCAGTGTTCGGCGTATGCCGCAGAGCAGATCGACGCCGTGTTGGCCCGTGCGGTGCAGCGCGGGGAGCCGGTGCCCGAGACAGAACTGCTGATCGACCGTGTCGTGGCGCCGATCATGTACCGCATCCTCTTCCGCCCTGGCCGACTGGACGCCGCATACGCGCGTGAGCTCGTGACGAACGCCGTGTACGCCCTGCAGATCGAGGCCGGCGCTCGTCCCACCCAGGCCGCCGCCCCGCGGCGCTCGAAGAAGCCCGACAGCTGACCACTTCGCTCATCGGGCGGTCTGGCCACCGAGCCGTGGAGGCCAAGTGGTTGCCCGCGTGCACAGTTCGGTCAGGCTCGCGAAGTGACACGTGACGGAGCCCAGCGGTACGTCCGCCCGGGCGGTCACCTTGCGCTGCGTGATCCCGGCGACCCCGTCCTCGGCGAGCACGTCCAGCGCGACGTCGAGTACGGGCTCCCTGCGCCGTGGATCGTGGCGGCGAGTGCGTCGCCCCTCGCCGTCCGCTGTCTCCCGTCCTCCGGATGTTTCCTTCTCGCGCATCAGCACAAAGCACATTACGTAGGGAAGGAATGTTCTTATCGTGTCGCTTGTCCGCGGGCGGACGACGGATCAGGCGGCGGTGAAGCCGCCGTCCGCGGGGAGTACGGCGCCCGTGACGAAGGCGGACCGCGGGGAGACCAGGAAGCACAGGACTTCCGCGATCTCGCGGGGCTGCGCCACCCTGCCCAGGGGGTGGACGTCCGCGAAGGACGCGAGATAGGCGCGGCTGTCGGGGCGGAAGGTGTCGAGGAAGTCGGTCTCGACAACGCCTGCGGCGACGAGGTTCGCGCGGATGCCAAGGGGGCCGCCCTCCAGTGCCAGCACCTTGGTCAGCTGAGCGAGAGCCCCCTTAGATGCGCTGTAGGCGACCCCTTTGGGCAGGCCGACCGTGGACGCGTACGAACCGGTACTGACGATGGCGCCGCCGCCGCGCTCCTCCATGGCCCGGAAGGCTTCGCGGGCGAAGAGGAAGGCACCGCGGGCGTTGACGTCCATCACGCTGTCCCAGTCCCGTGCAGTGGTGTGCGTGACGGGCTTGTTCAGGGTGCGTCCGGCGTTGTTGACCAGGATGTCCAGTCCGCCGAAGGCGTCGACGGCGGCACCTACCGCGCGGGTGGCGGTTTCTTCCGCGGTGACGTCGCCGCTCACGGTCACGACCCCGGGCAACTCTTCCGAGAGAACGGCGAGTTCGGGACGCGTGTCGAGGGCGACGACGTGTGCGCCGCGGGTATGGAGGAGGGATGCGGTCTCCTTGCCGATACCGCGTGCGGCGCCGGTGACGAGGGCCGTCTTCCCGGCGAACTCGGCGGCTCCGGTGGACGGGGTCGTGGATATCATTTGGGTGCTCCCTGATGGGGTCGGGTCGGGGGGCCGTGCGCGGTCACGGACGGCTTCGTGGCCGAAAGAGGGGCCGTCGTCAGTGGTCCCGGCTGTCCGGCCGGTGCCGGATGAGGAGCGCGGCGCCCAGGCCGACGAGCACGGTGGCGACGATGACGCCGGTACCGAGGCCGTAGCCCGCCAGGGGGTCACCCCGGTTCGTGCGCTGTCCGGCTTCGACGACCGCGGTGACGAGGGCGAGGACGGCGGCACCGCCGATCTGCATGAAGGTGTTGAGCAGGGCTCCCGCTAGCCCTTGGTCACGGTCCGGCAGCCCGGTCACGGCGCTCATGTTCAGCGCGGGAAAGGTCGCCGCGGTGCCGATCCCGTTGACGACCATGACGGGCAGGACCACGGTGAGGAAGGAGCTGTGGGGGCCGATCCGGAAGAACAGCGCGTAGGACAGTGCGAGGAGCAGCATCCCGGCGGCGATCATCCTGTGCGTTCCGAACCGGGCGGCGAGCCGCCCCGCGAACGGCGCCAGCGCGCCGTTGGCGAGGCCCAGCGGGACGAAGGCACCGGCGGTCTGCAACGGCGACCAGTCCAGCACGTTCTGCAGGTAGAGCGTGGCGAGGAACGCGAACGATGTGTAGGCGCCCCACATGGCGAAGATCGTCAGGTTGGCGCCGGCGGTCGTGCGCCGGGTGAGGAAGGACAGCGGGACCAAGGGCCTGCGTGTGCGGGACTCGACCCGCACGAACAGGCCGAGCAGACCGGCCGCGGCGAAGAAGAGAACGAGGGTGCGGGCGGACAGCCAGCCGTGCGACGGAGCCTGGGTGAGGGCGTAGACCAAGAGCATCAGGGCTCCGGTGGCCGTCAGCGTGCCAGGAACGTCCATCTTCTCGCGAACGCTGCCCCGGGGGTCCGCCGGGAGCAGGCGCAGCCCCGCGAGCAGCGCGCCCACAGCGATGGGCACAGGGAGCGCGAAGACCAGCCGCCACGACAGTTCGGTCAGCACGCCGCCGAGAACGAGTCCGCCGATGAAGCCGCAGGCGCCGGCGGTGGCGTACCAGCCGAGGGCACGGCCGCGCCGCGGACCCTCCGGCCAATTGGTGGTGATCAGAGAAAGAGCCGCCGGGGCCAGGAAGCCCGCGGCGACCCCCTTCACCAGCCGCGCCACGACCAGCACGCCACCGGTCGGAGCGAGCGCTCCCAGCACGCTCACCACGCCGAAGACGGCGACCGCGGTCAGGAAAGCGCGTCGCCGGCCGAACAGATCGGCGACCCGGCCGCCCAGGAGGAGGAACCCGCCGTAGCCGAGGGCGTAGGCCGACACGACCCACTGCAAGGAGCCCGAAGCCATGCCCAGGTCACGCTGGATCGCGGGCAGGGCCACGCCCACGTCCGAAAGGTCTATGGCGTCCATGAAATGAGCCGCGCACAGCACCAGCAGGGCCGGCATGCCGGGTGGCGGGGAGACCTCCGCAACGGCCCCGGTTCCGTCGGCGCCCGTGGCGATCTCGTCGGTCTGCTTCATTGCTCTGCCTTCCTTATGTGACGGGGCGGCGGCCAGGGGCCCACACCGCGGCGGACTCGGTATCCGTGGGCGTGAGAAACGAGGACGCGGGCGCGCCTTCTCACGAGGGCTTTTCCGTCCGGTCCTCGCGGTAGAGCACGAGGTGTTCGTGGTGGAGCACGCCGTCCCTGATGTCGCCCGTGGCGGTGAAGCCGGTGTCGTCGACGTAGTCGAGGTGGTCGCCGGTCACCGTGTACCGGCCGGTGTACGCGCTGCGCCGGTCTCCCCGGGCCTCGTCGTAGCGCCCGTCCGGCAACAGCTCCTGGCGGATCTGACCGTCCGCGGTCATCCACATGCCGACCACGTCGGCATGCCCGGAATCGCCGCCGCTCCGCGCATCGCCTGTCATCGCATTGCCTTCCTCGGTGGGTGCGGGTGTCTTGCCCGACCGAGTCTGCGCAGGTCATCGCGGGTGTACCAGGGTGCTCTCTGCCTGGGTGCGGCACACCCAGGCAGAGAGCGGAGCCACTGCCTAGCCTGGAGGCCATGGATGACAACCATCTCGGGGAATTCCTCCGCGCGCGCCGTGCCCACCTGCGGCCACAGGACGTCAACATGGCGAGTCACGGCGTACGCAGGGTCGCCGGACTGCGCCGCGAGGAGGTCGCCGTCCTGGCCGGCGTGAACGCCGACTACTACACCCGGCTGGAGCAGGGCCGCGAGCGCCATCCCTCGCCACAGGTGCTGGACGCGCTCAGCCGTGCCCTCCTGCTCGACAGGGACGCCCGCGGCCACCTGCGCCGCCTGGCCGGAGTGTCACCGGACGGCCAAGGCTCCCTCCACACCACCGAACACGTCGGTCCCGCGCTGCGTCAGCTGATGGACGGCTACCCGCACACCCCGGCGTTCGTGATGAGCCGCACCCTCGACCTCCTGGCCGCCAACGCCCTGGCCGACGCGCTCTACGCCCCCTTCACCCCCGCGGACAACCTGGCCCGCATGACCTTCCTCGACCCAGCCGGACGGGAGTTCTACCAAGACTGGGACCGGGCCGCCCAGGCCGCCGTCGCCAACCTGCGCCAGGCAAGCGGCTTCGACCCCGAGCACCCACGTCTGCGAGACCTGGTGGGCACACTGACCGAACACAGTGCCGCATTCCGGCGGCTGTGGGCGCAGCACACCGTGCGCGGAAAGACCCAGGACGCCAAGCAACTTCTCCACCCGGATGTCGGCCCTCTCGCCCTCACCTACCAGTCTTTCGACGTCCGGGACGCCCCGGGCCAGCAACTCGTCATCTATCACGCCGAACCGGGCAGCCCCTCCGCGCAGGCCCTGGCCCTTCTCGGCTCCCTGTACGCCGACGGCAGGCGGAACCCGTCCCGTTCCGCCGGACAGTGAGACCCGTGGCGCGCCCCCGAACAGGAGGGGCCGTGCTCGCGGGTGTCTTCGGGCCGGATCAGCCGCTCGGCCGCCCCGCAGCTCAGGCTGACGCGAAACCAGATGTCAGGCAGGCCAAGGACTGGCCGGGCGCATCTTCCTGGAGGAGGTGGCCGGCGTCATCGATCCAGTCACACGATCTCCCACAGCCCGTCCGCCACAATCCAACGCCACGCACGCAGCCCCATGGACAGCCCAACGAGCGATCACCACACGTGAAGCTTCCCCTTGGTGTTGGACAACCCCTACTGCTCCTTCACGCCGCTCTGGCTCCGCACATGATTGCCCGGACAGTTCCCAGGCCCGCCGGCGATCGGCGTCCGGAACCTCCTCCGGGATGGCTTCCGTTCACGGCCGAGAAGGTCACAGATCCGGATGCTTGGTCGCCACGTGGTAGTACCCCGAGTGGAACACCAGAGGGGTGCCGCCGTCGGCCTCGTACTCTTCGACCTCGCCGAGGAAGATGATGTGGTCGCCTGCGTCGAGGCGTTGGACGGTGCGGCATTGGAAGCGGGCGACCGCGCCGTCCAGGAGGGGGGTGCCGGCGATTCCGGGGGTGGTGGGGGTGCCGCGGAACTTGTCGTCGGCCGGGGTGGCGAACTGGCGGGAGAGGTGGTGCTGGTCGGCGGCCAGTACGTGGACGGCGAAGTGCGAGGCGTCGGTGAAGTCGGGGAGGCTCGGGCTGTTCTTGCCGGGGCACCACAGGACGAGGGGCGGGTCCAGGGAGACGGAGGTGAAGGAGTTCGCGGTCATGCCGACGTTGCGGCCGTCGGGGGCGCGGGCCGTCACCACGGTCACGCCGGTGGCGTACTGGCCCAGCGCGCGGCGCAGTTCGCGGCCGTCGAAGCGGACGGCGTGCTGGGCGCGTTTCTCGGCGAGGAAGCGGTGTGCCTCGGCCTCCTCGAACCACCAGCGGTAGAGCGTGCGCGGGTCGTCGAATCCGGCGGCGAGGGCGCCTGCGACCGAGGGGATTTCGGCCGCCGCCGTGAGGATGTCGCGGTGGTGGGGACTCAGGTCCGTGAGGAGGGAGTTGGTCCAGCCGACAGCCCATTGAGCCCAGCCGCGCCAGAAGTTGTCGAAGGTGCGCCGCATCCACTGCGGTGTGAACTCGGCCGTCCCGTGGCGGAGGATGCTTGCGAGGTAGTGGGTCGCGGCCTGGGCCGCGTTGTTCGAACCCTGGCCGGTGATGGGGTCGTTGAGGACGACGGCGTCGGCCATGCCGAGGACGTGCCGGCCGGAGGCCAGGCGCGCGACGGGGTGCCGGACGGTCGGCGTGAGCCTGCCGCGCAGAACGCCACCCTCGTCGGTGAGCTGGGCGTGCCGACAGCGGTCGTACTCGTCGGGGAAGAACCGGTGGAGGATTTCCAGTGAGCGGGTGAGGTGCCCTTCGGGTGTACGGATGTCGTCCCAGCAGTCCATCGGACCGCCGGGGACACCTTCGAAGACCATGATCTCGCAGGGTCCGGTGGTGGTGAGGGCAGGGAAGGTGAAGTACTCGCCGACGCCGGGGACCATGCGGTAGTGGACGGCGGCCTCCCCCTCCCGCGGTGCCGTTCCCGTGACGTACGTCAGGGCCAGCGCACGGCGCGGCCGGTCGTACGGGGAGAGCTCGGCGTCGCGCGGGAAGAGCCGGCTCAGCTCGCCCTTGCCCGTGGAGACCACGACGAGATCGTGCGTACGGGCGTACCACTCGAGGTCCTCGACGCCCGCCTCGTGCAGCACGATCTCGCCGTGGCCACCGGCCGCGAACTGCTCTATCCAGGCAGCGCACTTGACGCGCTGGTCGACGGAATGGGCGGGCCCTTCCAGCGGCGCGCGCCAGGAGACGTCCGGAGTGCCGTGCGGACCGATGAGAGAGAACGCGATGCCGGAGATCTCCGGGGCCCGCTCCTCCCAGTGGTGCAGGCCGAGTTCGCGCTCGCTCCGCATCGCGGTGTCGAACATGCACTGGCTGGACATGACCGGGCCGCGACGTATCTCGTCGGGGCCGCGGTCGGTGACCAGGGTGACGTCATAGCCGTGCGCCTGGAGTCCCAGGGCGAGTTGAGCACCCGCCTGCCCGGCACCGATCACCGCGATCCTTCTCATGTCCTGCTGTCCCGCTCTCGTTCCGTACGTCTCGCTGACGCGCCGCGTCTGTGCCTAACCCCGGCGGCCGCTCAGGCGCTGACCGCCGCCAGGTAGTTCTTCGCGGCGACCGGGTCCATGAACCAGTGGAAGAAGTCCCGCGGGTCGTCGAAGCCGTTCACGAAGCGGGCGGCTATACGGGAGTTGACGCTCGCCGCGCCGAAGAGCTCCAGAACGTGCTGCGGCGGGGCACCGAGCATCGCGTTGGTCCAGGTCGTGGCGTACTGGGCGTTGTCCCAGAAGCGGCCGAAGGCCAGCTCCATGAACGCGGCGTCGTACGGGCGGTCGCCGTGGTCCAGGATGGCGGCGAGGTAGGAGGCCGCGCACTTCGAGGCGTTGTTCGAACCCTGGCCGGTGATCGGGTCGTTGAGGACGACGACGTCGGCGAGGCCGAGCACCTGCGCGCCGGAGGGCAGCGTGGCGACGGGCCCCCGGACGGTCGGCGCGAAGCGGCCCGCGAGGGTGCCGTTCCAGTCGGTGAGCGCGATGTCGGTGCAGCGCTCGGCCTCCCACGGGACGTAAGTCCGCAGCAGTTCCTGGAACTTCGCCAGCGTCTGGTCGGGGGTGAGTCCGTCGAAGCAGTCGAGCGGGCCGCCCGGGATGCCCTCGAAGAACATGATGTCGCAGGGGCCGGTGGTGGTGAGGCTGGGCATGGTGAAGTACTCGCCCACACCGGGGATGACGTTGAAGCTGACGCCGGGGCGGTCGGGCAGCGGCGCCATGCCGGTGACGTACGCCAGGGCCAGCGCGCGCTGCGGAGCGTCGTACGGGGAACGCCGGTCGTCCCGCTGGAACAGTCCGGCGATCTCGCCCTTGCCGGCCGCGACGATCACCAGGTCGGACTCGGCGGCGTAGCGCTCCAGGTCCTCGACGCCGGCCTCGCGGATGTCCAGACGGCCGCCGCGGCGCGCGAACTCACCCATCCAGATCGGCATCTTGACGCGCTGGTCGACCGAGCGGGCGGTGGCGTCGAGGCGGGCGCCGAAGGAGAGCGCCCGGCCGCCCTGACCGTCGGCGATGTTCACGCCGAGCCCGGCGATCGGCGGGCAGGCGTCGCCCCAGAAGTCGAGGCCGAGGGCGCGCTCGTGGGCCAGCGCGGTGCCGAACATGGCCTGGCTGGACATGACCCGGCCCCCGCGGATCTGGTCTCCGGTGCGGTTGGACACGATCGTGACGTCGTAACCGTGGCCGAGCAGACCGATACCGAGCTGGAGGCCGGCCTGGCCGGCTCCGACGATGGTGATCTTGCGCATGAGGGGGGACCTCCGGGGTAGGGGTTGTGCGGCCTCGAGCCGTGCCGTGCGGTGCCGTCGGGTCACCTGTGGGACCGGGGGATGGGGCCCGGGTCACCCGGCCGGCTGAAGGGGGCGGGTCCGGCCGACTCGGTGGGGCGGGGCGGCAGGGGCAAGGGCGCGGCGACGTACGGGGGTACGGCCCGGCACTCCCTGCATCGTTGATCCCCTGGTTCCTTCTCCGAGGCGGTCGGGCATCAACCTTGGTATGGAAAGATCATCTTTGCTATCCGGATCACGCGGGTTGCTGTCCTGATCGCGCATCTCGGCGGTGGAGGTTCACATGTCCGCTGAAGAGCTCCCCCTCGCAAACCACGAGCGGTTCCACACAGCCGACATCTGGGAGGCGCGGGCAGAGGTCGGCCGCGCCTTCTGTCCGCATGAGCTACGCGTCACGCAGCGCTCGGCGACGCTCGACGCCCGACTGCACGGCGCGCCCTTCGACCAGACGGGCCTGTACTACCTCGATTACGGAACGGAAGTCCGGATCACGCCGGGCGACCTGGAGAGCTTCTTCCTGGTCCAGATCCCGCTCGCCGGTCACGCCGAAATCACCTGCGGCCGCGAGGAGATCATCTCCACGCCCGAACTCGCTTCCGTCCCCTCTCCGACCGGAAAGCTGGACATGCGCTGGAGCGGGGGCAATCCGCAGTTGATCGTGTGGTTCGACCGGTCGTCCCTGGAATCGCACCTGGGAAGTCTGCTCGGGCGCACCGTGCGCCGCCCGATCTCCTTCTCGCTCGGCATGGACCTCACCACATCGAGCTCGCGCTCCTGGCTCAACATTGTCGACCTCATGCGCCGGGAGGCGGAGGGGTCCGGCGGCATGACGAGCCAGCCCATCGTGACGAAACAGCTTGAATCACTGCTCATGACCCAGTTGTTGATGGCCCAGCCCCACAACTACACGCCGGCGCTGCTCGGCGAGCAACCGCGTGTCGCACCGCCCGCGGTCCGCCGCGCCATGGAGATCATCGAGGGGCACGCCGCCGAGCCGCTCACGGTCGCCGAGATCGCGGAATGCGTCGGCGTCGGTGTACGGGCCCTCCAGGAAGGCTTCCGCCGGCACCTCGACACGACACCGCTCGCGTACCTGCGCGAGGTCCGCCTGGACCGTGTACGCAAGGAACTCCTGGCCTCCGACCCGGGTACCACGACCGTCACCACCGTCGCGTCCCGCTGGGGCTTCCTGCACCCGGGCCGCTTCTCCCTCGCGTATCGCCGACAGTTCGGGGAGTCGCCTTCGAGGACGTTGCGGTCGTAGGGGGCATGCGGGTAGCTGAGGCCAGGCTGACGGCTACGGGTGACGACCTCACGGAAGTCGGTGGGTACGGGCGAGGTAGACAGTGTTGGCGGCCTCGCGTTCCTGCAGTGGATTGTCGAAGGTGACGACCTCGGCCCGCGCCTCGGCGAAGGCCTGGGTGAGCGCCGCGAGGAACTCCTCGTCGGGCCGGTCGTTGGACCAGAGTGCGAACACCCCGCCCGGGTGCAGGTGTTCGCTGAGGCGCCGCAGGCCGTCGAGCTGGTAGAAGCCGGCGTTGTCAGGGTGCAGCAGGTGGCGCGGCGAGTGGTCGATGTCGACGATGACCCCGTGGAACCGGCGCCCGGGGGCGAGGGGGTCAAGGCCCGTTGTGGACTGGGCCATTGAGAAGAAATCACCGTGCACCAGCCGGCACCGCGGGTCAGCCGCGAGCCCGCCGGGGATCAGCCCGCGCTCATGCCAGTCGATCACTGCGTCGAGCATGTCGATGACGACGAGCGAGCCCACGTCCGGGTTCTTCAGCACTGCCTCGGCGGTGTAGCCGAGGCCCAGGCCGCCCACGGCCACGTCGAGTTCGGGGGTGGATGGGCAGGTGGTGAGTTCCGCCAGGGCGAGGTCGGCCAACTTCACCTCGGCGACCGTGAAGAGGCTGGACATCAGGAACTCGTGGTTGAGCTTGATCTCGTAGACCGGTTCGGCGACACCGGGGTAGCTGCGCCGCCGGAGGGCGAGCTCGCCCAACGGCGTTTCCCGCCAGTCGAGTTCTTCGAAGCGTGCGCTCACCGGAGCACTCCCCGTCTTTTGGTTCGAGACATGCGATTGCGGAATCCGCAGGCTTCTTCGGCTTCTCGTCGACTCGCTGTGCTCGTCCGAGATGACACCGGGCACTTCACGGCTGCGCTGTCGACGGACGGGTGGCCGCCCGGCGCCTGCCGGCGCAGTGTATACGCCGCGGCCGGCCCTGCGCCGCCCACACCCGAGAGGGAAACCCTCGCCGCCGGGCGGCCAGTCCGTCGACGACGCGGGGATCCCGGTGGTCCAGGACTGCGGACAGGTGGTTGAGGAGGATCAGGGGTACGCCGCCGTCCGGGCCGAGCCGCCGGTAGGCGAAGGTCACGCCACGCACGGACACGGAGCGGTTCGGCGTGTTCTTGTACGACATCGGGGCGGCTGAACTGGGCGGTGTGCTCATGGCCGGGTCCTGAGGTGGTGCGGCGGGGGAGTGGGGCGTGCGGGGTCTTGTTGCTGTCGGAGGTGACTGGCGCCTGGGACTCGTTTTGCCCTTACGTCATCGCGACGACGACTTTGCCGGCCTTTGCCCGTCCCCTCTCGACGTATTCCATGGCCTGGAGGGTTTCTTCGAACGGGAAGACGCGGTCGACGACGGGGCGGATCTTCCCGGTGTCGATGAGGGGGGTCAGTTCGCGCAGTTGGTCGCCGCTGGCCTTCATGAACAGGAAGGAGTACGTCACGCCGTGGCGCCTGGCGTTGTGCCGGGTTCTGAAGCTGAGCGCGGTCATGGCCAGGCGGAGGACCGGGTTCGCACCCAGTTCACGGGCGAAGGCCGGGTCGGGCGGGCCCGCGACGCTGATGACCATGCCGCCGGGTTTGAGAACGCGCAGCGACTTGGCGAGGTTCTCGCCGCCGAGGCTGTCGAGGACGACGTCGTAGCCGTCGAGGACCTCTTCGAAGTCCTGGGTGCGGTAGTCGATGACGACGTCCGCGCCGAGGTCCTTGGCCAGGTCGACCTTGGCGGTGCTCACCGTGGTGGCCACGTGCGCGCCCAGCGCCTTGGCCAGCTGGACGGCGATGGAGCCGAGGCCGCCGGCGCCCGCGTGGACGAGGACCTTCTGACCCGGTTGCACGTGTGCCCGCTCGACCAGTGCCTGCCATGCGGTGAGGGAGACCAGGGGGAGGGAGGCGGCCTCGGTCATGGTGAGAGTGGCCGGTTTGGGCGCCAGGTCGTCCTGGCGGACGGCGATGAGTTCGGCGAAGGTACCGATGCGGTCCTTGTCGGGCCGGGCGTAGACCTCGTCGCCCACCGCGAAGCGGGTGACGGACGGGCCGACCCGGACGACCGTCCCGGCGAGGTCGTTGCCCGGAATGAGCGGGAGGCGGTACGGCATGAACGCCTTGAAGTCCCCGTTGCGGATCCTCAGGTCCAGCGGGTTCACGCCCGCCGCGTGGATCTTGACCAGGACGTCGTCGGCACCCACCTGGGGGTCGGGTGCTTCGGCGGCGCGCATCCCGGCCTGGTCGCCGTACTTCTCGACCATGAAAGCCTTCATGGTTGTCTCCGTTCCGTTTCCCGTCCGTGAAAGGTCGGGGTCTCCGCTCGCCCCGGGCTTCTTCCAGTACGAGACAGCTGTGTTGCTCTCCTGGCTCCGGCGCGGGCGCACCGCGTCCTCAGCCGCGTTCACCCATCAGGCCCCCGGCACGACCGGGGGACCTCGAGGGCGCCGAGGTAACTGTCGAGCTGGGAGAGACTGCGCGGGCCGATGACCGGGACGAGCGCGGCCACGGAGCGGGCGGCAGGTCGTCGTGGAGGGGTGAGCGTCAGCCCGCGTTCGGCTGGGGTGCCGCGGACAGGCTCTGCTTGACGTACCGGCTGGTCTCGTCGGCGAGGATCTCGGGCAGGCCGGTCTCGATGCCGTACAGGGCCTGGGCCGCGACGTCGGCGGCGGCGACCTTCTGATCGGCGGGCACGTCGGCGGCCATGTCGGTGTCCATGTAGCCGACGTGCAGCGCCGAGACGGCGATGCCCCGGGGCGCCAGCTCTTCGCGAGTCGCGTCACTCAGCGCCCAGGCGGCGGCCTTGGATGCGGCGTAGGAGCCGAGAGCGGCCGGGTGGAACCAGGACAGGGCGGACAGGACGTTGAATACGGCGCCGCCGCCGTTGCCCTCGATGACGGGGGCGAAGGCGCGGGTCGTGGCGAGCGGGCCGTAGAAGTTGGTCTCCATCTCCCGGCGCACCTCATCGGTGTCGCCTCCGATCAGCGTCGCGCCGGTGGAGATGCCCGCGTTGTTGATCAGGAGGGTCGCATCCGACGCGATGCGGGCGGCCTCCCGTATCGATGCCTCGTCCGTCACGTCGAGGCGCAGCGGGACGGAGCCCGGCACATCGACGGTCTCGGGGCGGCGGGCCGCCGCGTACACCTTCGCGCCGCGCTCCACGAGCTGGGCGGCCAGGTGCCGCCCGAGGCCCCGGTTGGCGCCGGTGACGACCGCGACCGCGTTCTTCAGTTCCATGCCCACTCCTGGTGTACGGCGGGTGCCGTCGGGTCACCCGCACGATTTAGATTATGTGGCCAATCTAAACACGGGTCTACGATAGATGCCAGTCGACATCCAAATGGGAGGGTGATCATGGGCCGCGTATCGCAGGCGCAGGCGGAGGAGAACCGCAGGCGGGTGGTGGACACCGCCTCGCGGCTGTTCCGGGAACAGGGCACTCAGGTGAGCGTCGCCGACCTGATGAAGGCGGCCGGCCTGACCCACGGCGCCTTCTACAAGCAGTTCGCTTCCAAGGAAGCGCTCGTCGACGAGGCCACCGCTCACGCCTTCGACGAGCTCGCCCGGGGTCACACCGCCGGGCTCGCGCAGTACGAAGGGCGGCACGACGCCGCTCAGCGAGCGCTGATCGACGCCTACCTCTCCGTCGAACACCGCGACGACCCGGCGGACGGCTGCCCGGTCGCCGCGCTCGCCGCGGACATCGCACGCGAAGGCGGGGGTCGAGAGGCCCGTCGTGTCTACACCCAGGGGGTGGCCGACTTCGCCGACTTCCTCGGCGGTGACGACGAGGACGGCATCGTCCGCCTCTGCACCCTGTTCGGTGCGCTGGTCCTGTCCCGGGCCACCAAGGGCTCCCCGCTCTCCGAGGAGATCCTCGCCGCCGCGCACGCGGCCTTGACTGAAGCAGGCTGATCACGGGCGCGGTGGCCGCGTCGTCGCAGCCGTCCGGTCCCCGGGGAAGTGACGAGCCGGTCGTCATGACGCTCGTTTGACGCTCTGCGCCCGTGGAGAGGGAGGCAGAGAGCCGACATCGGGCTCTGACCTGGTATTTCGCAGCATCTGCTCAGGGCGACGTCTTTCCGATGACGCATCATGTGGAGTGCTCGCGATCCTTGAGCCCGCCGAAAAGGGCCGCTGACGGGAGCTTGCTCCGCTGGCGGGTGTTGCGTCAGCGGCTTGTGTCGGCGTCGCCGTCGTCGTGGGAAGAACGCCGCTTTCTCCAACCGCCTGGAGCGGAGTCGTCCCCTTGCTCTCCCAACAGCTCGAGGAGCGCGGCATCCGCCCTTTTCTGGTCTTCCTTCGTCAGTTCGACGGGCGTGTTGTTGTAGACGGTGTAGCGATCCGGAGCGGTGATGTTGGCGGCCCGCAGGGTGAACGTCAGCAGGTGGCGCCACCCCTTGCGGTGGCCGACCCTCGCCTGCAATTGGACCTTGAAGTCACGGGCTTCCGGCATGAAGCCGGAAAACGGTGCCTCGAACTCGATGAAGACTTGTTGCGCCTCTCTGCCGGGCACGACGAATCCGGCCGGCAGCTTGGCATTCTCGTCCGGCCCTGGCTGGAGGCGGGACGGTGAGGACACCCACAGCAGCGGCAGGTGAGAAGCGGACTCGTCAGGGAACGTCAGGATGAGGTCCTGCACGACTATCGGCTTGGCACCGGTGTTGTGAAGGACGAGCGGGAGCCGCAGACGGGCGCCGGATGAGTGGATGATCGCTGCGAAGGAATGAGGCTCCCACGTCTTCAGACGCCCCTGTCTGGCGTTGAGCCACCAGAACGATGCGACGGTGAAGAGCAAGGCGCAGACCGACACCACGCCGGCGCCTGTGAGTGATGAGGACGCGGCCAGATAGGTCGCCGTCGTCAGCGGGGCCACAAATTCAGTCTGCCAGCCTCGGCATGGGCTCGCTGACAGGGCTCAGGGACTCCTTCGCCGGCGCGCAGCAGCCGCGACGAGGATCGTCCGCGTGTCGCAGGTGGCCGCTGCGGTTCTCGACCGATGTCACGAGCCGCCACCGGCAAGCAGCACGAGATACCAGGCGACCAGGGCGGCGGACACCGTCGCGGGGACGAGTTTGGGCACCCCGTCTCCCTTGCGGACGTGCGTGATCACAGCACCGGCCAGCAGCATCAGGAGGCCGAGGCCGGCCAGCTCTCCGAGCAGTGGCAGGACCGGGCCGAGGGCCACGCCGATGGCGCCTGCCAACTCCAGCGCACCGATCAGTCGGTAGGAGGCGGTCGTGAAGCCGGCGTGGGCGGCCAGCTCGGGCATCGGACCGAGCGCCATGATCTTGGCTACGCCCAGCAGGGTGAAGATCAGCGCGATGGGACAGGTCAGGGCAGCGAGGGGGCTCACGGGGCGTCCTTGACGGTGTGCGGGTGACGTGCTTGGCGGCGTTCGGCTCCCAGGTCGGCGAAGTAGGCGACGAGGTCCGGATCGTCGACCGCGGAGGGATTGACGACCTGCTCGGCGGGTGCGCCCTGGAGGAGGCGCTTGACCGGGACCTCGAGTTTCTTGCCGGTCCTGGTGTGCGGGATGGCTGGTACGGCGAGGATCTCGTCGGGGACGTGGCGGGGTGAGGCGCCGGTGCGGACGGCGTCGCGGATCTTCTCGCGCAAGGCGTCGTCCAGCGTGATACCGGGCGCGGGGACGACGAACAGGGGCATCCAGTAGCCGCCGTCGGGTTCCTCCGCGCCGATGACGAGGGCCTCGGTGATCTCGGGGAGGCGTTCGACGATGTCGTGGATGTCGGCGCTGCCCAGGCGTACGCCGTTGCGGTTGAGGGTGGCGTCGGAGCGGCCGTGGACGATCACCGAGCCGTGGGAGGTGAGGGTGATCCAGTCGCCGTGCCGCCACACGCCCGGATAGGCGGTGAAGTAGGCGTCGCGGTAGCGGCTGCCGTCGGGGTCGTTCCAGAAGTACAGCGGCATTGACGGCATGGGCCGGGTGACGACCAGTTCGCCGACCTGGTCGACGACCGGTTGGCCCGCGCCGTCGTACGCCGCGAGCGCCACGCCGAGGTTGGGGGCGGACACCTCGCCCGCCCAGACGGGGGTGGTGGGGGCGCTGCCGGCGAAGGCGGAGACGACGTCGGTGCCGCCGCTGGTGGAGGCCAGCTGGATGCCTGCGCCCACGTGGTCACGGACCCAGGGGTAGGCGGAGGCGGGCAGGGTGGATCCGGTGCTGCCGACAGCCCGGATGGCCGACAGAGCGTGCACGGAGGGTTCGATGCCCAGCTTGGCCATGGCCAGCAGGTACTGGGGGCTGGTGCCGAAGACGGTCACTTTGTGGCGGGCCGCCAGCTCCCACAGGATGTCCGGGCGTGCCACCGGCGCGGGGCTGCCGTCGTAGGTGCAGGTGGTGGCGCCGGTCAGCAGGGTGGAGACGACCAGGTTCCACATCATCCAGTGGGTGGTGGTGTACCACAGCAGGCGGTCCCCGACGCCCAGGTCGGTGTGCAGGCCGAGGATCTTGAGGTGTTCGAGGAGGACGCCGCCGTGTCCGTGGACGATGCCCTTGGGCAGGCCGGTGGTGCCGGAGGAGAAGACGATCCACAGCGGATGATCGAACGGCACCGGTGTGATGGTGAGGTGTTCGGTGCGGGTGGCGGCGTCTTCCCAGGGCACCGTCAGGCTGGTGTGCGGGGTCTCGGGCCACATCAGGCCCAGGTGGTCCACGAGCACCGTGGCCTTCAGAGTGGGAAGGGCTCCGGCGAGGTCGAGCGAGGCTGAGCGGCGGTCGTGCCGCGTGCCGTTGAAGAGATAGCCGTCCGCGGTGATGAGCACGGTCGGTTTCAGCTGCGCGAAGCGGTCGGCTGCGGCCTGGGGTGCGTAGTCCTGGCCGCACACCGACCACACCGCGCCCAGGCTGGCGGTGGCGAGGAAGGCGATGACGGCGTGGGGGGTGTTGGGCAGGTAACCGACCACCCGGTCGTCCTGTTTGACGCCCAGCTCGCGCAGGGTGGCCGCGACGGAGGCGACCTGGGCGCGTAGCTGTCGGCCTGTGATCTCGTAGCCGGCTCCGGTCTCGTCCAGTGCCGTGATCGCGGGAGCGTCCGGGTGCAGGTTGCGCAGCGCGTGGTGGGCGTAGTTGAGCGTGGCGCCGGGGAACCAGTTGACGCCGGGCATGGTCTCCTCGGCGAGCACCCGCTCGTACGGAGTGGCGGCCTCGATGTCGAAGTACTCCCACACCGCCGCCCAGAACCCCTCCAGGTCGGTGACGGACCAGCGGTGCAGGGCGTGGTAGTCGGTCGGGTCCGGAATCCCTTCGGCGCCCCGGTGCCGGGTGGCCCAGCGGGCGAAGTCCGCGATGCGACTGTCGGCGGCCGTTGTCGTGTCGGGCGGCAGGAACGGTTCCGGATGCGGCGTGGGATGCGGGATGTTCACGGTGCGGTGCTCCTCGACAGGGGGACGGGCCGGGCATCGGTGGCAGGGCGGGCCGTGTGGAGCAGGGAAGCCCAGGCCGTGGGGTCCGGGAA
Source organism: Streptomyces sp. NBC_01171 (assembly GCF_045039805.1). Taxonomy (NCBI): domain Bacteria; kingdom Bacillati; phylum Actinomycetota; class Actinomycetes; order Kitasatosporales; family Streptomycetaceae; genus Streptomyces; species Streptomyces sp. NBC_01171. The sequence continues at coordinate 1,572,241 of NZ_CP108609.1, read as the reverse complement.
GTGGCCGGTCCCGACGGGGACGGTGTCCATCACGACGCGGTCGGGGCGCAGCAGGACGGCGTCCGCCCGGCCGCGTGCCAGCCAGGTGGCCAGCGTGCCGTCGTCGTCCAGGTCGTCGACGTGGATCGTCGGAGCGCCCAGTGCCGTGGTCACCGCCGTCATCTGCGCCGTGGCCGGTACGGCGGTCAGGAGGACGAAGGCGTCCCGGACGACGTCATCGAGACGTACGCGCCTGCCGTCGTGCCGTATCCAGGGCTGCGGGCAGAAGGTGCCGGCCAGCACGCGGCCGGCCAGCCCGGGTCGGCGCCGCACCAGCGGGCCGGCGGCCAGGGCCGGGCTGAGGTCACGGCTCACCGCCTCGGTCACGCCGGGGATGCGACAAACCGCGCCCACGACGGCCCGGCGAAGCGCCGCACCGCGGTCCTGCCCGCCGGTCATGGCCCAGCCGACGGCCACCGCCACGCGTATCGCATGGCGGGCGTGCGGCTTGCGCTCGCGTTCGTAGGTGTCCAGCAGTTCTTCGGGCGCGCCCTGTCGGAGGACCCGGGCGAGTTTCCAGGTGAGGTTGCTGGCGTCGCGCAGGCCGGAGCACAGGCCCTGCCCGACGAAGGGCGGGGTCAGGTGGGCGGCGTCGCCCAGCAGGAAGACACGCCCCCTGCGCCACCGGTCGGCGAGACGGGCCTGGAAGGTGTACTGGGCCTGCCGTATCACCTCGAAGTCGTCACTCTGCGCGGCCGGCAGATCCACCCAGGGGGCGACCAGCTCGCGCAGGCGCTCCCATCCGTCCGGGCCCTCCAGGCTCTGGTCGTCGGCCAGCCGGAACTCCCAGCGGTAGCAGTCCTCGCTGATGCGCATGAAGGTGGCCGGCCGGGTGGGGCAGCAGATCTGCTCGGCGCCTTCCCAGGTCCGCACCGGGCGGCTGGTGCGCACGTCGATGACCCGCCAGCTCTCCTGGAAGTGCAGGTCCTCCCAGGCGGCGCCGATGGCGTCACGGGTGAGGCTGCCCGCGCCGTCGCAGCCGAGGACGGCATCGGCCCACAGGTGCTCCTCCTCGTCACTGCCGCCGCGCCGGAAGGTGACCCGGACGGGACCCGTCGGATCGGCGGGTGCGTCGGGGTTCGGCGTGTCGGACTCGGAGACGGACACGACCTCGACCCCGCTCCACAGCTCGCACTCCGGGCGGCGCGCCAGGGCGTCCCGCAGCAGACGTTCCAGCTCGGGCTGGTGGAACATGCTCAGCTGCGGGAAGCCGTGGAGTCCGTGCATGGACCGCGGGAACTCGCTGATCACGCGGCGCCGGGCGTCCAGCAGCCGTAGCCCGGGCGCCGGCCGGGCGATGGCGGCGAACTCCTCGTGGACGCCGACGCTCTGCAGGATCCTGCGGACCTCGTCGTCCACGACGACGGCGCGCGGCAGGGGGTAGACGTCGGGGTGGCGTTCGAGGAGCAGGCTGCGCACTCCGTAACGGGCCAGCAGGAGTGCGGCCGTGACTCCCACGGGCCCCGCCCCGATGATCACCACCGGTCCGCGGGCTGTGGCGCTCACGTCGCGGCCCCCACAGCGGTCCGCTGCTCGCCCAGGTCGATCCGTCCGTCGGGGGTGGCGATCGTGGCGGTGACGAGGTCACCGTCGCGCAGGTACAGGGGGTTCTTGGCCTGACCGTTGAAGAACGCCTTCCACTTCAGCGCGGGCGGCAGCAGCGCGGCGATCTTCTCGACCGGCTTGGGCGGGGCCTTGAGGGCGGTGCCGCCGGGCGTGCCGGTCAGCAGGAGGTCGCCCGGGTCGAGGGTCTGGAAGCGGGCGAGCAGGGTGAGCGCCTGCGCGGGCCGCACGATCATGTCGGCCAGGGTGCGGTCCTGACGCGTGACACCGTTCACCGACAGCCGCAGTCGCAGGTCGATCAGACGGTCGAAGTCCTCCGGCTCCAGCAGGGCCAGGTACGGACCGGTCGGCGTGAAGGTCGGGTAGGACTTGCTCTCGTAGAACTGGGTCTTGGTCAGCTGGACGTCGCGGGCACTGACGTCGTTGGTGAGGACGAGCCCGGCGACGTACGAAGGAAGGTCCTGCTCCTCCACGACTGTGCCCACCGGGAGCTTCGCGCCCATGACGAGGCCGAGTTCGACTTCGTAGTCGAGGAAGTTCACGTGTGCCGGACGGACGATCGTGTCGTGGGGGCCGCTGACCGAGCCGGACGCCTTGCGGAAGAACGTGGGCGGGATGTCGCCACTGAAGCCCGAGTCCTTGGCGTGGCTGCGGTAGTTGACCATCTGGGCGACCACTCGGCAGGGGGTGGTGACGGGGGGCAGCGCCACCAGGTCGGCGACGGGCGTGCCGTTCTCGCCGGAGGCGGCGGCCTCCCGGACGGCGGCCCGGTCGGCGAGCAGTTCGGCGGTGGTGACCGCCTTGGTCTCGATGCGGACGGCGCGCTCGTCCCGGACGACCCACCAGCCTCCCCCGCTCTCGGCTTCGCTCGAGCGGGAGGTGCCCCCGGAGGTGCGCAGAACGTTGATGCTCATGAGCTCATCGCTTTCATCAGGCCCAGCAGGCGTGCGGGGTCGAGTTCGTTGTCGTCTCGCAGGGCCGTCATGACCTCGCGGAGCTTGGCGGGGGAGGGGCTGGCGCCCAGGAAGTCGCGGGTGACGGGCGGCCCCCACTGGGCCAGGCCGCTCGCCGACATCGGCGCCCATCCGGGGTCGAGGTCGCAGGAGAACAGGTCGCCGTCGGCGAAGTGCTCCAGCATGAAGCGGTCGGGGTCGCGCCAGTAGTCGAAGAGCTGGCTGCCCTGGACGTGCCGGCCGATCCCCCAGCTGCGCTGGTAGCCGCGCTCGGCCAGGTACTCCCCACCGACGGCGATGGAGTCGAGGTCGGTGACCTGGTAGGCGGAGTGGACGTAGCCGGTGCCGGGCCCGAGGTGCAGGGCGAGGGTGTGGTGGTCCACCGGCGTGCCACCCTGGTCGCAGCGGATGAACGCCATGGTCGGCCCGCGCTGGCGCTGCCCGTCCAGGAACAGGAAGTCGGACACGATCATGCCAAGGGTGTCCAGGTACCAGTCCAGCGTGCGGGTGAACGTCCGCGTCTCCAGCACCACATGGCCGAGGCGCTGGATGCGGGACGGCTCACGGGGCGGGCGCTGGGTGGTGTTCGTACGACGGCCTTCGATGCCGGTGTTGAGGATCAGCGGCTGCTGCCCGGGCAGAGCGGGGAGCGGTTCGGCGCAGTGCACCACCCGGACCGGGAGTCCCGAGGGATCGAACAGGGCGACCGACCGACCGCCGCCGGGGACGTCGATGTCCCGGACCTTGTGTCCGACGGCGGCGGCCAGCCGGTCCACATCGGCCCGCTCGGCCGCGCGGAACGCCGGCCCGAGGAAGCGGGACGCGCGCCCACGCCGGATGACCATGCAAGGAGAGCCCGCGAACGTGCCGCGCAGCCACAGCTCGTGATCGGTGCGGGCGGAGATCGCGAAGCCGAAGTCACGGGCGAACACCTCGGCCCGGTCCAGGTCCGGCTTCTCGAACTCCAGCCAGGCCAGATCCGCCACTTTGATCACTGGATTCCGGGCTCGTCCGGGGTGTTCACCGCGTAGGGCGCCCTGCTCACTGTGGAGGTCTTGGTGGGGCGTCCGAGGACCGCTCTTGTTAACGGGGATGTGGGACATGGTGTCCTCCAAGCAACACTGCCGTAATGAGGAAATCATCAACTCTGCTGTTTCTCATCGTCAATAGGTGCAGCCAAATAATTGAGGATCTCATCAGTAATGGCAGGGCCATCGTCGCGACGGTTACAGTGGGCCGTATGCCGACGTCAGCCCCGCCCAAGAACCGCTTCGAGCGACGCCGTGCCGAGACCCGTCAGGCGCTCGTCCGCGCGGCCCGGCAGATCCTCGCGGAGACCGGGGACACGAGCGCAAGCATCCAGGCCATCGCCGAGCGCGCCGATGTCGGCTTCGGCTCCTTCTACAACCACTTCGAGTCGAAGACGGAGCTGTTCGACGCGGCGGTGACGGATGCGCTGGAGGAGTTCGGGCAGGTCATCGACGAGCGGGTGGAAGGCATCGACGACCCCGCCGAGCTGGTCGCCGCCGGTTTCCGGCTCACCGCCCGGATGGCGGACTCGCACCCCGAGCTCATGCGGATCCTGCGCGATCGCGGCCTGGCGCACATCCACTCCGAGCGTGGCCTGTCCCCACGAGCGCTTCGTGATCTGGAACGCGGCATCGCCTCGGGCCGCTTCACCGGCACCGACCCGACCACGGCCCTGTCCGCTCTGGGCGGGACCCTGCTGTCCCTCGTGGCTCTCCGGCTGGCCCGGCCCGACCTCGACGGCGACGAGGCCGCCTCCGAGCTGGCCGCGATGGTCCTGCGCATGCTGGGCCTCCCGCCGGACGATGCGCACGAGGTCACCCGGCGCCCGCTGCCCGACCTCGTCTGAGGGTCGGGTGCGATGGTGGCGCCCTCGGCCAAGGCGCGGTGGACCCCGTACGAGACGGCAACCGCCGCCCACGACGAAGCCCCGCCGCGCACCCACGGGCGCTCTCGGCGGGGCAGGCCAGTCACTCCCCGGAGTTGCTCCAGTGCTCCTCGAGGGCGGCAGCGACCTCGACCGGCTTCTGGATCGGCGTCCAGTGGCTGCTGTCCAGGCTCAGAAAACGGGTGGCGCGCACGGACGCGGCCATCTTCCTGCCGAACTCGACGGGGCAGACTGGATCGGACGCCCCCCAGAACACCAGGGACGGTCCGGCCAGGTGCGCGAGATCCGGTTCCCACTCCGCACCGACCGTCAATGCGGAACGGTAAAGCTTGAGAATGCTGTCGCGCATGGTCTCGTCCACGCGACCGGCCGTCTGTTCGGCCGCCTCAGCCGGGATCTGGAGGTTGCCGGTCAGGTCCTTGGCGAACGCGGCGGCGTCGTACTCCTTGGCCCAGCGGTCGCCCGCGACCGGGTCCTGCCACAGCTTGGCCAGCGGATGCCAGACGTACTCGGCGCTGACCGGACCGTTGCTGCCGGCCCACGTGCGGATCAGATCCGGCCGTACCGACGCCACGCGCGCGGTGAGGAGGCAGCCCCAGTCATGGCCGACCAGGTCGACCGGCTCGCCGATCGCCTCCAACCGCTCGATGAGCCAGGAGACGTACTCCTCCTTCGTGCAGTGGAAGCCCTCGGGGCGCGGCGAACCGAAACCGGGAAGGTCCCAAGCCTCCACGTCGCTGCGGGTCAGGTGCTCGCGCACGCCGTCCCACACATGGTGGGTGTCGGGTACGCCGTGAATGAGAATGGCAGGCATGAATGAACTCCTACGAGGTTGACGCTTATGGACAGAAGCGGGCTGTCGTCCGGATCGCCGGGCCTGCTCGCCCACCGCGGCCAGGCAGCGCTCCGGTCGTGTCATAGCCGCATCACAGCAACCACGTGCTCACGCAACACGGCTCGAACCCGGCGCGACGCGATCTGTGGGGCTACGCCTGCGGCGACGAGGAACGCGGTCGCCGCAGCTTCACCCGTGGGGTCCGCCCAGGTGGACGCGGTGTTCTCCGCGGCGAGGGCCAGCATCAGCGCTTCCAGCGCCTGGGCGAGGACAGGCGCGGGGACGTGGTCCGCGAACACGCCTTCGTGCTGGCCACGTCGTATGGCCGCGACGGCTTCTGCGCGGGCCGGTGCCAAGGTGGCGCGGATCGTCTCCTCTCCCAGATGGCGTCGCCCCAGGGAGATGAGCATGCGGTACTGGTCGCCGACCGCCCATACCGCCAGGCCCGTCCGCGCCATCGCCTCCAGCGGATCAGTATCTGGGACCCGGGTCGTGGCGAACGCCTGTTGAAGCGCCTGGGCTGCTTCCTGCGCCAACTCGGCGACCAGCGCTTGCCTGTTGGAGAAGTGTCCGTACAGGGTGCGTCGAGCGAGGCCGGCCGACAGAGCGATGCTGTCGAGGCTTGCGTCGGGGTCGTCCCGCAGTTCCTGCCGAGCGGCCGCGAGAATGCGTCGGCGGTTCGAGCGAGCGTCGCCGCGCTGCGGAGTGCGGCCCGGGGGATCGGTCGTCTGCATGGTTGCGTCTCCACGAGTTCTGACTGCCGGGAAACCGTGGGCGCCGGTGCTCCCTCACGCACCGGCGCCCACTCACCCCTGCCCAGGGTGGCTTGTTGTCCTGCTGACGGGTGTCAGGGGACGAGGATGAGGCGGATCGGGTCGCCGATCTTGTTCTGCAGGCGGTGGACGGCGTCGGCGGCCTCGACGAGGGGGATGTGGTCGGTGATGGAGGGGGCCAGGTCGAGGCGGCCGGCCGCGGTCAGCTGCACCAGCTCGGAGACGGACTCGGGGAAGCCGCCGTAGTGGCCGCGCACCTGCTTCTGCAGGTAGTTGAAGGTCAGGCCCTCGGTGATGGTCAGTGGCCGGGGTGTGATGCCCACCAGGATCAGGGAGCCGCCCAGGCCGAGCACGGAGGCGGCCTGGTCGCGGACGGCGGGGACGCCGGCGCAGTCGAAGGCGAAGTCCAGGCCGCGTCCGCCGGTGGCCGCGCGGACCTGGTCGGCGAAGTCGGGAGCTGCCGGGTCGAGCGCGAGGTCCGCGCCGAAGGCAAGGGCGCGTTCCCGGGCGCTGGGCAGCGGGTCGACGGCGATGATCGGGGCGGCGCCGACCAGGCGGGCGACGCGTACGTTGTGCGCGCCCACTCCGCCCACGCCCCAGACACCCACGGACTGGGCGGCACGGACGCCCGCGGTGGCGACGACGGCGGCGTAGGGGGTGGACACCGCGTCGGGGATGATCGCGGCCTGGTCGAAGGGCAGGCTGTCCGGGATGGGGATGAGGGTGTCCTCGCGAGTGACCATGTACTGGGCCCAGCCGCCGTCGTAGTCGATGCCGGCGGTACGGATTTGGCTGCAAGGGCGGCGGCGTGCGCAGTCGGCGCACTGGTCGCAGCTCTTGCCGGCCTCCAGGGTGACGCGGGTGCCGACGGTCAGACCGCGCTTGAGGTCGGGGCCGAGGGTGTGGATCACACCGGAGACCTCGTGGCCGACGGTGACCGTGTCAGAGGTGGCGAACAGCGGGACGAGGGAGCCGTCGAGCAGGTGGACGTCGGAGAGGCAGACGCCCGCGGCCTTGACCTCGACGAGTACCTCGCCCGGGCCGGGCACGGGGATGGGGACCTCCTCCACGGCGAACTTCCTGCTGTCCAGGTGGAAGCGTCCGGCGAGCATGGTGTCCATGAGGATCTGCTTTCTGTGACCGGCACCGGCCGGCGGTTCGGGCCGGTGGGATGCCGTGGCGTGTCTGGTGGGCTTGTGGGGGCCGGGAAGCGTGCGGAGTGGCAGGACGGGGCCGCACGCCTCCCGGCGTCCAGGGGGATCAGGCGAAGACGTCCTGCTGGTAGCGCTCGTCGGCCTCGAGCTGGGCGAGCCACTGCTGGGCCCTCTCGTCGTCGCTGCCGGTCTTCTGGCGGTGGATGGCGGCGAGGGCCTCGCGGACGGCGGGTGCCATACGGCGGCCGTCACCGCAGACGTAGATGTACGCGCCGTCCTCGATGGCCTGCCACACCGTGTCGGCGGCATGGGCGATGGCGTTCTGCACGAACCGGGCCGGGTGGCCGGTCACCGCGGAGAAGGCGGTGTGGATCTGGGCGATCCCGGCGCGCTCCCAGTCCTGCATCTCCTGCTTGTAGAAGTAGTCGTGCTCCGGGTGGCGGCAGCCGACGAAGACCTGTGACAGGCCGACCTGCGTGCCGTGGGCGTGCTGCCAGGACCGCTCCTCCAGGAAGCCGCGCAGCGGCGCGATGCCGGTGCCCGGGCCGATCAGGATCAGCGGCGTGGCGGGGTCGGCAGGCGGGGCGAACGTCGGCGAGGGCACGCGGACGTAGCCGTAGACGACGTCCCCGGGCTCGAGGCCGGCGATGTAGGAGGAGCAGGTGCCGCGGTACTGGCCGTCGCCGGACAGGGCCGGGCCCTCCAGCAGGCCGACGGTCAGGCGCACATGGCGCGGGTTGGCCGACGGGGCGGAGGAGATGGAGTAGAAGCGGGGCCGGATCGGGCCCATCATCTCCAGGAACACCGCCAGCGGCAGCTCGACCGCGGGGAAGCGCTCCAGCAGGCCCAGCACCGAGACCCGCTTGCCGAGGATCTCCTTCTGGTAGTGCTCCTCGGCCTCCTCCGTGTCGGCGGTGTACGCCTGGAGCTGCGGCCGGGTCCACGGGCACTGGGTGTACTCGGCCAGGGTCTGGACCTGGGAGCGGGTGGCCACGTCCTGCAGCTCCAGGAACTCGGTGAGCAGGATGCCGGCGGTGACCGGGGTGCCTACCGGCAGGTGGGTGCGGCCACCGGCCGGCTGGTCGAGCCGGAGCACCTGGTCGTAGGCGACACCGAGCCGCCTCAGTGCGCTCTCCACCAGGGCGAGTTCGTTCTTGGCGAAGACAGCCAGGTGGTTGCCGGTGTCGTAGGTGACACCGTCGGGCAGCTCGACGGTGATGGACTTCGCGGCCGGGCGCGGCGGCTCGATCTGGTAGTCCCAGAGGCCGGTCGCGTCCGCCACCAGTTCCTCGTTGGCCACCACCGTGAGCGGGTATGCCTGCTCGGAGACGATGGCGGGGCGTACGTCGGACTCGGTGAGCAACTGGACCTGGTAGCGCGGACCGCTCGCCTGGGAGGTGTCGGCGGCGTACTCCTCGGCCAGAGTGGCCCACAGGTTGTCCATCCACCGCGTGGCCATGCCGTCGAAGTCACCGGCGGCGTCCGCGATGCCGCGCTCGACGACCGGGGTGGCGCCGGCGGCCAGCAGCCCTTCCTCGATCCGCTTGGGGAATGCCTGGTAGGTGGCCACCCACTGGGTGTTGCCGGCGCCCAGCAGCGCGAACCGCACGTTCGACAGCGAGCCCTCCGGCAGACCGGCGGCCAGCAGGTCGTCGAAGCGCTGGGCGGTGTCGGGGGCCTTGCCGTTGTAGCTGGCGGCGACGACGGCGAGGAGGCCCTCGGTGGGCAGGTTGTCGCCCAGATCGTCCAGACTCACCAGGGTGGTGCCGAAGCCGGAGCGCTCGCCGCGGTCGGCGATGGTGCGCGCCAGGTCCTCGCAGGCGCCGAGGCTGGAGCCGTAGGCGACGGTCAGGTTCACGCCGACGCCGCTGACCGCTGTCTGCGCCGGCCTGTCGCCGGCCTGAAGGTCCGCGGCGCCGAAGACGGTCCGCTCGTGTTCCTGACGGCGACGGACGATCAGCTCGAAGTTGCCGGGCTTACGCGTCAGCGCCTCCCGTACGTCCATCTTGTAGTCGGTGGTGTCGGAGAGCTTGAACTTCTGCAGTACCAGCGCCAGGGCCAGGCGGGCCTCGGTGAGCGCGAACTGCCGGCCTATGCAGGCGCGTACACCGTTGCCGAACGGCTTGTAGGCGTGCGGGTGCTGCTGGGCCCGGTTCTCCGGCAGCCACCGGTCGATGTCGAACTCGTCGGGCCGCTCCCAGGCAGTGGGGTGGGTGTGCAGCGGGCCCTCGAGGATGTTGACCCGCGTGCCCTTCTTCAGCTGGTAGCGGCCGCCGATGACGGTGTCCTCCAGCGGGGCCTTGCCGAACGCCGGGATGGGAGCCCACAGGCGCAGGGTCTCGTCCAGGATCCGCGGGATGACGTCTAGCTGCATGATCGTGTCGTAGTCCGGGACGGTGTCACCGGGCATCAGGCGGTCCACCTCGGCGTACGCCTGAGCCAGGACGTGCGGGTTGCGCATCAGTGAGTACGTGGCGAACGACAGCAGACCGCTGGTGGTCTCGTGACCGGCGATCAGGAACGTCAGCACCTGGTCTCGGACGTTGTCGTCGGCCAGCAGCTTGCCGGTGTCCGGGTCGGTGGCCTCCAGCATCAGACCCAGCAGGTCCTCCTCACCGGTGCCCTTGCCCTCGCGGCGCTCCTTGATCACGCTCTCGACCAGATCCTGCATCAGCCGGATGTTCTCGCGGTACTTCCGGTCGTCCGTCTTGCGGAGCCTGGTCATCATCGGCAGCTCCTGCGAGCGCCGCAGCGACTCCACCAGCGCGCCCAGCAGCGCGTTGAGGAAGGGATCCAGCTCCTCCTTGTCGAAGGACCGGAACCGGTAGCCGAACCCCGACAGGGCGATGGTGTCCAGTGTCAGGCGGGTGTAGTCGTCGGTGATGTTGACCGGCTGGCCCTCCCGGCGCTCCCACTTGCCCGCCAGATTCTGGGCGATCTCCAGCATCTGACCGTAGTACGCCTTCATGGCCCGCTGGCTGAACGCCGGGAGCAGGACGCGGTGGGCCATGCCCCATTCCTCTTCGTGCTGGTGGGCGGTGAAGAGGCCCGCGCCCGCGAAGTCCCGGACGTGCTGGAGCGGCGTTTTGTCGATCTGCTTGAAGAACCGCGTCTCGTCACAGACCTCTGCGACCAGGTCCGGGTCGTAGACGAAGACCTGCTCGATACCGGCGATGTCCATGCCGTAGATGCCCTCGGGGAACTGCTTGGACAGCTCACCGAAGTACGCAACCGGGTTGGTGTCGGGGATCTGCGGCGTGTGGCCGAGCAAGGGGATCCCGCGCGGGGACCGGATGGGGCGAAGGTCTTTCGCGGAGTGCGTGGTCATGGCTTGCTCCTCTGCGTGGAGGGGGGATGGGCAAGGGCGCGCTGCTCAGGTCGATGCCATGGCGCCGTACGGAAAACATACGCCGTATGGAATTGGTACCGTACGACGTATGGAAACGCGAAGCAAGCCCGGTCGCCCTGGTGGGCGCTGTGATTCGGATCATTTCCATACGACGTACGAAACTGATACCGTACGAGGTATGGAAAAGCAGGAGAGACGTCCCCCACGGGGAACGAGGAAGCGGGACGTGCCTCTGACCGAGGCCGGGATCTACGCCGCCGCCCTGCGGCTGATCGACGCGGACGGTGTCGAGGCGCTCACCATGCGCAAACTCGCCACCGAGCTCGACGCGAACCCGATGTCGCTGTACCACCACGTGCCGAACAAGGAAGCGGTGCTGCGCGGCGTGACAAGGATGGTCGGCGCCCAGTTCCGCACCGTGACGCTTGAGGACGCTCCCTGGCAGGAACGCATCCGCCTGCTGGCCATGGACTTCCGAGCCCTGGCGCACCGTCACCCCGAGCTGATGGCCTACTCGTTCAGTCACCAGCCGGACTTCATCCAGCCCGACGACCCGTTCTGGACCGCGCTCACCGCGGTCGTGGCGGCTGCCGGGGTTCCGCAGTCAGAGGTCTCGGAGATCGCGGCGCTGATGGTCGCCGTCGTCGTCGGTGTCCTCACCGCCGAACTCAACGGCTCGCTGCACCAGTGGTCGACCCTCAAGCCCCCCGCCTTTGACGAGGGCGAAGACGGTGACGGGGGCGCGGACCCTGACTCTGCGGACGTAGCCCCTGAAGGCCCTGACCAGGACCACATGTTCCGCCTCGTGATGGACACGCTGATCACGGGTCTGGAAAGCCGGCTCACCGGCGATCGTGACGGCCGGGGCGCCGGCCTCTGAGCCACACCTTCTGAGGCGCCGCGCCCCAGGCGCTGGCCCCTGAGCCGCGCCCGCAGTCGGGCGGTCTCAGGCTGCGACACGCGGGAGCCACCCCCGTCACATCGGGAAAACCGCCCGGCGGGGTGGTCCCGCAGCCTCTGCACGGCAGCCGTATGACGCTGACCCGTGGAATGACCATGGCCGTTTGGCTCGTTCCCGATCTTCCTCCCGAAGCGGGAGATCACCGGCCTTGTCGCGCATCACCCCTCCGTTCACCGGAGCGGCCATGCCGCCGAGCACTACTGCCGTGAGCGCGAGGTGGCGCCCCGTGCCGGATGAGCCGTACCTGATCTCGGTCGGTTCATCTCTCTCTTCCGCCATCCCCCATCCGCTGTCCGGAGGGCTGCCCCCATGTCCCAGAACGCCACCGCCGCTGCCCGCGGCGCCGAGACCGCACCTGAGAATGTGCCCGAGCTGTCGCACCAGCGGCGCTGGTGGATCTTGCTGGTCGTTTCGCTGTCCATGCTGATGGGTGTCCTCGACGGCACCATCGTGAACATCGCCCTGCCGTCCGCCCAGCACGCCCTCGGCTTCTCCGACGCCGACCGGCAGTGGGTGGTCACCGCCTACGCGCTGGCCTTCGGCAGCCTGCTGCTGCTCGGCGGCCGCATCGCGGACCTGGCCGGCCAGAAGGTCACCTTCCTGGTGGGTCTGGCCGGCTTCGCGGCCGCTTCCATGGTTGCGGGCGCGGCGAACAGTTTCGCCGCGCTCGTCATCGCGCGCGCCGTGCAGGGGCTGTTCGCCGCGCTGCTGGCCCCGTCCGCCCTCTCGGTCCTGATGACCACTTTCACCGATCCGCGCGAACGGGCCAGGGCCTTCACCGTCGCAGGCTCGGTCGCCGGTGCCGGCGGAGCCATCGGCCTGATTCTCGGCGGCGTGCTGACCCAGTTCCTGGACTGGCGCTGGACCATGTACGTCAACGTGATCTTCGCGGTGGTGGCGTTCGTCGGAGGGGCGGCCCTGCTGCGCCGTACCCCGCGTGACACGTCCTCCAAGCTCGACGTACCCGGCTCCCTGCTGGCCTCCATCGGCCTGTTCTGCCTGGTCTACGGATTCTCGAACGCCGAAACGCACGGCTGGGGTTCGCCGGCGACATGGGGCATGCTGGCGGCCGGCGCCGTACTGGTGGCCGTCTTCGTGTGGTGGCAGAACAGGGCGGCGTATCCGCTGCTGCCCCTGCGAGTTCTGCTGGACCGCAACCGCGGCGCCTCCTTCGCCGCCCTCTTCGTCACCGGTGCGGGCATGTTCGGCGTGTTCCTGTTCCTGACCTACTACCTGCAGCAGACCCTCGGCTACAGCGCTCTGGACACCGGCTTCGCCTTCCTGCCCCTGATAGTGGCCTCGTCGTCCGCCTCCGCCGTGGCCAACAACGTCCTGGTGGCGCGTACAGGACCGAAGCCGGTGGTCCCGCTGGGCATGGCCATTGCGGCCGCCGGGCTGATCTGGATGACCCAGCTGGACCTGAACAGCGGATACATGACGCAGGTTCTGCCTCAACTGGTGCTCGTCGGAATCGGGCTGGGCACGGTCATCGCGCCCGCCATGAGCCTGGCGACCTCCGGCGTGGAGGCAACCGATGCCGGCGTCGCGTCGGCCGCTGTCAACACCCTTCAGCAGATAGGCGGTTCCATCGGCATCGCCTTGCTCAGCACGATGGCGTCCGACGCCGCCACCGGCTACCTCTCCGGCCGCGATCCCAAGAATCCCGGCGTCCTGGCCCAGGCCGGCCTCGCGGGCTACTCCACGGCCTACTGGTGGTCGGCGGCCGTCTTCATCACCGGCCTGGTCGTCACCGCCCTGCTCTACCGCCGGGGTGTGCCCCGGCAGAACGAGAACGCCGCACCTGTCGTGCACATGTAGCGGGCCAGGTGCCGCCCCAAGGGTCCACCCCGTACCACCGGGCCGGACATGCTTGCCACCCGTTGGCGTTCAGCCCGGCACGCGGGCCGCGGCACCGCCTGGAACCAGTTCCATGAGGCGCTCAGGGATCGACAAGTCCTAACTGTCGATCTCCTCGCCCGGAGTGCACTTCGGGGACGACATCGAGGCCCGCGCTCTCGCACGTGAGGTCAATGAGTTCGGCGCCGAGGTCCGCACGGAGGGACTCGCAGCGGTTCGGTCTCTTCGCCTCCCTGCCCCTGCCGGACATCGAGGGCTCGCTCGCCGAGGCCGCCCACGCGCTCGACGTCCTCGGTGCGGACGGAATGGTGGTGGAAACCAACCACCATGGCCTCTACCCATGTGACCCCCGGTTCGAGCCGCTCTGGGAGGAGCTCGACCGCCGCCCTGAGCCCCCGAGCTGGTGGTCGACGCATCCGCTCGCCGCAGAGCTCCGTCCGTCGTCGCGCCTACAGGAAATCCCATGCCGGGAATTCAGTGGACTCCTTCTCGCTCAGCTCGGCCCAGACCGTCTTGCCGTGTCGGGCGTGCCGCGTTCCCCAGTGCTTGGCGAATTGAGCGACGAGGAGCAGGCCCCGTCCCCCCTCGTCGCAGGTGCGGGCCCGGCGCCGGTGAGGGGTGGTGCTACTCGTGTCGGAGACCTCGCACACGAGGGCACGGTCATGGATCAAGCGCAGCCGTATGGGAGGACGACCGTAGCGGATGGCGTTGGTGACCAGTTCGCTGACGATGAGCCCGGCGGAGAACTCGACCTCCTCCAAGCCCCAGATGCTCAGCTGTTGAGCGACATTCGACCGGGCTCGGGACACGCAGACGGGGTCGGCGTCCAGGTCCCAGCTGGCGACTTGCCGAGCGCCCAGGACGTGGGTGCGTGCGAGGAGCAGCGCGACATCGTCGCGTGGTCGATCAGCCTGCAGCAGGGCTTCGAGCACGGTGTCGCATATTGCTTGCAGGGAGGAGGCGGGCTGAGCGAGGGTTTCGAGGAGCAGGGCGATACCCGCTTCGACATCGTGGTCGCGGCCTTCGATCAGGCCATCGGTGTAGAGGGCAAGGACGCTGCCTTCGGGGAGGTCGAACTCCGCCGCTTCGAACGGAAGGCCACCCAGGCCCAGCGGCGGTCCGGGTGGCAGTTCGAGGAGGTCGGCGGTTCCGTCAGGGCCCACCACCGCGGGCAGCAGATGCCCCGCGCGGGCGAGGACGCACTGGCGGGAGATGGGGTCGTAGACGGCGTACAGGCAGGTGGCGCCGATGTCCCCGGCTTCTTCGATGGTCAGGTCTGTGGAGGATTCGGCGGACAGGCGGATGACGACGTCGTCCAGATGGGTGAGGAGTTCGTCGGGCGGCAGGTCGATGTCGGCCAGGGTGCGGACGGCGGTCCGCAGCCTCCCCATGGTGGCGGCGGCGTGGATGCCGTGTCCGACCACATCGCCCACCACCAGGGCGACGCGGGCTCCGGACAGTGGGATGACGTCGTACCAGTCGCCGCCGACGCCGGCCTGGGCCCCTGCGGGCAGGTAGCGATAGGCGGTCTCCACGGCCGACTGCTGTGCGGTGTGCTGCGGGAGCAGGCTGCGCTGCAGGGTGAGGGCAGTCGCACGGGCGTGTGTGTAGCGGCGGGCATTGTCGACAGCCACCGCCGCCCTGGCGGCGATCTCCTGCGCGAGGAGCAAGTCCTCGTCGTCCAAGGGGTCGGGGTTGCGGTGCCGGATGAACTGCGCGACGCCCAGGGTGGAGTCTCGGGCCCGCAGCGGCACCACCAGCGTCGAGTGGGTCCGGTGGTCGTCGGCGTCACGGGGCGCTGGCGGGCCGGTGTGCCGGGAGGGCTGACCGGCGAGGGCGCGGGCCGACGGTGAACCGCGCGGGCTGACGTGAAGCTGCTCCGGTCGGATCGTCAATGCCGGGTCGCCCTCCACCACTGATCGTTGAGCGACCCGCCGGAGCGTCGGAAGCGCGCTCACAGGGCCGTCATCTTCGCGCAGCACGGAGTCGAGCAGGTCGACGGTGACGAGGTCGGCGAAATTCTCGGTGGCGAGGTCCGCCAGCTCTTGGGCTGTGCGGGCGATGTCCAGCGTGGTGCCGATGCGCCTGCCCGCCTCGTTCACCATCGACAGCCGCCACTGCAGCCGCCGGTCCCGTTCCCGCTGGTAGACCGCCACGCCCTGCTCCGACATGCGATCGACGTACCCGGCCATCGTCGCGGTCAGCTTCCGCGTCGCTGCACTGATCAATTCGGCGTCGTCGGTCAGCTGGGGCATCTCTTCGAGTAGCCGGTCGAGCATGACACCTTGCCCCAGCCGGAAGGACCGCAGTATCACGCTGACGGGTGTCCCGTGCCGAGCAAGTCGGCGCGCGCGGTCCGGGTCCTCGGCCGGCGTTTCGATCTGGTCCGGCTCGATGCCGTGTACCAGGCCGGCCAACGCCGCGAGAACATGTTCGGTGACGTTCTCTGCCGTCATGCGGGCTACGTGGGGGTCCTCCCAGACCTCGGGGACTCCACGCTGCAGGCACCGCTCGATGTCATGGATCAGCTGGTCTGCCCGCAGGCTGACCTCACGCGCGGCACGGGACAGGAGACTGTCCGCAGGGAAGTCCACAAGACGAGGCTACGCTGCACCGGCGTGTACAGCCCGTCATGGTTCGGGGAGCGGGGCCCAGTGAGCGCACGGTCGGCGTTGAAGCCGCTCACTCAAGCGAGATCTCTTCATCGGGCAGCCACCCGTCCCAGTAGCCGTCCATGAGCCGAGCAGTTCAGCAGGCTCGGCCAGCACTCCGGCTGACCGTAACTCGACCGTCGTCCACCAGCGGGCTTGCGAGGCGAGCGCGAAGCGGACAAACGGCTGCCAGATTCCGCTGCAGGGCGCACCACGACGACGTAAACGGCGTCAGGTGCGTCTCTGCGGCAGGGGCTGCAGACGAGCGGCGAGCTACGGAGCGCGGGAAGGTGGGCGATACGACGCAGGTAACGGGTTGCCGTTGGCGGCTGGTCTCACCGGGGTGGGTCGGCCGCGGAGTCGCGGCGAACATCCTGACCGAGGCTGGCTTCGGCCCGGCTGCCCTTGACACCACGACTGCCGACATCCACTCACCCTGGCGGTGAACACCCAAGCGCAGACGTCCGTGTGCCTGCCTGAGGAGGTCGCACCCTGCCAGGACTCACGGTGGGTCGCCATCGACGACGCCGGAACCACGCAGGGCCGCGGATACCGGCTCGTCTGGTCGCGTCACTCGTCGCAGGACGGCCGTCAGCGCAAGGGCGAGTCCACGGTGGGCGTCAGCAGGATCTCGTCGAGGCCGACGATCTGGCCGATGTCGAAACCCTCCATGTCCGCGCGGAATTCAGGACTCGACAGGTACGCCTCCAGTCGTTCCCGCACGTCGTCGGCGTCCCTGTAGGAAACGAGGGCGTAGAGCCGGGGGGTCTCGTTTCCGGGCGCCGCGGGCACCGTCCAGACGCCGTGGGTGGTGATCCGGTGCTTGGCCATACCGGGAATGTGCTGGGCCCAGATCTTCTCGTAGGCGGAGAGCGCGTCGGAGTCGCGCAGGGTGTAGACGCGAAGCTGGTACTGGGACATGACACTGGTTCCTTTACTTCTGAGCATGGATGGTCGGCGGTCAGCCTTGGGGGAGTAGGTGTGCCAGTTCGGCATCCCAGTCGATGAGTCCGGACTCGGTACCCCGTGGCACCAGAGCCTGGGTGTCCTGAAGGAAGGACGAGATGTCGCGCACGGGGACCTCGAGCAAGGCGGTGCCCGCGGAAGACCCGAGGGCGATGTAGATCGACTCGTCACCCCGCCCTGCGGCCGGCCAGATCCGGACCTCCGCGTGGCCCGCGGAATCCTCCAGACCGTCAGCCAGAAGATCCCGCCCCAGGACCCATTCGACCGGCTCTTCACAGTCGACGAAGAAGGCGGCACGGACGACATAGGGATCAGCGGGCTCGTAGCGCAGACGTACGCAGAGGGGCAATGAGCAGGTGTGCGTGACGACCAGCTGCACGGCCACCCGCCGTTCTACGGCCTTCAAGGACTTCTTCATCGGCTTCCGCACCCGGGTATGGCCCGGCGGTGCCTCACACCGGCCTGTGGCGAAGAGGCAGCGCGGGTGGAGGCGGTACAGCAGGGCGCGGGCGCCGGACGGCACCGGCGCACCGCATGACGAGTGGCGCTGCACTCACTCGGCCGGCGGCCGGGGACACCGCCCCCCGACCGCCGGACGGGTCCCCGCCGCCGGCGGGGACATGGCCGAGGGGGACTGCTTGCGCTCATGGCCGATACCCGTCTCACCGGTCGTCGCGGCTCAGGTCATGGTGGTGCCTGCCCTCGCCGTCGTGCTCGTAGCGGTTCCCGTCGTGGCGGTAGGACCAGTCGGACGTCCCGCCGTGTCCCTCGCCCTCCCAACGGAAGAAGTGACCATCGCGGTAGTAGAGACCGTCGCAGTCGTGCCGGGTCGCATCGGTGCCGTGGTGGTCCTGGTGCCAGCCGCGGGTCTCGTCGCAGGAGTAGCCCCGCTCGAGCAGGTAGCCGACACCGTGGTCCCAGCTGTAGTCAGCGGCGACGGTCCGGTCGGCCGAGTGCTGGGCGGGCGCGGACGCAAGGGGCGCGGCCGAAGCGGTGCCACCGGCACCGAGCACGGCACCGGCGACCGCGACGGAGGAGACAGTGAGGGCGATGCCCTTCGCGAGCTTCTTCATGATCTTTCCTTCCCGAGGGGGTGATCTGCGCCAACGGCGGTTCCGTCAGGCGATGTATGACGCCCGGTGTGGTCCGGGCGAGCAGTTCCATACGCTGTATGGAAGCGCCTTTCTCATTGTTACCATACGCCGTATGGAACTGTCGAAGTGACGAAGGTAACCCCTACGCCGCCAGCCGGAGCGGGACCTGATGATCGGTGGCTTCACCGGCCCGGAGATCGCCTCAGCCCGGGGTGTGAGGGCTCGAAGTCACGGATGCATCCAGTTCGCCGCAGTGGCGGGTTTGCGATCGCCAGAAGGCGGGACGAGGATTTCTTTAGGGCGTGATGACCGGGGCACACCCTGATGCCGACACCGTCGATGCTGCGCCCCCTTCTGGCTGGCACACGCTCACAGCCGACAAGCGCCACGGTGAAGGAAACGGCGCAGCGAACAGGACCGAACCTGCTCATTCGGTGGCCTGGCCGGGGCGACGGGTGGGGCATCCGGCCCCGTCGCCTGACGGGAGGCTCGAGAAGCCGGCCCATGGCTTCATGACCGAGGCTGCATGACCGGGTCGATGGTCGCCGTGGGGCGGAGGCAGAGCGGAAGGAGGCTGCCCATGCGGATCGTCGTGGATCTGAATCGGTGCCAGGGATACGCGCAATGCGTGTATCTGGCGCACGAGGTCTTCAGGTTGAACGGTCAGGAGGCGCTCACCTATGAGCCGAACCCCGACGACGAGTGGCGCCCGCAGGTCGAGCGAGCGGCTGCGGCGTGCCCGGTGCAGGCGATCGTGATCGACCGCCTGGACGGCGCGAAGCGGGGCGAGGCGCCATGACTCTGCGGGCAACGGTCGCAGAGCTGGTGCGCCAGTTCCGGGCCAGCGGACGGATCGTCATCGTGGGTGCCTCTCTGGCCGGGCTGCGAGCCGCGGAGACGCTGCGCGACGAGGGCTTCACCGGTTCCCTGACCATCGTCGGGGACGAGCCGTACGAGCCCTACGACCGTCCGCCGCTCTCCAAGCAGGTGCTCAACGGCTGGGTGCCGGCCGACCACACCAGGCTGCCCCGCATGCGCGAAGTGGACGCGGAGTGGCGGCTCGGCGTGGCCGCGATCGGCCTGGACCGGGTCACCAAACAGGTGCGCCTGGCCGACGGTGAGCAGGTGCCGTACGACCGGTTGCTGATCGCGACGGGCACCCGCGCGCGGCAGTGGCCGAACCCGGCCGAGGCGGCGTTGCACGGGGTGCACACGATTCGCTCGCGTGATGACGCGGAGCAGTTGCAGAAGGACCTGGCTGAGCCGCCGTCGCGGGTTCTGGTGATCGGGGCCGGATTCATCGGCTCGGAAGTGGCCTCTGTGTGCCGGGAGCTCGACATCCCGGTGACCGTCGTCGAGCGGGGGTCGGCGCCGCTGGTCGGTGCGCTCGGCGGGGTGATCGGGGAGATCGCCGCGCAGATGCAGCGCGATCACGGTGTGGACCTGCGCTGCGGGCTGGGCGTGTCGTCGCTGGAGGGTGACTCCGGCGGACACGTGCGGCGTGCTCAGCTTTCGGACGGCTCCACCGTCGACGCCGATGTGGTGGTGGCCTCGCTGGGATCGATCCGCAACGTGGAGTGGCTGGAGGGCTCGGGGCTGGCGGCCGGTTTCTGGGGCGTCGGATGCGACGCCGGTGGCCGGGCCTTCGACATCAACGGTGTCGTCACCGACAGCGTCTACGTGGCAGGGGACGTGGCGCGCGCGCCGCACGTGCTCTACGAGTACCAGTTCCTGGCGATGGAACACTGGGACAACGCCGTCTTCGGCGCCGAGGTCGCGGCGCACAACATGGTGAACCTGGAGCCCCACTATCGCCCGCATCTGCTGCTGCCCGGCTTCTGGTCCGGCCAGTTCGGCGTGAACATCAAGTCCGTCGGCGTACCGCCTTTCGGCGACGAGATCGTCTTCACCCAAGGATCGGTCGAGGAGCGCCACTTCGCCGCCGCCTACGGTCACCGGGGCCGCATCGTCGCCGCCGTCACCTTCGATCACGGCAAGTGGCTGGAGTACTACGGGAAGCTGATCCAGCAATCAGGGCCATTCCCGCCTCCACCGGCGGGCTGGGACCAGCCCGTTGACACGGAACCGATGCCGGCCGAATTCCCGGACCCGAGGGTCCCCACTGCGATCCCCGACGTCGTCCTGACCGGACATGCCCCGAGCGAGCGGACGGCCGAGTTCCGTCCGCGCAGCCACTGACGCGCGCGCCGGCGCAAGCCGTGCAGGCGGACAGCATCGACAGGAAGAAGGAGGGGAGACCGGTGGTCGAGGAAACCCCCTGGCAGCAGGCCCTCCGCTACGCCAACCGCGCCGACCCGTACCCGTTCTACGAGCAACTCCGCAAGACTCCGGTGGCGCGGCAGCCGGACGGCACCTATGTCGTCAGCACCTACCGGGAGGTCGTCGCCCTGCTGCACGACCCACGGGTCAGTTCCGATCCACGGAAGTGTCCCGTCCCGGCCGCGGCCCAGGGAGAGGGCCTGGGGGAGCCGGCGGCCGAGCCGATCAGGGAGGTGCTGGCCGAGCCGAACATCATCACCTGCGATCCGCCCGAGCACGATCGGGACCGCCGGATGATGATGCCGCACTTCGCCGGCCCGCCCCAGGCGCCCCATCTGATCTCCGACCTGGAACCCGACATCCGTCATATCGTCGACGGCCTCCTGGACGACATGAAGGGCAAGAGCCGGATCGATGCCGTCGACGACTTCGCCTACCCCTTGCCGGTGACGGTGATCTGCAAGGTTCTGGGCGTGCCGCTGGAGGACGAGCCACGCTTCCACCAGTGGATCGAAACGGCCCTGGACGCTTTGGACTTCGGTCCGGAAGCCGCCTCCGAAGAGATCCGGAGCAGGCAGGCCGGGGCGCGTCAGGCCGTGCAGGAGTTCGGGCAGTTCGCCGGCGAGCTGCTCGACCGGTACGCCCGGCAGCCCGGCCCGGGCATGCTCTCCGCGCTGGTGAACGAGGACGGCCAGGAGGGACGGATGTCCAAGGGCGTGCTCGCGAGCAACGCCCTGCTCCTGATCTTCGCGGGACACGAAACCACGGTCAACCTCATCGCCCACAGCGTGCTCACGCTGCTCAGGCACCCGGACGCGCTGGAGGAGCTGCGTCGCCGCCCGGAGCTGATCGTGCCCGCGGTGGAGGAGCTGCTGCGCTTCGAGTCGTCGGTGCAGTTCTGGCACACCCGCTCCGCCCTGGAAGACATCGACATCGCCGGCACCACCATCCCGAGGGGGGCGCCGATCTTCCTGGTGTACGGCTCGGCCAACCGCGACCCGGAACGGTTCACCGACCCCGACGAACTGGAGCTCGAACGCCCCGACAACCAGCACCTCGGATTCAGTCAGGGCATCCACTTCTGCTTCGGCGCCCCGCTCGCGCGCCTCGAAGTCCAGATCGCGGTCGCTGAGTTCGTCCGCCGGGTGCGGAAGCCCCGGCTCGTCGAGGACCCGCCGCCGTACCGGCACAACCAGATCTTCCGCGGCCCGCGCCACGTCCTGGTCGACATCGACGGCATCCGTGACTGACCAGTGTGCGCGTGAGGGATCGCCAGGCGGGTTTTTCCACGAACGCGGGATGGTTGGAGCGGCTGGGACCGGGCGTCGGGTGGGTCAAGTCATGAGCTGAGGTGCAGAGACGTCCTCTACGGGTCGAGATGCGGCCACCGACCTGGGCTGCATATCCTTTCAGGGGACCGGGCAGAGCCGCCCGGGGCGTGGTCGTGCAGGCCCCACACCGCCCAGCGAAGAGGGCTTATCCGCAAGCCGCCTTCGTGGCGCTCACACCTCCACCGGAGGGAGTTGCGATGAGGCTCATCCACATGCACACGGTCAGGTTCACCGGAGCCGCCCTGGCGGCCATCCCACTTGCGCTCGGTGCTCTCACAACCCAGAGCAGCGCACAGGACGCGTCTCCCAGCCCCACAGGAACATTCGGTCCGGGCTGTTCGGCGCTCTCCCAGAAAGCCGACACGGCCAAGGACAAGGTTGTGGACGCCGCAGCCGCGTACCCGCAGCTGAGCCAGCTCGTCTCGGCGGCGGTCCGGGCGCATCTCACCGACACCCTGAACGACAAGCCCGCCGTCACCGTCTTCGCGCCCAACAACGAGGCGTTCAAGAACCTGACCGCATCCCAGCTCTCCTCACTCCTCAGCAACGAGGGGCAGCTGAAGAAGGTGCTGACCTACCACGTCGTGGACAAGCAGATCAAGCCGGACCAACTGTCCGACGGCTCCTTCACCACGGTTGAGGGCGGCAAACTCACCACGTCCGGCTCGGGCACCGACTTCAAGGTCAACGGCAAGGCGAACATCGTCTGCGGCAACATCAAGGCGGCGAATGCCACCATCTACGTCGTTGACTCGGTTCTCCAACCTCCGTCCTGACTCGCCCCCGTCTCGCTTCACGTGACGAGGCATGGCGTCGCACGCACGCGCGGCCGCCGTGCCTCGTCCCGTCCTGTGCCGGGTGATCCGCGGCCGCGTCATCGTACGAGGGACTTGATCAGGTCGACGGCACGGTGGATATGGTGGGTGGGGAGCCCGGATGGACTTGGGGGAATCGGTGACGTTCGAGCAAGAATGGGCCGAGATGCGAGCGGCAGCGTCCAAGCGGACTGCCACGCAACTCAACAGCGTTCCGGCCGAGGGTGGCGGTGGCGGCTACGACCTGGTGGTCAATCGGGACGACCTCGGTGCTGTGGGGAATGACGCGTACGACCTGCTGGGTCGGATGGGGAAAGAGGGCGACATCGCCCGTTCTTCCACGTTCGACGCGGCGACGGCGTTGACCAACGGGAACTTCGTGAGCGGTTCGGCCGTGCTGAAGGTGCACGACTTCTGGCAGACGCACCTGAAGACACTGCTGGACGCCTGCGCGCAGATTTCGAATCACCTCGATTACAGCAAGGCTCGGCACGCCGAGGACGAGGTGAAGATCGTAGGGCAGTTGACGGGGATCTCCGTGCTCACGGAAGACATGAAATAGGGCTCGGGGGAGCGCGCGGCATGCTGAAGTACGAGGACATCATCGACGCCCCGGTGGCGAAGCTGAAGGCCGCTGCCGACGACTGGTCGGAGATGACGGGGAAGCTTGACAAGCTCGCCACGGACGCCGCCGACGGGATGAAGGCGAAGGCGGACAAGGCGGACTGGGAGGGCGTCAACGCCGGGGTCACCAGGGCGTTCATCGGTAAGACGGTCAAGGAGTTCGCGGACGCCGCGGCCGAGGCCAAGGGTGTGAAGCTGATCCTGGAAGAGGGTCACGCGGCCATCAAGAAGGCCAAGGACGACCTCGTCAACATCCGTGACCATGAGGGGCCCGCGGCCGGCATCCGTGTGGACGGTCAGGGCAAGGTCACGGCGCGGAAACCGATCTCCGAGATCCCCGGCGCGCGGCACGACCCGGATTACAGCGAGCTCCTGCAGAAGGAGAGGCAGAGCATCGAGTCGTGGCAGAAGAGAATCGACCTCATCGTCGACAACTGCAACGACACCGACGTCGCCCTCAAGAACGCCCTCGAGGCCAACGTCACCGACCGCAAGGACTTCAGCGCTCCCACGTACACCAAGCTGGACCAGGAGGAGGCCGCCCGTGCCGCCGCTCTGGCCGCCAAGGGCCGGGACCTCACCCACGCCGAACTTCAGCAGCTCAACGAGCTGCTGAAGGACAACAGTTCGTCGGGGGAGTTCGCCAAGGACTTCTACGGGAAGCTCGGCCCCGAGAAGTCGCTCGCGTTCTTCGGCCAGCTCTCCACCGACACGTACGATTACGCCAAGGTCGATCCGGAGCGCCTCAAGGACGTCCAGGAACTCCAGAAGAACCTCGGCCTCAACCTGGCCACCGCCTCCCACGACAAGGACTTCACCGACAAGTGGGGCCCTGAGCTACGCAAGTTGGGTACGGAGCGCATCCCGCTGGCCAAGCACGATTACGGCGGGCCGTTCGGCTACCAGCTCCTCGGCGGGATCATGCGGTACGGGAACTACGACGCCAAGTTCCTCAACCCGATCGCCGAACACGTGGCGCAACTGCACGCCAAGGAACCGGACCTGTTCGCCGAGAACAAGATGGTGAACAGTTGGCTCAAGAACCCGTTCAACCCCTCCGGCGTGAACGGAGCCGGCTATGACCCGGCCACCGCCATGCTGGAGGCGCTCGGCAACAGTCCGGAAGCGGCGAAGAAGTTCTTCACCGACGCTCCGACCGCCTACAACGAGGACGGCACGGTCAACCACGGTGCCACGGCCGACCTCGGGAAGAACAAGGACGGCGGGAAGATCGACAACTACTTCGACTTCTTCAGCAACGAGAAGTGGGAGTCCTTCCCCGACGTCAACTCGACTGACCTGAAGGAGAACAAGGCGTCACTCGACCAGATGCCCGATGCCCTCGGCCACGCCCTGGAGGCGGCGACCCTCGGCTACCCTGCCGGACACCCGGACGCTCACGTGGTGCGGGACGCGGACAGCGCGGCGATCATGCAGAAGGTCATGGAGACGTACTCCTCCGACCCGGAGCTGCTCAAGAAGCATCACGAGGCGATGGCCGACAGCCTGGGCGTCATGGGCGCCGGCTACATCGACGACATCAACTGGGCGCTGGACAAGAACGATCCGGACAGCGTGTTCGCGCCGGGCAAGAATCCGGACGGCCACCTCGACTTCGCGGACACGGTGGACGGGAACGGGCGGAGCGTCGTCCGGGGCTTCCTCAGCACTCTGGGCCAGCACCCGGACGCCTACGCGACGGTCTCGACGGCGGAGCAGGTCTATACCCGCAGCGCGCTGGAGGAGACGGTGGGGCCGGACGGGAAGATCAGCGAAGGTGCGGCCAGGGCGACTGTGCGCACGGGCGCCGAGGTGCAGGGCATGCTCGACCAGTCGCGGGCCGACCAGGTCGAGGCGACGAACCTCAAAACCCACGAGGACTACGAGAAGGCGGTCGCCAAGCGGGCTGGCTGGGTCGAGTTCGGAGCCACGGCGGGGCTCGCGGCGGGCGTCGCCTTCCTCCCGGCGACCGCTGCCGTGGGCGCAGCCGCGGTGCTGATCCCGTTGGCGACCGATACCGCCAGTGGCGCTGCCGAGCAGGTCATCGGGCAGGTGGTGGGCGATGTCGCGGACAACTCGGTGGATGAGCACAAGGATAAGTGGGAGGACCTCACCCGGACCGAGAAGACCAAGATCTACTCCGCCGGTGAGAGCATGGCCGAGGCCCCGATGGAAGATTTCATGCTGCAAAACGGCGTGGACCGTGACAATGACGTGTTCGCTCAGGACCTGCGCGAATCGATGCTGCTCGGCTACGGGGTCGGCAATGACCGGGCACGTCAGCAGGGCAACGACCCGGAGACCGGCTGATGAGGATGCGGACAGTGATCAGTCGTAGGTCAGCGCGTAAGGGGCTGCTTTCCGCTGCCCTGGCCGGCTCGTTGCTTCTTGGGGCCACGGGCTGTGGAGGGGACGAGGACCGGAGTAAAACTCCTAAGGACTACAAGGTCGTTGCGGGAACACAGCTTTGCGGTGGCGATGCTGTGTCCGCAGACGCGTCCAAAGCACTGAAGGTGATCACGGGGTCTTCCCGCTTCGAGGCGTCGGAGGAGAGGTCAACCACCGCGCAGGCCGCGGCGGACCTGATCGCGTCGTCCGCGATCGCCACCAAGACCAAGGACATCTGTCGCGTCTTCACGCCCATCGGTACGCCGGATTTCCAGCTCAGAGCCACTTGGAGGCTGGCCGACCATGCCCCGACGGACGACCCTGCGGCCCCGAAGTTCACTGTGCTGAAGATGGGTGATGAGGCCCTGGCGGCGGCAGACATGGCATACGTCTATTTCACGTGCCGGAGCGACAAGGTGCCCAGCTCGTCGGAAGGGGCCCACATCGTCATCGGCGTGGAGCACTGGGCTGTGCCGAGGGAGCCCGAGGGCAACATCAAGGCGTTGAAAAACGCCTACGCCACCGTCGCCCACTCCTTCTCCCTCGCCATGGCCAAAGAACTCCGGTGCGAGAAGAACGGCGGCCTCCCCCCGAAGCCCGTGCTGGACCCCGCGTAGCCGCCCGCTGCCGCGACCTACGCCGCCATCCCGCGGTTGTACGACGTGCCGGTCGTCGGGTGCTGGGCCTCGGGGTACTGGGCGGACACCGTGTGCCTGATCTTCTTGCGCAGGGGGGTCGGGCTTATGCCGTGGGTCTCGTTGTGGGCCGCCTGCAGGGTGCGGCGGCGGTTGGTCTCGTCGATGGCGCGGGCCATCGAGGGGGTCAGCCGGTTCGCGTACATGTGCACCTCGCCGCTGACGTTGCGCGCCGCGCGGCCGATCATCTGGATCAGTGCCGTGTCGGAGCGGAAGATCCCGTCCTGGTCGGCGTCGAGGATCGCGACCAGCGAGACCTCCGGCAGGTCGAGTCCCTCGCGCAGGAGGTTGATGCCGACGAGCACGTCGTACTCGCCGCGGCGCAGGTCCGCCAGGAGTTCGACGCGGCGCAGGGTGGTCACGCCGGAGTGCAGGTAGCGGACGCGGACTCCCTGGGCGTCGAGGTAGTCGGTCAGCTCCTCCGACATCCGCTTGGTCAGCGTCGTCACCAGGGTCCGCTCGCCGCGGGCGGACCGCTCGCGGATCTCCGCGAGCAGGTCCTCCATCTGGCCGGCGGTCGGCTTGACCGTCACCTGCGGGTCGAGCAGCCCGGTCGGCCGGATGATCTGCTCGACGACCGCGCCCCGGGCGGCGGTCAGCTCGAACCGGCCCGGCGTCGCGGACAGGTAGACCCGCTGCGGGCAGCGCGCGGCGAACTCCGACCACGTCAGAGGACGGTTGTCCAGGGCGGACGGCAGCCGGAAACCGTGCTCGACCAGGGTGCTCTTGCGCGCGGCGTCGCCGTGGCTCATGCCGGAGAGCTGCGGCACCGTGACGTGCGACTCGTCGATGACGACGAGCATGTCCTCGGGGAAGTAGTCCAGCAGCGTGGACGGCGGCGCGCCGGGGGCGCGGCCGTCCAGGTGCCGGGAGTAGTTCTCCATCCCGGAGGCGACCTGCGTGTGCCGGATCAGCTCGATGTCGTACTCGGTCCGCGTCTGCAGACGGTCGGCCTCCAGCAGTTTGCCGTCGCGGCGCAGCTCCGCGACGCGCTCCGCCAGCTCGGCCTGGATCGAGTCGGCCGCCGTGCGCATCCGCTCGGGGCCCGCGAAGTAGTGGGTGGCGGGGAAGACGCGGGTCCGGTCGATGACCTCGCGCACCTCGCCGGTCTCCGGGTCGGCGACGGTCAGCCGCTCGACCGTGTCGCCGAACATCTCCACCCTGAGCATCGTGTTCTCGTAGGCGGGGTGGATGTCGATGGTGTCGCCGCGCACGCGGAACCGGCCCGCGGCCGGCTCACCGTCCGTGCGTGTGTACTGGATGTCGACCAGGGCCGCGAGCAGCTCCTCCCGGTCGACGGTGTCGCCCACCGACAACTGGAACGAACGGTCGAGGTAGGACTGGGGCGTGCCCAGGCCGTAGATGCACGAGACGGAGGCCACGACGATCACGTCACGGCGGCTGAGCAGCGACCAGGTCGCGGAGTGCCGCAGCCGGTCGACCTCCTTGTTGGAGACCGATTCCTTCGCGAAGTAGGTGTCGGTGCTCGGGGCGTACGACTCGGGGCGGTAGTGGTCGTAGAAGGAGACGAAGTACTCCACCGCGTTGTGCGGGAACAGCTCGCGCAGCTCGTTGGCGAGCTGGCCGGCGAGCGTCTTGTTCGGCGCGAGCACGAGGGTGGGCCGCTGGAGCTTCTCGATCAGCCAGGCGGTCGTCGCGGACTTGCCGGTGCCCGTGGCACCCAGCAGGACCACGTCGCTCTCCCCGGCCCGGAGGTGCTTCTCCAGCCCGGCGATCGCCTGCGGCTGGTCGCCGGACGGGGTGTGGGGGGAGACCACCTGGAACGGCCGACCGGCCCGGATGACCTGGTCGGCGGTGTGCTCGGCGAGGGTGATGCGCCGGTTCTCGGACGGGAATGCCATGGGGTTCGCTCCTGAACTCGAGGTAACCGCTCAGAAGCGGACAAAAGCTACTTAGGCTCCGTCCAGTTTGCGTGTAACACCCAATCTTGTCAATGTCTAATATCTTGACGGTCGAATTGTGTGGTAGGGCACCCGAGTGCCGGGGTCCGGGCGGGGAGCGCGCGGCGTGTCACAGCATGGCCAGCCGGTCCACCAGTAGCTCCAGCCTCTGCTCCGCGTCCCCCGGCGGCAGCCGTCCCGCTCGGGTCAGGGTGGCGAGACCGTGCAGGGAGGCCCAGAACGTCTCGGTGAACAGGCCAGGGTGAACGCCGTCACCGGCGACCTCCGCGAGGCATTCCAGCAGTGCGGCGAAGGCGTCCTTCAGTGGCTCCGGGGTGTCCTCGTGAGCGAAGGCCAGGCCGCCGTCGAGGCTGAACATGGCGTCGTAGACCGCGGGGTTGCGCTCGGCGAAGTCGAGGTAGGCGCGGGCGAGGGCCGTGACGCGGGGGCGGGGGCCGTCCGCGGCGGCGGTCGCGGACCGCAGTGCTCCTGCCATCTCGGCTGCGCCCTCCAGGGCGACCGCGCCGATGATCTCGCGCTTGCCGCGGAAGTGGCTGTAGAGGACGGGCTGGCTGTATTCGATGCGCTCGGCCAGTCGGCGTGTGGTGACCGCGTCCCAGCCCTGCTGTTCGGCGAGTTCGCGGGCCGTCGCCACGATGAGGCGTTCACGGACCGCCCGTTCCCGTTCCTTGCGTTCCTGTACGGACATGCGTCGATGCTAGCACTGCTAGACAAGCGAGCGCTGGTAGGGCTAGCGTTGAATCAATCGCTAGCAGTGCTAGAAAACGGGAGGGTCACCATGCTCACCGCACTCGAGGTCTTCACCACCGTGGTCGTCGGTCTGATGGTGGGGGTGGAGTTCTCCGTCGCCTTCGTCATCAACCCGATCCTCGCCGGGCTCCCCGGCGACAACGGTCTGCGCGGCCGTATCCACGGGGCCCGGATGCTCGGCGCCGTGATGCCGTTCTGGTACATCGGCTCGCTCATCCTCAGCGCGGTGTGGGCCATAGCCGGATGGGATCACCAAGGCGCCGGCCTCGTCGTCATCGCCGCCGGGCTGCTGATGGTGAGCGTGATCATGTCGATTCTGCTGCTCGTCCCGATCAACAACCGGACCAAGGCCTGGACCACGGTCAGCCTGCCGGAGGACTGGAAGGAGCAGATGGGTCGCTGGGACCGCTTCCACCACGTCCGCGTCGGCATCCTCATCGGCGCCTTCGCCCTGCTGGCCGCCGCGCTCGCCTGACGAGTCCGACCTGGGGTTCTTCCCGTCGACTCCCGCTCGCCCGCCGTACGGCCGACAATGGAACCACCCCCCGATCAAGGAGCCGAGATGTCGGAGCAATTCGCCGTCGGCGACCATGTCCGGTGGAATTCCGAAGCCGGGCACGTGCAAGGCGTCATCATCAAGAAGCACACGCACGACGTGGACTACAAGGGCTACACCCACCACGCCAGCGAGAGCGACCCGCAGTACGAGATCAAGAGCGACAAGACCGATCACGTGGCCATGCACAAGGGGCGCGCGCTGACGAAGGTCGCGTGAACACCGTCGACGCGGTCCGCGAGGTCGTCGCCACGATCCCGCGTGGCCGTGTCGTGTCCTACGGCGACATCGGCAAGCGGATCGGCGTGGGGCCCCGGCAGGTCGGGCGGGTGATGGGCCTGCTCGGTGACGGGGTGCCGTGGTGGCGGGTGGTCCGCGCCGACGGGACGCCCACCACCTGTCACGAGGGGCGGGCGCCGGGGTTGCTGCGGGGGGAAGGGGTTCCGATGGTGGGTGCGCGGGTGGACATGGGGCGCGGCCGGCATCGGTGGGTGGACTGAGGGCCGGGGTGGCGGTGAGAACTCGTTCGGTGGTTCGAGAGGATGTCCCCATGACAGAAAGCAACCTGGCCGCCGAGGCCGCGCAGCGCCTCGTGGCCGGTGACCGTGCCGCCGCGCTCTCCCTCTATCTGCGGGCCTGGAACCGCCCGGACGACGAGGTGGCGGAGAGGGTCTTCGACCTCGTCTCCGAGTGGGGCGACATCGACGCCGCGCTGAAGACCGTCGAGGCCGAGGCGCAGCGCGGCAACTCCGCGGCCTACGAGGCTCTTGCCGAGCTGCTGGTCGAACTCGAGCGCCCCAAGGAGGCGTTGGCGGCACTCCGGTCGGCGGCCGACGGTGGCCGGGACGTCACCCTGATGATCGCCTCCGTCCTGGCCGACGAGCTGGGGGACCGCGAGCAGGCCGAGGAGTACTACCGCCAGGCGCTCATCGACGACAACCCCCGCGCCCTCAACGACTACGGCGCCTTCCTCAGCGAGGACGACGAACGGCTGGACGAGGCCGTCGACTTGCTGCGCCGGGCCATCGAGCGCGGTGACACCATGGCGGCCGGCAACCTCGGCCGGCTTCTCGCGGACGAGGAGAAGTACGAGGAAGCGCTGCCCTGGCTGAAGCAGGCCCTGGACGCCGGGCACCGTTCCGTACTGGCCGTGCTCGGCGAGACCGAACACGCCGTCGGTGACCTGGAGTCGGCTCGCACCCACCTCCGCGAGGCCCTGGCCGAGGAGGTCACCGGCGCCCACTTCGCCTACGCGCTCCACCTGGCCGACACCGGCTCCCCCGAGGAGGCCGTACGCCACTACGAGGCCGCCGCCAAGGAGGACGGCGAGATCAACGCGTACCTCAACCTGGCCCTGCTTCACGAGGAGTTGGAGCAGTGGTCCCAGGCCGACCACCACTACCGCGAAGCCCTCGCCCACCAGGACGAGACCGCCTACGTCTACTACGCGCAGTTCCTCGCGGATCAGAACCGGGGGGACGAGATCGGCGCGTTGCTGAAGTCGGCGGAGCGACTCGACCTGGATGACGAAGACTTGGCCGAACTGCGAGCCCTCGCCGACGACAAGTCCTAGCCCCTCCACGCCGACCCCGCCGAGGCTCTCCAACGGGCCTCGGCGGTACGGGAGTATCCAAGCGCGGCGTAGCGGGGTTCGCCTGCTCGATCTACTCCAGGCGTGCCGCGCCGAGGACCCGACCGCCGACGAGCTGTACCAGGCTCAGCGGCCGCTACGCGGCGCAGTGGAAGAGCGTGCCGCCAGCACGCGCAGTGCCATCTCCCCCCACCGCAGGTTCTCCTCCTCGAAGGCGATACCCCGCAGCAGGGTGAGGTACGGCCCCACGCGGTCCGCCTCCGTCAGGTACGCGTCCTCCGTGCGGCCGCCCAACAGCCGTTCGCGCAGGCGTTCGTAGCGCGCGAGCTTCTCGCGGGCCCAGGCCATGCGGGCGGTGATGTCTGCCTGGACGGGGGCCGGGTCGGCGATGTCGGCGCACTGGACCTTGACCAGGAGGCCGTCGCGGATGGCGGTGGGGCGGCCGATGGGGTCGGCGAGGTAGGTGCGCAGAGCGTCGTGGCCGGCGTCGGTGAGGGAGAAGAGGCGTTTGTCGGGGCGGCGGTCCTGGCGGATCACGCGCGCGGTGACCAGGCCCTCGCGTTCCATCCGGTCCAGCTCGCGGTAGAGCTGCTGGGGCGTCGCCGTCCAGAAGTTGGCCACCGAGGCGTTGAAGCCCTTGGCCAGGTCGTAGCCGGATGCCTCGCCCTCCAGGAGGGTGGCCATCACCGCATTGCGCAGGGTCACGTTCTCACCCTACTCTCCAACACACCTATTCAACTTGTTGAGTAAGGAGCACCCCGTGCATCCCTTCCGTACCGCCGTGGAGAACCGCGACGCCGACGCCATCGAGACGCTCCTCGCGGAGGATGTCGTCTTCACCAGCCCCGTCGCCTTCAAGCCGTACG
Source organism: Streptomyces sp. NBC_01171 (assembly GCF_045039805.1). NCBI lineage: Bacteria > Bacillati > Actinomycetota > Actinomycetes > Kitasatosporales > Streptomycetaceae > Streptomyces > Streptomyces sp. NBC_01171. Next base: position 1,540,313 of record NZ_CP108609.1, on the reverse strand, counting down.
CGGGTAAGGCGATCACCGCCGCGATCCTGCGCGGCGTGCTGCGGGTGTTCGAGGACTTCCGGTACGTCCGGGAGATCGCCAACCCGGACGGCCGGGACCACGCCCTCGTCTTCACGGCCACCGTCGGCGGCCGGGAGATCCAGGGCTGCGACTTCCTGCACTTCGACGAGGAGGGGCGGATCGACGACTTCACCGTCATGGTCCGCCCCCTCTCGGCGGCTCAGGCGCTGTCCGAGGCCATGGGTGCGCAGTTCGAGCGCATCAGCCGTGAGGCGGCCGGCGCCTGAGGGGCTCCCGTCAGCCCAGCCGCTTCAGGACCTCTTCCGCCAGCGGCGCGGAGGACGCCGGGTTCTGGCCCGTGAGCAGGTTCCGGTCGACCACGACCTTCGGCGCCCACGCCTCGCCCACCTGCACATCGACGCCCGCCTCGCCGAGCCGCGTCTCCAGCAGCCACTTGGCCTTGTCGGCGAACCCGGCCTGCGTCTCCTCGGCGTTGGAGAAGGCGGTGACCTGGTAGCCCGCGAAGGCGTTGCCGCCGTCCGGCCGGGTCGCGGCGAGGAACGCCGCCGGGGCGTGGCAGACGACGGCGAGCGGCTTGCCGGACTCGAGGGTGTCGATCAGCAGCCGGCCGGAGGTGGCGTCCACGGCGAGGTCCTCCATGGGGCCGTGGCCGCCGGGGTAGAAGACGGCGTCGTAGTCGTCGAGGTCCACGTCCTCCAGCCGGACGGGGTGCTTGAACTCGTCCGCGGCCTCCAGGGCGGCGGCGATCCGGTCGGCGTTCTCCTGGCCGCCGTTGACCTCCGGCGCGAGGCTGCCCTGGTCGACGGTCGGGACGACCCCGCCCGGCGTGGCCACGACCACCTCGTCACCGGCCTTCTTGAACGCCTCGTACGGCGCGACCGCCTCCTCGGCCCAGAAGCCGGTCGGGTGCTGCGTGCCGTCGGCCAGCGTCCAGTGGTCGGCGCCGGTCACCACGAAAAGAATCTTCGACATGCGGTCTCTCCAAGCACTCTGAGGTCCGGGGAGCACCGGCTCCCCACTCGACCGTAGACCGGTGCCCGGAGCGGCACCAAAGAAGCCGACGACCTGACCTGCGGCGACGTCTACTCCACCCCGGCTCCCCGGAACGTCCGCCGGTATGCCAGCGGGGTCACACCGATCGCCGCGTGCAGGTGCTCGCGCAGCGAGGTCCCGGTGGCGAAGCCGACCTGTGCGGCGAGGTCGTCCACGGCGAGGTCGGTGGTCTCCAGCAGATGCCGCGCCCGCGCGATCCGCTGCTGGATGAGCCAGCGCCCCGGGCTCGTACCGACCTCCTCGTTGAACCGCCGCGCGAAGGTGCGCAGGCTCATCCGGGCGTGCCCGGCCAGCTCGGCCAGCGACAGCGGCTCGTGCAGGCGCTCCAGTGCCCACTGGCGGGTGGCCGAGGTGCCGTTGACCGGCTCCTCGGGCACCGGGTGCTGGATGTACTGCGCCTGCCCGCCGTCCCGCCACGGCGGTACGACACAGGCGCGGGCCACGTCGTTGGCGACGGCCGCGCCGTGGTCCTGGCGTACGACGTGCAGGCACACGTCGACCCCGGAGGCCGCGCCCGCCGAGGTGAGGAGGTCGCCGTCGTCCACGAACAGCACGTCCGGGTCGAGGTCCACCGCCGGGAACCAGGAGCGGAAGGTGTCCGCGAGGGCCCAGTGGGTGGTGGCGCGGCGGCCGTCGAGCCGCCCGGCGGCGGCCAGGACGAAGGCGCCGGTGCAGATGGAGACGATGCGAGTGCCGGGCGGTACGGCCGCGAGCGCCGCCTCCAGCTTCGGGGGCAGGCCGCGGCGGACCAGGGAGACGTCGAACGGCGCGAGGACGACGGTGTCCGCCGTCGCCAGTACCTCGGGCCCGTGCCCGACCGTGATGGAGAAGTCGGAGTTGGTGGCGACGGGCCCGCCGTCGGCCGAGCAGGTCAGCACCTCGTAGCGGCCACCGGCCGAACCGAAGACCCGGCTGGGGATGCCCAGCTCGAAGGGGTAGACCCCGTCCAGGGCGAGGACGACGACACGATGCGGAGCGGTCATGGCACGATCCCGTTGAAAGATGGCATTCATGCCATGGTACGCGGGCCCGGCTCCGGCGAACCTGGACGTATGACGAACCACGCCACCATGCGCGCCATCAGCCAGGACGAGTACGGCACCCCCGACGTCCTCAAGGAGACCGAGCTGCCCCGCCCGAAGCCGGGTCTGAGCGAAATCCTGGTCTCGGTCCGCGCCGCCGGACTCAACCCCACCGACTGGAAGCACCGCTCCCAGAGCCTCTTCCTCGACCGGCTTCCGCTCGTCCTCGGCTGGGACGTCTCCGGTGTCGTCGAGGAGGTCGGCTACGGCGTGACCCTCTTCAAGCCCGGCGACGAGGTCTTCGGCATGCTGCCCTACCCGCACGGCGTCGGCGCCCACGCGGAGTACGTGACCGGCCCCGCCCGCGCCTTCACCCACAAGCCGGACTCCATCGACCACGTCCAGGCGGGCGCGCTGCCGCTGGCCGCGCTCACGGCATACCAGGCGCTGGTGGACACGGCCCGAGTCCAGCCGGGACAGCGGGTGTTGGTGCACGCCGCCGCCGGAGGCGTCGGCCACCTCGCGGTGCAGATCGCCAAGTCCCTCGGGGCGTACGTCATCGGGACCGCGAGCGAGCCCAAGCACGAGTTCCTGCGGTCGCTCGGGGCGGACGAGGTGATCGACTACCGGGCCGGCGACTTCCGGGACGCCGTCCGGGACGTGGACGTGGTGCTGGACCCCCTCTCCGGTGACACGCGGGTCCGTTCGCTGGACGTACTGCGCCCCGGCGGCGTGCTCGTCTCCCTGCTGCCCGGCACCGATCCGGAGGAGGCGGCGAAGGCGGAGGCGCGTGGCGTGCGGGTGGAGACGCTGCTCGTCGAGGCGGACCAGGCGGGGATGAAGGCGGTCGCCGACCTGGCGGCCTCCGGCGCGCTGCGGGCCCACGTCGAAGCGGCCTTCCCGCTCGCGGAGGCGGCGAAGGCGCATGCGGTGGGGGAGACGGGGCGGGTGACGGGGAAGCTGGTGCTGACGGTCGGGTCCTGAGGCAGGTGCGGGTGAGCCCTGCCGCTCGTTGGGGAGGGGCAGGGCTCTCGCGCAGGTACAGATGTCAGATGTACCGCTCCGCGGGGGTGTGGCGGATGAAGCCGGTCCATGCGGAGGGGGATAGCCGGAGGGTGGGTCCGGATGAGGCTTTAGCTCCATTGCCTGCTTCTCCAACTGCGCCATGCCCTGGAAGAACACGGGGTACTGCGCCCGCTCCAACTCCTCCTTCAGAGTTTCAACAGGCCACCCGCATCGAGCACTTCGTCGACCCCGTAGATCGCGCGGGGCGAGGGAATGCGGCGCCCCTGCTCGAAGGAGGCGATGGTGGCAGCCGAGTAGCCCAGCCGCTTGCCGAGTTCCTGGCGTTCCATCCCGGCTCGTAGGCGCAGGGTCTTCATGGTCTGCCCGAACGCGGCGACCACGCCCTGGGCGGTCTTGTCCGCCGTGCGCATACCGCTGCTGTCGACGCCCTCGCCACTCTTCGGGTTCGTCTCGATCTCCGTCAACTCGTCGAGGCGCCCCGAACCCGAGCGGGAGCAGAGCCTGGGGGTCACCCTGCGCGCTCGGGGGGACAATCTCACCTAGCTCCGCTGTCCGAGCTGAGGCAGGGCGGGGCGTCGGCTCGGTGGCTTACTCTCCGCCCCTTCCCAGCCGTACCGGCACCTCACTGTGCCCGTTACTGATCAGCGACGGCACCGGCCGCAACTCCTCGGCCGGTACCGCGAGTTCCAGCGTCGGGAACCGGTCGAACAACCGTCGAAGCACCGTACTCACCTCCAGCCGAGCCAGCGGAGCGCCCAGGCAGAAGTGGATGCCGTGGCCGAAGGCCAGGTGGTCCTTCACCGGGCGGGTTGCGTCAAAAGTGTCGGCGGACTCGCCGTGCCAGGACGGGTGGCGGTTGGCCGCCGCGTAGGAGGCGAGGATCGGATCGCCCTGGGGGATGACCTGGCCGTCCGGGAGGGGGATGTCCCGGACCGCGTAGCGGAGAGGGAGGTGTTTCACCGCCGGCTCGTGGCGCAGGGTCTCCTCGACCACGTCGGCCCAGCTCGCGCGGCCCGCGCGGACGTGGGCGAGTTGGGTCGGGTCCGTCAGGAGGGTGGTGATCGCCTGGTCGATGACGTTCACCGTCGTCTCGTAGCCCGCGCTGATCACCAGGAGCAGGGTGTCGCGCAGTTCCTCGTGGGTCAGGGCGTCGCCGGCGCCTTCCTCGTCGCGGGCCATGATGAGGGCGGAGGTCAGGTCGTCGGCCGGAGTCACCCGTTTCGCCTCGATCAGCGAGTCCAGCCACTTGTACAGCGCCCTCGTGTTCCCGGTCGCCTGCTCCACGGTCAGCGTCGTGTCGAACACGCCGTCCACGGCCGCTCGGAACTCCGGCGTGTGCACCTCCGGTACGCCCATCAGCCTGCTGATCACCGTGATGGGCAACGGGTACGCGAGGTGCTCGCGCAGGTCCACGGCGTCGCCCGGAGGGCGGGCCGCCAGGGCATCCAGCAGGTCCGCCACGATCGACTCGATCACCGGCTCGAGCGCGGCGATCCGGCGGGCGCTGAACGCAGGGGCGACCATGCGGCGCAGCCTGCGGTGGTCGCCACCGTACGCCGTGAACATGTTGGTCACCGCCACCCAGAGCGCCAGCGGCCACGTCGGTGCCGTCTCGGCGAAGGCGGGCCAGTGGGCGCGGGGGTCCTTCGAGACGTCCGGGCTGGTCAGGAGGGATTTCAACAGGGCCGGGTCGCTCACCGACCAGGCCGTGACACCGAGGATGTCCACCCGCGTGGCCGGGCCCCGGGCGTGCAGCGCCCGGTGCTCGGCGTGGTGATCGGCGCCGGTGGGATCGAGGACCAGGGGCGGAGGCTGCTCGGACACGAAGGCTCCTTGGCGACGGGAGGACGGCGTTTTCAACGGTATGAGCGGCACTCCCGGTTGAACAGGCCACCTCACCAGCCCAGCACCCCCGCCCCCTGCTGGAACGTCCCGCTCACCCCCTCCTCGCACGCCAGCCGCACGATCACCTCCGCCCCCTCCTCCACACTCTGCGTCCCGGTGTTGTGATTCAGATCCGTCGCCGTGAACCCCGGGTCCGCCGCGTTGATGCGCAGGTTCGGGAACGCCTTCGCGTACTGCACGGTGAGCATGTTCAGGGCGGCCTTGGAGGCGGGGTAGGCGAGGTCCGGGTAGAAGTGCTCCGGGGCGGCCGGGTCGGCGAGGGCACGGGTGAGGGCGAGGCCGCTGCTGACGTTGACCACCACCGGGGCGGGGGAGCGGAGGAGGAGGGGGAGGAAGGCTTGCAGGACGCGAACCGGGCCGAAGACGTTCGTCTCGAAGACCGCCCGGACGTCGTCCGCCGTGACCGCCGCCGGGTCGACGAAGCCGCCGTCCGGGCGGCGCGGCTCGATGCCGGCGTTGTTGACCAGGACGTCCAGGCCGCCCGCCGCCTCCAGCGTGCGGACCGCCGCCAGTACGGACGCGTCGTCGGTCACGTCGAGCCGCACGAAGGTCGCGCCCAGCTCCTCGGCCGCCCGCCTCCCCCGCTCCGGATCGCGGGCGCCGACGTAGACGGTGTGGCCCTCGGCCAGCAGGCGGCGGGCGGTCTCGAAGCCGAGGCCCTTGTTCGCTCCGGTGATCAGTGTGTTCGTCATGGTTCCAGCGTCCGCCGAACGCCCGCCCGCAGCCAGAGGACCGGTTTTCCTGGGACTGGCGGTACCAGGCGGGCGCACGCCCCGCGCGGCACACTGGACCGTATGGCGAGCGCGGAACTCGGGACGGCGATCCACCGCTGGCGGGACCGGCTCCCGCCCGGCGCGGTGGGGCTGCCCCTGGGGGGCCGCAGGCGGGCCTCGGGGCTGCGCCGGGAGGAGCTGGCCCAGCTCGCCGGGATCTCCGTCGACTACGTGACGCGGCTGGAGCAGGGACGGGCCACCAACCCCTCCTCCCAGGTCGTGGAGGCGCTCACCCGGGCGCTACGCCTGTCGGCGGCCGAGCGGGACCATCTGTACCGGCTCGCCGGGCTCGCCCCGCCCGCCCCGAGGGCCGTGCCCACCTTCATCCCGCCCAGCGTGCACCGGCTGCTGGACCGGCTCGGCCGCACCCCGGTCGCCGTCTACGACGCCACCTGGACCCTGCTCACCGCCAACCCGCCCTACACGGCCCTCATGGGCGACTCCACCCATTGGAAGGGGCGCCAACTCAACGGCGTATGGCGGCACTTCGCCGGACCCGGCTCCGGTGTACGGCACACCCCCGAGTCGCTCGCCGCCTTCGAGTCCGCCCTCGTCGCCGACCTGCGCGCGGCCGCCGGACGCTACCCGGACGACCGCGCCCTGGGTGAGCTGATCGCAGAACTGCGCGGGGAGAGCGGCCGGTTCGCGGAACTGTGGGACAGCGGCACGGTCGGCGTCCATGACGCGGCGCGCAAGACCATCGACCATCCGGTGGTCGGCCCGCTGACCCTCGACTGCGACATCCTGTCCGTCGCGGGCAGCGATCTGCGGGTCATGGTCTACACCGCGGAGCCCGGCACCGAGGACGCCGAACGGCTTGCCCTGCTCATGGTGCTGGGGACGCAGGAGGTGACCGTCTGAGTCCGCCTGGGTACCCGTAACCGCATCCCGCCGAACGGAAGGGAAGCACCATGGCCTCCACCACACGCCCCCGCTCGGGCCGGCTTCGGGCCTGGCTGACCCTCGCCACCGACAACTGGCTCTCGCGCGGCTACCTCGTGGTGGCCGGTTCCGCGCTCGGGTTCTTCCTCTATGCCGTCTACCTCTCGCCCGACCCCGGCTTCGCCGCCATCTGGCCCTTCGCCGCCACCCTGCCGCTCAGCGTCGTCGCCTTCCTCGCGCCGTCGCCCGGACTGGACCCCTCTGTGGACTGGCTCAGCCCACTGCTCTTCGCCGCCTGGGTGACGCTGTGCGCGCTGGTCAACGCGGGGCTGCTCGGGATGGCGGTACGTGCGTTCCGTACCCGCTCGACGGCCTAGGGGGTGTCTCCCACCGGATACCGGTGCACCGGCGGCAGCCCCGTGAGCAGACCCGGCCACACCGTGTCGATGACGTGCGCGCTCGGCGTGAAGAGCGGCCGGGGCAGTACCGCCGGGTCGTGCCACTCCCAGCGGTCGATCAACTCAGGCTCACGCACGCTCGGTTCACCCTTGTACGCGCTCACCCGCACCGCGGCCGTAACCCGCGGAATGCCGTGCACGGAGTCCATCAGCAGCGCCAGCAGCCGGGCGTCCTCCGCCTCGGCCCGCAGCCCCGTCTCCTCCGCCAACTCCCGTACGGCCGCCTCCGCGAAGCCCTCACCGGCGTCGTTCTTGCCGCCCGGCAGCTCCCACACCCCGCGCTTCTTCGACCAGCCGAGCAGCACCCGGCCCGCCGCGTCGGTCACGGCGACCCCGGCACCGGTGAGCGCGTGCGGCGAGGGCCGCCCCTTGTCGGCGTAGGCGATGTCCTCCACCACTTCCCCTTCCGATCGGGCGGAAGGCCCCGTCACTCCTCCTTCCGCCATGCCTGGACCCCCAGTCTGCCCGTCGTCCCCAGGTCCAGTTCCGGCGTCACCATCACGGGCGCGGCGCCCGCCCTGGCACGGACGCGGAGGTAGGGGGCGTTCACGGCGCCGTCGAAGGCTTCCACCGTGTTGCGCCAGACGATGCCGGACAGCGCGCGCTCGCCGGGCCGCAGGGTGAGCGGGCGGGCCACGTCGGGCGGACCGCCGAGCTGGGCGACCTCGGCGGAGGGCAGCACCTTCACCCCCTCGACGCGCTCGTGCTCGGCGTCGATGATCTCCAACTCCGGGCGCCCCTCCACCGCGTACGGCTCCTTGCCGCAGTTCTCCAGATGCAGGCCCACCACCCGCAGCCCCATCGCCGCGTCCCCCTCGTCGGCGTACACCCGCACCCCGGACGCGGGGCAGGGACCGCCGGGGGCCGGGGCCTCGGCGCTCGGGATGCTGCGGACGGACATGAGCGACACGCTGGTGCCGCCCGCTACGTCCCCGTAGCTCCGGCTCATCCCCACCCGGCCGCGCAGGGTCTTGCCCGGCCCGACCGGGCCCACCACCCGGCTCGCCCCGGTGTACCCCTTGGCGTCGAAAAGGACGGTGTACGTCATGTCGTGCGGGGCCGGATTGGTCACCTCGAACTCCGCCGTCAGGGAACTCGACCGGCACACCCCGTCGTCGTCGATCGCACCGGCGTACAGGCGGGTGATCCGTACGCCGTCCTGGGCGGTCCCCGTGGTGGACGGCACCGGGGTGGGCGTGCCCGGCGGGCGCGGGGCGTCGGCGGTGGCCGTGGGGCGGCCACGCGGAGCCTCGCCGTAGCGCGGGGCCTTCGAGGGGCACAGGGCCTCCGCGCGCACTCCGCCCCCGCCCGGCTCGACGGTTCCGCACCCGGCGAGGACCAGGGCGGCGAGCGCCCACACACCTGCGAATGATCTGCGCATCAGGCGAGTCGATCAGGAGCGGCCCCCACCGGCTGTGGTGGAAGCCACACCTCCGGTCACAGGGCTGTCACAGCGTCCCGTCCCGCTTCTCGAACGCCCGCAGAATCCGGTCCGCCGCCAGCGTCGCCGTCAACGAGCCGTCCCTGACCTCCTGTTCGAGATCCGGCGCCAGCCGCCTGACCCCGGGGTCGGCATGCAGCTTGCCCAGCAGTTCGTCGCGCACCATCGCCCAGGTCCAACGCACCTGCTGGTCACGCCTCTTGGCGCTCAGCCGGCCCGTGGAGTCCAGCAGGGTGCGGTGCTGCTCCAGGCGCTCCCACACCGTGTCCAGACCGCTCGTCTCACGGGCACTGCAATGCAGCACGGGCGGCGTCCAGAAGGCGTCCTTGCCGTGCATCAACCGCAGTGCGCCCGCCAGTTCACGGGCCGCGGCCCGCGCGTCCTTCTCGTGCGGGCCGTCCGCCTTGTTGACGGCGATCACGTCGGCCAGTTCCAGCACGCCCTTCTTGATGCCCTGGAGCTGGTCGCCGGTGCGGGCCAGGGTGAGCAGCAGGAAGGAGTCCACCATGTCGGCGACCGCGGTCTCCGACTGGCCGACGCCGACCGTCTCCACCAGGACCACGTCGTAGCCGGCCGCCTCCATGACCACCATGGACTCGCGGGTCGCCTTCGCCACCCCGCCCAGCGTGCCCGCGCTGGGGGAGGGGCGGACGAACGCGTGCGGGTCCACGGCGAGGCGCTCCATCCGGGTCTTGTCGCCCAGGATCGAGCCGCCGGTGCGCGTCGAGGACGGGTCCACGGCGAGCACCGCCACCCGGTGCCCCTGCTCGGTCAGCATGGTGCCGAACGCGTCGATGAACGTGGACTTGCCCACGCCCGGCACCCCGCTCACCCCGATCCGCCGCGCCCGCCCGCTGTGCGGGAGCAGCTCGGTCAGCAACTCCTGTGCCAGCGCCCGATGTTGGGGACGGGTGGACTCGACCAGGGTAATGGCGCGGGCCACCAGGGCGCGCTTGCCGTCCAGCACGCCCTTCACATAGGTGTCGAGATCGATCGCGGCCATGCCGGGCTCAGAGGTCGTGGCCGAGGTCGGCGGCGAGCCGCATCACCAGGTCGTGCGCCGCGTCCGGGATGACCGTGCCGGGCGGGAACACCGCCGTCGCGCCCATCTCCAGCAACGTCGGCACGTCCTGCGGCGGGATCACTCCGCCCACCACGACCATGATGTCCTCGCGTCCCTCCTCGGCCAGCTTCTCCCGCAGCGCCGGGACCAGCGTGAGGTGACCGGCGGCCAGCGAGGACACCCCGACCACGTGCACGTCCGCCTCCACCGCCTGCCGGGCGACCTCGTCCGGCGTCTGAAACAGCGGGCCGACGTCGACGTCGAAACCGAGGTCGGCGAACGCGGTGGCGATCACCTTCTGGCCCCGGTCGTGCCCGTCCTGGCCCATCTTGGCGACCAGGATGCGCGGCCGGCGCCCCTCGGCCTCCTCGAAGGCGTCCACCAGCGCACGGGTGCGGTCCACCGAGGGGGACTCGCCTGCTTCGTTGCGGTACACCCCGGAGATGGTACGGATCTGGCTCGCGTGCCGGCCGTACACCTTCTCCAGCGCGTCCGAGATCTCGCCCACCGTGGCCTTGGCGCGGGCCGCGTTCACCGCCAGCTCCAGCAGGTTGCCCTCGCCGTCCGCCGCGCGGGTCAGCGCGTCCAGCGCGTCCCGGCACGCCGTGTCGTCCCGCTCCGCGCGCAGCCGCCGCAGCTTCTCGATCTGCTGGGCGCGCACCGAGGAGTTGTCGACCTTGAGCACGTCGATCTGCTCGTCGGTGTCCACGCGGTACTTGTTGACGCCGATCACCGGCTGCCGCCCAGAGTCGATACGGGCCTGGGTGCGCGCCGCCGCCTCCTCCACCCGGAGCTTCGGGATGCCCGCGTCGATGGCCTGCGCCATGCCGCCCGCCGCCTCGACCTCCTGGATGTGCTGCCACGCCTTGCGCGCCAGGTCGTACGTCAGCCGCTCCACGTACGCGCTGCCGCCCCACGGGTCGATGACCCGCGTGGTGCCCGACTCCTGCTGGATCAGCAACTGGGTGTTGCGGGCGATGCGCGCCGAGAAGTCGGTGGGCAACGCCAGCGCCTCGTCCAGGGCGTTGGTGTGCAGCGACTGGGTGTGGCCCTGGGTCGCCGCCATCGCCTCCACGCAGGTACGCGTGACGTTGTTGAACACGTCCTGAGCGGTCAGCGACCAGCCCGAGGTCTGCGAATGGGTGCGCAGGGAGAGGGACTTGGCGTTCTTCGGCTCGAACTGCTGGACCAGCTTGGCCCAGAGCAGCCGGGCCGCGCGCAACTTGGCGACCTCCATGAAGAAGTTCATGCCGATCGCCCAGAAGAACGACAGCCGGGGCGCGAACGCGTCCACGTCCAGCCCCGCCTCCCGGCCCGCCCGGATGTACTCCACGCCGTCCGCGAGGGTGTACGCCAGCTCCAGGTCGGCCGTCGCCCCCGCCTCTTGGATGTGGTACCCCGAGATGGAGATGGAGTTGTAGCGCGGCATCCGCTGCGACGTGTAGGCGAAGATGTCGGAGATGATCCGCATCGACGGCTTCGGCGGATAGATGTAGGTGTTGCGGACCATGAACTCCTTGAGGATGTCGTTCTGGATGGTCCCGGCCAGCTTCTCGGGCGGTACGCCCTGCTCCTCCGCGGCCACGATGTACAGCGCCAGCACCGGCAGCACGGCGCCGTTCATCGTCATCGACACGGTCATCTTGTCCAGCGGGATGCCGTCGAAGAGCTGCCGCATGTCGAGGATCGAGTCGATGGCCACGCCCGCCATGCCGACGTCGCCCATCACCCGCGGGTGGTCGCTGTCGTAACCCCGGTGGGTGGGAAGGTCGAAGGCGACCGACAGGCCCTTCTGGCCGGCGGCCAGATTGCGCCGGTAGAACGCGTTGGACTCCTCGGCCGTGGAGAAGCCCGCGTACTGCCGGATCGTCCAGGGCTGGTTGACGTACATCGTCGGGTAGGGGCCGCGCAGATACGGCGCCATGCCTGGATACGTGTCCAGGAAGTCCAGTCCCTCCAGGTCACGGCCGGTGTACAGCGCCTTGACCTCGATGCCCTCGGGGGTCTCCCACAGCGGCTCGGCACCTCCGGTGTCCCGCTTGACGGCGGCACGCCACTCCTCGGCGCCGCCGTCCACGGCCGGGGTGCCCAGCTCGATGCCGGAGAAGTCGGGGATTCCCATCAGGACACTCCCATGCGGTCGAGAGTCGCGGACAGGACGGCGACGGCGTCGCAGCCCGCGAAGACGTAACGGTCGACGCCCGCGAACTCGGCGGGGCGGCCCGCCAGGTGCACCTGCCGGGCGCCGGCCGTGCGCAGGGCCTCGGCGGCCTGTTCGGCCTCCTCGGCGTAGCGGGCGTCGCTGGAGCAGAGCACGGCCTCGGTGGCGCCGCTCTCCTCGAAGTTCCCGCCGGTGACCGCCTCGATGCCGCCCGCCTGGAAGAGGTTGGCGGCGAAGGAGGCGCGGGCGGTGTGCTCGGCGGCCGGTCCGAGCGTGGCGAGGAAGATGCGGGGACGGGTGCCGGTCGCCGCCAGGTGGGCGTCGGAGCGGGCCCGCAGCGCCTCGTACGCCTCGTCCCGGCGCACGCGCGGCAGACCGCCGGACGGGGGCTCGGGGGCGGGCTCGCGGCGCACCGGCTTCTCGTCCAGGAAGGGGAACTCGCTGACCCCGGTGATGGGTTCGCGGCGCTTGGCGAGCTTCGCGGACCGCTCCTCCCAGGTGCGCGCGAGGTCGTCGCGGAGCCGGCCGGAGCGCAACACGGCTGCCTGACCGCCGTCCTGCTCGATCGACCGGAAGAACTCCCAGGCAGCGTGCGCGAGTTCGTCGGTGAGCCGCTCCACGTACCAGGAGCCGCCCGCCGGGTCGACGACCCGCGCGAGGTGCGACTCCTCGACCAGGATCGTGGAGGTGTTGCGGGCGATACGGCGGGCGAACGCGTCGGGGAGGCCCAGCGCGTGGTCGAACGGCAGCACCGTCACGGAGTCGGCGCCGGCCACTCCGGCGGCCAGCGTGGCGACCGTCGTACGCAGCATGTTCACCCACGGGTCGCGCCGGGACATCATCACCGGCGAGGTCACCGCGTGCTGCACCTGCGCGCCCGCGCCCGGCGCCCCGCACACCTCGGCGACCCGCGCCCAGAGGCGGCGCGCCGCGCGGAGCTTGGCGATGGTGAGGAACTGGTCGGCGGTCGCCGCGTACCGGAACTCAAGTTGGGCGGCGGCCTGTTCGGCGCTCAGCCCGGCCTCGGTCAGCTCCCGCAGATACGCCACGGCGGTGGCCAGGGAGGCGCCCAGCTCCTGCGCGGCCGAGCCGCCCGCCTCGTGGTACGGCAGCGCGTCCACGGTCAGCGTGCGCAGCCCCGGGTATGCGGCGGCACGGGCCGCGAGCGCGGCCACGGGGACGAAGGCCGGTGGGGTACCGGTGCGGGCCTCGTACCCCAGCGGGTCGGCGCCCAGGCTGCCGCGCACGTCCTCGGGGGCGACGCCGCGCTCCTCGTACAGCTTCAGCAGCGCGTGCGCGGCCGCCTCCGTGTCCGCGCCCGCGTCCAGGACCACGGGGGCCAGGTCCAGGTAGACGCCGTCGAGCGCGCGGCCCAGGTCCGCGACCGGGATGCCGCCCTCGCCGAGCACCAGCCAGAGCGAGGTGACGCCGTTCTCCAGGTCGGCCAGCACCGAGCCGTCGGAGAGCGCCGCGTGCCGCTGCCGTACGTCCCAGCCGCCGGGCGTGTTGCCGACCGGGCGGCCGCCGCGGGTGAACGGCGCGAAGCCGGGCAGGCCGGGGTCGGGCGCGGCGTCGCGCGCGGTGTACAGCGGCCGGGTGCGCAGCCCGTCCTCCAGCGTCGTGGACAGGGCGTCCTCGACTGCCTCGCCGGAGACTTCCTTGCCGGACTTGCGCAGGACACCCTCGACCAGGCGTTGCCACTGCTCATGCGTCGCGTCAGGGAACTCGGCGGCCAGTGAGAGCCCGTCGTCAGGCAGGACCGTCATGCTCGGATGTTAGGACAGGGTGCTCAGGTGACAGCAGAACGATGGCCTGTGACGTTCCCCTCGTTGCGGTTGTGAGCCGGGCCTCCCGCGGGCCCTCCCGGCGCCGTGTGCACGGCAGATGGGCCGAACGCCGGATCAGGGCTGTGTCGCACAGTGTGTCGTTGTTGGGCCGAACGGGTGACTTGGCGTAAGAATTGGCTGGTGCAGGCATCGAAAGCGAGTCAGGTCAGGGGGAGCCGGTGAGCCGTTACGACGTCACCGATGAACAGTGGGAAGGGCTCGCCCAGGTCGTGCCGCTGCGGGGCCGGGACGCGTGGCCGTCCGCGGTCAGCCACCGGACGCTCCCGGACGCGGACACCGAGACGCGCCGCCGGTTCGTCGTCCTGCGGGTCAACATCTTCGCGGACGCCCGCGACGTCGCCGAGACCCTGATGGCGGGGGTGCCGGTGCTGCTGGACCTGTCCGGCGCGGAGGGCGATGTCGCGAAGCGGGTGCTGGACTTCAGTACCGGCGTGGTGTTCGGGCTGGCCAGCGGGATGCACCGGGTGGACCGCAACGTCTTCCTGCTGACGCCGCCGGGGACCGAGGTCAGCGGGCTGATGGGCATGGAGGCGTCGGGCTGAGAGCCGCTCTCCCGGCGTGCCGCCGCTCGTAGGTTCTTAGGACGGTTCGGCCGAGCGGGTGGCGCGCCGGGGGCCGCGGTGGTCGCCCGATCGTAGGAAGGTCCGGGGAGAAAACGGTTCGCCCCGCCAGGGCGGTCCTACGGTCCGCTCATGTCGGTCACCTCGCTCCCCACAGCCCCTCCGGCCCCGTTCCCCGACGGGTACGACGTGCGCGCCCGGATCACCGAGCTGCGGCTGTCCGCGTTCGCCGGGCACCGCCGGGCCCTATTTCCGCTGGGCGCCGTCACCCTGTTCGCCGGGCCCAGCGGCTCCGGCAAGTCCACCGCGCTCGCCGCCTACGAGGCGCTCGCCCGGCTGGGCGGCGGGGCCGCGCTGGAGGAGGTGTTCCCCGATCCGTCGGCCTGGGTGCCCGACCGGGCCCGGCCGGACGCCGAGGGGCGGCGCGGGTTCCGGATCGGCTGCACGGCCGACGGCGCCGGGGGCCCGGTCCAGCTCGACGTGGCGGTGCAGGCCGAACCCCGGCTGCGCATCGTGGGCGAGCGGCTCAGCGCGGACGGGGTCGTTCTGCTGGAGACCGCGCTGCGCGATCCGGGCCGCCGTACCGTGCAGGCCGCCTGGCACACCGCGGGCGCCGCACCGGTGACCCGCGCGCCGCTCCCGGACGACGTACTGGGTACGACGCTGCTGCCGCTGCGGGTGGCCGGGAAGACGGACGGGCAGCGCCGGGTGCTGGCGGCCGCCGAGCAGATGGTCGTCGCGCTGCGCTCGGTCTTCCCCTGCGACCCCGCGCCCGCCCGCATGCGCGTCCCGGTGCCGACCGGTTCGGGCCGGCTGCTGCCGGGCTGCGACAACCTGGCCGACGTGCTGAGCCGTACCCGCACCGAATGCGGGCGCAGACACGCCCAGTTGGTCGAGGTGGTGCGCGCCGGGTGCGCGGGCCCGGTGACCGACCTGACCGCCGAACGGCTGCGGGACGGCACGGTACGGGCGCTGCTCGACCGGGGCGACGGCCACCGCACCGAGCTGGCCCGGCTGGGCGACGGCGAGCTGCGGTACGTCGCGCTGGCCCTGGTCCTGCTGACCGGGCCGGGGGTGCTGGAGGTGGACGCGCCGGGGGAGGTGCCGGACGCGCTGCGCACCCTCACCGTGCTGGCCGACGGCTTCGACCGCTGCCTCGACCCCGGCCAGCGGTCCCAACTCCTCGCCACGGCGGGCCGGATGGGCGAGCGGGGTCACATCCGCTGGGTGGGCGCGATCAGCGATCCGGCCTGGGCCGCGGGGACACCGGGCGTCACGGTGGTACACCTGAGGCCGTGACCGAACACCCCGATCTGGCCGGACTCCAGCGCAGGCTCACCGAGTTCGCCGCCGCCCGCGACTGGCAGCCGTACCACACCCCCAAGAACCTCGCCTCCGCCCTCAGTGTGGAGGCGGCCGAACTGGTCGAGATCTTCCAGTGGTTGACCCCGGAGCAGTCCTCCGCCGTCATGGGCGATCCGGACACCGCGCACCGCGTCACGGACGAGGTGGCCGACGTCCTCGCCTACCTCCTCCAGTTCTGCGAGGTACTGGGCATCGACCCGCTGGCGGCTCTCGCGGCGAAGATCGAGCGGAACGAGGGGCGGTTCCCGGTGCCGGGAAGTGGGAAGCACCCTGAAGCATGAGGCCGAGGCCCTGGGCCGGGAGCGCGTCCTTCCGGTACCGGTGCCCGGCAGGGGACTCATCAACCGGGGGTAGTCGTGGAGCAGTTCGCGCTGGCGGCGGCAGCACTTATGGTCAAGGCCGTCGTGGAGGGGCTCGTCGAGGGCGCCGGCCGGGAACTGGTCGACCTGTTCCGGAACCGGGGCGGCCGCAACGGCCCCGTATTGACAGCCGCTCTCGATCAGTTGGCCCAGGACCCACGGTCCGTGGACCAGAGCGTGCTGGCCGCGCTGATCGACCGCGAGACCCAGAGCGACGCGGCTTTGGCGGCCGTGGTGCGCGACCTTGTCGCCGACTCGCAGGAGGAGACGGCCCGGCCGGGCACCGTACGGGAGACGGGCACGGCCAAGGCGCAGCAACGCGGCATGTTCTCCTTCCGCACCGTTTTCGGCTCCAACCGGAACTCCACCAGCGCCACGGCGGGTGACACGTCCGGGGACGAGGACGAGGGCGAAGGGCGGCGATTTCGCCGGCGCCGCGACTGAGCCGGGCCCGGCGAGGGCAGAAGCGTCGCTGACGGGCACAGTCAGTCAGCGGACGGTCTTCGGTTCGAACATCGTCCGTGTCACCGGGGTGAACATGGCGCTGTATCAGGACCGGGGAGCCGAACGGGCGGACCCTGCCAGGCAACGCGTACGCCGGTACACCCGGCGCGTGTGGGTCGACGGAGGGCTGCACCACCGCCTCGACGGGACGGTCAGCCTGGCCACCCCGCTGCGCGAGCGCCCTTATGCCGTGGACCGGGGCTGGCTCTCCGACGGAGGCGGGCGCGGGGCCGGACCCGAGGAGACCGGGCCGTCGCGCGGCATAGCCGAGTGGCACGAGGAGTTCGGAGGCAGGCTGCTGATCCTCGGCGAGCCGGGAGCCGGTAAGAGCACCCAGCTCCTGCATCTGGCCGAGGCCCTGCTGGACAGCGAGGCCCCCGAGGACACGGCACGATGCCCCGTCGTTCTGCTGCTGTCCACCTGGCAGCCGCGCACGGGCCCCTTCGACCAGTGGGTCGTCGCCGAACTCCGCGAGCACTATCAGGTCGCCGCCGCGCTCACCGAACGCTGGCTATGCGACGGTACGCTCACCCTGCTCCTCGACGGGCTCGACGAGGTGCCCGAGGAGGGGCGCCCCCAATGCCTCGCAGCCCTCAACGCCTTCCTCCGGGACCCGGCCCACGCCGACGTCCGGGTCGCCATGACCTGCCGCTCGACCGAGTACGACCGGCTGCCCGCCCGGCTGGCCCTCGACGGCGCGGTCTCCCTGGCCCCCGTCGATGTGGCGGAGGCGCAGCGGGCCTTCCGGGCGGCCGGTGAGACGCTGGACCCGCTGCTGCGGCTGACCGAGCGGAACGCCGAGGTGGCGGCCGTCTTCCGGACCCCGCTGATGGTGGTGCTGGCTGTTCTGGCCTACCGCGACGGCACCACCTCGTTGCCCCTGCCCGACGGCGACGCCGCGCAGGTGCGGCAGGAGATCCTGCGGCTCTACGTCGTGAGCATGCTCTACCGGCACCGCGTCCTCGCCCGCGCCGAACCGGGCTCACCCGCGATCGGCGAGCGGGGTTTCTCGCCCTCCGAGACCTACCGTTATCTGGCCTACCTGGCCCGGCTGATGACGCGGCGCGGGAGCCGTCTGCGCACGCTGCTCTATGTGGACGAGCTGACCCCCGAGTGGCTTCCCCGCAAGGGCGAAGAGAGGTATCTGCCGCAGGGCAGGCCCACCGGGTGGTTCGGCCGGTTCACCGCGCGCGTCGGGTTGGATCACGCCAGCACCGGATCGACCGGCGGCGTCCTCGCCACCTGCTTCTTCACGGTCTTCGTGGCGCCCTTGTCCGTCTATGCCTGGGGGCCGTTGCCGGGGCTGCTGAGCGCGGTCCCGCTGAGTCTGGCGGTCGGTCTGCTGGTATTCACACTGTTCGGCGTGACCCGGATGAAGCCCTTCGGCCGGGAGATCTCGTTCTTCCTCGACGACGAGGGGAGTGTTCCGCGAGCGGCCACCCGGTGGACCTGGGTGGCCTCCCGTGCCGCCCGCTGGGTCGTCCCGGCGGCCACGGGAGCCGCGGCCTGCGGGGCCGTGGTCGGGGTGAGCACGACAGCCGTCGCCGGACTGGTGGTCGCGCTCACCATCCTCGTGGGCGGCCTGCTGGGGCTCGGCCTGATCCCCGACTACCGCCGTGAGCCGGACTATCCGGGTGAGGCGCTCTCCGTCTCCGGCCGAGTGCTGCGGACCCTGTTGCTGGCCGCCCTGGCACTCGGCGGGGCGGAGAGCGCCGCCTACGCGCTCGCAGGCTGGCCCTGGCAGGCATGTCTGGCCGCCGTGCCGATGTCCACCTGCCTCTTCATGATCACGGGCCCCGGCCGTGCCTGGCTGCGGACCCGCGCCCTCGCATTCGGCGGCAGCAGGTCGGGCCTGCTGCCGAGTCGGCTCGGTCCCTTCCTGGAACATGCCACGGAACGCGCCCTGTTGCGCCGCGCGGGCGGTGGCTACGCCTACGCGCACGACGCGTTGCAGGAGTTCTTCGAGCGCGCCGACCCCCGGACGGTGCCCGAGGAGCCCTCCCGCTGATCCGGCCCGGAAGAATCCGCTCCACTATCACTCTATGGAGTCAATTCCCCTGTCGATTCCGAATTGTTGTCCACAGATTTCCGTCTTCCTCTGGCTTTTCGCACCAAGTGGCGTCACTCTGGGTAGTGAAGACATATGTGCGGTCGAACGGACGGACGGGGACGGGGCGGCGGATGGACGCGTTACGGCTCATCGAGGTCAGCAGAGAAGCGTTGGTGGCGGCTGCCGACGCGGCGGGGACTCTGAGGGAGGTGTGGCAGGCGCAGGCACTGTCGCAGGCGATCGGCAGCAGGCTGGCGGTGTCCGGGCCGCCGGAGCTGCGCGGGGAGGCGCTGGGGCTGATGGAGCTGGCGGGGCGTGGGTGCGGGGTGCTGGACCCGCCCGAGCTGGACACCGGGGACCTGCTCGCCGCCCGGCTCACCGAGCTGGCCGACGCGCGCCGGACCCTGCTGGGCCTGTGCGGGTTGCTCGGGGAGGTGGGCATGGCTCTGGTCGGCATAGCCAGCGGGGCCTCCGACGAGGCGGTGTACTGGCAGTGCATGGAGGCCATCGACGCGGCGGACGAGTCCCGCGACCGGGTGCTGGAGATGCTGCGCAAACTGGCGGCCAGGGAGGAGCTGCTGCCGGAGCGGGAGCGGGGCTGACCGGGCCAGGGTGTCCTGTCCGGGACCAGGCCCGCAGTGGTGCCGATGCGGCTCGCCGGGCCGATGGCGGGCAGGATGGAGGGCATGGACCTCCGTATCTTCACCGAGCCCCAGCAGGGGGCCACCTACGACACCTTGCTCACCGTGGCGAAGGCCACCGAGGATCTCGGGTTCGACGCGTTCTTCCGCTCGGACCACTATCTGCGCATGGGCGGCGCGAGTGGCCTGCCCGGACCCACCGACGCCTGGATCACGCTCGCCGGGCTCGCCCGTGAGACCAGCCGCATCCGGCTCGGCACCCTCATGACCGCCGGTACCTTCCGGCTGCCCGGCGTGCTCGCCATCCAGGTCGCGCAGGTCGACCAGATGTCCGGCGGCCGGGTCGAACTCGGCCTCGGCGCGGGCTGGTTCGAGGAGGAGCACAAGGCGTACGGCATCCCCTTCCCGAAGGAGAAGTTCGCCCGCCTGGAGGAGCAGCTCGAGGTCGTCACCGGTCTGTGGGCCACCGAGGCCGGCAAGACCTACGACTTCCACGGCACCTACTACGACCTCACCGAGTCCCCCGCGCTGCCCAAGCCCGCCCAGCACAAGATCCCGGTGCTCATCGGCGGCCACGGCGCCAAGCGCACCCCGCGCCTCGCGGCCCGCTACGCCGACGAGTTCAACATCCCCTTCGCGTCCCTGGAGGACACCGAGCGCCAGTTCGGCCGGGTCCGCGCCGCCGCCGAGGAGGCCGGCCGCGCACCTGACTCCCTCGTCTACTCCAACGCCCTGGTCGCCTGCGTCGGCCGGGACGACGCCGAGGTGGCCCGCCGCGCCGCCGTCATCGGCCGCGAGGTCGACGAGCTGAAGGCCAACGGTCTGGCCGGCACCCCGGCCGAGGTGGTCGAGAAGATCGGCCGGTACCAGGAGGTCGGCTCCGAGCGGATCTACTTCCAGATGCTCGACCTCGACGACCTGGACCAGCTCGAGCTGATCTCCGCCGAGGTCATGCCCCAGCTCTCCTGACGCCCGCCGCCGGGGCCCGCCGTCAAGCGTGCGGCGGGCCCCAACTCCTGAAAACCTGTGGTCAACGCGCCCGAGGACCGCGAGACTCGGACACGTGTTCCTGACGATCTCCACACGCGGCACCGCCGCCACCCCCGCCACCGACCTCGGGTTCCTGCTGCACAAGAACCCCGGCAACGCGCAGACGTTCAGCACGTCCCACGGGACCGCGCACGTCTTCTACCCCGAGGCGGAGGTCGAGCGCTGCACGGCCGCGCTGCTGCTGGAGGTCGATCCCATCGCGCTGATCCGGCGCGGCAAGGGCAAGGGCCGGGGCGGCGCCCCCGACGCCGCCCTCGGCCAGTACGTCAACGACCGCCCGTACGCGGCCTCATCGCTCCTCGCCGTCGCGCTCAGCGCCGTCTTCTCCACCGCCCTGCGCGGGGTGTGCAAGGCCCGCCCGGAGCGCGCCGCCGCCCCGCTGCCGCTGCGCATCGAGGTGCCCGCCGTCGCCGCGAAGGGCGGCCCGGACCTGGTGCGCGCCCTGTTCGCCCCGCTCGGCTGGGACGTCACCGCCGAACCGGTCGCGCTGGACCCCGAGTTCCCCGACTGGGGCGACTCCCGCTACGTCCGCCTGGTGCTGGAGTCCGAGAAGCTCACCCTCGCCGAGGCGCTGCGCCACCTCTACGTCCTGCTGCCGGTGCTGGACGACGCCAAGCACTACTGGGTCTCGCCCGACGAGGTCGACAAGCTGCTGCGCGCCGGTGAGGGCTGGCTCCCCGGCCACCCCGAACACCGGCTGATCACCAACCGTTACCTCTCCCGCCGCTGGTCACTGACCCGGCAGGCGATGGAGCGGCTGGAGCTGGTGCGCCTGGCCGAGACCGACGACAGCGAGGTCGAGGACATCGACAACGCCGTCGAGGCGGAGACCGAGGCCGAACCCCGGCCCACCCCGCTCGCCGTCCAGCGCCGGGAGGCCATCCTCGCCGGGCTGCGCGAGGCGGACGCCGCGCGGGTGCTCGACCTCGGCTGCGGCGAGGGCCACCTCGTACGGGAGCTGCTGCGGGACACCCGGTTCACCGGGATCACCGGCGTCGACGTGTCCGCGCGCGCCCTCGCCATCGCCGCCCGCCGCCTCAAGCTGGACCGCATGGGCGAACGGCAGGCGTCCCGCGTGCAGTTGCTCCAGGGCTCGCTCACCTACACCGACAAGCGGCTCGCCGGCTACGACGCGGCCGTGCTCAGCGAGGTGATCGAGCACCTCGACCTGCCCCGGCTGCCCGCGCTGGAGTACGCCGTGTTCGGTGCGGCCCGCCCGCGCACCGTCCTGGTGACCACGCCGAACGTCGAGTACAACGTCCGCTGGGAGACCCTGCCCGCGGGGCACGTCCGGCACGGCGACCACCGCTTCGAGTGGACCCGCGCGGAGTTCGCCGCCTGGGCGGCCGCCGTCGCCGAGCGGTACGGCTACACCGTCGGCCTCCGCCCGGTCGGCCCCGACGACCCCGAGGTCGGACCGCCCACCCAGATGGCCGTCTTCCACCGCGACACCACCGAGCAGGACAAGAAGGAGGCGAAGGCCGCATGAGCGCGACCAGCACGGGACGGGCGCTGCCCGTCACCGACCTCTCCCTCGTCGTCCTCGTCGGCGCCACCGGCTCCGGCAAGTCGACCTTCGCCCGCAAGCACTTCGCGCCCACCGAGGTGATCTCCTCCGACTTCTGCCGGGGCCTGGTCGCCGACGACGAGAACGACCAGAGCGCGACCGGTGACGCCTTCGACGTCCTCCACTACATCGCGGGCAAGCGGCTCGCCGCCGGCCGCCGTACCGTCGTCGACGCCACCAGCGTCCAGCCGGACGCCCGGCGGCAGTTGATCGAGCTGGCCAAGAAGTACGACGTGCTGCCCATCGCCATCGTGCTGGACGTGCCGGAGGAGGTGTGCGCCGAGCGCAACGCCGCCCGCCCCGACCGCGCGGGCATGCCCCGCCGGGTGATCCAGCGGCACACCCGCGAACTCCGGCGCTCGCTGCGGCACCTGGAGCGCGAGGGCTTCCGCAAGGTGCATGTGCTGCGCGGGGTCGCCGAGGTCGAGGGCGCCACGATCGTCACCGAGAAGCGGTACAACGACCTCACCCACCTCACCGGCCCCTTCGACATCATCGGCGACATCCACGGCTGCTCCGCCGAACTGGATTCGCTGCTGGCCAAGTTGGGTTACACCGACGGCGTCCACCCCGAGGGCCGTACCGCCGTGTTCGTCGGTGACCTGGTCGACCGGGGTCCCGACAGCCCCGCCGTGCTGCGGCGCGTGATGGGCATGGTCGCGGCCGGGAACGCGCTGTGCGTGCCGGGCAACCACGAGAACAAGTTCGGCCGCTACCTCAAGGGCCGCACCGTCCAGCACACCCACGGCCTCGCCGAGACCGTCGCCCAGATGGACGGCGAGAGCGAGGAGTTCAGGGACGAGGTCCGCCGCTTCCTCGACGGCCTGGTCAGCCACTACGTCCTCGACGGCGGCCGCCTCGTGGTCTGCCACGCCGGCCTGCCGGAGAAGTACCACGGCCGCACCTCCGGCCGGGTCCGCTCGCACGCCCTGTACGGCGAGACCACCGGTGAGACCGACGAGTTCGGGCTGCCCGTGCGCTACCCGTGGGCCGAGGACTACCGGGGCCGCGCCGCCGTGGTGTACGGCCACACCCCGGTGCCGGAAGCCACCTGGCTCAACAACACGATCTGCCTCGACACCGGCGCCGTCTTCGGCGGCAAGCTGACCGCGCTGCGCTGGCCGGAGCGCGAGATCGTGGACGTGCCCGCCGAGCGGACCTGGTACGAGCCGGTCCGGCCGCTGCGCGTCGACGCGCCCGGCGGCCACGACGGACGGCCGCTGGACCTGGCCGACGTCACCGGCCGGGGCGGTGTCGAGACGCGGTACCTGGGCCGGGTCGCGGTGCGCGAGGAGAACGCGGCCGCCGCCCTGGAGGTGATGAGCCGCTTCGCCGTGGACCCGCGCCTGCTGCCGTACCTCCCGCCCACCATGGCGCCGACGCCCACCTCCCAGGTGGACGGCTACCTGGAGCACCCGGCCGAGGCGTTCGCGCAGTACGCGCGGGACGGGGTCGAGCGGGTCGTGTGCGAGGAGAAGCACATGGGCTCGCGGGCCGTGGCCCTCGTCTGCCGGGACGCGGCGACCGCCGCCAAGCGGTTCGGTGTGGGGGAGGGGCCCACGGGCGCGCTCTACACCCGTACCGGGCGGCCGTTCTTCGACGACGGCGCGGTGACCGAGGAGATCCTGGGCCGGCTCCGGGCGGCGGTCACCGAGGCGGACCTGTGGGAGCGGCTCGACACCGACTGGCTGCTGCTGGACGCCGAGTTGATGCCGTGGTCGCTGAAGTCCGAGGGACTGCTGCGCCGCCAGTACGCCGCCGTGGGCGCCGCCTCCGGCGCCGTGTTCCCGCCCGCGCTCGCCGCGCTGGAGGCGGCCGGGGCCCGCGGCGCCGACGTGTCCGCGCTCCTGGCGCGGCAGCGCGAACGGGCCGCCGACGCGGCCGCGTTCACCGACGCCTACCGCCGCTACTGCTGGACCACCGAGGGCCTCGACGGCGTCCGCCTCGCCCCCTTCCAGGTGCTCGCGGTACGCGGCCGCAGCCTCGCCGGACTCCCGCACGACGAGCAACTCGCTCTGCTGGACCGCCTGGTGGAGCACGACGCCTCCGGCCTGCTCCAGACCACCCGGCGCCTGTACGTCGACACCGGCGACCCGGAGTCGGTCGGGGCGGGCATCGACTGGTGGCTGGAGATGACCGGCCGGGGCGGCGAGGGCATGGTCGTCAAGCCGCTCGGCGCGCTCGTCCGCGACGGGCAGGGCCGGCCGGTGCAGCCGGGCATCAAGTGCCGGGGCCGCGAGTACCTGCGGATCATCTACGGTCCCGAGTACACCCGCCCCGACAACCTGGCCAAGCTGCGCCGCCGCTTCCTCAACCACAAGCGCTCACTGGCGATCCGCGAGTACGCCCTCGGTCTGGAAGCCCTGGACCGCCTCGCCGACGGCGAGCCCCTGTGGCGGGTGCACGAAGCGGTGTTCGGCGTCCTCGCGCTGGAGTCGGAGCCGGTGGACCCGCGGCTGTGATCCACCGGCCGCCCTGGCGGGGGCTACCTCCGCCAGGGCCCGGTCACCGCGAACGTGGTGCCCGGGGTGTAGCAGTTGACGTACATCGTGTCGCCGTCGGGCGAGAAGGTGACGCCCGCGAACTCGCCCCACTCCGGCTCCTCCGGGGTGCCGGTGTTCTGCCGGCCGCGGGCCATCGCGTACACTTCGCCGCCGCGTGTGACGCCGAAGACGTGCTGGGCGCCGTTGCCGTCCTCGCACACCATCAGGCCGCCGCTGGGGGCGAGGCAGATGTTGTCCGGGGACTCGCCGGGCAGTCGGACGTCGGTGTCCGGGCCGAAGACGATCACCAGGGTGAGGCGGCGGCGCCGCGGGTCGTACCGCCAGATCTGACCGAAGTGGTCGGCGGCCGAGCCCTCCGCGCTGTGGGCGAAGGACGACACGAAGTACACGCAGGTGCCACCCCAGTAGCAGCCCTCCAGCTTCTGGGCGTGGGTGACGCCGCGCGGGCCGTAGTCCTGGAGCCGGGTCGGGGTGGTCGCGGCCAGCGGGTCGGGGACGTCCACCCACTCGATGCCGTCGAAGGACGCCCCCGTCTCCTGGACCGTGGACAGGTCCGGCACGCCCGGCACCCGCATCGCCTGGAGGCGGCCGCCCGCGCGGAGCGAACCGACACCGCCGAGCGGCTTCTCGGGCAGGAAGCGGTAGAAGAGGCCGAACGGCTTGAGGAAGGCGTCCTCGGTCTCGTAGACCACACCGCGCCCGGGGTCGACGGCGATGGCCTCGTGCTGGAAGCGGCCCATCGCGGTCAGCGGGACGGCGCCGGTGCGGTGGGGGTCGGTGGGATGGACCTCGAAGATGAAGCCGTGGTCCTTGGTGTGGCCGTTGTCGCCCGCCCGGTCCTCGGTCTCCTCGCAGGTCAGCCAGGTGCCCCACGGGGTGCGGCCGCCCGCGCAGTTGACGGCGGTACCGGCGATGGCGACGCGCTCGGCGAGCACCCGATTGTGGGAGTCCAGCGTCAGGGCCGTACAGCCGCCGTGCCCCTCCGGGTCGTAGGTGAGCCCCTCGACGGCCGGGACGCGGATCTTGGCGGTGGGGCGGTTCTCGTGGTTGCGGACGAGGTGGGTGCGGCCGTCGCGGCCCGCGAAGGCGGCCATGCCGTCGTGGTTGGACGGCACCGGACCCTCGCCGGAGCGCAGGGGGTCGCCCTCGCGGGAGAGCACCCGGTAGCGGAACCCCTTCGGCAGGTCGAGCAGGCCGTCCGGGTCGGGGACGAGCGGGCCGTACCCGGTGCGGCCCAGCGGCTGCGCGGCGGCGGTGCCGGCGAACAGCTCGGACAGGGCGCCGGTGAAGGCGATCCCCGCCCCCACGGCGCTCGCGGAGGCCAGGACCTGACGTCGTGATGCGGACATGCGGGAGCAACCTTCCTGCTGGCGGACAGGAACACGTGCATCCGCCGTGTGTACCACCAGCCACCGATCACGGGAACCACGCGTGCGTCACCTGTCACTGTCCGAGCACACGTCACGCGAGACCCCCGCCGTTTCCCGTCACTCCGCCGAACCCCGACGAAAGCCGCTTCGAAAGCCGCGTCGAAAACAAGGGCGCGGAAACGGTCGGGAGGCGCGTGAACCCGGTCGCGGGCGGCCAGGATGAAGGCATGGCATTCCACGTCGACTCCGAGGCCGGGCGGCTGCGCCGGGTGATCCTGCACAGACCGGACCTCGAACTCAAGCGCCTCACCCCCAGCAACAAGGACGCCCTGCTCTTCGACGACGTGCTGTGGGTACGCCGGGCGCGCGCCGAGCACGACGGGTTCGCCGACGTGCTGCGCGACCGCGGGGTCGAGGTGCACCTCTTCGGCGACCTGCTCACCGAGACCCTGGCCGTCCCGGAGGCCCGCGCCCTGGTGCTCGACCACGTCTTCGACGAGAAGGAGTACGGCCCCCTCGCCACCGACCATCTGCGCACCGCCTTCGACGCGATGGCCCCCGGCGAGCTGGCCGAGGCGCTGGTCGGCGGCATGACCAAGCGGGAGTTCCTGGCCGGCCACCCCGAGCCGGCGTCGGTCCGCTTCCACGTCATGGAGCTGGACGACTTCCTGCTCGGCCCGCTGCCCAACCACCTCTTCACCCGCGACACCTCGGCGTGGATCTACGACGGCGTCTCCATCAACGCCATGCGCTGGCCCGCCCGGCAGCGAGAGACCGTGCACTTCGAGGCGATCTACCGGCACCACCCCCTCTTCAAGAAGGAGGGCTTCAACATCTGGTCGCGGGGCCAGGCCGACTACCCCTCCACCATCGAGGGCGGTGACGTGCTGGTGATCGGCAACGGCGCCGTGCTGATCGGGATGAGCGAGCGCACCACCCCGCAGGCCGTGGAGATGCTCGCGCACAAGCTGTTCGCGGCGGGCTCCGCGCAGACCATCGTGGCGCTGGACATGCCCAAGCGGCGCGCCTTCATGCACCTCGACACCGTGATGACCATGGTCGACGGCGACACCTTCACCCAGTACGCCGGGCTCGGCATGCTGCGCTCGTACACCATCGAGCCCGGCGTCGGGGAGCGCGAGCTGAAGGTCACCGACCATCCGCCGGAGCACATGCACCGGGCCATCGCCGCCGCCCTGGGCCTCGGCGAGATCCGGGTGCTCACCGCCACCCAGGACGTGCACGCCGCCGAGCGCGAGCAGTGGGACGACGGCTGCAACGTCCTCGCCGTCGAGCCCGGAGTCGTCGTCGCCTACGAGCGCAACGCCACCACCAACACCCATCTGCGCAAGCAGGGCATCGAGGTCATAGAGATCCCGGGCAGCGAGCTGGGACGGGGGAGGGGCGGGCCGCGCTGCATGAGCTGCCCGGTGGAGCGGGACCCCGTATAGGCCGGGCACCGTGTGAGTCGGCGCATAGTCATGCCGCAGTCTGAATAGAAATGCCGAGGCTCGTATAGAATTACCGGAGTCAGTGCACCACGTACCCCTGGAGCGCCCCCATGGCGACAGTCCCGACCGCCCTCACCGGCCGCCACTTCCTCAAGGAGCTGGACTTCACGGCCGAGGAGTTCCGCGGGCTGCTCGCGCTGGCCGCCGAGCTGAAGGCGGCCAAGCGGGCCGGAACCGAGACGCGGTACCTGACCGGCCGCAACATCGCCCTGATCTTCGAGAAGACCTCGACGCGCACCCGCTGCGCCTTCGAGGTCGCCGCCGCCGACCAGGGCGCCCACACCACCTACCTCGACCCCTCCGGCTCCCAGATCGGCCACAAGGAGTCCGTCAAGGACACCGCCCGCGTGCTGGGACGGATGTACGACGCCATCGAGTACCGGGGGCACGGCCAGGGCGTCGTCGAGGAACTGGCCGCGCACGCGGGCGTCCCCGTCTACAACGGGCTCACCGACGAGTGGCACCCCACCCAGATGCTCGCCGACCTGCTCACCATGACCGAGCACAGCGACAAGCCCCTGGACCGCATCGCCTTCGCCTACCTGGGCGACGCCCGCTACAACATGGGCAACTCCTACCTGGTCACCGGCGCCCTGCTCGGTATGGACGTCCGTATCGTCGCGCCCCGGCTGCTCTGGCCCGACGAGACCATCGTCGCGCTGGCCCGCCGGCTCGCCGACGTCTCCGGCGCCCGCGTCACCCTCACCGAGGACGTGAAGGAGGGTGTGCGCGGCGCCGACTTCGTCGCCACCGACGTCTGGGTGTCCATGGGGGAGCCCCAGCAGGTCTGGGACGAGCGCATCGGCCTGCTCGGCCCGTACGCCGTGACGATGGACGTGCTGCGCGCCACCGGCAACCCGGACGTGCGCTTCCTGCACTGCCTGCCCGCCTTCCACGACCTCGGCACCAAGGTCGGCCGCGAGATCCACGAACGGTACGGACTGACCGAGCTGGAGGTCAGCGACGAGGTCTTCGAGTCCGAGCACTCGGTGGTCTTCGACGAGGCGGAGAACCGGATGCACACGATCAAGGCGGTGCTCGTCGCCACCCTCTGGGATACGTCACAAACCCTTGCGTGACCCACCTCACCTGGCCTTATCCTGACCGACGGCCTGGCCCCCATCCCGTGCCGCGCCGACGCAGCGGCCTGATCGGGCCGTCCGCACCACCAGAAACGAGCACCACCCGCATGCCCGCTCCCCGCATCAAGTCCCCGCACCTGCTCGTCGCCGAATCCGGCGCCGACCGCGAGGGCCACGGTCTGAAGCGCACCATGGGCCTCTTCCAGCTCATCTGCTTCGGTGTCGGCGCCATCGTCGGTACCGGCATCTTCGTCGGCCTCTCCGACTCCGTCGCGCAGGCCGGACCCGCCGTGGTCGTCTCCTTCGTCCTCGCCGCGATCACCTGTGTGTTCACCGCCTTCTCCTTCGCGGAGCTGGGCGGCGCGATACCGGTCTCCGGCTCCTCGTACTCCTTCGCCTACGCCGGTCTCGGCGAGTCCACCGCCTTCCTGGTCGGCTGGTGCCTGCTGCTGGAGTACGGCATCTCCATCTCGGCCGTCGCGGTCGGCTGGAGCCAGTACGTCAACGAACTCCTGCACAGCCTCACCGGCTGGCAGCTCCCCACCGCGCTGTCCGCCGGACCCGCCGACGGCGGCGTGGTGAACCTGCCCGCCGTGATCGTCATCGCCATGGCCGCCGTGCTGCTGATGCGCGGTGTGCGTGAGAGCGCTCGGGCCACCGCCGCCATGGCCGCCGTGAAGCTCGTCATCCTGCTCGCGTTCTGCGCCATCGGCTACAGCGCGTTCAAGGACGGCAACCTCACCCCGTTCTCCCCGGCGGGCCTGGGCGGCATCGGCGCGGGCACCACCGCGGCCTTCTTCTCGTACATCGGCTTCGACGCGATCACCACCGCCGGCGAGGAGGCGAAGAACCCGCGCCGGGACATCCCGGTGGCGATCCTCGTCTGCATGGGCCTGGTCACCCTGCTGTACTGCGCCGTCGCGGTCGCCGCGATCGGTGCCATCGGCGCCCCCCAGGTCGGCGGACGCCCCGCGGCGCTGTCGTACGTGGTCAACATGGTCACCGGCTCCACCATCGGCGGCGGTGTCATCGCCTTCGGCGCGGTCGTCGCCATCGCCTCGGTCGTGCTCGCCGTGATGTACGGCCAGACCCGCATCCTGCTGTCGATGTCCCGCGACGGACTGATCCCGCGCGTCTTCGAGAAGGTGTCCCCGAAGACCTCCACCCCGGTGGCGGGCACCCTCATCGTCGCGGTCGTCTTCGCCGTCCCGGCAGCCTTCGCCCCGCTCGACGCGGTGGTGAACCTGTGCACCATCGGCACGCTCGCCATCATGGCCGTCGTCAACATCGTGGTGATCGCCCTGCGCCGCCGCGAGCCGGGCCTGAAGCGCAGCTTCCGGGTGCCGCTGTACCCCGTCGCCCCGCTGCTCGGCGTCGCCTTCTGCCTCTACCTGATGTACGAGACGGGCTGGCAGACCTGGGTGCAGTTCGCGGTCTTCCTCGCGGTGGGCCTCGGCGTGTACTACGCCTACGGGCGCCGGCACTCCACGCTGGGCCGCGCCGAGGCGGCCGGCGTCACGCCGAACGCTGAGCGGGAACGACAGGCAGTCTGAACCACACCGCCTTGCCCGACGAGGTGGGGCGGTGACCACAGGACGAACTGAGGGCGCGGATCAGCAACAGGCCGCGCCCTCCCTCCTGCCAGGGGTCGGGCTCCTCGATCACCGGGCGGGTGAGATGGCCGGGCGGCTCCGGGTCGGGGTCGTGCACCTCGACCTGGCAGCCGGTCGGCCGCAGCTCCACCACCAGCTCGATCGGACCGCTGCCCGCGGTGTGCTCCACCGCGTTCGCGACCAGCTCGGCCGTCAGCAGCTCCGCCGTGTCGCAGTCGGCCATGTGCCCCACCTCGGCCAGGGCCGACCGCACCAGGGCACGCGCCACCGGCACCGCCGCGGCGGTGTGCGGCAGCGCGATGCGCCAGGAGGCCGATTCGGTGGGGCGTTCGTGCACGGTGAGTCCGTTCATGCAGCAGGCTGTCCTGCCTTCGACTGTAGGAAATGGTACGGGTCCGGCCATCGAAACCCCCGGCGGGCAGTGGCCGGAACCATGGGTCCCGATACCCGTCCGCGGAGCACGCCGAACGCCCCACCACCCCCTCCCGTAGCTGCTGTTACGTCCCTGTCGATCACCGGTGACACCGGTGACGGGACGGTCGCGCGCGCCGGGCCGCCACCCCCGTCGAGTGACCACAGTCACAGCCCGAGGGTGCCTCTTTCAGCCGTCCGGTGCCACGGAGCGAGCGCCTGGTCACCGGCTGCCGCGCTCACACCCCGACGAAGGCCGCGCCCGCGTCCCGCAGCCGCTCGTGCAGCGCCCGGAACACCCGCGCCGAGCGCGCCCCCGGCCAGTCGGCGGGCAGCAGCCGGGCCGGCAGACCGGGGTCGGTGCCGGGCAGCCTGCGCCAGGAGTCCAGGGCCAGCAGATAGTCCCGGTAGGCGTCCTCGGCCGGGGTGTCCGGCCGGTCCTCCCAGGCGCGCAGCACCGGCGCGTGCGCCGCGAGGAACCGCTCGTGCTCCCCGGCGATGGCCGGCAGGTCCCACCAGCGGCGGACCGCCTCGACCGTGGGGGCGAACCCCAGATGATCGCCCCGGAAGAGGTCCACGTAGGCGTCCAGCCCCAGCCGGCCCAGCGTGTGCCGGGCCTCCTCGTGCAGCCGGGCCGGGGCTATCCACACACCCGGAGCCGCCGCGCCGAAGCCCATCGCGGCCAGCCGGGACCGCAGTACATGCCGTTTCTGCCGCTCCGACTCGGGCACCGAGAACACCGCGAGCACCCACCCCGCGTCCTCGGCGGGCCCGGCGGCGTGGATACGGCGGTCGTCGGCGCTCAGTAACCGGTGCGCCTCCGCCGACAGCTCGTACCCCGCCGCGCCCCCGGCGGTGCGGGCCGGCACCAGCATGCCGCGCCGCTTGAGCCGGGACACCGAGGAGCGCACCGAGGGCGCGTCCACCCCGACAGCGGCCAGCAGCCGGATCAGCTCGGCGACGGGCACCGGGCCCGGTACGGAGCGGCCGTAGGCGCCGTAGAGCGTGACGATGAGGGACCTGGGGGCGTGCTGCTCGGACACGTTGATCATTTTAGGTCTTCGGCATACCTGCTGGTCACCATCGGTGCGCGGGCCCGGAGCGGGGGATACGGGGACGACTGCGCCCGGCCCATTGACGCGCCACCGCTGGGGTGACGGTCGCGTGCCGCACGGGGCGGCGCCGGTACCTGTGAGAGCCCCCACACCCCACACCGGGAGGCGTCCGATGCCCCTACGTCCCGTCCTCGCCGCCACGCTCGGCGGTGCCGCCCTGCTGTGCGCCCTCGCCGCCCCGGCCGCCGCGGCCCCCGGTGAGAGCGTCACCGTCGACTCCACCGCCCGCCTCGCGGCCGACGGCACCGTCACGCTCTCCGGCACCTACCGCTGCCTGCCCGGCACCGGGCCGGTCTTCGTCAGCTCCTCCGTCAGCCAGGCCGACCCGCGCGTCCGGCACGGTGTCGGGGGCGGCGCCGCCCGGTGTGACGGCATCGAGCACCGGTGGGAGAACTCCGGGAAGGTCTCCTCGGAGACGCTCGAGGCGGGGGCGGCGCACGTCCAGGCGAACGTGATGGAGCTGCGCCCGAGCGGACTGGTGCCGCTGCCCGTGTTCCACGCCACTCAGGACCGGGACATCACGCTCGTCCGGAGCTGACCTGCTGGGCCGGCGGCGGTGCCCCTAGGGAGGAGGCATCCGCCCGGTGTGCCGCCGCCACTCCAGCCGGGCGGCCTCCAGCTCGGTGCGCGCCTCGGCCAGGCGGGGGTTGTCCTTGTTGCGGGCCTGGATCTCGGCGTGCCGCTTCCGCGCCCGGTCCACGGCCTCGGTGTCCTGCTCCAGCAGCTCGCGGTCGTGCTGGGCCTGCTTCAACTGCTCCGGCAGAGTGGCGCGGAAGGTGTTCTCCTTGGCCACGGCCCGCTGCACCGCGTCGGCGAAGTCCCGCACCCGGTCCTCGGTGAACCCCTTCGCCTCCTCGCCCTCGCCGGTCCGGCGCGGGTAGTTGGTCCGGTCGGGGGTGCCGTCGGCCTCCAGGACGTAGAGGTAGTAGGCGCTGTCGCCGGAGTCGATCCTGACCCGGCGGTCGGCCAAGTGCAGCGTGCGGGTGGCGCCGTTGGCGGTGCGCTTCACCAACACGTGCTCGTACAAGGTGAGTTCGCCCAGCGCGTCGAGCCGCTTGCCGCGGCCGGGCTTCTCCAGGGAGGCGATCCGCCGCGCGGCGGCACGCAGGTCCTCCTCGCGCTTCTGCTCCTGCCGTGCCACCTCGGCCCGCGCGGCGGACTCCTCCGAGCGGGCGATCTGCTCCAGGCTGCGCACGTTCGCCCGGGCCTGGGCCAGCGGGCGCCGGTCCTCGGCATGCCTCGGCAGGACCGCGAGGGCGAGGCTGCCCGGGAACCTGCGCGCCCGGCCGTGCACCGCCCAGCCGGCCAGCGCCGTCGCGAACAGCACCACGATCACGTACGCCATGCGCCCCCCAAAGGCTGCCGTCACCGCCCGCTGTCTGTTACTGCTCAGCGGACGATGACGGCAAACTGCCCTGTGATGCCGAGGGGTTGGCGCCGTACGGATCGAGCCGCCGGTCAGTTGAAGGCGTTGCGCAGCGCGGGCAGCAGCGTCTTCTCCGACCAGTCGATGAAGGCGGGCTGGGACGGGCCACCGATCTGGACCAGGGCCACCTCGCTGAACCCGGCGTCCACATAAGGCCGTACGGCTTCCACGAAGGCTTCCGGGTCGTCGCCGCACGGGATGGAGGAGGCCACGTCGTCCTCGGTGACGAACTGGGTCGCCGAGTGGAAGGAATCCGGGTGCGGCAGCTCGGAGTTGACCTTCCAGCCCAGGCCGAACCAGCGGAACTGGTCGTGCGCGCGGCTGATCGCGGCGTCCCGGTCGGTGTCGAAGCTGACCGGGAGCTGGCCCACGCTGGGCCTGCCGGTGCCGCCGTGCCGGTCGAACGACTCCAGCAGCTCCTTCTTCGGCTCGGTGGCGATGACCAGGTCCGCGAGATGCCCGGCCAGCGCGCAGGACTGCTCGCCCGAGACGGCGATGCCGATGGGCGGCGGCGGCTCGGGCAGGTCCCACAACTTGGCCGACTCCACGTCGTAGTGCTTGCCGTGGTAGGTGACGTGGCCGCCCTCGAACAGGGCGTGGATGATCTCCACCGCCTCTTCCAGCATCTCGTGCCGCACGTCCACCGCGGGCCAGCCCTGGCCCACCACATGCTCGTTGAGGTTCTCCCCGGAGCCCAGCCCGAGCCGGAAGCGGCCCTCGGACAGCAGTTGCAGGGTCGCCGCCTTCTGCGCCACCACCGCCGGGTGGTAGCGGAAGGTCGGACAGGTCACGTACGTCATCAGCGGTATCCGCGACGTGGCCTGCGCGGCCGCCCCGAGGACGCTCCACGCGTAAGGGGCATGGCCCTGCGAGCGCAGCCAGGGGAAGTAGTGGTCCGACGTCACGGAGAAGTCGAACCCCGCCTCCTCGGCACGCACGACATGCTCGACCAGCTCACGCGGCCCGGCCTGCTCGGTCATCATCGTGTATCCGATTCGCACCATGAGCCACGAGTCCCCCTTCTGACGAGGGGAAAACAGCCGGGCTGTGCACGTCCGCTCACGCCGCCGGCGGGAACCGGTCCCGGACCCGGTGCTCGGTGAACAGCGTGGTCAGTTCGTCCAGGATCTCGGCGCCGCCGCCCCCGGTCACCACGCCGGACGCGCCCACCGTGCGGTGGCGTAGCTGCGCTGCACGTCGACCGTGCCGTCGGTCACGATGCCCACGACCCTGCCCTCCGGTGGCGAGGTGTCGCCCAACTGGGACAATGCGGGGGAGGGGTCGATGTCGTCGATCGGCACCATCGGCTCCGGCGCGGGCAGACCGAGCCCGGCCGCCACCGGTGCGCACAGCTCCGGGTCGATGTTGGCCGGCACCTGGAGACCGCGCGCCCCGGACACCGGCGCGACGGTGCCGTGCAGTCGTTCACCCGTCTGTGGGAACGCGCTGGTGGCGCACACCCTGGCCGAGGACACGGGGCGGTGACCCGCGTGATCACACCGTGGCGGTCGCAGGATCGCTCGTGCTGGGCGCGCCCGTCTCGACGTGCCCGGCGAAGCGGCGTACGAACGCGGAGTCGCCGCTCGCGGTGACCGTGACGTCGTACCAGCGGTTGGCGGCGGCCACGCCCCAGCCCTTGACGACGCGGGAGGCGCCGGGCTGCACGGTGTACGTGTAGTGCCGGGCCGGAGCGTAGGCGTCGGTCGCGGTGAAGGTGACGGCGGTGCCGCCCGCGTTGGTGAAGGTCAGGGTGACCTGCCCGGCGGAGTTGTCGTGCCGGGCGGTGACCTCGGGGCCCACGGCGGAGTTGGTGCCCGCCTGGCGGCGCAGGAAGCCGTTGGGGCCGTACACGGAGAAGTCGTAGCGGGTGCCCGGCAGCGCCCAACTGTCGGTCAGGCTCTTGCCCGCCTCCACGGTGTACGGCCAGGGGCCGTCGGTGCGGGTGGCCGAGGTGACGTGGAAGGCGGCGCCGGCGGTGCCGAGCGCGGCGAACGTGAACTGCATCCGCCCCCCGACCGCCTTGGTGTCCACGGCCAGGTCGTAGGGCAGCGCCCGGGCGCTCCGCGTACCGCGCTCCTGCTTGGGCAGGGTGCCGGCGGCCGGGGGCTTGGGCACGTAGTTGCCGGGGTTGGAGTGGTCCGGCGGCCGGTAGCCGCTGGTGTCGGGCAGGCCGGGCGCGGCGGTGTCGCCGCGGGAGAAGTCGAAGGCCGAGGTGAGGTCCCCGCACACCGCGCGCCGCCAGGGCGAGACGTTGGGGTTGCGCACCCCGAACCGCTTCTCGATGAACTGCACGATGGAGGTGTGGTCGAAGGTCTGCGAACAGACCCAACCCCCGGTGCTCCAGGGCGAGATGACGAGCATGGGCACACGCGGGCCGAGCCCGTACGGTCCGGCGGCGTACCCGGACGAGCCGCCGTGCAGGTCCGTCGTCACATCGGCGGTGGACAGCCCGCGCGCGGCGGAGGCGGGCGGGAAGGGCGGTACGACGTGGTCGAAGAAGCCGTCGTTCTCGTCGTAGGTCAGCAGCAGGACGGTCCGGCTCCAGACGTCCGGGTTGGAGGTGAGCGCGTCCAGGACCTGCGAGATGTACCAGGCGCCGTAATTGGCGGGCCAGTTGGGGTGCTCGCTGAAGGCTTCGGGGGTGGCGATCCAGGAGACCTGGGGGAGGGTACCGGCGGTCACGTCGGCGCGCAGGCGGTCGAAGTAACCGTCGCCGCCGGCTGCCTTGGTGCCGGTGCGTGCCCGGTCGTAGAGGGGGTCTCCGGGCTTGGCGTTGCGGTACTGGTTGAAGAACAGCAGCGAGTTGTCGCCGTAGTTGCCGATGAACGCGTCACCGGTCCACCCCCAGCCGCCGGCCGCGTCCAGTCCGGTGCCGGTGTCCTGGTAGACCTTCCAGGAGACGCCCGCCTGCTGGAGTATCTCCGGGAAGGTGGTCCAGGAATACCCGGCCTCCTCATTTCCGAGCACCGGACCGCCGCCCTTGCCGTCGTTCCCGGAATAACCGGTGTACATGTAGTAACGGTTCGGATCGGTGGAACTCAGCATCGAGCAGTGGTACGCGTCGCACACGGTGAACGCGTCCGCGAGTGCGTAATGGTACGGAATGTCCGCGCGTGTCAGATAAGCCATCGTCGTCGTGGACTTGGCGGGAATCCACTTGTCGTAGAGGCCGCCATTGAACGCCGCGTGCGTACCGGACCAACTGTGGTCGAGATCCTGGATGAACTGCATGCCGAGCCGGTCGGCATCCGGCCGGAACGGCAGTGTCTCGCGCCCCGACCCGTCGGCCTGGTGGAACACGCTCTTCCCCGACGGCAGCCCGAGCGGCCGCGCGTCCCCGAACCCCCGGACCCCCCTCAGCGTGCCGAAGTAGTGGTCGAACGACCGGTTCTCCTGCATCAGCACGACGACGTGCTCCACATCGGCGAGCGTCCCGCTCCCCGCCACGGGTGCGATGGCCGCGGCCCGCGCGATCCCGGCGGACAACTGCGTGGCGGCCGCGCTTCCCGCGGCAATCTGCAAAAACCTACGACGACTGACATCGGGCACGGAGTATTCTCCTTGAATTCATGCACCGTTCTCGCGCGGGGTATTTTTGCGAATTGCCGCGAGAGCTGAACAGTGCAGCGTATTCCGGCTCATCATGTCAATGAGTGAGAATGAATTGACATCTCTTTCGAGTCACTTCCGGCCGGCGCGCGCCGCGGGCGGTGGGACGAGGAGAGCGGCGCCGCCCACCCCCGTGCCGGAGTACCGCGCGGTTCCGCCCGGCGTGGGGCCGTCCGGCAGAACCTGCACGTCGGTGTGGCGTGGCGGCTTCGAAGTCGCTGTGGGACCCCGCGACACTCTTACCGTTCTTACCTCTTCGTCCACCACCGGGCCCTCGGCACACCGCATGTCGCCTACGGGTTCCACCGCGCCGTGGGCGCGATCAATCCCGCATTCGTCCCGTACTCGAAGGAGCCGTCCGGTGTCCATCGGCAAGGAGACAGCCACGTGTCCGTTCGACTTCAGTGAGGCACTAGAGTTCGATCCCGCGCTCGCCGACCTGATGGGACGGGATTCCCCTGCCCGCGTCAGGCTTCCCTACGGCGATGCCGAGGCGTGGATCATCACCGGCTTCGACGCCGTCAAACGGGTGACCAGCGATCCCCGGCTGAGCCGGGCCGCGATCATCGGCCACGACTACCCTCGGCTGACGCCGGAGCCCATCGTCTCGCCCGAGTCGATCAACGTCATGGACCCGCCGCACAGCAGCCGTGTCCGCCAGTTGGCCTCGCAGGCCTTCACCCAGCAGCAGGCCGATGAGATGCGGCCCCGGATCGTCGACCTCGCGGACCGTCTTCTGAACGAAATAGAGGAACACGGGTCGCCGGCCGACGTGGTGGAACTGCTGGCCGACCCGCTTCCCCAGCACACCGTCCTGGAGCTTCTCGGTGTCCCGCGCGAGGACTGGCCGCGCCTTCAGGAGTCCGTGCTCCGGCTGCTGGTCGTCGGTGCCGGCAACAAGGAGGCCGCCGCGGAAGCGAAGGCCGACCTCACGGACTACTTCGGCGAGCTCGTCGAACTGCGCCGGAAGTCGCCGGGCGACGACATCATCAGCCTGATGGCCGCGGCCCGGGACGGCGAGGACTGTCTCAGCGACAGGGAACTGGCGGTCACCGCCCTGACGCTGGCACTCAGCGGCCAGGACACGGCGACCTGCCAGATCAGCAACATCATCTACCTCCTCCTCACCCGTCCCGAGCTGGCGGACCATGTCAGGAACCGGCCCGAGGACCTGACCGACGTCCTGAACGAGATGCTCCGCTACATCCCGTTCCGCAACGGGGTCGGAATCCCCCGGCTGGCTCTCGAGGACGTGGAGCTGGACGGTGCGCGGATCCGGGCAGGGGACTTCGTCCACGTGTCGTACCTGGCGGCCAACCGTGACCCGGAGCGCTACCCCGACCCGGACACCATCGACATCGGCCGGCCGAACCGTCCGCACATGACGTTCGGCTGGGGCGGGCACCGGTGCATCGCGGTGCCCCTGGCCATGACGGAACTCGAAGTGGCCATCGGGCGGCTCCTGGAACGCTTCCCCGGACTACGGCTGGCCGTACCCCCGGAGGAAGTGCGCTGGGACACCGCGACGATCCGTCGGTTCCCCCTGAAGCTGCCCGTGACCTGGTGACACCGGCTGCTCACCACCCCCGCTGCTCGGCCTGAGGGTGGATCTCCGCCGTCACCGGCCGCCCGCCGGGGGTGCGATGGGCCGACCGGCTGCGCGGCCCGCGGACCGAGTCCGGTCCGCGGGCCGCTGTCGGCTCGTCCGGACTTCTGGCGCGGTCCGTTGCGGGTCCGTGGCTGACCGGCGTGTTCGGACTGGCGCTGCCCACGCGAACGACGTCGGTCTCCTCCCCGGGGGCTCAGGGGCGGCGCCCGAAGACGACCAGCCGGAGCAGGGTGAAGCGCAGCACGGTCACCAGGGCGAGGCTTGCCACCAGCACCCAGGTCTCCGCTGCGGGCGAGGCATGGGGCCGCAGGTGGCGGAAGAGCAGGATCGCGCCGGTGGTGACCAGGTAGGCCAGGACGAACAGGGCGCCCGCCGCGAGATGCGCTCGAAGGACGCTCGCGGGGGAACCGCGGAAGGTCAGCCGCCGGTTCGCCTCGGTGTTGAGGACGGTGACGACGGCGAGCGAGGCGAGATTGGCCACCGGCGGAGAGGCACCATGGCGCAGCGACCAGTAGAGCAGGGCCTGGCCCGCCGTGGAGGCGACGCCGATCAGGACGAACCAGCCGGCCTGCACGGTCAGCGTGGTGTCGCCGGTACCGGTGAAGCTCTTCCGCTCGGTGCTGAAGCGTCGCACCCGTCCATCATGAGGTCCCGGTGCGAGGACGCGCGGGATCACCCCGGGCAGTGCATCGGCCGTTCCGGCCACGGGCTGACACCCGTTCGCCCCTTACGGCCGGGCAGCCGCCCCCACCTGTGACAGCTTCTCCGGAGCGCTTCACCGAGTCGCCGAGGACATCGGCCTCCGCGACACGGACCAGTGGGCGAGCGGACGCCGCTGCTTCGCCGCCCTCGCTCACCGCACCCCTTCCTGACCCGCTGCATCGAAGGCCAGGAGGGGGTGCGACGGCTTCCGCGTATCAGATGTCCCGGAAGATCTCGATCTGTGCGCCGATCGAGTTCAACCGCTCCGCCAGATCCTCGTACCCCCGGTTGATGACGTACACGTTGCGCAGCACCGACGTGCCCTCGGCGGCCATCATCGCCAGCAGGACGACGACGGCGGGGCGGAGAGCAGGGGGGCACATCATTTCGGCGGCGCGCCAGCGAGTGGGGCCCTCGACCAGGACGCGGTGGGGGTCGAGGAGTTGGAGGCGGCCACCGAGGCGGTTGAGGTCGGTGAGGTAGATGGCCCGGTTGTCGTAGACCCAGTCGTGGATGAGGGTCTGGCCCTGGGCGACGGCGGCGATGGCCGCGAAGAAGGGGACGTTGTCGATGTTGAGGCCGGGGAACGGCATGGGGTGGATCTTGTCGATCGGCGCCTCCAGCTTGGAGGGGCGGACCGTGAGGTCGACCAGGCGGGTGCGGCCGTTGTCCGCGAAGTACTCGCGGCTTCGGTCGTGGTCGAGCCCCATCTCCTCCAGGACCGCCAGCTCGATCTCCAGGAACTCGATCGGCACCCGGCGCACCGTCAGCTCCGACTCCGTCACCACGGCCGCCGCGACCAGGCTCATCGCCTCGACCGGGTCCTCGGAGGGGGAGTAGTCGACATCGATGTCGATGTTCGGCACACCGTGCACCGTGAGCGTGGTGGTGCCGATGCCCTCGACCCGTACGCCCAGGGCCTCCAGGAAGAAGCAGAGGTCCTGGACCATGTAGTTCGAGGAGGCGTTGCGGATGACGGTCACGCCGTCGTGGCGGGCCGCCGCCAGCAGCGCGTTCTCCGTCACGGTGTCGCCGCGCTCGGTCAGCACGATCGGGCGGTCCGGGCGGACCGTGCGGTCCACCACGGCGTGGTACTGGCCCTCGGTCGCCGCGACGTCCAGGCCGAACCGGCGCAGCGCGATCATGTGCGGCTCGATCGTGCGGGTACCGAGGTCACAGCCACCCGCGTAGGGCAGCATGAAGCGGT
Source organism: Streptomyces sp. NBC_01171 (assembly GCF_045039805.1). Taxonomy (NCBI): domain Bacteria; kingdom Bacillati; phylum Actinomycetota; class Actinomycetes; order Kitasatosporales; family Streptomycetaceae; genus Streptomyces; species Streptomyces sp. NBC_01171. The sequence goes on along the minus strand of NZ_CP108609.1, from coordinate 1,500,406 downwards.
CCATGCGGTGCAGCAGCGGGCCGAGGAACATGATGATCGAGCGGGTGCGGACGGCCGCCTCCGCGTCGATCGCGTCCATCTCCAGCTCGGCCGGCGGGACCAGCTCCAGGTCCACGCCGTCGTTGACCCAGCGGGTGCGCACGCCGATGGAGTTCAGGACCTCCAGCAGGCGGTACACCTCCTCGATCCGCGCCACCCGGCGCAGCACCGTACGCCCCTTGTTCAGCAGGGACGCGCACAGCAGCGCCACACACGCGTTCTTGCTCGTCTTGACGTCGATGGCGCCGGACAGCCGACGGCCGCCGACGACCCGCAGGTGCATCGGACCCGCGTAGCCCAGCGACACGATCTCGCTGTCCAGGGCTTCACCGATCCGGGCGATCATCTCAAGGCTGATGTTCTGGTTGCCGCGCTCGATGCGGTTGACCGCGCTCTGGCTGGTGCCGAGCGCGTCCGCGAGCTGCGCCTGAGTCCAGCCACGGTGCTGCCGGGCGTCACGGATGAGCTTACCGATGCGTACGAGGTAGTCGTCTGACATGAGGTTGAGGTTATCTCAGATATGAGATCGAGCCTCCTGGGGGGTCCGTTCGGGTGACACGGGGTCAGCGGCGCTTGGTCGTGGTCTTGCGCCAGCCGAACGGGCCGGGCAGGTCCATCGAGGTCGTACGGCGTCCGGTGCTGCTGTGGGTGTGACGGGGACCGTGCTTGCCGCCGCCGGTCGTGATGGACCAGGAGTGGCGGTTGATGTTCAGTCGCACGCCGGGAAGGATGCGGAAGCTCTTGCGGAACGTCAGGCCCATGGCTGTCTCCTCCGATTGTCGGCGCTCCTGAGTGGCGCACAACCCGGATACCCCCATTCGGGGAACTGATGGCCGACGGCCCGCGCGGGGCCGGCCCGGGATCGCACGCGCTGTGCACCGTTCGCGGCCTGTGGCAAGGGTGTGACGGGTACGAACTTGTTTCCGGCAATCGCAGTCGTGATGATGGCGGCATGTCTGAGAACGGGGACCGGGGGGCGGGTTCGGGCATCGCGCCCGCGCAGGTGGCGGAAGTGGCGGCCCGGAGAAGGGAGTTCGCCGAGCTGCTCGGTGAGTTTCGCCGTACTCCCGTTCTCGTGCCGCTGGGCGGTGATCCGGGTGGCGAACAAGCGCTGCTGACCGCCGACTTCAACGGCATCCGCTTCATCCTGGCCTTCTCCGACGAGCAGGCGCTCGCCCGGTACGCCACCGCGCGTGGGGAGTCGGCGCGGGAGTGGGCGTATCAACGCGTTTTGGGTGCACGCCTGTTGGATGTGGCGGTGCCCGCGGCGGGCGTGCCGTGCGGGGTGGCGCTGGACTGTGCGGACGGGTCGGAGGGGATGGTGTTCCCGCCGGTGGCGGGGATCGTGCCGGACGGCGCGGCGGTGGATCTGGACGACGAGACGCGGCACGGGGGTGCGGTATGAGCGGCGAGGGCGGGATGGATCTCCAGGCGCAGGGCCTGGAGGAGATCGCCAAGGGCCTGACGGAGGCGCTGGGTGAACTGGGCGAGCTGGGCATGGTCGGCCGGGCCGGTGAGAGCTGATGGGGCTGGGGGACATCACCAACTCGGTGCTGGGCGGCGCCGAGGACCTGTACGACAAGGGTAAGAAGAAGGTCGGCGAACTGGTCGACTCCGGCACGGACAAGCTGGGCGGCGGGTTGGACCGCGTCGGCCTGCACGACTGGGCCGACGGGGTGGAGGACTGGGGCGACGAGGTCGCCTCCGATCTGGGCGCGATGCCGGGCGAGCAGCAGCTCGGCCAGACCGAGCAGGCCGACGAACTCGTGCACGGCAAGCCGGAGAAGATCCGTGAGAGCGCGAAGCACCTGAAGGATTTCCACGGGGCGTTCGACAAGGTCGGCTCGGGCCTGAAGAAGATCGACTCGGCGGGCTGGAAGGGCGAGGGCGGCGACGCCTTCCGCGAGAAGTTCGGCGTCCATCCCACCAAGTGGGCCCACGCGGCCGAGGCGTGCGGGGCGGCGGCGGCCGCGCTGGAACGGTACGCCGACACGGTCACCTGGGCGCAGAAGCAGGCGGCGGAGGCCGTCGAGCTGTACAAGAAGGGCACGAAGGCGTTCGACGACGCGGCGGACGACTTCGAGCGGAAGGCCGCCGCCTACAAGGCCAAGGCCGACGCGGGCGAGGACCCCGGCACGGCCCCGAAGCAGGACATGCAGGCGGGCAAGTCCGACCGCGACGCCGCCGCCACCAAGCTGAACGAGGCCCGCAAGCAGCGCAACACCGCCGCCGCCGACGCCCAGGGCAAGATCAAGGCTGCCCTCGCCCACGCCCCCGCAGAACCCCCGCCCCTCGAACGTCTCGGCCACGACTTCACCGACGGTTACCAGGCGGCCAACACTGAACTGACCCACGTGGTCGGCGGCGCCCTCAAGGGCACGGCCGGCCTGGTCAACTTCGCCCGCGGCCTCAACCCGACCGACCCGTACAACCTGACCCACCCGGCGGCCTACCTCCAGAACGTCAGCATGACGCTGTCGGGGTTGGTTTCCACGGCTACGCATCCCGAACGCACGGTGCAGGCCGTGGTGGACGGCCTGAAGAAGGACCCGTCGGAGTTCGTGGGCCGGCTGATCCCGGAGCTGGTGGGCACGAAGGGGACGGGGCTGGCGCGCGGCGGGCTCCGGCTCGCCATGAAGGAGGGCGCGGAGGAGGCCGCGAGCCAGGGCATCCGCCGTACCGCCCGGAACGTGGTGGAGAAGGACGCGGACGACGTGGCCCGGCGTCCGGGCGAGAAGATCTGCGAGAAGGACCCCGTCGACGTCGCCACCGGCCGCATGGTGCTGCCGCAGACCGACGTGGCGCTGCCGGGTGTGCTTCCGCTGCTGGTCAAGCGGCAGTTCGAGTCGTCGTACCGGCTCGGCGGCTGGTTCGGCCCCTCCTGGTCCTCCACGCTGGACCAGCGGCTGGAGATCGACACCGAGGGTGTGGTGTTCGTCGGTGAGGACGGCCTGGTCCTGGCCTACCCGCACCCGGCGCCCGGCGTGCCGACTCTGCCCGCGCACGGCCCGCGGTGGCCGCTGGACCGGGTGGAGGGCGGCTACACCCTCACCGACCCGGAGTCGGGGCACACGCGTCACTTCGCCGACCGCTCCGACACCCTCGCGGTCCTGGAGCAGCTCGACGACCGCAACGGCAACTGGATCACCTTCGAGTACGACGCCGACGGCGCGCCGAGCGCGCTCGTCCACAGCGGCGGCTACCACCTGGGGATATCCACCGCCGACGGCCGCGTCACCGCCCTCCGCCTCACGGACGCCGACCAGGAGCTGATCCGCTACGGCCACACCGGCGGCCACCTCACCGAGGTCACCAACTCCTCCGGCCGCCCCACCCGGTTCACCTACGACGACTCGGCCCGCATCACCTCCTGGACCGACACCAACGACAGCCACTTCACCTACGGCTACGACGACCAGGACCGCTGCGTCCACCAGTCCGGCGCCGCGGGCCACCTGCGCTCCACCTTCACCTACGGCGATCCGGACCCGGCCACCGGCGACACGGTCACCGCCATCACCGACTCCCTCGGCCACACCAGCCACTACCGCGTCAACCGCCACTGCCAGGTCGTCGCCGAGACCGACCCGCTCGGCGCCACCACCCGCTACCAGCGCGACCGCCGCAACCGCCTGTTGTCGGTGACCGACCCCCTCGGCCACACCACGGAGTTCCACCGCGACGCCGACGGCAACCCGGTGAAGGTGATCCGCCCCGACGGCCGCGAGGCCCGCGCGGAGTACGACGTGCTCGGCCTCCCGGTGAAGGTGACCCGCCCCGACGGCACCACCGTCCGCCAGAGCTACGACGACCGCGGCAACCTCACCTCGGTCACGGACGCGGCCGGGCAGACCACGCACCTCGCGTACGACGACGCCGGCCACCTCGTCTCCGTCACCGACCCGCTCGGGCAGACCACCACCATCGACACCGACCGCGCCGGCCTCCCGCTGCGCGTCACCGACCCGCTGGGCGCGACCACGTCCTACGAGCGCGACGCCTTCGGCCGCCCGGTCACGATCACCGACCCCACCGGCGCGGTGACCCGCCTGGAGTGGACGGTGGAGGGCCACCTGTCCCGCCGTACGGCGCCGGACGGCACGACCGAGTCGTGGACGTACGACGGCGAGGGCAACCGCACCGCCCACACCGACGCCCTCGGCGCGGTGTCCCGCTTCGAGTACACCCACTTCGACCTCCTGACGGCCCGCACCGGCCCGGACGGCGTGCGTCACGCGTTCACGTACGACACCGAGCTGCGCCTCACCGAGGTCACCAACCCGCAGGGCCTGAAGTGGAGTTACACGTACGACCCGGCGGGCCGCCTCGCGGCGGAGACGGACTTCGACGACCGCACGCTGACGTACGCCTACGACGCCGCGAGCCGCCTCACCGCCCGCACCAACGCCCTCGGCGAGACCATCGCCTTCGAGCGGGACGAGCTGGGCCGCACCGTCCGCAAGGACGCGGCGGGCGCGGTCACCACCTACGCCTTCGACCTCACCGACCAACTGGCCGAAGCGGTTGGCCCGGACGGCAGCACCCTCCAGATCCTGCGTGACCGCTACGGCCGTACCGTCTCCGAGACGGTCGACGGCCGCACGCTGACGTACACGTACGACGCCCTGGGCCGCCGCACCGGCCGCACCACCCCCACCGGCGCCACGACCACCTGGTCCTACGACGAGGCGGGCCGCCGCACCGGCATGGTCGCCTCCGGCCACAGCATCGACTTCACCTACGACGCGGCGGGCCGCGAAGTCGGCCGCCGCATAGGCGAGTCGCTGTCCCTGGAGCACTCCTTCGACGTGCTCGGCCGCCTGAAGCACCAGTCGGTTCGGACCGAGCGCGGCGGCCTCCTCCGCCACCGCGCGTACGAGTACCGGGCGGACGGCAACGTCACCCGCATCGACGACGACCTGTCCTCCCGCACCTTCGACCTGGACGCCACCGGCCGGGTCACGACGGTCCACGCGGCCGGCTGGACAGAGCGGTACGCGTACGACGAGGCGGGCAACCAGACCGAGGCGAGCTGGCCGTCGACCCACCCGGGCGGCGAGGCCACCGGCCCGCGCGCCTACACCGGCACCCGCATCACCCGGGCGGGCGGCATCCGCTACGAACACGACGCCCTCGGCCGCACGGTCCTCCGCCAGAAGACCCGCCTCTCCCGTCGCCCGGACACCTGGCGCTACGAATGGGACACCGAGGACCGCCTGATCGCGGTCACCACCCCGGACGGCACCCGCTGGCGCTACACCTACGACCCCCTGGGCCGCCGCACGGCGAAGCTCCGCATGGCGGGCGAGACGGTCGTGGAACGGGTGGAATTCACCTGGGACGGCACGACCCTCTGCGAACAGACGACGACCTCAACGGAGTTGCCGCACCCGGTAACCCTCACCTGGGACCACCAGGGCCTCCACCCCGTCACCCAGACGGAACGCATCACCTCCGCCACGTCCGACGCGGACATCGACTCCCGCTTCTACGCCATCGTCACCGACCTGATCGGCACCCCGACCGACCTGATCGACGAACAGGGCGAAACAGCCTGGCGCAACCGCAGCACGCTGTGGGGAACGACGGCATGGGCGGCGAACAGCACGGCGTACACACCGCTGCGCTTCCCCGGCCAGTACTACGACCCCGAGACGGGGCTGCACCACAACTACTTCCGGCATTACGACCCGCAGACGGCGCGGTACCTGAGTCCGGACCCGCTGGGGTTGCAGCCGGCACCTAATCCAGCGACTTACGTCGACAATCCTTATTCCTGGTCCGACCCATTGGGCCTGTCGCCTTGTGCGCGAGGTGGGTGGTCGGAAAAAGCGGACTTCAGTAGTCAGAAAGTCATGAGTAAGAAGTTCCATGCGCACGCGAGTGATTTTGTTGACAATCCAGGAAATCTGAACAAGGCTAATCTGCAGCGATTCCAGGATGCTATGCGCGATCATATGACGGCAGATGGAACGAAAATATATCGCTTCGACTACAGGAATCAGGGGTCGGCGGTAGGATTTATCGACCCGGCCACCCAGAAAATGGTCATGCTGCACTCGGATGGTAGATTCTGGTCAGCCTGGAAGCTAGGCGACAAACAGTTCCAAGGGATCGTCGACAAAGGGTTTTTGTGGTGACACGCTCAGGACACGAGGCGTCGGACCTCTCGGTGGTGCTCGATGCAGACGGAGCCTTCGACCCGGCTTGGCTGAAAGGGAAGTCGGTCGCGCCCCTGGCGGCGGGCTCACGGTTGGATGCCGCTCTGGCGCACCGGATGACGGCCGGTTGCCGCGCTGTCGGGGCTTCGCGTGTCATGTGGGCGCCGCTCGACGTCGACGAGCCCGTGGCGCGTAGCTCCGGCCTGCCTCTTGAGGCAGCCACCTTGAATGTCCGTCCCCCGTCCCTTCTGTGGACCCCGGGGTTGGAAGGAGCCATCCTCTTTCCGGCGAGTGGGTACGTGCTTGCGGCCGGCACGGCACCCTTTATGGCATCCGCGGTGGGTGAGGGAATCGACGAGGCGCGTACACGCTTCGCCCGTTACGCGCGAACACGAGCTGATCAAGCCCCTGAGCTGAACTCTGTGGCGGCCACCCACGCCTCCGCGCGGCGTGCGTGGTCCAAGCCTGCCGATGTTGAGCAAGGCAGTGCTGCAGCGCGACAACTCGAACTGCTGGGCCAGTTCACCGAAGGTGATCTCAGTGCGCGGAGCTTCGCTCAAAGATGGTGGGAAGCGCGCCGAGCCTCCCAGGCTGACGGCGAGCGTATCCGAGGTCCGCTCGAGGAAGTCTTCGATCAGGTATTCATGCTGCTGGAGGACTACGAGGTCGAACCGGATCTCGCTGAACCAGGTGACCTGTCGGATATGGAACTCCATGCAGCGGTGGCCGAATTGTGGAATCGATTCAGCAGTCGATGATCATGCGTCTGCTCAAGTGGGCTGACGGTTCATGCCGAGTGTCTCATTGAACCGGCATCCGGTTTCAGGCTCGCGAACGCCTGCCTGAGTCACTTCGACCGCACCCGGTTCGCCACCGAAGCGGACTGGCGCGAGGCGCTGCGGGCGAGTCCCGTCCGGGTCCAGTGGGATCCCGAACGGGATCTGCGGTTCAACCCGTTGCCTCACCGGGCCATTCAGATCGGGTTGTCGGGGAGCGCGGTGGCCCGGTACGTGGGCGACTGGATCGTCTCGGTCAGGGACGTGACACCACTCGCCCACGAGGTGCACGCGGCCGTGCGCGCGGGGGACGACGAAGCGGCTCGCGCACTGCTTCCCGTCGAGCGGCCGTATCCGCTGTCGGACGAGCTGACGGCACGCATCGGCTGAAGGAAGGCGTCCGGAGCGCTCCGGGCCTCCCGGGCGGGCCGGGCGGGTTCATCGAGGTCGTACGGCGTCCGGTGCTGTCGTGGGTGTGACGGGGACCGTGCTTGCTGCCGCCGGTCACCCCGCTCGCCTGCGCTCTTTCCGGCGTAGCGCCCGGCGCTCCTTCCCGGGGCGGGTCTGCGCCAGTTCGCCCACATCGCACAGCTCGTGGCCCCCGCCGACCCGGCACCACCACACCGCCCGCTCGTCCGCCCCGGTCCCCGCGTGCACCCCGGTGCGGTGCTCCGGGCACACCGGCCACACCTGCCACAACACCGCCTGGACCGTCTCCTGGACCGCCTCGGCGACGTCGGGCGCGAGGGGGTCCGTCACGCCGCCGTGCCAGCGGCCGTCGGGCAGGGCCGCGTGATACTGGTCCGGGATGTCCGCGTCGTCGGACGGGGTGCACATCAGCCGCATCGGCCCGGCCTCCGGCAGGGTCGCCGTCAGGTCGCGGTTGACCGCGTCGAGCGCGGCCTCGAGATCCGGGCGGGTGGCGAGGACGACCGGGCGGGGGTCCGGCACGGAGTCTCCGGCCGGGCGGTACGAGAAGTGGCTCATCCGGTGATCGTCCCAGTCGCCCCCGTGCGTGCGCGGTTCAGCGCCTCCATGGCGCGCCACTGGCCGTACACGTCGCCGTAAGGCTGGTGCATCAGGTACAGGTCGAGGTGGTCCAGGCCCAGCTTGGTCAGCGACGTCTCGAAGGCGCGGCGGGTGTCGCGCAGGGCGGAAACCACCGGACGACAATCCCGCCGCGGCTGATGCCGTCGTAACGGCTACCCCACCGTCTCCCCGGACGGCGGGGCCACGACGGCCACTCGGCCTTCGCTGCGAGAGGTCACCCGACATCCGGGCATGACCATCCAGCCCCCATGTACTAGAGTTATCTCGACATCGAGATATCTGCCGAGGCGCACCGCGGCAGCCACCCCGGTAAGGGTTACCTAACTTAGCCTTACCTTAGCGGAATGCTGGACCGGCGTGGCGGCAGGATGCGGTGGAACGCGCACATCAATGAAGGAGACTGTCGTGTCGGCGAACAGCTTCGACGCCCGCAGCACGCTGCAGGTGGGCGACGAGTCGTACGAGATCTTCCGGCTGGACAAGGTCGAGGGCTCGGCCCGCCTGCCGTACAGCCTGAAGGTCCTGCTGGAGAACCTGCTCCGCACGGAGGACGGCGCGAACATCACCGCCGACCACATCCGCGCCCTCGGTGGCTGGGACTCGCAGGCCCAGCCCAGCCAGGAGATCCAGTTCACGCCGGCCCGCGTGATCATGCAGGACTTCACCGGCGTTCCCTGTGTCGTGGACCTCGCGACCATGCGTGAGGCCGTCGCTGCGCTCGGCGGCGACCCGGCGAAGATCAACCCGCTCTCCCCGGCCGAGATGGTCATCGACCACTCCGTCATCGCCGACAAGTTCGGCACCAGGGACGCGTTCAAGCAGAACGTCGACCTGGAGTACGGCCGCAACAAGGAGCGCTACCAGTTCCTGCGCTGGGGCCAGACCGCCTTCGACGACTTCAAGGTCGTCCCGCCGGGCACCGGCATCGTCCACCAGGTGAACATCGAGCACCTGGCCCGCGTCGTCATGGTCCGTGACGGCAAGGCCTACCCCGACACCCTGGTCGGCACCGACTCCCACACCACCATGGTCAACGGCCTCGGTGTGCTCGGCTGGGGCGTCGGCGGCATCGAGGCCGAGGCCGCCATGCTCGGCCAGCCGGTCTCCATGCTGATCCCGCGCGTCGTCGGCTTCAAGCTCACCGGTGAGCTGCAGCCCGGCACCACCGCCACCGACCTCGTGCTCACCATCACCGAGATGCTGCGCCAGCATGGTGTGGTCGGCAAGTTCGTCGAGTTCTACGGCGAGGGCGTCGCCGCCACCTCCCTGGCCAACCGCGCCACCATCGGCAACATGTCGCCGGAGTTCGGCTCCACCGCCGCGATCTTCCCCGTAGACGACGAGACCCTGAACTACCTGCGCCTGACCGGCCGTTCGGACCAGCAGGTCGCGCTGGTCGAGGCGTACGCCAAGGAGCAGGGCCTCTGGCTGGACCCGAAGGCCGAGCCCGACTTCTCCGAGAAGCTGGAGCTGGACCTCTCCACGGTCGTCCCCTCCATCGCCGGCCCGAAGCGCCCGCAGGACCGCATCGTCCTGGCGAACGCCGCCGAGCAGTTCAAGTCGGACGTCCTCAACTACGTCGACGTCGTGGACGAGGCGGGCAAGGAGTCCTTCCCGGCCTCCGACTCCCCGGCCGTCGCCCCCAACGGCGCCCCGTCGAACCCGGTCCCCGTGACCGCCCCCGACGGCACCACCTACGAGCTGGACCACGGTGCGGTGACGGTCGCGGCCATCACCTCCTGCACCAACACCTCCAACCCGTACGTCATGGTCGCCGCGGCGCTCGTCGCCAAGAAGGCGGTGGAGAAGGGCCTGACCCGCAAGCCGTGGGTCAAGACCACCCTCGCCCCGGGCTCCAAGGTCGTCACCGACTACTTCGAGAAGGCGGGCCTGACCCCGTACCTCGACAAGGTCGGCTTCAACCTGGTCGGTTACGGCTGCACCACCTGCATCGGCAACTCCGGCCCGCTGCCGGAGGAGGTCTCCAAGGCCGTCAACGACCACGACCTCGCGGTCACCTCGGTGCTCTCCGGCAACCGCAACTTCGAGGGCCGGATCAACCCCGACGTCAAGATGAACTACCTGGCCTCCCCGCCGCTGGTGGTCGCGTACGCCATCGCGGGCTCCATGAAGGTGGACATCACCAAGGACGCCCTCGGCGTCGACCAGGACGGCAACCCGGTCCACCTCGAGGACATCTGGCCCTCCGAGGCCGAGGTCAACGAGGTCGTCGCGAGCGCCATCGGCGAGGACATGTTCGCCAAGTCCTACGCGGACGTCTTCGCGGGCGACGCCCAGTGGCAGGCCCTGCCGATCCCGACCGGCAACACCTTCGAGTGGGACGCGGAGTCGACCTACGTCCGCAAGCCCCCGTACTTCGAGGGCATGGAGATGCAGCCGGCCCCGGTCACCGACATCACCGGTGCCCGCGTGCTGGCCAAGCTGGGCGACTCGGTCACCACCGACCACATCTCCCCGGCCGGCGCCATCAAGGCCGACACCCCGGCCGGCAAGTACCTCACCGAGCACGGTGTGGAGCGTCGTGACTTCAACTCCTACGGCTCCCGCCGTGGCAACCACGAGGTCATGATCCGCGGCACCTTCGCCAACATCCGCCTGCGCAACCAGATCGCGCCGGGCACCGAGGGCGGCTACACCCGCGACTTCACCGTCGAGGGCGCGCCGGTCTCCTTCATCTACGACGCCTCGCGCAACTACATCGACCAGGGCATCCCGCTGGTCGTGCTGGCGGGCAAGGAGTACGGCTCCGGCTCGTCCCGCGACTGGGCCGCCAAGGGCACCGCGCTCCTGGGCGTCAAGGCCGTCATCGCCGAGTCCTACGAGCGCATCCACCGCTCGAACCTCATCGGCATGGGCGTGCTGCCGCTCCAGTTCCCGGAGGGCGCCACCGCGGCCTCCCTCGGCCTGACCGGCGAGGAGACCTTCTCCTTCACCGGCGTCGAGGAGCTGAACAACGGCACCACCCCGCGCACGGTCAAGGTCACCACCGACACCGGCGTGGAGTTCGACGCGGTCGTCCGCATCGACACCCCCGGCGAGGCGGACTACTACCGCAACGGCGGCATCATGCAGTACGTGCTGCGCAACCTGATCCGTAAGTAGGCAGGCGAGCGACACAGTTGAGGGCCGCACTCCCGGTGACGGGGGTGCGGCCCTTCGCCGTGCTCGGGGAGGAGAGCGCGGGGGTGCTCCGGGCGGGGCCGGGGGGACGGGGTGCCCGCCCGGAGCGGACAGGGGTGGTGCGCGGTGCTGGGCGGCTTGGCCTGCGGTGGGGCGCGACAACGTTGTCTAGTGGGTCCGTTCCTGACTCTACCGGTCCAACGGACAACGATGTCAAGGTACTTGAGCCATTGAGGTGGCCCTCTTCCCTGGGGCCCGGGGCGCGCGTTACTGTCCCTGCGGCTTGTGCGACCCGTGGTGCGCGACCCGTCCGTAAGGAGGAAGGGCCGCGTGATGCGTTTCCGTCCCATGTCCCTGCTGCTGGCCGCCGCGCTCGCGGTGGGCGGCGCCACTCCCGCCCTCGCGGCGGGCACCGCACCACCCGGCCTGGTCAAGGACCCGACGCCGTACGTCGATCCGCTGATCGGCAGCAGCAACGGCGGCGACACCTACCCCGGCGCCGTGGTGCCCTTCGGCATGCTCTCCTGGAGCCCGGAGACCACCAGAGGCGACGCCACCCGCACCACCGCGCCCGGCGGCTACCACCACGACGCCACCCGCGTCCGGGGCTTCAGCCTGACCCACATGTCCGGCACCGGCTGCGCGGGCGGCAGCGGGGACATCCCCTTCTTCCCCTACGCCGGGGACATCGCCTCCTCCCCGGCGAGCGACACCAAGGACGCCGTCTACGCCTCCGACTTCAAGCACACCGACGAGACCGCCGAGCCCGGCCACTACAAGGTGGGTCTCGCCTCCGGAGTCACCGCCGACCTGACCGCGACCGCCCGCACCGGTTCGGCCCGCTTCTCCTACCCGGCCGACAAGCCCGCCTCGCTGCTGGTGCGTACCGCCAACTCCGAGGTGGGGTCGGAGGATTCGACGGTCAGCATCGACCCCGAAAGCCACACCGTTTCGGGGTCCGTCACCTCCGGCAACTTCTGCGGCTACCTCGACCCGGAGGGCCAGCGCTCGTACTACACCCTGTACTTCACGGCCCACTTCGACCGCGCCTTCAAGGCCACCGGCACCTGGCAGGACGACAAGCTGAACCCCGGCTCCACCAGCGCCTCCGGCGGCACCGGCGGCTTCTCCCACGGCGGCCGGCCCGTCGCGGGCAAGGGCGCCGGAGGCTACGTCGAGTTCGCGCCGGGCGAGGGCCCGGTGAACGTCAAGGTCGGCATCTCCTACGTCAGTCAGGACGCCGCCGAGGCCAACCTCCGTGCGGAGAACGGGCCGCGCCGCTCCTTCGACGCGGTACGGGACGCGGCCCGCGCGGCCTGGCGGGAGCGGCTCGGCGCCGTCCGGGTCGGCGGCGGCACCGACGCCGAGCGCACCACCTTCTACACCGCGCTCTATCACGCCCTGTTCCACCCCAACGTGATCAGCGACGCCGACGGCCGCTACCGGGGCAGCGACGGCGAGGTGCACCGGGTGGGACACGGCCACCGCGCCCAGTACGGCACCTTCTCCGGCTGGGACGTCTACCGCGACCAGGTCCAGTTGCTCACCCTGCTCGACCCGCGCACCGGCTCGGACATCGCCCAGTCGCTCTATGAGCTGGCCGGGCAGAACGGCGGGATCTGGGACCGCTGGCTGCACAACGCGGGCGGCACCCACGTGATGAACGGCGACCCCTCGCCCAGCGCGCTCGCCGGTATCCACGCCTTCGGCGGCACCGGGTTCGACCTCAAGGGCGCCCTGAAGTCCCTGGTCAAGGCGGCCACCGTGCCCACCGAGCAGGATCTCTCCGCAGCCGGCAAGCCGGTGCTGTCCGTCGGCCAGCGCCCCTCGCTCGACAAGTACCTGAAGCTGCACTACATGCCCAGCGTCTCCAACGCCTGGGGCGGCGCCGCCGAGACACTGGAGATGTCCGCCGCCGACTTCTCCCTCTCCCAACTGGCGTCAGCGGCAGGGGAGAAGCGGACCGAGAAGCAGTTCGCCGAGCGCGCCCAGTGGTGGCAGAACAACTTCAACATCGCGGCCGACCCCAGCGGCGGCTACATCGCCAACCGCAAGGCGGACGGCAGTTGGGTCACCGGCTTCACCCCGGACACCGGCAACGGCTTCGTGGAGGGCAGCGCCGCCCAGTACACCTGGATGGTGCAGCACAACCCGGCCGGGCTGTTCGCCGCGCTGGGCGGCACCGACAAGGCGCTGGCCCGGCTGGACTCCTTCTTCCACACCGCCGACGGCAAGTGGGCCTTCACCGGCCAGGGCGGTGCCAAGTCCGAGATGGACAACGAGCCCTCGATCAACGTGCCGTACCTGTACGCGTACGCGGGCGCTCCGTACAAGACGCAGGAGACGGTGCGGGCGGCGATGCGGCAGCTCTGGTCCACCGGGCCGGGCGGCATCCCCGGCAACGACGACCTGGGCGCGATGTCGGCCTGGTACGTCTTCTCGGCCATGGGCATGTACCCGCAGGTGCCCTCGCGGTCCGAACTGGTCCTGGCCTCACCGCTGTTCGAGCGGGTGGAGATCAACCGCCCGCAGGGCAACGACATCTCGATCCGGGCGGAGGGCGCGTCGGCCGACGCTCCGTACGTCCGGTCCCTGAAGGTCAACGGCCGCTCCAGTGACCGCGCTTGGCTGCCCGCCTCCTTCGTGCGGGACGGCGGCCGGCTCGACTACCGGCTGGGCACCACCCCGAACCCCACCTGGGGCGCCAAGAACCCGCCGCCCTCCTTCCGGCAGGGCGAGCAGCCGTACCAGATCGGCGTCGGCCCGACCACCGCGACCCTCGCCCCCGGCGACAGCACCGCGATCGACGTACGGGCGCTGTCGCTGAACGGCGGCGCCGGTCCCGAGGTCCGTTTCAAGGTCGAGACACCCGCCGGAGTCACGGCCACTCCCGCCGAGGGCACGGTCACCGGCGGCGCCCAGCGGATCACCCTCACCGCGGCCGAGGACGCCACCCAGGGCTTCTACACCGCCAAGGTCACGGTGACCTCGGGCGAGACCTCCTACGAGCAGCCCGTCTCCCTGACCGTCGCCGCGCCCGGCACTCTGCTCGCCGCGTACGACAACACCGGCGTCTCCGACGACACCGGCGACCACGACGAGGCGGACTACGACGGCGGCGGCTGGAGCTACTCGAAGCAGGCCCTCGCCGCAGCCGGGCTCACCGCGGGCAAGCGGGTCACCACCGGCGACCTCGCCTTCACCTGGCCCGACTCGCCCGCCGGCCGCCCGGACAACGCCTCCGCCCACGGTCAGAGGGTCGAACTGAAGGACGGGACCACCGCTTTGGCCTTCATCGGCAGCGCCGTCAACGGCAACCAGTCGGCCAAGGCGACCGTCACCTACACCGACGGCAGCACCGCCACCGCCGACCTCTCCTTCACCGACTGGACCGTCGGCGGCGGGGGCGGCACCGTGCAGTACGGCAACGAGGTCGTCGCCAAGGCCGCGTACCGCAATGTCGCGGGCGCGGACAAGGACCCGGTCGCCACCTATGTGTTCGCCACCAAGCCGTTCGGCGCGCCGGACGGGAAGGAGATCAGGAGCGTGAAGCTGCCGGACGACGGCGACCTGCACGTGTTCGCGCTCGCCGTCAAGTGATGCGGGGCGGTTTCGTCTCCTCGGTGCGGTGCGGCGGCAGTAGCATCGGTCTCCGCACCCAAACCGACACCGACAAGGCGGAACCGCCCGATGGCCGACGAGGCTTACCTCTTCCTGCTCCCCGACCGTCACCCGAGCCTCGGCGCGGCCATGGCCGCCGTCGCCCCGCTGGAATGCGACCAGACCCCGGCCGTCCGCGGCTGGATCTCCGCCCACGATGTCGCCCCGTCCTCCGAGCAGTTGAGGATTCTGCCCGCCGGGTCGGAGATCCTCATCCCCGAGGAGGCCGAGCGGCTGCCGATCCCGCTGACCGCGGAGGAGGAGGTCCGGGTCCAGCAGGAGTGCGCGCCGCAGTCGGTCACCGACATGGAGCGGGAGCTGCTGGACTTCCGGGACGCCACCCAGGGCTGGGAGACCCTGGTGCACCGGGCGCTGACCGCCGGGGTCCCGGCCCCGCGCATCGCCCGGCTGACCGGGCTCGACCCGCAGGAGATCGGCCGGCTGACGGGCGTGTGACGCGGCTCAGCGGGGGGTGGTGTCCGGCTCGGGGCTCGGGCCGGTCAGCTCGGGCTCCAGCCCCTCGGCGACGTGCGTGGGCCGTTGGCCCGTGTCGGACCGCCACGCCTCGAAGGCCCGGCTGGTCAGGACGACGACGGCCAGTCCGAGCAGCCACCCGCCGAGCACGTCGCTGAACCAGTGCACGCCGAGCGCGACCCGGGTGAAGCCGACCCCCACCACCGACAGCACCGCCACCACCCAGCAGGCGATCCGGGCCCGGCGCGGCACCAGGGGGAGCAGGACCAGCAGGAACACCGCGAACGAGGTGGTGGCGGTCATCGCGTGCCCGGACGGGAACGAGTAGCCCGGCGCGTGTGCCACGGGGTCCTCCAGCACCGGCCGCGCCCGCTCGACCACCGTCTTGACCCCGAGCCCGATCAGGCCCCCGGCAACCGCAGTCGCCGCCGCCCACGCGGCCAGCCGCCGGGCACCGCGCCACAGCAGCCAGCCGGTCAGCAGCGCCACGCCCACGCGCAGGGTGAGCGGGTCCCAGACGTAGTTGGAGAGCACGCGCAGGGTGCTCGTCCAGGCCGGATGGTCCACGGCGACGTGGTGCAGATCGTTCGCCGCGTCGCGGTCGAGGTCGCGCAGCGGCCGCCAGCGGCCCTCCACCAGGACCAGCAGCAGCGCGAACGGTACGGCGGCGGCCGCGGTGACCCCGGCCGCCGCCAGCAGCCGGATGCCGAACCGCCGGTCGGTGGCCCGCAGGGTCGTGGTTTTGTTCGGCATCAGACCCCCGGATCGGGTTGGATCGGTTCGGGCCGCCGCCCGCGCGCCGCTTCCAGTTGGGCCGCGAAGGAGAGCCCGAGGAACAGGGCGAGCGAGGTCAGGTAGGCCCACAGCAGCAGGGACATGAAGGCGCTGAGCGGACCGTAGACGGTGTCGAAGGAGCCGCTCAGGTCGAGGTACAGGGCGAGTACCCAGGTCAGCGTCATCCAGAGCACCAGGTACACCGCCGCGCCGAAGGCCAGCCAGGTGTAGCCCGGCTGTTTGCGGCGCGGGGAGCGCCGGAATATCGCGCTGGCGGAGATCAGGGCGAGCAGCAGCCCGACGGGCCAGCGCAGGATGTTCCACACCGTCTGCGCGGTCGAGCCGAGCCCGTAGACCGATCCCGCGGCCGAGGCCAGGTCGTCACCGGCGATCATGACGATGAAGCCCAGACCGAGCGGGAACCCCGCGCACAGCGCCATGACCAGCCCGCGTGAGTACTTGAGGTGGAAGGGCCGATCGCGTTCGTTGCCGTAGATCCGGTTGGCGCCGCGTTCTATCTGGCACATCGCCGTGGTGACGTTGACGATCGAGAAGATGGCGCCGAACCAGAGGGCGACCTGGGCGCCGTCGCCCGCCTTGCGCCGGCTGCGGTCGAGTGCGTCGTCGACCACCTCCGCGCTGGGTCCCTCGGCGATGCGGTGGATGGTCAGCTCGGCCATCCGGCCGATGTCCTCGGTGTGCAGGCTGGTGGAGAGGCCGACGAAGGCCAGGGCCAGCGGGATCACCGAGAGCACGGTCTGCAGGGCGAGCGCGCGGGAGTGGCTGAAGCCGTCGGCGTACCGGAAGCGGAGGAACGCGTCGCGCAGCAGCGACCAGCCGCCGTAGCGGCGCAGGGTCACCCACGCCTCGTCGGCGGAGAGTTCGTCACCGCTCATGTCCCGGGTCTCCGGGACCTTGGTGGCGCTGCCCATGTCAGTTCTCCCGGTTCGGGACCAGCACGGTCAGCGCGCCCGGTACGACCTCCACGGAGAGCCGGAGCCCGGTGCCGACCGGGTCGCCGTCGATCTCGCGGGGCTCCGGGGCGTCGAAGGTGAACTCGGCCCGCCGGAAGGTACGGAACTCCGGCCGCCCGTCGCCCTCCTCACCGTCCCGCTTCCGGTGCAGCAGCAGCGTGCTCACGGTGCGCAGCCAGCCGCCGGGACCCTGCGGGTCGAGGATCAGCAGGTCCAGCACCCCGTCGTCGGGCTGGGCGTCCGGGATCAGCCGCAGGCCGCCCTGGAGAGCGCCGGTGTTGCCGACGAGGGCCATGCGGGCCGTACGGCGCAGCGGCTGGCCGCCGTCCAGGCGGACGCTCAGGCCCATCCGGGGCCCGCGCATCGCCTTCGGGGCGGCGAGGACGTACGCGGGCCAGCCCAGCATCGCCTTGGCCCGGTCGTGCTCCTCCGCGTACTTCATCATCGCGGCGTCCAGGCCGACGCCGGACATCACGGCGAAGTGGGTGGCCGGGAGGCCGTCGCCCTCCACACGGGCGAGGTCCATGACGCGGGGCGCGCCGCCGAGGGCCGCGTCGAGCGCCTCGGCCGGGGTGAGCGGGAGGCCGAGGTTGCGGGCGAGGAGGTTGCCGGTGCCGAAGGGCACGACGGCGAGCGGGACACCGCTGCCGGCCAGCCGGTCGGCGGCCGCCCGGACCGTGCCGTCGCCGCCGCAGACCACGACCAGCGCGGCGCCCTCGGCGAGCGCCTGGGCGGTCTGGCCGCCGCCGGGGTCGGCGGCGGTCGTCTCGATGAACACCGGTTCCCGGTGGCCGTGCTGGGCGAGGACCCGGCGCAGCTCGTCGCGCGCGCTCTCGTCGACCGTCGTGGGGTTGACGACCACCGCGACCCGGCCCGGCAGCCGCTCGGCGCGGGCGGCCTCCGGAACCTCGGGCAGCGCGGCGGGCGCCGAGACGCGGCCGTCGCGGAGCAGGGCGTGCCCGACGATCAGCAGGGACAGCGCGCCGTTGATCATGCCGCCCGCCACGTCGGTCGGATGGTGCATGCCGCGGTACAGCCGGGAGACACCGACGATGACCGGCAGCAGGAACAGCAGCGCGGCCAGCACGCGCCGCCAGGGGCTCCGTACGCGGGACAGCACGAGGACGGCCAGACCGCCGTAGATCGCGGTGGCCGCGCCGGTGTGGCCGGAGGTGTAGCTGGAGGTCGGCAGGGAGCCGTCGAGCCGGTGCACATCGGGGCGCTGGCGCTCCACGGCGATGGTCACGACCAGGAACACCAGCGACTGGAGCGAGACCGCGAGCGCGAGGAACGACGCCTGGCGCCACATCGGCAGCCGGGGTATCAGGATCAGCGCCAGGCAGGCCGCCAGCGTCACCCCGATCACGGTGCCCGTGTTGCCCAGCTCGGAGCCGATCGAGGAGAGCGTGGTGAGGGTGGAGGTGCGCATCCGCTCCAGGCCCCGGTTGACGCCGTCCTCGGCCGTCATCGGCCACAGGTGCCGGGCGGGGCCGGTGATCAGGAAGCCCAGGCCGATCATCAGGGCGGCCTGGCACACCGCCAGTGCGCCGATGGAGGCCGCCGCCCGCGTCGTACCGCGCGGCAGCTTGCGAGGGCGTCCGGTGGGGGCCGTCCTGGTGGAGCGCGGCGCGTCCTCGGGCAGGCCCGTTGATCTCTCCGGTACGGCGGTCGGCATCGGTGCAACTCCTCGGCTCGGTCGGCTGGTCGGGCCGGACCGCGCGGGCCCGACCAACGGGCTAATGCCCCCTCAACGGCCGAGCAGACGGCATGAGCCCCGAGGAAGGGGCGGCCCCCGCGCGGGACCGCCCCTCCACCCCTCGAACCGGAGCCGTCAGGCCAGCAGTTCCACCTCCGCCAGCGTCGACTCCCCGTCCAGCACCAGCCGGTACTTGGTGTACGAGCCCGGCGCGGTCACGCTGAACGCCCGTGTCTGGCGGTCCCACGCGAAGGATTCACCGGAGCGCTTGTCCAGCGTCTGCCAGACCGTGCCGTCCGTGGAGCCCTGGAGGGTCCAGCCGGTGGGCGCCTTCGTACGGTCCGCCGACGAGGTCAGCGTGTACTGGACCGCCTTGGTGGCCTCCCCGGTCGGCAGGTCCACCGAAGTGACCGCCGCGCTCGTCGCCGAGGTGTTGTCGAACAGCGCGCCGTCGCCCTTCAGCACGTCCGCGCGCGGGGTCGGCACCTTGTCGTCCTCGGTGACCGACACCGGAGCGGCGTCCTTGCCCGAACCCCACGACGAGGGCCGCGGCCCCATCGAGAAGTCCAGCACCCCGCCCTTGGACAGCAGCGAGTGGGGGAGCGAAGTGGAGTTCCAGGAGCGGCCGTTGAAGCGGACGCCCTGGATGTACACGTTGCGGTCGCTGTTGTTCGGGGCCTTGATCACCAGGTCCCGGCCGTTCTCCAGGTGGACGGTGGCCTTCTTGAACTGCGGTGAGCCGATTGCGTACTCGCCGCTGCCCATGACCAGCGGGTAGAAGCCGAGCGAGGAGAAGAGGTACCAGGCCGACTGCTCGCCGTTGTCCTCGTCGCCGTGGTAGCCCTGGCCGATCTCGCTGCCCGTGTAGAGGCGGGACAGCACCTCGCGCACGTTCTTCTGCGCCTTCCAGGGCTCGCCGGCCGCGTCGTACATGTAGTTGACGTGGTGGGCGACCTGGTTGGAGTGGCCGTACTGGCCCATCCGGACGTCCCGCGCCTCGGTCATCTCGTGGATGACACCGCCGTAGGAGCCGGTGAACTCGGGCGAGGCGGTCTCCGGGGTGGCGAAGTATCCGTCCAGCTTGTCACCGAGGGCCTTGCGGCCGCCGTACAGGTTCGCCAGGCCCCGGCTGTCCTGCGGGGCGGTGAAGGCGTAGCCCCAGCCGTCGGTCTCCGTGTAGTCGTAACCCCACACGCGGGGGTCGTACTTCGCGGAGTCCACGCGCCAGTCGCCCTTGGCGTTCCTGCCCTGGAAGAAACCGGCCTTCGCGTCGAAGAGGTTCACGTAGTCGCGGGCCCGGTTGAGGAAGTACGCCGACTCCTCCCGGTACCGCTTCTCGCCGGTCTTCTTGTAGAGGGCCTCGCCCATCTTGGCGATGCCGTAGTCGTTGACGTAGCCCTCCATGGCCCAGGAGAAGCCCTCATTGGTGTCGGTGCTCGTGTAGCCGAGGAAGGGCGAGGTGGCCATGCCCTTGCGGCCGACACCCGAACTCGGCGGCACCACGGTCGCGTTCTTCACCGCCGCGTCGTACGCCGCCTTCGCGTCGAACTTCACGCCCTTGACGTAGGCGTCCGCGAACGCCACGTCCGAGGAGGTGCCGGTCATCAGGTCGGCGTAGCCGGGGGAGGACCAGCGGGAGGTCCAGCCGCCGTCCTTGTACTGCTGCACGAACCCGTCCACCATCTCGCCCGCCTGGGACGGCGTCAGGAACGAGTAGGCGGGCCAGGTGGTGCGGTACGTGTCCCAGAAGCCGTTGTTGACGTACACCTTGCCGTCGACGATCTTGGCGCCGGTGTGCGTCGGGGTGTCCGGGTTCGGCATCGGGGAGAACGGCGAGGCGTACTGGTCCTTGCCGCCGACCTTCTCGAAGCCCGAGTTCGGGTAGAGGTACAGCCGGTACATGCTGGAGTACAGCGTGGTGAGCTGCTCCGGGGTGGCGCCCTCCACCTCGACCTTGCCCAGGATCTTGTCCCAGGCCCGCTGGGCGCGCGCCTTGACGGTGTCGAAGGAGGTGCCGTCCGGGATCTCCTGGCGCAGGTTGTCCTTCGCCTGGTCCAGGCTGATCAGCGAGGTCGCCAGGCGCAGGGTCACCGTGCGGTCGGCGCCCGCGGCGAACCGCAGATAACCCTTGACCCCGCTGGAGGAGCCCTCGCTGACCGGCTTGTCGAAGGTGCCGTAGACGAACAGCCGGGTCGCGCCCGTGGACAGCCCCGACTTCACGTCGGAGTAGCCGGTGACGACGCCGTGCTCCTTGTCCAGCGTCAGCCCCGCCTGCTCGGTGACGTTGTCGAACAGCACGCTCGCGTCGTCGCCGGGGTAGCTGAAGCGCAGTACGGCCGCGTGGTCGGTCGGGGTCATCTCGGCCTTGAGGCCGTTCTCGAACTTGACCCCGTAGTAGTACGGCCGGGCCGTCTCGTTCTCGTGCCGGAAGGCCAGCTCACGGGCCTCGCGGCCGGTGTCCGGGGTGCCCTTGGCGGCCGACGGCATCAACTGGAAGGTCTGCCGGTCGCCCATCCAGGGGCTCGGCTCATGGCTCGCGCTGAACGCCTGGACCGTCGGCAGGTTCTCGTCGTTGTTGGCCCGCGCGTACTCGTACAGCCAGCTCAGCGAGGACGCGTTGGTCACCGGGGTCCAGAAGTTGAACCCGTGCGGCATCGCGGCGGCCGGGAAGTTGTTGCCGCGCGAGAAGCTGCCGCTGGAGTTGGTGCCGCGCGTGGTCAGCGCGTAGTCCGACAGATGCGCCTTGGGCCGCTCGGGGGCCACCCGCTTCAGCGCCACGTCGTCGACCCAGCCCCGGAACTTCGCCGGCCCCTTGGGGGAGTCGTACGCCACCAGAATCCGGTCGACGGTCTTGCCCGCCGCCACCGAACCGATCCGGGACGCCACGTCGTTCCACTGGTTGACGTACAGCACCTTGGCGTCGCCCTGGCCGCGCGGGGTCAGCGGGAACCCGTGCTGGTCGGTCGCGCCGAGCTGGCTGAGGTGGGTGCCGTCGGTGAAGGCCAGGTCCACGCTGACGTTGGTGGCGTCGTAGTCCCGGTCGCCGTCGGCCATCGACGGGAAGAGGCGGTACGACAGCCGGGTGTCGCGGGCCACCTTCACATCGACGTCGAAGACCTTGTTGTACGAGTAGCCCCGGCCGTCGGCGGTGTGCCGTCCGGCGTAGCGCAGCGCGCGGGTGCCGGTGAAGCCCGCCCGCGCCTTGGCGGTGGGGGAGCCGCTCGGACCCTTGTCGACGAGGGTCAGCATGTCCTGCGGCGCCGGTCCGTCACCGCCGCCGGTGGAGAACTGCACGTCGGCCAACTGGAGGGCGTCGGAGGCGCCGTTGTTCTTCGTCACCTCCAGCCGGAAGTGCCGGTACTCGGCCGGTGTGGTGAGCTGGTACGACTTGGTCCCGAACCGGTCCGGGAAGGTCTCGCCGGCACGGGTGTCGAGGGTCTTCCAGTCCTTGCCGTCCGCCGAGCCCTGGAGCTGCCAGTCCTTGGGGTCGCGCTCGGCGTGGTCGTTGGCCGAGGTGAGCGCGTAGGCGGCGATCTTGACCGGCTGGTCCAGGTCGAACTCCACCCAGCCGGTGGGTGCGAACGTCAGCCATTTGCTACCGGGATCGACATCGGTGAGGTTCTCCTTCACCTCGCCCCCGCCGGTGTTCTCACCGCTCGCCCGCAGATCCGTGACGTGGTCGGTGACATTGCCCGGAATGCCGGTGCTGTAGCCGCCGTCCACGCCCGAGGAGCGTTTGGCGCCGCCCGGTCCGGTCTCGACGGTGTTCAGCCAGTCCGGCGCCGGATCGCCGGACTCGAACGAGGACGCGAACTCCGTGGCGGCGGCCGGGGCCCTGGCCGGCACGGCGACCGCCGCTCCCTGCGCGCCGACGCCCATGACAAAGGCGGTCGTGAGGACGACCGCCGGAGTCCATCTGTGCCGAGATCTCCGCTGCATCTACGGATTCCCCTCCCGCGCTTACTGCGGACAACGTTGTCAACTTGCTGCGCAGGAACCAGTAGGTGGTCAAGTGGCCGGTGATGTCAAGGGTGTTGGCTGCGGCATTCAGGGGGCTATATCGGTAATTCATCCGGCAGGGTGTGCGGAGCCCGGCGATATTTCCACCAGGTCTCAACTCGGAAAAGACCGGCGGCCGACCTTGCTTTCGATCTTGCCCCCTTGGCGGGAAGTGGACTATACCTGTCGGCGTTTCCTGCACGAGCCAGCACAACCCGACCGCGGTGCCGGGGGGAGATCCGGTTCACCGCCTGAGTCCTGGAGAAGGCGAGGACTTGAGCATGGGTTCCACCGGACAGCATGGCAGCGACGGCGTCGGCCGTCGTGATCTGATCAAGCGCACCGCGGCGCTCGGCCTGGTGGCCGCCCCCGGAATGGGGCTGCTGTCGGCCTGCGCGAGCAGCGGCGGCGATGGGCAGGACAAGGCGAAGGCGGGCAAGAAGACCGAGAAGAACCCGCTGGGCGTCAACGACAGCGCCAAGCTGGACTTCGTCCTCTTCGACGGCGGCTTCGGCAAGGAGTACGCCGAGGACGCGGTGAAGCTGTATGAGAAGGCTTTCCCCAAGGCCCAGGTGAAGTTCTCCGCCACCCAGAAGATCCAATCCACCCTCCAGCCCCGCTTCAACCAGGGCAACCCGCCGGACCTCATCGACAACTCCGGCGCCGAGCAGATGGACATGGGCGTCCTGGTCGGCAAGAAGCAGCTCGCCGACCTCACCCCGCTGCTGGACGCGCCGTCCTACGACGACCCTTCCAAGAAGGTCCGCGACACCCTGCGCCCGGGCATCGTGGAGATGGGCCAGTTCGACGGCGAGCCGGTGTGGATCCTCAACTACGCCTACACCGTGTACGGCGTCTGGTACTCGCAGAAGGCGCTGGACGGGCTGGACGAGAAGTACCCCGAGACCTGGGACGACATGCTCAAGGTCTGCGCCAAGGCCAAGAAGAAGGGCATCGCGGGCTGGACCTACGCGGGCAAGTACCCGTACTACCTGCCCTTCTCGCTCTATCCGATGATCGCCAAGGTCGGCGGCCGCGAGGTGCTGGACGCGATCGACAACCTGGAGCCGAACGCCTGGAAGCACCCGGCCGTCAAGGCGTGTTTCGAGGCGTACTACGAGCTGTTCAAGAAGGGCTACATCCTGCGCGGCACGCCCGGCCTGGACCACATCCAGTCGCAGACCGCCTGGGCCAAGGGCAAGGCGCTGTTCATACCGAACGGCTCCTGGGTGGAGAACGAGTCGGCCAATGTCATCCCGGCCGACTTCGACCTGGCGGTGTCCGCGCCGTCCGGCCTGGACAGCTCCGACAAGCTGCCGTTCGGCACCATCTGGGCCTCCGGCGGTGAGCCCTTCGTCGTCCCGGCCAAGGCGGCCAACCCCGAGGGCGGCATGGAGCAACTGCGCGTCATGCTCTCCGAGGCGTCCTCGCGGAACTTCACCTCCAAGGTGAAGTCGCTCTCCGCGCTCAACGGCGGCATCGACGGCATCGAACTGACCCCCGGTCTGAAGGCGGGCGTCGCGGCGCTG
Organism: Streptomyces sp. NBC_01171; assembly: GCF_045039805.1. Lineage (NCBI taxonomy): Bacteria > Bacillati > Actinomycetota > Actinomycetes > Kitasatosporales > Streptomycetaceae > Streptomyces > Streptomyces sp. NBC_01171. The sequence continues at coordinate 1,476,133 of NZ_CP108609.1, read as the reverse complement.
GACAAGGCCGGGGACAACGTGGTGAACCCGCGCATCCCGGACTGGTACGTCCAGTTGGAGAAGGAGAAGATCGGGGTCGGCGGCCTGGGCGAGATGATGGCCGGCCGACTCACCCCGGCGGAGACGGTCAAGAAGATCCAGGGCTTCGCCGACGAGGCCGCCAAGGACACCTCCATCAAGCACTACAAGCACAAGTAACACCCCCTCACGGGTTCGTCACCAGCGGCAGCACGTGTCCCAGGAACGGGGTCGTCCGGCAATGCAGCACGGCAAGTACGGGTTCATCACGGGGTTCCTCGCGGCCCCGCTCGGGCTCTACGCACTCTTTGTGATCTGGCCGTTCATCCAGTCCATCTACTACTCCTTCACGGACTGGACCGGCCTGAGCCCCGAATTCAGCATGGTCGGTGTCGACAACTACACCCGGATGCTGCACGACGACATCTTCTGGAAGTCGTTGACGCACAGCCTGCTCTTCGCCCTGCTGCTGCCGCTGGTGACGCTCGGCATGGCCCTGTTCTTCGCTTTCATGATCAATGTGGGCGGCCGGCACCGAAAGGGCGGTCCGGTGGTCACCGGAGTGCGTGGTTCCGGCTTCTACAAGATCGTCTATTTCTTTCCGCAGGTGCTCTCGATCGCCATCGTGGCCCTGCTGTTCGCCTTCGCCTACAACCCGGACAGCGGCGCGATCAACTCGTTCCTGCGCGGCATCGGGCTGGACTCCCTCCAGCCGCTCTGGCTCGGTGATCCGGACCTCGCGCTGTGGTGCGTGATGGCGGTGCTCGTCTGGTCCACCACCGGCTTCTTCGTGGTGCTGTTCAGTGCCGGCATGGCCTCGATCCCGGCCGAGCTGTACGAGGCGGCGCTGCTGGACGGGGCCGGCCGCGCGACCACCTTCTTCCGGGTCACCCTGCCGCTGCTGTGGGACACCGTGCAGTCCGGCTGGGTCTACATGGGCATCCTCGCGCTCGGCGCAGAGTCGTTCGCGGTCGTGCAGATCATGACGACCGGTCCGGGCGGCCCCGACTACTCGACCACGGTGCTGGTCCTGTACGTGTACCAGAAGGCGTTCCGGGACGGTCAGGCCGCCTACGCCACCACCATCGGCGTCGCCCTGCTGGTCGTCACGCTCGCGTTCGCCGCGATCGTGATGCGGCTGGGCCGCCGCGAGCGGCTGGAGTACTGAGCCCCATGACAACCACCGACGCCCCCGTCCCGCCCCCCGCGCCCGTCGTGAAGACCGACGCGGTCCCGCCCGGCCCCGGCGCCCGCCGCCGCTCCGAGGGCTCCGTCCTGAACGTCTTCTCGCACGGCGTGCTGGTCATCTGGGCGGTCATGGTCGTACTGCCGCTGCTGTGGGCGGTGATGACCTCGTTCAAGGACGACAGCTCCATCTTCGGCTCGCCCTGGGCGCTGCCGGACAAGCTGCACTTCGACAACTGGTCGCGTGCCTGGTCCCAGGCCCACATGAGCGACTACTTCCTCAACACCGTGCTGGTGGTGGGGGGTTCGCTGATCGGCACCCTGGTGCTCGGCTCGATGGCGGCCTATGTGCTGGCCCGCTTCGACTTCCCGGGCAACCGCTTCATCTACTACCTGTTCGTCGGCGGCATGAGCTTCCCGATCATGCTCGCGCTGGTCCCGTTGTTCTATGTCGTGAACAACATGGGGATGCTGAACACGATCCACGGACTGATCCTGGTCTACATCGCCTACTCGCTGCCGTTCACGGTCTTCTTCCTGACCGCTTTCTTCCGTACTCTGCCCACTTCGGTGGCGGAAGCGGCCTTCGTGGACGGTGCCTCGCACACCCGGACCTTCTTCCAGATCATGCTGCCCATGGCCAGGCCCGGCCTGATCAGCGTGGGCATCTTCAACTTCCTCGGCCAGTGGAACCAGTACATGCTGCCGACGGTGCTGAACACCGACCCGGACAAGAAGGTGCTCACCCAGGGGCTCGTGCAACTCGCCGTCAGCCAGGGCTACAAGGGCGACTGGTCCGGCCTCTTCGCGGGCCTGGTGATGGCGATGCTGCCGGTGCTGGCGGCGTACATCGTCTTCCAGCGGCAGGTGGTCGCGGGGCTGACGGCGGGCGCGCTGAAGTAACCGTCCCCCGCACTGCTCCCGACCGGCCCCGGTGCGCCCCACCGGGGCCGGCGCACGTCCGGACATCGGCGGTCACTTTGCGATCGTTACCGGTCACCCCGTGCGAACCGCGCCGTCAGCCCATGAAGCCACTCCTGGTCACAGGCCGGTCACGCGATGAAACCCACTCGGGGGAGGGACGGCGGATCACGGCGAGTGTCGGCGATTTCCGTCAAGGACTTGACTGCGGTTACCCCTTCAGCGGAGCTTGGAGTTCATAACTTGTAAGTGGCCCGGTTCCGCAGATGTGACCTGGGCCACGGGCGGCGATGGGGCCGCCCGCCGATGTCGGGAGTGGATGGGTCGATGGAGACTCCGGGGTCGCAGTCGTCGCTGCACCGAGCCAACCTGGAACGAGTCGTACGGGCGGTGCGGCTGGCCGGGTCGCTCACGCAGGCGGAGATCGCCCGTACGACCGGCCTGTCCGCCGCGACGGTCTCCAACATCGTGCGCGAGCTGAAGGACGGCGGGACCGTGGAGGTCACGCCCACCTCGGCGGGCGGCCGCCGGGCCCGCAGCGTCTCGCTCAGCGGGGACGCCGGGATAGTGGTCGGCGTCGACTTCGGCCACACCCACCTGCGCGTGGCCATCGGCAACCTGGCCCACCAGGTGCTCGCCGAGGAGTCCGAGCCGCTGGACGTGGACGCCTCCTCGACGCAGGGGTTCGACCGTGCCGAGGAGCTGATCGACCGGCTGATCGCCGCCACCGGCGTGGACCGGGGCAAGGTGGCCGGGGTCGGCCTCGGCGTACCGGGGCCCATCGACGTGGAGTCGGGCACCCTGGGCTCCACCTCGATCCTGCCCGGCTGGGGCGGCACCCGGCCCGCCGAGGAGCTGCGCGAACGGCTCGGCGTGCCCGTGCACGTGGACAACGACGCCAATCTGGGCGCCCTCGGCGAGCTGGTCTGGGGCAGCGGCAAGGGCGTCCGCGACCTCGCCTACATCAAGGTGGCCAGCGGGGTCGGGGCGGGCCTGGTGATCAACGGGCAGATCTACCGGGGGCCCGGCGGGACGGCCGGGGAGATCGGGCACATCACCATCGACGAGGCGGGCCCGGTGTGCCGCTGCGGCAACCGCGGCTGCCTGGAGACCTTCACCGCCGCGCGCTACGTCCTGCCGCTGCTCCAGCCGAGCCACGGCAGCGCCCTGACCATGGAGGGCGTCGTCCGGCTGGCCCGGGACGGGGACCCCGGCTGCCGTCGCGTCATCGCCGACGTGGGCCGGCACATCGGCAGCGGCGTGGCCAACCTGTGCAACCTGCTGAACCCCAGCCGGGTCGTCCTGGGCGGCGATCTCGCCGAGGCCGGGGAACTGGTGCTGGCCCCCATTCGGGAGTCCGTGGGACGCTATGCGATCCCCAGCGCGGGACGTCAACTGTCCTTGCTGCCAGGGGCACTTGGCGGCCGGGCCGAGGTGCTCGGGGCGCTCGCCCTGGCGCTGAGCGAAATGGGCGATTCGACCCTGCTCGACGGCTCCGCCACGGCCTCGCTGCCCGTGGTCGCTCCTGCCTTCACTTAGATAACGGATGGCACCGTTGCCATCTCGTTAAGGATTTACTTCTTGACGCCGAACGCGTGGCCGAGTTGACTTCCAGCCACCTCGGCCGCAACGACGCGGCCTCGTCAGGGAGGTTTCTGAAGTGAACACGCGTATGCGTCGTGCGGCCTTCGCCGTTGCTGCTGGTGCCATGGCCGTCTCGCTCGCCGCCTGTGGCAGTGCCAAGGAGTCCGGTGGCGGTGCCAGCAAGTCCGCGGACAGCAAGAAGAAGGGCGACGCGATCACGGTCGGCCTGCTCCTTCCGGAGAACCAGACCGCGCGTTACGAGAAGTTCGACCGTCCGCTGATCGAGAAGAAGGTCTCGGAGCTGACGAACGGCAAGGGCAAGGTCGTCTACGCCAACGCCAAGCAGGACGCGACCCAGCAGAACCAGCAGGTCGACACCATGATCACCAACAAGGTGGACGTCCTGATCGTCGACGCGGTGGACGCCGCTGCGATCAAGAACTCGGTGCAGAAGGCCAAGGACGCCGGCATCCCGGTCGTCGCCTACGACCGCCTGGCGCAGGGCCCGATCGACGCCTACACCTCGTTCGACAACGAGACCGTCGGCAAGACGCAGGGCGAGGCCCTCCTGAAGGCCCTGGGCTCCAAGGCCAAGTCCGGCAAGATCGTCATGATGAACGGCTCCTCCACGGACCCGAACGCCGCGCAGTTCAAGAAGGGCGCGCACGACGTCCTCGACGGCAAGGTGAACGTCGGCAAGGAGTACGACACCAAGGAGTGGAAGCCGGAGAACGCCAACTCCAACATGGAGGGCGCCATCTCGGCCCTGGGCAAGAAGAACATCGTCGGCGTCTACTCCGCCAACGACGGCATGGCCGGCGGTATCATCACCGCCCTCAAGTCCGCGGGCATCTCCAACGTCCCGGTCACCGGCCAGGACGCCGAGCTCGCCGGTGTGCAGCGCATCGTCTCCGGTGCCCAGTACATGAGCGTCTACAAGCCGTACGCCCCCGAGGCCGACGCCGCCGCCGAGATGGCCGTCAACCTGGCGCAGGGCAAGTCGCTGGACTCCGTCGCCAAGGACAAGGTCGACAGCCCCACCACCAAGGCCGTCCCGTCGATCCTGGTCGCCGTCACCTCGCTGACCAAGGACAACATCAAGGACACCGTCATCAAGGACGGCGTCTACACGGTGGCCGACATCTGCACCGCCCAGTACAAGGCCGCCTGCGCCAAGGCCGGCCTGAAGTAACCGACGGACCCCTTCCCCGCCGGCCGGACTCCCCGAGGACTCCGCCGGCGGGCAGGTGAGGCCCGCTCAGGCTCCTCCGGCGCCCCGCGCACATACACAGCCCCGCAAGCTCGGCGCGGGGCGCCGGACGGAATTCCCCCAAACTTCTGCACAACCTCCCGCCGGGTCAGGCGGCGAAGGAGATGGTTCACGTGTCCGCTACGCCCGTGCTGGCGTTGCGCGGAGTCTCCAAGCGATTCGGTGCCGTCCAGGCGCTCACCGATGTCACGCTGGAGATCCACGCCGGTGAGGTGGTCGCCCTGGTGGGCGACAACGGTGCCGGAAAGTCCACGCTGGTCAAGACGATCGCCGGCGTGCACCCCATCGATGAGGGTGTCATCGAATGGGACGGCAAGACCGTCCAGGTCAACAAGCCGCACGACGCCCAGAACCTGGGCATCGCCACGGTGTACCAGGACCTCGCGCTGTGCGACAACATCGACGTCGTCGGCAACCTCTACCTGGGCCGGGAGATCCGCCGCGGCGGCATCCTGGACGAGGTCGAGATGGAGCGGCGCTCGCGTGAGCTGCTGGACCAGCTCTCGATCCGCATCCCCAGCGTCCGTATCCCGATCGCCTCGCTCTCCGGCGGTCAGCGCCAGGTCGTGGCCATCGCCCGGTCCATGCTCGGCGAGCCCAAGCTCGTGATCCTCGACGAGCCGACCGCCGCGCTGGGTGTCGAGCAGACCGCCCAGGTCCTCGACCTGGTCGAGCGGCTGCGGGAGCGCGGCCACGCCGTGATCCTCATCAGCCACAACATGGCCGACGTCAAGGCGGTCGCCGACAAGGTGGCCGTGCTGCGCCTGGGCCGCAACAACGGCGTCTTCGAGGTCAAGTCGACCTCGCAGGAAGAGATCATCTCCGCCATCACCGGCGCCTCGGACAATGCCGTCACCCGTCGTGCGGCGCGCACCAATGGGGAGATCAAGAAGTGAGCATCGAGAAGACCTCCACGCCTCCGGGCGACGCCGCTCCCAAGCCTTCCGGTGACGCCGCCGCGGTCAACCCGGAGGCCGCCCCCGGCGCCGGTGTCGCCGTCGACCCCCGGCTGCTCGTGCGCGAGCAGGGACTCGCGGGCTACGTGGGGGAGTTCAAGCGCAAGATGAAGGCCGGCGACCTGGGCTCGATGCCCGTCGTGGTCGGACTCATCGTCATCTGGATCATCTTCCAGAGCCTGAACTCCAACTTCCTCACCGCGGGCAACCTCTCCGACATCTCCGTCGCCATGGTCGGCACGGGCATGATCGCCGTCGGTATCGTGTTCGTCCTGCTGCTCGGCGAGATCGACCTCTCGGTCGGCTCCCTCTCCGGTGTCGCGGGTGCGACCTTCGCGGTCCTGAACATCACCAACGGCATGAACGAGGTGCTGGCCTTCGTGCTGGCGATCCTCACGGGCACCGTCGCGGGCGCCATCCAGGGCTTCTTCTTCGCCAAGATCGGTGTGCCGGCCTTCGCCGTCACCCTGGCGGGACTGCTGTTCTGGAACGGCCTGATGCTCAAGATCCTGGGCGACAACGGCACGATCAACCTGAACAGCGACGGCCTGGTCGCCAACCTGACCAGCTACTACTTCTCCGACGTGGCCGCCGCCTACGGCCTGGCCGCCGTGGTGACGGTGCTGTTCTTCGTCAGCTCCTTCCTCGGCAACAAGCGCCGTGACGCCGCCGGGGTGCCGTCGAAGCCGCTGAGCGAGATCGTCCTGCGCACCGTGCTGCTGGGCCTGGTCTCCTTCGCCGTGGCGATCGTCTTCAACCAGTACAAGGGTCTGCCGCTGGCGGTCGTGATCTTCGTCGCGGTCCTCTTCGTCACCGACTTCGTGCTGCGCCGCACGGCCTACGGCCGCAAGGTGTTCGCGCTCGGCGGCAGCGTCGAGGCGTCCCGCCGTGCCGGTATCAACGTGGACCTGGTCCGCATCTCGGTGTTCGCCATCTCCGGCACCTTCGCGGCGCTGGGCGGTCTGTTCATCGCCTCCAAGATCGCCTCCGCCAACCAGGGCGCGGGCGGCGGTGACCTGCTGATGAACGCCATCGCGGCGGCCGTCATCGGCGGCACCTCCCTCTTCGGCGGCCGCGGCCGCACCTGGAACGCGCTCCTCGGTGTGCTGGTCATCGTCTCGATCCAGTACGGCCTGGCCCTCCAGGGCATCCCCTCCCCGGTGCAGTACATGATCACCGGTGGCGTCCTGCTGGCGACCGTCGTCATCGACGCGGTGACCCGCAAGACCCAGAAGTCGGCCGGCCGCGCGTAAGCTCGGCAGGCTCGGGGGCCCGGCGCGACGGAGCGCCGGGCCCCTTTGTTTTCCCTGGCCACACCCCCGCTCGCCGGGGGTGCGGCCGTTCGTATGACCCGTGGGGGGACCCAGGGGGCACCGCCCGGCCATCGGCCGCCGGGGCGGAACATTAGACTCATCAAGCCCGGCAACAGCTCGATCAGCTCATACTTGCAAGGAGGCACGGGTGCCGCTGCTGACCCGCATCACGGGACCGCGCGATCTGGACCGGCTCAGCCTGGAGGAGCTGAACCAGCTTGCTGAGGAGATCCGGACCTTCCTCGTGGAGGCCGTGTCCAAGACCGGCGGTCACCTCGGCCCGAACCTCGGTGTGGTGGAGCTGACCATCGCCCTGCACCGGGTCTTCCACTCGCCCGCCGACAAGGTGCTGTGGGACACCGGCCACCAGTCCTACGTCCACAAGCTCCTCACCGGGCGTCAGGACTTCTCCCGCCTGAAGATGAAGGGCGGCCTCTCCGGCTACCCGGCGCAGAGCGAGTCCGAGCACGACGTCATCGAGAACAGCCACGCCTCCACCGTGCTGGGCTGGGCCGACGGCATCGCCAAGGCCAACGAGCTGAAGAAGTCCGACGACCGCGTGGTCGCCGTCATCGGCGACGGCGCCCTGACCGGCGGCATGGCCTGGGAGGCACTGAACAACATCGCCGAGGCCAAGGACCGCCCGCTCGTCATCGTCGTCAACGACAACGAGCGCTCCTACGCGCCCACCATCGGCGGCATGGCCAACCACCTGGCCACCCTGCGCACCAGCGACGGCTACGAGCGCTTCCTCGCCCGGACCAAGGACCTGCTGGACCGCACCCCGGTCGTCGGCCGCCCGCTCTACGACACCCTGCACGGCGCGAAGAAGGGCCTGAAGGACTTCATCGCCCCGCAGGGCATGTTCGAGGACCTCGGCCTGAAGTACGTCGGCCCGATCGACGGCCACGACATCGAGGCGCTGGAGTCGGCGCTGGTGCGCGCCAAGCGGTTCGGCGGCCCGGTCATCGTGCACTGCCTCACCGAGAAGGGCCGCGGCTACCAGCCCGCCCTCCAGGACGAGGCCGACCGCTTCCACGCGGTCGGCAAGATCCACCCGGACACGGGCCTGCCCATCGCCTCCTCCGGCGCCGACTGGACCTCCGTGTTCGGCGAGGAGATGGTGAAGCTCGGCGAGGAGCGCGAGGACATCGTCGCCATCACCGCGGCCATGCTCCAGCCGGTCGGCCTGGACAAGTTCGCCAAGCGCTTCCCCGAGCGGGTCTACGACGTCGGCATCGCCGAGCAGCACGGCGCCGTCTCCGCGGCCGGCCTCGCGCACGGCGGGGTGCACCCGGTCTTCGCGGTGTACGCCACCTTCCTCAACCGCGCCTTCGACCAGGTCCTGATGGACGTCGCCCTGCACAAGTGCGGCGTGACCTTCGTCCTGGACCGCGCCGGCGTCACCGGCACCGACGGCGCCTCCCACAACGGCATGTGGGACATGTCGATCCTCCAGGTCGTGCCCGGCCTCCGGCTCGCCGCCCCGCGCGACGCCGACCAGGTCCGCGCCCAGTTGCGCGAGGCCGTCGCCGTCGAGGACGCGCCGACCGTGGTCCGCTTCTCCAAGGGCGCCGTCGGCCCCGCCGTGCCGGCCGTGCGCCGGGTGGGCGGCATGGACGTACTGCGCGAGCCGGGCACCGAGCGCCCGGACGTGCTACTGGTGTCCGTGGGCGCGCTCGCCCCGATGTGCCTGGAGATCGCCACCCTGCTCGACAAGCAGGGCATCTCCACCACCGTGGTCGACCCCCGCTGGGTCAAGCCCGTCGACGAGGCGATGGCCCCGCTCGCCGAGCGGCACCGGGTCGTCGTCACCGTCGAGGACAACAGCCGCGTCGGCGGTGTCGGCTCCGCCGTCGCCCAGGCGCTGCGCGACGCGGGCGTGGACGTGCCGCTGCGCGACTTCGGCATCCCGCCCCGCTTCCTCGACCACGCCTCGCGCGCCGAGGTCATGGCCGAGATCGGGCTGACCGCCCCCGACATCGCCCGCCAGGTCACCGGTCTGGTCGCCAAGATCGACGGCCGCTTCGGCCAGGGCACGGACGCCATGGACTCGGTGGAGTCCGCCCGGGATTAGCCACCCGAACGCCACGACATCGGGCCGGTTCTGCTGCCTCCTCAGGTGGCGGAACCGGCCCGCTTGCGTGAACCTGCCATTGTCGGGGCACCCGCACCCCGTCCCTCTCGATCATGTCGAGGACGGCAAGCGTGGGAGGTAGGTACGTGAGCACGCTCTTCCGTACGAAGAACGTCGAGCAGTCCATCCGGGACACCGAGGAACCGGAGCACTCGCTCAAGAAGTCCCTCTCCGCCCTCGACCTGACCGTGTTCGGTGTCGGTGTCATCATCGGCACCGGCATCTTCGTGCTGACCGGCCAGGTGGCCAAGAACAACGCCGGTCCCGCGGTGGCCATCTCCTTCGTCGTGGCCGGTGTGGTCTGCGGCCTGGCCGCGCTCTGCTACGCCGAGTTCGCCTCGACGGTCCCGGTGGCGGGGTCGGCGTACACCTTCTCGTACGCCTCGCTCGGTGAACTGCCCGCCTGGACCATCGGGTGGGACCTGGTGCTGGAGTTCGCGCTCGGCACGGCGGTGGTGGCGGTCGGCTGGTCCGGGTATGTCCGCTCGCTGTTCGACAGTTGGGGCTGGCACCTGCCGGCGTACCTGTCGGGGCGGGACGGCGCGAGCGGGTTCGGCTTCGACATCCTGGCGGCGGCCCTGGTGCTGCTGCTCACCTGCGTGCTCGTGGTCGGCATGAAGCTGTCCGCGCGGATCACCTCGGCCGTCGTCGCCATCAAGGTGGTCGTCGTCCTCATCGTGATCGTGGCGGGCGCCTTCTTCGTGAGCGGCGACAACTACAAGCCGTTCATCCCGCCGGCCCAGCCGCAGGAGGCGGGCGCCAGCCTCAAGGCGCCGCTGATCCAGCTCATGTTCGGCTGGGCCCCGGCCAACTTCGGGGTGCTGGGCATCTTCACCGCCGCCTCGGTGGTGTTCTTCGCGTTCATCGGCTTCGACATCGTCGCCACCGCCGCCGAGGAGACCCGTAACCCGCAGCGGGACATGCCGCGCGGCATCCTCGGCTCGCTGTTGATCTGCACCGTGCTGTACGTGGCGGTGTCCCTGGTCGTCACCGGCATGCAGAAGTACACCGAGCTGTCGGTGGAGGCGCCGCTCGCGGACGCCTTCAAATCCCTCGGGCATCCCTGGTACGCGGGCATCATCAGCTTCGGCGCCGCCGTCGGCCTGACCACGGTGTGCATGATCCTGCTACTGGGCCAGACCCGGGTGTTCTTCGCCATGAGCCGCGACGGACTGCTGCCCCGCTTCTTCTCCCGTGTCCACCCGCGCTTCCGCACCCCGCACCGGCCGACCATCCTGCTCGGCGTGATCATCGCCATCATCGCGGGCTTCACCAGCCTCAGCGAACTGGCCGAACTGGTCAACATCGGCACCCTGTTCGCGTTCATCGTGGTGGCGATCAGCGTGATCATCCTGCGCCGGACCCGCCCCGACCTGCCGCGTGCCTTCCGCACCCCGCTGGTCCCGCTGCTGCCGATCGTGTCGGTGTGCGCCTCGCTGTGGCTGATGCTGAACCTGCCCGCCGAGACCTGGCTCCGGTTCGCCATCTGGATGGCGATCGGCTTCGTCGTCTACTTCCTCTACGGCCGCACGCACAGCCGCCTGGCCCGCGAGGAGCAGCCCAAGGAGACCCCGAAGGCGACCTGAGCCGGGTGCCGGTCCGCGTGCCCGGGCCCTCAGCCGAGGGCCGTACGCGGACCGGCCACGTCGGCACCCAGCGCGCCCACCCGGCGCCGCAGCTCGCGGTCGGCGGTCACCACGAGGCGGTCCCGGTCGGCGGAGCCGGCGACCAGCTCCACGATCCAGTCGTCCCCGCTGCCCGGCGCGGACTCCACCCGCACCCCCGGCACCGACTCGACCCCGCGTGCCGCGCCCTCCACCACCAGCACGATCTCCGCCGGGTCGGTCCGGCCCGGCAGCCCGTCACTGGCCAGCCGGTCCCGCAGCCGCTCGGCGGCCCCCTTGCGGTCCTTCCACCAGCCGTCCGGACGCGAGCCCATCACATTGGCGCAGTCCACGATCGCCAGCAGGGGATCGTCCTGACCCGGAACACCGTGTACGTCGTCCATGGGGCCAGGGTCCCACGGGAGCCGCGCGGGGGCGCGGTCCGGAGCCTTGAGCAGGCAGCTTATGGTGATCCGGTGAACGGCGACTGGCTCATACGCGGCCGCGACGGCCGGCTCGGTGTCTACCACCCCACGGACGACGGTGTCCTGTCGCGGGCGGAACACCGGCCGGGCGGCGGCTGGACCGCCCCGCGCAGGGTGGGCGGCGAACAGAAACTGCGTCCCGGCCTCGGAGTGGGCCAGGGCGCGGACGGCTATGCCCACCTCGTCTCCTGGCACCCGGCGGCGGGCGGTGAGGCGGTCCTGACGCACTCCACCCACTACCGCCCCGACCTCACCGCCATGGACTGGACCCCGCTCGGCCACCCCAACCGCACGGGACCGGCCACCTCCGACCCCGCGGTCGCGGTGGACCACCAGGGCCGGGCCCATGTCTTCGTGGTCAACGGCGGCCAGGGCCTGAGCATGGTCGCCCAGCGGGAGAAGGGCGGCTGGGCCCCCTGGCGCGACCTGAACGGCTCACGGGTCCAGAACGGCCTGGCCGCGGTGACGGGGGAGACCGGCCTGGTCGGGGTCTACGGGGCGGTGCCCGGCGGCATCGTGCACTGGACCCAGGAGAAGCCGGGCAAGCAGATCACCATCACCGAGTCGCTTCAGGCGCGGGTCAGGCCCGGCACCCTGGCCGCGCTCGCCACCTCCGAGCAGAGCACGACCCTGTTCTTCGCCGACACCGAGGGCATGCTCTGGGCCTGGCGTCCCGGCTGGGCGCCCGTGGCACTGCTGCCGGCGGCCGGTCCCGGCCCGGTGAGCGCGGTGCGCTGCCGGCTGGACGGCCACGACTGCACCGTGCTCGCGCAGCGGGCGGCGAGCGGCCGGGTGGCCATCGCCGCGTACCCCACGGAGGCGGAGTCGGCGGGGGCCTGGTGGGCCGAGTCGGGGCCGGTGCTGCCCGAGGACGCGCGGGTCTTCCTCGCGGGCGACGCGGACCTCGGCCGGCTGACCGCGGCCGCGCTGTCCCCGTCGACAGGGCGGCTCGTCCTGACCCACCGCAAGGACGAGCCGGGTCTCGCGCTGGAGCCCTGGCGGGAGGTCTGACCTCCGCCGTCTCGTGACGGTGCCGCCCCTACGGGGTGGCGCCACCGCGCGCGGGCGACTTCTTGGCGGAGTCGGGGATGGTCCCGTCGGAGCGCAGGGCCGTCCAGAGCTGCTTGGCCTGGGGCTCGGCGGCCACGACCCGGTTGGGGTCCTGGGTGTCGTACTGGACCGGCAGCATGATCGTCTCCATGGTGGAGGTGTCGACGCCGTTCATGCTGCGGCTGAACTCGGCCAGCTTGGTGAGGGAGGCGAGCCCGGAGTCGGTGGTGAGCGCGGTGGTGAGGTCGTCGGCCACGGCGTACGCCTTGGTGGGGCTGCCCATCAGGTCCTGCTTCTTGATCTCGGCGAGCAGGGCCATCAGGAACTTCTGCTGCATCCCGATCCGGCCCAGGTCGCTGCCGTCGCCGATCCCGTGCCGGGTGCGGACGAACTGGAGCGCCTGGGTGCCGTTCAGTCGGTGGGTGCCGGCGGCGAGGTCGAGCCCGCTGGAGGAGTCGTGGATGTCGCGGTCGACGGTGACGGGCACGCCGCCTATCGCGTCGACCAGGCCCTTGAACCCGGCGAAGTCGATCTCCACGAAGTGGTCGAGCCGTATGCCCGACATCTTCTCGACCGTCTTGACCACACAGGCCGGACCGGCCGAGGAATAGACCGAGTTGAACATGACGCGGTCGGCCACGGGCAGCTTCGTCCCGTCGTCCTTGACGCACTCGGGGCGGGTGACGAGGGTGTCGCGCGGGATGCTGACGGCGACGGCCTGCTTGCGGCCCTCGGGTATGTGGATCACCAGCGCGGTGTCGGAGCGGGCTCCGGCGACATGCCCGGTGCCCAGCCCGGCGTTGGCTCCGGCGCGCGAGTCGGAACCGAGGACCAGCACGTTCTGCCCGGAGGTGGGCAGCTTCGCGGGGCGGTCGTCACCGAGGGATTGGTCGAGGTCGACGCCCTTGATGTTGCCGTCGAGCCGGCTGTACAGCGCGTAGGAGACACCGGCCGCGGCGACCGCGAGCACCAGGACGCCGCCGCCGATCCAGCGCAGCCGCCGACGGGGGCGCCGCTTCGCCGGCGGGGCCGCCTGCGCGTCCGTTCCGTGATGGCCCGGACCCACCGGGGTGTGCGTCATGCTCGGTCCTCTCGCTCGTCGGCTCGGAGCCTTGTTCCATCAGTGGCTCGGGCGCGAGTGGGGGGAGAGGTTCGGGCCCGTACGACGCTTCGCGTCGTGGTCCGCCGAACTATAGACCGAATGTCAGATCACATACGTTGTGCGTCCACTGCCCGGCGTTCACCTGGACTTCACTTGGAGGCCCCGCCTTCCAGCGTGTTTGCCTGACGATCCGTTCATTTGACAGTGATGTGAACATGCGGTGATGATTCGCAAAGAGCGTGAAGCTTAAAGCATCATCGGCCCGGCCCGATGATCCAACAGGGGGAGAGTGGCGTGACGGCGGTATCCGAACACGCCGCCGCGCCGACGGCCCTCCTGGAGCGCGCCGCACGCGCCGCCACCGAGCCGGCCACGACCGGCGAGCCGGCCGCCACCGCGCACGACGACGTCTACGTCATCCAGCGGATCACCCCGCTCGCGGCTCGCGAGGCCAACCGCGCGGCCCTGTCCCGGCTGCTCTCCATGGTCGGTGTCGACCACTTCGCCGTCCGGGGCAACGACGACCACGGCACCGTGCTCGCCGTCGCCGAGGACACGCGGCCCCAGGTGCTGGACGTACTCCGGCGCGGCCTGGGACAGTTCCCCGGCCTGCTGAGTGTGATCGACCCCGACGCGCCCCGCCCCGCCAAGCCGCTCTCCACGCGGGAGTCCGCCGCCTGGCGCGAGGTGGCCGGCGCCCGCGTCCTCCAGGTGAGCTGGACCCGCGCCGACCCGGACCGGCACCTGGTGCTGGGTCACGAATACGGCTGCGCCATCGAGTTCTGGCGGCGCGAGGGCGACCGCCTGGTGGCCCCGCGTGCCAACCGCGTCGCCTGGAGCGTGCGGGCCGACGGCCCCGGAGTGCGCGGCGCGGCCCGGCTGTTCAGCCGGTACGTCTCCGACTGGACCCCGGCCGACCAGGCGCCCCCGCTGCTGACCCGGCCCGAGTTCCTCGTCCCCTGTGCCGACGACATCGACTTCCCCGTGGACGCGGTCTACACCTGGGTGGACGGCAACGACCCGGCGTGGCAGGAGCGCAAGGCCACGGCCAAGGGCGAGGTCTACCACGCCGAGTCGGCGAGCGACGCCCGCTTCATCAGCCGGGACGAACTGCGGTACTCGGTGCGTTCGTTGCACCTGTTCGCGCCCTGGGTGCGCAACGTCTACGTGGTCACCGACGACCAGACCCCCGCCTGGCTGCGGGACGACCTCGCGGACGTGCCCGGACTCCGGATCGCCACGCACCGCGAGATCTTCCGCGACCAGGCCGACCTGCCGGTGTTCAACTCGCACGCCATCGAGAGCCAGTTGCACCGCATCGAGGGCCTCGCCGAGCACTTCCTGTACTTCAACGACGACATGTTCATGGGCCGCCCGGTGGCGCCGCACGCCTTCTACACCCCGACCGGCGTCGCCCGTTACTTCCCCTCGCGCAACCGCATCCCGCAGGGCCCGGTCGTCCCCACGGACAGCCCGGTCGACGCGGCCTGCAAGAACAACCGCGCGCTGCTGAAGGAACGTTTCGGCAGAGTGATCACGCAGCCCATGGAACACATTCCGTACCCCCTGCGCCGCTCGGCGATGGAGGAGGCGGAACGGGACTTCCCCGAAGCGTGGGCGCGTACCTCGGGCAGCAGGTTCCGCGCGATGACGGACATCTCGCCGACCTCCTCCTTCGTCCTCTACTACGCCGCCCTCACCGGCCGGGGACAGCCGGGCTCGATGCCCTTCACCTACCTCCAGCTCTCGGTGCCCGACCTGGCCGACCGGCTCCAACGCCTGCTGGACGGACGGGACAAGGACTCCTTCTGTCTCAACGACGCCTTCTCCACACCGGAGGACATCGAGGCCCAGCAGGAACTGCTGGACGGATTCCTCAACGCCTACTTCCCCACCCCAAGCCCTTACGAACGATGAAGCGGAGTTCATGACGTGTCCGATCCGACGTCCATGAACTCAGCGGTTCAGGTCTACAAGCGCTTGGTACCGGACCCCCTCCGCGCCGCCGCGGCCACCACCCTGCCCGAAGGGATGCGCCGCACGGTCAAGCGGAGCCTCGCCCAGACCCTGCGCCGCCGCGAGGCACGGCTGCACCAGCGTGCGCTGCGCCGGGTGCGCCGGGCCGGACTCGGCCGGTCCGAGCGCCGGACCCTCGCCCCGGACGGCCGCGTCGGCCATGTGCACACCGGGCTCACCATCGACCTGGCCCGCCGGTTCGACCACGACCTGGTGACCCGCGCGCTGGACGCGGCCGGTATCTGCTGGTTCGCCGTCCCGGCGCTGGACGACCGGCGTATCTGCCTCGCCGTGGAGAGCCGCGACAAGGGAGCCGTGCGCCGGGTGCTCCGCGCCCTGCTGGAGGAGCACACCGGGTACGTCACCTCGGTCTCGCCCGCCCAGCCCGACACCCCGGAGGAGCCGGGCAGCCATGTGAAGGCGTGGAAGCACTACGCCAAGGCGCGGGTCATCCGGCTCGTCTGGCTGCGCACCGAACCCACCGAGAACCTCTGGACCAGCGACGACCAGGGCATCGAGATCGAGTTCTGGACGCGCAACACCAACCTGCCCACCGAGCGCCTCATCGGGCCCCGGCCCAACCGCGTCCAGCGCGCCGTGCCGAGCGACGCCCCAGGAGTCGAGATCGGCTTCGACCGGCTGTGCGGCTACAGCGACGCCGACGGCGAACTCGAGCCCACCGTCACCCTGGAGACCTTCGACGTCGTCCGGCTGGACGAGGTGGACTTCCCCGTCGACGCCGTCGTCCTCTTCGAGCACGCCACTTCCTGGGGCGAGGAACTGCTGCGCGCCGCGCTGCGCTCCCTGTACCAGTACGCGCCCTGGACCGCCGCGATCCACGTCGTCGCGCAGGCGGCACCGCCCGCCTGGCTGACCGACGCCGAGGGGCTGAACGTGGTCCGGGCCCGGCCCGGTGCCGAGGCGCTGCTGCATCAACTGCCCGGCCTTTCTCCGCACTTCCTGCTGCTGCGGCCCGGGGCGGTCGTCGGCCGCCCGGTGCGGCCCTTCGACTACTTCATGCCCGGCGGCGCGGCCCGCCCCCGGCGCGGCCGCTGGACCGCCGAGGAGTCCACCGCCCCCTGGGCCCGGGCCGCGTTCTCCGCGACCGGCCGCGCCGTCGGCCACGGCTACACGGGCGGCCCCCAGCCGCACCGGGTCGAGGCCCTCGCCCGCCTCGCCGGGGAAGGCATCCCCCTCCCCGAGGCGCCGGACGCCCAGCGGGCGGCCACCGTGCCCGGCACCCATCCTCTGGACGGCGTTGCCCACCACTTCGGCCAGATCCACGCCCTCGCCGACCCCTCCGGCGAGGCATCGGTCACCCTGCACGCGGCGCTGCCCACCCTCCCCGTCCATCTGCGGCGGCTGCTGGCCCGCCGGGACACCCAGCAGATCCAGTTGACCGGACTCGGCACCGACGCGGCGCTGGCCGACGGCGGCACCGCGGCCGTCGTCGACTTCCTGCACCGCTACTTCCCCGTACCCAGCCCCTTCGAGCGCGGCCCCGAAGCACCTTCGGCTGCCGCCGACTCCCCGCGGAAGGCGGTCCGTCAGAGGTGAGCACGGCCAATCCCGAGGCGTCGGCGCCGCTCCAGGCGTACCGTGCCGTCGTCCCCGCCGTGGTCAGGCGCCGGGTCGCGCACAAGGTCCCGACCGGTCTGCGCGCCGCGCTCAAGCGGCTGCTGCGCCGGCTGCACGCCCTCGGCTTCCTCACCCGGCGGTTCCGCGCCCTGCGCGCCCGGCGCCGCTGGCCCCAGCTCCGTACCCTCGAGCGGGGCCCCGGACTCGCGGCCGTGCCCGGCAACCGGATCGCCGTGGTGCGGTCCGCCGTGTCCCCGCTGGAGCTGCGCGAGGACAACCTCGAACGCGTGGTGACCGCCCTGGAGCGGGCCGACGTCGACCACTTCGTGATCCGGGGCACCAGCGACCTGCGCTCCTGCGTCGCCGTCTCGGCGGCCGACCGCGAGCAGGTCGCGGAGCTGCTCGGCCGGTTCGGCGCCGAGGGGCCTGTCTACGTACAGCCGCGCCGGGGCGAGTCCGCCGCCGGCCAGGCCGTGCTGTGCGGCTCGCGGCAGGCGGCGCGGCTGGCACGGGAGGCGGACGTGCTGCGCGTCGGCACGGTGTGGAGCCACCCGATGGGGACCCTTGTGCTGGGCCTGGAGCACGGCTGCGACCTGGAGTTCTGGCAGCCCGGCGAGGACCGGCTCGTCGCCCCGCGCCCCAACCGGATCACCGAGGAGGTCGCGTTCGGCGAGCCCCTGGTCACCCTGCCCGCCAGCAGGCTGACCAGCTTCGCCGCGCCGCCCACCCGCCGCACCCGGCCGGTGCGCACCCTCGCGGCCGGCGCCGAGCGCCTCCCCGAGGACGTGCGGTTCCCCATCGACGCCGTCTACACCTGGGTCGACGGCAGCGACCCCGCCTGGCTGCGCCGCCGCGCCGCCCACGGGGACCAGGGCTACCACGCGGAGTCCGCCAACGCCGCCCGGTACATCAGCCGCGACGAACTGCGCTACTCGCTGCGCGCGCTGGAGCAGAACGCGCCCTGGATCAGGCGTGTCCACCTGGTGACGGACCGGCAGCGCCCGGCCTGGCTCGACGACAGCCACCCCCGGATCACCGTGGTCGACCACTCCGAGATCTTCGACGACCCCGCCGCGCTGCCCACCTTCAACTCGCACGCCATCGAGAGCCGGCTGCACCACATCAAGGGCCTGTCCGAGCACTTCCTGTACTTCAACGACGACATGTTCCTCGGCCGCCCCGTCACCCCGCAGGACTTCTTCCTCTCCAACGGGATGAGCCGCATCTTCTTCTCCCCGTCCCAGGTCCCGCACTGGGGGAACCCGACGGGGGACCGGCCGGTGGACGCCGCCGGGAAGAACAACCGACGGCTGCTGCGGGAACGATTCGGCACCGCCATCGTCCACAAGCTGCGGCATGCCCCGTACGCCCTGCGCCGCAGCGTGCTGCACGAGATCGAGCGGGAGTACGCGGCGGAGCACCGGCAGACCACGTACAGCCGGTTCCGCAGCGCGGCCGACCTGTCCATCCCGTCCTCGCTCTACCACTACCACGCGTACCTGACCGGGCGGGCGGTGCCGTCACAGATCGCGTTCGCCTACCTCGACCTCGCCAAGCCCGAGATCCAGCGCCGCCTCGGCATCCTGCTGGCCCGCCGCGACCGGCAGGCGTTCTGCATCAACGACACCCTCTCCGACGGCCTCGACGTCGACCGGCAGACGGTCATGCTCCGCACCTTCCTGGACGCCTACTTCCCGGTGCCGAGCCCCTTCGAGCGGAAGGAGGGTGAGGTCCGATGAAGATCTCCTTCCTGATCAACAACATCTACGGCATCGGCGGCACCAACCGCACCGTCATCAACCTCGCCGAGGCCCTCTCCGTCCAGCACGACGTGGAGATCGTCTCCGTCTTCCGGCGCGCGACCGCCACCAAGTTCGAGATCTCGCCGCGCGTCACCGTGCGCGCCCTGGTCGACCTGCGCCCCGGCGGCCCCGACCGGGGTGCCCCCGGCAGCGACGAACCGAGCGAAGTGGTGCCGCGCCAGGAGGAGTTCTACGCCCAGTACAGCAAGTTCACCGACGCCCGCATCATCCGGGAACTGAGCCGCACCTCCGCGGACGTCGTGGTCGGCACCCGGCCCAGCCTCAACCTCTTCGTCGCCGCCCACACCCGCGACGGCGCCCTGCGGGTGGCCCAGGAGCACATGACCCACCTGGCCATCCCCCCGGCGGTCCGCGCCGAGATGGCCCGCGTCTACCCGAGGCTGGACGCGATCACCACGGTCACCGACGCCGACGCCCGCTCCTTCCAGGAGAACACCCCGATCCCCGGCATCCCGGTCATCGGCGTCCCCAACAGTGTGCCCAACCCGGCCGGCCGCCCCTCCGACTGCACCCGCAAGGTCGTCGTCAGCGCCGGCCGCATGCACCACGTCAAGCGGTACGACCTGCTCATCAGCGCCTTCGCCGCACTCGCCGGGGACTTCCCCGACTGGCAGTTGCGCATCTACGGCGACGGCGGCGAGGCCGGCAAGCTGCGCGCCCAGGTCACCGAACTCGGCCTCAACGGCCAGGTGCTGCTCATGGGCGGCTTCTCGCCCATCGAGTCCGAGTGGGCCAAGGGCTCCATCGCCGCCGTCACCTCCAGCGCCGAGTCCTTCGGCATGACCCTGGTGGAGGCGATGCGCTGCGGACTCCCCGTGGTCTCCACCGACTGCCCGGTGGGCCCGCGTGAGATCCTCAAGGACGGCGAGGACGGCTTCCTCGTGCCCAACGGCGAGGCGCAGGGCGTCACCGCCGCGCTGCGCCGCCTCATGGCCGACCAGCAGCTCCGCCGCACCATGGGCGCCAACGCCCTGCGCAACGCCGAGCGGTACGACCCCTCCGCCATCGCGGAGCGGTACGTGGCGATCTTCGAGGACGCCGCCCGGCGCCGGGCCGCCACCGAGCGCGGCTACCGCCCGCCCGCCGCCCGCAAGGCCCGCTCCGCCCCGCTCACCGTGCCGCCCGTCTCCCTCGGCGCGGCCACCGTCGACATCACCGCGGCCGACGCCGGCTGGCTGCGCCTGACCTGCGAGGCACCCGACGAGGGCCGCAGACGCCACCAGTTCGTGCTGCGCCACAAGCCCTCCGACGGCGACCGCCGCCCCGACCTCCCGCTGGAGACCACCCGCGCCACGCTCGACAACGGCGGCATCCGCTACACGGCCGTCCTCACCCCCGAGGCCATGGACCGACTCGGCGACGGACGCTGGCAGGTGACCATGCGCGCGCCCCGGGGCCCGGCCATCCGCATGAAGGCCGGCCTGCGCGACACCCGCGCCCTCATCGACGCCCGCGCCCGCCTCATGACCCGCCCGCCCGCACGCCCCGTCATCTGGAACCTGCCCTACGCCCAGCCCAACGGCCGCCTGATGCTGCGCACCGTCGTGCGCGACCTGCACGCCGAGTGCACCCGGGTACGCGTAGGCGACGGGCGCATCACCGTGGAGGGCGTGCTGTGCGGGGACGGCCGCCTGGAGCCGGGCGCCCGGTTCGTCGTCAGCAGGCGCGGCCGGCACGCCCAGAACGTCGCCGTGGCCGTGGAGGCGCGCGGCCCGCGCCAGTTCCGGGCGGACATCCCGCTGCGCGCGGTGGTGGACCACCGGCTGGACCGCTGGGAGGACTGGGACTGGTGGCTCCAGCCCGACCCCGCCGAGCGGCGCAAGGTGCGCGTCTGCCGCCTGCTGGAGGACTTCCCCGACGTCAAGGCCGCCCTGTCGTACTCCTCCCTGCCCCTCGTCGGCGACGAGCCCTCCGACCTCGCCGTGGTCCACCCGGCCCGGCCGGTCTGGATACGGCCCTACTGCTCGGCCTCCGGAGCCATGGCGATGAACGTGGTGGACCGGTGAGCCCCCTCACCGCCCCGCCCGCACGACACGCGACCACCTTGGACACCACATGACCCCGCAGCCCCGCTCCGTACTTCACGTCGTGGCCCACCAGGACGACGATCTGTACTTCATGAACCCCGACCTCCTGCGCTCGCTGGAGAACGGGGACCAGGTCACCACCGTGGTCCTCACGGCGGGCGAGGGCGACGGCGTCAACATCGACACCGGCGATGCCCGGCGGGCCGGGGCCGTGCCGGACTTCACCGGCTACAGCACCGCGCGCGGCTGCGGGCTGCGCTCGGCGTACGCCCTGATGGCGACCGGGGACCGCGACCGCCCCTGGCACCGCCACGCGGTCCGCCTGGCACCGGACTTCGTCGCCGAACGCTTCGTCCTGGACGGCGCCGACCGGGTGTCCCTGTACTTCCTCCAGCTCCGCCAGGGAGCCCCCACGGACCAGGGCACCCGCACCCGCATCGTCCATCTGTGGGGCGGCCTCCTGCCCGCCCAGCCCACGCTCCCGGTGCACGGCGGCACGGCCGGCGAGGCGCAGCCGGTCGGCCGGGAAGACGTGATCACCGCCCTGACCACCCTGCTCGACCACCACCGGCCGACCACCGTGCGTACCTTGGACCCCGACCCGGAACACGACGGCGGCAAGGCCGAGTTCGTCTGCTCCGACCACGAGGACCACACGGTCACCGCCGAGTTCGTGCTCGCGGCGCTGGAGCGGTACCGCGAGGCGGGCCACTCCCCGGTCGTCGAGCACTACCGCGCCTACGCCAACCGGTTCTGGGGCGGCAACCTCGACCCCGCCGCCCTCACCGAGAAGGGCGCCTACCTCGCCGCCTACGCGGGCATCGGCGCCCCCGACATCTGCCCCCAGGGCACCTGCGAGCGCTGCGGCGACCGGCAGCTCGGCACCGACCCGTTCCGCAGCACCCACATGCGCAGCACCGCCTACCGCTACTCCCCGGCCACCGACTGGCTGCGCCTCGGCCCCGGCGGCCGGCTCAACGCCTTCGCGGTGCTCGGCGGCAGGCTCGCCTTCTGGACCGAGACCGCCCCGGCGGGCGGCCGCTGGGCCGGCCCCTACGTCCTCGGCGAGGGCTGGGTCGCCCCCACACTCGCGGTCGGCGGCGTGCCCGGCGGACCGGCCGAGGTGGTGGCCCTGCGCCGGAGCGGGAGCGCCGAGCGGGGGACCGTGGTGGACGTGGTGCACACCGTGCAGCACGCCGACGGCAGCGGCTTCAACGGCTGGCGCAGTCTCGGCAACCCGGACGAGGCCCACCCGGACCAGCGCAGGCAGCGGGAGGTCGGGGTGCCCTCGGTCACCGTCGACCAGGACGGCCGGCTGTACGTCTTCGTCCGCGACTTCGCCCAGGGCGTCAGCGTGCGCCGCCGCGAGACCAACGGCGAGTGGACGCCGTGGGAGTCCCTCGGCGGGCGCTTCCTCCAGGACGCGGGCACCGCGCTGACGACCGGGCGCGGGACCGTCGAACTCTACGTACCGGGCAAGCAGAAGATCTGGCGCTGGTTCCAGAGCGAGCCGGGCGGCGCGTTCCAGCTCGACGAGACCCTGAGCACCGGGCGCCCCGCGACCGGCGGGGTCACCGCCGTGGACTCCGGCGATGGCCGCACCTGCCTGTACTTCAGGGAGGCCGGGACCCAGCAGGTCATGGCCTACCGCCAGCACGCCGACGGCAGTTGGCCCGGTGCGGGCGCCGGGCTCGGCGGCCACGGCGGCACGGGCGCCGTCGCCGCGCTGTGGGTGGCCGAGCGCGGCGCCCGCGAGGCGTACCTGGCCCACCGGGGGAGCACCGGACGGCTGGTGCTGTCGCTGCCCGACCGGGACCGGGAGGTCACGGGCACCCACTGGAACGAGTCCGGCGAGATGTTCGCGCACGCCCCGGCGATGGCGCGCGACGCCTCCGGCACGGTGGTCGTGGCGGTCGTCGGCACCGACGGCCGCCTGCACGTCCGCCGCCAGCTCTCGCCCGGGGCGGGCAGCCCGATGGGCCCCTGGCTCGGCTGACCCGAGCCTCGTCCGGCACACGAAGGAGGGCCCCCGCGCCGCAGCGCGGGGGCCCTCCTTCGTACAGCCGGGACAGTCAGGTGTTACGCGGGCACGCTCGCCACACCCTGCTCCAGGAACCGCTTGCCGTTCACCCGCTCGGAGACGCCCTCACGGTCCAGGTACGGCGTGATGCCGCCCAGGTGGAAGGGCCAGCCGGCGCCGGTGATCAGGCACAGGTCGATGTCCTGGGCCTCGGCGACGACGCCCTCGTCCAGCATGAGGCCGATCTCCTGGGCCACGGCGTCCAGGACGCGGTCGCGGACCTGCTCCTCGGTGAGGACGGAGTCGCCCTGCTTGAGCAGCGCGGCGACCTCGGGGTCCAGCTCCGGCTTGCCGCTGTCGTAGACGTAGAAGCCGCGCTTGCCGGCCTCGACGACCGCCTTCAGGTTCGGGGAGACCGTGAAGCGGTCCGGGAAAGCCCGGTTGAGGGTCTCCGAGACGTGCAGGCCGATCGCGGGGCCGACCAGCTCCAGCAGCACCAGCGGGGACATCGGCAGGCCGAGCGGCTCGACGGCCTTCTCCGCGACCTCGACCGGGGTGCCCTCGTCGATGACGTTCTGGATCTCGCCCATGAAGCGGGTCAGGATGCGGTTGACGACGAACGCCGGGGCGTCCTTCACCAGCACCGCGGTCTTCTTCAGCTTCTTGGCCACGCCGAACGCCGTCGCCAGCGCGGCGTCGTCGGTCTGCTCGCCGCGCACGATCTCCAGCAGCGGCAGGATCGCGACCGGGTTGAAGAAGTGGAAGCCGACGACCCGCTCGGGGTGCTTCAGCTTCGACGCCATCTCCGACACCGACAGCGAGGAGGTGTTGGTGGCGAGGATCGCGTGCGCCGGGGCGACCGCCTCGACCTCCGCGAACACCTTCTGCTTGACGCCCATCTCCTCGAAGACGGCTTCGATGACGAAGTCGGCGTCCGCGAAGCCCTCGGCCTTGTCCAGGACACCGGTGACCAGCGCCTTGAGGCGGTTGGCCTTGTCCTGGTTGATCCGGCCCTTGCCGAGCAGCTTGTCGATCTCGGCGTGGACGTAGCCCACACCCTTGTCGATGCGCTCCTGGTCGATGTCGGTCAGCACGACCGGCACCTCCAGGCGGCGCAGGAAGAGCAGCGCGAGCTGGGAGGCCATCAGACCGGCGCCGACGACGCCGACCTTGGTGACCGGACGCGCCAGCGACTTGTCGGGTGCACCCGCCGGACGCTTGCCGCGCTTCTGCACCAGGTTGAACGCGTAGATGCCGGAGCGCAGTTCGCCGCCCATGATCAGGTCCGCGAGGGCCTGGTCCTCGGCGTCGAAGCCCTTCTGGAGGTCGCCGTCCTTGGCGCCCTCGATGATCTCCAGCGCGCGGTAGGCGGCCGGGGCCGCGCCGTGCACCTTGGAGTCCGCGACGAAGCGGCCCTTGGCGACGGCCTGGTCCCACGCCTCGCCCCGGTCGATCGCCGGACGCTCGACGGTGATGTCGCCCTTGAGGACCTGCGCGGTCCACAGCAGCGACTGCTCCAGGAAGTCGGCACCCTCGAACAGGGCGTCGGCGATGCCGAGTTCGAAGACCTGCTTGCCCTTGAGCTGGCGGTTCTGGTTGAGG
The DNA here is from genome assembly GCF_045039805.1 of Streptomyces sp. NBC_01171. Lineage (NCBI taxonomy): Bacteria > Bacillati > Actinomycetota > Actinomycetes > Kitasatosporales > Streptomycetaceae > Streptomyces > Streptomyces sp. NBC_01171. The sequence goes on along the minus strand of NZ_CP108609.1, from coordinate 1,451,442 downwards.
CTGTTCTCGATGATGACCTGGACGGCCTTCTCGGGTCCGATCAGGTTCGGCAGCAGGGCGCAGCCGCCCCAGCCGGGCACCAGGCCGAGGAAGACCTCGGGCAGCGAGAACGCCGGGATCGCCTTGGAGACGGTCCGGTAGGAGCAGTGCAGGCCGACCTCGACGCCGCCGCCCATCGCCGCGCCGTTGTAGTAGGCGAAGGTCGGGACCGCGAGGCCGGAGAGGCGCTTGAAGACTTCGTGGCCGCCCTTGCCGATGGCGAGCGCGTCCTCGTGCCGCTTCAGCAGCTCGACGCCCTTGAGGTCGGCGCCGACCGCGAAGATGAACGGCTTGCCGGTGATGCCGACACCGACGATGTCACCGTCCGCGGCCTCCTTCTCCACCTGGTCGATCGCGGCGTTCAGGTTCGCCAGCGAGGCCGGGCCGAAGGTGGTCGGCTTGGTGTGGTCGAAGCCGTTGTCCAGCGTGATCAGCGCGAACCTGCCCGCGTTGAAGGGCAGTTCGAAGTGACGTACGTGGGCCTGGGTGACGACCTCGCCGGGGAACAGCTCGGCAGCACCCTTCAGCAGCTCGGTGGTGTTGCTCACTTGTCCCCCTCGAAGTTCGGGTTCTCCCAGATGACCGTCGCGCCCATGCCGAAGCCGACGCACATGGTGGTCAGGCCGTAGCGGACGTCCGGGTTCTCCTCGAACTGGCGGGCGAGCTGCGTCATCAGCCGCACACCGGAGGAGGCCAGCGGGTGGCCGAACGCGATGGCGCCGCCGTACTGGTTGACGCGGCTGTCGTCGTCGGCGATGCCGTAGTGCTCCAGGAAGGCGAGGACCTGGACGGCGAACGCCTCGTTGATCTCGAACAGGCCGATGTCGGAGATCGACAGGCCGGCCTGGGCGAGGGCTTTCTCGGTGGCCGGGATCGGGCCGTAGCCCATCACCTCGGGCTCCACGCCGGCGAAGGCGTAGGAGACCAGGCGCATCTTGACCGGCAGGCCGTTCTCGCGGGCGAAGTCCTCGGACGCGATGAGGGAGGCGGTGGCGCCGTCGTTCAGACCGGCCGCGTTGCCCGCGGTGACCCGGCCGTGCACGCGGAACGGCGTCTTGAGACCGCTCAGGTTCTCCAGCGTGGTGCCGGGGCGCATCGGCTCGTCGGCGGTGACCAGGCCCCAGCCCGTCTCACCGGCCTCCTCGTTGGTGCGGCGCACCGAGATCGGGACCAGGTCCTGCTGGATCTTGCCGTTGGCGTACGCCTTTGCGGCCTTCTCCTGCGAGCGGACCGCGTACTCGTCGGCGCGCTGCTTGGTGATCGTCGGGTAGCGGTCGTGCAGGTTCTCGGCGGTCATGCCCATGAACAGCGCCGACTCGTCGACCAGCTTCTCGGAGACGAAGCGCGGGTTGGGGTCCACGCCCTCGCCCATCGGGTGCCGGCCCATGTGCTCGACACCGCCCGCGATGGCGATGTCGTACGCGCCGAAGGCGACCGAACCGGACACCGAGGTCACGGCGGTCAGCGCGCCCGCGCACATGCGGTCGATGGAGTAGCCGGGCACCGACTGCGGCAGACCCGCGAGGATGCCCGCGGTACGGCCGAGGGTGAGGCCCTGGTCACCGATCTGGGTGGTCGCGGCGATGGCGACCTCGTCGATCTTCTTCGGGTCCAGGCGGGGGTTGCGGCGCAGCAGCTCCCGGATCGCCTTCACGACGAGGTCGTCGGCGCGAGTCTCGTGATAGATGCCCTTCGGGCCCGCCTTGCCGAACGGGGTGCGGACGCCGTCGACGAAGACGACGTCCCTGACGGTACGAGGCACGATGGCTCTCCTCCAGGGTGCGGGACGCTGAGCGCTTGCTCAACCCCATGCTACTTATGAGTAACGTAGCTGCACAGCCCCACCCCGGCTAGCGGTGAACGTCACACCGCGGCCCCGCCCGGCCGGACGGATTGTGGCGTGAAATCGCCTACTCCGGGGTGGCCGACAGCACCGCGACCAGTACCGGGGTCACCTGCTCCACCTGCCAGGCCCGGGCGCCGTGGCCAGTGAGCGCGGCGGCCACGGTCCGCTCGTCGGCGGGAACCGGGGGCTCCCAGCAGATCCGGCGCACGGTGTCGGGGGAGATCAGGTTCTCCTGCGGCATCTCCAGCCGCTCGGCCAGCGCCGAGACCCCGGCGCGGGCGGCCGACAGCCGGGCCGCGGCGGCCGGGTCCTTGTCCGACCAGGCGCGGGGCGGCGGCGGACCGGTCATCTGCTGGCCCTGCTGCGGCAGCGCCGACTCCGGCAGCGCCTTGGCCCGGTCGACCGCGGCCTGCCACTGTTCGAGCTGACGGCGACCCACACGATGGCCGAAACCGTTCAGTGCGGCCAGTGCGTGCACATTGGCCGGCACCGCGAGCGCGGCCTCCACGATCGCCGCGTCACCGAGCACCTTGCCGGGCGAGACGTCCCGGCGCTGCGCGATCCGGTCCCGCGTCTCCCACAGCTCCTTGACCACGGCGAGCTGCCGCCGCCTGCGCACCTTGTGCATCCCGGAGGTACGGCGCCACGGGTCCTTGCGGGGCTCGGCGGGCGGCGCGGCCGCGATGGCGGCGAACTCCTCCAGCGCCCACTCCAGCTTGCCCTGCCGCTCCAGCTCCTTCTCCAGGGCGTCGCGCAGGTCGACCAGCAGCTCCACGTCGAGCGCGGCGTAGCGCAGCCACGGCTCGGGCAGCGGGCGGGTGGACCAGTCGACGGCGGAGTGGCCCTTCTCCAGCACGAAGCCGAGCACGTTCTCCACCATCGCGCCGAGTCCGACGCGGGGGAATCCGGCGAGCCGCCCGGCCAGCTCGGTGTCGAACAGGCTGGTGGGCACCATGCCTATCTCGCGCAGGCACGGGAGGTCCTGGGTGGCGGCGTGCAGTACCCACTCCACGCCGGACAGCGCGGCGCCCAGGTCGGAGAGGTCGGGGCAGGCGACGGGGTCGATCAGCGCGGAGCCCGCGCCCTCACGGCGCAGCTGCACCAGATAGGCCCGCTGGCCGTACCGGTAACCGGAAGCGCGTTCGGCGTCCACGGCCACCGGACCGGTGCCGGCGGCGAACGCGGCGACGACCTCGGCGAGCGCGGCGGCGTCCGCCACGACCGGCGGAATCCCCTCGCGGGGTTCGAGCAGGGGGGTGGGCGCCGCCGCCTCAGCAGGCCCCGCGTCGGGGGGCGTGCCCCCGTTGATGCGCCGGGAACTGTCTGCTGCGGTCTCTTGGGCGTCCGTCACATGCCAAGGGTATCCGCATGCCCGCGCCGCTGGCCTGCACGTTCGACCGACATCCCCGCTGACCGGCCAAAACGCGCCGCGCGCGGGCGCACGCCGCGCGCCGTACGGCGCACCCGGCCCGGCGCGCACGCCGGTGCCCGCCGACGGAACGTTCCGCCGACGGGCACCGGGGGTCGGAAGGGCGCGGAGTAGGGGCCAGGAGAGTCAGGAAGGGGGGGACTAGTGGATGATGCCGGTGCGCAGCGCCACCGCGACCATGCCGGCGCGGTCGCCCGTGCCGAGCTTGCGCGCGATGCGGGCCAGGTGGCTCTTGACGGTCAGCGCGGACAGGCCCATGGAGACGCCGATCGCCTTGTTCGACTGGCCCTCCGCGACGAGGCGGAGCACCTCGACCTCGCGGCCGGACAGTTCGCGGTAGCCGCCGGGGTGGCTCGGGGCGCCCGGCGGACGCCGGTGCCCCATTCGGGCCGCGGCGGAGCCGATGGGGGCGGCGCCGGGGCGGGTGGGCAGGCCGATGTTGGTACGGGTGCCGGTGACGACGTAGCCCTTCACGCCCCCGGCGAGGGCGTTGCGGACGGCGCCGATGTCATCGGCCGCGGACAGGGCGAGGCCGTTGGGCCAGCCCGCCGCGCGGGTCTCGGACAGCAGGGTGAGCCCGGAGCCGTCGGGCAGGTGGACGTCTGCGACACAGATGTCGCGGGGGTTGCCGATGCGGGGACGAGCCTCCGCGACGGACGAGGCCTCGATCACGTCGCGCACACCGAGGGCCCACAGATGGCGGGTGACGGTGGAACGGACGCGGGGGTCGGCCACGACCACCATGGCGGTCGGCTTGTTCGGGCGGTAGGCGACCAGGCTTGAGGGCTGCTCGAGGAGAACGGACACCAGGCCTCCTGGGTGGGGGGACGGGGCCGGCTTGTGGGGAAGAAGCCGGGAGGAACCGTGCTTTCAAGGTCACAGTCGTCTTCGGCAGCAAACCCGTCCGCCTTTAGAGAATGATCACGATCTAGTGAGTCACAATCTGTGCAATTCGGACACGCGATCGATCATCCGAAGATCGAATCGGCTCCGGGGTGAGGCGATTCGAGTACGGAAAGTGGCCGTATCGACAAAGTGATGGTTCGAGAAGTGATCACAAAGCAGCGCCCCGCCGATCCGGCGGGGCGCTGAGAAGATGATCAGCCTGAGGGGCTAGCGGGACTGCGGCCCCCTGCGCTGCGGCAGGGTCACCACCGAGCCGTCGCCCGGCGCGGCCGGGGGCAACCCGCCGACCTGGGCCAGCAGATCGCACCAGGAGGCGAGGTGCGCGGCGGTGTCCGGAACGCCGCCCAGCCCTTCGAGCGGAGTCCAGGAGGCGCGGATCTCGATCTGCGAGGCGGGCGGCCGCTCCGACAGCCCCCCGAAGTAGTGGGAGCTGGCGCGGGTGACCGTGCCGCTCGGCTCCCCGTAGGTCAGTCCGCGCGACTGGAGCGCACCGGTCAGCCAGGACCAGCACACCTCAGGCAGTAGCGGGTCGGCCGCCATCTCGGGCTCCAGCTCCGCCCGTACCAGCGTCACCAGGCGGAAGGTGCCGTGCCAGGCGTCGTGTCCGGCCGGGTCGTGCAGCAGTACCAGCCGGCCGTCGGCCAGCTCCTGCTCGCCGTCGGCCACCACCGCCTCCAGCGCGTGCGCGTAGGGTGCCAGCCGCTGCGGGGCGGGCGTCGCCTCCACCTCCACCTGCGGCCGCAGCCGCGCGCTCCGCAGCGCCTCCACCGCGCTGCTGAAGGCAGGGGGGACCTCTGGCACCCCGGCGCCCCCTCTCTTCTTCGCCTGCGTGTCCTTCACGTCGTCCATTCCGCCGGTGCCGTCCGACGATCGTCCCTGAGCCGCAGCCATGCGGGGAAGAGTAAGGGGAAGCGGGCCTTCGTGCAGGGCATGACACCCCCCGAGGGCGGCGGCACTTCTCCCGCGCGGGCCGTGCGAGACTTGCCGACGTGAGTGCCAACGCGATCCCCACGGGCCAGCAGCCCACAGCGACGTACGACAGCGCCTTCCTCAAGGCGTGCAGGCGTGAGCCCGTGCCGCACACCCCGGTGTGGTTCATGCGCCAGGCCGGCCGGTCCCTGCCGGAGTACCGCAAGGTACGCGAGGGCATCCCGATGCTGGAGTCCTGCGCGCGGCCCGAGCTGGTCACCGAGATCACGCTCCAGCCGGTGCGCCGGCACGACGTGGACGCGGCGGTCTTCTACAGCGACATCGTCGTCCCGCTCAAGGCCATCGGTGTCGACCTCGACATCAAGCCCGGCGTCGGCCCGGTCGTCGCCGAGCCGGTGCGCACCCGCGCCGACCTCGCCCGGCTGCGCGACCTCACCCCGGAGGACGTGTCCTACGTCACCGAGGCGGTCGGCATGCTCACCCGTGAGCTGGGGTCCACCCCGCTGATCGGCTTCGCGGGCGCCCCCTTCACCCTCGCCAGCTACCTGGTCGAGGGCGGCCCCTCGCGCACGTACGAGAACGCCAAGGCGATGATGTACGGCGACCCCGAGCTGTGGGCCGACCTGCTGGACCGCCTCGCGGACATCACGGCCGCGTTCCTGAAGGTGCAGATCGAGGCCGGTGCCTCGGCGGTGCAGCTCTTCGACTCCTGGGCGGGCGCGCTCGCCCCCGCCGACTACCGCGCCTCGGTGATGCCCGCCTCCGCGAAGGTCTTCGACGCCGTCGCGGGATACGGCGTCCCGCGCATCCACTTCGGCGTCGGCACCGGTGAGCTGCTGAAGCTCATGGGCGACGCGGGCGCGGACGTCGTCGGCGTCGACTGGCGGGTCCCGCTGGACGAGGCCGCGCGCCGGGTCGGCCCCGGCAAGGCGCTCCAGGGCAACCTCGACCCGACGGTCCTGTTCACCGACCGCAAGACGGTGGAGACCAAGGCGCAGGAGGTGCTGGACACGGCCGCCGGTCTGGAGGGCCACGTCTTCAACCTCGGCCACGGCGTCATGCCCAACATCGACCCGGACGCGCTGACCCACCTGGTCGACTACGTCCACACGGCGAGCGTCCGCTGACCGGGTCCGCTCACCACGCCTGACGGTGCCGCGCCCGCCTGCCGAACAGCAGGCGGCCCGGCTCCGGCGGGGGCGGGGTGCCCGCCTTCAGCGGCCAGGCGAGCAGCATCCCGGCCACGAAGCCGACGACGTGCGCCGCGTACGCCACCGTGCCGGTGCCGGCCTCGACGCCGCGCCCCGAGGAGTACACGGCCTGGAGGCCGAACCAGAAGCCCAGCACGATCCACGCGGGCAGCCGGAGCGGCAGGAAGATCAGGAACGGGACCAGCACCCACACCCTGGCCTTCGGATACAGCACGAGATAGGCGCCGAGCACCCCCGCGATCGCGCCGGACGCGCCGATCAGCGGGTCACCGGAGTCGGCGTTCAGCAGGGCGAAGCCGTAGCTCGCCGCGTAGCCGCAGACGAGGTAGAAGAGCGCGAAGCGGACGTGGCCCATGCGGTCCTCGACGTTGTTGCCGAAGATCAGCAGGAACAGCATGTTGCCCAGCAGGTGCAGCCAGCCGCCGTGCAGGAACATCGCCGTGACCACCGACAGCGCCGGCGACTTGTCGTACCCCGGCACCCCCATCACACACCCCGGCCCGGCCGCCCCGGTCCCGACCTGCCCGGTCGGCACCAGCCGGGGAAGCTGATGATGGATCATCTCCCGCGGAATCGCCGCGTAATGATCCATGAACGCATGCAACTGACAGAGCTGCGCCACATGACTCTCCCCGCCCGCCGCCCCGGCCGCACCGGGCGTCAGCAGGAAGGCCAGCACACTGGCGGCGATGAGCGCATACGTCACATACGGCGTGCGACGCGCGGGATTGACGTCATGGACGGGTATGACCACACAGAAGTAGTGCCCCGGTTGAAGCACGCGAACCCGTGAAGGCCACCGGGCCCGGCCCCTCGGCCACCGCGCGGTACCTTGCCGCCATGTGCATCTAGACCGGCGCCGCCGACTTCTCCGGGACGATCGTGTACTGCGGGCGGCGGGAGCATCCCGAACACGGCCTCATTGGGAGGCGGAGACCGTTCAGGTCTTCGAGCACGACGTGTACACGGTCCTGCTGGCGGCCGACCCGACCGCGGTGCCGGCCGCGCTGGGGCGGGTCCCCGTACATCGACGGCCCCGGCTCGACCCGGACTTGTTGCGGTTCTACGCCGAGCACTTCCCCGGCCACACCTTCGCCGTGTGCTGCTTCGACCACGCCGACGCACAGCGGGCCAAGCCGTTGTTGCTCTGGTATCCGCCTCTTGATCCCGACCGGCTGACCGTGCCCGCCCTGGACAGTCATACCGGTGGGGCGCCGGATCTCGACGCGGTCGTGCCGGTGGATCACTGGGTGCTGTTCTCCAGTGATCAGGCGCCCGACGGGTGGGGTGCGCCCGTCGAGTACCCGGCGAACATGCGGCACCGGCTGCGGGCGTTTCTGCCCGGTGCCGTGGTGGGGCGGAAGTACGGGGACGGGCTGGCGCTGCGCAACGGGGACTTCTCCATCAGTCACCGGGATCTGCTGGAGGGGGACCTCGACCGCGTCGAGCGGTTGCGGCCGGGGCCGCGTCAGCGGGTTGCGCGCACCTTTCGGACCGCCTTGCGGGCCGCGACCAGGATCGGGTCCCAGACGGGGGAGAAGGGTGGGGCGTAGCCGAGGTCCAGGGCGGTCATCTGTTCCACCGTCATGCCGGCGGTCAGGGCGACGGCCGCGATGTCGACGCGTTTGCCCGCGCCCTCGCCGCCGACGATCTGGACGCCGAGGAGGCGGCCGGTGTTGCGTTCGGCGATCATCTTGACGGTCATGGGGGAGGCGTCGGGGTAGTAACCGGCGCGGCTGGTCGACTCGATGACGACCGCCTCGTACTGGAGGCCGACCCGGCGGGCGTCGCGTTCGCGCAGGCCGGTGCGGGCGATCTCCAGCTCGCAGACCTTGCTGACGGCGGTGCCGACGACCCCGGGGAAGGTGGCGTAACCGCCGCCGACGTTGGTGCCGATGACCTGCCCGTGCTTGTTGGCGTGGGTGCCCAGCGGGATGTACTGCTCCTGCCCGGAGACCAGGTTCAGCACCTCCACGCAGTCACCGCCCGCCCAGATGTCCGTATGGCCGCGCACCCGCATGGCGAGATCGGTGAGGAGTCCGCCGTGCGCGCCCAGCGGGAGTCCCGCCTCGCGGGCGAGGTCGGTCACGGGCTCCACGCCGATGCCCATGACGACCACGTCGGCCGGATACTCCGCGTCCCGCGTGACCGCCGCGCGCACCCGGCCGTCCTCGCCGGTCCGCAGGGCGGTCACCTCGGTGTCGTCCACCATGGTGATCCCCATGCCCTCCATGGCCCGCCGCACCAGCCGGCCCATGTCGGGATCGAGCGTCGCCATCGGCTCCGCGCCCCGGTTGATCACCGTCACCTCGAAGCCCCGGCGGAGCAGCGCCTCGGCCATCTCCACGCCGATGTAGCCCGCGCCGACGACGACCGCGCGCCGGCCCTCCGTACGGGTCAGCGTGTCGATCAACGACTGGCCGTCGTCCAGGGTCTGCACCCCGTGCACCCCGGCCGCGTCCGCCCCCGGCATGTCCGGCCGGATCGGCCGCGCCCCGGTGCCGATGACCAGCTTGTCGTACGAGGTCCAGTACTCGTTGCCGGTCTCCAGATCGTGGGCGCGCACCTGGCGCCCCGACACGTCGATCTCCGTCACCTCGGTGCGCAACCGGAGGTCGATGTCCCGCTCCCGGTGCGCCTCGGGGGTACGCGCGACGAGCTGGTCGCGGTCCTCGACGGCCCCACCCACCCAGTAGGGGATGCCGCACGCCGAGTACGAGGTGAAGTGGGTGCGCTCGAACGCCACGATCTCCAGCTCGTCCGGTTTCCGCAGCCGGCGGGCCTGCGACGCCGCGGCCATTCCCGCGGCGTCGCCGCCGATCACGACCAGCCGTTCCGGCCCTTCACGCTTGTCCATGTGAACAAACTACGGGGCTTGCGGCGCTGACACCCCGTCACTTCCGCTCGCCGGAGACCGGCGCGCCACCCTCCGACACCGGACGCGCCTGCGGCAGCGAGCCGGAGACCGGAGCGGGCGCCGGGCGGCGCGGGAGCCGGGGGCGGACCACCCGGCGCCACAGGAACACCAGCAGCGCGAGCAGCGCCGCGAACGGCAGCACCGCGCCCACCACCAGCGCGATCCAGCGCAGCATCGTCAGGAACGCGTGCCAGCCACCCGACAGGGCGTCCAGGAAGCCGGGCGTGTCGTCACCGGCGCTCGGGTGCGCGCCCCTCCCGGCCAGCGACAGGGTGATGGTCGCCAGACCCGTACGGTCCTTCAGCGACGCCTGCTGGGCCAGCAGCGCCTCCAGGTCGGCCTCGCGGCTGCTCAGCTCGCCCTCCAGGGCGACCACGTCGGTCAGCTTGTCCGCCCGGTCCATCAGCTCCCGGACCCGGGCGACGCTGGCCCGCTGCGACTTGATCCGGCTGTCCACGTCCACCACCTGGTCGGTGACGTCCCGCGCCCGCGCGGTGCGCCGCAGCAGCTTGCCGGTGCCCTGGAGCGAGCCGAGCACCTCCTCGTACCGCTCCGAGGGAACCCGCAGGACGACACGGGTGCGCTCGCTGCCGTCGTCGTCCCGGTCGGTGCTCTCCTCGCCGACGTAGCCACCCGCGTCCTCGGTGACCTGGCGCGCCTTGGCCAGCGCGCCGGGCACGTTCCGCACCTCGACCTCCAGGGAGGCGGTGCGGATGACACTCGGCGCGAGCCGGGGTGAACGGCGGCCGGACTTGGCGCCCTCGGCCGCGTCGCCGCCCGCGCCCGGAGCGGCGGTCGGGGCGTCGGCGCTCGACGCCTTGGAATCGCCGCCCGCTTCACTGCACCCGGCAAGCGCGAGCGAGGCGGCGAGCAGGATCCCCGCCAAGATCCGGGTCTGACGCGTTGTACGCATGAGCGGTACCCCCCGATGAGTTGCGACGCTGTCCCTCATTGGACGGCCCGGCCTGCGGGAACGGCCGCGTTTTCCGGTCCCGATGCGGTCACGGTCCGGTGACGTACCGGGCACCGGGACGCCCCGCGCGGTCTGAGAGAGTGGGGGCATGAGCGCAGCGAGCAAGGGCCATGTCGTCGTCATCGGAGCCGGTGTCGCCGGACTGGCCGCCGCCCACCGGGCGCTGGCGCGCGGCGCGCGGGTGACCGTGCTGGAGGCCACCGACCGGGTCGGCGGCAAACTGCTGCCCGGCGAGATCGCGGGCGTCCGGGTCGACCTCGGCGCCGAGTCGATGCTCGCCCGCCGCCCCGAGGCGGTGGGCCTCGCCCGTGAGGTGGGCCTCGGCGACCGCCTCCAGCCCCCGGTCACCGCGACCGCCTCGATCTGGACCCGGGACGCCCTGCGTCCCATGCCCAAGGGCCATGTGATGGGCGTACCCGGCACCGCCGCCGCCCTGTCCGGCCTGCTCTCCGCCGAGGGCCTGGCCCGGATCGAGCGGGACGCCGAACTGCCGCCCACCGAGGTCGGTGACGACGTGGCGGTGGGCGAGTACGTCGCCGCCCGCATGGGCCGCGAGGTCGTCGACCGGCTGGTGGAACCCCTGCTCGGCGGGGTGTACGCGGGCGACGCCTACCGTCTCTCGCTGCGCTCGGCCGTCCCCCAGCTCTACCAGGCCGCCCGCACGCACGACACCCTCACCGCCGCCGTCCGGGCGCTCCAGGCCAAGGCCGCCGAGGCGGGGCAGACCGGCCCGGTCTTCCTCGGCATCGAGGGCGGGGTCGGCACCCTCCCGCTCGCCGTCGCCGAGTCGGTACGGGCACGCGGCGGCGAGATCATCACCCGCACCCCGGTGAGCGAGCTGCGCCGGGACGGCACCGGCTGGCGCGTCACGGCAGGGGACCGCACGCTGCGTGCCGACGCGGTCGTGGTCGCCGTACCCGCCCCCGCCGCGGCCGGGCTGCTGCGTGCCGAGGCCCCGGCGGCCGCCGCCGAGCTGGCCGCCGTGGAGTACGCCTCCATGGCCCTGATCACCCTCGCCTACCGCCGCGCCGACGCGACCCTGCCCGAGGGCAGCGGGTTCCTGGTGCCGCCGGTGGACGGCCGCACCATCAAGGCCGCGACCTTCGCCTCCCAGAAGTGGGGCTGGGTCGGCGCGGAGGACCCGGACCTGCTCGTGGTGCGCACCTCGGTCGGCCGCCACCACGAGACCGAGATCCTCCAGCGCGACGACGCCGGCCTCGTCGGGGTCGCCCGGCACGACCTGCGCGCCGCGACCGGGCTGGACGCCGAGCCGGTCGCCACCCGCGTCACCCGCTGGACCGACGGGCTGCCGCAGTACCCGGTCGGCCACCACGCGCGCGTGGCCCGCGTCCGCGAACACATCGCCAAGCTGCCCGGCCTCGCGGTGTGCGGCGCGCAGTACGACGGTGTGGGCATCCCCGCCTGCATCGCCAGTGCCTACGCGGCCGTCGACCAGCTCGGCGGCGACCTCGCCGGTGTGCGCGAGCTGACGGCCAACCCGGTGCAGAGCCTGCACGGCGGAGCGGGAGAATAGGGGGCATGAGTGACGACGCCCCCACCATCGAGCCCGGCCGCATCCCGAACAAGGGCAAGCTGGCCAAGGACCTGAACGAGGTCATCCGCTACACCCTGTGGTCCGTCTTCAAGCTGAAGGACGTGCTGCCGGAGGACCGCGCGGGCTACGCCGACGAGGTCCAGGAGCTGTTCGACCAGCTCGCCGCCAAGGACGTCACGGTCCGCGGCACCTACGACGTGTCCGGCCTGCGCGCCGAAGCCGACCTGATGATCTGGTGGCACGCCGAGACCGCCGACCAGCTCCAGGAGGCGTACAACCTCTTCCGCCGCACCAGGCTGGGCCGCGCGCTCGAGCCGGTGTGGTCGAACATGGCGCTGCACCGCCCGGCCGAGTTCAACCGCTCGCACATCCCGGCGTTCCTCGCCGACGAGACGCCCCGCAACTGGGTGAGCGTCTACCCCTTCGTGCGCTCCTACGACTGGTACCTGCTGCCCGACGAGGACCGCCGTCGCATGCTCGCCGACCACGGCAAGATGGCCCGTGGCTACCCGGACGTGCGCGCCAACACGGTCGCCTCCTTCTCGCTGGGCGACTACGAGTGGCTGCTCGCCTTCGAGGCCGACGAGCTGTACCGCATCGTCGACCTCATGCGTCACCTGCGCGCCTCCGAGGCCCGCATGCACGTCCGCGAAGAGGTGCCGTTCTACACCGGCCGCCGCAAGTCGGTGGCGGAACTGGTCGCCGGGCTGGCCTAGGCGCCCTTGCCCTTCAGCGCGTCCCGGTCCGGGATGCCGCGTCCCGCCGGCTCGGTGGGGCGCGGCTCCGGGCGCGGGGCGCAGGCGGCACGGCGGCCGGGCAGGCGGCCTTCGAGCAGGTAGGCGTCCAGGTGGGCGTTGACACACTTGTTGGGGCCGCCGCCGATGCCGTGCGTGCCCGCGTCCCGCTCGGTGACCAGCGTGGACCCGGCCAGCCGCCGGTTCAGCTCCAGCGCCCCCTCGTACGGGGTGGCCGCGTCCCGCTCGGCCGCGAGGATCAGCACCGGCGGGGTCTCACCGGGGCCGGTGCGCACGTCGAGCGGAACCTGACGGCGCGCGGACCAGTAGGCGCACGGCAGGTTCATCCAGGCGTTGTCCCAGGTCTCGAAGGGGGCGGTGCGGGCGAGGCGGGTGTTGTCGCGGTCCCAGACGCGGAAGTCGGTCGGCCAGGGCGCGTCGTTGCACTCCACGGCCGCGTACACCGCGCTGCCGTTCTCCGCCTCGGCGGCCGTCTCGGGGCTGGGCGCGCCCAGCCGGACCAACGGTTTGGCGTCGCCCTTCAGATAGGCGGCGAGGGCGGCGGCCCGGCTGGGCCAGTAGTCGTCGTAGTACCCGGCCATCAGGAACGTGTTCTGGAGCTGGCCCGGACCCACCTTGCCGTCCGCCGGCTCCGCTTCGAGTTTGTCGCTCGCGGTGTCGTAGGAGCGCTGGACGGCGGCCGGGGTCGCGCCGAGGCCGTACACGTCGTCGTGGCGGGCCACCCAGTCGCGGAAGTCCGCCCAGCGGTCCTCGAACGCGGCCGACTGGTCCAGGTTCTCGCGGTACCAGACCTTCGCCGGGTCCGGGTCCACCGCCGAGTCCAGCACCATCCGCCGCAGGTGGCCAGGGAAGAGGGTGGCGTACAGGGCGCCCACGTAGGTGCCGTACGAGGCGCCCATGAAGGTCAGCCGGGACTCGCCGAGCGCGGCACGCAGGACGTCCAGGTCACGGGCGTTGTTGAGCGAGTTGTAGAACTCCAGCCCGCCGCCCGACCGTTCGGCGCAGCCGCGCGCGTACGCCTTCGCCCGCGCGATCCGCTCCCGCTTGTACGCCTCGGTGGGGTGGACCGGGGCGAGCGAGGGCGCCTTGAAGAACTCCTCCGGCTTCTCGCAGGACAGCGGGGCCGAGGGCGCCACCCCGCGCGGGGCGTAGCCGACGAGGTCGTAGGCGGAGGCGATCCGCTGCCACTCCGGGACCACGCCGATCATCGGGAAGTTCAGGCTGGAGGCGCCGGGACCGCCCGGGTTGTAGACGAGGGCGCCCTGCCGGGGCACCTTGCGCTTGCTGTTGGCCGGGTCGCGCTGGGTGGCGGGCATCCGGCTGACGGTCAGCTTGATCTTCCTGCCGCCGGGGCGGGCGTAGTCCAGCGGGACCCGGACGATGGCGCAGCGCATCCCGGCCGGGGTCTCGTCGGGGCAGGCGCCGAAGTGGAGGCCGGCCGCGCGGGCCCGGGCGGCGGCGACGGCGGTGCCGCGCAGCTCGGCCGCGCCCGGTGTGCCGGGGGCGCCGTCGGCCGGGGCCACGGCGAGGCCGGTCAGCAGCAAGGAACCGGCGGCCGAGCACAGGGCGGCAGCTCTCATCGGACATCCCTTCGGTGCGCGGCGGCGATGGCACGGCTGCCACGGCCCGGCGGCGACAGAAGGGATGTTTCGGAAGGGGCGTCGGGGAAGGCAAGCACCGGCACGCGGGTGTCGGCGTCAGTGCTCCCTGTGCGCCCCCGGCGCATCGCGATGGGTGAACGCGGCCCGCAGCTCGGGCTCGTTCAGCGCGCGCACGCCCCGCATCGCGAGCCGGGTGAGGAAGGAGCCCTCGTCGCCGTCCCCGGCCGGACGCCGGGCCACCTCCCCGAGGAGCCGTTGCCCGGTGGGGGAGGCCCAGCGTGGGTACGGGTGCACCTCGACGCGGGCAATGGCCAGACAGCTCAGGGTGAGGACGAGGGGCAGTGCGAACCACATCGCGATCTGGGAGCGAGGCAGGTCCACGGGGGTCGGCATGAGCAGCGCGGTCGTGCCCAGCGCGAGCACGGCCGCGGCGGCGGCCCGCACCTGGCGCACCCCGGCGGCCACGGTCGTCCCGGTGTCGAAGGGGACCGCGAGCCCGGCTGCGATCAGCCGGTCCGCGAGCCGCTGCACGGCCTCCGCACCGGCCGCGGCCGCCCGTACGGGGGCGATCCGGGACTGTCCCTGCGGGCCGATCGCACCGATGACGGAACGTTCCATCTCGTCCTGCCCGCGCGGGTCCACGACGGTGGCCCAGCCGGTGTGCGCGAGCAGCAGCCGGCGCTGCCGGGCCATCCGGACCATGGCGAGGTCGGCGACGCGCGAGGGGCCGCCGGACAGGAACGCCGTCTCGTACAGCGTCAGATCGCGGTCGTGGCCGTTCGCCCGCGCCGCGCGGTCCGCGGCGGCCGCGCGGACGGCGGCCAGGCAGAGCCGGGTGCAGGCGATGGCGGCGAAGGCCCAGGCCGGAAGCAGGAGGAGGACCCAGAACATGAGGTTTTTCTATGTCAACGGCCCCTGAAAAACCATGGCTTGTTCACTATCCGGACAGAGCGTTGCCGGTATGTGACGTTCCGCTTTTCCCGCAGGTCAGGAAGTGCGGTCAGCGCCTCCCCGACAGCACCCGCTTCGCCAGCCGTGCGGCCGGGCCGGGCGTACGGGGGGCCGGGCCCGCGCGATCGAGCCACCACTCCCGCAGCCTCCTGCGCGCCCGCGCGTCGGCGGGGTGGCCCGTCTTGAGGAGCTGGGCGGCGAACTCCAGCGCGTCCTGCCGGTATCCGCCGCGCATCGGCCGGGTACGCGCGTAGCCGAGGAACGCCTCCCGGTACCCGGCGCCGAGGATCACCGGCAGTTCGGGCGCCACCTTGGCCACCACGTCCGCCCGCTTCGCCGCGAGCGACCGCGCCTGTACGCCCATCCGCCCCCGGTCGAACCCCTCGGGCAACGGCGTCCGCGCCACCAGTGCCGACAACACGGCCGTCTGCGCGACGGCCACCCGCTGCCGGGCCTCGGCGGAGGCGTCCGGCGGGGCGGGGAGGGTCTGCTCGGCCTTGGCCCGCGCGGCCCCGCCGCCCTTCCGTACCGCCTCCCCGATGGCCGTCAATTCCCGCTCCAGCTCGGCCGGTTCGGGGAAGTTCTCGTCCCGCTCCAGCAGGACGCCGGGCGGTGCGACGCGGGACGCCAGGTCGGTCAGGATGTCCAGCACCGGAGGCGGCACGGGGTGCGCGTGGCTGTCGTGCCAGACGCCGTCGCGCTCGAAGCCCCCCGCGACATGCACATAGGCCAGCGCCTCCAGCGGGAGCCGGTCCAGCGCCTCGGCCGGGTCCTCGCCCCGGTTGACGTGGTTGGTGTGCAGGTTGGCCACGTCGATCAGCAGCCGTACGCCGGTCCGCTCGACCAGCTCCGCCAGGAACTCGCCCTCGCTCAGCTCCTCGTCCGGCCAGGAGAACAGGGCGGCGATGTTCTCCAGCGCCAGCGGCACCGGCAGCGCCTCCTGCGCGATGCGCACGTTCTCGCACAGCACGTCGAGCGCGTCCCGCGTGCGCGGTACGGGCAGCAGGTGGCCCGCCTCCAGCGGCGCCGACGCGGTGAGCGGTCCCCCCGCGCGGACGAACGCGATGTGCTCGGTGACCAGCGGCGCCCCCAACGCCTCGGCCCGCTCGGCCAGCGCCCGCAGCCGCCCCTCGTCCGGTCGCTCCGCACCGCCGAGGCCGAGGGAGACCCCGTGCGGAATCACCGTCACCCCACGCTCCCGCAACCGCTCCAGCGGCTCCGGCAGATGGCCGGGACAGACGTTCTCCGCGACGACCTCCACCCAGTCGATCCCGGCCATCCCCGCCACGGCCTCAGCGATCTCCGGCCGCCACCCGATCCCCGTCCCGAGTCGCATCTCCGTCCCCCTCCATCGTCTGCCGGGGGTATGGCCCCGGCGGGGGCGGGTGAACCGCCGGGGCGGGGGGTTCAGAGCAATATTTGAGGTTCGCCGGTCAGCGCAGCGCCGGGTGGTCCGCGACGACCGTGGCCGAGCCCGGCGCGATCTCCGTGAAGCCCGCGTCGCGGACCAACGGGAGGCCGCTGGTGGTGAGTTCGCGCCAGTGGGCGGGGGTGGAGGTGCGGACGGTGAGGGGGTAGCCGGCGGTGCGCCAGGCTTCGCGGGCCGCGTCGGGCAGGGCCCACCAGGCGAGCTGGGCGCCGTGGCCGACCTGGGCCATCTCCTTGCCGGCCGACATCTCCAGCTCCGGGTTGAGCCAGAGCACGGGGGCGGTGCGGTCGGGGGCGGCGGGCGGTTCGGGGTCGTCCAGTTCGGTGCCGGAGACCTGGAGCTTGGCCAGCTCCTTGGGCCAGCCGTCCAGCGGGATCGGCGGGAAGACCCGTACCTCGGCGGCGGCGCCGGTCACCGTGATGCCGGGCAGCTCCTCCGCGCGGCGCCACTCCGCGCCCCGCGCCCGCCGGACCACCTTGCGGATGCGGGCGTCCTCCCAGTCCCGTACCGCCTCGGCCCACTCGCCGTCGCCGCGCGCCCGCTCGTCCCCGAGCAGGACGAGCACGGCGCGTGCGGCGGTCTCCAGCGCGTCGGTACGGGCGGGCGGCGCGCTCTTCTCGATCCGTACGACGAGGGGCAGCACGAACTGCGGGGCCTCGTCGCGCGGGGTGGGCTCGGTCTGGAAGGGGCTGTCGCCGGGGGCGGCTGGAACATGGGTCACGTGAGCCAACCCTACGAGCAGTCCGGCGCCGGTCAGCGCGGGGTGCCGGACTCCCGGATCAGCTCCGAGACCTTCACGAACCGGTAGCCCTGCTTGCGCAGCTCCGGCACCACCGAGCGGACGACCTTCTCGGTCGTGGGGGCGGCGCTGCGGGTGCAGTGCATGACGACCACCGAACCGGGCTTCACCCCGTCCAGCACCTGGCGCACGACCGCGTCCGCGTCCGTGGCGAAGGCGTCGCCGCTGATCACGTCCCACTGGATGGCCGTGACACCGGCACCGCTGATGGCGCGCAGCGCGTCCCGGTCGTAGCAGCCGCCGGGGAAGCGGAAGTACGGCATCGGATTCGGCACGCCCGCCTTGCGCAGGGCGGCGTAGGTGCGCTGGACCTCGGTCAGCTCGGCGTCCGGGGCGACGGTCGGCAGGCCGTAGCAGTCACCGGTGAACGAGTAGTGGCTGTAGGAGTGGTTGGCCACCTCGAACTGGGCGTCGTGCCCGAGGGCGCGGGCCTGGTCCGGGTACTCCTCGGCCCAGCGGCCGGTCATGAAGACGGTCGCCGGGACCTTCAGCGTGCGCAGGGCGCTGATCAGACCGGGGTTGTCGAAACGCTCACCGGCTGCGGCGCGGGGCCCCTCGTCGGCGGTCATGTCTGCGTCGAAGGTCAGCGCGACGGTCTTGCCCTTGTCACGCCGGCCATGCTCGAACACGGGGGTGAGGCCGCCCGGACCCGCCGCCATGGTGGGGGTACCGGCCGGGGACGGGGAGGCGGAGGCATGGGGCTCGGCGTGGGCCGGGCGGACGGGTGTGGCGGGGTCCGCGGTTCCGCAGGCGGCGAGGGCCGCGCCGAGGACGCAGACGGCGGTGATACGGCGTGCGAGTGCAATCACCGTATGAAAATAGGGCTGCCTGGCTGGTCATATGTTCATCCGCCAGGCGACGCGGCGCTGCGGTCACCCGCGCGGCGGTCCGGCCCGGCAGCCGCTTTTGCCGCTCTTTACGGTTGCCCGGGCCGCCCCTCCGCATGGGTGACCCGCTCCGGGGGCTGGTCGAGTACGGCGCCCAGATCCGGTGGGCCGGTCAGGGCGTCCAGGTAGGGGGACGCCGGCTCCTCCGCCGGTGCGATCTCCGGTACGGGCTCCTCGGTTGTCTGCGGCTTCTCGGGCTTCTCGGCCCTGCGGTCCGTGGGCTGCCCGTCCCGTGCGCCCCGCTCCAGGAAGTGGAGCAGTTCGACCGGGATGGGCAGGACCAGGGTCGAGTTCTTCTCGGCCGAGACAGCCATCACGGTCTGGAGCAGCCGGAGCTGGAGGGCGGTCGGGGTGTCCGCCATCTGCTGTGCGGCCTGGGCGAGCTTCTTCGACGCCTGGTACTCGGCGTCGGCGTTGATGATGCGGGCCCGGCGCTCCCGGTCGGCCTCGGCCTGGCGGGCCATCGAGCGCTTCATGGTGTCCGGCAGGGACACGTCCTTGATCTCCACCCGGTCGATCTGGACGCCCCAGCCCACGGCCGGGCTGTCGATCATCAGCTCCAGGCCCTCGTTGAGCTTCTCCCGGTTGGACAGCAGATCGTCGAGGTCGCTCTTGCCGATGATCGACCGGAGCGAGGTCTGCGCCATCTGCGAGACGGCGAACCGGTAGTCCTCCACCCGCACCAGCGCGTCCGTCGGCTCGACCACCCGGAAGTACACCACCGCGTCCACCCGCACGGTGACGTTGTCCCGCGTGATGCCTTCCTGGGCCGGGATCGGCAGCGTGACGATCTGCATGTTCATTTTGTGCAGCCGGTCCACGAACGGGATGATCAGCGTCAGTCCGGGCGCCCGCGGCTCACCCGTGATCCTGCCCAGCCGGAAGAGGATTCCCCGTTCGTACTGCTTGATGACACGCATGGCAGCGGCCAGGCAGATGAGGCCCAGCGCGCCGAACACCGCAATGAGCGTGATCACGATTTCCAACATGGTCGCCCCCCTCACCGAGAGGTCCGTTTGTCCCTTACTCAACAGTACGTCCGATATATGGCGGTAAGCCATGGCCTGTGGACAAGCACCTGTGGACGAACAAGGGGCCGGGGTGACGGGATCGCTCCCCTCACCCCGGCCCCCTCAGCGGCCTTCGTACGTCAGCCGGCCCGTACGCCGGCCTTGGCCGACGAAGTCAGCCTTACCGGTTCCGTCCCCTCCGCGCTGTGCCGCTCGGCCCAGTTCTCCAGGGCGGTACGGCAGGCGTGGTCCAGGTGTGACAGGCCGGAGAGGTCCAGCCGGACCGGGCGGTCCTTGGGCAGCGCCTCCAGGCTGTCCAGTATTTTCGGCAGCCGCAGGAAGGTCGCGTTGCCCGAGAGCTGGGCGTCGACCGGGCCCGCTCCCTTGTCCATGACGGTCACCTTGATGTGCGACGCCTCCCAGGCGGTCTTGACGATCGCCAGCGCCAGCCCGATCAGCACGCCCTCGAACATGCCGACCGCCACGATGGACACCGCCGTCACCGCCAGCACCAGCGCCTCGCCACGCTGCTCGCGCCACAGCCCCGCCAGTGACTTGACCGGCACCAGCTTGGCCCCCGAGTAGATCAGGACGCCCGCCAGCGACGGCAGCGGGATGTGGGCGAGGACGCCCGGCAGCAGCGCCGCGAACAGCAGCAGCCAGACACCGTGCAGCACCCGGGACGCCTTGGTCCGCGCGCCCGCCTGCACATTGGCCGCGCTGCGCACGATCACCGCCGTCAGCGGCAGCGCGCCGAGCAGACCGCACACCGTGTTGCCGACGCCCTGGGCGGTCAGCTCACGGTCGTACTCGGTGCGCGGGCCGTCGTGCAGCCGGTCCACGGCCGCCGCGCTGAACAACGACTCGGCGGACGCGATCAGGGTGAACGCGACGATCGTGCCGAGCACAGCGAGGTCCGCGAACTCGGCGAAGGCGCTCAGCGGCGGCGGCTGGACGGCGCCCAGCAGCCCCTGCACCTCCACCATCGCCACCGGCATGCCGAACACCGGCACGGCCAGCGTGGCCAGCCCGACGGCGGCGAGCGGACCGGGCACCGTACGCAGCTTCGCCGGGAGGTGCTTCCACCCCACCATGACGGCGACGGTGCCCGCGCACAGGACCAGGGAGGCCAGCGCCCTGCCGTCACCGACCGCGCCCGCGAGACCGCGCGGCAGACCGAGCATCTTGTCCAGCCCGGCGTCCGGCGCCTTGGCGGCCATCGCCGGATACAACTGGCCGGCCACCAGGACCAGACCGATTCCGGCCAGCATGCCCTCCACGACCGCCAGCGATATGGCCCGGAAGTACCGGCCGAGCCGAAGCACGCCCATCGCGGTCTGGAGCAGCCCGGTGGCGAGCACGATCGCGCCCAGTACCGGCAGCCCGAACTCCTTGACCGCCTCGAAGACCAGCACGGTCAGCCCGGCCGCCGGGCCGGACACCTGGAGGCTGCTGCCGCGCAGGACGCCGGTGACGAGACCGCCCACGATGCCGGTGATCAGTCCCAGTTCGGCCGGGACCCCCGAGGCGACGGCCACGCCCACGCAGAGCGGGAGCGCGACCAGGAAGACGACGAGGGACGCGGTGAAGTCCCGCCGCAGGTGCGGAGCGCGCGATATGAGCCCTTGCCCGGTCATCGGCGCGCTCACAGGGCTTCGAAGGTGTCGGTGTCGGGCCGGTGCGTGCGCACGGCCCCGGTGTGGACCTCGTAGTACCAGGCGTGCAGGGCGAGCGTGCCCTCGGCCGTCCGGCGCTCGACGCAGGGGTACGAGCGCAGGCGCAGCAGTTGGGTCAGCGCGTGGCACTGCACGCCCTCGGCGACCTCCGGGTCCTCGGCCGCGCCGGCCGGGCGCGGGGCGGCGTGTGCCAGCCAGTCGCGCACGGCGGGTACGGCGGTCAGGTCGTCGCCCCGCACCAGCGCGCCGACCGCGCCGCAGTGCGAGTGACCGCAGACGACGATGTCGCGGACGCCGAGCACCTCGACGGCGTACTCGATGGTGGCGGCCTCGCTGGTGGGGTGCTCGGAGTTGTGCGGCGGGACGATGTTGCCCGCGGTGCGCAGCTCGAACAGCTCGCCGGGGCGGGCGCCCGTGATCAGGGCCGGGACGACCCGTGAGTCGGAGCAGGTGATGAACAGAACGTGGGGGGACTGGCCCTCGGCGAGGCGGGCGAACTCCTCAGGGCGCCGGCCGAACGTGCGGGCGTGGTCGATGAGGGGCTGCATGATGTCTGGACTCCTCCTGGCGCGCCATGACGGCGCGTCGGGCTTGCACGACTGTGGTGGGGGGAGCGAGCCCGCCC
Organism: Streptomyces sp. NBC_01171; assembly: GCF_045039805.1. Lineage (NCBI taxonomy): Bacteria > Bacillati > Actinomycetota > Actinomycetes > Kitasatosporales > Streptomycetaceae > Streptomyces > Streptomyces sp. NBC_01171. The sequence continues at coordinate 1,429,903 of NZ_CP108609.1, read as the reverse complement.
GTCAGCAGCGGAAGACCTGAAGGACTGCCGGGGAGTGGGCTCCGGAGGATCTCGTGACGCCGGCGTCCGGCGCGCCGGACCGCGCGGGCGGTGCGGGCTCGGCCGGCCGCCGGGATATGAGCGGGCGCTCCGGCGCGGGGGTGGGCGCGGCGCCGCGCTGGCGGTGCCGGTCGGCATGGGCGGCGACCGGCGGCGTCCTGGGGCGGGGTTCGCGGACGGTGTCCGCGCCTTCGCCCGCGGGCGGGGCGACGAGGACGATCCCCGGCGCGTCGTTGGCCTTTGCATCACCGAGCGTATGTGCGGTGGCGAAGGGTCCGGAGGGCGCGAAGAGCTGGAGGGAGAGCAGCGCGACCGCGCACAGGGCGAACACCGCGCCGAGCGTCCTGCCTCGGGACATACGCACCCCCCTGCGGAATCCCACGTCTCTTGTACGCACCAAGCATTGGTCAATGGATGGTCAAGAAACACGTTAACCCCGCGAGATGCTTTGCAGGGTTAACGGCGGGTTACGTGCGGCAGGAAGCGTGAAAAAAGCGGGTCAAGCGGCTGAAATCAGCTCTTGACCCGCATAAGTTGATGGGATATCAGAAACAGGGCGACCGGTTTGTCACTCCGTCACCAGAGTCTTGGCGTCCCGCGCCAGCGCGGTGAGCCGGGAGATCGCGCGGAAGTACTTCTTGCGGTAACCACCGTTCAGCATCTCCTCGCTGAACAACCGGTCGAAGGGCAGCCCCGAGGCCAGCACCGGGACCTCGCGGTCGTAGAGCCGGTCGGCCAGCACCACCAGGCGCAGCGCCGTCGACTGGTCCGGCACCGGCCGCACATCGGTGAGGCAGACCGCGCGCACCTCGTCGGTCAGCGCGCCGTACCGGCTCGGGTGCACCTTCGCCAGGTGCTCCAGGAGCCGCGGGAAGGCGTCCAGCGAGGCGCCCTCGGTGCGGTACGCGGCCTTGGTCACCTGCTCGTCGGTGTACGGCGCCGGGGCCTCGGGCAGACCGCGGTGGCGGTAGTCCTCACCGTCGATGCGCAGGGCGCGGAAGTGGGCGGACAGGCCCTGGATCTCGCGCAGGAAGTCGGCCGCCGCGAACCGGCCCTCGCCCAGCTTGCCGGGCAGCGTGTTGGAGGTGGCGGCCAGCGCCACGCCCGCCTCGACCAGCTTGCCGAGCAGGCTGGAGACCAGCACCGTGTCGCCGGGGTCGTCCAGCTCGAACTCGTCGATGCACAGCAGGGCGTGGCCGGACAGCGTCCTGACCGTCTGCTGGAAGCCGAGGGCGCCCACCAGGTTGGTCAGCTCCACGAAGGTGCCGAACGCCTTGCGGGAGGGCTCGGCCGGGGTGGCGTGCCAGAGCGAGGCGAGCAGGTGGGTCTTGCCTACGCCGTAGCCGCCGTCCAGGTAGACACCGCGCGGGCCGGCCGGGGCCTTGGCCTTCGCGCGGCCGAAGCCGAACAGACCCCGCTTGCCCTCACCGGGCCGGGCGCCGCCGAGTCCCGCCGCGAAGCCCTCCAGCACGCCCACGGCGTCGGTCTGGCTGGGCTGGTTCGGGTCCGGGATGTAGGTGGCGAAGCGCACCGAGTCGAAGCGGGGCGGCGGCACCATCTCGGCGACCAGACGGTCGGCCGGGACGTGCGGCTCACGCGCGCACAGGGACAGCGGACCGGCGTCGGTCAGCGGGGTGGAGCCGGAGGCTGCGGTGGAGGACACGGTTACCCATGCTAATCGCCATGTCACACTGCACGAATGCGACGCCTGTTCCCTGTGACCGACGAAACAGCAGCTCGGGCCGTCGACCAGGAGGGTGCGGGACCGGACGGGACCGGTGAGTGGAGTCTCGCCGAACTGGCCGCCGCCTACGCCTACCCCACCTCTGGCGACGGCGGTCCCCACACCTGGCTGCGGGCCAACATGGTCTCCACCCTCGACGGCGCGGCCCAGTACGACGGGCGCTCCCAGCCCATCTCCTGCGCGGCCGACATGCGCATCTTCGGCACGCTTCGGGCGCTCGCGGATGTCGTACTGGTCGGTGCGGAAACGGTTCGGCAGGAGGGGTACCGGCCCGCTCGCGCCCGCACCGAGTTCGCGGCGGCGCGGGAGGCCGCCGGGCAGGGGCCGGCGCCTGCCGTCGCCGTGGTGTCGGGCAGCCTCGACCTCGACTTCTCGCTTCCGCTGTACACCTCGCCGCTGGTCCCGACAGTCGTCCTCACCGGTACGGACGCGCCCGCCGACCGGGTGACCGCCGCCGAGCGGGCCGGGGCGCGGGTGATCGTCGCGGGGGAGGGGCGGCGGGTCGATCCCGTACGGGCCGTGGAGGCGCTCGCCGGACTCGGGTACGTCCGGCAGCTCACCGAGGGCGGGCCGCGGCTGCTGGGGCAACTGGTCGCCGCGGGGGTGCTGGACGAGCTGTGTCTGACGCTGTCGCCCATGCTCACGGCGGGGGACGCGCAGCGCATCGCGGGCGGTCCCGGGGTTTCGGTGCCGCGCCGGTTCGCGCTCGCGTCGCTGCTGGAGGAGGACGGATTTCTGTTCGGGCGGTACCGCCGACCCTGAAAACACCGGAATCTACCGTTCCGTTTAGCCCCCGGAGGGCACACTTAGTCCCGGTACTCCCCGTGCGGTAACGGGGCAGGATGGTTTCCGCAGGCCCTGTTCGGGCCAACGGGAGAACAGAGGGTCATGAGGGCTCTCTAGGGAGAAGAGGCGGCTGGTGTTCACAAGCGTTCTGATGATCGAGAAAGCCCTGACGTCGGCCGACGTGGAGTTCGTGACGACCTTGCACGGCGACGAGCCGGTCTTCTTCCATGTGCTGCTCCAGCCGCGCGGTGACCAGGCGGACCGGCTGCTGCGGGCCATCGACGACATCGCCCTCGGCGAACTGGACGAGGCCGTCCACGAGGGCGAGACGCCCGAGGGCTCGGACGCGCGGAGCGTGGGGGAGAAGGCCCTGGAGGTCTCCCTCCAGGCGCTGCGCGCCGCCGGGAGCCGGGCCGAGGGAAGGCTCGTCGAGAACCATCCGCTGGAGGCGCTCAAGTCCCTCGTCGCGGAGGTCCACGCCGACGAGGTCATCGTCCTGACCGACCCCCACTACGTCGAGGAGTTCTTCCACCGCGACTGGGCCTCCCGCGCCCGCCACAAGGTCGGCGTCCCGGTCCTGAAGCTCTTCAGTCACAGCAAGGCGTAGCCCTGCGGGGCTTCGGCGACTGATCGGCAAGGGGTACGCGGCGGGGCGCCCGGTGTGTGTGGGCGCCTCGCGTCCGCTTGCCGCTCCCTGGCGCCAGGCCCCGCACCCGTGACCGGTCGGCACGCCCGTCGACCGGCGCGCCCCCGGCCGGGGTGCGGGGCGGGGCGGATCTGCGCATAGGGTGGGCATCCTCTGGCTCGCTCGTATATGGGAGAAGAACGCATGGCACCCGGCCTTCCTACCGCCATGGACCGACCGCACTTCATCGGGATCGGGGGGGCCGGGATGTCGGGGATCGCCAAGATCCTGGCTCAGCGTGGGGCGCGGGTGGCGGGGAGTGACGCCAAGGAGTCCGCGACCGCCGAGGCGCTGCGGGCGCACGGGGCGACCGTGCACATCGGGCACGCCGCCGGGCACCTGGCGGACGACGCGAGCTGTGTCGTCGTCTCCTCGGCGATCCGGCAGGACAACCCCGAGCTGGCCCGCGCCGCCGAGCTGGGCATTCCCGTGGTGCACCGCTCCGACGCGCTCGCCGCGCTGATGGAGGGCCTGCGGCCGATCGCGGTGGCCGGTACGCACGGCAAGACCACCACCACCTCGATGCTCGCGGTCTCCCTGACCGAGCTGGGTGCCCGCCCGTCGTACGCCATCGGCGGTGACCTGGACGCGCCCGGTTCCAACGCCCTGCACGGCGAGGGCGAGATCTTCGTGGCCGAGGCGGACGAAAGCGACCGCAGCTTCCACAAGTACGCCCCCGAGGTCGCCATCGTCCTCAACGTCGAGCTGGACCACCACGCCAACTACGCCTCGATGGACGAGATCTACGAGTCCTTCGAGACCTTCGCCCAGAAGATCGTCCCCGGCGGCACCCTGGTGATCTCCGCCGACCACGAGGGCGCCCGCGAACTGACCCGCCGGGTGACCGGTGTGAAGACGGTGACCTACGGCGAGGCCGAGGACGCCGACGTACGGGTCCTCAAGATCGTTCCCCAGGGGCTCAAGAGCCAGGTCACCGTGGTGATGGACGGCCGCGAGCTGACCTTCGCCGTCTCCGTGCCCGGCCGCCACTACGCGCTCAACGCCGTCGCCGCGCTCGCCGCCGGCGTCGCCCTCGGCCTCCCCGCCGACGAGCTGGCCCCCGCCCTCGCCGCGTACACCGGGGTCAAGCGGCGCCTCCAGCTCAAGGGCGAGGAGGCGGGCGTCCAGGTGATCGACTCCTACGCCCACCACCCCACCGAGATGACCGCCGACCTGGAGGCCATGCGCGGCGCCGCCGCGGACGGCCGCCGCATCCTCGTCGTCTTCCAGCCGCACCTGTTCTCCCGCACCCAGGAGCTGGGCAAGGAGATGGGCCAGGCGCTCGCCCTCGCCGACGCCTCCGTGGCGCTCGACATCTACCCGGCCCGCGAGGACCCGATCCCCGGCATCACCAGCGCCCTGATCATCGAGGCCGCCCGCGCGGCCGGCGCCGATGTCACCGCCGTGCACGACAAGGCGGACGTCCCCGAGGTCGTCGCGGGAATGGCGAAGCCCGGTGATCTCGTTCTCACCATGGGCGCGGGTGACGTCACCGACCTGGGCCCGCTGATCCTGGACCGCCTGTCGCAGAAGTAAAGGGGCTGATCCTCATGGCGTACGACGTCGAGAAGCCGGACGAGCAGTGGCGGGCGGAGCTGAGCCCGGCCGAGTACACGGTGCTGCGCCAGGCGGGCACCGAGCCCGCCTTCACCGGTGAGTACACGGACACCAAGACCGAGGGTGTCTACTCCTGCCGGGCCTGCGGCGCCGATCTGTTCACCTCCGACACCAAGTTCGCCTCGCACTGCGGCTGGCCGTCCTTCTTCGACCCGAAGGACACCGACGCGGTCGAGCTGATCGAGGACCGCTCGCACGGGATGGTCCGCACCGAGGTCCGCTGCTCCAACTGCGGCTCCCACCTCGGTCACGTCTTCGAGGGCGAGGGCTACCCCACGCCCACCGACCAGCGGTACTGCATCAACAGCATCTCGCTGCGCCTCACCCCCGAAGAGGGCTGATCCCGTTCTCAGACGATGCCCACCCGCCGGAGACGGCGGGTGGGCATCGTCGTACGGGCGGAGCCGTATGAGCGGTGTCACATGATCGTATGAATGGGACGGCCGTGACTGGGTAGCAGCATCCCGATTCATGGGACCGTCCGGCCGTGGCACGACCACGGGTGCGCGCGCCCGCACCCGGCCCGGTCGCCCTTTCGCGCTCTCCGGGGGGCGTGGCTCGTGCCGTCTAGACTCGGCCGGCACTGGTCCAGGCACTCCTGCCAACCGAAGGGCGCGCGGCGTTTTGATACGGATAGATTCAGTCACCAAGCGATACCCGGACGGGACGGTCGCGGTCGACCGGCTGTCGCTCGACATACCGGACCGCGCGATCACCGTCCTCGTCGGCCCCTCCGGCTGCGGCAAGACGACCACCCTGCGGATGATCAACCGGATGGTGGAGCCCAGCGAGGGCAGCATCCTCCTCGACGGTGCCGACATCCGGCAGCAGCCCGTCAACTCCCTGCGCCGGTCCATGGGCTACGTCATCCAGAACGCCGGGCTCTTCCAGCACCGCACCATCATCGACAACATCATCACCGTGCCCCGGCTCCTCGGCTGGAGCAAGGGCAAGGCCCGCGAGCGCGCGGCCGAGCTGATGGAGCGGGTCGGGCTGGACAGCTCTCTCGCCAAGCGTTACCCCTACCAGCTCTCCGGCGGCCAGCAGCAGCGCGTCGGCGTGGCACGGGCGCTCGCCGCCGACCCGCCGGTCCTCCTCATGGACGAGCCGTTCTCCGCCGTCGACCCGGTGGTCCGCAAGGGACTCCAGGACGAACTGCTGCGCATCCAGGACGAGTTGGGCAAGACCATCGTCTTCGTCACCCATGACATCGACGAGGCCGTGAAGCTCGGCACCATGGTCGCGGTACTGCGCACCGGCGGACACCTCGCCCAGTTCGCGCCGCCCGCCGAACTGCTCACCGCGCCCGCCGACCCCTTCGTGGAGGACTTCCTCGGCGCCGACCGGGGCATCCGCCGGCTGTCCTTCTTCCCGTCCGACGCGCTGGAGCTGGAGACCGAGCCGGTCGTCCCGCTCGACGCCGACGCCACCCGGCTCACCCCGCGCGGCAGCGCCCCGTACCTGCTCGTCACCGACGCCGACGGCCGTCCGCTCGGCTGGGGCGAGCCGGGCGCGCTCACGGCGGGTGCCATCGACCCGGCCCGGCTCCTGTCGCACGGCAGGCCGTTCCGGCTGGGCAAGGACTCGCTGCGCACCGCGCTCGACGGCGCCGTGCTGTCGCCGACCGGCTGGGCCGTGGCCGTCGACGGCGAGGGGCGCGCGGTCGGCGTGGTCTCGCAGGCGGCGATCGGCGAGGCCATCCGCACCGCGCACACCGAGGACCGTCCGGAGGTGACGGCGGCCGGATGAACGGCTTCTTCGACCTCCCGAGCGACCTCCAGCACAGCTACTTCGGCCTGATCGGCCTGCACCTGCGCGAAGCGCTGCTGCCGGTGCTGGCCGGGCTCCTGCTGTCACTGCCCGTCGCCCAGCTCTGCGCCCGCTTCCGCTGGCTGTACCCGCCGGTCCTCGGCGTCACCACGGTGCTGTACGCGATCCCGTCGCTGGCGTTCTTCGTCATCCTCATCGACTACACCGGCCAGAGCGAGATGACGGTGATGATCCCGCTCGCCGTGTACAGCCTGGTCGTGCTCGTCCCCGCCATCGTGGACGGCGTCCGCTCGGTGCCCCCGGAGACCCTGGCCGCCGCCGAGGCGATGGGCCTCGGCGCGGTACGGCGTTATCTCCAGGTGCAGTTGCCCATCGCCGTGCCCGCCATCATCGCGGGCCTCAGGGTCGCCACCGTGTCCAGCATCTCGCTGGTCAGCGTCGGCATGCTCATCGGTAACCAGGGCGCGCTCGGCAACATGCTGAACGACGCCAACCTCTACCACCGGCCCGAACTCGCGGTGAACTCCGTGGTGACCACGGCCCTGTTGGCGATCCTCGTCGACGCGGCACTGGTGCTCACCCGCACTCTGCTGACTCCGTGGATGCCGAAGAAGGGTGCCGCCCGGTGAACGTCCTGGACTTCGCGCACTCCTTCTTCGCCGACTCCGCCCGCTGGCACGGCTACGACGGCATCCCCACCCGCCTGCTTGAGCACGTGGGTTACTCCCTGGAGGCCCTCGCCATCGCCGCGCTCATCGCGCTGCCCGTGGGCCTGATCGCCGGGCATCTGCGGCGCGGCGGCAACGCCCTGTCGATGGTCGCCACGGCCGGCCGGGCACTGCCCAGCTTCGGTCTGCTGGTGCTGCTGTTCATCTGGTTCGGCTTCGGCACACTGCCCGTGATGGTGCCGCTCGTCGTGCTCGCCGTACCGCCGATCCTCGTCACCACCTACGAGGCGATCCAGACCGTCGACCCGTCCCCGGTGGACGCGGCGCGCGGGATGGGCATGACCGAGCCGCGCATCCTGTTCCAGGTCGAACTCCCGGTCGCGCTCCCGGTGATCCTCGGCGGACTGCGCACCGCGGCCGTCCAGATCGTCTCCACGGCGACCATCGCCGCGTACGTCAGCTTCGGCGGGCTCGGCCGGTACATCATCGACGGGCTCTACCAGAAGGACTACGAGAAGGTCGTCGGCGGCGCCACCCTGGTCGCCGGACTCGCCCTGGTGACGCTCCTGGTGTTCTGGGCGCTGTCGAAGCTCACCGTCTCGCCGGGGGTCCGGCGCAGTGGGTGACGGCTTGACGGGGGCGTTCATACCCCCGACACAAACGGGCGCGATCGAGGCCAATCGGTGACCTCGCTTCCCTTGACTGACAAATCACGAACTGGCTTGGATCAACAGGTGACTTACAACAACCGCATCAGCAAGTCCATCCGGGGGAACCGAGGGGCGGCGCTGGTCGCCCTCGCGGCGGCGACGACGCTGCTTGCGGGCTGTGGCTCCTCCGACGGCAAGTCCGACAACCCGCTGACCGGGGGCGAGGCGAGCGGTGACACCGTCGTCGTCGGCTCCAACAACTTCGCCGAGAGCATCCTGCTCGCCGACATCTACGGCGAGGCCCTCAAGGCCAAGGGCGTCAAGGTCAAGTACCAGCCCAACATCGGCAGCCGCGAGACCACCTACGGCCTGCTGAAGAACGGCTCCGTGACGCTGCTGCCCGAGTACAACGGCGCGCTGCTGGCCTACCTCGACCAGAAGGCGGCCCCGAAGTCGGCCGAGGAGACCACCAAGGCCATCGAGGCCAAGCTGGACTCCAAGCTGACCCTGCTGGCCCCCTCCCCGGCGGAGGACAAGGACTCGGTCACGGTCAACGCGGCCACCGCCAAGAAGTACAACCTGACCGCCAAGTCCTCCATCGGTGACCTCAAGGGCATCGCCAAGGACCTGGTCATCGGCGGCTCCCCGGAGTTCCAGACCCGCCACCAGGGCCTGAGCGGCCTGAAGTCCCTGTACGGGCTCGAGTTCAAGTCCTTCAAGTCCCTGGACGCGGGCGGCCCGCTCACCCAGGCGGCGCTGAAGAAGGACTCCGTACAGGCCGCGGACCTCTTCACCACCGACCCGGTGATCGCCAAGGAGAAGTTCGTCGTCCTGAGCGACCCGAAGAACCTCTTCGGCTTCCAGAACGTCCAGCCGCTCGTGCGCAAGAACGCGGTGCCGCAGAAGGGCGTCGACGCCCTCAACGCCGTCTCCGCCAAGCTGGACACCAAGGCCCTGCTCGACCTGGACACCCAGGTGCAGGTCCAGCACAAGGACCCGCTGGACGTGGCCAAGGCATGGCTGAAGGCCAACGGCCTCGGCTGACCCCGCCCGCACCACGCAACCCGGACCGCCCGGCCGACGCAACCCCGTCGCCGGGCGGTCCGCGTGTGTGCGCACGGCACCTGGGGCGTGTCTCGCCGACCAGGCCGGGCTCGCGACGCCCGGCACCGCCGGCCTGACCGACGAGACACCCTAGACTGACTGGTCGGACAGCGACCGAACACGGCCGAGACGCGGCGAGGAGGAGAGCAGTGGCGACAGGGCCCGGCACCGGCCGGCAGGACCCCTCCCCGCAGGTCCTCGCCGAGGCGGCGGCCGCCTTCGGGCTGCTCGCCTCCCCGGCCCGGCTGCACCTGGTGTGGGCGCTCGCGCAGGGCGAGAGCGATGTCACCGGGCTCGCCGAACGGGTCGGCGGCGCGCTCCCCGCCGTCAGCCAGCACCTCACCAAGCTCAAGCTCGCCGGACTCGTCCGCTCCCGCCGCGAGGGCCGCCGCCAGGTCTACTTCGTCGACGCCGGCGAACAGGCCGCGCTCGTGGACGTCGTCCACCTCCTGGTCGGCCGGCTCACCGAACAGACGGCTCCCGCCGCCCCGGCCCGCCGCCTGCGCGGACTGTGACCGAAGTGCCGGACACCTCGCTGCGGCTCCTGCGGCGCCTGGAGACCGGCCCACGCGGACTGACCGACACCGAGGCCGCCGCCCGGCTGGCCGAGCACGGGGAGAACACCCCGGCCGCCGCACCGCCCGCGCCGTCCTGGCCGCGCCGCTCCGTACGGGCCCTGCGCGACCCGTTCACCGCCGTACTGCTCACCCTCGGGCTGGTGTCCGCGTTCGTCGCCTCCTGGGGCACCGCCGCCGTGATCCTCGCCCTGGTCGCCGTGAGCTGCGCGCTGCGCGCCGCCGGGGAACGCCGCGCCGACCGCTCCCTGGCCGCGCTGCGCGGCCTGGTCACCGGCACCGCGACCGTACTGCGCCGCGCCGACCGCGCCGACGAGCCGCGCGCCCGCGAGGTCCCGGTCGCCGACCTGGTGCCCGGCGACATCGTCCGGCTCGGCCCCGGCGACCTCGTACCGGCCGACGTCCGGCTGCTGCGCGCCCGGGGGCTGACCGTCCGGCAGGACACGCTCACCGGTGAGTCGGCGCCGGTCGCCAAGCAGGCGGCCGACGCGCCGAGGCGGTTCGCGGAGTCCCATCTGTGCTTCCAGGGCAGCCAGGTCGTCTCGGGCAGCGCGAGCGCCGTGGTGGTGGCGACCGGGGCGCGCACCCGGTTCGGTGCCGCCCAGCGGGCCCCCGTGCGGCGCGGTCCGAGCGCCTTCGACAGGTCCGTGCACGGCATCTCCTGGGTGCTGGTCCGGTTCATGCTGCTCACCCCGCCGCTCGTCCTCATGGCGAGCGCCGCCGTGCACGGCCGGGTCCTCGAGACGCTGCCGTTCGCCGTCGCGGTGGCCGTGGGGCTCACCCCCGAGATGCTCCCGGTGATCGTCACCACCTGCCTGGCGCGCGGCGCGGCCCGGCTGGCCGACGCCCACCGGGTCGTCGTACGGCGGCTGCCCGCGCTGCACGACCTCGGCGCGGTCGACGTGCTCTGCCTGGACAAGACCGGCACCCTCACCCAGGACCGGCCCGTCCTCGCCGCCACGCTCGGGCCGGACGGCCGGGACGACCCCGAGGTGCTGCGCTGGGCCGCCGTCGCCGCCTGGTGGGGGCTCACCCTCTCCGAACTCCCGGCTCCCGACGCCCTGGACGAGGCCCTGCTCACCGCCGCCGGACCGGTCGGGGAGGAGTACGACGGGGTCGCCGCGTTCCCCTTCGACCCCGCCCACCGAGTGGCCACCGCCGTGGTCACCGGTGCTCTCGGCCGGCATGTGCTGATCACCAAGGGCGCCGCCGAGGCCGTGCTGGAGCGATGCGCGCTGGCCGACGCCGAGCGCGACCGGTTGCTCGGGCTCGCCGCGCGGCACGCGGAGTCCGGGATGCGCGTGCTCGCCGTCGCCACCGCCGAACTCCCGGCCCGCACCCGGCCCTACCGTGCCGAGGACGCCCGCGGCCTCACCTTCCGCGGCCTGCTCACCTTCCGCGACGACCTGGCCCCCGGCGCCGCCGACGCCCTGCGCACCCTGACCGGGCTCGGCATCGAGGTGCGCGTCCTGACCGGCGACCAGCCGGCCACCGCCGTACGTGCCTGCCGTGACCTGGGGCTGACGGTGGGGGAGGTGCGCACCGGCGGCGCACCGGAGGCGGCCGGGACGCCGGGCGCCGTCACCGTCGTGGCCCGGTGCACGGCCGAGGACAAGGCGCTTGTCGTGGCCGGACTCCGCGCCGCCGGGCACACGGTCGGGTTCCTCGGGGACGGTGTCAACGACGTGCCCGCGATGCTCGCCGCCGACGTGGGCGTGGCACCGCGCGGAGCCGTCGACGTGGCCCGCGAGAGCGCGGACGTGGTGCTCGGCGAGAAGGACCTCGGCGCGCTCGGGCACGCCGTGCTCGCGGGACGGCACAGCAGCGCCAACATCGCCTCCTACCTGCGCGTCACCCTCTCCTCCAACCTCGGCAACGTCCTCGCCATGCTCGCCGCCGGACTGCTGCTGCCCTTCCTGCCGATGCTCCCGGCCCAGGTTCTCGCGCAGAACCTCTGCTTCGACGCCTCCCAGCTCGCCTTCGCCGACGACCGCCCCGACCCCGAGGCGCTGCGCCGGCCGACCAAGCTGCGGCCGCCCGCCTTCCTGCGCTTCCTCACCGGCTTCGGCCTGCTCAACGCGGTCGCGGACCTGGCCACCTTCGCCGTGCTCACGCTCGCCCCGCGGGGCGGCGCCGGTCTGGACGACGAGGCGCTGTTCCACTCGGCCTGGTTCACCGAGAACCTGCTCGCCCAGGCGCTGGCGATGCTGCTCCTGCGTTCGGGGCGCCGCATCGCGGGTGGCCGTCCCGGCCCGGTCGGCTGGGCCTCCGCCGCGCTCGCCGGGGCCGGGCTGCTGCTGCCGGCGACCCCGCTGGGCGCGGTCCTCGGGCTGACCGCGCTGCCCGCCGACCGCTATCTGCTGCTGGCCGCCGTCCTCGTGCCGTACGCGCTCGCGCTGGTCGTGGCGCGGGTGCGCCACGACCGGCGTCAGCCGTAGGTGAGGTTCGCGCAGGGGTTGTCGTCCGCCGAACGCGCCCCGTTGGCCACCTCGCTGGGCACCGAGGCCGACGTGGAGGACGGCGTCGGGTCGGTGGCGTACGCCTGGCCGAGGACCACGTTGATCCGGGGCGCGCCGATCTGCTCCAACTGGGCGCCGGGGAAGACCTTGGCCACGGTCTGGGCGCGGTCCGCCATGCCGGGGCCGTACTGGACGACCGTCGCCAGATGGTTCTGGGAGAGCGCGGTGGCCGTGCCGGTGACCGTGAAGCCGGACGCGGTGAGCGCGGCCGAGCCCTTGGCGGCGAGCCCGGTCACCGTGGTGCCGTTGTAGACCGCCACGGCGATGCCCTTGCCGGAGACCGGGGCGGGGGAGTGCGTGGCCGGGCCGGGCTTCTTCGTCGCATGGCCCTTCCCGCCGCTGGCGTCGGCGCCGTCGATCGTACGGTCCGCCTTCAGCGCGGCCCACAGCTCACCGGCGTCCGGCTCCACGACCGCCACCCGCGCGCCCGCGTACCGCCAGGGCACGGTGACGAACTTGGTGTTGTGCAGGTCGACGTTCTTCAGCGACATGGCGAACGACAGCAGCTTGTCGGCGCTGCCCAGTCCGGGGTCGACGGTCATCGACCGGGTCGCCGCGTCGGCCAGCGGCAACAGCTTGGTCGGGGTGAACCCCTTGTCCTTGACCTCCTTCAACAGGCTGCCCACGAAAGCCTGTTGACGCTTGATACGTCCTATGTCGGAGCCGTCCCCGATGCCGTGCCTCAGGCGCACGTAGTCCAGCGCCTGCTGGCCCGCGACCCGCTGCTCGCCCTGCCGGAAGAGCAGCGTGCCCTGGGTGGTCCGGTTGGGGTTGAGGTCCTTCTGGTAGATGTCGTTGGGCAGGCAGACCTTCACCCCGCCGACGACCTGGGTGAGCGCGGCGAAGCCCTTGAAGTCCACGACCACCGTGTGGTCCACGCGGAGCCCGGTGAGCTGCTCCACGGTGTTCTGCGTGCAGGCCGGGTTGCCCTTGTCGGTCTCGCCGACCGAGAAGGCCGCGTTGAACATGGTGTTCGGCTGGGCCTGGGTCCAGCCGCCGGTGGGCAGCTTGCAGGGCGGGATCGTCACCAGGGTGTCGCGCGGTATCGACACGGCCAGCGCGTGCTTGTGGTCGGCGTATATGTGCAGCAGCAGCGTGGTGTCGGAGCGGCCGATGCCGTCCTTGTCCCCGCCGCCCAGCGCCGCGTTGCCGTCGGTACGCGCGTCCGAGCCGATCACCAGGACGTTCTCACCCTTGGACGAGCCCGCCGGGCGGTTGTCGGAGAGGCCGCCCGCGTCGAAGGTCTGGATGTTGCCGTTGAGCTTCAGATACACCCAGCCGGCCCCGGCGCCGCCGAGGACCACCAGCGACAGACAGACGAGGAGCGCCACCCGTGCCCTGCGCGCACGGCGACGCCGCCGGTCCCGCGCGTCGGACCGGGTTCCGCGCCCCGCGTCGCCGGAACCGCCCTCGCCCTCGGGGGAGCCCCGGCCGCCGCCGCGTCGCCGTGACGGTGCCGTCCCCCGGCTGCTCGTGATGCTCATCGCCCGCCCTCTTGTGCCTCTCCCTGGGTTGTACAGTTGCGCAATGTAGCAATCATCGCTGAACGGGCCGGAGGCGCGGGAGCCCTCGGCCGTCAGGAACCGCGTGAGAAAAGGGAGGGTGACCGTGCTCCGCAATGGACTGGAACCCTGGCATCTGCTGGTCGTGGCGATCGTCTTCATCGTGCTGTTCGGCTCCAAGAAGCTGCCGGACACCGCCCGCTCGCTGGGCAGGTCCCTGCGCATCCTCAAGAGCGAGGCGAAGGCGATGAAGGACGAGGGAGCCGCCCCCGCCGCCCACACGCCGGTCGCCCCGGCCGCCGGTGCCACCGCCGACGCGGGCCTGATCCCGGCCGACGCCCGCGTCTCCCCCTGACCGCACGCCCCCTTTCTCCCGTCTTCTCCCGCCTGTTCCCGCGACACGGATCGCGGGCGCCCGAGCGGTGCCCGCTGCCCGGTGAACTCGGCACGCCGGGGGAGAGGTTCCCGTATCACCTGAAAGAGGGAGAACCCGGCAGCAGGGTGCCGCCGGGTCCGAGGAAAACCGGTGTTCAGGCGCGGGCGCGCTCCCGGCGCCGCTGCCGTCGGGACACGCGGGCCTCCTGGTCGGGCAGCCATCCGAAGGCGAGGCAACCGCCGACGACGCCGAGGAGCAGGCCGATGAAGAAGCCGCCCAGGTTGGACGTGAGCCAACTGCCCAGCGAGACCAGGACGCCGACGATCGAGTAGAACAGCCGCTGGGCCGGGTTGAAGAGGACCAGCAGCCCGAGCAGCAGCATCAGGGTCGGCAGCAGATAGCCGGCGAGCCCCTGCATGCCGATGTGCATGACGACCTTCAGCGACGCCTTCTCGGTGAGCAGGATCTCGGCCCCGCCCAACGCGAGCAGCAGCCCGCCCCAGAACGGCCGCCGCCCCCGCCAGTCACGGAAGGCCGCCCGCGCTTTCCGGCGCCCAGGCTCCGCCATCGGCTCAGCAGCCCGAGTCGCTGAAGCCCAGCTTCAGACCGGGCAGCTTGAACACGCCCGCGGTGGTCGCGTAGTTGGTCTGGCGCAGGTTGGCGATGTGCACGGTGTCGGCCTGCTGGGAGAAGACGCCGATCGGACCTTTGGCGTTGGCCTTGTTCAGGGTGCTGGCGTCGTTGCCGATCTCGATGTGGTCGAAGGCTGCGTCACCCGACAGCTCGGTGGAGTCGGTGGTCAGATCGGTCGCGGTCACCTTCTTCTCGCCCTGGCCCGCCTTGATCAGCAGGTTGGTGCCGCCCAGGTCGACGCTCTGGCACAGCTTGGTGAGGGTCGCGCTCTTGATCGCGGAGGTGACGACGAGCACCTGGCCGCCGGTGTCACCGGCGTTCGGGCTGCCGTCCGCCATGTTGTCCAGGCCGCCGAACTGCTCGAAACCGGTGCCGTTCAGATCGGTCGCGGTGACGGTGAACGGCATGCCGGAGATGGCGAACTGCACGCCCAGCGCGCCCTCGGCGGTCAGGATCCCGAGCCCGGCAGCCACGAGGGTGGCGGGGATCGCCAGTACGGCGGCCCGGCGGTACCGGACGCGCCCGCGCCGTGCGCCGCCGGCCGGCTCGGGCGCGGGGGTGGGGTCGGTGGACGAGAGGTCCGGGGACGAGGCCATGTCTGCTCCCATGGGCGTAGATCCATGCGGTTTCAGGTGGCGCGTTGTCCTGGCGCGGACAAGGGCGACCGCGTGGGCCGCCTCGCTGTTCCCGGTGGACGCGAGGGCTCTGGCCGGTTACGCGACGGTAGCCTTCTCGGAAGTTACCGCCGGTTACATTGAAGGGTCAAGAGAGTTGTGAAAAGTAGGTGTCGGCCCTGCGCAGACGACCGCCGCTGACCTCCAACTCCCTTGCGCCGTATTGACGTTGGCGTCACATCAGGTCTACAACTCTGCCTGATCTCCTCGGGACCGTGGCGCCGGGCCCGACCCGCGGCACGCGCCGGTTCCCGGCTTCTCCGGGCGGCCGTCCCGGATACGAAATCCCGCACGAACTCGCATCGCATCCCGGCGCACCCTGCTCTCCGCCCCCCACCTCGGAAGAGAGGCACCCGCATGCGCACCTTCCTCGCCCTTGCCGGAACCGTCACCGCGCTCACCGTCGCGGCGGCCGTCCCCGCGTCCGCCGACGCGGGCACCGTCCTCACCACGGGCGGTGTCGGCGGCACCGCCGTGGCCGTCGGCGACACCCTCACCGCACCGCTGGCCGCCGGCACCTCCGCCACCCTGTACTCCAGCGCGACCGGCACCAGCGGCGTCACCTGCAAGGCGTCCCAGTTCACGGCCCAGGTCACCGGCAACCCGTCGGCTCCCGGCGCCGCCACCGAGTCGGTCACCGGCCACACCTTCGACAGCTCGACCTGTACCAGCAACGTCACCGGTGTCCTCGGCGTCAACGGCATCACCGTCGACCACCTGCCCTACACCGCCTCGGTCGCCTCCGACGGCACCCTCTCCGTCGCCCCGGCGAGCGGCTCGACCATCCAGACCACGGTCAAGCTGCGCACCCTGCTGGGCTCGGTCACCTGCGTCTACCAGGCGCCGAGTCTGACCGGGAAGGCGGACAACGCCGACAACAGCATCACCTTCACCAACCAGCAGTTCACCAAGGTGTCCGGCTCGTCGCTGTGCTTCGCCAGCGGCTACTTCACCGCCAAGTACGCCCCGGTCACCGACGCGGGAGCGCCGGTGTTCGTCAACTGACCCGCTGACGAAGCCTCGTTCAGCGTCGGCGCAGGCGCGGGACGAGGGCGGCGGCCGCGGTGACCACCAGCACCGCGGCCGCACCGCCCGCCAGCAACGGAGCCGAGGGGCCCGACTCCGCACGGGTGGCCTCGGCCACCGGCCTGCCGTCGTCCGGCACGGCGGCGTACGAGGAGTCCTTGCGCGGCACGGGAGTCGAGGCTTCTGCCGAGGGGTGCGCGGACGCCGGGTGCGAGGCGTGCGCCGAAGGTGAAGCGGCCGGCGCCTTCGAGGCCGGCTTCTTGGCGGGCGCGGGTCGCGTGGTGCTTCCGCCGCCGCCCGAGGCCGCGCTCTTGCCCGCGAGCACCACGTCGGAGCACGAGTAGTAGGTGTCCGGCGTGCTGGTGTTCTGCCAGATCGTGTACAGCATCTGACGTCCCGTCCGGTCCGAGGGCAGCGTCGCCCGAAGGTGGTAGGCCCCGTTGCTCAGCGGCGGGTTCCTGATCTCGGCGAACGGGCGCTCTGGCAGGTCGGACCACTTCAGCGGCTTCGCCGGGTCGTAACCGGGCTTGGTCAAGTACAGCCGGAACGTGCCCTCGTGGGCGATCGTGGAGGCGTACGTCAGTGTCATCCGGGCGCCCGGAGTCAGCCGGGTGGAGGGCCAGTCGGTGCGGGCCAGGTCGAGACCCCGGTAGGCGGGGAGGTTCCCGCTGCACAGCTTGCCGTCCGGAATCACCTGCCGGTCGCGGCCGTTGACGCCGGGGACCCGCAGGTTGTCCCACGCGGTGAAGGGGGCGCCGTTCGCCGCGATCGCGGCCCGGCAGGCGGGCGACCGGTCGGCACTGCCGCCCTGCGGCGAGCAGGCGTAGACCCGGCTGACCGGATCGGTGGGGGCGCCGTGCGCCTGGGCCGGGCCCGCCGTCCACGGCAGCAGCAGGAGCGGGGTCGCGGCGGCGGCCGCCAGAGTGCTCAGGCGGGCGGTCATCCGAGTCATCCGGGACGTCTCCTCGGCGGGGCGGTGAAGGGGCTCTACGCCCCCAATACGGGTGACACCACTGGGGTGTTCACGCCCCCGGTTGACCGAAGAAGTCGATTCACAGACCGCATCGGCTGTTTTTGCCGCACCCTTCACCGCCCGGGAATCTTCGCGTAAGCGACGCAGTGCACCCGGAAGCCCCCGGAGCCGGATAAAAGCGGAAGGCCCAGTTCACCCCGGTCGAGCAGGGGAGGAAGTGTGGAAGAGCACGGAATCTCGGTGTGTCCCGCGTGACTCCCGTTGCGGCGCGGTGAGTTATCGTATGCGAGGGGTCAAAACAAACCGCGTGTCCCGTTCGTGCAGGAGAGGGGTCGGCCGATGGCGAGGCAGTTGCGCGCTGAACAGACCCGGACGACGATCATCACGGCCGCGGCCGACCTGTTCGACCGGCAAGGGTATGAATCGACGAGTCTGAGCGACATCGTCGGACATGCGAACGTGACCAAGGGCGCCCTGTACTTCCACTTCGCCGCCAAGGAGGATCTGGCCCACGCCATCCTCGAACTCCAGTCGGTGGCCGCCCGGCAGGTGGTGGCCGAGGTCGAGAGCCGGGGCTGCTCCTCGCTGGAGGCGTTGATGCGCGCCACGTTCGCCCTGGCCCGCCTCGCCGTGCACGACCCGGTGCCCCGCGCCGGACTCCGCCTGGTCACCACCGACCTGCCCATGCGGCCACCGCTGCGGCACCCCTTCACCGAGTGGCTGGAGTTCGCCTCCCGCAAGCTCCACGGCGCGGTCCGGGACTGCGATGTGCACGCCGAACTGGACGCCGGGATCGTCGCCCACTCCCTGGTCTGCTTCTTCGTCGGCACCCGGGTCGCCGGGCGCACCCTGGAACCGCCGGCGCGGCTGCCCCGCAGGGTCGCCGAGATGTGGTACCTCATGCTCCGCAGCCTGGTCCCGGTGCACCGCCGCCCCCGCTATCTCGCCCTCGCGGCACAACTGGAGCGGGAGGCCAGGACCGGCTGACCTGCGGGGTACGGTGACGGCATGTCCGACGCCGCCCCCACCGCGCCCGTCATCCGCGCCGACGAACCCGGCTCCTTCCCGCACCGCACGCTGGCCGAACGGCACCCCGCGATCATCCGCCAGGTCAGCGACGGCCTCCCTTACGAGCCCCCGCAGCGGCGCGCCCTGGACGCCCTGCTGAAGAACTGCACCGAGGGTGTCATCGAGCCCCTCCCCGCCGACGCCCCCGACCGCGAGCGCTGGCACGGCTGGGGCATGGACACCTACGTCGGCCAGTCCTGGTTCGACGTGCCGTGGCTGTGGGCGGAGAGCTACTTCTACCGCCGGCTGCTCGGTGCCGTCGGCTACTTCGGCCCCGGCGCCTGGCGGGGCATCGACCCGTTCCGCCCCTCCAAGACCGGCGAACTCGACTCCGTCGAGACCGACGACGAGCTGTCCGCGCTCGACGCACTCCGGGACCGCCCGGCCGTCGACCGTGACCGCGCTCTGCTGAGCGGCTCCCTCTGGGGCAACCGCGCCGACCTCAGCTTCCGGTTGTCCTCGGAGGGCGGCGAGCGGCGCGAAGCGGCCCCCGGGCTGGTCGCCGACGACAGCGACCTCTTCTGGTCGCTGCTCCCGCCCGGCGGCACCGGCACCCTCTGCCTGGTCGCGGACAACGCCGGCCGCGAACTCGTCCCCGACCTGCTGCTCATCGCCCAGCTCCTCACCGAGCCCCGCATCGGCCGGGCGGTCCTGCACATCAAGCCGAACCCGTACTACGTCTCCGACGCCACCACCGCCGACGTGATCGACGCGCTGCACCGCCTGCGCTCGGCCGGCGGCCTGGCGGGGGAGTACGGCGACACCCTCTGGTCGGCCCTGGGGGACGGCCGCCTCACCCTCCGCGCCCACCCCTTCTCCTGCTCCCCGCTGCCCTACGCCGACATGCCGGACGACCTCCGCGCCGACTTCGCGGCGGCCGACCTCACCCTGTTCAAGGGCGACCTCAACTACCGCCGTCTGGTGGGCGACCGGTACTGGCCGGCCACCACGCCGTTCGACGAGGTGACCGCCTACTTCCCCGGCCCGGTGGCCGCGCTGCGCACCCTCAAGTCCGAGGTCATCACCGGGCTCCCCGCGTCCACCGAGGCCGCGCTGGACAAGGCCGAGGGGAAGAAGTGGCTCACCAGCGGCTCTCACGCCCTCATCCAGGTCAACCCGTCAACCGGCCCGGACGGGCAGTGACGCGACCCCGTTGGTGACGCCGGAGCCGGACGGCGGCACCGGCCCGGCGAGCCGCAGCTCCGGCAGGGCGCGCAGCACCTCCTCGTAGAGGACGCGCAGTTGCAGCCGGGCGAAGTCGGCGCCCAGACAGAGGTGCGGGCCCGCGCCGAGGGAGAGGTGCGGGTTGGGCGTGCGGGCCAGGTCCAGCCGGTCGGGGGCGGTGAAGACCTGGTCGTCGTGGTGGGCGGCCGCGAGGGAGACGACGACCTTGTCTCCGCGCCGGATGCGCCGACCGGACAGCTCGGTGTCCGTGGCGGTGGTGCGGCGGACGGTGAGCAGGGGCGGGTGTCGGCGGAGCAACTCCTCGACCGCCAAGCCCAGTTCCGCTGTTCCTTCGCGTAGCTCCCGGTACGCCTCGGGGTGCTCTGCCAGCACCGCGAGTCCGCCCGCCGCCGCGTCGCGCATGGGGGCGAGGCCGGTGGTCAGCATGAGTGGGACGAGCATTTCCAGCTCGTCGGAGGTGAGTTGCGCATTGTGGACGAGCACTGTCGTGAGGTCGTCGTCCGGGTAGCGGCGACGGTGGACGATGAGGTGGCGGGCGTAGCCGGTCGTGTCCGTGAGTGCGTGCGGCCCGGTCCAGCCGGGCAGGCGGCGCCGGTCGGCGTGCGGGATGCCCAGCAGGTCGGCCAGGTTGAGCGAGGTGTACGGGTCGGACACGGCGGTGGCGAGGTCGAGGACGCCGTCGGCGGCGCGGGCCGTGTCCAGTGCCTGGGTGAGCAACGGTGCGGGCGCGCTCGCGGGCGGTTTCCGTGAAGCGCTGGACGCGCTCGGGGGTGAGGGCACGGGCCGCGTGGTCTCTGAGGCGGGTGTGCTGGGGCGGGTCCTGGTGGGACAGCAGCCGTCTCAGGAGCGGGGGTTCGCCGGGGCCGGGGAGGGAGGAGTACGTCGCCGGGTCCTGGAGTACGCGGAGGGCGTCGGCGTGCCGGGTCACCGCCCAGAAGCCGGGGCCGGGCGGCCGGTCCGGCGTGCCGGGCTTGTCCTGCCAGGACACCGGGGCGGGCGCGTGCGGTAATCGGTGCGGGGGAGGCGGGGAGGGGATCATGGCCCATACCGTGGCCCCGGCCCGAGGGGCGGACAAGGGGAGGGACGGCCTCCGGTGCCGGACTGTCCGGATGCCGTCGGCAGGGCCGGAAAACGGGCCACGGGCAGGGGTCTGGCTGTGACGGTCAACGCCACATCGTGCGGTGCGAGTTCCCGGTTTCGGCACTGGTTCACGCGATGGTGTGATCATCCCAGTCGCGGCGGATGACCCATTTGCCCGGCGGGTAGCCCCCCGCCATGACGCAGCCGTTCGAACTCCCGCACTTCTACATGCCGTATCCCGCGCGGCTCAACCCGCATCTCGACGAAGCCCGTGCCCACTCCACCGCGTGGGCGCGCGAGATGGGCATGCTGGAAGGCTCCGGGGTCTGGGACCAGGCCGACCTGGAGGCGCACGACTACGGTCTGCTGTGCGCCTACACCCACCCCGACTGCGACGGGCCGGCACTCTCGCTGATCACCGACTGGTACGTGTGGGTGTTCTTCTTCGACGACCACTTCCTCGACATGTTCAAGCGCACCCAGGACCGGGCGGCCGGCAAGGCCCACCTGGACCGGCTCCCGCTGTTCATGCCGCTCGACCCCGCCACGCCCGTCCCCGAGCCGGAGAACCCGGTCGAGGCCGGCCTCGCCGACCTGTGGGCGCGCACGGTTCCGGCGATGTCCGCGGAGTGGCGGCGCCGCTTCGCCGTGGCGACCGAGCACCTGCTCAACGAGTCGATGTGGGAGCTGTCCAACATCAACGAGGGCCGGATCGCCAACCCGGTCGAGTACATCGAGATGCGCCGCAAGGTGGGCGGCGCCCCCTGGTCGGCGGGGCTCGTGGAGTACGCGACCGCCGAGGTGCCCGCCTCGGTCGCCGAGTCCCGGCCGCTCCGGGTGCTGATGGAGACCTTCTCCGACGGCGTCCACCTGCGCAACGACCTGTTCTCCTACCAGCGCGAGGTGGAGGAGGAGGGCGAGAACAGCAACGGCGTGCTGGTGCTGGAGCGGTTCTTCGGCTGCTCCACCCAGGAGGCCGCCGAGACCGTCAACGACGTCCTCACCTCACGGCTGCACCAGTTCGAGCACACCGCGCTCACCGAAGTGCCCGCCGTCGCGCTGGAGAACGGGCTGCGGCCCGACGAGGTCGCGGCGGTGGCCGCCTACACCAAGGGGCTTCAGGACTGGCAGTCCGGCGGCCACGAATGGCATCTGCGCTCCAGCCGCTACATGAACCAGGGCGCCCGCTCCGACACGCCCTGGCAGGTGCCGAGCGGCCCCGGCACCTCCGCCGCCGACGTCCGCGCCCTGCTGGCCTCGGCGGGCGCCGAACGCCTGCGCGCGTACACGCACGTCCCGTACCAGAAGGTCGGGCCGTCGCTGCTGCCGGACTTCCACATGCCGTTCCGGCTGGAGCTGAGCCCGCACGTCGACGCCTCCCGGCAGAACCTCGTCACGTGGTGCCACGCCATGGGCATCCTGAGCGAGGGCGTCTGGGACGAGGACAAGCTCGCCGCGTACGACCTCGCGCTGTGTTCCGCCGGACTCGATCCCGACGCGACCCCCGAGGCGCTCGACCTGAGCGCGCAGTGGCTCGCCTGGGGGACGTACGGCGACGACTACTACCCCCTGGTGTACGGCCACCGCCGCGACCTGGCCGCCGCCCGGCTGACCACGGCCCGGCTGTCCCAGTGCATGTCCGTGGACGGCGAACCGGGCATCGTCCCGGCCAACGCCATGGAGCGCGGGCTCCTCGACCTGTGGAAGCGGACCACCGCGCCCCTGAGCGTCGAGCAGCGGCACACCCTGAAGGCCGCCGTCGACGTGATGACCGAGAGCTGGGTGTGGGAGCTGTCCAACCAGCTCCAGCACCGCGTCCCCGACCCCGTCGACTACCTGGAGATGCGCCGCGCCACCTTCGGCTCCGACCTCACCCTGAGCATGTGCCGGATGGGCCAGGGCCCGGCCATCCCACCCGAGGTGTACCGCAGCGGGCCCGTCAGCTCCCTGGAGAACGCGGCCATCGACTACGCCTGCCTGCTCAACGACGTCTTCTCGTACCAGAAGGAGATCGAGTACGAGGGCGAGATCCACAACGCGATCCTCGTCGTGCAGAACTTCTTCGGCATCGACTACCCGGCCGCGCTGGCCGTCGTCCACGACCTGATGACCCAGCGCATGCAGCAGTTCGAGCACGTGGTCGCGCACGAACTGCCCGTGCTCTACGACGACTTCCAGCTCTCCGAGGAGGCGCGCGCGGCGATGGGCAACTATGTCCTCGACCTCCAGAACTGGATCGCGGGCATCCTCAACTGGCATCGGGAGGTCGACCGTTACAAGGCCGAGTGGCTGGGCAGCCGGGCCCACGGCTTCGTCCCCGGCCAGGCACCGGGGCGGCTCCAGCTGACCGGCTGACGGCGCCTGCGCGGCGCGCAGGGGGGGCACGAGGGCGCCGTCCCCCCCCGGCGACCACCGGAAACCCGGTGGTCGCCGTATGTCCCGCGCGTCATGATGGCCTCATGCCGACCGCCCGCCCCCAGCCACGCCGGGTGGCCCCCCGCGCCCCGCGTCCGGTCGGCCGCACGCACCGCCGCCACGACCACGCCCGGAGGCCCGGATGACCGGCAGCACGCCCGCGATCTTCACCGCCGAGGACTACCGCGCCCGGATGGCGCGCGCGACCGGCGCCGCCGCCGAGGCGGGGCTCGGGGGGCTGCTGGTGGCGCCGGGACCGGATCTGGTCTGGCTGACGGGATACGCGCCCCCCGTCACCGAGCGGCTCACCCTGCTGGTGCTCGTGCCCGGCCGCGAGCCGGCGCTCGTGGTGCCCGCGCTGGAGGCGCCCGACGCCGAGCGGGCCCCGGGCGCGTCCGCGCTCACCCTGCTGCAGTGGACCGACGGCGAGGACCCGCACTCCCTCACCGCCGAGCTTCTCGACCCCAAGGGGGGCGTCGGCGTCAGCGACAACGCGTGGGCGCTGCACCTGCTGGCCCTCCAGCGGGTCCTGCCCGACCTCTCCTGCGCCGCGCTCACCGACGCCCTGCCCATGCTGCGTGCCGTCAAGGACGCGGCCGAGCTGGAGCTGCTGGCCGCCGCCGGGGCCGCGGCCGACGCCGCCTTCGAGGAGATCCGCGAGCTGCCCTTCGCCGGGCGCCGCGAGGACGAGGTGGGGCGCGACCTCGCCGACCTGCTGCGGCGCTTCGGACACTCCCAGGTGGACTTCACCATCGTCGGCTCCGGTCCCAACGGCGCCAACCCGCACCACGAGGTCGGCGAGCGGGTCATCCAGCGGGGCGACATGGTCGTCCTCGACTTCGGCGGGCTCAAGGACGGCTACGGCTCCGACACCACCCGCACGGTCCACGTGGGTGAGCCGACCGAGGAGGAGCGCCGGGTGCACGACGTGGTGCGGGCCGCGCAGGAGGCCGGGTTCCGGGCCGTCCGGCCGGGCGCGACCTGCCAGGACGTCGACCGTGCCGCCCGCGCGGTGATCGAGGACGCCGGGTACGGGCCGTACTTCATCCACCGCACCGGGCACGGCATCGGCGTCACCACGCACGAGCCGCCGTACATGATCGAGGGCGAGGAGCAGCCGCTCGTGCCCGGCATGTGCTTCTCGATCGAACCCGGCATCTACCTGCCCGGCCGGTTCGGGGTCCGGATCGAGGACATCGTGACGGTGACGGAGGACGGCGGACGCCGCCTGAACAACACCACCCGTGAGATGGTCGTGGTGGACTGAGAAGACCTCCGCGACGACCCTCCGGAACGGCGAGACACGACCCATGACCCGGCCACCGACCCCCACCCCGGACACTGTGCGCGCACTGGTCCGCTCGCTGCTCAGGAGCGGTACGGCCAAGGGGCCCGAGGTACGGCCCGTCGCGCCGGAGCACCCGTACACCTGGTGGGTCGGGACCCGGTACGTGCTGCGGCTCGCGCCCGACCGCGAGGCGTCCGTCCGGCTGCGGCGGGAGACACGGCTCCGGGATCTGGTGCGGCCGCATGTGCCCGTCGTCGTCCCGTCCGCGGTGGCGCACGGCGACTGGACGCCCGGTCTCGCCTGCACACTCGACGCCCGGCTGCCGGGCGACTACGGCGGCGGGCACGAGGTGTCCGCGCTGGGGGAGGCCGACCTCGCCGGGCTGTTCACCGGGCTGCGCGCGGTGCCGGTGCGGCAGGCCGAGACCCTCGGGGTGCCGCGCGTGGCCCCGCGGTCGCTGGGGGCGCTGCGCCGTATCGCCGCCCACGCGGCCGAACGGCTCGCCGCCGCCGAGGAGTTCGACGCGGGGCGGCTGCGCCAGCTCACGCCGTCCGGGGCCGCGCAGCTCGCCGCCCAGCCCGGCTCGGCCGTCCTCACCCACCACCGGCTCACCGACGAGCACGTGATGATCAGCGCCGACGGCAGGGTCCGCGCGGTTCTCGACTGGACCGGCGCGGCCCTGGGCGACCCGGCCGAGGACATCGCCGCCCTCGCCACCTCGGTCGGCGCTCCGGCGGCCGTCCGCGCCGCCACCCTCGCCGGGTACGGCCCCCGCCCCTGCCTGCGCGGCCTCTGGCTCGCCCGCTGCGACACGGTGATCGCCCTGACCGAGCACCTGGACACCCCGGCGGCGGGGCCGCTGCACTCGGCCCTGCTCAGGGCGTGGGAGCCGATCATGCTGGAGCGGGTCACCGAGCTGAAGGGCGAGGAGTAGAGGGTCCGGGCGCGACTTGGGCGCGTGGCGTTCGTGCGCCTGCCGGGCACCCGGCGCCCTGTCCGGCCGGGGCCTCCCTTATGGGGGCGGGCAACCCCCGCCCCCCTCGCCGGCGGCGGCCTACGGCTGCGACAGCACCACGCAGGACTCGCCCGGCACCTGGAGCATCCCGTCCGGTCCGGGCGGTTCCACCGACTCGTCCCACGCGGCCAGGATCTCCAGGTGGCCCGTACCCAGCGGGATGGCGGCGGGCTCCTTGCCCAGGTTGACCGCGACGCGGATGTCACCCCGGCGGAAGGCCAGCCAGTGGGCGGGCTCGTCGTAGGCGACCTTGGTGTCCGCGAGGTCGGGCACGGTGAGGTCGGGGCGGTCGTGGCGGAGGGCGATGAGGCGGCGGTACCAGGCGAGGACGCGGGCGTGGGGGTCGCGCTCCGGCTCGGACCAGTCCAGGCAGGAGCGGTCGCGGGTGGCGGGGTCCTGCGGGTCGGGGACGTCCTCCTCGGCCCAGCCGTGGGACGCGAACTCCCGCCGCCTGCCCCGCCGTACGGCCTCGGCCAGCTCGGGGTCGGTGTGGTCGGTGAAGTACTGCCAGGGGGTGCCGGCCGCCCACTCCTCGCCCATGAACAGCATCGGGGTGAGCGGCGAGGTCAGGGTGAGCGCGGCCGCGCAGGCCAGCAGGCCGGGGGAGAGGGTGGCGGCGAGGCGGTCGCCCTGGGCGCGGTTGCCGACCTGGTCGTGGGTCTGGCTGTACCCCAGGAGCCGGTGCCCGCTCAGCCGGGCCCGGTCCAGCGGGCGGCCGTGGGCCCGGCCCCGGAAGCTGGAGTAGGTGCCGTCGTGGAAGTAGCCGCCGGTCAGGGTCTTGGCCAGCGCGGCGAGCGGGGCGCGGGCGAAGTCGGCGTAGTAGCCCTGGGACTCGCCGGTCAGGGCGGTGTGCAGGGCGTGGTGGAAGTCGTCGTTCCACTGGGCGTGCAGCCCGAGGCCGTGCTCGGTGCGCGGGGTGATCATCCGGGGGTCGTTGAGGTCGGACTCCGCGATCAGGAACAGCGGGCGGCCCACCTCCTCGCCCAGGGCGTCGACCGACTCCGACAGCTCCTCCAGGAAGTGCCGGGCGCGGTCGTCGTGCAGGGCGTGCACGGCGTCCAGGCGGAGTCCGTCGAGGCGGTAGTCCCGCAGCCAGGCCAGGGCGCTGTCGCGGAAGTAGGCGCGCACCTCGTCCGAGCCGGGCGCGTCCAGGTTCACGGCGGCGCCCCAGGGGGTCTGGTGCGTGTCCGTGAAGTACGGTCCGAAAGAGGGGAGTTGGTTGCCGGAGGGGCCCAGGTGGTTGTGGACCACGTCCAGGACGACACCGAGGCCCAGTTCATGTGCCCGGTCCACGAACCGCTTCAGCGCCTCCGGCCCGCCGTACGGCTCGTGCACCGCCCACGGCGCGACCCCGTCGTACCCCCAGCCGTGCCGACCGGGGAAGGAGCACAGCGGCATCAACTCGATGTGGGTGATGCCCAGTTCCTTCAGATGGCCGAGCCGGTCGGCGGCCGCGTCCAGCGTGCCCTCGGGGGTGTACGTGCCCACGTGCAGCTCGTACAGCACCGCGCCCGGCAGCCCGCGCCCCGGCCAGTCGGCGCGCCACTGGTACCGGTCCTGGTCCACGACCGCGCTCAGCCCGTCCGGGCCGTCCGGGAGGCGGCGCGAGCGCGGGTCGGGCAGGACGGGGCCGTCGTCCAGCGCGAAGCCGTACCGCGCGCCGTCCGCCGCGTCCGCCTCCGCCGTCCACCAGCCCGCCCGCTGCGGATCGGGTTCCATCGCCCGCGTGGCGCCCTCGCACTGGAGCGCGACCCGGTCTGCCTGTGGTGCCCACACCTCGAACTTCACGGACGGTTCCCCTTCGTCTGCTCACCGTGATGCAGTCGGTCCATCGTGCCGCGAATTCGATCAATCCGCTTTCGAATCGGGGCTTTCCGGTCTGGTGTCGCGGAAGTGGACGCGTGCGGGCGCCGGTTGCCTCTTCTGGACACCTCGGGGTGCGCTGCCCGACAATCACGAACGTGACGTCGTCCTTCGAATTCCCCGTGTATCCCGTACGGGTCTCCGACGCGGAACGCGACAAGGCGCTGCGGGTACTGCGGGACGGCGTCGCCCTGGGCAAGCTGTCGCACGACACGTTCGTGCACCGCATGGAGCTGGCCCTCGCCGCGCGCAGCCCCCGCGAACTCGCCGTGCTCACCGCCGACCTGCGGGACGGCAACCGGCTGAGCCGCGCGCTGTTCGGCACCGTGGAGGCCGTGTCGGGCTTCGGGGTCCGGCTGAGCCGGGCCTGGCGCGCCGAGCGGCTGCCCAAGCTGCTGCTGCCCCACCCGACGCACGGCCACCCGCTGCGCATCGGCCGCGACCCCGCCAGCGGGCTCCGGCTCAACCACGACACCGTCTCCCGCGTGCACGCCGAACTCCGCTACCAGGGCGGCATGTGGGTGCTCCGCGACCTCGGCTCCACCAACGGCACCACCGTGAACGGGCGCCGGGTGCTGGGTGCCGTGGCGGTCCGCGAGGGGGACCTCGTCGGCTTCGGCACGGTCGCCTACCGGCTCGCGGCGGACTGACGCGCCGGGACCGAACTGGTGTGCCGTGCCCGATGTCATGGCTGCCGTTCGGGTGAGGCGGGCTGGCGCGGCCCGGCCGACGTGCCGATGCACCGGGCATGAACCGTCTGACTCGCACGGCGGCGCTCGCCGCCGCCCTCATGGCCACCTGTCTGCTCGCCCCCGGCACCACGGCGCACGCGGCGTCCGGTGACTGGCTCTCCCTCACCGTCACCCGGCCGGGCACCACCGGCGGCGGCACCCGCGCCGCGCTGCTGCTCTGCGACCCACCGCAGGGCCACCCGAAGGCCGCCGAGGCGTGCGCGGAACTCGCCGCCGCGGACGGCGACTTCAGCCGCCTGGGCGACAGTGACGCCCTCTGCCCGCTGATCTACGCACCGGTCCGCGCCCGCGCCCACGGCCGCTGGAACGGCCGGCAGATCGACCACGAGCGGACGTACGGCAACGCGTGCGAGCTGCGCGCCGAGACGGGTGACGTGTTCGCCCTGGAGGGCTGACAGCGAGGCCGGGTGGCGGCGCCCCTGGGTCACGCGCCACCCGGCCCCGCCCCGCCCGCTCAGACCACGTCGCCCGCTTCGTCCACCCGCTCCAGCAGCCCCACCGGCAGCGCGGAGAAGAGCTCCTCCGTGCGCACCGCGCCGGTGAACTCGCGGTCCGGGGCGAGGACGTCCCGCCAGCGGCCGGGCGGCAGCGCGAGGTGGGTGTCGTGCCAGCCGCCCGCCTCCTCCAGGTGCACCGAGAGCCGGGTCACCGCCGTGATCACCTCGCCGGATCGGGAGAACGCCAGCACATGCTCGGCCGACGGCCCCTCGGCGAGCAGCGGTGCGTACGTCCCCGCCGTGCCGAAGATCTCCGGCCGGCGCGCCCGGAGCTGGAGCGCGGCCCTGGTCAGCGCCTCCTTCTCGCCCGGCGCGGGCGGCGGGAAGGGCACCGGACGCCGGTTGTCGGGGTCCACCAGCGCCCGGTACTCGCTCTCCGTCCCCTGGTACAGGTCGGGCACGCCCGGCATCGTCAGGTGGACCAGCGCGGTGCCCAGCACGTTGGCCCGGATGTGCGGCTCCAGCGCTTTGCGGAAGGCGGCCACCCGCTCACCGGGCGGCCCGCAGGGACCGGCGGCGACGAACGCGGCCACCGCGTCCTCGTACGGCGGCTCCTGCTCGGTCCAGCTCGTGTACATGCCCGCCTCGCGGACGTGCTTCAGCAGCGCCTCGCGTACCCGCTCCTCCTCGGCCGGGCCGAGTCCGAACACCGTCTGCCAGGCGGCCCAGGCCAGTTGGCCGTCCGGGACCACCTCCGGTTCCCGGCTCACCTCGGCGAGCAGCTTGGCCCAGCGGCCGGGGCACTCGGTGAGCACGTTCAGCGCCGCCCGGACGTCCGCGCTGCGCTTGGTGTCGTGCGTGGTGACCACCGTGCCGGTGTCCGGCCAGTGGCTCGCCAGCCGGGCGCAGTAGGCGTGGAACTCCGCCGGGGAGACCCCCGCCCTGCCCGGATCGCCGCCGACCTCGGTCGCCGACAGCAGCGGGACGTAGCGGTAGAACGCCGTGTCCTCCACGGACTTGGCCCGCAGCGCCGACGCGGTCTGCGCGAACCGGCTGCGGAACTCGGTGAGTTCGGGCAGCGTGCCGTTGTCCGGACCGATCAGCAGGCCACGTACCAGGTCGACCGCGTCGGCCTCCTCCGCCACCGCGAACGCCCGCCGGGCCTCCGCCGCGGCCTCCTCCGTGACGACGGCGGCGGCGTCCTCGGAGGTGTACGGCCGGTAGACCGGCATCCGGACCAGCAGCTCCTCCAGCGCCGTGCGCAGCGCCCAGGGCGCCCGGTCGCGCAGCGCCAGGTCCGGGGAGGCGGCGCACAGCCGGACCGCCGAGCGGGTGAGCCGGTCGGCCTCGGCGGCCAGTTCATGGGTGAGCACCTTGTACGCGGCCCGGCGCACCGTGGCGTCCCAGTCGCCGCCGCGGTCGAGCTGCGGGGCCGCGAACGCCCGGT
The DNA here is from genome assembly GCF_045039805.1 of Streptomyces sp. NBC_01171. Taxonomy (NCBI): domain Bacteria; kingdom Bacillati; phylum Actinomycetota; class Actinomycetes; order Kitasatosporales; family Streptomycetaceae; genus Streptomyces; species Streptomyces sp. NBC_01171. Next base: position 1,400,012 of record NZ_CP108609.1, on the reverse strand, counting down.
AGTGGGCTTCGAGCTCGGCGGCACCGGCCGGACCGGTGAAGACCCCGTCGATGCGGCGCAGGGCGTCGTAGCCGGTGGTGCCGGCGACGGGCCAGGAGTCGGGGAGCTGCTCCTCGTCGGCGAGGATCTTCTCCACCACCGTCCAGCGGCCCCCGGTCGCCTCGTCGAGCCGGGCCAGATAGGCGTCCGGGTCGGCGAGGCCGTCCGGGTGGTCGATGCGCAGGCCGTCGATCACGTCCTCGGCCAGCAACTGGAGGATCTTGCCGTGGGTGGCGTCGAATACCTCGGGGTCCTCCACACGCACTCCGATCAGCTCGGAGATGCTGAAGAAGCGCCGGTAGTTCAGCTCGGTGCGGGCCAGCCGCCACCACACCGGGCGGTACCACTGGGCGTCCAGCAGCTCGGGCAGCGGCAGGCCCTCGGTGCCGGAGCGCAACGGGAAGAGGTGGTCGTGGTAGCGCAGCAGTTCGCCGTCGGCCACCAGGTGCTCCCGCTCGGCGGCGATGGGGCCGCCGAGCACCGGCAGCAGCACCTGGCCGCCGCGCGAGGCCCAGTCGACGTCGAACCAGCGCGCGTACGGCGACTCGGGGCCCTCCCGGAGCACCTCCCACAGGGCGCGGTTGTATCGGGGGGCCATCGCCATGTGGTTGGGCACGATGTCCACCACCAGGCCGAGCCCGTGCTCCCGCGCGGTGCGCGACAGCGACCTGAGCCCGTCCTCGCCGCCCAGCTCCGCGCGCACGCGCGTGTGGTCCACGACGTCGTAGCCGTGGGTGGAGCCGGGGACGGCCTCCAGGACGGGGGACAGATGCAGGTGCGAGACGCCCAGCGACGCCAGATAGGGCACGGCCGCCTCGGCGGCGGCGAAGGGGAACGAGGGCTGGAGCTGTAGGCGGTAGGTGGCCGTGGGCACCCCTGGTCCGGGTCGCACTGAAGTCATGCAGAGCTACGTACCCCGCGAGCCGCTCTTCGTGTCATCCACCGGGGCATCCGGCCCGGGACGGCCCATGCGAACCGGACACCGGCCGGGGACACGGCGGTGTGTCCCCAGCCGGTACACGTCAAGCCGGGCGCTGGAGCACGGTCAGGCTGCGGTCCGGCAGGGTCAGGCGCTCACCGGCCGCCACCTTCGGGCCGGTGCCCGGCGGCACCCCCTCGGGCCGGGCGGTGTCCACCACCACCTGCCACTGCCTGCCGTGGTCCACCGGCACCAGGAAGTCCAGCGGCTCGTGCGAGGCGTTGAACATCAGCAGGAACGAGTCGTCCGCGATCCGCTCCCCGCGCGGGCCGGGCTCGGAGATGGCGTTGCCGTTCAGGAACACGGCCAGCGCGGAGGCGGGCGCCGAGTCCCAGTCGGCCTGGGCCATCTGCTCGCCCTCCGGCGTGAACCAGGCGACGTCCGACAGCTCGTCCTGCGTGCCCTCCACCGGGCGCCCGTGCAGGAAGCGGCGGCGCCGGAACACCGGGTGCTCGCTGCGCAGCCCCACCATCGCGCGGGTGAACTCCAGCAGCGCGGCCCGCTCGTCCTCCCCCTCCGTGTCCTCCAGGTCGGGCCAGTCCACCCAGGAGATCTCGTTGTCCTGGCAGTAGGCGTTGTTGTTGCCCCGCTGGGTGCGGGCGAACTCGTCGCCGTGGCTGATCATCGGCACGCCCTGGGACAGCATCAGGGTGGCGATGAAGTTGCGCATCTGCCGGCCGCGCAGCTCGCGCACGTCCGCCTCGTCGGTGTCGCCCTCCACCCCGCAGTTCCAGGACCGGTTGTGACTCTCGCCGTCCCGGTTCTCCTCGCCGTTGGCGTCGTTGTGCTTGTCGTTGTACGAGACGAGGTCGTGCAGGGTGAAGCCGTCGTGGCAGGTGACGAAGTTGATCGAGGCCAGCGGGCGGCGCCCGTCGTCCTGGTAGAGGTCGGAGGAGCCGGTGAGCCGGGAGGCGAACTCCGCGATCGCGCGCGGCTCCCCGCGCCACAGGTCCCGCACCGTGTCCCGGTACTTGCCGTTCCACTCGGTCCACAACGGCGGGAAGTTGCCCACCTGGTAGCCACCCTCGCCCACGTCCCACGGCTCGGCGATCAGCTTCACCTGGGAGACCACCGGGTCCTGCTGGACCAGGTCGAAGAACGACGACAGCCGGTCCACCTCGTGGAACTGCCGGGCCAGCGTGGCCGCCAGGTCGAAGCGGAACCCGTCGACGTGCATCTCGGTCACCCAGTACCGCAGCGAGTCCATGATGAGCTGCAGGACGTGCGGCGAGCGCATCAGCAGGCTGTTGCCGGTGCCGGTGGTGTCCATGTAGTAGCGCGGATCGTCGGTCAGCCGGTAGTACGACGGGTTGTCGATGCCCTTGAAGGACAGCGTCGGTCCCAGGTGGTTGCCCTCGGCGGTGTGGTTGTAGACCACGTCGAGGATGACCTCGATCCCGGCCTCGTGCAGCGCCCGGACCGCCGACTTGAACTCCAGCACCTGCTGGCCCCGGTCGCCCCAGGAGGCGTAGGCGTTGTGCGGGGCGAAGAAGCCGATGGTGTTGTAGCCCCAGTAGTTGTTCAGGCCCATGTCGACCAGGCGGTGGTCGTTGACGAACTGGTGGACCGGCATCAGCTCCAGCGCGGTCACCCCGAGCCGGGTCAGATGCTCGATGACGGCCGGGTGGGCGAGCCCCGCGTAGGTGCCGCGCAGCTCGTCCGGCAGCCCCGGATGGCGCATGGTCAGGCCCTTCACATGGGCCTCGTAGATCACCGTGCGGTGGTAGTCGGTGCGTGGCGGGCGGTCGTCGCCCCAGTCGAAGTAGGGGTTGATCACCACCGAACTCATGGTGTGCGGCGCGGAGTCCAGGTCGTTGCGCCGGTCGGGGGCGCCGAAGTGGTAGCCGTACACCTCCTCGCCCCACTGGACCGACCCGCTGACCGCCTTCGCGTACGGGTCGAGCAGCAGCTTCGCCGAGTTGCAGCGCAGCCCCCGCTCGGGCGCGAAGGGTCCGTGCACCCGGAACCCGTACCGCTGGCCCGGCATCACGCCGGGCAGGTACGCGTGCCGGACGAACGCGTCGCTCTCGCGCAGTTCCACCGCCGTCTCGGAGCCGTCGTCGTGCAGCAGACACAGCTCCACTCGGTCCGCGGCTTCGGTGAAGACCGCGAAGTTGGTACCGGCACCGTCATAGGTGGCGCCGAGGGGGTACGCCTCTCCAGGCCAGACCTGCATGCGCTCGACTCTTCCAGGTGCGGGGCCCCGGTGGGGGCGCGTTGGCGGCGAGTCTCCCCGAAAGTGAGGGCACCTGACGTCTACCGCCCTCCGCTGCCGGCCGACCCGTGGTCACGGATGACCTCTACCCGCACCCGAAGGAGGGAAGCCGCGCACACCCCGGCGAGCCCGACTCGATCCGGGCCGGCCGGGGCACTCCGGGCGGGAGCCACCGGCACACGGGCCGCTCACCAGCGGCGCGCCGCCCTCGGCACCGGTTCGCGCCGCTATGACTCCGCTCACTCCCTGCGCTCCCGAAGGCCCGGAACGGCCACTGACGGCAGGCAAGTTGAGAAACCGACCTGTCCATCCGGCTGCACCGCCGACCGCTCCCGGAGTACCCTTCCTTGATCGTTGGGACGGGGAAGGTCCGGGGGACGGAAGGCGGTACAGGGTGGGCTCGGGAGGGCTGGAGCTGCCCCCTGGTGGCGAGGGTCACGAGGGGAGCGGTTCCACGGACGTCCCGCCCGGCGCGGTGTCCCTGGCACGTCCGATGGGCGCGGGGTCGATCGGACCGGAACTGGACTGGGACGCGGGCGCCTGGCTGGAGGTGCGCACCCGGGCCCAGCGGGCGGGCCGCGCCTACATCTGGCTCAACCTCGTCGAGCAGCGGCTGCGCGCCGTCGTGTCCGCCGTGCTGCGCCCCGTCTACGAACCCGTCCACGGCGACGACTGGGTGGTGGCCGCCGCCGGACCGGCCGGCCAGGAGTGGGTGCAGCGGGCCGTCGCGGTGCGCGAAGTCAGCCGCCGCAAGGGCTACTTGCTCGACCCGGCCGACGACAACGTGCTCAGTTTCCTGACGTTGCCGCAACTGCGCGAGCTGATGGTGCAGCACTGGCCGTGCTTCGAGCCGTACTTCGACGAGCGCCGGGACCTCGAACTCGCCCTGGACGAGCTGGAGGTGACCCGCAACGTCGTCTCCCGCAACCGGGCGCTGTCCGCGGCGGTGCTGAACCAGGCCGAGCGCGCCTCCGCCCGGCTGCTGGAGCTGCTCGGCGCCGCCGGTGACGTGCCCTCGGCGGGCCGGCTCCCGGTGGACGCGGTCGAGGATCTGGTCGGCGACCGGTACGCGGACGTGGTCGCCGTGCACTCCGACCGGGTGCGGCTGATGGGCCAGTTCCCGGCCGAGGACCTGTTCGGCGGGGCCCGTCGGCTGGACGCCATCGGTATCGGGCTCAACCTGCTGGTGCAGAACTTCTCCGGCCGCCGCCTGGTCCGGCTCGCGGAGTCCGGCTGCCGGGTCCGGCTGCTGTTCCTGAACCCGGCCTCCAGTGCGGTCAAGCGCCGGGAGCGCGAACTCGGTATGAGGCGCGGTGAGTTGGCCCGCTCGGTCGAGATGAACATCCTGCACATGCGCCGGGTGCGCTCCCGGCTGCGCGACCCCGGCGCCTTCGAGATCCAGGTGTACGACGAGACCCCGCGCTTCACCGCCTACCTGGTGGACGGCGACGGCGCGGACGGCATCGCGGTGGTGCAGTCCTACCTGCGCGGGGCGCGCGGCATGGAGTCGCCGGTGCTGGTGCTGCGCGGCGGCAGCCGGGTGGTCACGTCGGACCAGTCGGGCGATTCCGGACTCTTCCCCACCTATCGGGAGGAGTTCGAGCTGGCCTGGGCGGACTCGCGGCCGGTGTCCTGAGGTCCGCCGCCGACGGGCGGCCGGGGGCGTTGTCAGTGCCCCGTGTCATGGTGGAGCCACTGGGGGAACGCACCACCAAGAAGGGGGGCCGCCCATGGGCTGGCACCGGGAGCCGCTGATCGGCTTCGACCTGGAGACGACCGGGACCGATCCGCGGCAGTCGCGCATCGTCACGGGCGCCGTGCTGGAGGTCAGGGCCGGCGAGGCCATGGGGCGCCGGGAGTGGCTGGCCGACCCGGGCGTGGAGATACCGGCCGACGCGGTCGCCGTGCACGGCATCAGCAACGAACGCGCCGCGGCCGAGGGCCGCCCGGCCGACCAGGTCGCCGACGCCCTGGCGAACGCGCTGGTCTCCGCCTGGGATTCGGGGATGCCGGTGGTCGCGTACAACGCCGCCTTCGACCTCACCCTGCTTTCCGCCGAGCTGCACCGGTACGGCCTGCCCTCGCTGGCCGAGCGGCTGGGCGGCCGCGTCCCGGCCCCGGTCGTCGACCCGTACACGATCGACCGCCGGGTCGACCGCTACCGCCGGGGCAAGCGCAACCTGGAGGCGGTCTGCGCGGAGTACGGGGTGGTGCTCGACGCGGCCCACGACGCCTCGGCCGACGCGCTGGCCGCCGCCCGGCTCGCCACCGCGATAGCCGAGCGGTACCCGAAGATAGCCGGGCTCGGCCTGGCGGAGCTGCACCGCTGCCAGGTCGAGTGGTACGCCGAATGGGCCGCCGACTTCGAGGCGTTCCTGCGGCGCAAGGGGGAGGCGGACGCGGTGATCGACCGGGTCTGGCCGGTGCGCGAGCTGACGGACGCCGTCGTGCCGTAGTCCGTACCGGGCAGGCTCAGAACGGGTACCAGCGCACCGACTCGTCCCCGTCACGCAGGGACGCGACCCGCCGCTCGAACTCCGCGAGCGCCTTGGGGTTGGCCGGGGCGTGCTGGGCGACCCAGGCGCAGCTCGCCGTCTCGCGGGCGCCGCGCAGCACCGAGCAGCCGTCCCACTCGCGCACGTCCCAGCCGTAGGCCGCGGTGAAGGCGTCGTACGCCTCGGCGGGCAGGCCGTAGCGGTCGCGGGAGAGGGCCATCACCACGAGGTCGTGCTCGCGCAGGTCGGCGGAGAAGGTCTCCAGGTCCACCAGGACGGGACCGTCCGGACCGATGTGCACGTTGCGGGGCAGCGCGTCCCCGTGGATCGGGCCGGGCGCCAGACGGGGGGTCAGCGCGGCGGCGGCCGAGGCGAAGCCGTCGCGGCGGGCGCGCAGATAGGCCGCGTCCTCGGGGTCGATGGCGTCGCCCGCCAGCCGCAGCCAGCGCTCCACCCCGCCCAGCAGCTCGCGGGGCGGCAGCGGCACCGGGGGAGCGGGCAGGGCGTGCACCAGCCGCAGCAGCGCGGCCAGGTCGCGGGGTTCGGCGGGGCGCAGGGCGTCGGGCAGCCGGTGCCAGACGGTCACCGGGTGACCGTCCACCAGCAGGGGTTCGGGCTCGGCCGCGCGCACCGCGGGCACCCCGGACTCGGCCAGCCAGGAGGCCACGGCCAGCTCGCGGCGGGCCCGGTCCAGCAGTTCGGCGTCCCGGCCGACCTTCACGACCAGGTCCCCGGCGGCGAACACGGCGTTCTCGCCCAGGGCGAGGAGGCGCGCGTCCGTCGCCGGGGGCAGCACCTTCGCCCCGGCCAGTACCGCCCGCGCCCGTGCCTCGTCCATCGTCCGCCTCCGTGCCCTGTGCTGGTGATCCATGCCGTGCCGAATGGCTCGGCTCTCGGCCAGTCTCGCATTCGCACAGGTCGGGCGGTGTGCGGTCCCTTGACGGGGCGCGCTGGGTTCACGACCATGAACACGCCAACCGAGCCAGGCAAAGGGGCTGATTCCATGACATCGCCGGTCGAAGCGCGGCGCCCGCCCGCGCGCACCGGCGGCCGCGACCACGCCGTCTGGTTCCTGGTGCTGCCCGCCCTGATCCCGATCCTCGTGCTCAGCGTCGGCCCGCTGCTCTACGGCGTCCTGCTGTCCTTCACCGACGCCCAGTCCGGCCGCACCGCGCCGACCCGCTGGATCGGCGCGCTGAACTTCCAGGACCTTCTGCACGACACCTTGTTCTGGGAGTCGTTCCGGATCGGCCTGGTGTGGGCGGTCGGCGTGACCGTGTCCCAGTTCCTGCTGGCGCTCGGCCTCGCCCTGCTGCTCAACCAGGACCTCCGGCTGCGCTGGCTCGCCCGCGCCCTCGCCATCGTGCCCTGGGCGATGCCCGAGGTGGTCGTCGGCATCATGTGGCGCCTGGTCTACAACCCGGACGCGGGCATCCTCAACGAGACGCTGCGCGACCTCGGCCTCGGCGACGGACGGGACTGGCTGAGCGGTCTCGCCACGGCGCTGCCCGCCGTCATCGTCGTCGGGATCTGGGCCGGGATGCCGCAGACCACGGTCGCCCTGCTCGCCGGGCTCCAGAACACCCCGCGCGAACTCCACGAGGCGGCCGCCGTGGACGGCGCCGGCGCCTGGCGGCGGTTCCGCACGGTCACCTGGCCCGCGCTCAGACCCGTGGCCCTCTCCATCACCGCGCTCAACCTGATCTGGAACTTCAACTCCTTCGCCCTGGTGTACGTGCTCACCAGCGGCGGACCCGGCGGAAAGACCCGGCTGCCCATGCTGTTCGCCTACGAAGAGGCATTCCGCTACGGCCAGTTCGGCTACGCGGCCGCGATGGGCTGCGTCATGGTCGCCGTCATCTCCGTCGTGCTCGCGGTGTTCCTCGCGGGCCGGCTGAAGGGAGGCGAGGACGCGTGAGGACCCGGCCCGCGGCCCGCGCGGGGCAGTACGCCGCCCTGCTGGCCTACCTGATCTTCCTGGCGTTCCCGTTCCTGTGGCTGCTGTCCACCGCGTTCAAGCCGCCGCGCGAACTCGGCAGTCTCCATCCCACCTGGGTTCCGCGCCACCCCACCCTCGCCAACTTCCGGCAGGCGTTCGACGAGCAGCCCCTTCTGCACGCCGCCCTCAACTCCCTGCTCGCGGCGCTCGGCGCGGCCGTCGTCGCCGTACTGATCGCCACCCCGATGGCGTACGTCATGGCCCGGCACCGCACCCGGCTCGCGCGGGCGGCGAGCGGCTGGGTGGTGGTCAGCCAGGCGTTCCCGTTCGTGCTGATCATCATCCCGCTGTTCCTGGTGCTGAAGAGGCTGCGGCTGATCGACTCCCTGGCCGGGCTGACCCTGGTCTACGTGGTGTGGTCGCTGCCGTTCGCGCTGTGGATGCTCGTCGGGTACGTGCGGGCGGTCCCCGTCGAACTGGAGGAGGCGGCCGCCGTCGACGGCGCCGGGCGGCTGCGGACCCTGGTGTCGGTGACGGCGCCGCTGCTCGCGCCGGGCATCGCGGCGACCGCCCTGTTCGCGTTCGTCACGGCGTGGAACGAGTTCTTCTTCGCGCTCGTGCTGCTCAAGAGCCCCGGCAACCAGACCCTGCCGGTCGTCCTGACCCATTTCATCGGCGCGGAGGGCGTCGCCGACCTCGGCCCGCTGGCCGCGGCCGCGTTCCTCGCCACCCTGCCCTCCCTCGTGGTGTTCGCCCTGCTCCAGCGGCGGATCACCGGGGGCCTGATCGCCGGAGCGGTGAAGAGCTGATGCGGACCAGGATCACCATGGCGGTCGCCGCCCTCCTCCTGCTCCTCGCGGGCTGCTCCTCCGGCGGCCACAAGGACGGGCCCATCACCCTGCGCTTCCAGTCCCTCGCCTGGCAGCAGGAGTCGGTCGCCGCCAACAAGGAACTCGTGCGGGAGTGGAACGCCGCCCACCCGGACGTCCAGGTCGAGTACGTGCAGGGCAACTGGGACGGCGTGCACGACCAGTTGCTCACCTCCTTCGAGGGCGGTGAGGCCCCCGACGTCATCCACGACGCCTCCGACGACCTGGCAGACTTCGCCTACGGCGGCGACCTCGCCGACCTGAGCGGCCTGCTGCCCGCCCGGCTCAAGTCGGACATCCCGCGGCGCAGTTGGCAGGCGACCACCTTCGGCAAGGGCGTCTACGGCGTGCCCTTCCTCCAGGAACCCCGCGTGCTCATCGCCAACTCCGCCTGGCTGCGCAAGGCGAAGGTGCGCATCCCGACGCCCGAACACCCGTGGAGCTGGGCCGAGTTCCGCCAGATCACCGCACAGCTCAGCGGCGACGGCAAGTACGGGGTCGCCTGGCCGCTGAAGGAGCCCGTGTCCGTCACCCTCAACCTCGGGCTCTCGGCGGGCGGCACCCTCTTCCAGCGGGGCGGCGACGGCAAGGTGAGCGTGCGGTTCGGGGCCGGTGACGCCGTCGTACCGCGCACCGTGCACGACCAGGTCGCCCGCGACCGCAGCGCGCCCACCTCGACGCTCGGCAGCGGGGGCTCGGACACCCTGCCCGGCTTCTTCGGCGGGCGGTACGCGATGGTCCCGCTGGGCTTCTCCTACCGCCAGCAGATCGAGCAGCAGGCCCCCAAGGGCTTCGAGTGGCAGGTGCTGCCCGCCCCGGCCGGCGCCGACGGGCTCACCCAGGGCGTCAGCCCGCAGACCCTCTCCATCGCCCAGGACTGCCCGCACAAGAAGGAGGCCGCCCGGTTCATCGACTTCCTGCTGCGGCCCAAGAACATGGTCCGTCTGGCCCTCGGCGACTGGATGCTGCCCACCGGCGCCGAGGCCCTCGCCGACCCGTCCCTGCACACCACCGACCACGGCTGGGCCACCGGCACCGCCCTGGCCGCCCACCTCCGCCCGGCGCCCGCCCAGTCGGTGCGCGGCTACCCGGAGTGGAAGGACAAGATCGCCACCCCGGCCTTCCAGGAGTACTACAGCGGGGCCATCGGCCTCGCTGAGCTGCGGAAGCGCTTGGAGGCGGACGGCAACCTGGTCCTCGCCCGCTACCAGCGCTGAGCGGGCCGGGCGAAATTCGCTGGAGCGGGCCACCGGGCTCCACCTAGCCTCAAGGTCATGACCCTCCAGCGCCCCGCCCACATCGCCATGTTCTCCATCGCCCAGCACGGCCATGTGAACCCCAGCCTGGAGGTGATCAGGGAACTCGTCGCACGCGGCCACCGCGTCACCTACGCCATCCCGCCGCTCTTCGCCGAGAAGGTCGCCGCCACGGGGGCCGTACCCGTGCCGTACACCTCCGTCCTGCCCGGACCGGACGACGACCCCTCGGCGTGGGGGACCACGCTGCTGGACAACGTCGAGCCCTTCCTCGCGGACGCCATGCAGGCGTTGCCCCAGCTCATCAAGGCCTACGAGGGAGACGAACCCGACCTCGTCCTGCACGACATCGCCTCCTACCCCGCCCGCGTCCTGGCCCACCGCTGGGGCGTGCCCGCGGTCTCCCTCTCCCCGAACCTCGTCGCCTGGGAGGGCTACGAGGAGGAGGTCGCGGAGCCCATGTGGGCCGAGCCGCGGAAGACCGAGCGCGGCCAGGCGTACTACGCCCGGTTCGCGGGATGGCTCGCGGAGAACGGGATCACCCAGCACCCGGACCCGTTCGCCGGCCGCCCCGCCCGCTCCCTGGTCCTCATCCCCAAGGCGCTCCAGCCGAACGCCGATCGGGTCGACGAGCGCGTGCACAGCTTCGTCGGCGCCTGCCAGGGCGACCGCACCGACCAGGGCGACTGGCAGCGGCCCGAGGGCGCCGAGAAGGTCGTCCTCGTCTCCCTCGGCTCGGCCTTCACCAAGCGGCCCGACTTCTACGCCGAGTGTGTACGCGCCTTCGGTGACCTGCCCGGCTGGCACCTGGTCCTCCAGATCGGGCGGCACGTGGACCCGGCCGAACTCGGTGAGCTGCCCGGCAACGTCGAAGTGCACTCCTGGGTACCGCAGTTGGCCGTGCTCCGGCAGGCCGACCTGTTCGTCACCCACGCGGGGGCGGGCGGCAGCCAGGAAGGGCTGGCCACCGCGACCCCGATGATCGCCGTCCCGCAGGCCGTCGACCAGTTCGGCAACGCCGACATGCTCCAGGCGCTCGGCGTGGCCCGCACCCTGCTCACCGAGGACGCCACCGCCGACCGCCTCCGCGAGACCGCCCTCGCCCTGGCCGACGACCCCGAGGTGGCGGCCCGGCTGAAGGAGATCCAGGCCGACATGGTGGGCGAAGGGGGCACGATGCGCGCCGCCGACCTGATCGAGGCGGAGCTGCCCGGGCGCTGACCTCGGTGGAGAAACGTTGTTGAACCAGTCACAAGATCGTGGAGGAGTTGCTCCGCGCCCGCTCGATCCGACAGAGTTTCCCGCAACCGGCGTACCGTCCGGTACGGCCGTCGTGCCCGCCCCCACGGGGCACGACGGCCGTTCTATCGTGGGCGGATGACGACGACGTACGCGGCGCTGCTGCGCGGGATCAACGTGGGCGGCAACAAGAAGCTCCCGATGGCCGACCTGCGAACTCTCCTTGCCGAGCTGGGTCATGGCGACGTGCGCACCCATCTCCAGAGCGGACAGGCCGTTTTCACCGCCTCCCAGGGCGACGAGGGCGTCCTGGCCGGGGAGTTGAGCACGGCCATCGAGAAGCGCTTCGGCTTCTGGGTCGACGTGATCGTGCGGGACCACGCCTATCTCACGGCGGTCGCGGAAGCCTGCCCGTTCCCCGCCGACGCGCTGGAACCCAAGCAGTTGCACGTCACCTACTTCTCCGGCCCGGTGGACCCCGAGCGTTTCGCCGGGATCGACACCGCCGCCCGTCTCCCCGAGGAGTTCCGCCTCGGCGACCGGTGTCTGTACCTCTACGCACCCGACGGGCTCGGCCGCTCCAAGCTCGGTGATGAGCTGGGCCGCCCGCGCGTCACCAAGGGTCTGATCGCGACCACCCGGAACTGGAACACCGTACGGAAACTGGTCGAGCTGACCGGCTGACGGCGCCCTCTACCGGACAGCCGGGGAATGTCAACCCCCTTTCACTCCAAAGGGGTTGATTGCTGGTGCGGTCGGCCGCTTCGTGGGTAACGTCGCCGACCGAGCCGACCCGGCACGCTTCCCTCGCCGCAGCCCGGCCCCGTAAGGCCCCCGGATCAGGAGTGAGGACGAAAGACGTGAACGCGTACAACCATCCCGGCAGCACCTCCGGCCGCCCGGTACCGGGCGGTGACGGGACCGACCTGGAGACCCTGATCCAGCTCGCGGACGGACTCGTCGCCGCTCTGCACGCCGAGTACCCGGTGCTCCTCGAGCACGGCGAGATCATCCAGGCCGAGCTGGCCCTCGCGGCCGACGACGGCTTGCCGCCCAACCGCGGCCGCATCCGCCACCGGCTCGACGACCTCTGCATCGGCGCCGCCGCCGGTACCGGCACCCTCGAGTACACCCGGCGCCTGACCACCGCGCTGAACCTCTAGGGGGTGTCCTGGCGCTCAGGCGCCCACGGCCACCGGGACCGACCGCAGCGCCTCGGTGTAGCGGTCGAGCAGCACCCGCGCCACCTCCGGCGCCGGGCCCAGCACATCGGCCAGGACGTCCGCGCCGGCCGCGCCCCGCGCGATCCGGTCGGGCAGGAAGCCCGGCGCCAGCACGTACGGCGCGACGGCGACCCGCTGGCACCCCTGGGCACGCAGCTCCCGCACGGCGTCCTCGGTGCGCGGGAGCCGGGCGGAGGCGAACGCGGGTCGCACGGCGCACCAACCGGTGCGCCACCACTCCCGCGCGATGTCGGCGATCACCGCGATCGCCTCCGCGTCGGAGGACCCCGCCGAGGCCAGTACGACCCCGGTCGAGGACTTGTGGGCGGGGCTCAGCCCCGCCTCGTACAGGCGCCGTTCCAGCGCCGAGACCAGCAGCGGCGACGGGCCGAGCACCTCCGCCTGCCGGACCCGCATCCCGCGTGGGGCCTCCCGCAGCACGGCCGGGATGTCGGCCTTGGCGTGGAAGGCGCGGGTCAGCAGCAACGGCTGCGCCACCACCTCGCGCACCCCGTCGGCCGCCAGCGACTTGAGCACGCCACCGACCGAGGGCACGTTGAAGTCGAGGAAGCCGGTCACCACCCGCAGGTCCGGGCGCATCGACCTCACCCGCGCGACCAGGGCGTGCACGGTCGCGGCGTGCCGGGGGTCACGGCTGCCGTGGGCGACGATCAGGAGAACGGGTTTGTGATGCATGGGAGTTCAGCTCTTCACCAGCAGGCCCCGGCTGCGCAGCACCCACCGCTCCAGCGGACTGAAGATCAGCAGATCGACCGCGATGCCGACGAACAGGATCAGCAGGATGGCCTCGAACACCATCGCCATGTCGAGGGCGTTGCGGCCGTTCTCCAGCAACTGGCCTAGGCCGACGCCCAGATCGGGGAAGGACGCGATGATCTCGGCCGCCATCAGCGAGCGCCAGGAGAACGCCCAGCCCTGCTTCATCCCGGCCACATAGCCGGGCAGCGCGGCGGGCAGCGTGATGTGCCAGACCCCGCGCAGCCCGCCGGCGCCCATGGTGCGGCCCGCCCGCAGGAACAGCGGGGGCACCTGGTCGATGCCGGAGACCAGGCCGTTGGCGATGGAGGGCACCGCGCCGAGCAGGATCACCGCGTACATCATCGAGTTGTTCAGGCCCAGCCAGATCACCGCCGGGGGCACCCAGGCCACCGAGGGCAGCGACTGGAGGCCGGACAGGATCGGGCCGATGGCCGCGCGCACGAACCTGACCCGCGCCACCAGCAGCCCCAGCGGGGTGCCGATGAGCAGGGCCAGGCCGAAGCCGAGCAGGCCGCGCGAGACGCTGGTCCAGATGTAGCCGAGGAGCTTGCCCTCCAGCCAGTCCCGCTGGACCGCGTCCCACACCGCCCTCGGCGCGGGCAGCTTGGTGGGGTCGGAGACGACCCCGAAGGACACCAGGGCCTGCCAGACCAGCAGCACCACCAGCACGGCGGTGACCGGCGGCAGGACCTTGGTGACCAGGGTCTGCTTCAGCGGTACCCGTGCGCCGCGCGGGGTCTCCAGGGCGTCGAGGCCCGCCTCCACGCTCCCCGTGTCGGGAGCCGGTGTCGTCTCAGTGCTGGCCATGGCGGCGGATCTCCCCTCGCAGCGCCTCGGTGATCTCCAGGGACAGTTCCGCCACGGGGGCGTCCTCGATGCGGCGGGGCTGCGGGATGTCCACCGTCCACTCGTGCGCCACCTTGCCCGGCCGGGAGGAGAGCAGCACGACCCGCTGGGCCAGCCGTACCGCCTCGCGCACGTTGTGCGTCACGAAGAGCACGGACAGGCCGGTCTCCGTCCAGACGCGGGTCAGCTCGTCGTGCAGCACGTCGCGGGTGATGGCGTCGAGGGCCGCGAACGGCTCGTCCATCAGCAGCAGTCCGCTCTCCTGCGCCAGCGCGCGGGCCAGCGCCACCCGCTGCCGCATACCGCCGGACAGTTCGTGCACCCGCTTGCCGTACGCGCCCTTCAGCCGGACCAGTTCGAGCAGGGACTCGGTCTTGTCGCGGCGGTCGCCCTTGGGCACGCCCCGCAGGCGCAGGGCGAGTTCGATGTTCTTGCCCGCGGTCAGCCACGGGAAGAGGGCGTGCTCCTGGAACATCAGGGCCGGGCGCCCATCGGTGTCGATGGACCCGGCGCTCGGCCGGTCCAGGCCCGCCACCAGGTTGAGCAGGGTCGACTTGCCGCAGCCCGAGGCCCCCAGGAGGGTGACGAACTCGCCGGGCGCGACATCGAGACTGATGTCGTCCAGCACGAGCTGCTGCCCGCCCGGGCCCGGATAGGACTTCGAGACGTGGTCGAGACGGGCGGCGTAATCGACCGCCGGGCCGGCCTCGGCGAGGGTGGTGGCCATGGTCGTCACCTCCTGGGGACTCATCAGTTCGCGTCGGTCAGCTGGTGCCGAGCCCGGCGGCGTCGACCTTGGAGGCGCCCTCGGCGCCGAGGACCTTGTTGAGCAGGGTCAGGTCGTAGATGCCCTTGAGGTCGGGCTCCTGCAGCAGGCCCGCCTTGACCGCGTGGTCGGCCTCGGTGTTCAGGGTGGCGGCCAGCGGGTCGTCGGTGGTCTGGATCGACTTCCACGCCGGGTCCAGCACGGCCGGGGGCAGCGCCTTGCCGGAGTCGGCCTCCAACTGCTTGTTCGCCGACTCCTTCGCCGCGTCCGGGTTGGCCTTGATCCACTTGTTGGTGCGCACCGAGGCCCGCAGGACCGCCTCGACGGCCTTCGGGTGTGCCTTGAGGAACTTCTGCGACACGATCACGTTGGTGATCACGAACTTCTTGTCCGGCCACAGGTCGGACTCGTCCAGCAGCACCTTGCCGCCCTCGGCGACCAGCTTTGACGCGGTCGGCTCCGGCACCCACGCGCCGTCCACGGAACCGGCCTTGAAGGCGTCCGGGGTCACCTTGTTGTCGCTGCGGACCACGGTGACGTCACCCTTGCCGCTCTGCGCGTCGACCTTGTAGCCCTGCTCCGCCGCCCAGTTGAGGAAGGCGACGTCCTGGGTGTTGCCGAGCTGGGGCGTGGCGATCCGCTTGCCCTTGACGTCCTTGACCGACTTGATCTTCTTGGGGTTCACGACCAGCTTCACCCCGCCGGACGCCGAACCGCCGATGATCTTCAGGCTGCGGCCGCCGGACTTGGTGTAGCCGTTGATCGCGGGGGAGGGGCCGATCCAGCCGATGTCGATGGAGCCGGAGTTGAGCGCCTCGATCTCGGAGGGGCCCGCGTTGAAGGTGGCGTAGTCGGCCTTGGTAGCGCCCAGTTCCTTCTGGAAGAGGCCCTGCTGGCGGCCGACCAGCGCGGTGGCGTGGGTGAGGTTGCCGAAGTAGCCGATCTTGACGGAGTCCAGGCCGTCGATCTTCTTGGCTCCGGAGGCGACCTTCTGGTTGGTGGCGTCGTCCTTGGCCTCGGACCCGTAGCCGCAGGCCGCGAGGGCCAGCAGGGGGAGTACGGCGAGGACGGTGAGACCGCGGCGCGGCAGCGGCGAACGGTTGGCAGGCACGGGAGGCGTTTCCTCTCGTCGGCCCGGCGGTCACGGCTGTCGGGCCGTGGCCGGGAGGTCGATGGGTCTTCGTCGTCGCAACCGGGACGTCGTCGGGTGGGAGGAGGGGTCTACGTGGGGGAGCAGGGCGCGCGAGCGGTGCGCGTACGTCAGCGCGCACATCGCGCGACCCCGCCCTGCCCGGAGCCGAGCGCGCCGCTGCCGATGCGGCCGCCCTCCTTGGCGAACGTCGAGAAGACCTCGGTGTGCTGCATGGTCAGAAGTCCCAGCCCTCGTCGTCGGGGTCCGTCACCGGCTCGGGCGCGGCGAAGGACTCGCCGACCATGCCCGCGGTGAGGGTGGTGCCGTCGCTGGGGTCGATCAGGATGAAGGAGCCGGTGCGGCGCGAGTCGGCGTAGGAGTCGACCGGCAGCGGCTCGGCGGTACGGATCTTCACCCGGCCGATGTCGTTTGCGGCGAGCGTCCCCGGATGCGGGTGCAGGGACAGGTCGGCCAGGGTGAGCCGGGACGGGATGTCCTTGACGATCGCCTTGACCGTGCGGGTGCCGTGCTTGAGCAGCACCCGGTGGCCGACGGTCAGCGGCTGGTCGGCCACATGGCAGACCGTCGCCTCCACGTCCTGTGTGGTCGCGGGCGCGTCCTTGCTCGGCACGATCAGGTCGCCGCGCGAGACGTCCACGTCGTCCGCCAGCAGCACGGTCACCGACTGGGTGGTCCAGGCCACGTCCACCGGCTCGCCCAGCAGGTCGATCCCGGCGATGCGGCTCGTACGGCCGGACGGCAGCACCGTGACCTCCTCGCCCACCCGGAAGGTGCCGGCCGCGATCTGCCCGGCGTACCCCCGGTAGTCGGGGAGTTCGGCGGTCTGCGGGCGGATCACGTACTGCACCGGCAGCCGGGCGTGGCAGTGCGCCAGGTCGTGGCTGACCGGCACCGTCTCCAGGTGCTCCAGCACGGTCGGGCCCCCGTACCAGTCCATCCGGGCGGAGGCGTCGACCACGTTGTCCCCGGCGAGCGCCGAGATCGGGATCGCGGTGACCTCCGGGACGCCCAGCTCGGTCGCGTACGCCGTGAACTCCTCGGCGATGGCGGCGAAGACGTGCTCCTCGTAGCCGACCAGATCCATCTTGTTCACGGCGAGCACGACGTGCGGGACGCGGAGCAGGGCCGCGATGGCCGCGTGGCGTCGGGTCTGCTCGACCACGCCGTTGCGGGCGTCGACCAGGACCACGGTCAGCTCGGCGGTGGAGGCGCCCGTGACCATGTTCCGGGTGTACTGCACATGCCCCGGCGTGTCGGCCAGGATGAAACGGCGGCGCGGGGTGGCGAAGTAGCGGTAGGCCACGTCGATGGTGATGCCCTGCTCCCGCTCGGCCCGCAGGCCGTCGGTGAGCAGCGCCAGGTCCGGCGCCTCCTGGCCCCGGCTCGCTGACGCCCGCTCCACGGCCTCCAGTTGGTCCACCAGGACCGACTTGGAGTCGTGCAGCAGCCGTCCGACCAGGGTGGACTTGCCGTCGTCGACGGAGCCCGCGGTGGCGAACCGGAGCAGGGTGGTGGCCGACAGCGCCTCGGCGGTGATCGTGCTCATGGTCAGAAGTACCCCTCGCGCTTGCGGTCTTCCATCGCGGCCTCGGAGAGTTTGTCGTCGGCGCGGGTGGCGCCGCGTTCGGTGAGCCGGGATGCGGCGATCTCGGTGATGACCGCCTCCAGCGTGGTCGCGTCGGAGTCGACGGCGCCGGTGCAGGACATGTCGCCGACCGTGCGGTAGCGCACCAGCCGGGTCTGGACCGGCTCGGTCTCCTTCGGGCCGCCCCACTCGCCGGCCGTCAGCCACATGCCGCTGCGGGAGAAGACCTCGCGTTCGTGCGCGAAGTAGATCTCCGGCAGCTCGATGCCCTCACGGGCGATGTACTGCCACACGTCCAGCTCGGTCCAGTTGGACAGCGGGAACACCCGGACGTGCTCACCGGGGGCGTGGCGGCCGTTGTACAGGTTCCACAGCTCCGGGCGCTGGCGGCGCGGGTCCCACTGGGAGAACTCGTCACGCAGCGAGAACACCCGCTCCTTGGCGCGGGCCTTCTCCTCGTCGCGCCGGCCGCCGCCGAACACCGCGTCGAACCGCTCGCTCTGGATCTTCTCCGTCAGCGGCAGCGTCTGCAGCGGGTTACGGGTGCCGTCGGGACGTTCCCTGAGCACACCACGGTCGATGTAGTCCTGTACGGAGGCCACATGGAGGCGCAGCCCATGTGCGGCCACCACACGGTCCCGGTACTCCAGCACCTCGGGGAAATTGTGCCCGGTGTCCACATGAAGCAGCGCGAACGGCACCGCGGCCGGCGCGAACGCCTTCAGCGCCAGATGCAGCATCACGATCGAGTCCTTGCCCCCGGAGAACAGGATCACCGGGTTCTCGAACTCACCCGCCACCTCACGGAAGATGTGCACCGCCTCCGACTCCAGCGCATCCAGGTGGGAGAGGGCGTACGGGCTGTCCGTGCCCTCGCCGCCCCCCGTCACCTTGGCGACGGTCGTCATGCCAGTCCCCTCTCGCCGAGCAGGGCGTGCACCGTGGCCGCCGACTGCGTGACGCTCTGTCCCTGCGTCTCGATCCTGAGGTCCGGCGTCTCGGGCTCCTCGTACGGGTCGTCCACCCCGGTCAGGCCGGAGATCTCGCCCGCGGCCTGCCGGGCGTACAGCCCCTTCACGTCCCGCTCGCCACACACCTCGACCGGGGTCGCCACATGGACCTCCAGGTACGGGGTGCCGTTCGCCGCGTGCCGCTTGCGCACCGCCTCGCGGCTGTCCGCGTAGGGCGCGATCACCGGGACCAGCGTCAGCACGCCGTTGCGAGCCAGGAGTTCGGCCACGAAGCCGATGCGCTGGACGTTGGTGTGCCGGTCCTCGCGGGCGAAGCCGAGTCCGGCCGAGAGGAACTCGCGGATCTCGTCGCCGTCGAGCACCTCCACGCGCCGTCCCTCGGCACGTAGCCGGCCGGCCAGTTCGGTGGCGATGGTGGTCTTGCCGGCGCTCGGCAGACCAGTGAGCCAGACGGTGGCTCCGGTCGTCACGTGTTCTCGCTCCTCAGTCCGGTCGGTCGTCATCCGTGCAGCCCGCATTCGGTCTTGCCCCGCCCGGCCCAGCGGCCGGCCCGCGCGTCCTCGCCCTCCAGGACCCGCCGGGTGCACGGGGCGCAGCCGACCGAGGCGTAGCCGTCCATCAGCAACGGGTTGGTCAGCACGCCGTGTTCGGCGACGTAGGCGTCCACGTCGTCCTGGGTCCAGCGGGCGATGGGGGAGACCTTGACCTTGCGGCGCCGGGCGTCCCAGCCGACGACCGGGGTGTTCGCCCGCGTCGGCGACTCGTCCCGGCGCAGCCCGGTTGCCCACGCCTGATACCCCGTCAGGCCCGCTTCCAGCGGCTGGACCTTGCGCAGGGCGCAGCACAGGTCGGGGTCGCGGTCGTGCAGCCGGGGCCCGTGCTCCGCGTCCTGCTCGGCCACCGTCTTCTCGGGGGTGAGCGTGATGACGTTGACGTCCATCACGGCGTCGACGGCGTCACGGGTGCCGATGGTCTCGGGGAAGTGGTAGCCGGTGTCGAGGAACACCACGTCCACACCGGGCCGCACCCGCGCGGCCAGGTGGGCCACCACGGCGTCCTCCATGGAGGAGGTCACGCAGAACCGGTCGCCGAAGGTGTCCACCGCCCAGCGCAGCACCTCCAGCGCGGGCGCGTCCTCCAGCTCACGGCCCGCACGCTCGGCCAGTTCCCTCAACTCGTCCTCGGTACGCTCGTCCTGAGTGGTCGTCATATCCGGTCGTCCCCTCCGTCGTCGCCCCGCTTCAGCCCTCGGGCGAGCAGCCCGAGGAACTTGAGCTGAAAGGCGCGATTGCAGGCTCCGCATTCCCAGGCGCCGTGGCCCTCCTCGCTCGGGCGCAGGTCCTCGTCCCCGCAGTAGGGGCAGTGGAACGGTGCGGCACGCTCGCTCACGACAGCGCCTCCTCACTGGCCCGCGCGGCCCACACGGCGAACCGCTCGCCGTCGGCTCGCTCGGCCTCGAAGCGGCGCAGGACGCGCTCGACGTAGTCGGGCAGCTCCTTCGACGTCACCTTCAGACCGCGCACCTTTCGGCCGAAGCCCGCCTCCAGACCGAGCGCGCCGCCCAGGTGCACCTGGTAGCCCTCGACCTGGTTGCCCTCCTCATCCACCACCAACTGGCCCTTGAGGCCGATGTCCGCCACCTGGATACGGGCGCAGGCGTTCGGGCAGCCGTTGAGGTTGATGGTGATCGGCTCGTCGAACTCGGGCAGGCGGCGCTCCAGTTCGTCGATGAGGGCGCTGCCGCGTGCCTTGGTCTCGACGATGGCCAGCTTGCAGAACTCGATACCGGTGCAGGCCATCGTGCCCCGCCGGAACGCCGACGGGCTGACCCGGAGGTCCAGCGCCTCGAGACCGGCGACCAGCGAGTCGACCTGATCTCCCTCGACGTCCAGCACGATCATCTTCTGCTCGGTGGTGGTGCGGACCCGGCCGGAGCCGTGCTCCTCGGCGACACCGGCGATCTTCGCCAGCGTGGCGCCGTCGACCCGGCCGACGCGCGGGGCGAACCCCACGTAGAAGCGGCCGTCGCGCTGGCGGTGCACGCCGACGTGGTCGCGCCAGCGCTCCACCGGCTGCTCGGGGGCCGGGCCGTCGAGCAGCTTGCGGCCCAGGTACTCGTCCTCCAGCACCTGCCGGAACTTCTCCGGGCCCCAGTCCGCGACCAGGAACTTCAGCCGGGCGCGGTTGCGGAGCCTGCGGTAGCCGTAGTCACGGAAGATCGAGATGACGCCCTCGTGGACGTCCGCCACCTCGTCGAGCGGCACCCAGGCGCCCAGCCGGACGCCGATCTTCGGGTTGGTGGACAGGCCGCCGCCCACCCACAGGTCGAACCCCGGCCCGTGCTCGGGGTGTTCGACGCCGACGAGCGCGATGTCGTTGATCTCGTGCGCCACGTCCAGCAGGGGCGAGCCGGAGATCGCGGACTTGAACTTGCGGGGCAGGTTGGAGAACGCCTTGTTGCCGATGACCCGGCGCTGGATCTCCTCGATGGCCGGCGTGCCGTCGATGATCTCGTCCTCGGCGATGCCCGCGACCGGCGAGCCGAGGATCACGCGCGGGGTGTCACCGCACGCCTCGGTGGTGGACAGCCCGACGTCCTCCAGGCGCCGCCAGATCTCGGGCACGTCCTCGATCCTGATCCAGTGCAACTGGATGTTCTGCCGGTCGGTGATGTCGGCGGTGCCGCGCGCGAACTCCTGCGAGATCTCGCCGATCACCCGCAACTGGGCGGTGGTCAGCCGGCCGCCGTCGATGCGGACCCGCAGCATGAAGTACTTGTCGTCCAGCTCCTCCGGTTCGAGGACCGCGGTCTTGCCGCCGTCGATACCGGGCTTGCGCTGGGTGTACAGACCCCACCAGCGCATGCGGCCGCGCAGGTCGTTGGGGTCGATGGAGTCGAAGCCCCGCTTGGAGTAGATCGTCTCAATGCGCGTCCGCACATTGAGACCGTCGTCGTCCTTCTTGAACTGTTCGTTGCCGTTGAGCGGGGTGTGGTGTCCCACCGCCCACTGGCCCTCACCACGGTGACGACTCACCTTGCGGCGGGGCGCGGCGGCAGCGGGGTCCTGGGGACTGGGGGCCATGGTTCTACGTCCTTAGAAACAGGCGGCGAATCTGAGACAGGCGGAAAATCGGCTCTGGCCTGCGCGCATGGGCGCACACGGGCAGCCGTGCGCGGCGCTGCGCTGAACGGGGTGGAGAAGAGGTCGGCGGTGCTGGAGTGCTCAGCTCGCCCGACACATGGCGCTGGACATGCGGCCGAGGTCGACGTGGCGTCGACTCACCAAGGCGATTCCAGTTCCAGACATGACGGAAGCGTGTCACGCACGTCTCCGGGCAGTCCACCATTGTCCGTCATCTGGACGGATCTATTCTGAATGCCGAGACGCCGTGAGGGGTCGGGTGTCTTCAGTCGCCCAGGAACGCACCCGGCCACGGTCCGGGGGTCGGGAGGTCCGCCTCCAGCTCCACCTTCGTGTCGAACAGCGTGAAGCCGCGCCGCAGATAGTTGTCCAGCGCGTACGGGCCGTCCTTGCTGCACGTGTGCAGCCACACCCGCTTCACCGGGGTGAGATCCGGCCACCGCGTCGCCAGATCCCAGGCGCGGGCCGTGCCCACCGACAGCAGATGCCCGCCGATCCGGCGCCCCCGGAAGGCGGGCAGCAGCCCGAAGTAGGCGATCTCCACCACGCCCTCCTCCGTCGCCTCCAGCTCGACGTACCCGGCGGGCGTGCCCCTCTCGTACGCCACCCAGGTCTCCACGCCGGGCCGTCCCAGATACTCCCGCCACCGCGCGTGGGTCCAGCCGAGCCGGTCGGTCCAGCGGATGTCGCCGCCGACCGAGGCGTACAGGAACCGGCTGAACTCGGGGGACGGCACCTCGGCCCGTACGATCCGCACCGCGTCGTCCTCGGGCGCCGCGGCGGGCAGGAGGTCGGACGGCGAGGTCTGTTCCAGGGACCAGGTGGTGACAGGGACGCTGCTCATGGGCTCAGGGAATCATCCCGCCCACCGGACTGTCGATCGTCGTCCGCGAGATCACGGCTCAGTCCAGCGAGCGTTCCAGCGCGGCCAGCGGGACGGAGAACAGCATGCGGTCCGACAGGGACCACACCTCGCCGGTCTCCTGCCAGTACGACAGCGACACCGCCGACTCCGTCCAGCAGTGGTGCGAGCCGTCCGCGCCGCAGCGGGCGCCCTTCGCGCCGTCCACGTCCTGCCGCCACAGCCCGCCCCGGCCGTCCTCGGCGCCGGGCAACTGGCCGGTGTACCAGGACGCGCCCGCCGCCCCGGCGTGCCGGTACGAGAGCACGCCCCGCACCCCCCGCGCCTTGGTCCGGAACACCTCGACGGCGTCGGTGTGCCCGGCGGAGTCGGTGGCGAGCAGGCCGGCCCGCGCCGGGGCGGAGCTGAACGCGTACCGCCACAGCCGGGCGCGGCGGGCGCCGTCCGGGGAGGTGCGCTCGGCCGCGACCAGGCTGTTCGGGACGGTGCTCCGGTCCAGAGCCAGCGGGCCGGGACAGGGCGGGCGGCCGCCTGCGCAGCGACCCCGGGTGTAGCGGTAGGAGCCCACGGCGGGCAGCACGTACCGGTACCCGGCGGCCGACCAGCCGTGCGGCACCCGGCCGACGGCGGGTTCGTTGGTGGTGGTGCGCTGGATGCGGTCCAGGTCGTAGACGTAGAGCGCCTCGGCGCCGCCGTCGGACGCGGTGACCAGCAGCTTGCCGTGGTTCCAGACCATGCCGGAGACGCCCGAGGTCAGGGCCCGGTAGTCCCGGCCGCCGTCGACCGGCACCACCAGCAGGACCCAGCGGTAGACCGGGCGGGCGGGGTCGTCGAGGTCGGTGAAAGCGACGCGGGTCAGGCCGCGTTCGGCCGCGCGTCCGGTGTCGGTGGCGTGCGTCCAGCCGGTCAGCACCACCCGGTGGCTGCCCCAGACGCCGTCCTCGTCGGCGTCGCCGGAGGTGGTCACGGCGGCGGGGCGCCAGGCGGTGTCGGCGGTGTCGGCCGGGTCCCAGCAGTAGGAACGGGTGGCCTCGGGGGTCAGGGGCAGGGAGGAGCGGTCGTCGCCCGTACAGTCGGCGCCCACCCGCATCCGGCGGTCGGCGTCGCCGAGCACGGCGTCCACGCCGACCGGACGGCCCATGGCCGCGGAGAGCCGGTTCAGCACGGGGGCGGGCGCCAGACGCTCCTGGAGGCGCAGCGGGGCGGTGTCGGAGGCGGTGGTGAGCGGCTTGAGCGCGCCGGGGCTGCCGGCGACCTCGGCCTGGGAGGTGCTGATCAGCGTGGCCGCCGCGGTGAGCGCCAGCCCGGTCCCGGTGAGGGCCGCGCGCAACGCCACCCCCCGTCGGCGCCTGCGGTGTCTGCCGCGTTGCTTCATGTCTCCTCCCGAGGCGGGCCAACTGCGCCCGGCGATCGTCATGTTGATCACCCGGCACGGGGCGGACCCGCCTCGGATGCTACGGCAGCAGGCGGTGCGCCGGGGCCAAGAGGCCGCAAATACGCGGAAGGTGCCCGGTGTGCGGCAGGAGGCGCCCGGCGTGAACGGGGGCGCTCAACGCGTCCCGGGTGCCGTACGACGCAGCGCCACCCCCGGTGCCGTCGAACGCGGCAGCAGGTCACGGGGGTCGTCCGGGAGCAGCACCTCGGCCTCCGCGTCCTCCCGCAGCCGGTACGGCCGATGCAGGAGGAGCGCCCCGAGATATCGGCGTACCCGCGACATCTCCGCTCGGACGGTGACCGTGCGGGACGGGTCGCCGAACACGTCCTCGGCCAGCCCCGCCGCACTGCGCCCCGCGCGCTGCGCCATGAGCAGGTACAGCAACTCCGCGTGCCGCTGGCTGGGTTCACGGGTCCAGGTGCCGCCCGCGTCGGACACCGTGAGCAGCCGGCGCTCCGGCCGGGACAGGTCGAGCACCAGCCTCCCGGTGCCGCCCGGTGTCTCGCCGGACGCCCGCAGCAGCCAGCCCCCGGCCAGCGGCTCGACCGCGCACGTGCCCAGCCCCGGCAGCCAACGCCTGCCCGGCGACAGCGACTTGGGCAGCGTGACCCGGCGTACGTACGGCATGCCCGTCACCGCCGCCGACCAGCCGTCGCGGTCCACCGCGAGGGCCCGTCCGTCCAGCCGGGCCAGCACCGGCGCGGCCACCGACCGCAGTTGCTCCAGGGAGCCGAGGTGCAGCTCGCGCAGCCGGGCCTCGGCGAGCCGGGCGACCGACTCCACCCAGGCGAGGGTCGCCGGATGCATGCTCTCCAGCGGGCCGCTGATGTCCACCACGCCGATGAGCCGGCCGTCCCTGGGATCGGTGACGGGTGCGCCCGCGCAGGTCCAGGAGGCGTGCGAGCGCACGAAGTGCTCGGCGGCGAACACCTGGACCGGCCGCCGTACCACCGCCGGGGTGCCGACCCCGTTGGTGCCCACGACCGCCTCGCTCCAGTCCGCGCCGATCTCGAAGCCGAGCCCGTCGGCCCGGCGCAGCACCGCGGGCGAGCCCTCCCGCCACAGCACCCGGCTGTCCGCGTCCGCGACGACCATGATGTGCCGGGCCACGTCCGCGACCGAAAGCAGCCCCTCGCGCAGCACCGGCAGGACGTGCCTGAGCGGCGACTCCTCCCGGCGGCGGCGCACCTCCTCGGGCGTCAACAGACCCGCTCTGACGTCCCGGTCGGGGTCGACGCCGTCGCGCAGCATCCGTTCCCAGGACTGTCCGATCACCGGCCGGGGCGCCATCGGCGCACGTCGCCCGGCGAGCGTCGCCTCGCGGAGCTGCGCGAGCATCCGCGCCGTGCGCGGCGCGTCGGCGGCGGGCGGACGCGCCTCGTCCCTCGGCGGGTTCACCACGGGGGTCCTTCCCTGTCCGGACAGCGCGCATGGCTCTGTCAAGCTGTCCGGACGGCGGTTTCCGGTCGGCCGACGCCCCCATACTGCCGTCGGTCCGGGGTCGGGGAACACCCTCCGCGCACTGTCGGCGACAAGTTGCAACCCCCTGCAACCCTGGTGAACCCGGAGGGGCGGCAGGAGACTTGAGTCCCGCGCCGCCCGAGAGCGGCGTTCGCGCCCCGTCGCGGGCCCGTGTCGCGGGGGCGGTGCCGAGTCGGCGCGGCACCACCCCCGCGGCGCCGCACCGCCCGTCGGCCCGCCGCGAAGCGTGCCCCCGCGAGGTGAGGGGCGCGCGGTGCGGCGGATACCGTTAGGACGTGCAGTCAGCAAGCGAATCCCCCCAGCGGCCCCACGGTCGCCTCCACCGGGCCAAGGCTCTCTACCGGAACGTCTCCAAACGGAGGACGGCCTGGCTGCTGCTGACGGACACCGTCAATTCCTGCATGGAGTACCGCATCCTGGGCCTCGCCGCCGAGGCCGCGTTCTTCACGCTGCTGTCCGTGCCCCCGCTGCTGCTCAGCCTCATCGGCCTGCTCGGCTACGTCGACGACTGGACCGGCGCCGACACCATCCACAGCCTGGAGACCAACCTCCTCGAAGCCTCCCGCACCGTCCTGTCCGACAAGGGCGTGAAGGAGATCGCCGAGCCGATCCTGGACGACGTGATGAAGGGCGGCCGGCCCGACGTCATCTCCATCGGCTTCCTGTTCGCCCTCTGGTCGGGCTCGCGCGCGGTGAACGTCTTCATCGACACCATCACCGTGATGTACGGCCTCGACGGCGTCCGGGGCATCGTCAAGACCCGGATCATGGCGTTCCTGCTGTTCGTGGTCGCCCTGCTGATCGGCTCGGTGGCGTTGCCGCTGATGGTGGCCGGGCCGGACGCGGTGGTCGGGGTGCTGCCCTGGTCGGCGACGGTCGTCCAGGTGCTGTACTGGCCGGTCGTCATCGTGCTCTCCATCATCTTCCTGACCACGCTCTACCACGTCTCCGTCCCGGTCCGCTCGCCGTGGATCGAGGACGTGCCCGGCGCACTGGTCGCCCTCGCCATGTGGGTGCTCGGCAGCCTCCTGCTGCGCGTCTACCTCACCCACACCATCGAGGGCGCCACCATCTACGGCTCCCTCGCCGCCGCCGTCGCGGTGCTGCTGTGGATCGGCGTGTCCGCCTTCGCCGTGCTGGTCGGCGCCGCCGTCAACGCCGCCATCGACCGGGTCTGGCCCGCCGCCGCCACGGCCGCCGCCCGCGAGGCCAACGAGCGCCAGCGGGAGGCCCAGGTCGCGGACTACGTCGCCTGGGCGGCCGGGCTGCGCGACGCCGACCCGGACGACCCGGACATGCCGTCCGAGTTCCCCGAGCGCTGGTCCCGCTTCCTGCCCCCGGAGGACATCACCGGGCGGCTGCGCGGCCACACCCGGAACGGCCACCAGCCGCCCAGGGCCTCCGAGGACGACTGACCGTACGGACGGTCGGTGCGCCGGAATAGATCCACTCCGTGCGGCGCTCTGAGAGACAGATGTGGTGCGCGCCGCCACGGCGGCCGCACCGGCGACGAAGGGCTGGTGGGCGATGACGGCTGACCGGACGGGCCCGGTGGCCCGAACCCCGTACGGCGCGGTACGCGGCCGGTACGAACACGGGAACGCGGTGTTCCGTGGCATCCCGTACGCGGCACCTCCCTTCGGTATCCGGCGCTTCCGCGCCCCCGAGCCGCCCGAGCCCTGGGACGGCGTGCGCGACGCCGGGGCCTTCGGGCCGACCCCGCCGAAACCGCCGTACTCCGAGGCGTTCGCCCAGTACCTCTCCGACCCCTCCATCCCCGGCGACGACTGCCTGAACCTCAACGTCTGGACCCCGGAGCCCGGCCCCGGCGCCCGCCTCCCGGTGCTGGTCTGGCTGCACGGCGGCGCGCTGACCAGGGGTTCGTCGGCGGTGCCGGTGTACGACGGGCGGGCCTTCGCCCGCGACGGCGTCGTCCTCGTCTCGGTCAACTACCGGCTCGGCGTCGAGGGCTACGGACTCTTCCCGGACGCCCCAGCCAACCTGGGCCTGCGCGACCAGCTCGCCGCGCTGCGCTGGGTGCACGAGTCCATCGCGGCCTTCGGCGGCGACCCCGGCAACGTCACCCTGGCCGGGCAGTCGGCCGGCGCCATCAGCACGGGCGTCCTCATCGCGGCCCCGCAGGCGCGCGGGCTGGTCCGGCGGGCCGTGCTCCAGAGCGGGGCGCCGGAGGTCTCGGACCGGGAGAAGGTACGGCGCATGGTCCGCCGGATGGCGACCCGCCTGAAGGTCCCCGCGACCGCCGCCGCCTTCGCCGACGTCGACCGCGACCTGCTGCTGCGCACCCAGGCCGAGGTCAGCCGGCGCAGCAGCCCGATCCTGGGCGGGCCCGGCTTCGGCATCGTCGTCGACGGCGACCTCGTCCCCACCGACCCGCTGCGCACCCTCACCGACGGGGACGCGGCGCCCGGCGTCGACCTGCTGATGGGCTGGACCCGCGACGAGTACCGGCTCTGGCTGGTGCCCGGCGGCCTGGTCGAGCACGTCGACCGGCTCGGCGCGGTCGCCCTGGCCGGCGCGATGGCCCGCTGCCACGTCGGCTCCGAGGTCCCGCGCGGTTACCGCGCCCTGCGCCCCGCCGCGGGCGCCGCCGAACTGGTCGGCCAGATGGTCACCGACCACATGCTCCGCCTCCCCCTGCACCGCCTGGCCGACGCCCGCCCGTCCCGCTCCCACGTGTACGAGTTCGCCTGGCCGTCCCTCCGCCCCGCCCTCGGCGCCTGCCACTCCCTGGAACTCGGCTTCGTCTTCGACACGGGCGAGGTCGAGGAAGCGGTGAAGCTGGCCGGCAAGGGCGCCCCCCAGTCCCTGGCCGACACCGTGCACGCCTCCTGGGTCGACTTCGCCACCACGGGAAACCCCGGCTGGCCCACCTGGGACCCGTCCCACCCCACCCGCGTCTTCGACACCACCGGCCCTCACCTCACCCGCGGCCCCCGCGACCCCGAGCTCGCCCTCTGGACCCGCCCCCTCGTCCCCAGCCAGCCCTCTTCACCGGACCGGCTCGCGGCGGTACGGCGACTGCGGAGGTCCCCGGTGCTGCGGCGGCGCTGACCGGCGGGTCAGACGCGGCCCAGCGCCCGGGCGATCCCGGTGATCGTCTCCGGGCCCACACGGCAGCAGCCGCCGATCAGGCGGGCGCCCGCTGCCGACCAGGTGGGGGGCTGGGACGAGGCCAGGGTGGGGGTGTCGTCCCAGGCGCGCGCCTGGGCGTTCCAGGTCTCGCCGCTGTTCGGGTAGGCGATCACCGGCTTGCCCGTCACCCGGGCCGCCGTCTCCACCGCTCGCGGGACGTCCTCGGGGGCGCAGCAGTTCACGCCCACCGCGATGATCTCCTCGGCGTCGGCGGCCAGGGCGAACGCCTCCTCCAAGGGCTGGCCGGCGCGGGTGCGGCCGCCGTCGACGCTGTAGGAGAGCCAGGCGGGGACGCCCAGCCCGCGTACCGCGCGCAGCAGGGCCTCCGCCTCGTCGGTGTCGGGGATGGTTTCCAACGCCAGAATGTCGGGCCCGGCCTCGGCGAGGACCTCCAGGCGGGGGCGGTGGAAGCGTTCCAGCTCGGCTCGGGTCAGGCCGTAGCGGCCCCGGTACTCGGAGCCGTCCGCGAGCATCGCGCCGTACGGGCCCGCCGAGGCGGCCACCCACAAGGGGCGGGAGACCCCGGCGCGCCGGGCGGCCTCGCGGGCCAGTTCCACGCTGGATGCCAGCAGGCGCGCGGCCTCCGCCCGGTCGATGCCGCGCCCCGCGAAGCCCTCGAAGGTGGCCTGGTAGCTGGCGGTGATCGCCACGTCGGCACCGGCCGTGTAATAGGCGAGGTGGGCCTCGGTGATCGCCTCCGGGGCCTCCGCGAGCAGGCGCGCGGACCACAGCTCGTCGCTGAGGTCGTGCCCGGCCGACGCCAACTGGTTGGAGAGCCCGCCGTCCAGGACGAGCGGCGGGCCCTCGGTGAGGGCGGTGGCCAGGTCGGTGTTCATCCCTCGACGCTAACCGAGGTGAGGGCCTCGGCGAGCCGGTCCGCGAACTCCTCCGGGTGTTCCAGGGTGCCGAGGTGGCCGCCGGGGAGTTCCAGCAGGGGGCCTTCGGACAGGAACTCCGCCGTGCGGTAAGGGAGTTGGCCGCGTGAATCCACTCCTGCGGCGAGCGTCAGCCGGGCGAGCCCGGGTGCCGGGACGTACTCGGTGAAGGGGCGCAGGACGTGCGCGAGGAAGACGCCCATCGGGGTCGCGTCCGGGCCCTCGGCGGGCGGCCGCTCGGGACCGTCCAGCGCGGCGATCAGCTCCGGCCGCCGCTCCGCCCCGTCCGGCAGCACCAGCGCGCACGGCGGCTCGTGCGCGACCACGTGCGCCAGCCGCGCCGGATGCCGCGCGGCCAGTGCGAGCGCCGCGATCCCGCCCGAGCTGGTCCCGAACACGTACCCCCGCTCGCCGGGCGGCAGCACGGCGGCCAGTACCCGGTCCGCGCCGTCCGCCCAGTCCTCCGGCCGCTGGTCCGGCACCGGCTGCCCGAGGCGGCCGTGCGCCAGGCCCAGCGGGTCGTACGTCACCACGGTGAACCGGCGTGCCAGCCGCGCCGTCAGCGGGCCCAGCCCCATCGGATGCCCGGCGCCGCCCGGCAGGAGCAGCAGCACCGGACCGGTGCCGGTGACGTCGAAGTCGGGTGTCATCGTTCGCTCTCCCTCGGCCAGTGTTCGAGCGCCCGGTGCAGCGCCTCGACCCCTTTTTCCCAGGAGGCGTCCACCGCGCGGTCGGCGCCGAAGCCGCCCGCCGATTCGAGGACGCAGTACCCGTGGAAGGTGCTGCGCAGCAGGCGTACCGCGTCCGTGAGGTCGGGCTCGGAGAGGCCGTAGGCGCGCAGCATCCCGTAGGTGATCTCGGCGGTGCGGCGCAGAGCGGGGGAGTCCGCGATCAGGGACTGGTCGACGCGGATCTGGGTGGCCGCGTACCGGCCGGGGTGCTCCAGGGCGTAGGCGCGGTAGGCGTCCGCGAACGCGGCCAGCGCGTCCCGGCCCGCGCGTCCGGCGACCGCCGCCGCGATGCGGTCGATCAGCTCGCCGCCCGCGTACAGCGCCAGCCGGGTGCGCAGGTCGTTCAGATTCCGGACGTGCGAGTACAGGCTCGCGTCCTTCACCCCGAAGCGCCGGGCCAGCGCGGAGAGGGTGACGTGCTCGAAGCCGGCCTCGTCCGCGAGTTCGGCGGCGGCCGCCACCAGCCGGTCGGCCGTGATTCCCGCACGCGCCATGGACCCACCTCCTTGGGTGCTTAGCCCACATCCTAGAGGCTCTAGGAAAGAATCTCCCGTACGAATTCATTGGCGAACTTGCCTGCGGGGTCCAGCTCTGCCGCGAGCACCCGGAAGTCGGCCAGCCTCGGGAACCGCTCCCGCACCACCGCCGACGGCATCTCGAACACCTTCCCCCAGTGCGCCCGGGCGTCCAGCGTGCCGAGCGCGGCCTCCACCGCGCGTACGACGGGGAGTACCCTCGCCGCGTCCTCGATCCAGGTGAAGTGCAGCGCCACCGAGTCCCGCCCGTACGCAGGGCTGAGCCACTGCGCGTCGGCCGCGACGGTGCGGACCTCGCAGGTCAGCACCACCCCGGCGAGCATCGCCCGGATCGCGTCCAGGGCGTGCAGCGCGGCCGTGGCGTCCGCCCTCGGCAGCAGGTACTCCGACTGGAGCTCCGAGCCGCTGCTGGGCGTGAACTCGGCCCGGAAATGCGGCAGTCGCTCGTGCCAGGGGCCGGGTACACCGCCCTGCTCGGTGCAGTTGACCGCGGGCATCCCCGGCACCGGATGCATCGCCCCGGCCGCCGGCGCCGCCCACGGGAAGTACACCGGCGCCTGGTCGGTGCGCCGCTTCAGCCACACCTGCCGGAACCCCGGCGCCCGCCAGTCGGTGAACAGGCTCACGCTGTACGCCGACGCCGCGACCGTCTCGTACTCCAGCCCGTCCAGGGGGAGTTCAACGAAGACGTGCTGCTCGACCTCGTACGCCGGTTCCAGGTCGAGGGTGAGCGCGGTGACCACGCCGAGCGCGCCCAGCGAGGTCACGGCACCGTCGAAACGGGCGTCGTCGCGGGCGATCCGCAGCGTGCCGCCGTCCGCCGTGATCAGCTCCACCTCGCGCACCGCCGAGGCGAGCGGCCCGTTGCCCACGCCGGAGCCGTGGGTGCCCGTCGCCACCGACCCGGCGACCGAAATGTGCGGCAGGGACGCCATGTTGGCGAGCGCCAGCCCGTGCGCGTGCACCGTGCGGGCCAGCTCCGCGTACCGGACCCCGCCCCCGACGCGTACCGTCCGGGCCGTCGTGTCCACGTCGATCACCGGGGGCAGCCCGGCCACCGACAGCAGTACGCCACCGGCGCCGGGGTCCGCGATCCGGTTGAAGGAGTGCCCGCTGCCCAGCACCCGTACCCGCGCGCTGCCCGCCACCAGCGCCCGCAGCGCGTCCGGTGAGGTGGGCCGGTGGAACTCGTCGGCCGTGTACGTGATGTTCCGCGCCCAGTTGGTGACCGCCCGCGCCGACTTGGTCATCCCTGCCGTCCCTCCCCGAGAGTGCCTGTGCCCAGACCCTCTCATCACTCCCGTGACCTGGGGAGACCCGGACCGCGGGGCAACACGTCACGTGCCTCACAGCCCCCCGGGAGGGCTTGCCGGGAAGTGGGGGCATACGGTGTGAGATGTACGTGTGAGCCGGGAGGAGACAGGGATGGGCAGCCGCACCGCGCTGGTCGAAGATCTGATGGAGCGGTTCCCGCATGTGCCACGGGAGGCCGTCTTCAAGGAGGACCTGCTCCGGGGCGGAGTCGCCTTCGACGCCTCGGCCCTCAGCGACAACGAGGACGGCGAGGTCAAGCCGAAGTCGTACTTCATCTTCTCCTTCGACCACGGCACCCTCCCCGAACTGGGCGAGGCCGCGCTCCGCAGGCCCCCGGAGGAGATCATCCTCACCGGCGGCCCCTACGACCTGCGCCGTACGGTCGTCTCCGTACGGGTGAACCCCGCCTCCCCCTACCGGGTCGCCGCCGACGAGCACGGTCAGCTCGGCCTCTACCTCGACGGCAAGCGCATCTCCGACGTCGGCGTGCCGCCGATGCCGGAGTACTACCGGCACAAGCTCTCCAACGGGAAGTCGGTCATGGAGGTGGCCCCGACCATCCAGTGGGGCTACCTGATCTATCTGACCGCGTTCCGCGTCTGCCAGTACTTCGGCGCCAAGGAGGAGTGTCAGTACTGCGACATCAACCACAACTGGCGCCAGCACAAGGCGGCGGGCCGGCCGTACACGGGTGTGAAGGACGTCGACGAGGTCCTTGAGGCGCTGGAGATCATCGACAAGTACGACACCGCCAAGATCTCCACCGCGTACACGCTCACGGGCGGCGCGATCACCACGAAGGTCCAGGGGCTGGACGAGGCCGACTTCTACGGGCGGTACGCCAAGGCCATCGAGGAGCACTTCCCGGGCCGCTGGATCGGCAAGGTCGTCGCGCAGGCGCTGCCCAAGCCGGACGTGCAGCGCTTCAAGGACTACGGCGTGCAGATCTACCACCCCAACTTCGAGGTGTGGGACGAGTACCTGTTCAAGATGTTCTGCCCCGGCAAGGAGCGGTACGTCGGCCGGGACGAGTGGCACAAGCGCATCCTGGACTCCGCCGACGTGTTCGGCGCGCGCAACGTGATCCCCAACTTCGTGGCGGGCGTGGAGATGGCCGAGCCCTTCGGCTTCACCAGCGTCGACGAGGCCATCGCCTCCACCACCGAGGGGCTGCGCTTCTTCATGTCGCACGGCATCACGCCCCGCTTCACCACCTGGTGCCCCGAGCCCACCACCCCGCTCGGCAAGGCCAACCCGCAGGGCGCGCCGCTGGAGTACCACATCCGGCTGCTGGAGGCGTACCGCAACACCATGGACGACTTCGGCCTCTCCTACCCGCCCGGCTACGGCCCGCCCGGCCCCGGCAACGCGGTGTTCTCCGTCAGCTCCTTCATGGACAGCCTGTCCGCCGAGGAGCGGGTGGAGGTCTGAACCCGCTTGTGACGCCGGGGCTTTGAACCGCTGAGCGCCCGCTTCCGTATCCCCTGACGGAGTGGCGGGCGCGCGGCGGGCAGTCACGGTCACGCCGGGCGACGAGTCCCTCACCCGATCCGCCGGGGCCGCTTGTCAGCCCGGCGGCGGCGTGAAAGGCTCCTGCCTCCGCGAGGCCCCAACTCCACCATCGCTGTGGTGAGTTGCCCCTCGCTCGTGGACGCTGGAGACCGATGCCCGATCTGCCGCCCCCTCAGGAAGCCGCCGAGGCGGCGCTGTTCGCCGAGTGCTGGGACGCGGTCCTCTCCTACGCCGACCTGTGCACGGCCGGAGCGGGAACGGCACACCAACTGGCCGACGAAGCCTTCACCTTGGGGATGCGCGAGCTGCGGGCCGCGCAGGGCGCCGTGCGCGGCCGTACCGCCCGGCTGCCGGTCATCCCCCAACTCCTCACCGCCGTACGGGAAACCGTGGTCGAGTGGGAGAGCGCGGGCAAGGGCCACAAGCTCGACCCCGACCTCCGCCTCTGGCTCAACTCCGATGCAGCCGCCCGTTATACGGGCCC
Organism: Streptomyces sp. NBC_01171; assembly: GCF_045039805.1. Taxonomy (NCBI): domain Bacteria; kingdom Bacillati; phylum Actinomycetota; class Actinomycetes; order Kitasatosporales; family Streptomycetaceae; genus Streptomyces; species Streptomyces sp. NBC_01171. The sequence continues at coordinate 1,366,130 of NZ_CP108609.1, read as the reverse complement.
GCCGCTGGGCCGACCCATCGCGCTGCGCGGCCTGCGGGACATGCCCGAGGCGGACGCCACGCTGCTCTGGCTCGCCGAGGTGGAGTCGCTTCCGCTGCCCACCGTCGCCCGCCGGCTGGGCCTGGACCCGCTGACCACGGGCGCCGAACTCGACCAGGTCCGTGTCCTGTTCCACGACCGCTGCCACCGCGCCCACCGCGACACCCCGCTGGACGCCGAGTGCCGCAGCTACGCCCGCCTGCTGGACGCCGTCACCCGCTCGCCCGGCGCGGAGACCCCCGAGGACCTCTCCCGCCACCTCGCCACCTGCGTCCCGTGCGCCGAGGCCGCCGCCTGCCTGCGCCTGCACGGTGGCGGCATCCCGGCCGCGCTCGCCGGAGGCGTCATCGGCTGGGGCGCCCACGCCTACCTGGAACGCCGCCGCCGCGCCGCCGAGGTCCGCCTGGGCGTGGGCGCGCCCTCGGGGCCGGGGGCGCGTACGGACGACGAGGCGGCCCGGGGCCGCGTACTGCGCGGCAGCCTCCTGGCGGCGGCCGGCCTGCTGTCGGCGGTGGCCCTGGGCGTCTCCCTCATGCCCTTCGGTACCCCGGACGACGCCGACGTGTCCGCCCGCGACGACCAGAAGCCGATCGCCGCCCCCGACACCCCCTACCCCGACCCCACCCCGGCCCCCTCCCGCTCGGCCGCCCCGGCCACCACCCGCACCCTCCCGGTCCCCGCCTCCCCGATCCCGACCCCCACCCGCAAATCCGCGCCCCCCGCCCCGAAGCCCTCCGCGACCCCCTCCCCGACCCCTACCTCGACCCCCACCTCGAGCACCCCCACCACCTGCCACGTCGCCTACCACCTGGACGACGAATGGAGCGACGGCTTCCAGGCCAGCCTCCACATCACCACCGACGCCCCCCTCTCCGACTGGCAGCTCACCTGGAACTTCCCCGACGGCCAGCACATCGGCCAGACCTGGGACGCCACCCCGCACCAGAACGGCGCGCAGGTCACGGCGGAGGCCAAGAGCTACAACCGCGAGGTCGCCGCCCACGGGACGATCGCCTTCGGCTTCGTGGGGACGCGGGACGGGGGGAACGGGGCACCACGGGCGTTCAGGCTCAACGGGGAGCCCTGCGCGAACGGTTGACCGAAGCCGCTCGCCGGCGGGGGAGGATGGCCGGCATGACGGGTAGCCATGGTGAACTGCGTGAACTGCTCCATCGCGCCGGCCTGGAGAAGACCGGGTCCGGCGAGGTCTCCGACGCGCGGCCCTCGCGGGCCGCCTGGCGCCCGGTGATCGCGGCGAGCACGGAGCCCACGCTCGCGGTGCCGGACGACCACCCCTGCCTGGTCGCCGAGTTGAACCGGCAGTGGCACCGGCTCGCCGTCGAGCACGGTGTGATCGACGGGGAGGGGGAGTTCCTGATCAGCGTCGCCGATCAGGGCTGCACCTGCTGGACCAGAGTGCGGCTGGCGGAGCAGTGGGATCTGGCCGGTCTCCTCGGCTCTCGGGCGGGCCAGCCGGAATTCGTGGCGATGTCCCTGGACGGAGAGAGTGTCCTGGGCGTCACCTGTGAGGAGTACGCCGTCTGGTTCGTCGCCGTCGCCCCGTTCACCGCCTGGCTTGAGTCGTCGGCGCGGGAGGGTGCCGTGGAGAGCCCGGAGGAGCGGGAGGCCGGCTGGGACATCGTCCTGCGACCGAAGACCGCCTTGGACCGGCTGCGGGGCGCATGGCGCGAGGGGCTGGCCAGAAACCCTTCCGCCTCCCCGGCCGTACTGCGCCGTCTCCTCGATGTCGCCCCTGAGGAGCGGCTCTCGTCCTGGCTCAATAATTCATTGGTGCCGGCTGCCCGTCGCCTCTAGTGTCGTCCGTGTTCGCGCGGCGGCTCGTCGAGTTGTCGTGGTGGTTCGGCGTGGTCGAGGAGGTGTGACCGATGGCTGTCTCTGTGGTGGGTGCTGCGCGCGTCCGGACATTCATCCATTTCACCTCCGTGGCTTCCGGCTGACCTTTCCCTTTCCGCGCCACAGCGCGTGTGCCGGGGCCACCCTTCGAAGGGTCACCCCTTGTCTTTCTCGTCCTCCATGAGTTCGTCGTCCTCTTCGCATCCGCTCGTGCCGTACGGCTGGGATGCCGACTGGGAGACGGCGTTCGCCCCCTACGCCGAGCAGGGGCTCGTACCCGGCCGTGTCGTACGCGTCGACCGTGGCCTGTGCGATGTCGTCACACCGGGCGGCACTGTTCGTGCAGACACCGAGTTCGTCGTCCCGCGTGACCCGATGAAGGTCGTGTGCACGGGGGACTGGGCCGCCGTCGACCCCGAAGGCTTCGACCCGCGGTTCGTGCGGACGCTGCTGCCCCGCCGGACCGCGTTCGTACGGTCCGCTTCCTCCAAGCGGTCCGACGGGCAGATCCTGGCCGCCAATGTGGACCACGCCGTCGTCGCCGTGTCCCTCGCCGTCGAGCTTGACCTCGGGCGGGTCGAGCGGTTCCTCGCGCTGGCGTGGGAGTCCGGGGCGCAGCCGGTGGTCGTGCTGGCCAAGGCCGACCTCGTACCGGACCCCGTGACGCTCGCGCACCTCGTGCAGGACGTCGAGACCACCGCGCCCGGCGTCCCCGTGCTCACCGTCAGCGCGCTGCACGGCGAGGGGCTGGACGTGCTCCGGGCGCTGATCGGCTCCGGTACCGCCGTGCTGCTCGGGCAGTCCGGCGCGGGCAAGTCCACGCTGGCCAACGCGCTCGTCGGCGCGGACGTGATGGATGTCCAGGCCGCGCGGGACGTGGACGGCAAGGGCCGGCACACCACGACCACCCGCAACCTGCTGCCACTGACCGGCGGGGGCGTCCTCATCGACACCCCCGGTCTGCGCGGCGTCGGCCTGTACGACGCGGAGAGCGGGGTCGGCCAGGTGTTCTCCGAGATCGAGGAGCTGGCGGCGCGCTGCCGGTTCCACGACTGCTCCCACGCCTCCGAACCCGGCTGCGCGGTCGTCGCCGCAGTGGACTCCGGCGAGCTGCCCGTCCGCAGGCTGGAGAGCTACCACAAGCTGGTCCGCGAGAACCAGTGGATCGTCGCCAAGACCGACGCCCGCCTGCGCGCCGAGATCCGCAGGGACTGGAAGCGCAAGGGCGCCGAGGGCCGCGCGGCGATGCGGGCCAAGCGGGGTCCCTGGACCTGACCCGCCAGGGGGGCCGGGCTGCATGTCCGTTTTCCGCTGGCCCGGCCCCCCTCCCACATCCGACACTGGACGCATGACGGACGATGACAGCAGGTACGAGGCGGTGCGCAGCCGCGACGGGCGGTTCGACGGCGTCTTCTTCTTCGCCGTCCGGACCACCGGCATCTACTGCCGTCCGAGCTGCCCCGCGGTGACCCCCAAGCGGTGCAACGTCCGGTTCTTCCGCACGGCCGCCTCCGCGCAGGGCGCCGGGTTCCGGGCCTGCCGCCGCTGCCGGCCGGACGCCGTACCGGGGTCGGCCGAGTGGAATGTCCGCGCGGACGTCGTCGGCCGGGCCATGCGGCTGATCGCCGACGGCGTCGTCGACCGCGAGGGCGTCACCGGCCTCGCCGCCCGCCTCGGCTACAGCGCCCGCCAGGTGCAGCGCCAGCTCACCGGCGAGGTCGGCGCGGGGCCCGTCGCGCTCGCCCGCGCCCAACGCGCCCACACCGCGCGGACCCTGCTGCGGACCACCGAACTCCCCGTCACCGAAATCGCGTTCGCGTCCGGCTTCCGCAGCATCCGCCAGTTCAACGACACCATCCGCGAGGTCTACGCCCACACCCCCACCGAGGTGCGCGACGCCGCCCCCCGCTCCCGCCGCAGCGCCCCCGGCACCGGCATCCCGCTGCGCCTCGCCCACCGGGGCCCCTACCAGGCCGGCGCCGTCTTCGACCTGCTGGTCCGCGAGGCCGTACCCGGCGTCGAGGAGGTGACCGGCACCCCCGGCGCCCGCGTCCACCGGCGTACCCTGCGGCTGCCGTACGGCACCGGAGTCGCCGTCGTCCACGAGCGCGCCCACACCCCCGAGCCGCGCGGCGGTACCCGGCCCGGCGGTTGGCTCGACGCCCGCCTGCTGCTCACCGACCCCCGCGACCTCACCACCGCCGTGCACCGGCTGCGCCGGCTGTACGACCTGGACGCCGACCCTTACGCCGTCGACGCCCGCCTCGGCGCCGACCCCCGGCTCGCCCCGCTGGTCGCCGCCCGGCCCGGACTGCGCTCACCCGGCGCCGTCGACCCGCTGGAGATCGCCGCCCGCGTCCTGACCGGGTCGCCGGAAGCGGTGGCACGGCTGGTCCTCCGGTACGGCAAGGCGCTCGACGCGCCCAGCGGCACCCTCACCCACCTCTTCCCCGAACCCGCCGTCCTCGCCGAGGCCGAGGCCGGGACCCCGCTCGGCACGCTCGCCGCCGCCCTCGCCGACGGCCGCCTGCGCCTCGACCCCGGCGCCGACCGGGACGAGACCCGGCGCACCCTGGCCACGCTGCCCGGCATCACCCCGGCCGCCGTCGCCGCTCTCCGGGCGCGCGTGCTCGGCGACCCGGACGTCACCCCACCCGGTACGGACCTGCCCGAAGCCTGGCGGCCCTGGCGGTCCTACGCCGTCCACCACCTACGGGTCGCCGAGGAGCTGACCGACTGATGGCGATCATGGACAACCCCTACTGGACCGAACTGGCCTCCCCGGTCGGCCCCCTGCTGCTCACCGCCGACGCCGACGGCGCCCTGACCTCGGTCTCCGTGCCCGGCCAGAAGGGCGGCCGGACCGTCCAGGAGGGCTGGCGGCACGACGCCGGGCCCTTCCGGGAAGCCACCGAACAGCTCACCGCCTACTTCGCCGGAGACCTCAAGGAGTTCGACCTGCCGGTCCGTGTGCGGGGCACCGAGTTCCGCGAGCGCGTCTGGGCCGCCCTGGACGCCGTCCCTTACGGGGCCACCACCACCTACGGCGCCCTCGCAGCCGAGGTCGGTGCTCCCCGCGCCGCGATCCGCGCGGTGGGCGGCGCGCTCGGCGCCAACCCCCTGCTGGTCGTCCGCGCCTGCCACCGGGTCATCGGGGCCGACGGCACGATGACCGGGTACGCGGGCGGGCTCGAGCGGAAGATGTGGCTGCTGCGCCTGGAGGGGGTGCTGGGCGAGGCGTAGCCCCTAGGGGTCGCCCGCGCTGCGCCGTGCGGGTGGGCCCCCGGCGCTGGCGCCCCCTCCGGGACCGCCGCGTGTGACACCGTCGCCTCCGGCGGGCCCGACACGCGGACGGGCCCGGTGCGAAAGGGCGGACATTGGGCTACGTCGTACGGTTCCTCGCGGCCATACTGCTCGTCCTCACCCCGGCTCCGGCCTGGGCCGCCGGGGGACAGCAGTCCTGGACCGGCACCTGGGAGGCCGCCCCCTCCGGCACCGCCCCCTCCCTGCCCGGCGCCGCGATCCGCAACATCGTCCACCTCAGTGTCGGCGGTCACGAACTGCGGGTACGCGTCACCAACCGGCTCGGCACCGCCCCGCTCCACCTCGGCGCGGTCACCGTCGCCCTCCGGCAGGGGAAGGGCCCGGACGCCGTGCCCGGCACCCTGCGCACCGCCACCTTCCGGCACGCGACCACCGCCACGATCCCGCCCGGCCGGGACCTGCTCACCGACCCGGTCCGGCTCACCGTCCCGGCCGCCGCCGACCTCCTGGTCACCGTCCTCACCCCGGACGACTCCGGTCCCGCCACCCAGCACGGCACCGCCCTCCAGACGAGCTGGGTCGCCCTGGTCGGCGCCGGGCACGCGGCCGACGAGGACGGGTCGGCGTACCGCACCCCCATCAGCAACTGGTACTACGTCGCCGGTGTCGATGTACGCGGCGCCGCCACCGGCAGCGTCATCGCCTTCGGTGACTCCCTCACCGACGGCCACGGCTCCACCCACGACGCCAACCACCGCTGGCCCGACCTGCTGGCCGAACGCCGCCGGCACCTCGGCGTCCTCAACGCGGGTATCGGCGGCAACCGCCTGCTGCGCGACGGCACCGGTCCCGGCGCACTCGCCCGGCTCGACGTGGACGCGCTGGACCGGGCCGGGGTCCGCGTCCTCGTCGTGTTCGAGGGCGTCAACGACATCAACGGCAGCCCCACCGCCGACGACGTCAGCGTTTACGCCGACGCCTACCGCACCCTCGTCGCCCGCGCCCACGCCCGGCACGTGCGGGTCGTGGGCGTCACCCTCACCCCGTACGCCGGCTATCCGGCGCACACGGCGGCCCGCGAGACGGTACGGCAGGGGGTCAACGAGTTCATCCGCACCGGCGGCGCCTTCGACGCGGTCTGCGACGCGGACGCGGCGCTGCGCGATCCCGCCGAGCCGGTGCGGCTGCTGCCGCGCTACGACCCGGGCGATCATCTGCACTTCGACGACGACGGGATGCGGGCGGTCGCCGACTGCGTGAGCCGCGTCCTGCTGTGAGGGGTCTTGCTGCGGGGGGTCAGCCCCACACCACCGCGCCCAGCCACGCGGCCGCGATCAGCAGGCAGGCGAAGAGCTCCGTGAACACGCTGGAGCCGCCCGAGCGCATCGCCGTACGCAGCGCGGCCATCGCCTCGCCGTGGCGGCCGAGCCGGAGCCGCTCACCGAGGTAGATCCCGCCCATGAAGCCGGGCAGCGCGCCCACCACCGGCAGCAGCACGAAGCCGAGGAGCGCGCCGACACCCGCGTACACCGCCATCCGGGGCGTCGCACCGCTCGCCCGCAGCCGGCGCGCGGGCAGCGTCCAGCGGACGATCTGCGCCAGCAGCAGGACGACGGTCGCGCCGACCAGGAGCGCCCAGGCCAGGCCGGACGGGTTCGTCAGCGCCCACCACAGGACCCCGGCCCACACCAGCCACGACCCCGGCACACCGGGCACCAGCACTCCGCACAGGCCCAGCGCGATCACCAGGCCGACCAGCAGGAGTTCCCACGCTCCCATCTGCCCAGCGTGCCCGAGCCCGGACGGAACCGCAGATCTCGTACGGCCGTTCGTCCCGTCCCTCGATGCGCTGGGCGAGGAGGGCCCGATTTCGCCGATGCCCCGTTTCCGCGCGGCTCGCGTGGTGACAATTACCGGCATGAGTCAGCAGGGGGGCGGGCCCACTCGCCAGGACGACGACTGGTGGGGGCAGCTCTACGACGAAACGGCCGACGACACCGGACCGACACCGGCCCCGGATTCCCTGGACGACCGGTACGCCTCGGCGAAACGGACGACAGTGCCTGGCGGCGCCGAGGACCAGGGCACGCCGCAGGGGGGTTCACCGCCCCTGCCGGCCCAGAGAACCGACGACGAGGCTTCCGAGCAACGCCCGCCCTACCCGGCCCAGCGGGCCGCCGAGCCGCCCGGGGGAGGGGAGCCGACCGTCCCTCCCTCGCCGGGTGCTCCGGTGCCGCCAACTCCGCCTCCCGTGCCGGACGCGCGGCGGACCCCGCCGGTCGGACCGACGATCCCTCCGGTGCGGGATGCCCCGGTTCCGCCCACCGCGCCCCCTGCGCCGGACCCTCGGCGGGCGACGCCCACTGCTCCCACGGAGCCTCCCGCTCCGGGGCGGACGCCGGTCCCGCCAAGCGCCCAGGACATACATGCAGACGGCACCCCGGTTTCACCGGCCGCCCCGGGCCCGCAGCCGGACCGACCTCCCGCCGTCCCGGACCCGCGGGCCGGCCGACCCCCCGCCGTTCCGCCCATGCCCGGCTGGCCCGCGCCCGCGGCGGAGCCACCGCCCGCACCCGGCACCCCCCGAGGCCCCGTCGTCACCGGCGTAGCCCACTTCACCCCCGCGGCTCCCCCCACCCCCGACTACGTCGGTTCCCGGCCGCCGACGTACGCGCCGGAGCCCACCGCACTCCCCGCCGCCGATCCCGAGGAACTCGGCGAGCTGGTGTCGGACACCGTGTTGGAGGGGGCGCGGTACGGGGCGTGCACGTTGCGGGCGGTGTCGTTGCGGGGGGACTCGGCGCGGTACCGGGGGGAGGCGCGGCGGGACGCGCTGCTCGTCGCGCGGTTCGGCGCGGGCGAGCAGGCGCTCGTGCTGGTGGCGATGGCCACCGGCGCGCGGGCCGCGCCCGGTGCGCACCGGGCGGCCGCCGAGGCGTGCCGGTGGATCGGGCAGGCGGTGGGACGCAGCCACGAACGGCTGGTCGAGGACCTGCGGGCAGGCCGGCGCGGCGACCTCAAGTCCGGGCTGAACCGCCTCACCGACCGCACCCTGGGCAAACTCCGCGCCGCCTCCGGGGAACCCACCGCGAGCCTGCGCTGCCTGCTGCTGCCCGCCGACCCCGACTGCCGCACCCGCGTGTTCTTCGGCGCGGGGGAGGGCGGCCTGTTCCGGCTCCGGGACGGGGAGTGGCAGGACATCGAACCGGCGGTACCGGGCGAGGGCGCCTCCTCCGGCGCGCTGCCCGCCGAGACCCCGGACGGCGACCGTCTCACGATGGACCTCGGCATTCCGGTCCCGCCGAGCCCGTACGAGCCCGCCGAGCCGCCGCAGATGCCGTTCCGGTTCCGGGCCGCCATAGCCCGGCCGGGTGATGTGCTGATGATGTGCACCTCCGGCCTCGCGGACCCGCTGCGCGGGGAGGCGGCCCTGCGCGCGTTCCTGGGCCGCCGCTGGTCGCGCGCCGCCGCGCCCGGTCTCGCAGGGTTCCTCGCGGACGCCCGGACCCGGGTGAAGGGGTACGCCGACGACCGTACGGCCGCCGCCGTTTGGGAGGCGTAACCGGGGCCCCTGTGACTTGATGGAAGCGCAGGGGCGTATCCCGGGACCGCGAAGGGGCGGACGACCGTCATGGCCAAACAGAACGTCGCCGAGCAGTTCGTCGACATCCTCGCCCGCGCCGGCGTGCGCCGTATGTACGGCGTCGTCGGCGACAGCCTCAACCCGGTCGTGGACGCCGTGCGCCGCAACGCCGCGATCGACTGGGTGCATGTGCGGCACGAGGAGGTCGCCGCCTTCGCGGCCGGTGCCGAGGCGCAGATCACCGGCAAGCTGACGGCCTGCGCGGGCTCCTGCGGCCCCGGCAACCTGCACCTCATCAACGGCCTCTACGACGCCCACCGCTCCATGGCGCCCGTACTGGCCCTGGCCTCCCACATCCCGTCCAGCGAGATCGGCCTCTCCTACTTCCAGGAGACGCATCCGGAGCGGCTGTTCCAGGAGTGCAGCCACTACAGCGAGATGATCTCCAACCCGCAGCAGATGCCCCGGCTGCTCCAGACCGCCATCCAGCACGCCATCGGCCAGCGCGGCGTCAGCGTGGTCACGCTGCCCGGCGACGTCGCCGACCAGCCCGCGCCCGACCAGTCCTTCGAGAGCGCCCTGGTCACCTCCCGGCCCACGATCCGCCCCGGCGACGCCGAGATCGACCGCCTGGTGGAGATGATCGACCAGGCCGACAAGGTCACCCTGTTCTGCGGCGCGGGCACGGCGGGCGCGCACGCCGAGGTGATGGAGTTCGCCGGCCGCATCAAGTCCCCGGTGGGGCACGCCCTGCGCGGCAAGGAGTGGATTCAGTACGACAACCCGTACGACGTCGGCATGAGCGGGCTGCTCGGCTACGGCGCGGCCTACGAGGCCACCCACGAGTGCGAGCTGCTGATCCTGGTCGGCACCGACTTCCCGTACAACGCGTTCCTGCCGGACGACGTGAAGATCGCGCAGATCGACGTACGGCCGGAGGTCATCGGCCGGCGTTCGCGGCTGGACCTCGCGGTGTGGGGGGACGTCCGCGAGACGCTGCGGTGTCTGATCCCGCGCGTGCGGGAGAAGACGGACCGCCGCTTCCTGGACAAGATGCTGAAGAAACACGCCGACGCGCTGGAGGGCGTGGTCAAGGCGTACACCCGCAAGGTGGACAAGCACGTCCCCATCCACCCCGAGTACGTGGCGTCCGTGCTGGACGAGATGGCGGACGACGACGCGATCTTCACCGTCGACACCGGCATGAACAACGTCTGGGCCGCCCGCTACATCTCGCCCAACGGCCGCCGCAGGATCATCGGTTCGTTCTCGCACGGCTCCATGGCCAACGCGATGCCGATGGCCATCGGCGCCCAGCTCGTCGACCGCGACCGGCAGGTCGTCGCCATGGCCGGTGACGGCGGATTCACCATGCTGATGGGCGACTTCCTGACGCTGGTGCAGCAGGATCTGCCGGTCAAGATCGTGCTGTTCAACAACTCCGCTCTCGGCATGGTGGAGTTGGAGATGCTGGTCGCGGGCCTGCCGTCGTACGGCACCACCGACGTCAACCCCGACTTCGCCGAAGTCGCCCGTGCCTGCGGGGTGTTCGGCGTGCGGGTGGAGAAGCCCAAGCAGTTGGCCGGGGCGCTGAAGGACGCCTTCAAGCACAAGGGTCCGGCGCTGGTGGACGTCGTCACCGACCCCAATGCCCTCTCGATCCCGCCGAAGATCAAGGCCGACATGGTCACCGGGTTCGCGCTGTCCGCCTCGAAGATCGTGCTGGACGGCGGTGTCGGCCGGATGCTCCAGATGGCCCGCTCCAACCTCCGCAACGTGCCCCGGCCCTGAACTCGCCCTGGGAAGCGGTGATTTCCGGTCAGTTTCACCGCGTGTGACCGGTTGGGGGCGCAGGGTGCGCGGATGGGCCCCCAGGGGCCGTCAGACGGCTCCTGCGGTGTCTTCCGGCCGCCTCGGCGCTTTCGGTACGGCTGTCGAGGTGGCGGATCGACGGCCCGTACGGCCGCCGCGCGTGGCCGAACACCCGGCGGTCGGGCGGCGGCCATGACTGGCCGTTGGTCCACTGGGCAACCATCCGTCGTGGACGCGGTCGACCAGGAGGGGGAGGGCCGGCGACGTGTGGGCGGGGGTCATGACGAGGCAGGCGCGAGGGGGTGGTCCCATGACGGTGGGGGCCTCTCCGGCGGACACGGGGGACGGCGAGACCGGCGGCACACGTGAGGCGCACCGGCTAAGACGCGAGCTGGCGCGGGCCGACCTCGCGGCGGTGCCCGCGGCGCGGCGCGAACTGCGCGCCCTGCTGCGGCACTGGGACCGGCCCGACCGGTCCGACATAGCGGAACTGCTCACCAGTGAACTCGTCACCAACGCCCTGGTGCACACCGACGACGACGCGGTCCTCACCGCCGTCGTCTCCCCACGCGGACTCCGCGTGGAGGTGCGGGACTTCATGCCCCGGGGGCCCCTGATGCGCACTCCCACCCCGGACGAGGACACCAATGGCCGGGGCCTGGTCCTGGTGCGGTCCCTCGCGGACGCCTGGGGGGTACGGGCGCACGCGGTGGGCAAGTCGGTCTGGTTCGAGCTGGGTTCGCAGGCCGCCTAGGCGGAGACGACGACGGGGTGGGGACGCGCTCCTGACGAATCGCGTCCCCACCCCGTCGCCGCTCGGGCTCAACCGAACTGCTGCTCAAGGTCCTTCAGCTTGCGCTCCAGCGAGTCGAGCCGGGGCAGCGCCATCGTGTCGTCCTCCGCGGTGAGGTCGACGGTGACCGGTTCGGTGCCCTTGCGGACCGACTGCAGCGAGGGCCGTGAGCGGGCGGTCAGCTTCTCCGCCGCTATGGCCGGCTCCCCGGTCGCCGGGGCGGGGGCGCGGTCCATCTGCACCTCCACCGTCCGCGCGGGCGTCCGGCTCACGAAGCCCCGGGCGCCACGGGTCAGCGCCTTCAACTGGGCGCGCTCCACCCGCTGCTGGTCGCGCCGACGCTGACGGGCCTCGCTCTTCTCCCGCTTGTCGTCGCGCACCTCCTCGACCGCCTCGTCCAGGCTGCGCACGCCCTCCAGGAGCATGAGCGACCAGGCCCCGTAGGTCTCGCGGGGTGCCCGCAGCCAACGCACGATGCGGATCTGGGGCAACGGGCGCGGCACCAGGCCCTGTTCGCGCAGGGCCGCCCGGCGGGTCTGCTTCAGCGCCCGGTCGAACAGCACCGCCGCCGACAGGGACATGCCGGAGAAGAACTGCGGCGCCCCGTCGTGGCCGATCCCCCGGGGCGCGTGCACCCAGTTGAACCAGGCCGCGGCGGCGGCGAACATCCACACCAGCATCCGGGAACCCAGTGCGGCGTCGCCGTGGCTTGCCTCGCGCACGGCGAGGACCGAGCAGAACATGGCCGCGCCGTCCAGGCCGAACGGCACCAGGTACTGCCAGCCGTCGGTGAGGCCGAGGTTCTGCTCGCCGAAGCCGACCAGGCCGTGGAAGGAGAGGGCCGCCGCCACCGCGGCGCAGCAGAACAGCAGGACGTACGAGGCGGTGCCGTAGACCGCCTCCTTGCGCCTGCGGCGCTCCTCGCTGCGTTCCCAGGAGTCGTCCGCACCCGCCTTCTCCCCGGAGGAGCGCTTGCCGCGCGCGAGCACCGCGATCGCCGCCAGCACGCCCAGGAGCAGCACGGCGCCCGGAAGCAGCCAGTTCAGCGATATGTCGGTCATTCGCATCAGGGGTCCCTTGCCTTGGGATAGGGCGTATCGCCCGTCATAGTGACCCATTCCCGGCGCCCGGCCGGGGATTTCGAGGCAACGGTCCTTCAAAGGGGCGCGAGGGTGGCGCGATGGCGCTGTTCTTCTCGAACTGTATTTTGCGAAGGGGTAGTTGAGTTCGATTTCCGCTGCTCGAACGAGTGGTTCCGGCTCGCTCAGGCCGCCGTGGCCGCCGTCAGCTTGGCGACGCGATCGCTGTCGCAGGTGCGGGGGCAGGTGACGCAGGTGTCCTCGGGGCGCAGCGTGTAGAACATGCAGCAGCTCACCCGGTCCCGGGTGGGCAGCGGGGCGCCGTCCGGACCGGTCAGCTCACGGAACGCGGCCGAGCCCGCGTAGGGGCGCGTGGCGCCCGGCAGTAGTAGTTCCAGCTCGCCCATCGCGCGCCGCTCCTCGCCCTCGCCGAAGAGGGAGGCGAGGTACCACAGGCCCTCGACGATCTCGTCCGTCGCCATGCCCCACAGCGCGCGGCCGCGCCGCCGCATGCGCGGGCCGAAGCCGCCCAGTACGGGCTCCAGGTGCTCGGCGACGGCCGCGCGCACCTCGGCCCGCAACGCCTCCTCGTCGGCCACCACGACCGCCTCCGGCAGCCCGGCCGCCGGGTCGTCCGGCAGGCAGGCGAAGGTGCCCGGCCGTACGGCCATCCGGCCCTCGGTGCGGTGATAGGCGACGTGGGCCGCGGGCAGGCGGGGGACCCGGCGGTGCAGGAACCAGGGGACGGTGATCAGGAGGCAGGCGGGCCAGGCGTAGCGGTGCAGGCCGAAGCCGGCGATGACGTCCGGGCGGCCGTGCTGTCCGTAGTCCCGCACCACCTGGGCGTCGTCCCATGCGAGGAAGGAGTCGAGCTGGGCGCCGCCCGCCGCGAGCCCGTCGGCGGTGACCCAGCCGTCGCCCACGGGCAGGGGGTGCGCCGGGTCCTCCATGACCGTCACGCTCAGTCCCGGATAGACCTCGCCGAGCCGGGCGTACGCTGCGGTGAGCGGCGAGGCCGTAGCGAGCATGGCGGGACCACCGATCCTTCGAACACGGGGGCGGGCGTACAGGTAAGGCTAACCTTACCCATCTTTCCGGGAATTTGAAGTGCCGCCTCCTGCGCCTAAGGTGCTTGACGGACATGTGACGGTCCGTCGTCCGTGTCCGGGGCCGGCCGCGGCCGCCGAACAGCCCGAGGAGGACCCGTGAAGCAGGGCCTGCACGACGTCTCCGGGACGGGGCTGCCCTGGCACGCCGCGCAGCCCGCCGCCACGCGGGTACCGGCCCAGGCGGCCCGCGAGCGGGCCGAGGGCACCTCCGGGGTCCGGGGTGAGCACACCCACAGTGAGCCGCCGCTGTCCCGGCCGCGTGCGGTCGTGCAGCGGGCCTCGGTGCGGGGGCAGATCCTCGACGCGCTGCGCTCCGCGCTGACGACCGGCGAACTGTGTCCCGGCGAGGTCTATTCGGCGCCGGTGCTCGGGGAGCGTTTCGGGGTCTCGGCCACGCCGGTCCGCGAGGCCATGCAGCAGCTCGCGCTGGAGGGCGCCGTCGAGGTCGTCCCCAACCGGGGGTTCCGGGTCGTGCGGCGCGGGGCCCGCGAGCTGGCCGAGCTGGCGGAGGTACGGGCGCTGCTCGAAGTCCCCGTCCTGCTGCGGCTGGCCGGCACCGTCCCGCCCGCCCGCTTCGCCGAGCTGCGCCCGCTCGCCGAGGACACCGCCCGCGCGGCCGCCTCCGGCTGCCCGGCCCGCTACGCCGAGGCCGACCGCGCCTTCCACCGCGCCCTCCTCGCCCTCGCGGGCAACGAACAGCTCCTCCGCATCGCCGAAGACCTCCACCGCCGCGCCCAATGGCCCCTCGCCACCACCCCACCCCGCCAACACCGAGCGGTCCTCCTGCGGGACGCGGCCCAACACACCGCGCTGCTGGACGCGTTGGCCTGTGGCGACGTGGACCTGGTGGGGAACTTGGTGGCGGAGCACTTCGCACAGCGGGATTGAGGGAGCGCCGCCCCCCTCAGGCCGTAGCCGCCCCCGGTGCCGGGGGGCTCAAGTGGTCCGCGAGCCAGGTCGGGAGTCCGCCCAGGAGGCGGAAGAGGCGGCTCGCTTCCTCGCGGAGGCGGGTCGCTTCGGGTTCGGGTTCTGTTTCGGCGAGGGAGACCAGGGCGGGGGCCGTGCCGATCAGGTAGCCGAGGTCTTCGCGGAGGCGGAGGGATTCGGCGAAACCGTGTCGGGCCTCGGCCAGTTCGCCCTCGCGGAGGGCCAGTTGGGCGAGGTGGCGCCAGGTGCAGGAGAGCAGGAGCGGGTCGGACTGGGCGGTGGCGCCCGCGTGGGCCCGGCGGTAGGCGGCACGCGCGGCCTGCGGGGAGTGGGTCAGGTTCTCGGCGAGCAGGCCCCGGCGGAAGTCCAGCAGGGCCCGCCCCGGAGCCCCCGGCGGGATCAGTGCGGCGGCGCGGCCGAGCGCGGCCCGCGCCTCGTCGGCCCGGTCCCGTACGCGGTGGAGCGTGGAGGTGTAGGCCAGCCGGCCCCGCTCGCAGGCGGCCGCCCCGCGCTCCTCGTCGCTGTGGGCCCGCGCCTCGGCGGTGCGCAGCGCGTCCTCGGCCGCCTCCCAGCCCCGCTCGGTGTACAGGCAGCGCTCCACCAGCAGCGCGGCCCGCTGGAGCGCCGCCCGGGGGGTGTCCGTGGGCAGGAGGGCCGCCGCGTCGGCCCAGCAGGCCCGTGAGCGCAGCCGCCACACCGCGGTCTGGAGCGGATCGTCATCGGCGGTCGTTCCGTCACCAGACATGGCGGGATGCGCCACGTTGCCCTCCCCGAGCACGCCGTCGAGCTGTTGAGTGCGTGCATTCCAGCACCGATCACCGGGCCGGGCCAAGAGGGTGGGTGAAACTTTTCACAAAGTTGCGGACCGGGGGCCGAACGGCCGTCCCGTGGCGCCGGAAGATCGAATTCGCTCCTCGGCGCCGACCGCCGCTGATCACGCCCGTGAGGCGGTACTCAGCTCATCCGCAGCGCGAGGAAGAAGTCCAGCTTGTCCTCCAGCCGGGACAGATCCCGGCCCGTCAACTGCTCGATGCGCCCCACCCGGTATCGCAGGGTGTTGACGTGCAGATGGAGCCGGCTGGCGCATCGCGTCCAGGAGCCGTCGCTGTCGAGGAACGCCTCCAGCGTCGGGATCAGCTCGGCCCGGTGGCGGCGGTCGTACTCGGTGAGCGGGTCCAGCAGCCGGGCGGTGAAGGCGCGCCGCACGTCGTCCGGGACGAACGGCAGCAGCAGCACGTGCGAGGCCAGCTCCTGGTGCCCCGCGGCGCACACCCGGCCGGGCCGGGCCGCGGCGACCCGGCGGGCGTGCCGGGCCTCCTCCAGCGCCCCGCGCAGCCCCTCCGCCGAGTGCACCGCGGCGGACACCCCGAGGGTGAGCCGTCCGTCGCCCTCCAGGCCCGCCGACAGCGCCTCGCGCACCGAGCGCAGCAGCGCGTCGGCGTGCAGGCCGGCCTCGGAGCCGTCGTGCTCGGCGGAGACGGCGGGCAGCGGCACCAGCGCCACGGCCTCGTCCCCGGTGTGCGCGACGGCGACCCGGTCGGCCGGCTCCGGGCCGGTGGCCAGCGGGTCGACGAGGACCTCCTCCAGCAGCGACTGGGTGACCGGCCCGTCCGCCACCGCGCCGTCCTCCCACTCGACACGGGCCACGACCACCTGCCAGTGCGGCGCCGCCCCGAGCCCCGGCAGCAGCACGGGCGCGGCGACCCTCAGGCGCGCCGCGATCTCGGCGGGCGCGGCGCCGCTCTGCACCAGCTCCAGCACCTCCTGCGCGAGCCGGCGCCGCACCGTGCGGGCGGCGTCGCGGCGGTCACGCTCGACGGCGATGAGCTGGGTGACGCCCCGGAGCAGGTCGAGCCGCTCCTCGGGCCAGTCGGCGGCGTCCGCCTCGACGGCCAGCAGCCAGTCCGACAGCACGGTCTCCCGCGCGTCCCGCACGGCCTGCGGCGCGCGGCCGGAGGAGCGGACCGGGAACAGGGAGTACGTGGTGCCGTCGAGCTGCACCCGGTGCGGACCGCGCCGGCCGGTGCGTACGGCGGTGAGGTGCTCGGCGGCGAGCCGGGCGCAGGTCTCCGGCGGCAGCGCCGGGCCCGCGACCTTTGACCCGGCGATCAGGCGGCCCGTGGGGGAGAGCACCCAGGCGCGCAGGTCGAGGTCGCTGCCGAGGAGGTCGAGGACCACGTCGGGGCCGCCGCCCGCCGGACCGGAGGTCATCATGCGCCGGTGCCGGTCCACCACGGCGGCGAGGTCACCGGCCCGCTCGCCGGAGACCTGGCGCACCACATGTTCGGTGATGGTGGCGAAGGCCACCGACTCGTGCACGGCGAACAGCGGCATCCTGTGCTGGGCGCAGGCCACCATGAGGTCCTCGGGTATGTCCCCCAGCTCGGCCTCCCCGGCCGCCAGGGCGGTGACCCCGGCCTGCACCAGGAGGCGGACGAACGGCTCGGAGTCGGCGGCGTCCCGGCGCCAGGCCAGGCCGGTGAGGACCAGCTCGCCGCCGGAGAGATACCGGCTCGGGTCGCGCAGGTCGGTCGTCATGACCCCGCGGACCGTACGGTCCAGTTCGTCCTCGCCGCCGAGCAGCCGCAGCCCCAGCGCATCGGTGTCCAGCAGTGCGCGCAGCCGCATCTCGTCGCCGCCGTTCTGTGTCGAAACTCTTCTTGATCTGGATGGGTGACGGAGGCGGAGCCGGCGCGGGGCGCGCGGCCCGTGCCCCGCACCTGCGGTGTCTCCTGTGTTTCCGGAGGAAAACGGAGGGGTTGCCGAGGGCCTTCGTTCATACGAATCTACAAGATGACCGCCGTGGCCAGCCAACTCCTTCGGGTTTTCGGTGACTGACACCGTTGGAAGAAGGACCGGTGTACTGGGTTCACGACCCCCGTGTCATGAGACGGAAGAAGAGAGCCGGGCCATGGAATTCCTTCGCCCCGCAAGCTGGCAGGAGGCGCTCGCCGCGAAGGCCGAGCACCCCACCGCCGTGCCGATCGCCGGGGGCACCGATGTGATGGTGGAGATCAACTTCGACCACCGCCGACCCACCCACCTCCTCGACCTCACCCGCATCGGCGAGCTGACCGAATGGGAGACCGGCGCGGACTCGGTACGCCTCGGCGCCTCCGTCCCGTACGCCCGGATCATGCGCCACCTGCGCGCCGAGCTGCCCGGTCTCGCGCTCGCCGCGCACACCGTCGCCTCCCCGCAGATCCGCAACCGGGGCGGTGTCGGCGGCAACCTCGGCACCGCCTCGCCCGCCGGGGACGCCCACCCGGCGCTGCTCGCGGCCGGGGCCGAGGTCGAGGCCGAGTCGGCGGCGCGCGGCACCCGGCTCATTCCCATCGACGCCTTCTACACCGGGGTCAAGCGCAACGCCCTCCAGCCCGACGAGCTGATCCGCGCCGTCCGCATCGCCAAGGCGGACGGCCCCCAGCAGTACTCCAAGGTCGGCACCCGCAACGCCATGGTCATCGCGGTGTGCGCCTTCGGCCTCGCCCTGCACCCCGAGACCCGTACCGTCCGTACCGGCATCGGCTCCGCCGCACCCACGCCGATCCGGGCGGAGGTGGCCGAGGAGTTCCTCAACTCGGCTCTGGAGGAAGGCGGGTTCTGGGAGAGTGGTCAGGTCGTCGCGCCCTCGGCCGTGAAGCAGTTCGCCGCCCTGTGCGCCGCCGCCTGCAACCCCATCGACGACGTGCGCGGCACCGCCGACTACCGGCGCCACGCCATCGGCGTGCTGGCCCGCCGCACGCTGATGTGGGCCTGGGAGTCCTACCGGGACGGGCGCCGAGCCACCGAAGGAGCCGCGTGATGCGCGTCAGTCTGACCGTCAACGGACGCCCGCAGCAGGCAGACGACGTCTGGGAGGGCGAGTCCCTGCTCTACGTGCTGCGTGAACGGCTCGGCCTGCCCGGCGCCAAGAACGCCTGTGAACAGGGCGAGTGCGGTTCCTGCACCGTCCGTCTGGACGGCGAGCTGGTCTGCTCCTGCCTGGTCGCGGCCGGCCAGGCCGAGGGGCGCGAGGTCGTCACCGTCGAGGGTCTGGCCGACCACGCCGAACGGCGCCGGACCGCCGCGCCCGGCGTCGGCCTGGACGAGGCCCGGCGCTGGCAGCCGGTGCCGGGAGAGGACGCCCAACTCGCCCCGATCCAGCAGGCGTTCATCGACGCCGGCGCCGTCCAGTGCGGCTTCTGCACCCCCGGCCTGCTGGTCGCCGCCGACGAACTGCTGGAACAGAACCCGGAGCCCACCGACGCCGACATCCGCGAGGCGCTCTCCGGCAACCTGTGCCGCTGCACCGGCTACGAGAAGATCATGGACGCGGTCCGCCTCGCGGCCGCCCGGCAGGCCGAGGAGGTCTGACATGCCCGCACCCGGACCGGCCGGCGTCCCCACGAAGATCACCCAGGGCGCCCAGGCAGCGGGCGGCATCGGGGAGTCCACACTCCGCCCGGACGGCATCCTCAAGGTCACCGGCGAGTTCGCCTACTCCTCCGACCTGTGGCACGAGGACATGCTCTGGGGCCACCTGCTGCGCTCCACCGTCGCCCACGCCGAGATCGTGAGCGTCGACGTCTCCGAGGCCCTGGCGCTGCCCGGTGTGCACGCCGTCCTGACCTACGACGACCTTCCCGCGGACGTGCGCACCTACGGCCTGGAGATCCAGGACACCCCGGTCCTCGCCCACGGCAAGGTCCGCCACCACGGCGAACCCGTCGCCGTCGTCGCCGCCGACCACCCCGAGACGGCCCGCCGGGCCGCCGCCAAGATCCGCGTCGAGTACCGCGAACTGCCCGTCATCACCGACGAGTCGTCCGCCACCGCCCCTGACGCGGTCCTGGTCCACGAGGGCCGCACCGACCACCACGCGCCCTACGTGGACCACCCCAACATCCTGCACCGCCAGCCCATCGTGCGCGGCGACGCGGCCGCGGCCGCCGAACGGGCCGACGTGATCGTGCGCGGCGAGTACACCTTCGGCATGCAGGACCAGGCGTTCCTCGGCCCCGAGTCCGGGCTCGCGGTGCCCGAGGAGGGCGGCGGGGTCCACCTCTACATCGCCACCCAGTGGCTCCACTCCGACCTGCGCCAGATCGCCCCCGTCCTGGGCCTGCCCGAGGACAAGGTCCGCATGACGCTGGCCGGGGTCGGCGGCGCGTTCGGCGGCCGCGAGGACCTGTCGATGCAGATCCACGCCTGCCTGCTGGCCCTGCGCACCGGCCGGCCGGTGAAGATCGTCTATGACCGGTTCGAGTCATTCTTCGGCCACGTCCACCGCCACCCGGCCAAGCTGACCTACGAGCACGGCGCGACCCGGGACGGCCTGCTCACCCATGTGAAGTGCCGGATCGTCCTGGACGGCGGCGCCTACGCCTCCGCCTCCCCGGCCGTCGTCGGCAACGCAGCCTCCCTCGGCATCGGCCCGTACAACGTCGGCGACGTCGACATCGAGGCCGTCGCGCTCTACACCAACAACCCGCCCTGCGGGGCGATGCGCGGCTTCGGCGCGGTACAGGCGTGCTTCGCCTACGAGGCCCAGATGGACAAGCTGGCCAAGGAACTCGGCCTGGACCCGGTGGAGTTCAGGCAGCGCAACGCCATGGAGCAGGGCAGCACGCTGCCCACCGGACAGGTGGTGGACTCACCCGCGCCGGTCGCCGAACTCCTGCGCCGCGTCAAGGCGATGCCCATGCCGCCCGAGCGCCAGTGGGAGTCCAGCGAGGGCGCCGACGTACGTCAGTTGCCCGGCGGGCTCTCCAACACCACCCACGGCGAAGGGGTGGTGCGCGGGATCGGGTACGCGGTCGGCATCAAGAACGTCGGTTTCTCCGAGGGGTTCGACGACTACTCCACTGCGCGCGTCCGCATGGAGGTCGTCGCCGGGGAGCCGGTCGCCGTCGTGCACACCGCGATGGCCGAGGTCGGCCAGGGCGGGGTCACCGTGCACGCGCAGATCGCCCGCACCGAACTCGGCGTGGAGAAGGTCACCATCCAGCCCGCCGACACCCGTGTGGGCAGCGCCGGTTCGACCTCCGCCTCCCGGCAGACCTACGTCACCGGCGGCGCCGTCCGCAACGCCTGCGCGCTGGTGCGGGAGCGGGTGCTGGAGATCGGGCGCCGCAAGTTCGGTACGTACCACCCGGCCTGGGCGACCGCCGAACTCCTGCTGGAGCGCGGCAAGGTGGTCACCGACGGGGGTGAGGTGCTGGCCGACCTCGCGGACGTGCTGGAGGGGGAGAGCGTCGAGATCGAGCGGGAGTGGCGGCACCGGCCGACCCAGCCCTTCGACCGGCGCACCGGCCAGGGCGACGGACATGTGCAGTACTCCTTCGCCGCGCACCGCGCCGTCGTCGAGGTCGACACGGAACTGGGCCTGGTCAAGGTGGTCGAGCTGGCCTGCGCCCAGGACGTCGGCAAGGCCCTCAACCCGCTCTCCGTCCTGGGCCAGATTCAGGGCGGCACCGTGCAGGGGCTCGGGGTCGCGGTGATGGAGGAGATCCTCGTGGACCCGGTGACGGCGAAGGTGCGCAACCCGTCCTTCACCGACTACCTGATCCCGACCATCCTCGACACCCCGACCATCCCGGTCGACGTCCTCGAACTCGCCGACCACCACGCCCCCTACGGGCTGCGGGGCGTCGGCGAGGCCCCCACCCTGTCGTCCACCCCGGCGGTGCTCGCCGCCATCCGCGCCGCGACCGGACTCGAGCTGAACCGCACCCCGGTCCGGCCCGAGCACCTCACCGGCACGGCATGAGAGCGATGCGTCAGGAGGCCGTCAGATGCTGGACATCGCCGAGGAACTGAGCGCGTGGGCCGCCGAGGGCCGGGACTTCGCGGTCGCCACCGTGGTCGCCGTCAGCGGCAGCGCCCCGCGCCGCCCCGGCGCCGCCCTCGCGGTCGACGCCGGGGGCACGGCCGTCGGTTCGGTCTCCGGGGGCTGCGTGGAGGGCGCGGTGTACGAGCTGTGCCAACAGGCGCTGGCGGACGGCCGGCCCGTGCTGCAGCGGTTCGGGTACGACGACGAGGGCGGCCTGGGGGTCGGGCTGACCTGCGGCGGAGCCATCGACGTCCTGGTGGTCCCGGTCCGCGCGGGCAGCCCGGACCGGCCGGTGCTCTCCGCCGCGCTGGAGGCCGCCGCCGGCAGCCGGGCCGTCGCGCTCGCCCGGATCACGGCGGGCCCGCCCGAACTGCTCGGCGGCGCCCTGCTCATGGACGGCGACGGCACCCGGCACGGCGGTTTCGGCGGCCACCCGGATCTCGACCGTACGATCGCCGCCGAGGCAGCCGCCTTCCTGGACGCGGGCCGCACCGGAACCGTGGAGGTGGGCGCACGCGGCGCGCGCTGCGGCTCCCCGGTCACCGTGCTGATCGAGTCTGCCGTGCCGCCGCCCCGGATGATCGTGTTCGGCGCCGTCGACTTCGCGGCCGCGCTGGTCCGGGTCGGCAAGTTCCTCGGCCACCACGTCACGGTGTGCGACGCCCGGCCGGTGTTCACCACCCGCGCCCGGTTCCCCGAGGCCGACGAGGTGGTCGTGGACTGGCCGCACCGCTATCTGGAGCGCACCGCGACCGACGCCCGCACCGTGCTGTGCGTCCTCACCCACGACCCCAAGTTCGACGTACCGCTGCTCCGGCTGGCCCTCGGCCTGCCCGTCGCCTACGTCGGCGCGATGGGCTCCCGGCGCACCCACCTCGACCGGCTGGAGCGGCTGCGCGAGGCGGGCGTCACAGACCGCCAACTCACCCGGCTGCGCTCGCCGATCGGGCTCGACCTCGGCGCCCGCACCCCGGAGGAGACGGCGCTGTCCATCGCGGCGGAGATCGTCGCCGCCCGGCGCGGCGGCACCGGCGTCTCGCTGACCGGCGCCCACACCCCGATCCACCACGACCTCGCCGTACGGGTGGGCTCGCCCGCCTGAGCGCGCGCGGAAAACCCGTTACGGACCCTGCGGCGGGCGTGCTTGCATGACGGCATGCTTTCCGCCGACCGGCTCCTTGCCTTCGCCGCGCTGTCCCTGCTGCTGATCGTGGTGCCGGGGCCGAGCGTGCTGTTCGTCGTCGGGCGGGCGCTGGCCCACGGGCGCCGGGCGGCCCTCACCACCGTCGTCGGGAACACGCTGGGCGCCTATGTGCTCGTCGCGGCCGTGGCGCTCGGCGTCGGGTCGGTCGTGGAGCGCTCAGTTCTCGCCTTCACCGTGCTCAAGCTCGCGGGCGCCGCCTACTTGATCCACCTGGGGGTCACGGCGTGGCGGCGGCGCGGCTCGCTACGGGCCGCGTTCACCGGGGGAGCCCCGGCGCACAGCGGGCCGCGCACTCTGTGGGACGGGTTCGCGGTCGGGGTGGCCAACCCCAAGACGATCGTGTTCTTCGCCGCCGTCCTGCCCCAGTTCACCGACCCCGCCGAGGGGAGGGTGCCGGTCCAGATGCTGCTGCTCGGGCTGGTGTTCAACGCCATCGCGCTCGTCTGCGACAGCGTCTGGGGGCTGGCCGCCTCGGCCGCGCGGGACTGGTTCGCCCGCTCACCGCGCCGGCTGGCGGCGGTCGGCGGCGCGGGCGGCCTCGCCATGGTCGGTCTCGGGGTGACGGTCGCGGTCACGGGCCGTACGGACTGAAGACCCGGGCTCACTCGCGCCTGAGCAGACCGTTCACCACGCGTCCGAACATCCACTGGGCGGCGCTCGTCACCACGCCGTCGAGGGCGCGGGGCAGGAAGGACACGCGCAGCTCCTCCCGCCACACCACACGGGCCCGCCCGCCGGGCCCCGGCCGCACCTCGATCTCCGCCCAGCCGAGCACCACCCGGCCGCGCTTCTCCAGTCGGCAGAACCCCGGTTCGCCGTCCAGCGGGGGGCGCCACACGGTGATGTCCATCGGGTCGTCGAAGAGCAGCGGGCCGACCCCCGTACGGGCGAGGACGCGGGTGCCCACCCCGGTCGGCGGGGGCGTGACCACCGTCATCCGGGTGAGCGGCACCAGATCCCCGTGCCGGGGCCAGTCGGTGAGCCGGCGCCACGCCTCGTCGAGGGAGAGGGGGACCGTGCGTTCGAGCGTGAAGAGAGACACGCCTCGATCGTAGGGAATCACCGTCCGCCACCTGGGGGTTCACCCCGGCGGGTCACCTGCCCGGCGGATGGACCGGAGCGCCACCGGCGCACGCCAGGCCGCGCACGCCCATGGGCACGCCCCCGGGGAAGTTCCCTGGGGGCGTTGGATAGGGAGGCGCTGCGGGCCGCTCGTGGTGGCTCGCAGCGCCCCCCTGGTCATGCACCCGAGCGAGCTCGGGAGATCTTCCGGGTCACGAGTTGACCTGCGCGGTCACCAGGCTGGAGAAGGTGGTCAGCCGGGTGTAGACCCCCGGGTAACCGGCCTCCGCGCAGCCCTCGCCCCAGGAAGTGATCCCTGCCAGGACGCCCCCGATGATCAGGGGACCGCCGCTGTCGCCCTGGCAGGTGTCGACGCCACCGGAGGTGAGTCCGGCGCAGACCATGTCGGACTGGACGAAGTCCGAACCGTAGGAGCTACGGCAACTGGAGTCGGACACGATCGGCACGGTCGCGGTCCGCAGTTGGTTGGAGGAGCTGCCGTTCTCCGAGGTGGTGCCCCAGCCGAGGATGCGGGCCGTGGTGCCGGCCGCGTAGACACTCGTCTGGGAGGAGGAGACGTAGGACACCGGGGTGTACGGCATCGACGTCGACAGGGTCAGCACGGCCACGTCGTCGCCCCGGGTGGCGTCGGTGTAGTCCGGGTTGATCCAGATCTTGCTGACGCGGCTCACCGTGCCGTTGGTGCCGTTCAGGTAGGTGCGGCCACCGACCACGCGGACGCTGCTCGTCGACTCGCCGACCATGCAGTGGGCCGCCGTGACCACCTTCTTGGCGGACACCAGGGTGCCGCCGCAGAACTGGTTGCCGGACGCGTCCGTGATCTGCATGACGTACGGGTACGCGGTCGTGGTGGTGGTCGTGCCGCCCACGATGGGCTGGGGCGCGGCGCTCGCCGAGGGGGCGGCCACGAGCGCGGTCGCCGCGGCGGCGGCGGTCGCCAGCACGGTCACGGCGGTCTTTCTGGCACGTCTGAGCCCGAACATGAGTCTCCTCAGTGGGGGTTGCCGGTGGGGGTCGCGCGGGTGTGGGGGGTGGTGCACGGGGACGGGGCACCCCCGACTCCGGTGGAGCGGAGACGGATGGGGTTCCGAACTCGTGTGCCCGGCGAGCGGCACGCCCCTCACGCTAGGACCCGGAACTCCCGCCTCCCAATGAGGGAACCCCCTAGGGGGTCAGGGGAGGGAAAACCCTCGGTCCGGCTCAGTTAACCGGGGGCCCCGTCACTTCGCGCGGCGACCTGCGGCCAATCGGACGATGTCCACCCGCGAACGGATGCCCAGCTTCCGGTAGACCCGGGTCAGGGTCGCCTCCACGGTCTTCACGCTCACGAACAGCCGTGCGGCTATCTCCCGGTTGGTGGCGCCCTCCATCACCAGCGCGGCCACCTGACGCTCCATCGCGGCCAGCCCCGCCAGCGCGTCCAGCGCCTCCGGGGCGTCCGGCACCGGCACCGGCGGCGCGGGCTCGGGCGCGCTGCGGGCCTCGTCCACCTGGCCCAGCCACGGCAGCGCCCGGCAGCGCCGGAACAGCCGGGTCGCCTCGTCGTACGCCGTGCCCCGGCGGCGGGCCCCCTCCGGGGAGCGGGCGCGGAGCTGGGCCAGGGCGAACGCGGCGCGGGCCGCCTCCAGCCCGTAGCCCAGCTCGGTGAGCCGGTCCTGAGCGGACGTCAGCCGGGCCAGCGCGCCCTCCTGGTCGCCGCGGGCCGCCCGCACCAGGGCCTCCGCCCGGTCCAGGACCGCGAGCACGCTCGCCCGGCCCAGGCGTTCGGCGTGCTCCCGGCTGGTGTCGATGAGGTCCTGCGCCTCGGCCGGTTCACCGATCCGTACCAGCGCCTCCGCGAGGTCTCCCTGCCAGCGGCCGCGCGCCGGGTCGGTGATGCCGAGGTCCTGCTCCAGACGGCGTACCCGGCGCAGCGAACGCACCGTCCCCACCGCGTCCCCGGCCACCAGTTGGGCGTACCCGAGGGCGGCGAGCGCCCGCGAGAGGTACATCTGGTCGCCGTCCTGCTCGGCGTGCTCCACCGCCTCGTGGGCCAGCGACAGCGCCCGGCCCACGTCCCCGCCGGACGCCTCGGCCAGCGAGGTCAGCATGGCGGAGGCGGTCTCCCCGATCCCCGAGTCCCGCGCCAGCCGGAGGGCCTCGCGCGCCAGCTCCAGGGCGCGCCCGCAGTGCCCGGCGTGCAGCTCGGTCTCCGCGAGCCCGCGCAGGAAGTGCACCTCGCTCTCCACCGAGCCCCGTCGCCGCACCTCGCCCAGCAGCGCGGTCACCGTGCCGCGCGCCTCGGCCAGCCGGTCGCCCATGACCAGCCAGCGGAAGCGCGCGCTGCCCGCCCCGTTGTGATGGCACGCCACCGACGCGTCCTGCGGCTCGCGCAGCGCCCGCTTGATGGTGCGGGGTGCCTCCGGATGACCCATCAGGGTCTCCGTCTGCGCCTGGAAGGCCAGCGCCAGCAGCTCGGTGCGCCGGTCCCCGCCGTGCTCGGCCAGCGCGGCCGCGTGCGCGGCGGCGGTACGGGCCTCGGTGAAGTCGCCCTGCACGATCAGCGCGCGCCAGGCGAGCTGGTAGTTGACCAGGGCCAGCAGCCGGGGGTCCTGCCCGGCGTCGGCGAGCGCCTGCGGGAAGACGGCGTCGACCTCGGCCATGGTGTGCCCGGCGGTGTCGATGACGACGATCCAGGCCCGCACCCGCTCGGCGGCCACGGCGGTACGGCTCAGCACCTCGCGCGCGATGTCCCGGGCGAGGTCGACCTCGCCGGCCGTGATCGCGTCCTCGGCGGCCGTCAGCCGCCGCTCCTCGGCACCGGGCACGCCGTCGGCCGGGGTGCGGCGCGCGGCCAGCAGGCCGAGCTGGGCGGCGACGGAGGGCGCGCCCCGGTCGCGGGCGAGGGTCGCGGCCCCGGCGAGCTTCGCGGCCACCTCCGGGTCGGTGCCGGTGGTGGCGAGCGCCAGGTGCCGGGCGCGCTCGATCGGGTCGGAAGCGGCGGTGGACAGCGCCGCGTGCGCGGCCCGCCGCTCCGGCGCGGGTGCCTCGGCGTACAGGGCGGCGGAGATCAGGGGGTGCGCGAACCGTACGGCCGGGGCCTCCGGCTCGGTGGCGAGCAGGCCGAGTTCGGCGGCCTGGGCGCACTCCGCCTCGGCGTTCTCCCGGCCGGCCGCGTGCAGCAGGGCCGGGGTGGGGCGGGCGCCCGCGCTGGCCACCAGCAGGGTGCGGCGGGCCTCCACCGAGAGCATGTCCAGCCGGCTGAGCACCAGGGCGCGCAGCGAGGTCGGCACCGGCAGCGGTTCGCCGGGCCGGGGCGGGGTCGGGCTGTCGGCGAGCGCGCGGCTCAGTTCCAGCGCGAAGAGCGGGTTGCCGCCGCTGGTGCGGTGGATCTCGCGCACCGTGGAGCGGGGCAGCGCGCCGTGTCCCCGGTGGTCCAGCAGCCGGGCCACCTGGGTGCGGTTGAGGGGGCCCAGCCGGACGGCGGCGGTGTCGGGCGGGCAGGCGCGCAGGTGGCGGTCGTACTCCTGGCTCTCCGGGCCCTCGGTGCGTACCGCGCACAGCAGTTGTACCGGGGTGCCCTCCAGGCGGCGGGCGGCGAAGCCGAGCAGTTCGGCGCTGGCCGGGTCGAGCCACTGGAGGTCGTCGGCGACCAGCAGGACGGGGCCGCGCGCGGCGAGGGCGCGCAGGGCGGAGAGCACCGCCAGGCGCAGGGCGAGGCCGTCGCGCTGGAGGCTGGACTCGCCCCGGCCGGTGAGCGCCGACTCCAGCGCGGTCAACTGGGCCGAGGGGAGGTGCGGCGCGATCTCGTCCAGGACCAGCCCGAGGAGGTCGGCCAGGGCGAGGAAGGGCAGATGCGATTCGGACTCGGTCGCCGAGCAGCGCAACACGGTGTGCGCGGTGGCGCCGTATTCCTCGGCCAATGCCCGCAGGAAGGTCGATTTCCCTATTCCGGCCGGGCCGTGCACCAGCACACTGCCGCCCGAGGCGAGCTGTTCCTTCGCGCCGGCGAACAGTTCCTCGCGGCCGATGAGCAGGTCGGGGCGGCATCGGGCAGGCTCCTGGAAGTCCCGTCGCACGGTTCGCCCGCTCCCCTCGTGTGTCGTGTCCGGGCCAAATTCTAGGCAACGGAGCCCGGAATTCGGCGAGAAGTCGTGGTGAGGGAAATAACAGCCCGTCAAGCATCGTCAAATTCAAAGCGGGCCTATGTGAATGGCATGTTTCGCCGGCGGTTGCCGGGGACCGGAGTGTCCGGTTCCGGCCCCTAGGGGAGGACCCCGGCCCGGCGAGCCGCCGTCACCGCCTCCCCCCGGGTGTGCGCGCCCAGTTTGCGCATCGCGGCGCGCAGATAGCCCTTCACCGTCTCCGGGCGCAGGCCCAGCCGGTCGGCGACGGCCGCGTTGGTGGCGCCGGTCGCCACCCAGGTCAGGACGTCCAGCTCGCGCGGGGCCAGCGCCGGGCTCCTGCCCGTAGGGGGTGCGGTCAGCAGCTCGCAGACCGCCAGCAGTTCGGCCCGCAGCTCCGGGTCCGCGATGCGCGGGGCCAGCGCCCGCAGCGCCGCGTGCGCCTCCCGTACGTGCTCCTGCCCGGCCCCCGGCTCCGGTACGGCCGCCGTAGCGGGGCGGAGCGCGGCCAGCAGGCCCCGCGCCTCGTCCCGTACCGCGAGCGCACGCTCGACCTCCCGCGCCGCCGCCACCGCCCCGTCGAGCGCCCGGTCGCCCAGGGGCTGGGCGGTGCGCAGCGCGCCGTAGAGCACCCCGCGCACCCGGTGCCGTACCACCACCGGCACCGCGAGCACCGAGCGCAGGCCCTCGGCGGCCACCGGGGCGTCGTACTCGTGGCTGATCCGGCGGGAACTGGAGTAGTCCGGCACCGCGCACGCCCGGCCCAGCGCCACCGCCCGGCCGCCCAGCCCGGTGCCGGAGGTCACCACCAGCGAGCGCAGCGCGGCCGTGGCGGTGCCGCTCAGCTCGCTGATCCGGATCTGCGCCGCGCCGGGGCCGACCGCTCCGCCGAACGCGACCGGCAGTCCCGTCGCGCGCCGCAGCCCGGCCAGCGCACCCCGAATCTCCGCCGTCGCCACGG
The DNA here is from genome assembly GCF_045039805.1 of Streptomyces sp. NBC_01171. Lineage (NCBI taxonomy): Bacteria > Bacillati > Actinomycetota > Actinomycetes > Kitasatosporales > Streptomycetaceae > Streptomyces > Streptomyces sp. NBC_01171. The sequence continues at coordinate 1,337,505 of NZ_CP108609.1, read as the reverse complement.
CATCTGCTGCCACCTTCTCGCTCCTTCGTGCCGCCACCCCCGTTCGGGGGTGGTGAGACCCGCATCACGGATTAGACGATGGGGGAGAGCCGCCCGGCAATGGTCCGGGACGCGGGAGTGCGCCGGCGGTGGACGACCGCGGCAGCGAGGAGGACACGGATGACGACCCCGACGGAGCTGTTCCGCAGCGCCCGCGATTTCCTGCTGGAGCACCGGGAGGACTACCAGGGCGCCCACGAGGGCTTCCGCTGGCCCGAGTTCGAGCACTTCAACTGGGCGCTGGACTGGTTCGACGTGATCGCGGAGGGCAACGACCGCACCGCCCTGCACATCGTCGAGGAGGACGGCACCGAGACCCGGCTCTCCTTCGCCGAACTGTCCGACCGCTCCGACCGGGTGGCCAACCACCTGAAGGCGCTGGGCGTCGGCGCCGGGGACCGGGTCCTCGTCATGCTCGGCAACCAGGCCGAGCTGTGGGAGACCATGCTCGCCGCGATGAAGCTGCGGGCCGTGGTCATCCCGGCCACCCCGCTGCTCGGCCCCGCCGACCTGCGCGACCGGGTCGACCGCGGCGAGGTCGCGCACGTGATCGCGCGCGCCGAGGACACCGCCAAGTTCGAGGAGGTCCCCGGCACCTACACCCGCATCTCGGTGGGCGGGCTGCCCGAGGAGGCGTGGGAGCCGTACGAGGACGCCTACGCGGTGCCCGGCGGGTTCCTGCCCGACGGGCCGACCCTCGCCGACGACCCGCTGATGCTGTACTTCACCTCCGGGACGACCGCCCGCCCCAAGCTGGTCGAGCACACCCACACCTCGTACCCGGTCGGCCATCTCGCCACCCTGTACTGGATCGGGCTCCAGCCCGGTGACGTGCACCTCAACATCTCCTCGCCCGGCTGGGCCAAGCACGCCTGGTCCAACCTGTTCGCACCCTGGAACGCCGAGGCGACCGTCTTCGTCGTCAACTACGCCCGCTTCGACGCCGCCCGGCTGATGGCCGAGATGGACCGGGCCCAGGTCACCACGTTCTGCGCGCCGCCCACCGTGTGGCGGATGCTGATCCAGGCCGACCTGACCCAGCTCGCCACCCCGCCCCGCGAGGCCGTCGCCGCCGGGGAACCGCTCAACCCCGAGGTGGTCGAGCAGGTCCGGCGCGCCTGGGGCGTGACCGTCCGGGACGGGTTCGGGCAGACCGAGACGGCCGTGCAGATCTCCAACAGCCCCGGCCAGGAGCTGCGTCCGGGCTCCATGGGCCGGCCCAGCCCCGGGTACCGCGTAGAACTCCTCGACCCGGTCACCGGCGCGCCCGGCGCCACCGAGGGCGAGATCGCGCTCGACCTCTCCGCGCGGCCCGTCGGCCTGATGACCGGCTACCACGGCGACCCCGAGCGCACTGCCGAGGCGATGGCCGACGGCTACTACCGCACCGGCGACATCGGCTCCCGCGACGCCGACGGGTACGTCTACTACACGGGCCGCAGCGACGACGTCTTCAAGGCCAGCGACTACAAGATCAGCCCCTTCGAGCTGGAGAGCGCGCTGCTGGAGCACGAGGCGGTGGCCGAGGCGGCCGTCGTCCCCGCACCCGACGAACTCCGGCTCGCGGTGCCGAAGGCGTACGTGGTGCTCGCCGAGGGCTGGGAGCCCGGACCCGGCACCGCCAAGGCGCTCTTCGAGCACTCCCGTGAGGTGCTCGCGCCCTACAAGCGGCTGCGCAGGCTGGAGTTCGGGCCGCTGCCCAAGACCGTGTCCGGCAAGATCCGCCGCATCGAGTTGCGCGAGGCCACGGCCGCGGGCTCGGCGGACGAGTACCGCGAGGAGGACTTCCGGTGACCCTCTCCTACACCCACGGCACCGGCGACACCGCCCTGCTCGGTGACACCATCGGCACCAACCTCGCCCGTACGGCGGCCACTTGGCCGGACCGGGAGGCCCTGGTCGACGTCCCCGCCGGGCGCCGCTGGACCTACGCCGAGTTCGCCGCCGACGTCGAGCGGCTGGCGTGCGCGCTGCTCGTCGCCGGGGTGGCCAAGGGCGACCGGGTGGGCGTCTGGGCGGTCAACCGGGCGGAGTGGGTGCTGGTCCAGTACGCCACCGCGCAGGTCGGCGCGATCATGGTCAACGTCAACCCGGCCTACCGCACCCACGAGGTCGAGTACGTCCTCCGGCAGGCCGGTGTCTCCCTGCTGTTCGCCTCCACCGAGCACAAGGGGAGCGACTACCGGTCGATGGTGGACGAAGTGCGCCCGAAGCTCCCGGAGTTGACGCGGACGGTGTACTTCGGCGACGCGAGCTGGGAGGAGTTCAACGCGCTCGGCGTCGAGGGTTCGCGCGAGGAACTGCGCTCCCGCGAAGCCGAGTTGTCCTGTGACGACCCGATCAACATCCAGTACACCTCGGGCACCACCGGCTTCCCCAAGGGCGCCACCCTCTCCCACCACAACATCCTCAACAACGGCTTCTTCGTGGGGGAGTTGGTCGCCTACACCGAGCAGGACCGCATCTGCGTGCCCGTGCCCTTCTACCACTGCTTCGGCATGGTCATGGGCAACCTCGCGGCCACCTCCCACGGCGCCTGCATCGTCATCCCGGCCCCGTCCTTCGAGCCCAGGGCCACCCTGGAGGCCGTCCAGCGGGAGCGGTGCACCTCGCTGTACGGGGTGCCCACGATGTTCATCGCGGAGCTGAACCTCCCCGAGTTCGCGGAGTACGACCTCTCCACCCTGCGCACCGGCATCATGGCGGGCTCGCCCTGCCCGGTGGAGGTGATGAAGCGGGTGGTCGCCGAGATGCACATGGCCGAGGTGTCCATCTGCTACGGCATGACCGAGACCTCCCCGGTCTCCCTCCAGACCCGCGTCGACGACGACCTGGAGCACCGCACCGGCACGGTCGGCCGCGTTCTGCCGCATCTGGAGGTCAAGGTGGTCGACCCGGCCACCGGCGTCACCCTTCCCCGCGGCGAGGCCGGCGAGCTGTGCACCCGCGGCTACAGCGTCATGCTCGGCTACTGGGAGGAGCCCGCGAAGACCGCCGAGGCCATCGACACCGGCCGCTGGATGCACACCGGCGACCTCGCCGTCATGCGCGAGGACGGCTATGTGGAGATCGTCGGTCGCATCAAGGACATGATCATCCGGGGCGGCGAGAACATCTACCCGCGCGAGATCGAGGAGTTCCTCTACGCCCACCCCAAGATCCGGGACGTCCAGGTGGTCGGCGTACCGCACGAACGGTACGGCGAGGAGGTCCTCGCCTGTGTCATCCCGCTCGACCCGGCCGACCCGCTCACGCTGGAGGAACTGCGCGCCTTCTGCCGGGACCGGCTGGCCCACTACAAGATCCCGAGCCGGCTCCAGCTCCTCGACGCCTTCCCCATGACGGTGTCGGGCAAGGTCCGCAAGGTCGAGCTGCGCCGGGCCCACGGCTCCTGACGTGCCTGTGGGGCGCGGTCGCCCCCGTTGCCTTCCGGCCGAGACCGCGCCCCACAAGTCCCCCGTACGCAAGGCCCGCCACCCCCGTCCCGGCGGGACCTCGCCCCCTCAATCTGCCCTCGTTCGAGGGCGGTTGAAGCCTTTCGGGCGGTCTTCAGAGGTTGATTTGAGGTTGGCCCGGTGACCAGGCGCCTCACAGTTCGTGTTCGGACAGTCCCGGCCAGTCGTCCGGGCCGCCGCCCTGCCAGTCGATCAGATCGCTCACCTCGACCTCGATCCGGTCCAGGTCGGCCATGCGCAGGATCTCGACCACGTCGTCCAGGTGCGAGGCGAGGCCGAGCGTCACGTCGCCCTCGGTGACCCGGCGCGAGCCGTCGAGCGCCGGGGAGTGGACCACGATGTGCGGGTGCGGTGTCGGACGCTCCATGTCTTCAGCGTCCTGCGGATCGCCCGGCGCCGCTACTCGGACCGGTGGGGGGCGGCCCGAGAGTTCGCCCAGGTTTCACCGCGCGCGGCCCCCGGCCCTCTTCCCCCGCACCGGCCGGGCTTCTAGCCTCGCCGCGCCCGATGTCCCCCATGGAAAGGCAGATCCGACGCATGCGCCACGCCCTCCTACGCGCCGCGAGACGGCTCGGCACCCGAGCGGCCGTCACGGCCGTCACCACAGCGCTCACCGTGGCGGCCCCCTTCCCGGCCGTCGCGGCGAGCGGGCCGGAGCGGCTGTCGTCGCTGGTGGACCCGCTGATCGGCTCCGCGAACGGCGGCAACACATTCCCCGGCGCCACCCTGCCCCAGGGCATGATCGCCTGGTCGCCCACCAGCACCGCCGGGGACCAGACCAGCACCGGCGCGGCCAACGGGTACGCGTACAACACCACCCGGATACGCGGTCTGAGCCTCACCCATGTCAACGGCGCCGGCTGCCACCCAGGCGCGGCCGGGGACGTCCCCATCATGCCGTTCACCGGTGACATCACGTCCTCCCCGTCCGCCGACACCAAGGACGCCGTCTACGCGGCGGACTTCTCCCACGCCGACGAGAAGGCCGTACCCGGCCGCTACACCCTCGGCCTCGCCTCCGGCGCCTCGGCCGACCTCGCGGTGAGCAGGCGGGCCGGGGTCGCCGACTTCGCCTTCCCGGCCGGCCGCCCGGCGAGCCTGCTCTTCCGCGTCTCCAACTCGCTGAACGGCAGCGAGGACGCGCACATCGACATCGACGCCGCCCATCGCAAGGTGACCGGCTGGGTGCTGACCGGCGCGTTCTGCGGCCGCCGTGCCAACGGCGGGACCAACAACCGCAAGAGCTACTACCGGCTGCACTTCAGCGCCACCTTCGACCGCGCCTTCGCCACCACCGGCACCTGGCACGACGGCACCCTGTCGCCCGGCTCCACCACGGCCTCCGGCGGCGAGGGCTACGCCACGGGCGCCGACCGCGCCGGACGCGGCTCCGGCGGCTGGGTCGGCTTCGACACGGCGTCTGACAACGATGTCCACATGCGTCTCGGCATCTCCTACGTCAGCCTCGCGGGCGCCGAGGCCAACCTCCGCCACGAGATCCCCGCACGGGCGAGCGTCGCCGACGTGGCCGCCGCCGGGGCGCGCGCCTGGGACCGCGAGCTGAGCACCGTACGCGCCGAGGGCGGGAGTACGGCCCGGCGTACCGCGTTCTACACCGCGCTCTACCACTCCCTGATGCAGCCCAATTTGATCAGCGACACCGACGGCCGCTACCGAGGCATGGACCAGGCCGTGCACCGGCCGGCGCGCGGGCAGCGGGCGCAGTACAGCAACTTCTCCGGCTGGGACCAGTACCGGGCGCAGATCCAGTTGCTCGCGCTGCTGCGGCCCACGGTGGCGGGCGACTTCGCGCAGTCGCTGTACAACTTCGCCCGCCAGAACGGCGGGGTCTGGGACCGCTGGGTGCACATCAGCGGCGCCACCCACGTGATGACGGGGGACCCGTCCGCCGCCACCCTGGCCACCTTCTACGCCATGGGGGTACGGAACTTCGACTACCGGGGTGCCTACGCCTCACTTGTCCGCCAGGCGACCGTCCCCACCCCGGACGACCTCTCCGACGCGGGCTGCCCCGGCCAGTGCGAGGGTCAACGCCCGAACCTGGCCCAGTACTTGGTGTCCCACTACGCGCCCCAGGACGCCTGCCACTGCTGGGGAGGCGCGGCAGAGACCCTGGAGGACGCGGTCGCGGACTTCTCCCTGGCCCAGTGGGCGCGCGGGCTCGGCCGGGACGAGGACGCGAAGGTCTTCACCGACCGCGCGGCTTACTGGCGCAACGTCTTCGACCCCGCCACCGGCTACGTCCAGGCCCGCAAGCTCGACGGCTCCTGGGTCACGCCGTTCAACCCCGCGAGCGACCTCGGGTTCGCGCAGGGCACCAGCGCCACCTACACCTGGATGGTGCCCCACGACGTCCAGGGGCTCGCCGACGCGATGGGCGGCCGGAGCGTGGCCGCGACCCGGCTCGACGGCTTCTTCCACAACCCGGACGGCTCCTGGTCCGTACGCGGCGGCGACCCCCTGCGCTACGACCCGACCAACGAGCCCGGCATCCACGCCCCCTGGCTCTACAACGCGCTCGGGCAGCCCTGGAAGACCCAGGCGACGGTGCGCCGGATCCTCGACACCGTCTACGGCACCGGCCCCGCCGGCCTCCCCGGCAACGACGACCTCGGCACCATGTCCGCCTGGTACGTCTTCTCCGCCCTCGGCATCTACCCGCAGACCCCCGGCAGCGCCACCCTGCTGCTCGGCGCCCCGGTGTTCCCGAGGGCGACCGTGGACCGCCCGGGCCGGGCCGACCTCGTCATCACCGCCCCCGAGGCCGACGACACCCACGTCTACATCGGCGCCGTACGCCGTGACGGGCACCCGGTGACCCGCTCCTGGCTCACCCCGGCCCAGGCGCGCGACGGCGGCAGACTGGACTTCACCCTGACCACGGCACCCGACACCGACTGGGCGACGGGGGACCTGCCCGAGTGACCTCACCGGCCCCGCGGGAGCAGCCCGCGGGGCCGACCTGTGCTCTCGGGGGCGTCCACTAAGGTCGTACGACCTAGACCTGGGGGCAGAGTTGAGACTGCGAGTGGAGTTCACCACCGAACCCTTCGACCTGGACGTCCCGCCCGCGCACGCCGTGGCGGCCCGCGAGGTCGTCGAGGGCGGCGGTCTGGACACCGTGGACGTGGGACCGTTCGGCACCATGGCCGAGGGCGGCGCGGACGGGGTGCTCACTGCCGTGGACGCGCTGCTGCGGCGGAGTCTGGAGGCCGGGGCGACCCGGATATCCCTCCAGGTCAACGTCGTCGGGGAGGAGCGGTAGGTGACCGCCGAAGAGCCCTTCCTCGCGGCCGTGCGACCCCTCGTGGACGCCATGGGCGGCGAACTCCTGCCGCCGGGCGAGGCGGGCCCGGACGACGTGGTGCTGGCCTGGGAGGGCGCCGACGTCGTCGCCGTACGGCTGCCGCAGCTCGCGGAGTCCCTCGACCACATCCTCACCGCGCTGGAGCGCCGGGAGGGGCGGCCGCTGGCAGAGCTGGACCGCAAGGCCAAGCAGGAGATCGTCCGGACGCTGGAGGCGCGCGGCGCCTTCGCCGTCAGGCACGGAGTCGAGACGGTGGCGGGGGCGCTCGGCGTCAGCCGCTTCACCATCTACAACTACCTCAACCGGGAGAAGGGCCGCTGAGCCCGTCCGGGGCAGGTAACCCAGAATTTTCAACAAAGTGTTGACGTGTCGTCGCGGTGAGGCGTTAGCTGACGGCACCCCGTCCGGCACGACGGCCCTCGCGGCCACGGAGGCGCCCGTGACATCGCCCGCCACCCCCCTGGGCCTGGCCCGGTTCAACGCCCTCGGGGACGAGGCCGCGCTCGCCGCCCTGCACGAGGTGTGCGCCTCCACCGCCTGGGGCCGCCTGCTCCTGGTCGCCCGCCCGTACGCCACCCCGGACGACCTCTACCTCGCCGCCGACGCGGCCCTCGCCGGACTCGGCGCCGACGACCTGGCCGAGGCGATGGCGGGCCACCCCCCGATCGGCCGTCCCAAGCCCGGCGACCCCGCCTCCGCGCGGGAGCAGCGCGGCATGGCGGACGCTTCCGACGCCCTGCGTGCCGAGATGCTCGAACTGAACCTCGCCTACCAGGACCGCTTCGGCCATGTCTTCCTGATCTGCGCCACCGGCCTGACCGGTGAGCAGATGCGCGACGCACTGACGGAGCGGCTCGGCAACACGCCGGAGCGGGAACGGGAGATCGCCCGCGCCGAACTGGGCAGGATCAACCGCATCCGCCTGGCCCGACTCGTCGCCTGAAGGACGCCCGCACCATGACCACCACCGCCTCCGTGTCCACGCACATCCTGGACACCTCGCTCGGCCGCCCCGCCCAGGGCGTGACCGTCCGCCTCTCGGCGCGCACCGGTTCCGGCGCCGAATGGCGGCCGCTCGGCGAGGGGACCACCGACGCCGACGGCCGCTGCCGGGACCTGCCGGCCCCGCCCAGGGAAACCGCGCAGGTGCGGCTCGACTTCGCCGTGGAGCCGTACCTGAGCGGGAGAGGGGACGCGTTCTTCCCGGAGGTGACCGTCACCTTCGCCGTCCGGGCCGGGGAGCACTACCACGTCCCGCTGCTGCTCAGCCCGTTCGGCTACTCCGTATACCGAGGGAGCTAGCTTTCATGGCAGAAACGTCCCGTCCGGCCGGGCCCGCGATCCTGGCGCAGAACCAGTACGGCAAGGCCGAGAACCGGGTCGTCCGGATCACGCGCGACGGCGCCACCCACCACATCAAGGACCTCAACGTCTCGGTCACCCTCAGCGGCGACATGGACGACGTCCACTACTCCGGCTCCAACGCCCACGTCCTGCCGACCGACACCACCAAGAACACGGTGTACGCGTTCGCCAAGCGGTACGGCATCGAGTCCGCCGAGCAGTTCGGCATCCACCTCGCCCGGCACTTCGTCACCTCCCAGGAGGCGATCCGCACGGCCCGCATCCGGATCGAGGAGTACGCCTGGGACCGGATCGGCGCGGAAGACGGCGGGCACTCCTTCGTCCGCAAGGGCCAGGAGGTCCGGCTCACCCAGGTCTTCCACGACGGCACGTCCTGGCAGGTCGTCTCCGGCCTGCGCGACCTGGTGGTGCTGAACTCCACCGACTCCGAGTTCTGGGGCTACGCCAAGGACGAGTACACCACCCTGCCCGAGGCGTACGACCGGGTGCTGGCCACCGAGGTGAGCGCCCGCTGGCGGTACGGCTGGACCGGCGAGGGCGACGCACCGGACTGGGACGCCTCCTACGCCGAGACCCGGCGCCACCTGCTGGAAGCCTTCGCCGGAACCTACTCGTACTCCCTCCAGCAGACCCTGTACGAGATGGGCGCGCGGGTGATCGGGGAGCGTGCCGAGACGGATGAGATCCGGCTCTCCCTGCCGAACAAGCACCACTTCCTGGCCGACCTCACGCCCTTCGGGCTGACCAACGACAACGAGGTGTACCTCGCCGCCGACCGGCCCTACGGCCTGATCGAGGCGACCGTCCTCCGCGAGGGCCGCGAGGCGGCGATCCCGGTGGACCTCACCAACCTCTGAGAGCGAAGGACGAACCGTGGCAGCAGCCGAGCGCATCGTCATCGAGAACTGCGCGATCGCCACCGTGGACGCCGACGACACCGAGTACGCCACGGGGCACCTCGTCCTCGCGGACGACCGCATCGAAAGCGTGGGACCGGGCCCGGCCCCCGAGGGGCTCACCGGGGTCACCCGCCGGATCGACGCCACCGGGCACCTGGCCACCCCCGGCCTGGTCAACACCCACCACCACTTCTACCAGTGGCTCACCCGGGGCCTGGCCACCGACCACAACCTCTTCGACTGGCTGACCGCGCTCTACCCGACCTGGGCGCGCATCGACGAGGACATGGTGTCCGCGGGTGCGCGGGGCTCGCTGGCGATGATGGCCCGCGGCGGTGTCACCACCGCGATGGACCACCACTACGTCTACCCGCGCGGCACCGGAGACCTGTCCGGCGCCATCGTGCGCGCCGCCCGCGACACCGGCGTCCGCCTCACCCTGGCCCGGGGCTCGATGGACCGGGGCGAGTCGGACGGCGGGCTGCCGCCGGACTTCGCGGTGGAGAGCCTGGACGAGGCGCTGGCCGCCACCGAGGCCACCGTCCGCGAACACCACGACCCCTCCTTCGGCGCGCTGACCCAGGTCGCGGTCGCGCCCTGCTCACCCTTCTCCGTCTCCACCGAACTGATGCGGCAGGGAGCGGAGTTGGCGCGGCGGCTGGGGGTGCGGCTGCACACCCACGGCTCGGAGACGGTGGAGGAGGAGAAGTTCTGCCACGAGCTGTTCGGGGTGGGCCCGACCGAGTACTTCGAGTCCACCGGCTGGCTGGGTGAGGACGTGTGGATGGCGCACTGCGTCCACATGAACGACTCCGACATCGCCGCCTTCGCCCGCACCGGCACCGGCGTCGCCCACTGTCCGTCCTCCAACGCCCGGCTGTCGGCGGGGATCGCGCGGGTGCCGGACCTGCTGGCGGCGGGCGTCCCGGTCGGCCTGGGCGTGGACGGCACGGCCTCCAACGAGTCCGGCGAACTCCACACCGAACTGCGCAACGCCCTCCTCGTGGCCCGCCTCGGCCCGCACCGGGAAGCCGCGCTCACCACCCGTCAGGCCCTCCGCCTCGGCACCTACGGTGGCGCCCAAGTCCTGGGCCGGGCACGGGAGATCGGTTCCCTGGAGCCCGGCAAGCTCGCCGACGTGGTCCTCTGGCGCATGGACACCCTGGCCCACGCCTCCATCGCCGACCCGGTGGCGGCCCTGGTGCTCGGCGCGCCCGCCCCGGTCACGGCCTCCTTCGTGGGCGGCCGGCAGATCGTGGCGGACGGGGGGCTGCTGCACGTGGACGAGGACGCGATCGCCCGCACCACCCGCGAGCAGGCGCAGCGGCTCGCGCGGAGCTGACCGGGCTCTCACACCCGGCGTGGGGACGCGAGGAGGTGGCGGGTTCTGGTGCGGGCATCGGTGTATTCGCCGCACTGCCAGCCCGCCGCCTCCAGCGTGGCCGTGTACGGCTGGAGTGCCGGGCCGTACACCGCGACCGCCTCCGGCTGCGGGGTCGCGCGGACGCGGTAGCCGGGGGTGCCCGCGTTCTCTGGGTGGTGGCCGGCCGCCTCCAGGGCGAGGGCGGCGGCGCGGACCAGGTGCGTGCGCTCCCAGCCGCAGGGGCGGTCGGTGGCGCTGTCGGGGTTGGTCATGCGGCGCAGTTCCATGAGGCCCTGCCAGGCGTCGCGCACCTCGCGTGCCCGGGAGGGGCCGGGCGGTGCCTCCTCCGCGCCGCCGACCCGGGCGGCGAAGACACCGGCGGAGGCGGCGGGGGCGGCGGGTTCCGGTTCGGCTTCGCGCAGGCGGTGGCCGGCCGGGGTCAGGAAGTGGTCGTGGGGCGGCCGGGGGTGCCGGAAGGCGAGGCCGAGCCGGACCAGCGCGGCGAGCTGGGCGTCCGTGCCCCGCAGCCGCCCGGTGCCGGGGTCGGCATCCTCGATGACGCGGCGCTGGGCGGCGGTGGGCGGTCGTGCCACGGCGGTGCTCCCTCCGGTCCGCTACTGGTCCTCGAAGCGTACGGCCGGGCACTGACAGCCCCCCGCCGAGCTACTGCCGGTACCCGCTCAGGAAGCGGCCGATCCGGCCGATGGCCGCCTCCAGGTCGTCGGCGTAGGGGAGGGTGAGGATGCGGAAGTGGTCGGGGGTGGGCCAGTTGAAGCCGGTGCCCTGGACGACCTGGATCTTCTCGCGGAGCAGCAGGTCGAGGACGAACTTCTCGTCATCGTGGATCTTGTGCACCTTGGGGTCGAGGCGCGGGAAGGCGTACAGCGCGCCCTTGGGGCGGACGCAGGAGACGCCGGGGATCTCGTTCAGCTTCTCCCAGGCCACGTTCCGCTGCTCGTACAGCCGGCCGCCCGGCGCGGTGAGTTCGTGGATGGACTGGCGGCCGCCGAGCGCGGCCTGGATGGCGTACTGGGCGGGCGCGTTGGGGCACAGCCGCATGGAGGCCAGCATGGTCAGGCCCTCCAGATAGCTCTTGGCGTGCTGCTTGGGCCCGGTGACCACCAGCCAGCCGGAGCGGAACCCCGCCACCCGGTAGGTCTTGGACAGTCCGCAGAAGGTGAGGACGACCAGGTCGGGGGCGAGGGAGGCGGCCGAGTGGTGGACGGCGTCGTCGTAGAGGATCTGGTCGTAGATCTCGTCCGCGAACACCATCAGGCCGTGGCGGCGGGCCAGGTCGAGGATGCCCTCGACGATCTCCTTCGGATACACCGCGCCGGTCGGGTTGTTGGGGTTGATGATGACCACGGCTTTGGTGCGCTCGGTGATCTTCGACGCCATGTCGGCCAGGTCGGGGGCCCAGTCGGACTGCTCGTCGCAGAGGTAGTGCACGGCCTTGCCGCCGGCCAGCGTGGTGACCGCCGTCCACAGCGGGAAGTCCGGGGCCGGGATGAGGACCTCGTCGCCGTCCTCCACCAGCGCCTGTACGGCCATGGACACCAGCTCGGAGACGCCGTTGCCCAGGAACACGTCGTCGACGTCCACCTCCAGGCCGAGGGTCTGGTAGCGCTGGGCCACCGCCCGGCGGGCCGAGAGGACGCCGCGCGAGTCGGTGTAGCCGTGGGCGCGGGGGAGCATCCGGATCATGTCCTGGGTGATCTCCTCCGGCGCCTCGAAACCGAAGAGCGCCGGGTTGCCGGTGTTCAGGCGCAGCACACTGTGCCCCGCCTCCTCCAGCGCGTCCGCGTGCTGGATCACCGGACCGCGGATCTCGTAGCAGACCTCGCTGAGCTTGTTCGACTGCCGGAACTCCATGCGCCGCGACCCCTCCGGTAACTGGTGTTGCTTGGTTTTACCAAGTAGGAGCTTGGAAAGTCCAACAACATGTCTAGACTGCGTCGCATGCCACCTCGCCGACGCTACGACCAGTACTGCTCCGCGGCCCGCGCCCTGGACCTCGTCGGGGACCGCTGGACCCTGCTGATCGTCCGGGAGTTGCTGGCGGGACCCCGCCGCTACACCGACCTCCACGCGGACCTCCCCGGCGTGAGCACGGACGTGCTCGCCTCCCGGCTCAAGGACATGGAGCGGGACGGACTCACCGCCCGGCGGAAGCTGCCCCCGCCCGGCGCCGCCTACGTGTACGAACTCACCGGGCGTGGGCGGGACTTGCTGCCCGTGCTGCACGCCCTGGGGGAGTGGGGAAGCCCCGAGCTGGCGGAACTGCGGCCCACCGACGCGGTACGCGCCCACTGGTCGGCGCTGCCGCTGCTTGCGGCGCTGAGCGCGGCGGAGGCGGGGGCCGGGGTGGTCGAAGTCGCCTTGGAGGAGGGCGATTTCCATCTGTACGTCGGTGCGGAGGACGGGCCGGTGTACGGACACGGACCGGCGCCGGGGGCCGCGGACGCCCGGCTGGTGATGGACGCGGCGACCTGCGCGGAGGTCTGCCGGGGCGAGTCGGGGATCGCGGACGCGGTGCGGGCGGGGCGGGTCACGGTGACCGGCGACGGCGCCCTCGCCAAGGCGCTGCGGGAATGACGAAGGCCCGCCGTTTCGGCGGGCCTTCGTCCGGGTCAGGCGCCCGGTGGGACGTACGTCGGGCGTCCCCGGCCCCGGGTCAGGGCGTAACCGCCGATGCCCGCGAGCGCGGCCAGGACACCGCCGACGGCGGTCCACACCCAGCGGCTGGACCACCAGTGCGAGGACCAGCCGTCGTCGGGCTCGATCGCGGAGAGCACGGCCGACTTCGAACCGTCCTTCTCCGCCTCGGACTTGACCGCGACACCGGGGACGAGCGGCTTGCCCAGCGAGCCGTCCACCGCCGCCGCGCCGCCGATGTCCTTCGAGTCCGCGCGCACTTCGGCCCGCACCGGCAGGCCGAGGTCGGCGGAGCCGAGGTTCAGCACCGTCAGCCGCACGTAGTACGTGCCGGGCAGCGGGTCGTTGGCCCACGGCTCGGACCAGGCGCGCACCGTGCGCAGCACACAGGCCAGTTCGACCGTGGCCGTGCCCTGCTCGGCGGTGCGGGTGGCGGCGCCGTACTGGCAGGACTGGTGGCGCCGCAGGCCGTCGTAGACGTCGAGCTGCCAGGTCTGCGCGGCGTGCGAGTCCGGCAGCTTCACCGTCGCCTTGACCGTCGGGCGCTGCCCGGTGTCGGCCGGGAACGACCAGTACAGGTAGTCACCGGTGGACGCGGACGCGGTGGCCGTCTGGCCCTGGTCCATCTCGGCCGCCGTACGGAAGGACGTACCCGCCTGGGTGGGGGCCTTGCCGTCCGCCGAGGCGCTCGGGGAGGGGGAGGAGTCGGCCGCGGCGGGGGCGGCGGCCAGGCCCAGCGTCAGCAGGGCCGCGCTCAGCACACGTGTCGCACGCATCAGTTCGTCCTCCAGACCGCGACCCGCCAGCGGGACAGCCAGCCCCACAGCAGACCCGCGACGAAACCGGTCAGCACCAGCGCGGCCAGCAGCCACCAGCCTCGGCCGAGGCCGAAGGAGGCCACGTCGGAGGCGGTCGAGGGACCGTCCACCACGTCGACCGTCAGCTCCAGCGGCATGCCCGGGGTGGTCTTCACGCCGGGGGTGGCCGAGAAGGAGTTGGTCACCTGCAGGCACACCGTCTCCGGGGTCGCGTTGTCGTCGTCGGACTCGGGCCTGGGGTAGCGCAGACCGGTGGAGATGGCGTCGGTGCGGCCGGTGCCGGCGCCCTCGCCGCGTACGATCTCGCGGCCCTGCTGGGTCACCGCCCGCAGCAGTACACCATAGTTGGGGTTGGTGGCGCGGTCGTCGGCGACGCTCACCGAGGCGCGCAGCTCCTGGCCGGGCTGGACGTCGACCTTGTACCAGCGCTGCTTGCCGAACTCCTCGCGGTCCGTGTACAGACCGGACTTGAGCGCGGGGGCCCCGGCGCACGCGTCGGCGCCCTCGGTGGCCACCGGCGTCACCACCGGATCGGCGGCCCGTTCGACCAACTGGCCGACGCGGTCCGTCAGTTCCTCCTTGTGCTGCACGGAGGTGTAGGTGCCGCCGGTGGCGTCCGCGATGCAGCTCAACTGGTCACGGGTCTTGGCGTCCGGCACCAGGCCCAGGGTGTCGATGGTCAGGCCGATGCCCTTGGCGGCCATCTCGCGGGCCACCTCGCACGGGTCGAGGGGCTGGCAGGTGTCCTCGCCGTCGCTGATCAGGACGATCCGGCGGGTGCCGTCACCGTTCCCGAAGTCGCCGGCCGCCTTCAGCAGCGCCGGGCCGATGGGGGTCCAGCCGGTCGGGGCCAGGGTGGCCACCGCCGTCTTCGCCTCGGTGCGGTCCAGCGGGCCGACCGGGTAGAGCTGCGCGGTGTCCTTGCAGCCCTCCTTGCGGTCGTTGCCGCGGTAGTTGGCGCCCAGGGTGCGGATGCCCAGCTCCACCTCCTCGGGCGTCGCGTCGAGCACCTCGTTGAACGCCTGCTTGGCCGCCGCCATCCGGGTACCGCCGTCGATGTCCCGGGTGCGCATGGAACCGCTGACATCCAGGACGAGTTCGACCTTCGGAGCGGGCTGCGGCTCGGTCTCGTCCGCTGCGGCCCCGCCGGGACACGCGATCCCGGCCGCCAGGGCGGCGAGCAGGGCGCAGACGCCCGCCGCCAGCCGTTGTCTTCTGATCATCGGCGGATCTTATTGATCGTACGTGTCGGGCTCCAAAACGAAGGGGCTGGGCAGCTCCGTCCACAGGTCGCCTGGAGTCTCCGGAGACAGCCTCATCAGGGTCAACGCCTTGACGGGCAGCGGATTTTCACACAGCGCCGCCAGGTCGGGCGTACGGGGCAGATCCGGCAGCGCGGCCCGCAGTGCGGCACCCAGCGCCGGGCCCGAACCGGCCGTCGCCGCGAGCGCGCCCCCGACCAGCGAGCCGAACAGCTTGCGGCGCAGGGTGAGTTCGTCATCCGTGACCAGGCGTCCCGTCAACTCGGTTGCACGTATGCCGTGTCGGGCCAGCCGGGCCGGGCTCACGCGGATGTCGGCCAGGTCGCGGTAGATCAGCCGCAGCGGGGTGTCGTCCGGCGCGAGCACCACCAGGAGGTTCTGGCCGTGCGCCTCCAACGCCACTCCCAGGTCCAGCAGCCGCAGCCCCGCCGTGAGCGCGAGCCGGGTGAACGCGGCCAGCCAGTCGGGGGATTGGGGCAGCGCGGTGGTGGCCAGCGCGGCCACCGGCAGCACCCGCTCGCCCGGAGTCAGGTACGTCTCGGGCGACTCGCGCAGCAGCACCGCCAGATCCGGCGAGTGGGCCGTGGCCGCGCCGATCGTGTGCGTGACCTCCAGCAGCCCGTCCATCCGCCCGACCAGCTCCGCCGCCAGCACCGACAGCGCGGCCGACGCCCGTACCGAGTACGCGGAGATGTCCCGCACCGAGGAGGTCAGCCGGGCGCTCAGCGCGGTCTTCACATGCGGTCCGCCGGGCAGCGCCAGCGTGCGCAGCGACATCAGCGGATGCGCCGGACGCCACGGCTCGGCGGCCCGCTTGAGCACATGCGCCGCCTGCCAGGGATGCACCGGCAGCAACAGATCGCCACCGGAACGGAGTTCGCCCGGCCACTCGCCCGACACCAGGCACTCGTCCACCGGCGCCGCGACCGTGCCCAGCTCCACCACCGGCCGGTGCTCCGGCCCGTACGCCAACTGGTCGGCCACCGAGAAGCCGGGCCGGGAACGGCAGTTGGGATGGAAGGGGTGGCCGTCCACCACCCGCTGCTCCCACTCCCAGTCCCGCTCCGGCCACCGGGCACCCGGTTCGGCCACCCCGGCGCGGGACAGCGCCAGCGAGGCCGCGCTGTTCGCCAACTCGGCGGCGAACGCGGCCGCGTGCGGCACCGCGAGGTCCGTCATCAGCCGCGCGGGGTCCGCGTACCGCTCCCGGTCGAGGCGGACCTCGGTGACGCGGTCGCCGGTCGCGTACGGGTCCGAGCGCGGGCCGTGCAGCGCCCGGCCGTCCGCCAGCCGTACCGTCAGCCCGTGTGCCCCCCGCGTCCGGGACGCGACCCACGGCAACGGCTCGTGCGCCAGCGCCCGCCACAGCCGGGTCAGCACCGCCGCGCGGGCTCCCGGCAGCGCGGCCGTGTAGCGGTCGCGCAGGGCGGGCCGCACGGCGGCCAGCTCCTCGGCGACCTCGGCCTCGGCGGTGGGGGAGTGGTACACGGTCGGCTCCTCGGGGACTGGCAGCTCAGGGCACGATTGTCGGATACCGCAGACATACTGAGCACGGTCGGCCCCTCCGAGGCCGGTCAGCACGACGAGAACGAGTGGAACGCGTGGACCTCAAGCCCCCGACCGACGCCGCCCGGCGCGCCGACGCCTACGCCTCGGCGCCGCTGCTGAACTGCCTGCTGCGCGAGGTGGCCCGGCCGGTCCCGGAGAGCGGGGACCGGGCCGTGTACCGGCTGCCCGGCACCGGTCGGCTGCTCCGGGTGCGCCCCGGCCGCCGCCCGGCCGACCCCGAGGTGCACGCGGACGGCGCCTGGCACCGGCTCACCCACGCCGAACTGGTCAAACTCGTCGCCGAGGAACTGCGCGCCCACACCGGACTGCCCAACGACGACCTGCCCGCCGAGATGCTGGACAGCCGCGACACCGTCGCCGCCCTGCTCACCGGCCGCGCCCGCACCCTCGCCCCCGAGGACCCGTATCTGCGCTCCGAGCAGTCGCTGATCACCGGCCACCCCCACCACCCGGCGCCCAAGGCGCGCGGCGGCGGGCCGGTCGCGGCCTGGCTGCCGTACGCCCCCGAGGCGCACGCCCGGTTCCCGCTGGTGCTGCTCGGGGTGCGCGAGGACCAGGCCGTGGAGGAGGGCGACACCGGTGCCCTGGACGCCCTCGGCACCGCCCCGCCCGGCTACCGCCTGCTGCCCGCCCACCCCTGGCAGCTCGACCTCCTCGCCGGCGACCTCGCCCCCGCCTTCGCCGACCGGCGTCTGATCCGGCTCGGCACCACCGAGTCAGTGGTCTGGCCGACGGCGGCCGTGCGCACGGTGTACGAACCGGCCCGCGACCTCTTCCTCAAGTTCAGCCTGGACGTCCGCATCACCAACGACATCCGCCGGCTGTGGCGCCACGACCTGGAGAAGCTCGACCGCACCGACACCGCGACCCGTGAAGCGTTCGCCGCCATGGAGCCGCCCGCGGCCTGGCTGAGCGACCGCGGCTACCGCACCGCCGCGTTCGCCTTCGAGGAACTCGCCGTCCTCGTCCGTGACGGCCTGCGCGGCCACCTCCTGCCCGGCGCCACACCGCTGCTCGCCGCCGGGCTCGCGGAGGGTTTCGACGGCAGCCCGCTCGCCGCCGCGCCCGATCCCGACGCCTGGTGGTCCGCGTATCTGCGCCAGGTCGTCCCGCCCGCGCTCCGCGCCTTCGACGAGCACGGGGTGGTGCTGGAGGCGCACCTCCAGAACACCCTCGTCGCCGTCGACGCCACCGGAACGCCCGTGCAGGCGCTGTTCCGGGACGCCGAGGGCGCCAAGCTGCTGTCCGACGTGAGCCGCGAGGCCGGGTGGGAGCGGCTGGTGTACTGCCTGCTCGTCAACCACCTCGGCGAGATCGCCGCCGCCCTCGCCGAACACCACCCCGGCCTCGACCCCTGGCCGGCCGTCCGCGCCGAGCTGTCCCGCCACCCGCTCCCGGAGATACCGGCCCTGCTCGCAGCTCCCGCCCTGCCCGGCAAGACCAACCTGCTGCTCCGCTGGACCGGCGCGGACGGGGCGGACGCCCGTTACCTGCCGCTGCCGAACCCGCTGTACGAGGGCGGCGCCCGGTAACGGGGACGCGGTCAGGCGTCCGGCGCCTCGGTCACGCCCTTGCACGCCGGGTTGTTGTCGGCGGTACCGGGGCTGGCGGCGGCCCGCACGGCGTTGTAGCGGGTGACATAGCTCGCGTAGATGCCCGGGTCGTCGACCTTCAGCAGCGCCTCGTCGTTGTTGGTCAGCGCGGGCCCGCTGTAGTTGTGGCTGCCGGTCCACATCACCTTGCGGCCGGTGTCGTCCCCGTACTTGCCCTCGATCAGCAGGAACTTGGAGTGGATGATCTGGCGCTGGGTGGGCTTCGTGGTCCCCTCGTCGCCGTCGTCGTCGAAGTTCACGCACCGCACGGCGGGCCCGCCGCTGTAGTGCAGCGCCTCCCAGGTGCCCGCGCTGCCGGTGGAGTCGGCGCTGTCCATCTGCGTGTACACGATGTCGACATTGCACCCGGCGTTCCTGAGCGCCTTCAGCTTGTCGGCCACGCCCTGCCGGGTGATCTTGTACATGCCGACCCGCACGGTGGAGTGCTTGGTGGTGCCGCCCTCGGTGTAGGTGCAGCCGATGTTGTCCAGCACGTTGACGATCGTGTCCCCGGGGCGCGGATCGTCCTTCGGGCGCGGGAAGAAGTAGTACGTGTACGGGCTGTGCGGGGTGGGCGTCAGATAGGCCCAGCCGGCCGCGTTCTTCGCCTTCAGCTTGGCGAAGTAGGTGGTGTACGCCTGGTACACGCCCTGGTCGTTCTGCACGACCATCGCGTCGTTCCAGAACTTGGAGTAGTTCGAGGGCGTGAGGTTCGACGACGACTGGATGACGGTGGAGGTGGCGCCGTTGTCCACGTCGTAGATCAGGAACTTGTTGTGGTTGATCGACGGCGTCACCGTGGAATTGCAGGCGTGGTCGGCGCCGCACAGCGTCACGAAGGAGGGGGCCGAGGTGTCGGTGCCGAGGGCGGCGGTCAGCAGGGGGTAACTGGTGCCGTCACCGTCGCTGGAGGTCTCGGTGCTGTCCATGATGACCTGCACGTTCACCCCGCGGTCGTGCGCGTCGGCCATGGCCTGCGCCACGGTCGCGTCCCACAGGTGGTACATCGCCATCTTGAGGGTGGAGCCCGGTACGGCGTTCTGTATGACGTTCAGGAACTGGGTGCGTATCGCCTCCTTCTCCGCCTGGCTGCTGTTCGGACCGGGAACGTTGAAGACGGGCCCGCTCCCCGCCGCGAAGGCGGGGGTGACACCGCCCATGGCGTTCAGCCCGGCGGTCAGCAGCGTCACCGTCAGGACCGTACCCGCTCGCCGCACTCCGCCGACTCTGTCCCCGCGCATGTGAACTCCCCTGTGAAGAACGGTGACCGGACGAGTCGTGATCTTGGCAGAGAGGCGGGGTCCTTTCCAGGGCCCCGAGCGGGCTTTCGCGATCGCATAACCTGGGTGAATGCTGACCGAGGTCACCGCAACCCGCTACATCGAGCCACTGCGCACCGGCGGCTCCGTACCCGCGGTCGTCGAGGCCGACGACCTGGGGACCTACGTCGTGAAGTTCACCGGCTCCGCGCAGGGCCGCAAGGCGCTCGTCGCCGAGGTGATCGTCGGCGAGCTGGCCCGCGCCCTGGGCCTGCGCTTCCCCGAGCTGGTGCTCGTCCACTTCGACCCTGCCGTGGCCGCCGACGAGCCGCACCAGGAGGTACGCGAGCTGCACGGCGCCAGCGCGGGCGTCAATCTGGGCATGGACTACCTGCCGGGCGCCCGCGACCTCACCCCCGAGATCGCCCGGCACTTCCCCGTGGACCCGCTGGAGGCGGGCCGGATCGTCTGGCTGGACGCGCTCACCGCCAACGTGGACCGCACCGTCCACAGTTCCAACCTCATGGTCTGGCCGACCTTCGGCACCGCGCCCCCGCGCCTGTGGCTCATCGACCACGGCGCGGCCCTCGTCTTCCACCACCGCTGGGACACCACCGACCCCGGCCGCAAGTACGACTTCCGCCACCACGCCCTCGGCCAGTACGGCCCCGACGTGCGCGCCGCCGACGCCGAGCTGGCCCCCAAGGTCACCGAGGAGCTGCTGCGCGGCATCCTCGCCGAGGTGCCCGACGCCTGGCTCACCGACGACCCCGCCTTCGCCACCCCGGACGAGGCCCGCGCCGCATACGTCGACCACCTGCTGGCCCGCGCCCGGCTCTCCGCCGAGTGGCTGCCCACCGACTTCCCCGACCGCGCGGAACTCGCCGCCGAGGAGGCCGCCCGCGCCGAGCGGTCCCAGCGGGGGCGCCCGGACTGGCTCAAGCGGGTCCCCGACCTGCACGGCCGCCCGGCGGCGGAACAGGACTGGTCGGTTCACCTGGGATGAAAGGATTTTCGTGAGTCACCGAGTCGAGATCGAGTACTGCACCCAGTGCCGCTGGCTGCCCCGCGCGGCCTGGCTGGCGCAGGAGCTGCTCACCACCTTCGAGACCGAGCTGGAGGCACTCGCGCTCAAGCCCGGCACCGGCGGCGTCTTCGTCGTCCGGGTGGACGGCGAGCCGGTCTGGGACCGCCGTGAGCAGGGCTTTCCCGAGCCCACGGCGGTCAAGCGGCTGGTACGCGACCGGGTGGCGCCGGAGCGGTCCCTCGGTCACTCCGACAAGTGAGCGAGTTCAGCCGGTGAGGTGCCGGTAGGCCGGAAGGGTGAGGAAGTCGGTGTACTCCTCGTCCAGCGCCACCGTCAGCAGCAGGTCGTGCGCCTCCTGCCAGTGGCCGGCCGCGAACGCCTCCGCGCCGATCTCCGCGCGCACCGCCTCCAGCTCGGCCGCCGCCAGCCGGCGGGCCAGCTCGGGGGTGGCGCGCTCGCCGTTCTCGAACTCGACGCCCGCGTCGATCCACTGCCAGATCTGCGAGCGGGAGATCTCGGCGGTGGCCGCGTCCTCCATCAGGTTGAAGATGGCCACCGCGCCGAGCCCGCGCAGCCACGCCTCGATGTACCGGATGCCGACCTGCACCGCGTTGACCAGCCCCGCGTACGTCGGTTTCGCGTCCAGCGAGCCGATGTCGATCAGGTCGGCCGCCTCGACGTGGACGTCCTCGCGCAGTCGGTCCTTCTGGTGCGGGCGGTCGCCGAGCACCTTGTCGAAGGACTCCATGGCGATCGGCACCAGGTCCGGGTGGGCCACCCAGGAGCCGTCGAAGCCGTCGGCCGCCTCGCGGTCCTTGTCCGCCCGCACCTTCTCGAACGCCACCTTGTTCACCTCGGCGTCCTTGCGGGACGGGATGAACGCGGCCATCCCGCCGATCGCGTGCGCGCCCCGCCTGTGGCAGGTGCGGACGAGGAGTTCGGTGTACGCGCGCATGAACGGCGCCGTCATCGTGACCAGGTTGCGGTCCGGCAGCACGAACTCCGGTCCGCCGTCACGGAAGTTCTTCACGATGGAGAACAGGTAGTCCCAGCGGCCCGCGTTCAATCCGGAGGCGTGGTCGCGGAGTTCGTAGAGGATCTCCTCCATCTCGTACGCCGCCGTGATCGTCTCGATCAGTACGGTGGCCCGTACGGTGCCCTGGGGGATGCCGAGTTGGTCCTGTGCGAAGACGAACACGTCGTTCCACAGGCGGGCTTCGAGGTGGGACTCGGTCTTCGGCAGGTAGAAGTACGGGCCCTTGCCCAGCTCCAGCAGGCGGGCGGCGTTGTGGAAGAAGTACAGGCCGAAGTCGACCAGGGCACCCGGGATCGGTGCCCCGTCGGCCCCCTTGAGGTGCCGCTCGTCCAGATGCCAGCCGCGCGGCCGCATCACGACCGTCGCCAGCTCCTCCTGCGGGCGCAGCGCGTACGACTTGCCGCTGCGGGCGTCGGTGAAGTCGACCCGGCCGGCGTAGGCGTCGGTCAGGTTGAGCTGGCCGAGGATCACGTTCTCCCAGGTGGGGGAGGAGGCGTCCTCGAAGTCGGCGAGCCAGACCTTGGCGCCCGAGTTGAGGGCGTTGACCGTCATCTTGCGGTCGGTCGGGCCGGTGATCTCCACCCGGCGGTCCTCCAGCGCGGGCGGCGCGGGGGCCACCCGCCAGGAGTCGTCGGCCCGCACCCCGGCCGTCTCGGGCAGGAAGTCCAGCGTGCCGGTACGGGCGATCTCGGCGCGGCGCTCGGCCCGGCGGGCCAGCAGTTCGTTCCGGCGCGGCGTGAACCGCCGGTGCAGCTCCGCGAGGAAGTCCAGCGCCGGGCCGGTGAGGACCTCCTCCTGCCGGGGGAGCGGCTCGGCGTCGACAACGACCGGCGGGGACGCGGGTGCGGACATGAGCGGTCACTTCCTCCGTGGCGGGCTGGTCGGACTGGGCAGCGTAATTTCCTGATCGCCGAACCTCAATGGGCCCCGCCGGGGCGCAGCCTGCCGAGGTCGGCCCCGGTGTCGATGTCGTACGGCTCGGCCACGTCCCCGCACTCCACGAGCCGGATCTCGGCGGAGTGCTGCCGCAGATGGTCGCGGGCGCCCCGGTCGCCCTCGGCGGTCGCGGCCACACCGGGCCAGTGGGCGGCGCCGAGCAGCACCGGGTGCCCGCGCTTGCCGTCGTACGCTGCCGACACGAGGGAGGTCTCGTCGGAGAACGCGGCCAGCACCCGGGCGTGCGCCTCGGGGCCGATGCCCGGCTGGTCGACGAGGCTCACCAGGACGCCCCGCGCGTCCGTGTCCGCGAGGGAGTGGAGCCCAGCGCGCAGGGAGGAGCCCATCCCTTCGCCCCAGCCGGGGTTGTCCACGAGCACGCATCCGCTCAACTCGGCTTGTGCGCGCACCTCGTCGGCCCCCGCTCCGAGCACCACGTGCACGCGGGTACACCCGGCCGCCCGCAGTGCGCGGGCCGCCCGCTCGACCAGCAGGGCCCCGTCGTGCCGCAGCAGGGCCTTCGGGCGCCCGCCGAGCCTCCGCCCGCCTCCGGCGGCGAGCAGGAGCCCGGCGACTTGGGGGTGGCGGGGGGCCTGGTCGGGTGTCATGGGACCAGCATGCCGGGATGCGGACCGGGGCGAGGGCAGGCGCGGGGCATCTGGCGACGGGGCGTCCGCTTCGGCGCCAGCCGCACCTCGGCGTCCGGCGAACCGGCCCGTGGCGTGCGGCGACATCTGGGGCCAAGCCCCGTGAACACCCCCTCGCCCGCTCAGGCCGCGCGGCCCCAGCGCCTGGCACCCTTGACTCGTGCCCGAGCGTCCGGCGAGACTCCTTCAACAGAACGTTGAAGTCCGTTACATGGGTGTAAATACCGTTTCCTGGGCGTGAACGGCGGAGAGGGGTTCGGGTGTCCGACGACGTCGAGCTGGCGCTGCGGTCCACGCGGGTCGTCACCCCGGAGGGGGTGCTGCCCGCCACGGTCACCATCGTCGACGGGACGATCGGGGCCGTGCTGCCGTACGAGGTGGGGGTTCCGGCCGTCGACCTGGGCGACGACGCGCTGCTGCCCGGTCTGGTCGACACGCACGTGCACGTCAACGATCCCGGCCGGGCCGAGTGGGAGGGGTTCTGGACGGCGACCCGTGCTGCGGCGGCCGGGGGTATCACCACACTCGTCGACATGCCGCTGAACTCCCTGCCGCCGACCACCACGGTCGACCACCTGCGGGTGAAGCGGGAGGCGGCACAGGGTCGGACTCACGTCGACGTCGGCTTCTGGGGCGGTGCGCTGCCCGGTAACGTCAAGGACCTGCGCCCGCTGCACGAGGCCGGGGTGTTCGGCTTCAAGGCGTTCCTCTCGCCGTCCGGCGTGGACGAGTTCCCGCACCTGGACAACGCCCAACTGGCCCGCTCGCTGGGCGAGATCGCCGGGTTCGACGGCCTGCTGATCGTGCACGCCGAGGACCCGTCCCACCTCACGGACGCCCCCGCCGGACCGGCGTACGCGGGCTTCCTCGCCTCCCGCCCGCACGCGGCCGAGACCGACGCCATCGCCCAACTGCTGCAACAGGCGCGAAGGTTGCACGCCCGCGTACACGTACTCCACCTCTCGTCCGCCGCCGCGCTCCCGCTGATCGCCGCCGCCCGCGCCGACGGTGTCCGCGTCACCGTCGAGACCTGTCCGCACTACCTCACCCTGAGCGCCGAGGAAGTCCCGGACGGGGCGAGCGAGTTCAAGTGCTGCCCGCCCATCCGTGAGGCCGCCAACCGGGACCTGCTCTGGCAGGCGCTCGCGGAGGGCACCATCGACTGCGTCGTCACCGACCACTCGCCCTCCACCGCCGACCTCAAGACGCCGGACTTCGCCACCGCCTGGGGCGGCATCTCCGGCCTCCAGCTCAGCCTCCCCGCGATCTGGACCGAGGCACGCGCACGCGGGCACCAACTGACCGACGTGGTGCGCTGGATGTCCGCCCGGACCGCGGCGCTCGCCGGTCTCGCCCGCAAGGGCGCCATCGCGCCCGGCCGGGACGCCGACTTCACCGTCCTCGCCCCGGAGGACACCTTCACCGTCGACCCGGCCCGCCTCCACCACCGCAACCCGGTCACCGCGTACGCAGGCAAGACCCTGCACGGCGTGGTGCGGTCCACCTGGCTGCGCGGTCAACAGATCTACACCGAAGGCGAGTTCACCGAGCCGAAGGGCCGCCTGCTCACCCGGACCGGTTGAGCCCACCCCTGCCGAGAGGACCCCCGATCACCGTGACGGCGCAGCAACCCCCCACCCCGCCCCGCTTCACCGGCGACGCGGCTCCCTACGGCGGCGGCGACCCCTACGCGGACTACCGCACCGCCGACTTCCCCTTCACCCACCACCCCGACCTCGCCGACCGGCGCCTGGGGGCCGGGGTGATCGCCGCCAACGACGAGTTCTTCGCCGAGCGGGAGAACCTGCTGCTGCCCCACCGCGCCGAGTTCGAGCCCGGCCGCTTCGGTCACAAGGGCAAGATCATGGACGGGTGGGAGACCCGCCGTCGGCGCGGCCCGAGCGCCGAGGACCCCTGGCCGGGCGCCGACGACCACGACTGGGCGCTGATCCGCCTCGGCACGCCCGGCGTGATCCGGGGCATCGTCGTCGACACCGCGCACTTCCGGGGCAACCACCCGCAGGCCGTCTCCGTCGAGGCCACCTCGGCGCCCGGCAACCCGTCCCCCGAGGACCTGCTCGGCGACGACGTGAAGTGGACGACGCTCGTCCCGATCACCCCGGTCGGCGGCCACGCGGCGAACGGCTTCCTCGTCACCGCGCCCCAGCGCTTCACCCACCTCCGGCTGAACCAGCACCCGGACGGCGGCGTCGCCCGGCTGCGCGCGTACGGCGAGATCGTCCCGGACCCCGAGTGGCTTGCCACGCTCGGCACCTTCGACGTGGCCGCGCTGGAGAACGGCGGCCGGGCCGAGGACGCCTCCGACCGCTTCTACTCCCCGGCCGCCAACACCGTCCGGCCGGGCCGCTCGCAGCGGATGGACGACGGCTGGGAGACCCGGCGCCGCCGCGACCGGGGCCACGACTGGATCACGTACCGGCTGACCGAGCAGGCGCTGGTGCGTGCGGTGGAGATCGACACGGCGTATCTGAAGGGGAACAGCGCGGGCTGGGCGTCGGTGTCGGTGCGGGACGGCGAGAGCGGCGAGTGGACCGAGATCCTGCCGCGCACCCGGCTCCAGCCGGACACCAACCACCGCTTCCCGCTCCCTGCGCCCGCCGTCGGCACGCACGCGCGCCTGGACATCCATCCGGACGGCGGGATCTCCCGGCTGCGTCTCTTCGGCTCTCTCACCGAGGCCGGCGCGAGCCGCCTGGCCGCCAGGTACCGGGAGCTGGACGGCTGAGACGTCCGGGGGACCGATGAGTTGCGGTCCCACGCGGGGTCTGCATCGTTGACAGCACGACCCCGCACCCGGAAGAAGGCACCCCATGGGCAAGCTCGTCTCCACCGTGTTCGTCTCGCTCGACGGCGTCTACCAGGCCCCCGGCGGCCCCGAGGAGGACACCAGCGGCGGCTTCGGCCAGGGCGGCTGGACCTTCCCGTACGCCGACGACGACTTCGGCGGCTTCGTCGGCGAGAGCTTCGGCCGGGCCGGCGCCTTCCTGCTCGGCCGCCACACCTACGACATCTTCGCCGGCTACTGGCCGAAGGTGACCGACCCCGAGAACCCGGTCGCGGCCAAGCTGAACGCGCTGCCGAAGTACGTCGTCTCCGCGACCGTCGAGGACCCCGAGTGGGCCGGGACGACCGTGCTCTCCGGCGACCTCGGCAAGGAGGTCCAGGCGCTGAAGGAGCGCACCGAGGGCGAGGTCCAGATCCACGGCAGCGGGGCGCTGGTCCGCTCACTGGTGAACCTCGGCCTGATCGACACCCTGCACCTGCTCACCTTCCCCGTGGTGCTGGGCGAGGGGCGCCGGCTGTTCGTGGAGGGTGCCGTCCCCACCCGCTTCCGGCACGCGGGCGGCACGGTCACCGGCAAGGGCGTCTCCATCCAGTCGTACGACCTGGCGGGCAGCCCCGAGTACGGGTCGTTCTGAGCGCTCGACGACACGCCAACAGGAGCCCGAACGGCTCCTGTTGGGGCAGGTTAACTCCGCGAGAACTCATCGGACCTGCCGGGAAAATCCACATCTCCGTCATTGACATGAACGCGTCTACGCGCGTCATCATGAACCCATGAGATTCCCCCCACGCACCACTCACATCGGCGCTGCGGCGGCCCTCCTCTCCGCCCTCCTCGTCGGCGGCACCGTCTCCGCCGGCACCGCGGACGCGGCAACCGCGTCGGTCGGCAGCATCTGCTACGGCTCCCTGCCGTCGCAGGCGTACGACACCCTCGACCTCATCGCCCAGGGCGGCCCGTACCCGTACTCCCAGGACGGCGTCGTCTTCCAGAACCGCGAGGGCGTCCTCCCCAGCCAGTCCTCCGGGTACTACCACGAGTACACGGTCAAGACCCCCGGCGAACCGACCCGCGGCGCCCGCCGCATCGTCACGGGCCAGCGGACCCAGGAGGACTACTACACCTCCGACCACTACGCCACGTTCAACCTCATCAACTACGGCTGCTGACAAGCCGGTTCAACCCGCCCCGCGACTCTTCCCCCCACGTCAGGGGTCGCGGGGCGGGGCCGTGTCCGGGGCGGCTCAGACGTAGGAGGACTGCACCCGGTCCGGAACCTCCGCGAGCGCGACCGCTCTTCGTTCGCGCCGGGAGATCTCGCACGCCTCCGCGATGCGGAGGGCCTGCAACGCCTGCCAGCCGTCGCAGGGGTTGGGGTGTTCGCCGCGGACTACCTCGACAAAGGTGCAGAGTTCGGACTCGTAGGCGGAGCCGAAGCGTTCGAGGAAGCCGGGCCAGGGTTTGTCGGCCGGGGGAGGGCCCGTCGGTTCGGTGGAGGCGATCGGGGTGCGGTCGTCCAAGCCCACGACGACGGTGTCGAGTTCGCCGGACAGCTCCATGCGTACGTCGTAACCGGCGCCGTTCAGGCGGGTCGCGGTGGCCGTGGCGAGGGTGCCGTCGTCCAGGGTGAGCAGGGCCGCGCCGGTGTCGACGTCGCCGGCCTCGCGGAACATCGGGGGACCGGCGTCGGAGCCGGTGGCGTACACGTCCACCACCTCGCGGCCGGTGACCCAGCGCAGGATGTCGAAGTCGTGGATCAGGGTGTCCCGGAACAGCCCGCCGGACAGCGGCAGCCACTCGGGCGGGGGCGGGGACTGGTCGGAGGTCAGGGCGCGCACGGTGTGCAGCCGGCCGAGCCGGCCCGAGCGCACCACCTCACGGGCGCCCACGTACCCCGCGTCGAAGCGCCGCTGGAAGCCCATCTGGAGCACGGTCCCCGCCGCCGCGACCTCGGCGAGGGCGTGCAGCGTGCCGGGCAGGTCCAGCGCGATCGGCTTCTCGCAGAACACCGGCAGCCCGGAGCGGGCCGCGCGGCCGATCAGCTCCGCGTGCGCCGCCGTCGCGGTGGTGATCACCACCGCGTCCACGCCCCACTGGAAGACCTCGTCCACGCCGGGCGCCGCCGTCTCGCCGAGCCGGTGCGCCAGCTCCTGTGCGCGTAACGGATCGGAGTCCGTCAGGATCAGCGATCCGACCTCCCGATGGCGGCTCAGCGTGTTGGCGTGGATGGCCCCGATGCGGCCTGTCCCGATGACCCCGATGCGCATGAGGACACATTGAGGGGGAACAACGTGCACCTGTCAATCAAAATGTCAGGACAACCGGACTTCACGACTTCCCGTCATCCGGGCACCGGACTACGCTCGGGCCCGTGCCGAAACCTGATGTGGACCCGACCGCGCCGCTCGGCCTCCGCGTGGACCGAAGCTCCCCGGTGCCGCTGTACTTCCAGCTCGCCCAGCAGTTGGAGGCCGCCATCGAGCGCGGCGCCCTCACCCCCGGCAGCCTGCTCGGCAACGAGATCGAGCTGGCCGCGCGGCTCGGGCTGTCCCGGCCCACCGTCCGCCAGGCCATCCAGTCCCTCGTCGACAAGGGGCTGCTGGTGCGCCGCCGGGGCGTCGGCACCCAGGTCGTGCACAGCCAGGTCAAGCGCCCGCTGGAACTGAGCAGCCTCTACGACGACCTGGAGGCGGCCGGACACCGGCCCGCCACCAAGGTCCTGGTCAACACGGTCGTCCCGGCCACCGCCGAGATCGCCGCCGCGCTCGGCGTCACCGAGGGGGGCGACGTGCACCGCGTCGAGCGGCTGCGGCTGGCGCACGGCGAGCCGATCGCGTACCTGATCAACCACCTGCCGCTCGGCCTGCTGGACCTCGACACCGCCCGGCTGGAGGCCACCGGCCTGTACCGGCTGATGCGCTCGGCCGGCATCACCCTGCACAGTGCACGCCAGTCCATCGGAGCCCGCGGCGCCACCCCCGCCGAGGCCGACCGGCTCGCCGAGACCGAAGGCGCCCCGCTGCTCACCATGAGGCGCGTCACGTTCGACGACACCGGCCGCGCGGTCGAGCAGGGCGACCACACCTACCGTCCGGCCCGGTATTCCTTCGAGTTCCAGCTCCTCGTACGCCCCTGAACCGCCCTCTGCCGCGTCACATTGTCCGGACAAATACCCTGTCAGGTGTGCCCCGGACAGGTAACGAGTGTTCCGTGTGTTCGATACTGAAGTGTTTGGGGCAGGTGGAGGCACCGTCGAGTCGTACGGATCGGCGCGCTCGCCCGCCCCTCTCGCACGTTGGAGCACGTCAGAACACGGCAAGTCAGAACACGGCAAGAAGGGGCATGTCCTCGTGGCACGGTTTCAGAACCGGGTAGGCATGACGGTGGCAGGAGCGTTCGCACTGCTCGCCTGCGTCTCGCTGACCGCCTGCAGCAGCACCGGCGGCAAGAAGGCCGAGGACGCCCGCAAGGCCGCCACGGCCCAGGGCAGGGCAGCGGTGACCACCCCCCGCTGGACCATCGCGATGATCACCCACTCCGGAGACGGCGACACCTTCTGGGACATCGTGCAGAGCGGCGCCAAGCAGGCGGCGGTCAAGGACAACATCAACTTCCTGTACTCGCACGACGACGAGGCCCAGCAGCAGGCCCAGCTCGTGGACGCCGCGATCGACAAGAAGGTCGACGGCATCATCGTCAGCCTGGCCAAGCCCGACGCCCTCAAGGCGGCCGTGGCCCGCGCCCACAAGGCCGGCATCCCGGTGGTCACGGTCAACTCCGGCTCGGCGCAGTCCAAGGCGTTCGGCGCGCTCAGCCACATCGGCCAGGACGAGACCATCGCCGGCGAGGCCGTGGGCGAGGAGCTGAACAAGCGCGGCCGCAAGAACGCCCTGTGCGTCCTGCACGAGCAGGGCAACGTCGGCCACGAGCAGCGCTGCGACGGCGTGGAGAAGACCTTCAAGGGCAAGGTCCGCAAGCTCTACGTCAACGGCACCAACATGCCCGACGTCCAGTCCGCCGTCGGCGCCAAGCTCCAGGCCGACCGGGACGTGGACGCCGTCGTCACCCTGGGCGCCCCCTACGCCGACACGGTGGTGAAGGCCAAGGAGGACGCGGGCAGCAAGGCCGAGGTCGACACCTTCGACCTCAACGCCAAGGTCGCCGACGAGCTGAAGGACGGCACCCTCGGCTTCGCCGTCGACCAGCAGCCCTACCTCCAGGGCTACGAGGCGGTCGACCTGCTGTGGCTGTACAGGTACAACGGCGACGTCCTCGGCGGCGGCAAGCCGGTCCTGACCGGCCCGCAGATCATCACCAAGGACCAGGCGGGCGCGCTCGCGGCGTACACCGATCGGGGCACCCGATGAGCACCACCACCGACACCCGGCCCACCGGCGGCCCGGCACCGGGCGGTGAGCAGCCCCGCGACGAGCGGCTGCTGCGCACCTCCCCGCTGCGCAAGCTGCTGTCCCGGCCCGAACTGGGCTCGGTCGTCGGCGCCCTCGCGGTCCTGGTCTTCTTCGCGGTCGCCGCCGACGGCTTCCTGCGCCCGGCCAGCATCAGCACGGTGCTGTACGCCTCCTCGACCATCGGCATCATGGCCGTTCCCGTGGCCCTGCTGATGATCGGCGGCGAGTTCGACCTCTCCGCGGGCGTCATGGTCACGTCCTCCGCGCTGATCTCCTCGATGTTCAGCTACCAGATGACGGCCGACATCTGGGTCGGCGCGGGGGTGTCCCTGCTGGTCACCCTGGCCGTCGGCGCGTTCAACGGGTTCATGCTGACGCGCACCAAGCTGCCCAGCTTCATCGTCACGCTGGGCACGTTCCTGATGCTCACCGGCATGAACCTGGGCTTCACCAAGCTGATCGACGGCACGGTCTCCACCAAGTCGATCGGCGACATGGAGGGCTTCCCGAGCGCGCACGCCGTGTTCGCCTCGACGATCAGCCTCGGCGGGGTCGACCTCAAGGTCACGGTGCTGTGGTGGCTCGGGCTGGTCGCCCTCGCCTCCTGGGTGCTGCTGCGCACCCGCGTCGGCAACTGGATCTTCGCGGTCGGCGGCAACGAGGACGCGGCCCGCGCGGTCGGCGTCCCCGTCGCCAAGACCAAGATCGGCCTCTACATGGGCGTCGCCTTCGGCGCCTGGGTGTCCGGTCAGCACCTGCTGTTCTCGTTCGACACCGTCCAGTCCGGCGAAGGCGTCGGCAACGAGCTGATCTACATCATCGCGGCCGTCATCGGCGGCTGCCTGATCACCGGCGGCTACGGCAGCGCCGTCGGCTCGGCGGTCGGCGCCTTGCTGTTCGGCATGACCAGCAAGGGCATCGTCTTCGCCGAGTGGAACCCGGACTGGTTCAAGTTCTTCCTCGGAGCCATGCTCCTCCTGGCGACCCTGCTCAACACCTGGGTCCGCAAGCGCGCGGAGGCCACGAAATGACCGTCACCGAAGAGCGCACGCCCCTGGTCGAGCTGACCGACGTCAGCAAGCACTACGGCAACGTCCGCGCCCTGGAGGGCGTCTCCCTTCAGGTGCACGCCGGGGAGATCACCTGTGTCCTCGGCGACAACGGCGCGGGCAAGTCCACCCTTATCAAGACCATCGCGGGGCTCCACCAGCACGACGGCGGCACCCTGCGCATCGAGGGCGAGGAGACCCGGCTCGCCTCCCCGCGCGACGCCCTGGACCGGGGCATCGCGACGGTCTACCAGGACCTCGCCGTCGTCTCCCTCATGCCGGTCTGGCGCAACTTCTTCCTCGGCTCCGAGCCCCGCAAGGGCAAGGGCCCCTTCGCGCGCCTGGACACCGACCTCATGCGCCGCACCACCCGCGAGGAACTGCTGCGCATGGGCATCGACCTGCGCGACGTCGACCAGCCCATCGGCACCCTCTCCGGCGGCGAGCGCCAGTGCGTGGCCATCGCGCGTGCCGTGCACTTCGGCGCCAAGGTGCTCGTCCTGGACGAGCCCACCGCCGCGCTGGGCGTCAAGCAGTCCGGTGTGGTCCTCAAATATGTGGCCGCGGCACGTGATGCGGGCCTGGGTGTCGTGCTGATCACCCACAACCCGCACCACGCACATCTCGTCGGTGACCGCTTCGTGCTGCTGCGGCGCGGCGCCATGGTGGGCAACCACACACGCGACGAGATCACCCTGGACGAACTGACCAAGCAGATGGCGGGCGGAGCGGACCTGGACGCTCTGCACCACGAGCTGAAGCGCGGCTGACGGGCGTGGAGCCGCGGGGATTCGCGGCTCCGTCCCCGACAGCGCCGCGCTCGGCGTGAGCGTGAGGCACAATCGAGCCCGATGAGCACCTACCGCGACCTCGCCGCCCCCATCGGCTCCCGCCGCGCCCCCGTCCTGCGCACGGTGGGCACCCGGGAACGCCGCTCCCACCTGACCGCGCCCCGGGTGCCCACGGTCGGCATCGACATCGGCGGCACCAAGGTCATGGCGGGCGTCGTGGACGCCGACGGCAACATCCTGGAGAAGCTCCGCGCGGAGACCCCGGACAAGTCCAAGAGCCCCCAGGTCGTCGAGGACACCATCGTCGAGCTGGTGCTCGACCTCTCCGACCGGCACGACGTGCACGCCGTCGGCATCGGGGCCGCCGGCTGGGTCGACGCCGACCGCAACCGCGTCCTGTTCGCCCCCCACCTGTCCTGGCGCAACGAGCCGCTGCGCGACCGGCTCTCCGGCCGGCTGTCCGTGCCCGTCCTGGTGGACAACGACGCCAACACCGCGGCCTGGGCCGAGTGGCGCTTCGGCGCCGGGCGCGGCGAGGACCACCTCGTCATGATCACCCTCGGCACCGGCATCGGGGGCGCCATCCTGGAGGACGGCCAGGTCAAGCGGGGCAAGTTCGGCGTCGCGGGCGAGTTCGGCCATATGCAGGTGGTGCCCGGCGGGCACCGGTGCCCGTGCGGCAACCGCGGCTGCTGGGAGCAGTACAGCTCCGGCAACGCCCTGGTCCGGGAGGCGCGGGAGCTGGCCGCCGCCGACTCCCCGGTCGCCTACGGGATCATCGAGCACGTCAAGGGCAACATCGGCGACATCACCGGCCCGATGATCACCGAGCTGGCGCGCGAGGGCGACGCCATGTGCATCGAGCTGCTCCAGGACATCGGCCAGTGGCTCGGCGTCGGCATCGCCAACCTCGCCGCCGCCCTCGACCCGTCCTGCTTCGTCATCGGTGGCGGCGTCAGCGCGGCCGACGACCTGCTCATCGGCCCCGCGCGGGACGCCTTCAAGCGCCATCTCACCGGCCGCGGCTACCGCCCCGAGGCCCGCATCACCCGCGCCCAGCTCGGCCCCGAGGCCGGCATGGTCGGCGCCGCGGACCTGGCCCGGCTGGTCGCCCGCCGCTTCCGCCGCGCCAAGCGCCGCCGCGTGGAGCGCTACGAACGCTTCGAGCGGTACACCCAGGGCCGCCGGGACCGGGACACCGCATGACCACCTCGCTTCCCCACCAGGCAGCCGCCCCCACCACGCCGCACCCGGCGGGCGAGGACCCGCGCCACCGCGTCAAGCGCCGCGCCCTCACCCTGCTGATCATCGTGCTGCTCATCGGCGTACCGGCCGGCTACCTGGTGATCTCCGCCAACCAGAGCCGGGACAGCGGCAAGGACAAGGAAGCGAAGTACTCCGCCACCGGCCTCACCTCCGGCTGGCCCTCCAAGGTGCAGCGCCGCCTCTACCAGGTGCCCGTACCGCACCCCGCCGACCGGCTCGCCTACTACGAGACCAACAACTGGAAGACCAGCCGCCTGTACGTCCAGTTCCGCACCAACGGCGCGGGTCTGGACAGCTTCCTCGGCACCCTCGGCATCCGCCGCGACCAACTGAAGCAGGGCGCCGACGCCATCGGTGCCCGCGACCGCCAGATCTCCGGCTGGGACCTCACCGGCCCCGGCCCCTGGTCCGGCTACACCCACAAACAGAAGAACCCCGCCCCCACCCAGGACGTGGTCGTGAACATGTCCGACCCGGTGTATCCGACGGTGTACGTGGTCAGCCGCACGGTGCCCTGAGCCCGCCGCGGAACCCGTTGTCAGACCCCACCCGTACAGTCGGACACGGCTCATCCGACAGGGACGGGAGGTGACAGGACACATGAGTGACGGCACGGCCACGGTGACAGCCCGCGCGCGGGCCGAGGACACGGTCCCGGCACGTCTCGCCTGCGTGTTCCTGCCCGCGCCCCTTCCGCGCGAGGCCCGCGTCGCGTTCTGGGACCCCGAGGGCGAGCCCCTCCCGGACGCCACCGACGAGCTGACCGTCGTACGGCCGCACGGCACGGGCGTACGACGCCGTCAGGTGCCCGCGCTCACCCTGCCCCTAGCCGACGCCCTGCCGCTGCTGGTCCGCTCCCGGCACGATCCGGCCGCGCATCCGGCCACCGCCTGCTGGGGGGCCGCCGCGCTGCACGCGCTGCGGCTGACCGCGCGGGGGCGGCTGCTGCCCGGGCTCACCCCGAGCGGGCACGACGCCTGGCGTGCCGGGCCGCTGGAGCCCGGCGACATCGCGCACCTGCGCGCGGTGGCCGCCGCCCTGCCCCCCGAGGGCCACGCCGTGCCGCTGCCCGGCCCCGGACCGCTGACCCTCCCCGAGCCCGAAGCCCTGGTCCGCTCCTTCCTGGACGCCGTCGCGGACACCCTGCCCCGCACCCCCGCCGCCCCGCACACCAGCGGACGCCCCTTCGCCGCCCGCGAGCCCCAGCCGCTGCCCGGCGCCCACGACTGGGCGGCCGAGGTCGCCGCGGGCATGGACGCGGGCGTACGCGTCTCGCTGCGCCTGGACCTGTCCGGGTACAGCGTCTTCGACACCGCTGACGACGAGCGGGCGCGGGCGGCCGGTGCCGCCGTCGTGCAGGTCCACAGCCTGGCCGACCCCACGCTGGTGGCCGACGCGGCGGCCGTGTGGGCCGGGGACGCGGACGCCTTCGGGCCCCGCGCGCACGTGGACGCCGCCCTCGCCGTCCGGCGCGCCGCGCGCGTGTGGGCGCCGCTGGACCGGCTCGCCGAGCAGGACGTGCCCGACGTGCTCGCCCTGTCCGAGGAGGAGGTCACCGACCTGCTCGGCGTCGCCGCGAGCCGGCTCGCCGCCGCCGGGGTCGCCGTGCACTGGCCCCGCGACCTCGCCAGTGACCTCGCCGCCACCGCCGAGGTCCGCACCGCCCCCGGCTCCGCGACCGACGGCACCGGGTTCTTCGAGAGCGAGGAACTGCTCAGCTTCCGCTGGCAACTCGCGCTCGGCGGCGACCCGCTCACCGAGGCCGAGATGGACGCCCTGGCCGAGGCCCACCGCCCGGTCGTCCGGCTCCGCGACCGCTGGGTCCTGGTCGACCCCGCCCTGGTCCGCAAGGCCCGCAAGCGCGAGCTGGGCCTGCTCGACCCCGTCGACGCGCTCGCCGTCGCCCTCACCGGCACCGCCGAGGTCGACGGCGAGACCGTGGAGGCCGTCCCGACCGGCGCCCTCGCGGCCCTGCGTGACCGGCTCACCGCGGGCATCGCCCCGGCCGAGCCGCCCGCCGGGCTCGACGCCACCCTGCGCGACTACCAGTTGCGCGGCCTCGCCTGGCTCGACCTGATGACCTCCCTCGGGCTCGGCGGCTGCCTCGCCGACGACATGGGCCTCGGCAAGACGATCACCCTCATCGCCCTCCACCTCAAGCGCGCCCGCACCGAGCCGACCCTCGTGGTCTGCCCCGCCTCCCTGCTGGGCAACTGGCAGCGCGAGATCAACCGCTTCGCGCCCGGCGTCCCCGTCCGCCGCTTCCACGGCGCCGACCGCACCCTCGACGGCCTCACCGGCGGCTTCGTCCTCACCACCTACGGCACCATGCGCTCCGCCGCCGCCCAGCTCGCCGAGCACCCCTGGGGCATGGTCGTGGCGGACGAGGCCCAGCACGTGAAGAACCCGTACTCCGCCACCGCGAAGGCGCTGCGCACCATCAGGACCCCCGCGCGCGTGGCGCTCACCGGCACCCCGGTGGAGAACAACCTGTCCGAGCTGTGGGCCCTGCTCGACTGGACCACGCCCGGCCTGCTCGGCCCCCTGAAGTCCTTCCGCGCCCGGCACGCGCGGGCCGTGGAGAACGGCGAGGACGCCGAGGCGGTGGAGCGGCTGGCGAGGCTCGTCCGGCCCTTCATGCTGCGCCGCAAGAAGTCCGACCCCGGCATCGTCCCCGAACTCCCGCCCAAGACCGAGACCGACCACCCGGTGCCGCTCAGCCGCGAACAGGCCGCGCTGTACGAGGCCGTGGTGCGCGAGTCGATGCTCGCCATCGAGGACGCGAACGGCATCGCCCGCCGGGGCCTCGTCCTCAAGCTGCTCGGCGCCCTCAAGCAGATCTGCGACCACCCGGCGCTCTACCTCAAGGAGGAGCCCGCCCACCCCGACCGGCTCTCCGCCCGCTCCGGCAAACTCGCCCTGCTGGACGAGCTGCTGGACACGGTGCTCGCCGAGGACGGCTCGGTACTGGTCTTCACCCAGTACGTCGGCATGGCCCGGCTCATCACCGCCCACCTGGCCGACCGCGCGGTCCCCGTCGACCTCCTGCACGGGGGCACCCCGGTGCCCGAGCGGGAGCGGATGGTGGACCGGTTCCAGGCCGGCGAGATCCCGGTCCTGGTGCTCTCCCTCAAGGCGGCGGGCACCGGGCTGAACCTCACCCGCGCGGGACACGTCGTCCACTTCGACCGCTGGTGGAACCCCGCCGTCGAGGAACAGGCCACCGACCGCGCCTACCGCATCGGGCAGACCCAGCCCGTCCAGGTCCACCGCCTCGTCACCGAGGGCACCGTCGAGGACCGCATCGCCGACATGCTCACCGCCAAGCGCGCCCTCGCCGACGCCATCCTCGGCTCCGGCGAGGCGGCCCTCACCGAGCTGACCGACCGCGAACTGACCGACCTCGTGTCCTTGCGGAGGCCGGCGTGAATTCCGAGGAGAGGACCCCGGCGGAGGAGGCCCGCGAGGCGCTGCGCGCGGCTCGGGCGGGTGCCTCCGGGGAGCCCACCGAGGGAGATGCCGGGTCGGCGGACGGCCTGGATCAGGGGGCGGCGCCCGGGACCGAGGCCCGGCCCGGTGAGGTCGCCCGGGCCGCGCTGCGGGCTGCTGTGGCGGCTCGGCGTGAGGGGGCCGAGGGGGAGCCGGTCTCAGAGGCTGGTGACGATTACGGCGAACTGGCCGCGCCCGCCGACCCCCAGCCGAACCCGAGCAGCCCCCGTCCGGGCGACGTTGCCCGTGAGGCACTCCGCGCCGCGCGGCGGGAGGCCGAGCGGCGTCCCCGTCGGGCCACCCCCCGCCCCGCACCCACTGAGGGTTCCGGCCGGTCCGCTCAGGCCCAAGTCGCTCGTGACATGCGGAACTTCCTCAGCACCGCCTTCCGCATGCCCGACTGGGCCGACGATCCCGAGGCCGCCGGACCCCAGCCGCGCGACGACCACCCCGAGGCCGCCGCCCCCCCCGAGCACGGCGGCACGGCCACCCTCCTGAAGGCCCCCACCCCGGAGCCTCCTGCCGAGCACGCCCCGACCCCACCCCCGCCCAGCAGGGCCCCGTCCCGCACGCCGGACCACCCAGCCCCTCCCCACCACCCCACCTCCATGGCCACCCCCCACCGCGACAACGAACTCCGGCGTACCTTCCCCCCGTTCGCCCCCCGCCCCGAGCCGCAGGACTTCGCCACCACCTGGTGGGGACAGGCCTGGGTCGACGCCTCGGAGCACACCGCGCTGGACGTCAACCGGCTGAACCGAGGGCGCGGTTACGCCGACGCCGGCCATGTCGACGCGATCACGGTGACACCGGGACTGGTGCTGGCGTACGTGCGGGGCAGCCGCCCGCGGCCGTACCGGGTGCAGTTGCGGCTCCGGACGCTGAGCGACGAGGACTGGGAGCGCCTCCTGGAGGCGGCGGTGGACAGCCCGGCCGACATCGCGGCGCTGCTCGACAAGGAGCTGCCGCACACCCTGGCCGACCGTGGCGTCCCCCTGCTGCCCGGCCCCGGCGACCTGACCCCGCAGTGCAGTTGCCCCGATTCCGGCCGCCCCTGCAAGCACGCGGCCGCGCTCTGCTACCAGACGGCCCGGCTGCTGGACGCCGACCCGTTCGTCCTGCTCCTGCTGCGGGGCCGGGGCGAGCGGGAGCTGCTGGACGAGCTGTCCCGGCGCAGCGCGGCGAGCGCGGCCCGTGCCGCACGGGAGCGGGGCCCGGCCGCGCTGCCCGGCGTGCGCGCGTCGGAGGCGCTCGACGGGCGTCCGCTGCCCCCGCTCCCGGCCGCACTGCCCGCGCCCGCACACCCCGAGGCGCCCCCTGCGTACCCGGCGGCGCCCGGCGGACCCGACCCGTTCGCGCTGGACCAGTTGGCCACCGACGCCGCCGCCCGCGCGCACGCGCTGCTCACCACCGGCCGCGACCCGGTGGGCGGGCTGACGCTGTGGCAGGACGCGGTACGCCTCGCCGCCGCCCGCCCCGGCTCCGGCCTGACCGCCGCCACCCGCAGCCTGTACGCCACCCTGGCCGCCGCCGTGGACCGCACCCCCGGCGAGCTGGCCCGCGCGGTCGCCGCCTGGCGGCAGGGCGGCCTCGCGGGGCTGACCGTGCTGGAGGAGCCCTGGGACCCGCCGGCGGGCCGCTTCGACCGGGCCCGCCCGTTGCTGCTCGCCGCCGACCTGCCCGCGTTCCGTCCCTGGCGCAACCACCTCACCCACCCGGCGGGCCACGCCCAACTCCGCCTGGGCCGGGAGGGCTTGTGGTACGCGTACGAGTCGGAGCCCGGTCACGACGACTGGTGGCCCCGGGGAGCGCCCGACCTCGACCCGGTATCCGCCCTCACCACCCTGGACATACCGGACGCCCTCTGAGCGCCGTACACCCGCCGTGAAGACCGTGTGAGAGTTCGCCGCGCTTTCCGGGGAGCCCCCCGCCCCGCACCGGGCCCCCCGGCCCGGCGAGGGCGTCCGGGCGGTTAGCGTGGTGCGGTGAGTGAGAAGAAGACCCCCACCCTTCAGTACCGGTTCGACGGCCCGGAAGACGCCCCCGTGCTCATCCTGGGGCCCTCCCTCGGCACGACCTGGCACATGTTCGACCGCCAGGTGCCGGAACTGGTCAAGCAGTGGCGGGTCCTGCGCTTCGATCTGCCGGGCCACGGCGGCGCCCCCGCCCACCCGGCCGGTTCGGTCGCGGAGCTGGCCACGCGCCTGCTGGCCACCCTGGACAGCCTCGGCGTGCAGCGCTTCGGCTACGCCGGCTGCGCCCTCGGCGGCGCCGTCGGCATCGAGCTGGCCCTGCGCCACCCCGAGCGGCTCGCCTCGCTCGCCCTGGTCGCCGCGTCGCCCCGGTTCGGCACGCCGGACGAGTTCCGTCAGCGTGGCGTGATCGTACGCACGAACGGGCTCGACCCGATCGCGCGAAGCGCGCCCGACCGCTGGTTCACCGGGGGCTTCGCCGCCGCGCAGCCCGCGATCACCGAGTGGGCGGTGCAGATGGTCCGCACCACCGACCCCGGCTGCTACATCGCCGCCTGCGAGGCGCTCGCCGCCTTCGACGTGCGCCCGGAGCTGGGCCGTATCGGCGTGCCCACGCTGGTGCTGGTCGGCTCCGAGGACCAGGTCACCGGCCCCGCCGAGGCCCGCACGCTGGTCGCCGGCATCCACGACGCCCGGCTCGCGGTCGTACCCGGCGCCTCCCACCTGGTGCCGGTCGAGCAGCCCGCCGCCGTCACCGACCTCCTGGTCCGGCACTTCTCCACCGCCTGGCAGCAGCCCTTCGACACCGGCCAGACCGCCCTCCCGGCCGCCGCCGCGCCCGTCACCCGGGCCCCGGGCGCCCCGGCGCCGGTGGCCATGCCCACCCCGGCGCCCGTCGCCGCCCCCACGCCACCCCCGCGCACCGCGCCGGTCGCCGAGATCACGGCCGCCGCCGAGCCGCCGCAGCCGGTCGCCCCGCCGGACCGGTACGAGACGGGCCTCAAGATCCGCCGCGAGGTACTCGGCGACGCGCACGTCGAGGGCGTGCTCGCGCGGGCCGACGAGTTCTCCGGCGACTTCGAGGAACTGGTCACCCGCTACGCCTGGGGCGAGGTCTGGGACCGGCCGGGCCTGGACCGCAAGTCCCGTAGCTGCGTCACGCTCACCGCGCTGGTCGCGGGCGGCCACCTGGAGGACCTGGCGGTCCACACCCGAGCCGCGCTCCGGAACGGCCTCACTCCGCAGGAGATCAAGGAGGTGCTGCTCCAGGCCGCCGTCTACTGCGGTGTCCCGGCGGCGAACAGCGCCTTCCGGGTGGCCCAGCAGGTCATCCGCGAGGAGACCACGCCCGCCGAGTGAGGCTCCCGGCCGTCCGAGGCGGCACGATGGAGACGGAAGCGGTCCGACGACCAGGACGGGAAGTCATGAAGTTCATCAAGAAGTCCCACTCCTGCGTCCGCCTGGAGAAGGACGGCCGGACGCTCGTCATCGACCCCGGCAACTTCAGCGAGCCGGACGCGGCGGTCGGCGCCGACGCCGTCCTCGTCACCCACGAGCACCCGGACCACTTCGACGAGGGCCGGCTGCGCACCGCGCTGGAGGCGAACCCGGAAGCCGGGATCTGGACCCTGAAGTCGGTCGCGGACCAGCTCACGGCCGCCTTTCCCGGCCGGGTGCACACCGTCGGCCACGGCGACACCTTCACCGCCGCCGGCTTCGACGTACAGGTCCACGGCGAGCTGCACGCCGTGATCCACCCGGACATCCCGCGCATCACCAACGTCGGCTACCTGATCGACGGCGGCAAGGTCTTCCACCCCGGCGACGCCCTCACCGTCCCCGACCAGGCCGTGGAGACCCTGATGCTCCCGGTGATGGCGCCGTGGAACAAGATCTCCGAGGTGATCGAGTACGTCCGCGAGGTCAAGCCCCGCCGGGCCTACGACATCCACGACGCCCTCCTCACCGACCTGGCCCGCCCGATCTACGACCGCCAGATCGGCGGCCTGGCCGACGCCGAGCACCTGCGCCTGGCACCGGGGACCTCCGCCGAGCTGTGAGCCCGGTTGTCACACCCGGCGGGTAGGTTGAGGGACATGCGTATCGCCACCTGGAACGTGAACTCGATCACCGCCCGTCTCCCGAGGCTGCTGGCCTGGCTGGAGAGCAGCGGCACCGACGTGCTCTGCCTCCAGGAGGCCAAGGTCGCCGAGGAGCAGTTCCCGGTCGAGGCCCTGCGCGAGCTGGGTTACGAGTCGGCGGTCCACGCCACCGGCCGGTGGAACGGCGTGGCGGTGCTCTCCCGCGTCGGCCTGGAGGACGTGGTCAAGGGCCTGCCCGGCGACCCCGGCTACGAGGGCGCCCAGGAGCCCCGCGCCGTGTCGGCCACCTGCGGCCCGGTCCGCGTGTGGTCGGTGTACGTGCCCAACGGCCGCGAGGTCGACCACCCGCACTACGCGTACAAGCTCCAGTGGCTCGAGGCCCTGAGGACCGCCGTCGCCGGGGACGCGGCGGGCGGGCGCCCCTTCGCCGTGCTCGGTGACTACAACATCGCCCCGGCCGACGACGACGTGTACGACCGCGCCGCCTTCGAGGGCGCCACCCATGTCACCCCCGCCGAGCGCGCCGCCCTGGCCGCGCTGCGCGAGACCGGCCTGAGCGACGTGGTGCCCCGCCCGCTGAAGTACGACCACCCCTTCACGTACTGGGACTACCGCCAGCTCTGCTTCCCCAAGAACCGCGGCATGCGCATCGACCTGGTGTACGGCAACGGCCCGTTCGCCGGCGCGGTCAAGGACGCCTACGTCGACCGCGAGGAGCGCAAGGGCAAGGGCGCGTCCGATCACGCGCCGGTGGTGGTCGACCTCGACGTCTGATGCCACGCTGGGGTCCATGAACATCCCGTTCCTGGGCCCCCGGCGCGGCAAGAGCGGTGACGCGGCGCTCCCGGCCGACCCCGAGGCCATCGCCGCGCTGCTCTCCGAGTGCGAACTGCTGCGCTCCCAGGCGGACCGGGCGGGTGTCCGCCTGGACGACACCCCGGCCTCCCTGGAGGCACTGGACCAGCTCGTCCCGCTGTGGCGCGACGACCCCGAGACGCTGCCCTGGCTGGGCAACGACGCCGGGCTCTACCTCGGCACCGTGGTCGTGCGCACCGTACCCGGCGCGGTCTGGCGCATCAGACGGGACGGAGAGCCGGTTCTGCGGCTTGCCTCCGGCCGGGAGTTCG
This sequence comes from Streptomyces sp. NBC_01171, assembly GCF_045039805.1. NCBI lineage: Bacteria > Bacillati > Actinomycetota > Actinomycetes > Kitasatosporales > Streptomycetaceae > Streptomyces > Streptomyces sp. NBC_01171. The sequence continues at coordinate 1,295,243 of NZ_CP108609.1, read as the reverse complement.
AGGTCACGGAGCCCGGCCGTCAGTGGGCCACCAGCGGCCTTCCCGAACTGTCCCAGTTCTACGCGGAGATCGCCGAACCGTGAGCCCGGCGGCTGTCGGCGTCGCGCAACTGGGGCTTAAATACGGCTAATGCCCCAGGGTGCGTGTCGTCCGCCTGGTCCGGCACGGTCTGGATAGTTTCGGCCACTACGACTCGGCGAGAGTGAGTAGGGCTGCGGATGGCCGTCGATCCGTTGATCGAACTGCGTGACGTCAACAAACACTTCGGGGAGCTGCATGTCCTCCAGGACATCGACCTGACCGTCGGCAAGGGGGAGGTGGTCGTGGTCATCGGCCCCTCCGGATCGGGCAAGTCGACGTTGTGCCGGGCCATCAACCGGCTGGAGACCATCGAGTCCGGCACCATCACGCTCGACGGGCAGCCGTTGCCGGAGGAGGGCCGGGCGCTGGCCCGGCTCCGGGCCGAAGTGGGCATGGTCTTCCAGTCGTTCAACCTCTTCGCCCACAAGACGGTCCTGGAGAACGTCTCCCTCGCGCAGACCAAGGTGCGCGGCCGCAAGAAGGCCGACGCCGACCGCCGCTCCCGTGAACTCCTCGACCGGGTCGGGCTGTCGGCCCAGGCGGACAAGTACCCGGCCCAGCTCTCCGGCGGCCAGCAGCAGCGCGTGGCCATCGCCCGCGCCCTCGCCATGGACCCCAAGGCCCTCCTCTTCGACGAGCCCACCTCCGCGCTCGACCCCGAGATGATCAACGAGGTGCTGGAGGTCATGCAGCAGCTCGCCCGCGAGGGCATGACCATGATCGTCGTCACCCATGAGATGGGCTTCGCCCGCTCCGCCGCCAACCGCGTCGTCTTCATGGCCGACGGCCGGATCGTGGAGGACCGCAGCCCCGAGGAGTTCTTCACCGCCCCGCGCAGCGAGCGCGCCAAGGACTTCCTCTCCAAGATCCTCAAGCACTGACCGGGGGAGTGCGACCCATGTCCCGCCACACCCGCGCGCCCCGCGCCATCGCCCTGCTCCTCGCCCCGCTCGCCCTGCTGGCCGCCTGCGGCAAGGACGGCAGCCCGCCCGCCAAGGGCCCCGCCCCCGACCAGCTCCCGCACTACTCGGTGGCCCGCGACTACAGCCTGCCCGGCTCCCCGACCTGGGCCCGCGCCAAGAAGCGCGGCCACTTCGTCGTCGGCGCGAAGGAGGACCAGCCCTACCTCGGCGAGAAGGACCCGGCGACCGGCCGGTACTCCGGCTTCGACATCGAGATCGCCAAGATGCTCTCCGCCTCCCTCGGCTTCCCCGGCGACAGCGTCCGCTTCCGCACCATCGCCTCCGCCAACCGCGAGACCGCCCTGCAGAACGGCCAGATCGACTACTACGTCGGCACCTACACCATCAACGCCAACCGCAAGAAGCTCGTCGGCTTCGCCGGCCCCTACTACATGGCCGGCCAGTCCCTGCTGGTCCGCAAGGACACCGACGACATCCACGGGCCTGAGGACCTCGCCGGCAAGCGCGTCTGCTCGGCGGCCGGTTCGACCCCGTACCAGCGCATCAAGGACGACTACCCGAAGGCGATCCTGGTCGCCTACGACACCTACTCGGTCTGCGTCGACAACCTGCTCACCTACCAGGTCGACGCGGTCACCACCGACGACGCCATCCTGATCGGCTACGCGGCCAAGGCCCCCGACGAACTCAAGGTCGTCGGCAAGCCGTTCTCCGAGGAGCCGTACGGCATCGGCGTCCCGCGCAGCGACAACACCCTGCGCTTCGCCCTGGACGACGCCCTGGCCGCCCGCGAGAAGGACGGCGACTGGAAGAAGGCGTACGACGCCACGCTCGGCCTGTCCGGCGTGCCCGCGCCGAAGCCGCCGCCCATCGACCGCTACCCGGCGAGCTGACCGAGGACGCCATGAACGTACTGACAGACAACTTCGCCGTCTACGCCGAGGGATTCCTCGGCACGGTCCAACTGACCGTGTACGCCTCGCTGCTGGCCCTGGCGCTCGGCTTCCTGATGGCGTCCTTCCGGGTCGCGCCGGTGGCCTCGCTGCGGGTGTTCGGCACGGTGTGGGTGACCGTGCTGCGCAACACCCCGCTCACCCTGCTGTTCTTCGCGGTGCTGCTCGGGCTGCCCCGGTTCGGACTCGTCCTGCCCTTCCAGGCGTTCGCGGTCCTGGCGCTCGGCTGCTACACCTCCGCGTTCATCTGCGAGGCGCTGCGCTCCGGCATCAACACCGTACCCAGGGGCCAGGGCGAGGCCGCCCGCAGTCTCGGCATGACCTTCTCGCAGACGCTCGGCGTGATCGTGCTCCCGCAGGCGTTCCGCTCGGTGATCCCGCCCGTCGGCTCCACCCTGATCGCGCTGGCCAAGAACTCCGCCATCGCCGGTGCCTTCAGCGTCACCGAACTGCTGGGCACCTACAAGACGTTGAGCGAGCTGGGCTACAACATCATCTGGACCTTCGTCTGGATCGCCGTCGGATACCTGATCATCACGCTCGCCATCAGCGCCCTGTTCAACCTGCTGGAACGCAAGTGGGGAGTGGCCCGATGACGACCGAGACCACCGCGCTCTACGACGTCCCCGGCCCCACCACCCGGCGGCGGCACGCGCTGTACGCGGCGCTGTCCACAGCCGTCCTGCTGGGCCTGGTCGCCTGGCTCCTCTATCTCCTGTTCTCCACCGGCCAGTTCACCGCCACCAAGTGGATGCCCTTCGAGTACAAGGGCATCCAGGAACTGCTGCTGCGCGGTCTTGGCAACACCCTCAAGGCGTTCGCCATGGCCGCCGTGCTCTCCCTCGCCCTCGGTGGGGTGCTCGCCGCCGGGCGCCTCTCCGACCACGCGCCGGTGCGCTGGCTGGCCACGCTCCTCGTGGAGTTCTTCCGCGCGATGCCCGTGCTGGTGATGATCTTCTTCATCTTCGTGGCGCTCAAGGTGCAGCCGCTGCCCGCCCTGGTCGCCGGGCTGACCCTCTACAACGGCTCGGTGCTCGCCGAGGTCTTCCGCTCCGGTGTCAACGCGGTCGAACGCGGCCAGCGCGAGGCCGCGTTCGCTCTCGGCATGAGAAAAACCCAGGTCATGTCCTATGTGCTCGTGCCGCAGGCGGTGCGCGCCATGTTGCCTGCGATCATCAGCCAGTTGGTGGTCGCGCTGAAGGACACCTCGCTCGGCTTCCTCATCACCTACGAGGAGTTCCTCCACGCCGGGAAGCTCATCGCCTCGAACCTCGACTACGATTTGCCGTTCATCCCCGTGGTGATGGTGATCTCGCCGATCTACATCGGGATGTGCATGCTGCTCTCGTGGTTCGCCGTCTGGGTGTCCCGCCGGGAGCAGCGCAGTCCCAAGACCGAGGCCGTGGCTGTCGCCGCGCCCGGCCCTGGGGCGCTGCTGCCGGGTGGGGAGCCACCCACGGCTCCGAAGCCGTGACGAGGGCGGCGGTTCACACGGGCCATGCTCGTCCGGCGGCGGCCGGAGATCACTGCTCGCGCAGGGGGACCGACACGTACGACGGGTCGTCCTCCGGCGAGGAGAAGGTCAGCCGCGCGCCGGACGGGTTGTGCTCGATGTAGAGCGGATCGACCGTGTCGGCCACCAGGGCCAGCCGGTGCCCGGCCTGGACGTCGTAGGCCGTGGAGAACAGGTCCAGGTCCACCCCGAACGGCTTGCCCGGAGTACGGCCGTGCCAGGTCAGGGGGGCGTGGGTGACCAGCTTGCCGATGCCGAGCGGGCCCACGTCGTACAGGTAGGCCACGAAGGTGCCGCTCTCGGCGGTCGGGGTGAGCGTGGTGTGCAGCCTGGCGGTGCCGCGCACCCGCTGGGGCGCCGCGTACCGCTCCGACTGCCAGACGGCCGCCCAGCGGCGCGGGAGCAGCGGGACGGAGGCCATCGGGGGCAGCTTGGTGACCTGGTCCATGAGGCCGGAGAGCAGGACGATCCCGCCGTCCGCGCCGGAGTCGACGTTGGTGTGGATGGTGGTGCTGCCCGCCAGCGCGATCTTGCGGTCGGTGGCGGCGACCGACTTCCAGTCCGGGTAGCCCTCGTAGCCGCCGCCGCTGCGGGACTCCAACTGGACGGGCTGCTCGCGGTCGACGCCGTTGTCCACGCCCCTGAGGTAGTGGTCGAACCAGCGGCCGGTGTCCTTCCACACGTCGTTGGGCAGCCCGAACAGGCCGGTCAGCTCCGGGGTCGCGTGGTCGCCGGGGCGCAACTGGAGGCGTTTGGGGCCGGTCAGCTTCTCGTAGAAGCTCGCGTACTGGTTGGCCGGGAAGACCGAGTCGCTCCAGGCGTTGGCGAGCATGACGGCGGGTTTGCCGGCGTTGAGCCGGTCCAGGTACGTCACGGCGGAGCGGCGCTCGCCCCAGTCGATGAGGTTCTGCTCCTGGGAGAGGTCGGAGGCGTAGAAGCGGTCGAAGATCTGCCGCAGCTCCGGGCTCCGCCGCCCGGTGATCGCACCCGCGCCGTCCAGCAGGGCCGCCGCCTGGACGTGCTGGGTGCGCCCCGAGTAGATCGAGCCGATCAGGTCCGCCCAGCCGCTGAGGGCCGCCACGGCCCTGATCCGCTTGTCGTGGGCGGCGGCGAGCAGGCTGATGCCGGCGCCGTAGGAGACGCCCGCCATGCCGACGCGCGCCGCGTCGGCGGGGGTGTTCGCCAGCGCCCAGTCGATCACCTTGGAGGCGTCCGCCAGGTCGGGAGCTCCGGCCACCTCGATCTCGCCGCCGGACTGCCAGAAGCCGCGCACGTTGTAGGAGAGGACCACATAGCCGGAGTCGGCGAGCTTCTGGGCCTGGGCGAGGTACTCGGCCTGCGGGAAGCCCCAGCTCGTGGGCAGCACGAGCAGCGGATGGCTGCCGGAGCCCGCCGGGGTGACGACGTTCGCCTTCAGTACGGTGCCCCCGTCACCGGGAATGTCGACGAACCGTACGGCGGGGGCCGCCTGGGCCGCGGGCGCCAGTCCGACGACCGCGCCGGCGACCAGCGCCGCGGAGACGGTGCCGACGGCGCAGGTGCGCAGGGGGTTACGAGCGGGTGCCATGGTCACTCCTGACGCGTGCCAGTGCGAAAGTGACCCGACAGTAGTGGGTGGTTCTTACCTCAAGTAACCCGTCGGTAAGTTACGTACGGGTAACAATAATTGAAGACGGTTGCACGCTACGAGGCGGGCGTCGCCTGAGCCGGCGTCTCCTCGGTCTCCGGGAACGGGGCCTGCGCCGCCCGCGTGACATCGGCGACCACCTCGACCAGATCGGGGCCGTACGCCTGGGAGTTGACCACCTTCAGCAGCAGCACGAACGAGTGGGAGCCGTGCTTGCGGGCCAACCGCTCGTGATTGCGGGCCAGATAACGCGTCGCCGCCTGATTGGTGATAGCCCGCTGCCCGCAGAACAGGAACACCGGCCGCGTCTGCCGCCCCGCCGCGACCTTGGCCAGCAGCACGTACTCCGTCGTGCCGGGCTCCATCCGGTAGGTCTCCGTACCGATCCGGAACGCGCCCCGGTTCGGCCCCTTCTCCTTCTCGGTGTTCATCCGCACCCCCGGCAGCATCGCCGACATGTGCGCCAGCATCCGCCGGTTGGACGCCGGACCGCCCACACAGAACTCGGTCCGCTCACCGAAACCCTGGTGCGCCACGTCCTGCGTCATCAACTGCATGTTCGCGCCACAGTCCTTGATGAGCGCGGACAGCTCCAGCAACGCGAACACGTCGAACCGGTGCACCGCCGGCTCCGTCGCCCCCGGGTCCCGGTTGACGACGAACAGCGTCTCCGAGTTGTCCGGCAGCCCGAAGAACACCTGCTTCCGCCGCAGCTTCCGCCGCCACAGGTAGGTACGGGCCACCCACCCGATCGCGGCACTGATGCCTGCGGCTATGACGCCCAGGACGATGTTGCGCACGTCGTCGTTCATGCCGCGGGATGCTAGCGGGTCCGGTGTCGAAGGGCGCGGCCCCGCCGGGCGGTGGTGGCCTCACCACCCCCCTCCGCGCCCCGGTCGGCCCCGCCGCCGTGGTGGCCGCGGCGGCCGTGGTGGTGCGGGCACCGCCTGCCGCCGAACCCGGGTGACGGGCTTCCCTCGTGCGGCCGGGCCGGGGCGGGGAGAGTCGGGAGGCATGACGGACATGACCGAGCTGTACGCGTCCCTGTTCGCCGGGTTCAGCGGCGCGACCCACAGGGTCCGGGCCCGCCAGTACGTGGACGGCCTGCTGGGCGTCGACGGGCGCAAGACCGTGGCGAACATCGCCGCGGCCGTGGGCGGCCCCGAGGACGAGCAGCGGCTGCGGAGGTTCGTGTCCTGCGGGGCCTGGCGCTGGGGCCCGACACGGCGGGCGCTGGCCCAGGCCCTCACCAAGCGGACTGGAGAGGGGGCCGGGGCCTGGGTGGTGGGGCCCGTGTCCATCCCCAAGACCGGTGACCGCAGCGTGGGGGTGACCCGGCACTACTCCCGCGAGCGGGAACGGGTCCTGGTCGGGCAACTGGCCTTCGGGGCCTGGTTCGCCACCGCAGGGTCCCTCGTGCCGGTCAGTTGGCGGCTGGTGCCGGGCGGTGGCGAGGCCGGACGGGTGGCCGCGGTCTCCGAACTGGTCACCGAGGTCGCCGACTGGACCGGGGGCCGGCGGCCCGTGGTCGTCGACCCGGGGGTGCTGCCGGTGGCCGACCCCGCCCGGCAGCCCTGGGCGCGGTGTCCCCTGACGGTCCGCGTCGACCACGAGGTGCGGCTGGCCGTGAAACGGCGGCCGGTCCCGGGCCCCGCGGAGGTCGCTCCGGCGGGCGAGGTGTTCAGGTCGGCCGGCCTCCGTTCCGCGTCGGACGGGGGAGTGGCGACGGTGCCCGCCGCCCTGGCGACGGGCGACCTGGGACCGTCGACCGCGGTGGGGGTGTGGCCGGGCGGGCACGTCGGCGGCCGGCCGGAGGAGGTATGGCTCAGTGACCTGCCCGCGGAGCGGCCCGCCGTGCTGGGCGCCCTGGTCCGGCTTCCGGGGCGCGTGGCCGGCGGCTGGCGCACGCGCGGCGCGGCCGTGGGACTGGCGGACTACGAGGGACGGTCACTCGCGGGCTGGCACCGGCACATGACGCTGGCTTCGTGCGCGTACGCGGTCCAGGAGCTGGCGGGGGACCGGGCCGGGGTGCGGCGGCCCGCCATGTGCGCCGCCTGAGGGGTTCCGGGCGGCTTCAGCGCTCGCCGGCCGAGTGCTGGGCGGCCGTCCGGACCACCGGGCCCAGGACGTCCGGCGCGGGAATCTCGGGGCCGGACCGCAGGGCCCCGCGGGTGCGGTGCAGCCGCAGGGCCAGTTGGAGGTCGAGCGCCCGGTCGGGGTCCGACCAGCCGGGACCGAGAACCTCGGCTACGCGGTCGAGGCGCCGGTACACCGTGTTGGCGTGCACGTGCAGGGCCTCCGCCGCGACGCTCGGACTGCCGCCCGCGGCGAAGTACTCCTCGAGGGTCCGGGTCAGCTCCGTCAGACGCAGCCTGTCGTACTCCAGGAGCGGGCCGATCGTCGCGGTGACGAACGAGGTCGCGTCCGGGGCGTCGGAGAGCAGCAGCCCGAGAAAGCCCAGGTCCCCGGCGGCGGCCGCGCTGCCCGCCCGGTCCAGGGCGAGCAGCGCGTCCAGGCACCGCGTCGCCTCCCGGTGCGCGTCGCGCACGTCGCCGAGACCGGTGATGCGACCGCTCGCGCCCACCGTGACGGGATGGCCGAGCGCGCCCGTCATCTCGTCCTTGACGCGTCGGGCGCACCAGCCGTCGTCGCCGTCGCCGAGTTGCCCGGTGAGCGGCAGCAGCAGGGAGACGCACCCGTCCCTGATGCTGCGCAGGCCGCCCGTCCGGCGGGCGTACGCCGCGGCCCAACTGGCCGCCCGGCCCAGGTTGCCACCCTCCGGCCGGCCGACCAGCACCATCATGGGCCGCGGGGTGGCGAGCCCTAATCGGGCCGCCCGATGAGCGAGTTGCTCCACAGGACGCCCGGTCGCCGCCAGCAGTTCCTCGAACAGCTCGTCGCGGAAGGGGCTGGCGATGGCCTCCTCCCCGCGCTGCATCTGCAACAGCACCGCCAGCGGCTGCGCCACCAACTGCCCCTTCCAGCGGGCGGCGTCGTCCAGCGGCCACCTCGCGTGCATCAGCAGTACGGCCAGTTCCTCGTCCCCGGCGGTCAGCGGGATGACCCAGAGCTCCGGGTACGCGGAGCCGTCCGGCGCCGCCGACCGCACCGGCACGGGCCCGTCCTGCCCGCCGCGGTAGGACTCGCCCAGCGCACGCCGTACCTGCTCCTCGGCCACCTCCGGGGGGTCCCCGGCGGCGCCGATCCGGCGCTGGTCCGCGTCGCGCACCTCCAGTGCGCAGTCGAGGGCCGACGCCGCCGCGGCGAGGACCTCCTGGAGCCCGGCGCCGCGCAGTGCCAGGTCGGTGAGCCGGGTGTGCAGCCGCCCGAAGCGGCGGAACTCGCCCAGTTCGGCGAGGTAGGAGCCGCGCTGTTCCAGCGTGCGGGCCTTCTCGATCGCGACGGCCGCGAGGTCGCTGAGCGAGGTCATGAGCGAGACGTCGCTGATGCTGAAGTGGCGCACATTGCGGTCGGCGGCGTACAGCGTGCCGAAGGTCTCGCTGCCGTGGGTGAGCGGTGAGGCGATGATGCCGCGCAGCCCCTCGGAACGCACGATGTCGTCCAGCACGGGGGAGTGCCGCATACGGTCGTCCGCCAGGTAGTCCGACGACCAGATCGGCACGCCGCCCACGTTGGACTCCCAGCCGAGCCCGGCGTCGCCCGGCACCCGGTACCCGAGGGTGAGCGCGGAGGCGTGGCCGTCGGAGGTGCGCACATAGCCCTCGCCGCTGTCCCGGTCGCGGAAGCTGATGTAGGACATGTCGACGCCGAAGAGCATGCGGGTGCGCCGGACGATCATCTTGAGCAGGGTGTCCAGCTCGTGCGGGGCGGTGAGATCACGTGCGGTGTCGATCAGTGCCGCCAGCTCGGCCTCCCGCTGCTGACGACGGGCGAACAACGAGTGGACGTGCAGGGCGAGTTCGTGCGCGCGGTCCAGCTCCGCGGCCGCCGAGGGGTCCGCGTCGGCCGCCGCGCGCCGCACGAGATCGCTCATCCGGTCCGGCGAAGCCTCCGCCGCGAGGAGTTCGAGCAGGTCCAGTGCCACGCCCGAGGCGCTCCCTGCCGCTGTCTGGCGCCGCTCGCCGTCGACCATCCGTATGCCTCTCCCCCGGTTCCCGGCGCCGTGTGACGCAACCCGGCTCGGTCCCTTTGCGCCTGCCCCTCGGGTACGGGAAAGCCACTCGATGTGGCGCAGGTCACTTCCGGGGGGTGGTGGTCCGGCCACCGGTCACGGCCCCGGAAGTGTCGTCGGACTCCCTTCCGGACGCCTCGCCCCGGCGGTGAGGGTGGAACGGTGGGGCACCACGAGGTCTCCGCACCACGCACCTCCGACATGAGTGCCCGCTCCAGGAAGGACGAGGATGCCGATGGGCAGCACCGCTCACGACGACACCGCCCGGTTACCCGCCACGGCCCTGACCGATGCTTGCCGCGGCGACATGCCGAGGGACCCGCGGGAGATACGCAGCTACGAGAAGTCGCTGGAACGCAGCCGGCTCTCCCTGAACCGCCCGGACCGGCCCCGCGAGTTCACCATGCTCGGACGCCGCTGGGACCTGCTCGACCACGTCTTCGCGCCGCCCTACTCGCCGTCCACCCGTACCGCGGTCGAACTGCTCGGCCTGGACTCCGCCGCGCCGCCGGGTACGGCCGCGCCGTTCGCCGCCGACGCGCCCGCCTTCCTCGAAGTCGGGTCGGGCGCCGGGGTCATCGCCGTCCTGGCGGCGCTGGCCGGACACCGCGTGTCCGCCGTCGACGTCAACGAGCACGCCGTGCGCAACACCGTACTCAACGCGGCCAGGCACGGCGTCGCGGACCGTGTCGACGCGGTGCACGGAGACCTCCTCGCCCCCTTCGCGGGCCGCCGCTTCGACCGGATCTTCTGGAGCTCGAACTACGTCCTGGCACCCGAGGAGTACGTCTTCGACAGCGACCACGAGCGCGCCTACGTCGACCCCGGCTACCGCGCCCACCGCCGCTACCTCACGGAGGCCGTGCACCACCTCACCCCGGCCGGCCGGGCGCTGCTGCACTTCTGCGACCGCGGCCAGCTCGATGTGCTGACCCGCATCGCCGCGGAAGAGGGCCGCGCCCTGCGGACCCTGGCCGGACGGGTGGTCCTGGAGGGCGAGTGCGCCGTACGGCACGTCCTCCTCGAGATCAGCGCCGTGGAGTGACGGAAGGAAGCGCCCGGCGCCGGGGCATCCTGTCCCGGACGGCCTCCAGGAAGGCGGCCCGTTCACGGTCGTGCGCCCGCTGCGCGTGCCGGGTCAGGGTCTCCGCCAGGCAGCCGAGGTGGACGCCATGACGGCGCAGCGCGTTGAGGTCACGCCGGGCGTCCGGCGTGCGGGACGCGAGGCTGTCGCCGAGGGGCACCGGCCCGAGGGCGAGCCCGACGGCGGTTTCCGGAGAGACGACATGGGCGGTCCGCCAGCCCACGATCTCCCTCACCTGCGCGGGTGTCGAAGTGTGCCAGGCGAGGCGGTGGGGCAGCGCACCTGCGGAGCGCAGGGCGCGCCAACGCTCGCCGCCCAACCGCCGGTCGAGATGGCCGTGGACGGCACGGGCGAGCGTGAGGCCCGCGAGACCCGGTGCCGGGTGTCTCTCTGCCGTGCGAGCCAGCGCGTCCTCCACGGCCGCGTCGACCTCGCCCACCGCCACACACGGCACGCAGACCGAGCGGGCCGGATCGCGGCCTTCGCGCACCGCGTCCTCCAGCCCGTTCAAGTGGGCGTCCAGCACCTCCGCGAACCGCTCCTCGGAGCAGACCCGGGTCGCGGAGGTCCCCACGCCTTCCCGGGCGCAGACACGCAGGACGTCGAGCCCGCTCCGGGTCGCCGCCACGTCGACGAGGAGGTTGCGCCGGCCCACGTCCGCGGCGAGCCCCAGGGCCTCCGACGCGGAGCCGTCCGCGCCGTCGGTGCGCACCCAGCCGTCCAGACCGCCCGCCCTGGCGTGCACGGGGGCCAGCACCCGGCACGCCCACCGGGCGTCGGTGCGCAGCAGTTCCCGCCCGATGCGCTCCGGCGTCCAGCCGGCCCGCGCCAGGGCGTCCACCTGCGGTTGGTACGAGGTGCCTGCCCGGCGCAGTTCGTCCGTCATCGCGGCCAGCGAGAGCACCGCGCCGCTGACCAGGCCACCGCGCACCCAGGCCCGCAGGGTGCCGTCGAGGAGGTGACGCCGGCTCACCCGGTCGAGCCAGAGCGCCACGCCCTCCGCGGACAGAGCCCGCAGCGCCCCGCTGTCGTGCGGGACACGCGGGAGGGTCCGGCCGGAATCGCGTGGCTTCGACGACATCGTTCCCCCCGCTCTCATCCGGCGCGGACCCGGGTCAGATGGGGTGCGAGCGACAGCGCCACGGGCTCGCCGTAGGTGTCGGTGACCCGGCCGAGGAGGCCGGCGGTGTCGATCTCGTACTCCTGCGGCCCCTTGGCCTCCAGCGCGAGAGTCGCGAGGCCGCAGCCCAGCGCGGCGGCGGCTTCCGGGCTCACGCCCCAGCCGGTGGCGGCGAGGAAACCCGCCCGGAAGGCGTCCCCGACGCCGGTGGGGTCGACGGCGTGACGGGCCGGCACGGCGGGGTGACGGGCCGGACGCTCTCCGGTTCGTTCGACGCGGACGCCTTCGGCGCCGAGGGTGGTGAGCCAGGTGCCCACCCGTGTCAGCACCTCGTGGTGCGACCAGCCGGTGCGTTCCACGAGCAGGGCGGCCTCGTACTCGTTGGTGAACAAGTACGCTGCGCCGTCCACGAGTTCGCGTGCCTCGCCGTCGGTGAGCCGGGCCAGTTGCTGCGAGGGGTCCGCGGCGAACGGGACGCCGCCCGCGCGGCACTCGCGGGTGTGGCGCAGCATGGCCTCGGGTGCGTCGGGGCCGATGAGCACGAGCCCGAAGGGGCCGTGCCGGCGGGCGGTCGCGAGGAGGTCGATGTCGGCGGCCTCCGCCATCGCTCCGGCGTAGAAGACGGCGATCTGGTTCTGGTCGGTGTCCGTGGTGCACATGAAGCGGGCCGTGTGCCGGGTGGCGGAGACGTGTACGGCGGCGGTGTCGACGCCGTGTTCCCCGAGCTGGACCTCGTAGTCGGCGAAGTCGGCGCCGACCGCCCCCACCAGCAGCGGGGTCTCGCCCAGCCGCCCAAGGCCCAGCGCGATGTTGGCCGCCACACCCCCGCGCCGCACCTCCAGGTCGTCCACCAGGAAGGACAGCGAGACGTGATCGACCTGCTGGGCGAGGATCTGGTCCCGGAACCGGCCGGGGAACACGGCGAGGTGATCGGTGGCGATGGAACCGGATACGGCGATGCGCACGGTGTGACTCCCGGGTCGGGGGCGGCGGGCGGCTGGGCGGCTCGGTGCGGCGGGGTGTCAGACGCCCGCCGCGGCGCGCAGGGCATCGACGCGGTCGGTGCGCTCCCAGGTGAAGTCGGGCAGTTCACGGCCGAAGTGCCCGTAGGCCGCGGTCTGGGCGTAGATGGGCCGCAACAGGTCCAGGTCCCGGATGACGGCGGCCGGGCGCAGGTCGAAGACCTCCCTGATCGCCTTCTCGATGGCGGCCTGCGCAACGGTGGCGGTACCGAAGGTCTCCACGAACAGGCCGACGGGCTCGGCCTTGCCGATGGCGTAGGCGACCTGGACCTCGCACCGCCGGGCGAGCCGCGCCGCGACGACGTTCTTGGCGACCCAGCGCATGGCGTAGGCGGCGGAGCGGTCGACCTTGGAGGGGTCCTTGCCGGAGAAGGCGCCCCCGCCGTGGCGGGCGTATCCGCCGTAGGTGTCGATGATGATCTTCCGGCCGGTCAGTCCGGCGTCGCCCATCGGCCCGCCGACCTCGAAGCGGCCGGTCGGGTTGACCAGCAGCCGGTACCCGTCCGTCGCCAGGGCGGGACCGGACTCGGCGAGCTCCTTGAGGACGTGGTCCACCACGTGGGTGCGGACGTCGGGGGTCAGCAGCGCGTCGAGGTCCACGTCGGCGGCGTGCTGGGAGGAGACGACCACGGTGTCCAGCCGGGCCGGGCGGCTTCCCTCGTACTCGATGGTGACCTGGGTCTTGCCGTCGGGGCGCAGGTAGGGGAGGGTGCCGTTCTTGCGGACCTCGGTGAGGCGGCGGGAGAGCCGGTGGGCGAGGTGGATGGGCAGCGGCATCAGCTCGGGCGTCTCGTCGGAGGCGTAACCGAACATCAGGCCCTGGTCGCCGGCGCCCTGCCGGTCCAGTTCCTGGTCGCCGCCCTCGATGCGTGACTCGTAGGCGGTGTCGACGCCCTGGGCGATGTCGGGGGACTGGGCGCCGATCGCGACCGACACCCCGCAGGACGCGCCGTCGAAGCCTTTGGTCGAGGAGTCGTAGCCGATCTCCAGCACCTTGTCCCGGACCAGTTGGGCGATCGGCGCGTAGGCGCTGGTGCTGACCTCGCCGGCCACGTGCACCAGGCCGGTGGTGAGCATCGTCTCCACGGCCACGCGTGCGGTGGGGTCCTGGGCGATGAGGGCGTCGAGGATGGTGTCGCTGATCTGGTCGGCGATCTTGTCGGGGTGTCCCTCCGTGACCGACTCGGAGGTGAAGAGGCGACGGGACATGGGTTCCTGCCTTTCGCTCGTGCGGGGAATCGGAAGGGGCGGGTGGGATCAGGGCGGGGCGGGATCAGGGGCGCGGCCCTCCGGGGGCGCCGGTCCGGGCCAGTGCGAGGCCCTTGGTCTCGGGAGCGGCACGCAGCGAGACCGCCGCGCCGAACAGCGAGACCGCCGCGCCGCACAGCATCACCGCGCCCACGCCCCACGACGTCAGAGCGGTCGGCACCAGGAAGGTGCCGACGGCACCGCCGACGCGGCTGCACGCGGCGGCGAAACCGATACCGGTGGCGCGGATCTCCGTCGGGAAGACCTCGCTGGGGTAGACCGCCTGAAGCGTGCTGCCGGCGGCATGGCTCAGCGCGAAGGCGGCGAAGCAGACGGCGGTGAGGAGCCCCGGGCCGCCGGGGGCCACGCCCAGGACCAGCAGGGCGGCGGTGGCCACGAAGAACGGGACGACGAGCAGCGGGCGGCGGCCGACGCGGTCCATCAGCAGGACACCGCAGAGACAGCCCAGCAGGAGGAAGGTGTTGAGAACCACCTCCGTCGCGCCGCCGGTCGTCCCCAGCGAGGACAGCACCTGCGGCGCGAACGTGGAGATGGCGAAGAACGGGGTGACCTGGCACAGCCAGAAGGTGCTGGTGAAGAGGGCACGCCCGCGGTAGGCGGCGGAGAACAGGCTGGGCCGGCCGAGGCCGGGCCGGGTGTCGTCCCCGAGTTCCGCGAGGGTGCAGCCGAGCCACCGGCGGCACACGGCGTCCGCCTCCCGGTGACGCCCCCGGGCGGCGAGCCAGCGGGGCGACTCGGGGGTGCCGAGCCGGGCCAGCAGCACCACCACGGACGGGATCGCGCTCGTGGCGAGGATCCACCGCCAGACGTACGGCCCCTCCAGGCCGGCCGCCATGGCCAGGCCGGTCAGGGTGGCCAGCACGTAGCCGACGTACCAGTAGGCGATGAGCGAGCCGAGCAGGCGCCCCCGACGGGCGGGCGGCGCGAACTCCGCGACCAGAGCGCCGGCGATGGCGTAGTCGGCGCCGACCGCCATGCCCATCACCAACCGGACCAGGAAGAGCTCGGTGCCCGAGCCGACGGTCAGTTGCAGGAGCGAGCCGGCGACGAAGACCAGGAGGTCGACGAGGTACATGCGCTGGCGGCCGACACGGTCGGTGAGCCGGCCGAAGGCGAGGCCGCCGAGGAAGATGCCGAGCAGGGAGGACGCGCCGATCAGGCCGGTGGCGGTGGTGCCGAGTGCCAGGTCGTCACGGGCCAGGGGCAGCGCGGCGCCCACGACGCCCAGCACCCAGCCGTCGCAGACCTCGCCGCCGCCGGCGCACACCGCGATGCGGGTCTGGAAGCGGCGCACGGTCCGTGCGTCTGGGCGTGCGGCCGCGGGAGCCGCGGTCGTGGACGTGGTCACCGTCCCGCCACCAGGTCCAGCGAGAGCCGCAGGTTGCGCGGCGCGACGACGTCCAGCGTGCGGTCCTCCGCGAGCACCGCGGTCTGCAGGCTGCGTAACTTGTGGGACGGCTCGATGCCGAGGTCCTCGACCAGCCGGCGGTTGAGCCCCTGGTACACGTCGAGGGCCTGGGCGGTGCGGCCGGACCGGTAGAGGGCCAGCATGTACTGGGCGTGCAGGTTCTCCTGTGTGGGGAAACGGGAGACCAGGTCCCCGAGTTCGGAGATGAGCTGGTGGTGCATGCCCAGGCGCAGTTCCGCGTCCAGGCACTGTTCCAGGGCCGTCATCCGGATGCCCTCCAGGCGGGTGACGTGGGCCTGGAGATGCATCCCGGTCTCGACGTCGGCCAGGGTGGCGCCGCGCCACAGCCGCAGGGCGCCGCGCAGCGCGTGCGAGATCTCCCGTGCGTCGTCACCGGCCCGCGCGCCCCGCGCCTGGGCGAGCTGCTCGTCCAGGGTGTGCACGTCGAGGGAGCCGGTGGACAGGTTGAGGACGTAGCCCTGGTGGTGGGTCTCAAGGACCCGCTTGGCGGCGTCGGTGGTCCCGATGCCCGGCAGCGCGGCCAGCGCCTGGCGGATGCGGAACACCCGCGTGTGCAGGCTCTGTACGGCGCTGCGCGGGGCGTCCTCGCCCCACAGTTCCTGCACGCAGGTGTTCAACGTCACCAGGGAGCCCTCGTTCAGCACCAGCAGGGCGAGAAGTTGCCGTGTCTTGGGGGCTGATGGCAGTCGGTCCGTGCCCTGCTCGGAGGCCGCCGAGGTCGTCGCGGTGTCGAGGTCGGCGGTGAGCGGGCCGAGAACTCCGAACTTCATGCACGTTCCTCTCGTATGAAGGACGGGGGAGCCGCGGGAGGTCCCGCCTTCTCCACCGTAGGAACGTGTCGCGCCAACCGCGTACTGTGCGCGGCCGGTTGACCGGGACTCCGTCATTGCTGGCCGCTTTGTGACGGTACGAGGCGATATCGGCGCCCGGGTGCGGGCCGGGTAGCGGAGCGTCAGCCGATCGTAAGGACCGGCTGCTGTGCTGAAGTCATGGAACAGCGACTGGTCATTTTCGACTGCGACGGAGTGCTGGTCGACAGCGAGACGCTCAGCGCCGAAGTCCTGCGCACCATGACGGCACCCGAACTGGCACTCACCTCCGCCGAGGCGCTCGCCCTGCTGCGCGGACGCAAGGTGGCCCTCTGGGTCCAGGAGCTCGGCGAACGCCTCGGGCGCCCGCTGGGCGAGGAGTTCATCGCCGCGTTCCGGCGACGGACCCTCGCCGCCTTCACGGACGGACTGCTGCCGGTGCCCGGCGTGCACGATCTGCTGGCCGGCCTGTCTCTGCCCTACTGCACCGCCTCCAGTGCCCCCCGGGAAAAGATCACCCACACCCTGTCCGTCACGGGCCTCCTGCCCTACTTCGAGGGCCGCATCTTCAGCGCCTACGAGGTGGGCTCCTGGAAACCGGAGCCGGACCTGTTCCTGCACGCCGCGCACCACCTCGGCACCCCGGCACACCGCTGCGCCGTGGTGGAGGACTCCTTGGTCGGCGTGCAGGCGGCGGTCGCCGCCCGGATGACCGTCTTCGGCTACGCCCCGCCCGGCAGCGGCACCGCCGCCGAGCTGGCCGAGGCCGGCGCGAGCGTCTTCACCTCGATGGCGGAGCTGCCCGCCCTCCTCGGACACCGGCTCGCCACGACACCGCCGGCCCCCGCCGCCTAGGGCCCGGCCCGGACCCGCTCACCGTGCCCGTCAGCTTCCCCGCGGGGAAGCGGATCGGAAGGTACTGCTCACGATGTCGATCGTCCTCGAAGAGATACAGCGTCTCAGTCCGGCCGCCGAGATCTGGTGGGACTCCTCACCGCTGGACTTCACCGGCTGGCGCGACCGGTTCCTGGCCGGCGCCCCGGACCGGGCGTCCCGCGAACGCTGGGAAAGCCAACTGCGCACCTTCCTGTGTCCCGACGACCCCGACGTCTCGCTCGTGCGCGGCGTCACCACCAACCCCTCGCTCGTCGCCCGGAGCGTGCTGGCCACCCCGCGGCCGTGGGAGGAGTGGATCGACCGGACGGTGCGCGAGCAGCCGTTGCCCGACCTCGACCACACCTTCCACCTGGTCTACGAGGAGGCGCTGCGCCGCGCGGCCCGCGCCATGCGCCCCATGTGGGAGGCGACCGGCGGCCGCTACGGATGGGTCTCCGGACAGCTCGACCCGCGGCTGATGTTCAACGCCGCGGCCATGACCGAACAGGGCCTGAGGATCGCGCGGATAGCGCCCAACCTGATGGTGAAGGTGCCCGGCTCGGCCGCCGGCTACCAGACCATCCGGACCCTGGTCGGCCACGGCATCTCCGTCAACAACACGCTCTCCTACACCGTCCCTCAGTTCCTCGCCTGCGTGGACGCCGTGAACGGCGGACTGCGGGACGCCAAGCGCCGCGGCGCGGACACCACCCGCTGGCGCGCGGTCTTCACGCACATGATCGGCCGGTTCGGCGCCAACACCGACCTGCTCCACGAGGCGGCGGCCCGCGACGTCGAACTGACGGCAACGGACCTGCGCTGGGGCGAGATGGCCGTCCTCAAACGCATCCACCAGCTCATCGCCGAGCACGGCCACCCGGTCAAGCCGCTGCTCTCCAGCCTGGAGGCCGACGACCCGGCCCAGGGCTTCGGCGGCCTCAGCATGCACCTGGAGCACAGCGCCGGCGGCTCCGTCGCCTACACCTGCAAGCCGCAGTTCGTCGCGGACGTCGTGCGGCGCGAGGCGGAGCTGCCCCGGCTGGACGCCGAGGCGATCCACTCCGGCATCCCCGAGCAGGTCATGGACAAGCTGATGTGGCTGCCCTCCTTCCAGCGCGGCTACCTCGCCGACGGCATGTCCAGCGACCAGTTCGCGCACTACGGCGCGTTCACCGCCACCTATGCCGAGGTCCTCGGCAACACCCGGCGCCTGCTGGACTTCGTCGCCCGCCGCTTCCAGGCCCTCTCCAGCCGGGCCCGTCCGCTCAGCCTGTCCGGCCACCCCCGGTGACCGCCCGCCCGGCGCCGTCCCGTCCACGTCTGTCCAGGAGGCAGGAGCCCGTGCACCCGTCGATCGCACTGTGGAGCCACCCGCGCTCCCTGTCCACGGCCGTCGAACGCTCCTTCATCGAGCGCGGTGACTTCACCGTCTTCCACGAGGAGTTCGCCTACGTCTTCTTCATGCACGAACAGCGGGCCGCCATCCCGCACAAGAACCCGCAGGACGGCCACCCGCTCACCTACCCGGACGTGCGGCGGATGATGGAGGAGGCACGGGCCGAACGCCCGGTGTTCCACAAGGACTTCCCCTACCACTGCCTCGACCACCTGCTCGCCGACCCCGGGTACCTTCGCGGCCAGACGCACACCTTCCTGGTGCGCGACCCGGAGGAGGCCGTGCTCTCGCACGCCACCGTCCACCCCGGAGTCACCCGTGAGGTCCTCGGCTACGAGCCGCTGGCCCGGCTCTTCGACGCGGTGCGCGAACTGACCGGGGAGACCCCGGTCGTGATCAACGCCGCGGACCTCGCCGCCGACCCCGAGCGGACCCTGGCCGCCTACTGCGCGGCCATCGGCGTGCCCTTCCGGCCCGAGGCCCTGCGCTGGTCCAGCGGCGAACGCGGCGAGTGGGCCACCTGGAGCGGCTGGCACACCGACGTCGCGGCCAGCACCGGCATCGGCGCCCCCGCCCGCAAGTACCGCGTGAGCTACGAGGACGCGCCCCACCTGCGCGAGTTCGTCCAGTACTGCAAGCCGTTCTACGACCACATCGACCAGTACCGGCTCCAGCCGGAGAAGGAGACCGTGGCATGACGACCGACGCCCTGACCCCCGAAACCCGCACGATCATCGTCACCGGCGGCGCCAGCGGCGTGGGCAAGGCGCTCGTGGCCCGCCTGCTCGACGCCGGGCACACCGTGGTGACCTGCGACATCGACGAGGCCGGCCTGAAGGAACTGGCCGCGGAGCACGCCGGCCGCCCCCTGGAGACGCACGTGCGCGACGTGGCCTCGCACGAGGACTGCGACGCCTTCATGGACGACGTCATCGCCGCCCACCCCGAGGTGGACGGCCTGGTCAACAACGCCGGTCTCTACCTCGGACAGCCGGTGTGGGAGTACGACGACGCCACCATCGAGCGGGTCATCGCCGTCAACGTCAAGGGACCCGTCTGGCTCTCCCGCCGCTTCGCCGGCCATCTGCTGCCCGCCGAGCGACGCGGCTCCATCGTCAACCTGGCCTCCGTCGCGGGCGAGGTCGGCAGCTCCGACGCCCTGTACGGCACCGTCAAGGCCGGGGTCATCGGCCTGACCAAGTCCAACGCCATGAACTTCGCCCCGTACATCCGGGTCAACGTGGTCTCGCCCGGCCTCATCGTCGACACGGCCATCGCGGACCGCATACCCGACTACCGCTACGCCGAGTACAAGCGCCAGGAGCAGCTCGACGGCGACATCCGCCCCGAGTACGTCGCCGATGTCTGCGTCTACCTGCTGTCCGACGCGTCGCGCACGCTCACCGGCGCGCTCCTGCGGTCCGACAACGGCTGCTACCCCCGCTGACCGGCCCACCGCCTCCGCACCCGAACGGCGCCGGAGGAAGGAGACACCGTGACGACCAAGCCCCTCATCATGCTCGTCGGCGTGGGCGACCTGTCGGCGAGGGTCCTGAACATGCTGCTGGCCGACCCCGCCACCGACCGCGTGGTGCTCGCCGGCCGCGACCCCGAGGCCCTGCGCCGCCGGGCCAACCTCGCCCGCTTCACCGCCACCAACATCAGCCGGCCGCCCACGCCCCCTCAGGCCGTCGCCATGGACCTGTGGGACGTGGACGCGACGAGCGCCACGCTCGCCGAGGTACGCCCCGACATCATCGTCATGGGCGCCTCCCTCCAGTCCTGGCGGGTGATCACCCAACTGCCCAAGCCGGTCTTCGAGGAGCTGGACGAGGCCCAGTTCGGCCCTTGGCTGCCGATGCACCTCACCCTCAACCACCTCCTGATGCGCGCGGTACACGCCTCGGGCACCGGTGCCAAGGTCGTCAACGCGGCCTTCCCCGACGCCGTGGGACCCGTGCTCCAGCGGGTGGGGCTCGCCCCGACGGTGGGCGCCGGCAACGTGGCCAACATCGTGCCGGCCCTCACCCACGGCGCCGCCATGCTGCTCGACGCCGACCCCGGCCAGGTGGAGGTGCGGCTCACCAGCCAGCACTACTTCAGCCACTACGTGCCCCGCTTCGGCGACGCCGGCCGCGGCGCCTACGACCTGGACGTCCGGCTGACCGGCGGCGAGGCACAGCGCATCGACCACGGCGAGCTGTTCCGTCTGCTGGACGGCCCGCTCAAGCGGATCGGCGGCATCGAGGGCCAGCTCCTCACCGCCTCCTCGGTGGTGCGCGTGGTGCACGGCCTGGCCACCGACAGCGGAGTACGCGCCCACGCCCCGGCCCCCGACGGCCTCCCCGGCGGCTACCCGGTGCGTGTGTACCGGCACGGCGCCGTCCTCGACCTGCCCTCCCACCTCGACGAGGCCACCGCCGTCGCCCTCAACGAGGACTGCCAGCGCGCCGACGGCATCGACCGCATCGACGACGACGGGACGGTGCACTTCGCCGAGCGCGAGATGGCCGTCATGCGACGCCTGCTCGGCTACGACTGCCCCAGCATGAAGCTCGACGAGTCCGCCGAGTGGGCGCGTGAACTCGGCGCGAAGTACAGCGCGTTCGCCGCCCGGCACGGCGCCTGACGCCCCCGTCCCGAGCCCGGACCCGACCCTGCCCCTGGAGATCCCATGACCACAGCACGGACGATCCACCCGGTTCAGGAAGGCGCCGCGCAGTACGGCGCGTCCCTCGTCGACCGCTGGGACGACCTCATCGACTGGAACCGGCGCCGCGACGGCGAACAGGGCTTCTTCGTCGAGATCCTCGGCGGCGCCGAGGCCCACCGCGTCCTCGACACGGCCGCCGGCACCGGCTACCACTCCGTGATGCTCGCCGCCCACGGCTTCGACGTGACGGCCGTCGACGGCAGCGAGGCGATGGTCGAGCGGACCCGGCAGAACGCGGCCGCCCACGGCCACGACTTCCCCGTGCTGTGCTCCGACTGGCGCGAGCTGTCCGGACGCCTGGAGGGGACCTACGACGCGGTGGTCTGCCTGGGCAGTTCCTTCCCGCACCTGTTCGACGAGGCCGACCGCCGGGCCGTCCTCGCCCAGTTCTACGCGGCCCTGAAACCCGGCGGGATCTTCATCGTCGACCACCGCAACTTCGACGCCGTGCGCCGGCAGCGCTACCGGAGCAGCGGCAACTACTACTACTGCGGCAGCGGCGTGAGCGTCTCGGTCGACCACGCCGACGACCGGCTGTGCCGCTTCCGCTACGACTTCCCCGACGGTGACGTGCACCACCTGGAGGTCTACCCGATCCTGTCGGCCGAACTGGACGGCCTGCTGCGCGACACGGGCTTCGAATCGGTCCAGGACTTCGGCGACTTCAGGCAGGACTTCGACCTCGACGAGGCCGACTTCCTGATCCACGTCGCCCGCAAGGCGTAAGGAGAAACCACGTGACGAGCACCGTCACCGAACCACGGCAGCGGCCGGACCGGAACCGCACCGTCGCCGCGTTCGTCATCACCATCCTGCTCACCAGCTTCGTGGCCGCGACCTACGGCTTCGGGTTCTACCTGTTCGCGCAGATCGTCACCGACATGCGCGAGGACCTGGGCTTCGGCTACACCGTGGTCGGCACGGTCACCGCCGCCGGCCAGTTGGGCTTCCTCGCGTTCGCGCTGCTGGGCACCTGGGTGTCGACCCGGCTCGGCGGAGGCACCGTCACCATCGGCTCGGCCGTGCTGTGCGGACTCTGCCTCGTCCTGATCCCGATGACGGACAGCATCGTGCTCATCGGCGTCCTGCTGACCATCCTGGGCGGCACCGCCGCCTCCGTGTACGTCCCCCTGGTGGAGATCGTCGGCCGGGTCGTCGACTACCGGCACCGCGGCAAGGTACTGGGGCTGATCTCCAGCGGCACCAGCTACGGCGTCTTCGTCAACAGCCTCCTCGTGCCGTCCTTCGTCGGCTCCGGCAACTGGCGCGGCCTGTGGTACTGCGTGGGCCTGGGCACCCTGGCCGTCACCGCGGTCGCCGCCTACGCGTTCAAGCGCTACGGCCTGTTCTACAGCCCCGCGGAGAACCGGCCCGAGGAACACGAGGACGCCGGCCAGGAGGCCGCCCCCGACACCACCAGCGCGCGGGCCGGCTGGCGCATGGTGCTCGTCCGCTGGGTGGTCATCGTCTGGATCATCAAGTTCCTCAACGGGTTCGCCTGCATGCCGTTCCAGAACTACCTCTCGCCCTACCTGCGCGAAGGGCTCGGCTTCGACATCCACTTCGCCGCCCAGGTCTGGGGCACCATCGCCGTCATCGGCATGGGCGCCGGCTTCGCCGTCGGCTGGCTCTCCGACCGCATCGGCGTACGCCGTTCGATGCTGCTCTGCTACGCCATGTTCTTCACCTCGGCGCTGCTGCTGGTCCTGGCCCCCGTGGGGTACGTGCCCATGGTCTCCGGCGTCCTCTTCGCGCTGGCCTTCTACCCGATCTACGGACTGGTGCCGGCCTACGTGTCCAAGTCCGCCTCCGGGGCGGCCGCCACCGTGATCTTCGGGGTCACCAACGTCACCCAGGGCCTGGGCGGCATCGTCGGCAACTACACCGCCGGATTCCTGAAGAACGTCACGGGCGACTTCATGTGGTACTACGCCGTGATCGCCGCGGCCACCGTCGTGCTGGGCGCCCTGGTGCTGCAACTGCCCCGCGAGGGCTCCGCCGCGAGCTTCGTCGGCCCTCGCGCCCCGCGGTCCGTATCCGACAAGGAAACCAGCCATGTCTGACACCCTGTCCGCGTCCCCCGACACCCCACCCGCCCCGGACCACCACACCAGCCACGGATACTGCGCCTGCTGGCCCGGCGCGACCGTGTGGCTGACCGGCCTGCCCAGCGCGGGCAAGACCACCATCGCCCACGAGCTGGCCGGCCGGCTGCGCGGCACCGGACGCCGGGTGGAGGTGCTCGACGGGGACGAGATCCGCTCCTTCCTCTCCGCCGGCCTCGGCTTCTCCCGCGCCGACCGCGACACCAACGTCCAGCGCATCGGACTGGTCGCCGAGACCCTGGCACGCAACGGCATCGTCGCCCTGGTCCCCGTCATCGCCCCCTACGCCGACAGCCGGGACCGGGTCCGCGAACGCCATGACCGCTCCGGCACCGCCTATCTGGAGGTCCATGTGGCGACCCCGGTCGAGGTGTGCGCGGAGCGGGATGTGAAGGGGCTGTACGCCCGGCAGGCCGCGGGCGAGATCTCCGGCCTGACCGGGGTGGACGACCCCTACGAGACACCGCGGAGCCCCGACCTGCGCATCGAGTCGCACACCCAGACCGTGCGGGAATCGGCGACCTCCCTCCACACGCTGCTCAAGGAAAGGGGACTGGCATGACACAGGCCGCGACCCGCAGCACGGCCCACGAGACCCCGTACGCCCTCTCCCACCTGGATGCGCTGGAGTCGGAGGCGGTGCACATCTTCCGTGAGGTGGCGGGTGAGTTCGAGAACCCGGTGATCCTGTTCTCCGGGGGCAAGGACTCGATCGTGATGCTGCATCTGGCGCTGAAGGCGTTCGCGCCGGCCGCGGTGCCGTTCGCGCTGCTTCATGTGGACACCGGGCACAATTTCCCCGAGGTGCTGGAGTACCGGGACCGTGTGGTGGCCGCACATGGGCTGCGCCTCCATGTGGCCTCCGTACAGGACTACATCGACCGTGGTGTGCTCAGGGAACGTCCCGACGGCACCCGTAACCCGCTGCAGACGCTGCCGCTGACGGAGAAGATCCAGAGCGAGCGGTTCGACGCGGTGTTCGGCGGCGGCCGGCGCGACGAGGAGAAGGCCCGCGCCAAGGAGCGGGTGTTCTCGCTGCGTGACGAGTTCTCCCAGTGGGACCCGCGCCGCCAGCGCCCGGAACTGTGGAACCTGTACAACGGCCGCCACGCCCCCGGTGAACACGTCCGGGTGTTCCCGCTGTCCAACTGGACCGAGCTGGACGTGTGGCAGTACATCGCCCGTGAGGGCATCGAGCTGCCGGAGATCTACTTCGCGCACGAACGCGAGGTCTTCTCCCGCAGCGGCATGTGGCTGACGGCCGGCGAGTGGGGCGGCCCGAAGGAGACCGAGCCGGTCCAGACCCGGCTGGTGCGCTACCGCACGGTCGGCGACATGTCCTGCACCGGCGCCGTCGACTCCGACGCGACCACGCTGGAGGCGGTCATCACCGAGATCGCCGCATCCCGGCTCACCGAACGCGGCGCCACCCGAGCCGACGACAAACTCTCCGAAGCAGCCATGGAAGACCGCAAGCGTGAAGGGTACTTCTGACCATGACCCCGATCACCGGTACGGGCACGAGCCTGAGCACGACCGCGACCGACACACTGCGCTTCGCCACGGCCGGCTCCGTCGACGACGGCAAGTCCACTCTCGTCGGACGCCTCCTGCACGACTCCAAGTCCGTCCTCGCCGACCAGTTGGAGGCCGTCGAACACGCCTCCCGCGCCCGTGGACAGCAGAGCACCGACCTGGCGCTGCTCACCGACGGCCTGCGCGCCGAGCGCGAACAGGGCATCACCATCGACGTCGCCCACCGCTACTTCGCCACACCCCGGCGCCGCTTCATCCTGGCCGACACCCCTGGCCACGAGCAGTACACCCGGAACATGGTCACCGGCGCCTCCACCGCCGAGCTGACCGTGATCCTGGTCGACGCCCGCAACGGCGTGGTCGAGCAGACCCGACGCCACGCGGCCATCGCGGCCCTGCTCCGCGTCCCGCACGTCGTGCTCGCCGTGAACAAGATGGACCTGGTCGGCTACTCCGAGGAGGTGTTCGCCGCCATCACCGACGAGTTCGCCCGGTACGCCGCGAAACTCGGCGTCGCCGAACTCACCGCCATCCCGGTCTCCGCGCTCACCGGGGACAACGTGGTCGAACCCTCCGCGCACATGGACTGGTACGGCGGCCCCACCGTCCTGGACCACCTGGAGAACGTCCCCACGGCCGACAGCCCCGACGGCGCCCCGAGCCGGTTCCCGGTCCAGTACGTCACCCGCCCCCAGACGCCCGAACTCCCCGACTACCGCGGCTACGCCGGCCAGATGGCCTCCGGCACGCTGTACGTCGGCCAGCCCGTGTCGGTGCTCCCCTCGGGACGCACCTCCACCATCACCGGGATCGACGTGCTGGGGCGGCGCGCGGACAGGGCGTTCGCGCCGCAGTCCGTGACCGTGTCCCTCGCCGACGACGTCGATGTCTCCCGCGGCGACCTCATCGCGCCCACGGCCGACCTGCCGCCGCTGACCCGCGAGGTGACCGCGACCGTGTGCCATGTCGCGGACCAGCCCCTGGTGCCGGGCCGGCGTGTCCTGCTCAAGCACGCGACCCGCACCGTCACGGCGATCGTGCGGGACATCCCCTCCCGGCTCACCCTCGACGACCTCTCCCCTCACGCCGACCCCGGCCGGCTGGCCGCCAACGACATCGGCCGGGTCGTCGTCCGTACCGCCGAACCCATCGCCCTCGACGGCTACGCGGCCTCCCGGCGCACCGGCTCGTTCCTGCTGATCGACCCCGCGGACGGCACCACGCTCAGTGCCGGCATGGCGGACTGAAGGCTCCGGGCCGGCCGGGGTGTTCCGGCCGGCCCGCAGTGGGCCGGGTCAGCGGAGCTGGGCGAGGAAGCCGAGCAGGGCACCGGTGAGTTCGGCGGGTGCGTCCTCCTGGACCAGGTGGCCGGCCCCCGCGATGGGCTCCAGCCGGGCGCCGGGGATGCGTGCGACGAGTTCGCGCCCCTTGACCGGCGGGATCCAGGTGTCCTCCTGTCCCCAGCACACGAGGGCCGGGACGGTGATCTCGCCGTACCGCTCCTGGATCTCGTCGGTGTAGCGCTGGTCGGCCTGGGCGATCTGCCGGTAGAACGCCGCCTGCCCCTCGGCGTCCAGCCACGGTCGCACGAGCCGGTCCAGCACCGCGGGGTGCAGTCCCGGGCCGCTGGCCGAGCTGACGTACTCCCGTACCAACGCGCGGTGCAGGGCGGGCGGCAGCTCCTCGAAGACCTCGGCGTTGCCGCCGACGAGCCGGAAGAAGGGGGAGCCCCACGGAGCCAGCGCCACGGGGTCGACCAGCGCCAGCGCCCGGTAGCGGGCGTCGTGCAGCAGGTGGGCCCGCAGGGCGACGCAGCCGCCGAAGTCGTGGGCGATCACCGTCGGTTCGGTAAGGCCCCACATCGACAGGAGTTCGGTGAAGACCTCGCTCTGGGCGGCCAGGGACACGTCCTGGCCCTTGAACTTCTCCGACTCGCCGTAGCCGGGCATGTCCCAGACGAACACCTGGTGGTGACGGGCGAGCGTCCGGGCGATGTCACGCCACACATAGGAGGAGAAGGGGGTGCCGTGCAGCAGCACGACGGGGTCCTGTCCGGGCTGCCCGAGGCTGTTCCAGCGCACGGTCCCCGCCGTGCTGCGATACGTCTCGTCGAGCTGCCATTCACGCATGTGTTTCGTCCCTGTCGTCGCTGTCTGCCCGATGGATGATCAAGCCGTCTTCCCGAGCCTGCAACACGGGCGTCCACTTATGAGCCAGCCCGCCACAGCGAGTCGGAGCCGACATGCGGGGCACCGGGCCGCGAGGCATACTGTCGGGGGCCTTGGGGATCTGGTTACGCTGCGCGGACGGTGTTCTCGGGAGGTTCGGATGGGTCGTCCTGGTACGCGGAAGCTGGCGGTGCTGGTGGTCTCGGCCGCCGTCGCCTCGATGGGGGCCGCCGCCCCACCGGCCCCACCGGCCGCGCCGGGCGGGCCCGGCGGGAAGGTGCCCGTGGCGGTCGGCTACGGGGGCGCGGTCTCCAGTGTCGACGCCGACGCCAGCGCGGCCGGAATCGAGGTGCTGCGCAACGGCGGCAACGCGGTCGACGCGGCCGTGGCCACCGCCGCCGCGCTGGGCGTCACCGAGCCGTACTCGGCGGGGGTCGGTGGAGGCGGCTACTTCGTCTACTACGACGCCAAGTCCCGCACCGTGCACACCATCGACGGCCGCGAGACCGCCCCGCTCAGCGCCCGCTCCGACCTGTTCCAGGAGAACGGCAAGCCGCTGGCCTTCGCGGACGCCGTCACCAGCGGGCTGAGCGTCGGCACACCGGGCACCCCCGCCACCTGGCAGACGGCGCTGCGCAGTTGGGGCACCGACAGCCTCGCCCGGGTGCTGCGGCCGGCCGAGCGGATCGCCCGCGACGGCTTCACCGTGGACGACACCTTCCGCTCCCAGACCGCCGCCAACGAGACCCGGTTCCGCTACTTCCCGGACACCGCGCGGCTGTTCCTGCCCGGCGGCAAGCTGCCCGTCGTCGGCTCCACCCTCAAGAATCCCGACCTGGCAAGGACCTACCAGGAGCTGGGCCGCAAAGGTGCCGATGCCATCTACCGGGGCGACCTCGGCCGGGACATCGCCGCCACCGTCAACAAGCCCCCGGTCGACCCCGCTTCGGGCTGGAACGCCCGCCCCGGCAAGCTGACCGCCAAGGACCTGTCGAGCTACCGCGCGAAACTCCAGCGGCCCACCGACACCTCCTACCGCGGCCTGAAGGTGTACTCCATCGCGCCCTCCTCCTCCGGTGGGACCACCGTGGGCGAGGCCCTCAACATTCTGGAGAAGAGCGACCTCGCCAAGGCGAGCGAGACCCAGTACCTGCACCGGTACATCGAGGCGAGCCGGATCGCGTTCGCCGACCGGGGCCGCTGGGTCGGGGACCCCGCCTTCGAGGACGTACCCACGAAGCAACTGCTCTCGCAGCGGTTCGCCGACTCGCGGGCCTGCCTGATCAAGGACGACGCCGTCCTGACCAGCCCGCTCGCCCCCGGCGACCCCCGCCACCCGGCCGCCTGCGCCACCAAGGGCAAGGCCGCGCCGACCACGTACGAGGGTGAGAACACCACCCACCTCACCGTCTCCGACAAGTGGGGCAACGTCGTCTCCTACACGCTCACCATCGAGCAGACCGGCGGCAGCGGCATCACCGTGCCCGGCCGGGGCTTCCTGCTCAACAACGAGCTGACCGACTTCTCCTTCGCCCCGGCGAGCCCCGGCGTCCCCGACCCCAACCTGCCCGGACCCGGCAAGCGCCCGCGCTCCTCGATCTCGCCGACCATCGTCCTGGACCGGCACGACCGGCCCGTGGTGGCGCTCGGTTCGCCCGGCGGCGCCACCATCATCACCACCGTGCTCCAGACCCTCACCGAGTTCCTCGACCGGGGACTCCCGCTGGTCGACGCCATCGCGGCGCCCCGCGCCAGCCAGCGCAACGCCGCCCAGACCGAAGTCGAACCCGCCCTGTACGACAGCGCGTTGCGGGACCGGCTGGAACAGCTCGGGCACAGCTTCAAGCTCAACCCCGAGATCGGCGCCGCGACCGGCGTCCAACGGCTGCCGGACGGGAAGTGGCTGGCCGCCGCCGAGACGACCCGGCGCGGCGGCGGCTCCGCCATGGTGGTGAACCCGACGGGCTGATCCCGAGGGCCCCTGAAGCCGCCAACGAGCCTCAGGTGCCCTCGCGCTGCGCCTCGGCCGGCTGGGCCTCCTGGCCCTGGACCCGGAAGTCCAGCCGTCCGTCGGTCACATCGACCGTCACCTCGCCGCCCTCGGTCACCGTGCCCTTGAGCAGCAGCCGCGACAACTGGTTGTCCACCTCGCGCTGGATCGTGCGGCGCAGCGGACGGGCACCGTACTCCGGCTGATGGCCGCGCTCGGCGAGCCAGTCCACGGCCGCGTCGGTGAACTCCACCGTCACGCCGCGCGCGCTGGACAGTTCCCGCGTGCCGTTCAGCATCAGGTCGGTGATCCGGCGCAGTTGCTCGGGCGTGAGCTGGCGGAACACCACGATCTCGTCGATCCGGTTGAGGAACTCCGGTCGGAAGTGCTCCCGCAGCGGCCGCAGGACCTGCTCTCGCCGGGCCTCCTCGTCCGCGTCCGCGCCGCCGGGTCCGAACCCGATCCCGGCACCGCGCCGGGTGATGACGTCCGAGCCCAGGTTGCTGGTCATCACGATCACCGTGTTGGTGAAGTCCACCGTCCGCCCCTGGGCGTCGGTCAGCCGGCCGTCGTCCAGTACCTGGAGCAGGATGTTGAACACGTCCGGGTGCGCCTTCTCCACCTCGTCCAGGAGCAGCAGCGAGTACGGGTTCCGGCGCACCACCTCGGTGAGCTGGCCCGCCTCCTCGTGGCCGACGTAACCGGGCGGCGCCCCGACCAGCCGGGAGACGGTGTGCCGCTCCTGGTACTCGCTCATGTCGAGCCGCACCATGCGGTCCTCGCTGCCGAACAGCGACTCCGCGAGCGCGCGGGCCAGTTCCGTCTTGCCGACCCCGGTCGGACCGAGGAACAGGAAGCTGCCGATGGGCCGGTCCGGGCTGGACAGCCCCGCGCGGGAGCGCAGTACGGCGTCCGCGACCACGTTGACCGCCTCGTCCTGGCCGACCACCCGCTCGTGCAGATGCTCCTCCAGGCCGAGCAGGCGCTCCTTCTCCTCCTGGGTCAGCCGGCTCACCGGCACCCCGGTCTGCCGGGACACCACCTCGGCGATGGCCTCCGCCGTCACCTCGAGGTTCTGCCCCTCGACGACCTCCCCGTCGTCGGCCGCCTCCGAGATCCGCCGCTGGATGTCGGCGATACGGTCCCGCAACTGGGTGGCCTGCTCGTACTGTTCGTCCGCCACCGCCTGGTCCTTGTCCCGGACCAGTTGCTCGGCCTCGCGCTCCAGCGCGCGCACGTCCGCGCCCTTGGTCCGGGCACCGAGCCGTACCCGCGCGCCCGCCTGGTCGATCAGGTCGATCGCCTTGTCGGGCAGCCGCCGGTCGGTGAGATAGCGGTCGGACAGCTCCACGGCCGCCGCCAGCGCCTCGTCCGTGTAGCGGACCTGGTGGTGGGCCTCGTAGCGGTCGCGCAACCCGCGCAGGATCTCCAGCGCGTCCTCGACGGACGGCTCCGGCACCTGGATCGGCTGGAACCGGCGGGCCAGCGCCGCGTCCTTCTCGATCCGCCGGAACTCCTCCAGCGTGGTCGCGCCGACGATGTGCAGCTCGCCGCGGGCCAGGGCGGGCTTGAGAATGTTGCCCGCGTCCATCGCGCCGCCCTCGCCGCCGGTGCCCGCGCCCACGACGGTGTGCAGCTCGTCGATGAAGACGACCAGCTTGTCCGAGTGGGCGCGGATCTCCTGCACGATGTTGTTCAGGCGCTCCTCGAAGTCGCCCCGGTAGCGGGTGCCGGCCACCACCGCTGTCAGGTCCAGCGCCACCACCCGGCGCCCCTCCAGACCCTCGGGCACGTCCCCGTCCGCGATGCGCTGCGCCAGCCCCTCGACCACGGCGGTCTTGCCGACGCCCGCGTCACCGATCAGCACCGGGTTGTTCTTCCCGCGCCGGGACAGCACCTCGATGGTCTGCTCGATCTCCCTCTCCCGGCCGATCACCGGGTCGATGCGGTTCTCGCGGGCCAGCTCGGTC
The DNA here is from genome assembly GCF_045039805.1 of Streptomyces sp. NBC_01171. NCBI lineage: Bacteria > Bacillati > Actinomycetota > Actinomycetes > Kitasatosporales > Streptomycetaceae > Streptomyces > Streptomyces sp. NBC_01171. The sequence continues at coordinate 1,264,527 of NZ_CP108609.1, read as the reverse complement.
AGATCGCGCCCGTACTTGTCCAGCGTCGGCGTGGTCGTGGGCCGGGGGCGGTCCTGGCGGCCCTGCGCGGTTTCCGGCGCCTCGGGCGGAGCCGCTTCCGCCTTGAACCGGGCCGCGTGCAGGATGTGCCCGGCGGCCGAGTCCGGGTTCATGGCGAGGGCACTCAGCACGTGCTCGGGGCCGATGTACCCGGCGCCGCTGGCCCGTGCCATCTCGTGCGCCTCCATCAGCGCCCGCTTCACGGCCGGGGTCAGGGACAGCGCGGTCGGCGGCACGTTGCCCGGCTGGTGCTGCACGGGTCCGGCGCGGCCGTCGATCTCGGTGGCCATCGAGTCCGGGTTCGCCCCGGACCGGCTGAGCAGGCTGCGGGTGGGCTCGGTGGACAGGGCGGCGCGCAGCAGGTGCTGGGTGTCCAGATCCCGGCTGCCGTGCTCCGCGGCGTACTGTGCGGCCCCCTTGACCAGCTCGCGCGCGGGCTGGCTCAGCAGGCGGCCGATGTCGACCTGGCGGGGGCCGCCGGGCTGGCCCGGATTCCCGGAGCCGCCGAAGAAGCGGGAGAAGAACTCCCCGAAGGGGTCGCCCTCGGGGCCGGTGTAGCCGCTGGTCATCGTTTCCGTCCTTCGCAGACGATGTGCGGAGCGGCCGGGTACCCCGGATCGGCCGCTCTTGAAACGATGGCACGCCGACGAGGGAAGGGCACCCGCAGGCTTCCCGGCTCCGGAGCCGGGAAGAGACGCGGTGCCCTGCCTGGGCGCAGGGCGTCCGCAGGCTTCCCCGGCCCCCTGGGCCGCGCTACGAAGCCGTACTCTGCCTCGCCGGCTCGCGTGCCGTCAGGATGCGCGGGCCCGCGTCCGTGATGGCCACCGTGTGCTCGGCGTGGGCCGCGCGGGAGCCGTCGTCGCTGCGCAGGGTCCAGCCGTCGGGGTCGGGGTGGTAGCCGTCCTTGCCGCCCGCGATCAGCATCGGCTCGATCGCCAGGACCATCCCGTGGCGCAGCGGCATGCCCCGGCCGGGGCGGCCCTCGTTGGGCACACCGGGATCCTCGTGCATCTTGCGCCCGATGCCGTGGCCGCCGAAGTCGGCGGGGATGCCGTACCCGGCGGCGCGGCACACCGTGCCGATGGCGTGGGCGATGTCACCGATGCGGTTGCCGACGACCGCCGCCTCGATCCCGGCCGCCAGCGCCCGCTCGGCGGTGTCGATCAGGGTCAGGTCCTCGGCGCGCGGGCGTCCGACCACGAAGCTGATCGCCGAGTCGCCGGCCCAGCCGTCCAGCAGGGCGCCGCAGTCCACGGAGAGGAGGTCGCCGTCGCGCAGGCGGTAGCCGGTGGGGATGCCGTGCACGATCGCGTCGTTCACCGAGGCGCAGATCACCGCCGGGAAGGGGGTCGGGGCGAAGGAGGGCCGGTAGCCGAGGAAGGGCGAGGTCGCGCCCGCCTCGCGCAGGACGGCGCGGGCGACCTCGTCCAGTTCCCGCAGGCTCACGCCCACGTCAGCGGCTTCCCGTACCGCCGTCAGGGCGCGCCCGACGACCTGGCCGGCCGTGTACATGGCCTCGATGGAGGCGTCCGTCTTGAGTTCAACCATGCCAATTACTATACCGGTATTAGAATGGGTGCCATGGTGCGCACCCCCCTGACCCCCGAAGAGCGCGAGCGCGGCGAACAGCTCGGCCGGCTGCTGCGCGAGGCGCGCGGCCCCCGGAGCATGACCGAGGTCGCAGCGGTCGCCGGCATCTCCGCCGAGACCCTCCGTAAGATCGAGACCGGCCGGGCGCCTACCCCCGCCTTCTTCACCGTGGCGGCGCTTGCGCGCGCGCTCGGGCTCTCCATGGACGAGCTGGTCGTTCGCTGCGCGCTGGTCCCCGTCTGAGCCGTTCCGCAAACCGTGCGTAGCAGGCCCGTAACACGACTGGTGTTGCCTGGCTCCCGCAGTGCTGGCGAACGGGCGGGAGCCGGTCGATGGCGGAACAACTCACGGCGGTGGCGGGGGAGTTCGGGTCCTACCTGGACGGCCTGCTGGCTCGCCTCGATCAGGGCGCGGGCTGGTGCGGGGTCTTCTGGCACCGCGACCCGGACGGCATGCACGCCTGCCGCGAGGGGCGCGAGGTGCCCCCGTGGGACGTGGTCGACGCCCTGCTACGGGACCTCGCGGCGACGTACGGCACCGCACCGGCCCTCGCCGAGCGCGAGCGCGCCCGCACCCTGCACGCGGCCGCCCTTGCCGCGTGCGACGCCCGTCCCGGCGCCCACGACACCCTGACCCGCCGCCTCCACGCCACCCTCCGCGAGCGCCACGACGCCGACGAACGCGAGGCCGCGCTGAACCGGCGCCTCACCGAGGCGAGGACGGAGGCGGAGGCGGAGGCCCTCCGCGTCGACCTGGCCTGGGCCCGGGACGCCCGGCACCGTGCGACGGCCCGCTGCGCGGAGCTGCGGGACCGGTTGTCCCGGATGGCCCGCCCGGAACCGTGGCGGGCCGCGTCGTCCGGCGTCGCGCCAGGCGGCCCGGCCGACGCCCACCCCGCCGCATCCGGCCGTCATCCGGCCGAAGCCGCCCCCGCCAAGCCCCGCAAACGCCGCCGGGGCAGTGCCCGTTTCGCCGGGCTGGACGACGAAACCCCCGCCCCGCCGGTCCTCCCCGGCGCCCCGCAGGCCGGCCCCGACCTCCGGGGCGCCCGCTTCGCCGGAGCCGAGACGGAGACCGAGGCTCAGGAGGCGGTCGGCCCCGTACCCCACCCCGACGATCACCGTGCCGTAGCCCACGCCGTCGCCCAGCTCGCCGCCCTCCGCGCCGCAGGCCGCAGCGGTGAGGCGCACATGCTCCTGGCGGAAGCCGCCCGCGGGCCCGCCGTACGCTTCCCGCTCCTCGCGGACGCCCTGACCCACGCCGACTGGACCACCCTCCGCTGGGAGGCCGCCGCACTGCCCCCGGAGCAACTGGTCACCGTGGCGCAGGCATTGGCGGCGGCCGGCCACCCCGAGGAAGCCCACCGCCTGCTCCGTGAGGGCGCCGCCCGCCCACCGGAGGAAACCGGCGCCGCCGTGGCGCGACTCGACGCGGAGGGCCGTACCCGCGACGCCCGCACCCTCCTCGACGCCTGCGTCCGCACCCGCACCCCCGAGGACGCGGCCCGCCTCGCCACCCCGGACCCCGACCACCTCACCCCTCTCCTCCTGGCAGCGGCCCGGCACGTCTCCGAGGAGCACCACCGGGCCCTCCTCCACGCACTCCGCGCCGCCGGGATCACCCCCTGACCGGCACCCCGCTCACCCGCAGGAGTGTGAAACGGGATCGAATCAGCGGGTTGGCGACGATGGTCTTGGCAAGGGCGTCCAAGAGGCTTACTTTCGTCCCTCTACGGCCCGTTTCTACGGGCGTAGAGGCTCGGACGCCGCGTCGAAGGAGCAGCTCATGGCCAACGTCGTACGTGCCGCACTGGTTCAGGCCACCTGGACCGGCGACACCGAGTCCATGATCGAGAAGCACGAGGAGTACGCCCGCGAGGCCGCGCGCCGGGGCGCGAAGATCATCGGGTTCCAGGAAGTCTTCAACGCCCCCTACTTCTGCCAGGTGCAGGAGCCGGAGCACTACCGCTGGGCGGAACCGGTGCCGGACGGCCCGACCGTGCGCCGGATGCGGGAGCTGGCCCGCGAGACCGGCATGGTGATCGTCGTCCCGGTCTTCGAGGTCGAGGGCTCCGGGTTCTACTACAACACCGCCGCCGTGATCGACGCGGACGGCAGCTACCTCGGCAAGTACCGCAAGCACCACATCCCGCAGGTCAAGGGCTTCTGGGAGAAGTACTACTTCAAACCCGGCAACCTCGGCTGGCCCGTCTTCGACACGGCGGTCGGCAAGGTCGGCGTCTACATCTGCTACGACCGCCACTTCCCCGAGGGCTGGCGCCAACTGGGACTCAACGGCGCCCAGTTGGTCTACAACCCGTCCGCCACCCACCGCGGACTCTCCTCCCACCTCTGGCAGTTGGAGCAGCCCGCCGCGGCCGTCGCCAACGAGTACTTCGTCGCCGCCATCAACCGGGTCGGCCAGGAGGAGTACGGCGACAACGACTTCTACGGCACGTCGTACTTCGTGGACCCGCGCGGCCAGTTCGTCGGCGAGGTCGGGGACGACAAGACCGAGGAACTCCTCGTCCGGGACCTGGACTTCGACCTCATCGACGAGGTCCGCCGGCAGTGGGCGTTCTACCGCGACCGCCGCCCCGACGCCTACGAGGGGCTGGTGAACCCGTGAACGACCTGTACGCCCGTCACCGGGGCGTCCTGCCCGACTGGCTCGCGCTCTACTACGACGACCCGCTGGAGATCACCCACGGCGAGGGCCGGCACGTCTGGGACGCCCAGGGCAACCGCTACCTGGACTTCTTCGGCGGCATCCTCACCACCATGACCGCGCACGCGCTGCCCGAGGTCACCAAGGCGGTGACCGAGCAGGCCGGGCGGATCATCCACTCCTCGACCCTCTACCTCAACCGCCCGATGGTCGAACTGGCCGAGCGCGTCGCCATGGTGAGCGGCATCCCGGACGCGCGGGTCTTCTTCACCACCTCCGGCACCGAGGCCAACGACACGGCGATGCTGCTCGCCACCACCTACCGCCAGGGCAACACCGTGCTGGCGATGCGCAACAGCTACCACGGCCGGTCCTTCGGCGCGGTCGGCATCACCGGCAACAGCACCTGGTCCCCGACCTCCCTCTCCCCGCTCCAGACCTTGTACGTGCACGGCGGCGTCCGCACCCGGGGCCCCTACGCCGGCCTGGACGACCGCGCCTTCATCGACGCCTGCGTGGCCGATCTGCGCGACCTCCTCGGCCAGACCCGGCCCCCGGTCGCGCTGATCGCCGAACCCATCCAGGGCGTCGGCGGCTTCACCTCCCCGCCGGACGGGCTGTACGCGGCGTTCCGTGAAGTGCTCGACGAGCACGGCATCCTGTGGATCTCCGACGAGGTCCAGACCGGCTGGGGCCGCACCGGCGAGCACTTCTGGGGCTGGCAGGCGCACGACCGCAATGGCCCGCCGGACATCGTCACCTTCGCCAAGGGCATCGGCAACGGCATGTCCATCGGCGGGGTGATCGCCCGCGCCGAGATCATGAACTGCATCGACGCCAACAGCATCTCCACCTTCGGCGGCACGCAGATCACCATGGCCGCCGGGCTCGCCAACCTCGGCTACCACCTCGAACACGACCTCCAGGGCAACGCCCGCCGGGTCGGCGGCCTGCTCATCGAGCTCCTGCGCGGCGTCACCGCCGGACTGCCCGGTGTCCGCGAGGTGCGCGGCCGGGGGCTGATGATCGGCATCGAGCTGGTGAAGCCGGGCACCGACGAGGCCGACCCGGCCGCGGCCGCAGCCGTCCTGGAGACGGCCCGCCGCAACGGCCTGCTCATCGGCAAGGGCGGCGGCCACAACACCAGCGCCCTGCGCATCGCCCCGCCGCTGACGCTCACCGTCGCGGAGGCCGAGGAAGGCGCGGCGATCCTCGAGAACGCGCTGAGGAGCACGTACTAGGGGGTGTCGTCTGGATCGGATCGGCGGATGGACGCGGCACCCCCTACAGAACGAGGTACAGCGGATGACCACCACCTCGGAGTTCCGGCACACCTCCTGGCGGCCGGAGGAACCGGCCCTGTCCGTCCGGCAGGTGCTCACGCTGGAGCGGGTGCTCGCCGGGGACCCCGAGGTGGTGGCCGGGGCCGACGGGCTCGACCGGGCGGTGCGCTGGGTGCACGTGGCCGAGGCCGCCGACGTGGGCGTGATGCTCACCGGCGGCGAGATGGTGCTCACCACCGGGGTGCTGCTCGCCGGGGACGAGGCCAAGCAGGCCGCGTACATCCAGTCGCTGCACCGGGCGGAGGCCGCGGCCGTCGTCCTCGGGCTCGGCCGGGCCTTTCCCACACCGCCCGAGGTGATGCGCCGGGCCGCCGAGCGGTGCGGGCTGCCGCTGGTCGTGCTGCACCGGCCCTTCCCGTTCGCCGAACTCACCGAAGAGGTCCAATCGCGTCTGGTGCGGCGGAAGTTCGCCGCCGTCAGCCTCTCCGAGGCCGTCCGTACGAGCCTCACCGCGCTGATCACCTCCGGCGCCCCGCTGCAACGGCTGCTGGACGAGGTCGCACAGCACTCCGGGTGTCCGGTCGTCCTCACCAACCTCGCGCACCGGGTCCTCGCCACGGCGGGGGAGCGGCCTGCCGTGGACGACGTGCTGCGCGACTGGGAGCGCATCGCCCGGCAGGCATGGGGGCACCACCCAGGCCTTTCAGGCACTGGGGGAGGCAGCGAGGGCGACGGCTGGGTCCGCGCCGAGCTGGGCGGGCGCGGGGAGCGCTGGGGCAGGCTGCTGCTGTGCGGCTACCGGGGCGACACCGCCACCGGACGCCTGCTCGCGGACCGGGCCGCCGAGGCGCTGGTGCTGCACCGGATGCTCGGCGGCGCCTCGGGCCGCACCTGGGAGGAGCAGTCCGCGCACGGCCTGCTGACCGACCTCGCCTCCGGGACCGTACCCGCTCGCCACCTGCTGCCCAGGGCGCGCGCGGCCGGACTCCCCGTCAACCGGCGGACTTTCGTGCCGCTCGTGGTGCCCGGTGCCGACCCCGAGCGGCTCGCCCGGGTGCTGCGCACGCTGGGCCTGACCGGGCTCGTCGCGGAGCTGGCGGACGGCGCCACCGCCGTACTGCTCAGCCTCGCCCGCGACCAGGACGCCGAGGCGCTCACCGGCCGTCTCGCCGCCCGGCTGCGCACCCCCGACCTGCCGGACGCGGTGGTCGCCGCCGCCGACCCGCGCACCTGCTGGGAGGACGTGCCCGCCGGGCTGCGCGAGGCCCGGCACGTCGCCGACGCGGTCGCCGGAGCCGCTCTCGACCGGCCGGTCGTGGTCCGGCTGCGGGACGTCCACCTGCGCGGGCTGATCCGGCTGCTGCGCGACGACCCCCAGGTGCAGTCCTTCGCCGAACGCGAGCTGGACGGCCTGCTGTGCGGCGGCGAGGCGGAGCTGCTGGACGTGCTGCGCACCTACCTGGCGACCGGCCGCAACAAGTCCCGCACCGCCCAGCTCCACCACGTCTCCCGGCCCGCGCTGTACCGCCGGCTGGAGGCCATACAGGCGCGGCTCGGGATCGACCTGGACGACTTCGAACAGGCGGCCTCCGTGCACATCGCGCTCCTCGCGCACGACGCGCAACAGGGTTGAAACATGCCACGACCTGCGAAAACGGCGGTGAAACATGGCCACGGCAAGACGTGACACGGTGGCACGCCCACACCCCGCAGACGTGACACGCTGCCACTCAAACCGGCCGCCCAGCCTTCTTAGTGTTCTGGCACACCGAGTGACCCGGAGGTCCCGATGAGCCGAGTGATCCGCGCCGCCCTCTTCCAGACGGCCTGGACGGGCGACAAGGAATCCATGATCCAGGTGCACGAGCAGGCGGCCCGTGACGCCGCCGCCCAGGGCGCCCAGGTCCTCTGCTTCCAGGAGCTGTTCTACGGCCCCTACTTCTGCCAGGTGCAGGACAAGGCGTTCTACGAGTACGCCGAGCAGATCCCCGAGGGCCCCACCGTCCGCCGCTTCCAGGCGCTGGCGAAGGAACTGGGCATCGTCCTGGTGCTGCCCATGTACGAGGAGGAGCAGCCCGGCGTCCTCTACAACACCGCCGCCGTGATCGACGCGGACGGCTCCTACCTCGGCAAGTACCGCAAGACCCACATCCCCCAGGTCCAGGGTTTCTGGGAGAAGTTCTACTTCCGCCCCGGCAACAGCGGCTGGCCCGTCTTCGACACCGCCGTCGGCCGGATCGGCGTCTACATCTGCTACGACCGCCACTTCCCGGAAGGCTGGCGGGCGTTGGGCCTGGCCGGAGCCGAGATCGTCTTCAACCCCTCGGCCACTTCGCGTGGACTCTCCCGCTACCTCTGGCAGTTGGAGCAGCCGGCGGCGGCCGTCGCCAACGAGTACTTCGTCGGCGCCATCAACCGGGTCGGGGTGGAGGACCTGGGCGACAACGACTTCTACGGCACCACGTACTTCGTGGACCCGGAGGCCCAGTTCGTCGGCGAGGTGGCGAGCGACAAGGAGACCGAACTGGTCGTCCGCGACCTCGACATGGCCAAGCTGCGCGAGGTCCGCGACCGCTGGCAGTTCTACCGCGACCGCGAGCCGGGCACGTACGAGCCGCTGACGGCGCCGTAGCCGACAGGTCCATCCAGTAGGCCGTCCGATCCAGGAGCAGGAGCATGGGCACCCGTACCCTCATCCGCAACGGACTCGTCATCACCGCCTCCGACGAGATCCACGCCGACGTACTGATCGAGGACGGCCGTATCGCCGCCCTCGCCGCCTCCGGAACCCCCGCCGCCGAGGCGTTCACCGCGGACCGGACCATCGACGCGACCGGGAAGTACGTCATCCCCGGCGGCGTCGACGGCCACACCCACATGGAGATGCCGTTCGGCGGCACCTACGCCGCCGACACCTTCGAGACCGGCACCCGCGCCGCCGCCTGGGGCGGCACCACCACCATCGTGGACTTCGCCATCCAGAACGTCGGCGGCACCCTGCGCGAGGGTCTGGACGCCTGGCACCAGAAGGCCGAGGGCAACTGCGCCGTCGACTACGGCTTCCACATGATCGTCTCCGATGTGAACCAGGAGACGCTCAAGGAGATGGACCTGCTGGTCGAGGAGGGCGTGACCTCGTTCAAGCAGTTCATGGCCTACCCCGGTGTCTTCTACTCCGACGACGGCCAGATCCTCCGCGCCATGCAGCGCGCCGCCGAGAACGGCGGACTGATCATGATGCACGCCGAGAACGGCATCGCCATCGACGTCCTGGTCGAGCAGGCCCTCGCCCGCGGCGAGACCGACCCCCGCTACCACGGCGAGGTCCGCAAGGCCCTGCTGGAGGCCGAGGCCACCCACCGCGCCATCAAGCTCGCCCAGGTGGCCGGTGCCCCCCTGTACGTGGTGCACGTCTCGGCGCAGGAGGCGGTGGCAGAGCTGACGCGGGCCCGCGACGAGGGGCTGAACGTCTTCGGCGAGACCTGCCCGCAGTACCTGTTCCTGTCCACCGACAACCTCGCCGAGCCGGACTTCGAGGGCGCCAAGTACGTGTGCAGCACCCCGCTGCGGCCCCGGGACCACCAGGCCGCCCTCTGGCGGGGCCTGCGCACCAACGACCTCCAGGTGGTCTCCACCGACCACTGCCCGTTCTGCTTCTCGGGCCAGAAGGAGCTGGGCCGGGGCGACTTCTCCAAGATCCCCAACGGGATGCCGGGCGTGGAGAACCGCATGGACCTCCTCCACCAGGCCGTGGTCGACGGTCACATCTCGCGCCGCCGCTGGATCGAGATCGCCTGCGCCACCCCGGCCCGCATGTTCGGCATGTACCCGAAGAAGGGCACCATCGCGCCCGGCGCCGACGCAGACGTGGTGATCTACGACCCGCACGCCGAGCAGGTCATCTCGGCCGAGACGCACCACATGAACGTCGACTACTCGGCGTACGAGGGCAAGCGGATCACCGGCCGGGTCGAGACGGTCCTCTCGCGCGGCGTCCCCGTCATCACCGAGCGGGAGTACACCGGCCACGCCGGGCACGGCGTCTACACCCCGCGCTCCACCTGTCAGTACCTCAACTAGGAGTGGTGCCCATGGACTTCGGTCTCGTACTCCAGACCGACCCGCCCGCCTCCCGCGTCATCGACCTGATGAAGCGGGCCGAGCGCAACGGGTTCACCCACGGCTGGACCTTCGACTCGGACGTGCTCTGGCAGGAACCGTTCGTCATCTACAGCCAGATCCTGGCGCACACCGAGCGGCTGACCGTCGGTCCGATGGTCACCAACCCGGGCACCCGCACCTGGGAGGTCACCGCCTCCACCTTCGCCACCCTCAACGACATGTACGGCAACCGCACGGTGTGCGGCATCGGGCGCGGCGACTCCGCCATGCGCGTCGCGGGCCGCAAGCCCAACACCCTCGCCCGGATCAGCGAGGCCATGAAGGTCATCCGCGCCCTCGGCCGGGGCGAGGAGACCGACCTCGGCGGCACCCCGATCCGTCTGCCGTGGGTGAAGCCGGGCGCCGAACTCCCCGTCTGGATGGCCGCGTACGGGCCCAAGGCGCTGAAGATGACCGGCGAGGAGGCCGACGGGTTCATCCTCCAGCTCGCCGACCTCTATCTCACCGAGTTCATGGTCAAGACCGTCAAGGACGCCGCTGTCGCCGCCGGCCGTGACCCGTCCGAGGTCACCATCTGCGTGGCCGCCCCCGCCTACGTCACCGACGACGACTCGCCCGAGGCGCTCGCCCACGCCCGCGAACAGTGCCGCTGGTTCGGCGGCATGGTCGGCAACCACGTCGCCGACCTCGTCTCCCGCTACGGCGAGCACTCCGCGCAGATCCCCGACGAACTCACCGAGTACATCAAGGCCCGCGAGGGCTACGACTACGCCCACCACGGCCGCAGCGGCAACCCCGACACCCAGTTCGTGCCCGACGAGATCGTCGACCGCTTCTGCCTGATCGGCCCGGTCGAGGCCCACATCGAGAAGCTGAACGCCCTACGGGCCCTGGGCGTCGATCAGTTCGCGGTGTACGACATGCACGACGCGCAGGAGGCCACCATCGACGCCTACGGCACGAAGGTGATCCCCGCCGTCAACGCCTGAGCACGGCAGGCGAATCGAACTCCCCCTTCCCGCCCCGCGCGCGGAAGGGGGCCAGGACGCCCGTACGGAACCCTTACGGGACGCACCCCCCCCGCACGGCCTGTCCCGACCCTCCCATCCGATTGGCCTGCACCATGACCGAAACCGCACCCACGGCCATACCGCCCTCCGCCCAAGTCACCCTCGCCGACGGCCGGGTGGAGATCGCCCCCGGCGCACCCGCGCCCAGCGGTCCCTACGCCAACGAGGACCTGCTTCCCGTACCGGCCGCCAAACGGACCTGGACGACGTACAACTTCTCCGCGCTGTGGGTCGGCATGGCCCACAACACCGCCTCCTGGACACTGGCTTCGGGCCTGATCGCGGTCGGCATGGACTGGAAACAGGCCGTGTTCACCATCGCCCTGGCCAACCTGATCGTGCTGGTGCCGATGCTGCTCACCGGGCACGCCGGACCCAAGTACGGCATCCCCTTCCCGGTGTTCGCCCGCGCCTCCTTCGGGGTGCGCGGCGCCAACCTGCCCGCCGTAGTGAGGGCGTTGGTGGCTTGCGGCTGGTTCGGCATCCAGACCTGGATCGGCGGCGAGGCGATCTTCTTCCTCGCCGGCAAGCTGATCGGCGACCGCTGGTCCGGCGCCTCGCACATCGGCGGCTACCCCTGGACCATGTGGCTCTCCTTCGCCATCTTCTGGGCGATCCAGGTGGCCATCATCCTGCGGGGCATGGAGACCATCCGCCGCTTCGAGAACTGGGCCGCCCCCTTCGTGCTGGTCGGGGCGTTCGTGATGCTGTGGTGGATGAGCGACCAGGCCGGGGGAGTCGGCCCGCTCTTCGACCAGCCGTCCAAGCTGGGCTGGGGCGGCGACTTCTGGAAGCTCTTCTGGCCCTCCCTGATGGGCATGATCGGCTTCTGGTCCACCCTCTCCCTGAACATCCCCGACTTCACCCGCTACGGCCGCAGCCAGCGCGCCCAGACCCTCGGGCAGGCTTTCGGTCTGCCCACGACCATGACCCTGTTCGCGTTCCTGTCGGTGCTGGTCACCTCGGGTTCGCAGGCGGTGTACGGCGAGCCGGTCTGGGACCCGGTCCAGCTCGCCGCCAAGACCGACAACGTGGTGGGCCTGATCTACGCCCTGGTCACCGTGCTGGTGGCGACCCTCTCCGTGAACATCGCGGCCAACCTGGTCTCCCCGGCCTTCGACTTCTCCAACGTCGCGCCCCGCAAGGTCAGTTTCCGCACCGGCGCCCTGATCACCGCCGTCCTCGCGGTGCTGATCTTCCCGTGGCGGCTGTACTCCGACCCGCAGGGCTACATCTTCACCTGGCTCGGTCTGGTCGGCGGTCTGCTCGGCACGGTCGCGGGCATCCTGATCGCCGACTACTGGTTCCTGCGCCGCACCCGCCTCGACCTGGCCGACCTGTACCGCGCGGGCGGACGGTACTGGTACGCGGGCGGCTGGAACTGGCGGGCGGTGGTCGCCTTCGTGGTGGGCGGCGTCCTCGCCGTCGGAGGCGCCGACTTCCACCCGCTGATCGACGGCCGCCCGATCCCGGCCCTCCGCCCGCTGGCCGACTACGGCTGGGCGGTCGGCCTGGGGACCTCGCTGGTGCTGTACGTGGTGCTGACCTTGGCCGGCGGCAGGAAGACAGCGGCCAGTTGAGCACAGGAGCCCCGGCGGTCGTGGACCGACTGCCGGGGCTCTGCCGTTACTTGGCCCCGCTCCGCAGGGACGCCACCGCGTCCTTGGCCGCCTTGATGGCGCCCTTGTTGATCTCGGAGGTCTCCGGGGCCTTCTTGCTCTCGAAGTCGCTGCCGCTGTACGTGACGACCACCAGCGCGTTGGCGGCACGGGCCAGCACCACGCCCTCGCGCGTCTGCTGCTTGTCCTCCGTGTTCAAGTTCACGACGGAGTAGCCGCCGTCACCGAGCCCCGGCACCGCACCGCCGCCGCTCTTCTCGGTGACCCGCTGCTGGTACTCCTTCTCCGCCGCGTCGTCGGAGGCGGTCACCTCGTAGGACACGTCCAGCCAGCGGTAGTCGTAGCCCTCGAGCGCGTTCCACGAGCAGGTGCGGCGCAGCCTGGAGTCGGTGGACGGTATCTCCTTGCCGGCCGTCTTCGCGCCGGGCACCAGGGACTTGACGGTGGCCACGGGCACGCCGGTGCAGGGCGCGGGCGCGGCGTCGTACGTCTTCACGGCGGGCGCGGCGGAGGACGCGGCCGGGGCGGCGGAGGCACCGGTGGACGCCTGACTCGTGGGAGCCGGACCGGAGTTGGCGGTGGCGGCGGGACCCGAGCTGAGGGCCCATCCGGCGACGGCCAGCACGACGACCGGGGACAGACGAGCGGTGAGGGCGAGCGGCAGAGGCAGAGAACTCACGGCGCACTTCTCGTGGGAGAGGGGGTGACGGAAGGGGTCCGCAGGGACGGGGGACGCCAGTCTCACACGAGGGGTCCGCGCCACGGAAGCCCGAACTCGCTGCGTACTTGAGCGGTGACCCGTCCAGGTGCCGAGGAGCCGCATATCGCCCACGTCTCCTCCGTCTCCACGGCTGGAACAGAGGACGTGTGATTGGCATGGACCTGTTGTGGAGGTGCCGCTAGGCTCTGCCCCGCACTGATGAGAGCGCTCTCATACATCGGCTGTTCCACCCCCACCTCGTTGGAACGACGAAGGGCAACTCCCCATGAGACGCAAGAAAGTCATGCGCGCCGCCGCGGCCGCACTGCTCATGCTCGGCGGCCTCTCCGCGGCGGGCACCCTCCCCGCCGCCGCGCAGAACGCCGGCGAAGCCCCCGCCTCCAAGAGCCTGCTGACCGCGATGCAGCACGACTTCGGGCTCACCAAGTCCCAGGCCGAGGCCCGCCTCAAGGCCGAACGCACGGCCACCAACCTGGACCCGAAAGCCCGCGCGACCGCCGGTGCGGCCTACGGCGGCTCCTGGTTCGACGCCAAGAGCGGCCGCCTGACCGTGGCCGTGACCGACGACGCCTCCGCGGGCGTCCGCCAGAAGCTCCGTGACGCCGGGGCCACCGTACGCACGGTGGAGCACAGCGCCCGTGAGCTGAACGCGGCCAAGGCGCGCGTCGACCGCCTCAAGGCGCCCAAGTCCGTGACCAGTTGGCACGTCGACCCCAGCGCCGGGTCCGTCGTGATCGACGTGGTCCGCTCCAAGGCCGCCGACAACGATGTCCAGCGCTTCCTGGCGAGCGCCCGCCAGGCGGGTCCCGTCACCGTCCACAAGGTCGCCGAGTCCGCGAGCACCCTGGCGGCCGGCACGGTCGGCGGCGACCCGTACTACACGGGCAACGTCCGCTGTTCCATCGGCTTCTCGGTGTACGGCGGCTTCGTCACCGCCGGGCACTGCGGCCAGCCGTCCGCCGCCGTCTACGGCTGGGACCGGTCCTACGTCGGCAACTTCCAGGGCTCGTCGTTCCCCGACAACGACTACGCCTGGGTCAACGTGGGCAGCGGCTGGTGGACCGTACCGGTCGTGCTCGGCTGGGGCACCACCTCCGACCAGTTGGTGCGCGGCTCCAACGTGGCGCCTCCCGGCACCTCCATCTGCCGCTCCGGCTCGACCAGCCACTGGCACTGCGGCAGCGTCCTCGCGCTGAACGAGACCGTCAACTACAGCCAGGGCGCGGTGTACCAGCTCACCAAGACCAACGTGTGCGCCGAACCCGGTGACTCCGGCGGCTCGTTCATCAGCGGCGACCAGGCCCAGGGCGTCACCTCCGGCGGCTGGGGCAACTGCTCCAGCGGCGGCGAGACCTGGTTCCAGCCGATCAACGAGATTCTGAGCCGGTACGGGCTGACGCTGCACACCGCCTGATCACCGCTCTCGCACGACGGCCCCGCGGGCAAGTTGCTCGCGGGGCCTTCTCGTGGCCTCTCGCTCCGGTCCCTCTTCCGTCGGCCCCTCTTGCGCCGGCCTCGGCGGAACACGTTTCATCCTGCATGAATCACCGGGCGGGGAAGAGCCGGTGCGCAGAGGAGTTCGCGCAGAGAAGAGGCCGTATGTTCACCACCCGTCCCACCCTCCAGGGCACCTTCGGCATGGTGTCCAGCACCCACTGGCTGGCCTCCCAGTCGGCCATGGCGGTGCTGGAGGACGGCGGCAACGCCTTCGACGCGGCCGTGGCGGGCGCGTTCGTGCTGCACGTCGTGGAACCCCATCTGAACGGCCCGGCGGGCGAGGTGCCCATCCTGCTCGCTCCCGCCGACGGCGAGGTCCAGGTGCTGTGCGGGCAGGGCGTCGCTCCGGCGGGCGCCACCGTCGCGCACTACCGGGGTCTCGGACTCGATCTCGTCCCCGGCACCGGCCCCCTCGCGGCCGCCGTTCCCGGCGCCTTCGACGCCTGGCTGCTGCTTCTGCGCGACCACGGGACCAAACCTCTGGACGAGGTGCTGAAATACGCCATCGGGTACGCCGAGCACGGCCACCCGCCCGTGGAGAACGTCACCGCGACCGTGGAGAGCGTGCGGGAGCTGTTCGAGACCGAGTGGACCAGCTCGGCCGAGGTGTACCTGCCCGGCGGCCGCGCACCCCGCCCCGGTGAGCCGCTGCGCAACCCCGCCCTCGCCGCGACCTGGAAGCGCCTGCTGGCCGAGACCGAGGGCGCGGGCGACCGGGAGGCCCGTATCGACGCCGCCCGCGCGGTGTGGCGTACGGGCTTCATCGCCGAGGCGCTGCTCCGCCAGTCCCGCCGCCCCACCCTCGACTCCAGCGGCGCCCACCACACCGGCACCCTCACCGAGACCGACCTCGCGGACTGGACGGCGACCTATGAGGCTCCGGCCACGTACGACTGGAACGGCTGGACCCTCTGCAAGGCGGGCCCCTGGAGCCAGGGCCCGTCCCTCCTCCAGCAGCTCGCCCTCCTCCCGGCCGACCTCCCGCCGTACGGCGGCGCGGACTACGTCCACCTGCTGATCGAGGGCTGCAAGCTCGCCATGGCCGACCGCGAGGCGTGGTACGGAGACGCGGACGAGGTACCGCTCACCGAGCTGCTGTCGGCGGAGTACAACACCGGCCGGCGGGACCTGGTCGGCGCCGACGCCTCCTGGGAGCTGCGGCCGGGGAGCCCCGGCGGACGTACGCCCCGGCTGCCGGAGCTGGCCCACGCGCGCGTGCCGGGCGGTGCCGCGGGCGTGGGCGAGCCCACCGTGGCCACGGCGGCGGTGGGAGAGCCCACCGTGGTCGCCGAACCACGCGTGAGCGCCGACGGCACGACGCGCGGGGACACCTGCCACCTCGACGTGGTCGACCGGTGGGGCAACATGATCGCCGCCACGCCCAGCGGTGGCTGGCTCCAGTCCAACCCGGTCGTGCCCGAGCTGGGCTTCCCGCTCGGCACCCGGCTCCAGATGACCTGGCTGGAGGAGGGCCTGCCGAACACGCTGACGCCGGGCCGCCGCCCCCGTACGACCCTGTCCCCGTCGCTCGCCCTGCGGGACGGCGTGCCGGTGCTCGCCTTCGGCACGCCCGGCGGTGACCAGCAGGACCAGTGGCAGACGCACTTCTTCCTGGCGGCGGCCCTGCGCGCACCGGTGCGGGGCGGGCTCGACCTCCAGGGCGCCATCGACGCCCCGAACTGGCACAACGACGGTTTTCCCAGCTCGTTCTACCCGCGCGGCTGGCGGGCCGGCAGCGTGACGGTCGAGTCCCGCATGCCCGAGGAGGTCGTCGCCGGGCTGCGCCGCCGGGGGCACGACGTGACCGTGGGCTCCGCCTGGTCGGAGGGCCGGCTGTGCGCGGTCGCCCGCGACCCCGCCACCGGTGTGCTGTCCGCCGCGGCCAATCCGCGGGGGATGCAGGGGTACGCGGTGGGCCGCTGAGCGGTCGGCCTACCTGCGGGCCGGGAGGTTATCCACAGCCGGGAGGGCGATGTCGGCCGACCGTGGTCTCATGGACACATGATCGACGACACCGGAACCATCGAGGAGTTTCTCGCCCACCACTCCGCCGAGGTGGAGGAGGCGATCCGCAAGGCCGCGGCCATCGAGATCCTGCCCCGCTTCCGCCGCCTGGCCGAGCACGAGGTGGACCAGAAGAGCGGGCCGCACGACCTGGTGACCGACGCCGACCGCCTGGCCGAGCGGCGCCTCACCGAGGAGCTGAGGGCCCTGCTGCCCGGCTCGGTCGTGGTCGGCGAAGAGGCGGTGCACGCGAACCCGGCGACGTACGACGCCATCCGGGGCGACGCACCGGTGTGGATCATCGACCCGGTCGACGGCACCCGCCAGTTCGTGCACGGCAACGACGGCTTCTGCACCCTGGTCGCGCTCGCCCACCGGGGCACCGTGCTGGCCTCCTGGACGTACGCGCCGGTCCGGGACCAGTTCGCCACCGCCGTGCGGGGCAAGGGCGCCTTCCTGGACGGGGAGCGGCTCTTCGCCGGGCTGCCCGCGCCGGGCCGGGACCTGGCGGTCGCCGTCTCGCACCCGGACTACACCACCGAGGACCAGAAGCGCGCGCTGCGGGCCCTGTGGACCGACGGGGTCGCCCCGCGTTCCTGCGGCTCGGCGGGTCTTGAGTACCTGGCCATCGCGCGGGGCGAGACCGACGCCGTGGCGTTCTCCTGGGAGGCCGCGTGGGACCACGCGGCGGGCCTGCTGCTGGTGGAGGAGGCGGGCGGCGCCCACCTCACGCTCACCGGGGAGCCGTTCCGGATAACCGGGGGCAACGCGCTGCCGTTCACCGCCGCCCGCGACGCCGCCACGGCCCGCCGGGTGGGGGAGCTGCTGCGCACGGGGTGAGGTGAGCGGGCCGGGCCGGTGAGGGTGCCCCGGCCTATGCTGATCCGAGTTGCCATCGGCTGACGAGGGGGTCGGAAGGTGCCGTCGATGCTGGACGCGGTCGTGGTGGGGGCGGGGCCGAACGGGCTGACCGCCGCCGTGGAGCTGGCCCGCCGGGGCTTCTCCGTGGCCGTCTTCGAGGCGCGCTCCACCGTGGGCGGCGGCGCCCGCACCGAGGAACTGACGCTGCCCGGCTTCCGGCACGACCCCTGCTCGGCCGCGCATCCCCTGGGCGTCAACTCGCCCGCGTTCCGCGCCATGCCGCTGGAGCGGTACGGGCTGCGGTGGCTGCACCCCGAGCTGCCCATGGCCCACCCGTTCCTGGACGGCAGCGCGGCGGTGCTGGCCCGCTCGGTCGCGGAGACGGCGGCGTCGTTCGGCCCGCGCGACGCGGGCGCGTACCGCAGGCTGATCACGCCGTTCCTGCATCGCTGGGACACACTGCTGCGGGACTTCATGTCCCTGCCGCTGACCGCGCTGCCGCGCGACCCCGTCACCCTGGCCCGCTTCGGCCTGGCCGGCCTGCCGCCCGCGACGGCCCTGATGAGCCGCTTCCACGACGAGCGGTTCAAGGCCCTGTTCTCCGGCCTGGTCGCCCACGCGATCGCCCCGCTGAGCGGTTTCGGCACCAGCGCGATCGGCCTGGTCTTCGCGCTCGCCGCGCATGCGCGGGGCTGGCCGGTACCGCTGGGTGGCTCCCAGTCGATCTCGGACGCGCTGACGGCGTACCTGGTCGACCTCGGAGGCACGGTGCACACCGACTACGAGGTCAAACGGCTGGACGACCTGCCGCCCGCCCGCGCCTACATCTTCGACACCTCACCCACCGCACTGGCCCGCATCGCCGGCTTCGGCAGCTACTACGACGGCTACCGCTACGGCCCCAGCGTCTTCAAGATCGACTACGCGCTGGACGGCCCGGTCCCGTGGACCGCCCCCGAGGCCCGCGTCGCGGGCACGGTCCAGTTGGGCGCGAACCGGGCCGAGATCGCCCGCGCCCTGCGCGCCGCGTCCCGCGAGAACCGCGCCCCCGACCCGCCGTTCCTGATCACGGTGCAGCCCAGCGTGGCCGACCCGACCCGTGCCCCCGAGGGCAAGCAGGTCTTCTGGGTCTACGGCCACGTCCCGAACAACTGGCAGGGCGACCTCACGGACGCGATCGAACGCCAACTGGACCGCTTCGCCCCGGGTTTCCGCGACCGCGTCCTGGCCCGAGCCACGGCCGGCCCTCCCGAGTTGGCTGCCCGGAACGCCAACTACATCGGCGGCGACATCGCCTGCGGCGCGGTGGACGGCCTCCAACTGCTGTTGCGTCCGCGCCCCACCCTGTTCCCGTACCGCACCCCCCACCCCGCCGTCTTCCTCTGTTCCTCCGCGACTCCGCCCGGCGCGGGGGTACACGGCATGTCTGGCCACAACGCGGCCAAGTACGTCTGGAGAAGGCTGAGGCAACGATGACCACGATCACGCTCGTCCAGGGCGACATCACCGAGCAGCGGGTCGACGCGATCGTCAACGCGGCGAACTCGTCCTTGCTGGGCGGGGGAGGGGTGGACGGAGCGATCCACCGGCGGGGCGGCCCTTCGATCCTGGCGGCCTGCCGCGACCTCCGTGCCTCCCAGTACGGCCGGGGCCTCCCCACGGGTGAGGCGGTCGCCACGACGGCGGGGGACCTTCCGGCGGAGTGGGTCATCCACACGGTGGGGCCTGTGTGGCAGGGGCCCGGCTCCGATCCGGCCTTGCTGGCGTCCTGTTACCGGGAGTCGCTGCGGGTGGCGGATGAGGTGGGGGCACGGACGGTCGCGTTCCCGGCGATCTCCACGGGGGTGTACCGGTGGCCGGTGGAGGAGGCGGCGCGGGTCGCTGTGGAGACGGTGCGGTCGGCTGATACGGGGGTGGAGGAGGTGCGGTTCGTGTTGTTCGACGGGGGGACGTTCGGGGTGTTTGAGGGGGTGGTGGGGTGAGGGGGCTTGGCGTGTCAGAGGGTGAGCCGCCCCTGACCTGGTGCGTCCCGAACACTCCGCGTCGCCCACCCGCATGCGGCACGGCTGCCGTCTGCGCCCAAGAATGCCGGGTATCCGGCACGGCATGCATGCTCTCGTGACCTACCGCACGTGGTACGGCCCCGTCACGGTGTGGGCCTTCGTGACCGCCATCCTCGTCGCAGTGGTGGCGGGCTGGTATGCCCGTCGCGGCAAGTAGGCATGACTAGCTGAGCGTTGTGCAGGCACGCGTCTCCGCCCTGGGCACCCAACGCCGGGTTGTGGACCACGCGTTCTCGCACCTGCACTGGTTCCGCCGCCTGCGGATCCGTTGGGAGATCCGCGACGACGTCCATGAAGCCTCTTCGCCCTCGGATGCGCACTCATCTACTGGAGACGCCTGCACTTGTCCCGGCCGGAGTTCTTACTACGTCACGACCGGGGGCAGCGGTTCACAGGCCGCGTGCCAGGCAGGAGGAAGGGCGGCGACGCCGGTGCGGGCGGCGATGACCCCGCCCGCGATGGCGCAGGTTGTGTCGATGTCCCCGCGCCCGGCGACCGTGACCCACAGGCCCTCTTGCAGGTCGTCGAGGTGCCCCGCCGCGCACCACAGGGCGTACGGGACGGTGTCGGGCCCCGACATCCGGTAGCCGGATCCCAGGACCTCCGCGGCATGCCGAACCGAGGTGCGCTCCGGCATCCGGGCCGCAATCCGCACGCCCGACCGGACGTCGCTGTCGGGGAGTCGTTCGGCGACGGCCTGGAGGAAGTCCGATCTGGCCGGGGTGGGACCGCCCCGGCTGCGGGTCGCCAGCGCCGCGGCCAGGGCGACCGCCACCGCGCCGGCGACCGCCTCCGGGTGGTGGTGCGAGACCGCGCTCTGGCGGGCGGCCTGCTCAGCGACCACATCGAGGTCAGCGCCGTGCCAGGCACCGAGCGGGGCGGCGCGCATGGCCGCGCCGTTGCCCCAGGAGCCCTGGCCGCCGAACTGTCCGGCGACCACCTTCTGCCAGGGCTCGCCCGTATCGATCCGGCGCAGCACGTCATGCATCGAGGCCCCATAGCCGCGGTGCGTGTCCTCGGCGTAGGCCGCCGCGAGGCGCAGGGCCAGGCGGTCCTGGTCGACGATGCCCCCGCCTTCGACGAGCTCCCGGACGAGAACCAGCGCTTGAGCGGTGTCGTCACTCCACCGCCACAGCGGCTCCGGTGGCAGCGTCCGCGCCTCCAGGGCTGCCGGACCGTGCCTGCGCAGGATGCCGAACCAGCGGTCGCCGAAGGCGTCGCCGAACGCGAGCCCGTACAACGAATCCAGCGCAGCAGTAGGCACGTTGATCATCGGTGCAGTATCGCAATGCGATGACTCCCCTGCACTCCGATTTCGGAGCGGCCGGGCTTCTGACCTGGACATGGTGTTGAACAGCCCGGTCTGGGACCTCAAAGCCGCCGAACGCTCGTCGGGGTACCGCCCATGGCCCCGGCCTGGGTACCCAACGCTGGTTCGTTGAGCACGCGTTCTCCCACCTCGACACGGCCATCGGCGAGACCTCGGCGGCAGTCGGACAGCCTCGGCGCCTGCCCTTGATCGTCAGCAGGGTGCCCGGGGCTTCGTCGTGTCGGCCGGCACCCGCCTCAACCAGCAAAGGGCCCTACCGGGTTGGGAAGGCGAGGGGTGGCACACGCGGCAGGACTCGAACCTGCGGCCAAGCGCTTAGAAGGCGCTTGATCTATCGGCTGCTGGCCGGACTCTGACCTGTGCATGGTCCTGCTCTCCTGCTCAGGGTGGCGCTGCCTTCGACACACATTCGACAGGCGGCGACCGAGCGAGCCTCCGTGAGGTGCCGGATCCTGGATCAGGCTCCTCGATCGGTAGGGCCGAGGGTGTTGATGCGACCGTTTGGGCGCTGACTCTGGCTCTCGTGCGCGGAACCCTGACAAGACCACAGGAGCGTAGGAGGTGCGACGGCTAGGACCTGTCCGGCCGATCGTGGGGGCTGCCGGATTGAGTGCCTCTTGCTGGGCGTCAACGCCGGCTTCATTCTGGTCAGCGAATCGGCATTCCGCGTTTCGGGGGACATGTGACAACTGAAAGCGGCACGGCGCAGCGCATGACCTGGGTACGGGCGGCCTTGGCGTACTGCCTGCTCGGGCTCGTACTGCTGAGCCTGATTCTTTCCACGCCGTTCGTACTGGCCGCATTGGCTCCGGCGAGCGCCGACTGGGGGAAGCTCAGTGACATCAGCCAAGCGTACGGGGCCGTGTCCGTCGTGCTTTCGGCCATCGCGTTGGCCGGTGTGGCCCTCTCGCTCCTCTACCAGGTCCGGCAGACACGCACGAGCAATGAGCAGGCCATCAGGGACAGCCATCTCCAGCTCGCGACACTCGCGCTGAGTGACCCGGACCTGCTCCTGGCCTGGTCACCGCCCATTGAGCCAGTGCCCTTGAAGAGGCATCGGCAGCATCTGGTCACGTCTCTCGCTCTCGGAGAGCTGTTGCAGCGCTTCCGTATCGGCCATCTGTCCGTGGAGAAGCTCGCGGTGAAACTCGACGGGCATTTCCGCGGGAAGATCGCGCGGGAGCAGTGGGAGCGTGAAGGGCCGGGGTGGCGCCGCACCTTGGAGGCGGGTGATCGCCGTGACCGTGTGTTCGCTCGCCTGGTGGATGAGCGCTACCAGGCTGCTGTGGCGGCGGGGCCGGCGTCCGCTCTTTTGGAGTTTCAAGATCGGTCGGACAGGCCCCAGTCGCTGGGGTCGCAAGGGCCCGGAGCGGTCAACGATTGATCGGGATCTCGTAGACGATCTCGCAGTGCGCGGCTGGCACGACGATGTCCGCCGTCTCCACGGGCCGCCCTTGGTCGCTGTAGTACGTCCGCCTGATGTGCGTGACGAGCGCGGCCTTCTGGATGCCGAGTAGCGATGCCTCCTCGGCGGTCGCCTGCCTCGGCTCCGGCTGCTCCACCGCGTGGCTGACGGTGATGCCGATCGCGGCCATACGGTTCACGACGCCCGAGCCCGCGTGGGGGCCTCCCTCGGGAAGGACGATGAGGGTGCCGACGGTGAGGTCGTACGGCTCCCAGCTCGTGGACAGTTGCACGGGCCTGCCGTCCGCGAGGAACTCGTAGGTCGTCCGTACGCACAACGCGCCCTCGTCGACCCCCAGCCGCGCCGCGATCTCCGCGGGGGCCGGCACCTTGGCGTCCGTCCGGCTCTCCCAGTCGCCCTGCCTGCCGACCGCCTTCATGTCCGCCCGGAACGGCGAGCCGCTGGGCTGCTCCCGCGCTGAAGACCGTACGACCCGCACGCGCCGCCGGGGTTCGGCGACGTACGTGCCCGAGCCGGCGCGGCCCTCCAAGACTCCCTGGGAGATTAGCAACTCCTGCGCCCGGCGCACCACGTTCTCGCCCACGCCGCACTCCTGGCCGATCTGAGCGCGGGAAGGCAGACGGTCTCCCGGCTCCCACACACGTTCCGCGATCCGGCGCCTCAGCTCATTGGCGATGCGGAGGTACGGCGGTTGCTCAGACATATGGAAAATCTAGTCCACTAGCCCTAATCTAGTTAACTAGCTTCACTGAAAGTGATCGTCGGTGACGGAGGCTGCCCTGTGCCCGCTTCGGGAGTTAGCGCGCAGGCCATCGCCGCCCGGCTGGCCGCCCTCGGATTTCTCACGCGAGTGGAGGAACACCCCCCGCACACGACGGTCGAAGCGGAGATGCCGGACGACGTCTCCGCCGAGACATGGCAAGAGGTCCTGGACGCGGTGTCCGCGGCCGACCAATTCGGCCTCCTCGCCACCAGCTTGAACGCCCGCACCCTCTGGGCGGTCGTACGCAAAGCGGTCCCCACGACGGGCGATGTCGGGGGACCGAGCCATCACCGATAGGAGCTGAGCAGCGTGCTCAACCGTATCCGCCGCGCCCTTTCCCTAGCTAGGGTGCGGACCTCGACCAAGGGCAGGCATCGCCGCCCCTTACGGCCCTCCCACCCGTCGGCCAAAGCCTTCTCCCTGGCGCCCACGGATGCATCGACCGTTGTCCTGCGCCGGTCCTCCGCAATGACGGCTCATCTGGCCCCGCTTATGGGTGAGGAAGTCGCCCTAGTCCGTCCTTACGTGCTGGCGTGGGAGAGGCGCCCGCGGCCTCGCGCTGTGGTTGTCGCCTCTCACCTCCCCGCCGAAGCGTGGTTGGCCCTTGCGGGGGTCCACTGATGCCGCCCTGTCGACAGTCGCCGATCGCGGAAGGTCTGCCGGGCCCGTACCGGTCGACCGCCTGCCACATCGGCACGCACTCCGATTGCGTGGAGTCGCCGCCGGCACCGGCACCGACCGATCTCCCGGTGATCTACGAAGCGTGCGACTGCCTGTGCCATCGGGCCGTCGATCTGCCTGCCCCCGTGGGGGTGACGCGGTGAGGCCCCCGATCGTCGGCAGCGCACCGGTGACGAGCGTCGAAATCACTGCCAGCACGGTGCGGCGCGGCGACGTCATCCAACTCGTCGGCCGCGCCTGCCGCGTGAGCGACCTGCTCCAGCTCCCTCACGGGGCGAAGCAACTGGTCTTCGAGTCGGGCGAGCTGCTGACCATGCACACGCGTACCCGACTCGTCGTCGCGCGGCCCTCGAGAAGGCGGTGACGGCACTCATGCCTCCTTGCCACTATGAGATCGCCGACGATCTACGGCGGCAGATCACATCCGGTCGTCTCCAACCCGGCGAACGGCTGCCGTCTGAGGCGGCCTTGGCTGAGCGGTACGCCGTGACCACGGTGACGCTGCGACATGCCCTGGCAGCGCTCCAGGGGGAACGCCTCGTCGAGAAGATCCACGGCAAAGGCAACTTCGTCCGACATGCACCACGCAAGATCCTGTACGTCGGTGGCTGGGGAATGCTCGACCCGCTGACAGCTACTGGACCGGCACTACGCATCACCGTTCGCAGTGCCGCCATCCTGGCTCACGGCAGCCTCGGGGTTCTTTTGAAGGTGCCGACGGGCAGCCCTCTCGCGGAGCTCTCCTGCCTCACTCTCGACGGCGAGACGCCTCAGGGATTGGCCCGCATCTACACGCTGCGCGACCTGGCGCCGGCTGGAGTACTCGACGGCGGCTCCGCGCACCAAGAAGCGCTCGCAAGATTTGCCGTCCTCGGTGTGCTACCGGCCACCATCCGGGAGGCGGTCTGCGCTCGCTCAGCCACACCGGACGAAGCCTCGGCTCTGAAGATCCCCGCCGCGACGGCCGTCCTCGCTGTTACCCGCATCGCCACCGACTCCACCGGACGCATCACCGAGGCCGCGCGCCTGGCGTTCCCAGCAGATCGCGTCGACGCGGTCTTCACCACCCATCACGTGATCGACGAGAGGCAGACCTCCCCGTGACAGCCCCGTACGACCTCCGACTTCTCCCCTGGGCAGGTCCGGGGGGCAAACCCTGCTATCTGAGCACTGATGACCGAGGCGGCTACCTCTCGCGCTTGGCAGACAGCATCGAGGTGGCCCAACTCGACTTCGCGGCTGAACTGCTGGAACAGGTTCGGGATACGCTCGATGACTTGGAGGCGGAACCGGACGAGATCCACAGTCTGGTGCGGGAGCTAGCCGGTGCACTGCGCGATGTCCTCCGGGTCGCGATCAGCCGAGGCTGCCTGCTGGCCGTGAGCGGACCTCAGGACCTCTGAAGCCCCCCGAACGGTGCCTGCCGGGAAACGTCGTTCGAATGGAGAGGAGCCCAGCATCACGCAGAGCTCCTCTCTCCACTCTTCCCGTGATTCCTCGCAGGGTCTGGCACGCCGATCGCACGACCTGTCGGCTCTGCTACCTTCACGGCTGGCGCTCGTTTTTTGAAGGTGGGCCTTCGACCCACGGCAGCTGGCTCAAGTGATCGACTTGCTCTGGGTCTCCTGAGAAACCCGGTAGCGCTGACCCCTACGGTGATAAATCGCAAGCATGTTCCCATTGCGCCATGTGATGTCTAGGTGCATCCTGAAAGGCTTTGTCGCGTGTAAGTGAACGTGGGCAAGGCTGGTTGAACGCACTTGATCATTGGGCAGTTCGGTATTCGCTAGATCCTGATCGAGGGCGGGCTACTAGCATTCCGATCACCGCACAACGTCCGTGCGGTGGCGATGGGCGCACCTTGGGTGCACGTGCTGGGAGGGGAACAAGTGAGCGACCCGGAGATCGGAGCGATGTCCGCGATTGCTGGCGCTCTTCACGATCTTGAAGAGGATGCCCAGGGGAGGGTGCTTCGCTGGGCTGCCGAGCGATATGGCGTCGTGTTCGGCAGGGCAACTGCTGTAAGCGAATTCAAGGCTGCCATCGAGGCTGAAGAGGTAGCGGGCGAAGTTAGTGACGAGGAGATCTCTGCCGAGGCTCCCCAGTTCGAGCACTTCGCCGAGCTGTTCCACGCCGCGACTCCCAAGACCGATGTCGACAGGGCTCTCGTGGCGGGATATTGGTTCCAGGCAATTCAGGGTGACCCCTCTTTTCAGGCGGCCGACCTGAACAAGGAGTTGAAGAACCTCGGGCATGCTCTAAAGAATGTCACGGACTCCCTCAAGAGCAACCAAGAGAAGAAGCCCGCGCGAGTTATCCAGCTGCGAAAGGCCGGGAATTCTCGCCAGGCGCGTAAGCTGTACAAGCTCACGCATGAAGGATTGGTTTACGTCCAGGGATTGATTGCGAGTTGAGCAACGTGACACCTGGCGAAGCCCTTGCGGCTCTACCGGACGGACTGCGGGACGACATCGTTAATGCCTTCAACCGGATCGTTAGCAACTATCGAGAGCATCGGTGGGAGCCTGCGGAGTTGAATGGCGGGAAGCTCTGTGAGGGAATCTATACCGCCATCACCGGGTACGCTGACGGTCACTATCAGGAGCGTTCATCCAAACCTCGCGATATCGTCCGTGCTTGTCGTGAGCTTGAGCAGAGACCTGCCTCTGTGCCGCGGTCGATAAAGGTTCAGATCCCCCGCATGCTCTTAGCTCTTTACGAGATTCGAAACAATCGCGGTGTCGGCCACGCCGGCGGAGACATCGACCCGAATCTGATGGACGCGACAGCAGTGCTTTACATGAGCAAGTGGCTTATGGCTGAACTGGTGAGGGTTTTCCATGACCTCACTGTCGAACAGGCGTCCGCGCTGGTAGAGAACCTGGTAGAGCGCGAAGTTCCTCAAGTGTGGGCCGAGGGGAGCCGGAAGAGGGTTCTAAGTCTCGGGCTGACCTGGAAGCAAAAAATGCTCCTTCTGCTTCTGAGTGAGACTGGCCCGGTGCGGGAAAATGATCTCGTGAAATGGCTTGAGCATCCCAATGTTGCGCGCTTTAGGAGAGACGTTCTCCGTCCGGCTCATAAGGAAAGCCTGATTGACTATGAAGAGGAAGGATTTACGGTTCGTCTGCTTCCTCCGGGTGTGGTACAAGCAGAAGTTCTCGTGAAGCCCGTATAGCGGCGCAAGGGCGTCTAGTGAGGGCGGCGGAGCGGCTTTGGGCTGGAGTTGCTTGGCGCGAGTGATCATGGCCCCGTAAGCTTTCGGCGCGTCGGGCAGTCTGTGGACCTGCCCGGTAAAGCACGACGTTGGGGCCATGATCTTCGAGGCTCGCGCCAAAGTGGCTGCCTAAAGCCGTGGAGCCGACCGCCCCAGCCACGACGTACCCCTTCTCTGGCATCAGGTGGCTAACTGCTCTCAGCGCGGCACGGGCGCCGGCCGGGCTGGAGCGGGGCGGAGACAGGGGCGCAGGCCCGGCCGGGGGTCGGGCCTGCGCGCGGGGAGCGGAGCGAACCGCCTTGATGAAGTGGGGAAAGCCTCACCCCGCTGGGAGGGAGGGCTTGTCATCGTTCCTCTTCAGCCGTGGACTCGCCGACGTTCCTTCGGTCTCCTTGGACAGCTCGTAGCGGAACTCAGAGCTAGGGGCAAGTTCCCCTAGAAGCCGGTCAGTTCGTCCACCTCGATGTGGATGCCTGCCTCTACGGGACTCCGTCGGCCCACGTCGACTTCGGGAGGTGTCGAGTTTGATGACGCCTTCGGGGAGCAGCCAGGTGCCGTAGTCGGCTCCGCAGGTCGCTGGGAGGCGGCTGCCCTCACTGCTGCCGACCGGGCCAGCAGCAGCGTGTTCGTGCTGCTGGCCGTCTACGCCCGGTGCGTCGAGGGACATCTCCCCGATCCCAAACGGCGGCTGGAGGCTGCTGGGATTTGCCCGAGCGGCCGGATGTCGGCTGATGGGCACCCCCGAGAACTTCGACACGTATTCGACACGGCCACCCGCCAGAACCCGGTGACAGCCGGACGGCCCCGGAGTCTTCCCGTGATCGCCAGGGGAGAGGCCGGGGCCTCGTCATGACCACTGAGACCGCGCCTGACCAGCAAAAAGCCCTCCCTGCGAGGAGGGCCAGAAGACGCGCCCGCGGCAGGACTCGAACCTGCGGCCAAGCGCTTAGAAGGCCCTGGGGCAGATCAGCGGGTGACCACTCCCCCCTGACTGCCTTCGCTCGCAAGCTTGGACGGGTGGCTACTTCGACTCGCATTCGACAGACCAGGGAACGGACGTGCTTCGCATCAGTGCTCTGAGAGTTCGACGCTGGGTCGGCCGATGACTTCTAGATGGCCAAGCACGACTTCGCAGCTGGCGACAAAGTCGAAGGCCGCGTCCGGGAAGACGGTGTGATCACCATGGGAGACCCGAGCCCGCAGTCGCGCAAGACGGACCATCGTCTCAGCAACTGAGTGTGGCAGGCCCCTCGCTTCAAGCTGCCGTGCGGCCTCCTGCACTGACCGTGTACCACCGAGCAGATCGCGGTAAGCGACCTCGACAGCCCGCCAGGCAAGCATCACGGCACTGTCAGGAGAACTACCGACCAGGTCCAGCGCCTGGTTGAGAGCTTCGAATTGAGGGGGGCGCGCGCGCAAGTGAGGACGAATAACGTTGCCGGTCTGTGAGGGCAGGAGCCTGGACGGCCGTCCGGAGTCTCCTGGAGGCGACGACGAGGTTTGCTCCCGGGTCCCGTCGTAAGTGCGTCGTGCTTCTTCAGCGAAGTCGATAGCGCCAGCCGGGGTCTCCAGCCGCGTCATACGGGCGAAGGCCCGCTTGAGGTGATGCCTGCACGCCCAGGCAAGCACCAATGTCACTACGGGCCATACAAGTGCCTCAACGTACTTGAGGATCAGTTCAGCTACTGCCACGCGGTCATCTAACCGCAGCTCGACCTCGCCAGGTTGAAGTTCGACCGCTTCGGCCCGAAGCAACTTGAGTAGGGGCGCTGCCTTGGGCTGATGGGCCTCTCGCCTACCCTGGCGGCATCGAGCGAACCGGGCGTACGCGAGTGAGCAACACCACCCAGTGGCTCCGGGAGTTCGGCGCCTATCTAGCCAGGCTGCGGCGGCACTCCGGCCGCTCTCAAGCCCAGTTGGCCGCCGCACTGTGCGTCGCGTCGGGAAGCTGGAACAGGGTGCCGCCTACGCTCGGGGGGACTCGGCCGCCACCCTTCCGGGGGTTGCGGCCACGCTGGCCGCAGTCCGCACCACCGGCGCCGAACTCCCTCCCGGCCCCCGCCTCAGGCGATCATCCCCCCACCATCCACAAACACGGTCGTCCCCGTCGCATACCTGTTCCCCGCCAGGAACAGCACCGCCTCCGCCACATCGGACGCCTCCCCGACCCGCCCCAGCGGCAGCCGCTGCACGGCCGCGGAGTACATCGTGTCCCGAGCCGCAGCATCGAGCCCGTCCCACAGCGGAGTGCGAAGCAGCCCCGGCGACACCGCGTTCACCCGCAGCGGCGCAGCCTCAAGCGCCAGCCCCCGCACCAACGCCTCCAGCGCCGCGTTGATCGCGCTCTGGAGGGCGGACGCGCGGCCGGGGCGTTGAGAGAGGTAGCCGGATACCAGGGTGAGGGAGCCGGTGGGGCGGATGGTGACGGCGCGGGCGATGCGGTACGCGCCCCAGAACTTGCTGTCCATCGCCGCGTACGCCTCTTCGAGCGGCAGGGTGTCGACGCGGCCCATCGGGGTCTCGCCCGCCGTGACCACGACGTGGTCGAACTCGCCTGCCGTGGCGGCGAACTTGGCCACCTCGTCGTCCGAGCGGATGTCGAGGGTCTGGCCGGTGACCGGGCCGGCGAGGCCGGAGAGGGCCGTCACCGCCTCGTCGATCCGCTGGGGGTTGCGGGAGACGATGACCGTGTCCGCGCCCTGTGCCGCGAACTCGCGGGCGGAGGCCAGGCCGACCCCCGAGGTGCCGCCGACGACAAGGACGCGCTGGTCCGCGTATGCGCTCATGACTGTTTCCGCTCCTGAGTAGGGGTCTGGTCGCCGGACCGCATCCGGGCGAAGCTCGCGCGGTCCAGTTCGGTCACCTGCACGGAGATGTCGCAGGCCGTCTCGCGCAGGGTGGCCGGGAAGAACTCGGTGAGTACGGCCAGCGCCGCCTCGCTGATGGCCGCGCGCGCCTCGATGGACTTGCCCGCGAACGTCCTGATGTCGAGGTTCACGAAGGACTGCTCGTAGCTGCCGTCACCGATGAGGAACCGGTCCATGCGGACCGCGCGGCTCTTGAAGTCCTGGAAGCGGAAACCTCCCGCCTCCGCAAGGGCGTTGTGGAGCTTGCCGAACACGGCCGCCGGGTCGACGTCGTCGCGGACGTTGCCGGAGTATTCGAGTACGAGGTGAGGCATGGCACTCCCAAGGGGTCAGTGGGCCTCGGCCGGCTGGAGGTCGTCCGCGACCGGCACGGGCACCGGCCGGGGCTTGCGCGGGCCGAACGTGCTCAGGCCCGCGCTGACCGTGAGCGCGACCACCGCCGCGATCAGCGCCGCCCGCAGCCCGGTCAGGAAGTGCCCGGAGGACGCCTGCCCCACGAGCAGCCCCATCACGGCCACGCCGATGAGCCCGCCCAACTGGCGCGAGGCGTTGAGGACTCCGGAGGCGATGCCCGCGTTGGCGGGGTCCACCGAGCCGAGCATGGCGTTGGTCATCGACGGCACCACCAGCCCGATGCCGAACCCGGCGACCACGAACTGCACCGCCATCCGCACGTACGCGTCCGAGCCGACGACCGGGATCGTGGCCAGGTAGCCGACGGCGGCAAGGATGTTGCCGGTGATCAGCACCGACCGGGCGCCGTACTTCTTGACCAGCGGGCCGCAGGACAGATTGGCGATCATGATGGCGGCCGTCATCGGCAGGAACGCCAGGCCCGCGGTGATCGGCGAGTAGTCCCAGACCTGCTGGAAGAACAGGCTGAAGACGAAGATCAGGCCGTAGAAGGCGAAGTTGAGCAGGACGCCGATGAGCGAGGTGGCGGAGAAGGCGTGCCGGCGGAACAGGTGCAGCGGCAGCATCGGGTCGTGGGTACGGCGCTCGGCGGCGAAGAAGCCGGCCAGCGCGAGCACGAAGACGACCAGGCAGGTCAGCACGGTGGCCGAGGTCCAGCCCTGCGCGTTGGCCTCCACGATCGCGCCGGTCAGCGCGCCCAGGCCGACGACGGCCAGGAGCTGGCCCGGGAGGTCCAGCGAGCGGGCCACGGAGACGTCACGGGCGGGCGCCGGGCGGGCGTAGGCCCGGACGAGGACGATGCCGAGCGCGGCGATCGGGACGTTGACGAAGAAGATCGAGCGCCAGCCGAGCGCGTCCACCAGCAGGCCGCCGACCACCGGGCCGAGGGCCAGCGCGAGGCCGCCCGCCGCCGCCCAGAGGCTCACCGCGCGGGTGCGCTCATGAGGGTCGGGAAAGTTGGTGTTCACGATGGACAGCGACGACGGCACGATCATCGCCGCGCCCACGCCCTGAAGGACCCGGGCGGCGATCAGGGCGACCAGTGTCGGGGCGGCGCCGCAGATCAGCGAGGTCACGGCGAAGAGTGCGAAGCCCCACATGAAGATCTGCTTGGGGTCGTAGCGGTCGCCCATGGCGCCGGCGGTCAGCAGGAAGGCCGCGAAGGTGAGGGTGTAGCCGTTGATCACCCACTCCAGGCCGGAGAGGCTGCCGCCGAACTCGGCGCCGAGGGCCTTGGTGGCGACGTTCACGACGCTGACGTCGAGGATGACGACGACGAAGCCGAGGCATGCGGCGAACAGGGTCAGTCCTGGCCGGTTCTTGTGCGGTGAGGTCTGGGGCACGGGTCTTCCTTCCATGCGTGCCGAAGCGGGCGTAGGGGAGGCTCGAGTGCGGGAGCAGGGCGGTACGCCACCGGCTCCGGTAGAGTGTTCGCCGATGGACGAACAGTCAGAGTGTACGCAGATCATCGAACACTCTGCAATCCGTACGCGCCCGGTGCGCGCGGATCGAGTGAGACGGGACGGAGCGATCAGCCATGGCGGCACAGACCCCTCGGCAGCAGGACGCGGCGAGCCACCGCACCCCGCCGGTCCACACGGCCCCGGACGAGGTCGCGCTGGAGACGGCCCTGCTCGCCCTCGCCGACCCCGTACGCCAGACCCTGGTACGGGAGTTGGCCGGCGCCGGGGACTGGGAGCGGTCCTGCGGCAGCTTCGACGTACCGGTCACCAAGGCCACCCTGAGCCGCCACTTCGCCGTCCTGCGCGAGGCCGGGCTGCTGGAGCAGCGGGACGCGGGATCGAAGCGCCTCAACCGGCTCCGCAAGCCGGAGTTCGACGCCCGGTTCCCCGGCCTGCTGGACCTGGTTCTCGGTCACGCGACCTCCTGAGGGACGCGGGCCGGCCGTACCGCCCGGTCGTGCAGCCCCTTGGCCACGTCCAGCGCCAGTGCCCGGTCCACGGCGGGGGTGCCGAAGGCGAGCGCCGGGCCGAACGTGCCGTCCAGCGTGCCCAGATGGAGCACCAGGCCGTAGTTGGCGCCGGTGCGGTTGACGATGGTCCGGTAACCGCTGACCCGGCCCAGGTGCGGACCGAGCGCCGGGTCGACCACTCCCACGTTCGTGAGGCAGATCCCCGGCGCCGACCCGGCGGCCGCCGTCTCCTCGACCGCGCGCCGGATCGCCGCGTGCGAGCGGACGGGGGGCCGCCACGCCGCGTCGGCCGCGGTCAACGCGGTCGCGTACTCCCGTGCCAGGTCGGTCAGTTGACTACTACCCGGTCGCATGGGCACCCGCAGGACGTTGATGAAGCAACCCACGTCGGGGAGGCCCGCGTACCGCTGCCGCAGTGACACCGCGGTGAACATCCCGACCTCGGTACGGCCGGTGACCTCCGCGTAGGACTCGGCGAGCGCGGCGGCGAAGAACTGGTTGACGGTCACGCCCTGTTGCTTGCACCACGCTTTGAGAGCCAGGCTCTCCGCTCGGGTGAGCGTGCAGGGTACGAAGTCCGCGCCGCGCTCCCGCCAGGGGCGAGTCTCCGTGAACGGCAGGCGTTCCGACGGGGGTTGGTCCAAGCCTCGTCCCGTCGGCGCCCGGTAGGTGAGGCCGTCCGCGTCCGGCGGCAGCCTCCGAACGTCGTACGGGCTGGGCTCCTCCGACGATGAGGGGAACAGGGCGTCCAGGAGGGCCCGGATGACCGCGCCCGTCGAATGACCGTCGGAGATCGCATGGTTGCGGGTGAAGTACAGGTGGGTCACCCCGGTCCGTAGATCGCGCACGGCGTGCAAGCGCCACAAGGGACCGCCGGTCTCCAGGACCTCGTTCAGCTCGCGTCGCAGCACGTCGTCGGGGGAGTCCGGCGAGGTCAGCGTGGTGTGGCGGATCTGGTCGGGCAGCACGCCGGGACCCTGGGCGAACCACAGAGTGCCGGCGTGCTCCTCGATGCGCAGGGAGAGCACAGGCAGTTCACCCGCCCACTGCTCAACAGCCCTGTACAGCAGCGCGGGTGCGATGTCCTCGCGCACCGTCACCTGCGTGGTGACCTGTGTCGTGCCGCTCATGAGCGCGTGGGTGTACGCGAACGCCGCTTCACCGTCCGAGAGTTCGCGCACCGGGCTCACGACGACCACGCCAGCGGGTGGGACAGCCGTACGCCGTGGCTGGTGAAGTCCAGGGTGACCCGGTCGCCGTCGGCCGTGCGGAAGCCGCCGTGGAAGCTGCTGCGGTCGGCGCCGAGGTAGACGTAGTGCACCCGGCCGGGGTGGTGCAGGGCGCGGTACGCGAAGAGGCGGGACATCAGGGCCGGCAGCTCGTAGTGCAGGGCGTCCGAGCCGGTGGTGAAGGTGCCCTTCCACGCCGGGGCGCCGTCCCGCTCGATGGTCGCCTCCCCGGTCACCGAGCGCGGCGGCTCGCCGAGGTGCAGCCAGGGCGCCACCCCGGCGTCGCACAGCTTGGCGTACGACAGGTGCCCGGCGTGCTGCTTGAAGCGGCCGATGTCGGTGAGATCGTTGCCGAAGGTGTAGCCCGCGTACCTCGGCACGCCCTCGCCGTCTCCGACGTAGACCAGGACGACCTCGGCCTCCTCGCAGACGTGGACGGCGTCGGCGGGCACGGAGAGGGGCTCGCCGGGGACCTTCAGAGCGTCGCCGAGACCCTTGACGAACCAGTTGGGCTGGTCGGGGACCTCGGCGTCGACCTTCACGTTGTGCGTCATCATGAAGCCGCTGACCAGGGCGTCGCCCAGATGCGCGGGCAGCAGGGGCGGCAGCAGGCGAACCTCGTCGCGGTCCACCTCGACCGGGGTGCGGTCGCGGGTCAGCCGGTCGAGCAGGGCCTCGGTGGTGTCGTCCGAGGCGGACGCCAGGGCGGCCAGGGTGTCGTCGCCCAGCGGGTACAGGCGCAGCGGAGCCTCGGGCTCGGGCAGGCCGAGGCCGAAGTGGCGCTCGCCCGCGTGGACGCATTCGAAGACCACCGTCATGGTGGACCCCTCCTGAGAGGTCACGGCCCGTACGGGCCAGGTCGGACAAGGGGCGGGACGGTCAGCGGCGCGAGGTTCAGTCCATGAGGATCTCGACGAGGACGGGCTTGCCGTGCTCCTTGATGTGCGCGACGGCCTCCCGCACAGCCGGCTCCACGGCCTCGATCCGCTCCACCCGGGGCAGGGCGTGCACGCCGTAGGACTCGGCCAGGGTGACGAAGTCGACCGGCTGGTCGTAGAAGCTGGTGGCGATGTGCGCGCGGCCGGTGTCCCGGTCGCGGTTGTCCGCGATGCGCTCGGCGTGCTGGGTGGAGTTCAGGTAGAGCCGGTTGTTCATGACGATCACCAGCAGCGGTACGTCGTACGCGGCCAGCGTCCACAGCGCGCTCGGGGTGTAGAGGAAGTCGCCGTCGGCCTGGAGGTCGACGCAGAGCGTGCCGTCGCCCTGGTGGGCGAGCGCCGCCCCGACCGAGGCGCCCAGGCCGTAGCCGAGTCCGCCGCCGCCGTTCAGGCCCAGATAGCTGCCGGGGCGCTCCAGAGGCCAGAGTTTCTTCACCCAGCCGTCGATGGTGAGGCTGCCGGTGTTGGTGAGCACCCACTCCTCGTCCCGCACCGCGCGGTGGATCTCCTGGACGGCCGTGGACACCTGGATGTGCTCCCGGCCCCGTGCCTCGTCCCCCTGGCGCGCCCACTCGGCCCGTGCCTCGGTGTGCAGGGCGGAGAGGGCCTTGACCCGCTCCTCCCGGCGCTCGGTGAACTCGGCCGTCGCGAACGGCCCTTCGGGGTCCTCGGCCACCTCGCGCAGCGCGGCCACCGACTGGCCGGTGTCGGCCGCCACGGCGAGGCTCACGGGGACGAACTGCTGGTAGTCGGCGGCCCACTTGCTGGTGAGCAGCTCGTTGAAGCCCAGGGTGACGACCTCGGCGCCGTTGGCCGGCAGCCCCTCGTCGGTCAGGGGCAGGAAGGAGCCGAGCGCGCCCACCAGATCCTGCACCTCCAGCGCGATCACCAGGTCGGCCGCGTCGAGGAGGCCGGTGTTGCTGACGTTGAGCTGGTGCGTGTTGGGGAAGTTCATCCGGTTGCCCCGGTCCACCACGGCGAGACCGAGCGCGTCGGCGAGCGCGATCAGCGGCGCGACCGTCTCCGGGTCACGGCCGGAGAAGTCCACGATCAACACCGGCAGTCGAGCCTCACGCAGGCGACCCACGAGGTGGTCCAGCTCGCCGCCGCCGAGCGCGGGCAGCCGGGTCGGCTCGGTGGCGGCCGCGGGCAGGAGTCGTACGCCGTCCGCCAGCTCCTGTTCCTGGACGTCGAAGTCGAGCGCCACGAACACGGGTGCCTGCAAAGGGGTGTTCATCAGCTTGAAGGCGCGGTAGAGCGACTCGACGGTGGCCCGCTGCCCGATGGGCTGGTCGCACCACTTCACATAGTCCTTGACGACGGACTCGATGTTCTGCGAAGTGTGGATCCAGTCGATCCACGGCCGCCGCTTGCCCGCGTCCACGGGCCCGTTGCCGCCGAGCACGAACAGCGGGACGCGATCGCACCAGGCGTTGAAGATGGCCATCGAGGCGTGCAGCAGACCCACGTTGGCGTGTACGAACACGGCCATGTGCCGGCCGCTCGCCTTGTGGTAGCCGTGCGCCAGGGCCACCGCGATCTCCTCGTGGCACGCCATCACGATGTCGGGCGCTTCGGAGGCGTGGACCAGGGAGTCGTGGACACCGCGGAAGGACGCGCCGGGGTTGAAGGCGACCTTGTCGATGCCCTGCTGGTTCAGGAACTCCACCAGCAGGTCGGAGAAGTAGGACGTCGTCATGCGTGATCCTTCGTACGGTTCATGCGTGCGCATGGGGGCGGGCGGGTACCGGGCGCCAGACCGGGTCGCCCTCGGTGCGGTGCGCCGTCGTCCAGCGGGCGGCGAGGTCGGTGGGGGCGAGGCCGAAGCCCGGACCGGGGGGCGGAGCGATCGTGTTGGTCCGCCGGTCCACGGCCGGACGGGGCGCCACGACCATCTCCGGGAAGAACAGGTCGGACTGGCCGGCCTCGACAGTGAGGGCGTCCGGATGGGCGAAGGCCAGGGCGCGGCCCGCGTTGATCAGCGGCCCCACCTCGGCCACCTGCACCCCGACCTGGAACGCCAGCCCCGCGCTGCGGGCGAGGCCGATCAGCCGGGCCGCGGTCACCGGCCCGCCGTTCTTGGACACGCGGACGTTGAAGGCGTCGCACGCCCCGGCCGCGATCGCCCGCTCGGCGTCCTCCGGGGTGCACACCGACTCGTCCAGCATCACGCGCGGCCCGGTACGGCCCCGCAGCCGGGCGAGTTCGGCCCAGGAGCCTTTGGCCAGGGGCTCCTCCACCCAGTCGGCACCGGCGTCGTGCAGCGCCCCCAGGTGGCCGGGAGCCTCCCTGGGCGACCAGCTCATGTTGGCGTCCACCATGACCGGCACCCGCTCGCCCAGCCGGGCCCGGATCGCGGCCACCGTGCGGACATCGCGCCGGATGTCGTCGGCCGCCTTGATCTTGACGAAGTGGAACGGCCCCCGGGTGTCCAGGAATTCGTCCACATCGAGACTGAGATCGAGGACCTGGGACACCGGGAGAGACGGGGGAGTGGGCGCGTCTCCGCCC
Organism: Streptomyces sp. NBC_01171; assembly: GCF_045039805.1. Taxonomy (NCBI): domain Bacteria; kingdom Bacillati; phylum Actinomycetota; class Actinomycetes; order Kitasatosporales; family Streptomycetaceae; genus Streptomyces; species Streptomyces sp. NBC_01171. Next base: position 1,227,685 of record NZ_CP108609.1, on the reverse strand, counting down.
GGCACCAACTGAGTCGCGGGCAGATCCAGTTGTCGGCCCAGCAGGTCGAGTACCGCCGTCTCCAGCAGGCAGAGCAGGTTGCCCCCGCCCCGCAGGCCGAACGTGCCGGCGATTCCCGACCGCAGCAACTCGGCCAGCAGCAAGGAGGGGTCGGTCGACCGCAGCCGGGCGAACACCGCGTCCAACGGCACCTCCCGCAGCGCCGCCGTCACCGTGTCGCTGGTCTCGCCGGTGACGTATGTGCGGGGCGCGCACTCCCCGAGCCCGGTCGCGCCGTCCACCGTCAGTCGCAGCACCAGGCTGTCGGAGGCGGATCGGCGCTTGACCGGGTGGTCGAAGCCGACCGCCATGGGCAGCTCGACCCGGTACAGGGTGGCGTCTGCCGGTTCAGGCATCGCGGTTCAGCCCTTGGAGCAGGGTGAAGGTGGACGCCCAGTCCACCAGCCGGGCCCGGACGTCGGTGTAGAAGAGGTAGTGCTTGTCGGTGGCGAACTGGATCAGCGCGCCGTGCGAGCCGGTCATCCTGCGGAAGGTGGCGCGGGCGTCGTCCAGGTCCACGATCGGGTCCGCGACCCCGGAGACGTAGGCCGCCGGGACCGGGGGGAGCGGCCGCTCGGAGTGCATGTAGCGCGACTCCAGGGCGAGCAGCACGCCTCGGGAGCGCCGGGTCAGGGCGCGGGCCGCGAGGTCGTCGTTGTCGATGAAGTGCCGGTGGCGGACCTCGTCCGTGAAGTCCTCCGACCGCAGGCCGGCGTCCCACAGGTCGACGCCCGACTCCGTTGCCAGGGCGTGCCGTTGGTCGTCGTCGAGCGTGGCGTGCAGCTTGCCCAGCCAGGCCGAGCAGAAGATCGCCGCGTCGTAGCGGGTGGTGAAGTCCGGGTGGTGCATGAGCGCCGCCATGAAGGAACCGCCCAGGCAGTGCCCGAACAGGGAGAGCGGCACCTCGTCGCCGATGGCGGCGCGCACATGCTCCAGGGCGGTGATGTAGTCCCGCAGCACGGTGTCGGCGTCGGGAAGGTCCTGGCGGTCGCCGCCGCTGATGCCGGAGCCCCGGCGGTCCAGCACGTAGAAGGCGATGTCGTTGTCCGCGAACTGCGGGCCGACCTCCCACAGCCAGCCGGCGTGCGACTGGAGCCCGTGGAAGTAGAACACCGCTCCCTTGACCGGGCCGCGCGGGCGCCACAGGTGCAGTGCCAACTCGGCACCGTCGACCGGGAGTCCGGCTATCTCGCGGCGGATGTTCTGCGGTGGCCTCTTGGTCTCGATCACGTCCGGTTCCCCTCGGTCAGCGTCGGGTGAGCGCGGCGACGAAGTCGACGTCCCGCTGGAACGGCTTGTACTTGTACTGGGTGGCGTTGCCCTGCTGGCGGCGGCTCTCGACGTACGTGGCGATGGCGTCGTGGGGCACGGTGACGACCTCCAGCGCGCCGAGCCGTCCGCTGTCCCGCTTGGACGCGTACTCGATGTTGATCTCGTGCAGCGCGGCGTCCACCGCCCCGGACAGCTTCGCGTCCAGTGACGCGGACGGCTCGGGGACCTCCGCGACGACGATGTAGTACGGCGGCTCCGCCCAGCGCGGGCCGCACATGAACAGCCCGGTACCGAGCCCGTGGGCGGCGAGGCCGCGCTGGATGGCGCCGGTCACCTGGGACTCGGTGATCTTCTCGCCGGTGAAGGAGTGGAAGATGCCGTCCCGGTGGACGAAGTGCACCCACGGCGTGCCGTCCACGATCCGGTCCACGTGGTACACGTCGCCGGTCCACAACCGGTACAGGCCGTTGCCCTGCGTCATGATCAGGTGGTAGTCGCGGCCCGGCTCGACCTCGTCGAACAGCAGCGTCTCCACCGGCTCGCCGGCGGCCACCAGGTCGCCCAGCGGCACCTCGGCCGGCACGAACTCGAAGAACGCCTGCCCCACCGCGAGCGGCTGGCTGTGCAGCGAGTCGTCCACCGGGATGGTGGTGACCCCCTCGGTGCCGCAGCTCATGAACGGCAGCCGGGCCACTCCGGGCAGCACCGCCTCCAGCTTGGCCGCGTACAGCCCGGCCGACGCGGAGAGCCAGCAGGTGAAGAGTGTGAGCGAGGGCCACACGTCCTTGAGGCTGAAGTCCCGGTCCAGCAGCACCTTTTCGAGCCTGCGGGCACCCTCCGCGTCGGGCGCGGTGTACGGGCGGCCCTCCAGCGTCCCGTCCCGCACGTCCCGTACGAGCCGGTCCCCGTGCTGGGCCAGCAGCTCCCGCAGCGAGATCAGGGTGCTCGGGTTGATCGACGAGATGTAGTGCAGGTCCTTGCCGACCAGGTGCCGGATGCGGTGGTACATACGGCCCTCGTGGCCGCTCGGCACCTCGGGCCCGAACCACGGCGACTCGTACCAGGGCGGGTTCCAGTCCTGGCTGTTGATCTGCGGATGCCGGTTGCTGATCGCCTGGTGGCCGATGCCGTGCACGAAGTCGAACACGTCCTCGCGCACGGTCTGCGTGTCCAGCGTCGCGTACGGATGGGACAGCAGCTCCGGGTGGTACTCCAGATACGTGCCCCACATCGCCTTCATCGCGGGGATGCGGTACGTGAGCAGCCAGTGCAGGGTGTACGGCACCAGCTTGGGCACCCCGGTGGTGCCGCTCGTCTTCAGCCAGCGCAACACCGGGCTGCAGGTCAAGGTGCCGCCCTTGGTCCGGGTCTCCCGCTGGATCTCGGGCACGAAGTCGTCGTAGCGCATCACGGGGAGCAGCGAGCGGAAGCGGTCCGGGTCGTCGGCGACGGCCGAGTAGCCCTTCTCCCGCCAGTGCACCGATCCCGCGCTCATGTCGATGACGTCGTCCAGCACCCGGCGCTGGGCCAGGCCCGGCTGCTTGAGGTCGGTCAGCAGGGCGTCCCTGGCCTGCCGGCACTCCTCCGCGAACGGGTCCCGGCGGGCCTGCCAGTGTTTCTGCCAGTGAGGTATGTCCACAGTCGCTCCTGAAGAAGCCTGAAGAAGCCTGATGAGGGTGCAGTGGTCACAGGGCCGGACAGGAGGATCAGCGGTCGATGTACGCCATCATCCGGTCGTTGTACCGGGGTCCCGCGACCGCGTCGGCGCGCACGGCGACCTCGATCTCGGCGAGCGTGTCCGCGTCGAGGCGGACCTCGGCGGCACGGGTGTTCTCCTCCAGATAGGTCCGACGCTTGGTGCCGGGGATCGGCACGATGTCGTCCCCCTGGTGCAGGACCCAGGCGATGGCGAGCTGGGCCGGGGTCAGACCGTGGCGCGCGGCGACCTCGCTGATCTTCTGGGCGATCGCCGTGTTCTGGTCGTAGTTGGCACCCTGGAGGCGGGGGTCGTGGTGACGGAAGTCGTCCTCCGGGTACTCCTCGGCGCGGCGGACGCCACCGGTGAGGAAGCCCCGGCCCAGCGGACAGAAGCCGACCAGGCCGATGCCCAGCTCGCGCAGCACCGGCAGGACCCCGTCCTCCAGGTTCCGCTCCCACACCGAGTACTCGCTCTGCACCACGGAGAGGGGGTGCACGGCGTGGGCGCGGCGGATGGTGCGCTCGCCCACCTCGCACAGGCCCAGGTGGCGGACCTTGCCCTGCTCCACCAGGCCGGCCATGGCGCCGACCACGTCCTCGATCGGCACCCTCGGGTCCAGGCGGTGCTGGTAGAGGATGTCGATGTAGTCGGTGCCGAGGCGCTTCAGGGACGCCTCGACCACCTCGACGATGTGCTCCGGACGGCTGTCGGCCTCGGCGGTCGTGCCGTCCTTCAGCTTCATCGGAAAGCCGAACTTGGTGGCGATCACGGCCTGTTCACGGCGCCCGGCGAGAGCCTGGCCGAGCAGCACCTCGTTGTCGTAGGGCCCGTACGCCTCGGCCGTGTCGAACAGGGTGTATCCCAGCTCCAGCGCGCGGTGGATGGTGGCCACCGACTCCCGGTCGTCCGGGGTGCCGTACCACTGGCTCATCCCCATGCAGCCCAGGCCCAGTTCGGAGACCTTCAGCCCCCGGCGGCCCAGCTCGCGCGTCTTCAGCATGCCTTCTCCTCGCATCTGGCGATCCCCCGCCGGCAGGCGCTCCTGGCGGCTGGCGACGCAACTGAAGCACATTCATGTACTGGAGTTCAATAGCCGACTGTGGTCAAGTGATCGCGTTGCCGTACGGCGGGTGAACGTCGTGCACCTGGCGGGTCACCGACGTGTAAACCCGTGTGAGCTGCGCGAGTTGGGTATCGCAGGTGGCGGCGGGTGTGTGATGCCGCTGTAACGACGACTTCATCATCAAGACCCCGGCACAAGTTTGTTCTTCGGTATAGATTTGAACCACCGACTGGGGGAGGAGAGTTGCGATGACCACTGGGGAACCGATCGCGATCATCGGGATGGGGTGCAGATTTCCGGGTGCGTCCGGGGTCGAGGAGTTCTGGACCCTGCTGGAGGGCAACACCGACGCGGTGATCCCGGTACCGGCGGACCGGTTCGACGTCGGCGCCTGGTACGCCCCCGAGCCCGGTACGCCGGACCGGCTGATCTCCCGGCACGGCGGCTTCCTGGACGGGCTGCACGACTTCGACGCCGGCTTCTTCGGCATCTCGCCCCGCGAGGCACGCACCATGGACCCGCAGCAACGGCTGCTGCTGCACACCGTCTGGGAGGCGTTCGAGGACGCCGGGGTGCCGCCGTCCACGGTCCGGGGGAGCGCCGCCGGGGTGTTCGTCGGACAGGCCACCGCCGAGTACGCCGACGCCGCCGGGCGATCCGCCACCGCCGACGTGCGGGCCATGGCGGGCGGCCGGCTGCGGGCCGTCACCTCCGGCCGGGTCTCGTACGCCTTCGACCTGCGCGGCCCCAGCCTGGTGCTGGACACCGCCTGCTCGTCCTCCCTGGTCGCCGTGCACAGCGCGCGGCAGAGCCTGCTCACCGGCGAGTGCGACCTCGCCGTGGCCGCCGGGGTCAACGTCGTGCTGTCACCCACCGACGCGGTCGCCTACTCGCAGGGACGGATGCTGTCCCCGGACGGCCGCTGCAAGTTCGGCGACAGCTCGGCCGACGGGTTCGTGCGCAGCGAGGGGGTGGGTGTGGTCCTCCTCAAGCGGCTCTCCGACGCCCTCGCGGACGGCGACCCGGTCCGCGCGCTGCTGCTCGGCAGCGCGGTCACCAACGACGGTGACGGCAGCGGCCTGTTGCTCCAGCCCGCCGTCTCCGGCCAGGCCGCGATGCTCCGTACGGCCTGGCGCAGCGCCGGGGTGGACCACGTGGACTACGTCGAGGCGCACGGCACCGGCACCACCGTCGGAGACGGGGTCGAACTGCGAGCGCTGACCGAGGTGTTGAAGGACCAGGGGCACTCCGGGCCGCCCCTTCCCGTTGGGTCCGTGAAGACGAACATCGGCCATGCCGAGGCCGCCGCCGGGATCGCCGGGCTCATCAAGGCCGTACTCGTCGCCGAGCACCGCACGATCCCCGCCTCGCTCCACCTCACCGCACCGCAGGACCGGCTCACCGACGCCCCCGTGGCCGTCGTCGACCGCAACACCCCGCTGCGGCCCAAGGGAGAGCGGGCCGTGCTGGGGGTCAGCTCCTTCGGTATCTCGGGCACCAACGCCCACGCGGTGATCGGCGAGTACGTGCCCGAGCCCCGCCCCGCCGCACCGGCCGCCGAAGCGGGCCCGCACCTGCTCGTGCTCAGCGCCCGCACCCCCGAGGCCCTGCGCCGGCTGGCCCTGCGCCACGCGGCCCACCTCGGCCCGGAGGGCCCCGGCCGCCGGTACGCCCTCGGCGACATCTGCCGCTCCGCCGCCACCGGCCGCGACCACCACCCCTTCCGCCTCTGGGCCGTCGGCGACACCCACGACGCCCTCGCCGACGCACTGCGCGCCCTGGCCGAGGGCCGCCCGACCCCGGACGGCGGACTGCACGAGGCCGGGTTCGACGGCCCCCGCGAGGTCGCCTTCGTCTTCCCCGGCCAGGGCTCGCAGTGGCCCGGCATGGGCCGCGAACTCCTGCGCACCTCCGAGGCGTTCCGCACCGCCCTGGCCGAGTGCGACGCAGCGGTACGCGACGAAGCGGGCTGGTCGGTGCTCGACCTGCTCCAGGACGAGAGCGTCCAGCTCACCGACGCCGTCGAGCTGGTGCAGCCCGTGCTGTGGGCCATGGAGGTCGCCCTCGCCGCCCACTGGCGGGCCCTCGGCGTCGACCCCGACGTCTGCGTGGGCCACAGCATGGGCGAGGTGGCCGCCGCCTGCGTCGCGGGCGCCCTGTCCGTACGGGACTCCGCGCGCGTCATCTGCCGCCGCAGCGACCTGATGCAACGCCTCGCCGGACGCGGCGCGATGCTCGCCACCGAGCTCTCCCCGGACCAGGCGCACGACCTCGTCACGGCGTACGGCGACACGGTGTGCGTGGCGGTGGAGAACTCCCCGAACGCCACCGTCCTCGCCGGTGATCCCCAGGTACTCGCGGACATCGCGCGGGAGTTGGAGCGCCGCGAGGTGCTGTGCCGCACGGTCAAGGTCAACGTCGCCTCCCACTCCCCGCTCATGGACGAGATCCGCGAGGACCTGCTGACCCGGCTCGCCGGGGTCACGTCCGCCGCGCCGGGCACGCCGATGTTCTCCACCGTCCGCTGCGCCCCCGTGTCGGACGGTGCGCTGGACGCCGGGTACTGGGCGGACAACCTGCGCCAGCCGGTGCGCTTCGCTCAGTCCGTAGGGCAGGTCGTCCGGGAGCGCGGCCCGGTCTTCGTGGAGGTCAGCCCGCATCCGCTGCTCGGCCGGGCGATCGAGGACGTGCAGTTGGACGCCGGGGTCCAGCCCACCGTCGTGACCACGCTGGTCCGGCAGCAGAGCGAGGCGAGGGCCACGGCCCGCGCCCTCGGCCGGGCCTACGCCCTGGGTGCCCCGGTCGACTGGCGCCGCCGGTACGGCGACGAGGGCCCGCGCGTGCCGCTGCCCTCCTACGCCTGGGACACGGAGGAGTACCGCACCGCACCCGAGGCCGCCGTACCGTCCGGGCTCGGCGAGCGCCGGGTCCGGCTGTCCCGGCTCGGGGTCGCCGCGCTGGGCACGGGCGTGACCGCGCGCGGCGCCTCCCTCGTGCCGCCCGTGCTGTACCTCCAGGCGGTCGCCGAGACCCTGCGCGATCTCGTCGGGGCGGGCCCGGTGGAGCTGCGGGACGTCCGGATCGGCGGCACGCTGCCGTCCCTCGCGGAGGCCGCCGCCACGACGCTGGTGATCGGGCTGGACCAAGGGGCCGACGGCGCCTACGGGTTCCGGGTCGCGGCGATCGCCGACGGCTCCGCCGAGCCGGTGTCCTGCCTGACCGGGAGCGCCCTCGCCCGGCCGGGGATGGCCGCGTCGGCGGCCGCCACCCTCGACACGGCGCTCACCCGCTGCACCGAGTACGTCCCCGGCGCCGAGTTCTACCGCCGGGCCGAGGCCCGCGGCTACTCCGTGGCCCCGCCGCTGCGCGCCGTGCGGCAGATGTGGCGGCGCGAGGGCGAGGCGGTGGCCCGGCTCCACCTGCCCCCGGCGGACGCCGGAGCCGTGGGCGCCCTGGAGGCCGCGCTGGTGACCATGCTCGCGTCGTGGCCGCACGGGGGCGGCGCCGCGCAGGACACCTACCTGCCGCTCTCCTTCGACAGGGTCCTGCTGGCCGACGAGCCCACCGGTGAGTTCTGGAGCACGGCCCGGTTCGCGCCGGACGCCGACGCGGAGGGCGGGCGCTGCGACGTCGTCCTCACGGGAGCGGACGGGCGGGTGCTTGCCGACTTCGAGGGGGTCGCCCTGCTTCGGTCGGGGGGCGCGCCGGTGAGTGTCGCGGAGGTCCCTCGTGCTGTGCCGCCCGTACGCCCGGAGGCGCACCCCGCGGCGGACCGGCTCATCATCCACACCGCCACGGTCCTCGGCACCACCGTCGACCGGGTCGACCCCCGGCGCCCCCTGCGTGACCTGGGGCTTGACTCGCTGATGGCGGTTCAGCTCCGGCGCATCCTGAAGCAGGACTTCGGGGTGGAGATCCCCACCAGCCGGCTCCTGGGCGACGAGAGCGCGGCGGCGATCGCGGCCGGGCTGGCCGGGGCAGGAGTCTGACCACACCACCCGCCCACGTGCGGCCGCCCCTTGACAGGGAACGGCCGCACGACGCCGTTCTGGAACCCTGATGTATCGATGCACTACGGTATAGAGAACGTCGTCGCCGTGGACGCGGGCCTGGTGAGGCGGTGGCAGCCATGCCGCCGCCGTATTGCGGGAGGTGTCACGGAGACGCCTCGAACGGGGCCGAGAGTTAGAGAGAGCCGATGACGACCGAGGAAACCGAGCTGGTCCGCCCTCCCGGACGCCGGGAACGCAGCAGGCAGCGCATTCATGACCGCCTGTACACCTCCGCCCTGGAACTGTTCGCCGAGCAGGGGTACGAACGCACCACCATCGACCAGATCACCGAGCGCGCGGACGTGGCGAGGGGCACCTTCTTCAACCACTTCCAGCGCAAGGAGGACCTCGTCACCACCTGGGCCCAGCAGCGCCAGGGCAAGCTGCGGACCTACATGGACAAGTCCCTCGCCCACCAGGACGACGACACCACCGTCCAGTTGGAGCGCTGCATGTCCGCGCTGGCCGACTTCAACGAGGCCGAGCGCAACCTGACCCAGGTCATGCTGGCCGCCTGGGTCAGGTCGGGTCAGCCGCTCCAGGAGGAGCCCGAGTACGCCGGGCACGTCTTCGTGCAGGCCATCCTCGCCGGCCAGGCGCGGGGGGAGGTCGCGCCCGACATCGACCCCGTGCTGGCGGGCAACATGCTGCGCGACGCCTACCTGGGGCTGCTCTACCGCTGGAGCCAGACCACCGACGACAGCATCCCGCTCCACGTCGAACTGCGCGCCCTGCTGCGGATCTCGCTCACCGGTGTCCTCTCCTACCCCCGGCGCGGTGCCGTCCGCCCCACCCCGGCGGATGCCGCAGCCGTCAACTGACGTGCTTACGCGCCCCGTTCCGTCCCCCGGCGCACCGATGCCCCGTCGTCCGCCGTGCGGGGTGCCGGGATCGCCGGGGACGGGCGGGCGTTCGCGCGGGCCCGGCGGTCGTCGGACTTCGCGCACAACTCCCGTACGGCCGCGGCGAATCGCTCGGGGGAGGGCGGGTCGGCCGGGCCGAGCAGGTGCTCCTTGAGCTTGGCGCGGTCGGCCATGTGGCGGTCCTGGCGCGGGTCGCGCACCGCATCCAGCAGGTACCGCACGGTCGCCGCGTCCGGGGTGAGCACGGTGCCGGCCGACACCGTGGGGAAGGCGGCCCGGAACTCGTCCTCGGACAGGCCCGAGGTGTTGGCCACGGCGTACGGCTTCCCGCTGCTCAGCCAGTCCGAGACCACGCTGGACACATCACTGATCAGCAGGTCGGCCACGTTGAAGCAGGTGTAGAGCGCCGGGCGGGGGCCGGTCACGACCCGGTGCTCCCCATCGGGGAACGACGCCCAGTACGCCCGCTCCCAGGCGGCCGTGGCCCGCGCGATCCGGGACTCGCGGTCGCCGTCCGGAGTGCCCTGGATCATCATCCTCTCCAACTCGTCCGCCGCGCCACGGAAGGTGGTCGAGGTGAGGCGGTCCAGCTCGGCTTCCCGGCGCAGCAGTTCGACCTGGACTTCAGGGCCGGGCCGGGGGCCGGAGCGCTTCGCGTTGGCCTCGCGGATCAGCGTCCGGATGCGTTCGTCGGCCGCGCCCGCGCGTGGGTCCACCGAGCCGGTCATCGGGTGCGGCTTGTAAAGGACCCGTACCCGGGGATCGTTGAGCAACTGCCCGACGATGTGCTCGCCCGCGAGGACGACCGAGGTGTTGCCCGGACTGCCGTCCCAGCCCTCCCAGGTCGGGGCGTACAGCACGGTGGTGTACGCACCGGTGGGCGGGCCCGAGTACGGCCGGATCGGCGCCAGTTGGGGGCGGCCGACCTCCACCACGTCCTTGTCCTCCACACCGACGTCCGCGAGCGCGTACCGCTCCCGCGCGGCCGCTCCCGCCACCCACACCTCGTCGTACGCCTTGGCGTAGGGGTTGCAGGAGGACAGTTTGTCGCTCTCACCGTGGTTGATGAACGCGTGCTTGATGGCCGGGATGCGCAACACCTGCGATGTCTTGCCGGAGTTGGCCGGGTGCAGCATCGCCTTCAGTGTCGAGTTCTCCAGCGCGAACAGCGTGGCGACCTTGGGCAGGCAGAGGACGGGTACGTCCGTCGCGTCGATCCTCTGCACCATGAACCGCTCGCGCAGCACGATCAGCGGCCGCTCCAGCCCGGCGAGCGTGGAGAGCCACATGTTGGCCTGGTAGGCGGAGGAGGCGCCGCCGGAGAAGTACATCGCCACGGTGGGGCGGTACTCGGCCAGCCAGTCGGCCATCCACTCCATGACCTGCGCGTCGCTCGCGGCCCGCTTCTCCGGCAGCAGCCAGGTGGCCAGGCGGGCGACACCCGTGCCGATCAGCGTGAGGGAGGCGGCGAGTCCGATCGCGCCCCAACGGCCGTGCCCGGTAAGGGCGGTGACGAGGAGTCCCGCCGTGGCCGGCAAGGAGAACGCCAGCAGGCGGTGACCGGCCCGGCGGGCCAGGATGCGCGGCGGGGCGGCGGTCGGGTTCAGCGCCGAGATGTCGATGTTGCGGGTCACGACCGGCAGGGTCCGGGCGCGGCGCACCAGCAGGGAGACCGCCTGGCAGGCGAAGTGCAGGACATAGAACGCGCTCAGCGCGCCGAGCAGCGGGGGCATCTCCCGCTCCGGGTCGATCCCGTCGATCCGCAGCAGCGCCACCATCAGCAGCATGTCCCGCAGCAACTGCCGTACGGTCACGTCCAGTCGGATGCGGCTCAGCGGGGACAGCAGGGCCGGACGCCGGTGCAGCAGGCAGGCGTCGAGCGCGAGACCGGCCGCGCCGGAGGCGACGAGGAGCGGGGCGTTCGGCAGCAGCGCGCCGGCCAACTGCGTGGTGAACAGCAGGAACAGCGTGCATATCGCGCACAGCGCGGGCAGTTGGGTCCAGATTCTCGGGAGGAGTCCGGCAAGGGGCACGGTGGGAGCTCCTGCTGTTCGCACGACGGGACACGCGGCACCGGAACGACCCCGGCCACCCGCGCCCGCCCCGGCCCCACGAACAGCCAACGACCGGCCGTACCCCCGGTCACGTACCGCCGGACGTTCGAATCCGCCCGGCCTTCCGAGCAGCGGGACCTGCGAGCCGCCCCGCCCGGCGCCGTGGCATCATCGGCCGGGGTTCCGGTGGAGAAAGGGTCGCGCAGGGTGATGGAGAGGGTTCTCGGTGTGTCCGGCCGGGTCGGAGCGCTGCTCGACGGCGTCTCCCTGGAGATGACCGGGAAGGACGTGCCACGGCTTGAGGAGGCGCGGGCCTCGCTGGACGGCGGGACCCGGATCAACGTCACCTACCTCGCCGGTGAGGACGCCGGTATGCGGCTGGCGGCGGCGCGCGCGGTGCGGGAGTGCGGGTTCGTGCCGGTACCGCACCTGTCGGCACGGCGGCTGCCCTCCAGCGCGGAGCTGGAACGTTTCCTCGCCGGGCTCGCCGAGGCGGGCGCCGTGCAGAACGTGTTCGTGGTCGGCGGCGACCCCGCCCGCCCCGAGGGCCCGTACGAGGACGCGCTCTCCGTGATCCGCAGCGGGCTGCTCCAGCGGTACGGCGTCCGGCACGTCGGCATCTGCGGCTACCCGGAGGGGCACCCGGCGATCGGCGACGACGCGCTGTGGTCCGCCCTCACCGGCAAGGCGGCCGCGCTCGAGGCGGCGGGGCTCACGGGCGACGTGATCACCCAGTTCGGCTTCGATGCCGACGCCGTCCTCACCTGGCTGGAGACCCTGCGCGAGCGCGGGGTGCAACTGCCGGTACGGGTCGGTGTACCCGGCCCGGCGGGGGTACGGCGGCTGCTCGGGTACGCGACGCGGTTCGGGGTCGGCACCGGCGCCACGGTCGCCCGGAAGTACGGGCTGTCGCTGACCAACCTCATGGGCAGCGCGGGTCCCGACCGCTTCCTGGACGACCTGGCCTGCGGCTACGACCCGGCCCGCCACGGCACCGTCAAGCTGCACTTCTACACCTTCGGCGGGCTCCGGCCGACCGCCGAGTGGATCACCCGGTACCGGCGGGAACGCGGCTAGGAGCCCGTTCACGGCCCGGCCGGAGGGAGAAAGGTGCCCGTGTCGACCCCGGCCGCCTCGCGGCGCTGCCTCGACGGCGGCAGGCTTGGAGGCAGGGGAAACACGCCGGTCGTCGTGCACCGGCCGTCCAGCGCGGGTGGCGGGTCGAGAGGTCGACCGAGTTGCCGTCCGCTGGTCCGGACATGTTCCGGACCGGTGTGGGCTGAAGAAAACGCGGTTTCGCCGCCGCATCACGTCGAGCCTGGCAGTGCCGCTCGTGGGGTCCGGTCATCCACCAGTCCGCGGTGGCGACAGACGTACCCAGCCCCTGCTCCATGGAGAACGGCTTTGGACGCGAAGTGAGGCGATCGAATGGACGGGGTACCCGAGGTGGCCGTGGTAGGAGCCGGCATCGTCGGACTCTGCACCGCCTACGCACTGGCCGAACGCGGAACGACGGCGCGGGTCTACGAACGCGGGGCTCCGGGCCACGGGCAGTCCAGTGGCCAGTCCCGCATATTCCGCCACGCGCACGACGACCCCCGCCTGGTGGAACTGACCCGGCAGGGTCGCGCCGTCTGGGACGAGTGGGCCGACCGGTTGGGCGCCGAACTGATCTCCGGGGACGGAGTGGTCGCCCTGGGCGGTCCCGTGCCCCGGAGACTGCGCATTCTGCAGGATGCCGGCGGCATACCGGTCCGAACCCTGGACAGCGCCGAGCTGCACGCCCGCATGCCGCTGCTCGCCGACTACCGCGGTCCCGCGATGCTCGACGAGGACGGCGGGGCCATCCGTACCCGTGCCGCGGTCGAGAGCCTGGCCGACGCGCTGGGTGACTCCGTGGTCACCGACGAGGTCATCTCGCTCCATCCGACGGGCCGCGGCACGGTGGAGGTGCTCAGTGCCGTCGGCCGCGAAGAGTACGCAACGGCCGTGGTCTGCGCGGGCCTCGGCACCGCGCGGCTGGCGCGCACCGTCGGGCTTTCGCTCCCCGTGCAGCCGGCGGCCCACGTCCGCCTCACCTTCCAGGTCAGGGGAGCGCCCCCGGAGCGGGTCGCCTGCCTGCAGGACAGCAGCGGTGACTTCGGGGAGGTCGGCGTCTACGCGGTCCCCTATCCGGGCAACAGCCGATACGCGGTGGGCCTCAGTCAGACGGTCGAGGTGCGGGAGGACGGCAGCTTCGCGGACCCCGCAGCACTGGCGGAACTCAGCGACCGCGCCCGCGCGTACGTCTCCCGCGCATTGCCCGGCCTCGACCCGGAGCCCGTCGAGCACCTTCACTGCTGGGTGACAAGCCTGCCGTGGAGCGAGGACGGCATGGCGGTCTGGGAAGCCGACAGAATCTTTTTCGCCGCCGGGCACAACCTGTTCAAACAGGCACCTCGACTGGGACGGGCACTGGCCTGCGCGGCCATGGGCGAAGAACTCGAGGAGAACCTGCGTCCGGCGGCAGTACTCGGTCAGCCCCGCTGAACGCGCTGGGTCGGGCATCCGGGACGGGGGAGGGCCTCCGAGCGCCGCGCGGCCGAGGCGGGCCGGGTGAGCCGCGCCGTCCGGGGGCTGTGATCGATCGACCGGTACCCGCCGCGCCGGCGCGCAGCCGTGCGAGCCGGAGGAGACCGTCGAGGCGGTCGAGTTCCTGCTGAGGGAGGGTGCCATCCGCTCCGTCTCCCGTGATCCAGACGAAACGGGGCCGGCCCCGCCCGACGTGCATGTCGGAATCTCGCCAGCCATGGCGGCAGCACTACCCGATGCTTGACCCATGCGGAAAGCGACCACGGGCACCCCGCCCCCACCCCCGGCCCCCTTCGACCGGGAGCACTGCGTGCACGCCGTCCAGTCCCAGGACGCCCGGTTCGACGGCTGGTTCTTCACCGCCGTGCTCACCACCCGCATCTACTGCCGCCCGAGCTGCCCCGCCGTGCCGCCCAAGGCCGAGAACATGACCTTCTACCCGAGCGCCGCCGCCTGCCAGCGCGCCGGGTTCCGCGCCTGCAAGCGCTGCCGGCCCGATGCCACCCCAGGCTCCCCGGAGTGGAACCACCGCGCCGACCTGGTCGCCCGTGCCATGCGGCTCATCGCGGACGGGGTCGTGGACCGTGAGGGCGTACCCGGACTCGCCGCCCGGCTCGGCTACTCCGCCCGCCAGATCGAGCGCCAGCTCCTCGCCGAACTCGGCGCCGGGCCCCTCTCCCTGGCCCGCGCCCAGCGCGCCCAGACCGCGCGACTGCTGATCGAGACCACCGCGCTGCCCATGGCGGAGGTCGCCTTCGCCGCCGGGTTCTCCTCGATCCGCACCTTCAACGACACCGTCCGCGAGGTCTTCGCCCTCGCTCCGACCGACCTGCGCGCCCGCGCACCCCGCGCCCGGGCGGCCGGAACCGCGGGCACGCTCACGCTACGGCTGCCGTTCCGCGCCCCGCTGAACCCGAGCAACCTCTTCGGCCACCTCGCCGCCACCGCCGTACCCGGCGTGGAGGAGTGGCGGGACGGCGCCTACCGGCGCACGCTGCGGCTGCCGTACGGGCACGGCATCGTCGCCCTCACGCCCGAGGCCACCCACGTCGGCTGCCGGATCGGCCTCAGCGACCTGCGCGACCTCACCGTGGCCATCAGCCGGTGCCGGAGGCTGCTCGACCTGGACGCCGACCCGGCCGCCGTGGACGAGCGGCTGCGCGCCGACCCGCTGCTCGCCCCGCTGGTGGACGCCGGCCCGGGGCGCCGGGTGCCGCGCACGGTCGACGAGGCGGAGTTCGCCGTACGCGCGGTGCTCGGGCAGCAGGTGTCCACGGCCGCCGCCCGTACCCACGCCGCCCGGCTGGTCACCGCGCACGGCAAGCCGCTGGACGACCCCGAGGGCGGGCTCACCCATCTCTTCCCCGACCCCGACGCGCTGGCCGCCGTGGACCCCGGGACCCTCGCCATGCCGCGCAGCCGCCGCGCCACGCTGACCACGCTGGTCGGCGCGCTCGCGGACGGCACCCTGAACCTCGGCGTGGAGGCCGACCGGGCCGAGACCCGCGCCCGTCTGCTGGAGCTGCCCGGCTTCGGTCCCTGGACCGCCGACGTCATCGCCATGCGCGCCCTGGGCGATCCCGACGCCTTCCTCCCCACCGACCTGGGCGTCCGGCGCGCCGCCGAGACCCTGGGCCTGCCCGCCACCCCGGCCGCGCTCACCGCCCGCGCCGAGGCATGGCGCCCCTGGCGGGCGTACGCCGTGCAGTACCTGTGGGCGACCGACAGCCACCCGATCAACTTCCTCCCGGCCTGAAGGACTTCCCGTGCGACACCACACCGTGACCGACAGCCCCTACGGGCCGCTGACTCTCGTCGCGGACGCCGACGGCGCCCTGTGCGGCCTGTACATGACCGACCAGCGGCACCGCCCGGCCGACGACACCTTCGGCCCGCGCGACGACAGCCTCCATGTCTTCGGCGAGACCATGGAGCAGTTGGCGGCCTACTTCGCCGGGGATATCCGGCGGTTCACCGTCCGGCTCGGCCTGCACGGCACGCCGTTCCAGCGCCGGGTGTGGGATCAGCTCACCGAGATTCCCTACGGGGAGACCCGGAGCTACGGCCAACTGGCCCTCGCCCTCGGTACCCCCGGCGCCTCCCGCGCGGTCGGCCTCGCCAACGGCCGCAACCCGATCGGCATCATCGTCCCCTGCCACCGCGTCGTCGGCTCCGACGGCAGCCTCACCGGCTACGGCGGCGGCCTGGACCGCAAGCGGCGGCTGCTGGCCTTCGAACGCGGCTCGGAGCGGGCCGAGGCGGGGGTGCTGTTCTAGCCCTCGGGCCAGGCCGGTCCCGCCCCAGCCGGCCACCGGATACCGCTCACCCGCCCGTGGCCCACCGCACCCCCGTGACCACCCCCAGCACCACCGCCGGCACCACCCATCCCCAGCCCAACACCCGCCGCACCGGCGGCAACACCCACACCGCCGCCGCCACCCCGGCCGCCCCGACGCTCATCACACACGCCAGCACGATCCCCGCGTACGCGTCGTCGTCCCACGCCCCGGAGGGCCGGATCGTCAGCGCCGTCCAGCAGAAGTAGGCGGAGACGAGGGTGAGCAGGATGATCGGCACGGCGAGCACCATGACAGGTTGTCCGGGTCGTAGCCCGGGACTTCGGCGCCCCGGCGCATCTGGATGGCGATGGGGCCCATGGACGTGTTGTCGGGATCGCCGCCTAGCCGCCAGGGCAGGCTCTCCGGGGCGATCGGGCTGATCGGCGAGTCGGCCTGTTCGCGGATCGTGTCCGTCAGGTCGTCGAGGATGCCCGGCTGTCCGCCGATCTCCTGCCAGGCGATACCGGCGACCATGTCCGGCGGAAGGCCGGAGTTGCGGGCCGCCGCCTTGATGATCTCCTTGTTCGCCGAGATCCAGTCGGCGCGTTCCCCGGCGGTTCCGGGCGGGTCCCAGTAGCTGTCCCGCGCACCGGGAAGGCCGGCGATCTGCAGGCGGATGTTCTCAAAGGGTCGGCGAGACGGGGCCGTCCCCGGCGGTGGGGTAGTAGTCCTGCTTCGGCCCGCTCCCGGCCAGTCGCGTCAGCGGATCGGCGCTCGCTTCGGCCCCCTCGCGGCGCAGCGCGGGGATCGCCGCGACGATCGGCGCGCGAGGGCGCTGGTCCTGAGCTGTGCCCACTCCTCCTCGAACGACATTCGCTCCCCCGTGGATGTCGTCAACAGTGCTTCGAGCAGTCACACGAGGGTCTCACCTGGGGGAGTGCTTTACGGAAGGCGATCTCATCCGGCCGCCCGGTGCCCGTTCTCCAGTTCCGCCGGGCCGTCGCCGTCCTCCAGGGCGTCCAGGGCGGCGAGGACGCGGCGGCCCAGGGGCGGGGGGAGGTAGTCGGGGAGGTCGGTGCGGGGGACGAGGCGCCAGGAGAGGAGTTCCTCCTCCTGGAGGTGGATGGCCTTGAGGTCGGCCTCCGTGAGGATGCCGCCGTCGTAGAGGTAGGCGACCAGTGGCATGTGGCCGGGGACCGGGACCCAGTCCACGGCCAGGAGGCGGCCCGGCGCGCGGTCCAGGCCGATCTCCTCCAGCGTCTCGCGGCGCGCGCCCAGGCGGGGCGTCTCGCCGTCGTCGGACTCGATCGTGCCGCCCGGCAGGCCCCACCCCGGCCGGTAGTTCGGCTCGACCAGCAGGACCCGCCCGTCCGCGTCCCGGAACAGGGTCGCGGCGGCGGACAGGACGCGCGGCAGGCCCGCGATGTACGTGGCGAAGTCGTCAGAGGTGGTCATCCAGGCAGCGTAACCAGGGGGCGTCGATCACAACGCCTAGGGTGGACGCCGCGCCGTCCCGGAGGGGCGGTGGAGCGAGTGGTGAGGGGACGCGGAGTGATGGACGGTGTGGGTCGCAGGGTGCTCGTCGCCCCGGACAAGTTCAAGGGGTCGCTGACGGCGGCGGAGGTGGCCGCGCACGTGGCGGCCGGGCTGCGCAGGGCCGTACCCGGCGTGGAGGTCGAGACGCTGCCCGTGGCCGACGGCGGGGACGGGACCGTGGAAGCGGCCCTCGCCGCCGGGTTCGAGCGACGGGAGGTGAAGGTCGCCGGGCCGCTGGGGCATCCGGTGACCGCGGCCTTCGCGGTACGCGGGGACAGGGCGGTCGTGGAGATGGCCGAGGCGAGCGGACTCCGCCGCCTCCCCGCCGGGACCCTCGCCCCGCTCACCGCGTCGACCCACGGCTCCGGCGAGCTGCTGCGGGCCGCCCTGGACTCGGGCGCCCGGACCGTCGTCCTCGGTGTCGGCGGGAGCGCCACGACGGACGGCGGTGCCGGGATGCTCACGGCACTCGGCGCGCGGTTCCTGGACGAGCGGGGGGAGCCGGTCGGACCGGGCGGGGGCGGACTCGCCGACCTCGCCCAGGCCGACCTGACCGGTCTCGACCCCCGCCTCGCCTCGGTCGAGCTGATCCTGGCCAGCGATGTGGACAACCCCCTCACCGGCCCGCACGGCGCCGCCGCCGTCTACGGCCCGCAGAAGGGCGCCTCCCCGGCCGACGTGACCCTCCTCGACGCCGCCCTGACCCGCCTCGCGGCCGTCCTGGCACCCGACCTCGCGGACCGGCCCGGCGCGGGCGCGGCGGGCGGTGTCGGCTACGCGGCCCTCCTCCTCGGCGCCCGCTTCCGCGCCGGGATCGAGGTCATGCTCGACGTCCTGGGTTTCGCCGACGCCCTGGCCCGCGCCGACCTCGTCATCACGGGTGAGGGCGCCCTGGACGAACAGACCCTCCGCGGCAAGGCCCCGGCCGGGGTGGCCGCGGCCGCCCGCGCGGCGGGCAAGGAGGTCGTCGCGGTGTGCGGCCGACTGACCCTGCCCCCTGAGGCCCTCCACCGGGCCGGCATCACGGCGGCCTACCCCCTGACCGCCCTGAACCCCGACCCCGCCACCTGCATGGCCGAGGCGGGCCCCCTGCTGGAACAAGTCGCGTCCCGCATCGCGGAGCAGCACCTGATCTGACACCGAGGGCAAGGCAAAGGGGCCCCGGACCGATGAAGGTCCGGGGCCCCGAAGCAAAGCAATCACGCGTTACGGCAACTGCGCCGCCCGCGCCTCCCGACGGTTGTCGCGGAAGTTGTTCACCCGGCGGGCCGTGGCGAACAGCGGGATCACCGCGCCCATGACGAGCTGGAGTGCGCAGCCCGTCTGGAGGAGGAGCTGTCCGCCCGGGGCGTCGAAGGCCCAGGCGGCCAGCAGGCCCATGGAGAGGACGATCCAGCCGAGCATCGCGCCGGCGAGGCGGCCGCGCGGCTTCGGGTACTCGACCCGGCTCACCATCAGCCAGGCGGTGCCCACGATGGCCAGCAGGGTGGCCGGGAACGGCAGCTCCAGCAGCACGATGGAGACGACCGTCAGCGCGCCGAACGGCGAGGGCATGCCCTGGAACATGCCGTCCTTGAGCGTCACGCAGGAGAACCGCGCGAGCCGGAGCACGACGGCGAGCAGCACCACGATCGCCCCGAGTGCCGCCACCCGCTGGTGCGCGTCGTCCGCGACCATGCCGTAGACCAGGACGAAGTACGCCGGGGCCAGGCCGAAGCTGATCAGGTCGGAGAGGTTGTCCAGCTCCGCGCCCATCGGGGAGGAGCGCAGCTTGCGCGCCACCAGCCCGTCGAAGAGGTCGAAGACCGCCGCGCAGAGCATGAGGATGACCGCCGTGGCCGCGCTGTGGCGGGCCATGCCGGATTCCTGGCTGCCGGTGAGGTGCGGGATGAGGATGCCGGTGGTGGTGAAGTACACCGCCATGAAGCCGCAGGTCGCGTTGCCGAGCGTGAGGGTGTCCGCTATCGACAGGCGCATAGAGAGGGGCATCTCCTCCTCGTCGCCCGCCTCGTCGGCCTCAGGCACCCAGCCCGCCTGTGTCTCTGGATCAATCACGGTCAATGCGAGTCACCCCAGCCACGGTCTTCTGACCGACCTCGACATCGACCTCCACGCCCTCGGGCAGGTAGAGGTCGACACGCGAGCCGAAGCGGATCAGACCGATGCGGTCACCCTGCTCGACCTTCGTGCCCTCAGGGATGTACGGCACGATGCGGCGGGCCACAGCGCCCGCGATCTGGATCATCTCGATGTCGCCGAGTTCGGTGTCGAAATGCCAGACTACGCGCTCGTTGTTCTCGCTCTCCTTGTTGAAAGCCGGAACAAAGCCGCCGGGGATGTGCTCGACCGACGTCACGGTGCCCGCGAGGGGCGCGCGGTTGACGTGGACATTGAGCGGGCTCATGAAGATGGCTACGCGGGTGCGGCCGTCCTTCCAGGGCATGATGCTCTGCACCACACCGTCGGCGGGCGAGATGACGCGGCCCGCCGTGATCTCGCGCTCCGGGTCGCGGAAGAACCACAGCATGCCCGCCGCGAGAGCGGTGGCGGGCACGGCGACGGCCTTGGCGACGCCCGAGCGGCGGGCCCGTGCCAGGCTGAGGGCCGCGGTGGCGACGGTCGGGAGGAGCCACGGCGATGCTCCGCGCGCGAGGCGTACGCCGCCGGCTCGGCTGTCGCTGGGTGCAGAGGTTTGGCTGTGGGGCATGGATGACCTTCGTAGCGGATGATGCCGCGCAATGACGGGGGACGGCGGCTTTCCGGGGATCGTACCGGGCGCGGGCCGCAACTGGGCAAGCCAGGAAGCCGAGTCGGCGGCCGAAGAGCGTCGACGGGGTGTGATCTTCTTCTCGGCGATAACACCCCGTCTCCGGACAATCAGCCCTGGAATCGATACTCTTCGAGCAGGCGGCGACCGATGATCATTTTCTGGATCTCGGCGGTACCCTCACCGATCAGCAGCATCGGCGCCTCGCGGTACAGGCGCTCGATCTCGTACTCCTTGGAGAAGCCGTAGCCGCCGTGGATGCGGAAGGCGTCCTCGACGACCTCCTTGCAGTACTCGGAGGCCAGGTACTTGGCCATTCCGGCCTCCAGGTCGTTTCGCTCCCCGGAGTCCTTTTTGCGCGCGGCGTTCACCATCATCGCATGGGCGGCCTCGACCTTGGTGGCCATCTCGGCCAGCTTGAACTGAATGGCCTGGTGCTGGGCGATCTGCTTGCCGAAGGTGTGCCGCTGCTGGGCGTACGAGACACCCAGTTCGAAGGCGCGCTGGGCGACACCGCAGCCACGCGCCGCGACGTTGACACGGCCGACCTCGACGCCGTCCATCATCTGGTAAAAACCCCGGCCCGTGACGCCACCGAGCACCCGGTCGGCCGGGATGCGCAGGCCGTCCATGATCAGCTCGGTGGTGTCGACGCCCTTGTACCCCATCTTGTCGATCTTGCCGGGGATGGTGAGACCGGGCCGGACCTCGCCGAAACCGGGCTCCTTCTCCACCAGGAAGGTCGTCATGGACTTGTGGGGCGCGGTGCCCTCGGGGTGTCCTTCGTCACTCCGGACCAGAACGGCCACCAACGAGGACGTTCCGCCGTTCGTCAGCCACATCTTCTGGCCATTGAGGACGTACTCCTCGCCGTCCTTCACCGCCTTGGACGTGATGGCCGACACGTCCGAGCCGAGCGCCGGCTCCGACATCGAGAACGCGCCCCGGATGTCGCCCGCCGCCATGCGCGGCAGGAAGTGGTCCTTCTGCTCCTGCGTGCCGTGCTGCTTGAGCATGTACGCCACGATGAAGTGCGTGTTGATGATCCCGGAGACCGACATCCAGCCGCGGGCGATCTCCTCCACGCACAGCGCGTAGGTGAGCAGCGACTCGCCCAGGCCCCCGTACTCCTCGGGGATCATCAGACCGAAGAGGCCCAGTTCCTTCAGGCCGTCCACGATCGCTTGCGGGTACTCGTCGCGGTGCTCCAGCTCCGTGGCGACCGGGATGATCTCCTTGTCCACGAAGTCGCGGACGGTGGAGAGGATCTCCTGCTGGATGTCCGTCAGACCGGCGGTCTGGGCGAGTCGGGCCATGGCCTACTTCTCCTGCTGCTTGAGTTCCGGGCGGCCCGGCTGCTCGCCGCCGCGCTCCTTGATGTACGTCTCGGTCGGCACCATGACCTTGCGGCGGAAGACGCACACCAGGGTGCCGTCCTGCTTGTAGCCCTTGGTCTCCACGTGCACGATCCCGCGGTCGTTCTTCGACTTCGACGGCCACTTGTCGAGCACGGTCGTCTCGCCGTAGATCGTGTCGCCGTGGAAGGTCGGCGCCACGTGCTTCAGCGACTCGATCTCCAGGTTGGCGATCGCCTTGCCGGACACGTCCGGCACCGACATGCCGAGCAGCAGCGAGTAGATGTAGTTGCCGACCACCACGTTCTTGCCGAAGTCGGTGGTGCTCTCGGCGTAGTTGGCGTCCATGTGGAGCGGGTGGTGGTTCATGGTGAGGAGGCAGAAGAGGTGGTCGTCGTACTCGGTGACCGTCTTGCCGGGCCAGTGCTTGTAGACGGCCCCGACCTCGAACTCCTCGTAGGTGCGCCCGAACTGCATGCTCACGCCTCCGGAATCTCGAACTTGGACGTCCGCCGCATCCCGGCCGCGCGGCCCTTGCCCGCGATGACCAGGGCCATCTTGCGGCTGGCCTCGTCGATCATCTCGTCGCCGAGCATCGCCGAACCCTTCTTGCCGCCCGCCTCGGAGGTGCAGTACTCGTAGGCGTCCAGGATCAGCTCGGCGTGGTCGTAGTCCTCCTGCGAGGGGGAGAAGACCTCGTTGGCGGCGTCCACCTGGCCGGGGTGCAGCACCCACTTGCCGTCGAAGCCGAGCGCGGCGGCGCGGCCGGCGACCTCGCGGAAGCCGTCCACGTTGCGGATCTGGAGGTAGGGGCCGTCGATCGCCTGGAGGTCGTTGGCGCGGGCGGCCATCAGGATCTTCATCAGGATGTAGTGGTAGGCGTCCGCCGGGTAGCCGGGCGGCTGCTCGCCCACGACGAGCGACTTCATGTTGATCGACGCCATGAAGTCCGCAGGGCCGAAGATGATCGTCTCGATACGTGGACTGGCCGACGCGATCTCATTGACGTTGTTCAGACCCTGCGCGTTCTCGATCTGCGCCTCGATGCCGATCCGGCCGACCTCGAAGCCCATCGTCTTCTCGATCTGCGTCAGCAGCAGGTCCAGGGCGACCACCTGCTGGGCGTTCTGCACCTTGGGCAGCATGATGCAGTCAAGGTTGGGGCCGGCGCCCTCGACCACCGTCACGACGTCGCGGTAGGTCCACTCGGTCGTCCAGTCGTTGACCCGCACGACCCGTGTCTTGCCCGTCCAGTCGCCCTCGTTGAGGAACTTGACGATGGTGTGCCGCGCCTCGGGCTTGGCGAGCGGCGCGCACGCGTCCTCCAGGTCGAGGAAGACCTGGTCGGCCGGGAGGCCCTGTGCCTTCTCCAGGAACCGCGGATTGCTCCCCGGCACCGCGAGACAGGAGCGGCGCGGGCGAAGGCGGTTGACAGGGGTCGTCATGCGGGGACCTCCAGGGGGTCGAGCTTGTTCGCTGTGCGGATCTCGTCGACGATACGGCCGATGATTCCGGTGATGTCGAAGTCCTTCGGGGTGAACACGGCGGCCACGCCGGCCGACTTCAGCAGTTCGGCGTCGGCGTTGGGGATGATCCCGCCCGCGATCACCGGGATGTCGTGCGCCCCGGCCTCGCGCAGCCGGTCCAGCACGTCCGGCACGAGCTGGGCGTGCGAGCCGGACAGGATGGACAGGCCGACCGCGTGCACGTCCTCCGCGAGCGCGGCGTCCACGATCTGCTCCGGGGTCAGCCGGATGCCCTGGTAGACCACCTCGAACCCGGCGTCACGGGCGCGTACGGCGATCTGCTCGGCGCCGTTGGAGTGCCCGTCCAGGCCCGGCTTGCCCACCAGGAACCGCAGTTTGCCGACGCCCAGGTCGCGCGCGGTGGCGTCCACCCGTGCCCGCACCCCGGCCATCGCGGACCCGGCCTCGGCGGCCACCGCCACCGGGGCGGAGGAGACGCCGGTCGGCGCCCGGTACTCGCCGAACACCTCGCGCAGCGCCCCCGCCCACTCGCCGGTCGTGACACCGGCACGGGCGCACTCCAGGGTGGCCTCCATGAGGTTGTCGGTGCCCTTGGCGGCCTCCTTCAGCTTCTCCAGCGCCTTGCAGGGGCGCGGGTGGTTGAAGGGCGGCTGGTAGCGGGTGTCCCGCCAGGTGCCCAGCGCCTCGATCACCCGGTTCTCCACGGCCGGGTCGACCGTCTGGATCGCGGTGTCCAGGTCGGCGGTGAGCGGGTTCGGCTCGGTCGTCTCGAAGATGTTGACGCCGATGATCTTCTCGTCGCCCGACTCGATCCGCGCCCGCCGCTCGGCGTGCGAGGCCACCAACTGGGACTTGAGGTAACCGGATTCGACGGCGGCCATCGCGCCGCCCATCTCCTCGATCCGGGCCATCTCCGCGAAGGAGTCGTCCACCAGGGCGGACACCTTCTCCTCGATGACGCGCGAGCCGGCGAAGATGTCCTCGTACTCCAGCAGATCGCTCTCGTGCGCCAGCACCTGCTGGATGCGCAGCGACCACTGCTGGTCCCAGGGCCGGGGCAGGCCCAGCGCCTCGTTCCAGGCGGGCAACTGCACGGCACGCGCGCGGGCGTCCTTGGAGAGGGTGACCGCCAGCATCTCCAGCACGATCCGCTGGACGTTGTTCTCCGGCTGCGCCTCGGTCAGGCCGAGCGAGTTGACCTGGACGCCGTAGCGGAACCGGCGCTGCTTGGGGTTCTCGATGCCGTACCGCTCGCGGGTGACCTGGTCCCAGATGCGGCCGAACGCCCGCATCTTGCACATCTCCTCGACGAAGCGGACACCCGCGTTGACGAAGAACGAGATCCGGGCCACCACGTCGCCCATGCGCTCCTCGGGCACCTGGCCCGAGTCGCGCACCGCGTCCAGCACCGCGATGGCGGTGGACATGGCGTACGCGATCTCCTGGACCGGCGTGGCGCCGGCCTCCTGGAGGTGGTAGCTGCAGATGTTGATCGGGTTCCACTTGGGGATGTGGGACACCGTGTACGCGATCATGTCCGTCGTCAGCCGGAGCGAGGGTCCCGGCGGGAAGACGTGCGTCCCGCGCGAGAGGTACTCCTTGACGATGTCGTTCTGGGTCGTGCCCTGGAGCCGGGTGATGTCGACACCCTGCTCCTCGGCGACGACCTGGTAGAGCGCCAGCAGCCACATGGCGGTGGCGTTGATCGTCATCGAGGTGTTCATCTGGTCCAGCGGGATGTCCTGGAACAGCCTGCGCATGTCACCCAGATGCGAGACGGGCACGCCGACCCGGCCGACCTCGCCGCGGGCGAGGATGTGGTCGGCGTCGTAGCCGGTCTGGGTGGGCAGGTCGAACGCCACCGACAGACCGGTCTGGCCCTTGGCGAGGTTGCGCCGGTACAGCTCGTTGGACGCCTCCGCCGTCGAGTGCCCGGCGTAGGTCCGCATGAGCCACGGACGGTCCTTCTCACGCGCCTGCGGCGCCTGACGCTCTGTCACGTTTCGCTCCTCAGACGTTCCGGAAGCGGTTGATCGCGTCGATGTGCTCGGCGCGCAGCTCGGCGTCGCGCACGCCGAGCCCCTCCTCGGGGGCCAGGCACAGCACGCCGACCTTGCCCTGGTGGAGGTTGCGGTGCACGTCGTACGCGGCCTGGCCGGTGTCCTCCAGGGAGTACACCTTGGACAGCGTCGGGTGGATCTTGCCCTTGGCGATCAGGCGGTTGGCCTCCCACGCCTCGCGGTAGTTGGCGAAGTGGGAGCCGATGATGCGCTTGAGCGACATCCACAGGTAGCGGTTGTCGTACTCGTGCATGTAGCCCGAGGTCGAGGCGCAGGTGGTGATGGTGCCGCCCTTGCGGGTGACGAAGACGCTCGCGCCGAAGGTCTCGCGGCCGGGGTGCTCGAAGACGATGTCGATGTCCTCGCCGCCGGTCAGTTCGCGGATGCGCTTGCCGAAGCGCTTCCACTCCTTGGGGTCCTGGGTCCGCTCGTCCTTCCAGAACTTGTAGCCCTCGGCGTTGCGGTCGATGATCGCCTCGGCGCCCATCGAGCGGCAGATGTCCGCCTTCTGGTCGCTGGAGACGACACAGATCGGGTTGGCGCCGCCGGCCAGCGCGAACTGGGTGGCGTACGAACCGAGTCCGCCGCTCGCGCCCCAGATCAGCACGTTGTCGCCCTGCTTCATCCCGGCGCCGTTGCGGGAGACGAGCTGGCGGTAGGCGGTGGAGTTGACCAGGCCGGGGGCCGCGGCCTCCTCCCAGCTCAGGTGGCCGGGCTTCGGCATGAGCTGGTTGGACTTGACGAGCGCTATCTCCGCCAGCCCGCCGAAGTTGGTCTCGAAGCCCCAGATGCGCTGCTCGGGGTCGAGCATCGTGTCGTTGTGGCCGTCGGAGGACTCCATCTCGACGGAGAGACAGTGCGCGACGACCTCGTCACCGGGCTTCCAGGCGTTCACGCCGGGGCCGGTGCGCAGGACGACGCCCGCGAGGTCCGAGCCGATGATGTGGTACGGCAGGTCGTGCCGCTTGGCCAGCTCGTTCGTGCGGCCGTAGCGCTCCAGGAACCCGAAGGTGGACAGCGGCTCGAAGATCGAGGTCCACACCGAGTTGTAGTTCACCGAGGAGGCCATGACGGCCACCAGGGCCTCGCCGGGGCCCAGCTCGGGCAGCGGCACCTCGTCGAGGTGGGTGGACTTGCGGGGGTCCTTGTCGCGGGTCTCGAGGCCCGCGAACATCTCCGTCTCGTCCTTGTGCACGGTGATCGCGCGGTACGACTCGGGCAGCGGGATGGCGGCGAAGTCGGCGGACGTGGCGTCCGACTGGATCGCGGCGAGGATGTCCTTAACGGTCACGGTATTGCCTCCGGCGGTGAGCGCCCTTGAGGGAGGGGCGCTGGGGTTTCGTCGGTGCGGGAAGTGCGCTCGGGGGGTGCGAGGGGTGTGCCGTCGGTTGGGCGGCTGGTGCTTCGGCGGCGCTTTGTGGCGCGGGAGGTTGCCTGTGACGCAGGCGTCCGGACGCGCGAGCCGGGTGGCTTGCGGGGACAGCCGACGCGCGGGATTTCGCTACGCGCCGGCCGTCCGGACACTCTCAACGTATGACACCGCGTGTCAGGCGGCAAGGCACTGAGTGCCAGAACTTCCTCTCACATGAAATCTTTACGTAACAAATGAGCGATGATCGATCGAACGGGCTCCGACAGGCGCCAAAAAACGGGCCCGGACATGGCAAAACGGCCACCCCGAGGGGTGGCCGTCGTCACAGCGGGAAACGCGTGCTCAGCGCTCCTTGAGTGCCTGCTCGATGGTCCGCATGACCTCGTCGAGCGGGGCGTCGGTGCGGGCGACCGTCACCAGCACCTCGCCGTGCGCGGAAGCCGTCGCCGGGGCCGGAGCGGCCGCGGAGGCCGTGCTCCGGCCGGCGCCGATGCCGGTGCCGAAGGTCCGGCGCACGATCGCGAAGGCGTGGTCGAGCTGCGCCTCCACGTCGCCCTGGCCGTCCGCCCGCAGCCAGCGCCGCAGCACATGGTTGTGGGCGGTGACGACGGCGGACGCGGCGACCTCGGCCAGCAGCGGATCGTCGTTGGCGTCGTCGGCGTGCGCCCGCTCGTCGAAGTGGCCCAGCAGATAGCGGGTGAACAGCCGCTCGTAGCGGGCCACCGAGGCGATCTCCGCCTCGCGCAGCGTCGGCACCTCGCGGGTCAGCCGGTAGCGGGCCACCGAGATCTCCGGCTGGGCCGCGTACATCCTCATGACTTCCTTGATCCCGCGGCACACGGTGTCGAGCGGGTGCTCGTGCGCCGGGGCCGCGTTGAGCACCGCCTCGGCCCGGATCAGGGTGTCGTCGTGGTCGGGGAAGATCGCCTCTTCCTTGGAGCGGAAGTGGCGGAAGAACGTGCGCCGCGCGACCCCGGCCGCCGCGGCGATCTCGTCCACCGTGGTCGCCTCGTACCCCTTGGACGCGAAGAGTTCCATCGCGGCCGCCGCCAGTTCCCGGCGCATCTTCAGCCGCTGGGCGGCGGCGCGACCGCCGGCGGTGCTCTCCGGTGCGTCGGAGGCGGCGGATGTACGTGAGGACCTGACGGGCTGGGACATGACCCGAACGTACTGCATGGACGCCGTGCCACGCGCGGGTGCCGGGAGGCCCTCGTCCCCGAGGTGGACGGGGGCCCGGCCGGGCGGGGTGAGGCCGCCCGGTTCGAGCAGCCCGCCCCACTCCGGCCCGTCCCGGAGACCGTCGCCGTCAGCGGCGGGCATACTCGCGGAAGCCCCGGCCGGTCTTGCGGCCCAGGCAGCCCGCAGCCACCAGGTGCTCCAGCAGTGGCGCCGGGGCGAGACCCGGGTCGCGGAACTCGCGGTGCAGCACCTTCTCGATGGCCAGCGAGACGTCCAGTCCGACCACGTCCAGCAGTTCGAACGGCCCCATCGGGTAGCCGCCGCCCAGCCGCATCGCCGCGTCGATGTCGTCCAGGGTGGCGTAGTGCTCCTCGACCATCTTGATCGCGTTGTTCAGGTACGGGAACAGCAGCGCGTTCACGATGAAGCCGGCGCGGTCGCCGCAGTCCACCGGGTGCTTGCCCAGCCGGGCGCAGACCTCGCGGACCGTGGCGTGGGTGTCGTCGTCGGTCAGCACCGTGCGCACCACCTCCACGAGCTTCATCGCCGGGGCCGGGTTGAAGAAGTGCATGCCGATCACGTCCTGCGGGCGCGAGGTGGCGCGGGCGCAGGCGACGACGGGCAGCGAGGAGGTGGTGGTGGCCAGGACCGCGCCCGGCCTGCAGACCTTGTCCAGCGCCTGGAAGAGCTGCCGCTTGACGTCCAGGTCCTCCGCGACCGCCTCCACGGCCAGGTCCACGTCGGCGAACGCCTCGTAGCTGCCCGCCGGGGTGATCCGCTCCAGCATCCCGGCCGCCGACTCGGCGGTCAGGCGCCCCTTGGCGACCGAGCGGTCCAGCGACTTGCCGACGCGCGCCTTCGCGGCCTGCGCCTTCTCCTCGCTGCGCGCGGCCAGGATCACCTCGAACCCGGCCTTGGCGAACACCTCCGCGATGCCCGACGCCATCGTGCCGGACCCGGCCACGCCCACCGAGCGCACCGTACGGCCCGCCGTCGCGGTGTCGCCGGGCGCCGGGGTGAAGGCGTCCGGGACGGTCTCGGCGCTGCCCGGAGCCGCGTAGGTGTAGAAGCCGCGGCCCGCCTTGCGGCCGGTCAGGCCCGCCTGGCTGAGCTGCTTCAGGATCGGCGCCGGGGCGTGCAGGCGGTCACGGGACTCGGCGTACATCGCCTCCAGGACCCGGCGGGCGGTGTCCACGCCGATCAGGTCCAGCAGGGCGAGCGGGCCCATCGGCAGACCGCAGCCCAGCCGCATCGCGGCGTCGATGTCCTCGCGGGAGGCGTAGCGCGCCTCGTACATCGCGGCGGCCTGGTTCAGATAGCCGAACAGCAGGCCGTCCGCGACGAATCCGGGGCGGTCACCCACCGCGACCGGCTCCTTGCCCAGCTCGACCGCGAGGTCGGTGACGGCGGTGACCGCCTGCGGTGCGGTCAGCACCGAGGACACGACCTCCACCAGCTTCATCGCCTGCACCGGGTTGAAGAAGTGCAGGCCGATGACGCGCTCGGGGCGCTCCGAGCCGGCGGCGAGCCGGGTGACGGAGAGCGCGTTGGTGCCGGTGGCCAGAATGGTCTCCGGCCGCACCACGCGGTCCAGTTCGGCGAAGATCTGCTGCTTGATCTCGTACGACTCCGGGGCCACCTCGATCACGAGGTCGGCGTCGGCGGCCGCGGCGAGGTCGGTGGAGGTGGTGACCCGGTCCAGCAGGGCGGCGCGCTCCGGCTCGGTGAGCCGGCCGCGCTCGACGGCGCGGGCGGTGGAGCGCTCCAGCGCCTGGACGCACGTGGCGGCCTGGGCCGCGTCGATGTCGATGCCGACCACGTCGCGGCCGGCCCGCGCCAGGACCTCGGTGAGACCGGTGCCCATGGTGCCGAGACCGACCACGGCGATCGTCCGCAGCGGGGAGGGAGGGGTGTGGGACAGGGGAGTGGCCATCGCGGAACTCCAGGAAGAGTGGTGACGACGAGGAACGCGCCACACGCGCGAGGACGCGTGCCGAAGCGCGGGGATGCGGGTGTTGCCGGGCTGCGAAGCGCACACGCCCGGTGCCGTCGTGACGGGCGCGCACACGCCCATGACGGTCCAACTTGCCGACCGGCCCTGTCCCGGAGCCGGGTCGTGCTCTCGACGGTTGCGTCACCAGACCGTCGCCAGCCGAAGCGCGAGTGGGTAACTCGCTCGTCTGAGCTTAACCAGTGAGTAACGAGCGCGCCAGTGGCGGGCGCCAACTCGGCTTTGTGATGTACCTCCCTTCACCGTCATCACGCGCCTACGCTGGGTGTGTGGACGAAGAGTTGCGAGTGCTCACCGAACGCTTACGGCGGGAGTCGCGGGGCGGAGTCGCCTACGAGAGGCTGGTGGGCACCGGGGATCACGACGAGCTGGCAGAGGTCCTCACCGCGCCCGGACAACCCCTGTGGGCCCGAGAGTTGGCTGCCTATCGGCTCGGAGTCGCCGGGGACCGGCGGGCGTTCGAGTCTCTGGTGCTGCTCCTCAACCACCGCGACCCGCCCCGGTGTGCGGCCGCCGCCGAGGCGCTGGCCGTGCTCGGGGACCCGCGCACCGCGCGGGCGGCCGCCGCGCTCGCCACCAATGAACTCCGCGTCGCCTATGCCCTGCAACCGGTGCGCCTCCTCGTCCGGCTGCGTGCCCCCGAGTCGGTCCCCGCCCTCATCACCACCCTCGAACGACGCCTTCGCCCCCACGACCCCTACCGCCGGGTCGCCCTCGCCTGCGTGGAGGGCCTCGGCACGCTGGCCGACCCGCGAGCGAAGCGGGTGCTGACCGAGGCGCTCGCCCACCCGGCCCTGGCGGAGGCCGCCGTGACCGCGCTGGGGTGCATCCCGCGTCAGCGGCGGCGGAGTTGAGACCTGACGTACCGCACCTCCCGGACCGACGTGCCGTCCTCGGCGCCGTCCGGGCGAAAGCCCGCGTGCTCGTTGAAGCGGCGGGCGCGGGTGTTGTCGCGCAGGACCCGGAGCAGCATGCGCGGGTGGGCGGTACTGCGGGCGAGGGCCTCGGTGAGGAGGGCCCGGCCGACGCCGGTTGCGAGGTGGGCGGGTCGGCGTAGCGGGCGTACAACTCGACGTCCGACGTGCGGGTTTCGCCGTCCCGGTACGGGCCCACCGAGGCCCAGCCGACGACCTGCCCCGCGCGTTCCGCGACCAGGTGCGTGGTGGGGTCGTCCGGGCGCGTGAAGTGCGCCCGGCGACGCTCGGCGTCCGCCTCGACGCCCAGCTCGTCCAGGTCCGCCTGCGGCATCAGTCCCCGGTAGGCGTGCCGCCGGCCCGTCACGCGGATCTCCGCCACGCGGTCGCAGGCGGAGAGGGCCATCGGGCGGATGGTGAGGGTGCCCAGGGCGGGGAGCCTAGGGAGCGACACCGGCCGGCGCCCCGGATTTCCCGGTGCCCGCCGGAAGCGGCGAGCACCGGTTGGGGGCTCAGTGGCGGAAGCCCAGGAGGCCGTGGAGGGTCGAGCCCTTCGACGCGGCGGGAGCCGTCTTGGCGTCCAGGGGTTTGGGGGCCGGGGACTTGTCGCAGACCGCGTCCACCTCGCCGCGGCCACGGGGGACCGTGCCGTCGGTGAGGTAGGCGGTGAGGTGGTCGTCCAGGCAGGAGTTGCCGGTCAGGGTGATGCCGTGGTTGCCGCCGCCCTGCTCGACGACCAAGCTGGAGTGGGCCAGGAGGCGATGGGTCATCACGCCACCCGAGTACGGGGTGGCGGCGTCGTCCGTCGCCTGGAAGAGCAGGGCCGGGGGGAGCTTGCCGTTGGCGATGTTGACGGGCTCGCGCGGGGGCGTGGGCCAGAACGCGCAAGGTGCGTTGTACCAGGCGTTGTTCCAGGTCATGAAGGGCGACTTGCGGTGGGCCGCCCAGGTGTCCCGCGACCAGCGGCGCCACTCGCGCGGCCAGGGCGCGTCCCGGCACTGGACGGCCGTGTAGACGCTGTAGTTGTTGTCCCCGCCCGCGTCGACGGCGGCGAAGTTCTCGTACGCCTGCTCCAGCGGCCCGGTGTCCTTGTCGTGGACCCAGGAGGCCAGCGCCTCGGCGAGGTAGGGCCAGTAGCCGTCGTAGTAGCCGCCCGGCATGTAGGTGTCCTCCAGCTCGGCGGCGCCCACCTTGCCGTCCGCCGGGTCCTTCGCCAGCGCGGCCCGCATCGCGTACCAGTCGGCCTCGATCCGCGCGGGGTCGGTGCCCAGGCCGTATGCCTCGTCGTGTCCGGCGATCCACGCCATCAGTGCCTTGTGGCGGGCGTCGAAGGCATGGTCCTGGGTGAGGTTGTCCTCGTACCAGACGCCGGTCGGGTTCACGATCGAGTCCAGCACCAGCCGGTGCACCCGCCCCGGGAAGAGCTTGGCGTACACCGCACCCAGGTAGGTGCCGTAGGAGTAGCCGAGGTAGCTGAGGCGGCCGGCGCCCAGGGCCGCGCGGACCGAGTCCAGGTCACGGGCGGCGGAGACGGTGTCGATGTACGGCAGGACGTCGGCGTGCGCCTTGCCGCAGGCGGCGGCGAAGGACCGCACCCGGCCCAGGTTCCGCCGCTCCAGCTCGGGCGTGGCCGGGACGGTGTCGGGGCGTACCGGCGCGAAGTGGTCCGGGGCGCAGTTCAGCGCCGGGGTGCTCTTGCCGACGCCGCGCGGGTCGAAGCCGATGACGTCGTACTGCGCCGCCACCTTCGGGGGCAGCGCGGAGGCGATGTACCCGGCGAGGGTGAGCCCGCTGCCGCCGGGACCGCCGGGGTTGACGAGCAGCGGGCCCTGGGAGGTCTGCGCGGTGTGCGGGACGCGGGACAGGGCGAGCGAGATCTGCCGCCCGGCGGGCCGCGCGTGGTCCAGCGGAACCTTCAGGGAGGCGCACTGGAGGGTCGGGTAGTCGCCGGTGCCGCAGTCCTTCCAGGTCAGGCCCGGCGCGGCGGGGGCGGGGGCGGCCTGGACGGGCAGGGCGGTGGCCGAGGCCGCCAGCAGGACGGCCGTCGCGCCCAGCACGGCTGCGCGTGTTCTCATGCGTGGCAACTCCACGGGACGGAGGATGGCGCGGACCGCGAGGGCCGCGGTCCTCGCGGCATCGTCCCTGCGATCCCCGTCCCCTTCAGCCCGTCCGCTCCGCACTTGACCCGAACGGGTCGCCGGATGCCCTCGAACGCGCTCACATGAGGGTGAGCTGCGTCGGCTCCGGCTCCGGCTCCGCCGGCCGTTCGTCGGGCCGGGCCGGGCGGATGCGCCGGGTGGCGCCCGCGCGGGTCGGCCCGATGCCGTACTCCCGCGCCAGCTCGTGCACCTGGCGGGTGACCCGGCGCTGGTACCAGGTGGGGGCGTAGGAGCCGCCCGCGTACAGCCGCTCGTAGCGGGCCACCAGGTGGGGATGGTGCTCGCCCAGCCAGCTCATGAACCACTCCCGCGCGCCGGGCCGCAGATGCAGCACCAGCGGGGTCACCGAGGTGGCCCCGGACTCCGCGATGGCGCGGACGGTGTCGCGCAGTTGGCCGGGCTGGTCGCTGAGGAAGGGGATGACCGGGGCCATCAGTACCGCGCAGCCGATGCCGTGCTCGCCGAGCGTGCGCACCACGTCCAGCCGCCGCTCGGGCGCCGGGGTGCCCGGTTCCACCGTGCGCCACAGGCCGGGGTCGGTGAAGCCCACGGAGACCGAGATGCCGACGTCGGTGACCTCGGCCGCGCGGACCAGCCGGTCCAGGTCGCGCAGGATCAGGGTGCCCTTGGTGAGGATGGAGAACGGGTTGGCCCGCTCGGTGAGGGCGTCGATGATCCCCGGCATCAATCGGTACCGGCCCTCCGCACGCTGGTAGCAGTCCACATTGGTGCCCATCGCCACGTGCTCCCCGCCCCAGCGCGGCGAGGCCAGCTGGCGGCGCAGCA
The DNA here is from genome assembly GCF_045039805.1 of Streptomyces sp. NBC_01171. NCBI lineage: Bacteria > Bacillati > Actinomycetota > Actinomycetes > Kitasatosporales > Streptomycetaceae > Streptomyces > Streptomyces sp. NBC_01171. The sequence goes on along the minus strand of NZ_CP108609.1, from coordinate 1,194,167 downwards.
CCTCGGGCGCGTTGACCTTGACCACGATCTGCGAGTCGAAGCCCAGCCCCGTGTCCAGGTCCAGATAGCTGTGCGTCTTGCGGGCGAAGCAGTACACACAGGCGTGCGAACAGCCCCGATAGGGGTTCACCGTCCACTCGAACGGCATCCGGGACGCGCCCGGCACCCGGTTCAGGATCGAGCGCGCCCGCACCTCGTGGAAGGTGATGCCTTTGAACTCGGGCGTGTCGAAGATACGGGTCACCACGGCGTCCGCGCCGAACAGCGCGCCGTCGGGGGTCCGGCCGTGACCACCGGACTCGTCGGTCAGGTTCTCCCAGCGCATGACGCCTCCTCGGTAGCTCGTTCCCCAGAATAGAACATCTGTTCCCATGATCGGGCGGACCCCGATTTGGAGCCGGGGTGCCGGGGTGGTTGGCTGATCCGAAACGCTGGAATACAGGTCGTGGAGGAGAGCGATGGCGCAGGTCGAGGCCACTACGGAACGAGTCGTCGCGGCGAACGCCGACAGGGTGTTCGACGCGCTGACCGACTACCGGACCACCCGCCCGAAGCTGCTCCCCGAGCACTTCAGCGAGTACGAGGTCCGCGAGGGCGGCGACGGCGCGGGCACGCTCGTCCACTGGAAGCTCCAGGCCACCAGCAAGCGCGTACGCGACTGCCTGATGGAGGTCGGTGAGCCGACCGCCGGCGAGCTGGTCGAGAAGGACCGCAACTCCACCATGGTCACCACCTGGCGAGTCACCCCCGCCGACGAGGGCCGTTCCCGTGTCGTGGTCACCACCACCTGGAAGGGCGCCGGCGGCATCGGCGGCTTCTTCGAGCGCACCTTCGCCCCCAAGGGCCTGGGCCGCATCTACGACTCGGTGCTCGACAAGCTCGCCGCCGAGGTCGAGAGCTGACCCCCACCACCGGCCGGTGCGGGGGGTGTTGCTCCCCTCACCGGTTCGAGTGATCTCCGCCGAGACCGGATTCATGCCGTAACTCGCCGTATGTGTTCGCAGTTGTCGCGTAACGCGGGATGTGCGACAGGTGTGAGCGAGGGGAGCGGTACGTGGGCGGAACGACGCTGGTGTGCGAGGAGCCGGTCACCGAGGCGGTACCGGCTCCGGTCGAACACCTGGACCGACCACCCGCCCCGGGACCCGAACTCGGCGCGCGGCAGGTGCGGTTGGTATTCGTCGGGCTGATGCTCGCGCTGCTGCTGGCCGCGCTGGACCAGATGATCGTGGCCACCGCGCTGCCGAAGATCGTCGGCGAGCTGCACGGCCTGGACAAGATGTCCTGGGCGATCACCGCCTACCTGCTGACCTCCACCATCGGCCTGCCGCTCTACGGCAAGCTCGGCGATCTCTTCGGCCGCAAGGGCGTCTTCCAGTTCGCCATCCTGGTCTTCGTGATCGGCTCCGCCCTCGCCGGGCGCGCCCAGAGCATGGACCAGATGATCGCCTTCCGCGCGGTCCAGGGCATCGGCGCGGGCGGCCTGATGATCGGCGTCCAGGCGATCATCGCCGACATCGTGCCGCCCCGGCAGCGCGGCCGCTACATGGGCCTGATCGGCGCCGTCTTCGGCCTCGCCTCCGTCGCCGGACCGCTGCTCGGCGGCTACTTCACCGACCACCTCTCCTGGCGCTGGTGCTTCTACATCAACGTCCCCTTCGGCCTGGTCACCCTCGCCGTGGTCGCCGCCGTGCTGAAGCTGCCCCGGCCGAGGAAGCGCGCCCGGCTCGACGTGCCCGGCGCGCTGCTGCTCGCCGCCGCCTCGACCTGCCTGGTGCTGCTGACCAGTTGGGGCGGGACCGAGTACGCGTGGGACTCCAGGGAGATCATCGGCCTCGGCGCGGGCGCCGTCGCCGCCGTGATCCTCTTCGTCGTGGCCGAGCGGTTCGCCGCCGAACCCCTCATCCCGCTGCGGCTGTTCCGGGACTCCGTCTTCAACATCACCGGCCTGGTCGGACTGGTCATCGGCGTCGCCCTGTTCGGCGCGGCCAGCTATCTGCCGACCTTCCTCCAGATGGTCGACGGGGCCAGCGCCACCGAGTCCGGGCTGCTGATGCTGCCCATGATGGCGGGCATCGTCGGCGCCTCCATCGTCGGCGGCCAGCTCATCAGCCGCACCGGCCGCTACAAGGTCTACCCGGTGGCCGGCGCCGCGCTCGCCGCGCTCGGCATGTGGCTGCTGTCCCGGCTGGAGGTCGACACCTCCCGGCTCGCCTACAGCGTCTGGATGGCCGTGCTCGGCACCGGCATCGGCCTGGTCATGCCCGTCCTGGTGCTCGCCGTGCAGAACTCCGTACGCCCCGCCGACCTCGGCACCGCCACCAGCGCCAACAACTACTTCCGGCAGATCGGCGGCAGCGTCGGCGCCGCCATCTTCGGCACCCTCTTCGCCGACCGGCTCACCGACGCCCTGCGCGAGGACCTCCCGCCGGACGCCTCGGCCGCGCTGCCCGACCCCGAGGCGATCACCCCGCAGCTCGTGCACGCGCTGCCCCCGGCGCTGCGGGACGCCTACATCCACGCCTACGCCGACGCGATGCCCCGGATCTTCCTGTACCTGGTGCCGGTGCTCGTCCTCGGCCTGATCATCGCCTTCTTCCTCAAGGAGAAACCCCTGGTGTCCCAGCACGCCCCCACCGCCAGCGACCCGGACACCGTGCCGGTCAGCATCCCCGTACCGCCCCAGGCCCGCGCGCCGCACGCCGCCGGGATCGCGGTCTGCGGCACCGTCCAGCACCCGGACGGCACCGTGGTGCCCCGCGCCGCGCTCACCCTCATCGACGTCGCCGGGGTGCAGATCGGCCGGGGCGCCAGCGGCGACGACGGCCGCTACGCCCTCGCCACCCCCGGCGCCGGCTCCTACGTGCTCATCGCGGCGGCCGGCGGCCACCAGCCGCAGGCCGTCTCCGTCACCGTCGGCGAACGCCCGGTCGAGCTGGACGTGGTCCTCGGCGGCGCCGGACGCCTCGCGGGCGCCGTGCTCACCGCCGACGGCAGCCCCGTAGGCGACGCCACCGTCACGCTCACCAACGTGCACGGCGAGGTCGTCGCCTCCACCCGCAGCGGCCGCGAGGGCGGGTACGTCATCGGCGAGCTGGTCGCGGGGGAGTACACCCTCGCCGCCAGCGCCCCCGCCTTCCGCCCCGCGGCCCTCCCGGTCAGCGTCCAGGCGTCCCGCGAGACCCGGCAGGACGTCGAACTCGCGGGCGGAGCCGTCCTGAAGGGCACCGTCCGGGCCGGGGGAGGGCGCGCCGTGGAGGACGCGCGGGTGACCCTGCTCGACGCGGCCGGGAACGTCGTCGACACCCTCACCACGGGCGCCGACGGCACCTTCCGCTTCGTCGACCTCTCCTCCGGCGAGTACACCGTCATCGCGGCCGGCTACCCGCCGGTCGCCACGGTCCTCCAGGTCGCGGGCGGCGGCCGCACCGAGCGTGACCTGCAACTGGGGCACGAGGACTGAGGGTTACAGGCCCTCTCGACCCCACGGGGATCTCGGGGACGGAATTCACGGATTGCCACACATGGCGACGTGACTCCCCCGTACCGTAGTGGCGGGCGGCATTGATCGTTCGCGTACAGCCGTGGGGAGAGAGGGCCTGGGCCATGGACCGTGGCAGCGAGCGGGACGCGTCTCCCGGCCGCGGTGCGGAGAACCCCGCGGCGGGCCGGATTCCGCTGGCCGTGGTGATCGTCGACCGCGCGGGCCTGGTGTCCCACTGGAGCAGCGGGGCCGGGCGGATGTTCGGCCCCGGCCGGGAGGCGGCCGTCGGGCAGCCCGTCGCGGACCTGCTGCCCGTCTCGGGGGCTCTGCCGGACGACCTCCAGCACGACACGCCCGACGACGGGGACGGGCTCGATCTGGAGACCTCCCTCGGCGCCCACACCGGCTACCCCACCGCCGGCCGCGCCCGGCTCACCCCGCCCCAGCGTGGGGACGACGAGCGGACCGACGTGCTCTGGTGGGCCTACCCGCTGGCCGGGCCGGGCCCCTCCCGGCTGCTGGTGCTCGCCGCCGACGCCACCCGGCTGCGCGAGGCGCGCGGCCACCGCGACGAGAGCACCGAACGCATCGCCCCCGGCTTCGCCCGCCACACCGAACTGCCCACCGCCGCCGACCTGGAGCGCAGACTCCCCGAGATCCTGCCCAACATGGGGCCCGGACTCAGCGCCCGCATCGCCTCCCAGGTGCTCGAACTCGGCTATCCCGTGCTGGAGTTCAGCCAGTACGAGCGCGTCCCCGTCACCCCGTACTGGGGGGTGCCCCGGCGCCCCGGCCGCTCTGACAGCGTTGTCCCGCACCCCCGCTCCGAGCCGCTGATCCCGGCCGACGCCCTGGCCGACCTAGAGTACGCGGCCGTACGGGAGCGGCTGGAGTTCCTCAACGAGGTCAGCTCCGCCATCGGCACCTCCCTCGACCTCGGGGAGACGATCCGCGAGGTCACCAGCGCGGCCGTGCCCCGGTTCGCGGACTTCGCCGGCACCCATCTGCGCTCCGCCGTCCTCGCGGGCGAGGGCTTCCCCGACGGGCCGCCCGACGCCAGCACCCTGATGCACCGGGTCTGGGTCGAGCACGACGACGAACCCGGCCGCTGGGACGACACCGTGCCGGTCGGCGAGGCGTTCGCCTTCCCCGAGCACACGCCGTTCTACCAGTGCATGGTCACCGGCGAACCGGTCCTCATCCCGAGGATCAGCGACGAACTGGGCAACCGGATCTCGGGTGAGTTCGAGAAGCGGGACCTCAGACCGCTCATCAACGACCGCTCCCTGCTGATCGTCCCGCTCAAGGCGCGCAATGTGGTCCTCGGCTTCATGGTGCTGCTGCGCCGCGCCGACCGGCTGCCCTTCGACGGCATGGACCGCACCACCGGCGCCGAACTCGCCGCCCGGGCCGGGCTGGTGCTCGACAACGCGCGCATGTACACGTACCAGGAGAACGTCGCGGAGACCCTCCAGGACAGCATGCTGCCGCAGGTCACCCCGCGCATGGCCGGGTGCGACGTGGCGACCCGCTATCTGCCCGGCACGCTGCTCGGCCGGATCGGCGGCGACTGGTTCGACACCGTCAAACTGCCCGGCTCGCGCACCGCGCTGGTGGTCGGTGACGTGATGGGCCACGGGCTCAACTCGGCCGCGATGATGGGCCAGTTGCGCACCGCCGTCCAGACCATGGCCGCGCTGGAGACGCCGCCCGCCCAACTGCTGCGCAACCTCGACGACTTGGCCCGCCGGCTGGGCGAGAACTACCTCGCCACCTGCCTCTACGCCGTCTACGACCCGATCCGCGGTGAGCTGCAGATCGCCAACGCCGGGCACATCCCGCCCGTGCTGGTGCGCGCGGCCGACGGCGGCAGCCAATTGCTCGAACTGCCCAGCGGCGCGCCCATCGGCGTCGGCGGGGTGCCCTTCGAGGCGACCACGGTACGGGTCGCGCCCGGTGACCGGCTGGTGCTGTGCACGGACGGCCTGGTCGAGGTGCGCGGCTCCGACATCGGGGAGGGGCTGGCCGCGCTCTGCGAGTCCGCCGCGCACCCGGCCGCCTCGATGGACGCCGCCTGCGACACCATCATCCGCGCCCTCAACACCCGCGGCGGCCGCAAGGACGACGTGGCCCTGCTGATGGCGCGGCTCAACGGCATCCCCGACGACCACGTGGCCCAGTGGCACCTGGAATCCGACCCGCGCGAGGTCTCCCGCGCCCGGCACCTGGTCCGCGAGCGCCTGCTCGAGTGGGGGCTGCCGCAGGCGGTGGACACCGCGCTGCTGCTGGTCAGCGAGGTCGTCACCAACGCGGTGCGGCACGGCGGGGGAGGCCCGGTCGGGCTGCGCGTGGTCCGCGCCGGGGACCTGCTGTTCGAGGTCACGGACGAGGAGCCGGAGCTGCCGGACATGCGCACCGCCGGGCCGGACGACGAGGGGGGCCGGGGCCTCGGCGTGGTCAGCCGGCTGGCGAAGGAGTGGGGCGCCACGGCGAGCGGGCACCGCAAGACGGTGTGGTTCGAGCAGGCGCTGATCCCGTGACCGGGCCCTTGGACCCCTTGTCCGGGGGCAGGAGGCGCGATATCCCGATCATGGCACCGACTCTGGGGAGATCGCAGTGAACGTTTCCGACGACTACCGCTCCAACTGGGAGAGTTACTGGCGGGAGACCTCCGACGAGCGGGGGGACGCGATCTGGGACTCCGACCCCTCGCTGACGGCCGAGCCCCACAGCGACCTCCTCCTGCCCCACGCCGAGGCCGGCCGCGTCATCGTGGACCTCGGCTGCGGCAACGGCACCCAGACCCGCTACCTCGCGACCCGGTTCGCCCGCGCGGTCGGCGTCGACCTCTCGGACGCCGCGATCGACCACGCCCGCCGTGCCACGGCCGGGGCCGCCGCCGAGTTCGAGCAGCTCGACCTGACCGACACCGACGCCGTACGCGATCTGCACGACCGCCTCGGGGACAGCAACGTCTACATGCGCGCCGTCATCCACCAGAGCGAACCCGCGGCCCGGCCCCTGGTCGCCGCCGCCGTGGCCGAGCTGCTCGGGGAAGCGGGCCGCGCCTTCGTCGTGGAACTGACCTCCGCGTCCCGTGACGTCCTCCAACGGGCGGCCGCGGACCCCGCCGGGCCGCCGCCGAAGCTCCGCCGCGTCTTCCACCACGACCTCAAGCCCGCGGACGCCGCGGACGAGGAGATCCCCCGTCTTCTGACCGAGGCGGGCCTGAAGATCCTGGCCACCGGCGAGACGGTCCTCCCGCAGACCGAGCACTTCCCGGACGGCACCCGCATCGACCTGCCCGCCAGGTGGTTCGTGCTGGCGCGCGAGTGAGAACAGGGCCGGGCCGGGCGGCGGCCGGGGACCAGGTCGTAGCCGCCGCCGGGCCGGGCGCGTAACCTGCGCGGCATGAAGATCCTCATCAGTGCCGACATGGAAGGCGCCACCGGGGTCACCTGGCCCGCCGACGTGCTGCCGGGGACGCCGGAGTGGGAGCGGTGCCGGGGGATGTTCACCTCTGACGTGAACGCCGCCGCACAGGGCTTCTTCGACGGCGGGGCCGACCAGGTGCTCGTCAACGAGGCGCACTGGACCATGCGGAACCTGCTGCTGGAGAAGCTGGACGAGCGGGTCGAGATGCTGACCGGGCGGCACAAGGCGCTGTCCATGGTGGAGGGCGTCCAGCACGGCGACGTCGACGGCATCGCGTTCATCGGCTACCACGCGGGCGCCGGCATGGAGGGCGTCCTCGCCCACACCTACCTCGCCAACCAGATCACCGGGGTCTGGCTGAACGACGTACGCGCCAGCGAGGGCCTGCTCAACGCGCACGTCGTCGCGGAGTACGGGGTGCCGGTGGTGCTGGTCACCGGGGACGACCTGGCCTGCGAGGACGCGCTCGGCTACGCGCCCGAGGCGCTGAAGGTCGCCGTCAAGGACCATGTCTCGCGGTACGCGGCCGTCTGCCGTACCCCGGCCCGCACCGCCGCCGACATCCGGGCGGCGGCCAAGGAGGCGGCGCGGCTCGCGGTGCGCCAGGAGCCCTCGCAGCAGGGGCCGTTCACCGTCGCCGTGGAGTTCGACGCCGAGCATCTGGCGATGGCTGTCACCGTGGTGCCGGGGGTCGCGCGGATCGGGGAGCGGAAGGTGGCGTACACCACCGACACGATGTACGAGGCAATTCGCACGTTCAAGGCGGTCACCACGATCGCCTCGGCCGCCGTGGAGGAGCAGTATGGCTGACCAGCGCGCGCTGGACGAGGTGGTCGAATTCACCTCCGAGCTGATCCGGATCGACACCACCAACCGGGGCGGCGGCGACTGCCGGGAGCGGCCCGCCGCCGAGTACGCGGCCGAGCGGCTGGCCGGCGCGGGCCTCGAACCGCTCGTGCTGGAGCGGACACCGGGGCGCGGCAACGTGGTCGCCCGGGTCGCGGGTACGGACCCGTCCGCCGACGCCCTGCTGGTCCACGGCCACCTGGACGTGGTGCCCGCCGAGGCCGCCGACTGGAGCGTGCACCCGTTCTCCGGCGAGGTCCGCGAGGGCGTGGTCTGGGGACGCGGTGCCGTCGACATGAAGAACATGGACGCGATGATCCTGGCCGTGCTGCGCGGCTGGGCCCGGCAGGGCGTACGGCCGCGCCGGGACCTCGTCATCGCCTTCACCGCCGACGAGGAGGCCAGCGCGGAGGACGGATCGGGCTTCCTCGCCGACCGGCACCCCGAGCTGTTCGAGGGCTGTACGGAGGCCATCGGGGAGTCCGGTGCCTTCACCTTCCACGACGGCACCGGGCGCGAGATCTACCCCGTCGCGGCGGGGGAGCGCGGCACCGGCTGGCTGCGGCTCAGCGCGGGCGGGCGCGCCGGGCACGGCTCCAAGGTGAACCGGGAGAACGCGGTGACCCGGCTCGCCGCCGCCGTCACCCGTATCGGCGAGCACCAGTGGCCGCTGCGCATCACCCCGACCGTGCGGGCCGCGCTCACCGAACTCGCGGAACTGTACGGCCTGGAGGCCGACTTCGACGACATGGAACTGCTGCTGGACAAGCTCGGCCCGGCCGCCAAGCTGGTCGAGGCGACCGTCCGTAACAGCGCCAACCCGACCATGCTGGACGCCGGTTACAAGGTCAACGTCATCCCCGGTGAGGCCCACGCCCACATCGACGGGCGCTTCCTGCCGGGCGGCGAGGAGGAGTTCGAGTCCACCCTGGACCGGCTCACCGGACCGGACGTCGACTGGGAGTACGTGCACCGCGAGGTCGCCCTCCAGGCCCCGGTGGACGCACCGCTGTTCGGCCAGATGCGCGCGGCGGTCGAGGAGTTCGCGCCGGGCGCGCACGTCGTCCCGTACTGCATGTCCGGTGGCACCGACGCCAAGCAGTTCTCCCGGCTCGGCATCACCGGCTACGGGTTCGCCCCGCTGCGGCTGCCCGAAGGCTTCGACTACCAGGCGCTGTTCCACGGCGTGGACGAACGCGTGCCCGTGGAGGCACTCCGGTTCGGCGTCCGCGTCCTCGACCGCTTCCTGCGGACGGCCTGACGAAAATGGGGGAAGAGATGCGGGTCCAGCCGTACGGTTCCTGGCCGTCGCCGATCGACGCGGCGCTCACCGCCGCGCACGACGGACATCCCGAGTGGGTGGGGTTCGTCGGGGACGAGGTCTGGTGGACCGAGCCCCGGCCCGCCGAGGGCGGCCGCCGCGCCCTGGTGCGCCGCACGGCCGCCGGCGCGGAGGAGCCGGTGCTGCCGCCGCCGTGGAACGTGCGCAACCGCGTCCACGAGTACGGCGGCCGCCCCTGGACCGCCGCCCCCGGCGCGGACCGGCCCCTGGTCGTCTTCACCCACTTCGCCGACCAGCGGCTCTACCGCTACGAGCCCGGTGGCGAACCGGTCCCGCTGACCCCGCTCTCCCCGGTCGGCGGTGGACTGCGCTGGGCCGAGCCGGAGTTCGACCTGGAGCGCGGCGAAGTCCGCTGCGTACTGGAGGAGTTCACCGGCGAGGACAGCGGTGACGTGCGACGCGTACTGGCCGCCGTGCCGCTGGACGGGTCGGCCGCCGAGGACCGGTCGGCGGTACGCGAACTCACCGACGAGCGCCACCGGTTCGTCACCGGCGCGCGCGTGTCCCCGGACGGGCGCCGGGCCGCCTGGCTCGCCTGGGACCACCCGCGCATGCCCTGGGACGGCACCGAGCTGCTCGTCGCCAAGATCGGCGACGACGGCCGGTTCCGGGACGTCCGCACGGTCGCCGGGGGTGACGACGAGGCGATCGCGCAGGTGGAGTGGGCGCCGGACGGGCGGCTGCTGTACGCGAGCGACCGGGGCGGCTGGTGGAACCTGTACCGGGACGGCGTACCGCTGTGCCCGCGCCAGGAGGAGTTCGGCGGCCCGCTGTGGAAGCCCGGCCAGCGCTGGTTCGTACCGCTGGCGGACGGGTTGCTCGCGGTGCTGCACGGGCGCGGGGCCGCCGTGCTCGGGATACTCGACCCCGAGACCGGTGAGATCGCCGACGCGGCCGGTCCCTGGACCGAGTTCGACGCCTCCCTCGCCGCCCACGGCAGCCGGGTGGCGGCCATCGGCGCGAGCCCGCGCACCGGGTACGAGGTGATCGAGCTGGACACCGGCACCGGCCGCGCCCGCACGGTCGGCGCCCGGCACCGGGACCCCGTCGACCCCGCGTACTACCCCGAGCCGGAGGTCCGCACCTTCACGGGGCCCGGCGGCCGCGAGGTGCACGCGCACGTCTACCCGCCCCGGAACCCTGGAGTGACGGGTCCTGAGGGCGAGTTGCCGCCCTATGTGATCTGGGCGCACGGCGGCCCCACCAGCCGGGTCCCACTCGTGCTGGACCTCGCCATCGCCGCCTTCACCTCGCGCGGCATCGGCGTCGCCGAGGTCAACTACGGCGGCTCCACCGGGTACGGCCGCGAGTACCGCGAGCGGCTGCGGCACCAGTGGGGCGTGGTCGACGTGGAGGACTGCGCTGCGGTGGCGCTCGCACTGGCCGCGGAGGGCACGGCCGACCGGGACCGGCTGGCGATCCGGGGCGGCAGCGCGGGCGGCTGGACCACCGCCGCCTCGCTGACCAGCACCGATGTCTACGCCTGCGGCACGATCAGCTACCCCATCCTCGACCTCGCCACCTGGGGACCGGGCCGCACCCACGACTTCGAGTCCCGCTACCTGGAGTCCCTGGTCGGCCCCTTCGCGGAGGTCCCCGACCGCTACACCGAGCGCTCGCCCGCCCACCGCGCCGACCGGCTCACCGCCCCCTTCCTGCTCCTCCAGGGCCTGGACGACGTGATCTGCGCGCCCGAGCAGTGCGAGCACTTCCTCGAACGCGTCGCGGGCCGGGGCATCCCGCACGCCTACCTGGCCTTCGCAGGAGAGGGCCACGGCTTCCGCCGCGCCGACACCATGGTCCGCGCACTGGAGGCCGAACTGTCCCTGTACGCCCAGGTGTTCGGCTTCGACCTGCCCGGCGTACCGAAACTGGAGCTCGGCAAGTGAAGCAACTCCACCGCCCCACCCGCCTCGCCCCCGGTGCCCGCGTGGCCGTGGTCGCGCCCAGCGGCCCGGTGCCCGAGGAACGGCTCCGCGCGGGCCTCGACGTGCTGCGCGGCTGGGGCCTCGACCCGGTCGCCGCACCCCATGTGCGGGACCGGCACGGCCAGTTCGGCTACCTCGCGGGCACCGACGCCGCCCGCGCGGAGGACCTCCAGCGGGCCTGGTGCGACCCTGGAGTCGACGCGGTGCTCTGCGCGCGCGGCGGCTACGGGGCCCAGCGGATGGCGGACCTGCTGGACTGGGAGGCGATGCGCCTGGCCGGCCCCAAGGTGTTCGTCGGCTTCAGCGACATCACCGCCCTGCACGAGGCGTTCGCCACCCGCCTCGGCCTCGTCACCCTGCACGGCCCGATGGCCGCCGGAGTCGACTTCATCGGCAGCGAACGCGCCCGCGACCACCTGCACGCGACCCTCTTCGCCCCGGAGCAGGTCCAGCGGATCACCACCGAGGGCAAGCCCCTCGTCCCCGGCCGCGCCCGGGGCACCACCCTCGGCGGCTGCCTCTCCCTCCTCGCGGCGGAACTCGGCACCCCGCACGCCCGCCGCTGCGCCCGGGGCGGCCTCCTCTGCCTGGAGGACGTGGGTGAGGAGACCTACCGCCTGGACCGCTACCTCACCCAGCTCCTCCGCGCCGGCTGGCTGGACGACGTCCACGGCATCCTCCTCGGCTCCTGGCAGGGCTGCGACCCCTACGACTCCCTGCGCCCGATGCTCGCCGACCGCCTGGCCCCGCTGGACGTCCCGGTCCTGGAGAGCGCCGGCTTCGGCCACTGCCCGGACGCCCTGACGATCCCCTTCGGCATGGCGGCCGAACTGGACGCGGACGCGGGCACGTTGACCCTGGAGGAGCCCGCCCTGCGGTGACTTCCGGCCAGTGGCCGGGCGTACCCTGGCCCGATGCCCCACACCGCACCCCACTACCTCGCCCAGGGCCCCCGTGTGGCCGTCCGCCGGTTCCGGATGGAGGACGGGGGTGAGTTCACCGCGCGGGCCAGGGAGAGCAAGGATCTGCACCGGCCGTGGCTGGTGGTGCCCGACAGCGACGAGGCGTACGCCACCTACGCCGGGCGGCTGATCGGGGATGCGGGGCGGGCCGGGTTCCTGGTGTGCGAGCGGGACAGCGGGGCCATCGCCGGGTTCATCAACATCAACAACATCGTCCGGGGCGGCTTCCAGTGCGGGGCGCTCGGGTACGGGGCGTTCGCGCACGCGGCCGGGCGGGGGCTGATGCGGGAGGGGCTGGAGCTGGTGATCGGGTACGCCTTCGGGCCGCTCGGGCTGCACCGGCTGGAGATCAACGTGCAGCCCGGCAACACCGCGTCCATCGCGCTCGCGCGCGGCGCCGGGTTCCGGCTGGAGGGGTTCTCGCCCGCCATGATCCAGGTCGACGGTGAATGGCGCGACCACGAGCGCTGGGCGCTCACCGCGGAGATGCGGGGCTGATCCCAGGCCCAGCGCCCGGCTCAGGCCCCCGACTGGTCGGCGTACTCGAAGATCGTGCCGTCCGGGTGCATCACCAGCAGGTTCCGGCCCACCGGCGTCGGCACCGGGCCCGCGATGATCTGCGCGCCCAGGTCCGCGAGCAGCCGGTGTGTCTCCTCGACGTCCTTCACGGCGATCGTCGCCGTCACCTTCCGCAGCACCTCCAGCTCCGCCTCCGGCCCGCTCATCAGCAGGAACGACCCGATCGCGGCGACCTTCACCCCACCGCGCTCGAAACGCAGTGCCGTGCCACCCGCCAGTCGCTCGTAGAACGGAACCGCGGTCTCGAGGTCGTCGACGCAGATGCGCAGTGTGGCGCCAAGAATCTCCATGCCCAGGAGCCTAGTTGGGGCGGACGGGTGCGCACAGGCCGTCGTGGCGCATCGGGGGCGTGCGCGGCGGCCGGGTGACGTCAAGGGGGTTTGCGTGCCCAGAGCCCGGTTACGCGGAAGACCTCGGACGAACCGCACCACCGGGGCGCCCGCGACCGGTCACACACCGTGACGAGTCGGGGGCCGTCGGGGGCCGGGCAGCCCGCCCGGTGCGCCGAGGACCGTCCGAGTCGCCTCGGACCCGCGGAAAGGAGACCCATGAACAACGACGAACTCGCCGAACTCGGGCAGCAGTTGCGGGTGGACAGCGTCCGCGCCGCGGACGCCGCGGCATCCGGACACCCCACCTCCTCGATGTCCGCCGCCGACCTGATGGCCGTGCTGCTCGCCAACCATCTGCGCTACGACTTCGAGCGCCCCGACCACCCCGCCAACGACCGCTTCATCCTTTCCAAGGGGCACGCGTCCCCGCTGATGTACTCCGTCTTCAAGGCGGCCGGTGCCATCGACGACGCCGAACTCCTCACCTTCCGCAAGCTCGGCAGCCGCCTGGAGGGCCACCCCACCCCGCGCAGGCTGCCCTGGGTGGAGACGGCCACCGGCTCGCTCGGCCAGGGCCTGCCGGTCGGTGTCGGTATCGCCCTGGCCGGGAAGCGGCTGGACCACTCCGACTACCGCGTCTGGGTGGTGTGCGGCGACAGCGAGATGGCCGAGGGCTCGGTCTGGGAGGCCGCCGAGGCCGCCGCGTACGAGAAGCTGGACAACCTCACCGTCATCGTGGACGTCAACCGGCTCGGCCAGCGCGGCCAGACCCGGCACGGCCACGACCTGGACGCCTACGCCCGCCGCTTCCAGGCGTTCGGCTGGCACACCGTCGAGATCGACGGCCATGACGTCGCCGCCATCGACCGCGCCTACAGCGAGGCCGAGTCCACCAAGGACCGCCCCACCGCGATCATCGCCCGCACCCTCAAGGGCAAGGGCGTCGCCGCCGTGGAGGACAAGGAGGGCAAGCACGGCAAGCCGCTGCCCGACGCCAAGGCGGCCATCGAGGAGCTGGGCGGCCCCCGTGACATCCGCGTCCATGTCAGCGAGCCGCCCGCCGCGAGCCGGGAGAAGGTCGCCCACGAGCCGCTGAGCCTGCCCCGCTTCGACAAGGGCGAGGAGGTCGCCACCCGCGACGCCTTCGGCAAGGCGCTGGCCGCGCTCGGCACCGCACGCGGCGACGTCGTCGCCCTGGACGGCGAGGTCGGCGACTCCACCCGCACCGGCGTCTTCGCCGAGGAGCACCCCGAGCGCTTCTTCGAGTCCTTCATCGCCGAGCAGCAGATGGTCGCCTCGGCCGTCGGCATGTCGGCACGCGGCTGGCTGCCGTACGCGTCCACCTTCGCGGCCTTCTTCAGCCGCGCCTACGATTTCGTGCGCATGGCCTCCATCAGCGACGCCTCGATCAACCTGATCGGCTCGCACGCGGGCGTGGCCATCGGGCAGGACGGCCCCTCGCAGATGGGCCTGGAGGACCTGGCGATGTTCCGGTCCGTGTACGGCTCCACCGTGCTCTACCCCTGCGACGCCAACCAGACCGCCCGCCTGGTCGCCGCCATGGCCGACCTGGACGGCATCCGCTACCTGCGCACCTCGCGCGGCGAGAGCCCGGTGATCTACGACGCCGACGAGGAGTTCCCCATCGGCGGCAGCAAGGTGCTGCGCTCCAGCGAGGAGGACCGGCTGACGATCGTCGCGGCCGGGGTCACCGTGCAGGAGGCGCTGACGGCCGCCGACAAGCTCGCGGAGGAGGGCATCAAGGTCCGGGTCATCGACCTGTACTCGGTCAAGCCCGTCGACGTGGAGACGCTGCGCCGGGCCGCCGACGACACCGGCTGTCTGGTGACGGTCGAGGACCACCACGAGGAGGGCGGCATCGGCGACGCGGTCGTGGAAGCCTTCACCGACGGGCGTCCCGTACCGCGCCTGGTCCGTCTCGCGGTCCGGATGATGCCGGGTTCCGCCGCGCCCGACGAGCAGTTGCACGCGGCCGGCATCGACGCCGCGAACATCGCGGCCACCGCCCGGCTGCTGGTGGGCGAGGCCGTGGTGAGCTAGGCCGGAACCTTCCGACGGCGGGCGTCGCGTAACGCGGCGCCCGCCATCGTGTTCAGGCCGGTTTGCGGCACAGGATCTCGCCGTGCAGGACCGCTAACCAGCCGTCCTCCCGCCGTCCCCACTCCCGCCACGCCCCGGACACCGCGCGCAGCTCCTCGGGCGTGGCGTGGCCGCCCTCCACCGCGCGGTCGGCGTAGGCGGAGGCGAGCGTACGGTCCGCCCACAGCCCGCTCCACCAGGCGCGTTCCTCGGAGGTGGCGTACGTCCAGGTGCCGGAGGTGGCCGTGATGTCGCTCAGTCCGGCCGCCAGCGCCCAGCTCCGCAGGCGCCGCCCGGCGTCCGGTTCACCGCCGTTGGCCCGCGCCACCCGCCGGTACAGCTCCCGCCAGTCGTCCAGGCCGGGCACGGCCGGGTACCAGGCCATGGCCGCGAAGTCCGCGTCGCGCACCGCGATCAGCCCGCCGGGCCGGGTCACCCGGACCATCTCGCGCAGCGCCCCCACCGGGTCGCCCACGTGCTGGAGCACCTGATGGGCGTGGACCACGTCGAAGGTGCCGTCGGGGTGGTCGAGGGCGTGCACGTCGGCGACCTCGAAGTCCACGTTGGTCAGCCCTCGCGCGTCGGCGGTGGCGCGGGCCTGCTCCAGGATGCCGGAGGCGCGGTCGGCGCCGGTAACCCGGCCGTCCGGGACCAGCGCGGCGAGATCGGCGGTGATGGTGCCGGGGCCGCAGCCGATGTCCAGGACGCGCATGCCCGGTTCGAGTGAACCGAGCAGGTAGGCGGCCGAGTTGGCGGCCGTGCGCCAGGTGTGCGAACGCAGCACCGACTCGTGGTGCCCGTGGGTGTAGACGGCGGTCTCGCGTGCTTCCGGCATGACGTCAGCCCCTTCGACGATGCGGCCGCGGCGCCCGAGGACACCGCGGCCGTGATACGCCGAACGGTACGCCCGCGAACCGGATACTGAGATCCGCGTTTCGCGATACGGACTGACAGGGTGTCAGGAAACGTTCGGATGCGGGCTGTACGCCGTGAGGATCTCGGGCAGCTTCTCCACCGTCACCGTGCCGGACACCGAGGTGACCTCGCCGTCGTACGCCAGCGGGGTGCCCGGCGCGAGGCCCGACAGGCGCAGCCGGCCGAGCTGGACCGCCGCGTGGCCTTGGGACCGGCTGAGCGGTCCTGCCACGGCCGCCGCCAGCAGACGCAGCGTCGGCCAGCCGTTGCCGTGCACCACCCGCACGTCCAGCGGGCCGTCCGACAGCTCCGTACGGCGCCCGGCGCCCAGGCCGCTGCGGCGGTAGACGCCGTTGCCGACGAACAGCATCCACAGCGGGTGCCGCTTGCCGGCCGCCTCGACCACCAGCGGATGCCGGTCCGCGCGCAGCACCTTCACCGCACCCAGCACCCCGGCCGCCCAGCCGCCGATCCGGGGCGACCAGTGCTCGCGCTCGCGCACCAGCTCCGGGTAGACGCCCAGGCTCAGGGTGTTGAGGAAGACGCTGGAGCGGTCGTCGGCGGTGAACTTGCCGACGTCCACCTGCACCGCTTCGCCCGCGCGGACGGCGGCGGCCAGGCCGGCCGCGTCCTCCACCCCGAGGTCGTACGCGAAGTGGTTCAGGGTGCCGCCGGGCAGCACCGCCAGCGGCAGGTCGTGCAGCAGGGCGACCTCCGCGCCCGCGTTCACCGTCCCGTCGCCACCGCACACGCCGAGGACCCGCGCCCGCGCTGCCGCCTTGGCCAGCTCGGCCCGGACCTCTTCCGGCTCGCACTCCACGATCTCCGCCAGCGGCAGCGCGTCGTGCAGCGCGCTCACCCGGTCCGCGGTGCCCGAGGCGCGGTTGGCGACCATCACCAGGCCCTCGCCGTCCGGCAGCGCCGGCGCGTCCGCGCGCGGCCGGGCCACCGGACGGGCCGCCGCCCGCGTCGGCACCAGCTTCCGCACCACGAACGCGGCGCCGACCCCGAGTGCCGCACCGGCCAGCACGTCGCTCGGGAAATGCGCACCGGTGTACACCCGCGACGTCGCCACCGAGAACGCCACCGGCGCCACCGCCGCGCCCCACGCCGGGGACTCCAGCGCGACCCCGGCCGCGAAGGCGGCGGCCGAGGCGGAGTGGCCGGACGGGAAGGAGGTGGTGATCGGCTGCCGCTTGAGCCGCCGGGACAGCGGCACCGGGTCCAGCACCGGCCGGGTGCGGCGCACCGACCGCTTGCCGAGGGTGTTGACGGTCAGCGAGGCCAGACTCAGCGAGGCCAGCCCCCGCACGGCCGCCCGGCGCGCCCTCGGGGTGCGGGTCGCGGCGATCGCGCCGGCCACCGCGAACCACAGCACGCCGTGGTTGGCGCTGCGGCTCAGGCGGGGCAGCACCTTCTGGGCGCCGGGCCAGTTCCGCTGGGCGGCCACCTCGAAGAGCCGGGCGTCGGCCGTGAGCAGCCGGCGCAGGACGTTGCGGCCGGTGGCCGGAACAGCGGTGAGGTCGACATCTGCGCTCATGCTCGACCCCCTACCCCGAAGCGCGCCTTTCTTGTGCCGCCGCCCGGGTACGCGCGCGGAGGCCGGGGGAGCGGGATCTTCGTACAGTGGACCTCAGGACCAGTGGACCTCAGGACCGCGGACACGACGAGCGGGGGCACCACCATGACCGGAGTCGACCCCAGCCGACTGGACGACCAGCAGCTCATGAAAGAGCTGGAGACGATCCACCGCACACGCCACGACACCCTGCTGTACGGCTCGAACGACGCCCTGCGCGCCCACAACGAACGCATGGCGCAGTTGGAGGGTGAGTACCTGCGCCGCAATCCGCGCCGCCTGGTCAGCGCGGGCCGCACCCGCGAGGGCGCCCGCGAACGGGGCTGCGGGGAGCCGGGGGAGGCATGAGGTCCGGGGAGCACCGTTTGTCGTCGGCTCCGAGGGGCGGTGTCACCCGTTGGGTGTCGTCCGTGTCCCGCGAATGGGGTCCGGCGGCGGGCGGGGCGGCGCTCCGGGGGCTCTGATGGCAGCGAGGGCACGGAACGCGTGCCCCGGACCGCCGAGGAGCCCGACCCATGCGCCGCACCGTACGCGCCTTCTCCACCGCCGCCGCCCTGGCCGGCGCCACGCTCGTCATAGCCGGGCCCGCGTCCGCCGAGTCGGGCGCACCCTGCGAGGACCCCGCCGCCTCCGCGCCCAAGTCGCCCGGCACGTCCTACGACGCCCCGCTGCCCGGCGCGCCGTACCTCGGCGCGGCGCCCACCGGCCCGGCGCGGAGCGGCGGCACGAAGGACTGCGCGGAGGGCTCGGCGGGAAAGACCGGTCAGGGCGACGACCCGGCCTGGGAGGACGGGGACGAGGACGGCCAGGACTGGGACTCCGGCCCCGCGAAGGACGACCCGCCCACCGTGGAGCACGGCGTGCAGGCCGGGGCCGGCGGCACGTTCACCGACTCGGTGCCCGCTCTCGCCGCGGGCGGCGCGCTGATCGCCGCGGCGGCCGCCGGAGCCGGGTACCGGCTGTACGGCCGCAGGCGCCCGGACGGGCGCTGACGGCGCACCGGAGGCCGCTGTGACCGGGACGACGCCGGACCCGAGCCATGCCGGGCCGTTCGGCGGGTACACACCTTCCCGAGGGCACCACCAGCAGGCACCCTGCGCACCCGCCACACGGCACGAGACACCGGCGACACAGGGGATTCGGCACACGGACCGCGCGGAGGCGGAGATGCGGCGGAGGGAACCCGAGGGCCACGGCCCGGTCCGCTACGGCCCCCCGTTCCCCGCCGACGGCCTGCCCGTCCTCCCGGAACTCGCCGACCGCCTCGCCGCCGCCGAACACCACGGCGCGGCCCAGTCCGCCGGCGGCGACCCGGCCCTGCTGGAGGCCGCCTGCGGCTACTGGACCCGGCGCGGACTGCCCTGTACCCCCGACCACGTGACCCTCGCCCCCGGCGCGCCCCCGCTGCTGCTGGCGCTGACCGCCGCGCTCGCCGGGGACCACGGCGACATCCTGGCCCCCCGCCCGCGCGCCACCTGGTGGGCGCCCTGCGCCCGGCTGCTCGGCAGACGCCTCTTCCCGGTGCCGGCCCCGGCCGGCAGCGGCGGCATACCCGACCCGTACGCGCTGCTGGAGACCGTCCGCCGCGTCCGGGAAGAGGGCGGCGACCCCCGGCTGCTGGTGGTGTCCGTCGCGGACGACCCCACCGCCGCCGTCCCCGTGCCCGAGCTGCTGCACGAGACCGTGGAGGCCGCCGCCGCCGAGGGGCTGCACCTGATCAGCGACGAGACCTGGCGGGACACCCTGCACGACCCGCACGACACGGTCCTGGTCAGCCCGGCCGGGATACTGCCCGACCACGTCACCGTCGTCGCCGACCTCGCCGGATCGCTGCTCCCGGCCGGCTGGCCCGCCGCCGTCGCCCGCTTCCCCGACAACGCGGCCGGGGAGGACACCCACGCCCGCGTGCTGGACGTACTCTTCGCGCTCGGCGCCCGCCTCGCCGCCCCCGTCGCGGCCGCCGCCCAGTACGCGCTGGACGAACCCGAGCCGGTCACCGCCCGCCGCGAGGCCGCCACGGCCCTGCACGCCAGGCTGGCCGCCGCCGCGCACCGCACGGTCCTCGCGGGCGGCGCGCTCGCCCCGCCCCCGCAGGCCGGCCGCCACCTCTACGCCGACCTCGACCCGCTCCGCGAGGCCCTCGCCGCGCGGGGCGTGGGGGACGCGCAGGATCTGGAGGACTTCCTCACCGCCCGGCTCGGCATGCCCGCGCCCGGCGGCCACCGCTTCGGCGACGACCTCGGCGCCCTGCGCGTACGGCTGTCCACCGCCCCGCTGCTGGGCGGCACCGACGAGGAGCGCGAGGCCGCGCTCACCTCGCCCGACCCGACGGAACTGCCGTACACGCGGGACGCGTTGCTCACCCTGGGATCGGTCCTCGACGAACTCCGTGACGAAGCCGTGCGATGGGAGCCTCCTCGATGACGCAGCAGACGCATGAGTCCGGGTCCACCGTCACGACGGCCGCCACACCCACGCCGGGCGCCCCCGAACCCGTGGACGCCGCGCCCGAGGTGGTCGTCCGCACCCCGCTCGCGCCCGCGTCGCCGCCGCTGGCCGAACCCCGTCCGCTGGGCGAACACCGGGTGTGGCCACGTACCTTCCACGACCGGCTCACCGCCCCGCTGCCCGGCTGGCGGGCCATGGCCCGCTTCGCCCGCGAGGGCGCCGTACGCCCCGACCCGGAGGGGCTCGTCGACATCCCCCGACTCCCGTACGAGCCCGGCCCGTTGCCCCGCGTCGGGGCCGACACCCTCGCCGTCACCTGGGCGGGACACGCCAGTTGGGTGGTGCGGATCGGCGGGCTGACCGTGCTCACCGACCCGGTGTGGTCACGCCGCATCCTCGGCACCCCGGCCCGCGTCACCCCGGTCGGCGTCCCCTGGGACAGCCTGCCGCCCGTCGACGCGGTCGTGATCAGCCACAACCACTACGACCATCTGGACGCCCCCACCCTGAACCGACTCCCGCGCGACACACCGGTGTTCGCACCCGCCGGGCTCGGACGCTGGTTCCGGCGCAGGCGGTTCACCCGCGTCACCGAGCTGGACTGGTGGGAGGGCGCCCAACTATCCGGCGTGCGCTTTGACTTCGTGCCCGCGCACCACTGGTCCAAGCGCACCCTCACCGACACCTGTCACAGCCTGTGGGGCGGCTGGGTGATGACGGCGACGGACGGGCAGCGCCTCTACTTCGCGGGCGACACCGGTTACGGCCACTGGTTCGGGCGCATAGGCCGCCGCTACCCCGGCATCGACCTCGCCCTGATGCCCATCGGCGCCTATGACCCGCGCTGGTGGCTCAGCGACGTCCACTGCGACCCGGAGGAGGCCGTACAGGCCACCCTCGATCTCGGCGCCCGCCGGATGGCGCCCATGCACTGGGGGACGTTCGTGCTCTCCGCCGAGCCCGTCATGGAGCCCCTCACCCGGGTCCGCGCGGCCTGGGAGAAGGCGGGCCTCGCCCGGACCGACCTGTGGGACCTGCCCGTGGGCGCCTCCCGCGTACTGGAGCCGGACCCGCGCGCTACCGCTCCTCGCCCCGCACCCGGCGCACCAGCCCCGGAGCCGCGCTGACCAGCACGGTCAGCAGCACCACCGCCAGCACGCCCTCCCACGGCCGGGCGAACAGCGAACCCCCGAGCACGCCGATCACCTGATACGTCAGCGCCCACGCCAGGCACGCCGGAAGGTTTCCCCGCGCGAAGCGCCGCAACGGCCACTCGGCCAGCAGGCACGCCAGCATCACCGGAATCCGCCCCGCGGGTATCAGCCGGGACAGCACCAGCACCGACACCCCGTGCTCGGCCAGCTTCTCCCGCGCCTGATTCAGCCGCTCCTCCGGCGCCCGCGACCGCAGCGCCTCCAGCCAGCGCGACCCGCTCTGCGAGCCCAGACCGCGCCGCCCCAGCCAGTACAACGCCGCGTCCCCCAGGAAGGCCGCCAGCGAGGCCGTCACGAACACCAGCGCCAGCGAGAACGGCGCCGTCCGGTGCAACGCCACCACCGTCGCCGAGCTGACCAGCGCCCCCGTCGGTACCACGGGTATCAGTGCCCCGACCAGCACCAGCAGGAACAGCGACGGATAGCCGAGCGCCTGACTCGTCGACTCCAGCGGCGCACCCGTCGTCGCGGCGGCGGCCAGCACCGCCGCGCCCCCCACACATCTCACCGGCCGACCTCCAGCCGTACGCCCTCGCCGTGCCCCAGCCGGTGCACGGTCACCTTCGGCGCCGCCTCGGCCGCCAGCCGGACGAACTCCTCGCCCGGTGCGTGGAATTCGTGCGGGCGCACCGCGTCCATCCCGATCGGCCAGTACGTGCCGTAGTGCACCGGCACCGCCCAGCCCGGCGCCAGGCGGGCCAGCGCCCGCGCCGCCCGGCCCGCGTCCAGATGCCCCTCACCGAGGTACGGCCCCCAGCCGCCCACCGGCAGCAGCGCCAAGTCCACCGGGCCGACCTCCTCGGCCATCGCGTCGAACAGCGCGGTGTCACCGGCGAAGTAGGTACGCGCCTCGCCCTCCACGACATAGCCCAGCGCGGGGGCACGGTGCGGGCCGAACGGCAGCCGTCGTCCGTCGTGCAGCGCGGGCACCACCCGCACCCGCAGCTCCCCGAGCCGCACCTCATCGCCGGGCACCACCTCGGTGAGGTCGAGCCCCCGCAGCCGGCGCAGTCCGGGCACCGCCCGCGGCGCGCCCCGTGGCACCAGTACCCGCGTGCCCGGCGCCAACTGCGCCAGCGAGGGCAGGTGCAGATGGTCGGCGTGCAGATGCGACACGAGCACGGCGTCGGCGCGGCGGGCCCCGGCGGGCGGCGGCGCGCCCCGCCGGCGGCGCAGATGCGCCAGCCGGGAGGCGAACAGGGGATCGGTGAGCACCCGGGTGTCCGAGTCCTCGATCGTGCAGGTGGCGTGACCCCACCAGGTGACCTCCACCGGCACTACCCTCACCTCCGCGCGCGACTCCCCCGAAGCCTACGGGCAGCGGTAGGGTCGGCGGCGAAACCCGGAGGTGAGGGGACGCCATGGGACCGTTACGGGGTGCCTCGGCCGCGCTTGCGACGGTACGGATCACCGCCATCGCCAGCCTGACCCCGCTGGAGGAGCTGGAGTCCGACCCCTTCCTGGTCGACTCCCGCAGCCAGCACGCCATGTGCGCCCGCTGGGCCGCCGAGCAGGGCTTCGTGGTCACCCGCGAACTCCTTGTCGGCGGCCTGCGCTTCGACCACGGCGCCCTCTGGGACGGCGTACGCCCCGGCGTGGACGTCTTCGTCGCCCCCAGCAGACGCGTGCTGGAACGCGCGCTGTCCTCGGTGGAGGAGTTCACCGCCGAGTGCGCCCGGCGCGGGGTCCGCGTGGAGACCGTGGGCAGCGCCGAACCCGCGTACGACGCCCGGATGAAGGCGCGCGTGCACCGGCGGCTCTCGATGCCCACGGCCGGGTACGACGGCAAGTAAGCCGTCCCGACGCCTCCGGCCGGTATGACAAGGTGGGGGGCAGGCCCCGCGGGGCGGGCCGGGACGTGAGGTGCGCGGGGCGTGGGGTGGCGACGGGTTGCCGGTCAGATCGGCCGGAGCGTCACGGTGTGGGCGGTGTCCACGCTCACCATGCTCGTACTCGCCGGACTCCTCCCCGACTTCCGGCTCCAGGCGCCCGACGGCGACAGCGCCACCCGTATCGCCGTGACCGCCGCCTGCGGCGCGGGGGCGTTCGGTCTGCTGTCGGCGCTCGTCTGGCCGGTGCTGGTGCGGATGCTGCTGCTGGTGCCCGCCCTCTTCCTCGGCCTGCTGGTCTTCTTCCTCAACGGCTCCCTGCTGCTGCTCGCCCTGCGCGTCAACCCCTCCGGGCGGGGCGAGGTGGCACCCGAGACCGCCGTCATCGTCGCCGCCGTGATGTCCGCCGTGGCCTCCGCGACCGGCGGCGCGCTCGCCGTACGCGACGACGACGCCTACCGGCGCCGCCTGCTGCGTCTGGCCTACCGGCGCCGAAGGGCCACCCTGCCCTGCGCGAGCACGCCCGGCCTGGTCTGCGTCCAGCTCGACGGCGTCGGCCACGACGTGCTCACCGGCGCCGTCCGCGACGGCCTGATGCCCACCGTCGCCCGCTGGCTCGCCACCGACGGCATCATCCCGCCCACCCACCGGCTCACCGCCTGGCGCACCGACTGGTCCAGCCAGACCGGCGCCAGCCAGCTCGGCATCCTGCACGGCAGTACCTTCGACGTGCCCGCCTTCCGCTGGTACGAGAAGGACCGCGGCGAGGTCATGGTCTGCAACCGCCCCACCTCGGCCGCCGAGTTGCAGCGCCGCGCCATGGCCCGCACCGGCGAGGCCGGGCTCCTCGCCGTCGACGGCGCCAGCCGGGGCAACCTGTTCAGCGGCGGCGCCGGGGAGCAGGCCCTCGTGCTGTCCATAGCCACCCGCCGCCGGGGCCGGGAGAACCGTTCCCGCGCCGGGTACTTCGCCTACTTCTCCGACCCGGCCAACGCGGTGCGCACCGCGCTGTCCTTCTTCGCCGAGATCGGCCGCGAGATCGGCCAGTCAACCCGCGCCCGGTTCGCCGGACAGCACCCGCGCGTCGGCCGGGGCGGCCTCTACCCGTTCGTCCGCGCCTTCGCCACCGTCGTCGAACGGGACGTGGTCGTCACCGCCGTGATGGGCGACCTGCTCGCCGGCCGCACCGCCGTCTACGCCGACCTCGTCGCCTACGACGAGGTCGCCCACCACTCCGGCCCCGACAGCCGGGACGCCCGTCAGGTCCTCAAGCGCCTCGACCGCTCCCTCGCACTGATCGAGAAGGCCGCCGAGCACGCCCCGCGCCCCTACCGCCTGGTCGTCCTCTCCGACCACGGCCAGAGCCCCGGCGAAACCTTCCGCTCCCGCTACGGCCTCACCCTCACCGACCTCGTCCGCGCCGGCAGCGGACTGCCCGTGCCGCGCGGCGCCGGACGTACCCCCAGCGGCGCCGAGGCCCGCGCCGCCGTACGCGCCGCCCTGGGCCGAGACGACTCGGAGCCCGGCCCCGCGCCGCGCTCCGAGCCCGTCGTACTCGCCTCCGGCAACCTCGGCCTGATCTCCTTCCCGGACGTCCCGCACCGGATGACCAAGGAGGAGATCGACGCCCGCCACCCGGCGCTGCTCCCCACCCTCGCCAACCACCCCGGCATCGGCTTCCTGCTGGTCCGCAGCGCCGAGCACGACGGCGTGGTCCTCGGCCCCTGCGGCACCGAGATCCCGCTGGCCGAGCTGGACGACCGGCCGGGGCCGCTGGCCCGCTTCGGCCCCGGCGCCGCCGACGCCGTGCGCCGGACTCATGCCTTCCCGCACACCGCCGACATCATGGTCAACTCCTGGCACGACCCGGCCACCGGGCAGATCCACGCCTTCGAGGAGCAGATCGGCTCCCACGGCGGCCTCGGCGGCGCCCAGTCCCGCCCGTTCCTGCTCTCCCCGCTCACCCTGTCCATGCCCGAGGAACACGGCGAGGCACTGACCGGCGCCGAGCGCGTGCACGGCGTACTGCGCCGCTGGCTCGGGGAGTTGAACGGCCCCGAGGTGCCGCTCGACGCGGACCCCGAGCGCCGGGCGGCCTGAGCACGCGGACCTGTCCTCACGGTGCCGTGACCTCGGATGTGATCGGATGGGGGGGGTACGGGGGCACCAGGACCCGGAACACGGGAACACACGCGAAAGGAACCACCGTGGCTACCACGCGCACCGCACACACGGTCTGGGAAGGCGAACTGCTGTCGGGCAGCGGCACCGTCACATTCGACTCCTCCGGCATCGACTCCCAGCCGGTGTCGTGGCCGTCGCGCGCCGAGCAGGCGAACGGCCGCACCAGCCCCGAGGAGCTCATCGCCGCCGCGCACTCGAGCTGCTTCTCCATGGCCCTGTCGCATGGCCTGACCGGCGCCGGCACGCCGCCCACCCGGCTGGAGACCAAGGCCGACGTCACCTTCCAGCCCGGCGAGGGCATCACCGGCATCCACCTCACCGTGCGCGGCGAGGTCCCGGGCCTGGACGCGGACGGCTTCCGCGCGGCCGCCGAGGACGCCAAGAAGAACTGCCCGGTCAGCCAGGCCCTGACCGGCACCGACATCAGCCTCACGGCCGAGCTGGCCTGAAGCCTGTGGCCTGATCCTGTGGGCCGCCGGTGCCGCGTCACGCGCGCGGCACCGGTCACAGGCTCTCGCGGAACTCCCGCAGCAGCTTCTGGGTGCGCTGCGCGGAGGCCGCCCGCGCCGTCATGTGGTCCAGCACCTCCAGGTGTGCGGCCACCTCCTCGCGCGAGTCGAGGTAGAGCGCGCCGGTCAGATACTCGGTGAACACCATGTCCGGCAGCTCCCGTTCGGCGAACCGGAACAGGGTGAAGGGGGCGTACGTCCCTGGATGCGGGCCCGCCGCGAACTCCGCGAGCTGGAGGGTGATCCGGTCCCGGTCGGCGTACTCCAGCAGGTGGTCGAGCTGGTCGCGCATCACCTCGGAACGGGTGCTCACCGGCCGCCGCAGCACCGTCTCGTCCATGATCACCCACAGGTGCGGCCGGTCGTCCCGCTCCAGCAACTGCTGCCGCTCCAGGCGCAGCGCCACATGCCGCTCCACCGTCTCCGCGCCGTGCTGCCCGATGGTCCCGGCCTCCAGCACCGCCCGCGCGTACGCCTCGGTCTGGAGCAGGCCGGGGATGAAGTGCGGCTCGTAGGAGCGGATCAGGCGGGCGGCGCCCTCCAGGCTCACGTACAGGCTGAACCAGTCCGGCAGCACGTCGTGGAACCGCTGCCACCAGTCGGGCCGGTTGGCCTCCTCGGCCAGCCCGACGAACGTGGTGGCCTCCTCCTCGCCCACCCCGTACGCGGCCAGCAGCGCCTGCACGTACGGGATCTTCAGCGCGACCTCGGCCGTCTCCATCCGCCGCACGGTCGCCGAGGCCACCCGCAGCACCCGCGCCGCCTCGTCCCGGCTCAGCCCGGCCGACTCCCGCAACTCCTGCAACCGCCGCCCGAGCACCACCTGCCCCACAGTCGGAGCGGCCCGCCGCTCACTCACACCCCACCCTCCCTGACCACCGACGCATGCGGGCAGTGTGCCACGCGAGGGTTCTTCGCGCAGGGGGGATCAATCAGCCACCTGGGGAAGGGAGTTGGCCGAGTCGGGGAGGGTAGGGGCGGTGCCGGCGGGCACACTCAAGTCTGTGCTCGACTACGACAAGGAAGCCGAGTCCTACGACGATCTCCGTGGCGGCGAGCCCCGTGCCCGTGCCGCCGCCGACGCCGTCCTCGGGCTGATCCCGGACCGCGAGGGGCGCCTGCTGGACAACGGCTGTGGCACCGGCATCGTCACCCGCCGGCTGGCCGAGGCGCGGCCCGGGTCGCGGGTCACCGGGGTGGATCTCACGAGCGCCATGGTCCACCGGGCCGCCGCCCGGCTGCCCGGTGCCGTGGTGCGCGCCGACAGTCGCCGACTGCCCTTTCCCGACGGTGCGTTCGACGTCGTCACCAGTGTGTGGCTGCTGCATCTGCTGGACGATCCGGCCGATCTGCGGGCCGTGCTCGGGGAGTGTGCGCGGGTGCTGCGGCCGGGCGGGACCTATGTGACCACCGTCGACAAGGCGAAGGCGCACGACGTCGGCAGTGACATCGACGCCGTGCTCGGTCCGCGTCCCAGGCGGCCCGCCGTCGACGACCCGGCCAAGGTGGACGCGTACGCCGCCGAGGCCGGGATGGTCAGGACCGGTCAGGCGCGGTTCACCGGCGTCGGACAGGGGCGCAGCCCGCGTCGGGCCGTCAGGGACCTCCGGCGCGGCTGGTTCACCCTGCTGCCGCCCGGTGAGCCGCGTACCGAGGAGTTCGCCGCCCGGCTGGCACGGCTGCCCGACCAGGACCGGCCGCGCGCGGACCCCGTCTTCACCCTGCACGCCTATCGGCGGTCCGGATAGGAGTGGTGTCCGGCCACACATCCGGGCGCCGGTTCAGCACCGCGGCCACCATGGGGCGGGACGACACCAGTACATCGGCGAGGAAGCGGGACCGGCTCATCCCCAGCGCCCGCAGAGCCCGGCCGTGGTCGGCGACGACGATCAGGCAGGCTCCGGCCAGCAGCCCGCGCCACAGCTCGAGCAGCGGACGCCGTACCGCACGCGGCAGTTCGGCCACCGAGTCGTGCAGCCGGGCGCAGTGGAACGGTATGTGGCGTTCCTCGTCCGCGAGGATGCGAGCCGCCACCTCCGAGGTCAGGGCGTCACCACTGCCGTCGCGCAGGGCGCGGTAGTAGCGCAGGGCCACCACCTCGGCGACCATCAGCACCAGCAGCTCCAGACGCAGGCCCATCAGCCGGCGCACCCGGACGAACGCGGTGTCGGTCCAGTGCCCGGCCAGCGTCGGCATGTCGCCCGCCGCCAGCAGCAGGGCGAGGAGACGGGCGTGGTTCTGCTCCTCGGCGATGAACAGCCGTACCGCGCGGGCGTATTCGGGGTCTGCGGCCTCGTCGGCCTTGGCGGTGAGGTTCGCGCCGTCGCCGTCCTCGCCGGTCTGGAAGCGCTGGACGCTCGCCCACACCGCCGGGTCCAGGCGCGCGGCGCGTGTCCAGTCCGGGTCGGCCCGCGCGACCCTGCGCTCCCGCTCCGCCTCGAAACCGTCCGCCCACTGCTCGAACCCGCTCATCCCGGCCCCCTCCTCCGGCACGACCCTCGCGCCTTGCTGACCCAGGACGCGGACCGGTGCCGAACCGTTCCGCCTCACTGCGGGCTTGCCGTATCGGCAACAGCGCTTGCCGTCTGACACCGCCCCGTCGCACGCTGGGCGCAGCCGGAACAGAGCCGGGGAAGAGAGGCTGACCAGCATGGCGCACGACCACCACCACCACGCACCCGCCGGGCACGGACACGCGCACGGGCACCACACCGACATCGACTGGGCCGAGATGGGCCCGGTGCTGGAGTCCCAGGCGGAGCTGCTCGCGCCGCTGTACCGGGAGGCGATGGGCTGGCTCGCCGAGGAGACCCCCGAGCCGGGCCTGATCGTGGACGCGGGCAGCGGACCCGGCGTCGTCGCCTGCCTGTTCGCCGAGGAGTTCCCCGGCGCCCGGGTGACCGCCGTCGACGGCAGCGGCCCCCTGCTGGAGCGCGCCCGCGACCGCGCCGCACGCCTCGGCGTGGACGGCCGCTTCTCCACCGTCACCGGCGAACTCCCGGACGCGCTCGACGAGTTGGACCGCCCGGCCGATCTGCTGTGGGCCAGCCGCAGCCTGCACCACCTCGGGGACCAACGGGCCGGACTCGCCGCGTTCGCGGAGCGGCTCGCCCCCGGCGGCACCCTCGCCCTCCTCGAAGGCGGACTCCCCGCCCGCTACCTGCCCCGCGACATCGGCATCGGCCGCCCCGGACTCCAGTCCCGGCTCAACGCGGCCGAGGAGGAGTGGTTCAGCCGGATGCGCGCCGAGCTGCCCGGCGCGGTCGCCGAGCCCGAGGACTGGCCCGCCCTGCTCACCTCGGCCGGCCTGAAGCCCACCCGTACCCGCACCTTCCTGCTGGACCTGCCCGCCCCCGCCGACGAGGCCGCCCGCGACTACGCCGCCGCCTACTTCACCCGGCTGCGCGACGGCCTCGGCGACGCCCTGGACGCCGACGACCGCGCCACCCTGGACCGCCTCCTCGACCCCGCCGACCCGCAGAGCCTGCACCACCGGGCCGACCTGTTCGTGCTGGACGCGTACACCGTCTACACGGCCGTACGCCCCCGCTGAATCAGTTCTCGGTGAGGAACTGCCGGGCCAGCCGGTCCCCGAGCGCGACCGCGGCACTGTGGCTCTCGATGGGGGAGACCCGCGAGTCCTTGAACAGGATGTACGTCACCCCCGACTCGGCGCCCCCGGTCGCCGGGTCCGGGTCGATACCGAGGGCCTCGGCGGTCGCGTACGACGCCTCGCCGATGATCTCCTTCGGGCCGGTGTCCCCGACGACGGCGTACTCCACCTGGTCGCCGTGGACGACGGCCACCACACCGGCGCCCCCGATCCCGGCCGCCGCGGGGTCCCACAGCGCGCTCTTGCCGGGTACGACCACGTAGGGCAGCGTGTCGGCGCGCAGGGGCTTGCCGTCGGACTGGTGGAAGGCGGTGTCGTCCTGGTACCAGGGGTCGCGGTCCTCGTTGCAATGAGTCGTCCGCTGCCCGTCGCAGTCCACGTCCAGGTCCGCCTGCCAGGACACCGCGCCCTTCAGCCCGCACACCGGGACGGTCGCGGGGCTCTCGGCGTCGGTGCGGTACAGGCCGTCGGAGATCCGGTCGCACGTGCGCACCTTCGCCAGCAGGTCGGCCGCGGAGACCGTGCCCTCCCGCGCCCGCCTCGGCGCATCACCGTAGGCGGCGGCCAGGGCCGCGGCGCACAGCAGGACGGTCCCGGCGGCGGTGGCGAGACCCAGTGGACGAAGACGCACGGCGCGGAGTCCTTCGGTCGGCGAAGCTCGGCGTGGCGCACAGGGCCGCCCGCCCCTGCGCGGGGACGGGCGACCCTGTGGCGTACGGGTGTCAGACCATGTCGAACGTGGCCGGGTCGGGACCCAGCCGCTTGTCCTCGTTCAGCGCGTTGATGGCGGCGAGGTCCTCGTCGTCCAGGCTGAAGTCGAACACCTCGATGTTCTCCTTGATCCGCGACGGCGTCACGGACTTCGGGATGACGATGTTGCCGAGCTGGACGTGCCAGCGGAGCACGACCTGCGCCGGCGTACGCCCGTGCTTCCGGGCGATGGCGACGATCGCCGGGACCTCCAGCAGCCCCTTGCCCTGGCCGAGCGGCGACCACGCCTCGGTGGCGATGCCCTGCTCGGCGTTGAACTCCCGCGCCGCGCGCTGCTGGAGCTGCGGGTGCAGCTCGATCTGGTCGACCGCCGGGACGACGGACGTCTCCGCGATCAGCCGCTCGAGGTGCTCGGGGAGGAAGTTGGACACGCCGATCGCGCGGACACGGCCGTCGGAGTACAGCTTCTCGAACGCCTTGTAGGTGTCGAGGTAGTTGTCCCGCGCGGGCAGCGGCCAGTGGATCAGATAGAGGTCGAGGTAGTCGAGACCGAGCTTCTCCAGCGACGTGTCGAAGGCACGCAGGGTGGAGTCGTACCCCTGGTCGCTGTTCCAGAGCTTGGTGGTGACGAAGAGGTCCTCGCGGGGCACGCCGGACGCCGCGATGGCCTTGCCGGTGCCCTCTTCATTGCCGTAGATCGCCGCGGTGTCGATGCTGCGGTACCCGGTCTCCAGCGCCGTGGTGACCGCGCGCTCCGCCTCGTCGTCCGGGATCTGCCAGACGCCGAAGCCGAGCTGGGGCATCTCGACACCGTTGTTGAGGATGATCGGGGGGACCTTGCTGCTCACGATCCTATGATCCTTCGGTTGTGGACAGGTGGTACACCCATCGTCAACGATCACGGGCCGGGATGCATTCCTGACCTGCCGGTCAAGAGCGGTAGAGGGCTTCCACCTCACGCTCGTACGCCTTCTCGATCGCCTTCCGCTTCAGCTTCAGCGACGGCGTCAGCAGCCCGTGCTCCTCGGTGAACGGCTGGGCCAGGATGCGGAACGTACGGATCGACTCGGCCTGCGAGACCAGCGTGTTCGCCGCGACCACCGCCCGGCGCACCTCCGTCTCCAGGTCGGCGTCGCGCACCAGCTCGGCCGGGGTCGGGCGGGGCTTGCCGCGCATCTGGAGCCAGTGGTCGACGGCGTCCTGGTCCAGGGTGACCAGCGCCGCGATGTACGGGCGGTCGTTGCCGACGACGATGCACTGGTTGACCAGCGGATGGTCCCGCACCCGCTCCTCCAGCACACCGGGGGAGACGCTCTTGCCGCCGGAGGTCACGAGGATCTCCTTCTTGCGGCCGGTGATGGTCAGATAGCCGTCCTCGTCCAGCGAGCCCAGGTCACCGGTGGCGAGCCAGCCGTCGTGCAGGGTCTCGTCGGTCGCCTTGGGGTTGTTGAGGTAGCCCTGGAAGACGTTCCCGCCGTGCAGCCAGATCTCGCCGTCGTCGGCGACGTGCACCGTCACACCGGGGACGGCCTGGCCGACCGTGCCGTAGCGGGTGCGCTCGGGCGGGTTGGCGGTCGCGGCGGCCGTCGACTCCGTCAGGCCGTAGCCCTCGTAGATCTGCACGCCGGCGCCCGCGAAGAACAGGCCGAGGCGGCGGTCCATCGCCGAGCCGCCCGACATCGCGTTGCGGATACGGCCGCCCATCGCCGCGCGGACCTTGGAGTACACCAGCTTGTCGAAGAGCTGGTGCTGCATCCGTAGGCCCGCCGAGGGGCCGGGGCCGAGGCCCCACGCCTTGGCCTCCAGCGCCTCGGCGTACTTCACGGCCACCTCGACCGCCTTCGCGAAGGGCGTCGCCTTGCCGTCCTTCTCCGCCTTGCGCCGGGCCGAGTTGAACACCTTCTCGAAGATGTACGGCACCGCCAGGATGAACGTCGGCCGGAACGCGGCGAGGTCCGGCAGCAGGGCGGCCGCGTGCAACTGCGGCTGGTGCCCGAAGCGGACCCGGCCCCTCAGCGCCGCGACCTCCACCATGCGGCCGAAGACGTGGGCCAGCGGCAGGAAGAGCAGGGTGGACGCCTCGTCGCCCTTCTTGGAGTGGAACACCGACTCCCAGCGGCGGATCACCGTGTCCGCCTCGAACATGAAATTGCCGTGCGAGAGGACACAGCCCTTGGGGCGGCCGGTGGTGCCCGAGGTGTAGATGATGGTGGCGGTCGAGTCCGGGGTGACCGCCTTGCGGTGCCGGTGCACCACCTCGTCGTCCAGGTGCGCCCCCGCGTCGTACAGCTCCCGTACGCAGTTGGCGTCGAGCTGCCAGAGCTGGCGCAGCCGGGGGAGGCGGCCGATGACCGTGGCGATCGTCATCGCGTGGTCCTCGTGCTCCACCACGGCGGAGGTGACCTCGGCGTCGTGCAGCATCCAGAAGCACTGCTCGGCGGAGGAGGTCGGGTAGATCGGCACCACCTGGGCACCGATCGTCCACAGCGCGAAGTCGAACAGGGTCCACTCGTAGCGGGTGCGGGACATGATGGCGACCCGGTCGCCGAAGCGGACGCCCTGGGCGAGCAGGCCCTTGGCGAGGGCCACGACCTCGTCACGGAACTCGGCGGCGGTGACGTCCCGCCACTGCCCATGATCGTCCTTGCGGCCCAGGGCGATGTGCAGCGGGTCGGTGCGCGCGTTGTCGAAGACGGTGTCGGCCAGGCCACCCACCGGCGGCTCCGACTCCATCTCCGTCACAGGGTTGGTGAACTCGCGCAAACCTCGCTCCCCCCTTGCTCGCTCTTCCTCGCTCCTCCGTCACGGACCCGCGACGCTCCGCACAGCGCCGTGAAAGCTACCCCACCGAATGGCCGGATGGGAGGGGTCCGGAAACCGGCCAAACCTCACGTACCTCACGGACAGCACCCGGAAAATCCCCGCACATGCGGAAGGTCCGGACACGATACTGACGGGTCGGTACGTACCCCGGTCGTAATCTCCACCGAATCTGTACGGGCCGGTCACGGGGTGGGGCGTGGCGGAGAGGGGGTGGGGAGGCTGTCGGTCACTGCCACAAGGGCGCCGGGACAATATGCGCCAGTCGGCAGGGGCCCATCGCGGAGAGTAATCGCAACTCCCGCGCCCCTCAGCCGCCCCGTCGGCGCAGCCGCTCCCCGCCCGCCAGGATCGCCGCCGCCAGCGCGTTCGCCGCATCCTCCGTCGCGCCTCGCGCGCGAGCGTGGGTCAGGGCGAAGTCGACACGGCCCAGGTCCGGCAGGCCGGCCCGGTCCGGTACGCGTACCAGGCCCGGCGGGATCAGGTGGCGGGAGTGGGCCATGACGCCGAGGCCGGCTCGGGCGGCTGCGATGAGGCCGTTCAGGCTGCCGCTGGTGCATACGATCCGCCAGTCCCGGCCCTGCGCCTGAAGCGTTTCCAAGGCGCGGGCGCGGGTGATGCCGGGTGGGGGGTAGACGATCAGGGGGACGGGGCGGTCGGGGTCCAGGCGGAGGCGTTCGGTGCCGATCCAGACCAGGTCGTCCCGCCAGACCAGGCGGCCGCGCGGGTCCTCGGGGCGGCGCTTGGCCAGGACCAGGTCGAGCTTGCCCTCGGCCAGGCGCTCGTGGAGCGTGCCGGACAGCTCCACCGTCAGTTCCAGGTCGACCTCGGGGTGGTCGTAGCGGAAGCCCTCCAGGATCTCCGGGAGGCGGGTCAGGACGAAGTCCTCGGAGGCGCCGAACCGCAGCCGACCCCGTACGCGCGGCCCGGAGAAGTACGCCGAAGCCTGCTCCTGCACCTCCAGCAGCCGCCGCGCGAAGCCCAGCATCGCCTCGCCGTCGCCGGTCAGCTCCACCGAGTGGGTGTCCCGTGCGAACAACTGGCGGCCCGCCGCCTCCTCCAGCCTGCGCACATGCTGGCTCACCGTCGACTGCCGCAGTCCCAGCCGCCGCGCGGCCTGCGTGAAGCTGAGCGTCTGCGCCACCGCGAGGAACGTACGCAGGTGCGTGGGGTCGTACATGGCGGCAGCCTAGCCCGCTCATCACGAAACGCGATCGCAGTCAGAGCGGTATGCCGGATTCCGTGATCGGCGCCGACCAGGCACGATGGAGGTCGTCCGCCCCACACGAGACGCTACGGAGTCCTGTGAAACGCCGGCTGCCCATCGACCCGTACATCGCGCTGCTCCTCGGCACGGTGGGCCTGGCCGCGCTGCTGCCCGCGCGTGGCGTCGCCGCAGACGTGGCCTCCGGTGCCTCCACGGCCGCCATCGCCTTCCTCTTCTTCCTGTACGGCGCCCGCCTCTCCACCCGCGAGGCGATGGACGGGCTCCGCCACTGGCGGCTGCACCTCACCGTCCTGGCCTGCGCCTTCGTCGTCTTCCCGCTGCTCGGACTGGCCGCGCGCGCACTGGTCCCGGCGCTGCTGACCCAGCCGCTCTACCAGGGTCTGCTGTTCCTCACCCTGGTGCCGTCGACGATCCAGTCCTCCATCGCCTTCACCTCCATCGCGCGCGGCAACGTACCCGCCGCCATCTGCGCCGGCTCCTTCTCCTCCCTCGTCGGCATCGTCGTCACCCCGCTGCTCGCCTCCGTACTGCTGGGCAACTCCGGCGGCGGCTTCTCCGCCGACTCGCTGCTGAAGATCGTGCTGCAACTGCTGGTGCCGTTCCTCGCCGGGCAGCTCCTGAGGCGTTGGATCGGCGGTTTCGTGGCGAAGCACAAGAAGGTGCTCGGGCTGGTCGACCGCGGCTCGATCCTGCTGGTCGTCTACACCGCGTTCAGCGAGGGCATGGCCCAGGGCATCTGGCACCAGGTGAGCGCCCCGCGGCTCGGCGCGCTGCTCCTCGTGGAGGGCGTCCTGCTCACCGTGATGCTCGCGCTGACCTGGTACGGAGCCCGGGCGCTCGGCTTCGGCCGGGCCGACCGCATCGCCATCCAGTTCGCCGGGTCGAAGAAGTCCCTCGCCTCCGGACTCCCCATGGCCAGCGTCCTGTTCGGCGCCCACGCCTCCCTCGCCGTGCTGCCGCTGATGCTCTTCCACCAGATGCAGCTCATGGTGTGCGCGGTCATCGCCAAGCGCCGCGCCCGCGACCCCGAGGAACCCCCGGCCGCGCACGCCCCGGTGCCCCGCCCCCGCGTCCGGCCGAACGGACGCGAGGCTTCGTAGACGTCCGAACGCGTCTCGTTCACGGACCCGTTGACCCGGATTTCCGGCACGGACAGCCCGCGAGGGGTAACGTTCCGTCATGACCGCAGCCCCCGTACTCGACCCCCGGCGCACCGCCCTCGTCCTCGTCGACCTCATGGACCGCCTCGTCGCGCTGCCGCTGGAGCCCCGCAAGGGCGCCGAAGTGCTCACCGCGTCGGAGGAGCTGGCGAAGCGCTGCCGCGCCGAGGGCGCACTCGTCGTACTCGTCCGGGTCGAACGGCCCACCGTCGCCGAACAGCCGCCAGGCAGCGGTCTGGTCACCGGGCTGCGGCACGACGGCGACCTGGAGGTGGTCAAGCGGACCATCGGCGCGTTCCAGGGCACCGGGCTGGACGAGCGCTTGCGGGCCCGTGGCATCGACACCCTGGTCCTCGGCGGCATCGCCACCAACCTGGGCGTCGAGTCCACCGCCCGTGCCGCCGCCGACCTGGGCTATGACCTGGTCTTCGTGGAGGACGCGATGGCCGCGTTCACGGCCGCCGAGCACGACGCGTCGGTACGGCTGGACTTCCCCCGCCTGGGCACCGTCACCACCGTCGGACGGCTGGGCTTCGAGGCCGTACGGGACTGAGGACTTTCCGGCCACCAGCACCTGCCACCGACCGCCCGACGCACGGAGCCGACCGTTCACCGCAAACGCGCCGCGCCCCACCTTCTCAACCCACCCGCCCCGACCTACCGTCCGGCCCCATGAGCAGCCCCCCTGTCGCGCCCCCGGGCTGGAGCCGCTGGCTCGTACCGCCCGCCGCGCTCTCCGTCCACCTCTCCATCGGCCAGGCGTACGCCTGGAGCGTGTTCAAGCCACCCCTGGAATCCGCGCTGCACCTCGACGGCACCCAGAGCGCGCTGCCGTTCCAGTTGGCGATCGTGATGCTCGGGCTGTCGGCCGCGTTCGGCGGCACCCTCGTCGAGCGCAACGGCCCGCGCTGGGCGATGACCGTGGCCCTGATCTGCTTCTCCTCCGGGTTCCTGATCTCCGCGCTCGGCGCGCAGACCCAGCAGTACTGGCTGATCGTCCTCGGCTACGGGTTCGTCGGCGGCATCGGTCTCGGCATCGGCTACATCTCGCCCGTCTCCACCCTGATGAAGTGGTTCCCGGACCGCCCCGGCATGGCCACCGGCATCGCCATCATGGGCTTCGGCGGCGGCGCCCTGATCGCCTCGCCGTGGTCGGCCCAGATGCTGGAGTCCTTCGGCACGGACCACCACGGGATCGCGCTGGCGTTCCTCGTGCACGGGCTGGCGTACGCCGTGTTCATGACCCTCGGGGTGCTGCTGGTCCGGGTGCCACGGCCGGACGGGCGTACGGAGAGCGGTCCGGGCACCGCCGGGAGCGTCCAGGTCTCCGCCCGCAGCGCCCTGCGCACCCCGCAGTTCTGGTGCCTGTGGGTCGTGCTGTGCACCAACGTCACGGCCGGGATCGGCATCCTGGAGAAGGCCGCCCCGATGATCACGGACTTCTTCGCGGACAGTTCCACCCCGGTCTCCGTCTCGGCGGCGGCAGGCTTCGTCGCGCTGCTGTCCGCGGCCAACATGGCGGGGCGGATCGGCTGGTCCTCCACCTCCGACCTCATCGGCCGCAAGAACATCTACCGCGTCTACCTGGGCGTCGGCGCCCTGATGTACCTGGTCCTCGCGCTGTTCGGGGACTCGTCCAAGCCGCTGTTCGTCCTGTGCGCGCTGGTCGTCCTCTCCTTCTACGGCGGCGGCTTCGCCACGGTCCCCGCGTATCTGAAGGACCTCTTCGGCACTTACCAGGTCGGCGCCATCCACGGCCGGCTGCTCACCGCCTGGTCCACCGCGGGCGTACTCGGACCGCTGATCGTCAACTGGATCGCCGACCGCCAGGAGGCGGCGGGGAAGGACGGGCCCGCGCTGTACGGGCTCTCCTTCTCCATCATGATCGGCCTGCTCCTCGTCGGCTTCGCCGCCAACGAGCTCATCCGCCCCGTCCACACCCGTCACCACGTCCCCGCCGCGAAGGAGGCCCCCGATGCCCAGCGAGAGCAGCCCGCCTGACCGGCGCGCCCTGATTGCCCTCTCCTGGCTCTGGGTGGGCGCGCCGCTCGCCTACGGGCTGTACGAGCTGGTGCGGAAGGCGACGCAGCTCTTCACGGGGTGAGACCACGGGTGCCCGGCTCCGTGCCGGGCCCCGTCCGTACGAGCGAAACGCCGAGCGCACGAGCGGAATTCGGACGTACGAGGGTCTGCAAGAAGCCGACAACTGGAATGCCCGATTCCTGTGGCTTCACATACCCCCGTACCGGTGAGTCACTGCGCAGACTGGAGAGTCCCGCTACCCACGGCAGCAACGAGGGGACCTCGACATGCACGGCTCGCGTATCGCCGCGATCGGCCACTACCAGCCCGCCAGGGTGCTCACCAACGAGGACCTGGCGCGCATGGTCGACACCAGCGACGAGTGGATCACCAGCCGGGTCGGCATCCGCACCCGGCACATCGCGGGCCCCGACGAGCCGGTCGACGAGCTGGCCGCGCACGCCGCCGCCAAGGCCCTGGCCACGGCCGGGCTCGCCCCCGGTGACATCGACCTGGTGCTGGTCGCCACCTCCACGGCGATCGACCGCTCCCCGAACACCGCCGCACGGGTCGCGGCCCGCCTCGGCATCCCCGAGCCCGCCGCGATGGACGTCAACGTGGTGTGCGCCGGCTTCACCCACGCGCTGGCCACCGCCGACCACACGGTACGGGCGGGCGCCGCGACCCGTGCGCTGGTGATCGGCGCGGACAAGATGTCCGAGGTGACCGACTGGACCGACCGCACCACCTGCGTCCTGGTCGGCGACGGCGCGGGCGCGGCCGTGGTCGAGGCGTGTGCGCCGGGGGAGCGGGCGGGGATCGGGCCGGTGCTGTGGGGGTCGGTGCCGGAGATGGGCAACGCGGTACGGATCGAGGGCACGCCGCCGAGGTTCGCGCAGGAGGGGCAGAGCGTGTACCGCTGGGCCACCACCCAGCTCCCCCCGATCGCCCGGCGGGCCTGCGAGAAGGCGGGTGTCGAGCCGGCCGACCTCGCGGCGGTCGTGCTGCACCAGGCCAACCTGCGGATCATCGAGCCGCTCGCGCAGAAGATCGGCGCGGTGAACGCGGTCGTCGCCCGCGACGTCACCGAGTCCGGCAACACGTCCGCCGCGAGCATCCCGCTCGCCCTCTCCAAGCTGATCGAACAGGGCAGCGTCCGCACCGGTGACCCGGCCCTCCTCTTCGGCTTCGGCGGCAACCTCTCGTACGCCGGCCAGGTGATCCGCTGCCCGTGAGCCAGGGGTGGCCGAAGGCACAGATACGCAGGTGAAAGGCGCTCCGAAACCTTGGTATTGTTGTCCACGTCGCCGCGGGGAACACCCCCGGCCAGGTGACAGACACCTTGTCCGGGTGGCGGAATGGCAGACGCGCTAGCTTGAGGTGCTAGTGCCCTTTATCGGGCGTGGGGGTTCAAGTCCCCCCTCGGACACCACGAAACAGCTGCACGATTCGCTTTCGAGGGCCCCGACCTGACGGTCGCGGGCCTCGTGGCGTTTCAGTAGCTGATGGTGACGTCCCCAGGGCTTCGCGGAGCGACGTCTCGGCGCGGGGTTGGCGTCCTCGCACGGAGCGGCGGTTGCGGAGGGGAACGCATGCCGTGTCGCCACTGACATGCTCCGGCTTGGTGCGGGGCCGTCCGCCCAGCGGCCGGGAACTCGGAGCCGGTACAGACTCCCGGTCAACCGGGGGTATCGCCCCACTGGCTCGACGTGACCGGGAGGGGCGTGGGACGGCGGCCTCCCCGTCGGCGAGGTGACTCATGCGGCCGTTCCCTCCAGCACCGTGATGCCTGTGATGAGCGGCCGACCGTACAGGGCGAGGATCTCGTTGGCGAGGGCGATGGTGTGCAACGGGTTGTCCCGTTGCTGGTGGGCCTGGATGCCTGCTGCGAGGAGCCCGGTGGGCACAGCCCCCGCATCGAGGAGGACGCGCCACTCTGCGGGCGGGAGCTGAAGATACTCGAGGTGGGTGAGCCGGGAGATCTGACAGGGATCGACGAGAGTACCGGGATAGGCGCGGAGGGTGCGCAGGCGCGGCAGGCCGAAGACGGGGGTCAGGCTGAGGGGCTCCTTCTCCCACACCCCGATGCTGAGGACCTCCAGACCGGCATGGGCGGCTGCTTCGATGCCGGGGAGGGAGGCGCGATTGACGTGGGCGACGAGTGGCCGCCGTTCGACCCTTCGGAGGGGCCGCCCGTCGAAGTGACGGTGGACGACCATGTCGGTGAGGGAATCGGCGACCAACCCGGCGCCGATGTTCCCCTCGTGGCCGATAATGATCACCTGCCCGACGTGCCCCTGCGGACCCGGCGTGAGGTCGACGGCGATACGGTCCCCGCCGCCGTTGTCACCGAAGACGATCCAGCCCGGCGATCCGACGAGCCCCTGCACGGCGTCCTCCGGCCCCGTCTCGACCGCCTCCATGGCGCCGAACTGCCACAGCACGTGCCGGGAAGCCGCGTCGGCAACGTACACGTCGTCGAGGGGGAGGAGCTCGCAGCCGATGGTGTCGTACGGATCCCGGTAGTCGTCCCAGTCCTCGTACCGGCCCCGGACAATCCGGTACAGGGCCCTCAGCTCGGCAGGCAGCGGCACGCCCAGGCGCGCCTCGGCCGCTGCGATCGCCTCCTCGGAGGCGCCCACCGCGTCCGGGAGCCGTTCGCGAAGAGTGCGCTGCAGCAGTCCCGCATCCGCGGACGGAGCCGGTACCGCGCCCGGCACCGGATCGGGCAGGCGGCGCACCGGCTCGGGCAGTGCCCCGTCCGCGAGGACAAGCGTGCCGGGATGCGCGGTCGCGACACCCGGCTCCGCGGAAGAGCACGGGCTGATCAGATGCAGCCGGACACCGCCAGGAGCGGAAGACGCCTCCACGACGAAGGAGACACCGTTGCTCCCGCTCTCCTCGAGCGCGTCGACGATCCGGCCCACGGCGTCGAACTGATCCTGATTGTCGGAGACTTGTGAGGCGCGCCCCGGCTGCGGCGGCCGGTACGGCAGCGGAACACTCCATGCCCCGGGACTGATCTGCCCCGCCACGTGCCCGCCGGGCGCGGAGAGCGTCTCCGCGTGGGCGGCGTGCAGGAGACGCAGTAAAGGTTGCCAGGTGGTGAAGTCATGGAGCGAGGGCACGAGAAGACCTCCTGAAGGTGTGCTCGCCGATTTTGGATCATGGGTCGGGCACCGACAACACGGGGCGTCCACCGGGCGGAAGCGGCCTGGTCGGGATGTCGGTGCCGGGCCGGAACGCGGCTCGGCCGTCGGACCGGTTACAGCAGGACGAGCAGCTTGGTCCCCGGGACCAGCTTCCGGTTGACGGAGGTCGACTGGACGAACACGGTGTAGGCCTCGTTGCTCCCCGGCGTCACCGTGACCTCCGTCGACGGCAGGCCCAGGAGCTGCCGGGCGGCGGGACCTGTGAACACCTTCCCGGTCGTCCGGCCGGTGGCCGGGTCCTTCTCCGCCACGGCGATCTGCTTGTTGGCCTGTATCTTCTCGCGCTTGGACAGCTCGTAGAAGGCGCAGCCGGTCCTGTACGGATGCCCGGCGCTGGTGACGAAGTCGCGGATGGACGTTCGCCCGTCCACCGGGATCAGGACGTACTTGCCGGCGTCCAGGGCCCGGAGGCTGGACTTCACGTCCGCCGTGCTGAGGTCCTGGCCCATCGCGAACAGGTCCCTGGTGCCGCGCACGCCCTGCTCGCGGTCCCGCAGGAACTTCGTGGCGGCCGTCTTGACGGCGCCGATCGCCTCCTCGACGCCCTGATCCGAGTCCGCGTCCCAGATCGAGATGTTGCCCGTCGGGAAGCCGTACTGCTGGGCGGTGCGCTTGGCCAGGGAGTTCGGCACCATGATGGCCGAGGTCCAGTGGTCCGGCAGGCTGGCCATCTTGTCCGTGATCCTGCTCCGCCACTTGTCCAGGACGGCACGGCCGTCGGGAAGGTGGTCGTGGCGCGCGCCCGTCGTGTCGGCGCCGGAGGCGTTCTCCTCGCCGTCGGTGACGACGACCTGGAGGAAGCTGTGCTCGCCGTACTCCTCCCAGATGTGGCCGAGGTCGTCGAGCGCCTTCACCGACGCCTGGATCAGCGCCGTCGCGCCGTTCTCGACGGTGTACAGCCCCTGCATGGACGGCAGGTGCTTGACGTCCATGTCCCACACCAGGTTCTCGACCAGGTGGTCGAAGGCGTAGAGGCTGATCCGGGTCTCGTGGCCGAGCCGGTCGGACTCCTCCTTCAGCCCCTTCACGAACTCATCCACCACGCGGACGAGTTGCTCCGAGTGGCCCCGCATCGAGCCGGACTTGTCGATGACGAGAGCGACGTGGTTCACGAAGTGCTTCTTGAGCCGGTCCTGCACCGTAGCGCTCATCGTGTCCATCCCCTTCCTCTGGTGCCTCCTGACCACAACTGGGCCTTGCGGAGACACGGCCTCCCGGCGCGGACCTGTCCGTCGCCGTTCGGCCCGTCCATGGCCTCGAGCGTCAGGGGACCCGGCCGCGAAAAGCCGTCAGGGGAGCCCCACAACGCCCTTTTCCGCAGGCAGGCGTCCCCTGCCGAGGGTGAACCCGGCAGGACCCTGGTCCGTCCAGATGATGGCTCCACCTTATGGAGGAGCACTGACAACCCATGCTGAGCTGCGGTTCAGCGCCAGGGACACGCACTTGGAGAACACCGACGGTGGCGAACATGTTCGCCGTCGGACGAGGAGCCGGAGCCGGGCTCGCCCGTGAGCGGGCAGGGAACACGGTGCTCTTCGTTACGTCCGTGGGGTCCGTACGAAGGGCGCGCGGCTGACCACGGCTCGGCCTTCAGGGCGGCGCGGCCGTTTGCCGGGCTGTCGCTGGGAGGAAGGGTTGAGCATGCGGCCGGCGTGACTGGACCCGCCCGGTCGGAAGCGGTCGCACCTGCGGTGGATCAGAGGACCCACTGAGGGAGGCGGGAGGGCGGCCAGGCCGGGTTCCGTGCTCAGGCTGTGAAGATAAGGACAACGGTTCGATCTCTGTGGGTGCCAGAGGGTGACACCGGAGTCCCGGTGCGCGGTAACGTGCGCGCCCGGCCTGATCACCGCACTGTCCAGGGACTGTTATGCCCGATCCTCTCGCGCCGCCGAACAACCGGCCGCCGGCGCCCGTGACCGCCCGTGTGACGGCCGAGTCGCGAGCCGGTTCCCCGAGGCGGCGTCAGATGCTGTGGTCCGTGCTGCCACCGGGCGTGGTGGCCGTGGCCGGTGCGGTGGCCACCGCGCTGGTCAGTGACGGCCATCTGGACCGGGCGGACCAGGTGGCGATGTCCGGCAGCGTCGTCCTCATCGGCGCCGTGGCGGCAGGAATCGCGGGGGTAAGGGCTTCGGCGGAGGCGCGAGCAGTCACCAAGCACTGGACGGAGCTGTCCCGTGCGGCCGAGCGGGACCGTGCCGAGCTGGCCGAGCTGATCCGTACCACCGCCGAGGGCAGAGCCGAACTGGACTCGCTGTTCCGTCGGCTGAGGGCCGGAGAGCCCCCTGTGCGGCGACAACCGGAACTGCCCCCGCAGACCGGCCCGGACCATTTCTCCCGACTCGGATTCGAGATCGCTGCGGCCCGGCACGAGGCGGAGGCAGCCGTGCTGGAGATCGCCGCCGGGGCGCTCGGTGCGGAACACAGTGCCCGGCTGGAGCAGTTCGAGGTGTTCGCCAACCTGGCGCGTCGACTCGAGTCACTGGTGCACCGCGAGATAGGGCTGCTGGACAGCCTGGAGAACGAGGTCGAGGACCCCGACCTGCTCAAGGGTCTGTTCCGGGTGGACCATCTGTCCACCCGGATACGCCGCTACGCCGAGAACCTGGCCGTGCTCGGCGGTGCGAACACCCACCGCCAGTGGACCCGTCCCGTCGGCCTGACCGACGTGCTGCGTTCCGCCGTCGCCGAGATCGACCAGTACGCCCGGG
Organism: Streptomyces sp. NBC_01171; assembly: GCF_045039805.1. Lineage (NCBI taxonomy): Bacteria > Bacillati > Actinomycetota > Actinomycetes > Kitasatosporales > Streptomycetaceae > Streptomyces > Streptomyces sp. NBC_01171. Next base: position 1,151,007 of record NZ_CP108609.1, on the reverse strand, counting down.
TCAAGCTCGTCCCGCCCATTGACGGAACGGTCAGCGGCCACGCCGTGGTCGACGTCGTCCATCTGCTGGCCGAGCTGCTGGAGAACGCGACGGTCTTCTCACCGCCCCAGACCACCGTGCACGTGCGGGTCGAGCCCGTCGCTGCCGGGGTGGCGATCGAGGTCGAAGACCGAGGCCTGGGCATGTCAGCGGACGAGCGCAACCAGATGAACACGGTGTTGGGTGCACCCGGCGAGGTCGCCCTCGGCGAGCTGCTGCAGGACGGCCGAATCGGCCTGTACGTGGTCTCGCTCCTGGCCCAGCGGCATGACATCGCCGTGCAGTTGCAGAGCAACGTGTACGGCGGCACTCAGGCCGTCATGGTGTTGCCCACGGCCCTGCTCGGCCCGCAGCCGGCAGCTCCCGCGCCCGAGCACCCCGCTGTCGCGACCCCTGACGCGGTGCCGCAGGACCCGGTGGGGCCCGAGGCAGCGGACCCCCCGGCGACAGCGATGACCGTCGTCGCGGATCCGCTCGTGTCCGACTCCGAACCGCAGCCCGCCCGGATGCCCTCCGACGGCGAGGACGACCGTCCGCGGCTGCCTCAGCGACGCCGGGACCACGCCGCCGAACAACCGCGCCCGGTCCCCAGCGCCGGCAGTTCCGAGGACGTCGCACACGACCCGGGCCTGATGGCCGCGTTCCAGACCGGACTGCGCAGGGCCGAGGAAGCGGAGACGCCCTGACACCCGAGGGTCACCCTGAGGGCCTGGGGCCCCTCCAACAAGCCATTTCCTTCTGCCGAAAGAGGAGTACACGATCGTGGCGAGCGAAGACCTTTCCTGGCTGTTGACAGGTCTGGTGAACCGGGTGCCGCACACCCGAAGCGCCTTGTTGCTGTCCTCGGACGGACTGGTGAAGGCAGCGGAGGGGCTCGACGCGGACGCCGCCGACCAGTTGGCCGCGCTCGCCAGTGGGCTGTACTCATTGGCGCGCAGCGCGGGCCGGCACTTCGACGACGGCGGCGACGTGCGGCAGATAGTGACGGAGCTCAGCACCTCGTTGCTGTTCGTCTCGACCGCAGGGCACGGCGCGGTGCTGGCGGTGCTGGCCGGACGCGAGGCGGACGCGGCGGTGCTGGGCTACGAGATGGGCATGATGGTGAAGAGCGTGCGCCCGCATCTGGCCACGCCGCCGCGGCACGTGGCGGGGTAACCGATGACGCCGGTCCTCCCCGACGGACCGCTGACCAACGAAGCGGTCGGGCGGCTGGTCCGTCCCTACACCGTGAGCGACGGCCGGACCAGGGCCACGTCCCACTTCACGCTCGTGACCGTGGTGCGGGCCACGGGTGCCCAGACGCAGGGCACCTTCGGCCTGGAGCATGCGCAGGTGCTGGCGCTGTGCGAGAGCCCGGTGAGCGTCGCCGAGGTCGCGGCCCGGATGCAGGTGCCGGCCGCAGTGGTCAAGGTGCTGCTGTCCGATCTCGCTGAGGGGGCGCGGTGGTCGCAGGCCACGCGCCTCCGCCCTCCGCGGACCACTACGTACGACCTGATCGAGACCTCCTGGAAGCGGTACGCGATGCCCTCCTCAAACGACTGTGACCCGCTGCCCGCCGAAGCCCTGCCGGTGGGAATCAAGGTGCTCATCGCCGGCGGGTTCGGCGTGGGAAAGACCACCTTCGTCAACACGCTCAGCGAGATCGAGCCGCTGAGCACTGAGGAGATGCTGACCGCCGTCAGCGCGGCCACGGACCGACTGGACGGAGTGGAGAACAAGGCCACCACCACCGTGGCCCTGGACTTCGGCCGGATCACCCTCAGTCCGTCCCATGTCCTTTACCTGTTCGGCACACCCGGACAGGAGCGCTTCTGGTTCATGTGGGACGAACTCTCCGAGGGGGCGCTCGGCGCGGTGGTCCTCGCCGACACCCGCAGGCTGGACCACTCCTTCGCGGCGGTGGACTTCTTCGAGCGGCGCGGCATCCCCTTCGTCGTCGCCGTCAACGAGTTCGACGGCGCGCACCGCTACCACGCGGAGGAGGTGCGGACCGCGCTCGACCTCAGGCAGGAGGTGCCGGTGGCGCTGTGCGACGCCCGCGTCCAGAGCTCAAGCATCCGCGTGTTGCTCGAAATGATCCAGCACCTGATCACGACAAGGAGTTCCCATGGCAGCGACACCGCCCCACCCCTCCTCCGGGCCTGAGTCCGGGATCGCCGTGCGCCACCTGCTCCTCCCCCCGGAGGACCCACAGGTGCGTACCCGGTCCGAGCGGCTGCGCGCGCTGGGCATCGAAGCCCGTCCGGATACGGAACTCGACGCCTTCGCACGGGAGCTGGCACAGCGCACCGGCGGCTGCTATGCCGGGGTCAACTTCTTCCTCGACGCCGACCGCCAGTACTTCGCAGGTCTGTACAGCGCCGCACAGGACACCCCGGTGCACATGGGACCGCCGTTGCTTCAGGACCCGGTGCCCGGCCGTGTCATGCCCCGCGACATCGACATGGGCATCTGCCCGCACGTGGTCAAGCGCCGCCGGGCGCTGGTGCTGGAGGACATCCGGGATTTCCCGCGGTTCGCCGGAAACCCGGTGGTCGACGCGATCGGCATCCACTCCTACCTGGGCGCACCGCTGATAGACAGCACCGGCGTGGTGCTCGGCACCGTCTGCGTAGTCGACCAGGACCCGCAGCCATGGGGGCGTAAGGGGCTGGAAACCATCAAGGCCATGGCTGCGGAACTGGTCGAACGGCTTGAGGAGTCGGCGCGCCGTCGCAGCTGACCGGCGCCACCGGACTCGCACAACCCATCCATGGTCTGTGAGCGGCAAGTTGTGGGGGACGGCCGTCGACAAGCGGGCGGGCGGGAGCAGTCGACGGTGGTGGGCCGGTGGGGTGGCAGGGGGGTGCAGCTCGACCGCCTCCGAGGGAGGAGGCGCCCTACGCGGCCAGGGCTGCGCGGCAGGCTGGGTCGTGGTGCAGAACGTAGGCGGGGTGGCCGGAGGGCAGGTCGGTCGCGCGGAACCGGGCGGATGGCGCGGGCGCCCTTTTCGGGAGCTGGGTCACCCGCCTGTCCGTCAAGGTCTCGCCAACCGGTCCAGGCGGTCACCGACCTCGACCGCCAGCCCACCCGACCACGCTCGTAAGGGGGGGACGACGATGCAACCCCCGCGTACCGCAGCCGAGGGAGACGCACGACGCCGCCATCTGGCTGAAGCGGGAGCATGTCAGCTCGCTGCCCGTGTGAGTACTGCTGGACCTGAACGAGTAACTTCAACCACTTGTCGGCCATGTGGGGTTGTCGTACGCAAGGGACCAGTAGGCGCAGAGCTTCCTTGTGCCACCAGCACCGTGTCGTGTGAGGGTGGCATGGAAGGCGAGCCGGTCCACGACCGCCGCGCAGAGCTGCGGATCGGTACACACCCTGCTCCACGCCCAGGGCCGCGCGCACCTCTCCCAGACCCTGTGCGAAGGAAATGAGCGAGCAACAGCTGTGGCCGATGCGGCCCCCGCTGAGGTACGAGCCTGCGACAGGGAGGCCTTGCCTTGGTGCTCCAGGTGAGGAACCCCCCGATCGGATAGCCGCGGTACAGCGACTGGACGAACGCGCGAACCTGGTCACGGGTCCAGACGTAGCCGCGCTGGAACTCCGGAAGGGCGATGTCCCCGGAATCGATCTTGTGCAGGATCTGCGAAATCTGCATGCTGTGTCATTTCGTTCGGCCCGTCGGTACTCCGTACGGGGTTCGAGATTCCTGAGTGACGGCGCGGAAGCGTCCTGAGGCCGGTACCGGCGGACGGGTGACGGCTGTTCGTGCGCCACGGCCTGACGCATCCGCGCGACTTCATGCGCCGATGCTCCACGGCATGCTGGCGCTGTAGGAAAGAAACGGAGCGGATCACCCTCCGAGCGCCGTGCCGACGACCTCGCCGCCCCAGCCGTCCGGGGTGCGCCACATGACATGCACGGTGAAGATGTCGCGGGCGGCTTCGGCGGCCCAGTCCTCGGCCGGGGGTTCGCTCAGGACGAGGTAGAGGCCGGTGGCCTGGGCGTGCAGGGTGTGCTTGATCTCAAGGAGACGCGTCGCCCCCTCACGGAGGTCCTGGTAGGCCGAACGGCCGGCGCCGAGCACCTCGTACAAGTGCAGGCCCTGGTCGGTGTCACAACCGACGTCGACGACTGGGGAGTCCACCGGCTCGAGGTCCGCCCACAACAGGGCCGCCTTCAGAGCGTGGCGGACCGCCTCGTGCTTCTTGCAGGTGCGGTCGGCCGTGGCCCAGGCCTCCAGCGCCTGGAGCAGGGCGGACTGCTCCACGGTCTCGGAGGCGGTGGCGGGCGCGCTGGCCGCTGTTCCGGAGGTGGGCACGGGTTCGGTTTCCTTCTGTTCGGGCTGCCACTCGGGAGCGGGCGCGGTGCTGGGTGCCCTTTCCGGGGCGGTGGCTGTGGCGTGGTCCGTGCGGGCGCGGAGGGTATCGCGTGCCTCGAGGAGGGCGTCGGCCCAGCCGGAGCCGGTGAGCCGGTCCCGGAGGGCGGCGATGTCCAGAGTGCCGTCCTTGAGCGCTCGGTGGGTGCCGGCGGCGAGATCGCGCAGGAGACTCAACCGCTGCCTGTCGGGCGATCCGAGGACGCGTCGTACGTCCACCCAGTCCGCCTGGTCGCGGCGGAGGATGCGGTTGGCCATGCCCTTCAGCTCGGACAGGCGGGCGCGGGCGTCCTGTGGCTCGCCGTTTGTGACCGACACCAGCTCGTCGAGTACGCCCAGGGCCGCGATGTAGCGGGGCGCCATGGTGGGCGAGATCGGCATACGGCCACGCTGGTCGGTGGTGAGCACGGTCTGCGTGGTCTCGTTGGCGAACACCCAGCAGTCCAGCTCGTCACCGGTGCGGGGCGGGGTGGAGCCGTGCCGGACCGTGAGTATCATCGGGCGATCGACGGCCGGGGCCAGGGCGGTGACCTTGTAGCGGCCGCCGGGGCCGGGGCCGACGACCTTGACCCGGACGTCCGTGCCGACATCCGGGACGGCGGCCTCGTCGTCCGGCCGGACCTCGGCGGGAGAGGAGCTGGGGATTCCGGCGGGGGCAGGGGAGGGGACGGTGTTCGTGAGGGCCTCCGGGAGCGGTGCGGTGTGCAGCACGGTCAGGGTCTGCGTGCTGCGGGTGAGAGCGATGTAGAGCTGGCGCAGGCCGGCCGGACCGCGGGCGGCGATGGTGGCCGGCTCCAGGACCAGGACGTGGTCGTACTCCATGCCCTTGGCATGCGTGGCCGCCAGCACCGAGACCGCTTCGCGACGGGGGCCGGTGAGGTCGTCGTTTCCGTCCAGGAGGCGGGTGATCTGGTCCAGCCACATGGAGTCGTCGGGGACGATGACGGCGATCGAGCGCAGGTTGTTCCCGTCGTCGCTGGAACCGACGAGGCGCGTCACGTGGGTGACGGTGTCCTCGAGGAGCTTCCACGGCTCGGTCGCCACGGTCCGTACCGAGTCCCCGCCCGCCTCGCGCACCGCCCGCGGGTAGGGCAGATCGGGGGCGACCGCGCGGGCGAGCGGGGCGACGAACTCCATGATCTCCGCGGGTACGCGGTAACTGGTGGTGAGCTCGGCGACGCGCCAGTCGCCGTGGTCGGACAGGAGCGTGCCGAGGCGCTCCCAGCTCGTGTGGGTGTGCGGGCCGGTGGCTTGGGCGAGGTCGCCGAGGACGGTCATCGAGCCCCCGGCCGCGCAGCGGCGGCGCAGGGCGCGTGCCTGCATGGGCGTGAGGTCTTGAGCCTCGTCGACGACGATGTGCCCGTAGCGCGGCGGGACTTCGCCGCTGATGAGGAATTCAAGCTCCTCGAGGCTGATGTGGTCGTCGAGGGTCCAGGGCTCGGCACCGGCGGTGGCGGCGCGGGGCCGGTGCAGGACGGCCTGTTCGTGCTCGTCGAGGATGCCGTCGGCGCAGGACCGGAGCATGTCGCGGGAGTCGTACAGGCTGCGCAGGGCCTCCTTGGCGCTCAGGGACGGCCAGATCCGTTCGACGAGCCGTTCCACCCGGCGGTTGCGCTCGAACTCCCTGCGGATGGTGGGTGACTGGCCGCGGCGCGGAGCGATGTCCGTGAGCTCGCGCAGGAGGAGGTCGACGAGCAGGGTGCGGAAACGGTCCCGGCGCCGCCGGTACGGGCCCCCGCCGTCCTGGGCGGCGGTGAGGAGGTCGAGGACCCGGGAGCGCGGGACACGCAAGGTGGTGCCGGCGGCGGCGACCATGACGGCGGGCTCGTCACCCTCGAAGGCGGGGGCAGTGGTGAGGTCGTCGAGGGCCGCGGGGCGGAACTCGCTCTCGACGCGGTTGCGCAGCACGGCCGCCATCCGCTCGTCCGACTTCACCCGGCGCGCCTGTGCGGCATCGGTGCCAGGCGTGTCGGCGTCCCAGATACGGGACAGCTGGACGGCGTTGACGTCCCTGGTGCCGAGCGTGGGCAGCACCTGGCCGACATAGTCCAGGAACCGCTGGTGAGGGCCGATGACGAGGATGTCCTGAGCCTTGAAGTGCTCGTTGTTGACCAGCCAGGTGACCCGGTGGAGACCGACGGCGGACTTGCCGGTGCCCGGGCCGCCCTGCACGACGAGGATGTCGGTCGGGGAACCCGTCACCAGGTCCATCTGGTCGCGGCGGATCGTCTCGACGATGTCCCGCATCAGGCCGCTGCGCGAACGCTGCAGCTCACGAAGCAGCAACTCGTCCGGCTGGAGCGGCCTGCGCCGCCGGATACGCTCCACGTCACCGGGCGTGGGGGCAGGCGGGCGCCGCCCGGGCCGCGGGCCACTGGGCTCGGCGACGTTTTCCGGGACCAATTCCGCGGCGGAGTCGGGGGCCGGTGCGGACGGCTCGGCCACGTCCGGGTCCCGCGGCCCTTCCAGCTCGGCCCGGTCGTCTGCCGCAGGACGCGGCTTCGGAATCCGCGTAGGGGTTCGGACGCGATCTGGGGAAATGGAGGGACGGTCGAGGGCGGGCTGGGTAACGGCGATCTCGTCGACGCAGCCCTGGACGACATGCCGCGCGCACTGCAGGCGTCGCCGCAGAACCACATCCCCCGGCTTCTCGGGCAGCGCCCTGGTCCATCTGTCCGCCAGCGGGCTGGTCCACAGCAGCACCACCGGCTCCCGCTCCGAGTCCAGCACACTGCGGCGGCCGATGTACCAGGGGCGCGGCTCCCGCCCAGGCTCCTCCGGAGCGTCGACACGCGCGAAGACCAGCGCCTCGTTGCCGAGTCCCCCGTACGCCTCGGCCCGCGACTCCGCCGCCTTGCGGACGGCGATGCTGTCCTTGCCGCTCGCCGAGGCCATGGCGGCGGAGCTCCCGCTCATCTCGGCCAACCGCGCTTCGTAGCAGTCGTACGCATGGTCCACCGCCTTCTGCTCGAGGGCGATGACTTCCTCACCAGTGGTGGTGCTCATGTGCGTCCTTCCCCGCGGCGCTCCCCGGCACCGCTACGGGCGAGAAGCCCGTACCCAGTGGAAACATTCACCAGAACCGCTTCGCTGACAAGGCATCAGACCGACGAATCCCTCAGCTCCGCAGCGGCAGGGTTGGTCCGTCGGCTATCAGGACGAAACCTGCGACATCACCGGCTCCTTCGGCACCCGATCCTCGTCATGGACAGAGCAGCCGACCGACTTGGCCGGCACCACACCGAGGGCGTGCTCGTCCGTGCCCGTAGCAGCAGGCGCTGGGCCTTCGCCGCCCGGGCGCAGCCCTGGCTCGTCCTGCTGACTCAGCCGGGCTGGGGCTACCGCACCGGGAGTGATGCGGCACTTGTTCGAGGACGGACTCCGGCTCCCCATGGGGAGCGACGACGAAAGGGACTGAGCCGGTAAGGGCAGACGCGACCGCCGGAGCGGGCACGCGTGGTTACCGCGGCGGGGAGGTCCGACCAAGGTCATGCGGCCACGAGCGCAGGTAGTGCCGGAAGTGTCCCACTGTCCTCCTCGCACAGCGAGAGGGATCCGAGCGCTCGTTCGCCTGGTTCGCTTCTTCGTTACTGCGGTTCCTCGGCTCGCAGCGTGCCGCCGCGCAAGGCCGTGTCCGTGGCGCGGCCGATGAGAGCGGTCGAAGTCGCGTCCACGGCTCCTCCGATGACGCCACCCAGGATCGGCACGGCCTTGGCGAGCGTGATCGTGGCGCGCTTGGTCCCGTACTTGGCGACGAGGTAGAAACCCACCTTCTTGTTGATCGCCTTGATCGTCTCGTGCGAGACCTTCTTGATCATCTGCTCGGCGATCTTCTGGCCGACCTTGACCCCGAAGGACGCCAGGACGTTCTGCGCGCTCATCCCGATGGCGAGCATCATCGCGACGGTCCGCACGTGCGGATCGCCTACGTCCCAACCCCGCAGGTGCGCTATGGCGCCGGCCATCCGCATGTTGATGGCGAAGGACGCGGCCACGTTCGCCGGTATCGTCACCCCTGCGGTGACCAGGCCTCCGAACCCGGTGACGAATCCTTGGGCCCCGGAAGCGGCCACCGACTCCTTGATGAGACGGGCTATGACCGCATCGATGTCATCCGCCATGTCCTCGGGGGAAAGGCGCTCGTCGTCGCCGGGCGGCCGGTAATTGTCACCCTGCCGACGCGCGAGACGCTCCTCGGCCCAGGTGACGGAGCCCGTGATCCGGCCGACACCGTTCACCATGACCTTGTCCGCGAGACCGCGGACCCACTGAACGGCCTTATCGGCCGCTCCCTCGTCGGGAGTCTTCTCGTCAGCCACTGCACGTCCCTTCCGTCAGCGCCCCCCCAAAGGGCGCCCCGCACCGTTGTGGGCAGGAGAAGGAACCTGGTGCAGGCCGCTCCGGCCTGGCCAGGGACGGCCGAAACCGCGCGCCCCCTCGCTACCGCCCGTCCACCCCTCGCGCCGCGACCTCGCTCGCCGCGGCACCTCAGCGAGCTGAAGCGGTCACACTCTCCCATGGAAGTGAAAGCGCCGTCAAACCTCCTTCACGTGCTGGTTGACGCTCGCAGCGGCTACCCCGCCCCGCAGCCGGCCTCCACGAGGAAGGGGCTCGGCTGCCCGGTCCAGGAGACGTACATGCCGTCCCGGGCCCGGGTACAGGCGACGAACAGCAGGCAGCGTTCCGCGGCGAGGTCGGCCTCGTGCTGGAGCCGGTCGACGTCCTCCGGGGTGATGGCCGAAGGGTTGGGCAGTGCGCGGTCGTTGACGCCGATGACAGCGGTGTAGCGGTACTCGAGCCCCTTGAAGGTGTGCATGGTGCCCACGTTGACCGCGTCGTCGGTGCGTGCGGCTCCCGCCCGGACCCGGCTGGCGGGAATCCCGGCTCCGATCAGACGGTCCTTGGCCTTCTCGCAGGTCTTGTTGAACCGCGCACAGATGCCGATCTCCCCGTACGCTGCGCCGCCGTCCACCCACTCACGTACCTGATCGACCAAGGCGTCGAGTTCGGCCTCCTCGGTCTCAGCCGCGTGGACGCGCGGCCCGGAGCCGTGCAGGGCGGAGCTGTACCCGATCAGGGTCTCGTGCCGTCCGCTGTCGGCCAGTTCGGCGTAGGGGCGGCCGAGCAGGAGCCCCGTCGCCCAGCTGAGGATCTCCTGGGTGGAGCGGTAGTTCTTGCGCAGCTTGGCCGAACGGCCGGCGACGTTGATGCCGAGGGATTTCAGCGACACCCGGTTGTCGTAGATCCGCTGATGCGGGTCGCCCGCGATGAACAGGTCGTCGGGGCGTCGCGGGGCGGCCGCGCGAAGCAGTCGCCACTGGGCCGGGTGGAGGTCCTGGGCCTCGTCGACGACGACGTGCCGGTAGCACGGCCCCTGCTCGGCCAGCAGGTCGGCGGCCTCCACACAGGTGCCGAGGTAGGTGCGCAGCCCGTCCTCGGCCAGCCGCCGGGTGAACTCCTCCACCGTCCGCCACACCAGCGGCCGGGCGGAGACCGGCAGCGCGCTGCCGCGGCCCCGGCGCTCGCAGCGCTCGTACTCCTCCCGGCTGCGGATGTCCTGGGCGAGGACGACGTGTTTGTACTCCTGGACGAGGAACTGTGGGGTGCCGGCCAAGCCGGTGGCTTCCGCGGCCTGCTCCCACCGGGCGGTCTCCTCGTACCCGGTGATCGGCCGGCGCGAGGTGTTGACCACGCGTCCGGCGAAGGCGTCGACGGTCATGACGTCGACCCGGTCGCGCAGGTCCGGATCGTCGACGAGCAGGCAGAGCCCTTCGCTGAGGGAGTCCACGAGGGCGTTGGTGAAGGTGGTGAGGAGGATGCGGTCGCCGTCGCGCAGGTGCCGCAGCAGGTGCCGCACCCGGTGGAGGGCGACGACGGACTTCCCGGTGCCGGGCCCGCCGGTCACCTGCGCCGGGCCGGAGTACGACGGACGGTAGGCGACCTTGTGCTGGGCGGGGTGCAGGAAGATCCGCCAGGCGGCGAACGGCTTGTCGAGGATGTCGCGCAGCTCGTCGGCGTCTGTGACGACGGCGATCCGGGTGCGGGTGTGCGCGATGGCAGTCGCGTAGTCGGTGGTGTCGACGGGCTCCTGCGCAGCCGCGTCGGCCAGCGCCGGCACGACGACCTCCTGCCACGTCTGCTCGACAGTCGCTCCGAGGGCCAGGTGTTCCAACACCCTGTACTGGTCCGGCGGGAAGAAGCGTCCGAAGACGTCGAGCTGCTCCAGGCTGGTCAGCACGCGTGCCTGCGCCAAGGTGGTGGCGTCGATGCCGAGCGCGGCCATCTGCCCGTCGGAGACCTTCGCGAAGAGCCGCTGCTCCTCGGCGGGCGCGATGCGCTCGTAGGTTGGCGTCAGCTCCTCCAGGGTGGCGATCTCCCGGAGTTCCACGGCGCCGGTGACGGCGTTGATGGTCGCCTTCTGCCTCACCGCCCACTCGGTGGCCTCGTCGTGCGGGCCGACCCGGAGCAGCACGAAAGTGTCCCCCGTCTCGGGCGCGAGGACCACGCCGCGGTATCCCTGGGTGATCCGTATGGTCCGGATCTGCCGGTCCTTGGCGCCCTTGAGGGATTCCAGCTTCAGGCCCGGATCCTTGAAGAGCTGGCTGAGGGTGAGCCGCTCGAACTTCTCCCAGGCGTCGAACACGCCGTTCCTGACGTGCTTCTCGAGCTTCTCCAGCTGCTGGCAGAAGGCTCTGTCGAGGGCAAGGTGCGGCATGACGGGATTTTAGGCCGGGACGGCGTGCCCGCACATAGCGGAGGTCTGTTCACCGTCTTCCGTCCGGGACCGGTATAAGGGGCCGGCGGGACAACACAGCGGCTAGCGCCCTTGACGCAGACGGGGGGGACCGGAAGCGTCGTAACCGGCGGTGGCAGGTGGCTAGCATGGCTGCAACGCACACAAATCGGTGGGGGAGAGTGTGAAGCAGTCCAATGAGCCGGTCGTCTCTCCGGTGGAAGATCTGCTGCAGGGCAAGATCGTCATCCCGTCCATCCAGCGTGACTTCGTCTGGATGCGTACCGATGTACGTGACCTCTTCGATTCCCTCTACCGGGGCTACCCCGTGGGCGCCCTGCTTCTCTGGGAGACGAATTTGGAGGTGCCCTTCCGGACCGCGGCAGTCGTCCAGTCGGAGACGTCTTCCCGTAAGCCGTTGTATCTCCTGGATGGGCAGCAGCGGCTCACCTCGCTCGCATGGGTTTACCGGCCCGAGTCAAAGGCTGACGGCCGTTTCATCGATCTCCGCTTCGACGTACGGACCGAGGAGTTCGTAAACCCGAGCGCGGTGCAGCGCAAGGACCCCCTCCTGATCCCCGTTTCCACGATCCTGCAAGAAGGCGTCCAGTTCTACGAGCTCCTCATGGACGCCGGCGTCGAGATGGGACATCCCGACTTCAGGGAGTGGACCAAGCGGCTTCAGCGGGTCAACGACATCCGCAAGCAACAGATCGTGGTGATCACCTACAGCTCTGACGACTACGAGGAGGTCGCCGAGGTCTTTGCACGTCTCAACAAGGGCGGGCGGCGCCTGTCCAAGGGCGACCTCGTCTACAGCGCGATCGCCGCCCGATGGGCGGAAGGCCTGCAGACGATGGATGCCTTCCACGACGAGTTGAGGGACATCGGCTTCGGACTCGACCGGGAGGCGGTCCTGCGCCTGATGAGTCTGCTCGCGGGGACAACAGCCCGCCACATCAAGCTCATCGGTGCCGCCATGGACGGGGCTGCTCTCAAGGAGGCGTGGCAGGCCACGGAAACAGCCTTGCGTCTCGCCGTCGACTTCCTCCGTGGAGAGTGCGGTATTCCCCGGTCGGATGTACTCACGTCACCGAACGTCGTGGTGGTCCCTGCACTGCTCCTTCATCACCGTCAGGGGAAGCTGCAGCCCGAGGAGGTAGGGCTGCTGCGCCGGTGGGTCTACACCGCCATGGCCTTCAGCCATTATTCCCTGCAGGTGGAGGGAAAGCTCGACGCCGAGGCGCGGCTGGTCAAGGAGCGGGCCGGGGAGCACCTGTTCACCGAACTCATCCGCCGTGCCTTCGGCCCGCGCTCGGTGGACAGTCCGATCCACCCGCGGGACCTGGAGCAGAAGTACTCGACCCACCCCTTCTTCCGTCTTCTCTACCTCGCCGCGCTCGAGATGAGGGCCAAGGACTGGGCGACCAACACCGCGATCAACGACCGGCCCGTCAACTCCCGTGCCAAGATCGAGTTCCATCATGTCTTTCCTCGGGCGCGCGTCCAGACGACGTTTCCCAAGGAAGAGTGGAACAGCCTGGCCAACCTCGCCTTCGTGACGGGCCAGACCAACAAGATGATCTCCGCCAAGCTGCCTGCGGAGTACATGGCCGGGATCGCGCCGGAGCGACTGGCCGAGCAGTGGATCCCCGACGATCCGGAGCTGCGGTCCCTGGACCGCTTCCCCGAATTCCTGGCCGCTCGGCGGCATCTGATGGCCAACGCCCTCAACCGGTTGCTGGGCCTGCCCGACTACACCGGTCAGGCCGTCCGCCAGGAGATCGACGAGCCGCCGGCCGACGAGCAAGTGATCGCGGAGGAAGCGAACGCGTCGGCAGCGGCTCGGAGCTGATGCCCAATGCCCTGTAGGGAGCCGTGTGGACTTGTCACCGGCTCCCTCGGCCGTGCTGTGCAGGTCACCTGCCGCCGAGTTCCCGGCGGAGCATGGCCAGAGTCTCCGCGGCCTCGACGGCCACGTCGTGGCGCGGGCCGTGGACGAGTACGACGTCCTCGTGCAGCGCCTCCAGACAGGCCCGGGCTTCTTCCGGGTCGCCCTGGCTCAGCAGCAGCATGCCGATGTCGCGGCGCAGCTCCACCGCCGCGTCGCTGACGTCGCTCTCGACGGCCCGTTCCACCTCCAGAACCCCCCGCAGCTCCGCCAGCGCCTCGGTCACCTGGCCGAGTTCGCCGCGGCAGCGCGCGGCCTGGGCGCGGCAGTCGCGGGCGGCCTCGCTGGTTGGCCCGTTGATGCGGGCGAACGCCTCGGCCAGCGCCTCGAACTCGGGCAGGGCCGCCCGGTGGTCGCCCGCCAGCTGCCGGCTGACCGCCCGGCGCTGCCGCAGGCGCAGGACGGCCTTGTTCTCGGCACCCAGGGCACGCGCCAGCGGATCGATCATCTCGCCCGCGACCTCGGCGGCCTGTGTGTAGCGCTCCTCCTCCATGAGCGCGATGTAGTGCTCGTCGACCTCCCGCAGCTGGGCCCGCAGCAGCTCCCGCTCGGGCGGTGAGACCACGTGCTCGGCGACCCGGCCGGGCGCTGCCGTGTCCGGGGTGACCCGGGGACGGCTCTCGGCCCGGGTGCGGGGCGCGTAGGGGCGGCGGTAGAGCCCGGTCGGGTCCGGCGCGCCGGGCGGCCCGGTCTCTCCGAGGGCGGAGGACTCCCCGGGCACGGGCAGGAAGGGCATCAGCCGCTCGTACACCTCCTGCACGTCCACCGGCCGGCTCTCCGGGGTCTTGCGCAGCAGGTGCAGGACCAGCGCCTCCAGCTCCTCCGGCACGTCGGCCCGCAGGCGCCGCAGCGGGGTGGGCGCGGCGCGGACGTGCTGGTCCATCAGCTCGAAGTCGCTGTGCGCGCTGAACAGCGGCTTGCCGCAGAGGAGTTCGTGCAGCACGCAGCCGAGGGCGTAGAGGTCGGTGCGCGGGGTGACCCGGGTGCCGCGCACCTGCTCGGGCGACATGTACTGGTGCGTGCCCAGCGGCCGGCCGGAGGCCGTCAGCCTCGTCACGTCGGTCTGCAGGATCGCCGCGACGCCGAAGTCGAGGACCTTCACCGTGCCGTCCCGCGCGACCAGGATGTTGGACGGCTTGAGGTCGCGGTGCACCACGGGCACGTCGTGCGCGTACGACAGCACGGTGGCGACCTGCGCGGCCACCGCCACCGCCCAGCTGACCGGGAGGGGCCGTTCCTCGTGCACGTACTGGGTGAGGGGGACGCCCTCCACCAGCTCCATGACGAGGAACAGGTGCTCGTAGCCGCTGTCGAGGACCGCGTCGTACACCTGCGGCACGCCCGGGTGCTGGATGCGGGCGGTGATCCGGGCCTCGCGGCGGAAGCGCCGCTCCAGCTCCTCGGCCAGCTGGGGCGTGGCGGCGACGACCTGCGGCCGGATCCGCTTCACGGCGACGGGCCGGTCGAGCACCGCGTCGTAGCCCCGCCACACGTCGCCCATTCCGCCGTTGCCGAGCCGCTCCAGCAGCTCGTAGCGGCCCGCGATCGGTCTGTCCGGCACCTGTCCCCGCCCCGCGTTCTGCACTCGCGCCTGCCCGCCCCCGAGCCCCGTTGGTACGCGGCCAGTTTCCCCGGAAAGGGATCACCGCGTCCAGCCCGGTGCTACGAGGGGGTGCGGCGGACGGGCGCCTCGTCGAGTTGAAGCGGAGGGTGAAGCAGGCGTGGGCGGGGGTCACCGGTGCGGGTTGTTCCGTTCGGTTCCTGCACGCAGCGTGGCTGGGTGTGCCTAGCGTGACCAGGGGTGACGCGCTGACGTAATGGGGATACCCGCGGACGCGCACCGAGTACGGGACGGTACGGCCGCGTGAGCGGGAAGAGGGATGTGCGGTGTTGGACGACAGGGAGAGCGGCGTCGACGGCGAGGTGCCGGGGCAGCGGCGCAGTGAGGAGGAGTCCGCCAAGGGCTTGATCGGCGCGTTCGGAAGACAGTTGAAGCTGCTGCGGACTCGGGCCGGCATGGAACGGGCCGAACTCGGCAGACGGGTCGGGTACTCGGCGGACACCATCGCCTCGTACGAGCAGGGACGGCGGGTTCCGCAGCCTCGGTTCATCGACCAGGCGGACGAGGTGCTGAACGCGGGCGGACTGTTGGTGGCCATGAAGGGGGAGGTGGCCCGGGCGCGGTACCCGGCGTTCTTCCGGGACATGGCCCGGCTGGAGGAAGAGGCTGTCTCACTCCATGTGTACGGAGCACTCGCAGTGCCTGGCCTGCTGCAGACCGAGGAGTACGCACGTGCGGTCTTCGCCATGCGCAGGCCTCTCCTTGACGAGGCGACGGTCGAGCAGCGGGTATCCGCTCGCCTGGCCCGACAGGAGATCTTCGCCCGAAGCCCACTCCCGACACTCAGCTACGTGATCGAGGAGGCGGTTCTGCGCCGTCCACTCGGCGGGGCGTCCACGCACAGAGGACAACTTGAACAGATCCTGCTCCACGGCCAGCGACGGAACGTGGAGATCCAGATCATGCCCACCACCGGCGTCGAACACTGCGGTCTCGGAGGCCCGTTCACTCTGGTCGAGAACAGAGACGGACAGCGGATGGCTTACGTTGAAGTCCAGCGGACCAGCCGCCTCTACAGCGAGCGGGAAGAGGTGCGGGATGTCGAGGAACAGTACGGCATCCTCAGGGCGCAAGCCCTGACTCCGCGTGAGTCGATGGCTTTCGTCGAGGGACTTCTGGGAGAGAGATGAACCGCCAGGCAAGGGAGCCCCACTGGTTCAAGAGCAGCTACAGCAGCGGGGAGGGGGGCGAATGCGTCGAGGTCTGTCTCGCGTCGGACATTGTGATGGTCAGGGACTCGAAGCGGGCAACCGGCCCGACGCTCAGCGTTGATGCCGATGCCTGGTCCGCCTTCGTGGAGCAGGCCGCGCGCGGCTGAGGCCGGCAAGGCGGGTGCGGTCCGGCGCCGGGGGGTGCCGGACCGCGGACACCGTGAGAAGTCGCCCGGCCGACTGACAGGGCGCGCGCATAAGTGCCCCTGCCGCAGCGCTACTCGATCACGCGTTGCGCAAGGAGTGAGGCAGGCGTGCCGCAGCGCGCGCTACGGCACAACTCGTAGCTACTCCTGTTCCGCCTGCTCATCGTGCAGTGCTCGCGCAAGATCAGAGAGAGTGGCGGTACCGTCCAACGTCCACCGCGCTGGTCCCTGCACTGCCACGGGTGCCTCCTGCCAGCCAGCGAGTTCGTAGAGGTTCAGGACCAGACGGGTGGGCGAGTAGGCCTTCCCGTCGATTGCCCATACCAGGCACCGCGTTCGGTCGTTCACCCAGGTGGCCTCGCCGCGTCGGGGGTCCTCCGCCAGCCAAGAGGTGAGCGCGTCAATCTCGGGTTTGTTCCACAGACGTAGCCGGACTGGGGTGCCGTTCTTGATCCTTCCGTTGTCCACAAGGGTAGGCACAGCGTTGGGGCGGCGTGGCTTGCGTTTACTCCCCTTGGTGGCCGTGTAGGTCGCCGGCAGGTCGGGGATGACTCCTTCGCGTTCGGCGTCACGCAGTACTAGCTCCGCTAGCCGCTTGCAGCGCCTGGCGTCAGTGAGTGTTCCACTGAGAAATGAGGTCGGCCCGTACTCCGCGTCGATGTGGTGGATCAACCAGGACAGGACCCGATTGGTAAGTGCGGGCACCTCTTGCAGCGCCGCGTCCCAGTCGTACTCCGGATCGTCGATGCGATCCTGATCGAGAAGCTGAAAGACCAGATGGGTGACGAGTAGGTCACCCCGCTGACTCACGTCGGCGGCGCGCTTTTGGAACCGCTTGCGCTCTTCGTTGAGAGCAGTACCCACCGTGCGATGCACAAGTACCGAGCGCCAGATCTGGAAGGCGTTGGGACGCTCTCCGAAGAGGCGAGGGTAGGCGCCTCTGTTGCCGCGTTCCCAGAGGAGGTCTGTGTCCCGCTTGGCTCGTACGGCGAGTTCGGTGTTGCGGTGCGCACAAGCCAGGGCAATGGCGGCGTGCACAACCGAGCAACCCTCGTCCGGCGCAGGGTCGGGCTCACCACGCTTGAATACGTAGGATTTTTGCAGGGACAGCATGAAGTCTTCGCGGATCATCGCCTGCACCTCATCCAAGGCGATGAAGTCGCGTTGCTCCACGTGGTTCTGCGTATTGGTTGTCTCTGTGATGCGCTGTGAGAGACCCGGCATGTTCTTGTCGACAACGATCACCTTGACCGTGACCTCGGCGTCCTCCACCGCTTCGGGGGCCGCCTCCATGGCGCGATGTGCCGCCGCGACGGTTTGTGCGCCGTTCACGACGCTGACTCCTGAGATGCGCAAGTGCACGGGCTCGTCTGGACGGCGGCGTCCCGGCCACTCCTCTTCAAGTTGATCGCACAGCACGGTCACCCCGTTGTTGAACAGCCAGAAGTTGTCCGGCTCATTCACCAGAGTGCTCAGCATGCCCGAATTAACTGGGGTTGTACCGAGGGACTGTCGCAAGTTCTGCTCGTACAGACGGCTTTCATGTGCCCTATACCACTCTGCGATATTGCTGGCTGGAACCGTGCCCTGGTAGGCGGTGAGTGGAGTGTTCCGACGAAGCCAGTTCGTCATCCGTACGGTTACCCGCACAGGCTCGGGCGAGAGATCCTCACGGATCTGTCGGAGGATGTTCGCAGCGTGGACTACGCGGTACTCAAGGACCGGTCCAAGGCCGTTGAACTCGTTCCGAGCGTCTTCGAGAACGTTGACGGTTTCTCTGCTGAGGGTCCCGACACCCATGAGAGCGATCACCAAAGTCACCTTTAGCCGAGCGTCATGCATCGCTGCGTTGACGCGAGCGACGATCGGCTCCAGGCGATCGTTGAAACGGTCGAAACTTCGCTGCTCGATGAGGCGGAGACCAGCGATGAGCTTGTGAGCCGCGTTGGTGTCGAGCTTGCCCTTGCCCTCGTCACTCCACTTGGCTTGAACGAGCCAAACCTCTTGTGTGCCCTCCGTGACTGCCACACCGTCAATGCCTTGATCATCTTCGCCGTCGATGACAGAGGCGCCAGCAGTCTTGTGATCGCAGCCGGTCACTTCGCGTACGGCGGCCGCCGTTAACGCGCGGGAGAGGAAACGCTGTTCGTAGCCCTGCTGGTCGTACCCTTTGAGGTCTTCGTCGTAAATAAGTCCCGTGTACTGCTGCAGGAGCGCAGTGCGGATCTGGTGGATATGGATAGGAGCCGTTGCGGCTCTGCGTTCTGTCTCTTCCAACTTCGCCCCCAGTGCCATGCGCTGCGTCGCCTGACACAGCCTAGCGTTGATCTTTCGTGACTGTCTGTCGAGGGATCGGAAAGGCGATGAACTGGTCGATCAAGCGACGCGGCACAGCCCGACCGTCTATGTTCATCAGACTGGGGCAACTTCAGTCAGGCCCGGCCGCGGTCCGGCGCCGGGTGATGCCGGACCGCGGACACCCTCAGAACTCATCCAGCCCCTCCTCCCGGCGGATCATCCGCCAGGCCGCGCGGCGCGCACTGCGGTCGAGGTTGGACTTGAAGTCCCGGTCCGTCCCGAAGTACCGCTTGCCGAGCGTGTCGATCGTGGAGACATGGTCCATCATGTTCTCCTCGAACTTCTTGTCGAAGACGACGCCGAAGTTCTCCTCGTCGTTGACGAGGGCGGCGGCCCGGACCTTCGGGTCCTTCTTCGTGGCGTTGAAGGCCGGGAGGACGTCCTCCTCGGTGAACTCCGTGCCGAACTTCGCGTTGAACTTCTCGATCAGATCGGACAGCAGCGACTTCTCGGCGTCCTTGCCGCCGCCGACCCCGTCGCCGAACCCCTTGAGTTCGGCCGGGCCCTCGGACACGAGGGACTTGTCGTGCTCGCCGGTCTTCTCGACGCGCAGGTGGCTGAGGTCGACCTCGCCTATGTCGACGCCGCCGTCCGCGAGGCGGGGCAGCCGGTTGAGCAGGTAACGCCCGTACAGGTACAACCGCTCCAGGTCGGCGTCCTGGTAGGGGACGATCTGCGCCAGGAAGCCGTACTTGCGGACGTAGTCGTTGAGGTTCGCCCGGAACTCCTCGGCGGCCTCTACGTCGTCCTCCTCCTCGCTCTCCAGGAGGGCGCTGAAGCGGGTGCCGGCGGGGGAGAGGAGCCGGTACAGCTCGGCATGCAGCTTCTCCCACTTGGCCTGGGAGCCACCGGCCTTCTCCTGCGCCTCCAGGTACGCGGCGACGAACGCGTCCATGTCCTGCTCCGAGATGATCGGCGCGGACATGACGCGGCTCTGGGCCGTGTAGAGGAGGTTCGGGTCGGAGGGCAGGGTGTGCGCCTCCTCGAAGTACGGGCGGAAGGCGTCCTGGATGTCTTCGGCGTCGTTGACGAAGTCCAGGACGGCCAGGTCGGCCTGCGACTTGCGGTCGGCCGTGCGGTTAAGGCGCGAGAGTGTCTGCACGGCGGCGATGCCGGTCAGCGTCTTGTTGACGTACATCGTCGTGAGGAGCGGCTGGTCGAAGCCGGTCTGGTACTTCTCGGCGACGACGAGGATCCGGTATTCCTGCTGCCCCTTGCCGCCGGCCTTCGCGGCCTTGTCGTCGGCGCGGGTGTAGCCGAACGCCTTGGGCAGCGCGCTCTCCGACAGGCCGCCGTTCTCCTTGCTCTCGGTGGTCTCCTCGCCGTCGATGGTGAGGGAGCCGGAGAAGGCGACCAGGACGCCGAGGTCCGGGTACTTGGTGCCGTACTCGCGGTCGGCGATGTAGCTGCGGATGGCGCGGGCCATCTGCACGGCGGAGTGGCGGGACGCCGTGACCACCATGGCCTTGGCACGTCCGCCGAGCCGGCTGCGGGTGTGGGCGAGGAAGTGCTCGACGATCACCGTGGCGTGCTGGGACACGGTGTGCTCGTGCATGAGGGCGAACCGGGCGAGGTGGCTGTTCGCCTTGGAGGGGTCGACCTCCTTCTCGTCGCGGTTGAGGTTCGCAAGCTTCCAGTAGGTGTTGTAGGTGACGTAGTTGCGCAGGGGGTCGAGGATGAAGCCCTCTTCGATGGCCTGGCGCATGGAGTAGGTGTGGAAGGGGCGATAGACGGTCTTGCCGCTCTCCACGCCTTCCGTGCCGAAGAGTTCGAGGGTCTTGGACTTGGGGGTGGCCGTGAAGGCGAAGTAGGAGAGGTTGGCGGCCTGGGAGCGCTCGACCGCCTTCGCCTTCAGCTTGTCGTCGAGGGTGACCGTGGTCGCGCCCTCGTCGTCCGAGTCGGCGTCCAGGCCGAGGTCGCGCAGGGCCGACTTCACGGCGGTGGCCGCGTCGCCGGACTGGGAGGAGTGCGCCTCGTCGACGATGATCGCGAAGCGGGTGCCCTTGATCTCGGTCGGGTTGTCCTTGATGTAGTTCAGCAGCGCCGGGAACGAGTGCAGGGTGACCGTGACGATCTTGCCGGTGTCCCGGGAGAGGGCGCGGGCGAGCTGTTCGCTCTTCGCTCCGTGCTTCTCGTCGATCTTCACGACCAGGCCGTCGGTCTGCGAGAAGCTGCCCACCGTCGCTGAGAGTTGGGCGTCCAGGGCGCGGCGGTCGGTGATGACGATGACCTTGTCGAAGACGGGCTCACCCGGCTTGATACGGCCGTCGGCGAGGGCGTCGGGCCGCAGGACGGCGGGGTCGCGGCGGGCGTGCAGGTCGCTGAGGCGATGGGCCAGCCAGCCGATGGTGTTCGACTTGCCGGAACCGGCCGAGGCCATGATCAGGTAGTTCTGGCCGGCTCCGTGGACGGACGCGTGCGCGGTGAGCTTGCGGACCACGTCCCACTGGTGGAAGCGGGGGAAGATCGTCGACTTGGTGGTGCCGCCGCCGGGCGTCTTGTGCTTCTGCTGGTGCACGAAACGCTGGAGGAGGTCGAGCCAGTTGTCCCGCTGCCAGACCTCTTCCCAGAGGTAGGAGGTGGCGTACTTGCCGTGGGCGGCCGGCGCCGGGTTGCCGGCCCCGCCGGGCTGGCCGGGACCGTTCGAGCCGGTGTTGAACGGCAAAAACCGGGTGCTCTTGCCGCGCAGTTGCGTGGTGACGAAGACCAGGTCGGGGTCGACGGCGAAGTTGGCGATGACGCGGCGCGTGAAGATCAGCTCGGTCGGGTCGCGGTCGGTCCGGTACTGCTCCTTGGCCTGCTCGACGCCCTGGCCGGTGAGTGGGTTCTTCAGCTCGGCGGTGGCGACGGGGATGCCGTTGAGGAACAGGGTCAGGTCGAGGCGGTGGCCCCAGTCGGTCTGCTTGGTGGCGTAGGGGAGTTCGCGTACGACGGTGAGGCGGTTGGCCCGGTAGCCGTCGAGGACGGAGGGGGTGGAGATGAGGTTGGGCTTGAAGTAGGCGACGCGGAGCCGGACTCCGCGGTCCTTCACGCCGTTGCGGAGGACGTGGAGCAGCCCGTCGTCGGCGATGGCCCGGTCGAGGCGCTGCGCGAAACCGCGCTGCGCCTCGTTGGGGTTGCCACCGTAGACGGTGAGGAGTTCATCCCACTCGTCGGGCTGGGTGGCGCCGATGAAGGTGAACAACTCGTTGGTGTCGAGCCCGAGGTCGGCCTGGTAATCCTCCGGGTTCGCCTCCCGCCAGCCGCGCTGGCAGAGGGCGGCGACGATGGCAGAACCGAAGGACGACTCGTCGTGCACGGGGCTCATACGGAGACTCCTTCGGTTTCGTCACGTCCGCTGGCGGTGGTGACGTCGAACTGGCCGGTCACGGCGGCGGTGATGAGGGCTTGGCGCCGTTCGTTGAGCAGTGAAACCTGCCGTTCAATCAGAGCGCGCATCTCGTCCAGAGCCAAACGCTGGCGGTCGATGCGTCGGACCACATCCTTCTGCGCGTCGAGAGCCGCAGCCGGAACCGGCCACGCTTTGATTTCCTCAAAACGAATATTAGCCATGGACTGAGAAGCGCCGTTCGAGGAAGCAGAGCACAAGCCGCGAATTCTGCTTCCTCGTGCAACCATCGCCACGAACTCTGGTGTAATGCCTGCGTCGAGACGCACTCGAAAGATCTTGTCGGAGAGGAGGAGCTTCCCTCGGGTCTGGGGCACGACAGCTGTCGAACCGACTAGCTGAGGCGTGTTTGCTCGGGTGATAAGGAGGTCTCCTGTGCGGACCTCATGCCTGACGTCGGGCTCCACGTCTGAAGGGAGGCGTTTGTTGGCATCCGGGAAGAAGCGACCTGGACGGAGACAGCTGACTTTAAGTACGCCCCACTCGTCAGGCCCTGCGGGGAGCGCTTCAGCTTGTGGGCTCGTTCCCTGGTCAACGCCGCGAAGGAACCGTCGGAAAGGTACTGTCCCCCATTGGTCAACGAGTTCATCGACCGCTGAGTCGAGTTGGGCCCCTTCCCGTTCTTCGAGCTTCTCCAGTGTGCGGCCCTGCAAGTGGATCAGTCGGTCGATGCGGGGAGTCTCAACATCGAGAAAGTCAGCGATGCGTCGCTGCTCCTCCTCCGCAGGGAAGGCCCAACGGGATGCGAAGAATGCTTGCGTGTCGAGGTTCTGGATGCCGGTAGTCTGCTTGATCGCGGCCTGGGTTAGTCCTTGCCCATATGCCGCAGCGAACACGTAGGTCAGGAATCTGGAGTCGACGTCGGCAGACGGCTTGATGCGTGCACAGAAGTTGGAGCTGACTACTGCGTCAGTGTCAGTGACCAGGACAGCCATACCTACGGGCTGCTTTTCGCCGCCACCAGACTTCTCGAGAACAAGGTCACCAGGACGCAGAAGGTGCTGACGGAGCGACGAGGGCTCTACATAGCGCAATGGGGCGTTGGAGAGGTCCGCGCGACGTGCCACGCGATCAAAGTCTGTGGCACGGATGCAGCGAACGTTGTTGCCATCCTCAACTGGGTCACCGCCCCAGGTGCCGTTGGCTGAAGAGGAAATGAGATCTTTGAGACGCCCACGAGTCCAGTGAGCGGGTGCTGAGCTAAGCCACTGATCTGCGCGGGTCATTCCGTCACCTCCCCCAAAAGCCCCTGAATCTCCGCCTCCAGCGCCTTCAACTCCGCGTCGATCTCCGCCAACGGTCGAGGCGGCTCGTACACGTAGAAGTGCCGAGTGAACGGAATCTCGTACCCGATCTTCGTCTTGCTGTGGTCGATCCACGCGTCCGGCACGTGCGGGTGGACCTCCCGCTTCAGGTACTCCTCGACGTCCTCGCCCAGCGGCACGTTCTCGTAGTCCCGAAGCTCCGAGTCCGGCTCAGGCTGACCCTTGACGGTCTGCACCTCGCCCTCCGGATCCCGCACCCCGACGACCTCACGCAGCGCCTTGTTGAACGGCGCCCCCGTGGGCCACGTCCCGCCGGCCTGTACCACCGCGTCCTTCAACGCGAGCCAGGCTTCCTGCTTCGTACCCCACCGCGCGCCCATCAGGGACTTGAAGGCGTCCGCCAGCGCCGCAGCCTGCGGGAGCTTTTGGATGACCTTGGACGCCCCCAGCGCCGCCAGCGTCTCCTCCGTCACCTCGAACCACAGCTTCAGCGGGCGTTCCACCGTGATCCGCTGGTAGCCGAAGTCCTCGTTCCAGAAGACCTTCACCTTGCCGTGCAGCGGGTGCTCCGCGTCCCCAGCCACCGCCAGGGCCTCGCCGTACAGCTTGACCACCTCGGCGATGTGCTCCTTGCCCAGCGCCTTGCGCTTGTCGCCCAGCGACTTGCGCATCTTCTGCCACTGGCCCCGCGCGTCCAGCAGCACGACCTTGCCCTTGTGGTCCGGGCTCTTGCGGTTGGTCAGGATCCAGAAGTACGTCGAGATGCCGGTGTTGTAGAAGAGCTGGTCCGGGAGGGCGACGATGCCCTCCAGCCAGTCGTTCTCCAGAATCCAGCGACGGATCTCCGACTCGCCCGAGCCGGCCGCGCCGGTGAAGAGGGGCGAGCCGTTGAAGACGATCGCCAGGCGCGAGCCGCCCCCGCCGTCCACGTCGACCGGCTTCATCTTCGAGATCATGTGCTGGAGGAACAGCAGCGAACCGTCGTTGATGCGGGGCAGGCCCGCGCCGAAGCGGCCGGCGTCGCCGAGCTGCTTGTGCTCGGCCTCGACCTCGTCCTTGACCTTCTTCCACTCCACGCCGAACGGGGGGTTGGCCAGCATGTAGTCGAAGGTCTTGCGCGCGTGGCCGTCGTCGGAGAAGGAGTTGCCGAAGGCGATGTTCTCCGGGTCCTGGCCCTTGATCATGAGGTCGGACCGGCAGATCGCCCACGACTCGGGGTTCAGCTCCTGCCCGTACACCTCCACCGTGGCGTCGGGGTTGAGCTCCGTGATCAGGTCGTCCATCGCGGAGAGCATGCCGCCCGTGCCGCAGGCCGGGTCGAGGACCGTGCGGACCGCGCCCGGAAGCTGGAGCGCGTCGCCGTCCGGGGCGACCAGCAGCCGCACCATGAGCTGGATGACCTCACGCGGCGTGAAGTGCTCACCGGCCGTCTCGTTGGACTGCTCGGAGAAGCGGCGGATCAACTCCTCGAAGATGTAGCCCATGTTGTGGTTGGGCACGATCTCGGGACGCAGGTCCAGGTCGGTGAACTGGCCGATGACCTTGTAGAGCAGCCCCGCGCTGTCCAGCCGCTTGATCTGCTGGGCAAACTCGAAGCGGTCCAGCACACCTCGGGCGTTGTCGGAGAACGCCCCCACGTACACCGCGAGGTTCTTCGCCGCGTTCTGCGGGTCCGCGGCGATCTTCTTCAGAGTGAGCGTGGACGTGTTGTAGAAGGCGTGGCCGGAGGCCTTGCGGAGGAACTTGTCCGCGAGGATGTCCTGGCCCTCGAACTTCGTCACGGTCTCCGCGACCTTTTCGCGGGTCGGCTGCAGTACGCATTCCAGTCGCCGCAGGACCGTGAACGGCAGGATGACCTTGCCGTAGTCGGACTGCTTGTAGTCCCCCCGCAGGAGGTCGGCGACGGACCACGCGTGGTTCGCCAACTCCGTGTGCTTGCTGCTGTTCAAGACTTCTTCCCGTTTCCCTTCCGGGGCCGGTACGGATGACTGTGAGCGCGGCGGGAGGAGGTTCCTCATCCGTCCGCTTCAAGAGTGGGGGTAGCTCCGGAGCCTAGGTCGGCTCCGGCACCAGCTGCCCGCCCGTGAGCCCCCCGCTCACGAGCCGGGCCGTCTCCTCGGCCAAGTCCTGTGCGCGCCGCGCCTGTTCACGCAGCGCCTCGACACGGCGGAAGGCCTCGCCGTACCGTCGCTGCTCCGCCAGCGGCAGCAGCGGTACGCGCAGCCGCCCCGGGCTGAGGTGGAGTGACGAGCTGCCGGTCGAGGCACCTGCCAGGTTGGCCTCCGAGCTGAGGAAACCGAGGAGGAACCAGGGGTCCAGCCGTGCCGGATCCGGCCGGAACAGGTGGACGCCGACCCCCAGCAAGGCACCGGACTCCGCCTCGCCCGCAACCCGGGCCGCGGGGCCGGTGCCGCCGACCAGGTTGCGGACCAGGACGTCGCCCACGG
The DNA here is from genome assembly GCF_045039805.1 of Streptomyces sp. NBC_01171. Classification (NCBI taxonomy): domain Bacteria; kingdom Bacillati; phylum Actinomycetota; class Actinomycetes; order Kitasatosporales; family Streptomycetaceae; genus Streptomyces; species Streptomyces sp. NBC_01171. The sequence goes on along the minus strand of NZ_CP108609.1, from coordinate 1,125,485 downwards.
CGATCTCGGGCATCTGCTCAGCCTGCACGTCCAGGGCCTGCCCCGTCGGCCCGGTCCCGCGGGCGATGTCGCCGCCCGTCAGCACAGGCGGGCGTTCCCCGCCGTCGGCGCCCGCTTCCGCGTCCTCCGTCTCGGCGGCCATCGCCCGCGGCGAGACCGGGACCGCACGCAGCACCTTCAGCGCCCCGCCCCGGGCCAGGTCCGACACCGTGGCAGTGCGCCACGCGCGGGCCGAAGCCCCTGCCGCTTCCCACGGCGCCGTGCCGGCCAGCTCGGCCACCGTCCGCACGGCCGCCGCCAGTCCTTCGCGCGTCGCCGCCGTCTCGCGGGCCAGTTCCTGCGGGTCGATGTCCGCCTGCGAGGAGCGCACCTGCCGGGCCGGGGTCACGTCGACCACCTCGTCGAGCAGGTCGACCACGCTCACCGCCCGCGCCACACCGGCCTGCGCCTCGAACCCGTCCGGGTCCTCGGCGTATGCCGTCCACGCGGAGAGGATCTGCTCGGTCACCCGCGCCCAGTCCACCGAACCCGAACGGGTTCCGCCGCGCCCCGGCACCGACGGCTCGCCCACCGTGTCGACGAAGAGCACCGTCTGGTACGCCGGCCGGGTCGGCTCCGGTCGCTGCAGCACCCACACTTGCAGGCCGATGTGGAGCGGGATCGCCGCCCCAGGCGGCAGGGCCGCCACCGCCCGCAGCGCGCCGCTGCGGATCAGCTCGGCGCGGATACGGCGGCCGGAGGAGCGGGACGCCGTGGCCGGGGGGAGGAGCAGCACGGCGTGGCCGCCCGGTTCGAGGTGGGCCAGCGCGTGCTGGACCCAGGCCAGTTCGGACTCGGCGCGGGGCGGGAAACCGTACGCCCAGCGCGAGTCGTAGGCCAGTTCGTCGTGACCCCAGTCCCGGTCGCCGTAGGGCGGGTTGCTCAGCACGGCGTCGACGGTGAGGTCCGGGAAGGCGTCGGCGCGCAGGCTGTCGCCTGTGCGCACGGTGACGTCCGCGCCGTCCCCGGCCGTCAGGGTCAGACCGACCGCGGTGCGCCGGGCCTGGACGGGGAGGCTGTCCTGCCCGTACAGCTCGCGGGCGCCGCGTGCGGCGGCTGCCGTCAGCAAGGTGCCGCTGCCGCAGGCGGGGTCGAGGACGCGGGTCGGGGACCCCGGGATCAGGCGGGCGAGGAGGCCGGCGAGCGGGGCCGGGGTGCGGTAGGCGCCGCTGGCGGCGCTATCCTCCAGCTCCCGCTCCGCCAGTACGGCCAGCGCCGTCTGTGCGCTCTCGTCGCGGACGCAGAGCAGCAGGGCGCGCAGCACTGTGGTGTCGGCGGCGGTGAACTCGACGGGTTCCGTGTCCGGCACCACGTCCGAGACCCCGGCCGCCGCGTCGTTGGCCTGCTTCACCAGGTCGGCGTCGGGCAGCGCGAGCAGACCGGTGAGGTCGTCGGCGGGGCGACGGGCCGCCGCCAGGACCAGCAGGAGCAGGTCGGGCGTGCCGGCGCCGGCCCGCTCGCGGAGGCGCAGGGTGGTGCGCAGCTCCCCGCTGGGCGTGGCCGCCGTGTGCTGTCCGCGGGAGGCGAGCCAGGCGCGGACTTCCTCCAGGTCGTACAGGGGGCTGCTGTCCGTGCCGCCCGAGGGCGCGGGAAAGTCCACGTGCCGGCGGCGCCAGTTGCTGACGGTGGCCCGCGTGACGCCCGCGATGCGGGAGATCTCGGCGGCTGTCACCTGGGCGGATGGTGCGGGTGGCTGCGGCATGGATGCGGTCCTGGCTCCGATGGTCGGCGTGGTCACACCCTACAGCACGCGTCAACTCCCGCAAGCTGATGGACAACGCTTTCACGTGCATGCTTACATGTAGTCGCTTCCGTCGCTGAGCGACACTCACGACGTGGAGCGTCACTTTCGTTGCCACAGCCATGTCCTTGAGCGTTCAGCCCCTCATCCGGCCCGCCTGTCGGCGGGATACAGGGGACGTGCGGCGCCTCGGGGCAGGCCGAGGTCGATCGACCACCACCCAGGGGGGGACCCATGCGCCCGACCGTGCCGCGCGGCATCCCGGCAGGACTCCCGCTCACCGTCATGCCGGTCCGGCCGGACGCGGTCATCGGCACCAGGTCCCTCGCGACGCCGGTACGTCTCGTGCCGTCACCGCGTCAGGCGGAGGAGTCGCGCACCCTCAAGACCATGTCCGGGCAGGACCGGCGTCAGGTCGAGCCGCGCGCACGACCGTACGGCGGACGCTGAAGTTCCAGAGCGGCCGGACGGCGTGAAGGACTGCGCCGGCCGCGTCGCGGGCGCACTCCTCGACCCGAACGGCGAGTTGAGCCGGACGTTCGGGGCGTGCGGAGCTGAACGGGCCTGCGGCACGGGCCTTTTGACGCCGCGACTTCCCCAGCCGACGCCCGTCTCCGGACGGGCCCCACCAGCAGGGCGCGACCCGCGGCTCGCCACCCGCGTACCCGTGCCGTCCAGGCTGTGACCCCGCGTCCGCCCCCGGTTGGCCCCCCCGGTCCGGACCCGGCGCGGCGGTTCCGCTTCCGTCCGCATGCGCGCCCTCTCCTTCCGCCACCCGTCAGTCCCTTCCGTTCACCTCCCTATAAGGAGCGACCTCATGAACTACCCGAACATCTCCGGCACGCCGTCCTCTGCCTCCCCTTCGTCTCCGCACGCCGGGAGGAAGCCGTCGTGGCACGGAGCGCGGCTCACCCCCGCTGTCTCGCGTCTCGCGCTGATCGCGGCGCCCCTGGCCCGCCCGCGCAGGACCGTCCTCGCCGTGGCCGCGGCAGTCGTGGGCTGCTCCCTGTCCGCCTGCTCCAGCACCGGCGGCAACCAGGCCGACATCGAACCGCCGGCGGCCACCGTGAGCGCCTCGCAGGACACCCGGAGCGCCGGGGACGCGCAGACCGCCCAGGACGACTCCGACAGTGACACCTTCACCGTCGCGCTGGACAAGACCGCCAAGTGGAACAACGGCGTCAAGGCGCGGCTCAGCGGCTTCAGCCGGGGCACCTCCGGCGAGTACGCCAGCCCGTCCGGCAAGGCCTACCTGGCCTTCTCCGTCACCATGCAGAACGGCTCCAAGTCCTCGATCGACCTGAGCATGGTCAGCCTGTCCTGCCCGGACGGCGCCGAGGAGGTCTTCGACACGGACGCCGGCTTCGCCGGCACACCGGACACGCACCTGCTGCCGGGCAAGTCGCAGAGCTGGAAGGCGGCCTGCGTGTTCCCCAAGACGGCCAGGAACGCCCAGATCGAAATCATGCCGACCGACACGTCCGGGTCCGGCTGGTACCGCACGGCCATCTTCACCGGCCAGGTGCAGTAGCCCCGACCGCGTACGGAGCCCCGCCAGTTGCGCTCGTCGTCGGCCACACGGCGGCGGCTCACGCCTCCGCCGTCATCGGGTGCAGACCGGAACCGTGTCCACGGGCCGGCCGTACCCGCGCCCGATCGCACACCCTGTGCGGCCCCCTTCACCACCACCCGCGACCTGGAAGGCCACCGTGACGATCACCGAGCACACCGAGCTGATCCGTCGCTTCGCCGACGACTTCACCGGCCTTCAGGAGGCCGTCCTCGCACGAATGAACGGGATCTGCGCTCCGGAGACCGCCGCGGCCCTGGAACACGTTTCGCTCGCCGGCCCCATCACCGTCGCTCTCGCCCACGCCGACGTCCTCGCCCGCGGAGAGGTCCGGCGCGCGGAACTCTTGGCTCAGCTCGCCGAGCGGCTGCGCCGGCTGCGAGCACACGCACGCAGGGTGCGACGGGCCCGGTCGCAGGCGGAGGCCGTGTACAAGGAGCAGCGTGCCCGCCGCCTCGCCGGCCGCTCCCAGCCGGTGGACATGCTGGAGCTGAGAGTGGCGCGCAGGGCGTCCCCCGCGGCCTTCGCCGAGGCCTTGCGGCAGGAACTCCGCGACAGGGGGGTGCCGGACGGCACACCGCAGGCGCCGGAGAGCGACCTCGCCCAGTGGGCCTGGGACCGGAGAACGGCAGGCGACGAACTGCCGGCAGCGGTACGTGAACTGCGGGACTGCGACGACGACGCCTTCGTCCGGGCGCTCCTGCGCGATGCTTGGGAAGAGGAGAACCCGTACCTCGCGCACGAGGCGATGGCCGAACGGTGGAGCCGCCACGCCCGTGCGGCGCTGGCCTGGGGCCGCTACGCGATCGGTCAGGCCGAACGGGAGGTACTCGCCTGCGTTCCCTCCGCGCGGCGCACCCGGCTTGACGCTCTGGACGCCGCCTACCAGGACGCCGCGGTTCTCGCCGCCCGTGCCCGCGAGGCCCTGCTCCGGACCACGGAGCTCCACGAGCGGATGCGAGCCTGCGTGACCACGGGGCCTTTCGCGGACCTCGTCGCGCAGTGCCGCGCCGCGGCCCTGGCGCGCTTCGCCGACACCGAGCCCGAGTTGTGGCACCGGGTGCGGGAGCTGGTTGCGCGACACCAGGCGGATTGCCGCGAACGGGCCGACGGCTGCCCGCACTGCCACCGCGCTCTCGCGGCCCTCCTGCCCGACGCCCACTCTGCCGACACGGCAGAGAACGGCGACGGTGAACATCAGACGGACTCAGTTCCGGCCGACGTGGACCGCTACGCCCTGCTCGCCGACCTCCCCGACACAGCCGTCGTGGCCGTCGCCGACGCTGCCGTCGGCGACGACTCCGCACTGTGCGGCTACGGCTGGGCCGCCGAGGACGGGACCACCGGATACGGCGACTCCCTGGCGTCGAGCAGCGGCGAAGCCGAAGTCCTCGGCATCTGCGCTGCCGCCCTCAGCCTCCTCGAGCACCACGAGGACGCGGCCGTGGTCCTGCTGTGCGACAGCGCGCAGGCAGTCGACGTGGTCGACTCGGCCCTGCGCTCCGCGGACCCGGCCCTCGCCCACCGAACCCTCCTCTTCCCGGAGAGCCGGCACCTGATGGGCCGTCTGCTGCGCCACCGCCACCGCGTGCAGGTCCGCTGGCTGAAGGGCCACATCGGACACGACCTCAACGAAACCGCCGACGCCTTTGCCCGCCTCGCCCTCCGCCGCGCCACCGGCCGCATCACCCCCTCCGCCGCCCGGAAGGAGGAGGCACGGATCCTCCGCTCGCTCGGCTCGGGTGCCGGCCCCCTCTTGGTCGCTGCCTGAGTCCATGGTCCGGGGCGGCAGCTGAAGGCGTCGCCTCCAGACGGGAGCGGAGAGACCGGACGGCAGTCGCCGGGGCCACCGAAAGGGGTGGGCTTCGAGCGGCACAGTGGTGCGCCCTGCCTCCCTCCGGTCGCACCGCCCCGACAGCAAGCACAGCCGGGCACACGAGGGCGTGCGTTGCGGTTTGCTGCGACTCCGTTGTGCAACCTCACCCCTCCTTGTTATCGTCACATCGACATTAATAGGGAGGGGTGAGGACGGCATGGCTGTCCCGGACATACTCAGCAGCTTGGTCGCGCCGCTGAACCATCAGTTGTTCCATCTGGGTCAGGACGCGGTCACCTGGTCCGAGCTGCTCGGCTTCGCCACCGGTGCGGTGTGCGTCTGGCTGTGCGTACGGGCGAGTGTGTGGAACTTCCCCGTGGGGATCGCCAACAACCTGTTCTTTCTGGTGCTGTTCTGGAGCGCCCGGCTGTACGCGGATGCCTCGCTCCAAGTGGTCTACCTGGTCCTCGCCGCGTACGGCTGGCTGATCTGGCTGCGCGGGGGCGAACGGCGCTCCCGCCGGCGGATGGGGCACGCCTCCCGGTCCAGCCTGTACGTCCTGCTGGCCCTGCTGGTGCCCGTCACCTGGGGGCTGACCGTGCTGCTGACCCGCGCGCACGACTCCGCCCCGTTCTGGGACGCCCTGACCACTGCACTCTCGCTGGCCGCGCAGTGGCTGCTCAACGCCAAGCAGATCCAGAACTGGTACTTCTGGATCGCCGCCGACCTCGTCTACATCCCGCTGTACTTCGCCAAGGGACTCGACCTCACCGGCATCGTCTACGTGCTCTTCCTGGCGATGTGCCTGGTCGGATGGCGTTCCTGGCGCCGTGAGTCGGCGGCCGCCCGGCCCCCGGCCGCGGCGCCGGACCGGACGGTGGCCGCGTGAGCGCCCGTTTCGTCCACGGGCTGGTGATCGGCAAGTTCTACCCGCCGCACTCCGGCCACCACTTCCTGATCCGCTCCGCCGCCGACGCGTGCGACGCCGTCACGGTCGTCGTGATGGCGGCCGGCCAGGAGTCGATCCCGCTGGCGGAGCGCGTCGCCTGGATACGTGAGCACTGGGCCGACGACCCGCACGTCGCGGTCGTGGGCGTCGTGGACGATCTGCCGGTCGACTACGACAGCGAGGTGGCCTGGGAGGGGCATGTTGCCCTGATGCGCGAGGCCCTCGCCCTGGGCCCGCACGCACCCGCCGTGGACGCGGTGTTCAGCTCCGAGCCCTACGGCACCGAACTCGCCCGCCGCTTCGACGCGGCCCCCGTGCTGCTGGACCTCGACCGGGGCACCTTCGCCGTCTCCGGTACGAAGGTCCGCGCGGACCCCGTCGCCCACTGGGCGGAGATCGAGCCACCGGTCCGGGCCTGGCTGGCCCGCCGGGTCGTCGTGGTCGGCGCCGAGTCGACCGGCACCACCACCCTCACCCGCGACCTCGCCACCGCTCTGCGTGCCCGAGGCGGCCCGCACGCGCTCACCCGCTGGGTGCCCGAGTACGGCCGCGAGCTGACCGTCGCCAAGCTTGCCCGCGCCCGCGCTCTGGCGGCCCCCGACGCACCGCCGCCGACCGTGGGCGACCTCGACTGGGACGACGCCGACTTCGAACTCGTCGCCCGCCGTCAGAACCGTACCGAGCAGCAGGCCGCCCGTACCGGTGGGCCGGTGCTCGTGTGCGACACCGATGCCCTGGCCACCACCATCTGGCAGGAGCGCTACCGCGGCCGCACCACCGCCGCGGTCCGGGACCTCGCGCAGTCGATGCCCCCGCGCGCCCTCTACCTGCTCACCTCCGACAAGGACGTCCCCTTCGACGACGACGGCCTGCGCGACGGCGAGCACCTGCGCGGCTGGATGACCGACCGCTTCCGCGAGACCCTCACCACCTCCGGCGTCCCCTGGCATGAACTCCACGGCGACCGCCATACCCGCCTCGCCGCCGCCCTCACAGCGGTGGACCGCCTGCTCGCCGACGGCTGGCACCTGGCGGACCCTCTCGGCTGACCGGTGCGCCCGCTCAGGCGGGCGGCCAGACCGTCACGTCCACCATCAGGAAACCCACTTCGGGCGACGCGGTCGACTTGACCTGGACCACCAGGAGGGCGATGTTGCCCGCGCGGTCCCTGGCGCAGATCTCGCTTCCCGTCGCCACGGCCGCCAGGGGCAGGTGGTGGCTGGTGGCATGCCGGAGTTCGAACTCGCACGAGTCGTAGGTGGCGCCCGGTTCGACGAAGCGCGGGAGGAGCACACTGCTGCGGCTCTCCAGCGAGCACTTCTGTGCGCGGCAGGTGAAGCGGATGTCCCCCTTGCGGTCTTTCCGGACGTCCTGGTCGCCGAGGTTCAGGGAGTTCGTCGCGTCCAGGTACTGAAGGGGCTCGGCGATGGGCAGCGGTGTCGCGGGGGCGGTGGGGGAGGGACGGGACGAGGCTTCGACCGCGTCACCGAGGGAGCCGGAGCCGCCGGCGCCCGCCCCCGTTCCGGCATCGGTAGTCGGCCGCTGTGAGCCCCGCGCCGTGGAACCGTGCGACCCCGCCGAGCCGAGCGCCGTCCACGCCAGGCCCCCCAGCAGCGCCAGGGACATGACGGCCGCGAGGGCGCCCGCGATCAGTGCCGCGCGCGTCCGGCGGGACATCGGCTCGGCCGGCGGGGGCGCGTAGGGCCAGTGCACGGAGGTGGGCGGGAGCATCCGGGTCGACGGGGCGGGGGGTGCCGGAACCGTCAGCTCCGACCCCCTGATCTCCCGCCAGACGGACGATCCTGCGCCACCCTCGGGGGCGGGGCCCATGCGTTCCCCGCACCACTGGACGATGTCCGCCAAAGTGGCCCGGTCCTTCGGGTCGGCGGCCAGGCAGCGGGCGAACAGCGGGCGCAACTCCTCCGGGAGCAAGGACAGATCGGGCGCGGAGTGAACGATCCGGTACAGCACGGCGGGCAACGAGCCGTCGCCGTAGAGCGGTTCGCCCAGGAGCGCGAAGGCCGCCGTCTGGCCGAGGGCGAAGACGTCCGTCGCCGGGGTGATCTCGCCACCGGACGCCTGTTCGGGGGCCATGAACACGGGCGTGCCCATGGCGGCGCCGGTGGCGGTGAACGACGTGGCGTCGGCGGCCAGGGAGATGCCGAAGTCGATGACGCGGGGGCCGTCGGTGGCCAGCAGCACGTTCGACGGCTTCAGATCCCGGTGCACGATGCCGGCATCGTGGATCGCCTGGAGCGCCTCGGCCACGCCCGCCATCAGCCACAGGACGGCCGGGACCGGCAGCGGCCCGCGTTCGGCGACGGCGTCCGCCAGGGAGGGGCCCGGCACGTACAGCGTGGCGAGCCAGGGCGGTTCGGCCTCCGGGTCGGCGTCGATCAACTCCGCGGTGTACGCGCCCCGGACGCGGCGGGCCGCCGCGATCTCCCGGCGGAACCGGCGCCGGAAGGCGGGGTCGTCGGCCAGCTCCGACCGTACGACCTTGATCGCCACCGGCCGGCCGCCCTGCGTGTGCGACAGATAGACCCGTCCCATCCCGCCCGCCCCGAGCCTGGCGGCCAGCCGGTAGCCCCCCACCGCGACCGGATCGTCCGCCTGAAGCGACCGGAACGCCTCACTGGACGTGTTCATCGACTCTCCCCCTGCTTCGGCCGGCCCGCTCAGCGGTAGTCCTCGGGATGCGACTGCATCCAGGTGTTGACCTTGTCGCGGGTGTCCAGCAGAAGCTTCTGGTGGCGCTTGAGGTCGGGGAACGACGGGTCGGCACCGACGGTCTCGCGGAGCTTGTCCGTCCAGGTCAGGGGGGCGGCGAAGTGGCCCTGGCCCTTGGGGCTCACCTTCATGGAGTCATGGAGGTCGGTCAGGTTGCTCAGGACGCGGTTCAGGAAGTACTCGCAGTTGCCTTCGGTGGTGCAGCCGTCGTTGTAGGTGGCCTGGAGGACGGCGAAGGCGTCGCGGACCTCGGGCGGAGCCACGGACGGAGATGCCGGAGCAGCCGGTGCCGATGAAGCTGGTGCCGAAGTCCGGGCCGGCGCGGCCGACTTGCCCGAGTCATTCGCCGGCGAACACCCCGTCAGCAGCGCGGCGATCAGCAGCAGTGGTCCCACACTGCGGGCGGTGAGCATCGTGACATCCCCCTGAAACGTGTTCCGGTGCAGAACAGTTGACGGGTGATCCTCTCAGAACGCGAGACCCGCTCACTTACCCGTGCCGAATCCCTTGACGCACCCCCCTCCGGAGGATTAACTCACGTCCTAAATTAAGCCCTGAGGAGCCGACGCGGTTTTCGGGGTTTCTCTCTCCCGGAAAGGGACCGCTGGAGCCATGCGCAGCATCCGAGCCGCGGCCACAGGCGCCGTCGTCATGTCTCTCGCCCTCGCGGCCACGGCGTGCGGAGGAGGTACGGACAGCGGGGACGGGGCCGGTGGCTCGTCCAAGACGCTGACCTACTGGGCCTCCAACCAGGGCGCCAGCGTCGCCGTGGACAAGCAGGTACTCCAGCCCGAGCTGGACAAGTTCGAGCAGCAGACCGGCATCAAGGTCAAGGTGGAGGTCGTGCCCTGGTCCGACCTGCTCAACCGCATCCTCACCGCCACCACCTCGGGCCAGGGCCCGGACGTGCTGAACATCGGCAACACCTGGAGCGCCTCCCTCCAGGCGACCGGCGCGCTGCTGCCCTGGGACGCCAAGAACTTCGCCAAGATCGGCGGACGGGACCGCTTCGTCGACCCCGCGCTCGGCTCCACCGGCGCGGAGGGCAAGGACCCGGCCGCCGTACCGCTGTACTCGATGTCGTACGCCCTCTACTACAACAAGCAGATCTTCGCCGACGCCGGCATAGACGGGCCCCCGGCCACCTGGGACGAACTCGTCGCGGACGGCGCCAAGATCAGGGCCAAGGGCAAGTCCGTGCTCGGCGCCGAGGGTTCGAACCTCTCCGAGAACATCCACCACGTCTTCGTCTTCGCCAAGCAGCACGACGCCGACTTCTTCTCCGCCGACGGCAAGCCCGACTTCACCAACCCCAAGGTGGTCGACGCCGTCAAGCAGTACGTCGACCTCATGGCCAAGGACAAGGCCATCCCGCCGGGCAACGCCGAGTACGCGCAGAACCAGTCCGTCAGCGACTTCGCCAAGGGCAAGCAGGCCATGCTGCTCTGGCAGTCCGCCGCCGCCAACCTCAAGTCCCAGGGCATGAAGGACGACGCCTACGGTGTCGCCCCCGTACCCGTCCAGAAGGGCACCCCCGGGCCCGGCGCCCAGGTCAACTCGATGGCCGCGGGCATCAACATCGCCGTCTTCAAGGACAGCCACAACCTCGACGGCGCCACCGAGTTCGTGAAGTTCATGACCAGCGACGCCGAGCAGAAGATCCTCAACAAGGCGTACAGCTCCATCCCGCCGGTCAAGGCCGCGCAAGGAGACCCCGCCTTCGACGGGCCGTCCACCGCCGTGCTGAAGGACACCCTCGCCAAGAGCGCCGCCGCGCTGCCGCAGGTCGCCACCGAGTCGCAGTTCGAGACCGCCGTCGGTACCGCCGTCAAGGACCTGTTCGCCGACGCCGCCGCCGGGCGCGCGGTCACCACCGCCTCCGTCAAGGCCAAGCTGGAGAAGGCCCAGCAGCAGATGCCGGCGGTCTGACGTCCATGACCTCCACCGTTCTCAAGGAACCGGTGCGCGAGGACACCCCCGGTGCGGCGCGCGGCCCGCGCCGCACCGGGCGGTCCCGCCGTACCGCGCTCCCGTACCTGCTCCTGCTGCCCGCCCTGGTCTTCGAACTCCTCGTCCATCTGGTCCCGATGGTCATCGGCACCTTGATGAGCTTTCGGGCGATCACCCGCTTCACCCTGCGCGACTGGAACAACGCCCCCTGGACCGGCCTGCGCAACTACCGCGTGGCCGTGGACTTCGACGCCCCGGCCGGCGAGGCGCTGCTGCGCTCGTTCGCCGTCACCGTCGGCTTCACCCTGCTCTCCGTCGCCCTGTGCTGGGCGCTCGGCACCGCCGCCGCCATCTTCATGCAGGACACCTTCCGGGGCCGGGGCATCCTGCGCGCCCTGTTCCTGGTGCCGTACGCGCTGCCCGTCTACGCGGCCGTCATCACCTGGGTGTTCATGTTCCAGCACGACAACGGCCTGGTGAACCACGTCCTGCACGACCAGCTCCACCTCACCGACAAGCCGTCCTTCTGGCTCATCGGCGACAACAGCTTCTACGCCCTGCTCACCGTCTCGGTCTGGAAGGGCTGGCCGTTCGCCTTCCTCATCGTGATGGCCGGCCTCCAGAACATCCCGCGCGAACTCTACGAAGCGGCCGCCCTGGACGGCGCCGGGATGTGGCAGCAGATCCGCCGCATCACCCTGCCGTCCCTGCGCCCGGTCAACCAGGTGCTGGTCCTGGTGCTGTTCCTGTGGACGTTCAACGACTTCAACACGCCCTACGTCCTGTTCGGCCGGGCGGCACCCGAGGCCGCCGACCTCATCTCCGTGCACATCTACCAAACGACCTTCCTCACCTGGGACTTCGGCACCGGCTCCGCCATGTCCGTCCTGCTGCTGCTCTTCCTGCTGGCCGTGACCGGCGGATACCTGCTGTTCACCTCGCGCGGAAGGAGGGCCGGAAATGGCTGACTCGCCCATGGCGCCGCCGCGTTCGTTCCTGTGGTCCCGCCGGATCTTCCTCACCCTGCTCACCGGCTTCGTGCTGCTGCCCGTCTACGTGATGGTCTCCAGCTCGCTCAAGCCGCTCGCCGACGTCACCGACAAGTTCCGCTGGCTGCCCAGTGAGTTGACGATCCGGCCGTACATCGACATCTGGTCCACCGTGCCGCTCGCCCGGTACTTCGTGAACTCGCTGATCGTCGCGGGCTCGGCCACCGTCTGCTCGGTCGTCATCGCCGTCTTCGCGGCCTACGCGGTCAGCCGGTACGACTTCCGGGGCAAGCGGGTCTTCACGGTCACCGTGCTGTCCACCCAGATGTTCCCGGGCATCCTCTTCCTGCTCCCGCTGTTCCTGATCTACATCAACATCGGCAACGCCACCGGGATCGCCCTGTTCGGCTCGCGCGGCGGGCTGATCCTGACGTACCTGACCTTCTCGCTGCCGTTCTCCATCTGGATGCTGATCGGGTACTTCGACTCGGTGCCGCGCGACCTCGACGAGGCGGCGCTGGTGGACGGCTGCGGCCCGCTCGGCGCACTGTTCCGGGTGGTCGTGCCCGCAGCGGTGCCCGGCATCGTGGCCGTCGCCGTCTACGCCTTCATGACCGCGTGGGGAGAAGTGCTCTTCGCGTCCGTGATGACCACCGACACCACCCGCACCCTCGCCGTCGGACTCCAGGGCTACTCAACCCTCTACGACGTCTACTGGAACCAGATCATGGCCGCCTCGCTCGTGGTGAGCGTCCCCGTGGTCGCCGGGTTCCTGCTGCTCCAGCGCTATCTCGTCACGGGACTGACGGCGGGCGCCGTCAAGTGACCGACTTCCCGCACCTCGAAGGGACTTCCATGTCCGAGCCCATCGACCTCGCCGCCCTTCCGACCGACTTCCGCTGGGGCACGGCCACTTCGGCGTACCAGATCGAGGGCGCCGTCGCCGAGGACGGCCGCTCACCGTCGATCTGGGACACCTTCTCGCACACCCCCGGCAAGATCGACGGCGACGACAACGGCGACACCGCCTGCGACCACTACCACCGCTGGCGCGACGACCTCGGTCTGATGCGCCAACTGGGCGTCGACACCTACCGGTTGTCCGTCGCCTGGCCGCGCGTGATGCCCGGCGGCGACGGCCCGGTCAACGCCAAGGGGCTGGCCTTCTACGACGAGCTGACCGACGCCCTGCTGGAGGCGGGCATCACCCCCTCCGTCACCCTCTACCACTGGGACCTGCCGCAGGTGCTCCAGGACCGGGGCGGCTGGCCGGAGCGGGACACCGCCGAGCACTTCGCCGCGTACGCCTCGGCCGTCGCCGAACGCCTCGGCGACCGCGTCACCCACTGGGCCACTCTCAACGAGCCCCTCTGCTCCGCCTGGATCGGCCACCTCGAAGGCAAGATGGCCCCCGGCTGGACCGACCTCACCGCTGCCGTCCGCGCCTCCTACCACCTGCTCCTCGGCCACGGCCTCGCCACCCAGGCGGTCCGCGCCGCCGCGCCCGACGCCGAGATCGGCGTCGTCAACAACCTCTCCACCGTGTACGCCGCCACCGACAGCCCCGACGACGTGGCCGCCGCGCGCCGCCAGGACGGGCACGTCAACCGCTGGTGGCTCGACCCGGTGCACGGCCGCGGCTTCCCCGCCGACATGGTCGAGGTCTACGGCGTGGAGCTCCCGGAGAAGCCGGGCGACTTGGAGACCATCGCCACCCCGCTGGACTGGCTGGGCCTGAACTACTACATGCCGGCCCACGTCGCCGACGACCCCAACGGGCCTGCTCCGTACACCCGTTCCGTGCGCCGGGAGGGCGTCCCGCGTACCGGTATGGACTGGGAGATCGACGCGAGCGGCATCGAGACCCTGCTACTGCGCCTCACCGAGGAGTACGGCGCCCGCAGGATCTACGTCACCGAGAACGGCTCGTCCTTCCCCGACCTGGTCGGCCCGGACGGCACCGTCGACGACCCCGAGCGCCGGGCCTACCTCGAGAGCCACCTCGCCGCCTGCGCCTCCGCCGCCGCCAAGGGCGCCCCGCTCGCCGGCTACTTCGCCTGGTCCCTGATGGACAACTTCGAGTGGGCGTACGGCTACGACAAGCGCTTCGGCCTCTTCCACGTGGACTACGCCACGCAGGCCCGCACGATCAAGGCCAGCGGGCGCCGGTACGCGGAGATCATCGACACCCACCGCAAGCTCGGGCGCCGCGCGGCCTGAGCCCCCCGGGGCGGGCGCGTCAGGCGTGCCCGCCCCCCACCTTCCATGTGACATGCACCAGGCACCGAACTGTCCAGGCCCCGCACCGCCGACAGATCCTCCCGAGGAGAGCCGCATGCCGTCACGCACCCCCCGCACCCTGCTCACCGCACTCGCCGCCGTCGCCCTGCTCACCGGGACCACGGCCCTGACCGCCCCCGCCACCGCCGCACCGGCCGCCGCGGCCGCCACCTGGGACACCGACCGCGCCGCCACCGCCTACGCCGGCAACCCCGCCGCCGTCACCGCCTCGGGCAGCGAGAACGCGGGCACCGCCGCCGCGCTCGCCTTCGACGGCAACGGCACCACCCGCTGGTCCAGCAACTTCGCCGACGACGCCTGGATTCGCGTCGACCTCGGCAGCACGATCCGCGTCGACCGCGTGGTCCTCGACTGGGAGGCCGCGTACGGCAAGAGATACGTGCTGGAGGTCTCCCGCAACGGCACCGACTGGACGCCGTTCTACACCGAGACCGCGGGCACCGGCGGCTCCGTCACCGCGCACACCTACCCGCAGGAGGTGACCGGCCGCTACGTCCGGATGCGCGGCCTAGAACGCGCCACGCCGTACGGGTACTCGCTGTACTCCTTCAAGGTCTACGGGGGTGAACCCGCGGCCGCCTCCACCACCCGCACCAACCTCGCCCTCAACCACCCGGCGTACTCCAACCTCTATCAGCACGCGGGGAATTCACCTGCCTTCGTCACCGACGGCGGATGGCCCGCGAACCTCAAGGGCGACAGCACCCGCTGGTCCAGCGACTGGAACGCCGACCGCTGGGTCTCCGTCGACCTCGGCGCCGGCTCCACCATCTCCTCCGTCGACCTCTACTGGGAGTCGGCCTACGCCGTCGACTACCTGCTCCAGGTCTCCGACGACAACCGCACCTGGCGCACCGTGTACCAGCCGTCCGCCGCCGAGGTCTCGGCCCGCCGCGCCAACGTCCAGGCGCCCGGCGACGCGGCCGGACTGCACGACACGGTCACCCTGCCGTCCCCGGCCACCGGCCGCTACGTCCGCATGCTCGGCAAGGAGCGCCGCTCCTTCTACAACCCGGCGCCCTACACCGCGCAATTCGGCTACTCCCTCTACGAGTTCCAGGTCTGGGGCACCGGCGGCAGCGCCTCGGCCGCGTACCCGGCACTGCCCGCCGAGCAACAAGGCACCTACCAGACCACGTTCTTCGACGACTTCACCAGCGCCGCCCTGGACCGCTCCAAGTGGCGCGTGGTGCGCACCGGCACCGAGATGGGGTCGGTCAACGGCGAGTCCCAGGCCTACGTCGACTCCGCCGACAACATCCGTACCGAAAACGGGGAGTTGATTCTCCGGGCGAAGTACTGCAAGGGCTGCGCCAAGGCGGGTGGCGGCACCTACGACTTCACCTCCGGCCGCATCGACACCAACACCAAGTTCGACTTCAGCTACGGCAAGGTCAGCGCCCGGATGAAGCTGCCGGTCGGCGACGGCTTCTGGCCCGCGTTCTGGCTGCTCGGCAGCAACGTGGACGACCCCTCCGTCTCCTGGCCCGCCTCCGGCGAGACCGACATCATGGAGAACATCGGCTACGGCGACTGGACCAGCTCCGCGCTGCACGGCCCCGGTTACTCGGCGGACGGCAACATCGGCGCCCGCCAGACCTACCCGAACGGCGGCCGCGCCGACCAGTGGCACACCTACGCCGTGGAGTGGACGCCGACCGCGATGCGGTTCTACGTCGACGACCGCCTCGTCCAGGAGACCACCCGCAACAAGCTCGAATCGACGCGCGGGCAATGGGTGTTCGACCACAACCAGTACGTCATCCTGAACCTGGCCCTGGGCGGCGCCTACCCGGCCGGCTGGAACCAGGTCACCTCGCCGTACTGGGGGCTGCCGCAGTCCAGCGTGGACCGGATCGCCGCCGGGGGAGTGCAGGCGGAGGTGGACTGGGTGCGCGTGGAACAGAAGCGGTAACCGCGCGGCGGATACCCTTGCGGCGCAGGCCAGTCACGTGTTCTCGCGCCGGAGGAGCGTCCCGTGCAGATCGACACCAGCAAGCCCCATCCCGCCCGCGTCTACGACTGGCTGCTGGGCGGGAAGGACAACTACCCGGTCGACCAGCAGGTGGGCGAGACGCTGCCCGAGCAGTCCCGGCGCAGCGCCGCCCGCAACCGGGAGTTCATGCACCGCGCCTCCGCATGGCTGGCGGCGCGGGGCATCGACCAGTTCCTCGACATCGGCACCGGCATCCCCACGGAGCCGAACCTGCACCAGATCGTCCAGGCGATCCGCCCGGAGTCCCGCGTCGTCTACGTCGACAACGACCCGATCGTGCTGCGGCACGCGGAGGCGCTGCTGGTCAGCACCCCGGAGGGCGCGACCGACTACATCCACGCCGACGTACGCCGTCCCGAGGCGATCCTCGCCCACGCCCGCGAACGCCTGGACTTCGACCGCCCCATAGCTCTCTCCCTCATCGCCCTCATGCACTTCCTCCCCGACACCGAAAACCCCTACGCCCTCACCCGCACCCTCCTCGACGCCCTCCCCTCCGGCAGCTACCTGGTCCTCTCCCACGGCACGGCCGACCAGCATCCGGACCTCAAGCAACAGGTGGAGGACGCCTACAAGAAGGGCACGATCCCCCTCCGTATGCGCACTCGGGCGGAGGTGGAACCCTTTTTCACGGGCCTCGAACTGGTCGATCCCGGCCTGGTGTTCGCGACGGAGTGGTACCAGGAGGAGCCTGCGCCGGTGCAGGAGCGGAGCGGGTTCTATGTGGGGGTCGCGCGGGTGCCTTGAGTCGACGGTCGCGCCGCGCGAACGGCCACGGCACGGTCTTCTAAGGCCCGGTCACCGGCGACACCCCGGGGCGGGCCTTGAGCAGCTTTTCTGGAACGGGCTCGGCTGCCCATTCCAAAAGAGCAGGGAGCGCGCGCGTTGCGTCTCCCGCCGGAAGCGCGCCGGGTCTGGCGTGCGCAGCCGCTGGACCTCGGCACGCGGGACCAGCCCATCACGCACTCCGTCGATGATCACTCGATGGTATTCGAACCCCTTGATGAATATCGTCCGCCACCGACAAACGCAGCAGCCTGGCGGCAGACGGGTTTCCCGGGGCCCTCCCCGCATGGATCCAGGTATGTGCGTTCCGCGTCCGACCGGCTTGCTGATGCTCACGGACGATGGAATACGACCAGTCGGCCGTAGTCCGTGTAACCCACGCCTGCGAGCTCGGGATGGGCGGGCAGTCTGGTGCGCAGGATGCCCAGGGTGTCGGGCCACACGGACACGGGTTCTCCGGGGCGGGACAGCACACGGTCCCAGTCGTGTTCGGCGGTCACCCCGGCGCGGTCGATGACGAATCCGAGGCAGTCGTCCGAATCCTGGTCGAGGGTGCGGACGAGGGCGGCGACAGCTTCCTCGCGGTCGTGGGCGGGAATGTCAGCGATGCGGAACGTGAGTTTCTGAGTGTCATCGTCGAGACGCCGTACGGCCACGGCGAGAGACTCGTCGTTGCCCATCCAGCACTGAAACTCGACGTTGCGATACTCGCCTTCGGCCAGTGCGGAGACCAACGAGCCAATGCCGCCCACCAACGGCTGCCTCCTGCCCTGCGCTGTTTCACGGAAACCGAAGAGGTTGTCCGTGAGCGGATGGATCACGGCGAGGCCGGAAGACGCGAGACGATCGATCAGGGTCTGCGCGGAGGCGTGGGTGAAAGCAGGGTGGTACCAGATGAAGACGCCCTGCTCAGCTGCTGTGTCCGCCGCAGCGGCGGCCTGGGCGTTCTCGCCGAAGTGCTCCTCGAAGATCGCCAGCGCTCGATCGTGGGGCACCTCAGGACTGACGTATCCATGCGCCCGGATGTGATTCAGGAACTCGGGCAGCAGTGCGACGTGGTGACGACGCACGTAGTACGCGAGCTCGATGGGCCACATCCAAGTGCCGTCGGTGATCAGTGAGCCCGCACCTGTGATCCACACGTCGTCCCCGATGACGTCGCGTTCGGCGCCCATGGCCGTGAAGATCTCGTGGCCTGCGTCGAGATAAGCGAGAACGCGGTCCTCGTCCCATTCACCAGCCGCCCTCGCCGAGTTCCGGAGAGAGGGAGCCGGGGCCGACTTGTCGCCGATGCCGCCGAGTTCGCGGTAGAACCCTGCCTGCTTGATCATCATCTCTCCAGTCGTACCCTGCACCTAGTGCCGGACCATCGGCAGATAGGTGCGCCAGTAACCATTGTTGCCGATCACCGGGGTCTGATTGAGTCCGCGCTCGGCCGACGTACCGACCTTGTTCGTCGGGGCGGTCACAGGGACGCCGAGCTCATTGGCCACAGTCTGAGCGAGGGGAACCTCAGGGGGCCGAGCATCAGCGCCGGAGTGGCAGGAGACAAGGCGTATCGGCTGGCCCGGGCGGTAGTGCGGGTTGTTGGTGATCGCGTCGACGATGTGGTTCGGATGGACCTCGAAGTCGGTGAGGTTCTTGCCGGAAGCGTTCAGGCGGCCGGTGATGAAGACTCCCTTGTCCGTGCCGTGCACGACCACGTCATGCACTCCCGGCAGGCGTCGGACTCGTTCCAGGTTGTTCAGGGTGGCCCTGTCGTAGCCGACCGTGGTGGTGCTCCGGCCGAAGTAGACCGGGTCACCCGAGACGAGTGTGTAGTCGCCGGGCTTGGCCGGGGGGATACCGACCGTCGAGTCCTCGCTCTGGAGGAGTCTCCAGGTGCGGCTTTTGCCCATCTGGTCCATGGCGGCGGTGTTCAGGCGCAGCGAGCCGCCGAAGACCTCCTCGAAACCACCGGCCTCGGCGGTGACCCGGGCCGCGCTGCCCGCCCCGCCGAACATGCCGCCGAACAGCATCCCGTCCCTGGCCGAGTGACTGGCCTCATCAAGGCTGAAGCCTTTGCTCTCGCCGGTGGCCGTCGCCACCGGCTGGGCGACGGCCAGGTCCACCGTCACGGATTCGACACCACCGATCGCGGCCGTGGCCAGAGTCGTGCCTGCGATCGCGGCGACCTCAGCGGAGAGCGTGACGCCGAGCGTCCCCGCCAGTTCGACGACGGCCGCGGTCGCCGCTGCCGCGGCGGCCTCGGAGATCCCGACCGTGAAGATCGCCAGGGCGGTACCCGCGATGATCGTCGCACCGACGATCTCCAGCTCGTGTTCCAGGTGCTTGACCGCCCCATGAACGGCATCCGCGTACTTGTCCAGCGCGCGGGCCATGTCACGGGCGGCGTCGCTCATGTCCTTGAGCCAGCCATTGCCATTGAAGTAGTAGCGGCGCCAGAACGGGTCGTCGAAAGCGGAGATTGCCACGCCCTTGTTGTTCTCGATGATGCCGCGTGCCGATCTGTTCGCGGCGACCATGACATCTTCGACGTCGTCAGCGAAATCGCGCCATGCCTTGGCCGCGGCACGCAGCCCGTCCTCGTCGGCATCAGGCCACCACATACCGGTGAGGTCCTGGACGATCTCCTTGGCCTTGTCGCCGGCACTCACTTGGACCGGCCCGTCCCGTCGCTCTCTGCGGGGGTTCTGAGCCTGCTGAACATCGAACGGATGAGTTCCTCGTTGTCGATGTGGCCGTCCGCCATGTCGACCATCGCCTCACGGATGCTTGCCAGTCCCTGGGACAGAATGGCCGCCGCGTGCTCGATCTGTTTGACGTGCGGACCGTACGCCTTGTGGAACGCACGGCCCTGTTCGTCGGTCCCCCACGGTGAACCGGCAGCAGACAGCGCGGTCTGGAGTTTGGTCAGCGCCTTGGCGAGGTCGGTGCTGTGCGTGTGGAAATGCGGAGCCGTCGCCTTCAGATCAGCGATCTTGATGTCGAGTATCTTGCCGCGGCCGCCACCGCTGTTGCCGTCCATGGTGTCCAGTCCCCTCCGCATGTTCACCAGTTCGAAGAGGCTATGCGTAGCGCGGAGTTGGCAACTGAAAACAGAATCGAACAGACGGCAAAGATCCATTCAAGGTGGTGCGTCCATCGTGTGGCGCACCGCTGGGTGCGCTGCCACTGCTGCAGCCGGATCGGGACTGGGTGGATGCGTTGACGCTTCGGGGGCTGGCGGTCATCGCGATGTCGCCGGCCGACCCGGCGCGACCCGGTCGGCGACGCCGGCCGCGGGCCGCTCTCCAGGAGACGTGGACGGCGCTTCCTGTCCCACCCCTGGTGGTAGGTCGGACCAAGCCGCGGGTCTGCGCTCGGGCCGCAACTCACCTGTCCGCTCCGCGCCTATGGCGCGTAGCGCATCTCGGTATCAGGCTCGATGGCAGCGATCCCGGAGTTCGGAGATGACGGCCTTCTCACGCGAGTGCACCCCAGAGTGTGGCTCGGCGCTGACGCTGACCTCCGCTGCGTGGGCGGAGTTCCTCGCCAGGCTGTGAGCCGCCTCCTCCGCAAGTGGAGCGATGTCCGGCGGCCGACTCGCACGAAGGTGGAGTCGGCGGCCGAGTTGTGGATCAGGCCGTGTCGTCTTCCGGCGGGGTCCAGCGACCGGCGGCGATCTCGTCGTCCAGACGCTTCTGGAAGTGGGCGTGTGCGGCACGCATTTCGGCGTCGCGGTCGGCCTTGTAGAAGGGGACGGCGTAGCCCGCCGGAGGCGGGATGGTCTCCGGGTTTCCAGGTGGGCGAGGAGGTCGACGTAGTCCTGTTTGTTCTGGCCGTGACCTTAGGTGTTGAAGTCACCCGCGATTTTACGGCCGTTCGCCCAGCGGATCAGCCGCATAGGGGTCGGCCCCCCGAACGCCGCGATGCGCGGACCCCAGATCCTCTTGAGTACCTCGATCTCCTGCGCGACTCGCAACCGCGACTCGCAGTCCACCACCGATGACTTGATCACCTTGACGGCAGTCGGCTCCTGCCCTGACCTGTGCGGGAACGCCGCGCGCGTGCCAGTGCGTGGATGCGAGTGGCCGTCGAGGCGGCCGCTCACGCAAAACGCTCGATCGGGAACTCCGACCGAGCGCTGCACAGTCTGCTCATGGCTTGATCTCTTCGTGCTTCTGTCGCGGTGAGGGCGTCTTCCGTCCCCGGCAAGCTCTCAGCGCACCGCCAGCTCGAGCTCCAGCAACGTCGGCTGGGCGGGCGCCGTCTCCTGCGGTCGTGCCTCCGGCGGGACCGCCGTAGCCCGCCCGTGCCCCCACAGCCACATCACGTCCCGCCCGAACGACCACACCAGGGACCCCAGCGCCAGGAGGACAACGGAGAGTTCCGCCGGGTGCGGCAGTAGGGAGGAGCCGGCTATCAGGAGGGCTATGCCCTGGAGGGCGGCGACGGTCTTGCGGGCGAAGGACGGGGGGAGGGGGGCGTTCAGCCAGGGGGCGAAGCGGGCCGCCGCCACGAAGGCGTAGCGCATGCCGCCGATCAGGAGGACCCAGGGGCCGAGCCGGGTGGACACGTACACGCTCAGGACCAGGATGAGGAACGCGTCCACCTCCATGTCGAAGCGGGCGCCCAGCGCGCTGGAGGTGCCGGTGCGGCGGGCGACCTTGCCGTCGACGCCGTCCAGGAGGAGGGCGACGGCCGTCAGGCCGACCAGGAGGGTGACCGGCGGGGCGCTCTGGAAGGAGTCCGCGACCAGCGCGGTGACCCCGCCCACCAGGGTGGCCCGGCCGAGGGTGACCCGGTTCGCCGGGCCGAAGGAGCGCAGCGCGGAGCGGTGCAGGGCGCGCGAGAGCACCGCCCAGGTGGCGAACGCGAAGGCGAGCCCCGACAGCCAGCCGGCCACCCCCAAGCCGATGGCCGTGCCGAGCAGGGCGAGCAGCAGGATCTGTACGCCCGCTCCCACGGCCGTCTCCTGCTGAAGCCTCGCGTCATACGTATTGTTCAGGGCCACCGCGCATCCTCCGGCCGAGTGACAGAGTCGATCAAGGCCGCGTACTGTGCGCGGCCTGTGCCCTTCTCGGTACGTGAGCAAGTTCCCGATCGTTCAGGAGGATGCCGATGAACCCCGCCGCCCGCGCGTTCTGGCTCAGCTCGCCCGGCCACGGTGAGCTGCGCGACGTCACCCTCCCGGAGCCCGGCGAGGACGAGGTCCTGGTGCGCGCCCTGTACTCCGGGGTCAGCCGCGGCACCGAGACCCTGGTGTTCCGCGGCGGTGTTCCCAGGAGCCAACACGACGTGATGCGGGCGCCGTTCCAGGAGGGCGACTTCCCGGCCCCGGTGAAGTACGGCTATCTGAGCGTCGGCGTGGTCGAGCGGGGCCCCGATGCGCTGATCGGCCGAACGGTCTTCTGCCTCTACCCCCACCAGAGCCGTTACGTCGTTCCGGTGAGCGCCGTGACCGTCGTACCCGACCGGGTGCCCGCCGCGCGGGCCGTGCTCGCCGGGACCGTGGAGACCGCCGTGAACGCCCTGTGGGACGCGGCCCCGCAGATCGGGGACCGGATCAGCGTGGTCGGCGGCGGCATGGTCGGCTGCTCGGTCGCCGCACTGCTCGCCCGCTACCCCGGCATCCGGCTCCAGCTCGTCGACGCCGACCCGGCCCGCGCCGAGACCGCCAAGGCCCTCGGCGTCGACTTCGCCACCCCTGCCGAGGCCACCGGCGAGCGCGACCTCGTCATCCACGCCAGCGCCACCGAACAGGGCCTCACCCGCGCCCTGGAGCTCCTCGCCCCCGAGGGCACCGTCGTGGAGCTGAGCTGGTACGGCGACCGGCGCGTCACCCTGCCGCTGGGCGAAGCCTTCCACTCCCGCCGGCTCACCCTCCGCGCCAGCCAGGTCGGCACCGTCTCCCCGGCCGCCCGCCCCGGCCGGGGCTACGCCGAGCGGATGGCCCTCGCCCTGGACCTGCTCGCCGACCCGGCGCTGGACGCGCTCATCACCGGAGAGAGTGCCTTCGGTGAACTCCCGGAGCTGATGCCCCGCCTGACGAGCGGCGAGATCCCCGCGCTGTGCCACCGCATCCGGTATCCCGACCCGGCCTGACCTGAGAAAAGAGTGAGAGAGGGCTGAACACGGGGAACTGAAGAGCCGTACTACTCGGCAACCCCCGGACGGGAACCTCCGGGGCACCAGACGCGCCGCACCTGGAGGGTCGTCCGTTGTTCAGCATCACCGTCCGCGATCACATCATGATCGCCCACAGCTTCCGCGGCGACGTGTTCGGACCCGCGCAGCGCCTGCACGGCGCCACGTTCCTGGTGGACGCCACCTTCCGCCGTGAGCAGTTGGACGAGGACAACATCGTGGTCGACATCGGCCTCGCCACCCGCGAACTCGGTGCCATCACCGCCGAGTTGAACTACCGCAACCTGGACGACGACCCCGAGTTCGCCGGGGTCAACACCTCCACCGAGTTCCTGGCCAAGGTCGTCGCCGACCGGCTCGCCGAGCGCATCGCCAAGGGCGCGCTCGGTGAGGGCGCGAAGGGCCTGTCCGCGCTCTCGGTGACCCTGCACGAGTCCCACATCGCCTGGGCGAGTTACGAGCGTGGCCTGTGAGCGACCTGACCGTGGACCGGGCCCGTCTCGCCTACGTGCCCGCACAGCCCCTCGCCACCGAGAACTTCGGGATCATCCCCATGTCGCTGCGCACCGTGCACTTCGTGATGCCGGGCGGCGTCGACGACCCGGCCGCGCCCAGCGGCGGCAACGCCTACGACCGCCGGGTCTGCCTCGACCTGCCCGGCTTCGGCTGGCAGGTCGTCCGGCACGCCGCCCCCGGCGCCTGGCCGGACCCCGACGCCGACGCCCGCGAGTCGCTGGCCCGCACCCTCGCCCAGATGCCCGACGACACGGTGGTCCTGCTGGACGGCCTGGTCGCCTGCGGAGTGCCCGAGATCGTCGTCCCCGAGGCCGAGCGGCTCCGGATCGCCGTCCTCGTCCACCTGCCGCTCGGTGACGAGACCGGGCTGGACCCGGCCGTCGCCGCCGACCTGGACGCCCGTGAACGCGCCGTGCTGCGCGCGGTGCCCGCCACCATCGCCACCAGCGACTGGGCCGTACGCCGACTGGTCTCGCACCACGGCCTCGCCCCCGACCGGGTCCATCTCGCCGCCCCCGGCGCCGACATCGCGCCGCTGGCGCCCGGCACCGACGGCATCTCCCACCTGGTGTGCGTCGCCGCCGTCACCCCGCGCAAGGGCCAGCACCGCCTGGTCGAGGCCCTCGCGGCCGTACGGGACCTGCCCTGGACCTGCTCGCTGGTCGGCGGCCTCGGCACCGACCCCGAGTACGTGGCCACGCTGCGGGCCCAGATCGAACGGTACGGCCTGGCCGACCGGCTGCACCTGACCGGCCCCCGCACCGGCGCCGACCTCGACGCCAGCTACGCCGCCGCCGACCTCATGGTGCTCACCTCCTACGCCGAGACCTACGGCATGGCGGTCACCGAGGCCCTCGCCCGCGGCATCCCGGTCATCGCCACCGACGTGGGCGGCCTGCCCGAGGCGGTCGGCCGCGCCCCCGACGGCGGGGTGCCCGGCATCCTCGTCCCGCCGGAGGACCCCGCCGCCATCGCCGCCGAACTGCGCGGCTGGTTCGGCGAACCCGACGTGCGCCGCCGTCTGAAGGCCGCCGCGCGCGGCCGGCGCAGCGCGCTCGGCGGCTGGGCCGCCACCGCCCGCAGCCTCGCCGGGGTCCTCGGCAGGCTCCCCGGCGCCCCCAGGAGGGCCGCATGACCGACGCCACCACCGACGAGGAGCACCGGGTGAACGACGGCACCGAGCCCACCGACACCTCCGACGTCATCGCCGGGGCCGGCCCCGTCGGCCGCCCCGGCGAGCGGGCCACCGTACGGCTGCGCGAGGGGGAGGCCGAGGACGCGCCCCGGTACGCGCCCGAGTGGCTCCAGCTCCGGGAACCGGCCGACGCGGACGCGCGGGCGCTGGGCCTGCTGGAGCCGCTGGGCAAGCGGTTGGCCGAACTCCCGCCGAAGGAGGGCGGGTTGGTCATCCACGACCTGGGCTGCGGCACCGGGTCGATGGGCCGCTGGCTGGCGGCCCGGCTGGACGGCGCCCAGCACTGGGTGCTGCACGACCGGGACCCGTACCTGCTGCACTTCGCGGCCGTCGCCTCCCCGCGCGTCGCCGCCGACGGCAGCCGGGTCACCGTCGAGACCCGGCGCGGCGACGTCGCCCGGCTCACCCCGGAAGCGCTGTCCGGCGCCTCGCTGGTGACGGCGTCCGCGCTGCTGGACGTGCTCACCCGGCCCGAGGTCGAGACGCTGGCCGCCGCCTGCGCGGGCGTCGGCAGCCCCGCCCTACTCACCCTGTCCGTCGCCGGACGCGTCGAGTTCGCGTCCCCCGACCCGCTGGACACCGACCTGGCCGAGGCGTTCAACGCCCACCAGCGCCGGGGCGGCCTGCTCGGCCCGGACGCGGCCACGGTGGCCGGTGAGGCGTTCGCCGAACACGGCGCGTCGGTGCGGGTGCACCCGAGCCCCTGGCGGCTCGGCCCGGAGCACGCGGCGCTCACCGCGCAGTGGCTGCGGGGCTGGGTCGGCGCGGCCGTCGAGGAGCGGCCGGCCCTGCGGACGCGCGCCGAGGACTACCTGCGCGACCGGCTGGCCGCGTGCGAGGCGGGCGAGCTGGAGGTCGTGGTGCACCACAGCGACCTGCTGGCCCTGCCCCGGCCGGTGGAGGCGTGATGAACGGGCGGACGGGCGAGGCCGGACCGGTGACCGTGGAGGCCCGCGACACCGGCCCACGGGAGCCGTCGGAGCCCGCCCGGCCGCCCGGCACACCTGAGGAAAACGTCACTGCTCGGCGCGCGCTGCGCACCCACGTCGGCACGGTCGTCGGCGTCGCCATCCTCGGTGTGCTGCTGTGGCGGCTCGGCACCGGGCCGCTGGTCGACGGGCTGCGCCGGATCGACACGGCCACCGTGCTCGCGGCGCTCGGGATCGGCGCGATCACCACCGTGTTCAGCGCCTGGCGCTGGCAGTTGACGGCACGCGGCCTCGGCATCCGGCTGCCGCTTGGGCCCGCCGTCGCCGACTACTACCGGGCGCTGTTCCTCAACGCGGCGCTCCCCGGCGGCGTCCTCGGTGACGTGCACCGGGCGGTACGGCACGGGCAGAGCGCGGGGGACATCCGGCGCGCCGTCAAGGCGGTCGTGCTGGAGCGGGTCGCCGGGCAACTGGCGCTCGCCGTCTGCGGTGCCGCGCTGCTGCTGACCCTGCCGTCCCCGGTCCGCGACGACCTGCGGACCGTCGCGGTGCCGGTGGCGCTCGCCGGGGCGGGCGCGCTCGCGGTCGTCCTCGCCGTCCGCATGAACCGGGCACCCGGCCGGCGTACCGGCTCGATGCGGGGGAGCGGGCTGCTGCGTGAGGCACGGCAGGGACTGCTGTCGCGGGAGAGCGGGCCGGGGGTCGCGCTGTCCTCGACGGTCGTCCTCGCCGGGCACCTCGGCATGTTCGTCGTCGCCGCCCGGATCGCCGGCAGCGGGGCGTCCGTCGCGGTGCTGCTGCCGCTCGCGGTGCTCGCCCTGGCCGCCATGGGCCTGCCGCTCAACGTGGGCGGCTTCGGCCCCCGCGAGGGCGTCACCGCCTGGGCGTTCGCCGCCGCCGGACTCGGCGCGAGCAGCGGCGTCGCCGTCGCCGTGGTGTACGGCGTGCTCAGCTTCGTCGCCGCCCTGCCCGGCGCCGTCGTCCTCCTCGCCCGCTGGGCCGGCGCCCTGCGTGGCTACCCGCGCGGCGTGGTGGGCGCCTCGGGCGAGGTCAGCAGCCGGAAGTACGGCTCGAAGTTCTCCACCAGCCCGGTTAGCAGGCCCTTCCCCTTTTCCACCGAGGCCAGGGACGGGCGCCCGATGACGCCCGACTCGGTATAGGCGGACATCCCCGTGGTGAGCAGAAGACGACGGTCGTCGGCGGTGAAATCGGCCGACTCATGGCCAGGGCGGAGGAATTCGGGATGAGCGTGCAGCAGGATGGACGCCTCGATCTCCCCGGCGTGCATGTCGGTGAGCAGCGAGGTCTCCACACCCGCCCGCTGCCGCGCCTCCTCCCAGTCCTCGGCCGCCGGGTACAGAGCCATCCGCTCGCCCCGCGCCGACGCCTCCTGCACGACGTTCCCCAACACGTAGTTACCGCCATGCCCGTTGACCACCACGAGCGACTCCACGCCCGAGCGGCGCAGCGAGTCCGCGATGTCACGTACGACCGCATGCAGGGTAACGGAGGAGATACTGACCGTCCCCGGCCAGGCCGCGTGTTCGTGCGAGCACGCGAGGGTCACCGGGGGGAGGAGGTGCACCGGGTACGCGGCGGCGATCTCCCGCGCCACGGCGCAGGCCACCAGCGTGTCCGTCGCCAACGGGAGGTAGGGACCGTGCTGTTCGAAGCTCCCCACGGGAAGGACGGCGACCTGACGTGACACACCCGCCCCCCGCGCCCGTACGTCCTCGGTGGTGTCCGCGGGCATCACCCCGTAGGCCGCCGGTCGCGCGCCCGAACCACTCATGTTCCCCACGGCCTTTCGTCTCTGCTTAGGAATCAGATCATGACAGAAAACATCGGCGCCTTCGGCGGGAAGACCCCGCGTCGTTCGGGCACGGAACGCGTCGTGAACACCCCCCTGCCCACCGCGTACGGGCAGTTCCAGGCGATCGGCTACCTGGACCACGACCGGGGCGACGAGCAGGTCGCCCTGGTGCACGGTGACATCGGGACCGAGAACGTGCTGGTGCGGCTGCACTCGGAGTGCCTGACCGGTGACGCCTTCGGTTCCCAGCACTGCGAGTGCGGCGAGCAGTTGGCGGCCGCCATGCGCGCGGTGGTCGCCGAGGGCAGCGGTGTCGTCCTGTACTTGAGGGGCCACGAGGGCCGCGGCATCGGTCTGCTGGCCAAGCTGCGGGCGATGGCGCTCCAGGCGGAGGGCCTGGACACGGTCGAGGCCAACCTCGCCCTCGGCCTGCCGGTGGACGCCCGTGACTACCGGGTGGCGGCGGAGATGCTGCACGACCTGAAGGTGCGCTCGGTCCGGCTGATGTCCAACAACCCGCGCAAGCGGGAGGCGTTGACCAAGCACGGCATCGAGGTCGCCGAGCAGGTGCCGCTGCTGATCGAGCCGAGCGAGAACAACATCACGTATCTGCGCACCAAGCGCGAACGCCTGGATCACCACCTGCCCCACCTGGACGTGGTGGCCCACGGCTCCTGAAGCCCCGCCTTCCCCATGCGAGAAGTCCGGCCGGACGCCCCGGCCGGACTTCTCGTTTCAGCGGAACTCCCGCAGCGGGCAAAGTGGTTCAGCGGTGCTCGACCGCCGGTGGCACCGGCCAGCCCAGCGGCTCCAGCACCGCCCGCGTCCGCTCGTCGCGCAGCTCGGCCAGCCGGTCGTAGGCGGCCACGCCGGTGCCGTACGCCTCCTCCACCTCGTCCAGCACCTCGCCCATCCGGGCCGGGTCCGGTGCGCCCGTCTCGAAGGACATCTGCGAGCCGACGTGCGTCACCAGGTGCCGCATCCCCTCCGGGCCGCCCCCGAGCAGCCCGCTCTCGAACGGGCCGACGGTGGCCCAGCGCAGGCCCAGGGAGGCCCGGACCAGGTCGTCCAGGTCCGTCACGTCGATCACGCCCTCCTGGACCAGGTGGATCGCCTGGTCGTCGAAGACCTTCTGGAGCCGGTTGCCGACGTAGCCGGGGATCTCCTTCTTCAGCCGGATCGGCAGCTTGCCCAGGCCCCGGTAGACCTCCATCGCCCGCTCGACCGTCCGGGCCGAGGTCTCCGGGCCGGGGACCACCTCCACCAGGGGCATCAGCTCGGGCGGGTTGAAGGGGTGGCCGATCACGATCCGGCTAGCCGCCGGGTTGCCCGCGGCGATCAGGGAGGGCAGCAGGGAGGACGAGGAGGAGGCGAGCACCACGTCGTCGCGGGTGTGCTCGGCCAGCGTGGCGAACACCGTTTCCTTGACCGGCATCCGCTCCGGCCCGGCCTCCTGCACGAAGTCCGCGCCGGAGGCGGCCCCCGCCAGGTCGTCGGTCGCGGTCACCGGCAGCCCGGCGAGATCCCGCCGCACGATCTCCGGCAGGTCGGGGCGCGGGTCGCTCAGGCGCACCTCCCAGCCGGCCGCCCCGAACAGCCGCGCCCAGGACAGGCCGATCACTCCGGCACCGACGATCGTCACGACAGCCACACGGCATCACTCCAGTCAGGCGGGGGCGGGCACTACCCCAGTCATGCCCGGTTCTCCCACGAGACCGGCGCCCGCTCACCCCTCCGGCGCAACGACCGCCTCGTGCACCAGGCGGCGCAGGTCGGGGAAGATCTTCAGGGTGCGGGGGCGTACCTGGGTCATGAACTGCACGGTCAGGTCCAGCGCCGGGGCCACCCAGAAGGCGGTGGTCGCCACGCCGGTCCAGCCGAAAGTGCCGGGCGCGGAGGGGGCCAGGGTGCGGGCGGGGTCGGTGACGACGGAGACGTTGAAGCCGAAGCCCAGGCCGTCGTTGGCGCGCTCCTGGTGGGCGGGGGCGCCGAACTCGCGCAGGACGGCGTCGCCGGGGAGCTGGTTGCGGGTCATCAGGGCGAGCGTGGCGGGGGAGAGCAGCCGGACGCCGTCGAGTTCGCCGCCCCGGCGCAGCAGCTCCATGAAGCGGTGGTAGTCGCCCGCGCTGGAGACCAGTCCGCCGCTTCCCGACAGGAACCGGGGCCGCCCGCGCACCGGCAGCCCCGGTACGGGGGTGATGCCGCCGTCCTCGGTCTCGCCGTACAACTCGGCCAGCCGTGGCTCCTGTTCGGGGGTGAGATGGAAGCCGGTGTCGGTCATGCCGAGGGGGCCGAGGATGCGCTCGGCGAAGAACGCGTCCAGCGGGCGGCCCGAGACGACCTCGATGAGGCGGCCCAGCACATTGGTGGCGACCGAGTAGTTCCACTGGGTGCCCGGTTCGAACTGGAGGGGCAGGGACGCGTACAACGCGATGGTCTCGGCGAGGTCCGCGCCCGAGGGCACGGAGGACTCCAGCCCGGCCGCGCGGTAGAGGGCGTCCACCGGGTGGTCGTAGTAGAAGGCGAAGGTCAGGCCCGCGGTGTGGGTGAGCAGATGCCGGACGCGGATCGGTCCGGCTGCCGGGCGGGTGCGTACGTCGTCCGCCGAACCACTCACGTAGACACGGGGGTCGGCGAACTCGGGGAGGTGCCGGTCGATCGGGTCGTCGAGGGAGAGCAGGCCCTCCTCGACCAGCATCAGCACCGCGACCGCCGTCACCGGCTTGGTCATGGAGTAGATCCGCCACAGGGTGTCGGCCTCCACCGGTAGCCCGGCCGCGAGGTCACGGTGGCCGTAGGTGGTCAGATGGGCGACCCGGCCGCCACGGGCCACCGACACCAGGAAGCCGGGCAGCCGGCCCTCGTCCACCAGCCCGGCGACGTGCTGGTCGAGGCGGTCCAGCGCATTCGCGTCCAGACCCACGTCCTGCGGGGCGACTTCCTGTCGAAGCTGTGCCATGGCTCTCCTCCGGTCCTG
This sequence comes from Streptomyces sp. NBC_01171, assembly GCF_045039805.1. NCBI lineage: Bacteria > Bacillati > Actinomycetota > Actinomycetes > Kitasatosporales > Streptomycetaceae > Streptomyces > Streptomyces sp. NBC_01171. Next base: position 1,095,059 of record NZ_CP108609.1, on the reverse strand, counting down.
CCGGACCCCTGTGCTGCCGGGCCGGCCTCAACGCTCATCGTGGCGCATGATCACCGTCAGGTACCCCGTCCGCGGCCGATCTTGTGAGCGACACGACTCGGCGTCCGGGCACCAACGCGGCGAGCGGCAGGGCCATGACCGCGACGGTGGCCGGCACGAGCAGCGCGGCACGCGCCCCCGCATGGGTGGCCGCTACCACCGTGCCACATGACCAGCACCACGGCCGGCCGCATCGAGCGCCAGCGTGAACCGACGGCTCACGTACGGTTCTCCGGACCCAGGTGCGCGGTGAGACACGCCTCCAGCAGCGGGCCGAACTCCTGCTCGCCGGTGGCCAGTTGCAGATTTCCCCAGCGCCAGAGCTGGGCCAGACCGTGGAGGTTGGCCCACAGGGCGCCCGTCACCCGGCGGGCGTCGAGGGCCGGGCGGGCCCGGCCGACCCGCTCCACCAGCAGCCCGAAGAGGGGCAGGCTGGTGTCCCGCAGCCCCAGATGGCCGCTCTCCAGCACATCGTGACGGAACATCAGCTCATACATGCCGGGGTTCTGCAGTGCGAACCGCAGATAGGTGCGCGCCAGGGCCGCAACTTGCTCGCGTGGGTCCTCGTCCGCCGCGTCCAGGCTCGCCCGCGCCCGGGCGCCGAGGTCGGTGAAGCCGCGCCGGGCGATGGCGGAGAGCAGTTCCAGGTGGGTGGGGAAGTAGCGGCGCGGTGCCCCGTGGGAGACCCCGGTGCGGCGGGCGATCTCGCGCAGCGTGAGCGCCTGGGCGCCCTCGGCGGCCACCAGCGCCACTCCGGCGTCCACCAGGCGGTCCCGGAGACCGGTGTCGGATGCAGTCATGGACAGTGTCTACCAACGGCGAGTAGACACTGTCTACCGGTCGTCCGGGAATGCCGGCCGAACCCTCGCCCGTTGACGTGGATATGACTCAGGACACGACGCAGGACGCACTGCTGGCGCTGCTCTCCGAGGGGCACGGCGGGGTGCTCGTCACGCTCAAGCGCGACGGCCGCCCCCAGATGTCCAACGTCGCCCACGCCTATGACCCGGACGAGCGGATCGTCCGGATCTCGGTCACCGACGACCGCGCCAAGACCCGCAACCTGCGCCGGGACTCCCGCGCCTCGTACTACGTCACCAGCGACGACCGCTGGGCGTACACCGTCGCCGAGGGCACGGCCGAGCTGAGCCCGGTGGCCGCCGACCCGCACGACGAGACGGTGGAGGAGCTGGTGCGGCTCTACCGCGAGGTGCTGGGCGAGCACGACGACTGGGACGACTACCGCGCGTCCATGGTCCGTGACAAGCGCCTGGTGGTCCGGCTGCACGTGGACCGGGCGTACGGCGTCCCGAAGCGCTAGGGAGCATCTCGTCGATCACGCCGGGCTCGCGACGCGCTGATCCGGCCTGACCGACGAGGCACCCCCTAGCGCGTGAGGTAGGCCAGCACCATGTCGGCGAGCATCGCGCGGTAGTGCTCGCGGCGGGCGGGGGCGGCCAGGTCGCGGTCGAAGAGGGCGCCGAAGGTGTGGCGGCCGGCGACCCGGTAGAAGCAGAACGCGCTGATCATCGCGTGCAGGTCGACCGCGTCCACGTCGGCCTTGAACACCCCCTGCTCCCGCCCGGCGTCCAGCACGCGGCGGAGCGCGCCCAGGCCGGGGGAGTCGATGCGGCCGAACCGGCGGGCGGCGGCGAGGTGTTCGCCGCCGTGGATGTTCTCGATGCCGACCAGACGGACCAGGTCCGGGTGGCGCTCGTGGTGGTCGAAGGTGACCTCGGCCAGGCGGCGGACGGCGGCGGCCGGGTCCAGATGCTCCAGGTCCAGCAGCTCCTCGACCTCGTGCAGTGAGCCGTAGGCCCGCTCCAGCACGGCCGCGAAGAGCTGCTTCTTGCCGCCGAAGTAGTAGTAGATCATCCGCTTGGTGGTGCGGGTGCGGGCCGCTATCTCCTCCACGCGGGCGCCGTCGTACCCGGCGCGGGCGAATTCGCGGGTCGCCGCGTCGAGGATGTCGGACCGGGTGCGGGCGGCGTCCGGTAACCGCCTGTCGGGGTGTACCGGTTCGTCGACGCTGGTCATCGCGTTCCTTACGGCCGTCGGGCGGGGCTTGTACCGGTCTGTCGGCGATTGTAGAAGCCCGGCTCGCCGGACATGCGAACGGCCCGGAGCAACCTTCAGGTCTCTCCGGGCCGTCAGGCGCCTCAGGGCAGCCGGTTCCACTCCGCGATCACGGGGCGGCCGTGCTCGGTGGAGAGGCGGCTCACCGTGCCGGTGGCCAACTGGAACAGCCGTCCCTCGCCGGGCGGCAGGCCCAGCCTGCGGGCCGTCAGCACCCGCAGCACATGACCGTGCGCGACGAGCAGCACATCACTGCTGTCCGCCTCCAGCGCCTTCTCCACGCGGGCCAGCACCCGGTCGACGCGCGCCCCGATCTGCTCGGGCGACTCGCCGGGATGCCCCTCGGGGCCGGGCACCGCCCCGTCGGTCCACAGGTCCCATTCGGGCCGGGTGCGGTGGATGTCGACGGTGGTGATGCCCTCGTAGCCGCCGTAGTCCCACTCGCGCAGGTCCGGCTCCGGCTCGGCGCCGGTCACGCCCGCCAGTTCGGCGGTGCGCCGGGCCCGGCCGAGGGGGCTGGTCAGGGTGAGTGCGAAGGTCCGGCCGGCGAGGAGCGGGGTCAGCGAACGCGCCTGCTCCTCGCCGTGCTCGGTGAGGGGCAGGTCGGTCCAGCTCGTGTGCTGACCCGACCTGCTCCACTCCGTCTCGCCGTGGCGGACCAGCATGAGGTCCCCCACGGCGGGTCAGCCCTTCTTCTCGACGGCGTGGCCACCGAACTGGTTGCGCAGCGCGGCGATCATCTTCATCTGCGGCGAGTCGTCCTGACGGGAGGCGAAGCGCGCGAACAGCGAGGCGGTGATCGCGGGCAGCGGCACCGCGTTGTCGATGGCGGCCTCGACGGTCCAGCGGCCCTCGCCGGAGTCCTCGGCGTAACCGCGCAGCTCGTCCAGGTGCTCGTCCTCGTCGAGGGCGTTGACCGCGAGGTCGAGCAGCCAGGAGCGGATGACCGTGCCCTCCTGCCAGGAGCGGAAGATCTCGCGGACGTTGTCCACGGAGTTCGCCTTCTCCAGCAGCTCCCAGCCCTCGGCGTACGCCTGCATCATGGCGTACTCGATGCCGTTGTGGACCATCTTGGAGAAGTGCCCGGCGCCGACGCGGCCCGCGTGGACGTAGCCGTACGGGCCGTCGGGCTTGAGGGCGTTGAAGATGGGCTGGAGGCGGTCGACGTTGTCCTTGTCGCCGCCGACCATCAGGGCGTAGCCGTTCTCCAGGCCCCAGACACCGCCGGAGACGCCCGCGTCCACGAAGCCGATGCCCTTGACGCCCAGCTCGGCGGCGTGCTTCTCGTCGTCCGTCCAGCGGGAGTTGCCGCCGTCGACCACGATGTCGCCGGGGGAGAGCAGGTCCTTCAGCTCGTCCACGACCACCTGGGTGGCGGTGCCGGCCGGGACCATGACCCAGATGGTGCGCGGCGCGTCGAGCTTCTCGACCAGTTCGGCGAGGTCCTTGGCGTCGGTCAGTTCCGGGTTGCGGTCGTAGCCGATGACCTGGTGGCCCGCGCGGCGGATGCGCTCGCGCATGTTGCCGCCCATCTTGCCGAGGCCGATGAGTCCGAGCTGCATGTCAGTTCACTTCCTTGAGGGAGCGGTAGGCGGCGACGAGGGCCGTGGTGGAGGGGTCGAGACCGGGCACGTTGGCGCCTTCGGTGAGGGCGGGTTCGATGCGCTTGGCGAGGACCTTGCCCAGCTCGACGCCCCACTGGTCGAAGGAGTCGATGTTCCAGACCGCGCCCTGCACGAACACCTTGTGCTCGTACAGGGCGATGAGCTGGCCGAGCACGGAGGGGGTGAGCTCCGGGGCCAGGATCGTGGTGGTGGGGTGGTTGCCGCGGAAGGTGCGGTGAGCCACCTGCGCCTCGGCGACGCCCTCCTCGCGGACCTCTTCCTCGGTCTTGCCGAAGGCGAGGGCCTGGGTCTGGGCGAAGAAGTTGGCCATCAACAGGTCGTGCTGGGCCTTGAGCTCATCGCTCAGCTCGTCCACGGGACGCGCGAACCCGATGAAGTCCGCCGGGATCAGCTTCGTGCCCTGGTGGATCAACTGGTAGTACGCATGCTGCCCGTTGGTACCAGGCGTGCCCCACACCACCGGCCCGGTCTGCCACTCCACCGGAGTGCCGTCGCGCTGTACGGACTTGCCGTTGGACTCCATGTCCAACTGCTGGAGGTAGGCGGTGAACTTCGACAGGTAGTGGCTGTACGGCAGCACCGCGTGCGACTGCGCGTCGAAGAAGTTCCCGTACCAGATCCCCAGCAGACCCAGCAGCAGCGGCGCGTTCTCCTCCGCCGGGGCGGTACGGAAGTGCTCGTCGACGGTGTGGAAACCGTCCAGCAGCTCCCGGAACCGGTCCGGACCGATCGCGATCATCAGCGACAGGCCGATCGCGGAGTCGAAGGAGTAGCGGCCCCCGACCCAGTCCCAGAACTCGAACATGTTGTCGGCGTCGATGCCGAACCCGGTGACCTTCTCCGCGTTCGTCGACAGGGCCACGAAGTGCTTGGCCACGGCCTTGTCGTCACCGAGCGCGTCCAGCAGCCAGGTGCGGGCCGAGGTGGCGTTGGTGATCGTCTCGATCGTCGTGAACGTCTTCGACGCCACGATGAACAGCGTCTCCGCCGGGTCCAGATCGCGGATCGCCTCGTGGAGGTCGGCGCCGTCCACGTTCGACACGAACCGGACGGTGAGGTCGCGGTCGGTGAAGGGGCGAAGGGCCTCGAACGCCATCGCCGGACCCAGGTCGGAGCCGCCGATGCCGATGTTGACGATGTTCTTGATCCGCTTGCCGGTGTGACCCGTCCACTCACCCGAGCGGACCCGGTCGGCGAACCCGGCCATCTTGTCCAGCACCGCGTGCACGGCCGGGACGACATTCTCGCCGTCGACCTCGATCACCGCGTCCCGGGGAGCGCGCAGCGCGGTGTGCAGCACCGCACGGTCCTCGGTCGTGTTGATCCGGTCGCCACGGAACATCGCGTCCCGCTGCCCGAACACGTCGGTGGCGACGGCGAGTTCCTGGAGCAGGGCCAGGGTCTCGTCGGAGACCTGGTGCTTGCTGTAGTCGATGTGCAGGTCGCCCACCCGGACGACGTAGCGCTCGGCCCGGCCGGGGTCGGCGGCGAACAGCTCGCGCAGGTGCGGCTGACCGCCGGCGCGGTGGTCGGCCAGGGCCGTCCACTCGGGGCGCCGGGTGAGCTTGGGGGTGTCTGACGATGCGTCGGACATCAGGCGTTCTCCTTGGGTGCCTCGCCGGTCAGGGCGATGGCGTACATCTCGTCCGCGTCGAGGCGGCGCAGCTCCTCGGCGATCAGCTCCGAGGTCGGGCGGACCTTCAGGGCCAGGGTGCGCGAGGGCTGGCCCGGCAGGGTCAGCGTGGCGAGGGGGCCCTCCGGGCGGTCGATGACGATGTCGCCCTCGTCGGTGCCGAGCCGCACGGCGGTGACCACCGGGCCCTCGGAGACCACACGGTCCACCTTGACGTGCAGACGGGCCTCCAGCCAGCGTGCGAGCAGCTCGGCGCTGGGGTTGTCCGCCTCCGCCTCCACGGCGGCCGAGGTCACCTTCACCCGCGCCTGGTCCAGCGCGGCCGCGAGCATCGAGCGCCACGGGGTGAGCCGGGTCCAGGCCAGGTCGGTGTCGCCGGGGGCGTAGGTGCGGGCACGGGTCTCCAGGACCTCCTGCGGCCGGTCGACCGCGTAGAGGTCGGTGATCCGGCGCTGGGCGAGCGCGCCCAGGGAGTCCTTCGAGGGGGCCTCCGGCGCGTCCACCGGCCACCAGACGACCACGGGGGCGTCGGGCAGCAGCAGCGGCAGCACCACGGAACCCGCGTGGTCGGACACCTCGCCGTAGGTGCGCAGGACGACCGTCTCACCGGCGCCGGCCTCGGAGCCGACCCGGACCTCGGCGTCGAGCCGAGAGCTGGTCCGGTCGCGCAGGTTGCGCCGGTGGCGCTTGATGACGACCAGGGTGCGCGAGGGGTGCTCGTGCGAGGCTTCCTCGGCCGCCTTGATGGCGTCGTAGGCGTTCTCCTCGTCCGTGACGATGACCATCGTCAGGACCATGCCCACGGCCGGGGTGCCGATGGCGCGGCGGCCCTCCACCAACGCCTTGTTGATCTTGCTTGCCGTGGTGTCGGTCAGGTCGATCTTCATGGCCTGCGCCAGCTCCGTCCGTCTCGTGCGAGCATCTCGTCCGCTTCCTCGGGTCCCCAGCTTCCGGACGCGTACTGCGCCGGCGTGCCGTGCTCGTTCCAGTAGCGCTCGATCGGGTCGAGGATCTTCCAGGACTCTTCCACTTCCTGGGTGCGCGGGAACAGGTTGGCGTCGCCGAGCAGCACATCGAGGATGAGCCGCTCGTACGCTTCGGGGCTGGACTCGGTGAAGGACTCGCCGTAGGCGAAGTCCATCGACACGTCCCGGATCTCCATCGAGGTGCCGGGCACCTTGGAGCCGAAGCGGACGGTCATGCCCTCGTCCGGCTGGACGCGGATGACGATCGCGTTCTGGCCCAGCTCCTCCGTGGCGGTGGAGTCGAACGGAGAGTGCGGAGCGCGCTTGAACACGACCGCGATCTCGGTGACGCGACGGCCCAGCCGCTTGCCGGTGCGCAGGTAGAACGGGACGCCCGCCCAGCGGCGGTTGTCGATCTCCAGCTTCAGGGCCGCGTAGGTGTCGGTCTTCGACTTCGGGTCGATGCCCTCCTCTTCGAGGTAGCCGACGACCTTCTCGCCGCCCTGCCAGCCGGCGGCGTACTGGCCGCGCACCGTGTGCTCGCCCAGGTCGTCCGGGAGGCGGACCGACTTCAGGACCTTCAGCTTCTCGGTGAGCAGCGAGTCCGCGTCGAACGCGATCGGCTCCTCCATGGCGGTGAGCGCCATGAGCTGGAGCAGGTGGTTCTGGATCACGTCACGGGCGGCGCCGATGCCGTCGTAGTAGCCCGCGCGGCCGCCGATGCCGATGTCCTCGGCCATCGTGATCTGCACGTGGTCCACGTAGGAGCGGTTCCAGATGGGCTCGTACATCTGGTTGGCGAAGCGGAGCGCCATGATGTTCTGGACGGTCTCCTTGCCCAGGTAGTGGTCGATCCGGAACACCTGGTCCGGCTCGAACACCTCGTGCACGACCTTGTTCAGCTCGTGCGCGCTCTCCAGGTCGTGGCCGAACGGCTTCTCGATGACCGCACGGCGCCAGGAGCCCTCGGGGGCGTCCGCCAGCCCGTGCTTCTTGAGCTGCCGGACGACCTTCGGGAAGAACTTCGGCGGCACCGAGAGGTAGTACGCGAAGTTGCCGCCGGTGCCCCGGGAGGCGTCCAGCTCGTCGACCGCCTGCTTGAGCTGGTCGAAGGCGGTGTCGTCGTCGAAGTCGCCGGGGATGAAGCGCATGCCCTCGGCGAGCTGCTGCCAGACCTCCTCGCGGAACGGCGTACGCGCGTGCTCCTTGACCGCGTCGTGCACGACCTGCGCGAAGTCCTGGTCCTCCCAGTCGCGGCGGGCGAAGCCCACCAGGGAGAAGCCCGGCGGCAGCAGACCGCGGTTGGCCAGGTCGTAGACGGCCGGCATCAGCTTCTTGCGCGACAGGTCACCTGTGACGCCGAAGATGACCAGGCCGGACGGGCCCGCGATACGGGGCAGCCGACGGTCCTGGGGGTCGCGCAGCGGGTTCTCCCACTCGGCGGCCGGCGTGACCGGGACCTGGACCTGGATGTCCTCGGCCTCGCGGACCGCGGCGGGCTTCGCCTTGGTCCGCGTCCTGCGCGCCTTGGGCTCGGCCTCGGCGGCCGGCTTCGGGTCCGCCTTCGGCTCGGCCTCGGCGGCGGCCGCCGCCTTGGGCTCGCCTGACTTGCTCGTCATTACGCGTCCACTCCCTTGCTCTTCAGGGACTCGGTCACGGCGCCCAGCAGCTCCAGCCAGGCCGCCTCGAACTTGGCGACGGCCTCGTCCTCGAGCTGCTGGACGACCTCGTCGTAGGAGATGCCCAGCTTCTCCACGGCGGCGAGGTCGGTGCGGGCCTGCTCGTAGCGGCCGGTCACCGTGTCACCGGTGATGTCACCGTGGTCGGCGGTGGCCTTGAGCGTGCCCTCGGGCATGGTGTTGACGGTGCCGGGGGCGACCAGCTCGTCCACGTACAGGGTGTCCTTGTACGCCGGGTCCTTCACACCGGTGGAGGCCCACAGCGGGCGCTGCTTGTTGGCGCCGCTGCCGGTGAGCGCCTGCCAGCGGGCGGAGGCGAAGACATCCTCGTACGCCTCGTAGGCCAGACGGGCGTTGGCGAGGGCGGCGCGGCCCTTCAGGCCGAGGGCCTCGTCGGTGCCGAGGGCGGTCAGGCGCTTGTCGATCTCGGAGTCCACGCGGGACACGAAGAAGGACGCCACCGAGTGGATCCGGGAGAGGTCCAGGCCGCGCTCCTTGGCCTTCTCCAGGCCCGCCAGGTAGGCGTCCATGACGGCGCGGTAGCGCTCCAGGGAGAAGATCAGGGTCACGTTGACGCTGATGCCCAGGCCGATGACCTCGGTGATCGCCGGGAGGCCCGCCTCGGTGGCCGGGATCTTGATCATCACGTTGGGGCGGTCGACCAGCCAGAAGAGCTGCTTGGCCTCGGCGACCGTGGCGACGGTGTTGTGGGCCAGACGGGGGTCGACCTCGATGGAGACCCGGCCGTCCCGGCCCTGGGTGGCGTCGTACACCCCGCGCAGCACGTCGGCCGCGTCGCGCACGTCGGCGGTCGTCATCATGCGCACGGCCTCGTCGACCGTGACACCGCGTACCGCGAGGTCGGTGAGCTGCTCCTCGTAGCCCTCGCCGGAGCCGATGGCGGCCTGGAAGATCGAGGGGTTGGTGGTGACGCCGACGACGCCGCCGTCCGTGACGAGGGCGGCCAGGTCCCCCGAGGTGATCCGCTTGCGCGACAGGTCGTCCAGCCACACCGACACGCCCTCGTCGGCGAGACGCTTGAGGGCTCCGGGGGTGCTGATTGCTTCAGTCACAGTGCTCATCTTTCTTCGTCGCGTAATTCTGTGTCGCGGGGGATCAGGCGCGCGCGGCGGCCAGCGAGGCGCGGGCGGCGGCGGCGACGTTCTCGGGGGTGAAGCCGTACTCGGCGAACAGGGCGTTCGCGTCGGCGGAGGCGCCGAAGTGCTCCAGGGAGACGATGCGGCCCGCGTCACCCACATAGCGGTACCAGGTCAGGCCGATGCCCGCCTCGACGGCGACGCGCGCCTTCACGGCGGCCGGCAGGACGCTCTCCCGGTAGGCGGCCGGCTGCTGGTCGAACCACTCCACGCACGGCATGGACACCACGCGCGTACCGGTGCCCTCGGCCTCAAGGGCGTCACGGGCGGCCATGGCGAGCTGGACCTCGGAGCCGGTCGCCATGATGATCACCTCCGGGACCTCGGTCGAGGAGTCGGCGAGGACGTAGCCGCCCTTGGCCGCGTCCTCGTTCGGAGCGTACGTCGGTACGCCCTGGCGGGTGAGGGCGAGGCCGTGCGGGGCCGGGTCGGTGGCGTGCCTCTTCAGGATCTCGGCCCAGGCGATGGCGGTCTCGTTGGCGTCCGCCGGGCGGACCACGTTCAGGCCCGGGATCGCGCGCAGCGAGGCCAGGTGCTCGACCGGCTGGTGGGTCGGGCCGTCCTCGCCGAGGCCGATGGAGTCGTGGGTCCACACATAGGTGACCGGGAGCTGCATCAGGGCCGACATACGGACGGCGTTGCGCATGTAGTCGGAGAACACCAGGAAGGTGCCGCCGTAGATGCGGGTGTTGCCGTGCAGCGCGATGCCGTTCATCTCCGCGGCCATGGAGAACTCACGGATACCGAAGTGGACGGTACGGCCGTACGGGTTCGCCTCGGGCAGCGGGTTGCCCTTCGGCAGGAAGGAGCTGGTCTTGTCGATCGTGGTGTTGTTGGAGCCGGCGAGGTCGGCCGAGCCGCCCCACAGCTCCGGCAGCACCGGGCCGAGCGCCTGGAGGATCTTGCCGGAGGCCGCGCGGGTGGCGACGGACTTGCCCTCCTCGAACGCCGGGAGCGCGTCCTGCCAGCCCTCGGGCAGCTCGCCCTTGGAGACGCGGTCGAACAGCTCGGCGCGCTCGGGCTGGGCGGTGCGCCACTCGGCGATCTTCTTGTCCCAGGCGGCGTGCGCCTCGGCACCCCGGTCCAGGGCGCGGCGGGCGTGGCGCAGGACCTCGTCGGAGACCTCGAAGGTCTGCTCCGGGTCGAAGCCGAGGACGCGCTTGGTGGCCGCGATCTCCTCGTCGCCCAGGGCGGAGCCGTGGGACGCCTCGGTGTTCTGCGCGGTCGGCGCGGGCCAGGCGATGATCGTGCGCATGGCGATGATGGAGGGGCGGCCGGTCTCGGCCTTGGCGGCCTCCAGCGCGGCGTGCAGCGCGGGGACGTCCACGTCGCCGTCGGCGGTGGGCTCGATGCGCTGGGTGTGCCAGCCGTACGCCTCGTACCGCCCCAGGACGTCCTCGGAGAAGGCGGTCTCGGTGTCGCCCTCGATGGAGATGTGGTTGTCGTCGTAGAGGAAGACGAGGTTGCCGAGCTTCTGGTGGCCGGCGAGCGAGGACGCCTCGGCGGAGACGCCCTCCTCCAGGTCGCCGTCGGAGACGATCGCCCAGATGGTGTGGTCGAAGGGGGAGGTGCCCTCGGGGGCCTCCGGGTCGAAGAGACCGCGCTCGAAGCGGGCGGCCATCGCCATGCCCACCGCGTTGGCGGCACCCTGGCCGAGCGGTCCGGTGGTGGTCTCCACACCGGCGGTGTGCCCGTACTCGGGGTGGCCGGGGGTCTTGGAGCCCTGGGTGCGGAACGCCTTGAGGTCGTCCAGCTCCAGCTCGTACCCGGCGAGGAAGAGCTGGGTGTAGAGGGTCAGCGAGGTGTGACCGGGAGAGAGCACGAAGCGGTCACGGCCGGTCCACTCCGGGTCGGCCGGGTCGTGCCTCATCACCTTCTGAAAGATCGTGTACGCGGCAGGCGCGAGGCTCATCGCGGTGCCGGGGTGGCCGTTGCCGACCTTCTGCACCGCGTCGGCCGCGAGAAGCCGGGCCGTGTCGACGGCGCGGCGGTCGAGATCGGTCCACTCGAAGCTCTCGGGTGTCTGCGTGCTCATCTTCAAGAAGTCCTCTTCAGAAGCAGGGATGCTGACCAAACGCGTTCAAACTTAAAAGTCTGACTTTTTCGCGGAAAGGTCGGGGTGTGTCAGCCTGTGGTGAATCTGGGACACCGATCGCTTGATAGGAACGGCAAATCGAACATGGCGGACAGATCGCCTCAAGGTGTGGGTCGCGGCACGGACGGTGACGGGATCAGGACCTTCCCCTTCCCGACCGAGCTGGCCGTCGGCGGTGTCGGCATGCAGGTCGGCCCCATGGGTGAGGACCGCACCTGGCATGCGGATGCCCCGCTGGACCGGGTCCACCGCATCGACTTCCACGTCGTGATGCTGTTCACCGAGGGACCGGTCCGGCACATGATCGACTTCGCCGAGTACGAGGCCGGCGCGGGTGACGTGCTCTGGATCCGCCCCGGCCAGGTGCACCGCTTCTCCCGCACCAGCCGGTACCGGGGCACCGTCCTGACCATGCAGCCCGGCTTCCTGCCCCGCTCCACCGTCGAGGCGACCGGCCTGTACCGCTACGACCTGCCGCCGCTGCTGCACCCCGGCCCGGCGCAGCTCACCGCGCTGCGGAACTCCCTCGCCCAGCTCGGCCGCGAGTACGAGGACACCGCGACCCTGCCGATCAGCCTGCACACGGCCGTCCTGCGGCACAGCCTCACCGCGTTCCTGCTCCGCCTCGCCCACCTCGCGGCCAGCTCAGCCGAGGCCGACCGGAGCCAGGCGGACACCACCTTCACCCTGTTCCGGGACGCGGTGGAGCGCGGTTTCCACTCCAACCACAGCGTCAACGCCTATGCGGACGCGCTCGGTTACTCCCGCCGCACCCTCGTCCGCGCGGTCCGCGCCGCCACCGGCCAGACTCCCAAGGGCTTCATCGACAAGCGCGTCATCCTGGAGGCCAAGCGTCTCCTCGCCCACACCGACATGCCCATCGGCCGGGTCGGCGCGGCGATCGGCTTCCCGGACGCGGCCAACTTCTCCAAGTTCTTCCATCTGCACACGGGAGTCACGCCGGTGGGGTTCCGGGCGGAGCTGAGCTGACATCTCGTCTGCCGGGGTGACGAGGGGTGAGATCCCCGTCAAGACGTCCTACGAGGACGAGCGGGTCGCCGGGGACCGCGATGTCACGCCGTGGCTGACGAAGAGTGGGTGCGCGTCGGCGACGGGGACACAAGGACAAGGCCGTCGGGTGCCGCAGCCCGGACGTCGGCGGCTCCGCCCACGCGGGGAACGGGCGGCTGATCCACTGCCGGAGCGACGGCAGCCGGAACCGCTGGAACTACTGACGGTCGGCGGCGCCGGACCGGATGACCCCGGCGCCGCCCGCTTCGGTCAGTGCGCGAAGCTGAACCAGTTCACGTTCACGAAGTCGGCCGGCTGGCCGCTGCTGAAGGTGAGATAGACGTCGTGGGTGCCGGTGACCCCGCTGATGTTGGCCGGGATGGTCTGCCAGTTCTGCCAGCCGCCGGTGCCGGACAGGGCGAAGCTGCCGATGGGGGCGTTGGACCGGCTGTCGAGCCGTACCTCGACCAGCCCGCCCACCCCGGACGCCGCCCCGCTGGCCACCCGGGCCTTGAGCTGAGTGGCGGGCGAGGAGCCGAAGTTGACGCCCTTGTACTGCGCCCAGTCACCGTTGGAGACGTAGCTGAGGTTCTGGCCGCCGCCGGAGTCCGTGGTGGTCTCGGTGTTCACCCCGGACTGGCTGTCGAAGGACTCGGCCTGGATGGTGCCGTAGGCGTCCCGGTTGCCGGTGGGCGGGAGAGTGGTGCCGCCGCCGCTGCCGGACTGGAGCACCTGGACGTAGTCCACGCTCATCGGGTGGCCCGGGTCGGTGTCGGCGTAGGGGCCGCCGCCGAAGGCGCCCGGGAAGCCGCCGCCCATCGCCACGTTGAGGATGAGGAAGTAGCCGTGCTTCGTGGCGTTGTTCCAGGTCGTCGCGTCGAACTGGTTCGCCCGCACGGTGTGCAGGTTGACCCCGTCGACGTAGAAGCGGATCTCCTCGACGGAGGTCGAGCGGTCCCACTCCATCGCGTAGGTGTGGAACGCGGACTGGCAGGTGCTGCCGGGGCAGGCCGTGGAGTTGCCGACCCCCGTGGTCTCGTTGCACGGGCCGCCCGGGTTGGTGCCGCAGTGGAACGTCGACCAGACGGTGTTCAGGCCCTGGACGTTCTCCATGATGTCCAGCTCGCCGACGCCCGGCCAGTTCTGGTAGTTGCCCCGGTACGGTGCCCCCAGCGCCCAGAACGCCGGCCAGTAGCCCTTGGCCGCCGCGCCCGTGACGTTCGGCATCTGGATGCGGGCCTGCACCCGCAGTTTGCCGCCCGCCGGGGGCTGGAAGTCGGTCCGGTTGGTCTCGATACGGCCCGAGGTCCAGCGGCCCGAGGAGTCGCGGCGCGGGGTGATCTGCAGGTTGCCGTTGCCGTCGAGCGCGACGTTGCTGGTGCTGTTGGTCATCGTCTCGACTTCGCCGGTGCCCCAGTTGGCGGCGCCGCCCGGATACGAAGTGCCGATGTCGTACTGCCAGTTGGCGGTGTTGACGCCGGAGCCCGCCGAGCCGTTGAAGTCGTCCAGGAACACCTGGGTCCAGCCGGACGGCGGCGCCGGGGCCGACGCGTCGGCGGGCGCGACACCGGCCACCGCGGCCGCGGCCGCGAGCCCGAGTGTGCCGAGGGCGGCGACCAGCGCCCGCCGGACGGAACGCCGGCGTCTGCCGCCGGCCGGGGAGGTACCGGAGGTTTCACTCATGGGGGTGCCTTCCGGGGTACGGGGTGGAGTGCGGGGGCCCTGAGGGGCTCTTGAGAGCGCTCTCAGGGTGCGCACAATGTGCTCCCCACTCCTGCGGCCGTCAAGGGTTGAAGCAGGCAAAGTCCGTACCAGGGGCGGGAGTTCACTGCCTGAAGGCGGGCTTACCGGTGCAGATCGCTTGCTCGGCAGGCCGCGCGGTCCCGACTTCCCCTCGGCCCCGCGTGCCATGATCGGACCAGGCGTGCCGAAAGGGTGAGACATGAGGCTGACGATTCTGGGCGGCGGCGGGTTCCGGGTGCCGCTCGTGTACGGCGCGCTGCTGGCTGACCGGGGCGAGGGGCGGGTGACCGAGGTCGTCCTGCACGATGTGGACGCCGGGCGGCTGGACGCGGTGACGCGGGTGCTGGCCGAGCAGGCGGACGGGGTGCCGGACGCGCCCGTCGTGCGGGCGACCACCGAGCTGGACGACGCGCTGCGCGGGGCCGACTTCGTGTTCTCCGCGATCCGGGTCGGGGGGCTGCGGGGGCGGGCCGAGGACGAGCGGGTGGCGCTGGCCGAGGGGGTGCTCGGGCAGGAGACGGTGGGCGCGGGGGGTATCGCGTACGGGCTGCGGACCGTGCCCGTCGCCGTCGACATCGCCCGGCGGGTGGCCCGGCTCGCGCCCGACGCCTGGGTCATCAACTTCACCAACCCGGCCGGCCTGGTCACCGAGGCCATGTCCCGGTACCTCGGCGACCGGGTCATCGGCATCTGCGACTCCCCCGTCGGCCTCGGCCGCCGCGTCGCCCGCGCCCTCGGCGCCGACCCGCGCGAGGCGTTCGTCGACTACGTCGGCCTCAACCACCTCGGCTGGGTACGCGGCCTGCGCATCGCCGGACGCGACGAACTGCCGCGTCTGCTGTCCGACGTGGACCGGCTCGGCTCCTTCGAGGAGGGACGGCTGTTCGGCCCCGAGTGGCTGCGCTCCCTCGGCGCGATCCCCAACGAGTACCTGCACTACTACTACTTCAACCGCGAGACCGTACGCGCCTACCAGGAGGCCGAGCAGACCCGCGGCGCCTTCCTGCGCGACCAGCAGTCCCGGTTCTACACCGACGCGCTGCGCCCCGGCGGGTCCGCGCTGCGGGCCTGGGAGGACACCCGGGCCGAGCGTGAGGCGACGTACATGGCGGAGAACCGGGAGAGCGCCGGGGCCGGGGAGCGTGAGGAGGAGGACCTGTCGGGCGGCTACGAGCAAGTGGCGCTCGCGCTGATGCGGGCCATCGCCCGAGACGAGCGCACCACCCTGATCCTCAACGTCCGCAACCGCTCCACGCTCGCCGCGCTGGACGCGGACGCGGTGATCGAGGTGCCCTGCCTGGTCGGCGCGGACGGCGCGCACCCGCTGGCCACGGACCCCCTGCCCGCCCACGCGACCGGCCTGGTCTGTGCGGTCAAGGCGGTCGAGCGGGAGGTGCTGGCCGCCGCCGGGTCGGGATCGCGGGAGACGGCTGTGAAGGCGTTCGCGCTGCATCCGCTGGTCGACTCGGTCAACGTGGCCCGGCGGCTGGTCGACGGTTACACCGCCGCCCACCCGGAGCTGGCGTATCTGAAGTGAACACGGGTGGGGGGCCGCTCCGCCGAGCGGCCCCCCACGCGGGTCGTGCGAGGCTCAGCCGGTGAAGCCGGCCGTGATCGAGGTGAACTGCCAGTTGCTCTGGCTGATACCGGAGCAGTTGCTCACCACGCCCCCGCCGGGGCAGGGCCGGTCCCGGTTGACCGCCCAGTAGGCGAGCCGGGCGATGTGGTGCGAGTTGGACCAGTCACGGATCTTCGTCCAGATCTCCGGCGTGGTGTTCTCCTGCTGGTCGGAGAGGCCGTTCATCCCGGAGATGCCGATGTGGGAGTACGCGGTGGCGTCGTCCCAGCCGAAGGTCGACTTCAGCTTGGCCTTCAGACCCTCGGCCGCGTTCACCGTGTTGCCGTACATGTCCGAGCCGCCGCCGAAGTCGAACGGCATGATCGTGAACACGTCGATGTCGGCGCCGATCGACTTGGCCTGCTCGATGAGCCGGTTGCCGTAGTAGGTCGGGCCGGTGGTCGTGGTGCCGAAGGTGACGATGGTCTTCAGACCCGGGTTGTTCGCCTTGACCGTCTTCAGCGCGGTGAGGATCTTCGCCTGCACGGCCTCGTTCTCGAACTCGTCCGTGTTCTCGATGTCCATGTCGATCGATTTCAGCGAGTAGGCGTCGATCACCTTCTGGATCGCGCCCGCCAGCGCGCTCGCCGAGGAGCAGTTGGCGCCGAGCTTGCTGCCCTGCCAGCCGCCGAACGACGGCACGATGTCACCGCCCGCCGAGCGGATCTGGTTGATCGCGGTCTGGTCCACTCCGCCGGTCAGCGGCCGGCTGCCGTCCCAGGAGGGGTTGCAGCCGCCGGAGTCCAGCACGAACGCCATGGTGAACCACTTCACCCCGGTCGCGTTCATCACCGTCGCCGGATTCGGCGGGTCGCCCCAGCCCTCGTACAGGTACGGCGCGGCCTGCTTGAAGGTGGTGCCGCCGCCCGAGCCCGCGTTCGTCGTCACCGAGACCGAGTTGGAGGCGCCGGAGGTGTTCCCGGCCGCGTCCCGCGCCTTCACCGTGAAGGTGTACGCGGTGCTCGGCGAGAGCCCGCTGACCGTGGCCGTCGTCCCGGAGACGCTGAGCACCTGGTTGGAGCCGCTGTAGATGTCGTACGCGGTGACGCCCACGTTGTCGGTGGCCGCGTTCCACTTCAGCGAGACGCTCGAGGAGGTCTTGCCGGTCGAGGTGAGGCCGCTCGGCGTACTGGGTGCCTGGGTGTCACCACCGCCCCCGCCACCCGGCCCGTCCAGGCTGATGTCGTCGGCCTGGTAGGAGCCCTGCGCGTACCAGCCGTGCACGTACACGGTCGCGCTGGTCTGCGAGGCGCCGGTGGTGAAGGAGACGCTGAGCTGGCTGTACGCGGAGGGGGAGGAGGTCCAGGTGGAGGCGCCGCCGTCCACCCCGAGGTAGACGTACGAGCCGCGGACCCAGCCGGTGAGGGTGTACGCGGTGTTCGGCTTCACGGCGACGGTCTGCGCGCACTGCGCGGTGTCGCTCGAACTCACCGCGCCCTGGAGCGCCTTGGAGCCGCCGTGCACGGGGGAGGAGACGACCGAGCCGAGGTTGCCGGAACAGGTCCACGGGGACAGGCCGCCGGACTCGAAGCCGGGGTTGGTGAGCACGTTGGCCGCCTCGGCGGTGCCCGGCAGGGCGACGGCCCCGCCGAGTGCCAGGGCGGCGGTGCCGAGCAGGGCGAGAAGCCGGCGTCTGGGACGCCCGAGAAGGTGTCGCACGCGATCTCCCTGATGGTATGGGGGCGTTCGGGAGTGCACCGGGGTGCGGGAAGTGCGGAACGAGCCTGCGGAGAGTGCGCCCCCCAAAGTGGTATGGACCAATCCAGCTGTCAAGGGACAGCACGGGATTGGTCCATACCGGGATGGTGACGGGGTGCTACAGCGGCAGCGCGGCTCCTGCCGCGGCCGAAGCGGCGAGCGGTGCCGCGGGCGCGGGCAGGCACACCTCTGCCTCCTCGGGCTCCTGCTCGGTGAGGGTCGACGGGCCCAGCGGGCGCGGCCCGGAGACCACCGCGTAGTCCTGGCCCAGGAACGGCGGCTCGACCGTGCCGGGGTCCTCACCCAACGCCAACTGCACGGCGGCCCACGGGGCGTTGACCCCGCACAGCGAGAGCTGGTGCAGGCCGCCGGCGGCACGGGTGTTGACGTCGAGCAGCACCGGCCGGTCGCCCAGCATGCGGAACTGGATGTTGGACAGGTAGTGCAGCCCGAAGCCCTCCGCGATCAGCCGGGCCGGGGCGAGCCAGCGCTCGTCCAGGGTGAAGCCGCGACGCCGGCCGTTCTTGGTGCGGCCCACCATCAGCCGGACCCGGTTGTCCGGGCCGGTCAGGCAGTCCACCGACACCTCCGGCTGCTCCAGCCTCGGCATCACCAGCAGGTCCACCGGCTCCTCGGCCTCCCGCAGCGCCGACACGGCCAGGTCGAGCTGCACGTACGGGCTGGGGAAGCCGCTCAGGTGCGCCAGCGAGAAGGGCGAGCGGGTGATCATCCGGAAGCCGACCCCGCCCGCCCCGGAGGCGGGCTTGAAGCACGCCCGGTGCCCGGCCGCCTCCAACTCCTCTACGGCCGAGACGAGTTCGTCCGCCGTGCGGACCCGGAACCACGGCGGCACCGGCACGCCCACCGAACGGACCACCTCGTACGCGGTCACCTTGTCCTCGAACACCGCCACCGCCTCCGGCGTCGGCGCCAGCAGGGCCGTACCCGCCGCGGCGAAGTCGGCGCGGTGCGCCACGATCGCCGCCTGGTGCAGCCGGGGCACGAAGACATCGATGCCACGCCGGGCGCACTGGTCGAGCGCGTACTCGACGTACCCGGCGGGGGACAGTCCCTCCGGCTCCAGCGCGGCGGTGTCGGCGGCGGCCAGTACCGGGGAGTCCGGGTCAGCGTGCGTCGCGTGGATCTCCACGGCGCGGTCGCTCGGGTTTCTCCGGAGCTGATCCATGAAGAACACGTTCTCCGCGTACGTGCGGTTGAGCCATACGCGTACGCGAGAGACCATGCGGGCCGCCTTTCGGGGGTTTTCGGGCAGGACTCAGCGGTCCGCG
Source organism: Streptomyces sp. NBC_01171 (assembly GCF_045039805.1). Taxonomy (NCBI): domain Bacteria; kingdom Bacillati; phylum Actinomycetota; class Actinomycetes; order Kitasatosporales; family Streptomycetaceae; genus Streptomyces; species Streptomyces sp. NBC_01171. The sequence goes on along the minus strand of NZ_CP108609.1, from coordinate 1,076,431 downwards.
CCCGGACAGGAGGAAGGAAGGGTCACCAAACCGCCCTAAGAAAAGGGGTGTTGGGCAGCGAGTGATGGGGCGATCATACGGCCTGCGCGGAGTGGTTCGTGCAACGCGCGTGTTACGGATTCACCGGGCGCGTCGGCCCCGGAAGAGGGCCGCTCTTGCCCGTGCCCCGGCGATGTGCTGTCGTGGTGCCGCGCCGCACTGTCGTGGGAGGTCGGGTACCCGGTGATCGAGGAGCTGCTGCCGGACACGGTGGTCGCCGTGGAGTCGTACGGCGTCCCCGACGACGACCCGGACACCGCGCTCTTCCCCGAGGAACGGGCACTCGTGGACCGCGCGGTCGCCAAGCGGCGCCTGGAATTCACCTCGGCCCGGGTCTGTGCCCGGCGTGCGATGGAGAAGCTCGGCCGGGCGCCGGCCCCCGTGCCGACCGGCGAGCGCGGCGCACCCGTCTGGCCGGACGGGCTGCTCGGCAGCATGACGCACTGCGACGGCTACCGGTGTGCGGCCCTGGCCCGCGCGGGTGACCTCGCCTCGCTCGGCATCGACGCCGAGACGCACGAACCGCTGCCCGAGGGCGTCCTCGACTCCGTCTCCCTGCCCGCCGAACGGGACCGGCAGCGGACGCTGGCCGCCGCCCGCCCCGGTGTGCACTTCGACCGGCTGCTGTTCAGCGCCAAGGAGTCCGTGTACAAGGCGTGGTTCCCGCTGACCCGCGCCTGGCTGGACTTCTCCGAGGCCGACATCGAACTGGTCCCCACGCACGACGACCGGGGCACCTTCCGCGCCCGGCTCCTCGTGCCGGGCCCCCTGGTGGACGGTGCCCGTCTGACCCGCTTCGACGGCCACTGGATCACCGGCGACGGACTGGTCCTGACGGCGGTGACCGTACCTGCCCCCTGATCCGGGGCTATGGGCACCAGGCGCGCAGCAGCTCGAAGAACTCGTCCTCGTTCCCCGCCAGCCCGGCACCCGCCAGCGCCCGTTCGGCCTCCGCCAGCACGGCCGGCGGCACCATGGCCGGAGCCGCGTCCGGCGGCCCGTCCAGCGTGGCCCGCACGGTGTGCAGCAGCCGGAGGTACGCCTGGACGGCGGTGCGCTCACGGTCGGTCAGTACGGCGGTCGGCATCGGTCGGCTCCCCGGTCGGCGGCACGGTTCACGCACGCTGGCGCCGCGCACCGCCCCTCGCGGCACGCAGGGTTCCAGCTTGCCGCCCACCACTGACAACGCGTCGGCTGCGGCCCGCCCGGGGTCGCCCGTACGGCTCAGGGGTGCCGTCGGGATCGGCCGGCCGAGCCTCAGCCCTGCGGCCCCGGATACCCCAGCGACGTACCGATCCGCCCGGCCACGTCGTCCCGGCGGACCGGGCCGCTCAGCGACGAACCCCGCATCCGGGTACGGCACTTGCTGGCCAGCAGCAGGCCGAAGGTCTCCGCTTCCCGCTCCTCGTCCTGGTCGAACCGGGTGCGCGCGGCGACCCGCTGCACGGCCGCCCGCAGCGCGTCCCGGTCGGTGTCGTCCGTCAGCAGCCGGGTGGCCACGCCGATCCCGAGACCGTCGATCCGGTGGGCGGCGTGGTCGGTCTGCATGTGCCACAGCTCGTGGCCGAGGATCACCAACTGGTGGTCGGGCGCGGTGCGTTCCTCCACCACGACCAGATCGCGGTCGCTCATGTCCAGCCACAGCCCGCTGGCCGTGCCGGGCGGGAAGACCGACGTACGGAAGTGCACCGGGCGACCGCGCCTGCGGCTCATCGCCGAGCACAGTGAGCGGTACAGCTCCTCGGGCGGCACCGGCGCGGGCCGCCGGTCCAACTGCCCGACCAGTTCGGCGCACAGCCGCCGCATGCCCTTGGCGATGCTCGGGGACCCCATGCCGTTCACGACTCCGGCTGCCGGACGCTCTCCAGCAGCATGTCCAGCCACTCCGCGACCTTGTCGCGGTGCTGATCGGTGGGGAGCTGGGCGGCCCGCCAGGCGATCCCGCGCACCCCGTGGTCCTGGAGCAGCCGCTCCAGCGGGTCCTGCGCCGTCCCGGAGGCGGCCCGCTCCCGGTCCGCCAGCTTCTGGAGCAGCTCCTGCTCGATGTGCTGGAGGACGCCCGCGAGCGCCTCGGGGTCCTCCGCCGTGAGGAACCCGGCGTGCACGTGGAAGAACCGCTGGAGCGCGTCGCAGTGCTCCATCGTGGGGCGCCGGTCGCCGTTGATCAGGGCGCCGGCCTGCTGCCGGGACATGCCCGCGCCGTCCGCGATCTCCTGCTGGGTGTATCTGCGCCCGCCGGGCTTGAGCCGGGTGCGGCGCAGCAGGTCAAGGCGTTGCAGGAAGCGGGCCTGCACGTCCGGTTCACCGGCCGGGCGGCCGGTGAGCAGCGCCTTGACCACCGGTTCCGGGACCCCGCTGCCGACCGAGAGCCGGGCGGTGTCGAAGACCTCGGGGTGCGGGACGCCGAGCCGGTCGGCGAGCGCGGTGACGCGGGCGACGACGGCCGGAAGCTGAGCGGTCGCCGTGGCGCCCGGATTCTCGTAGCCATCCGTCACCGACAGAACTCCTACGTCTCTCAAGGGCCGCGCGAGATCGGGCGCGCTTGTCACCCCCGGCCGCCGTGAACATCCCGGAGAGTAGCCCGTGGTTCGAACTCGCATCCAGGTCTCGCCACAACTGTGGCGAATTTCAGCCGTCAACAGGCATGAAATGCCACGATAGTTGACACGGCTCTCGTCGGAGCAGCAGGATCGCAGCGCCGCGAGCAGGCGGCCGAGGCAAGAGGGGTGACCACCCGATGGCACATCAGGCGGGCGGGCGGCGGCCGGTATCCCGGTCCGTCCCCGAGAGCTGTGAGGCGCGGGAGTATCTGGACGACTACGCCGCCGTGGTGGAGGCCGCCCCGTTCCCCTCGCTCGTCGTGGACCACCGCTGGAACGTCATTCTGGCCAACGACGCCTTCGCCGCCCTCTTCGGGGAGGTCCGGCACCACCCCACCGCTATGCCCGGCGACAACTTCCTGCGCTTCGTCCTCTTCCACCCCGACGCGGGCCGGGTGCTCGGCGAGCACGAGCCGGGCTGGTGCCTGCCGATGCTGGCCCAGCTCAAGGCCGCGATGGAGGGGTACGGCCACGACCACGAACTCCAGGCGATACGCCGGGACGTGGCCCACGACCCGATCATGGAGGCCGCCTACCGGCAGGGGTTGCCTTACTGGATACACGCGGTCGGCGAGAGCGCGGCCCGGTTCGACGGCGCCGTGCGTCTGCTGCACCACCCGGACCCGCGCCGGGGCACCGCCGAGTGCCGGGTCGTGGACGAGACCCCGCCCTTCCTGCGCGACCTGGGCCACCGGCGCCTGACGATGATCCCCCGGCAGCCGTCCGCCTCCGGCCGGCGCGCCCACCTGATGGTCGTCCCCACCCCATAGACCCGACCCGGCCCCGTCGGTGTTCAGGTCATCGACGGCGCCGGGTCATCCGCACCCGCGACCTTGTTACGCAAGCTGTTTGCGTAACTTGCGCTACCCTTGCGCGCATGACGCGACGACTTGCGGAAGTGGCGAAGAAGGTCGGGGTCAGCGAGGCCACGGTCAGCCGGGTGCTCAACGGCAAGCCCGGAGTCTCCGACGCCACCCGGCAGTCGGTCCTCACCGCCCTGGACGTACTGGGCTACGAGCGCCCCACCCAGTTGCGCGGGGAGCGGGCCCGGCTGGTCGGCCTCGTCCTGCCGGAACTCCAGAACCCGATCTTCCCGGCGTTCGCCGAGGTCATCGGCGGTGCGCTCGCCCAGCTCGGGCTGACCCCGGTGCTGTGCACCCAGACCAAGGGCGGCGTCTCGGAGGCCGACTACGTCGAACTCCTCCTCCAGCAGCAGGTCTCCGGCGTCGTCTTCGCCGGCGGCCTGTACGCGCAGGCCGACGCCCCGCACGACCACTACCGCCGCCTCGCGGACCGCAGCATCCCGGTCGTGCTGGTCAACGCGGCCATAGAGCACCTCGGCTTCCCCGCCGTCTCCTGCGACGACACGGTCGCCGTCGAGCAGGCGTGGCGCCACCTCGCCTCCCTCGGCCACGAGCGCATCGGCCTGGTCCTCGGCCCCGGCGACCACGTGCCCTCCGCCCGCAAGCTCGCCGCCGCCCGGGCCCTCGCGGACGGCCTGCCGGACGCCCATGTGGCCCGTGCCATCTTCTCCATCGAGGGCGGCCACGCCGCCGCCTCCCGGCTCATCGACCGGGGCGTCACCGGCATCATCTGCGCCAGCGACCCCCTCGCCCTCGGCGCGGTAAGGGCCGCCCGGCGCAAGGGACTCGACGTGCCGGGCCAGATCTCCGTGGTCGGCTACGACGACTCGGCGTTCATGAACTGCACCGAGCCCCCGCTCACCACCGTCCGCCAGCCCATCGAGGCCATGGGCCGGGCCGCCGTGGAACTGCTGAACGCGCAGATCGGCGGCACCGCCGTCCCCGCCGAGGAGCTGCTGTTCGAGCCCGAGCTGGTGGTCCGGGGCTCCACCGCGCAAGCGCCGCGCGACTGAGCGCGCCGGGGAACCGGTCGGCTGTCAAATAATTACAGATTCTGCGCGACATCTTGCGGCCCGGTGTCGTCGGTGCTTGAGTGTGCGGCGCCCACCGCTCCTGCCTTGAGGGGTCCACCGATGAGAAGCACCGGGTTCCGCCGCACCGTCGCCGCGATCGGCGTCTGTTCCTCCCTCGCCCTCACCGCAGCAGCCTGCGGCTCGGACGACGACAGCTCGGCGGGCGGCAAGACCCGCATCACCGTCAACTGCGAGCCGCCCAAGAGCGCCAAGGTCGACCGCCGGTTCTTCGCAGAGGACATCGCCTCCTTCGAGAAGACCCACCCGGACATCGATGTGGTCGCCCACGACGCCTTCCCCTGCCAGGACCCCAAGACCTTCGACGCCAAGCTCGCCGGCGGCCAGATGGAGGACGTGTTCTACACCTACTTCACCGATGCCCGGCATGTGGTCGACATCCACCAGGCCGCCGACCTCACCCCGTACGTCAAGGAACTCAGGAGCTACGACAGCATCCAGAAGCAGCTCCGGGACATCTACACCGTCGACGGCAAGGTCTACGGCATCCCGCGCACCGGCTACTCCATGGGGCTGATCTACAACCGCGCCCTCTTCAAGAAGGCCGGCCTCGACCCCGACAAGCCCCCGGCCACCTGGGACGAGGTCCGTGCCGCCGCCAAGAAGATCGCCGGACTCGGCAACGGCACCGTCGGATACGCCGACTACAGCGCCCAGAACCAGGGCGGCTGGCACTTCACCGCCGAGCTGTACTCCCAGGGCGGTGACGTCGTCAGCGCCGACGGCAAGAAGGCCACCGTGGACACCCCCGAGGGCCACGCCGTGCTGGAGAACCTGCACGACATGCGCTGGGCGGACGACTCCATGGGCAGCAAGCAGCTCCTCGTCATCAACGACGCCCAGCAGATGATGGGTTCGGGCAAGCTCGGCATGTACCTCTCGGCGCCGGACAACATCCCGATCCTGGTGAAGGAGAAGGGCGGCTCGTACAAGGACCTCGCGCTCGCCCCCATGCCCGGTGGCAAGGGCACGCTCATCGGCGGCGACGGCTACATGTTCAACAAGAAGGCCAGCCCCGCCCAGATCCGCGCCGGCCTCAAGTGGCTCGACCACATGTTCCTCACCCCCGGAGGCGGCTTCCTCGGCGACTACGCCCGCGCCAAGAAGAACGACGCCCCGGTCGGCCTGCCCGAGCCGCGCCTGTTCACCGGCGCCGCCGACGCCAAGGACCAGCAGGTCAAGAAGGCCAACGCCAATGTCCCGGTGGAGAACTACCAGTCGTTCCTGGACGGCAACCAGAGTCTGGACATGAAGATCGAGCCGCCGCACGCCCAGCAGATCTACTCGGTGCTCGACGGGGTCGTCTCCGCCGTCCTCACCAAGAAGGACGCGGACGCCGACCAGCTCCTCAAGGAGGCCAACGGCAAGATCGACAGCATCCTGGCGCGGGGCTGACCGCCATGACCAAGACGGCCGAGCGGCTCCCCGCGGCCGCCGCCCCCCTGGCCCCGCCCCCGTCCCCGGCGGGCGGCGGCCGGGGCCGCCGGGCCTTCACCGACCAGGTCCGCGCCTACGGCTTCCTCCTCGGCGGCCTGATCTGCTTCGCCCTGTTCTCCTGGTACCCGGCCATCCGCGCCGTCGTCATCGCCTTCCAGCGCTACACCCCCGGCTCCGCGCCCGAGTGGGTCGGCACCGCCAACTTCCGCCGGGTCCTGCACGATCCGGAGTTCGGCGCGGCCTGGCGCAACACCCTCACCTTCACGGTGCTCGCCCTCCTCGTCGGCTTCGCCGTCCCCTTCGTGCTCGCCCTGGTGCTCAACGAACTCCGGCACGCGAAGGCGTTCTTCCGGGTCGTGGTCTACCTCCCGGTGATGATCCCGCCGGTGGTCAGCGCCCTGCTGTGGAAGTGGTTCTACGACCCCGGTGCCGGCCTCGCCAACGAGACGCTGCGCGCCCTGCACCTGCCCACCTCGAACTGGTCCAACGGCACCGACACCGCGCTGATCTCCCTGGTGATCGTGGCGACCTGGGCCAACCTCGGCGGCACCGTCCTCATCTACCTCGCCGCCCTCCAGTCCATCCCCGGCGAGCTGTACGAGGCCGCCGAACTCGACGGAGCCAACCTGCTCCAGCGCATCCGGCACGTCACGATCCCGCAGACCCGGTTCGTGATCCTGATGCTGATGCTCCTCCAGATCATCGCCACCATGCAGGTGTTCACCGAGCCTTTCGTGATCACCGGGGGCGGCCCGGAGAGCGCGACCGTGACCGTGCTCTACCTGATCTACAAGTACGCCTTCCTCTACAACGACTTCGGCGGGGCATGCGCCCTCAGCGTCATGCTGCTGGTGCTGCTCGGCGCCTTCTCCGCCCTCTACCTCCGGCTCACCGGCAGCGAGGGGGACGCATGAGCACCCGTACCGAGGGGGACGCATGAGCACCCGTACCCTCATCTCCCCGGCCACCCTCGCCCGTCCGCGCGGAAAGGCCCTGTACTGGACGGTGTTCGGGGCCGTCGTCGTCCTCTTCGCGCTCGCCTTCCTGTTCCCGGTGTACTGGATGGCGTCCGGCGCGATGAAGTCCCCCGACGAGATCGCCCGCACCCCACCCACCCTCGTCCCCGAGCACTGGCACCTGGACGGCTACACCGACGCCTGGGACCTGATGCAGCTCCCGCAGCACCTGTGGAACACGGTGGTGCAGGCGGCCGGTGCCTGGGTGTTCCAGCTCGTGTTCTGCACGGCCGCCGCCTACGCCCTGTCCAAGCTGAAGCCCGCCTTCGGCAACGTGGTCCTCGGCGGCATCCTCGCCACCCTGATGGTCCCGGCGCAGGCCCTCGTCGTACCGAAGTACCTGACCGCGGCCGACCTGCCGCTGATCCACACCAGCCTGCTCAACGACCCGCTCGGCATCTGGCTGCCGGCCGTCGCCAACGCCTTCAACCTGTACCTGCTCAAGCGGTTCTTCGACCAGTTGCCCCGCGATGTGCTGGAGGCCGCCGAGATCGACGGCGCGGGGAAGCTGCGCACCCTGTGGTCGGTGGTGCTGCCCATGTCCCGGCCGGTGCTCGGCGTGGTCTCCATCTTCGCGCTGGTCGCCGTCTGGCAGGACTTCCTCTGGCCGCTGATGGTCTTCTCCGACACCGACAAGCAGCCGATCAGTGTGGCCCTCGTCCAGTTGTCGCAGAACATCCAGCTCACCGTGCTCGTTGCGGCCATGGTGATCGCCAGCATCCCCATGGTGGCGCTCTTCCTCGTGTTCCAGCGGCACATCATCGCCGGGATCAGCGCGGGCAGCACCAAGGGCTGACCCGGCCCCCTCGACAGACTCGACAGAAAGGGCACGCACCGTGGCACAGCCCACCCATGCCCGCAGGCAGGCCGACTGGTGGCGCTCGGCCGTCATCTACCAGGTGTACGTGCGCAGCTTCGCCGACGGCGACGGCGACGGCACCGGAGACCTCGCCGGCGTCCGCGCCCGGCTGCCCTACCTCGCCGAACTCGGCGTGGACGCCCTGTGGTTCAACCCCTGGTACCTGTCCCCGATGAAGGACGGCGGCTACGACGTCGCCGACTACCGCACCGTCGACCCCGCCTTCGGCACCCTCGCGGAGGCCGAGAAGCTCATCGCCGAGGCACGTGAGCTGGGCATCCGCACCATCGTCGACATCGTGCCCAACCACGTCTCCGACCAGCACCCCTGGTTCCGGGCCGCGCTCGCCGCCGGGCCCGGCAGCCCCGAGCGCGAACTGTTCCACTTCCGCCCCGGACGCGGGGCGCACGGTGAACTCCCGCCCAACGACTGGCCGTCGCAGTTCGTCGGCTCCACCGAACCGGTGTGGACCCGGCTGCCGGACGGCGACTGGTACCTGCACCTGTTCACTCCCGAGCAGCCCGACCTCAACTGGGCCCACCCGGCCGTCCGGCGCGAGCACGAGGACATCCTGCGCTTCTGGTTCGAGCGCGGTGTCGCGGGCGTCCGAATCGACTCCGCCGCCCTGCTCGCCAAGGACCCCGATCTGCCCGACCTCGCCGGGGCCCCCGACCCGCACCCCTTCGTCGACCGCGACGAACTCCACGTGATCTACCGCGCCTGGCGCGCGGTCGCCGACGAGTACGACGGGGTGTTCGTCGGCGAGGTCTGGCTCCCCGACGCCGAGCGCTTCGCCCGCTACCTGCGCCCCGACGAACTGCACACCGCCTTCAACTTCGCTTTTCTGTCCTGCCCTTGGGACGCGGACCGGTTGCGCGCCGCCATCGACTCCACGCTCGCCGAGCACGCACCCGTGGGCGCCCCCGCCACCTGGGTGCTGTGCAACCACGACATCACCCGCACCGTCACCCGCTACGGCCGCGCCGACACCGGCTTCGACTTCGCCGCCAAGGCGTTCGGCACCCCCACCGACCTCGCGCTCGGCACCCGCCGCGCCCGTGCCGCCGCCCTGCTCTCCCTCGCCCTGCCCGGCTCGGTCTACCTGTACCAGGGGGAGGAGCTTGGCCTGCCCGAGGCGGACATCCCGGTGGACCGGATCGAGGACCCGATGCACCACCGCTCGGGCGGCGCCGACCCCGGCCGCGACGGCTGCCGGGTCCCGCTGCCCTGGACCGCCGACGCCCCCTGGGCCGGGTTCGGCTCGCGCGAGGAGCCCTGGCTGCCGCAGCCGGCGGGCTGGGCGGCGTACGCGGTCGACCGGCAGGAGCGCGATCCGCACTCCATGCTCACCCTGTACCGCGAGGCCCTCGCCGCCCGTCCCGCGTTCGGCGACGGCCCGCTGAGCTGGCTCCCCGCCCCCGAAGGCGCCCTCGCCTTCGCGCGCGCCGACGGCGCCGTGTGCGTGGTGAACCTCGCCGCCGCACCCGCCGACCTGCCTGCGCACTCCGAACTCCTGCTCAGCAGCGGCCCCTTGGACGAGGCGGGCCGACTGCCGCAGGACACGGCGGTCTGGCTGCGCGCCTGAGCCGCCCCACCCCCGCACCACCTGCTATCCCCGGCACCCCCACCCTGAAGGGATCAGCACATGAACAGCAGCACAGCCAGACACGTGAGGTGCCTGCCCGCCGTAGGGGCCGTCGTCGCCCTCGCCGCGGGCATGACGGTCGCCCTCGCACCGGCCGCCCAGGCCGCCGCGGGCGCCACCCTCCCCTTCACCTCCGTCGAGGCCGAGTCCGCCACCACCACCGGCACCAAGATCGGCCCCGACCACACCCAGGGCAGCCTCGCCTCCGAGGCGTCCGGACGGCAGGCCGTACGCCTCAACTCCGGGCAGCGCGTGGAGTTCACCGTGCCGCGCGCGGCCAACGCCGTGAACGTCGCCTACAGCGTCCCGGACGGCCAGTCCGGCTCGCTCGCCGTCTACGTCAACGGGACCCGGATCGCCAAGACGCTCCCGGTGACCTCCAAATACAGCTATGTCGACACCAGTTGGATCGCCGGCGCGAAGACCCACCACTTCTTCGACAACGTCCGCCTCCTGCTCGGCCAGAACGTCCAGGCGGGCGACAAGGTCGCCTTCGAGTCCACCGGCACCCAAGTCACGGTCGACGTGGCCGACTTCGAGCAGGCCGCGGCCGCCGCAACCCAGCCCGCCGGTTCGGTGTCCGTGGTCTCCAAGGGCGCCGACCCCAGCGGCGGTGGCGACTCCACCCAGGCGTTCCGCGACGCCATCGCGGCCGCGCAGGGCGGCACGGTGTGGATTCCGCCGGGCGACTACCGGATCACGTCCTCGCTCGGTGGCGTGCAGAACGTGACGCTGCGCGGCGCCGGGCACTGGTACTCGGTCGTGCACACCTCCCGCTTCATCGACCAGTCCAGCTCCTCCGGCAACGTCCACCTGCGGGACTTCGCGGTCGTCGGCGAGGTCACCGAGCGCGTCGACTCCAGCCCGGACAACTTCGTCAACGGCTCGCTCGGCCCGGGCTCCTCGGTCTCCGGCATGTGGGTCCAGCACATGAAGGTCGGCCTGTGGCTGACCGGCAACAACGACAACCTGGTCGTGGAGAACAACCGCATCCTCGACACCACCGCCGACGGCCTCAACCTCAACGGCAACGCCCGCGGGGTCCGCGTCAGCAACAACTTCCTGCGCAACCAGGGCGACGACTCCCTCGCCATGTGGTCCCTGAACGCGCCCGACTCCAACTCGAGCTTCGAGAGCAACACCATCTCGCAGCCCAACCTGGCCAACGGCATCGCCATCTACGGCGGCACCGACATCTCGGTGAAGAACAACCTGGTCTCCGACACCAACGCCCTCGGCAGCGGCATCGCCATCTCCAACCAGAAGTTCCTCGACCCCTTCTCCCCGCTGGCCGGCACCATCACGGTCGCCGGGAACACTCTGGTCCGGGCGGGCGCCCTCAACCCCAACTGGAACCACCCGATGGGCGCGCTGCGTGTCGACTCCTACGACAGCGCCATCAACGCCACGGTCGACATCACCGACACCACGATCACCGACAGCCCGTACAGCGCCTTCGAGTTCGTGTCCGGCGGCGGCCAGGGCTACCCGGTGCGCAACGTCAACGTGACCGGCGCGACGGTGAAGAACACCGGGACCGTGGTCGTCCAGGCCGAGGCGCAGGGCGCGGCCACCTTCAGGAACGTCACCGCCACCCAGGTGGGCGTCGCCGGGATCTACAACTGCCCCTACCCGGCGAACTCCGGCGCCTTCGCGCTCACCGACGGCGGCGGCAACTCCGGCTGGAACAGCACCTGGTCGGACTGTTCGACCTGGCCCCAGCCCGGCCAGGGCAACCCCGAACCGGACCCGGGCCGCAACCTGGTCAAGGGCCGCCCGGCCACCGCGACCGGCTCCCAGGACGTCTACACCCCCGGCAAGGCGGCCGACGGCGACGCCAACACCTACTGGGAGTCGGCCAACAACGCCTTCCCGCAGTCCTGGACGTCCGACCTGGGTTCCGCCTACCCGGTCCGCCGCCTCGTCCTCAAGCTGCCCCCGTCCTCGGCGTGGGGTGCCCGCACCCAGACCATCGCCGTACAGGGCAGCACCGACGGCTTGAACTGGACCACCGTGTCCGCCGCCAAGGACTACCGCTTCGACCCGGCGACCGGCAACACCGTCACCGTCTCCCTCCCGAGCGGCACCAGCCTCCGCCACCTCCGCCTGACCGTCACCGGCAACACCGGCTGGCCGGCGGCCCAGTTCAGCGAGGTGGAGGCGTACCAGACCCCCTGACGAAAACTCCCGCACCGGCCCGCTCCTCGACCGGGGGAGCGGGTTCCGGTGTGCCGGGTCCGCGCCCTCCTCGCCGAAGAGCCCGAGCGGAATATCCGGTTCCCGGAACAGAATGGTCAGGTACGGTTCAAGCCACGGTAGGGTGCCCCGGTGACCACGCAATCGAACATTTCTTCAGGCTCGTACCCCGGCGCGGACGGTACGGACCCGACGCCCGGCGGGACCCTGTTCACCGAGCCCGTGCTCGTGGTGAACCAGAAGGCCAAGCTCATCGAGCTGACCAACGAGTACAAGGTCATGGACCAGAACGGCCGTGACCTCGGTGCCGTGGTCGAGGTCGGCCAGGGCGTGCTCCGCAAGATCCTGCGCTTCGTCTCGAGCTGGGACCAGTTCCTCACGCACCGGCTGGAGATCCGGGACCCCCAGGGGCAGCCGCAGTTGCTGCTCACCCGCCCGGCGAAGATCTTCAAGTCGCGGGTCCTGGTGGCCCGTCCGGACGGTTCGCAGGTCGGTGAGATCGTCCAGCAGAACATGATCGGCAAGATCAACTTCGCCATGAACGTGGACGGCCGGCAGGTCGGCGCGATCAAGGCGGAGAACTGGCGGGCCTGGAACTTCGCCATCGTGGACCACGAGGGCACCGAGATCGCCCGTATCACCAAGACCTGGGAAGGTCTGGCCAAGACGCTGTTCACCACGGCGGACAACTACGTCCTCCAGATCCACCGCCCGCTGCCCGAGCCGCTGCGGAGCCTCGTCGTGGCGACGGCGCTCACCGTGGACACCGCGCTGAAGCAGGACTCGCGCGGCCTGGGCTGACGGGAACCCGGGTAGACATGTGAAGGGGCGGCCGGCGCGTCAAGCGCCGGCCGCCCCTTCACATCTACAGCCGCGTCAGCCGCCGTGGCCTCGACCGCCGCCGGGTCAGCCTCGGCTCCCGCGTCGCCGTGCCCGGCTCCAGTGCCAGCACCGCCGCCACCGGGTGCTCCTCGTCGTCCGGTCCCGGCGCGGGCGGAGGTACGGGGGCGGTGGCCGGGGTCGCGCGGGTCAGCAGGACCACGCCCCAGGCCGCCAGGCCCGCCCCGGCCAGGGCCAGCAGGATGCCGACGGCACCGCCGTTGAGGCCCTGGCCGAGCAGGGTCAGGCCGATGACCGAGGCGGCCAGCGGGTTGGCCAGGGTGACCACCGCGAGCGGGGCGCCGAGCCCGCCCCGGTAGGCCGTCTGCGACAGCAGCAACCCGCCCGTGGCGAACGCGGCCACCAGCACCGCGACCACGATCACCAGCGGGCTCAGCGTCGGACCGGAACCCTCGGTGGCCGCCACCGTCGCGGTCTGGGTGAGCGCGGAGGCGACACCCGAGGCGAACCCGGACGCGGTCGCGTGCCTGAGGCCCGGCCGGGCGCCGGGGCGGCTCAGGGTGCCGATCACGGCGGTGGTCGTGGCGGCGACCGCCAGCGCCGAGGGCAGGCTCAGCGCCCGCTGGGGCGCCGGACCGGAGGCCGCCATCAGCAGCCCGCCCAGCCCGAGCAGCGTCAGCGCCGTACCCCGCCACTCCAGGGCGGTCACCCGGCGTCCGGCCGCCCGCGCCCCGAGCGGCACCGCCGCGACCAGGGTGAGGGCGCCGAGCGGCTGGACCACGGTGAGCGGGCCGTACCGCAGGGCGACGACGTGCAGCAGGGCGGCGCCCGCGTTCAGGCCGACCGCCGACCACCAGGCGCCGGTGCTCAGCATCCGCAGCAGGCCCGCGCCCATGTTCCGGGAGGCGAGTCGCTCCTGCGCGACGGCCGCCGAGGCGTAGGCGACGGCCGATATCAGGGAGAGGCCGATGGCGACCAGCAGCGCGCCGCTCATCGGGCCGGTCCCGCGAGCGCGGTGTCCTGCGGGAGGAGCCGGAGCCGGGCGGTGCCCGCGTTCCCCGGTCCCGCCGTGCGGTGCGGGGAGGGGATCAGGGCCAGCGCGGTGACCAGCAGAGCCGTCGCCACGATCGAGTCCAGCCAGTAGTGGTTCGCCGTGCCCACGATCACCGCCAGGGTGACCAGCGGGTGCAGCAGCCACAGCCAGCGCCAGCGGGACCGGGTCGCGGCGATCAGGCCGACGGCCACCATCAGCGCCCAGCCGAAGTGCAGCGAGGGCATCGCGGCGAACTGGTTGGAGAGGTGGTCGCGGGCGGGCGGCCCGTACACCGAGGGCCCGTATATCCGGGCCGTGTCCAGCAGGCCGGTGCCGTTCAGCATCCTCGGCGGGGCGAGCGGGAAGGTGAACGTCAGCACCAGCGCCGCGCTCGTCACCAGCGCAAGGACCCGGCGGGCCCAGACGTAGTGGGCGGGGCGGCGCAGATACAGCCAGATCAGGAAGGCGACGGTGGCCGGGAAGTGCACGGTGGCGTAGTAGGTGTTCGCCAGGTGGACCAGGGCGTCGCCGTGCAGCAGCGCCGACTGGACGTCCGTCTCGGCGGGCAGATGGACGGCGCGCTCCAGGTGCCAGACCCGGTGGGCGTCGCGGAAGGCGTCCGAGGTGTGGCCGTCGGCGAGCTGCCGTCCGAGCTTGTAGACCAAGAAGAGTCCCGCGACGAGCAGGAACTCCCGCAGAAGTGGTGGCCGGACCGTTGAGTCCGGTTCCGCTCCGGCGGGCTCGGATCGGGCGTTCATCCCCCGGCCCCCTTCACTGACGGTGGTGCGTGCTGGGTCCGGACGGCTTCCGAACTCAGCGATACGTTTCCGTACCGATACGCCAGTGTACCGATACGGTCGAGTACCGGTACACTGGCGTATCGGTACAGTGCGACACACTGGGATCAGGCAGCACACGCCGGGGACGAGTGAGGGGAAGCCAGGTATGACGTCGCAGGCCGCGGACGAACCGGAGACGGTCGTCGCCTCGCGCCGCTCCAAGCTCACGCCCGAGCGTGAGCAGGAGTTCTTCGACGCCGTCCTCGACCAGATCCGCCACTGCGGCTACGAGGCCGTCACCATGGAGGGCATCGCCGCCAGCACCCGGTGCAGCAAGTCCACGCTCTACCGGCAGTGGAAGACCAAGCCCCAGTTCGTCGCCGCCGCCCTGCGCGCCAGCCGCAAGGTGCGGTTCGCCGGGATCGACACCGGCTCGCTCACCGAGGACCTGCGGCAGGCGGCGCGGGCCGTGGGGGACTGGTCGGGCAAGGACACCCGGCTGCTCCAGTCGCTGGGGCACGCCGTCACCGACGACCGGGAACTGGCCGAGGCGCTGCGCGAGGCGCTGGTCCACCCGGAGATCGCCGCGCTCCAGGAGATGCTGGAGCGGGGCGTGGCGCGGGGCGAGGTCCCGGCGGGCCACCCCGCGCTGGAGTACGTACCGGCGATGATGTTCGGCGTCCTGCGCGTGCGCCCCGTGCTGTGCGGGCAGTATGCCGACGCCGACTACCTGGCCGGGTTCGTGGAGGCCGTCGTGCTTCCCGCGCTCGGCCTGACGAGGAATCCGGCCGAGTAGGCCGGTACAGACCCCAGGCCGCCGTTCACGGGATGACTGAACGGTGACCTGGACGCGCCGCACCGTGGGGACGGGGGCGGCGCACGCCCAGGCCGGGCGGGGTTCCCCTTGAGCGGAGGGGGATTCCGCCCGGCCCGGACTTTTTCCGCGGCCGGGCTCAGACGTCCTGGCCGGAGCCTCCGCCGGACGACACCTTGATCCCCTTGAGGATCTCGTCCATCACACCCGTGGACTGCCCCACGTCCAGTCCGAAGCGCACCACCAGCATGCGGCTCGGATCGGCGGGTGAGGGGAAGGCGGCCGACTCCACATAGCCGTCCGCGCCCTTGCGGGTGACCGCCTTCCAGCGCACCAGATAGCCCTTCTGTCCGGCCACCGTCATCGCCCGCGACGCCAGTACCTGGTGCGAGGTGATGCCGCCGTAGGACTTCCCGCCGTACGACTCCTCGGCGTTGGCCGCGACATCGGCCTTGGCGACCGCCTCGGCCGTCTCGCCGCGCGTGCCCAGCGCGCGGGCCGGCGCCGAGTACGCGCCGCCCGCCGTGCAGTTCTTGGAGGTGTCGCCGGGACACTTGTAGGACTTGTCCGAGGTCACCTGCGCGCCGATGGCGAACGCCTGGCCGGTCCAGCCCTCGGGCACCGGCATGCTGATCCCGTTGACCGGGTCCGGCAGGGTGCCGCCGCCGCGCACCTCGGGCGCGGCCGTCCGGCCGGGGGACGGTGACTTCCGCGGGTCGCCCGGCCCTTCCTGGCGACGTTCCTGCCCCTGCCGGGGGCTCGAGTCGGCGCGGTCGCCCCCGCCGGGGTCCTTGGCCAGCGCGTACACGCCGACCCCGATGCACGCCAGCACCGCGGCCGCCGCCGCGACGGCTATGCCGGTGCGCAGTCCGCGCCGGTTCCCGGCCGGGGGCTGCGCGGGGTACCCGGTGTAGGCGTACGGGGGATGGGCGGGCGGGGGAGCGGCCTGGGCCGTCCCGGCCGGACGGACCTCGGCCGTCCAGGCGTTGCCGTCCCACCAGCGCTCGGTGGGCGGGGCGTCGTGTGTCTGTCCGGGGTCGGGATACCAGCCGGGAGGAGTCACCTGCGTCATGGGCATACCGTATGAGGAGTCGGTGAAAGCCGGATGAGAGCATCCGCCGACGGGCCGCCCCGAAGTCCCGTGCCGATTCACAGGTTTATCCGATTTCTGGTCAATAAGTGCTCTGCCGAACCGAGTTGACGTACGCAAGGGCACAAACCGGCCGGTCGGGAGGGGTGTGCGTCAGCCAGGCCGGAACCCGGCTCACCCAGCGGGGCAACACCTGCCCGGAGCAGACGCCAATGGCCCGTCCGGGCGGCTACGCTCGTTCTTCGTACGCCGTTCGGACTACCTGTGGAGGTAACGGGATGACGGAGGAGCGGCCACAGGCGGTCGCCTCGGGCTACCTGTGGGAGCGGGAAGCGGAGATCGCCACCGTCACCGAGGCGATCGAGCTGCTGTGTGCCGACCGGTCGTCCGCCGGCAGCCTCCTCCTCTTCCGCGGCGAGGCCGGACTCGGCAAGACCGCCCTGCTCGCCGAGATACGCCGCATCGCCGAACGCCGGGGCTGCGTGGTCTGGTCGGCCCGCGCGGGCGAGACCCTGCGGTCCGTCCCGTTCCACGTCCTGCGCCAGCTCCTCCAGCCCGCGCTCGCCGCCCTCACCCCGGACGAGGCCCGCGACTATCTCGCCTCCTGGTACGACATCTCCGGCCCCGCCCTCGGCATCGTGGAGCCCGGCGAGGGCAGCCCCGACCCGAGTTACGTGTGCGACGGACTCGTGTACGCGGTCGGTCGCCTCGCCTCCCGCGCCTATCCGCTGGTCCTCCTGGTCGACGACGCCCACTGGGCCGACCTGGAGACGCTGCGCTGGCTCGCCGCCTTCGCCCAACGCCTGGCCAAGCTGCCCGTGCTCGTGGTGGTCGCCCGCAGGCCCGGCGAGGCTTACGGCGAGAGCGCCCGCCTGCTGGACGAGATCGCCGCAGCCGGCCGCCCGGTCAGCAACCTCAGCGCGCTCACCCCGCAGGCCACCGCCGGACTCACCCGCGCCACCGTCGGCCCGCAGGCCGACGACCCGTTCTGCCGCGAGGTCTGGGCCGTCACCGGCGGCAACGCCTATGACACCGTGGAACTCCTCGCCAAGGTCCGCGACCGCGAACTCCAGCCCAGCGAGGACCGCGCCGCGGAACTGCGCGACCTCAACCGCTCCGCGCGCGGCGGCGGACTCGTCAGCCGGCTGCGGGAACTCGGCGTCGGGCCCACCAAGTTCGCCTGGGCGGCCGCCATCCTCGGCACCGGCAGCCCGGTCGGCCTCGTCGCCCGGCTCGCCATGATGGACGCCGACACCGCCGCCCGCTGCGCCGAACTGCTCTGCGGCGCCCGTATCCTCGCCGAGGTTGCCCCGGACCCCACGGCGCCCCAACCGCAGGACGTAGCGGTGGAGTTCGTGCACCCGCTGATCGCCTCCGCGGTCTACGACTCCATCACGGACGCGATGCGCACCGCCATGCACGGCATCGCCGCGAACATCGTCACCGAGACCGGCCGCAGCGCCGCCGAGGCCGCCCGGCACCTGCTCAAGGTGCACCCCGAGGGCGACGCGAGCCTCGTCGAGCAACTGCGCGAGGCCGCCCGCGAACACCTTGCCGTCGGTGCCCCGGACGCCGCCTGCGCCTGCCTCGAACGCGCCCTGGCGGAACCCCCGTTGCCGGAGGTGCGGGCCCAGGTGCTCTACGAACTCGGGCGCGCCCGGCTGCTGTCGGCACCCGCGCTCACCATCGAGCACCTGCGGGACGCCCTCGCCGCGCCCGGACTCGACAGCGCCCAGCGGGTGGACGCCTCCATCCGGCTGTCCCAAGCGCTACTCCACAACGACCAGTTGGAGGAGGCCGTCCGTACCGTGGAGGCCGAGGCCGACCGGCACGAGCCGGGCCCGGTACGGATGCGGCTCCAGGCCGTGCAGTTCACCTGGGAGGCCGTGCACGGTGAGACCGTCTCCCCGGAACGCTCCCGGCGCCTGGCCGATCTCGCCGCCACCTGTGCCGGGCGCGACAACTCCGAGCGCGCCCTGCTGATCCTGCGCGGCTTCGACGCCATGACCCACGGCGAGAACGCCGAGCAGGTGGTCGAACTGTGCGACCGCGCCCTGGTCAACGGCCGCCTCGCACCCGGCCTCGGCTGGACCGACGACGAGTGGGGCGTCGAGCTGCTGATGATGCTCGGCAGCGCCTACGCCCACACCGACCGGCTCGACCGCGCCGAGAGCCTCTTCTCCGAGGCCCTGCGCGCCTACACCCGCGCCGGCTGGCACGGCGGCCACCTCTCCCTGGCCAACGCCTACCTCGGCCTCGCCTATCGCAGGCAGGGCAAGCTCCAGGACGCCGAGGGCGCGCTGCGCGAGGCGCTCCGGCTGGCCGAGCGGGTCGGCCGGGGCCTGCCGCTGTACTGGTCGGCGACCTGCGGCCTGGTCGACACCCTGCTCGCCCGCGGCCATGTCGCCCAGGCGTGGACCGTCGCCGAGCAGTACGGCTTCGCCCCGCCCTACCCGTCCACCATCGTGCTGCCCGACATCCGCTCCGTGCGCGGACGGCTGCTGCTCGCCGTGGGCCGCACCGAGGAGGGCATCAACGAACTGGAGGCCGCCGAGAAGGCCGCCGCCTCCCGGGGCGGCCACAACCCGGTGCTCGCGCCCTGGGCCGTCGACCTGGCCCGCGCCCTCGCCCCGCAGGACCCGGAACGGGCCCGCGCGCTCCTCACCGACGCCCGCCGCCAGGCCGAGCGGTTCGGCACCGACACCGCCATAGGAGAGGCCCTGCGCTGCGCCGCGGCGCTGGAGACCGGCCCGCGCGCGGAACGCCTCGCCGCCAAGGCCGTCGCCTATCTGGAGGCGTCGCCCTGCCAGTACGAGCACGCCGCCGCCCGCGTCGAACACGGCATCCTCGCCCGCTCCCGGGCCGAACTCACCCGCGGTCTCGACCTGGCCCAGGCGTGCGGCGCCGACGGACTCGTGGCCCGCGCGAGCGGAGCGCTGGAGCACCTGGGCGGCTGAAACCCCGCTCACCCCCCGGGCGCGCCGCCCAGGATCTCCGCCAGGTCGTAGCGCACCGGCTCCTCCAACTGGGCGAACGTACAGCTCTCGGGGGTGCGGTCCGGGCGCCAGCGGCGGAAGCGGGCGGTGTGCCGGAAGCGGCGGCCGTTCTCCATGTGGTCGTACGCCACCTCAGCGACCCGCTCCGGTCGCAGCGGCACCCAGGACAGGTCCTTCTTGCCCGACCAGCGGCTCGGCGCCCCCGGCAGCCGGGCCGTCTCGTGCGCCGCCTCCTCCGCCCAGCGCGCCCACGGATGCCCGCTCACGTCGTCCATCCGCAGCGGCTCAAGCTCCTCCACCAGCTCCGCGCGCCGCTTCATCGTGAACGCGGCGGCCACCCCCACGTGCTGGAGCGCGCCCTCGTCGTCGTACAGCCCGAGCAGCAGCGAGCCCACCACCGGGCCGCTCTTGTGCAGGCGGTACCCGGCGACCACCACGTCCGCCGTCCGCTCGTGCTTGACCTTGAACATGGCCCGCTCGTCCTGGAGGTACGGCACCGTCAGCGGCTTGGCGACCACCCCGTCCAGACCGGCGCCCTCGTACTGCTCGAACCAGCGGCGCGCCTCGTCGACGTCCGTCGTCGCGGGCGCCAGATGGACCGGCGGGGTCACCCCGGCCAGCGCCCGGTCCAGCAGTGCCCGCCGGTCGGTCAGCGGCACGTCCAGCAGGGCGTGGTCGTCCAGCGCCAGCAGGTCGAAGGCGACGAAGGACGCCGGGGTCCGCTCGGCCAGCGTCCGTACCCGCGAGTCCGCCGGATGGATGCGCTCGGTCAGGGCGTCGAAGTCCAGATGCCCGTCCCGCGCGATCACGATCTCGCCGTCCACCACGCACCGCGTCGGCAGCCGCTCCTTCAGCGCCGCCACCAGCTCGGGGAAGTACCGGGTCAGCGGCTTGCCCGTGCGGCTGCCCAGCTCGACCTCGTCGCCGTCGCGGAACACGATCGCCCGGAAGCCGTCCCACTTCGCCTCGTAGTGCATGCCCGGCGGGATCTTCGCCACCGCCTTGGCGAGCATCGGCTTCACGGGTGGCATCACCGGCAGGTCCATACGCCGATTCTGCGCGCCCCCACCCGCCGCCGCCCGGTGTGCGGGCCGCGCGGGGTACGCCTACGGTGGCCGCATGGGCGATGCGGTGGAACTTCAGGTGGGCGGCCGGACCGTACGGCTGACCCACCCGGAGCGGGTGTTCTTCCCCGCGCACGGTTACACCAAGCTGGACATCGCCCAGTACTACGCGGCGGTCGGCCCCGGAGTGCTGCGCGCCCTGCGCGACCGCCCCACCACCCTCCAGCGCTACCCGGAGGGCCTGGAGGGGGAGTGGTTCTACCAGAAGCGCGCCCCGAAGAGCATGCCGTCCTGGATTCCCACCGCCCACATCACCTTCCCCAGCGGCCGCAGCGCCGACGAGATGTGCCCCACCGAGGAGGCGGCCGCGGTGTGGGCCGCCCAGTACGGCACGCTCACCTTCCACCCCTGGCCGGTCCGCCGCGACGACGTCGACCACCCGGACGAACTCCGCCTCGACCTCGACCCGCAGCCCGGCACCGGCTACGAGGACGCGGTCCGCGCAGCCTTCGAACTCCGGGCCGTCCTGGAGGAGTTCGGCGGCCTGCGTGGCTGGCCCAAGACCTCCGGCGGCCGCGGCCTGCACGTCTTCGTGCCCATCGAGCCGCGCTGGACCTTCACCCAGGTGCGGCGCGCGGCCATCGCCGTGGGCCGGGAGCTGGCCCGCCGGATGCCGGAGCACGTGACGGTGAAGTGGTGGAAGGAGGAACGCGGCGAGCGCATCTTCCTTGATTACAATCAGACCGCCCGCGACCGCACCATCGCGTCCGCCTACTCCGTCCGCCCGCTGCCCGACGCCACCGTCTCCGCGCCGCTGCGCTGGGACGAGGTCGCCGACGCCCGGCCGCGCGACTTCGACATCGTCACCATGCCCCGCCGGTTCGCCGAACTCGGCGATGTGCACGCCGACATGGACGACCACCGGTACTCCCTCGACGGCCTGCTGGACCTGGCCCGCCGCGACGAGGCCGAGTACGGCCTGGGCGACCTGCCGTATCCGCCGGAGTACCCGAAGATGCCCGGCGAACCCAAGCGGGTGCAGCCGAGCCGGGCCCGCAAGGACCAGGCACCGTCCTGAGCCCCTGGGGGCGCCGGGCCCCGCGGCTATCCTGATCACAGCCGCCGATGAGGAGCCCCAAGTGACCGAGGCAGTGTCGCGTCCCACGCTGGAGGCAGTGGCCGCGCGGGCCGGGGTGTCCCGCGCCACCGTCTCCCGGGTCGTCAACGGCGGCGACGGTGTACGCGACTCGCTCGTCACCCGCGTCCGCCAGGCGGTCGAGGAACTCGGCTACGTCCCCAACCAGGCCGCCCGCAGTCTGGTCACCAAGCGGCACGACGCCGTGGCGGTCGTCATCGCCGAACCCGGCACCCGCGTCTTCGCGGACCCCTTCTTCGCCGCCCAGTTGCGCGGCATCAGCAAGGAACTCACCGCCCACGACAACCAGTTGGTCCTGCTGCTCACCGAGGGCCGCGACGACCACGCCCGCGTCGCCCGCTACCTCGCCGGCGGCCATGTCGACGGCGCACTCGTCTTCTCCCTCCACCTCGACGACCCGCTGCCCGGCCTGATCCGCGACGCGGGCGTGCGCACGGTCTTCGGCGGCCGCCCCGACTGGGACGACGGGGACACCGGCGGGGCGGTCTACGTCGACAGCGACAACCGGGGCGGCGCCCGCGACGCGGTACGGCACCTCGTCGGCCTCGGCCGGACCCGGATCGCGCACATCACCGGCGCCCTGGACCAGACCTCCGCCGTCGACCGGCTGGACGGCTACCGGGACGTGATGGGCGACGCCGATCCCGAGCTGGTCGTGGAGAGCGACTTCACCCCGGCCGGCGGTGAACACGCGATGCGCGAGCTCCTCGCCCGCCGCCCCGACGTCGACGCCGTCTTCGCCGCCAACGACCTCACCGCCCTCGGCGCGCTGCGCGTCCTGCGCGCGCACGGCCGCCGCGTCCCCGAGGACGTCGCGGTGATCGGCTTCGACGACATGGCCCCGGTGGCCGAACAGACCGACCCCCCGCTCACGACGGTCCGCCAGGACATAGAGGAGATGGGCCGGCTGATGGCCCGCCTCCTCCTGGGTGGCGGCCCGGCCGGCGGCGTCATCCTCCCGACCACGATCGTCCGCCGGGCGTCCGCCTAGGCGGTCTGCGCGGGATCGCCCTTGATCACCGCGAACTCGTACCCGTGCGGGTCGGCGAGGCGGGCCAGGCGGCCCACGCCGGGGACGCTGGTCGCGGGCAGGCGGACCGAGCCGCCGAGTTCCTCCGCCCGGGCCACCACGGCGTCGGTGTCGTCCGTACCGAAGTACGGGAGCCAGGACGGGGCGGTGTCGGCGGGGTCCTCGAAGGTGGGGACGATGCCGCCGAACATGGCGTCCTCGTCGGCGCCACCGGGGTAGAGCGAGGTGTAGACACCGCCGGGGAACTCGACACCGGAGGTCTCCACGCCGAGGACCCGATGGTAGAAGGCGGCGGCCGCCGCCACGTCCGGGGTGTGCAGCTCGACCCAGCAGAGGGCGCCCGGCTCGGTCGCCGCGCCCAGGCCCTCGACCGGGTCGGGCTGCCAGACGCGGAACGCGGCACCGGCCCGGTCCTTCAGGCCCGCCACCCGGCCGAGGCCCAGCAGCTCCGTCGGCCAGAACACCACCGTGCCGTGCGCCACCCCGGCAGCCTCGGCGGTGCCCAGCGCGTCCGCACAGCGGAAGTACACCGTCCAGCCCGCCCGGCCGCGCTCCGGGTCGAGCGCCATCGCCCCGGCCGCCGTCCTGCCGTCGAGCCGGAGGAGGACGTAGCCGCCCGTCTCCGGGCCGGCGGGTGCGGGCTGCCAGCCGAAGAGGCCGCCGTAGAACGCGAGGCTCGCCTCCAGATCGGGGGAGCCGAGGTCGATCCAGTTAGGAGCGCCGTCGGGGAAACGGGTGGTGAGCATGCGCGCCCTCCTCGGGGACCGTCGGCCGTGCCGTCCTTGGCACCGACGAGTCTGGCACCGGCCGGGGAGGATCGCCCCCGCGCGCCGCCGTGCGCGGGCGTGTCCGCCCGGAGGATCATCGGGACGGCCCACGCGACGCTTGTTGACACGGCGTTGATCAAACGTTTTTCGGCGCCCGGCACGATCCTGGCCATGCACATCGAGACGATCACACCGGCCGATTCCGCCTGGCAGGGCCAGGCCCTGTGCGCGCAGACCGGGGCGGACTTCTTCTTCCCCGAGCCCGGCAGTTCGGTGCGCGAGGCCAAACGGATCTGCGCCCTGTGCGAGATCCGCCCCGCCTGCCTCGACTACGCCCTCGCCCACGACGAACGCTTCGGCGTCTGGGGCGGCCTCTCCGAACGCGAACGGCTCGCCCTGCGGCGTACGGCCCGCTGAAGAACGGGCCGTACCGCTCGGGTCAGCCGGCCGCCCGCGCCGCCATGCGTGCCTTGCGGGCCGCGAGGCGCTCGTCGAACTTGGCGGCCTCCGCGTCCAGTCCGCCCATGAACACGCCCAGCTCCTCCTGGGCGCGCAGGCCCTCCGGGCCGAGGCCGTCGATCTCCATGACCCTCAGGAAGCGCAGCACCGGCTGGAGCACGTCGTCGTGGTGGATGCGGAGGTTGTAGACCTCCCCTATGGCCATCTGCGCGGCCGCCCGCTCGAAGCCGGGGATGCCGTGGCCCGGCATGCGGAAGTCGACCACGACGTCGCGGACCGCCTGCATGGTCAGGTCGGGCGCCAGCTCGAACGCGGACCGCAGCAGGTTCCGGTAGAAGACCATGTGCAGGTTCTCGTCGGTGGCGATGCGGGCCAGCATGCGGTCGCAGACCGGGTCACCCGACTGGTGACCGGTGTTGCGGTGCGAGATCCGGGTGGCCAGCTCCTGGAAGGCGACGTAGGCGACCGAGTGCAGCATCGAGTGCCGGTTGTCGGACTCGAAGCCCTCGCTCATGTGCGACATCCGGAACCGCTCCAGCGCGTCCGGGTCGACCGCGCGCGACGCGAGCAGGTAGTCACGCATCACGATGCCGTGCCGGCCCTCCTCGGCGGTCCAGCGGTGCACCCAGGTGCCCCAGGCGCCGTCCCGGCCGAAGAGCGAGGCGATCTCGTGGTGGTAGCTCGGCAGGTTGTCCTCGGTCAGCAGGTTGACGACCAGCGCGACCCGGCCGACCTCGGTGACCTTCGACTGCTCCTTGCCCCACGCCTCGCCGTCCTCGAAGAGGCCGGGGAAGTTGCGCCCGTCGCTCCAGGGCACGTACTCGTGCGGCATCCAGTCCTTGGCGACCTTCAGGTGCCGGTTCAGCTCGTTCTCGACCACTTCTTCCAGTGCGAACAGCAGCCGCGCGTCGGTCCAGGCGGACGGGCTGCCGAGGTGAGGGGAGGTGATCGTCACGGGGGTACTCCAAAAAACGGCCGAGCAGAAAAGGACGATTCATCGACATAACCACCCAAGGTGGCGGTGTCATGAACCTACGGCTTCGTAGCCTACGTGTCCGTAGGTTACGAAGCCGTAGGTTAAGGCGGGCGTAAGGACCGCTCACCCGGCCGTACGCCGCTGGTTCAGCCGATCTCCTCCCGCGTGGCGTCCCGCAACTCCCCGTCGGCCACCAGCAGCCAGCGGGTGATGCCGATGGAGTCCAGGAACGGCAGGTCGTGCCCGGCGACGATCAGCGCGCCCTCGTACGACTCCAGCGCCGAGGTCAACTGGCGCACGCTCGCCATGTCCAGGTTGTTGGTCGGCTCGTCCAACAGCAGCAGTTGGGGAGCGGGTTCGGCCAGCAGCAGCGCGGCGAGCGCCGCCCGGAAGCGTTCGCCGCCGGAGAGGGTGCCGGCCACCTGGTCGGCCCGCTTGCCCCGGAACAGGAAGCGGGCCAGGCGGGCGCGGACCCGGTTGGGGGTGGCGCCCGGTGCGAACCGGGCCACGTTCTCCGCGACCGTCGCCCCGTCGTCCAGCACGTCCAGCCGCTGGGGCAGGAAGCGCAGCGGCACATGGACCTCGGCCAGCCCGGCCACCGGGGGCAGCTCCCCGGCGATGGTCCGCAACAGGGTCGTCTTCCCGGCCCCGTTGCGCCCGACGAGCGCGATCCGCTCCGGGCCCCGCAGGTCGAGCAGGCCCTCCACGCGTGGCCCGTGGACCGTCCGAAGCTTCTCCAGCGTGAGCACCTGCCGCCCCGGCGGCACGGCGGTGTACGGCAGGTCGACGCGGATCTCGTCGTCGTCCCGGACCGCCTCCACCGCCTCGTCCAGCCGCTCCCGGGCCTCCGCGAGCCGTTCCTCGTGCATGATGCGGTGCTTGCCCGCGGACTCCTGGGCGGCGCGTTTGCGGGCACCCATCACGATCTTCGGCTCGCGCTTGGAGTCGTACATCTTCTGGCCGTACCGCTTGCGGCGGGCCAGCTTCATATGGGCGTCGGTGAGTTCCCGGCGCTGCTTGCGGACGTCGGCCTCCGCCGCCCGCACCGTCCGCTCGGCCGCCTCCTGTTCGACGGCGAGGGCCTCCTCGTAGGCGGAGTAGTTGCCGCCGTACCAGGCGACCTCGCCGGCGCGGAGGTCCGCGATCTGGTCCACCATGTCCAGGAGTTCACGGTCGTGGCTGACCACGACGAGGACGCCGGGCCAGCCCGCCACGGCCGCGTACAGCCGGCGGCGGGCGTACAGGTCGAGGTTGTTGGTGGGCTCGTCCAGCAGCAGTACGTCGGGGCGGCGCAGCAGCAGCGCGGCCAGCCGGAGCAGCACCGACTCGCCGCCGGAGACCTCGCCGACCGTACGGTCCAGGCCGATGTGGCCGAGGCCGAGTTCGCCCAGGGTGACCAGGGCGCGTTCCTCCACGTCCCAGTCCTCGTCGAGGGTCTCGAAGTGCTCCTCCGAGGCGTCGCCCGCCTCGATGGCGTGCAGCGCGGCCCGCTTGGCGGCGATGCCGAGGGCCTGGTCGACGCGGAGGGCGGTGTCCAGGGTGACGTTCTGCGGGAGCAGGCCGATCTCGCCGGACACCCTGATCGTGCCGTCGGTCGGGACGAGTGCGCCGGAGAGCAGTTTCAGCAGGGTGGACTTGCCCGAGCCGTTGGCGCCGACCAGCCCGGTGCGGCCGGGGCCGAAGGAGATGTCGAGGCCGTCCAGGACGGGGGTGCCGTCCGGCCAGGCGAAGGTCAGGGAGGTGGCGGAGAGAGAAGTCGCGGGTGATGACATATGGGCCTCACGGGTGCCGGGGTGCGGTCTGGTCGGGGGACTGACGAGACACCGCGGGGCGGAAACCGGAAGCCTGGAGGCGCTGGGCCCGAGGGGAACTGGCCCGGCAGTGCCGGAGCCGAGAAAAAGGGCCTGTGCCTGAGGGACGGCTCGTACGCCGAGGTCGAACGCCACGCACACCTCACCGGTGTGAACGCGATGTCTCATGACCTCAGACGAGCAACGTCCTTCTCCTATCGACGGCAACAGAACCGCTGTACACGCTACGAACGGCTGTGAAGCCTGTCAACGCGATTAACGCGGCACCGGTCAGCCGGAGTCCCGCATCAGCTCGGCCAGCCCCTGGTCGAGGTCGAGCTGCAGGTGCTCCAGGCCCACCGGGACCAGCTCGCCGGCCGCCCGCAGAAAGCGCCGGATCTCCCCGGAGCGCACATGCACCACGGCGGTGCCCTCCGGCGCGTGGAACTCCAGCACCGTCCGGTCGTAGCCGTACGGCCGCACCCGTACGTCCCCGTCGCCCTGCGGCTCGTGCAGCCCGGCGGACAGCAGCTCGCGGGAGAAGGTCCAGCACACCTCCACGCCCGCCAGGGTGGCCGGGGCGGGGAAGGTCATCCGGACGGCGTAGGGGTCGCGCCGGTCGTAGTGCAGTGCGGCGGGAATGCTCGGCATGCGGGGCGCGGCGGCGACCAGACGCGCCTCCACGATTGCCTCGATCACGGTGGACAAAGCCTGTGCTCCCTCGGACGGCTGGACACTGCTCCTGCGCGGGTCGCGGCCCGACACCGGGAGAGACGACGGAAGCCTCCGTTCCGTGCACACCCGGCCGGAGTGACCTCGGTCACGATTCCGGGGTGCGAAACGGGGCCGAATCCGGGTACTCGCCTCCCTACCGGACAGCCTGCGAAGGCCCGCAGGGCGACGAAGGGAGCGACCATGCCAGCCGGTTCCAGCCCCAAGCGTGAGCGGCAGTACGAGCACATCAAGGAGAGCGAGCTGGACCAGGGGGCGAGCGAGGACCGCGCCGAGGAGATCGCCGCGCGCACGGTCAACAAGGAGCGCGCCCGCACCGGTGAGTCCAAGACCGCCAGCCGTACCTCGACGCAGGACATGTCCTCCGGGGAGCGCGGCGGCCGGCGCTCCGGCACGGGCTCGCAGGGCCCGACGTACGACCAGCTCTACAACGAGGCCAAGCAGCGCAACATCCACGGCCGCTCCGACATGAACAAGGAGCAGCTCCAGCGCGCGCTGGACAAGAAGAAGTGAGCCGAGGCGGGCTCAGCCCGCGCTCTGCCGGTACCGCGTCAGTTCGGGCGCCGTCTTCGTGGCGGTGAACTCGGTGAC
The DNA here is from genome assembly GCF_045039805.1 of Streptomyces sp. NBC_01171. Lineage (NCBI taxonomy): Bacteria > Bacillati > Actinomycetota > Actinomycetes > Kitasatosporales > Streptomycetaceae > Streptomyces > Streptomyces sp. NBC_01171. The sequence goes on along the minus strand of NZ_CP108609.1, from coordinate 1,048,568 downwards.
GCGGTACTCGCACACCCCGGCCGTGACGAACGGGTCCTCCGCGACGACCGCCTCGATCTCCGTCCGGCTGTCCGCGACGGCCAGGATCACCCCGCCGTCGCGGGGGTTCTTGCGGCCGGAGGCGAGGAACAGCCCCTTGTCGTACTGCTCGTCCAGCCAGGCCACATGAGCGGTCAGGGCGGCGTCGACGGCGTCGAGCGGGGCGGTGTACGTCAGCTCCAGTACGAACATGATCGCGAGCCTACCCCCGGCGCCCCGTATCGTCGTGGCCACCATGATCACCGCACCGATTCCCGCCGACTGGCCCGCCGACGAGCAGGAGGCCCGCGCCGTACAGGACGCGCTGCGCGGCCGTGTCGTACGCGAGGAGCCCGGTCCGCCGCCCCGCACCGGCCATGTCACCGGCGTGGACGTGGCCTACGACGACGAACGCGACCTGGTCGCGGCGGCGGCCGTGGTCCTGGACGCGGCCACCCTCGCCGTAGTCGCCGAGGCGACAGCCGTGGGCCGGGTCGCCTTCCCGTACGTCCCCGGGCTGCTCGCCTTCCGCGAACTGCCGGCCGTGCGCGCGGCCCTGGAGGCGCTGCCCTGCCCGCCCGGTCTCGTCGTGTGCGACGGCTACGGCCTCGCCCACCCCCGCCGCTTCGGCCTCGCCAGCCACCTCGGCGTCCTGACCGGCCTCCCCACGATGGGCGTCGCCAAGAACCCCTTCACCTTCACCCACCCCACCCTCGCCCCGGAACGCGGCAGCACCGCCCCTCTCCTCGCGGAGGACGGCGAGGAGGTGGGTACCGCCCTGCGCACCCGGAGCGAGGTCAAGCCGGTGTACGTCTCGGTGGGACACCGGGTGTCTCTGGGGAACGCTGTCGCACACACACTCGCGCTGACCCCGCGGTACCGCCTCCCGGAGACGACGCGCAGGGCGGACGCGCTGTGCCGGTGGGCGCTGCGGGAGGCGGCGGCGGAGTAGGGGCCCTCAGCCCGCCGGCGCCGCGGGTCCTGGCACAGCGGCGCCCCCTGAAACGCCCCGCTCGGCCACCACCCGGAACCCGATCCCCGCCGCCCTGAGCCGCTCCAGCAGCGCGTCGCCCATCGCGGTCGCCGGGGTGAGCTGGCCCGAGCGGTCCGGGAGGGTGTCCGTCGCCAGGGACAGGGCCGCCTCCGCGAACATCTTCGCGGTCTCCCCGTAGCCCGGGTCGCCGCCCGTGACCTCGGTGAAGACGCGCCGGCCGCCGCCCTCGCCGACGAAACGGACCCGGAACCAGCTCCGGGCGCGCTTCTCGGCGTCGGGGCCCTCGCCGGGCTGGAGCCGGCCGGAGAGCCAGGCGCGTACGGGGGAGAGCTGGGCCGCCACCGCGAGGACGCCCACGCCCGCGAGCCCCGCCGCCGCGACCGGGAGGTGCTCGACCGCCGCGTAGTGGCGGTAGCGGAAGTCGGGGCCGTAGCGGTCCAGGGACTTGGCGGAGCGGCGCACGATCTGCGGGTCGATGGTGGGCAGCGGCAGCGCCCAGGCGCCGACCTCCCCGGCGAACCGGGGCGCGCCCGTGGGGGCGGAGACCCGGCGGCCCATCAGGCGCGGCTCGTGCCGGGCCCGGTCACGGGCCGCCGCCCACATGCTCCCGGCCCGCGCGAACTGGTTCAGCGCCGAGGCGAGGGTGCCCCCGGAGAAGCTCGCGTCCGCCGTGACGAACCCGTCCACCCGCAGCGGCACCCCCTCGGGAAGCTGCCGCACCGTGAAGTAGGCGCCCAGGTCGTGCGGTACGGAGTCGAAACCGCAGGCGTGCACCAGCCGGGCGCCGGTCTCGCGGGCGCGGGCGTCGTGGCGTACGAACATCAGGTCCACGAACTCGGGCTCGCCGGTGAGGTCGAGGTAGTCCGTGCCGCTGTCGGCGCAGGCGGCGACCAGTTCCTCGCCATAGGTGATGTACGGGCCGACGGTCGAGGCCACCACACGGGCCTGTCCCGCGAGCGCCCGCAGGGAGGCGGGCTCGCTCACGTCGGCCCGGAGCACTCCGATGGCCGAGCCGCCGGGCAGCCTCTCGCGCAGCGCCTCCAGCTTGCCGGGGTCCCGGCCCGCGACGGCCCAGCGCAGGTCCTGGGGAGCGTGCGCGGCCAGATACTCCGCCGTCAGCGTGCCGACGAAGCCGGTGGCGCCGAACAGCACGATGTCGTAGGGACGGTCGGTCGATTTCAGCCTGCTCATGACACTCCTTGCCGTGCAGCCCGCGCGACTGTCGGGGGCCGAGGCTAGCGTGAGCGGTACGGGGCCCGGCGGGCGCCCCGTGCGGTGTGCCCGGGGAATCGGGGCGCACCGGGGCACTTCGCTAAGCGCCCGCTCGTTCAGGTCTTGTGCCGGGTGGACGGTGTTCCTAGCATCACCGGTGTTACATCGTTTGTGTCATACGCGCTTGGGGGCATGACGGCATGACGACGGCAACGACGCCGGGGCAGGGCCCGCTCAGCGGGGTGCGGGTGGTCGAGCTGGCCGGGATCGGCCCCGGCCCCTTCGCCGCGATGCTCCTGGCCGACCTGGGTGCCGACGTGGTCCGGGTGGACCGCCCCGACGGCCCCGGCCTCGGCATCGACCCCGCGCGCGACGTCACCAACCGCAACAAGCGCTCCGTCGTCGTCGACCTCAAGGGCCCGGACGGCGCCGCGCGCGTGCTCGACCTCGCCGAGCGCGCCGACGTCCTGATCGAGGGCTACCGCCCCGGCGTCGCCGAGCGCCTCGGCGTCGGGCCCGCCGAGTGTCACGCCCGCAACCCCCGCCTGGTCTACGGCCGGATGACCGGCTGGGGCCAGGACGGCCCGCTCGCCGACCGCGCGGGGCACGACGCCTCCTACATCGCCGTCACCGGCACCCTCGGCATGATCGGCCGCCCCGGCGAACCCCCGGCGCTGCCCGCCAACCTCCTCGGGGACTACGCGGGCGGCTCCCTCTACCTCGTCGTCGGCGTCCTCGCCGCCCTGCACCACGCCCGCGCCACCGGCACCGGCCAGGTGGTGGACGCCGCCATCGTGGACGGCACCGCCCACCTCTCCGCCATGATCCACGGCATGCTCGCCGCGGGCGCCTGGCAGGACCGCCGTGCCGCCAACCTCCTGGACGGCGGCTGTCCGTACTACGGCACCTACGAGACCGCCGACGGCCGGTACATGGCGGTCGGCGCCCTGGAACCCCGGTTCTACGCCGAGTTCCTTCGCCTCCTCGACCTCGACAACCTGGCCGACGCCCACCATGACCCGGCCCGCTGGCCCGAGCTGCGCGAGCGAGTGGCCGCCCGCTTCAAGTCCGGTACCCGCGCCGAGTGGACGGACCTCTTCGAGGGCACCGACGCCTGCGTGGCCCCCGTACTGAGCCTGCGCGAGGCCCCCAACCATCCCCACCTGGCCGCCCGCGCCACCTTCACCGAGCACGACGGGCTGGTCCAGCCCGCCCCCGCCCCGCGCTTCTCCGCCACCCCCACCCGCGTCCGCACCGGCCCCGCCCTGCCCGGCACCGGCGCCGAGGACGTGGCCCGCGACTGGGACCTCCCGCAAGCCACCGGCTGACACCCTCCCGAAAGGCACACCAGTGACCACCGAAGCGTTTGTGTACGACGCGATCCGCACCCCGCGCGGCCGAGGCAAGGCCAACGGCGCGCTGCACGGCACCAAGCCGGTCGACCTGGTCGTCGGCCTGATCCACGAGATCCGCGCCCGCTTCCCCGGTCTGGACCCGGCCGCCATCGACGACATCGTGCTCGGCGTCGTCGGCCCCGTGGGCGACCAGGGCTCTGACATCGCCCGGATCGCCGCCGTCGCCGCCGGGCTGCCGGACACCGTGGCGGGCGTCCAGGAGAACCGCTTCTGCGCCTCGGGCCTGGAGGCCGTCAACACGGCCGCCGCCAAGGTCCGCTCCGGCTGGGAGGACCTGGTGCTGGCGGGCGGGGTCGAGTCGATGTCCCGCGTGCCGATGGCCTCGGACGGCGGCGCCTGGTTCAACGACCCGATGACCAACCTCGCCACCAACTTCGTCCCGCAGGGCATCGGCGCCGACCTCATCGCCACCATCGAGGGCTTCAGCCGCCGCGACGTCGACGAGTACGCGGCGCTGTCCCAGGAGCGCGCCGCCAACGCCTGGAAGGAGGGCCGCTTCGAGCGCTCGGTGGTCCCGGTCAAGGACCGCGCGGGCCTGACCGTCCTCGACCACGACGAGCACCCCCGCCCCGGCACCACCGCCGACTCCCTCGCCGGTCTCAAGCCGTCCTTCGCCGACATCGGCGAGCTGGGCGGGTTCGACGCGGTCGCGCTGCAGAAGTACCACTGGGTGGAGAAGATCGACCACGTCCACCACGCGGGCAACTCCTCCGGCATCGTCGACGGCGCCTCCCTGGTCGCCATCGGCTCCCGCGAGGTGGGGGAGCGGTACGGGCTCACCCCCCGCGCCCGGATCGTCTCCGCCGCCGTCTCCGGCTCCGAGCCCACCATCATGCTCACCGGCCCCGCCCCCGCCACCCGCAAGGCGCTCGCCAAGGCCGGGCTGACCATCGACGACATCGACCTGGTCGAGATCAACGAGGCGTTCGCCGCCGTCGTCCTGCGCTTCGTCAAGGACATGGGCCTGTCCCTGGACAAGGTCAACGTCAACGGCGGCGCGATCGCGCTGGGCCACCCCCTCGGCGCCACCGGCGCGATGATCCTCGGCACCCTCGTGGACGAACTGGAACGCCAGGACAAGCGCTACGGCCTGGCCACCCTGTGCGTCGGCGGCGGCATGGGCATCGCCACGATCATCGAACGCGTCTGAACTCCCAGCGGAACCAAGCGACTTCTACGGAGACGACTGTCATGACCGAGAGCACCACCATCCGCTGGGAACAGGACGACACCGGTGTCGTCACCCTCGTCCTCGACGACCCCGGCCAGTCCGCGAACACCATGAACCAGGCGTTCCGCGACTCCCTCGCCGCGATCACCGACCGGCTGGAGGCCGAGAAGGAGTCGATCCGGGGCATCATCTTCACCTCCGCCAAGAAGACCTTCTTCGCGGGCGGCGACCTGCGCGACCTGATCCGGGTCACCCCCGAGACCGCCCAGGACCTCTTCGACGGCGGCCTCGCCATCAAGCGGAACCTGCGCCGGATCGAGACCCTCGGCGTGCCCGTGGTCGCCGCCATCAACGGCGCGGCCCTCGGCGGCGGCTTCGAGATCGCCCTCGCCTGCCACCACCGGGTCGCCCTCGACGCCCCCGGCTCCCGCATCGGCTGCCCCGAGGTGACCCTCGGCCTGCTCCCCGGCGGTGGCGGCGTCGCCCGTACCGTCCGGCTGCTCGGCATCACCGACGCGCTGCTGAAGGTGCTGCTCCAGGGCACCCAGTACAACCCGCGCCGCGCCCTCGACAACGGGCTCGTCCACGAGGTGGTGGAGACGCCGGAGGAGCTGACCGCCCGGGCCCGCGCCTTCATCGACGCCAACCCCCAGTCGCAGCAGCCCTGGGACAAGCCCGGCTACAAGATCCCCGGCGGCACCCCGGCCAACCCGAAGTTCGCCGCCAACCTGCCGGCCTTCCCGGCCTCCCTGCGCAAGCAGACCAACGGCGCGCCCTACCCGGCGCCGCGCAACATCCTCGCCGCCGCCGTCGAGGGCGCCCAGGTCGACTTCGAGACCGCGCAGGTCATCGAGGCCCGCTACTTCGTGGAACTGGCCGCCGGGCAGACCGCGAAGAACATGATCCAGGCGTTCTTCTTCGATCTCCAGGCCGTCAACTCCGGCGTCAGCCGCCCGAAGGGCATCGAGCCCCGCAAGGTCCGCAAGGTGGCCGTGCTCGGCGCGGGCATGATGGGCGCGGGCATCGCCTACTCCTGTGCCCGCGCGGGTATCGAGGTCGTCCTCAAGGACGTCTCGCTGGAGGCGGCCGCCAAGGGCAAGGGCTACTCCGAGAAGCTGTGCGCCAAGGCCGTCGCCAAGGGCCGCACCAGCCAGGAGAAGGCCGACGCCCTGCTGGCCCGGATCACCCCGGCCGCCGACGCGGCCGACCTCGCGGGCTGCGACACGGTGATCGAGGCGGTCTTCGAGGACACCGCGCTCAAGCACAAGGTGTTCCAGGAGATCCAGTCCGTCGTCGAGCCCGACGCGCTGCTCTGCTCCAACACCTCCACGCTGCCCATCACCGCGCTGGCCGAGGGCGTCGAGCGGCAGGGCGACTTCATCGGGCTGCACTTCTTCTCGCCGGTCGACAAGATGCCGCTGGTCGAGATCATCAAGGGCGAGCGCACCGGGGACGAGGCGCTGGCCCGCGCCTTCGACCTGGTCCGGCAGATCAACAAGACGCCGATCGTGGTCAACGACTCGCGCGGCTTCTTCACCTCGCGGGTGATCGGCCACTTCATCAACGAGGGCGTCGCCATGGTCGGCGAGGGCATCGAGCCGGCGTCGGTCGAGCAGGCGGCGGCCCAGGCGGGCTACCCGGCCAAGGTCCTCTCCCTGATGGACGAGCTGACCCTGACCCTCCCGCGCAAGATCCGCGCGGAGACCCGGCGGGCCGTGGAGGAGGCGGGCGGCACCTGGACCCCGCACCCCGCCGACGAGGTCGTGGACCGCCTGGTCGACGAGTTCGACCGCCCCGGCCGCAGCGGCGGCGGCGGCTTCTACGACTACGAGGACGGCAAGCGCACCACCCTCTGGCCGGGCCTGCGCGAGCACTTCACCAAGCCGGGCCACGAGATCCCGTTCGAGGACATGCAGGAACGCATGCTCTTCGCCGAGGCCCTCGACACCGTCCGCCTCCTGGAGGAGGGCGTCCTCACCTCCGTCGCCGACGCCAACATCGGCTCCATCCTCGGCATCGGCTTCCCCGGCTGGACCGGCGGCGTCCTCCAGTACATCAACGGCTACGAGGGCGGCCTGCCGGGCTTCGTGGCACGGGCCCGCGAGCTGGCGGACCGTTACGGCGACCGCTTCGCCCCGCCGGCGCTGCTGGTGGAGAAGGCGGAGCGGGGGGAGACCTTCACGGACGCCGGCTGACGATGCGTACGCGGGGTGCGCTCCGGGGGGCTTGGCCCTCCTCCGGGACGCGCCCCGCGTCTGATCCGGACCTCACGACGGGCGGTCGGCGCTTCGCCGAACCGTGGGCTTCCGGAGTGCGAAGGGCTCATCGAGTGAGCATCCAGTGGCTGAAGGCCACGTAGTTCGTGGCGAACTCTTCCGGAGTCGCGGAGTCCTCCACCCTTTTGGACAACTCGTTGACCTTGGCGTATCGCGGCAGCCGGTCCCGCTCATAGGCGGCGAGCGCGGAGGGCACCCCCTTGGCCGAGACGAGCAGCCGGGCGAGCGTCAGCGCGTCTTCCACCCCCAGGGACGCGCCTGCGGTGATGTGCGGAGACAGCGCGTGCGCGGCGTCGCCGACGAGGGCCACGCGGTCCGAGACCCAGCGCGACAGCGGCGGGACGAGCATGATCTGGTTGTACAAGATCTTGTCGTCCGGGGTGGACTCGATGAGCGCGGGCAGTGCCGGGTTCCAGCCCGTCCTGTCCAGGAACTCGGCTCGCCCGAGCGCCTGTTCCTTGGGTGAGCCCGTGAGCGTGGGGGAGCCGAACTGGTTGATCAGCCAGTACACCGTGCCGTCGACGGTGCGTACGAACCCGCCGCGAGTACGTCGCTCGCCCAGCACGATGACGCTCCCGTCGACAGTGACGCCCTCGGGTGGCGTGACGACCGAGCGCCAAGCGTGGTGTCCCTCGTGCGCGATCGCGTCGCTGCCCGGCACGAGTTGCGACCGGACGACCGAGTACGCGCCATCGGCGCCCACGAGGAGGTCGGCGTCGGCGGCGCGCCCGTCCTCGAAGCGCACCGTCACTCCTGCGTCGCTCTCGGCATAGCCGACGAGGCGGGAACCCGGACGAATGTTGTCCTTGCCCACCGCCCTCGCGAGCAGTGCGCTCAGTTCGGGGCGCTGAACCAACAGGTAGCGGTGATCGTCCTTCGAGTAGCCGGGCGGATCGATGAACTTCCCGGCCGGGTCCCGGAAGTACATCTCGGTCGGCTTGGCGATGGACCTGAGCTGCTCACCGATGCCGAGTTCATCGAAGACAGCCATGGCGTTGGCCCATATCCCGAGCCCCGCACCCGCCGCGCGGATCTCGGGAGCCTGCTCGTACACCACCGCGTCGATGCCTGCCTTGTGCAGAGCGATCGCCGTGGTGAGTCCGACGATTCCGCCTCCAGCCACTATCACGCGCACGGGTCGTCCTCCTGCTGCCGGCGTGGGATTTCTCGCGGCCCCTGTCTCGGCCGACGCGGGATGGTCGGCGGGACGCTCGCGAACGACGCTAGGACGGCGCGATGGATATCGACAAGTGCATGATTTATCCGCGATCATTGTCGCCTGTGATAATCGGCGGATGGACAACGTCGATCTGAACCTGATCCGGGCCTTCGACGCCCTGCTCGCCGAGGGCAGCGTCACCGGCGCGGCCGAACGGCTGCACATCTCCGCGCCGGCGATGAGCAGAACTCTCGGACGGTTGCGACGTGTCTTCGGGGACCCGCTCTTCGTCCGTGCCGGACGGCACCTCGTCCCCACCACGCGGGCGCTGGAACTGAGCAGCGAGGTCCGGACGGTCGCCGCACGCGCCAGGGCCCTCTTCGAGCCTCCGCAACACGCCGACCCCGCGACCGCGGTCCGGGCCTTCGACCTCCAGATCAGCGACGCGCTGTCCATGACCTTCACACCCGCGCTGCTCCAAGACCTGCGGGACTCGGCGCCGGGCCTCACCATCCGGCTGCACCCGGAGAGCATGGAGGCGGTGCCCGCCCTTCGGGAGGGGCTGGTCGACCTCGAAATCGGCGACGTCAGCCGGCACGAGCGCGAGATCGAGGTCGAAGCACTGGCGACGGACGTCTTCGTCGCCGCGGTGCATCGCAGCCACCCGCTGAGCACTTCACCGAAAGTGACGCCGGAGCAGTTCGCGGCGGCCGACCACGTCGCCATCTCCCGAAGTGGCCGGGCGTACGGCCCCATCGACGCACACCTCGCCGAGCTGGGTCTCCGCAGGCGGGTGGTCGCGGTCGTGCCCACCTTCGCCGAGTCGCTCCATCTGGCGCAGCGAGCGGGACTGGTGTGCATGTGCCCGGCCGTGCTCGGCCGTCAGGCCGTCGAGGCACTGGAGCTCACCACATTCCCGATCCCGGTCCCCCTCCCCGCCGCCGACATCGGTATGGCGTGGCATCCGCGCAACGCGAACGACGGGATACACCGCTGGCTGCGCACGCGAGTGCACGCCGTGATGGCGCGCGAGTCGGCGTCGGCGACCTGAGGTCCCGCAGATCATCAACGCGTCGTCCTGGTCTTGCCGGTGGGGGCCGCGGGCGGCCTCGACGGCGGCTGATCACCTCGGTCCTGGTGCCGAGACGGCCGGTTCCGCCCTCGTCACCGGCGCTCGTCGGCGGGGCTGGGAGGCGTTTCGTCCTCCCCCAGCCACTCCCGCACCTCCTGCCGGAGCGACCGCTGGAACGTGGTCAGGAGGGCCTGGATGACCAAGGGCTGCATGTGGGCGGAGAGGGTGCGGACGTCCTGGGGGGTGTGTTCGGGGACCGCGTCGCGGAGGAGGGAAGAGAGTTCGCGGGCGGCGGCGCGGGAGTGGTCGAGGAGGGTGGTGCGGGCGGCGAGGATGACCTCCTGGGAGAAGGGGAGGTCCAGGAGCTGTACGGCGAGGCGCAGCAGGCCGGAGTCGACGCGGTAGGCGTCTTCCGTCTCAGCGGGTGCCAGGACGTCCATCGCCGTCAGGCGCCGTACGTCGTCGTCGGTCAGGCGGCGCCCCGCGCGGCGGTCCAGTTCGGCGCGGCCGACCGTCTCCACCGCCTCCGGGGCCCAGGAGGAGACGACCGCCCGGTGTACCGCGAGGTCCTGCGCGGTGAGGTCGGCCGGGAGCCGGCTGATGTACCGCTCGATCGCCGCCAGCGTCATCCCCTGGAGGCGCAGCTCCTCGATCAGCCCGAGGCGGGCCAGGTGCTCACGGCCGTACCGGCCGACCCGGCGGGGGCCTATCTCGGGGGGCGGGAGCAGACCGCGGGTGCCGTAGAAACGCACCGTACGCACGGTGACGCCGGACCGCGCGGCCAGCTCGTCGATGGTGAGGGTGGGGTCCTCGGCCTCGGTCGTCATCGCAGCAGTATCGCTGTCGCAGCAGGAGTGTGAAACCCGCGAAGGTCATGTGAGAAGTGCCGCTCTGTGACGTGGACCACCGCATATCGGGTGATCCCTCTGGGAAGCTGCTGCCTTGGTCTGTACCGCGACACGATCGTGCGGGCGGGCCGCCCTGTAAGGAACCGGCCCCTCGTGGTCCGGGAGTACCAGAGAGTGGAACGACCCGTGAGCAAGGACGCCGTCGACTCGGCCCCGGCCGCTGCCACCACGCAAGCGGCCCAGACGCCCGCGGACGCGGGCGACGCCGGTTACAGCAAGGACCTCAAGGCCCGCCACGTCAACATGATCGCCATCGGCGGCGCCATCGGCACCGGCCTGTTCCTCGGAGCGGGCGGCCGCCTGCACAACGCGGGCCCCGCGCTCGCCCTGGCCTACCTGGTCTGCGGAGTCTTCGCCTTCTTCGTGGTCCGGGCGCTGGGCGAGCTGGTCCTGTACCGCCCGTCCTCCGGGTCCTTCGTGTCGTACGCGCGCGAGTTCCTCGGCGAGAAGGGCGCCTATGTCGCCGGCTGGATGTACTTCCTGAACTGGTCGACCACCGGCATCGCCGACATCACCGCGATCGCGCTCTACACGCACTACTGGAGCATGTTCACGTCCATACCGCAGTGGGTGCTGGCACTCGTCGCGCTGGCCGTGGTGCTCGCCGTGAACCTGATCTCGGTGAAGATCTTCGGTGAGATGGAGTTCTGGTTCGCGATCATCAAGGTCGCCACCCTGGTGGGCTTCATGCTCATCGGCATCTTCCTGCTGGCCACCCAGCACGATGTGGGCGGCCACCAGCCCGGCCTGAACCTCATCACCGACCACGGCGGGCTCTTCCCGCACGGCATGATGCCCGTCGTCCTCGTGATGCAGGGCGTGATCTTCGCCTACGCCGCGCTCGAGCTGGTCGGTGTGGCCGCCGGTGAGACCGCCGAGCCCGAGAAGGTCGTCCCGCGTGCGGTGAACTCGATCATGTGGCGCGTCGGCATCTTCTACGTCGGCTCCGTCGTGCTGCTCGCCCTGCTGCTGCCCGGCTCGGTGTACTCCGCCGACCAGAGCCCGTTCGTGACCGTCCTGTCCAAGGTCGGCATCCCGGCGGCCGGCGACGTGATGAACCTGGTGGTGCTCACCGCCGCCATGTCCTCCCTGAACTCCGGCCTGTACTCCACCGGCCGCATCCTGCGCTCCATGGCCACGGCCGGTTCCGCGCCGAAGTTCACCGCCCGGATGAACCGCAGCCAGGTCCCCTACGGCGGCATCCTGCTGACCTGCGCGGTCTGCGTGCTCGGCGTCGGCCTGAACTATCTCGTGCCCAGCCAGGCGTTCGAGATCGTGCTGAACGTGGCCTCCCTCGGCATCATCAGCACCTGGGTGATCATCATGGTCTGCCACATGATCTTCGTCCGCCGCGCCCGCGAGGGCCAGGTCACCCGGCCGCGCTTCCAGCTCAAGTTCAGCCCGGTCACCGAGATCGTCACCATCGCCTTCCTGCTGGTCTGTCTCGGCATGATGTGGAACGACCCCGAGGTGGGCCGCCGCACCCTGTACCTCATCCCGCTGATCGCGGTCCTGCTGGTCGCCGGCTGGTTCGGCGTCCGCCGCCGGGTCACCGCGAACGCCGAGCGGGAGCTGACCGACCTCACGAAGTAGCAGGTCACGGCCACTGTCAGTGGCAGCGCTTACGGTGGCGTCATGTCGGAGGAGATCGTTTACATCCGGGGTGACGCCACCGTTCCGTGTGCGGAGGGGCCCAAGGTGATCGCCCACGTCCGCAACGACATCGGCGGCTGGGGGAGAGGCTTCGTCTCCGCGTTGTCCGAGCGCTGGCCGGAGCCGGAGGCGGCCTACCGGGCCTGGTACCGGGGCCGGGCGGCGAACGACTTCGGCCTGGGCGCCGTCCAGCTCGTCGAGGTCGCGCCGCGCCTGTGGGTGGCCAACATGATCGGCCAGCACGCCGTCCGGGGGCGCGGCAAGGGCGTCCCGGTGCGGTACGAGGCGATCGACACCGCGCTCGGTCGGCTTGCCGACCAAGTGATCGAACTCGGTGCCTCCGTGCACATGCCCCGCATAGGCTGCGGCCTGGCGGGCGGCGAGTGGCCGTTCGTGGAGCCGCTCGTCAGCGGGCGGCTGACGGGACGGGGCATTCCCGTGACCGTCTACGACCCCGGGGAGGGCGCATGACGGACGTGCTCGTGCTGGGCGGTGCCGGGGTGGACACCGTCGTCCGCGTGCCCGAGCTGCCGCTGCCCTTCGCCGATAGCTATCCGATCGACACCGGGGTGCACACCCGCGCCGGGCAGACCGGCGACTTCGTCGCGCTGGGCCTGGCCGCGCTGGGCCTCGACGTTCACCACCTCGACCTGATCGGCGACGACCCCGAGGGCGACCTCGTCCGGGCGCTGCACCGGGACCACGGCATCGCCCTGACCGCGCTGCCCCAGCCCGCCGGCACCAAGCGCGCCGTCAACCTGGTCGGCCCCGACGGCCGCCGCCTCTCCCTGTACGACACCAGCCGCGCCCGGTCCGGCGACCGCTTCCCCGAGGACGTGCTGCGCCCCCTCGCGGCGGCCGCCCGGCACGTCCACGTGACCATCACCCAGCCCTGCGCCGAGGCCCTGCCCCTGCTCCGGGAGACCGGTGTGCCGCTCTCCACCGATTTGCACGACTGGGACGGCGAGAACCCGTACCACGAGCCCTACGCACTCGCCGCCGACGTGGTCTTCCTGTCCGCCGCCGCCCTCACCGATCCCGAGCGCACCATGCGCCGGACAGCCGAGCGCGGCCGGGCTCGGATCGTCGTCGCCACGGCGGGCGCCGAGGGCGCCCATCTGCTGGCCGACGGCGAGCTGACCCACGTCCCGCCCGCGACCCCGCCCGCCCCGGTGGTCGACTCCAACGGCGCGGGCGACGCCTTCGCCGCCGCCTTCCTCTACGGTCGCCTCACCGGGGCGGACCCCGAGCGCTGCGCTCGCTACGGCGCCCTCGCGGGCGCGTACGCCTGCACCGTCCCGGCCACCCGCACGGACGCGATAGGCCGTGACGGCCTCCTCGGGGAGGGAGCCGTCACGGCCTAGGGCAGACGGGGCTCAGTGCGCGTGCACGTCGTTCGTCGCCTCGATCTTCTTCCACGACTTCGGCTGAGCCGCCTTCGCCGTGAGGGACCTCGCCGATGGGGCCGAACCCCGCGCGTCCGGCTTCGACGGCTGGAACAGCCAGGTGTCGAAGAGCGCGGCCAGCGGCTTGCCGGACACCTGCTCGGCGTACTTCTGGAAGTCGGCCACCGAGGCGTTGCCGTAGGCGTGCTTCTTCGGCCAGCCCTTCAGCACGGCGAAGAACGCGTCGTCGCCGATCTCCTCGCGCAGCGCCTGCACGGCCAGCGCGCCCCGGTCGTAGACCGCGAGGTCGAACTGGGCGTCCGGGCCGGGGTCGCCGGGCTTGACGGTCCAGAACGGGTCGTCGGCCGGGTGCGAGGCGTACACGTAGTCCGCCAGCTCGCGCGTGGTGCCCTCGCCCTCGTGCTCGGACCAGAGCCACTGCGCGTACCGGGCGAAGCCCTCGTTGATCCAGATGTCCTTCCAGCCCTTGAGCGACACGTCGTCGCCGTACCACTGGTGGGCCAGCTCGTGCACGACCACCGAGGTGTTGGAGCCGGCCGCGAACTGCTTGGGGCTGTAGTAGACGCGGGTCTGCGTCTCCAGCGCGTACCCGGTGGTGGTGTTGGGGACGTAACCGCCCGCCGAGGAGAACGGATACGGCCCGAAATAGCCGCTCAGCCAGTCCACCAGCTCACCGGTGCGCTCCACGCTCGCCCGCGCCGCCCCGTCGTTCGCGCCAAGGTCCTTGCTGTACGCGTTGACGACCGGCACCCCGCCCTCGGAGGTGGAGGTGGTGATGTCGAACCGGCCGAGCGCGAGGGTGGCCAGATAGGTCGCCTGCGGCTTGTCCTGGCGCCAGTTGTAGCGGGTCCAGCCGAGCTTCGAACTGGTCGACGCCAGCGTGCCGTTGGAGATCGCCTGGGTGCCGTCCGGCACCGCCACCGACACGTCGTAGGTGGCCTTGTCGCTGGGGTGGTCGTTGCTCGGGAACCACCACCAGGCCGCCTCGGGCTCGTCCGCCGCGACGGCGCCGTCCGGGGTGCGGTGCCAGGTGGAGAAGCCGTACGCGCTCTTCGTGGAGGGCACCCCGCTGTAGCGGACGACCAAGGTGATCTGCGTCCCCTTGGCCAGCGGGGTCTTCGGGGTGACGACCAACTCGTGTTCGCCGGACGTGGTGAACGCGGCCTTGGTGCCGTTGACCCGCACCTCGCTCACGTCCAGCAGGAAGTCCAGGTCGAAGCTGGACAGGTCCTGCGTGGTCTTCGCCAGGATGGTCGCCGTGCCCTGGAGCTCGTCCGTCTTCGGCTGGTACTGGAGTCTCAGATCGTAGTGCGAGACGTCGTAACCGCCGTTGCCGTACTGCGGGTAGTAGGGATCGCCGATGCCCGGCGCGCCGGGGGCGGACGTCGCGGCCGATGCCGGGATCGCCAGCAGGAGGGAGGCCGCCGCCAGTGCGCTCGGCGCGATGATTCTGCGGTGCACGTCAGCTCCAAGTCTTCTGGACAGGAAGTCTGTTCGGAGCCTATTCAGTCCCGGCCGCTTCTGGCGTGTCCACGACCCCTGCTGTCACACGATCGCCATTCAGCCGTCACGCGTCCCGGTGACCGCCGAAAGGCCCTCTTCTGTACGGGTGTTGACGGGGGTAGCGTCCGCCCATGCCGATTCGCTCGCTCTGGAGAACGCTCGCGGTCCTGGCCGTCGGTGCGCTGACGGCCGTCCTCCTCGCCCCGACCGCCGCCCAGGCGGCACCGCGCGAGAGCAGGCCCGTCTACTCGTACGCCGACGCCGTCCGCGAGTCCGTCTGGGTGGACACCGGCCTGGACGAGGACGGCGACGGCCGCACCGACCGCGTCGCCGCCGACATCGTCCGCCCCTCCGAACCCGCCCGGCAGGGCCGCAAGGTGCCCGTCATCATGGACGCCAGCCCCTACTACTCCTGCTGCGGACGCGGCAACGAGAGCCAGCTCAAGACGTACGACGCGCAAGGTCACGTCGTGCAGATGCCCCTTTTCTACGACAACTTCTTCGTTCCGCGTGGCTACGCGTTCGTCGGCGTCGACCTCGCCGGCACCAACCGCAGCGACGGTTGCGTGGACGTCGGCGGCCGCTCCGACATCGGCTCCGCCAAGGCCGTCGTGGACTGGCTCGGCGGCCGTGCCCGCGCCTACACCAGCCGTACGGGCGGTACGCGGGTGAAGGCGAGCTGGACCAACGGCGCCACCGGCATGATCGGCAAGAGCTGGGACGCCACCATCGCCAACGGTGTCGCCGCCACCGGCGTCAGGAACCTCAAGACCATCGTCCCGATCAGCGGCATCTCCTCCTGGTACGACTACTACTTCGCCCAGGGCGCCCAGCTCTACGACGGCGGCCCCGACGAACTCGCCGGGTACGTGGAGAGCGAACAGGCCCACTGCGCCGCCGTTCAGAAGAAGCTCGCCGACGGCAGCCCCGACTCCGGCGACTGGACCCGGCTGTGGACCGAGCGGGACTACGTGAAGGACGCGGGGAAGGTCCGCGCCAGCGTGTTCCTGGTGCACGGCATGCAGGACCTCAACGTCCGCACCAAGCACTTCGGCCAGTGGTGGGACGCGCTGGCGAAGCACGGCGTCGAGCGCAAGATCTGGCTCTCCCAGACCGGCCACGTCGACCCCTTCGACTACCGGCGCGGCGCCTGGGTCGACACCCTGCACCGCTGGTTCGACCACGAACTCCTCGGCTACGACAACGGCATCGACCGCGAGCCCATGGCCGACATCGAGCGCCACCCCGACCAGTGGACCACCTCCGCGCTCTGGCCCCCGCGCGACACCCGGACCACCACGTTCCACCCGGCCCGTGGCACCACGCCAGGCGTCGGCACCCTGGGCCTCGGCCGGGCCACCGGCACCGAGACCTTCACCGACGACCCGAGCCGGAGCGAGACGGACTGGGCGGCCGACCTCACCAGGTCCACGCCCGACAAGGCCGCCTTCATCACCCCGGCCCTCACCGGCCCGCTGCGGATCGCCGGCTCCTCCCGGGTGACCGTCACCGCCACCCCGAGCACCAGCAGCGCCCACCTGTCCGCCGTCCTGGTCGACCTCGGCCCGGACACCATCCGCGACTACGCCGACGGCGGCGAAGGCATCACCACCCTCACCGGGCGCACCTGCTTCGGTGAGAGCACGGCCGGGGACAGTGCCTGCTTCAAGGCCACCGCGGCGAAGACGGCCGACGTGGGCGCCACCGTCGTCAGCCGGGGCTGGGCCGACCTCGGCCACCACGCCTCGCTCGCCAAGGGGGTCCCGCTCACCCCCGGCCGCGCCTACACGATGACCCTGGACCTCGCCGCCACCGACCACGTCGTGCCCAAGGGCCACCGGCTGGCCCTCGTCGTCGCGGGCACCGACAAGGACCTCATCGAACCGCCCGCCACCCGCCCCACCCTCACCCTCGACCTCGCCCGCACCACCGCCCGGCTCCCGCTCACCGGTGGTCCGGCCGCGCTGGACCGCGCGACCACCGCACCGCCCGCCAAGCGCACCTTCACCGTCGTCGGCACCCCGCGCTGCCTGACGGGCCACGGCGACGGCTGCAGCTAAGACGCGGACAGGTGGACACCGGCCCGGGCGAGGGTGCGACGATTGCACCCTCGCCCAGTTCATCGGTCGGTCGGAGTGCTCATGCCTGTCGTCACCGCGCTGACGTACTACCCCGTCAAGGGCTGCGCCGGCGTACCCGTCGACCAGGCGCGGCTGACGCCTGCCGGACTCGCGCACGACCGCAGCTTCATGGTCGTGAGCGAGGAGGGCGTGTTCCGTACCCAGCGGCACGACCCCCGGCTGACTTTGATCCGGCCGGGCGTCACCCACGACGGCACTCGACTCACCCTCCACACGGACGGCTTCGAGCCGCTGACCATCGACGTCGACGCGTCCGGTCCCGCGCGGCCCGTCGAACTGTTCGGCGTCGCCTACCGGGGGATCGACCAGGGCGACACGGTGGCCGACTGGCTGTCCTCGATGCTCGGCGCGCCCAGCCGGCTGGTCCGCGTACCGCCCGACCACGAGCGGGTGACCGACGGCAGGACACCGGGCACCTCCGGGTACGCCGACAGTTCCGCCGTGCACATCCTTTCCCGCGCCACGCTCGACCTGCTGAACGAGAAGCTCGGGGAACGCGGCGCGGACCCGCTGCCGATGAACCGCTTCCGCCCCAACATCGTCGTCGACGGCTGGCCCGAGCCGCACACCGAGGACCGCGCCCACCACCTCACCCTCGGCTCGGCCGAACTCGGTTACACCAAGCTCGCCGTCCGCTGCGCAGTCACCACGGTCGACCAGGAGACCGCCGCCCGCTCGGGCCCCGAGCCCCTGCGCACCCTCGCCGGCTACCGTCGCGCGGCTCAGGGGGGAGTCGTCTTCGGGGCGAAGTTCGCCGTGCTGCGGCCCGGCAAGGTGTCGGTGGGGGACGAGGTGGTCGTCGGGGAGTGGGGGGAGTCGGAGAGGTAAGCCGCTGCAGCTCGCGGCCGCCCTGCGCGGTATCGGCATCGGTGCCGACATCCCCCCGGACGCCACTGCCGTCCCCGCCGAGGAACTCGCCTGTTACGGCGCCGCGTTGACCAGCCCCAACGTGCCGGAGGCCGAACGGGCCGCCCAGCGCGAGGCGTTCGCGCGCGCCGGTACCGTCCTCGTGGACGCGCCCGCTCCGGTCGTCCCGATCCTCGTCGCCCAGCTCCAGCAGGCCCTCGACCGGGCCACGGCAGAGCGCCGCCGCCTCACCGCGCTGACCGCCACCCCGTACGCCGCCGAGATCGACGTGACCGCGCCGGGCCGCGTCCACCTCACCGCGTACCGCGTCGACCGGCTCCGCCGCACCCATGTCCGTACCGTCCTGGACGCCGTGCTCGGCCCCGGGCACCACCGGCTGCCGCTCGACCCGAGGGCGGGCAGGGGCGAGGCGTACCTCGTGGCCCGCACCTCCGGCGGGGTGCTGGTGGCACCGGTCCGGGGCGCGTCGGCCCGCGACTAAAATCGGCGTCCTGATGACTGCCACCCTCGTCGCCAAGAACCTCGCCGCCGGCCACGGCGACCGCTCCCTCTTCACCGGGCTCGACCTCGTCGTCGCGCCCGGTGACGTGATCGGGCTGGTCGGTGCCAACGGCGCGGGCAAGTCCACGCTGCTCAAGATCCTCGCCGGGCTCACCGCGCCCGAGGAGGGCGAGCTGCGGCTCTCCCCGCCGACCGCCACCGTCGGCCACCTCCCGCAGGAGCCGGAGCGCAGGCCGGGCGAGACCGTAGGAGAGTTCCTGGCCCGCCGCACCGGCGTCGCCGAGGCCCAGCGCACCATGGACGAGGCCACCCAGGCCCTGGTCGAGGGCGCGCCCGGCGCCGACGACGCGTACGCCACCGCGCTGGACCGGTGGCTGGGCCTCGGCGGCGCCGACCTGGACGAACGCGCCGAGGACGTGACCGGCACCCTCGGTCTGGCCGTCGGCCTCGACCGGCCCATGACCTCCCTGTCCGGCGGCCAGGCCGCCCGCGCCGGACTCGCCTCCCTGCTGCTCTCCCGCTACGACGTCTTCCTGCTGGACGAGCCCACCAATGACCTCGACCTCGACGGCCTGGAGCGGCTGGAGCGCTTCGTCACCGGCCTCCGCGCGGGCACCGTCGTCGTCAGCCACGACCGCGAGTTCCTCACCCGCACCGTCACCAAGGTCCTCGAACTCGACCTGGCCCAGCAGCAGATCAACCTCTACGGCGGCGGCTACGCGGCCTACCTGGAGGAGCGGGACGTGGCCCGCAGGCACGCCCGCGACGACTTCGAGGAGTACGCCGACAAGCGCGCCGCCCTCCAGGACCGGGCGCAGACGCAGCGCTCCTGGATGGACAAGGGCGTGAAGAACGCCCGGCGCAAGGCGGGCGCCGACAACGACAAGATCGGCCGCAAGTTCCGCAGCGAGGCGAGCGAGAAGCAGGCCGCCAAGGCCCGGCAGACCCAGCGGATGATTGAGCGCCTGGACGTGGTGGAGGAGCCGCGCAAGGAGTGGGAACTGCGCATGGAGATCGCCGCCGCCCCGCGCTCCGGCGCCGTGGTGGCGACGCTCCGGGACGCCGAGGTCCGGCGGGGTGACTTCACCTTCGGCCCGGTCTCGCTCCAGATCGACTGGGCCGACCGGATCGCGGTCACCGGAGCCAACGGCGCGGGCAAGTCCACCCTGCTCGGCGCGCTGCTCGGCCGGGTCCCGCTGGACTCCGGCGACGCCACGCTGGGCTCCGGGGTGCTGGTCGGCGAGGTCGACCAGGCCCGCAAGCTGTTCCACGGCTCCGAGTCACTGCTCGACGCCTTCCAGGCGGCCGTCCCGGACACCGAGCCGGCGGAAGTGCGCACCCTGCTCGCCAAGTTCGGCCTCAAGTCCGACCACGTACTGCGCCCGGCCGCGTCCCTCTCGCCCGGCGAGCGCACCCGCGCCGCCCTCGCCCTGCTCCAGGGCCGGGGCGTCAACCTGCTGGTCCTGGACGAGCCCACCAACCACCTCGACCTGCCCGCCATCGAGCAACTGGAGTCGGCGCTCGACGCCTACGAGGGCACGCTCCTGCTGGTGACCCACGACCGCCGCATGCTGGACGCCGTCAAGGTGACCCGCCGCCTGGAGGTCGCGGACGGCAAGGTGACCGAACGCTGAACCCCGCCCCCGGCCCGGCGTCGAGGCCGGGCCGGGGGCGGGGCAGGGGTCAGCGGCGGCCCTTGTTCGGGTCGACCAGACCGGCGCGGCGCAGGGCGTCCGCCATGGCACTGTTGGCCGGCGCGGGAGCGGGACGGCCGCCCCGGTCCCTGCCGCCACCGTTCCCACGGGCCTGGCCGCCTTGGCCACCCTGACGCCGGCCCTGACCGTCCTGGCCCTGCCGCTGCTGGGGCGGGCGGGCGCCGCCGCCCCGCTGCTGCCGGGGACCGCCCCGCTCCTGCGGGGCCGCCTCGTCGTCCAGCCGCAGCGTCAGCGCGATCCGCTTGCGCGGGATGTCCACGTCCAGGACCTTCACCTTGACGATGTCACCCGGCTTGGCGACGTCCCGCGGGTCCTTGACGAACGTCTTCGACATCGCGGACACATGCACGAGGCCGTCCTGGTGGACGCCGATGTCCACGAACGCGCCGAAGGCGGCCACGTTCGTCACCACGCCCTCCAGCACCATCCCGGCGGACAGGTCGGAGATCTTCTCCACGCCCTCCTTGAAGGTGGCCGTCTTGAACGCCGGACGCGGGTCGCGCCCCGGCTTCTCCAGCTCCTTCAGGATGTCGGACACGGTCGGCAGGCCGAAGGTGTCGTCCACGAAGTCGGCGGCCCGAAGGGAGCGCAGCACACCGGTGTTGCCGACCAGCGAGGCCACCTCCTGACCCGTCGTCTTCACCATCCGCCGCACCACCGGGTACGCCTCCGGGTGCACGCTGGAGGAGTCCAGCGGGTCGGTGCCGCCCCGGATGCGCAGGAAGCCCGCGCACTGCTCGTACGCCTTCGGGCCCAGCCGGGACACCTTCTTCAGCTCCGCGCGCGAGGTGAACGGGCCGTTCTCGTCGCGGTGCGTCACGATGTTCTCGGCCAGCGTGGCGGAGATGCCGGACACCCGCGAAAGCAGCGGTACGGACGCGGTGTTGACGTCCACGCCGACGCCGTTCACACAGTCCTCGACCACCGCGTCCAGGGAGCGGGACAGCTTCACCTCGGAGAGGTCGTGCTGGTACTGGCCGACGCCGATCGACTTCGGGTCGATCTTCACCAGCTCGGCCAGCGGGTCCTGCAGACGCCGGGCGATGGAGACCGCGCCACGCAACGACACGTCCATGCCGGGCAGTTCACGGGAGGCGTACTCCGACGCCGAGTACACCGACGCGCCCGCCTCGGAGACCATCACCTTGGTGAGGTTCAACTCCGGGTGCTTGGCGATGAGTTCGGTCGCCAGCTTGTCCGTCTCGCGGGAGGCGGTGCCGTTGCCGATGGCGACCAGGTCGACCGTGTGCTCCTTGGCCAGCCGGGCCAGCTTGGCGATCGCCTCGTCCCACTTGTTGGCGGGCACGTGCGGGTAGATCACATCGGTGGCGACGGCCTTACCGGTCGCGTCGACCACGGCCACCTTCACCCCGGTACGGAAGCCGGGGTCCAGGCCCAGCGTGGCGCGGGTGCCGGCCGGGGCGGCCAGCAGCAGGTCGCGCAGGTTGGCGGCGAACACGTCGACCGCCTCGTCCTCGGCGGCCGTACGCAGCCGCAGTCTGAGGTCGATGCCGAGGTGCACCAGCACCCGGGTGCGCCAGGCCCAACGGACCGTGTCGGCGAGCCACTTGTCACCGGGACGGCCCCGGTCCGCGATGCCGAACCGGCCCGCGATGATGCCCTCGTACGACGAACGGACCCCCGGCTCCGCCGGCTCCTCCGGCTCCAGGACGAGGTCGAGGACCTCCTCCTTCTCGCCGCGCAGCATCGCCAGAATCCGGTGCGAGGGGAGCGCGGTGAACGGCTCGGTGAAGTCGAAGTAGTCGGCGAACTTGGCGCCCGCCTCCTCCTTGCCGTCCCGCACCTTGGCGGCCAGCCGGCCGCGCGTCCACATCCGCTCGCGCAGCTCGCCGATCAGGTCGGCGTCCTCGGAGAACCGCTCCGTCAGGATCGCCCGCGCGCCCTCCAGCGCCGCCTGCGCGTCCGCGACCCCCTTGTCCGCGTCCACGAACGCGGCCGCGGCGGCCGCCGGTTCCACCGACGGGTCGCTCAAGAGCCCCTCGGCCAGCGGCTCCAGCCCGGCCTCCCGCGCGATCTGCGCCTTGGTGCGCCGCTTCGGCTTGTACGGGAGGTAGATGTCCTCCAGCCGCGCCTTGGTCTCGGCGCCCCGGATGCGCTCCTCCAGCTCGTCAGTGAGCTTGCCCTGCTCGCGCACCGACTCCAGGATCGCGCTCCGGCGCTCCTCCAGCTCCCGCAGATACCGCAGCCGCTCCTCGATGGTGCGAAGCTGCGCGTCGTCCAGGAGTTCGGTCGCCTCCTTGCGGTAGCGGGCGATGAAGGGCACCGTCGAACCGCCGTCCAGCAGCTCGACCGCGGCCTTCACCTGCCGCTCCCGTACGCCGAGTTCCCCGGCGATCCTGCCTTCGATGGACCCTGTGAGGGGTGTCGTCACGATCCCGTACCGCCTTCTGACGCTGAACGTTGCGCGGCAATTGTGGCAGGTGGCACGGGGATACGGACGACAGGGCGCACCGGGCGCCCCGCTCAGGCCCGGCCGCTCGAGGCCCCACCGAACAGCCGGGCGAGCGCCCGGAACGGCAGGGTGACGACGGTGGCGATGGCGCCGCCTATCTGACGAAGCACATCGGCGATGGCACGGAACATGAGAGAACTCCAATCCACCCGGCGGTTGCCTGGTCCGCACCGGGTACCCCAGGACCGGCCGAGCACGCCCCCGCCGATTCATCCTGTCGGGGGCACGCTCCAGGTGAACCGGGGTTCCCGGCGTTCCAGGAAGGCGGTCACGCCCTCCTCGGTGTCGGTGGAGGCGAGGGCCTGGGCGGTCCAGTGGGGCTCGCGGTCGGTGCGGCCGTCGGCGTACTCCTTGGCGGCGGCCTGGGTGAGCTGGGAGCGGGCGGCCAGGGTGGCGGTGAGGGCGGCGACGCGCTTGTCCAGCTCGCCCTCCGGGAGCACCTCGTCCACCAGGCCCGTGCGCAGGGCGCGGTCGGTGCCGATCAGCTCGGCGGAGAAGAGGAGGTACTTGGCGGTGGCCGGGCCGACCAGGGAGACCAGGCGACGGGTGGAGGAGGCGGGGTAGACGATGCCGAGCCGCGCCGGGGTCACGCCGAACAGCGCGCCCTCCTCCGCCAGCCGGAGATCGCAGGCGGCCGCGAGCTGGGACCCGCCGCCCACGCAGTGGCCCTTGATCGCGGCCAGCGTCGGCTTGGGGAACGCGGCCAGCGCCTCCTCGGCGGCCACCGCGAGACCCTGTGCCTCGGCGGGCGAGCCCCGCAGCGTGGAGATGTCCGCGCCCGCGCAGAAGGTCGCGCCCTCCCCGGTGAGCACCAGCGCGCGCACCCCGGGTTCGGCGGCCAGCTCCGCCAGCAGCGGGGGCAGCGCCCGCCACATCGCGGCCGTCATGGCGTTGCGCTTGGCCGGGTTGCGGATGACGACGGTGGCGACGCGGTCGGCGACGCCGTGCGACAGCTCGGGCTCCATGCGGCGGATGCTATCCGCGGGTGCCGGTCAGGGCCGGGTGAGTTAGCTCGCACCACCCGAGGGACAAAAGGAGGGAAGAACAGCAAACAGGGGCGATCAAGGAGGCGGCGATGGCCAGATCCGGCAAAAGCGGGACCGGGGGCGCGAAGGGCCTGAGCCGGAGCTTCAGTTGGCTCGCGGTGCTCGGGGTGATCCTGGTCATCGCCGGGATCGTCGGTCTGGTCTACACGGCGGCGGCCACCCTGACCTCGATGATCCTCTTCGGCTGGCTGCTGTTGATCGGCGGCATCGTGGGCCTGCTGCACGCGGTGCAGGCACGCGGGACCAACTTCTTCTGGCTCGGCGTCATCGTGGCCGCGCTGAACATCGCCGCCGGGATCGTCGTCATCCGTATGCCGCACGCGGCCGCCGACGCCCTGACCATGTTCGCCGCCCTGCTGTTCCTCGCCGCCGGCCTGTTCCGGCTGGTCGGGAGCGTGGTGGTGCGCGGCCCCCAGTTCGGCTGGACCCTGCTGCTCGGCGCCTTCGACCTGCTGCTCGGCATCCTGGTCCTGGTGAGCTGGCCGGGCAGCAGCCAGTACGTCATCGGCTGCTTCTTCTCGCTCGCCCTGCTCTTCGACGGCCTCGGCCTGATCGCCGCCGGGTACGGAGGCCGCAGGGTCGTCGGCATGATGGACGACGCGGCTCCCGTCTGAGGGGCTCGTACAGATCTGACCAACCCGTACAACCTGAATAGTTCTCGAACCGGACACGCGGACGACAAGAGCGGTCGTCCCGGTGACCGCACCGTACGGATGCGGTCGGAACCGTTCGATACCCGCTGACTTGTGTTCAGTCCTCCGGGGCGGACCTCGTCGTTACCAACACTCGACGTGTGGTGACAATCGAGCGCGAGGGTGGCGACCGGACGATGGACAACCACGGGCGCGGAGGTGTGCCGCGCCCCGCGGAGGGCGCCGAGCGCCCGCCCGGACCCCTGCCGTACGAAGGAGTGTGGCGGTTCACCGCCCCCGCCGTGGACGCCTCGGTCCCGCAGGCGCGGCACGCCGTACGGGATCTGCTGCTGCGCCAGGGCGTACCGGTCGCGGACGAAGTGGTGGACGGGCTGCTGCTGATCGTCTCCGAGCTGGTCACGAACGCGGTCAAGCACGCGGCGCTGCTCTCCCCGATGCTCGGGGTCGAGGTGGCCGTCGGCGCCGAGTGGGTCCGGGTCTCGGTGGAGGACAACCACCCCTACCGCCCGACCGCGCTGGAGGCCGACCACGGCCAGACCGGCGGCCGGGGCCTGCTGCTGGTGCGCGAGGTGGCGCGCGAGGCGGGCGGCGCGGTCGACGTGGAGCACACGGCGAGCGGCGGCAAGGTGATCTGGGCCGCCCTGCCGCTCAAACCCGCGCTGTCCGGATGAGGGTCCGCGAGGCCGCGAGAGGGCCCCGCGCGGGGCCTACCAGCCCGCGGACGACCCCGTCAGCTCCTTGATCGCCGGACGCGCCGCGTCCAGCACCGTCATGAACCACGCGGAGAACGGCTCCCGCGCGTGCCGCTCCGCCAGCTCGGCCGCCGTCACGAAGGCGGTCCCGCCGACCTCCTCCGGGTCCGGCGCCGGCGTCTGCTGCACCAGGCCGACGTAGAGGTGGTTGTACTCCTGCTCCACCAGGCCCGACGCCGGGTCCGGGTGGTTGTAGCGCACGGTGCCCGCCTGGGCCAGCAGCGAGGGCGAGACCCCCAGCTCCTCGTGGGTACGCCGGGCCGCCGCCGCGAACGGCGCCTCACCGGGGTAGGGGTGACCGCAGCAGGTGTTGGACCAGACACCGGGGGAGTGGTACTTGCCGAGCGCCCGCTGCTGGAGCAGCAGCCGGCCCCGCTCGTCGAAGAGGAACACCGAGAACGCCCGGTGGAGCTGCCCCGGCGGCTGGTGGGCGGCCAGCTTCTCCGCGGTGCCGGTCGTCACGCCGTTCTCGTCCACGAGTTCCAGCAAGATCGGCTCCGCGGTGCCGTTCGACGAGCTGTGCGTCTCGGTGGCTGGTGTGATCGGCATACCCATCCTTCGCGTCGGTCTTCGCAACCCCAAGTCTGCCGTACGAAACCGGCACTCCCGGCACTTCCCCGCACGTCCGCATGTCCTGAACCCGTACGAGTCCCTCAGTGACAGAGCCGCGCCTCGTGCTCCGCGTGCCCGCCCGGCTCCAGCTGGAAGGTGCAGTGCTCCACGTCGAAGTGGTCGCCCAGACAGCCCTGCAACTCGTGCAGCATCTTCTCGTGGCCGATGGCGTTCAGCACATCCGTGCTCACCACCACATGTGCCGAGAGCACAGGCATGCCCGAGGTGATCGTCCACGCGTGGAGATCATGTACGTCCTCCACACCGTCCAGCGCGAGGATGTGTGCCCGTACCTCAGTCATGTCGACGTCCTTGGGCGCCGCCTCCAGCAGCACGTCCAGCGTCTCCCGCAGCAGGCGCAGCGTCCTCGGGACGATCATCAGCCCGATGAGCAGCGAGGCGATCGGGTCGGCGGCCTGCCAGCCGGTGGCCAGGATCACGGCGGCCGAGACGATCACCGCCACCGAGCCCAGCGCGTCCGCGGCGACCTCCAGGAAGGCGCCGCGCACGTTCAGGCTCTCCTTCTGCCCGCGCATCAGCAGCAGCAGCGAGACGGAGTTCGCCACCAGGCCGATCGCGCCGAACACCACCATCAGCCCGCCGTGGGTCTCGGCCGGCCGCAGGAACCGCTCCACCGCCTCGACCAGCACATAGCCGCCCACGCCGAGCAGCAGTACACAGTTGGCGAGGGCGGCCAGGATCTCGGCGCGGGCGAAGCCGAAGGTGCGGTGGGTGCTCGGCGGCCGGGCCGCGAAGTGGATCGCCAGCAGCGCCATGACCAGGCCCACCGCGTCGGTCGCCATGTGGGCGGCGTCCGCGATCAGCGCAAGGGAGTCCGCGACCAGACCGCCGACGATCTCGACCACCATGATGGTGAGCGTGATGCCCAGCGCCGCGCGCAGTCTGCCCCGGTACGCGGCCGCGGCCGTGCCGGTGGAGGGCACATGGCTGTGCGCATGCCCGTGGTCGTGCCCTGCCCCCATGAGAGAACCGCCCTTCAGCGCCGCGCGCCGGCTCGCAAACGAACGCACCGGCTCACAGTGAACTACGGTCGGCGGCCACCGGGCAACGCGGCACTGAACACCGTTGTCATATGCTCTGACCTGCGGAAACGATCCGCAGGTCAGAGCCGTACGGCGTCACTGGGGGCCGTGGTGGTGCTGCCAGCCCGCCCATGCCGAGGCGACCATCTCCGGCACCCCGAGCCGGGCCCGCCAGCCCAGTTCGGCCGCCGCCCGCTCGGCGGAGGCGACCGCGCGAGGCGCGTCCCCCGGCCGCCGGTCCTCGATCACCGGTTCCCGCCGGTCCCCGGTGACCTCGCCGATCAGCGTGATCAGCTCGCGCACCGACACCCCCTCGCCCCGGCCGACGTTCAGTGTCAGATCACCGGCCGGCGAGTCCTCGGAGAGCCGCCGGGCCGCCGCGAGGTGGGCCTCGGCGAGGTCGGCCACATGGATGTAGTCGCGGATGCAGGTGCCGTCCGGCGTCGGATAGTCGGCGCCGAAGATCCGGGGCGCCTCGTCACGGGTCAGCCGGTCGAAGACCATCGGGACGATGTTGAACACCCCGGTGTCGGCCAGCTCCGGTGCGGCCGCGCCCGCCACGTTGAAGTAGCGCAGGCACACCGTGGAGATGCCGTGCGCCTGGCCGGCCGCGCGGACCAGCCACTCACCGGCCAGCTTGGTCTCGCCGTAGGGGTTCACCGGGGCGCACGGGGTGTCCTCGGTGATCAGGTCCACGTCCGGGTTGCCGTACACGGCCGCCGAGGAGGAGAAGACCAGCCGCCGTACGCCCGCGTCCGCGACGGCGTCCAGCAGGGTCGCCAGGCCGCCGATGTTCTCCCGGTAGTAGCGGACGGGCTCCGCCACCGACTCCCCGACCTGCTTGCGCGCCGCGAGATGCACCACACCGGTCACCCCGTGCTCGGCGAACACCCGCTTCAGCAGGTCCCCGTCCAGCGTCGAGCCCTCGACCAGCGGCACACCCTCGGGCAGCCGCTCGGGCACCGCCGCCGACAGGTCGTCCAGGACGACCACGTGCTCCCCGGCGCCGTGCATGGCCCGCGCCACGTGGGCCCCGATGTATCCGGCTCCGCCGGTGATCAACCACGTCATGTCCGCAGACCCTACGCCGCGCCCCGCCGGGCGCCCCCGATGCCCGGATTGCGTGCCGCCCGCCGGGACGCGGTTTGTGGGCCGGCCCCCCGATCCCCGATGATGATCGCGGCACAGGCGGGCGCGGCCCCGGTGGACCGGGCCTGAACGCCCGGTGAACGGGTGCACCGGCCCATCCGATAGCCTCTGCCGACATGCCGCCCCGGCGAGCCGCAGGCGAGGGGCGCCCCCATCACGCAGCAGACCGGCGTCGACGCGCCGGACCCAGGGAGTGAATTCGGTTGCCGACCGCCATCGTCACCGGTCAGCCGGTCCCCGGATCGTCCCTCGAAGGCGATCTGCGGTCCCTCGGCTTCGACGTGCGCATGGCCGCCGACACCGCCGAGGCCCGGAACCTGATCGCGGCCGCCCCCGCCGACGGGCGCGTGGCCCTGGTCGACGCCCGCTTCGTCGGCCACCCGCACGCCCTGCGCCTGGGCCTGACCGACCCCCGCTTCCCGCTCGCCGCCGTCCCCGGCGCCGTCACCGCCCAGGGCACCGCCCGGCAGACGCTGAACCGGGCCCTTGAGGGGCAGAGCGAGACCCAGGACGAGGCCGGCGGCGGCACCGCGGTCGCCGTCGACAGCCTGCCCGACCGCCTGGTCACCGCTCTCGACGCCGACGGCACCCCGGTGCACCGCCCCGAGCTGGGCAGCCTCGTCGCCGCCGTCCCCGCCGACCCCCAGGCCCGCAACGAGGCCCGGCAGGCCGTCCTCGCCGTCGACGAGGAGGACGTACGCCTGAAGTCGGCGGTGAAGTCCCGCGACGGCTTCTTCACCACCTTCTGCATCAGCCCCTACTCGCGCTACCTCGCGCGCTGGTGCGCCCGCCGGGGCCTCACCCCGAACCAGGTCACCACCGCCTCCCTGCTCACCGCGCTGATAGCGGCGGGCTGCGCGGCCACCGGCACCCGCCCCGGCTTCGTCGCGGCCGGCGTGCTGCTGATCGCCTCCTTCGTGCTGGACTGCACCGACGGTCAGCTCGCCCGCTACTCGCTGCAGTACTCCACGCTCGGCGCCTGGCTCGACGCCACCTTCGACCGGGCCAAGGAGTACGCCTACTACGCCGGACTCGCGCTCGGCGCGGCCCGGGGCGGCGACGACGTGTGGACTCTCGCGCTCGGCGCGATGATCCTCCAGACCTGCCGGCACGTCGTGGACTTCTCCTTCAACGAGGCCAACCACGACGCCACCGCCAACACCAGCCCCACCGCCGCCCTCTCCGACAAGCTGGACAGCGTCGGCTGGACGGTCTGGGTCCGCCGGATGATCGTCCTGCCGATCGGCGAGCGCTGGGCCATGATCGCCGTCCTCACCGCGGTCACCACCCCCCGCATCACCTTCTACGTGCTGCTGGTCGGCTGCGCCCTCGCCGCCGCCTACACCACGGCCGGCCGTGTACTGCGCTCCCTGACCCGCAAGGCCCGCCGGACCGACCGTGCCGCCGTCGCGCTCGCCGACCTCGCGGACACCGGCCCGCTCGCCGGCGCCCTGGGCCGCGTGTTCAAGCGCGGCCTGCCCGGCCTCGCCGTCCCGGCCGTCGCCTTCCTCGGCGGGGCCGCCGTCGTCGCCTGCTCGGCGCTGACCGGCTTCGGCGGCTGGCTGCCCGTCGCGGGCGCCGTCCTCTACGTCCTCACCTCGGCGCTCGCCACGGCCCGCCCGCTCAAGGGCTCGCTGGACTGGCTCGTCCCGCCGTTCTTCCGCGCCGCCGAGTACGGCACGGTGCTCGCGCTGGCCGCCCGCGCCGACGTCCACGGGGCCCTCCCGGCGGCGTTCGGGCTGGTCGCGGCGGTCGCCTACCATCACTACGACACGGTGTACCGCATCCGCGGCGACGCCGGAGCGCCGCCGGCCTGGCTGGTGCGCGCCATCGGGGGGCAGGAGGGGCGCACGCTGCTCGTCACCGTGCTTGCCGCGCTGCTGACCGCCTCCCAGTTCACCGTCGCGCTCACGGTCATCGCCGTGTGCGTCGCTCTGCTGGTGCTCGTCGAGAGCATCCGCTTCTGGGTGTCCGCTGGGGCGCCCGCCGTCCACGACGAAGGAGAAACCGCATGATCGGCCTCGTGCTGGCGGCCGGCGCCGGACGGCGTCTGCGCCCCTACACCGACACCCTGCCCAAGGCCCTGGTGCCGGTGGGCCCGGAGGGCGACGAGGAGTCGCTCACCGTTCTCGACCTCACCCTCGGCAACTTCGCCGAGGTCGGTCTCACCGAGGTCGGTGTCATCGTCGGTTACCGCAAGGAAGCCGTGTACGAGCGCCAGGCGGCCCTCGAGGCGAAGTACGGCCTGAAGATCACGCTGATCGACAACGACAAGGCCGAGGAGTGGAACAACGCCTACTCCCTGTGGTGCGGCCGGGACGCCCTCAAGGACGGCGTGATCCTCGCCAACGGCGACACCGTGCACCCGGTCTCCGTCGAGAAGACGCTGCTGGCCGCGCGCGGTGACGGCAAGAAGATCATCCTCGCGCTGGACACCGTGAAGTCCCTGGCGGACGAGGAGATGAAGGTCGTCGTGGACCCCGAGAAGGGCGTCCAGAAGATCACCAAGCTGATGGACCCCGCCGAGGCCACGGGCGAGTACATCGGCGTCACCCTCATCGAGGGCGACGCGGCCGAGGAGCTGGCCGACGCCCTGCGCGCCACCTTCGAGCGCGACCCGCAGCTCTACTACGAGGACGGTTACCAGGAGCTGGTCAACCGCGGCTTCCGCATCGACGTCCAGCCCATCGGCGACGTCTCCTGGGTCGAGATCGACAACCACGACGACCTCGCCAAGGGACGGAAGATCGCGTGCCAGTACTGACGAGGCTCATCCCCTCGCCGGTCGTCGTGGACATCCGCCCGGGTGCCCTCGCCGACCTGGCCACCGTGCTCGCCGACGAACGCATCTCGCACTCCGGCCGCCTCGCCGTCGCCGTCAGCGGCGGCTCGGGCGCCCGGCTGCGCGAGCGGGTCGCCCCGCAGTTGCCGGGCGCGACCTGGTACGAGGTCGGCGGCGGCACGCTCGACGACGCCGTGCGCCTCGCCGACGACATCCGCGCCGGGCACTTCGACGCGCTCGTCGGCCTCGGCGGCGGCAAGATCATCGACTGCGCCAAGTACGCCGCCGCGCGGGTCGGCCTGCCCCTGGTCGCCGTGCCGACGAACCTCGCGCACGACGGCCTGTGCTCGCCGGTCGCCACCCTGGACAACGACGCGGGCCGGGGCTCCTACGGTGTACCCAACCCGATCGCCGTCCTGATCGACCTGGACGTCATCCGGGCCGCCCCGGCGCGCTTCGTGCGCGCGGGCATCGGCGACGCGGTGTCCAACGTGTCCGCCATCGCGGACTGGGAGCTGGCCAACCGGGTCAACGGCGAGAAGATCGACGGTCTCGCCGCCGCCATGGCCCGCCAGGCGGGCGAGGCGGTGCTCCGGCATCCCGGCGGGATCGAGGACAACGACTTCCTCCAGGTCCTCGCCGAGGCGCTGGTGCTGTCCGGCATCGCGATGTCGGTCTCCGGCGACTCGCGACCGTCCTCGGGCGCCTGCCACGAGATCAACCACGCCTTCGACCTGCTCTTCCCGCAGCGCGCCGCCAGCCACGGCGAGCAGTGCGGCCTCGGTGCCGCCTTCGCCATGTACCTGCGCGGGGCGCACGAGGCGTCGGCGCACATGGCCGGCGTACTGCGCCGCCACGGGCTGCCGGTACTGGCCGAGGACATCGGCTTCACCGCGGACGAGTTCGCCCGCGTCGTGGAGTTCGCCCCGGAGACCCGGCCCGGCCGCTACACGATCCTCGAACACCTCGACCTCAAGACTGACCAGATCAAGGACATC
The DNA here is from genome assembly GCF_045039805.1 of Streptomyces sp. NBC_01171. Lineage (NCBI taxonomy): Bacteria > Bacillati > Actinomycetota > Actinomycetes > Kitasatosporales > Streptomycetaceae > Streptomyces > Streptomyces sp. NBC_01171. The sequence continues at coordinate 1,017,049 of NZ_CP108609.1, read as the reverse complement.
TACGCCGACTATGTCAAGGCCATCGGTAGCTGAACTCCGTCCGGTCGTCCACCCCGCGGGGGTGAAGGACCGGCGCAGCGGTGAGCACTGGGCGGGACGCCTCTACATGCGCGAGGTGTCCCTGCGCATCGACCGCTACCTGGTGAACACCAGGATCACGCCCAACCAGCTCACGTACCTGATGACCGTCTGCGGTGTGCTCGCGGCCCCGGCCCTGCTGGTGCCGGGGATCACGGGCGCCGTGCTCGGCATCGTCGCCACCCAGCTCTATCTGCTGCTGGACTGCGTCGACGGCGAGATCGCCCGCTGGCGCAAGCAGTACTCGCTGGGCGGGGTCTACCTCGACCGGGTCGGCGCCTACCTGACCGACGCCGCCGTGCTGGTGGGCCTCGGGCTGCGTGCCGCCGACCTGTTCGGCAGCGGCCGTATCGACTGGCTGTGGGCGTTCCTCGGCACGCTGGCCGCGCTCGGCGCGATCCTGATCAAGGCGGAGACCGACCTCGTGGGGGTCGCCCGGCACCAGACCGGGCTGCCGCCGGTGAAGGAATCGGCCGCCGAGCCGCGTTCCTCCGGGATGGCGCTGGCCCGGCGCGCCGCCGCGGCGCTCAAGTTCCACCGGCTGATCCTCGGTATCGAGGCGTCGCTGCTGATCCTGGTGCTGGCCATCGTGGACCAGATCCGTGGCGACCTGTTCTTCACCCGGCTCGGCACCGCCGTGCTGGCGGGCATCGCGCTGCTCCAGACGCTGCTGCACCTGGTGTCCATTCTCGCGTCGAGTAGGCTGAGGTGAACGGCATGAAGGTCGGCGCGGTCATCATCACCATGGGCAACCGCCCCGAGGAGCTGCGGGCGCTCATCGACTCCGTCGCCAAGCAGGACGGTGACAAGGTCTCCGTGGTCGTCGTCGGCAACGGCTCGCCCGTACCCGACGTGCCCGAGGGCGTGCGCACCGTCGAGCTGCCCGAGAACCTCGGCATCCCCGGCGGCCGCAACGTCGGCATCGAGGCGTTCGGCCCCGGTGGCAGCGACGTCGACATCCTGCTGTTCCTGGACGACGACGGTCTGCTCGCCCGGCAGGACACCGCCGAGCTGTGCCGGGCCGCGTTCGCCGCGGACCCGGAGCTGGGCATCATCAGCTTCCGCATCGCGGACCCCGAGACCGGCGAGACCCAGCGCCGGCACGTGCCCCGGCTGCGCGCCTCGGACCCGATGCGCTCCTCCCGCGTCACCACCTTCCTCGGCGGCGCCAACGCCGTCCGGACGAAGGTGCTCGGCGAGGTCGGCGGGCTGCCGGACGAATTCTTCTACGCCCACGAGGAGACCGACCTGGCCTGGCGTGCGCTGGACGCCGGCTGGATGATCGACTACCGGGCGGACATGGTGCTGTACCACCCGACGACCGCGCCCTCGCGGCACGCGGTGTACCACCGCATGGTGGCCCGGAACCGCGTCTGGCTGGCCCGGCGCAACCTTCCCGTGCCGCTCGTCCCGGTCTACCTTGGCGTCTGGCTGCTGCTCACGCTGGCCCGCCGCCCCTCCGGACCGGCGCTGAAGGCGTGGTTCGGCGGCTTCAAGGAGGGCTGGGCCACCCCCTGCGGTCCCCGCCGCCCGATGCGCTGGCGTACGGTGTGGCGGCTGACCCGGCTGGGCCGTCCCCCGGTGATCTGAGAAGCTCGACGGGGCGGGAAGCCGCCCCGCGCAGGTGCACCAGACGACGTACTCGAAGACGAAAGTTTCCCCTGTGAGTGAGAGAACCCATGACGGCGGTGTCGCGGTGACCGCGGCCCCGTCGCCCGACGAGAGCCTGCCGGCGGCAGACCTCGCCGCCAAGTACGGGCTCGCGGTGAGCGGTGCCCGCCCCTCGCTCGTCGAGTACGTCCGGCAGCTCTGGAGCCGTCGCCACTTCATCCTCGCCTTCTCCCAGGCGAAGCTGACGGCCCAGTACAGCCAGGCCAAGCTGGGCCAGCTCTGGCAGGTGGCCACCCCGCTGCTGAACGCGGCCGTGTACTACGCGATCTTCGGCCTGATCCTCAAGGCCAGCCGGGGCATGTCGCACGACATCTATGTGCCCTTCCTGGTCACCGGCGTGTTCGTGTTCACCTTCACGCAGAGCTCGCTGATGTCGGGCGTCCGCGCGATCTCCGGCAACCTCGGCCTGGTGCGCGCCCTGCACTTCCCGCGCGCCGCACTGCCGATCTCGTTCTCCCTCCAGCAGCTCCAGCAACTGCTGTTCTCGATGATCGTCGTGTTCCTGGTGGCGATCGGGTTCGGCAACTATCCGCGGCTGTCCTGGCTGCTGATCCTCCCGGCGCTGGTGCTGCAGTTCCTGTTCAACACCGGGCTGGCGATGATCGTGGCCCGCATGGGCGCCAAGACGCCGGACCTCGCCCAGTTGATGCCGTTCATGCTGCGGACCTGGATGTACGCGTCCGGCGTGATGTTCTCCATCAACCACATGCTGGCGGGCAAGCCCGAGTGGATCGTCCGGGTGCTCCAGGCGAACCCGGCGGCCGTCTACATGGACCTGATGCGCTACGCCCTGATCGACGGCTACGGCGCCTCGAACCTGCCCCCGCACGTGTGGGCCCTCGCCCTGGGCTGGGCCGTGGTCGTCTTCTGCGGCGGCTTCGTGTACTTCTGGAAGGCTGAGGAGCGGTACGGCCGTGGCTGAGCAGAACACCGGCGAGCGCCGGCCGACCGTCATCGCGGACGAGCTGCACATCGTCTACCGGGTCAACGGGGCCAAGACCGGCAAGGGCAGCGCCACCGCCGCCCTGAGCCGCATCATCAAGCGGGGCGAGCCGCGCGGTGTGCGCAAGGTGCACGCCGTGCGCGGGGTGTCCTTCACCGCCTACCGGGGCGAGGCCATCGGCCTGATCGGCTCCAACGGTTCCGGCAAGTCCACCCTGCTGCGGGCCATCGCCGGCCTGCTCCCGGCGGAGAAGGGCAAGGTCTACACCGACGGCCAGCCCTCGCTGCTGGGTGTCAACGCGGCGCTGATGAGCGACCTGACCGGTGAGCGCAACGTCATCCTGGGCGGTCTCGCCATGGGCATGTCCCGCGAGCAGATCAAGGAGCGCTACCAGCGGATCGTCGACTTCTCGGGCATCAACGACAAGGGCGACTTCATCACGCTGCCGATGCGCACGTACTCCTCCGGCATGGCGGCCCGGCTGCGGTTCTCCATCGCCGCCGCCAAGGACCACGACGTCCTCATGATCGACGAGGCGCTGGCCACCGGCGACCGTGCCTTCCAGAAGCGTTCCGAGGAACGCATCCGGGAACTGCGCAAGGAGGCCGGCACGGTCTTCCTGGTGAGCCACAACAACAAGTCCATCCGCGACACCTGCGACCGCGTCCTGTGGCTGGAACGCGGCGAACTCCGCATGGACGGGCCCACCGAAGAGGTCCTCAAGGAGTACGAGAAGTTCACGGGCAAGTAGCCCGTATGTCCGTCAGGGCCCTGCCGGACATTCCTCCGGCGGGGCCCGGCGTCTGCAAAGGATGCGTCAACTCCGGTGGCGCGTAGGAATCTTGGCATCCATCGGTGTGTTGTTGTGATGCGCCGGACACCCCGGGGGACCCTGTCGCGTTGTACAACGTAAGCTGTACCGGTGCCGGAAACCGGCAATCGGGGCGATATTGCGCGACACCCTCCGCCGGGAACGCCCCCCGGAGGGTCGGCGGCGTGTCCGAAATAGTGTGTATCGGGTCGGCAGTGTAGAACGGGAGATGTGACGGCAATGGCTACGGAAACTCCCCAGCTCACCGCGAGCCGCGCCGTCCTTGCACCGGGCAGCGCGCAGTGACGGGAACCGACACGGCGACGGCACTGGAACGCGCCACGCTGGACAAGGCCGCGCGCGAGAACTTCCCCGTGGCCCCCTTCTTCCTGCCCCGCGCCTGGCGCACCGACCTCATGGCCGTCTACGGCTTCGCCCGCCTGGTCGACGACATCGGCGACGGCGACCTGGCCCCCGGCGGCGCCGACGCCCGCGCCCTCGGCGTCCCCGTGGAACGGGCCGACGACCGCCTCGCCCTGCTCGACGCCTTCGAGACCGACCTCGGCCGCGTCTTCGACGGCACCCCGCACCACCCCCTGCTGCGCCGCCTCCAGCCCACCGTGCGCCGCCGCGGCCTCACCCCCGAGCCCTTCCTCGGCCTGATCGCCGCCAACCGCCAGGACCAGCTCGTCACCCGGTACGAGACCTACGACGACCTGCTGGCCTACTGCGAGCTCTCCGCCAACCCGGTCGGCCGCCTGGTGCTCGCCGTCACCGGGACCGCGACCCCCGAGCGCGTCCGCCGCTCCGACGCCGTGTGCACCGCCCTCCAGATCGTCGAGCACCTCCAGGACGTCGCCGAGGACCTCGGCCGCGACCGCATCTACCTGCCCGCCCAGGACATGAAGCGTTTCCATGTCCAGGAGAGCGACCTCGCCGCCCCGAGCGCCGGCGCGTCCGTACGCGCCCTGGTCGCGTTCGAAGCCCGACGCGCAGGCGATCTGCTGAATGAAGGCGCCCCCCTCGTGGGTAGCGTCCACGGCAGACTGAAGCTGCTGCTCGCGGGGTTCGTGGCGGGAGGAAAGGCGGCGGTCCGGGCGATCGCCGCCGCCGATCACGACGTACTTCCCGGCCCGCCCAAGCCCGGCAAGCTCCAGTTGCTGCGCGAGGCGGGCACGACCCTGCGAGGAGAGGGGTGATCCGGGCAGTGGAGGCTTCGCAAGCCGTGTCCGCACCGGTACTCGCCGCCTATCGCTACTGCGAGACGGTCACCGGCCAGCAGGCCCGCAACTTCGCCTACGGCATCCGGCTGCTGCCGACGCCCGAGCGCCGCGCCATGTCGGCGCTCTACGCCTTCTCACGGCGCGTCGACGACATCGGCGACGGCGAGCTGCCCGGCGCGGTGAAGGTGGAGCGCCTGGAGGACACCCGGGCGCTGCTCGGCCGGGTCCGGGCGGGCGCGGTCGAGGAGGACGACACCGACCCGGTGGCCGTCGCCCTCGCCCATGCCGCCGGGGTCTTCCCGATCCCGCTCGGCGGCCTGGACGAGCTGATCGACGGCGTCCAGATGGACGTGCGCGGCGCGACCTACGAGACCTGGGACGACCTCAAGGTCTACTGCCGCTGCGTGGCCGGTGCCATCGGACGCCTCTCGCTGGGCATCTTCGGCACCGAACCCGGCGCACGCGGCGTCGAGCGCGCCGCCGAGTACGCCGACACGCTGGGCCTCGCCCTCCAGCTCACCAACATCCTGCGCGACGTGCGCGAGGACGCCGAGGGCGGGCGCACCTACCTGCCCGCCGACGACCTGGCCAAGTTCGGCTGCTCGGCCGGGTTCGCCGGACCCACCCCGCCCGAGGGCTCCGACTTCGCGGGCCTCGTCCACTTCGAGGTCCGCCGCGCCCGCGCCCTGTTCGCCGAGGGTTACCGGCTGCTGCCCATGCTGGACCGCCGCAGCGGCGCCTGCGTCGCCGCCATGGCCGGCATCTACCGCCGTCTGCTCGACCGCATCGAGCGCGACCCGGAGGCCGTGCTGCGCGGCCGCGTCTCGCTGCCCGGCCGCGAGAAGGCGTACGTCGCCGTGCGCGGCCTGTCCGGCTTCGACACCCGGCACGTCTCGCGGCACACGCTCAGGGGACGCGCCTGATGACGGCCGAGGCTCAGGAGGCGGCTCCGGTGGCCCGGCCGCCGCGGGCAACCCTCGCCCGCGGCGTGGCGTCCCTGACTGCGACGGCCGGACGTGCACGGTTCAACCAGCACGCGCGGCACGCACGGAAGGACGCGTAGATGAGCGAGGCCCCACGCCCGGCACGGGCGCACACCGGCGGCACCGGCCGGGACGCCGTCGTGGTCGGCGGCGGACTCGCCGGGGTCACCGCGGCCCTCGCGCTCGCCGACGCGGGCGTGCGCGTCACCCTGCTCGAAGGCAGGCCCCGGCTCGGCGGCCTCGCCTTCTCCTTCCAGCGCGGCGACCTGACCGTGGACAACGGCCAGCACGTCTACCTGCGCTGCTGCACCGCCTACCGCTGGTTCCTCGACCGGATCGAGGGCACCGCGCTGGCCCCGCTGCAGAACCGGCTCGACGTACCCGTGGTCGACGTCGACAAGCCCGAGGGGCGGCGGCTCGGCCGGCTGCGGCGCGACCCGCTGCCCGTACCCCTGCACCTGGGGCGGAGCCTGGCCGCGTACCCGCACCTCTCGCTCGCCGAGCGCGCGTCCGTGGGGCGGGCCGCGCTCGCGCTCAAGGGGCTCGACCCCACCGACCCGGCGCTGGACGACCAGGACTTCGGTACCTGGCTGGCCCGGCACGGCCAGTCCGCGCGTGCCATCGAGGCGCTCTGGGACCTGGTCGGGGTCGCCACGCTCAACGCGGTCGCGGGCGACGCCTCGCTCGGACTCGCCGCCATGGTGTTCAAGACCGGTCTGCTGTCCGAGCCGGGCGCGGCCGACATCGGCTGGGCACACGTCCCGCTGGGCGAACTGCACGACCGTCTTGCCCGCAAGGCGCTCGAGTCCGCGGGCGTCCGCACCGAGGTCCGGGCACGCGTCACCTCCCTCGCCCAGAACGCGGACGGGCGCTGGAGCGTGCAGATTCCCGGCGAGACGATCGACACCGACGCCGTCGTCCTCGCCGTACCCCAGCGCGAGACCCACGACCTGCTGCCGCCCGGCGCGCTCGACGACCCCGGGCGGCTGCTGCGCATCGGCACCGCGCCGATCCTCAACGTGCATGTCGTGTACGACCGTCCGGTGCTCGCCCGGCCCTTCCTCACCGCGCTCGGCACGCCTGTGCAGTGGGTCTTCGACCGTACCGCCGCCTCCGGTCTGCGCGAGGGGCAGTACCTGGCGCTGTCCCAGTCGGCCGCCCACGACGACATCGACGCCCCCGTCGCCGACCTCCGTGAGCGCTACCTGCCCGAGCTGGAACGGCTGATCCCCGGCGCCCGCACGGCGCGGGTGCGGGACTTCTTCGTCACCCGCGAGCGCACCGCGACGTTCGCCCCCACCCCCGGCGTCGGGCGGCTGCGCCCCGGCGCCCGTACCAAGGCTCCCGGCCTCTACCTGGCCGGCGCGTGGACCGCCACCGGCTGGCCCGCGACCATGGAGAGTGCGGTCCGCAGCGGCGTGAGCGCGGCCGACGCCGCGCTGGGCGCCCTGGGCCGGCCCCGCCCCCGCCACCTCTTCCAGTTCGAGGAGGCGGCCTGATGCTCGATCAGCACAGCCCGGAGGGGCCCCGCACCCCCGGTACCGCAACAAGAGGAGAGACTGTGCCCACTGTGCCGCCCCCGGCCTCGACAGCCGCCGACGCGGTGGACGTGACCGCACTGCTGGAGCGCGGCCGGACCCTGGCCACCCCGGTCCTGCGCGCCGCCGTCGACCGGCTGGCGCCCCCCATGGACACCGTCGCCGCCTACCACTTCGGCTGGATCGACGCCGCCGGGAACCCGGCCGCCGGTGACGGCGGCAAGGCCGTACGCCCCGCCCTCGCCGTGCTCTCCGCCGAGGTCACCGGCGCCGCCCCCGAGGTGGGCGTGCCCGGCGCGGTCGCCGTCGAGCTGGTGCACAACTTCTCGCTGCTGCACGACGACCTGATGGACGGCGACGAGCAGCGCCGCCACCGCGACACCGTCTGGAAGGTGCACGGCCCCGCCCAGGCCATCCTGGTCGGCGACGCCCTGTTCGCCCTCGGCAACGAGGTCCTGCTGGAGCTGGGCACCGTCGAGGCCGGCCGCGCCACCCGCCGGCTGACCGCCGCCACCCGCGCCCTGATCGACGGCCAGGCCCAGGACATCTCCTACGAGCACCGCGACCGCGTCAGCGTCGAGGAGTGCCTGGAGATGGAGGGCAACAAGACCGGCGCCCTGCTGGCCTGCGCCTCCTCCATCGGCGCGGTCCTCGGCGGCGCCGACGACCGCACGGCCGACGCGCTGGAACGCTACGGCTACCACCTCGGCCTGGCCTTCCAGGCCGTCGACGACCTCCTCGGCATCTGGGGCGACCCGGTGTCCACCGGCAAGCAGACCTGGAGCGACCTGCGCCAGCGCAAGAAGTCCCTGCCCGTGGTGGCGGCCCTGGCCGCCGGGGGCCCCGCCTCCGAGCGGCTCGGCGAGATCCTCGCCGCCGACGCCAAGAGCAGCGACTTCGCCGCCTTCTCCGAGGAGGAGTTCGCGGCCCGCGCCGCCCTCATCGAGGAGGCCGGCGGCCGCGAGTGGACGGCGGACGAGGCGCGGCGCCAGCACACCGTCGCCATCGAGGCCCTGCACGCCGTCGACATGCCCGACCGGGTGCGGGACGCCTTCACGGCGCTCGCCGACTTCGTCGTCGTCAGGAAGAGATGATCACTATCGGCCGAATAACCCTCGCGTAGTCGCCGGCCGGTGCGACGCGATCTGCGGCACACCGGCCGACGGCGGACCCACAGCAGCACGACTCGAACGACTGCACAAAGGGGAAGCCATGACAGCGACGACCGACGGAAGCACCGGGGCCACCATCCCGCCCCGCGCTGCCGCGGCCAGCGACACCGACAGCACCGACCCCCTGGCGGCCGGGGTACCCGAGGCCGCCGAACGCGCCGCCGCGCGCGCCACCGAGTTCCTGCTGGCCCGGCAGGACCCCGAGGGCTGGTGGAAGGGCGACCTGGAGACCAACGTCACCATGGACGCCGAGGACCTTCTGCTGCGCCAGTTCCTCGGCATCCGCGACGAGGCGACCACCCGCGCCGCCGCCCTGTTCATCCGGGGCGAGCAGCGCGAGGACGGCGCCTGGGCCACCTTCTACGGCGGCCCCGGCGACCTGTCCGCCACCGTCGAGGCTTACGTCGCGCTGCGGCTGGCCGGTGACGCCCCGGACGCCCCGCACATGGCGCGTGCCTCGGCCTGGGTGCGCGAACGGGGCGGCATCGCCTCCGCCCGCGTCTTCACCCGGATCTGGCTCGCCCTGTTCGGCTGGTGGAAGTGGGAGGACCTGCCCGAACTCCCCCCGGAACTCGTCTGGTTCCCCACCTGGATGCCGCTCAACATCTATGACTTCGGCTGCTGGGCCCGGCAGACCATCGTGCCGCTGACCATCGTCTCGGCCAAGCGTCCGGTCCGCCCGGCGCCCTTCCCGCTCGACGAGCTGCACACCGACCCGGCGAACCCCAACCCGCCCAAGCCGCTTGCCCCGCTGGCCAGTTGGGACGGCGCCTTCGAGCGGCTCGACCGGGTGGTGCACCGGCTGCGCGGGGCCGTACCGCGCCGGTTGCGCCGGGCCGCGATGAACGCCGCCGCCCGCTGGATCGTCGAACGCCAGGAGAACGACGGCTGCTGGGGCGGCATCCAGCCCCCGGCCGTGTACTCGGTCATCGCGCTGCACCTGATGGGCTACGACCTTCAGCACCCGGTGATGCGGGCGGGGTTGGAGTCGCTGGACCGGTTCGCCGTCTGGCGCGAGGACGGGTCCCGGATGATCGAGGCGTGTCAGTCCCCGGTGTGGGACACCTGCCTCGCCGTCATCGCGCTGGCCGATGCCGGACTCCCCGCCGATCACCCCCAGTTGCTCAAGGCGGCCGACTGGATGCTGGCCGAGGAGATCCGCCGTCCCGGCGACTGGTCCGTCAAGCGTCCCCAACTTCCGCCGGGTGGCTGGGCGTTCGAGTTCCACAACGACAACTACCCCGACATCGACGACACCGCCGAGGTCGCCCTCGCACTGCGCCGGGTCAGCCACCCCCAGCCCGACCGGGTGGACGGGGCGATCGCGCGGGCGGTGCGCTGGAACTTCGGGATGCAGTCGAAGAACGGCGCCTGGGGCGCCTTCGACGTGGACAACACCAGCCCGTTCCCCAACCGGCTGCCGTTCTGCGACTTCGGCGAGGTCATCGACCCGCCGTCCGCCGACGTCACCGCGCACGTCGTGGAGATGATGGCGGCCGAGGGGCTCGCCCACGATCCGCGCACCCGGCGCGGCGTCACCTGGCTGCTCGCCGAACAGGAGGCGGACGGCTCCTGGTTCGGCCGCTGGGGGGTCAACTACGTCTACGGCACCGGCTCGGTGGTGCCCGCGCTGACCGCGGCCGGACTGCCCGCCTCCCACCCCGCGATCCGCCGCGCGGTGCACTGGCTGGAGCGGGTGCAGAACGACGACGGCGGCTGGGGCGAGGACCTGCGCTCCTACAAGTACGTCAAGGAGTGGAGCGGCCGCGGTGCCTCCACCGCCTCCCAGACCGCCTGGGCGCTGATGGCGTTGCTCGCGGCGGGAGAGCGGGACTCCGAGGCCGTCGAGCGCGGCGTGCGCTGGCTGGCCGACACCCAGCGGGACGACGGCTCCTGGGACGAGCCGTACTTCACCGGCACCGGCTTCCCCTGGGACTTCTCCATCAACTACCACCTCTACCGGCAGGTGTTCCCGCTCACCGCGCTCGGCCGGTACCTGCACGGGGACCCCTTCGACAAGGCGCCCCTGGCCGCCCGCAGCGGCGTCCGCGCCACGGCCGGAGGGAGCTGAATGAGATCCCGGCCCGCCTCGGCACCGCTGCTGATCGTCTGCGCGCTCGGCATCGAGCACCTCGCCCTGCGCACCGGCGACCGCGGCGGGGCCGGGGGGCGGTTCGGCGTCCTGCGTACCGGCATGGGCCCTCGGGCGGCGGAGCGGTCCGTCGCCGAGCGGCTCGCCGGTCCGGGGATGGCGGATGCCGCCGTGCTGGCCACCGGCTTCTGCGCCGGGCTGGCACCGGGCATGCACCCCGGCGACCTGGTGGTCGCCGAGGAGACCCACGATGCGCGGGGGACCGTCCCCTGCGTGGGCACCGAACTGCTGGTGAAGGAGCTGAGGCGCGCCGTCCCCGGCCGCACCGTCCACACTGGCCCCCTGACCGGCTCCGACCACGTGGTCCGGGGCCCGGAACGTTCCGATCTGCTGGCGACCGGCGCGATCGCGGTCGACATGGAGTCGGCGGCCACCCTGCGCACCGCCGTCGGCACGGGCGACCGCCCGGTTGCGGCCGTACGGGTGGTCGTGGACGCTCCTGAACATGAACTTGTCCGGATCGGAACGGTACGCGGTGGAATATCGGCCTTCCGCGTTCTTCGTTCCGTCCTTCCCGCATTCTTCGAATGGCACCGTTCCTTGCCGCTCCCCCGGAGGTGAGCCAGATGGCCATGCCGTTGCGTCAGTCCATCAAGGTCGCTACATACCTGGCCGAACAGAAGCTCCGCAAGCGGGACAAGTTCCCGCTGATCGTCGAGCTGGAACCGCTGTTCGCCTGCAACCTCAAGTGCGAGGGCTGCGGGAAGATCCAGCACCCGGCCGGCGTGCTCAAGCAGCGGATGCCGGTCGCCCAGGCGGTGGGCGCGGTGCTGGAGTCCGGCGCGCCGATGGTGTCCATCGCCGGCGGTGAGCCGCTGATGCACCCGCAGATCGACGAGATCGTGCGCCAGCTCGTCGCCAAGCGCAAATACGTCTTCCTGTGCACCAACGCCATGCTGCTGCGCAAGAAGATGGACAAGTTCACCCCGTCCCCGTACTTCGCGTTCGCGGTGCACATCGACGGGCTGCGTGAGCGGCACGACGAGTCCGTGGCCAAGGAAGGCGTGTTCGACGAGGCGGTGGCGGCGATCAAGGAGGCCAAGCAGCGCGGCTTCCGGGTCACCACCAACTCGACCTTCTTCAACACCGACACCCCGCAGACCATCGTCGAGGTGCTGAACTTCCTCAACGACGACCTGAAGGTGGACGAGATGATGATCTCGCCCGCCTACGCCTACGAGAAGGCGCCCGACCAGGAGCACTTCCTCGGCGTGGAGCAGACCCGCGAGCTGTTCAAGAAGGCGTTCTCCGGCGGCAACCGCAGGCGGTGGCGGCTCAACCACTCCCCACTGTTCCTGGACTTCCTCGAGGGCAAGGTCGACTTCCCCTGCACCGCCTGGGCCATCCCGAACTACTCCCTGTTCGGCTGGCAGCGCCCCTGCTACCTGATGAGCGACGGCTATGTGCCGACCTACCGCGAGCTGGTCGAGGACACCGACTGGGACAAGTACGGCCGGGGCAAGGACCCGCGCTGCGCCAACTGCATGGCGCACTGCGGCTACGAGCCGACCGCCGTCCTCGCCACCATGGGCTCCCTGAAGGAGTCGCTGCGGGCCATGCGCGAGACCGTCTCCGGAAACCGGGAGTGAGGCCGTGAGCGCCGTCTCCCTGGGCGTCCCCGAGGTACCGGCCCGCCCTGTCGCCACCCGCAGGGTGTCGCGGCAGATCCAGGTGGGGCCGGTGGCGGTCGGGGGCGGGGCGCCCGTGTCGGTGCAGTCGATGACCACGACCCGTACCTCGGACATCGGGTCGACGCTGCAGCAGATCGCGGAGCTGACGGCGTCGGGTTGCCAGATCGTGCGGGTGGCGTGTCCGACGCAGGACGACGCGGACGCGCTGGCGACGATCGCGCGGAAGTCGCAGATTCCGGTGATCGCGGACATCCACTTCCAGCCGAAGTACGTGTTCGCCGCGATCGAGGCGGGCTGTGCGGCGGTGCGGGTGAATCCGGGCAACATCAAGCAGTTCGACGACAAGGTCCGTGAGATCGCCAAGGCGGCCAAGGATCACGGCACGCCGATCCGGATCGGTGTGAACGCCGGGTCGCTGGACCGTCGTCTGCTGCAGAAGTACGGCAAGGCCACCCCGGAGGCGCTGGTGGAGTCGGCGCTGTGGGAGGCGTCGCTGTTCGAGGAGCACGACTTCCGGGACATCAAGATCTCGGTGAAGCACAACGACCCGGTCGTGATGATCGAGGCGTACCGCCAGCTCGCCGCCCAGTGCGACTACCCGCTCCACCTCGGTGTGACGGAGGCGGGTCCGGCGTTCCAGGGCACGATCAAGTCGGCGGTGGCCTTCGGTGCGCTGCTTTCGGAGGGTATCGGCGACACCATCCGCGTCTCCCTGTCGGCTCCGCCGGCGGAGGAGGTCAAGGTGGGTCTGCAGATCCTGGAGTCGTTGAACCTCAAGCAGCGTGGCCTGGAGATCGTGTCGTGTCCGTCCTGTGGGCGGGCGCAGGTGGATGTCTACAAGCTGGCCGAGGAGGTCACGGCGGGGCTGACCGGCATGGAGGTTCCGCTGCGGGTGGCGGTCATGGGGTGCGTGGTGAACGGCCCCGGTGAGGCCCGCGAGGCAGATCTCGGCGTCGCCTCGGGCAACGGCAAGGGTCAGATCTTCGTCAAGGGCGAGGTCATCAAGACCGTCCCGGAGTCGAAGATCGTGGAGACCCTCATCGAGGAGGCCATGCGGCTGGCCGAGGAGACCGGTGCCGCGGATCAGGTGAGTTGAGGCAGAGCACGGCACGGACCGAGAGGGGGCCGGCGTGACGATTCTGGAGAGCATCCGGGGACCGCGCGACCTGAAGGCGCTGTCGCAGGACGACTTGAGCGAACTGTCCGGTGAGGTGCGCGAGTTCCTGGTGGAGGCGGTGGCGAGGACCGGGGGGCACCTCGGCCCCAACCTGGGCGTGGTGGAGCTGACCATCGCCCTGCACCGGGTCTTCGAGTCACCGGTCGACCGGATCGTGTGGGACACCGGGCACCAGAGCTATGTGCACAAGCTGCTGACGGGCCGTCAGGACTTCTCCAAGCTGCGTGGCAAGGGTGGCCTGTCCGGCTATCCCTCGCGCGAGGAGTCCGAGCACGACATCGTGGAGAACAGTCACGCCTCCACCTCCCTCGGCTGGGCCGACGGCCTCGCCAAGGCGCACCAGGTGCTGGGGGAGCGCGGGCACGTCGTCGCGGTCATCGGGGACGGCGCGCTGACCGGCGGCATGGCGTGGGAGGCGCTGAACAACATCGCGGCCGCCAAGGACCGCCCGCTGATCATCGTCGTCAACGACAACGAGCGCTCCTACGCGCCCACGATCGGCGGCCTCGCCAACCACCTCGCCACGCTGCGCACCACCGACGGCTACGAGCAGGTCCTCGCCTGGGGCAAGGAGGCGCTCCAGCGCACCCCGGTCGTCGGCGGCCTGCTGTACGAGGCCGCGCACGGCGCCAAGAAGGGGTTCAAGGACGCCTTCGCCCCGCAGGGCATGTTCGAGGACCTGGGGCTTAAATACGTGGGCCCCATCGACGGGCACGACATCGGAGCCGTCGAGTCCGCGCTGCGCCGGGCCAAGCGGTTCCACGGGCCGGTGCTGGTGCACTGCCTCACCGAGAAGGGGCGCGGGTATCCGCCGGCCCTGGCGCACGAGGAGGACCACTTCCACACCGTGGGCATGATGGACCCGCTGACCTGCGCCCCGCTCATTCCCTCCGGCGGCCCCTCGTGGACCTCGGTGTTCGGCGAGGAGATCGTCCGGATCGGGGAGGAGCGCGAGGACGTCGTCGCCATAACGGCGGCCATGCTGCACCCGGTGGGGCTCGGCCCGTTCGCCGCGCGGTTCCCCGACCGGGTCTGGGACGTCGGGATCGCCGAGCAGCACGCGGCCGTCTCCGCGGCGGGTCTGGCCACGGGGGGTGTCCACCCGGTCGTCGCCGTCTACGCCACCTTCCTCAACCGCGCCTTCGACCAACTGCTGATGGACGTGGCCCTGCACCGCTGCGGGGTGACATTCGTGCTGGACCGCGCCGGGGTCACCGGCGTCGACGGCGCCTCGCACAACGGCATGTGGGACATGTCGATCCTCCAGGTCGTGCCCGGTCTGAGGATCGCCGCCCCGCGCGACGCGGCCCAGCTCCGTGCCCAGTTGCGCGAGGCGGTCGCCGTGGACGACGCGCCCACCCTGGTCCGCTTCCCCAAGGAGTCCGTCGGCCCCGAGATCCCGGCCCTGGGTCACGTCGGCGGCATGGACGTCCTCCATCGGGACGACGAGCCCGACGTACTCCTCGTCGCCGTCGGCGTGATGGCACCGGTCTGCCTCCAGGTCGCCTCGCTGCTCGGGGCGCGGGGGGTCAACTGCACGGTGGTGGACCCACGTTGGGTCAAGCCTGTCGACCCCGCCCTGCCCGACCTCGCCGCCGCGCACCGGCTGGTGGCCGTGGTCGAGGACAACAGCCGGGCGGCGGGCGTGGGTTCGGCCGTGGCGCTGGCCTTGGGGGACGCCGATGTGGACGTGCCCGTACGGCGGTTCGGCATCCCGGACCAGTTCCTCGCGCACGCCAAACGGAGCGAGGTGCTGGCCGACATCGGTCTCACGCCGGTGGAGATCGCCGGGCGGATCAGCGCGAGTTTCGCCGTCAAGGACATCGGCGGCCGGCAGAACCAGGAGAGTTGAATGAGCACGGAGTTCGACCTCGAAGCCCTCCTCGCCGCGCGCGGAGCCGAGCGCTACGACCTGCACACGCGCCATCTCAACCCGCAACTCCCGCGCATGCTGCACACCATCGGCTTCGACAAGGTCTACGAACGCGCCGAGGGCGCCCACTTCTTCGACGCCGAGGGCAACGACTACCTCGACATGCTCGCCGGGTTCGGCGTGATGGGGCTCGGCCGCCACCACCCGGTCGTCCGCAAGGCCCTGCACGACGTGCTCGACCTGAACCTCGCCGACCTCACCCGCTTCGACTGCCAGCCGCTGCCCGGCCTGCTCGCCGAGCGCCTGCTCGCCCACAGCCCGCACCTGGACCGGGTGTTCTTCGGCAACAGCGGCACCGAGGCCGTCGAGACCGCGCTGAAGTTCGCCCGCTTCGCCACCGGCCGCCCCCGCGTCCTCTACTGCGACCACGCCTTCCACGGCCTCACCACCGGCTCGCTGTCGGTCAACGGGGAGAACGGCTTCCGCGACGGCTTCGCCCCACTGCTCCCCGACACCGCCGTACCCCTCGGTGATCTCGACGCCCTCGCCCGGGAGTTGAAGAAGGGCGATGTCGCCGCCCTCATCGTCGAACCGATCCAGGGCAAGGGCGTGCACGAGAGCCCGCCCGGCTACCTCCGGGCCGCGCAGGAGCTGTTGCACCGGCACAAGGCGCTGCTCATCGCCGACGAGGTGCAGACCGGCCTCGGCCGCACCGGCGACTTCTACGCCTACCAGCACGAGGACGGCGTAGAGCCCGACCTGGTGTGCGTCGCCAAGGCGCTCTCCGGCGGCTATGTCCCGGTCAGCGCCACGCTCGGCAAGGACTGGATCTTCAAGAAGGTCTACTCGTCCATGGACCGGGTCCTGGTGCACTCCGCGAGCTTCGGTTCCAACGCCCAGGCCATGGCCGCCGGGCTCGCGGTGCTCTCCGTCATGGAGGACGAGCAGATCGTCGCCCGCGCCCGGACCATGGGCGAGCTGCTGAAGTCCCGGCTTGCCGCGCTCATCGGGAAGTACGAGCTGCTGGCCGACGTGCGCGGCCGGGGACTGATGACCGGCATCGAGTTCGGCCGCCCCGACTCGCTGAAGCTGCGCGGTCGCTGGACCATGCTCCAGGCCGCCCGCAAGGGACTGTTCGCGCAGATGGTCGTCGTCCCGCTGCTCCAGCGGCACCGGATTCTCACCCAGGTCTCCGGCGACCACCTGGAGGTGATCAAGCTGATCCCGCCGCTGGTGATCGACGAGGCGGACGTGGACCGGTTCGTGGACGCCTTCACCGCCGTCATGGACGACGCGCACAGCGGCGGCGGGCTGATGTGGGACTTCGGCCGGACCCTGATCAAGCAGGCGGTCGCCGGCCGCTGAGGCTTCCCGCCCTTTTTGCCTCTGAGGCAAGAAAATTGCCCGACAGGCAAAAATCGGGCTCAATGGAGATATGAACGCCTCCGAAGCGGCCTCCCCGGCGGGCCAGGGCGACGACCTGCCCGCCGTGGCGCCGCAACTGCGCGCCCTGCGCCGCCGGGCCGGCCTCACCCTGGAGGCCGCGGCCGGGGCCGCCGGGCTCTCCCCGGCACACCTCTCCCGGCTGGAGACCGGACACCGTCAGCCCTCGCTGCCGATGCTCCTGGCCCTCGCCCGTATCTACGGTACGACGGTCTCCGACCTTCTCGGCGAGACGGCCGCCGACCGGGACGCCATCGTGCGCGCCGCCGACATGGAACCCACCCGCGCCGCCGGCTGGACCTACTACCAGGCCGGCGCCCCCGGCCGCGGCATGCAGGCCCTGCGCGTCAGGGTGCCGTACCGCGCCGAGGGCGACATCGTGCGCGTCCACCCCGGCGAGGAGTGGCTGTACGTCCTCACGGGCCGGCTGCGGCTGCGCCTCGGGGACAGCGCGCATCTGCTCGCGCCCGGCGACAGCGCCCACTTCGACTCACTGACCCCGCACCGCCTCAACGCCGACGACCACGACGGCGTGGAGCTGCTGTTCGTCCACACCCTGCTCCAGAGCCCCACGGCCACCCTGTGCCTGGGCCATCCGACCGGAGACCTGTCATGAGTGACATGGAAGACAAGCTGCCGCGCTCCCTGTGGGTCCGGCTCGTCGTGTACGTCGCCCTCGGCCATGTCCTGGCCGCCTTCCTCTACCTGCTGTTCTCGCTGGGCGCCAAGGGCTGAGGGAGCCCCGGAGAGCGGCTCAGTCGACCAGGCGCTCGCGCAGCCGCTCCCGCGCGGAGTCCGAGAGCCTCAGCCCCCGCTCCAGGTACGCGTCCACGCCGCCCCAGGTGTCCTCGATGCTGTCGAAGGCCGCCGCGAGGTACTCCGCGCGGGCGTCGAAGAGCGGGCTGAGCAGCTCCATCACCTCGGGCGTGTACGCGCTGGCCTGGTCACCGCTGCGGCGGACCTTGTAGCGGCGGTGCTTGGCGTTGGACTCCAGGTAGTCGGCCGTGATCGCGTCCCGCTCCACGCCCACCGCGAGCAGCGTCACCGCCACCGAGATGCCCGCGCGGTCCTTGCCGGCCGCGCAGTGCATCAGCGCGGGCACGCTGTCCTCGGCCAGCGCGTGCAGCACGCGGGAGTGCTCGGCGGTGCGCTCGGTGACGATCCTCCGGTACGAGTCGATCATGCGGCCCGCGCCCTTGCCGTCGGCCAGGATGGCCCGCAACTGGTCGAGGTCGCCGTCGCGGACCATCCGCCAGAACTCGGCGCCGTCGGCCGGGTCGCTCAGCGGCACGTTCACGTTCCGCACGCCGGGCAGCTCGACGTCCGGGCCCTCGAGGTGCTGGTCGGCCGCGTTGCGGAAGTCGAAGACCGTGTGCAGGCCGAGGGAGGCGAGGTAGGCCGCGTCCTCCTCGGTCGCGTGCGCGAGGTGCCCGCTGCGGAACAGCACCCCGTGCCGCACCCGGCGTCCGTCCACCGTCGGCAGGCCGCCCACGTCACGGAAGTTGCGGACGGCGGACAGCTCGGGTTCGGTCGACGGGACCTGCTGCGTCACGGGTGCTCCTGTAAGGCTCCGCCCCGCCACGCGGCTCGTCGACGGGCGCACCGCCGACGATACGACATCGGAATTCCCCCGCTCCGACCCCGTGATCGCCCGTTCAACAGGGCGGCCGACAACGCTATTCCGGGATTGGCAAATTCTTTAAGCGTGGCTTATCTCACCGTGCGTCAACCCCCGCTTACGGTCGCGTAGGTCACATCCCAAGGTGAATCATGGTCCGACGTGGCAGACGAATCGGAGAATGACAACAGGACAGTGATCGGGTCGTACGTCGCGGTGGGGGACAGCTTCACCGAGGGCGTCGGCGACCCCGGCCCCGACGGGGCGTTCGTCGGCTGGGCCGACCGGCTCGCGGTACTCCTCGCCGACCGGCGGCCCGAAGGCGACTTCGGGTACACCAACCTCGCCGTGCGGGGGAAGCTGCTCGACCAGATCGCGGCGGACCAGGTGCCCAGAGCGGCAGCGCTCGCCCCGGACCTCGTCTCCATCTGCGCGGGGGGCAACGACATCATCCGCCCCGGCACCGACCCGGACGAGACGGCCGAGCGCTTCGAGCGCGCCGTGGCCCAGCTCGCGGCGGGCGCCGGCACCGTGCTGGTGGCGACCGGCTTCGACACCCGCGGCGTCCCGCTGCTCAAGCATCTGCGCGGCAAGATCGCCACGTACAACGGTCATGTACGGGCCATCGCCGACCGGTACAACTGCCCCGTGCTGGACCTGTGGTCCCTGAAGTCCGTGCAGGACCGCAGGGCGTGGGACGGCGACCGGCTGCATCTCTCGCCCGAGGGCCACACCCGGGTCGCGCTGCGCGCGGGCCAGGCGCTGGGCCTGGAGATCCCGGCCGACCCCGAGCAGGAGTGGCCGGTGCTGCCGCCGCGCGGCACGCTGGAGATCCGCCGTGACGACGTGCACTGGGCGCGTACGCATCTGGTGCCGTGGATCGGGCGCCGGCTGCGCGGCGAGTCCTCCGGGGACCATGTGGTGGCCAAGGGCGCTCTGTCGCCGAGCGACATCAGGATGCGGATCGCCTCGGTGGCGTGAGGTGTGCCGCCGCCCCCGCGCCGTGGGGGCGGCGGGCCCCGTCGCGCTTTCGCCGTGTGGACGTCGTCCGGGCGCCACGGGGGCGACCCCTCGCGGTAGGACGGGTCCGGAACACTGTTCGGGAACAGTGAGGGGCGCGTGAGCGTTGGGACTTGTGGCCGGGCCGACCGGCCCTCGACGGCTCCGGGCCGTCACAGCCGCCGTCGACCATGGAGCCCCTGAGCGACTCCACCTGGAGGTACCGTGTCCGGTCTGCGTTCCCTGAGCTCCGGGCTCCGCGCACTACAGCCCGAAGCCTTCGGCGCGGAACCGAGCGGTGAGCGCCTCGCGCGCATCCAGCGCTCCCCGCACTTCAAGGACGGCGTCTTCCAGAACCCCGGCGGCACGGCCCGTACCCGGCCCTCCGGCTCCACGCTGGACCTCGCCAAGGCGTTCTTCGACAAGGACACGCGTCCCGTCCGTGCGCCCCACGGCACGATCCCGGTGCACCCGACCACGGTGGCCGACCTGGCCAAGCCGCCGGTGAGCGGCCTGCGGGTGACATGGCTCGGACATTCGAGTGTGCTGGTGGAGATCGACGGGCACCGGGTGCTGTTCGACCCGGTCTGGGGTGAGCGCTGTTCGCCGTTCCCCTTCGCCGGGCCCAAGCGGCTGCACCCCGTCCCGCTGCCGCTGGCCGCGCTCGGTCCGGTCGACGTGGTGGTCATCTCCCACGACCACTACGACCACCTGGACCTGCCCACCATCAAAGCGCTGGCCGGCACCGACACCCTGTTCGCCGTCCCGCTGGGCGTGGGGGCGCACCTCGAACACTGGGGGGTGTCCCCGGACCGGCTGCGGGAGCTGGACTGGCACGAGTCCACCGAGGTCGGCGGGGTGAGGCTGACCGCGACCCCGGCCCGCCACTTCTGCGGACGGGGCCTGCGCAACACCCAGCACACCCTCTGGGCCTCCTGGGTCGTCGCGGGTGAGCGGCACCGGGTGTACCACAGCGGCGACACCGGCTACTTCGACGGCTTCAAGGACATCGGCGCGGCCCACGGCCCGTTCGACGTCACGATGATCCAGATCGGCGCGTACAGCCCCTACTGGCCCGACATCCACATGACCCCCGAGGAGGGCGTCCGCGCCCACCTCGACCTCCAGTCCGGCGCCCCCGACGGCGTCCTCCTCCCCATCCACTGGGGCACGTTCAACCTGGCGATGCACGCGTGGGCGGAGCCGGGGGAGTGGACGAAGGAGGCGGGCGAGGCGGTGGGCCAGGTCGTGGCCTCCCCTCGGACGGGCGAGCCCTTCGAGCCGGGCGGGCGGGTGCCGTCCGACGCCTGGTGGCGGTCCGTGTCCGGGCCGATCGCCCACACCTGGGAGCAGGCGGTGCCGGCGACGGCGGCGGCTGCGGAGGGCCGTAGCGACGACCTCAACTACAGCGGGTCGTAACAGGCTTCAAGCGGGCCCCCTCTGATCGGTCGTCAGAATCCGGTCGGAGGGGGCCCTCTGGCGTTGCCCTCAACTCAGCGGCACCGCCGACTCGATGGCCTTCGGCATGGTGTGCGTGATCTCGTCGCCGAGGCGTTCGAACTCGCCTCGGAGGAAGGGGTCCGCGAGGCGGGCGAGGCCGTGGAACTGGATGTCGGCGTCGTAGGTGATCTCGGTGCCGTCGGCAGTGGGGCGGAAGGTGATGTCGTCGGTGGAGGTGGCGGTCTTGTTGGTGCCGATGAAGGTGAGGCGGTCTTCGGAGCGGTGGTCCAGGTGGTATTCGAGTTCGGTGCTGCGGCCCCGGACTTCGGAGACGTTGTGCCAGGTGGCGCCTACGGTGGGGGTGCCCGGGCCGTCCGTCCGGTCGCATTCCTGGGTGCCGGGGTCCCAGTCGACGGCGTTCGCGAAGTCGGCCAGGTAGTCGATCACGGCGGGCAGGGGGCGGGGGACGGTGAAGGAACGTCGGACGTGGACCATGGTCGTTCTCCAGTGCTCGGACAGCGGGTCGTCGCTAGGGCCGGGTACCCCCGGATGACCCGGAACCGACCTCCGGCAGCTTCTCGCCCGAGGCCAGCCGGGCCTGGACCTTCGTGGACGCGTCCTCGGGCGCTCGGACCGCCAGGGTGTGCCCGCTCCGGGTGGCCGACACGTCGCCGGTGAGGGTGAGGGAGGTGACGGCGCGGCTGCCCGCCGCCAGGACGTACCAGTGCCCGCGCGGGGACTTCCAGTGCGTCCGGGCCACCACGTGCCGACCGAACCTGCTGCACGCGGCCGTCGACCGTACCCGCGTCACCACCTGCGCGTTCTCGCCCGGCCTGCGCAGGGAGACGGTGATGTTCCCCGGACCCCGCCAGGTGTCCGCCCGCGCGCAGGTCCACACGGCGTGGCCCCCGCCGTCCGGGAGGTCCTGCTCGGCGAAGTCCCAGGCGTTGACCGCCCGCACCCCCGAGCCGCCCGCCGAGTCCAGGTCGCAGCCCGTCTGCCCCCAGGCCCCCAGCGCGGCCCGTCCGGTCGCCTCGCGCGGCTGCCGGGCGGGCGGCGAGCCGTGGTCCGGCAGCGGGGTGTACGTCAGATGGGCGGGCGTGAGTCCGCCGAGGTCCGCCAGCAGGAACGCGTGGTGCTCGGCGATCTCCGGGGACGACCGCAACTGGAGCGCCGGACGGCGCCCGCAGCCGCCGCCCGTCCACCGGGGCACCGGCGCCGTGACCCCGTCCCGCGCCACGGAGAGCGGCCGCGCGGGCGCGTCCGGCCGGGTCAGATCACGCACCGAGGACTCCGCCACCCACGGCGCCAGCAGATACCGCACCGCGCCGCCCCGCTCCTCCAGCACCACAGCCGCGGCCGTCGTCACGTCGGCGTCGTCCGTGCGGGCCAGCGCGAGCCGCTCACCGGTGCCCGACTCGCCGTACCGCACCAGGCGTTGGCCGTCATGGAACACCACCACCGCGTGCCCGCCCACCGACCCGGCGTACAGCAGTCGCGGTGCGCGCGGCGCGGGATCGGCCGGGGTGCCGGGGGCGCGGTCGACCCGCGTACCGGACGGCGGGTCGGCCCAGACGGCCAGCGCCCGGTCCAGCAGCGCGCGGTCGCGCACCCGGTTCCCGCGCGCGGGCCAGGCGGTGAAGTCCACCCGCGAGGTGTCCGCCCACGCACCGGGGTCGACCCGGATGAGATCGGCGGACCGGGGCTCACGCGCGTACGACCCCGGCGTGTCCGGCGCCGAGCGTGTGACGACGGCCAGTCCGCCCACCGTGAGGGCGCTCGTCAGTACGGCGAGCGCGGCCAGGAGCACCCGGCGCCGGCGGCGGACCAGGTCGGTGGGGCGGGCGCGCAGGGCGCAGGCGTCGAACTCGTCCGAGGTCAGCACCGCCGCGGCGGCCGCACCCAGCGAGGTGTCGAGGCCGGCAGCCTCCCGTACCGCCACCCGCGCCTCGCCCACCCCGGCCGCCTCCAGCACCCCGCGTGCGTGGTCGGCGGTGAGGCCCTCCACCCGGAGCAGGACGAAGGCGGCGCGGGCCGGGGCGGAGAGGTCGGAGAGAGCCTGGCCGAGGGCCATCTCCTCGGCCCCGCCCGAGCGCGGCGCCAGCCGCAGCCCGAGCACCACCGGCAGCCGGGGCACCAGCAGCCTGGGCGGCCGGGCCCCCTCCGGCCACAGCCGGGGCCACCGGCACTGGGCGAGCGCCCCGCGCACCACCGCCACCCGGAGCGACCGGTCCGGGTCGACCCCCGGGGAGCGGGGCGCCGGTACGGCGGGCGTGGCGTCGGGCAGGCTGCGCTGCACCAGCGAGTGCGCGGCGAGCACCCGGCGGTGCCGGCCGAGGGAGGACGGGAGGACGAGGTAGGCCAGGCGGACCAGTTCGGCGTACCGCTCGGCGAGTCTGCGCTCGGCGTGCAGCAGCCGCCCGCGCGAACCGTGCGGGGAACGACTGAGCGAGGACAGGACCATCGAGCGACTGCCTTCCACGACCGGGAGCGTTCGGAGCTGGTGCCACGGCAAACGAGTGAACGCCGCTCGGGTCACCGCGCCTTCGGCGGCCTGGACAGGCAGAACGTTTCTCTCACCCGCCTCTCCCGTGGCCCTTTCTCACCCACTGGTCCACTTCGTGGACACCTCTTGGTGGCGAGCCCCGGCTGAGGTAGAAAAGGGCCCCATGAATCCCATGCCGCTGGTGCGACGCCTGGTCATCGACCTGTGCCGATGCCCGGCCGCGTGTTGTCGCTGACCGCCGCTGTCCGCGCGTCCCTGACGGTCCGCTCCGCCCGGTGAGGTAACCCGGCGCGGCCTGAAGCGAGTTGTGTCTCGCAGGACCGGTCTCTCCGCTGTGCAGGCGGCACTTCGCTGTCCCCGCCTTCTCACAACGCCGCTGTTACGAGGCCCTCATGGAGGCCGCCCGTGTCCCTTTCCCTGCGCCCGGAGAAGGCCGACCCGCTCCCGGCCGCCGCCGCGCCCCGTCCCAACCGTTCCTCAAGTGCCCTGCGACGCACCGCACTTCCGCTCGGCTCGCTCGTCCTGTTCCTCCTGCTGTGGCAACTCCTCGCGGTGAGCGGCACCTGGAGCGAGACGCTGGTGCCGCCGCCGGCCAAGGTGTGGCGGGCCTTCATCGACGTGTCGACCACGCACGACGGGGTCCGGGGCTACAACGGCACCTACCTGGTCGAGCACTTGGGCATCAGCCTGCGCCGCATCGCGTTCGGCGCCGGTATCGGCATCGCCGCCGGAGTGGTGTTCGGGCTGCTGATGGGCACCGTCGGCTGGGTGCGCTCGCTGTTCGAGCCGTGGATCACCTTCCTGCGCACGCTGCCCCCGCTGGCGTACTTCTCCCTGCTGATCATCTGGCTCGGCATCAACGAGGAGCCGAAGATCACCCTGCTGGCCGTGGCCGCGTTCCCGCCGGTCGCCGTCTCCACCACCACGGCCGTCGCCGCCGTACCCAGAGCGCTCACCGAGGCGGCCCGCGCGCTCGGCGCCTCGCGCTGGGACGTCGTACGGGACGTGGTGATCCCCTCCGCCCTGCCGGAGACGCTGACCGGCGTCCGGCTGGCCGTCGGGGTGGCCTACTCCTCCCTGGTGGCCGCCGAGTTGGTCAACGGACTGCCCGGCATCGGCGGCATGGTCAAGGACGCCGCCAACTACAACAACACCCCGGTCGTGCTCGTCGGCATCATCGCCATCGGTATCTCCGGTCTGATCATCGACGGCCTGCTGCTGCGCCTGGAGCGGGCCGTCGTGCCCTGGCGCGGCCGCACCTGACGCCCATCCGCCCCCGAACCCCCCGTACAGAAACGGCACTTCCATGACGCTCGCCTCGCACCGCCCGTCCCGCCGCCAGATGCTCGCGGGTGCGCTCGCCGTCGCCGCCACCGCGGCGGTCGCCGGCTGCTCCACGGACAGCTCCGCCTCGGCCTCCGGCTCCGGGAAACGGCTGCGCATCGGCTACTTCGCCTTTCCCAGCGGCGACTTGATCGTCAAGAACAGAAAGCTGCTGGAGAAGGCGCTGCCGGACCACACCATCAGCTGGATCAAGTTCGACTCCGGAGCCAGCGTCAACCAGGCTTTCCTCGGCAAGTCCCTCGACATCGCCGCGCTCGGGTCGAGCCCGTTCGCGCGCGGGATATCCGGGCCGTCGCCGATCCCGTACAAGGTCGCCTGGATTCTCGACGTGGCGGGGGAGAACGAGGCGCTGGTGGCGCGGAAGAGCACCGGGGTCTCCGACGTGGCCGGGCTGAAGGGGCGCACCGTCGCCACGCCGTTCGCGTCGACCTCGCACTACAGCCTGCTGGCCGCGCTGGACAAGGCCGGGCTGAAGCCGTCCGACGTCAAGCTGATCGACCTCCAGCCGCAGGCGATCCTCGCCGCCTGGCAGCGGGGCGACATCGACGCCGCGTACGTCTGGCTGCCCACGCTGGACGAGCTGCGCAAGACGGGCAGGCAGCTCACCAGCAGCAAGCAGGTGGCCGGTTCGGGCAAGCCGACCCTGGACCTCGCCGTGGTCTCGGACGAGCTGATCGCCCGCGACCCGAAGGCGATCGACGCCTGGCGCAAGGCCGAGGCGGAGGCGCTGCGGCTGCTGAAGTCCGACCACGAGGGTTCGGTGAAGGCGGTCGCGGCCGAGCTGAACATCAGCGCCGCCGACGCCCGGGCCCAGCTCGCGCAGGGTGTGTTCCTCACCCCGGAGCAGGTGACCTCCGCCGAGTGGCTGGGCACCGAAGACAAGCCCGGCAAGCTGCTGACCTACGTCGGCGACACCGGCCGCTTCCTGGCCGGCCAGAAGCAGATCGACGCGGCGCCCTCCGCCGCCTCCGTCGAGAAGGCGTTCTACCTCAAGGGGCTGCCCGATGTCCTCAAGTGAGCTGGTGGAAGCGAAAGTCGAGTCGGGCGATGCCGAGGACGGTGCCGTCCGGCTCGACCACGTCACCCATCGGTACGGTGCCGTGACCGCCGTCGGCCCGGTCGATCTCACCGTGCCCACCGGGGAGTTCCTGGTCCTGGTCGGCGCCTCCGGATGCGGCAAGAGCACTCTGCTGCGGCTGATCGCCGGGTTCGAGCGGCCCAGCGAGGGCGCGGTGAAGGTCTCCGGCACCGATCCCCGCCCCGGCGACACGGCGGGCGTGGTGTTCCAGACGCCGAGGCTCTTCCCATGGCGCACCGTGCGCGGGAACCTCGACCTGGCCCTCAGGTACGCGGGCGTCGACCGCGCCCGATGGCCCGAGCGACGGGCCGAGTTGCTGGCGAGGGTCGGGCTGGAGGGGACCGAGGCGCGCCGGGTCTGGGAGATCTCCGGCGGCCAGCAGCAGCGTGTCGCCATCGCCCGCGCGCTCGCCGCCGAGAACCCGCTGCTGCTGCTCGACGAGCCGTTCGCGGCGCTGGACGCGCTCACCCGTGAACGGCTCCAGGAGGACGTGCGCCGGATGGCCGCCCAGGCAGGGCGTACCACGGTGTTCGTGACGCACTCGGCCGAGGAGGCCGTCTTCCTCGGCTCCCGCATCGTGGTGCTGACCAAGAGCCCGGGGACCGTCGCGCTCGACCTGCCGATCACCCTGCCGCGCGGGGACGTGGACGCCGAAGAGCTGCGCGGCTCACCGGAGTTCGGGGAACTGCGTGCCGAGGTCGCGCACGCCGTCAAGAGCGCCGCCGCGGCCTGACCGCCGTACGCCGAGAGAACCCAGGTCCCGGACGGGGCCGTACCGGAAAGGACATCCGTATGAGCATCCTCAGCGACCGGCCCGTGGCGACGCGGCTGCCGCTCACCGAGCTGGGCCCGAACATCGGCGCCGAGATCGACGGCATCGAGCTGGCCCACCTGGACGACGACGGCGTGCTCGCGCTCCGCGAGGCCCTGGTGCGCCACAAGGTCCTCTTCGTGCGGGGACAGCACCTGCTCGACGACGCCGGGCAGATCGAGCTGGGCCGCCGGCTCGGCGAGGTCACGGTCGGGCACCCGGTGCACGACTCCGGTGACGTGGCGCCCGAGGTGTACTCGCTGGACAGCCAGGACAACGGCTTCGCCGACGTGTGGCACACCGACGTCACCTTCGTGCCGCGCCCGCCCGCCATCTCCGTGCTGCGCGCGGTGGTGCTGCCGCCCACCGGGGGCGACACCAACTGGGCCGACACCCAGGCCGCGTACGAGTCGCTGTCGCCGGGGCTGCGGGCGCACATCGACACCCTCACCGCCGTGCACGACGGCTCCCGCGAGTTCGGCTACTACCTCGCCCAGCGCCGGCAGGGGAAGGGCAACCTGTGGGAGGGCGAGGTGTTCACGCAGCTCACGCCGGTGGAACATCCGGTGGTGCGGGTGCACCCGGAGAGCGGGCGCAAGGGGCTGTTCGTGAACCCCGGCTTCACCTCGCACATCGTCGGCGTCTCCGAGCACGAGAGCCGGGGGCTGCTCGACATTCTCTACGCACACCTCACCAAGCCGGAACATGTGGTCCGGCACCGCTGGCAGCCGGGTGACGTGGCCCTGTGGGACAACCGCAGCACCTCGCACTACGCCAACCGCGACTACGGCGACCAGCACCGGGTGATGCACCGGATCACCCTGCGCGGCGACATCCCGGTGGGGCCGCGGGCGTAGGGACTGCAGGGGCTGCCCGCTCAAGGGCAGCCCCTCTCACGTCAGCCCCCGACCGGCGCGCAGCTCACCGGCCCCGAGACGTACGGCTCCGACGGCTCGGCGTCCAGCGCCCGCAGCACCGCCCTGGCCACCGTGTCGTTCTGCCGGAAGGCGGGGGCGTTGGTGCGGGGGCGGGCGAAGGCGGCGATGGCCCGGCTGTCGGTCGGGGCGCCCAGGGCGATCCGGCGCGGGTGCGGCCGGCCCAGGCCGGGGTCGATCAGATGGCCGTCGGCGGGGGAGACGGTGATCCGGCCGGACCGGTGCCGGTGCGTGCCGTCGGCCACCACCTCCTCCGCCAGCGCGCCGGTGCGGTGCAGGTGCCGCAGCAGCGGGTCCTCGGTGCGGTCCAGGTTCGGACCCGGCAGATAGGCCTCGATCAGGGCGGTCGCGTGCACGATGTGCCCCGGCACCGTGGGACTGGTCGCCGTGAAGGTGCCGGTGGCCTCGTCCGTACCGACCCTGAGGTCGGCGCCGAGGAAGCGCACCACACCGGCGCGGGACAGTGCGTCCAGCTCGCGCAGCCGGAAGCCGGGCGGACCGGAGGCGAGGAAGTTGAAGAAGCCGTGCCACCAGCCGTCCAGCCCGTCCGCCAGTGAGCGTGCCGTCAGCCGTCCGGAGGCGACCAGGCCGGGCAGTTGGCCGTATATCGAGAGCAGGGCGAGGAACGCGCCGAGGTCGGCGCTGTGCCGCGGGTCCTCGCGGCGGGCCAGGTCCTCGCGGGCGTAGGTGCGCAGGTGCTCCTGGAAGGCGTCCGGGGTGTCGAACGCGAGCCCGTCCAGCGGCCGGTCCAGCGCCTCGAAGTCCAGCCGGTCGGCCGGGTCGGGCACGGCGGTGGCGACCAGCCCGGCCAACTGGGCGGAGTACCAGCCGAACTGGTCGTAGGCGGCCAGGAACTCCGGCCAGGGCATCGCCGTGCGCTCGGGGTGGGCGTGGAACAGCTCGTGGTAGTGGCCGAACCCGATCTCCTTGGCCATCAGAGGCCACACATCGCGCCGCAGGTCCAGGGGACCGCCCCCGGCGGCCAGTGCCTCGACCGCCTCCGGGCCGAAGTACCGGGGGAGCGGCGGCCGGGGTCCCTGGAGCCGGTAGCCGGTCTTGGCGTGGTACGGCACCCCGCGCCGCGAGCCGACGTGCAGCACCGGTTCGCGGCCCGAGGGCAGGTAGGTCAGCGTGCCGTCCGGTTCGGTCCGGTAGGCGCCGCCCCGGCCCTCGGTGAGCATTACCACCAGGTCGACGAACGCCAGCCCGAAGCCGCGCAGCACGACCTCCTCACCGGGCCGCAGCCCCGACAGGTCGGCGTCGGCGGAGAAGGCGGGCGGCAGGTGGAAGCGCCCGTGCCGGCGGGCGAAGTCCGCGTGAACCCGGTGCGCCGGAGCGGGAGTCGAGCCCAGATGGCCCTGGGTCAGGATCACGAGGTCGGCCCGGAGCGGGTCGGTGCGGCCGGCCAGGCGGACCTCCTGGGGGCCGTCGGGCGGACCGCTGACCGAGGTCGCGGTGGTGCGGTGCCACTCGACGGTCACCGAGGGCGGCAGATCGGCCAGTGCCCGGCGGAACACCCAGTCCAGGTAGGCGCTTTGGGCGCGCCGGGTCGGGAAGCCGGCCGGGTCCAGAGTGCTGAGTTCGGCGAGCACCTCCGGGTCGGCCGGTTCAGCGTACGGGGTGAATCGCGGGGCGTCCGGCGCGGCGAACTGGGCCGCCCACTCGGCCAGCGAGGGGCCGGGGCGTACCGGGCCGTCCATGGTGGAGGTCTCGTCGGTGAACATGGTGACGTCCTCGGCCATGGAGTTCATCCGCAGCAGCGGCGACTGCTCGTGCCGCCAGACCCGGCCCGGCCCGGGCGGATGCGGGTCCACCAGGTGGACTCGCAACTCATGGGCGCCGGACCAGAGTTCGGGCGCGTTGGCGCCGATGCGCTCCAGCAGCCCGGTGGTGCGGGGTCCCGCGCCGACGATCACCAGGGTGCGCGTGCTCACCGGTCACCGCCGAGGGAGGCGCGGCGGGTCCGGGCGCGCAGCACGGTCAGCCAGGGGCCGAGCCGGGCGAGCGGAGTGGGTGCCAGGGCGCGGGCGGCGCCCCGGCCGTAGTACCGCTCGACGTGGTACTGGCCCACGCTGAGCACCGAGGTCACCGCGATGTACCAGACGGTGGCGACCAGCAGCAGCGGGATGACCTGATAGGTCCGGTTGTAGATCAACTGGACGGAGAACAGCAGGTCGTGCACGGCCAGCACACTGACGATGCTGGTGCCCTTCAGGGTGCCGATCAGCATGTTCCCGGCCGTCGGCACGATGGAGCGCATGGCCTGCGGGACGACGATCCGGCGCAGGGTGCGCCATCTGCCCAGGCCCAGTGCCTGCGCCGCCTCGGTCTGCCCGGCGTCCACGGAGAGGATGCCGCCCCGGATCACCTCGGCCGCGTACGCCGTCTCGTGCAGGGTGAGGCCGATCAGCGCGGTGAGGGTGGGCCCGAGCAGGTTCACCGTCTTGACCGTGACGAACTCGGGGCCGAACGGGATGCCGACACCGAGCGTCGGGTACAGCGCGCCGATGTTGAACCAGAACAGCAACTGCACCAGCAGCGGGGTGGAGCGGAAGATCCACACATAGCCCCAGCTCAGGGTGCGCAGCACGGGGTTGGCGGAGAGGCGGAGCACCGCGATCCCGGTGCCGAGCAGGAACGCCAGCACCATGACGGCGGCCGTCAGCCAGAGGGTGAGCAGCAGCCCGTCGAGCACGGCGGCGGTGGTGAAGTACTGCCCCACCACCTGCCACTGGAAGGCGTCGTTGCGCACGACGGAGTTCAGCACCATGGCCAGGACCAGCAGCGCGACGGCCGCGGCGATCCAGCGGCCGAGATGCCGGCGCGGCACGATCCGGGGCAGCTCGGTGCCGTCGGAGGGCGGCGCGGCCGCCGGGGACTTCAGCAGGGGAGTGGAGGTGACATCGGAAGGCGTGGCCATCGGTAGACGCTCCGGGAGGGAGGTGCGGACGTGGGCGACCGTCCGGTGGCACGCGTACTCGCGTACGGTGCGGCCGGTGGCCTGCGTCGTCACGTGCCGCGTCCCTCAACGCGACCGGAGGAGCCCACCGCTTGGCAGGCCCGTCCGCCGTCGATCGTATGGGTGTAGTGCACATGTCTGTCAACCACACCTCTGGCAACCACACCGGACACCCCGTCGGTTGTGGTCCGGCATGCGGTCATGGGTTGACGAAAAGCGAGATGCGCTGCTCAATTGACCGCATGGATGCCCAGCAGCGCTTGGTCACGCGCGATCACATCGACTTCGGTCGAGTGTGGTCGTCCTCGTGTTGCGTCTGACTCGGCAGCGGGCCGTCTGACCGGCCCTTTCCCTCCGCCGGCGCAACCCCGGCGCGGGCCGATGCCCACCCTTCAGCGCGCTGCCGCCGCACCGTTTCACCCGACGCCCGTCGTCGTCACGCCGCATTTCTGACGTCACTGTTCTGACGTTCCATCAACTTGCTTATCACGCACGGCAGTTCAGTCCTGCACGCCTGCGTTTCCTCGCCGGAAAGGCTCACTCATGCCAGTGGAGTTCCTCGGCATAGCCGCGACCAACGACGGCTCCGAAACCACCCCGCGCTCGGGCGCGGCCTTCGACAAGGACTACACCCTCCGCCTCGCCCGGGCCCACGAGGACCACGGCTGGGACCGGGTGCTGTTCGCCTACGGCTCCGGCTCCCCGGACCCCGCGCCCGCCGCCGCGTACATCGCCGCCCGCACCGACCGGCTCCAGCTCCTGCTCGCCCACCGGCCCAACGTCTCGTACCCCACCTTCGCCGCCAAGACCTTCGCCACGCTCGACCAGATCAGCGAGGGCAGGCTCACCGTCCACTTCATCACCGGCGGCAACGACCACGAACAGGGCCGCGAGGGCGACACCCTCACCAAGGACGAGCGCTACGCCCGCACCCGCGAGTACATCGGGATCGTCAAGAAGATCTGGACCACCCACGAGGCTTTCGACCACGAGGGCGAGCACTACCGGTTCCATGACTTCGTCAGCGACGTCTTCCCCGTCCAACAGCCGCGCCCCGGCGTCTCGTTCGGCGGCTCCTCGGCCGCCGCGTACGCCGCCGGAGGCGCCGAGGCCGACATCTACTGCCTGTGGGGCGAGCCGCTGGCCGAGACCGCCGCGCAGATCGAGAAGGTCAAGGCCGCCGCCCGCGAGGCCGGCCGCACCGACGTCCCCCGCATCCAGGTCGCCTTCCGTCCGATCATCGCCCCCACCGAGGAGCTGGCCTGGGAGAAGGCGCACCGCACGGTCGGCGCGATCAAACAGCGCCGCGAGGCGGGCCTCGTCCGCCACCACCGCAGCGGCGCCCCCGAGAACGCCGGCTCGCAGCGCCTGATCGCCATCGCCGAGGCGGGGGAGCGCTACGACCGCGCCCTGTGGACCCCGACCGCCGCCGCGACGGGCGGCGCGGGCAACTCCAACGCCCTGGTCGGCACCCCGGAGACGGTCGCCCAGGCCCTGCTCGACTACTACGACCTCGGCGTCGACATCCTCTCCGCGCGCGGCTACGACCTGCTCGGTGACGCCATCGACTTCGGCCGCCATGTCATCCCGATCGTCCGTGAGGAGGTCGCCAAGCGGGACGCCGCCCGTGCGGCCGGCATCGGCCCCCTCACGGCGGTGGGCGAGTGAGCCTGCCCGCCCTCTCCGCACGGTCGGTCGTCCAGGTGGCCGTCTCCGACCCGCGGGTACGCCCCCTGCTGCGCGAACTCGGCGAGGAGTACTCCGCCCGCTACGGCAAGGACGCGCACGCCGAACTCGCCCGCTACCCCGACGAGGAGTTCACCGCGCCGCACGGCGGTGTCCTCCTGCTGATCCTGGAGGGCGGCGAACCCGTCGCGGGCGGTGCCTTCCGCCGGTACGACGCGGCCACCGCCGAGCTGAAGCGGATCTGGACCCACTCCGGCCACCGCCGCCGGGGCCTGGCCCGCGAGGTCGTCGCCGAGCTGGAACGCGAGGCGCGTGCCCGCGGCTACCGGCGGATCTACCTGACCACCGGACCCCGCCAGCCCGAGGCCCGCGCGCTGTACCTGAACACCGGTTACCGCCCGCTCTTCGACACCGAGGCCGACCCGGAGTCCATCGGCCCGCTGCCCTTCGAGAAACACCTGTCAAGACATCCCGAGAGCGACCTCGGGGAAGACCTCCGCACCGGAAAGGCCACCGCCCAGTGAAGCTCCCCGGCATCCCCGGCCGCACGCGCCCGTTCGCGGCCGCCGCCGCGCTCCTGCCCCTGCTGGCCCTGACCGGGTGCGGCTCCGGCGACCCCGCCGAGGCGACCGCCGCGGGCGGCTCGCCCGCGCCGACCGCCGACCCCGTGGCCGCCGTCCACAAGGTCGACTCCGCCGCCGCCCTGCTGCCCGCCGACGTACGCTCCGCGGGCACCCTGCGCATCGGCAGCTCGGTCGGCGCGCCGCCCTCCGCGTACTACCCGAACGGCTCCCGCACGCCCCAGGGCCAGGACATCGACATCGCGTCGGCGGTCGCCAAGGTGCTCGGGATCAAGCTGGAGCGGCAGGACGCCTCCTTCGAGACCATCCTCCCCGCCCTCGGCAGCGGCAAGTACGACGTGGGCACCGGCAACTTCGGCGTCACCACCGAGCGGCTGAAGACCATCGACTTCGTCACCTACATCGACGACGGCCAGGGCTTCGCCGTGAAGCAGGGCGACACCTCCTTCGGCAAGAAGATCACCGAGCTGACCCAGTTGTGCGGCCGCACCGTCGGCATCAACGCCGGCACCACCTTCGAGGCCACCCTCGCCGCGCAGAAGGGGGTGTGCGCCAAGGCCGGCAAGAAGCCGTACGAGGTGAAGGTGTACTCGGAGAACGGGGCGACCGTCACCGCGCTCCAGCAGGGCCGTATCGACGTGATCATGTCGACCATCAACGGACTGCGCTACCAGGCCGCCCAGCCCGCCGCCCACACCGCCTTCCTCGGCGAGTACCACCGCCTCGACGTCGGCTTCGCCTTCAAGAAGGGCTCGAAGCTGACCAAGGCGTTCCAGGCGGCCGTCAACGAGCTGATCAAGAACGGTACTTACGACCGCATCCTCAAGAAGTGGGGCACCACCGGCTCCGCCATCGACAGCTCGCGGATCAGCCCGCCCGAGCACGCCTGAGAAGCGACGGAACCCACCATGACCACCGCCGCCCCCGACACCGCCCCGGCCGCGCCCCGCGTGCCGCCCGCCGCCCAAGACCCGGCCGCCTTCAAGGTCGTCCCCGCCCGGCATCCCGCACGCTGGGCCGGCGCCGCCGCCGTCCTCGTGCTGGTCGCCCAGTTCACGCACGGGCTCGCCACCAACCCGGTCTGGGAGTGGCGGGTCTTCGGCGACTACGTGCTGTCCGAGACGATCGTCCAGGCCGTCTGGGTCACCCTTCAACTCACCGCCTACGCCACCGTGCTGGGCTTCCTCCTGGGCACCGTGCTCGCCTTCATGCGGCTCTCGCACAGCCCGGTGCTCCAGACCGTCGCCTGGACCTACATCTGGGTGTTCCGGTCCATCCCGATGATCGTGCAACTCGTCTTCTGGT
This sequence comes from Streptomyces sp. NBC_01171, assembly GCF_045039805.1. Lineage (NCBI taxonomy): Bacteria > Bacillati > Actinomycetota > Actinomycetes > Kitasatosporales > Streptomycetaceae > Streptomyces > Streptomyces sp. NBC_01171. The sequence continues at coordinate 983,092 of NZ_CP108609.1, read as the reverse complement.
TCAATCTGAGCGCCCTGTACGAACGCCTCGGCATCGGAGTCCCGTTCGGGCCCGTCTTCTGGTCCGTCGACAGCGACAGCCTGATCGGCACCATCGGCGCCGCCGTCATCGGCCTCACCCTCCACCAGGCCGCCTACGCCGCCGAGATCGTCCGGGGCGGAGTCCTCTCCGTCGACTCCGGACAGCGCGAGGCCGCCGCCGCGCTGGGCATACCCCGGCTGCGGCAGATCCGCCGGATCGTGCTGCCCCAGGCCATGCGCGCCATCCTGCCCACCGCCGGCAACGAGATCATCGGCCTGCTCAAGGGCACCTCGGTGGTCTACGTGATGGCCATCGGCGAGCTGTTCTACCAGGTCCAGGTCGTCTACGGCCGCAACGGCCGGGTCATCCCGCTGCTGCTCGTCGCCACCGCCTGGTACGTCCTGCTGACCTCGCTGCTGTCGGTCGCGCAGTACTACGTGGAGCGCCGCTACGCCCGCGGTGCCGACCGCACCCCGCCGCCCACGCCGCTCCAGCGCGCCCGCCGCTTCCTGCGCGACCTGCGCGCGGCCGCGGCCCGGCCCGAGGCACCCGTCACCGCACCGAACCTCCGGGGAGAGAGCCGATGAACGACGTCATGGTGGACGTACGGAGCGTGCACAAGAGCTTCGGCCCGCTGGAAGTCCTGCGCGGCGTCGACCTCACGGTGCGGGCCGGCGAGGTCACCGTGATCCTCGGTCCCTCCGGCTCCGGCAAGTCCACCCTGCTGCGGACCATCAACCATCTGGAGAAGGTCGACAGCGGCTGGATCAGCATCGACGGCGAACTCATCGGCTACCGCCGCGCCGGGAACAAGCTGCACGAACTGAAGGAACGGGACGTCCTCAAGCAGCGCACCCACATCGGGTTCGTGTTCCAGAACTTCAACCTGTTCCCGCACCTCACCGTGCTGGACAACCTCCTCGAAGCCCCCGTCTCCGCGCTGCGCCGCCCCAAGAAGGAGGCCGAGGCGACCGCGCGCCGCCTGCTGGACCGGGTCGGCCTCGCCGACAAGGCCGACGCCTACCCGCGCCAGCTCTCCGGCGGCCAGCAGCAGCGCGTCGCCATCGCCCGCGCGCTCGCCCTGGAGCCGAAGGTGCTGCTCTTCGACGAACCCACCTCCGCGCTCGACCCCGAGCTGGTCGGCGAGGTTCTCGACGTCATCAAGGACCTGGCCCGCACCGGCACCACCATGATCGTCGTCACCCACGAGATCGGCTTCGCCCGCGAGGTCGCCGACACCGTGGTCTTCATGGACGACGGCACCGTGGTCGAACAGGGCCCGCCTTCAGCCGTGTTGGACGCCCCGCAGCGCGAACGCACCCGCGCCTTCCTCGCCAAGGTCCTCTGACCTCTTCAACTCAGCCTTCCACAAGGAGACTTACGCGTGTCCATCACCGCCCGCCGTATCGCCGTCCCCGCACTCGGCCTCGCCTCCGCCCTCGTCCTGGCCGCCTGCGCCAACCCCACCGACGGCGGCACGGCCGAGGTCGCGGCCGGCAAGGGCACCACCACGAAGATCAACCTCAGCCCGGACCAGCACCGGATCACCACGCCCCAGGTCGCCTCCATCGCCGCCGAGGTCCCGGAGAAGATCCGGAAGAGAGGCACCCTGGAGATCGTCGACTCCTCCAACTCGGCCGCGCCGCTCGGCTTCCACGCCACCGACAACAGGACCGTCATCGGCGTCGAACCCGATCTCGCCTACCTGGTCGCCGGGGTGCTCGGGCTCAAGCCGCACCTCAACACCGTCTCCTGGGAGAACATCTTCGTCGGCCTGGACAGCGCCAAGTACGACGTGGGCTTCAGCAACATCACGGTCACCGAGGAGCGCAAGGAGAAGTACGACTTCGCCACCTACCGCGAGGACAACCTCGGGTTCGCGGCGAAGAAGGGCAGCGGCCTGAAGGTCACCGGCCCCGCCGACCTCGCCGGGCGGAACGTCGCGGTCTCCAGCGGCACCAACCAGGAGAAGCTCCTGGTCGAGTGGAGCAAGGAGAACGAGAAGGCGGGCCGCAAGCCGATCCACATCAAGTACTACCAGGACGAGAGCGACACCTACCTCGCGCTCCGCTCCGGCCGCATCGACGTCTACGTCGGCCCCAACCCGACGGCCGCCTACCACGCGGCGACCACCGGCCAGACCGAGGTCGTCGGCACCTACTCCGGCGCCGGGGCCACCCTCCAGGGCCTCATCGCCGCCACCACCAAGAAGGACAGCGGCCTCGCCAAGCCGCTCGCCGACGCCCTCGACCACGTGATCGAGAACGGCACTTACGCGAAGGTGCTGAAGCGCTGGGGGCTGTCCGACGAGGCCGTGACCAAGTCCGAGATCAACCCGCCCGGCCTGCCCAAGGCCGGGAAGTAGGCGAGGAGGACAGCATGACCCGCGAACTCCATCTCTCCGTCGCCCTCGGCAGCGCCGGGCCCCGGTCCGCCGCCCACTGGACGGGCCTGGTCCAGCTCGCCGAACTCGGCGCCCTCGACTTCGTCACCCTCGACGACTCCCTGGACCCGGCCGACGGCGACGGCCGCCTCGACGCCGTCGCCGTACTGGCCCATGCCGCCCCCCGCACCAGCCGCATCGGCCTGATCCCCACGGTCACCACCACCCACACCGAGCCCTTCCACACCTCCAGCGCCCTCGCCACCCTGGACTTCGTCAGCGAGGGCCGGGCGGGCTGGCTGGCCGACGTGTCCACCACCGGGGAAGCGGCCCGTGCCGTCGGCCGCCGCGACCCGGCGCCCGACGCCGAGCTGTGGGCGGAGGCGGCCGACGCCGCCGAGGTCGCCGCCCGGCTCTGGGACAGTTGGGAGGACGACGCGGAGATACGGGACGCCGGGACCGGCCGCTTCATCGACCGCGACAAGCTGCACTACGCCGACTTCGAGGGGTCGCACTTCTCGGTCCGGGGACCGTCCATCGTGCCCCGGCCACCGCAGGGGCGGCCACCGATCGCGGTCGCCCTCGACGCTCAACGGCTTGACGCTCGCTGGGAGTTGGCCGCCCGCCACGCCGAGATCGTCCTGCTGGACGCGGACAGTCCGGCCGCCGCCCGCGAGGCCCGCGCCGAGCTGCTGAGCCGCGCCGGCCGGGACGACCTGCGCGTGCTGATACGCGTCGGCGTCACCGGAACCCTGGACACGCTGCCGGAGTCGCTCGCCACCTGGCACGCCGAGGCCGGCACGGACGGCTTCCATCTCGTCACCACCACTCCCACGGAGGAACTGCCCGCCGTGATCCACGACGTCGTACCCGCGCTGCGCGCCCGCGGCCTGTTCCGCGCCACCCACACCGGCCGCACTCTGCGCGACCATCTCGGCCTGGCCCGCCCCGGCAGCCGCTACGCCGTACGGACGGAGGTCGCGCTGTGAGTGCCTCAACCCCCGTCTCTCGCAAGCAGATCCACCTCGCCGCGCACTTCCCCGGCGTCAACAGCACCACCGTGTGGCGGGACCCCGACTCCCGCAGCCAGATCGACTTCTCCTCCTTCCAGCACCTGGCCCGCACCGCCGAGCGCGGCCGGTTCGACTTCTTCTTCCTCGCCGAGGGGCTGCGGCTGCGCGAACGCAAGGGGCGCATCCACGACCTGGACGTGGTGGGCCGCCCCGAGTCGCTGACGGTGCTGAACGCGCTCGCCGCCGTCACCGAGCACCTCGGACTGGCCGCCACCGTCAACGCCACCTTCAACGAGCCGTACGAACTCGCCCGCAGATTCGCCTCGTTGGACCACCTCTCCGGGGGCCGGGCCGCCTGGAACATCGTCACCTCCTCCGACGCGTTCACCGGCGAGAACTTCCGGCGTGGCGGCTACCTCGACCGTGCCGACCGCTACACGCGCGCCGCCGAGTTCGTGGAGGTGGCCCGCGCCCTGTGGGACTCCTGGCCCAGCGGCGGCACCCCGGGCGCCGTCCGGCACAGCGGGCCCCAGTTCGACATCACCGCCCGCGCCACGCTGCCCCACTCGCCCCAGGTGCACCCCGTCCTCATCCAGGCCGGTGACTCCGACGAGGGCCGGGAGTTCGCCGCGCGCACCGCCGACATCGTCTTCAGCCGGCACGGCACCCTGGAGGCGGGCCGCGCCTTCCACGCCGACGTCAAGGGCCGACTGGCCCGGTACGGGCGCACCCCGGACCAGCTCAAGATCATGCCCGCCGCGACCGTCGTCCTCGGCGACAGCGAGGCCGACGCCCAGGAACGCGCCGCGCACATCCGGCGGCAGCAGGTCAGCCCGCAGACCGCCATCGCCACGCTGGAGAACGTCTGGGGCCGCGACCTCACCGGCTACGACCCCGACGGACCGCTCCCGGACGTCGAACCGGTGCCGGACGGCGAACTCGCCCAGGGCTGGGCGCACATGGCCGACCGCTTCGGCATCGCGGCCCGCTGGCGGGCCCTCGCCGAGGAGAAGCACCTCTCCATCCGCGAGCTGGCCATCGAACTCACCGCCCGGCAGTCCTTCATCGGTACCCCCGGCTCGGTCGCCGCCGCCATGGACGAACACGTCCGGACCGACGCGGCCGACGGCTTCATCCTCGTACCCCACCTCACCCCCGGCGGCCTGGACGAGTTCGTGGACCGGGTCGTGCCGCTGCTCCAGGAACGCGGCGTCCTGCGCACCGAGTACCAGGGGCGCACCCTGCGCGACCACCTCGGCCTCGGCCGCCCCGCACCGCGTCAGGAGGTATCCGCATGAGGTTCCAGGTCCTCACCATCGGCGGCCACGCCCCGCACCCCCTGACCGGCGAACAGGCCTCGGCGGCACACCGGTTGACCGAGATCGTGGAGACCGGGGTCGCCGCCGAGGAGCTGGGCTTCGACGCGTACGCGATCGGCGAGCGGCACGCCGGGCCCTTCCTCTCCTCCAGCCCCACCGTGCTGCTCGGCGCGCTCGCCGCCCGCACCTCCCGCATCCGGCTGCTCACCGGCGTCACGGTCCTCGCCATCCTCGACCCCGTACGGGTCGCCGAGGACTACGCCACCCTCCACCAGCTCTCCCACGGCCGCCTCGAACTCGTCATCGGCAAGGGCGCCGAGGCCGGCCACTTCGACCTCTTCGGCCTGGACGAGGGCCTCCAGTGGGACTACCAGGCCGAGAAGTACGAGCTGCTGCGCAGGCTCTGGCGCGAGGAGGACGTCACCTGGCAGGGCAAGTTCCGCCCGCCCCTGACCGGCGTCACCACCCTCCCGCGCCCCTACGAGGGCCGGCCGCCCCGCGTGTGGCACGGCTCCGCCACCAGCCTCAACTCCCCGGAACTGGCCGCCCGGTACGGCGACCCACTGTTCAGCGCCAACGCCATCCAGCCCCGCGAGGCGTACACCCGGCTCATCGACCACTACCGGGAACGCTTCGCCGCCCACGGCCACGACCCGGCCCGAGCCTATGTCGGCGCGGGCTCCGGCGGCCTCTTCATCGCCCGCACCAGCCAGCAGGCCGTCGCCGAGTTCAAGGACTTCTACGAGGCCCGCGTCCGCCAGTCGTACAAGCCGCACCTGGCCGGCAAGCCGGGCTACAACACGCCGTTCCGCACCGTCGAGGAGGCCATCGCGGACGGGCCCCACCTCATCGGCAGCCCCCAGCAGGTCATCGACAAGATCCTCGGCTTCCACGCGGCCTATGGCCACGACCTCCAGTCCGTCACCGTCGACAGCTCCGGCCTCTCCCTGTCCCGGCAGATCGACCAACTCCGTTGGTTCGCCGAGGAGATCGCACCCGTGGTGCGGACGGAAGCGCCCACCACCCTGTGGCAGCAGGCGTAGCCCCGCCCACCGACTCCCGCTGAAAGGTCCCCCCATGGCAACCGTCCTGTCCATCTCCGGCAGCCCCTCCGCCACCTCCCGCACCGGCCGTCTGCTGCGCCACCTGGACGAGCGGCTGAGCCGCCAGGGGCACCAAGTGGTCCCGCTGGACGTGCGCGGACTGCCCGCCGAGGCACTGCTCGGCGCCGACGTCAGGCACCCGGCCATCGCGGCCGCCGCAGAACTGGTCGACCGGGCCGACGGCGTCGTGATCGGCACCCCCGTGTACAAGGCCGCATACTCCGGGCTGCTGAAGTCCTTCCTCGACCTGCTCCCGCAGTACGCGCTCACCGGGAAGACGGTGCTGCCGCTCGCCACCGGCGGCACCACGGCCCATGTCCTCGCCATCGACTACGCCCTGCGGCCGGTGCTCAGCTCCATGGGCGCGGCCCACATAGTCCAGGGCTGGTTCACCCTCGACAAGGACATAGTGGTGCGCGAGGACGGCACCCTGACCGTCGCCCCCGGCACCGCCGAGGCGCTGGCCCAGATCACCGACCAGTTCTCCGTCGCGCTCGGCGGCCGCACCCTGCTGGCCGCGACCGGATGAGGGCTCCGCGTCCGCTCAGCCCTTGCCCGCCAGCTCACCGGTCAGCGTGCGGTGCAGACGGGCGCTGCGCTCGTCCAGGCCGGTGATCTCGACCGTCCCGCCGTGCTCGGCATACCGCGCCTCCACGGCGTCCAGCGCGGCGACGGACGAGGCGTCCCACACATGGGCGGCGGACAGGTCGATCACCACCCGGCCGGGGTCGGTGGCGTAGGCGAATTGGTGCGCCAGATCGTCGGCCGAGGCGAAGAACAGGTTGCCGGTCACCCGGTACACCACCGTCGAGCCGTCCGGGTCCAGGACCGAGGTCACCTCGGCGGACCGGGCGACCCGGCGGGCGAACACCGTCAGGGCGACCAGCGAGCCGACCACCACACCGATCGCCAGGTTCTGGGTGGCCACCACGACCACCACCGTGAGCACCATGACCGCGATCTCCCCGGCCGGCATCCGCCGCAGCGTGCGCGGGGCGATCGAGTGCCAGTCGAAGGTCGCCACCGACACCATCACCATCACGGCGACCAGCGCGGCCATGGGGATCTTGGACACCGCCGGACCGAAGACGATGCACAGCACCATCAGGAACACCCCGGCCAGGAAGGTCGACAGACGGGTACGGGCACCCGACACCCGTACGTTGATCATCGTCTGGCCGATCATCGCGCAGCCGCCCATGCCGCCGAAGAAGCCGGTCACGATGTTGGCGACACCCTGCCCGACCGACTCACGCGTCTTGGAGGAACGGGTGTCGGTGATGTCGTCCACCAGCCGCGCCGTCATCAGCGACTCCATCAGCCCGACCAGCGCCATGGCCAGCGCGTACGGCGCGATCGTGGCCAGCGTGTCCAGGGTGAACGGCACGTCCGGCAGCCCCGGCACCGGCAGCGCCGAGGGCAGCGCGCCCCGGTCGCCGACCGTCGGCACCGCGATGCCCGCCGCCACGGTCACCGCGGTGAGCGCCACGATCGACACCAGGGGTGCCGGAACGGCCCGTGTGATCCTCGGGAAGAGCGCCAGCAGCGCCACCCCGGCCGCGAACAGCGGGTAGACCGGCCACGGCACCCCGGTCAGCTCCCGGAGCTGCGTCAGGAAGATCAGTACCGCCAGCGCGTTGACGAAGCCGACCATCACACTGCGTGGCACGAACCGCAGCAGCCGCGCCACCCCCAACGCGCCCAGCACGATCTGGAAGACGCCCGCCAGGATCACCGTGGCGATCAGATACCCGAAGCCGTGCTCCCGGTTCATCGGGGCGATGACCAGGGCCACCGCGCCGGTCGCGGCGGAGATCATCGCCGGGCGCCCGCCCACGAACGCGATGGTCACCGCCATGGTGAACGACGCGAACAGACCGATGGCCGGGTCCACACCGGCGATCACCGAGAACGAGATCGCCTCGGGGATCAGCGCCAGGGCGACCACCAGCCCGCCCAGCACCTCGGTGCGCAGCACCCTCGGATCGGACAGCCAGGAGGGGCGGCGGAAGCGGCGTGAGGGCGCGGAGATGGTCAAGACGCGGGGTACCTGTCGGGCTCGGGTGCGCCCGGAACGGCTCCGGGACACAAAGGGGACAGCCTACCGTGACGGCCGTCCGAGCCCGGCCGGGCAGACCTGCGGACCCGCTCTGACCGGGGCATGATGGATGGACCGACGCAGTCCCCGGATCCCGAAGGCGGTGCCGACATGCCCGCAGCCACCCTCGCCGAGGTCGTCCACCAGGCCGGCTGGAAGGTCATCCCGCTCGACCTCGCCGGCGTCACGGACCAGGCCGGATTCATGGACCGCGCCACCAAGGCCCTCGACCTGCCCGAGTTCGCCGGACGCAACTGGCAGGCGTTCCAGGACGCCTGCGGCGACATCGGCTGGGGCCCCGAGGTGCCGGGCCGTCTCCTCGTCGTCATCGGCTGGCGCGACTACGCCAAGGCCCAGCCCGAGCAGTGGGAGAGCGCCCAGCAGGTCCTCGAATCGGTCGCGGGACGTCAGCAGAAGTACGACTCGACGCTCGCGGTGGTCCTGACCCTGGTCTGAGTCCTCAGTCCTCGACGGGCGCGGGGCCGGTCGTCAGCCGCAGCGTCACGGCGGCCACCGCTCCCGCGATCAGCCCCCAGAGCAGGGCGGCCGGGAGGCCGACGCCCAGGTTGCCGACGATGTACCGCAGCCCCCACTTCAGGCCGCCCCCGACTGTCGCCACCCGCAGCAGTTGCCCGGCCCCCAGCCCGACGACGGTCGCGCAGACCGCGCAGACCGCCATCGCCGGGACCGTGGCCCTGGTGAGCAGGCCGGGCAGCAGGCGAAGCGCCCACCACACCACCGCGAGCACCAGTACCTCGGACAGCCGGGCGAGCAGCCAGTCCCCGGCCGGTGTGCCCGAGGGGCCCGACCAGGCGCCGAGCAGCAGCCACTCGCGCAGCAGGTCACCCGGCTCGGAGAAGAACCCGCCGCCATAGGGCGCCGTCTGGATCGCGGCGGCGACCTCCTGGTACGACAGCACCAGCAGTGACAGCGCGATCATCGCCGTGCCGGCCGTGGCTGCCAGTCGCGCGGCCCGAGCCGGAACCTCCTGCCGGGGCAGCGGGCCCGCGCCCTTGGTGGTGGCCCGCCCCACGAGCACCGTCGCGGCCGCCACGACCAGTCCGATCACCACCGGGAGTTGGCGTCCCCCGGTCATCACGCCCGCCAGATTGGGCAGGAAGCGATAGCTGCCGTGCCCGTACGCGGCGACCTGCCACGGTGCCGACACCGTCACAGCGAGCATGGCGGACACCTGTCCCCAGGCCCACAACGTGAGCAGCGTGGCGGGCACCCGCCCCGCGACCGGCGGCAGCCACCGCATCAGCAACAGCGCCCCGGCGGTGAAGAACACGAAGAGCGCCCCGTACCGGATCTGCATCGCGGTGTGGAACAGGTCGAGGTGGGGCGTGCCGTCGCCGTCCGGCACGTACTGCTGGGGCCGCGGCGGGTCGTACGCCCACGGGGTGAGCCCCCGTTCCAGGTCGGCCACCGCCTCGCCACCCAGCAGATCGGCGCTCCCCGGCAGGTGCAGCGCCTCCGTACTCGCCCCCGCCCACCACAGCAACGCCGTCAGAAGCAGCCCGCCGGCCAGCGCCGGTATCGCCGCACGTCCCCAAGTCATGCTTGGTCCCCCGTAGTTGTCACGCGCTCGTGCACACCGATCAGGCGGGAGCGTACGGGGTGCCGATCACGTGCGGATCACGGGCGGCGCGCTGCGTGGGTCTTGCGGTGACGCTTTACGTGCGCCCCGGGAATGATTTCTTCTGATCGAGAAGGACCGTTTTCTTTTCCCTCTGACGCGGAAATTCATCGGCTTTATCGATCGGACGTACGACGCCTCATACCAGAGCGGGACGCAGGCCGGGAGACTTTGTCAACTGCCCGCCGCACCTACCGCACAGGCAACTACCGTGAATGCCCGTCGGATAACTCAGGGCCCCTTTCCTTTCCCGTTCTTTCTTTCCGACGCCAGGCCCGACGGACCAGTACGAGGACGCAGATGTCTCACCTCCGCGCCCCGGCCGCCCGTGCCGACCGCCGAGAGGGCGGCCGACACGGGAGACCGGTCGCCCGACCCGCTCCCGCACTGCCCGAGACGCTCATTCGGCCCCAGCTCATGCGGCTCGCCGTACTCCCGCCCGCCGCGGTCGCCCTCGCCGCCACCGCGGCCGTCGTGTTCACCGTCCGTTCCAGCGGCGCCCGCACCGGTCTGGTCCTCTGGGCGGTGCTCGCCCTCACCGTCGTGGTCGCCGGGGCCGCCATCGCCATCGCCGCCGTGGCCGCCGACCGCGCAGCCCGCTCCGTCGGCGACCGCGTCGGCGCCCTGCGCCGCAACGCCGCCCGCGGCGAGGCCGACCTGCGCGCCCTGGTCGACGCCCTGCGCCGGGGCGAGCCGCCGCCCCGCGGCAAACCGCGCCGCCGGCCGCCCGAGGACGCCGACGACTTCGAACTCCTCGCCGCCGACCTGGCCCGCGCGCACGACGGCGCCGTCACCGCCGTCGTCCGCGCGGCCCAGCTCTCCAGCCAGGCCGCCAACGAGCAGAAACTGGAGGTCTTCGTCAACCTCGCCCGGCGCCTCCAGTCGCTGGTGCACCGGGAGATCTCCATCCTCGACGAGCTGGAGAACGAGATCGAGGACCCCGACCTGCTGAAGGGGCTCTTCCACGTAGACCACCTCGCCACCCGTATCCGCCGCCACGCGGAGAACCTCGCCGTGCTCGGCGGCGCCGTCTCCCGGCGCCAGTGGAGCAACCCCGTCGACATGACCGAGGTACTGCGCTCCGCCATCGCCGAGGTCGAACAGTACTCACGGGTCAAGCTCGTTCCGCCGATCGAGGGCGAACTGCGCGGGCACGCCGTCGCCGACGTCATCCATCTCCTCGCCGAACTCGTCGAGAACGCCACGGTGTTCTCCGCCCCGCAGACCCAAGTCCTGCTCCGGGCCAACCTGGTGACCTCCGGGCTCGCCATCGAGGTCGAGGACCGGGGGCTCGGCATGCCGGTCGAGGAACAGCACCGGATGAACGCCCTCCTCGCCGACCCCGACCAGGTCAACGTCGCCAGCCTGCTGGCCGACGGCCGCATCGGTCTCTACGTCGTCTCCCAACTCGCCCGACGGCACGGCATCTCGGTACGCCTACAGACCAACATCTATGGGGGCGTGCAGGCGGTACTGGTCGTGCCGCAGGGGTTGTTGGGAGCCTCGGCGGGGGTCGTGCCGGGGGTCGAGGGGGCGGCTCCTGTCCCGGGGGGCGGGCTGAACGGGCCGACCGAGGCTGGTGCGCCGAGTACTCCGGCCACTGGGCGGCATCGGCAGGTGGTGCCGCGGGCGAGTGGGGATGAGGGTGAGGCCGCAGCCAGGAGCGGCGCCGTGCCGCCTCCGTTGCCGACGCGCGGGGCCCAGGAGGAGCGGGCCAACCCCGCCGAGGCGGTGCCCGGCATCAGCGTCGGGGACCGGACGGTGGTGGAGGCCAACGTGGGCGTACTGCCGACCCCTCGAGTCGGTGCGGCGCCCTCGGGTAGGGAGAGGCCCTCGCTGCCTCGCCGTCGCGCCCAGGAGCACATCGCTCCGCAGCTCCGGGGCGGGCCCGTACCGCGTCAGGACAACGACGTCGTCGTCGGCCACGACCCCGGTCTCATGGCCGCCTTCCAGCGCGGGATCGGCCTCGCGGAGTCCCAGCAGAGTCTGGAAGCCGCGGGGGAGGGATTCGCGGAGCCGGCGCCCGGGGGCGAGGGGGCGCCTGCGGAGACGGCGTACGGGGAGGGCACGCACACGGATACCCCACACATGGGCGCCGACGACATGGCTTCCGCGCACATGGAGGCCGCGCCCATGGGGCCCGGCCACCTGGCGCCGAACCCCACGGTGTCACCCCACATGGAGCCGAACCACATGGCGGCGGACCACATGGACCCCGGCCCCCTGGACAGGAGCGCGCCCCCCGCATGACGCACACCCCCACCGCCCCCACGACCCCCACCGCTCCCGCAGCACCCCGTACCCCAAGGAGTCGATCCACCATGGCGAGCGATGCGCCGACCGCCCACGCATCCGACCTCGACTGGCTGCTGAGCGGCCTCGTGCAGCGCGTGCCGCACACCAGCAGCGCGGTGCTGCTGTCCTGCGACGGGCTGGTGAAGTCCGTGCACGGGCTGGACCCGGACAGCGCCGACCACATGGCCGCGCTCGCCTCCGGCCTGTACTCGCTCGGCCGCAGCGCGGGTGTCCGGTTCGGGGACGGCGGGGAGGTGCGGCAGGTCGTGGTCGAGCTGGACTCCACGCTGCTGTTCGTCACCACCGCCGGTTCCGGCACCTGTCTCGCCGTGCTCGCCGGGCGCGAGGCCGACGCCGCCGTGCTCGGCTACGAGATGGCGATGCTGGTCAAGAGCGTCCGCCCGTACCTCGTCACCGCGCCCCGGCAGCCCACCGCCGACCCCACGGCGATGAGGCCGTGAGCGTGGCCGCCGTGGGCGAGGGGCCCTGGCTCGACGACGCGGCCGGGCGGCTGGTGCGGCCGTTCACGGTCAGCAACGGCCGTACCGAACCCAGCGTCGCGCTGGACCTGATCTCCCAGGTGATGGCCACCGGAGTCTCCCCGCTCGGCTATCTCGGCCCCGAGCACGCGCAGGCCCTCGACCTGTCCCGCGCGCCCGTCTCGGTGGCCGAGGTGGCCGCGCACCTGAGGCTGCCCGCCGTGGTCACCAAAGTGCTGCTCTCGGACCTCGTCGACTGCGGGGCGCTGACCACCAAGCCCCCCGCCTTCGACCACAACCCCACTGACCGGTCTCTGCTGGAGGCAGTGCTCGATGGACTACGACGACAGCTCTGACCCGTACAGCTCCGACCCGTTCCCCACCGCGCTCAAGATCCTGGTGGCGGGCGGGTTCGGGGTGGGCAAGACGACCTTCGTGGGCGCGGTCAGTGAGATCGCGCCGCTCAGCACGGAGGAGCTGCTCACCACGGTCGGCGCGGCCACCGACAACCTGGACGGCATCGAGAACAAGGTCGAGACGACCGTCGCCATGGACTTCGGCCGGATCACCCTGGACCCCCGGCACGTCCTCTACCTGTTCGGCACGCCCGGTCAGGAACGGTTCTGGTTCATGTGGGACGAGCTGTCCGAGGGCGCCCTCGGCGCGGTCATCCTGGCCGACACCCGCCGCCTGGAGGAGTGCTTCGCCGCCGTCGACTTCTTCGAGGAACGCGGCGTCGCCTTCATCGTGGCCGTCAACGAGTTCGACGGCGCCTTCCGCTACGACCCCGACGAGGTGCGTGCCGCCCTCGACCTGAGCCCCGCCGTCCCGGTCGTCCCCTGCGACGCCCGTATCTCCAGCTCCGGCGTGCAGACCCTGCTCACCCTGGTACGCCACCTCCTCGCCCACGTCCCGGCGCCCGCCCCCGTGCGGGGAGCCCCCGCCCAGGGAGCACGGTCATGATGTACGAGCCGGTCCGCCGTGTCCGGGGTCTGCTGCTCACCCCGGAGGACAAGGAGGCCCCGGCCCGCGCCTCCCGGCTGCACCGCCTCGGGCTCGGGGAGCGCGCCGAACCCGCGCTCGACGCGTTCGCCGACCACCTCGCCCAGGTCACCGGCGCGCCGTACGCGATGGTCAATTTCATCGGCGAGCAGCGCCAGTTCTTCGCGGGCCTGAGCGCCCCGCCCACCGGCCCCCTCACACGCGAGGAAGGGGCCGGCCGGGTGCTGCCCCGCGAGCATGGCTTCTGCCCACATGTGGTCGTCCGCCACAAAGCCCTGGTGCTGGAGGACGTCCGCGACTACCCCCGCTTCGCGGGCAACCCGATCGTCGACGACCTCGGCATCCGCTCCTATATGGGCGCCCCACTCATCGACAGCTCCGGCATGGTGCTCGGCACCGTGTGCGCCGCCGACACGGAGCCGCGCGCTTGGGGCAGGTCCGGGCTTGAGGCCATCAAGGGGATGGCCGCCGAACTCGCCGTACGCATCGAACGGGCCGCCGACGACGGGCTGCCCATCTGAACGAACGTAAATACGACCGGAGTTGAACCCAAGCCTCCGAGGTGTGAAGGAAACCTGTGGCGCCGGTTAAGAAAAGCTCGATGGATTCCGGTCGGCGCATACGGCAGATTGCGGGGTGATTCCACCCCTCGGACCCGGTGCGGACGCCTCGGCGAGCCCGTACGGCCGGGCCTCACCCACAGGAGCCGTAGCGTTGAAGGCGCTGGTCAAGGAGAAGGCGGAGCCCGGTCTCCGGCTCATGGACGTGCCCGAGCCCGAAGTGGGTCCCGGTGACGTGCTCATCAAGGTCATGCGGACCGGTATCTGCGGCACCGACCTGCACATCCGGGCCTGGGACGGCTGGGCGCAGCAGGCCATCCGCACCCCGCTGATCGTCGGCCACGAGTTCGTCGGGCAGGTCGTGTCCACGGGCCGCGACGTCACCGACATCCGGGTGGGCGACCGGGTCAGTGGCGAGGGCCACCTGGTGTGCGGCAAGTGCCGCAACTGCCTGGCCGGCCGCCGCCACCTGTGCCGCTCCACCATCGGCCTGGGGGTGGGCCGTGACGGCGCGTTCGCCGAGTACGTGGCGCTGCCCGCGTCCAACGTGTGGGTGCACCGGGTCCCCGTGGACCTCGACATCGCCGCCGTGTTCGACCCGTTCGGCAACGCCGTGCACACCGCGCTGTCCTTCCCGCTGGTCGGCGAGGACGTGCTGATCACCGGCGCGGGCCCGATCGGCCTGATGGCCGCGGCCGTCGCCCGGCACGCGGGCGCCCGCAACGTCGTCGTCACCGACGTCAGCGAGGAGCGCCTGGAGCTGGCCCGCAAGATAGGAGTGAGCCTGGCACTGAACGTCTCGCGCTCCACCATCGCGGACGGTCAGCGGGAGCTGGGCCTGCGTGAGGGCTTCGACATCGGCCTGGAGATGTCCGGCCGCCCCGAGGCCATGCGCGACATGATCGCCAACATGACGCACGGCGGCCGCATCGCCATGCTGGGCCTGCCGTCGCAGGAGTTCCCGGTGGACTGGTCCCGCATCGTCACCTCGATGATCACGATCAAGGGCATCTACGGCCGGGAGATGTTCGAGACCTGGTACGCCATGTCGGTCCTCCTGGAGGGCGGCCTCGACCTCGCCCCCGTGATCACCGGCCGGTACGGCTACCGCGACTACGAGGCGGCCTTCGAGGACGCGGCCAGCGGCAAGGGCGGCAAGGTCATCCTCGACTGGACGGCCTGATTCCCGGCTCGGTTCGCCTCCGGGGCGCCCGAGCCGGTGTCGGGAGACCGACCGTGCTCAGCCCTTCGGGCCTCCGCGCGCTCGCTCTCCCGACACCGCCGCGCCCCTTCGGCTCACTCGCCCCCTCACTTCCGTAGGAGCCCCCATGTTCGACACCGTCCGCGACGACCTCCGCGCCACCCTCGACGAGATCCGCGCCGCCGGGCTGCACAAGCCCGAGCGCGTCATCGGCACCCCGCAGTCCGCGACCGTCGAGGTCACCCAGGGCGGGCGCCCCGGTGAGGTCCTCAACTTCTGCGCCAACAACTACCTGGGCCTGGCCGACCACCCCGAGGTGATCGCCGCCGCCCACGAGGCGCTCGACCGCTGGGGCTACGGCATGGCCTCCGTGCGCTTCATCTGCGGCACCCAGGAGGTCCACAAGGAGCTGGAGGCCCGCCTCTCGGCGTTCCTCGGCCAGGAGGACACGATCCTCTACTCCTCCTGCTTCGACGCCAACGGCGGCGTCTTCGAGACCCTGCTCGGCCCCGAGGACGCGGTCATCTCCGACGCCCTCAACCACGCCTCCATCATCGACGGCATCCGCCTGTCCAAGGCCCGCCGCTTCCGCTACGCCAACCGCGACCTCGCCGACCTGGAGACCCAGCTCAAGGAGGCGAACGTGGGCGGCGCCCGGCGCAAGCTGATCGTCACCGACGGCGTCTTCTCCATGGACGGCTACGTCGCCCCGCTCGCCGAGATCTGCGACCTGGCCGACCGCTACGACGCGATGGTCATGGTCGACGACTCGCACGCCGTCGGCTTCGTCGGCGCGGGCGGCCGCGGCACGCCCGAGCTGCACGGCGTCATGGACCGCGTCGACATCATCACCGGCACCCTCGGCAAGGCCCTCGGCGGCGCCTCCGGCGGCTACGTCGCGGCCCGCGCCGAGATCGTCGCCCTGCTGCGCCAGCGCTCGCGCCCGTACCTGTTCTCCAACACCCTCGCCCCGGTGATCGCCGCCGCCTCCCTGAAGGTCCTCGACCTGCTGGAGTCCGCCGACGACCTGCGGGTGCGGCTCGCCGAGAACACCGCGCTGTTCCGCTCCCGCATGACCGAGGCCGGCTTCGACATCCTCCCCGGCGACCACGCGATCGCCCCGGTGATGATCGGTGACGCCACCGAGGCGGGCCGGATGGCGGAACTGCTGCTGGAGCGCGGCGTGTACGTGATCGGCTTCTCGTACCCGGTGGTCCCCCAGGGCAAGGCGCGCATCCGCGTCCAGCTCTCCGCCGCGCACTCCACCGAGGACGTGAACCGCGCCGTGGACGCCTTCATCGCGGCCCGCGCCGAACTGGCGGGCTGACCTGCGCGGCCGCCTTGCGATAATGGCGGCATGATCGAGGCGCGGCGGCTCCACATCCTCCGTGCGGTGGCCGACCACCGCACGGTCACGGCGGCGGCCGCCGCGCTCTACCTCACCCCCTCCGCCGTCTCCCAGCAGCTCACGTCGCTGGAGCAGGAGACCGGCCACCGCCTGGTCGAGCGCGGCGCGAAGGGCGTACGGCTCACCCCGGCCGGTGAGATCCTGCTCAGCCACACCAACGCCGTCCTCGCCCAGTTGGAGCGGGCCGAGGCGGAGCTGGCGGCGTACGGCAAGGGTGAGGCCGGGACGGTCACCGTCGCCGCCTTCGCCACGGGAATCGCCCAGGTCGTGGCGCCCGCGCTGGCCCGGCTCGGCCGGTCGGCGCCCGGCATAGGAATCCGGGTCCAGGACGCCGAGGGCGACGCGAGCCTGCGGATGCTGCTGGACCGGCAGGTCGACGTGGCGGTGGCCGTCGAGTACCGGGGCGCGCCGCCCGCCGACGACCCCCGGCTGACCCATCTCCCGCTGTACGCCGAGCCGTTCGACGCCGTGGTCCCGCTCGGGCACCGGCTCGCCGGCGACGCCGAGGTGCCGCTGGCGGAGCTGTCCAAGGACCCGTGGATCGGCCCGTACCCCGGCAACCCCTGTCACGACGTGGTCGTGCTGGCCTGCGAGAGCGCCGGGTTCCAGCCGCGCCTGGAGCACTCCTCCGACGACTTCCGCGCGGTGGTCGCGCTGGCCTCGGCCGACGCGGGCGTGGCCCTCGTACCCCGCTCCGCGCTGCGCGGCATGGACCTGACGGGGGTGGTCGTACGGCCCGTGGACGGGGTGGCGCCGACCCGGCGCGTGTTCGCGGCCGTGCGCCGGGGCGCGGAGGGGCATCCGCTGATCCGGCCGGTGCTGGAGGCGCTGGGGCAGGCCGCGGCCGAGGGCTGAGCCGGGGCCGTTGTCAGTGCCGGGCGTTACGGTGCGTTGCATGCCGGACGCAGAAGACGTACGCCGTATCGCCCTGTCCCTGCCGGACACGACCGAGAAGACGGCCTGGAGCATGCCCACCTTCCGGGTGGCGGGGAAGATGTTCGCCACGCTCCCGGAGGAGGAGACCTCCCTCGCGGTGCGCTGCCCGAAGGAGGAGCGGGACGAACTGGTGCTGGCCGAGCCGGAGAAGTTCTGGATCGCGGACCACGAGGCCCAGTTCGCCTGGGTGCGGGCGCGGCTCGCGGCGCTGGACGGCGAGGACGAACTCCGGGACATCCTCGCCGACTCCTGGCGTCAGGCGGCTCCCATACGGCTGCTGGAGGAGCATCCGGGGCTGGGGGTGCCGCAGGAGCGCTAGGCGCTGACCGCTCCCGCCCCGACGAACGCGCCGATCCGTTCCCGCAGGCCACGGGCGTCCAGGCCGTGCGCGGCGAGGTGCTCGTCGAGCGTGCCGTACCGGCGCAGCTCCCGGCGGCCGACGCCCAGCCCGAGCACCCGGTGCGGCACGTCGGACAGGGCCTCCGCGGCGGCGCGGGTCGAGGTCCCGGCGAGGTAGGGCTCGACGAGGACCACGTCCGTGCCGGCCGCCTCGGTGGCCCGGCGCAGGGCCGCCGCGTCGAAGGGGCGGACGGTGCTCGCGTAGAGCACGGTCACGTCCAGACCCTCGGTGGCGGCGAGGACGGCGTCCAGCATCGGGCCGACCGCGACGACGACCCCGGCGCGACCCTCGCGCACGGTGTGGAAACGGGCGCCGTCGACGGGTCGCGCAAGCCGGTTGCGCTGGAGGGAGAGGCGCACGTACACCTTGTCGTCGCCCGCCGCGACGGCGTGCCGCAGCAGGGTCTCGGCCTCGTCCGGGTGGCCGGGTACGTGCACGGTCCAGCCGTCCAGGGTGTCGAGCAGGGCTACGTCGCCGGGTGACATGTGGGTCTGGCCGCCGGCCGGCCAGTCGAAGGAGGCGCCCGCGCTGACCAGCACCGCGCCGGTGTCCTGGTGGCCGAGGTCCAGCTTGACCTGCTCGAAGGGGCGCTCCACGAGGAACGCGGCGAAGGTGTGCACGATGGGCCGCATCCCGGTGAGCGACAGCCCGGCGGCGGCGCCGACGAGGAGCTGCTCGCGGATGCCGACGTTGATCAGCCGGTCGGGGTGGCGGCGGGCGGCGTCCGTGAACGCGTCCTTGCCGATCTCGGCGAGGACGACCGCGACCCGCGGGTCCTCGTCCAGCAGCCGGGAGGCGACGGCGCCGAACCGGTCACGCATGGTTTCCATGGCCGCGATGTTCTCGATGGTCTCCACGAGGATGAGCCTTTCCTGTTCCGGTCAGCGGGCGTTCTTCGGTTCCACCCGGGCGACGACCGCGTGCGGGCGGCCGGGGTGCGGGGCGGTGAAGGCTTCGTACAGCGCGGCGTGGTCGCGTCCGTCCACGGTGGTGGTGGACCAGTTCGCGGCCTCGAACCGGGCGGAGATGCCCCCGGGCAGGGCGTGGCTGGCGGAGGCGTTGTCCACGACCACGGTGTGCAGCCGGTCCAGACCCGCCGCCCCGGCGTAGGCGATGGCCTCGTGGTTGCTGCCCTCGTCCAGCTCGGCGTCCCCGATCAGCACCCATACGGCCGGGTCCGTGAGCCCTTGCGCCCGCAGCCCGAGCGCGCTGCCGACGGCGAGCGGCAGACCGTGCCCGAGCGACCCGCTGCCGATCTCCGCCCCCGGCACGAGCACCCGGTCCGGGTGATGCCCGAGCGGCGAGTCGTACGATCCGAAGCCGGGCAGCCACTCCTCGGGCACGAACCCCTTCGCCGCGAGCACCGCGTAGTACGCCATCGGCCCGTGCCCCTTGCTCAGCAGGAACCGGTCCCGGTCCGTCGCCTCCGCCCGCTCGGGGGTGACGTCGAGCACCCGGTCGTAGAGCACCCACAGCACGTCGAGCGTGGAGGTGGCGGCGAAGTCGTGCTTCTCGTCGCCGGTCATCAGGCTCATCAGCCGGGGCAGATCGTCGTAGTCGTGGTCCGCTGTGATCGTCATGCCGTCGATCCTGCAACCTCAATCCCACTTGAGGTCAACAACCGACCGGTGCGCGAGCACCGACCCGAGTGCGGTAGAGTTTCCCTGCGCGTTTCGACCAGGGAAACCCCAGGTCAAACAGCATCGGGACGTGGCGCAGCTTGGTAGCGCACTTGACTGGGGGTCAAGGGGTCGCAGGTTCAAATCCTGTCGTCCCGACTCGTGAGAGTCGCAGATCAGGGCCGGTACCGGAGAAATCCGGCACCGGCTCTCGGTCGTTCTCGGGGATCGGATTCCTGCGGTCGGCGCTGTCAGCCGGTCCGGGGTGCGCGCCGGTGTTTCCCGTGCTCGAGTTCCCCCTCGGTGACACTTCGTGGGTGGGCTCAGGCGTCGCGCCGCTCTTGCAGCCACTGCTCGTAGGACGTCCTGCCCAGGCGGGCGCCCGGGGGCGCGACGAGGGCGTCCTGGGGGGCCTGGCCGAAGAGGCCGGCGTTCTCGTCGACGATCACCTCGCGGCCGTCGGGGTCGGCACGGAGGGTGACGCGGCCGAGTTCGTCCAAGGGGAAGACGTCGGGGCCCGCGACGTTGACGATGCCGTTGCGGGGAGGGGTGGTGGCGGCCTCGGCGAGGGTGTCGACCACGTCGTCGATGGCGACCGGCTGGAGCATGGTGGTGGGGAGCCGTACCGTGTTGCCCGACGTCGTCCAGGACATGATCGGTTCGACGAAGTCCATGAACTGGGTCGCCCGCACGATCGTGTAGGGGACGGGGCCGGCCTCCACCAGGCGCTCCTGCTCCAGCTTCGCCCGGTAGTACTCCACGTCCGGCACCTGGTCGACCCCGACGATGGACAGGAGGACCACGTTCCCGACCCCGGCCCGGTCCGCCGCGTTCAGCAGCGTCTCCGTCGTGGTGCGGAAGAACGGGGCGGCGGCCGCGTCGAAGGTGGGGGCGTTGATGCTGTTGACGACGGTGTCGGTGCCGGCCAGCGCGTCCGGCACGCCCTCGCCCGTCAGCAGGTCGACCCCGCTGGAACGGTCGTGCGCGGTGACCTCGTGGCCCGCCGACCGCAGCTTCTTCACCAGGCGTGATCCGACGAATCCGCCCGCTCCGACGACGGCGATCTTCATACGAGGTCCTCTCCGGTCAGCGGCTCAGCGCGAGTGCGGCGGCCGCCGCCGAGGTGAGACCGGCCGCCGCGCCCAGCGTGTATCCCACACAGCGCAGCCGCAACACGCGATAGCGCTCCTCGTACTCGCCCCTCAGCGACCGGCAGCGGGCCGCGATGCGCTCCAGGTCCTGCCGGGCACGGCGCAGGCTGTCGGAGACGTAGAGCTGCTCGATCTCCTCGCGCTGCGCCGTGGTCAGCCAGTCCATGCGCTCGACGAACTCCCGCGCCCGCTGCTCGGCCACCGCGATGGTGGCCTGCCACAGCAGATATCCCTCGACCTCGTTGCCGAGGCCGGCGCCTTCGGCTTCCTGCCCCGGCAGTCTGGTCATGGTGATCTCCGGACTCACTGCCCGATGGCGTACGCCTCGCGCTCCGCCCGAGCGATGTCCGGGTGGTGCAGGTCGAACGCCGGGGACTCGCTGCGGATACGGGGCAGGGTGACGAAGTTGTGGCGAGGCGGCGGGCAGGAGGTCGCCCACTCCAGCGAACGGCCGTAGCCCCACGGGTCGTCCACCTCGACCGGCTTGCCGTACTTCGCCGTCTTCCAGACGTTGTAGAAGAACGGGAGCATCGACAGGCCGAGCAGGAACGAGAAGATCGAGGAGACGGTGTTCAGGGCCGTGAAGCCGTCGGCCGCCAGGTAGTCGGCGTAGCGGCGGGGCATGCCCTCGGCACCCAGCCAGTGCTGGACCAGGAAGGTGCCGTGGAAGCCGATGAACAGCGTCCAGAAGGTGATCTTGCCGAGGCGCTCGTCCAGCATCTTGCCGGTGAACTTCGGCCACCAGAAGTGGAAGCCGGCGAACATCGCGAAGACGACCGTACCGAAGACCACGTAGTGGAAGTGCGCGACCACGAAGTACGAGTCCGAGACGTGGAAGTCCAGCGGCGGCGAGGCCAGGATGACACCGGTCAGACCGCCGAAGAGGAACGTCACGAGGAAGCCGGTCGTCCAGAGCATCGGTGTCTCGAAGGACAGCGAGCCCTTCCACATCGTGCCGATCCAGTTGAAGAACTTCACACCGGTCGGGACCGCGATGAGGAATGTCATGAAGGAGAAGAACGGCAGCAGCACACCGCCGGTGACGTACATGTGGTGCGCCCACACCGTCACCGAGAGACCGGCGATGCCGATCGTGGCCGCGATGAGGCCCATGTAGCCGAAGATCGGCTTACGGGAGAACACCGGGATGATCTCGGTGACGATGCCGAAGAACGGCAGGGCGATGATGTACACCTCTGGATGGCCGAAGAACCAGAAGAGGTGTTGCCACAGCAGGGGTCCGCCGTTGGCCGCTTCGAAGATGTGGGCGCCGAACTTGCGGTCCGCCTCCAGCGCCAGCAGCGCCGCCGCCAGCACGGGGAAGGCGAAGAGGACCAGCACGCTCGTGAGCAGCACGTTCCACACGAAGATCGGCATGCGGAACATCGTCATGCCCGGAGCGCGCATGCAGACGATGGTGGTGATGAAGTTGACCGAGCCGAGGATCGTGCCGAAGCCGGAGAAGGCCAGGCCCATGATCCACAGGTCACCGCCGACACCGGGGGTGCGGACCGCGTCATTCAGCGGTGCGTAGGCGAACCAGCCGAAGTCGGCCGCGCCCTGCGGAGTGATGAAGCCGCTGACCGCGATGAGGGAGCCGAACAGGTACAGCCAGTAGGCCAGCATGTTCAGCCGGGGGAACGCCACGTCGGGCGCGCCGATCTGGAGCGGCATGATCCAGTTGGTGAACCCCGCGAACAGCGGGGTGGCGAACATCAGCAGCATCACGGTGCCGTGCATCGTGAACGCCTGGTTGTACTGCTCGTTGGAGATGATCTGGATTCCGGGGCGCGCCAGCTCCGCCCGAATGAGCAGCGCCATCACGCCGCCGAACAGGAAGAACCCGAACGACGTCGTCAGGTACAGCGTGCCGATGGTCTTGTGGTCGGTGGTCGTGAGCCACTTCACGACGACGTTGCCGGGCTGCCTGCGGTGGATGAGAAGCTCGTTCTCGCTGGAGTCCTCAGCCGCCGGCTCGGGCTGATTGATGATTGTCACAGGTCCCGCTTCTCCTGATGCTCGAGTTCCACCCGCGCCGTGGCGTCAGTGACGGCCATCCTTGCGGCTCGGGCCGCACCCCGGCTTCCTGAGCGGCCGACACGCCGCCGATCGGGGGGTTTTGACACCCGCATGGAGTAGTGGGCGCGCGGGGTGCTGCCGACAGCGGCGCACCGGGGCGCCGGCGATTCCGTCCGGCCGTCGAGGGGGGACTGTCCGCCGCCGTTCCCCGTTGACTACCGTACGGTCCGCCCCGCCCGCACCGGCCGGGGCGGGACGGAGGACATCTTGCCGAGCCTGACCCTGGGCCCCCTGCTGCGTTACGTCGACGGCTCGTCCGCGACCGTCTGGGTCGAGACGAGCGGTCCGTGCACCGCGGAGGTGCGCTGCTCCGACGGCGCCAAGGGCACCGCACGCACCTTCCAGATAGAGGGCCACCATTACGCCCTGATACCGGTGACCGGTCTCACGCCCGGCACCGAGGCGGAGTACGAGGTGCTGCTGGAGAGCGAGTCCGTGTGGCCGCTGCCCGACTCGCCCTTCCCGCCGTCCCGCATCCGCGTGCCCGGCGCCGAGGGCGCTCTGCGGGTCGCCTTCGGCTCCTGCCGCTGGGCCGCACCGCCCGCCGACGGCGGCCACGACCCGGCCGGTCCGGACGCCCTCGACACCCTCGCCACCCGGCTCGCCGCCGGCGGCGAACGCCCCGACGTCCTGCTGCTGCTCGGCGACCAGGTCTACGCCGACGAGACCTCCGAGGAGACCCAGAAGCGGATCGCCGCCCGCCGCGACCTGGACGAACCGCCCGGCTCCCAGGTGGCGGACTACGAGGAGTACAGCGGGCTGTACCGCGAGTCCTGGCTCGACCCGGAGGTGCGCTGGCTGCTGTCCACCGTGCCGAGCTGCATGATCTTCGACGACCACGACGTCATCGACGACTGGAACACCTCCGCCGCCTGGCTGGCAGACATGCGGGCCACTCCGTGGTGGCGCGAGCGGCTGCTGAGCGGCCTGATGTCCTACTGGGTCTACCAGCACATCGGCAACCTCGCCCCGGACGACCTGGCCGCCGACCCGCTGTACACCGCCGTCACCTCCGCCTCCGACGGCACCGACGCGCTGCGCGCCTTCGCCGCCGAGGCCGACGCCGACCCGGCGTCGACCCGCTGGAGCTACCGCCGCGACTTCGGCCGGGTGCGCGTGCTGATCGTGGACTCGCGGGCGGCGCGGGTGCTGGCCGAGGAAGAGCGGGCGATGCTCGACCCGGACGAGGAGCACTGGCTGCGGGAACAGGCGCTCGCGGACCGGGGGACTTTCGACCACCTGCTGATCGGGACCTCGCTGCCCTGGCTGATGCCCCACCTCGTGCACGATGCCGAGGCGTGGGACGCGGCCCTGTGCCGGGGCGAACGCGGCCCGCGCTGGGCCCGGTTCGGGGAGTGGCTGCGCCGGGCGGCCGACCTGGAGCACTGGGCGGCCTTCCCGGCGTCGTTCACCGCGCTGGCGGACCTGATCGCCGAGGCCGGCTCGGGCCCCGGGGCGCCGGCGACCATCAGCGTCCTGTCCGGCGACGTCCACCACGCCTACGTCGCCGAGCCCGTCTGGCGGACCGCGACGGTCGACTCCCGTGTCACGCAGCTCACCTGCTCGCCCGTGCACAACTCGGTACCCCGGTCGATGCGGTTCGGCTTCCGCTTCGGCTGGAGCCGGACGGCACGGGCACTGGGACGCCTGCTCGCCCGGCACGGACGCTGCGCCCGACTCCCCGTCGTCTGGCGGCACACGGGCGGTCCCTGGTTCGGCAACCAGCTCATGACCCTGAATCTGCGGGGCCGCTCGGCCCGGCTGCTGCTGGAACAGGCGCGGTCGGCCGATGGTGAGCGGGCACGCCTGGAGAAGGTGATGGAGCGTCAACTGTCATAGCTCGGGCTCGGTGCCGCTCCAGCGGAGGGTGACGTCGAGGTGCGCGCTGGTGCCCGCGCTCGTCAGGACCGCGCCGAGCTTGGCGTCCAGGGTCACGCCGAACGTGACCTCCACCTCGTCCGGCCGCTGCGCGGCGTCGCGGAACTGGCCGATCACCTCGGAGGCTGCGGCGGTGATCGGCCGCAGTGCCTCCCGGAGGGTCTCGCCCGCGCTCTCCAGCCGGGTTCCCAGGCCCACGGCCCCGGTTCCGGTACGGGTGGGCGGGGCGACGAGGACGCAGGTCCCGTCGTCGAGGGTGAACTGGATGGCGTCCGCCATGGGGTCTCCTGGAAGAACTGGCTGGGGATCAGCGGGGTTTGGGGGTGCTGCACAGCGGTGTGGGCGCGGACTTCCGCGAGGGGTAACCGAGTTGCCGTTGGACCTTGTCGAGCGCCGCCAGCAGGGGGCGCGGTTCCTTGCCGTTCGCGTAGTCCAGCACGGCCCGGTAGAAGGCGGCGGACACGTCGGGGTCCATCGCGTCGGCGGCGCTGAAGCAGAGCGCGAAGTCGGGGGAGCGGAGTATCCCGGCGATCCGGCCCTGGGTCGCGTTGTCGTACTCCGTCACCTTCCGGTTGGCGGAGACCGCGAAGCCGGGTTCGTTCACCCAGGTCCGCTGGGCCTCCGCGCTCGCCAGGTACGTGATGAACGCGTCGGCACCCTCGTTCCGGGTGAACTTGCCGACGAAGTCCGCCGAGACCTCCAGGGCGTTACGCGAGGACGGTACGTAGGTGTACTGGTCGTCGCTCACCTGGGCCGAGCTGAAAGGCATCGCGGAGAGGGAGCCGTGGCTCAGTGCACACCCCTTCGCGTCCTTGCTGTCGGCGGCCTGGCGGAAGTCGCGCGTGGTCGCGCCCTTGAGGCCGGCCCCCACCAGGTTCTCCCACGCGGTCCACGCGTCCCTGACCGGGCCCTCGGCCCACTCCGCGGTGCCCGAGGCCCAGTCGGTGTAGGTGTCGACGCCCGCGTCGGAGAGCACCAGGTCCGCGATCCAGTCGGCCCCCGGCCAGCCGGAGGTCGGACCGGACTCCAGCCCGAGACACCAGCGGTGGCGACCTGACCGCTCCGGTGAAGGCGCTTCGGTGGACCGGGCGTCGTACCAGATGAGGCTCTTGAGATCGGCCTTCACGGGGACCGCGTAGACGTCCCCGCCGTGCATGCCGAGCGCGCGGAAGGGCTGGACGTACGCACTCGTGTCGACGTCGAGTCTCCGGAGCGCCCCCTCTCCCCGGTACTTGGTGATCGCCCCCACGCTGGGCAGTACGGCCAGGTCGGGCTCGGCGTCGGCGCCCACCGCCGCGTCGAGCTGCTGGGTGAGGGCGCGGGTGACCTGGGGTTCGACGTCGATGCCGGGGTGTCCGTGCTCGAAGTCCTTGACCACCGCGTAGAACGCTCGGAACTCGGTGCCGGACCAGGGAACCATGATCGTCACCTTGCTCCGCTCCGGTCCGCCGCACGAGACGGACGCCAGGAGCAGCCCGAGGATCAGGGCGCAGCGCAGGAGGGGAGCCGTGGGCCGTCTCATGGGCGCGGGAATCTGTACTCGGCGAGCCGGGGACGGTAGGCCAGATAGCCGAGCGCACCGGCGGCGGCGAGCACGGGCAGCGCGATCGCCACGTTCGGCGGGTTGATCGTGCACATGGAGATGCTGATCGACGCGGTGGCCAGCGGGGCCAGGACGAGAGCCGGGCCGGGGTAGCGCCGGAAACGGTGGACGATCAGGCGGCCGGTGACGCCGGTCAGCAGCAGCATGACCGCCAAAGGGCCGAGGAACAGGAGCCGGAGGAGTCCGGGGTCCCGCCAGCCCGAGCTGCGCTGATGGTCGCGGGCCTCGGCCTCCAGCGCCTTCAGGTCCATGAGCGACTGCTTGAGGCCGCCCGTGAAGGGGACCGGGTCCTTGCCGTCGTACTCCGGCGCGTCGTCCAGGGCGTCGCGCGCTCGGTCCAGGCCCGGTCTGCCGTCCAGGACCGCCGTGTTGGCCGACTGCACGCAGGTGGTCAACTGGCCCTGTACGAACTGGATATGGCTCAGTCCCTGCTCCCCGGCCGCGTTCCCCTCCGTCGCCGAGGTGAGGTGGGAGCTGACGCGGGCGGTGGCGTTGGCGAAGTCACCGCTGGTGCCGATCAGGTCGATCGCGCCGGTCCGGGAGACGGCCTGCAGCGCGGTGTCGGCCGCCCCCGCCTGCTTGTACGCCGCACCGATGTGCCGGATGGCCGTCGTCGTGCGGTCGGCGGCGGCGATCTGCTCCTCGGCCCCGTTCGCCACCACCAGGTACAGCAGCGCCGTCACCGCCACCATGCCCAGCACGCCCGCCCGCAGCCACCGCAGCACCACGACCGTATGGGGCACACGCAGCCGCCGGCCGGTCACAACGCGTCCACCGGGCCCGCGTCCCCGAACGGGTGGCCGCACTCCTCGCAGAACTTGGCCGTGGGGGAGGTCGCCGTCGTGTGGCACCTGGGGCACACGCGGGGCAAACCGGTGTCCCGCAAAGGGAGTTCGTGCGATACGACCGGTCGGCTCACCGTCTTGGTGGAGTCGACGCCGATCCGGAGCATCTGCCCACGGGAGGCGTCCCGCCGCAGCCGCGGCCGGCCGTCGGGGCCGGTGGTCGCCACCGCACGCAGCAGCCGCAGGCGTGCCGTGTCCCCGAGCGATTCCGCGAGGCCGGTCGCCAGCCGCAGTTCGTGGTCCGCCCGGTCGAGGTCCCCGCGCAACTGGGCGTCCGCGCAGGCGCGCATGGCCATGCCGAGTTCGCGTTCGTTCTCGACGCGCGTCAGGTCGGGGGAGCGGGCGATGCCGAAGCCGGGGGTCGCACGGCGGCGTACGACCACGGCCGCGCTCTCGGAGCAGGGGCGGCGGGTTCCGTCGGGGAACTCGGCGTGCAGGGTGACACGGGCGGCGCGCACCAGCTCGTCGACGGTCAGAGCGTCGGGGTCGAAGCGGAGGGAGACCTGGTACTGGCGGGACTCCGCGGGCCAGGAACCCAGTGGGACATGAGTCTCACCGTCCTTGAGTTGACGTCCCGTCAGGTCTGCCTCGGCCGGCCGGGTCTGCCGCACGAACGCGAGCTGGAAGCGGCTGTTGAGGCGCAGGCCGAGGTACAGCCGGGGGACCACGATCCGTTGCGCCTCCCGCATCAGGCGGGTGAAGTCCTCGGTGAGGTCCGCGATGGTGACGACGGCCTCGGCGGTACCGTGCAACGCCTGCGTGATCCGGAGGAGTTCGGCGTGGTGCCAGTCGTCGCCCAGTCCCCGCGCATGGCAGATGAACCGGTCGGCGCACGATGCGAGGATCTCCCCGAGCTGTTCCGGCGTCTCGTGCTCGTCCTTGCCGTCCGTGTACAGCACAGCGTGGCGCACCGTGCCGGGGGACTCCACCGAGGCGAAGAGGTCGCGCGCACGGTGGAGCCACTGGCCGATCGCTGTTCCGCCCTCGGGGAGTTGGCCGACGACCCGGAGCTTGGCGTCCTCGCGGGACCGTGCGTCCACGACGGCCAGGCCGCCTGTCGGCGGGAAGATCACCTCGGCCTGGTGGTTGCCCGCCACGATCCCCAGCAGAGTGCCGTCGCGCAGGGTGTCGATGGCCGCGCACATCGCGCGCTTCGCCTCGTCCAGTTTGTGCCGGGACATCGACAACGAGCGGTCCATGATCAGGACTTGGGCGCTTCGCACCTGCGGGGCCGGACCGGCGGCGGAGTGTGCGGTGACGGTGATCAATGCGTCCGCGCGCCGCTCGTCGTAGGGCAGGTCCGAGGGCGAGTCCACTTCCAGGGCAAAGCTCAGCCCCAAGGGTGTCCTGTCCCCCACCGGCACCACCCGATCTGTCGCTGCGCTTCGTTGCGGAGCGTGCATCCGTCATCGACGGAACGTCTTACAAGCTTAACTGTCCGGGTGCGGCTCCGGAACGGGTGTGACCCGATCTGCCGCGCTTTCCCCACCATCCCCAACTCAGCCCCGGACGAAGCTTGTTCGCCAGGTCCACCAGCGCGACGTACTCACGTTCGGTGGGCGCGTGCGGGCCGAGGGCACGGACGGCGTCGGACAGCTTCAGCCGGTCGCGGGTGCGCAGGAACTCCGCGTACTGGATCTCGGCTCGGAGCGCGGCAGCCGCCGCGTCGGTCACGTCGAGGCCGGGCAGGGACGCCCTGGCCCGGTCCACGTCGTCCTCGGTGGGAGGCCGGAGGTCCGGGCGGACCATGACACGCAGGCGTACCGCCGCCACGCGCGCCTCGCGCTCGTAGCGGAACTCCTTGGCCAGCTTCTCGGCGACCTCGACCGCCTTGGCGCGCTCCCCGGCCAGCAGCAGTACGCGGGCCAGCCCGAAACCGGCCGCGCCGAGCGCGGGGGAGGTGTCGAAGACGGTGCCGTAGTGCGACCGGGCCGCGGTGCGGTCGCCGCGGAGTTCGGCGCACAGGCCGAGGGCGAGGCCCGGTATCAGCTCACCGGGCAGTGCCCTGCGTACCTCGGTGAACGCGACGGCGGCCCGCCGCGGGTGCCCGTCGGCCAGGGCGATCAGGCCGCAGTACCAGTCGGTGAGCCAGTGCCAGTCGGGCAGGGCCGCAGCCGCGAGCCGCTCCGCCGCCCCTTGGGCGTCCCGTCGGCGCAGGGCGAGCCGGCTCTCGGTGAGCGCTCCACCGGCACCGGCTCCGGGGTCGTCGGGGTCGGACAGGGGAGCCGGGAGGGCGGCCGCCACGTCGCCGGGGTCCGGTGAGCGGAACGGTGGGGCCATCTCCAGCAGCGCGTCCCGGTCCGCCCGCGCCTCGGCCCAGTGGGCGAGGGGGCGGGCCGTGCCCAGCCCGCCGTGCAGCGGCTCCGGTGCCGGGCCGAACAGGGCGGACAGCCGGGTCACTTGGCGGCAGGTGGGAGGGGCCGCCACCACCTGTCGTACGACACCGCTGAGCTGCTCCGCGAACTGCCGGGCCGAGCCGAACCGCCGCCATGGCTCGGGGTGCGTGGCGCGCTCCAGCAGCAGATGGAGCGAGTCGACGCCGGGAGCGGAGCGGTCGGTACCGTAGGAGCGGCAGACCTCGCGGAGGGTCATGCCGAGTCCGTACAGGTCGAAGCCGGGAGTGGGGCGCAGATGCTCCGGGTCGGACTCCGGGGGAGCGTATGCCCTGGTGAACGCCACCACCGGGCCGGTGTCCTTGGTCTGGCTGCGCACCGCGCCGAAGTCGATGAGCCGCACCCGGTCGAGCGCGCCCGCCGGGTTCTCCTCCCGGAAGCGGATGATGTTCAGCGGCTTGACGTCACAGTGCAGCAGGCCGCGGGCGTGCAGGTAGTCGAGCGCCTGGAGGACCCGGACACCGTGCGCGAGCAGGGTTTCGAGACGGTCGCCGGGGCGGGCCGCGAGCGGTTCGCCGGGTACGTACTCGAGGACCAGGTGCGGGCCCTCGTCCTCGTACCCCAGGATGCGGACGATGCTGTCGTGCCGCAGCTCGACCAGGATGTCCCGCTCGTGCAGGGCGGTCTTGGCCACCGACTTGTGCAGCGCCTTGAGGACGACATCGGTCGCCAGGTTGCGGTCGTGGGCGAGGTAGGCGGCGCCGTACGCCCCCGAGCCGAGGGTGCGCCGGACCTCGTAGCGGTCGGCGATGGTGAAACCACCCGGCTGGGTGAAGTCGAAGGCGGTGCCGCACTGCGGGCAGAAGCCGGTGGTACGCCCCGGCCGGCCGTCCTGGTCGCGGCCGACCGGCTGCCCGCACACCGGGTTGGGGCAGAAACGGTGCTGCTCGGCCACCGGCTCCGGGGCCGCGTCCGGGACCTCGAGGGCCTCCGGGGCCTGGACGGGGTCGACCAGGCCGAGGCCGTACCAGGGGTCCGGGCGTACCTGCGCAACACCGGCGCTCGTACCGGTCCGCGCGGGGGGCTCGGGCGCCGTGCCGTCCTGCGGCAGGGGCAGCCGGTCGCACCGGTCGCAGAAGCCCTGTTCGTCGATGGTGCCGCGCCCGCAGTCGGGGCGGTTGCACGGCGGACGGCTCGTCGTCACCCGTCACCTCTCCTCGAACCGGCGGTTCACCTCGTCGATGTAGCGCCGGACCAGCTCGCGGGCGGCCCCCAGGTCGACCGGCTCGGTCTGGAGGGCGCGGGCGGCCGGGGCGTGGCGTTCGGCGAGCGGGCGGTCCTCGTCGCCGAAGTACCGGGCGGCCCGGACGCGGTGCAGTTCCAGCGAGGTCGTGAGGTCCTCGTGGGCCGTGATCAGGCGGCGCAGGCCGTGCTCGAACCGGGTCAGGGCGGCGCGGGCGTCGGCGGCCCGGTCGTGGATCGCGCTGAGTTCGGGGTTGGGCTCGGTCGCGCGGGCCACGGCCAGCCGGACCCGTAGGCGGGGCGCGGCCAGGGGCGGCAGCCGGGGTGCGGCGAAGAACCGCACGCCCCACTCCAGTTGGAGTGCGGACGCGGCCTCCTCCTGTGCGGCGAGCTGTCCGACGGCCGCCTGGACCTCGGTGGCGCCCACACTCCGGGCGGCGTCCCCGCGCAGCGGTTCGGGGTCCAGGGAGACGTCGTAGGCCAGGCCGGGCGGGGGCGCGCCCTCGAAGCCCAGGACGAGACGGAGGCCGCGCGAGCGGGCGCGGGCGGCCAGTTGGCCCAGTAACTCCCGCATGAGGGCCTCGGGGTCCTGGGCCCGGTCGACGCCGCCCACCACCAGGCAGGCAGGCGGTCTGCGGCGCAGCAGTTGCCGCCGCACCTCGTGCGGGTCGCCACCGGGGAGCCCGAACCGGCGGGTGAGGTAGCCGGCGAAGTCGCCGACCGACCTGCCGCGTGCGTCGTAGGCCGCGTCGATGGTGCCGAGCCCGAGGACCGTGTCGCCGGGGGAACCGGTCAGCTCGGCGTCCGTGACCCCGACCCGGGCCGCCGGGTCGGCCGTGCGCACCAGCCGGACGAGCCAGGAGTCGCCCACGGCGGTCGTGCCGCCGGTGCCGACGACGGCGGTGCCGGACCAGCCACTGTCGAGCAGCCGGGTCAGCTCCTGGGTCAGCGCGAGCCGCAGCGGGTCGCCCAGCACGTCCGCGGGCAACTCGCCGCGTGAGGGCCCCAGTTCGTCGTTGCGGTCGCCGCCGGTGAACTCCTCGATCGCCGGCAGGTACCTGAGGATCGTCTCGGTCGGCAGCATCCAGGCCGCCTTCTCGTCGCCGTTGACGTAGTCGGCCACCACGATGCCGATCACATGGCCGCTGAACTCCCCGCCCACCGCCATCGCACCGGCGCCCGAGTACCCCGGCTCGATCCACGGGACGCCCTCGCGCATCCGGTTCAGCAGGCCCCACTCGCCCTGCCGGTGACCGGACCCCGCCAGCCGCGCGTCGGCGCCCATGCCGAACGGCGCGTGCTGCGGGAAGCCGTACACCTGGACCGTGCCGCCGGAGATGGGCGCCTTCCACAGCGTGGTCCGGATGCCGCACCCCGCCGGCTCGTCGAGTTCGAGCAGCGCCACGTCCCCGCGCTGCGTGCCGTGCTCGTGCACCCAGGTGCCCGGCGCCACGTACGCGGTACGGCTCCATTCCGGGCGGCACGCCACGCTGCTGATCCGCATGCGGGACGTGGTGCCTCCGGGTGCCGCCCCCGCGTACCGGACCACATGCGCGCAGGTCAGCACGTGCCGGTCGTCCAGCAGCACTCCGGCGCCACAGGGCGTGCCCTCCTCGTCGTCCACTCGCACACGCCACGGCCGGTCACTGTGGTGATGCAGCGCCATGCGCCAACGGTAGGGCAACCGGCGGCAGTTTGACCCCGGGCTGTCAGGACGAGGAGGCGCGCTACCGGCGTACGCGGCGGATACGGATGGGCCCGCGCGCCTCGGACTCCTCGACCGGCCGCCCTGCCTGGGTCACCTCGACCTCACCGGCCGCGACCAGCCGCCAGGCCGCCCGGCGCGCCGGCTCCATCAGGTCCCGCCAGCCGTCGCCGTCACCCTCGTAGGCCGCGCGGGCGGCGTCGGACGGGCAGATCGAAGAGGTGTCGGCACGGCGCTCCAGCAGGCTCATGATGACCTGCTCAAGCCGCTGATCCGGGTCCGCCACAGGACCAGTGTGGCACCGTCAGAGCCGGGTCGCCGTACGGATCAGACCGGCCAGGGCGACCGAGCGGCTGTGCGCGGGCCAGGCGATGTGGGTGACGACCGGGGGCGCGTCGGTCAGGGGCACGGCGGCGTGCTCGGACCACAGCCAGGCGCGGGCGGAGTCGGGGAAGACGGCCATGGTGCGCCCCAGCGCGATCAGTTGAGCCAACTGGGTCTGGTCGTGGATCTCGGGGCCGGGCCCCGGCGGGTACGTGCCGTCGCGGGGCCAGCGCGCGTGCGGCAGGTCGGGCACGTCGGTGATGTCGGCCAGGGTGAGGGTCTCGCGCGCGGCGAGCGGATGCCCGGCGGGCAGTACGGCGATCTGGCCCTCGCTCATCAGCTCCTCGTGGTCGAACCCGGCGAGGGAGTTGAACGGGGCGTGCATGAGGGCCACGTCGGCGCGGCCGTCGCGCAGCATCTCCCCCTGCTCGCACATGCCGCTGGGCAGCACCTCGATCTCGGCGGCGCCGGGCTCGGCCGCGTAGGCGCCGAGGAGCTTCTGGAGCAGGTCGTGGGAGGCGGCGGCCTTCACCGCCAGCACCAGGCGGTCGCGGGTGCCTCCCGCACCGCCGGCGTCGCCCGCGCGGCGGGTGCGGCGAGCGGCCGCGGTGGCCGCGTCGA
Source organism: Streptomyces sp. NBC_01171 (assembly GCF_045039805.1). Taxonomy (NCBI): domain Bacteria; kingdom Bacillati; phylum Actinomycetota; class Actinomycetes; order Kitasatosporales; family Streptomycetaceae; genus Streptomyces; species Streptomyces sp. NBC_01171. Next base: position 949,835 of record NZ_CP108609.1, on the reverse strand, counting down.
GCGCCACGCGGCCCTCGTGCAGCAGCACCTCACCGGCGCCGGTCAGGGAGACGCCCCGGCGGTCGCGGGCCAGCAGGGAGACCCCGAGGCGCCGCTCCAACCGCTGGATCGCCCGTGACAGCGGCGGCTGGGCCATGCCGAGGCGCTCGGCGGCGCGGCCGAAGTGCAGCTCCTCCGCGACGGCCATGAAATACCGCAGCTCACGGGTCTCCAGTGCCTCCATGCCTCCAGCGTAGACCCGGTGATACCCGCCAGGTATCACAGCCCACCGCATCGGTGTTGGCACCACCCCCCGTCCGGGAGCGAGCATCGAAACATGAGCGAAGCGAAGACCGCGCTGGTGACCGGCGCGAACAAGGGAATCGGGTACGAGATCGCGGCCGGGCTCGGCGCCCTCGGCTTCCAGGTGGGCGTCGGAGCCCGCGACGAGGCGCGGCGCGAGGCGGCGGTCGAGAAGCTCCGGGCCGCCGGGGCGGACGCGTTCGGGGTGCCGCTGGACGTGACCGACGACCGGAGTGTGGCCGAGGCGGCGGCGCTGGTCGAGAAGCAGGCGGGAGGCCTGGACGTCCTGGTGAACAACGCGGGCGTCTCCGGTGACATGGGGCCGGACTGGGCGCAGGACCCGACCACGATCGACCTCGACGTGATCCGCACCGTCGTGGACACCAACGTCCTCGGCGTCATCCGGGTCACCAACGCGATGCTGCCCCTGCTGCGCCGCTCGGCCGCGCCGCGCATCGTCAACGTCTCCAGCTCCGTCGGCTCCCTGGCCCGGCAGGCGGACCCGGACATCGAGATCGGGCCGGTCATGGCGGCGTACGCCCCGTCGAAGACGTTCCTCAACGCCATGACCGTGCAGTACGCCCGGCAGCTCACCGGTACCGGCATCCTGATCAACGCCATGTGCCCCGGCCTGGTGGCCACCGACTTCAACGGCTACGCGGGCTCCCGCACCCCCGAGCAGGGCGCGGCCACGGCGATCCGGCTCGCCACCCTGCCCGACGGCGGGCCGTCCGGGGGGTTCTTCGAGGACGCGGGCGTCGTCCCCTGGTGAGCCGCGTCAGGCCGCCGCGCCCCCGTCCACGACCAGGTCGGTGCCGACCACGGAGGCGGCATCCGGCGAGGCCAGGTACAACACCGCCGCCGCGATCTCGGCGGTGGACGACACCCGTCCCAGCGGCGCCACGTCCTTCATCCGGACCGCCCGGTCGGCGTCGGTCTCGCCCGGCCGCAGCGACATGGCGGTGTCGGACGGGCCGGGGCTCACCGCGTTGATGCGCACCCCGTCCGCGATGTGGTCCAGCGCGGCCGCGCGGGTCAGTGCGGAGACGGCCGCCTTGCCGGCGATGTACGCGGCCAGGCCCTTCGCGCGGCGGTGCGCGCCGAGGTTGGAGGCGATGTTGACGATCGCGCCGCCGCCGGGCTGGGTGCGCATCTGGACGACCTCGGCCTGAAGGCTGAACAGGACCCCGGTGACATTGATGTCGAGCATGGTTTGCCAGTCCTCCTCCGGCAGGTCGGCCACGGGGCCGCCGCCCCGGAAGACGCCCGCGTTGTTGACCGCGACATCGAGGCTGCCGAACTGCTCGACGGTGCGGCTGACCAGCGCCCGGACGTCTTGAGCGCGGCTTACATCCGCGGTGATCGCGGCCGCCGTGCCACCCTTCTCCTCGATCAGGGCGACCGTTTCGTCCAGTGGTGCGGCGGTGCGCCCTGCCGCGACCACGGAGGCCCCTTCGGCGGCGAAGGCGAGAGCGACGGCCCGGCCGATGCCGGAACCCGCGCCGGTGACGAGGACGGTCCTGCCGGTGAAGCGTGCGGTCACGGTGACAACTCCCTTGCTGGACATGGGGAAAGCGGCCATGTCAGCCCCCCGCATTCTTGACTGTTCGTTCCATATTCGAGCACCATCACCCGCCCCCGAGCCCCCGCTCAAGCCAGCAGCCTCAGCGCCTGCTCGGCCGCGTCCACAACCCGCCCCGGATCGCTCGACGCCTTGCCGACCACCCGCAAGCCCTGCATCAGCACCAGCAGCATCCGGGCGAGGGCCTGCGGGTCGCGGTCCGGGGGCAGCTCGCCCTGTGCGCGGGCCCGTACCAGTGCCGAGTGCAGCAGGGTCTCCATGTGGTCCCAGCTCGCCCCGACCCGGCCGGCCGCGGCCGGGTCGTCGGCGCCCAGCTCGACCGCCGTGTTGGTGACGAAACACCCTTTGCCGCGCTGGGCTTCACTGCTCGCCTCGGCCGCGAAGCGCCGCACCACCGCCCGTACGACCGGCAGTGCGGGGCCCGGCTGGGACAGCTCGTGCAGGAGGGCCAGGTCGCGGTGCTCGGTGTAGCGGTCCAGCGCCTTCAGGTACAGGTCGTGCTTGTTGCCGAAGGTCGCGTAGATGCTGGCCCGGCCGATGCCGAGGTGCTCCACGAGGTCCGCCATCGAGGTCGCCTCGTAGCCGCGCCGCCAGAACAGTTCGAGGGCTGACCGGAGTGCCGCGTCCGGGTCGAATTCCTTGGTCCTGGCCACGGGGGGACCGTATCGATATCTGACCGAGCGGTCCAGTAAGTCGTCGGCCTTTCCGTGTGGTTGGTAAAGTCCAGCCATGATGCCGGGGGTCATCGGCCGAGTCGCCGACCAGTGGGAGAAGCTCTCGCCCGGACGGCTGGGACAGCCGTCGAAGGACCCCGCGTCATGAGGAAGTGGCTGCTGCTCACCGCGGCGATCCTGCTCGAAGTCACCGCCACCCTCTCCCTGCGCGGCGCCCTCGACCGTCCGGCGCTCTACGTCCTCGTGGTCGTCGGTTACGTCGGCTCCTTCACCGTTCTGGCCCTCGTGCTGCGCGCCGGGCTGGCCCTCGGTGTCGCCTACGGCATCTGGGGCGCCTCCGGTGTCGCCCTCACCGCGATCCTGGCCGCCCTCTTCTTCGGCGACCCGCTCACCGCGGTCATGGGCGTCGGCATCGCCCTGGTGATCGCGGGCGTGCTCTGCGTCGAACTCGGCGCGCAGTCCGCCCGTGCCCGCCAGGCCCGCGAGGAAGGGGCGCGCTCGTGATCTGGGCCTTCCTCACCGGGGCCATCCTCACCGAAGTCGCCGGCACGCTGTGCCTGGGCATGGCCTCCCGAGGCCACGGCAAGAGGTGGCTGGCCGGCACCGTGGCCGGATACCTGGCCGCCTTCACCTTCCTCACCCTGGCCCTGAGCGGCGGCATGGCCCTCGGGGTCGCGTACGGCATCTGGGCCGCCGCCGGTGTCGCCCTCACCGCGGTGGCCTCACGCGCCCTCTTCGGCGAACCCCTCACCAGGGTCATGGGCGCGGGCATCTGCCTCATCGCGGTCGGGGTCCTGTGCATCGAACTCGGCGCCGGGCACTGACCGGTGTCCCGGGCGGCCTGGCCGGCCTGACCGTCTTCGGATTCGGCCATTCCGTATCCGACCCCGCCCGCACCCCGCCTCGTACGACGCCTGCCCGCCCTGAGCCGGTGACGCTTCGCAGGCGTCGGTGAGGGATGCGGACGCACGGGTGGTCAGCAGGCTTGACGCGTGTCACAGGGGCCGGTGCGCCCGGCCGCGTCCCTTCGATCCGAACGAATGGCCGATTTGCTGCGCCGTGCGCCGGACGGGAGTGGTCGCGGGTCATCTCCGGGTACTCGCGCCGCATCCCAAGTCCCGTACATCGCAAGGGACTTGACGTCCTACGAGAGGGAGCCGAACGATGAACCGCAAGCTCTTCAGGACCGCGCTGCCGCTGATGGGCGCCGTCGCGCTCGCCGCCGTCCCGGCGGTGACCGCGCAGGCCGCGCCCGCGCAGGCGGAGCCCTGTGTCCAGAAGGTCGCGGTGGTGAACAACTCGGGGTTCGTGGTCTCCTGGGCCGCGAGCACCCGTACCGGGGAGCAGTCGCCGTCGACGGACGCCTACCCCGTGAACCAGACCCGGACCATCGACCTGACGACCACGTCGTTCCCGGAGGGCACCGACCTGCGCCCGGTCGTCGACGCCGTCGCCGGCACCACGAACTACGGCAACCGGTACGTCTCGTACTGCGACAACGGCCAGACGGCGACGTACTCCGTCACCGGGACCACGCTGGACTACTCGGTCACGCTGCTCGACTAGCGGGAGTGCACCACGAGGGGGCCGCGTCCGACGGGCGCGGCCCCTTCGCCGCATCCGGCGGCGCGCGGACGGCGAAAGCACAGGTGACGGCTCCCAGCAGGAGGGGCTCGCCAGGAAGGACGTCCGCCTGTCTCCGCACGAGAAGCGGGTACTGGCCGAGATGGAGCGGGCGCTCAGCCGTGACCTGGCGCTCGCCCGGCGGCTCCAGGAGATACGGGCCCCGCTCGCCACCCCGGCCGGGCGGCGCCCGCGCGCCCTCACCGTTGCGATGATCGCCTTCCTCGTCGTCTCGCTCACCCTGCTCGCCGTGGCCGTCGCCTACGCGCGCCCCCTCCTGCTCTGAGTCTTCGCGGCCACCTGGCCGCTGACGCCGGCCGGGCTGATCCGGCTGACACTGCGCTGGAGCCGGGGCATGCGGTCGACGCCCCCCGTGATCGAATAAGGGGCGTGACACGGACCACGCTCGTGTGCCGGTCCGGCCGACGGGAAGGAGAATGGTCGAACCAGGGAGGCTCACGTGACGCGCGACAGGATGGGACTGGCCGAGGTGCTGGCAGCGGCGGAGGCCGCGGCGCCGGTGGCCTCGCTCGACGTGGTCGCGCGCAACCTGCGTGACCGGTTCGGCGCGCAGTACGTGTCGTTCCTGTTCGTCGACGTCGTCGGGCGCCGCGTGGTGCGCGTCACCGAGGAGACGTCCACCCAGCAGGGCCGCCGGGCCGACCAGATCCCACTGGCCGGCAGCATCTACGACGAGGTCCTGCGCACCCAGAAACTGGTACAGGTGACGGACGCCGGTCAGGGACAGCGGGTCCTCGCCCCGGTCACCAACCGCGGCGACACCATCGGGGTGCTCGAGCTGTGGCTGCCCGACGTCACCGAGGACGTACTGGAGCAGGTCGAGGAGGCCGCGCACGCGCTGGCGTACATCGTGGTCACCGACCGCCGCTTCACCGACCTCTACCACTGGGGCCAGCGCACGACCCCGGTGAGTCTCGCCGCGGAGATCCAGCGCCAGCTCCTGCCCTCCGCGCCCTCCTGCGAAGCCGCCGAGTTCGCCCTCGCCGCCGCCCTGGTCACGGCCGACAGCAACGCCGGTGACACCTACGACTACAGCCTCGACCGCGACACCCTGCACCTGTCCATCACCGACGCGATGGGCCACGACGTCGACGCCGCCCTCATGGCCACCCTGCTGGTCAACGCCTCGCGCGGCGCCCGCAGAGCCGGGGCCGGCCTCGGGGAACAGGCCCACCGCATCCACCAGGCCCTGCTCGACCACGGCCGGCGCACCTTCGCCACCGGCCAACTGCTGCGCATCGCCCTCGACGGGAGCCGCGCCCAGATCGTCAACGCCGGGCACGTCTGGCCGCTGCGGCTGCGCGACGGCGTGGTCGAACAGATCCCCCTGCACGTCAACCTGCCCTTCGGCGTGACAGGACAGCACGACCCGCCCGAAGTGCAGGATCTCGACCTGCGGCCCGGCGACCGCCTGCTGCTCTGCACCGACGGCATGCAGGAGCGGCGGGCGGAGTCCGTCGACCTCCCCGGGCTCCTCGAGGCCACCGCCGCGGAGCACCCGCGCGAGGTCGTACGCATCCTGGTCGCCGCGGTCATCGCGGCCTGCGGCGACCGCATCGAGGACGACGCCACCGTGCTCTGCCTGGACTGGTACGGCCCCACCCCCGGCGCCGGCGCGGACCTCTGACCCTCCTCGGTCAGGAAGGGGGAGCGGGTAGGGGGTGCGCGGCGAGCGCCTGTGCCGTGTGGAACAGGTTGGACGCCATGGCCCGCCCGGTGGAGGCCGCCCAGTCGTGGCCGCGCTCCTCGTCCAGGTAGTTCGGGCCCGGGCCGGGGCCGAGGTGCCAGTAGGTCCACGCCTGGCCGGGGATCGTGTACCCGATGTCGCCCAGGGCGCCGTCGATCTCGCTGATCACGTGATGGGCGCCGTCCTCGTTGCCGGTCACCACCACACCGGCCACCCGGTTGTACGCGACCGGCCGTCCCTCGTCGTCCGTCTCGCTGATCATGGCGTCCATCCGCTCCAGCACCCGCTGCGCCACCGACGACGGCTTCCCGACCCAGGTCGGCGACGCGACGACGAGGATCTGGGCGGCGAGCAGCTTCTCGTGCACACCGGGCCACTCGTCCCCGTTCCCCATGTCGGTCTCGACGCCGGGCGCGATGTTCAGATCGACGGCCCGTACGACGTCCACCTCCACTCCGTGTCCCTTGAGTGCGGCGATCACGATCCCCGCGAGCGCCTCGGTGTTCGAGGGCTCGGGGGACGGCTTGAGGGTGCAGTTGACGACCAGAGCGCGCATGGGGGTGTGGGTTCCCCGATCGGGGGGTTCGAAAGGTGGTGGCCGGCGGTATTCGCCCGGACGGCCCGCGTGCGGGTCAGCCGGAGGCCGGGCGCGGCGCGGCTTCTTCCGTGGCCGACCACGAGGCCAGCAGCCGTAGCCCCTCCTCGGAGGCGGAGCCCGGTTCGGCCGTGTAGATGGTCAGGGTCAGGGCGGGGTCGGCGGTGAGCTGGAGGCCCTCGTAGGCCAGGGTGAGGGGGCCGACGGTGGGGTGGTGGAAGTGCTTGGTGCCGGTGCCGTGGTGGCGGACGTCGTGGGCGGCCCATCGGGAGCGGAACTCTGCGCTGCGGGTGGAGAGTTCCCCGACGAGGTCGTGCAGGTCCCTGTCGTACGGGTCGCGGCCGGCCTCGGTGCGGAGGATGGCGACGGCGATGTCGGCGAAGGCGTCCCAGTCCGGGTAGAAGCGCCGGGAGGCCGGGTCGAGGAAGTTGAAGCGGGCGAGGTTCGGCGGCTGGGGGCCGGTGAAGAGGTCGCTGTAGAAGGCGCGGGCCAACGAGTTCGCCGCGACCACGTCCATGCGGGCGTTGCGTACGAAGGCCGGGCCCGCCGTGATGGCGTCCAAGGTCCACTGGAGGCTGCGGTGCGGTGCGCCCTGGCCCCCGGCGCGCCGACGGCGTGGCCGGGTGAGGGCGTCGGAGCCGTCGGCGGCCTGGGCCAGGTGCAGCAGGTGGGCGCGCTCGGCGTCGTCGAGCTGGAGGGCGCGGGCGACGGACTCCAGGACGGCCGGTGAGACCCCGGCCAGGTTTCCGCGTTCCAGCTTGGCGTAGTACTCGACGCTGACGTCCGCCAGCGCCGCGACCTCGCTGCGGCGCAGGCCGGGCACGCGGCGCCGGGGCCCGGCGGGCAGCCCGGCCCGCTCGGGGGTGATCTTCGCTCGCCGCGAGGTCAGGAACTCGCGGACCTCTGCACGGTTGTCCACCCCTCGACGGTACGTCCCGCCCGCCGCAGGAGGGGTGTACTGCCGGTACACCCTTCGACGGTGCCTCGCTGCCCACGCGAAACAGCGGTTACCTGGATACCGAGACAACCGCACCAACCCGTAAGGAGCCCGTCATGCGCGGAGCAGTGATCCACGCCCCCGGCGATGTGCGCTTCGAGACGCTCGACGACCCGAAGATCCTCCAGCCGACCGACGCGATCATCCGTACGGTCGTGACCTGCGTCTGCGGGTCGGACCTGTGGCCGTACCGGGGTGTGGAGCCGATCGGGGACCCGCATCCCATGGGCCACGAGTACGTGGGTGTGGTGGAGGAGGTCGGCAGCGAGGTCACGTCCGTACGGCCGGGCCAGCTCGTCGTGGGGTCCTTCGCCACCTCGGACAACACCTGCGCGAACTGCCGCAACGGCTGGCAGTCCAACTGCCTTCACCGCGAGTTCATGAGCACCTGCCAGGCCGACCTGGTACGCATCCCCAACGCCGAGGGCACCCTCGTCGCCACCGGCGAGACGCCCGGCGACGAGTTCCTGCCCGGCCTGCTCGCCGTCTCCGACGTGATGGGCACCGGCTGGTACGCGGCCCTAGCGGCGGAGGTACGGCCCGGCTCCACCGCGGTCGTCGTCGGGGACGGCGCGGTCGGCCTGTGCGGGGTGATCGCGGCGAAGGAGCAGGGCGCGGAGCGGATCATCGCCATGAGCCGCCATGAGCCCCGGCAGAAGCTCGCCCTGGAGTTCGGGGCGACGGAGATCGTCACCGAGCGCGGGGAGGAGGGCGTCGCCCGGATCAAGGACCTCACCGACGGGATCGGCGCCGACTCGGTCCTGGAGTGCGTCGGTACGGCCGAGTCCATGCGGCAGGCGTTGCACTCGGCCCGGCCCGGCGGCAGCGTCGGCTTCGTCGGCGTCCCGCACGACGTCACGATCGACGCCCAGGAACTCTTCTTCTCCCACGTCGGCCTGCGCGGCGGCCCCGCTCCCGTCCGCCGCTACCTCCCCGAACTGATCGACCTCGTCCTCTCCGGCCGCATCGACCCGGGCAAGGTCTTCGACCTCACGCTCCCCCTGGACCAGGTCGCCGAGGGCTACAAGGCGATGGACGAGCGACGCGCGATCAAGACGCTGCTGAAGCCCTGACCCCTCTGGAGGACCCACCGTGACCACCTATGCCGTGGTCGGGGCCGGCCCCGGCCTGGGGCTCGCCGCCGCCCGCCGCTTCGGCGCCGCCGGACACGCCGTCGCCCTGATCGCCCGAGACGCGGACCACCTGGAGAGCCTGGTCGGGGAACTGGCCCGCGACGGCATCGAGGCCCACGGCTACCCCGCCGACGTACTCGACACCGATTCCCTCGGCACAGTCCTGACGGCGGCCGCCGAGGAGCTGGGGCCGATCGAGATCCTGCAGTACAGCCCGGTACCGCGCGCCGACTTCATGAAGCCGGTCCTCGACACCGACGCCCCCGACCTCGACGCCCCGCTGGCGTTCTCCGTGAAAGGACCGGTCACCTGCGTGCGGGCGGTCCTGCCGGGGATGCGGGCGCTGGGCCGGGGCACGCTGCTGTTCGTCAACGGCGGCACCGCGGTCCGCCCGCATCCCGAGCGGGCCGGAACCTCGATCGCCTTCGCCGCCGAGAGCGCCTACGCGCGCATGCTGCACGACACGCTCGCCGCGGAGAACATCCACGCGGCCCAGCTCGTCGTGCCGGGCGCGATCCACCCCGACGCCGAGCACAGCAGCCCCGAGGCCCTGGCCGAGCGCCTGCACACCCTCCACACCGAGCGCACCGGCTTCCGGCACTACGCCGAGCCGATGCCCGACCAGCCACCGGTACAACAGAGTTGAGAGACACGATGGAATTCGTCCAGCAACAGCCCACCAGCAAGGCCCCGGCCGACTGGTTCACCGGTGACGTGTGGTGGGACGTCATCGTCGCCGGCCAGGAACCCTCCCGCCTGCGCGCCAACCTGGTCCGCTTCGCCCCGGCCGCCCGCACCCACTGGCACTCCCACGCCGTCGGCCAGACCCTCCACGTCGTCTCGGGCGTGGCCCTGATCGGCACCCGCGACGGCACCGTCCTGGAGGCCCACCCGGGAGAGACGGTCACCTGCCCGCCGGGGGAGGAGCACTGGCACGGGGCGGCGCCTGAGCGGTTCATGGAGCACATCGCGATGTGGGAGGGGACGGGTGGGGGTGCGGCGGAGACCACCTGGGCGGAGGCGGTGAGTGAGGAGCAGTACGGCGGGGCGCGTACGCGAAGGTAGCTGTCGGGAACCAACCCCCTGCCTCACTCGGGCGATGCGGGCGGCGTCGCCCTCGATCGAAACCGCCCGCACCGCTGAACGGTCGGCATCGTCACCGGAGTCACGTCATCGAGCCGCCGCATGTGCCGCGAATCTGAGCCTCACTGACGTACCGGCCGGCCCCTCCCTGCGCCCTGTTGCGCGCATGTCAATTCGCGCTACGGTCTACCCGCGTCAACCCACACCTCCCCCACGAGGAGTCGATGCGTCGTGCCCCTGCTCAGACGAGCCCTCGCTCTCACCGCCCCCGCGCTGGCCACCGCCGCGCTGCTCCAGATCCCGGCCCCGGCCCACGCCGCCGTCGTCCCGGATCACGCCGTGATCATCTGCCAGAGCGCCAGCTTCTACGCCAACTACGACAGTTCCTCCGGGCCCACCGGCCTGGTCCGGACGCTGTACTACGGCGACAAGGTCGGCCACACCCGAGGAGCGCACCCCGTCTACAACGGCTGGGCCGCCACCTTCGACTTCGGCCCGAACGACTGGGGCTATGTGCGCGACGAATGCATCGGCGGCTACGGCTCATGGTGAGCCGGGACCTGGGAGGCAAGGGCATGTCCGCACCTCGTACCGTCCGCTTCGCGGCGCTCGCGGCCGCCGTCGGCGCCGTCCTGCTGCTGGGCTCCGGCCCCGCGCAGGCCGCCAACGGCACCGTCGGCACCCGCGAGACCGTCTGCGCGCAGGACCTCTTCGTGCGGACCGAGCCGCTGGGCGCCTGGATGGGCACGCTCAGCAAGGGACAGACGTTCCTGGTGGAGAGCAAGCAGTCCGGCTGGGCGTACGGCTTCGCTTATGGCGACATCAACCGCCGGGGCTGGGTCCAGGACGGCTGGTTCTGCTAGAGCCGACGGAGCCTGGGAAGAGCGCCCCGGTCAGGGCGACATCCGTGCCGCGACCTCCTCCGCGCACTCCCGCAACGCGGGCGCGTGTGCGCGGAGTTGGTCCGCGTCCGTCAGGATGACCGTCGCGGCGAGGGAGAGCGCCAGCGGCGGGGTGCCCTCCGGGCTGTCGGGCAGCGCCACCGCGATCGAGCGGACGCCGATCTCGTTCTCCTCGTCGACCTCCGCCCAGCCCCGCTCCCGTACCAGGGTCAACTCCTCCCGCAGCAGTCCGGGATCGGTGATCGTGCGGGGGGTCACCGCCGGGAGCGGGCCGGCCAGCAGGCGTTCGCGGTCCGCCTCCGGCAGCCAGGCGGCCAGCGCCTTGCCGAGGGAGGTGGCGTGCCAGGGGTTGCGGGTGCCCTCGGCGTTGCGCAGTTGGAGGTGCTGGGTGCCCTGCACCGAGAGGACGAGCAGTACCTCGCTGTCGTCAAGGATGCCCGCGATGACGGGCAGTCCGGTACGCGCGCCGAGTCTGCGCATCGGCGCGGCCGCCGCTGAGTAGCCCGCCGGGGAGCGCTGGAAGCCGCGGGACAGTTCCAGCACGCGGGAGCCCAGCGCGTACCGCCGGGCCTCCTCGTCGTAGGTGGCGAACCGTTCCTCGACCAGGCGGCCGAGGATGCGGTGGGCGCTGCTCACGGGCAACCGCGCGGCGCGGGCGGCGGCGCTCACGCCGAGGCCGGCGGGGTGCTCGGCCAGCACGGTGAGCAGCCGCAGCCCCCGGCCCAGCATGTCGTCGCCGGATGGTGTGGTCACCGTGCGCGCCTTTCGTCGTTCACTGCCGCTGTCGTGGCCGGGATGGGGATGGGGTGCGGCGGCCGTTCCGTACGCATGCCGGGGCGGCCGCCGCCTCGACGGTCACCGTACCGGGACCGGGCCGGCGCTCCTCGCGGGCTCGGGTGCCGCGAGGGTCAGCACGGCGGCGACCAGGGTGCACACCGCCATCAGGCCGAAGGCGCCCGCGTCGCCCAGCTCGGTGCCGCGCACCCAGCCGACCAGGTAGGTCCCGGCGAACGAGCCGAGCGCACCGAAGGAGTTGACCAGCGCGACGGCCGCGCCCGCGATCCCCGGCGGGGCGAGGGTGGTGACGAGCGCGAAGTACGGGCCGTACGGGGCGTACAGGCACACGCCGGCCACCACCAGCAGGGTGAGGGCGAGCGGGAAGTCGTCGCCGGCCGCGTACGAGCCGAGCAGGGCGAGACCGGCGCAGGCCAGCCAGGGCCACACGGCCACCCGCCGGCGCCCGCTGCGGTCGGAGAGGCGGGAGTTGACCAGCATGGCCACGGCCGCACAGGCGTACGGGATCGCGGTGAGCAGGCCGGTGGCGCCGATGCCCTCGCCGGAGCCCTGCTTGATGATGGCCGGGAGCCAGAAGACGAAGCCGTACATGCCGAAGGACCAGAAGAAATACTGCGCGGCCATGGTGAGCACGGCGGGGGAGCGCAGCACCCGGCCGTACCGCTCGCGCAGGGTGCCGGTCACCGGCGGTGCGGCCGCCTTCTCCGCCGCCAAGTCCGCCCTTAGCAGCGCGAGTTCGGGCTCGGGGAGATTACGGGCCTGCTCCGGGCGGTCCTTGATGAGCCAGAGGCAGCACACGCCCCACAGCACCGACGGCACGCCCTCGGCGACGAACATCACCCGCCAGTCCGAGACCGACACCAGCCAGCCGGAGACCGCCGACAGCCACATCACCGTGACCGGGTTGCCCAGGATGAGGAAGGTGTTGGCGCGCCCGCGCTCGCCGCGCGTGAACCAGCGGCCGAGCAGCATCACCATCGACGGCAGCACCGCGCCCTCCACCACCCCGAGCGCGAAGCGCACCGCGATGAGCTGGGCCGGGCTGCTGAGCAGGCCCTGGAGTACGGCGAGCAGTCCCCAGGCCACGGTCGACCAGGCCACCAGGCGGCGGGCGCTGCGCTGTTCGGCGTAGATCGTGCCGGGGATCTGGAAGAAGAAGTAGCCGAGGAAGAACGAGGCGGCGATCAGGGAGTCCGCCCCCGCCGACAGTCTCAGGTCCTCGGCCATGCCGCCGGCGGAGGCGATCGCGTAGTTGGACTTGTCGAGATAGGCGAGCGAGTAGGTGACGAACGCGACCGGCATCAGGTACCGGGCGCGGGAGGACCGCCAGAAGCCTGTCTGTGCGGGTGCCGACGCCGCGGTGTCGGTGGCGGGTGACGTCGCTGTCATCCCAGACCCCCTGTTTTCCGTGTGATGGAAAGTGTTTCACTGGACGGAAAGCACGGTACGAGACGGAGGGTCCGATGACCAGAGATCTGCACCACACCGCCACCGGCGTCCTGCTGCCCTGGCCCGGTCTGGACCGGCAGCACGGTCCCTGGCCCGAGGGTGTGGAGGTCCAGGTGTGGGACGGCGTCACCCCCGGCAGCGAACCCGCCGACGACGTACTCGCGCGCGTCGGCCTGTGGGTGATGCCCTATGCAGTGCCGGACGCCGTGCGCCTGCTGCCGAAGCTGACCGGCCTGCGCGCGGTGCAGTCACTCAGCGCCGGGGTCGAGAAGCTTCTCCCGCTCATGCCCGCCGGGGTCACCCTGCACAACGGGCGCGGTCTGCACGACGCCTCCACCGCCGAGCACGCCCTCGGGCTGATCCTCGCCGCCCAGCGGGACCTCCCGCAGTGGGTCGCCGACCAGGGCGCCGGGCGCTGGGAGCCGCACTTCACCCGCTCGCTCGCCGACGCCCGCGTCACGATCGTCGGCTACGGCTCCATCGGCGCGGCACTGGAGCGGAGGCTGCTCGCCTGCGAGGCGGACGTTGTCCGGGTGGCGCGGCGCGCCCGCCCCGAGGAGGGCGTCCACGCGGTGGCCGACCTGCCCGCACTGCTGCCGGAGACGGACATCGTGGTGCTCGTCCTGCCCGAGAACCCGCACACCGTCGGCATGTTCGGCGCCGAGGAGCTGGCCGCGCTGCCCGACGGCGCGCTGGTCGTCAACGTCGGCCGCGGCCGCACGCTGGACACCGACGCCCTGCTCGCCGAGACCCGGTCGGGCAGGCTGCGGGCGGCCCTGGACGTCACCGACCCCGAGCCGCTGCCCGCCGGCCACCCCCTGCGGCACGCCCCCGGCGTGCTCCTCACCCCACATGTCGCGGGCGGCTCGGCCGCGTTCCGCCCCCGCGCGGAACGCCTGATCGTCGAGCAGGTACGCCGGTTCGCCGCCGGGGAGCCGCTGCACCACCTCTTCCCGCGCGACTGAGATCAAGGGCCGTCCTGGCAAAGGCCCTTGACGCTTCGTCAGGCCCCGCCCCGCTCGCGCGGGATCTTCAGCCCCGCCTCGATCGCCACCGGCAGCCGGTTCTCCGCCGGGGGCAGCGGGCAGGTGGCGAGGTCGGTGTAGGCGCAGGGCAGGTTCGCCGCCCGGTTGAAGTCCAGCACCACCGTGCCGTCGGCGGCGGGCGGCGCCAGGGAGAGCACCCGGTTCGCGGCGTACGTGGTGCGGCCGGAGGTCTCGTCGGTGAACAGCACCATCAGCCCGCCGGGGCCCTTGCCGGGGAACGCGGTCAGGGCCAGCGGGCGGCCGTCCAGCTCGAACGTGATCCGGCCCGGCGCGTCGTACACGTGCTGGAGGTCCTCCACGGCCGCGCCCACGGTGGTCGGGCGGGGCTCGGGGAAGGGCTCGTAGCGGCCTGTCACCACCCAGCGCGGGTCCGGCGCGTAGGACGGCGTGCCGGCGAAGGCGGTGCGCAGCGGGGCGTCCGGGTGCCGGGGACGGACGATGTCGTGGCCGCCGCGCTTGGCCACCTCGATCACCGCGTCGCCCCACACCGCCTCGACGCCGCCGCGCTCGGGGAGCACGCCGAAGTGATGCTCGCCGCGCACCGGTTCACCGGCCACGGTGAGTTCCTCGCCCTCGTCCAGGGTCACGGTGACGCCCTCGGGGCCGGTGCGCCAGGTACCGGGGGCGTCGGGGAAGCGCTGCGGCTGCTCGTCCAGCCAGTTCAGGCTGGTCACCGCGAGGAAGCCGTGCGGGTCGGCGAGGTTCTCCTCGTGCGCGCGGTACCAGTCCAGCCAGGACTCGGTGAAGGCGTGGAGGTCCGTCGCGGGGGCGTGGGTGGTCATCGGTGCTCCTTCGTCGTCTGCCTGAGGGGGGCGGGTCATTCCGCCAGTTCGCCGAGGAGGGCGTAGGTGCGCAGCCGGGACGCGTCACCGGCGATCTCCGTGCCGGTCAGGACCACCTCCGTCGCCCCCGCGTCCCGGTAGCGGCGCACCTCGGCGGCGACCGTCTTCTCGTCGCCGATCACCGCCAGGTCGGCGGCCCGGCGGGCGCCGGAGAGTTCGAGGACCCTGGCGTAGGACGGGATCTGCTCGTAGAACGCGAGCTGCTCGGTGGCGGTCTCCCGTACGGCGTCCGCGTCGTCGGTGACCACGCCGGGGACCAGGGCCACGATCCGGGGCGCGGGCCGCCCGGCGGCCTCGGCCGCCGCGTTGACCGCCGGGACGATGTCCCGCTCCAGCGCGCGGGGCCCGGCGAGGTAGGGCAGGATGCCGTCGGCCAGTTCACCGCTGACCTTGAGCGCCTGCGGACCCATCGCGGCGACGAGCACGGGTACGCCGTCCTCGGCGCCCGGGACGCGCGCCGGGACCGGGGTGGCGGCGGTGAGCAGCTCGCCGTGGAAGTCGGCCTCGCCGTGCTCGGTGAGCTGGCGCAGCGCGGTGAGGAACTCGCGCAGCCGGGCGATGGGACGCTCGAAGGGCAGGCCGAAGCCGCCCTCGGTCAGCAGCTTGGTGCCCACGGCCAGACCCAGGTGGTACCGGCCGTGGGTGGCCGCCTGGGCGGTCTGGGCCTGGCTGGAGACGAGCAGGGGGTGGCGGCCGAAGACCGGGATCGCGGAGGTGCCGACCTGGAGACCGGGTACCTCGCGGCCGACGAGGGCGGCGAGCTGGGGCGAGTCCGCGCCGAAGGTCTGCCCGAACCAGGCGGACCGTACTCCCGCCGCGGCGGCCTCGCGGGCCTGGAGCACGGAGGCGTCGACCTGGTTCGCGGCGCCGGGCGTGTTGAGCGCTACTCCAACAGTCATGACAGGAAGAACGGCCACGGCCCGGGGCCGCATTCCGGTCCGTGTGTGACAGGTTCTTTGCGGGTGTGTGGAGGCCCGTCACCCGTACGGCGACCCGGCGCGGTTCGCGGTCGGGGTCCAGGGAACTCGGGGGCGCATGATTCACAGCATCCTGCGAGGCGGCGCGGCAGGCGCCGCCGGGACGACCGCCCTCAACGCCGTCACCTATGCCGACATGGCCCTGCGGGGCAGGTCCGCCAGTGACGTGCCCGCCGAGGCCGCCGACAGGCTCGCCGAGGCCGTGGGCCTCCATGTCGGCGGGACCGGGGAGCAGCGGGACAACCGGCTGTCCGCGCTCGGGGCGCTGAGCGGCATCGGCGTGGGCGTCGCCACCGGCGTGGTCGTCTCCCTGGCGCACCGCGCCGGTGCCCGGGTGCCGTGGTGGCTGGGGACCCTGGCGACCGGCGTCCTCGCCATGGCGGCCATGGACGCCTCCATGACGCGGCTCGGTGTCACCGACCCCCGGACGTGGTCCGTCACGGACTGGGTGTCGGACCTGGTGCCGCACCTGGTCTTCGGTGCCGTCACCTACGGCGGGGTGGCCGGTGCCGTCCCTCGCGCCGCGCCGTAGCCAGTCGTCGCGAACGGCCGTGCGGCAGGCATGACCCGCAACCTCTCCCCAGGGCCTGGCTGTTAGGTGAGGCAGAGGCCCAAGGTTTCGCGACCATGACGCGGCGGCCACCGCGCTCACGGGTGACATGAGAGACGACCGGGACGGCAGGGACGACACGAACGCGCGCGACAACCGCCGCCCGCCCCCGCGCGGGGAGGTCCACTGGCTGCCACCGCACCCGCCTCACGACGAGTGCCCCTGGTGCCGGCTGCTCCTCCAGCCGGCCGACCAGCCCCCCGAGCCCCCGCCCGAACGGGGCCGGCACCTCGCCGCCCGCCTCAGAACCGTGATGGTGGCCTTCTCCGCCCTGGTCACCCTCGTGGCCGCCGCGGTCACGACCTGGCGCACCTGACCCCGCCTCACCCCCCCTCGGGCAGCGGCACCGACCACACCAGCACCGCGCCACCGCCCTCCGCGACGCCCAACTCCAGGCGACCGCCGAGTTGTTCGGCGTCGACTCCACGTATCGGTCCCGCGTACGGCCCGGTACGCGGAACCGGAGGGAGAGGATCACCGGCCCGCCGCCGGGGGCCGATCGTCACCGGCGTCCGCCTCGGCGCCCCGGACGGCATCCTGC
Source organism: Streptomyces sp. NBC_01171 (assembly GCF_045039805.1). Lineage (NCBI taxonomy): Bacteria > Bacillati > Actinomycetota > Actinomycetes > Kitasatosporales > Streptomycetaceae > Streptomyces > Streptomyces sp. NBC_01171. The sequence continues at coordinate 932,996 of NZ_CP108609.1, read as the reverse complement.
GGGACGACTGAGAGGCGCGCCCTCACGACATCGGGAGGGCCACCTCGTGCCGGTCCGCGCCCAGCACCACCTTCAACGCGCCGGTCTCGGCGGCGTGGGCGAACACCTCGTACGCCTCCGCCATGTGGTTCAGCGGGAAGGTGTGCGTGACCAGCTCCGCGGTCGGCAGCCGGCCCGCCGCGGCCATCCGCAGCAGGGTCGGGGTGGAGTACGTGTCCACCAGGCCCGTCGTGATGGTGACGTCCCTGATCCAGAGGTCCTCCAGGTGCAGCATCGCCGGGGAACCGTGGACGCCGACGTTGGCCACGTGCCCGCAGGGCCGCACCACCTGGGTGCACAGCTCGAAGCTCTCCGGCACGCCGACCGCCTCCACGGCCACGTCCGCGCCGAGCCCGCCCGTGAGGTCGTCCACCAGCATCCGCGGGTCCTCCCCGGCGAAGGCGACGACATCCGCACCCAGCCGCCGGGCCGCCTGCAGCCGGGTCCTGGCCAGGTCCACCACGATGATCCGCTCCGGGGCGTACAGCCGGGCCGTGACCACGGCCGCCAGCCCGATCGGACCCGCGCCCACGATCACCACCGTGTCACCCGCACGGACCTGGCCGTTGAGCACGCCCACCTCGTACGCGGTCGGGAAGATGTCCGCCAGCAGCACCGCGGCCTCGCTCGGCACGGCCGCCGGCAGCGGGTGCACGGAGAGGTCGGCGAACGGGACCCGGACGTACTCGGCCTGGGTGCCGTCCACGAGATGGCCGAGTATCCAGCCGCCCCCGCCGAGGCACTGGCCGTACCGGCCCTCCCGGCAGAAGCGGCACCGGCCGCACGACGCGATGCAGGAGACCAGCACCCGGTCGCCCGGCCGGACCGTGCGCACGTCGCTGCCCACGTCGACGATCTCGCCCACCGCCTCGTGGCCCAGCACCGTGCCGGGTGGCACCTCGGGCACGTCGCCCTTGAGGATGTGCAGGTCGGTCCCGCAGATGGACACCATGCCGACCTTCACTATCGCGTCGGTCGGCTCCTTGATGCCGGGGTCCGGGACGTTGTCCCAGGACGCCTGGCCCGGTCCGTGAAAGACGAAGCCCTTCATGACGCTCCTCACCTCGTCGGCCGGCCCGCTGCTGACCCCGCGCCTGCCGTCACGGCCCGGACCGGCCCCTGCTTCCAGCTTCGCCGCCCCGGCCCTCCCGCGCATGGGCCGCCCGGCCCACGCCTGACGGACCGGGCCGCACGGGTACCCAGATCGGGACTCCTGCGGCCGCTGCGGGCCACCGGTCTGCGCAGCGCCTTCGAGGTGCGGAGCGAGCCGGTGCTGTGCGGGGCGGTCTGCCGAGGGCGGCTACGCCGGTTCCGGGACCACCGCGACCGGGCAGGGGGCGCGGTGGAGCACGCCGTGGGCGACCCGGCCGAGCTGGAGGCCGAAGCCGCCGTGCCGGGGGTGGGCCCCGACCACGAGGAGGGTGGCGCCGCGCGCGGCCTCGACGAGGGCGTCCCGGGTGTGGCCCTCGGGGGTACGGACGAGCGTCGCCACCCCGTCCGGCACGTCCCGCAGGGCCTCGGCCACCACCTCCCGCGCGGCCTCCTCCGGGTCGCCCTCGCCCGCGTCGTGGCCGGTGAAGGGGCCCGAGGGCCGCCGCCAGGCGCGTACAGCCTCCAGCGGGAGCCCGCGCAGCTCGGCCTCCTCGGCGGCGAACCGGACGGCGGCCGCGTCCTGCGGCTTGTCGCCGACCGCCAGCACGATCCGCGGGGAACCGCCCCACTCGTCCTCGGGGCCGTCGCGCAGCACGAACACCGGGCAGTGCGCGTGCCCGGCGACCGTCAGGCTGACCGAGCCGAGCAGCGCCTCGGTGACCCCGCTGCGGCCCCGGCTGCCGAGGACCACCGCGCGGGCGGTACCGCTCTCCCGGACGAGCGCGTACTCCGGTTCGCCGGCCAGCACATCCGTGGTGACCTCCACGCCGGGCCGGCGCGACCGGGCCCGCGCCTCGGCGGTGCCGACCACGTCCCTGGCCATGACCTCCTCGACGGGACGGTTCAGCTCCTGGGCGATCAGCTCGCCCTCGTAGCGCTCCCAGAGCGAGGCGTACACCAGGCGCAGCGGCGCCCCGCGCAGGGCGGCCTCCTCGGCACCCCAGTCCACGGCGCGCAGGCTGGGCGCGGAACCGTCCACACCGACCACGATCGGCTCGTCCATGGGGATCTCCACTTCGGTCAGGCGTGCGGGACGACGGCGACGGGGGCGGGGGAGTGGTGCAGCACGGCGTGCGCGACATGCCCGATGCGGGCGCCCAGCCGGGCCTTGCGCACCCTGCGGCCGACCACGACGAGGCAGGCGTCGCGGGAGGCGTCCACCATGACCGACCCGGCGCTTCCCTCGACGGCCGCCTCGGCCACGTCGACGTCAGGGAACGACTCCCGCCAGGGCTCCAGCGCCCGGCCGAGCATGAACGCGTTGCGCGGCTCGAGCGCCTCTTGGAGGACCGGGGGCGCCTCCGCCTCGTAGGCGTAACCGGGGCTGTTGTACGAGGGCGGGGGCTGCGGCACCCAGGCGTACACCACCCGCAGCGGGGCGCCGCGCAGCGCGGCGGTGCCGAAGGCGAACTCCAGCAGGGCCGCGTTGGGCATGGTGATGTCCAGGCCCAGTACGACCGGCCGGAACGGGGTCGCGGCCGACGGGATGCCCGTGGGGTCGGCCCGGTGCTCGTCGGCGGCCTGTTCGCCGGCCCTGACCAGCACCACCGGACAGTCGGCGTGACCGGTGACCGCCAGGCCCACCGAGCCCACGATGAACCCGTGCAGCCCGCCCAGGCCGCGCGAGCCGAGCGCCAGCAGCTCGGACGTCCCGGCGGCCTCGCACAGCACGTCCACCGGGTCCCCGGTGCGCCGCCCGGTGATCACCTCCAGGCCGGGGTGGCGCAGCCGCAGCCCCTCCGCGCTGTCGTCCGGCGCCCGCTCGATCCAGTCCTGCTCGGCCTCGGCACCCAGCAGCGGGGCCTGCGCCAGCGGGTCGGGCAGCGGCTCCCACACCTGGACGAGCCGCAGGGGCAGCCCGCGCAGCACCGCCTCGCGCGCCGCCCACTCGACGGCGGCCCGGCTCTCGGCGGAGCCGTCCAGTCCCGCGGTCACGGTTCGGGGCATCGCCTGCACCTCCCTGGCTCTTCCGGTCCGGCTCTGCCGGGGGCCCGTACGGGGCCCACCCACCAGCCTGACCGCAACGGGCTCTCCGGGCCACGGCCACAGGTCCCTCCGGGGGACCGGGCGTCGCGCCGGGTGGGTCCGGTCGGCCCTGGTGTGGACCTCGTAGAGAGGCGATGATCGTGCCGATGGGCCGTCGTGGCGCCCCTCGGCCCAGGGGAACGAGAGACCGTCATGTCCGAGACACGCACCTTCACGGACCAGGACCCCGTCCGGGTCTTCCTACTGGACGACCACGAGGTCGTCCGCCGGGGCCTCGCCGACCTGCCGACGCCGAACCCGACATCGCCGTGGGCGGCGAGGCCGACACCGCCGCGCACGCCCGCGGGCCCGCGCTGCGCCCGTACGTCGCCGTGCCCGACGTACGCCCGGCCGGGGACCCTTCGGTCCCCGGCCGGACGAGCGCCAGAAGACGGGGAGCGCTAGAAGACGATGCCCACGTGGGCCAGCGCCTGCTTCAGCAGGGCGCCGTGGCCGCCCGGCATCTCGCCGTGCAGCGCCGCCGAGGCGGCTTCCTGCGGGGTGAACCAGACCAGGTCCAGGGCGTCCTGCCGGGGACGGCAGTCACCGGTCACCGGCACGATGTAGGCCAGCGACACCGCGTGCTGACGCGGGTCGTGGTACGGGGTGACACCGGCCGTGGGGAAGTACTCCGCGACCGTGAACGGCTGCGTGGAGGCGGGGACCCGGGGCAGCGCGACCGGGCCGAGGTCCTTCTCCAGGTGCCGCAGCAGCGCGTCGCGCACCCGCTCGTGGTGCAGGACGCGGCCGGAGACCAGGGTGCGGCTGACGGTGCCGTCCGGGCCGATGCGCAACAGCAGCCCGATACTGGTGACTTCACCGCTGTCGTCCACCCGCACGGGCACGGCCTCGACGTACAGGATCGGCAGCCGGGCCCTGGCCATCTCCAGCTCGTCCGTGGTCAGCCAGCCGGGCGTGGTCTCGGTCATGTCAGACATTGCTTGATCATACTTTCCGGGTGGGGACCCGCCGCGGGCGCGGGCGGGCTCGGACACAGGCGGCTCACGTGGGCCGGCGGGCTCACGGTCAGAACTCCATGGCGGCCGCCTTCCCCGCAATCCGCTCGTTGTGCGCCCCGGAGGTGTCCGGTCGCGCCGCCCCGGCCGTGGCGGACCCTTCGTCGCTCACCGTGCCGCCCTTCCGCCGTCCCTTGATCACGCCGTCCCGCGTCATTGTGCCGTCCGGTGATCCCGGTGTCCCGAAAATCGCGCACGGTACGCGAACGGGCACCGAACGGGCATCCCCGGACCGGCCGCCCCGCCCGGCGGAAAGCCCGTCCTTGGCCATGAGGAACACTGGGGGCGTCCCGCGAACCGACCGGAAGCAGCACATGTCAGCGACGCCCGCGCCCCTCCTCGACGTCTCCGGCGAGCCCTCCGGCCCCGCCGACATCCGCCTCGTGGTGACCGACATGGACGGCACCCTGCTGGACGACGACAAGCGGCCGCCCATCACCCTGCGGCCCCTGCTCGCCGAACTCCGGCGCCGGGGCGTGCTGTTCAGCCCCGCGAGCGGCCGCCAGTACGCGACGCTGGCCGAGGAGTTCGCCGACGTGGCCGAGGGCATGGTGTTCATCGCGGAGAACGGCACCTATGTGGTCCGCGACGGCGTCGAACTCAGCTCCGACCCGCTGGACCACGCGACCGCCGCCGAGCTGGCCCGCACCGTACGGGGGCTGGCCGCGCGGGGCGTGGACGCCGGCGCCGTGGTCTGCGGCAAGCGGGCGGCGTACGTGGAGCGGACCGACGAGGCGTTCCTCGCGGAGGTGCGCAAGTACTACGTGGAGCACCGCGTGGTCGAGGACGTGACCGCGGTGGACGACGAGATCATCAAGGTCGCGGTGTACGACTTCGGCTCCGCCGAACAAGGCGCCGCCCCCGCCCTCGCGCCGTTCGCCGACACCCACCAGGTCGTGGTGTCCGGCGAGCACTGGGTGGACGTGATGAACCGCACCGCCAACAAGGGCGCCGCCCTGCGCGGCCTCCAGCGCGAGCTGGGCATCACCCCGGCCCAGACCATGGTCTTCGGCGACTACCTCAACGACCTGGAGATGCTGGACGCCGCCGACTGGTCCTTCGCCATGGCCAACGCCCACCCGGACGTCATCAGCCGCGCCCGCCACCTGGCCCCGTCCAACAACGACCACGGGGTCCCCCGGACGGTCGCCCGGATTCTCGGCATAACGCTCTAGCCGAGCACCGAGTCCAGGAAGCCCGTCAGCTCCGCGAAGACCTTCGCGCGGTCGGTCTCGTGGAAGACCTCATGGCGGGCGCCGGGGAAAATACGCTCGGTGGCGCGGCCGGCGCCGAGGCGCTCCACGCCGGTACGGCTGCCCTCGATCGGGACCAGCCGGTCGTCGTCGCCGTGCAACCAGAGCAGGGGCAGGCCGCCCAGGTCGCCGCCCGCGGCCACGGCCGCCAGCCCTCGCTCGAAGGCCATAAGAGTCGGCCGTTTCATGGGGCCGTGCCACACCAGCGGGTCGGCGGCGTAGGCCGCGCCCACCGCCGGGTCGCGGGAGAGCGCGGCCGGGCTGACCGGCACGTCCGGGATCTCGTCCAGCGCGAGCAGCCGCCCCGGCAGGGCCCACGTACCGACCACCGGCCCCGACAGCACCAGCGCGCTCAGCTCGGACCCGTACCGCTGGGCGTAGCGGGCCGCGATGAGGCCGCCCATGGAGTGGCCCACCATGACCAGCGGCAGACCTGTGTGCTCGGCCCGGGCCAGGTCCGCCGCCGCGTGGAGGTCGGTCACCACGTCCTCGAAGTCCGCGATCACCGCCCGCTCGCCCGCCGACCTGCCGTGCCCGACGTGGTCGGGCGCGTACACCGCCGCCCCGTGCCCGGTGAGCACCCCGGCGACCTCGTCGTACCGGCCCGCGTGCTCGCCGTACCCGTGCACCAGCAGGGCGAGGTAGCGGGGCGCCGGGTGCGGCCAGGCGCGGACGTGCAGCGCGCCGTGGACGCCCTGGCGGGTGTGGGGGTGTACGTCGGTCATGGGGATCTCCTCCGGCGTGGTCGCGTGGGTCACTCCGGGGGGATCTTCCCAGGGGGCCGGTGCGCGGTCTATAGTCCGGTAGAGCCCAAAACTAGCAGTGCTAATTAAGTCGCTCCGTCCCGGCGGGGCGTAGGTTCACGCTGATCCACAACGTCGTCGGTCAGGAGTCCCGAGTTGCGTCCCGTCCATTACGCGGCCGCCCGCCGCACGCCCATCGGCAAGCTGCGCGGCGCCCTGTCCTCCGTGCGGCCCGACGACCTCGCGGCGGCCGTCGTCCGCGACCTGGTGAGCGGCGTGCCCGCCCTCGACCCGGCCCGGATCGACGACGTGTACTGGGGCGCCGCCAACCAGGCCGGCGAGGACAACCGCAACATCGCCCGCATGGCCGTGCTGCTCGCCGGGCTCCCCGACTCCGTGCCCGGCGCCACCGTCAACCGGCTCTGCGCCTCCGGCCTGGAGGCGGTCACCACCGCCGCCCGCACCATCGCGGCCGGTGAGGCGGACATCGTCATCGCGGGCGGCTCCGAGTCCATGAGCCGCGCCCCCTTCGTGCTGCCCCGGCCCGACGAGGCCCTCCCGCACCGCATGGAGACCTACGACACCCGCCTCGGCTGGCGCCTCACCAACCCGGCGATGAAGGACCTGCACGGCGTCCTGGCCATGGGCGAGACCGCCGAGGAGGTCGCCCAGCGGTACGGCATCTCCCGTGAACGGCAGGACGAGTTCGCCCTGCGCAGCCACCGACTCGCCGCCACCGCACGGAAGAACGGCCACTTCGACGCCGAACTCCTGCCCCTGGAGCGCCCGGACGGCATCACCGTCGACCGCGACGAATGCGTACGCGAGGACACCTCCCTGGAGAAACTCGCCCGCCTCAAGCCGGTGTTCCGCAAGGACGGCACGGTCACCGCGGGCAACGCCTCACCCATGAACGACGGCGCAGCCGGACTCCTCCTGGTCAGCGAGGACGCGCTCGAGGAACTCGGCCTCGAATCCCTCGGCCGGTACGTCGCCGGCGCCTCGGCGGGCGTCCACCCCGACGTGATGGGCATCGGACCGGTCCCCGCCACCCGCAAGGCGCTCGCCCGCGTCGGCTGGAGCGTGGAGGACCTCCAGGAGGCCGAGTTCAACGAGGCGTTCGCCGCCCAGGCCCTCGCCTCCGTCGACCAACTGGGCATCGACCCCGGCCTGGTGAACCCCACCGGGGGCGCCATCGCCCTCGGCCACCCCCTCGGCTGCTCCGGCGCCCGCATCCTCACCACCCTGCTGCACCGCATGCGCCGCACCGGCGCCGGACGCGGCCTCGCCACCATGTGCGTCGGGGTCGGGCAGGGCAGCGCGGTCCTGGTGGAGCGCCCCTGAACCACCCCGACGGACCTTCCTGGCAAGGGAGTTCCGCAGTACGAGTCGCACCGCAGGAAACGGAGCCGCACCTCATGGCAACCCTGTCCGTCGCCGCCATCCTGGCCGAGAACGCCCGCCGCCGCCCCGACCGGACGGCCCTCGTCGAGGGCGACCTGCGCCTCACCTTCGCCGAGGCCTGGCGCCGTTCCCTCGCCCAGGCCGGCGCGCTCGCCGCCCTCGGCGTACGGCCGGGTGACCGGGTCGCCCTGATGGCCCCCAACACCGCCGAGTTCCCGCTCGCCTACTACGCGGCCATGGCGGTGGGCGGCGTCGTCGTCCCCGTCCACCTGCTGCTCTCCGCGGCCGAGGTGGAGCACGTCCTCAAGGACAGCGGCGCCACCCTGCTGCTCGCCCACCCCGCCCAGGAGGCCACCGCCCGCGCGGCCGCCGAGCCCCTCGGCATCCGCGTGGTCGTCCTCGGCGAGGAGCTGGAGAAGCTCGCGGTCGACGCCGAGCCCCCGCGCTCGTACGTCACCCGGTCCGCCGACGATCCGGCCGTCGTCTTCTACACCAGCGGCACCACGGGCGTCCCGAAGGGCGCCGTGCTCAGTCACTTCAACATCGTGATGAACGCGACCGTCAACGCCTTCGACGCCAACGACATCCGCCCCGACGACATCGTCCTCGGCGCGCTCCCGCTCTTCCACGCCTTCGGGCAGACGGTCTCCCTCAACTCCACCTGGCGCGCGGGCGCGACGCTCGTCCTGATGCCCCGCTTCGACGCCGCCCGCGCCATCGAGATCATGGTCCAGGAGCGGGTCAACACCTTCCATGGTGTCCCCACCATGTTCGTCTCCCTCGCCGCCGTCGCGGCCGACGCCACCGCCCTGCCCGACCTGCGGCTGTGCATCTCCGGCGGCGCCTCGCTGCCGGTGGCCGTGCTGGAACGGTTCGAGTCGGCGTTCGGCGCCCGGATCTACGAGGGGTACGGCCTGTCGGAGACCTCCCCGGCCGCCACCGTCAACCAGCCCGTCTTCGGCACCCGTGCCGGCACCATCGGCCACCCCCTGTGGGGCGTGGACGCCGAGATCGCCCGGGCGGACGTCGAGGACCGCGTCGAACTCCTCCCGCCCGGCGAGCTGGGCGAGGTCGTCATCCGGGGCCACAACGTCTTCTCCGGCTACCTCGGCCGCCCGGAGGCCACCGCCGAGGCGCTGGTCGACGGCTGGTTCCGCACCGGCGACCTCGGCACCAAGGACGAGGACGGGTTCCTGCGGATCGTCGACCGCAAGAAGGACGTCATCATCCGCGGCGGCTACAACGTCTACCCCCGCGAGGTCGAGGAGGTCCTGGCCCGGCACCCGGAGATCGCCCAGGTCGCCGTCATCGGGCTCCCCGACGAACTGCACGGCGAGGAGATCTGCGCGGTCGTCGTCCCCGCACCGGGCAGCACGCCCGACTCCGCCGCCATCACCGAGTGGTCCAAGGAGCACCTCGGCAAGCACAAGTACCCCCGCCGCGTGGAGTTCACCGGGGAACTCCCGCTCGGCCCCAGCATGAAGGTGCTCAAGCGGGAACTGCGCGCCCAGTACACCGCCCGCTGAGCCACCGGCGCCCGGCTGGACGTGTGCACATAGCATCAGTCTCCGCATGAACACGATGACGCTCTGGCACATATCCGGCTGGGAGTTCGCCGCCCTGGCCCTCGCCGCCCTCCTGGTCGGCTTCTCCAAGACCGCGGTCAGCGGGGCCAACACGGTCAGCCTCGCCGTCTTCGCGGCAGTCCTGCCCGCCCGCGCCTCCACCGGCGTACTCCTCCCGCTCCTCATCGCGGGCGACACGTTCGCCGTCCTCACTTACCGTCGGCACGCCCACTGGCCCACCCTGTGGCGGCTGTTCCCGGCCGTCGCGGCCGGCGTGGTGGCGGGCACGCTCTTCCTCGCCCGGGCCGGTGACGGGATCGTACGGGTCTCCATCGGCGTGATCCTGCTGATGATGACCGGCATCACCCTGTGGCGACGGCGCCAGGAGGCGACGGAGGACGTCAGCACGCGGACCGGCCGCGCGACGGCGGGGGCGTACGGCGTGACGGGGGGCTTCACCACCATGGTCGCCAACGCGGGCGGACCGGTGATGTCGATGTACCTGCTCTCCGCCGGCTTCCGCAAAATGGGCTTCCTCGGCACCTCCGCCTTCTTCTTCCTCATCGTCAACGTCGCCAAGATCCCCTTCAGCGCCGCCCTCGGCCTGATCGACGGCAACTCGCTGCTGCTGGACGCGGCCCTGCTGGTCTTCGTCGTCCCCGGCGCGTTCCTCGGCCGATGGGCCGTCCACAAGATCAACCAGCGGCTCTTCGACCGCATCGTCATCGTGGCGACCGTCGTCGGGGCGCTCGAACTCCTGCTGACCTGACCGGATGCGTACGCTCACCCCATGCCCGCGCACGTCCTGATCCTCGGCGGCACCACCGAGTCCCGCCGCCTCGCCACCGCCCTCGCCACCCGCGCCGGCCTCCGGGTCACCACCTCGCTCGCGGGGCGCGTGAGCCGGCCGGGGGCGGTCGACGGCGAGGTCCGCCTCGGCGGGTTCGGGGGCGCGGCGGGGCTCGCCGACTGGCTGCGCGCCCACCGGGTGGCCGCGCTGGTGGACGCGACCCATCCCTTCGCGGAGCGGATCACGGCGAACGCGGCGGAGGCGGCACGGATGGCCGGAATCCCGCACGCTGTCCTGCGCCGCCCCGGCTGGGACCTGGATGACGGCTGGTATCCGGTGGCCTCTCTGGAGGAGGCGGCGCGAACCGTACCCCGTCTGGGACAACGGGTGTTCCTCAGCACGGGGCGGCTCGGGCTGGCCGCCTTCGCGGGCCTGACGGACACTCGGTTCGTGGTCCGCTCGGTGGAACCACCGGAGCCACCGCTGCCCCCGCAGTGCGAACTGGTCCTGGCGCGAGGCCCGTTCACCCTTGCCGACGAGTTGGACCTGCTCCGGACGCACCGCATCGACGTACTGGTGACGAAGGACAGCGGGGGAGCGGCGACGGCACCGAAACTGGCCGCCGCCCGCTCGCTCTCGTTGCCGGTGGTCGTCGTACGCCGTCCTGAACTCCCTTCCGGCATAAGAGCGTTGCCGGACGTGGACGGCGTGCTGGACTGGCTGGCCGGGGTCATTCCCCCCGAGGGTGCCTGCGCAGCAGATACGTGTCCATGATCCACCCCTTGCGCTCCCGCGCCTCCGCCCGCACCCGCTCGATCCGCGGACCGGCCTCCGCGAGGGGACCGGAGACCAGGATCTCGTCCGGGGTGCCGATGTACGCGCCCCAGTAGATGTCGATGTCGTCCCCGGCGTACTCCCGGAACGCCTGGTGGGCGTCGAGCATCACCACCACGTCGTCCACCCCCTCCGGGAAGCCCTCCGCGAGCCGCCGCCCGGTGGTGATCTGCACCGGCCGCGCCACCCGGTTCAGGCCGGTCCGGTGCCGGGCGACCAGCGCGGAGACACTGCTGATGCCGGGCACCACGTCGTACGTGAACTGCACCGCGCCCCCCGCCAGCACCTCCTCCAGGATGCCGAGCGTGCTGTCGTACAGCGAGGGGTCGCCCCACACCAGGAACGCGCCCGTGCCGTCCTCCGCGACCTCGTCCGCGATGAGCCGCTCGTAGATCCCCGCGCGGGCGGTCCGCCAGTCCTCGACGGCCGGCGAGTAGGCCGCACCGCCCGCCCTCCGGTCCCGCTCCGGGTCCCTGGCCGCCACCACCCGGTAGGACCCCTCGGGCAGATGCGCGTCCAGGATGTCCCGGCGCAGCCGCGTCAGATCACTCTTCACCTCGCCCTTGTCGAGCAGGAAGAACACGTCCGTGCCACGCAGCGCCTTGACCGCCTGCAACGTGAGCTGGTCGGGGTCGCCCGCGCCGATACCGATGACATGAATCTTTCGCACACGCCGAGTCTGCCCCACGGGCTGGAGGGGGCCGGATACGGGGGCGGCGCTTCCCGTCGCAAATGGGTACTCGGCCCCTCCGGTGAGCCCGGACGGGCCGGGACCCGCGGACGGAGGCAGCCCGCCATGTACGACAGCCCCCTCGCAGGCCGTACCGTCGTCGTGACCGGGGCCGCCCGCGGCCTGGGCGCGGCCCTGGCCCACGCCTTCGCCGAGCGCGGCGCGCGACTCGCCTTGCTCGGCCTGGAAGGGCCTCAACTGGAGGGGGTGGCCGCCTCGCTCCCGCCGCCGGTGATCGCCCTGGAGGTCGACATCACCGACTTCCACGCCCTGGAGCGCGCGGCGGTGGAGGTACGGGACCGGCTGGGCCGTCCGTCCGTCGTCGTCGCCAACGCGGGGATCGCCGAGGGCGGCCCCTTCGCCGGGTCCGTCCCCGAGTCGTGGCGGCGGGTGATCGACGTCAACCTGGTCGGCAGCGCCCTGACCGCGCGGGCCTTCCTCGCCGACCTGCTGGCCACGTCCGGCTACTTCCTGCAGGTGGCGTCGCTGGCCGCGTTCGGCGCCTCTCCGATGATGAGCGCCTACTGCGCGTCCAAGGCGGGCGTCGAGGCGTTCGCCCGCGCTCTCCAGGCCGAGGTCGCCCATGAGTCCATCGGCGTGGGCATCGCCTACATCAACTGGACCGACACCGACATGACCCGCGACGCCGACCACTACCCGGTACTCCGCGAACTCCGCGCCCACATGCCGGCCCCGGCCCGCAAGGTGTACCCGGCGGAGGTGGTGGCGGAACGCCTGGTCCGCGCGGTGGAACACCGGCGCACGTCGGTGTACGTACCCGCCTGGCTACGGCTCGCCCAGTGGGGGCGCGCGGTGCTGCCGCCGGTGGTACGGCATGTCTCCGGCAGGGCGCTGCCGCGCTTGCAGGAGGAGCGGTCGTTGCCCCCTACGGGGTTGCTGGGGGCGGGGGGAGTGGCGGACGAGACGTGGCGGGAGGGGCGGGTGTGAGGCGGGGTGACTCGGTGGCGGCGTCGATGGGAGCGGCGGTCCGCTCCAGCCGCCCGGCGAGGTCCACGGCCCAGGCGGCGAGGCCGGGGAGGTCGAGGTCGTAGGGGCGGGGCGGGCGCTGTTCCGCCGACCAAGCCGTCACCGCTGCCGCGCCCCGGCGGAGGAGGCGGGGGCCGCCCGTGGTGTTGCCGCGGGCGGAGTGGGTGAGGCCCACGGCGAGCTGGGCGAGGCCGCGCCACAGCTCGCGCTCGGCGTCGGGGCCGGACTTCCAGGCGTCCTCGAACACCTCGTGCGCGTGGAACGGCTTACCGGCGTCCAGCAGCGCCTGCGCCTCCGTGACCGTCTCGTCCGGGCTTCGCACGACCCCCTCGGGCTGCCGCTCGACCCCGTCGGCCCCGTACGGCAAGGGCCGCCCCAGCCCGTCCCGGGGCCGCGCGTTCCGCGCCCGCCCCTCGGTGTCCCGGTCGCGCCCGCCGATCTCTCCGCCTGCCTCCACGTCTGCCATGCGACCGATTCTCCCCCGCTCCGCCCGCAACTCGCTTCGGAGGAGTCCCGTACGTGGGGTAAAGTGCTGTTCGCGCGATCACGCGGGTCACCGCGAGTGAGCGCATCGGGACGTGGCGCAGCTTGGTAGCGCACTTGACTGGGGGTCAAGGGGTCGCAGGTTCAAATCCTGTCGTCCCGACTTTACGAAGTCGCAGCTGAGGGCCGGTTACGGAGAAATCCGCAACCGGCCCTCGGCCGTTCCTGGGGACCAGTTGGGGACCGGGAGCGTCCGCTCTGGACGGCATCTGACAGGACGCGGAGCCCGGGCACCTGCGTGTGGAAGGCGTGACGCAGCGCGGGGGACAGAGGAGGCGCACGAGACCGCCCCCACCTGCCGCCCACCGCCACAGTCCGTCGGCGATGGACGTGTACCGAGCCGACGGGCTCCGCACATCGGCCGATTCGGTCATGGCGCCGGGAGCCGCTCTTCGCCAACGGGCCTCGTCAGCCCACCGGAACCGCGCCGCGTCGAGCGTTCCGCCGGCTTCCGTTGATCAGGTCGTTGAACCGGTCGACGGCCCAGATCATCCGCAGCCCTGGAGCGCCCATCATCATGGGGCGCCCGAACTTGGGCTTCTTCACCCAGAGTGCCTTCAGGTCCTCGTGCTGTTCGCCGTCCACGATGTGGTCGGCGATGAGAGAACCGAGGTACGGCGCCTGGGCCAAGCCGTGGCCATTGCAGGCGACCGAGTAGAAGATGTCGTCGTCGATGTCGCCGGCGAGCGGAAGCCACGACGTCGTGATCCCGATCCATCCGCCCCAGGCTCGAGCGGCTGCGACGTCGGCCAGCGCGGGGAAGCGGGTTTCGAAGCCGCGTGCGAGGTCGGCGACGACCGCCTCGTCCGGCTTTCTCAGGGGAAGCGGGCAGCTCTTCCCCCGTTGGATCCGACGGACGCCGAACACGATCGTGTTGCGCGAGGTGAGCCGATAGTTCTCCATGAAGTTGTGCTGGGTGACCACCCCCGACCGGCTGGTCCAGCCGAGCGCGGCCAGGCGCGCGGGATCGATGGGCTCGGTCTCCACCTCGGTGACCCAGATGGGCACGGACAGTCGCTTCGGAGTGATCGCCAGCTCGCCGCCGAAGGCGTTCGTCGCGAGCACGAGCTTGTTCGCGCGCACCACGCCCCGGGGTGTCTCGACGGTGACGTGACCGCCGTCCCGCGTGACGTCGGTGACCCTCGTCCGTTCGAAGACCCGGGCACTCGACGAGAGGACGGCGCGGCGGATGCCCAGGCTGAACTTGCCGGGGTTCATCATCCCGCCGACGGACTCGCGAAAACCGCCGAGGAATCCGCGGGGGATGCCCAGCTCCGCACTCGTACCGAGTTCGACCTTCCCGCCGGCCTTCCGCAGGATCTTGGTCACGCGACGCACGCGGCCCATCTGCCCACGGGAAACCGCGGCGCAGACGTTGCCGGTGGCCTCGTAGTCGCAATCGATGTCCAGCTGTTCGATCAGGCGCTCCACGAAGTGCGCGGAGTTCTCGGCGAACCGGACGATGCCGGGGAACTTCCTGGGGTAGAGGATGTTCAGGAACTGGATGTCGCCGCCCGGGGCACCTGCCAGCTGGCCGGCATTGCGCGAGGCGGAGCCGTGGCCGCAGAACTCGGCCTCCAGCAGCACCACGTCCTGGCCACGCTCGGCCAGCCGCAGCGCCGTCGACATCCCGGCCAGGCCGCCGCCCACGACCGCCACCTCACAGGTGATGTCCTCCTCCAGGGCGGACTGGACGTTGCTGGGCGGGTCGACCCATCCACTGAAGGTGGTGTACTCGACGTTGTCCGTCTTCATCTCACGGTTCCTTGCTTCGCGTTGTACGTGGCAGCGGCTCGACTTCAGACCAGCCGGCGCTTGAGGATCTTTCCGCTGCCGGTCATCGGCAGGCTCGACACGATCTCGACGATGCGGGGGTACTTGTAGGAGGCCATCTGCTCCCTGCCCCAGGCGACGAGCTCGTCGGCGGTGAGGACGGCGTCCTTCTCGAGGATCACGAAAGCCTTGACCTCCTCGCCGTGACTGTCGTGCGGGACGCCGACGACCGCCGCGAGGCTCACCGCGGGATGGGTGTGGAGCACCTCCTCGATCTCGCGGGGGTAGACGTTGAAACCGCCGCGGATGATGAGGTCCTTGGCCCGGTCGACGATGTAGTAGAAGCCGTCCTCGTCGCGTCGTGCGAGGTCCCCGGTGCGGAACCATCCCTCACGGATAGCCTCGGCCGTCGCCTCCGGACGGTTGTAGTAGCCCTTCATGACGTTGTGGCCCCGGATCGCGATCTCGCCGACCTCCCCGGCCCCGGTGACCTCCGTCCAGTCCGGTCGGATCAGCTTCACCTCCACACCCCAGATCGGAACGCCGATCGAGCCCGGTCGGGTCTCGAGCCGGGGGTCGCTGAACGTGGCGACGGGCGACGTCTCGGACAGCCCGTACCCTTCGAGCACGGTGACGCCGAGGCGCTGCTCGACCCGGTTGATGATCTCGACCGGCAGGGCCGCCCCGCCGGAGACGCCGATCCGCAGGTTGTCGGCGATCCGACGGACGTCGACGTCGTCGGTGAGGGCGTTGAGCAGCCCCCACCACATGGTCGGAACGCCGGCGAAGAACGTGATGACCTCGCGGCTCATGAGCTCGACCACCTCACGGGCGGCGAAGCGCGGCACGAGGTGCAAGGTCGCCGCGACCGAGAACCCCGCGTGCATCTGCACCGTCGCGCCGAAGGTGTGGAACAGGGGAAGGCACACCACGTGGCTGTCGGTGGCCGGTTCGTTGCGGAACAACCGGTTGCCGGCCAGCACGTTCATCATCGTGTTCGCGTGGGAGAGTTCGGCGCCCTTGGCCTGTCCCGTCGTTCCCGACGTGTAGAGGACGACCGCGGTGTCGGTCGGCTCCCTGACCACCGACTCGAACACGGTGCTCATGCCGGCGAGTGCCTGACCGAGCGTCTCGGTACCGGCGATCGGGCTGGGAGCCTCCTGGTCGGCGGTGATGACGAAGAAGTGCTCGACCGTCCTGGCCTCGCGGTACCCGGCGTGGCCCTCCGCGGCCATGGCGAGCTCCGGAGTTCCCTCGAAGCAGAAGTACGCCGAGACATCCGCGTCGTCCAGGTGGTAGGCGATCTCGCGGCCCTTGAGCAGGACGTTGAGCGGGACCACGACCGCACCCGCCTTGAGCACGCCGTAGTAGACGATGGGGAAGGAGGGCAGGTTGGGGCAGCTGAGGGCGACCTTGTCACCGGGCCTGATGCCCCGGGACACCAGCAGGTTGGCGACCTGGTTCGCCGCCGCGTCGACCTGACGGTAGGTCAGCCGGGTCGGGCCGAGCACGAGTGCGTCCCGGTCCGGGAACGTGCGGGCGGAGTCTTCGAGGAGGATCGAGAGGTTCAGCAAGGTGGTTCTCCAGCGGCTCTGGGTTCGGTCATCGGGTGGTCTCGACGGCTGAGTCGAAGACGTCGGCCCTCAGCCGCTGCGTCCTTCACCCGTGTCCCGGACACGACAGCGGCGCGTTTCACAGCGGAAGGTCCGGCGAGTCGACTCCGACCACCCGGTCACCGCAGAACACGCGCACCGACTCGGCGGGGCCGTGACCGCCGATGCCGGACGGTCCCCAGAAGCTCTGCGCGGAATCGTCACCGAGGTCGGCGAGCTTGGCGCCGTTGACCCGCACCTCGCCGGACAGCACGCGCGAGCCGACCTCGATCGCCCGCTCCGTGTCGCCGCCGAACACGTAGGCGTCGAGTCCCGAGGGGTGGGCGTTCGCGATGCGCAGCGCCTCCTCGTCGGAATCGACGGCGTGCAGGGACACCACGGGACCGAACAGCTCCGCGGTGGCCTTCGCCGGGTCGGCCCCGGCGGCGACGGTCGGCGAGAGGAAGAACCCGTCGAGCCCGGGCAGCCGGGCAGGCCGGTGGACGCTCGCCCCCAGGGCGCGCAGTCCTTCGATCCGGCTCTCCAGCGTCGCGAAGTGCGGTGCGTTGGAGATGGGACCGAGCTCGGCGCTCTCGTCGAGCGAATGACCGATCACGACCTTGGATATGCGCTCGGTCAGCGCTTCGAGCAGCGGCCCCACCAGGCTCCTGTGGGCGAGGACCTTGCCCGGCCCCTCACACCACTGGCCGTTCAGTTTGGTCATGCCCTCGAAGATTCCGTCGGCGGCCACCTCGACGTCGGCGTCGTCCAGGACGAGCGCGGGGTTGTTGCCGCCGAGCTCCAGCTGAAGGACCTTGAAGTCCTCCGCGGCGGCCCGGGCGATCGCCCGGCCGGCGGCCGGACCACCGGTGAACGACAGAACCCTGACGCGCGGGTCACCGGTCAGTGCGGCACCCACGTCGCCCCGGCCGTGCACGAGCTGCAGCGTGCCGCTGGGCAGCCCGGCTTCGACGAAGCACTCGACGATGATCTGCGCGCTGCCCGGTGCGTGCTCCGACGGCTTCAGAATCACCGGACAGCCCGCCGCGACCGCGCTCACCACCTTCGCCGCGGGAATGAAGCTCGGGCCGTTCCACGGCGTGAGGATCGCGGCCGGCCCCCACGGGACCTTGTACAGGCGGACATCGCGGCCGCCCGCCGCCAGAGCTCGTACCCGGGGGATGTCCAGCAGGTCCGCCGCCGTCGCCCGAATCCTGGCGGGCAGGAACGCCGCCACCTTCCGGGTGGCGCCGATCGGCACACCGCTGGTCAGGGAATCCGTGCGGGCGATGTCCTCGACTCGGGTCTCGATGAGTGCGGCGACGCGTTCGAGCACGTCGGCACGCTCCTGGCGGGCCTCGTCGTCCCACCGGCCGACGTCGTACACGCGCTCGGCGTGCCGCAGCGCCCGCTCGACGTCTTCGGATCCGGTCGTGACCACGCGGTGCACCGGTTCCCGGGTGTTGGGGTCGACGTTCCATTCGCCCCGGACCGTCTCGCAGTCGCTCCAGGCGTCCGCGATGTAGTTCACCGGCTGGGGGATCGTCGTCTCGCCGCTCGACATGTGAGTCACCTCTGCGTCCGTTGTCGGTCAGGCCTGGAGGTCGACGACGACACGCGTCACGTCACCGCTGCGCATCGCCTTGAACCCCTCGTTGATCTCGCCGAACGGGATGACCTGCGTGACCATCTCGTCCAGCAGCAGCCGCCCCTGCTGGTAGAGGCGCGCGAGCTGGACGATGTCCTGGCGCACCTGACCCGATCCCATGTACGAGCCGATGAGGCGCTTCTCGCCGAAGAAGAAGTCCGACGCGGGCACCCTGAGCTCGGTGCCCTCCGGGGCGATGCCCACCAGGCACGCGGTGCCGGTCGCCCGCACCACCGAGAGCGCCGTGGCCGCGGTGCGCGCCGAGCCGACGGCCTCGAACGAGTAGTCGACCCCGTCGCCCAGCAACTTCCGGACCTCCGCGGCGACGTCCTCGACGCTCCCGTTCACGACGTGCGTCGCGCCGTAACCGCGCGCGGCCTCGAGTCGTGCCTCGTCCAGGTCGATCGCGACGACGGCCGAGGCCCCCGCCAGTCTGGCTCCCTGGACGATGGCCGACCCGACGCCGCCGCAGCCGATCACCGCCACCGTGCTTCCCGGACGCACCCGGGCGCCGCGGAAGACGGCGCCGACGCCGGTGATGACACAGCACGCCAGGAGACACCCCACGTGCAGCGGCACCGCGTCGTCCAGCTTCACCAGCGCGTTCTCCCGCATGAGGGTGTGCCGCGAGAACGCGCCGACGTCGCCGAGCCGCTCGACCGGCTTGCCGTCTGCCAGCCGGAAGGCGGGACGCGGGCGACGACGGACCTCCGCCACGCGCTGACACTGCGTCGACCGGCCGGCCTCACAGTTGACGCACCGGCCGCACGACGGCGTCAGCGCCCCCACCACGCGGTCGCCGACACGCAGCCCGGTCACCGCGGAGCCGGTCGCCTCGACCACACCGGCCACCTCGTGACCCACCACCATCGGCAGGTCGGTCGGCACCGTGCCGGTCATGTAGTGCAGGTCGCTGTGGCACAGGCCCACGTGCGAGACCGCGACGCGCACCTCGTCGGGCTCGGGATCGTCCACCTGGATCGCGGTCATCTCGAGCGGTTCGTTCACCGCGGTGAGCACCGCGGCCTCCGTGTCGATCACGTCTTCTCCTCTGTCGTTCCTTGCGGAAGGGGCCGTACCGGCCCCTGTCCGGAGCTACTTGCCGGCGCCCTTCGCGGTCCAGAAGCCTTCGACGCCCGCCCTGAACACCCCGCTCTCCCAGGCCTTCCGCGCGGCGGCGTCCTCACGGGCGAAGGCCTGCTCGATCTCGTCGAGCCGCGGCCGCAGGAGCGCGAGGTGGAGCGCCGTCGTGTTGTGCTCCGGCGTCCACTCGGCGACCAGGTCGACGGCACGGTCGACCAGTTCGCCGGGCGCGACGATCTCGTCCAGGAGACCGATCCGCAGGGCCTCCTCGGCCCCGATCCGCGGCGAGCCGAGGACCATGCGCATCGCGTGGCTCCGGACGATCCGGGCCAGCAGCAGGCTCGACGCGTTCGAGATCGTGATGCCCCGGCCGTTCTCCGGCTGGTAGTACTCCGCCGCCGGGCTACCGATCCGTGCGTCGCAGCAGAGGGTGATCTCCGAGGCTCCGCCCACCGCGAGACCGTTCACGGCCGCGATGACGGGGACCCGTGTCTCCACGATGGCGCGGGTGATGTCGTGGAAGGTCTCGAACGCCTCCCGCATCTCGTCGTACGAGGCGGGCGGCGCCTGAAGGTCCTCGCCGGCGGAGAACGCCCGGCCCTCACCGGTGAGCACGATTCCGCGCACGTTCTCGCCGGACCCGAACTTCCTGACGAGGTAAGCGAGTCGCCGACGCGTGGCGACGTCCATGGCGTTCAGCTTCTCCGGCCGGCGCAGGGTCAGCACCGCCACGCCCCGTACGACGTCGACGTCGAGGACGTCCGCGGACGATGCGGCGGGCGAGCCCGCCGAGCCGCGCCGGGCGCCCAGATCGAAGGTGACGCCGGGCTCGGCCGCGGCGCGGGCCTTGAGCGCCGGCTTGGACACGCGCTCGGACGGCGTCCGCGGGAAGCCGGCGACGAACTCCACGTAGCGCGGCACCTTGAAACGGGCGAGCTGTCGGCCGGCCCGGTCGACGAGCCGCGCGGCGGTCGTACGGTCCGCCCGCACCCCGGCGGCGAGTTGGACGAAGGCCTTGACCTCTTCACCGAAGGTCTCGTCGGGCTCGGCGACGACGGCGGCGGCCATGACCTCCTCGTCACGTTCGAGAGCGGCCTCGACCTCGGCGCTCGCGATGTTCTCGCCGCCGCGACGCACCATGTCCTTGATCCGGCCGACCAGATGAACGCCCCCCTCCGGCCGGCGGACGACGACGTCGCCGGTGTGCAGCCAGCCGTCCCGCAGCACGCGGGCGGTGTCCTCCGGACGGTTCCAGTAGCCGAGCATCATCGGCCTGCCCGAGACGATCAGCTCACCGGGCTCGCCGTCGGGCAGGTCGACTCCCTGCGGATCGACCACCCGGACCCGTTTCGTCGGCACCGGAAGCCCCAGGCTCCCGCTCCCCACGGAACTCGCGTCCTCGACGGAACCGAACAGGTCGACGCCGGTCTCGGTCATGCCGTAGATCTCCCGCCACGGCGCGCCCCAGCGTTCCTCCAGCCGCGCGTGGATCCCGACCGGGATGCCCGAACAGAGCACCAGGCGCAGCCGGTTGTCCAGGTCGTCGGGGTGCGGCGGTTGCTTGAAGAGCAGCGTCGGCATGGACCCGAGCACATAGAAGAAGGTGGCGCGGTGACGGCGGACGTCGGCGAAGAAGCCCGACGCGGAGAACCGGGGCAGCACGACCAGCGGGGCCCCGATCGTCAGGGCGAGCGCGGTGTTCCACTGCGGATCCATGTAGGAGAACGGCTGAGCGGTGAGCAGGACGTCGTCGGACCCGAGGCCGGTCACCGCGGCGCAGGTCCAGCCCAGCCGCACCCAGTAGTCGTGGGTGAGCATGCACGCCTTGGGGAAACCGGTGGTGCCCGAGGTGTACTGCAGGTTCGCCAGGGTCCCGGCGGTGGGGCGCACCGCCGGAGCGGTCGCCGGGAAGGACGCGGACCCGTCCGCGGCGACGTCGACGACGCGCAGGCCCGTCAGATCGGTCTCGGCGTCGGCGACTTCCTTCAGAAGACCCGCCCGCTCGTGATCGGTGAACACGACCCGGGCTCCCGAGTCCCGCAGGAGGAAGGCGAGGTCAGCCCGCTTGTACGAGGAGTTGACCGGTACCGCCACAGCGCCGGACTTCAGCGCGGCCAGCCACACGACCGGCCAGTGCACGATGTTCGGGAGCATGATCGCGACACGGTCGCCGGGCTGGACGCCGTCCACCTCGATCAGCCGATGTGCCAGCCTGGAGGTCCAGGCGTCGATCTCGGCAAAGGTCCAGGACGCGTCGCCGAAGCGCAGGAACTCCCGATCGGGTGATCGCCGAGCGCGCTCGGCCAGCAACCCGGTCAGCGTCGCGATGGACGGGTCCTCTCCCATCCGCTCGGGCCTGACGGCCGGCTGCGGACGGCGAGAGGCCGCGTCTCCCTCTCGCTGGGACGTTTCCTTCACGACCACGACTGCTCCCCGGCCCCGGCAGGGCTCTGCTCACGTCGGTTCGGCTTCGCGTCGGCCGACTCGTTGTGGCGGTGCAGGGCGCGGTAGGCGAAGTAGTACGTGAACATCTGGAATCCCCAGGTGCTCAGCGCGCCGATGTAGAAGAGGGTGTGTGCCGCGTCGTCGCCCGGAACGTGCACGAAGTCGTACGTCCAGGCGATGACGCATGCGGCGGCGGTCGCCAGGATCACGCCGAGGGCCGCTCCCTTCGCGCCGATCGCCCAGAGCCGCCTCGCGAAGTAGATCAGGAACAGGGTGGTCAGGACATTGACCACGATGAGGAAGATCGCGGCCCCCACGCCGAGCCGCTCACTGAAGAACAGCAGGAAGACTCCGACCACGGCGGCGAACGCGAACACCCCGACGTCCGTCCCCAGGGACGGCTTGTACCGATGCGTCACCTGCATCAGCCCCATGACGAGGATCAGCGTGATGCCGACCGACCGGGAGAACTGGTCGAAGAAGTACGCGACGGTGTACATGGGACTCTTCTCGTCGGCGCCCACGAGCGCGTAGACGAGGAAGTTCGACCCGGAGGTGGCGACGATGATCCATTCGAGCCCGAGAAGATAGTTCTTGAAGTTCCGAATGAATTTCCACCCGAAGGTGAACCCGACGACGATCATCCAGACGTCGGCGAGAAGGAAAAGCAGGTCTCTGAGTGCCATTTTCCTCGGTTCCTTGATCTTCGTCAGAGCGTGGTGGGCAGGCCGGCGTCGAGGGAGGTGTAGTCGTCGCGCTTGAGCAGGTCCATGGGGTCGGACATCTGGCCGGCGACCTCGGTCCAGCCGAGGTAGTGCTCCGACGACCAGTCGAGGGCTCGCTGGATCTCTTCCGGGAGCCTCCGGATCTGCTCCAGGCTGTACGCGAGGAAGTGGTTCTCCTCCGTGCGCAGGAAGGCGAGGTCCCAGCCCATCGAAAGCCCGAGACGATGGGTGTCCGTGGTCGTGTTCTCGCCGCCGCCGTGATAGGTCGATCCGATCCAGATGAGCGCGGAACCCGCCCTCATCTCGGTGGGGACCGCCTCCTCGCGCCGGGGCGCCCGGTGGTCGTCCCAGAGGTGCGACCCGGGAATCACCAGCGTCCCGCCGTTCTCGGCGGTGAAGTCGCTGACCGCGACCATGATCTGCACCCGGGCTTCGCGCCGGTGGTCCGCATGCCGCCACAACCAGACGGAATCGTCGCGGTGGAGCGGCTGCGCGCCCTGGCCGGGGCCGATCTTGATGGCCATCGTGGCCCCGATGTGCATTCCCGCGGGATGCGGCACCGCGTCCTCTCCGAAGAAGACGTCGATCGGCTTGTCGAGGATGAGCTCGGCGACTCGGTGGTACAGCGGGTTGAGTGCCACGGTGACCATGTGCTCGGTCTTCGCGAACAGGCCGCTCGCCCGGCGCGTGCGGTTGCCGGCGAACACCTCGTCGTACCCCGTCTCCACCGCGTCGAGCACGGGATCCAGGTCGGCCCTGAGGCCCTGGATCGTCGCCTCGTCGAACAGCCCTTCGACGATCACCCCGCCGTCTCGCAGGATGATCTCGACCGCCTCTTCGGGGGGCGTGTCGGCAGCGATGCGGGCGAGTGCTGGGTTCGGCATAGCCATTCCTCCAGTCGATGCCGGCGACAGCATCGGGTCTTCGCGAGGGGATGAGGGTCATGCTGCTTCATCTTGGTCATGCGATCAAGTCATCTGACCAAGTATTTCGGCCGGGGTTGTGAGGCCGGTCGATGTGGACAAACCGCCTGGTAGCCTGGGCGTCGACTTGATCAAACGTCCAACTTCGACAGGGGGCAGATGTGGCACGCGTGCCGGCGGCCGAGCGACGCAACGACCTGGTGAACGCCGCCATCCAAGTGATCGCGAGCCACGGCGTCGACGGTGCGACGACCCGCCGTATCGCCGAGCAGGCGAACGCCCCGCTGGCCACGCTGCACTACTGCTTCCAGACCAAGGAGCTGCTGTTCGCAGCCGTTTTCGAGAGGTTGGCGGAGCGGTACCGCGAGATTCTGATCGAGAACGATGTGCACGGAGACCTCGTCGCGACCGCGCGTGCGATCCTCCGCGGACTCCTGAACTGGTATCTCGAGTCCGATTCGGAATTCGCGTCCGCGAGCTTCGAGCTGATCAGCTGGGCACAGCGTCAGGAAGAACACCCGGCGGTGACCGTGTACAACGAGGCGTTCAACGTCGTGCGGTCGATCCTCGCGCGAGCCGCCGCCGGACAGGACGTCGCGCCCGAGACGATCGACCAGATCGGCTATGTCCTCGGTACCCTTTCGGATGGCTTCGTCGTGAACTGGCTGACCTATGCCGACCGGTCCCGAGCCGCCGGGCAGGCAGAGATCGTCGTCGACGTGTTCGATGCCTGGCTGGCCGCGAAGCTCGCCTGATCACGGACCTCGGACGGCCCCTGACCGGGCCCGAGCGGCGTCTGCCCGCCGGCGACGCGCTGACGCGCTCGGGTCGACCTCGTCACAGGCGCTTGACGGCTTCCTCGACGATCCACGTCATCGTCGGATCGTCGCTCTCCATCCATTCCGGGTGCCACTGGACTCCCAGAACCGGTGCGTCCGGAAGCTCCACCGCCTCGACCACACCGTCGGCCGTCCGGCCCGTGACGAGGAGCCCCGTGCCGCAGCGATCGACGGCCTGGTGGTGCCACGAGTTGGTGACGGCCCGCGCTCCGAACAATCCCGCCACGATCGAGCCGGCCTCGAAGGTCACGACGTGATCGTCCGTACCGTCGGTGAGCGCGGCCTCCTGCGACAGATGCCGCACCTCGCCGGGCGGAAGGTCGGCGACGAGCGTGCCGCCGAGCGCGACGTTGAGGACCTGCATGCCCCGGCACACGGCGAGCACCGGAATCCCCCGGTCGAGCGCGGCACGTACGAGCGCGAGCTCGTACCTGTCCCGCTCGATGTCGTGGACCATCGGGTCCGCACGCGGGTCCACGTCGCGGACCACGGAGGGATCCCCTCCCCAGCACGCAGGATGCAGGTCCTGCCCGCCGGTGACGACGACGCCGCCCAGCCAATGACAGACCGCCTCCGGGTCCGTCTCGTACGAGAGGTGCACGGGGAGGCCGCCGGCCCGCGCGATCCGGATCGCGTAGTCGGACATGTAGCTGTCGGTGCAGCGCTCGCCGTACCGGCGGTCCGCACCCCTGATGAGGTCGAGCCGGATCCGTCGGCCGGTGATGCCGATCAGCGGCCGCACCGCGGTCGGCGTGTCGTCCGTCGCGCTCACGGCAGTTCGAAGTATCGGGCGGACTCCCACGCGGAGAGTTCGGAGAACGGATCCCCGCCCGCGGTGTGGAACTGCATCCACTCCCACCGGCGCGATCCGACCCAGTAGTCCACGAACTCGGCACCGAGGAGGTCGCGAAGGATCGGGTCCGCCTCGAGCGCCGCGGCGGCCTTCGTGATGGTGTCCGGCAGCCGGGTGATCTCCCCGGGCGGCATGCACCACGCCATCTCGGCGACCGGCTCCGGCGGTTCGATCTTGCGCTCCAGGCCCGCGACCACACCGGCCAGCACGCCGGCCAGCGCGAGGTACAGGTTCGCGTCGGCGCCGGGGACCCGGTACTCCAGGCGGGAGTACGTGGGGTGCCCGCACACCGCCCGGATCGCGGTGGTCTTGTTGCTGATGCCCCAGGTGGCGGTGACCGGCGGCCCGCTGAGGTCCACCAGGCGCCGGTACGAGGTGATCTGCGGGAGCACGATCGAGGTGTTGCCCTCGATGGTCGCGAGCAGACCGCCGACGGCATGGCGCATCGCCTCCGACGGAGCCTCCTCCGCGTAGAACGCGTTGACGCCGTCGCGCTGGAGGGACAGGTTGATGTGCGAGGCCTGCCCGTAGCCCGCGGTGGGCTTGGCCATGAAGGTGACCGTGTGGCCGAGGTCGAACGCGACCTCGCGCATGATCTGGCGGGTCCGCGCCCAGGCGTCGCAAACCGTGATCGGGTCGCCGGGCGCCAGGTTGATCTCGATCTGGCCGGCGGCGTCCTCGTCGCTCCAGGCCTCCCACTCGATCCCGACCGCGTCGAGCCGGTCGGCGACGGCGTTCATGTAACCGGTCCAGTCCTTGGACTTCGCCAGGTGGTAGGCCGTACCCGCGCTTCCGCCGAGCGGGGTCAGATCGCGGTATCCGCGGGCGCGTGCCTCGTGGATGGACTCCTCGAAGACGGTCGCCTCGATCTCGACGGCGACGGTCGCGGTGAAGCCGAGCGAGGCGAGCCGGTCGATCATCTTCTTCGTCAGGTTGCGCGGACAGATCGGGACCGGCGTGCCGTCCTTCAGCCAGTAGTCGCCGATCACGGCGTCGAGGCCCGGCTTCCACTCGACCCGGGTCGAGATGTCGGGGCGGAAGTAGACGTCGTCCAGATGTCCGCGCCAGTCGGGATAGGCGAAGCCGAAGGCCGGTGCGTTGCCGAGGTCGAGGCCGAACAGGAGGTCGGCGAAGGCGAAACCCGAGTCCATGCCCGAGGCGAACTTCTTCGGCGCCAGGGTCTTGCCGAGGAACGAGCCCTCGTGGTTCGTCGCCTCGATCCGGACGGCCCGAGTCGTGGCGCCCGGGGCGTCAACTCCCGTGACGGGCTGGGCGAGTTCAGACATCGTAACGAACCTTCCGGGATGCGCCGACCATGACCGACAGCTGGGAGAGGGTGCCCTGGATCCCGAGCGCACCCGTGGAGAGAACGGCGAGGAGGTCGTCGGCTCCGGAGAACACGCCGGCGAGTGTCTCGGGGGCTCCGGCGATGAGGTAATGGGTCGTGCCGTCGCCGAGCACGACCTGCTCCAGGCCTTCGGGGCCTTCGGTGACCGCGATGAGCACGTCCGGAATCCCCGGTACGGACCGTGCGGCGGTCCAGAAGTGTTCGGCGGCCGTCTGCCAGTCCGGCACCGGCGGCGACAGCGCGAGCAGCGCGTCCGCGGCGAGCTCGGCGTCGCCCGACGGGGCGTCGGCGGGTGCGAACCGGGCGTTCAGGTCGACGACGATCGTGGCATCGGGTTCGACGAGGACTCCGCTCGAGACCTCGATGACGCCTCCGGCGAAGGCGATCGTCGCCGCCTGCGGCGTCTCGTGGGACCGGATCGCCACCGTGGCGGCCGGCTTCCGCAGCGCCTGGAGCGCATGGCCCGCGCGGGCGGAATCCCGCAGGGTGCGGCCGATCAGCCGGACGAGGGGAGTGGCATCGTCCTCGATCCTTACGTCGACATCTGTGGCCGTCGCTGCGCCGGACACCGCAGGGGCCGTCGTGGTTTCGGTCATCCTCCAGTCCTTTCGACTTCGGGAGATCACGCGCGCCGCGAATCGGCCGCTTCCGATCTCGGATGGATCGTGATCATCATGGTCAGTTGACTAGATCAGGTGACTAGGATGGTGGGGTACAGGTCGCGACCTGTCAATGACTTCGGGGAGGCCCCACAGTGAATGAAGTGAATCCCTCGCACTGGGACCGACTGGACGCCGATGCGCGGTACGCGGCGCAGGTCATCGCCGCAACCCTCAAGAAGCCCGTACGGGAACTGGGTGCGAAGACGGCACGGAAGCTCCTGGCGACCCCGCCGTCGGAGCAGCCGGTCACCCCTCTCGACCGGGTCGAACGCCTGACCCTGCCGGCCCGCTCCGGTGAGCTCCGCGCACGCCTCTACCACCCGGACGGCACGCCGCCGTCCGCCGGACCGCGCCCGGCGCTGGTCTATCTGCACGGTGGCGGCTTCGTCCTCGGCACCCTCGACGGAGTGGACGAGGTCTGTCGCGCGATCACCGCCCGATCCGGATGGGCGGTGTTCTCCCTGGAGTACCGACTCGCGCCGGAGAACCCCTATCCGGCCGCGCTCGACGACTGTCTCGACGCGTTCACCTGGTTGCGCCGATCGGCATCCGGGTTCGGTGTCGATCCGCACATGATCGCCGTCGGGGGAGATTCCGCCGGCGGCAATCTCGCAGCCGCGCTGTGTCTCAAGCTCCGGGATCTCGGGCTCGCCCGCCCCGTGTCCCAGGTGCTCGTCTACCCCGCCGTCGACGATGCGTTCGCCACCCCGTCCTGGACGGAGTTCGCTGACGCACCCCTGTTGACCAGTGCGGATGCTCGCTGGTTCTGGGAGCAGTACCTGGGCCCGGACCATGGGGGAGCGGCCGATCACTACGCGGCCCCGATGCGTGCCGAATCACTGCGGGATCTCCCTCCGGCGCTCGTTCTCACCGCCGAGGTCGACCCGCTTCGCGACGACGCCGAGGCGTATGCCGAGAGGCTGCGGCGTGACGGAGTGGAGGTCACCGTGACCCGCTGTGCCGGTGTCTTCCACGGCTTCTTCACCGAAGTGGGCGTGTTCGCCAGGACGGACGAGGCGATCTCGCAGGTGGTGCGCCACCTGCGAGGCGTCGCCGGCGCCTGAGCGGGCGCAGCCGGGGCGAACCGACTCGCGTTCGACTGTTGACGGCACCCGGACCCATGGCTAAATTCCGTTGGTCATACGACTAAGTCGTTTGACTGAGACGTGCGCTCCGATGCGCCGAGGGGCGAAAGGCCCCCGCCGAGGCGAAGCCCTGACGGCCAGATGTCATCCGCATTTCGACTACCCGAAGGCATACGCATGACTGGGACTGCTCTACCCCCCACACCCGTCGTCGACCTCCTCTGTGTCGGTGCGGGATTCTCAGGCCTCTACGCGGCCCACAAGGTCGTCGAGAAGGGCTGGACGTTCGCAGGATTCGAGCTCGCGCCCGATGTCGGCGGCACCTGGTTCTGGAACACGTACCCCGGCGCCCGGTGCGACGTCGAGAGCATCTACTACTCCTACTCGTTCAGTCAGGAGCTTCTGCAGGAGTGGACATGGAGCGAGCGCTTCGCTCCGCAGGCCGAGATCCTGAGCTACATCAACCACGTCGCGGACCGCTTCGACCTGCGCAGGCACTTCACCTTCAACACCAAGGTGACTTCCGCGACCTGGCTCCCGGACGAGCGGCTCTGGGAGGTGACCCTCGAATCCGGCGAGACCCGGCGGGGCCGTCACCTGCTCGCCGCCTCGGGCGGCCTCTCGACGCCCAAGGACTTCGACGTGCCGGGCCTGGAGAACTTCACCGGAACCACGGTCTCGACGAGCCGGTGGAACATTCCGCTGAGCGACCTGGCGGGCAAGCGCGTTGCCGTGATCGGCACCGGGTCGTCCGCGGTGCAGTGCATTCCGCTTATCGCCGAGGTCGCCGAGCACCTCACCGTGTTCCAGCGCACCCCCAACTACGTGTTCCCCGCCCGCAACGCCCCGCTGCCGGCGGACTACGTCGACGAGATCAAGAGCAACTACACGGCGATCCGTGAGGAGTGCCGCCACTCGCTCGGTGGCATCCCGGACCGCATCCCGGACGCCGCGGCGTTCGACGTCTCCGACGAGGAACGGCGTGAGCGCTACGAGCGGGCCTATGTGCGCAGCGGATTCAACGGCGTCGGCAGCGAGTTCTCCGATCTGCTGACCGATCCGAGGGCCAACGAGACCGCCGCGGAGTTCGTGCGGGAGAAGATCCGCCAGATCGTCCACGACCCGAAGACCGCCGCCGTCCTGGAACCGCGCTTCCACCCGCTCGGCGCCAAGCGCAGCTGCTTCGGCACCGACTACTACGAGACCTTCAACCGCCCCGATGTCTCGGTGGTCTCCCTGCGCGACGAGCCGATCGACACCATGACGAGCGGCAGCATCGTCACAAGGGGCGGCTCCTACGAGGTCGACGCCATCGTGCTGGCGATCGGGTTCGACGCCTTCACCGGCCCGCTGTTCGCGCTGAACGTCTCCGCCCCGAAGGCCGGCAGGCTGCAGGACGCGTGGAGCGACGGAGTCCGGACGTACCTGGGCGTCATGGCCGCCGGGTTCCCCAACTTCTTCATGATCGCCGGACCGCAGAGCCCCGCGCTCGCGAGCAACGTCGTGGTCACGATCGAGCAGGCCGTCGACTGGATCACCGAGCTGATCGGGCACGCCAAGGCCGTGGGGGCCGACGTCATCGAGCCGACGGCGGAAGCCCAGGAGGACTGGGTGAAGATCACCGAGAGCACGGTGAACCAGACGCTCTACGCGACCGCCGACTCCTGGTACCGGGGTTCGAACGTGGCCGGCAAGCCGACGACCTTCCTCGGTTACGTGGGCGGTGTCGGCAAGTACCGCCGAATGTGTACCGAGCTCGCCAAGCGCGGCTACCCGGGCATCGAGCTCGACGGCGAGACCGTCGGCCGCCGCCTCGGCCGCATCGACAGGGAGATCGCATGAAGGTCGTGCACCAGCGCTACGTCGCCCATTCCGAGGCGCACTACGCGGGGAACCTCGTCGACGGGGCCTTCGGGCTGAAGCTCTTCGGAGACGCCGGAACGCACCTGGCGATCAGCATCGACGGCCACGAGAGCCTGTTCGCCGGATACGCGTCGGTCGAGTTCCTCGCCCCGGTCCGCGGCGGCGACGTGGTCGAGGCCGAGGCGCGCCTGGCGTCGAAGGGGAGGCGCAGCCGGACCGTCGACTTCGAGCTGCGGATCATCTGCAGGTCCGTCGACGACAGCGGCCGGGCCGAGGTGCTGGCGGAACCCATCGTGGCCACTCGGGCGCGAGGGACGGCCGTCGTGCCGACCGACGCCGCGACGACGGCACCGTGACCGTCGGGGGTGGCGTCGGCCGGCGCCGGCGGTCCGAGACGCACCACGACACGTAGCCGGGCACGGCGGCGTGAAGCAGTTCACGGCGGTGGGCCCGAAGGCCTACCGCCGCACCGGTAGAGGCCGTCCGGGTACCGACGGGACCCAGTCCCGACCGGGCGGTTGTCAGATGCGTGCCGCCCGCCGATTCCGGCGGCAGGCCGTAGCGATGCATGGGTGGTCCCGCAAACAACCACTTCGGAGACTGACATGACGGAGATCAACGAATCGGTTGGCCTGGCAAGGGAGTTGACACCGCGCAGCGCGCCGCGGAGGGGGGCACTCATCGCAGTCGGCGCCCTGCTCGTCATCCTGACCAACGCGATCATGTTCATCCTGCCCCCGCTCCTGCCGATCGTCCAGACGCAGTACGGGCTCGCCACCGTGTCCGCCACCATGTGGATCTTCACTCTGCTCACGCTGGGGGGAGGTGCGGGCTACATCCTGCTTCCGCGACTCGCCGACGTGTCCGGCGATCGCAACGCGTCCGTGTTCGCCTCCGGGTGTCTTACCGTCGGAGCGCTCATCCCGGCCGTGGGCGACTCGTACCCGGCCCTGCTCATAGGGTCCACGGTCATGGGCTTCGGCAGTGCGGCCCAACTGCTGCCCCTGGGCTTCCTACGGCGGAACCTGGGGGAGGAGGGGATCGTCACGGCGGTCCGTGTTTTGGTCGTCGCATCGGGAATCGGAATTGTCGTGGGCATGATCGGCGGTGGGCTCATCGTCGAGACCCTGTCGCTGCGCACGTTCTTCTGCATCCTCGCCGCGGCGTGCGGGGCGACGACGATCGCTTCGTTCGCGGTCATCCCCCATTTCCCGCCGGCCGAGTCCGGCGCTCGCATCGGCCTGCTCGGCACGGTGTGGTTGATCACCTGGGTCGGGGCGGTGCTGCTGACTCTGACGCAGGGCCTGGTGTGGGGCGCCGCGGCCGTCATCCCGTTGATCGCCGGTGTCGTCGGTGGAGTCCTGTGGGTGCGTGTCGAGCGCAGGTCCTCGGCGGCGGTGTTCGACGTGGCGCTGCTGAAGTTGCCCCTCGTCACCGTGGCGTGCCTGTCGATGGCGGTGTTCGGTGCCGTGAACGCGGCCTTCCTGCTGCTGCTCAGCACGTACAGCCAGGTCGTTCCCTCCTCCCTCCCGCCCGGGGACGCGTACGGTCTCGGGCGCACCGCGCTGCAGACGGGCTGGCTCATGGTGCCCTTCGCGGTGATGTTCGTGGTGGGCGGCAAGGTGGTCGACCGCCTGGTCGCCAAGGGGCGCGGTGCTTCCGTGCTCGTGATGGGGGCGCTCCTCAGCGCCGTGGGACTCGCCTGGCTCGCGCTGGCCCACGACCGCCCGTGGCACTACCTCGTGGGCGCCGGTGTGATCGGCCTCGGGTGCAGCATGGGATACGCGGCCGGTTTCAGCATCGCCCAGATGGCGGTGCCCGAGGAAAAGGCCGGGATGGCCGCGGGTGCGGCCGGCACCGCCATGGCGATCGGCATCGCATTCGGATCAGCACTGATCACCGGCGTGCTGAGCGCCTCGGTCGTCTCCGTTCCCGGAACGGACGTCGAGGTCGCCGAGCAGAGCCTCTACGGCACGAGCTACTGGATCTCGACCGGCCTGGCCATGCTGATCGTGGTCGCCGTGCTCATCTCGCGAGCGCGCAACGGCCGGCGCGTGCCCGCCGCGGCCTCCTAGGCCGGCCGCGATTCCCGATGGAGGTGTCGGCGTGTCGACGGGCGATCCGTCGGCACCTCCACAAAGTCGGCGTCGAACGCCGGGAGTCGCGCAGCCGGCGCAGGCTTCGCGGAGGCCGGACGGCGGCGGCCGAGCGCTCTGACAGGGAGTCCCACCTGGCACACGTCGCAGAAACCGCCCCAAGGCGTCCAGTGGAACCGACTCGTACGGAACGGGGCATGGGTGCGGGATGAAGGGGTAGGGGACGCGTCGTCGGCCGTTTCGGCAGGCAGCAGCGGTTGGCTCGACTTTTGGGAGGGGAACAATATGGCGCTCATGAGCACCCCGGTGGTGGACACGCGGACGGCCCGGTTGCCGGAGGTCGCCGACCCTTCCCGGGTGGCGCCGAAGGACGCCCGCGAGCTGTCGCGGTTGTTCTTCGATCAGCTCGCGGTGCTGGAGGAGGGAACGCCGGAGTACAGCTACGCTCGTAACACGCTGATCGAGATGAACATGTCCTTGGTCCGGTACGCGGCCGGCCGGTTCCGCAGCCGGGGTGCCGAGGAGATGGAAGACATCGTCCAGGTCGGCATGATCGGCCTGATCAAGGCGATCGACCGGTTCGAGCTCGCCCGGGAGGTGGAGTTCACCTCCTTTGCCATCCCTTACATCGTGGGCGAGATCAAGCGGTTCTTCCGCGACACCACCTGGGCCGTGCACGTGCCGCGTCGGCTGCAGGAAGCCCGCGTCCAGCTCGCCCGCGCCACGGAGGAACTCCGCAGTCGTCTCGGCCGCACGCCGACGACCAGGGAACTGTCGGAGCTGATGAGCCTGCCCGAGGACGAGGTGCGGGAGGCCCGCCTGGCCGCCAACGGCTACAACTCCTCCTCCCTGGACGCCGCCCTCAGCGGCGGCGAGGACGGCGAGAGCGCCCTCCAGGACTTCATCGGCAGCGAAGACCAGGCGCTGGAACTCGTCGAGGACTTCCACGCCCTGGCCCCGCTGATCGCCGAGCTCGGCGAGCGGGACCGGCAGATCATCCACATGCGGTTCGTGGAGGAACTCACCCAGGCCCAGATCGGGGAACACCTCGGCGTCTCCCAGATGCACGTCTCCCGGCTCCTGTCGCGCACACTCGCCCGGCTGCGCGAAGGCATGCTCACCCAGCACTGAGCCCGGCGACCGCCGCCCCGGGAAGCCCGCCGCACACGCGGCGGGCTTCACCGCGCCCGGTCGGAGCCAGGCGGCAGAAGGTGCTTTCTGTCGAAAACCGGCATGTGAAGGCGTCGGACGGAACGTGGAGGAGCAGGGGCCTTTTCGGAAGAACGGGCGGGGCTTGAGAGACTCGAGGGATGGATATCGCTCACAGGAACAACGTCACCGTCACCGGTAACCCGCAGGGGCGGACGGTGATGCTGGCGCACGGGTTCGGCTGCGACCAGAACATGTGGCGGCTCACCTTGCCCGCCTTGACGGAGGACTACCGAGTGGTGCTCTTCGACTACGTCGGCTCCGGCCGCTCGGACGGGTCAGCGTTCTCCGAGGACCGTTATGCCTCCCTGGAGGGCTACGCCCAGGACGTGGTCGAGGTCTGCGAGGCGCTCGACCTGAGAGAGGCGGTGTTCGTAGGTCACTCCGTCAGCGCGATGATCGGCGTGCTGGCCGCCGCCATGGCTCCTGACCGGATCGGGGCACATGTGATGGTCGCTCCGTCCCCGCGGTACATCGATGACGACGGCTACCGCGGCGGGTTCAGCGCCGACGACATCGACGAGCTGCTGGCGTCACTGGAATCCAACTACCTGGGCTGGTCGGCTGCCATGGCACCGGTGATCATGGGGAACGCGGACCGCCCCGAACTCGGCGAGGAACTCAAGAACAGCTTCTGCGCCACCGACCCCGACATGGCTCACGTCTTCGCCCGCACCACCTTCCTCTCGGACTCGCGGAACGACCTCAAGAGCGTCACCGTGCCGACGCTGGTGCTGGAGTGCACGCAGGACGTGATCGCCCCTCGGGAGGTGGGCGCCTTCGTCCACCAGGCGATCCCCGGCTCGAGGCTGGTCACTCTCGATGCGACCGGGCACTGCCCGCACCTGTCCGCGCCCGAAGCCACCAACGCGGCCATACGGAGCTTCCTGGCGGACTTGCGATGATGTGCCGCATCGGGCACGAGGCCGACGGTGAGAAAACCTCCAGCGCGGCGTTCGCCGCACTGCTGGAGGACAGCGCCGAGGAACTGTACGACAACGCGCCATGCGGATATCTGTCCACACTTATGGACGGCACCATCGCGAAAATCAACGCCACGCTGCTGAACTGGCTCGGCCTGCAGCGCGAGGCGGTGGTCGGCCGGATGCGGTTCACCGACCTGCTGACCGTGGGCGGCAAGCTCTACCACGAGACGCACTTCGCACCGCTGCTGCGCATGCAGGGCGAGATCAACGGCATCGCCCTGGAGATCAAGCAGACCGGTGGTGGCCGGATACCGGCACTGGTCTCCTCCGTGATCAAGCGCGGCACTTCTGACGAGCCCCTGCTGATCCGCACCACCGTCTTCGACGCCCGGGACCGCCGCGCCTACGAGGAGGAACTCCTGCGCGGCCGCAGGGCGGCCGAAGAGGCACGCAAGCAGGCGGAGGCCGACCGAGCCCGGCTGCAGGACGCCCTCGCCGTACTCCAGCAGTCACTGCTGCCCGACATCCTGCCGCCGGTCCCCGGAGTAGAGGCGGCCGCCTACTACCACACCGCACATCCCGACCAGCTCGGCGGCGACTTCTACGACATCTTCCCCATCGACGGCAAACGGTTCGGGTTCTTTCTCGGCGATGTGTGCGGCAAGGGACCCCAGGCCGCCACAGTCACCTCACTGACCCGCTACACCCTGCGCGCCGCCGCCCTGTACGACCCCGACCCCGTCTCCGCGCTGACCACACTGAACAAGGTGCTCCACGAGCGTTACGCCAGCAGCGGGGATCCGCGCTACTGCACCGCCGTCTTCGGCATCCTCGAGCCCGACGCCGAGACCGGGCAGGTCGCGGTGCGTCTCGCCTCGGGCGGTCACCCTCCGGTCATCGTCGTACGTGCCGACGGTACGGCTGACTTCCTGCCCACCCCTGGCGGCCTCCTTGTCGGCATCCTGCCCTCCGCACGCTTCGTCACCGCCTCGACCGTCCTCACTGACGGTGACACCCTCCTGCTCTACACCGACGGCATCACCGAGGCCCGCACCGGCGAGGACCGCACCCGCCTGTTCGGGGACGAGGCGCTGCTCGCGTTTGCCGCCGGTCATGCCGGTAAGCCTCCGCCTACCCTGATCGCGGCACTGACCGGTCTGCTGCAGACCTTCGGAGACGGCCTCGACGACGACACCGCCCTGCTCGCCATAGGCGCGACGGCCGACCCACAGACGAGAAGCAGCGAATGAGCCCACTGAAGATCCTCGCCCGAGACGCTGCCGCCGGTCCCGTTCTGAAAATCTTCGGCGAACTCGACTACTTCAGCGCCGGCGAGCTGCGTGAACTGATCCCCACGATCACCCTCCAGCCGGGCCAGCGCCTCGTCCTGGACCTGAGGGGCATGGAATTCTGCGATTCCAGCGGTCTCAGCGCGCTGATAGCCGCTTACCACCATGCTCACGCCGCGCAGGCGGACATCGCACTCGCAGCCGTACCCGCCCACACTCTGCGCACCCTGCGCATCGTCGGCCTCGACCAGATCTTCCACGTCCACCCCGACAGCGAGACCGCCACCCGGACCTGACCCCAGGAGTTCCGACCGGTCGCCCCGTAGGGAGACCGCCACTCCGGACGATCTCCACTCGGCCGTCCGGCAGTAGTGGTGAGCCGCCGCCGGGGCCGGGTACCGTGTCGCACTCCCGCGGGCTGAAGTGACAGTTCGGCAGGACGGCGTTTCGGCCGCCTCCCGATCCTGTCCGACGTCTAGGCTCGCGCCGTGGGGCAGCCTGAGGAGCGCGCCGAGGGCGCGGGACCGTTCACCACCCGGCTCACCTGGCACCTTCCCGGCGGCGGCACCGCCGTGTGGGAGTCCCGGCTCGCGCGGCGGCGCGGAGTGCTTGCCGTCCGTCCCTCCGGGGCGGTGCCCCCTCGGCACACCCGTGCGGACACCGTTGCTCTCAGCCGGCTGCGCAGACTCAACGCCATCGCCGCGATCGCCTTCGTCATCGGCGGGGCCCTCTTCGCGGCCGGCGGGGCCGTCGCCCAGTTCGGCTCCGGTGACGCCACCGAGTCCGCCTCGATCTACTTCGCGGGCGGCCTGTTCTTCAACACCGGCGGGTACGTCTCGCTGCTCCAGGTGATCAACGCGCCCCGCCACGTCGGCGGCGGCGAAGGCCGGCTGGTCACTCGCCGCTGGCGGTGGTGGAGTTACGAGCCGATGCGGGTGGACTGGCTGAGCGCGTTCGCCCTCTTCGCGGGCACCCTCGTCTTCGCCGTCAACCTGCTGGACTCCTTCCTGCACGGCCTGAACGTCCGGCAGGTCAACCGGCTGATCTGGGCGCCCGACGTGATCGGCTGCGTCCTCTTCCTGGTCTCCGGCCATCTGGGCTTCGTCGAGATGTGCCACGGCCGGCCCTGCGCCCGCCCGCACGACCTCGGCTGGTGGATCGTCGTCGTCAACCAGCTCGGCTCCGTCCTGTTCATGGTCTCCGCGCTCGCCGCCTTCACCCGCCCCGCCACCGGCAGCCTGGCCAACGCCGACATCGCCAACTGGGGCACCCTCACCGGAGCCCTGTGCTTCTCCGTCGCTGGCCTCCTCCAACTCGGGGAACATCCATAGGCAGGCATAGCTTCTTCCGGGAGATTGGGTCCAGGCGAGGAAGGCGGCGGCCGTCAGGGCTGAGCTGCATTTTCACGATCTGCGGCATGACAGTCCCGGTCGCCATCACCGCTGGCCCTGCCCCCGGTGCCAGCGCCACCCGCCGGCCGATCAGCCCGTCCTCGGCCGGGCGTCAGTCCAGCGGACGCCTCCGCGACGGCTCACAACGGCCCGTGTCATTGGTTGCCGCGCGAAGTTCTTCCCCTGTTCCTTCACCCGAACGCGGGTTTCCGTGCGGCTGGCAGGCGTCGTCGATCACTCGGGAAGGTACGCCCGTTCGCGTGCATCCCGTGCCCCGTCCACAGGTCCTCGGAACGGCTCCCACTCCGGACGTGGTTGAGTCGCCGGTATGACCAAGAGTGACGCCCCGGCTCTTTTCGGCAACCGTTTCCTGACCGCGCCTGCTCCCTCGGAGAACTTCCCCGAGGAAGGCATGACGGCGACGGACGCCATGAGACTGCTGGATGCGGACCTTGCCATGGAGGGCGACCCGCAGCGCAACCTCGCCACGTTCGTCACCACCTGGATGGAGCCGGAGGCGCAACGGATCATCGCCGAGAACCTCCATCGGAACTTCATCGACCACGCGGAGTACCCCATCTCCGCCGAGATCGAGCAGCGCTGCGTCCGTATGCTCGCCGACCTCTTCCACGCACCGGGCAAGACCACCGGATGCCGGACCCAGGGCTCG
Source organism: Streptomyces sp. NBC_01171 (assembly GCF_045039805.1). Lineage (NCBI taxonomy): Bacteria > Bacillati > Actinomycetota > Actinomycetes > Kitasatosporales > Streptomycetaceae > Streptomyces > Streptomyces sp. NBC_01171. The sequence goes on along the minus strand of NZ_CP108609.1, from coordinate 895,495 downwards.
TCCGAGGCGATCATGCTCGGCGCGCTGTCGCTGAGGTGGAAGTGGCGGGAGCGCCGCCAGGCGGCCAACCTGTCGGCCGACCGGCCCAACCTGGTCTTCGGCGGGGACGTCCACGTCGTGTGGGAGAAGTTCTGCCGCTACTTCGACGTCGAGCCGCGGATCGTGCCGCTTGCCGAGGACAAGTACACGATCGGCCCGGAGGACGTGGAGCCCCACCTCGACGAGAACACGATCGGCGTCGTCGCCGTCCTCGGCACCACGTTCACCGGCCACAAGGACGACATCGTCGGGATCGACAAGCTCCTGCGGGACGTCCGCAAGGAGCGGGACCTCGACATCCCGATCCACGTCGACGGCGCCAGCGGCGGCTTCGTGTGGCCCTTCCTCTACCCGGACTCGAAATGGGACTTCCGGCTCGAGCAGGTCCGCTCGATCAACGTCTCGGGACACAAGTACGGCCTGGTCTACCCCGGCATCGGCTGGCTGGTCTTCCGCGAGGAGTCCGACCTGGCCAAGGACCTCGTGTTCCACGAGAACTACCTGGGCAAGACCGACGCGACGTTCACACTGAACTTCTCGACCGGCGCGGCGATGGTGCTCGCCCAGTACTACAACTTCGTGCGGCTGGGCCGCCAGGGCTACACCTACGTCATGGAGACGATGCAGAAGAACGCCCACGCGTTGGCGGACAACCTGCGGAGCAGCGGCCGCTTCGAAGTGATCGGCAGCGGACTCGAGCAGTTGCCGCTGGTCGCTTTCCGCCTTGCCGGCAAGCACGCCTACGACGAGTCCGACGTGGCCTGGCAGCTCTCGGCCGAGCGTGGCTGGATGGTGCCGGCGTACACGCTCCCGCCCAACGCGGAGCGGGTGAAGATCCTGCGTGCACTGGTCAAGGAGACCCTGAGCCGCGAGCAGATCGAGCGTCTGACCCAGGACATCGCCGACGCGTGCAGCACCTTGGACCACAAGGGTGCGGCCACCGACATCGAGCGGGCCCAGGTCAAGCGCGGCACCGGCTACTGACGCCCGCGACCGGCCCCTCGGGGACGGGCGATGGAGGCAGCGAAGGTGCGCCCTCAGATCGGGGGCGGACTGTTGCCTGAGGGCTTGGGGTGCGCCTCGCCTGCAGGCAGCCGGCCCTCTGCACCGGTGCGGAGAGGCCGCTGGTGCCGGCCCGCCGGAACCCGCCGCGCGAAGGCACTGCCCAGTGCGAAATACTCTCCTGATGAGTTCACGCAGTTCCTCGGTCAGTCGGCCGATCACGATACGGCGGGCTGTCGCGCGGGATGCCAAACGGCTCACGCGGCTCGTGCGTGGCTCAGGCGCCTACGAGGGGAAGTACACAGCCGCGGTCGCGGGCTACCGGGTCGGTCCTGATTACATCGAGGCCCACCGCGTGTTCGTGGCCGTGGGCGCCGACGAGCAGGGAGGCCGGGTGCTCGGGTTCTACTCCCTCGTCCTCACTCCACCGGAGCTCGACCTGCTGTTCGTCGCCGACGAAGCGCAAGGACGGGGTATTGGACGGCTGCTCGTCGCGCACATGCGATCCGAGGCCCGCGCCGCCGGGCTCGACCGAATCAAGGTCGTGTCGCATCCGCCCGCCGCGGACTTCTACCACCGCGTCGGTGCGGTGCGGACCGGAACCGCCTTCGCCGACCCGCCCGCCGTGCCCTGGGACCGTCCCGTATTCGAGTTTCGTATTCCTTAACGGATCAAGCCGTGGTGGCGAGCTCGACGAGGTGCGCGGCCAGTTCGCCTCCAAGATGCGCTTCCACACGGCCCAGATCGCCGCGTACCTCACCGACGGTCTGTGGCTGCACAACGCCCGCCAGGCCAACGCGATGGCCGCCCGCCTCGGGGACGGCCTCCTTGACGTGCCGGAGGCCGACATCGTTTTCTGCCGCCTGCCCCAGCACATGACCGAAGGACTGCTCGCCGAGGGCTACGCCTTCTACCACGACCGCTGGGAGCCGGGCATCGTCCGGTTCGTCACCGCCTTCTCCCACACCGCCGACGACATCGACCAACTCCTCGACGCGGTCCGCCGGCACTCCTGCTGACCGGGAGCCGTGAGGGATTCCTGCGAGCCGTGACCAGTCCCGCGGCGGTCGGCGGTCGTAATGTCGACCTGTTCCCGAGGAGGGCTTTCGATGCGCAACGTGACCTGCTCGATGGGTGTGTCCCTGGACGGCTATGCCGTCGGGCCGGACGGCGACTTCGGCTGGACGGCGCCCGACGAGGAGGTCTTTCGCTTCGTCACCGACGAGATCCGGGAGGTCGGCGTCCACCTGCTGGGGCGACGGCTGTACGAGACGATGCTGTACTGGGAGACCGCCGACCAGGACCCGTCGCTCGACGACTCGATGCTCGAGTGGGCCGCGCTCTGGAAGCCGCTCCCGAAGGTCGTGTTCTCCACCACGTTGTCGACGCTAGAGGGCAATGCACGCCTGGCCTCCGGCGGTCTGGCGGAGGAGATCGAGCGGTTGCGGGCCGAGCCGGGGGAGGGCGACATCGCGATCGGCGGCCCGACTCTCGCTGCCGAGGCGGCCGCGTCGGGTCTGATCGACGAGTACCGGATCAGGGTCCACCCGGTGCTGGTCGGCGGTGGCATTCCGTTCTTCCCCCGGCGTGAGCGCCGGGTGGACCTCGAACTCGTCGAGACCCGCACCTTCAGCTCAGGAGTCGCCTACCTCCGCTACCGCGTGGCGCGCCAAGCCTTGTTCCAGAAGTCGAAGGGCCGCAGCTCGTAAGGGACTTGGCGCCGACCCCGGGGGCGGGCAAGGATCAGGGCTGGAGAACGGGGGCACCTCTCTCCTTCCTCGATGCGGGAGTTGTCATGAGCGATGAGCGGGACACGCTGTCGGAGTTCGTCGAGGCGACGGCCGCGAAGTGCGGGGTGCCGGGAGTCGCCGTCGGGGTGTGGGTGGACGGGCGGGAGATCTACGGGTGCCACGGTGTGACGAGCGTCGAGAATCCGCTGCCCGTGGATCAGGACACGCTCTTCGTGTTGGGCTCGGTCACGAAGCCCTTCACGGCGACCGCGCTGATGCGACTGGTCGCGGAGGGGCGGGTGGAGCTGACCGCGCCTGTGCGCCGGTATGTTCCCGAACTCGTGCTCCCGGACGAGGGGGCCGCGGCTGAGATCACCGTGTTGCAGTTGCTCAACCACACGGCGGGCCTCGCCTGGAGGATGGGCGTCGACACCGGGGAGGGGGACGATGCCCTGGCCGCCTATGTGGCGAAGATGTCCGAGGTGGAGCTGATCGCGGCACCCGGTACCCGCGCCTCCTACAGCCAGGTGGGATACAACCTGGCCGGGCGGCTCCTGGAAAGAGTCACGGGCCTGCCCTACGAGCAGGCCATCGCCTCGCTCCTGTTCGAGCCGTTGGGTCTCTCGAACACCTTCTTCGCCACCGGCGACGTGATGACACGTCGCTTCGCGGTCGGGCACAACGTCGGCGAGGACGGAACGCCGGCCGTCGCGCGGCAGTGGAAGGACAGCCGGGGCAACAACCCCGGCGGGGGCGGCGTGTCCTCGTCGGCGGACATGCTTCGCTGGGCCCGGTTCCACCTGGGTGACGGCCACGCTCCGGACGGCACCCGGGTGGTGCCCGCCGAGACCCTGCGGAAGATGCGGGAGCAGACGGTCGAGCTGCGGAGTAGCACGCTCGGTGACGCCTTCGGCATCTGCTGGTTCCTGCGCGAAGTGGACGGTGTTCGCACCGTCGGTCACGGCGGCTCGGCCAACGGTCAGTTCGCCGAGCTGCTGATCGTGCCGGAACGCGATTTCGCGGTCGTCGCACTGTCCAACGCGGGCCCGGACGGCGGCCTCGCCTTCAACCAGGCCGCCGTCCGATGGGCGCTGGAGCATTACCTCGGGGTCGTCGACCGGGACCCGGAGCCGCTTCCCCATGACGAGAAGCGGGCCGTGGAGGTCGTCGGGATCTTCGCGAACGACATGATGACGCTCACCATCGCCTCGGAGGGGGCCGGGTTGACGATCGCCTGCGCGATCAAACCGGAGATCCGCGCGGCGGCGGACACCGAACTGCCTCCGGATCTCCCGTCGGCAGGGCTCGGCCTGCTGCCCGGCGACGAGGACGCGTACATCGTCACGGGCGGTGGCCTGAAGGGGCAACGCGGCTTCTTCACGCGCGACGAGAGCGGTGTCATCACCGGGGCGGACCTCGCCGGCCGGCTGTTCCACCGGGTCCCCGTGGCTTCCAGGTAGACAGGCATCTCCCGCGGTCCCGCTTCGGGTGTGGCGACGAGCTCGGACAACGCCTCCCCGGAGAACACGCCGGCGTGAGAACCACCAGCCGCTTCCCGCTGATGTCCGTACCGCGCGGGGAGGGCCGCGCCAGCGGCCGTGATCTTGCGGACGTCAGGGTGCGGGTCAGGCTCAAGAGGTCAGGATGCCTATGCCGTCTCCGAGTAGTTTCAACCCGAGAACGAAGAACAGGACCGCCATCACGGCGACATTGTGCTGAGCTGCCCAGTCCTTCCAGTTGCCGAGTGTGGCCTTGGCCTTCTCGCCTCCGAGCAGGAAGACGCCCAGGGGGACCAGCAGGCCGAGGGTGGCGATCACGACGAAGATCGCCAGTGATCCGATCTGCTGCCCGACCGGCAGTCCGGCCGATCCGATCGCGGCTGCCGCGGCGATGGTCAGCGGGGCGTTCTTGGCGTTGAGCGCGGCCAGGGCCAGTCCGAGTCCGAAGAGCTTGACCGGCGCGAGACGGTCGATCGCGCCCATCCACTTCGGTAGCTGGGCCTGCGAGGGATCCTTCGGTCGCCGGTGCCACTGCCGGGCACCGAAGAGGACGAGGAGCAAGCCCAGAGCGAGCTTGAGGGCGCCCACCCAGGTGGCCGGGTGATTGTGGGTGGAAGCACCTGCGGGGGAGGCGATGGCCAGCATCACCGCGCCAAGTGCCGAGAGTCCCAGGACCCAGCCGACGGTGAAGAGGACTCCGTTGAGACTTCCCCGGGGGGTGGCGAGGACGAGGATGAGGGCGATGATCGGGAGCGGGCTGATCGCGACGGCGGCGGCGAAACCCAGCACATCACCGAGTACTGCGCCCATGGTTGTCTCCGTATGGGGGTCATGGTGGCGATCCGGCGGAGCAGGGTTTGCCGGAAGCGGGTGCCCCGACCGCCTGGGCGGCGCAACGGGTTGTTCTGCGAGGGGCCGCGCCGCTGTCTTCTCCTCTTCTCGGCCGTGCGGAAGCGGCGGCCCGAGACGGACGACGGCGACGTACCGGCACGTCCCGGTTCCATTTTCCTGCGCCTGACCGGATCTGTCCTCGGGAGCTTCTCAGGACGCGAGGGAGCACACGCAGGGGCCGAGGTGCGAGGCAGTACAACCGAAGTGAGGATGAAGAGGTGAGGGCGACGGCGCTTCGTCTCCGGGCGCCCGGCACCCCTCGCGCCGACCCTGGCAGGAGAATCTCACGATGACTGCGACGTCAGGTGCAGCCCAGTCAGCTCACCCCGAGCGGCCAGGCAGGTCGGATGGGGTCTGCAGCGAGTTCACCGTCTTCACCAAGATCAAGCCGGGCGAGGCGGATGCGCTGCGTGAGGATCTCGCAGCGCTCTCCGACGCGGCGGATGACGAGAAGGTCCATGCGGCGGTGCGTCAGATCGGCACCTTGCACGACGCACGGCACGTGATCTTCGACGATGACACCCGGTTCATGTTCGCCAGCGTGTTCGACGGCTCCTGGGACACCTACATCGACGACTTCGCCCAGACGGTGGTCGGAGACCGCTTCGACAAGGTCTTCTCGCACAGCGAAGGGTTCCCCGGCGTCAAGGATCCGGGGGCGAAGGACTGGTTCGTCGCCCACCAGGCGCCCGCGGGGGTCTTCGTCAGCGCCTATCCCGACCTGACCGTCCAGCAGATCTACAAGGACCAGCGTGTGGAGGAGGCGTTCGAAGAGGTGCTGGACACCCCCGAGTTCCGGGCGGCTCTGGAGAACCCGGCCAACGCAAATCTGGTGGCCACGCCGGCCTTTCAAAAGCTGCTGGAGGAAGCCTCGGCGTAGCACTCGGACGCAGCCGCCCTCGGAGCTCACCCGACATCGGTGGACGGAGTCGGCTGGGGTACGAGTCGGCCAGTGCGGGGCTGTCCGGGCAGAGACCGATGCGGAGGCGCAGGCGATCATGAACACAGCGGACAGCGGCAGCGCGACGGGCGTGGTCGTCGAGATCGACGACGTGCAGAGCGGTGCACTACGTCCACGGCCCGTTCCGTACCAGGGAAAGTTCGTCTTCCTGCGCGTCGACGATCGCCATGCCGGGCGCGCCCTGCTGCAGCGGCTGCTCCCGGTGACCTCGGGTGGTCTGCCTGGCGCGGACCGGAGCCAGGATGCCTGGGTGGCCGTGGCCTTCACCTACCAGGGGCTGCGGGCCCTGGGGGTGCCTCAGGAGTCGCTGGACAGCTTTCCGCGGGCGTTTCGTGAGGGCATGGCGGCCCGGGCGGCCTTGATCGGCGACGTGGGCGAGAGTGCCCCGGCCCACTGGGAGGCACCGTTCGGGACGGGCGACATCCACATCGCGGTGAGCGCCCTCTCTTCCGATGGGGCGCAGTTGGACGAAGCGCTGGAGCGGGCCCGCGTCGCCTTGCGGGACACGCCCGGTGTCCAGGTGATCTGGGAGCAGGACGTCCATCAGCTGCCGACCGGGCGCACCACCTTCGGCTTCCGTGACGGCATCAGCCATCCGAACATCGAGGGCATCGGCCTGCCCGGCTCCAACCCGCAGGAAGTCCCCCTCAAGGCCGGGGAGTTCATCCTCGGCTATCCCGATGAAACCGGCAGTCTGCCGCCCATGCCCAGCCCCGATGTGCTGGGCCGCAACGGGACGTACGCGGCCGTTCGCAAGGTCCACACCAACGTGGCGGCCTGGCGCCGTTACCTGCGTGCGAACAGCTCCAGCGCCGAGGAGGAGGAACTCCTGGCGGCGAAGATGGTCGGGCGCTGGCCCAGCGGGGCGCCGTTGGAGCTGGCGCCGGAGCACGATGATCCGGAGCTGGCGGCCGATCCGCACCGCGTCAACGACTTCCTGTACCGGGAGGACGACGACCGGGGCTTCCGGTGCCCCGCCGGCGCCCATATCCGCCGCACCAACCCCCGCGATGCCACCATCGTCGGCGACGCGCGGATGCACCGCCTCATCCGGCGCGGCACGACCTACGGGCCGCCGCTGCCCGAGGGCGTGCTGGAGGACGACGGTGCCGACCGGGGCCTGGTCGGAGTCTTCCTCGGCGCCCATCTCGAGCGGCAGTTCGAGTTCATCAAGGCCGAGTGGGTCAACGACGGCAACTTCATCGGTTACCCCGGCGAGCAGGACCCGGTGGCAGGGCGTCACGACGGAACCGGAAGCGTCACCATCCCGGAGAAACCGGTCCGGCGCCGCCTGCGGAACATGCCCAGCTTCGTGGTCACCCGGGGCGGTGAGTACTGCTTCGTGCCGGGTCTGCGCGCCCTGCGCTGGCTCGCCGAACTGGAGGACTGAGGGCGATTCCCACCCCCTGAGATCCGATCACACTCTCCGAGGAGAGGTCGAAGTCATGGCACCGCAGTTCGTCCCCTACACGCCGGACGTCGAAGCCGACGACCCGCACTTCGACCAGAACCTGAAGACGGTGATCGAGAAGACCGAGAACTACATCGCCGACTCGGTCAGCGCCGGTGGCACCGGCCGAGCCCTGCGAGACGCCCATGCCAAGGGCTACGGGCTGGTACGAGGGGAAGTGGAGATCCTCGACGGGCTTCCCCCCGAGTACGCCCAGGGAATCTACGCGACTCCGGGAACCCACGACGCGCTCATCCGTTTCTCCAACGGCTCGCCCCACGCCGGAGCCGACGCGCGACTGGGCGCCGCCACCGGACTGGCCCTGAAGATCTTCGACATGCCCGGCCCGACCCTGCTGGAAGACGAACCGGACAGCGGCACGTTCGACTACGCCAACATCAACGGACCGGTCTTCTTCTGCAACACGGTCGAGCACTACCTCTTCATCCAGGAACTGTTCCTGAACGCGCCGGCCTACTTCTCCCAGGGCCCACCCGGCGCCCGTCGATTCTTCACCGATTTCGTGACCGGAAAGGGAACCCTCGACCAGGACGACTGGGCGTGGGACGAGTTCCTGGCCTTCCTGCGCCTGTCGAAGATCGCCCCCGTCAACGTGCTGCTGTCCAGCTACTGGACCATGGGCGCGGTCCGGCACGGGGACTACATCGCCAAGGTGCGCATCACCCCCGATCCGGACTCCGCCGCCGCAGTGGTCCGGCGCGACATCGACCCGACCTCGGCACCGGAGGTCTTCCGCCCGGCCCTGGAAGCCGAGCTGCAGGAGCACCCCTACGCCTTCGACATCCAGGTCCAGCTCTGCACCGACCTGGAGCGCATGCCGGTGGAGAACACCACCGTGGAGTGGCCCGAACAGCTCTCGCCGCCCGTCACCGTCGCGAAGCTGCGGCTGCCGCGACAGGACATCTCCAGCCCGGAGAACCTGGAGAAGATGGACACACTGTCCTTCACCCCCTGGCGGGTCACCGCCGAACACGCCCCCCTGGGCAACATCATGCGGGCCCGCAAAGAGGTCTACCGGCACTCCTCCGTCGAGCGTCACAAGCTCAACCAACAGCCGCGCAAAGAACCCCGCAGCGCCGACGAGGTACTCGGTTCCTGACCCGGCCCACCACCGCGACGACGCGTCGGTCTTGGCGGCCGGCCCTCACGGCTCGCCGGATCGGGCCGGCCCGGGCCGCGGGTGCCTTCTAACCGCGCTGTACGACGATCACGGCGGCGTCGTCGTCCAGGTGTCCGCCGACGTAGTGCAGCAGGTCGCTCCGGAAGCGGCGGAGGAAGGCATCGGGGTCGCTCTCGGTCCAGCCGGTGATGCGCTCGGCGAGCGGGTAGAAGGTGCCGGTGGAGTCGCGGGCCTCGGTGACGCCGTCCGTGTAGAGCAACAAGAGGTCTCCCGGCAAGAACGGGAAGCTTTCGACGTGGTAGCTCGGATCCGTCAGTTCGCCCAGTCCCAGCGGGGGCGCGGGGCGGGGGGCGTTCATCGTCCTCGGCCGGCCGTCGCGCAGGACGATGGGCGGAGGGTGCCCGCAGGAGATCATCTGCACCGGGCCGTCCCCGTCGGGGATGTCCAGGACGGTGGCGGTGATGAACGCTTCCCCGTAGTTGCCCGCCTCCCCCGGCTCCATCAGGTCCCAGCACACGCTCCGGTCGAGGTAGGCCACCAGCTGGCCCAGGCTCGCCTCGCGGTGAGCCGCGACGCGGAACGCCCCGAGCAGCAGTGCCGCGTCACTGACCGCGGTCATCCCCTTGCCCCGCACGTCGCCGACGATCAGCCGGGTGCCGGAGGTGGTGCGCGCGGCCGCGTACAGATCTCCGCCGATCCGGGCCTCGGCCTCCGCGGCGAGATAGAAGGAGGAGGCGCGCAGCGGACCGAGCCGGCCGGGCAGCGGAGGCAGGACCACACGCTGGGCGGTCTCGGACACGTACCGCACTTGCGTCAGCTCTTTCGCGCGACGCTCCCGCACCACGCAGAAGACGACCAGGCTCGCCCCCACCAGCACCAGGGCGATCACCTGTGCCTGGTGATTGGCGGACAGCAACCCCCCAGGATCGCGCAGTACCCCGATGACCGTCTGTGCGATCACCGCCAGCGCGGCCACCAGCCCCACCGTCCGGGGACCACCGAACGAGGGGGTGATCGCCGGAGCGGCGACGAGCAACGGCCCCAGGTGAATGTGGGGCGGCGCAAGAACGTCGATCACGGACACCACGACGATCCACGCGATCGGGATGGCGAGCAACGCCCGGCTCCTCCACACCGGCGGGCCGTATCCGTCGGGACCTTGCGACATGCCTTCTCTCTACACCGGCCGCGCCTGATCCGCTCGACCGGCGCGCGGTCGTCCGTCCACGCACCTGAACAGCACGCGCGGGTTCGCACGCCGTGCACCCGTCGCCCTCACGGGGTACCCGGGGATGCGCAGGATGCCCGCGCCGACCCGGACAGGAGGACACCGTGGCCGACATGAGCCCGATCGAACTCCAGACCGCCGGCCGTGACGATCTCGTGTCCGTGGCCCGGGACAACGGGGCCGGCGTCCAGGTCGTCGACAAACTGGAGCACTCCGGGGCGCAGCGGTTCGACGGCCCCGACGACGTGCGGAAGGCGGTCTTCGGCAACGACTGAGACCGGCGCGCGGCGGGTGCTCGTCACCGGATGGTTCAGCTTCCTGCACGGGGAGGCGACCGCCGGCGACCTGCTCGCGCTGGACCGGGTACGGGAGCTGCTGCGCGGCGCTGCCGTACCGCACGACGTCGCCTGGAGCCCCGGCTTCCGGCCGGAGGGGCCGTCCCTGGACGACTCCCGCCCCGAGGACTACTCCCACCTGCTCTTCGTCTGCGGCCCCGCCCACGGCCCCCAGGTCGAGGACCTGCACCGGCGGTACGCCGACTGCGTCCGGATCGCCGTGGGCACCTCCGTCCTCGACGCCGGGGCCCCCGCCGTGCGCGGCTTCCACCACGTCCTCGCGAGGGACGCCCCGGACACCGCCCCCACCCTCGACCTGGCCGCCCGCGCGCCCAGGCCGCCGGCGCACCCCGTGGTGGGCGTCGTGCTCACGCACGGCCAGCACGAGTACGGCCCCCGCAGGCAGCACGAGCGGGTGGCCCGGCTGGTCACGCGGTGGCTGTCGGGCCGGGACTGCGCCTGCCTGGAACTGGAGACCCGGCTCGACCCGCACGACTGGCGGCTGTGCACGACGTCCGGGCAACTCGAGAGCGTGCTCGCGCGCTGCGACCTGGTCGTCACCGACCGGCTGCACGGCATGGTGCTGGCACTGCGCGCCGGGGTGCCCGCCCTCGCCGTCGACCCCGTGGCGGGCGGAGCCAAGGTCACCGCTCAGGCACGCGCCTGCGGCTGGCCCGCCCTGCTGCCCGCCGAACGGCTCGACACCGCCGCGCTGGACCGGTGGTGGGACTGGTGCCTCACCTCCGGTCGCGCCCTCGCCGAGCGCACCGCCGACGGCTTCCGCCGGGACGGAGCGGCGGACAGCGCGGACGGCCTCCTGCGCCTGCTGCGCGCCCCGCGATGAGCGGCGACGGTGGAGCGGCCCGTCACGGATGGAAGCGCCACCGGCCCTCCGAGACGACGTCCACCTTGTCGTCGCGGACGCGAAGGGCGGTGTCGTCGTCGATGAAGTAGATCGGGAAGTCCGCCCGCGCGACGACGCGATCGGCCCAGGCGTCGTCGCGTTCCGGGAAGTCCGGTGAGTACAGATGGGGCTTCAGGTACCAGTCGAGGAGCCCGAAGGGTGGGGCCACGGTGGTCGCGCCGAGCAGGTGGAGGTCCGCGGCGTCCCCGATGACGTCGGCGGAGTGTTCGGTGAGATGCCGGCTGAGGATCATCGATCCGGCGCTCAGCCCCACATAGACTCGGTCCGCCAGTGCTTCCAGGAAGCCGTCGGCCAGGCCGTTGCCGGTGATGCTGCGGGCGAGGTGGTAATGGTTGCCGCCGCCGACGTAGATGACGTCGGCGCGCAGCAGCCGGTCGAGTACCAGCCGACCCGGCAGGCCGTTCAGTTCCAGGATGTCGAACTCACGCCAGCCGAGGCCGTGCAGGCGGGTCATGTCGGAGAGGAGCCATCCGTGGTCCCCGGACTCGGCCATGGAGGCCGTGGGGACGTACACGATGTTCGCCGACCCGAACGGCTTTCCCAGCATGTCCCGCAGGGCACCCTTCAGGGTCTCGTTGCGCAGACCGGCCGACGTCAGCAGAAGCTCCATCGGCCGAGCCAATCATGCGCGGTGGACTCAGGCAACGCCCCCCGTCTGCCGCAGCGCGGTCCGCAGGGCCAGGGGAGTCGCCGCTGCCCACGCCTGGGGGGAGCAGGAGTGGGGGTACGGGACCGGGGTCGGGGTGGTCGTGCGGGCGTAGCCGGCCAGGACTTCCGGGAGGCGGTGGCCGTGGTGGGTCGCTGCCGCTGTCAAACCCTCGGTCACTGTGCGGAGTTCGTCGTGCAGGCCGTGGCGGGCGAGGCCGAGGGCTATGAGGGCGTTGTCGTGGGGCCAGGCGCTTCCGCGGTGGTAGGAGAGGGGGTGGTAGGGGCGCTGGCCGGCGGCCAGGGTGCGGATGGCCCAGCCGGAGAAGAAGTCGGGTTCCAGCAGGCGCCGGCCCACCCGCCGGGCGCGGTCGGCGTCGAGGATGCCGGACCAGAGGAGGTGCCCGGCGTCCGAGGCCAGCGCGTCGACCTGGCGGCCGTCGCGGTCCAGTGCCAGAGCCGGGAAGCCGGGCCCCGGCATCCAGAAGTCGTCGGCGAAGCGCTGCCTCAAGTCCGAGGCTGTCGAGCGGAGTCGAGTCGCGTACTCCGGGTCCCCCCAGACCTTCTCGGACAGTTCCGCCGTCCGGAGCAGTGCGTCGTACGCGTAGCCCTGCGCCTCGCACACCGCGATCGGTCCCTTGGCCTGGGTGCCGTCGGTGAAGCAGATCGCGCCGGCCGAGTCCTTCCAGTTCTGGTTGACCAGGCCGTTCGGGTCGGGGGTGTAGACGAGGTAGCCGTGTTCGCGCAGGCCGCCGTCGGTCAGCATCCAGTCGACGGCGCGCCGGGCGTGCTTTTCCAGGCGCGAAGCGAGTGCCGGGTCGCCGGTGGTCTCGTGGTGGGCGTGGAGCAGGACCAGGAACAGCGGGGTGGCGTCGACGGCGCCGTAGTAGCGGCCGTAGGGGACCTGACGGAAGTGGGCCAGCTCCCCCTGGCGGGTCTCGTGCACGATCCGGCCGGGCTGCTCGCCGCTGAAGTCGTCGTACCGGGCGCCCTGGGTCGCCGCGAGGGCGCTGAGGGTGGCGGCCGCGGTGCCTGGGCGGTAGGGGAGCAGGAAGTACGACGTGAGCAGGGAGTCGCGGCCGAAGAGCGTGAGGAACCACGGGATGCCGGCCGCCGGGACGCGCACCTGCTCGCCGTCCACGCCCTCGACCGTGATGGTGAGGAGGTCGATGTCGGCCAGGCCGCGCTCGCAGGCGCGGGACAGGTCGTCGGTGGCTTCCGGCGGGGTCCGCCGGGCGGCCGGGGGAGAGGGAGGCGGTGACGGCTCGGCGCGTACCGTCAGGTGCAGTTCGGCCTCGCCGTGCTCGGCCAGGTCCAGCTCCCAGGTGAGGGTACGGGCCGTGGTCCCGGCGTGCGGCTCGGCGGCGATGTTGTCCGGCGCGGGCTGACAGGTGAGCGTCGTCCACGCGTGCCAGTCGGCGCGGCGGTAGTCGTGGACCAGGCCCCGGGGCACGGTGCGTACCTCGCGCCTGCCGTCCGGCTTCGGGTAGTCCCGGTCGTCGGCCCGCAGCTCGAACAGGTCGGCGAAGTCGCAGTCCATGGTGAGTTCGAGGCGGGCCGTCACGGCGTCCGGGCGGTTGTTGACCAGCCGCAGATGCTCGGTGAACTCACCCGCCGCGACGCTCTGTCGGCGGAAGACCGTGTAGGCGGGCGGGGCATCGCGCGTGCCCTTCGGGGTCAGTACGCATGACGTCGAGTGGTCGTCCTCGCGCGAGGCCGGTACCAGTACGGTCGGGCGGGCGCCGTCGACCGTGAGCTGCCAGTGGCTCAGGTGGCGGCCGTCGCGCGCGAACACCCCGTCGGGGGCGGTGCCGCGTACGCCGGTGATGCCGCCGGTGGTGTCGAGGCGGGCGAAGGTGGCGTCCCGGACCAGTTGGACGTGGGGCTCGGCCGGGGTCATGGCAGGGGCTCCTCTTCCTGAGCGGTCTCGGTGTGGAGCAGGTCGAGGGTGAGGGCTGCGGTCCAGGAGAAGTTCCGGGCGCCCCGGCCGGCGCCGGTGGTGGGGTCGACGTACTCGGCGAAGCCGGACCGGCCCGCCTCGGACAGGAAGGCCCGGCGCAGCTCATCGGCCCGCTCGTGGTGGCCGTGGGTGCGCAGACCCCGGTGGACGAGCCAGGCGGTGTTGAACCAGGCCGGTCCGCGCCAGTACCGCTGCGGGTCGAAGGCGTGCCCGGTCAGGTCGTAGCTGGGGACCAGCCCGGTGGCGGGGGCCCGGAAATGGGGCCCGGTGACGGTGTCGGCGAGACGGCGGGCGATGTCGGCCGGCAGCCCCGGTACGACGAGCGGGACGAGGCCGGTGACGCCGCGTTCGCCGATCGGCCCGCCCGCCACCAGATCGAGGGCGCGGAAGAGCCCGGCTTCCTCGTCCCACAGCCGGTCCACCAGCCGTTCGGTGAGGGCCTGCGCGCGCTTCTCGTGCTCGGTCCCGCTCCCGCCGAGGTGGCGGGCCATCGCGGCGAGGGCCCGTGAGCTGGCGATGAGCAGCGCGTTGAAGCAGGGGTCCTCGACGGCGAAGGCATGGTCGGTCGCGCGGTCGTCGTAACCGGTGGCGCGGTAGTCGGTGGCGAGGCGGACGTAACGGCCGTAGTCGAGATCGGTGGGGCGGTCGGCGGCCTGGCCGTGGTCCAGGTCGGCGCGCCGGTAGGTGTCGGGGGCGGCCGGGCCGACGGGGCGCAACGGCCCGTCCCAGCAAGGGCTGTTGTCCATGCCCGGCTCCCACGGGTGGACCACCGCGGCCAGGCCGCCGCCCCCGAGGTCGCGCCGGGTCAGCAGATAGTCGTGCCAGGCGGCCAGCCGGGGGTGGACGCGGGCGAGGAAGCCGCGCCGGTCCGACTCGGCCGGGTCGGCCTGGTGGACGAGCCAGGCGGCGAGGGCGTGGACGGGTGGCTGGACGATGCCCGAGGTCTCGGGTGCAGCCGGGGCGCCGGAGGGCCGTCCGGCGCTGGACGACTGCCAGAAGTCAGGGCTCGGGAAGTACGCGTCGTGCGGCTGGGCCGGGTTGAAGACGATGTGCGGGATGCGGCCGTCGGCCCACTGCGCGGTGAGCAGGGACTCCAGTTCGCGCTGGGCGCGCCGGGCGGAGAGGTGGCGCAGCCCGATGGCGATGAAGGCGGAGTCCCAGCTCCACTGGTGGGGGTAGAGCGTGCGGGAGGGGACGGTGGCGGTGCCGGTCCAGTTGTCCAGGAGGACCCGCGCCGCGCCGCGCCGCAGGGTGCGGGCGGCGGGGGAGGGGCGTTCGAGTACGGCCGTCATGCGCCCGACCTCCGCAGGAAGGCCGGCACGGAGCGGACGGCCTCGACGGGGTCGCCGCCGAGCCGGCATTCGGCCGCGAGCACGCCGTCGTAGCCGATGGTGTGCAGGGCGCCGAGCCAGGCGGGCCAGTCGAGGTGGCCGGCGCCGGGCTGGAGACGGTTGGAGTCGGAGACCTGGGCGTGGCCGATGTACTCGGCGTGGGCGAGGATGGCGGCCGACGGGTCGCTCTCCTCGATGTTCATGTGGTAGCTGTCGATGCCGATCCGGACGGAGTCGAGACCGGTCGCGCGGATGAGGTCGGCGGCCTGTTCCAGCCGGTTGACCATGTGGTCCTCGTACCGGTTGAGCGGCTCCAGGTAGAGGGTGACGCCCTCCCCGCGGGCGTGTTCGCCCAGTTCGGTGAGGCCGGCGAGGAGGATCTCGCGGTCCTCCTCCTCGCTGCGCGGGGGTTCGAAGGGCGGCAGGCGACGGGAGAACATGCCGTAGGAGGCGGGCGTCTGGGCGCCGCGGCCGCCGATCTCCGCGATCACGGTGAGCTGGGACTTGAGCTGGGCGACGGCGTCGCGGCGCAGCTCCTCGTCGAAGGCGCCGAGGAAGTGCAGCATGTCGACGCAGACGGTGGGCATGACCACCCCGTCCTTGGCGGCCTGCTTGAGTTCGTCGAGGCGGCCGGCGAAGTGGAGGTCGCCCTTGGCGCGCAGTTCGATGGCGCCGTATCCGGCCTCCTGCGCGAACTCCCACTTGGCCTGGAGGGTGTCACCGGGCAGCAGTTGCTCCTGGGCGGCGATCGTGAGCATGAAGAAGACCTCTCAGAATTCCAGGACGACCTGGAGCGCGTCGGCGGGGCGCTCGTCGAGCAGTACGTAGGCGTCGGCGGCGTCGGCGGCCGGGATGACGTGGCTGACCAGGGAGTTCACGTCGACCTGGCCCTCGGCGACCAGGCGCAGGAAGGCGTGCTGAAGGCGTTCCTGGCTCCAGCGGTGCGACAGCGCCGGGGGCACGCCGCCGATCTGGGAGCACACGAGCTGGACGCGGTTGTGGTGGAACTCGTCGCCGAGGCGGAGCCCGATGCCGTCGCCCTGGTAGAAGCCGGAGGCGACCACACGGCCCCCGACCGCGACCGAGCGCAGGGCCTCCTGCAGCGCGGGGTGCGCGCCGCTGATCTCGATGGCGAGGTCGGCGCCCAGCCCGGCGGTGATCTCGCGGACGCGTTCGGCGACGGCGTCGGTGCGGGCGTTGAGGATGTGCCGGGCACCGTACCGCTTGGCGGCCTCCAGGCGGTCGTCCAGGGCGTCGACGGCGATGACGCGGGCCCCGTTGAGCTGCGCGAGCCGGGTGGTGAGCAGGCCGATCACGCCCTGGCCGAACACGGCGACGTCCTCGCCGAGGTGGATGTCCCCGGCCAGGACCGCGTTGTACGCGATGGCCCCCACCCGGGCGAACGCGCCGGAGAGGTCGTCCAGTCCGGCGGGCAGGGTGTGCCCGATCATGCGTTCCACGGGGACGATGCCCTCGCTGCGGTGTCCCCAGATGCCCCACACCGTGTCGCCGAGGCGCGGTAGGCCCGGCGTACCGGTCAACTCGGGGGAGATCTCGACGACCTCGCCGACCTCGGAGTAGCCCCAGCCGGCCACCGGGTACTCGATGCCGGCCGCGCCGTCGCGGAAGAGGCAGGCTTCGGGGTCCCAGGTGCGGGTGAGGTAGGGGTTGGTGCCCCGGTAGGCGGTCAGCTCGGTGCCGGCGGATATGCCGGAGTAGCGGGTACGGACCCTGAGATGGCCGGGCGGGAGGTCGGCGCGAGACTGCTCGGCCACCTCCACCTGACGCGGACCGGTGAATTGAACGACGCGTTCCACGGATGGCTCCGGAAGGTTGCGGCTGCGGGTTGCGTCGACAATAACCACAACTTATGTCTTGTCAACAAGCAAAAGTGATGCTGAGATGCGTGATCGGTAGACGTAAGTCGACACGAGGACAGACGCAATGCGCACCAAGAGCCGACGGTCGCTGACGACCACGGTGGGCCTCACCTCAGCCCTGGGACTGGCGCTGGTCACCGGCTGCTCCGGCAGCACCGGCCCCGGCAGACCCGACCACGAGATCACCGTGTGGTCGCTGGAGAACCTGCCCGACCGCGTCGGGGCGACGCGGAAGATCATCGATGGCTTCGAGCGGAAGTCGGGCGTGAAAGTGCACCTCGTCGGGGTGGACGAGGGCCAGCTACCGCAGTTGATCATGTCGGCGGCCGCCTCCGGCGACCTGCCCGACGTGATCGGCGCCGCCCCGATGGGCCAGATCTGGCAGATGTACGGCAACGGCCTGCTCAACACGGAGATACCGGGGCGGATCGTCAAGGAACTCGGGCCCGGCACGTTCAACGCGAACGCGCTCAACCTCACCTCCGACGGCCGCACCCACCTCGGCGTCCCCTCCGACGCCTGGCTCCAACTGCTCGTGTACCGCAAGGACGACTTCGCGCGGAAGCATCTCGCCACGCCCGACACCTACGACCGCGCGCTCACCGCGGCGCGGGCGCTGGACGGCGGCGGTCACGACGGGATGTCGGCGGCCACCGACCCCTCCGACGTGTTCACCTCGCAGAGCTTCGAGAGCGTGGCCCTCGCCAACGGCTGCCAGCTCGTCGACGACGACCACGAGGTGGCCCTGCACAGCCCGCGGTGCGAGACCGCCTTCCGCACCTACGACCAGCTCGCCCGCGAGCACGGCGCCCCCGGCACCCAGAGCGTGGACTCCACCCGCGCGGCCTACTTCGCCGGCCGCTCCTCGATGGTCATCTGGTCCTCGTTCCTGCTGGACGAGCTGGCGGGCCTGCGCAAGGACGCCCTGCCGAGCTGCCCGGAGTGCAAGAAGGACCCGGGCCGACTGGCCCGCGACAGCGGCATCGTGACCGCGCTGAAGGGCCCCGAAGCCCGCGAGGGCGCCCAGTTCGGGGAGATCACCTCCTGGGTGACCACCAAGACCGCGGAGACGGCGGCCTCACAGCAGTTCATCGAGTACATGATGAACTCCGGCTACGAGTCCTGGTTCGGCATGTCGCCCGAGGGCAAGATCCCGGTCCGCCACGGCACCGCCGCCCAGCCCCACCGCTATCTCGACGCCTGGCGGCACAGCGACATCGGGGTCGACACCAAGAAGCCCTTCGACCAGGTCTATCCGCCGAGCCTGCTCAACGAACTCGCCGCCGGAGTCGGCAACATGCGCCGCTGGGGTATCGAGCAGGGCGAGGGCGCCCTGGTCGGCGCCACCAACGGCGAGCTGCCCGTACCCAAGGCGATCGGCGCGATGACCAGCGGCCAGCTCTCCCCCGAGGAGGCGGCCCGCGAAGCCGACGACGAAGTCGCCGCCCTGCAGAAGTCCCTCCAGTAGCCGCACGTCACAAAGGCATCCCCATGACCCGAGCCCCTTCCGGCGCAGCGCCGCGCCCGGACACCGAGCCCCGGCCGCCGGCCGTACGGCAGCAGCAGCCCGCCAGGCCCATGACCGCCGAGCGGCGGGCCAACCGCGCCGGTCTCGCCTTCGTCTCTCCCACCCTGATCGTCGTCCTCGTCGTGGTCGTCCTGCCGATCCTGTGGACGCTGCTGCTGGCCTTCCAGCACGCCCGACTGGTCGACATCCAGGGCATGGGCCTCTTCGGCCGCTGGACACTGGACAACTTCGCGGCGGTCTTCGAGTCGGCCGGCTTCTGGTCGAGTCTGCTGACCACCCTGCTCTACACGGTGGGCGGCACCCTCGGCTCCGTCCTCCTCGGCCTGGTGGCCGCGCTCGCCCTGCGGCGGCCGTTCCGCGGCCGGGCCCTGCTGCGCGCGGCCATGCTCCTGCCGTACGTGGCACCCGTTGTCGCCGTGGCCTTCGTGTGGGAGGTGGCGCTCAGCCCGCAGTACGGCATCGTGAACGACTGGGGGCGCCGCCTGTTCGGCTGGGACGACCCCGTAGCCTTCCTCTCCACGCGCAGCTACGAAGTCGGCCTGTTCGGCGCGCACTTCCACATACCGCTGGCGCTGCTGACGGTCATCGCCTTCGAGTGCTGGCGCTACTTCCCGTTCGCCTTCCTGTTCCTGCTCGCCCGGCTCCAGGCGGTCCCGGACGGGCTCGAGGAGGCCGCGGAGGTCGACGGGGCCACCGTGTCGCAACGCTTCCGGCACATCCTGCTCCCGCAGCTCATGCCGGTCATCGCCCTGCTGTGCGTACTGCGCTTCATCATGACGTTCAACAAGTTCGACGACGTCTATCTGCTCACCGGCGGCGGCGCCGGCACCGACGTCGCGGCCGTCCGGGTCTACGACTTCCTGACCGCCCGCTACGACGTGGGGGCCGCGGCCGCCCAGGCGCTGGTCCTCGCGGTCTCGCTGATGATCCTGCTGGGCTGCTACTTCAAGTTCTTCGGCAACAAGGTCCAGGAGGAAGCGTGACCCGCAAGGCCGTCCTGACCAGAGCCCGGTTCGAAGAGCGCTTCTTCGGTGTGGCCCGCTGGTGCGTCATCGCCTTCCTCGCCGTGATCACCGTGCTCCCCTTCTACTACATGCTGCTGCTGTCGCTGAAGCCCATCGACGCGCTGCTGCTCGACCCCGGCTCGCTGTGGGTCTCCGCCCGCGATCTCACCCTCGACACCTACCGCAACGTGCTGAAGTCCTCCGACGACGGCGGGCAGGGCTTCCTCGGCTTCCTGGCCAACTCCGCGCTGGTGTCGCTCGGTACGGTCGCGCTCACGCTGGTGGCCGCGGTGCCGGGCGCCTACGCGGTGAGCCGGCTCAAGTTCTTCGGGCACCGCCAGGTCAGCGCCCTCTTCCTCGCGGTCTACCTCTTCCCCGCGACGCTGCTCGCCGTCCCGCTCTTCGTGATCTTCGCCAGGCTCGGCCTCTCCTCCAGCCTGGTGGGCCTCGCCGTCGTGTACGTCGCGCAGACCGTGCCGGTGTCGATCTACATGCTGAAGAACTACCTGGTCACCATCCCGTACTCGGTCGAGGAGGCCGCCGCCCTGGACGGCTGCACGCGCCTGCAGACCCTCCGCAAGGTGATCCTGCCGCTGGCGCTGCCCTCCCTCATGGCGACCGGCTTGTACGTGTTCATGATCGCCTGGAACGAGTTCCTGTTCGCACTCCTCTTCCTGGCCGCCGACCCCGGCAAGTGGACCGTCTCGCTGGGCCTGGCCCAACTGTCCAACGGCATCGAGGTGCCCAAGACGGTGCTGATGGCCGGTTCGGTGGTGCTGACGGTGCCCGTGGTACTTCTGTTCTTCGCCGCCGAACGGCTGCTCACCGAGGGCCTGACCAGCGGTGCCGACAAGAGCTGAAGCCCAGTGGTCCAAGGGGACATCATGATGACGCCCAGTCAGGTCAGCGCGGGAGGGCTGCTCCAGCTCATCCGCGAGGGACGCGCCAACACCCGCGCCGATCTCCAGCGCGTCACCGGCCTGTCCCGCTCGACCGTGGGCCAGCGGCTGGACCTGCTGAACCGGGCGGGCTGGGTGCGGCACACCACCGGTGCCTCGACCGGGGGCCGCCCCTCCGGCCGGATCGTCTTCGACCCGGCGCACGCGGCCGTCCTCGCCGTGGACCTGGAGACCCGGCACGCGCGGGCCGCCGTCCTGGACCTGGCGGGCACCATCCTGGCCGAGCACACCGGGCCGATGGAGATCGCGGACGGGCCCGAGCAGGTGCTGGACCGGCTCGTCGGCTGGTTCCCGGACCTGCTGGCCGCGGCGGGCGTCTCCCCGGCGCGGGTCTGCGGGCTCGGGGTGTCCGTCCCCGGCCCGGTGGACTTCGCGACGGGCCGGGTCGTGGAGCCGCCCATCATGCCCGGCTGGGACCAGTACCCGATCCGGGAACGCCTCCAGGAGACGTACGCCCGGCGCATCGGCGGCTCCCTGAATGACGGTCCCGTACCGGTGTTCGTCGACAACGACGCCAACCTGATGGCGCTGGCCGAGCAGCGGGCCAACCACGCCGACTGCGACTCCTTCGTCCTGGTGAAGGCGTCGACCGGTATCGGCGCGGGCGTCGTCATCCAAGACTCCGTGTACCGGGGCATCGACGGCGGGGCGGGCGACATCGGGCACATCCGGCTGCACGACCGCCCCGACGCGCTGTGCATGTGCGGTGCGCACGGCTGCCTCGCCGCCGTGGCCAGTGGCGGGGCGCTCGCCCGGGAACTGCGCGCGCTCGGCCTGGACACCGCCTCCGGCCGCGACGTCCGGCGCCTGCTCGCCGAGGGCCACCCCGAGGCCGTACGGCTCGCGCGGGACGCGGGACGGCGTACGGGCGAGGTCCTGGTCACCGTCGTCACCCTGCTCAACCCCGGTGTGCTGATGCTCGCGGGCGAGCTGTCCGGAGTCCCGTACCTCACCGGGGTGCGGGAGCTGATCTACCAGCGTGCCATGCCGCGCACCACCGCCCACCTCCAGATCGTCACGTCCCGGCTGGGCGACCACGCCGGGCTCATCGGCGCGGCGGCCATGGTGGTGCAGTTCCTCTACTCGGCCGACCGCGCGGACGCCCGGCTGGAGCGGCTGGTCCGCTGAACTCGCCTTCCCCTCAACCTCGTTCGGACAGGAAGTCATGACCACACCCGCCCCTGGGCCCTGTCGGCACATTCCCGCCTGCAGGGCGACGCCATGCACGCACTCCGGCCGCACCGGAGTCCAGTACGAGGTCCCGCGCCCGGCACGCCGAGAGCACGCGCCTGACGCCGCCCCGCCCGCCCTTCGGGCGGACGCCGGGAATCTGACGACAGGGCCTTGGCCGCATCGTCCCGTGGAGGTCGGACTGGTCGGTGCCGGTCCGTGGGCCCGCGCCATGCATGCCCGCGTGCTGGCCGCCGGGCCCGAGACCCGGTTGTCCGCCGTCTGGGCCCGCCGCCCCGAGGCCGCCGAGCTGACCGCCGCGCCCTACGCCGCCCATGTCGCCGCCGACTTCGCCGAGTTGCTCGACCGCTGCGAGGCGGTCGCCTTCGCCGTACCGCCGGCCGTGCAGGCCGAACTGGCCCCGCTCGCCGCGAAACGGGGGAAGGCGCTGCTGCTGGAGAAGCCGCTCGGCCCGGATCTGCCCGCAGCCCGACGGGTGGCCGACGCGGTCGCCGAGGCCGGTGTCGTCTCCCAGCTCGTCCTGACCAAGCGCTACCACCCCGCCACCCGCGCCTTCCTGCGGGCCGCGAGCACCCTCGACGTCGTCGGCGCCCGCTCCTGCTATCTCCACGGGGGCTTCCTGGGCGGCGACTTCGCCACGGGCTGGCGGCTGGAACATGGCGCCCTGCTCGACCTGGGCCCGCATCTGCTCGACCTCCTCGACACGGCGATAGCCCCGATCACCACCATCCGGCGCACCGGCGATCCGCGCCGCTGGACCGAGCTGACCTGCGAGCACGCGAACGGTGCCGTCAGCCAGGCCACCCTCTCCGGCAGCGTGGCCGTGCCCCGCGCGCTCACCACGGTCGAACTCTTCGGCCCCGCGGAGCCGTTGCGGTACGACACGGCCGGGATCGATCACGAGGAGTGCTGGCCCCTGCTGCGCCGGGAGTTCGCCACCGCCGTACGCACCAGTACCCCGACCGAGCTGGACGCCGGCCGCGGGCTGAGGCTGCAGAGCCTGTTGGAGCTGGCGGCGCACGGCTGAGCCGTACGCGTCGCTCAGGCGCCGAGGAGGAACAGGCAGAACAGGTGGCCGTGGGGGTCGCGCAGCACGCGGACGTCGTCCTGCGGCTGGTGCTCCTCCACCGTCGCACCCAGGGCGCAGGCGCGCTCGGTCTCCGCGGCCAGGTCGTCGACCTGGATGTCGAGATGGGCCTGCATCTGCTGGTCGCCGGGGCCGGACGGCCAGGCCGGCGGGCGGTGGTCCTTCTCCAACTGAAAGCTGAGGCCGGGGCGTTCGCGCTCCGGGGACTTGATCCGGACCCAGTCGGGCTCCCGGTCGACCTCGTCCCAGCCCAACAGGGCGCGGTAGAAATCGGCCAGGGCGGGCGGGTCAGGAGTACCGAGTACGAAGGCTGCGAGCAGTGTCGTCATGGCCCATTCCTGCCCGCAGCCCATTCTCGTACGCGTCCGGGAATCGATTCCGGCGTCAGCTTCCGACGTACCAGTGGAATCCGCCATTGTTCGCCGCCACGATCATGAGAATGGCGAAGATCACGAGATCGACGATACCGAGAATGGCGCCGGCCCTCGCCATTCCGCGACCGCCCTTGGCGCCTGACTGTCGCGTCGCGACCATACCGAAGATGATCGCCAGGGGGCCGAGAATGACGTTGAGGAAGAAGAATCCGACAATGCCGCACACCAGGCCCGCGATGGCGAGGCCATTGGTCCGAGAACCGGATCGAGCGTCCGGCTGGCCACCGTAACTCGTCATGAGAACTCCCGTTCCATGAAAGGAGGAATGCCGGTACTTTTTGTGTCTGGGCTCCGTGTGCCCAGGGGGAGTTGCGGCATTCCCCAGGAATCCGGGGATCAAGCGGAACCTCGAATTCACGACTCTCGTGCCGGTGCGGAAACCGTGATCGACGCGACGGGCTCCGCCGCGGCCCGCCGCCGAGGGGGGAAGGACGCCAGCGCCACCCCGCCGATCAGCAGGACCGCAGCGCACCAGCGCAGACCGCTCACCGGTTCACCGAGGAACACGGCGGCGGAGGACATGCCGAAGAACGGTGTTGAAGGAGGGGTGGGCGGAGTTGCCCGACGGGCCTGTGTGATCGCCCGTCGGGGTAGGCGGGGGAGACACCCCGAGGGAGGGCCAGGCCATGTTCGAGGGCTTTGAGACCAGCAGGGTTCAGGCCGGTGAGGCATCGATCCTCGTCCGCCACGGAGGGCACGGCCCGCCGGTCGTACTGCTGCACGGCCACCCCCGGACCTCCGCGACCTGGCACCGCGTCGCCCCGCTGCTCGTCCGGCGCGGGTTCACCGTGGTCTGTCCGGACCTCCGGGGATACGGCCGGTCCACCGGGCCGGCGCCCACCGCCGACCACGCCGGGTACGCCAAGCGCGCCGTCGCCGGGGACCTGGTCGAGGTGATGCGCGCCCTCGGGCACGACCGGTTCGCACTCGCGGGGCACGACCGGGGAGGTGCCGTCGCGCTGCGTCTCGTCCTCGATCACCCCGACGCGGTCTCGCGGGTGGCGCTGCTCGACTGTCTGCCCATCACCGAGCATCTGGCCGGCATCAGCACCGAGTTCGCCACCCGGTGGTGGCACTGGTTCTTCTTCGCCCAGCCCGACATCCCCGAGCGGGTCATCAACGCGGACCCGGAGCGCTGGTACCACGGCGACCCCGAGAGCATGGGGCAGGAGAACCACGACGAGTGGCGCTCGGCCACGCGGAATCCCGCCGTGGTGCGCGCCATGCTGGAGGACTACCGGGCGGGTCTCACCATCGACCGGCGGCACGAGGAGGACGACCGTGCCGCCGGGGTGCGTATCCAGTGCCCCGCGTTGGTCCTCTGGTCCCTCAGGGACGACCTCGCGGACCTCCACGGGGACCCGGTACGCATCTGGCGCGAGTGGGCACCCGACGTCCGGGGCCACGGCATCGACGCGGGGCATCACGTGGCCGAGGAGGCCCCGGAGGCACTCGCGTCGTCCCTCGGGGACTTCTTCGGGGGTGAGGCTCCGTAGGACCCCTGGGTGTCCCACGTCCCTGACGCCGATTCCCGAGCCGCCAGGGTGCTACTCCGGCCTCCCCGGGGTACCGGGTGCTCACCCAGGCGCCGATTCCGGTGATCTGAGCAAGGCCCGGAACAGGGGGAGCATGATGACTACCGCGTCGGCGAAGCGGCTGCGGAAGAGCGCGCTGGACGTGTTCGGCTGGGAGGAGCTGCGGCCGGAGCAGTTGGTGGCGATGGAAGCCGTGATGGAGCGGCGGGACACGCTGGTCGTGATGCCCACCGGGGCCGGGAAGTCGGCCGTCTATCAGGTGCCG
The DNA here is from genome assembly GCF_045039805.1 of Streptomyces sp. NBC_01171. Lineage (NCBI taxonomy): Bacteria > Bacillati > Actinomycetota > Actinomycetes > Kitasatosporales > Streptomycetaceae > Streptomyces > Streptomyces sp. NBC_01171. The sequence continues at coordinate 870,475 of NZ_CP108609.1, read as the reverse complement.
GGGCTGTTGCTGCCGGGGCCGACCGTGGTGGTGTCGCCGCTCGTCGCTCTCCAACGGGACCAGGTACAGGGACTGTTGAGCCGGGAGGGCACGGAGGCGGCGGCCGTCAACTCCTCCCAGAGCGGCAGCGAGAACGCGGCGGTCTGGGACCGGATCAGCGAGGGCGACGTCGACTACCTCTTCCTGGCGCCCGAGCAGCTCGCCAAGGACGAGGTGGTCGAGCAGCTCGCCGCCGCCGAGCCCGCGCTGTTCGTCGTCGACGAGGCCCAGTGCGTGTCGTCGTGGGGGCACGACTTCCGCCCCGACTACCTGCGGCTCGGCCAGGTCATCGACCGACTCGGCCGTCCTCCCGTACTGGCCCTGACCGCGAGCGCCGCCGCCCCCGTACGGGCCGACATCATCAGCCAGCTCGGCATGCGGGACGTGCACGAGGTCGTCACCGGCTTCGACCGCCCCAACATCCACCTGGAGGTCGTCCCCTTCCGGGACGCCGCCGCCAAGAGGCGTGCCGTCGTCGAACGCGCCGCCGCGGAGGCCAAGCCCGGCCTCGTGTACGCGGGTACGCGCCGGGAGGCCGAGGGGTACGCCGAGGAACTGAGCCTGCTCGGGCTGGACGCGGCCGCGTACCACGCGGGACTGCCCGCACGGGAGCGGGGCGATGTGCACGACCGGTTCATGGCGGGCGAGCTGGACGTGGTCGTGGCGACCTCCGCCTTCGGGATGGGCATCGACAAGCCGGACGTGCGCTTCGTGCTGCACGCCTCCGTCCCCGGCTCCCTGGACGCCTACTACCAGGAGATCGGCCGCGCCGGACGCGACGGCGAGGAGGCCCGCGCGATACTCGCCTACCGGCCCCAGGACCTCGGCATGCAGCGCTTCTTCGCGGCGGGGCGCCCCGACCCGGACACCGTCACCCAGGTCGTGAGCACCCTGGAGGAACACGACGGTCCCGTGCCGCCGACCGAGCTGCGCGACGAGACCAACCTGACGGCCAGCCGCCTGACGGCCGTCGTCAACCTCCTGGAGCAGGTCGACGCCGTGCACACCACCGAGGACGGCGACCTGGAGGCGACCGGTACGGTCGGGCCGGCCGCCGCCGCCCAGCAGGCGATCGAACTGGGCGACGCTCACCAACAGCTGGAGCGCTCCCGCGTCGACATGATGCGGGGCTACGCGGAGGCCACCGGCTGCCGACGCCGGTTCCTGCTGGGCTACTTCGGCCAGGGCGGCGACCAGGACGAGTCCTGCGGCGCCTGCGACCGGTGCGAGGCGGCCGAACTGGCGGAGGACGGCGGTGCGGAAGGCGGCCCCGCCGTGCTGGCCGGTACGGGTGGTCCCATACCGGAGCCGGCCTCTTCGGCGCAGATCGGGGACCAGCACCCCTTCCCGCCCGGCACCCTCGTACGGCACGAGCAATGGGGGCAGGGGTCGGTCATGAGCGAGGAGAACGAGCGTTTGACGGTGCTGTTCGAGACGGTCGGCTATCGCACGCTGTCCCTTGAGGTCATCAACAAGAACCATCTGCTGACTGTGTGCTGAGTGGGTGCCGCGCCCACATGTGGGCCCCCGACATGTGGGCGCGGGACGTGTGGCCCCACCACAGGTGTACCGCCCCCATGTGGCCTCACCACACGTGACTTCCCCACATGTGGGTCATATGTCCGCCCTCAGCCCAGGCCCCGCACCACGGCCAGCGACACCGCGGCCGCCGCGAATCCCAGCACCGCGCCCGCCGCGACATCCCCCGGATAGTGCACCCCGGTATGGACCCGCGAGTACCCGACGGCGACCGCCAGGGAGCCCAGCGGGACCGCCGCCGGAGGCAGCAGGACACCCACGGCGGTGGCGAAGGCGGTGGCCGAGGCCGTGTGGCCGGAGGGGAAGGACGCCGACTCGGGCATGCGCACGTGCCGGGCCACCGCCACCTGGGCCTCCTCCCGGTCGGGCCGGTGGCGGCGCACCATCCGCTTGCCGAAGAGGTTCGCCGCCGCCGACGCCAGCGTGACCGAGGCGACCCCGGCCAGTGCCGCGCGGCGCGGTCGGCCCGGCAGCAGGGCGAGGCCCGCCGCGACGCCGAACGAGATCTTCGAGTGGTCGGCCGCGTGCGACAGCAGCCGCAGCGCCCGGTCCAGCGCGGGCGTCGGCGTGGCGGCCACGGCGGCGTACAGCGCGCCGTCGACCGCGCGCAGGTCGCTGAGGACGGCGGGGACGGTGTTGCGGTCAGGCACGTTTCTCTCCCGGTGCTGTGCGCTCGGCGGGACCGAAGGCGAGGTCGAGCAGTTTCCGCCAGTCGACGGGCGGCGCGGGCGGCGGCACGCCGGGGCGGTCACGCGGCAGCAGCACCCGCAGCGCGCCCGGCCGTACCGAGCACGTGACCGGTGTGCGCAGCCACAGCGCCTCACCGTCCACCGCCACCGGGATCTGCTCCTCCCCGGCCGTCACCTCGACCAGGTGCGCGGTCGTCACGGTGAGCCCCGGTGCCTGCGCGCCCCGAACGGCCAGCTCCGCCGCCTGGGCCGCGTTCTCCACCCTGATCCCGAGCACGCCCAGTTCACCGGTGTCGAGCCGGGGCCGGCGTCCGCCGCCGCTCAGCTCGTCGGGGGAGACGTACGGGTTGTTGCTGACCAGGAGCGCCTGTTGCTCGGCGAGCCGGTTGCCGTCCACCTTCGCGTCGAGCCGTCGTACACCCTCCCTGGCCAGCAGGTCCGGCATCAGATTCAGGGCGGTGCCGGTCTTGTTGTCGCGGTACTCGGGGCTCTGCACGATGTCCGCGTACACGCCGAAGGACACCGTGTTGACGAAGGGGCGGCCGGAGACGTCGCCGAGGTCGACGCGGATCTCCTCGCCGTCGGTCAGGGCGTCGAGGCAGCGGGCAGGGTCGGTGCGGTCGAGGCCGAGATCCATGGCGAAGTGGTTGCGGGTGCCCGCGGAGATCACGAGGAACGGCAGGTGGTGCTCGGCGGCGACCGCGGCGACCAGCGCCTGGGTGCCGTCGCCGCCCGCGACGCCGAGCAGATCGGCCCCCTTGGCCACGGCTTCCTGGGCCAGCGTGGTCACGTCGGCCGGGTCCGAGGGGTCCAGCAGGATCACCCGCGCGCCCAGGTCCTCCGCCCGCTTCACGAGGTCGAAGCGGGCTACCTTGCCGCCGCCGGACTTCGGGTTCATGATCAGAACCGGTCGTTTCGGCCGGCGCGCGCGGGTGGGCTGCTGTGCCCGGTGCGGTCGTGCTTGACGCAGTGCCTCGCGACCAGTGAAGCCCGCGACCGACCAGCACACGGCGGAGATCAGCGCCACCGGCCACAGACCGCTCCGTGCGATGAAGACCAGGAAGCCGACCGGCGCGGCGGCGGCCACGAGCGCGCCGAGCAACCGCACCACGCCCCGCCGGGCCACGAACCACCAGATGCCGACGGCGAAGAGCACCAGCCCGACCACCGCCGCCACGGCCACGAGCAGCCCGCCCCCGCCGACCGCGAGCAGCAGCACCACCGCGGCACCGATCGCCGCCACCACGGCGCACCGCGCGAGCAGCCGGGCGACCAGCCCCGCCCGGAACCGCGCCGTTCGTGCCCCGCCCATGACGTCCTCCCGGTGGATCTCGGCCCGCCCCGCACCACCAGCCTGGCGCAGGGTGTCCGCCGGGGGGTGTCCCGGTCGGCTATATGGGTCCCAGGGTCATCCAAAGGTTGCCAGACTTCGCGGCCGGGGAGTGCTCCGGCACCGTGTGCTCCGGCTCGACACCATCGTCGACGCCGTGCTGGAGGGGGACCTGCTCAGCCCCGTCCCACCGGAGTGGAACCTAGCCGCTCGGAAAGCGGTACGCGCTGACCGCCCACACCCCAGGCCGACTTCGACGCTTGCCTGCGTGAGGCGACCACCTCGGATCTTCCGGTGCCGGCCCGCGCGGCCCGTGCGTGCCTCGATGTGGCGTTCCTCCATCCCTATGTGGACGGCAGCGCCCGCGCCGTTCTGCTGACTTCGGTGCACGTCCTGGCCCGCGAGGACGTGGTTCTGCCGGAGGTGGGACCGCTGCAGGTCACCCGGTACGCGGATGGCGCGGAGGGGGCGGTGGATCTGGCGACCCTGATCGGAGTGCTGACTCGGCGCCGGATCGCCGTGCGCGAGAGGCCACTTGGATGGAGAAAACGCAACTTCGACAGGTCCCGCGGAGGCGGCTACCTTCACCTGGTCTTCGGCCTAGGGAGAGACGCATGTCCCAGCTAGCCCTGTACACATTCGGCGTCCTGAAGTCACCTCTCGCCGATCCCGCACCTCTCACGCGCGAGTTCTACGAGATCGGTGCGGCCGTCTACCGGAAGATCAGCCGGCACCCCGGATACCTCGCTCATGCCGAAGCGGCAGACGGTGACCACGGCGAGCTCTTCGGCGCGGACTGGGGTGCGTGGGGAGAGTTCGCCGTACCGGCCTGGTACGGCAAGGGCCGAACGGTGGAAAACACCGCCCTGGCCGCGACCCTCTCCCTCTGGACCGGCCTGCGCCCCGCCTTCGACGCCATCTACACCGGCCTTCACCGTGAGGCGCTGAACAGGCGTTACGACTGGTTCGAGAGGACAGGGCGCCCGAACTACGTGTTCTGGTGGGTCGCCGACGACGTGATACCCACCTGGCAGGACGGGGTCTCCAGGCTGGAACACCTCCACAACCACGGTCCCGCGCCGCACGCGTTCACCTTCCACCACGCGTTCACCCCGGACGGAACACCGACCAGGATCAAGGGCACCGGGCCGAAGAGCGACCCCTCCTGAAGACTGCTGCCGGCCCGCGCGGTGACATTCGGCGCCGCTCACCCTTCCCCAAGACGGGCCTTGACGTGCCCGGAACACCCAATGCATCATTTCATTAGTTCATTGGTTGAAAGCGGGGTTCACTCGTGACGTTCGCCTTCCGGATCGACCGGTCCAGTGGGGTGCCCAGCTACGTCCAGATCGTCCAGCAGGTCCAGCAGGCCCTTCGACTGGGCCAGTTGGAACCAGGTGACCGTCTGCCGACCGCCCGTGCGGTAGTGGAGGCGACCGCACTCAACCCCAACACCGTGCTCAAGGCGTACCGAGAGCTGGAGTCCCAGGGCCTGGTCGAGACCCGGCGCAGGCACGGGACGTTCATCACCGGCACGCTCGGCGCCGCCTCCGGCGACTCGCCCTGGCGGGCCGAACTGGCGGACGTGGCGGCGCGGGCCCGTACGGCGGGGCTGGAGCGCGAGGACCTCGCCGCGCTGTTCACCGCCGTCCTCGAAGACCTCTACTCGTCGAAGCACTCAGCGAAGGAACCCGATGTCGTTCCCCACCAGCAGTCCTGAAGCGGCGCTCGCCGCGGACGGCGTCACCAGGAGATACCGGCGCAGTGGTCCGGACGCGCTCGGCGGCTGCACCTTCGCCGTCCCCGCCGGGGTCGTCTGCGCGCTCGTCGGACCGAACGGCGCGGGCAAGTCGACTTTGCTGGAACTGGCGGCCGGGCTGCAGCGTCCCACCTCCGGCACCGCCCAGGTCTTCGGCCGGGCCACGCGCGTAGGCAATCCGCGGGTCGCCTACTTGGCGCAGGACCGGCCCCTGTTCCCCCGGTTCACCGTCGCCGAGACGCTGCGCCTGGGCGCGCGGCTCAACGAGGGCAACTGGGACGCGGAACTGGCGGAGCGGTTCGCCGACCCCTCCCGCTTCGACAAGGGCGACCGTATCGGCAACCTGTCCGGCGGCGAGCGCACCCGGATCGCCCTGGCCCTCGCCCTCGGCAAGCGGGCCGACCTGCTGCTGCTCGACGAGCCGATGGCGGACCTGGACGTCCTCGCCCGCCAGGAACTGATGGGCCTGCTCATGGCACACGTCGCCGACACCGGCGCCACGGTGATCATGTCGTCGCACATCCTGTCCGAGCTGACCGACGTCTGCGACCACCTGCTGCTCCTCGACGCGGGTACCAACCGGCTGTGCGGCGACATGGACGAACTGACCGACGCCCACGCCGTGGTGGCCTTCGCGGGCGGCGCCGAGCAGCTCAACGGTCATGCCGTCGTCGAGTCCCGCCCCGCCGGGCGTGGCACCACCGCCCTGATCCGCCGCGCGGGTCCGCTCCCCGCCGACTGGGAGGTGCGGCCGCCCTCGGTGGAGGAGCTGGTGCTCGCCCATCTCACCGGCTCCTCCCTTCCCGCCTCGCTATCGCCTCGCAAGGACACCGCCGCATGAGTGCCGCCATCGCCGCCGCCCCGACGTCCCCCCGCCCTGGCCGCCTCCGGCCCCTCGCGGGGATCGCCCTGCGCCAGTACCGGGTCCCCGGCGTGATCCTCCTGCTGCTGGCCCTGCGCATCGGCGTCCAGATCGTGTACCACTACTACGGCTGGGCCGACGCCGTCGCGCTGCGGAACCACGTCGGCGGCGAGGCGTACCACTTCGGGCGCTACGCGGATGACGCCCACGCCATGACGGCGAAACTCATGGACGACGGCGCCATGCTCGCCTTCCAGCCGGCCCTGTTCGCCGCGCTCCTCACCGGTGTGCTGACCGCACGTGAATGGGAGACCCGGCGTGTGGTCCTCGCCCTCACCCAGACGGTCACCCCACGGCGCTGGTTCGGAGTCCGCTGGGCGACGCTGGCGGCGATCGTCGTGGTGCTGACCGTCCCGCTGGTGGCGCTGTACCGGATGAGCGTCGTGCACGCCTTCGACCTCAACCTGCTCACCTACGGTGCCGAGCGGCAGAACGCGTACTACACGATCGGCCCCGTCACCGTCGCGTACGTCCTCCTCGGAGTCGCGGCCGGCGCTCTGACCGGCACGTTTCTGCGCCGCCTCTGGCCCACCCTCCTCGCCGCCCCGCTGCTGACCTGGCTGGTGGCCGCCGTGCTCGTCCGGTCCCGCGCGATGCTGCTGCTCGACCTCCCGGTCCTCTCCAAGGTGCACGGATTCCACCCCGGCGGCGTATTCGGACTGATGTTCTACGACGCCCTGCCCCAGGACGCCTACCTCACCAACGCCCTCACCCCCGGCGACTACTGGCCGTACCAGCTCGCCTCCAGCGCACTGGTGCTCGCGGCGGCGACCCTGCTGACCCTGACCGCGTTCCGCGTCATCCGCCGCCGCACGGCTTGATCCGGACGTGGTTCCGCCCCGGCGAAGGTGATCGCCGGGGCGGAGTCATACCCCGGAATGCGCCCCGCCAGCGTGTTGCGCATGCTGGTTAGGGAGGTGCCATGGAAGGCGACGCCGGACGCGAGCGGACCCTTGAGACCTGCCCCGAGGCCATGCGCGTGGCCTGCGAGGCGCTGACTGCCTCGCCGCTGGCGATCCTCGTCCTCGACGACGAACTGATCGTCACCGAGTGCAACGAGGCCGCGCATCACCTGCTGTCCGGCACCGATCCGACCGGCAAGGTGATCACCGACGTACTCCCGCTGCGTGACCCCGAAGCCGAGACGGCCGGCGCGCGCGAAGTACGTACCAGCGGCGTGGCCTCGCTGAACCGGCTCGTACGCACCCGCCGGACCCTCCGGCAGGGCCCCCGCACCCTCTGCCTCTCGCTCTTCCCGGTGCCGCCCGGCCAGGAGGGTTCCGGGCTCATCTGCACGATCGCGGACATCACCCCGGACGAGGCGGACTCCGGTGCCGACCCGCTGCGGCGCCTGGCGGCCATCCAGGGCGAGGTGGGGGAGACGCTCGACCACGACATCACCTGCACGGAACTCGCCAAGGCCCTCGTCCCCTCCGCCGCCGACACCATCGTCATCGCACTCGCCGAACACCTGACGCAGGGCGAACCCCCGCCGCTGGCCCCGCACCACCCCGAGCCGCTGTGCCCGATCGCGTGCGGCGGAGCCCCCGAAGGCAGCCACGTCTGGCCGGCCGACCAGAGCCCCTTCGCCCCGCTCCTGGCCGCCCACGCCCCGCGCGCCACCGACATCGAGGCCGACACCCGCTGGCTGGACGCCGAACCCGCGCTGAAACGCCTGCTGCACGCGGCAGGGGCGCACGCACTGCTGGCGGCGCCGATCATGCGTGAGGGGACGGTACTCGGTCTGCTGCTGCTCTACCGGGGGGAGACGCCGACCCCGTTCTCCCGCGAGGACATCGCCCTCGTGGAGAAGGTCTGCGCCCACACCGCGCGGTGCCTGGACCACGCCAGCAGCTTCCACCGCGAGCACTCCATCGCGCTCGCCATCCAGCACTCGCTGCTGCCGCGGCAGCCACCGACCGGGGCCGCGCTCGACATAGCCGACCTGCGGCTGCCCGGTGAGGAGAGCGGGGGCGGCTGGTTCGACGTGATGCCGCTGTCGGGAGCCCGTACCGGCCTCGCCGTCGGACAGGTCACCGGGTTCGGCGTACGGACGGCCACCACGATGGGCGAGCTGCGGACGGCCGGACGTTCCCTCGCCACGCTCGACCTCCAGCCGGGGGAGCTGCTGGCCCGGCTGAGCCGTACGACCGCCACCCTGGCGCGCGACCGGAGCGCGGCCCAGCGGGAGTCCGGCCGCTTGCGGGCCGGGTGCACCTATGCGGAATGGGACCCGCTGTCGTGCGAGGTCACCGTGGCGCGGGCGAGCGGGCCCGAGGTCGTGCTCGTCCGTCCCGACCGCACCATCGAGACCATCGCCACGCCGGAGGGGCCGTCCCTCGGCGGGCCGGCCGAACCGATCCCGTCCGTCACCGCCGCCGTCCCGCCCGAGTCGCTGCTGATCCTGCACACCCCCGGCCTCACCGACGACCCCGGCGACGTACCCGGCCTGCTGCGCCGGGCGCTGGACCAGCTCCCCGACTCCGACGGCGTGGACCCCCGGGCCCTCTGCGACGAACTGTCCGACCTCCTCACTTCCCATCCGCGCGCGATCGAGGCGCAGGTACTCGTCTGCCGGGTCATGGCCTTCCCCCGTGAACGCGTCGCCACCCTCGCCCTCCCCGACGGCCCCCAGGCCGCGGAGGCCGCCCGTGCCTGCTGCGAGCAACACCTGCGCGAATGGGGGCTGGACGAGGACATCCGCTTCAACGGCCAGCTCATCGTCAGCGAGTTCGCCGGCAACGCGGTCCGCCACGGCTCCCCACCGGCCCGCCTCCGCCTCATCTTCGACCAGGCCCTCACCATCGAAGTCACCGACACGGGCGGCAACGCACCACTGCTGCGTCACGCGCAGGAGGGCGACGAAGGGGGGAGGGGGTTGTTCATCGTCTCCCAGCTCGCGGACCGGTGGGGGACTCGGTACGAGAGCGGGGGTGGGAAGACGATCTGGGCGGAGGTGGATACGCCGGGGGAGCAGGACGAGGATGAGGGAGGGGGCTGACGGTGCAACTCGCCGATTCCCGGCAGGGCTTGGGTGGCTCAGCCCAAGGGGAGGGCGCCCGTGCAGCCGTTCGTGGGCGGTGGATCTTCTTCACGGTGCGGGAGTACAGGGCCAGTGGGACGCAACGTTCCCCACCCCGGGGGTCAGGGCTTGACCGCGATGCGAGACTTCCGGCATGGATACGGGGCGGGAGTCGCGGTGGGAGAAGGATGCGATGACGGTGGAGATCGTCTTCGCCCTGGTTACTGCTGTCGCCCTTGCTGCGACGGTCTTTGCTGTCGCTCTGGCCGTCACTCGCCTCTTTGACTTCTCCGGTTCAGCGTCCAAAGGCATGCTGATGGGAGGAGCCTTCGCTGGAGCGGCGGCCGGTCTGTGGCGTCTGGTGCGGGTGCTGTATCGCTTTGACGTGGAGCGCCGTAAAGGCCGCTGACGCCGCGCGAGCGGATGCGGAAGGAGCCGTAGGCCGGTTATTACCCCCTCAGAGGGACGTCGGGTTTGTTCGCCCCCAGGCAGGACACCCGCCCGTAGAGCCCCTGGTGGGAGACGGATGTGGACCGCATCCACCTCCTGGGGCTGGAGTATGGAGGTGTCGTCTATGACCGCCGAGAACATCTGGAGCTATGGCCCGACCGCTGGGCACACGCCGGACGCTGATCTGAGCGGGTACAAGGTCGAGGCGCTCGACGGGCACATCGGCAAGGTGGACAAGCACTCGAACGACGTGGGGGAGCAGTACATCGTCGTGGACACCGGGGTGTGGATCTTCGGTAAGGAGGTGCTGCTGCCGGCCGGGACGATCACCGGGATCGACCACGAGGAGCGGACGCTGCACGTCGCGCGGACCAAGGAGCAGATCAAGGACGCGCCCGAGTTCGACAAGGACAAGCATCTGGGGGACCCGGCGTACCGGGACCAGATCAGCGGTCACTACGGCCGGCACGGCTCGGGGCACTGAGCGGGACGTGCACGGGCGGCGGTGCCGCGGCGATGTGCAGGAGCAGGGCCCGGCGGTCCGGGGGAGCGGCCGCCGGGCCCTGCTCCCGTTTTCACCGGGTCCGTCGGACGCCGGGCATGGAACGATCATGCTCTGTACGACATTTCCACAGCGATGTGGACCATGATGGTGAGCGGGGCCGACCGGTCCCGGCCACCACCCCGCTGGGAGGAACCGCATCCGATGTTCGGCCTGAGTGAAGTCGCCCTGCTGCTCATCGTGTTGATCGCCCTCCTCGGCGTACGGAAGCTGCCCGGACTCGTCCGCTCGGCCGGTCAGGCCACCCGCATCTTCAAGAGCGAGGCCCGCGCCATGCGCACCCAGGACGCCCCGCCCGCCTCCGGAACCGTCATCGAGGGCACCGTCCTGCCCCGCGACGAACGGAGCTGACCCACCGGCGGCCTGCGATCTGCGCCCGGCGGAAAGGACTGGGCGTCCGGCGGCTGGGTGCAGGAAAACCTCGGCCGCGACCTCGCCCAGACCAGGTGCTCCCCCTGACGGCATGGCCGGTCGCCCGGCCGGCCGAACAAGACGCACTGACGTACCACCAGCTCGGATGGGACGATCACGGCATGCCCGAGACAAAGCCCGGCCCCCTGCCGGATCGTGGTGTGCCGGGACTGCTGCTGCGGCAGTCCCAAGGTGACCGGGGTCGACCACGCCGCGCAGACCGCCCGGCTCGCAGAGGGTGCGCCCGTGCGGATCTCCGACTGCCTCGACGTGTGCGACCAGGCCAATGTGATCGTCGTCCAGCCCTCCGCCGCCGGACGCGCGGCCGGGGGCCGCCCGGTCTGGCTCGGCCTCGTCAACGACCCCGACGCCACCGAGGACATCCTCGGCTGGGTGCACGCCGGCGGACCGGGTGTCGCACCGCAGCCCGACATCCTCGATCTGTACGCCTTCAAGCCGCCCCGCAGGCGGTAACTCGCCTACGTCACAACAGAGTTGGAGCATGACTCTGGTCGCCCCGCACCCCCTGGGCTACCGTCGGTAACACCTGCCGACGGCGATCGTCTGCACCTCCTTCCTGCCTCGGCAGCCTTCGTTCGTCACCCCGCACCGCCGGTACCCCTTTGACGAAAGGCAGCCATGGACAAGCCCATCGCACCCGCAGGGATCACCCGTCGCCGCGCCCTCACCGTCACCGGTGGGATGCTCGCCGGGGCCGCGCTGGCCGCCCATGCCGTCCCGGCCTTCGCCGGGGAGACACAGGACGCGGACGCGATCGTGGTCGGGCACGGTCTCGCGGGACTGGTCGCCACGGCCGAACTCGCCGCCGCGGGTCGCAAGGTGCTGCTGCTGGACCAGGAGCCCGAGGCGAGCCTCGGGGGGCAGGCGTTCTGGTCCTTCGGCGGCCTGTTCTTCGTCAACTCCGAGGAACAGCGGCTGATGGGCGTCAAGGACACCCACGACCTGGCCTGGCAGGACTGGCTGGGCAGCGCCGGGTTCGACCGGGGCGTGGACGACCCGGCGGGCCAGGACCACTGGGCCTACAAGTGGGCCGAGGCGTACGTCGACTTCGCGTCCGGGGAGAAGCGGTCCTGGCTCGCCGGGCTGGGCGTGCAGTGGTTCCCGATCGTCGGCTGGGCCGAGCGCGGCGGGGGTCTCGCGGACGGACACGGCAACTCGGTGCCGCGCTTCCACGTCACCTGGGGCACCGGTCCGGCCGTGGTCGAGCCGTTCGAGAAGAAGGTGCGGGCGGCGGTGGCGGCCGGGAAGGTCGGCTTCAGATTCCGGCACCGGGTCGACGGCATCGTCACCACGGGCGGCACGGTCACCGGCGTACGCGGTGCCGTCCTGGAACCCAGCGGTGCGGCCCGCGGCAAGCCCAGCTCTCGTACCGTGATCGGCGAGTTCGAGCTGCGCGCGCCGGTCGTGGTGGTCACCTCGGGCGGCATCGGCGCCAACCACGACCTGGTACGCCAGAACTGGCCCGCCCGGCTCGGTACGCCGCCCAGGACCATGGTCACCGGGGTGCCCGCGCACGTCGACGGGCGGATGCTCGCCATCACCGAGCGGGCGGGCGGCCGCATCGTCAACCCCGACCGGATGTGGCACTACACCGAGGGGCTGCGCAACTACGACCCGATCTGGCCCGGCCACGGCATCCGCATCCTGCCCGGCCCGTCCTCCATGTGGTTCGACGCCACCGGCAAGCGCTTCGGCACCCCCGACATCCCCGGCTACGACACCCTGCACACCCTCGGCTCGATCACGGCGTCCGGCTACGACTACTCGTGGTTCGTGACCACACAGAAGATCATCGCCAAGGAGTTCGCGCTGTCCGGCTCGGAGCAGAACCCGGACCTCACCAACAAGAACGTCTGGCAGCTCCTCTCCCGGATCTGGCAGACACCCGAGCCGATCGAGAAGTTCAAGAAGAACGGCGCCGACTTCGTGGTCGCCACGACGCTCTCCGAGCTGGTGGCCGGGATGAACAAGCTGACCGGCGACAACCTGATCGACCTGGCCCGGCTGAAGGGGCAGATCGAGGCGCGCGACCGCGAGATGGACAACCCGTACACCAAGGACGTGCAGGTCATGGGCATCCGCAACGCCCTCTCCTACATCGGGGACTCGCTCAGCCGGACCGCGCCCGCGCACAAGATCCTCGACCCTTCGGCCGGCCCGCTGATCGCCGTACGGCTCAACGTGCTCACCCGCAAGACCCTCGGCGGCCTCCAGACCGACCTCTCCGGGCGCGTGCTCGGCGCCTCCGGCGAACCGGTTCCGGGGCTGTACGCGGCCGGGGAGGTCGCGGGCTTCGGCGGCGGGGGAGTGCACGGCTACCGCTCGCTGGAGGGCACCTTCCTCGGCGGCTGCCTCTTCTCCGGACGGCAGGCGGGCCGGGCGGCGGCCGCGGCGACGGCGACCTGAGGCGGCCCCTGAGGCGAGCTACGGCGCCCCCGGAATGGGTGAACATCTGTCGGTGTCAAGGCCCCGTAAGCGCGGTTTTTGCGTGATCGCGTGGACGGGACGGGACAAGAAGCGGTGATTTGGCGGCGACTCGGGGCATCACCGACCATTGGGCCTGGCCCGGTGCTCCGGGAGGGTCGTTCACCTGGCCTTTTCTCGTGAGCCAGGTCACCGCCCGTCCCCCTCTGTGCCGGTCACGGCCAGTTCCGCGAGAGGTAGCCCCCACCCATGCAGGTCACCGGGACCGCTCCGCCGCCGGCTCCGGCGACGGGCCCCCTCGGCGCCCCGGCCGAGGAACCGGGCGGCAACGCGACCAAGCACGCCCGCCGCTTCGGGCTGCCCGTCGCCACCGCCCTGGTCATGGGCAACATCATCGGCGGAGGCATCTTCCTGCTCCCCGCCTCCGTCGCCCCCTACGGCACGGTCAGCCTGGTCGCCCTCGGCGTCCTCACGGTCGGCGCCATCGCGCTCGCCCTGGTCTTCGGCCGGCTCGCCCAGCGCGACCCGCGCACCGGCGGGCCGTACGTCTACGCCCGCGAGGCGTTCGGTGACTTCGCCGGGTTCCTCGCGGCCTGGGCGTACTGGATCACCACCTGGGTGTCCAACGCCGCACTCGCCGTCGCCGCCGTGGGCTACCTCGACGTACTGATCCCCGTCAGTCACCACCGCTGGACCGCCTGCCTCGCGGCCCTGGTCATCCAGTGGCTCCCGGCCCTCGCCAACTTCGCCGGCACCCGCTGGGTCGGCGCCGTCCAGCTCGTCTCCACGGTGCTGAAGTTCGTACCGCTGCTGCTCGTGGCGGTCGGCGGGCTGTTCTTCTTCGACCCGGACAAGCTGGGCCCGTTCAACGCGGGCGGGGGCAGCCCGATCGGCGCGATCTCCGCGTCCGCCGCGCTGCTGCTCTACTCCTACCTCGGCGTGGAGTCCGCCGCCGTCAGCGCGGGCGAGGTCCACGACGCCCGCCGCAACGTCGGCCGGGCCACCGTGATCGGCACCGCCGGCGCCGCGCTCGTCTACCTGCTCGGGACGGTCTCCGTCTTCGGCACCGTCGCCCACAACAGCCTGGTCAAGTCGACCGCGCCCTTCTCCGACGCCGTGAACGCCATGTTCGGCGGCACCTGGGGCGGCTGGGCCGTGGCGCTGGCCGCGCTGGTCTCGATGACCGGCTGCCTCAATGGCTGGACCCTGCTCAGCGCGCAGACCCCGTACGCCGCCGCGCGCGACGGGCTCTTCCCGGCCGCCTTCACCCGGCGCCGGCGCGGGGTGCCGACCGTGGGCGTCGGCGTGACGGTCGTCCTCTCCTCGCTGCTGACCGTCTACAACTTCATGGCGGGCTCGGCGCACGTCTTCGAGGTCCTGGTGCTGGTCACCACCTTCACCGCGACCGTGCCGTACCTGCTGGCCACGGCCGCGCAGCTCCACCACCTCACCTCCGGCCGCCGCGACGAGGTCGACGGACGGCGGCTGGTGCGCGATGCGGTGATCGCCGCCGTCGCCGCGGGCTTCTCCATCTGGCTGGTCGCGGGCGCGGGCTACGCGGCGGTCTACCAGGGCGTGCTGTTCCTGTTCGTCGGCATCCTCGTCTACGCCGTGATGGCCGGACGGCGGCGGCGAGCCGAAGGCTGATCACCCCGGAGCCCGGCGGCCTCACCGGAGACCGCCGGGCTTCGGCGTGCCCGCCACCCGCACAAGCGGAGCACCTCCTACCGCTGGTGCCGGTGATCTTCGGCTGCGTACGGTGGCCCACCGATGACGGGTCTCGCGGGCAGGAGTGATCAGACGGTGCAGCCGACCTTCGTACTGGTGCATGGAGCCTTCGCCAACTCCTTCTCCTTCGCACCGCTCCAGGCCGAGCTGGGTCTGCTCGGGCACCGTTCGATCGCCGTCGACCTGCCCGGCCACGGCTTCGGCGCCACCTACACGCACGCCTACCAGGCACCGCAGGACCCCGAGGGGCTCGCCGGCGCGCCCGGCGCGATCAAGGGCGTCACGCTCGCCGACAACGTGGCCCACCTGATCGGGGTGCTGGAGCGGGCCAAGGCGAACGGTCCCGTCGTCCTCGTCGCGCACAGCCGGGGCGGCATCACGGTCACCGCCGCCGCCAACGCCCGGCCGGACCTGATCGACCGGCTGGTGTACGTCTCGGCCTGGGCGCCGGTCGAGCTGGAAGCCGGGCAGTACTACGCCGAGCCGGAGATGGCGACGGCCGACCCCGCCTCGCTCGCCCTCGCCCTGGTCGGCAACCCGGCGGAACTGGGCCTGCTCCGCGTCAACTTCCGCACCGCGGACCCGCAAGCCCTCGCCGCGTTCAAGGCCGCCTTCCTCGCGGACGGCACCGACGACGAGTTCCTCGTCTTCCTCAACACCTTCCAGCCCGACGAGAACCTCGACACGGGCACCGCGGCCGACCGCGCCCAAGCGGAGACCTGGGGCCGCATCCCGAAGACCTACGTCCGCCTCGCCGACGACGTGAGCATGCCGCTCGCCCTCCAGGACCGGCTCATCCGCGAGGGCGACGCGCTGACCCCGGACAACCCCTACGACGTACGCACCCTCCCGGGCAGCCATCTGAAGTGGCTGGTCGACCCGGCACCGGCGGCCCGCGTCCTCGGCGAACTCGCCGCTCTCCCCGGCTGACCGGGGAAATACCCCTTTGTGCTGACGACCTGACCTGCCCCGGCCGTCATGTCTGGACAAACCATTGACAGCGGACCCGGCAGGGACTTGTATCCCGTCCCGACGCAACAGCGCTCACCCTCCCCAGCACAGTGAGGTGCAGGACAGATGGACCGCTCTTCTCGCTCGCGCTCGCGCCGACTGGCCCCCGTCGTCGCGGTGGCCGCCGCCGCGGCCCTCACCCTCGCCGGCTGCTCCAGCGGTTCCGGCGGGAAGAAGGCGGCGGAGGGAGGATCGGGAGCACCGGCCGGCAAGGCCGACACCCCCCGGATGACGGTCGCCCTGGTCACCCACCAGTCGCCCGGCGACACCTTCTGGGACATCGTCCGCAAGGGCGCCGAGGCCGCCGCCGCCAAGGACAACATCAAGCTCGTCTACTCCGCCGACCCCAGCGCGGGCACCCAGGCCAACCTGGTGCAGAACGCCGTCGACCAGAAGGTGGACGGCATCGCGCTCACCCTGGCCAAGCCCGGCGCGATGAAGGACGTCATCGCCAAGGCGAACGTGGCGAAGATACCCGTGGTCGGCCTCAACTCCGGGCTCAGCGACTGGAAGAAGCTCAGACTGCTCCAGTTCTTCGGGCAGGACGAGAGCGTCGCGGGCGAGGCGCTCGGCAAGAAGCTGAACGAGGTCGGCGCCAAGAACATCGTGTGTGTGATCCACGAGCAGGGCAACGTCGGCCTCACGCAGCGCTGCGACGGGGTGAAGAAGACCTTCTCCGGCAAGACCGAGACGCTGTACGTCAACGGCACCGACCGGCCCTCCGTGCAGGCCACCATCACCGCCAAGCTGAAGCAGGACAGCTCCCTCGACCATGTCGTCACCCTCGGCGCCCCCTTCGCGCTGACCGCCGTGCAGTCCGTCGCCGACGCGGGCGGCAAGGCCGAGGTCGCCACCTTCGACCTCAACAAGGACCTCACCGGCGCCATCAAGAAGGGCACCATCGAGTTCGCCGTCGACCAGCAGCCCTACCTCCAGGGTTACCTGGCCGTGGACTCGCTGTGGCTGTACAAGAACAACGGCAACTACAGCGGCGGCGGCGAGCAGCCGGTACTCACCGGTCCGGCCTTCGTGGACAAGTCCAACGTGGACCGGGTCGCCGAGTTCGCGGCGAAGGGCACCCGCTGATGAGCACCGCCCAGCAGACGGAACCGGCCTCCGGGCGGCCACCGGTGTCCGGCCCGGCGCCGGACACCGGACGCCCGCTCGCGCTGCGGCTGGTGGCCCGGCCCGAAGTGGGCGTGTTCCTGGGCGCGTTGGCCGTCATGGTGTTCTTCCTCATCGCGGCGCCGACCCTGCGCCAGGGCGACTCGATGGCCACCGTGCTCTACCAGTGCTCCACCATCGGGCTGATGGCGCTGCCGGTCGCCCTGCTGATGATCGGCGGGGAGTTCGACCTGTCCTCCGGCGTCGCCGTCATCACCTCCGCGCTCACCGCGAGCATGCTCAGCTACCAACTGACGGTGAACGTCTGGACCGGCGTCCTCGTCTCCCTCGTCCTCTCCCTGGCCATCGGCGCCTTCAACGGCTGGATGGTGGTGCGCACCGGGCTGCCCAGCTTCCTGGTCACCCTCGGCACCTTCCTGATCCTCCAGGGCGTCAACCTCGCCGTGACCAAGCTGGTCACCGGCAATGTCGCCACCGACGACATCAGCGACATGGACGGATTCGGGCAGGCCAAGGCGGTCTTCGCGTCTTCGGTCGACATCGGCGGCGTCCAGGTGAAGATCACCGTCTTCTACTGGCTGGTGTTCGCCGCGCTCGCCACCTGGGTGCTGCTGCGCACCAAGTACGGCAACTGGATCTTCGCGGTCGGCGGCAGCAAGGAGAGCGCCCGCGCGGTGGGTGTCCGGGTCGACTTCACCAAGATCACGCTGTTCATGCTGGTGAGCTTCGGCGCGTGGTTCGTCGGCATGCACAACCTGTTCGCGTTCAACACCGTGCAGTCCGGCGAGGGCGTGGGCCAGGAGCTGATCTACATCGCCGCCGCGGTGATCGGCGGCTGTCTGCTCACCGGCGGCTCTGGTTCCGCGATCGGGCCGGTCTTCGGCGCCTTCATGTTCGGCATGGTCAACCAGGGCATCGTCTTCGCGGGCTGGAACCCCGACTGGTTCAAGGCGTTCCTCGGCGTGATGCTGCTCGGCGCCGTCCTGATCAATCTGTGGGTCCAGCGCACGGCGACCCGGAGGTGAGTGAGATGACCGACCAAAGTACCGCCCCGCTGGTGGAGTTGCGCGACACGGGCAAGTCGTACGGCAACGTACGCGCCCTGCACGGCGTCGACCTGACCGTGCACGCGGACCGGGTCACCTGTGTGCTCGGCGACAACGGCGCCGGCAAGTCCACCCTGATCAAGATCATTTCCGGCCTGCACCGGCACACCGAGGGCGAATTCCTCGTGGACGGCGAGCCGGTGCGGTTCGACAGCCCGCGCGACGCCCTCGCCAAGGGCATCGCCGCCGTCTACCAGGACCTCGCCACCATCCCGCTGATGCCGGTCTGGCGGAACTTCTTCCTCGGCTCCGAACTCACCAAGGGCCCCTGGCCGTTGCGCCGCCTGGACATCGCCCGGATGAAGGAGACCGCCGACCGCGAACTCCGCGAGATGGGCATCGCCCTGGACGATCTGGAGCAGCCCATCGGCACCCTGTCCGGCGGCCAGCGCCAGTGCGTGGCCATCGCCCGCGCCGTCCACTTCGGCGCCCGCGTGCTGATCCTGGACGAGCCGACCGCCGCGCTCGGCGTCAAGCAGTCCGGGGTGGTCCTCAAGTACATCGCCGCCGCACGCGACCGGGGTCTCGGCGTCATCTTCATCACCCACAACCCCCACCACGCCTACATGGTCGGCGACCACTTCAGCGTCCTGCGCCTCGGCACGCTCGAACTGAGCGCGGCACGAGGGGACATCACGCTGGAGGACCTGACCAACCACATGGCCGGTGGCGCGGAACTCACGGCACTCAAGCACGAGTTGGCGCAGGTGCGAGGGGTGGACGTGGCGGAGCTGCCGTGACGTCGGCTCATCGGCGGACGAGTGCCGCGAGGACTCGGCATTCGGCCATGGCCCGGTAGGCGTCCGGCGGATCGCCGGCCGGGAAGACTGGTGTCATGGCATCCGGGAGCGCGCACAGCGAGAGCGTCATGACAGTCGGAACCGAAGAGACCCGGCTGATCGTCGTGCGGGGCAACAGCGCCTCGGGCAAGTCCTCGATCGCGGCCGGGCTCCGCGAGCGGTTCGGCCGCAATCTCGCCATCGTCGGGCAGGACAACCTCCGCCGCGATGTACTCCGCGAGCGGGACCGCCCCGGCGCGCCAACATCGGCCTGATCGGGATGACGGCCCGCTACGCGCTGGACGCCGGGTTCCACACCGTCGTCGAGGGCATCCTCTACGCGACCGCTACGCCACGATGCTGGAGGACCTCGTACGCGGGCACCGGGGCGTCTCCCGCTGCTACTACCTGGACGTGCCACTGACCGAGACCCTCGCGCGGCACGCCACGAAGGGCGACGCGACCTACCTGTCCCACGTCACCGACGACCACCTGCGCGACTGGTACCGCGAACGGGACCTGCTCCCCGGCGGCACCGAGACCGTCATCGACGCGAGCAGCGCCCTGGCGGACACGGTGACGCGGATCATGCGGGAGACGGGGCTGGACCGGGTACCGGCCATCGACCGCTGAGCCCTCAGCCGGTGCGGACCTCGGCCAGGGTCACCGGCCGGTGCTCGCGTAGCGAACGCGTGCACGCTTCCGCGATCCACCCGGCCTCCAGCGCCTCCTCGACCGTGCAGGGTGAGGGTCGCGTTCCGGCCACCACCTCGGTGAACGCGGTGAGTTCGGCGCGGTAGGCACCGGCGAAGCGGTCCATGAAGAAGTCGTGCGGGGTGCCCGAGGGGAAGGTGGCCCCGGGCTCGGCCGAGCGGATCGGCAGCCGGTCGTCCAGGCCGACCGCGAGGGAGTCCGCGAACCCGAGCAGCTCCATGCGCACGTCGTGACCCCGCGCGTTGTGGCGGGAGTTGGAGACCACCGCGATCGTGCCGTCGTCCAGCGTGAGGACCGCGCTCGTGGTGTCGGCGTCGCCCGCCTCCCCGATGTACGCGGCACCCCGGTTGCCACCGACCGCGTACACCTCGGTCACCTCCCGGCCGGTCACCCAGCGGATCATGTCGAAGTCGTGCACGGAGCAGTCGCGGAAGATGCCACCGGACGCGGCGACGTACGCGGCGGGCGGCGGCGCCGGGTCCAGGGTGGTGGAGCGCACGGTGTGCAGCTTGCCCAGCTCGCCGGAGCGGACGGCGGCGCGGGCGGCCATGAAACCCGCGTCGAAGCGGCGGTTGAAGCCGATCTGGATCGGCACCCCGCTGTCCCGCACGGCGTCCAGCACCGCCACGCCCTCCGCGATCGTGCGGGCCACCGGCTTCTCGCAGAACACCGGCACGCCCGCCGCGACCCCGGCCCGGATCAGCGCCGGGTGGGCGTCGGTGGCGGCAGCGATCACCAGGCCGTCGACCCCGGCCGCGAGCAGCGCCTCCGGGGAGTCCGCGACCTGGGCCCCGTACCGTTCGGCGGCCGCCTTCGCCGCGTCCGCGACCGGGTCGGCGACCACCAGGGAGGTGACGGCGTCCAGCGCGGACAGGGTCTCGGCGTGGAAGGCGCCGATGCGGCCGAGGCCGAGAATTCCGATACGCATGTGCTCAACTGCTCCTCGCGTGTGCTGTGACAGGGACCGCGCTTCAGCTCACCGGCAGGTCGACCCACCCCCGGCTCTCGGCCGACACCGCCATCGCGTCCAGCACACCGGCCGCGCGCACCGCGTCCGCGAGCGTGGCGCCGTACGGCTTGCCCTCCGCGACCGAGCGCAGGAACCGGTACGCCTCGATGACCTTGAGGTCGTCGTACCCCATCGCGTTGGCCGCGCCGGGCTGGAACGCGGCGAACTCGCCGTCGCCCGGGCCGACGTACACCGTGCTCACCGGCTGGTCCTGGTACGTACCGCCCCGGCTGACGCGCAGTTCGTTCATCCGGCGGAAGTCCCAGGACACCGCGCCCTCGGTGCCGTGCACCTCGAAGCCGTAGTTGTTCTGCTCGCCGACCGACACCCGGCACGCCTCCAGCACGCCACGGGCGCCGGAGGCGAAGCGCAGCAGGCAGTTCACGTAGTCCTCGTTCTCCACCGGGCCGCGCTCGCCGCCCGCCGCGAGGGTGTGTCCGGCGGTGGCGCCGGTGGGGCGGGATCGCTCGGGGACGAACACCGCCGTGTCGGCGGCCAGCGACGCGATGTCCCCGAGCAGGAAGTACGCGAGGTCGGCGCCGTGCGAGGCCAGGTCGCCCAGCACCCCGCTGCCGCCCCGGCCGCGCTCGTACCGCCAGGTCAGGGCACCGTCCGGGTGCGCGGCGTAGTCGCTGAGCAGCCGGACGCGGGCGTGGGTGATCCGGCCGATGCCCCCAGAGGCGATCAGCTCGCGGGCGGCCTCCACGGCGGGCGCGTTGCGGTAGTTGAAGCCGACCGCGGCCTGGACACCCGCCGCGGCGACCGCGTCCGCCACCGCGCGAGCGTCCGCGCCGCTCAGCCCGACCGGCTTCTCGATCCAGAGGTGCTTGCCCGCCGCCGCCATGGCGACGCCGATCTCGCCGTGCAGGAAGTTGGGCGCGGTGATGCTGACGGCGTGCACGCGGGGGTCGGCGGCGACGTCGCGCCAGTCGCGGGTGGCGGTGGCGAAGCCGTACTGCGCGGCCGCCTCCTCCGCGCGCCCCGGCACCTCCTCGGCGACCGTCACCAGCTCGGGGCGCAGGGGGAGCCGGGGGTAGTGGTGCGGGAGGCGGGCGTACGCCCGGGTGTGCACCCGGCCCATCCAGCCGAAACCGACGACGGCGACACCCAGCGCATCCACGATGACAGCCCTTCTCCGGACCAGATCCACATCTGCCGGGCCCACCTTTGTGCGGACAAATACCGGGTGTCAACCCTGGTGCGCGCCCCCGACCGGTGCGACCGGCGTGCGGGGTCGCGGGGACCGGGTGATCGTGGGAGGCATGGCTGCTGACCCGACGGCGGAGACCGGCGCACCCCGGCGGCGACGCGACACCCGTGAGTCCGTCCTGTTCGGCGGGGTGTACGGCGCGGTCCTGGCCAGCTCCATGGTCGCCGCGCTCACCCAGCACGGCCACGGCTCGGCGGCCAGTCGGCGCTATGACGCGCTGTGGGTGCTGGTCACCGCGTTCGCCTCCGCCTTCGCCCACGGCTACGCCCACCACATCGCCGAACGCGGCCCCCGGCGCGGGGGTGAGGCGCTGCGTGCCCTCCGCGGCGAGTGGCCGCTCGTCGCGGCCGTACTGCCGACCGTGTTCCTGCTGGCCGGCGCCGGGTGGGGGTGGTGGCCGCCGGGCGGCGTCGAGTACCCCGCGCTCTACCTCAACATCGCCATCCTCTTCACCCTCGGCGTCCTCACCGCCCGCGGGGCCTCCCGCCGCTGGCCCTCCGCCCTGCTCATCGGCCTCGCCGACGCCCTCCTCGGCTTCGTCGTGGTCATCGCCAACGCGCTCATCAAGTAGCCCGCCGGTACGGGCACCATTGCGGGTGCGGTAGGGTTGACCTGCGTGATCACGCGGAACACTCCGCAGGATCACCTCGGGACGTGGCGCAGCTTGGTAGCGCACTTGACTGGGGGTCAAGGGGTCGCAGGTTCAAATCCTGTCGTCCCGACTTTACGAAGTCGCAGGCGAGGGCCGGTTACGGAGAAATCCGCAACCGGCCCTTAGCCGTTTCCTTAGGCCAGTTGGGGAGCAACGTCCTTGACCCAGCTCAACGGGTCAGGACGCTCGGGCCGGGCAGATCTCAGGCCCCAGACCCTGGCGGTGATGGGCCGAGCCCCGCCGGTAGCCCAGTCGCTGTCCCGCCAGCGGAGAGTGGGTCAGCAGGGTCATGACCAGGAATTCTTCCCGCCCCCTGCCATCACGGGCACTGGATTTCTGAGGGTAGGCGTGTTGCGGAGGTGTGCGAGCGGGGTACTCGGGTGCACTTACCGTGCGGGGCACCCCGCAGGAACCCAGGCCGTCACGGCTCGACGGCTGCGGGGCACCCGGCGTCCCACATCCCTCCTGCGAGGCCCACATGAGCCGTCTCTTCTCGCCGCTCACCCTCCGCGGCACGACCTTCCCGAACCGGTCCTGGGTGGCCCCCATGTGCCAGTACAGCTCGATCGACGGCTATCCGCAGGACTGGCATCTGGTCCATCTCGGCTCCCTGGCACGCGGCGGGTCCGGCCTGGTCATGCAGGAGGCCACCGCAGTGGTACCTGAGGGCCGGATCACCCCTTCCGACGCCGGCATCTGGGATGACGGGCAGGCCGCCGCCTACAAGCGGATCACCGACTTCGTACACGGGCAGGGAGCCGTTGCCGGCATCCAGATCTCCCATGCCGGCCGCAAGGCTTCGACGGCACCGCCCTGGGAAGGCGACGTGTACGTCGAACCGGAGGCCGGAGGATGGCAGACGGTCGCACCGTCACCGGTGCCCTTCGACGACTGGCCGGCCCCGCGGGAGCTCGGCGCGGACGACATCCGCGCTCTGGTCCGGGCCTTCGGTGAGGCCGCCGCGCGGGCGCTGTCCGCCGGCTTCGAGGTCCTGGAGATCCACGCCGCGCACGGCTATCTGCTGCACCAGTTCCTGTCACCGCTGTCCAACCACCGCAGCGACGAGTACGGAGGCGATCTCGACGGGCGCAGCCGTTTCCTGGTCCAGGTCACCGACGCCGTACGGGCGCAGTGGCCGGAGGACCGTCCGCTGTTCGTACGCTTCTCGGCCACGGACTGGGCCGACGGCGGCTGGACCCCGGAGGAGACGGTCGAGCTGTCGCGGCACCTGGTGGCCCACGGCGTCGATCTGGTGGACATCACCAGCGGCGGGCTCGTCCACAACGCCCGTATCGAGGTGGAGCCCGGTTACCAGGTGCCCTTCGCCCGAACCGTCCGCGAGGGCGCGGCCCTGCCCGTCTCCGCGGTCGGCCTGATCACCGCACCGGAGCAGGCCGACCAGATCCTCGTGGACCGCTCGGCCGACGCGATCATGCTCGCGCGTGAACTGCTGCGCAACCCGACCTGGCCGCTCCGCGCGGCCCACGCGCTCGGGGACGACGTCCCGTGGCCGAAGCAGTACCAGCGTGGCCGCCCGCGTCATCGCTGAGGATGTCGTCGCCCGACACCGGCCCGCGTACTCATGTGACCAGACCCCGGCGAGTGGGTGAACCGGACGGACGTTGTCCAGGCTCGCCGCCGCGCGGGACATCCGTGCGACGTCGGCGTCCCGGTCTCGCCTCGTACCTCCATGGCCGCTCCGTGGCACAGCAACTCGTCCTGCGCGGCTGCTCGTTCAGGGCTGTACCGCGTCGAACGGCAGCACCCGGTGGAAGACGACCATCGCCTGGCCGGGCCCGTTGTAGTCGTCGACCGTTTTCACGTCGAAGCCGAGGCGGCGGTGGAAGGCGATGGAGCCGGTGTTTCCGAGGGACGTGATCGCCTTCAGTCGCCGGGCGCCCTGGCGATGGGCGACGTCGGCGAATGCCCTGTACAGGCGGCGGCCGAGGCCGGTGCCGCGGGCGTCGTCGCGGGTGGCGACCAGGTGGACGTAGCCGGTGGCGGCCGGGGTGACGAAGCCGATGATGTACCCGTGGATTCCGTCTTCGGCGCGGGCGATCAGGCAGGTTTCGCCGAACTCCTGCACCAGGGCCAGAAGGTGGAGGGAGCGGAGGTCGCGTTCTCCCCAGTAGCGGTGGTGGTCGGCGAGGACCTGGTGGAGGTCGGTCGTCTTGGCCGGGGTGATCTCTGTGGGCATGGCACGGAGCATGGCAGGTGCTTGACCTTGTCACCGTGACAAGGTGTCCACTGGGGTGCAGGAGGTGGTCCCGATCGACATGACCGCTCAGCACACCCGTTTGATCAATGCCATGGCTGCCGAGGACACTTCGGTTCGGCTTCAGGCGGCCATGGCGGTCGGTTCGCAGTCCGACCCCGTTTTTTTGGAGGTCCTTGTCGAGCGGTGTGCGGTCGAGCCCGACTTCTTCGTACGGGACATGTTGTCCTGGGCGTTGACGCGTCTCTCGCCGGAGATCACCCTGCCTCGGCTCCGCCAGGAGCTGGACTCCGAGTGCGGTCAGGCCCGCAGCCAGGCGTTGCACTCGCTCTCCAAGATCAATGACCGGGGTACGTGGGGCTGGATCACCCGGGATCTCCTGCGCGATGCCGATGACGAAGTGGCACGGACCGCGTGGCGCGTGGCGGTCGTGCTCGTGCCCGAGGGGGCGGGGAGGGGTCTGGCCGACGAACTCGTCCGGCAGCTCGGGCGTGGCGATCGCGACGTGCGGTTGAGTCTGAGCCGGGCACTGGTCGACCTCGGTGAAGAGAGCCGGCCCGCACTGGAGAAGGCCGGCGAGCACCCGGACCCGGACGTCGCGGCGCACGCGCGTGCCACCGAGTTGCTGCGGCGGAACCCGGAGGCCGGTTTCGACGCGGCGGTCGAGGAGGCGAAGCGTACGGTCGTACTCGGCCCGGAACGCAGGGTCGCGGAAGCTTAGGAGGCCGTACGTTGCTCATCGGGGAGGTGGCTCGGCGGTCCGGGGTGAGTGCGCGGATGCTGCGGCACTACGACGCCCTGGGGCTGGTACGGCCGACCGGGCGAACCGTCGGCGGGTATCGCGAGTACGCGGCCGACGATGTGCGCCGGATCTTCCATGTGGAGAGCCTGCGGTCCCTCGGGCTGTCGCTCAAGCAGATCGGGCGCGCCCTGGAGGACCCGGCCTTCACGCCGTCCGCCCTGGTCGGCGACCTCATCCAGTGGACGGAGGACCGCCTGGCGCGCGAGCAGGAGCTGCTCGAACGGCTTCGGGTGATCGACGCGTCGGCGCCCGCCGGCTGGCAGGACGTCCTCCGCGTCGTGGAACTCATGCGGGAACTCGACTCGACCAGCGCCGCCCGCAGACAGCAGGCCGTCCTCACCCGGCCGGAGGGGCTGCCGGTTCCGGCGGAGCTGCTGGCCGGGGCCGTACTGGCCGAATCCGACCCCCATGTCGCGGGCGCGCTGCGCTGGGCGCTGGCCCGGACGGGAGACGACGGTGTGGCGGCGCTGGTGGCCGCCGCACGCTCGGAGGACGTCGACATCCGGCGGCGCGCGGTACTGGCGATCGCCGGGATGGCGGAAGTGCCGGGCGCGATCGCGGTGCTCACGGACCGGCTTGAGGACCCGGACGCCCTCGTGCGCAGACGAGCCGCTCTGGCGCTGGGCGGACAGGGAGTGCCGGCGGCCGTGCCGACTCTCGTCCGCATGATCGTGGAGGGAACCAATGACGTGGACGCGGCGGAAGCGCTGGGGACCCTGTCCCAGGACCCCGCCTGCGCGACCCGGATCACGGCCCTCCTGGCCGAGCAACTGGCCGCCCCCACCGCCGACTCCGCGACCCGAATCCGCTTGCTCCAGGCCCTCGTCGAAGTGGAGGGAACCGCCCCCCTGGAGATCCTGCGCCAAGTCGCCCACGACGACGACCGAACAGTCGCCCTCGTGGCATCGGCCCTGGCAGGAATTCTGGCAAAGCGAGCCGACGACGGCCCGGGCGACCACTAGGGGCCGCCCAGGACATGTGCGTCAGCTATACACGAGCAGGGAGTCGCACGTACTTGTGCCGTCGTGGATCAAGGTGTCGCTGTTGAGGACGTAGAAGGCGTTGGCGAAGCCGGTGGCGGTGATCTTGGGGATCACGAGCATGGTCTGGTCGGCCATGCGCAGGGAGTTGGGCCGGACGACGTTCGTGTACAGCAGGTTGAAGAGGTTGTCCCGCAGGTTGGGGAGGCGGAGAACGCGGTACACGCGGTCGCCCGCCGAGCCTGTGATGGCGGCCTGGTTGGCCGGGTTCGCCCACTGTGAGGGGGACGTGGCCATACGGCCCTGCGACTCGAGTTCCTGGAGGCGCCGCTGGGTGCTCCCCCGGACGCCGGCCATGTGGATGTGGAGCTGGTCGTAGCGCCGGGCGCTTTGCGAGTTGATGCCCAGGCCGATGTTCGGGTACTGCACGGGGACGTCTCCGCCGCTGCGGGCGTTCTCCCACGCCTCGTGCCAGTAGTTCGCCACCCCGCTGGTCTCGAGAAACGGGCATTCGATACCCGTGATGCGGCACGTGGGAAGCAGGAGATAGTTGTGCGTCGTCTCCGGCTTTCCGTGCAGCACGATGTAGTTCGGGGTCATCTTCAGACAGTCCGGCCTGGTCTGTGGCGGCGGGGGGACGATCCCGTTGGTGCAGTACTGGACGTCGTGCCACAGCGGGTCGTTGTCCGTGGGCCGGCCGCAGAGGCCCTGGAGCTGGGCAGGGGGGCACGGGCTCGCACCGCCGGGAGGCGGAGGCGTGGTGGGGCAGGAGTCGGGCGTCGGGCCGGCGTCGACGCCACTCGCCGCCGCGGCCGTACCGCCGCCCATCGCGGCCGCGCCGGTCAGGAGCGTCGCGGCACCGAGGGCACCGGAGAGCGCGACGAATTGACGCCGGGGAACTTCCTTCGCATTCTGCTGGTCATTCATGTGTGGTCTCCGAGGGAGTGAGCGCTGAGGGTTTTCGCAGGGTAAGTGCCGGAAATGGACTTACGGTGATTCCATCCATCGGCTGAATGAGTGAGCGTCGGGAATGGCGGTACGCTTCCGGGTGATGCCGGAGAACCGCCGAACCCTGCCCGAGTCGGTGGACGTGCCGCTGCGCGGGGCCGGCTGGCTGCCGCACGGCTATCACCTCGACGCCCACTCGCACCCCCACGGCCAGCTCGTCTACGCCGCCGCCGGAGTGCTCGCCACCACCACCGAGCGCGGCACCTGGATCGCTCCGGCCAACCGCGTGACCTGGACGCCACCCGGTTTCGCCCACTCCCACCGCTTCTACGGTCGCACCGACGCCCGTATCCTCAGCGTGCCGCCCGAGCTGTGCACCGAACTCGCGGGAGAACCAAGCGTGTTCGCGGTAAGCCCGCTGCTGCGCGAGGCGGTGCTCGTGCTGACCGACCGGGCGGAGAGCCGCCCCGGTGCCCATGGGCGCCTGCTCGCCGTGGTCATGGACGAGCTGTCCGACACCGCCGAACAGTCACTGCACCTGCCCGAACCCCGCGACGACCGGCTGCGCGCCGTCACCGACCTCCTGCGCGCAGACCCCGCCCGCCCCGCCACTCTGGCCGAGCTGGGCCGGGCGGCCGGGGCCAGTGAGCGCACGCTGAGCCGGCTGTTCCACGCCGAGCTGGGCATGAGCTTCCACCGCTGGCGCACCACCCTGCGCATCCATCACGCCCTGGCCCACCTCACAGGCGGCCTGTCGGTCACCGACACCGCGATGACGTGCGGCTGGTCCAACCCCTCCAGCTTCATCGACGCGTTCACCGAGGTGGTCGGGCAGACCCCGGGGCGCTATCAGGCGGAGCTGCGCGGCAGCCAGTAGCTTGGCGGGTTTCCGTTATCCGCTGTCGCTTTACCGGTGGTTCGCAGTCCGGGCCGGGCTCCAGAGTGGTGTCAGTCCCCCCGACACCCCGTGAGCACGGAGGCTCGTACACCCATGACCGAGACACGCGACCACACCGCCGTACTCATCGTCGGAGCCGGCGTCGCCGGGCTGGCGCTCGGCAACTTCCTGCTGCGCAACGGCGTCGACTGCGTCGTACTGGAGAAGCACAGCCGCGCCTACGTCGAGCAGCGCCAACGCGCCGGAACCGTCGACGGGTTCGGCGTGCGCATGCTCCGCGAGTGGGGGCTCGACGGGGTGCTGGAGGGCACCCCGATCCCGGAGAGCGAGGGCGCCTTCTTCATCGACGGGGAGGCGATGCCGATCGACATGGACGACGACGGCAACGAGAGCCTCTACTGCCCGCAGCAGGTTCTCGTCCGCAACCTCACCGACGCCTTCCTGCGTGCGGGCGGCGACCTGCGGTACGAGGCCGCCGAGGTGGTGTTGGAGAACATGGACGGCGCCCACACCCACGTCCGCTACCGGGACGCCGACGGCACGGCCAGGGCTGTCGACTGCGACCTCATCGCCGGGTGCGACGGCTTCCATGGCGTCAGCCGGCGTTCCATCCCCGCCGGGGCCCTCACCGAGTACTCCCACCAGTACGGCTACTCGTGGCTCAGCGCCCTGGCCGCCGTCCCCACGGACCCGTCCGGCATGGCGATCCACTCGCGCGGCCTTGCCGGACTGATCCCGCGGGGCCCGCACGCC
This sequence comes from Streptomyces sp. NBC_01171, assembly GCF_045039805.1. Lineage (NCBI taxonomy): Bacteria > Bacillati > Actinomycetota > Actinomycetes > Kitasatosporales > Streptomycetaceae > Streptomyces > Streptomyces sp. NBC_01171. The sequence continues at coordinate 841,377 of NZ_CP108609.1, read as the reverse complement.
ACCCGCGTCTACCTTCAGTGCGCCGTCGACGACACCCCCGGGCAGTGGCCGGACGAGCGCGTCTGGAGCGAGCTGGAAGCCCGGTTCGGGACGACGGTGGCGCGCGGCGAGATCGCCGGCAAGCAGGTCGTGCCGCTGCGCAGTGTGGTCTTCGCCCCCATGAGCCACGGCAGGCTCTTCCTCCTCGGGGACGCGGCGCACATCGTCCCGCCGATGAGCGCGAAGGGCATCCACCTCGCCCTGCACGACGCCGAGGTGTTCGCCCGTGCCGTCCTCCGCTGGGCCGAGGACGGCGACACGAGCCTGCTCGACGGCTACTCCGAGACCTGTCTGCCGCACATCTGGAACTACCAGGCGTTCGCCACCTGGATCACCGATGTCATGCACAACGCCGGGGACACCACGCACGCGGGGGAGTTCCGCAAGCTGGTCGCCCGTGCGGAGCTCCAGCGGCAGTTCACCTCGGAGGCCGCGAGCAAACTCTTCGGTGAACTTACCGCCGGGATCAACTAGTTCAGCCGCTCGGCCCGCAACGCCGAGCGCCTCAGCTTCCCGGCCGCGCTGCGCAGCGGTTCCGTCACCAACTCGACCGACCTGGGCCGCTTGTGGGGCGACAGCCGGGTGGCCAGGAAGTCGGTGATCTCCTCGGGGGTGGTCGTACGCCCCTCCTCGACCTGCACGATGGCGTGGACGCGGTTGCCCCGGTCCGGGTCCGGCAGGCCGATGACCGCGCTGGACAGGACGTGCGGGTGCTCGGTGAGGGCGCCCTCGATCTCGGCGGGATATACGTTCACCCCGCCGACCAGCAGCATGTCGGAGCGGCGGTCGTGGAGGTACAGATAGCCCTCCCCGTCGAACTCGCCGATGTCGCCGAGGGTCGACCAGCCGTCGGTCTCCTGGACCTCGGCCCCCAGGTACCGGAAGGCTGGTGGCTTGCCTGCCGCGACCCGCATGAAGATCTCACCGGGGACTCCGGGCTCGGTGACCGGTGTGCCGTCCAGCCCCACGATCTTGATTTCGCCCCAGGTGGGGCGGCCCACCGAGCCCCGGTGCGCCAGCCATTCGGTGCCGGAGATCGTGCAGCCGGCCTGGGCCTCGGTGCCCGCGTACAGCTCCCAGATCCGCTCTGCGCCCAGCCAGTCGATCCATGCCTGTTTGGTCGCGGGCGGGCAGGGTTCGGCGCAGTGCCAGACCGAGACGAGGGAGGAGAGGTCGTAGCGGTCGCGGACCGGTTCCGGGAGGGCCAGGATGCGGCGCATCATGGTCGGCACCAGGTACACCCAGGTGATCGCGTGCCGTTCGACCTCGGCCAGGACCCGTTCGGCGTCGAACCGCTCCAGCAGGGTGACCGTACCGCCGTTGAACAGCGTCGTCATGGCCGTGGAGAAGGGGGCGTTGTGGTGGACGGGGGCGGTGACGAGGGACTGCTCGCCGGGCCGCAGTCCCCACGCCTCCATGTCGAAGGGGTTGAACGCTCCCTGTGCCCCCGACAGGATGACCTTCGGCCTGCCGGTCGAGCCGCCCGAGGTGGGTGCCTTCCACGAGGGGCCGATCTCGGTGGTCAACTCGCCCTCACCGGCGCCCAGTCGGCGCAACTCGGCCACGGTCGTGGACCGGTCGAGGGTGCCCTCCTGGAGGCCGACGACGACCGGCGGTTCGGAGAGCGCGAGGATCGCCCGCTCCTCGGCCGGTGCCAGCCTGGTCGACAACGGCTGGGGCACCGCGCCGAGTTTGAGGCAGGCGAAGGCCGCCACCACGACGTCCACGCCGTTCGGCAGCATGAGGGGCACGATGTGTCCGCGCTCGACGCCGGAGAGTTTCAGGCCGCGCGCGACGGCGTCGCTCGCCCGGTACAGCTCCTCCCAGGTCAGTTCCGCGCCGCCGGAGCGGACCGCGACGGCGTCGGGGCGTCCGGCCGCGTGGGCCGCGGGGATGTCACCGAGTGGGAACCCCGGTTCGGGGGTGAACATGACTGTTTCTCCTCGTGGTTGGGGAATCCGGCCGGTCAGGAGTAGAGCTGCGCTCCGGGCAGCGCGTCGGGGTCGCGGCGGACCCCGGCCGGGTTCGTCTCGGGCAGGAACCATGCACTGGCGAAGGTGATCAGGCCCATCAGCGCGATGTACGCGGCGACCAGCGTGGTCGTTCCGGTCTTCGCGATGACGGCGGTCATCAGGATCGGCGTACCGCCGCTGACCACGATGGCGGAGAGCTGGTAGGCCAAAGAGGCGCTGGAATACCGGACGTTGGGCGCGAAAAGCTCACCGAGGAAGGCTGCCATGGGGCCGTACGTGAGCCCCTGGAAGAGGAAGCCGACGCTGACCGCGACGAAGACCAGGGGTGTCGAGGCCGTACCGACCAGCGCGAAGTACGGGAACGCCCAGGCGGCCACGCCGAGTCCGCCGGCCAGGACCAGTTTGCGGCGGCCGAAGCGGTCCGAGAGATGGCCGGAGTAGGGGAGTATCCCGGCCAACAGGGCCGAGCTGAGGAGCGTGACCGTGAGGAGGGAGTCGCGGTCCATGTGCAGGGTCGTCGTGCCGTAGCTGAGCAGGCCGGTGATGCTCACGTAGAAGAGGCTGTTGGTGGCGGACAGGGTGCCGCAACCGAGCAGGATGGTGCGCCAGTTGCGGCGTACGGCCTCGGTGAGCGGGGCCCGTACCACGCTCGCCTCCGGCCTGCGGGCGGCCGCTTCCCGGAGTTCGCGGAAGTCCGGGGTGTCCTCGACCTTGTTCTGGATGTGCAGGACGACCGGGAACATGACCGCGCTGAGCAGGAACGGGATGCGCCAGCCCCAGTCGAGGAAAGCGTCGCTCGATATGACCGAACCGGTCGTGGTGAAGATGAGGTTCACGATGATGACCGCGACCGGGACGCTCGTCTGTCCGAACGTGCCGGCGAAACCACGGCGTTTGGGGTGCGCCGACTCCGTGAGCAGCAGCGCGATACCGCCCCACTGGCCGCCCGCCGCTGCCCCCTGGACGAAGCGGAGCAGCACCAGCAGCACCGGCGCGAGCACCCCGACCGTCGAGGCGGTCGGCAGACAGCCGATGAGGAACGTCGCGGCGGCCATGCCGATCAGACAGGCCACGACCGTGGGCTTGCGGCCGTGCTTGTCACCGAAGTGACCGGCGAGCAGCCCGCCCAGCGGCCGGGCCACGAACCCGGCCCAGAAGGTGCTGAAGGACAGCAGCGTGCCCATGAACGCGGACGAGTGCGGAAAGAAGACGTGCGGGAAGACCAGCGCCGCCGCCGTGCCATAGAGGAAGAAGTCGTACCACTCGATGGAGCTGCCGATCAGCCCGGCCGCCAGCAGCTTCCAGTTGGCACGGCGTACGGGCGCGGTGGCGGGCTCGGAGCCGTTGCCCTGGACGTGGGCCTGCGCGGATGAGGCCATGAGAGGCATCCCTCCGGTTCTGGTCAGGGGTGTGTGCGGGGACGCCCGCCGGCCGGTCGGGACATGTGTCACAGCTCTGTGTGGGGCGAGAGTAGGGCTGAGCAAGCGCTTTGGGAGATGGGGATTCGCTACACTCCTCGCACCCTGGGGGTGGGTGAATCCACCACCTCCCTTCTTCGTGAAGGCGAGCGATGGCACACAGCGATTCCGAGCCGGCGGGCGAGGGTGGTCAGGGCGAACTCGCCGCCTACCGGCTGCGCCGCGAACGTGAGCTGAGCAGCCTGTACGCGACGGCCCGCTCGCTGACCGTGCTGGGCGAGGTCGACGAGGTGCTGCCGTCGATCGTCCGGGAGGCGCACGAGCTGATCGGCAGCGACTTCGTCTACCTCTCGCTCCGCGACGCGGGCGGCGCTCTCGCCCTCAGCGCGTCGGCCGGCACCATCTCGTCGGAGTTCTCCTCCGCGCACATGCCCGCCGGGGCCGGGCTCGGCGGCTGGGTGATCGAGACCAGGGCGCCCGTCTGGGTCAGCGACTACCGCCATGCCGACGGCTTCCACCGCGACCCCGTCTTCGACCGGCTCGTCTCCGACGAGGGGCTCGTGGCGCTGCTGGGCGTGCCCCTCCTGGTGGGCGACCGCGTGATCGGTGTCCTCTTCGCCGCCGACCGCACCGAGCGCCCCTTCGAGAAGGACGAGGTCGCCCTCCTCAGCGCCTTCGCCGACCATGCGGCGATCGCGCTCAACAACGCCCGGCTGTACGACGAGAGCCGGGTGGCTCTCCAGCGGCTCCAGGACGCCTACCGCGTCATCGAGGACCAGGTCGCCACGATGGAACGGGCCGCCGCCGTGCACGAGGCGCTGACCCATGTGGTGCTGACCGGGGGCGGGCCGGGCGACATCGCGCAGTCGTTGGTCGACCATCTGGAGGGCGTGGTGACCATCCGGAACCGGGACGACGAGGTCGTGGCCACCCGTTCCTCCGGCGCGGCGACTGTGGGCGACGATCCCCGCCTGGAACGGGAGTTGCTGGAGGAAGCGCGCCGGACCGGCCGGTGCGTCCACGGCGAGGGGGCCGACGGCACGGTCCTCAGCGTGGCCGCCATCCAGGCCGGGGGCAGCCACCTCGGCTCCCTGTCCCTCCGGCGCCGGGCGGTCACGGAGTCGGCCGACGTCCGGATGCTGGAGCGCTCCGCCCAGATCACCGGCCTGCTCGCGCTCATGCGGGACGCCCGCGTGGAGGCCGAGGAGCGGGTACGGGGCGAACTGCTCCTGGAGTTGCTGTCCCACCCGCCGCTCCAGCCCGTCCATCCGGCACTCCGCGACCGCGCGCTCGCGCGGGGCGTAGACGTGGACCGGCTCGACGTCCTGGTCACCGCCGACTGCCCCGACCGGCCCACCGGCGACGTCGTCCGTGAACTGCACGCCTCTTCGACGGAGTTGTCCGGCCTCGCCGGCGAGTACCTGGGCCGGGCGACGATGCTGCTCCGCGCCGACGACCCCGAGGCCGCGGTACGCACGCTGCACCAACGGCTGCGCCGCAGGCTCGGCACGCCCGTACTCGTGGTCGCCGACCGGATCACCGGGCATGACCGCGCCCACTCCTTCACGCTGGCCGTACGCTGCCTGGACGTCATGCGCAGCCTCGGTGAGACCGACCGGGGTGCCACGACACGGCGGTACGCGATGTACGGGCTCGTCTTCGACCCCCGGCGCTCGCAGGAGCTGGAAGGGTTCGTCACCGACTCCCTCGGCCCCCTCCTCGACTACGACCGGCGCCGCTCGACCGACCTCGTGAGCACCGTCGCCGCCTACTTCGCCCACTCCGGAAACCTCAGCCGGACCGCCCACGCTCTCCATGTGCACACCAACACCCTCCTGAAGCGCCTGGAACGCATCACGGCCCTCCTCGGCGACGACTGGCGCTCGGCGGACTCCGCGCTACGGCTCCATCTCGCAGTGCGGCTACATCAGTTGAGGGTGGTGCTGGACGGTCCGGGATAGCTCAGGGCGTCGCTGGTCCGCGGCGGTCGCGCAGAGCCAGCAGGGTCCAGCCGTGGCCGGACGGGTCGAGCGGCCTGGTCGCGGCGGTGAAGAGTTCCGCTGCCCGGCGGTAGGAGAGGCGGCCACGGCCGGTCACCGGGCAGCGGTCGGCCGGGGGTGTGGTGGCGGAGGCCCGGCGGGCGGTGACGAAGACCGGGCCCGCGGTACGGCCGGCGAGGAGGAGGGGGAGGAGGCGGGCCGTGCCCTCGCCCCAGCTCAGGCGGGTTGTCGCGCCGGGCCTGGTGCGCCGGGCTGGGAGGTCCAGGTGGTCGATGTCCAGGGCGAGGACGTGTTCCACGGGGGCGCCGGACTCGTGGAGGAAGTACCAGAAGGTCAGCTCCCTGAGGGGGGCTCGTAGGGCCAGGGCGGCTCGGGCGCGGTCCGGTGGCCGGGGTGGGGCTGGTGCGGGTGGCCGGGTCAGGTCGAGAGCTGGGTCCGTGGTGATCCAGCCCTGGGCCAGCCACCATGCCGTGGCTGCTCGGAGGCAGGCCAACTCGCGGACGAGCGTGCTCGGTCGTGCGGAGGGGGAGCGGTCGGTCAGTCCTCGGCGCAGGCGGTCCGGCGTCTCCGGGTCGTCCAGCAGAGCGAGGGGTACAGCCGGGGGGTGGGCGCCTCTGCGGTCGCGGCCGGTGGGGGTGCGCCGGTCGACCAGGGGCCAGGCCCAGCCGAGCAGGGAGATGCGGTAGATGCGGCGGGACGCGGTACCGAGGCCCGCTGCGGCGAGGTAGCGGTCGACGGCGGCGCCGTATTCGACCGGGGCCGCCAGGTCCTTACTCATGTTGCCCACCCGCGGTAAATGAGTTTTACGAGGACTTCTTGGGTTTCGATGACTGACCTTACCATCAGGCATGTTGCAGTAAACGCACTCCATTTACTGCGCCGGTTCGCGCCTGCGGGAGCTCTTTTATAAAGGGGCGGTTTTTATTCGAGGAAACCCTTGCGGCGAATTGTTCGGCGGAGGCAGGGTGCGGATTCATGACACTCGGTACTCACCGGCTGCGTGTGCTGCGGCATGCCCGGTTCCGGCGCTTCCTGCTCGGGCAGACCACCTCGCTGCTCGGCTCAGGGATGAACACGATCGCCACTACTTTCGCCGTGCTGCGGCTTCCCGGTGGCGGGGTCGACGCCGTCGGCGGGGTGATGGCGGCACGGATTCTCGCCGTGCTGGTCGTGCTGCTGCTCGGGGGCGTGTTCACCGACCGGCTTGGCGCTCGTACGGTCATGCTGGCGGCGGATGCGCTCCGGTTCGGCTCTCAAGGTGTGCTGGCCTTGCTGCTGCTCACCGGCGGCGTGCGGATCTGGGAGGTCGTCGTGCTGGCGGTGCTCCTCGGGGTGGGTGAGGGAGGGTTCATGCCGGGGTTGTCGGCGCTGGTTCCCGGTCTCGTTCCGGATGGCGAACTCGCCGACGCCAACGCTCTGTTGGAGATGGCTCGCCCGATGACGTCGATCGCGGGGCCGGGGCTCGCCGGGCTGCTTGTCGGGGCCTTCGACGCGGGGACGGTGGTGGCCGTGGACGCGGTGAGTTACGGCGTGAGTGTCGTGGCGCTGGTGGGGTTGCCGGTGGCGCGGGTCCAGGCTCCCGGGCGGGGGCTGTTCAGTGAACTCGGACGGGGTTGGCGGGAGTTCACCTCGCGTACCTGGCTGTGGGTCACGACTCTCCACATCGGCCTCTTCAACTGCCTGCTCTGGGCGCCGTTCCTGGTGCTCGGGCCGTCCATCGCCGAGCAGCGGCTCGGTGGGGCGAGGGCGTGGGGGTTGGTGCTGGCGTTGGAGGGCATCGGGGCGATCGTCGGCGGGGTGCTGCTGCTCGGCCGGAATCCCCGGCGGGGACTCACCTGGTCCGTGGCCGCGTCCGCCGGGTGGGCGGTGCCCGCGGCCACGCTGGCCATGGGGTCGCCTCTGGCGTGGGTGGCCGGCGCCGCCTTCTTCGCGGGGATCGGTGCGGCCGTGTGCACCACTCTCGCGGCGACCGTCATCCAGCGGGACGTCCCGGCGGAGGTGCGGGGGCGTATCAGCGCGTTCGACAGTCTGGGCGCGTTCGCCCTGGGACCGCTCGGGCTGGCGCTCGCCGGGCCGGTGTCGGGGGTCGTGGGCGCGGAGCGGCTGTTGGGGTTCGGGGTGCTGTGGCAGGTGACGGCGGTGGGTGTGGTGCTGGCGATGCCGTCGGTGCGGAGGCATGAGGCAACTCAGCCGCTCGCGGCGAGGGTTGAGGCTGTCCGCTGACCGCCACCGGCGGACGGCTCAGGAGCCGTCCGCCCGACAGCGCGCCTACTTGCCGGCCCGCACGGTCACGGGCAGGAGCTGGAACTCTGGCCGACGACGTGGGCGTCCGCGTTGTCCGCCGCCTTCACGTAGGCGGCCGACGTGCCCCGGCGGTCGTAGGTCTTGGTGAAGTCCGGGGCGAGGTCGATGATGAACTTGACCTTGTAGCAGTACCCGGCGTCGATGCGCAGGGTGTCCCAGTCCTCCTTGTACGGGGTGTGACCCCCGTTGGGCGAGAGGTAGTACGTGGTCTGCGCCACGCCGTCGCTCGAGCACGTGGGCTGCGTGGCGGTCCACGAGCCGGTGCTGTCGCCGGAGCGGCACCAGTTCTTGAGCGCGGTCGCGCCCAGGGCGGTGTCGTTCACCGACGACGAACATCCCCCGACACCGCAACTCGCCCCGGCACTGGCGGCGGTGGCCGAACCCAGTACCGCGACGACCGTCATCGCCGTCACCGCGGCCGCCGCTCTCCCCAGCCCTGTGGGCAGCACTTTCTTGGAGAACACCGAAGATCCCTCCCCTGTCGGCTCATGCGAAGGCATGAACTCAGTCAGGAAGCTAGCGGCATCCACAGGCGGTGTCAGCGGGTTCGCGCCGCTGTGAAATTGCCGTCCGGCGGTTGAGGGGAAGGGGGTGTCGGGCAGGCAGGTGGTCTGTCTGGCGCCGGCCGGGAGTGCTTGTCCGCCCCCGGCACCGGCATAGGGTCCCGGACTGGCGGGGGCACATGTGGCCGCTTCCCCCCACTGGGGCGTCGTGGTTGTCTGGGGCGGTATCCGGAAGACCGAGCAGTTGTTGCCGGTGTTCGAGCAGATCGTGAACCTCGTCCGCCGCCACGCCCCCCCCAGGCCGCCCTCGCCTTCGACACCAGTGGCGGGGACAGCGTGGAGGCAGCGCGGCGGTGGCTCCCGGCCGGCTAGGCCAGCGGCTTGTTCAGCACCGCCTTGCGATGGCTGAAGGTGTCCAGGGAGTAGCGGCCGTGGTAGCTGCCCATGCCGCTCTCGCCGACGCCGCCGAAGGGGAGGTCGGAGACGGTGAGGTGGGCGAGGGGGAGGCCATGGCCGAGACCGCCGGAGGAGGTCTCGGCGGCGATGCGGTCGCGGGTGGTGTCGGAGTCGGTGAAGACGTACAGCGCGAGGGGCTTGTCGCGGTCGTTGATGAAGTCCACCGCCGCGTCCAGGTCCGGCACGGTGACGATCGGGAGGATGGGTCCGAAGATCTCCTCCTGCATCACCGGTGCCTCGGGCGCCACGTCGGCCAGCACGGTCGGCGCGATGTACTTGTCCGCCCGGTCGCTGTCCCCGCCGACCGCCACCCGGCCGGAGTCGAGCAGACCGGAAAGCCGGTCGAAGTGGCGCTCGTTGACGATGCGCCCGTACTCCGGCGAGGCCGCGGGGTCGGTGCCGTAGATGCCCTCGACCGCGCGGACGAGCGCCGCCTCCAGCGCGGGCGCGGTCTCCGGGTCGGTGAGGACGTAGTCGGGGGCGACGCAGGTCTGCCCGGCGTTGAGGAACTTGCCGCGCGCCAGCCGGTCGGCGACCACGTCGAGATCGGTGTCCCGGTCGACGAACGCCGGTGACTTGCCGCCGAGTTCGAGCGTGACCGGAGTGAGGTGCTCGGCCGCCGCCCGCATGACGACACGGCCCACCGTGCCGTTGCCGGTGTAGAAGATGTGGTCGAACCGCTGGGCCAGCAGGGCCGTCGTCTCCGGGATGCCGCCCTCGACCACGGCGACCGCGTCGGTGTCGAGGTAGGCCGGGATCAGCGCGGCCAGCGCGGCCGAGGTCGCCGGGGCCAGTTCGCTCGGCTTCGCCACGACCGCGTTGCCCGACGCGAGGGCGCCGACCACGGGGGCGAGGAGGAGCTGGGCCGGGTAGTTCCACGGGGCGATGACGAGGACGACGCCGAGCGGGTCGTACTGCGTCCAGGCCGTGGCGTCGTCACCGAGGTGCGCGGGGACCGGGGCCGACTCCGGGCGCAGCCACTCCTCCAGGTGTTCCAGGGTGTGGTCGATCTCGCGGACCGTGAAGCCGATCTCCGTACGGTGCGCCTCGGTGGCGCTCTTGCCCAGGTCGGCGTGGAGGGCCGTGGCGAGGTCGTCCCCGTGCTCGGTCAGCATCGCGCGCAGCCGGCGCAACTGCTCCGTACGCCACTCGACGGACTTGGTCCGTCCGGTACGGAAGGTGCGGCGCAGCCGGGCCACGGTGTCGGCGGCCTGCTCGGTGGGGGAGTGGTTCACGGGTGCCTCGCATCCTCGACGATCAGATGTAAACACCAACCTTTCAGAGGGTCCCCTGAATTCCACGGATCGCCCGGAATGACGTAGATCACGGCGCGTACGCGAAGGGGCCGTCCCGGACTGATCCGGAACGGCCCCACGAGTGGCTCAGGAAGTGGTCAGGTTGATCACGCGGTGGTCGGACAGCGCGCCGTCCACCACCCGGCACGTGTAGGTGGGCCCCTGCGGACCGAAGATGTAGTCGATCTTGTTGTTGCCGTCCGTGGGCGCGCCGGTGTGCGGCGAGGACGGGGTCGGCTGCCCGCACTCCTGGTGGTCGGGGTAGAGGGCGCTGAGGTAACCGACGTCGTTCTGGGTGGTGTTGAGGTCACCGCCGTAGTAGGTGGTGTAGCCCGCCCCCGTCAGCTTGTCGACGGTGGTGCGCATCGCCTGGGCCTGCTGGGGACGGTAGAGGTTGTCGGGGTCGGTGTCGTCGCCCCGCTGTTCGCCGTCGACGACGTACGGACCGCTGCTGAAGTGCGCGTTGCAGTACGCGGAGCCCTCGGCCGGCATGACCGCGCAGAGCATGGGTCGCTGCTCCTTGGTGGACGGCGACGGAAGGACAGTGCCCTGGTACCAGGTGTTGCTGTCGGGGACCGCGAGCGCGATGCCGAAGGAGCCCCGGCTCACACCGTCCGAGGTGTTGTCGCAGTCCTTCTGGGCCTGGATGGAGGTGCCGGCGATGTTGTATTCCGTCGGCATGAAGCGCACGTCCATCGGACCGGCCCAGCTCTCGAGTGCCAGCTCCAGAGGCTTGGCCGCCTTCTCGCAGATCTCCTGGAAGAAGATCGCGTCGGGGCGCCTGGTGCCCATGGCCTGGTGGAGCGCGTTCGACACGCTGGTGGCGACGGTCGCGGGCGGGGCCGCATCGAGGGAGCAGGACTCGTTGTTGTTGGCGCAGACGTTCCACGAGACGACGTCACGCGCGACCGGCGCCTGACCGGTCGGAGCGGGCGCGGTGCTGGTGGAACCGTGCCCACCGACCTTCTCCAGGGTGAAGCGCTCCCAGGAACCGAGGTCATCGGGATCGGCGGGCGGTGCCGTGCGCGCCCGCAGCAGGCCCTTGTCCGGGTAGGTGCCCAGTTCCGCCGCGACGTACTTGCCGTTGGACGCCAGCAGGCCGAACGCGCCTTCGGACAGGGGCTTCAGGGTGAAGCGCTCCCAGGCCCCCGTCGTCGTCGCCCGGGTCCGCAGCAGGGAGGCGCTGGCGTCGTCCTCGGTCGTGACGTAGTTGCCGGTCGCCTCGGAGCGGAAGCTCACCTTGCTGCCGAAGCCGGCGCCCGTGACCCAGTCGGTGTGCAGCGTGAACTGCTCCGGGGTCTGGGGCGTGGTGGCGGTCAGACTGGCCCGGAGTTTGGTGTCACCGTTGGCCCCGGCGGAGACGGTCACGTAGTGATCGGCCACTTTCAGTGCCCATCGTTGGCCCGCCGAGGACGGGGGAACCGGGGAGTCGGCCGCGGCCGACGGTGCGGCCAGTGCCACGACGGTGCTGAGCGCGGTGAGAACCGTCGCCAGCAGGAGCCGTATTCGTTTCAGCATGCGTGATCCCTCGTGAATACCTCCGCGCCTGTGCGTGGAGGTGAACGCGAGTCGAGTCAACCATGATCCGGACCGGCAGGGCATGGACATGCCTTACCGGTCGTTCTTCCGCTCAACGGGCCCTGAGCGTCAGGTGTCCGGCCCCAGTCGCACGTCCAGCCCGTCGTTCTCCGTCCAGAACCGGTCGTCCGCGTCCTGGAGGCGGGCGGCGGCGTGGCGGAGGTGGAGGCGGGCGGCGGATCGGGCGGCTTCGGGGTCGTGGGACTCGATGGCGGCCAGGATGGCGTGGTGCTCCTGGCGGACGGCCTCGATGAAGTCGGTGCGGCGGGCCTCGTTGGCGCGGGTGACGCGAATGCCGCCGCGGGCGACCTCGCCCAGGTAGCGCACCGTCTGGACGAGGACCGCGTTGCCGGTGGACTCCGCGATGGTGCGGTGGAAGGCGAGGTCCTCGTCCACGCCGTCACCGTCGGTGGCGACCGCCGTGTCCAGCGCGGCCAGCGCCAGACGCATCCGGGCGATGTCGTCCGGCGTGGCACGGGTCGCGGCCAGGGCCGCCGCCTCACCCTCCAGGGCCGCGCGGACCTCGACGATCTGGAGCACCTTGGACTTGGTACTCGGCGACTCACCCTCAAGGTCGAGCGGCCGGGTGCGCCGGGGCAGGACGAAGACGCCGAGGCCCTGGCGCGGCTCGACCAGGCCCGCGTTGCGCAGCCGGGACACCGCCTCGCGGACGACCGTACGGCTCACGCCGAGCTGCTTGACCAGCGCGACCTCGGTCGGCAGTTTGTCGCCTTCGGCGAGCCGCCCGGACTCGATCTCCTCCGCGAGTATCGCGGCGACCCGGTCCGCGAGCCGTATCGGACCGCTCACCTTGGAAAACATGCCTTTCAGTCTATCGACCGGCGTCCTGCGGCCCCGCCCCCGGCGCGGTGACGGCGGTCACCGCGCCGGCGTGGTCGGCCAGGTACTCCCGGACGACCGACTCGAAGTCCGGGTCGGCGGCCAGGCCGAGCGTGGCGGCGCGCGCGTTGTCGAAGTCGGCCGGCCAGGACCCCACGATGGCCTCCACGGCGGGCTCGGGCGCCACTGTCACCAGGTCCGCGACCGCGTCCCCGGCCACCCGGCGGAGGGTGCGGAGCATCTCCTCGACCGAGACGGTCAGCGCGGGCAGGTTGACCGGGAGCCGGCCGTCGAGTTGGCCGGGGCCCTCACCGCGCTCCAGCTCCGCGACCCGGAGGATGCCCGCGACCGTCCGCCGGGGCGAGGCCAGGGCCACCCGCAGGCCGGGGTCGACGGGACAGACGGCCGGCAGCCCGGCCAGCGGCTCGCGGACGATGCCGGACAGGAATCCGGAGGCGGCCGCGTTGGGCCTCCCCGGCCGCACCGACACGGTCATCAGCCGGGCCACCCGCCCGTCCACGAAGCCCCGGCGCGTGTACTCGGCGACGAGCTGCTCGCAGACGAACTTCTGCACGCCGTAGCTGGACCGGGGGGTCGGCAGCGTGGCCTCGCTGACCACCTCGGGCAGCGGCAGCGCCGGGTCCGGGCCGTACACCGCGACACTGCTGGAGAACAGCAGTCGTACGACGGGGCCCCCGGCGGCCGCCTGGGCGCGGGCCGCTTCGAGCAGGGCGCGGGTGGTGTCCACGTTGGCGGCCATGCCGAGGTCGAAGTCGGCCTCGCACTCGGCCGACACCGCGGACGCCAGATGGATCACCGCATCCACCCGCTCGGCGAACAACTCGCCCAGCCGCTCGGTGAGGTCACCCCGGACGACCTCGACCAGCGGGTCGGCGGCGAGCGGCGACGTCTCCGGTACGAACAGGTCGGCCAGTACCAGCCGGTCCACGGGCGTGCCCCGGAACGTCCGTGTCTCCAGCAGCCGTTCGGCCACCTGGCGGCCCAGGAAGCCGAAGCCACCGGTGATGACGATCCTCATGCGTGTGCTCCTCGGTAGTCGCGCAGCCAGCCGAGCCCCTCGCTCGTCCCGGCACGGGGGCGGTACTCGCAGCCGATCCACCCCTCGTAGGCCAACTCGTCGATGACACCGAAGAGATGGCCGATGTTCAGTTCACCCGCGTCGGGCTCGTGCCGGTCGGGTACGCCCGCGATCTGGAGATGCCCGACCCGGCCGGTCGGCAGGTCCCGGCGCAGGGCCGTGGTGAGGTCGCCCTCGGTGATCTGGCAGTGATAGAGGTCCAGTTGGACCTTGACGTTGTCCACGTCCAACTCCCGCACGACAGCGTGTGCTTCGGCCTGCCGGTTCAGGAAGTAGCCCGGCATGTCACGGTGGTTGATCGGCTCGATCAGGATGTCCACCCCGGCCGCGCCGGCACGCTCGGCGGCCCAGGCAAGGTTGGCGAGACAGGTGTCACGGGCCGCGCCGGACGGCACCAGCCCGGCCATCACATGCACGCGCGGGCAGTCCAGCGCGGCCGCGTACTCCAGCGCCCGCTCGATGCCGGCCCGCGTCTCCGCCTCCCGGCCGGGCAGCGCGGCCGTACCGCGCTCGCCCGAATCCCAGTCGCCGGGCGGGGCGTTGAACAGCACCTGCCGCAGCCCGTGGTCGTCCAGCAGGCGACGCAGCTCGGCGGGGGTGTACTCGTACGGGAAGAGGTACTCCACGGCCTCGAAGCCGTCCTCGGCGGCCGCGGCGAAGCGGGCAGGGAAGGGGTGTTCGGTGTACATCATGGACAGGTTCGCTGCGAACCTCGGCATGGTCACTCCCATGACGCCGATGGGGCGCCGGTCAGCGGTTGACGACGTCCTTCTTGGTGGTGAGTACGGCGGCGGCGCCCACGACGAGGCTGAACGCCAGCACGTACATCGGTATGGACGCCGAACCGGTGCTGTCCTTCAGTGCGCCGATCATGTACGGGCTGGCGAAACCGGCCAGGTTGCCGACCGAGTTGATCAGGGCGAGCCCGGCCGCGGCCGCCGTACCGCCCAGGAAGGCGGTGGGCAGCGACCAGAACAGCGGGGCGCAGGTCAGCACACCGGCCGCCGCGAAGGACAGCGCGACCAGGGACAGCGCGGTCGAGCCGGACCAGGAAGCGGCCAGTGCGAAGCCGACGGCGCCCATCAGGCTCGGGATCACGAGATGCCAGCGGCGCTCCCGGCGCCGGTCGGCCGAGCGGCCGAAGAGGTTCATCGCGACCAGGGCCGCCAGGAACGGCACCGAACTGAGCACGCCGATGGCCAGGTTGCCCTTGATGCCGGTGGACTCCACGAAGGTCGGCATCCAGAACGTCAGCGCGTACTGGCCCATCACGAAGCAGAAGTAGATCAGGCTCATCAGCCACACCTTGGGATCGCGGAAGCCGTCCCAGACCTTGCCGTGCACGGTCCGGTGCGCCGTGTCCTCGGCGAGCGCCCGCTCCACGACGTCCTTCTCCTCGTCGCTGAGCCACTTCGCGTCCCGCACCCCGTTGTCCAGGTAGAACAGCGTGGCCACACCGACCGCGAGGGCCGGCAGCGCCTCCAGCGCGAACATCCACTGCCACCCCTGCCAGCCGCCCGTGCCGTGGAAGGTGTCCAGAATCCAGCCGGAGAGCGGGTTGCCGAAGATGCCCGCCACGGGGATCGCCGACATGAACATCGCGATGACGCGGGCCCGGCGGTGGGACGGGAACCAGTAGGTGCAGTACAGGATGACACCGGGGTAGAACCCGGCCTCGGCGGCGCCGAGCAGGAAGCGGAGCACATAGAACGTCGTCTCGTTGGTGACGAACACGAACGCCGCCGAGACCACGGCCCAACTGATCATGATCCGGGCTATCCAGGTGCGGGCGCCGACCCGTTGGAGCAGCAGGTTCGACGGGACCTCGAAGAGGAAGTACCCGATGAAGAACAGTCCGGCGCCGAGGCCGTACGACGCCTCGCTGAACCCCAGGTCGGCGGACATCTGGAGCTTGGCGAAGCCCACGTTGACGCGGTCGAGGTAGGAGACGACGTAAGCGAGGACGAGGAAGGGGACGATGCGCCGGACGACCTTGCGGAAGACGGCGTTCTCGCGGGTGAGGTCGACTTCGGCGGCGACCGTGGGGAGGGACATGGCGAATCCTTTGAGCGGCTCAGGGGGATTCTCGGGACGGGGGGTTCACCAACGGGCGCCGAACACGGCGAGCAGTTCGGCGAGTTCGGGTTCAGTGAGCGGTGCGGGCCTGCGCTCGGTGAGCAGCCACAGGCGTGCCGTCTCCTCGAGTTCTTCGAGGACGGCCAGGGCGGAGGCCGCGTCGGGCCCCCAGACGACCGGGCCGAGCCGGTCGAGCAGCACGGCCCTGATCGGCGTACCGCCCGCGGCGCGTTCGGCGATGCGTGCGGTCACGATGTCGGCCACACGCGGGTCGCCGGGCCGGTGGTAGGGGACGAGCGGAACGTGCCCGACCTTCATCACGTAGTACGGGGTGATCGGCGGGAGCACGTCGTCCGCGCGCCACACCCCGGCCAGGGTCAGCCCGACCAGGTGCGTGGAGTGGGTGTGGACGATGAAGCGGGCGGTGGGATCGGCGGCGTAGATACGACGGTGCAGGGTGAGGGTCTTGCTGGCCCGGTCACCTGTGAGCTGCTCGCCCTCGGCGTCGACGAGGGCCAGCCGGTCGGGTTCGAGGAAGCCCAGGGCGGCGTCGGTCGGGGTGATCAGGTGGGAGTCACCGATCCGGGCGCTGATGTTGCCCGCACTGGCGTGGACGTAGCCCCGCGCGAACAGGCTCGTGCCCACCCGGACGATCTCGCGCCGGGCCTCGTGCACCGGGTCGGTCATGCCGACCCCAGCAGGTCGAACGCGGCGGAGAAGAAGTCGGGGCCGCCGAAGTTGCCTGATTTCAGGGTGAGATGGAGCGTCTCTCCCTCAGGCAGGGTCGCCGCGCACCACGGCACGCCGGGGTCGATCTGCGGGCCGATGCGGAGTCCGGTGATGCCGAGCGCCTGCACGACCGCGCCCGAGGTCTCGCCCCCGGCGACGACGAGCTGCCGCACCCCGCGCGCCACGAGCCCCCGCGCCACCTCGGCCAGGGTCCGTTCCACCAGCTCACCGGCCTGGGCGGCACCGAGCCTGCTCTGCACCCCGCGCACCGCGTCGGGGGCCTCTGTTGAGTAGATCAGTACGGGTCCGTCGGTCAGGTGGGCGTCGGCGAAGGCCAGCGCCGCCCCGGCCACGTCCTCACCGGCCGCGATGCGCAGGGGGTCCACGCCGAACGCGGGCCGCCCGGTGTCCCGGAACGCGCGGACCTGGCCGTTCGTGGCCACGGAGACCGAACCGGAGACGATGGCCCGACGCCCGGAGGCGGGCGGCAACTGGGCTGCCGCGGAGGACGGTTCGAGTCCCCAGTTCGCCGGCAGCCCGATGGCCAGCCCCGAACCGGCCGTCACCAGCGGCAGATCCCGCACCGCCTCGCCCAGCCGCAACAGGTCGTCGTTGGAGACGGCGTCCACGACGGCGAACGCGACACCCTGGGAACGGAGTTCGGCGATACGGGTCCGCACGGCGTCCGTACCGCCCGCGAGGACCGTGTGGTCGATGAGCCCGACAGGACGCGTGGTCTGCGCGCCCAGCACCTCGACCAGGTTGGAGTCGGTCATCGGCGTCAGCGGATGGTCCCGCATGCCGCTCTCGCTCAACAGCACGTCACCCACGAAGAGATGGCCCTTGAAGACGGTGCGCCCGTTGTCCGGGAACGCGGGGGCGGCCACCGTGAAGTCGGTGTCCAGCGCGTCCATCAGGGCCTCGGCGACCGGCCCGATGTTCCCGGCCGGAGTGGAGTCGAAGGTCGAGCAGTACTTGAAGTAGATCTGCTCGGCGCCCGCGCCCCGCAGCCACGCCAGCGCGCGGAGCGAGGCGTCCACCGCCTCCGCGGCGGGCACGGTACGGGACTTGAGCGCGATCACCACCGCGTCCGCGTCCCCGGCGAGGCCGTAGCCGCCGTCCGCGGGGACGTCGATGAGCTGGACCACGCGCATCCCGGCGCGCACCAGGTTGTTCGCCAGGTCCGTGGCGCCGGTGAAGTCGTCGGCGATGGCGCCGAGCCGGATTCCCATGTCAGCCATCCTCCGGCTTCGGCAGGTCGATCCCCGGGAAGATCTTGATCACCGCGCTGTCGTCCTCGCCGCCCAGTCCCGAGGCCGCCGCCTGGAGGAACATCTGGTGGGCGGTGGCGGCCAGCGGCAGCGGGAAGCGCTCCGGGCGGGCGGAGTCGAGCACGATCCCGAGGTCCTTGACGAAGATGTCGACGGCGGACAGGGGCGTGTAGTCACCGGCCAGTACGTGCGCCATGCGGTTCTCGAACATCCAGGAGTTGCCCGCGCTGTGGGTGATCACCTCGTACAGCGTCTCGGCCGGGACGCCGGCCTTGATGCCCAGCGCCATCGCCTCGGCGGCCGCGGCGATGTGGACGCCCGCGAGCAACTGGTTGACCACCTTGACCCTGGAGCCGAGTCCGGCCTCGTCGCCCAGCCGGTGCACGGTCGCGCTCATCGCCTCCAGCACCGGCCCGGCGAGCGCGTACGCCTCCGGGGCGCCGGACGTCATCATGGTCAGCTCACCGGCCGCCGCGCGCACGGCACCGCCGGAGACCGGGGCGTCCAGGTAGAGGACGCCCGACTCGGCCAGGCGTGAACCCAGTTCGGCCGACCAGGCGGGATCGACCGTGGAGCACATCACGAACACGGCCCCCGGACGCAGCCGTTCGACGGCACCCTCCGCGCCGAACAGCACCTGCTCGATCTGGGCGGAGTCGACGACCACACCGACCAGGACATCGACGACGGCGGCGAGTTCACCGGGGGAGGGGAAGGCGGTGCCGCCCTCGTGGGCGAAGCCGGCGGCCACTTCGGGCCGCAGGTCGTGGACACCGACGTCGTATCCCGCGGTCCGCAGGCTGCGGGCCATCCCGAGCCCCATGGCCCCGAGTCCCACCACGCCCACGCGGGGCTTCTGGTCCTTCACGCGCAACATCCTTGTCTCGCAGTGGCCGCCCGGACGCCCTTCAGTGCCGTCGGCGGTCGGGTCATATGATGACCTGATGACAGCGGTCGACGCACTGTGATGTCGGTCACCTGTGGGGTGGTTCAGCGGCACGGGATGATGGGGCGAGTGCCGGGCATGAGGGTCCTCGGGGGCCACCGGCCGTCCCGATCCGATCCGCGTAACGGCCCGACTGGAGAATTCGCTGTGACCCTCGACGGCATACCGGTAGCTCTCGCACCCGCCGGCGCCCTGGACGCCGACGCCCGCAAGCAGCGCCTGCGCCGCCGCCTGGAGCGGCTGATCGGGGTGGCCGCGACCGAGGGGAACGAGCTGGTCCCGCTGCGCAACGGCAGCGCCATCTTTCCCGCCATGCTGAAGGCCATCGGCTCGGCCAAGCACACGATCGACATGATGACCTTCGTGTACTGGCGCGGCCAGATCGCCCACGACTTCGCCGCCGCCCTCGCCGACCGGGCGCGGGAGGGCGTGCGGGTACGGCTGCTGCTCGACGGGTTCGGCGCCAAGCAGATAGAGCCGGGGGTGCTGGACCTCATGGACGAAGCCGGGGTCCAGGTCGCCTGGTTCCGCAAGCCCGTCTGGCTCTCGCCCTTCAAGCAGAACCACCGCTGCCACCGCAAGGCCCTGATCGTGGACGAGGACACCGCCTTCACCGGCGGCGTCGGCATCGCGGAGGAGTGGTGCGGCGACGCCCGCAACCCCGGCGAGTGGCGCGACACCCACGTCCAGGTGCGCGGACCGGCGGTCGACGGGATCGCCGCCGCCTTCGCCCAGAACTGGGCGGAGTGCCACGACGAGCTCTTCGACGACCGCGACCGCTTCACCGGGCACGAGCAGATCGGCAGCTCGATCGTCCAGGTCGTGCGCGGCTCGGCCAGCATCGGCTGGCAGGACATGCAGACCCTGATCCGGGTCATGCTCACCTCGGCGGAGGAACGGTTCCGCCTGGCCACGGCCTACTTCGCCCCCGACGACTACTTCATCGACCTGCTGTGCAGCACCGCGCGCCGGGGCGTCAAGGTGGAGATCCTGCTGCCCGGCCCGTACACCGACCAGCGGGCCTGCCAGCTCGCCGGACAGCACCACTACACCCGGCTCCTCCAGGCGGGCGTCGACATCCGCCAGTACCAGCCGACGATGATGCACGCCAAGATCATCACCGTGGACTCGGTGGCGGCCCTGATCGGTTCCACCAACTTCAACCGCCGCTCCATGGACCACGACGAGGAGGTCATGCTCGCCGTGCTGGACGAGGAGTTCACCGCGTCCCTCGACCGCGACTACGACGCCGACCTCGAGCACAGCGTGGCCGTCGACCTCGCCAGATGGCGGCGAAGAGCCGCTTTCCAGCGGCTGAAGGAAGCCGCGGTCACGCCCGTGAGACGCTTCCTGTGACGAAAGGCAGGCGGCGTTAGCCGAGTGGAAGGCAACTGAGGGTGTTCTCGGTGGATGTGAGGCAGCACGCGCTGGGCGTGCTGTTCGTGTTGTGCGGTGAACTGGACTTCGACAGCGTGGTGCAACTGCACGAGGCTTCCGACGACGAACTGAACGGATCGACGGGGACGCTGCCGGTCGTGGTCGACTGCGCCGCCCTGACCTTCTGCGACTCCTCCGGGATCAGCGCGCTGCTCCGCCTCTACCAGCGGCTCACCGCCGAGCAGCGGATGCTGCGCCTGGCGGCCGTACCCGCCTCGGTGTCGCGTCTGTTCACCCTGACAGGTTTGGACCAGCTCTTCTCCGTGCACAAGGACGCTGCTGAGGCGCTTGCCGCAGGCTCGGACGGACGTGGTGTCGTCTCGGCGGTCCAACAGAATGAGGAGCGGAGCGCATGACGCGCGTATCAGGGCTGAATCAGCCCGAGCCCGGCCGGCCGGGAGGCGGCCAGGACGACGATCTGCGCGCGCTCTTCGGGCACTCCACGGCGGTTTTCGCCTCCCTCGCCGGACCGGCGCACATGCTGGAGTCGGCGAACCCGGCGTTCTTCGCCGCGATCGGCGGCGCCGATCGCGCCCGCACCGGCCTGCCGCTCGCGGAACTGATGCCGGAACTCGCCGAACAGGGCTTCGTCGGCCTGCTGGACCGGGTCTACCGCACCGGCCAGTCCGTCACCGGCCGGGACCGCCGGGTGCTGCTCGGCTCAGGCGCCGACGTCCGCGAGGCGTTCTTCGACTTCACCTACGAGCCCCGGCTCGACGCCGGCGGCAATGTGACCGGCGTACGCGTGATCGGCGTCGAGACCACCCAGGTCAGACAGGCCCAGCGGCTCACGACCGAGCAGGTGGCGCTGCTGGAGCAGATCGCCCGCCAGGCCCCGCTGACCGACGTGCTGCACGGCATGGCCCGTGTCATCGAGGAGCTGTCGCCCGACGAGGTGCTGGTCTCGGTACTGCTCGCCGACGCCGACGGCCGCCATCTGCGCCACGGCGCCGCCCCCAGCCTGCCCGACTTCTACAACGAGGCCATCGACGGCATCGCCGCCGGAGACGGCGTGGGCTCCTGCGGTACGGCCGCCCACCGCCGGCAGAGCGTGATCGTCTCCGACATCGCCACGCATGCGTACTGGGACGACTTCCGGGACCTGGCGCAGAAGGCAGGGCTGGCCGCCTGCTGGTCCACCCCCATCCTGGCCCGCGACGGATCGCTGCTCGGCACCTTCGCCATGTACCACCGCACGCCCCGCGCGCCGCAGGACTACGACCTCGCGCTCGCCCGGATCTTTGCGGGCACCGCCGCCCTGGCCATCGAACGCCACCAGGCCGAGCAGGCACGGCAGGCGGCCGAGGCACGCGAGAAGGCCGCCCGCGCCGACCTGGCCTTCCTGCTGGACGCCAGTACCTCCCTGGCCCACGACCTGGACGCCGACCAGACCCTTCAGCGCCTCGCCGACGCGTGCGCGCCCACCCTGGCACCGCTGTGCGCGGTGGACGTCGTGGAGTCCGGCCGCGTACGCCGCATCGCGACAGCCGCGCCGGACGCCGAGCGCGGCGCATTGCTGGCCTCCCACATCCCGGTCTACGACGCCGCCGACGACGCGGTGGCCCGGGTCCTGGCCTCCGGGGTCAGCGAGGTCGCCCGCCGCACGCCCACCGGGCCGGGCCCCTGGCGCGACTTGGACGTCACCGGTTACCTGTGCGTCCCGCTGCTGGACCGGGGCAACACCTTCGGCACCATGACCCTGCTGAGCGTCGGCGACCACACCTTCGACGGGCATACCGTCGCGCTGGCGGAGGAACTCGCCCGCCGGGCCTCCGCCGCCGCCCGCAACGCCCGCCAGTACACCCACCGGGTCACCCTCGCCCGCGACCTCCAGGCCGGTCTGCTGCTGCCGGGCGTCCCCGACGTGCCCGGCGCCGATGTGGCCACGTACTACCACCCCGCCGGCGAGGGACTCGACATCGGCGGCGACTTCTACGACGTCTTCCCGCTGCGGGACGGCCGGTGGGCGTTCATGCTCGGCGACGTCTGCGGCCGCGGCGCGACCGCCGCGACCACCACCGCCCTGGTACGGCACACCGCCCGCGCCGTCGCCCCGCTGCTCCCCGGCCCACAGGCCGTCGTCGAGGCCGTCAACCGGGCGCTGTGCGACCGGCCCGGCAGCCACGGCACCGGCTTCGTCACGCTCGTCTACGGGCAGTTCACCCCGACCCCGGAGGGCCTCGACATCGAGCTGATCCGGGCCGGGCACACCGCGCCCCTCGTCGTCGACGCGGGGCACACCGTGCGCGCGGTGGACGCTTCTGGACTCCTCCTGGGCGTGGCGCCCGACCCGCACGTCAGCCCGCGTCGGCTGCAACTGCGGCCGAACGAGAGCCTGTTGCTCTACACCGACGGTCTCACCGAGGCCCGCGCCTCGGACGGTGAGCAGTTCGGCGACGTGCGCGTGGCCCAAGCCCTCGCCGGATCGCCGCGTCCGCCCGCCGCCGGGCGCCTGATCGACTCGCTGACCGAGGCCGTACGCGTCTTCACCGGCGGCCACGACATCGACGACGACCAGGCGGTGCTCGTCCTCACCGCCACGGGTGAGTAGTCAGGACAGGCCGGAGATCCAGTCGTCCACGCCGGTGACCTCCTGGCGGGGGAAGACCTTCTCGGTGGTGACGGCCTGCTGGACGTCCATCACGAGCAGGGCGGCGGGCTTGGTCACGTCCGGTCCTCACGGGTTCGTGCGGGTCCGGGTTCGTCGCGGGTGACGCCGAGGCCGCGCAGGGAGCGGTCGGCGACGGTCACGGCGAGGAAGAGGGCGCTGACGGCGAGGATCAGCCAGGAGAGGTGGTGCAGTCCGCCGGTGTCGGCGCGCTGCCCGAAGAGGACACCGCTCGCGGCGGAGGCGACGATCGCGCCGAGGTAGCCGAAGGTGCGCAGCAGCCCGGCGGAGGAGCCCATGCGCTCCGGGTCGGCCTGGTGGAAGACGGAGTTCTGCAGGGCCAGGCTGTTCAGGCCCTGTGGCACACCGAGGACGAGCACGACCGCCAGCAGCATCCACACCGGGCTCACGTCGGTCAGCGTCAGCAGCAGCGCGCACGCGGCGAGTTGCCCGGCCGAGCCCACCAGGAGCTTGGCCCGGATCGCCTGCCTGCGTCCGGTGAGCGTCGAGACGACCAACGCGGTCACGAACAGCGGGAGTTGGACCAACCCCGCCTGCGAGGCCGACAGCCCCCGGCCCTCCTCTAGCCACTGGGTGTACCCGTACAGGAAGGCGTAGCTGACGATGTACGCCAGCAGCGAGCGGGTGTAGGTGGCCAGCAGGGGGAGGTTGCCGCTCAGGACGCGCAGGTCGATGAAGGGCTGCGGTGTCCGCAGCTCCCGCCGGGCGAAGGCCGCCGCCGCGAGGAGGGTCAGCACGGGGAGGTACCAGTGGGCGGCGCCGGGCTCCATGAGGAAGAGGAGCAGGCAGACCAGGGCCGCGGCGAAGAGGCCCATGCCGGGCAGGTCCAGTGCGGCGAGCGGGTGCCGGTCCTCGGTGCGGGGCGCCGGTGGCGTCGCGGGGAGGCGGCGGGCGCCGAGGTACAGGCCGACCAGGGCGAGCGGGATGTTGACGGCGAGTGTGGCGCGCCAGCCGCCGACACCGATCAGCAGCCCGCCGAGGCTGGGGCCGACGACGGCGACGGTCTGGGTGGTGACGGCGAGCGCGGTGAGCACGCCCGTCGGGCTCTCCTGGCCGGTGCGCCGGGCCTCGCTTCGGATCAGGTACATGGCGGCCGGATAGCCGGAACAGGTGCCGAAGCCGAGCAGCACACGGGCGGCGATGAGCACACCGAGGTTCGGGGCGAGCATCCCCACGACGCCCGCGACACCGGTCAGCGCCGTCCCCACCAGGAACAGGCGGCGTGGCCCGAAGAGGTCGATCAGCCGTCCCACCACCGGCTGGCCGATGGACGTGGCCAGATACAGGGCGGAG
Source organism: Streptomyces sp. NBC_01171 (assembly GCF_045039805.1). Classification (NCBI taxonomy): domain Bacteria; kingdom Bacillati; phylum Actinomycetota; class Actinomycetes; order Kitasatosporales; family Streptomycetaceae; genus Streptomyces; species Streptomyces sp. NBC_01171. The sequence goes on along the minus strand of NZ_CP108609.1, from coordinate 817,491 downwards.
ACGAGCCAGGCGGTCTGCGCGGGCGGCGCCCCGAAGGCGGCGCCGATCGGCACCAGGGAGACCGAGAGGACGGAGGAGTTGACCGGGTTGAGTACGGAGCCCAGCATCATGGGGGCGAGCAGGCGGCGGTCGAAGCCGTCGCTCATCCTCGCCCGGCTGGGCAGCAGTTGGCGCAGGGTCACGAGCGGACGACCCGGTCCAGTATGGCCGCGGCCTCCAGCAGGGTCCGTCGCTCGGCCTCCGTGCACCGGTCCTCCAGCGCGCGGGTCAGCCAGCTCTCCCCGGCCCGCCTGCGGTCCTCCAGGAAGGCGTGCCCGCTGTCGGTGACGAACACCAACTGGCGCCGCCCGTCGGAGGGGTCCTGCCGCCGGGACACGAGCGCGCGCTCCTCCAGTACGGCGACGGTCGCGGCCACCGACTGGTGCCGCACCCGCTCGGCGGCGGCCAGGTCGCTGACCGACGCCTCCCCGTCCTTGTCCAGCCGGCTCAGCACGGACGTCTGCGACGGCGTCAGGTCGCCGGGGTCGTAGCTCTCCCGCATCCGACGCCGCAGCCGGCTGAACACCACACGGAACTCGTGTGCGGCACGCACGGCGGATTCGGACACACCGGTGGTGCCGGCGATCTCGGTCATATGTACAGGCTAACTTGCGCAGTCCAGGCTGCGCAATATGCCTCTGGCTGAGCCGAGGGGCCGCCCCCGTTTTCGAAGCGGCCCCTGAGGGGTCGTCGTCAGAGCGTCGCGCGGCGGCGGAGTTCCTTCTTGTCGGGCTTGCCGACGTCCGTCAGGGGGAGGGCGGGCGGGAAGGTGATCCGGGCCGGCTCGTACATGGCGCCGCGCTCCGCCCGTACCAGCGCGCGGAGGTCGTCAGCCGTCGTGGTGGCGCCGGGGGTGAGGAGCACGGCGGCGTGGACGCGCTCCATGCGGTCCTCGTCGCGGACGCCGAAGACCGCGCTCTGAAGGACGTCCGGGTGGCTGTTGAGCAGGTCCTCCAGCTCGGTGGTGTACACATGGCCGCCGACCACGACGATCATGTCCTTGAGGCGGTCCACCACGGTGAGGTAGCCCTCGTCGTCGCGGAAGCCGACGTCACCCGTGTGCAGCCAGCCGTCCTTGAGGACCTCGGCGGTCAGCTCGGGCTGCTTCCAGTAGCCCTGCATGACCATGGCGGAGCGGACGCAGATCTCGCCGTGCTCGCCGTTCGGCAGGACGTCGCCGTCCGCGTCCCGGATCTCCACCTCGACGCTGGGCAGGATCTTCCCGGCGGTGCGCAGCCGCGCGGGGTCGTCCGGGTCGTGGTCCTGTGGGGACAGGACGCTGAAGATACCGCCCTCGTTCTGGCCGTACCCCTGCATCAGCACGGGTCCGAGGCGGCGTACGGCGTCGGCGATCCGCGCGGGGGATGACTGGCAGCCGCCGTAGAGGACCTGGCGCAGACCGGAGGTGTCCGTGTGCGCCATGTCGGGGTGGTCGAGCAACTGGTAGAGCAGCGGCGGCAGCAGCCACATGTGGGAGATGCGCTCGCGCTCGATGGTGCGGAGCACCTCGCCCGGCTCGAAGTCGTCCAGCAGGACCACCGTGCCGCCGGTCTCCAGCACGGCGTCGGCGAGCATCCCGGCCGCGTGGGCGATGGTCGTGGCGACCAACTGCCGCTGTTCCCCGGTCTCTTCGCCCGTGACCGGGCGGGCGGCCCGCGTCTCCTGCACCTGGCGGAAGGTCGTGCAGATGCCCTTGGGGTGACCGGTGGTGCCGCCGGTGTGGCGGATGCCGCAGATGTCGTCCGGCTCCGCCTGGCTCGGGAACGGTATGGCGTCCTCGGTCGCCGCCAGGGCGAGCAGGTCCTCGGCGCTGTCGCAAGGGCCCAGCGTCAGCACCGACTTGACCGGCACCGCCTCGGTGATCTCCGCGGCCCGGTCGGTCAGCCGGGGGTCGACCACGAGGGCCCGCGTCTCCACGTCGGCGACGATCGCGGCCTGCACGTCGGCGGAGAGCTTGCTGTACAGGTGGTTGACCTGAGCGCCGATCAGGTTCGCGGCGTAGCGCACGGCTATCGCCTCGGGCAGGTTGCCGCTGAGCAGGGTGACGGTCTGGCCGCGCTCGATCCCCTGGGCCTGCAGGGCCCACGCCATCCGGTGCACCAGGTCGCGGAACTCCCCTGCGGACAGCCGGTGTTCACCGTGTACGAGGGCCTCGCTTCCGGGGTTCTCCCGCAGGGCGTCGAGGATGTCCTCCACGGGGTTGCGGAAGCGTGGGGCTGCGACGTCGGGCATGGGGGGTCCTCCTGGGCCGGGCGCACACTGCGGTCCGCGGCCGGTTGTTGCTGTTGTTCTGTGGGGGGACGGGAAGGCACCTGACGGGAAGACACCCGAATAAAGGTTGCCTAGACCAACCAAGTCGACTCTAGGACGCCCGCCCGGACAGCGCCAACTTCACGGACGCGAACGTATGACAATCAGCCGATTCGGCTACGTCAATCGGCCAATGTCAGTCCCGTACACCCCCATTGACCAGCGACGACGGACACCTCGGCCGTCACCCCCGGATCAGGTCCGCCGCCAGTCCCGATCCTCGTCCGTCATCAGGTAGTTGTGCGCGGTGGGGCCCCGACCGTCGAACGTGCGGGCGGGCAGCCGATGGGGGGAGGCCCGCCGTACCGCCGCGCTGGACCTGCACCCGGAGCACGGCGACCGCTGCCGACACCACGTGTCCACCTCACCGAATCTCGAACGGTACGGGCTCTACTTACCCTCGCGTCCAGGATCGTGGTCCATGACGTGCTCAACTGCCCAGCATGAAGCCCAGAGGTCCACGGAGATCGGCGGGTTCGCGGTAGTGCACGCCGGTCATCCCGAGCTCCACTGCGGCTTCGACGTTCTCGAGCAGGTCATCCACGAACAAGCAGCGGTGCATGGGGACTCCCGCCTGCCTGGCCGCGATCTCGTAGATCTCCCGATCCGGCTTGGCCACTCCCACTCGGGCGCTGCTGACGACATGGTCCGCGAAGTCCGCCAGACCCAAGGAAGCCAGATCATCCTCCAGCTCCAGGTCCGCATTGGTCACCAGCACCAGGGGCATGTGCGCCCGGACCTGAAGAAGCACGGTCACCGCGACGTCGTCGGCCCAGAACGGGGTTTGCGCGAACGCGGCGCCCAGCGTGCGTGCGTGGCCCTCCGGTACGTGCTCTGCGAGACCGATGACGATGGACTCCACCCACTGCTGCTTGTCGACCGCGCCGACGAGTAGCGGCCGGTCTCTTTCCGGAGAGAACGCCACCCTCGCGGTCGTGCCCTCCGCAAGCCCGGCATCACGCTCCAACTCGGCCAGTAGGGTCGTGTCGTAGAAGCGGATCACATTGTCGAGGTCGCACAGCACCGCGTCGAAGGGCCTGCGGGAGATTTCGGAAGGCATCACGGTCCTAGGGGTAGCGCAGCGACAGGTGACCAGTCGTGGGCCCACCTGACCATATGACCCTGCGCAGGCGCCCCGAGATCGACAGACTGTCCGGTATGGAGTTCTTCTGCTATCACCGTGATCGGTCCGACTCGCTGGCGCTCCGGATGGAGTTGGGCGAACGGCACTGGTCCTACATGGACGGGTACGCCGCGGAGATGATCGCCCGGGGGCCGACGTTCTCGGGCGAGCTGCCCAGCGGCAGTGTGCACATCGTCGACCTGCCCGACGCGGCTGCTGCCCGCGCGTTCGCGTTCGACGAGCCGGGTTACCAGGCGGGCGTGTACCGGGATGTCCTGCTGCGTCGCTGGCGCAACCTGCTGGGACGCACGATGTGGGACTTCCCCGGCGGTCGGACCGGCGGCGACCGCTTCCTGGTACTCGGGCTGGGCCCGGCCGAGCCCGCCGACCTCACCGTCCCACCCGACCGGGACGAACTCATCGCCTACGGCCCCCTGTTGTCCGACGACGGGAACACCCGGCTGGGCACGGCGGCCCTGCTACGAGCGCCGGACGCGGAGACGGCACGCGCGGTCCTCGGCCCGGGCCGCTACGCGGAGATCGAGGTCCACGCATGGCAGTTCGGCGGCCGACCGGAAGACGCTGGTCCCGGCACGGGCCGTCTCCCTGGGATGACGAACCCGATGGCTCCCGTGATCCTGTTCGACGACGACTACTACATGTACGTCTTGAGGGACCAGGCGTTCGCCGAAGCCTGGTGGGAGATGCCCGACGAGTTCACCGACGGATTCGACGCACTGGCCAGGCCACTCTCCATGACGGGCGAGCCCGGTCAGGTCCGGCTGGCCCTGACCGGTGAAGAGCCGGACGAGGCGGAACTGCGCCGCCTGGTCGCCGACCACTATCGACGTCATGTCCGTAGGCAGACGCCGCCGCAGGCAGTTGCGTTGTCGGACTTCGTTGCGGCACTGCCACGTGATTGACGCCGGTCGGACGCGACAGCGCTTCCTGATATTCGCCCGGTGGGCCGGTTCGGGCAGGCGAGGGGCGCAGAACAGCTCCGGAGACGGTGGCCGCGACCACGAAGTCGAGTCCCGCCCCTGAGTCTCATCCGCCGTCGGACCGCGGATCACCCACCCCCAGGAAGTGCAGCACCGCCAGTACCCGGCGGTGGTCGGCGTCGGCTCGGGGGAGGTCCAGTTTCATCAGGATGTTGTTGATGTGTTTGGCGACGGCGCTTTCGCTGATGACGAGTTGGGTGGCGATGCCGGCGTTGGAGCGGCCTTCGGCCATGAGGGCGAGGACTTCGTGTTCGCGGGGGGTCAGGCGGGTCAGCGGGGTGGTGGTGCGGCGGATGAGGAGTTGGGCCACCACCTGGGGGTCCAGGGCGGTGCCGCCGTTCGCCACTCGGCGGAGTGCTTCGATGAACTCCTCGACGTCGGCCACCCGTTGCTTGAGGAGGTAGCCCACGCCGCTGGTGTTGGCGGCGAGGAGGTCGGTGGCGTAGCGCTCCTCGACGTACTGGGAGAGGAGGAGCAGGGCTGTCGAGGGGTGGGTGCGGCGGATGGTCAGTGCGGCACGTACTCCCTCGTCCGAGAAGCCGGGCGGCATGCGGACGTCCACCAGCGCGAGGTCGGGGCGGTGCTCTGCCACCGCGGCCAGCAGCCCCGGGCCGTCGCCCACCTCGGCGGCCACCTCGAAGCCGGCCATCTCCACGATCTTGACCAGGCCCATCCGCAACAGGACGGAGTCCTCGGCGATCACCGCACGTCGCACCGTCGGCTCCTCGTTCATCGTGCCGGGCACGGCAGCTCCACACTCATCAGGGTCGGTCCCCCCACGGGACTGCTCATCCGGAATGTTCCGTCAACGGACCGTACGCGCTGGGCAAGACCGGTGAGACCGGTCCCGTTGGCGGAGTCGGCACCGCCCAGGCCGTCGTCCGTGACCACCACCCGCAGTATCCCCCCCAGCAGGGTGAGCGTCACCTCCGAACGGGTCGCCTCCCGTGCGTGCTTGGCGACGTTCGTCAGCGCCTCGGAGACGACGAAGTAGGCGACCGCCTCCACCGCCGGAGTCGGCCGTCGTGGCAGGTCCACCCGCAGCCGTACGGGCAGCGGGGCGCGGGCCGCGAGGCCCGACAGGGCGGCGTCCAGGCCGAGTTCGTCCAGTACGGCGGGGTGCAGCCCGCGGACCAGACTGTTCAGTTCCTCGATCGCCTCCTTCGCCTCCCGGTGTGCGGTGTCGATGACCTCGCGCGCCTCCGGCGGCAGATCCACCAGCGTGGCCCTGGCCAGACCCAGATTCAGGGCGAGGGAGACGAGGCGTTGCTGTGCGCCGTCGTGCAAGTCCCTTTCGATGCGCCGCCGTTCCGCATCCGCGGCATCCACCATCCCGGCCCGGCTCTCGGTGAGGTCCTCGACCCGTCGGGCCAGATCCTCTTCCCTGCCGCGGCCCAGCCAGGAGGGGCCGACATGGCTCTCCAGGCGGACGAGGGCGGCCGCCGAGGTGGGAACGGTGGCCAGCGCGACCAGGCCCGCCGCGCAGACGTACGCGGCCTGCGTGGAGAGGCCGAGGTGTTCGATCCGCCACTGCCATGGCAGCGCGTAGACCCACACCGGGGTCAGTGCCGCGGCCGCCCCGGCCACCAGCAGCCCCACCACCAGCGCTTCGAGCCCGCCCAACAGAGCCCCGGCCAGGGAGTGGTAGCCGAACTGACGCCCTGGCCGCCGCAATCCCGGCCGGGGTATGTCGAGCCCGAGGAACCGCCGGAAACGCCAGCACTGCGCCACGGTCAGAGCCGGTACGCAGCACACCGTCACCACCAGCGCGCCCCCGAGCGTGACCGGCGCGCCGACGTCCCCTCCCTCGGCGCACTCCCAGACGAGGCCGAAGTCCATGAAGACCAGGAACCCCATGAGGAGGTGAAGCGGTGCCCCCAGGGCGAGGAAGGAGACGTCGCGCGTCAGGCGCGTCAGCGCTCGCCGCGGCCGGGGCGGGATCTTCATGGGGCCAACCGTAGGTCCCGGCCCCGGCGTTCATCCATGCACCTGCCATCCGTGACGGAGGTGCAGCCAGTGCCACCCCAGGACGGACAGCGACGTTACTGACTCCAGGGAACGGAAACCGGAGGGTTGATCACGAGCCCGACGGCCGGGTTCCCGACCCTGGAAGTGGAGCCCGACATGGCCCTCATCTCCCACGCCCCCACGAGCGGTGCCGCCCACGGCCGCGTACTCCTGGGCGCCGGTCTCGCCCTGCTGCCCTGGCTCGGCTATCTGGCGGGCACCCTGCCGCCCGCCGAGGCCGCCCCCTGGGTCATCCTCGACGCGGTGGAGGCCGCCGCTCTGCTCACCGCCGGGAGCCGCCTGCTGCGCCACGACCCCCGGCACCGCGCCCCCGCTGCCGCCGCTGCCGTACTCCTCCTCGCCGATGCCTGCGTCGACGTGGCCACCTCCGCACCCGGCCCGGAGCTGGCCCTCGCCGTGGCCATGGCCGTGTGCGCGGAACTCCCCCTCGCGGCCCTGTGCACGGCACTGGCCGTCTCCGCGCGCCGGAAGCGGTGTCGACCGGTGTGCCGGGGGACTACAGGGGTGCCGTCCGCGCCCTCCCCGTGAACCGGCCGCCCACCCTTCCGGCGAGCCAGCGGACGCGGTCGACATGGTCGCCGTCCCGGTCCCGGACGTGTACGTGGACCGGGTGGTCCGGGAAGGGTTCCTCCTGGTAGAGGTCCAGGGAGTGCACGCTCAGGGTGAGGTAGGCGTACTTCTGGCTGATCTGCTCCAGGCCCGCTTCGGGTACCGCGAGCCAGGACTCCAGGTCACAGCGGATGACGGCCGCCGAGTCCGGTCGGCACCGTGCGTCAATTTCTTCTTGACGCCCGACGAGCGTCAACTTAGTCTTGACGCATGAGTCCACTCGACATCAATCTCGCCGACCTGATCGCCCGACTCGACGAAGAACTCCCCGAGGCCGGTGACCTCGCGCACATCAGTGAAGCGCGGCTGCGGGCGCAGACGTTGTCCGATCTCGGGGATCAGCTCATCGATCACTACGTGAGCAAGGCCAAGCGGTCCGGGGCGTCCTGGACCGAGATCGGGGATGCCATCGGGGTGTCCAAGCAGGCCGCGCAGCAGCGGCACGCGCCGACGCCGTTCGAGCGGTTCACCCATCTGAACCGGCACGGCATCGTGCTGGCGCAGGAGGCCGCGCGGACGCACAAGCACGACTCGATCGGCACCGAACACCTCCTGCTCGGCCTGCTCGGGGAACCGCAGGGCCGGGCGTACGAGGCGCTGGTGGCGAAGGCCGGGTCGGAGCAGCGGGTGCGGGACGCGGTCGCGGAGGTGCTGCCGCCGGCCGGGACGAAGGCGCTGCGGGGGCACATCGCGTTCCGCGAGGAGAGCAAGGCGGCCATCGAGCAGGCGCGGGACGCGGCGACCGAGCTGGGTCACGACTGGGTCGGCACCGAGCACATGCTGCTTGGTCTGATCCGGGCCGAGGGGAGCCCGGCCGCCCAGATCCTGCGCGAACTCGGCTTCACGCCGGAGGAGTTGCGCGAGACGGTCGCCGCGCGGGGCGAGCGGTAGGCATCACGCGTCCCAGAACGACGTCAACGCCTTGATCACCGCCTCCGGTTCGTACACGTTCGGCGAGTGCCCGCCACCCGGGATCTCCGTGTAGCGGGCGCCCAACTCCCGTGCCATGGCGGCCGCTGCACGCTCCGGCCAGGTCTCCTCCGGGGTGCCGAAGACGACCGACAGGGGAATGCCGCAACCGCGCAGCGCCTCGCTGCGGTCCGGCTCGGTGATCATCTGCTCGGCGGCCAGGCGCAGGGCCTCGGGGGCGTTGCGGGCCCAGCGGTCCGAGAGGAAGGAGAGCACCTCCTCGGGGACCCCGCCGTCCTCCGGGCGGAGGAAGGGCCACAGATCCGGGACCGGGGTCGTGCGCAGGGCGTCCAGCAGGAGTCGCAGACGCTCCCGGGTCGACTCCGACACCGCCGCCGGGCCGAAGTTCAGCAGCGTCAGTGAGGCCCAAGTGCTGTCATCGCAAGGGGAGTTCAGCACGGCCAAGCGCGACACCAGCCCCCCGTACGAGTGGCCCACCAGATGCACCGGGCCCAGCATCCCCGCCAGTGCGATCACGTCCGACGCCAGATCCTCGGGCGCGTACGACGGAGCCGTGGACGCCGGGCCCGTCTCGTACTGGCCCCGCTGGTCGATGGCGACGACCCGGTAGCCCGCCTCGGCCAGGCCCGGCAGCAGCGGCAGGAAGTCCTCCTTGCTGCCGTTGAAGCCCGGCACCAGCAGGGCCGTGCCGCGCGGGGCCGGGGGAGCGGCCGTGAACGCGGCGAAGGTTCCCCGGTCGGTGTCCAGGCGCACGCTCCGGACGCTGTCGGGGCGGGCGATCGAGAGGATCTGGCTCATGGGGTGATGGTACGTAGGGCCCTGTCCCAGGGATGGACCCCCTCTTGACGCGGCGTCCGGCGCGGGCCGACACTCCAAGTCGGGGAAGTCCAGCGAACAGGTGGGGACGCATGACGCGCCTGGAGACGGTGACCGGCCGCAGCGGCCGCACGCCGTTGCGCGCCCCCCTCCTCACCTCCCGCCTGCACATCGACCTGCTGCGCGTGTGCAGCGCCATCGGACCGCGCCTCTGACCCGGGCCGCTGCCCGTCCACGCGCCTTCCTCGTAACTCCTCGCCCACCTCGGCCGCCGCTGTTCCCGCAGGCGCGCCCGCGCGCGCCCTCGCCCCTGGGGAGACGTACGTATGCCCATCACCGCGCCGACCGCCCTTCCGACCGTCCGGCACAGCTCCGCCTTCCGGGGGCGGCTCGGCCAGGACGCCCGAAGCGGCCACCACGCCGTGCCGCACCGCTACCGGCTGCACCTCTCCACCGCGGACCCCGACGGACTGCGCCTCGCCATCGCCCACAGCCTGCTCGGTCTCGACGCGAGCTGTCCGGTCACCCTGCTCCCCGCCGTCCCCGACGCCCCGGACGGCAGCCACACCGCGCTCCGCCCGCTCTACGAGGCCAGCGCGCACCGCTACTCCGGCCCGGCGCCCGCCCCCGTGCTCAGCGACGCCTGGTCCGGACGCATCGTCAGCACCCACGCGCCGGACATCCTGCGCGACCTGGACCTCTTCCCGCGCGCCGGCGGCGACCCGCTGCGGCCCTGCGTCTGGGAGTCCACCATCGACGCCGTGGAACGGCTCTGCGCCGAGGGCATCGAACAGGCCGCGCAGCGGGCGGGCCGCGCCGACGAGGACCCGGCCGGGCGGGCCGCCGCGCTCGACGTGCTCCTCGACACCCTGGCCCGGCTGGAGCGGTGGCTGACCGAGGAGGAATACCTGGCCGGGGGCCGGCTCACGGCCGCCGACATCGACCTCTGGGTCTCCCTGGTCCAGCTCGACACCGTGCACCGCTGCCACCTCGACGCCTCCGCCGTGCACCGGATCGCCGGCCTCACCGCGCTGTGGTCGTACGCCCGGCGCCTCGCCGCCCACCCCGCCTTCGGCACCCAGCTCGACCTCGACGGCATCGCCCGCCGCCACCACGGCCACTGCCGGGGCCTCGAAGCGGCGGGAGCCGCCGTGCAGATCCTCGACTGGGCGGCTCACGCCAACAGCAAGAGCTAGCCGACGGCGTCCACCAGTACGGCCAGAGCGGCCGCCAGTTGGTCCAGCCCCGGTCCGGGCGGGCCGCCGGGCTCGGTCATGTACGTGTCCCGGCGGATCTCCACCATCAGCGCACTCACCCGCCGCTCCCGGCCGTAGTGGGCGAGGGGTACGTAGGTCCCGCTGAACGGGCTGTCCAGTCCCGTCTTCCCGTAGGGCGAGAACGCCGACCGGGCCGCCGCCATCAGCCCCGGCGGGGTGTGGAAGGCGTCCGTGCCCAGGCACACCGCCGGGCGCGGGCCCTCACCGTGCAGCTCGTAGGGGAGCGGGCGGGACGGGTAGGAGTGGACGTCGATCACCACCGCCCGCCCGGTCGCGGCCAGCCGCTCCGACACCGCCTCGGTGATCGCGCGGGCGTACGGCTCGAAGTACCGCTCGATCAGCGGCCCTTGCTCGGTGTCCTCGGCCCGCAGCGGCTCCCGGTGCGTGGTGCGGGTGTACACCGCGCCCATGCCCACCGCGCGCATCTCCTCCCGCTCGTCCGGGAACCGCTCCGGGTCCACCACCAGCCGGGACAGCCGGTTCACGAATTGCCACGGCCGCACCCCCGCCAACTTCGCTGCTCGATGGGCCAGTTCGGCGGTGTGCGCATCCGTGATGTGGTCCAGCTCCCGCTCCAGGGCGGCGTCATCGAGCAGCAGCCCCGCCCGCACCTCGGCCGGGATCGCCCGCGCGGAATGCGGTACGTGCAGCAGTACCGGCGACGACGGATCGCCGGCCAGCAGTTCGAACGAAGGCTCGGACACATCGGCTCCCAGGGATCAGCGCAGCAACTCGGCCACCAGTCTGCCAACCTGCTCCGCCTCGATCAGGAACCCGTCGTGCCCGTACGGCGATTCCACCACCCGCACCCCGTCCGCCGACGGGATCAGCGCGGCCAACTCCCGCTGCTGGGCCAGCGGATAGAGCCGGTCGGAGTCCACCCCGGCCACCAGTGTCGGCGCCCGCACCCCCGCCAGCGCCGAGCGCGCACCGCCCCTCCCACGCCCCACGTCATGCGCGTTCATCGCCTCGGTCAGCACCACGTAACTCCCCGCGTCGAAGCGGCGGACGAGCTTCTCGGCATGGTGGTCCAGGTACGAGCCAACCTGGTAACGGCCCCCGTGCCACGGGTCCTCCCCGCCCTGCGGAGCCCGGCCGAACCGGGTCTGCAGCTCCGCCTCCGCGCGGTAGGTCACGTGGGCCAGCCGGCGGGCCAGACCGAGTCCGTCCACCGGGCCGTGCCCGGTGCCGTGGTAGTCGCCGCCCCGCCAGTGCGGGTCGGCGCGGATGGCCCGCAACTGGATGTCCGCCCAGGCGATCTGCCCGGCGCTCGCCGAGGCGGCCGTGGCGAGCAGCAGGAGCGCGCCGACCCGGTCCGGGTACGACACCGCCCACTCCACCGCCCGCATCCCGCCCATCGAACCGCCGACGACCAGCGCCCACCGGCCGATCCCGAGGGCGTCCGCGAGCCCCGCCTCCGCCGCCACCTGGTCCCGCTGGGTCAGGAACGGGAACGCCCCGCCCCAGGCCCGGTCGGTGCCCGGCCGGGGAGAGGCCGGGCCGGTGCTGCCCTGGCAGCCGCCAAGCGCGTTCGGCGCGACCACGAACCAGCGGTCGGTGTCCAGCGCCCGGCCCGGCCCGACCAGCGCGTCCCACCAGCCGGGCGTGGGATGCCCCGGCCCGGCCGGACCCGCCACATGGCTGTCGCCGGTCAGCGCGTGCAGCACCAGCACCGCGTTGGACCGGTCCGCCGCGAGCCGCCCCCAGGTCTCGAACGCCAGCCGGACGCCCGGCAGTTCACCGCCCGCTTCCAGCCGCAGCGGCGTACCCGCCGCGTGCCACCGGCGGCGCCCGGCGGGGTCCCCGTCCCGCCAGGCACCGGTGACCGCCGGGAGCGGGGCGGGGCGGGCGCGCGGAACGGTGCTCAGGAGGCGCCCTTGGCCGCGCGGAACCCGGCCTCCAGGTCGGCCTTCAGATCGGCCAGGTTCTCGATGCCCACCGACAGCCGGACCAGCCCTGGCGCGGTACCGGTCGCCGTCAACTGCTCCTCGTCGAGCTGGCTGTGCGTGGTGGACGCGGGGTGGATGATCAGGCTGCGTACGTCACCGATGTTGGCGAGGTGGCTGAACAGCTCCACCGCGTCCACGAACCGCTTGCCCGCCTCCACCCCGTCCCGCAGCTCGAAGGAGACGATGGCGCCGGAACCGCGCGGCAGGTACTTCCGCCCGGCCTCGTACCACTTGCTGGACTCCAGCCCCGGATAGTGGACGGCGGCCACCTCGTCGCGGCCCTCCAGCCACTCGGCCAGGGCCAGCGCGTTGCCGGAGTGCCGTTCCAGGCGCAGGCTCAGCGTCTCCACGCCCTGGAGCAGCAGGAACGCCGAGTGCGGGGAGAGCGCCGGGCCCAGGTCGCGCAGCAACTGCACCCGCAGCTTGACCGCGAAGGCGCCCGGACCGAGTGCCGGCCAGTACCGCAGGCCGTGGTAGCTCGGGTCGGGCTCGGAGAAGTCCGGGAACCGCTCGGGGTGGGCGCCGAAGTCGAAGGTGCCGCCGTCCACCACCACCCCGGCGATGGCGGTGCCGTGCCCGCCGAGGAACTTGGTCGCGGAGTGCACCACGATGTCCGCGCCGTGCTCGATGGGCCGGAGCAGATACGGGGTCGGTACCGTGTTGTCCACGATCAGGGGCACGCCCGCCTCGTGCGCCACGTCCGCGACCGCCCGTACGTCGAGCACGTTGCCGCGCGGATTGCCCAGGGTCTCCGCGAACAGCGCCTTGGTGTTCGGGCGGATCGCGGCCCGCCAGGCGTCCACGTCGTCCGGGTCGTCCACGAACGACACCTCGATGCCCAGCCTCGGCAGGGTGTGCCGGAACAGGTTGTACGTGCCGCCGTACAGGGAGGCGCTGGAGACGATGTGGTCGCCCGCGCCCGCCAGGGTCAGCAGGGCGAGCGTCTCGGCGGCCTGCCCGGACGCCAGCGCGACGGCGGCGACCCCGCCCTCCAGCGCGGCGATCCGCTGCTCGAACACGTCCTGCGTCGGGTTGTGGATACGGGTGTAGATGTTGCCGGGCTCGGCGAGCGAGAACAGGTCGGCGGCGTGCTGGGTGTCCTGGAAGACGAAGGACGTGGTCTGGTAGATCGGTGTGGCCCGCGCCCCGGTCGTCGGGTCGGGCACCGCGCCGGCGTGGATCTGCCGGGTCTCGAAGGACCAGGCCGAGGCGTCGGGTCCGGCGGGCGGCTCGTCCGGGGTGTGACCGGCGGTGACCGAGTCGATGGGCTGGCTGCTCATGGTGCTCCTCGTGCGGTGCGGGCGCGGGTTCCGGCACGAGAAAAGCACCGGGCGGCTGCCGCCGTAAGGGCGGACACGGGCCCCGACACGAGGAGTTCATGCCCGGCACATGCCCGCAACACGGGGCAACACGGTCGCATCGTCGCCGCCACGTTCGCCGGGTACGACCGTGCCCCGGCCGGAAGACACCGGCCGGGGCACGTACCACCGCAGGAAGCGTCAGCTCAGCGAGCCGAGCGCCGCGTTCCAGGTGGCCGACGGGCGCATGACCGCGTCCGCCTTGGCCTTCTCCGGCTGGTAGTAGCCGCCGATGTCGGCCGGGGAGCCCTGCACGGCGAGCAGCTCCTCCACGATCTTCTGCTCGTCGGCCGCGAGGGCCTCGGCGAACGGGGCGAACGCCTTCGCGAGGTCGGCGTCGTCGGTCTGCTTGGCCAGCTCCTGCGCCCAGTACAGGGAGAGGAAGAAGTGGCTGCCGCGGTTGTCGATGCCGCCGACGCGACGGGTCGGGGACTTGTCCTCGTTGAGGAAGGTCGCCGTGGCGCGGTCCAGGGTGTCGGCGAGGACCTTGGCGCGGGTGTTGCCGGTGGCCTCGGCGTACTGCTCGAAGGCGGGGACCAGGGCGAAGAACTCACCGAGGGAGTCCCAGCGCAGGTAGTTCTCCTTGACGAGCTGCTGGACGTGCTTCGGGGCGGAGCCGCCGGCGCCGGTCTCGAACAGGCCGCCGCCCGCCATCAGCGGGACGACCGACAGCATCTTGGCGCTGGTGCCCAGCTCCAGGATCGGGAAGAGGTCGGTCAGGTAGTCGCGCAGCACGTTGCCGGTCACCGAGATGGTGTTCTCGCCGCGGCGGATGCGCTCCACCGACAGCTTGGCGGCCTCGACCGGCGGCAGGATGCGGATGTCCAGGCCCTCGGTGTCGTGCTCCGGGAGGTACTGGTTGACCTTGGCGATCAGGTTGGCGTCGTGCGCGCGGGTCTCGTCCAGCCAGAACACGGCCGGGTCGCCGGTGGCGCGGGCGCGGGTGACGGCCAGCTTGACCCAGTCGCGGATCGGGTCGTCCTTGGTCTGGCACGCGCGGAAGATGTCGCCCTCGGCGACCGGCTGCTCGATGAGCACGTTGCCGTCCGCGTCGACCAAGCGGACCGTGCCCGCGGCGCTGACCTCGAAGGTCTTGTCGTGCGAGCCGTACTCCTCGGCCTTCTGCGCCATCAGGCCGACGTTGGGGACCGTGCCCATGGTGGACGGGTCGTAGGCGCCGTTGGCGCGGCAGTCCTCGATCACGGCCTGGTAGACACCGGCGTAGGAGGAGTCCGGGATCACCGCGAGGGTGTCGTGCTCCTCGCCGTCCGGGCCCCACATGTGGCCGGAGGTGCGGATCATGGCGGGCATGGACGCGTCCACGATGACGTCCGAGGGGACGTGCAGGTTGGAGATGCCCTTGTCGGAGTCGACCATGGCGAGCGCCGGGCCCTCGGCCAGCTCGGCGTCGAAGGACGCCTTGATCTCGGCGCCCTCGGGCAGGCTCTCCAGGCCCTTGTAGATGCCGCCGAGGCCGTCGTTGGGGGACAGGCCGGCCGACTTCAGGGTCTGGCCGTACTTGGCGAACGTCTTCGGGAAGAAGGCGCGCACCACGTGGCCGAAGACGATCGGGTCGGAGACCTTCATCATCGTGGCCTTCAGGTGCACGGAGAACAGGACGCCCTCCTCCTTCGCGCGGGCGACCTGCGCGGCGAGGAACTGCTCCAGCTCGGCGACGTGCATGACGGAGGCGTCGACGACCTCGTCCTTGCGGACCGGTACCGACTCCCGCAGCACGGTGGTGGTGCCGTCCTCGGCGACCAGCTCGATACGGAGCGTGCCGTCCTCGGTGATCACCGTGGACTTCTCGGTGGAGCGGAAGTCGTTCTCACCCATGGTGGCCACGTTGGTCTTGGACTCGGGGGTCCAGGCGCCCATGCGGTGCGGGTGGGTCTTGGCGTAGTTCTTCACCGAGGCGGGGGCGCGGCGGTCGGAGTTGCCCTCACGCAGGACCGGGTTCACGGCGGAACCCTTGATCTTGTCGTAGCGGGCGCGGACCTCGCGCTCCTCGTCGGTCTTCGGGTCCTCGGGGTAGTCCGGCAGCGCGTAGCCCTTGGCCTGCAGCTCGGCGACGGCGGCCTTGAGCTGCGGGATCGAGGCCGAGATGTTCGGCAGCTTGACGATGTTCGCGGCCGGCGTCTTGGCCAGGTCGCCCAGCTCGGCGAGCGCGTCCGGGATGCGCTGGTCCTCGGTCAGGTACTCCGGGAAGACGGCGATGATGCGCCCGGCCAGCGAGATGTCGCGGGTCTCCACGGGGACCCCGGCCTGCGCGGCGTACGCCTGGATCACCGGCAGGAACGAATGGGTCGCCAGGGCCGGCGCTTCGTCCGTGTAGGTGTAGATGATGGTCGAGTCAGTCACCGGGTGCTCCGCTCCACGTCTGCAACATTGCTCGACATCAAGATATCTCGTGACCGGGTCCGGTTCGACAGGGGTCCGGGGCCGGCCGCTCAGCGCGCGCCGCCGGTCATCTCCCGCTCGATCCAGCGGCAGATCACCTCCACGACGTACACATGCTCGGCGCGGGTCAGGTTCCGGCCCTTGGGGATGCCGTGGCAGCGCAGCAGACAGGTACGGCAGCAGGTGCCGGTGGCGTGCTGGGCGACGAAGACCGGGTGGCCCCGGTACGGGGTCTGCTTGCCGTCCTTGTACGGTTGGGCCGGGGCGAGCCGCCCGGCGATCAGGTCGTACGCGTGCCAGCGGATCGTGGCCGGGCCCTTCAGCTCGGCGGTGACCCGGTCCCGTCCGCGCAGGTGGAACTTGGCCCGGAACGGCTGCCGGGTGATCGAGTCGAGCCGGGCGTCCAGCGCGGCGGGGGAGGGCGGGGTGAAGGGCTCGGGCTCGGGCTTGTCGGAGGAAGTCATGCTATTTCGAGCTTAGCCCGGTGGCGTGAGCCCCCGGCCGTGCGTGCCACGATGAGCCGGTGAGTGAAGAACGCCGGAACCTGCTCGTGGACAAGACGCCTCTGCCCGACGGCATCGAGGAGCGGCTGCGGGCCCAGCTCACCTTCCTGGTGGAGGTGGACCAGCTCAAGACCGTGCTGCGCCAGTCGCCGCTCGCCGCGGCGGACCGCCGGGAGAACGACGCCGAGCACTCCTGGCACCTGGCCATGATGGTCGTGGTCCTCGCCGAGCACTCCGACGAGCCCATCGATGTCGGCCACACCGTCGAGCTGGTGCTGCTGCACGACCTGGTGGAGATCTACGCCGGTGACACCCCGCTGTACGACAGCGCGGGCGGCGCCGGCCAGCAGGAGCGGGAGGCGGTCGCGGCCGACGACCTCTTCCGGCTGCTCCCGGACGACCAGGCCCGGCGGATGCGGGCGCTGTGGGACGAGTTCGAGGAGCGGACCACCCCCGAGGCCCGGTTCGCCAAGGCCATGGACCGGCTCCAGCCGCTGCTCCTCAACTGGATGGCGCGCGGCGGCACCTGGCGCACCCCCGGCGTCACCGCCGACGACGTCCGGGCCCGCAAGGCGGTGATCGGGGACGCCTCCGCCTCCCTGTGGACGGCCGGTCGGCGCCTCATCGACGAGGGCGAGCGGCGGGGCTGGTCGCGGGGCGCGGCGTCCGAGGGCTGACGGCCGGCGGCGCCCTGCTGAGAGGGCGCCGCCACCGCGCTCACTGCTCGGACGGTGCCGTCACGTCGTCGGCCGTGCGCTGGTGCGGTATCAGCATCGAGCCCTGCTGGAGCGCGACCGTACGGGTCGGGGCCGGGATGCGGATGCCCTCCTCGCGGTAGCGGCGGTGCAGGCGCTTGATGAACTCGTGCTTGATCCGGAACTGGTCGCTGAACTCGCCGACGCCCAGGATGATCGTGAACCCGATCCGCGAGTCGCCGAAGGTGTGGAAGCGGATCGCGGCCTCGTGCTCGGGGACGGCACCGGTGATCTCGGTCATCACCTCGTTGACCACCTCGGCCGTCACCCGCTCCACGTGCTCCAGGTCCGAGTCGTAGCTCACCCCTGCCTGCACCAGCACCGTCAGCTCCTGCTCGGGGCGGGTGAAGTTGGTCATGTTGGTCTTGGCGAGCTGGCCGTTGGGGATGACCACCAGGTTGTTGGAGAGCTGGCGCACGGTCGTCTGACGCCAGTTGATGTCGACGACGTACCCCTCCTCGCCGCTGCTCAGCCGGATGTAATCGCCGGGCTGCACGGTCTTGGAGGCGAGGATGTGGATGCCGGCGAACAGATTGGCCAGCGTGTCCTGGAGCGCCAGCGCGACCGCCAGACCGCCGACGCCCAGAGCGGTGAGCAGCGGGGCGATCGAGATGCCGAGAGTCTGGAGGACCACCAGGAAACCGATGGCCAGCACCAGGACGCGGGTGATGTTGACGAAGATGGTCGCCGAGCCCGCCACGCCCGAGCGTGACTGTGTGACGCTCTGCACCAGGCCCGCGATCACCCGCGCCGCCGACAGGGTCACCACGAAGATCAGCCAGACCTGGAGTGACTGGTTGACGTGGTGCTGCACGGTACGGGTCAGCGGCAGCACGGCCGCGCCCACCGCGATACCGCCCGCTATCGCGGCCCACGGCACGACCGAACGCAGCGCGTCCACCATGACGTCGTCCCCGCTCCAGCGGGTCCGCTTGGCGTGCTTGGCCAGCCAGCGCAGCACCGTGCGGGACAGGAAGGCCAGCACCAGGCCAGCGGCCAGCGCGATACCGGCGAGGACCAGATCGTCCAGGGTCGGCGTGCGGTTCATCGGTCACCTCCACCGGGACGTGCGGCGGCGCCCGAGGACGCCATGGTCGGCCGGATGTGAAGTTGCGTCACGCTGTCACCTGTTCGCTGTCCGGGGTGTGCGAACGTGCCCGCGGTACGAAGGTTCGATGAAGGGCACGTGCCGTCATCCTGCCGCATGCGCAAGGCGTTGAAATGCCGCGCGGACACTCGGTGTGGAAGTTCGCTTTTCCTGACATATCGTCACTTACACTTGCGCTCGTCACTCAGCGTGAGGATAAACATGAGAAGTGTGACTCAAGTGCTGCGCAGCCCGCGGCGTCCCTTCGTGCTCGGTGCCGCGCTGACCATCGCGCTCGTCGTGCAGTCGGCCGTCATCGTCGAACAGCACCTCCAGATCCAGGGGTTGCAGACGCAGTCCGTCGATTTCCAGGAGAGCCTGGAACCCGGACCGCCCGGTCCGTCCGGTCCGCCCGGACCCACCGGCCCGGCCGGTCCGATCGGCCCGCAAGGCAAGGACGGGACCGACGGCGCGGACGGGGCGGCGGGACCCCCCGGAAAGGACGGCAAGGACGGGAAGGACGGCAAGGACGCCGTCGCCCCACCCGCGAGCTAGCGTGAGGATCGATGTGAGAAGCGTGAAAGAGGTGTTGCGCGGTTCGCCGCGCCGCATGGCGGCCGTCGCGGCGGTGACCGTCGTGGTGGTCGCGCAGGCGGTCCTGCTCGTCGCCCACCAGCAGCAGCTCGACGCGATGCAGATGGAGCGCGTCGGTCTCGAGGACGGCGGCAGCGGCACGCACCAGGGTCCGCCCGGTCCGCCCGGCCCCTCGGGTCCGTCCGGCGACCCCGGCCCCACCGGGCCGACGGGCCGGCCGGGGGAGGACGGGGACGATGGCGACGACGGCCGGCGAGGCCCCTGGGGGCGGCGGGGTCACGACGGCAGGGACGGACGGGTCATCATCTACAAGTGACGGCCGCGTCGGCGGCGACAGGCGTGCGCTCCCCGTGAGTTCACGCCTCGCCGAACGTCCCGTGCCGCCCCGCACCCCCGGCGAACCGGGCCGCCCCCTCCCTCGCCTGCGTCAACACGGCGGCGCCGTGCTTGAGTTCACGGCGCATCGCCTCCCCCTCGGACAACCCCTCCCGGTCGAGCACCGAGGCGCGGTCGGAGCGCAGGCAGTCCTGGGGGAAGCGGGCGATGGCCGCCGCCAGTTCCTCGGCCTCGGCGCGGGCGCGGCCCCGGGGGACGACGCGGTCCGCGAGGCCGATGGCGTGCGCCTCGGCGGCCGGGACCGGGCGGCCGGTGAGGATCATGTCCATGGCCCGGCCGGTGCCGATCAGCCGGGGGAGCCGTACCGTGCCGCCGTCGATCAGGGGGACGCCCCAGCGGCGGCAGAAGACGCCGAACACCGCGTCCTCCTCCGCCACCCGGAGATCGCACCACAGAGCCAGCTCCAGACCGCCCGCCACGGCATGGCCGGCCACGGCCGCGATCACCGGCTTGGACAGCCGCATCCGGGTCGGGCCCATCGGGCCGTCACCGTCCGGGGTGACCTGGTTGCCGCGGGCGGTGCCGATCGCCTTCAGGTCGGCGCCCGCGCAGAACGTGCCGCCCTCGCCCCACAGCACCGCCACGCGCGCATGCTCGTCCGCCTCGAACGCCCGGAAGGCGGCGGCCAGTTCGGCCGCCGTCGGGCCGTCGACCGCGTTGCGCGCCTCCGGGCGCGACAGGACGACCGTCGTCACATGACCCTGCGTCTCCACCCGAACCGGCACCGGGACTCCTCCTCGCCGAGCTGCTGGAAGGGCCACTGTGCCGCACCCGGACCCCGAACGGTTGACCTCAAGCAAACTTGAGGTCCTAGGTTGGACCCATGAGCATGGAAACCACCGCCTGGACGCAACTGCACAGCGTGATGACCGCGCAGCAGCAGCGCCGGCCCCTCGCCCGCGCCACGCTGCGCCGCATCGCCGCCTTCGCCCGACCGCACCGCGCGGGCATCACCCGGTTCGTCCTGCTCGGCATCGTCACCGCCCTGCTCGCGGTCGCCACCCCGGTGCTCGCCGGACGCGTGGTCGACGCCATCGTGGCGGGCCACGACTCCGGCCGGGTGGTCCGGCTCTCGCTGCTCATCGCGGTGGTCGCGCTCGCCGAGGCCGGCCTCGGCATCCTGGTGCGGCGGCTGTCGGCGAGGCTGGGGGAGGGGCTCATCCTCGACCTGCGCACCGCCGTCTTCGACCACGTCCAGCGGATGCCGGTCGCCTTCTTCACCCGCACCCGCACCGGCGCCCTGGTCAGCCGCCTCAACAACGACGTGATCGGTGCCCAGCGGGCCTTCGCCTCCACCCTGTCCGGCGTGGTCACCAACGTGGTCACCCTGCTGCTCACCCTCGCCGTCATGCTCACCCTGTCCTGGCAGATCACCCTCCTCGCCCTGGTCCTGCTGCCGGTGTTCGTCCTGCCCGCCCGCCGGATGGGCAGCCGCATGGCCCGGATGCAGCGGGAGGCGGCCGAGCTGAACGCGGCCATGGGGACCCGGATGACGGAACGCTTCTCCGCGCCCGGCGCCACCCTCGTCAAGCTGTTCGGCCGCCCCGAGGAGGAGTCGGCCCAGTTCGCCGCCCGCGCCGGCCAGGTCCGGGACATCGGCGTACGCACCGCCACCGCCCAGTCGGTGTTCATCACCGCCCTCACCCTGGTCTCCGCCCTCGCGCTCGCCCTCGTCTACGGCCTCGGCGGCTGGTTCGCGCTGCGCGGCACCCTGGAGGCGGGCGCCGTCGTCTCCCTCGCCCTGCTGCTCACCCGGCTCTACGCCCCGCTCACCTCGCTCGCCGGGGCCCGGGTGGAGGTGATGAGCGCCCTGGTCAGCTTCGAGCGGGTCTTCGAGGTGCTGGACCTGGAGCCGCTCATCGCCGAGAAACCCGACGCGGTCGCGGTGCCGGACGGCCCGGTCGCCATCGAGTTCGACGACGTCCGCTTCGCCTACCCGGCCGCCGACCGGGTCTCCCTGGCCTCGCTGGAGGAGGTCGCCGCACTCGACGTACGCGGCGGCGCGGAGGTGCTGCACGGCGTCTCCTTCCGCGCCGCCCCCGGCGAGACCGTCGCCCTGGTCGGCTCCTCCGGCGCCGGGAAGTCCACCATCGCCCAGCTCCTGCCCCGGCTGTACGACACCGACAGCGGGGCTGTACGGGTCGGCGGAGTCGACGTACGGGACCTGAGCGCCGGCTCGCTGCGGGCCACCGTCGGCATGGTCACCCAGGACGGACACCTCTTCCACGACACCGTCCGCGCCAACCTGCTCCTCGCCCGCCCCGACGCCGGTGACGACGAACTCATGGACGCGCTCGGCCGGGCCCGGCTGGACGGGGTCGTACGGTCCCTGCCGGACGGGCTCGACACGGTCGTCGGCGAGCGCGGCTACCGGCTCTCCGGCGGCGAACGCCAGCGCATGACCATCGCCCGGCTGCTGCTGGCCCGCCAGCGCGTCGTCATCCTGGACGAGGCCACCGCCCACCTCGACAACACCTCCGAGGCGGCCGTGCAGGAGGCCCTCACCGAGGCGCTCCAGGGCCGCACCGCCGTCGTCATCGCCCACCGGCTCTCCACCGTCCGCGCCGCCGACCAGATCCTCGTGGTGGAGGACGGCCGGATCGTGGAACGCGGCACCCACGACCAGCTCCTCGCGGCCGGGGGCCGGTACGCCGAGCTGTACCGCACCCAGTTCGCCGGCAACGACGACGAGACGGTGACGGTGGCCTGACCGGCCCCGGCGAATCGACCGCGTCGCCGTGCTGGACGCCGCCCGCGCGAGGGCCCACCATTCCTCCCACGGACACGGGAGAGAGGGATCGGCGGGGATGAGCGGGACGGGGCGGACGCGGCAGACCGAGGCACAAGGCGGCTGTGGCGAGGGCCTGTTGCGGGTCCTCGCCGTGGACGACGAGGAACCCGCGCTCTCGGAGCTGCTGTACCTGCTCGACCAGGACCCCAGGGTCGGCAGCGTGCTGCCCGCGCTGGAGGCCACCGAGGCGCTGCGCACCCTCAGCCGGGCCGTCCAGGGCGGCGCGGACGCGGTCGACGTCGTCTTCCTCGACATCAACATGCCCGGCCTCAACGGCCTCGAACTGGCGCGTCTGCTGGGCGGGTTCGCCGCACCGCCGCTCATCGTCTTCGTCACCGCGCACGAGGACTTCGCCGTCCGCGCCTTCGACCTCAAGGCCGTCGACTACCTCCTCAAGCCGCTGCGCAAGGAGCGGTTCGCCGAGGCCGTGCGCCGGGTGTCCGAGCTGACCCACGCCGGCCGGGGTCCCCGCACCCAGCCGGCCGCACCGCCCCCCGGTGGCCAAGTCCCGGTGGAGCTGGGTGGGGTGACCCGGTTCGTGCCCGTCGCCGACATCGCCTACGCCGAGGCGCACGGCGACTACGCCCGGCTGCACACCCGGCGCGGCAGCCACCTCGTCCGCGTACCGCTGTCCGCGCTGGAGGAGCAGTGGCGCACGCACGGGTTCGTGCGCATCCACCGCAGCCATCTGGTCGCGCTCGCCCGGATCGAGGAACTGCGGCTGGACGGGGGTAACTTGACCGTCCGGGTCGGTGACCGTGTCCTCCCCGTCAGCCGTCGTAACGCCCGTGAACTGCGCGATCTGCTGGCCCGCCGAGCCACCGGCACCGCGGCCCGTGTCCGCTGAGCCCGGTGCGCTGTGGCGACCCTGTGCCGAACCCGCCAGGGCCCTGTCTCACCACGGACGCGCTGCGTACACTCGCGGCAAACAAGGTGATCACCGGGGTCTCGGGGGGTGCGTCATGGGTGCGGAACCCACCCCGCGCCGGGAGGTGGTCACCGGGGTCCCCACCGGGCGCACGCGGGCCGCGTACCCGGACTCCTCCGCACACGACGACGCCGCTGTCCGAAAGTTGATGCGCCGTCAGGTGCGCGTTGGTCTCGTCGCGTGCTCCCTGCTCGCCCTGCCGCTGGGGTTGTTCCCCGTGGTGTTCCGGCTCCTGCCGACCGGTGGCACCGGTCAGGGCGCCGTCTGGCTGCTGCTGGGCGTCGCGCCGTACCCCGTCCTGCTCGCCACCGGCGCCTGGTACGTCCGCCGTGCCGAGCGCAACGAGGGTGACGTGAGCGGGCGTTGAACCAGACCTACGGAATCGCTGGGGTGTCCGCCGTGGTGCTCGCCACGGCACTCGTCGGCGCGCTCGGCCTGCGGATCTCCCGGACCACCTCCGACTTCTACGTGGCCTCCCGCACCGTCGCCCCCCGGCTCAACGCCTTCGCGGTGAGCGGCGAGTACCTGTCCGCCGCCTCCTTCCTCGGCATCGCCGGGCTGCTGCTCGCCCAGGGCGTCGACATGCTCTGGTTCCCCATCGGCTACACCGCCGGATTCCTCGTCCTGCTGGCCTTCGTCGCCGCCCCGCTGCGCCGGTCCGGCGCCTACACGCTGCCCGACTTCGCCGAGGCCCGGCTGGAGTCGCGGGCGGTGCGGCGGATCGCCGGAGTGTTCGTGGTGGGCGTCGGCTGGCTGTACCTGCTGCCCCAACTGCGGGGCGCCGGGCTCACGCTGCGGTTGCTCACCGGCGCGCCCGGCTGGCTCGGCGGGCTGGTCGTCGCCGCCGTGGTGACCGCCGCCGTCGCCGCCGGGGGGATGCGCAGCATCACCTTCGTCCAGGCGTTCCAGTACTGGCTCAAGCTCACCGCCCTGCTGGTGCCCGTGGTGTTCCTGCTCGCCGCCTGGCACGCCGACCGCGCCCCGCTGCCCGCCTGGGACGAGCGGCCCCTCTTCCACCGGTCCACCGAGGTCCGTGTCGACCGTCCGGTGACCGTCACCGTCCAGGAACCTGTACGGGTCACCGCCACCGGCAGCGTCGACGGGCACCCGCTGCGCGAGGCCGCGCTCACCCTCACCGGGGGCCGCCACCACATCGGCGCGCACACCGACCTCCGCTTTCCCCCCGGCGCCCAAGTGCCGCTGCCCGACCGGGCGACGGGCTCCGCCTCGCTCGCCCCGAGCGGCGCGGAACACGGCCTGTACGCCACCTACGGGCTGATCCTCGCCACCTTCCTCGGCACCATGGGCCTGCCCCACGTCGTCGTCCGCTTCTACACCAACCCCGACGGCCGTGCCGCCCGCCGCACCACCGTCATCGTGCTCGGCCTGCTCGGCGCCTTCTACCTGCTGATGCCGCTGTACGGCTCGCTCGCCCGGCTGTACGCCCCCGACCTGCTCCTCACCGGCGACACCGACGCCGCCGTACTCGTGCTGCCGCAGCGGCTGATCGGCGGGGTGGGCGGTGATCTGCTCGGCGCGCTGGTCGCGGGCGGTGCCTGCGCGGCCTTCCTGTCCACTGCCTCCGGGCTCACCATGTCCGTCGCGGGGGTGCTCGCGCAGGACGTGCTCCCGGCGCTGGGGCTCCGGCACTTCCGGCTCGCCGTCGTCCCCGCCATCGCCGTGCCCACCGCCGCCGGGACGATGGTCGGCGGCCTGCCGGTGGCCGACGCGGTCGGGCTGGCGTTCGCCGTCTCCGCGTCGTCCTTCTGCCCGCTGCTCATCCTCGGGATCTGGTGGCGCGGCCTCACCCCGCCCGGCGCCATCGCCGGCCTGCTCCTCGGCGGCGGCTCGGCCCTCACCGCCGTCACCACGACCATCACGGGCGGCACCCGGTCCGGCTGGTCGCACACCCTGCTGGCCTGGCCCGCCGTCTGGTCGGTACCGGTGGGCTTCACCGCGATGATCCTGGTCTCCCTGGCCACCAGGCGCCGGGTCCCCGCCGGGACGGCGGCCACCATGGCACGGCTGCATCTGCCGGAGGGGCGGGTGTGAGGTGGCGGACTTGAGTGTGCTCGGGGTGTTGCTGCTGGCTGTCGCGGGACTCGCGTTGTTCGTGTTGGGGGCCGCGCTGGGGCATGTCGCGCTTCGGCGGCAGCAGGCGAATCCGGCGGGCCCCGGTACCCCCGTCGAGCAGGCCACCTTCCACACCCTGCACACCGCCTCGCTGGCCGCGCCCCCGCTGCGGGCCGGGCTCACGCCGGACACCGCCCGGAAGGCGGCCCGGCGGTTGCGGCCGTTGCTCGGCAGCGGGGCGCTGGCGCTCGCCGACGAGGAGGCCGTGCTCGCGTGGGACGGGGCGGGGGAGCACCACCGCGCCCAGGTCACCGAGCGGCTGGCCGCCGTGGTGCGGGCGGGGCGTACCCAGAGGGTGGAACTGGACTGTGCGCACGCCGACTGCGCCGTACGTCAGGGGGTGCTCGCGCCGTTGACCGTGGACGGCCGGGTCGCCGGGGTGCTCGCCGCCTTCGGTGACGGGGAGTCCGGGGGGCTGCTCCGGGCCGCCGAGGAGGTCGCCCGCTGGGTCTCCGTCCAGCTCGAACTCGTCGACCTGGACCGGGCCCGCTCCAGTGTGATCGAGGCCGAGATCCGCGCCCTGCGCGCCCAGATCTCCCCCCACTTCATCTACAACTCCCTGGCCAGTATCGCCTCGTTCGTCCGCACCGACCCCGAGCGGGCCCGCGAACTCCTGCTGGAGTTCGCGGACTTCACCCGCTACTCGTTCCGCCGGGGCGGCGACTTCACCACGCTCGCCGAGGAGTTGCGCTCCATCGAGCAGTACCTCGAACTCGCCCGCGCCCGCTTCGGCCGCCGCCTCGCGGTCACCCTGCGGATCGCGCCCGAGGTGCTGCCGGTGACCCTGCCGTTCCTGTGCCTGCAGCCGCTCGTGGAGAACGCGCTCAAACACGGTCTCGAGGAATCCGCCGAGCGCGGCCGCATCACGATCATCGCGGAGGACGAGGGCACCGAGGCCCGCGTGGTCATCGAGGACAACGGCGTGGGGATGGAACCGGACCGCCTGCGCGCCCTGCTGCGGGGCACCGCCGGCCCCGACACGGGCATCGGCCTGAGCAACGTCGACCGCCGGCTGCGCCAGGTGTACGGAGACCCGTACGGTCTGGTCATCGAGACCGGCGTGGGTGCCGGCACGAAGATCACCGTACGGGTCCCGAAGTTCCGCCCCGGCTCGCGCCAGGGGTGAACGGTCAGGTCCAGCGGCCGTTGGACTGCTTGCGCTCCTGCTGCTGGCGCTGGTAGTGCTGCTGGTCCTTCGCCTGGCGGGCGGCGGCCTCGGGGATCTGCGTGTGGTAGTAGAGCTCCTTGCCCTGACCCCGTGCGCCCAGGCCGTGATGCCCCTTCACCGGAGAGTTCTTACGCATGACTCGGCTCCTTGCTCGCATCAGGTCTGCGTGTCCAGGGAGATGTGTCCAGGGAGATCCGGTCACCGGCGTACGACGGCGCCCGTTTCGTTAGGGTTCATGGTATTCCCGCTCCGCCATTCGGGCGACCGGGCCGGGCCCCGTTTCGAGGTGCGGGCGCGGGGGCGCGATGCGACGCTGACTTGGTGCATACCTCTGAGCTGACTCCTGAGATCCGTGCCGCTCTGAGCGAGCAGAGGCCGTACCCCGCCATCACCCTGGTGATGCCGACCGATCCGGACTTCCCCTTCAGCGAGAAGGACCGCATCCTGCTGCGCGACCTCGTCACCGAGGCCAAGCGCCGGCTTGCGGAGGACCCGGACGTCACGCGGGAGACCCGGCTGGAACTTCGGGACCACATGCTGGACACCACGGTGATCGAGCAGGTGGCCGACCCCTTCCACCCCGACGACGCCATGGTGGTCTACGTGGCCGCCGACGAGCCGGTCCAGGTCTGGCAGATGACCTCCCTCGCGCCGGTGCGCCCGCGCGTGGAGTTCGCCGACCAGTTCCTGACGCGGTATCTGGAGGCCGCCGAGCAGCGGTCCCGGCCGTTCCTGGTGCTCGTGCTCGACCAGGAGATGTGCCGCCTGTACCACGGCTCGGTGAAACGCCTGGACGAGGTCGAGCATCACGGCTTCCCGTGCGCCCCCGAGATCCCGTCGCCGGAGGATGCGCTGCCCGGCCCGATCCCGCACTCCGCGCCGTACGAGGGGCACAGGGAGCGGGTCGAGCAGTACCTCCGCAGGGTCGACAAGCGGCTCGGCGACGCGATCGAGGAGCACGAGGGCGATCTGCCACTGTTCGTCATCGGCGGCGACAAGACCCTCTCGGCGTTCAGGGACGTCACCACGCACGGCGACATGATCGCGGGCACGCTGCCGCTGACCGGGATGGACAAGGACCGGGCCGCGGACCTGATGAAGCGGCTGGAGCCGGTCCTCGCCGAGTTCCGCGAGAAGCAGGTCGCGGAGGCCGTCGACGCGCTGGGCGAGGCGCGCGGGCTCGGCAAGTACGCGGGCGGGCCGCAGGAGGTCTGGACGGCCGTAGCGGACAAGCGGGTGGCGCGGCTGATCGTCGAGGAGGGGCTCGACCTCGCGGGCCGGATCACCGAGGACGGCCGGGCGCTGGAGCTGGCCGAGGTGCCCGAGCCGGTCACGCTGCCCGAACCCAAGCCGGACGTCGAGCCGCCGCCGCACACCATGGGCGTGGCCACCGACATCATCGAGCAGTTGGTCGACCGCGCCGTCGACGCCGACTCCCAGGTCCTGTTCGTCCCCGACGGCACCCTCGCCGAGGCCGGGGGAGTGGCGGCGCTGCTCAGGTACTGACCTGCTGTTCGGTCTCCTCGCGGGCGTCGAGCACGGTCGTACGGAACGCCGTGACCACGGGCCGCAGATCGACCTGATGCCAGGCCGCCCACAGCCGAACGGACATGTCCAGCCAGGGCAGTTCGCGTACCGTCACCCCCGCGACCGGGCCGCGCAGCATGCTCCGCTGGATCAGCGCAACCCCGAGGCCGGAGGCGACGAGGCCGAGCGCGGTCAGCGGCTCGGACGCCTCCAGCCGGATGTCGGGCGTGAACCCGGCGGCCGCGCAGGCGGCGACGAACTCGTCGCGCCAGGCCGGGCGCCGGCTGTTCTCCACCGCGATCCACGGCTGCTGCTCCAGGTCGGCCGGGGCCACCTCGGCCGACTCCGCGAGCGGGTGTCGGGTGGGCACAGCCAGCAGCAGCGGGTCGTCCAGCAGCAGCGCGGCCCGCAGGTCCGGGTCGTCCTCGGCGGGCGGCTCCGGCACCAGGGCGATGTCGAGGCTGCGCCTGCGCAGGCCCTCGAACTGCTCGGCGGCGGGGACGTTGTAGAGGGCGACGTGGATGCCGGGCCGTTCGTCGTGGAGTTCCCGGAGTGCGCGCGGCAGCACCCCGGTGTGCATGGCGTCGACCGTGTACCCGATGCACAGCCCGCCCTCCTCGCCCCGGCCGAGCCGGCGGCCCAGGTTCTCCAGCCGGTCGGCGTGCCGCAGCAGGGCCTTCGCCTCGGAAAGGAAGACCCGCCCGTCGGCGGTGAGCCGGATACGCTGCTGGCCGCGCTCGAACAGGGTCAGGCCGAGGTTCTTCTCCAGTTGGGCGATCTGGCGGCTGAGCGGTGACTGCGAGATGTGCAGGCGCTCGGCCGCGCGGCCCACGTGCTCCTCCTCGGCGACGACCACGAAATAGCGGAGCTGGCGCAGATCCAGCATGTGAGACCTCCAGGGACTCAAGTATGTCCAAGCAAGTCTTGGACAGTCTCAAGCATCGATCCTAGCCTCGACAGAGCAAGCAACGCGGACCATCGCAAAGCCCGCGAAACTCCCGTAAAGACAAGGATCACGCTCACATGGGTATCAAGTCCCTCCTCCCCGGTTCCCTGGGCTTCGGCACCGCCCCGCTCGGCAACATGTTCCGGGCCATCCCCGAGGAAGAGGCCGCCGCGACCGTCGCCGCCGCCTGGGACCAGGGCATCCGCTACTTCGACACCGCGCCCTTCTACGGCGCCGGCCTGTCGGAGATACGCCTCGGCGAGGCGCTCGCCGGGCGCCCGCGCGACGAGTACGTGCTCAGCACCAAGGTCGGCCGCGTCATCCACGACGACGTCGAGGACCCGGCCGCCCGTGAGCTGGGCGAGAAGGGCGGGCTCTTCGAGCACGGCCGCCCCAACCGGATGACCGACGACTACACCGCCGACGCCACCCTGCGCTCCATCGAGGACAGCCTGAAGCGGCTGGGCACCGACCGGCTGGACATCGTCTGGGTCCACGACATCGCCCAGGACTTCCACGGCGACCAGTGGCTCGCCCGCTACGAGAGTGCCCGCACCGGCGCCTTCCGGGTGCTGCAGAAGCTGCGCGAGGAGGGCGTCATCAAGGCGTGGGGCCTCGGCGTGAACAAGGTCGAGCCGATCGAGCTGACCCTCGACCTCGACGAGCCCCGCCCGGACGCGTTTCTGCTGGCCGGCCGCTACACCCTGCTCGACCACGACCGCGCGCTCCAGCGGCTGCTTCCGGCCGCCGCCGAGCAGGGGGTCGACATGGTCGTCGGCGGCCCCTACAGCTCGGGTGTGCTCGCGGGCGGCCGGCACTTCGAGTACCAGGAGGCCCCGCGGGCCATCCTCGACAAGGTCGACCGGATCAAGGCCCTGGCCGAGCGGCACGGCGTCTCCATCAAGGCTGCGGCCCTCCAGTTCGCCCTGGCCCACCCCGCTACCGCCGCCGTCGTCCCCGGCGCGACGAAGCCCAGCCGCATCGCCGAGGACGTGGCCGCGCTGCACGAGACCGTCCCGGCCGCGTTCTGGGCGGACCTGCGCGCGGCGAACCTGATCTCCGCCGCCGCTCCCGTCCCCACTGTCTGACCCCTGCTTGGAGAAGCACCATGGCAAGCACCAGCACGTACATCGACGTCCCCCGCACCCCCGAGCAGGTCTGGCAGCTCATCGGCGGCTTCGGCTCCCTGCCCGACTGGCTCCCCTACATCCCGGGCAGCACGCTGAGCGAGGGCGGCCGGGTCCGCACCCTCACGAACGCCGAGGGCGAGACCATCGTGGAACGCCTGACCGCTTTCGACGAGGGCTCGCGCACCTACACGTACACCATCCTGAAGGCCCCCTTCCCGGTGACGGACTACCTCTCCACCCTGACCGTCCACCCCCTCCCGGACGCGGGCACCGCCCGAGTCGAGTGGTCGGGCACCTTCACCCCGGCAGGCGTCCCGGAAGAGGAGGCGACCACCCTGTTTCACGGCATCTACACCGAGGGCCTGGCCGCACTGGAGCGCACGCTGCACGAGCAGGCGTAGTTTCCGGCCGCGCCGACGCGTGATCCTTGGACCCGCACCGGCGCGGCCGCTGCCGTCCCTACGATGCCGACATGCGCACCCCGGACCCGTACTGGAACACCAACGTCGCCCGTCACCCCGGCATCCTGCGTCGGGTGCCCCCGGGCTGCGGGGACGCGCTGGACGTCGGCTGCGGGGACCGGCTGTTGGCGCGCAAGCTCGCGGCCCGCGTGTCGCGTGTCACCGGTGTCGACGTGTCACCGGAGATGATCGCCCGCGCCCGCGACCTCTCGGGCGAGCGGCCGGGCCTGCGGTTCCTCCAGGGCGACTTCCTGACCGCCGACCTGCCTGCCGAGGGGTACGACTTCATCTGCTCGGTGACCACCGTCCACCACATGGACTTCACCGGCGCCCTGCTCCGGATGCGGGAACTGCTGCGCCCTGGCGGCACCCTGGTGATCGTGGGGCTCGCGCGGGAGAAGAGCGTCGGCGAGTGGGCGGCGTTCCTCGCGGCGGCTCCCGTCATGCGGGTCACCAAGGCCGTGCGGCGGGCAACGACGCCCGAGGGGATGCCGGTGGCCGAGGCGGAGATGAGCTACGGGGAAGTGCGCCGCATCGCGCGGCGGCTGTTGCCCGGGGTGCGGTATCGGCGGCATGTGCTGCGTCGGTACTCGCTCACCTGGCGGAAACCCCTCACGCGCTCGTAGGCGGGCCCGGGGTTCGTTGGTTGTAGCGGTGGGAGGCTCGGTCGTTCAGGGCTCGGCCGGCTTTGTTGAGGGCTCGGCGCCAGGGGGTGCGGGGGGACTGGAGGGAGTGGCCCTGGCGCAGGGGGTGGGGGTTGTCGTCCCTCGGCGGGTGGGGGAGGGCACGGGCGGCGAGGCCGGTGGCTCG
This sequence comes from Streptomyces sp. NBC_01171, assembly GCF_045039805.1. NCBI lineage: Bacteria > Bacillati > Actinomycetota > Actinomycetes > Kitasatosporales > Streptomycetaceae > Streptomyces > Streptomyces sp. NBC_01171. The sequence goes on along the minus strand of NZ_CP108609.1, from coordinate 786,422 downwards.
GGTCGTCGCCGCGGGGGCCACACCGTGGGCCATCGAGGCCAGGCGGGCCGCCGGGGTGAGGACCGCGCGGGTGCGGCGGCGCTCCACCGCCTGGACGACCTTCTCCGCCGCGCGCTCGGCGTCCATGGACAGCACCGGCGTGCCCGAGAGAGTGGAGAACCAGGCGTACTCCTCCTCCGCCTGGCCGCCGAACTCCGCCTGGAGATGCGAGCCGGTGCGCATCAGGCCCGGATGGACCGTCGTCACGCTCACCGCGCTGCCGGCCGTCTCCGCCTGGAGCCCCTCGCCCAGCGCCCGTACCGCCGCCTTCGCGCAGGAGTAGGGGACCAGATGCGGCGGGGAGACCAGCGCGCCGACCGAGCCGATGAGGCCGAGGCGGCCGCCGTGCGGGCTGCGGCGCAGATGGGGGAGGGCCGCCAGACAGGTGTACAGGGTGCCGTCGAAGATCGTCGCCATGGCGTCGTGGAAGGCGCGGCTGCCCGCCGTCTCGGCCGGGGCGACCTGGATGACACCCGCGTTGGCGATCACCACATCCAGCCCGCCGCGCGCCGCCGCGGCCTCGTCGACCGCCGCCGTCACCGCGCCCTCGTCCCGTACGTCGCACACCACCGCGCGGACCGTACGGCCGGTGCGGCGGCGTATCCAGCCCATCGCCCGGCCCAATTCCTCCGAATCCCTCGCGAGTATCGTCACCTCGCATCCGCGACCCGCCAGTTGCCCGGCGATCAGTAGACCGAGCCCCCGGGAACCCCCGGTGACCAGCGCGGACATCCCGTCGGACAGAGTGTCTTCGCTACGCGCCATGTCCTTACCTCTCTCTGGAAAGCTCGCAGATGCGGCTCCGGGGGTGACCTTCCCCGCTGTGGCGACGTGTGCGCGGTCGGGCAAGACTGAATGCATCCGTGCCTGGAAGCAGGTGGACCATGAGCAGCATCGAAGTGTCGGTCGAGGTCCGAGTACCCGTCCGCACCGCGTACGACCAGTGGACCCAGTTCAAGAGCTTTCCCCGGATCATGAACGCCGTGCGGCGGGTGGACCAGGTCGGCCCCGCGATGACCCGGTGGAAGGTGAAGACAGGACTCTTCACCAAGGAGTTCATGGCCGAGATCGTGGAGCAGGAGCCGGATTCGCACATCGCCTGGCGCACTGTGGGGCGCAACCCCTGGCTGTGGGGCGAGGTGTCCTTCCGCGCGGCCGCGCCGGACCGCACCGTCATCACGGTGAACATGCACATCGAGCCGCGCGGGCTCAGCGGCCGGCTGCCGGACTCGGCGGGCCGGGCGCGCAAGCTCGTCCGCGAGTCGCTGGAGAACTTCAAGGAGTTCATCGAGGGCCTCGGTGACGCCAGCGGCGCCTGGCGGGGCTCCATCCACAACGGCCGGGTCACGCCCTCCGAGCCGGACCCGCCCAGGAGCCGCGTCCCCAAGTGGCCCGTCGGCTGACCCCGGACCGACCCGCCACACCGGACGACCGAGCGGCCTTCTGCGTGCCGCAGGACAGAGCGAGAGGCATTTCCCATGAAGAAGGCGCCCAAGCACGAGCCGGACGAACCGCTGACCGTCAGCCCGCCCAAGAAATGGGCGGCGGGCGTCCCGGCGGTGACGCACGCCCTGGAGTACTCCCTCGACGAGGCATCGCTGCGCACCACGGCGACGACGCTGCTGACCATGAACCAGGTCGGTGGCATCGACTGTCCCGGCTGCGCCTGGGCCGACCCGGCACCGGGCCACCGGCACATGAACGAGTACTGCGAGAACGGTGCCAAGCACATCAACGACGAGGCCACCGGGCGCCGCATCACCCGCGAGTTCTTCCGCGCCCACCCCGTCTCCTGGCTCAACCAGCAGTCCGACCTGTGGCTCAACCAGCAGGGCCGCCTCACCGAGCCCATGATCAAGCGGGCCGACTCGGACTACTACGAGCCCATCAGCTGGGCCGACGCGCTGGACCTGCTCGCCGACGAGCTGAAGTCCCTGGACTCGCCGGACGAAGCCTGCTTCTACACCTCGGGCCGGGCCAGCAACGAGTCGGCGTTCGTGCTCCAGCTCTTCGCCCGCGCCTTCGGCACCAACAACCTGCCCGACTGCAGCAACCTGTGCCACGAGACCAGCGGCTTCGGCCTGCACGAAACGCTCGGCACCGGCAAGGGCACCGTCTCGCTGGACGACATCTACCAGTCCGACCTGATCTTCCTCGTCGGCCAGAACCCGGCGACGAACCACCCGCGCCAGTTGTCCGCGCTCGAGGAGTGCAAGGACAACGGCGGCAAGATCATCGCGGTGAACACGCTGCCCGAAGCCGGCCTGATGCGGTTCAAGAACCCCCAGCAGGTCCGGGGCGTGATCGGCGACGGCGTCAAGATCTCCGACCTCTTCCTGCACATCCGCAGCGGCGGCGACCTGGCCCTGTTCCAGGGCCTCAACAAACTGCTGCTGGAGGCCGAGGACGCCGCGCCCGGCACCGTGCTCGACCACGACTTCATCGCCGACCACACCTCCGGCTTCGAGGAGTTCGCCCAGCACGCCCGCAGCGTCTCCTGGGACGACATCCTCACCGCCACCCAGCTCACCAGGGAGCAGATCGAGGAGGCCCACGACTACGTCATGCACGCCAAGAGCGTCATCGTCTGCTGGGCCATGGGCGTCACCCAGCAGCGGCACGGCGTGCCGACCGTCCGCGAGATCGTCAACTTCCTGATGCTGCGCGGCAACCTGGGCCGGGTCGGCTGCGGCGCCAGCCCCGTGCGCGGACACAGCAACGTCCAGGGCGACCGCACCATGGGCGTGTGGGAGCAGATGCCCGACTCGTTCCTGGACGCGCTCAAGTCCGAGTTCCGCTTCGAGCCGCCCCGCCACCACGGCTACGACGCCGTGAAGGCCGTCAAGGCGATGGCCGAGGGCAAGGTCAAGGTGTTCCTGTCGCTGGCGGGCAACTTCGTACGCGCCGCCCCCGACACCAACGTCACCGACGCCGCCATGCGCCGCTGCAAGGTCACGGCGCAGATCACCACCAAGCTCAGCAAGGCGCACACCGTCACCGGCGAGACCGCGCTGATCCTGCCGTGCCTGGGCCGCACCGAGATCGACATCCAGGCCGGCGGCGTCCAGTTCGTCACCGTGGAGAACACCTCCAGCGAGGTGCACACCTCCTACGGCAAGCTCCGCCCCGCCTCCCGGCTGCTGCTCAGCGAGGTCGCCATCCTGTGCCGGCTGGCCCAGCGCACCCTCGGCGACCGGGTCGACATCCCGTGGCTGGAGTTCGAGGCCGACTACGGCAACATCCGCGACCGGGTGGCCCAGATCATCCCCGGCTTCTACGACTTCAACCGGCGGGTCTCCCGGCCGGGCGGCATCAAGCTCCCGAACCCGGTCAACGAGGGCGTCTACGCCACCGCCACCGGCAAGGCCATGTTCACCGTCAACCAGTGGGACATGTCCGCCGCGCCCCCCGGCCACCTGGTCCTGCAGAGCACGCGCTCGCACGACCAGTGGAACACCATCCCGTACACCAACAACGACCGGTACCGCGGTATCCACGGAAGCCGCAACATCATCATGGTCAACCCCGAGGACATGGTCGATCTCGGGCTGGTCAGGGGGCAGTTCGTCGACATCATCGGCGTCTGGCACGACGACGTCGACCGCCGGGTGGAGGGCTTCGAGGTCATCCCCTATCCCACCAGCCGGGGGTGCGCGGCCGCCTACTACCCGGAGGTGCAGCCGCTGATCCCGCTCGACAGCGTCGCCGAGATCAGCAACCAGCCCACCTCCAAGGGGTTCGTGGTCCGGCTCGAACCGGGCAACCCGCCTCCCGGCACCAAGCCCACCCGTTGGCACGAGTGACCCCCGCCGCCGCTGCCGCCCTCACTCCGGGGGCGGCAGCAGCGTGCCCAGGGGGCCCAGGTCGAGGTTGAGGTCCTCCATCGTCAGGCCGTAGCGCGCGCACAGCCCGGTCATGCGGTCGTGCAGGAGCATCAGCGTCGCGCCCAGGCGCTCCTCCTCCTCCTCGGTCAGATCGCCCTCGTCCACACGGTTGAGCGCCTGGCGCTCCATGAGCTGACGCAGCAGCTCGACCAGGGTGAGGACCAGCTTCATCAAGTCCCGCTCCACCGTGTCGGGATCGGCGGTGATCCGGCGCGCCGGTACGGACGCCCGCTCGCCGGAGGCGGGCAGGTCGGCGGGCGCCGCGGGGAGCAGCCGGAACGCCCGCTCGGCCGCCGCCGCGACCTCCGCCCTGCGCCGGTCCGGGCCGCCGCGCTCCTCGTCAGCCGTCATGTTCGCCCCGCTCCGTGATCGGCCTCGGCTCCGCGAACGGGGAAGGCACCTCCGAGCTGATGGACACGATCAGCGCCCGCAGCGACACCCGTACCAGATCGATACCGGCGATGGAGAGCACCACGTCGCCGGTGAGGACCACCCCGCCGCTCAGCAGACGGTCCAGCAGGTCGATGAGCGCGACCTGTCGCTGCGCCAGCGGCTCGGTCGCGGCTTGCCGGTCGGGCGTGGTCACGGCCCGGCCCCCGCCCCTTCGCCGGTCTTCTCGGGCGCCATGGCGAACGAGTACGGTGCCCACGGCCCGGTGATCTCCACCCGCACACCCGCGAGCCCGTCCGCCGCCCGCGCCACCTCCGCCCGGAACGCCTCCCCCTGTTCCAGCGGCACCAGATACGCGTCGTTGACCACGTTCTCGCCCGCCGCCTCGGCGAGTGCCCCCTGCTGCACCCGGTGCCGGGCCCGCTCGCTGGCGTACGCACGCCCCGCCGCCTCGATGCCCTCCGCCGCCCGCTGGGCCGCCTGGTGGGCGGTGTCCCGATGGCGCTGCTGCTGCCGGCGGCCGCGCAGATACGAGCGTCCGGGGCTCAACTCCGCGTCCGGCTGGGCGGCGGGCGTCTCGGGAGCGGCCGAGGGGTCCACGTAGACCTTCACGCCCCACTCGACGTGCCCCGCCAGCCGCGCCAGCCGGTCCGTGAACAACTCGCGTCCGCTGTCCAGTACTTCGCGCGCCCGCGTGTCATCGAGATACACGGTGGCCAGTCGCAGCGGGAGGACCGTGGTGTGCGCCGCCACTGCCTCCACGACCCCGTGGTGGGCGCGGGCCACCGCCGTCAGCCAGTCCATGTCCTCCAGCCGCCGACGCAGCGCCTCCTCCCGGAAATCCTCCGCCGGCACCCGGCTCGCCACCAGTGCCAGGCCGTCGCCGCCGGGCACCAGGTGCACAGGGGCGCCGACCACGCCCTCCAGCGCTGCCAGCCGCTCCGCCAGGGTGTCGTCGGCGCGGGTCACGCCGTAGACGTAGGTCATGGGGTCACTCATGGCGGGCCCGCTTCCGGCGGCGGGCGGGGCGTGGCTCGGGCTCCGGTTCCGGTTCCTCTTCCTCCACCTCGACCTCTTCCTCCTCTTCCTCCGCCTCGGGCTCCTCGGGTTCCTCTTCCTCCCACTCGGCCTCTTCCACTTCCTCCTCGGGCTCGTCCTCCTCCCCCTCGTCGAGCACCTCCGCTTCGTCCGCGAGAAGCTCCTCCGGCTGTCTGAGCGCGTTCAGTTCGGCCCGCAGGCGGCGGTTCTCCTCGGCGAGCGAGTGCTCATCACCTCTGGCCCGCGAGGACAGCGAGGGATCGTGCTCCCACCAGTCGATGCCCATCTCCTTCGCCTTGTCGACGGAGGCGACCAGCAGCCGGAGTTTGATGGTCAGCAGTTCGATGTCGAGCAGGTTGATCTGGATGTCGCCCGCGATCACGATGCCCTTGTCGAGGACGCGTTCGAGGATGTCGGCGAGGTTGGCGGACGAGCCCTGCCCGTACGGCTGCGCCGCCCGCGAAGGGGAGGAGCCGAGCCGGTTGCCCAGTGGTTCACTCACGATGGTGGCCTCGTGTTCCCTATTGCGTGCTGGATCAGGGCTGCTGGTTCCGGAAGTTCCGTATCTCCTCCAGCCGGTCGAGCAGTTCGTCCTCACGCCGGTCGAACGTCTCCTCGTCGATCTCACCGGCGAGCAACTGCTTCTCCAGCGCCGCGAGTTCGCTCTGGACGGGAGCGGGGTCGTAGTACTCGTCCTCGGCCGCCTCCAGGACGCGTTCCATCACCCAGCCGACACCGCGCACCGGCGCCAGGGGGAGGGTGACGATCTGGGTGAACAGGCCCATGATGTCTCTCGGTTCTCGGTTCTCAGACGAAGCTGTAGGGCGGAAGCGGGCCGTTCAGCCGGAAGTCGAGGCCCTCACCCAGTTGATGGGCGACGCTCAACTCCGTGGTGAGGAAAGCCTCTTCCTGATCGTCGGCCACCAGGAAGGACACACTCAGGAAGTCCGAGCCGGTCGGCTGCGAGGAATCCACGTCACGCGCGAACGGGCGCAGTGCCTCCACCACGCCTGCGGCCAGCGCCTCCTGACGGGCCTGTACCTCCTGGGCCACCAGCTCACCGAGCCGCACCGGTGCGGAAGGGTCGTCCGACCCGTTCCGGATCTCGTCGTTGAGCTGCCGCGCGGCAGCCGACTCGGTGAGGATCTGACGCAGCAGGGAGTCCTCGTCCTGCGCCACCTTCAGGTGGTACTCGGTACAGCCCTCCAGCTCCCGGAGCCGGTCCGCGTACTCCTCGGCCCGCTCCTCCAGCGCGGCCCGTACCTCGTCGTCGCTCGCCGCCACCAGACCGAACCGCAGGGGCAGCACGGTGCCGTCGGCCATCAGCCGCTCCTGCACCTCCTGGTGCGCGCCGACATCGCGGCGCTTGGGGCGCAGGTCCTCGGGCGCGTCGCTGACCACCGCGCACAGCGAGCCGGCGGTCACCGCCCGCAGGGGGCCGGGGGATTCACCGACGCCGCGCAGGTCGTCGAGGCGCAGCGGGTGCTGCTTGCCGGTGACGGAGTAGACGTAGACGCCCATCGCTCATTCCCTCTCACGGGTCGAGGTCCGCTTGGAGGCGCGCTTGGCCGGCCGCCGTTTCCGTGCGGGCTCCCGCTCCTCTGCCGTGTCTTCTTCGGTCTCCTCGTCGCTGTCACCGCCGGTGACGGCCTTGAGAGAGTCGGTGACCGCCTCGGCGGCCCCGCTCAGCGCGCCCTTGGACTTGCCCTTGGCGCCGCTCTCCACGGAGTCGCCGACGATGTCGGTGAGCTGGGCCGGCGCCTTGCGCCCGGCCTCCAGGTCCAGCCGGTTGCAAGCCTCCGCGAAGCGCAGGTACGTGTCGACGCTGGCCACGACGACGCGAGCGTCGATCTTCAGTATCTCGATGCCCACCAGTGATACGCGGACGAAGATGTCGATCACCAGTCCGCGGTCGAGGATGAGTTCCAGGACGTCGTAGAGGCTGCCGCTGCCACCGCCTCGGGTGACATTGCCTCCGCCTTGCGGCACCACGGTCATGGTGCCTCCCTTCACCGGCGGGTCTCAGCCGCGCCGGTCGATCTGCCCCCGGGTGTAGCGTCGCGTGCGCTCGTAGGACACGAGGTCGCCCTCCTTGTCGAGGGTGACGCGGTAGGTCGCCATCACGCTGGTCGTGTCGGGCACTCGTTCCAGTTCGAGCACCTCTACGTCGGCCTCCCAACCGTCGTTCGTCGGTTTCAGCGCCGAGATCGAATCCGGGGCCCGGCCGATCAGTTCCGTCAACTGCTCGGCGGCGATCCGCATCGCCCAGGCAGGGCCTTTGGCGGGGCGGCGACGCGGCTCACCGGCCGGACGTCGGCCCGAGGCGCGACTGCTGCCCGCCCGCCGCTTGGCGGGCTCTTCTGCTGCGGCCATGGTCTCTCCGGTGGTCGAAGCGGTCTCTCCGGTGTCGGAGCGGGCGCCAGATTCCACGCATGAACATACAATTTCAGCATATAGGGTTATACGTCGCCTCAGCGTCGGTCGGCTCCCCAGTGGGCTCGCCGGAACTGCGTGTGCGGCTCCCGCGGAGCCTCGGCATGGCACAGGGTGCGTGCGATCCCTTCTTCCTCGATCGCGGGCCGGATCGGGGTGCGGGCCGTAACCCGGTTGTCTCCCGACCTTTTCCGAAGGGAACCGGTTCATGAATGACAGCACCAAAGTCGCTCTCGCCACCGCCGTCGCGGGTGGCTACGTACTCGGACGCACGAAGAAGGGACGCCTCGCCTTCGCCCTGGCGACCTATCTGGCCGGACGGCGCACCGGGCTCAATCCCCAGGCACTTCTCACCGAGGGTCTCGGCAAGCTGGGCGAGATACCGGGCGTCGCGGAGCTGAACGAGCAGGTGCGAGGCGAACTCCTGAACGCGGGACGCAAGGCGCTCACCGCCACCGCCGACCGCCGCCTGGGCGACCTGGCCGAGTCCCTCCGCGAGCGCACGCAGCGCATCGGCCAGAAGCCGGAGAAGCCGGAGGAAGCAGAGGAAGAGGAGTCCGAGGAGCCGGAGGAGCCGGAGGAGCCCGAGGAGCAAGAGGAGGAGGAAGGCGAGTACGAGGACGAGGTGGAGGAGCCGGAGGAGTCCGAGGAGCCCGAGGAGGAAGAGGAGTTCGAGGAGGAGGGCGAAGAAGTAGAGGAACCGCAAGCGGAGGAGGAGGAACCCGAGGAGGAAGAGGAGGAGGAACCCGAGGAGGAAGAGGAAGAGGAAGAAGAAGGCGAGGAAGGCGAAGAGGAGCCCGAGGAGGAGCCTGAAGAGGAGGAGGAGCCGGAGGAGGAGCCCGAGAAGCCGTCACCGCGCCGTCGGTCCCCCGAGAAGAAGGCCCCCGCCAAGAAGTCGGCTCCGGCGAAGAAGGCTCCCGCCAAGAAGGCCCCGGCCAAGAAGGCTCCCGCCAAGAAGTCGGCCCCGGCCAAGAAGGCTCCCGCCAAGAAGTCGGCCCCGGCCAAGAAGTCGGCCCCCGCCAAGAAGACGGCGGCCAAGAAGACGGCCGCGAAGAAGGCCCCCGCCAAGAAGGCTCCGGCGAAGAAGTCGGCCGCCAAGAAGACCGCTGGGCGTCGGAGGTAGGCCATGGCAGGCAAGGAAGACGTCAAGGACGGTGCCGGCTCCGGCCTGGAGATGCTGCGGAGCGAAGTCGGCGACTACCTGGGTGCCCAGGCGGAACACCTCGTGGGCAAGACGGGGGAGAAGCTGACGGGCCTGACCCAGAAACTCCTCGAATCGGCCAGTGGTGACGGCGGCGGTGGCGGCGGCTTCATCCAGGGTGTCGGCAGCCGCCTTCTCCAGGGCGAATCGCCGTTCAAGGCGATAGTCGCCGAGAAGGCCGGGGACGTCAAAGACAAGGTGGTGGACAAGGCGAAGGGCCTGTTCGGCGGCAAGAGCAAGGGGAAGTCCGGCAGCGCCAAGGTGATGAACATCATCGAGGTGCTGGACATCGGACGGCCGCTGCGCACCACCTACGACCAGTGGACCCAGTACGACGAGTTCAGCGGCTTCACCAAGGGCGTGCTGAGCGTCGCCCAGGGCGACGAGGTCACCAGCGACTGGAAGCTGAAGGTCGGCCCCTCCAAGCGCAGTTACAAGGCGACCGTCCAGGAGCAGATCCCGGACCAGCGGATCGTCTGGACCTCCGAGGGCGCCAAGGGCACCACCCACGGCTGTGTGACCTTCCACGAACTCGCCCCCGAACTGACCCGCATCGTCCTCGTCGTGGAGTACTCCCCGGTCGGCTTCTTCGAGAAGACCGGCAACATCTGGCGCGCCCAGGGCCGCCGTCTGCGACTGGACTTCAAGAACTTCCAGCGCTACGTCAGCTTCGCCGACCCGGACGACGTGGAGGGCTGGCGCGGCGAGATCCGCGACGGCGAGGTGGTCCGCACCCACGAGGAGGTCGTGGAGGAGGAGGAACAGGAAGCGGGCGAAGAAGGCGAAGAAGGCGAAGAGGGCGAGGGTGACGAGGAGGAGTACGAGGACGAGTACGAAGACGAGGAAGAGGACGACGAAGCCCCCGACGAGGAGGACGACTACGAGGACGAAGAGGAAGAAGAGGACGAGGAGGGCGAGGAAGAGAGGTGACTCCCGCGCACCGTTCGCCGGGCGCGCCCGCCCCACCACGGCGGACGCGTCCGGCGAGCATGGTCAGCGCCGGTCCAACTCCCTGAAGAACGCCCGGACATCCCCCACCAGCAGCTCCGGTTGCTCCATCGCCGCGAAGTGCCCGCCCCGGTCGAACTCCGTCCAGCGCACGATGTCGTCGTGCCGCTCCGCGAGGTGCCGCAGCACGATGAAGTTCTCGCGCGGGAACGCGGCGAACCCGGTCGGGGTACGGGACGGCTCGGGCGGCCGGCCCCAATAATCCGCGTGGGCACGCTCGTAGTAGATGCGCGCGGACGAACCCGCCGTTCCCGTCAGCCAGTACAGCATCACGTCGGTGAGCAGATGGTCGCGGTCGACGGCGTCCTCGGGGCGGTCCACCGAGTCCGTCCACTCCTTGAACTTCTCCACGATCCAGGCCAGTTGCCCCACGGGGGAGTCGGTGAGGGCGTAGGAGAGGGTCTGCGGGCGGGTGGACTGGATGTCGGCGTACCCCTGCTTCTCGCGGCTCCACACCTTCATCCGCTCCCAGGAGGCGAGGGTGCGCGCGCGTTCGGCCGGGCTCAGCGCGGCGAGTTCCTCCCCGGTCGGCTCCGCGGTCGCACCGGCGCCGGGGATGAGGTTCAGGTGGACGCCGACAACGTGCTCGGGGCGGATACGGCCCAGCTCGCGGGAGACGGCCGCGCCCCAGTCGCCGCCCTGGGCGCCGTACCGCTCGTAGCCCAGGCGGTCCATCAGCTCCGCGAAGGCCGCCGCCGTCCTGCGGTACTCCCAGCCGGGCTCGCGGGTGGGGCCGGAGAAACCGAAGCCGGGGATGCTCGGCAGCACCAGATGGAAGGCGTCGGCCGGATCGCCGCCGTGCGCGCGGGGGTCTGTCAGCGGGCCCACGATCCGCTCGAACTCGGCGAAGGAACCGGGCCAGCCGTGCGTGACGATCAGCGGGGTGGCGTCCGGCTCGGGGGAGCGGATGTGCGCGAAATGGATGTCCGCGCCGTCGATCGTCGTCATGAACTGCGGCCACTCGTTCAGCCGGGCCTCCGCCGCCCGCCAGTCGTACCCGTGCCGCCAGTACTCCGCCAGCTCGCGCAGATAGTCGCGCGGAACGCCGTAGTCCCAGCCCACCCCCGGCAGTTCGTCCGGCCAGCGGGTGCGGTCGAGGCGGTGGCGCAGGTCCGCCAGCTCACTTTCCGGGACGTCGATGCGGAACGGTCGGATACCGGGCTCCGGTGCGATGGTCATGTCGGCGCAGCCTAGGCGCCCTGATCCACGCGGGCAGGATCATTTAGGCGGATCTCAGATCATCAGCGCCACCGCCATCGCGAGCAGGCCGACCGCCACCAGGGCCACCACCAGCATGATCAGGGTGAGCGGTACCGGCCCCCACGCCCGGCGCGGCTCGGCATGGGAAATGCCGGCCGAGGTGCTGCTCTCGCCGGGCGGGGTCTCGTTGGGCGGCACCCGGGGCCGCTCGGGTTCGGGGCTCGTCATGACGGCCACTCCTCTCCTGGGCCGGGCCGTGTCGGTGACCGAGTACCCCTGGGCCGAACGGCTCTCGCCGGGCCCGGCCCGTTGTTCCGGCCGGGCGGGCCGGGTACGAGCCCTGCATGGACGGCTTCGACGTGGACCCGGCGTTGCGGGAAGCACTGGACCGGCTCACCCTGCTGGACCAGACCGCCGCCGTACTGGCGAGCACGCTCGACGCGGTGGAGGGGATCAGCCGCGTGTGCCGGGTGCTGGTGCCCGCACTGGCCGACTGGAGCGTGGGCGACCTGATGGACGAGGCGGGCCGGCTGGAGCGCGTCAGCGTCACCCGCCGGGAACCGGGCGCCCCGATGGTCGGCATGACCGGTGTACTGCCCGGCGTGGGGGAGGACTCCGACGACCCGTGGTCGCGGGTGCTGCGCGGGGCGGGCGCGCTGCTGTTGTCCGCCGAGCAGTTCGAGCCGGACCCGGAGACGTCCGACCCGCTCCACGCGCTGAACAGCGAGCTGTTCGGGCGGCTGGGCGGCGGCTCGGGCATCGTCGCGCCGCTGCGCGCCCGGCGACGGGTGCTCGGCGCGCTGACCCTGGTGCGCGAACCCGGCCGGGCCCCGTTCGGGGAGGGGGACCTGGCGCTGGTGGAGGGGCTGGCGCACCGGGTGGCCCTCGCGGTGGACAACGCCCGGCTGCACACCGAGGTGCAGACCATCGCCGAGCGCATGCAGCGCTCGCTGCTGCCCCGCCTGCCCGTCATCGACGGCCTGCGCATCGCCGCCCGCTACGTCCCCGCCACCTCGTCCGCGCAGGTGGGCGGCGACTGGTACGACAGCTTCGTGCTTCCGCAGGGCGACATCTCGCTGATCATCGGCGACGTCACCGGTCACGACCTCCAGGCGGCGGTCGCCATGAGCCAGATCCGCAACATGCTGCGCGGCATCGCCTGCGACCGCCAGGAGCCGCCCGGAAGCATCCTGCGCCGGCTGGACCTGGCGATGGCCGTCCTCTACCCGCACCAGACCGCCACCTGCGTCTACGCCCTCCTCAAGGGCGAGGGGAACGGCCGGTACCGGCTGAACTGGGCGTCCGCCGGCCATCTGCCGCCGATACTGGTCACCCCGGCCGGGGACACCACGTACCTGGACGCCGCCCGTGGCATGGTGCTCGGCGTCGACCCCGAGGTGGAGCGGGCCGGCGCCAGTACCGCGCTCCCGCCCGGCGGCACCGTGCTGCTCTACACGGACGGCCTGGTCGAACGGCGGGGCGAGTCCCTCGACCACGGCCTCATCCGGCTGCGCCAGCACGCGGCCACCCTGGTCGACCAGGACCTGGACGTGATGTGCGAGGAGCTGCTCACCGGCCTCGCCCCGCACGCCGAGGACGACGTGGCCCTGATCGCCCTGCGCCTGTCCAGCTCCACCCTCTGAGGCGGGGCGGGGCGTGGGAAGCGGGTCCGCGTGGCGCCCGCCCTGTGTGCGAGGGATACCCACGGCACGGCAAGGACTGACGGCGGACCTTGGCGCAGTGTCCCGAGCGTCTCGCGCTGCCGGCCAACTGGTGTCGTCCGCCGGATGACCCGGTTACGGACCGCCGCCCCTCGGGTACCCGGCGGGACACGAGGGCCGCGCCGGGTGAGGGAGGGCGACGTATGACCGCCGAGGGCCACACGGTGCGCGCCGGGCGCCGTACCGTCGAGCTGCACCGGCCGGACAAGGTGCTCTTCCCGGCCGACGGTGACCACCCGGCGTACACCAAGGCGGACCTCGTGGCGTACTACCGCGAGGTGGCCCCCTTCATGCTGCCGGGGCTGCGGGGGCGGCCGCTGATGCTGGAGCGGTATCCCGACGGGATCGACGGGCCCCGGTTCATGCAGAAGAACACCCCCGAGTACTACCCGGAGTGGATCACGCGGGCCGAGGTGCCCAAGGAGGGCGGCACGGTCTGCCACACCGTGTGCGACAGCGCCGCCACCCTGCTCCACCTCGCCGACCAGGCATGCCTGACCCCGCACCGCTGGCTGTCCCGCGTGGACCACCTGGACGAGCCCGATCTGCTGGTCTTCGACCTCGACCCGGCCGAGGGCGCCGACGACTTCGGGCGGGTGCGCGAGGCGGCCCACTGGCTCGGCGAGGTGCTGGAGGAGCTGAAGCTGCCCTCGGTGCTGATGACCACCGGCTCGCGCGGCCTGCACGTCACCGTGCCGCTGCTGGCGAGGCAGGACTTCGACGAGGTGCGCGGCTTCGCCCGTGACGTGGCCGACCTCCTCGTCGCCAGGCACCCCGACCGGCTGACCACGGCCGCCCGCAAACGGGACCGCGGCGACCGCCTGTACCTCGACGTGCAGCGCAACGGCTACGCCCAGACCGCCGTCGCCCCGTACGGCGTGCGCGCCCGCCCCGGCGCCCCCGTCGCCACCCCGCTCGCCTGGGACCAGCTCGACGACCCGGACCTCGGCCCCCGCCGCTGGACCATCGCCGACGCCGTCGACCAGGCCCGCACCCACCCCTGGCCCGCCCTGCGCGGCCACGCCCTGGCCCCGGCCCGGCGCCGGCTGGCGGAGCTGCGTTCCTAGTTCCCCTGAGGGTGGCGGCTCAGTTCTGGCGGGCGTGCACCGGGCTGTTGGCCACCTCGTCCGGGCACTTCTTGTGCGAGCGCCGGCCCGGCCGGTCGCGGCGCCAGTCGAAGGCGGCGAGCGCCAGGGACGCGGCCATGCCGATCAGCGCGGCGGCCAGGGCCGTCACCAGGGCGGTGCGGTAGTCGCCGCCGGTGCCGCTGAGCACCACGTAGAACAGGCCGGGCAGCGCGGCCGTGCCCACCGCGGCGCCGAGCCGCTGCCCGGTCTGGAGCGCGCCCCCGGCCGCGCCCGCCATGCGGACGGGGACGTCGCGCAGGGTCATGGTGATGTTGGGGGACACCACGAAGCCGGAGCCGATACCGCCGACGAACAGCACCGGCGCGGCCACCCAGGGCGCGATGTCGAGCGGCGCGAGACGCAGCAGCAGCGCGGTGCCGCCGAGCCCCACGATCACCCCCACCAGGCCACACACCGTCAGCACCCGGCCGAAGCGCTCCACCAGCCGCCCCGCGAGCACGGCCGCGCTCGCCGAACCGAGCGCGAACGCCGTCACGGCGAGGCCCGACTTGAGCGGGGAGTAGCCGAGCCCGTGCTGGTAGAACAGCGCGAACACCAGCCAGACCCCGCTGAAGCCCACGAAGTACAGCGTGCCCACCCCGGCGCCGACCGCGTAGCCACGCACCATGCTGAACAGCCGCGGATCGAGCAGTGGCTGCTTCTCGCGGGCGACCAGGCGCCGCTGCCACAGCACGAAGGCGGCGAGCAGCACCACCGCGACCGGGAACAGCCACCACAGCCGCGCGAGGCCGCCCGAGTCCGCCTGGACCAGCGGATACATCAGCGCCAGCACCCCGGAGCCGAGCAGCAGGATGCCCGGCACGTCCACGCTCCCGCGCCCCTTGCGCTCGACGCGGGGCAGCAGCCGACGGCCCAGCAGGACCGCGAGCAGCCCGATGGGGACGTTGACGTAGAAGATCCACCGCCAGCCCTGCTCGCCGGAGGCCAGGGCGAGGATGGCGCCGCCGGTGATCGGGCCGACGGCGGAGGAGATGCCCACGGTCGCGCCGAAGAAGCCGAAGGCCCGACCGCGCTCGGCGCCCCGGAACATCTGCTGGATCAGTGCCGAGTTCTGCGGTGCCATGAACCCCGCCGCCAGCCCCTGGCAGAGCCGGGCCAGCACCAGCAGCGTGATGTCCGGAGCCGCGCCGCACGCCGCGCTGAAGATCACGAACCCGCTGAGCGCCAGCAGGAAGATGCGGCGCCGGTCCAGCGCGTCGCCCAGCCGCCCGGCGGTGACCAGCGCGAGCGCGAAGGTCAGGGCGTACCCGGAGACCACCCACTGCACCTCGGCCGGGGTGGCGTGCAGGTCCCGCTGGATGGTGGGCAGCGCGACCGCGACGATCGTCACGTCCAGCAGGCTCATGAAACCGGCGACCAGGGTCACCCACAGGGCCCGCCACCGGCGGGGGTCCGGCTCGTACCCGTCCTCGGACGCGGACGGCCGGCCGTCGCCCGCCGTCGATGCCGACGCAGTCACCAGGGCTCCTCTCACCGGGGACGAACACCGGGCATCCGAGTTCCCCCGGAGGCTCCTGGCACGCACCGGCACTCGTACGGCCCCTTTTCGATCACCCTCGGTAGCAGGCCGGACGCGCAGTGAAGAGGATCGTTTGAGCGCGCGCTGACTGCGCAGGTGTTCTGCTTGAAAACGTGTACGGCGAAAGGAACACCCATGGCGGCCCTCGACAACGAAGATCCGGTGGACCCCGGCGCGGTCAGACGCCATCGTGTGCTGTTCCGCGCGATCGAGCGGCGGCGCAACCCCAAGCTGCGCCGCAGCGACATCACCGTGACGGACCAGGCCGCCGTGAAGCGCGCCACCAAGGCGGCCGCGCTCGGCAACGCCATGGAGTGGTACGACTTCGGCATCTACAGCTATCTCGCCGCGACCCTCGGCAAGGTGTTCTTCCCCTCGGGGAGCGACACGGTGCAGTTGCTCAGCTCCTTCGCCACCTTCGCCGTCGCCTTCCTGGTGCGTCCGCTCGGCGGCATGGTCTTCGGGCCGCTCGGGGACAAGATCGGCCGTAAGCGCGTCCTGTCCATGACCATGATCATGATGGCGGTGGGCACCTTCGCCATCGGGCTGATCCCCTCGCACGCCGCCATCGGCCTGTGGGCCCCGGCCCTGCTGATCCTCTTCCGGCTGATCCAGGGCTTCTCGACCGGCGGCGAGTACGGCGGCGCCTCCACCTTCATCGCGGAGTACGCCCCCGACAAGCGGCGCGGTTTCTTCGGCAGCTTCCTGGAGTTCGGCACGCTCGCCGGATACGTCGGCGCCTCCGGCCTGGTCGTCGTCCTGAGCACCGTGTTCAGCGAGGACCAGATGCTTCACTGGGGCTGGCGCATCCCGTTCCTGGTCGCGGCGCCGCTCGGCTTCATCGGCCTGTACCTGCGGCTCAAGCTCGACGAGACCCCCGCCTTCCAGAAGCTGGAGGGCGGCAACGTCCGGGCGACCGAGGCCGCCGACGCCGTGGAGAGCTCGGCCACCGCCGACCTCGGCAAGATCTTCACCCGGTACTGGCGTCCACTGGTGCTGTGCCTCGCGCTCGTCGCGGCGTACAACATCACCGACTACATGCTGCTGTCGTACATGCCGACCTATCTCTCGGACGAGCTGGGCTATCCCACCAACCACGGGCTGCTGATCCTGCTGCTGGTGATGGTGCTCCAGATGTGCGTCATCAACCAGGTCGGCCGGCTCTCGGACCGCTTCGGGCGCAAGCCGCTGCTGATGGCCGGGATGCTCGGGTTCGTCTTCCTGTCCGTGCCGGCCTTCCTGCTCATCCGGCAGGGCAGTGTCGTCCTCATCGCGGTGGGCCTGCTCCTGATGGGCCTCTCCCTCGTGGCGATGCTCGGCACGATGTCGGCGGCGCTCCCGGCGATCTTCCCGACCCAGGTGCGCTACGGCTCCCTGTCGGTGGCCTACAACCTCGCCACCTCCATCTTCGGCGGCACGACCCCGCTGGTGATCACCTACCTGATCAGCGTCTTCCACACCAACCTCATGCCCGCCTACTACGCCACCGCGGCCGCGGTCGTCGGTGTGATCGCGGTGCTGTGCATGAAGGAGACGGCCAACAAGCCGCTCGCGGGCTCGCCCCCGGCCGTGGAGACGGAGCAGGAGGCCGCGGAGATCGTCGAGGCCCAGGCCCCGGCGCCCAAGTTCTGACCCGCATCGGACCCCGGTACGACGGAACGCTCCCAGCCATCGCGGCATGGGGGCGTTCCGTCGTCTCCGGCCGAAGCGCCTACGGCTTGATGCCCACCGCGGTCCACAGGCTGACCTCCGCGTCCGTGGCGGTCGGCTCGGCGTCCGGGCGCCAGCGGTGGCCGACCTGGACGCCGGGCTCCAGCAGCTCCAGCCCGTCGAAGAAGCGCGCCACGTCCGCGCGGGAGCGGAACTGCACCGGCGTCCCGGCACCGTTGTAGATGTCGGTGACCTTCTGCCAGGTCGGCGCGTCGAAGTCGGGCGTGCAGTGGCTCAGGGCCAGCGCGCTGCCCGGGGGGAGCACGTCCAGCAGCCGGCTGACGATCCCGTACGGGTCCCGGTCGTCCGGCACGAAGTGCATCAGGGCGTTCAGGGACAGCGCTACCGGCTGCTTCATGTCCAGCACGTCGGTCAGCTCGGGGGCGTCCAGCAGCGACTGCGGGTCGTTGACGTCCGCCTCTATGTACGCGGTGCGCCCCTCGGCGGTGCTGCGCATCAGACGCTCGGCGTACTTGAGGACCAGCGGGTCGTTGTCGGCGTACACCACGCGCGCGTCGGCCACCACGGTCTGGGCGACCTGGTGCAGGTTGGGCTCGGTGGGGATGCCGGTGCCGATGTCCAGCCACTGCCGGATGCCGTGCTCCCGGGCGAGGACGCGGGTGGCGCGGTGCATGAAGGCACGGTTCTCGCGGGCGCACACGAAGATGCCGGGATAGGCCGACGCCACCGCCTCGGCGGCGTGCTTGTCCACTTCGAAGTGGTCCTTGCCGCCCAGGTAGTAGTCGTACATCCGGGCGGAGTGGGGCCTGCTGGTGTCGATGTCCCGCGCCGCGTGTGAGTCGGTCATCCTGTCCCTTTTCGGTGTGTGCGTGGGGGGAGAAGTCAGCCGTTGGTCAGATGGTCCGCGAGGCCCCGCTTGACCCCCGCGACGAACGCGGTGATCTCCTCCGGGGTGTAGATCAGCGCGGGTCCGGCGGGGTCGGTCGACTGGCGCAGCGCCACCCGGCCGTCGGCGAGCTGCTTGGTCTGCACGCACTGGCCGCCGTTGGGGCCGCTCCACGGCGACTCCCAGCCCTGCTCGCCGAGTTCGGAGGCGGGCATCCCGTTGTAGGCGTGGCCGCGGCCGTCGATGGTGGTCATGAGTACTCCTTGCGCATGCGGTTCAGGAGTGCCCTGCTCTGCGCGTCGGAGGACAGCAGGGACATGCGGTTGTGCGCCTCCAGATGGGCGACGACGTCGGAGCGCTGGTCCAGGTACATCGCGCCGGAGAGGATCTCGCTGTAGACGATGTCCGGCAGCTCCGGCTCCTCGAACCGGAAGTACGTGAACGGCGCGCACGCCCCCACGTGGGCGCCGGCCGCGAACGGCACCACGTCGACGCTGACGTGCGGCAGCTCGGAGAACTCCAGCAGCCGGTCGATCTGCTCCCGCATCACCTCGGGCCCGCCCACCACCCGGTGCAGCACGGCCTCCTCCATCACGACCCACAGCGTCGGCGAGTCGGCGCGCTCCAGCAGGGCGCTGCGGCGCAGCCGCAGGTCCACCCGGCGCGCCAGGTCCTCGTCACCGTCGTTCGGGAAGCCGCCGCTCAGCACGGCGCGCGCGTACGCGGGGGTCTGGAGCAGGCCCGTCACATAGTGCGGCTCGTAGGTGCGCAGGGTCTGCGCGCCCGTCTCCAGGCTCACGTACGCGCTGAACCAGCCCGGCACCACGTCGCGGTAGGCGTGCCACCAGCCGGGCTCGTTGGCCCGCTCGGCGAAGGCGACGAACTCGTCCCGCTCCTGCCCGTCGGCGCCGTACGTCTCCAGCAGCTTCTCCACATAGAGGGGCTTGAGCGCCACCTCCGCCTTCTCCAGCCGGCGGATGGTCAGGGTCGTGACCCTGAGCGCCCGCGCCGCGTCCTCAAGCGAGACGCCCGCCTCCTGGCGCCGCTCCTGAAGTCTGCGGCCCAGGACCATGCGCAGCACGGTGGGCGCACTTCCGGCGCTGCCCGCGCTCGAACGGCCTTCACTCACGCCCTACCTCCTGATGGGCTGTCACTCGTAAGAGTGTGACAGGGAGTTGGTGAATCAACCAGACGGATAGCGGCTCTCTGTAATTATCAGGGAGTCGGTTGCAGCCTGAACTCGGTTGCGAGCATAGTTACTTGAGTGACCGCCTCACGGAAGGCAATCATCGTGACCCCCACCACGACCTCGTCACCGGACCTGTTAGACGTAGCGGACCCGGACCAGACGCACTGGATCACTTTGCGCTCGCACCATTCCAGCGTCCGGATCGCGCGCCGCTCCATGCGGGACCGGCTGACCGGCTGGCACCTGCCCGCAGAGCTGCGCGCGGACGCCGTGCTGCTCGTCTCCGAGCTGGCGACCAACGCCGTCCTGCACACGTCCAGCGTGCGCATCCTCTGCGGCATCGGTCTCATCGCCCCCGGCCGGCTGCGCATCGAGGTGCATGACCACGACTACTCCGGCCAGGGCCTCACCCGGCGCGAACCGGGCCCCGACGACGAGGGCGGCCGGGGCCTGGTGCTCGTCGAGCAGCTCGCCGACTCCTGGGGCGTCGACCGCTCCCGGCTCACCAGCGGCAACGCGGTCTGGGCGACGCTGAGTCCCTGAGCCGGATCAGCCTTCGGCGGGCGTCAGTTCGGCCAGCAGCAGGGTGCGGTCGTCCGCGCCGCCCGTGCCGGAGGGCGCGTGCAGCAGGTGCTCGCACAGGGCGGGCAGATCGGTGCCCGACTCCGGGACGGCCGCGTCCAGGGAGTCGGCCAGGCGGGCTATCTGGTGGTCGATGTCGGCGTCGCGGGACTCCACCAGGCCGTCGCTGTAGAGCACCAGCAGCGCGGGCTCCGGGACGCTGAACACGGTCGCCTCGTAGTGGCCCGTGCCGAGCCCCAGGGGCAGGCCGGGCTCGGTCAGGGGGACCGGGGCGGTCCTGCCGTCCGGGCCGCGCAGCAGCGGGGGAGGATGGCCGGCGCTCACCAGGGTGCAGGTGCGCTCCTCCGGTGCCCACTCCGCGTAGACACAGGTGGCGAAGGAAGCGCCGGGCGTGTCACTGGCCAGCGCGTCCAGCCGTCGCACGAGATCCACCGCCGGTATGTCGAACCCGGCGAACGCCCGTACCGCCGTGCGGAGTTGCAACATGGCGACGGCGGACTCCGGGCCGTGGCCCATCGCGTCGCCCACGATCAGGCCGACCCGCCCGTCCGGCCGCCGCAGCACGTCGTACCAGTCGCCGCCTATCACCGTGTCCTGGCTGGCGGGCAGCGAGCCGTGGCTCACCCGGCACCCCTCGAACCGCTGGAGCGCGCCCGACGTCAGGCTGTCCCGGATGGCCAGCGTGGTGCGCCGCTCGTGCTCGTAGCGGCGGGCGTTGTCCAGGGCGACCGAGGCCCGCGCCGCCAGCGCCTCCACGGCCGTCACCTCGGTGGACCCGAACGGCGCCCGGTCCGGACCGCGCGTGCACGCGACGAAGCCGATCGTGACCTCCCGCAGCCGCAGCGGCACGACCAGGAAGGACGCCGTCCGCAGCAGCTCGTCCATCCGCGCGTCCCCGTTGCCGGATGCGGCCAGCCGCGCGGAGGTGTGCGGGTCCACCGCGTCGAGCAACTGGGCCTGCCCGGAGGACAGCGCGCGGGCGTACGGCGTCTCGCGGGGGAAGACGATCACCTCGCCGACCGGCAGCAGCTTCTCCCAGTCCTCCCGCGCGTCCGCCCCCACCCGCAGCGCCAGCCGGTGCGCCTCGATGCGCGGCGGGTCCGGGTGCGCGCCCGCGTTCTCCCCCCGGCGCCACCGCTCCAGCAGGTACACCGAGGCCGCGTCAGCGAAGGCGGGGGCCAGCGCGTGCGTGAACTGGCCACCGGTCAACGGCAGATCGAGCGCGGAGCCGATCGCGTCGGTGGCGGGGGAGAGGAGCGGCCGGCGCGGCGAGGTCCGGGCGGCGGGCGGTTCGTCGATGCGGCTGCGCGGGTCGTTCCGCAGAGTCGTGCCTTTCCGGGGGTGAGCGCGACAGCCGCGCGACAGGCCGGAAGAGGCGGGGCGGGGCGTCGCTCGTCGTTCCGGGCAACTATATGATGCGTCGTCAAGTCGCGTGCGAGGGAAGGAAGTTGCGATGTCCGACAGCACGATTGCGGGTTCCGGGGCAGAGCCCGACAAGGCGAGCGTCGCCCGGATGTACGACGCGATGCTGGGCGGACAGCACAACTTCGCCATCGACCGGGAGGCGGTGGCCGCGTTCACCGCCATCGATCCCCAGGTGCGTACTCTCGCGCGGGCCAACCGGGACTTCCTCGGCCGGGCCGTGCGCTTCCTGATCGACTCCGGGATACGGCAGTTCATCGACCTCGGCTCCGGCATCCCCACCCAGGGCAACGTCCACGAGGTGGCCCAGGCGGCCGACCCGGACGCCCGTGTGGTGTACGTCGACAACGATCCCGTCGCCGTGGCGCACAGCGCGTCACTGCTCGCGGACAACCCGCACGCGGACATCGTCGACGGCGACATCCGCAGGCCGGCCGACATCCTCCAGTCGCCGCAGCTCCGCAAGCTGATCGACTTCGACGAACCCGTCGCCGTACTGATGATCACGATCCTGCACTTCATCACGCCCGAGGAGGACCCGCGCGCTCTCGTGGGCGCCTTCCGGGACGCGCTGCCCGAGGGGAGCTGGCTGGCGATGTCCCACGCGACCAACCAGGACCGCCCCGACACCGCCGCCGCCGTGGGACAGCTCTACCGGTCCCGCGCCACCTCCCCGGTGACCGCCCGCTCGTACGACGAGATCCTCGGCCTCTTCGACGGCTTCGACCTCGCCGAGCCCGGCCTGGTCCACGTCCCGCTGTGGCGCCCCGACCCGGCCGGGGCCCTCCCGGACAACCCGACCGAGTACTGGGTGTACGCCGGGGTCGGACGGACCACCCGCCGGTAGGGGATTGAGGCCGGGGCGCTCGGGCACTTGGTGGCCAGAAGGACGACGGGAGTTCCGCCGTCCGGCTGGTGGCAGGGGAAAGGCCGTGCTCATGGACAGAAGACCGACGCAGGCAGCGCACGATCCCGGCCGCGCCCCGACCCCGCCCCTGCTGCCCGGCGGCTACGACCCGGCCGACTACGCGGGGACCGTCGCCCGCAGCGCCGAGACGGCCGGGGTGTCGCCGGTGCTGCTGATGACCGTGCTGCACAACGAGGCGTACAAACCGCACCACCCGCTCCTCGAACGCCTCTGGCAGTGGTGGAAGCCCGGCGCGTCCTTCGGCGTGGCCAACATGCACAAAGGGGCCTTCGAGTCGGTCCGGCGCGCGCACGGCCTGTCGGGGAGCTGGGAGGACCTGCGGGACGACCCCGCGTTCGCCGTCCGTGTCGCGGCCCTGCATCTGAGGGACCTCGACCGGGCCCTTCCGGGTGCCCACGTGCGCCGTTACAGCCGCGACGAGCTGCTCGCCCTCGGCTACAACGCGGGCGAGCGCAACATGCGGGCCTTCGCCCGTGGCGTCCCGCCGGGGCCCATGGCGCGGTCGTACCTGCGGCGCTACCGCGAGTACCGGGGCCGGGCCGCCGACGCGCTGGCCGAGGGCGGCAGGCCGCGGGACCCAGACGCGGTGGCGGGCTGAGCGCCGACCGCCTCGGCCCACCGGATGCAGGCGGCCGGTTTCTGGGTGACGGTAGTCGGAGAGGCCCAGCCGGCGTGCCTCGGCACCGCCGGAGAGTCCGTCCGGCCTCGTTGACCGGGCGGCGGGTCCACCCAGGGCGACGGCGAGGAGGAACTGTGGCTACTTCCGATCACCAGCACGAGGGCCCCGCGGACGGCGGGGCGGCCGGCGAGCCCGGCGTGCACGACGGCGGTGCGGACGGCAGCGCCGAAGGTCCCGCGGACGGCGGCGCGGCGGGCGTTCCCGGTGTGCACGACGGCGGTGCGGACGGCAGCGCCGAGGGCCCCGCGGACGGCGGCGCGGCCGGTGTCCCCGGTGTCCACGACGGTGGCGCCGACGAGGGTGCCGAGGGTCCCGCCGACGGTGGGGCGGCCGGTGTTCCCGGTGTGCACGACGGTGGCGCCGACGGTGGCGCGGACGACGGCGCCGAGGGCCCGGCCGACGGCGGTGCCGCCGGTCAGCCCGGTGTCCACGACGGCGGCGCGGACGGCGGCGCTTGACCGGCCCGGCCGGCGACTCCCGTGATCCCGGCACCCCCAGGGGTGCCGGGATTCTGGGGCGCCGTCTGACCGACCTCGACCCCGACGTCTTCGCGCGGGACGTCTGGTCGCGCACCGCGCTGCTCACTCGCCACGCGAGCGACTTCTCCGACGTGTTCGACGCCGGCGCGGTGGACGAACTCCTCGCGCGCCGGGGCCTGCGCACCCCCTTCCTCCGCGTCGCCAAGAACGGCACCGTGCTCCCCGAGTCGTCCTACACCTCGCCCGGCGGCGTCGGTGCCACCATCGCCGACCAGCTCGACGACACCGCGCTGTGGCGGCTGTTCGCCGACGGCGCCACCCTCGTCCTCCAGGCCCTCCAGCGCACCTGGGAGCCGGTCGGGGAGCTGTGCGCCGGGCTGTGCGCCGAGCTGGGCCACCCGGTGCAGGCCAACGCCTACATCACCCCGCCGCAGAGCCAGGGCTTCGACGACCACTACGACGTCCATGACGTGTTCGTCGTCCAGATCCAGGGCAGCAAGCGCTGGCTGGTCCACGAGCCCGTCCACCGTGATCCGCTCAGGGACCAGCCCTGGACCGACCACCGGGCCGCCGTCGCCGAGGCGGCGGAGGGGCCCGCGTACATCGACACCGTGCTGGAGCCCGGGGACGTCCTCTATCTGCCGCGCGGCTGGCTGCACGCCGCCCGCGCCAAGGGCGAGGTCTCCATCCACCTGACCCTCGGCGTCCACGTCTGGACCCGCTACGCGCTCGCCGAACAGCTCGCCGAGGCCGCCCTCGCCGCGCTCCGCGACGATCCCTGGAGCCGCGCCACGCTGCCGCTCGGCGCCGATGCCACGGCGGAGGTGCTCGACGGCGTCCGCGAGCGCCTCACCGCGGCCGTCGCCGACGCCGACCCCGCCCCGCTGTTCCACCGCACCCGGCGCGGCCAGGGCCGCCCGGCGCCGCTCGGCCCGCTGGCCCAGCTCGCCGCCGTCGACGCCCTCGTTCCCGAGTCGCCCGTACGCCTGCGCGACGCGCTGGAGGCCCGGCTGGAAGGGAGCCGCCTGATGACACGCGTCGGCTGGCTCGACTTTCCCGAGACCGACCTCCCCGCGGTGACGCGCCTGCTCGACGGCGACGTGCGTAGGGCCGGTGACCTCGGGCTCCCCCTCGCCGGACGGCTGCTCCGCGCGGGCGTGCTGGTGCCGGGCGGACAGTAGCGGCCCGGTGACCACCACAGACCGGTTCTTCTGCGCCGACGCCGCCCGGATGCGCGGCGACGCGATCGCGGGCACCGCGCCGCGCGGTACGGTCTGGGTGCTGATCGAGTACCGGGGCGCATGGCCGACCAACGGCTACGACGGCCTCGACCTCGACCCGGTGGTCAAGGCCCACGTCTGGGCCGCCGCGCACGCGGTCCGGGCCCGCATCTTCCTCATCAGGCGGCTCACCCGTCCCAGACCCGAGGGGCCCGGCCGCTGGGCCGTGCTGCACTACGAGCGGTCGGGCGCCTACCGCCAGCGCTGGGGCACCTGGAACAGCGACCAAGACCTCGTGGAGATCGCCGAGGCGCTCCGGACACCGGGCCCCCTCGACGAGCCGCCCGTCGTCCTGGTCTGCGTGCACGGGCAGCACGACATCTGCTGCGCCGTACGCGGCCGGCCCGTGGCGCGGGCGCTCAGCGAGCACTGGCCCAACCTCGTCTGGGAGTGCACCCACGTGGGCGGGGACCGGTTCGCCGCCAACGTCGTCATGGTGCCCGACGGGACGTACTACGGCTGTCTCGACCCCACTTCGGCCGTGGGGGTGGTCGAGGAACACCTCGCCGGACGCATCCACCCCGACTTCCTGCGCGGGTACACCGACCTGGCCCCGCCTCAGCAGGTCGCAGTCGCCGCCCTGCTCGCCCGCTTCGGCCCGGCCGGGCGGCACGACTACACGGTCACCGGCACCGCCCGCGACGGCGACGACTGGCGCGTCCGCGTCGAACTCCACGCCCCCCGCCCGACCGCGTTCGACATCGAGGTGCACGCCCACCGCACGGCCCCCTACCGGCTCACCTGCCGGGGTCCCGTACCGAGCCCCGCGGTCGGCTACGAGGTGCGGTCCATCCACCCGGCCTGACCGGTTGCCTTCGAGTCCACGCGAAGTCCTAGCGTCGTAAGGGGACTTCACCGGAAGGAACACCATGACCAGCACCTGGTTCATCACGGGCACCTCGTCCGGGTTCGGCCGCCTCCTCACCGAGCGGCTGCTCGCACGCGGCGACCGGGTGGCGGCCACCCTGCGCCGCCCCGAGGCCCTGGACGACCTGCGCGCCGAGTACGGCGATCGGCTCTGGACCGCCCGCCTCGACGTCACCGACACCGACCAGGTGGAGAAGGTCGTCGCCGACGCCTTCGCGGACCTAGGCGAGATCGACGTGGTCGTCAACAACGCGGGGTACGGCGTCTTCGCCTCCGTGGAGGAGGCCACCGAGGAACAGATCCGGCGGGTGATCGACACCAACCTGCTCGGCTCCATCCACGTCATCCGCGCCGCGCTGCCCCACCTGCGCGCCCAGGGCCAGGGCCGCATCCTCCAGGTCTCCACCGCGGGCGGCCAGACCACCTACCCCGGCTTCGGCTACTACCACGCCTCCAAGTGGGGCATCGAGGGCTTCTGCGAGACGGTCGCCCGGGAGATCGCCCCCTTCGGCATCACCCTCACCATCGTGGAACCCGGCGCCACCCCGACCGGCTTCGGCACCGCCTGGACACCGCCCCACCCATGCCGGAGTACGCCACCACCCCGGCCGGCGAGACCCGCCAGGCCCTCGCCGACGGCGCCTTCGTCCTGCCCAACGCCCCCGAGAAGATCGCCCAGGCCATGATCGACCTGGTCGACACCGGCGCGGCCCCGCTCCGCCTGCCCCTCGGCTCGGACACCTACGACGACATCCGCGCCTCCCTGACCGCCCGCCTGGCGGAACACGACGCGCACCGGGACACCGCGTACTCGGTGGTCAGCGAGGAAATCGAAGCCACGCAAGAACAAAGGTGACGGGATCTGTCACCTTTGGCGTGCACCGTAGAAGCATGACCAAAGACCTCACCACACCGCTCGCCGGCCGCATCGCACTCGTCGCCGGGGCCACCCGTGGCGCCGGGCGGGCGATGGCCGTCGAGCTGGGCAGCGCCGGAGCCACCGTCTACGTCACCGGCCGCACCACCCGCGAGCGGGCCAGCGAAGTCGGGCGGCCCACCGAGACCATCGAGGAGACGGCGGAGCTGGTCACGGCGGCCGGGGGCACCGGTATCGCCGTACCCACCGACCATCTGGACCCCGAGCAGGTGCGGGCGCTCGTCGGGCGGATCGACCGCGAGCAGGGTCGGCTCGACATCCTCGTCAACGACCTCTGGGGCGGTGAACACCTGCTCGTCAACTCCGTCTTCGGCAAGAAGAGCTGGGAGACCCCGCTCGACGACGGCCTGCGCATCCTGGAACTCGGCGTGCGCTCGCACGTGATCACCGCCGCGCTCGCCCTCCCGCTGCTGATCCGCTCCGACGCCCCGCTGCACGTGGAGGTCACCGACGGCACGGCGGTCTACAACCGCCGGTACCGGGAGAACCTCTACTACGACCTCGCCAAGAACGCCCCCATCCGCATCGCCTTCGGCCTGGGCGAGGAACTCGCGGAGTACGGCGGCACGGCCGTCGCCGTCACGCCCGGCTTCCTGCGCTCGGAGCAGATGCTCGGCCACTTCGGCGTGACCGAGGAGAACTGGCGCGACGCCACCGCCCAGGAACCCGACTTCGCCACGGCCGAGTCGCCCGCCTACCTCGCCCGCGGAATCGCCGCCCTCGCCGCCGACCCCGAGCGCGCCGCCCGCTGGAACGGCAAGTCCACCTCCAGCGCGGAACTCGCCCGGACCTACGACCTGACGGACGCCGACGGCAGCCGGCCGGACGCCTGGGCCTACTTCGAGGAGGTCAAGTTCGGCGGCAAGGAGGGCACCCCCGACGACTACCGCTGACCGGCCACGCCGTACAGCGCGGCGAGGTCCCGCGCATGGGCGCGGAAGCGTTCGCGCAGGCCCTCCGGGGCCAGCACCTCCACGTCCGCGCCCAACTCGCTGAGCTGCGCGAACGCGACCTCCTCCGACTCCACCGGCAGCTCGACCCTGACCCGGCCGTCGGCGTCCGGCCCGCTCGCGGACGCCAGCGCCTCGGCGACCCCGGCCGGGTCCGCGACGGCGGGCAGGCGGCCGAGCCCGCGCCCGGTCAGGCGCAGGGTGGCCGTCGTCCGCAGCAGCGTGCGGGCGAAGGCCTCCGCGTTCGCCCGCCAGTGCTCGGTCAGGTCGAAGCCGGGGTCGCGGACGAAGGGTTCGTCGTCGGTGGGGGAGAGGGCCGTGACCCGGTCGACGCGGTACGTGCGCCAGGCGCCGTCCCGCCCGGCCGGGACCCGGCCCACGACGTACCAGACGCCCGCCTTCAGGACGAGCCCGTACGGCTGCAGCAGGCGGGTCACCGCGTCGACCCGGCCCGGCCGCGCGTAGGTGATCCGGACGGTGCGGTCGGACCACACCGCGCGGGCCAGCTCCGGCAGCAGCTCGGGTGTCGACGGCTCGCGGAACCAGGCCGGGGCGTCCAGGTGGAAGCGGCGCACCGAGGACTCGGCCGCCGCGCGGAGCGAGGGGAGCAGGGTGGCGGAGAGCTTCAGCCGGGCGGTGTCCGCCGCGTCGGACAGGCCGAGGTCGCGCAGGGCGGTGGGCAGGCCGGAGAGGTAGAGGGTCTCGGCCTCGGTGGGGTGGAGGGTGGTCAGCCGGGTGCGGTGGCCCGGCGCCAGGTGGTAGCCGCCCGCGCGGCCGCGTTCGGCGCGGATGGGGACGCCCGCCTCCTGGAGCGCCTGGGCGTCGCGGATCACCGTACGCCGGGAGACGTCCAGTTCACGGGCGAGGGCGTCGGCGGTCAGGCCGGGACTGGACTGGACGAGAAGCGCCATGCGGATCAGACGGGCGGCACGCATGGGTCAAGCATCGTGCACCGGGGAGGCGGGGGCGTCCCGCGCCTCCCCGGCCGGGGGCGTTCAGGACCGGGCGAAGTCGCGCGGCCGGAACTTCCGCTCCTTCAGATGCCGTTCGATGTCCTCCAGGCTGCGCCCGGTGAGTTCCGGCATCCTCCGCCACACGAACAGCCAGGCGGCGACGTTGAAGAGGGCGTAGATCCAGAACACCTGGCCCACACCGAAGGCGCTGATCATGGTCAGCAGGGTGAGGGTGATCAGCAGGTTGGTGCTCCACAGGGTGGCCGACTGCACGCTGGTGGCGGCCGACCGCACCGACAGCGGGTGGATCTCCGAGCCGGTGAGCCAGCCCATGAGCTGGAGACCGCCGGCGTTGAAGAACATGAAGGCCAGCAGGCAGCCCACGATCGCCGGGACGTAGGCACGGGTGCCGTGGCCGGTGACGTACAGGGCGCCGAGGGCGAACAGGCTGAGCGCGGCGCCGGGCACCATGATCAGAGTGAGCCTGCGACGGCCGACCTTGTCGACGATCCACAGGCCGACGATCATCATCACCAGGTAGACCACGCCGAGGGCCACGCTGATCCGCAGCGCGTCGGCCTGCGGGAAGCCGTTGTCGGTGAGGATGGTCGGGGCGTAGTAGATGATCATCTCGATGCCGGAGAGCTGGGTGAAGGCCGCGATGCCGCAGCCGACGATCAGCGCCGGGCGCACCCACGGCTGCCGTAGCCCGCGCCAGCCCCGCCGGGCACGGTCGGTGTCCTCCTGCTGCCTGGCCAGGCCGGTGATCTCGTCCAGCTCGGCCTCCACGTCGTAGCCCTCGGGACGCAGCTCCTCGAGCACCTCGCGCGCCCGGTCCGCACGCCCGTGGCGCAGGATCAGCCAGCGGGGACTCTCCGGCAGCCGCAACTGGCCCAGCAGCATCAGCAGGGCCGGTACGGCGGCCGCGCCGATCGCCACCCGCCAGGACACGGCCTCGCTCGCGCCGACGATGGTGGCGATGACGATGCCCGCGCCGATGGCGAGCTGGAAGCAGAGCACCAGCCGCCCGCGGATCGCCATGGGCGCCAGCTCGGCCACGTACATCGGCACGGTCTGGGTGGCGCCGCCGACGGCGAAACCGAGCAGGACGCGGGCGAGGGCGAGCCCCACCGCGTTGGGGGCGAAGGCGCAGGTCAGGCTGCCCGCGATGAAGATCCCGCAGATCAGCAGGATGGTGCGGTGCCGCCCGAAGCGCTCGCACAGCCGGCTGCACACCAGGGAGCCGATCACGGCGCCGAGCAGGATGCCGGCCGCGATGGTCTCCTTCATGGTGCTGCCGATGTGGAACTCCTCGGAGATCTGGAGCAGCGCGCCGGAGATGATGCCGGTGTCGTAGCCGTAGAGCAGTCCGCTGATCGCCGACACGACGGCCGCCATCAGCATGTGCCCGTTCAGGCCGCCCGCTCCGGAGCCGTCCGTCCGGCGGGTCTCCCCTGTTGTCCTTCTTTCGTGTGAGCCGCTCGGGCGGCGGTCATCCACGCTCTGCACTGACACCGTGATCCATTCCTTCGTATCCGGGTCTCTCGGCGCCCGGACTCGGGAACGTCTGCCCTGACGAGAGCGGGTGATGCACCCGAAAGGGGCGGACCGTCCCAGTTGATGACGTGGCGTGTTCGCGTGGACACGCAATGTTGTCATGGGTCAAGCGATGCGGAATGCTCGTGCGCATGTGTTTCCAGCAACAACACGAGGGGGGCGGAACGGGAGTGTCCGCCTCCGCGCAGCGAGGCTCGGTATGGGTGATGGAGCTGCGCGGGGAACTCGACGTGGCGTTCATCGACCGTGTCGAGCGCGCCACCGCCGACGTCCTGCGGCTCTTCCCCGGCCCGCTCGTGTACGACCTCCGGCACCTGAGCTTCGCGGACTCCCTGCTCGTCAACCACCTTCTCGCCATCCGGCGGCAGCGCCCGGTCGGGCTGGTGGGCACCAACCGGTTCATGGACCGCATGCTGCAAGTGACCGGCACCGCCGAGGTGTTGCCCACCTTCCCCAGCCCGGAGGCCGCCGAGGCCGGGCTCACGCGCGCACGGTAGCGCCCTGGGTGCGCGCCGGCGCGGTCTCCGGCAGGCGCCAGGTGCACAGCGCGCTGGCCAGGCCGGCCGCCGCCATGTACCCGGCCAGGTACCAGGGCCGGTCGCCGCCCGCGCCGACCAGCAGGGTGGCGATGAAGGGCGAAGTCCCCGCGAAGATCACGCCGTTGATCTCGCGCACGAACACCAGCCCGCTGTAACGGACCTCGGTGGGCAGCGACTCGGCGTAGAAGGTGCCCGCGACCGCGAAGATCGAGTTGAGGAAGAGGGCGAACGCGACGGTGATCGCCGTGTAGATCAGCCAGGGTTCCCGCGTGTCCACCATCAGGAAGAACGGGTACGCGAACAGTGTGATCGCCACGGCCCCGCCGATCATCACCGGCTTGCGCCCGACCCGGTCGGACAGCGCGCCCGCCAGCGGGATGGTGAGGATCGAGACGGCCGAGGCGATGGTGATGCCGAGCACGGCCGTGCCGGACGACAGGCCGAGCTGGTTGGTGAGGTAACTCGGCAGATAGCCCTGGATCGCGTACGAGGCGATGGCCGTGGCGCAGCCGGAGCCGATGAGCAGCGCGATCGCCTTGGGCCGGGCCTTGATCGCGGCGAGCACGGGCAGCTTCTCGCGCCTGCCGCTGTCGCGGGCCGCCTCGAACTGCTCCGTCTCCGGCGCCGCGTTACGGGTCAGCAGCGCGATCACCACGACCAGGGCACTGGCCAGGAAGGGGATGCGCCAGCCCCAGCTCAGGAAGTCGTCCTCGGGCAGCGTGGAGACGGCGGCGACCGCGCCGGACGCGATGACCACGCCGATGAACTCGCCCGCGCCGGGCAGTGATCCGTAGAAGCCGCGCCTGTGCTCCTGGGCGGCCTCCGTCGACATGACGTACGCGCCGCCGAGTTCGGCGCCGACGCCGAAGCCCTGCATCATCCGGCACAGCACGAGCAGTACCGGGGCCCAGACGCCGATCTGGTGGTACGTGGGCAGCGCGCCGATGGCCAGCGTGCCCGCGCCCATCAGGACCACGGTGAGGATCAGCACCGGGCGGCGGCCCACCCGGTCCCCGAGGTGGGCGAGGAGCAGCCCGCCGACCGGGCGTACCGCGAAGCCGAGTCCGAAGGTGGCGAAGGACGCCAGGGTGGCCGCGAAGGGGGAGATCGACGGGAAGAAGATCTTGTTGAAGACGATCGCGGCGCAGGCGCCGAAGAGGAAGAAGTCGTACCACTCCAGGATCGACCCGACGACACTCGCGGCGGCCGTTCTGCGCTGACGTGCTCGTGCGCTCAGCGGCGCGCGCGGGGCGGATTCCTGGCGGGCGGATGCGCTCGTCGTCGGGCTCATCGCACTCCCTTTCACCATCGGTCGGGGACTCGTGCGCCCTGCATGTTGCAACATGTGCACGCCTGTTGCGCAAGGGCTGCTAATGTTCTTCACGGCCACAGCCGCATGTCAATGGAGGGGATGGCGATGACCGGTACGACGGTCTGCCTCGGCGAGACGATGGCGCAGGTCACCCCGGCCGACGGCGAAGGACTGGAACGCAGCCGGGAGTTGCGGCTCGCCGTTGCGGGGGCCGAGTCGACGGTGGCGCAGTACCTGGCCGACCTGGGGCACCGGTCGGCGTGGGTGAGCCGGGTCGGGGACGACCCGCTCGGGCGGCGGATCGTCGCGGTGGTCGCCGGGTGTGGGGTGGACGTCGGTGGAGTCCGGGTCGACCCGGACGCGCCAACCGGCCTCTACCTGAAGGACCCTGGGCCGGACGGCACCCGGGTGCACTACTACCGGCGCGGCTCGGCCGCCTCCCGGATGGGGCCCACGGATGCCGAGCGCGTCGACCTGGCCGGGGCCAGGCTGCTGCATCTGACGGGAATCACGCCCGCGTTGTCGGAGGGATGCGCGGAGCTGGTGGAGCTGCTCATGGAACGGGCTTCGCAGGCGGGGGTGTTGGTGTCCTTCGACGTGAACCATCGATCGGCGCTGTGGAGTTCGCTGGAGCACGCGGCGACGGCATTGCGCGACCTGGCCCGCCGGGCCGACCTCGTGTTCGTCGGCCGGGACGAGGGTGAGCGGCTGTGGGGAGCCGCCACGGCGGAGGAGATCCATGCCCACCTCGCGCCTCGCGGCACGCTGGTCGTGAAGGACGGCGAGGTCGGAGCCACCGAATTCGCGGGGACTGGGCGGAAGTTCGTCCCCGCCCCCGCCATCGAGGTCATCGAGGCGGTCGGCGCCGGAGACGCCTTCGCCGCCGGTTACCTGAGCGGATTCCTGCACGGTTCGGGCTCCGCCGAGCGGCTCGCCCTCGGTCACCGCCTGGCCGGGCGCACCCTGCGCAGCATCGAGGACTATGTGCCCGCCGACACCTTGGAAGGGACCTGAGCCATGTCACAGACGGTGAGACGGGCCATCGACATCCTGGAGTTCATCGCCCGAGGACCCCGTACCCAGACCGAGGTGGGCGACCATCTCGGCGTGCACCGGTCGACCGCGCTGCGCATCCTGGAGTCGCTGACCGACGGCGGACTGGCGCGGCGGCTGCCCGACGGGCGGTACGCGGTGGGGCACCGGCTCGCCGGACTCGCCCAACTCGCCCTGGAGCAGTTCGGGCTCAAGGAGATCGCGGCCGGCCACCTGCGCACGCTGGGCGAACACTGCGGGCACACCGTGCACCTGGCCGCGCTGGAGGGCGGGCAGATCGTCTACGTCGACAAGGTCGACCCGGTGGACGGAGTACGCCTGTACTCCCAGATCGGCCGCCCCGTGACCTTGCACACCGCCGGTGTCGCCAAGGCGATCCTCGCCCACGTACCGCGCCCCACCGCCGAAGCCCTGCTCGCCACCTGCGACTTCGCCCCGCACACCGGCACCACGATCACCGACCCGGCCGCCTACCGGAAGGCGCTGGACGAGACCCGCGCGCGCGGCTTCGCCGTGGACGACGGCGAGTACGAGGACTACGTGAACTGTGTCGCCGTACCCGTACGGGACAGCGGCGGCGACGTGATCGCGGCGGTCTCCGTGACCGCGCTCAAGGCGAAGGCGGACCTGACCGCGCTGGAGCGGGACGTGCTGCCCGAGCTGACGACCACCGCAGAGACGATCTCCAGGGAGCTGGGATGGCGACCGTGAACCCCCTGTCCTTCGACCGGATCTTCGCGAAGGCGCCCGTGATGGCGATCCTGCGCGGGATGCCGCTCGAAAAGTCCGTCCAACTGGCCACCCGCGCCTGGGACCTGGGCATCGAGTGCGTCGAGGTGCCGGTGCAGAGCCGGGAGGCCGCGGAGGTCCTCGCCGCCGTGGTGGCCGCGGGCGCCGAGCGCGGCAAGCCGGTCGGCGCGGGCACCGTCACCACGGCGGAGCGGCTGGCGTGGGCGGTGTCGGCCGGAGCGGCCTTCACCGTGGCGCCGGGGTTCGACGCCGAGGTGGCGCGGGCCAGCCTCGACGCCGGGCTGCCACATCTGCCCGGCGTGGCGACGGCCACCGATGTGCAGGCGGCGCGGGCACTGGGCCTGGACTGGCTGAAGGCGTTCCCGGCGAGCGTGCTCGGCCCCGACTGGTTCCGCGCCATGCGCGGGCCCTTCCCCGAGGTGCCGTTCGTGGCCACCGGTGGCATCGACGCGTCGAACGCGGCCGCGTACCTGGCGGCGGGTGCCAAGGTCGTCGCCGTCGGCTCGGCACTCGAAGATCCCGAGCAACTCCACTCCCTGGCCGCCCTCTTGAAGCCCTGAACCAACCGCACTCAGACAGGAGCCGCCGCACCCATGAAGATCACCACACTCACGACCTACCTCGTCGCCCCCCGCTGGCTCTTCCTGAAGATCGAGACGGACGAGGGGATAACCGGCTGGGGCGAGCCCGTGGTCGAGGGCCGCGCCCACACTGTCGCCGCCGCCGTCGACGAACTCGCCGATCACCTCATCGGCCAGGACCCGCTGCGCATCGAGGACCACTGGCAGGTCATGACCAAGGGCGGCTTCTACCGGGGCGGGCCCGTCCTGTCGTCCGCCGTGTCCGGCATCGACCAGGCACTGTGGGACATCAAGGGCAAGTACCACGGTGTCCCGGTGCACGACCTGCTCGGTGGCGCCGTCCGGGACCGGATGCGGATGTACTCCTGGATCGGCGGCGACGACCCGAGCGAGGCCGCTGAGCACGCGGCCCAGCGCCTCGAACAGGGCTACCGTGCCGTGAAGATGAACGTCGGCGGTCGGCTCAAGCACCTGGAGACCTCCCGCGAGATCGACGCCGTCCTCGCCCGCGTCGCCTCCGTGCGCGAGGTGATGGGCGAGGACGGGGACGTCGCCATCGACTTCCACGGCCGCACCTCGCCCGCCCTCGCCAAGCAGCTCGCCCGCGCCCTGGAGCCGCTCCGGCCGATGTTCATCGAGGAGCCGCTGCTGCCCGAACTCACCTCTCAGTACGCCGAGTTCACCGCCGCCACCAGCATCCCGGTCGCCACCGGCGAACGCCTCTACTCCCGCTGGGACTTCGACCCGGTACTGCGCTCCGGCGTCGCGCTCGCCCAGCCCGACCTCTCGCACGCCGGCGGCATCTCCGAGGTGCGCCGGATCGCGGCCCAGGCCGAGGTGCACGGCGTGGGACTCGCCCCGCACTGCCCGCTGGGCCCCATCGCCCTCGCGGCCTGCCTCCAGGTGGACTTCGCCAGCCCGAACGCCTTCATCCAGGAGACCAGCCTCGGCATCCACTACAACGTCGGCTCCGATCTCGGCGACTACCTCGTCGACACCTCCGTCTTCGACTTCGACACCACCGACGGCCACATGGCCCGGCTGACCGCGCCCGGCCTCGGCATCGAGATCGACGAGGACGCCGTCGCCAAGGCCGCGGAGAAGGGCCACCGTTGGCACAACCCGGTGTGGCGGCACACGGACGGCTCCTTCGCGGAGTGGTGAGCCCGGCATGACGAAGGGGGTGACGGCCCATCTGGTCCAACCAGTTGACCAGCCCCCGGCCGTCACCCACTCTGTTCGCCATGACTCCCTTACCCGTGCGGCGTGAGGCGGTCTCCGACCAGCTCTACGCCGTACTCCGCGACCGGATTCTCGGCGGCACGCCCCCGCCCGGCGCCCCGCTCACCGCCGAACGCGACCTCGCGGCCGAGTTCGGGGTGAACCGGCACGCGGTCCGCGAGGCCGTGAAGCGGCTCCAGCAGGCCCGGCTGATCGAGGTCAGCCACGGCGGCCGCACCCTTGTCCTGGACTGGCGGCGCACCGCCGGACTCGACCTCGCCCTGGGCATCGCGGCGGCCGACAGCGGCCCCACGATCGCCGAACTCACCCGTGACGCACTGGAGATGCGCGCCTGCATCGGGGCCGACGCCGCCCGGCTGTGCGCGCTGCGCTGCTCCGACCGGGCCGCCTCGCACATCGTGGAGAGCGCGAGCCGGTACGCCGTACAGGGCCCGGATCTGGATGAGTTGGCCGAGGCGGACGTCGCGTGGTGGCGGCTGATCGTGGAGGGCTCCGGGAACATCGCCTACCTGCTGGCCTTCAACAGCCTGGTCACCGGCGCGCTCCCGGTCGCGGAAGTACCGGACGCCCTGCGTGCCGACGAACTCCTGGATGTGGAGGCCCACTTGCGGCTCGGCACGCTGATCGCCGCCCGTGAGTCCCACGCCGCCGAACGGCTCGCCCGCGAGCTGCTGTCCCGCAGCGTCCCCACCGAAGCCCCGGAAGCGGTGAAACCGACATGATCCCGGCCGTCGTCTACGCGATACCCGCGTTCGTGCTCCTGGTCCTCGTGGAGGCGCTGTCGTACCGCTTCCTCCCCGACGACGACGAACGCGGCTACGAGCTGCGCGACACCGTCACCAGCATGTCCATGGGCGCCGGGAGCCAGGTGATCGGGCTGCCGTGGAAGGCGGTGACGGTCGTGGTGTTCGCCGCCGCCTTCACCGCCGCCCCCTGGCACCTCTCCCCGGCCTCCCCGTGGACCTGGCTGCTGCTGTTCTTCGCCGACGACCTGGCGTACTACGTCTTCCACCGCGCCCACCACCGGGTGCGGGTGCTGTGGGCGAGCCATGTGGTGCACCACTCCAGTCTGCGCTTCAACCTGTCGACCGCGCTCCGGCAGAGCTGGACGCCGATGACGACGCTGCCGTTCTGGCTGCCGCTCGCGCTGCTCGGCGTACCGCCGTGGATGATCCTGCTCCAGCAGTCGGTCAGCCTGATCTACCAGTTCTTCCTGCACACCGAGCGGGTGGACAAGCTATGGCGCCCGGTGGAGTGGGTCTTCAACACCCCGTCCCACCACCGCGCGCACCACGGCTCCAACCACGTCTACCTGGACCGCAATTACGGCGGCATCCTCATCGTCTGGGACCGCCTGCTGGGCACCTTCGAGGCCGAGGGCGAGCGTGTGGTCTACGGCCTGACCAAGAACATCGAGACCCACCACCCGCTCCGCGTCGCCTTCCACGAGTACGCGGCCACCTGGCGCGACGTCCGCGCGGCCCGCACCTGGCGCGACCGCGCCGGGTATCTGCTGGGCCCGCCCGGCTGGGCACCGGCGCCGCGCTGACTCAGGCGATCGGCGGCAACGGGCGGTCCGTGTCCGCGACACGGGTGAGCCGGGCGGTGACCGGTGCGAGGAGCGGGGAGGTGAGGGCCCGCATGACCAGCGTCCGCAGGGCGAGCCCGAGCCGGGTCCGGGGGTAGGCGAGCCGTACGACGCCGGGCGGGAGCTTCTGCACGGAGTCGACCAGCGGCCGCATCCAGCTCTCGTACGCGGTGAGGGCGGCCTCGGTGTCCGCGGCGGAGAGACAGGCGGCCAGGACGTAGCCGCTGGTCAGCGCGAGTGACGCGCCGCCTCCTCCCATGGGGGTGACACACCAGGCGGCGTCGCCCACGAGGCAGACCCGGCCACGGTGCCAGGTGGGCATGCGGATCTGGGTGAGACCGTCGATGTACACGTCCTCGGAGGCGTCGAACCCGTCCAGCACACGCTCCGCCTCCCAGCCCGCGCCGGCATACCGGGTGCGGACGCGGGCCAGCGCCTGGTCGCGGTCGAGCGAGGCGAGGTCCTCGTCACGGGGGTAGGAGAGGATGGCGCGGGTGGTGCCGTGGTTGTCGGGCCGCAGATGGACCTGCCGGCCGCCGACCGTGCTGTACCAGCGCCAGCGGTCGTCGTCGGCTTCGGTGCGCGGGATGGTGCCGAACACCATGTCGACCCCGAGCGCGCGGCGGTCCACCAGCCCGTCGAAGAGCCGGTCCCGGGTGGCCGAGCGGACGCCCTCGGCGATCACGAGGAGGTCCGCGCGGAGGACGCGGCCGGCTGCGGTGGTGACGGTGACCGAGTCGTCGTCCTCGTCCTCGGCGGTGTCACTGATCGTGTCGCCGTAGACGATCTCGACGCCGTCGGGCAGGTGGTCGAGGATGGCGCGGGCGAAGTCGCCGCGCAGGACCTCCAGTTCGGCCGTGGCGCCGTCCGGCCCGTCGGAGGGCAGTTCGGCGGTCACCCTGCCCCGCCCGTCCACGAACACCGCACCGGTCTCGGTGGTGTTCAGCGCCTTCACCGCGTCGAAGAGCCCCATCCGGTCCAGCACCTCGCGCGCGACGCCCCGCACGTCCACGTTCTGCCCACCGTCGCGGAAGGCGGGCGCGCGCTCGACCACGGTGACCTCCCAGCCGGTGCGGCGCAGCCAGTAGGCGGCGGAGAGACCGGCGATGCTGGCACCGGAGACGAGGGCATGGGGAGTGACGTGGTTCCTCATGGCTACCCCTTCGCCTGTCGTGGCCCGAGCGGATGCGGCCCGTTTTCCGCGTCTTCCAGGCTGTCGCCGGTGGACAGCATGATCGACCGCGACGACTTCGCGGCCCGGCATGACCCCGGCCACGTACGCCGCCCCCCTCGCGGACACCGCCCGCAAGGGGGTTTCGTTGGCAGAGGTGGCGTCAGAAGTCGTAAGGCTTCTCGGTGTTCCAGTTCAGCACGTCGGCCTCGTTCCAGGTGAACTTCGGCTTCTCGCCCTTGGTGTCGACGGAGTAGAAGGGCCCGGTGTGGCCGTCCGAGCCGCGCAGCGCGATGGCGAACGACTGCGCCGTGTGGTTCTTCGAGCCGTAGTCGAAGAGGTTCACCGCGCTGTACGCCTTGCCTCCGGGCGGGAGCGTGATGTGCTTGTCGCCGCCCGGATTGTCCTTCTTCGAGTGCGGCAGCGTGGCAGCGTCGACGTCCCCGCCGAGCTTCACGGCCGGGTACGAGGTGACCCAGCAGGGCGTGTTGCCCTCGTTCGACGCGGTGACGAGCAGGTGGTCGCCCTGCTCACCCGCGAACCGGTGCACCGCGGTGACCAGCATCTCGTCTCCGCGGCACTGCCGAGCGGCGGCCGTGGTGTCCTTGTTCGAGACGGTCGCCGAGCGCGCCCCCTCCCCGCGGCCACCCGTGCTGCCGGCGCCTTCCCCGCTGCCCTTGCTCAGCGAGGTACCGGCGGTGTGGTCGTCGCCTGCCGCCTTCGAACCGTCGTCGGAGCCGCCGCAGGCGGTCAGGCCGAGCGCCAGCGCGGCGGTGGCGGCGGCCAGGGCGGCGGAACGGGTGGTACGGCGGGCACGTTGCGTGGTCATGATGAAAACTCCCCCATGGTCTGTCGGTACACGGCACCCTCCTGCGGGAGCAGGAGGGTGCCGCCTCGGCTGTTTCGCTGCACCCCGTGAGATGACGCCGGGGTGGGCGTCGTTCACCGAGGTATGTCCGTATTCGGTAACGAGGCGGTCGGGCCGCGGGCACGCCGGTTTTCCTCGCCGCCCCTCTGCGGCGACGGCGAAACCTGAAGACGGCCGCCTTTTCATGCGACTCGTTGTAAAGTGTGGAGATAGCACTTGACCTGCAAAAACGCAGGCAGGGAGCCTACATCTCGGAGTGTTTCGATGCTGCGCACCATGTTCAAGTCCAAGATCCACCGTGCCACCGTCACCCAGGCCGACCTGCACTACGTGGGATCGGTGACGATCGACGCCGAGCTGCTGGAGGCGGCCGATCTGCTGCCCGGCGAGCTGGTGCACATCGTGGACATCACCAACGGCGCCCGCCTGGAGACATACGTCATCGAGGGCGAGCGCGGGTCCGGGGTGATCGGGATCAACGGAGCCGCCGCGCACCTCGTACAGCCCGGCGACCTGGTGATCATCATCAGCTACGCTCAGGTCTCCGACGCCGAGGCGCGGGATCTGAAGCCCAGGGTCGTGCATGTCGACGGGGACAACCGGATCGTGTCCCTCGGCGCCGACCCGTCCGAGCCCGTACCCGGCTCCGACCAGCAGCGCAGTCCGCAGGCCGTTTCGGCCTGAGCGTGGACGACGAACAGGAGCGTGCGTGCCCATGAGTGGTGTCGAGATCCGTGACGACCGGGCGGCGGGCCGCCTCGAGGCCGTCGCCGGAGGCGAAGTCGTCGGGCGCATCGAGTACTTCGTGCTGGAATCGCCCGCGCGCGCTCTGGTTCCCGTTCACACCATCGTGGAGCCCGCCCACGAGGGCAAGGGCATCGCGGGGTCGCTCGCCCGTGAGCTGTACGCGCTCGCGGGGCGGGAGGGAGTGCCCGTCGCTCCGCTGTGCCCCTACGTCGTCTCCTGGGCCGAGCGGCATCCCGACGAGGCTCCCGCCGCCGATCCCGCGCTGGTCGCTGCCGCGAAGGAGCAGGTGCGTCGCTGACCGCGGGGGAGTGGGGTGGTGTGCGGCGGGTAGTCGGGAGGTGGTCACCATGAAGTCCGGCGACCGCACGGAGGCAGTCATGACCCAGCCGAACCCCGACCCAGTCCCCCCGGCACCCGGCCCTGGCCCCGGCCCCACCCCGCCGGACCCGTACCCCACCCCGGTGCCGCCGCCCGAGCCCGGCCCCGAGCCGACGCCTCCGGTCCCCGGCCCGGGGCCCACTCCTCCGGCGCCGGGCCCGGTGCCTCCCGGCCCCGCCCCGTCGCCCGTCCCGCCGGGTCCGGAGCCCGTACCGAACCCGGAGCCCGGCCCGCCCCTGAGTCGATGAGCGGGATGTACGGGCCGGCTCCTCGGTACCCGTGGGTGCCGTCGCGACCGAGCAGCCCCTCGAAAGGCCCCCAGCACGGGCAAGGGCGCCGCCAGGGTCATCCCTGGCGGCGCCCTTGCCCGTCATCGCGTCCACGCCGGGCCGACGTGCTGCGGGAGCGAGCGCGCACCCGCACTCCGGGCGTCAGCCCGAGACTCGCACCCGCCGATCCGCCGGAGGCTTACGCCTCGACCTCCTCCCGGCCCCCACCCCACAGCGTGTGGAAGGCCCCCTCCTTGTCCACCCGCCGATACGTGTGCGCACCGAAGTAGTCCCGCTGGCCCTGGGTCAGCGCCGCCGGCAGGCGGTCCGCGCGCAGGGCGTCGTAATAGGCGAGGGCGGCCGAGAAGCCGGGGGCCGGTACGCCCTGGCGGGTCGCCGCGACGAGGACCTCCCGCCAGTCGTCCTGCGCGTCCGCGATCTCCCGGGCGAAGGTCTCGTCGGAGAGGAGGCTCGGCAGGTCGGCGCGGGCGTCGTACGCGGCGCGGATGCGGTCGAGGAAGGCGGCGCGGATGATGCAGCCCCCGCGCCAGATCGCGGCGACCTCACCGAGGTCGATGTCCCAGTCGTACTCCGCGCTGCCGGCGGCGATCTCGTGGAAACCCTGGGTGTACGAGACGATCTTGGAGGCGTACAGCGCCTGCTCCACCTTGTCCGCGAAGGCGGCGGCCTCCTCCCTGCTCAGCGGCGTCGGCTTCGGTCCCACGAGGTCCCGCGAAGCCTCCCGCAGCGCCGCGTGCCCGGAGAGGGAGCGGGCGAAGACGGCC
The DNA here is from genome assembly GCF_045039805.1 of Streptomyces sp. NBC_01171. Classification (NCBI taxonomy): domain Bacteria; kingdom Bacillati; phylum Actinomycetota; class Actinomycetes; order Kitasatosporales; family Streptomycetaceae; genus Streptomyces; species Streptomyces sp. NBC_01171. The sequence continues at coordinate 745,178 of NZ_CP108609.1, read as the reverse complement.
TCGGCGATGCCCGACACCGGCACGCCCAGGTCGAGCGCGATCTGCACCGTCCAGCGCCCGGTGCCCTTCTGCTCGGCCTGGTCGACCACCACGTCCACGAACGGCTTGCCGGTCTCCGCGTCCACGTGGGACAGCACCTCGGCGGTGATCTCGATCAGGTAGGAGTCCAGCCGTCCCTGGTTCCAGGTACGGAAGATGTCCGCGATCTCGGCGGGCGAGTACCCGGCGACATCGCGCAGCAACTGGTACGCCTCGCCGATGAGTTGCATGTCGGCGTACTCGATGCCGTTGTGCACCATCTTCACGAAGTGGCCGGCGCCGTCGGGACCCACGTGCGTCACGCAGGGGGCGCCGTCGTCCGCCTTCGCGGAGATCTTCTCCAGCATCGGGCCCAGCGAGTCGTACGACTCCACCGAGCCGCCCGGCATGATGCTCGGCCCGTGGAGCGCGCCCTCCTCGCCGCCGGAGATACCGGTGCCCACGAAGTGGATGCCCTGCTCGCGCAGCTCCCGCTCCCGGCGCCGGGTGTCCGCGAAGTGCGCGTTGCCCCCGTCGATGATCATGTCGCCGGGCTCCAGCAGCGGCGCGAACTCCTCGATCACCGCGTCCGTCGGCTCACCGGCCTTCACCATGATCACGAGTCGGCGCGGCCGCTCCAGCGCCTCCACGAACTCCTTGGCGGTCTCGGCGGGGACGAACTCGCCCTCGCCCCCGAACTCCTCGACCAGCTCGCGCGTCTTCGACGCCGTGCGGTTGTGGACGGCGACCGTATAGCCGTTGCGCGCGAAGTTCCGGGCGAGATTGCGGCCCATGACCGCCAGGCCCGTGACGCCGATCTGCGCGTGTGTGCTCATACCGCCTGCTCCCTAGCTGCGTCGTTGCTGCGGCTCCGTCGGTGGGGGCCCTGCGGCCCATCCTGTCGCGCCGCCCCGGCGAGCGCACATCCGGCTCGCCAGGCATCAGTACGGACGTGGCACCCGTCTCGGCTCACTTCACGGGGTGCCGGACAGCTCCGACCTCAACCAAAGCCCGTCTCCGGCCACTTGAACCCAGGACAGGCCGGATTCCGCTCTTGTCCTGGCCTGTTCCCGGCGCTTACTTTTGCCCCTCCTGACGCATGTCGAGGGGATTTCGGACCATGGCCGTACGCGGCCGGCATCGCCGGTACCAGCCGAGCAGGATCAACCGCGCCTCACTCACCGTCACCGCCGGCGGCGCCGGACTCGCCATCCCGCTGGTCGCGGCGGGTACCGCGGACGCGGCGGACGCCTCCACCTGGAACAAGGTCGCGGCCTGCGAGTCCAGCGGCAACTGGAGCATCAACACCGGCAACGGCTACTTCGGCGGCCTCCAGTTCACCCGCTCCACCTGGGAGGCGTACGGCGGCACCCGGTACGCGCCCCGCGCCGACCAGGCCACCCGGGCGCAGCAGATCGCCGTCGCCGAGAAGGTCCTCGACGGCCAGGGTCCCGGCGCCTGGCCCGCCTGCGGCCCGCGCGCCGGACTCGCCCGCGGGGGGAACGCGCCCCGCACCGAGAGCGCGCCGAGCCGTCCGGCCAGGTCGGCCACGCAACAGGCGAGACCCGCCGCCGCCCAGGACGTACGGCCGCAGACCACCCCGCAGTCCCGTGCCGGCCGCGCCGAGATGTACACCGTGGTACGCGGCGACACGCTGTCCGGCATCGCCGGGGAACACCGGGTGCGGGAAGGCTGGCGCGGCCTCTACGAGGACAACCGCACCGTCATCGGCGCCGATCCCGACCTGATCGTCCCCGGCCAGCGGCTCAGCCTGCACGGCGCCGCCAAGGCACCCGTCACGGCCGCGCCGAAACACCGGACGCACCCGCAGAAGACCGAGAAGAAGGCCGCGCCGAAGCCGCAGCGCAAGGCCGCCACCGAGCACAAGACGTCTTCGAGCCACTCGGGGCACACCGTCGTCGCCCCCGTGCACGCCTCCATCGGCACCAGCTACCGCACGGCCGGCTCGCACTGGTCGAAGGGCTACCACACCGGCGTCGACTTCCTGGTGCCCACCGGCACCTCGGTCCATGCCATCTCCAACGGCCTGGTGGTCTCGGCCGGCTGGGGTGGTTCGTACGGCTATCAGGTCGTCGTACGGCACAACGACGGCCGCTACTCGCAGTACGCCCACCTCTCCGCGATCTCCGTACGGTCCGGTCAGAGCGTGAGCGCCGGCCAGCGCCTCGGCCGGTCCGGTGCGACCGGCAACGTCACCGGTCCCCACCTGCACTTCGAGGTGCGCACCGGGCCCGGCTTCGGCAGCGACGTCGACCCGGTCGCCTACCTCCGGGCACACGGCGCCCAGCTCTGACGGTCAGGCGCACAGGGGAACGTCGGGCAGGGAACGAGGGCCGGCGGGGGTGCCCCCGTCGTCGTCGTCCCGGTCGCGCCCGGCGTCCTCGGCCTCCACGGAGGCGAGCACCGGGGCGGCCGGGTCCACCGGCCACCTCGACCCCGGCACGGCCGGCCCGCGCGCGGCGTCCGAGTGGACAGCGGGCGCCGACGCCTCCCGGCCCGCCGGGCCGCTCAGCCGCTCCGTCGTCAGCAGGATCAGCCCGCCGCCCGTCACCACCGCGCAGCCCAGCGCCAGGACCGTGCCCGTGGTGCCGTGCCGGAAGGTCTCGCCGAACAGGACGATGCCGACGACGGCGGCCAGCACCGGGTTGACCACGGTCAGCGTGGCCAGGGGCGCGGCGAGGCCGCCGTCCCGGTAGGCCGACTGGGAGAGGAAAACCCCGGCCGCCGAGAGGACGCCGATCACGCCGAGGGACGGCAGCCCGGCGAGACCGGCGCCCGCGCTCCAGTCGACGGCGACCGTCTTGGTGAACACCGACGACATGCCGAACGCCGCACCCGCGCCGGTCGCCAGCAGCACGCTGCGCACCGCCGGATGCCGGTGCGCGGCCCGCGCCGCCGCCATCAGCGCGACGATCGCACCGCCCGTCACCAGCGCCAGCGCCGTCCGCTGCGCCGGCCCCAGGGAGCCCGCGCCGGAGGCACCGATCAATGAGAGCAGGCCCGCGAGACCGGCCGTCGCCATCACCGCGCCCCGCCAGGCCGTCGCCCCGGCGCCGCGGCCGACGAACAGCGCCGCCATGGGCAGTGCGAAGACGATGGTCAGCGCGCCCAGCGGCTGGACCAGGCTCAGCGGGCCGAAGGCCAGCGCCACGACATGCAGCACCCCGCCCAGGCCGTTCAGCCCCAGCGCCGCCCACCACCCCGGCCTGCGCAGCGGCGCGAACCGCTCACCGGAGCAGGAGTCCGCGACGCGCTCCTGCACGACGGCACCGCCCGCGTACGCGACGGCGGAGACGAAGGACAGCAGCACGGACAACGCGAGGGCGCTCATCTGCGGCTCCCCGCGTCGTGTCCCAGCGGCAGGCGGGCCCGGCTCAGGGCACGGTCGGCTTCCATGCCGACACTCTGCCCGCTCGTGCCCGATCAGTCGTCGTCCCTGAGCACGCGATGAGTCCTACTGCCGATGGAGTACGAAGGCGCCCCGCTCATCCCCAAGGGGGGTGACCGGACGCCCGCCCACTTGGGGACTGGTACAAGTGCTGACCGTGGAACTCGACCCCGGCCTCACCGCGTTGCGCCCGCTCGGCGGCTTCTTCGTCCTGCGCACCGGCGGTCCCGCAGACCTGAGCGCGCCTCCTCTCGACCAGACATACGCGGGACGGTTGACGGGCGTTCAGACCGACGCCCTCGCGGAGAGGGTGGCCGTCGTCGCGGACCGGCTGGGCGTGCGTGAGCCCCGCGTCTGCGCCTCCCTGGCCCAGCAGGGCCTCGCCGCCCGCCTCTGGTCGGCCGCGCTCGCCTGCGCCGCGCTGTACGGCCAGGTGCCCGACCTGGACCCACGCCTGCTGCGCTGGGACGCCGCCGTCACCGCCCCCGACGACCTGTGGCTGACCGAGGTCCGCCCGCTGCCCGGCGACCCCGGCACCCTCGCCGACACCGTGCTGCACGCCCACCTGGAGCCCCTAGGGGAAGCCCTGACCCGCCGGTACGGGGTCGCCCCCGGCCTGCTGTGGGGCAACGCCGCCTCCGCCCTCGCCGGAGCGGCACGGCAACTGGACCAGTGGGCCCGCCTCAACACCCGTACGGACATCGCCGAAAGGGCGGCCGACCTCACCAACGCCCTCTTCGCGCACCCCCTGTTGCGCGACACCGGAGTCCGCTCGGGCAACGGGTTCCGCCGCCGAAGCTGCTGCCTCTACTACCGGGTTCCCGGCGGAGGCGTCTGCGGGGACTGCTGCTTCAGCCGCCCGCCGGGCTCTTCCCCGCGCGCCGCTTCTGGGTGACCATGAAGGGAACTGCCGCCGAAACCCAGGGGGTCACCGGGTGCGAGTGGGACTGCTGACGCGTGAGTACCCCCCGGATGTCTACGGCGGTGCGGGCGTCCATGTGGAGTTCCTGGCCCGCGAGCTGGCCGAACTCGTGGACCTGGAGGTGCACTGCTGGGGCGAGGGCAGAGGCGTCGGCGTCGTACGGCACCGCCCGTGGCCCGTGCTCGACGGCTCCAACGACGCCCTGCGCACCTTCTCCGTGGACCTCTCCATGGCCGCCGCCCTTCAGGGCAGCGACCTCGTCCACTCCCACACCTGGTACGCGGGCCTCGCCGGCCACCTCGCCAAGCTGCTCTATGGCATCCCGCACGTGACGACCGCGCACTCGCTGGAGCCGCTGCGCCCCTGGAAGGCCGAGCAACTGGGCGGCGGCTACGCCCTGTCGAGCTGGGCCGAGCGCACCGCGATCGAGTCGGCGGACGCCGTGATCGCCGTGTCCGGCGCCATGCGCGACGACATCCTCGCCTGCTACCCGGCGCTGGACGCGGACCGCGTGCACGTCGTGCACAACGGCATCGACACCCGCCTGTACCGCCCCGACCCCGGCACCGACGCCCTGCGCAGGCACGGCATCGACCCGGAGCGGCCGTACGTGCTGTTCGTCGGCCGCATCACCCGGCAGAAGGGCGTCCCCCAACTGCTGCGCGCCGTACGGGAGATCGACCCCCGAGCCCAGGTCGTGCTCTGCGCGGGCGCCCCCGACACCCCGGAGATCGACCGGGAGTTCCGGGACCGCTTCCAGGAACTCAGCGCCGTCCGGGCCGGGGTCTTCTGGATCCCGCAGATGCTGCCGCGCGCCGAGGTCGTCCAACTCCTCACCCACGCGGCCGTGTTCGTGTGCCCCTCGGTCTACGAGCCGCTCGGCATCGTCAACCTGGAGGCCATGGCCTGTGGCACCCCGGTCGTCGCCTCCCGCGTGGGGGGCATCCCCGAGGTCGTCGACGACGGCCGCACCGGACTGCTCGTCGACACCGACGGCGACTTCGAGGGGAACCTCGCCCGCGCGCTCGACTCCGTGCTCGCCGACCCGGTGGCCGCGCGGCGGATGGGGGAGGCCGGACGGGCCCGCGCCGTGGGGGAGTTCGGCTGGGACGCGGTGGCCCGGCGCACGGCGGGACTGTACGAGGAGATCCGCAAGCAGGCTTAGCCGGGCCCCTGCCAGGGCATCAGTGGGTTCAACCAAGGGGAGGGGAGGCGCCATGCGCCGAGGAGGTCCTTCGGTTCTCGGGATCGTGCTGGCCGGCGGTGAGGGCAAGCGGCTGATGCCGCTCACCACGGACCGGGCCAAACCCGCGGTCACCTTCGGCGGCACCTACCGGCTGGTCGACTTCGTGCTGTCCAACCTGGTCAACGCCGACGTGCTGCGCATCTGCGTGCTCACCCAGTACAAGTCGCACTCGCTGGACCGGCACATCACCACCACCTGGCGGATGTCCAGCCTGCTCGGCAACTACGTCACCCCCGTCCCCGCCCAGCAGCGCCTCGGCCCGCGCTGGTACCTCGGCAGCGCCGACGCCATCCTCCAGTCGCTCAACCTGGTCCACGACGAACAGCCCGAGTACGTCGCGGTGTTCGGCGCCGACCACGTCTACCGCATGGACCCCCGGCAGATGCTTCGCCAGCACATCGAGGGCGGCGCGGGCGTCACCGTCGCCGGTATCCGGGTGCCCCGCGCGGAGTCCTCGTCGTTCGGCGTGATCACGCCGGGCTCGGACGGCCGCATGGTGCAGCGCTTCCTGGAGAAGCCCACCGACCCGCCCGGCCTGCCGGACGACCCGAACAGCGTCTTCGCCTCCATGGGCAACTACGTCTTCACCACCAAGGTCCTCATCGAGGCCCTCCAGCGGGACGCCGAGGACGAGCAGTCCGCCCACGACATGGGCGGCTCGATCCTCCCCCAGCTCACCGGCCGCGGCGAGGCCCAGCTCTACGACTTCCACGACAACCACGTCCCCGGCGAGACCACCCGCGACCAGGGCTACTGGCGGGACGTCGGCACCCTCGACGCCTACTACGAGTCGCACATGGACCTGATCGCCGAGCGGCCCGCGTTCAACCTGTACAACACCCAGTGGCCGATCTACACCCACTCGGGCCAGCTCTCCCCGGCCCGGTTCAGCGCGGGAGGCATCGCCAGCGATTCCATCGTCAGCGCCGGCTGCCTCATCCGCGGCCAGGTCAGCCGCTCGGTGCTCTCGCCCGGCGTGCGCGTCGACCCCGGCGCCGTCGTCCAGGGCTCGGTGCTGCACGACAACGTGCGCGTCGGCCGGGGCGCGGTGGTGCGGGGTGCGGTGCTGGACAAGAACGTGGAGGTCCCGCCCGGCGCGACCATCGGGGTCAACCCGGACCGCGACGCCGAGCTGTACACCGTGTCCCAGGGCGGGGTGATCGCCCTGGGCAAGGGCCAACTCGTCACCTGACCCACCGCCGGAAACCGGCAGACCCCGCGACGCGCCGCCCTCGAACCGTCCCGGATGCCCGAGTTCACGCCGTTCGCCCCGCACGATGCAGGCAACGACGTCGAACCAGCGGAGGTCATCCGACATGAGAGGGACCCGGCGCACCCGGCTGTGCCTGGCCGGGGTGATGGCAGCGTCCGCGCTGGCCGCCACCCCCGCCCGCGCCGCCGAACCGTCCGACGGCCACCTCACCGATCTGGTCAACCCGTTCATCGGGACCCAGAACGAGGGCAACACCTTCCCCGGCGCCGCCGTGCCGTTCGGCATGGTGCAGCTCTCCCCGGACACCGGGCACAGAACGGGCTACGACCACACCCAGGACCACATCCGCGGCTTCTCCCTGCTCCATGTCTCCGGCGTCGGCTGCCCCATCGGCGGCGACCTCCCCGTCCTGCCCACCACCGGCGAGGTCACCGCCACCGACAACGCCCGCTACGCCGCCGCCTTCTCCCACGACGACGAGGAGGCGAGCCCCGGCTACTACCGCGTCGGCCTCGGCACCGGCATCCGCGCCGAACTCACCGCCACCGCCCGCACCGGCGTCCAGCGCTACACCTTCCCGGCCACGAAGCAGGCCAACGTCCTGCTCAACGCCGCCCAGTCGCTGCACAAACCGGGCGGCGCCGAGGTCGAGGTCCTCGACGACCGCACCGTACGCACGAAGATCTCCGGCCACGGCTTCTGCCGGGACACCGGCCCGTACACCGTGTACACCGTCACCCGGTTCAGCCGCCCCTTCACCGCGTACGGCGCCTGGGACTCCGGCGCGGTCACCGCCGGGGCGCGGACCGGGACGGGCGGGGCGTACGTCCGGTTCGACACCACCGAGGACCGTACGGTCGAGGCGACCACGGCGCTGTCGTACGTCGACGCGCGCGGTGCCGCCGCCAACCTGCGTGCCGAGGGCGGGACTTCGTTCGACACCGTACGTCGGCGGGCCCGCGAGGAGTGGGAGAAGCGGCTCTCGACCGTCCGGGCGCGTGGCGGGGACCCGGCGCTGCGCCGGACCTTCTACTCCTCGCTGTACCGCTCGTTCCTCGCGCCCAACATCGGCAGCGACGCCGACGGCCGCTACCTGGGCTGGGATCAGAAGCCGCACCGCGCGCGGGGCTTCACCTACTACCAGAACTGGTCCCTGTGGGACACCTACCGCACCCAGGCCCAGCTCCTCGCCCTGCTCGCCCCGCACGAGGCCCGCGACATGGCGCGCTCGGTGGTCCGGATCGACGAGGACGGCGGCTGGCTGCCCAAGTGGGGATACGGACCCGCCGAGACCAACATCATGACCGGCGACCCGGTGACCCCCTTCCTCACCACCGCCTTCCACCTCGGCCTGCTGAAGGGATTCGAGGACCGGGCCTACCAAGCCCTGAAGAAGAACGCCGACGGCGTGCCGCCCGCCACGTATCCGGGCGTCGGCCGGGAGGCCAACGCCGAGTACCTGGCCCACGGCTTCGCGCCCTACGTCAAGGGCCGCCCGTACGCCAAGGCCGGTGACTCCGACTACCACTTCGGCGCCTCCGTCACCCTGGAGTACGCCCTCTCCGACGCCATGCTCGCCCAGATGGCCCGCGCCCTCGGCCACCCGGACGACGCCGCCCGCTACGCCGCCCGGTCCCGGAACTACCGCAACCTCTTCGACCCCACGACCGGCTTCTTCCGCGCCCGCGACGCCTCCGGCGCCTTCACCGGACCGGCCGACCCGGCCAAGAGTGTGGGCTTCCACGAGGGCACGTCCTGGCAGTACCAGTGGCTGGTGCCGCAGGACCTGCCCCGTCTGATCGGCCTGATCGGCGGCAAGGAGGCGGCAGAACGGCGCCTGGACGCCTTCTTCGCCTACGACCGGCTCCTCGCCGACCCCGAGACGACGGCCCGCCAGGTGTGGGTGCACGGCAACGCGTACGACTACTACGGCGCCGACAAGTACAACCCGCAGAACGAGCCCGACCTGATCGCGCCCTACACCTACCTCTCCACCGGCCAGCCCTGGAAGACCACCGACGTGGTGCACGCGGCGCTGACCCTGTTCACCGACACCCCGGCCGGCATGACCGGCAACGACGACCTCGGCACCATGTCCGCCTGGAACGTGCTGTCGTCCATCGGTGTCTTCCCGGTCCAGCCCGGCTACGCCACCTGGGGCCTGTCCACCCCCGTCTTCGACCGCATCGACCTCACCCTGGACCGCCGCTACTGGCCCACCGGCGCCCTCACCGTCACCGCCCCCGGCACCTCGGCGGCCGACCGCTACATCCAGGGCGTCCGCACCGACCGCACCGCGCACGACCGCACCTACCTGACCACCCGCGCCCTGCGCTCGCTGCGGACGCTCGCGTTCACGGTCGGCCCGCGCCCGTCCGAGTGGGGTACGGCACCCGAGGCGGCGCCCCCGGCACTGAAGTGACCTCCGGGTCTGCCGAGTCCCGCCCTTTTCGGAGGGCGGGACTTTATCCGTTGTTAACTGTACGTAACCTGATCGCACTTGACCGTAATCAGGGTTCGGGGATTGACTCGGGGAAAAGCCCACCCGTCGACGACGCGAGGCACGCCCTTGACTTCCGATCTGCTCGCCCCTCTCGACCTCGCCTTCTGGAACATGGAGTCCGCCCGGCACCCCATGCACCTCGGCGCGCTCGGCGTCTTCGCCACCCAGTCACCCACCGCCGGAGCGCACGCCGCCGACCTGCTCGCCTCCCGCGCCGCCGCCGTCCCCGGCCTGCGCATGCGCATCCGCGACGTCTGGCAGCCCCTCGCCTTCGGCGGCGCCACCCGCGAGCCCGTCCCGGACTTCGACCCCCTGGACCACGTACGGCTGCACGCCCCCACCGACGACTTCCACGGCATGGCGGGACGGCTCATGCAGCGCCCGCTGCGACGCGGGCGGCCGCCGTGGGAGGCGCACGTACTGCCCGGCGCGGACGGCGTGTCCTTCGCCGTGCTGTTCAAGTTCCACCACGCCCTCGCCGACGGCCTGCGCGCCCTGAAGCTGGCCGCCTCCCTGCTCGACCCCGTCGACCTGCCCGACCCTGCCCCGCGCCCCGCCGAGCAGCGGCCCGGCCTGCTCTCCGAGGTGCGCGCGCTGCCCGGCCGCGTCCCCGACCTGCTCAAGGGCGCCGTCTCCGACCTGGGCCGGGCCCTGGACATCGGCGCCTCGCTGGCCCGCTCCACCCTCGGCATGAGCCCCGCCCCGGCCCTGACCTCCGCCCCCAGCGGCACCCGCCGCACCGCCGGGGCCGTGCTCGACATCGACGACGTGCACCGGGTCCGCAAGAGCGCCGGGGGCACGGTCAACGACGTACTGATCGCGGTCGTCGCCGGCGCCCTGCGCCGCTGGCTGGACCAGCGCGGCGACGGCAGCGAGGGCGTCGCCCCGCGCGCCCTCATCCCGGTCTCCCGGCGCCGCCCGCGCACCGCCCAGCCGCAGGGCAACCGGCTCTCCGGGTACCTGATGCGGCTTCCGGTCGCCGACCCCGACCCGCTGGCCCGGCTGGAGACGGTGCGCACCGCCATGGTCCGGAACAAGGACGCGGGCGCGGACCGGGGCGCCGGTGCCGTCGCCCTGCTCGCGGACCACGTCCCGGCGCTCGGGCACCGGCTCGGCGGGCCGCTGGTCGGACAGGCGGCGCGGCTCTGGTTCGACATCCTCGTCACCAGCGTCCCGCTGCCCGGCATCGGCCTGAAGCTCGGCGGTCACGAGCTGGCCGAGGTCTTCCCGCTCGCCCCGCTCGCCCCCGGCCAGTCCCTCGCGGTGGCGATCTCCACCTACCGGGGACGCGTCCACTACGGGCTGGTGGCCGACGCCCGCGCGGTGCCCGACCTCGACGTCCTGGCCCGCGCGCTCACCGCCGAGATGGAGACCCTGCTCACAGCCTGCGAGGTCTGACCTCGGCCGTTCCCGGCCCCGGGCCGCCCGCCGCCGGCGCGGGTTTGGTCCAGGGGCCGGGCGCTCCGTAAAATTCCCCGGCCGACAGCGGGTGCGCCCATGCCCCCGCGCGGGTGATCAGGGAAGCGGCAGCGCGATGACGGTGACAGAGGACGGCGCGGCGTCCACGGACGCGGTGTCCACGGACGAGATGGGCGAGCTGGTCTGGGGGCCGGGGATCGACCCGGAGCGCCTGGCCGTCTGCCTGAGCGTGCTGGAGGAGCTGGACCGGATCGACGTCGACCACCCCGACGCCATCCAGGTCCGCCGGGCCACCTCGCACATCTACCGCACGGTCAAGCAGCGCCGCCGCCAGGAGCGCCGGGCCGCCAAGACCGCGCACGACCGTACGGTCACCGAGGCCACCGCCACCGGCTCCGCCGAGCGCATCGACGACGAGACCGAGGGCATCCTGCCCACCTCCAAGATCGAGGCCGGCCGGATCGCGGGCATACTCCAGCGCCCCCGCTCCTGCTACATCTGCAAGCAGCGGTACACCGAGGTCGACTACTTCTACCACCAGCTCTGCCAGGGCTGCGCCACCGAGAACCGCGCCCGCCGCGAGGCCCGCGCCGACCTCACCGGCAAGCGTGCCCTGCTCACCGGCGGCCGCGCCAAGATCGGCATGTACATCGCGCTCATGCTGCTGCGCGACGGCGCCCACACCACGATCACCACCCGGTTCCCCAAGGACGCCATCCGCCGCTTCAAGGCGATGGAGGACTCCGCGGACTGGCTGCACCGCCTGGAGGTCGTCGGCATCGACCTGCGCGACCCGGCCCAGGCCGTCGCCCTCGCGGACCGGGTCGCCGAGGCCGGCCCGCTGGACATCCTGATCAACAACGCGACGCAGACCGTACGCCGGCTCCCCTCCGCCTACGCCGCGCTGGTCGACGGCGAGAGCGCCCCGCTGCCCGCCGGCGAGCTGCCCGCCCACCAGGTCATCGGCGCCTTCAACTCCGGCGCGGTCGACGGTCTGGCCGCCCTGCCCGTCGGCACCAGTGGACTGGAGGCCCAGAAGGTCGCCGACCTGGCCCTGGTCGCCGGCAACGCCAGCGTCGCCCGGCACCTGGACGGCACCGCGATCGACGCGGGCGGCCTGCTGCCCGACGTGGTCGACACCAACACCTGGGTGCAGTCCATCGAGCAGATCTCCCCGGTGGAGCTGCTGGAGACCCAGCTCTGCAACTACACGGCGCCGTTCATCCTGATCAGCAAGCTCCGCCCGGCCATGGCCGCCGCCGCGAAGCAGGCCGCCAAGGGGCGCGCGTACGTCGTGAACGTCTCCGCCATGGAGGGCGTGTTCGCCCGTGGCTACAAGGGCGCCGGCCACCCCAACACCAACGCGGCCAAGGCCGCGATGAACATGGTGACCCGGACCAGCGGCCAGGAGATGTTCGACACCGACCGCATTCTGATGACCTCGGTCGACACCGGCTGGATCACCGACGAGCGCCCGCACTACGACAAGCTCCGCCTGGCCGAGGCGGGCTTCCACGCCCCGCTGGACCTGGTCGACGGCGCCGCCCGCGTGTACGACCCGATCGTGCGCGGCGAGCACGGTGAGGACCTGTACGGCGTCTTCATGAAGGACTACGCGCCCGGCAAGTGGTGACGTAACCCGCCCTCCCGTACCTGACGGCGCGGCACCGGACCTCTCGGTCCGGTGCCGCGCCGTCGTATGACGGGGCATCGGCCGGGCACACGGACAACTAGGCCGAGTGGGTGAACCGACGGCCCCCGCAGGGGATGCGCTTTGCGGTAAACGGCCCCATATTAAGGGGGATTGAGGGGCTGCGGGCGGGCGGAAGTTACGTCTTGTTTGCATTCCCTATCGAGCGCGGGTCCGCTCATTTGGTTAATCTGGAGGTCCGGGACGCCCCCCAGGGTGATCCGACACATAAGGAGTGCGCGGTGACACCGGAGAAGACGACCAGCGAACAGGGCCCCGACGAACGCACGGAGCGACCCCGCCGCAGGCCCGGAGAACTCGGCAGCCTGGACGTGTGGGCCCGCTCCGCCCCGATCCGCCTGGCGGGCTACGAGGACGACCTCGCCGAGCCCCACATCCTGCCCAGCGTGGACTGATCCCCTTCCGCACCCCGCGATCGTCGGGCGCATGGGCGTGACAGACTCACGCCCATGCTCATCAGAGAAGCCGGGGCCGGTGACTGGCCCCGGATCTGGCCCGTCTGGCACCACATCGTCGCCGCAGGTGACACCTACACCTGGGACCCCGGCACCCCCGAGGAAGCCGCCCGCGCCCTCTGGATGAGCCCCGCCAAACGGGTGTACGTGGCCGAGGACGCCGACGGCACCCTGCTCGGCTCGGCCTACCTCACCCCGAACTACGGCGGACCCGCCGCGCACGTGGCCAACGCCGGCTTCATGGTCGACCCCGACCGGGCCGGACGGGGTGTCGGCCGGGCGCTCGCCGAGCACCTCCTCGCCGAGGCGAAGGCCCAGGGGTACCGCGCGATGGTCTTCAACGCCGTCGTCGAGACCAACCCCGCCGTCCGCCTCTGGACCTCCCTGGGCTTCACCATCCTCGGCACGGTCCCGGACGCCTTCGACCATCCCCGCGACGGGCGGGTCGGGCTGCACATCATGCACAAGGCGCTTTAGCTCAGCGGCGCCGTACGCGCCCAGGGGCGCAGTCGTTCCAGGTCCTCCGCCACCGCCAGCAGGTCCGCCTCCGTGCCCGGGCGGCCCACCAGTTGCACCGCGGCCGGGGCGCCGGTCGGCAGTGCGCCGAAGGGGACCGACATCGCGGGCCAGCCGGTGAGGTTCCAGACCGGGGTGAAGGGTGAACTGGCCGTGTTAACCGCTACGTTGGCGAGCCAGCTCCGCTCGTGCCAGGGCGCGGCGGCGGGGGAGCGGCGGGCCAGGGCCGGGGTGAGCAGCACGTCGTACTCGGTGAGGAACGGCAGCAGGCGGGCGCGGAGCCGGTCGCGGGCGTCGCCGGTGCGCACCGAGCGGACGAAGCGCCGGCCGATGGCCGCGTGCGTGCGGGTGCGCGGGGCCAGCCGGGCCGGGTCCAGCTCGGCCGAGTCCACCGCCGTACCGGCCGTCCAGTGCCGCAGCGCGGTCAGGCCGAGGTCGAGGGGGTAGGGCGGCTCGGCGCGCCGTACCGTGTGTCCGGCGCCGTTGAGCAGGCCCGCCGCCTCCCGGACCGCCGTGCGGAACGGCTCGCTCACGCTCACCCCGGCCAGCGGGCTGCGTACGGCCGCCGCGATGCGCCGGGGCGTGCGCTCCCCGGGCGCCGGGAAGGCGGTCTCCGCGAGGACCGCGAGCATCAGCCGCAGGTCCTCCACGGTGGTGGCCAGTGGACCGTTTTCCGACATGCCGAACCAGTCGCCGTGGCCGATGCCTGCCGGGACCACGCCGTGGCCCGGCTTCAGCGTCACCAGACCGCAGGCGGCCGCCGGGATGCGCAGCGACCCCATGCCGTCGTTGCCGAGCGCCAGCGGGACCAGGCCCGCCGCGACCGCCGCCGCGCTGCCCCCGGACGAACCGCCCGCCGTACGGGTGAGGTCCCACGGGCTGCGGGCCGTGCCGTGGACGCCCTCGGTGGTGCCGAACACGCACAGCTCGGGGACGTTCGTCAGACCGACCACCACCGCGCCCGCCGCGCGCAGCCGGGCCACGGTCACATGGTCGTCGGCGGCCGGGGTGTCCGGGGTCGCGGCCGAGCCGTTGCGGGTGGACTCGCCGCGTACGCCGAGGTTGTCCTTCACCGCCACCGGCACACCGGCCAGGGGGAGTTCGGCCAGGTCCGGGCGGGCGCCGACCTCGTCCGCCTCCGCCAGGGCCGCCTCAGCGCGCACGGTGCGGAACGCGCCGACCCGCCCGTCCAGCTCCGCGATCCGCGCGAGATGCTCCGCCACCACCTCCCGTGGGGTGACCCGCTTCTCGCGGACGGCGGCGGCGATCTCGGCGGCCGTACGGCCGACCCACGTACTCACGTGCACTCCTCGGGGACTTAAGGGCGCGCGGAGGGCGCGCACGGCAGCACTGTGCCCGCTCCCGCGCCCCACGTCGAGAGGGGTGCCGGGGCGGATCAGCGGGTCGTGCCGAGCCGGGTCGGGCGCAGGAAGTCCCGTACGTAGGTCCGCTCCCAGCAGGCGCCCGTCTCGCGCAGCTCGCGCCAGGTGGTGAAGCGGTAGCGGAAGAGACGGGCCCGGATGAAGCGGGGCGGGGCGCCGGGCGGGAAGGGGGAGCGGCGCAGCAGGCGCAGGGTGTCGCGGTCGTCCTCCAGCAGCTTCTCCACCAGCTTGCCGAACCAGTCCCCGGCGTAGGCGGGCGACAGCGCGGCGAACCACATCAGCCAGTCCAGCCGCAGATGGTAGGGGGCGAACTGGCGCGGCCAGCGGCGGGGGTCGCCGGGCTTGCCGTGGAACTCGTACGCGCGCCAGTGTCCGTCCTCGCTCGGGCGCTCGTCGTCGGTGCCCTCGATCACCACCTCGTAGCGGACCCGGCTGACGCTGCCGAACGCGCCGTAGGTGTTGACCAGGCGCAGCGGGTCGAAGGAGCGGTTCATCACCTGGCGCCGGGAGACCATGTTCAGCACCGGGCGGGAGCTGAGGGCGAGCAGGACCACGCCGACGGCCAGCACCAGCACCTCGTACCAGAGCGGCGCGGCGGGCACGGCGGGCGCGTCGGTGGGGAGCCGGAGCGCGGACAGGGCGAGCACGATGGTGATCCAGTTCAGCCAGGAGAAGTTCCCGGAGAGTACGAGCCACAACTGAGTCACGATCATCAGGGCGGCCGCTGCCGAGGCGATCGGCTGCGGGGTGAACAGCAGCACCGGGACGACGAGTTGGGTGACGTGGTTGGCGGCCACCTCCACCCGGTGCAGCGGCTTGGGCAGATGGTGGAAGAACCAGCTCAGCGGGCCCGGCATCGGCTGGGTCTCGTGGTGGTAGTCCAGACAGGTCAGCTTCCGCCAGCAGGTGTCCCCACGCAGCTTGATCAGGCCCGCGCCGAACTCCACCCGGAACAGCACCCAGCGCAGCAGGAACAGCACCACCACGGGCGGAGCCACCTCGTCGTTGCCGAGGAACGCCGCGAGGAAGCCGACCTCCAGCAGCAGGGTCTCCCAGCCGAACGCGTACCAGGTCTGCCCCACGTTCACGATCGACAGGTACAGCGCCCACGGCACCAGCCACAGCGGAATCCCGGCCCACAGCGGCAGCAGCGAGTCCGCCCCCGCCAGCAGTGCCGCCGACACCGCGCAGCCCGCCCAGGCGCAGCCGGCGAAGAACCGGTCCGAGTAGTACGCGTGGAACAGGCTCGGCGACTCCCTGAAGGGCACCCGCGCGAGGTAGCGCGGCACCGGCAGCAGCCCGCGCTCGCCCAGCAGCGGCCGGAACTGGCGTACCGCCGCCAGGAACGCCACCAGATAGAGCGCGGCCAGCCCGCGCTGGAACACCAGTCGGCTCAGCCAGTAGTCGGGGGCGGTGAACCACTCCATCGCGCTCGCGCTCCTGCCTCCACGGCGGCCGCCCGGCCGGGGCCGTTCCCCACCCGACGCATCCGCCCGACCTTCCGTGTACCGCGCCGCCCGGCCCGCATAACCCGTACGGGCCGGGCGGGCACACCCTGCCACGCCCCACTCGAAGATTCGGACATTTGCTGGCAAGGTGGGCCCATGGCTGATCGGGGTGCGAGTGCCCTGTCACTCCCGGAGAACCGGCCCGCCGCCCCGGACACGATCCTGGCGCTCAACCACATGGGCAGCTTCGACTGGGACCTGGACGCGGGCCTGTTCCACATGGACGCCCGCGCCCACGAGATCTTCGACCTGAGCCCCGACGAATACGACGGCCGGGCGACCTCCCTGGCCGTCCGGGTCCCCCCGCCGGACGCGGCCAAGCTGGACGCGGCGGTCGCCCGCGCCATCAAGGACGGCAGCGAGACCTACGGCGCCTACTTCCGCGTCCGCCGCCGCGACGGCACCGTCCGCTGGGCGCACAGCCAGGGCGCCATCCAGCGCGACGGCTCCGGCCGCCCGCGCCGGGTCGTCGGCCTCGTCCGTGACGCCACCCAGGAACTCGCCGCCAGCCCCGCCCGCGCTCCGCGCACCGCGCAGGAGGAGGCGTTCCGCCAGCAGACCAGCGTCGTGGAGGCCGTCTCCGCCGCGCTCGCCCACGCCCGCAGCGTCCAGGACGTCATCGACGCCCTGAAGGACACCCACGGCATCCGCCACCTCGGCGCGGCCAGCGTCGTCATCGGACTGGTGGAGGCCGGCCGCATCCGGCTGGTCGCGGAGGGCCCCACCGAGAGCTTCGTGCCCGGCACCCGCGTCACCCGGATCGACGAGCCCTACCCGATGAGCGAGGTCGTGCGCACCCTCGTCCCCCGCTTCATCGAGTCGCCCGAGGAGTTCGCCGAGGAGTACCCGATCCTCTGGCCGCACATCACCGAGCTGCACATCACCTCCGCCGCCTACCTCCCGCTGATCGCCCAGGGCCGCCCCCTCGGCGCCATGGGCCTGCTCTACAGCGACCGGCGCGGCTTCTCCGCCGAGGAACGCGCCGTCCTGGTCGCCCTCGGCAGCAGCATCGCCCAGAGCCTCCAGCGCGCCATGCTCTACGAGCAGGAGAAAGACCTCGCCCAGGGCCTCCAGCAGGCGATGCTGCCCCGCACCATCCCCAGCGTCCGGGGCGCCGACGTGGCCGTGCGCTACCGCGCCGCCGCCCTCGGCCGGGACATCGGCGGCGACTGGTACGACCTGATCCCGCTGCCCGGCGGCCGGGTCGGCGCCGTCATCGGGGACGTCCAGGGCCACGACACCCACGCCGCCGCCGTCATGGGCCAGCTCCGCATCGTGCTGCGCGCCTACGCCGCCGAGGGGCACACCCCGGCCACCGTGATGGCCCGCGCCTCCGTCTTCCTCGACGAACTGGACACCGACCGCTTCGCCACCTGCCTCTACGCCCAGGCGGACCTCTCCACCGGCGTCGTTCAGATCGTCCGCGCCGGCCACCTCGACCCCCTGCTCCGGGACGCTGACGGCACCACCCGGCGCATCGACGTCGAGGGCGGGCTGCCACTCGGCCTCTCCGCCGAGTTCGGCCGTCTGGAGTACCCCGTCGCCACCCTGGAGCTGGACCCCGGCCACACCCTGCTGCTGTGCACCGACGGCCTGGTCGAGCAGCCCGGCGCCGACCTGGACGACGGCATGCGGGACCTCGCGGAACTCTTCGCCGCCGGCCCGGACGACGTACGCGAACTCGCCGGGCGCCTGATCGCCATGGCCGAGGAACGTGGCGGCGAGGACGACGTGGCGCTGCTCCTGCTGCGCCGCCGGGAGCCGGAGGAACCCCGAGCGCGCGGCCGGCTCCGCCAGCACGTCGCCCCCGGCGACCCCGACGCCCTCGCCCGCGCCCGGCATCTCATCGGTGCCGAGGTGCGCGCCTGGGGCGCCGGGGAGAGGGCCGACGAGATCGAACTCGTCGCCGACGAGCTGATCACCAACGCGCTGATGCACACCGAGGGCTCCGCGATCGTCACCCTGCGCCTGCTGACGGGCGGCGAGCGGCGGCTGCGCGTCGAGGTGGAGGACTCCTCCAGCGCGCTGCCCCGCCGCCGCGAACCGCAGGACGACGGCGTCTCGGGGCGCGGACTGCTCCTGGTCGACATGCTGGCCGACGCCTGGGGCGTGGAGGCGCGCGGCGGCGGCAAGGCCGTGTGGTGCGAGTTCCGGATCAACCCGGACGGCTGACCGCCGACTGTCACCGCCGGCCGCCGGTGGCACTCTGGACACATGCCGGAACTGCCCGAGGTAGAAGCGCTGAAGGACTTCCTCACCGAGCACCTGGCCGGGCGCCGGGTGACCCGCGTGCAGCCGCTCGCCATCAGCGTGCTGAAGACCTACGACCCGCCGGTCACCGCCCTGGAGGGCACCCGGATCACGGCCGTGCGCCGGTACGGGAAGTTCCTGGACCTCGAGAGCGACGGCGGCCTGCACCTCGTCACCCACCTGGCCCGCGCGGGCTGGCTGCACTGGCGGGACACCGTGCCGGACACCCCGCCGCGCCCCGGCAAGGGCCCGCTGGCGCTGCGGGTGACGCTGGAGGGCGGCGAGGGCTTCGACCTGACCGAGGCCGGTACGCAGAAGCGGCTCGCGGTGTACGTGGTGAGCGACCCGGCCGAGGTGCCGGGGATCGCCCGACTGGGCCCCGATCCGCTCGCCGACGACTTCGACGAGGAGCGCTTCGCGGGACTGCTCAAGGCCGAGCGGCGCCAGCTCAAGGGCGCGCTGCGGGACCAGTCGCTGATCGCGGGGGTCGGTAACGCCTACAGCGACGAGATCCTGCACGCGGCGAAGATGTCCCCGTTCAAGCTGGCCGCCTCCCTCACCCCCGAGGAGACCACCCGCCTCTACACCGCGCTGCGTACCACCCTCACCGAGGCGGTCGATCGGTCGCGGGGGATCGCGGCGGGGCGGCTGAAGGCGGAGAAGAGGAGCGGCCTGCGCGTCCACGGCCGTACCGGCGAGCCCTGCCCGGTGTGCGGGGACACCATCCGCGAGGTCTCCTTCAGCGACTCCTCGCTCCAGTACTGCCCCACCTGCCAGACCGGCGGCAAACCGCTCGCCGACCGCAGGCTGTCCCGCCTGCTGAAGTGAGCCGCGCCGGTCAGTGCGCGGGGAGGGTCACCAGCCGCTCGCCCTGGTCCGTGCGTACCTCGTAGTGGTCGATGTCGTCCGGTTCGAGCGAGGAGCCGGCCGTGGTCTCGGTGGTGCCCTCGTCGTGCGCGCCGACACTCCAGCCGCCGGCCACCTGCTCCGAGCCGTCCCGGCCGACCACGATCAGCCGGCAGGAGTGCGGACCGGCGCTGTCCCGCACCTCCAGACGCAGCCCGCTGCCCCAGCGCTCGCCCTCGGTGGTGACCCGCGCCCACACGCCGGTGCCCGGATCGGTCGCCGCCGTGACCCGGGACGCGGGCTGCCCGTGCCCGGCGAAGGCCATCACCGCGGGCCCGGCCACCGCGAGCACCACCGAGGCGGCGAGCCCGTAGAGGACTCTTCGCCGCCGGGCGCGGTGGCGTACGGTGATCTCGCCGAGCAGCCGGTCCAGCATCCGGGGGCCGGGCTGGGCCAGCGCGGGCACGAAGGCGGGCGTGGCCTCCCGGTACAGCATCAACTGCCGTGCCGTAGGGCCGAATTCGGTCGCGTCGGTCGCGCACCGGGGGCACTCGGCGAGGTGGTCCTCGAAGCGGAAGGTCTCCGCCTCGTCCAGCACGCCGAGCGCGTACGCGCCGACGGCGCGATGCCTTTCCAGGGACCTCATGCCGAATCCTCGTGCCTATGGGTGCGGGTGGGGTTACGCGGTGCACCCATTGGTACGCACCGGCCGCCGGAATCACTCAAGCCGCACGCAGAATCCCGATGGGGATTCGGAGCGGCCGGGGCCCCGGATTGGTCCGAGTTCCAAGTGGCCGGAAAACGTGCCGGGTTCGGTGTCGGAGACCGGCTCAGAACAGATGGATGGCCAGGTGCCCCAGCGGCAGGCCGAGCCGCCAGGCCGGGGTCCACACCTTCGGCCCGTCGTCCTCGCCCCAGGGCGCGCCGCCGCCCGGCACCGCGTCCAGGTCGGGCGCGAGCAGCTCGGTCTCCTCCAGCCAGCGCCAGGCGTCCCCCGCGAGCGCCAGGTCCGGGTCGGGAGTGCCGGACGCGGCCGCCTGTGCCGTCAGTTCGGCCATCCGGCCGCCGATCCACTCCCGCCACGGCTGGTCGTACGCCGTCAGCGACAGCCAGGTCTCCAACTGCGAGATGACCCGGACCCCGGAGAGTTCCCCCTCGGTGTCGGACAGGAAGACGGTGAGTGCCAGCGCGTCCCGGCCCGCCCGGAACTCGAAGGACGTCGGCGGCATCAGATCGCCGGTGCGCAGCAGTTCGTCGGCGATGTACTCGGCGTACAACCAGGCCATCGGGACGGTGAGTTCACCGCCGCCGGCGCCGCTCGTGCTCTCGTGACCTCTGTGGAGCATCCCTGCCTGCCTTCCTCCGGTGCGTGCGCGTCGCCCGAACCCGGCCCCCCGCCCGGAACACGGATGAGGACAGCTCATGGCCCCGACGGGGGTCACGGCAAGGCGCTTTACCGAGGCTTGACCAGGCGTCCCGTTTCACCGCAGGTCAGTCGCGTATCCCGGAAGAACCTGGCGCAGGGCACGCAGTGCGTAGTACGCGCGGGACTTCACGGTACCGGGTGGAATGCCCAGGATCTCCGCGGCCTCCGCCACGCTGGCCCCGCGGAAATACACGAGTACCAGCACGTCACGGTGGTGCGGAGTGAGTGTCTTCACAGCCTCGCGCACATCGAGGGCGGCGGCGGCCCGCTCGGCGTGGTCGGCGGTGACGCGCGCGTTCTCCGGCACCTCGTCCACCACCTCGGGCGGCCGGGCCCGCCGCGCCCGCCGGGCGTCTATGGCCAGGCGCCGGGCGACGGTCAGCAGCCAGGGGCGGGCCGAGGCGAAGTTCTCGGCGCGCAGCGCCTCGGGGTGCTGCCAGGCCCGTACGAGGGTCTCCTGCACCAGATCCTCGGCGCGCTGCCGGTCCCCGTCGCTCAGCCGCAGCAGCAGCGCGAAGAGGGGCCGCCCGTGCTCCCGCGTCAGCGCGGCGAGTTCATGCTCGGCGGTCGTCGTCCCTGGGGCAGTGGTCCCGGCCGTCATGGCCGTATGGCAGCGCAGCCCGCCCCCCGGCGACACCCCGTGCGCACGCCGGTGCGACGGGCGGTCGCCAGGGCTCGGTGAACGGTCGGACGAACGGTCACCGAGAGGGCCGGGCAGCACCGGATGGGCTAGGGGCTGTTTGCGCGGCGGGCCAGCTTCATACCCATATGCCCGTCAGAGCTTGTCTGTCCATACGACAAGTCCCCTCCGACAACCCTGGGGTGAGTTGATGATCGGACGCAGGCACCAGGTGGCCCTCGCGCTGACCGCCGTGCTCGCGGCGGTGGCCGCCTGCCAGCATCAGGACCGGGCCGGGTCCGGCTCCGGACAGCCCGCGCCGGGCGCCGGGAAGGGCTTCACGCTCGTCGCCGCCGGTGGCGTCCAGCCGTACGCGTCCGCCGCCGAGCGGGCGGGCTTCGACGCCTCCGGCGCCGGGCACGACTTCCGCCCCATGCTCGCGGGGGCCCGCCCGGCCGTCTCCGGCGCCGACCTGGCGCTGTGTCACCTGGAGCCGGTCCAGGGCGCCGACGGCGACCCGGCCGTCACCGCCCTGCCCCCGCTGGCCCAGGGCCTCGCGACCACCGGCTACGACAGTTGCTCCACCGCCTCGCCGCAGGCCGACGGCGCGGGGGTCACCCGCACCCTGAACGCCCTCGACCAGGCCGGCGTACGGCACGCCGGGACCTCCCGCACCGACACCGAGGCCCGCACCGTCACCCTGCTGCGCGCGGGCACCGCCAAGGTCGCCCACCTGTCGTACGCCTACGACACCACCGGGCAGTCCGGGGCGGTGGACCCGGCCGACGCGGCCCGGATCGCCGCCGCCGCGCGGGCCGCCCGGAAGGCGGGCGCCGACGTGGTCGTGCTCTCCGTCAACTGGGGCTCCGCCTGGCAGGACGCCCCCGACACCGGCCAGGTCACCCTCGCCAAGCAGCTCACGGCCGCCAAGACCGCCGGGCGCCCCGACATCGACCTCGTCCTCGGCACCCACGCCCATGTGCCCCAGCCGTACGAGAAGGTCAACGGCACCTGGGTGGTCTACGGCATGGGCGACCAGATCGCGGACGGGGGCGCGGGCTCGGGGGAGTGGCGCGGCAACGAGTCCACCCTCGCCCGCTTCACCTTCGCCCCGCCCGCCAAACCCGGCGCCCGCTGGGAGGTGCGCCGCGCCGAGTTCCTGCCCCAGGTGTACGACCTCGACGCCGGCCGCGCCATCGACGTGAACCGCGCCATCGCCGCGGGCGCCGACCTCGCCGCCACCCGCGACCGGGTACGGAACACCGTACTGAGCCGTGGCGCGGCGAAGGCCGGCCTCACCATGGGGCAGTGATCACTCGGCGGGCGTCCGCCGGGCCAGTACCGAGTGCCGGTAGGAGTAACCGAAGTAGATGACACAGCCGATCACGAACCAGACGGCGAACCGCACCCAGGTCTGCCACTCCAGGAAGGTGACCAGCCAGAGCGAGAACAGCGCGCCGAGCGCCGGCACGAACGGCATCAGCGGGGTACGGAAGCCGCGCGGCAGGTCCGGCTGCCGGTAGCGCAGCACGATCACCGCGACGCACACCACCACGAACGCCAGCAGGATGCCGATGTTGGTCAGCTCGGCCGCCTGGCCGATCGGCACGAACCCGGCGATGGCGGCCGCCCCGACGCCCACGATCCAGGTCACCCGGGTCGGCACGTGCCGGGTGGGGTGCGTCTTGGCGAACCAGCGCGGAAGCAGCCCGTCGCGGGCCATCGAGAACCAGACACGGGTGACGCCCAGCATGAAGGTGAACATCACGGTGAGGATGCCGATGATCGCGCCCACCGCGATCACGTCGGCCAGCCCGCCCAGACCCACCGACTTGAAGGCCGAGGAGAACCCGCTCTCCGGGTCGATGTCCTTGTAGTTCTGCATGCCGGTCAGCACCAGGCAGGCCGCCACGTACAGCACCATGGAGATGATCAGTGAGTAGATGATCGCCTTCGGCATGTGCCGCTGGGCGTCCTTGGACTCCTCGGCCGCCGTCGACATCGCGTCGTAGCCGAACACCGCGAAGAACACGGTGGCCGCGCCGGTGAAGGCGCCGCTGATGCCGAAGGGGAAGAAAGGGTGGTAGTTCGCGGTGTTGATGTGGAAGAAGCCCACCGCGATCACCAGCAGTACCACCAGGACCTTCAGCACCACCACGAACGTCTCGAACCGGGCCGCGCTGCGCATGCCCAGGTTCAGCAGCCAGGCGATCAGCAGACACAGGATCGCCGCGAACAGGTCGACCCGGTGCCCCGTGCCGGTGCCGGGCGCGCCCAGCATCCACGCGGGAAGGTTCGCGCCCGCCTCCTCCACCAGGAAGCTGAAGTAGCCGGAGATGCCGATGGCGACCACCGCCACGATCGCGGTGTACTCCAGCAGCAGGTCCCAGCCGATGAACCAGCCCACGAACTCGCCCAGCACCGCGTACCCGTAGGTGTACGCCGACCCCGCCTTCGGGATCATGCCCGCGAACTCGGCGTACGACAGCGCCGCGCAGGCGCTGGCGAAACCGGCGATCAGGAACGACACCAGCACCGCGGGCCCGGCCGTGCCATTGGCGACCGTGCCGGCGAGCGTGAAGATGCCCGCGCCGATGATGCCGCCCACCCCGATCGCGGTGAGCTGCCACAGGCCGAGCGAACGGTCGAGACCGCCCTCGGCCGCCTCGGACTCCTCGATGTGTTCAATGGGTTTGCGACGGAGAATCCCCTCACCCGAACGGATCTTGGCCACACGCCTCACCTCTTCCCCGACGGCAAACGGCTGACGGCGGATCATGATGGCTCAGGGTCAGCCCGTTCGGAAGGCGCCACGCACGAGGCTCAGGTCGCGGCCCAGCCCGGGACCCAGGTGCCGGAGGCGCGCGGGGCCTCGGACCCGCCCGTCAGATGTGCGCGCAGGGCGGCCAGGGCCGGGTGGGCGTTGGCCCGGTCCCAGATCAGGGAGTGCGGATAGACCGGTGTCGGCCCGCTGACCGGAATCCGCCGCAGATCGTGCCCGGCGGGCCACGCGAGCCGGGGATGCTCGCCCATGAAGGTCGCCAGCTCCGGTGACTTCGCGATCCGGTCCAGCATCGCGGCGCTGCCGAAGTTGGGGCCGGCCGAGTCGATGGTGAGCCCGAACTCCGCCGCCAGCGAGGCGTAGTACGCGGCCCACTCGACGCCCTCCACGATGCTAGGCATCCAGATCCGGTGCCCGGCCAGTTCGGCGGGGGTCACCGAGTCCGCGTCGGCGAGGGCGTGCCCCGGCCCGGTGAGCAGATGCAGCGGCTCGTCCAGCACGTGGGCGCTCGCCAGGCTCTCGGGCAGCCGCCGCCCCGGCATGCCGACCGCGCGGAAGGTCGCGTCGACCCGGCCCGCCTGCACGGCGGCGACGGCGGTGTCCGCGTCGAACAGCGTGACCACGTCCAGCTCCACCCCCGGATGCGCCTCGTGGAAGCCGCGCAGCAGGACGGCCGGGGCGACCCGGGGGCCGATCACGTCCACCCGGAGCGCCCTGCGGCCGGGCCGGACCGAGGCGGCCGCCCGCTCCTCGGCCAGCAGCAGCGCCCGCGCGTGCGGCAGGAACGCCCGCCCGTCCAGCGTCGGCTCGGCGCCCCGCGCGGTCCGGGTGAACAGCCGCACCCCGAGGTCTCGCTCCAGCGCCGCGATCCGCTTGGAGACGGCCTGCTGGGTGACGGCGAGCACGGCGGCCGCCTCCTGGAACTGCCCCGCGTCCGCCACGGCGACGAAGGTGCGTACGGCCTTGAGATCCATGGCCGACAGGGTAGCCGCACAACCGTTGGTTGTGCCGAGGGAGGGTTTGGTTGTTTGCTCCCGTCGTCACCCGGCCGATTTCATGACTTAGGTCAACGGGAGGTTGTGCATGAGGCTGGGATCGCGGTTCGGGTGGCTGTGGGCGGCGTACGCCGTGAGCGCGGCCGGTACCTGGCTGGCGTTCGACGCCTTCGCGCTGATCGCGCTCCTCGTGCTGCACGCGGGCCCCGCCCAGGTGGCTCTGCTGGCGTCCGCCGGACCGGCGGTGGGCGCGGTGCTCGCGGTGCCGCTCGGGCCCTGGATGGAGTTCCGCCGCAAGCGCCCCGTCATGATCATGGCGGACCTGGTCCGGTGCGCCGCCCTGCTCGCCGTCCCCGCCGCCCATTTCCTCGGAGTGCTCGGCTTCGGCCAACTGCTGCTCGTCTCCATGGTCGTGGCGGCCGCCGACCTCACCTTCACCGCGGCCTCCGGCGCCCACCTCAAGAGCCTCGTACCGCGTGCCGGGCTGCTCACCGCCACCAGCAGGTTCGAGTCCACCACCTGGACCGCCACCGTGCTCGGACCCCCGCTCGGCGGCGCCGCCCTCGGCCTGTTCGGGCCGGTGGTGACGGTCGCCGCCAACGCCCTCAGCTTCCTGCTGTCCGCGCTCGGCATCCGCGCCATCAAGGGCACTGAGACCGCCCCGGCACGGCCGCCCCGCGACCCCGCACGCCCACCCGCCTCCGACCTCCTCGACGGCTGGCGGCATTTGCTCACCAGCCCCGAGCTGCGCCCGCTGTTCCTCAACACCGTCCTGGTGAACGGCCTGATCATGGCCCAGGCCCCGCCGCTGGCCGTCCTGATGCTCGGCCCGCTCGGCTTCGCGCCCTGGCAGTACGGCCTCGCCTTCGCCGTGCCCTGCCTCGGCGGACTGCTCGGCTCCCGGCTCGCCCGCCCGCTCGCCGCCCGGTACGGCAGGCGCCGCGTGCTGCTCACCTCGGGCGTACTGCGGGCCTGGTGGCCGGTGGGGCTGGCCCTCGTCCGGCCCGGCGTGCCCGGCCTGGTGCTCGTCATGGCGGTCGAGCTGGGTCTGATCACCTGCGCGGGCGTGTTCAACCCGGTGCTCGCCGCCGAGCGGCTGGAGCGCACCCCGGACGACCGGGTGGCCCGTACGCTCTCCGCCTGGTCGGTCTCCACCAAGACCGGTACGGCCGCGCTGACCGCGCTGTGGGGGCTGCTGGCCTCGCTCACCGGCCCGCGCACCGCCATCGCCGCGGCCGGGGTGCTGCTCCTGGCGACCGCGCCGATGCTGCGCTCCTTGGCTACGGGACGACCGTCACCGGCCAGCGCCCAGCCTTCACCAGCCGGACCGCCACCGACCCGATGATCCGGTGCCCGGCCTGCTCCGAGGCGCCCACCACCACCGCGTCCGCCTTCAGCTCGTCGGCCGCCTGCACCAGGCCGTTGAACGGATCGCCGCGGAAGGTGTGGAACTCCCAGCGCACCTCGAATATCCCCTTCACCCGCTCCGCCGCCTCTCTGATCTGCGCGATCAGGTCCTCGGCGATCTCGTCGGTGGCCTGCGCCACCGGCACCCCGAGCGCAGCCCCGGCCGCCAGCACCGGCTGCACGTACACCACCGCCAGCAGCGCCCTCTGCCTTCGGGCCAGACCGCCCGCGTAGGCGGCCGCCCGGAGCGAGGAGTCGGAGCCGTCCACGCCGACGACGATGACCTTGGGACCGTCCGTACCCCGCTCGAACCGGTGCCGCTCGTGCTCTGCCTGCTGTTCCGTCACGGCGGTGAGGCTATCGGAAGCCGCCGTTCCGTCCAGTGGACGGGCGGGAGTGCCGTCCGGATCGCGTCGCCACTCGGCCAACCGGGTGGATCGGACCCGCCGCACCGGTGTCGGTGCGGTGCGGCGCGGGGCCGGCGGGCGACTGATGGTTCATGGAGAAGGATCAGTTGTTCACACGGCGCCGGATGCTCCTCGGCTCCGCCGCCGTCCTCAGCGCCGCGGGCGTCGGGGGAGCCCTCATGTCGGGCGGCGGCGACCGGGCCGCCCGCACCACCGCCGGCCTCGCCGGGCCCCAGGCCCGCCAGGCCCTCAAGCCCTCCGCGTTCCGCCTCCAGCCCCTCATCGGCTCCGGCACCCCGCACACCGCCCCCGGCAAGCTGAAGGTGCGTCACCAGCCCATCCTGCGCCTCACCGGCAAGGGGCGGAACATGATGCTCACCTTCGACGACGGCCCCCACCCCGACTACACCCCGCACATCCTGGACACCCTCGCCAAGTACGACGTACGCGCGATGTTCTTCGTGTGCGGGGAGATGGCCGTCGACAACAAGGAACTCCTGGCCCGGATGGCCGAGGAGGGACATGTGGTCGGCAACCACACCTGGACCCACCCGCTGCTCACCGAGATGGCCCGGGGCGACATCCGCGACGAGATCGAGCGCACCAGCGACGTCATCGAGGACGCCTACGGGGAGCGCCCGCAGTGGTTCCGCGCCCCCTACGGTGCCTGGAACCGGGCCACCTTCCAGCTCGGCGCCGAGATGGGCATGGAGCCGATGGCCTGGACCGTCGACACCACCGACTGGATGACCCCCGGCACCGGCACCGTCGTCAAGCGGGTGGAGCGCGGAGCCGCCCCCGGCGTCGTCATCCTCTCCCACGACGCCGGGGGCGACCGGACGCAGAGCGTCCGCGCGATCCGCGAGTACCTGCCCTATCTGCTCGACCACGGCTACCACCTCACCGTCCCGCCCCGCCGCATGACCTGAGACGCGGTACGCCCCCTGGTCGCGGTGGCTCAGGCCCCCGTGACCAGGCGGGCGAAGACGACCACGTTGCCGTCGTAGCCGTTCTGCTTGGAGAAGCCGCCGCCACAGGTGATCACCCGCAGCTCCGGGGTGCCCTTGGAGCCGTAGACGCGGTCGCCGGGGAACTTGCTCTTCTCGAAGACCTCCACCCCGTACACCTCGAACACCGCGGTCCGGCCGTCCTGCCGGGCCACCTCGATCCGGTCGCCCTTCTTCAGCGCACCGAGCCCGTAGAAGACGGCCGGCCCCTGGGTGTTGTCGACATGGCCGACGATCACCGAGGTGCCCTTCTCGCCGGGGGAGACCGCGCCGGTGAACCAGCCCGCCAGGTTGGGGTCCTCGGGCGGGGGCGCGCCGACCCAGCCCTCCGCGTCGAGGCCCACCGGGGTCACCGGGGCGTCGACCTGGATCGCCGGGATACGGACCCGGTCCGCGGGCGAGAACGACAGGCCGACGGGGGCCGACACGGGCGCGGTGGCGCTCGGCGAGGACCGTACGTCGGAGGCCGGGGCGGCGGCCGCGGCGGGCTGCGGCGGGCCCACGTCGAACTCGCCGGACCCGTTCCGGATCAGCGCCACACCGGTCAGCAGCACGAGCGCCAGCACGCCCCAGGGGGCGCGTCTCCTGCGCCGCTCCTCCCGTTCGCTCCACTCCGCCAGATCGGACGCAGACATTCGCCATCCCCTCTCGACGCGGCTGTCACCACGTCCGTCGCGCATGGGAAAACGCTAAGTCCCGCGCGGGCGGGCGGCGACGGGGCTGCGGGCGAACGGGTGGCCGCCCGGCATTCCGGTGCGCCATCCGAGTTGCAGAGCGGAGAATATTTCTGACGGGCCGTGACCTGCGGCGATAACCAATTGTGTGGTTGTCGGACGGAAGGGGTCCTCACCAGGATGGAGCATTCTCGACATGCGGGCGTGTTCCTTGCGCCTGAGGGTTTTGTCGGGAGGTGCTTTCTCGCCGATCGCCCGGGGACCGGCCCCGGCGTGCCTCTCGCGGAGGAACACATGCGTAACCAGCGTGCCCTGGCGGCCACGTGCGCCGCGATCGCCGTTCTCGGTCTCGCCGCCCCCGTCGCCGTCGCGGACGGCATGGGCAACGGGAACGGCACCAGCACCGTCACGGGCGTCATCCCGAACACCGGCGTCTTCAACGGGAACGGCAACTTCAACGGCAACTTCAACAACGGCAACGGGAACTTCGGGAACGGGAACGGCAACGGCAACTTCAACGGAAACGGCAACTTCAACAACAACGGGAACTTCGGGAACGGGAACGGCAACCGGGGCAACGGCAATTTCGGGAACGGGAACGGTCACGGCAACGAGAACTTCGGGAACGGCAACGGCCGGGGCAACGACAACTTCGGGAACGGCAACGGTCACGGCAACGAGAACTTCGGGAACGGCAACGGCCGGGGCAACGACAACTTCGGGAACGGCAACGGTCACGGCAACGAAAACTTCGGGAACGGCAACGGCCGGGGCAACGACAACTTCGGGAACGGCAACGGCAACGGGAACTTCAACGGCAACGGCAACTTTGGAAACGGCAACGGCGGTCACGGCGGCGGCAACAACGACGGCAACCTCCGCAACATCGTCGCCACCCCCAGCGTGCTCCCCGCCGGCGGCCGGCTGACCATCACCGTCGAGGGCTGCCGCGGCGGCACCGTCTCCTCGCGCGCCTTCCGCTCCGTCCGGCTGAACTCGAACGGCAACAACAACTCCCGCGTCGTCGTCACCATCGACCGCAACGCCCGCCCCGGCCGCTACGACATCACCGTCGACTGCGGCGGCCGTACCCTGACCCGTCCGAACGCCTTCACCGTGATCGGCGGTGTCAACGGCGGCCTCGGCGGCAGCATCACCAGCGGCGCGAGCCCCGCGGACGTGGCCATCGGCGGCGGACTCGTCGCCTCCGCCGCGCTCGGCGGCGGTGCCGTCTGGCTGCGCCGGCGCAACGAGAAGCGCGCCTGAGCCCCGCCCGCGTCCTCGCCGGCGCGGGACACGCCTCCACGGGCCCTCGCCCCACCCCTCGCCGGGCGGGACGAGGGCCTCGGGCATGCTCTAGGCGTGCGGGAACAGGGTGAGGAACGGCTCCGCCGTCACCGCGATGCCCCGGCTGAAGGGGGCGTCGAAGTCCCAGATCAGGAACAGCATGAACGCGATGGTGGCCGAGAACAGCCCGGCGAGGACCAGTTCCCGCGCGGTGCGCCGGATCTGGAGGGCGAACACCATGCCCACCGTGATCACCGCGCCGGCCAGCAGCCCCCACCACACCACGGGCGGCATGGTCGCGCCGGTGGAGTCGGCGCGCGCGTTGCGCGCCTGGTCGGCCGCGGCCACCTGGTCCACCAGCGGCTGGTACGCCTGCGCCTCGAAGTCGTTGCGCGGCTGGTAGTCCGTCACGTCCTGCCGCACCCGGTCCAGCAGCCGCGCCCCCTGCGCGGTGACCTCTCCCTTGTCCGTCATCGACTTCCACTCGGTGTCCACGACGTACGAGACATACGCGTCGACGTCCGCGCGGACCTGGTCACGCACGTCCGCCGGGTACACCCGGACGCGCTCGAAGACCTCGTGGAGTGCCTGCGCCTCGGCCTGGACGGTGTCCCCGGCCGCGCTGCGCGCCTCCCAGACGCCCGCGATGGCCAGGCCCAGCACGATGGCGTACACCACCCCGATCCACATGGTCATGTACTCGATGACGTCGGGCGTCTCGCTGGGGTCCTCGTCCTCCGGGGCCCGCCGGTGCCGGACCAGGGTGATGAGCACGACCACGGCACAGGCGCCCAGCATGGCCAGGACGAGAACGAGCCAATCCGACAACGGATACCTCCAGGGGTGGGTGCGGCCGCGTCACCGCGGGCGCAGCGCCGCGACGGCGACGATCGCGGGGATGGTGACGAGCAGGACGTAGCGGACCGGCGAGGTGTGGGAGCGGGCGATGTGCCGGGTGGGACGGGCGTGGTACGCCGGGAAGCTCACCGGGGTCACGGTCGGCCGGGGGGCGGGCTTCGGCGGTTTCGGTGCCGGCCGGGGTGGCGCGGGTGCGGGTGCCGGGGCGGGCGGGAGCGGTGGTGTCGGGGCCGGGCGCGGTGCCGGTGGGGGCGGCGTCGGCCGGACGGGGGGCTTGGGGGCGGGCGGCGTCGGTCGCGGCTGCGGCTTCGGTGGCTGTGGCTTCGGCGGCGGGGGAGGAGCGGGGGTCGGTGTGGGAGTCGGCGTCGGTGTCGGGGTGGGCGTAGGCGGCGGCGGGGGTGTCGGGGTGGGCGTAGGGGTTGGGGCAGGGGTCGGCGTGGGCGTCGGCGGGCACGGCGGCGGGGGTGGCGGATGACAGGGCGGGGGGCCCGGGTGGTGGCTTCCTGCCACCGCCACGGCCACCGTTCCGTCCGGGCCCGTGGAGGCGTAGGCGCAGGCGTCGGCCGACGCCGTGCCGACCGGGCAGCCGACCATGCTCCATACCACCGCGAGCAGCGCCAACGCCCTGGTGGCGACCGCGCATCGGGTTGCTTGGGGACCTTGCACGAGCGAGATCATGCGGGCCGCGCGCCGCCCCCGTGACCATTCGTACGGCGATTGGTCCGAAGGAGGGACAACGCGCCCCACCTGGTTTGACGCGCCGAGCAACCTGGCTGTGGCGATGGGTACACCCGTACGCACCGCCACCCCCTCGGCGCACCGCGTCGAATCCGCCGAAAGTTTTTCGCCGCCCCGTTGAACGCTCCGCCCCCCGCGCCCCGTACCCATGGCCGTGCGGTGCCTCAGTGGCGTCGCAACAAACTGGTGAAAATGGGGAGTTGAGGATGAAGACCTCCTGGCGGACCGCCGCACTGGTGGCCACGGCCGCTTCGGTGCTGGCGCTGACGACGGCGTGCGGTCAGGACAACGTCACGCCTCCGGCGGCGGCGGCCCAGAACGTGGGAGCGTCGGCCAGCGCCGCCGGTATCGGCACCGGACTCGGCTCGGGCAACGGCTACGGCGCCGACGGTGCCCAGAGCAGCGCCTCCCCGACCCCCGCCGCCCCCGCGGGCAAGCTGACGGTGGCCACCAACCCGCAGCTCGGCAACGTGCTCACCGACGGGTCCGGCCTCACCCTGTACCGCTTCGACAAGGACACGGCCGAGCCGCCGAAGACCAATTGCGACGGCGACTGCGCCACCACCTGGCCCCCGGTCCCCGCCGACGACGCCAACGCCGGTGCCGG
This sequence comes from Streptomyces sp. NBC_01171, assembly GCF_045039805.1. NCBI lineage: Bacteria > Bacillati > Actinomycetota > Actinomycetes > Kitasatosporales > Streptomycetaceae > Streptomyces > Streptomyces sp. NBC_01171. The sequence continues at coordinate 712,973 of NZ_CP108609.1, read as the reverse complement.
TATCGACAAGGCCATGCTCGGCGAGGTCACCCGCGCCGACGGCACCAAGCAGCTCACCATCGGGGGCTGGCCCGCGTACCGCTACGCCAAGGACCTCAACTCCGGCGACGTCAACGGCCAGGGTGTGGGCGGCAAGTGGTTCGCGCTCGCCCCCAACGGCAAGAAGGCGTCGCTGGCCTCGCTGCCCGGCCTCTCCGTCCGCAAGGACCCCAAGCTCGGTGACATCGTCGTCGACAAGAACGGCCGCACGGTCTACCGCTTCCTCAAGGACAAGGCGTGGCCCAAGTCCGTCTCCAACTGCACCGGGGCGTGCCTGGAGAAGTGGCCGGCGGTCGCGCCGGTGAGCGCCGACGACACCCAGGGCGTGAAGAAGAAGGGCCTGATGCCCTTCACCCGCCCCGACGGCGTGAAGCAGATGTCGGTCAACTGCTGGCCCATCTACACCTTCACCGGCGACAAGGCGCCCGGTGACACCAACGGCCAGGGTGTGGGCGGCACTTGGTACGCCGTCTCACCCGAGGGCAAGCCGATCGGCGCGCCCGCCCAGTAGCGGTCACCGCCCGGCGCAGGGCCCGTACCGTCCGTGTCACGCGGAGGGGACGGGCCCTCCCGTATGCCTCCGGGCGGTCACCCAGCGGGGTCGGACGGGTACTTCCCGCAGGCGGTGACCGGGAACGGATGGTCAATTTCCGTTTCGGGTCGCCCCTTTGGCGGGCGATCAGTAGCCTCAGCTCGAACACCGGCTCGCCCGTCCCTGTCGCCTACGCCTTGGAGTGATACATGGAGCGCCCCGCCTGGGCCCCCCGGAGCATCGACATCTCGGTGCCGAGCGTCTCGCGCATGTACGACTACTACCTGGGCGGATCGCACAACTTCGAGGTCGACCGGGAAGCGGCCCGCAAGGCGATGGAGTTCCTCCCCGGCCTGCCCAAGATCATGCAGGCCAACCGGGCGTTCCTGCGCCGGGCCGTGCGCTTCGCCGCCGAGCAGGGCATCGACCAGTACCTCGACGTCGGCTCGGGCATCCCCACCTTCGGCAACGTCCACGAGATAGCCCAGGCCGCCCGGCCCGGCGCCCGGGTCGTCTACGTCGACCACGATCCCGTCGCCGTCGCGCACAGCCAGGCGGTGCTCGCGGGCAACGAGGACGCCGGTGTCGTCGCCGCCGATCTGCGCAAGCCGCGGGAGATCCTCACCAGCCCCGAGGTGGCCCGCCTGATCGACCTCGACCGGCCGGCGGCCCTGCTGCTCGTGGCCGTCCTGCACTTCCTGGAGGACGCCGACGAACCCCACCGCGCGGTGGCCGAACTGCGCGCCGCGCTCGCGCCGGGCAGCCTGCTGATCCTCACCCACGCCTCCTTCGAGGGCATCCCGCTGCCCGAGGAGCGCGCCGAGGGCGCGGTGGACGTGTACCGGGACATCCGCAATCCGCTGGTGATGCGGTCGCGGGACGAGATCGCCCGCTTCTTCGACGGCTTCGAGCTGCTCGACCCCGGACTGGTCCATCTCCCGGACTGGCGCCCGGAGTCCGCACCGGAGGACGAGGACGACTTCGCGTTCGCCGGGTTCGCCGGCGTGGGGCGTACGGCGTGAGCGCGGAGCCGGACGGCCCGGAGGGCAGAGTGCGGCGGCTGACGACGATCTGGAGCCGGGCCGTCTACCCCGTCACCTCCACGTCGCTCACCCGCGCCGAGTTCGAGGAGCGGCTGCTCCCCCTCGCCCACCGCCTCAGCCGGGCGCTCAGGGCCAGAAGCTTCGACGCCGGGGAGGCGAGGGCAGTCGGTGCCGCGCTTGTCGAGGCGCACGGCACCGACCCCGAGGTGCTCGCCCGCACCCTGGACTGCGTCGACGCCTACCTCGTCCTGTACTGCGGTGACGACAGCCCGCAGGACCAACTCCGCATGCGTTCCTCGCGGTTGCAGCACGCCATGGCCGCCGGGTACGCCCAGGCGCTGCGCGAGCGCACCCGCGCCGAGCAGGAGTCCATCGCACAGGCCGCGCTCCGCGCCCAGGGCGTGGTCGCCGAGGCCCTGCACGCCAGCGAGGCCCGCTTCCGCGCGGTGTTCGAGGGCGCGGCGATCGGCATCGGCATCGCGGATCTCGACGGCAACGTCCTCCAGGTCAACGGCGCCCTCCAGCGCATGTTCGGCATCTCCGAGGCCACGATGCGCGGCCGGAAGGTCCGGGACTGGACCCACCCCGAGGACGCGCCCCAGACCTGGCGGCTGTACGAGGAACTCGTCCGCGGCGAACGCGACCACTACCACGTGGAGAAGGCGTTCAACCGGACCGACGGCACCGCCCTGTGGACCAACCTCACGGTCTCCTTGCTCCGCGACGCCGACGGCACCCCGCAGTACCAACTGGCGCTGATGGAGGACACCACCGAGCGTCGGCTGCTCCACCTCCGGCTGCGCTACGAGGCCACGCACGACGCCCTCACCGGGCTGCCCAACCGGACCCTGTTCTTCGAGCGGCTGGAGAAGGCGCTCGCGGCGGGTGAGGGGCAGCGCTTCGGCCTGTGCTACCTCGACCTCGACGGCTTCAAGGCGATCAACGACAGCCTCGGCCACGCGGCCGGCGACCGGCTGCTGGTGGAGGTCGCTGACCGGCTCCAGTCCTGCACCACCGCGGCCGGTGAGATGGTCGCGCGGCTGGGCGGCGACGAGTTCGTGGCCCTCACCACCGGCCGCGACACCGAGCGCGGGGTGGAGGAGCTGGCGGAACGCATCACCAACGCCCTGCTCACCCCGATCGGCATCGACGGCCGCGACCTCCTGGTGCGCGGCAGCCTCGGCATCGTGGAGGGCCCGGCGGGCGAGCGTACGGCGGCGGAGGTGCTGCGCAGCGCCGACATCACGATGTACCGGGCCAAGTCGGCGGGCGGCAACCGGGCCGAGCTGGCCGACCCGGAGGCGGACGCCCGCGCGATCACCCGTCACGGGCTCACCACCGCGCTGCCGAGCGCGCTGGAACGCGGCGAGTTCTTCATCGAGTACCAGCCGCTGGTCCACCTCGGCGACGGCACCGTGAGCGGCGCGGAGGCCCTGGTCCGCTGGCTGCACCCGCAGCACGGGGTGCTCGGCCCGGACCGCTTCATCCCGCTCGCCGAGCACACCGGGCTGATCGTCCCGCTGGGCCGGTGGGTCCTTGAGGAATCGATCCGGCAGGCCCGTGCCTGGCGGGAGAAACAGGACGGGAACACGGCGAGCCCGCTGCGGATCAACGTCAACCTCTCCCCCTGCCAGCTCACCCACCCCGGCCTGGTGCAGGACACCGTCGACATCCTGGAGCGGGCCGGGGTCACCCCGGACGCGCTGTGCCTGGAGGTCACCGAGTCCGCGCTGATCGGCGCCGACGACGGCCTGCTGAAGCCGCTGCGTCGGCTGGCCGAGATGGGCGTCGACATAGCCCTGGACGACTTCGGCACCGGCTACTCCAACCTCGCCAACCTCCGCCGCCTCCCGGTCAGCGTCCTCAAACTGGACCGCTCCTTCACCCAGGGCATGCAGCGGTACCCGGCCGACCCGGTCGACCTCAAGATCGTGGAGGGCATCGTCTCCCTCGCCCACAGCCTCGATCTCGCGGTCACCGTCGAGGGCGTGGAAACCAGCGCCCAGGCGGAACAACTCCGCCTCCTCGGCTGCGACACGGCCCAGGGCTGGTACTACGCCCGCCCGGGCCCACCGGAACAGCTCCACTCGCTGGCTCTGGCGGACGCGACGGGCTGAGCGGTCGTGGAGCCGGAAGGGCCACCCGGCTCCACGACCGGCCGGAACGTCAGCTCGGGGTGTGGATCGAGAAGACCACGCGCTTGCCCGCAGTGCTGTTCGCCCGCTCGTTGAGGCCCCACAGCCTCCCCGCCAGTGGGGACCACGACAGGTTCTGGGTCAGCGGCGGCGCCTCCGTAAGCACATGCGGCGCCTCGCCGGGCTTCGCCCGGTGGACGCAGTACGGGACGTCGGCATTGGTGCCGCCCGCGTAATCGGGGCACTCGCCGCTGAAGTAGTAGTAGGTGCCGTCCGTCGCGGCGCCCTGCACCTTCCAGACCGGCACCCGGTAGGCGGCGGTGGCCGTCACGGTGCCCGTGCTGTTGTCGGCCGTGTCCGTCTCCAGCAGCCCGTTGGAGGAGAGCGGCCAGCGGACGACCGGGCGGCCGCCGGTGGCGTTGAACTCGGAGGTGACCAGGCCGTCCGCACCGGTGCGGTCCAGGCTCAGCGAGGTCAGGCAGGGGTTGGTGTCCGTGCACGCGTCGCCCGGCCGGCCGTTGTCGTACATGCCGATCATGGGCAGCGCGTAGTTGAAGTACCGCGCGGAGGACGCGCCGTCCTGGATGCCGACCGACGCCGAGGTGTTGCCGCTCATCTTCCACAGGTGCCGCAGGTCGTAGACCTGGATCTGGTGGCCGGTCGCCAGGAACAGCTTGTTGCCGTACCAGGAGATGCCGTCCGCGTGTCCGCCGGGGGCGGGGGACGCCGGGGAGGTGGGGTTGCCGACCGCCCGGAAGTTCGCCGAACCGCCGCTGCCGTACGGGTCGACCAGCATGATGTGGTTGTACGTGGTGGGGGCGCCGGGGCTGTTGTCCACCACTGTGATGCGGGCGAAGGTGTTGTCCGAGAAGTGCCAGGAGGCGATGTAGACGTAGTGGCCGCGCCAGGTGCCGGCCGGCGAGGCGTCGTGGGAACCGGTGAGGCCCTGGGGCGTCCAGTCGGCGGAGGTGTCGTCGCCGTTGTCCCAGCAGAAGCCGTCGGGGGAGTAGGACGAGTTCAGGTTGGTCGGGTGGCACAGGCCCCGGCTGCCCGTATGTCCGCTGCCGGTCAGTAGCGGGCCCAGCGCGTCCTGGTCCGGGTCGTAGTAGCTGGTGACGGCGCCGCCCGCCTCGATGGCGTCGATGGCGGTCCAGCGGCTCTGGAAGTCACCCGCCGTCAGCTTCATAACCGACGCGTTCATGGGGGCCAACGGTGTGGCGGCGGCGGCCGGTTGGGGGTTGGTGAGGAGCAGGGCCAGGGCCCCGCACACGGAGGCGCAGGCCAGGGAGGTTCTGCCGGACCATATCCGGCGCAGCCTTCTCAGAAGCAACATCGGCCGAGTTTAACGGCGTTGGTCACCGCTCCAGCAGCATCCGCTGGAGCTCCCGAGCCCCCCGAGGCGGTGCCACATCGCTGCGGTGGGCCAGGGCGATGGTCCGGGACAGGCCGGGCCGGGCCAGCGGGGTGACCCGGAGGCCCCGGCCCGCGCGGGTCGCCACCATGCGGGGTACGACGGCGACACCGAGACCGGCGCGTACGAAGCCGAGGACCGCGTCCATTTCGCCGCCCTCTACGGCGAACTCGGGCTCGAACCCGGCGGAGCGGCAGGCGTTCACGGTCAGTTCGCGGAGGTCGTAGCCGTAGCGGAACATCACCAGGCGCTCGTTCTCCAGGTCGGCGATCTCCACGGAGCGCCGGCCGCCGCCGGGGGCGGGGGCCTCGGGGGAGGACACCACCACCAAGTCCTCCCGCAGCAGCTCCACCGTTGTCAGCGCGGGCGCCGGCGCGGGCAGGGGGAGGACGACCAGTGCCAGGTCGAGGGCGCCGCGGGCCAGCTCGCGGACCAGGTCCCGCGAGCCGCTCTCCTGGACCAGGAGCTGGATGCCCGGATAGCGGTCGTGGAAGGCGCGCAGCACGTCCGGCAGCAGGCCCGTACAGAGACTCGGGGTGGCGCCGAGGCGGACCCGGCCGCGCCGGAGCTGGACCAGTTCCTGCACCTCGTGCCGGGCGGTGTCCGCGTCCGCGAGGATGCGGCGGGCCAGCGGGAGCAGCGCCTCGCCCGCGTCGGTCAGCGCGATGTTGCCCCGCGCCCGGACGAACAGATCCGCGCCCAGCTCCCGCTCAAGCGCCCGGATCTGCTGGGAGAGCGAGGGCTGCGCGACATGGACCCGCTCGGCGGCACGGGTGAAGTGCCGGGTCTCGGCCACGGCCACGAAGTACTGGAGCTGCTGGAACTGCACTCCTCCAGCATAGCGAGAGGCTATGGAAACCAGCCGAACCATGTCTTGGACCGATCGGCCCGCCGGTCGTAACGTCCTGTCCATGGCTCTGGCAACGCGGACGGACCGACGGCCGTCGATGGCGCGCACGGTCTGGGACAGCTCCGTCGGCAAGAAGACCGTGATGGCCGTCAGCGGCATCGTGATGCTGCTGTACCTGGTCGCGCACATGATCGGGAACCTGAAGATCTACTTCGGGGCCGGCGAGTTCAACAGCTACGCCCACTGGCTGCGCACGGTCGGCGAGCCGTTCATGCACTACGAGTGGACGCTCTGGCTCATCCGGGTCGTCCTGGTCGTGGCCGTGGTCGCCCACGCCACCGCCGCCTACCAGCTCAGTCGCCGTGACATCAAGGCCCGGCCCAGCAAGTACGTGCACAAGAAGGCGCGCACCAGCTACGCCACCCGGACCATGCGCTGGGGCGGGATCATCCTCGGCCTCTTCATCGTCTGGCACCTCCTGGACCTGACCACCGGCACCGCACACCCCGGCGGCTTCCAGGAGGGCCACCCGTACCAGAACGTGGTGGACACGTTCTCCACCTGGTACGGCAACGTCGTCTACATCGTGGCGATGCTCGCCCTCGGCCTGCACATCCGGCACGGCTTCTGGAGCGCCGCCCAGACCCTCGGCGCCGGCGGCCGGACCCGCGACCGGGTCCTGAAGGCCGCCGCCAACGTCCTCGCGCTGCTGCTCACGGCCGGTTTCATCGCCGTACCCGTGGGCGTCATGACCGGAGTGGTGAGCTGACCATGACCTACACCGACTACACGACCGGCGACCCGGTCGCCGACACCAAGGCCCCTTCCGGCCCGGTCCACGAGCGCTGGGACACCCGCCGCTTCGAGGCCAAGCTGGTCAACCCGGCCAACCGGCGCAAGCACACCGTCATCGTCGTCGGCACCGGTCTCGCGGGCGGCTCCGCGGGCGCCACGCTCGCCGAACAGGGCTACCACGTCGTCCAGTTCTGCTACCAGGACTCACCGCGCCGCGCCCACTCCATCGCGGCGCAGGGCGGCATCAACGCGGCGAAGAACTACCGCAACGACGGCGACTCCGTGCACCGGCTGTTCTACGACACCGTCAAGGGCGGCGACTTCCGCGCCCGCGAGTCCAACGTGCACCGCCTCGCGCAGATCTCCGTCGAGATCATCGACCAGTGCGTGGCCCAGGGCGTGCCCTTCGCCCGTGAGTACGGCGGTCTGCTGGACACCCGCTCCTTCGGCGGCGTCCAGGTGTCCCGCACCTTCTACGCCCGTGGCCAGACCGGTCAGCAGTTGCTCCTCGGCGCCTACCAGGCGCTGTCCCGGCAGATCGCGGCGGGGACCGTGGAGATGCACCCGCGTACCGAGATGCTCGACCTGATCGTGGTCGACGGCCGGGCGCGCGGCATCGTCGCCCGCGATCTGATCACCGGGAAGATCGACACCTACTTCGCGGACGCCGTGGTCCTGGCGAGCGGCGGCTACGGCAACGTCTTCTACCTGTCGACCAACGCCATGAACTCCAACGCGACCGCCATCTGGCGGGCGCACCGGCGCGGCGCGCTGTTCGCCAACCCCTGCTTCACCCAGATCCACCCCACCTGCATCCCGCGCACCGGCGACCACCAGTCCAAGCTGACGCTGATGAGCGAGTCGCTGCGCAACGACGGCCGTATCTGGGTGCCCAAGGCGAAGGGCGACACCCGTCCGCCGAAGGAGATCCCCGAGGACGAGCGGGACTACTACCTGGAGCGGATCTACCCCTCCTTCGGCAACCTGGTCCCGCGCGACATCGCCTCCCGCGCCGCCAAGAACGTCTGCGACGAAGGACGCGGTGTCGGTCCCGGCGGCCAGGGCGTCTACCTGGACTTCGCCGACGCCGTCGCCCGCATGGGCCGCAAGGCGGTCGAGGCGAAGTACGGCAACCTCTTCGACATGTACCAGCGGATCACCGACGAGGACCCGTACGAGGTGCCGATGCGGATCTACCCCGCCGTGCACTACACGATGGGCGGTCTCTGGGTCGACTACGACCTCCAGACCACCGTCCCCGGTCTCTTCGCCATCGGTGAGGCCAACTTCTCCGACCACGGCGCCAACCGGCTCGGCGCGTCCGCGCTGATGCAGGGCCTGGCCGACGGCTACTTCGTACTGCCGGCCACTCTCAACGACTACCTGGCCCGCCACCCGCACCAGGAGCCGCTGACCGACGAACGCCCCGAGGTGCAGGAGGTGCTGGCCGAGACCGAGGACCGGGTCAACCTGCTCCTCGCCGTCGACGGCGACCGCACCCCCGACTCCTTCCACCGTGAACTCGGCGAGCTGATGTGGGAGTTCTGCGGCATGGCCCGCAACGCCGAGGGCCTGCGCAAGGCGCTCGCCGAAATCCCCCGCATCCGCGAGGAGTTCTGGCGCCGGATCAAGGTGCCCGGCACCGGCGAGGAGTTCAACCAGTCGCTGGAGAAGGCGAACCGCATCGTCGACTACCTCGAACTGGCCGAGCTGATGTGTCTCGACGCCCTGCACCGCGCCGAGTCCTGCGGCGGCCACTTCCGCGAGGAGTCCCAGACGCCGGACGGCGAAGCGGCCCGTCGCGACGACGAGTTCGGCTACGCGGCCGCCTGGGAGTTCACCGCCACCGGCGAGGCCCCCGTCCTGCACAAGGAAGACCTGGTCTTCGAGTACGTCCACCCCACCCAGCGGAGCTACGCATGAGGCTCACCCTGCGCGTCTGGCGCCAGCGGAACGCCGACACCGACGGCGCCATGTCCACCTACGAGGTGGACAGCATCTCGCCCGACATGTCCTTCCTGGAGATGCTGGACGTCCTGAACGAACGGCTCATCCTGGAGGGCGAGGACCCCGTCGCCTTCGACCACGACTGCCGCGAGGGCATCTGCGGCGCGTGCAGCCTCGTCATCAACGGCGACGCCCACGGCCCCGAGCGCACCACCACCTGCCAGTTGCACATGCGGTCCTTCAAGGACGGCGACACCATCGACATCGAGCCCTGGCGGGCCGCCGCCTTCCCGGTCATCAAGGACCTGGTGGTGGACCGGTCCGCCTTCGACCGGATCATCCAGGCCGGCGGCTATGTCACCGCCCCCACGGGCGCCGCCCCGGAGGCCCACGCGACACCGGTGCCGAAGCCCGACGCCGACTTCGCCTTCGAGCACGCGGAGTGCATCGGTTGCGGGGCCTGCGTGGCCGCCTGCCCCAACGGTGCCGCGATGCTCTTCACCTCGGCCAAGGTCAACCACCTGAACGTCCTCCCGCAGGGCGCGCCCGAGCGGGAGACCCGGGTGCTGGACATGGTGGCCCAGATGGACGCGGAGGGCTTCGGCGGCTGCACCCTGGCCGGTGAATGCGCCACCGCCTGCCCCAAGGGCATCCCGCTCTTCTCCATCACCGGCATGAACAAGGAGTGGCTGCGCGCGACCCGCAAGGCGGGCAAGCGCTAGGGACACAGCAGACGTTCGCCGAAGGGGGCGGACGGGCGGGGCCGGGAGTGGTGCTCATCCCCGGCCCCGTCTGGTGTATCCGCCGGGGGGTCAGATGCGGCGGACCGTGTGCAGGGACGTGGCGTAGGTGCCGGTGCCGTCCAGGAGGGAGGCGCCGCCCAGGTCGGACATGGTGGGACCGTCGACCGTCTTCCGGCTGGACAGGAACCGGCGCTTGCCGTCGGCGTCCAGGCCGAGGTAGATCCCGACATGGTCCACGGTGACCGTCGGGTGGTCGTCGCCGGAGTCGGCGTTGAACAGCACCAGGTCACCGGGCTGGAGCAGCGCGGCGGCGGGCGGCGCGGTGCCGTCCGTCCGGTCGACGACGACACCCGGCGCGTAGTCGACGATGTCACGCGACTTGCGCGGTATCCGCGCCCCCGAGGTGTCCGCGCCGGCCGCCAGCGGTACGCCCATGTGGTAGCCGTACACCATCCGCGTGTAGCCGGAGCAGTCGAGGTTGCCGACCTGCTTGCTGGACGGGCCGGTGTAGGCGCCGTCGGGGAAGGTCCAGCCCACGTTCATGTACTCGTGGAAGTCGGCGCCCTCGTAGCGGTAGCCCTGCGGGTCCAGATAGCCGTAACCGGCCTCGCCCAGCACCTGCTTGCCCCGCGCGGGGCCGTCCCCGGCGGTGACCGCCGGGGCGCCGCCGAGGAACATCGCGGCGTACGCGAGCACGTCCGGCGCGGTCGACCCGGCCCAGTCGCGCACCGTGCGCTCCAGGTCGGCCGTCCAGGTGCCGTCGAAGGGCTCCGGCAGCACGCGCACCCAGTCGCCGTGGGTGACGGTCGGCGGGATGTCCCAGTTCGCCGCGTCGACCTCGAAGCGGCTCACCTGGAGTCTGACCGGCAGGTTCGTGCAGCCCTGGTTGGCGAGCGCCCGCAGGCCCACCCGGCCCGCGCCGAAGGCCGCGTCCGTGACGTCCACCGCCCAGCCGGACGGCTCGGCCGTGCTCGTACGCCATGCCTTGACCCTGATCCGGCTGCCCTCCCGGCGCACCCGGATCGTCCAGTCGGTGCCCGCCGGGACGCCGGTGGCGAGGGTGGCGGCCGTGGCGAGCTGGGTGACCGTGTCGGCGACCTCCTTCTCGACGCGCAGCTCCACCGCGCCGCTGGTCAGGAAGGAGAGCCGGGCCCGGTAGTTGTTGTGGGTGTCCTGGTAGCCGAAGGAGAGCGCGTAGGAGCACGCCTGGCCGGTGGGCACCTTGTCGAAGCGGGCGGTGGCGCGCACGTCCACGTCGGTGATCCGGTCGTCCCGCAACGTCGCGTGGCGGCTGGCGTAGTCCGTGGTCAGCGCGATGACACCGGTGCCGGGCACTACCGAGTAGTCGGTGTCGGCCGGGCCGAGCGTGGACCAGCTTCCGCCGCCCGGCGAGGTCCCCCAGTACGAGCGGTCGGCGGCCGGGAGCGAGGTGTCCGGCAGGGTGCGCCCGAAGTCGTCCACGAAGGGCCGCTTGTTCTCGGCGAAGGTTCTTCGCGGGCCCGGCACCAGCACGGTCCGCGCGCCCCGGGTGAGCAGGGCGACCCGTCTGCCGCCGCTGGTTATCTCGGTCCGGGCCGGGGTGCCCGGCAGCACGGTGGCGGTGAGCGGCGCGGCGAGGGTCACCTGGGAGAAGTAGGAGGCGTCCAGCGGCGGCAGGGTCACCGAGGAGCGTGCCGAGGTCAGTCCGGCCGGGGCGGGCAGCGGGTCCACGGGGGCCGGGAGGGCGTCGGCCCGCGCGGGGGTGGTGGTCAGGGCACCCAGCGGCAGGGAGGCGGCGGTGACGGCGAAGGCGGCCAGCAGGCCGCGGCGTGAAGTGTGGATCATGCGACGCATGATCCCGCATCCGGGCGCGCACGCGACCGCGTCCGGCTCGGATCTGCTCCGAACCGGACGCGGACGTACGCCTGGTGGGAGTTCCGCCCGGCATCGCGCCGTGCGGGCCGCCCGCGCGGGTCCTAGGAATGCGGCGGGTTGTCGCGGTGCTGCTGGGAGCCGAACTGGTCCCTCAGCTTGTCCTGAGCGGTGTCGACCTGGGACTGGTGCTTGTTGCCGGTCCGCTGGTCGAGGTAGTCGCCACCCCTGTCGATGCCCTTGTCGGTCATGTCTTCGTGACCCTTGAGCATTCCCTTGATCTTGTCCATAAAGGACATGGCAGCCCTCCTGGTCGCTTGAGGCTTCCCCTCCCAGGGTCACCGGCCCGGCCCGGCTTCGCATCTTGAGCGCCGGGCGGGAGTCACGCCCGTCCTACAGTGGGCCTGTGGCACACAGCATCGAACGCCCGGTGACCGTCTTCGACCTCGACAACACCCTTGCGGAGACCGCGCACCGGCAGCACTTCCTGGAGCAGCGCCCGCGGGACTGGGACGGCTTCTTCGCCGCCGCGCCCCTCGACCCGCCGCTCGTCGAAGGCGTGGCGATGGCCCGGACCGCCGCCCGCACCTGCGACATCGTGTACCTCACCGGCCGCCCCGAGCGGTGCCGCCGGGACACCCTCGACTGGCTCGCCCTCCACCAACTCCCCGAGGGCGAGCTGCACATGCGGCCCAGCCAGGACCGCAGGCCCGCCCGGACCACCAAGCTGGAGATCCTGCGCAGGCTCGCGCGCCGTCGTGAGGTGCTGGTCGTGGTGGACGACGACGAGCTGGTCTGCGACGCGGCCGAGCGGGCCGGCTTCGCCGTCGTACGGGCCCGCTGGGCCGCGTCCTCGGCCGCGCTGGAGGAGGCCCAGGAGCAGGAGGGCCGGACCTGAGCCGGCGGTGCCGGTCAGACGTCTTCCAGGCGGAAGCCCACCTTCAGGCACACCTGGTACTTCTCGATCCGCCCGTTCTCGATCTGCCCCCGGACCTGGGTGACCTCGAACCAGTCCAGGTTGCGCAGGGTCTGGTCGGCGCGGCCGATGGCGTTGCGAATGGCCTGGTCGACACCGTCGTTGGAGGTGCCGACGATCTCGCTGACCCGGTAGGTGTGGTTCGACATGGGCGGGTGCTCCTCTTCGCCGTACGGCAGGGTGACGGCGCCCGGCTGCCCCGAGATGACCGGTTTGTCGCGCCGTAATCCACCGTGCCGCATCCCCGCCCGGCGCGCGAGACATCGGCCGCCGGGCGGGGAAGGCAGGATCATCCGCTGCTGTCCGCTCAGCGCGCCACGCTGAGCGACAGCGCGAAGCGGTCCTCGGAGTCGGTCCACCAGTGGGTCAACTCCAGGCCCGCCTTCTCCAGTTCGGCGCCGACACCCTCCCGGCGGAACTTCGCCGAGACCTCGGTGCGCAACTCCTCACCGGCCGCGAAGTCCACGACCATGCCGAGCGCCGGGATCTTCACCGTCTGCGCGGTACGCGAGCGCAGCCGCATCTCGATCCACTCCCGCTCCGGGTCCCAGCGGGCCACATGGTCGAACGCGTCCGGGTCGAAGTCGGCGCCCAGCTCGCGGTCGACCACGCTGAGCACGTTCTTGTTGAACGCGGCCGTCACCCCGGACGCGTCGTCGTACGCCCGGACCAGCACCGCCTCGTCCTTCACCAGGTCGGTGCCGAGCAGCAGCCCGTCGCCCGGCGCCAGCATGGCGCGCACGGTCGCCAGGAACTCGGACCGCTCGGCGGGCAGCAGGTTGCCCAGCGTGCCGCCGAGGAAGGCGACCAGCCGGGGACCGGGAGTCTTCGGCAGCGTCATCGGCGCGGTGAAGTCCGCGATCAGCGCGTGCACCGCGAGACCGGGCCGCTCCTCGGTGAGCGCCCGCCCTGCCTGCACCAGCGCGCTCTCGCTGACGTCGACGGGGACGTACGCCTCCAGCGAGGTCAGGGCGTCGATGAGATGGCGGGTCTTGGCGGAGGAGCCCGACCCCAGCTCGATCAGGGTGCGGGCGCCGCTGGCCGCGGCGATCTCACCGGAGCGGGTCTGGAGGATCTCCCGCTCGGCACGGGTCGGGTAGTACTCGGGCAGCTCCGTGATCCGCTCGAACAGTTCGCTGCCGCGCGCGTCGTAGAACCACTTGGGCGGCAGGGTCTTGGGATCGGCGGACAGGCCCTCGAGGACGTCGGCGCGCAACGCGGCGTCGGTCGCGTCCTCGGGGAGGGTGCGGGTCACGTGCAGGCTCACGTGCAGGGCTCCTTCGGGGGCATGGACACGAGGTCCTCGACGGGGTCGAGCCGCACCTCGGTACGGCTCGCGGTGACCACGGTGCGGTCGGGGACCTCCCGCCACAGCGGTTCGTCGTCGTACGGCTCGGAGGCGACGATCACGGCACGTCCCGGTTCCGCGCGGTACCAGAGGCTGTCGCCCCAGGTGGTCGCGGTGACGGTCTCGCCGTCGGTCAGCAGCAGGTTGAGACGGGAGGCGGGCGCGGCCTCGGCCAGTTGGCGGACCGTCGCGGCGAGGGCGTGTTCCGGCGCCTCGCCCGACCTGAGCCGGTGCAGGACCAGCGCCCAGACGAACGCCGAGTCGGTGCGCGCCTGGAGCGACAGCACATCGACCGGGGGCAGCAGGGAGACCAGCGGGGCGGCCGAGTCGGGCCAGCCGGCGACCGCCCCGTTGTGGCTGAACAGCCACCGCCCCGAGGCGAACGGCGCCGCCGCTGCCTCGGCGTCCGCCCCCGTCAGCGTGGCGTCGCGCACGGCGGCCAGTACCGCGCCCGAGCGGACCACGCGGGCCAGGTCCAGCAGCGACTGGTCCGCCCAGATCGGCCCGGAGCGCCGGTAGCGGGCCGGCACCGGGTCGCCGTCCGCGTACCAGCCGACCCCGAAGCCGTCGGCGTTCACCGTGCCGTTGCGCTGGCGCCGGGGCGCCCAGGACTGCCGGTACAGGCTGTGCGGCGGGTCCAGCAGCAGGTGCTTCAGCGGCTGCTCGGGGCCCAGATAGGCCAGGTGGCGGCACATCAGGCGGACTCCGAGCGGGCGGTGCGGAACCCGGCGAAGATCTGCCGCCTGATCGGATAGTCCCAGTTGCGGAACGTGCCCCGGCAGGCCACCGCGTCCACGGCGAACGAACCGCCGCGCATCACCTTGTACTCCGGGCCGAAGAACACCTCCGAGTACTCCCGGTACGGGAACGCGGCGAACCCCGGATACGGCTCGAGGTCGCTCGACGTCCACTCCCAGACGTCCCCGATCAACTGCCGTACCCCGAGCGGTGATGCACCGGCCGGGTAGCTGCCGACGGGGGCGGGGGAGAGGTGCCGTTGGCCCAGGTTGGCGTGCTCCGGGCCCGGGTCGGCGTCGCCCCACGGGTAGCGGGTGGAGCGGCCGGTGACCGGGTCGTGCCGGGCCGCCTTCTCCCACTCCGCCTCGGTGGGCAACCTGCGCCCGGCCCAGCGGGCGTACGCGTCCGCCTCGTACCAGCACACGTGCAGCACCGGTTCCTCGGGCGGCACCACCTCGGTGACCCCGAACCGGCGCCGCAGCCACTGGCCGCCCTCCCGGCGCCAGTACAGCGGCGCCTTGAGGGAGTTGCGGCGTACGTGCGCCCAGCCCTCCGGGGTCCACCAGCGCTCGGTGTCGTAGCCGCCGTCCGCGATGAACGCCTGGTAGGCCGCGTTCGTCACCGGCACCGTGTCGATCCAGTACGGCGCCACCTCCCGTACGTGCGCCGGGCGTTCGTTGTCCAGCGCCCAGGGCTCGGTGGAGGTGCCCATGGTGAACGGGCCGCCCGGCACCAGGACTTCCGCCGGGCCGGTGTAGGGCGGCACCGGTTCGTGGCCGGGCGCGGTCAGTGCGGCCGGCCCGGTGCGGAGCTGATGGGTGATCAGCATCGTCTCGTCGTGCTGCTGCTCGTGCTGGGCGATCATCCCGAAGGCGAACCCGGCCTCGGTGAGCCGGTTGCCGCCCTGGAAGTCGGCACCCTCCAGCAGGTCCAGCGCCCGCCCGCGCACCTCGGCCGCGTACTTCCGCGCCTCCTCGGGCGGGAGCAGTGGCAGCGAGGGGCGTTCGGAGCGCGGATGCTCGAAGGCGTCGTACAACACGTCGATGTCGGGCCGCATCGCCTCCCGGCCGCCGACGTTGCGCAGCAGCCACAGCTCCTCCTGGTTGCCGATGTGCGCGAGATCCCACACCAGGGGCGACATCAGCGGAGAGTGCTGGGCGGTGAGGTCCGGGTCCTCGACACAGCTCGTCAGCAGGGTGGTGCGGTCGCGGGCGGTGACCAGCGAGGCGAGCAGCCGTTCGCGCAGCGTCTCGGTGCCGGCCGCCGTCGTCCCGCTCTCCTGGGCGGTCATGAGCGGATGTCCTTCCTCGCGTGGGCGCGCGGGTCCGTGGCGCCGGCGCCGGCCAGCAGGTCGTCGGCCGGGCAGCGGCCCCGCAGGACGTAACGGTCCAGATACCCCGCCACCGCGTCCGACACCTCGGACGTGGCACCGAGCCGGGGCAGCGCCGCCAGCGCCGCCGTGAAGCAGGCGGTGGCGGCCTCCCGCAGCCCCGGATCGGCGAGGCCGAGCCGGGCCGCGTCCGACCACAGCGGGTTGTGCGGGGCGGGCCGGTCCAGCGCGCGCTCGGTCAGCGGCTTCACCGCCCGGTGCGCGGCCTCCGCCGCCTCCGGGTCGTCGAAGAGGGCCGCCGTCACCGCGAGCGGCACGATCCAGCCGTCGTCACCGGGCTGCGCGTCGATCATCCGCAGCTCCAGATGACCGCGCGGCCGCACCGGCGGGAACAGCGTGGTCAGGTGGTAGTCGAGATCCGCCCGGCTGGGCGGGCGGGGGGTCCGCGACCGGGTCCACTCGCGGAAGGTCAGCTCCTCCGGCACGTCCCAGGGGCCCTCGTCGCGGCGGACGCACATCACCGGGGAGTCCAGCACGTGCCGGGCCCAGTCGGCCCGTGGTTCGCCGTCGGTCGGGGGAGCCCCGGCCCGGCCGGGGCCGATCTCCATCCAGTGGAGCTGCCGGGTGGAGCGCCAGCCGGTGGGCCGGCGTGATGTCAGCGGGGAGTTGGCGAACGCGGCCACCAGGACCGCGCCGAGCTGGTGGGCCAGCCACCAGCGCCGTTCGTAGCCCAGCGGGCCCGGCTCCTCGTACCCGGCGTCCACGCAGACCTGCACGGAGGCCGAGGAGCACATCATGTGGCGGCCGGCCCGGCCGGTGTGGTCCAGGCACGCCTCCATGGCGTCGTAGCGGGGTTCGTGGAGGAAGCGGCGGGGCTCCTGCCAGGGATCGTGGCCCACACCGAGGAGGGCCAGACCGTGCCCGGCGAGGACCTTGCGGACCGCGGTCAGGTCGGCGGAGACGGAGGTGACGCACTCCGTCAGGGAGGCGGCGGGCAGCGAGCTGAGCTCCAACTGGCCGCCGGGCTCGACCGTGAGCGGTGAGTCCAGGGGGACGGTGCGCACGGCCGCGTGGGCCGCTTCGAGCCGTTCGGGCGGTACGGGGAGCCAGGGCCGCTCCGGGTCACGGACCAGCCACTCCACCTCCACCCCGAGGGTGCGGGGCGGGCCGGTCTTGAAGCAGATGCCCCGGATCAGGGCGTCCACCTCGGCCTCGGTGACCGCCGCGCGGTGCCGGGTGCAGTCGTGTTTCGTGCAGTGGTGCTCCGTACAGTCACCACTCGGTGCGTCAGACATGTCGGGTTTCTCCTGGGATTCCAGCGTGCCGACGGAGCCCGGCCAGGGGTGTACCGGGCAGAGACGCGTTCCACCCAAGACCCTCGCACCGAATCACACAAGAGCGCCCGATGGGACGTCCGGGATCGTTCATCTCCGTCTCCTCGCGCGTTTCCTCCCGTACCGGGTGACCGGTTCCGGGCGCCTTCGCGGCACCCCACCAGCATTACCCCCGGGGCGCGTGGGGGCGCGGTGGGGAGAGCGCCGGTCGGTGGCGGTTCGGGCAGCTCAGGAGGGGTCGGGCGGTCGGGGCGGGTCTGCTCCGACCGGGTGAGTGTGCAGAAGGCCCGCCCCGGCGGGGGCGGGCCTTCTGCGGCGGTCAGGTCCAGCCGTAGCGCTCGTACAGCCGCTGCCGGACCAGGTTGAAGCGCATCCGGTCCAGCGCGCACGCCTCCCGGCGCATGCCGTCGTCGTGCAGCCGCAGCACCCGCTCCACGGAGACCCAGGAGTCGCGGCCGGTGCGGTCCCAGGGGCCCTGGCCTATCGCCACCCACTCCCGCTCGCCGTCGTGCTCCTTGCTGGACAACTGGACGGCGAGGAAGGTGCCGGTGGCCTCCCGGGCGACGACCAGCACCGGGCGGTCCTTGCCCCGGCCGTCGTTCTCCTCGAACGGCACCCAGGTCCAGACGATCTCGCCCGGATCGGGGTCGCCGTCACGCTCGGGCGTGTACTCGGTGCGCACCGGGCCGACGCGGCGCGGGTCCGCCTGGGTGGTGGCGTGGGGGCCGAAGCGGCCGGGAACGTTCTCATCGCTGTACGTGCTCACGCCGTGCACCCTAATGGCCGGCCAACGGCCCTCCGGACCTCGGGGTTTGCTCCGCTCGGTCGGTGAGCAGCCGCTCCAGCCAGCCCAGTTGGGCGGCGCGAGCGGCCTTCGAGACGGCCGCCTCGGGCGCGAAGGCGTCGAAGCCGTGGAAGCCGCCCGGCCAGACGTGGAGTTCGGCCACCCCGCCGCTCCGCCAGATCCGGGAGGCGTACTCCACCACCTCGTCCCGGAACGTCTCCGCCGACCCCACGTCGAGGAAGGCGGGGGGCAGCCCGGACAGATCCGTGGCGCGGGCCGGGGCTGCGTACGGGGAGACGTCCGGGCCGCCCCGGCGCTCGCTCAGCAGGGCGTTCCAGCCGGTCTCGTTGGCGGTGCGGTCCCAGACGCCGACGCCCGCCATCTGGTGGCTGGAGGGAGTGTCGTTGCGGTCGTCCAGCATCGGGTACCTGAGCAACTGGCCGAGCACGGGCGGCCCTTGGCGGTCCCGCAGCATCAGGGCCACGGCGGCCGCCAGACCGCCGCCCGCGCTGGCGCCCGCGAGGACGATGCGCTCCGGGTCGCCGCCCAGCTCCTTCGCGTGCTCCGCCGTCCACAGCAGTCCGGCGTACACGTCCTCCACCGGCGCCGGATGCGGATGCTCGGGGGCGAGCCGGTACTCCACGGAGACGACCACCGCGCCGCCCAGGTCCAGCGCGAGGGACAGGGCCGCGTCCACGCCCGCGCGGTTGGTGCCGAGGATCATGCCGCCGCCGTGCACGTAGTAGATCACCGGCAGCCGGGCACCGGGCGCGGCGTCGGCGGGGCGGCAGATGTACAGGGAGACGTCCGGCGCGCCCGGCGGGCCCGGCACCTCGCGGTCCTCGACCTCGAAGGCGCCGTCCATGGTGAGGTCCAGCGAGCCGAACACCTCCATGGCCGCGTCCTCCCGGGCCGCCTCGATCCCGTCCGGGGTCAGGCCCGGCTCCATCACGTCCTTGAGCGGTTCCAGAGCGGCGGCGAGTTCCGGGTCGAACGGAGGCGGATCCATGGTCATGATCGTGCCCCTTCCCTCGCTCGCGGGCGATTCACTCCTTCAGGATCGGTCCGCGGGCGTTCCGGCGCAGGTTCCCGGCGCGTCCTTGTGCCCCGCTTGACTTCGAGAGCACTCCAATTCGTAGCGTTCCGGGCATGAGCACTCCTGCACAGCACAAGATCGGTTCGGGTTTCGGCGCGGACAGCACCGCCGACGAGGTCCTGCGGGGCATCGACCTCACGGGCAAGCTGGCGATCGTGACCGGCGGCTACTCGGGGCTCGGCCTGGAGACCACCCGCGCGCTGGCCAAGGCCGGCGCCCATGCCGTCGTCCCGGCCCGGCGTCCCGAGGTGGCCCGACAGGAGCTGGCCGGGATCGAGAACGTGGAGGTGGACGAGCTGGACCTCGGCGACCTGGACAGCGTGCGCGACTTCGCCGAGCGGTTCCTGGCCTCCGGCCGCACCATCGACTTCCTCATCGACAACGCCGGGATCATGGCCTGCCCGGAAACCCGGGTCGGACCCGGCTGGGAGACGCAGTTCGCCACCAACCACCTCGGCCACTACGCCCTCGCCAACCGGCTCTGGCCGGCGCTCGCGGCCGGTGACGGCGCCCGTGTCGTCTCGGTGTCCTCGCGCGGCCACCACCTCTCCCCGATCCGCTGGGAAGACGTCCAGTGGACCGAGGGCTACGACAAGTGGCAGGCGTACGGGCAGGCCAAGACGGCCAACGCGCTGTTCGCCCTCCAGCTCGACACCCTGGGCCGGGACGCCGGTGTCCGGGCCTTCTCCCTCCACCCCGGCGGCATCATGACCCCGCTCCAGCGGCACCTGCCCAAGGAGGAGATGGTCGAGCGCGGCTGGATCGACGAGCAGGGCAACCCGCTGAACCCGGCCGGCTTCAAGACCCCGGAGCAGGGCGCCGCCACCCAGGTCTGGGCCGCGACCTCCCCCCAGCTCGACGGCCTGGGCGGCCTGTACCTGGAGGACTGCGACATCGCGGAGCCCGCCCCCGAGGACGGCGCCTGGACCGGCGTCAAGGACTGGGCGACCGACCCGGAGCAGGCGGCCCGCCTGTGGACCCTGTCGGCTGAGCTGACGGGTGTGGACGCGTTCGCGAAGTAGGTTCCGCGCACGCGCCGAGGGCCGGAGTCCGGTGGACTCCGGCCCTCGGCGCTGCGAAGGTCAGGCGGCGATGACGTCGCCCACGGTGCCGTGGAGGCGGGTGACGACCTCGGTGAGCTGGCCGGCGACCTCGGCGTCGTCGGACGGGTGGGTCTCGGCGAAGCGGGTCAGGGAGCCGGGGATGGAGAGCTTGATGTCCTCGATCACCTTGCCGCCCGCGATGCCCACGGCCTTGCGGGTGTCGTCCTGCGCCCACACGCCACCGTACTGGCCGAAGGCGGTGCCGATGACGGCGACGGGCTTGCCACCGAAGGCGCCGGCGCCGTACGGGCGGGACAGCCAGTCGATGGCGTTCTTCAGCACGGCCGGCATCGTGCCGTTGTACTCGGGGGAGAAGACGAGGAACGCGTCGGCGGCCTGGGCGGCGGCACGCAGCTCGGCGGCGGCGGCCGGGACCTGGCCCTCGACGTCGGTGTCCTCGTTGTAGAACGGCACGTCGGCCAGACCCTCGTAGATCACGACCTCGGCGCCCTCGGGGGCGAGCTTGGCGGCCGCCTCGGCGAGCTGGCGGTTGTGCGAACCGGCGCGGAGGCTGCCGACGAGCGCGAGGATGCGAACGGACATGAGGTACTCCAAGGGGTGGTGAAACACGCTGGAAACGATCCGGACCGGGGTCCGTTTAATTTTCTACCACCCTAACCGGACCGGGGTCCAGTTTTGTTCCCCATGCTTTACGCTGTCTTCATGTCCAGCGCTCTGCCGCCCTGCCCGCAGCCTCAGGAGCCCGTCGACACACCCCGTTTGCTGGAGGTCGGCACGGGCCCCGAGGAGCCGTGCCTGCGCGCCGACGCCGCCCGCAACCGGGCCCGGCTGCTGGAGGCCGCCACCCGGCTGATCGCCGAGCACGGGGTGGCCGGGGTGACCATGGAGGCCGTCGCCACCGCGGCCAAGGTCGGCAAGGGCACCGTCTTCCGCCGCTTCGGCGACCGCACCGGACTCCTCACCGCCCTCCTGGACCACTCCTCCGCCCGGCTCCAGGCCGACTTCCTCGCCGGCCCGCCTCCGCTGGGCCCCGGCGCACCCCCGCGCGAGCGGCTGCACGCCTTCGGCGTCGCCGTGCTCCACCTCTGCGCCGACCAGCTCGACCTGCAACTGGCCGCGCTGCCCGAGCCCACCCGGCGCCACCTGCACCCCTCGACCCAGGCCATGCGCGCCCACCTGCTTGTCCTGCTGCGGCAGTTGCTGCCCGGCGAGGACTGCGAACTCCTCGCCCCGGTCCTGCTCGCCTACCTCGACCCGGCCCTCATCCACCACCTGACCCGCCAGCTCGGCATGCCGATGGCACGGCTGGAAGCGGGCTGGTGCGATCTGGTCGACCGGATCACCGGTGCCCCGCCCACGGCTCGTGTCCCCCGAACATCGCCGACAGCCGCTCCGGCGCGTCCGGCTGGAACAGCATCCCGCCCATGAGGGCCGAGTCCGCGGCCGAGTGCTCGGCGCGCGGGAACATCCGCTCCTCGTAGGCGGCGAGCGCGGCCTCGGTGTCGCCGGGGTGGGCGAGGAGCGCGCGGGCCAGGTCGGCGCCGTCGATCAGTGCCAGGTTGGCGCCCTCGCCGGCGAACGGGGACATCAGGTGGGCCGCGTCGCCGAGCAGGGTGACGCCCGGCGTGCGCGGCCAGCGGTGGCCGACCGGGAGGGCGTGGATGCGGCGGGGCACCAGCGGGCCGTCCGCGTCCGCCACCAGGGCGCGGAGGCTCTCCGCCCAGCCGTCGAACTCCTTGAGGACCGCCCGCGCGGCCGCCTCGGTGTCCGTGAAGTCGATGCCGTCCAGCCACTCCTCCGGGGACTCGACGGCCGCGTACACGTGCAGGCTGCCGTCCGGCTCCCGGTGGGCGAGGAAGCCCCGGCCGTCGCCGAGGGCGAACAGCATTCCGCCGCCGACCACTTCGGCGCTCACCGGGTGCCGGGTGTCGGCCGAGACGAGGTCGGCCTCGACGAAGGACATCCCGGTGTAGGCGGGGACCGCGTCCGACAGCAGCGGACGTATCCGCGACCAGGCGCCGTCCGCGCCGATGAGCAGATCCGTGGTGAAGGCGGTGCCGTCGGCGAGCGTCACCTCGTGCCGCCCGCCGTCCAGCGCACGTGCGCCGGTCACCTTGGCGCCCCAGCGGATGAGCCCCTCGGGCAGTGACTCCAGCAGCAGCGCGCGCAGTTCGCCCCGGTCGATCTCGGGGCGGCCGCCCGTGCCGTCGTCCGCCTGCGACCAGTGCGGCGCGGCGTACCGGTCGAGGACGCGGGTGGCCTGGCCGCCCGCGTGGACCCGTGCGAGGAAGGCCTCGTGCAGTCCGGCCGCGCGCAGCGCCTCCTGCCCGGTGTCGTCGTGGATGTCGAGCATCCCGCCCTGCGTGCGCGCGGCTGCCGAGGGGTCGAGGTCGAACACCGCCGCCTCGACGCCGTGCGCGTACAGCACCCGCGCGAGCGTGAGCCCGCCCAGTCCGGCGCCGATGACGGCTATCGGATGGTGGGGGAGCGGGGTGGTGGTTTCGGTCATGGCAGTCTCCTGGTGGCTCATTCGGGTACGGCGGTCCGCTCGATGCCGTTGATCAAGGTCTGGAAGGCCCACGAGAGCCGGTTCTCGGGCGTGCCCGAGAGCAGCAGGCCGGCGCTGCCCGCGATGTGCGGGTGGGTCCGGTCGGACACCTCGCGCAGGACGCCGATCAGGTTCCGCCAGTCGTCCGCCGGCTCCTCGCCGGCGTGCTCCGCGGCGGTCGCGGTGGCGTGCTGGAGCAGCAGGTCCACGCCCCAGGCCGCCCGCTCGCGCGGCACCCCGCCCTCGGCGAGCAGGCCGAGCAGGGTCTCGATCAGGTTCAGGTAGTGCGGCCCGCTCGGCCGCGCGGTCAGCGCGGAGCGCGCCAGCTCGGGGTGGGCCAGCAGCATCGCCGTACAGGACGTGAGCACCTGCTCCAGGCGCTCGCGCCAGGTGCCTTCGGCGGGGACGGGCGGGAGGGTGCCGAGCAGTTCGTCCAGGACGGCCGCGTGCAGCTCGTGGGTGTTACGGACGTAGACGTAGAGCGAGGCGGGGCCGGTGTCGAGTTCCTGCGCCAGCCGCCGCATGGTGACCTTGCGCAGCCCCTCGGCGCGCAGGACCGCCAGCGCGGCGGCCACGATGCCCTCCCGGGTGAGGGCGGGCTTGGCGGGACGCTCCCTGCGGGAGCCGGGGGGAGGTGGTGTCATGGCCCGACAGTAACGAACATGTTCGCTTCGAACAAGTTCGTGGCGAACATGTTCGTCATGGATCTCGTGCATCCCGCTTTCGTCCGGTCCTGTACGACCTCGCCCCGCCCGAAGCCGACCCCGCCGCCTCTGCCAGGATGCGCTCTGTCATGGTGCAGATACCGAACACGCCCACGAGCGCCGACGTCGCCCGCCTGGCGGGCGTCTCGCGCGCGACCGTGTCCTACGTCCTCAACGACACCGACGCCGTACGGATCAGCGAGCCCACCCGCCGCCGCGTCCACGCCGCCGCCCGCGAACTCGGGTACGTGCCGCACGCCGCCGCCCGCACCCTGCGCGCCGGACACAGCCGGATGGTTCTGATGCCCGCCCCGGCCGTCTCGATGGGCCCCCTCCACCACCGCTTCCTCGGTGAACTCCAGGCCGCCCTCGGCCGGCTCGACTACACCGTCGTCCAGCACGGCGCCCTCGGCCAGGGCGACGAAGCCGCCCGCGCCTGGGCCGAGTTACGCCCCGTCGCCGTCCTCGCCCCCGGTTCCGGGCTCGGGCCGCACGGTGTCGCGGTGCTCAAGCGGGCCGGGGCCCGCGCCGTGGTGACCCTCGGCCCCGCGCGCGTCGAGGGCGCGCACGCCCTGCTGATGGACCACACGGTCGTCGGCCACCGCGCCGGTGCCCACCTCTACGACCGGGGGCGCCGCCGCATCGGCGTGATCCTCCCCGAGGAACCCGGCCTGGAGTTCTTCTCCCACCCCCGCCTCACCGGCGTCCGCCGCGCCCTCACCGGCACCGACGCGACCGTGACCGGGCTGCCCCTCGCGTACACGGAACGGGCGGCCAGTGAACTGGCCGCCCGTCTGCCCGAGTTGAACCTCGATGCCGTCTTCGCCTACAACGACGAGTACGCGATGCTCCTGATGCGCGCCCTGAAGGACGCGAGTCTGCGCGTCCCGCAGGACATCGCCGTGGTCGGCGCCGACGACCTGATGCTCGGCCGCCTGCTACGGCCCCGGCTCAGCACCGTCCGCCTCGAACTGCCCTCCGGTCGCGAACTCGCCGAACTGGTCGACCACGCCGTACGCCACCCCGGCGCCGAACCCGCGGTCCGCACCGTGCTGGACGCCACGCTGATCCACCGGGCGTCGAGTTGACTCACTCGCCGCCGGGCTGCTGACCCTGGCCCTGGCTCTCCTGGGCCGCGATGTCCTTGCGGACCTCGTTCATGTCCAGCTTGCGGGCCTGGTCGATGACGTCCGTGAGCGCGGGCTCGGGCAGCGCGCCTGGCTGCGCGAAGATCGCCACCTGGTCGCGGACGATCATCAGCGTGGGAATCGACTGGATGCCGAACGCCTGCGCCAGCTCCGGCTGGGCCTCGGTGTCGACCTTGGCGAACACCAGGTCGGGGTTCGCCTCGGCCGCCTTCTCGTACACCGGTGCGAACTGCTTGCACGGTCCGCACCAGTCCGCCCAGAAATCGATGAGGACGAACTCGTTGTCCGCCACCGTCTGGTCGAAGTTCTCCTTGGTCAGCTCCACGGTGCCGCTCATGGTGTGATCCCTCTTCCTGGTGTGGAGGTAGTGCCACCGGCGGAAACATGCCCGCCAGGGTGCCTATTCCGGGCCGTAGTGCCCCGTCTTCCCCGCATCGGTCCCCTACAGCTTCCTCTCAAGGAAACCTTTCGGCATTCCCGCGCCCCGGACCCCGCGTGTGGCCCCCGGGAGGCCCACGCACCACACTGGCCGCATGACGGAAACGGAAACCATCGCGTACGACGTCGTGGTGCTCGGGGCCGGGCCCGTGGGGGAGAACGCCGCCGACCGCACCCACGCGGCCGGGCTCAGCACCGCGATCGTGGAGAGCGAGCTGGTGGGCGGCGAGTGCTCGTACTGGGCCTGCATGCCCAGCAAGGCGCTGCTCAGGCCGGTCATCGCCCAGGCCGACGCCCGCCGCCTCCCCGGCCTCGCCCCCGCCAACCAAGGCCCCCTCGACGCCACGGCGGTGCTCGCCCGCCGCGACGACTTCGCCTCGCACTGGAAGGACGACGGCCAGGCCGCGTGGCTGGACAGCGCCGGCGTCGCCCTCCACCGGGGCCACGGCCGCCTCGCCGGGCCCCGCACGGTCACGGTCACCGCCGAGGACGGCACGGTCACCACGCTCACCGCCCGGCAGGCGGTCGTCGTCGCCACCGGCACCCGTGCCCAGCTCCCCGACCTGCCCGGGCTCGACGAAGTGCGGCCCTGGACCAGCCGGGAGGCGACCAGCGCGCAGACGGTGCCGGGCCGGCTGATCGTGGTCGGCGGCGGCGTCGTCGCCACCGAGATGGCCACCGCCTGGCAGGCGCTCGGCTCGCGGGTCACGTTGCTGGTCCGGGGCAAGGGCCTGCTCAGCCGGATGGAGCCGTTCGCCGGGGAACTGGTCGCGCAGGCGCTCACCGAGGCGGGCGTGGACGTGCGCACCGGCACCTCCGTCGAGTCCGTCAGCCGCGAGAACGGCACCGTCGTGGCCGTCACCGGCGACGGCGAGCGCATCGAGGCCGACGAGATCCTCTTCGCCACCGGCCGCGCCCCGCAGACCGACGACATCGGCCTGGACACCGTCGGCTTCGAACCCGGCTCCTGGCTGGAGGTGGACGACACCCTCCAGGTCCCAGGCACCGACTGGCTCTACGCGGTCGGCGACGTCAACCACCGGGCGCTCCTCACTCACCAGGGCAAGTACCAGGCCAGGATCGCGGGCGCCGTCATCACAGGCCGCGCCTCCGGCACCCCGCTGGACGACGCCCCCTGGGGGCCCCACGCGGCGACCGCCGACCACTACGCCGTACCCCAGGTCGTCTTCACCGACCCCGAGGCCGCCGCCGTCGGGCTCTCCCTCGCTGAGGCGGAGCAGGCCGGGCACCGAGTCCGGGCGGTCGACGTCGACTTCGGCTCGGTCGCGGGGGCGAGCCTGTACGGCGACGGCTACAAGGGGCGGGCCCGCATGGTGGTCGACCTGGACGAGGAGATCCTGCGCGGGGTCACCTTCGTCGGGCCGGGGGTCGGGGAACTCGTCCAGTCGGCGACCGTCGCCGTCGCCGGGCAGGTACCGCTGGACCGGCTGTGGCACGTGGTGCCGGCGTTCCCGACGCTCAGCGAGGTGTGGCTGCGGCTGCTGGAGACTTACCGGGACAACTGAGCTTGCTTTCAGGGGAGTTCGAAGCCCAGTGCCTCGGCCGCGGCCTCCGGTGAGGGCTGCGCCCAGCGGGCCGCCACCGCCTCGTTGGTCGACAGCGAGCGGAGTTCGGCGCGGTCGAGGTACAGGGTGCCGTCGAGATGGTCCGTCTCGTGCTGCACGATCCGGGCGGGCCATCCGGCGACCACCTCGTCCAGTTCCCGCCCGTGCTCGTCCTGCCCGCGCAGCCGGACGCGCGCGGGCCGGGTCACCACGGCCTGCCAGCCGGGCACGCTCAGGCAGCCCTCGAAGAAGGACGCGCTCGCGGCGCCCTCCGCCTCGTAAACGGGGTTGACCAGCACCCGGAAGGGCTGGGGCACCCGGCCCCGGACCGTCGCGATCTCCTCCGGCACCGGTGCCGGGTCCTCGATCACGGCGATCCGCAGTCCCACCCCGACCTGCGGCGCGGCGAGCCCCACACCGGGGGCCGCGTGCATGGTGTCGCGCAGGGCCGCCACGAAGCGGGCCAGCAGCTCGGGCGGGAGCTGGCCGTCGTACGGCTCGGCCGGGTGGCGCAGCACCGGGTGTCCGGCCGCGACGATGGGCAACGGGCCGCCCGCCGCGAGGAGTTCGGCCACCCGCTCGGCCAGGGGGGCGTGATCACTGACAGGTGTCATCGCGCCAGGATGCCACGCCGTCCTGCACGGAAGAGGGGCGCGCCGCACCAACGGCCGGTGCGAAACCGGCCGTTCATACGGCGCGCCCCAACGGGATCATTCCCGCGGGAAATCACCCGCCAGAGCGGCGGCGATCCGCAGATGCGGCGCGGCCTCCTCGTGCCGGGACTGGCGTTCCAGCGTGCGGCCCAGCATCAGCCGGGCGTAGTGCTCCACCGGGTCCCGCTCCACGATGATCCGCAGTTCCGCCTCGGCGCGGTTGAGCTGGGCGGAGTGGTAGTAGGCGCGGGCCAGCAGCAGCCGGGGCGCGGTCTGCTCCGGGACCTCCTCGACCAGCCCGGTGAGCACACGGGCGGCGTTCGTGTACTCCTTGGCGTCGAAGAACATCCCCGCCCGCTCCCAGCGCTCGGCGGCGGTGCCGTGGTCGTAGTACGTGGTGTCCACCTGAGACCTCCTTCGGTGGGTACAGCGCCTCGGGGTTGTTGAATATTCCACCAAAGTTGGGGGTGTCGCCGGAGGCTCCCGCAGAGGCAAGATCGTCGGTGTCCCGCTTGTCCACCGGACCCGGAAGGAACGAACGAGATCATGCGCGTCATCGTGGCCCACGGCCCGCTGGAGGCGATCGGATGACCGGCGCCGATGCCCCCGTACTGGTGCACACCATCGGCCGGGCCGCGCACCTCACGCTGAACCGGCCGGGGGCCCTCAACGCCCTGAACCACACCATGGTCCGGCTCATGGACGAAGCGCTCACCGAGTGGGAGCGGGACCCGACCGTGAAGACGGTGGTCGTCACGGGGGCGGGGGAGCGGGGTCTGTGCGCCGGCGGTGACATCCGTGCCGTCCACGACGACGCCCGCGACGGCGACGGCACCGCTTCGGCGGAGTTCTGGCGCGACGAGTACCGGCTCAACGCCCGGATCGCCCGCTATCCCAAGGCGTACGTGGCCGTGATGGACGGGATCGTGATGGGTGGCGGGGTGGGCATCTCCGCGCACGGCAGCGTCCGGATCGTCACCGAGCGGTCCCGGATCGCCATGCCCGAGACCGGCATCGGCTTCGTGCCCGACGTGGGCGGCACCTACCTCCTGTCACGGGCTCCCGGCGAACTGGGCACCCACCTCGCGCTCACCGGCGCGCAGACCGGGGCGGGGGACGCGCTGCTGTGCGGGCTGGCCGACCATTACGTACCGTCCGCCGCGATCCCGGACCTCGTGGCCGACCTCGACGCACTCGACGTGGAGGAAGCGCTCGCCCGGCACGGCCGTCCGGCGCCGGAGGGCGAGCTGGCGGCCCAGCGGGAGTGGATCGACTCCTGCTACGCCGCCGACACGGTCGAGGAGATCATCGCCAGGCTGCGGGAACACGGCTCACCCGACGCGAAGGCGGCCGCCGACACCCTGCTGACCAGGTCACCCACCGCGCTGAAGATCACCCTGGCCGCCCTCCGCCGCGCCCGCCGGCTCGGGTCCCTGGAGGAGGTTCTCGACCAGGAGTACCGCGTCTCCTGCGCGGCCCTGTCCACCCCCGACCTGGTCGAGGGCGTCCGGGCCCAGATCATCGACAAGGACCGTTCACCGCGCTGGTCGCCCGCGACCCTGGCGGAGGTCTCCGAGGTGGAGCGGTTCTTCGCCCCGCTGGGCGAGCGGGAACTCGGACTGGGGGAGGCCCCTCACTCCGGGTGAGCCACCGCCTTCTTCTGGAGTTCCACCGCCGTCAGCAGGCCGAGGCCCGGCTCGGCCTTCCGCAGGGCCCGCAGGGCGGCCATCGAGGCGATGTCACCGGTGAAGCCGGTGTCGGCCAGCCGGGCGCGGACCCAGCGGGCGCACAGCTCGTCCTCGGAGGCGGCGGCGGTGGACTCCACGAGCGCGACGGCCCGCTCCAAGCCCGGCCGCTCCTCCGGCGGCGCGTCCGCCAGCGCTTGGCGCACCGCCGCCAGCATCGCGTCCGAGTCCTTGAGCGGCAGCACGAAGGCCCGGCCCCTGGTGAGTCCCGAGATTCCCGTCATACGGCCGATCGTGGCGGTCATGTGCCGGTGCTGCCAAGGGACTTGAGGAGAGTCTGAGACTAGGCCCCGGCCTCGGCGGCCAGGTGCTCGGTGTAGAAGGGCACGGCTTCGGCGACGGCCTGGTCCACGAACTTCGGGACGTCGTAGAAGTCCATGTGGGTGCCGCCCTCGACGATGCGGAGCTGCTTGGGGCCGCGGGCGCGGCCGTGGAGTTCGGTGGACATCCACAGGGAGCCGGCGTCGCTGCCCGCCACGATCAGGATCGGCTGGGTGAGGAGGTCCTCGACCATGTGGAAGGCGTCGAAGGTGAAGATGCGCGAGACGCTCTTGGTGAAGAGGAACTTGTTCTTGGCGTTGGGGTGCTGAGCGCGCGGGGTGAGGTAGTAGTCGTGCGCCTCGACCAGGTCGCGGGGGGTGTTCTCGTCCGGCTCGGCCGGGACGTAGGGCAGGTAGGCCGGGTCGGCGCCCTGTGCGGCCTCGGCGGTGCGCTGCTGGGCGAGGGCCTTCAGGGTGGGGACGGCGGCCGCGTCGGAGTCGGTGCCGTACCAGCCGCGGCGGAAGGAGGTGCCGATGTTGACGGCGCTGACGGTGGTGAGGGCCTTGATGCGGTAGTCGGTCATCGCGGCGTTGACGGCGTAGCCGCCGCCCGCGCAGACGCCGAGGGCGCCGATGCGCTCGGGGTCGACGTAGGGAAGGGACTGGAGGTGGTCGACGGCCGCGCGTACGTCCTCGACGCGGGCGTAGGGGTCCTCCAGGTGGTGCGGCTCGCCGCCGCTGTCGCCCTGGAAGGAGGCGTCGAAGGCGAGGGCGACGAAGCCCCGCTCGGCCAGCTTGCCCGCGTACAGGCCGGCGGTCTGTTCTTTGACGCCGCCGCCGGGGTGGACGGCGACGACGGCCGGGTAGCTGCCCTCGGGGTCGAAACCGGCGGGGAGGTAGAGGTTGCCCGCCATGGTGACGGGGCCGTTGGGGAAGGTGATGGCTTCCACGGATCACTCCAGATGTGTACTGCTCAGCCGGTCGGTCCGGCCGATGTCTCCACCCTGCGGGCTCGCGCGCGTGCGTGGCAGATGCTGCTTGTCGGGGGTACTGGCAGCCTCTCCATACCGGCCCGCGCCGGGCTTAGCCTCGAAGCATGGAGACCGCCAAGGAGATCAAGGACTTCCTGACCACCCGCCGTGCGAAGATCACCCCCGACCAGGTGGGCCTTCCCGTGGTGGGCCGCCGTCGGGTGCCCGGTCTGCGCCGTGAGGAGGTCGCCCTGCTGGCCGGAGTGAGCGCCGAGTACTACGTGCAGATCGAGCGCGGCCAGGTCGCCGGCGTCTCCGATGAGGTCCTGCGCGCCGTCGCCGGCGCGCTGCGGCTGGACGAGGTGGAGACCGCCCACCTCTTCGACCTCGCCCACGCGGCCGGGAAGGCGGGCCGCAAGCAGACCCGCACCCCCCGCCGCCAGGTCCCCGAACCCCTCCAGGCGCTCATCGACGCCATGGTCACCGCCCCCGCCATCGTGCAGAACGGCCACCTCGACATCGTCGCCGCCAACCCGCTCGGCCGCGCTCTGTACGGGGCCGTGTACGAGCACCAGCCCGAGCCGCCGAACCTGGCCCGGTTCATCTTCCTCGCCGATCGGGCCGAGGAGACCTTCCCCGCCTGGGAGAAGGCCGCCGACGACGCCGTGGCCCTGCTGCGGGTCGCCGCCGCCAAGGCGCCGTACGCGAAGGCCATCACCAGCCTGGTGGGTGAACTCGCCACCCGCAGCGCCGAGTTCCGCACCCGCTGGGCCGCGCACGACGTACGGGCCCATCGCAGCGGCACCAAGAAGTTCCGGCACCCGGCCGTCGGCGACCTCACCCTGCGCTTCGAAGCCCTCGACGCGGCCGGGGCCTCCGGGCTCTCCGTCATCGGCTACACCGCCGAACCCGGCTCACCCTCCCACGAGGCCCTGACGCTGCTGGCGAGCTGGGCCGCCACGGAGCGGGTCAGGGCCTCGGTGGACGAATAGCCCGCCGGGTCAGCTCGCGTGGACCGACTCCACGCGGAAGAGGCGGGGCTGGACGTGGGTGGCGATGGTGGCCGCCTTGTCCATGTGCACCCTCGCCTCGGGGTCGGCCAGCATCGCGCGGTAGTGCTCCTCGGTCTCCCACTGGGCGTAGTTGACGACGCTCTCGCCGTCCAGGGAGGCGTGGAAGTTGGCGCAGATGAAGCCCGGCTGGTGCTTCATCGTCTCCTCCGTGGCGCGGGAGAGGAGGTCGATCAGCTCGACCTGTCGGTCCGGGGTGACGGTGAACACGTTGATGAGCGTGGCCACCGGGCGCGTGGTGTCGAAGTGTGCGGTGAGGGTCATGCCGGAAGGCTCCCCGGTACGGCATGCCCGGGTCGCTCACACCCCACCGGATTCGCCCGTTCTCCGTACACTGGCCCGCATGGCATGCCGCATCAGTGAGCTGGTCATCGACGCCGCCGACCCCGAGCGGCTCGCCGCGTTCTGGAGCGACGTACTGGGCTACGTGGAACTCGGCCGTGAGGACGACGGCAGCATCGAGATCGGCCCGCCCGGCGCCGGCTTCGGCGGCCCGCAGCCCACCCTCGTCCTCAGCCCCACCACCGACCCCCGCCCCACCAAACTCCGCCTCCACATCGACGTCAGCCCCACCGACCGTGACCAGCCCGCCGAACTCGACCGCCTCCTCGCCCTCGGCGCCCGCCCGGCCGACATCGGCCAGACCGGCGAGGAGAACTGGCACGTCCTGCTCGACCCGGAGGACAACGAGTTCTGCCTGCTGCGCAGGCGGTTGAATCCGGCGTAGCCGCGGCCGGAGAGGGCTACTGCGTCTGCTCCACGCGGTCCTGTGTCGACTCCCGCTCCTGCGGAGTCCGCTGCTCACGGGACAGCCTGCTCGGCCACCACACGGCCGGGCCGATGTCGCGGACCAGGGCGGGGACCAGGAGGGAGCGGACGACGAGGGTGTCGAGGAGGACGCCGAAGGCGACGATGAAGGCGATCTGGACGAGGAACGCCAGCGGGATGACGATCAGCGCGGCGAAGGTCGCGGCGAGGACGACGCCGGCCGAGGTGATGACGCCGCCCGTGGCGATCAGGCCGCGCAGGATGCCCTCGCGGGTGCCGTGGCGGACGGTCTCCTCGCGGACGCGGGACATCAGGAAGATGTTGTAGTCCACCCCGAGCGCGACCAGGAACACGAACCCGTACAGCGGCACCGACGCGTCCGTGCCGGAGAAGCCGAAGCCGTGCCGGAAGACCAGGCCCGCGATGCCCAGCGTGGCCAGGTAGTTGAGCGCGACCGTCGCCACCAGCAGCACCGGCAGCAGCAGGGAGCGCAGCAGCGCGACGAGGATCACCAGGATGATCAGCAGGACGACGGGGACGATCAGGTTCCGGTCGTGCTCGGCGGTGCGCTCGGTGTCGTACTGCTGGGCGCTGTAACCCCCCACCAGCGAACCGGGGTCCAGCGTGTGCAGCCGGTCGCGCAGCCGCTCGACGGTCGCCTTGGCGGCGTCACTGTCGGGCGCGTCGGTCAGGGTCGCGTCGATGCGTACCCGCCCGTCCACCACCCGAGGGGCACCGCCCGGCTTGCCGCTGGCGCTCAGCGCGGCGGCCGAGGCGACGCCGGGCGTCTTCGCCGCCGCCGCGGTCACCTCCGCGCCCTTGGCCGCGTCCGCGATGACGACCGCGGGCTGCCCGGAGCCGCCGGGGAAGTGCCGGCCGAGCGTTTGCTGCGCGGAGACGGACGGGGCGTCGTTGACGAAGAGTTCGTCCAGCGGGACACCCTTCGACTTGAGCGCCGGGAAGAAGGCCGCGCCCACGACGAGCACGACACAGGTCGCCAGCCACACCTTCCGGGGACTGCTGTCGACCCGGTGCGCCACCCGGCGCCACAGCCCGTGGCCGCCCGTCGCCGCGTCGGCAGGACGGGGCTTGGCCGGCCAGAACGCGGCATGGCCCAGCAGGGCGAGCACCGCGGGCAGGAAGGTGAGCGTCGACAGCACCGCGCACCCGATGCCGATCGCGCCGACCGGGCCCAGCGCGCGATTGTTCGTCAGGTCGCTGAGCAGCAGCGCGAGCAGCCCCAGCGCGACGGTGGCCGCGCTGGCGGTGATCGCGCCGAACGCACCGCGCAGCGCGCCCCAGGCCGCCTCCGCCCGCTGGGCGCCCCGCGCCAGCTCCTCGCGGAAGCGGGCGGTGAGCAGCAGGGCGTAGTCGGTGGCCGCGCCGATCACCAGGATCGAGAGGATGCCCTGTACCTGCCCGTCCACCCGTACGACACCGTGGTCGGCGAGGACGTACACGATCGCGCAGGCGATGCCGAGGGCGAACACCGAGCTGAGGATGACGACGAACGGCAGCAGCACGCTGCGGTACACCAGCAGCAGGATCACCAGCACCGCCGCCAGCGCCACGCCCAGTAGGATGCCGTCGATACCGCCGAACGCGTGAGTGAGGTCGGCCTGGGTGGCGGCCGGACCGGCGACCTGCGCGCGCGTGCCGTCGACCCCCGCCGCCGTCCGCTCGACCCGGTCCACCACTTCGGTGACCCGCTTGCCCAGCTCGGGACTGAGCGGGACCACACCCTCCAGTGCGGCCCCGTCCTTCGAGGGGAGTGCGGGGGACGGCCGGCCCACCACACCGTCGGTGCCGGCGAGTGACGCCAACGCCCGCGTGGCCGCCTCGCGCTGGGCCGGGGTGATCCTGCCGCCGTCCTCGCCGGTCCAGACCACCACGGCCGGGAGCGTCTCCTGCCGCTCGAAGGTCTTCTGGAGGGCGACGGCCTTGGTGGACTCCGCGCTGCGCGGCAGGAACGCGGTCTGGTCGTTGGTCGACACCTCGCCCAGCTTGCCCGCGTAGGAGCCGAAGGCGCCGCCGAGGCCGAGCCAGACGAGCACGAGGACGAGGGGGACCAGCCAGCGGACCGGTCGGCGTACGGAGGTCATGCGCTCCCCAGGGAGGAGTGGGCGGATGCCGGGCAAGGTAGCTCAACTATAAAGTATCTCAATGATCGAGGTACTTGGAGATCATATCCTTGGTGACATGCAGCCCGAACGCCCGGAGGAGCGTCCTCCCAGCGACCTCCAGGGATACGCCGTCCTCCTGCGCACCCTGAACAGCGAGATAAACCGCATCGCCCACGCCTTCGCCCAGGCGCACGGCCTCCACGCCACGGACGTCCACGCGCTCGCCGCGATCATGGACGCCTCGGCCCTGGACGGCGAGCCCATGACTCCTTCCCGGCTGCGCGAGCGCCTGAACCTCACCTCGGGCGCCGTATCGGCGTGTCTGGACCGCCTGGAACGGGCCGGCCACATCAACCGCGCCCGCGACAGCGCCGACCGCAGGGTGGTCCACCTGCACTACAACCCCGGCGCCCGCACCCTCGCCCGCCAGTACTTCAGCCCCCTCGCCCGCGGCACCGAGGCGGCCCGCCGCCGCTTCACCCCGGAACAGCTCGAGACCGTCGCCGAGTTCCTCCAGGCCCTGAACCACGAACTCGCCGCCGAGCGCCGAGATCCGCCTCGGGCGCGTTCCGCGAGGTGAAGTAGGGTGACCGCGCGGAAGGGGTGGGAGTGGTGCGGGAGCGGGTCACCATGGCGGACGTCGCGCGTGCGGCCGGAGTCTCCTCCGCCACGGTGTCGTACGTGCTGTCCGGCAAGCGCGCCGTCGCCCCCGAGACCCGTACGGCCGTCGAGGCGGCCATCGCCGAGCTGGGCTTCGTCGTCAACACGGCCGCCCGCAGCCTGCGTACGGGGCGTTCCAGCCTGGTCGCGCTGATCGTGCCGGACATCGCCAACCCGTTCTTCGCCCAGCTCGCGGCCACCCTCCAGGAGGAGCTGCGCGGGCTCGGCCTGCATGTCGTCGTCTGCGACACCCGGGCCCGCCGCGAGGAGGAGCGGGCGTTGCTCGCGGAGGCGGTGCAGCAGCGCTTCGCCGGGGTGGTGATCACGCCGTTCCGGCTGCTGCCGAAGGACCTCGGCGTGCTGACCGAGGCGGGCATGCCGGCCGTGGTCAGCGCGGACGTGCCCTTCGGTGCCGTGGACCAGGTGGCCCCCGACGCACGGGCCGCGACCCGGCAGGCACTGGAGCTGGTGACAGCCGCCCGGCGCCGCCGCATCGCGATGATCGCGGGCCCCCGCGACGCCACCGGCGGCGACCCCCGGCTGGAACTGCTCCGGGCGCTGGCCCGCCAGTACGGCACCGCCCTGCCCGGCGACCTCGTGGTGCGCGGCGAGCACACCCGCGAGGCCGGGGCCGAGGGCTTCGCCGAGCTGATGGATCGCCGTTACCGCCCCGACGCGGTGTTCTGCGCCAACGACGTGATCGCGGTCGGCGCCCTGGACAAGGCCCGTGAACTGGGCATCGACATCCCCGGCGAGGTCGCGCTCGTCGGCCACGACGACGCCGCCTTCGCCTCCCTGGTCCGGCCCCGCCTCACCACGATCCGCTACCCGGCCGAGGAGGTCGGCCGCGCCGCCGCCCGGCTGCTCCGCGAGCGGCTGGACGGCCGCACCGCCCACCGCACGGTGCGGGTGAAGGCGGAGTTCGTGGCCCGCGCTTCGGTCTGAGTCATCGCGCATCAGCGGTTGTCGTGTGGGGTGTTGCGTAATCGATTCCGCCTGTCGGTTCCAACTGGCTTGCTGCGCACAGTAATGGCAGGTCAGCGCGTGTTTCTACAGCAGATTCCATGTCCACGGGGCGATCTCGACGCCGGTCAATTCCCGCAAGGCTGTTGACTTTTGGGGATTCCTGTCGTGAAGGTTGCGCCCACCAAGTCCCCGGAGCGCGACCCTCGGCGCAAGGAGCCCCCTCATGGTGATGCCCGTTCGCACGTCCACCGCAAGACGATGCCTGGCCGGTGCGGCGGTCCTGGCGCTCACGGCGGTGGCCGGCTGCGGAGGCGGGGGCGGTGAGGACGACGGTTCGGCCGGCTCCTCCTGCAAGCCCGCCTCCGGCAAGGTCACCCTCCAGTACTGGTCCTGGGTGCCCGGCATGGACCAGGCGGTGCGCGTCTGGAACGCCGAACACCCCGACGTACAGGTGAAGCTGCGCACGACCCCGGCAGGGAACGCGGGCACCTACCAGAACCTGTCCAACGCGCTGAAGGCGCACAAGGCCCCCGACCTCGGCCAGATCGAGTACGACTCGCTGGCCAGCTTCCGCCTCAAGGGCGGCCTGAAGAACATCCAGTCCTGCCCTCAAGTCGCCCAGGCACAGCCCAGGTTCGTCGACTGGACCTGGTCTCAGGTCGACTTCGGCGCCCACGGCAGGGACGGCGTCTGGGCGATACCCCAGGACACCGGCCCCATGGCGCTGTACTACCGCAAGGACATCTTCGACAAGCTCCACCTGAAGGCCCCCACCACCTGGGCGGAGTACGAGTCCGACGCCCGCGTCATCCAGAAGGCGGGCAAGTTCATCACCCACTTCTCGCAGACCGACCCGAACTGGTTCACCGGCCTGCTGTGGCAGAACAAGGCCACCCTGTTCGAGCGCGAGGGCGACGCCTGGAAGGTCACCGTCGACCGGCCGGAAAGCCGCCAAGTGGCCGACTACTGGCAGAAGCTCATCGACGACAAGCTCGTCGCCACCGACCTTCAGGGCTTCTCGCCCGCGCTGTACAAGGCGTGGAACTCCGGCGAGGTGGTCACCTGGATCAGCGCCGCGTGGGGCTACAGCACCATCCGCGACAACGCCGCCTCCACGAAGGGCAAGTGGGCGGTGGCCCCCATGCCGCAGTGGAAGGAGGGTGACCAGCGGGCCGGCAACTGGGGCGGCTCCACCACCGCCGTCCTCTCCGGCAGCAAGCACCCCGCCGAAGCCGCCGAGTTCGCGCTCTGGCTGAACACCGACCCCGAGGCGCTGGAGATCCTCAACCGGTCCGGCGGCCTCTACCCCGCGGCCAAGGCCGGACTGACCCTGCCCGCGTTGCAGAAGCCCGTCGGCTTCTACGGCGACCAGAAGATCTTCGACGTCTTCAAGCAGGCGTCCGCCGAGGTGGACACGGACTTCACCTGGGGTCCCACGATGACCGACACCTACCGCTTCCTCAGCGACGGCACCTCGGACGTCACCGCGGGCAAGGGCACCCTCGGTGACGTACTGAAGCGGACCGCGGCCGACAGCGCCGACTCCCTGCGCAAGCAGTCCCTCGATGTCACGCGCTGACCGGCCGGCGCGCCGGACCCTCGCCCCGTACGGCTTCCTCGCCCCCTTCTTCGTGCCCTTCGTCCTGTTCACCCTGCTGCCGGTCGGGTACGCCTTCTGGCAGAGCCTGCACAAAACCGCGCGCACCGGCGGCACCTTCGGCCGCACCCACTCGGTGTTCTCCGGCTTCGAGCAGTACGCCGACGTCGTCCGGCAGCCGTACTTCGCCGACAGCGTCCTCAGGGTCGGTCTCTTCGCCCTCGTGCAGATCCCGGTGATGCTGCTGTTCGCCCTGGTGCTCGCCCTCCTGCTGGACTCGGCCGTGGCCCGCCTGAAGCGGTTCTTCCGGCTGGTGTACTTCGTCCCGTACGGCATTCCGGGCGTCGTCGCCGCGCTGATGTGGGCCTACCTGTACGACCCGAGGCTGTCCTCGATCACCGCCCTGCTGGACTCGGCGGGCATCCGGGCCGACCTGCTGGGGCCCCGCCTGGTGCTCTGGTCCATCGGCAACGTCGTCACCTGGACCTACACCGGCTACAACATGCTCATCCTGTACTCCGCGCTCCAGGCGCTCCCCGCCGACATCGAGGAGGCGGCCCGTGTCGACGGGGCGAACGGCTGGACCACCGCGCTGCGCATCAAGGTCCCGCTGATCCGCCCGGCGCTCGTCCTCACCGGGGTGTTCTCCATCATCGGCACCCTGCAACTCTTCACCGAGCCCCAGGTGTTCCGGTCCATCTCCACCAGCGTGACCAGCACCTACACCCCCAACCTCGCCGCCTACTCCCTCACCGCCGGGGACGACTACGGCGGAGCCGCCGCGCTCTCCGTACTGCTCGCCACGGTCACGTTCGCGCTGTCCTTCGCGTTCCTGCGCCTCACCACCAGGAGGCGGGGATGAGCCTGCTGACCCGTACCGACGGCGCCCACGCGACCCGCAGCGGTCGCGCCTCCACGGCGGCGGTCGTCGCCTTCATGACCCTGGCCGCCTGCTACATGCTGCTCCCGGTGTACTGGCTGCTGGTCTCCGCGACCAAGAGCCAGGGCGACCTCGTCGACACCCCCGGACTGCGGCCCGCGCACTGGCACTTCGGCGCCAACCTGGCCGCGCTCTTCCATCAGCAGGACGGCGTCTTCGCGCGCTGGCTGCTCAACAGCCTGCTGTACGCGGGCGCGGGAGCCGCCGTCGCCACCGCGCTGTCGGCGGCCGCCGGGTACGCCCTGGCCAAATACCGTTTTGCCGGGCGCGAGTTGCTGTTCTCGGTGATCCTCGGCGGGGTCCTCGTACCGGCGACCGCCCTCGCGCTGCCGCTGTTCCTGATGTTCGCCGAGGTGGACGCCACCAACACGTTCTGGTCGGTGTTCCTGCCGAGCGTCGTCAGCCCCTTCGGCGTCTATCTGTCCCGCGTCTTCGCCGCCGCGTCCGTGCCGGACGAGGTGATCGAGGCCGCGCGGATGGACGGCGCGGGGGAGCTGCGCATCTTCACCGGCATCGGGTTGCGCATGATGTCGCCCGCGCTGGTGACCGTGTTCCTGTTCCAGTTCGTCGTCATCTGGAACAACTTCCTGCTGCCCCTGGTCATGCTCCAGGACGACGACCTCTATCCCGTCACCCTCGGTCTGTACACCTGGCAGACGCAGACCAGCCGCCTGCCCGTCCTGCAGACCCTCACCATCGTGGGAGCCCTGGTCTCCGTCGTGCCCATCGTCCTCACCTTCCTCCTCCTCCAGCGCTACTGGCGTGCCGGACTCTCCGCCGGGGCGGTGAAGTCATGACCCACCCCCTCACCGCGCTCAACCACCGCCTGGGCGGCATCGGTCACGGCGGCGACTACAACCCCGAACAGTGGCCCCGCGAGGTCTGGCGCGAGGACGTCCGCCTCATGCGGGAGGCGGGCGTGAACCTCGTGACCGTGGGCGTCTTCTCCTGGTCCCGCATCGAGCCGCGCCCCGGCGTGTACGACTGGGAGCTGCTGGACGAGGTGCTGGACCTGCTGCACGCCCACGGCATCGCCGTCGATCTGGCCACCCCGACCGCAGCGCCCCCGCCCTGGTTCGCCAGGCTGCACCCCGACGCCCTGCCGGTCACCGCCTCCGGCACCCGGCTCGTCCACGGCAGCCGGCAGGTCTTCTGCCCCAGCAGCCCGGCCTACGCCGAGGCCGCCGACGCCCTGGTCACCGCGCTGGCCACGCGGTACGCCGGTCATCCC
This sequence comes from Streptomyces sp. NBC_01171, assembly GCF_045039805.1. Lineage (NCBI taxonomy): Bacteria > Bacillati > Actinomycetota > Actinomycetes > Kitasatosporales > Streptomycetaceae > Streptomyces > Streptomyces sp. NBC_01171. The sequence goes on along the minus strand of NZ_CP108609.1, from coordinate 673,570 downwards.
GCCGTCGCGCTGTGGCACGTCCACAACGAGTGGGGCAACCACAACGCCCTCTGCTACTGCGACACCAGCGCGGCCGCCTTCCGCACCTGGCTCGAGGAGCGTTACGCCACCCTGGACGCCCTCAACTCGGCTTGGGGCACTGACTTCTGGAGCCAGCGCTACGGCGCCTGGGACGAGATCGACCCGCCCCGCGACACCACCGCCTTCCGCAATCCGGGCCAGGAACTCGACTTCCGCCGCTTCTCCTCCGACGCCCTCCTCGCCCGGCACCGCGCGGAGACGGCCCTGCTCAAGCGGCTCGCCCCCGCCATCCCTGTGACCACCAACCTCATGGGGACCCTGGAGAAGAAGGTCGACGGGTACGCCTTCGCCCCCGAGTGCGACCTCGTCTCCGTGGACCACTACCTCACCGCCGCCGACCCCGAGGGCCACATCGACCTCGCCCTCAACGCCGACCTCGCCCGGGGCATGGCCGGAGGCGCCCCCTGGCTGCTCATGGAGCACTCGGCCTCCGCCGTCAACTGGCAGCCGGTCAACGTGGCGAAGCGGCCCGGCGAACTGCGCCGCAACAGCCTCACCCACCTGGCCAGGGGCGCCGACGGCATCATGTTCTTCCAGTGGCGGCAGTCCACTGCCGGCGCCGAGAAGTGGCACTCCGCGATGCTCCCGCACGGCGGCACCGACACCCGGATCTGGCACGAGGTCCGCGCCCTCGGCGCCGAGCTGTCCGCGCTAGCGGAGGTGGCCGGGACCCGTGTGCGGGGGGAGGTGGCGTTGCTCTTCGACTGGCCCACCTGGTGGGCCCTGGAACTGGAGGCCCGCCCCTCCGGCCGCCTGCGCTACCTGGACGCCGTCCGCGACTGGTACACGGCCCTGTGGTCGCTCAACCTCACGTGCGACGTGCTCCCACCGGGCGCCGACCTGACGCCGTACCGCGCCGTCGTCGCCCCGAACCTGTATCTGCTCTCCGACCAGGACGCCGCCAACCTGGAGGGATACGTCCGCCGGGGCGGCCATCTGGCGGTCGGTTGCTTCAGCGGGGTGGTCGACACCCAGGACCGGGTACGGGCCGGCGGGTACCCGGGTGCCCTGCGCGACGTACTCGGGCTGCGCGTCGACGAGTACCTCCCGCTCCGGCCGGACGAGACCGCCCGGCTGGACGACGGCACCCTCGCGCACGACTGGGCCGAACGCGTCGAGCCACGCGGCTGCTCCGCCGTGCTCCGCTTCACGGACGAACCCGGAGGCGGACCGGCCGCCGGGGGCCTGGCCGTCACCCGCCACGAACACGGCCGGGGCAGCGCGCGGTACGTCGCCACGCGACCCTCGGCCCGCACCCTGCGCGAGCTGATGCGGACCCTGGCCGGGGAGGCGGGCGTTCGTCCCGTCGCCGCCGAGGGAGTCGAGGCGGTGCGCCGCACCGGCCCGCAGGGCAGCTATCTGTTCGTGATCAACCACACCGCCGACGACGTGACGGTCCCGGTGCGCGGCACTGGCCTGCTGGACGCCGAGGTCACCGACTCCGGCGCCCTGGTCCCCGCCGGGGGAGTGGTCGTCGTCCGCGAACACGACTGACGGAGTGCTGTCCATGACACTGCCCGTGGAGTACGACGAGCCCAGTGGCACCGTCGTCCTGCGTACCGAGGCCACCTGCTACGTCCTGCGGGTGGACCGCTCGCGGGGTGCCGTGCTGCACGTCCACTGGGGTGCGCATCTGCCCCTGGAGGACGCGGCCGGGCTGCCCGTGCGGAGCGAACCCGACAACAGCTTCGCCGGGCCCTTCGACGGGGTGGAGGAGTATCCCGTCGAGGGCGGCGCCCGGTTCGGGGTGCCCGCGCTGGAGGTCCGGTTCGCCGAGGGGCAGAGTCCCGTCGAGCCCGAGGTCACCGGGGTGCGGATCGTCAGGGCGGGGCATGTGATGGTCGCGTTGCGGGACCGGGTGCGGCCGCTGGCGTGGGAGACCCACTACCGGGTGCCGCCCGGCGGTGATGTCATCGAACGCTGGACGGAGTTCGAGCACACCGGTGCCACCGGCTCGCTGCTCCTCGTACGCCATGCCGCCGCCCACTGGCCGCTGCCCCGGCGGCAGCGCTGGCGGATGTCGGCCGTGCACGGCGGCTGGTCTGACGAGCACCGGCTCGTCCGTACCGAGGCGGCGGTGGGTGAGACCACGCTGACCAGCAGACGCGGCCACACCGGCCACCAGGCCAACCCGTGGGTGGCGCTGGACACCGGCGCCGCCGAGGAGGAGCACGGGGAGGTGTGGGCCACCGCCCTTGCCACCAGCGGCAGTTGGCGTCTCACCGTGCAGCGGACGGCGGCCGGGGAGGTGGGCGTGGTCCTGGGGGAGGGCCACGAAGGGGTCGAGATCGCCCTGGCCCCCGGCCGCCGGCACGTCACGCCGGTCAGCGTGGCCGTGCACTCCACGGGCGGCTTCGGCGCCGTCAGCCGTGCCTTCCACACCTACGTCCGGCGCCATGTCCTGCCTCGTCCCGAGGAGTTGCGGCCCGTCCTCTACAACTCCTGGGAGGCGACCGGGTTCGAGACGTGCGAGGAGGGCCAACTGAGCCTGGCCCGGCGGGCGGCCGACCTCGGGGTGGAGCTGTTCGTGGTGGACGACGGCTGGTTCGGCACTCGCGACGACGACCGGTCCGGCCTCGGCGACTGGACCCCGCACCCGCGGCGCTTCCGGCGCGGACTGCGCCCCCTCGCCGACGAGGTGCACCGGCTGGGCATGGCGTTCGGGCTCTGGGTGGAGCCCGAAATGACCAACGCCGACAGCGACTTGTACTGCCGGCACCCCGAGTACGTACTGCATCTGCCCGACCGCACCGCCACCGCACTGCGCCACCAGCTCGTACTGGACTTCTCCCGCCAGGAGGTGACCGAGTGGGCGTACGGCTGGCTGCGCCGGGTCGTCGCCGAGAACACCGTCGACTTCCTCAAGTGGGACTTCAACCGGTCCTTCACCGAGGCGGGCGCGCGGGGCGGCGGGCCGGACGCGCGGCGGGTGCACATCGAGCACGCGCGCGGCGTGCACCGGGTGCTCGACCGGCTGCGCGCCGCGTTCCCGCGGCTGCGGATCGAGTCGTGCGCGGGCGGCGGCGGCCGGACCGACCTCGGCATGCTCGCCCGTACCGACCAGGTGTGGGCCTCCGACAACACCGACGCCGTCGGGCGGCTCGCCATCCAGCACGGCTTCAGCCAGGTCTACCCGGCCCGCGTCATGTCCGCCTGGGTCACCGACAGCCCCAACCCGCTGACCGGCCGCCGGGTACCGCTGGCCTTCCGCTTCCACTCGGCGATGGCGGGCGTCCTGGGCGTCGGCGGCGACCTGGACCGGTGGACACCCGCCGAACTCGCCGAGGCCACCCGGCTGATCGAGGTCTACAAGGACATCCGCCCGCTGGTGCAGCACGGCCACCAGTACCGGCTGCTCGCACCGGGAGACGGTGCCCTGACCGCCGTCCAGTACGTCGGTCCCGACACCGACCGGACGGCCGTGCTGGTGTGGCGGCCCAGCGCCTCCTTCGGCCCGGCGCACCCACCGCTCCGGCTGCGGGGCCTGGACCCCGGCGCCCGTTACCGGGACGAGGACACCGCCGCGGAATGGTCGGGGGCGACCCTCACGGGCTTCGGCCTGCCCCTCCCCGCCCTGCCGGGCGGCGACTGCGCGAGCGCGCTGGTGCGTCTGCGCAGGGTCGCGTAGCCCGGTCAGCGGCCGGGGGGCGGTCCCATGGGGCCGGGCGCGTGCGACCCGGCGCCGGGCAGACCTGTGCCTGGGGGCATCACCCGTGCCAGGTCGCGGTGTATGCGGTCGGCTTCGCCCCGCACCTCGGCGGGGACGTCACCACGCTCGGCGACGAGACGGCTGAAGATGGGGGTGTCGGTGAACATGACGGAGTCTGCTCTTTCCAGTGGGTCGCCGGGTGGTGGGGGGAGCGACGGGACGGGTGACGGTCACCTGCCGTGGCCGGACCGTCAGCGGGCCGAAAGACGGCGGTCCCGAGGAACGCCCGGCCAGGAACGGGCACACGACACCTTAAGGGGCGGTACCGACAACGCGCGTCCGGGGACCCGGTCCAACTGGTCAGCTTAGATGATCATGTCTTCCGTTTTCGAGGGTAGACGCCGCCGACAAGTCCGAAAGTCGTCGAATACGGAGTAGTCGTGCCGACACCGCACCTTTCCCCACAGCCCGGCGCGTCCGGAGCCGTGCATCTGGCCGCGTCCTGGCCGAACTGGCTGGAGGCGCACACCACGGCACTGGTCGAGGTCCCCCTGCGCATCGCCCTCATCGTCGTCGTCCTGGCGGTGATCCGCTGGGTCGCCAAGCGCGCCATCACCCGCGTCGTCCAGCACATCCTGCAACCCTCCGGCGACGACCACGAGTCCCGCCCGCCGCGCCGCGCCGGACGCGGGGCCGCCGTCCTGCTGCGCGACCGCGCCCGCTCCTCCCAGCGCCGCGAACAGCGCGCCCGCACCATCGGCTCGGTGCTCAGCAGCGGCGTCACCATCGTCCTGGCCCTGCTGGGTACGGCCATGATCCTCGACCAGGTCGGCATCGCCCTCGGGCCGCTGCTGGCCAGTGCCGGAGTCGTCGGCCTCGCCATCGGTTTCGGCGCGCAGAGCCTGGTCGCCGACTACCTCTCCGGCCTGCTCATCATGGTCGAGGACCAGTACGGCGTCGGTGACACCGTCGACCTCGGCGAGGCCGTCGGCGAGGTCGAGCACATCGGCCTGCGCCTGACCCACGTCCGTGACCTCAACGGCGGCCTGTGGCACATCCGCAACGGTGAGGTCCTCCGCGTCCGCAACGACAGCCAGGACTGGGCCCGCGCCGTCCTGGACGTCGCCGTCGCCTACGACGCCAACCTCGACACCGTCTACCAGGTGCTGGAGGACGCCGGCCGCAGCCTGCGCCAGGACCCGGCCTTCTCCGCCGTACTGCTGGAGGACCCCAGCGTGTGGGGTGTGCAGTCGCTGGACGCGGACGGTGTCGTCGTCCGCCTCGCGGTGAAGACCATCCCGCTCCAGCAGTGGGGCGTCACCCGCGAGCTGCGCCGCCGCGTCAAGGACGCGCTGGACGCGGCCGGGATCGACATCCCGTTCCCGCAGCGCACCATCTGGCTGCGCAACGAGGACCCCGAGACGCAGCTCGCCGCCCGTTGAATCTCCGCGCACGACGAGGGGCCCGGCCTTCGGAAGGCCGGGCCCCTCGTCATGTCACGCGGTCTGCATGTCACGCGGTCTGCGCGTGTGGTCCGCCTACCAGCGGTACCAGCGGCCGCGACGGCCACCGCTGCCCGCGGGGCGCACGAAGAAGCCGACCAGCCACACGATCAGGACGATCACCGCTATCCACCACAGCGCCTTCAGGGCGAAGCCCGCGCCGAAGAGGATGAGAGCCAGCAGAAGAACCAGAAGCAAAGGAACCATTGTCATAACCTCCTGACCGCCGATTGCCCCTGACTAGCGAATACACGCACACAAATACCAAGTTATTCACACGTCTTGGAGGGCATGTGGACCTGTTGCGGCGCAGGTCGGCGCGGCGGCGGTGCTCCGTTCGGTGCCGCGCGGACGCGGAGGAGGCTGACAGGGCCGGTGAAGAGGGATTCTCCGCGTGCGCGGGGGTATCCGCCCTGCATGAACATCGCTGCTGAATTCCTCGCCGCATCCAGCAAGGGCGCGCTCTGGCTCCTGGTCGTGGGCGTGATCGTCGCCGTGATCCTGCTGGGCGGGTTCCTGCTGGGCAGCCGCCGGGCGCGCTCGCGCCGCATGTCCACGCAGCCGCCCGGCGCCGACGCCCGCCGTGGCCCGCAGGACCAGTCGGGCGTCGGCTGGCAGACCCCGGAGGACAACCCGGAGAACCACTCCCACCGCCGCCCCTGACGGCTCACCCCGCGTGCTGCCGCTCCAGCTCCCGCTTGAGGTTGGTCAGGGTCTTGCGGATGTTGCGGGTCTGGAAGTCGGGGAAGGTGCTGCCCGAGGTGACGATCCGGTCGAAGACGCCGGCCACGAAGTCGGGCCAGGTGCGGCGGTCGTCGGTCCAGATCTCGGTGACGCGGGTGCCCGCGCCCTCCGGCTCGAATCGGTACTCCCAGGTGGCGATCGGGCCGCGCAGGCGCGGGCGGCCCACGCCGATCGCGTGGACCCGGAAGGCGAAGCGACGGCCCGGCTCGGCCGCCGTGACCGTGCACCGGGTCACCCAGCGGAAGCGTCCGCGCTTGTTCCGCCCGACGAAACTGGTGCCCACCTCGGCCGGGCCCGCCGCCGAGCCGGGGGCGGTGCCCAGGTTCTCCGGGCTCCAGCGGCCCATGTCACCGGGGTCGCTCACCGCCCGGTAGGCGGCGTCCGGCGCGACGTCGATGACGATGCTGTCGCTCACACTCAACACACGGGCCACTGAGCTGCCTCCTACCGCGGACATGTAGCTACTGCCGGGTAGGAATCATGGCACGGCCGTCCGCTCCGGTCAGTCCCCGAGGGTTGCCAGGGCGGCGGCGACCCGGTCACACACCTCCGGCGGGGTCGAGGCGTGCGGGGAGAACCTCAGCGAGTCCGCGCGCACCGTCGGCGTGACGCCCTCGGCGTGCAGCGCCTTCGCGACGAGCGCCGGGTCGCGGTCCGGCACCGTGAAGGAGAGGATGCCCGCGCGCCGGGCCGGGTCGGTGGGGGAGAGGACCCGGCCGCCGTGCCCCCGGACGATCTCGGTGAGTTCGCCGACCCGCTCGGTGATGGCACCCTCGATCGAGCCCACGGTGTGCCGCTCGACGAGGTCCAGCGCGGCCGCGAACGCGGCTGCCGTCACCGGGCTCAGATTGGTGACGGACCAGCGGCCCGCATCCGGGGCGGGCGGGTGTTCCGCGCCGTCGAAGAGGCCGACCTCCGCCACGCCCGTCCAGCCGGTCAGGACCGGTTCCAGTGTCTCCAGCGCGCGGTCCGAGAGGGTGGCGAAACCCGTCGCCCACCCGGCGCGCAACCACTTCTGGCCGCCGGCCACCACCACGTCCGCCGCGCCCCACGGCAGCTCGGCCGCGCCGAACGCCTGGATGGCGTCCACGACCAGGAGCCGGTCCGGCCCGATCGCCTCGCGCAGTCCGGCCAGATCCGCCCGGAACCCGGTGCGGAAGTCCACCGCGCTCACCGAGAGCGCCACGACGTCCTCGGTCAGCGCGGCCCGCACCAGCTCGGGGGTCACCCCGCCGCCGGGTGCGGGGTCGAGCCAGCGGGGCGTGACCCGGCCGAGGCCGGCGGTGCGGCGCCACGGGTAGTGGTTGGCGGGGAAGTCGGTGCGGGGTACGAGGACCGTGCCCTCCCGGATGCCGAGGGCGGCGTGGAAGAGGCCGGTGGACGCGTTCGGCAGCAGCACGGTGTGCCGGGCGTCGGTCCCCGCCAGGCGGGCGGCGGTGTCCCGCGCGGTCCCCTCCGCCCCCATCAGACCGTCCACCGTGGTGTGGTCGGCACGGGCGGACTCCGTCAGGGCCCGCGCGGTGGCGTCCACCGCGTCCCGCGACGGCGGCCCGAACCGCGCGAAGTCGAGATACCCGGCGGGTGTGTCGAAGTGAGCTGCGTAGGAAGTGAGCACGGGCTCATCCTCCCGGCACGGGACGGGCCGGGCACCCCCGCCCTGGGGATGCCCGGCCCGTCCGTCCGCTCAGTGCCCGGCGGATTCCTCGGGCCGCGCCTGGCGCGGCAGGAGGAAGGCGAGCAGGAACGTCAGGACGAGCATCCCGTCCACGATCCACAGCACGGTCTTCATGACGGAGCCGAAGCCGCCCTTGAAGGCCGACGTGGCAGTGGACTGCAGCGCGGCCGGTATTCGGACACCGGCCTGCGGCGAGGTGATGACCGAACGGGTGTCGTTCTCCAGCGTGGTGCAGGAGGCCGGGGTCGCGGCCGGGTCCTTGGCGACCGCACGGTCCGAGGCGCAGGTCCGCAGGTCCGCCACGACGCGGTCCTGGGCGGCGGGCGCGACATGCGCGGCGGTCAACTGCCTGCGCAGGCCGTCGGATTGGTGGTCGACGGCGGTGGCGATGCCGCCGCCCAGCAGGCCGAAGAAGACGGTGCCGAGGATGGCCACGCCGAAGGCGCCGCCGAGCTGCTGGACCGCCGTCATGGTGCCGGACGCCGAACCCGTCTCGTGCTGCTCGACGCTGGCCAGCACGATGTCGAAGAAGGGTGCCATCAGCAGGCCCATCCCGATGCCCGTGACCAGCAGCGAGGGCAGGAGCTGCCAGGGGCCGACACCGCTGCCCGCGAGGTCCAGGGTCAGCCACACCGCGAACACACCGGCCGCCATGACCAGCGCGCCGCCCTGGAGCACCGCACGGCCGAACCGGGTCACCGCCTGGGCGAGCCCGAAACCGACGATCATGCCGCCCGACCAGGGCACCATCACCAGGCCCGCCTTGAGCGGCGAGTAGCCGAGACCGATCTGGGTGTACAGGTTGAAGACCAGCATGAAGCCCTGCATGGCCGAGAAGAAGACCAGGCCGAGGATCATGCCGCCGCTGAAGCCGCGCTTGCGGAACAGGCTGATGACCACCAGCGGGTCCAGGCCCGCCCGGCTGTGCCGTGCCTCGTACACCGCGAAGGCGGCGAAGACGACGACCGAGGCGGCCATCATCACGAAGGTCCACGCCGGCCAGTCGTACTCACGGCCCTGTACCAGCGGGAAGATGAGCAGCAGCGCGGCCAGGGAGACCAGGAGCATGCCGGGGATGTCGAGGCGCGGCTTGCTCTCGGAGCGGGTCTTGGGCAGGTAGCGCACGGCACCCAGCAGGGCGGCTGCACCCAGCGGCAGGTTGATGAGGAAGATCATGCGCCAGCCGGTACCGAAGTAGTCCGCGTCCACGAGCCAGCCCGCGAGGATCGGCCCGGAGACCGCGGACAGGCCCATGACCGGGCCGAACATGCCGAACGCCTTCTGCGACTCCTTCGGCGGGAACATCTCCTTGATCATGCCGAGGCCCTGCGGCAGCATCACCGCGCCGAACAGCCCCTGTATGACACGGGCGCCGATCAGCATCGCGGGGGACACCGAGACCGCGCAGAGCAACGAGCCCACGGTGAAGCCGGCGGCGCCGACCAGGAACATGTTGCGGCGGCCGTGGATGTCGCCGAGGCGGCCGCCGGTGACCAGGCCGACGGCCATCGAGAGCGTGTACGCGGCGGCGAGCCACTGGAGGGTGGAGGCGCCGCCGCCGAGGTCGGCGCGCATGGACGGGCCGGCGATGTTCGTGACCACGGCGTCCAGGAGGTCCATCACCTCGGCCGCGAGGATCACGAAGAGCGCAGCCCAGCGCCACCGATACGGCGCTGGTGAGTCAGTGGGCGTCTCGGCGGACGCGACACCGGTGGTGGACATCGATAACTCCTCGCGGAAGGGGCCGGAGCCGGAGAACACTGTTCACCGTAGCAGAACAGTGCTCACCCGGAGAACGCTGTTCATCAAGATATAGCGCAAGCATGTTGTGAGGACAAGATATATCGCGTTGGCCGTGCCGGAGTGCCCTGTGGGCAAGTGCTCCGGGAGCGAGCGCCCCGCGAACACGCCCCGCTCACCAGTCGTGAACACTGTTCTCCGGCGCCCTAGACTGTTCCCATGAGCGACGCGGCCGCCGGCAACTCCGCACCCCCTCCGCCGTCCCCCTGGGAACGCGAGCGTCCCGCCCGCCCGCAGACGGCACCCCAGCGCACCCCGCTGTCGCGCGAGCGGATCGTCGAGGCCGCCTTCGCCGTGCTGGACCGCCAGGGGCTCGACGGGCTCTCGATGCGCCGGGTGGCGGCCGAACTGGGCGTCACCGTCTCCGCGCTCTACGCCTACGTCAGCTCCAAGGACGACCTGCTGGAGCTGATGTACACCCGCCTGTTCGACGGGTTCCAGATGCCCGCGCCCGACCCCGAGCGGTGGCGCGAGCAGGTCCGGGACTACGCGCGCGCCGGACGAAAGCGCCTGCTCTCCCACCGGGACGTCGCCCGGATCTCCATGGCCCACGTCCCCTTCACGGCCGAACTGCTGCCACACGTCGAGGGGTTGCTCGCCATATTCCGCACGGCCGGACTGCCGGACCGGATCGCGGCGGAGGCCGGGGACCTCATCTCCACCTACATCGACGGCTTCGTGCTGGAGGAGGGCATGTGGCAGGACCGGGCCGCCGCCCGGCCCGACGACGGCGACTCCTCACTGGCCCGCCCCGACTGGCGCGAGATGGCCGGCGAGATGCAGAACTACTTCGCGTCCCTGCCCCCGGCGGACTTCCCTCACCTGCGCGCACTCGCCGACGTGATGGTGACCGACTCCTCCGACGAGCGGTTCGACATCGGCCTGGAGATCATCCTGCGCGGTCTGGCGAGTTATCTGCCGGACAAGGCGCCGGACGCCTGAATCAGCGTCCGCCCGCTGCCCGGGCCTTCGACGTGTCGCCGAACGGCAGCGCCCCACCGCTGAGGTGCGCCCGGATGCCGTCCCGCTCCACCGTGATCCGCTCGATACGGATGTCACCCGGCGTCTTCGGCAGCGCGAACGACAGATTGAGCTGATCCGCGAGCTGGGGCTCGGTGACACCCCGTACCGCCCCCATCAGCTTGGGGTCGACGCCGAGCTTCGCCGGCAGGTCGGGCTGGTCGGCGACCACGTCGAACAGGTTGACCTTCATCAGCTTGCCCACGAACCCCGGCGTGCCGGTGAGCCGCTCCAGGGCCGGCTCGCTGCGCATCGCGTCGCGGATCTGCGACCGGTCGATCCCGGCACGCTCCGCGATCACCGGGACGGCCAGCATGGCGCGCACCTTGTCCCGCTGCTCGGCGACGGCGCGCGCCGCCTTCGGGGTGAGCTGGAGCCCTCCGTTCCGGCCGGGCCGGAAGACGGCCACGTCCCCGATGTCGAGCCGCATACGGCTGATGTCGGTCGACACCCCGCGGTCGCCGGACCGCCCGATGCGCGCCTCCGCATGCAGGCCGAGACGCTGGCCGCCGATCGGCACCTGCCCGTCCGCCTTGATCGCGCCGGGGCCCAGCTTGCTGAACTCCACTTGCGAGGCGCCCAGTTCACGGTCGAGATCCTCGAAGGAGAGCAGTACGTCACCGTCGACGGAGTGGACGGTGCCGCCCTTGAGGTGGGAGGGGAGTTCGCCGTCGAGCCGCACGTCGTGTGCCGTGGCGTGGACCCGGGCCAGGGACACCCGGTCGGCGGCGAGGTCGGGGACGGTGACGTGCGCGGTGTCGATCCGCTTGTCCAGCACCTGGGTGAGGAAAGGGAAGCCGTCGATCTCCACCTGCGGCGCGGCCTCCAGATGCAGCGACTTCTGCAACTGGTCCTCGGTCTTCCGCTCCGCGAAGAGCACCGCGAACCGGTCTCCCAGCACCAGGAAGGCCAGCGCGACGGCGACCGCGATCCCGGCCTTCACCAGGCGCCGCAGGTTCTTGAACCGCCGGGCGCGCTTCCGCCCGCGCCCGCGGCGACCGGCGGGCTGCCCGGCACCTTCCAGGTGGGGATCGACTTCCCCGTAGGGGTCGGCCCAGCCCCCTGACGCGCCGTCGGATACGGCGTGTTCCTGGTCGTTCGTCGAGCGGTGGGACGCCATGCGAGTGGAGGAGGCCATCACGCCACCCAAACACGTCACCGCAGGTCGGACGCAAGTTCAGCCCCTCGGGCGCGACGGTTCTCACACGGTGGTGACGGGGACACGTGGCGCGAGTGAAGAAGCGTGGCCGATCATGTGGCGACCGTGTGCGCGGGTCCGGTGCGAGGAATCGGGCCGTCCGCCGGGCACGATGCCGGTGAGCTGAGGGACCATGGAGGCAGAGCAGTGTTCCGCCTCCGGCTGCGAAGGAGGTCACCATGGCAGCCGACCCGCCCTTCGAGCCGCCCATCGGGCCTGTCCTGACGGTCTCGGCCGCCGACGTCCGGCTGCCCGAGCTGATCCTGGCCGGGGACATCGGCGCCGAAGCCCTGCGCGATCTGGAGGAGGTCCTCGGCGCGCCGCCGCTCCACACGGCCACCGCCTGGACCGTCGACATGAGCCAGGTGACCCGCATCGACCTGGCCTGCGCCTACGCTCTCCTGCGCGGAGCGACCCTGCGCCCGGAACCCGCCGCCCTCACCATCCGCGGCCCACGCCGGGCCGTCCAGCGCATCCTCCGCAACGCGGGGCTCGACGTGGTGGCCGTGATCGAGGAGTAGGGCGCCCTACGCCGGTCCCTCCGCGACCTCCGCCGGCTTCCCGTCGGTGATCCGTACCAGCTACGGGAACGTCGCCCGGAACACCGTGGGCGGCGTCCCGGCGCCCGCCCAGAGGTGCTCGTACTCGGCCACCGGTCGCGTCGATCAGGGTGCGTACCGGCTGCGGATGGCCCGCCGGGGCCACGCCGCCCACATCCTGGCCGGTGGCCGTGAGGACGAACACCGGGTCCGCGCGCCGGATTCTCGTGCGGGCCACGCCCACCCGGCCGGTGACACGGCGGGTGTCCACGCGGTGGGCGCCGCTGGTGAGGACGAGCAGCGCGTCGCCGTCGACGGAGAAGAGCAGGCTGCTGGCGATCGCGGCCACCGGACAGCCGAGCTGGGCCGCCGCAGTGGCCGCGGTGGGGGCCGGGGCCGTGAGCTCGACTTCTCATCGGCGTCGCCGGGGGTCGGCCGCTCCTCGGCGAGGATCGGCCAGACCACGCTGTCCTGCCGTGCGCCCCGGTGGGGGTAGCGGCGGCGCAGCGTGCCCTCGTGGGTCATGCCGAGGCGGCGCGCGGCGGCGATGCTGCGGGTGTCGCCCGCCGCGACCCACCACTCCACGCGGCACATCCCGCGCTCGCTGAACGCCTACGCCCGGCTGCGTTCCTCGCTTCGCCCGCACCTGGAAGCCGCGCGCGAGCGGGGCGAACTCCCCGCGCACGCCGGCCCGGAACAACTCGCGGCCGCCGCCGTCGCGTTCACCCACGGCCTTGTCGTGCAGGCTCTTTTCGATCCCGGGCGGTTCCCTGAGGATGCTCAAGTCGCCATGCCGTACGGCTTCTTGGCGTCCCTCGCCGCGTCCTGAACCGGTCCCTTCCAGTAGCACCGTCGTTCGATTCGATCGCTCACGCATATGTGCGAGACCCACGGGCAACCGAAGCGGAAGGCGTAGAGGACAGGTGAAGGACCTCCTCGTAGACCCCCGTTCGGAGGAGGGGATCGTGGACAGAACAGACAGCAAGAGCGAGAAGAGCGGTCAGGATTCGGACGAGCGCATGGACCTGCCGACCGTGATGCGGCAGGCGAGCGCACAGCTCTCCGGGCTGCTCCAGCGTGAAGTGGGCGCGGTCTCCGCCGTGAAGGCCACCGACGACGGCTGGGTGGCGGACGTCGAGGTCGTGGAGGTGGAGAAGGTGCCGGACACCATGAGTGTCATGGCGTCCTACCGCGTCGAACTCGACAAGCAGGGACGGCTCATGGCCTACGAGCGCGTACGCCGTTACGCCCGGGGTCAGATCGACCGCCGGTGAATCAGTGGGCAGCCGCAGCGAATCGAGCCGCGCGGCGCCCTGAACGGATCAACGGAAAGAAGCCAGCATGACACTCGTACAGCAGTCCAGCACCCAGTCCGGCGGAAGCGGCGGCGGTGGCGGAAATCTCTACGACGTCCTCGAACTCATCCTGGACCGAGGGCTCGTGATCGACGCGTTCGTGCGCGTCTCCCTCGTCGGCATCGAGATACTCAAGATCGACGTCCGGGTGGTCGTCGCCAGTGTCGACACCTACCTGCGCTTCGCCGAGGCGTGCAACCGGCTGGACCTTGAGTCGGGGCGCAAGGCGCCGGCCCAGCTCACCGACATCGTCGGCGACACCGTGGAGAGCGGGGCCAAGGGGAAGTCGAAAGGAGCACTGACCGGAGCCGTCGAGGCGTTCACCGAGTCGCTCGGGAGCAAGCGCGACGACTCCGAAGAGGAAGAGCCGCAGCCGCGTAAGCGCGCGCCGCGCAAGTCCACGTCCAGCCGGCAGTCCAGCCAGAACCGCGGGGAGTAATCCGTGCCCACCTACGTCTACGGCATCACCGGAGCCGACCACCCGCTGCACCTGGAGGAGGTCTTCGGCGTCGGCGAGTCCCCGGCACCGCTGCGCACCGTCCGCACCGGCGACCTCACGGCCGTCGTCAGCGACGCGCCGGAGGGCCTGCGGGCCAAGCGCCGCGATGTGCAGGCCCACCAGCGCGTGCTGGAGGTCCTGATGGGCGACGGCGCGACCCTCCCCATGCGCTTCGGCCTGCTCGCCCCCGACGACGAGCAGGTGGCGAGCGCGCTGGACGCCGAGGGCGACCGCTACCGCGCCCGCCTCCAGGAGCTGGACGGTCACGTCGAGTACCACCTGAAGGTCGCCCGCGACGAGGACGACCTGCTGCGCGAGATCGTGGCCGAGTCCGAACAGGTCCGTGAGCTGCGCGAGCGCACGCGGGACCAGTCCGGCGCGCACGACGAGCGGGTCGCGCTCGGCGAGCTGATCTCCCACGAGGTGTCCGCCCGCAGCAGTGCGGAGGCCGAGGACCTCGCCCAGCGGCTCTCGCCCGCGGCCACCCGCCTCTCGGCGGGCGAGCCCAGCTCGACGCACTTCCTGAACGTGTCCTTCCTCGTCCCCGAGGACGGGGTGGAGAGCTTCGTCCAGGCCGTGGAGCGCGAGTCGGACCAGCGCGGCGACGCGTACACCTTCACCCTCACCGGGCCGCTGCCGCCGTACAGCTTCGTCTGAACGGCGCCTCGCCCGGCCGACGACGGAAGGGAGCACCGGAATGGGACTCATCACCGGCATCGTGACCTTTCCCCTCGCCCCCGTGCGCGGATCGCTCTGGGTCATCGACCAGGTGCTCACCGCGGCGGAGGAGGAGTACTACGACCCGGAACCCGTCCGGCGCGAACTGGCCGAACTCGAACGGGCGTTGACCAGCGGCCAGATCTCCGACGAGGAGTACGACCGCCGCGAGGACGAACTGCTGGACAGGCTGGACGAGATCGACGCCCACCGGCGAGGGAACGGAGGAAGCCGCTGACCGGACCGCGCAATCGACGACCCGCAGAGACTGAGGTGCTCAACGAATGACGAAGAACGCCAAGATAGCCGCCGCCCTGGTGGGCGGATACGTACTGGGGCGGACCAAGAAGGCCAAGATGGCCATCGGGCTGGGCATGTTCCTGGCCGGCAAGAAGCTCGACCTCGACCCGAGGCGCATCGGCACGCTGCTCGCCGAGTCGCCCGCCCTCGCCGGTCTCAACGCCCAGGTCCGCAAGGAGCTGGTGGAGACCACGAAGGCCGCGGCCACCGAGGCGCTGACCAAGCGCGCCACCGGCCTCGCCGACTCGCTCGCCGACTCCATCTCCCAGCGCACCAAGGCGCTGGACGGCCCGCAGAACGACGAGGCCGAGGACGAGGAAGGTGAAGAGGAGGAGAAGCCCGCCAAGCAGCAGCGCTCCTCCGCCTCCGAGGGCACTCGCCGCAAGACCGCGACCGCCCGCAAGCGCACCAGCGCCGCGAAGTCGGCCGCCTCCTCCTCCCGCTCGGGCGCCTCCCGGGCCGGCGGGGCCGCCAAGAAGCGGGCCTCCTCCGCCACGCGCAAGAGCGGCGGTAACGGCAATGGCTGATTCCGCGCTGAGCAAGGCCAAGGACGAGGTCGTCCACAACGAGTCGACCGACCGCCTGAAGGAAGCGCTGGGCAACTATCTGCGCGCCCGCGCCGAGCACACCGTCAGCCAGCTCGGTCACAAGCTCGGCGAGAGCGTCACCAAGCTCGGCCAGCCGGGCGAGGGCGGCCCGCTCAAGAGCCTCTCCAAGGGCGGGCAGGCGCTGGCCGACGGCAAGTCACCGGCGCAGGCGGCCATGTCGGCCGGCGTCTCCCACCTGAAGGACACCGTGAAGGACAAGGTCAAGGGTCTGTTCGGCAAGGGGCGCAAGTCCGGCGGCGGCAAGTCCAAGAGCGTGACCATCGTCGAGGACATCGAAGTCGGCGTGCCGGTGCGCGAGGCGTACGACCAGTGGACCCAGTTCCAGGAGTTCTCCACCTTCGCCAAGGGCGTGGTGAGCGTCGAGAAGGCGGACGACACCTCCAGCAACTGGAAGGTGAAGGTCGCCAAGTCCACCCGCAGTTGGAAGGCGAACGTCACCGAGCAGGTGCCGGACGAGCGGATCACCTGGACGACCGAGGGCGCCAAGGGCACCGTCAAGGGGGTCGTCACCTTCCACGCGATCACCGACAACCTCACCAAGGTGCTGCTGGTCCTCGAGTACTTCCCCAAGGGGCTGTTCGAGAAGACGGGCAACATCTGGCGCGCCCAGGGCCGCCGGGCCCGGCTCGACCTCAAGCTCTACCGCAAGTTCATCATGATGCGCGGCGAGGCGACCGACGGCTGGCGCGGCGAGATCCGCGACGGCGAGGTGGTCGTCAGCCACGACGACGCCATCGAACAGGAAGAGGCGGAACAGGGCGAGGAGCAGCAGGACGAGCCGCGCGCCGAGGAAGAGGGCGACGAGGGCGAGCCCACCGACGCGGCCGACGCCGACGCCGACGCCGACGAGGACGACCTCGAGGACTCCGAGGACGACGAGTTCACCGACGAGGCCGGCGAGGACGGCGAGCCCGCCGAGGACGGCGAGGACGAGTACCTCGACGAGGCCGAGGAGGACGTCGAGCCCGAGGACGCCGAGGAGTACGAGGCGGAGGCCGACGCGCCGGAGGACGAGGAGTCCTACGACGAGCCCGAGGAAGAGCCCGAGGCTGACGAAGAGACGGCCCCCCGGTCCTCGCGGCGCCGGCGCACCGCCGACGCCAGGGCCTGATCCGGGAACCAGCCGAAAGACAGGGTTGAGAACGTGTCCGATTCACTCGCCGGTCGAATGCCGGCCCCTCCGCGCACCGCGCCGTCCTACGCAGGGCAGGGAAGCAGCGCCAATCTGGCCGACATTCTGGAGAGGGTCCTCGACAAGGGAATTGTGATCGCGGGGGACATCCAGATCAATCTGCTCGACATAGAGTTGCTGACCATCAAACTCCGCCTGCTCGTCGCATCCGTCGACAAGGCGAAGGAAATGGGCATCGACTGGTGGGAGCACGATCCCTCGCTCTCCTCCCGCGCGCAGCCGTCCGCCACCGCCCCCGCCGCGTCCGACCCGGCGCTGAGCGAGGAGAACGAGCGGCTGCGGGCCGAGATCGCCCGACTGCGCGCCGCCGCCGAGCTGCCCGCCGGCCACACGGCCGACGGGGACGCCCGGCCGGAGTCCGCGGAACGGGAGACCGGCCGTGAGTGAAACGGAGATGGAGTACGTGTACGCCGTCGGCCTCGGGGACCTGGCCCTCGACGGGACGGCCCCGGTCACCGGGGTCGACGGCGGCACCGTACGCACGGTCGGTGGCGGCCGGGGGCTCACCGCGCTGGTGTCCGCCGTCCCCGCCGACCGGTTCGCCGAGGAGCACCTCGCACCCCAACTGGAGGACCTGGAACGGCTGGAGGCGATCGCACGGGCCCACCACGCCGTGGTGGACACCGCCTTCGCCACCGCCACGGTCCTCCCGATGCGTCTGGCCACGGTCTACCGCGACCAGGCGCGCGTGGCCGCCATGCTCGACGAGCAGCACCCCTACTTCGAGGAGCTGCTGCGCGCCCTGGACGGCCATGTCGAACTCGGGCTGAAGGTGTACGCCGAGCCCCGGGCCGCCGCGCCCGCCGAGGAGCCCGAGCCGGCGGGCACGAGCCCCGGCCGCGCCTATCTGCAACGCCGCCGCGCCGAGCGCCGTCGCGCCCAGGACACCTACGGCGCCGCCCGCGACACCGCGGAGCAGGCGGCCCAGGTGGCCTCGGCGCTGGCCTCAGCCCGTGCCGTCCACCGCCCCCAGCAGGGCGAATGGTCGGCCGGGCGGGGCGAGAACGTGGCCAACGAGGCGTATCTGGTGCCCCGGCGGGACGTGGAGCGGTTCCGTACCGAGCTGGGCGCGCTCGCCTCGGACATCCCCGGTGTCACCATCGAGGTGACCGGGCCCTGGGCGCCGTACTCCTTCGCGGGCGGGATCACGAGTTGAGCATGCGGCCCGCGAACGGACAGGGCGCCGAGCCGGTCGCCCAGCCGCCCGTCGCCCTGATCGACCTGCTGGACCGGCTGCTGAACGGCGGGGCGGTGCTCACCGGCGACATCGTGCTGAGCATCGCCGATGTCGACCTGGTGCACATCAACCTGCGCGCGGTCATCCGCTCGATCACCGGGGACGCGCCGGGGCCCGCCATCATGCCGCCGCGTGCCCGCACCGATGAGCACCTATGAGCACCGAGGAGTGCTGAGGGAGTCCTGATGACGCCGGAAACACCCGCGAACGCGCTGGCCGCCCATATGCGGACGGACCCCGACACGGTGGAACGGGATCTGATGAAGCTGGTGCTCACCATTGTCGAATTGCTGCGCCAGCTCATGGAGCGCACCGCCATTCACCGGGTGGACCAGGGAGATCTCGACGACGACCAGGAAGAACGCATCGGTATGACGCTGATGATTCTCCAGGATCGTATGGAAGAACTGTGTGAGCGATACAACCTGACAATGGACGAACTGAATCTGGATCTCGGGCCGTTGGGATCGTTGCTGCCTCGAGACCTGTGAATGCGAAAACCTTGTTTTGCCGCCGGGGGAAAGGACAGTAGGGCACTATGACTGACGACAAAAAGAACACCCGGAGCACCACCGCGGCGAGCGCCAAGAAGGCCGCCTCCTCCCGCACCGCCACGGCGCGGGCGACGGCCGACAACGCCAAGGAGCAGGCGCAGGAGGCCAAGAAGTCGACGGTCTCCACCGCCCAGTCGGTCGGTGACACCACCCAGCGTGTGAGCCGCGCGGCCGTCGCCGGTCTGCAGACCGGCCAGCAGGCCGTCGCGGCCAACACCGCCAAGGCCGTCGAGGCCGCGGGCACCGCGTGGACGGTCATCAAGCACCGTAAGGCGGTCGCCGCCGCGGCCGCGGCCGGTGTGGCGGGGGTCGCCGGAGCGGCCTTCGCGATAGGCCGCTCGACGGCCAAGCCCCAGATGGGCCCGCTGACCCGGCTGGCGCGAGGCCGGATCTGAGCACACGCGCTCCGCGAGAGCAGCGACACCCACGGCGACCTCCCCCGCGTCCCCAAGACGCGCGGGAGGTGCTCGTGTGTCCGGGGTGCTTTCTGTGACGAACCGCACCTCGTGGGCGAAGGCGCAGGCAGATACGGGTGCGGTGGCCGACCGTGTGCGAACGTCACAGGCGGCGGGCCGGGGGCGGGGTGCGGGTCTGCCACGATGGTCGGGCCGCAGGCCGGGCAGGTTCCCCTGGTGACCCCCGCCACGGCAGCCGACAGTTCCGGCGGAACGACCGCGCAGGCCGACGAGGGCCCGCGGCTCCGCCGCCTCCG
Source organism: Streptomyces sp. NBC_01171 (assembly GCF_045039805.1). NCBI lineage: Bacteria > Bacillati > Actinomycetota > Actinomycetes > Kitasatosporales > Streptomycetaceae > Streptomyces > Streptomyces sp. NBC_01171. The sequence continues at coordinate 654,188 of NZ_CP108609.1, read as the reverse complement.
CCGAGACCCGCGCGCGTCACCGCGACCGGGCCTGTCCCATCGGGTACGCCACTATGTCCTCCTCCTCCGCCGGTGCCCCCCGCCCGCGCGCGCTCACCGACGACTCCTCGCCCTGGCGTTCCCTGAAGTACCGCAGCATGCGGTGGTGGTCCGTCGCCCATCTCGTCTCCAACACCGGCACCTGGATGCAGCTCACGGTGCAGAACCTGCTGGTGCTCCAGATAACCGGCTCGGCCGCGGCGACCGGTCTGTCCATGTCCGTACAGGCGGCCCCCGGCCTGCTGATGGGCCTGGCGGGCGGCACGTTCGTCGACCGGTGGCCGCGCAAGCTGACCGCCGCCGTCAGCCAGGCGCTCCTAGGCGTCGTCGCCTTCGTCACGGCCTTCCTCGTCGTCACGCACCGGCTCGATCTCCCCGCGCTGATGGCGCTGGCCGCGGTGACCGGTCTCGTCGCCACCGTCGACGGACCGGCCTGTGCGCTGCTCGGCAACGACCTCGTCCGCGCCGAGGACGTGCCTTCCGCCATCGGCGTGGGCTCCCTCGTGCACAGCGCCGGACGGCTCGCGGGCGCGGCGCTGGCCGGAGTGACCGTCGGCCTGCTCGGGACGGCCGCCGCCTACGCGGCCAACGCGCTGTCCTTCCTGTTCGTCGCGGCCGTGATCCCCTTCCTGCGACCCCTGCGCCAGACGGAGCCCGCCGCCCCGGACCGTGCGTCCAAGAACGCGCCGGACATGAGCGCCCGGCAAGGGCTGCTGTTCTTCGCGCGCCGCCCGCGCCTGGTCGCCCTCGCGGGCATCACCGGGATCAGCGCGGTGTTCGGCCGCAACTACGCCCTCACCCTGGCGGTCCTGGTCACCGGGCCGCTCGCCGGCGGGGCCGGGTCGTTCGGCACGGTCTCCACGGTGCTCGCCGCCGGAGGCATCGTCGGCGCGGTGCTGGGCGCCCGGCTGCGCAAGCCGTCGGTCCGGCTGGTCGGCCTGCTCGCGGCGGCCGGGGGTCTGCTGCAGGTGGTGGCCGGACTCGCGCCGTCCCTCGCGGTGCTGCTGGTGCTCGTGCTGCCCATGGCCGTCGTCGAGTCGGTCTCGGACACCGCCGGGACGACCGTCCTCCAGACCGACCCGCCGCCCCACCTGCGGGGCCGTGTGCTCGGAGTCTGGAACACCGTGTCCACCCTCTGGGGGCTGGCGGGTCCGCCCGTGCTGGGCCTCCTGATGCAGCACGCCGGGGCACGGGGTGCGCTGGTCGCGGGCGGGCTGCTCATCGCCGCCACGGTCGGCGCGGGCCACCTGCTGCGCGGCCGGTGGAGCACCGCGCCGGTGCCGTCGGCCAAGGACCGGGCCGCGGTCCTCGTCACCGCCGCCTGAGGGTCATGCCTCGCCGGTGCGGCGCACGCACTCGGTGACCACCGCGCGGAGGCTGTCCGTGCGGGCCAGGATCGCGCGCTGGGCCATCGCGCCGTTGCCGTGCTTCAGCAGGCCCGCGAGGGTGTCCTGGACGCCCTTGGTGTCGCCGTGGTCGTCCAGGGCGTCGCGTACGTGGTCGAACAATGCGCGCACCACCGTCTCCGCCGGGGCGGGGCGCATGGTCAGGGGGTGCAGCAGGCGCTCCTCCAGGCCGAAGCGGGCGGCCTGCCAGGCGGCGAGCCGGACCAGGGAGGTGCCGAGCCGGGCCGGGGGTTCGCCCGCCTGCCACGCGCGGGCGGCCGTCTCCACGAGGGCGCGGCACAGCAGGGCCAGCAGGACCGTGGTGTCCGGGTCCAGACAGACGTCGGCGACCCGGATCTCGACCGTGGGGTACTGGGCGGAGAGCCGGGCGTCGAAGTAGATCATCCCGGCGTCCCGCAGCACCCCGGTGCCGACCATGTCCCGTACCTGCTCGTGGTACCGGTCGGCTGAGCCGAAGACGTCCGTCGGCCCGGCCGAGGGCCACCGGCCCCACATCTGGCTGCGGTAGCTGTTGTAGGAGCTGTCCTGACCCTGCCAGAAGGGGGAGTTGGCGCTCAGGGCGAGCAGGACGGGCAGCCAGGGGCGGATGCGGTCCAGTACGGCCACGCCCTCCTCGTCGGAGTCCACCGAGACGTGCACATGACACCCGCAGGTGAGCTGGTCCGACAGGGTCAGCCCGAAGCGGTCGGCCATCCAGTGGTACCGCGGGTCGGGGGTCAGGGTCGGGCTGACCGGCAGGGGAGAGGTGGCGAGGGCGGCGACCGCCGCTCCCGTACGCCCGGCAAGCCGTCCCGCCTCGGCGCGGCACCGGCGGATCTCGGCCGCGAGTTCGTCGGCCCGGGTCTGCGGGGCGGTGGCGAACTCCACCTGCTGGCGCTGCAGCTCCGACTCGAAGACCTGCTCCTCGTCCGCCCCGGCTGCCTTGCCGGCCTGCGCCAGCACCGCCGCGGCGACGGCCCGCGGCTCGCCGCTCTCCGCATCCACCAGGAGGAGCTCCTCCTCCACTCCCACACTGCGCACCCGGGCCGTCCTCCCTCTCCGGTCCGGGGACCGGCTTCTTCACTGTGTCCCATAAGTCAGTCGTCGCCCGAGCCTGGTTCGGCCATCCTGCGATGGGCCTCGGCCTTGAGCTTGTCGGGGACCACCTTGGCGGCCATTCCCTGCGCCTTCGTCCTGGCGGATCCCGCGATTACTTTGTCCTTGCCCTCGAAAAGGGCGTCCAGTCCCTCACGCGCGACTTCGGCGGGGTCGTCCTTCTCCTGTCGGCCGACCTGCGTGTCGTCCATGTCGGCGCGGTGGAAGAACTCGGTCTCGGTAGGCCCCGGCATCAGCGCGGTCAGGGTGACACCGGTGTCCTTCAGCTCGCTCTGCAACGCCTGGGTGAAGGACTGCACGAACGACTTCGACGCGTTGTACACCGCCTGGAAGGTGCCGGGCATCGTGGAGGCGATGGACGAGGTGACGAGGATGCGGCCCCGGCCGCGGGCCACCATCTCGCGCACCACCCGCTTGCCGAGGTGCACGGTCGAGCGCACATTGAGGTCGACGATCTCCAGCTCGTCCTCCAGGTCGGTCTCGGCGAAGGGGCCGCCCTGGCCCACGCCCGCGTTGAGCACCGCGACATCGAGGGGACGGCCCGTCGCGGTGACCGCCGTCCACAGCTCCTCCGCCTGGTCGTAGTGGCGCAGGTCGGCCCGGACCGGCTCCACCGACGCCCCGGTCTCCGCCCGGATGTCCTGGGTCGCCTGCCGCAGCCGGGTGTCGTTCTCGGCGTTGACGATCAGGTCATAGCCGCGCTCGCCCAACTGCTTGGCCAGCTCGAAGCCGATTCCGCTGGACGCGCCCGTGACCAGGGCGAGAGGCTTCAGATCGTTCATGGCCGGGTCTCTTCCTGTAAGAGGTCTGTTGTAAAGGGTCGGTGCGGGCGCGCCCCGCGTACCTCCCGCAGTTCCCATATCGGCCGGTCCTGAACGGCCCGAGGGCACGACGACCCCATTCGAGCGCGTTTCCGTGGTCCCGTCGGGGGGACTCGCTGTCCATGCGGTCCAGGCGCCGCTGCCGGAGGGGCTGGTCCCCGACGAGTTGGAGGACGCCGCGTGGGTGGCCCTGACGCCGCTCCTCATGGTCGCCGGCCGGGGTCTCGGTGGAGGCGCTGGAGCAGACGGTCACCAGGGCGGCCGGGCTGTCCGCGGAACCCCTGGCGCTGTTCTCCGAGAGCGTCAGCCACGCATGGGTGGGCGCGACCCGGCCCCTGCGATCCCCGGCCCCACCGAACCCCCGACAAGGAGACCGGACATGAGCGAGCAGACCCCGTCCCAGGCAGAGGGCGAGCGGGAACCGGACCCGGAGACCGAAGGCGGTCCCCGCCGCGCCGTCCACCCCGACGTGCCGCGCACCACGCCCTCGCAGGCCGAGGGTGAACGGCTGCCGGAGGACGACGAGTAGCCCCTCGGCTACCGGAGCGCGTGTACCGCCGCCGCGAACACCGGCGGCATCCGGGACGCCACCGGCACGATGAGCCGGGCGGTCCCCGGACGGCTGCTCGCGGCCAGCAACGCCCTGGTCAGCAGGCGGTGGCGGCGCGTGACCAGCGTCCACTCCCGCTCGTACCGCTCCGGCCGCCCCGCCGCGACACACCGGACGGCGGCCTCGGCCGTCGCCAGGGCGAGCGCGATGCCCTCGCCGGTGAGCGCGTCCACATAGCCCGCCGCGTCCCCGACGAGCAGCACCCGGCCCGCGACCCTGCGCCGCACCCGCTGGAGCAGCGGCCCGGCACCGCGTACCTCGGTCGCCGGAGCCCCGCTCAGCGCCGCGGTGAGTGCCGGGAAACCTGCCAGATGCTCGTCGTAACCGCGCCGGACCCGGCTCAGCACCGCGACCCCCACCAGGCCGTCGGCGACCGGGGTCACGTACGCCTCGCCGTGGCCGGACCAGTGGACCTCCACGAAGTCCGTCCACGGGGCGACGCGGTAGTGGCGGCGCAGTCCGTACCGGCCCCGCGTGCCGCCGGGCAGCTCCAGGCCGAGGCGGCGGCGGACGGGGGAGTGCAGGCCGTCGGCGGCGATCAGCCAGCGTGCCGTGATCCCGGCGGCGGTGACGCTGTCCCGCGTCTGGCGCACCTCGCCGACCTTGCCGGGCTCGATCCGTACGCCGAGGCCGAGGGCGCGCTCGTGCAGCGCGTGGTGGAGGGTGGTACGGCGGACGCCCAGCCCCGGCCGGTCGCGGAAGGGGGCTTCGGCGCGGCGGGCGCCGTCCACGTAGCGGATGCCGCGCAGCTCCCGGCCCGCCGGCTCCACGCCGAGTGCCCTGAGCGAGGCGACCCCGCCGGGCATGACGCCCTCGCCGCACGCCTTGTCCACGGGCGCGGTGCGGGGCTCGACCACCACGGCGGTCAGCCCGGCCAGCCTCGCCTGCACGGCAGCCGCGAGACCGGCCGGGCCGCCCCCGGCCACCAGGACGTCGATCACGCCGGAACCGGAGCGTCGGCGGCGGCCAGCGCCTGGTTCTCGCACCGGATGCGCACGGTGAGCACGGCGGCGTTCAGCACCGTGAAGGCGACGGCGGTCACCCAGGCGGTGTGCACCAGCGGCAGCGCCACCCCCTCGGCCACCACGGCCACGTAGTTCGGGTGCCGCAGCCATCGGTACGGCCCCCGCGCCACCAGCGGCAGACCCGGTACGACGATCACCCGGGTGTTCCAGCGCGGCCCGAGTGTCCCGATGCACCACCACCGCAACGCCTGCGCGCCCACCAACAGGGCCAGCATCGGCCAGCCCAGCGCGGGCACGAACGGCCGCCCACCGAGCCACACCTCGAGCGGGCAGCCGACCAGCAGACCCACGTGCAGGGCGACCATCGCCGGATAGTGTCCGTCGCCCGCGACGATCGCCCGACGGGCCCTGCTCCACCGCTCGTTGCGGCGGGCCACGACGAGTTCGGCGACCCGCTCACCCGCGACGGCGGCCACCAGCAGCGCGTACCAGATCATGTGTCCTCCTGTCGGGCTCACCAGCTCAGCAGCACCAACTCGCAGGCCAGCCCCGGCCCCACGGCCAGCAGCAGGCCCGGAGTGCCGGGTGGTGGACGGCGTTCGGCGAGGGTGTCGCGCAGGACGTGGAGCACGGAGGACGAGGAGAGGTTGCCCACCTCGGCCAAGTGGCGCCAACTCAAAGCGAGTTCCTCGGCGGGCAGGTCGAGCGCCTCGGTGACGGCGTCCAGGATGCGGGGGCCGCCGGGGTGGCACACCCAGGCCGTCACGTCCTGCGGCTTCAGACCGTGGACGCCGAGGAACTCCCGTACGTCGTGGGCCAGACGGTGCCGAAGCACCTGCGGGATGCCCGGATCGAGGACGACCTTGAAGCCCGAGTCCCCGATGTCCCAGCCCAGGGCGCCGCCCGCGTCCGGGTACAGACGGCTGCGGGCGTCCACGATCACCGGGCCGGTGAACGGGTCCGCGCGGTCGGCCCCGCAGGCCACCACGGCGGTCGCGCCGTCGCCGAAGAGGCCGGTGGCGACCAGGTTGGCCGTCGAGGCGTCGCCGCGCTGGAAGGTGAGCGAGCACAGCTCGACCGACAGCAGCACCCCCACCTGGTCGGGCCGCCCCAGCAGGAAGTCGTGCACGCGAGCCAGTCCCGCCGCGCCCCCGGCACAGCCCAGCCCGAACAACGGCACCCTCCGCACGTCCGGACGCAGCCCCAGGCGGCCCGCCACCCGCGCGTCGACCGACGGGACGGCGACCCCGGTGACCGAGGTGAAGACCAGCAGGTCCACGTCGGCCGCCGACAGCCCGGCCGTGCGCAGCGCGTCCCGGATCACCCTGGTGCCCAGGTCGGTGGCGGTGGCGATGAAGAGGTCGTTGGCGGCGCCGAAGCCGTCCAGCGTCTCGTACCGGTCGAGCGGCAGTGTCATGTGGCGGGCGCGGACCCCGGCGTTGCGGTGCAGCCGGTCCAGCACCTGGCGGTCGGCTCCCTCGGGCAGACAGGCACGGGCCACCATGTCGGTGATCTCGGCCTGGGCGAAGCGGTACGGCGCGAGGGCACCGTGCACGGCGGCGATCCGTGTCATGAGGCTCCCGTACGTCGACCGATCAGGGTGGACTCAGCAGCCCTTCCCGGGACGGCCCGCCCGGCACCAGAGATCGCCCGTCCGGCCGTTCCGGATCGTGACGCGCCGGGCGGGCCCCTACGATCGCCGGGTGGTGACCCCCGAGCAGTCGACGATCCCGGCCCGCAAGGTCTCCGCCCTGGCCGGGTCCTGCCATCCCGGCCCGCTGGTGGTGGTCACCGCCCTGACGGCGGCGCTGGCGGTGACGGCCGGTCAGGAACCGGGCCGCTGCCTGCTCACCACCGGCGCCGTGCTGACCGGGCAGCTCTCCATCGGCTGGTGCAACGACGCCTTCGACGCCCGCCGGGACATCGCCACGGGCCGCCGGGGCAAGCCCGTCGCGGACGGTCTGGTCGAGGCCCGGGAGGTGTGGACGGCCGCGTGTGCCGCGCTGGCCCTGTGCGTGCCGCTCTCCTTCGCCTGCGGGTGGGCGGCGGGCGCCGCGCATCTGGCCGCCGTCGCGGCCGCGTGGGCGTACGACCTGCGGCTCAAGGCCACCCGCTGGTCCTGGGCGCCGTACGCGGTTGCCTTCGCCGCGCTGCCGGCGTTCGTCACGCTGGGTCTGCCGGGGCGGCCGTGGCCCGCCTGGTGGGTGCTGGCCGCCGGGGCGCTGCTGGGCGTCGGCGCCCACCTCGGCAATGTGCTCCCGGACATCCGGGGCGACCTGGCGACCGGTGTACGGGGCTGGCCGCAGCGGCTGGGCCCCGATCGGGTACGGCTGCTGCTGCCGGTGCCCCTGGTCACCGCGTCCGCCCTGCTGGCGCTCGGCCCCGCCGGGCCGCCCGGCGCCCGGCAGGTGGCCGCGCTGGCCGGGGCCGGGCTGATCGCGGTGGCCGGGACGGTGCTGGGCCGCCGCCGCGAGCGGGCCGCGTTCGTCGCGGCGGTCGCCGTGGCGGTGCTGGACGTGGCGCTGCTGCTGGGCGGCGGCGGCCTCGGAACCGGGGCATCCTGAGAGCGGGGAAGCCGCATCCGAGCGGCACCTCAGGACCGAAGTACCCCATGTGTCGCCCGGTGCCAGGGGCGGCATCGCCGCAGGAGGTGAACCATGCCCGACTCCTTGCCGCCGCCCGGCGAGACCCCGCCTGTCGAGGGATCGACCGCCGAGGCCCATCCCGAGCGGCCGGACGGCGGTCCCTTCGAGCACCCCCGGATCTGGCTGGCCCTCATCCTCGTCGGCTGCGCGCTCGTCGCCGCGTACTTCCTCGTCAGGATGATCGACCTGTGAGAGCCGCTCACTTCAGGCCGCTGAGCATGATCCCCCGGACGTAGTGCCGCTGGAGGAGCAGGAAGAGCACCAGGACCGGCAGGATGCTCAGGACCAGGCCCGCCATCACGATCGGCATCGTGCGCGTCGGGTCGACATAGTCCTGGAGCATCTGGATGCCGACCGGCAGCGTCATCACGTCCGGGTTGGCGGTCGACACCAGCAGCGCCCAGATGTACTCGTTCCACGCGTCCACGAACGTCAGCAGTCCCAGCGTCACCATGACCGGCTTGGTCTGCGGCACCACGATCCGCCACCACACCGCGAACTCTCCGGCACCGTCGATCCGCGCGGCCTCCAGCACCTCGTCCGGAATCGAGACCATGAACTGGCGCATCAGGAAGATCCCGAAGCCGTTGACCAGGAACGGCATCGCCAGCGCCACGATGCTCACGGTCAGCCCCGCACCGCCGCGGCCCAGCAGGTCGTTGCCGCCCGCCAGCGGCCAGTGCACCAGGATCAGGAAGTGCGGGATGAAGAAGAGGAACGGCGGGAACATCATCGTCGACAGCACCAGCCGGAAGATGAAGTCCCGCCCGGGGAAGCGGAGTTTGGCGAGCGCGTAACCCGCGAGCGACGACGTCAGCAGTACCGACACGTTGATCAGGGTCGTGGCGACGACGCTGTTGCGGAACAGCACCGGCAGATCGAGCTGGTCGACCGCCGCCCGGTAGTTGGACAGGTCGAACGCCTCGGGCAGGAACCGGTACGGCAGCGTGCCCGACTCACCCGGCCCCTTGAACGAGGTCATCACCATGTCGAGGAACGGCACCACGGTGAGCACGGCGCCCGTCACGACCAGCAGGTACGACAGCCACGGGAAACGGCGGCGGATCACGCGTCCTCCCCCTTGCGCCGGAAGACCCACAACTGCGCCAGGGTGACAAGAAGGATCACCACGAACAGCACGAAGGCGGCGGCACTCGCGGTGCCCCAGTCGCCGTAGGAGAACGCCTGGCGGTACATCTCCAGCGCGGCCACATTGGTCGCGTCACCGGGACCGCCCTTGGTCATCACGATGATCAGCGCGAACGACTGGAGCCCGGTGATGAACTGGGTGACGCACACGAACAGCAACGCCGGCCGGAGCAGCGGCAGCGTGATACGCAGGAAGACGGTCACCGGACCGGCGCCGTCCAGCGCGGCCGCCTCGTAGTACGACTCCGGGATGGACTTCAGTCCGGCGGTCAGGATGAGGATCGCCGTGCCGACCGACGCCCACGCCTGGACGACCACCACCGCGGGCAGCGCCGTGTCCGGGTCCTGGAGGAACGCCACCGAATCGAGCCCGACGGCGTTCAGGGCGCCGTTGACCAGGCCGCCCGGCTCGTACATGTACTTCCACACATTGCCGACGGCGACCACGGTCGTCACGATCGGCAGCAGGTACAGGGTGCGCCAGAGCCCCTGGAAGCGCAGGTTGTCGATGCAGGTGGCGACCAGCACCGAGCCCGCCAGCGCCAGGGCCACCGTGCCCAGCGCGAACAGCAGCGTGTTGGTGAGGATCGGGGTCAGGAACGTCGAGCCGTCGGCGAAGAGGCTCGTGAAGTTGTCCAGGCCGACCGGCTGGATGTCGCCGAGGTCGAACCCGGCCCAGCGGGACATCGACAGCAGCAGGGCGAAGCCGAGCGGCAGGATCAGGAAGACGGCGAAGAACAGCAGCACCGGCGCCAGGAACAGATAGGCGACGACCGCCTGATGACGCCGGGCCCGGGCGCGGGGCTCCACGGCCGTCCGGGCCGGGTCGGCGGAGCGCGGGCGCGGTGGCCGCGCGGTCGTCTCCGGGGTCAGGGCGTTCACCATGAGCGCGACACCTCCTGGTCGACCTGGCGGCGGATGGTGCGCAGCGACTCCTCCACCGACTGCTGGCCGGTCCACAGCGCCTCGACGTTCTTGCGCAGCAGCGACTTCGCCTGCTGCGCGCCCGGCACGTTCGGCTCCGGCACCGCGTACCCCAACGCGTCGAGAAACGGACGCAGGTTGGGATCGCCGCCCTTGCCGAGCAGCGTCCGCATGTCGTCGGCGCGACCCGTCAGCGAGCCCACCGACACCTGGAGGGCGCTCATCCGGGTCACCCTCGCCCCTTTGCCCACACTCACCCGGTCGGTGTTGAGCCAGCGCAGGAACTCCCATGCCTCGCGCGGGTGTCGACTGGAGGCGTTGACGCCCAGCATGAAGCCGGTGGCGAGCGTGGCTCGCTCGTCGCCCAGCTCCGGGACGGGCACCGGAGCCACGGCCACCTCGCGATAGGCGTCGCCCATCTGGGACTTCAGGCTGCCGGTCCACCATCCGGCGCTGATCACCATGGCCACCTGCCCGGACTGGAACGCCTTGTAGACATTGACACCGGGCTCGCTCGCCCCTCTGCTGACGAGACGGTGCTCCAGATCCAGCACGGCCCGCCCGGCCGGCGAGTCGATGGCGGTGCGCCTGCCGTCCTCGGACACGAAGGTGCCCCCGGCCGCGTTGAGGAGGGCGAGGGTCTGGCCGACGGTGGTGGAGTCGTCGTAGGTGGAGAGACCGAAGCCCTGGACCAGGGTGTTGCCGTACCGGTCGCGCCGGGTGGTGCGGTACGCGGTGTCCTCCAACTCCCGCCAGGTGCGCGGGGGGTGAGTGATGCCGGCTTCGCGGAGCAGGCGCTTGTTGTAGTAAAGGGCGTATGTCTGCGCCTCGGTGGGATAGCCGTAGACCTTGCCGCCGACCGACGCCGAGCCGACCGCCGCCGGGCCGTAGCCGCGGGTGATCTCCGCCGCGTCCTCGCGCGGGGCGGGGCGCAGGACACCGGCGCGGACGAGCTGGCCGTTCCACAGGCAGTACGGCTGGAGGATGTCGGCGCCCTGGCCGGCCGCCTGCCGGACCATGAACGTGGTCAGCAGGTCGTTGAACTCCACCGCCTTGGTGCGCACCTTCACGCGGTCGTGCGTGGCGTTCCACTCGTCCACCGGCCCCTGGAGAGCCGCCTTCAGCTCACCGCTCGCGTAGTGGGAGAGGAGGGTGAGGACGATCGGGTCGCCGGGCCGCCCGGTGCCCTGGTGCGGCGCGGCGCAGCCCGCGGCGAGCAGGGTCGCGGGGAGCGCCAGCGCGAAGCGGCGGCGGCTCAGCCCGCGCCGTGCGCCGGTCACCGCGCCGCCTCCCGGCGCAGCACACGGAACACCCGCGTCGTGCCGAACCCGGCCCGGCGGTACAGACGGGCCGCCGAGGACTGGTGATCGGTCCACAGGAACCACGCCGACCCAGCGCCCAGCGCCCGCATCCGCTCCAGGACCAGGTGCAGCAGTACGTTGCCGAGCCCGGTCCCGCGCATTTCGTCCAGCACCCCGAACGGGCCGAACCGCTCGACGACCGACTCGTACGCGCCGTGCATCGCCCAGCCCACCAGACGGCCCGAGGGGTCCCGTGCGACCACGATCCGGTCCAGCGGGGCGCCGTTCAGCAGGCACTCCCGGATCGCGCGCGCCCAGTCCGGGACGAAGTGGACGGCGGCGAGGGCGAGGAGTCCGGGCAGCTCGTCGTCGGCCGGGGTGCCGAACCGGTAGCCGAGCGCGGTCAGTTCGGCGATCCGGCGTCCGACCTCCGCCGGGAAGGCGTAGTCGGTCAGAGAGCGGTCCATCGCCACCGCCTCGTCCACGGTGCGGAAGCCCAGGGACGTAAGCAGCCCGGCCGCCTCCGGGTACGTCTCGGCGTCAAGACCGGGGAGGAAGTAGTTCGGGGTGTACGGGGCGAAGTCGACGCGGGTGCGGCCGTGGGCGAGCAGCCAGTCCAGGGCGTCGGTCAGCAGCTCGCGGCCCACACCGCGCCCGCGGGCGGCCGGGTCGACGAAGAAGAAGGGGAGCCAGCCCTGCTCCGGTTCCAGGTCGGTGCCGGACATCGGGATCAGTCGGCGTACCGCGTAGGCCGCGCCGACGAGGCGCCCGTCCTCCACGGCGACCCGGAGCCCGGCCGGGTCGAAGTTGGCGTCGAGCAGCACCAGCGAGCGGAAGCGGCCCGCGGTGACCGGGTCGGCGGGCGCGCTCCGGCACCACGCCGCCACCAGCGGCGGACCATCACCCGCCCGGAACCCGCGGATCACGGTCCGGGCTCTCGTCGTGGGATCGGTCATCGACGTCCTTCCATGCGCGGTCGCGGCCTTCAGGGATAGAGCAGTACGTCCTCACCGGCCCACCGGCCGGGCGGTACGGGCGGCTCGCACAGTGGCAGCGGGTCCTCGCCCGCGTCGACCGTCCGCCGCAGTCGGTCGGAGCCCCACAGGCGGTCGATGAAGTCGCCGGACCAGGCGAAGTCGTCCGGGTACAGCCGCCGCAGCGTGCCGAGCATGGCGACGGCGGTGCGCACGGGGGCGAACGCCTCGCGGTCCGTGACGTGGAGCTGGACCCCGCGCAGGGGGCGTCCGGCATGCTTGTCGAAGGTCGGCACGTAGCGCACCTCCCTGAAGTGCACCCCGGGTAGGTCGAGTTCGGCGAGCGTGGGCGCGAAGCGGGCGTCGATGTACGGTGCGCCGACGATCTCGAAGGGCTGGGTGGTGCCCCGGCCCTCGGAGACGTTGGTCCCCTCGAACAGGCAGGTGCCGGGGTAGACGACGGCAGTGGCGTACGTCGGCATGTTGGGGGAGGGCGCGATCCAGGGGAGACCGGTGGCCTCCGCGTCCATCTCCCGCCGCCACCCGGCCGCCTTGATCACCGTCAAGTCGACCTGCCGGCCGGCGACCTCGGCCACGGCCGACCTGTTGAGACACCAGGCGAGTTCCCCGCAGGTGAGCCCGTGCCGGATCGGCACCGGCGCCCGTCCGACGAAGCTCGCGAACGCCGGGTCGAGCAGCGGGCCCTCGCTTACGAGGCCGCCGAGGGGGTTGGGCCGGTCGGCCACCACGAACCGCACGCCCGTGCGCGCGGCCGAGACCATCAGGTCGAACATCGTCCATACATAGGTGTAGAAGCGCGCCCCGACGTCCTGGAGGTCGTACACCAGCGCGTCCACGCCACTGTTGATCAGCAGCTTGTCCAGCCGATCAACGTCGCACCGGTACGTGTCGTAGATCGGCAGGCCGGTGGCCGGATCGACCTCGTCCGCCTCGCTGCCACCCGCCTGGGCGGTGCCGTACAGCCCGTGCTCGGGGCCGAACAGCGCGGCCAGGTTCACACCCGCCTCCATCAACGCGGGCGCCGTCGGGCGCAGGTCGGGGAGCACGCAGGTGTGGTTGGTCACCAGCCCGAGCCGGCCGGGCCCGGCGAGTCCCGGCACCGCGCACAGCCGGGCGATCCCGGTCGTCATCTTGAAGCGGTCGTCCGCACTACTCATTCTTCGCCCCTTATCGGAAATTCTCTTGAATGTCCTGGAATTGGGCAATGCTGCGGACACTACCTCTCGGCGGGGGCGGGTCCCGGGCGGCGACGTTCGGCCGCCGGAGTGGAAACCCGTTCGATCCGCCACTCGCCGCCTGGCCGGGCTCTGTTCGACTGATCGGCCCATGTCCTGATCATTTGGTTGGCTGAAAAAGGCTCCCTTCCCTGGGGGTTGACGCGTCGCTGAGGGTTTGCGGGCGTTACCTCGGGGGCGGTGCATCCGGCGCGCATGGGACTTTTCCGGACCCGGTACCAGGCAGGAAGCCGGTTCTGTCCGCTATCACGGCCCGTCGTCCGGATGGTTGCTTCGCGACGACTTCAGGTCCATGGGGCCAGGAGGGGCCAATCGGAACTTGGCCCACCGCGGTGTGACTAGCATGTGGGCGTAACCGGCTGGAAGATCGCCTTCCTCCGAGGCGGCCGCTTCCGGACGCGCGATCGAGGCGTTCGGTCGCCGATTCTTCTGCTCGCAGACCGAGGGACCGCGGAATGTCAGTTCCTGCACCGTCCGTTCAACACCGCTCGACGGCCGTTCAGCGCAGCTCGTGGGCGGTGCCCGCGGCCGTGGTGGCGGTGACCGCCGTCGCGGCCGCCGTCGTGGTCGGGGCGGCGCCGTCCGGCACCCGCAGATGGACCCTGCTCGTGGCGGGGGCGGGCTGGGCGTGCGTCGCCGTGGCGGTGCTCGTCGGACACCTCCTCGTCCGCCGGGCCAGGCTCGCCGCCGCCGGCCAGGCCGCAGAGAACGACCGGCTCCGGGCGCAGGCGCAGCAAACGGCCGCGCAGACCGGCCACTTGGTCAACGTGACGCTGCCCTCCCTGCACAACCTGGTGCTGACCGGCAGCGGCGCCGCCGACGCGCTCGCGGGCGTGTCGATGCCCAACGACCAGAACCTGCGCCGGCTCGCCCAGCTCTCCGCCGGCGCCCTGGAGGAGGCCGTGGGCCGCGCGGCCGCCGCCGACGAGGAGTCCCGGCAGACCCAGGACGCGCTCGACGAGGTGCTGGCCGAGGTGGACCGGCTCGGCCGGGAGACGCTGCCCGCCGCCGTCGCCCGGCTCGCCGAGGGCCGTTCGGCGGACACCGTCCTCGGTGAACTCGCCCTGCCCCGAGTGCCCTTGATGCACGACCTGAGCGAGCTGTTCGTACGCGAACTGGCACGCAGCGAGCGACGCGCGGGCGGTGCCCGGATCGCCTCCACCAAGGCGCTCAGCCGGGTCCAGGCCAAGGCCGTCAGCATGCTCGCCGACCTGCGGGAGATGCAGGACGAGCACGACGGCAAGATGCTCGGCGACCTGATGCGGCTGGACCACAAGACCTCCCAGCTCGTACTGATCGCCGACCGGCTGGCGCTGCTCATGGGCGGCAAGACCAGCCGCACCTGGAACAAGCCGATCCGGATGGAGAGCATCCTCCGGGGCGCCATCGGCCGTATCGCCGCCTACCAGCGGGTCCGGCTGCACTTCACCTCCCAGGCCGCCATCTCCGGATTCGCCGCCGAAGGCGTGATGCACCTCCTCGCGGAACTGATCGACAACGCGGCCAACTTCTCCCCGCCCACCGACGAGGTCCACGTCTACGTCGAGGAGCACCGGGCCGGGATCGTCGTCACCGTCGAGGACAGCGGACTGACCATGTCCGAGGCGGCGATGCGGCACGCCGAGGGCGCGGTGGCCGGCAGCATGGCCGACCTCGCCTCCCTCCAGGGCACCCGGCTGGGCCTCGCCGTGGTCGGACTGCTCGCGCTCAAGTACCGCATCAACGTCAGCTACCGCCCCTCCTCGCGCGGCGGCACCGGCGTCGTCGTCCTGCTGCCCCGGCACCTCATCGCGCAGCAGCGCGATCCGTGGCCCGCGCAGCGGGAGGCGGCCCAGGCGGCCACCGTCCGGCCGGTCCCGGCGCCCGAAGCTCCCGCCCCCGCCCCGGCCCCCGTCATCGAGGCCCCTGTGGTCGAGGCGCCCGTACGCCCCGAGCCGCCCGTGATCGTGCCGGAAGCGCCCGAGCAGACCCGGCACGAGCCGCCCGCCGCCACCCCCAACGGGCTCCCCGTCCGCAAACCCGGCCGCACCATGAGCGACGCCGAGCGGGCCCAGCGCCCCGCCGGCGAGCCCACCCCGCCCCGCAAGCGGCCCGTGCACGACGTCGGCTCCCGCTTCGGCGCCTTCCACCGCTCGCGCAAGCCCTCGGGCGACACCCTGGGCGGCCGCCCCGACCCCGAGCCGCCCACCGCCGGGTAACCCCCGCCCCCACCCCAAGCCCCGCCGGGCCCGCGCCCGGCAGCCACGCCCCCCTCGTGCCCATGAGATTGGAGGAACGGGCCGGTGGCCGATCAGCCGGACACCACCGTCCCATCACCCATCATGCAGACCACCGACAACAGCCTCGTCTGGCTGCTGCAGAACCTGCTGGAGCAGACGCCCGGTGCCCGGCACGCCCTGGTCCTGTCGCGCGACGGCCTCAAGCTGTGCTGGACCCCCGACCTCGCCGCGGATCAGGCCGACCAGCTCGCCGCGATCTGCTCCGGCCTCCAGGCCCTGTCCCACGGCGCCTCCGTCGAGTTCGGGGACGGCTCCGGCGGAGTGCTCCACGCCATGACCGCCTTCCACGGCGGCCTGCTGTGCATCGTCGGCGCCGGTGAGGGCGCGCACCTCGCGGTCGTCGCCACAGAGGACGCCGACCCCGGCCGCCTCGGCGAGGAGATGACCGGGCTGGTCGACAAGATCGGCGAGCATCTGCGGGCCGCGCCCCGGCAGCCGTTCCAGGGGAGTACCCCGTCGTGACCCGCAAGCCGGTGGACACCGGTGCCCCCGACCGGCTGTACACGGTCACGAACGGGCGCAGCAGCGTCGACGACACCCTGGACCTGGTCACACTCATCGTCGCGGAGTGCCAGCCGACCACGGGCATGCAGTCGGAGCACACCCGCATCCTGACCCTGTGCCGGCACCCCACCTCGGTGGTGGAGATCTCCGCCGAGCTGGAACTGCCGATCACGGTCGTCCGCATCCTGCTGGCCGACCTGCTCGACACCGGCCGGATCACCGCACGCCACCCACCCGTGAACCCCTCGCTCCCCGATCCCGCCCTTCTCAAGGAAGTGCTCCATGGGCTCCGCAATCTCTGAGCTGCCCGCCCACCGCACGCCACTGGCCGACGCGGCGGAAACCGGTCTGAAGATCGTCGTCGTGGGCGGCTTCGGCGTCGGCAAGACCACGCTGGTCCGCTCCGTGAGCGAGATCCGGCCGCTGAACACCGAGGAGGTGATGACGGAGGCCGGCGTCGGCATCGACGAGACCAACGGCGTCGCCGCGAAGTCGACCACCACCGTCGCCTTCGACTTCGGCCGGATCAGCCTCA
Organism: Streptomyces sp. NBC_01171; assembly: GCF_045039805.1. Taxonomy (NCBI): domain Bacteria; kingdom Bacillati; phylum Actinomycetota; class Actinomycetes; order Kitasatosporales; family Streptomycetaceae; genus Streptomyces; species Streptomyces sp. NBC_01171. The sequence goes on along the minus strand of NZ_CP108609.1, from coordinate 637,685 downwards.
ACGACACCATGGTGCTGTACCTGTTCGGCGCGCCGGGCCAGAAGCGCTTCTGGTTCCTGTGGGACCGGCTCTTCTCCGGCACCCTCGGCGCCGTCGTCCTCGTGGACACCCGCCGGATGGACGACTCCTGGTACGCGATAGACCGGCTGGAACACCACGGCACGCCCTTCGTGGTGGCCGTCAACCGGTTCGACGACGACGCGAGCCACCACTCCCTGGACGAGATCCGGCAGGCCCTCGCGCTGCCCGATCACGTGCCGATGCTCGACTGCGACGCGCGGGTCCGGCAGTCGGGCAAGGACGTGCTGATCACTCTCGTGGACCATGTGTACACGCTGGCCACGGCCCAGGAGGCGACCCCGTGACCGACCCCGGCCCCTTCTCCGCGCACCCGGTACCGCCGCCCGGCTGCCCCGCCCACGCCGACGCGGTGCGCCTGGCGGGCCTGGAGTACCAGCAGACGCCGTCGCAGATGTACCGGGCGCTGCGCCGCGAGCACGGCGCGGTCGCGCCCGTCCTGCTGGACGGCGACATCCCGGCCTGGCTGGTGCTCGGCTACCACGAGGTCGCCCAGGTCACCAGCCACGACGAGCTGTTCGCCCGGGACTCGCGGCGCTGGAACCAGTGGGACAACATCCCCCCGGACTGGCCGCTGATGCCCTTCGTCGGCTACCAGCCCTCGGTGCTGTTCACCGAGGGGGAGGAGCACCGGCGCCGGGCCGGGGTGATCACCGAGGCGCTGTCCGGGGTGGACCAGTTCGAGCTGGCCCGCGACTGTGAGCTGATCGCCGACGAGCTGATCGCCCGGTTCGCCGGCAGCGGCCAGGCCGAGCTGATGACGTCGTACGCGCACGCGCTGCCTATGCGGGCCGTGGTGCAGATGTGCGGTATGCCGATCTCCGGCGCCGACACCCAGCAGCTCGTCGACGACCTGCGGATCTCCCTGGACGCGGCCGAGGGCGACGACCCGGTGGCGGCCTACGGGCGTGTGGGCGAGCGGCTGGTGCGGCTGGTCCAGGACAAGCGGGCCGCCCCCGGCAAGGACGTCACCTCGCGGATGGTGCTGCACCCGGCGGGGCTCAGCGACGAGGAGATCGTCCAGGACCTGATCTCGGTCATCGCCGCCGCGCAGCAGCCCACCGCCAACTGGATCTGCAACGCGCTGCGGCTGCTGCTCACCGACGAGCGGTTCGAACTCAGCGTGTCCGGCGGCCGGGTCAGCGTGGGCGAGGCGCTGAACGAGGTGCTCTGGCTCGACACGCCCACCCAGAACTTCATCGGCCGCTGGGCGGCACGGGACACCCAGCTCGGCGGCCGTCAGATCCGGGCCGGCGACTGCCTGGTCCTCGGACTGGCCGCCGCCAACACCGACCCGGGACTCTGGCCCGAGGGACATGTCGGCGCGGAGAACGCCGCGCACCTGTCGTTCAGCAACGGCGAGCACCGGTGCCCGTACCCGGCTCCGCTGCTCGCGGACGTCATGGCGCGCACCGCCGTGGAGACGCTGCTGGAGCGGCTGCCCGACCTGGTGCTCGCGGTGGACCCGCACACGCTGACCTGGCGCTCGTCCATCTGGATGCGGGGGCTGACCACCCTGCCGGTCCGGTTCACCCCGGTCGACGGATAGCCGCCGTCCCGCTGGGCCCCCGGGGGAAGGGCCCAGCGGCACGGCGCGGGTCAGGCGGAGGTGGGGCTGAACCGCACCGGCAGGGCCTGGGGGCCGCGGGTGAACACGCCCTGCTCGACCGGGTCGAAGCCGTCGGCGAAGCGAAGGTCAGGCATGGCGTCCAGCAGTTGGGCGACGCCGATCTCGACCTCGGCCTTGGCGAGCAGCGCGCCCACGCAGAAGTGCCGGCCCAGCGCGAACGCCAGGTGGTCGGCGGCCGCGGAGAAGGCGTTGGTGGCGGTGAGGTCCTCGCGGAAGATGTCGAAGCGGTCGGGCTCGCCGTAGCGGTTCTCGTCCCGGTTGGCCGAGCCGATCAGGCAGGTGACGGTGACCCCGGCCGGGATGGTGCCGCCGCTGAGCTTCACCTCGGTCGCGGACTGTCGCATGATCATGTGCACCGGTGGGGTGAAGCGCAGGGTCTCCGCGAACGCCCGCGGGATCAGACCGTGGTCGGCCCGGACGGCGGCGAGCTGGTCGGGGTGGCTCAGCAGGTTGGCGAAGATGCTGGCGATCGCCTTGTCCGTGGTCTCACCGCCGGCGGCGAGCAGCAGGCTGCAGAACGCTTTGATGTCCTCGTCGCTCATCCGCACCCCGTCGACCTCGGCGGCGCACAGCACCGACAGCAGGTCGTCGCCGAGGTTCTCGCGGCGCTCGCGGATGATCGGCAGCATGTACTCCGCGAACTCCACGCGGGTGCGCTCGCCGGCCGCGGCCACCTCCTGGTCGCCGGACAGGTTGCCGAGGAAGGCGATGACGGCGGTGTACCAGCGGTGGAAGCGGGCGTGGTCGGCCTTGTCCAGGCCCAGCATGTCCGCGATCACATTGACCGGGAACCGGGTCGCGTAGTCGGTGACCAGGTCGGCGGAGCCGGAGTGCCGGAAGGCGTCGATCAGTTCGCGCGAGTTGCGCTCGATGACGGGCAGGAACTTCTCCTGGAGGTCCCGGCCGCGGAAGGCGGGGGCGACCAGGGCCCGGCGTACGGCGTGCTCACGGCCGCTGAGCTGGAGGATCGTCTTGCCGTGGACCGGCTCGATCTGCCAGTCGTAGTTGTCGGTGGTGAACTCGCCGTCCTTGTCCTTGAAGACGCGTTCGACGTCTTCGTAGCGCGAGATGATGTAACTCTGCGTGGCCTCGTGCCAGATGAGGGGCGCGCTCTCCCGCATCAGCCGGTAGGCCGGGTAGGGGTCCGCCGCGAACTCGGGCGAGAGGATGTCGGGTATCTGTGCCGCAGTGGTCATGATGCTCCGTCGGGACCGGGAATGACGTGTTCCGTAAGGTTATTGATCATTCGTCAGCCATGACAGCCCCCAATGGCTTCGAGTGGGGCACAGTGCTCGCCTTGGGCGGATACCGGCCGTCCCGCAAGCGGGGTGTGCGGTCGGTTCTTCGGCCCTGGTGTCCTGATCTGGTCGGTCCGGTGGGGTGCCGGGGGCGAAAACGGGGCGCACGGTCGGCGCACGGGTGCGTGGTGCGGAGTCATGCGCGCTCAAGTGAGGGCGTGGCGGCACATGCGCCGGACCGGCCGGATCGGTACAGGTCATATGCGGGTGAACCGCCGTACTCCGGGCACCCATTGGCCAGATGCTGGATGTTGAATGCCGTCAGGCATATGCCAAAGGCAGCACAGGCGATTATTGCGCGCTCTATTACTCATCGGTAGTCGATCGAACGAGTACCTCCGATCGTGGACTTTCCCTTAGTGTGATGAGTGTGAATGCACAGGGTCCGGGCAGTCTGGTTCCGACCGGCCGCACGGGAACTGTCATCTCGGGGGATGGAGCGATCCGCTCCTTCGTTCGGTCTGACGCACTGTTCGGATCGGGCAAGCAGTCCGAGGGCCGCGGAAACGGAATGCGTGGCGGCTCGGGAAAAAACAAGCTGATGTACGTACTGCCAAGGGGGGCGTCGTGGTCAATCCTTTCGACGATGAATCGGGCAAGTTCCTGGTGCTCGTGAACGAAGAGGGCCAGCACTCGCTCTGGCCGGCGACGCTCGCCGTGCCGGGGGGCTGGCGGGTCGAGGGTCCGGAGGGGTCGCGCCAGGAGTGCCTGGACGCGATCGAGGCCCAGTGGACCGACATGCGGCCCGCCAGCCTGGTGCGGGCGATGGCGGCCGACGGATAGGTCGACCCGCAGCCCCGGCCTGGCCGGGGTGTCATGCCTGGTCGTACGGTATTTCGCCGCCATGTGACCCCCTGGGCGCCGCTCTCGCCCCGGGAGGTCCTCGCGTCGGCGCGCCGGACGGCCGTCAACGCCGGCGAGACGCTCGCGCTGGTTCCCGTTCCCGCTCGCGGAGGTCCTGGCGGCCCACCCGGCCGCAGGGTCGACGCGCGTGGATGCGGCGGGCACTCGTGCGCCGGTAAGCGGAAGTGCGGATGGGCGCGACCGTGTTCGACGTCTCGGAGCCGCACTTTCTTCTTTTCACCGTCACAGGAACGTCATGGGGCGAAGCGCTGTGCGCGTGTTCTTTTACCCCGGCTTTCCTTACCGTCCCCGGAACCTCTCCCCAAAGGTTGATCCCGCATGCGTGAAAACCGCTCGGCCGCGTTCGCAGTGACGCCCGAAGAACCGTTCGAACTGACCGCCGCCCAGCAGGGTGTGTGGTATGGGCAACTGGTCGATCCGGACAGTCCCAAATACAACATCGGGGAATGCCTGGAGATCCGCGGCGGCCTCGACGAGGGTTTATTCGCCGCCGCGGTGGACCACGCGATGTACCTCCACGACAGCTTTCACCTGGAGTTCGTCACTGACGGTGAAACGATTCGCCAGCGGGTGGTGCGCCCCGGACCGGACGCCCCGAGCCGGCTCCATCGGGCCGACCTGAGCGGCGCGGACGACCCGGCCGCCGAGGCCGAGCGGTACATGGCCGACGACATGGCCACCGTCGACCAACTGAACGCCCCTCGACACCACTTCGCGTTGCTGCGGCTCAGCCCCACGCTGCACTACTGGTACATCCGCTACCACCACATCGCCGTCGACGGCCTCAGCGGCGCCCTCTTCGCCCGCACCGTCGCCGACCTCTACACCCGCGCGGCACGGGGCGAGAGCACGGACGAGATCACCGCCGCGCCCCTGCGCGACCTGGTGGACGAGGAGGCCGCCTACCGTGCCTCCGGGCGCACCGAGGCCGACCGCGCCTACTGGACCGGCCGGTTCACCACCCCGGCCGGGGACGGCCTCGACGCCGAGACCCGCGCCGCCGCCCCGCTCGTCCGCCGCCGCACCGACGCCCCCGCCCCGCCCGCCGCCTCCGCCGCGCCGGTGGAGCTGCACTCCGGCGCCACCCTCCCCGTCACCGTGCTGGACGAGCTGCGCCGCCTGGCCGGGGACAGCCGCACCACCTGGACCGCCGTCCTCGTCAGCGCGGTCGCCGCCTACGTCGCCCGGGTCACCGGGACGCAGGACGTCCGGGTCGGCCTCGCCTCCCACGGCCGGCACGCGGGGCTGCGCCACATCATGGGCATGACCTCCAACATCCTGCCGCTGCGGCTGGCGGTCACCCCGGACATGACGGTCGGCGCCCTCGTCCGTGCCGTCGCCGCAGAGATGCGCGGCGCCATGCGCCACCGCCGCTTCTCCCGCGAACAGCTCGCCCGCGAGCTGAACATGGCCGAAGACGGGGCCCGTCTCACCGATGTCGTCGTCAACATCATGGGCTTCGAGTACGGCCTCGACTTCGGCGGCAGCACCGCCACCTCCCGGCTGCTGTCCATCGGCCCGGTGGACGACGTGTCCCTCTTCGTCTCCGAACGCTCCGAGGGACAGGGGCCGTTGATCGGTTTCGACACCAACCCGGAGCTGTACCACCCGGACGACGTCCGGCTGCACCAGCACGCCGTCGTCTCCTTCCTGACGGCCCTGGCCGGGGCGGACGCCGATACCCCGCTCGCCGACATCCAGTTGCTCGACGACACCGCCGCCGCCGACGTACTCGCGCAGGGGCGCGGGACCGAACTGCCCGCCGGGGACACCGCTCTCCCGCAGGCGTTCGCCGCGCAGGTCCGCCGTACCCCGGACGCCCCGGCCGTCGTCGCCGGTGCGCACACGCTCACCTACCGCGAGCTGGCGGAGGCGGCGGCCGAGCTGTCCGGCGCGCTGAGCGGCTGGGGCGTCGGTGCGGAGGACGGCGTCGGGGTGCTGGCGGACCGCTCGGCGGCCGTGGTGACGGCCACGCTGGGCGCGGTCGGCGCCGGTGCCGCGTACGTACCGATGGACGCCGCGTGGCCCGCCGACCGGCTGGACCGCGTCGCCGGGACCGCCCGGGTCCGCGCCCTGGTCGTGGACGCGGCCAACGCCGGCACGGACTGGGTCAGGGAGCGGGCCACCACCCTCCCCGTCCTCGTCGTGGACGAGCGCGGCGGCCTCCTGCGCGGCGCCCCGGAGCGGCCGGGCACACCGCGCGCGGTGAAACGGGGTGACCGCCTCGCCTATGTGATGTTCACCTCCGGCTCCACCGGCCTCCCCAAGGGCGTCGGCGTCACGCACGGCGACGTGCTCGCGCTGGCCGCCGACTCCGCCTGGCGGGACGGCGTCTCGGACGCGGTGCTGATGCACTCCGCGTACGTCTTCGACGCCTCCACCTTCGAGATCTGGGCGCCGCTGCTCAACGGCGGCCGGGTGGTCGTCGCACCGCCCGGCGGCCTGGAGTCGCGCGTCCTTGCGGAGATGACGGAGCGGTACGGGGTCACCTCGCTGTTCCTGACGACCTCGCTGTTCAACCTCGTCGCCGAGACCGACCCGGCCGCCTTCGCCGGGCTCCGCCTGGTCGCCACCGGTGGCGAGGCCGCCGCGCCCGGCCTGACCCAGCGGGTCGCCGAGGCCGCCCCCGGCACCCGGGTGCTGAACGTGTACGGCCCCACCGAGACCACCACCTTCGCCACCCGCCACCAGGTCACCGCCGGCACGACCGGCGTGCCCCCGATCGGCCGCCCCCTGGACGGCATGAACGCCTACGTCCTCGACGACCGCCTGCGCCCGGTGCCGCCCGGCGTGGTGGGCGAGCTGTACGTCAGCGGCCGGGGCGTCGCCCGTGGCTACCTGGGCCGCGCCCAGCTCACCGCCACCCGCTTCGTGGCCGACCCGTACGACGCGGACGGCGCCCGGATGTACCGCACCGGCGACCTCGCCCGCTGGACCGCCGACGGCGACATCGAGTACGCCGGGCGCGTCGACGGCCAGGTCAAGCTGCGCGGGTTCCGCATCGAGCCCGCCGAGATCGAGAACACCCTGCTCACCGACCCCGCCGTACGCTCCGCCCGCGTCCTGGTCCGCGAGGACGTGCCCGGCGACCCGCGCCTCGTCGGCTACGTCGTCCCGGAACCCGGCACCGCACCGGACGCCGCCACCCTCGCCCGGACGGTGGGCCGGGCACTGCCCGCCTACATGGTGCCGTCGGCGTTCGTCCTGCTCGACGCGCTGCCCCTGAACGCCAACGGCAAGCTCGACCACCGCGCCCTGCCCGCACCCCGCGCCTCCACGGCCGCCGGGCGTGCCCCGCGCACCGCCCACGAGGAGGTGCTGGCGGGCCTGTTCGCCGATGTGCTCGGCCTGGACGCGGTCAGCGTGGACGACGACTTCTTCGCCCTCGGCGGCCACTCCCTGCTCGCCACCCGCCTCGCCGGCCGGGTACGCACCGCGCTCGGCGCCGAGCTCGACCTGCGCGCCCTCTTCGAGCACCCCACCGTCGCCTCCCTCGCCGCCGTGCTCGACACCTCCGGCGAGGCCCGCCCCGCCCTCGTCCCGCAGGACCGGCCCGACACCGTGCCGCTGTCCTTCGCGCAGCAGCGGCTCTGGTTCCTCAACCGGGCCGAGGACTCCGGCGACACCTACAACGTGCCGCTCGTCCTCGACCTCGAAGGCCCGCTGGACACCGACGCCCTGCGCGGTGCCCTCGCCGATGTGGTGGCCCGGCACGAGAGCCTGCGCACCGTGTTCGCGGAGGAGGACGGGGTGGCCCGCCAGGTCGTCCTGGACGCCGCGCACGCCGCCGAGTCGGTCCCGCTCGCCGTGGAGGAGCCCCCGGCCGGGGCGGACGCCGAGGCGTGGGCCGAGGAGGCGGTGGCCCGGCTGGCCGGTGCCCCCTTCGACCTGGCCGGGGGCGTCGCCTTCCGCGCCGGGCTGCTGCGGCTCGGTGCCGACCGGCACATCCTGGTCCTGGTCCCGCACCACGTCGTCGCCGACGGCTGGTCCCTCGCCCCGCTCAGCCGCGACGTCGGCGCCGCCTACCGGGCCCGGCTGGCGGGGGAGGACACCCCCGACTGGCCCGCGCTGCGGGTGCAGTACGCCGACTACGCCCTGTGGCAGCGGGAGCTGCTCGGGGAGGACGGCGACCCGGACAGCCTCGCCGGGCGGCAGCTCGCCTTCTGGCGGGAGGCGCTGCACGGCGCCCCCGACCTGCTCGAACTCCCCCTGGACCGGCCGCGCCCGGCCGTCCCGAGCCACCGGGGCGGGGCGGTGCCCTTCGAGCTGCCCGCCGACGCGCACACCGCGCTGACCGGGCTGGCCCGCGCGGCCGGCTGCACCCCGTTCATGGTGCTCCAGGCCGCCCTCGCCGTGACCCTGCACGCCCACGGCGCGGGCGAGGACATCCCGCTCGGCACCGCCGTCGCCGGACGGGCGGACGAGGCGCTGGACGACCTGGTCGGCTTCTTCGTCAACACGCTCGTGCTGCGCACCGACCTCTCCGGCGACCCGACCTTCCGGGAACTCCTGGGCCGGGTCAAGGAGTTCGACCTCGCGGCGTTCAGCCACGGGGACATCCCGTTCGAGCGGCTCGTGGAGGCGGTCAACCCCGAGCGCTCCGGCGATCACCACCCGCTCTTCCAGACCATGCTCGTCCTCCAGAGCCAGGAGCGGGCCGGGATCGACCTGCCCGGCATCACCAGCCGCGACCGCTCCCGGCACACCGGGATCAGCAAGTTCGACCTGACCTTCTCGCTCACCGAGAACGCGGCCTCCGCCGACCGGACCGAGCCCGCCCGGGGCATCGGCGGCTACCTCGAGTACGCCACCGACCTCTTCGACGAGCCCACCGCCCGCGACCTGTGCGACCGGTTCGCCCGCGTCCTCACCGAGGCCGTCCAGGACCCCGACCGGCGCCTCGGCGACCTCGACCCGCTCGGCTCCGGCGAACGCGACCGCCTCCTCGCCCAGGGCCACGGCACCCGGCGCCCGCTCCCCACGGCCACCGCACCGGAAGCGGTCCGCCAGTGGGCCGCCCGCACCCCGGACGCCACCGCCGTACGGGACGCGGACACCAGCCTCACCTACGCCGAACTCGACGCCCGCGCCGACGCGTTGGCCCGCGTACTGCGCCAGCGCGGAGCCGGACGCGAGACGCTGGTCGCGCTCGCCCTGCCGCCGTCCGTCACCTCCGTCGTCGCCATGCTGGCCGTCCTGCGCGCCGGTGCCGCCTACCTGCCCGTGGACCCGCGCTACCCGGCCACCCGCATCCGGCACATGGTCACCGACGCCCGCCCGGTGCTGCTGCTCACCACGCACGACGTCCACGAAGGGCTGCCGCCCACCGACGTACCGTGGCTCGACCCGGACCAACTGGACCCCGGTGCAGCCGAGTCGGAGCACCGCATCCACCCCGCCGACCCGGCCTACGTCATCTACACCTCCGGCTCCACCGGCCGGCCCAAGGGCGTGACCGTGCCGCACGGCGCGCTCGCCAACCACATGGCCTGGATGGCGGGGCACCTGTCGCTGACGCCGGGGGACCGGGTCCTCGCCCGTACCTCCACCAGCTTCGACGCCTCCGTGTGGGAGCTGTGGCTGCCGCTGATGAACGGCGCCGAGGTGTGCGTGCTGCCCGACGGCGTCAACCAGGACCCGCGGGCGCTGGTCGACTGGATGGGCCGGTTCGGCGTCACCGTCGCCCAGTTCGTGCCCTCGCACCTCGCGCTCGTCCTCGCCGAGGCCGCCGACGCGGCACCGCTGCCCGCGCTGCGCGCCGTCCTGTGCGGCGGCGAACCGCTGCCCCGCGCCCTCGCGGAAGACATCGCCCGCACCTGGCGCGCCGAGGCGCACAACCTGTACGGCCCGACCGAGGCCACCATCGACGCCACCGCCCACCGCGTCCCCGAGGACGCCGAGGGCCACGCGGCCGACACCGTGCCGATCGGCCGGCCCGTCGACACCATGCGCGCCTACGTGCTCGACACCCGGCTGCGCCCCGTACCGACCGGTGTCACCGGCGAGCTGTACCTCGCGGGGCCCAACCTCGCGCGCGGCTACCTGGGCCGCCCCGGCCTGACCGCAGAGCGCTTCGTCGCCGATCCGTTCGACCCCGCGGGCGCCCGCATGTACCGCACCGGCGACCTGGTCCGGTGGAACCGGCACGGGCTGATCGAGTACGTGTCCCGCGCCGACGACCAGGTCAAACTGCGCGGCTTCCGCATCGAGCTGGGCGAGGTCGAGGCCGCGCTGCTCGCCCGCCCCGGCGTCACCTCGGCCTGCGCCGTCATCCGCGAGGACGCCCCCGGCCGGCGCCGGCTGGTGGCGTACGCCGTCACCGCCGACGGGGCACCGCGCGCCCTCACCCTGCGCGACGACCTCGCCGAGACGCTGCCGCACTACATGGTGCCCGGCGCCGTCGTCGTCCTCGACGAACTCCCGCTGCTGCCCAACGGCAAGGTGAACCGGCGCGCGCTGCCCGAACCGGAGCCGGAGCCGGAGGCCACGACCTCGGTGGCGCCGGGCCGGGGCACCCCGCAGGAGGAGCTCCTCGCCGGGATCTTCGCCGATGTGCTGCACCGCCCCGCCGTCGGCCCGCACGACAGTTTCTTCGACCTCGGCGGTCACTCCCTGCTCGCCATGCGCGTCGTCAGCCGCGTCCGCGCCGTCCTCGGAGCGGAGGTCGCGGTGCGCACCCTCTTCGAGCACCCGACCGTCGCCGGACTGGCCCGCGCCCTCGACACCCCCGGCCGGGCCCGCCCCGCCGTGCTGCCCGCCGCCCACCGCCCCGAGCCGCTGCCGCTGTCCTACGCCCAGCAGCGCCTGTGGTTCCTCAACCGGCTGGAGGGGCCCAGCTCCACCTACAACATCCCGCTCGTCCTCGAACTCGACGGCGCCCTCGACCCGGAAGCCCTCCGGGCCGCGCTCGGCGATGTCATCGAGCGGCACGAGGCGCTGCGCACGGTGTTCCCCGAGCGGGACGGCGTACCGCGCCAGACGATCCTGCCCGCCGAGGCGGCCACGCCGGAACTGCCCGTGGTGAGCACCGCACCGGCCGACATGGACGCCACCGTGCTGGCCGCCGTGCGCGAGACGTTCGACGTCACCGCCGACCTGCCGCTGCGCGCCCTGCTGCTGCGCTCGGCGCCCGAACACCACGTGCTGGTCCTCGTCGTCCACCACATCGCCGGTGACGGCTGGTCCCTCGCCCCGCTCGCCCGCCACCTCGGCACCGCCTACCGGGCCCGCCTCGAAGGCGCCGAACCGGGGCTGACCCTCGGCACCCCGCTCCAGTACGCCGACTACACCCTCTGGCAGCGCGCCCTCCTCGGCGAGGGCGGGGGCGAGAGCGAGGGCGAGGCCGACGACGGCGTGCTGCGCGGGCAGCTCGACCACTGGAACACCGCGCTCGCCGGGATGCCCGGCCTGATCGACCTCCCGCTGGACCGGCCCCGCCCGGCCTCCGTCGACCCCCGGGGCGGCGTCCACACCTTCGAGGTGCCCGCCGAGCTGCACACCCAGCTCAAGCGGCTGGCAAGGGAGTCGGGCAGCAGCCTCTTCATGGTGCTCCAGGCGGCCGTGGCCACCCTGCTGCACCGGCACGGCGCCGGCGACGACATCCCGCTCGGCTCGCCCGTCGCGGGCCGCACGGACGAGGCGCTGGAGGACCTGGTCGGGTTCTTCGTCAACACCCTCGTCCTGCGCACCGACCTCTCCGGCCGCCCGACCTTCCGCGAACTCCTCGTCCGAGTCCGGGAGTTCGACCTCGCCGCGTACGCCAACCAGGACGTGCCCTTCGAGCGGCTGGTGGAGCACCTCAACCCGGTCCGGGCCCGCGACCACCACCCGCTGTTCCAGACCATGGTGGTGCTCCAGAACCAGGACAGCGCCCGCCCCGACCTGCCCGGCCTCACCGTCGAGGACCGGCTCGTGCACAACGGGCTGAGCAAGTTCGACCTCACCTTCGCCTTCACCGAGGACCGGGACGGCGGCCTCGGCGCCGGCGTCGAGTACGCCACCGCCCTGTTCGACCGGAGCACGGTCGAGCACCTCACCGCCCGGCTGCTGCGCCTGCTGGAGGGGGTCGCCGCCGAGCCCGAACGCCCGGTCGCCGAGCACGACTTGATGGCACCGGACGAGCACACCCAGGTGGCCCGCTGGGGCACCGGCCGCGCCCTGCCCGCCACCGGCGAGCCCGCCGTCCTGCCGGCGCTGTTCGCGGCTCAGGCCGCACGTACCCCGGACGCGGTGGCCGTCACCGCCGACGACGCCTCCCTCACCTACGCCGAACTCGACGCCCTCTCCGCAGATCTCGCCGCCGCCCTCGCGGGCCTCGGCGTCGGGCCCGAGACCGGCGTCGGCGTGCTGCTCGGCCGGTCCCCGGCCGTCGTGACCGCCTCCCTCGGCACCGTCCGCGCCGCCGGGGCCTACGTCCCGCTGGACGCCCGCTGGCCCGAGGAACGGCTCGACCAGGTCGCCGGCGCCGCCGGGGTGAAGGTCCTCCTCGTCGACGAGGACGCCCACGGTTCACCCTGGGTGCGCGCGGCCGCCACCCGCACACCGGTCGTCGTGCTGGACCGGCTCGGCCGGGTCCTGCGGGGTGCGCCCGGGCGGCCCGGCCGCCCGGTGCCCGTACCGGGTCCCGCCGCGCTGGCCTACGTGATGTTCACCTCCGGCTCGACCGGCCTGCCCAAGGGCGTCGCTGTCAGCCACGCCGACGTGGTCGCGCTGGCCGCCGACTCCGCCTGGCGGGACGGCGCCGCCGACGCCGTGCTGATGCACTCGGCGTACGTCTTCGACGCCTCCACCTTCGAGATCTGGGCCCCGCTGCTGCACGGCGGCCGGATCGTCGTCGCGGCCGACGGCGTGCTGGACGCCCGCGCCCTCGACGACGCGGTGCACACCCACGGGGCCACGGCCGTCTTCATGACGACCGCCCTGTTCAACGTCATCGCCGAGACCGACCCCGGCGCCTTCACCGGCCTGCGGCTGGTGTGCGCCGGCGGTGAACTGGCCTCCCCGGACGCCATGCAGCGGGTCGCGGCCCTCGCGCCCGACACCCGTGTCCTGCACGTGTACGGGCCCACCGAGACCACCACCTTCGCCACCCGCTACCCGGTGCCCGCCGACCTGCCCGCCGGGCCGCCGCCCATCGGCCGCCCGCTGGACGGCATGCGCCTGTATGTCCTCGACGGCTCGCTGCGGGCCGTACCGCCGGGCGTGGTGGGGGAGTTGTACCTCGCCGGACACGGTGTGGCGCGCGGCTACACGGGCCGCCCCGGCCTGACGGCCACGCGTTTCGTCGCCGACCCGTTCGACGCGGCGGGCGGCCGGATGTACCGCACCGGCGACCTGGTCCGCTGGACCCCGGACGGGCAGATCGCCTACGTCGGCCGGTCCGACGGCCAGGTGAAGCTGCGCGGTTACCGGATCGAGCTGGGCGAGATCGAGAACACGCTCGCCTCCTGCCAGGGCGTCGCGGACGCCTTCGCCGTCGTCCGTGAGGACACACCGGGTGACCGGCGCCTCGTCGCCTACGTGGTCCCCGCGAGCGGCGCGAGCCCCGACCCCGCCGACCTCGCCCGCGCCGTCGGCCGGTCGCTGCCCGCGTACATGGTGCCCAGCGCCCTCGTCCTGCTGGACGCGCTCCCGCTCACCCCCAACGGCAAGGTGGACCGGCGCGCGCTGCCCGTCCCCGAGTACGCGCCGGTGAGCGGCCGCCCGGCCCGTACCGCCCGCGAGGAGATCCTCTGCGGACTCTTCGCCGACGTGCTCGGTCTGGACGCGGTGGGCCCCGACGACGACTTCTTCGCGCTCGGCGGGCACTCCCTGCTCGCCACCCGGCTCACCGCCCGCATCCGGGCCGCGCTCGGCGTGGAGGTCCCCGTCAAGACCCTGTTCGAGCACCCGGCACCGGCCGCGCTGGCCGCCGTGCTCGACGGCGCCGAGGCGGCGCGGCTCCCGCTGCGGCGGGCCGAGCACCGGGCGGAGCCGCTGCCGCTGTCCTTCGCGCAGCGCAGGCTCTGGTTCCTCAACCGGTTCGAGGGACCCAGCGACACCTACAACGTGCCGCTCGTGCTGCGGCTGGACGGCCCGTTGGACGCCGACGCGCTGGAGAGTGCGCTGACCGACGTGGTCGAGCGCCACGAGAGCCTGCGCACCGTCTTCCCCGACACCGACGGCGTGCCGCGCCAGCTCATCCTCGACGCCCGCACCGCCGACCTCGACCTCACGCCCCGCGACACCGATCCCGCCCGCCTGGACGAGGTGCTCGCCGCCGAGGTGGCCCACGCCTTCGACGTGAGCGCCGAGGCACCGGTGCGGGCCCGGCTGGTGCGGCTCGGCGCCGAGGCGCACGTCCTCGTCCTGGTCCTGCACCACATCGCGGGCGACGGCTGGTCCCTCGCCCCGCTCGCCCGCGACCTCGGCGAGGCGTACCGGGCGCGGCTCGCGCACGAGGAGCCGGGCTGGGCCGATCTCGCCGTCCAGTACGCCGACTACACGCTGTGGCAGCACGCGCTGCTCGGCGACGAGGAGGACCCGGACAGCCGGGCCGCCAGGCAACTGGCCTTCTGGCGCGAGGCGTTGGCCGGAGCGCCCGAGCTGCTGGAGCTGCCCGGCGACCGGCCGCGCCCGGCGGTCACCGAGCACCGGGGCGACGCGTTCGCCTTCCCCGTGGACGCCGCCACCCACCAGGCCCTCGCCGCGCTCGCCCGGACCCGCGGGTGCAGCCTCTTCATGGTGCTCCAGGCCGCCCTCTCGGTGCTGCTGTCCCGGCACGGCGCCGGCGAGGACATCCCGCTCGGCACCGCGGTCGCCGGCCGCACCGACGAGGCCCTGGACGACCTGGTCGGCTTCTTCGTCAACACCCTGGTGCTGCGCACCGACCTCACCGGCGACCCCACCTTCGACGAAGTGCTCGATCGCGTGCGGGAGTTCGACCTCGCCGCCTACGACCATCAGGACGTGCCCTTCGAGCGGCTGGTGGACGCCCTCAGCCCGGACCGGGCGCAGAACCACCACCCGCTGTTCCAGACCATGCTGGTGCTCCAGAACACGGCCGGCGCCGACATCGAGCTGCCCGGCCTCACCGTCTCCGAGCAGCCGGTGCGCACCGGCATCAGCAAGTTCGACCTGACCTTCACCTTCACCGAGACCGAGGACAGCGCCGGGCGTCCCACGGGGCTCGACGGGGTGCTGGAGTTCTCCACCGAGCTGTTCGACCACGCCACCGCGTACACCCTCGCCGACCGGCTGACCCGCCTCCTCGCCTCCCTCGCGGCCGACCCCGGCCGGCGGGTCCACGAGACCGAGGTGCTGGGCGCGTCCGAGCGGCAGCGGCTGGAGCTGGCGGCACTCGGGCCCGTCCGCCCCGTACCCGCGCGGACGGCACCGGAGGCGTTCCGCGCGCAGTGCGCCCGGACCCCGGACGCCGTCGCGGTACGCGGGGCCGACCGCACGCTCACCTTCACCGAACTCGACCAGCTCTCCAACGACCTCGCGCACCACCTGCGCGGCCGGGGCATCGGCCGGGGCGACCTGATCGCCCTCGCCCTGGAGGGCACCGCCGACCAGGTGGTGGCGATGCTCGCCGTGACCAAGGCCGGGGCCGCCTACCTGCCCATCGACCTGGACCACCCCGAGGCGCGCATCGCGTACACCCTGTCCGACGCCCGCCCGGTCCTCCTGCTCACCCACGCCCACCGCGTCGGGGAGCGCCAACTGGCGCTGCCCAGCCTCGCGCTGGACGACCCGGCCGCCTGGGCCACCGGGCACACCGCGCCGCCCGCCACCGTGCCCGACCCGCGCGACGCCGCGTACGTCATCTACACCTCGGGCTCCACCGGGCGGCCCAAGGGTGTCGTCGTCACCCACGCCTCGCTCACCAACCACATGGCGTGGATGGCCGGCCACCTCGCCCTCACCGACGACGACCGGGTCCTCGCCCGGACCTCGCCCAGCTTCGACGCCTCGGTGTGGGAGACCTGGCTGCCCCTGCTGCACGGCGGCTCCACCTGCCCGGTACCGGCCGCCCTCAACCACGACCCCGCCGGACTGCTCGGCCGGGCGCGTGAACTGGGCGTCACTATCGCCCAGTTCGTGCCCTCGCACCTCTCGCTGGTCCTCACCGAGACGGCCGGCGAGGCAGCGCCGACCACCCTGCGGGCCGTCCTGTGCGGCGGCGAACCCCTGCCGCGCGCCCTGGCCCGGCGGGTCCGGGACGCCTGGCGGGCCGAGCCGCACAACCTGTACGGGCCCACCGAGACCACCATCGACGCCACCGCTCACCACCACACCGACGACGACACCGGCACCGCCGAGGGGAGCGTGCCGCTCGGGCGCCCCGTCGACAACACCCGCGCCCACGTCCTCGACGCCCGCCTCCAGCCCGTGCCGCCGGGCGTCACCGGCGAGCTGTACATCGCGGGCGACGGGCTGGCGCGCGGCTACCTGGGCCGGGCGGGGCTCACCGCCACCCGGTTCGTCGCCGACCCGTACGGGCCCGCCGGAAGCCGGATGTACCGCACCGGCGACCTCGTCCGGCGCGACGCGGACGGCCTGCTCACCTACGTCTCCCGCGCCGACGACCAGGTCAAGCTGAACGGCTTCCGCATCGAACTCGGCGAGATCGAGACCGCGCTCGCCGCGCTGCCCGGCATCACCGCCGCCTGCGCCGTCGTACGCGAGGACCAGCCCGGCGAACGCCGCCTGGTGGCCTACGTCGTGCCCGGCGGGGGAGCGGCCGACGTGACCGACGACGCGCTGCGCCGGGGGCTGGCCGACACGCTGCCGCCGTACATGACGCCCGCCGTCTTCGTGCACCTGGACGCGCTGCCGCTGATGACCAACGGCAAGACCGACCGGCGCGCCCTGCCCGCACCGGCGCGCACCACCGGCACCCGGCCGGGCGGGGAGCCGCGTACCGAGCGGGAACGCGTGCTGTGCGAGGTGTTCGGCTCCGTGCTGCGGGCGGCCACCGTCCGCACCGACGACGACTTCTTCGCGCTCGGCGGCGACAGCATCCTGTCCATCCAGCTCGTCAGCCGGGTCCGGCAGGCCGGGCTCGCCGTCACCCCGCGCGACGTCTTCGTCCACCGCACGCCGGAGGCCATCGCGGCCGTCGCCACCGTGCTGACGGTGGACTCGGCCGAACCCGCCGAGGCCGGCACCGGCGAGATGCCGCCCACGCCCATCGCGGCCTGGTTCCTGGAGCGGCCCGGCGCCACGGACGGCTACAACCAGTCCGCCGTCCTGCGCACCCCGGCCGACGCCGACGCGGAATCCCTCGTCGAGACCCTCCAACTCCTGATCGACCACCACGACATGCTCCGCATGCGGGTCACCCGCTCCACCGAGGAGGAGCCCTTCCTGTACGCGCAGCCGCCCGGCTCCGTGCAGGCGCGCAAGCGCCTCACCCGGCTCGACATCACCGGTTACGACGCGGCCGCCGCGACCGCCGCGCTCGCCGAGGCGGGCGAACAGGCCCGCGCCCGGCTGCGGCCCGCCGACGGCCATGTCATCGAGGCCGTGTGGGGCGACGCGGGCCCGCGCACCCCCGGCCGGCTGCTGATCGTCGTCCACCACCTGGCCGTCGACGCGGTCTCCTGGCGGGTGCTGGGCGCCGACCTCGCCGCCGCCTGGCGGACGGTCACCGGCACGTCGTCGCCCCTGCCGCCCGTCGCCACGCCCTACCGGAGCTGGGCCCGCCTCCTCGCCGCCCAGGCCCGCACACCCGAGCGGGAGCGCGAACTCCCGCTGTGGGAAGGCGTACTGAACACCCCGGACCCGCGCATCGCGCACCGGCCGCTCGACGCGCAGCGGGACACCGCCGAGCACACCCGGACCATCACCACCCGGCTGGACGCCCGCTGGACCGGCCCGCTGCTCACCACCGCGCCCGCCGCCTTCCACGCCGGGGTGGACGACGTGCTGCTCACCGCGCTCGCCCTCGCGATCCGCGCCTGGCGGGAGGACCGTGGTACCGGCCGCACGGACGACACCGCCGTCCTGATCGACCTGGAGGGGCATGGCCGGGAGCAGCTCGCCGACCACATCGACCTGTCCCGCACCGTCGGCTGGTTCACCAGCCTCTACCCGGTCCGCCTCGACCCCGGCCCCGGCCGGGTCGTCGACCCCGCGCGCTTCGACGCCACCCTGATCGACCGCGCCGTGAAGCAGGTCAAGGAACAGCTCCGGGCGATACCCGACCACGGCGTGGGCTACGGGATGCTGCGGCACCTCAACCCCGCCACCCGTGACCGGCTCACCGCCCCGGCTCCGCAGATCGGCTTCAACTACCTCGGCCGGTACGCCGGTTCGGCCGAGAGCGCGGGCGACTGGGAGGTCCTGCTCGACGGCGGCCAGCCGCGCAGCCAGGACCCGGACATGCCCGTCCACCACGTCGTCGACATCAACGCGCACACCGAGGACCGCCCCGACGGACCCGTCCTGGTCACCCGATGGGCCTGGCCCGGCGACCTCCTGAAGGAGGAGGACGTGGCGGACCTGGCCGACGCCTTCGCCCGCGCCCTGCGCGCCGTCGCCGAACACGCCGAACAGCCCGACGCGGGCGGTTACACGCCCTCCGACCTTCCCCTGGTCTCCCTCGACCAGGCCCAGATCGACCGACTTCAGAACAAGTGGGGTGGACGCAAGTGACCGGGTTCCAGTTGGAGGACGTACTGCCCTTGACGCCGTTGCAGGCGGGCATGCTCTTCCACTCGCTCTACGACTCCCAGGCCGTGGACGTCTACACCACCCAGTTCGTGTTCGATCTCGAAGGCACCGTCAGCGTCTTCGGGCTGCGCGCCGCCATCGGCACCCTGCTGCGCCGCCACGCCAACCTCCGGGCCGGCTTCCTCCACGAGGACCTGGACCAGCCCGTCCAGGCGGTCGCCGCCGAAGTGCCCGTGCCGCTGGAGGAGCTGGACCTCACCACGGCCGACGGGCCCGAGGCGCTGGACGCGTTCCTCGCCGAGGACCGCACCCGGCGGTTCGACCTCACCACCCCGCCCCTGATGCGATTCACCCTCGTCCACACCGGGCCCGGCCGGCACCGGCTGGTGATGACCAGCCACCACCTCCTCTTCGACGGCTGGTCCGTCCCGCTGCTGGTCCGCGAGCTGTTCGAGCTGTACGCCCGCCAGGGCGACGACCTCACGCTGCCCCGCGTCACCCCGTACCGCACCTACCTCGCCTGGCTGGCCGCGCAGGACCGGGCCGCCACGCTGAACACCTGGCGGGACGCGCTGGCGGGGCTGGAGACGCCGACCCTGCTCGCCGGGCGGGGCGCGCCGGAGGGACCCGACTCCGCCGAGCTGCCCGACACCCTGGTGCTGGAGCTGGACCGCGCCACCACACACCGGCTGCGCGAGACGGCCCGCGCCTCCCGGCTCACCCTCAACACCCTGGTCCAGGGCGCCTGGGGCCTGGTGCTGGCCCACCTCACCGGACGCTCCGACGTGGTGTTCGGCACCACCGTCTCCGGGCGGCCGCCGGAGATCCCCGGCATCGAGACGATGATCGGCCTGTTCATCAACACCGTCCCGGTCCGGCTGCGCCCCGAGCCCGGCGAGAGCCTGGCCGCGCTGCTCACCCGGCTCCAGGAGGAGCAGGCACGGCTGCTGGGCCACCAGTACGTCGGGCTGACCGAGATATGCGAGACCGCCGGGCTCGACCGGCTCTTCGACACCCTCGCCGTCTTCGAGAACTACCCGCTCGACGCCGAGGCCCTGCGCACCGCCCAGCAGGGCATGGCCGGCCTCACCGTCGCCGGGATCGAGGGCACCGACGCCGCCCACTACCCGCTCACCCTCACCATCGCCCCCGGCGAGGACAGCCTCCGCATCACCTTCGGCTACCGCTCCGCCCTGCTGGACCGCACCTTGATCGAGCAGACCGTGGCCCGCGTGCGCCGCCTGCTCACACGGATGGCCGAGGGTCTCGACGTACGGGCCGACAGCCTCCCCCTGCTGCTGGAGGGGGAGCGGGAACGGCTGCTGGCGACGGGACGCGGCGCGGAACTCCGTTGGGACGTGCGGAACTTGAGCGTCCCCGACGCGGTGGCCCGGCAGGCCGAGCGTCACCCCGGCACGGTCGCCGTCACCGGCGCCGGGGAGGAGTTGACCTACGGTCTGCTCCAGGAGCTGTCCTCCGGGCTGGCCCGGGCGCTGACCGGCTCCGGGGTCGGCACCGAGGACGGGGTCGGCATCCTGCTCGGCCGCTCCTCGGCCCAGGTCACCGCCGCCCTGGCCGTCCTGCGCGCGGGCGCCGCCTACGTCCCGCTCGACCCACGCTGGCCCGCCGAACGCCTCGACCGCGTCACCGAGTCAGCCCCGTTGCGCGCCCTCGTCGTGGACGAGACCACGCGGGACAACCCCTGGGTGCGGGGGCTCGACATCCCCGTCCTCACCGTGGACCCCGCCGGACGCGTCCTCAGCGGCGGCCCCTTCGCCCCCGGCGCGCTGCCCGCCGTGTCCGGCGGCGACCGGCTCGCCTACGTCATGTTCACCTCCGGCTCCACCGGCCTGCCCAAGGCCGTCGGCGTCACCCACGTCGACATCACCGCCCTCGCCGCCGACCGCACCTGGGCCGACGGGGTGGCGGACGCCGTGCTGATGCACTCCGCGTACGTCTTCGACGCGGCCACCTTCGAGATCTGGGCGCCCCTGCTGAGCGGCGGCCGGGTCGTCGTGGCCCCCGAGGGCACGCTCCAGCCCGAAACGCTCCGGGACCTCGTCGCCCGGCACGGGGTGACGGCGGCCTTCCTGACCACCGCACTGTTCAACGTCATCGCCGAGACCGACCCCGGCGCCCTCGGCCTGCTCCGGCTCGCCGCCGCCGGCGGCGAGGCCGCCACGCCCGGCGTGTTCCAGCAGTTGGCCGCGGCCCACCCCGGCACCACGGTCCTCAACGCCTACGGACCCACCGAGACCACGACGTTCGCCACCCTCCACCGCGTCCCGGCCGACGCCCCGCCCGGCATGCCCCCGATCGGCCGCCCGCTGGACGGCATGCGGGCCTACGTCCTGGACGCGGCCCTGCGCCCGGCGCCGCCCGGCGCCGAGGGGGAGCTGTACATCGCGGGCCCCGGTGTCGCGCGCGGATACCTCGGGCGGCCCGGCCTCACCGCCACCCGGTTCGTCGCCGACCCCTTCGAGGGGGACGGCACACGGATGTACCGCACGGGCGACGTGGTGCGCCGGGACACCGAGGGCCTGATCCACTACGTCAGCCGCGCCGACCAGCAGGTCAAGCTGCGCGGCCACCGCATCGAGCCCGCCGAGATCGAGGCGGTCCTGCGCACCGACCCGTCCGTGCGCGCCGCCTGCGTCCTGGTCCGCGAGGACCTCCCCGGCGACCGTACCCTCGCCGCGTACGTCGTCCCGGCCCCCGGTCACACCCCCGACCCCGGCCGGCTGGCCGCGCACATCGGGCGCCACCTGCCCGCCTACATGGTGCCGTCCGCCATCCAGCCGCTCGACGCCCTCCCGCTGACCGTCAACGGCAAGCTGGACCGGGCCGCACTGCCGGCCCCCGCCACCACCGGGCCGGGGGCCGCGGGACGGGCGCCGCGCGGGGCGCACGAGGAGATCGTCGCCCAACTGTTCGCAGACGTGCTCGGCGTGGCCCAAGTCGGCGTCGACGACGACTTCTTCGCCCTGGGCGGCCACTCCCTGCTCGCCACCCGGCTGGTGGGCCGCGTCCGTACCGCGCTGGGCACCGAGACCGAGATCCGTACCCTCTTCGAGCACCCGACGGTCGCCTCCTTCGCCGCCGTCCTCGCCGACGGCGACCGCCCGGCCCGCCCCGCCCTGGTCCCGCAGCCGCGCCCCGAAGTGCTGCCGCTGTCCTACGCCCAGCGGCGCCTGTGGTTCCTGCACCGGCTCGACGGCCCCTCCGCCACCTACAACATCCCCTTCGCCGTACGCCTCGACGGCCCGCTGGACCAGGAGGCCCTGCGCGCCGCGCTCGACGACGTGGTGGCCCGGCACTCCGCGCTGCGCACCCTCTTCCCGGCCGGCGGGGAGGGGCCGCACCAGCGCATCACCGAACCCGGCGAGGCCGGCGTGCCGTTCACCGTCCGGGACGCCGACGAGGGCCGGCTCGACGCGGCCGTGGCGGACATCGCCGCCGAGGCCATCGACATCGAGACGGAACTCCCGCTCCGGGCAACGCTGCTGCGGCTCTCCGGCGACTCCCACGTGCTGGTGCTCGTCGTCCACCACATCGCCGCCGACGGCTCCTCCCTCGCGCCCCTCACCCGCGACCTGGGCACCGCCTACCGGGCCCGCGTCGGCGGGCAGGCCCCGGCGTGGACCGCGCCGCCGGTCGACCATGTGGACCACGCCCTCTGGCAGCGGACCCTCCTCGGCGACGAGGACGACCCCGACAGCGTGCTGTCCGGCCAACTGCACCACTGGAAGCGGGCGTTGGACGGACTGCCCGAGCTGATCGACCTGCCGTGGGACCGCCCGCGCCCCGCAGTGCCCCAGCACGTCGGCGCCACGCACGACTTCACCCTGGACGCCGACACCGCCCGCCGGATCACGGACCTGGCCCGCACCAGTGGATGCAGCGTGTTCATGGTGCTCCAGGCCGCCCTCTCCCTGCTGCTCTCCCGGCACGGCGGGGGGAAGGACATCCCGCTCGGCACGGCCGTCGCCGGGCGCACCGACGAGGCCGCCACCGATCTGGTCGGCTTCTTCGTCAACACCCTGGTCCTGCGCACCGACCTGTCGGGCGACCCCACCTTCCGTGAACTCCTGGACCGCGTGAAGGAGTTCGACCTCTCCGCCTACACCCACCAGGACCTCCCCTTCGAGCGCCTGGTCGAACTCCTCAACCCCGCCCGCTCGCAGAGCCACCACCCGCTGTTCCAGACCATGCTCGTCCTCCAGAACCACAGTCCCGCAGCCCCGGTCGAGCTGCCCGGCCTCACCGTGAGCCCGGTCCCGGTCGAGCTGGACGTGGCCAAGTTCGACCTGTCCTTCACCTTCACCGAGACCCACGACGACCAGGGCGCACCGGGCGCCATGCGGGCCGCCGTGGACTACGCGACGGAACTCTTCGACGCCGGCACCGTGCAGGCCCTCGGCGAGCGCCTCGCCGGGCTGCTCACCGCGGTCACCGACGACCCCGACCGCCCGCTGCACGCCTACGACGTGCTCACCGACGCCGACCGCGCCCGCGTCACCGCCTGGGGCACCGGCCCCGAGGCCGACCGGCCCGAGAGCGTCCCCGCCCTCTTCCGGCGCTGGGTACGCAGCACCCCGGACGCGCCGGCGGTCCGCGACGCCACCACCACGCTCACCTACCGTGAACTCGACACCCTCGCGGACTCCGTCGCCGCCGACCTCACCGCGCGCGGCATCGGCCCCGAGGACCGGGTCGCCGTCGCCCTGCCCCGCGACCGCGAGTTGCTGGTCACCCTGCTCGGCGTGCTCAAGGCCGGGGCCGCCTACGTACCGCTCGACCCCGACTATCCGGCCCGCCGCCTCACCCACATGGTCGAGGACTCCCGCCCGCGCCTGCTGCTGACCACCCCCGAGGTGTGCGAGCGGCTGCCCGAACTGCCGGTGCCGTACGTCCACGTCGGCGACCTCACGCACGGCACGACGGCCGCCCCCGCCTCCGGCGACCCGGACCCGGCGCACCCGGCGTACGTCATCTACACCTCCGGCTCGACCGGCCTGCCCAAGGGGGTCGTCGTCACCCACCGGGGTGTCGGCGCGCTGGCCCGGACGCACGCCGAGCGGCTGCGGGTCGGCCCCGGCCACCGGGTGCTGCACCTGGCGTCCGTCAGCTTCGACGCGGCGTTCTGGGAGATGTGCATGGGCCTGTTCACCGGGGCCTGCCTGGAGATCGACGAGCGCGACGCCCTGCTGCCCGGACCGGCCCTCGCCGGCACCGTCCGGGAACGCGGTGTCACCCACCTCACCCTGCCGCCCGCCGCGCTCGCCGTGATGCCGCCCGGCTCGCTGCCCGAAGGCACCACCATCGCCCTCGCCGGCGAGGCGTGCCCGCCGCACCTGGTGCACACCTGGGCGCGCGACCGGCACCTGGTCAACGCGTACGGGCCCACCGAGACCACCGTCTGCGCCACCATGAGCGCCTTCCAGCACGCCGACGGTCCCCTCGCCCCCGACCGCACCGTGCCCATCGGCGTCCCCGTCGACGGCACCCGCGTCCACGTCCTGGACGACCGACTGGCCCCCGTACCGCCCGGCGTGGTCGGCGAGCTGTACGTCTCCGGCGCGAGCCTCGCCCGCGGCTACCACGAGCGGGCCGCCCTGACCGCGACCCGGTTCGTGGCCGACCCCTTCGACCGCGCGGGCGGCAGGATGTACCGCACCGGCGACCTGGCCCGCTGGACCGCCGACGGCGAACTCGTCTACGTCTCCCGCGTCGACGACCAGGTCAAACTGCGCGGCTTCCGCATCGAGTTGGGCGAGATCGAGGTGGCCCTGACCGCGCTGCCCGGTATCGGCTCCGCCTGCGCGATGGTCCGCGAGGACCGTCCCGGCGACCGGCGCCTGGTCGCCTACACGGTCGCCGAGGAAGGGCAGCGGGTCCCCGACGGCACCGAACTGCGCGCCCGCCTCGCCGAGACCCTGCCCGACCACATGGTCCCTGCCGCCTACGTCACGCTCGACACCCTGCCGCTCACCCCCAACGGCAAGACCGACCGCCACGCCCTCCCCGCGCCCGAGCGCACCGCGCCCGGCGAAGGCACCGCTCCGCGCACCGCCCTGGAACGCGAGCTGTGCGC
Organism: Streptomyces sp. NBC_01171; assembly: GCF_045039805.1. Taxonomy (NCBI): domain Bacteria; kingdom Bacillati; phylum Actinomycetota; class Actinomycetes; order Kitasatosporales; family Streptomycetaceae; genus Streptomyces; species Streptomyces sp. NBC_01171. Next base: position 613,063 of record NZ_CP108609.1, on the reverse strand, counting down.
GGCCTTCGCGGAGACCCTCGGGCTGCCCCAAGTGGGCGTCCAGGACGACTTCTTCGCCCTCGGCGGCCACTCCCTGCTCGCGGTCACCCTCGCCCAGCGCATCGAGGAACGCTGCGGCCGGCGCCTGTCCTTGCGGGACCTCTTCGCCGCGCCGACCGTGGAGGGCGTCGCCCGCCTGCTGGAGCGCACCCCGGGGGAGCAGGGGTACGGCGGCGGACCCGACCTGGCCGCCGAGGTCCGCCTCGCACCGGACATCACCGCCACCACGCGCCGGAGCGCCCGCCCCAGCGCCCGCCCGCTGCTCACCGGCGCCTCCGGGTTCCTGGGCGCGTTCCTCCTGCGGGACCTCATCGAGAGCACCGACGGCCCCGTCGACTGCCTGGTCCGCGCCGAGGACCCGCGCAAGGCCGCCGAGCGGCTGCGCGTCAACCTGGAGCACTACGGCCTCTGGCAGCCCCGCTACGAGTCCCTGATCAACGCGGTGCCGGGCGACCTCGCCGCCCCCGGCCTCGGCCTGACCCCGGAGGACCGCACCGCGCTGGTCCGCCGCCTCGGACCGGTCCTGCACAACGGCGCCCGAGTCAACTTCGCCGCCGGGTACGGGGATCTGCATGCCCCCAACGTCGCGGGCACCGAGGAGCTGCTGCGGCTGCTCGCCGACTCGGCGTCACCGGGCATGCACTACGTCTCGACCACCAGCGTGTTCGCCCCGGCGACCGGACCCGACCCGGTCATCATCTCCGAGGGCACCCCGACCGGCCCGCCGGCCGCCCTGCCCGACGGCTACGCCCGCAGCAAGTGGGTCGCGGAGGGTCTGGTCGGACTCGCCCGCGAGCGCGGTCTGCCGGTCACCGTGCACCGGCCCGGCCGGATCAGCGGCGACACCGCCACCGGCGCCTGCCAGGACCGGGACCTGCTCTGGCAGCTCATCAAGGGCTGCCTCCAGGCCGGCGCGGTGCCGGACCTGCCGTACGGCTCCACCGACTGGGTGCCGGTGGACCACGTCAGCCGGGCGGTCGTGGCACTCGCCGCGTCGGTGCAGACGGGCGGCGAGGTGTACCACTTCACCAACCCGGACGCCCCGGACCTGGGCCGCGTCTTCGCGGCGGCCGCCCGGCTCGGCCACGAACTGAGCACCGTCCCCGTCGAGGAGTGGCAGGCCCGTGTCGGGGCCGATCCGGACAACGCGGCCCAGCTCTTCCTCGGCGACGAGCCGCAGACCCGGCACGAGGCGATGGACCGGCGGCGCTTCGACTCCCAGCAGACGGCCAAGGCGGTGGGCGCCCTGGGGGTTCACCAGCCCCCGCTGACCGACGAGGTGCTCGCCCGCTACCTCACCTGGTTCCAGCGCACGGGCTTCCTGCCCGCGCCGGGGAAGGGAGAGGCCACTCGCTAGCGGGCGGACCGCTCGGCGGCGCGCTTGATGCCGTGCAGGGCCTCCTCCAGGCCGCGGGTGACGTGCTCGCCCTCGACGTTGTCGGTGTGCAGCTCGACGGTCAGCCGCGAGCTGCCCGCCTCGTCACCCGCGGCCACGTGCAGCCGGCCGTGGTAGTCGTCCGGTCCGGGCGCGCCCCACTCCAGGCTCTTGCCGTCCTCCAGCACATGGACCCACGCCTCGCTGGTGACGTCCTGCTCGGGCTCGCCCGGCGGGTCGATGTGCGCGGTGACGGTGACGCGGTCGCCGCCCTCCGGCTCGACCGAGGTCAGCCGGGGAAGGTAGGACGGGAGGTTCTCCACGTCCGAGAGGTAGGCGAAGAGGCGGTCGGTGGGGACGGCCACGGTGATCGAGTTGTCGTAGTTACCCATGGTCCCGCTGTGCCCCCGCGTGGGGGCCGGTAACGGTGCGGTGGGGCGATTGGTCCGGAAGGGTGAACCGATTTGGACGGGTGGCGCAGTACCCGTTTCAGTCCGTTTTCAGTCCGTCGGCTCCGCCTCCGCCCTCCGGCGCGGCGGTGAGACTTGCCGAACCCCTCGTCACCCGGGGCCTCACCACGAGCCGCGCGGGCAGCTACCCGAGGCCGCTGCCGAAGCGGCGGATGGGGGGCGCCCACAGCCGATCTGAGCAGGGGTTTCGTGAGCGCGTGGGATTAATCGTCCGCCTCCGGGAAACGCGGACCGGGACCGCTTGCCCGCGAGCGCCAGGAGGCGACCATGAGCGACGAGACCCCGATGGCTGACGACGCGTACCAGCCCACCGGCGGCAATGAGGAGCAGGAGGACGCCGCGCCGCTGGATCTTCAGGACGCGGTCGGCGAGCGGGACTACGACGAGATCCTCGACGAGGGTTACTCCCCGCCCGAGCGGCCACTGGGCGTGAACCAGCACGGCACAACGGCCGCCGAGCAGCAGGAGGGGGAGACCCTGGACGAGCGGCTGGAGCGGGAGGTGCCGGACGTGACCGCGCCGGCCGGTGACGGGGTCGGTGACCTGCCCGGCGGGGACGGCGAACCGGTCGACTCCGAGGTGGGCGACGCCCGTGCGGGCCGCCTGGTCGCCCCGGACGAGGGCGCTCACACCGACACGGTGAGTGAAGAGGTCGCCGAGGACGTCGGCATCGACGGGGGTGCGGCGGGCGCGGAGGAGGCGGCCGTCCATGTGATCCCGGACGAGAGCTGATCGCCAGGTTCTTACCGAGTGGTGACGCCGGGGCGGTGCACCGGGGAACTGGGCGGCCGTGGGCCTAGCTTGGGGCCATGCGTGTATTGGTCACCGGCGGTGCCGGGTTCATCGGGTCGCATGTCGTCGACGCGCTCCGGGCGTCCGGGCACGAGCCCGTGGTCTTCGACCTCCGCGACGATCCCGCCGCGGACGTCCGCGACCGCGCGGCCGTGGCCCGCGCCCTCGCCGGCGTGGACGCCGTCTGCCACCAGGCGGCCATGGTCGGCCTCGGCGACGGTGTCACCGACGCGGCCGAGTACGTCTCCCGCAACGACCTCGGCACCGCCGTCCTGCTGGCCGCGATGGCGGAGGCGGGCGTGCGTCGGCTGGTGCTGGCCGGGTCGATGGTGGTGTACGGCGAGGGCCGCTACGAGTGCCCGGCCCACGGCGTCGTACGACCGGGCCCGCGCGCCGAGGCAGACCTGAAGGCCGGCCGTTTCGAGCCGCCCTGCCCCGCCTGCGGCACCGCGCTCGTCCCCGGCCTGGTGGGCGAGGACGCCCCGGCCGACCCGCGCAACGTCTACGCCGCCACCAAGCTGGCCCAGGAGCACCTGGCCGCCGCCTGGGCCCGCGCCACCGACGGCACGGCGCTCTCCCTGCGCTACCACAACGTGTACGGCCCCCGGATGCCCCGCGACACCCCGTACGCAGGAGTCGCCGCGTTCTTCCGTTCGGCGCTGCGACGGGGCGAGGCGCCAAGGGTGTTCGAGGACGGAGGCCAGCGGCGCGACTTCGTGCACGTACGGGACGTGGCGACGGCGAACCTGGCCGCGCTCCTGGCGCCGGACCGGTCCGGCACGCTCACCGCGTACAACACCGGCAGCGGCGAGCCCCGTACGGTGGGCGAACTGGCCCATGCGCTCTCCGCCGCGCACGGTGGCCCGGAGCCGGTGGTCACCGGCGAGTACCGCCTCGGCGACGTACGGCACATCACCGCCGACTCCGCCCGGCTGCGCACCGAGCTGGAGTGGCGGCCGAAGGTCACCTTCGCCGAGGGGATGGCGGAGTTCGCGGGGACCGGCTGAGTCAGGAGGCCGGGGCGGGCAGGGTCACCTCGAACCGGCAGCCGCCGGGGATGTTCCGTACGCTCGCCCGCCCCTGGTGCGCCTCCACGATCCCCCGCACGATCGCCAGCCCGAGCCCCGCGCCCGCCGGGGGCGTCCGCGCGTCCGTGCCGCGCCAGCCGGTGTCGAAGACGCGGGGCAGGTCCTCCTCGGGGATGCCGCCGCAGCCGTCCGTCACCGACAGCACCACGCCCTCCGGCGCCCGCCGGGCCGCGACGGCCACCGTGCCGTCGGCCGGAGTGCGGCGGATGGCGTTGACCAGCAGGTTGGCGATGACCCGGCTCATCTCCTTGCCGTCCACCTCGACCGGCACCGGCCGTACCCCGTCGCCCACCAGCCGTACGCCGTGCTCGCGGGCGAGTGGGCCGACCCCGGCGAGGGCGTCGCCGACCAGGTCGTACAGCGAGATCCGGGAAGGGCTGAGCGGGAGCGTCCCGGCGTGGATGCGGGAGAGTTCGAAGAGGTCGCCGACCATGCCGTCGAGGCGTTCCACCTCGGTGCGGATCTGCCGGAGATAGCGGGCCGGATCGGCGGCCACCCCGTCCTCCAGCGCCTCCGACATGGCGCGCAGACCGGCGAGCGGGGTGCGCAGATCGTGCGAGATCCAGGCGACGAGCTCACGCCGGGACGCCTCCAGGGCGCGTTCGCGCTCACGGGAGGCGGCCAGCCGGGCGCTGGTCGCGGCCAACTCCCGGCTCAGTGCGTCCAGTTCGGCGGTGGCCGGGGCGGTTGGTGCGGAGAATGCGCCGGCGTCCCCGAAGTGCCGTGCCGCGTACGCCAGTTCCCGGCTGCGGGCGACCACCCGGCGGCCCAGGAGGAGCGCACTCGCCAACGAGACGACCGCCGCCATGGCGACGACCGTGGTGACCACCCGCAGGTCGTGCGGGGACAGGAACATCGCCCACGCCACCGCCATGGTGCCCGCCAGCATGGCGAACACGCCGACACCCGCGACCACGGTGAGCGACGTGGTCAGCGAACGGCGCCGCACCAGTCGCAGCACGGCGGCGCCGAGCAGGCCGGACGCGGCGGCGCCGAGGAAGGCGTAGAGGGCGATGAGGAGGTTGTCACGCACGTCGATCCTCCTCCGGCCCTGCGGTCACGTCCGGTTCGAAGCGGTAGCCGACGCCCCAGACGGTACGGATCAGCCGCGGCCGGGCCGGATCGTCCTCGATCTTGCCGCGCAGCCTGCGGACGTGCACGGTCACCGTGGACAGGTCGCCGAAGTCCCAGCCCCACACCTCCCGCATCAGCTCCTCACGGCCGAAGGCGCGGCCCGGATGCCGCAGGAGGAACGCCAGTAGATCGAACTCCCGCAGGGTCAAGGAGAGTTCGACGCCGTTCCGGGTGGCCCGACGGGCAGCCGCGTCGACGGTCAGGCCCGCCGCCGCCAGCGGGCCGGGAGCGGCCGGCGGCTGGCCGGCGGGGCGGGTACGGCGCAGTACCGACTCCACGCGCAGCACCAGCTCGCGCGGGCTGAACGGCTTCGTCACGTAGTCGTCCGCGCCGACCTCCAGACCGAGCACGCGGTCGTCCTCGTCACCGCGTGCGGTGAGCATGATGACCGGCACCGGGCCGCGCTCGCGCAGCCGCGCGCACACCTCCAGCCCGTCCATGCCGGGCAGCATCAGGTCGAGCACCACCAGGTCGGGCCACTGTCCGGCGGCGGACGCGAGGGCGGACGGCCCGTCGGCGGCGCGGTCCACCGCGTGGCCGGCGCGGGACAGGTACCCGGCGACGACCTCCGCGACGGTCGGGTCGTCGTCCACGACCAGGACGCGGCCGGCGGTGTCGGGAGGCGGGGCTGTGTACGGCTGCTGCATGCCCTCCAGCCTGGCACCACGTCCGGGCCGGGGGCGCCGCGCGGCCCGGACGTCCGCGTTTCGTAAGGAGCGCATGTCCGGTTCGTGCCGATTCGGATTCGTAGGGTGAAGGAGTGACCACCTCACCCTTCTCCGCCGCTCCCGCCGTGGACGTCGTGCTGCCCTGCCTGGACGAGGCCGAGGCGCTGCCCTGGGTGCTGGCCCGCATCCCGGCGGGCTGGCGCGCCATCGTCGTGGACAACGGCTCCACCGACGGCTCCGCCGAGGTGGCGAGAGCCCACGGCGCGACCGTCGTACGCGAGGAGCGGCGCGGCTTCGGCGCCGCCTGCCACGCCGGACTCCTCGCCGCCGGCGCGGACGTCGTCTGCTTCTGCGACTGCGACGCCTCCCTCGACCCGAGTCTGCTGCTGCCCTTCGTCGAGGAGGTGCGCGCGGGCGGGGCCGACCTGGTGCTCGGGCGGCGCCGCCCACAGGGGCGCGGGAGCTGGCCCGCGCACGCCCGCGCGGGCAACCTCGCGCTCTCCCTGCTCCTGCGCCGCCGTACCGGGCTCGCCCTGCGGGACCTCGGCCCGCTGCGCGCCGCCCGCCGCGAACCGCTGCTCACCCTCGGGCTCACCGACCGGCGCAGCGGTTACCCGCTGGAGATGGTGGTCCGCGCGGCCGACGCGGGCTGGCGGGTCACCGAGCACGACGTGCCGTACCTGCCGCGCTCCGGCGCCTCCAAGGTCACCGGCACCTGGCGCGGCACCTGGCAGGCGGTACGCGACATGAGCCGGGTCCTGCGTGACACGCCCCCGGCCGAGCGGGAGCGGATGGCGCCGGGGGGTACCCGGTGACGGCAGGGCCTCCCACCGGCGCCCCCGGCGGGCGAGCCGCGTCCGTCGACGTCCCGGTACCGGGAGAACGCCCATGACCACTCTCCTCGTCATCGCGAAGGAACCCCGGCCGGGCAGGGTCAAGACCCGGCTCACCCCGCCGTTCACGCCCGCGCAGGCCGCCGCGCTGGCCGAGGCGTCGCTCACGGACACGCTGCGCGCGGTGGCCGCCGCCCCGGCCCGGCGCCGGGTACTGGTGCTTGAGGGGCGCCCCGGGCCCTGGCTCCCGGACGGATTCGAGGTCGTACCGCAGTGCGCGGGCGGCCTCGACGAACGGCTCGCGGACGCTTTCGCCCGCTGTACGGGCCCCACCCTGCTGGTCGGCATGGACACCCCGCAGATCACCCCGGACCTGCTGACCCTGGATTTCACCGACTGCGACGCCCGCTTCGGCCAGGCCGAGGACGGCGGCTTCTGGGCCCTCGGCCTGGCACGCCCCGAGCCCGCCCTGCTGCGGGGGGTCCCGATGTCCGTTCCCGAGACGGGGAGCGTGCAGCGCGAGCGGCTGGCCGCCGCCGGCCTGCGGGTACGCGAGCTGCCCCGGCTGCGGGACGTCGACACCGCCGCCGACGCCCACGCCGTGGCCGCCCTCGCCCCGGACACCGCCTTCGCCGCAAGACTGGCGGCCCTCACCCACCCCGGAGCGTCATGAGCACCGTGACCGCACCCCCCGCCTGGGCCGCCTCCGATCCGTACGCCACCGCGCTGCGCACCGGCCGGGGGCCGCTGTTCCTGCGGCGCGGCGACGGCTGGCTGCTGCCGCTGGATGTGGAGCGCTGGTGCGCGGCGGCCGATGCCGTGGACCGGGCGGTGCTGGACCGCTGCGAGGGGGCCGTGCTCGACGTGGGCTGCGGACCCGGCCGGCTGGTGGCGGAACTCGCCGCGCGCGGTCGCAGCGCCCTCGGCGTCGACGTGAGCGAGGCCGCGGTGGCCCGCACCCACACCCTTGGCGGGCGGGCGCTGCACCGCTCGGTGTTCGACCCGCTGCCCGGCGAGGGCGGCTGGGGCACGGTGCTGCTCATGGACGGCAATGTGGGCATCGGCGGCGATGTGGCCGCCCTGCTGCACCGGATGCGTGAACTCCTGTGCTCCGATGGCCTCTTGATCGTCGAGACGGTGCCCGGTGACGTGGACGAGCGGGCCCGCGTGCGCGTGGTGGACGTGACGCACGGCGGGGGAGCGGTGGGCGAACCGTTTCCCTGGGCCCGCATCGGCACCCCCGCGCTGCTGGAACTCGCGCGGCGCGGGGGCTGGCCGGAGACCGTTCAGTGGACCGCGGGCGAGCGATGTTTCGTGGCTCTGCGCAGCCGCAGGACGAGCAGCAGGGCGGAACCGCCGAAGAGCACGGCCGTGATGAGCAGCCAGCGGAGCAGGAACACGTCCGGATCGAGCCCGGTGGCCGACCGGTAAGGCCCGGCCGACAGCCCGAAGATCAGCGGGCACCACACCAGCAGCGCCAGACCGGACAGCACGGCGGGCACGCGTACGTACAGCGTCCATCGCGCGGCGTTCCCGGCCCGCAGTGCTCGGTCGAGCGCGGAGTACAGCGGCACCAGCACCAGGTCGTGCAGCAGCGCCGCCCCCACGAACCAGAGGGCCACCCCGAGCCAGTCGTCCTTCAGCAGACGTACACCCGCGTAGGTGGCGAGCGCGAACGAGCAGACCAGCAGCAGAAGTTGCAGCGGACTTCCGAGCAGAACACGGAACTTCGGCGGGCGCATCACAGATCTCCGAAGGTCAGCCGGCCCACCCACTTGGTGTTGTGGACGCCGGGAGCGGCGGGCACGATGATCCGCGCCGGATAGCCGTGGTCGAGGGACAGGTCCTCGCCGTTGACGTACAGGGCGAGCAGGGAGCGCGGGTCGGACACCTGGTTGGCGCGCAGCGCCGCACGCCGGAAGGCACCGTGCCGCTGGAGGGACTCCACGAGTACGTCGGGCGGATCGCCCTCGTACCCGGCGAGCACGGCGAGGTCGCGCAGCCGCACTCCGCGCCACCACTGGTCCGCCGTGGACCAGCCCTCCACGCACGCGATCGGCAGCGACGAGCTGTGCTGCGGCAGGCGGAGCAGATCCGCGCGGCCGAGCCGTACCGTGCCTGCCGGACCGGTGACGACCAGGCGCCAGGCGTCCGGCTGCGTGTCGGCGTCGGTGATCCCGGCGTAGCGGGCCGTCTTGTTGATCTGGAAACCGTTCGGACCGCCACCGGGATCGGACCCGCCGTGCGGTGCGAGCAGCGCGGTACGGCGCAGCGGGCCGCCGAGGCTCTGCCCCACCGTCGTCACGAACAGCAGCAGTGAACCACCGCCGACCAGCCACAGCGCACCACGCCGGGACACCGTGGACGGTGCGGGTTCCGGTGAGGCCAGCCCGGCCTCGTCGCCGCGCTCCCCACGCCGCCACGCCCGTACGGTCCGCACCGCCAGCGGTGTCCGCAGGGCCGCGTGGACGACGAACGCGGCGATGAACACCCAGGCGCCGTAGAAGTGCAGGGGGTAGAAGGAGCCGGGGAAGACGTAGTCCAACTGGATGTTGAGCAGCCCGGTGACGAACTGGAACAGGGCACCCCCGACCAGGAGCAGCAGCGAGACCCGCTCCAGCGCGTGCGCCACCGAACGCGCCGGCGGCAGCGTGAACAGCTTCGGCACCACCGACCACAGCTTGGCCAGCAGCACCGGGACCAGCACGACGCCCAGCGTGACGTGGACGCCCTGGCTCAGCCGGTACAGCCAGGACGGCCCGGCCGGCCAGTCGAAGAGGTAGAAGCCGAGCACCCCCTTGTCCGGGGTCGTGTCGTTCACCGGCGAGAGGTCCGGGTTGTAGGCGGCGTACGAGACGAGGCCGGTCACGAACAGCACGCTGATGCCGCCGAGCAGCACCAGCCCGAGCACAGCCGTGAACCAGGTGCCACGCAAGGGACTGCGCCAGAAGCGGGGAGAGGTGGGAAGCCGGGGATCGTCGCGCATGCCCCGACCGTAGGCCCGGGAAGACCCCGGAACGGGTACGCGACCCATGACGAAACGCTGACGTCCGGCCCGGAAGGCGGACCGGAGCCGCCCCTACGGCCTAGCGTGCCGGTGTGATCCACCGCCAGCCCCACACCTCACGCCGCGACCTCTACGCAGCCGCAGCAGCCGTACTGCTGGTGACCGCCGCCGTCCTGGTCGGCCGTCACATCCAGGACGCCCACCACACCCTGTTCGTGCACTGGCCCCCGCTCTTCGCCGACTGGGACCCGCACCTCGGCCCCGGCACCCCGGCCGCGCTGATCCTCGCGGCCGCCGGAGTGGCGTACGGTCCCATGCTCGCCGCCCGGCTCCCGTGGCGCGCCCTGCCCTGGGTGACCTGGGCCGCGTCGGGCGCCTGGATCGTCTCCCTCGCCCTGGTCGACGGCTGGCACGACGGCATCGCCACCCGGCTCACCACGGCGAACGAGTACCTCCAGGTCATCGGCCGTTTCCACGACATCCCGGCCACCCTGCGCGGCTTCAACGACCACATCCTCGCCGGTGTGCCGGGCAATTGGCCCGCCCATGTCGCCGGCCATCCGCCCGCCGCCACCGTGACCTTCGTCCTGCTGGACCGGATCGGGCTGGGCGGTGGCGGCTGGGCCGGGATGTGGTGCGTGGTGCTGGGCGCCTCCGCCTCCGTCGCGGTCCTGGTCGCCGTGCGAGCGCTGGCGGACGAACGCCTCGCCCGGCGCGCGGCACCCTTCCTGGTCCTCGCCCCGGCAGCGGTCTGGATGGGCTCCTCGGCCGACGCCTACTTCGCCGCGGTGGCCGCCTGGGCACTGGCCTGCCTCGCGCTCGCCCTCACCCGGCGCTCCCTTCCGTGGGCGGGCGCTTCCGGCCTGCTCGCCGGCCTGACCGGCTACCTCTCCTACGGCCTCACCCTGATCGCCCTGATCGGCCTCGCGGTGGTCGTCCTCGCCCGCGCGGACCTGCGGGCCCGCCCCCTGCTCGCGGTGCCCTTCCTCGCCGGACTGGCGGTCGTCCCCGTGGTGTTCGGCCTGCTCGGCTTCAACTGGTGGACCGCCTACCACCTGCTGGTGACCCGCTACTACCAGGGCGTCGGCGGCACGCGCCCCTACAGCTACTGGATCTGGGCCAATCTCGCCTGCGCCGCGATCATCACCGGCCCGGCGACGGCAGCGGCCCTCCCGCGCACCGCCGGTTCCCTCGCCCACCGCGACGACCGCCCCGCGGCCCGTCTCGCGCTGATCGTCTGCGCGGCCCTGGCCGCCCTGCTGATCGCGGACCTGTCCGGTATGAGCAAGGCGGAGACGGAACGCATCTGGCTCCCCTTCGCGGTGTGGCTACTGGCCGCGTGCGCTCTGCTCCCACGCCCTCGGGTGTGGCTGACCGCCCAGGTGGTCCTGGCGCTGCTGCTCAACCACCTTCTGCTGACGGGATGGTGAGGCGCCCGGTGGCCCATGGCCGCCGTGCGAGGTCGAGCTGGTACCAGTTCCCCGACTTGCCCCCGAGGTCGGCCGGGCCGGCGGGGCCGGCGAGCACGAACCCCGCCTTGAGCAGCACGCGTTGAGAGGCGGTGTTCTCGTGGGCGGTGGCCGCGCGGAGGGTGTGCAGGGCGTGCCTGGCCGCCGCCAGTGCGCACAACTGCCGTACGGCCGCCGTCGCCACGCCCCGCCCGGTGGCATGCTCCGCGACCCGGTAGCCGAGTTCGGCGGTGCCGTCGGCGAGGTCGTAGAGGTTGAAGCGGCCCAGGACCGTTCCGGTCTCGGTGACGAGCAGGTAGAAGGCGCAGACGCCGGTGGCCTGTTCGGCGAGAAGGGCGTCGTAGCGGTCGGTGAAGCGGGCGAAGTACTCGTCGCCCCGGTCGGAGACGGCGGCGGCGAAGTAGTCCCGGTTCGTCAGCTCGAACGCCAGCACGGCCGGGGCGAGTTCGGCGCTCAGCGGCTTCAGCGAGGGCGCCGCCCCGCCCTGCTCAACGGCGGACATCCACCGACGCCAGGAAGTCGCCGATCAACGCCGCCAGCGCGGCGGGCTGTTCGAGCGTGCTGCTGTGTCCCGACCCCGGCACCACCTCAAGCCGGGCTCCCTCGACGGCGGCCGCGATGCGCTCCGCCTCGGCGGGGGGAGTGGCCAGGTCGTCGGCGCCGACGGCGACCAGGGTGGGTACGGAGATCCGGTTCAACTCGGCGTGCACGGGCGTCCGTTCGATGACCCCGAGCACGGCCTTGCGTATCCCGGCCCGCTCGCAGCGACGCAGGCGGCGTACCCATTCGTCGATGACCGGCTTGCTCGCCGGGGAGGCGAGGAAGCCGGGGCCGAACATCGCGGCCTTCACCTTCCCCAGCACCGGCCCGACCCCGGTGAACCGGTAGACGCGGGCCAACAGCCGGTACTCGGCGGCCTTGTCCGACGGCTCACCGTCCGCGCTCGTGTCCAACAGCGTCAGCGAGCGCAGGAGTTCGCCGTGCCGGGCCGCGATGCGCTGGCCGACGAAGCCGCCCATGGAGAGGCCGACCCAGTGCACGGGCCCGAGGCCCAGGTGCCCGATCAGGGCGACGGCGTCGGCTGTCAGGGTGTCCATGTCATACCCGGACGGCGTCGCGGGGGTGTCGCCCTGACCACGCCAGTCCACGGTCACACAGCGGTAGTGCTCCCGGAGCACCTCGATCTGCGGATGGAACATCCAGCCGCTGAACAGCAGCCCGTGACCGAGGACGACGGCCGGTGCGTCCGGCCTGCCCGGAGGCGCGCCGGTGTCGGTGTACGCGATCGCTGCGCCATTGACCTCGGCAGTGGGCACGTGCGGCTCCTTAGCTCCAACAGGCGCTCCGGCAAGCACCGACGGTGGGAGCCGAGCATAGGGACATACCGAGCCAATGGCACAGCGGCTTGCGCGAGTTGGATCTACTTCATCGCCTCGGCGAACGCGGGCACGACCTTGTCCAGGGCGTAGTTCACCGAGAGCACCGAATCGGTGGGGAACGCCTTGCCGAGCGGGCTCCATGAGGCCTGCCGCTGTTCCTTGCCCGCTGGTGCCTCGTCGCCCCGGCTCATGCGCGAGGCGACGAGGCACCAGCGGGTCGGGAAACGTGCGCCCGAAGGACGCGGTGTCCTGTGGACAGCGGGGCCGGCCCCCGGGCGGTGCCAGGAAGGCGCGGCCCGGGTAAGCGCGGGCCCGGCCGGGCATCCATTGCCCTGACGGGTGGCCGGTGGTGCGGGCGGGTCGGGTGGTCCGGCCGGGTGCCGGGCACGAGGGAGTGACGACGGGCGAGGGCGCTGCCATGGAGCTGGATCGCGAGGAGCGGGTGGACGGGGGCCGTAGGCCGTCGGTGCGGGCGCTGGTCGCCGGGTCGGTGGGCAACTTCATCGAGTGGTACGAGTTCGGGGTCTACGGCTACTTCGCCACGGTGATCGCGGAGCGCTTCTTCACGCCGGCCGGCGGCGGCACGGTCGAGGGCCTGGTGAAGACGTATGCCTCCTTCGCGCTGGCGTTCTTCTTCCGCCCGGTCGGCGCGGCCCTGTTCGGGCGGCTCGGGGACCGCATCGGGCGGCGGCCGGTGCTGATCCTGGTGATCTCGCTGATGACGGTGACGACCGCACTGATCGGCGCGCTGCCGACCTACGCCACGGTCGGCGTCCTGGCACCCTGGCTGCTCACCCTGCTCCGGGTGCTCCAAGGGCTGTCCGCAGGAGGGGAGTTCGGGGGCGCGGTCGCCGTGATGACCGAGTTCGCGCCGCCGGGCAGGCGGGGGCTGTACGGGGCGTGGCAGTCGTTCACCGTGGCGCTCGGGCTGCTGGGCGGGGCGGGGGTCGCGGCGATGCTGGCGAGTTTGCTGAGCGAGGCGCAACTGAGCGCGTGGGGATGGCGGTTGCCGTTCCTGTTGGCACTGCCGATGGGGCTGGGGGCGCTGTGGCTGCGGTTGCGGCTGGACGAGACGCCGACCTTCCGGGAGCAGGAGACTGCCGAGTCGCTGCCCGCGCGGGACGTGGCCTGGGCCATCGCGCTGGGCGCCGGGCGGGTGATGGGCTGGGCGGCGGCCGGGTACGCCTTCCTGGTCGTGCTGCCCTCGTACCTCCAGACGGCCCTGCACGCCACCTTCCGCGAGGCGCTCACCGCGACCGTACTGGCCAACCTCGGCTTCGCCGCCACGATCATCCCGGCGGGCCTGCTGAGCGACCGGATCGGGCGACGGCCCGTGATGTCGACGGGGGCGGGCCTGGTCGTGGTGCTGGCGGTTCCTCTACTCAACATCCTGCAGAGTGACGGTACTTCGACCCTGCTCAAGGGGCTGGCCGTGCTGCTCGCCGGTGCGATCGTGGGGCTGATGGCCGGCCCGGGCCCCGCCCTGCTGGCCGAGATGTTCCCGACGCGGGTGCGCTGCACGGGGCTCGGACTCGCCTACGCCCTGTCCAATGCGGTGTTCTCGGGCTGCGCCGGGCTCATCATCACGGAGGCCGTGAAGCGGACCGGGAACGTGGACGTACCCGCGTACTACGCGGCGGCGGCCTGCGCGGTGAGCATGCTCGCCCTCTTCAAGAACACCGCTTTCAACGGCACTTCGGGAAAGGCGGGCTGGACGGATGCTGGTGATCGGCCTGATGTCGGGAACGTCGTACGACGGCATTGACGCGGCGGCGGCCGAGCTGCGCCTCGCGGGGGACACGCTCCACCTGAAGCCGCTCGGGATGGTGAGCGAGCCGTACGATCCCGGCCTGCGGGAGCTGCTCGCCGGTGCGCTGCCCCCGGCGGCGGTCCCGCTGGCGGACGTGTGCCGCCTGGACACCCGGATCGGGCAGGCGTTCGCGGCGGCGGCCGCTCGGGCCGACGCCGAACTGTGCGGTCGATCAGCGGAGTTGATCGCCTCGCACGGACAGACCGTGTACCACTGGGTGGACGGCGACCGCGTGCACGGCACCTTGCAGCTCGGGCAGCCCGCCTGGATCGCCGAGGCGACCGGGCTGCCCGTGGTCGCAGACTTCCGGCCCCGTGACGTGGCGGCGGGCGGCCAGGGCGCGCCGCTGGTCAGCCTCGTGGACCTGCTGTGGCTGCGGGGCAGGCCGGGGACGCCGGTCGCGCTGAACATCGGGGGCATCGCCAACCTCACCGCGCCGGACGGGACGGCCTTCGACACCGGTCCGGGGTGCGCGCTGGTGGACGCGGCGGCGCGGGAGTTCAGCGGGGGCCGGCTGGCGTACGACGCCGACGGCGCGCTGGCCGCCCGGGGCCGGGTGCACGGCCCGCTGCTGGAGCGGCTGTCGGCCGACCCGTACTACACGCGTCCCGCGCCCAAGACGACGGGCAAGGAGCTGTTCCACCCCGGCTACCTGCGGGCGACGGCCGGTCCTGAGTCGCTGGCCGGTGTATCCGCCGAGGACGTTCTCGCCACCCTCACCGAACTGACGGCCCGCACGATCGCGGACGCCGTACGGTCGGTCTCCACCACCGAGGTCGTCGCCTCCGGCGGCGGCACCCGGAACCCCGCGCTGATGCGTGCCCTCGGCACCGCACTCCCCGGCATCCCGGTGCGTGTCTCCGACGACCTGGGCCTCCCCTCGGCCGCCAAGGAGGCGTACGCCTTCGCCGTCCTGGGTTTCCTCACCCTGCACGGCCTCGCCGGGACGGACCCCGCGAGTACGGGCGCCCGCCATCCGAGCATCCTCGGCTCGCTCACCCCCGGCCGCGACGGACTCAGGTTGCCCGCGCGGCCGGAAGAGGCGCCCGTACGGCTGGAGTTGGAGTGACCTCGACGCCCGTCAGAACGCCCGGTGGTACGGCTGCGGGACGTACGGCTCGGCGCCGAGTTCGCGGGCGGCGTGGAGCGCGAAGTACGGGTCGCGGAGCAGCTCACGGCCGAGCATGACGGCGTCGGCCTGGCCGTCGGCGACGATCTTCTCGGCCTGACGCGCCTCCGTGATGAGCCCCACCGCGGCGACCGGCAGCCCGGTCTCACGGCGTACCCGCTCGGCGAAGGGCACCTGGTAACCGGGGCCGGTCTCGATGCGGGCGCGGGGCGCGATGCCGCCGGAGGACACGTCGATCAGGTCGACGCCGCGGCGGCCGAGGTCGGCCGCGAGCCGGACCGTGTCGTCCGCGGTCCAGCCCGTACGGTCGTCGCTCTCGTCCTCGGTGAGCCAGTCGGTGGCCGAGACCCGGAAGAACAGGGGGAGTTCGTCGGGCCACACCTCGCGGACCGCCTCCGCGACCCGCAGCGCGAACCGGACACGTCCCTCGTAGGAGCCGCCGTAGGCGTCGGTGCGGTGGTTGGCGTACGGGGAGAGGAACTGGTGGACGAGGTAGCCGTGGGCGCCGTGGATCTCGGCGACTTCGAAGCCCGCGGCGAGCGCTCGCCGGGCGGTGGCGGCGAACTCCTCGACGATCGCGTCGATCTCGGTAATGGTCAGCTCCGCGGGGGCGGTGTACCCGTCGTCGAAGGGGAGCGCGCTGGCGGAGACGGGCCGCCAGCCGTAGCCGTCACCGGGGGTGATCGGGGCGCCCCGGTCCACCCAGGTCCGCTCGGTGGACGCCTTGCGGCCGGCGTGCGCGATCTGGATTCCGGGGACGGTCCCCTGGGACTTGAGGAAGCGGGTGATACGCGCGAACGCGGCCTGCTGGGTGTCGTTCCACAGTCCCAGGTCGTACGGGCTGATCCGGCCCTCCGGGCTGACGGCGGTGGCCTCGGTGAGGATCAGGCCGGTGCCGCCCGCCGCGCGCGCCGCGAGGTGCTGGAAGTGCCAGTCGTTCGGCGCGCCGGTGTCCGGGCCCTCGGGTGCGGCCGAGTACTGGCACATCGGCGCCATCCACAGGCGGTTCCGCACGGTCAGCGAACGGAGGGTCAGCGGTTCGAACAGGACGCTCACGCGGGGCTCCCAGGGGTCGTGGGTCGGCATGGCGGCCCACCGTGCCGGAGGCGGGCCGACACGGGTAACACCGTGCGGGGGCCATGGATTCCCCGGTGCCCTTTCCGCTCAGAACGCGTACCGCACCCGCAGCCAGGGCGTGTGCGCCGCGACCAGCTCGGTCAGCCGCTGTACGCCCTCGCGTTTGACGTCGTTGCGGTAACGCACGTTGAGCGCGCCGTTCTCCGAGCGCTTGGCCTGCTGGATGTCCGGGCGCCACAGCACGCCCTCGGCGCGCGGGTGCCAGCGCAGATTCACGTCGTGGAGCTGACGGTTGTGCGTCAGCATGATGACTTCGGCCGCCGCCTGCGCCTTCACCCGCGCCGGCAGCACGTCGTCGAGGTGGCGCAGCAAATCCGCCCAGTCGTCCTCCCAGCCGGGGCGCAGTACGACGGGGGAGAGGTTGAAGTGCACCTCGTAGCCCGCGTCCAGGAAGTCCCCGGCGGCGGCGATCCGCTCGGCCACCGGGCTGGTCCGCACGTCCAGCAGCCGGGAGTCGCCCGGCGGCATCACCGAGAAGCGGATACGGGTCGAGCCGCGCGGGTCCAGGGCGAGCAGGTCCCGGTTGACGTACTTGGTGGCGAAGGAGGCCATCGCGGTGGGCCACCGCCGGAAGGCGGCGATGAGGTCGGCGGTGTTGTCACTGATCAGCGCGTCCACCGAGCAGTCACCGTTCTCCCCCGTGTCGTACACCCAGCGCTCCTCGTCGCACTGCGTGGGCTCCTGCTTCGGGCCGAGGGAGGTGATGTGCCGGTCCAGGGCGTCGACGACATCCCCGATGTTGGTGAAGACGGTGATCGGGTTGGCGTATCCCTTGCGGCGCGGGACGTAGCAGTACGCGCAGGACATGGCGCAGCCGTTGGAGGCGCCGGGCGCGATCCAGTCCGCCGAGCGTCCGTTGGGCCGTACGGTCAGTGACTTGCGCACGCCGAGGACGAGCGTCTGCCGCTTGACCCGCACCCAGCGGTCCGCTTTGCCCTCGTTGCCGTGCAGGTGGGGGATGTTCCAGTGCGAGCCGACCTCCAGTACGCGCGCGCCGGGGAAGCGGGCGATGACCTGCCGGCCGCGCGGGGAGAGGGCGGCGGCGGGCTCGGCGTAGATCTCCCGCACGTCGAGCAGCCGGGACACCGGCTCGGGGGTGTCGCCCGGCGCCGGGTCCTCGGTGGGGTCCTCGGCGCCCAGCAGCTCGGTCAGCCCGAAGAGGGCGTCGGGGTCGCCGGAGGCGGGGGAGGAGGTCGGGGACACGGCGGCTCCAGCGGTACGGGGGTGCGGGGGCGAGGAGTGACGGCCAGGTCCCCTCCCAGCATCTCACTCCGGTGGCGCTGTCCCGTCTGCCCGCGCGGGCGGGCGTCAGCGGTCGGTGGTGGCGCCCAGGGAGTCGTCGCGTCGGGTGGTCGTAAGGAGCGCGGCGATGATGCCGTCCCTGGTCCTGGCCGCAAGACGGTTGCTGGTGACGAGGGTCAGGGGGATGGAGGGGAGGGGCGGAAGGGAGTCGAGCCTCGTCAGGCCGGGCTCGCGCCTCCGGGCTTGCGGGAGGGCCGTGATACCCCCGGTGGCTTTGACGGCGGAAAGGAGACTGACCAGGTCGGCGCACTCCCGGACCAGCGACCCGCCTGCCGCCGCTTCGGACGTCAGGATGTGGTCCCGGACGGTGCAAGGGGCGGTGAAGGTGACCAGCGCGCCCGTGTCCGGAGCGCGGTCCGACGGGCCGACCCAGGTGAGGGGCAGGTCGGTGATGTGCCGGGTGCCGTGACCGAGGTCCCCGATGCCCAGCGCCACGTCCGCCGAGTGGTCGTGCACGAACTCGCGCACGCGGGCGCTGCGGTGGAACCGGAAACGGACGGGCCGGTCCGGGTGGTCGCGGGAGAGGACGCGCGCGACCGCGCGCAGCAGCGCCTCGGTCGCGTGCTCGGTGGACACGACCAGCAACTCCCCGCTCGCGGCACCCAGCAGCCGGTGCAGCGCGTCGTCGTGCTCACCGAGCAGCCGGTACGCCTCCCGCAGTACGTCCTCGCCCCGGGAAGTGAAGGCGATGTTCCGGCCCTGCCGTGTCACGACGGGGAAACCCAGCTCCGCCTCCAGGCGGCGCAGATGACCGCTGACCCCCGCCTGTGACAGATGCAGGGCCTCGGCGGCCCTGCGGACCCCGCCGAAGGAAGCCACGCTGACCAGGCTGCGCAGGCAGGTGATGTCGAGGGTCGCCATGTCTCATTGTCACCGGTGAACGACGTACGGAAGGAGGATCGTTCACGAATCACGATCGGTCACGCACACCGGCCGGTGCCGGTGCTGAGGTCGGAGCATGTTCCAGCGACTTCTCCCGGCCCTGACCGTCCTGCTGTACGCCCTCGGCTATCCCCTGGGCGCGCTCACCCTCGGCCATGTCACGCCGTTCCTCCTGATCCTGCTGCGCTTCCTGATCGGTGCCGTGCTGATGTGGACCGTCGTGATCGCGCGGCGGACTCCGCTGCCGCGCGGACGTCTGCTCGTCTGGACGGTCGCCGGCGGGCTGCTGGTGCAGGGAGTGCAGTTCCTCGGTCTCTACTGGGGCATGGCCCATGGGCTGGGGCCGGGCGTCGCGGCCCTGGTGATCGCCATGAACCCCGTCACCACCTCGGTCCTGGCCCGGCTGGTGCTGCGTCGGCGCGAGAACTCCTGGGGACTCGTCGCGCTCGCCCTCGGTACGGTGGGCGTGGTCGCGGCCTGTCTCCCACGGCTGCTGGCCGACCCGTCCGTCGGACCAGGACTGATCACCGTCCTGATCGCGCTCGGCGGTCTGTCCGGCGGCTCCCTCATCCAGGAGCGGAAGCTGCGAGCGGTCGACCCCTTCGTGTTCACCGCGATCGGCGTCACAGGTTCCGTCCTTCCGGCCGCCGCGCTCGCCCTCAGCACCCCGCAGCACGTCACCGACCCCGTGCCCGCCGTCGCCCTGCTCCTGCTGCTCGTACTCGCCAGCGCGGTGGGGATGGTCTGCTACGCGGCCTGCGTGCGGATCAAGGGAGCGCGGGGGGCGGCGATCCTGTTCGCCCTCATCCCCGCGGTCTCCGTGATCGCGGCCTGGGGCCTGCAGGGTGCGCCCCTCGACCTGACCACGGCCGTCGCCCTCACCTGCGGCGCACTCGCCTGTGCCGCTCAGAGCCGGTCGACGCAGCCCACCCCCGGCACGCCGGGCCGGAGCGGGCGGGGCAGCACCGGCCGAGCGGCCACCGTGCCGGAGTGAGCTCGCTGAAACGCGAGGCCGCTCACCGCGCCCCGGCCCCGTCCGCTTCCTCGGTCGAGTTGCTGGGACCCGTCGATGCGAGAAGGTGAGGAGGAAGGTCCGGGAAGGGAGCCTGGGGTGGCGAGCGATCCCATCGATGATGCCGCGGTGCTGAACGCGCTGTTCGGCAACTCTCCACAAGGGCTGTTCGTCTTCGACTCCGAGGGGAAGGTCACGCGCTACAACCCGTCCGGGCGAGGGGTGCGGAAGCTGGCCGCCGAGGACATCGTCGGGCATGACGTCGAGGAGTTCGCGCCCGGTCTGGAGACGGCCAAGCTGAGATCCTTGATGGACGAGGCGCTGGTCAGTGGGGTGCCGCTGCGGGGGATGCTGATCCGGGGAAAGTCGCCGTCGGACCCGGACCGGACGCTCGCGGTGGAGGTGTCCCTCTTCCCGTTGCCCGACTCGGGCGACGGGGCTCCCGGGCTGGTGGGTGTGGTCGAGGACGTGACCGAGAGGCAGGCCGCGGCGGACCGGCTCGCCGTCCTCAGCAGGGTGCACTCGACCGTCGGTTCCACGCTGGACGTGCGGACCACGGCCGATGAGCTGGTGCGGGCGCTGGTCCCGGCCTTCGCCGACGGGGCGAGCGTCGACCTGCTGGACGACGGCCCCGTTTCCGGCCCCCTGACGTCGGGGGTTCCGCTGCGCCGGCTCTCCTTCGCCCCCGCCCACATCGTGACCGCAAGGAAGGAGGGAGACAGCCGCCCCTTCCCCTTCCCCACGCCGTACACGCAGGCACTCAACGACACCGAGGCCCGTATCGTCCCGGTGACGCCGGACGCGCCGTGGCTGGCCGCCGATCCGCAGATGTTCGAGCCGTTGCTCAGCGCGAACGTGCACTCCATGATCGTCGTACCGCTCAGGGTGCGGGACTCCGTGCTCGGCCTGCTCACCCTGTACCGGCACCGCACCGACCCCTTCGAGGAGGCCGACCTCGACGTGGCCCGGCAGGCGGCCGCCACCACCACCGCGCACCTGGACAACGCGCACAGCTACCGTCGCGAGCACACCGTGGCCTCCACCCTGCAGCGCAAGCTCCAGCCCAGCACCACTCCGCGCCTCTCGGCGGTGGAGACCGCCCACATGTACCTGCCCGAGAGCGCGGGCGGCGACTGGTACGACGTCATCCCCCTCTCCGGGACGCGCGTCGCCCTGGTCGTCGGTGATGTCGCCGGACACGGCATCGAAGCGGCGGCCACGATGGGCCAGCTCCGTATCGCCCTGCGCACCCTCGCCCTCCAGGACCTGGAGACCGACGAGCTGCTGACCCACCTGGACGAGGTCGCCTCTCAGCTCGCCGGACCCTCGGACGCCTACGTGGCGACCTGCGCGGTCACCGTCTACAACCCCGTCTCCCGGCGCTGCGCGATGGTGCGGGCGGGACATCCGGCGCCGGTGATCATCGACCCCGCCGGCTCGCCCGTCCACGTGGACGTGCCCCTCGGGCCGCCGCTGGGTTCCGGGGGCGGACGGGTCTTCACCCCGGCCGTGATCGACCTGCCCGCCGGGACCCTGCTCGCCCACTACACCAACGGCCTCCTGGGCGCCCACGCCCACGACCCGGCCGCCGCCCGGCGCAGGCTCGCACAGACCCTCGCCTCGCCCGCGCGGCCCCTGCGGGAACTCAGCGACGACGCCGTGTACCGCATGGCACCCTCCCGCGACGACGACGCCGTGCTGCTGCTCGCCCGCACCCACACCCTGGCCAAGGAGAACGTCGCGGACTGGACGCTGCCCGCCGAGCCGTCCGTGGTGAGCACGGCACGACGGCTCGTCGACCAGCAGCTCGCCGTCTGGCACCTCGACGGGGCGGCGTACACCACCGGGCTCATCGTCAGCGAACTCGTCACCAACGCCATCCGCTACGGCGCCGGGCCGGTCCAACTGCGCCTCATCCACGACAGCGGCCGGCTCCTGACCGAGGTCACCGACGCCAACAGCACCAGCCCCCACCTGCGCCACGCCCGCGAGAGCGACGAAGGCGGGCGCGGCCTCTACATCGTCATGCGCCTCAGCACCCGTTGGGGCGTCCGGCACAGCCACCAGGACAAGACGATCTGGTCCGAGCAGCGGCTCGGCGGGGAACCGGACGCGGAGGCCGGCTTCGAGGCGTTCGACATGGCGGAGGTGGAGGAACTCTCCTGAACGGCATCCGCGCTCAGCCCGACCGGCACGTCACGCCGTCCGGCGTACGTACGCCGTCCAGGTCACGCCCGCGCACACCACGTACGCGGCGATGAACGCGGTGTACGCCCCGTCGCCGTTCCCGACCGCGAGGAACGACTCGCGGAAGGCGATGTTGACCAGCACCCCGCCGAAGGCGCCGACCGCGCCCGCGAAGCCGATCAGCGCCGAGGCGCGGGCCTCGCCGTCGGGGGTGGTGCCGCACAGGGTCGGGATCATCTTGTAGGTCGAGCCGTTGCCCAGGCCGCTGAGGACGAACAGGGCGGTGAACGCCGTCACGAACAGGGGGAGGGAGTGGGCCCGGGAGGCGGCCAGGGCCAGCAGGGCGCCGCCCGCCATCGCCGCGAAGGCCGCCAGGCTCACCCGTGCCCCGCCGAACCGGTCGGCGAGGCGCCCGCCCACCGGGCGCACGAGGGAACCGAGCAGCGGACCGAGGAAGGTCAGGTAGGCGGCGCTGACCGGCGTGGCGAACTCGTCCGCGAACTGCACCTGGAGTACCTGCCCGAAGGCGAACGAGAAGCCGATGAAGGAGCCGAACGTGCCCACGTACAACAGCGAGATCAGCCAGGTGTGCCGCCACCTGAGCAGCACGCCCAGCCGACCCGGCGGCCGGGGCACGCGCAGGTCGTCCATCCGCAGGTAGGCGCACACGGCGGCGGCGACGACGAGCGGTACGTACAGCAGCACCAGCAGGCGCGGATGCCCGGCACCGACCGTGGCGAGGACCGCGAGTCCCGCCAACTGCACCGCCGGGACACCGAGGTTGCCCCCGCCCGCGTTGACGCCGAGGGCCCAGCCCTTGAGGGCCTGCGGGTAGTACGCGTTGATGTTCGCCATCGAGGAGGCGAAGTTGCCGCCGCCGACCCCGGCGAGGCAGGCGGCGAGCAGCAGGGTGCCGTACGAGGTGCCGGGCTCCAGGACGACGGCGGTCGCCACGGTGGGGACGAGCAGGAGGAGCGCGCTGACCACGGTCCAGGTGCGGCCGCCGAAGACGGCGACGGCGCGGGCGTACGGCACCCGCAGCAACGCGCCGAGCGCGGTGGGCAGGGCGGTCAGGAGGAACTTGCCGGCCGGGTCGACGCCGTACTCGGGGCCGAGGAACAGCACGAGGACGGACCACAGGCTCCAGACCGAGAAGCCGACGTGCTCGGCGACCACGGACCACAGCAGGTTGCGGCGGGCGATTCGGGCGCCGCCCGCCTCCCAGAAGGCGGGGTCCTCGGGGCGCCAGTCGGTCAGTTCGCGGCGGCGGCCGGGGAGTAGCCGGCGCAGGGGCCGGGCGGCTTCGCGGACGCCGGACGAGCTGGTGGGATGGGTCACGGGCATGCGGGGCCGCCTTCCGGGGGAGTGGTGCGCACCGGCCACACGGGCAGCCGGGCGGGCGTGCCGTCGGGGGCGGTGGGCTCGTCGAGACAGGTGCCGGTGCGCAGGTCGAAGACCTGCTTGTACATGGGAGACGCGACGACACGCGTGGTACCCCGGCTGCCGAGCAGGCCGCGGGAGATGACCTGGGCGCCGCTGAACGGATCGCGGTTGCCGACGGCGTGCAGACGGCCCTCCCGGTCGCGGAAGAGGGCGACCTGTTCCTCGCCGAGGAGGACGGCCACGCCCCGGCCGGGGACGAGGTCGGCGTACCGCAGAACGGGGACCCAGCGCGCGCCGTGCCGGACCTCGACCAGGATGTCCGTCATCGGCCGGCCTCCTGGGCGGAGACGAGGACGAGCTCCCGCAGCGGACGCCCGACCTCGCCGGGCCGGGCGGGGCGCATCTGGTCGCGTTCGGGGACGAAGGTGACCGTGGGGTCGGGCACGTCCGGGGCGTTGGCGAAGGAGGTGAAGCGGCGCAGCCGGTCGGGGTCGTCCAGGACGGCGGCCCACTCGTCCGCGTAGCCGGCGACATGGCGGGCCATCTGGGCGTCGAGGTCGGCCGCGATGCCCAGCGAGTCGTCCAGCACGACGGCCCGCAGATGGTCCAAGCCGCCTTCGAGCCGTTCCAGCCAGGGCGCGGTGCGTTCCAGGCGGTCGGCGGTGCGGATGTAGAACATCAGGAACCGGTCGATGGTGCGGACGAGGGTCGCCTTGTCCAGGTCGGTGGCGAGCAGGTCGGCGTGGCGCGGGGTGGTGCCGCCGTTGCCGCCGACGTAGAGGTTCCAGCCGGTGGAGGTGGCGATGATCCCGAAGTCCTTGGACTGGGCCTCCGCGCACTCGCGGGCGCAGCCCGAGACGGCGGACTTCAGCTTGTGCGGGGCGCGCAGTCCCCGGTAGCGCAGCTCCAGTTCGATGGCGAGCGACGTGGAGTCCTGCACGCCGTACCGGCACCAGGTCTGCCCGACACAGGACTTCACGGTGCGCAGCGACTTGCCGTAGGCGTGCCCCGACTCGAAGCCGGCGTCGACCAGGCGGCGCCAGACGGAGGGGAGTTGGTCGACGCGGGCACCGAAGAGGTCGATGCGCTGACCTCCGGTGATCTTGGTGTACAGGCCGAAGTCGCGGGCCACCTCACCGATGACGATGAGTTTCTCCGGCGTGATCTCGCCGCCGGGGACGCGCGGGACGACCGAATAGGAGCCGTTGCGCTGGAGGTTGGCGAGGTGGTGGTCGTTGGTGTCCTGGAGGGCGGCCTGTTCGCCGTCCAGGACATGGCCGTTGCCCAGGCTCGCCAGGATCGAGGCGACGACGGGCTTGCAGACGTCACAGCCGTCGCCGGTGCCGTGGCTGTCGATGAGCGTGGTGAAGTCGGTGAGGCCCCGGACGCGGACGATCTCGTACAGCTCGGCGCGGGTGTGCGCGAAGTGCTCGCAGAGACCGCGGGAGACCTCCGTGCCGGACGCGGCGAGTTCGTCCCGGACGACAGTGGTGAGGGTCTTCAGGCAACTGCCGCAACCGGTACCGGCCTTGGTGCATTTCTTGACCTCGGCGACATCGGTGAGCCCCTGCTCCCGTACGGCGGCGCGGACGGCACCCCCGGTGACGTTGTGGCAGGAGCAGAGCACCGCGTCGTCGGGCAACCGCATGGTGACGGCGCTGCCTTGGGCGGCGGGGAGTACCAACTGCTCCGGCGGTACGGTCAGCGGCTTCCCGGCGAGCGCGAGGGGGCGCAGTACGCCGTACGCCTCCGTGTCGCCCACCAGGACACCGCCGAGGAGGGAGCCGTCGGCGCCGATGACGAGCTTCTTGTAGACGCCGGAGCGGCTGTCGGCGAAGGTGACGTCGAGCGCGCCCTCGGCGGTGCCGTGCGGGTCGCCGAAGCTGGCCACGTCCACGCCGAGCAGCTTGAGCTTGGTGGAGAGGTCGGCGCCCGTGAACTCGGCTTCCACCCGGCACAGTTGGCGGGCGGCTGTCTCGGCCATCGCGTAGCCGGGAGCGACCAGGCCGTACACCCGGCCGTCCACCGCCTGGGCGCATTCTCCGATCGCCCACACATGCGGGTCGGCGGTGCGGCAGGTGGCGTCGACGGTGATGCCACCGCGCTCACCCACCGACAGACCGCAGTCGCGGGCCAGTTGATCGCGGGCACGGACTCCGGCCGAGAACACCACCAGATCGGTGGGGAGTTCCGTGCCGTCCGACAGCCGCGCCGCGCGGACACGTCCGTCGGGGCCCGCGTCGACGGCCGAGGTGCCCGCGCCGGTGTGCACCCGCACGCCCAACTCCTCGATCTTGCGGCGCAGTACCGCTCCACCCCCCTCGTCCACCTGGAGGGCCATCAGCCGCGGGGCGAACTCCACCACGTGCGTGTCCAGTCCGAGGGCGCGCAGAGCACCGGCCGCCTCCAGACCGAGCAGTCCGCCGCCGACGACGATCCCGGTACGGGCCTGCGCCGCGTCCTCGCGGATGGCGCGTACGTCGTCGAGCGTGCGGTACACATGGCAGCCGGGGGTGTCGTGGCCGGGCACCGGCGGCACGAACGGGTACGAGCCGGTGGCCAGCACGAGCGCGTCGTAGCGCAGGACGCGGCCGGAGGCGCTGGTGACGGTGCGGGAAGCGCGGTCGACGGCGGTCGCGGGGTCACCGAGGTGGAGGGTGATGCCGTGCCGCGCCATGAACTCGTCCGGCACCAGGCTCAGTTCCTCGGCGGTGGTACCGGAGAACCAGCTCGTCAGGTGGACGCGGTCGTAGGCGGGCCGAGGCTCCTCGGCGAGGACGGTGACATGCCAGGTGTCGGCGCCGGGCTGCTCGTGCAGCGCCTCCAGGAAGCGCTGGCCGACCATGCCGTGGCCGACGAGCACCAGCTCCTTCGGAGGCCGGGTGGTGGGGGCGGTCATGGGCGGGACTCCTCGGTCGCTCGGACGGACAGCGGGGCGGTGAGCAGGGACAACGGGTCGGGCCCGACGGGCCGGCCGGTGAGATAGGCGCGGGTGAGGGTGCCCGCGGTGGCGAGGTCGCCGACGAGGATCGCGCCGACGATCCGGTTGCCGCGCAGCACGAGCTTCTTGTAGGACCCCCGGGTGGCGTCCCCGATGCGCAGCACGTCGGCGCCCTCCTCGGCGGCGTTGCCGCACGCACCGAACGCGGCGTACTCGACGGGGCCCGCGGTGAGCCGGGTCATCGGCCGGGAGCCGGTGTAACGCGCCCCGGGGTCGGCGCCGGAGAGGCGGGCGGCGAGCACGTCGGCCTGCTCCCAGGCGGTCGTGGCCAGGGCGTACGGCGCGGCGCGGTGCTCGGCGCAGTCCCCGATGGCGTAGGTGTGCGGGGCGCAGGCCAGAGTGTCGTCGACGACGATGCCGCGCCGTACGGGCAGTCCGGCGGCGCGGGCGAGGGCGGTACGGGGGCGGACTCCGCAGGTGATGACCACGAGGTCGGCGCTCGTGCGGCGGACACCGCCGTCCAGGGTCGAGGCGAGGCGGACCGTGACCCCGAGGCGGCCCAGCGCGGTGCGCAGGGCGGCGCCGGCCTCGCTGTCGAGGTGGCGGTCGACCAGGTGGGGGCCCTCGTGAACGATGTTCACGGGCAGACCTCGGGCGGCGAGGGCGCGGGCGGCGCCGACGCCCAGTACGCCGCCGCCGATCACCACGGCGCGGGTGGCGGTGTCCGCGTGACGGGAGATACGGGCGCAGTCGGCGAGGGAGCGCAGCGTGTGCGCACCCTCCGTGTGGCCGGGCAGTACCGGCTCGGCGCCCGTGGCCAGGACCAGTTCGTCGTACGTCTCGCGGCTCCCGTCGGCGAGTGTGAGGGCCCGGCCCCGGACGTCGACGGCCACCACCTCGGTCCCCGTGCGCACCTTCGCGTCCCCGGTCGGCAGAGCCAGACCGTCAGCGCAGTACCGCCCGGTGAGGACGTCGGTCAAGAGGGCGCGGTTGTAGGGCGGTTCGGGTTCGGCCCCGTAGAGGGCCGTCTCCGTGGGCCCGGCGTGAGCCTCGAGTTGCTGGGCCAGGCGCGCGGCGGCCATCCCGGCGCCGACCACGGCGATACGTCGGGACTTCACGCGCCGACCGCCACGGGTGCGGCGGGCTCGCAGACCCGGGGGAGTACCGCCTTCTCGACCCGCACCGCGCACACCTTGAACTCCGGCATTCGGGACACCGGGTCGAGCGCCGGGTTGGTGAGCAGGTTCGCGCGTCCCCCGCCGGGCCAGTGGAACGGCATGAACACCGTGTCCGGCCGGATGGCCGCGGTGAGGCGGGCCGGGGCGGTGACGGTGCCCCGGCGGCTGGTGACGGTTACCAGATCCTGCTCCTGAGCGTCGAGTTCGGCGGCGAGATCGGGGTGCAGTTCGACGTACGGGCCGGGCGCGGCGGCGGCCAGTTCCGGCACGCGGCGGGTCTGGGCGCCGCTCTGGTAGTGGGTCACGGTGCGCCCGGTGGTCAGGTACAGCGGATACGCGTCGTCGGGCTCCTCGGCGGCTGGCCGGTGCGAGGGCGCGGTGAAGCGGGCGCGTCCGTCGGGATGGGCGAAACGGTCGAGGAAGAGGCGAGGGGTGCCGGGGTGGCCGGGGGCCGGGCAGGGCCAGAAGACGCCGTCCTCGGCCGCGATGCGGTCGTAGGAGATGCCGGAGTAGTCTGCGGGCGCCCCGGCGGTGGCCCGGCGTAGTTCGGCGAAGATGTCCTCGGGGGCGTCGGGGAACCCCGTTGTGTGCCCCAGGCGTCGGGCCAGGCCGTGCAGTACGGCGAGGTCGCTGCGGACGCCGGGCGGCGGGGTGACGGCGGCGCGGCGGAGCAGGACGCGGCCCTCCAGGTTGGTGAGGGTGCCGGTCTCCTCGGCCCACTGGGTCACCGGCAGGACGACGTCGGCCAGCAGTGCCGTCTCGGACAGCACCACGTCGCACACCGCGAGATGGTCCAGCGCGGCCAGCCGTCGAGTGATGCGGGCGGCGTCCGGGGCGGAGACGACCGGGTTGGACCCCATGACCAGCAGCGTCCGGACTCCGCCGGGCCGGCCGAGGGAGTCCAGCAGCTCGTACGCCGACGACCCGGAGTGCGGCAGGTCGCCGGGGTCCACACCCCAGACGGCGGCGATGTGCGCCCGTGCCTCGGGGTCCTCCAGCGAGCGGTAGCCGGGAAGTTGGTCCGCCTTCTGCCCGTGTTCGCGGCCGCCCTGGCCGTTGCCCTGCCCGGTGAGGCACCCGTACCCGCTCAGCGGCCGTCCGGCCCGGCCGGTGGCCAGGCACAGGTCGATCCAGGCGCCGACGGTCGCGGTGCCCTTGCTCTGCTGCTCGGGCCCGCGCGCGGTGAGCACCATGGCGTGCGGAGTGCGGGTGAACAGGGCCACGGCCTGTCGGAGGTGGGGTACGGGGACGCCGGTCAGCGCCTCCACCCGCTCCGGCCAGTGGGCCACGGCGGCGGCGCGGGCGTCGGCCCAGCCGGTCGTACGGGCTGCGATGAACTCCTCGTCCGAGTGCCCCTCGGCGATGGCGATATGGAGCAGGCCGAGCGCCAGGGCCAGGTCGGTGCCCGGCAGGGGCTGGAGATGGAGGTCGGCCAGTTCGGCGGTACGCGTCCGGCGCGGGTCGACGACCACCAGAGTGCCGCCGTTCTCCCGAAGTTCGCGCAGGTAGCGCACCGCGGGCGGCATCGTCTCGGCCGGGTTGGCGCCGACCAGGATCACACAGCCGGTTCGGGCCACGTCGGCCAGTGGGAAGGGCAGCCCCCGGTCCAGGCCGAAGGCTGCGCGGGAGGCGGCGGCAGCGGAGGACATGCAGAAGCGGCCGTTGTAGTCGATCGAGCGGGTGCGCAGCGCGACACGGGCGAACTTGCCGAGCAGGTAAGCCTTTTCGTTGGTCAGTCCGCCACCGCCGAACACCCCCACCGCGTCCGGCCCTTGCGCCTCCGCGGTGGCCCTCATCGCCCCGGCGACCCGGTCCAGCGCCTCCTCCCACGACGCCTCGCGCAGGCCGTCCGCGTCCCGCACCAGGGGCGCGGTCAGTCGTACGCCGGGCGCCAGCAGCGCGGCCGAGGTCTGCCCCTTCCCGCACAACGCACCCCGGTTCACCGGGAACTCGTCGCGCCCGGTGACCTCGGGCACCCCTCCGGCGGAGCTCGGGCGCAGGCGCATGCCGCACTGGAGGGAGCAGTAGGGGCAGTGGGTGTCGGTCATGGCAACGAGGCTGGACCGCCGCCGTTTCCGGCACAGCTCGGTCGCGTTGCCCCTGCGGTACGAGACGCGCACAGGCCCGGCGGAGCGGTGTGCGGGAGAGGACATCTTCCGTAACACGTATGCCCGTTGCGGTAACCGGGACGTGACCGGCGGGCAACGGCCGCGACATCGCGCCCCCGCAGCCTCGGGGCATGAAGGCCGGTACCAGGGAGACGGCCGCCGAACTCACCGGATTCACGGTGGGCGTCACGGCGGCACGCAGGCGTGAGGAGCTGACGGCGCTGCTGCGCCGGCGCGGGGCGCGGGTGATGGAGGCGCCCGCGCTGCGCATCGTGCCGCTGGAGGACGACGCGGCACTGCGGGCGGCCACCGAGCGGTGCCTTGCGGCCCCGCTGGACTACGTGGTCGCGACCACCGGCGTCGGCTGGCGCGGCTGGATGAGCGCCGCCGAGGGCTGGGGGTACGGCGCCGCCCTCACCGCGGCCTGCCGCGAGGCCGAGGTGCTCTCGCGGGGCCCGAAGGCCACAGGCGCGGTACGGGCCTGCGGCACGACCGAGACGTACTCGCCCGCCTCGGAGGCGGTGGACGAGCTGCGCACCTGGCTGCTCGCGCGGGACCTGCGGGGGCGGCGGGTCGCGGTGCAGGAGCACGGGGCGCCGTTGCCGGGGCTGGCCTCGGCGCTGCGGGAGCGGGGCGCGGAGGTGGTGGAGGTCCCGGTGTACCGCTGGGCGCCGCCCCAGGACCCCGAGCCGGTGCGACGGCTGGCCGAGGCCACGGCGCGCGGCGAGGTGCACGCGCTGCTGTTCACCTCCGCGCCGGCCATCACCTCCTTCCTGGAGCACGCGGAGGCGGCGGGCCGGTACGAGACGGTCCTGGAGCGGCTGCGTACGGACGTGCTGGCCCTGTGCGTCGGCCCGGTGTGCGCCCGCCCGCTGCTGGAGGTGGGCGCCGGGCCGGTGTGGCCCGAGCGAGGGAGACTGGGAGCGATGGTCCACCTCCTCACCGCCACGCTTCCCGACCGCGACCGCCACCTGGTCCCGGCCGGCGACCGGACGCTGGTCCTCCAGGGCAACGCCCTGCTCCTCGGCGAGGACGCCCCGGCGGAAGCGGTATGGCTGACGCCCGGCTCGGCACGGGTGCTCCGGGCCCTCGCCGAACGCCCCGGCTGGGTGGTCGGCCGCCCTGAACTGCTGCGCCGGGTATGGCCGGGCCAGGGCGCGGACGAGCACGCGGTCGAGGCCGCGGTGACGCGGCTACGGGCGGCCCTGGGCCCCTACGCGAGCCTGATCCGCACGGTCCCCAAGCGCGGCTACCGCCTGGCGACGGAGCCCGACGGAGGCACCCGATGAACGCCACGCTGCTGGCCGTCGCCCATGGCACCCGCGACCCGGAGGGCGTTCGCACGGTACTCGCCCTGCTGAACGAGGTCCGCCGCCTGCGCCCCGGCCTTCGGGTCGAGCCGGCCTGGCTCGGCCTGGTGGAACCCTCCGTGCCCCAGGCGCTGGCGTCGCTCCCCGGCCCGGTGGTCGCCGTCCCGTTGCTCCTGGCCAGCGGCTACCACGTGCGCGCCGACATCCCGGCCCTCCTCGCCGAAGCGGACCCCGGCACGGTACGGGTCACCCCGGCCCTCGGCCCGTCCCCCCTGCTGGCCGACGCCCTGGCGTCCCGCCTCGCCGAAGCGGGCCGCCCGCCGAACGCCTCCCCCGTCGTCCTCGCCGCCACCGGCTCCTCCGACCCCCGCGCCGGAGCGGACACGGCCGAGTCGGCCCGCCTCCTGTCCGCCCGGTTGAACGCCCCGGTGACGATCGCCTTCGCCTCCGGCCAAGGCCCGACCCCCGCCGAAGCGATCTCCGCCTGGCACACAGCCGGCCACCCCGACGTAGCCCTGGCCACCCACCTCCTGGCCCCGGGCCACTTCGCCCACGCCCTGACCCGAACCGCCGCCCGCTGGACGTCGGCCCCTCTCGGCACGCATCCGTCGGTGGCGGAACTGGTCCTGCGGCGGTACGACGCATGCACTCCGGCCACGATGGCGATCAGGGCGTAGGCCGGTCGCTCGCGGCCCTGGTGGGTGAGATCTCCGGCTTCGTGGACATCCCGCCCAACTGAGCCGGGCAGGCCGCTCCGACGCTCGTGGCGGCCGGTTGCGCTCCACGGCAGGCCCCCCAAACATGGACAAAGGGGGATCGCACGTGTGGGTGATCTCCGACTCGGGGTAGCCGTCACCACCAGCGGCCGGACCGGCCGCGCGGCGAGGCACTCGCGTCCCCAGTTCAAGGAGTGGCCATGTCCGAAATCCCGCCGCCCGTCACCCCGTACCTCGAACCCGCCGCCAAGGAGCTGTCCGAGGCGACCGATCCCCACCCCCGGATCTACGAGGTCCCGCCGGAACAGGGCCGGGCCATCCTCGCCGACCTCCAGAGCGACACCAGCGTGCCCCGCCCCGAGGTCGACGAGGAGTGGGTCGACGTGGACGCGGGCGAGTGGGGCACCGTCCGTACCCGCATCATCCGCCCCAAGGGCGTGACGGGCCCGCTGCCGGTGCTGTTCTACATCCACGGCGCCGGCTGGGTCTTCGGCGACGACAAGACCCACGACCGCCTCTTCCGCGAACTCACCGTGGGCGCGGGCGCGGCGGGTGTCTTCCCGGTCTACGACCGCGCGCCGGAGGCGAAGTACCCGACCCAGATCGAGCAGAACTACGCCGTGGGCCAGTGGGTCGTCAAGCACGGCGCGGAGCACGGCCTGGACGCCTCGGACATCGCCGTCACCGGCGAGTCGGTCGGCGGCTGCATGTCGGCGGTGTTCGCGCTGATGAACAAGGACCGCGGCGGCATCGACCTCAAGGCCCAGTGCCTGCTGTACCCGGTGGCCGACGCCGGCTTCGACACGCCGTCCTACGAGCAGTTCGCCGAAGGCTACTACCTCACCCGCGACGCCATGAAGTGGTTCTGGGACGCCTACACCTCCGACCCGTCCCAGCGCTCGGAGAAGTACGCCGCCCCGCTCCAGGCGTCGCTGGAGGAGCTGAAGGGCCTGCCGCCCACGCTGGTCATCACCGACGAGGCGGACGTGCTGCGCGACGAGGGCGAGGAGTACGCCAACAAGCTCCGCGAGGCGGGCAACGACGTCACCTCGGTCCGGGTCGCGGGCATGGTCCACGACTTCCTGCTCCTGGACAGCCTGCGTGACACCAGGGCGGCCAACATCGCCCGCAAGATCGCCATCGACTTCCTCGGATCGGCGCTGCACGAGGACGACTGAGGCGGCCGGCGCGGCTATGTGTTGACGGTGCTTACCTTGGTGGCAACGGCAACGGCAACGGCAACGGGCCTGGACCGCCACTCCGTTGGGGGCACCGGCGACCCGAGGAGGCGTACATGACCGCGACCCCGCAGGACCCACCCGTCACCTGCCACTTCATCGGGAACGCCACGCTCCTGATCCGCTACGGCGACGTCACCCTGCTGACCGACCCCAACTTCCTCCACCGGGGCCAGCACGCCTACCTCGGGCACGGGCTCACCAGCCGCCGTCTGCTGGAGCCCACCCTCGGCGTCGCCGACCTGCCCGCCGACATCGACGCGATCGTGCTGTCGCATCTGCACGGAGACCATTGGGACCGGGTCGCGCGGCGCGGCCTCGACTCGGCTCTCCCCGTCCTCACCACGCCCCAGGCCGCCCGGAGACTCCGCCGCCTGCACGGCTTCCCGCACGCCACCGCGCTGGAGACCTGGCGGAGTCGTACGGTGACCGGCCGCGACACCCAGGTGACCGTCACCTCGCTGCCCGGGCAGCACGCTGGCGGCCTGCTCCGGCCCCTGCTGCCGCCGGTCATGGGCAGCCTGCTCGAGTTCGGCCCCGTCGGCGGCCCGCCCGTGCTCCGCCTCTACCTCTCCGGCGACACGTTGCCCTTCCCGCCCCTCGTCGCGGCCATCGCCCGCCGCTGCCCCGACCTCGACCTCGCCGTCCTCCACCTCGGCGGCACCCGGCTCCCCGGCGGCTTCCTCGTCACCATGACCGGAGCCCAGGGCGCCGGCCTCACCGAACGGCTGGACCCCGAGTGGGTGCTGCCGGTGCACTACGAGGAGTACACCGTCATGAAGTCGCCGCTGAGCGACTTCCTCGACGCCGTACGGCAGCGCGGGCTCGGCGAACGGCTCGTACCGTGCGCACGTGGCGAGCGCGTCGCCCTGCGCCCCGGCGGGCGGCCCGTGGTCGAGGCGGCGCACGTGCGGTGAGCGCAGCCGACCGGGCGGAAGCCGGGCGGAGCGTGTGTCGCCCGCGCTCGCGGGGGGAAACCGTGTGCGGACGGACCGTAGCGACGCCCACCGGACGGAGCACAGCCGATGGCCACCACAGCGGGCACCGCCCGGCCGCCCGACACGGCACCCGTGAGCCTCCGGCTGCCCGGGTTGCTGCTCGGCGTCGGCCTCGGCGGATTCGTGGACGGCATCCTGCTGCACCAGCTCCTCCAGTGGCACCACATGCTGACCAGCACCGACCACGACCGCATCGGCGTCAAGTACTACGACCCGCACACGGTGTCCGGGCTGGAGATGAACACCGTGTGGGACGGCGTCTTCCACGCTCTGTGCTGGATCGCCGTCCTGCTGGGCCTCGCCGTCCTGTACTCCCGCGTCATCCACGACCGGCGCACCGTGTGGACCTCACGGGTGCTGTGGGGGTGGGTGCTGTCCGGCTGGGGCGTCTTCAACCTGGTGGAGGGAATCCTCGACCACCAGATCCTCGGCATCCACCACGTGCACGGCGGGCCCTACCAGGCATGGTGGGACGCCGGTTTCCTCGTCCTCGGCGCGCTGTTCGTGGCCGTCGGCCACCTGATCCGGCGCGGGGGCCGCTTCCACGACCCCGCGACCCCGCGCCGCGCATGACGGAACACCACCACGAGTCGGGCCTGCCGCAGGCGGTGGCGGTCGTACTGGTCCTGCTGGCCCTCGCCGCGCTCCACCGTCTCGCCGTACGGCGGGCCGTACGGCGCAACCCCGCCCAGGGCTGGCCGACTTGGCGCACCGCATCCTTTGCCGCCGGGCTGGCGCTCATCGCCGTCGCCCTGGTACCCACGGCGCACGCCGGCTTCCCGGCGCACATGGCGCAGCACATGCTCATCGGCATGTACGCCCCGCTGGCGCTCGTGCTCGCCGCCCCCGTCACCCTGGCCCTGCGCGCGGTGCCATCCGCCGGCGCCCGCCGGATCACGGCCGTCCTGCACAGCCCGCCCGTCCGCTTCGCGGTCCATCCGGTCTGCGCGCTCCTGCTGAGCACGGGCAGCCTGGCGGTGCTGTACTTCACCCCGCTGTACGACACCGCCGTGAGCCACCCCGCCGGGCACTGGCTCATGGCGGCACACTTCCTGCTGTCCGGATGCCTGTTCGCGCACGCGATCGCGGGCCCCGACCCCGCCCCCGGCCGACCCGGCGTACCCGCTCGGCTCACCTGCCTGGGCGTCGCCATCGCCGTACACGCACTCATCGCCCAGGCCCTGTACGGCGGCTTCTTCACCGACGTCCACGCGCCTATCGACCAGGTCCGGCGCGGCGCGGAGATCATGTACTACGGCGGAGACATCGCCGAACTCCTGCTGGCCGCCGCCCTCGTGACGACCTGGCGACCGGAACGGCGCAGCGGCAGACGGGAACGTTCCCACACCGCCGCATCCCTGTGATCCGTCGCCCAACACCCCCCGGATTGGTGTGAGATGCGTCTTCATCCGATCTGAGTAAGTCACCAATCCGGCCCCCTTCCCGGCCCCGGATTCCCCGCGTGAGTGAGGAACAGAGCGACCCGAGGACATCACCGGGGCCAGTGCGGACGGCGCTGGGCGCGCTGAGCGGCGGGCTCGCCGGGTTCGCCGCGCTGGCGGTGGCCGAGCTGGTGGCGGCGGGGGTACGGCCCCAGGCCAGTCCGGTCGTCGTGGTCGGCGGAGCCTCCATCGACCAGACCCCGGCGGCGGTCAAGGACTGGGCGATCCGCGACTTCGGCACCGACGACAAGCTGGTGCTCCAGTTCGGCATCCTCGTCGTCCTCGCACTCCTCGCCCTCTGCCTGGGCGCGCTGGCGGTACGCCGCCGGCTCGTGGGAGCGGCCGGTGTCCTCCTGTTCGGCGTCATCGGCGCGACGGCCGCCCTCACCCGCCCCGACTCCCGCGGCCTCACGGACGCGCTGCCGTCCCTGACCGGGGCCACCGTCGGGGCGCTCCTCCTGTACCTCCTGGCCGGACGCCTCATCACCCCCGTACCGGTCCCTGACGGAGAGTCCGCCGAGCCCGGCACCTGGGACCGGCGTGGCTTCGTCATCGCGGCCACCTCCACGGCCGCCGCGTCCGCCGTCGTGGGCGGGGTCGGCCGGACGCTGAGCGGCAACCGGGCGGGGGACGCCGTCGCCTCCCGCGAGCAGGTCGTCCTGCCCCGCCCCGGCTCGCCCGCGCAGCCGACACCGAGGCGGGCGGCTCTGAGGGTCGACGGTGCCAGCCCCTACGTCACGCCCAACAAGAGCTTCTACCGCGTCGACACCGCCCTGGTGGTGCCCAAGGTGGACGCCACCGCGTGGCGACTCCGCGTCCACGGCAAGGGCGTGACCCGGCCGGCCACCTTCACCTTCGACGACCTGTTGCGCCGACGGCTGATCGAGCGCGACATCACCCTGACCTGCGTGTCGAACGAGGTCGGCGGCCCGTACGTGGGCAACGCCCGCTGGACAGGCCCACGTCTGGCCGACCTGCTCGCCGAATGCGGGGTCAAGGCCCCCTCGCACGGCGGCCCGGCCGACCAGTTGGTCGCCCGCTCGGCGGACGGCATGACCATCGGCACACCCGTCGAGGACATCATGGACGGCCGCGACGCCATGCTCGCCGTGGGCATGAACGGCGAACCGCTGCCCTTCGAGCACGGCTTCCCGGTGCGCATGCTCGTGCCCGGCCTTTACGGTTACGTCTCCGCCTGCAAGTGGATTCAGGACATCGAACTCACCACGTTCGACTCCTACGACCCGTACTGGGTGAAGCGTGGCTGGGCGCGGAAGGCGCCGATCAAGACCCAGTCCCGGATCGACACGCCCAAGCCGTTCGCCCGGCCGAAGTCCGGCACCGTGATGGTGGCCGGTGTCGCCTGGGCCCAGCACCGGGGCATCGACAAGGTCGAGATCCGGGTGGACGACGGTCCCTGGCAGGAGGCCCACCTCGCCGCCGAGGACACCCGTGACACCTGGCGCCAGTGGTCCTTCCCCTGGCAGGCGACCAAGGGGTCCCACACCCTCACCGTGCGCGCCACCGACAGCACCGGAAGCGTGCAGACGGAGAAGCGCACGCGGACCATCCCCGACGGTGCGAGTGGCTGGCACTCCGTCGTCGTGACCGCGGAGTGAGCCCTGACCGGCTCCCCGCCCCGTGACCAACTCCCAGCGTCCCGCGGTCCGTTGCTGCCTTCCGACAACAGGGGCCCAAGAGCTGACCCGGACGGACCTGCTCCCGCCCAGGCAGCCGACGGCCTGGGCGGGGCTGCCCGTTCGGCAGGCTCTCCCCGGTGTCGTACTGCTCGGCGCGACGGCGTGCCTCAGAGCTGAACCACCGCCAGTGGAGCGGCTGTCGGCTGCTTCGACCCTCCCGCCGGCTCCACCGTGATCCCGACGGCCGTCGCCCGGCCGAGGGGGCCCAGCAGTACCCGGCCCTGGCGGCCCCCCGTGCCGGAGAGCAGGCCCCCGGTGCGGAAGGTGCCGTTGTCGGCGTACCAGAGTTGGTAGACCTTCCCCTCGCCGAGAGCGGGCAGCCCGGTGGCGACGAAGGCCGCTTTCTGCTTCTGCCGGGACATGACCACGCTCGCCCGGCCACCGTTGCTCAGCTCGGCGGTGCGCACGGTGGCGTCCGGGGCGGTGACCACGTCGGCGAGCGAGGCGGTGCGCCGTTCCTGCTCCTGGGCCGTGCGCCGGGCGTCCCGTGCCTCCTCGTGCTGCCACCAGGCGATCGATCCGCCCGCGACGGCCGCCGCGAGACAGGCGGCGAGCGCCCAGGGGAGCAGCCGTTGGGCACGGCTCGGCCGGGCGGGCGGTGTCTCCTGTCGGATGTGCCGGATGTCGGCCAGCACGCGGGCGCGGGCCGCGTCGTCCGGGGGCAGCGAGACGGCCTCGGCGAGTCCGACCACCGCCTCCATGAGCTGCGCGGCCTCCTCCCGGCAGGCCGCGCAGGCCGCGAGGTGGTTCTCGAAGGCCGCGCGTTCGTCCGGGGGCAGGGCGTCGAGCACGTACGCGCCGACCGCGTCGTGATCGCCGGGAGCCGTGCTCATTCGCCGGCCTCCAGACACTCCCGCAGCCGGTGCAGCCCGGTGCGCATCCGCGTCTTCACCGTGCCGGGCGGCTTGCTCAGGGCGCGGGCGACCTCCTCGTACGTCAGGCCCTCGTAGTAGGCCAGCACCAGCGGCACCCGCAGGTTCCGGCACAGCGCGGCCAGGCAGCGGTACAGCCTGCGCTGCTCGTCGCGGTCCTGCACCAGCTCGGCCACCACGTCGAAAGGGCGCTCGCTGTTGCCCTGCGCCACCCTGCGGTCCCGGTCGGACGCGGCCTGTGCCGAGCGGACCCGGTCGACCGCGCGGTGGTGCGCCAGGGCGAACACCCACGACTTCGCCGAAGCGTGCTCGGGGCGGAAACGGGCCGCCGTACGCCACACCTCCAGCATGACCTCCTGCGCGACCTCCTCCGCCTGCGAGGCGTCACGCACCACGCGCAGGGCCAGACCGCGCACGGAGCCGGACAGGCTGTCGTACAGCAGGGTGAACGCCTCCTCGCTGCCGCGCGCGGTCGCCGTCAGCCAGCCGTCGAGACGGCGGTCGTCGGCGGACCTGTCCCTGGGCATCCGTGTCGTTCCTCCCCTCACGCTCGCACTCCTTCATGCCCAGGCTGAGTGTCCGGTGCCGGTTCCGCGCCCGCTGGACGCCCGCCTGCCGGGGAAGTCCGCCCGTTCGAGTGCTATCCGTCCGGGGGGTGGAGGACGGCCCAGACGGTGTGCCCGTCACGGGTCGGCTCGTCGCCCCAGCGGCTGGCCAGGGCGTCGACCAGGAACAGGCCGCGGCCCGACTCCTCCAGCGTGAAGGACGGATGCCGCCACCGGGCCCGGACCCGAGTGGTGTCGAAGCTCTCCCCCGCGTCGGCCACCTCGATGCGCAGCGCCGCCCCGCCGGGGGACCGCCGTCGCAGCGCGCACACCACCCGGACGGGCGGCCTGCCGTGCCGCAGGGCGTTGGACAGCAGTTCGCTGACCACCACCGCGGCGGTGTCCGCGAACTCCGCCGCCTGCCAGCGGGCCAGGTGGTCGCGCAGATCGTCGCGCACCGCGTCAGCGGGTCCGGCGGAGTCGTAGCTGAGACGGCA
This sequence comes from Streptomyces sp. NBC_01171, assembly GCF_045039805.1. Classification (NCBI taxonomy): domain Bacteria; kingdom Bacillati; phylum Actinomycetota; class Actinomycetes; order Kitasatosporales; family Streptomycetaceae; genus Streptomyces; species Streptomyces sp. NBC_01171. The sequence goes on along the minus strand of NZ_CP108609.1, from coordinate 574,422 downwards.
GGAATCGCGCTCCATGACGAACACCTTCAGTGGCCTTTCAGGTAATTCGTCGCGGAAGGTGCCTCGGATGGGCGTCCGACGAAGCGTGATGGCCATCGGCAGAAACTCCCGAAACGGGGCAAACCGCCGCACCCGCGGTTCCGAATCACAGACATGGATGCTTCGAGACCTGAGGGGAGGTGTACTCAATGCGCGCACTCAGTGTGAAGCGGGCCGCCGTACTCGCGGCGGCCGGAGCGATGCTGGCCGGCGGCGCCGCCCTCGGGACGGCGGGCACCGCGTCGGCGTCCGTACCCACGTCGGCGCCGGCCTCCCACAGCCAGCACCACGGCGACCGGGGGTCGGGCCACCACGGCTACGACAACCGCCACCACGACCGGTACGGCCACAACGGCTACGGCCACGACCGCCACGGCCATGACGGCTATGGCAACTCGCACCACAGTTGGCACAACCACTGGCACGACGGCTGGTGGGGCAACGGCTACTGGCATTCGGGTTACTGGTACTGACCCGGTACGCGGTGAGGCCGGCCCATGAGCGGGGGCCGACCTCACCGTTCCGGCGTCAGACCGGGGCCATCTCCGGCCGGGACCGCTGTTCACCCACGTTGCCCAGGCACGCTTCGCCGGGCGGCTTGGTCGGCCACCACAGCCAGGGCCCCATGTCGACCGCGAAGGCCGGGACGAGGAACGGGCGGACGAGCAGGGTGTCGAGCAGCACGCCCACCGCGACGATGACGCCGATCTGCGCGAGATAGCGCAGCGGCATGACCGTCAGCGTGGCGAAGGTGACGGCGAGCACGACTCCCGCCGAGCTGATGGCGTTCCCCGTCGCGCGCAGCCCCCTGAGCGTGCCGGTGCGCTGTCCCGCGAGCAGGGACTCACGGCGGACTCGGTGCATCAGGAAGATGTTGTAGTCCACCCCGAGCGCGATCAGGAAGACGAACGAGAACAGGACCAGGGACGGCTCAGTCGCGGTCGAACCGAAGGTGCCGTCGAAGATCACCGCCGAGATGCCCAGTGCGGCAAGGAAGTTGGCCACGGCCACCACGACGAGCACGACCGGCAGCGCCAGGCTCCGCAACAGCCCGAGCAGGAGCAGCAACACGATCACCAGGACGGCCGGCAGCACGCGGGTACGGTCCCGCTCGGCCGCCCGCTGCATGTCGTACACCTGCGCCGGATAGCCCCCGACCTGGGCCCCGCCGCCCGTGGCCGCGCGGAGACGGGCGATCGTATCGTGGGCGCGCTCGCTGTCCGGGGCGCTGTCGAGGGTGGCTGCGATCGTCGTACGGGGTCGGGCCGTGATGACCTCGGTCCGGGCGACCCCCGGCGTCGCGTCCACCCGCTGCCGCATCCGTGCCGCGCCCTCGGGGTCGACCACCACGATGGCCGGGCTGCCGGTCCCCGCCGGGAAATGCGCCGCCAAGGCCGACTGGGCACGTACCGACGGCGCCAGTGCCGGGAGCGCCTCGCCCAGCGGAAGGCCACCGGGAGCCAGCAGTACGGCCAGCGCGGCGCATCCCGCGAGCAGCGCGCAGCCCACCGTCCACACCGGACGCGCGTGCCGCTCGACCACCGCCGTGATCAGGGACCAGCCGCGCCCGCCGGACCGCCCGGAGTGCGGACCCCGGGGCCAGAACATCGCGCGCGGGCCGAGGAGTACGGCCGCCGGGACGAAGGTCAGCGCGGCCGGCACACAGCAGGCCATCGCCACGGCTCCGGCGAGCGCCAGGGAGTGGTTGGCGGGGAGGGCGCTGAGGAGCAGGGCGACCATGGCGCAGGCCACCGTCGCCGCGCTCGCCGCGATGGGCGCCCAACTCGCCCGCCACGCCGTCCGCATGGCGGCCGGGGCCGACATCTCCGGGGCGTGCTCGTGGTACCGCGCGAGCAGGAGCAGGCCGTAGTCCGTGGTCGCGCCGATGACCAGTACGGAGAGGATGCCCTGCACCTGCCCGTCGACCGTCACCACGCCCCAGCTCCACAGCGCGTACAGCACCGCGCTGCACAGGGTCAGCGCGACGACCCCGGACGCGGCCACCACGAGGGGCAGCAGGACGCTCCGGTGGACGAGGAACAGGATGGCGGCGACGGCCGCCAGTGCGATGATCAGCAGCTTGCCGTCGATGCCCTCGAACGAGGTCTCCAGGTCGGCTTGCCCCGCCGCAGGCCCCGCCAGGCGGGCCTTACCGTCGGGCAGCGACTCGGCGATCTTCCGGACGCGCTCCAGAGAGGGGCCGAGCCGGGCGTCGTCCTCGTCGGCGAGGGTGACGACGCAGACGAGGGACCGGCCGTCGGCCGAGGAGGTCACGGGGCCGGGGGACCCGACCGAGCGGGGCAGCTTGCCCAGAACCCGCCGTGCGGTCCCCGCGTTCAGCCGCTTGGCCGAGGTGGCTTCCCACACGATCACGACCGGCGGGCCCCCGGCCGGCCCGCCGGCTTCCTCCGCCACCCGGCTCGACTCCGCCGACGCGGGCAACGTCATCGCCGGCCGCTGCCCCGCGTCGGACGCCAGCCGGCCGGGGAAGGCGGCCGTGCACACCGCCACCACCAACCACGCGGCCACGACGAACACCGGAAACCGTGCCACCACGAACTGCCGGCGGAACAAACGCACTACCTCACCTCACGCGTGGGGACGGTTCCGACGCCCGCGCTTCGCCACGGCACCGTCCGAATCCATGGATGCTCGACTCGTTCGCGGGTGATCCGGTGCCGCCACCCCGTAGGGATCGGTGAAAGGGCCCCGATTACCTCCATTGGCGCAGCCCACGCGCCCGTCGCGGTAAGCACTTGATGGCTACGGCGCGAAAGGGCCACGATGAGCGTCCTTGGCCCCCGACGGAGGACGGCGAGCATGACGAGCAGTGCGCTCCTGGTGATGGACGTCCAGCGGGACGTGGTGGCCCTCGCCGACGACGGCTCCGGCTATCTGCCACGGCTGCGTGGGGCGATCGACGGTGCGCGTGCCTCCGGCATCCCCGTGATCTACGTCGTGATGGGGCTGCGGCCCGGCGATCCCGAGGTCAGCCCGCGTAACAAGGTGATGGCCAACGTCCTGCGCACCGGGCTGTTCACGGAGGGCGCTCCCGGCACCGAGATCCATCCCGACATCGCGCCCCGGCCGGGCGATGTCGTGGTCACCAAGCGGCGGGGGAGCGCGTTCTCGGGCAGCGACCTCGATCTGGTGCTCAGGGCTCGGGGCATCGACAGCCTCGTGCTCACCGGCATCGCCACCAGCGCCGTGGTGCTGTCCACCCTGTGGCACGCGGTCGACCTGGACCTCGGCGTGACCGTCCTGGCGGACGGCTGTCTCGACACCGATCCCGAAGTGCATCGGATGCTCGTCGAGCGGCTGTTCCCGCAGTGGGCGGACGTCGTCGCCATCGAAGACTGGCTCCACGCCGTCGCGGCACCGCGCCCCTTGTCCTGAGCAGGCGGGTCTGGTTTTGTACCGCGCTACGAGTGCGTGATCATCCAGATCCGAGGAGAGCGGGCGGCGTGGAGACGAGCAGCGGGGATTCCCTGCCGGAGGGACTCGGCCGGGCGATACGGGAGACGGCCCGGGCCATCGCCGCTCTGCTGGACGGCGCGACGGACCCGGCCGCTCCCGTACCGGGGCTGGAGTGGACCGTCGGGGAGACGGCCGCCCATCTGGCCCTGGCCAACGGTCTGATGGCCGACCTCGCGGCCGGTCAGGACCGCCCCTACGGCGACGGCACACCGCAGAGCCTCGCGGCGGCCAACGCACGCAGCCTCACCGAGTTCCCGGAGCGCGGGGCGGAACCGCTGGCCGCGGTGATCGTGGAGCAGGCGGAGGCGTTCCTGGCCGCTGTGAAGGGAACCGACCCGGCCCGGACGCTCGTGACCCCGCTGGGTCCCATGACCAAGGACGTGCTCGCCTCGTACCTCCTGACCCACATGCTGGGGCACGGCTGGGACCTCGCGCGCGGGGTGGGCCGTCCGCACATGATCGACCGGACGCGGGTGGGGTTGTGCCTGCCGTTCCTGAAGACGGCGATGCCGCGTGTGGCGGTCGCCCCGGCCGGGATGACGGCCCGTTACACCCTGCGGGTCCGGGGCGGCGAGACTTTCGGGGTCACCTTCACCGAGGGGGCCGTCGAGGTCCTCCCCGGCCCGCCGGAGCGCTCCGAGTGCACGATCCTCACCGAGCCGGTCACCTTCCTCCTCATCGCGCTGGGCCGTGTGGGCCCCTGGCAGGCCATGGCGCGCGCCGGCGTGCTCGCGTGGGGCCGCAAGCCCTGGCTCGCGCCCCGCTTCCCCACGCTGTTCAAAGCGCCCTGATTCAGGGGGGAATCGACGGGTAGGCGTAGCCGGGAACGACGTACGCACCAAGCGCAGGAGGCTTCCCATGAGCAAGTTCGGGGATCTGGCGAACAAGGCCAAGGACCTGGCCAAGGGCCACCCTGACCAGGCCGACAAGGGCGTCGAGAGTGTCGAGCGGCTGATCGACGAGCGTACGGGCAACAAGTACGACACCCAGACCGACAAGGCCGCCGACGCGGTCCGCCGTTCCTACGGCAGCGAGGGCACGAGGGGCCCGGAGGGCACCCCGGAACGCTGACGGTCTGCGGAGCGGCACGGGAGCATGGAGGGCGGGAGACGCGGCGCGTCTCCCGCTCTTTTCCTGTCCGAGGCTGAGTGGCCGTCATAGGACCGCGGTTGCGTACGTGCTGATACGGGTGTGCCCCCTCGCCCCCGCCTCCTCGACCGGTGAGAATCGGCTGCATGGCCACCGACCCGCCCGAGAAGACGCCCGACGGGCACTTCGTCCTCATCAACGGGCGGCGCTGGCGGGCGACGGACCCCGGTGTGCCCGAGGCTGTCGCCGCTCGGTTGCGGCGGCATCTCATGGCGGGGCGGCGGGGTGTGCGCGACGCCGAAGACGCTGAGGCCGAGCGGGTCGCGCGGGCGCGGGTGCGGGGGGCCAAGGTGGCGTTGGGGGAGCGCGGGACTCCCTGGTGGGAGGAGTCGGGGGAGGAGAGGCGGCGGCGGTGGGAGGAGGGGCTGGCTCGGCTCGATGCCGACTATCCGGAGTGATGGGACTCCGCGTGGGCGAAGAATTCCGCCACGCCCTCGGGGTTCTTCGTGTAGACGTCGATCTCCTGTACCAGGCCGTCCTCGACACGGTGGATCTCGACCAGGGTCAGCAGGTACTCCTCGCCGGACGAGCGGGCTTTGAGCGTGCCGGTGAGACGGCCGACGATTCCGGCCGGGCCCTCGAAGACGTCCGTGCCGGTGATGGTGAGGTCCGCGTGGGCCGTCATGCCGCCCAAGACGGCCTCCGCGAACGCCTCCCGGCCCCGGTGCACCCCGCCGTAGGGGAGCCGGTTCGGTTCGTCGATGATCACGTCGGGGGCCAGCCTGGCGAGGACGCCCTTGACGTCGCCCTCGCCGAGCGCGGCGTACAGCGCCCGTACGACCTCCGCCGGGCTCTCGGTCTGGTCGCTCATCTCGTCACACCCTCCGGTCGGGAACACGTACATCGACTCCTGCCCGTCGAACCGGGGCCCTCCACAGAGTTTCGACAATGTTGGTTCCTACGGTGCAGCCGACCCGTTCCCGGTTGCCGGGAACCCGCTCCGGCCCGGAGGTCCCACCATGATGAAGCGACATCGGCTGCTCGGCATGGGAGCCGCGGCCCTCCTGCTCGCCGCCTGCAGCGCACCGGCAAGCACCGAGGCGCACGGCGGGACGACCACCGAGGCGAAGAAGCCCAACATCGTCTTCGTGCTCACCGACGACCTCGCGACCGACCTCGTCCCGTACATGCCGCACGTGAAGGAGTTACAGCGCGACGGCACCTCGTTCACCGACTACTTCGTGACCGACTCCCTCTGCTGCCCCTCCCGTTCCTCGATCCTGACCGGCAAGTTCCCCCACAACACCGGGGTGTTCACCAACAACGGCGACGACGGCGGCTACGGCGCGTACAACCGCAACGGCAACGAGCGGGACTGCTACGGCCCGGCCCTCCAGAAGGCCGGCTACCGCACCGGCTTCATGGGCAAGTACCTCAACGGCTACCTCCCCGCCGACAAGCACGGCACCGGCAAGCCGTACGTACCGCCGGGCTGGGACGAGTGGGACGTGGCCGGCAACGGCTACCCCGAGTTCCACTACAGCCTGAACGAGAACGGCAAGGTCGTCCCGTACGGTCACGACCCCGAGGACTACCTCACCGACGTGGTGTCGAAGAAGGCGACCTCCTTCATCGACTCCGCCGCGGCGGCCGAGAAGCCGTTCGTGCTCGAGCTGGCGACCTTCGCCCCACACGGCCCCGCCACCCCCGCGCCCCGCGACGCCGAGGACTTCCCCGGCCTCAAGGCACCCCGCACCCCCGCATACGACAAGCCCTCCGAGCCGGCACCCAGGTGGCAGAGCGGCCTCAAGCCCCTCTCCGAGGACGAACAGCGGTCGATCGACCAGAAGTTCGCCAAGCGGGCCCGCTCGGTGCAGGCCGTGGACGACATGATCGGGCGCGTACGGGACGAGCTGAAGGCGAAGGGGCTCGCCGGCAACACGTACTTCGTGTTCAGCTCCGACAACGGCTTCCACATGGGTGAGCACCGGCTGCGCCCCGGCAAGCAGACGGCGTACGACACCGACATCCGGGTGCCGCTCGTGGTGGCGGGCCCGGGCGTGGCCGCCGGCAAGGAGATCACCCAGCCGGCCGCGAACGTCGACCTCAGCCCCACCTTCCAGGACCTCGCCGGGGTGAAGCCGGGCGGGACGGCCGACGGCAGCAGCCTCGCTCCGCTGCTGCACGGCGAGGAGGTGACCGACTGGCGCCAGGCGGTACTGATCGAACACCACCGTCCCGCCTCCAAGAAGGACGACCCCGACGCGGCGGCCGACGACAGCGGCAACCCGCCCTCGTACGAGGCCATCCGGACCCAGGACGCGCTGTGGGTCGAATACGCGGACGGCGAGCGCGAGTACTACGACACCAAGAGCGACCCGGACGAGCTGCACAACCGCGCCTCGTCACTGTCCAAGGCCCAACAGGACGATCTGCACAAGACATTGACGATGCTTCAGAACTGCGAGGGCAGCGAGGCGTGCGCGAAGGCCGCGCAGTGAAAGAGTGACTGGCGCACCCCTTCACGGGCATCAGGTCTGTGTTCCGGAAGACCTCACTCATCCGAAGGGGAGCACATCGTGCTGGCCATCATCTCGGCGGTCCTGTTCTTCATCGCCTTCCTGATCAACGCGGCGGACATCTCCACCAACGACACCTTCAGCTCGACCAACGTCATGCTGATCGGTCTCGCCCTGCTGGCGCTGCACGTCGCGGGCATCGGCGCCGGCTGGAGCACCCGCGGCCGCAGACGCTGAAGCCACCGCGCCGAGCAGCCGAGGAACAGAGCGGCTGCTCGGCGCGGCCAGGCCGAACTCATGTGCGTTCCTTACCCGGCGACTGCATGCAAGCCGCGGCAGCGGTTATCGGGGAGTACATGGTGCGTTTCGGAGCCGTGGGTCTCCTTCTGATCGGTGCAGCGGCCGCGGTGTCCGCCGCCGTCCTCGTGTCCCCCTGGTGGTGGTTCGCCGCGGGCGTCCTCGCGGCCCTGGGCCTGCTGGGCAGCTACGACCTGCTCCAGCGCGGCCACACGGTGCTGCGGAACTATCCCGTCATCGGCCATGCCCGCTACCTGCTCGAAGCGATCCGCCCGGAGCTCCAGCAGTACTTCGTCGAGCGCAACTTCGACGGCCGCCCCTACGACCGCGACACCCGCAGCATCGTGTACGAGCGGGCCAAGGGCGTCGACGCCGAGGAGCCCTTCGGCAGCGAACGCGACATGTACCAGCGGGGCTACGAGTTCCTCGTGCCGTCGATGGCCCCTGTCGACACCCCGGACACACCGCCCAGGGTGAGGATCGGCGGCCCCGACTGCGCCCAGCCGTACGACATGGCGCTGCTCAACGTCTCCGCGATGAGCTTCGGCTCCCTCTCAGCCAACGCGGTCCTTGCCCTCAACACCGGTGCGGCACGCGGCGGTTTCGCCCAGGACACCGGCGAGGGCGGCCTCTCCGAATACCACCTGCGCCCCGGCGGCGACCTCGTGTGGGAGATCGGTACGGGCTACTTCGGCTGCCGTACCGAGGACGGCGGCTTCGACGCCGAGAAGTTCGCCGAGAAGGCGGCCCACCCCTCGGTCAAATGCGTCTCGCTCAAGCTGTCCCAGGGCGCCAAGCCCGGCATGGGCGGCGTCCTGCCCGGCGGCAAGGTCAACGCCGAGATAGCCGAGGTGCGCGGGGTCCCGCAGGGGGAGACGGTGGTCTCGCCGCCGTACCATCGGGAGTTCCACACACCCCGCGAGCTGGTCGGCTTCCTGGCCAGGATGCGTGAGCTGGCGGGCGGCAAGCCGGTCGGGTTCAAGCTCTGCCCGGGCTCGCGCACCCAGTTCCTCGCCGTCTGCAAGGCGATGCTGGCCGAGGGCATCACCCCCGACTTCATCGTGGTCGACGGCGCCGAGGGCGGTACGGGCGCCGCGCCGCTGGAGTTCGCCGATCACCTCGGGATGCCGCTCACCGAGGGGCTGATCACCGTCCACAACGCCCTGACCGGCGCCGGGCTGCGGGACCGCATCCGGGTCGGCGCCAGCGGCAAGGTCGCCACCGGCTCGGACCTGGTCAAGCGGCTGCTCATGGGCGCCGACTACACCAACGCGGCCCGCAGCATGATGTTCGCCGTCGGCTGCATCCAGGCCCAGCGCTGCCACACCAATCGCTGCCCCACCGGCGTCACCACCCAGGACCCGCGCCGCGCCCGGGCCCTGAACGTCCCCGACAAGTCCGACCGGGTCCGCCGCTACCAGGAGGCTACCGTCCGCAGCGCCCAGCAGATCATGGCCGCGATGGGCGTCACCGACCCCAAAGACCTGCGCCCCGAGATGCTGCGCCGCCGCGACACCCCGACCGGCGACTTCCGCTCCTACGCCGCGCTCTACGACTGGCTGGCCCCCGGCGAGCTGACCTGCCAGCCCCCGGCCTCCTGGGCGGCCGACTGGAAAGCCGCCGACCCGGACCGTTTCGCCGGCTGAACCGCAGGCACCCGTACCGGTACGGCGGCACTTCCCCTGCCGTACGACACCAGCGGGCCGCAAGGGCCCGCGGAGAGGACGCACCCCATGGCCCGCACCGTCGCCCGTCTCGTCGTCGACACGCTGGAGGAACTCGGCGTACGCCAGGTGTTCGGCGTCGTCGGCGACGCGCTCAACCCGTTCACCGACGCCATCCGCGCCTCCGAGGCCGTGTCCTGGGTGGGCTGCCGCCACGAGGAGGCGGCGGCCTTCGCGGCCGGTGCCCAGTCCCAGCTCACCGACACGCTCGGGGTCTGCATGGGCACGGTCGGTCCCGGCTCGGTCCACCTGCTGAACGGCCTCTACGACGCCGCGAAGAGCGGTACGCCGGTCCTGGCCATCGCGGGGCAGGTCCCGCAGGCGGAGATCGGCACCGACTACTTCCAGGAGGTCGACAACGACCTGCTCTTCAAGGACGTCGCCGTCTTCCGCGCCACCGTCACCTCGCCCGCGCAGCTTCCCGCGCTGCTGGAGGTCGCCGTGCGCACCGCCGTGGGCCGCCGCGGTGTCGCCGTGCTCACCGTGCCCGGTGACATCGGCGACCTGGAGCTGCCCGACGACCGGCCCGTCCGGCTCTCGCTGACGGGCTCCGCCAACCGGCCGGACGACCCCGCGCTGGACGAGGCCGCCTCCGTGATCGACGACGGCGGCAAGGTCACCCTGCTCGTCGGGCGGGGAGCGCGCGGCTGCCGCGAGGAGGTCCTCGCCCTGGCCGAGCGGCTGGCCGCGCCGATGGTGATCACCCTCAAGGCCAAGGAGGGCTTCGAGGGCGACAACCCCTACCAGGTCGGCCAGACCGGCCTCATCGGTAACCCGGCCGCCGCCCATGCGATGGACCACGCCGACACCCTGGTGCTGCTCGGCACCGACTTCCCGTACCGCGACTGGTACCCGGAGGGGAAGAAGGTGATCCAGATCGACCGGGTCGCCGAGCACATCGGGCGCCGGGTGCCGGTGGACGTCGGACTCGCCGCGGACGTCGGTCCGACCGTGCGCGGACTGCTGGAGCGCGTGCAGCAGCGCACGGACCGGGATCATCTCGACTCGGCGCGCGAGAAGTTCACCAAGTGGCAGGACGGGCAGCGAGACCTCGCCTCGCCCGGCCACGACCGGGGACTGCTCGGCAAGGTCCGCTCCAAGTTCGACAACCGCTCCCACCTCGTACGGCCCGAGGCGTTGGCCGCGGCCGTGGACGCCCTCGCGGACGAGGACGCCATCTTCACCTCGGACACCGGCATGGCCACGGTGTGGCTCTCGCGGTTCGTGGAGATGCGCGGCGACCGCCGGCTGCTCGGCTCCTACAACCTCGGCTCGATGGCCAATGCCATGCCGCAGGCGATCGGCGCGCAGATGCTCGACAAGGACCGGCAGGTCGTCGCCTTCTGCGGTGACGGCGGCCTGTCCATGCTGCTGGGCGACCTGATGACCATCCGCACCGAGCAGTTGCCGGTCAAGCTCGTCGTCTTCGACAACCAGCGCCTCGGCATGGTCAAGCTGGAGCAGGAACAGGCCGGGCTGCCGGAGTTCGGCACGGTCCTCGACAACCCGGACTTCGCGGCCGTCGCCCAAGCCCTCGGCATCACCGGCATCCGGGTCACCCGGCCCGAGGAGCTGGCCGACGCGGTGAAGCGCGCGTTCGCCGAGCCGGGACCCGTGTTGCTGGACGTGCTCACCAACCCCGACGAGATCGCCGTGCCCGGCAAGACGACCGTCCAGCAGGGCTGGGGGTTCGCCATCGCCAAGGTCCGGGAGAACCTGTCGAGTTCGAGCCGGTAGCCACGTCCCCTGCGGCGGCGCCCGGTGAGTGCACCGGGCGCCGCCGTTGCACGGTCAGGCCGAGAGGTGCCGGGCGAAGAAGCGGGTCGCGCTGTCGGCCTCGACCAGGTGCCAGGCGACGTGCTCACCCGCGTGGGCGTGCAGCGACTTCTCCGTCGAGGCGAAGGCGTCGAACAGGGCGAGGCTCGCCTCACGCGGGATACGCGCGCTGTCCCAGTGCATGGCGAACTCGACCGGCACGGTGATCCGCTTCGCCGCCTCGAACAGGGCGTCCGGCCAGGTCATGCCGAAGACCGCGGCCGTGATCCTGGGCTCGGCCGCCACCAGCGGCATCCCGATCGCCATGCCCAGGCCGATGCCGACATAGCCCACCGGCCCGCCGGTGCCGATCTCCGGAAGTTCCTGAAGAGCGTCGAGCGTCGCCCGGTACTCGGGCACGGCCTGCTCGGCCAGACGGACGTTGTACGGGACGACGACCGGCGCTTCCGGTGCGCCCGCCGCCTGCGCCCGGCGCAGCGCGGCGACATCTTCCTCATCCCGCGCGGAACGCGGCCGGTCGCCGTGGCCGGGCGCGTCGATGACGGCGGCGTGGAAGCCGCACTGGGTCACGAGGAGGCGGGCGCGGCCCACCATCGCGCGGTGCCTCTTGGCAGCGCCGCCGCCATGGCCCATCAGGACCAGGGGCGCGGGACCGGCCGCGCCGGAGGCGGGGGACCAGAGGACGCCGGGGACGTCGCCCACGGTGAAGTCGCGTTCGAGGACGCCGTCGGAGGACGACTCGGCGGTGAATCGCAGAGAGTTCATGGTGGTGCCTTTCGGGAGTGCCTGGGTGTGGAGGCGCTCCCGGCGACACCTATGTCAGTCGCCGGCCGTGACGGGAAAGGGGGAGCACCCACGTCGATACAGCGTTCATGGGTCTCACCTCCTCGGGCGGTGTCACGGTCGACCGCAAGCTACCCGGCCGATCATGACCGCGTCCAGTTCTTTTCGCAGCGAGGGGCGGGCTCGCGTGAGCCCGCCCCTCGGTCGAGCCGTGCTCAGACCTCGCCGCGCCACTCGCCGGTCGCGGTGCCGCCGCGCTCCTCGATGAAGGACTTGAAGCGCTTCAGGTCGCCGGTGGCCTGGCGCTTGACGAAGCCCAGCTTGTCCCCGACCTTCTCGGCCAGCCCCTCCGGGTCGTAGTCGAGCTGGAGCATGACCTTGGTGGTGCCGTCGTCCAGGCGGTGGAACGTGACCACCCCGGCCTGGCGGGCTTCCCCGCCGATGCTGGCCCAGGCGACCCGCTCGTCGGGGATCTGCTCGACGATCTCCGCGTCGAACTCCCGCTCGACCCCGGCGATCTTCGTCTTCCAGTGGAGGAGGGACTCGGTGCGCTGCTCGATGCGCTCGACGCCGTCCATGAACTGGGGGAAGTCCTCGAACTGGGTCCACTGGTTGTAGGCGTCCCGTACGGGGACGTTGACCTCGATGGACTCTTCCACGTGCGACATGCCGTTTTCTCCTTGGCTTTAGCCGGTACCGGCCTGGCCGGTGTTGCTGTCGTTCCGGTGCGTGCGCCTTCGCTGCTAGCGGCCGAAGGAGATGACGGACCGCTCGTACTGGTTCAGGGCCTGGCCGAGGCCGAACCAGGTCGCGGGCCAGGTGGCCACGAATATGCCCCACCGGTCGGCGCGGTCCACGCCCTGGGACTCCACCTTGCGCGAGGTGAACCAGGACGCGACGGACAGGCCGATGGCCGCGCAGGCGACGGTGTTGGCGTGCTCGCTGCGCAGACCCTTGTCGTACAGGAACTTGATGATCATGACTCTCCCTCACGGGCTCGACGACACCTGCACCACGTTCCGGGGCGGCCGTGACGGGCGCACGCGGTGTGGCGCAATGGAGTGACGCCGGGGGAGGGGGCGCGGCGGGCGCGGGTCGGCCCCGCGGGGGCAGGAGGTGCAGGGTTCCACTGCGGTCCCCCGTGGGGCCGACGTTCTCTTCGTACCCCACCAAGGGCGGCGATACGCCCGTTCCCGGACACAGTGAAGTGGCCCGGCCGATTCCGGCCGGGCCACTTCACTGCTCAAGGGGTGCTTTTACCAGCGGTACCAACGGCCCTTGCGGCCGCCACTGCCGGCGGGCCGGACGAAGAAGCCGACCAGCCACACGACGAGCACGATCACCGCGATCCACCACAGTGCCTTGAGCGCGAAGCCCGCACCGAAAAGAATCAGGGCCAGCAGAAGAACCAGAAGCAGGGGAACCATGTTTATCAACCTCCTGACCGCCGAATGCCCGCGTCCTCGCCGCATACACACATGAATTACATCTGGTTCACGGGGTTTACGGGCCGGATATGCGGTCATCCGCCCTCTCGTCAGGCAACAGCGGCACAGCGAAAGGTGAGCGGCATGAGCGCCAGCGAGAAGGCCAAGGCCACGACCGAGCAGGCGAGCGGCAAGGCCAAGGAGGCCGCGGGCCGCGGGGTGGGCAACGAGAGGCTGACCGCCGAGGGCCGCGCCGAGCAGGCCACGGGTGACGCCCGCCAGGCCAAGGAGAAGCTGAAGGACGCCGCCAAGGACTGATCCGCCGGCACGTTCCGAAGGAACGGCGTGCAGCGGAACCCGCACCGGTCAGGTGCGAGGTTCTGCCGCACGCCGTTCTTTCATGCCCGGCCTTTCTGAATCGTTGCTCATTCGTCACCAAGGGCTGTGTGAAATCGTGACACCCGCGCATTCGGCGCCCGAGGGAATTCCCTCCCGAGGAATTCCGTGCGTTTCCCGGGCGAGCGCCCCGTCCGGCGTCCCCGTGGCCACTGCGCCTGGCATGGGGACCCATGGAGAGGCCGGAGCGCGAGCCGGGTGAACGGCCGGCCCATCTCGAGCGCGGCCACATCGTCCCGGGTGCTCCACGGCAGGCTGCGGCCCCGCAGCATCGACCGGAAGACCGCGCCCGAGGAAAGGGCAACGACGGCAAAGCCACCGGCCGAAGGCCCGCTTCCGTCACCCGTGCCCGTCCCGCTGCGGGCTGGTCACATTTGTGCCACTCTCTCTCGCACGGCGCACCGGCTGGGCAGACTTCACAGCACTCCTTGTCCGAAAGGAGTACGAAGTCGACCCTGAGGAGCACGAGTTGGTGACCCGCCTGGGCAGCGCAGACAGCCGACGGCACTACGCGACCACCCCGCGTCTCATCGAGATGCTGGACGCGATCTTCCAGGCGTTCCGGCGCCGCAGCCCCATGGCGCTGCCGGAATTCGTCCTGTACGCGGACGGCGGATCACCGGAGGGCGACGAGGCCGTACGCGGCAGCCTCGCCGAGCTGCGCCAGGAACTGCGGTCACGGGGCGTGCCGTTCGCCGCCGTCCGGCAGTCCGCGCTCGTCGACGCCAGCGACGGCGGCAGCCCCATGGTGCGCGCCCTGCAGGTCGTCCAGGCGCTCGGCGGCAAGCCCGCCCGGTCCGGGAGCGAGCCGTACGTGGAGCCGCACGCCTGGCGCGGCGGCAGACGCCAGTACGGCCAGTACACCTTCCCGCGCAGCGAGCTGCTCCTCGCCATAGAGAACGTCGTGCGGGAGGCCGGCCCCGACACCGAGCCGGACGAGCTGCTGCACGGACTGAACCGCACCGGCTGGCGGCCCGGCGGCATCCAGTGGACGGCCCGGCTGCGCGACGCCGCCACCGACGCGTCCCGGACCGTCCCCGCCCTGCTCATCGCGGTCGTCGCGGTACTCATCACCGACAAGCCCTGGTACGTGACGCTGCTGTTCCTCGCGGTGGTGATGGCAGCGCTGCTGGCGCTGAGCGTCCTGCCGGGGCGGGCGCCGGTGTTCCTCGGGCTGCGCCGCGAGGTCCGCTGGTTCCTCAGTACCACCTACCTCAACCAGGGCCCGCGCGCCGACCACGGCGAGGGCCTCACCTGGCGTCTGCTGCGGCTGTGGCCGCCGGGCGCGGTGCGCCAGCGGGTCGCCGCCGTGGCGCGGGACATCCAGGACGGCGGCCTCCTCGACGAGCACCGCACCGGCAGCGGCGACGAGGACGCCCAGCGCCGCCACCTCCAGTTGCGGGTGCACGCCCTGCGCGAGGACCTGCGCGACGCGCACCGTGCCTGGTCGCTGGACCTGCGCGGACGCAAGCGCCCCACTCCGCCGGTGCTCGTCCTGCCGGACGCCACCCCCGACAACGGCCTGATCGAACTCCTGCGCGCCATCAGTGACATCCGCAGCATCCGCAGCGAACTCGACCCGCTGCTCGTCATCGCCGCCGTGCGGCACGAGGACATCGGCCTGCTGGAGCGCAGCTACGCGGCCGAGCCCGCCACGAGCCACCTCAACGGCTCGGGTGCCGACCTGCCCGCCTGGTACGCGAGCTGGAACCGCGCCCGCCGGGTCAGCCAGTCGCCGAGCCTGGAGGGCAGCACCCTGCCGTGGGTGCTGCGGGTGCCACTGCCGGAGGGGCTGCTGCTCCACCCGGACCTCGGCGTGGGCTCCCCGCGCCGCTCCCGGCTGTCCACCGGGCGCCCCCGCTGGACCTGGCTGTGGTCGCTGCCCGCGCTGGCCCTCGTCCTCGCCGCCACCGGGCTCGGGCTCGGCGTCCGCGACCACCGGCTGAGCAGCCGGTACTGCTCCAGCGACCTGCGTGGCGCCAACCAGGACACCCGCCGCGTCGAGTCGCCGAGCGGCAAGGGCGCCGAGTGCGTCGGCGTGGCGACCGGCGCGGTCACCTTCCCGGTCGCACGGCAGCTCCAGGAGCTGATCCGGGAGGAGAACGCGTCGATCGGCAACAGCGGTTACGTCACGCTGGTCTACGCGGGTCCACTCAGCGGACCCGACCCCGAGGGCAAGAACGACGACCAACTGGTCAAGGGGTTCGAGGAGTTGCGCGGCGCCTACATCGCCCAGCACGCCAACAACGCCTCCCAGCCGGTGAAGCTGCGCCTGCTGGTCGCCAACGGCGGCACGGACATGGCCAGTCAGGCCACGATGGCCGAGCGGATCGTGGAAGTGGCACGCCGTGACCGTACGATCGTCGGCGTGGTCGGCATCGGCCGCGACATGACCGACACCGACAAGGTGCTGGAGACCCTGCGCCAGGCCGAACTCCCCGTCGTCTCCGGCACCAACTCCGGTACCTGGCTGCTCGACAAGCCCAACTTCTTCAACCTGGCCGCCACGGACCAGTGGCAGGTACGGCAACTGAAACTGCTGGCCGAGCAGTTGCGCGCCCCCGGCACCCACGGGTACGGCACCGCCGGCCGTGCCGTCGTTCTCGGCCGCAGCCCCGTCACCCACGACCGTTACACCCGCGAGCAGATGGACCACGGCGCCCGGATGCTCACCGACGTGGGCTACCGGGTCGACCGGCTGGAACGGTACGAACTGAGCAACGGCCGCCCGGTCCTCGGCCGTCAGGTCGACCAGATCTGCCAGGAGGGCGAGGTGCCCCGTGTCGTCTACTTCGCGGGCCGCACCGAGGACGTCAACGCCCTGATGGACGGCATCACCTCCGAGCCCGGCTGCAACGGCAAGCAGATCGCGGTCCTCGCCGGGGACGACCTCTCCCAGGCCGGCTTCGACTCCGAGCGCAGCAGCGTCGCCGCCAACGTCACCCTCTACCACCTGGTCCTCACCGCCCCCGGCACCAAGAACCAGGGCACCATCTTCGTCAACAACCTGCGCAAACTGGGCCCCGAGCAGGAGAAGCTCCTCGGCCTGAGCGCGGCGACCCCGCAGACCGACAGCGCGCTCAGCGACGGCCAGACGATGCTCATGCACGATGCCACCGAGGTGCTCTACCGGGCCGCGACCGGTGACGGACAGCCGCGCGGGCGGGCCGAGGCATGGTCCGGCCTCCTGCGCACCAACATCGACAACCTCGCCACCGGCCGCATCGACTTCACCGCCGTCACGCACGACAACGCCCGCGACCAGGGCCTCGAACCCGGCACCCGTGACAACTACGCCATCTCCCTGGTCCGCGTCGCCAACACCGGCGGCGCCCACTACGACCGCACCGTCCTCTGCTCCCGCCGTGCGGGCGACAGACGCCCCTTGACGGAGAAGGAGTGCGACGTGGACCGCAGGGCGCCCTCGTCCCCCCAGCCGCGCCCCTAGGGCTTCGCAGGCGGCAGCGGCTGCCGCCAGTCACCCAGCGCGGTGAGGAGAAACTGACGGGCAAGCGACCGCACTTCGCCCCACACCGGCTCTACGGCCAGCTCATCGGCCCAGAGCCCGGTGTGGCGTGCGTCCCCGATTTCACCGAGCCGCCGCCCGATGGCCCGCGCAGCGCGGAGAGTTCGGGACTCGCCCACCCCGCGCTCCACAAGCCCCTCCCAGACCCGGCAGAGCAGCAGCACCTCTTCAACGACCGAACCCGTCTCCACCGCCTGCTCACCCAGCCACGCAAGCTGATCGTCGGGGTCGGCCGCGAGAAGGGTCATGAATCGCAGAGCCCAGGTGCGCATGTGCGCGTCGCCGAGGTCATTCATACGAGCAGGATCGCGTCCGGGTGACTTCTTCAGGGCCTCCGCCCGTGCTGGTGAGTGCCTCGCGCAGCCACGCCTCGGCCGCACCCGGCGTGGGCTCCGGTGGGGCGCCGGGCGGGGTCGCCAGCTCGGAGACCACGTCCCAGTAGTGGTCGAGGCGGGGCTCGTCGGCGAGGACCCCGGTCAGCCCCCGCCGGAACCCCGTGCTGTCACGGGCGCCCCCGGCTTCCGCCCAGGCCGCGACGAACCGGTCCAGGGCCTCACCCCCGGCCGGGGCACGCCCGGCCCGCAGCTCCGGGGCGGCGAGGTCGTACGCCTCCCGGAGCCCGGAGTAGAGGACGGCGGGACGGAAGCCGTCCTTGAACCGCTTCGGCGCGGGTGGGCGCTCCGCGAGGCCCGGCGGGCACGGCGCCGTGACGATCGCTCGCAGCCGCCCGAATGCCAGTACCTGCGCCGGAGTGGGGTCGTGGGGCGGCGCGGGTACCGCGGTGTCGACGATCCCGGCCAGCAGGGGTGCCGGCAGCCGGGCAGGGAAGAGCCACCGTCGCCAGAAGCGGGCGAGCACGTCGGTGTCGGGTGGGAGCCCCATGGCACCGATCAGGTCCAGCCGCCGGGCACGCTCTTCCGGCGCGCAGTCCGTGAGGAGGTGGAGCGCCGCTTCCCGCCAGCGCAGCATGGTGACTTGTGGCCGCAGTTCCCGCAGGCGTCCCGCGACCAGTTCTTCCAGCGCGTCGTCCCGCTCCAGCGCCCGTCCCACGTCCGGTACCGGCAGGTCGAGGGTGCGCAGGGAGCGGATCATCCGCAGTCGCCCCAGCGCTTCCGGGCCGTAGCGGCGGTGGCCTCCGGAGCTGCGTCCGGCCTCGGGCAGGAGCCCCTGGTCGGAGTAGAAGCGGACGGTCTTCACGGTGACGCCGGCCCGCGCGGCCAGTTCCCCGATGCTCCAGGACGCGTCGCCCGCCGTACTGCTGGTCACGCCTTGAACCTCCTCCAGGGGGAGTTCCTACGGTAGCGGCGCGCGCGGCCGGCGACAGGGCCGCGTCGGACCAGCGGGAGGAGACAGGGGATGACAGTGGACACAGGGGCCGAGGCGGCGTTCGTCCTGGTGCCGGAGGCGTACACGGGGGACTGGGTGTGGGAGCGGGTGGCGGCCGCGCTGCGGCGGGCGGGGGCGCGGGTGTTCTGCGCGACGCTCTCCGGGGGGCGTCCCTCGGGCTCGGCCGACTTGGAGACGCTCATCGAGGAGGTGATCCGCCAGGTCGACGCCGCGGGGGAGCGCGTGGTGCTCATCGGGCACGGCTACGGGCTGCTTCCGGCACTTGGTGCCGCCGACCGGCGCCGGGACCGGGTAATCCGGGTCGTCCACCTGGACGCGGCCGGGCTGCCCGAGGACGGTGACAGCGCCCTCGACGTACTTCCCGCCCTGCCGCGACCGGTGAGCGGCACGGCCGAGGTGCCGCCGCCGACGCGCGAGGAATGGCACCGGCTGGGCAGCACCGAAGGGCTCACCCCCGCCGTACTCGACCAGCTCGCCGCGCGGGCCCTGCCGCAGTCCGCCGCCACTTTCACCCAGCCGCTACGGCTCTCCGAGAGTGCCGCCCGTATCCCGAGGACCGGAGTCCTGTGCCCGGCCGACGGCGCGACCATCGACCGGCTGCGCTGGATGGCGTCCCTCGGTGACCCGCGTCTGAGCCTGCTCACCGAGCCGGGCAACACCTTCCTCGAACTGGCCACCGGCCACTGGCCGATGCTGTCCGAGCCGGAACTGCTGGCCAAGGCCCTGCGGCAGGCGGCGGCCGGTGAGGGGGAGAGCCTCGCGCTTCCTCCGGGCCACGTACCCCACCACCTGCGGCCGTTCGTCCTTCAGGTGCCGGACCGGCCACGGGAGCGTATGGAGCACGTCGACCTGTATCTGCCCGACGCCCAAGAGGGCCGCCCCGCAGTGGTGTTCGTACACGGTGGCCCGCTGCCCGCCGGTATCCGGCCGACCCCGCGAGACTGGCCGACCTTCACCGGGTACGCCGCGCTCGCCGCCCGACTGGGCGCTGTCGGAGTCACCTTGGACCACCGGCTGCACGCGCCGGGCGACCTCGCACGCGCCGCCGAGGACGTGTCCGCGGCCGTCGACCTCGTCCGCGCCCACCCCAAGGTCGACGCTGACCGGGTGGCCCTCTGGTTCTTCTCCGGCTGCGGACCGTTGGCGGCGCCGTGGCTGTCCGCGCCGCCGCCGTGGCTGCGGTGCCTCGCGGCCAACTACCCGTTGCTGGAACCGCTTCCGGGTCACGGCACGGACGGCGACCGGTTCCGTCCGGCAGCAGCGGTGCGCGGTGCGGGGGACCTGCCGGTCGTGCTCACGCGCGTAGGTCTTGAGGACCCGGTGCTCGATGCGACCGTGGAGCGTTTCCTGGACGCCGCCGGTGAGTGTGGCGCCGAGGTGGAGGTCATCGCAGCCCCGCACTGCCGGCACGGCTTCGAGACGCTGGACCACACCGCCGAGGCGCGTGCCGCCGTACGGGAGGCGCTGGGCCGGGTGCTCGGCCGCCTCGGAGTCTGATCCCGTCCTCCCCGCACCTCGCCGCTGGGCCATCGCCAGTGCCGGGGTGCGGGGCACCATCGCCGCGCCGGAGCCCGCGCGGGGGACCTGAAGCCGCGGAGCGGGTGGCCGGCGAAGCGAGTTCGAGCACCGGGTGTTGACAGTTCCGTTGGGCGGTCGCACGGTGGGAGCGCTCCCAAGGTAGGTGCACGGCCCACAGCCGAGCACCGTCAGCGCGATGCCGTACCCCCCACCCGCTCACCGTGACCTTCAGGAGACCCCCGATGTCCTCCCGTAGAGCCGCACACCCTTACACCCCCAGACGCGCAGCCGTACTGGCCGCCGCCGCGCTCCTCGGGACGCTCTCCCTGAGCGCCCTGCCGCAGACCGCCTCCGCCGCCGCCAAGCTGGACAACCCCTACGTGGGCGCCAAGCCCTATGTGAACCCCGACTGGTCGGCCAGGGCGGCCGCGGAGCCCGGTGGTTCGGCGGTGTCGGACCAGCCGACCTTCGTGTGGCTGGACCGGATCGCCGCGATCAAGGGCACCGCGGAGGCGCGCGGCCTCAAGGCCCACCTGGACGCGGCGAAGGCGCAGGGAGCCAACCTCGTCCAGCTCGTGATCTACGACCTGCCGGGCCGGGACTGCGCCGCCCTCGCCTCCAACGGTGAGCTGGGCGCCGACGAACTGGGCCGCTACCAGACCGACTACATAGACCCCATCGCGGCCGTCCTCGCCGACCCGGCGTACGCGAGCCTGCGCATCGTCAACCTCATCGAGCCCGACTCGCTGCCCAACCTCGTCACCAACGCGGGCGGCACGGCGGGCTCCACGCCCCAGTGCGCCACCATGAAGGCCAACGGCAACTACGAGAAGGGCGTCGGCTACGCCCTGCACAAGCTCGGCGCACTGCCCAACGCCTACAACTACGTCGACGCCGGGCACCACGGCTGGCTCGGCTGGGACTCCAACCTGGTCCCGTCCGCGCAGGAGTTCAAGAAGGCCGCGACGACCAGCGGCGCCACGGTCAACGACGTGACGGGCTTCATCGTCAACACGGCCAACTACTCGGCCACCCGCGAACCCAACGTCAAGATCACCGACACGGTCAACGGCACCACCGTGCGCCAGTCGAAGTGGATCGACTGGAACCAGTACGACGACGAGACGACGTTCGCGCAAGGGCTGCGCTCCGCGCTCGTCGCCCAGGGCTTCGACAGTGGCATCGGCATGCTGATCGACACCTCCCGCAACGGCTGGGGCGGCTCCGCCCGGCCGACCGGTCCCGGCCCCACGACCAGCGTGGACGCCTATGTCGACGGCGGCCGGATCGACCGGCGCATCCATGCCGGGAACTGGTGCAACCAGAGCGGCGCCGGGCTCGGCGAACGGCCGGCGACCGCCCCCGACACGGGCATCGACGCGTACGTGTGGGCGAAGCCGCCGGGTGAGTCCGACGGCGCCAGCCAGCCCCTCGACAACGACGAGGGCAAGGGCTTCGACCGGATGTGCGACCCCACGTACGCCGGGAACGGGCGCAACGGCAACAACCCGACCGGGGCACTGCCGAACTCGCCGCTGGCCGGGCACTGGTTCTCGGCGGAGTTCCGGCAGTTGCTCGCCAACGCCTATCCGCCGGTGGGCGGTTCAGGCGGGGGAGGCGGCGACACACAGGCGCCGACCACACCCACCGGCCTGGCCGTCTCGGCGACCACGGCCGACAGCGTCTCCCTCACCTGGCGCGCGGCGACCGACAACACGGGTGTGACCGGGTACGACGTCTACCGCGGCAGCGCCAAGGTGGGCAGCGTCACCGGCACCTCGTACACCGACACGGGCCTGTCCGCCGCCACCGGCTACACGTACGCCGTCAGGGCCAAGGACGCGGCCGGGAACGTCTCGGCGGCCTCCGCGGCCGTCTCCGCGACCACCAAGGCATCCGGTGGGGGAGGCGGCTCGACCGGGCTCAAGGCGCAGTACAAGAACAACGACTCCTCGGCCGCCGACAACCAGATCAGGCCCGGCGTCCAGCTCGTCAACTCCGGCTCCGGCGCCGTCGACCTGTCCAAGGTGACGGTCCGCTACTGGTTCACCGGCGAGTCCGCCTCGGCCGGCTACCAGACGTGGTGCGACTACGCCCAGCTCGGCTGCTCCGCCGTGAAGACGGCCGTCACGGCACTCACGGCGGCCCGCACCGGCGCCGATCGCACCCTCGACGTCACCTTCACCTCGGGCTCGCTGGCCGTGGGCGCGAGTACGGGTGATCTCCAACTGCGGCTCGCCAAGTCGGACTGGTCGAACTTCGACGAGACCGACGACTACAGCCGGGGCACCGGCACTTCGTACGCAGACGCCCCCAAGGTGACCGTCTACGTCAACGGCACGCTCGCCTGGGGCGTCGAGCCGTAGACAACCCCCCACGTACGTACGGAAGGACCCCCCATGCACGTGAACTCCCGTAAGTTACGGCCCCTCGCGGCCGCCCTCGTCCTGGCCGCGGGTTCGGTCACCGCCCTCACCGCCCTCACCGCCACCACGGGCTCCGCCCACGCGGACGCACAGGTCTGCGACCAGTTCGGCTCGGTCACCACGCCCGGCGGCTACGTCGTGCAGAACAACGCCTGGGGCACCTCCGCCCCGCAGTGCGTGAACCAGGTGGGCGACGGCTTCCAGCTCACCCGCGCCGACGGCTCCGTGCCCACCAACGGCGCCCCGAAGTCGTACCCCTCGATCTTCGCGGGCTGCCACTACACCAACTGCTCGCCGGGCACGAACCTCCCCAAGCGGATCAGCACCATCGGCAGCGTGCCCAGCCGCATCGCGTACCAGTACGTCGGCGGCGCGGTGTACGACGCCGCGTACGACATCTGGCTGGACCCGACGCCGAAGAGGGACGGCGTCAACAAGACCGAGATCATGATCTGGCTCAACCGGACGGGCCCCATCCAGCCGATCGGCTCCCAGATCGGCACGGTCTCCCTGGCCGGCCACACCTGGAACACGTGGCGGGGCAGCAACGGCCAGAACGACGTGATCTCCTACGTCGCTCCCTCGTCCCTGACCGGCCTGAACTTCAACGTCAAGGAATTCATCAACCACACCGTCTCCCAGGGCCTCGCCACGCCCGACTGGTACCTCACCAGCATCCAGGCGGGCTTCGAACCCTGGCAGAACGGCGCGGGGTTGGCGGTCACGAACTTCTCGGTGAGCGTCAACTGACCCAAGCGCGCCGGGGCGAGGGGGAGCGCCCCGGCGCGGCCGGGTTCCTCAGGCGGCCGGGAGCCACTCCGGGCGCTGGGAGCCGCGGGGTACGAGGATCTGGCGGTAGGCGCCGGGGGTGTCGGACATCCGCACCTGGTCGGTGATGCCCTGGTAGTGGCCGAGGGGGGTCTCGGCGGTGAAGAGGTCGGGGTCCGGGTAGGCGTGCTGCTCGCCGGTGCCCGCGATCTGCTGCGCGTACTCCTGGTCGAAGATCCCCATGGAGAGAATCCACAGGGCCACCCGGGACAGCGAGACATGGACGCGGTAGCTGCCGCCGTCCACGGCACGCCGCCGCAGCGCCTCCGCGATGCCGGCGGTCATGAACCAGGAGACCAAGTAGTCGTTGACCACGGTGATGGGCGGCAGGGCGGGCCTGTCGCCGTCGCCCTCCAGGTGGAGCAGGCCGGTGAGCGCGCCGGCGGTCTGGTCGAAGCCGAGGTAGTCCTTCCACGGCCCGGTCCGCCCGTTCAGCGAGACCGTCGCGTGGACCAGCCCGGGGCGGCGGGCGATGGCCTCCTCCTCGGACAGCCCGATGCGGTCCAGGAAGCCGGGGCGCCGGTTGGCGTAGAAGACGTCGGCCTCCGACTGGAGCCGGTGGATGAGGGCGAGGCCCTCCTCGGTGTACGGGCTCACCGTGGCGGAACGCACGCCGACACCGGTCGTGTTGTACGTGACGTCGTGCTCCAGCTCGGTCGGCCGCCACAGATTCAGCACGTCCGCGCCGTGCAGCGCCATGGCGCGTCCGGCACCGGCCCCGGCGATGATGTGGCCCATGCCGAGCGCGCGCACCCCGTCGAGCGGCGCGACCGGGTCGGCGGGCAGCGGCTCGGGGTCGCTGTCGCCGATGCGGGTGATCTCCACCAGCGGCAGCGTGGACAGCACCTGCTTGTACTGCTCCTCGTCGAGGATCTCCTGGGGCGTGCGCACCATCGGCATCACACACCCGGCCTCGGCACCGGCCCGCTCCAGCTCCCGGGCGTCCCACTTCGAGATCGCGGCCTCGACGTGCTCGGGCACGTCACCGACACCGAGCAGGCGCTGCGCGGCGACCTTGATGTTCGGATAGATGTTGAACGGCATCATCCAACGGCCGTCCGCGCTGCGGTAGAAGTTGTTGACGAAGGCCATGTTGATCAGCGACGGGGTGCCGCCCGGATAGCCGTTGAGAAGCTCCCACTTCCGCTCGTAGAACGGGCACAGCCGGTGCGGGCCCTTGCGCAGGTCCATGTGGATGTCCTGGCCGCGGCCGGTGCGGTCCTTCCACAGCGCGGCGACGGCGGCCGACTTCGCGACCAGCGCGATCCCGGAGGCCGCACCGAGGCGCAGGGTGCTGGGGACGACCGGGTCGGCGCCCTCGAAGGTGATGTCACCGCCGGTGGCGTCCGGCTTCAGACCGATGCCCGCGAGCACCTGCGCGGCCTCGGCGTGCACGTCGAATGCGTCGTCCGTGGCCGGGTCGGCGATGGCCTTCTTGATCTTCTGGGTGAGGTCCATGTTTCTTCGCCTCTTGTGTACGTTGTCGGTGGATCAGGCGTGCGCGCGGCCGGGTGTCTCGCCGAGGGCGCGCATCAGCGTGATCTGTGCGCGGTCGCGCTCGGCGGCCAGCTCCTCGACCGTGCCCCCGCCGAAGGCGTCGTCCGCCTGGCTGACGAGCGTGGTGACGGTGGCGGCGTCGAAGGTGGGGTTGCCCAGGGCCGGCCACATGCTGTCCTCCATGGCGCGGCCCAGGTGCTCGATGAAGTGGGGAAGCCCGCCGGGGCCCCCGCCCAGGTGGAAGGTGCGGAACGGCCCGGCGACCGCCCAGCGCAGCCCGATGGAGGAGGTGACGATCTCGTCCAGCTCCGCCTCGGTCACCACGCCCTCGGCGACGAGGTGCACGCACTCGCGGAAGAGCGCGGACTGGAGACGGTTGGCGACGAAGCCGGGGACCTCCTTGCGCAGCACCTGCGGCTTCTTGCCGAGAGCGGCGTAGAACGCCCTGGCCCGCTCGACCGTCGCCGCGGACGTCTTCTCGCCCGGCACGATCTCCACCAGCGGCACCAGGTGCGGCGGGTTGAAGGGGTGCCCCACGACGAGCCGCTCGGGCTGCCGCAGCGCGGCGGCGATGGCGCTCGCCGGGATGCCGGAGGTCGACGTGGCCAGCAGAGCGTGTGCGGGAGCCGCGTCCTCGATCGTCCGCCAGATCTCCTGCTTGAGCTCCAGCCGCTCGGGGCCGTTCTCCTGGACCACGTCGGCCTGCGCCACGGCCGTGGCGAGATCGGCCTCGAAGGAGAGCCCGTCGGTGAGGTTCTCCGTCGGCAGGCCCAGCTCGGCCAGGGCCGGGGTGATCTCGGCGAGGCCCGTACGGACGAGGTCCTCGATGTCCTCGCGGGGGTCGCTGATCACCACGTCGATGCCGCGGGCCAGGAAGAGACCGGCCCAGGAGACCCCGATCACGCCGCCGCCGATGATCGCGGCACGCTGGTAGGAGTTCGGGACGGGCTCGGTGGGAGAGGTCATGGTTCTGTGCTTCCTTGATGCTTCTCGCTCGGGTGCGCTCAGGCGGCGAGGTAGTCGAAGACCGGCTCGACGGGGGCGAGGGTCAGGTCGGTGACGATGTGGCTGGCCCGGACGATCTCCAGCACCGGCAGATCGGCGAGCGGCGCCATGACATGGGCGAACAACTGAAGCCGGGCCGGGGCGGTGAAGGCGCTCTTCACGGTGACGTCGGTGATCCGGGTGCGGACCAGCTCGCAGATGCGCGGGGTGCCGTCGTAGTGCGGGACCGTCTTGACCATGAAGGTGGGAGTGCTGATCTCCGCCTGGGCCTCCTCCAGGTCCAGCGCGTGGTGCTTGTACCCCATGGTGGCGGTCGCCACGCGCAGGGTGCCGTAGTCGAGCGTGCCCACCAGGGTGTCGGAGTCGACGTAGAGGGTGGGGGAGCCGCCCTTCTTCGGGTACGCGCTGTATTCGCGGCCGCTGGAGATCGCCGGCACGCTGTCCACGTACATGGCGAGGTTGAACTCGCCCTTCTCGCCCTCGTGCTCGACGGCGATGAGCTGGCCGGCCTCGGTGTAGTCGCCCAGTCCGGTGGTGTCGGGCATCCGCATCATCTCGAAGCGGACGACCGGGTCGGTCACCGTCAGCGGCTCGGGCACCAGCCGGCGCAGCGCCTCTGGGTCGGTGCGGTAGTAGATGTTGAGGTACTCGCGGTCGGTGAAGCGGTACCGGGTGGGGGCGTAGGCCGGGGAGTCCACCGGGGTGGTGAACAGCCGGGCGACATCCTGCTCGCGCATGGGGGCCTCCAGGGGAGAGGGCCGTGGGGGGAAGGGCGACACGCTTTTCCGGTGACGCTCACGTCCCAGTGGACACCTCGGCGCCCCTGTCCGTCCAATATATGCTGTGGTCATGAGCAATATGCTTGAGGATATTCAGCTCACCCGGAGACTGCTGGAACAGTTCCTCGTGGTGGCCGACGAACGGCACTTCGGGCACGCGGCCGAGCGCCTCGGCATGAGCCAGCCGCCACTCAGCCAGTCGATCCAGCGCCTTGAACGCGGCCTGGGAGTACGCCTCTTCGACCGCGGGCCCGGCGGAGTGACGCTGACGGCGGCGGGCGAGGTCTTCGCCGTGGACGCGCAGCGCCTCCTCGACTCCCAGTCCGCGGCCATCGAACGGGCCCGCCGCGTCGCCGCCGGGCTGGAGGGCGATGTCCGGGTGGGGTACGTGAGCATCCTCAGCCACCACTATCTGCCGGGGCTGCTCCGGGCGGCGGCGGAGGAACTCCCCGGCCTCCGTGTGCACCTGCACCAGGACTCGGCGGTCGCCCTGGCCGAGATGATCCGCAACGGCGCGCTCGACCTGGCTTTCCTGCGCGACCCCACTCCGCTGTCGGCCGACCTCGTCAGCCTCGACTTCGCGGTGGAGCGCATCGCGGCGGCGGTGCCGCGCCGCCATCCGCTGGCGGACGCCGGGGAGATCGGACTGGGCGACCTGCGCGACGAGGACTTCGTCCTCCCGGACCCCACCGCGCTGCCGACCCTTGCCCATCAGGTCCAACTCGCCTGCCGAGAGGCGGGGTTCACCCCGCGCAGCCGTGCCGTCTCGGACGACCTGACCGGCCTGTTCAGCTACGTCGCGTCCGGACTGTGCGTCAGCCTCCTGCCCGAGCGCCTGCGCGACTTCCACGTCTCCGAGGTGGCCTTCGTACCCCTCGCCGAGGGGTCGCCGTACCTGGAGACGACTCTGGTCGCCATCCGCCGCCCGGACGCGGACGCGGCGGTCATGCGGCTGCTGGAGCTGATCACGCGGCGCATGGCCGGGTGATCAGTTCAGGCGCCGAGCCCTCACGCCTGCCCGGGCGGCGTCCAGGGCTTCGGGAGGGGTGGCGGGGCCTGTAGAGCGCCGCGAAGGGACTCCCTGAGGGTCTTCGGCGGCGCTTCCTTCTCCTCGTGGGAATACATGAGGCGGGCCGTCGTCACGCGTATGCGGCACTCGCGGTGGCGCTGCCGCACGATCACCACCCATGCCCCGTCCTGGGCGAGCAGGGCATGGCGGGCCGGCTCGTCCCCCGGCCTGGCGTGCCGGGCGATGGTGCCAGGTACGTAGTGCAGAGCCGCGTCCTCGGCGACCGCGCGGGCCTGCGCCTCGTCGCCGTCGATGTGATGGGTGCCCGTCAACATCCAGCGGTGCAGCTTCAGTTGGTTGCCGTCGACGTACTCCGTCACCCGCGTGTCCTCTTCGATGAGGACGTACCACTCAGCAGTCATGCCTGGGACCCAGCCGTTTTCTTCCAAGGACGTTCCTGAGCAGCGCGTAGACGACGTTTCCCGCGCGGCCCGGCAATCCTGCCATGTGGATCACCAGCGTGGGTGGCCTGTGGATCGTCGAGAATCTGCGTCGTCCTGTAACAATCTTGCGCAGCTTCATAGACTTCATTTCGGTACGCTCCTAGCTTTCTTGCGTCCGCTCACCCCACGAGCCCTGAGGACGCACACCATGACCTCACCCCCCAACGGCAGACCCCTGCGCCGGACTCTGGCGGCGACCGTCTCCATGGCGCTGGCCGCGGCCGGCACGCTCGTCGCCGTGGCGCTCGCACCCGACGCACATGCGGCCGGAGTGCCCGCCCCCTCCCCGGTCGGCATATCCGGCCGCGGGGCGACCGTCCCGTTCAAGGAACAGGAGGCCGAGTACGCGGCCACCAACGGCACTCTCATCGGCCCGGACCGCCTCTACGGACACCTCCCCTCCGAGGCGTCCGGCCGGCAGGCGGTGACACTGGACGCGCCGGGCGAGTACGTCGAGTTCACCCTGACCGCTCCGGCCAACGCGATGTCGTTCCGCTACTCGTTGCCCGACAACGCGGCCGGCACCGGACGCGACGCGAGCCTCGACCTGAAGATCGACGGAAGCCAGCTCAAGTCCGTCCCGGTGACCTCCAAGTACGGCTGGTACTACGGCGGTTATCCGTTCAACAACAACCCCGGCGACACCAACCCCCACCACTTCTACGACGAGACCCGCACCCTGCTCGGCTCGACCCTGCCGGTGGGGACCAAGGTGCGCCTCCAGGTGTCGTCCACCAGCGCCTCACCGACGTTCACCGTCGACCTCGCCGACTTCGAGCAGGTGGGCGCGCCCATCGGCAGGCCGTCCGGCGCCCTGGACGTGGTGAGCGACTTCGGCGCCGACCCGACCGGCGCGGCCGACTCCACCGCCAAGATCCAGGCGGCGGTCGACGCGGGCAAGGCGCAGGGCAGGGCGGTCTACATACCCCAGGGCACTTTCCAGGTGCGGGACCACATAGTCGTCGACCAGGTGACCCTGGCCGGCGCGGGCCCCTGGTACAGCGTCCTCACCGGCCGCGACCCGGTGAACCGGGCGAAGGCCGTGGGCGTGTACGGCAAGTACGCGAGCCAGGGCGGCAGCAGGAACGTCACACTCAAGGACTTCGCCATCCTCGGGGACATCCGCGAGCGCGTCGACGACGACCAGGTCAACGCCATCGGGGGCGCGCTGTCCAACTCCACCGTCGACAACGTGTGGATGCAGCACACCAAATGCGGGGCCTGGATGGACGGCCCCATGGACAACTTCACCATCAAGAACAGCCGCATCCTGGACCAGACCGCGGACGGCGTGAACTTCCACATGGGTGTCACCAACTCCACGGTCACCAACACGTTCGTACGCAACACGGGTGACGACGGACTCGCCATGTGGGCGGAGAACATCCCGAACGTCAGGAACAAGTTCACCTACAACACGGTGATCCTGCCGATCCTCGCCAACAACATCGTCACGTACGGCGGCAAGGACATCACCATCTCCGACAACGTGATGGCCGACACCATCACCAACGGCGGCGGCCTGCACGTCGCCAACCGGTACCCCGGCGTCAACTCCGGTCAGGGTACGGCCGTCTCCGGTACCACGACAGCGGCCCGCAACACCCTGATCCGGGCCGGGAACAACGACTACAACTGGCAGTTCGGCGTGGGCGCGGTCTGGTTCAGCGGGCTCAACGAGGCCCTGGACGCCACGGTGAACATCACCGACACCGAGATCCTCGACAGCTCCTACGCCGCCATCATGAACATCGAGGGCGCGACGAAGGGGCTGCACTTCGAGAACGTCCGGATCGACGGCGCCGGCACCTACGCGCTCCAGATCCAGGCGCCCGGCAACGCCTCGTTCACCAACGTCACGGCCACGCACATCGCCCAGTCCAACCCCGTCCACAATTGCGTGGGCTCCGGCTTCGTCATCACCCGCGGCACGGGCAACAGCGGCTGGTACGCGGACCCGCCCGCCTGCATCGGCACCTGGCCGGACCCGAAGTGGACCAACGGGGGAGTGCCCGGCGGCGGCCCCACCACCCCGCCGACCGACCCGCCCACCGATCCTCCGACGGACCCGACCCTCAACCTGGCCAAGAACCGGCCGGTCACGGAGACGAGCCACACCGACGTCTACCCCGCGACCAAGGCCGTGGACGGCAACGCGGACACCTACTGGGAGAGCGCCAACAACGCCTTCCCGCAGTCCGTCACCGTCGACCTCGGTGCCGCCGAGCCGGTCAAACGCGTCGTTCTCAAGCTCCCCCCGGCAGCGGCGTGGGCCACCCGTACCCAGACGCTGAGCGTGCTGGGGAGCACGGACAACTCCACCTTCACCACGCTGAAGCCGTCGGCGGGGTACACCTTCAACCCGTCCAGCGGCAACACGGCGACCATCGCGCTCACCGGGACTGCGACCCGCTACCTCCGGGTGACCGTCACGGGCAACACCGGCTGGCCTGCGGCCCAGCTCTCCGAGTTGGAGGCGTACACGGGCTGACCCGACACCGGGCGGGCGGGGGCGTGCTCCCTCGCCCGCCTGCTCGTACGAATGCCGGTGGACCGCCGGGCCGGGGCGGTGGCATCGTCAGTGATCGTGACGAAGCAAGGTTTCCTGGCGCTGGCGCCGCAGTACACCACGACGTCCGAGCTGCTCTCGGCGTCGGCGCGGCGGCGGGGGATGTACGTGGAGGTACTCGGCGGCGCCCCCACAGGGAGGCGAGGCGCCCACTACTACGGCGGCCCCGCCTTCGCGGCCCGCGTCGCGGACGACCTCGAGGTCGCCCTCCTGGAACCGTCCGACGACTGGCTGGCCACCCTGCCGTACGAGTACACGGGACGACACATCGCCATATCCACTTTGAGCGAGGCACGCAGCCTGTCCCGACCGGCCTTCGTGAAGCCACCGAGAGAGAAGAGCTTCCCGGCCGCCGTCTACTCCACCGGCGATGACCTCCCGCCTGGTCCCGACGCGCCGGTGCTGATCAGCGACGTGGTGACCTGGGCGGCGGAGTTCCGCCTGTACGTCCTGGACGGCGGGGTCCGCACGGGCTCGCAGTACACCATGTTCGGCCGTCTCGACGCCGAGCCACTGGAGGGCCACCGACACGAAGCCGCTGTCCGTGAGTTCGCGGACGATCTCCTGGCCAGGTGCGGGGAGGGCCTGCCGAGCGCGGTGGTGGTGGACGTCGGCCTTCTGACGACACCCGAGTCCGGCGCCGAGTGGGCTGTGGTCGAGGCGAACATGGCCTGGTTCAGCAATTGCTACGCCGCCGACCCCGACCGAGCCCTGGACGTCGTCCTCCGCTCCGCCGGCCCCCGGACTGGGTTGTCCGAGCGGGACCACCGGTTCTGCCGAAACATCGAGGACGCCGCCCCGGCCGGCTGAAGCGCATGCGTCCAACACGGCTCCCACCTGCGAAGGGCTCCCCTATGCTCGCGAGACAGTTGGTGTAACCGTGCCTCATTCGCTCGCCTCGGGCGCGGGTCCGTGCAGTTGCTCGGCCAGGCCGACGATGACGCCCTCCGGGCCGCGGAGGTAGCAGAGCAGGTAGCTGTCCTCGAACCGGGCGATCTCGCCCACGAGTTCGGCGCCGTGCGGGCGCAGGCGGGCGACGGTGTCCTTGATGTCGTCGACGGCGAACATGACGCGGTGCGTACCCAGGATGTTGTGCGGCCGGTCGCGCGGCCCGCCGTCGATCACTTCGGGGCTGCGGTACTTCGCCAGCTCCAGCCGGCTGTGCCCGTCCGGGGTCCGGAGCATCGCGATGTCACAGTGGACGCCGTCGAGCCCGGTGCACTGGTCGGCGAAGCGGCCCTGCACCTCCCCCCGGCCCTCCAGCTCCATGCCGAGTTCCGTGAAGAACGCGACGGCGGCATCCATGTCCTCCACGACGATGCCGACATTGTCCATCCGCTGAATCGCCACGCTGTCTTCTCCCTCTGCCTGTGACGGACTGCCCATGCCCGAGCACTCCACCCGGAACGTATCCCCGGATGGAGCGCTCGGCACAGACGGCGCACCCGGTCGTCAGCCGGGGATCACCGTGTCAGCCAGCCTCGGCTTGCCCTCGCCCCACCGTTCCAGCACCGGCGCGGGGAAGTAGCGGCGCCCGCTCTCAGGTCCGGACCGTCAGGTACTGCCAGCCGCCCCAAGTGCTCACGTTGGTGGTGTCCTTGGAGCTGCGGACGTACTCCGAGCGCACCCGGAACTTCTGGTTGACCGCGTTCGAGAGACTCAGCTCGGATGCCACGGCGCTCTTGGAGCCGAGCGTGAAGCAGCCCGATGTGTTGAGGGCGTGCCAGGCACCGCTGTAGTACTGCTGGGCCTGGAACTTCACACACTGGCCGGACTTGTCGGGCGACACGGTCGTGGTCACCGTCGGTCGCGTCTTGCGGTGGTAGACGCGGTAGGCGGTGCCGCTGTACGTGGTGCTCGTGTAATAGCCGCTCAGGGACTGTGCGACCTTCACCTGGCCGCTCACGGCACGGGTGGCCGTGGCCGGGGCGTAGCGGTAGTCGCCCGCGTAGGACGCGGTGAACGTCGTGCTGTGGGTGAGCTTGTACGTGGCCCTCAGGTTGCCCTTGCTGTCCACGGTGCCCGTCTTGACCAGCGTCTTCTTGCCGCCGGCGGGCGTGGCGTAGAGCGAGACCGTACGGCCGTTGTAGGTGGTGCCCAGGTGGGCGGTGATGGTGGCCGTCGCGCCGTACGCGTAGGTCGCGGCGTCGGCGGCCACGGACAGGCTCGTCGTGGCGCGCGAGACCTGGACGGTCGCGGAAGCGGTGGCGGCCTGATGGCCCTTGTCGCCCGCGTAAGCGACCGTGTAGGTGTTGGCGCCGCCGGTGGACGGGGTGTCCTTGACCGTGATGGTGCCGTCGGCGGCCACGGGAGCCTTCCACGTCACGGGCGTCGTGGTGTGCGCCGCGTCCGCGCGGGTGACGGTGACCGTCTCGCCGCTGCCGTACGGGCCGTCGCCCAGCCGGGCGTTGAAGGTCAGCGCGGCGCCGCGTGTGGCGGTGGCGGGGGCCTTCAGGGTGAGGGCCGGGGCGTAGGGGGAGATGACGGTGCTGATGTCGTTCGCGCCCGGCTGGTGCGTGGCGTCACCCTCGAACGACAGGCTGTAGGTGAACCATCCGGCCGTTCCCGGGTCGTCGGTGACCGTGAACCCGCCGGTGGCCGGGTCGAGCGGGGCCGCGGGGAGCCGCGTCGACTCATGGGTGTCCTCGTTCGTCCGGGTCACCTGGACGGCGGTGCCCTGGGCGAAGGGGCCGCGGCTCAGGTCGGTCATGACCGTGCCGGTGAAGGCCACCTTGTGCGGTGCCGCCGAGCTGAACTCCGGGTACGGGATGGTCGTCCCGATCCTGGACACCCACACCTTCAGCGAGGTGGTCGCGGGCCGGTGCGTCGCGTCGCCCGCGTAGGACACCTCATAGCTGTAGCCGCCCTCGTCCTGGCGGGTGTCGGTGATGGCGAACGAGCCGTCCGCGCCCACCGTCGCGTCGGGCAGCCCGACGCCGTCGCGAGTGACCTTCAGCGTGGCGCCGGCCGGTACGAAGCCGTGGCCGCCCACCGTTCCGTTCAGCGTGAACCGCTGGGTCGGGATCGCGTACGGCGACGGGGAGTTGAGGGACAGCTCGGTGTCCGTGAGCTTTGCGTCGCCGAGGACGTCGAGGGCGTAGGACCCGTTGTCGCGGGTGACGGCGTAGAGCGTGCGGCCGTCGGTGCCCCAGGCGAGGCCGTCGGGCGCGACGGCGCCGGCCGGGAAGGTGAAGTGGTTCTCGGCGATCTGGTCGCCCGCGTAGACGTAGGCGCCCGCCCCCGAGCCCGCGGGGGCGCCCAGGGCGATCGTGCCGTCGGAGTCGACCGCGACGGCGTTTGGGGAGGAGTTCACGCCGCCGGTGTAGTACCCGTGGGGCGTGGCGGCGCCGAGGTCCGCCGTGCTGTACACGTACACGGATGCCGACTGCGGAACGAGCAGCTTCGTGCCGTCCGCGGTGACCTTG
Source organism: Streptomyces sp. NBC_01171 (assembly GCF_045039805.1). NCBI lineage: Bacteria > Bacillati > Actinomycetota > Actinomycetes > Kitasatosporales > Streptomycetaceae > Streptomyces > Streptomyces sp. NBC_01171. The sequence continues at coordinate 540,463 of NZ_CP108609.1, read as the reverse complement.
ACGGGGCCCGTCGCGGCGCCGCCGAGGCCCATGTCGGCCTTGGGGGAGGGGGTCCCGGAGGAGACGTCGTAGGTGGCGACGAGGGTCGTGTAGGGCTGGGCGCCCTGGACCGCGAGCACCCCGCCACCCGTGCTGAGCAGGGGGGCGGCCGACCAGTGCGGCATGCCGGGCTGCGGGGTCGGTGCGGGGGCGGCGGGGTCCAGCGAGCCGACGGTGCCCTTGCCGTCGGCGTCCGTGTAGCTGTACCAGACCTTGCCGCCGGCCACGGCGACGGAGACCGGGGCGCTGTCGCTGCCGGTGTCGACGCGGCCGGTCTCGGTGAGCGTCGCCGTGTCGATGACGGCGATCGCGTCGCCGTCGGTCAGGGCCGCGTACAGCGTCCTGCCGTCGGCGGACAGCGCGAGACCGTCGGCGCCCTGCTCACCGTCGACGGTGGCGACGGGGTTGCCGGACAGGTCGGTCACCACGACGCCGGTCGTGCCGGCGCCCTGGCTGAAGAAGAGGTGCTGGTGCGTACCGTCGACCACCATGTGGGCGTAGTGCGACAGCGGCAACGCGTCGGCACCGTCGGCCCAGGCGAGGGGACCGGTGAGGCCGACGGTGGCGGTGGTCAGCCCCGCGACGACGGATATCGCCGCCGCGAGCGAGACCTGCTTGAGGCGCATGGTGCTCCTGGGAAGAGGGGGGGAAAGGCAGCCGGGCGGACGCCGGACGCACCTGAGACCACTGACCTGTCCTTTTGGTTGTACGCCGTCAGGCTTGGGGTGCTCGCCCCGGCCGGACGGCGGTCGGTTACGCTGCGCGTCCGTGCACGGAGGGGGAGCGATGTTCAGCAGGCGACTGGCGGTGGCCGGAGTGACGGCGTTGGTCATGGCGGGACTGGGCGGCTGCTCGGGCGCGGCCGCCGGCGACGCCGCCGGAGCGTCCACGGGCGGCGGCAGCCACGTCCGCACCGTGGACGGCGCCACCACCCCCTCACCGGACACCGTGTCCGGACTGCGCGACGGCGTACGGCACGTCTCCGCCGTGACCACCAAAGCCACCAGGCCGCACCTGGTACGACGCTGCACCGGCGCGACCCGCCGGGTCACCCACACGCGCCGCACCGGCTCGGGCAAGCGGCGCTCGGTGCGGACCTGGTACACCACCGAGCACTACCAGCGCTGCGGGAAGGTCCGTCAGGGGACCGAGACGTACCGACGGGTGACCCGGCCCGAGCACTGGTGCGTACGCCTGGACGACGTCGGCGGCAACCGCTCCCACGACGACGTCTGGTACCGGGTCACCCACACGACCTACACCGACGCCCTGGCCGCGGACGACCACGCACGCCTGGAGTTCAGCCCGCGGGGCACCGGCTGCTGACGAGCGTGGTTCGAGGCCGCCGCCCGGTGCCTCAGACGAAGGCGCTGATCCCCGTCGCCGCCCGGCCCACGATCAGGGAGTTCATGTCGCGGGTGCCCTCGTAGGAGTACAGGGCCTCGGCGTCGGCCCAGAAGCGGGCGACCTCGTGGTCCAGGAGGATGCCGTTGCCGCCGAGCAGTTCGCGCGCGTGGGCGACGACCTCGCGGGTGCGGGTGGTGCTGAACATCTTCGCCATGGACGCCTGCTGGTCGGTGAGCTGACCGGCGTCCTGGAGCTGAGCCGCCCGTACGTTCATGGTCTGGCAGGCGGTGATGTCGGCCAGCATGCGGGCGAGTTGGTCCTGCACCAGTTGGAAGGCGGCGATCGGCTTGCCGAACTGCTCGCGCTCCAGGGTGTAGGCGCGGGCGGCCTCGTACGCGCCCATGGCACAGCCCACCGCGTTCCATGAGACACCGAGCCGGGTGGCGCGCAGCACCTTCGCGGTGTCCTTGAAGGAGTTCGCCTCCTGGAGCCGGTCCGCCTCCGGCACCCGTACGTCGCGCAGTTCGATCTCGGCGTTCTGCACGGTGCGCAGCGAGACCTTGCCGTCGATGCGGTGCGGGGTGAAGCCCTCGGCGCCCTGCTGCACGACGAAGCCCTTGACCTCGCCGTCGGCCTCGTCCTTGGCCCAGACGATCACCAGGTCGGCGAAGGTGGCGTTGCCGATCCACTTCTTGCGCCCGTTCAGCACCCAGGTGTCGCCCTCGCGGCGGGCGGTGGTGGTCAGCCCGCGGGAGGTGCCGGAGCCCACGTCGGGCTCGGTCAGGGCGAACGCGGCCAGCCGCTCCCAGCGCAGCATCTCCGGTATCCACCGCTGCTTCTGTTCCTCGGAGCCGCACTCCATGATCGAGGCGATGCCGAGCCCGCTGTGCACGCCGTGGAACGTGGCGAACGAGGGGTCGACGCGGGAGAGTTCCATGCTCACGAGCCCGGCCAGCAGGGCGCCCCGGCCGGGCGCACCGTAACCCTTGAACTGGAGCCCCGCGATGCCGAGTTCGGGCAACTGGGGGATCAGCTCGTGCGGGAACTCACCGCGCTCCCAGTAGTCGTCCGCGATGGGGGCGACGTTCTTGCGCGCCCACTCCCGCACCGTCGCCAGCAGCTCCTGGTCCTCGGGACCGACCGTCTCGCGTACGTGGTAGAAGTCGGCCTCCACGGCCGCCGGGTCCGCCTCGTGGACCGTGACGGCGGGCCACTCGTGCCCATGGCCCTGCCCGGCGTGGTCGCGCTGCTGCTGTCCGGTCATGACGACCCCTCTTCTTCTCAAGTCGCGCACGGCATGGTTGGTGGATATGCGTGCTGCTCACCGGTGCCCGCGATGTCGTGCGCGTAGACCTTGTCGAAGATCCCGAGTGACGGAATCCACAGGGTGATCCGGGGCGGCGCGGTGGCCGCCGCCCTCCCCGTCAGTTGCGTCAGTCCCCGCAGTACGGCTGCCTCACCGAACATGGGGATGCCTGACCCGGGCTCCACTGTTGCCGAGCGCGGAGTGAGCGCCACGAGGGTCTACTCCTCGGCGGTGTCCTTGAGGACGTCGCAGGTGTTCTGGAACTCCTCCATCAGCCGCGTGGCCTCCACGACGAGGACGCCGTACGGGCGCGAGGCGTCCGAGAGGGGCAGCTCGTTGTCATGGGCGGCGCCGAGCACCTTCTGCAGCGCTTCCTGGGCGGTCGTCGCGAGCCGGCACATCTCCTGGGCCTGCTCGGCCAGGGTGTCGCTGTCGAGTTCGGCGATGACGTGCGCGATGTCGCGCAGACTGGCGGCGAAATCCGCGTACGCCTTGAAGGCGGGGGCGTAGGTGTACGTGTCCTCCGTCTCGCGCCAGCGGCCCAGGCTCCGGGTCAGTGAACCGAGCTGGTAGACCGCCCGCTCCAGCGCGTCGACACTCTGCCGGTAACGGTCGAAGCCGAGGTGGCCGCGGTGGGCGGGCAGGAGGCGGCGGGGGTTGAGGGGGAGGCTGTTCTCCGCCGTGTGCAGCCCCGCTCGGGCCTGCCCGACCGCGTGCTGCGCTCGCTCGCCGGCCCTGCGCCACTTGGCGGCCCGGTCCGCGTCCACGTCGCCGGTGGACAGGCCGTCGGCCATGTCGTCCAGCAGGGTCTCGAGCCGCCCGGCCAGCACCTGGAGCCCGTGCTCGGCGCTGCGGTACCGCAGCGGGGGCGCGATGCAGAGATTCACGAGTACGCCCAGCCCGCATCCGATGAGCACGAGCAGGATGATCTGCCCGAGCTGGTTCACCTTGTCGGCGGTGGTGGTCGCGGTGGCGTAGGTGGAGAAGGCGAAGAAGGCCGCGGTGGCGACCTGGGAGCGCTGCTCGCCCAGGGCCGGCCACTGGCCGATGCACAGGGCGATGACGGCGACCAGGACGAACGCCGACAGATCCGGACCGGCGAGGAATCCGATGGCCGCCTGGATCGCCACCCCGACGGTGACCGCGGCCGTGTAGCGCAGGGCCTGCCAGACCGACTTGTAGACCGTGGCGTTCATGATCAGCACGGCGGAGAAGGGCGCGAACGCCGGCGAGGCCGCGTTCAGCAGATCGTGCGCGATCCACCACGCCAGCGTCGCCGCCAGCGCGCTCTTCCCGACCAACAGCACCGTGTTGCGCTCGTGCCCCGGCGTACTCCACGCCCGCTTCACCCACGCGGTACAGCTCCGCAACCACTCCATGCGCATCGCCTCGAACTCGTGCCCATCACATCCGTACAGGTAGGGCGGGTACCCCCTGCGCTCCGGGTATGCGGATGGTGGCCGTCACACCGGGCGCGGGTAGCGTTCCCGCATGACGTCAGAGCCGTCCCGGTTCCCGCCGTATCCGATCCGTGGCGTACGGGTGCTGCACAGCCGGCAGAACTGCGCGCCGCAGTTCGCCGATATCGAGGTGGATTTCGAGCCCGCGGCGGAAGGTTTCGTCTTCGAGGTGGCTCGGGATCTCAGGGTGGACTACGAGCCCGCCGAGGCCCTGCCCCGCTTCTTCGCGGCTGCTGCGAGGGGGATCGAGGAGCAGTTGAGCTTGCCCGAGCACGGAGTCGTCATCGCCACTCGGGTCGTGCTGCGGCACGCCCGCGCCGACACGTTCGGCTCTCATGAACTGGCGTTCAAGATCGCGGGCTACCTCGCCGCCCGCAAGGCCATGGAGCGTACGGGGTGCTCGGCTGTCGAGTGACACAAGCCGTCGAAACCGCATCCTCAGGGGCGGCCGCCCAGCGGGCTCTGGGCGAGTGAGGCGAGCAGCCGGTCCGGGCCGTCGTACACCACGTCCGCGCCGGCCTTCTCCAGGTCTTCGCGGGGAATCCCGCCGCACAGCAGCGCCACGCAGGTGACCCCGGCCCGGCTGCCCGCCTGCATGTCCCACACGGTGTCGCCGACGAACACCGATCGCTCCGGTGCCGCGCCGGCCAGCTCCAGCGCCCTCTCGACCGGCTCGGGGGCGGGCTTGCCCTGCGAGACGTCGTCGGCGCTCGCCATGCCGCTGATCGCCTCGTCGGCGTCGAGCGCGGTCCGCAGCGCGGACAGCTCCTGACCGCCCGCCGAGGTGGCCAGTACGACCTTCCAGCCGTCCTCCGCCAGGCGCCGCAGCAGCCGCCCGGCCTCCGGGAGGGCCGTCAGGCGCCCGAAGTACTGCCCGTACAGCGTCTTGTGGGCGGCGCTGAGCGCCTCCGCCTCCTCACGGGCCCGGTCCGCGCCCAGCAGATGGGCCACGAGATCACTCGAACCGAGACCGATGGCCCGGTGGATCGCCTGCGACGGCACATCGTGCCCCGCCTGCCGCAGAGCCTCCCACCACGCCGCGACATGCAGGTAGTTGGTGTCCACGAGGGTCCCGTCGACGTCGAACACGGCGGCACGCGCCGCGCCTTGGTCATCGGTGGGGGGCATGGAACGCACCTCGTCTCCTCGCGCCTGCATTTCCTGCCGGGTACCCGTTTTCCCCCAGGTGAACGGCGGCGACCGCTCAGTTCTTCAGGAACTCGGCCAGGCCCGCGACCAGGCGTTCCACGTCCTCCGCGTGGTTGTAGGGAGACAGGCCCACGCGCAGACCGCCCGTATCGCCGAGGCCCAGGTGGCGGGAGGCTTCGAGGGCGTAGAAGGAGCCTGCCGGGGCGTGGACGCCGCGGGTGGCGAGGAAGTGGTAGGCCTCCAGGGCGGGCCGGTCCCGGAAGGTCAGCAGGAGCGTGGGTGTCCTGTGCGCCGCCCGTGAGTACGTCGTCACTCCGTCCAGGGCGTACAGGCCCTCCTCCGCGGCTTCGCGTAGCGCGTTCTCGTGGGCCTCGATCGCCGCGTAGGCCGACCGGAGCCGGTCTCGCCTGCTGCCCTGCCGGCTCGGGGCGAGGTCCGCGATGAAGTCCACGGCCGCGGTGGTCCCGGCCAGGGTCTCGTACGGCAGGGTGCCGAGCTCGAAGCGCTCGGGGACCGCGTCGCTGGACGGGGCGAGCTTGTCGGGGCGCAGGGTGGCGAGGAGCGCGGGGTCGGCCGCGAGCACGCCGTGGTGCGGGCCGAAGAACTTGTACGGGGAGCAGACCGCGAAGTCGGCGCCGAGGTGACCTGCGTCGACGTGGGCGTGCGCGGCGAGGTGGACGGCGTCGACGTGGAGCAGCGCGCCGGCCTCGTGCACGAGGGACGCTATGGCCCGGAGGTCGGGCCGGGTCCCGATGAGGTTGGACGCGCCGGTCACGGCGACCAGTCGCGTGCGCGGGGAGAGCACCGCGCCGACGGCCTCCGGCGGCAGCTCACCCGTCGCCGGGTCGAACTCCGCCCAGCGGACGACGGCGCCGACCCGTTCCGCGGCCTGAATCCACGGCCGGACGTTGGCGTCGTGGTCGAGCCGGGAGACGATCACCTCGTCACCCGCCGTCCACTGCGCGGCGAGGGTGCGGGCGAGATCGTAGGTGAGCTGGGTGGCGCTGCGGCCGAAGACGATGCCGGCCGGATCGGCGCCCAGCAGGTCGGCCATCGCGCACCGGAAGTCGCCTACGATCCGCTCGGCGTTGATCTCGCCGGGGGCGACCGCACCCCGGATCGACAGCGGGCTGCTGAGGGCGCCGGCGATGGCCTCGATGACGGGCGTCGGCGTCTGCGTGCCGCCGGGGCCGTCGAAGTGTGCGATACCGGCCGCGAGGGCGGGGAACTGAGCGCGCAGGGCGTTGACGTCGTAGGTCACGAAGGGTCCTCGTGTCGCGGTGTCGGGGCCGCCGGGCGGGTACCTCACCTGCGGCACGGGCGGCGGTCCGGTCGGATCGTCGCAGAAGGTGGCCGCCGCCGACAGACCGCCTGCGGCGGGTGCGGGATTCCACTGTCTGGTATCCCATCCGGACAGCACTATCGGCCTGCCCGCGATCCGGTCACCGGGCTGCGGTGCCCCTGTCCTGGTGGTCACGGGCCAGGAAATCCATCAGCCGGTCGTTCAGTTCCTTCGGCGCGGTGAACGGCAGGGAGTGGTGGGTGGCGCCGGGGAGTACTGCCACCTCGCCCCTCGACAGCGTCCGGCGGGCCCTCTCGGCGACCTTGCCGACGCGATGGGCACGGCTGTGCTCCGCGAGCAGGACCAGCACCGGCATGCGGAGGCCGGCGGTCGGCTGGCGGCCACCGGCGACGAGCTTGCGGCCGGGAAGGGTGGTGGCCAGCGCGTAGAGGCGCTGCCAGGTGTCGTCCAGGTGGTCGTCCCCCGTCTCCCAGGCCAGGAAGGCACGGGCGCGGCCCTCGCTCGGCCGGATCAGCGTGGGCAGCGCGCGCAGCAGGTAGCCGGGGCGGAACCCGGCGAAGACCTGGGTGGGGTCGATGAGGGCGAGGCGCTCGACGCGCTGCGGCGCGTGAAGCGCGTACCTGACGGCAAGCCAGGCGCCGTACGAGTGCCCGCACAGGTGGGTGTGGGGGAGTCCGAGCCCGTCCAGCAGCGCGTCCAGCCACGCCGTGAGGTCGTCGGCGCTCTTCAACGGTGTGCCCCGGCGTACGGTACGGCCGGCGTCGCCCAGCAGGTCGACCGCGTGGACCCGGTAACGCTCGCCGAGGGCCGGTGCGTTGGCGAACCATGTCAGGCCGGTGGCGGAGCCGCCGGGCAGCAGCACCAGCGGGGTGCCGTCCGCGGGGCCGTACACATGGACGCGGGTGGGCCCGTACGGCGTGGCCACGTCGCGTTCCTCGGTGGACTCGGGCCAGCGGGCGCGCAGCTCGTCGTAAGCAAGGTCGAACTCGGACGATGACACGGGTATCCCTCTCGATGAGCGATAATCTCGATGAGCGAGATATTACGCCGTGAGGAGTGTTTCTGTGGACGATCAGAGCCCGGCGATGCGGTTGGTTCACCTACTGCGCGCGGTCACCGTGGAGTTCGACCTGCTCGGGGCCGAGTTCGCCGCGCGCAACGGTCTGCACCCGACGGACGTGCGCGCGCTGATCCACCTGCTGGACGCGGCCCGGGCCGACACCCGCGCCACCCCCGGCTGGCTCGGCGAGCAACTCCGCCTGAACTCCGCCGGCACCACCGCCCTCGTGGACCGACTGGAACGGCTCGGCCTGGTCCGGCGCAGCAGAGACACGACCGACCGGCGACGCGTACTCCTGGAGGTGCAGGAGAAGGCCACGGAACTGGGGTGGACCTTCTTCGGGCCGGTGATCGGCGGGGTGGTGGCAGCGACGGACGGGTTCGAGGAGGGTGAACTGGAGACCGTACGTCGCTTTCTGACCGCAGTCCTGGAGTCCACCGAGCGGGCGGGGCTGTGACGGGAGGTCAGGAGGGCATCGGCGCGACGCTGGCCTGGGGACCGGCCGCAGGCCCGTTTATGGCGTCGCGCGTACGGCACTCGACAGGAGGAGCACCATCGCCGCGTTCGGCGAGGCGGTGAACATGACGCCGGGGGAGCTGGAGAAGCGGCCGGCGACCCCCGGAGCGCTGACTCGCGCGCCGCGGGCCGAGGTCGTCACGATCGGCCTCGGGGACGCGCCGACTCGCGGCATCTGGTGCTACGTCCCGGCCTCTGCCCTCGGCGGCTTGCGGGCCAGCAGGCAGGCGTGCGGTCGGGTCAGCCGTCCGCCGGGCTCCTGCTCCAGCCTCGCGATGACGACGACAGCGAGACCCAGAACAGAGCCTGCGCGAGACCCGCGTCCATGGCCCCCGGGACGCCCACCGTGACGGTGTTGTCGACGAGTTCCATCACGGTGATGGACACCGTGTCCGCGGCCAGAGCGACCTTGAGGGCCTGGGGGAGCGGAAGGCCGGCGCGCAGTACACCCCGCATGGTCAGGGCGTAGCCGAAGACGAAGGCCGGCGTGATGGAGAGGACGACCGTAGCGGCGTTGTGCAGACCGGCGGCCGTGCCTCCCATCACTCCGGCGCCCGGTGCGGCGTGCACGGAGCATGTCCACCCCACATGGTGGAGGGGGCTGGGCCGGCCTGCGGGCCCCGGCCCGCACCGTCGAGTTCCCGCCTGACGCATCCACGAGCACTACATGCCGCGATACGGGAAAAGAGGAATGAGATCAACGTCAGTTCGGCCGGCCCCGCGGTGTCGGCTCATGCCAAGGAGAAGCGCATGTCGCAGGTGGAAGAGTCCATCGAGGTAAGCGTCCCCGTGACGGACGCCTACAACCAGTGGACCCAGTTCGAGGACTTCCCCCAGTTCATGGACGGTGTCGAGCGCATCGAGCAGCGCACCGAGTCCCTCCTCCACTGGAAGACGAAGATCGCCGGCGTCGAGCGGGAGTTCGACGCGGAGATCACCGAGCAGATCCCCGACGAGCGGGTCGCGTGGACCACCGTCGGCGGGGAGGCCAAGCAGGCGGGAGTCGTCACGTTCCACCGCATCGACGACGGCACCACCAAGGTCATGCTCCAGCTCGACTACGACCCGGAGAGCCTGACCGAGAAGGTCGGGGACAAGCTCGGCTTCGTCAAGCGCCAGGCCACCGGCGACCTGAAGCGGTTCAAGTCCTTCATCGAGAATCGGGGCGGCGCCGCGACCGGCCAGTGGCGCGGCGAGGTCTGAGCCCACTCCGACGACGATGAGGTGAGGGGCGGGTCCGCACAACAGCCGGGCCCGCCCTTGGCCCGCCGAACCGCAACCGGCCACGCCACTGACCGGTACCGGCTGGACATGGCTGTACGCCGTACCAAGTCGTCGTCCACCCGGACCGGTTCCGGCCGCGGCCGGACGAGCGAGGAGTGCCCTGCATGCACGATGTGCTTCCCCCGTCCGCCGACGAGGAAGAGCCCTTGGACCACAACGGACCGGCCCGGTCCCCGGCGGCCGAAGCGTTCATCCGGTACGCCGACGCGCTGGCGGCCGGGACGGCGGACTGCCCGCTGCCCGGAGGCGGCAGTACCGCCGCCCGGTTCGACGCGCTGGCAGGGCTCGCGCGCGAGGACCTGAGCACGGCCCGGCTGGCGGAAGGGCATCTGGACGCGGTGGCGATCCTCGCCGAGCTGGACGGAGAGCCGGTGCGCTCCGGTGAGTACTGGGGTGTGTGGGCGGCCGAACCGCCCGGTTCCGGGCTCACCGCCACCCGTACCGCGGACGGCTGGGTGCTGGACGGGGTCAAGCAGTACTGCTCCGGAGCGCATATCTGCACCCACGCCCTGGTCACCGCGCTCGCCGACGACGGGCGCCGGCTTTTCGCGGTCCGCACCGGCGCCCCCGTTGACGCGGAGCGGCCGGCGCCCGCGCACGGTCCCGGCTGCCGGCCGGTGCCCGGAACGTGGCAGGCGGTCGGCATGGCCGGCAGCGACAGCCCGGACGTCCGCTTCACCGCGATCCCCGCCACCCCGGTGGGCGGGGTGGAGGCATACCTGCGCCGGCCCGGCTTCCACCACGGCGGTGTGGGCGTGGCAGCCTGCTGGTACGGCGGGGCCCAGGCGGTGGCCCAGGTCCTGTTCGAGCGGGCCGGGCGGCGCGCCGACCCCTTCACCGACGCGCACGCCGGTGCGGTCGACCTGCGGCTGCACACGGCCGGAGCGGCGCTGGCGCGCGCGGCCGAGGAGATCGACGCCGACCCCCTGGACAAGGCCGGTACGGCCGGGCTGCGCGCCCTGCGGGTGCGGACACTCCTTGCGGAGGTGTGCGCCGAGGTGCTGGACCGGGTGGGCCGGGCGACCGGCGCGGGGCCGCTGTGCCACGACGAGCGGCACGCGCGGGCCGTGGCCGACCTGACCGTCTACGTGCGCCAGCACCACGCCGAACGGGATCTGGCCGCCCTGGGCGCCTTGGTGTGCCGCGGTGCCGGAGCCGACCGTTGAGCGCCGCGGCCGAGGGCTACGCCGACCCGATCCAGGCTCCCGGTACCGACGAGGGGGAATGGCGCGCATGGGACGGCTGGGACCGGATGCCGGAATGCGTCCTGCCGACGGCGGGGCGGGTCGTGGTGGTGGCGGCTCACCCGGACGACGAGGTCCTGGGCGTGGGCGGAACCCTCGCCCGTCTGGCGGCGGCCGGGGTCGCGCTGACCGTGGTGTCCGTCACCGACGGAGAGGGATCGCACCCCGGCTCCACCCGTCTGGCCCCTGACCGGCTCGCCGAGCTGCGTGCCGGTGAACTGCGCGACGCGCTGGCGGAGTTGGGGGCACGACAGGCGGAGGTCGTGCGGCTGCGGCTGCCCGACACAGCAGTGGCCCGGCACGAGGAGCGCCTGGCGGGGGAGCTGGCCGCCCTGCTGCCGGACGCCGCGCTCTGCCTGGCGCCATGGACGGGGGACGTGCACGGCGATCACGAGGCGGCGGGCCGCGCCGCGCTGGCCGCCTCCCGTGCGACATCGGTGCCGTGCCGGCTGTACCCGGTGTGGCTGTGGCACTGGGCTCGCCCCGGAGACGCCAGGGTGCCCTGGCAGCGGGCCGCCCGGATCGTCCTGTCGCCCGACGTTCAGGCCCGCAAGCGTGCCGCGGTCGACCGGTTCGTCACTCAGATCCGGCCGCTCGGCGACGCTCCGCAGGACGCCGCGGTGCTGCCTCCGGACGAACTGGCCCACCATCTGCGCGGCTGGGAGGTGGTGTTCGGATGACCAGGCCCCGTACACCCGACGCGTACTTCGACGACATGTACCGCGCCGCCCAGGACCCGTGGCGGTTGGCCGAGCGGTGGTACGAACGGCGCAAGTACGACCTCACCGTCGCCGCCCTGCCGTTGGCCCGCTACCGTCGCGCGTTCGAGCCGGGCTGCTCCGTCGGTGAGCTGACCGTCCGCCTGGCGGAGCGCTGCGACGCCGTACTCGCCTGCGACCGGGTCGAGTCGGCGGTCGAGACCGCCCGTGGGCGCACCGCCGGTCTGCCGAACGTCTCGGTGCGTCGGATGCTGGTGCCCGGGGAGTGGCCGGACGGATCGTTCGACCTCGTCGTGCTGTCCGAGTTCCTCTACTACCTGGACGACAGCACCCTGGACGAGCTGCTGGAACGGACCGTCGGCTCGCTGGAGCCGGCCGGCACCCTGGTCACCGTCCACTGGGACCATCCGGTGGCGGAGCACCTGAGAACCGGCACCGGTGTCGCGCGCCGACTCGGCGCGCAGCCGGGACTCGCCCTGCTCGCCGACCACCGCGAGGAGGACTTCGTCCTCCAGGTCCACCAGCGCACCGGCCCGGACGGCCGCACACCCCCCGGGGTCGCCGCTCGCGAAGGGCTCGTATGAGCGCGACCACCGTCGCGGTCGTCATCCCCGCCCACGACGAGGAGCACCTGCTCCCGGCGGCTCTCGCGGCGCTCGCCCGCGCCGCCCGCCACCCCGATCTGGCCGCCGTCCGGGTGCTGACGGTGGTGGTGGCCGACGCCTGCCGCGACCGTACGGAGGCGGTGGCCCGTGCCGCCGGGGCACTGGTCGTCGGCACCGACTGCCGTAACCCCGGCCGGGCCCGCGCGGCCGGGGTCCGGCACGCGCTCGAGCGGAGCCTCACCAGACCCTCAGCGGTGTGGGTCGCCACGACCGACGCCGACAGCGTCGTCCCGTCCGGCTGGCTCGCCCACCAGCTCGCCCGCGCGCGGGAAGGCTGGCACGCCGTGGTGGGCACCGTGACCCTCCCTCTCTCCTCGCCGTTGGCGGCGCCGCACCTCGCGCTCTACGAGACGACGCGGCCGCCGGCGGGCACACCCTGGCTCCATCCGCATGTGCACGGCGCCAACCTGGGTTTCGGCGCCGACGCCTACCTCGACGCCGGAGGTTTCCCCCCGCTCACCACCGGAGAGGACAGAGCCTTGGTGCACGCGTTGGAACGACGCGGTCACCGGGTACTGCGCACCGCCGCCTGCCCGGTCCTGACCTCCCCGCGGCTGCGCCCCCGCGCCCACGGCGGCTTCGGCCACTACCTGTCGGCGATGGCCCGCTCCACGGACGTCTGACCTCCGGCGCACGGCCCAGTTCCGGTGGACCTTGCTGCGCCCCGGGCCGCCGGAGAGCCGGTCGGTGCCGGGGCCGCCTCACAGGAGCGGCCATGTACCGGAGCCCGCCGTCCTGGTGATGCCCCGTAGGGTGGCGGCATGTACACATGGGGGCGCGGGATCAGATTCACAGCGGTGTCGGCGACGGTGGTGCTGGCCCTCACCGGGTTCTCGTCGAGCCGTGGCCACGGGAGCGGCAGCCATCACGGCAGCGGGGGTGGCTGCAGCAACTCCAGTCAGGATCACGACAGTTCGTCGGTGTCGGGCATCGACGACCCGTACGACAGCGATCCGTACGGTGACGATGACGCGTACGACGGTTCGTCGAGCAGTGGCGCGTACGACCTCGGGGCGAGTACCGGTGGCAGCGACGGTGGTACGTACCGTTCGCGGCCCGGCAGCCGTTCCACCCCGACCTCCGGTGCCAGGGCCCACGCCTTGAAGGACGGCACCGCCGAGCTCATCGAGTGCGCGAGCACGGACGATCCGTACGCGACCGTCGAGGTCAGGAATCCGAACGGCCGCGAGAGCCGGTTCACCGTGAAGGTGAGCTTCCAGGACGACCACGGCTCGTACCTGGCCGACGCCTCCGACCAGGTGTCGGTGCCCGCCCTGGACAAAGCAACCGTCCGGGTGCCGGTGACCGACTCCGGGCGTGTGGACAAGATCGCTCACTGCGAGGTCGAGCGCCGGGCGACTGTCGACGAGTGAGGGGGGACAGTCGGGGGAGAAGACGCTTCGCGCGACGGAGCGGACCACGAGATTGGACTTGAGCCATGACCATCTGGGTGCCGCGAACGGACGGCGGCCGGCCGGAGGGCCGGTGCTGCGCGCACCTCGATCAGCCCGACCCACCCCACGCGGCGGGCGGCGGCTGCCGCGAGTGCACGGCAGCGAACAGGCGGTGGGTCCATCTGCTCATGTGCCTCACGTGCGGACACCTCGGATGCTGTGACAGCTCTCCCGGCGCCCACGCGGCCTCGCACCACGAGGAGAGCGGGCACCCTGTGGCCATGTCGGCCGAGCCGGGGGAGGAGTGGGCGTGGTGCTACGTCGACGAGGTCTACCTGCGGCCGCAGTGACGTGGCGCCGGCGCGTCAACGCCTTCGGTGAGGCAGGCATCCGACGGGCCCCGAGCGAAGACGTCGCCGTGGTCACAGCTCGCTCCAAGTCACCGGTCCCCAGGCGGAGATGCCGGAGCGGCTGGTCACGGAGTCCAGGGAAGAGCCGGTGCCGACAGGGATTACCTGGCATCGCGCAAAGCGGCGGGCAAGCAAGGGCGGACGGTGACGCGGCGGTCTCGTCCGCCTCGCACGTCGTCGGCTACGCGGCGGAGGTGAGTTCGGCGCGGCCGAACAGCAGGGCGTAGCCGCTGGGGAGCTGACCCAGGATGCGGGTGACGAGGTTGGGGCCCGCGTGGGCTGCGACGGCGGAGAAGACGGTTCCGGTGTCCCAGCGGGTGGTGGCCAGGGATGCGCCGGTGCGGGCGGCAAGGTCCTTGACGAAGGCCCAGCCGGTCAGGGGGCGGGTGTCGGGTATCTGCGCGGTCAGCACGCATGCGGCCTCCACCGGCAGACAGGCGGCGAGAGCGGCGCGTTCGTCGCCGGTCATCTGGCGTCCGAGCCCCGCGAGGACCAGGCGGACGGTTTCGTCGGCCTTCTCGCGGGTGGGGTAGGCACCTTCGTAGCGGACCTTCTCCAGCATCTGCTCATACGCCGTCCCGTACGGCTGCTGGTGCTCAAGCGGAACGCGCGCGTCGGACATCACTGCAGTGCATGCCTTTCATGGAGCCGGGATGGGTGGGGCGGTGCCGGGGCGCGGCACCGCCGGTCACAATCAGGTGGGCTGGGGGCGGCCGAAGAGGAGGTCGTAGCCGGCGGGGAGCTGGAGCATGATCTGTCCCAGCAGGTCGTCGCCGACGGAGTCGGCGACGGTGGACAGCACGGCGCTGACATCCCAGGCCGCGGTCTGTTCGGTGGCGCCGTCGATCCAGGCGGCGGTCGCCCGGACGAACCGCTCGGGGGACAGCGGTTCGGCGCTGTGCAGCGGATTGAGCAGGATCAGGGCGAATCCCTCCGGCAGGCGCGCCGCGAGCTGGGCGCGGACCTCGCCGACCACGTGCGCGCCGAGCAGCGCGAGTACCACGCGAGCCGCGCGCTCTGCTTCCGCCGCGGTGCCGTATTCGCCGCGATCCTTCACCTGGTCGAGGAACGCTTCGCGTCGCAGAGTCATCTCACCGCGCCCTTCTTCGGACTGCCCACGGAGGTGCGGAGGCGGAGCGAGGGGGAGATCGGATGCCCGTCCTCCGCACCCGTCCGGCCGGTGTCAGCCGGAGATCTCCTTGCGGCCGGAGCCGACGCCGACGGAAATCTTGCGAGGCTTGGCGCGCTCGGCGATCGGGATGCGCAGGGTGAGCACGCCCGCGTCGTAGTCGGCCTGGATGTGCTCGGTGTCGAGAGTGTCGGCGAGCACGAGCTGGCGGGAGAAGACGCCCAACGGCCGCTCGGACAGCTCCATCTGCACGTCGTCGGCCTTCGTCCCCGGCCGACGCTCGGCCTTGACGGTGAGCATGTTCCGCTCCACGTCGATGTCGATGGCATCCACGGTGACACCGGGAAGGTCGAAGGCCACCACGTACTCGTCGCCCTCGCGGTAGGCGTCCATCGGCATCACCGATGGCCTCGACCAGGTTCCCGGCCCCGTCAGCTGCTGAGTCAGCCGGTCCAGCTCACGGAAGGGGTCAGTGCGCATCAACACGTGAAAACACCTCCAGCAGGTCAGGCAGTTGCTGCCAATGCGCTCACGGGCACTGTTGTAGCATGTCATCCGATGGATGACAAACCTGATGTCATCAACATGATGACAATGCGAGGGAGGTGCCCGTGACCGCAGCCGACCAGCCGTCCACGACCAGCACGAAGCCCCACAGCCCCATGTCGTTGCTCGCCGCTTCAGCGGCCCTGCACGCCATAGACGACGCCCTGCGGGAGGCCCAGCGGGGCTCTCCGGGCATGTCCGACGGTGCCGGTTCCGGGCCTGAGCAGGCGTTGGCCTCCCTGTTGCTGCTTCGGCAGGTGCGCGAGCAGCTCGCGGGATGGGAGACCGGCCTGATCGAAACCGCCCGCGACGCGGGCGCGAGCTGGGCCGACCTCGCCCATCCACTCGGCGTGGCCAGTCGCCAGGCAGCCGAACGCCGCTATCTACGCGGTCGCCCCGGCCCCGCCGGGACCACCGGCGAGCAGCGCGTGACGGCCACCCGCCAGGCCCGGGCCGCCGGACGCACCACCGCCGCCTGGGCCCGCGCGAACGCCGCCGACCTGCGCCGCATCGCGGGCCAGATCACCGCCCTCACCGACCTGCCCGCCGCCGCCCGCCGCCCGCTCGACAAGCTCCACGCGGCCCTCGCCCACGACGATGCCGCCGACCTCATCGCCCCCCTGACCGCCACCCGCCCCTACCTGGCAGCCGCCCACCCCGACCTCGCCGCCCGGCTCGACACCCTCACGCCCCCCTGAACAGCGCAGGTACTCCGGCCACTTCACCGAGGACCCGGACGAGGGACAGCTCGCCGGGCCCTTCTTGGTGGATCGGGCCGGCCGCTGGAACACCCCGCGAACGGGCCGGCGGCCGCACTGCTGCACGGGGCGCCGCCACGGCGGACACCGCTGAGAGTCGCCAGGGCGCCTTACTGCCTGTGGCCGTTCCCGTGTCCGTTCGGATGGAGGACCACCTTGGTCCAGCCCGCGTCCCGGGCGTCGAAGTGCTCGTAGGCGGTGGGGGCCTCGTCCAGGCCCAGTTCGTGGCTGACGACGAAGCTCGGCTTCGCCTTCCCGCCGGCGATGAGATCCCGCAGCGCCCGGTTGTACCTCTTCACCGGCGCCTGGCCGGTTCCCATCTGCTGGCCCTTGAACCACATCATGCCGAAGTCGATCGGGACCTTGCCGTGCGCCTCCAACTCCCCCTGGGCCTGGGCGCCGCCGGGGTCCTCGGGCAGGAACACGCCCACCACGCCGATGTCGCCGGTGAACCTGACCGAGTCGATCAGTCCGTTGAGCGTGAGGCTGGCGTCCTCGTGCCCCTGCGGGTCGTGGGCCTGGTAGCCGACGCACTCACAGCCGTTGTCGGCGCCCAGCCCGAGGGTTGCCTCCTTGACGACCTCGGCCGGCGTCTGCTCGGCGGTGTTGATCGGGATGGCCCCGATCTCCTCCGCCTTGGCCAGCCGGTCGGGGTGGTGGTCGGCCACCCAGACGCGGCCGGCGCCCTTGAGGAGGGCGGAGTAGGCCGCCATCAGCCCGACGGGACCGGCTCCGAAGACGACGGTCTGGTCGCCCGGTTTGACGTGGGCCATCTCGGTGGCGTGGTAGCCGGTGGGGAAGATGTCGGCGAGCATCACGTAGTCGGTCTGCCGCTCGGCGGCGTCCTCGCCCAGGCGCAGCGCGTTGAAGTCGCCGTAGGGCACGCGCAGCAGTTCCGCCTGGCCGCCCTGGTAGGGGCCCATGTCGGCGAATCCGTAGGCGGCTCCGGCGAGGGCCGGTTCCGGCTGCATGGTCAGACAGTAGTTGGTGAGACCTCGCTCGCACTGCTTGCAGAAGCCGCAGGCGATGTTGAAGGGCAGGACCACGTACTCGCCGACCTGGACCTTGCGGACGGCCGGGCCGACTTCCACGACCTGGCCCATGTTCTCGTGTCCCAGGGTGCGGCCGGACTCGAACGAGGTGCGGCCCTCGTACATGTGCAGGTCCGAACCGCAGATGTTGGTGGTGGTGATTTTGACGATGATGTCGCAGGGGTGTTCGATCTTCGCGTCCGGTACGTCCTTCACCGCGACCGTTCGCGGTCCTTCATATACCGCTGCTTTCATGATGACTTCCCTTGGTGCCTCGGCATGGCCGCGGCACAACGGTGAGGAGGCAGAGCACGGAGCCGACTCCCGAAGGTCGTTGCCACGAGGGGTCCATGGCTCCGGCACGTCTCTGCGGGCCGTTCACCCGGATCGGGCGGAACGGTGGTGCCGCCGCCGGCCCGCCAGACGGAGCGTCCGCGCGCCGACGCTGCCGCGCTCGGCATGCGCGGTGGCGTGCCGTCCGAGTCCCCGTAGGCCCCGGCGTGAAACCGCCGCGCACCCATGGATCAACGGAATCTCCAGGCGTGACACCACCCATGAGACGACGACACATCTCCGACTCAAGTCACCGATTACTCACCCTCGTCGTCCTGCAGCACGCTGCGGCGTTCCTGTTCGCGTTTGGAGAAGGCAGCCGCCCGGATCGCCTCGTCGCTCTCCAGGCCCGATCCCAGCGCGCCGCCCACCGTGGCGACCGAAGCGACGAACCAGGACAACGTCCAGTAGTCCGTGGCGTGCAGCGGAGTCCGTGTCATGGAGGCGAACACCCGGTCGTTGAGGATGAACAGCGCCCACAACAAGTTGATGCCCATCAGACCCACGTAGCACACGATCACCCCGATACCCACGGTCACGATCGTCGAGGCGTTGTACAGGCCCGTCCTCTTCCTCTCCTCCGGCGAGGCGTCTGTCGACCGATGCCACAGGTGCGCGTCCACGATCAGCCAGCCGATCATGAGCGCGACGGACCCGACCATGGCGATCACGAGGCGCGGCACGCTCAGTGACTCGGCCAGGCTCCAGACCGTGGAGTTCACGGTGGCGACCGCTCCCGTGGCGAGTGCGGCCGCCAGGGCCTTCGACAAGCCCGGCACCAAGCGCCACGGCCGGTTGGCGCGGACCATACCGCCGAGCATCCTCAGGTAACCGCGCGGCCCGCTGACGACGTATCGAAGATCAACGGTCTCCTCTTCACCGACATGGTCCCGGTGAATAGGCGCAAGACGACCGACGAAGCGTCCCAGCGGCTGACTCGACGACAGTCCCTCGTCACCGGTGGCTCGCGGGCCCGCCAAGCTCAGCACGGCTTCTTCCACGGCCTGCCGTGCTCTCGTCTGCAACCGCAGGCCGCCCAGCGGAGGAAGGGACAGCAGCGCCAGGCCGTGCTCGTGATCCAGAGCCACGACGAGCTTGCGCCCGTGCGAGTGCAGCGGAAGGTCGGTGAGGGCCACGACGATGTCCCAGTTCTCCGTCCTCGCCCGATCCATGATCCGGCGCATCAGGGTGGGCGGGTCCTCGGTCCCCGCGGTGAAGGGCTCACTGACCACCTGCACGTCGAACCGTCGCCCGTGGCCCGACTTTTCGGCGAGCCGAGCGGGAAGTGCGCGGGCCATGCGCTGCGCGATCTCCGTCGGCGCGTCGGGGTCCGCCAGAAGAGCCACGACCGTAACGCCCTGAGACGACACCCGCATGACTCCTTCACGTCGGCCGCCCCCGCGATCACACGTGCCCCCAGGATGCCTCCGAGGCTGCGCCGACGCCGCGTGACACGCTGGTCTCCGCCCGTCAGCGCAAGCGACGCCGTCCCGCACCCCGCCACGACGACCGGTGACGGCTGTCGCGCGGTTCTCGGCGCGATCGGGTAATCAGGAACGGTGGACAAGGACGCGACCGACCCCTTCGTGCATGTCCGGGGCGCCGGTGAGAACAACCTGCGGAACGTCGATGTCGACGTTCCGCGGGACGCGATGGTCGCCTTCACCGGCGTCTCCGGTTCGGGCAAGTCCTCGCTCGCGTTCGGCACGCTCTACGCGGAGGCCCAGCGGCGCTACTTCGAGTCCGTGGCACCGTACGCCCGAAGGCTGCTGCAACAGGTCGGCGCCCCACACGTACAGGAAATCACCGGACTGCCTCCCGCCGTGGCCCTGCAGCAGCGACGCGGGTCGCCCAGCTCACGCTCGACGGTCGGCACCATCACCACCCTGTCCAATCTGCTGCGCATCCTGTACTCCCGCGCCGGCACCTACCCGCCCGGGGCCGTACGGCTGGAAGCCGAATCGTTCTCACCCAACACCGCGGCCGGCGCCTGCCCGCAGTGCCACGGACTGGGCGTCGTGCACGACGTCGCCGAGGACCTGCTCGTCCCGGACCCCTCGCTGAGCATCCGCGAGGGGGCGATCGCCGCCTGGCCGGGCGCCTGGCAGGGCGCCAACCTGCGCAGTGTCGTGAACGGCCTGGGGATCGACATCGACCGGCCGTGGCGCAGGCTCAGGAAGAAGGACCGGGACTGGCTGCTGTACACGGACGAGCAGCCCTCCGTGTACATCGAGCCGGAGGAGGACCGCGTCGACTACGGCTACCAGGGCAAGTTCTGGAGCGCCCGCAAGCACGTCATGCACGTCCTCGCCGACTCCAAGAGCGAGAAGACGCGTGAACGGGCGCTGCGGTTCGTCAGGAGTGTGCCCTGCCCCGAGTGCCACGGCAGCGGACTGCGGCCCGAGGCGCTCGCCGTGACCTTCGCCGGACGTTCCATCGCCGAGATCAACGCGATGCCGCTCACCGAGGTCGTGGCGCTGCTGCGGCCCGTCGCCAGGCGGTCCGAGGCCGACGCCACCACGTCGACCGCCCGATCCGGGGAGACGACCGAGGTCGCGGTCCGGATCTGCGGCGATCTGGTCGCGCGGATCGAGGTACTGCTCGATCTGGGCCTCGGATACCTCAGCCTCGGGCGCCGCTCGACGACCCTGTCGCCCGGCGAGGCGCAGCGCCTGCGGATCGCCACCCAACTGCGCTCGGGGCTGTTCGGCGTCGTCTACGTCCTCGACGAACCCTCCGCCGGCCTGCACCCGGCTGACGCGGAACCGCTGCTGGACGTGCTGGACCGCCTCAAGGCGGCGGGCAACTCGCTGTTCGTCGTGGAGCACGACATGGACGTCGTACGGCGGGCGGACTGGGTGGTCGACATCGGCCCCGGCGCGGGCGAGGGCGGCGGACGCGTGCTGTACAGCGGCCCGGTCGCCGGTCTCGAGCGGGTCGGGGAGTCGGCCACGAGCCAGTACCTGTTCGGGCGCGCCCAGCCGCTCGACCACCGCCCGCGCGCACCGCACGGCTGGCTGCACCTGAGCGGCGTCTCCCGCCACAATCTGCGCGACGTGTCCGTCGAGGTACCGCTCTGCGTACTGACGGCGGTGACGGGCGTGTCCGGTTCCGGAAAGTCGACGCTGGTGACGCAGGTGCTCGCCGAGGTCGTCCGCGGCCACCTCGGACTCGCACCCGAGGAGCCCGACGAGGCGCAGTTGGAGGTCGACGTGCAGGACGCGTCGGGGGTCGAGTCGTTCGACCGGCTGGTCCTGGTCGACCAGCGGCCCATCGGGCGGACTCCCCGGTCCAACCTGGCCACGTACACGGGGATGTTCGACGCGGTGCGCAAGCTGTACGCGGCGACGGACGAGGCCAGGGCGCGCGGCTACTCGGCCGGACGGTTCTCCTTCAACGTGCCCGAGGGCCGGTGCGAGACCTGCCAGGGCGAAGGCTTCGTCGCGGTGGAACTGCTGTTCCTGCCCGGCACCTACGCACCGTGCCCGACCTGCCATGGCGCCCGGTACAACGCCGAAACGCTGGAAGTCACCTACCGCGGCAAGAACATCGCGGAAGTGCTGGCGCTGTCCGTCGACGCCGCCGCCGAGTTCCTGTCCGCCGTCCCGGCCGCCTCCCGGAGTCTGGAGACGCTGCGCGAGGTGGGACTGGGGTACCTGCGGCTGGGCCAGCCCGCGACGGAACTCAGCGGTGGTGAGGCGCAACGCATCAAACTGGCCACCGAACTGCAGCGAGCCCGCCGCGGGCACGCGCTCTACCTGCTCGACGAGCCGACGGCGGGGCTGCACCCCTCGGACATCGCGCTGCTGCTGCGACAACTCCACCGGCTCGTCGACGCCGGCAACACGGTCGTCCTCGTCGAGCACGACCTGGACACGATCGCCACCGCCGACTGGGTCATCGACCTCGGGCCGGGCGGCGGCGACGCGGGTGGGCGGGTGGTCGCGGCGGGGCCGCCGGCCAAGGTGGCGAAGACCCGCCGTAGCGCCACCGCGCCCCATCTCGCGGCCCGGCTGGCGCGTCGCCACCCGGGGGACGGAGCGTAGACCCTGCCCGACCCGTGATCGAAAGACACGATCCGCCACGGAACGGCGGTGCGGCTCCGGAACCTGTGCCGTCGACCGTGCACCGCGCTGCTCCCACCGCCTGAGACCAGGCCGCCGGGTCAGCCGGGCACGGGGTGGTGCGCCCTGGCGAACTGCTCCACGACGGCGGCGCAGAAGGCGGGCAGGTCGGCCGGGCCACGGCTGGTGATCAACTGCCCGTCGACGACCACCTCCTGGTCGGTGACGACCTCCGCGCCGGCGTTGCGCAGATCGGTGCGGATGCTGGGCCAGGACGTCAGCCGGCGACCGCGCACGGCGTCGGCCTCCACCAGGGTCCACGGGCCGTGGCAGATCGACGCGACCGGTTTCCCGCTGGCCATGAAGTCCTTGACGAACCGCACCGCGTCGCGGTCCATGCGTAGCTGGTCAGGGTTCATGGTGCCGCCGGGCAGGAGCAAGGCGTCGTAGTCGCCGACGGAAGCGTCGGCGACCAGGCGGTCCACGGGGAAGGTTCCGGCCGCGTTGAGGTCGAACTGCCGGGCCTGGATCTCACCGGGGTGGAGCGAGAGGATCTCGGTCTTGGCCCCCGCACCCTGTAGCGCACCGCGCGGCAGGTCGAGTTCCACGCGCTCGACGCCGTCGGTGGCAAGAATTCCCACCCGCATCCCCTGCAGTTCCTGTGTCATGGTCGGCTCCCTTCACTTCCTGGCCCACCCCCCGTCCGGCATCTCAGTTCGGTCCGGCGGCGACATGCACCGGGGCGCGGCTCCTACAGCAGCCGGTCGAACACCGCGGTCACGCCCTCCCAGTGACTGGTCTGCGGGTTCTTGACATCCGGGTACATGATTTTGAACGTCTCGGCGAGTGCGACGCTGAGACCACCGATGATCTCGGGGTAGCGCTCTTCGGTCTCCTGGGTGGGGGTCCTGTCGAGCGGAGGGTGTGCGGCGAGCTGTTCCAGGATCGGCTTCAGCTCGACCTCCTCGTCGAGCCGCCGGAACCGGTGGATGCTCTCCTGGAGGCCCTTGGTGATCGGCAGATCCCACGGCTCGACGGTATCCCTGCCGTTGGCCTTGGCCGACGCCTGGCCGACGACGAGGAGGTCGTACAGCTTGGCGTCGACGAAGTCGCCGTACCGCTTCAGGTCGTTCTTGTCCACGTCGAGGCTCGCGGCGGCGCGGAAGAACCTCTGGAACTTCGGCACACCCATCACAGTCATGCTTCTCGCCTCCTCGCCGGAACGGACGGCGTCGTTCGTTCCCGCCCGCGCCGCCATCGGCTGTCACCCGGTCGAGATTCGCAGAGCCCCCTGCCGAGCGCCTCCGCACCCCAGGCCGAAAAAGGGAGCCCCCTCTTCCCCTGGCAGAGCAGCATGAAGTGCGCAGGCATCCCCGGCCAGCCGTACGGCCATCCGTCCGCAGGAGGTTGCACGGCGTTGCAACGCCTCGAATCGCTACGAGAGTGTCGCCGGCGGACATCGCCCGACAGTTCGGCTGCATCGCACGCGCTGTCGCTTTCGATGCCGAACGGGCCGAAGGGCCGGCCGGAACGCGGCGGCGGGACGGCCGACCGCGCCCGCAGGCACGGCGCCCTGACGCACATCGGGCAGACCGGCGCCGGCTCCCCTCGCCGGGGCGGAGGCGTTTGCACCTGTGCTCGGAGTTCTATCGAGCCCACCTCTTTTCCTCCCGCCGGGAGCAGGCAGGGTGTGGCCGACATCCGGAACATAGAAATGTGGGGTGTCACTCGGCCCTGCTGACGCGCATGCACAATGACGCGCCTCGGCCCGCCCCTCTCAGCCGCACGACGCACCCTTCGGTGGGTGTCTCAAGTCCCCGCCGGCGAGCTGCACAGCTTCAGAAGGAGGACGGCTCATGGACTACAACACCTTCCTTGACACCATCACCCGGCGCGCCCCTGTCCCTCCGGACAAGGCGGAGCCCCTCACCCGCGCCACTCTGGAAACCCTGGCCGAGCGGCTCACCAGGGGCGAGGCGGAGGACCTCGCGTCCGAACTGCCCAAGCCGCTGAAGGAACCGCTGGTCTCTCCCACTCCTGAGGCCGAGCCCTTCGGACTCGACGAGTTCGTCAACCGGGTGAGCAGACGAGCAGGGGTGAGCCCGGACGAGGCCCGCGAGGGCGTACGGGCCGAGCTGAGCACCCTGAGGGACGCGGTCAGTGATGGAGAGTTCCGCCACGTACTGGCCCAGCTGCCACGGGACTTCGAGGCTCTCGTCGGCGCCCCAGGCTAGGCGGAGCCATGACCGACAAGGTCGGCGCCGTCATCGAGGAGACGGAACCGGAGGCCGGGGTACCAGGGGCCGGCGACGTGCGGATCATCTCCGACCGGCAGCTCCGAGTGGAACGTCGGCGCCCCGTCGGCGAGGGGATGCGCGAGGACCTCCGGTTGCGCAACCTCAGTACGCGTCCGATGACGGTGCCGGTCACACTGCCCATGGATGGGGACCCGGCCACTGCGTGAAATCGCCGGAGGATCGCATGACACAACCGACAGTTCCCTCAGCCGGCGCACCCGTGGATGTCGAAGGCGGGGCGCAGCGGCCGTTCTCCGAGCACGCGGCCATGGCCAGGGCGTATCCCGGCGGCAGGATGACCGTGGGCGCCATCACGCCCCTGGAGGGCTTCGACGGGCCCGTACCGTCCCTGGCCGGGCACATCGAGCGGATCCAGCAGGCCGAGCGGGCCGGCTTCGCCTCGGTGTGGGTCCGTGACGTGCCGCTGCTGGACCCGAGCTTCGGGGACGCCGGGCAGGTCTTCGACCCATGGGTGTACCTGGGACAGCTCACCGCCCGCACCACCTCGATCACCCTGGGGACCGCCAGCATCGTCATGCCGCTGCGGCATCCATTGCACACCGCCAAGGCGGCCGCCTCGGTGGACCAACTGTCCGGCGGACGGCTCCTGCTCGGGGTGGCCACCGGTGACCGGCCCGTGGAGTTCCCGGCCTTCGGTCAGGACCTGGGCGGCCGGGCCGAGAGGTTCCGGCAGTCGCTGGAGTACTTCCGTGTCGTCCTCGAGCACCGTTTCCCGCACGTGGAGTCGCCGCTCGGCCAGATGCGCGGCACCGATCTGCTGCCCAAGCCGGTGTACGGGCGGATCCCCGTACTGATGACGGGCCACGGCAGGCAGGACGTCCGGTGGATCGCCGACAACACGGACGGCTGGCTGTACTACACCCCGCCGCTCCAGCAGCAGGCCGAGAACATCGAGCGGTGGCGGGAGCTGACCCGCAGCGACGGTGGTGGGTTCAAGCCGTACGCCCAGGCCACCTATCTGGACCTGACCGAGAACCCGCTGGCCCTGCCCCGGCGCATCCACCAGGGCTTCTCGGTGGGCCGGGTGTCGTTCCTCGCGATGATGCGGGCCTGGCAGGACATCGGCATCGACCAACTGATGATCAACTTCAAGCACAGCCGCCGCCCGGTCGCCGAAGTGATCGACGAACTGGCCGAGCACGTGCTGCCGCACTTCCCGCCCGGGCGCTCCGCGGCGCGCGACGAGCCCAGGCGGTCCGCGGGGCGGACCGGGCCCTGAGGGAGTCCGACCTCCGGCGCCCCCCGTGTGCCAGGGCCGGTTCACTCCAGGACGGCCCCGGACGGCCGCTCCTGGGCGTAGTCACACGTGCCCTCCGCCCGGAACTGCAGGGCCGCCCTGGTCACCTCCGCGCCGAGACCGCGCAATTGGTCCCCGACCGCCTGGTCGGTGAGGCGTCCGTCGCCATCGAAGACCCGGGAGGACCGCGGGACCGCGAACACCAGCGGCACCGCCCAGCCGCGCAGCGACCGGACGATGAACTCCATCGCATTGATCGCCTGCAGGCCCTGCACTCCACCGGCGGTCGCCAGCATCCCCACGGGTGTGTTGCTCAGGTAGGGCGGGTCGTGGTCGGCAAGGAGGGCGAGCCAGTCCACCGCGTTCTTGAACGCGCCGCTGACCGACCCGTGGTACGTCGGGCTGCTCCACAGCAGGGCGTCGGCGGCCTGCACGGTGTCCGCAAACCGGCGAGCGGACGGTGGGACCCCGTGCTCGGAGGTGTAGAACGGAAGATCCAGCCGCTTGAGGTCGATCACCTGGGTGTCGGCGCCCGCCTCCGCGGCCCCCTCGACCGCCACACACAGTGCGGTGAGGCTGGTCGACGGGGTGCGCAGCGAACCCCCCATTCCGACGACGAGCGGGGGGCGCGCCATCCTGTCCACTCCTTCAGAGCATCTCCAGGGGCGTGGGCCCGCTCGGCGGCGGGAACGCCTCGTCGAGGGCGTCGAGCGCCTCGGTGGGAAGGTGGAGGTCCATCGCACCGCGGTTCTCCCGAATGTGATCGGGTGATCCGGATCGCGGGATCGCTGCCACCCCCTGTGCCAGCACCCAGGCGAGTGCCACCTGGGTCGGCGTGGCTCCGAGGGCCCGGGCCACGGCACCCAGGGCCTCGACCTTCAGCAGCCGCCCCTGCTCGACCGGTGAGTAGGCCATGACCGTCACCCCGGCCTCGCGGCACCAGGGGAGGAGATCCCACTCGATGCCGCGCCGGGAGAGGTTGTACAGCACCTGGTCGACGGCCGCGGCGTCGCCGCCGGGGAGGGCGGTCAGCTCGGTCATGCCGGCGACGTCCAGGTTGCTCACGCCCCAGTAACGGATCTTCCCCGCCTCCATCAGGTCGGTGAATCCCGCAAGGGTCTCTTCGAGGGGCCACCGTCCCCGCCAGTGCAGCAGGTAGAGGTCCAGCCGTTCCGCGCGGAGGCGCCGCAGGCTGCCCTCACAGGCGGCGACGGTGCCCTTCCGGTCGGCGTGACCGGGCAGCACCTTGCTGACGAGGAAGACCTCCTCCCGGCGTCCCCGGATGGCCTCCCCGACGAGCTCCTCGGCTGCGCCGTCGCCGTACATCTCCGCCGTGTCGACGACGGTCATGCCCAGGTCCACGCCCAGCCGCAGCGCGGCGATCTCCTGTTCACGCCGGGCCGGGTCCTCGCCCAGGTACCAGGTGCCCTGCCCGAGCGCCGCGATCTCCTCACCGGAGGGGAGTGTGAGGGTTCTGGCCGATTCCGCAGACATCTCGGGCCTCCCGTCTGCCGCGGATCCATGTCACCTGCGCCCGCACCGAGTGCCCAGGTCCGCGCCCCCCAGACAACCGGTGTCACATGCGCCGCAGGGAGGTCAGGAGGGGCGAGCGGACTGCGTCGAGACCGTGCCGGGACCGGGTGCGCGGTCGCGCAACGCGACGGCGACCGACACGACGGCGCCGCAGGAGAGAACCGCCGCGAAGCCGATCATCGCGGTCTGCACGGCGAAATGCCGCAGGGCCATGCTGAACAGGACGGAGGGCAGGCCCATTCCCAGGTACGCGACGACGAAGAACACGGCGAGGACCCCCGCGCGTGAGGCGGGTGCGGCTACCGAGACGGCACGTTCGACGCCTCCCTTGAACAGCAGCCCGGAGCCGACTCCCGACAGGGACACGGCGACCAGGTAGAGCCAGAGCGCCGGATGGTAGAGGGCGACGGCGCACAGGACCAGGCCGACCGGGAAGACCACCGCCCCCACGGTCAGGAGCCGGGGCAGCGGGAGGCGGCCCAGCACCAGTTGGGCGGCCGCCGCCGAACCGAACATCAGGAAGGCCGCCAGGCCGACCACGAGGTGCGAGTCGGTGTGCAGGGTGCCGTGGAGCACGCTCGCCCCGAGGGAGGAGATCAGGCCGAGGATCGCGAAGGCGAAGGCGCCCAGCGCGCCGGCCGCGCCGAACGTCCGCCGACCGCCGGGGCACAGGACGAACCTGCTGGGCGGTTCGGCCGCGGGCAGCTCCAGATCCACCGTCTCCGGGGTGGACAGCACCAGCGCCAGGCACACTGCCATGGCGAGCGAGAAGATCGCCTGGGTGGTGATCAGGGGCGTGGGAAGCCACTCGGCGACGGCTCCGGCGACCAGGGGCCCCGTGGCCAGGCCGCCGAGGTTGGCGGCTGTGGCCACGATGCCCGGCAGCACCGAATCCGTCCGGTCCGGACGGGCCTCGTGGTGGAGGTCGTGCAGGTACGTCGTCGCTGTCGAGGCCATCAGCCCCAGTCCGACACCGTTCAGGATCCTGCCCGCGATCAGCCCCGGCAGGTCCCGCCACACGATCAGTACGACCGACGCGACGATGCCGACCAGCAGTGCCGGGACGATGACGCGCCGTCGGCCGAGCCGGTCCGACAGGTGTCCCAGCCCGAGGAAGGCGGCCGCCGCGCCCACGACCATCGAGGCGTACGCCACCGTGACCGTGGTCGCGCCGAAGTGGTCCCTGGCCGCGTACAGCGGCCACAGGGGGGTCGGCGCGGTACCGAAGGCCATCAGCACGGTGAAGGCCACCGCCACGAACCAGAAGCCGGTCGTGTGCGAGGCACGGCGCGGCGCGGGGACGCGGGGCGGCAGGCCGGCGGGAGCGAGAGCTGGGGTCCGGTGGGTCGGGTCGTCGGGAGCGTCGGCGGTGGGACGGCTCAGCGGCGTCGGAACGGCAGGCAGGGGTACCCCTCCTCGGGCGGAAGTGGATGACGCCTTCCATCCTCCTCACCAGGAGGGATCAGTGCCAACGAATGTTTTTGCTGGGCTCGAGCAACGCGAGTGATACTTCTCGGGTGGAGCTACGTCAGCTTGAGCACTTCATCGCGGTCGCCGAGGAGCTGAGTTTCACGCGTGCCGCTCGTCGGCTGCACGTGGTGCAGTCCGGGGTGTCCGCCGCGATCCGCTCCCTGGAGCGCGAGCTCGGCTGCACGCTGTTCGAGCGCACCTCGCAGCAGGTCCGGCTCACCGGGGCGGGGGCTGCGCTGCTGCCGGAGGCTCGGGCCACCCTGCACGCCGCTCAGGCGGCCCAGGACGCCGTGCGCGCCGCACAGGACACGCTGCGCGGCACGGTCAACGTGGGCGCCATGGCCTCGGTCGAGGTGGTGGACCTGCCTGCGCTCCTCGGGCAACTGCACGCGCGGCATCCGGCGATCGACGTCCGGCTGCGGCTGGCGACGACCGGATCGGCGGGGCTTGCGCACGCACTGCTCAGCGGGGATCTGGACGTGGCCTTCCTGTCGCTGCCCGAGCACAAACCCGCCGGGATCGACGCACGCGAGCTGGCCACCGTGCCGCTCGTCCTGGTGGTGAGCGCCGCCCATCCGCTCGCGCAGCGGGGGGAGGTGGCACTCGCGGACCTCGCGGCGGAGCCCTTCGTGGACTTCCCGCCGGGCTACGGCAACCGCGAGGTGGTCGACCGGGCGTTCGCGGCGGCGGGTGTCGTGCGCCGGGTGGCCCTGGAAGTGCCCGACATCGACATGGGGGCGGCACTGGTCCGGCACGGTCTGGGCATCGCCTTCCTGCCCGCGTTCGCCGTTGCCCGCACCCCCGGCCTGCACACCCTGGACGTCCACGGCACCAGGCTCCGCTGGAGCATGCATCTGGGCACGTCGTCGACCCGGCGGCCCAGCTCGGCCCTGCGGGCGCTGCTCGACCTGGTCGATGACCACGTCATCGCCCTGTGACGCCCGGGCCGCGGCCCGGGCGTCACCCGGTCGCGCAGCAGTGCCGACGAGGCATCAGCCGGGACCACTCAGCACGATCTTCCACACTCGGGTAGCCACCTGGAGGTTGAGCCGGTCCTCGACGTTCGCGAGGTCGTGACCGCTGATGTCGCGGATCCGCTGGAGCCGATAGCGCAGCGTGCTGCGGTGGATCGCCAGCGACTCGGCGCTCTCGTCGTAGTTGCCGCCGCAGTCGAAGTACCGGGTCAGGGTCTCCACCATGGTCCCGTGGTGCCGGGAGTCGTAGTCGATGAGCTGCCCGAGCCACTCGTTGACGAACGTTTCCAGTTCCCGGTAGTCGTTGCCAGGTCCCAGGATGCGGTAGAGGCCGAGCTCGTCGAAGAACGTCGTGCCATAGCGCTCGCGGGAGTGGCGGCGCACTGCCACGGCGCGCTGCGCCTCCTGGTAATGGTGGGGGATGTCGGCCAGGGAGTCGCAAGGGGCACTCACCCCGATCGTCCCGGACCGTGTCCCGGTGGCCCGGGCGAGCGTCTCGTACAGGGCGCGGTCGGGCGGCCTGTCGTCGGCGACCAGCACCACGTGGTCGGAACGTCGGGTCAGCAGCGAGCGCATGCCCACGGCAGAGGCCGCCCGTCCCACGGTCTGCGCGAAGGCGTCGTCCACGGTCCGGTCGGGCCATTGCACCACGACGATGTAGTGGCTGCGGTGCAGGTCGTGTCCGACCGCCTCGGACCGGGCGTAGGCGCTCGCCTCGTCCGTCCCCGCCAGGAGGTCGTCGACCAGCTCGCGGTGCAGCCTCAGCTCCACTTCGACCAGATCACGCAGGTGCGTCAGCTCGTGGGCGAGCGACGCGGCGGCGCGTTCCAGCGCGAGCACGGTGTGCTCGTCGGCCTCGTCCCGGACATCGACCAGGGCCAGCACGCCCAGGATCTCGCCGTGCGGGCGTACCAGGACGACCAGCCGGTCCTTTATCCGCACCGGCCCGACCTGACGGGCGACGGCGTGCAGCATCTCGTCCTGGCGTACGGGGTCCGGTTCGGGATAGGGGTCGGGGCGGCTGGGGCCGGTCCAGGACCTCAACCGGCCGAAGCGGTCCTCGAACAGCGCGGGGAGCCCGGTGAGCCGGTGCAGTGCGCGCGTGGTGGCCTCCTCGCCGCCGTTCGAGGCAGCGACCTCGGCCATGATCGTGTGCATGGCCCGCTGGTACTCCAGCTCAGCCACGACGGAGATCAACTGCCTCTGGAGGGCTGTGCGTTCGTTCCTCAGCCGGTGCAGCTCCAGCGCGTCCTCGCGTCGGCGGCGGTGGGCGACGGCGACTGACAGTGCGGCAGCGGTGTGCCGGACGAGCGCGGTGAGCAGGGACCGCTCGGCCTCGGTGGGCCGGGAGCGGGACGTCACCACGAGGTAGCCGTGGAGGCCCTCGAGTCCGCGTAGTCCCAGAGCCCGGCCCCAGCGCCTGCCGGGTACGGTCACCGGGCCGTCCTGCCCGGCCAGCTCCCGCACCCTGCGGCCTACGGCCGAGGCATGCAACTGCCCCTTCCTCGGGCTGAGGACCAGGTCGCCGCCCACCTTGAGGTATCCGGCCTCGGCACGGTATGGCCCCGCTGCGGCTATGTGGTCCGTGGCCAGGCGCAGGATCTCGCCTTCGTCCGGCGTGTGGAACATGGCGGGGAAGAGCCTCATCAGGTCGCGCAGGGCATCGTCGGCCGGCGTGCGAGCGGGCGGGCGAGGCCGTGTGCGCGCGGCCGTGAGGTGCCGCCGGGCGCTGCCCCGCGGAAGGCCGCTCGCCCGGTCGGAGCAGCGGTGGTACGAGCTGTGCCTGCGACTGCCGGCCATGGGATCACTCCGTTCTCCCTGAGCCGTCAGGGAGGCGAGCGGTACGTCGCGTACCCGCTCCCGACCGGCTTACCCGAGATGTCCGCATTCTTTCTCTCGTACCCGTAGGGCGACCGGACCCGTGCATCCCTGACTCGCCAGGCGCAAGCGTGGAGCCGCGCGGGTCGTCACCCTGGGGAGTGTCCGAGACCCTCCGTGCGCACCGAAGGGAAACCGGCGGAGGTCCCACCTTCACCTGAACGAACGTGATCCGGAGAGTCGACGCGGGCGCCGTACTCGGGAGGAGTTCCTCATGGCCAAGGCAGTGGGCATCGACCTGGGCACCACCAACTCGGTGATCGCCGTGTGGGAGGGCGGCGAGCCGTCCGTCGTGCCCAACAGCGAGGGCAACCGCACGACACCGTCCGTGGTGGCCTTCACCGACACCGGGGAACGACTGGTGGGCCAACTGGCCCGGCGCCAGGCGATCCTCAACCCCAAGGGCACCATCTACTCTGCCAAGCGGTTCATCGGCCGGCACTTCGACGAGATCTCCGACGAGGCCAGGGCGGTGGCGTACGACGTCGTCGAGGGCGAGGGCGGAGCGGCCCGCATCAAGGTGCGCGACAAGCTGTACGCGCCTGAGGAGATCAGCGCGCAGGTGCTGCGCAAACTGGCCGACGACGCGTCCAAGCAACTGGGGGAGCGGGTCACGGAGGCGGTCATCACGGTGCCCGCCTACTTCAACGACGCTCAGCGCACCGCCACCAAGGACGCCGGACGGATCGCGGGACTGGAGGTGCTGCGGATCATCAACGAGCCGACGGCGGCCGCGCTCGCGTACGGCATGGAGAAGAAGGAGCACGAGACCGTCCTCGTCTTCGACCTGGGCGGCGGCACCTTCGACGTGAGCATCCTCGACGTCGGCGACGGCGTGGTGGAGGTCCGCTCCACCGCCGGTGACAGCCACCTGGGCGGCGACGACTTCGACCGGCGCCTGGTGGATTACCTCGCGGACGACTTCCAGAAGGAGAACGGCATCGACCTGCGCAAGGACCCGCAGGCGCTGCAACGATTGTTCGAGGCGGCGGAGAAAGCCAAGACCGAGCTGAGTTCGGTGACGCAGACGCAGGTCAGCCTGCCGTTCATCACCGCCGACGCCGCCGGGCCCAAGCATCTCACCGCCTCGATCATGCGGTCCACGTTCGAGCAGATCACCAGCGACCTGGTGGAGCGCTGCCTGGGGCCGGTCCAGCAGGCCATGACCGACGCCAAGGTGGGCGAGAGCGACATCGACGAAGTGATCCTCGTCGGCGGTTCCACCCGCATCCCCGCTGTCCAGGCTCTGGTCCGCCGACTGACCGGCGGCAAGGAACCCAACATGAGCGTCAACCCCGACGAGGTCGTGGCCCTGGGTGCCGCGATCCAGGCCGGGGTGCTCAAGGGCGAGGTCAAGGACGTCCTGCTGCTCGACGTCACCCCGTTGTCGCTGGGCGTGGAGACGCGCGGCGGAGTCATGACCAAGATCATCGAGCGGAACACCACCATCCCGGTACGCCGCAGCGAGACCTTCTCCACCGCCGAGGACAACCAGCCCGCCGTCGACGTGGTGGTCCTCCAGGGCGAGCGTGAGCGGGCCGCGGACAACCGGGTGCTGGGCCGGTTCCAGCTCACCGACATCCGGCCGGCGCCGCGGGGCGAACCACAGGTCGAGGTCACCTTCGACATCGACGCCAACGGCATCCTCGACGTCAAGGCCCGCGACCGGGACACCGGCAAGGAGCAGGGCATCACCATCAGCGAGAGCTCCAACCTGGACCGCGGTGAGGTCGAGCGCATGGTCCAGGAGGCCGAGCGCAACCAGGGCCAGGACCAGGCACTCCGCGAGGCCGTCGACGCCCGCAACGAACTCGACGCCGTCGCGTACCAGGTCGAGAAGCGTCTCGCCGAACTGGGCGACGCGGCGCCCGCGCACGAGAAGGCACGCGCCGAGATGCTCGTGTCCGACGCCCGGGCGGCGGTCAAGGAGGAGGCGGGCGTGGAGCGTGTGCGGCCCCTTACCTCCGAACTCCAGCAGGTGCTCGCCGGGCTGGCGGCCCATCAGGGCGCCGCCGCCCCGGGTGGCGGTCCAGGCCAGGACGCCACCACCGGCGGTCCCGCGAGTGACGGTGGCGGTGACGATGATGTCATCGACGCCGAGTTCGACAAGGGCTGAGGCGCGCCATGCCCATCCACCCCCAGGAACCCGGCAGGACCGGGGCCGATCCGGTCGAACCGGTGCCGGAAGGCGCCGTAACCCCTCCGCGCGGGGACCTGCGCCAGCCGGGTCCGCCACCCCGGCCGGAAGCGGCGTACGGCGAACCAGGACCCGACGCCGCCGGCCCCACGCCTGCCGAGGACGAATACACGACCGCGATCCAGGAACTGGAGGACCGCTGGCGGCGCGCACTCGCCGACCTCGACAACCTTCGTAAGCGCCACGCCAGGGAACTGGAGCGGGAGCGGACCGCGGAGCGTTCCCGTACGGCCGCCGCCTTCCTGCCCGTACTGGACAATCTCGAACTGGCCCTGACCCATGCCGGCGCCGATCCGGACGCGATCGTGGAGGGCGTCCGGGCGGTCCGCGACCAGGCGGTGAACGTCCTCGAACTGCTCGGCTACCCCCGGCACGCCGAGCACGGCCTCGCTTTCGACCCGGCCCGGCACGAGGTGGTCGGTGTCGTCGAGGACCCCGACGCCCCACCGGGTACCGTCGTCGAGGTGCTGCGCCCCGGCTACGGGGACGGCGAACGGCAGCTCAGGCCCGCCGCCGTGACGGTCGCGAAGCGGGAGTGACCGGTCATGGCACGGGACTTGTACGAGGTGCTGGGCGTGTCGCGGACCGCGAGCCAGGACGAGATCCAGCAGGCATATCGCAAGCTCGCCCGCAAGTTCCACCCCGACGTCAACAAGGACCCGGACGCGGAGGAACGCTTCAAGGACCTCAACGAGGCATACAGCGTCCTGTCGGATCCGCAGACACGGGCCCGTTACGACCGCTTCGGCGAGGACTTCCGCAAGATCCCCGAGGACTACGACGAACGGGTCGCGGCCGGAGCGGGCGGCGGGTTCCGCGCCCGGAGGACCGCCGGCGCGGGCGGCCCCCGCGTCCGGTACACCGGCTTCGGCGACGACTTCGGAGCGGAGGGCATCGACATCGAGGATCTGCTCGGCTCTATGTTCGGGGCCGGTGCCCCCCGAGGGGGCGTCCCCGGAGCGGACCAGGAGGCCGAACTGCCGCTCACCGTCGAGGAGGCCTACCGGGGCGGCCGTCGCACCGTCACGCTCGCCGGTCCCACCGGCCAGCCGCGGCGGTACGAGGTCGACGTCCCAGCGGGCGTCACCGACGGGCAGCGCATCCGCCTGGCGGGTGAGGGCGGCCGCGGCAGCGGTGACGCCCCCGCGGGCGACCTCTATCTGCGGGTACGAATCCAGCCCCACCCCAGGTTCCGGCTGGACGGCCGCGACGTGCACGTCCAGGTCCCCGTCACCCCGTGGGAGGCGGCCCTGGGTGCGACCGTGCCGGTGCCCACCCCCGGCGGCGGCACGGCCAAGGTCACGGTGCCCGCGGGCTCGTCCAGCGGCCGACGGCTGCGGCTGCGCGGCGAGGGCATGGCGAACCCGCGCGGCGCGAACGGCGACCTGTACGCCGAACTGCGCATCGTGGTGCCGCCCACCCTCGGTGACCGCGAGCGCGAACTGTTCGAGGAGCTCGCCGCCACCTCTTCCTTCGACCCCAGGAGGACGTGATGAACGACCGACCCACGGGAGCGGCAGGCATCGCCCACGCCGGCCCGGCGGCCGTCCGGTACGCGCTCGTGCCCGTCCCCAGGCTCTCCTTGGCCACCGTGGCCCGCCGCTCCGGCCTCCACCCCGATCTGATCCGCCGGTTCGTCGCGCTCGGCCTGGTCGACGCCGAACGCGACGCCGCCGGACACCTGGTGTTCGCCCCCACGGCCCCCGCGCTCCTTGCCCGTGTCCAGCGGCTGCGCACCGGACTCTGCCTCAACTACGCATCCATCGGCCTGGTGCTCGACCTGCTCGACCGCATCAGCCTGCTCGAAGCCGCTCTGCGCGGCCGCGGCATGAGGAGTGAAACACCCCCATGGACATGAACCGTCTCACCCAGAAGTCCCAGGAAGCCCTCCAGGAGGCCCAGACCGCGGCCGTCCGGATGGGGCACACCGAGGTCGACGGGGAACACCTGCTGCTCGCCCTTCTCGATCAGGAGGACGGTCTGATCCCGCGGTTGCTGCAACAGGCCGGCACAGAGCCGAAAGAATTGCGCGCGGCCGTGCGCGAGGAACTCTCCCGCCGCCCGAAGGTCACCGGCCCCGGCGCGGCACCCGGCCAGGTCTTCGTCACCCAGCGGCTGTCCCGCCTGCTCGACGCGGCCGAGCGGGAGGCCAAACGCCTCAAGGACGAGTACGTGTCCGTGGAGCACCTCCTGCTCGCCCTGGCCGAGGAGGGCTCGGCGACCGCCGCCGGACGCCTGCTCAAGGAGCACGGCGTGACCCGGGAGTCGTTCCTCAGCGTGCTCACCCAGGTCCGCGGCAACCAGCGCGTCACCTCCGCCAACCCAGAAGTGGCCTACGAGGCTCTGGAGAAGTACGGCCGCGACCTGGTCCTCGAGGCCCGCTCCGGGCGGCTGGACCCGGTCATCGGCCGTGACGCGGAGATCCGCCGCGTCACCCAGATCCTCAGCCGCAAGACCAAGAACAACCCCGTCCTCATCGGTGACCCCGGCGTCGGCAAGACCGCCATCGTCGAGGGCCTCGCCCAGCGCATCGTTCGCGGCGACGTCCCCGAGGGCCTGCGCGACAAGACGGTGTTCGCCCTCGACATGGGCTCCCTGGTCGCCGGCGCCAAGTACCGCGGCGAGTTCGAGGAACGCCTCAAGGCAGTGCTGGCCGAGGTGAAGGCCGCCCAGGGGGGCATCCTGCTCTTCGTCGACGAACTCCACACCGTCGTAGGAGCGGGCGCCGCCGAAGGGGCCATGGACGCCGGCAACATGCTCAAGCCGATGCTCGCCCGCGGCGAACTGCACATGATCGGCGCGACCACCCTGGACGAGTACCGCAAGCACATCGAGAAGGACGCCGCCCTCGAACGCCGCTTCCAGCAGGTCCTGGTCGACGAGCCGAGTGTGGAGGACACCATCTCCATCCTGCGCGGGCTGCGTGAACGCCTGGAGGTCTTCCACGGCGTGAAGATCCAGGACACCGCGTTGGTCTCCGCGGCCACCCTCAGCCACCGCTACATCACCGACCGGTTCCTGCCCGACAAGGCCATCGACCTCGTCGACGAGGCGTGCGCCCGGCTGCGTACCGAGATCGACTCGATGCCCGCCGAACTCGACGAGATCACCCGCCGCGTCACCCGCCTGGAGATCGAGGAAGCGGCCCTGTCCAAGGAGAGCGACCCCGCCAGCAGAACCCGCCTGGAGGAACTGCGCAGGGAACTGGCCGACCTGCGTGGTGAGGCCGACGCCAAACGCGCCCAGTGGGAGGCCGAACGGCAGGCGATCCGCCGGGTGCAGGAACTGCGCCAGGAACTGGAGCAGGTACGCAACGAGGCGGAGGAGGCCGAACGTGCATATGACCTCAACCGCGCCGCCGAACTCCGTTACGGCCGCCTCCGGGACCTGGAGCGCCGGCTGAAGGCCGAGGAAGAGCAACTGGCCACCAAACAAGGGCAGAACCGGCTGCTGCGCGAGGTCGTCACCGAGGAGGAGATCGCCGAGATCGTCGCCGCCTGGACCGGCATCCCCGTCTCCCGTCTCCAGGAGGGCGAACGCGAGAAACTGCTGCGGCTCGACGAGATACTGCGCGAGCGCGTCATCGGCCAGGACGAAGCCGTCAAGCTCGTCGCCGACGCCATCATCCGCGCCCGCTCCGGCATCCGCGACCCTCGCCGTCCCATCGGCTCGTTCATCTTCCTCGGCCCCACCGGCGTCGGGAAGACCGAGCTGGCCAAGACCGTCGCCCGGACCCTGTTCGACTCCGAGGAGAACATGGTCCGCCTCGACATGAGTGAGTACCAGGAGCGGCACACCGTCAGCCGGCTCATGGGCGCACCGCCCGGATACGTCGGCTACGAGGAAGGCGGCCAGCTCACCGAGGCCGTACGCCGCAAGCCGTACTCGGTCGTGCTGTTCGACGAGATCGAGAAGGCGCACACCGATGTCTTCAACACCCTGCTGCAGATCCTCGACGACGGCCGCATCACCGATGCCCAGGGCCGCACCGTCGACTTCCGCAACACCGTGATCATCATGACGTCCAACATCGGCTCCGAGTACCTCCTCGACGGCGCCACCGCCGAAGGCGAGATCAAGCCGGACGCCCGCGCCCTGGTCATGGGCGAGCTGCGCGGGCACTTCCGCCCGGAGTTCCTCAACCGCGTCGACGACATCGTGCTGTTCAAGCCGCTCGGCGAGCGGCAGATCGAGCGGATCGTGGAGCTGCAGTTCGACGAACTGCGGCAGCGGCTCGCCGAACGCCGCATCAGCCTCGAACTAACCGAGGAAGCAAGGAAGCTGATCGCACACCAGGGCTATGACCCGGTCTACGGCGCACGGCCGCTGCGCCGCTACATCTCCCACGAGGTCGAGACGATGGTCGGACGTGCCCTGCTGCGAGGTGATGTCCAGGAGGGCGCGACGGTCCGCGTCGACGCCCTGCACGGAGAACTGGTCGTCACCTACGACCAGCAGGAGGAGGCCCGGGAAACGAGGGCGGCGTGAACTCCACCCGGACGACGACGCTGACCTGCCCGAACTGCGGGCGCGTCAACCGGATCCCCGTGGCCGCCGAGGGGAGCCCCAGATGCGGCCACTGCAAGCAGCCCCTGCCCTGGATCGTCGACGCGGGCGACGACGACTTCGCCGTCATCGCCGACAACGCCACCCAGCCTGTCGTCGTCGACCTCTGGGCCACCTGGTGCGGACCTTGCCGCATGGTCAGCCCCGCCCTCGAACAGGTCGCCCGCGAACTCGCCGGACGCATCAAGCTCGTCAAGGTCGACATCGACAAGAACCCTCGGCTCAGCCGGCGGTTCGAGGTGCAGGCGGTGCCGACCCTGCTCGTCCTGGACCACGGCGAGACGGTCGCCCGACAGGCCGGCGCGGCACCTGCGCACGTGCTGCGCGCGTGGGTGGAGCAGGCGCTGGCGGGCGGGCGAACCCCGGAGCGAGGCTGAACACCAGCCTCCGAGGCCGAGGGCGTCAAGCCCCGTCACGTCCGGACACCGAGAGTGAAAGGGAGCATGAGATGACCGAAGCGGGTTTCACCTCCTTCGATACAATGGTGGACAAGGCCAACCGGCTCCTCAAGGACATCGAGGAGGCCAACGGCTGGCCCAGGGATCGCCGTAAGCAGTCGTACGCCGCGCTGCGCGCCGTCCTGCACCGGCTGCGCGACCGGCTCCCCGTCGACGGGGCCGTGCACTTCGGGGCGCAGCTCCCGACGCTGATCCGCGGCATCTACTACGACGGATGGAAGCCCTCCGAGACACCGGTGAAGCTGAGCGGCGAGGAATTCCTCCAGCGCGTCCGGGACGACTTTCCCTACGCGATCGACGGCGGCATCGAACGAGTCGTGCACACCGTCCTGGAGGTTCTGGAGCGCCACGTCAGTCACGGCGAGTGGGACCACCTCAAATCCAGTCTGCCGAGCTCTCTGGTCTCCG
Organism: Streptomyces sp. NBC_01171; assembly: GCF_045039805.1. Classification (NCBI taxonomy): domain Bacteria; kingdom Bacillati; phylum Actinomycetota; class Actinomycetes; order Kitasatosporales; family Streptomycetaceae; genus Streptomyces; species Streptomyces sp. NBC_01171. The sequence continues at coordinate 501,667 of NZ_CP108609.1, read as the reverse complement.
TACTGCCGTGATCCCTCGGCGGCCGCCCGACCGCCGACCAGCAACAGGAGTGCGGTCGAGCGCACCCACAGAAGGAGAAACCTCATGGTCACGATTCCCGACCCGCACCTGGCGATGGTGCGCCCAGTGACGCCGCGTACCCCGCGTGGCTGCGAAGAGTGCCTCATCGAGGGGTCCCCGTGGGTGCATCTGCGGCTCTGCCTCACCTGCGGGCACGTCGGCTGCTGCGACTCCTCGCCCATGAAACACGCGAGGCGGCACGCGGGCAGTGACGACCATCCCGTCGTGCGGTCCTTCGAACCGGGAGAGGACTGGCGCTGGTGCTACGTCCACGAGGCGCTGGTCTGATGAGCACGGCCGAGTACGACCATGGTGCGGTCCGCGAGACACCGGACCGATACGGGGCGTTTCCGCGCCTGACACCGGAGCAGCTCCAGGACCTGGCCGCGCACGGTGAGCGTCGCCCGACCACCGCGGGCGAGGTGTTGTACCGCGAGGGCGAGCCGTTCCGGGAGTTCCTCGTGATCCTCAGCGGGACCGTCGAGATCGTCGAGGATCACGGCGGCCCCGAGGAGCGCACGGTGGCGGTGCACGGGCCCGGCAGGTTCCTGGGTGAACTCGGATTGCTGGAGGGGCAGGCGGCGTTCGAGACCGCGGTGGTGCGCGAGGCGGGCGAGATCCTGGCCGTACCGGTGGAGCGGCAACGCGCTCTGGTCGCCCGCGACCCCGTCCTCGGCGACGTGATCCTCCGCGCCTACCTGGGTCGCAGGTATCTGCTCATCGGCCTCGGCGCCGGCTTCCGGATCCTGGGCTCGTGCTATTCACAGGACACGTTGCGGCTGCGTGAGTTCGCCGCTCGTAACCGGCTGCCCCACCGCTGGGTGGATCTGGAGAAGGACAAGGAGGCGGAGGCGCTGCTGCGTCGGTTCGGCATCCGTCCCGAGGAGACTCCGGTGGTCATCTGGCAGGGCGAGCGGGTGCTCCGCAATCCGAGCAACGCCGAACTCGCCCGACTCATAGGGCTGCCGGCCCCGGCGCCGGAGGCCGGGCGGTGCGAGGTGATGGTGGTGGGCGCGGGCCCCGCGGGACTCGCCGCCTCCGTGTACGGCGCCTCCGACGGCCTCACCACGGTCACCGTCGACGCCGTGGCCAGCGGAGGGCAGGCCGGTACCACGTCCCGTATCGAGAACTACCTTGGCTTCCCGTCGGGCATCTCCGGGGGCGAGCTGATCGAACGCGCGGTGCTCCAGGCCCACAAGTTCGGTGCTCGCCTGATGGTGCCGGCCCAGGTCAGCGGGCTCACACCGCAGGACGACGAGTACATCGTCACCTTCACGGACGGGTCCCAGACCCGGGCGGGCGCCGTGGTGCTCGCGTCGGGTGTGCGTTACCGCAGGCTCGACGTGCCCGGCATCGACCGTCTGGAGGGCACCAGCGTCTACTACGCGGCGACCGTCCAGGAGGCGAGTCTCTGCCAGGCGGATCCGGTCGCCGTGGTCGGCGGCGGGAACTCCGCCGGGCAGGCGGCGCTGTTCCTCGCCAACCACGCGTCCAGGGTCTACCTCCTCGTCCGGGGCGGTGACCTCAACGCGGACATGTCGCGCTACCTCGTGGACCAGGTGGAACGGCACCCGAAGATCGAGGTGCAGCTCCATACCGAAGTCCGGGGCGTCTCCGGGGAGGAGCGCCTGGAGTCGCTGACCGTGGAGGACAACACAACCGGTGAGCGCCGGGAGGTGCGGGCCGTGGCGCTGTTCGTGTTCATCGGGGCCCGGCCGCGCACGGACTGGCTCAGGAGCGTGCTGGCTCTGGATGAAAAGGGCTTCGTCCTCACCGGTGCCGACGCCCAGGCGGCGGCCGACGGCACCCGGTGGGAGTCGCTCGGCCGTGGGCCGTTGCTGCTGGAGACCACTCTTCCCGGCGTCTTCGCCGCCGGCGATGTCAGGAGCGGCTCGGTCAAACGGGTGGCCTCGGCGGCCGGTGAGGGCGCCATGGCGATCCGCCTCGTGCACGAGCACCGGGAAAAGGCGGGCAACCTGGTCCGCACCGCGGGACCCGAGGGGCCACGGCCGCGGCAGACCGATCCGCGTCCCGGCGATGACCGAGAGCCGGCGGAGACAGGCGATGCCGATGGGTGACACGCGGCAAGGGGCGTGGTCCGCGGGCCGTCGTCGGACCAGGCGTTGTTACATCCGCCTCGGCGCAGGTCCACTCTTTCGATGCGGCCGCACCTGCTTACCTGACCTTGCCGCCGGGCAGGACGGCGCTGCTGCTGTCGGCGTGACCGATCGTCCCGGCCACCCGCGGGTGCCTCGGCGGGTGGTAGGTAGTCTCTCCTCTCCCCGGCACTACCGGCCGTCTCAACTTCGCCGTGAAAGTCTGTGCCGTCGACCCCACGAGGAGAGTGGATGCTCGCGCGCGTTTCCCTATGCGTGGCAGGACTGGTCCTGAGCCTGGCCGCGGCGCTGTTGGTGACTTCCACGGAGACGGACGCGACAAGCCGCGAGGATGTGGTGAGTGTGGCCCACAGGGCCGGCGCCCAAGCGGCCCCGGAGAACACCCTGGCCGCCACGGATACGGCGCGAGCACAGGGGATCGAGTGGCTGGAGAACGACGTCCAGCGCACCAAGGACGGCACGCTGGTGGTCATCCACGACAAGACCTTGGCCCGCACCACCGATGTCGAGGAGAAGTTCCCGAAGCGCGCGCCGTGGAAAGTAGGGGACTTCACCTGGGCGGAGATGTCCACGCTGGACGCCGGCGGCTGGAAGGGCCGGCAGTGGGCGGGGGAGAAGATACCGACCCTTCAGCAGTACATGCGCCGCGTGGACAGCAACGGCCAGAAGCTGGTACTCGAGATCAAGTGGCCTGAGATCTATCCGCGGCTCGCCGAGGACACACTGAAGGAACTCAGCGGGCTGGGCTGGCTTGAAGGCGACCGGGCGACCGACCGGCTCATCATCCAGGCCTTCGACACCAACACCCTGCAGACCGTGCGCGCTCGTGCTCCCGAGGCGCGCACTGCCCTGCTGTCGCGTGAACCGACTGTGAAGGACCTGGCGGGGTACGCGAAGGTGGCCGACCAGATCAACATGAAGTACCTGAAGGTGACTCCTCGGTACTTCAAGGCGGCCCATGCGCTGAAGGGCCCGCACGGGCAGCGGCTGAAGGTTTTCATCTGGACGATGGACGACCCCAAAAGTGCGGTGGAGTTCGCCCGTGGCGGCGCCGACGGGTTCATCAGCAACCGCCCTGATCTCGTGCAGCAGGCACTGGCCGACGCGGGCTACACCGACGGCGCCACGAACTGAAACCCTGGCCGTCACGCCCTCAGCGGTCTTCAGGGCCCATTCCGGCGCCCGCGTCCGGGCGTCCGATAGCCAAGGGGGCTGGTGCCGGCGTCAGCGGTGGGCCCGCGGTCGGGAAGAGTGCACGGACACGAGACGCCGGTTGACGGCCGGGGAGGCCGGGCGGCATCCGAGATACAGCCGGATGCTTCGGCCCGCGCAGTCTCGGGCCGCCGGTTCCCAAGCCGCCTTCCCCCTTCAGTACGCCGGATTCTTTCAACCGTGTCGGCGGGGCCCACTAGGCCGTGTTTCAGGTCGGGGTTCGGGTCCACGCCTCGTACGGTGATGATCGCCGTGTGGGGCGTAAGTCCCTTCGCCACTTGGGACTCCAGCACGCTTCTGCTCGGCCTTGGGCTCCCCCAGCCGGAGGCGGCGGGCGTGAACAGCCGCGTGGCGAAACTCGTTCCGTCGCCAGTGAGCAGCCTGGTCGACAGCACGCCACCGGAAATAACCCGTGGGAGTGGCACACACCGTTGGTTAATCTCACGCAGATGGAGATCCGAACGTTCGAGGAGTCTGATTGGCCGCAGGTCTGGCCGATCGTCGAGCAGATCATCCGCAAAGGGGACACCTTCTGCTACGACCCGCTACAAACTGAGGTGCAGGCGCACGACTTGTGGGTGGTGCCGCCGCCAGGGCACGTCGTAGTGGCCGTGGAGGACCAGCGCATACTCGGCACCTCCAACATGTACGCCAACCGGCCAGGCCCGGGTTCGCACATCGCCAGCGGAAACTTCATGGTCGCACCAGAAGCTCGCGGTCGGGGTGTCGGCCAAGCATTGGGCGAGTATCTGCTGGACTGGGCGCGAAGCAGCGGATTCGCCGGCGTGCAGTTCAACGCTGTCGCGGCCTCCAACGCACCAGCGGTCAAGCTGTATGAGCGTCTCGGGTTCGCCATGATCGGCACCGTTCCCGGCGCGTTCCGGCATCCAACGCTGGGTCCGGTCGGCCTGCATGTCATGTACCACAACCTGGGCTCGTGACTGCCACCAACCCGAGTCGTCCGCAGGTACCGCCAGTAAGCAGGCGTCGGCATCGGAGCGCCGGAGGCGGCTTGGCCGCAGGGAAGATTCACCTGGCCTGCGAGCAGGGTCAGAGGCCGTTGTCGCTGTGATGCGGCCGCGAGGAGTGCGGCACACGCCGGCCGTCGTCCTCGACCTGACCGCGTGCGCGGTGGTGGACCGACAGCGCACCCCACGCCGTGGCGGCCTGGCGCAACCTCGCGGTCGCCGCCCTGCGACTGAACGGCGCGAAGAACACCGCCTCCGGCCGTCGCCGCAATGCGCGTGACGCCCACCTACTCCTCACGCTCCTCAGCCTTGCCCGAGCACTAAGTGGACGTCACCCGACTGCGCCGGAGCCCTGAGGGCTGTCGCAGAACAACTTCAGGCTTTGATCTTGCTCGGGCAGGCTGTCTCGCGATTCATCGAGTGGAACGGCGCTTCGGCGGTCGTGAGTTGTTTTCCGAGGGCTCCTTGGCCGCTCAGGGATCGACCGGGTGCGGCGCAGGCGTTCTCGGTGTTCTCTCAGACCGGGAACGAGAGGTAACGCTGCCTCAGATGGTCGGGGTGTCGTCGACAACCGGCTTGTGAATCTCAACGACCGGCTTCCACCCCGGGGTGAACTCGATGAAGTCCGCACGGGTGGGGTAGGTGTCGATCGCGCGACGGTCACGCTTGGGGCTGTCGCTCCCCTTGCGCCCCCGGGGGATCTGCTCCTCGAAGATGTCGACCTTCACGTCGGGAACCTCCTTGAGGCCCTGGCGCCAGATCTGCACGATGTCGGCGCCGAACGCCTGCCGGGCCGCAGCGTAAAGGGCCGAGAGGGCCCCCTTGTCCCCGTGGGGGACGAAAAGTGCCAGGTCCAGCACGACGCCGGCGGACTGGAGGACCTCGATGGTCGCCGAGCCGTTCTCGTCGGCCAAGTAGATCCCGGCTTCATTCTCGTCGTCGGGAAGGCAGGAGACCTCTTCCTGGAATACGGTCCTCGCCGTTATCGAGCCACCCTCGAATTCCTCACCGGGCTTCGTCAGAAAAGCGGGGACATAGCAGCCGGGAATCTTGAGTTCTGCCGTGTCGGCGGAAACGAAGAGCTTGTCCTTCATGCCGAGCTTCGTCACCTCTTCCAATGAGAGGCGGCGAGCGGCGATCTTCTCCGTGTTCACGATTTCCCTTTCAGGTTGCACTGTCCCTCTGGACAACGACGCTACCATGAAACCCTGAGGTCAACTGCCCAGTAATCGTTGGGTAAATGGCCTCCGGTGACCTGCACGGGGAGGATACCGAAGTGAGTCCCGCTCGGTCGGGAACACGCATCCGCCAAGTAGTGTCCCTCGTCATGGTGTGGGGGATCAAATGGCGGTTGCATTTCGGTGCGTTGGGTGGCGCGGGGGAACTAAGAGAGAGTTTACGGTAGATTTCACCCATAGCGCCTTCGGGGGGTGAGTTAGGCGTTTCATTCGTCGTGCATCTCGAAGAACGCAGCGGAAACAGACCGGATGGCCCGACAACGCGACAACGGACCCCCCACCGGCAACCTCCGGATGAAGCGCGAACCGGAAGTCGCGTGCTACCGCACCCCCCGGTCAGGACTTCGGCCTAGCTCGTGTCTCTTTGACGGGATTCTGGCCTCGGTCCTGGCCTCGGTGGACGCCGCCGACGACATCGACTGGACCGTGTCGGTCGATTCGACCGTCGTCCGGGCCCACCAGCACGCCGCCGGCGCACTCGAAAGGGGCCGGCGGGACGCCGGGAGCTGATCGATCACGCACTCGGACGCTCCAGCGGAGGCCTGACCACCAAGGTCCACCTGGCAGCCGATGGCCGGGCCCGACCATCCTCATCCGGGCACGCCGATGACCACGGAACAAGAACCTAGACCCGTTCCAGCGGGCGGTGAGGGGGTGGCGGGAGCTCGATCTGGATGGAATCGTCGGGGCGGACGGTCCCTCCACAGCGGACCACAGCCATGACGCCACACTTGAACGTGAACTCGCCGGACAAGGGGTCCATGGCGAAGACCTCACCGAGCAGTCCCTTGCGGAAGTCGTTGATCTTCGAGCACGGGTTGCGGAGTCCGGTCACCTCGAGCACCGCCTGCTCCCCGAGATGGAGCAGGGCGCCGGTGGGCAGGCCCAACAGGTCCACCCCGCGCGTGGTGATGTTCTCCCCGAGCTGGCCCGCTGAGACCCTGAAGTCCTTGAGCGCGAGTTCGTCGAAGAGTTCCTCGTGCATCAGGTGGACCTGGCGCAGGTTGGGCAGGTTCGGCTCGTAGGTCATGCGGAACTGGTGGCGGATCGTCTCACCTGCGTGAACGTCTCCTTCCACGCCGAGCCCCGTGAGCAGCCTGATGGAATCGCGATTGGGCTTGCTGAACGAGTACCCCTCGTCACGGCTCACTGCGGTCACCTGACCAGGCATCACGCCCTCCCCCTGTCGTCGTTCTGCGGCCGGTCGATCATAGAGGCGGTGCAGGCAGCCTTGTGAGGGAGGCGTGCAGTGAGCGCACCTCATCGGGCGGATGTGTCAGGTCCGGCTCCCGGCCGGCACAGTCCCGTCACCGAACGCCGAAGAGGCAGCTCTTAGTCGGCTGACGCCCGTTGCTGACGTCGCGTCACGTTGGGCGGGGCTCGGCACCCAGTAGGCGCGGTCGTCCGCGGCCCATCCCCGCACGCGCGGGGATGGGCCCCCGGCGGGCCTTGGGGGAACTGTGGAACAACCTCCACCACCAGGGCAGCGCGATCGCGGTGGGAGCACTGGCAGTACCGTTCCTACTCCGGATCGCGACTACCGGGGTTCCCGGGCTGCGGGCGGACATCCTTCGCCTCGTCGCCGAGATCGGACGATGCCAGCACTTCGGAGACGGAACACGCGAAGGTCTTCTCCGTCGGCCTCGCCTGGCTATGCCTGGCCGACGACCCCGTCCCTGACGAACTCCGTACCTTCCTGACCGACGCCTGGTCGTCTCCACCCGGGTCCGGTTCGGGAAATCTCCTGGCCTGCACCCCTACGGGCATGCTCTCTGCCTGTGTTTTCGCAGGTCAAATGACTTTTTCCACACCTTACAGTCAGTCGCGACCCGCAGGCGTGCGGCGCCGGTCAACGCGGACGTATTCCATCGCGGCGACTTTCCGGGCATGGCGGACCTCACAGCGCAAACTAGTTCATCGTTCAACCAATGCGGGGTACTGTCGCCAATGCCCGGACAAAGGGCAACCCGCCGTGATCCGTTCGCGGGTCGTGGCCGAGCAAGGAGAAAGAAATGACCCCCAGGTTCGCGCGTCACGCTGTCCGCGTGGCTGCCTCCGTGACTGTCACTGTGGCGGGACTCCTCGCCGTCGCAGGCACTGCTTCGGCTGCCGGAATCCCGGGCGGCGAGCAGTCCGCCCGCGCCCGAGTCGCCACCGGCCACGACAGGGGCGACTGGTGCGGCGGGGAAGTGCACGTCACCGGTCGCGACGACGCCCGTCGCGCATGGGTCGTCGACCAGGTCCAGTGGGCCGCTGAGCACGGCCTTCCTCAGCAGGACCGAGTTCTTCCCTCCCGCTGAAGTCCGACCGGAGAACCGAGCCATGGCCGACCGCATAGATCAGATGCTGCACATGGAGCTCCTGCTCGCGCCCGAGGAATCGGTCGCGCTGCGGGCGCGGCTGTCCTACCGGCGAGGCGACCCGTTCGCCGTACGCCTCACCTTTCACACCGGCGTCCACGACCTGGTCCACTGGGTGTTCGCGCGTGGCCTGCTGTCGCGGGGCACGCGTGAGCCGAGCGGAAGGGGAGACGTCCGAGTCTGGCCGGACGGAAGTGGCCCCGAGGCGCTGCTGCACCTGACCCTGTCGTCGCCTCACGGGCACGCCCGGCTCAGAACCCCGCTCCAGACGGTGGCCGAGTGGCTGAAGCGCACATACCTCCTGGTGCCCGAGGGCCGCGAGAGCTACGAAGTCTCCCTCGACACGGAGCTTTCGCGCCTGCTGCACGGGGCCGCGTGACACCCCACCCGTACAAAAGGTGCCCCCCATGCCATCACTTCACCTCAAGCGATACACAGCGAAGGTTCCGCGGCTCGGGTCCTTGGTAGTTGGTGTCGTACGGCCGCTACGAGCCCCCTGGGCATCGCGACGCGGGCGGGCGGCCGCGACACTGACCCGAGGCGCCAAGGGACTGATCGCGGCGCTCCTCTCGTGGGAGGTCGCCTCGTGGTGGCTGCCGGGACAGCAGTACCCCGCCGTGGCCACGGCACTGCTCATGGTCAACGCTCCGACCATCCATCGCTCTTTGACGCAGGCCGTGCGCAGTGTGGGCACCCGGGCGGTGGGGCTGTCCCTGGCCGCAGCAGTCGTGTGGCTGCTCGGCTCGACCACGGGAAGCGTCGTGGCGGTACTGGCAATCGCGCTGTTCGCCGGTACCGGCGGCGATCGCAGTGCGGACGGCCGACTGCAGGTCGCCTCGACTGCGGTACTCGCCCTGGCGGCGGCCGCGGCTGCCCCGATGGGCCACGCGGCCGCCCTGATCCTGGCGACACTGGCCGGAGCGGCGGTGGGGATCGTGGTGAACGCGCTCATCCTGCCGCCGCTGCACCTGGCGGCCTCGGGCACGTCGGTGCTCGAACTCGCAGAGGCCATGGGGACGTTGCTGGCAGACATGGGGCGCGGCCTGCGCGAACGGCAGCATACGGACCGCGCACACGCCTGGCTGGAACAGGGCAGACACCTCGAGGAACTGGTGGTCCAGGCACACGACAACGTCCGTCAGGGCCAGGAGAGCCTGCGCTGGAACACGCGGTGCGCCGTGCACGCGAAGGAGAAGCCGTCGGCCCACGGCGAGGCGCTGCGCGCCCTGCACCGTGTCTCGTTCCAGGTCCGCGGCATCGCCCGGACACTGGCCGACAACGTCGACGATCGGCACACCGACCATCATCTGGGCAGACTCTTCCTGGAACGGTATGCGGCGACCCTGGAGGCGGCCGGGCAGGCGGTGACCGCGTTCGCCACACCGGAACCGGCCGCCGCACCCGACGGCACCGACATCCGTGACCGGCTGCGTCAGGGTATCGGTGAAGCCACGCTCTGGCATCAGGCGATGACCGACCTCATCGCCCACGGCACGCTGCCCGAACCGGGCGCCTGGCACGTCTACGGCTCCTTGATGACCGACGTCGAACGCCTGCTGGCTGACCTGGACCGCGCGGACCGGTCGACGGCGGCCGGGCGGCCTTCCCGTTCCAGGGGAGCCTCGGCGGTCTACGCGAGCGGCCCACGCGACGCTGCCGGCGGCCCGTAACCTCGCTCCTTGGGCCTCTCCCGTCCGTCGAGTTCGCCGTACGCCACCCGGCATGGGGCCGCCTCGGGCATCTGGGGCAGTGCGGCCCCGAGTGGGCCGGCCCAGGACTGTCCTGGGCGGAGCTGACCGCCATCGCCGCGAGCGTGCCGGAGAGCGCGTCGGACATCGGGGGCCTCGTTGATCAGGCACAGTGCCTACCGCTCCTGTTGCCCATGCTCGGAGACGCGGCCACGCCGGAGGAGGCGTGGGCTGTCGTGGCGCGGGCCCTCTCCGCTGCGGAATACCAGAAGATCTGGCCCCCCGATTTGCGCAGGAACTGCTCGAAACCGACGCGGACGACGGCATGTGGAACCGTTCTGGACGATGGCCGGGGACAATCCGGTGCCGGCCGTGGCCGTCTGGCGCCCATGCTCTGGCCTTCCTCAACTCCGCTTTGAGGCGTTCCGCGAGCGGGCATCCCCCAGGCACCGCGCCGCAGGGCCCGGTGCTGGGGCGTCCACGGGGGGGCCCGGGGAACGAGGGGGGTGGGCCGTGAGCGGGGAGAGCTTCCTGGTGACCGTGCTGGTGGTCGTACCGGTGGCCGTGACCGTGATCGTGGGGGTGAGGGACTACCAGAAGGAGCGCCGCGACCGGCGCCGGTTTTCGCTCACGAAGCCGTCGCGCGGATCGTCGGCGTCCTCGCCGTCGCCGGGGACGGCCGCGTCGGACGGCGGGTCGAGCTGGTGGGTGGCGGGGGACGACTCCGGTTCGTCCTCTGGTGGGCACGGCCACGGGGGCCATTCCTGCGACAGCGGTCACGCCTGCGGCAGCGGCCACGCCTGCGGAAGCTCGTCGTGCGGGTCGTCCTGCGGCGGCGGTGGTTGCGGCAGCAGCTGACCCGGGAAGACGGGCCACCGAGGGAGCCGCGTGCCGAGGGGCGCGGGGAGCGCGGAGGGGTGTCGGCCCCGTACTGCAATGCCTGTGCCGCCCTCGATGGGCAGGGCCAGGCGCGCGACCCAGCCGACCTGGACGAGGAAGATCCCCGCCGCGTCGCAGGCAGCAGGCCCGGCGCTCCGGGTCGGAACATGCGGCGCCCAGCCATTGAGTAACCATCGCGAGGGGCATGAGGACGTATCCCCAGGTGATGGCGGTGAAGTCGTGATGTTCGAGGGCTTCGGCCGCGCCGGCGGCCATGATGAGGGCGCCGGCGATCTGGACCAGGGTGAGGAGCCGGTGGGGGACGTCGTCGTTGTCGTAGGCGGAGGCGCACCGGGTGAAGTTCATCCAGGCCCACCAGATCGCGAAGAAGACCAGTGCGTACCCCGAGGACGCCTTGGCCGATGTGCCCTTCGGTGAGTTCGTGCTCGAACGCCGCGGCCGCCTGGGCGACGGCGGTGACGAAGCAGAGGTCGAAGAACAGCTCCAGTGCGGTTGCGGTGCGGTGTTCCTCATCGGCAAGACGGGAGACCAACGACCGGTGCCACGCGCTGACGGCGGAGGTTGACTGGCTCACGGCTGTGCGATCCCTGCGGTGCGGGGGCAATGTCACGGGTCGGCCCGGGGGAGACCGGCTCTGGCTCAGGCTTGGCCGGTCTCGAAGCGGCTGATCTTGCCGCCGGTGACGGTGAAGGTCCATCGCGTGCGCATGCTGCCCCAGGTGGAGTTGGTGTAGACGGCGGTGAGGGTGCGTCCGTCGGAGGAGGCGCTCTCGACGTGCATGTGGCCGTTCGAGGTGAAGATCTCCTTCTCCGTCCACACGGAAAGGTCGCGGTCGGTGCCGTCGTCGGACATGGTGGCGTCCGGGGTGAGGGCGGCGAAGAAGGCGTCGCGGTCGCCGGTGTTGAGGGCGTCGACGAACGCAGCCACGGCGGGATCGGTGAGCTGGGCGGTCATGGGACCCTCCGGGGGTCGGCGGGGGCGAAGAACGACCGGCCCGGCAGGCGGCGGACGACGGCGTCGCCCATCGGGCCGGCGGGGGTCAGCGGGTGGTGTAGCCGCCGTTGAGGAAGAGGGTCTGGCCATTGGCCCACCAGCCGTCGGTCAGCAGGAACCGGATCCACGGCACGACGTCCTCGATCTTGGTGAGGTCGCCGTTCATCGCGGACGACTTGTGGTAGGCGACGGAGTCGTCATCCTCGGCCGGGTAGAAGAAGGAGGTGTCCATCGGTCCCGGGGCGATGTTGTTGACCGAGATGTTCCTGCCGAACAGCTCCTTCGACAGGGCCCGGGTGAAGTGCTCGACCGGGGCCTTGCTGCCCGCGTACGCCGAGTACAGGCCCGTGTAGGCGGCCAGCAGTGAGGTGACGATGGTGATGATTTTCCCGCCGTCCTCCATCCGGCGGGCGGCCTCGCGCATCACAAAGAACGCGGCCTTGGAGTTGACCGCGAACATGCGGTCGTACTCCTCCTCCGTGATCTCGGTGAGTGGCTTCTTCAGGACCATGCCGGCGGTGTTGATGCTGTAGTCGAGCCTGCCGAACCGGTTCACGACCTCGTCGAAGACCCGCTCGACCTCAGCGACCCGGGTCAGGTCGGCCTGGACTGCGAACGCCTCTCCCGGCCCCTTGTTGATCTGCGCGACGACATCCTCGGCTTTGGATCGAGAGGAGTCGCTGTTGTAGTGCACCGCGACCAGAGCGCCCTCCGCGCCCAGCGTGGTACTGATCAGCCCGCCGAGGTTGCGGGACGCGCCGCCGACGAAGGCGACCTTGCCGTTGAGCGTCTTGTCCGGGGTGTCGACCATGACGGCCCTCCTGCGGTGTTCCGAACGGGGTCGGCACGCCCTGGCGGACACCGGAGGCATGCCATACCCCACAGACTCACGTCGGAAGGAGTGGCGCATCTTGAACGATCCGATCACCGGTAGAACAAACCGCCCCTCGACCTCCTGCGGGATCGTCAGAGCCCACCCTCGCCGTCCCGCAGCAGTTCAACCTCGTCCTGCCATCGAGGCAGCGACGCCCACCCAGCCGGATTGACCAGCGCCTCTCCGGTATGGAACCGCTCCCGGCGAGCCGTCCCGTCTGCCGACCAGCGCAGATTGGCCGATCGGCCGGTGTGGACCACGAGTACGTGCACGGGCGGCCCGACCGGCAACGGTGCGACGTCCGAGGCCCCCGCGGCGGGCTCCATCGCCCGCTCCGCCACCGCGTGGCCGAGATCGGCGCCGCTGGTGGACAGGCATCGTAGATGGGGCTTGATATGCGAAACGCTCACCACGCCAGTATCAGGTTTTCAGGGTGCGAACGGCCTGATGCGAGGGGAGACGGCGGGGGTCGGCAGTACTGAGAACCGGGGGCACGACTGGTTCGTGGCCAGATGAAGTGGCGCGTACCGCCTTGACCAGGCTGGTTGCGTGGTGGACATGTCCTCCACGCGGCAGAGGGAGGGGCGCGGACTTCCTCCCTCTGCCTTCGGGAGACGTTGAGGTTTACTTCGTCTGCTACGAACTGGTGGCGTTGTCCCACAGTGCGGTGCTGTGGGCATCGATGAGGGTGCTGATGTGAGTCAGGACTTCGCTGGCCGGCTGCGGGTTGAGTCGGCGTCCGTCACGCAGTCGCAGTGCGAGGAGGTTGTCAGCGGCTTCCTTGGCGCCGATGACGGCTTGGTAGGGAACCAGGCGGGCTTCTCGGATGCGTGCGCCCAGACTGCCGCGTTCCGGGCCGGCAATCTCGGCACGCAGTCCGAGGCCGGTGCAGCGTTGGGCGAGCGCCGCGGCGTTCGGCATTTCGGTGTCGGAGATCGGGAGGATCGCCAGTTGAGTGGGGGCGAGCCAGGCGGGGAAGGCACCGCCGTGCTGTTCGATGAGATGGGCAACGGCTCGCTCCACACTGCCGATGATGCTGCGGTGGACCATGACCGGGCGGTGCTTGGCGCCGTCCGCGCCGATGAAGTGCAGGTCGAACTGTTCAGGCTGGTGGAAGTCGACCTGGACGGTGGACAGGGTGGACTCCCGGCCGGCCCCGTCGGTGACCTGGACGTCGATCTTGGGGCCGTAGAACGCGGCCTCCCCCTCGGCCGCCTCATAGGGCAGGCCGGAGTGGTCGAGGACGTCGGTCAGCAGGGCGGTGGATCGTTGCCACTTCTCGGGCGCGGCGACGTACTTGCCGCCGGGGCCGGGGAGGGAGAGCCGGTAGCGGGTCGCGGTGATGCCGAGCGCCTCGTAGGCCCGGCGGATCATCTCCAGTGCTGCCTGAGCCTCCTCGGCGACTTGGTCCAGGGTGCAGAAGATATGCGCGTCGTTGAGCTGGATGGCCCGGACACGGGTCAGCCCGCCGAGCACGCCGGAGAGTTCGGAGCGGTACATGCCCCCGAGTTCGGCCATGCGCAGCGGCAGTTCGCGGTAGCTGTGGGAGCGCGAGCGGTAGATCACCGCATGGTGAGGACACAGGCTCGGCCGTAGGACGACCTGCTCGCTGCCGAGGTCCATCGGCGGGAACATGTCGTCGCTGTAGTGCGCCCAGTGCCCCGAGATCTCGTACAGCTCCCGCTTGCCGAGCACTGGCGAGTACACATGCTGGTAGCCCGCCCGCCGCTCGGCGGCACGGATGTACTCCTCCAGGGCGTGCCTCACGGCCGCTCCGTCGGGCAGCCAGTACGGCAGGCCGGCGCCGATCAGGGGATCGGTGTCGAACAGGCCCAGTTCACGGCCGAGCTTGCGGTGGTCGTGCACGGTGGTCATTGCGGTCTCCTCGCTGATTGCGGGGCAAGTGACCGGGCCTACGACGAAGCCCCGGGGCACTTGCCCCGGGGCTTCGGATCAGGTCGTCTGTCAGCGCGCCGGGACACTCTCCGGCGTCGTCGTCATAGCAGCGCGCTTCATGCCGGTCACCGTAGCAGGGGCCCCGGTCTCCGGACGGTCTTTTCTCGACCGTCGTGTGACGAGTTCAGGAAGAGACGTTGTTCTCCAGCTTCTCAGGCTCGAGCCCGCCGGAGTGGGAGATCCCGCGCAGCCTGCGGATCTCCCCGTAGGCCGTTTCCAGGCGGGTGGAGAGGTCGCTGTCCTCGGCCCGTAGCTGCTTGATCCGCGCGAGCGCGAGGTCCAGGCGCCGCTGGATGGATGTACTCGAGGCGGGGTGCGGTCCGGTCCGTTGGCTGGAGGGCTGCCGGTTCTGCAACTGTCGGATGGCCGTGACGAGATCTTGCTGCGTGCAGAGCCAGGACCTTGAAACGCCCGCTTCCTTCGCGATCGCCGCGAAGCTGGTGTGGCTGCCGGTGCGCTGGGCCGTTGACCGCGCTTGCTCGGGCGCGTCGTCGTAGATGAACGCGCTGCGAGCCAGGCCCTGTCGGGCGGATCTTGAGCACCTCGCGCAGAGACGGCAGCGGAGCCGGACGGAGATTGCCTGGCCCCGGCATGGTCAGGCACCAACGGGTCCAGCGACAATGTGGGCACCACCCGGGCGTTACTCGCGTTCCGGGTCTCTTGCAGTCGGAGCGGAGCGGCACCATGGCATGGATAGCGGGAACAGGCGCGTTCTTGGGGCTGTTGGCGATCGCATTGGGAATCGTCACGCTCCGGACAGGGTGGATCCTGCCCACGGCGCGCCGCCACGTCACCAGGCCCCGACTCCACGGTCTCGGTGGCCTGCTCACGGGCACCTCCGTCGTGCTGCAGGGCTTCTTCTACTTTCGAGTCCTGCCGCGCGTTTCCTGGGAGGCCGGCTTCTTCGTCGGGAACGCCCTCCTGTTTGCTGGGCTGCTCCTGATTGTCCTCAGCCAGATGCTGCCGCTCCGCAGAAGCCAGGATCACACCGATCCCTCAGGTGTCTGAAGGGGTGTCGGCGGATCACGGCCGGAGCCGACCGGATCGAGAAGATGCTGGAACGCTTCCCGGCCCGCGTCTTCGCCTTCGACGAGTTCGGGCCGCTGGGGATCCGCCCCACCGCGGGCTCCTGCTGGGCCCGGCAGGGCAAGCCCGACCGCCTGCCGGGCGTCTCGCGTCGTTCCGGCGACGTCTTTGCGCGTCACGGTCAGGAAGGCCACGAAGGCGAGGATCGCGACTGTCCAGGACAGCGTGACCCGACCGAGGCCCCACCCGAGTCCGCCGCGGGTCTGCGACAAGGCCATCCAGTCTGTCAAGGCTTGTGTACGGGACGTCCGTTGGGTGGCGCCTCGGTCTTTCGTTCCAGCAGTGTGACTGTGACGCCGGGCGCAATCTGACGTTTGCTGGTGGGGGTGAATCCGCGTTTCTCGTAGAGGGCCAGCGCGGGGTGGTTGGCGGTTCCGGTGGAGACCAGGGTCAGGTCTGCGGATTCAATGGCATCGAGACGGTTGAGCAACGCTGTAGCGACGCCGCGGCGGTGTGCGCGGGGATGGACCACGAGTCGGCAGATATCCAAGGTGCCGTCGTCTAGCCGGGTCCAGGACACGGCTCCGGCCAAGCCGGTCTCGTCAGCGATACCGAGGAAGGACTCGGTGCAGCCGCGCAACTCTTGGAGGGTTTCGTGCAGTGGCGGGATGCCGTCGAATCCGATGAGTGTGGCGTCCACGGCGTAGGCCGCGCGCTGAAGTTCCCACAACTGGCGCAGGGTGGCTGGGTCGGCCAGGTCCAGGCGGTGGGGCTCGTTCAGTGGTCGGTAAGGTGTCGCGCTGGTATCGCGGTGTCTTGTCACGCTGCGATCGTCTCAGAACACCCAATCAGCATGCCACGAAGCTCGCGGACTCACGGACGCAGGGCAGCTCCGCGGTGTAGCCCGGGGCGCCGATCGCATTCGGTTTAGCGACGGTCATGGTCACGAGGTCTTTCCCTCCGGCGTGGGGTGCCCGGTCCTGACGAGTGAGCAGGGCCGGGCTTTCCTCCGTGCCGCCGTGCCGAACTCGACTCAGCGACCGATGACCAGTCAACGAGTGACGAGCGGAGCGCAACAGGAAGAGTCCCGGTTCTGTGCACGCCGACCAACCGGAAGACTTTTACGTTCCCATTGCCTGGGGTCTGGGCATCAGAGTGGCGGTGGTACTACGTTCGGTGCATGGGAGTGAATCTCGCCCTTCAGAGTTGATTAGATCAACTTGTCCTCACCCAGGAGGAGTTGGCGGCCCGGTTGAACGCTGCGCTGCAGGAGATCACCGGCCGACCCGGCGAAATCTCTTCCCGAACGGTCCGCAACCTGCTCAACGGATCAAGTCGACGTCCAATCGGCCGCACTTGAGCGTGTGTTCGGCTGCCCCGTGGCGGACTTAGGGTTCAGCGCCCCCAGCTCCATGCAACATCCCTCGGAGGGCCCCGTATCATCCACGGCCCGCGTGCGCTGGCGGTCCCCCGTCCGAGGAGCGGGCGGCGAGACGAGCAAGAACGCTGGCCGCCGCTTCGGTGTCCTCCGCCGTGGGGTGCCATGGTGAAGCAGAGAAGCCGAGTCCATGGCCGGTGAACCTACTCCAGTCCTCCGACATCACCATCCATCTTGCGCGAGTCGCTTTCGGGCGCGCTCTACTGGAGGGCGTCCAGCGCGGCGAGGATGTCGGTGGGCTCGGCGCGCCGGGTGTAGTCGGTGTCGGCGAAGGCCCAACGGATGGTGCCCGTTTGGTCGATGACGTAGGTCGCGGGCAGCGGGAGGGTGCGGCGGTGGCCGCCGTTGACGCGGTGGAGGTCGAAGCCGAGCTTGTCGTAGACGGCGGCGAGGTCGTCGGGCAGGTCGAAGGCGAGGCCGTACGCCTTGGCGGTGTCGGAGCCCACATCGCTGAGGACGGTGAAGGCCAGGCCGTGCTTTTCGGTCAGGGTCAGGGACTCGTCGGGGATCTGAGGGGACACGGCCACGAGCTGGGCGCCGCGTTCGGTGATGTCGCGGTGGTGCTGCTGCAGGGAGCGCAGCGCGATGTTGCAGTACGGGCACCAGGCGCCGCGGTAGAAAGTGAGCACGACCGGGCCCTGAGGGAGGAGCTGGTCGAGGGCGATGGTTTCACCGGTCGCGGACGGCAGAGTGAACCGCGGCGCCTGTGCGCCGGCGCCGAGGGCGCGGTCGGCCTGACCGGACGCGGCGAGCTCGGCGCTGGCCTTGTTCATGATCTCCCGGACCTCGACGGGGATCTGCTGCTGACGCGCCTCGTAGAACGTGCGCAGTTCGGCGTTGAGTGACATGAGCGCGGCCTTCCGGGTGTGTCTCGTGGGGTCCGGCCCGGCGGGCCGGACCCCATCTTGGAATGGTCGTTTCAAGATAAGAGCATGCAGTACCTCCTGCCAAGTCGGCATGCCTGAGTAGCTCTTACAGGATGGTGAACGGCGTGTGGTCGGCCAGAGCCAGGGCGCGGATGAATGCCGCGGCCTTGACCGCACGGCGCGCCAGGAAGCGGCGTACCGGTGAGCCGTGCGAGCCGTACGCCGCCGTCCACAGTGCGGGTATCCGGTGCATGCGCCCAGAGTGGGAGCGGCAGTGCGTCGTATAGCGGATCGTGGACGAACCTGGACGCCGGCCGATGTCTGGGCGCTGTACCGGGGGGTCGTGCGGAGTTATCTTGGAACCTCTATTTCAAGATGTGAGGTGGGCCATGCCGGACGTCAAGCATTTCGATCCGGACGCGGCACTGGAGAGCGTGCTGCGGCTGTTCTGGGAGAAGGGCGTGGCGACGACCGGGATCCAGGAGGTGGTGGCGGCGACCGGTCTGAACCGCTCCAGCCTGTACGCCACCTTTGGAGGGAAGCAGGAGCTGTACCTGGCGGCCCTCCAGCGCTACCTCGAGAACCGTTCACAGCCGATGTTCCGCCGGCTCGCCGAGGACGAGCGGGGTCTGCCCGCCGTCGAGGAGTTCTTCGCCGGACTGATCAAGGCGCGGTGCTCGGGCGAGTACGCACGCTGGGGCTGCATGGTCTCCAACGCGCACGCCGGCGCCGAGAACCGGGACGAGGACGTCGCCCGTGTCCTGGACCGGCACCACAGCGGGCTGCGGGACGCACTGCGTGAGGCACTGGTGACGGCGCAGTCGCGCGGGCAGCTGGCGGACTGCGCGGATCCGGCCGCGGCAGCCGATGTGCTGGCCCTGGTCGCCTACGGGGTGAATCTGCGCTCGCGCGCCGGAGCGAGCGCCCGCTCGCTCCAGGACAGTGTGAGCAGCGCGCTGCAATCGATCGGCGCTCCCGCAGCGGCGTAGCCCGCGCGGCACCGCCTGAGCGGGGTGGACGAGAGCCTCTCGTCCACCCCGCTCACGTCTGTTTCTCAGTGAGTGGTCCCCGCCACCGGCTGGGGCAGCTCGACCTGCACTCCCTTGTCGCCCGCGTCCGCGGTGTAGTCGCCCGGCGATGTCTCGTCGACGCCGGCAGGGGCCTTTGCGGCCTTCAGCACGAAGGTGAGGACCACGGTGACGACCACGTTCATCACGAACGCGGTCAGGCCGATGTAGCCGATCTCGCCGATGCCCGGGATCTTTCTGGCGGAGCCGCCGAAGTGGGCCTGCGTCGGCGAGGCCACCCCGTACGCGGCGGCCGTGCCGTAGATCATGCCGGCCGCCCAGCCGACGAGCAGCGCCCAGCGGTGAAACCAGCGGGAGAACAGGCCGCCGACGAGCGCCGGGAAGGTCTGCAGGATCCAGATTCCGCCGAGCAGCTGGAAGTTGATGGCGACGGTCTTGTCCATGGTCAGGACGAAAGCTAGCGCGCCGACCTTCACCAGGAGCGAGACCAGCTTGGAGACCTTGGTCTCCTGCGCGGGCGTTGCGTCGGGCTTGATGAAGTCCTTGTAGATGTTGCGCGTGAACAGGTTCGCCGCCGCGATCGACATGATGGCCGCCGGGACCAAGGCGCCGATGCCGATGGCGGCGAACGCCACGCCCGCGAACCAGGCCGGGAACATGTCCTCGAACAGCTGCGGGATCGCCAGCTGCCCGTTGGTCACCTTCACTCCGGCGGCGATCGCCATGAAGCCGAGCAGCGCGAGTAGGCCCAGCATCAGCGTGTACAGCGGCATCACGGTGGTGCTGCGGCGGATCACGTTGCGGTTCTTGGACGACAGGGTGGCGGTGATGGAGTGCGGATACATGAACATCGCCATCGCCGAGCCGAGCGCGAGGGTGGCATAGGTCCATTGCGCCTGGGGTGGGCTGGTGAGCGCGCCGCGCGGCGCACCCGTGGCTGGGTTGGTCTGTGCGAAGGCGTGCTGGGCGGCGGAGAAGATGGCGTCGAAGCCGCCCAGTTTGATGGGGATGTAGATCACGGCCACGGTGATGACCAGATAGATCAGCGTGTCCTTCACGAACGCGATCATGGCGGGAGCGCGCAGCCCGGCGGAGTAGGTGTAGGCGGCAAGGACCGCGAAGGCGATGAGCAGGGGCAGGTCCTTGACGAACCAGTTGGTGTTCTCGCCGCCGCCGATGCCGATCACGTCCAGTACGGCCTGGATGCCGACGAGTTGGAGTGCGATGTAGGGCATCAGGGCGAGGATGCCGGTGAAGGCGACGGCCAGGGACAGACCCTTGGAGCCGAACCGCCCGCGCACGAAGTCGGCGGTTGTCACATAGCCGTGGCGGTGCGAGACCGACCACAGGCGCGGCAGGAACGTGAAGATCAGCGGGTACACGAGGATGGTGTACGGCACGGCGAAGAAGCCGGAGGCGCCGGCCGCGTAGATCGCCGCCGGCACGGCCACGAACGTGTAGGCGGTGTAGACGTCGCCGCCGAGCAGGAACCAGGTGATCCAGGTGCCGAACGAACGTCCGCCGAGACCCCATTCGTCCAGCGATGCCTCGTTGTCGGGTCGGCGCCAGCGCGCGGCAAGGAAACCCATGACCGTCACGGCCAGGAAGAAGAAGACGAACACGGCGAGTGCGATGCCGTTGACGCCGCCGTTCATGTGACCTCACTTCCCCTACGACGCAGGGCAGCTGTACACACGGGATGCTCCGATCATGGGCGCGGGCGTAGGCGTGGGTGGGCGGTGATCAGGGGCGGGCGGGGGCCGGCTCTTCGTTGGGCAGGAGGCCGTCGAGTTCGGTGGCGAGCTGGGTGTCGTCGGCAGCTGCCTGGGTTGTGTCGGGGTTGCTGCCGCGGGCCAGTACTGCCATGCCGGCCGCGGCCATGGGCAGGGCGACGAAGAGCGCGGCGGTGCGCATGCCGCCGGGAGCGGAGAGGACGAGGGCGATCAGGGGCGGGCCGAAGGCGCCGCCGGACTTGCCGACGGCGGCGACCCAGCCGCCGGCGGTGCCGCGCAGTGCGGTGGGGAAGACCTCGGCGGTGTAGGGGCCCAGCAGAGCGATGACGCCGGCAGTGCCGGCGAACAGCAGCATGACGATGCCCAGCGTGAGGGGGCCGCTGTCGTGCAGTCCGAGGGCGGCGAGCGCGAGCAGTGCGGTGACGGTGAGGCCGGCGTAGAGAACCATGGTGTTCCTCGCCGACCAGCGGGTGTAGAGCCAGGCCGCGAAGGCGCAGGTGGGGATGGCTAGCAGGGAGGACAGGAAGAGCAGCGTTGCCGCCGACATGCCGTGGCCGTGCGCGGCTTCCAGCTGTGCGGGAAGGAAGGTGATGAAGCCCCAGTAGACAAGCCCCCAGCCCAGACCGTAGGCGGTGACGACCAAGGTCTTGGCGGTCTGTGGGCGGCGGAAGAGGGTGGCTGCAGGGACGCGGATGGCGCGCTTCTTGCCTGCGCTGAAGGCCGCCGACTCCGGGATCCACCGGTTGAGGCAGATCAGCACCAGGACCGGGGGGAGCTGTGCGAACCACAGCATGCGCCATCCGCTGACCGGCAGCAGCAAGGCGGCGAGGCCGGAGGCGGCCATGTAGCCGCCGGTGGTGGTCAGTCCGGCTTGCAGCACCATGATGGGAGCGCGTCGGCCGGGCGGCAGGCTTTCGGTCATCAGGGCGTAGACGACGGGCAGCATGCCGCCGGCGGCCATGCCCATCATGGCGCACATGATCAGATTGCCGCTGAAGCTTGGCATGGCCCCGCACACCGTGGTGCCCAGGAAGATCAGTGAGGCCAGGAGGATGGTGGCCCGGCGTCCGATCCGGTCGGCCGCCCGGCCCCAGACCAGCGAACCGAGCACGGTGCCGGTCAGGGCCACGGTGGGCAGCCACGCCACCTCGGCGGCGCTGAGGTGGTACTCCTGGCGCATGCCCGGGGAAACGAAGGCAAGGGTGGCGGGCTTCATCTGATCCACGATCAGCGCGAAGCTCAGGATGGCGATGAGCCGGCGGCGGCTGGCTGCGGTCTGCGCACCGGCGGGAGAGGGGGCGGGGCCGGTTCCAGCGGGCTGGCGCAGTGCCAGGGCGGACAGGACGACGCCGACGGCGATGACCACCATGGCCGCCCACATGCTGGGTGTCATGGTCATCATCGACATGTCGAAGTTCATGGGGGCGCACTCCAGGAACATCCGCAGGTGTTCCAGGACACCTGCGAACGTCAGGGCGACACCGCTCCAGAACAGGACTGGGCGAGGTATGAGGGCAGCGGGCGGTGGGGGCGTGGTCATCGTCAACTCCTCGTCAGGCACCGGGCATTGCAGCGTGTCGACTACAAGATCAATGGGTGCCGGGGCCGCGCGGAGGTGCACTCCTGCAGGCCGGGGAGTGCACCCCGCGCGGCCCCGAGCACGCGGGGCAGCGCAGCGGTCAGGAACGGGCCGGGGCCGGGACCTCGGCGGGGTTCTGCCCGGCGGGCGCCTGCGGCTGATCCCCGGAGACCGCGGGGACTGAGCGGTCCTTGAGGCCCAGGACCACTGGCCAACGGGCGTCGTCGGGAGCGACCACGAGGAAACGGGCGTAGTAGCTGTCGGCGAACGAGAGCAGGAACATCGGCAGCAGCGTCCAGATCGCCACCTGTTCCAGGTGAGTGTTGTCGGTGAGGGCCGCGATGATGACGACGACGAAGACGTTCGGGTAGGTCATGGCGGTGTAGTCGTCCAGGCTCTGGACATGGCCGCGCCGCTTGCACACCGCGGCAACCAGCCGCAGTCCCACCGCGATGCCCACTGCGGTGGGGGCGTAGGCAGTGAAGCCGCTCAGGTCGAGCTTGAGGGTCACCAGCACGATGAACGCGGTCAGGATCAGTACGGCGACATAGCCATAGCGCTCGCCGAACTTGGCGGTGCGGATCGGCGCGCGGCGCCGCAGCCTCCCGACCAGGACGAAGGCGGCCGCGACCACTCCGGTGGAGGCGGCCGCGCTGATGGCCACGGCCTCGCCCACGCCCTGGCGCAGGGTGAGCGCCAGCACGGCGGAGAAGGAGACGGCGGCGGCCAGCGAGGAGAGCAGGACCTGCGCAAAGGTCGGCATGATCATGCCGCCGAGGCAGCGGCTGACGGTCATCGCCACCACCGAACTCGGCGTCGCGAGGAAGATCGCTGCGGTGACCGCGGTACTGCTTGGGCCGGCGTCCCACCAGCGCAGGGCCAGCGCGAGCGCGAGAGGCAGGGCGAGGTAGCGCACCGCCACCGAGGCCAGGGTGCCCCAGTCGGTGACGAACTCGCGGGCCCGTTCCAGCTCGATCCGGCACATCGTGATGACACTCGCGATCACGAGGAGCGCGAGCAGTACCAGCGGCGGGGTGGTGACGTGCAGGCCTGCCCAGTTGCCCAGCAGGCCGGCCGCGAGCCCGGCGCAGAACACCACGGGGTGGTTGACGACGATCCAGTCGTAGACCATGTTCATGGTCTCGTTCTCGTTCTTGACGTACGAGCCGATCCGGTCCCCCTGCAGCATCTGCGAGTTGGGCAGGCGCAGGTCGTAGGACTCCTCGGGGGGCCGGGCGAGGATGAACCGGCAGATCAGCTCGACGACGTACTTGTGCGAGACCACGCACACCGTCTCACCGCGCCGCAGCGCGGGCAGCAACTCCTCCATATAGAAGGCGCGCACCCGCCCGGCAAACTTCTCGAAGCTCTCACCGCCCTGCTGGGTGGGGCTGTCGGCGTTCATAGCGCGCTCGTACTCGGCGATGCCGTGGCGGCGCTGGAGGATCGACTTGCTCTCCAGTGTGTAGCTGCCGAAGTCGCGCTCCATCAGCCGGGCATCCACCGTCCACTCAACGGCGGCGTCGCCCGCGTCGTCGAAGATGATCCCGGCGGTCTCGAAGGCGCGGGTCAGCGGCGAGACGAAGATGCGGTCGAAGTGCTGGTCCTGATGACGACGGGCGACCTGTTCGGCCTGGATCCGGCCCAGGAACGTCAGCGGCGCATCCCGCTGCCCCGCGATGCGGTGCACGGAATTGCAGGTCGACTCGCCGTGGCGGACCATGAACAGTCGGCTGAGCATCTCCTGATCGGGCGGGGACTGCTGCGTTGTCCGTGCCACCGTCAGGACTCCTTCTTCGGGGCGTGCTTGATCTGCTGGCCGTAGGGGGAGTCCCAGCGGGCGAGCTGGGTGATGTCGCACAGGTTGTGCACCGCGTGCTTCTCGACCAGCACCGTCAGCAGCGACACGGCACGTCCGGCCTGCCCGGTGGTGAGGGGAAACTCGCGGGCCAGGGCGGCGGCGGTGTCGGCCAGTTCGTCGGCGCGGACGCTGCGGTACTTGTCCCGGCCAGTGCGGTCCTCGGCGTGCAGGTAGTCGAGGGTGGCGGGGTAGGCGTGCTGGCGGGCGTAGCCGAGCAGGCGCTCGCGCAACCGGGCGGCATCCCCGTCGGGCAGCGGCGGAACGATGTCGGCGACGATCCAGTCGGCGGAGCGCACCAGGCAGTGGTGGACGTCCTCGGGCAGATGCACGGCCTCCGAGGGGTTCTCGTCCATGCGGCGCAGGACCTCCATGGCCGTGTCGAAGCACTGGTTGCGCAGGGTGCCGATGCTGAAGACGAACGCGCCGAGCCGGCCGCGCCGGGTGGTCTCATCGCCCTGGCGCATCGGGCCGACGCTGAACAAGCCGTCCACTGCGGCGCCGTCGGCGCCGATCAACTGCCCGTGGGCTCCGACCTCGATGCCACGGTGGGTCTTCGACTGCGGCGTGGCGTAGCGGTGCTGGTGGACGAGGCCGGTCCACAGCGGGTGCCCGGTGTGCTCATAATCCGTGTTGTTGCCCAGGCAGTTGACGACCCGGTCGACGACCAGGTCGGGCCGGTCGGCGAAAACGACGCGGATCTTCGTGCCGGCCTCTGCGGGCCGCATGTCCTGGATAGCGGCGGGGAGGCTGTGCACGGTCTGCGGGGCACCGTTGAAACCGCGCATCCGGTCGCGGACCACGCCACCGATCTCCCGTACCGTGCTGGTGCGGTTGGTGACGATCAGCGACTTGTACCGGTCCAGGAGCATCCGCACATCGCCGGCGTCCATCCGAGAGACCAGTTCGATGACGTAGGGCTCCCACGCCTTCATCACTCGCTCCGCGAAGATCGCCTCCGGGACGCCGTCTCCGTGTTCGGCCCGCAGATGCGCGTACTCGGCTGTCACGCCCTCGACCACAACATCCGCGGTGAGCTCGTGCGCGTCCAGGAACGGGGGACGCCGGGCCTGCCAGATGTCGTGCTCGTGATCGACCGGATAGGTGTCGTGCATGTGGCCGCCCCGTGAGCAGATGAGGATCTGTCCCTTGTGGCCGGAGTGCACGAGCGAGACGACCGTGTCGAAGGCGGACAGCGCCGAACCGGTGACCAGCACGGTCTCCTCGGCGCCCACCGACCTGAACCACTTCTGCGCCTCGGGGGCGTAGGGGTCGGCGAGGAAGCGCTCACTGCCCTTGACGCGGTGGTAGAACGGGGCCTGCACCGGGGCCAGGTGCCCGGTGGCCAGGACCACCTGGTCTGCGGCCAGATCGTGTACTGCGGCGGATTCGCAGGCGGTGTCGGCGTACTTGACGGTGAAGGTGCCGTGTCCGGTGGCCCGGACGTCGATCGTCTCGCCGCTCAGCTCGCGCAGCGTGACTTCGCCGCGTGCGTCTGAGACGGCGCCCTGCAGCCGCTCGGCCAGGTACTGGGAGAAGATGCGCCGCGGGACCACGCAGGCGACGCCGAAGGTGTGGTGCTGCCATCTCAGCGGCCACGCGGAGCGGTCCGCCTCGGCGTTCGCCCACTCCAGGAAGTCCTCGGGTCGCTCGCGCCGCAGGGTGATCCGCCCGGCCTGGATGTTGAGCATGTGCTCCCAGTTGGTGGACGCCTGGCCGAAGGCCAATCCGCCGTAGCGGTAGCCCTCCTCGCGCTCCAGCAGGCATATCTCCAGCGGGCCGGTGGCGAACTGGAGGAGCCGGATCGCGGTGAGCGTGCCGGAGAATCCGGCGCCGACGATGACGACGCGTCGCATCCGGGCCGCCGAGCTCATCTCGGGCTCCATGGCCATGGTGGTGGTGTGCACGGTCCCTGTCTCCTTGGGGTAGGGGATAGTCAGAGCCATTCCTGCGTGAAGCGGACGGTGATGGCCTCACACACGGACTGGTGGACGATGCAGCCGCGCTCCGCCTTCAGCAGCGGCTTGCCGAACAGGTCCTGGCGGGCGGCGGGTGCACTGACCGCCACGGTGATCTCGGTGAAGCGGGTCGGGGCCGGGGTGAGGGTGCCGGTGACCGTCACATCGAGATCGGTGGCTTCAGCCTTGGCGTCCTCGGCCTGCAGCGCGGCAAGGAAGGTGCTCAGGTAGCAGCCGCCGAGGGCGAGCAGCAGATACTCGCCGCCCATGGGGCCGCAGTCGCTGCCGCCCTTGTCCGCGGGGCGGTCGACGGTGACGGTGTGGCTGCGGGCCTGGCCGGCGACGGCGCTGCCGCCGGTGGGACGCAGGGATACGGCGATGTCAGGCATGGCGGGGCCACGACTCCTGTCTCGGGGTGGGATGTGCGCCGGGCGGCCACGGTGCCGCGGTGCGCTGAGCGGGAACGGACCACAGCATCAGCAGCTACGGTCCGGTCGGCCTCGGATCGTGGACGATCCTGGACGCGGCCGCCGCGGTCGCCCTGCCCTCGTTATGCGCTTGACAGGGGAGGACATGCAACGACTAACTTGGAACACTCGTTCCGAGATGTTGAGGCGCGATTCCCTGGGGGAGGGTGTTCATGCCGCACGCACTACGGCCCGGCAAGACCCGCACGATGGACGAGTTCATTGCGGAGCTGAGACTGCTCAAGGCGTGGGCGGGAAGCCCGTCGATCACTGAGATCACGCGCCGTGTCCACGCCGCGTGGCAGCGGGCCGGACGTCCCCGCAGCGAATGGCCCGCCCGCTCCACCGTCGGCAACTGCTTCCAGCTCGGCCGCCGCCGCCCCAACTCAGATCTCCTGCTGGCAGTGGTCCACGCGCTGGTCGGCGCCGACGCGGCCACCTTCGCAGCCTGGCGCCTCGCTCTCCACGCCGTCCTGGGCGAGGCCGAAGCCTCATCCCGGGTGACCGTCGCCGACCACCTGCCCCGTCTCCCGCCCCACCACGTCGAGCGAAACGCGCTTCTTCAGGAAGCCGCCAGTCTGCTCGGTCGTCGCCACCCCACTCTGGTCCTGCACGGCATGGCCGGCACCGGCAAAACGGTCCTTGCGCTTGCCCTCGGTCACCGGCTCCTGGCCGCCGCCCCGCAACAAGGCCCAGTCCTCTACGCCGATCTGCACGGCCGTGATGCCGAGGCGCCCGCGACCGACCCCGCCGCCGTCCTGGACACCTTCCTGCGCGTGCTCGGCCTGCCAGGAGACCGCATCCCGCGCGGCCAACAGGCCCGAGTGGACCTCTTTCGCCAACTCTTAGGTCAGAGACGCGCGTTGATCATCCTGGATGACGCCGCTGACGAAGAGCAGATACGGCCTCTCCTGCCCCACGAACCCACCAGCCAAGTCCTCATCACCAGTCGGCACAAACCCCAAGGCATCGCCGACATCCACGCCTTGCAGGTCCCGGCACTCACACCGCAGGAGGCCGCGGAACTCCTCCACCAGGGTGCTGGCCCCGAGCGGCTGTCTCCCCACTCCGACGACGTCCGACGCATCGTTCAGGTCCTCGCCGGCCACCCATTTGCCCTCACCGCTATCGCACACCACCTGCGCGACCACCCCACCTGGACGCCCTCCGACTACCTCAGCGAACCCCTCACCATGCTGGCCATGGAAGGCGGCGTGCGCGCAGCGCTGGCCCGCTCGACCAGCCAACTCAACGCCTCCGCCCAGCACCTGCTTCGCCTGCTCACCCTGCACCCGGGCCATGACATCGATATCGCCACCACAGCCGCTCTGCTCGCCACCACCAAAGCCAAAGCCGCCACGAACCTGACAGACCTGGCCGCCGAACATCTGGTGGAAGAAACGACCCCCGGACGCTTTCACATGTCAACGCTGGTACGCCTGTACGCAGAAGAACGACTCGGTCTCGACGAGCCGGCCAGCGCAATCCGCCGAGCAGTCCGGCGCCTGCAACAGCACATGGTGAACCAGGACCTGCGCTTGGCCGAGGCCGACTCCGCCCACCCCGGTGGACTGGCCAACCTCAACGACACAATCCGGATACCCGCCTTTCTGCGACCTGGCCAGCCGGCCGAAGCAACCAGCGTCCTGGCTGCGTGAACGTCTGATACGGCAGTTGATGCGCCCCCGGCCCGACGCCATGACAGGCCGGGTCACATCCTTTGACATTGGAGACCTGCGGTGCGAGGGCTGCAGTCCCTCCGGTCGAGTCGGCGGGCGACGCCGTTCCGGGAGGCGTCCCTGACGAGTGCGTGCGAGGCACCGGCGGAGAGCGTGGGCGAGTGAGCCGCGGAGAGCGAACGCGAACACACTGCCTGCCAGCCTTCTAGGGGCCGGTCCTTCGGTGCACATGGATGCGTACCGTCGTACTTCCCTGCCGTGTTGGGGACGGCCGACCGCCTTGTAGTGCCCCGGCGCTGTCCCCTGGTGCGTCGGACTCGCTGCCGGGCCCTTCGCCCTGACGTTCGCGGCGAGACCGCCGCGCGCGGTCTCTTTGTGCTTGACGTACATGCTGAAGCGTTTGGCACCCGGCCTGTGGCCGTGCTCGCTCCGGCTCGGTCTGGTCACTACGGGCGCCGCTCGCGATGCTGGCACCGGCTGCGACGCAACACGTGTTGTGCTACGTCGGGGGGCCAGGGTGACGCGCCTCGCGCTGTGTGGGAACCCCATAACAGGGGCCTCAGGTCAGCATCGTTCCGATGAAGGCGGCGCTTCGAACTCGCCAAGCGAGCGGTGCGCCGCTGGTGGCTCGCGGCGCGACTTGGGAAACGCGGTGGTGGGAGGCGTGCGGGATGCGCGAGTAACCCCTACCGAAGGGACCTGACCACCTGTCAGCGAAGTCAGCATTGGGTCAGCATCAGTCCGAGCAAGGGTGATTAAGCCTGGCGAAACTTGCACTTCAGGGATGGGCGAGACGAGTGGCTGGAGAGGTGTTTGCTTATGCAGTGTGAACGGGCCGGGCGGGGCATGTGTCCCCTCGCCTGGCTGGGCGTGCTCCCGTCCAGAAAGTGCCGGTTCAGCGCACTCGACCCCGTGGTTTCAGCGACACAGAAGGAAGTTCGGGCGCGAGCAGTCGGTCCCCGTCGTAGCCCTTCACCTCCCCAAATCGCGAACCCGTCATCCACTCCTCCCGAGCCCGGCTGATGTCCTCCTGCGTACGTCCCACGAAGTTCCACCACATGATCAGCTCCTCCGCGAACGGCTCCCCGCCCAGCAGCATGATCGAGGCGTCGGAATCCGCGTGGAGGGGGAGAGCGGTGCGGCCGCAGCCGAGGTAGAGCATGGAGCCGGGGGTGACGGGGACGCCGTCCACGTGGACCGAACCCGACATGGAGAGCACGCCGTACTCGAAGTCCGGGTCGAGGGGGAGATGGGTTCGGGTGCCCTCGGTGAGGGTGAGGTCGGCGCCGACGAGGGGGGTGTACGTGGTGCCGGGGGACGTCGTGCCGTCCAGGGTGCCCAGGATCACCGTGGCGGTCAGGCCGGGGGCCGTGACCGTCGGCAGGTTCGCGTGGTACTCGAAGTGCGGGTCGGTGTGGCGGTGTTCGTCAGGGAGGGCCACCCACAACTGGGCTCCGTGCAGGTGGCGCGCGTGGGGCTTCGGGCTCTCCTCGGAGTGGCTGATCGCCCGGCCCGCCGTCATCAGGCCCAGTTCGCGCGGGCGGATGGTCTGAAGGCTGCCTGTGGAGTCCCGGTGCAGCACCTCGCCCTCGTGCAGCCAGCTCACCGTCTGGAGGCCGATGTGCGGGTGCGGGGGCACCTGCATGCCGGGCTCGTCCGCGATGTCGTCAGGCCCGTAATGATCTACGAACGCCCACGCACCGATCATCCGGCGCCCCAGGTTCGGCAGCAGTCGGCGAACCTCGGTGGACTCCCCGAGCTTCACCGTACGGGGGCTCAGCAGCTCGCGGACCGGCTCGGCGACGACGAAGCCACGGCCACCGCATGCGCGCGGCTCGGGCGCGAGGTCTAGGTTGCTCATACGGCCAACTTAGCGCCCTGCCCGTCGGAGCCCCTCACCCCGCCAATTCCCGTGCCCTCTCCGTCGTGGCCTCCAGCGCCGCCCGTACCGATTCGCCCACCCGGTGTTCCCGCAGCGTGGCGATGCCCTCGGCCGTGGTGCCGTGCGGGGTGCTGGCCTGCTGGTACAGGGATTCCGGGGTCACACCCGGCTCCGCCAGTACGTCCGCCGTGCCCCGCAGCACCTGGCTGGTCAGCAGCAGGGCGTCATGGGTGCCGAAGCCCGCCCCCCGGGCGAAGTCCGTGAAGGACTGGGCCAGGTACGCCACCAGGGCCGGGCCGCTGCCCGCGACCGCGGTGGCCGCGTCGAGCAGGGACTCGTCCTGGACCACCAGCACCTTGCCGATCACCGACAGCGCACCCTTCGCCCGCTCCATCCCGCCGGTGGACACCTGGTCACCGGGACACAGCACCGTCATGCTCTGCCCCACCCGCGAGGCGAGGTTCGGCATGGCACGCAGGACCGCGCCCGTGCCCAGCGCCGACGCCAGGGTCTCCAGCCGTACCCCCGCCATGACCGAGACGACCGTCGCCTGCGCGCACGCGCCCGGCGGCAGGCCGTCCGCGAAGGAGTCGAACGCCTGGGGCGGGATGGCGAGGACGAGGAGGTCGTCCGGGCGGGGCTCGTAGGCGGCGGCCACCTCCGCACCGCCGTCCAGGGAGGCCCGGCGTTCCGCCGAGGGTTCCACGACGACCACCTCGACCCGCGGCATCCCGTCCAGCAGGCCCCGTACGATGACCGACCCCATGTGGCCGGCACCGACGACGACGATTCGTTCCACAGCCGCCACACTCCTCGCTTCGGATGCCAGAAGTGATACCAAAAGGGGCGTTCAGGCCCCCGTACGGGCGACCACAACGCGCCGACCCGCTGCCCCGGCCGGTGCAATGGACGGGTGACCGCCGCCCCGGACGACTGCCTCGCGCGCAACGAGTGGATCTGCGGCGACTACCTGAGCACCCGCCGCCAGATCCTCCTCGACGCGGTCGGGCAGCACCTGGAGCTGACCGCGCTGTCCGTGCTGATCGGGCTCGCCGTCGCGCTGCCGCTCGCCGTGCTCGCGCGCCGCTGGGGGTGGGCCGCCGGGCCGGTGCTCGCCGTCACCACCGTGCTCTACACCATCCCGTCCCTGGCGATGTTCTCCCTGCTGCTGCCGGTGTACGGGCTGTCCGCCACCCTCGTCGTCGCCGGGCTGGTGCTGTACTCGCTCACGCTGCTCGTGCGGAACATCCTCGCCGGGCTGCGCGCCGTGCCGGAGGAGACCCGGCAGGCCGCGCGCGGGCTCGGCTTCGGGCCCGTACGGCTGCTGCTCACCGTGGAGCTGCCGCTCGCGCTGCCCGCCGCGATGGCCGGGCTGCGCATCGCCACCGTCTCGGCGGTCTCCCTGGTCACCATCGGTGCGATCGTCGGCTTCGGCGGCCTCGGCAACCTGATCTACGCGGGCATGAACACCTACTTCAAGGCCCAGGTCCTCACCGCGTCCGTGCTGTGCGTGCTCATCGCCGTCGCCGCCGACCTGCTCCTGCTGGGCGTGCAGTGGCTGCTCACCCCGTGGGCGAGGAAGGGCCGTACATGAACGTGCTCGGTTCCACCTGGGACTGGCTCGCCGACCCCGCCCACTGGTCCGGCGACGACGGCGTCTGGCACCGGCTGCTGCAACACCTGCTGCTCACCGTCGTCTGCCTGATCGTCAGTTGCCTGATCGCGCTGCCCGTCGCGCTGGTCCTCGGGCACCTCGGCAGGGGCGGGGCGCTCGCCGTCAACATCTCCAACGTCGGCCGGGCCGTGCCCACCTTCGCCGTGCTGGTGCTGCTCCTGCTGACCCCGGTCGGGAAGTGGGGGGAGGGGCCCACCGTCGTCGCCCTGGTGCTGTTCGCCGTGCCGCCGCTGCTCACCAACGCCTACGTCGGCATGCGCGAGGTCGACCGGGGCGTGGTGCAGGCCGCTCGCGGCATGGGGATGACCGGGCGGCAGACGCTGGTCCGGATCGAGGTGCCGCTCGCACTGCCGATGATCCTCAACGGGGTGCGGATCGCCGCCGTCCAGCTCGTCGCCACCGCCACCATCGCCGCGCTCGCGGGCGGCGGCGGCCTCGGCCGGATCATCACCGCGGGCTTCAACCTGGCCAGCACCCCGCAGGTGGTCGCGGGCGCCATCCTCGTCGCCGTGTTCGCCCTGCTCGTGGAGGGTGTCTTCGAGGTCGTGGAGCGGCTCGGCCCCGCCTGGGCGCGGGGCGGCCGGTGAGAGCCCGCGCGGTACTCGCCGCCGCCACCCTCGCCACCCTGGCCGCCTGCTCCTCGGGCCCCTCGCTGGAGAACCGGGGCGCCGTCACCGCGCCGCCCGGCGACAGCCACCACCTCACCATCGGCTCGGCCGGTTTCACCGAGAGCGACCTGCTCGCCCAGCTCTATGCCCAGCTCCTCGACCAGGCCGGGTACCGGACGTCCCTGATCACCGTCGCCAACCGGGAGCTGTACGAACCCGCCCTGGAATCCGGCCAGATCGATGTCGCCCCCGAGTACGCCGCCACCTTCGCCGACTGGCTCAACGCCAAGGCGCACGGCGCCGACGCGCCCCCGGCCGGCTCGCCCGACCTCGCCAGGACCATGAAGAACCTGCGCGCCCTGGCCACCCCGCGCGGACTCACCGTCCTCCCGCCGGGCCGGGCCGTCGACCAGAACGCCTTCGCGGTCAGCGCCTCCTACGCCCGCCGCCACCACCTCAAGACCCTCAGCGACCTCGGCGCCTCCGGACTCAAGGTGCGCCTCGCGGCGGGCGACGAATGCGTCGAGCGGCCGTACTGCGCGCCCGGTCTGAAGAAGGTGTACGGGATCGACATCACCGCCGTCGATCCCAAGGGCGTCGGCACCACCCCGGCCAAGCAGGCCGTGCAGTCCGGGCGGGACCAGATGGTGCTGACCACCACCACGGACGCCACCCTCGGCTCCTTCGGCCTGGTGCTGCTCGCCGACGACAAGCATCTCCAGAACGCCGACTACATCGTCCCCGTCGTCAACCGCGCCCGCGCCGGCAGCGAGCGGGTCGCCAAGGCGCTCGGCAAGCTCAATGACGTACTCACCACGAAGGACCTCGCCGACATGAACCAGCAGGTGGACAGTTGGCGGCGACTGCCCGCCGACGTGGCCCGCACCTATCTGAAGGACAAGGGCCTCATCCGGTGACCTACGCGTCCGACACCGAGTCGAAAGGCACCTGACCCCGCGCCACCCCCAGCACATCCGCGTCCACCGACCTCCGCAGCGCCTCGTGCAGCTTGGCCGGGGTCAGGACGCCCAGGAGGCGGGAGCCGTCCAGCACCGCGACCCACCCGGCGTCGTACTGGAGCATCACGCCGAACGCCTGTTTCAGCGGGGTGCCCACCGGCACCCACGCCGTCATGCGATGGGCCAGCTCGCCGACCGTGCCGCCCGCCGCCAGTTCCTCCAGCCCCACCCAGCCGTGCAGATCGCCGTTCGCGTCCAGGACGACCGCCCAGCGCGCGCCCTCCTCCCGCAGTCGCCGCGCCGCATCCCCGGCGGGCTCGTCCGGGCGGGCCACCGGCGGCTGTTCCAGGTCGTCCGGCTCGATCGCGGTCACCGACAGCCGCTTCAGGCCCCGGTCGGCACCGACGAACCCGGCGACGTACGGAGTCGCGGGGGCGCCCAGCACCGCGCCGGGCGTGTCGTACTGCTCGATGCGGCCCTCGCCGTACACCGCGATGCGGTCGCCGAGGCGAACCGCCTCCTCGATGTCGTGCGTGACCAGCAGGACCGTCTTGCGCACCGCCTGCTGCATGCGCAGGAACTCGTCCTGCAACTGCTCGCGCACCACCGGGTCGACCGCGCCGAACGGCTCGTCCATCAGCAGCACCGGCGGGTCCGCCGCGAGCGCCCGCGCCACCCCGACCCGCTGCCGCTGGCCGCCGGAGAGCTGCTCCGGGTAGCGCGCGCCGAACGTCTTGGGGTCCAGGCCCACCAGGTCCAGCAGCTCGGCGGCGCGCGCCCGCGCCTTGGCCCGCTTCCAGCCGAGCAGGGACGGCACGGTCGCGGTGTTGTCCAGCACGGTGCGGTGCGGGAAGAGGCCGACCTGCTGGATGACGTACCCGATCCGGCGGCGCAGCCGGACCGGGTCGACCCGCGCGATGTCCTCGCCGTCCACGACGATCCGGCCCGCCGTGGGCTCGATCAGCCGGTTCACCATCATCATCGTGGTCGTCTTGCCGCAGCCCGAGGGGCCGACCAGCGTGACGAGTTCGCCCTCGGACACCTCGAAGGAGAGGTCGTCCACGGCCGTCGTACCGTCCGGGTAGCGCTTGCTGACCTGCTCGAACCGGATCATCCCCCCACGCTAGCCGGGCTCCCGGCACCCCGCCCGGCCCCGCCGGCCGAAGGGATGACGCCGCTCAGCCCAGCAACACGACCTCCAGCGTGCGGGGCCCGTGCACGCCCTCCACCCGGTTCAGCTCGATGTCGCTGGTGGCCGAAGGGCCCGAGATCCAGGTCAACGGGCGGGTGGGGGAGAGGCGTTCGAGGGCCTGGGGCACGGACGCCACGACCTGGTCGGGGACGCGGACCACGCAGATGTGATGGTCGGGCACGAGGGTGATCCGCCGTCGGCCCTGACCGGGCCCGCCGTCCAGCACGAGGGTGCCGGTCTCGGCGACGGCCACCGCGCAGCCGGTCACCACGCTGTCCACGGCGTCCAGCTCGTACGGGGTGCTCTCCGCGCGGTCGGGGACGGGGGCCGGGTCGGCGTTCGCCAGCCACGCCGACGGGAGCCCGTCCGGTACGAGCACGGACTCGGCGTCCCGCGCCGCCAGCAGCCGGGCGATGAGCGCGGGGAGGTCCGCCGCCTCACACCGGTGCACCACGGCGCGGTAGTCGGCCAGGTTCGCCGCCAGCAGCTCCACCGTCTCCTCGACCGTGCGCTCGCCGTGCTCGCGCACGTAGTCGCGCGGGATCACCCGGTCGTACGGCGTGTCGTCCTCGGGTACGTCGGCCAGCGCGCGCCGGACCCGGCCCAGGACGCGTTCCCGGTCGCTCACTTCGTCTCCTCCTTGCCGCCTCGGGTGCGTTCCCACCAGTCCCGGAACGGCTCGGCCGGCACCTCCGGCAGATCGCGCGTCGCCGTCCAGGCCGCGCCGGGCCCCGGCAGGGAGCGCGGGCGGAGGCGGCGGGCGCGGGAGGCGAGGCGCTGGCCGGTGCGCAGGGCGGCCGGGTGGGTGAAGGTCCAGCGGGCCGCCCGCATGGCCGCCCGTTCCGCCGCGTGGCCCTTGGCCGGCTTCAGCACCACCCGGTTGCCCCCGCGCACCGCCGGACCGCCCTCCACGACCCGCTCGCGCAGCCGGACCAGCACCTCGGGGATGTCGATGGCGACCGGACACACCTCGTAGCAGGCCCCGCACAGCGAGGACGCGTACGGCAGGGAGGCGTCGATCTCGCTCGCCGTGCCGCGTAGTTGGGGGCTGAGGATGGCGCCGATGGGGCCGGGGTAGACCGAGCCGTAGGCATGGCCGCCCGCGCGCTCGTACACCGGGCACACGTTCAGGCAGGCCGAGCAGCGGATGCAGCGCAGCGCCTGGCGGCCGACCTCGTCGGCGAGGGTGTCGGTGCGGCCGTTGTCCAGCAGCACCAGGTGGAAGGCGCCGGGTCCGTCGCCGTCCCTCGTGCCGGTCCACATGCTGGTGTACGGGTTCATCCGCTCGGCGGTGGAGGAGCGGGGGAGCGTCTGGAGGAAGACCTCCAGGTCACGCCAGGTGGGGACGACCTTCTCGATGCCGACCACCGAGATCAGGGTCTCAGGCAGGGTCAGGCACATCCGTCCGTTGCCCTCGGACTCCACGACCACCATCGTGCCGGTCTCCGCGACCATGAAGTTGGCCCCGGACACCCCCACCTCGGCCCGCAGGAACTTCTCCCGCAGATGCAGCCGCGCCGCCTCCGCCAGCTCGGCCGGACTGTCGGACAGACCCTCGGGCGCGGGTCGGCCCCAACCGGCCATGGCGGTGCGGAAGATGCCGCGGATCTCGGCCCGGTTGCGGTGGATGGCCGGGACCAGGATGTGCGAGGGGCGGTCCTCACCCAACTGCACGATCAGCTCGGCGAGATCGGTCTCGTACGCCCGGATGCCGGCCGCCTCCAGCGCCTCGTTGAGCCCGATCTCCTGCGTGGCCATCGACTTGACCTTGACGACCTCCGACTCGCCCGTCTCCTGGACGAGCCGGGTCACGATCCGGTTGGCCTCCGCCGCGTCGGCCGCCCAGTGGACGGTGCCGCCCGCCGCGGTGACCGACTCCTCCAACTGCTCCAGATAACGGTCGAGATGGCGGAGCGTGTGTTCCTTGATCCGGCTGCCCGCCTCGCGCAGCTCCGCCCAGTCGGACACCTCCGCCACGGCCGCCGCGCGCTTGGCGCGGATGGTGTGGGTGGCGTGCCGCAGGTTGCCGCGCAGGGTGCCGTTTTCCAGCGCTTCCCGTGCCGCCTCGGGGAAGGCGGGCATTCCGACGAAGGTCTCGTTCACCGGGTCGGTTCCTCCTCCGTGCTCGCCAGGATCTCCGCGATGTGTACCGGCCGCACCGGAGAGCCCGCCCGGCTCATGGTGCCACCCAGGTGCATCAGGCACGAGTTGTCGGCCGCGCACAGCACCTCCGCGCCGGTCGACTCGGCGTTGCGCATCTTGTCCGCGCCCATCGCCGCCGACACCCCGGCGTTCTTGACCGCGAAGGTGCCGCCGAACCCACAGCACTCGTCGGCGCCGGGCAGTTCGACCAGCTCCAGCCCCCGCACCGCCTCCAGCAGCCGGCGCGGCCGGTCGCCGAGTCCCAGCGAGCGCAGGCCGTGACAGGTGGGGTGATAGGTGACCTTGTGCGGATAGACGGCGCCGACGTCGGTGACGCCCAGCACGTCCACCAGGAACTCCGTCAGCTCGTACGTCTTCGGCACCACCGGCGCCAGTACGTCGGCCAGTTCCTCTCCGCGCCCCTCGGCGCGGGCCCGCTCGCCCAGCTTCGGGTACAGCTCCCGGACCATCGCCGCGCACGAACCCGACGGCGTGACGATCGCGTCGTACTCCCCGAAGACCTCCGCGAAGTGCCGGGCCAGCGGTTCCGTCTCGTGCCGGTAGCCGGTGTTGTAGTGCGCCTGCCCGCAGCAGGTCTGCGCCAGGGGGAAGTCGACGTCGACCCCGAGGCGGTTCAGCAGTCTCACCACGGCGCGGCCGGTGTCCGGGTAGAGCGTGTCGTTGACACAGGTCAGGAACAGGGCGACACGCATCGCGGCTCCTCGGGCCTCGAAGATCGGACAGGGGCAGCGTAGCCAGAGCGCGGCCGGGCGGAGCGGGTCAGTACCCTAGCCGCGATGCCTGATCACATACCCCTCCTCGCCGCCGACTGTGCCAACTGTTTCGGCCTCTGCTGTGTCGCCCTGCCCTTCGCCCGCTCCGCCGACTTCGCGCACGACAAGCCCGCCCAGAAGCCCTGCGCCAACCTGCGCGAGGACCACCGCTGCGGCATCCACACCGAGCTGCGCGCCAAGGGCTACGCCGGGTGCACGGTGTACGACTGCTTCGGCGCGGGCCAGCGCGTCTCCCAGGTCACCTTCGGCGGCCGGGACTGGCGTACGGGCGGCAAGGCGCACGCCCGGCTGATGTTCGACGTGTTCCCGGTGGTCCGGCGCCTGCACGAGCTGCTGTGGTACCTCACCGAGGCGCTCGGTCTCGACGCCGCCCGGCCGCTCCACCCGGAGCTGCGCCGCGCGCTGGAGCACACCGAGCGGCTCGCCGCGCGGGAACCCGAGGAGCTGGCCGCGCTGGACCCGGCCGACCACTGGCACGAGGTGGCCGAACTCCTGCTCCGGACATCGGAGTTGGTCCGCAAGGGGGTCGGCCGCAAGAAGGGCCGGGACCGGCGGGGCGCGGATCTGGCGGGCGCGAAGCTCAAGGAAGCCGACCTGCGGGGGGTCAGCCTGCGCGGCGCCTGCCTCATCGGGGCCGACCTGACCGGAGCCGACCTGCGGCAGGCCGACCTGATCGGCGCGGACCTCCGGGGCGCCGACCTGACCGGCGCCGACCTGACCGGCGCGCTCTTCCTCACCCAGCCGCAGGTCAACGCCGCCCGCGGGGGCCCCGGCACCCGGCTGCCGGGCTCACTCGTCCGTCCCGTGCACTGGGCAGCG
Organism: Streptomyces sp. NBC_01171; assembly: GCF_045039805.1. Classification (NCBI taxonomy): domain Bacteria; kingdom Bacillati; phylum Actinomycetota; class Actinomycetes; order Kitasatosporales; family Streptomycetaceae; genus Streptomyces; species Streptomyces sp. NBC_01171. Next base: position 463,598 of record NZ_CP108609.1, on the reverse strand, counting down.
TCCCGCTGAACCGGCCTCCGGCTCCAGGGCGCCGACCGGTGCGGTGGCGGGGGCCTTCCGCCGCTCCAGGTTGAGGCGCAGGCCGTCCGGCATCAGCGTCAGGCGCTCGGTGACCTTCAGGCGGTAGCCGGGGTCGGGGATCAGCTCGTAGCGGCGCAGCAGCAGGCCGAGCACCAATGTCGCCTCGTGCAGCGCGAACTGGCGTCCCACGCAGGCCCGCGCGCCCGTGCCGAACGGCTTGAAGGTGTGCGGCGGGCGGGCCCGTACCGCCTTGGCGTCGAAGCGGTCCGGGTCGAACCGCTCGGCGTCCTCGCCCCACACCTCGGGGTCGCGGTGCAGCATCGGCGTGAGCACCAGCGCCCAGCCGCCCCGGCGCATCGGGTGCTCCCCGGCCAGCACGGTGTCCCGGGTGGCCTCGCGGGCGAAGGCGGGCGCGGTCGGCCACAGCCGCAGCGACTCGTCCAGCACCCGGCGCAGATAGCGCAGCCGGGCCACCTGGTCGTAGCCCGGCTCGGGGGTGTCGCCCCAGACGCGGTCCACCTCGGCGCGGGCGCGGGCGGCCACCTCGGGGTGCTCGGCCAGGTAGTACAGGGCGAACGAGAGGGCGCCGGAGGTGGTCTCGTGGCCCGCGACCAGGAACGTGATCACCTGCTTGCGGACGTTCTCCGCCGACAGCCGCTCGCCGGTCTCGGGGTGGGCCGTCTCCAGCATGCGGTCCAGCAGGTCGCCCTCCCCGCGCCCGGACTCGCGGCGGGCGGCCACCAGCGCGTCGACCGTGTCGTCCAGGTAGGCGATGTCGGCGGCGTTGCGCCGGGCGGCGCCCCGCTGGAGCAGCGGGGGCATCGGCACGCTGTTGAGCCGCTGGGCGTAGGCGAGGGTGCCGACCATGGCGGTGACGAAGGGGTGCGGCCGGTCACGCTCGAAGGAGCCGAAGTCGTGCCCGAAGCCGGTACGGGCGATGGTCTCCAGCGTCAGCCGGGTCATGTCTCCTGGCACGTCCACCGTGCGCCCGGCGGCCAGCTCGCGGTCCCAGTGGCCGGTCAGCCGGCCCGCGACCGCCAGCATCATCGAGTGGTACCCGGCCATCGCCTCCCGGCTGAAGCCGGGCGCGAGCACGTCGTGCGCCAACTGCCAGTTGGGTTCGTGGTTGTACGCGGTGAACAGCCCGTCCCCGGCGACCGGGCGCAGGTTGGCGACCCCGAGACCGACGTGCTTGGCGAACCGGGTCTCGTCCGCCATGTCCGCGGCCAGCTTCGCGCCCCACAGGAACACGAACTCCCGGTTCAGGACCCGGCGTCGGAAGATCGGGCCCAGTTCGCGCGCGAGCCGCATCGAGTCCTGGAGCGGGGTGCGCCGGTCGACGCCCAGCACGTCGCCGAGCAACGGGAGCCTGCGGGGCGGATGCGGGATGCGGTTCAGATCCGGCCAGCCCTGCTCGGCACCCCGGAACCCCTTGGGCAGCCCCGCCCCCGTCGTCTCGGCCATGACGCGATCTCCCTTGATCCGGTGGCCTGTTGCCCGTCCACCACCCGCGTGTTGAACGCGAGTTCAATAGTGCTCGCAGTCTGGTCCGCCTACTGAACCGACGTCAAGCAACGCGTCCAGTAGGGTGACGGCATGGCCGCCAACCAGGGGGAACGCGCCCGGCGCCGACTGAGTACGGAGGAGCGCCGCGAGCAACTGCTGTCGGTCGGGGCGCGCCTGTTCTCCGAGAGCCCGTACGACGACGTGTGGATCGAGCGGGTCGCCGAGATCGCCGGGGTCTCCCGAGGCCTGCTGTACCACTACTTCCCGACGAAACGGGACTTCTTCGCCGCGGTGGTGGAGCGGGAGAGCGAGCGCATGCTGCGGATGACCGCGGCCGTGCCTGGTGTGCCGGTCCGCGAGCAGCTCGGCGCCGGGCTGGACGCCTACCTCGGGTACGTCGAGGCGCACGCCCACGGCTTCCGCGCCTTCCACCGGGCCGACGCGGCCGGTGACCAGGCCGTGCGCCGGGTCTATCAGCGGGCGTTGGCCGCGCAGGAGCGGCAGATCCTCGCCGCGCTGGCCGCCGACCCCGAGTTCGGGCCCGCCTTCGAGGGCTCCCCGCACGCTCGCCTGGCGGTGCGCGGCTGGCTCGCCTTCACCACCGCCGTCTGCCTGGAGTGGCTGCGCGAGGGCGAGCCCGGCCGGGGCCAGGTGCGCGAGCTGTGCGCGCGGGCGCTGCTCGGCGCCATCGCCTGACGGCGCCTCTTACGGAACTCCGTTCGTGTCACCCGATCGGCGCGGCGTGGTTGGCGCACGCCCGGATCTTCGGTAAGTTAGGCAAGGCTTACCTAAGGAGGGCTCGGGATGGGTGACACGCAGGACTGGGCGGCAGGACCCGGAGCGGCGGAGCGGGCGCGGTCGGTCCTTGCCACCGCGTGGTCGTGCGCGGTGACCGCGGACGGCGCCCGCGAGGAGTACGTCGGCGCGCACACCGTGACCGGCGACGGCGGGGTGCTGCTCGACGTGCCGGAGGACAGTGCCCTGTCCGCCGCCGCGCTGTGCGCCCCGCGCGGCGAGCCCACCGCCGTGCTGGAGTTCGCCGACGTGGCACCCGTACCGGTGCGCCGGCGCATCCGGGCCCGGCTGTGGCTCGCCGGCTTCTTCTCCCGGCGCGGCGCGCGGCTGCTGTTCCAGCCCACCCGCGTGGTGCTGCGCCGGCCCTCGGGGGCGGTGCTGATCGAGCCGGAGGAGTACGCGGCCGCCCGGCCCGACCCGCTGGCCACCGCCGAGGCGCAGTTGCTCACCCACCTCGCCGACTCCCACCCGGACGCCGTGGAGAGGCTCACCCGGCTGGTCCGGCCGGAGAGCCTGCACGCCGTGACCCGGGTGGCTCCGCTCGCGGTGGACCGGCACGGGCTCACCCTGCGTATCGAGCGCACCCGCGCGCACGGCGACGTACGGCTGGTGTTCCACACGCCCGCCGACGACGTCTCGCAGCTCACCGAGCGCATGCACGCGCTGCTCACCCAGGCCAGCGCCGCCGCCTGCCCGCGCGCCCTACAGCGGCACCGCGCAGACGGCGACCGGTGACGCGAACGGCTCACCCGCCTGCTCAAGCGCTCCGGTACCGGTGTCGACGTGGAACACGCTCACCGTGCCGGAGCGCTGGTTCGCCGTGAACAGCAGGCGGCCGTCCGGCGCGAGCGCGAGCTGGCGGGGGAAGTCCCCGCCCACCGGCACCGTGTCCAGCAGCCGCAGCCGGGCGCCGTCCTCCTCGACGGCGTACCGGGCGACGCTGTCGTGCCCCCGGTTGGCGAGGAACGCGAAACCGCCGTCCGGCGTCACCACGAACTGCGCCGGGTAGTTGGTGGCGTCCCCGCTCGCCCCCGAGGACTGCGGCTCACCCACCGTCAGCCGGCCGGTCGCCGGGTCGTACGCGCAGACGGCCACCGTGTCGTCCACCTCGTTGGCGAGGTAGGCGTACCGCCCGTTCGGATGGAACGTCAGATGGCGCGGGCCCGCACCCGGCCGGGTGCGGGCCTGGGACACCTCGGTCAGCGTGCCGTGCTCGCTGTCCAGCCGGTAGGTGTAGACGGTGTCGGTGCCCAGGTCGACGGCGAGCACATGGCCGCCGTCCGGGCTCGTGATGAACTGGTGCGCGTGCGGGCCCTGTTGGCCCGGTCCCGGTGCCGGGCTGGAGTGCGTGACCAGCGCGGTGCGCGCACCGAGCGCGCCCGAGGCGTCGACGGGGTGCACGGCGACACTGCCCGAGCCGTAGTTCGCGCTCAGCAGCCAGCGCCCGCTCGGGTGCACCGAGAGATGACAGGGCCCCGAACCGCCCGTGCTCCGGCTGCCCAGCACGTGTCCGTCCGCGAGCCGTACGGCGGTGACCGCGCCGTCCTCGCGCTCGTCGACCGCGTACAGCGTGTGCCCGTCCGGGTGGACGGTGACGTACGACGGGTCGGGGATCTCGGCCAGCGGCTCCGCGTCGGTGACCGCGCCCGAGACCGGGTCGTACCGCGCCACGGACACGCCCTTGCCGCCGCCTTCGACGGAGGTGTAGGTGCCCAGGTACAGCGGGCGGGGCCCCGCTTCGGCCCGGTGTGCCTCGCGTCGGGGCCGCGGGGCGGGGTCCGGGGGCGGCGCGGCGGGCGCGGGCACCGTCACCACGGCGGCCGTGCCCGCCATGGCGCCGACGAAGCGCCGCCTGCTCCAGCCGCCCCGGTCCGTCCGTGCTGCGTCGTCCATGCCGCCCCCAGGGGGTGTCTCGTCGATCTGCCGGGCTCGCGGCAAGACGCCCCCTACCGTGCTCACCCGTCACCGTGGTCCCGGCCACCCTGTCGCGGACCGCCCGCCGAAGGCAAGGCGGGGTGCGGGGTCACCAGTCCCCGTCGGCCACCGGCTTACCCGGCGCGTCCTTCAGCGGGACCACCTGACCCGGCGTCGGCTCCTGCCAGGGGTCCAGGTCGTCGCCCAGCCAGTCGCCCACCGGGCGCACCGGCTCCAGGGGGCCGGCGGGGGAGAGGTCGTCGGCCTCGTCGTCGTAGTGCTCGAACCACGGCAGGCCCGCTCTGGTGTACGCGGCCCGGTCCACGGGGGAGGGCGGGGGCTCCTCGCCGGTGATGCGGCGCCACTCGGGCGGGGTGACCAGGTGGACGAAGACCCGGCCGGCCGGGGTGTCCGACCAGTCCGACGCGGGGCGTTCGTCCCGGTACACCTCCTGGCGCATCGAGCCGCCCGCGCCCAGCCCCATCGCCGCCGACTGCCGGGGAGCGGCACCTGCGGGCGGGGGACCGCCGGGGGCCGGGGCGGCGAAGGCGGCCGGGGCGCCGTAACCCCCGGCGAGCGGCCCGGACCGGGCGCGCTCGGCCTCGCGCCACCGCGCGAGCGCCTCCGGGCGCAGGCCGTACGCCTGCAACTGCACACCGCCCCAGGTCTCCTCGCCGGTCACCTGACCCTCCACGGTCGCGCCGAGCCCGAGGGGTACGGCGACGAACTGGCGGACGGTGCCCTTGCCGGAGTTGATGCCGTCCAGCCAGGGCTGGCGGGGGAGCGTGACGTAGTTCTGCGGGTCCCGCGCCAACGTGCCCTGCCAGGGCTTGCCGGAGACCGCGCACACCTTGCCGACGCCGACCTGGAGGGCGGCCGGTTCCGTGGTCCCGGCGAAGCCGATCCACATCGCCTCGCGCAGGTACATCGGCAGCAGCACCCCGCCGCGCGCCCGCCACGCCTCCGGCACCCGGTCGGCGTGGTCCGCGACCCGGCGCAGCGGGAACTCGCCCAGCCCCGGCGGCAGCGGATGCGTACCCCGCTCCGGCAGCCGCAGGGTGCGCACGAACCGCACCACCACCCCGTCGCCCAGCCGCAGCGTGTTCCCGTCGATCCGCACCCCGGCCCGCTCGGCCATCGGCCCGCCCCCTCGAAGTCCCGGCACCGGTCGTACCCGGTGTCCCGTCACCCAGAACGCCCGCCGATGCCCGCACGGTTCCGCCAGAGGTCCTCCTGTACGCCCAGGCGCTGGCGCAGGCGGTTCACCCGGGGCATCTTGGCGCGCTGCTGGCGGGAGACCCGGTCCAGCTCCTCCAGCAGGCGGCGGCTGCGGTGCTCGGTGTCCAGCTCGTCGATGATCCGGTTGACCTCGGTGAGGACCGCGCCGAGCAACTGCCAGTCCTCGCGGTCCTCCTCGACGTGCTCCCTGAGCTGCTCGGCGAGCCGGTCGCGGGTGGCGGCGGCCGTGTGCAGCTCGGCGGTCAGCCGGGACTCGGCCGACTCGGCGTTGGCGCTCAGGTCGGTGGTCACCAGTACCGCGAAGCTCACCACGGCGTCCGCGATCTCGGACAGCACCTGTTCCACGGTCTGCCCGATCGGCGGCGGGAACAGCTCCTGGGGGCCGCGCTCCTTCGCCAGGTCGGTGAAGGAGCGGGCCATGACCCGCAGGACGACCGTGCAGATCTCCAGGGTGTCCAGGCCGGTGCGCAGCACCACCCGGTGCAGCAGGCCCTCCTTGACACGGGGGTTGAGCCGCAGGCTCTCCTCGGCCTGCCGCAGGGCCGCGTCCACCTGGATGATGTCGTGGTCCAGCCGGCGTGCCTCGTGCAGCCGTTCGGCCGCCCGCTGCCAGGGGATGGCGCCCGCCGCCTCCTCACCCATCCGGAGCATGAGCTGACGCAGCCGACGGGCCAGCCACTCGATGGACCGCCCGGCCGCGTCCACCCACACCGGGGGCGGCAGCAGCAGATTGCAGGCCATGCCGATGATGGCGCCGATCAGGGTCTCCACGATCCGCGCCCACGCGGTGTAGCCGACCGTGGTGACGCCGAGCACGAGCATCGCGCTGATCGCCACCTCGTTCACGTACTCGTCCACGCGCACCAGGTGACCCACGCTCAGCGCGGCCACCAGCAGCAGGGCCAGGCTCCACCAGGTCAGACCGACCAGGAGACTGAAGACGATGGCGACCAGCACGCCCGTCACCACGGCGTTCACACGGCGGATGCCGTTGGTGAGGGTGGCGAAGAAGGTGACTTGGACGACCAGCAGGGCCGTCAGGGGCGCGGTCAGCGGCGCCGGTTCCGGGCTGAGCCGCAGCGCGATCACATAGGCGACCGTGGCCGCGGCGGCCGACCGCAGTGTCTGGACGACCACCGGCTCCCGGCGGCGCGCGAACAGGCGCCGCAGCGCGTCGGCCCACTTGCGTCGCTGCTGCGCGTCCATCCACTTCCGTACGTCTGGCATCCTTTGGCGTCTTCCCTTTCCGTAACCGTGCCGAACGGGGCCGTTCGAGCACCGTGTACGCGAAAGGGGGCGGCCCTCAGACGTACAGGCGATCGACGAAGGCGTTGAGGTTGCCGCCCGCGCGGGCGATCTGCTCCTCCGTCGTGAGGCTCTCCTCGAACCTGCTCCCCGACTCCGGCACCTTCTTCCCCCGGAGATACAGGGAACACGCCAGGTCGGCGCACATGTACACGCCGACGGAGTTGCCCTCGCGGCCCGCCGGGCCGGCCTTGCGGGCGGTCATCAGGGAGACGCCGCCGCCGCGATGGGTCGTCAGGCACACCGAGCACATGCTGCGGTGCTGGAAGCCGCGCCGGACGGTCGGGTAGCGCAGGGCGATGCCGACGAGGTCCGTGCCGCGTTCGAGGACCAGGTAGCTGCGGTCGGGGGCGCCCGGATCGCGCCAGCCCAGGAAGTCGAGGTCGTCCCAGGGGCGTTCGGCCAGGTCGCGGGGGACGGCCAGTCGCTTGGCGTCGCCCTTGGAGCAGTTGACGAAGGAGGCGCGGATGTCCTGCTCGGTGAGGGGTCGCATCGGGGGATTCCTTCTGTTGTAGCCATGAGCCTAGGGGGTCTAGGTTCACGAGCGTATAGAGCGCCGGCGTTCCGGGCCAAGCCGTTTTCCGTGCGCCGTCCCCTACTCGGCTTCGGCACCTCGTACCCGAGGCGGCCACACCCCCGGCGCCAGCACGCCCAGGGCGTAGGCGCGGGCGACCAGTTCGGTGCGGTTGGCCGCGTGCCAGCGGGCGGACAGGCGGCGCAGGTGATACGCGACACCGTCCCGGCTCAGGCCCAGCTCACGGGCGGCCCGGCCGGTCGTGGCGCCCCCGGCCAGCAGCGCCAGCACCGCGCCCTCGACGGGGGTGACGGGCGCGGGTTCGGGGACGGACTCCGGCTCGCTCTCCCCGAGCACCCGGAGCATCACCAGCAGCGCCGGGGTCTCGTCCGTGGAGTCGCTCACCGGGTCGGCGGTCAGCTCTCCGTACCGCTCCGTCCCGCCGGGCGCGCTCCAGCTCACCGACACCTGGTAGCGGGAGCGGTGCCGCAGTCGCAGCGCCTGCGCGATCCGCTCGACCTGGCCGGCCTCCTGCGGGCGGAACAGCTCCAGCACGTCACGGCCGCGAAGCTGCCCCGGTGACGTACCGCACTCGGCGGCCATCGCCGGGTTGGCCAGCGCCACCTTGCCGTACACGTCACAGACCGCGACCGGCACCGCGACCCGGTCGAAGAGCATCAGGGCCCGGTTGCGCCACACCACCGCGTCCGCCGGCCCCCACTCCACGCCAGCCTCCCAGGTGCCGAACCGTCCCCACCATCCAAGACGAAAACCCAGGTCAGCGGCAACTCAGGGCGTACACCGGAGCCGGTGCGCAAGGGCCCGCGCCCACTTTCCACTGCACGTTCGTGTAGTGACCGGGCGCGGGCGCGCCCCGCCGCTGGAGCACGCTGGAAGATGCCAGCCACCCCACGCGAATCGCCAGTCCCCGCCCCGCGAAAGGCAGTTGCCGCGCCATGCCCCCCACCGCACCGCACCCCGAGCCCCCCGCACTCACCGGCGTGCCGGTCGTCGACATCTCCGCCATCGGACCGACCCGCACTCCCATCCAGCAGGTCATGGAGCTGATGCGGACCCACGGGCCGGTGCTGGTGCGCCGCCTGCACGGGCGCGACGCGCTGTTCGTCGCCGACGCCGACCTGATCGCGGACCTCGCCGACGAGGACCGGTTCACCAAGCACATCGGGCCCGCGCTGGAGAACGTGCGCGCCTTCGCCGCCGACGGCCTGTTCACCGCGTACAACGACGAGCCGAACTGGGCCAAGGCCCACGACATCCTGATGCCCGCCTTCGCGCTCGGCTCCATGCGCGCCTACCACCCGGTGATGCTGAAGGTGGCCCGGCGGCTCATCGAGGCATGGGACCGCTCCGCCCGCGCCGGGCAGCCGGTCGACGTCCCCGACGACATGACCCGCATGACGCTCGACACCATCGGCCTCGCCGGGTTCGACTACGACTTCGGCTCCTTCGAGCGCGCCGAGCCGCACCCCTTCGTCGAGTCGATGGTGCGCTGCCTGGAGTGGAGCATGACCCGCCTGGCCCGCGTGCCCGGCGGCGACTACACCGAGGCCGACGCCGCCTTCCGTAGGGACGCCGACTACCTCGCCGGGGTCGTGGACGAGGTCATCGCCGCCCGCACCGGCACCGACCAGAGCGAGGCCGCCGACCTGCTCGGGCTGATGCTCACCGCCCAGCACCCCGCCGACGGCACCACCCTGGACACCGCGAACATCCGTAACCAGGTCATCACCTTCCTCATCGCCGGCCACGAGACCACCTCCGGCGCGATGTCCTTCGCCCTGTACTACCTGGCCAAGCACCCCACCGCGCTCCGCCTGGTCCAGCGCGAGGCCGACGCCCTGTGGGGCGACGCCGCCGACCCCGAGCCGTCGTACGACGACATCGGCCGGCTCACCTACACCCGCCAGGTGCTCAACGAGGCGCTCCGGCTGTGGCCGACCGCCGCCGCCTTCAGCCGGGAGGCCCGCGAGGACACCCTGCTCGGCGGGCGGGTGCCGCTGCGCGCCGGGCAGGCCGTCAGCGTGCTGGTGCCGATGCTGCACCGCCAGCCCGTCTGGGGCGACAACCCCGAGCTGTTCGACCCCGACCGCTTCACCGCCGAGGCGGAGGCGGCCCGCCCGGTGCACGCCTTCAAGCCCTTCGGTACCGGTGAACGCGCCTGCATCGGGCGGCAGTTCGCGCTGCACGAGGCGACCATGCTGCTCGCCATGCTGGTCCACCGCTACCGGCTGCACGACCACGCCGACTACGCGCTGGACATCAAGGAGACCCTCACTCTCAAGCCCGAGGGCTTCACCCTCACCCTGACCCCGCGCACCGACGCCGACCGCGTCCACTACCCGCTGCCCGGCGCCGCCGCCGTGACCGCCGCCGAGGACACCGACGCGCAGGCGCTCCCCGCCCGGGTCCGCCCCGGCACCGCCGCCCTGTTCCTGCACGGCAGCAACTACGGCACCTGCCGCGACTTCGCCGGACAGCTCGCGGACGAGGCCGCCGCGCTCGGCTGCGCCACCGAGGTCGCCCCGCTGGACGCGTACGCCGACGGCCTGCCCACCGACCGGCCCGTCGTCATCGCCGCCGCCTCCTACAACGGCCGCCCCACCGACGACGCCGTCGCCTTCGCCGCCTGGCTGGAGGCCGACCACGACCTCACCGGCGTCACCTACACCGTGCTCGGCGTCGGCGACCGCAACTGGGCCGCCACCTACCAGCACATGCCGACCCGCATCGACGCCCGCCTCGCCGACCTGGGCGCCACCCGGCTCACCCCGCGCGCGGCCGCCGACGCCTCCGGCGACCTCACCGGCGCCGTCCGCGACTACACCGCCGCGCTGCGCACCGCCCTGCTCACCGAGTACGGCGACCCCGACGCCACCGCCCCGGCCGACGAGCCCGACACCGCCTACGAGGTCCGCGCCCTGACCGGCGGCCCGCTGGACGCCCTCGCCGAGCGGCACGAGCTGGTCCCGATGACCGTCACCGAGGCGTACGACCTCACCGCGCCCGGACACCCGCGCGTGAAGCGGTTCCTGCGCGTCGCCCTGCCCGACGGAGTCACCTACCGCACCGCCGACCACCTCACCGTGCTGCCGGTCAACGCCCCCGAGGTCGTGGAGCGGGCCCTCGCCGCGCTCGGCGCCGACCCCGACACGGTGCTCGACATCCGCGCCACCCGCCCGCGCCGTGACGGCCTCGCCGTGGACCGCCCGCTCACCGTGCGCGAACTCCTGACCCGGCACGTCGAGTTGCAGGAGCGGCCCACCGCCCGCCAGCGCGAACTCCTCGCCGCCGCCAACCCCTGCCCGCCCGAGCGCGCCGCCCTCGCCGCCCTCACCGGCGACGACCCGCGCACCCTGCTCGAACTCCTGGAGGACCACCCCGCCCTGCGCGAGGCGCTCGACTGGCCCCGCCTGCTCGACCTGCTCACCCCGCTGCGCCCGCGCCACTACTCCATCTCCTCCTCCCCGGCCACCGACCCGCGCCACGCCGACCTCATGGTCTCCGTGCTCGACGCCCCCGCGCGCTCAGGCAACGGCCGCTACCGGGGCACCGGTTCGGGACACCTGGCCGGCGTGAAACCCGGCGACACGGTGTACGCCCGCGTCCAGCCCTGCCGGGAGGCGTTCCGCACCGACACCTCCACCCCCGTCGTGCTGATCGCGGCCGGCACCGGCCTCGCCCCGTTCCGCGGAGTGGTCATGGACCGGGCCGCCGCCCGCGCCCAGGGCGCCGAACTCCCGCCCGCGCTGCTCTACTTCGGCTGCGACGCCCCCGACGCCGACTATCTGCACGCGGCCGAACTGGGCGCCGCCGAGAGCGCCGGAGCCGTCTCGCTGCGCCCCGCCTTCAGCGCGGCTCCCGTCGACGGCGTCCAGTTCGTCCAGCACCGCATCGCCGCCGAGGCCGACGAGGTCTGGAAGCTGCTCGGCGCCGGAGCGCGGGTCTACGTCTGCGGCGACGGCGCCCGTATGGCGCCCGGCGTCCGCGAGGCGTTCCGCACCCTGTACCGCGACCGCACCCCGGGCGCGGACGAGGCGGCGGCGACGCGCTGGCTGGACGAGCTGGTCGGCGCCGGCCGCTATGTGGAGGACGTGTACGCGGCCGGCTGAGCCGCACCTGCGGCTCCTGGAAATCTCACAGCATGAAATAAGGGGGCCCGCGAAGTCGTGCCCGGCCTGTTCCGAAGGGTATGTTGCAGGCCGGGCACGGGTCGGAAGGGGCCACATGGCGGGGCGGAACGGGCGCACGGTACGCGATCTGAGGCGGGGCAACCGCACGGCCGTGCTGCACAGGCTGTACTTCGACGGCCCCCTCAGCCGCTTCGAACTGGGCCCGGCCACCGGACTCAGCTCCGGCTCGGTGAGCAACGTCGTGGCCGACCTGATCGCGGACGGACTCGTGGAGGAGGCCGGCAGCGTCGACTCGGACGGCGGCCGCCCCCGCACCCTGCTCCGGGTCGCCCCGCACAGCGGCCAGATGATCGGCGTGGACGTCGGCGAGACCCGCGTCCGTGTCGAGCTGTTCGACCTCGCCCTCACCGAACTCGCCCGCGCCGAGCGCCCGTTGACCCGGCCCGGCTACGACGTGGACGACATCACCGGTCACATCCGGGACGGCGTCGCCGAGGTCCTGGCCGCGGAGGGCGCGAGACCCGAGCGGCTGCTCGGTGTCGGGGTGGGCGTGCCCGGCATCGTGGAGCACACCGCCGACCGGGGCGCGGTGGTGCACGGCCAGACCATCGGCTGGGACGCCGTCCCGCTGGAGCGGCTGCTCCGCGCGACCTCCGGGCTCCCCGAGAGCGTGCCGTACTTCATCGACAACGGCGCCAAGACGCTCGGCCAGGCCGAGATGTGGTTCGGCGCCGGGCGCGGCGCCCGCAACGCCCTGGTGGTGCTCTTCGGCTCCGGCGTCGGCGCCTGCCTGGTCACCCCCGAGGTGGAGCACGGCCGCGCGGTGGAGTGGGGGCATCTGACGGTACGGGTGCGCGGGCGCCGCTGCCGCTGCGGGGCGCCGGGCTGCCTGGAGGCGTACGCGGGCGCGGAGTCGCTGCTGGCCCGCTGGCGCGAGGAGGGCGGACGCCCGCCCGAGGGCACCGACGAGGAGACCGCGCTCACCGCGATGCTCGCCGCCGCCTACCCGGCCGGGGACGCGGAACCCGACCCGGTCGCGCTCGCCGTGCTGGAGGAGACCGCCGAGTACCTGGGCGCGGGCCTCTCCGACCTGATCAACCTCTTCCAGCCCGAGCGCATCCTCATCGGTGGCTGGGCCGGACTCCAGCTCGGCACCCGCTTCCTGCCCGCCGTACGCCGGCACGCGGCCACCTACGCGCTACGGCACCCGGCGGACCGGGTCACCATCGACCTGGGGCGGCTCGGCCCGGACGCGGTCACCGTGGGCGCGGCCATCCTGCCGCTGGCCGACTTCTTCACCCGGGGCGGCCGCCGCGCCGAACCGGTACCCGAGGACCGCCCGCCCGCCTGGCGGGCCGCGCTGGACGAGCGCGCCCCGCGCTGACCGGGGACACGAAGATGCCCCGGCCGTGACGGGGGAATCACGACCGGGGCGGTCCATCAGCGGACGGGGTCCAGGTCAGGTCGGGCCCGCGTCCACGTCTGGTTCAACGGACAACCACGGACGGGCGTTCCCGCACGGCGAGGTGATCCGGGTCACGCGCGGTCAGCCGCGGGCACCCGCCCCTCGCGGGTCCAGTCCAGCAACTCGTCCGCCGTCCAGGTGTTCACCACCCGCCCGGCGGGCACCCCGCACTCCTCGGCGCGGGCGCAGCCGAGGATCTGCCAGTCCAGTTGGCCCGGCGCGTGCGCGTCGGTGTCGATGGAGAACAGCGTCCCGGCGTCCACCGCCTTGCGCAGCAGCCGTTTCGGCGGGTCCAGCCGCTCCGGACGGCTGTTGATCTCGACAGCGGTGCCCGCCTCGGCGCACGCGGCGAACACCTCGTCCGCGTCGAAAGCCGACTCGGGCCGCCCCCGCCCGGTGAGCAGCCGGCCGGTGCAGTGGCCCAGCACGTCGGCGTGCGGATCGGACACGGCGGCCACCATCCGGCGGGTCATCGCGGCCGCGTCCATCTTCAGCTTGGAGTGCACCGACACCACCACGACGTCCAGCCGGTCCAGCAGCTCCGGCTCCTGGTCCAGCGAGCCGTCGTCCAGGATGTCGCACTCGATGCCGGTGAGCAGCCGGAACGGCGCCCAGCGCTCGTTCAGCGTCTCGATCAGGTCGAGCTGCTCGCGCAGCCGCTCCGGGGAGAGGCCGCGGGCCACGGTGAGGCGGGGGGAGTGGTCGGTGAGCGCGGTCCACTCGTGGCCCAGCTCGGCCGCGGCCCAGCCCATTTCCTCGATCGGGCTGCCGCCGTCCGACCAGTCCGAGTGGGTGTGGCAGTCGCCGCGCAGCAGCGCCCGCAGCTCCTCGCCGCCGTCCGCCGTCAGCGGGCCACCGGCGTCCTCCTCCAGCGAGCGCAGATAGGCCGGCGTCTCCCCGGCCACCGCCTCCTCGACCACCTTCGCGGTCTTCGGGCCGATCCCCTTCAGCGTCTGGAGCGTCCCCGTGGAGACCCGCCGGGCGATCTCGTCCTCGGGGAGGTCCCTGAGCACGCGCGCGGCCGTGCGGAACGCCCGCACCCGGTAGGTGGGCGCGAGCGAGCGCTCCAGCAGGAAGGCGATCCGGTCCAGCGCCGCGACGGGTTCCATGGCCACCATTCTGCTCCGTACGGACCTCCAGGGTTGCCCACCGGCGCGGTCACCGCACGGCGGCGCCCGGACGGCCCGTGCGGACGAGCCGCCCGCGCTCCTCGCGTTCTAGGCTCTAAGACATGACCGAACAATCAGCTCCGTACATGTCCAATCCGCGCATCCGGGTGCTCGGGGTCTGTCAGGGCAAGCCGGGGTCGCCGCCCTTCCGGGTCATGGAGATCGACGGTGAGGTGATCGGCGAGGTCACGTCCATCACGGGGGTGCTGGAGGCCGCCGCCGCCCGCGGCATCGTCATCCACGATCTGGACGACCCCGACGTGGTCCGCTGGGTCGGCGGCGACAAGTTCACCTGGCGGGTGCGCGGCGCCAGGCGAGGCCAGGGCTGACTAGCCCACCGTCCACTTCTGGGCGGCGGTGCCGTTGCAGGTCCAGAGCTGGAGCCGGGTGCCGTTGGCCGAGTTGGCGCCCGTCACGTCCAGGCACTTGTTGGCCTGCGGGTTGACGATGTCGTTGGCCGAGGACACCACCCACTTCTGGTTGGGGCTCCCCGCGCAGTCCCACAGTTGCAGGGGCGTACCGTCCGCGGTGCCGTTGTCCTTCAGGTCCAGGCACTTGCCGAGCGCGCGGATCGTGCCGTCCGAGCCCACCGTCCACTGCTGGGCCGCCGAGCCGTTGCAGTCGTAGAGCTGTACGGGGGTGCCGTTGGCGGAGTTCGCCGCGGCCACGTCCACGCACTTGCCGGCCAGGCCCCGGATGGCGTTGCCGCCCGTCGAGCCGCCGCTCGTGGTCACCGACACCGAGTCCACGACGAGCTGCGCCGGGAACTGCGTCGAGCCGTCCGGGTCGCCGGGCCAGTAGCCGCCGACCGCCAGGTTGAGGATCAGGAAGAACGGCTTGTTGAACACCCAGGTCTTGCCGCCCAGGTCGGCCGGGGTGCGCCGCTGGTACACGTTGCCGTCCACCGTCCAGGTGATGGAGTCCGGCGCCCAGTCGACCGCGTAGGTGTGGAAGGCGTCCGCGAACGCCTGCCCGTTCGGCAGCGAGTAGCCCGCGCCGATGCCGCCCGAGCCCGAGTAGCCGGGGCCGTGGATGGTGCCGTGCACGGTGGAGGGCTCGAAGCCGACGTTCTCCATCACGTCGATCTCACCCGAGTCCGGCCAGTTCACCGGCGTGCCCAGCATCCAGAACGCGGGCCACATGCCCTGCCCGCGCGGGATCTTCATCCGGGCCTCGACATGCCCGTACTGCGCGTTGAACTTGCCCGAGGTGTTCAGCCGAGCCGAGGTGTACTGGCAACTGCCGTACCAGCACTGGTAGTTCGCCGGGTTCTCGCGCTTAGCGGTGATGACCAGGTGACCCTGGCCGTCCAGCGCCGCGTTCTTGGTGCCCGAGGTGTAGTACTGCCGCTCGTGGTTGTTGACGTTGTCTCCGGTTTCCAGCGTCCACTTGGAGCCGTCGACGGCGGAGCCCGCCGGGCCGTCGAAGGAGTCCGAGAACGTCGCCGCCGCGACGGCCGGTGCGGCGGCCGTATCGGCCCTCGCGGGACCGACGGCCGCCGCGCCGACCAGCGCGGCGGAGAGAGCGGCGAGGAGGCATCTGCGGAGCAGGCGTGGGGATGCCATGACTCTCCGTTTCACATGGGGGGAGTGACGCCTCTTGTTGTAGAGACCGGGGCCAGGGTCGTCAATACCTTGGTACAGACCAGTCATCGACCGCTCGGACAAACCGGCTGAGGACGCTCACTCCTCCACGACCTTGGGCCGCCGCGCGTGCACCGCCCGCCCCAGCCGGCGCCCCAGCAGCAGCCAACCCAGCAGCGCACCCGCGGTGTTGAGGATGACGTCGTCGATGTCGAACGCCCGCCCGGTGATCAGCGCGCCCTGGGTCAGCTCCACCATCAGCATCACCAGCGCGGTCAGGAACAGGACTTGGAGGATGCCCCGCGCCCGGGGAGCCAGCACCGGCACCAGCACGCCGAACGGCACGCCCAGCAGCACGTTGCCGCCGATCTGCTTCAGGGTGTCGCGCACCGTCCCGTAGTCGAAGTACGCCTTCAGGGAGTTGCCCGGCCGCATGTTGCTGTGCGTCAGCGCCTCCGACGCGGGCGACGGCTCCAGGGTGATCCGGGCCAGCGCGATGGCGAAGGCCACCATGAACACGAACGCCAGCAGCATGATCGGCAGCCGGATCGGCAGCGGCAGCGGCTTGCGCTCCGCCACCACCGGCTCCGACCGGGGAGCCGGCTCCGGCTCGGTCTTCTCCAGGCGCTCCCGCCGCCAAGGGGTGCGCAGTACGGTCGGCAGGCGTAGGGCGGTACGAGCCATGCGGTGGTCCTCCAGTCGTGAACATCCCCGTGAGAAGCAGCGAGTGCCCGGTAAACGGCCGCTGATGCCGGACCGGGCAGGACGTCAGGAGTCGTACGACACGCGTACGTCCTTGAAGCCGAGGGAGCGCAGCAGGCCCTGGAGCATGCCGGTGGTGTTGGACTCGGCGCGCGCGGTCAGCTCGCTCTCCTGGGCGGCCTCGCCGATGTGCTTGACGGCGAGCTTCTGCACCGCCTGCTCGCCGTTGGGGTTGTCCGAGAACAGATCGCCCAGCCGGTCGAGCAGGCCGCGCTGCTTGGAGACGGCGTAGGAGCGGTCCGGGTCGAGCGCGGGCTTGCCGAGCTGTGCGTGCGGCAGCTTCAGCACGGCGGAGGTGCGGTCGTCGTTGACCGTCACGTCCTTCTCGCCGACCTTGCCGAGGTCCACATAGGCGTCCACGGTGCCCGCGCCGACGTACAGGGTGCGGGTGCCGCGCAGCGCGTCGGGCAGGTACTTGGCGTTCTTCTCCAGGTCCACGACGACCTGGAAGTTGCCCGAGGCGGCCTGGTACCGGCTCATGTCCTGGATGGACTGGAGCAGCGCCGGGCCCGAGCGGTCGCGGGACTCGGTGCCGAACAGGTCCTTGATGCCGGGCAGCACGGCCAGCCGTATCCCGGCGAACAGCAGCACGAGCACCAGGGCGATGCCCGCCAGCACCTTCACCATTACCGGCACCCGCCGGGGCCGCTCGTTGACCGGAGTCGTCCTGCCGGCCGTAGTCGTCTTCTCCACGGTTCTCCCTTCCCCCTCCTCGGATGCCCACCAAGTAAGCGAACAGGCAAGCGAGTTGACCATCCCCCGCCGCTGACGTACGTACCCCTGCCGCTTCCGTACGAGATCCGCCACGCCTGCCGTCCGGGCCGGGCGGGAGGTGGCCGGTAGCATGGCCGCCCAGCCCGTACCGATCATGCGAGGAGCGGATCGTGCGAGACATCGCCGTCTTCAGCGGCAGCGCCCACCCCCGGCTGGCCGAGGAGGTGTGCGCGCACCTGGGCGTCACGCTCAGCCCGGCACGGGTCAGCCGGTTCGCCAACGACTGCCTGGAGGTGCAGCTCCAGGCCAACTGCCGGGAACGGGACGTGTTCCTGATCCAGCCGCTGGTACGGCCGGTGCAGGAGCACCTGGTGGAACTGCTGATGATGTGCGACGCGGCCCGGGGCGCCTCGGCGGCCCGGATCACCGTCGTCATGCCGCACTACTCCTACGCCCGCTCGGACAAGAAGGACACGCCCCGCATCTCGCTCGGCGGCCGCCTGGTCGCGGACCTGCTGGTGGCGGCGGGCGCGAGCCGGGTCCTCACCATGACCCTGCACGCCCCGCAGGTGCACGGCTTCTTCTCGGTGCCGGTCGACCACCTGCACGCACTCAGGGAACTTGCCGCGCACTTCCGGCAGTACGACCTCTCGCGCACCACGGTCGTCTCCCCGGACCTCGGCAACGCCAAGGAGGCCGCCGCCTTCGCCCGGCGGCTCGGCGCCCGGGTCGCGGCCGGCGCCAAGCAGCGGTTCGCGGACGACCGGGTCAGCATCAGCTCGGTGATCGGTGACATCACCGGCCGGGACGTGATCGTGCTGGACGACGAGATCGCCAAAGGCAGTACGGTGCTCGAACTGCTGGACCGACTGCGGGAGCTGGGCCCGCGCTCGATCCGGGTCGCCTGCACCCACGGGCTGTTCGCGGCGGGAGCGCTGAAGCGGCTGGGCGAGCAGCCGGACGTACTGGAGATCGTCTGCACCAACACCGTGCCGGTCCCGGAGGACGAGCGCACCGACAAGCTCCGGGTGCTGTCCATCGCGCCGGCCCTGGCGGAGGCGGTGCGGCGCATCCACGACGGGGAATCGGTGAGCGCGCTGTTCGAGCAGCCGGCGGAAGCCTAGGACTCGTCGCCGGCCAGCAGTGCCGACTCCAGGTCCGGGTGCGGGGGCAGGACGCGGGTCAGGCCCGTGACCCCGAGGACGCGCAGGGTCAGGGGGTGGACGCAGACCAGGTGGAGACGGCCGCCGCGTTCCAGGACGCGGTGCCGGGCCCGGCTGACCAGGCGCAGCCCCGAGCAGTCGAAGAACTCCACGGGGCGCAGATCCAGCACCACCCGTGCGCGCTCGCGGCCGGTGAGCCGGTCCAGCAGGGGTGAGATCTCCGCCGCCGAGGCGATGTCGATCTCACCCCGTAACTCCAGCACCGTGTGCCCGTGCTCCTCGCGCACCCGCAGATGCCGGCTGAGCGGGGTGGCTTCCTCCCGCACGACGGCACCACCTCCCACCCGTCCCACCCGCGCCCGCGACGGACCCGCGCCGCGTGGCGACCAGCTCGACAGGAGGAATTTGAGCATGTTCGCTTGACATATGTCTTCGGGTTTGACGTAGCCGGTTCGAATCTGTGTGTTTGTGATCGGCTCGCTGTCCCTGACCCCGCTGCCGGCCGGGTGGTTCAGTGCTTGGCCGGAGCCGCGTTCGGGTGCGGCCAGGTCCCCGTGGAGCGGGCGACCGCCTTGGCGCGCGTACGGTCGACCACGCTGCGGGCCACCGCGAAGATCGCGCCCTGCACGGCCGCCGCCAGCAGGATCTCGCCCCAGCCGCGGTCCGGGTCCAGCGGGTCGGGCGCCTCCTCCTCGTGCCGGATCACCATCCACGCCTTCCGGAAGGCCAGCCCGGCCAGCGCACCGCCCGACCAGCTCAGCGCGAAGCCCACCGGTTTGTGCATGAGGGGGGCCTTGATCTTGCTCATGTTCTTGTTCTTCTTCGCCATGTGTCACTCCTTCCTCACCGGGGCCGCCCCCTCCCCGGAGAGCCCCCGACCTCCCCCGTCCGGGCCCGTGTGATCCTTCCCGCCGGGGGCATTGGCGTCAGGTGAGCGCTACTTCGGAAAAGCAGCCGGAAACGACGACCGGCCACAGCGACGGCCAGGAGGCCGCCAAGTCCGACGGACACACCCGCGTCACCGTCCTCGTGGCACTCGCCGCGAACCTGGTGATCGCGGTGGCCAAGGCCGTCGGCGGGATCTTCGCGGGCTCGCCCGCCCTGCTGTCGGAGGCCGCGCACTCCGTGGCCGACAGCCTGAACGAGGTGTTCCTGCTGGCCGCGCTGAGCCGCAGCCGCCGCCCGCCGGACGCCCGCCATCCCTTCGGCTACGGCAAGGAACGGTTCTTCTGGTCCCTGCTCGCCGCGGTCGGCATCTTCGTCATGGGCGGCTGCTTCTCCTTCTTCCAGGGCTTCGAGGCCATCAAGGGCGGCAGCGAGGAGAAGTTGAGCGGCTACATCGCGGGCCTCATCGTGCTCGGCGTCGCCTTCGTCGCCGAGGGGCTGTCCCTGATCCGGGCGGTACGCCAGGCGCACCGGCAGGGCGAGGGCGTCGGCGACGTCCAGGACCCCGCGCTGCGCACCGTGCTCGCCGAGGACGGCACGGCGGTGCTCGGCGTGACCTTCGCCGCCGTCGGCATGGTGCTGCACATGCTCACCGGTCAGGCCCTGTGGGAGGGCTGTGCGTCGATCCTGATCGGCGCCCTGCTGGTCTACGTCGCCTACCGGCTCGGCCGCGACGCCCGCGACCAGCTCATCGGCGAGGCCGCCGACCCCGAGCTGACCGGCCGGATACGGGAACTGCTGCGCGCCCAGCCGGAGATCGACAGCGTGGAGGCGCTGTTCACGATGAAGACCGGCATCGACTCCGCCCTCGTGGCCGCCCGCATCGACCTGGTGCCGGGGATGGACAGCGAGGAGGTCGAGGAGGTCGCCGTCCGCATCAAGCGGTCCGTCGCCGAGATGTTCCCGGACGCCGGGCAGATCTTCCTCGACGTCACCGACCGCGACCACGCCCCGCGCGACGCACACGAAAGCCCCGCCGCGACGGGGGAGCGCGGCGGGGCCTGACCTCCGCGTGCCCTCCGGGGGACGGTTCACACCCGCCGTACGCGGGAGATACGTGAACCGTCCCCCGGCTGCCGTTCAGCTCGCGTCGGCCGGCTCCAGGACGAAGACCGGGATCTCCCGGTCGGTCTTCTCCTGGTACTCCGCGTAGGGCGGGTAGGCCGCGACGGCCCGCTCCCACCACTGCGCCTTCTCGTCGCCCTTCACCTCACGGGCGCGCATCTCCCGCTTGGCCGGCCCGTCCTGGAGTTCGACCGTCGGGTCGGCCTTGACGTTGAAGTACCAGACCGGGTGCTTCGCGGCGCCGCCCACGGAGGCCACCACCGCGTACTTCCCGTCGTGCTCCACCCGCATCAGCGGCGTCTTGCGGAGCTTGCCGCTGCGGTTGCCGCGCGTGGTCAGCACGATCACCGGCAGTCCGGTGTCGCGCAGCGTCGTCCCTTCCGTCCCGCCGGAGCTCTCGTACAGCTCGACCTGATCGCGTACCCACTGCTCCGGGCTCGGCTCGTACTCGCCCTCAAGAGGCATGGCTTCGTCCCCTTCACGTCGTCTCTCGTCATGCCGACGGCTTCACGCCTGCGGTCCACCGCAACACCGGGGGCCGCCGGAATCATCCGTACCGCGCATCCTCTGGGCCACGCGGGTGAATAGCCGGATCTCTCGGCCCGTCCCCGGCCGGGGGTGGCCGAAAAGGGGCGTACGCGACGACACTGGGAGGACCGATGTGCGTCGGACGACCGGATTCCGGTGCCCGGACACCTCAGGCGGACGCGCTTCTTCGGCCAGATCCCACGGGTCGCCGATCTGGCCGAACTTGCCGTCGCCCCATAGGTGCCCCGGGCATCTAATGAAGATCGGTTCGAGGTACTTCTTCGTCTGCGAGGTCCATCCATGACGGAACTGACGGACACCACCGGCCCGGCGAAGGCGGCCGATCCCGTCGCCTTCCCGCAGGACCGCACCTGTCCCTACCACCCGCCCACCGGGTACGGCCCGCTGCGCGAGGGCGGGCCCGTGTCCCGCGTCACCCTGTACGACGGCCGCGAGGTCTGGGCCGTCAGCGGGCACTCCGCGGCCCGCGCGCTGCTCGCCGACCCCCGGCTCTCCAGCGACCGGCGCCGCCCGGAGTTCCCGATCCCCACCGCTCGGTTCGCGGGCGTACGGGACCGCCGGGTCGCCCTGCTGGGCCTGGACGACCCCGAGCACCAGATCCAGCGGCGGATGATGATCCCGTCGTTCACGGTCAAACGCGCCGCCGCGCTCCGGCCCGCCATCCAGAAGATCGTCGACGACCTCCTGGACGCGATGATCGAACGGGGGCCCGGGGCCGAGCTGGTGTCGGCCTTCGCGCTGCCCGTGCCGTCCATGGTCATCTGCGACCTGCTCGGGGTGCCGTACGCCGACCACGAGTTCTTCGAGGAGCAGTCCCGCAAGCTGCTGCGCGGGCCGACGGCCGACGACAGCCAGAACGCCCGCAAGGAACTGGAGACCTACCTCGGTGGTCTCATCGACGCCAAGGCCGGTCACCCCGAGCCGGGCAAGGGGGTGCTGGACGACCTGGTCCACAAGCAGCTCAGCGAGGGCGCGCTGGAGCGGGCCGAGGTCGTCTCGCTCGCCGTCATCCTGCTCGTCGCCGGGCACGAGACCACCGCCAACATGATCTCGCTGGGCACCTACACCCTGCTCCAGCACCCCGACCGGCTGGCCGAGCTGCGCGCCGACCCCGCGCTGCTGCCCACGGCCGTCGAGGAGCTGATGCGGATGCTGTCCATCGCCGACGGCCTGCTCCGGGTGGCCGTCGACGACATCGAGATCGAGGGGGTCACCATCCGGGCCGGGGAGGGCGTGATGTTCTCCACCTCGGTGATCAACCGCGACGACTCCGTGTACGCCGACCCCGACGCCCTCGACTTCGGCCGCTCCGCCCGCCACCACGTCGCCTTCGGCTTCGGCATCCACCAGTGCCTGGGCCAGAACCTGGCGCGCGCGGAGCTGGAGATCGCCCTCGGCACCCTCTTCGCCCGGCTGCCCGGCCTGCGCCTCGCGGTCCCGGCCGAGGAGATCCCGTTCAAGCCCGGCGACACGATCCAGGGGATGCTGGAACTCCCCGTGACCTGGTAAGAGGCTTCTCTCCATGCACACCGACATCGAGATCGACAAGGACCTCTGCATCGGCGCGGGCCAGTGCACACTGGCCGCCCCGAGCGTTTTCACCCAGGACGACGACGGGTACAGCACGCTGCTGCCCGGCGCCACGGACGGGGCGGGCAGCCCCATGCTCCGGGAGGCAGCCCGCGCCTGCCCGGTCGGCGCGATCACCATCACCGAGAGCTGACCGCTGCTTATAGGGTTTCCCGGTGACCGAACTCGCCGGGAAACCCTTTCTCTACGTCGTCGTCTGCGCGGCCGGGGTCGCCTCCGGTGTCGGCACGCTGATCGCCGAGGCCCAGGAGCGGGGCTGGGAGGTGGGCGTGATCGCCACCCCGGCGGCGATGAACGGCTTCTTCGACGCGCCCGGCACCGAGTCCCGCACCGGGCGCCCGGTCCGCTCCGCCTGGCGCTCACCGGCCGACCCGCGCCCCTTCCCGCCGCCGGACGCGGTCGTGGTGGCCCCGGCGACCTTCAACACCCTCAACAAGTGGGCCGCGGGCATCGCGGACACCCTGGCCGTCGGCACCCTGTGCGAGGCGCTGGGGCTCGGCGTGCCGATCGCGGTGCTGCCCAGCGTGGGCGAGGCGCTGGCCGCCCACCCCGCCTACCAGGAGAGCCTGACCCGGCTGCGCGGGCTCGGCGTGCGCTTCGGTGAGGGAAGGGTGCCGGGCGGATTCGCGTGGACGCGCGGGCTGGAGCTGCTGGATCGCCCCTGAGGACGTCAGTCCGTCCGGCGTACGTACCCCGCCTCGCCCGGTGTGGAGACGTCCAGGTCGCGGCGGACGATGCTGAGCCGCGAGCCCCACCCGGCCACCGCCTTGCGCAGGCCGTCGTCGGTGTACTCGATGTCCAGCACCCGGTCGTCGTACGCGCGGGCGTAGGTCCCGCACTCGTCGTACTGGCCGCACTCCTCGGCCACCGCGAAGTCGAGACCGGCGCTCTTGCGCTCATCGGCCAGCTCCGGGGTGTTCTTCTGGCCGACGGCCAGATGGCGGGTGTGCGCGTGCCGGGTGAGCAGGCGCATGAAGGCGGTCGCGTCGGTGGGGGTGAGCAGGCGGCGGGAGCGGGTGTAGCTGTCGTAGTTGTCGGGCTCGATGGCGTCGTAGCCCTGCTCCGCGCAGCCGTCGGTCCAGCGGTTCACCCGGTCCGCGATCCGTTCCCGCTTGGCCGGGGTGCCGATGTCGAGCAGGGGCTCGTCCCAGTCCTCGTCGATGACGACCCGGCCCGCGCGGTCGCGCAGCAGCAGGTCGGCCGGCCAGTCGGCACGCTCCTGCGGCTGGGCCTGGAAAGCGTTGACGTAGCAGACGTTGTACAGCCCCTTCGCGAGGGAGTCGGCGCGGTCACGGGTGACGACGCGGACGCCTGCGGGCGGCGGATAGGCGCCGCCGATCTGGTAGTCGAACCCGGCGTGCCTGGGCGGCAGTTCGGGTGCTTCCGGTGCCGGGCGGTTCCCGGTGCCGCAGCCGGTGAGGAGCAGCGCGAGGGCGAGGAGAACGGCTCGGCTCCCGCCACGCGGGCTCGTCTCGGTCGGCACCCGGATGATCCAACCTGGCGGCCCGGACCTCGTCAACTCGGGGCCCGGACCGTGCCCGTAAATGCCCGTCCGGACTTTTTGATGTGTCAACGATTTCGCGTCCACTGAATATGGGTCAAAGATCTCCCGTGAAGCCGTTTTCCGACGGGAGATCTCTTGTTCCCCCCTGTCGCCCTGTGCGAAAGTGTGCGTCTCCGTGGCGGGGAGTGATTTCCCTTTACCGAACGGGACTTGATGTCACCTCGTCCACCGTCCTGCCGGTTGGTACGGACCTGATTTCGTGTGGATTCTGGAGGAATAGCGCGTGAAGGGCGAAGGGCCGTCGAATTCCCAGGATTCCGCCGGGCCGTTCGGTATCTCCGACGGCGAACTCAGCGCGGAACTCCAGAAGTGGACGGGATCGACGTCCGCCCTCCACCCCGTCGGTGAACTCCTCGACCGGCACTGGGCCGCCGCCTTCGCCTACGCCCGGCTGTGCACCGACGGGCCGCGCGCGGCCGGCATGCTGACCACGGCCGCGTTCACCCGGCTCTTCGGCGAGTCGCTGCGCCAGGCCGGCCCGTCCGCCGCCTGGCGGCCCCAACTCCTGGTCACCGTACGGCGTATCGCCGCCGAGTGGGACAGCGACGGCCGCCAGGGACTCCTGCACCCCTCCCTGCGGCCCGACCCGGCGAGCGGGGAGCGCGCCGCCGCCCGGCTGCTCCCGGCGCCCGGCCGACGGCTGCTGGCCCGCGCCTTCCAGCGGCTGCCCCAGCCCTCCCGCGCCGTGCTCTGGCACACCGAGGTCGAGGGCGAACCCCTGGCCGTGCCCGCCGCGCTGCTCGGGCTGGACGAGGAGAGCACGGCCGTCGAACTCGGCCGCGCCCGCGAGCGGTTGCGCGAGGAGTGTCTGCAGACCCACCGCGAACTCGCCCCTGACGCCGAGTGCGGACGCTACTTGCGGATGCTGGACGTCACCTTCCGGCGCGGCGGCGGCCTCGCCATGGACCCGGACCTGCGCGGCCACCTCGACGGCTGCGGCCACTGCGCCCGCACCGCCGACCAGCTCGCCCGCTTCAACGACGGACTCGCCCTCGCGCTCGCCGAGGCCGTGCTCGGCTGGGGCGCCGCCGCCTACCTCGCCGCCCGCGCCGACGACAGCGCCGCACCGCCCGCACCGGCGGCGCCCCTGCCCGCCGGCGGCGAGGAATTCGTCCCCCCGTCGCCACCCACCGAGGCGACCCGGGCTCCCGTCGGCCGTATCGCCCACCGCGCGGCCCGGCGAGTCCGGCGCCGCAATGTCTCGCTCGCCGTCGCCACCGTCGGCGCCCTCGTCGCACTGCCCCTGGTGCTGTGGTCGGTGCTCGGCTCCGACGACGGCCCCGCCACCGCCCACGGCGCCACCCCGTCCCCGGCACCGGCCACCTCCAAGCCCGCGCCGCAGCCGTCCTGGGCGGGCGCGGACGGCAACCGGCCCACCGTCCGGGGACGGCTGCACAACGTGGCCTCCGGGCGCTGCGTCGGCATCGTCGCGAAGAAGGCCGTCGAGGGCGCCGAGACCGAGGTCGTCACCTGCTCCTCGGCCCCCGGCCAGCGCTGGCGGTACGAGGCGGACGGGCGGCTGCGCAGCGACGCGGCGCCCGCGCTCTGCCTGGACTCCCGCCTCGGCTACTCGATCCGGCTCGCCCCCTGCTCGGCCACCGGCACCGACGGCCGCTTCATCCGCTACGACTTCACCCTCCAGGGCACCCTGGTGCCCCGCTGGAACCAGAACCTCGCCCTCACCCCGGCCGCCACGGACGGCTCCGGCGCGCTGGTGCTGAAGAACCGCGCCGAGACCGCCGTCCAGCGCTGGGTCGTGGACACCGCCGGCAACGACCCGCAGATGGAGGTCGTCAACTGGGACAAGGGCACCCCGACGGCCCCGGCCCACCGCACCCCGGCGAAGCCGACCCCGACCGAGCACTCCGCGAGCCCGGCACCGACCCCCACTCCCACGCCGACGCCGACCGCCGGTCCGACCCCCAGCGCGACGGACGACGACACCTGCTCCTCGTACCGGGACCGCTGCGGCTGGGACGGTGGGGGAGACGGGCGCCGGTACGGGGGCGGTGGGTACGGAGGCCGGCACCGCTGAGCCTGTACCTCAGTGGTGGTGCGGCGGGGGTGGGATCGTGCCCAGGCCCGGGGCCTGTTCGGGCCAGACCAGGAGGACCGGGCACGGCGCGTGGTCGACGACGAAGCGCGCCGCGGGGCCCAGGCTGTGGGGGCCGAGACGGGAGCGGTCGCCGTCCCGGGCCAGGACGAGGAGGCCCGCGCCCTCGGCCGCCGCGATCACCTCGCGTTCCGGCCGGCCCGACCGCTCCTCGCGTACGCAGGGGCGGCCCAGGCGTTCGGCGGCCGCGTGCAGCAGCTCTGCCGCCGAGCCGTCGCCGAGGGCCTGAAGACGGTCGCCCGGATCGGCCTCCCGGGCCCGCCCTCGCCCCATCAGCCCCGCGAACGCGCCGTGCGCCACACCGGGCACCTCGGGCCCCGACACATGCAGCAGCACCACCTCACGGGCGTGCGGGGCGTGCACGCGCACGGCGTCCACACAGGCGGGCCAGGTGCCCTCGACGAGCCAGACGACCGCACGCATCCGATGTCCTCCTCGGTCCACGCCACCCCGTCAGAGAATCCGCAGGGCCCCCCACAGTGCCACCACCGACACCGCCAGCGCCAAGGGCACGGCGATCAGGCCGAGCCGGGTGAACTCCCCGAGGTCCACGCCCTCGTCGTGCTGGTGCACGATCCGCCGCCACAGCAGGGTGGCCAGCGAACCGGCGTAGGTGAGGTTCGGGCCGATGTTCACGCCCAGCAGCACGGCCAGCACCGCGCCCGCCCCGCCCGGCGCGGCCAGCGGCAGCAGCACCAGCACGGCGGGCAGGTTGTTGATCAGGTTGGCAAGTACGGCGGCCAGCGCGGCGATTCCCAGCAGCGCGGGCAGCCCGCTCCCGGACGGCAGCAGATGCCCGAGCGCGTCCGAGAGCCCGTTGTCCACGACCGCCCGCACCACCACGCCCAGCGCCAGCACGAACGCCAGGAACGGCGGCGCGGCCGCCCGCACCACGGACAGCGGGGAGGCCTGCCGCCGCACCACGGCCCGCCCGGCCAGCACCAGCGCCCCCGCCGCGGCCGCCCAGGCCGGATCGACACCGAACGCCGACGCCACCACGAACCCGGCGAGCGTGCAGCCCACGGTCACCAGCGCGAACACCGGCAGCGGCGGCTCCTCGCCGGTGTCCCGCGCGGCCGGCGCCGCCGCCGACAGGTCGCGGCGGAAGAAGCGCCGGAACACCACGTACTCCACGCCGATCGCGGCCAGCCACGGCAGCGCCATCAGCGCCGCGAACCGGGTGAAGGACAGCCCGCTCGCCGCGAAGGCCAGCAGGTTCGTCAGATTGGACACCGGCAGCAGCAGTGACGCCGTGTTCGACAGGTGCGTGCACGCGTAGACGTGCGGCTTGGGGCGGACGCCGGAGCGGGCGGCCGTGGCGAACACCACCGGGGTGAGCAGCACGATCGTCGCGTCCAGACTCAGTACGGCCGTGATCACCGAGGCCAGCGCGAACACCGCAGTCAGCAGCCGCACCGGGCGCCCGCGCGACCAGCGGGCCATCCACGCCCCGCAGGCCCGGAACAGGCCCTCGACGTCGCAGAAGTGGGCCAGCACCAGTACCGCCGCCAGGAACCCCACCACCGGGCCCAGCCGGGCCACCTCGTCGCGGGCATGGTCCAGGGAGATGACGCCGGTGAGGATGGCGATACCGGCGGCGGGCACCGCGAGCACCGCCTCCGTCCGACCGAAGGGCCGTACCACCGCCCAGGCGAGCACGGCGACGAGCAGGACGGCCGACAGGGCCTCGGCGAGCGGGGTGTTCAGGGCGATCCTCCGGACCGGTCGTGATGTGCCCGCTCATGAAAACAGACGCCGGTGCGCCGGGCCGACCGGGACCCGGCGCCGCTGTGTCGGGTCAGGCGCCCGAACCGGGGGCGAAGACGGTCAGGCGGACCGAGGACGAGTTCCCGGAGACCGGCACCGGACCGCCCGCCCAGGTCACCTTCAGCGGGTCCCGCTCATCGGGCGGGGTCACCACCAGCGAGGCCGGCTTCTCCGACTTCGCGCCGCTGACCTGCGGGTTGGAGAAGGTCAGCCCGGCCCAGGCGCTCTGGCCGGGGCGGAGCGTGACCGTCACCGGGGAGCCCGAGGTGCGCTCCGGGTCGCGGCCGAGCTGGGTGCCGGAGGCGTTCACGAAGGCCGCGCCCGGATAGCCGCGCAGGGTGCAGGTGCGGGACGACTTGTTGGTGAGGACGACGGGGAAGTTCTCCTGCCCGGCGCCCGGATCGTTGCGACCCACGGCGGCCCGCAGCTCCGAGGTGTGGCAGCGGGTGCTCTTGGCTCTGTCGGGCTTGACGGTCTTGGTCGCCGTGTCCGGCGCCGAGCTGGGGGTCGTGGTGCCCCCGCTCTGGGTCACCGGGGAGGGCGTGTCGGCGGGGGCGGGCGAGCCGGTGGACTCGGCGGGGCTCGAGGTCTCGGTCGCGGGGGCCGCCGAGCCGGACACCGTCTTCGCCGGTGCCGCGCCCACGTCGCCGTTGCCGCAGGCGGTCAGGAGGCCCAGTACGGCGGCGGAGCCCACGAGCAGGGTCCCGCGCCGCCTGGCCGGGGATGAGTTCGCCATGTCGCACAAGCCTCCCTGTAATCCACGGCACGTGGGGTCCGCGTGCCGCCGGCGCCGGATGCGCCGTCACAGCTTCCGATGCGCCGTCCGGCGGAAAAGTTCGGGACGAGGAGGAAAAAACTTCCGCGCCCGAAGAAGTCTCCGCTCACCGGGGCCTCCCCGCCACGCCGGACGAGGGTTCCCCCCGATCAGGTGACCCGGAGTGAGCGGAGTATGCCGTCGGTGGCCTCCGGGTCGCCGTGCTGGCGCACCTGTACGTAGACCTGCGGGCCGTGCGCGCCGTCCGAGC
This sequence comes from Streptomyces sp. NBC_01171, assembly GCF_045039805.1. Classification (NCBI taxonomy): domain Bacteria; kingdom Bacillati; phylum Actinomycetota; class Actinomycetes; order Kitasatosporales; family Streptomycetaceae; genus Streptomyces; species Streptomyces sp. NBC_01171. The sequence goes on along the minus strand of NZ_CP108609.1, from coordinate 434,679 downwards.
GGCGCAACGCGGACTCCGTGACCGAGCCTCCGCCCGCGCAGCCGCTCCACACCCGGACCGTGCCGCGCCAGCCGGACCCCGTGAACGCGCGCCGGTCCGCGGCCCGGCAGCCGGAATGCGCCAGCGCGTCCACCCGGCCGGTGACATCCCCCTCGCCCACGCCGACGAAGACGCCGTTCACCGGCTCGCCGAGGTCGGACCAGCGGGACAGGTCGTCGGCGACCACCAGCCCCGGCTCCGGCCCGCCGGACAGCCCGAGGGCGCGCGGGTCCCACCCGGAGTCGCGCAGCTCCCGGTCCCAGCCCGCGGGCACCTGAACGGCGATACGCCCGGAGGCGTCCCGTACCCGCGCCGCGTCGGCGCCCCCGGCCGGCCGGTGCAGCACCAGCGTCACCGCGCTCCCGGCCGCCACCAGGGCCACCGCGGCCGCGACCGCGAGGAGCGCGCGTCTGCCCCGTACCGCGCCGGACCACCGTGCCCGGCCGGGACCCGCCGCCAGCCGGTCCAGCTCGTCCGCGAACGCCCGCGCGGACGGCCAGCGCCGCTCCCGGTCCGGTTCCAGCGCCCGCAGCACCGCCCGCTCCACGCCTGGGTCCAGGTCCGGCCGCAGGCGGCTCGGCGGCACCACCTTGCCCGGCGGGCCCGGTACGGTCCCGGTGAGCAGCTCGTAGCCCACCGCGCCCAGGCTGTAGACGTCGGCGCGCTCGTCGATGCCCGCGCCCGGCTCGGCCTGCTCCGGGGGCTGGTAGCCCGCCGAACCCGCCGCGAGGGTCAGCGCCGACGCCTGCGCCAGGCTCTTGGCCAGCCCCAGGTCGGCCAGCAGCAGCCGGCGCCCGCCGTCCGGGGCGGTGCGCAGCAGCAGGTTGGTCGGCTTGATGTCCCGGTGCACGATCCCCGCCTCGTGCAGCGCGGCGGCGCCCCGCGCGGCCAGCGCCGTCAGCTCCAGCGCCTCGGGCACCGGCAGCGGGCCGTCGGCGCACAGGTCGGCGAGGGTGCCTCCGTCGGCGTACTCCATGACGAAGTACGGCCTAGCGTCGTCCAGTTCACCGATGTCGTAGACCTGCACCACCCGGCTGGACCCGGCCCGGCGCAGCAGCCGCGCCTCGGAGAGGAAGCGCTCGCGCACATCGAGCCGATGCGACCAGTTGTCGGCGAGCACCTTGACGGCCACCAGGGCGTCCAGTTCGTCGTCGTGGGCGAGCCACACCGTGGCGAACGCGCCGCTGCCCAGGCGCCGTTGCAGGCGGTACCGGCCGATCCGCTCCGGGGGGTGCATACGACTATCATGCCTGGCCCGAGATCGACTTCGAGGGGAGAGCCGACGTGCCGGACGCCGCGACGGCCGAAGAGCTGGCCCGCCTGGCGGCGGCGGGGGACCGGGCGGCCCTGGAGAGGCTGCTGACCGAGCTGCGGCCGGAGGTGGTGCGCCGCTGCGGGCGCTTCCTGCCCTGCCGGGAGGACGCCGAGGAGGCCGCCCAGGACGTACTGCTCCAGGTGGCCCGGCACATCGGCGGCTTCGAGGGCCGCAGCCGCTTCAGCACCTGGCTCTACACGGTCGTCGCCAACTGCTGCCGCCAGAAGTACCGCGAGCTGAAGCGGCGGGCCGCCGAACAGGCCGCCCCCGCCGAGCTGCCGGAGCCCGCCGACCCGCGCACCACCAGCGTCATCGCGGGCTCACGGATCGACCTGCTGGAGGCGCTGGACAGGCTGGAGCGCGAGCACCCGCACCTGGTCGCCCCGCTGGTCTACCGCGACCTGTGCCAACTGGAGTACGCCGAGGCCGCCGAACGCGCGGGCATCCCGCTGGGCACCCTGAAGTCCCGGCTGCACGAGGCCCGCAGGCTGGTAAGGCCCTGGCTGCGCGCCCACTGACCCGCCACCGGGGCGGCCCTGGGGTTACGGGCCACCCGCGCGGGCCTGCTCACTTCTTGTAGCCGAGGATCGTCATCATGCCGCTCTCCGAGTGGTACTGGTTGTGGCAGTGCAGCATCCACAGACCGGGGTTGTCGGCGTCGAAGTCGATGACCAGCTTGCGGTGGGGGAGCACCACGGCGGTGTCCTTGCGGGCGCCCACCGCGTCGATGCCGGTCAGCGCGAAGGTGTGGCCGTGCAGATGCAGCGGGTGCCACATGTCGGTGGCGTTGATCAGGGTCAACCGCACCCGCTCCCCGGCGCGCACCGCGTGCCGCTCGCGCACGTCGTACTGCTTGTGGTCGAAGCCCCAGTCGTACTTCTCCATAGTGCCGGTGACCCTGATCCGCATCTCGCGGTCCGGCTCGCGGTGGTCCAGAGCGACGGAGTCGGCGGGCACCAGCCGACGCGCCGGAAGCACCTCGCGGTCCAGCTCCGGCAGCTTCACACCCGCAGGAGGAACGGTTCTGCCGTTGTCGGTGCGGAGCACCGCGAGCGCCTGCCCGGTCTTGCCCTCCGCCAGCGCGACCAGCGGGAACACCCCGTCCTTGGCCGTGATCAGCACGTCGTACCGCTCCGCCATGCCGACCAGCAGCGCGTCCGTCTCCCGGTGCTGGACCGGGTAGCCGTCGGTGTGCGTCACCGTCAGCTTGTGGCCGCCGAGCGCCACCCGGAAGGCGGTGTCCGAGCCCGCGTTGATGATCCGCAGCCGCACCCGCTCGCCGGGACGGCACTTGAACGAGGTCGGCGCGCCCGGCCGGCGCCCGTTGATCAGGTAGATCGGGTACGAGACGTTGCCACCGACCCCGTCCAGGATGCGGCTCTTCGTCCCGTGCAGCATGCGGTCCGGGCCGGTGTTCTTCGGCAGGTGAGGCATCGCCGACTTCGGGTGCTCGTGCGGGTGGGCGGTCGGGCGCTCAGGGCCCATCATTGCCATGCCGCCGCCCGGCTTGAGCTGTTGCAGCACCTTCTCCGGGGTGGAGCCGTCGACGCCGTCCACCCAGTCGTCGAGGACGACCACCCACTCCTTGTCGTACTTCAGCGGCTCCCGGGGGTCGTCCACCACGAGCGGCGCGTACAGGCCCCGGTCCGGCTGCATGCCGACGTGGCTGTGCAGGAGGTAGGTGCCCGGGTGGGCGACGGTGAAGCGGTAGTTGAAGTCCATTCCGGCCGGGATGGAATCCTGGGTGAGGCCCGGCGCGCCGTCCATGTCGCAGCGCAGCCGGACGCCGTGCGAGTGGAGCGTGGTGGTCTCCGGCAGCCGGTTGGCGAGCGTGATGCTCAGCACGTCACCGGCCGTCGCCCGCACCAGCGGTCCGGGCAGCGCGTCCTGGTACGCCCAGGTGCGCACCGACCGGCCGCCCAGGTCCAGCGTGGTCTCACCGGCCGTCAGCGTGAACATGCGCACCCGGCCCGAGCCGCGCCGGCGCTCGGCCGCCCGGACCTCCGGTCCCGACGGTTCGACGTAACCCGCGGGCCCCGGCGGGACGAAGTTCCCCGCCGCCATCATCGTGCCGCGCGGTCCGGGACGGGGCCGGGGACCGGAGTCGGAGCAGGCGGCCAGGAGTCCCGCGCCCGCGGCAGCGAGCGGGACACGGAGGAGAGTACGCCGCGAAGGTGTATGCATGTAGGAAATAAGACACTTTTTGTGCTCATATGTGATGGATCTGGGGGCGGCGCGTCTGCTGGTGTCGGCCCGGCGAGGTGTCAGAACCCCTGGGTACCGGGGGAGCGGACGGCTGATCTGGCTCGATTTACGGGTGAGTACCCTCGCGGTACCGTGAGGGCATGCCAGCTCTCAACGTGGAGTTCAGCGAGCGGGAACTAGCGGACCTGCGGCAGATCGCCAAGGAACGTGGTACGTCGATGAAGGCCCTGGTGCGGGAGGCGGCCGCGGCGGACATCGCCCGGCACCGGGCGCTGAAGGAGGGCGCGGAGACGTTCCGGGCCTTCTTCACCGCGCACGCCGAGGAGTTCGCCGCCGCCTTCCCCGACGACGAGGCCGTACCGGCCAGGGGCGAGGCCGCCTGACCTGCGATGCCCCCCGTCATCCACATCGACATCCCCTGGCTGCTCCAGCGCCATGAGGACGTCCTGCCCGAACAGCCCTCGGTGGACGACTTCTCCGCCCTGGTCGCCGCCGTCGCCCGGCACCGCGTCGACCCGCCCCGGCTCGGCGTCGACTCCGACCCCGCCTGGCGGGCCGCCGCCTTGCTGCACACGCTCGCCGTCCTCCGCCCGCTGCCCGCGGCCAACGCCCGCTTCGCCTGTGCCACCGCCGTCGCCTACCTGCACATCAGCGGCGCCGGCATCGACCCGCCGTACGGCGCCCTCGTCGACCTCGTCCGCGACCTGACCGACGGCCGCGCCGACGTGTACGGCGCGGCCGACCGGCTGAGGTCCTGGCGGATCTGACACCGCCCCGGCGGACGGGGGAAGCCGTACGGCGATCGGCCGGGGGGCCTTCCGGGTGGGACCGGGCCCAGTCCACACCGGCCCGGCGCGCCGGGAGAAGCGTGCGCGAGTGGCCGTCGTGTGCGCGAGCTTCACACGGGGTGCGCGGAACCCGCCCGACTCCGACTTCCCTGCAAACCCGGCGATGTGGGACACGCTCCTTGTTGCGTGTGGAGAAGTTGTGCGAGGGTTGACACTCCCGCGCGGGGGGTGAAGTCCGGAACCGATTCGGCAGTTGGGCCACCGGGCCGGGGGACGCCGGGGCGGAGCCGTGGGTCCCGCTCGCCCCGTGCGCACCCCGGAGGACCGCTCCCACGCTCCGCACGCGCCAAAGGAAACCGCTCAGTGACCACCGCTCAGCCTCCCCTTCCCCCCTACCTGCCCGGCATGGCGGCGGGGGAGTCCGACGAGTCCACGGCCGCGCCGCTGCGCGCCGGTTCGGACACGGAGGCGTCCCGGTCGGCCGCCCTGCTGATGGCCCGGCACTGGCAGCCCGCCGCCGACTACGCCGTGATCTGCCTAGCCGGTCCCGGACCGCTGGCCCACATGGTCACCGCCGCCGTCTTCCACCAGGCCCTGGACCGGCTCGCCCTCGGCGAGCCCGCCGAGGCGCTCCGGCCCCGGCTGCTGGTGGCCGTACGGGACACCGTCCTCGACTGGGCGGCCACCGACCGCCTCACCGCCGCCCTGCCCGGCCTCGCCAAGCCGGCCGGGGGACGCGGGATGCGCGCCGCGAACTCCCTCACCCCGGAGAACCGCACCCTCGCCGAGCGGGCCTTCCACCTGCTGCCCCGGCTGGAGCAGACGCTGCTCTGGCACACCGAGGTCGAGGCCGAGCCCGTGGCCGTCCCCGCCGCGCTGCTCGGCGTGGACCCGGTGGGCGCGGCCGCCGCGCTCGAACAGAGCCGGGAGAAGCTGCGCGCGGGTGTGCTGCGCGCACACCGTGAGCTGGCGCCCAGTGGGGAGTGCCGCCACTACAACCGGCTGCTCGACGTGCCGGTGCGTCGGGGCGGGGGTGTACTCCCCGATGTCCGCCAGCACTTGGACGCCTGCTCCTACTGCCGGTACGCCGCCGAACAGCTCGGCCAGATCGACAGCGGCGCCGGGCTGCTGCTCGCGGAGGCGGTCCTCGGCTGGGGCGCCCGCCGCTATCTCGACTCCCGGCCCGGCCGGGGTCAGGCTGCCGCGGCCCGGGGGGAGGCCCCGCGTTCCGGCGGGCGTCGGCGGGCCGGCAAGCGGGGCGCGGGGCGGCGCGGTACCGGGTGGTCGCTGCGTACCGGGGCGGGTGTCCTCTCGGCCGGGCTGCTCGCGACCGGGCTGGCCTTCGCCGTCTGGCCCGAGGCGGAGGGCGGCCGCACCCCGGTGGCCTCCGCCGGTGCCGCGCCCGCCGCCGACCCCCGTACCGCCGAGCCCTCGGCGACCGCCTCGGCCACTCCGCCACTGGCCGGTCGGCCGATCCGGCTGCGCAATGCCGGGGCCTCGCTCTGCCTCGGCATCAAGGGTGAGCCGGAGCGCGGCGGGCTGGTGACGCTGGCCCTGTGCTCGGACGCCGTCACCCAGCAGTGGACGTACGACGCGGACGGCCTCGTGCACAGCCAGGCGGACCCCGAGCTGTGCCTCGACTCCCACGCGGACGCCGCCGTCGTCATCCTCGGCACCTGCGACGACGCGGGCACCGAGCGCGGGGAGGACGTGCGGTACGACCTCACCGTGCGGGGCGAGCTGCTGCCCCGCTGGGACGAGACGCTCGCGCTGGCCTCGGCGGACGCGCGTCCCGGCGCCGACATCGTGGTCTCGCTCCGGGACCGCTCGCCCGCCCAGCACTGGCTGACCGACACCCCGTCGGCCACCCCCGGCTCGCTGTCCGTAGCGGAGACGTCCGAGACCCCGGCCCGCCAGGCGGAAGCGCCGGACCAGGGGGCCTAGTTCGGCCCCTCCGTCAGGACGGAGGGATTGAGGGTGGCGGGGGAGGCGTGGCCGGAGAGGGCGAGGGTCAGGTCGAGTTCCGCGAGGATGCTGCGGACGACGTGTTCGACGCCCGCCTGGCCGTCCAGCCCGAGTCCGTACGCGTAGGGGCGGCCGAGCAGGACCGCGCGGGCGCCCAGGGCGAGGACCTTGGCGATGTCGTCGCCGGTGCGGATGCCGCTGTCGAACAGCACGTCGAGCCGGTCACCGACCGCGCTGACGACACCCGGCAGGGCGTCGGCGGCGGCGACGGAGCCGGCGACCTGACGGCCGCCGTGGTTGGAGACCACCACCCCGTCCATCCCGGCGTCGGCGGCCGCGCGGGCGTCGTCCGGGTGCAGGACGCCCTTGAGGACGATCGGCCCCTCCCAGTGCTCCCGCAGGAACGCGAGGTCCGGCCAGGTGTGCCCGGCGTCCCCGAAGAGGCCGAGGAAGCGGAGGACGGCCGCGTTCGGGTCCTCCTCCACCGGCTTGGCGAGCCCGGCTCGGAAAGCGGGGTCGGTGAAGTAGTTGGCGGTGCCGACCCCGTGCAGGAACGGCAGATACGCCCGGTCCAGGTCGCGCGGGCGCCAGGACAGCAGCGGGGTGTCCAGCGTGACGACCAGCACCGAGAACCCGGCCGCCCTCGCCCGGCCCAGGAAGCTCCGGGTCACCTCGCGGTCGCTGCCCCAGTAGAGCTGGAACCACCGCTCGGCGTCCCCCATCGCCTCCGCGACGGTCTCCATCGGCGTGCTCGACGCCGACGACAGGACGAACGGCACGCCCTGCGCGGCGGCGGCCCGCGCGGCCCCGCACTCCGCGTCCGGATGCATGATCGACAGCACGCCGACCGGCGCGAGGGCCAGCGGCGCCGGCAGCGTACGTCCCAGCAGCCGTACGGAGAGGTCCCGTTCCGCGACGTCCCGCAGCATGCGCGGCACGATCCGGCGGCGCTCCAGCGCGGTCCGGTTGGCCCGCTCGGTGCTTCCGTTCCCGGCGCTCCCCGCGACGTACCCGACCGGGCCCGGCCCGAGCCGGTGTTCCGCCAGCTCCTCCAGCCGGGTCAGATCGGTCGGCAGCCGGGGGACCGTCCCGTTCATTCCGTTGAGGTAGATCTCGTACTGAAAGTCAGCCCACCGCGCACCCATGCCGCCGCTCCCTTTCGTGGGGGTGTCATGCTCAGCTCAGTGTGCCTCAGGGGGTGGGCGTGGCCGGAGCCTGGTCGGCGGTGTGGACGGGGTCCTGGCTGCGGGGGAGTTCGCGCAGGGTGCGCAGGGGGGAGAGGGGGGCGGGCAGCAGGCTCAGGGTCATCCCGGCCGCGCCCACGCAGAGGGTGAGCCGTGCGCCGAGGAGCGAGCCGGCGGCGCCGCCGAGGACGCCGCCCAGGGCGAGGCCGCCCCACGAGACGAACCGCGCCGTCGCACTCATCCGGCCCATGAGCCGGTCCGGGGTGAGCGCCTGCTGGAAACTCGCCTGCGCCACCATCCGGACGACCCCGCCCAGCGACAGGGCGGCCAGTCCGAGCGCCGCCACCCAGACGCTCCAGCCGGGCCGCGCCAACGCCGTCAGGGCGGTCAACGGGCAGGTCACGAGCGGCGCGAGCCAGATGACCGGGCCCTGCCCGACCCACCGCGACACCCGGGCCGCGAGCAGCGCGCCCAGCAGACTCCCGCACCCCATGCCCGACAGGACGAGGCCGATCCCGAAGGACCCGAGGTGGATCTCCCGCGCGAGGAAGACCCACCCGACCCTCCCCCACGTCCAACGCCACGATCGCGATCAGCGGCAACGTCAGAAAGGCGACCCGGTCCCCCAACTGCCCGAGCGCGGTGGCGACGAAGAGCCGCCGGAAATCGGGTTCACGGAGCAGACCGAGACGGTCGGGTAAGGGCATGCGCACGACACTTGGGGGCGGGGAGGAAAGGACCGGTCAAGCCAACAGTGCGGGTGGTCAGGGAAGCAAGGATCAGGACGAGTTGTCCCGCAGCCAAGCCAGCCGTTCCGCTGCCGTGCGGGTCAGGGGGTGGTGGGGGCCGAAGACTCGGGTGTAGTCCGTGTGGCAGCGGGTCAGGAGAGTCGCGGCCTCCTCGTGGTCGCCGTTGTCGATCAGGACGTTGGCCAGGTTGTCGCGGGCGTGGAGGGTGTCCGGGTGGGAGTCGCCCTTGTGCTGGGTGGTGAGGGTGAGGACTTCGCGGAGGGTGTGGGCCGCTTCGGCGTAGTGCTCGCGGGCGTGGAGGACGGCGGCGAGGTTGTTGCGGGTGGTGAGGGCGTCGGGGTGGGCCGGGCCCTTGGTGCGCTGCTGGGTGGTGAGGACCGAGCGCATCACCGCCTCCGCCTCGTCCAGGCGGTCCAGCCGGCACAGCGCGGCACCCAGGTTGGCGCGGGCGGCCAGGCCGGTGTCGTCGTCCTGGAGGCCGCGGCGTTCCAGCCTGGCGACGAGGGAACGTAGTTCGCGCTCCGCCTCGGCCCAGTGGCCCGCCTTGACCAGGGCCGCCGCGTGGCTGCTGGTGGCGGAGAGGACCGCCGGGTCGTCCGGGCCGAGCAGGCGCCTGCGGCGTTCCAGCACGTCCCGGCGCAGGGCGGCGGCCTCCGGTTCGCGGCGCAGGTCCTCCAGCACCGCGGCCAGGGAGGACGCGCTGTCCAGGGTGTGCGGGTGGTCCGGGCCGAGGAGCTCGGCGCGGCTGGTCCACACGCTGCGCCACACCTCCTCGGACTTGCCCAACTCGCCCGTGACGTGCATCAGTCCGGCGAGGTCGGCGGCGGTCGTCAGGGTGTCCTCGTGGACGTAGCCGAGGGTCCGGGACTGGGTGTACACCAGGGCCATCAGCCGCTCGCGTGCCTCCTCATGGCGGCCCTCCATGTGGGTCAGCGCGCGGGCGTAGTCGCGGAACGCCCGCAAGGTGTCCGGGTGTTCGGGGCCGAGTCGCTGGTGGGCGGCGTTGGCGCGCATGCCGTAGAACTCGTGCGGGGGCATGCCGACGCGACTGATCTCCTCCTCGGTGCCGTCCTCGTTGAGCATCGTGACGACCAGGTCGGCGGCCGGGGGCAGTTCCGGTTCGGGGATGTCCCGCCGGCCGTCGTCCTCGCGTTTCCTGCGCCATCCGAGGGCCATGTCCGGACCCCCTCCTCTCGTCGTCCGGCTCCGGCGGCTCTATGCCCCGGAGTGCACATGGGCGGCCCACAGGCTGGGGCTGCCGGGGAAGGCCGCCCGGCACTCCTGTACGGCGTGGTGCAGCGCGAGGGCCGCGTCCAACTCCGCCGATGCGGAGAGGGCGCCGCGCATCTCCCGGTACAGGCTCCGCGTCACGCGTACCGCCACCGCGTCGTGCACCGGCCACAGGGTGCCGATCGCGTGCGGGTACCCGGCGATCTGGAAGGCCGAGGTGACGTGGATCGACTCGTCCGCCAGCCGCTCCGAGCCCCGCGCGGTCTCGCAGGCGGACAGTACGGCGAGCCGGGCGTCGGGCAGTTCCAGCCGTGAGATGTGCCGTACCGTCAGTGGGTGCTCCCGGTGGTCGTGCACCAGCAGCCGTGCCCCGGACGGGTCGTCCGGCTCGCTCACCCCGTGGCAGGCGAAGTGGACGTACGGATGGGCGGGCAGTGCCGCCATCACCCCGGCGAACGTGGCACGCGGGCCCGCGATCACCTCGGTCGGCAGCAGCGCGCTCAGCTCCCGCACCTCCCGGCGCACTCCGCCCAGCCTGCGGGCGCCGGGGGCGTCGGGCACGACCACCGCGAGCAGGCGCCCGGCCGGCGGGGGGCCCGCCGCGCGGGCGCGGGCGTACGCCAGGGCGCGGACGGTCGGCGTGTAGGAGGAGACCGCGAGGTCCAGCACCGTACGGGAGGGGTCGCCGTGGTGGCCGGCCGCGTGCAGTGGCAGCGCGGCCAGCGGGCCGCCCGGCGACCACCACAGCCTCGGCCAGACACCGTCCGTCGGTGGGGCGGACAGCCCCAGCGCTCGAAGGACCGGCCCGGTGACGTGGTCCCACGTCCAGGCGAGCACCTCCGCGACCGTCTCCTGCGCGGCCCGCTCCCCGTCCGGTACGGCCGCCTCGGCGAGCGCGCTGTCGAGCCGCCGCGCCTGCGCCTCCACGGCCGGAAGACCGGCGCCCGGCAGCGGGACCGGCAGCACCCGGTCCGCCAGCAGGACCAGCGCGTCGCTGCGGTACGGGCTCGCGTACACCAGGACCACCGGCCCGCGCGCGGCACATGCCCGCACCTCGGCGGTCGTCGGACCGCCCAGGAAACCGCCGAAGCCCGGCAGCGTGCGGATCTCGGCGACCAGCTCCTCCCAGTAGGCCGCGAGCAGGTGCCGTTCGTCGGTGTCCTCCTCCGTGGGGTCCAGCGCGTCGATGAGGTCACGCAGCTCCACGAAGCGTTCGGCGGCGTCCGGATACGCGGCACGCAGCCGCTCCAGCTCGGCGCGGGCCGCGATGGTCTGCCCCAGCAGCACCCCGCGCCCCTGCTCCAGCAGCAGCACCGCGTGGTCGAGCCGGCCCAGGTGCACCGCACACGCGGCGGCGTCCGCGGCGAGCCCCTGCACACTGGTCAGCCCGTGCTCCTGGTCGTCTCGGGTCAGCCGCCTGCCGATGCTGAACGGCAGCAGTGCCAGGGCGAGTTCGAACCCTTCGAGCGCCTGCTCCCAGCGGCCCGCGTCCGCCGCCGCGATGCCCCAGGAGTACGCGGCCCGCACGCGCTGCGCGGCGGGCAGCGCCGTGATCCCGGCGACCTGCCGGTAGGCGTCCTCGGCCGCGAGCAGCACGGCCGGGTCCTCGGTCACCGCGTGCAGGGTACGCAGCGCGGACGCGTACGAATGGAGCCGGTTGGCGGTGGGGGCCGCGCCGGGGGCCGACGCCCATACGGACCGGCCCAGCGTGGTCACCGCCTGGTTCAGCAGCGTCGGGTCCTCGGCCGCGCGGGCGCCCGTGAGCTGGGACAGGCCCAGGTTGTGCAGATAGTCGGCGTGCTCCGAGGTGCCGTAGGCCGTCCGTTCCACGGCCTCGGTCAGCATGGCGACCGACTCCGCCAGATCGGCCGGGTCGCCGCCGGACTCGTACCGCTGGAAGAGTGCGTTGCCGAGGTGGTTCAGCCGCATGGCCCGCTCGGCGCCGCCCGGCGGGGTGCGGGCGAGGACCCGGCGGGCGGCCTCGACGGCCTCGGCGGCGGCGCCCGCGTCACCGGTGCGGTCGTACCAGGTCTGCAGGACCACACCGAGGTTGGCGAGCTGGGTGTCGGAGTCCCTGGCCGTACGGGGGGCGCTCAGCGCGAGCCGGGCCAGGCGGGCCGCCTCGCGCAGGGTTTCCAGGTCACCCGTCTGGTGGTAGCGCTCGCGCAGGGCCAGGGCGAGGTTCGCCACCCGGCCCACGTGTCCCTCCTCCTGCGGCGACGGCTCCGCGACGGCGGCGCGCAGGACGCGTACGGACTCGTCCAGCAGGGCCGCGTCGCCGGTGCGCTCGCCCAGCCGGTGCAGGGCGTTGCCGAGGCTGTTGAGCCGGTGCGGGCGGGCCCGGCTGCCCTCCGGTGTCTCTTGTACGGCCTCGCCGAGCACGGCCACGGCTGCGCGCAGCGGCTCGGTGTCCTCGGTGTGCTCCGCCGCCAGCCGGAGGGCCACGCCCAGGCCGGTGAGGGTGCGAGCCCGGAGGGGATGGCCTCTCGGTGCCGCGGCGAGGGCGGCGTCGTGGACGGCGACCATGGCCTCGATGTCGGCCGGGGCGCCGGTGAGTTCGGCCTTCGTCTGCCAGGCCGTGGCCAGGTGGAGCAGGGCCTGCGGGCGGCGGGGTGACGGGGTGTCCGCGAGGGCCGCGCTCAGCAGGTCGACGGCCTCACGGGCCTGGGCGGGGTCCCGGTGCAGCTCGGCGGTGTGGCGGAGGGTCGCCGCCAGGTTGTTCCGTACGGTCGGCAGCTCCGGGGAGTCCTCGGGCAGCAGGGTCAGGGCCGCCCGGCGCAGTCGCTCCGCCTCCGCGAGGTCGGCGGTGTCGCCCGTCGCCTCGCCGCGCTCGGCCAGCAGGCCGCCGAGGGTGTCGAAGATGAACGGCCGGTTGTCCCAGCCGTGCATGGGCAGCTCGGCGGCACGCCGCAGGGCGAGGATGCCCGCCTCCAGGTCGGCCGGATCGCGGGTGAGTTCATGGCGGTCGGCCAGCATGCGGCCCAGGAGACGGAAGTCCTGCTCGTCCGGGGCGGGGCCCGCCGCGAGCGCCCGTCCCTCGGTGATCGACGCGTCCAGGTCCCGCCGGTCGCGGAACGCCGACCAGCGCATCACCAGGGTGCTGCGCAGTGCCGCACGGCACGCGGTGTGGACAGGACCCTGGGGTGGCGCCGCGCGGAGGGCTTCCCGGCAGATCCCGACCGCGCTGTCCAGCGGACGGCGGTCACCTGTTCGGTTGAACTCTTCGATCAGTACGGCGACTTGGCGGAGCGCGTGCCCAGCGGCTCCGTGCGCGTCCGACATGACCGGCCCCCTGTGTGACGCCATGGGCTCTGAAGTCCCGAGCCCGATTTTACCCAAGTGGTCCGCTCACCGCCCTCGTTATGCTGAGTCGCCGGTCGGCTGGTCCAGGGAGGTACGACGATGAGCGGGCTCGACGACGACGGGGACGACGGCCCGGGCCACGAGCGGCTGGCGGCTCTGTGCCACCGGTTGACCGAGCGGGCACCCGAACTCGGCCCCGAAGGGCGTCGGTTGATCGACCACATCACCACCGAGGTACGCGGCGGGCGCTCACCGGAGGAGCTGGAGGACTCCTTCGACGAGTTGGAGGACCTCCTGCTGGCCGCCGGCTTCACCGCGGGCCTCGGCTCGTACCGCACCGACACGCCGCCCGTCTATCAGCGGTTCCCCGGCGCGGGGCACCCGCTGCTGCACGTACTGGCGTGTCCGGGCGGCGGCTGCGCCCGTGTCGAGGCACCCACGCCCGAGACCCCGGCCCAGTGCCGGATCTTCGGGCGGCCGCTGCGGGAGATCAGGCTGCGCCCGTGACCGCGTTCCTCAACGCGCTCGGGGGCAAGCTGGCCGAACGCTGGGTCGCCCTGCTGGCCGTCCCCGGCCTGGTGTACCTCGTCGCGCTGGCCGCCGCCGTCACCCTCGGCCAGCGGCACTGGCAGGACACCGGGCGGCTGCGCGAGCGCCTCGACGCCCTCGCCGCCGCGCCGGGCGCGCACAGCGTGGGCGTGCTCGCGGTGTGCGCGGTCGCCGTGCTGGCCGGGGCCGCGCTGACGGGCACCGGTGCGCAGGCGGTGGGAGCGCTGGTCGAGCGGGTCTGGCTGACGGGTCCGCGCGGGCCGGTGACCCGGTGGCTGACGGAGCGCCGGTCGCGCAGATGGCGGGCCGCGGACGACGCCTACCGTACGGCCCTGGTCGCGGCCGGGCGGGCCCGGCTGGGCGGTGCGGCCGACGGTGACGCCCTGGTGGCCGAGGCGGAGAGGCTGTACGCCCGGCGCAACGAGGTCTCTCTGGTCGCGCCGCGCCACCCCTTCTGGACCGGAGACCGGGTCACGACCCCGGACCGGCGCGTGTGGCGGGCGTACCGCCTGGACCTGACCGCCGCTTGGCCCCACCTCTGGCTCCTCGCCCCCGACAGCACCCGCGCCGAACTCGGCACCGCTCGGACCGCGTTGAGCGCCGCCGCCCGGCTCACGGCCTGGGGTCTGGCCTACCTGCTGCTGGCCGTGTGGTGGTGGCCCGCCGCGCTGGTCGGCGTGGCCACGGTGGCGACGGGTGCCGTACGCGGCCGTACGGCGGCGGCGTCCTTCGCGGAGCTGGCGGAGGCCCTGGTCGACCTCCAGGGCGCGGATCTGGCCCGCACCCTCGGCCTGCCGTGCGAGGGCCGTCTCACCCCGGCGACGGGGGAGGAGGTGACCCGCCTGCTGAGCAAGCCCGACTGACCCCGCCGGCAGAGGTCACACCGCGGCCAGGGCGGGCGCCTGCGTGATCGGCGGCACCGGGACCTCCCTGGTCCGCACCCAGCGCGCCCCCTCCGGCCCGTAGGCGGCCCGGGGCTCCGGGAACAGCCACAGCAGGGACAGGTACAGCACCGCCGCCACGGCCAGCGACAGCGGCAGGCTGATGTCGACCCCGTTCGCCAGGCCGCCCAGCGGGCCGACGAACTGGCCGGGGATGTCGGTGCAGAGGACGCCCAGGGCCGCCGACACCCACCACGCGGTCATCCCGCGCCAGTTCCAGCCGTGGGTGAACCAGTAACGGCCGCCCCGCTGGCGGCGGTTGAAGACCTGGAGGGCGTCAGGGTCGTACCAGCCGCGGCGGGTGAAGAAGCCGAGGATCATCACCACCATCCACGGCGTGGTGCAGGTGATGATCATCGTGGCGAAGGTGGAGATCGACTGCACCAGGTCCAGGGCGAACCGGCCGACGAAGATGAACGCGATCGACACCACGCCGACCAGCATCGTCGCCCGCACCCGCGACAGCCGGGGGAACACCGAGGAGAAGTCCAGCCCGGTGCCGTACAGCGCGGTCGTGCCCGTGGACATGCCGCCGATGAGGGCCAGCAGGCACACCGGCAGGAAGAACCAGCCCGGGGAGATCGCCAGCAGGCCGCCCACGAAGTCGGGCGCCGTCGGGTCGACGTACTTGGGGGCCTTGGTGGCGATGATGCTCGCCGTCGCCAGGCCGAACACGAACGGCAGCAGGGTGGCGACCTGGGACAGGAACGCGGCGCCGACCACCCGCCGACGCGGGGCGTCCGCCGGGATGTACCGCGACCAGTCGCCGAGGAACGCCCCGAACGACACCGGGTTGGACAGCACGATCAGCGCCGCCCCGATGAAGGACGGCCAGAACATCGCCTGCGTGGCGGCGTCCGCCGAGGCGGTGAACGAGCCTCCGTACGACGGGTCGAAGTCACCGGCGAAGGCGACCGCGCCCAGCAGGAACAACACCGTCGCCGAGGTCACCGCGATCTTGTTGACGAACAGCATGAACCGGAACCCGTACACGCACACCGCGAGCACCAGCCCGGCGAACAGCGCGTACGCGACCACGTACGAGAGCGTGCCGCGCGAGAGGCCGAACAGGCGGTGCGCGCCGCCCACCAGGGCGTCTCCCGAGCTCCACACCGAGATGGAGAAGAACGCCACCGCCGTCAGCAGGGAGAGGAAGGAGCCGACCACGCGGCCGTGCACGCCCAGGTGTGCCGAGGAGGAGACCGCGTTGTTGGTGCCGTTGGCCGGGCCGAACATCGCCATCGGACACAGGATCAGGGCGCCCGCGAGCACCCCGAGCACGGTCGCCGCGAGGCCCTGCCAGAAGGAGAGCCCGAAGAGGATGGGGAACGCGCCCAGTACGGAGGTGGAGAAGGTGTTGGCGCCACCGAATGCGACCCGGAACAGGTCGAACGGGGTCGCGGTGCGTTCCGCGTCCGGGATGCGCTCGACCCCGTAGGGCTCGACCTCGGTGAGCGAGGGCGCCGGGGCGGGGGATTCGGTGTGCGGTGAGGTCAACTGGGGCTCCTGGGACGGGGTCTGCCGACGGTACGGCCGGATCGGCACCTGGAGCCAGGGGATGTTTCATCCATCCGCGGCCGTTTCGGTGGAGGGTTCGCCCACCCGTGCGTCCCGGCGAAACCCGTGCGAACACGAGGAATCGTGAAGGTGTCACGCGCGGATCGTGAAAGCGGCCCCGGCGCGGGGGAGCGGAATGTTTCAGGCCGATTGCTCAGGCGGTGAGTTCCGGCCATCGGGGCGATCCGCGTGTTCGGAAAGCCCGGCGTTGAGGGGTCGACGTGTTCGAATTCCGTGACTTCGCGCCACTGATTCAATACGCAATGTTACTGAAAGTCATGGGTGGGATGTGTGTTCCGGCTGCGGACTCGGCAGAGTGGCGCTCGCCGTCGCGGCGCCCCACCGGGCAATGGGCGGCACACCCTCAAATCGAGCGGAAGGATGCACACCATGCGGAACACCGCGCGCTGGGCCGCGGCCCTCGGCCTCACCGCCGCCGCCGTCTGCGGACCTCTGACCGGTTCCGCCGTAGCCGCGCCTGCCTCCCTGTACGCGCCCTCGGCACTGGTCCTCACCACCGGGCACGGCGACAGCGCGACCACGGTCACCCCGGAGCGCGCCGTCACCCTGAGCTGCGCCCCGACGGCCACCGGCACCCACCCCGCGGCGGCCGCCGCCTGCGCCGAACTGCGCGGAGTCAGCGGCGACTTCACCGCCCTGAAGGCCCGCCCCGACGTGCACTGCACCCGGTTGTACGACCCCGTGGTCGTCACCGTCCAGGGTGTCTGGCAGGGCCAACGGGTCGCCTACGAGCGCACGTTCGGCAACGCTTGCGCGAAGGACGCGCTCGACAGCAGCGTCTTCGCGTTCTAGACCGGGATCGCACGGGCTCCGTGCCGCAGGGTCGGTTTCGCAACTGGGGAGTGCGGCCCCTGGGGCGGAGCGACCGGCGATCCCGTACCGGGAGGGTGAGGCGGAGTGGGGCCGCCGCCTTCCGGACCCACAGCCGCTTCCCGGCCAGGCCCGTGGGGGGCCTCGCCGGGAAGCGGCACATCCAGCCCTACGCCAGTTGCCGTCGCACCAGTTCGTGCAGCCGGCCGCCGGTGTCGGCGAGCAGTTCGGCCGGGGTGCCCTGCTGGATCACCTTGCCGTCCTCCATCACCACCACCCGGTCCGCGTCCATCACGGTGGAAAGCCGGTGGGCGATGACCACCCGGGTGGCGTTCAGCTTGCGGGTGGACTCGATGACCGTGCGCTGAGTGTCGTTGTCCAGGGCGCTGGTCGCCTCGTCGAAGAAGAGGATGCGCGGCCGGCGGATCAACGCCTGCGCGATCATCAGCCGTTGGCGCTGCCCGCCGGAGACCGCGCCGCTCCCGGCGACGATGGTGTGCAGCCCCATCGGCATCCGCTGCACGTCCTCCGCCAGGCCCGCCAGCTCGATGGCCGCCATGACCTCCTCCGGCGTGTACGGCTCGGTGCCGCAGACCACGTCCATGATGGAACCGTTGAACGGCTGCGCGTGCTGGAGCACCACCCCGCACTGCCGCCGCACCGCAGACTGGTCCAGCGCGCCGAGATCCTGGCCGTCGTACAGCACACTGCCGGAGACCGGCTTGTCGAAGCCGATCAGCAGGCGCAGCAGGGTGGACTTGCCGCAGCCGCTCGGGCCGACCACCGCGACGAACTCGCCCGGCCGCACCGCGAAGGACACGTCGTCCAGGACCAGCGGGCCGTCGTCGGAGTACCGGAAGGAGAGCCGCCGGGCCTCCAGCGCGCCGGTCAGCGGGCCCGGCCGGGTGCTGCCCGCCCGCACCTCCGGGGTGGCGTCCAGCACCGGGCGCAGCTCCTCGAACAGCGGCAGCGCCGCCACCGCCGACACGAAGGCGCCGGTCAACTGGGTGACCGAGGTCAGCACCATCGTCACCGCCGTGCTGAAGGTGAGGAACGACGCCGCCGACATCGCGCCCTTCGCCGGGCCCGCCAGCAGCATGAACATCACCAGCGTGCAGATCGGCAGATACACCGCGCCCAGCACGGAGCTGAGGTTCTTGATGCGGCCGACCTTCTGCTGGAGCTCCCGGCTGCGCGCGAACTCCCGGGCCCAGGCGGCGTACGCGTAGTTCTCCGCCGACGCCACCCGCAGCTTGGGCAGGCCGCGCAGGGTCTGGAACGCCTGGTTGTTCAGCTTGTTCCCGAGCGTCACAAGACGCCGCTGCCAGCGCACCTGCCACAGCCCGAGCCCCAGGAAGACGGCGCCGATCACCACGAGCATCCCGATCGCGGCCAGCGCCATCGGCACGCTGTAATAGAGCAGCAGACCGACGTTCATCGCGCCGATCGTCACCGACTGCGCCACCACCGGGCCGACGCCCGCCAGCAGCCGCCGGATCGAGCTGATGCCCATCGCGGCACTCGCCAGCTCGCCGGTGGAGCGTCCGCTGAAGAACCGGGTCGGCAGCCGCAACAGCCGGTCCCAGACAGCCGGTTGGAGCGAGCCCTCGATGCGTCCCTCCAGCCGCAGGATGGTGAGGTTCTCCAGCAGGGTGAACGCCGCCGACACCACCCCGCTGAGCATCACCGCGAGACAGACCTGCGCGATGAGGTTCTCCCGCGCCTGCGGTACGTACTCGCCGAGCACCTTGCCCGTGGCGACGGGCACCAGCGCGCCGATCGCCACCGTGACCAGTCCCGCCAGCAGCAGGTTCAGCAGGTCCTTCCGCGTCCCGCCCAGACTGAACCGGAGCAGGCCCAGCGGGCCGAGCCGCTTCTCGGGCAGCGGCCGGTAGAACATCACCGCACGCGGCTCGAACTCCTCCGCGTTCGCCTTCTCCACCGGCGTCTCCCGGCCGGTCGCCGGCTGTACGGCGACGTAACCGCCCCGGCGCCACAGCAACGCCACCGGCGCACCGGACAGCGCCCGGTGGCCGACCAGCGGGCCCACGTTCTCCCGCCACCAGCGGCCCTCCAGGCGAACCGCCCGGACCCGGACCCGCGAGGCCAGCGCCACCCGCTCCACCGGGTCGAGCCGCTCGCTCTCGCCGATCCCGCGTGCCGGGTCGGCCAGTGTGATCCCGGCCGCCTGCGCGACCAGCTTGCACGCCGCGTACCCGGCGTCCGCGTCGGCCGCGGTGGTCCGCTGCGCCGAGCGCTTGCCGATGGAGGCGAGCAAGGTCTGGTCGGCCTGGGCGCGTACCGCCTCACCGGCCTTGATGCCGGCCGCCGCCCGCGTCTCGTGGGTGCGCTCCAGTTGCTCGATCCAGCGGTCCAGCGCGGTCAGCAGCCGGTACTGCTGGTCGACCAGGCTCTGCCACAGCGCCGGGTCCATCAGCAGGTCGTCCGCCGCCTCCGCGCCGTACATCGAGCCGTACTGCGCGCTGCCGGGCGGCACCTGCATCCAGAACACGTCGTCGTCCGAGGGCGCGACCGACCGGTCCTCGGTGAGCGGCGCCTGGAACAGCACCGACAGGCCGCGGCCGACGCCGAGGGCGAGGGCGTACTCCAGCGGGCTGGAGGAGGGGGGTACGTACTGCGGGTTGCCGTACTCGTCGTAGGACCAGGTCTCGGTGTGCGCGCCCTGGTACAGCTCGCGCAGGTTCACCCGGTGCACCACACAGTCCCGCACCGGGCGGGCCACCAGGGTGTGCTGGGGGCCCGCGACCGGGCCCAGCAGCAGCGCGCCCGCCTCCACCCGGCCCAGGTGGTGCCAGTGGCCCTGCTCGGCGGCGTCCACCGCGAACAGGTCGAGCGCCCCGGCCGCCACCAGCCAGAGCACCTGCGGCCCCTCCAGATCCAGCCGGTTCAGCCCGGCGCAGTCGACCCGCGTACCCAGCGAGCCGAGGGCGCCCAGCACCAGATCACCGTCGTGCGTGGACGTCATCTCACCGCTCCCTGACCAGCGCCGCGTACGCGCCACCGCGCGCCACCAGCTCCTCGTGCCTGCCCCGCTCCACGACCGTGCCGTGCTGGAGCACCACGATCTCGTCGCTGTCGCGGACCGTGGACAGCCGGTGGGCGATCACCACACAGGCGCAGCCGCGCCGGCGCAGGTTGTCCATCACCGTCAGCTCCGTCTCCGCGTCCAGCGCGCTGGTCACCTCGTCCAGCACCAGGATGCTGGGGCGGCGCACCAGCGCCCGCGCGATCTCCAGCCGCTGGCGCTGGCCGCCGGAGAAGTTGCGGCCGTCCTGCTCGACCTTGCTGTGCACCCCGCCCGGCCTGCGCGCCACCACGTCGTACAGCGCCGCGTCCCGCAGCGCCTCCTCCACGGCCTCGTCCGGGATCGAGGGGTCCCACAGCGCCACGTTGTCGCGGACCGAGCCCTCGAAGAGGAACACGTCCTGGTCGACGAAGGACACCGAGGCGGCGAGCGCGCCGCGCGGGATGTCCTCCAGCCTGCGGTCGTCGATCCGGATCACGCCCTCCCACGGCGAGTACAGCCCTGAGATCAGCCGGGACACCGTCGACTTGCCGCTGCCCGAACCACCCACCAGAGCCACCTGCTGACCCGGACCCACCGTGAGGTCGAAGTCGGTCAGCAGCGGCTTGTCCAGCGGGCTGTAGCCGAAGGTGACGCCCTCCAGCTCGACGTGCCCGCGCAGCCTGCGGGTGTCGTCGGCGCCGCCGGGACGCGCGTAGAGCGGGTCGGCCTGGAAGTTCTCCACGTCCTTCAGCCGGGCCACGTCGGCCGCGAAGTCCTGGATGCGGCCCGCCACGCCGTTGAGCCGGGTGAGGGGCGCGGTGAAGCGGGCCACCAGTGCCTGGAACGCCACCAGCAACCCGACCGAGATGTGCCCCTCGACCGCCCTCAGGCCGCCGATCCACAGGATCAGCGCGCTGTTGAAGGTGGCCAGCGTCGGCGCGACCACGCCCAGCCAGGCGCTCGGCACCCCGAGCTTCTGCTGCTCCTCCAGCGTCGCCGCGTGCTGCCCGGCCCACTTGCGGAAGTAGCCGTCCTCGCCGCCGGTCGCCTTCATCGTCTCGATGAGCTGGAGCCCGGTGTACGAGGTGTTCGTCAGCCGCGCGGTGTCCGCCCGCAGCTTCGCGGTACGCGTCGCGCGCAGCCGGATCACCAGCCGCATCGCCACGATGTTCAGCAGCGCCACGCCGATGCCGACGAAGGTCAACTGCGGGTCGTAGGTGTACAGCAGCACCGCGTACAGCACGACCACGATCGCGTCCACGCCCGCCGCCGCGAGGTCGCGGGCCAGGGTCTCGGCGACCTGGTCGTTGGACTGGAGGCGCTGTACCAGGTCGGCGGGGGAGCGCTGGGAGAAGAAGGTGACCGGCAGCCGCAGCAGATGGCGCAGGAAGCGGGCGCTGGACAGGGTGGAGGAGATGATCCGGCCGTGCAGGAGGTTCGTCTGCTGCAGCCAGGTCAGCACCAGGGTCAGCGCCACACAGGTCGCCATCGACGCGAACAGCACGCCGAGCAGCGAGGTCTGGCCGCCGATGAGGAACATGTCGATGTAGGTACGGCTGAGCGCCGGTACCGCCGCGCCCACCGCGACCAGCAGCAGGCTCGCCAGCACCGCCGCGGGCAGGGTGCCCGCCGTGCCGCGCAGCCGGGCGGGCATCGCGCCGAGCACACCGGGCTTGCGGCCGCCCTTGCTGAAGCCGTCGCCCGGCTCCAGCACCAGCACCACACCGGTGAAGCTGCCGTCGAACTCCTCCATGGGCACGAACCGGCGGCCCTTGGCGGGGTCGTTGATGTACACCCCGCGCCGGCCGAAGCGGCGGCCCATGCCGTCGTACACGACGTAGTGGTTGAACTCCCAGAACAGGATGGCCGGGGCGCGCACCTCGGCGAGCGCCGCGAGGTCCATCTGCATGCCCTTGGCGGTCAGCCCGTAACTCCGGGCCGCCTTGAGCAGGTTGCTCGCCCGCGAGCCGTCGCGGGAGACACCGCAGGCGATGCGGAGTTCCTCCAGCGGGACATGGCGGCCGTAGTGGCCGAGCACCATGGCGAGGGAGGCGGCGCCGCACTCGACGGCCTCCATCTGGAGCACGGTGGGCGTACGGACCGTGCCGCCACGGGGTTTGGGCACCGGGCGGCGGGCCGGGGCGACCCGTCTGCGGCCGCGGTTCTCCTGCGCGGTGTCGGTCGGGGCGGTCACGGGAGCAGCCAATCGATCGGGCGCTGGTCGCTCAGATGGACCGCACCGGAGGCCAGGGTCATGGAGTCGAGCCCGAACGGCGGTCCGCCCGCCGACGACCAGCGGTAACCGCTCCTCGCCGAGGCCGACTTGTCGAGCGTGACGAGGACGGCGACCGGACGGCCCTTGGCGGTGAACTGCCGGCCGAGCTGGCTGTCGCCGAGGAACGCGCCGATCGACTGGGCGCTTTGCGCCGTGCGGTCCACCGACTTCACCGTGCCGCGCAGCACGCCGTAGCGCTCGGCAGGTACGGAGGACACGGTCAGGTCCACGGTGGCGTGTGCGGGGATCGAGGCGGCGTTCTCGGCGGGGACGTACACCGTCGCGTAGAGGGGGTCGGAGTCGTGCGCGACCTTCTCCACGGCGGCCACGTCGGCGCCGGTCTGCACGATCTGCCCGATGGTCGCGGCCACCGCGGTGATCCGGCCCGCGGCGACCGTACGGATCACCGAATCGCCCTGCGCGGTACGGACCTTGAGCACGGGGGCATTCTCGGGCAGCCGCTGCCCCTGCTTGGCGAGCACACCGGTGACCTGTCCGGCCACGGGGCTCTGGAGGACGTAACTGCCCTGCCCGTGCGTGAGGATGGCCGGGGCGCTCACGGTGGAGGCGACCGAACCGGTCACCGCCCACACCGAGGCCGCCGCCATCACGACGACGGTGATGCTGAGCACGAGCCACCCCTGCGGGCGTGCCAGCCGCACCGGGAGGTCGAGATCCTCCGGCGACTGGAGCTTGGCGAGGGCCTGTTGGCGGAACTGCACGGAACTTCCCTCACCCGAGGAGAGACGACGGCACGGAAATGTTTCGGGACGCCCGAGAGTCCCGGACCCGCGAGGGGGTCCGGGACTCTCGGTGACACCGAGGTGCGGTCAGAGACCGGCGACCAGGCCGGTGACCGGGGCCGTGTTGAGGCCGGTGACACCCTCGACGGTGCCGACGACGGTGTCCACCAGGCCGGAAACCGGGGCGATGCCGTTGACGGCGCCGGTCACGGTGGAGAGGGCGTTCACGGACAGGCCGCCGGAAACGTTGTCCAGCTCGGCGTCCGAGATCTCGACGGTCTCGACACGGGGGGTGGAGTTCATGATGGAACTTCCCTTCGTATGGGTCTTCACAAGGGGGGAGCGGCCCCCTCTGGGGACAGATGACGGCCGCGGCCGCGAGGAGTTCCAGACCTTCCGGCCGCCGTCTCCGGCAGCCCTGGGGCGGTTCCTGCGATGCGATGGATCAAAGCACGCACGCCGCGCCCGATTCCACTTACTCAGGGCTCTCACCAGCGAGTTCGGCGCACTGTGAGGTTCATTCGTGCAGGGGTGCGCACGCCGTGAACGGTTCTCCTTCACATTCCCCCCGCCGTCGTCGCGCCGTCTCCACTACCGCCGGTAACGCGAATCCGGCACACCACTCCAAAGGCACGTCCGGGACACCCGCGCCGGTGCGCGAACCTCGCGGTCCGTGCCCTGCCCGGGTGCGGGATGTGCAGATTCCCTGAAGTAGGGATTCCGGTATCGGTGTTGGACGCAGGGCGACTTTCCCGTGACGCGGGGTGATGGAGGTGTCGGTGTGTCAGACGGGGCGCGGTCGTGGCTGATTCCCCATCCCCGCAACGAAGTTGGCAATCGGGATTGAACGCGCCGGGCGTGCCGCCCGTACCTGTAGCCAGCCGGCACCCCCCTACGAACTGCCCGACAGCGGCAGACCCCCGTACCCAGGAGGTCGAGAAGTTGAGTCACAAGCGCATGCCCAAGAGGAAGGCCGCTATAGCGGTGGGCGGTGTCGCGGCGCTCGGAGCGGCGGCCCTGCTGCTGCCCAACGCCCACGCGTCCCAGGACAAGGACACGGCCACGGCGGGCACCGCGAGGACCCTCAAGGCCACCGACGCGACCACGCTCGCCGCCCAGTTGAAGCAGTCCCTCGGTGGCCAGTTCGCCGGCTCCTACTACGACAGCGCCAAGCAGCAGCTCGTCGTCAACGCGGTCGGTGACGGTGCCGCCGTCGCACGTGCGAAGAGTGCGGGCGCCGTCGTACGGCAGGTGGAGAACAGCACCGCCGACCTCCAGTCCGCCGCGAAGACGCTGCGGACCAAGGCGGCCATCCCCGGTACCGCCTGGGCCGTCGACCCGCGCACCAACAAGGTGATCGTCAGCGCCGACTCCACGGTGACCGGCGCCAAGTGGGACCGGCTGGAGTCCACCGTCGACGGTCTCGGCTCCGGCACGGCCACGCTGAAGAAGACCGGCGGCACCTTCAAGACCTTCGTCTCCGGCGGCGACGCGATCTTCTCCCAGGTGCAGGGCGGCGGCGTCCGCTGCTCCCTCGGCTTCAACGTCACCGCCTCCGACGGCAGCCCCGCCTTCCTGACCGCCGGTCACTGCGGCGTCGCGGCCAAGGAGTGGTCCGACTCGCAGACCGGGCAGCCCATCGCCACCGTCGACCAGGCCACCTTCCCCGGCGAGGGCGACTTCTCCCTCGTCAAGTACGACGACCCGGCGACCGAGGCGCCCAGCGAGGTCAACGCGGGCAACGGCCAGGTCGTGGCGATCACCCAGGCCGCCGAGGCCACCGTCGGCTCCACCGTGTTCCGCATGGGCTCCACCACCGGACTGCACGACGGCCAGGTCACCGGCCTCGACGCCACCGTCAACTTCCAGAGCGAGACCGACCCGGGCGGCGTCGACACCGTCACCGGTCTCATCCAGACCGACGTGTGCGCCGAGCCCGGCGACAGCGGCGGCTCGCTGTTCACCCAGGAGGGCGCGGCGATCGGCCTGACCTCCGGCGGCAGCGGCGACTGCACCAGCGGCGGTGAGACCTTCTTCCAGCCGGTCACCGCCGCCCTCGCGGCCACGGGCGCCACCCTTGGCGACGCGGGCGCGGGTGCCGGTGCCGGTGACGACCAGGCGGGTGCGGGCGACCAGGCGGGCGCCGGGGACCAGGCCGGTGCGGGCGACCAGGCCGGTGCCGGTGACCAGGCGGGCGGCGACCAGATCGGCGGCGCGGACGACCAGGCGGGCGCGGGCGCCGACGACCAGGCCGGCGCGGGTGCCGCTCAGGAGAAGGGCACCAAGTACCACCACCGCAACGGTCAGCGGGACGGAACCTCCTCCAACTGACCCATTGGGTCCGGCCCTTCGGCGGAAGGGCCGGACCCACTGCGCGCCAGGCGCTCAACTTCCGTCATCCGCCCGCAGCAACAGCACCGCCACGTCGTCCACCCGCTCCCGGCCGGCCGTGCCGTGCCGGACCAGCGCGTCCGCCAGCTCCTCCAGCGGACCGTCGCCCGCCTCGGAGAGCAGCGCCCCCAGGTCGATCAGCGCGTCCTCGATGTCCACACCGGGCGACTCCACGAGTCCGTCCGTATAAAGAGCGAGCACCGAGCCGGGCGCCAGCGTCACCTCCGTCGTCGGGTACGCCGCCTCCGAGTCGATGCCGAGCAGCGGGCCCCCGGCCAGGTCCAGCACCCGCACCCGCCCGTCCGGACGCCTGAGCAACGGCGGCGGATGGCCCGCCCGCGCCATGACGGCCCGGCCGTGCGCGGGGTCGAGGCGGAGGTAGAGACAACTGGCGAACAGCTCGGTGCCGAGGTCGATCAGCAGCCGGTTGATGCTGCCCATCACCTCGCCCGGCGCCTGCCCCACCGCGCTGTACGCCCGGACGCCGGTCCGGATCTGGCCCATCAGCGCCGCCGCCTTCACGTTGTGCCCCTGCACGTCGCCGATCACGGCGGACGCCTGCGGCCGGGTCGGCACCAGGTCGTAGAAGTCGCCGCCGATCTCCATCCCCCGCGTCGCCGGGAGATAGCGGGCGGCCGCCTCGATGCCGGGCGGCGGGGACAGCGAGCGCGGCAGCAGCGCCTCCTGGAGCCCGTGCGCCAGCCGGTGCTTGGCGTCGTACAGCATCGTCCGCTCCAGCGCCTGGGCGATCAGCCCGCCGAGGCTGGTCAGCACCGCCCGCTCCTCGGCGGGGAAGAGGTGCGGCTCCGGGTACGCCAGCACACACGTCCCCACCCGGCGCCCGGACGCGACCAGCGGCAGGAAGGCCCATGCCGCGAAGCCGTCGCGGGACTCGCGCCGGACGGGGTACAGCCGCTCCAACTGCTCCCTCGACTCGAAGAACGCGGGCACTCCACTGCTCAACGCCTGCGTGCCCGGGGTCCGTTCGCTCAGCGCCAGTCCGTCGAACCACCCGGCGACCCGCTCGTCCGGATAGCCGCGGTGCCCGAGCACCCGCATCCG
Source organism: Streptomyces sp. NBC_01171 (assembly GCF_045039805.1). NCBI lineage: Bacteria > Bacillati > Actinomycetota > Actinomycetes > Kitasatosporales > Streptomycetaceae > Streptomyces > Streptomyces sp. NBC_01171. The sequence continues at coordinate 408,524 of NZ_CP108609.1, read as the reverse complement.
CCCCTCCTCGGCGGCGAGCAGCATCAGCGCGTGACTGCCGACCGCCGGACACACCTCGTCCGCGACCAGTTGGACCAGATCGTCCACCGCCACCGCCTCGGTCAGCGCCCCCGTCAGGCTCAGCAGCCGCGAGATCGTCACCAGCCGGTGCGGCCGCGCCCCGGCCGGCACGTCCGTGCGCTCGGTCAGCACCCGGACCCGGGTGATGCGCACGCTCACCCCGGTACTGCCCGGGTAGAGCCGGAAGGACAGCCAGTGGCCGGGCGGCCGCAGCGCCACGAACGAGGTCGGGCGCCGGCTGATCAGTGCGGCCCGGTAACGGTCCTCGTACAGCGGGTCCTTGAGCCACGGCACCGACATCCAGGGCAGCGTGCCGAGGAGTTCGGCGGCGGGACGGCCGAGGAGTTCGGCGGCCGCCGCGTTGACGTGGCCGATCCGGCCCTCCAGGTCGAGCGACACCAGCCCGTACGGCAGCCGGGCCACCATCCGTGCCGCCTCCACCGGACCCAGCGTGTCCACGACGGCCGCGTCCGGTGTCGCCACCAGATCGGGCTCGGGACCCAGCGGCAGATTCTCGGCCGACGCCCGCGCCAGCACCCGGGTCAGCCGCTCGCACCCCGCCGCCAGCAGCGTCCGCTCCCGCTCGGTCAGCTCGGGGCCGTGCCCGGCCGGCCAGGTCACGAACACCGAGCCGAGCACGGCGTCGTCCGTCGCCAGCGGCAGCGCCGCCAGCGCGAACGGGTAGGGCAGCACCACCGCGATGCGCGGAAAGCGGCGCGCCATCTCCTCGCCGCCGCCGACCCACACCGGCCGCCGCTGCCGCACCGCCTGCGCGACCGGGATCGGCGCGCTCACCCCGACCCGCTCCCACGGCGCGGCGAACGCCCTCGGCAGGCCCGCCATCACCGCCATCTCCAGCACCGGCACGTCCGGCCGGAGCAGGTAGACCGCGCCCGAGTGCGCGCCCACGTCCTCCATCATCGCGGCCAGGGCGACCGAGAGCGGCGCTCCCCCCGCCCCCGGGAGTTCCCGCGCGGGGTCAGGCGTGTCGGACACGCCGACCACCTCCTCGTACGGCCCTCGCGCCCCGGCCTGCGGACGAGTCCCACTTCTGGGGATACGCCGAGTACCCCCTCCCGACACCGCTCATGCCGGGCGGCGGAAAAGGTTGATACCCGCACCCACGAGGCTTTCGGGTCGATCGCGCGGTAGGGAAAAACCGCGCGCGGTCGGTGCACAGGGGCTGCGCCGCGCTCCCGCACGCGCTGTAATGGCCAACGTGGCGAGTGAGGGTGCTGCGGTGCGCAGGACGGGAGCCGGGCGTGCCGAGCACGTCCTCGCCACACTCATGGCCGCGCCCGCCTCCTCCGACCGGCTCCGCCGTGTCCTGGAACAGGCGCTCGTCCTCGCCGGAGCCTCGTTCGCCGGCGTGTACGCCCCTGGCGACGACCCCGCCGTGCTGTGCCTGGCCGAGTCCGCCGGTCTGCCCGGCTCGCTGTACGGCCTGCGCGACGGCTACCCCGCCGACGGCAGCACACCGGTCGCCGAGGCCCACCGCACCGGCCGCCCCCTCTGGCTCGGCCCGGGCGATGTGGCCGACCGCGCCGAGGGCCGCCGTACCCCCGCCCCGGACTTCTCCCTCGCCGCCCTGCCGCTCGCCGGGCCGGGCGGCGGCTCCCTGCTCGCGGTGGCGGAACGTCCCGAGGGGTTCGACGCCGGGGAAAGAGCCGTACTGGAACTGATCGTCCGCGCCGTCGCCGTCCCCGAGCCCGGCCCCGCAGACTCCCGCGAACCGGCCGCCGACGCCTTCAGCCTCGCCATGGACACCGGCCGGGTGGAGGTCGGCGACGAGATCCTGCGGCTCTTCGGCATAGGGCGCGACGAGTTCGACGGCAAGGTGGAGACGCTGCTCGGGCTCACCGTGCCCGAGGATCTGCCCGCGCTGATGTCCGTCGTGGAACCCGACCACATGTCGCTGGACGAGCGCGAGCTGGAGTTCCGCGTCCGCCAGCCGTCCGGGGTACCGCGCTGGCTCCGGCTGCGTGGAAGTCCGCTGCCCGCCGGGGAGGGGCGGCCCGCCCGGCTGGTCGGTACCGTCGCGGACGCCACCAAGCTGCGCTCCGACGTCACCGACGTGGCCCGCGTCCAGCGCCTCGCCGCCGACCTCGCCACCGCCGGCACCGTCAAGGACGTGGGGCACGCCGTCGTCGACGCCCTGCGCAAGCCCCTGCGCGCCGACCGCATCGCCCTGGCCGAACTGGAGAACGACCGGCTCGTCGTCACCGTCCTCGACCCGCCCGAACCCGAGGCGTGGCCCGAGCTCTGGCGGACCGAATGGCGCGGCGAGTGGCCCGACGCCCCCGTACGCGCCATGCCCGCCCTCGCCGCCGCGCTGCGTGACGGCCGTGCCCACGTCTGGCCCGCCGGCTCAGCCCTGGAGCCCGGCCTCGCCGGGGTCGGCCCCGGCGGCCTCGCCGTGCTGCCGCTGCCCGCGGGCGGCCGGATGGCCGGGGCCTGCCTGATCGGCTGGGACCGCCCGCACGAGTTCGCCCCCGACGAACGCGCCCTGCTCACCGCCTGCGCCGCCCTCGCCGGACAGGCCCTGCGCCGCGCCCACGCCTTCGACGCCGAGCACGAACTCGTCGGCATGCTCCAGCGCACCCTGCTGCCCCACCGGCTGCCCCGGCTGCCCGGCGCCAAGGCGGTGGCCCGCTATCTGCCCGCCACCGAAGGCCTGGAGGTCGGCGGCGACTGGTACGACGTGATTCCGCTCGCCGACAACCACGTGGCCTTCGTCATCGGCGACGTCCAGGGCCACAACGCGGGCGCCGCCACCCTCATGGGCCAGATGCGCACCGCCCTGCGCGCCTACGCCGCCGAGGGCCACCCGCCCGACGTGGTCGCCGCACACGCCAACCGGCTGCTCCTCGACATGGAGACCGACCTCTTCGCCACCTGCGTCTACGTCGACATCGACATGGAACAGGGCACCGCCCTCTGCGTACGCGCCGGGCACCCGCAGCCGGTGCTGCGCCACCCGGACGGCAGTACGGAGATCGTGCAGGCCGAGGGCGGACCGCCGCTCGGGGTGCTCACCCGGGCGGAGTACCCGATGACCCCGCTGAAACTGAGGCCCGGTACGGTCCTCGCGCTCACCACCGACGGCCTGGTCGAGTCGTCCGGCACCGACCTCGACACCGGGATGGACCGGCTCGCCCGCGACCTCGCCGCCGCCGACCCCGCCCACCTCGGCCAGACCGCCGACGCCCTGCTCGCGGGCGCCCACCGGGGCGACGACGTTGCGCTGCTGCTGGTCCGCTACGACGGCATGGCCGTGCGCCCGCGCCGCGAGAGCTGGAGCGTGTGGCGGGTCCCGGAGGCGGTACGGCACGCCCGGCGCTTCGTCCGCCGCACCCTGCGCGCCTGGGAGCTGCCGAGGGACACCGCCGACACCGCCCTGCTCGTGGTGTCCGAGCTGGTCACCAACGCCCTCGTGCACACCGAGGGGCAGGTACGGCTCGACCTCAGCCTGGTCGGCCACCGGCTGCGCATCGCGGTCACCGACTCCTCGCCGCGCGGACCCCTCAAGCCGACCAGCGTCGGCTGGGAGGCCACCGGCGGCCGGGGCATCCTGCTGGTCGAGGCGGTCTCCCACGCGTGGGGGACCGTTCCGGTCAGCGGCGGCAAGCAGGTGTGGGCGGAGCTGGTGACGGACGAGGCGTGAGGGACGGGTGGGGGATGCGAGACCTTGACGACGCGGGCGACGACGCTCGGAGACGGGCCCCGGCGGACGGCGCGGACGGCGGCCCCGAGTGGCGGGTTCGCCCGGCGTGCCTAGGGTCGGTTGGTGTGGCACACACCTTCGAAGAACTGGTCCAGAAGCAGCGCGCGGCCGCCGCGGCACACGCCATGGTGGACGAACTGCGGGACACCTACGGGCCCCCGGCCGAGCGGGCGATGACCGGCGCGCAGTCCGGGACGTACGAAACCGCTCTGCGCGCCTGGCGCGACCTGGCCCGCGATGTGCAGACCGCGCTCAACGAGTACGCCCGCGACACCGGGCGGGCCCGCGCCGAGGTCGAGGCCGAGGTGGAACGGGCGGCGGCCGCCGGGGACTGACCGGACGGCGGCGACGGAAAGGCCCGGCACCCGCGCGGGTGCCGGGCCGACCCGGCGTGCTCAGGCGTGGGTCTTGGCCAGCAGTTCGAGGATCTCCGCCGTCGTACCGCTCTCACCGAGGCGGGGGAAGATCCGCTCGACGCTGTTGGTGTGCGCTTCCGCGTCGGCGTCCGCCATGGCGTCGGTGGCCAGGGTGACGTGGTAGCCGGCCGCGTACGCGTCACGGGCGGTGGACTCCACGCCGATGCTGGTGGCGATGCCGGTGAGCACGATCTGCGTGACGCCCCGGCGGCGGAGCTGCACCTCCAGGTCGGTGCCGAACAGGGCGCTCCAGTTGTGCTTGGTGACCAGGACGTCACCGGCGTGCCCGGTCAGCTCGTCCACGATCACGTCCCAGCCCTCGGGGAAGGACAGGCCGCGCGCCTGGCGCTCGGTGCGGCCGGGCACCGCGTCCGCGCCGTCGGCGGCGAAGGAGACCCGGACCAGCACGACGGGCAGGTCACGGGCGCGGAAGGCGTCGGCCAGCTCGGCACTGCGGGCCACCACGTCGGCGGCGCTGTGCGGCTGGACGGGCATCGCCGTGATGCCGGCCTGGAGGTCGATCACGACGAGGGCGGTACGGGGGTCGAGCGTGGTGACGGACATGCGTCGGCCTTTCGGAAAGGGTGGGGGGTCGGGGGAGGGCACGGTGTTCAGGGGCGGGACAGCCGCTCCAGCAGCTCCAGCGCGGTCAGCACCGTCTCCCGCTCCTCCTCGGTGAACCGGTCCTGGAAGGCGCGGGCCAGCCACTCCTCGCGCAGTTGCCGGTTGCCCTCCACGCGGGCGCGGCCCGCCTCGGTGAGGGTGACGAGCTGACGGCGGCCGTCGTCCGGGTCGGGGGCGCGGCGGATGAGTCCGTGGCTGTCCAGGGCGGCGAGCGTGGCGGCCATGGACTGCGGACGTACGCCCTCCGCCGCCGCGAGCGCGCTGGCCGTGGCCGCGCCGTGCTTGCCGACCAGGGAGAGTGCGGACTCCTGCGGGGGCGTGAGATCGGCGTCCCGCGCCACCTCACGGATACGGCGCCGCAGCCGGCTGAACACCACCCGCAGCTCGCGTGCCGCGCGGGCGGCCGAACCGGAGATGTGGACCATGCCCGCCACCGTAGGGAGGATCAGCCCAGCCTGTCCAGTTCGGACTGTTCAGTTTTACCTGTCCATTGAGCTTCCCTACGCTGGAGACGTGCGCCTTCTCCTGATGTCCGACACCCACCTGCCGAAGCGGGCCAAGCGGCTCCCGGACCGCCTGCTCGCCGAACTCCCGTACGCGGACGCGGTGTTCCACGCCGGAGACTGGGTGGACACCGCCACCCTCGACCTGCTGGAGTCCGAGAGCCGCCGCCTGATCGGCGTGTACGGCAACAACGACGGCCCCGGCCTGCGCGCCCGGCTTCCCGAAGTGGCGTACGCCGAGCTGGGCGGCCTGCGCTTCGGCGTGGTCCACGAGACCGGCCCGACCCGAGGCCGCGAGGCCCGCTGCGCCGCCCGGTTCCCCGATCTGGACGTGCTGGTCTTCGGGCACAGCCACATCCCCTGGGACACCACCGCCCCCGGTGGCCTCCGCCTGCTCAACCCCGGCTCCCCGACCGACCGCCGGCGCCAGCCGCACGCCACGTACATGACCGCCACCGTGTCGGACGGCGCCCTGACCGACGTCACCACGCACACCCTGCCGTAGGGGGTGTCTCGCCCACCGCTTCGGCGCGCGGGATCGGGGTACTGCTGGTCTGCTGGAGCGAGGGCCCGCACGGGCTCCCGCGACGTTCTCCGGAGAGGCGTATGAGTACCTATCGAGTGGCGCAGGTGACGGAACCCGGCGGCAGCTTCGAGCTGGTCGAACGAGAGGTGCGGCAGCCGGGGCCCGGCCATGTGCGGATCGCCGTGGAGGCGTGCGGGATCTGCCACAGCGACGCCATGTTCGTCGAGGGCGGACTGCCCGGCCTCTCCTTCCCCGAGGTCGCCGGGCACGAGATCGCCGGGCGGATCGCGGAGCTGGGGGAGGGCACGGCGGAGCGGGACTGGAAGGTCGGGGACCGGGTCGCGGTCGGCTGGTTCGGTGGGAGCTGCGGCTGGTGCAAGCCGTGCCGCGAGGGTGACTTCATCACCTGCGTCCGCCTCCAGGTGCCCGGCTGGGCCTACGACGGCGGCTTCGCCGAGCAGGTGATCGTCCCCGTCGACGCGCTCGCCCGTATCCCCGAGGGTCTCGACGCCGCCGACGCCGGGCCCATGGCCTGCGCGGGCGTCACCACCTTCAACGCCCTGCGGCACACCGACGCCCGGCCCGGCGGGGATCTGGTCGCCGTCGTCGGGGTCGGCGGGCTCGGGCATCTCGGGGTGCAGTACGCGGCCGCGATGGGCTTCGAGACCGTCGCCATCGCGCGTGGCGCCGAGAAGGAGGACTTCGCGCGGGAACTGGGCGCGCACCACTACATCGACAGCACCGCGGGCAAGCCGGTGGCGGAGGCCCTCCAGGCGCTCGGCGGTGCCAAGGTGGTGTTGGCCACCGCCGGGAACTCCGACGCCATGTCGGCCACCGTGGACGGCCTCGCCCCGCGCGGCCAGCTCGTCGTCATCGGTGCCACCATGGAGCCGCTGGACATCAGCCCGGTCCAGCTCCTGATGGCCGGACGCGAGGTCAAGGGCCACCCCTCCGGCACCTCCCAGGACGTGCAGGACACCATGGAGTTCAGCGTCCTGCACGGCATCCGCCCGATGAGCGAGTCCGTGCCGCTGGACGACGTCGACTCCGCCTTCCGGAAGATGCTCGCCGGCAAGGCCCGCTTCCGGATGGTCCTGACCACCTGACCCGCTCAGCGGTGCCCGCGCGGCAGCCGCGGCCGCACCGCCCGCAGCACCGACAGCGCCAGCCGGACCGGCCGGGGCAGCGCGGAGCGCCGGGAGCCCGGTGGCGGGCCCATCCCGAGCCGAGCCGAGAAGGTCCAGGTCAGCCGGGAGCTGACCTGGACCCGCGCGAGCCTCGCGCCTACTCGTCCCATGCCTGGATGAGGATCTGGTCGGAGATCCGGCCGTCGCGCAGGGTGACCATCGACTCGGCGTAGACCTTGTTGCCGTTGGGGTACTGGCACGACTCGGTGAACGCCGCGTGGTCGCCGTCGATGACGCACTGGTCGAGCCGGTGGATCATCTCGCGGCTGTAGATGTCGGCGAGCATCTCCTCGATCTCACCCCGGCCGCGCAGCACCTTGGGGTGGCTCGGCTGGTCGGCGTGGTCGATGACGCGGATCTGCGCGTCGTCCTCGTACAGCGCGAGCAGGCCGTCTCCGGAGTCCGCTTCGATGGCCTCGCGCAGTGCCTCCGTGGTGAAGGCGGAGTCTTGTCTGCTGCCCATGATGACCTCCTTCGTACGCCCGCGGCCCGGCGGGCGGCGGACCGCGGGGGCCCACATCCGAGACTCCTCCGCCCCGGCGGACACGGCAAACGCAACAGACGCAGGTCCGCCTGTCGGGTGAGCGACGGCCCCCGCCCGTGTCCGGCACGGGGGTACGGGCGTTGCTCAAGGCATGATCTCAACACGACGCATCGTCGCCGCCGTCGGTCTGGCCGTCGGTGTCACGGGCTTTGTCGCACCCCTGGCCGACGCGGCCGACGCGAGCGCTCCTGCCAACGGGCAGATCAACCCGATGACCATGCTGGACGACGTCGCCCTCAGCGAGCTTCCCCCCGAGGCCCAGAGCCAGGTCCCGCGCGCCGGCGAGCAGTTGCGCGGCCTGAACCAGGTGAGCGAGCTGAACCGGCTGAACGAACTGCACCAGCTCACCGACCTCGCCGCCCCCGTCACCGGGCTGCTCCCCGGCCTCTAGGCCCGGCCGGCGCCAGATCTGAACAGCCGTACCCCTGAGGGCCGTCCACGACCGGGCGGCCCTCGCCCGTGCCGGGAAACCCGCTGGTCCACGCCCTTGTGGAGCCCTCCCGACGGCCCCCGGTGGCGTAGGGTCGGGACGATAGGAACACCGACGGAAAGGGGCCTGACCATGGCGCAGGAAGTACGCGGCGTCGTCGCACCGGGGAAGGACGAGCCGGTACGGATCGAGACGATCGTGATCCCCGATCCGGGCCCCGGCGAGGCCGTCGTGGACATCCAGGCGTGCGGGGTCTGCCACACCGATCTGCACTACAAGCAGGGCGGTATCTCCGACGACTACCCCTTCCTGCTCGGCCACGAGGCCGCCGGCGTCGTGGAGTCGGTGGGTGAGGGCGTCACCGACGTGGCGCCCGGTGACTTCGTGATCCTCAACTGGCGTGCGGTGTGCGGCAATTGTCGCGCCTGTCTGCGCGGCCGCCCCTGGTACTGCTTCAACACCCACAACGCGAAGCAGAAGATGACCCTCGCCTCCACCGGCCAGGAGCTCACCCCCGCGCTCGGTATCGGCGCCTTCGCCGAGAAGACGCTCGTCGCGGCCGGCCAGTGCACCAAGGTCGACCCCGAGGTCTCCCCGGCCGTCGCCGGACTGCTCGGCTGCGGTGTGATGGCCGGCATCGGCGCTGCCATCAACACCGGCAATGTCAGCCGGGGCGACTCCGTCGCCGTCATCGGCTGCGGCGGCGTCGGGGACGCGGCCATCGCCGGGTCCGCGCTGGCCGGGGCCGTGAAGATCATCGCCGTCGACATCGACGACCGCAAGCTGGAGAAGGCGCGCACGCTGGGCGCCACCCACACGGTCAACTCCAAGAAGACCGACCCGGTCGAGGCGATCCGCGAACTCACCGGCGGCTTCGGTGCCGACGTGGTGATCGACGCGGTCGGCCGCCCGGAGACCTACCAGCAGGCTTTCTACGCCCGCGACCTGGCCGGCACCGTCGTCCTGGTCGGCGTGCCCACCCCGGAGATGAAGCTCGAACTGCCCCTGCTGGACGTGTTCGGCCGCGGCGGCTCCCTCAAGTCCTCCTGGTACGGGGACTGTCTGCCCTCGCGGGACTTCCCGATGCTGATCGATCTGCACCTCCAGGGGCGCCTGCCGCTGGACGCGTTCGTCACCGAGACCATCCAACTGGACCAGGTGGAGCAGGCGTTCGAGCGGATGCACCACGGCGACGTGCTGCGATCGGTGGTGGAGTTCTGATGACCGCCCGTATCGAACGCCTCGTCACCTCCGGCCAGTTCACCCTCGACGGGGGGACCTGGGACGTCGACAACAACGTGTGGATCGTCGGTGACGACCACGAGGCCGTCGTCATCGACCCCGCGCACGACGCCGAGGCCGTCCTCGCGGCCGTGGGCGACCGCCGGCTCACCGCGATCGTCTGCACCCACGCGCACAACGATCATGTGAACGCCGCCCCCGCGCTCGCCGACCGCACCGGCGCCACCATCTGGCTCCACCCGGACGACCTGCCGCTCTGGCGGCTCACCCACCCCGACCGCGAGCCCGACGAGCACCTGGTCGACGGCCAGGTGCTGGAGGCCGCCGGAGCCGACCTGACCGTGCTGCACACGCCCGGCCACGCCCCCGGCGCCGTCTGCCTCTACGACCCCGGTCTCGGCGCGGTCTTCAGCGGCGACACCCTCTTCCAGGGCGGCCCCGGAGCCACCGGGCGGTCGTACTCGCACTTCCCGACGATCATCGACTCGATCCGCGACCGGCTGCTCACCCTCCCCCCGGAGACCAAGGTGCTCACCGGCCACGGCGACCCCACGACGATCGGCGAGGAGTCGGGCCACCTCCAGGAGTGGATCGAGCGGGGTCACTGATCCGCGCGACCCGATAGGGGACCACCGCGACCGAACAGCCTCTGTCGCGGTGGTCCGCCCTGCCCTACCGTCGGCCCATGACCGATCTCACCCATCGCTTCACGGGCCACGGAGCCCTCGTCACGGGCGCGGGCCGGGGCATCGGCGCGGCCGTCGCCCGGCGCCTCGCCCAGGAGGGCGCCCAGGTCCTGGTCACCGACCAGGACGCGCCCGAGGCCGAGCGCACCGCCGCCTCGCTGCGCCAACAGGGGCTCACCGCCGAGGCGTTGGTGTGCGACGTGGCCGACCGGGCCTCGGTGGAGGCGGCCGTCGCCCGCGCCGTCGACGCCTTCGGCTCGCTCGACGTGCTGGTGAACTGCGCCGCCCACTGCTCACCGGACGCGGGCCCGAAGTTCGAGGACGACCCGGACGAGTCCTGGGCCCGTGACCTCGACATCACCCTGGGCGGCGTCCGCCGCTGCTGCCAGGCCGCGCTTCCCCACCTCGCCGCCTCCGGACGCGGTGCCATCGTGAGCATCGGCTCGGTCAACGGCCTGATGGACTTCGGCAACCACGCCTACAGCGCCGCCAAGGCCGGCCTCGGCTCCCTCACCCGCACCCTCGCCGGGCGCTCGGCCGCCCGCGGGGTCCGGGTCAACCTGGTCGCGCCGGGCACCGTGCGCACCTCCGCCTGGGAGGGCCGCGACGACGACCTGGACGCGGTACGCGACTGCTACCCGCTCGGCCGGGTCGGGGAGCCCGAGGACATCGCGGCGGCCGTCGCCTTCCTCGCCTCCCGCGACGCCGCCTGGATCACCGGCACCACCCTCGTCGTCGACGGCGGCCTGACCTCGGTGCACACCGGGTTCCGGGCCGCGATGGACGGGAGCCGTGGCGGGCCGGGGTAAAGTTCACCGTTTCGTCACAGCATGCCGGAAACGCAACCATCCGGCCGATGAGCCGGTCTAGTAGGCCGAAAGCCCCAGGAACCACCGGGGCCGAGAACCCGGGGGACGTCCCTGGGACCCGCAGGGGAGAAGGGATGGGGCCGACCATGGGCGACATACGCAGACGGGGAGCCGTCGCACTCGGGGTCGGCGCGCTCATCGCGCCGCTCACGCTCGCCGTCACCGCCACTCCGGCCCAGGCCGCGAGCTGCACCACCAAGGCGGGCCCGTACCAGAAGCAGGTCGAGCGGTTCCTCGGCCGCAAGGTGGACGGCAAGCAGTCCTCGGGGGACTGCTCGGCCATCCGCAGCTTCCAGAACAAGCACGGCATCACCCCCAACATCGGCTACGCCGGACCCGTCACCTGGGGTGTGATGGACCTCATGAACCGGCAGAAGGCCGTGGGCAAGAACCCCAACAAGGACGGCAAGTGTCCGGTGAACAAGGGCCGCATCGCCTGCGTGAACCTCACCCTCCAGCTCAGTTGGGTCCAGGACGGCAAGAAGCTGGTCTACGGCCCCGTCCCGGTGCGCACCGGCCGCGACAAGTACGAGACCCGCACCGGCCTGAAGAAGGTCTACTGGCGTGACATCGACCACGTCTCCAACCTCTACGACGTGCCGATGCCCTACAGCCAGTTCTTCGACGGCGGGCAGGCGTTCCACTCCGTGGGTCTCAGCATGTGGAACCCGCCGGGCTCCCACGGCTGCGTGAACATGACCACGAAGGACGCGAAGAAGTACTGGTCGCTGCTGAAGAACGGCGACGACGTCTTCGTCTACGGCCGCAAGCCCGGCACCTGAGCACGGCCCGCGGGTGGACGGGCGGTTCGGCCCGACTGGGCTGACGGGGCCGAACTCGCCCTTCCGCACGGCTTCTTGACGTGATGAGCAACACGGTCCGAAATGCCCGAATCGCACGCACTTATTCACGGTGCCTTCACGGGGACCGGCATATGCTTCACATCATGTCCACCACTGCTGAAGCCTCCTGCGGGCGCTCGGCCGCGGAGGTCAACGAGGAGATCCGGGCCCTGTGGCGCCGGTCGGGTGGCATCCTGACCAGCGAGCAGCGCGCGGAGTACCAGCGCCTCGTGTTGGAGTGGGCCGCCGCGGCCCCCACGCCGCGCCGCCCGGTCTGACCGGACCCCGCAGAGCCACCGTCGAACCGCCCAGAGGGCACCCGTGACCGGGTGCCCTCGTTTGCCGTGCCTCTCCGGCGCCGGGGTCAGCCCCAGGTCGCCGAGTAGTACCGCTGGTACGCCTTGCGGTCCTGCTCGGCGCGGATGTACCGGGTGGCGACCAGCGCGATCACACTGCCCGCGATCACCAGCAGTCCGGGGCCCACGTTGCGGGTGTCGGTGAGGCGGGCCAGCAGCGTCTCCCCGTCCACGCCGGTCACCGGAGCCGAGGAGCCGGGGCGGGCCGCGCTCGGCGTCATCCCGCTCTGGCCGGCCTCGGCCGCGGGGGTGGGGGTGGCGCTCTGGGCGCCGGGGGGCGGGGTGGCGGTGATGAGCTTGACGTTCAGCGCGGTGAGCGCCTTGGTCACCGGCTGGAAGAAGGTCGTACCGCCGGTGGTGCAGTCGCCGTTGCCGCCCGAGGTGACGCCGAGGGCGACACCCTCGGAGAACATCGGGCCGCCGCTGTCGCCGGGTTCGGCGCACACATTGGTCTCGATCAGGCCGGTGACGGTGCCCTCGGGGTAGTTCACGGTCGCGTTGAGCGCGGTCACCTGGCCGTCGTGCAGCCCGCTGGTGCTCCCGCTGCGGAACACCCGCTGGCCCACGGCCGCGTCGCCCGCGCCGGTGATGCGTACGCCCTTGCCGCCGCCGACCGCGACCACGTCGGCGCCCTGGCCGGCCTTGTCCGTGTCGTACTGGACCAGGGAGAAGTCGCCGCCGGGGAAGCTGCTGTTGACCGTCGCGCCGAGCTGCCGGGTGCCCTGGCCGTCCGCGAACCAGATGGAGCCGGTCGGCCCGCAGTGCCCGGCCGTGAGGATGAAGTCCCGTTGGCCGTCGGTCACGTTGAACCCGGCCGAGCAGCGGCCGCCGGTCGAGAGGATCGGCTGGGCGCCGTTGAGGCGGGTGGTGAACCTGCCCTCGGTCCGCTGCATGGTGACGAAGTCGCCTATGCGCGAGGCGACCTGAGTCATCTTCGTCCAGTCGCCGGACGACACCGTGCGGTCCCCGCTCACCACGATCCGGTTGCTGCGGTAGTCCACCGCCCACGCGGTGCCCGGCACCCGGGGCGCCGAACGCAGCGCGCTGGTGGCCGACTTCAGCTCGTTCATGCTGTGCCCGACGACCTTCGCCCGCGCTCCCGCCGCGCGCACCTCGGCGGCCGCCCGCTCGTCGGTCACGGCGACGACCGGACGGCCCTGGGCGTCCACCCAGTTGCCCGCAGAGCGGGCCGTGCCGAGCTGCTCGGCGAGCGTCGCGCCCTTGGTCCCGGCCGTACCGGCCGCGCTGAACGTGGTGGCCGGCGGGGCCGGGGTCTCGCTCGCCATGGCCGCCTGCGCGACCATTCCTCCTCCCAGGAGGAGTCCGCCGACCGCCGCCAGCCGTGTCACTCGCCGGACGACCCGCCGTCGTGCGTGCCTCATGCCAGACTCCCGAACCCCGAGCGCGCACCGCCCGTACCGGCGGCACGGGGCCCTCCGGTCGTGAGCGCCCCTACGTCAGTACGGGACCGGGGCCGGGAGCGTTCACCGGACGGCACGATTCCGCCCGGCCGGCGGGGTCAGTTCTTGCGGGCCACCCCGCCGAACATGGCGACCTCCTCCGGCTCGGTGTCGCCGGCGCCCTCGGGACGCCAGCGCGAGCAGGACACCACGCCCGGCTCCAGGAGCTCCAGGCCGTCGAAGAAGCGGGTCACGTCCTCGGGGGTGCGCTGGGTGAGCCTGGGGGTGCCGTGCTCGTTCCAGAACTTCACCGCCTCGTCCACGTCCGGCATGGAGGGGCTGGTGACGGTGTGCGACAGCACCAGGTAGCTCCCGGCCGGCAGCCGGTCCACCAACTGCCGCACCAGGCGGTACGGGTCCTCGTCGTCGCCGATGAAGATGACCACGCCGAGCAGCATGAGGGCCACCGGCTTGCTGAAGTCCAGCGTCTTCGCCGCGTGTTCGAAGATCGCGTCGATGTTGCGCAGATCCTCGTCGAGGTAGTCGGTACGGCCCTCGGGGGTGCTGGTGAGCAGGGCGCGGGCGTGGGTGAGGACCAGCGGGTCGTTGTCGACGTAGACGACCCGCGTCTCCGGGGCCAGGCTCTGCGCGACCTCGTGCGTGTTGTCGGCGGTGGGCAGACCGGTGCCGATGTCCAGGAACTGCCGTATGCCGACCTCGCCGACCAGATGACGCACCGCACGGCCCAGGAAGAGGCGGTCGTGGCGGGCGTACTCACCGATGCCGGGGTGCAGTTGGCGGATCTGGTCGCCGGCCGCGCGGTCGACCTCGTAGTTGTCCTTGCCGCCGAGCCAGTAGTTCCAGATCCGGGCGGTGTGCGGCTGGCCGGTGTTGATACGGGCGCGCAGCGACACGGCCACGTCGTTGGTGACGGCCGGGTTGTCGGTCACGGGGGTCAGCTCCTGGGGTGCCTGGTGCGGGAGGTACCGGTCAAGACGCAATCTAGACGCCGGAGTTGCTCCGCGCCGCAGGTCCGCGGCATTGGGGGTGTCCGCGCGGCCCGAGGCAGGCCCCCTCGTAGACTCGGGGCCATGGACGACGCGCTTGTGTCCCGGCTCGGCTCGGGCAAGTACCTGCTGGTCACCAGCTACCGCAAGGACGGCACCCCGGTGGCCACCCCGGTATGGGTCGTCCCCGACGGCGACGCCCTCGGCGTCTGGACCGCCGCCGACAGCTACAAGGTCAAGCGCATCCGCCGCCGCGCGGACGTCCTGGTGGGCCCCTGCGACATGCGAGGCCGCCCGACCGGCGCCCCGCACCCCGCCAAGGCCGAAATCACCGACCCCGCCACCACCGCCCGCTATCGCACCCTGATCGCCCGCAAGTACGGCCTCGCGGGCCGCCTGACGCTGCTGGGGAGCAAGCTGCGCCGGGGTGTCGAGGGCACGGTGGGGATTCGGGTGACGTTCCCGGCCTAGAGCCCGGTCAGGTCCACGCCCTGCATGCCTCGTCCAGCAACTGGAAGACCGGCTCGCCGCGTACCGGGTCCTCGGCCGTGGACAGGCGGACGCGGTCGCCGCTGTGGATGCCGATCAGGGGACCCATGACGCGGCCGCGTACGACGAAGCCCTCGGCGAGTTCGACGAGGGAGACGTTGCGGGCGGCGGGGGTGTTGCGGTGGACGGTGGTGGAGTGGCGGACCGTGCCGATTCCCTCGCTGCGCTCGGTGCGGAGGTCGCTGCCCTGGCAGACCGGACAGAGGAGCCGGTGGTACATCGCGGTGCCGCACCAGCCGCAGCGCTGGTACTCGATGGAGTCGGCGGGGCGCTCGGTGAGGAGGCTCGCCGAGCCTGCCACCGGCTGGGCCGTTCCGCTTGAGTGGTGGTACACGCTGGTCAACTCCCTGCACTGGGCCGGAATCCGCTCGTGCCCGATGCCGTGCCACCGTGCACGAGCGACAGCGTATGGCACTCAGTGTCACTCGTAAAGGCACTGCGTACCCTTATTTACCGGCTCTCGCCCTGTGCCGCCTCGAACTGCCGCACCACCTGCCACAGGGGAGCGTCCCGTCGGGCCACCAGGACCACCACGTCGTCGGGGCGCGGTGACTCGGGCGGGAAGGGGGAGGGCGCGGGCCGGGCCGGCGCGTCGGCGAACGCCGTCTGCACGCAGCCCAGCGCGTGGTCCACGGCCGCCTCCGCGTCGCCCTTGCCGTCCGAACGCAGCCACGAGCGCAGGGCGTTGTTGTGCGCGGCGACCACCGCGGCCGCGATCACGTCCGCCCGCAGCGTGCCGTCCGGCCGCCCCGCGAACCGGCCGCGCAGATAGGCGGCGAGCGCGCGCTCGTAGCGCCAGACGACCGACAGCTCGTACGCCCGCAGCCCCGGCACCCGGCGCGTCAGCCGGTAGCGCTGGACCGAGAACGCCGGGTTCTCCGCGTACATGCGCAGCACCAGCCGGGCCGCGTCGCACACCCGCCGCACCGGCTCCGCGTCACTCTCGCCCGCCGCGAGGAACGCGGTCATGTCGGCGAGGCAGCTCTCGTGGTCGGGGAAGACCACGTCCTCCTTGGAGGGGAAGTAGCGGAAGAACGACCGCCGTCCGACCTCCGCCAGCGCCACGATGTCGTCCACCGTGGTCTGCTCGTACCCGCGCTCCAGGAAGAGCTGGAAGGCGGCCGCCACCAGGGCGTCGCGCATCGGCGGCTTCGCGGGCGGCGCCGCACTGCTGGTGCTCATGGAGGGGAACGTAGCACTCGGGGGCGGGCCCTGGCACTGAGTGCAGCCGAAAGGGGCCGGCGAGGGAACCGAGTGCTCCACGCAGGCCCGGCGATCATCGTCCACCTCCTGCGACGTAACCTTTCTCCACCCTGTCGGCACCCGGCCCGTACGAGGAGATCCCGTATGCCCTCCGCCCGCCCCCGCCTGCTCTACGTCACCGACCTGGCGTACCCGGCCCGCGGGCGCCGCTACGGCGACGAGGACGTCTTCCTCACCTCCCGGCTGCGCGACCGCTTCGACCTCGCCCTGTGCCACCCGATGGACGCGGCCGCGCTGATGGACGGCTTCGACGCCGTCGTGGTCCGCAACAGCGGCCCGGTCCTGGGCTACCGCACCGAGTACGAGGCGTTCCGCGCCCGCGCGCTGGAGACCGGCACCCGGGTCTACAACCCGCTCACCGGCAAGGCCGACATGGCCGGCAAGGGGTATCTGCTCGACCTCACCGAGGCCGGGCTCCCGGTGATCCCGACCGTCGACCGCGCCGAGGACCTGCACCGGCTGCCCGCCGCCGACCGGTACGTGGTCAAGCCGACCTACGGCGCGGACTCCCTCGGGCTGCGCACCGTCCCGGCGAGCCGCGTCGCCGAAGCCCCGGTCGCGGACGGCTCGGTCCTGGTGCAGCCGCACATCGACTTCGTCCACGAGGTGTCCTTCTACTTCGTGGACGACGACTTCCAGTACGCCCTCTACGCCCCCGACCCCCGCAACCGCTGGGACCTGCAGCCCTACCGGGCGACCGCCGCCGACCTGGAGTTCGCGCGCGGCTTCATCGACTGGAACGCGCTCGGCCACGGCATCCAGCGCGTCGACGCCTGCCGCACCCTGGAGGGCGACCTGCTCCTGGTCGAGCTGGAGGACCTGAACCCCTATCTCTCCCTGGACGTCCTCCCCGAGGAGGAGCAGGAGGCGTTCGTGGGGACGCTCACCGCGTCCCTGAGCCGTTTCGTGCTGGCGGGCGCCCTGGCCCCGGCGTGACGGGGGCCTGCTGAACGGCGGCGCCCCGCGCTCCGTATCCCCCGGCGAGGGACGGAAGGAGAGCAGCGTGCCGACACCCCCCGATCCCGAACGCCCGCGCCCCGCACGGGTCGTGGAACCCGTACGCGTCCTGCGCGCCCGCCCCACCGACGCCCTCGCGGAGCTGATGCGCGAGCTGATGCCGGAACCGGGGGAGGGGGCGCGGACCAAGCCGCCCGCCGATGCCGAGGACGACACCGAGGAGCTGCCGCCGGTCCCGGCCGAGGACGCGGCACCCCCGAGGTCGCGTCGGCGGCGCTGGGCCGTCGCAGCGGCCCTGGCGGCGGCCGCCCTCGTCGGCTTCGGCTGCGCCCTCCTGCTCCCCGGCCGTCAGGAATCCACCGCGCGCCCCGCGCCGCCCCCCGTCCCGACCACCATGGCCCCCTCCGCCCCCTCGAAGGCGGACCCCGACGGCCCCGGCACGCTCCGCCAGGGCGACTCCGGCCCCGAGGTCACGGAGCTGCGCCGCCGCCTCCTCCGCATCCCCGACGTCTTCCACGACGGCTCCGCCACCGGCCCGTACGACGCCCGACTCGCCGCAGCCGTGGCCCGGTTCCAGCTCTGGTACGGCATCCGGGGCGACGAGACCGGCGTCTACGGCGACGACACCCGTCGCGACCTCGAGTCCCGCACCGGCTGAGCCCTCACTCCTCCGGCAGCCGGATGTCCACCACGCACACGTCGTCGCGGTGCTCGTCCACCAGCATCGAGGCGAGCAGCGAGTCCAGGCTGTCGCCGCCCTTGGTGCGGACCGTGTGGGCGAGCCGGGCGAAGCCCGCGTGGACGTCCTCGCCGGGGCGCTCCACCAGGCCGTCGGTGAACAGCAGCAGCCGGTCGCCGGGCTCCAGCCGGGCCTCGGCGGAGTCGTACACCGGGGTCGCGCTCGCGCCGAGCAGCATGCCGACGGGCCGGGTGAGGAAGCGGGCCGTGCCGCCGCGCACCAGCAACGGCGGCGGGTGCCCGGCCTGGGCCCAGGTCAGCACGCGCGTCGTGGGGTCGTAGCGGGCGAGGACCATGGTGGCGGTGGAGCGGCCGTCCCGTGAGTGCAGCAGCAGGGTGTTCAGCCGGGTCAACGCGCCGGTCAGTGACGAGCCGGTACCCACCATGCCCTTGGCGGTGAACCGGAGTTGGGCCATCGTGGCCACCGCCCCGATGCCGTGCCCGGCTACATCACCGACCACGAACAGCGCCGCGTCGTCGGAGAGTTCGATGGCGCTGAACCAGTCACCGCCGACCTGGATACCCGACTGGGCGGGCAGATAGGCGACTTCGACCCGCAGCCCGGCCAGCCGGACCGGCCCGGCCGGCAGCGGCAGCAGCGCGTGCTGCAACCGGTCGGCCAGCGCCCGCTCGGCCTGGAGCACCCCGCGCTGGAGCAGCATCGCCCGCTCGCTCTCGACCAGCGCGAGTTCCGCGCTGCGCTGGGCGGTGAGGTCCTGCACGAACCCGTGCACCTCGGCGGGGGTGCCGTCCGGCTCGGTCACCGCCTCCGCGACGATCCGCAGATGCCGCACCCCGTCCGGCGCGTCGGTACGGAAGGGCACGTCGAAGGGGCGGGCGTGGTGCACGAGTTCGGTGATCGCGGCCCGCAGCGGAGCCGCGTCCTGCGGCGCCACCAGCCCGGGCAGCTCCGCCAGCGGCACCGGGCCGCGCGCCGCGTTGAGACCGAGCACCGCGTACGTCTGTGCCGACCAGGAGATCTCACCGGTGACCAGGTTCCAGTTGGCCCAGCCCAGGTTGCCCAGCCGCTGCACGTCCCAGAGCCGCTGCTCCTGCCGGTCCACCGGGTCCAGCCGGAGCCAGGTCACCAGCAGCCCGTCGCCCAGCGGCGCCGCCCGCACGGAGTACGTGGCGGTCACCGGTACACCGTCCACCACGTCCTGGTAGGCGAACGGCGCGCTCTCGAAGGGCACACCCGTGGTGAGCGCCGTCAGATAGCCGTGCCACAACTGCTCGCCCGCGACGGTGGGATAGCTCTCGAGGATCTGCCGGCCGAGCATCTCGCGCCCGGTGTTGCCGAACACGTCGACCGCCTCCGGGCTCGCGGCCTCGATCCGGTAGTCCTCGACCGCCCCGGACGCGGCGCGCAGCGGACGCAGCAGGATCGCGGCACCCGGCAGCGCGTCGAGCACGGTCTGCACGTACGGGGTGATGCCGCCCGCGTCGCCCGCCCGGTCCGCGTCGAAGGCCCGCAGCCGCCCCGCGCACAACCGGGCCGCGCCCAGCAGCAGTTGACGTTCGCGGGGTTCGAACGATCCCTGCTGGGTGCGCAGTACGCCGAGCGCCACGCCCGAGCCGGGCCCGCCCGGCACCGGCAGCCAGGCCCGGGACAGCCACCGCTCCGGCGGGTCCCCGAGCAGGAACTGGCGCCGGTCCTCATCGAGGTTCTCCAGCCAGCGCGGCTCGCCCGTGCGCAGGCAGTCCAGCGGGGCGAGCCTGTTCACCTCGGGCATGTGGTGCCAGCGCCCGGCGAGGGCGGCGTCGATGCCCGCGTACCCGATGAGTTCGAGGCCGTCCCCGGGGAGGCGCTGGTACAGCAGGACGGCGTCGGCGGCCGCGTCCGGGCCCAGGTGGCGCAGCAGATACCCGGCCAGCTCCTGCGGCGAGCCGACCCGCACCAGAGCCCGGCCCAGGTCGGCGAGGACGTCCGCGAGGTCGCCGGGCACGGTCGGCGCGGGCTTACGGGAGGCGGACGCCGGCGCCGGCACACCGGCCGGGTCCGCGTCCGGCGCGGTCGACTTCGGGGGCTCCAGCGCGCCCAGGGTGAGCCAGCACTCCTCGATCAGGGTGCGGCGCCCGGCCTCGGCGCGGGCGAGCAGCTCCTCGTGAGCGGCGTCGGCGGACTGGCCGGTCAGGGCCATCAGCGCGCCCTTGGCGCGTTCCAGCACCGCCGAGGACGCGGTGAGGTCCCGCAGCCGCTCCATCTCGGCGCGCTGTCGGGCCACGACTTTGGCCAGCGCCGCGACATCGGCGCCGAAACCGGTCTCCACGGAAGGGGTGGGCTCGCTCGTCACGCGATGAGCATGGCACACCCCGGCCGTTCGCTCACTTGTCCGGCACAGCCGTTCCCATCAGGGGCGGCGGGCGTCGGACCGGGGGCGCGGAAGGCGGGGTCAGCGGCCGGTACCACGGGTGCCCAGCGCCTCGGATACGGCGCGGACACTGCGCGCGATGTGCTGGAGCTGGAGCAGCTCGGCGGCGTACAGCTTGATGGTGTGCTCGATGACCGACTCCGGCAGCCCGAGCATCGGCAGTTCCGCGCGGGCGGTCTGGAGCGCGGTGCGCGCCACCCGGATCTCCTGCTGCACCTGGAGCCCGGCGTGCCGGGCCAGCAGGACGGGGTGCCGGATCAGCGCCGGATAGCTGGCGTAGCGCGCCGGGATCAGTTCGCGCAGCCACTTGGCCGCCGAGCGTTCCCAGTCGTAGCTGCCCGGCCGCTTGACCTGGCAGGGCCAGTCGGGGCTGATGCGCGTGGTGGTGATCGGCATGCTCATCGCTTCCGGTGTGCCTCGTCGCCGGAGAGGGGGGTCCGACGGGTGGGGGCGGCCCTGGCCCGGGTGGGCCGGGCGGGGCCGCCACGGAATCCGTGAGCAGTATTTATATATGCCAACCGCTTTTCAAGACGTATGAAAACATTCATCCGTGCCGGTGCGGGAAGATCCGCCGCGGATCAGTCCCGCAGGAAGAACTGCTGCTGGTCGGCGACCTGCTCGTACTTCTCCAGGCGGGCCTGGGTGCGCTCGGGGTCGGCGTCGGTCATCGCCTGGAGCAGCGCGGCGGCCAGCAGACCGGGGGCGGCATAGGAGTCGAAGACCAGCCGGGAGCCGGTGCCGGTGGCGAAGGTGACGTCGGCCTCCTCCGCAAGCGGGCCCAGCGCGAGATCGGTGACGAGCGCGACCTTCAGCCCCGCCTCCCGCGCGACCCGCAGCGCGGCGAGCGTCTCCTGCGCGTGCCGGGGCATGGCGAACGCCAGCACCCAGGTGCCGCCCGCCTCACGGGACTGGAGCAGCGCGTCGCACGCCACGCTGCCGCCCCGCGTCACCAGCCGCACGTCGGGGTGGATGCGCCGGGCCGCGTAACCGAAGTACTCCGCCAGCGACCCCGAGATACGCAGCCCCAGCACCGTCAGCGGAGTGGAACGGGACAGCTCCCGGCCCACCCGGATCACCCGTTCGGGGTCCGCCAGATCGCGGCGCAGATGCTCCAGGTTCTGGATCTCCGCGTCCACGGCCGCCTGCAGCTCGTTCGCCCGGTCCTCCTCGCCCGGACCTGCCAGCGCGCCCAGCGCGATCGACTGGAGCCGCTCCCGCAGCGCCGGATACCCGCTGAAGCCCACGGCGGCCGCGAACCGGGTCACCGAGGGCTGGCTGACCCCGGCCCGGTCGGCCAGCTCGGTGATGGACAGGAACGCGGCCTCGGTGAGGTGTTCGATCAGGTACTGCGCCACCCGGCGCTGCCCGGGGGAGAGCCGGGGCCCGTCGAAGAGCGCCCGGAGCTGGGAGGTCGGCGCGGCCTCGGCACCCGTGGCGGGGCCGCCCGAGGTGATCGCTGATGCCTGGGCGCGCGCCTGCTGCGGCGAGTGCGCCGGACCGTCGACTTTGTCTCCCACGACGCATCAACATAGCTCACCACCCCTGGTGACCCCGCGTGTCGGCCCCGGGGATCAGCGCCGGTACACCGTGATCGAGTGCCCCACGTCGTCGACCGTGCGGCTCGTGCGGATCAGTTCCGCCAGCCGTCCCCGCGCCTTGGCCACCGCCGAGTCGGACACCACTAGCAGTCCGCGCACCCGCTCCGGCGGCACCGTGAGGGGAGCGCCCGCGTGGATGCCGTAGTACGACGGGACACCGCTGCCCTTGTACACCAGCCACACCCGCTCGCCCGGGTACCGCTCCCGCAGCCGGTCCGCGAGGGCGCCGAGGTCCTGGCCCCAGTCCACGTTGGAGTCGTGCAGCAGCCGATGCGTCCGCGCGGGGCCCCCGAACGCCTCGTTGGCGTAGGGCAGGTAGTACGGGAACGTCCGCAGCGAACTCACCGCCACCCACAGCACCAGCACCCCGGCCAGCGCCTCCGCCCACCGGCGCCGCCACAGCGTGACGCAGCCACCGGCCAGCGCCAGGAACACCGGGACGAACAGCGCGTACCGGGTGCCGAAGTCCCGCGCGCCCGTCGTCGCCACCGCCAGCAGCAGCGCGGGCGGCAGCAGCAGGTACGGGGCCGCGGGGCGCAGGCGCGGAACCGCCAGTACGGTCACGGCGCCGGCCGCGCCCAGGGCCGGCAGGCCGAGCGGGGTCTTCACCAGGAGGGCCACGGGCAGGTAGTACCAGAGGGCGCCGGTGTACACGCGGCCGAACAGGAACCCCTCCCACGGGTAGTACTCCAGCGCGAACTGCATCCGCAGCCCGGCGCCGTAGGCGGACGGCAGCGGCAGCAGACCGCTCACCAGCGCCCGCTTGCCCGCCAGCGGGGGGATCGGCTCGGCGGGCGCGAACCCCAGCCGGGGGTCGACCGCCAGGTAGGTGGCCCAGACGACGGCCAGCGCCACCGCCAGCACGGCTGCCGCGCTCCCGAGCGCCGACAGCACCCTGCGACGCCGCCCGGCACCGGCTCGCGCGTGCCACACCGACCAGGCGGCCAGCAGCATCAGCAGCGGGATCGCGGGCAGCGCGCTCATCTTCGTCGCCACCGCCGCGCCCAGCGCCGCCCCGGCGAGCGGCACGTACAGGCGGGGCCGGCCCCGCGCCCGCCACGCCAGCCAGACCGAGGTCAGCAGGAAGGCGGTCACCGGCAGGTCCAGCGTGGCCAGCGAGCCGTGCGCGACGACGTCGGGGCAGAAGGCGTACAGCGCGAGCGCCACCAGACCGGCCGCCCTCCCGGCCAGGTCCCGTGCGAAGGCGAACACCACCAGCCCGCCCAGCAGTGTCAGCGCGATCACCGGCAGCCGCGCCCACAGCATCAGCCGCCAGGGGTCGTTCCCCGACTCGTACAGCAGATGGCGGCCCGCCTCGCCCTGGGTGCCGGGGAAGTCGGGGTCGTAGTGCGGGGCGGCCACCGCGATCCCGGCCGCGATCAGCAGTTTGCCGAGCGGCGGGTGCTCGGGGTTGTAGCGCAGCCGGTGCTCATGGAGGTAGTCGGTGGCCGTGACCACGTACACCGGCTCGTCGATGGTGGGCGTCTGCCGGACGGCCGTGGTGACCATCGCCGCCGCCATCTGGCCCAGGAGCAGCGCCACGAGCAGCGGCGCCAGCCACCGGCGCCCACGGGTGCGGGGGAGCGGCGGGTGCTCAGGCGTCGGCGCGGGGATCGTCCCGGTCCCGTGGTGTTCGCTCGCCATCATCCGCCCCACGGTGGCACGGGCCGCACCGGTCCCGGTGCCGATCCGCCCCGGCCGGGGCCGTGTCCGCACACCGTTCCCGCGACCGGCGGTGCCACCGCCCCCGCCGGTCCCCTCGGCGGACCCTCCGCCGCGCATCCACGGATACGGGCCCCGGCGGGCGCCGGTTCAGCCCCGGCCGGGTACGGGCAGCGCCGAGGCCGGTATCAGCAGGTCCGCCCGGTCCCGCGTGGCGGCGATCAGGTCGGCGTTGCGCTGGTCGGTGCCGAGCACCCAGGCCACCGCCGCCGCGTGCTCCTTGCCGAACTCCACGTGCCGGGCCACCAGCCGCCGCACCCGCTCCGGCTCGTCGACCTCGCAGTACCAGACCTCGTCCAGCAGCGGTCGTACCCCGGCCCATGAACCCTCGTGCAGCAGAAGGTAGTTGCCCTCGGTCACCACCAACCGCGCCGACGCCGGCACCGGGATCGAACCCGCCACCGGCTGCTCCAGGTCCCGCTCGAAGGCGGGCGCGTACACCACCTCGTCCGCGTCGGCCGTGGTCTCGCGCAGCCGCCGCAGCAGCGCCGCGTACCCGGCCGCGTCGAAGGTGTCCGGGGCACCCTTGCGGTCCCGGCGGCCCAGCCGGTCCAGTTCGGCGTCGGCCAGGTGGAAGCCGTCCATCGGGACGTGCGCCACCCAGGGCGGCCCGTCCGCGTTCAGGGCGCGCACCAGGTGTCCGGCGAGGGTCGTCTTGCCCGCGCCCGGACCGCCCGCGATGCCGAGGATCGCGCGCCGTCGGTTCTTGACCAGGCTGCGGGCGCGGAGGAGAAGATCGTCGAAGGTCGGCGGCATGGAGCAGAGTGTGCCACCGGGTGTGCGCCGGGCGGCCGCCGGGCGCCCCATTTCCGCTCCGGACGGCGTGATCGCCGCGCCCGATCCGGGGAAGGGAGCAGGGTATGACTCAGCTCGGACTGCCCGACACCATCCAGGCGTGCCTGTTCGACCTCGACGGCGTGGTCACCAAGACGGCCGTCGTGCACGCCGCCGCCTGGAAGGAGACCTTCGACGCCTTCCTCCGCGACCACGAGGGCCCGGACGCGCGGCCGTTCGACGAGGTCGCCGACTACGACGAGTACGTGGACGGCCGCCCCCGCGCCGACGGCGTCCGCTCCTTCCTGAAGTCCCGCGGGATCGAACTCCCCGAGGGCGGCCCCGACGACCCGCCGGACGCCGGTACCGTGCAGGGCCTCGGCAACCGCAAGAACGAACTGCTCCTGGAGAAGATCCGCACCGACGGCGTCGAGGCGTACGAGGGCACGCTGCGCTATCTGGCCGCCGTACGCGCAGCCGGCCTGGCCACCGCCATCGTCTCCTCCAGCGCCAACTGCCAGGACGTGCTGCGCTCGATCGACGCCGAGGACCTCTTCGACGTACGGATCGACGGCGTGGTGGCCGCCGAACGGCACCTGCCGGGCAAGCCGAAACCCGACACCTTCCTGGCCGCCGCGAAGGACCTCGGCGTGCCCCCGGAGCGCGCCGCCGTCTACGAGGACGCCCTCGCCGGGATGGACGCGGGCCGCGCCGGGGGCTTCGGATACGTGGTCGGCCTGGACCGCACGGGGCAGGCCGACGCGCTGTACGCCCACGGCGCGCATATCGTCGTGAAAGACCTCGCCGAGCTGGGAGGGAAGCAGTGATCACTGAGCGGGCGTACACGGTCGAGCCCTGGCACGTGCGCGAGACCACCCTCGATCTTGACGTGCTCGCCCAGAGCGAGTCGGTGTTCGCGCTGTCCAACGGGCACGTCGGCTGGCGCGGCAACCTCGACGAGGGCGAGCCGCACGGCCTGCCCGGCAGCTACCTCAACGGCGTGCACGAGGTGCACCCGCTGCCGTACGCGGAGGCGGGCTACGGCTACCCGGAGTCCGGGCAGAGCGTCATCGACGTCACCAACGGCAAGATCCTGCGCCTGCTGGTGGACGACGAACCCTTCGACCTGCGCTACGGCCGTCTGATCTCCCACGAACGCGTCCTCGACATGCGGCGCGGGGTGCTGGAACGCACCTGCGAGTGGACCTCCCCGGCCGGCTCCACGGTCCGGGTGCGCTCCACCCGGCTGGTCTCCCTCACCCAGCGCGCGGTGGCCGCCGTCGCCTACGAGGTGGAGGCCGTGGGCCGCCCCAGCCGGGTCGTGATCCAGTCCGAGCTGGTCGCCAACGAGAGCCTGCCCGAGCCCAACGGCGACCCGCGCGCCGCGATGAGCCTGCGCTCGCCGCTGGAGCAGGAGGACGGCTTCGCCTCCGGGGAGCGGTTGCGGCTGGTGCACCGCACCAAGCGCAGCGGCCTGAGGGTCGCGGTCGGCGCCGACCACGTCGTCACCGGGCCCGGCCGCACCACCAGCCGCAGCGAGAGCGGCATCGACGTCGCCCGGCTCACCGTCACCTCCGTGCTGGAGCCCGGACACACCCTGCGGGTGGAGAAACTGGTCGCGCACGGCTGGTCCGGCACCCGCTCGCTGCCCGCCATGGCCGACCAGGTCGACGCGGCCCTCGCCGCCGCCTCCCACGACGGCTGGGAAGGGCTGCTGGCCGCCCAGCGCGAGGCCCTCGCCGACTTCTGGGCGCGCGCCGACGTCGAGGTGCACGGCGACGAGGAGATCCAGCAGGCCGTCCGCTTCGCCCTCTTCCACGTCTTCCAGGCCGGCGCCCGCGCCGAGCAGCGCGCCATCCCCGCCAAGGGCCTCACCGGCTCCGGGTACGACGGGCACGCCTTCTGGGACACCGAGATGTTCGTACTCCCCCTGCTCACCCACACCGCGCCACGGGCCGTCGCCGAGGCGCTGCGCTGGCGCCACAACACCCTGGACGCCGCCCGCGAACGCGCGGCCCAGTTGGGGCTCGGCGGCGCAGCCTTCCCCTGGCGGACCATCGAGGGCTCGGAGGGCTCGGCGTACTGGCCCGCGGGCACCGCCGCCTTCCATGTGAACGCCGACATCGCCGACGCGGTCGTGCGGTACGTGGAGGCCACCGGTGACCTCCGCTTCGAGCGCGAGGTGGGCATGGAGCTGCTGGTGGAGACCGCCCGGCTGTGGCGCTCGCTGGGCCACCACGACCACCGTGGGGCCTTCCACATCGACGGCGTCACCGGGCCCGACGAGTACAGCGCGGTCGCCGACGACAACACGTACACCAACCTGATGGCCCGGCAGAACCTGCTCGCGGCCGCCGACGCCGTGGAACGCTACCCCGAGGAGGCGCAGCATCTCGGCGCCGACGAGGAGGAGAGCGCGGCCTGGCGCGACGCGGCCGAGGCGATGAACATCCCCTACAACGACGAACTCGGCGTGCACGAGCAGAGCGCCGGCTTCACCCGCTACCAGCGCTGGGACTTCGCGGGTACCCGCGCCGAGCAGTACCCCCTGCTGCTGAACTTCCCGTACTTCGACCTCTACCGCAAACAGGTCGTCAAGCAGGCCGACCTGGTCCTGGCGATGTACACCTGCGCCTCCTTCTTCGACGACGAGCAGGTGGCCCGGAACTTCGCCTACTACGAGCCGCTGACCGTCCGCGACTCCTCCCTGTCGGCCTGCTGCCAGGCCGTCATCGCCGCCCAGGCGGGCCATCTGCGGCTCGCCTACGCCTACACGACCGAGGCGGCGCTGATGGACCTCCACGACCTGGAGCACAACACCCGCGACGGACTGCACATCGCTTCGCTGGCCGGCACCTGGATGGCGCTGGTGGCCGGGTTCGGCGGCATGCGGCGGGTGCTGAACGGCCCGGCCGGGATGAGCTTCGCGCCCCGGCTGCCCGAGCGGCTGCGCAAGCTCGCCTTCCACCTCCAGTTCCGGGGGCGGCGGCTGCGCGTGGAGATCGCCGGGGACAAGGCGACGTACACACTCCTCGAAGGGCCGCCCCTGATCATCGAGCACCACGGGGAGACCGTCATGCTGGAGGCCGACGAGCCCGCCGTGCGGACCGTGCCCCCGCTCACCCCGCGCCCGACGCCGGAACAGCCGCCGCACCGGGTGCCGAAGGGGCTCTGAGCCCCCCCCGGCCACCCCGTTGTCCCCTCGCCGTGTGCTGGGCCACCGCCGTATGGCCGTACGGGGGCGGCGGGGGGTGTGGTTCCGCGTTAGTTTGACCGTGATGTCGCTCCGCCGCCGGTTTCCCTGGGCGTCGGCGACGGGTGCTTCCGTGGAGGGGGAGGGGTGCCGATGATCCAGGACGCTCCCGAAGTGCTCCCCGTTCCGGCCGGCCGTCCGGGGCCGCGTCCGCGGGGCCTCGTCTGGCAGGTGGGGCTGCTGGTCTGCGTCCTGCTCGTCCTCGCCTACCTCACCCAGCGGTACTGGCCCACGGTGCGCGGTGGCGCCGTGCGGCTCACCGTGGCCGACCAGGGCTGGCTCTCGGTAGGGGCGGTCGCGGCCGTGGGCACCTGGGCGGCCTCCGCGCTCGCCCAGCAGGGGGCCGTCGTCGAGCGGCTGCCCGGCGTCCGGCTCGTGGCGGCGCAGTTCGCCGCCTGCGCCGCCAACCATCTGCTGCCCGCCGGGATCGGCGCCGGGGCGGTGAACCTGCGGTTCCTGATGCGCTGCGGGCTGCCCATGGGCCGCTCCGCCAGTGCGCTCGCCGTCAAGGGCGGGGCCGGGGGCGTGTCGAAGCTGCTGCTGATCGCGCTGCTGGTGCCGTTCTGCCCGGGGCTGCTGCGCGTGCCCGAACTGCCGCTGGTCTGGCTGACCGGCGCGCTCGGCGCGGCGCTGCTGGTCGCGGCGGTCGCCGCCGGGCCGCTGTGGCCGCGCTGCCGCCGGGTCCTCGGCGCCCTGCTGGCCGACGTACGGGCCGTGCACGCCCGGCCGGCGCGCGCGGCCGCGCTGTGGGGCGGGTCCCTCGGCTTCGCCGCGCTGCACTGCGCGGTGCTGGTCGCGGTGGCGCGCGCCGTCGCGCTGCCGCTGCCCGCGCCCGAGGTGGCCCTGCTCTACCTCGCCGCCAGCGGCGCGGCCGCCCTGCTGCCCACACCCGGCGGGCTCGGCTCGCTGGACGCGGCGCTCGTCCTCGCGCTCGCCACGTCCGGCGCGCCCGCCGCCACGGCCGCCTCCGCCGTGCTCGGCTACCGCATGCTGACCGTCTGGCTGCCACTGCCGCCCGGCCTGCTGACCCTCGCCGTACTCGTGCGCCGCAAGGCGCTGTGAGGGGCTGCGTGGGGTGCTCCCGCTAGGGCAGGAGCTTCTCGATCGCCGCCGAGCCCTCCGTCTCCAGCTTGCGGCGGGCCCAGTCCAGGGTCTTCGGGGTGACGTCCCTGCCCGCCGCCATCACCAGGTCCTCCGGGGTGACGTCCCTGGCCGGGGCGGTGTGCAGCAGGGCGTCGGGAGTGCAGTGGTCGTCGATCGACCGGGACTCTTCGGGCGTGGAACTCGACATGGTGCCTCCTCCTCCGGATGGGCGCATCCGTGCCGGTGCCGCCGAACGGGGCACACTCTCACCATCGGCCGCCGGGCGCCCACACGCATCCCGAGCGGCCTACGCTGGACGTGCAGCCCTACACCGGACCGGGAGGCCGCAGCGATGGCCGAGACGCCCTTCCAGCAGGAGACCCGGCAGGGCCACCGCTACCTGCCGATCGCCGAGCACGGCCTCATCGGGGACCTGCGCAGCGTGGCGCTGGTCGGCAGCGACGGCACCATCGACTGGTACTGCTCCCCGTCCTTCGACGCCCCCAGCGTGTTCGCCGCGCTGCTGGACGCCGAGCGCGGCGGCCGGTTCGAGCTGGCGGCCTCCGTCCCGGCGCACACCAAGCAGTTCTACTTCCCCGACACCAACGTGCTGATCACCCGCTTCTTCACCGAGGAGGGCGTCGGCGAGGTGCAGGACTTCATGCCGGTCGGCACCGTCCGCCCCGGCGAGGAGGGCCGGCACCGGCTGATCCGCCGCGTGGTCTGCGTACGCGGCACGGTGCCGTTCCGTGCCCTGGTCGCGCCCCGCTTCGGGTACGGCGCCGACCCGCACACCCTGCGCGAGGAGGGGGGCCGGCTGGTGTTCGACGCCGGGGAGCGTGCCCTCGCGCTCACCGCCACCGTGGCCATGGAGAGCGACGGCCAGGACGCGCGGGCCGAGTTCAAGCTCGGCGAGGGCGAGAGCGCGGTGTTCGCGCTGGACCAGGCCGGCGGCGAGATCGCCCCGCGCGGCTGCGCGCACGCCGAGGCCGAGGACGAGTTCAACGCCACCGTCGACTACTGGCGCCGCTGGCTCGCCCAGTCCCGCTACCGGGGCCGCTGGCGGGAGATGGTGCACCGCTCGGCCCTCACCCTGAAGCTGCTCACCTACGCCCCCACCGGCGCCATCGTCGCCGCCCCCACCACCAGCCTGCCCGAGCAGCTCGGCGGCGAGCGCAACTGGGACTACCGCTACGTCTGGGTGCGCGACGCCGCCTTCGCCGTGTACGCCCTGCTCCGGCTCGGCTTCACCGGCGAGGCCGAGGCGTTCATGCGCTTCCTCACCACCCACATCAGCCCCGGCGACGGAGCCGTCGAGGGCCCGCTCCAGATCATGTACGGCATCGACGGCCGCGCCGAGCTGCCCGAGAGGGAACTCCCGCACCTGGAGGGTTACTTGGGCTCGGCCCCGGTCCGCGTCGGAAACGCCGCCGCCCCGCAGCTCCAACTCGACATCTACGGCGCCCTGATCGACTCCATCTACCTCTACGACAAGTGGGCCCAGCCGATCTCCAGCGCCCAGTGGGACGACGTGTGCCACCTGGTGGGCTGGGTGTGCGATCGCTGGGACCAGCCGGACGAGGGCGTGTGGGAGACGCGGGGCGGCCGGAAGAACTTCCTGTACTCCCGGCTGATGTGCTGGGTCGCCATCGAACGCGCCATCCGCCTCGCCAACCGCCGCGGCCTGCCCGCAGACCTGCCCCGCTGGCGCCGCTCCCGCGACGACATCTACCGCCGCATCATGGACCGCGGCTGGTCCGAGGAGCGCGGCGCCTTCACTCAGTGCGAGGACAGCGACGTCCTGGATGCGTCCCTGCTGATGATGCCGCTCGCCAAGTTCATCGCGCCGACCGACCCGAAGTGGCTCTCCACCCTCGACGCCCTCACCGAGGACCTGGTCTCCGACTCCCTCGTCTACCGCTACGACCCCGAGTCCAGCCCCGACGGCCTGCGCGGCGACGAGGGCACCTTCTCCATCTGCTCCTTCTGGTACGTCGAGGCGCTGGTCCGTGCCGGCCGCGTCGACGAAGCCCGCCTGGCCTTTGAGAAGATGCTCACCTACGCCAACCATCTCGGCCTCTACGCCGAGGAAATAGGCCGCACCGGCGAACAACAGGGCAACTTCCCCCAGGCGTTCACCCACCTGGCGCTGATCAGCGCGGCTTTCAACCTGGACAAGGCGCTGGGGTGAATCAACCTTCTTCCGCGGCCAGTTGACGGTGGACCGCCGCCGTGACGCGCACGGTGTCGCCCGTCGCGAGCAGGTCCAGCAGCCCGCCCCGCAGCACCGCGAGCACCAGCGTGCGTCGCGCCCGAGCACCCTCGGTCTCGCGCGATGCGGTGGGCTGGGCGGCCGCGAGCAACGTCAGCCAGTCCTCCACCGTGGCCCGCGCGAAGCCGCCCCAGGGTCCGTCCGGGTCGGTGAGGGAACGGGCGTAGCTCTCCACCCACAGGGTGAGCAGCCCCCGGTGGGCGTCGTCGGACAGCCACCGCCACAGCTCCACCGCGACCGGCCGCAGCCCCCGGGGCTCCTCCCGCGCGTCCATGATCCGCCGCAGCCCGGCCAGCTCGTCTGCCCGGGCCCGGGCGAGCAGGGCGCGGATCAGGCCGTCCTTGCTGCCGAACAGATAGAGCAGCACCCGGGGACTGGACCCGATCGCCTCCGCGAGCGGGCGCAGGGACAGGTCCGCCAGGCCACCGCGCAGCGCGTAGGCGTAGGCCGCCTCCAGCAGTTCCCGGCGGCGGGGGGAGGGGTCTGGCTCGGAGGGGCTCACCGGAGCTAGTCTACTGAAACAGTCGTTTCAGTGACACGGAAGGGTACCGGGAGGACGCGATGACGGAGCGTACGGCGGCCGTACGGCCCCTGGGCCGACCGGGCGACCTGGGGTGGGTGGTCATGGCCCATGGGGAGTTCTACGACCGGGAGTTCGGCTGGGACACCGACTTCGAGGCGCTGGTCTGCCGGATCGTCGCCGACTACGCCGACGGCAAGGAACCCGGACCGCAGGCGGCCTGGATCGCTGAGGTGGACGGGCAGCGGGCGGGCTGCGTCTTCTGCGTGCGCGCGGACGACCGGACCGCCAAGCTGCGCCTGCTCCTCGTCGACCCGGCGGCCCGCGGGCTCGGTGTCGGCGCCCGTCTGATCGAGGAGTGCCTGACCTTCGCCCGAGAGGCCGGGTACGGGGCGATCACTCTGTGGACCAACGACGTCCTCGGTTCCGCCCGCCGGCTCTATGAGCGCCACGGCTTCCAGCTCACCGCCGAGGACCGACACCACAGCTTCGGCCACGACCTGGTCGGCCAGACCTGGCGGCGCTCCCTTTAGCGGAGCATCAAGGAAGCGGTTGTTCCGCCCAGATTATTTTGCCGGTCGGGGTGTAGCGGGTGCCCCAGCGGTCGGAGAGCTGGGCGACGAGGAAGAGGCCGCGGCCGCCCTCGTCGGTGCTGGCGGCGTAGCGGAGGTGCGGGGAAGTGGTGGTGCCGTCCGAGACCTCGCAGATGAGGGCGCGGCCGCGCAGCAGGCGTACGCCGATGGGGCCGCGGCCGTAGCGGATGGCGTTGGTGACCAGCTCGCTGAGGATCAGCTCCGTGGTGAAGGTCAGCTCCTCCAGGTCCCAGTCGGCGAGCTGACGGGTCACCTCGGCGCGGATCTCCGACACGGCCGCCGGGTCGGCGGGCACCTCCCACTGGGCGACCTGGTCCTCGCCCAGGACGCGGGTCTCGGCCACGATCAGCGCGATGTCGTCCGTGGGGCGGACCGGGAGCCGGTCCAGGACGACCCGGCAGGTCTCCTCCGGCGAGGCGCCCGGCGCGTGCCGCAGCGCGTCCCGCAGCAGGTCGAGCCCCTGGTCGATGTCCCGCTCCCGGTCCTCCACCAGCCCGTCCGTGTACAGCACCAGCCGGCTGTCCTCCGGCAGCTCCAGATCGGCCGTCTCGAACGGCAGCCCGCCCAGGCCCAGCGGGGGACCGGCCGGCACCTCCGGGAACTCCACGGTGCCGTCCGGCAGCACCAGCGCGGGCGGCAGATGCCCGGCCCGCGCGATGGTGCAGCGCCGGGACGCCGGGTCGTACACCGCGTACAGACAGGTCGCGCCCGTGACGGCGGCCGCGCCGTCCTCCGGCGTCTCGTCCTGGTCGAGGCGGGCCACCAGCTCGTCCAGCAGGCCCAGCAGCTCGTCCGGGGGCAGATCGAGCGAGGAGAAGTTGTGCACGGCCGTACGCAGCCGGCCCATCGTCGCCGCCGCGTGCAGCCCGTGCCCGACCACGTCACCGACCACCAGCGCCACCCGCGCGCCCGGCAGCGGAAGTACGTCGAACCAGTCGCCGCCCACCCCGGCCTGCGCGGGCAGATACCGGTAGGCGATCTCCAGTGCGTCCTGCGCGGGCAGCGTGCGCGGCAGCAGGCTGCGCTGGAGGGTCACCGCCATGCTGTGCTCGCGGGTGTAGCGGCGGGCGTTGTCGATGGACAC
Organism: Streptomyces sp. NBC_01171; assembly: GCF_045039805.1. Classification (NCBI taxonomy): domain Bacteria; kingdom Bacillati; phylum Actinomycetota; class Actinomycetes; order Kitasatosporales; family Streptomycetaceae; genus Streptomyces; species Streptomyces sp. NBC_01171. The sequence goes on along the minus strand of NZ_CP108609.1, from coordinate 375,330 downwards.
CGCCGCCCGCGCCACCAGCTCCTCCGCCAGCGCCCGGTCCTCGGAGTCGAACGGCTGCGGCTTCTCCGAGCGCCAGAAGTTCGCCACCCCCAGCACCAGATTGCCCGCCCGCAGCGGCACCGTGATCAGGGAGTGGACGCCGTACTCGAGGATCTGCTCGGTGCGTTCCAGGTCCTGCGCCTGCCAGCCCGGCGCCGCCCGCAGGTCCGGCTCCACCACGGACTGCCCGGTCGCCAGGCTGCGCGCCTGCGGCGAGGTCGGCACGAACCGGATGCGCTCGCCCAGCGGATACAGCGGGGCGTCCTTGCGGATGCCGCTGAACGCCGACCGCCGCAGCTCGTTGCCCGGCTTCGGCTCCTCGCCCTTCAGCACCGGATCGAACAGGTCCACCGTGACGAAGTCCGCGAACCGGGGCACCGCCAGCTCGGCCAGCTCCTCCGCCGTACGGCTCACGTCCAGGCTGGTGCCGATGCCCACCCCGGCGTCGTACAGCATGTTCAGCCGCTCGCGGGCCACCTCGGCGCGGCCGGACAGGGCGCGCAGCTCGGTGGAGTCGCGGAGGGTGGTGACGCTGCCGGGCGGGCCGCCGCGCAGATCGGTGGGGCGCTGGTTGATGGCGAGCAGTTTGTCCTTGACCAGATGCACCTCGTCCGTGGCGACCCGTCCCGAGGCGAGCAGCCCGGCCGTCTCGTCGTCCAGGCCCAGGTCCAGCACGCCGCGCATCTCGGCGTTCTCGGGCAGGTCCAGCAGTCGGTGCGCCTCGTCGTTGGCGAGCAGCAGCTTGCCGCCGTCGCCGACGATCAGCACACCCTCCCGGACCGCGTGCAGCACCGCGTCGTGGTGCTCGTACATCCGGGTCATCTCGTAGGGGCCGAGGCCGTGCGTCTGGCGCAGCAGACGCCTGCTCACCAGGGCCGTGCCCGCCGTGGCCAGCGCGAGTGCCGCCGCGGCCGCCGCGAGGAGCAGCGGCACCTGCTGGTCGGCCGCCCCGCCGACATGCGCGGTGGTGATGCCCGCCGAGACCAGCCCCACCACCTTGCCGTCCGAGTCGCGCACCGGGACGACCACCTGGACCAGGGGTCCGATCGTGCCGGTCAGCTCCTCGACCACCGTCTCCCCGCGCAGCGCGGGTTCGATGGTCCCCACGAACTTCTTGCCGATCCGGTCCCGGTCGGGGTGGGTGTAGCGGATGCCCTGGGTGTTCATCACGACGATGAAGTCCACGTGGGTCGCCTTGCGGGCCGCCTCGGCGCTCGGCTGGAGGATCGCCGTCGGGTCGGGCGAGCGCAGCGCGGCCGCCGTACCGGGGGCGTTGGCGAAGGAACCGGCGGCGGACAGGGAGCGGTTACGGGCCTCCAGGCTGCTGTCGTGCCGTACCTGGAGCACCTGCGCGACCACGGCCGACACGACCAGCAGCAGCACGATCACCACCTGGAGCAGGAACACCTGTCCCGCCAGGCTGCGTCCCGTCGCCGCGGCGCGCAGCACGCCGGGCCGACCGCCTTCGCCGTCACCGCCCGGACGCCGCGCGCCTATGGGCGCGCGCGGATGCCCGAACGAACGGGGCGCCCGCGTGTCGGGTCGGCCGGGCAGTCGCACCATGTGCCCATGTCTACACTGCCGCGCTCCGTGAGGCGAGGCCGTACCCCGAGGTGACGGGCGTGGTGGCGCCCATCCGCGCTCACCTGCGCCACCCCCGCGCTCACCCGGTCGGCGGAAACCCGTACGGGGTCACCCGAACCGCCCCGCGCCGCCGGACGCCGGTGGGGAATCGCTCAGAAGTCGCCGGGCTTCTCCGGCAGCGGGCGTGTCGCGGCGCGCATGCTGCGCAGAGCGAGCAGCAGGACGCCGATGTCGTCGAGGTAGACCGGGTCGGGGAGCAGATCGGTCGGCAGCACCAGATAGAGGATCGCGCCCCAGAACACCCAGCGCGGCCCGGTCGGCAGCCCCGCGTCCCGCAGCGAGCGCCGCGCCTTGACCAGCCGCACCAGCAGGACGACGGCGAACACCAACACCACCGCCGCCGCGACGGCCGCGACCACCAGCACGATCGTGGAGTTGTCCATGCGCCCTGTCCCCTCCCGAGGCGCGGCCCGCCCGCGCCCTCTTCCTTCTGCCCGCTCCTGTGCGCGGCAGCCGCCGGTTCACACCCGGTCGCTGCCCTCGGCCTCACGCTCGGGGTCGGGGTCGGCGTCAGGATTCTCGGGCCGCTGCCCCCACGCCGGGAGCCGCAGCCGCTCGAACGTGCGGGTGAGCTGCTGCAACGGCGACTGGTTACGGGCCGAGGGCCGCTGCTGGGGCAGCACGGGCAACGGGGTGTCGCGGTACGCGGCCAGCGCCTCGTGGGCCTGCTCGGCGGCCTCCCGGTACAGATCCCGCGACTTCGTCATCGCCTCCAGCGCCTCCCGGTACCGCACGACCCGGCGCCGCTCCCGCTCCAGCTCCTCCTGGGCGGTCATCAGCGTCCAGTTGTCCCGGAGACCGGCCAGCGCCTCACCGAGCCCGCGCGGCCTCGGGCGCGACAGCGCGGCGAAGTCCCGCAGGGCCATGACCAGGTCGGCCGGCTCGGAGCCGTCCAGGAAGACACTGCGCACGGCGTACGCCTGCCGGTCGTACCCCGCGGGCGCCGGGTCCGGGGGCAGCAGTACGGCACCGCCGCGCGGCACCTCCACCCCGAGGTCCTTCAGCGCCCAGTTGACCGCCCGGAACTGCTGCGGGGTGGCCCGGTGCTCGATCACCCGGTGCCGCAGCCCCGGCGGCAGCAGCCGGGCCAGCGGCAGCCTGCCGCGCTCGTCCGGCGTCATCGCCTCGTGCACGACGAGATTGACGCACCACGCCTCACGGGCCGCGTCCCGCAGCCGCCGGCGCATCTCCTTGTCGTCCAGCGGCAGCGCGTTGACCTGCCGGAACCGCAGCCCCGGCACGGTCGGGTGGTGGTCCCACTCGCCGTCCTCGGCCGCCGGGCCGGACTCGGGCCAGAACAGGGTGGCCGGTGAGGGCCACGCCTCCTCCCACAACCGCTCGGCCTCCGCGACGAGCGTCCACTCGTGCCCCGGCCGCTCCGGCACGGAGGTGAGGGTGAGCCGGGCCCGCACGGTGACCGTGCCACCGGCGCGCCAGCGCGCCTCGAAGACGCGGTCTGTGGAGCCCTCGGGGGCGGGCGGCTCCGAGAAGTCGTCCAGATCCCCGCTTCTGTGGCGCTCTCGCAAGGTGCGGCGTACGACGTCCTCGGGGGCGGGACCGGTGTGACGGCCGCGGGCCGCCCAGATCGTCTGCGGGACGGGGGCGCGGTCGGTGGCGGAGTTCGACATGGGCCAATCTGCAGGTGGGGGCCGGTGCGCGTTCCAGTATCACCGGTATGCCCCGTCATCGGGGCGCCGGGTCCCGGGGCGGCGCGTCGGACAGGGGCGCGCGCGGTGGCGTGCGCCCCGGGTGCGCCTCGTGCGCGCCCCGCGGGGGCCGGGTGCGCGAAACCCCGACGAAAGCCGGGGTACCGGTCTCGTCGGGGTCTCGTGGTCGTTCAGCGTTCAGCGGGTGCCACGGGATCAGGCTCCGCTCTCCCGGAGCATGTCCTCGCGCTCCACGAGCTTCACGCGCTCGCGGCCGTGCGGCTCACCGAGGGCGCGCTCGGCGGCGTCCAGCTTGTACCAGCCGTCCCATGTGGTGAAGCGGACTCCCCGGCCGGACAGGAAGGCGTACACGGCCTCCGGGTCCGGCGCGGACGGCGTGTGCAGCCGGCCGTTGGCGTAGTCGTCCAGCAGGTTGGCCACCGTCTCGTTGGCGTCACCCTTGGTGTGACCGATCAGACCGACCGGGCCGCGCCTGATCCAGCCCGTGACGTACGTCGACGTCAGGTGGGCGCCGCTCTCCTCGATGACCCGGCCGCCCTCGTCCGGGACGGTGCCCGTCTCCAGGTCCCAGGGCAGCTTGGGCAGCTTCTCCGAGAGGTAGCCGACCGCGCGGTACACCGACTGGACGTCCCAGTCCTTGAACTCGCCGGTGCCCTTGACGTTGCCGGTGCCGTCCAGCGCGGTGCGCTCGGTGCGCAGGCCGACGACCTTGCCGTTCTCGCCGAGGATCTCCGCCGGGGACTCGAAGAAGTGCAGGAAGATCTTGTGCGGGCGGTCGCCGACGTCGCGGATCGCCCAGTTCTCCAGCGTCTTGGCGACCATGTCGGCCTGCTTGTTGCCGCGCCGGGTCTCGATGGAGCCCGCGTCGTAGTCGATGTCCTCGGGGTCGACGATGACCTCGATGTTGGGGGAGTGGTCCAGCTCGCGCAGCTCCAGCGGGCTGAACTTCGCCTGCGCCGGGCCACGGCGGCCGAAGACGTGGACCTCGAGGGCCTTGTTGGCCTTCAGACCGTCGTAGACGTTCTGCGGTATCTCCGTCGGCAGCAGCTCGTCCGCCGTCTTGGCGAGGACGCGGGCCACGTCCAGGGCGACGTTGCCGACGCCGAGGACGGCGACCTTCTCGGCCTCCAGCGGCCAGGTGCGCGGCACGTCGGGGTGGCCGTCGTACCAGGACACGAAGTCCGCCGCGCCGTAGGAACCGTTCAGGTCGATGCCGGGTATCGACATGTCGCGGTCGGCCATCGCGCCCGTGGAGAAGATCACCGCGTCGTAGAAGGCGCGCAGGTCGTCCAGGTTGATGTCGCGCGGGTAGTCGACATTGCCGAAGAGGCGGATCTGCGGCTTGTCGAGCACCTGGTGCAGGGCGGTGATGATGCCCTTGATGCGCGGGTGGTCGGGCGCCACGCCGTACCGGATCAGGCCGAACGGGGCGGGCATCCGCTCGAAGAGGTCGATGGACACGCCCGGATCGGCGGCCGTCTCGGACTTCAGCAGGGCGTCGGCGGCGTAGATCCCGGCGGGGCCGGCTCCTACGATGGCTACCCGCAGGGGGCGCGGCATGATCAGGTTCCCTTCGAGCGTGGACAGGCGACTCGATCAGGAAGCCTAAGCTAAGGCAGCCCTAAGTTAGTACACGGGTCCGGTCTATGGGCTCATAAACAGCTTTTATGGGTGGTCAGGCGGGCCTGATCACCCGGTGGATCGCGGCTTCTCCGGCGCCGTAGACCGACTCCTCGCGGATGGTCGCGCCCGGCCCCGGCGCGTGGATCATCGTGCCGTTGCCGACGTACAGGCCCACGTGCCGGTCGTCCTCGAAGAAGACCACCAGGTCACCGGGGAGCGCGGCGGCCAGCGCCACCTCGGTCCCGGCCGTCGCCTGCTCGTGCGCGGCCCTCGGCAGCTCGACCCCGGCAGTGCGCCAGGCGCCCTGGGTGAGGCTGGAGCAGTCGAACGAGTCGGGCCCCGTCGCGCCCCAGACGCAGGGCTTGCCGACCTGGGCGGCGGCGAAGGCGATGGCCTTGGCGGCGCGGACGACATGGGCGGACTCGGTGGTGGGGCGGGGGGTGAAGGGGGTGGTGCTGAAGGTGCCGGTTCGGGGGGTGGGGGCAGGGTTGTGGGCGGGCGCGACTGCCGGGGCGGGCGCGGGGGCCGCAGGCGGTGCGGACGGGAAGGCGGGGGTCGGCGCGGGCGCCGGTGCCGCCGGGGGATCGGGCTGGTAAGCGGACGCCGGGGCCGGGGCGGGCGCGGGGGCCGCAGAGGGGGCGGGCTGGAAGGCGGGTGCCGGGGCCGGGGCTGCCTGGGCCACAGCGGGCGTGGGCTGGAACACGGGGGCCGCCGGGAACGCGCCCGTCCCGTACGTCGGGGCCGGGGCCGCGTCGGCCACCGGAGGTACGGCCGGGAACGCCCCGGTGTCGTACGCCGGCGCCAGGGAAGCCGCCGCCGGGAACACGCCGGTGTCGTAGCCGGGCGCGAACGCACTGGTGTCCACGGCCGGCAGCGTGCCCGTGTCGGTCTGCGGGGCCGGGGCCAGGTAGCTCAGGCCACCGGTGTCGCTCAGCGGGCCGGGGATCGGGTAGGGCAGCGAGCCGGTGTCGCCCAGCGCGCCCGGCATCGGGTACGTCAGCGGGCCGGTGTCCGTGACGGAGGCCGGTGCCGTCCACTGGCCCGTGGGGGCGGCCGGTGCCTGCGCCGCGCCGGAGCTGGCGATCTCCGGCGCGGCAGTCTGTACGGCGCCCGGTGCGGGCGCCTGCGGGGTGCCCCATGCCTGCGCCGGGGCGGCGTTCCAGGAGTGGCGGGACAGCAGGTCCTTGGCGGAGGCGAGCTTGCGGCGGTTGTCCGCCTTGAGGTCGGCGGGGGAACGGCGGCTCGGCCCGGCGGGCTGCGTCGGCAGCATCACGGGGGTGCCACCGAGCGGCGGCGGCGGAGTCAACTCGATTGCACCCGGCGGAAGTTGCTCCACCGGCGCGGCCGGCAGCGCCGCCACGGGCGCGGCCGGGGGAAGCGCGACCGCTGTACCCGCCGCCTCCAGTGCCGGGGCGGACGGCGTACCGCCCGTCAGCTCGGCCACCGGACGCTGCGAGGAACCCGCGGGCAGTGCGGGCGTCTCCGGCTCGATGCTGGGCAGGCCCAGTTCGGCGGCGGTCCAGTTCCGTTCCACGACAGGGCCGTTGTCGGGCATCCGGTCGGCGGGGAGGGCCGCGGGCACGGTCGGTCCCGCCTTGGCACGGGCCGCGTCGAACCACTGGCGGGTCACGGCGTCGAGCGCCGGGTCGGGACGGCTGCCGGACCGCTTGGCCAGCGGGACGCCCCGCCTGCGGGTGGCGGCCGCCATCGCACGGGTGGCGTTGTAGTTGCCCGTCGCGTTCTCGGCCCGTGCGTAGAGGGAGTCGATCCGCTGCCGAACCTCTTCGTGACTCTCCGGCGCCATGGGAGACGACTCCTTCCTCGCCCCGCGGGGCAGTTGGGCCGGCGCGCCCGGAAGTCGGTCGAACATCCCGTACCGGACGCCGCTGCGGGCTCCTGGGGACGGGGGAGCCGGGCGGCCTGCGGTCAACCTAGCCAACTTGTGTCACTCGTGTGAAGGTCACCGGGTGGAATGTCCGATACGTATTTGTGATGTTCGCCGCCGTGTTCGGACGGGCACACTAGGCGCCCACGCGGCCAACTCCCCTCCAGAGGTGTGCGCGTGGCCTCACACACCTCATCTGGCGCAATTCTCTTGAGAGTTCGCCATGAAATCCGGGCCGGGATGAACACACCGGCGCCACCCCGCGTATGAGTGTGGGGCGCCACATGCCCCTCACCGACCACGACTCGCAGGGGACGATCTTGGAACCGAACAGGCGCAGGCGCCCGACCGGCGCACGACGCGTGACCCTCGCCGCGGTCGCGCTGATGCTCGGCGGCGGCGGCCTCGTCGCGGCGAACGTCTACGCGTCGGCCAGCGAAGGCGGCTGGAGCGGACAGGGCTCCGGCGACGCGGCCGACGCATCTCTCAGGTCGGCCGGCATGGCCACCATCGACTGCCCCGACGTCGGCGCGCAGTTGACCGACGTACCGGAGGCGGCCCGCGGGGACGTCGACCGTGAACTGGCGGGGTTGGACCAGCAGATCGCGGAGGCGTACCAGCGGCTCCAGCAGTCGGCCGACGCGCTCCGGCAGGACCCGTCGGCCGCCGACAACTCGGTGATGAACCCGCTGAAGGACAAGCGGACCGCGACCCTGGGCCGTATCGCCGACGCCATCGGCCGGGCCGGGAACCGCCCCGACCAGCTCGACGCGCTCGCCCCCTGCACCCTGCGCCCGGCCGAGGCGGCGCCCGGTGGCGAGGGCCAGGAATCCGCCGCGCCCTCCCAGAGCGGGGACCAGAACCAGGGCCAGGACCAAGGCGGCCAGAACGGCGGCACCGGGCAGGGCGGCAACGGACCCGTCGCCGCCGACTACGCGGACATCAACTCCGTACAGCCCAACGCCCCCAAGGCGCCCCCCGGCGGCACCTTCCGCACCGAGTGCGGGGTCAACGAGAACGGCCTGTTCAACTCGGACAACGTGATCGTGGCGCCCGGTGTCTCCAACGGCGCCCACCACTTCCACGACTACGTCGGCAACCAGTCCAACACCGCCTTCGCCAGCGACCAGGACCTCGCCGACGCCAAGACGAGCTGTGCCGACCAGGGCGACAAGTCCACGTACTACTGGCCCGTGCTGCGCCTCCAGAACGGCAAGCAGGAGCGGGACGCCGGGGCGCCGGGCGGCGGCACCGAGGGCAACGCCGGCCAGATCGTCACGCCCAAGGAGGTCACCCTGACCTTCGTCGGCAGCCCGAGCGGCAAGGTCACCGAGATGCCGCGGCTGCTGCGCATCATCACCGGTGACGCCAAAACGTTCGTCAACGGGCCCGCCAACGCCAACGCCTCCTGGAGCTGCACCGGGTTCGAGGACCGGCAGCTCAAGGACAAGTACCCGCTGTGCCCGTCCGGCAGCGACGTGGTGCGCAGCTTCCACTTCCAGAGCTGCTGGGACGGCCGTAACGCCGACAGCGCCAACCACCGCACCCACGTGGCCTTCGCCGACGCCCAGGGCAACTGCCCCGAGGGGTTCAAGGCCATCCCGCAGCTCGTCCAGCGCATCGTCTACGACGTGGACGCCCCCAGCCTGAACGACGGCGGGAAGAGCACCCCGCTGTTCGCGGTCGACTCCTTCCCGGAGCAGCAGCACAAGCCGGTCACCGACCACGGCGACTTCATCAACGTCTTCGACGAGGGCCTGATGCGCACCATGGTCGACTGCATCAACTCCGGCCGTAACTGCGGGCCCGGCGACGACGGCAAGGGCGAGTCGGCCGAGCCGAGCGAGCAGCCCGGCGGCGGACAGGACACCACCGAGCCGAGCGCGACCGCCGAGCCGGAGAAGCCGGCCCAGACGGCCCCGGAGAAGCCCGCGGAGTCCCAGCCCGGCGATGCGGGCAAGCCCGAGCAGTCGGCCGAGCCCGCCGACACCGCCCCGGCCCAGCAGCCCGCGCAGTCCGACCCCGCACAGTCCAACCCCGTAGAAGCCCCCCGCGTCGACGCCACGACCGCGCCGGCCAACACCACCAAGAACCAGGGCGGCGCCCCCAAGCGCGACGAGTCCAGCGCCCCGGTCACCGCCGCCGCGCCCCAGGTCTCCGACTCCGCCCCGGCGCAGGCCGCCGCGGTCACCACGCCGCCGCCGGCGAACCTGGAGCCGCAGGCCGTCGGCAACGGCGGCCTCGCCGAGACCGGCGCCAACCTGTGGCCCGCCGCCCTCGGCGTGCTGCTGGCCGCCTCCGGCCTGGTGATGCTGCTCCGCGCCCGGCGTCTGCGCTACTGACCCGGGCCCGGCCCGAGCCCCCGGTTCCCTCGCAGGGACCGGGGGTTCAGTGCGCCGTACGCCGGCAGTACAGGAACAGATGCGGCTCCGGCCCGGCGTCGGCGTGGGCAGGCACGAAGGTGGCATGCGCCTCGGACAGCACGGAGAACCCCGCGTCCGAGGCGAGCTGGGCGAAGTCGTCGGGGGAGAAGCTGCTCACCCGCACCGGCTGCCCCATGAACTCGGTCTCCGCGTCCGCCACGTCCACCGGCACCGTGGCCAGCACCGCGAGACCGCCCGGCCGCAGCGCCCGCGCCAGCGAGGCCAGTACCTCCCGCTGTTCGTCGCGGGACATCTGGAGCAGCGAGAAGTACACGCAGACCGCTTCGAACGACCCTTCCTCCAGCTCGACTTCACGGATGTCGGCCACCCTGAACTCGGCGTCCGGCACCTGGCGCGCGGCCAGCTCGACCATCACCGGCGACACGTCGACACCCAGCACCCGGTGCCCGGCCCGCGCGAGCGCCTCGGCGGTGGGCCGGCCGGTGCCGCTGCCCACGTCCAGCACCCGGCTGCCGGGCATCAGGTGGTCCACCAGCCAGCTCAGCGAGGCCAGATGCGGCCCGGAGGCGGCGAACGCCTGCTCATAGGCGATGCCCAGCGTGTCGAACACCACCGCCGCCGGTGCCCGCTGCTCTTCCTCTGCCAAGACGGCTCCTCTCAACGTTCCCTACCGGTGCCCGGCATCGTCGCACCCATACCCGCACGCCGGGCAGCCCTGTTTGCGGACGGAAGCCCCGGCAGGGCAGGGTGCGGGCGTGCCCACCTTGCTGATCATCCACCACACGCCGTCGCCGAACTGCCAGGAACTGTTCGAGGCCGTCGTGTCCGGCGCCACCGCGCCCGAGATCGAGGGTGTCCGCGTCGTCCGGCGCGCCGCCCTCGCCGCGACCGCCTCCGACGTGCTGGCCGCCGACGGCTACCTCCTCGGCACCCCGGCCAACCTCGGCTACATGTCCGGCGCCCTCAAGCATTTCTTCGACCAGATCTACTACCCGTGCCTGGACGACACCAGGGGCCGCCCCTTCGGCTACTGGGTGCACGGCGGCAACGACGTGACCGGCGCCGTCCGCTCCGTCGAGACCGTCACCACCGGCCTCGGCTGGCGCCGCGCCGCCGAGCCGGTCACCGTCACCGGCGCGCCGGGCAGGGCCGACACCGAGGCGTGCTGGGAACTCGGCGCCGTCCTCGCGGCGGGCCTGGCCGGCTGACGCCGGGGGTCCCCCGTTCGGCGGCGTCCGCCCACATCCCTCGCGGTCCCCGCCCCGCCCGGCGCCGGACCGGAAAGTCGCTGGTCCCGCCCCCGGCACCGGCCGGACGAAGGTGCGGGCGGGGTGCCCCTGGCCGACGATGGGCTCGAGGCCGCGTCCCGCCGGACGCGGTCGCATCCCGTCGTACGTCGTCTGAATCGAGGGAGCGTCGGATGCGAGCGGACGGCCACGCACCCGGACGGCCCGCGCCCGGCGGGCAGGACGCCGACCAGCGCACCACCGAGCAACTCCTGCGCGACGGCGCCCGCGAGGTCGCCGAGGTAGCCGACGGCGTACGCGCCGTCGCCGAACGCACCGCGGACGCGCTGCTCGCCCCACCCCACAAACGCGCCGCCCGCCACCCCCGTACGGGACTCACCGCCCGCTGGGCGCTGCTGCGCGCCCTGACGGACCCGCGCTGCCTGGGCGCCCCGGCCGGGGCGGCGCGCAGAAGAATCGCACGGCTGCTCGGCGCCCGCCGGGGCGGTGAGCCACTGCCCGCGCTGATGGCCCTCACCTCGCTGCGCCTGCGCATCGCCGCCGTGCTCGCCGGCCATCCCGAACTGGCCCGCGACCCCGGCATGCGCCGGCTCACCGCGGCCCTCGGCACCAGGGGCGACCGTGAGGCCGTACGCGCCCTGCGCGCCCTCTTCCGGGACCCCGGCGCCCAGCGCGCCCTCGCCGCGCTCACCCCCCTACTGGACGAACTCCTGCGCGTGCGCGCCCTGTTGGACGCCGAGCCGTCCGACGAAGCGGCACCGGAGACCGAGGGGGACCAGCGCGCCGCCGAGGCCGTCGACCTCACCGACCGGGAGAAGCGGACCCTCGCCACCGAAGGCTCACTCCTCGGCTTCCTCCGCAACATCGACACCCTCGCCCCCGAGGGCCGCGTCCTCGTGCAGAACGTGCGCGGCCCCGACGGTGTCGTCCGGTACGTCGTCCAGGCCCCCGGCACCAGTTCCGGCCGCCCCCGGCACGGCTCCCCGCGCGATGTCGTCGGCGCCTGGCGCGAGCAGCTCACCGCCGACTCGCCGTACACCCGCGCGCTGAGGCCCGCCATCGAGGAGCACGGCATCCCGCGCGGCGCCGAACTCGCGCTCATCGGGCACGGCGAGGGCGGTACCGCACTGCTCAACCTCGCGCGGGACGCCGGGTTCTGCCGCGCCTACCGGCTGACCCATGTGATCGCGGTCGGCGCACCGGACCCCGCCGGACGCCCCGCCGACCCCCGCACCTGGGTCGGCCACGTCACCAACGAGCACGACCTCGTCCCGGCCGCCGCCCCCGCCGACCCGCACCCCAATCGGTACGACGCCCGCTACACCGGGCCGACCCGCGCCTTCCCGGAGTCCCACCTGTTGCGCGAGTACATCGGCCATCTGCGCACCGTCGCCCCCGAGGCCCGCGAGCACCTCGACGAGGCCCTCACGCCGTACCGGGGCCCCGTCGTGCGCAGCCAGGCGTACCAGCTCAAGGACCCGGCGCACCCGCCCGAGGGCCACCCCTTCCTCACCCTGCCGACCTCCTCGGTCCCGACGACCACCGGCCCGGTCGGCGTGCCCGTGCGCTACCAGGACTCCGCCGCCGCCCACCTCTGCTTCCCGGTCGACACCGAGGCGGTGCGGGCCCTGCTGCCCGACGTGCCCTGGATGCGGCCCAGCGGGATCGGCCGGCGCACCCTCGCCGTGCTCTCGCTGTACGAGCACCGCTGCTCCACCCTCGGCCCGTACACCGAGATCGCGCTGTCCGTGCCGGTGGACGACCTGTGGCGGCCCCACCCGTCCGACTTCGCCACCGACCTGCTGCGCCGCGCTGACCTGCGCCGCACCGGCCGCTACGTCCTCTCGCTCGCCGTCACCACCGAGGAGGCCCGCGTGGCGGCGCGCGAGGTCTGGGGCCAGCCCGCGATACGCGCCGCCGCCGAGGCCCACCTCACCGGCCCCCGGCTCCGCTTGAGCGCACCCGGCCTCGGCATCGCCGTCCTCGGCCGCCTCGGACCCGGCGTGCGCTGCCCCGAGCCGGACTGGGCGCTGTACGGGCGGCGCGGCGACAGCACCGTACGCACCGCGATCCGCACCTCCGGGCGCCCCCGGCTGCACGCCGGGGCCGGGGTGCGGCTGCGGCTGGACACCGCCGCCGCCGAACCCATGGCCGGGCAGTTGCGCAGGCTCGGCATCGACACCGCCCGGCCGCTGTTCGTGGTGGCCTGCCCGCAGTTCATGGTCCACCGCGCCGCGGGCGCCGTCCTGCCGCGCTGAACCTCCGCCACCGGGAGCCGTCATGGTGAGCCAGTCCACGCCCGCCCACCCGATCGCCGCCGAACTTCTCGACCGCATAGCCCAGTTGCGCACCGACGCCGACCTCATGGACGGCTACGCCCGCCGCCTCCTCGCCACCGCCGCCGCCCTGAGCGGCCGGGTCGCCGCCCCGGAGTGGAGCAGACCCACCCTCGCCCGCCAGGCCGCCGCCTGCCGCACGACGGCCCACCAACTGCGCTTCGCGGCCGAGGCGTTGCTCAGCCAGAACGGACCCGGCCGGTCACGGCCCCGCCGCCGGCCGGTAGCGCCCGCCGTACTCCCGGCCACCGGCCGGAAATGAGGCGGTGCGTCAAGGACGTTCGGGCATCCGGGTGGTAGCCCGTGGCGTCCTGGGCCGAACGGGTGTGGCGGCCGGGGGAGTGCGCCGCAGGTCCGGATAATCACCGCTCATGCAGCTCGTGAACGCAGGTCAAGCGACCCGGCGCGCCCCCGTGGCCGTCACCGGACTCGGACTGGTCACCCCGGCCGGCGTCGGACAGGCGGCCGCCTGGGAGGGCCTGTGCGCCGGGAACTCCACGGCCACCGCCGACCCCGGACTCGACGGCCTGCCCGTGGCGTTCTCCTGCCAGGTGCCCGACCTGGACGCGCCCCGGCTGCTCGGTCACCGGCTCAGCCGCCGCCTGGACCGCTTCACCACCTTCGCCCTGCTCGCCGCCCGCGAGGCCGTCGCCGACGCCGGGCTCACCCCCGGCGACTGGGACAGTCCGCGCATCGGCATCGTCATGGGCGTCGGCACCGGCTCCATGCAGGGCTGGCAGGCCGAGTTCGACCGGCTCGCCGCCCGCGTCCCCGACCGGGTCTCCCCGCTCGCCCTGCCGCGCAGCGTGCCCAACATGGCCGCCGCCGAGATCGCCCTCGACCTCGGCGTCACCGGCCCCAACCTGGTCGTGAGCACCGCCTGCGCCTCCGGCACCAGCGCCATCGGCCTCGCCCGCGACCTGCTGCTCTCCGGCGCCTGCGACCTCGTCCTGGCCGGCGGCAGCGAGTCCGCGCGGCTGCCGATGACCGCCGCCTGCTTCGCCCAGATGCGCGCCCTGTCCCGCCGCGCCGACGCCCCCCACGAGGCGTCCCGCCCCTTCGACCGCGACCGCGACGGCTTCGTCCTCGGCGAGGGCGCCGCCGTCCTCGTCCTGGAACGCACCACCGACGCCCGCGCCCGCGCCGCCCGGCCCACCGCCCTGGTCGCCGGGTACGGCGCCTCCTGCGACGCCCACCACTTCACCTCCCCGCACCCCGGCGGGGACGGCGCCGCCCGCGCCATCCGCAGCGCCCTCCTCGACGCCGGGCTAGCCCCCGAGGACGTCGACCACGTCAACGCCCACGGCACCTCCACCCCGCAGGGCGACCTCGCCGAACACAACGCCCTCCACCAGGTCTTCCACCGCCCGCCCCCGGTCACCGCCGTCAAGGGCACCATCGGCCACGCCATCGGGGGCGCCGGCGCCATCGAGGCCGCCTGCACCGCCCTCACCCTGCGCCACCAGCTCATCCCGCCCACCGCCAACCTCCACACCCTCGACCCGGCCATCGACCTCGACGTCGTGGCCAAGACCCCGCGCCCCACGCCGATGCGCGCCGCCATCAGCAGCTCCTTCGGCTTCGGCGGCCAGAACGCCGTACTGGCACTCACCGCCGCGGAGTAGCCACTCCCCACCGGGCCCACCCAGTGCCCGTGCCCAGCCGAAAGGTCCCGCCCGTGCCGGAAGCCCCGGAAGTGCCGCAGATCCCGGACGCCGTACCGCCCCCCGGCCGGGCGCGGTCCTGGCCGAACACCGAGCAGATCCTCATCGGGGTCTTCGTCGCCGTCCCCTTCCTCGCGCTCCTCGCCGCCGTCCCGCTCGCCTGGCGGAACGGGCTCAGTCCCGTCGACGTCACCCTCGCCGCCGTGTTCTACCTGGTCAGCGGGCTCGGCATCACGGTGGGGTTCCACCGGTACTTCACCCACGGCTCGTTCAAGGCGCGCCGCCCGCTGCGGATCGCGCTCGCCGTCGCCGGGAGCCTCGCCGTGCAGGGCCCGGTGCTCACCTGGGTGGCCGACCACCGCAAGCACCACCGGTACTCCGACCGCGACGGCGACCCGCACTCGCCCTGGCGGTACGGCCGCACCCCGGGCGCGCTCGCCAAGGGCATGTTCCACGCGCACCTCGGCTGGCTCTTCGACACCGACCACGCCTCCACGCAGCAGTACGCGCCCGACCTGGAACGGGACCCGGCGCTGCGGCTGATCTCGCGGCGCTTCGCAGTGTTCGTGGCGCTCTCGCTGATGCTGCCCGCACTGCTCGGGCTGCTGATCACCGGGACCTGGGCGGGCGCGGCGACGGCGTTCTTCTGGGCCGGGCTGGTGCGGGTCTGCCTGGTGCACCACGTGACCTGGTCCATCAACTCCATCTGCCACGCCACCGGTGCACGCCCGTTCCGCAGCCGGGACCGCTCCGGGAACGTGTGGTGGCTCGCCCCCCTGTCCTTCGGTGAGTCCTGGCACAACCTCCACCACGCCGACCCCACCAGCGCCCGGCACGGTGTCCTCACCGGCCAACTGGACGCCAGCGCGCGGCTGATCCGCTGGTTCGAGCGCCTCGGCTGGGCCTACGACGTGCGCTGGCCCGACGCCGGCCGGGTGCGGGCGCGACGCCGGGAAGCCAAAGTGCCGGAACCGGGAACCGGGGCGCGAGAATTGCGGTCTTAGGCACCGTCAACGACCGGGATCGTCCCGGCCGCGTGGAATACGGGGAATCGAGACACATGTCCATCCGCATTCGTACGACTCCGCTGACCGTCGTCGCCCTCGCCGCGGGCCTCGCTCTGGCCGCCGTCACCCCGGCGCTGGCGGGCACGGCCTCCACCCCGGCCCGGCCCGCCGCCGTGACCACCGCCCAGAACGACCCGCGCGATGTCACCCAGCGGGTCACCGACTTCTACGGCGCTTACATCGACGCCGTCTGGGACAACGAGGACCCGGCGAGCGGTGCCGACGCCAAGGCGCTGCGCGACTTCTACCTCTCCGCCTCCGCCCGCAAGAAGGTCGCCGCCTGGGAGAAGAAGAACCACGCCGACGGCATCCTCTTCGCCCAGAACGTCCCCGTGAAGTGGAAGGTCGCCTACACCGGCTCCGGCATGGGCCACGCCACCAGCAGGGTCACCCTGACCTGGAGCGACGGCAAGCACCCGGAGGTCACCCGGATCGACGTCCAGTCCGACCTGACGACGCGCAAGATCACGGATCTGAAGCCGGCGGACTGAGACCCGTTTCCTCGGGTGTGCGGTGTTTCGGAGGGGTACTCGGGTCGCGTCAAATCCACATAAAGACGTGGAACCCCGACGCAGGAGGCGCGATCATGACCGAACGAATGCACACCACGATGGAGTCGCACCCTGACGTCCTGGAGATGCGGGAGCGCTTCGTACTGGCGGAGCGGGCGGCCGCGACGCAGAGGGGGCAGGCTATCGAGGCGATGGCCCTCATCACGGGCCTGTACATGGCGGCATCCCCGTGGATCGCGGGCTTCAACGGTTTCACCACCCTCGCGGTGAACAACCTGATCGCGGGTATCGCTTACGCCCTGCTGATGAGCGGCTTCGGTCACGCGTACGAACGCACCCACGCCAGGGCCTGGGCGGCCGCCCTGATCGGCATCTGGATGATCGTCTCGCCCTGGGTGGTCGCGGGCAACGTGGACACCACACGCTCGATCACCAGCAACATCGTCGCCGGAGCGGTCGGCCTGGTCCTCGCCCTGATGGCGGCGGCGGCGAACCGGACGGGCGGACGCCGGGGCAACCGGGCGGCCGGGATGATGGGCCGGTAGACAAACACAGCGGCCGGGACTCGACGCAGCGCGCGGGTCCCGGCCGGGTGAAGACAGCTCGGCGGCGCTGACCGTCTACGAGGCCGGAGCGTTGGTCTGGGCGGGGGTGCTTCGCCGCGTGGACCGGATGCCGAGGTCGGCGAGCAGGCCGCGGACGCGTCGCTCGATGTCGTCACGGATGGGACGGACCGCGGCGACGCCCTGGCCGGCGGGGTCGTCGAGGGTCCAGTCGAGGTACCGCTTGCCGGGGAAAACGGGACAGGCGTCGCCGCAGCCCATGGTGATGACGATGTCCGAGGCGCGTACGGCGTCGGTGGTCAGGACCTTGGGGGTCTGTGCGGAGAGGTCGATGCCGGCCTCGGCCATCGCTTCGACCACGGCGGGGTTGACCGCGCCGGCGGGGGCGGACCCGGCGGACCGGACCTCGACGCGGTCGCCCGCGAGGTGGGTGAGGAAGGCGGCGGCCATCTGGGAGCGTCCGGCGTTGTGGACGCACACGAACAGGACGGAGGGCTTGGTCTCAGGCACGGGCGGTGTCCTTGGGGGCAGGGTCGGCGGCGGTGCGGGGCCGGGGGAAGCGGTGGCGGACGGCGAGGGCGACATGGACCAGGCCGATGAGGACGGGGACCTCGATGAGGGGGCCGACCACACCGGCGAGGGCCTGGCCGCTGGTGGCGCCGAAGGTGGCGATGGCGACCGCGATGGCCAGTTCGAAGTTGTTGCCCGCGGCGGTGAAGGCGAGCGTGGTGGCCTTCGGGTAGTCCAGGCCCACGGCTCGTCCCAGCCCCATAGACCCGGCCCACATCAGCGCGAAGTACACCAGCAGCGGCAGCGCGATGCGGGCGACGTCGAAGGGCTGGGAGGTGATGGCGTCGCCCTGGAGGGCGAAGAGCACGACGATCGTGAACAGCAGCCCGTACAGGGCGAACGGGCCGATCCGGGGGAGGAACCGTGCCTCGTACCAGGTGCGGCCCCGGACCTTCTCGCCCAGGCGGCGGGTCAGGAACCCGGCGAGCAGCGGGATGCCCAGGAAGACGAGCACCGAGCGGGCGATCTCCCACCCCGACACGTCCAGCGCGGTCTGCTCCAGGCCGAGCCGGCCGGGCAGGACGGTGAGGTAGAACCAGCCCAGCACACCGAAGGCGAGGACCTGGAAGACCGCGTTGAGCCCAACCAGGACGGCGGCGGCCTCGCGGTCGCCGCAGGCCAGGTCGTTCCAGATGATGACCATGGCGATGCAGCGGGCCAGCCCGACGATGATCAGCCCCGTGCGGTACTCGGGCAGGTCGGGCAGGAACAGCCAGGCCAGCGCGAACATGAGGGCCGGTCCCACGACCCAGTTGAGGAGCAGGGAGGGCACGAGCAGGCGCCGGTCCCGGGTGACGGCGTCCAGCCGGTCGTAGCGGACCTTGGCCAGGACCGGGTACATCATCACCAGCAGGCCGAGCGCGATGGGCAGGGAGACACCGGTGACGGTGACCTTCGCCAGGCCGTCGCCGAGACCCGGCAGGAGGCGGCCGAGCCCGAGACCGGCGGCCATCGCGGCGATGATCCACACAGCGAGGTAGCGGTCCAGGAAGGACAACCGCCCGGCCGGCGAGGCGGGTTGCGGCTGCCGGACGCTCATGAGGCGGCTCCGGCGGGGTCGGCGAGCGGCTGTCCGCCGGGGCGGGTGAGGATCGCCGCGAGACGGTCCGTCATCTCCGGCAGCAGGCGGTAGTACACCCACGTCCCGCGCCGCTCGGAGTCGATGAGGCCGGCCTGCCTGAGCAGCTTGAGGTGGTGGGAGATCGTCGGCTGCGACAGGTCGAACGACGGGGTCAGGTCGCAGACGCACACTTCGCCGCCCGCCCGCGAGGCGATCATCGACAGCAGCCGCAGGCGCACCGGGTCTCCCAGTGCCTTGAACACCTTTGCCAGGGTGTCGGCCTGGTCCTCGTCCAGCGGCGCGGCGAGCAGGCCGGGGCAGCACTCCTCGGTGCTCCGGCCGAGCACCACAAGCTCTTGTTTCGACATGCTTCTATGTTGACGTTTTTCGAATCACGACGCAAGGTTGCATCGACCGACATCGATACAGACTGCTCGGGGAGACCGACATGTCCCGTGTTCAGCTCGCCCTCAACGTCGCCGACCTCGAAGCCTCGGTGACCTTCTACTCCAAGCTCTTCGGCGTGGAACCGGCCAAGCGCCGCCCCGGCTACGCCAACTTCGCCATCACCGAGCCCCCGCTCAAGCTCGTCCTCATCGAAGGCGACCCCGGCCAGGACACCCGCCTGGACCACCTCGGCGTCGAAGTCCCCTCCACCGGCGAGGTCAACGCCGCCACCACCCGCCTCAAGGACGCCGGACTCGCCACTTTCGAAGAGAACGACACCTCCTGCTGCTACGCGCTCCAGGACAAGGTCTGGGTCCACGGACCCGGCAAGGAGCCCTGGGAGGTCTACGCCGTCAAGGCCGACGCCGACCACCTCGGCAAGAGCGCCGGCACGACGTCGAAGGCATGCTGCGGCGCCACCTCCGGCTCCACCCTCGCCGAGCAGGCCGGCATCTCAACCCCGCCCGAGGCCGAGGCTGCCGCGCGGTGCGACTGCGGAGGTTGACCTGGGCCACCTGCCGCAGTCGTCACCGTCGCCCCCACTCCCTGGAGCCGGGGTCGGCCCGGGCCGAGTTCACGCACCGCGCCCCGGCCGGCCGGGTCGGGTCAGCGGTTCACGGCTCGCATGCCTGCCTCGTCGTAGCGGTCGCCCGAGACCTCGGGCAACTCGGCGTCGATCTGGGACAGTTCCTCCGGGGTGAGGACGATGTCGACCGCGGCGGCGTTCTGTTCGAGGTAGGAGCGGCGCTTGGTGCCGGGGATGGGGACGATGTGGTCGCCCTGGGCGAGAACCCAGGCAAGGGCGAGCTGGGCGGGGGTGACGCCCTTCTTCTCGGCGATCTCCTTGACCTTGGCCGCCAGGCGCAGGTTGGCTTGAAGGTGCTGGTCGGTGAAGCGGGGGCTGCTGCGGCGGTAGTCGTTCTCGTCCAGCTCGTCGGGGGAGGAGAAGCGGCCGGCGAGGAAGCCCCGGCCCAGCGGCGAGTAGGCGACGAAGCCGATGCCCAGCTCGCGACAGGTCGGCAGCACCTCCGCCTCCACGTCCCGCGACCACAGCGAGTACTCGCTCTGCACGGCCGTGATCGGGTGGACCGCGTTGCCCCGGCGCAGCGTCTCCGCGCTCGCCTCGCTCAGCCCGATGTGCCCGATCTTGCCCTCGGCGACCAGCTCGGCCATCGCGCCCACCGTCTCCTCGATCGGCACGTTCGGGTCGACCCGGTGCTGGTAGTACAGGTCGATGTGGTCGGTGCCGAGCCGCTGGAGGGAGCCCTCCACCGAGGACCGGACATGCTCGGCCGAGCCGTCCTGGCGGCCCACGCTGGACATGTCGCCGGGTACCGCGTCGTCCATCCGGAAGTTGAACTTGGTGGCCAGCACGTACTGGTCACGGTGGCCCCGGATCGCCTCGCCGACCAGGGACTCGTTGGTGAGCGGCCCGTACATCTGGGCCGTGTCCAGGAAGTCGATGCCCAGCTCGCGGGCGCGCCGGATGGTCTCCACGCCCTCGTCCTGGTCCGCCGTCCCGTAGAAAGCCGACATGCCCATACAACCCAGGCCAATGGCCGACACTTGCAGGTCCCGCAGACTGCGCTGTCGCATGTGGTGTTCCAGCCTTTCGCACGCGCTCGATCGTCACGTCGGACGACTTCGGGCCCCTTCATCCATCTAGCGACGGATCTGGCGGCCCGGCATCCCGTGAAGGACGCCGGGCACCGGAGCGCCTGCGACGCTACGAGCTGAAGCGCGCTCGAAGTCAAGTCACCCGTTCAGGCGGACCGGGAGCTCGAACAGGTCGTTCTGGGTGACCACCGGCTTGTGGTGCAGTTCGGCCGCCGGGACCGCCAGGTCCAGGTGCGGGAAACGGGCGTACAGCGCGGGCAGCGCCACGCCCGCCTCCAGCCGGGACAGCGCCGCGCCGGGGCAGACGTGCGGGCCGTGGCCGAAGGAGATGTGCCGGTTCTTGATCTCCCGCGTGATGTCGAACTCCCCGGCGCTCGGCCCGTGCGCCTCCTCGTCGCGGCCGAGCGCGCCGTACGACACGATCAGCGCGTCCCCGGCCGGGATGACCTTCTCGCCGACCGGTACGTCCTCGGTGGCGAAGCGGATCAGCACGTGCGAGGTCGGGGTGGACCAGCGCAGCGTCTCCTCGACCACCGCCGACCAGTCGGCCTGCCCGGAGAGCACCAGCTCCCGCTGGTCCGGGTGGGTGGAGAGGTTGACGACCGCGTTGACGATCAGCGAGATCGTCGTCTCGTGACCGGCCGCGATCATCAACTGGAGGGTGGCGACGATCTCCTCGTCCGTGAGGTGGTCGCCGTCCGCCGAGGCCAGGATCAGCGCGCTGGTGAGGTCGTCGCCCGGCTCGGCACGCTTCGCCGCGACGGTCGCCGCCATCATCCCGGCCAGCTCGGTCAGGGTGGCGATGACCTCGGCCGGCGGGGTCTGGGTGGAGAAGAACTTCTCGAACAGCACCTTCAGCCGGGGCAGCAGCGCCTCGTCGATGCCCATCAGCTCGGCCACCACGTACATCGGCAGCGGGTAGGCGAAGGCCGCCTTGAGGTCGACCACCCCGCCGTCGGCGGGCAGGGCGTCCAGCAGGTCCTGGGTGAGCTTGCCGATCCGCTCGCGCATCAGCTCCACCCGGCGCGGGGTGAGCGCCTGCGCCACCAGCGTGCGCATCCTGCGGTGGTCCGCGCCGTCCACGGTGAGCATCGAACGGCCCGGGTTGGCCAGCCCGATGAGCGGCCAGTCCGCCGGTATCTCGCCGCGCCGCCAGGCGCCCCACACATTGATGTCCTTCACCAGGCGCGGGTCGGTCAGCAGCGCCTTGGCCTCGGCGTGCCGGGTGACGGCCCACACCGGCACCCCGCCGGGCAGCTCCACGGCCGCGAGCGGTCCGGCCGCGCGCAGGGCCGCGCTCTCGCCGTCCAGGTCGGTGACGAAGGGGTCGAGGGCGATACGGGAAATACCGGTACCGGTGGTCATCGTGACGTGCCTCCCAGGGCAGGGGTCGAAGTGAACCGCACGGGCAGCTCGGTCAGCCCGCGCAGCCAGGGCGAGGGCCGGCGGGTGAGGGACCCGGCGGGCACCGCCAGGTCGATGTCCGGCAGCCGGTCGAGGACGACCTCGATGCCGGTGCGCGCGATGACCTCGGCGATCTCCTGCGCCGGGAACGGGCAGCGGTGCTCACCGTGCCCGAACGAGAAGTGCGCGTTGTTGCCGCCGGTCAGCGCCGAGGCGTCGGTACGCACCTGGGGGTCGGAGTTGGCGCCCTGGAGACCGAGCAGCAGCAGGTCACCGGCGCGGACCCGGCGCCCGCCGAGGTGGGTGTCGCGCGCGGCCCAGCGGCCCGCCACGTTCTGCGTGGGCGTGTCCTCCCACAGCACCTCGTTCATCGCCTCCGCGACGCTGTTGCGGCCGCCGAACAGGGAGGCGGCGAACCGGTCGTCGGTCAGCATCAGCCGCAGCGAGTTGCCGATCCAGTCGGCGGTCGGCTGGTGCCCGGCCGCCATCATCACCATCAGGTCCTGGACGATCTCCTCGGCCGTGAACCCGCTGTCGTCCGCCAGCATCCGCGAGACCACGTCGTCGGCGGGCTGCTCGGTACGGTCCGCGACCAGCCGGGCCATGGAGGA
Source organism: Streptomyces sp. NBC_01171 (assembly GCF_045039805.1). NCBI lineage: Bacteria > Bacillati > Actinomycetota > Actinomycetes > Kitasatosporales > Streptomycetaceae > Streptomyces > Streptomyces sp. NBC_01171. Next base: position 352,990 of record NZ_CP108609.1, on the reverse strand, counting down.
GGCGAGGTGGGACTGGCCGGCCAGCGCCCGCTCCCGGCCGTCGATCATGTCGTTGAGCGCGGTGACCAGACCCGGCCCCTCGTCGTCCGGGAAGCCGTAGAGGTGCGCGAGGACCCGTACGGGCAGCAGGGACGAGTACTGGGCGACCAGGTCGGCCTCGCCGGAGAGGCACACCGTGTCGATCAGCTCGTCCGCGAACCGCTCGGCCTGGCGCCGGAGTCCGAAGGGGTCGACCGACTCCAGCGCGTTGCTGATCATCGTGGCGCGCTGCCGGTGCCGTTCCCCGACCGTGTAGAGGATGGAGGGCTGGCGGTGCCCGATCATCGGCAGCAGCGGCCAGTCCTCCGGGATGTTCTCCCACTGGTTCCACAGCTCGGAGTCCCGGCTGAACAGCGCCGGATCGCCGGTCACCTGGTGCAGCTCGCGGTAGCCCAGCACCAGCCAGGCCGGGATGCCGCCGTCCAGCTCCACCGGGACGACGGAGCCGTGGTCGCGCCGCATCTCCCGGTACAGGCAGGCGGGTTCGGTCTGGAAGCGGGGTCCGCCGAGCGGTACGGCCTCGGACATCACACCAATTCCCCTCTGACCCCGGCGGCCGTGGCGTACCGGGTCTGCACATGGCGGACCAGGGTGATCAGGACCTCCTTGGCCGACTCGCGGGACCGGGCGTCGCAGTCGACGAGTGGTACGTCCGGGTCGAGGTCCAGCGCCGCGCGTACGTCCGCGCCCGCGCGCACCGGGCCGCCGAAGTCGTTGCAGGCCACGATGAACGGCGTGCCGTGGTGTTCCAGGCGGTCGATGGCGTACCAGGAGTCGTCGATGCGTCGGGTGTCGACCAGGACGACCGCGCCGAGCGTGCCGGAGAACAGCCGGTCCCACAGGAACCAGAACCGCTCCTGGCCGGGCGCGCCGAACAGGTACAGCACATTGTGCGTGTCCAGCGTGATGCGGCCGAAGTCGAAGGCGACGGTGGTGGCAGTCTTGCCGCCCACGTGCGCGATGTCGTCCACCGACTCGCCCGCCTGTGTCATCGTCTCCTCGGTGTTGAGGGGACGGATCTCGCTGACCGAGCGGACCAGCGTGGTCTTGCCGACGCCGAAGCCGCCCACGACGACGATCTTCAGACCGTTGTCGGCGGAGGCACCCAACGGGGTGCGCGCGTCAGAGATTGCGGAGTCCAACGAGCACCTGCTCCAGGATGTCGGGGTCGGTGATGGCGGGGCGGCGCGGATGACGGGCGCTGACATGGCCGGTGGCCAGCAGGTCGGACAGCAGCACCTTGGTGATGCTGACGGGCAGGCGCAGCTCGGCGGCGATCTCCACCACCGAGGTGGGGAACTCCGTCAGCCGCAGGATGGCCACGTGCTCGGACTGCATGCCGGTGGCCGCCGCCGACTCGGCGACGATCAGCGTGACCAGGTCCAGCGGGCTGCCGGCGCCGGTCCCGATCCGTCCCCGCGTGATGGTGTAGAGACGGTCGGGAGCGTCGTCCCTGCCCGGACGGCTCATGAGGAACGGGGCGGCGCGGTCAGGTGTTCGCCGAGCTGCTCCACCAGTTCGCTCATCGTGTGGCCGACCACGCCGGGGTCGGCGTCCTCGCTGGTCACCACGGCCAGGTGGGCGCCCTCGCCGGCCTCGACGATGAACAGCACCCCGCCGTAGAACTCGGCCATCGCCGAGCGGACGCCGCCGCTGCCGTCGCCGAACTCCACGGACGCCCCGTGCGACAGCGACTGGATGCCGGCGGCGATGGCGGCGAGCTGGTCCGCCTGGTCGACGGACAACTCGGGGGTACGGCACAGCTTGAGGCCGTCGCGGGAGAGGACGAGCGCGTGCCGGGCGCCCGGAGTCTTCTCCAGCAGGCCCTCGAGGAGCCAGGTGAGCGTGTCGTCGGCGGTGGTCGGGCCGGTCATGAAGTGGTGTCGCCTTCCAGGTGCGTGTGCGGTTGCGTGGGGGGATGGGGGACAGCGGGGGTGTCGGCCGGGTCGCCTGCGCGCGGTTCCTCGCACCGGGTGTGCGGCGCCTCGCCCTCGGGGGTGGTGCCGGGGCGTACCGCGTTGCGGAAGCTGCTGAAGCGGGCCGCGCGGACCCTGGCCTCGTCGGGGGCGGGGGCGGGCCGTTCGGTGTCGTCCCGCGAGGCCGACCGGGACCGCTCGGCCTCGGCCAGCGTCCGGCCGCGGCGGCGCTTGGGCAGGCCGGCCACCTCCTCGGCGGGCGGCGCGGGGGCCTCGCGTACCGGGGCGGGCGGCGCGGCGGGGCGCTCGGGCTCCGGCGCGGGGGCGGCCGGGGCCGCCGGCGCCGGGCTGGTGAGGATCTCCTGCGGTACGAGCATCAGCACACCGGTGCCGCCGCGCGCCGAGGGCCGGAACGACACCTTCAGCCCGTACTTGCGGGCCAGCCTGCCGACCACCGCGAGCCCGAGCCGGGTGCCGGTCAGACCGCCCAGCCCGGACACGTCACCGGTCACCGCCTTCTCGGCGCGCCGCAGTTGGACGTCGCCCATCACCAGGCCGCTGTCCTCCACGGAGACGATGACCCCGGCCGGGACCTCCTCCACGTAGACGTGGACCTCGGCGGTGGGCGGGGAGAAGTTCGTGGCGTTGTCGAGGAGTTCGGCGAGCGCGTGCATCACGCCCTCCGCCGCGTGCCCGGCGACGGCGACCTCGCTGACGGAGTGCACCCGCACCCGGCGGTAGCCGCCGATCCGGCCCATGGCCCCGCGCAGGATGGACTCCATCGCGATGGGCCGCGCCCAGCGCCGCCCCGAACGCGCCCCGGTCAGCACGGCGATGGAGTCCGCCAGCCGGCCCGCCTGCGCGGTGCGGTGGTCCAGGTGCAGCAGGTCGGTGAGCACGTCCTCGTCGCTGTGCCGCTCCTCCATCGCCCGCAGGTCGGCCAGGGTGGCCGTGGCCAGCGCCTGCATCCGGCCCGCCGTGTTGGAGGTGGCGGAGACGGCCGCCGCCCGCTCGCGCCGGGCCTTCTCCAGCTCGCCGGAGAGCCGCAGCACCTCGCGGCGCAGCCGCTCCGCCTCGCGCGCGCCCTCCTTCTCCAGCCGGGCCTGCTCGGTGCTGAACTCGGCGCGCTGGGCGGCCAGTTCGTCGATGAGCCGCTGCTGCTCCCGGCGCGTCTCCTCGGCCGCCGAGGTCCGCTGCCGCTCCAGCCGCGCCACGTCGGCCAGCGCGTTCTCCAGCCGCCGCCGGGCCCGGCGGGCGGTGCCCCGGGCGTGGGCGGCCACGGTCACCGCGACACAGAGCACGATCGCCGCCGTACCCCCGGCCCACAGCAGCGGGGTCCGCGCCGCGTGGGGGGCCACCGCCACGACCGCGCCGAGCGAGAGCGCCGACAGGGCGGCGGTCGCGGCCAGGGCGAGGGCGGGCGTACGGAGGGCTGGACGGTCGCCAGGGGGCATGGGCGCGGTCATCGGTCCGGTCTGGTCCTCGCGGCAATCGGGGGTGGTCGGGAGACGAGAAACGACAAGAAACACCGTCTTGGGTGAACCGGCGGTCACTATACGAGAGTTGATGATCAAAATGGAAAGAAAGCAGCGGCCTTCCATGAAGTGGACGTTCAAATCGTGGCGTTGGCCGTGAAGCGGGCGCTGGTGGCGTATCCACCGAACCCGTAGATCTTGACGCCCGGCCCCCGGCCCGCTGGACTGTGACCGCCATCCCCGACGGGGTGACGGCGAAGGGGGAGCGGCACGTGGCGGGGGAACCGGGGGCATGGAGCCTCCTCGTGCGCGCGGCCCGGTTCACCGGGCGCACCCTGCGCGGCGAATGGCACGCCATCGTGGTGGACCCGGTACGCCGCCTCGCACACCGCGGACTGTCCGGGCTGCTCCTCGCCTTCGTGGCCGCGTCCGGCGTCATCCTCTTCCACGACCTGGCCCAGCGCCCCGTCGGCGCCACCTGGGTCCGGCGGCTCGGCGGCGTCACCGCCGACCTCCCCCTCTGGCTCTCCCTGCTGCGCACCCCCGTATCGCTGTACGTCCCCGCGCTCGACCTGCCGGTGTGGGCGGGCATCACCCAGTTGTTCCTGGCCTTCGCCCTCGCCGAACTGGTCCTCGGCCGCGCCCGCACCCTGGCCATCGCCTACGCCACCACCCTGGCCGGCACCCTCACCGCCCGGCTGATGATCGAGCTGGGCCCCGGCCGGTGGGGGATCGGTCTGCCCGCCGAGTACGGAGCCGTCCTCGACACCGGCCCCTCGGCGGCCGTCGTGGGCCTGTTCACCTATCTGGCCGTGGTCCGGCGCGCCCCCGTGGGTTTCACCCTGACAGGCGGATCGATGGTGTGGGAGTCCATCGCGGTACCCAACCTCGCCGGGCGCGAGCACCTCGTCGCCGTGTCCGCCGCGATCACCCTCGGCCTGCTGCGCGGCCGCCGCCTCCGCCTGCCGTACGCCCGTACGTCCCGGCCCGGACCGCTGCCCCCGCCCCCCGCCCCGCCCGAGCTTCCCCTCCCGGACCCCCGCACCTCGGCCGTGATCCCGGCCGACCCGACGCGCGCACGTCAATGTGACGGTTTTCGCACTTCGACCGGGGCGCGCACCCCCTAGTGTTTCCGCGGAGTACGGGGGCAGTACGTGGCTGACACCATGGTGTTCGTCGCCGGCAGGCTGAAGGGAATCCCAGATGTTCCGCAAGGTGCTGGTAGCCAACCGCGGAGAGATCGCCATCCGCGCGTTCCGGGCGGGCTACGAACTCGGCGCGCGCACGGTGGCCGTCTTCCCCCACGAGGACCGCAACTCGCTGCACCGGCTCAAGGCCGACGAGGCGTACGAGATCGGCGAGCCCGGACACCCCGTCCGCGCCTATCTCTCCGTCGACGAGATCGTGACCGCCGCCCGCCGTGCCGGTGCCGACGCCGTGTACCCCGGCTACGGCTTCCTCTCGGAGAACCCCGACCTGGCCCGCGCCTGCGAGGAGGCCGGGATCACCTTCGTCGGCCCCAGCGCCGACACCCTCGAACTCACCGGCAACAAGGCCAGCGCGGTCGCCGCCGCCCGCGCGGCCGGGGTGCCCGTGCTCGGCTCGTCCGCGCCCTCCAACGACGTGGACGAACTGGTGCGCGCCGCCGACGAGATCGGCTTCCCCGTCTTCGTGAAGGCGGTCGCGGGCGGCGGCGGCCGGGGCATGCGCCGGGTCGAGGAGCCGGCCCAGCTCCGCGAGTCCATCGAGGCCGCCTCCCGCGAGGCCGCGTCCGCCTTCGGCGACCCGACCGTCTTCCTGGAGAAGGCCGTCGTGGACCCCCGCCACATCGAGGTGCAGATCCTCGCCGACGGCGAGGGCAACGTGATCCACCTCTACGAACGCGACTGCTCGCTCCAGCGCCGCCACCAGAAGGTCATCGAGCTGGCGCCCGCCCCCAACCTCGACCCGGAGCTGCGGGACCGGATCTGCGCCGACGCGGTGCGCTTCGCCCGCGAGATCGGCTACCGCAACGCGGGCACCGTGGAGTTCCTGCTCGACCGGGACGGCAACCACGTCTTCATCGAGATGAACCCCCGCATCCAGGTCGAGCACACGGTCACCGAGGAGGTCACCGACGTCGACCTCGTCCAGGCCCAGATGCGCATCGCCGCCGGGGAGACCCTGGCCGACCTCGGCCTGGCCCAGGACCGGATCACCCTGCGCGGCGCCGCCCTCCAGTGCCGGATCACCACCGAGGACCCCGCCAACGGCTTCCGCCCGGACACCGGACAGATCAGCGCCTACCGCTCGCCCGGCGGCTCCGGCATCCGGCTCGATGGCGGAACCACCCACGCCGGCACCGAGATCAGTGCCCACTTCGACTCCATGCTGGTCAAACTCACCTGCCGGGGAAGGGACTTCCAGGCCGCCGTCGGCCGCGCCCGGCGCGCGGTGGCGGAGTTCCGCATCCGGGGCGTGGCCACCAACATCCCCTTCCTGCAAGCCGTGCTGGACGACCCCGACTTCCGCGCCGGACGCGTCACCACCTCGTTCATCGAGGAGCGCCCTTACCTGCTGACGTCCCGTCACTCGGCCGACCGGGGCACCAAGCTGCTCACCTTCCTGGCCGACGTCACCGTCAACAAGCCGCACGGCGAACGCCCCGAACTCCTCGACCCGGTCGCCAAGTTGCCCGCGCTCCCCGCGGGCGAGCCCCCGGCGGGCTCCCGGCAGCGCCTGGTCCACCTCGGCCCCGAGGGCTTCGCCCGCGAGCTGCGCGCGTCCCCCGCGCTCGGCGTCACCGACACCACCTTCCGCGACGCCCACCAGTCCCTGCTGGCCACCCGCGTGCGCACCAAGGACCTGCTCGCGGTCGCCCCCGTCGTCGCCCGCACCCTGCCCGAGCTGCTGTCCCTGGAGTGCTGGGGCGGCGCCACCTACGACGTGGCGCTGCGCTTCCTCGCCGAGGACCCGTGGGAGCGGCTGGCCGCGCTGCGCGAGGCGGTGCCCAACATCTGCCTGCAGATGCTGCTGCGCGGCCGCAACACCGTCGGCTACACCCCGTACCCCACCGAGGTCACGGACGCCTTCGTGCGGGAGGCCGCCGCCACCGGCGTGGACATCTTCCGCATCTTCGACGCGCTGAACGACGTCGACCAGATGCGGCCCGCCATCGACGCCGTACGGGAGACCGGCACGGCCGTCGCCGAGGTCGCCCTCTGCTACACCGCCGACCTCAGCGACCCCGCCGAGCGGCTCTACACGCTCGACTACTACCTGAAGCTGGCCGAGCGGATCGTCGAGGCCGGCGCCCATGTCATCGCCATCAAGGACATGGCCGGCCTGCTGCGCGCGCCCGCCGCCGCGAAGCTGGTCACCGCGCTGCGGAGTGAGTTCGCGCTGCCGGTGCACCTGCACACCCACGACACCGCGGGCGGCCAGCTCGCCACCTACCTCGCCGCGATCCAGGCGGGCGTCGACGCGGTGGACGGCGCGGTCGCCTCCATGGCCGGGACGACCTCGCAGCCCTCGCTCTCCGCCCTGGTCGCCGCCACCGACCACTCCGAGCGCCCCACCGGACTCGACCTTCACGCGGTCGAGGAGCTGGAGCCTTACTGGGAGGGCGTGCGCAAGGTCTACGCCCCCTTCGAGGCGGGCCTCGCCTCCCCGACCGGCCGCGTCTACCATCACGAGATCCCCGGCGGCCAGCTCTCCAACCTGCGCACCCAGGCCGTCGCGCTCGGCCTCGGCGACCGCTTCGAGGAGATCGAGGCGATGTACGCGGCCGCCGACCGCATCCTCGGACGCCTGGTCAAGGTCACCCCGTCCTCCAAGGTGGTCGGCGACCTCGCCCTGCACCTGGTCGGCGCGGGCGTCTCGCCGGACGACTTCGAGGCCGACCCGGACCGCTTCGACATCCCGGACTCGGTGATCGGCTTCCTCCGCGGCGAGCTGGGCACCCCGCCCGGCGGCTGGCCGGAGCCGTTCCGTACCAAGGCGCTGCGCGGCCGCGCCGAGGCCAAGCCGGTGCGGGAGCTTTCCGCCGAGGACCGCGAGGGGCTGGAGAAGGACCCGAAGCCCACCCTGAACCGGCTGCTGTTCCCCGGCCCGACCGGCGAGTTCGACACCCACCGGCAGGCGTACGGCGACACGAGCGTCCTGGACAGCAAGTCGTTCTTCTACGGCCTGCGCCCGGCCAAGGAGTACGCCGTCGACCTGGAGCCCGGCGTGCGGCTGCTGATCGAGCTGCAGGCGGTCGGCGAGGCGGACGAGCGCGGTATGCGCACCGTGATGTCCACCCTCAACGGCCAGCTCCGGCCGATCCAGGTCCGCGACCGCTCGGCCGCCACCGACGTACCGGTGACGGAGAAGGCCGACCGCTCGAAGCCCGGCCATGTGGCGGCGCCGTTCGCCGGGGTGGTGACGCTCGCGGTGGAGGAGGGCGCCGAGGTGGCGGCCGGGGAGACCGTGGCCACCATCGAGGCGATGAAGATGGAGGCGACGATCACCGCGCCGAAGGCGGGCCGGGTCTCGCGGCTGGCGATCAACCGCATCCAGCAGGTGGAAGGCGGAGACCTGCTGGTCGAGCTGGCCTGAGCCGCCCGCGTCCGCTCCGGCCCTCATGTCGAGGCCGGAGCGGACGGCGTACGGGCGGGATCAGTCCCAGAGCGGGTAGACCATGGTCTGCGTGAAGCCCTTCGGGCGCGCGTCGTCGTACGTCACGCTCATCCGGGTGTAGCGCTTGACGTCCGGGTTCTTCTTCCACTCGGCCGGGCGGTCGAGGCGCACGGTCACGTGGTAGGAGCGGAAGATGCCCTTGGCGCAGTACGGGTCGCAGTCGTTGACCACGTTCACGCCCTCGGCCACGGCGGACTCCGAGTCCCACTTCACCCACTTGAGCCCGTTGAGCCGGCTGTTGCCGTCTCCGCAGGCCAGGATGAAGTCGGCCGGGCGCACGTCCTTCCTCCACTGGCAGTCGACGAGCACGGGCGCGGTCCGGTGTGTCACGGGGGCCGTCGGCGGGCTGGCCGACGCCGTCGTCATCGCCGCGGTGAGCAGGGCTCCCGCAGCCAGGCTGACCGTCGTTCCCACCAGTGATCCGCGCATGGTCGCTCCCACCTGTCGTGCTGTGTCCGACCGTGTGCCGACGCTACGACCGTTCGCCCGAATGCACCACTCGCGCAGGTGGGAGCGCGGGTCACCCGTGCTGGACGGTCAGCCCGTAGAACGCGACCCGGGCACCGTTGGTGGTCGATTCCGAGGAGGACTGGTTGTAGGACCCGGCCTTGAAGTACTGCCTGTACGGGTTGAAGGACGCGGGGATGGCGTAGCGCGTGGTGCTGCCGTTGACGGTCAGCTCGATGGTGTTCCCGCCGGTCACGGCGATGCTGTACGTCCAGGTCTTGCCCATGGACACGTGTCCCACGGTGTGCGGGGTCTGGCCGCCGGAGGGGGAGTTCTCGGTGCCCAGGACGATCTCGCCGTCCGCGTGGTAGTAGAGCTCCAGCAGCGGCTTGGTGGAGGAGCCGCCGGAGCCGAGGTGGATCTGTCCGACGCAGACGTTCTTGGTCACCGACACCACCCGGAGGGTCGCGTTCATCCGGTGCGTACCGGTGAGCGCCCAGTCGGCGGCGCCGCCGTCGCGGTTCATCTCGCGCAGCTCGGAGCGGGCGTAGTTCGAGTTCGGGGTGGTGACGCCCTTCTCGGGCGCCCAGAAGGTCATCGCGCCGTCGCGGGTGTCGGTATAGAAGTACGCGTCCTGGTAGCCGTTCGCGCCGCGCAGCCGGGACGAGGAGATCGTGGTGGGGGAGCCGGGGGAGCCGACCGGCTCCTGGAGCTGCCAGACCGAGAGGTCGAAGTTGCCGCCGGGCGCCACGTGCGGGTCGGCCGCGTGCGCGGTGCCGCCGAAGGCGCCGAGGGTGAGGGCGAGGCTCGCGGCCGCAGCCGTGAGAAGCCGGGAACGGATCATGTGGGGGGTCCTCCCGCCGGGCCGGATGCGTTCAGCATGCTGAACGCCGAACGCATCCTTGGACGTCGATGACCCGTGAAGCTAAAGGTCCGGTCCAGGCCCGTCAAGGGGTCGCGACGTCAGCAGGAGCCCTCGTCCTGCCAGGGGCCCCAGTCGGAGCCGTTCGGGGCCTCGTTCTGCGTCCACCACTTGGCCTTCCAGTTGTGGTGGTTGTAGGACACCTCGTCCCCGCTGACGTACACGGCCGACGAACTCCAGGCGGACTTGCAGGAGTTGCCGGGGTTCGGGGGCGTGGGGGTCGGGGTGGGCGTGGGGGTGGAGTTCGGCGGGGTGGCACCGGCGAACTTCACCGAGAACTTGGCGAAGTCCCAGGCGCTCTGGGCCACGCTGGAGCAAGTCCCCGACGTGCGGCCGCCGTTGTCGGCCGGGGTGCACTGGCGGTCGCGGTTCAACGACCAGAAGGTGAAGCGGTCCATGTGGTGGCCGGTGGCGAAGTCCAGCACCGTCTGGAAGTCGGCCTGGGAGAAGTACTCCCCGGTGTCGCTGCGGCCGTTCATCCCCGAGAAGCCCTCGTGCGCGTAGGCCGTGGCCTCGTCCCAGCCGAAGGTGGAGCGCAGGATGCCGTTGAAGTTGGCCAGCGCGCTGGTCTGGCTCGCCGCGCCGTTGAAGCCGCCGTCGAACGGCATGATGGAGAAGTTGTTCGGGGTGAAGCCCTGGGACTTCGCCTCCAGCAGCATCTGCTTGCCGAACCAGCCGGTGCCGTCGGCCGTGCCGGCCGTGGTGACCGAGACGTACAGGCCGGGGTTGTTCTGCTGGAGGATCTTGGCCGCGCCGATCTCGTTGTGGATGGCCGCCGTGTTCTCGTACTCCGGCTCCTCCAGGTCGAAGTCGATGGCGTGCAGGCCGTACTTGGTGATGACCTGCTGGTAGGCCGCCGCCGTGGCCGCCGGATCGGCGCAGGTCTGGCCCAGCTTGGTGCCGCCGTACCCGCCGATCGAGATGGAGACGTCACCGCCCTTGGACCGGATGGTGTTGATCACGGCCTGCACAGCGGTGTCCGAGGAGACGGGTGAGGTGCCGCCCCAAGTGGGGCTGCAGCCGCCGCCGTCAGGCGCCAGCACGAACGCGAGCTGGAACGCCTTGAGGCCGGTCGCGTCCATGATGGCGGCCGCGTTCGGCGGGTCGTTGTCCGTCGGCATCAGATACGGGGCCGCCGCGTACCAGCGGTTGTCGAGCGCGCTCGTGGCGCCGGACGCGCTGCCCGCGACCAGTGCCGTCGTGCCGGCCGCGGCCAGCGTGACGGCGGCCGCCGCGCCCAGACATGCCCGAAGTCGTCTCACTACGAGCCTCCAGAGGGGTGGGGGAGGGGGGAGTGCCAGACTCGTGGACGGCGCCCAGCTTGGTCTAGTCCAATGCGCGTCTTTGGACTGGACCAAACCGTCTCTTTACCTGGCGGTAAGTGAACGCCCCCTCTGTGCAGGGGACTTGCCGAACCCGTCGATCTGCGCGGAACCGTGGCGGAGCGTCCGCCCTCTGAGGCACCCTTGACGCTGTGCGTACTGTTTCGCCACGTTTGAGCGGCGGTGCGCGAGGGGGAGCGATCACATGAAGGGCGGGGCGAACCACGGTGGAGATCACCATTCACAGACCCGGCGAACTGACCTCCGCGCTGCGCGGGGCCTGGCATCGGGCGATGGACGAGTCACCCGAGTACGCCAACCCCTTCCTCGCGCCGGAGTTCGCCATCGGAGTCGGCCGCCATCGGAGCGGCGTACGCATCGCGGTCCTGCGCGAGGGCGGTGAGCCGGTCGGCTTCCTCCCGTACGAGCGGGGGCCGCTCGGCACCGGACGGGCCATCGGGCTCGGGCTCTCCGACTGCCAGGCCCTCGTGCACCGGCCCGGTGTCACCTGGGACGCCGCCGAACTGCTGCGCGCCTGCGGGCTCAGCATCTTCGAGTTCGACCATCTCGTCCAGGAGCAGCGGCCCTTCGCCCCGCATCTCACCGGCACCTTCGCCTCACCGGTCATCGACGTGAAGCCGGGCGACGGCACCTACCCGGAGTGGCTGCGCGCCACCTACCCCGGACTCGCCAAGACGACGCTGAAGAAGGAACGCCGGCTCGGCCGGGACATCGGCGAGGTGCGGTTCGTCTTCGACGAGCGCGACCCGAAGGTACTGCGCACCCTCATGCGGTGGAAGTCGGCCCAGTACCGCCGGACCGGCCGCATGGACCGGTTCTCCCGCCCCTGGATCGTGGACCTGGTCAACCACCTCTTCCACGTCCGTGAGGAGCACTTCACCGGCGTGCTCTCCGTGCTGTACGCGGGCGACCGCCCGGTCGCCGCCCACTTCGGGCCCCGCTCCAGCACCGTCCTGGCCGCCTGGTTCACCGCATACGACCCCGAACTGCACTACTACTCACCGGGGTTGATGATGCACCTGCGCACGGCCGAGGGTGCCGCCCGCAGCGGGGTGACCCTGGTCGACCTCGGGCGGGGCGACAAGGAGTACAAGGACTGGCTCAAGACCCGTGAACTCCGGGTCGGCGAGGGCTTCGCGTCCCGCCCCCACCCGGTCTCCGTGGCCCAGCGGGTGTGGCGCCGGCCGGCGCGCGGACTGCGTAACACCGTGCTGGCCCATCCCCAACTGCTGGCGCCCGCCGATCGGTTGCTGAAGACGGTGGGTCAACTGCGCACCCAGGGGCGGCCGGGCCGCTGACCTCACCGGGCGGGGCTGTCCGGACCAAAGCACATGGTCCGGACAGCCCCGCCCCGATGTGAACGGCCGCTGGGTGTGAACGCCCTTGTGCGCGAAGGATTTGGCTTCCGAAGGCTTGCGCCCGCTTGGTTCATCCCTTAAATCAAAACATGAACTAAGCAGGGGCCGGTCTCCCGGTCCCGCAGTCGCAGGGAGCCGCAATGAGACTGAGATCCCTGGGGACAGCGCTCGCCGCCACGGCAGCACTGCTCGCCCTGCCCACCCTCCAACCCCCGGCCGTCGCCGCGACGGACGCCGCCCAGGCCGGCTGCAACACCGTCAACGCCGCGCAGGGCAGGCCCGCCACCGCCTCGTCCACCGAGAGCGCGGGCACCCCGGCCTCCGCCGCCTTCGACGGCGACACGGGCACCCGCTGGTCCAGCGCGTTCGCCGACCCGCAGTGGCTCCGCGTCGACCTCGGCTCGGTGCAGGACCTGTGCGGCATCGACCTGAACTGGGAAGCCGCCTACGGCAAGGACTTCCAGCTCCAGAGCTCGACGGACGGCACGAACTGGACCACGCTCAAGACCGTCACCGGCGCCACCGGCGGCACCACCTCGTACGCGGTGAGCGGCTCCGGCCGCTACGTCCGCATCAACGGGACCGCCCGCGGCACCACGTACGGCTACTCGCTGTGGGAGATGGCCGTGCACACCGGCACCACCGGTGTCCCGCCGGTGCAGGGCGGTGGCGACCTCGGCCCGAATGTGATCGTCGTCGACCCGAGCACGCCGAACCTCCAGCAGAAGTTCGACGACGTCTTCTCCCGCCAGGAGTCGAACCAGTTCGGCTCCGGCCGCTACCAGTTCCTGATGAAGCCGGGCACGTACAACAACATCAACGCCCAGCTCGGCTTCTACACCTCGGTCTCCGGCCTCGGACTCAACCCCGACGACGTGCAGATCAACGGTGACATCACCGTCGACGCGGGCTGGTTCAACGGCAACGCCACGCAGAACTTCTGGCGTTCGGCGGAGAACCTCGCCATCCGCCCGGTCAACGGCACCGACCGCTGGGCCGTCGCCCAGGCCGCCCCGTTCCGCCGTATCCACGTCCAGGGCGGGCTCAACCTCGCGCCCAACGGCTACGGCTGGGCCTCCGGCGGCTACATCGCCGACTCGAAGATCGACGGCACGGTGGGACCGTACTCCCAGCAGCAGTGGTACACCCGTGACAGCTCGGTCGGCGGCTGGACCAACGGCGTCTGGAACATGGTCTTCAGCGGCGTGCAGGGTGCGCCCGCGACCAACTTCGACAGCGGCCCGTACACCACGCTGGACAACACCCCGGTCTCCCGCGAGAAGCCGTTCCTCTACCTCGACGGCTCCACGTACAAGGTGTTCGTTCCGGCGAAGCGCACCAACGCGCGGGGCGTGTCCTGGCCGGCCAACGCGGGGACCGCGCTGCCGCTCGACCAGTTCTACGTGGTCAAGCCCGGCGCGACCGCCGCCACCATCAACACCGCCCTCGCCCAGGGCCTCAACCTGCTGTTCACGCCCGGTGTCTACCACCTGGACCGGGCCATCGAGGTCACCCGCGCCAACACGGTGGTCCTCGGCCTCGGCCTCGCCACCATCGTCCCGGACGGCGGCGTCGACGCCATGCACGTGGCCGACGTGGACGGCGTCAAGCTCGCCGGGTTCCTCATCGACGCGGGCAGCGCCAACTCCGACACCCTGCTGCGGATCGGCCCGGCCGGCTCCACCGCCGACCACTCGGCCAACCCCACCACCATGCAGGACGTGTTCGTGCGCATCGGCGGTGCCGGACCCGGTCTCGCCACCAACTCGGTCGTGGTCAACAGCAACAACGTCATCATCGACCACACCTGGCTCTGGCGCGCCGACCACGGCAGCGGCGTGGGCTGGGACACCAACCGCGCCGACTACGGCCTGCGCGTGAACGGCAACGACGTCCTGGCCACCGGCCTGTTCGTCGAGCACTACAACAAGTACGACGTGTACTGGGCCGGCCAGCGCGGTCGCACGATCTTCTTCCAGAACGAGAAGGCGTACGACGTGCCCAACTCCGCCGCCATCACCCATGACGGCATCGTCGGCTACGCGGCCTACAAGGTCGCCGACTCGGTCACCTCGCACGAGGCATGGGGGCTGGGCAGTTACTGCAACTTCACCACGGACTCCTCCATCGTCCAGGCACACGGCTTCCAGGTCCCGGTGAACTCCGGGGTCAAGCTGCACGACATCCTGGTGATCTCGCTCGGCGGCAAGGGCCAGTACGCCCACGTCGTCAACAACACCGGGGCCCCCACCTCGGGGTCGGACACCGTCCCTTCCAAGATCACCCAGTTCCCGTAGCGAGGGTGCGCGGAGCCCGGAAGGCGGGGTCCGCGAGCCGCGCCTAGGGTGGCGTGCACGGAGGGCCGCGCGGCCCTCCGGCACGGCCCCCGGCCCGGTCAGGCGTCCGAGCGGCCGGCCGTCCAGGTCAACTCCTGGACGGCCGGGCCGGCTTCACCCACCGGGAGCGTCCCGCTCCCGCCTCGGACGGCCCCGGGCCGGGGGCTGCCGCCCGAACGGAGTACCTCGGCGGGCGCACCGCCCGAGCTGCCGATGTGATGGAGGGGTCCCCACCCCCGATTCAGTGAGGCACCTCATGCGTATGCGCAAGCTTGCTACAACCGCCGTTCTCGCGGGCGCCCTTGCCCTCTCCGGCGCCACGGCGGCCCAGGCGGCCGACCCGGACCCGACCACCGGTGCCGCCGCCAACAGCCCCGGCGTCGCCTCCGGCAACGTCATCCAGGTGCCGGTGGAGATCCCGGTCAACCTGTGCGGCAACACGATCGACGTCGTGGGCCTGCTGAATCCCGCGTTCGGCAACATCTGCGCCAACTCCTGACGCCGCATGCGAAGGGTGCCGGTCCCTCCAGGAGGGACCGGCACCCGGCTGCCGTGGTTCAGTCGGCCGCGACCGGCTCCTTGCGGACGGCGGGCCGTTCCTTTCCCCGGCCGCCCCGCAGCAGCAGGCGCCGTACCGGGCGCTCCACGCCCTCGAACAGCGCCCAGGACAGCCCGAGCGACACCGCGAACGCGGCCGCGGTCACCCCGATCCCGGCCGCGGCGCCGAAGCGCGGCTTGTCACCCAGGACGGAGATGCCCGCACGCAGCACCAGCAGATGCACCATGTAGAACGCGAACGACAGCTCCCCGAGCCGCACCAGCCGCCGTCCCCGCCACAGCGTGGGCACCCCGCGCAGGTCGGCCACGGCCGCCGCCGGGATCAGCAGGGTGAACCCGGCCAGGGTGCAGGACGTGGCCGCGTAACCGGGCGCCACCTGGGGGACGAGGAAGTAGCCGAGGATGGCCAGGGCCAGCGAGCCCTCCAGGCCGGGGCCGCGCCAGCGGCCGAGCAGCACCAGGCGCGCGGTGACCGTGCCGAGCACGAACTCCGGCAGCCGGGCCACGGGCAGCGAGTACATCGGCTGGTTCAGCCAGTGATGGGCGTCCGCCCAGGCCAGGACCAGCGCGACCACCGCCGCGAAGCCGCCGAGGACCAGCGTGCCGCGCGCGCCCAGCCTGCGCAGCAGCCAGAACAGGGCCGGGAAGAGCGCGTAGAAGAACGCCTCGCAGGCCAGCGACCAGCTCACCGGGTTGAGCGTCTGCCACCAGGGCTGCCACCAGGAGTGCACCAGCGACACGTTCGCCAGGGTCTGCTTCCAGGTCGGGAGCGCCGGCTTGCCCATGACGAAGGCGATGGCGACCGCGAGGAGGGCGGTGGCCAGGTGCACCGGGTAGACCCGGGCGATCCGCCGCCGCCAGAAGCCGGGGGCCCGGTCGCCGGGCCGGGCCGACCAGGTCAGCACGAAGCCGGACAGGATGAAGAAGAACGACACCCCGGTGCCGCCGGGCGTGAAGGCCCAGGACACCAGGCGTCCGGCCTGGCCGCCGAGGTAGCCGAAGTTGTTGATGTGCAGTCCGAACACCAGCAGGGCCGCCACCCAGCGCAGTCCGGTGAGCGAGGGCAGCGAGGGTCTGACGCCGTCCGGTGGGGAGGGGGCGCCGGCCGCGTCGGGCCGTGAGGGCGGCGTCCGGGGCGTCCGGGTCGTCGCCGTGGTCATCCGATCACCTGCCGCTGGAGAGTCGCGTGGGGCATGAAGGGGACTGCTGCCCTGCCGCGCCCCGACATTCACGTCATGCCGGAAACATCACACTGCTGCCGAACGAGAGAGCCTCCGCCCTGCCACGGATGGCGGGCGGGGAGCACCCGGACGAGTGAGCACCGCCCTGGCTGGGAAGCACCACCTCGGGTTCCGTTTTGTTCGGTATGTAACGGTGTCGACCAGTAACTCTAAGAAGTCAAAAACTTGTACGGCTCGTTTTCTTGAATCTCTCGTGTTTATGGCGGTAGGTTTCACCCATGACCGCATCCCAGCCTCCGACCACCGCCGCCGCGGACCTGCGCGGTGCGGGCCTCCGCGTCACGGCGGCCCGCGTCGCGCTGCTGGAGACCGTCCGCGAGGGTGACCACCTCGGTGCCGAGGCGATCGCCTCCCAGGTCCGCGAGCGAGTGGGTCACATCTCCGTACAGGCCGTCTACGAAGCCCTGCACGCGCTCACCGCCGCGGGTCTGATACGCCGCATCGAGCCGGCCGGCAGCGCCGCCCGGTTCGAGGGGCGCGTCGGCGACAACCATCACCACGCCGTGTGCCGCTCGTGCGGTGCCGTCGCCGACGTCGACTGCGCGGTGGGCCACGCGCCCTGCCTGACCGCCTCCGACGACCGGGGCTTCGTCATCGACGAGGCCGAAGTCGTGTACTGGGGCGTCTGCTCCGACTGTTCCACCGGCCGCCGCTCCTAGCGCCGGGTTGTCCCGCCCTTTACGGAAGGATCGACATGCCTCACAACGAAGACGCGATCGTCACCGACCCGAAGCCCGAGGAGACCGGCGGCTGCCCCGTCGCGCACGGTGCCAGTGCCACCTCCCTGCACCCGGCCCTCGGCAGCGGCAACGACCGCTGGTGGCCCAAGCAGCTCAACCTGAAGGTCCTTGCCAAGAACCCGCCCGTCGCCAACCCGCTGGGTGAGGAGTTCGACTACGCCGAGGCGTTCCTGGCCCTCGACCTGCCGGCCGTGAAACGCGACCTCGCGGAGGTGCTCACCACGTCCCAGGACTGGTGGCCCGCCGACTTCGGCCACTACGGCCCGTTCATCATCCGTATGGCCTGGCACAGCGCCGGCACCTACCGCACCCGTGACGGCCGCGGCGGTGGCGGCACCGGCCAGCAGCGCTTCGCCCCGCTGAACAGCTGGCCGGACAACGCCAACCTGGACAAGGCCCGCCGGCTGCTCTGGCCGGTGAAGAAGAAGTACGGCAAGAACATCTCCTGGGCCGACCTCATGATCCTCGCGGGCAATGTCGCGCTGGAGACCATGGGCTTCAAGACCTTCGGTTTCGGCGGCGGCCGCGTGGACGCGTGGGAGCCCGACGCCGACGTCTACTGGGGTCCGGAGACCACCTGGCTCGGCGACGAGCGCTACACCGGCGACCGTGAGCTCGAGGAGCCCCTCGCGGCCGTCCAGATGGGCCTCATCTACGTCAATCCGGAGGGCCCCAACGGCAACCCGGACCCGATCGCCGCGGCCCGCGACATCCGCGAGACCTTCGCCCGCATGGCGATGAACGACGAGGAGACCGTCGCCCTGATCGCGGGCGGCCACACCTTCGGCAAGACCCACGGCGCGGGCCCGTCGAGCGACGTCGGCCCCGACCCGATGGACGCCCCGATGGAACAGCAGGGCCTCGGCTGGAAGAGCAGCTACGGCACCGGCAAGGGCCCCGACGCCATCACCTCGGGCCTGGAGGTCACCTGGAACTCCACGCCGATCACCTGGGACGTCAACTTCTTCGCCACCCTCTTCGGCTACGAGTGGGAGCTGACCGAGAGCCCCGCCGGCGCCAAGCAGTGGAAGCCGAAGGACGGCGCGGGCGACGGCACCGTGCCCAGCGCCTTCGACCCGGACAAGAAGATCGCGCCGAACATGCTCACGACGGACCTGTCGCTGCGCTTCGACCCGATCTACGAGCCGATCTCCCGCCGGTTCTACGAGAACCCCGAGGAGTTCGCGGACGCCTTCGCCCGTGCCTGGTACAAGCTGACCCACCGCGACATGGGCCCGAAGTCGCTGCTGCTCGGCCCCGAGGTCCCCGAGGAGACGCTGCTCTGGCAGGACCCGCTGCCCCAGCCGCAGGGCGAGCCGATCGACGCGGCCGACGCCGACGCGCTCAAGGGCAAGATCCTCGACTCCGGTCTCACCGTGGCGCAGCTCGTCAGCGCCGCGTGGGCGTCCGCGTCGACGTTCCGCGGCAGTGACAAGCGCGGCGGTGCCGACGGCGCCCGCATCCGCCTGGAGCCGCAGCGCGGCTGGGAGGTCAACGACCCGGACCAGCTCGCCCTGGTGCTCCGCACGCTCGAGGGCATCCAGGAGGAGTTCAACGCCTCCGCCGCTGCCAAGCACGTCTCCCTGGCCGACCTGATCGTCCTCGGCGGCGACGCCGCGGTGGAGAAGGCCGCGAAGGACGGTGGCTTCCCGGTCGACGTGCCCTTCACGCCGGGCCGGGTGGACGCCAGCCAGGAGCAGACCGACGTCGAGTCGTTCGAGGCGCTCAAGCCCGCCGCCGACGGCTTCCGCAACTACGCCGGCAAGGGCAGCAACCCCGGCCGCGCCGAGTACGCGCTCGTCGACCGCGCCAACCTGCTGACCCTCAGCTCCCCGGAGCTGACCGTCCTCGTCGGCGGTCTGCGGGTCCTGGGCGCCAACTACCAGGACTCCGACCTGGGCGTCTTCACCGAGACGCCGGGCGTGCTGACGAACGACTGGTTCGTCAACCTGCTCGACCTCGGCACCACGTGGAGCTCCACGTCCGAGGACCAGGCCACCTTCGAGGGCCGCGACGCCTCCACCGGCGCGGTCAAGTGGACCGGCACCCGTGCCGACCTGGTGTTCGGCTCCAACGCCGAGCTGCGCGCCGTCGCCGAGGTGTACGCCTCCGACGACGCCAAGGAGAAGTTCGTCAAGGACTTCGCCGCCGCGTGGCACAAGGTGATGAACCTGGGCCGCTTCGACCTCGCCTGAGTCGCAGCACCCACAGGGGCGCCCCCGAGCCGGCCGGTTCGGGGGCGCCCCCTCGTCCGTGGCAGCCCCTCCCGCCTGCTCCCCTTGCGCCCCGGCCGTCCGTACTGCGGGCTCGCCGGACCAGGTGCACGATGGTGGGGTGGGCAGGCGAGAGGAGGCGGCTGCCGATGACTCGGACACCTCCGCAAACGATCACCCCGGTACGACTCTGGCGCTGGCGGCGCAATCCGCTGCGCAGACACGGCGACCTCGTCGAGGCGTGGGTCCTGCTCCTCACCTGGATCTTCGTCGTACTGGGCGGTGCCCTCGCGGGCTGGGCCGCCGCGAGTTCCGTGGACTCCGCGCTCGCAGTGCGCCGCGACCAGGTGCACGAGGTCCGCGCGGTGCTCACCGGCCCGGCGCCGAAGACCGCGCCCTCGCGCGGCGGCTACGACGACGACCGGGTGTGGGCCAAGGTCCGCTGGACCGACGACAAGGGCGCCGTGCACACCGACAAGGCCAAGGTGAGCCCCGGCACTCCGGCCGGAACCAACGTCGACCTGTGGACGGACGGCACCGGACGCACCGTGCCGCCGCCCGCCTCCATGGCCGAGTCCCTGCTCCAGACCGTCCTCACCGGAGTCCTCGTCGCCCAGATCACCGGCACGGCCGTCTGGGCCGGCGGACGGCTGGCGTGCGGCTCGCTCGTCCGGCGCCGGCTCGCGGAGTGGGACGAGGAGTGGAGCCGCGTCGGCCCGGAGTGGCGGCGGCTCAGCGGCGGCAGGGGCTGACGCCCGGCCTCACTTCCGCAGCGCCTCGAACGCGCGCCGGGCCGCGACCCCGATGGCCAGGTCGATGTCCGGCGCCAGGGACGCCCTGCGGTCCGCGCGGGTCAGCGCCGCCAGCGCCACCCGGTCGCCGGAGTCCGCCTCCACCACCCCGATCTCGTGCCGCAGATGCAGGAACGACCCCGTCTTCCCGCTGAACCGGAGCGAGTCCGCACGCAGCTCGCTCACCATGCGGTGGGCGAAGACCTGGAAGCCCATGAGCCGGCGCAGCTCCGCCGTCGCACGAGGGTCGGAGATCTCGTCGCGCCACACCCGCTCCAGCAGGGACACCAGCGCCCCGGCCGTCCCGGTGCTGGCGTGCGCCGGGTCCAGCGTCTCGATGGTGTGCCGGCCGGTGCGCTCGTCGCGTACGGCCAGCTCCAGCGCGAGGGAGAAGTCGTTGCCGGAGGTTCCGGCCGCGCAGGCGTACATGTGGTGCAGCCGGTGCCGTACCCGCAGGCCGGGGCAGTTCCAGGAGCGCAGCCGGGCGGCCACCTCCGGTACCGGGACCAGATCGAGGAGGAGGTCGGCGGCGGCGTTGTCGCTCACCGAGAGCATCATCAGCAGCAGATCGCCGACGGCCAGCGTCGCCGGATGGCGGAACGCCGCGAGCCCGGTGGGACCGGCGGCGCCGGGGGAGGGTACGAAGGTCACGGGCCGGGCGGGGTCGAGTTCCCCGGCCGCGATCCGGTCCAGCACCACCAGAGCCAGCGGGACCTTCACCACCGAGGCGAGCGGTACCGGTACGTCGACGTCGAAGCCCAGCTCGTCGCCGGTGTCGATGTTCCGGGCCAGGAACGAACCCCGGATGCCGAGCGCGTCCCACTCGCGGGCGATGCCGTTCGCCACCTCGCGCAGGGCGTCCGTCTCGGTGCTCATCCCGTCACCTCCGCCAGTGTCCTCGCCAGCCACTCCGGTACCTCGCCCGTGTCCCCGTGCGACTCGCTCGCGCCGACTTCGTACCCCCGGTGCAGAGAGGCGTCGGCCAGCGGGGTCCAGCTCGCGCCGTGCTGCCGGGCGAACGGCTCCGCGCACAGCAGCCGCGCCCGCCCGGCCAGCGTGTCGGCCAGCGCGGCGGCGGCCGGGCCGGCCGGTCGCACGAGCGTCTCGGGCAGCCCGGCGCGGGCGGCGGCCCGCGCCAACCGGTCCTGCGCGTACGGCACTTCGTCCTCCTCCAGGGTCAGGATCGGCAGCCCGGCCATGCCTCTGGGCGGGCGGAGGTCCTCCAGGTGGAGGGTGCGCCGCGCGGGTTGTCTCGCCTCCGCCAGGCCGAGCGGGACCCGGAGCGTGGCCCGGTCGGGTGCCACGCGCAGCAGGGCGTAGGTCAGCGAACCGTCACCGAGGCCCGACTGCCTTTGCTGCGGCGGGAGTTCGCGTACCGCCAGCGTAGTGCCGTGCTCCGTACCGGCGCGGAGCACGCCCGCCAGGGCCACCGGCGCGCAGTGCGCGGGCACCCCTACCACCCGTACTCGCGCGGCACGGGCCGAGCGGGCGGCGTGGTCCAGCCGGTCGGCGCGCTCCAGTACGTCCCGTGCGTAGGGGAGCAGCGAGATGCCGAACTCCGTCACGGTGACCTGGCGCCGGGAGCGGTCGAACAACTGGCCGCCGAAGTGCGCCTCCAGCGACTTGATGCGGCGGCTGAGGAGCGGCTGCGCGATCCCCAGCTTCTCGGCGGCGCGCGAGAAGCTCACCTCGTCGGCCGTTGCGGTGAACGCCGCCAGGTGCGCGAGCAGATCCATCCAGGAGTCATATCAATAAGTCATGGAGCGTTCAAAGTTCACTCTTGGACATGAACCGCGTCCTGCTGTTTCGCTGTCACCCCGTCGGTGATCCGACCGATCCGACGGCACAACTCCCCCGAAGGAAACCGCACATGACCCGTGCCACTCCCGTCCCGCGTCGCACCCTGCTCCGCACGGGCGCCGCCCTCACCGCCGCTGCCGCCGCGACCGCCGCCGCCCCCGCCTTCGCCGCCTCGAACGGCCCGGCCACGCTGCGCCCCGAACTGGCCGCGCTGGAGAAGCGGTACGGCGCGCGGCTCGGTGTGTACGCGCACAACCCGCGCACCGGCGCGACGGTGGCGTACCGCGCCGACGAGCCGTTCGCCATGTGCTCGACGTTCAAGGCGATCGCCGCCGCCGCCGTCCTGCGCGACCACGGCGGCCGCGCCGCGCTCGGCGAGGTGATCCACTATCCGCCGGCGGACATCCTGGCCAACTCCGAGCAGACCAAGGCTCACCAGGAGACCGGGATGGCGCTGGGCGACGTGTGCGCGGCCGCCATCCAGTACAGCGACAACACGGCGGGCAACCTCATGCTCCGCCGGATCGGCGGCCCGGCCGGGCTCACCCGCTTCTTCCGCTCCCTCGGCGACCGGGTGAGCCGGCTCGACCGGTGGGAGACCGACCTGAACACCGCCGTACCCGGTGATCCGCGCGACACCACCACCCCGCGCGCGCTCGGCCGCACCTTCGAACTGCTCACGCTGGGACGGGCGTTGAGCGACGGAGACCGGGAGCAGCTCGTCGGGTGGCTGCGCGGCAACACCACCAGCGGCAAGCGGTTCGGCGCCGGGCTTCCGTCGAACTGGGTCCTCGCGGACAAGACCGGCACCGGCTCCTACGCCACCGCCAACGACCTCGGCGTCGCCTGGACCGGCAAGGGCACGCCCCTGCTGCTGTCCGTGCTGTCCACCAAGCCCGCGCCCGACGCGGTCGTCGACGATGCGCTGATCGAGGAGACGGCACGCCTGCTCGCGGCCACCCTCGCGCCGGGCGAGTAGCCGGCCACGGCCCCGCCGCGACCGGCGGGGCCGACCCGTGCAATTCCGGGATGTCGGGTCCCGTACCGAAATCTGCCGTCCGTGCTGACCTGCGTATTCGGTTCCGGCGCGACTGTGATGATGCTCAACTCGTGGAAAATTGACGGGAGTTGTAAAGGCGACAAGACTCTGACCGTCCTCGCTTCCGCCTCGGGCGGGCGAAGGGACACGGGGCGCCGCGCGCCGGTTCGCGCGCGCCCTGCCACCTCCCACACCTTTGAACGGACAGAGGCTCACCTTGGCACGCTCGCAACCAGCCAGATTTCTCGCCACGGCCGCCGCGGCCTTCCTCGCGGCGACCGCCGCGCCCCTGATCGGCGCCACCGCCGCCCACGCCCAGGAGGGCGGCGCCTGCTCCTCCGCCACCGTGCAGTACCGCCTGGTCGACGCCGACGGCAAGGTCGTCGGCCCCGACTGGTCCTCGCAGGGCGGGTTCCACCAGTGGGACACCGTCCCCGGGACCGTCGAGGTCCGCCTCGCGCCCGGCCAGAGCGTCGGCGAGGGCTGCAGCTACCCCGTCTCCCTGGCCGAGTACACCACCGAGGGCCCGAACTGGGCCTCCTCCGGCCGCCAGGAAATGATCGACAAGGCCACCGTCCACCTCACCGCGAAGGACGTCGCGGGCAAGGACGACGAGGGCCGCACCTGGCAGAAGCTCAGCGTCGAGGCGCCGACCTGCTTCGGCCAGATCGACCTCTACGGCGAGGACACCGCCTACGACGGCAAGGAGGGCGAGGGCCATGGCCCGCTGCCCGACGTGCGCGCCGGCGTCCTCACGCCGTACCACCTGATAGCCGCCTGGAACGGCGGGGACAAGCGGTGCGAGGCCGGTACGCCGGAGCCGGCCACGCCCAGCCCGTCCGCGCCGGAGACCTCCGCGAGCCCGGCGCCTTCCGCGCCGCCCGCCGGGAGCGAGCCGAGCGCGCCCGCCGAGGGCACCAAGCCCCCGGTGAGCCCGAAGCCCGGCGCGACGCCGTCCACCAACGCGGACGTGCCGCCGGCCCAGACCAGCCCGCCCGCGCCCAAGTCCTCGCCCAACGGCGGGAATCCGCCGCTGGCGGAGACCGGTGCGGGTGCCCCGGTCGGCATGCTCGCGGGTGGGGCCGCGCTCGTGCTGGCCGTGGGAGCCGGAACGGTGTACGCCTCGCGCGCACGCCGTTCCTGACCCTTCCCGCGTCACCGGCGCGGGAAGGGGAGGCAGGAGGGGGAGCCGTCGGCGGACGGTTCCCCCTTTTCGGCTTCATCCGGGCTGGTTTCCCAGTACCGGCAGTAACATGATGATCTTTCTCCGGAAGTTACTCGCCAGTCAACCAGGCGCCGTCCGCGCGGGCGCGCCCTCCTCCGGAGATGACCATGTCCATGGCCGATGAGGCGTTGGAAAACGCCCGTACCACCTATGAGCAGCACATACGGACCTGCCGCCAGTGCCGTGCCGACGGCGCGGCCTGCGCCGTGGCCAAGGTCCATCTGCGCACGTACAACAACGCCCGCCGCGACCATCTCCGGGCCACGGGCGGCGCGGCTCCCAGAGGCTGAGGTCCCCGGGGCTCAGAACGGGGGAGCGTCCCCGGTCTCCAGCAGCGAACGGGCGCCGTCCACCGTCCCCGTCGCGGACGGGAAGAGCCGGGTCCAGGCCCGGGCTCGGCCCAGCGCGCCCAGTCGCCAGGCGATTCGGGCGGCGCGGCGGAGTTCCGCGGCCGACAGTCCGAGGTCCGTCCAGGGGGCCAGGTAGGCGTCGCGCAGGCGGGGGAGCACCCCGGGCCCGTAGCGCTCGGCCGCCCGCTGGGCCGGGATACGCAGACTGGCGAAGGGGTGCGAGACGATGGCGTCTCCCCAGTCGAAGTAGGTGAACCGGCCCGGCTCGGGGTGGAAGAGCTGGCCCTCGTGCAGGTCGGCGTGGTCGAGGGAGTCGGGGACGCCGAGCGCGTCCAACTCCTCGCACCAGTCCACCAGTCGGGGGCGCAGGGCATCGAGTCGGGCTCGCTGGTCCGGCTCCAGGGAGGCGTTTTCGGCCAACTGGTCGAAGGACGCGGGCACTTCACTCACGCGCAACCTCGGCACGCCGAGCGCGCCGAGTTCGCCGACGCGCGGAACCAAGGCGCGCTGCATCTTGGCGTACCCGCTGAGCAACTCCTCCCAGGCACGCGGCGCCATCTCCACCTCCCGGAAGAGCGGCCCCCCGTCCGGCAGCAACGACCACCCGCGGTCGCCGTCCACGGCCAGCGGCCGCAGTACGTACTCCGGCACCCAGCGAGCCAGCGCGGCGGTCAGCGGCCCCTCGAAGACGCCGGCAGGCGGATTGGCCTTGAACCACACCGGCCCCTGCCCACCCACCGGAATCCGCATCAACACCGACCAGGGCCGCACCCGAACCCGAGGCACCCCCTTCAACCGCAGCCCACACCGGGCGAGTTCCCCATCAACCCACTCGAAGACGGCTCCCCGCCACGCCTCCTGCTCCCAGGGCGTCACCACATCGGCGTACGCTCCCCGGTCCACTTCAACCGTGCGCTCCATCGGCCCATCCCAGCACGCCACCCCGCCCCCGGCCACGGATTTCACCGCGCGGTCCCCACGACCAGCTCCCGCAGCTCCACCACCGCCCGGTCCCGCGCCGCCGTCAGCTCCGGCGAGTCGACCGTCGCCGCCACCACCCGGACGGGGCGCGGGCCAAGCGCGAGTTGGCGGTCGATCGCCGCCCGCGTCTCCGGAAGGCGCCCCCACTCGCCGCCCAGCACGATCAGCGCGGGGTCCGCCAGAGCCACGGCCGCGCTCAGCACGCCCCCCACCGCGCGCGCCAGCGTCTCCGCAGTGGCGGCGTCGGAGGCGATGGCCGCCTCCAGGGCCGGTACGTCGATGGCCGTCGAGTCCGGGCGGCGCAGGCCGAGCGCGGCGAAGACCTCGGTCAGGGGCATGGCCGTGCCGTCCGGGCCGGTGGTGCACACGTGGGCGATCTCGCCGGCCAGGCCCCGGTGGCCGCGGCGTACGGCGCCGTCCGTGACGACGGCGCAGCCCAGGCCCTCGCCGAGGTGGACGTAGACGAAGTCGTCCACGCCCACGGCCTGGTGTTCGGCGCGGGCGGCCCAGTTGACGTCGTTGTCCACCAGGACGGGGCCGGTGACGTGCGGGGCGAGGACGGCGGCCGGGTTGAGGGCGCCGACCAGGAAGGGCGCGTCGGGCAGCCGGACCAGGCGGCCGGTCGCGCGGTCGACGGGGTCGGCGGCGCTGACGACGGCGAGGCGGGCGCCGCCCGAGGTGAGCCGGGCCGCGGCTTCGGCGAGCGCCTTGGCCGCCTGGTGCTCGCCCGCGTTGCGTCCGAGGTCGGTGTGGGTGCGCGCCACGGTGTCGCCGAGCGCGTCCACCGTCTCGGCCGTCACGCCGCGCGGCGAGATGCTCGCCACCAGCGCGGTGCCGAGCCCCGGGGCGAGCGCGTAGTACGAGCCCGAGCGGCCGCGTCCCGTCGTGCGCTCGCCGGTGTCCACCACCAGGCCGGAGGCCGCGAGGCGCTGCACGGCGTCGGAGATGGTCGGCTTGGAGATGCCGGTCCGGGCCGCGATCTCGGCGCGGGTCAGCCGCCGGTCGGCCATGAGGGCGCGCAGCACGTTCTCGTCCGTGAGAGCGCGAAGCATCTCCAGCGAGGGCTTGGCGGGTGTCATGCGCGCCAGTCTAGTAAGGACTCTTGCCCAAATGTGCCGCCCGGCCTACCGTGGATTTGGTAAGGAGCCCTCACCAAAGGAGCCGGGCCACCATGACCCTCACCCGCAGCGACCTGCCGCACTGGGAGACGATCCCCACGGACCTCCCCGCCGCTATCCGCGAGATCAAGACCGCACTCCGGGCCCGGATCGAGGCGTCCGGCCGCAGCGTGGAAGAGGTCTTCGCCGCCGTCGAGCGACGCGTGGCCGCACGCGTCGCGGAGATCGAGGCGGCCGGGGACGACGTCTGGCCGGTCGTCGACTACGCCGACATCGAGAACGGCACCGTCGCCCCCGAGCAGTCGGCCCGCATCACCGCCCGCGGCTGCCTCGTCGTACGCGGTCACTTCCCCCGCGAGCAGGCGCTTGCCTGGGACGCAGGGATCGTGGACTACGTCGAGGGCAACCGCTTCTTCGAGAACTACACCGGCCCCGGCGACGACTTCTTCGGAAGCGTCGGCTCCAAGCCCGAGATCTACCCCGTCTACTGGTCCCCGGCCCAGATGGAAGCACGGCAGAGCGGGCGCATGGCCCGCGTGCAGTCCTTCCTCAACTCCTTCTGGCGGCACACCTCCGACGGCGTCCAGTGGTTCGACCCCGACCGCGACGCCCTCTACCCCGACCGCATCCGCCGCCGCCCGCCCGGCACCGACTCCGCCGGCCTCGGCACCCACTGCGACCCCGGCACCCTCGACCTGTGGATGACCGGCGCCTACCAGCGGGCCTTCCGCCACCTCTTCGACGGCACCGTGGAACAGTACGACCCCTGGGACCCGGCCCACCGCACCTCGGGCCCCCAGTACCCCGGCTCCACCATGTGCTCGGCGTTCCGCACCTTCCAGGGCTGGACCGCGCTGTCCGACATGGACCACGACCAGGGCGTCCTGCACACCGTGCCGATCCCCGAGGCCATGGCCTATCTGATGCTGCGCCCGCTGCTCCCCGACGTCCCCGAGGAGGACATGTGCGGGGTCACCGTCAACCAGGTCTTCCCCGCGAGCGAGCAGTGGCACCCGCTGCTCATGAAGGCGCTCACCGGCATCCCCGACGTCCGCGCGGGCGACTCCGTCTGGTGGCACTGCGACATGATCCACAGCGTCGCCCCGGTCCGGGACCAGCGCGGCTGGGGCAACGTCATGTACATCCCCGCCGCCCCCTGGTGCCCGCGCAACGAGGCATACGCCTCCTCCGTGCGCGAGGCGTTCCTCACCGGCTCCAGCCCGGCCGACTTCCCCGAGGAGCACTACGAGCGCACCTGGCCCGACCGCTTCCCGGCCGCGAGCCTCAACCTCACCGGCCGCCGGGGCCTCGGCCTGGACTGACGCCCGCTCAGCGCCCGTAACGCCGCTCGCGGGCCGCGTACGAGCGCAGCGCGCGCAGCAGGTCGAGCTGGCGGAACGCGGGCCACAGCACGTCCACGAAGTGCACCTCCGCGTACGCCGACTGCCACAGCAGGAACCCGGAGAGGCGCTGCTCCCCGGAGGTGCGGATGACGAAGTCCGTGTCGTGCCCGGCGGGGGAGTACAGGTTGTCGGTGATGTGCTCCAGGTCGAAGTCGGCGGCCAGGTCGCGCGGGTCACCCCCGGCGCGGATGTGCTTGTCGAAGGCGGCCCGGACCGCGTCCACGATCTCCCGGCGCCCGCCGTAGCCGACCGCCACGTCGACCTTCAGGCCGCCCCGGCCGGTCGTCGTGGCGGCGGCCTCCTTCAGCACCCGAGCGGTGTCGCCCGGCAGCAGGTCCAGCGCGCCGATGATCTCGATCTCCCACGGAGCGTCGGTCGCGCAGACCCGGCGCACGGTCTCCTCGATGATGTCGAGCAGCGGGCCGAGTTCGGCGGCCGGACGGTGCAGGTTGTCGTCGGAGAGCATCCACAGGGTGACGTGGCTGATCTCGGCGTCGGCGCACCAGTGCAGGAAGTCGGTGACCTTCGCGCCGCCGACCCGATAGCCCTCACGGACGTCCGTATGCCCCGCGCCGCGCGCCCACCGCCGGTTGCCGTCCAGCATGATCGCCACATGCCGGGGCCGGGGCAGACCCTCCAACTTGCGGTTCAGCCGCCGCAGATACACCGCTTCCAGCGCCGAGCGCAGTGCCTTCCATGCCACGCCGAGATCCTTCCAAGGCCGGGGGATGAGGTCGCAAACGATAGCGGCATTTGCCAGGGGCGCACTGCCCGGCCGCCCTCCGGCCGCTCCCAGCAGGGGCGTTACGCTGCCGCGGTGACCGGCCGACCGATCAGCCGACGCGGGCTGCTGCGCTTCGCCCTGATGGGCGGACCGGCCCTCGCGCTGCCCGGCTGCGCCCGCGACGACGGCCCGCACCGGCGGCTCACCCTGGCCACGGGCGCCCCCGGCGGGCCGTACCACGCCTTCGGGCACGCCCTCGCCGTCGAGGCCGCGCGCAGTTCGCCGCACCCGCGCGTCACGCCGGTGAGCACGGCCGCCAGCGTGGACAACCTGCGTCGGCTGGCGGCGGGTTCGGCGGACCTGGCCCTCGCCATGGCGGACGCCGCCGAGCAGGCGCTGCACGGAGCGGCGCCCTTCGCGGCCCCGGCCCGTGTGACGGCGCTCGCCCGTGTCTACGTCAACTACACGCATCTCCTGGTGCGTGCCGACGGCCCGGTGCGCTCCGTGGCCGATCTCGCGGGCCGGCCGGTCGCCACCGGCGCCACCGGCTCCGGGGCACAGGTGCTCGCCGGGCGGCTGCTGCGGGTGGCGGGGCTGACGGGCGGCCGCGCGGTACGGGAACAGCGGCTCGGGCTCGCCGAGTCGGTGACCGCGCTGCGCCGGGGCACCGTGGACGCCGTGATCTGGGCGGGCGGAGTCCCCACCCCGGCCCTGTCGGCGCTTGCCCGCCAACTTCCCTTGCGCATGCTGCCCTTGGAGGCCGAGGCGGAGGCGCTGCGTGCCGAGTACGGCCCGGTGTACTCGGCGGTCACCCTGCCGGCGGGGGTCTACGGGCTCACCGCGCCGGTCACCACCATCGGCGTCGGCAACTATCTGCTGGCCCGCCCCCAGGTGCCGGACCGGGACGTGCGGGACGTACTGCGGGTGGTGTTCGAGCGGTGGCGGGTACTGCTGCACGAGGTGACCGCGGGCGCGCGGCTGGAACCCCGCTTCGCCGTCGCCACCGGCGACCTCCCGCTGCATCCGGGAGCGGTGGCGTACTACCGCTCCGTGTACGGCTGACCCGGCAGCCACAATTCCACCAGCAGCCCGCGCGGAGTCTCGGCCCGCGCGGCCAGTCGTCCCCCACTGAGCCGGGCGATCTCGTCCGCGATGGCCAGGCCCAGGCCGGTACCGGGCACGTTCTGGTGCTCGGGCGCCCGCACGAAGCGCCGGGTGAGCAGCGGGAGTTGGTCGTCGGGGACACCGGGGCCGTCGTCGGCCACCCGCACCACGACCTCGCCGTCCTCGACGGCCTCCGCGGACACGGTCACCCGGCCGCCGGCCGGTACGAACTTCACCGCGTTGTCCAGCGCCGCGTCCAGCACCCGGCCCACCGCGTCCGGTACCGCCCGCACCCGCAGGCCGGGCGGCACCTCGGCCACGGTGAGCGTCAGCTCCGAGGCGTCGAACACCGGCTCCCAGGCCGCGACCCGGGCCGCCACCGCGCCGGAGAGATCCTGCTCGACCCGCTCGGCCGAGGCCGACTCCACCCGTGCCAACGCCAGCAGCCCGTCGAGGAGTTCGGCCAGCCGCTCCGCCTCGTCCAGCGCGCGGGTGTGCTCCTCGCGGCCGGGTCCCGGCGCGAGATGCGGTTCCACGTTCTCCAGTTGCAGCACCAGCGTGGCCAGCGGATTGCGCAACTGGTGCGAAGCGTCCGCGACGAAGGCGCGCTGGCGCCCGATCGAGTCCGCGACCGCCTCCGCCATGGCGTTGAACTGCGCGCGAAGTCTGCGGAGTTCGGGCGGGCCGGTGTCCGACACCGCCCGCGCCTCCAGCCGGCCCGACGCCAGCCGTGCCACCGCTCGGTCGAGATCCCGGACCGGACGCATCAGCCAGCGGGAGATCCCGGCCGCGACCAGGCCCGCCGCCGCGAACGCCGCCGGCGCGCCGCACGCGATCAGCAGCCAGCGCACGGTCACGTCCCGGCGTGCCGCCCCGGTCGGCACGGCCATCAGCACCGCCCCGCTCACCCGCTCGTCCCGGCCCACCGGCTCGGCCAGCACCAGCCGGTGCGGGCCCCACGGCCGGACCGTCGGCAGACGCTCGGTGGACCGGCCGGTCAGTGCCCTCCCCAGCGCCTCCCGCGCCGCCGCCGAGGGCACCGGCGCCCCGGCCCGCGCGACCGTCCGGCCCGAGGTGTCCGACACCGCCACCGAGGCGCCGTACAGCGCGGCGTATCGGCGGATCTCGGTGGACAGTTCGGTGTGGTCGGCGCGGGAGCGGACCCGGTCCGCGAGGTCGGCGAACCGTACGGCGTCCGCACGCCGTTGGAGCAGCAGATGCTCGGTGCGCCCGGCCGCGTACGACTCGGCCAGCGGGACGGACAGCAGCAGGGCCGCCGCTCCCATCAGCACCATCAGCACGGCCAGCAGCCTGCGCCTCATCGCGAGCCCAGTTGGTAGCCGAAACCCCTTACCGTGCGCACCAGTTCGGGCCGACCGGTCTTGGCGCGGATGCCGGCCACATGCACGTCCAGCGAGCGGGAGGCGGCGAGGAAGGCGTCCCCCCAGATCCGGTCGAGGATCTCCTCGCGTGAGTGCACCTCCTCCGGGCGGGCGGCCAGCATCGCCAGCACGTCGAACTCCCGCCGGGTCAGCCGCACTTCCGCCCCCGCGACGGTGACCGTGCGGCCCGCGAGGTCCACTTCCACGT
This sequence comes from Streptomyces sp. NBC_01171, assembly GCF_045039805.1. Taxonomy (NCBI): domain Bacteria; kingdom Bacillati; phylum Actinomycetota; class Actinomycetes; order Kitasatosporales; family Streptomycetaceae; genus Streptomyces; species Streptomyces sp. NBC_01171. The sequence goes on along the minus strand of NZ_CP108609.1, from coordinate 321,618 downwards.
CCCCGGCGCGCACCGGGCCCCGGTCGGCGTCCGGACGTGCCGGGGGAGCCAGGGCGCCGGTGCGGCGGCGGACGGTGTCGATGCGGGCCATCAGCTCGTTCATCCGGAACGGCTTGACCACGTAGTCGTCCGCGCCCGCCCGGAGCGCCTGCACGATGTCCCGTTCCTCGCAGCGGGCCGTCACCACGATCAGCGGCACGCCGCACACCGTGCGCAGCCGCCTGAGCAGTTCCAGCCCGTCCAGGTCGGGCAGCCCGAGGTCCAGCAGCACGAACTCCGCCTCCCGTACGTGCCGCAGCGCGTCCAGGGCGCGGGCGGCCCGGCGCACGGTGTGGCCGCGCTGGGCCAGGGCCGTGGTGAGCGCCTGGGCCATCCGGTCGTCGTCCTCGACGAGCAGGGCGTGCATGGGAAGTCCTCGTGCCGTGGTCCGACCTGGGCCGCAGCCTATGCGGCGGCACAGGTCTGGTACCGCACCGGGTCAGCCGGCCGCCTTCGCGGGGGCGAGACCGGCACCGGTGTCCGCGTCCGCCTCGGCCCGGCTCAGCGCCGCGTCACGGGTGTCCGGCATCAGCACATAGGTGACCAGCGAGACCAGCGCGCACCCCGAGACGTACCAGAAGAACATCTTCTCGTGACCGGCGTCCTTGAACCACAGCGCCACGTACTCCGCCGTCCCGCCGAACAGGGCGTTGGCCAGCGCGTACGGCAGGGCCACGCCGAGCGCGCGCACCCGGGTCGGGAACAGCTCCGCCTTCACGGCCGCGTTGATCGAGGTGTATCCGGTGACGATCACCAGCGCCAGCAGGGACAGTCCCAGCGCCGACCAGTACGAGTGCGCCGACCCGAGCGCCGTCATGATCGGGTACGTGCCCACCGTGCACCCCACCGCGAAGGTGATCAGCAGTGGCCTGCGGCCGATCCGGTCGGACAGCATCCCGGCCAGCGGCTGGATCGCCGCGAACACCGCGAGCGCGGTGAAACTCACCAGCGTGGCCGTCGACTTGGCCATGCCCGCGCTGCCGATCAGATACTTGGTGAGATACGTGGTGTAGGTGTAATAGGCCACCGTGCCGCCCAGGGTCAGCGCCATCACCAGCCCGGCCTGCCGGCGGTGCTCCCACAGCGCCTTGAACGAACCCCGCGCGGTGTCGGCGCCGCCGCCCGTCTCCTCGGTGAACGCCTCCGTCTCCGTCAGCCGGCGCCGCAGCCAGAACACCACCAGCGCGAACACCGCGCCCAGCACGAACGGCACCCGCCATCCCCAGCTCTGCAACTGCTCGGTGGTGAGGGTGTGCTGCATCGTGATCAGGATCGCCAGACCGAGCAACTGCCCGCAGGTCATGGACACATACTGGAAGGACGAGCCGAGCCCGCGCCGGTTCCGGGCGGACGCCTCGGTCAGATAGGTCGCGCTGGCCGCGTACTCCCCACCGATGCTCAACCCCTGGAGCAGCCGCGCCAGCAGCAGCACCAGCGCGCCGAAGTAGCCCGCCTGGCCGTAGGTCGGCGCGACGGCGATCAGCAGGGCCGCGACCGACATCATGGTGACGGTCAGGGTCAGCGCGCTCTTGCGGCCGTGCCGGTCCGCCGCCCGTCCCAGCACCCAGCCGCCGACCGGACGCATCAGGAAACCGACCGCGAAGATGCCGGCCGTGTTCAGCAGCTTGGTCGTCGGGTTGTCGCCGGGGAAGAAGGAGTCCGCGAAGTAGATCGCGAAGCTGGCGTAGACGAACCAGTCGTACCACTCCACGAGATTGCCCAGCGAACCGCCGATCAGGGCGAAACGGCGGGCGGCGGGGGTCACCGTGGGCGGTGCGGCGGACGAGGACATGGCGGCTCCAGACGAGGGGGGACGGGGCCCGCCGCCGTGGGACGCCGGACCCGGATGCCGCCCGAGCATGCGCCGCGCACCCGCCCCGGACAAGGGACGACGCGCAGATCTAACACGCCGCTAAGGAAGCGGCGCGGCCAGCCGCAGATACAGCCGGGTGCCGCGCTGCCGGAAGCCGACCCGCTCGTACACCCGCCGGGAACCCTCCCCCGAGGCCTCCAGCCACACCGATTCCGCGCCCCGCTCGAACAGGTCCCCGGCCAGCGCCGAGGTGACGGCGGCCGCCACACCCCGCCCCCGGTACGCGGGCCGCGTCCCCACCCCGGCCAGCTCCGCCGTGCCCTCGGCGGGCGCCGAACAACTGGCGGCCCCGGCACACCGGCCGTCCTCCGCGCGCACGAACCGCACGGCCCCACCTCGCGCCTGCGTCCGCCGCAGCAGCGACGCGCCGTCGGCGGGCGCCGGGAACTCCTCGCCGAACGCCTCGGTCAGGGCCGCGTCGATCTCCGCGAACTCCGCGTTCGTGCGGGGGGTTTCCGTCGGGGGCAGGCCAGCGGGGACGGTGAGCGTGGCCGGGGTGCAGACCAGGTACTCGTGCACCGCCTCGGTGCTGAAGCCCGCCCGGCGCAGCGCTGGTTCCACCTCCGGTGCCGCGTCCGGGGCGAACTCCAGCCGGGGGAGGAGCCCGCGCCTCCGGAACTCGCCCACCAGGGCGGCCACTTCGGCCTCCGTGGGGGTGGTGCCGGGCAGCGGGGTCGCGTAGTTGACGTAAGGGCTGGTCGTCGCGGGGTCGAAGCCCGCCACGAAGCCGCCGATCCGGACCGGCTCCGGGCGGCGCAGCAGGTTGGCGGCGGCGAAGTTCTGCAGATCGAGGGGCACGGCACCGCACGCTGCCACAGCGGGTCCGCCCGGCCAACCGAATTGTGTCCCTGGTGCCGAGGCCGGCGTAGATGTATCGTCCAGAACTGGAAAACCCGTCCAGCGGCTACGGAGGCGATGACGGTGGGGTCCGAGGACGAGCACCTGCTGGGCGAGGCCGAGAAGGTCGCCGTCGCGCTGGGGCGGATGTTTCCCGGGCTGTGCGAGGTCGTGCTGCACGATCTGCGGGACCCCGGCCACGCCATCCGGGTCATCGAGAACAACCTCTCCGGCCGCGCCCCCGGCGACCCCGCGACCGAGCTGGGCCTGGCCCGCATCGCGGACCCCCGCTACCCGGACGTCGTACAGAACTATCCCAACCGTTTCCCCGACGGGCGCCCCGCCAAGAGCACCTCCATCGGCATCCGGAACAGCGCGGGCGAGTACATCGCGGCGCTCTGCCTCAACCTGGACGTCTCCGTGCTCTCGCCGGTCGCGCTCGCCCTGGCCAACCTGGTCGCCACCGGCACGGAACACGGCGCCGAGCCGTTGGAGACACTGCGGGAGCGGCGCGCGCGGGAACTGCGCGGGACCGTGGAGGAGCTGGCCGCACGGCGCGGGGGCACCCCGAGATCGCTGGGCCGGGACGCCAAGCGCGAGCTGGTACGGCATCTGCACGGCGAGGGCTGGTTCGACTCGCGGGACGCCGCCCAGACCATCGCCGACCTGCTCGGAGTCTCCCGAGCGACCGTCTACAACTACACGAAGTAAGAGCCCGAACCACTCCCTGGGGGACCCACCATGCCCGCCGAACCGAACCTCACCCTCGACGACGTCCGCGCGGCCGCCGCCCGCCTGAAGGGCGTCGCGCACCGGACCCCGGTCCTCACCTCGCGCACCCTGAACGCCCGCGTCGGGGCGGAGGTGTTCATCAAGTGCGAGAACTTCCAGCGGGTCGGCGCCTTCAAGTTCCGGGGGGCCTACAACGCCGCCGCGCAGTTGCCGCCGGACCAGCTCGCCAAGGGCATCGCGGCCTTCTCCTCCGGCAACCACGCCCAGGCCGTCGCGCTGGCCGCCCGGGAACTCGGCACCACCGCCGTCATCCTGATGCCCGCGGACGCGCCCGGCTCCAAGAAGGAGGCCACCCTCGGCTACGGCGCGGAGGTCGTCACGTACGACCGCTACACCGAGGAGCGCACCGCGCTCGGCGAGGGCCTGGCGAGGGACCGCGGGCTGGCGCTGATCCCGCCCTACGACCACCTCGACGTCATCGCGGGCCAGGGCACGGCCGCGCTGGAACTGCTCGAGGACACCGGGGAGCTGGACGCGCTGGTGGTGCCGGTGGGCGGGGGCGGGCTCATCGCGGGCAGCGCCGTCGTGGCGAAGTCCCTGTACCCCGGGGTGCGGATGATCGGCGTGGAGCCGGAGGCGGGCGACGACACCAAGCGCTCGCTGGAGGCGGGGGAGCGCGTCACGGTCCCGGTGCCCCGCTCCATCGCCGACGGGCAGGTCCTGCCGAGCCCCGGTGAGATCACCTTCGCGCTCAATCAGCGGCTGGTCGACGCCATCGCACTGGTCAGCGACGAGGAGATCGTCGAAGCCATGCGGTTCGCCTTCGAACGCCTGAGGATCGTCCTCGAACCGAGCGGTGCCACGCCGCTCGCCGCCCTGCTGTCCGGGCGCGTCGAGAACCTTCCGCCGCGGGTCGGCATCATCGCCTCGGGCGGGAACATCGACACCCGGCGCTTCGCGGAACTCACCGCGGGCTGAGCCGGGCACCGGGCCGCCGTGCCCCCGAAAGCGCGGGGGCACGGCGAGTGGCGGGGCGGATCAGACGGTGCCGCTCGCGGAGACCGAGACCTTGGCCTTGGGGGCGCCGCTGCCGGTGCCCAGGGACTCGATGCGGTCCACGACGTCCTGGCCCTCGACGACCTCGCCGAAGACGACGTGCTTGCCGTCCAGCCAGTTCGTGACGACCGTGGTCACGAAGAACTGCGAGCCGTTGGTGTTCGGGCCCGCGTTCGCCATGCTCAGCAGGTACGGACGGTCGTGCTTGAGGTTGAAGTTCTCGTCGGGGAACTTCTCGCCGTAGATGCTCTTGCCGCCGGTGCCGTTGCCCTGGGTGAAGTCGCCGCCCTGGAGCATGAACTGCGGGATGACCCGGTGGAAGGGGGAACCGGCGTAGCCGAAGCCGTGCTCGCCGGTTGCCAGCTCGCGGAAGTTCTTCGCGGTCTTGGGCACGACGTCGTCGAAGAGACGGAACACGATCCGGCCCGCCGGCTCGTCGTTGATGGTGATGTCGAAGTACACGTTGTCGCTCATGTAGATCAACCTACCGTCGCTCGGCCCCGGACGTTCGCCGGAGCGGGGCACGGCGGACCGGGGCAGAACGGCCTGGATGTCCGAGCTCGCACAAAAATGTGCGCGAGCAAATAACCGAGGCTTCCCCAAGTGGGTCTCATTCATGCGGGGATAGCCCGGAACTGGGTGTTCCGCGTACGCGAGGGCAAACCCTGCTCGGAGCTACCAGGTCACCGGCAGTGTTCTCGGACCGCGAATCAGCCCGTCCCGCTGGAACTCGACCTGCTCCGCTGGTACGGCGAGCCGCAGCTCCGGGAACTCCGTCATCACGGCCTCGATCAGTACCTCGGCCTCCATCCGGGCCATCAGCGCGGCCAGGCAGAAGTGCGGGCCGTGCCCGAAGGCGACGTGCCCCGCGCCCGTGCGGTCGAAGTCCAGCAGATCCGGGGTGGGGAAGGCGGACGGGTCGCGGTTGGCGGCGACGTAGGCGTTGTAGACCACGTCGCCCTTGTGGATCAGATGGCCGCGGATCTCCACGTCCTCGGTGGCGACACGGGGGATGCCGACGCCGTTGCGGTGCGGGACGAACCGGAAGAGTTCCTCCACCGCCTTCGGCAGCAGCTCCGGCTCCCGGCGCAGCCGCTCGAACTGGTCCGGGTGGGTGAGCAGGGCGTACATCATGGAGCCGCTGTTGTTGCGCACGGCGTGCCCGCCGCTGACGTACACGGCCATGGCCAGCGAGATCGCCTCGTCGTCGGTGATCTCACCGCTCGCCGCGGCCGCCGCCAGCACTCCGGCGAGGTCCTCGCGGGGCTCGCCGCGGCGGCGCTCCAGCAGCGCGACCACCCGGCTCCGGGTGTCCTGGCGGGCCGCCTGGTTGCGCTCCTTCGCGTTCGCCTTGGTCAGCAGTGCTTCCGAGTTGCCGGCCCAGTTGCGCCAGTCGTCCTCCTCGGCGCCCAGGAAGGCGCAGACCACCGCGATCGGGAACGGCGTGTACAGGTGCTCCATGAGATCGCCGGGCGCACCCGCCCGCCGCATGTCCTGGAGCATCTGCCGGGCGGTGCGCTCGGCCAGCGGCCGCAGCCGCGCCATGCTCTTCGCGGTGAACGCCCGCGCCACCACCCGGCGCAGCACGGTGTGCCGGGGCGCGTCGACGTACTGGAGGCCGGCCGTCTGCGAGGCCACCGTCTGCGGCGCCATCGTCGTCACCGAGCGGCCCAGCAGCTCCGCGCGGGAGAAGCGGGGGTCGGAGGTGACGAAGCGGACGTCCTCGTAGCGGGTGACCAGCCACGCGTGCCCCTCCCCGTAGGGGAGGCGGATGCGGGTGACCGGCTCGTCGCGCAGCAGCGAGTCCAGGAACGGGTCGGGGTCCAGCGCGGGCAGGTCCTCGACCAGCCAGGGCCGCACAGGTGGCGGGGGCGGTGAGGACGGGGGTACGGGCTCGACGGACGCGGAGTCGAAGGTCATGGCGGGTCCCTTCTCCAGCAGTGTCCGTCAGCCTCCCGCAGCGCCGCGCGTCCCGCATGCGGGGTTCCGCCACATCAGCGGTCCCCCTGACGCACCGGAGTGCGTCAGGGGGACCGATGGGGCCGGGAGGTCACCACCGAAGGGTCACCAGTAGTGCCGGCGACCGGCGACCGCGTGACCGGTGGCGCCGAGAATCCACAGGATGGCGCCGATCACCGCGAGAATGATGCCGATCGTCCACAGGATCGAGATCCCGGTGAGAAAGCCGATGATCAGGAGTATGACGCCGATCGCGAGCATGGTGTGCCTCCAGCCGTAGGAGTAGTACCTGCTCTTCTAGTGCCCCGATGCGGGACACATTCTCACTCCGGAGCGGGAAACCTGGACGTCCTTTCGAGCTGATCCGCGCCGGACGGAGTCTTCGCAGCTCAGTGGTGTGATGAGGGATCGTCGGGGGACGTGGGCAGCGCCAGATGACCGAGGTCGCCGGGCGGCGGCGAGCGCACCGGCCACAGCGGGGCCGCCTGCCCGTCCGCGACCGCCGCGGGCGCGTCGGTGAGGTTCATCCGCTTCCGCAGCCGCCCGTAGAAGTCCATCGGGCCCAGCCGCACCGCCCGCAGCCGCCGGGGCGAGGCGTACACGCCGATCCAGTCGCCGGGGTTGAGCACGCCCCGCACCTGGCCGTCGATGCTGACGGCGGCCTGGCCGGAGCGCTCCAGCACACGGAACGCGATCGGCTCGTCCGGCGCCGCCAGCACCGAGCGGTCGAACGTCATGTGCGGGGCGACCGGCGTGAACAGCAGCCCCTCCATGCGCGGCGAGACCACCGGGCCCCCGGCGGCGAAGCTGTACGCGGTCGACCCGGTCGGGGTGGCCACCAGCAGCGCGTCGGCGGAGTACGAGGCGAGAAGCTGGCCGGCGATGTACACGCCCACGGAGACCTGCCGGTCCCGGGCCAGCTTCTCCACGACCACGTCGTTCAGCGCGGTGACGTTCAGGGCCACGCCCCAGTCGTCCCCGACCTCGCACTCCCCGCGCACCCGCGGCGGCGGCAGCATCGGGCCGCGCCCGTAACGCACCAGGTCCGCCATGTGCGCGGGCACGCCCAGCGGGCAGGAGGCGCGCATGGTGAGCAGCATCCGGCTCTCGACCTCGTACCGGCCCTCGTACACCGCGTCCAGCGCGGCCCGCACGGCCGGGGCGGGCACCTCGGTGAGGAAGCCGACCCGGCCGAGGTCGACGCCGAGCACCAGGGCGTCGTTCTCGGCCGCCAGGCGGGCGCCGCGCAGGAAGGTGCCGTCGCCGCCCAGGGTGACGATGAGGTCCGGGTCGCCCGCGCTGTCGACCTCCTCGCGGGCGCTGTGCCGGGCGCCCTCCTGCCAGACGTCGATGTCGGCGCAGCCCACGTCGTGCGCGGCGCACCACTCGCGCACCGCGTCCGCCGCGGCGAGGGCGGCCGGGCGCCCGGCGTGCACGACCAAACCGATACGGCTCACCGTCATTACGACACCCGCCTCCCAGCCGACCCGCACGACCGCCCCATCCTCACCGGGAGGCGGACACGCGTGCGGGACGCCACGCCGCCGGGGCGCCGACGGCAATGGCGGGCGCCGGCCGGCGCTACCTGGCGGTGCCGAAGTCCTGGGTCCAGTAGCTGCCGGGCTGGGCGAGGCCTACGCCGATCTCCTTGTAGGAGCAGTTGAGGATGTTCTCCCGGTGGCCGGGGCTGTCCATCCAGCCGGCCATGACCTGCTCGGGCGTCGCGTAGCCGTAGGCGACGTTCTCGCCGTACGCGCTCCACTGGTAGCCGGCGGCGGTGATGCGCGAGCCGGGGTCGGAGCCGTCGGAGCCGGTGTGCGACATGGTGTTGTGCGCGGCCATGTCGGCGCTGTGGTCCTGCGCGGCCTTGGTCAGCGTGGAGTTGAGCTCGACCGGGGAGCAGCCGACCTTGGCGCGCTCGGCGTTGACCAGTTCCACGACACGGGCCACGTCGCCGGAGGCGGTCGCGGCGGGCTGGGGGGTGCTGGGCGCGGCGGCGGTGGCGGTCTGCACAGGGCGGGGCTCGGTGGAGACCGGACGCACCGTCGGGGCCGAGACGGGCTTCGCGGGGGCCGACTTGGGAGCGGCGGGCTTGGCGGTGGCCGGCTTGGCGGTCCGGGTGGGGTGGGCGGCCGCGGTGGTCTTCGCTGCCATGAGGGCCGGCTGCGCGGTGCGGTGGTGGGTGGGCGCCTGGGCGGGCCTGTGCGCGGTGGGGGTGCTCGGGGAAGCGGAGGGGGTCGCGGAGGCGGCGGGGCCGGCCTGCTTCCGCACCGGGGGCGACGCGTGACGGGGGCTCTGCTCCGTCTGCCAGGCGGTGGCCTCGGTCTGCCGGCCGGCGTCGTCCTTCCAGTCGACGCAGGCCACGGCGGCGGTCGGTACGCCCACCGCCCCCACGGCGACGGCGGCTATGAGCGCTCGCCGGTACTGCTGGTTCTTACGGTGCTTTCCCATGCGTGAAACCTCATTCGGTAGGCGCCGGGCGCCGCCGCGCGGCTTCCTCTGGGTGGAACCCGCCTCCCGAACAGCAAAAAACGCCCTGCGAGTCGTCATTCTTAGGACGGTCACACAAGGCGTGCAAAGAGGCTGTCGTACTAACGCGCTTCGTAGACCTCTGGGCCCCTTGCCAAGGTCACACAGGCGTGCCGACCCGGCACCAGCGGCTTCCGCCCCCTGCTGCCGGGTCGTCAGAACCCCTCATGATTTGCGAAAGCGAGGGTCCCTGTCGAGTGGATCGGCCGCTTCGAGGGACAGCATGATCCAAATACCCGCCAAGACGGACAAAGTGCACTTGTCGTCACGGTTCGTCACCTACTAAGGGACACCCGTAGGTCATCGGAGCCTGTGAGGGATGTCACGGAACCACCCCCTTGTCCGGCCCCTCGGGGACTACGGATTCTCCGCGAAGAAGGACTCCAGGCGCTCCAGCGCGGGCCCCGTGAACTTCGGGGCGACCACCGCGTCGCCGGGCTGAGCCGGGTCGACAAGGTGCTCCGGCACCCCCTGGTCGGCGAACTCACCCTCGACCGGGACGCACTGGCCTGCGCCGGTGACCCCGACCAGCAGCTCGTCGTCCGGACCGCCGAACCCGGCACGCCCTCCCACGACGGCCTGCGCATCCTGTCCTCCTGGGCCGCGGACGCCGGGCGCGACGCGACCCGGGGGCGGTGCGGCGGCTCAGCCTGACACGTCCATCCGCTGGGTCCCCACCACCGACAGCAGCCGGAGCGCCTCCTCCGAGGCGGAGCCCGGCGTGGCGGTGTAGAGGACGATGCGCTGGTCCCGGTCCGGGACGTGCAGGGCATCGCAGTTGACGGTCAGCGGGCCGACCACCGGGTGGTGGAAGGTCTTGGCGAGGGTCGGCAGCACGGCCACCTCGTACGCCTCCCAGAGCCGGCGGAACTCCTCGCTGCCCGCCAGGAGTTCGGCCACCAGGCCGGTCACCTCGGGGGAGTCGGGGTAGCGGGCGGAGGCGGCGCGCAGCCGCTGGGCCGAGTCGCGGGCGAACGCGGCCGCGTCCGAGACGCCGTACAGCGGGGCCCCGCCCCGGTGCGGGCCGAGGAAGACGCGGCGGATCAGATTGCGGTCGCGGCGCGAGAGCGCGGAGAAGTCCTCCATCAGGGCCGCCGCCAGGTCGTTCCAGGCGAGCACCTCGCCGATCGCCGACGTGACGATGGCGGCCGTCCCCGGCAGCCGGGCCAGCAGGTCCAGGATGCTCTGCCGCACCTCGCGCGGGGGACCGGACGGCGGGGCCGGGGGCGCCCCGGCCAGGTGGTGCAGGTGCTCGCGCTCGGCGTCCGTCAGGCGCAGCGCCCTGACCAGCCCGGACAGCACCTCGCGGGACGGCCGTGGGCCGCGCGCCTGCTCCAGCCGGGTGTAGTACTCGGTGGAGATGAACGCCAGTTGCGCCACCTCCTCGCGCCGCAGCCCCGGCGTACGGCGGCGCGGCCCGGCGGGCAGACCCACCTCGGCCGGGCCGATCCGCTCGCGCCTGTCACGCAGGAATGCCGCCAGTTCTCCTCGGTCCACGCGTCCAGTCTGCGCCGTACCGGCGGAGCCAGCCAGGTACCGCCTGTGCCTGGATGAGCGGGGCCGGGCGGCGCAGGCTCGAAGACATGAACCCCACAGCGACAGACTCTTCCGCCCCGACCGGACTGCTCCCCGGGAAGGTCGCCTTCATCACCGGCGCCGGACGCGGTATCGGCGCCGCCGCGGCCCGGCTCTTCGCCCGCGAGGGGGCGCGGGTCGTGCTGGCCGCCCGCAGCGAGGACCAGCTCAAGGCGGTCACCGAGGAGATCCGCGCCGAGGGCGGCACCGCCGATTACGTGGTGTGCGACCTGGCCGACGGGGACGCGGTGCGCGCCGCCGTCGACCGCGTCGTACAGCTCCACGAACGCCTCGACATCGCCTTCAACAACGGCGCCGCCAACCAGGCGCCCGGCCCGCTGGACGAGCTGTCGGAGGACGAGTTCGACCGGCTCTACACCGTCAACCTCAAGGGACAGTGGCTCGCCATGAATGCCGAGGTCGCTGCCATCCGGGCCACCTCCGGCAGCGGAGCCGTCGTCAACAACTCGTCCGTCGGCAGCCTGCGCGGCAACCCCGAACTGCCGGGTTACGGCGCGATGAAGCGGGCCCTGAACAGCATCACCGAGTCGGCCGCCGTCACGTACGGCCCGGAGGGCATCCGCGTCAACGCCATCGCCCCCGGCAACACGGCCACCGAGATGATGCGGGCCTGGGAGGACAAGGCGCTTGGCCTCCAGGAACGGCTCCAGGCGCACACCCCGCTACGCCGGGGCGCCCGGCCCGAGGAGATCGCGGAGGCCGCCGCCTGGCTGCTGAGCGACCGCGCCTCCTTCGTCACCGGCGCGGTCCTGCGGGTAGACGGCGGCGCCCTCACCTGAAAAGGCGGGGCGCCGGGGTCGAGGTCGGTAAGGGGGTCACACCTTGCGCCAGCGGGCGTTGCACCAGGAGAAGACGCCGAACGCGGCCAGGCCCAGCGCGATCAGCGCCAGCAGCCAGGGCCCGGCGGGCAGGTCCCGGAACGACCGCAGGGTGTCGTCCATCCCCTTGGCCTTGCCCGGCTCGTGCTGGACGGCCGCGATCAGGGCGAACACCCCGGCCACGCCGAAGACGACGCCGCGGGCCGTGCCGCCGCCCACGCCCAGGACGTCGACGATCTTCCGCACGGTGGGGGACATCTCGCCGGTGCGCAGATGCTTGCGGAACTTCCGCATCACCGCCCGCGCCGCGATGTACACCCCCACCCCGATCACCACGAGCCCGGCGGCCCCGACGATCCACTGGCCGCCGGGCCACTTCAGCGCCATCGCGGTCACGTCGTCGCTCTGCTGGTCCGAGGAGCCGCCGCCGCTGCCCTTCTGCCCGGCCGCGTAGGACAGCACGGAGTAGGAGACGAAGGCGTAGAACACCGCGCGTGCGGCGGACATCGCCCGCTTCGACGCCTTGCCGCCGTCCGGCCCGGCGCTGCCGACCACCGCCTCCGACAGCCGCCACAGCGCCATGCCGGCCAGCGCGACGCCGACGATCCACAGCATGGCGGCGCCGAACGGCTTCTCCGCCAGCTCGGAGAGGGCGCCGCCGCGGTCGGCCTGCTTGCCGCCGCCGTCACCGCCCAGGGCTATCTGAAGGGCGATGACGCCCACGAGCAGGTAGATCAGTCCACGGGCGACGAAGCCCGCCTTCGCCGCCGCGGTCATCGCCGGGCTGTCGGCCGCTCGCCGGGCCTGCCCCCGACCGCGCTGTGCCAGAACGCTTGAGTCCATGACACACCCGATGCCCCGGCGTGTCCGCGTCACGCCCGATCGACGCCTACATGCCAAGGTGAGGTGTGATCGACTCCGGCACAGACCCCTCCCGACGGCGCCCGCGCCCCGGTTATCTGGCCGCGGCGGGCGTCTTCGCCGTGGGCATGATGGGCACCACGCTGCCCACCCCGCTGTACGGGCTCTACCGGGAGCGGATCGGGTTCTCCGAGCTGATCGTGACCGTGGTGTTCGCGGTCTACGCGGTCGGCGTCATCGTCGCCCTGCTGCTCGCCGGCGGCGCCTCCGACGTGCTGGGGCGGCGCCCGGTGCTGGTCGTCGCGCTGGTGCTGTCGGCGCTCAGCGCGGTGTGCTTCCTGCTGGAGGGCGGGCTGCCGCTGCTCTACCTCGGCCGGGTGCTGTCCGGGTTCTCGGCGGGCCTGTTCAGCGGCACCGGTACGGCCGCCGTCCTCGATCTCGCGCCGCCCGGGCGCCGGGGACGGGCCGCGCTCGCGGCGACGGCCGCCAACATGGGCGGGCTCGGGCTCGGGCCGCTGGTCTCCGGGCTGCTCGCCGAGTACGCGCCCCGGCCGCTGATCCTGCCCTTCCTCGTCCACCTCGCCCTGCTCGCCGTCGCGCTCGTCGTCACCCTGCTGCTCACCGAGACCGTCCACCACGAAGGGCCCCGGCCACCGCTCAGGCCGCAGGGGATGCGGGTGCCGCCCGAGGTGCGCGGAGTGTTCGGGCCGTGCGCGCTGGCCGCCTTCGCCGGGTTCTCCCTGCTCGGGCTGTTCACGGCCGTCGCGCCCGCCTTCCTCACCGAGACCCTCGGCGAGCACAACCTCGCGGTGACCGGCGCCGTGGTCTTCAGCGTGTTCTGCGCCTCCACCGGCGGCCAGCTCCTCATGGGCCGCATCGGCGCCCGCGCAGCCCTCCCCTGGGGCTGCGCCGTACTCGCCGCCGGCCTCGTCCTGGTCGGGACCTCCCTCCTGGTGGAGTCCCTCCCCCTCCTGCTCCTCGGCGCGCTCACCGGTGGTGCCGGCCAGGGCATGGCGTTCCGGGCGGGCCTGACGGCCGTCGGCGCGGCCGCCCCCGAGGAACACCGGGGCGCCACCATCTCGGCCTTCTTCGTCGTCGCCTACCTCGGCATCTCCCTCCCGGTCGTCGGCGTGGGCGCGCTGACGGTGGGGCTGGGGGTGCGCGGGGCCGGGATGGTGTTCACGGCCTGCGCGATCGTGCTGGTCGTGGCGGTGGGGGTGCGGGTACGGGTGCATCCGCCGCGCACGCTGTGAACCCCGCCCTCACAGGGTGACCTCCGGGTGCGTCTCGACGCAGCTCTCCTCGCCCGCGCCGTCGTAGGCGCATCGGGCCGGCGGCCTTCGCCGCGAACCCGGACCACCGGCTCCCCCCTGCGGGGGCTCACCGAGAGCGGTGGGGTCGCGCTCGGCCGTCTCATCGAACGGGCAGAGGCCGCTCACCGGGAACTCTCCGGGAACGTCCCCGAGGACGAGGTCACGGCGAACCGGACCCGCTCGACCGGCACGAGGACGACTGACCGGTTCAGCCTGCGGTGCGCACCGTAGTGGTCACCCTGACCTGACACGGCATGCGCGGAGTCGAGCCGAAGCCGAAGCGCACCGGCGGGTCCACCGGGGTGAGCGGGCCGAGGTCGCGGCCCTCATAGGTGGCCGTCGCCGCCGTGAGCCGGTGCAGGTCGCGGGCGCCGTACCACTCGTACCGGCCGTTCCCCGCGGAGCCCCGCGTGCGGACACCCATCAGCAGCCGGGCCATCGGGTCGGTGAGGGCGGCGAAGGCGGGCCGGGAGGTGACCGGGCCCGCCAGGCGGAGCAGGTTGCCCAGGGCGCCCCGGCGGCCGACCGTGAAGCGCAGGTCGAGCAGCGGGCCGGACGTCACCGTCCAGCGGTCCCCGGCGATCCGCACCCCTACGGGTACGACCCGGACCTCGTCGAACGAGTACGTCCCCGCGATGAAGTCCGCCACCTGCCGGGTCGGCGCCAGCAGGGTGCGGTGGCCGTCGGCGCGTTCCACCATCACGTCGCTGAAGGGGCCGAAGGGGGAGCGGGGCCAGTGGCCCAGCACCAGGCGGGTGCCGGACGTCGTGCCGATGCCGGTGATCCAGCCGTCGAAGCGCAGGTCGGTGGGGGCGCGCGCGGGCGGGGGCGGGGCGTCGGGGCCGGGGGGCATCACGCGCAACGGATGCCCCTGGCGTCAGCCGGTGAAACAGGTCAGACGCCCGACGGGGTGGCCCGCGACAGGATCTCGGCGGCGACGGCGAGGGCCTCGGCGCGGTCCTCGGGGACCAGTCCGATGCGGGTGCGGCGGTCCAGCAGGTCGGACGGGTCGAGGGCACCCTCGTGGCGGGCGGCCCAGAGGAGTTCCGCGCGGGTGACCGGGTGGCCGGGGAGTACCGGCTCGGCGAGCGCCGGGTCCCGCTCGGCCAGGGCCAGGACGGCCGGGGCCTCGGTGCCGTAGCGGCGGACCAGTCGGGCGGGCGCGGGCAGGTCGCGCAGGTGCTCCGGGGCGGCGGCGCCGACCAGGGGGAGTGCGGCGGTGGGGGAGGGGACCGAGGGCAGGCCGCGCGCGGCCACGGCCGCGTCCACGGCGTCCTGCGCCATCCGCCGGTACGTCGTGAGCTTGCCGCCCACCACCGTGACCACCCCGTCCGGCGAGGTCAGTACCGCGTGCCGGCGCGAGATGTCCGAAGTGCGGACCGAGTCGGCGCCGCCCGGCACCGACGTGTCCAGCAACGGGCGCAGCCCGGCGAACGCGCCGTCCACCTCGGCCCGGTGCACCGGCGCGTCCAGCACGGAGCCCAGCACGTCCAGCAGGAAGCCGATGTCCGTCTCCGGCACCTCGGGCACGTCCGGGATCGCACCTTCGACCGGCTCGTCCGTGAGGCCCACATAGGTACGTCCGTCGCCCTGCGGGAGCACCAGCACGAAGCGGTTGGTCTCGCCGGGCACCGGTATGTGCAGGCCGGCCGGGAGGGACCCGAGACGCTCGGAGCGCAGGACGAGATGGGTGCCGCGGGAGGGCCGTACGCGGAGGCCGTCGACCAGACCCCCGGCCCACACGCCGGTCGCGTTGACGACGGCGCGCGCCCTGATCTCCCCCTCCTCGCCGGTGAGTTCGTCCCGGAAGCGGGCTCCGGTGGAGCCGAGTTCCAGGGCGCGGGCACGGGTGATGATCCGCGCGCCGTGTGCGGCGGCGGTGCGGGCCAGGGCGGTGACCAGGCGGGCGTCGTCGGTCACCCGGCCGTCCCAGGACAGCAGGCCGCCGCGCAGCCCGGCCGCGTGCACCGAGGGCGCCAGGTGCCGGGCCTCCGCCGCCGTCAGCCGGCGCGGCACCGGCAGCACCTGGCGCGGGGTACGCGCGGCCATCCGCAGCATGTCCCCGGCCCGGAACCCCGCCCACGCCAGGGACGCCTGCGCCCGTGACACCAGTGGGGTCAGTGGCAGTACGAACGGCTGCGCGGCCACCAGGTGCGGTGCCGTACGCGTCATCAGCACGCCCCGTTCGACCGCGCTCTCGTGCGCCACGTCGAACTGCCCGGCCGCCAGATAGCGCAGGCCGCCGTGGATCAGCTTGGAACTCCAGCGGGAGGTGCCGAAGGCCAGGTCGTGGGCGTCGACGGCGACCACGTCCAGACCGCGCGCCGCCGCGTCCAGGGCGACGCCCGCCCCCGTCGCGCCGAGGCCCACCACCAGCAGGTCGGCCGTGCCGCCCCCGGCCGCCGTGGCCAGCTCGCGGGTGCGGCGGGCGGCGTCGAGCGACGAACCCGGTGCCGCCGTACGGTCTGCGCGGTCGCGGATGCTCATGGGGTGAGGGTCCTCTCCAGAAGGGTGCGCAGCTCGCCCAGGAAGGCGGCGGCGTCCAGCTCGGCGTCGTCCTCGTCGGTCATGGTGCGCAGCGACAGTGCGAAGGACTGCACCAGCAACAGCACGGCGCGGGCCTGGCGTTCGGGATGCGTCACGCGTACCGAGCCGTCCGTGTGGCCCTCGCGCAGCGCGTCGGCCAGCAGTGCCAGCAGGGCTTCCTGGGTGGCGCCGCGCCGGTCGAGCACGTAGGGGAGCAGCAGCTCGGGGTCGACGTCCAGGATCTTGTGGAACAGGGGGTGGTCCCGGAACTCGGTCACGCCCGCGACCAGTCCGGTCACGATCCGGGCGCGGGTGTGCGGGCCGTCCGACGCGTCGGGCATCGCACGGGTGGCCACGGCGAGCCACTCGCGGGTCATCAAGTCGCCCACCAGCGTGCGCAGATCGGGCCAGCGCCGGTACAGCGTCATCCGGGAGACCCCGGCGCGGCGGGCCACGTCGGCGAGGGTGGTGCGGCGGACACCTACGGCCAGGACGCAGTCGCGCACCGCGTCGAGCACGGTGTCGGCGTCCGAACGGTTGTGACGGATGGACGTCATGTGTAACAGTGTAACGCCCCGGCGGCCGGGGGGAGATGGCGCCGCACACACCGAACCGACGTGGTGAGGACGACCGTTCGATGGACATGCTGTGGAACGGCTGGGGCGACCCGGCGAAGGCGGCCCCCCTGCCCGACGCGGTGGCCGGGCTCCTGCACGACCTGCTCGGCGTCCGCGCGAGCCCCGCAACGCCCGTCGCGCTCAACGACCTCGAGCTGCCCGACCCCACGCTCACCCCCGCGGCACTCAAGGACCTGGCCGACGCGGTGGGCGCGGCGGACCACGTCCGCACCGACACCGAGAGCCGTGTCCGGCACACCCGCGGCAAGTCCACCCCGGACCTGCTGCGCATCCGCACGGGCGACGTCACCGACGTACCGCAGGCCGTCGTCCTGCCCGCCTCCCACGAAGAGGTGCTCGCCGTGCTGCGGGCCTGCGCCGCACACGCGGTGGCCGTCGTGCCGTACGGCGGCGGCACCAGCGTCGTCGGCGGGCTCGCCCCCGACCGCCGGGAGTTCATCGCCCTCGACCTGCGCCGGATGGACGCCCTGCTCGATCTCGACCCGGTCTCCCGCACCGCCGTCCTCCAGCCCGGCCTGCGCGGCCCGCAGGCCGAAGCCCTGCTCGCCGCCCAGGGGTTCACGCTCGGCCACTTCCCGCAGTCCTTCGAGTGGGCCACCGTCGGGGGCTTCGCCGCCGCCCGCTCCAGCGGCCAGGCGTCCGCCGGGTACGGCCGCTTCGACGAGATGGTTCTCGGCCTCACCCTCGCCACCCCCGAGGGCACCATCGAGACGGGCCGTGCCCCGCGCTCGGCCGCCGGACCCGACCTCCGCCAGCTCGTCCTCGGCTCCGAGGGCGCCTTCGGCGTCATCACCTCCGTCACCGTCCGCGTACGCCCCCAGCCCGAGCGACGCCTGTACGAAGGCTGGCGGTTCGCCACCTTCGCCGAGGGCACCGCCGCGCTGCGCAGGCTCGCCCAGGACGGGCCCCGGCCCACCGTGCTCCGGCTCTCCGACGAGACCGAGACCCTGGTCGGCCTCGCCCAGCCCGACGCCATCGGCGCCGCCCTCGCCGACGGCGGCACCGGCTGCCTCGCCGTCACCGGCTACGAGGGCACCCCCGCCGACACCGCCCGGCGGCGCGAGGAGGCGGCCGCCGTCCTGCGGGAGTGCGGCGGCACCCTCGTCGGCACCGAACCCGGCGAACGCTGGGCCCACGGCCGCTACGCGGCGCCCTACCTGCGGGACGCCCTCCTCGACGCCGGTGCCTTCGCCGAGACCCTGGAGACCGCCGCGTTCTGGTCCCGGATACCCGAGCTGTACGCCGCCGTACGCACCGCACTCACCGACACCCTCACCGGCGCCGGCACCCCGCCCCTGGTCATGTGCCACATCTCGCACGTGTACGAGAACGGCGCCTCCCTCTACTTCACCGTGGTCAGCGCCCAGGGCGAGGACCCCGTCACCCACTGGACCCCCGCCAAGCACGCGGCCAACGAGGCCGTGCTCGCGGCGGGCGGCACCATCTCCCACCACCACGGCGTCGGCACCGACCACCGCGACTGGTACGTCCGCGAGGCCGGACCCCTCGCCGTCGACGCGCTGCGCGCCGTCAAGGCCCGGCTCGACCCGGCCGGACTGCTCAACCCCGGCGTCCTGCTCCCCACCGACTGACCGCGCCCGGAGGCACACCGATGCGAGAGTTCACCGCCGTGGTCAACCCGACCGCGGGCGCCTCAACCGGGGCCGCCACGCTGCTCCAGGTGGCCCGGCACCTCCGCGAGGCCGGCGCCACCCTGGAGACCGAGTACAGCCACAGCCTCGCCCACGCCCGCGAGACCGCCCTGCGCGCCGGGGAGAGCGGCCGGGTCGTCGTGGCCGTCGGCGGCGACGGCATGGCCGGCGGCATCGGGGGCGCGCTCAGCGGCACCGGCGCCGTGCTGGGGCTCGTACCCGCCGGCCGCGGCAACGACTTCGCCCGCGCCCTCGGCCTGCCCGCCGACCCCGCCGCCCTCGCGGAGATCCTGCTGCACGCGGAGCCCCGGCGGGTCGACACCATCGAGGTCGAGTCCGCCGTCCACCCGCGCACCGTCGTCCTCGGCAGCGTCTACGCCGGGGTCGACGCCCTCGCCAACCGGTACGCCAACCACTCGCGCCTGCTGCGCGGCGCCGCCTCCTACTACGCGGGCGGCCTGCGCGCCGTGGCCACCTGGCGCACCGCCGACTACCGGATCACCGTCGACGGCGAGGAACACCGGCACCGCGGCTACACCGTCGTCGCCGCCAACTCGCCCTACTACGGCTTCGGCCGCGCCATCGCCCCCGCCGCCGAACTGGACGACGGCCTCCTCGACATCGTGCTGATACGCGAGGCCCCGCGCCGCCTCTTCTTCGCCCTGATGAACGAGCTGAAGACCGGGGCCCACCTCCGCCGCCCCGAGGTACGGGTCCTGCGCGGCCGGGAACTGCGCATCGAGGCCGACCGGCCCGTGCCGTACGGGGCCGACGGCGAGGTGGAGGCCGCCCTCCCCGTCACCGTCCGGGTCCGCCCCGCCGACCTGGCTGTGCTGGGCCCCTCATCCCGCCTTGAGGACACGAAGCGGTAACGTCTGGCAACCGCGCCCGTGTCGTCAAGGTCTGGACCGGCATGAAGATCTCTTTCCTGCTCCACAACGCGTACGCGATCGGAGGGACGATCACCACCACCTTCAACCTGGCCGGAGCGCTCGCCGAACGGCACGACGTGGAGATCGTGTCCGTACTCCGCAGCCGCGAACGCCCCCCGCTCACCCTGGACCCACGCGTCCGGCTGCGGCCCCTGGTCGACCTGCGCGAGGAGCAGGACCACCCGGCCCACCGCGAACCCGCGCGGGTCTTCCCCGCCGCCGAGGGACGCCACCGCGAGTACAGCAGGCTGACCGACGAGCGGATCGCCGCCCACCTCGCCGGCAGCGACGCCGAGATCGTCATCGGCACCCGCCCCGGCCTCAACGTCCACCTCGCCCGCCAGGCACCCGACCGCGTCCTCCGCGTCGGCCAGGAACACCTCACCTGGGACCACCACTCGCGCCGGCTGCGCACCGTACTGCGCCGCGCCTACCGCGACCTCGACCTGATCACCACCGTCACCGACGCCGACGCCCGCGCCTACCGGCGCGGCACCTGGCTGCCCGGTGTCCGGGTCGAGGCGCTGCCCAACAGCGTGCCCGACCCCGAACTCCCGCCCGCCGACGGCGACTCCCGGCTGATCGTCGCCGCGGGCCGGCTCGTCCCGATGAAGGACTACGACACCCTGATCCGGGCCTTCGCGCACGTCGCAGCCGCCCGCCCCGACTGGCGGCTGCGCATCTACGGCAGGGGAGAGGAGCGCGACCGGCTGCGCGCCCTCATCCAGCGGCTCGGCCTCAGCGACCACGCCTTCCTGATGGGCGCCGCCGTGCCGATGGAGTCCGAGTGGGTCAAGGCGTCCATCGCCACCGCCTCCTCCACCTTCGAGCCCTTCGGCATGACCATCGTCGAGGCGATGCGCTGCGGGCTGCCCGTCGTCAGCACCGACTGCGCTTACGGGCCCGGTGAGATCATCCAGGACGGCGTCGACGGACGGCTCGTGCCGGTCGGTGACCCGGAGGCCTTCGGCGCGGCTCTGCTGGACCTGGTCCGCGACGACGAACGGCGCCGCACCATGGGCAAGTCCGCCCTGGAGAACGCCCGCCGCTACGCCCCCGACGTCGTGGTGGCCCGCGCCGAGCGCCTGCTGGCCGACGCCCTCGCCGCCAAGCGGGCGGGACATCGGCCGCCCCGCGAACGACATGCCGGGCGCCGCCGGCTGACGGCCGCCGGGCAGAGCGCCCACGACCTGGCCTACACGGCCGCCGCCAGTGCGGTACGCACCGTGCGGGGGTGGCGGCGATGAACTCCGTGATCCGAGTGACCTGTGTGGTGGACGCCGACGGCCGCCTCACCTTCGACCTCCCCCTCCCCGCGCCGGACTCCGCGCACCTGCTCCTGAAGGCCAGGCCCCGCAAGGGCGTCCCCGACCCCGCCGCACGCCGGCTCCCGCTGGAAGCCTCGGGCGACGGGCGGGCCCTCGCCGTGCTGGAGCCGCTGCCCGCGCTGGAGGAGGGCCGCTGGGACGCCTTCCTGGTGCGCGAACCGGACGCCGCGGAAGTGCAGTTGACCTCCGGCCCGCTGGATCTGCGGGTTCTCGTCGACGGAGCCCGCGTCGACCGGCCGTCCCCGGTGGCGGTGCGCATCCCGTACCGGGCGCTGGACGGCTTCCTCGCCGTACGGGCCTGGCTGCGCCCGGCGCACGCGGAGGCCGGGCCGATCGAGGTCGGCGACCAGGCCACCACCGTGACCGCCCGCCTGCACGGCACCGAGCTGGGCGAGGACGCCGTCGTACGGCTGCGCGGGCGGCGCAGCCGCGAGGAGCGCATCCTCAGCCCGAGCGTCGACGCGGACGGCAGGGGTTTCCGGTTCACCGTCGACCACGCCGACCTCACGGGCGTGGGCGTCCGTTACTGGGACGTCCACGTCCTGCCCGCCGCCGACGCGGCCGCCGTACGGGTGGGCCGCGTCCTGGACGACGTGGCGGACCGCAAGCACTCCTTCGTGTACGCGGCCGCGCCCGGCGGAGGCCGCCTGGTCCGCGCGTACTACACGGTCGACAACGACCTCTCCTTCGAGGTCACCGACCCCGGCTGAGCCCCGGCAACCGACGCCAACGCCGCAGATGCGCGTGCCAGGACACGCGACTCCGGCAAGATCCGGAAGGGAGGCCCTACGGCAGGGTCCGGCACAGCAGTGCGGCCGGGCCCTGTTGGGCGCCGAGCCGGGTGGTGAAGGCGATCCCGGCCGCGTACTCGTTCACCGCGCACTGGCCCTTGTACGCGCCCTCGGCGAACTCGCCGCCCGCGCCGTCCGAGGGCCGGTTGTCCGAGCGGTCGAACCACACGGTCCGCCCGCCGCCCCCGAGCGCGGAGCGGCCCGGTGCGCACAGCGCCGCCGACACCCGCGCGCCGCGCAGGCTGTAGCCGATCAGGAACGCGCCGGACGGGCACTGCAACTTGGTGTACCCGGACGCCCAGTCGCCGGACACGAACCGCTCGTCCTTGACGACGCTCTGCGCGCCGTCCGCCGCACGGAGTTCGGCCGCCTCCGCGTCCGTGCACAGCCCGCGCCCGCCGGTGTGGCTCAGCCCGGTCAGCCGCAGCCCGTCCGGGCAGGCCGCCTTGTACGCGCCCGAGTCCCAGTCGCCGGTACCGCGCACCCGCAGCGAGGCAACCGCGTCCCCGCGGTCGGTGTCCAGCATCTTCCACACGGCGGCCGTCGGCACCGGCCCGGTCTTCCCCGGTGTGTCCATCAGGTGCCGCCAGGCCGGGGCCCGCCAGTCGCCGGAGTCGAGGAGCCCGGAGCGGCGCCCGCCCTCGTCGTAGCGGAGCAGCGCCCAGTCGTCGTGCCCGTCGAAGCCGACCAGCGGCCAGTAGGCGAAGTCGGCGTCGTGCTCGGTGAAGTAGTCGGTGATGTTCCCGAACCAGGCGCGGGTCGCCAGGTTGGTCTCCCCGGCCCCGGCGCCGAACTCGCTGATCCACACCGGCGCGGTGTAGTGGCGGCCGGACTCCTCCACGAAGAACGCCTCGTCGGTGAGCGCCGTGTTCAACTCGTCGCGGGACAGGTCCTGGTAGCGGGCGTCGTGCGTCTCGCCGATCCCGCTGGCGCCGCTGTGCCGGGGGCCGGTGTAGCCGTAGAAGTGGGCCGAGTAGACGAGCTTGTGGGAGTCGACCAGGGTGTGCGAGAGGGCGCGGGCCGGGGTCAACTGCGGGCGTCCGTGCGGGAGTCCGTCGACCGGGAGGCCGGTCCAGTTGATGCCCTCGATCACGATGAGCAGCCGGGGGTTGGCCTCGGTGAGGATGCGGTCGCCGGCCGTCTGGGCCGCCGCGTACCAGTCGTGCGCGTCGCCCAGGCCCCAGTTGGGGTCGTCCAGGATGTCCCGGCGGACCTCGTTGTACAGGTCGGCGCCGACCACACCGGACACGTCGGCGTAGCGGCGGGCCATGAACACCCAGTCGTCCGCCCACTGTTGAGTGGACTGGCTGCTGTTCCACCGCTCGTTGCCGTCGACGCCGCAGCACCAGCGGGAGGTGTTGGTGTGGTTGTTCAGGATCACGGCGAACCCGGCCTGGCTGAGCGCGTCCACCACGGCGTCGTACACCTGGAGCGGGGTCTTGCCGCGCCACTGCGGGTTGGCGGCAACTGCCGCGTCCGGGACGGGAGTCGCGCGGTGGACCAGCTCGTTGGAGAACGGCAGCCGGATCGTGTTGACGCCCAGCTCCCGGAAGTCGGAGAGCAGTCGGGCGACCGGGACCCGGTCGAGGCCGAGCGGGATGTCGTGCGCGTTCTGGCCCGCGTGGTGGTTGGCCGGGTCGTCCACGCTGCCGCTGCCGTTCCAGGAGCCCTGTGCGCCGTCCCAGTTGGCGGCCTTCAGCCGGAACCGGTTCCCCCGGCTGTCCACGATGTACCGGCCCCGAGTCGACAGCGGGGCCGACCAGTCGGCGGCCACCCGGGTTGTGGCGTGCGCGACCGGGGCCGGTGTCGGCGCCGGTGCGGCATGTGCCGTGACGGTCATGCTGGAGGCGAGCAGCAGCCCGGCGGCGGTGGCGGCCAGACGCAGGGAACGGGGAGCGGTCGGCATGGAGGCGGCCCTCGGCTGTGATGGGGGGTGGGAGCGCGGGAAGGTGTGGTGCGCAGTGTCCACCACACCGCACCCGTCACGGAAGGCGCCCGGCGGCCGGTCGCGTCACACCCGTTCACACCCCAACTCTTATGCGTTGATGGGGAGTTCGGCCCAGATGGTCTTGCCCCGGTGTTCCCGCCTGGTGCCCCAGCGCTCGGTGAGCTGTGAGGTGATGGTCAGCCCGCGCCCGTGCTCGTCGTCGTCCTCGGCCTGCCGCAACTGCGGGGCCGTGCTGCTGTCGTCGGTGACCTCGATGATCAGGGCCTGGTCGCGGACCAGCCGCAGCCGGATCGGCCCCTCGGAGTAGCGGATCGCGTTGGTCACCAGCTCGCTGACCACCAGGGTCGCGGTGAACGCCAGGTCCGCCAGGTGCCAGTGCTCCAGCCGTTCGGCGGTGCGCTCACGGGCCAGCGCGACCGCCTGCGGCTCGTTCGGCAGCGACCAGGAGGCCACCTTGTCGGCGCCCAGGGTGAGCGTGCGGGCGACCAGCAGCACCCCGTCGTCGGCCGGGTGTCGCGGCGCCAGATCGTGCAGCAGGGCGTCGCAGATGTCCGGCAGAGGGCGGTCCCGCCGTTGCAACGCCTTGCTGATTCGGGTCAGTCGGTCTCCGGAGTCCGGGCTCGCGTCCCGCAGCAGCACGGGGTCGCAGAGCACCAGGAGCGTGCCCTCCGGCACGTCGAAGTGCCCCGTGCGATAGCGGGGCGCACCCCGGCCCAGCGCGGGGCCGACCGGCACCTGCGCGAAGGTCACCGGCTCGTCGGGCCGGGCCACGGCGGGCGGCGGATGGCCCGCGCTGGCCACCGTGCACCGGCGCGCCACCGGGTCGTAGACCGTGTACAGACACGAGGTGCCCGCGCGCAGGCTGTCCAGGGACTCGTCCGGGTGCCGCGACTCCTCGGCGTCCAGCCGGCCCACCAGGTCGTGCAGCCGTTCCATCAGCTCCTCGGGCGGCAGGTCGAGCGAGGCCAGCGCGCCGATCGCGGCCCGCAGACCGCCCATGGTGACGGCGGCCCGGATGCCCCGCGTCGGCGGCTCCCCGATGACCAGCGCCACCCGAGCCCCGGACAGCGGGATGATGTCGAACCAGTCCCCGCTGGTGCTGCTCGGTACATAGCTGTGCGCGGTGGCCACCGCACTGTGCCCCGGCACATGCGCCGGCCGCAGACTGAGCTGGAGGATACGGGCCACCGACCGCTCCCGCGTGTACAGGCGGGCGTTGTCCAGGCACAGCGCGGTGTGCCGGGTCAGTTCGGTGGCCAGCCGCAGGTCGTCCTCGGTGAACGGCGCGGTGCCCCGGCCCCGGTAGAACCGTGCCAGGCCCAGCACCCCGCCCCGCGCGGCCAGCGGCACCGCCATCCCGGAGTGCGCGCCGTTCGCCTGCGCGACCTCCTGCCCGCTGTGTCCGAGGGGCGCCGTGTCGTGTTCGATGATGAGCACCGGGCGCCCCTCGGTCAGCACCTCCTTGTAATGCGAGGTGAGCCCCGGCTCCATCACACAGCCGACCTCCACCGCCTGGTGCCCGTTCGCCGCCCGCACCGACCGGGACCCGGCGCAGCGCAGCAGCAGATCGCGGTCCAGGGACTCCGCCGTCGGCACATCGCCCCGCAGCACCGCGTCCAGCACGTCCACCACGATGGTGTCGGCCAGGTCCGGCACGCCGATGTCGGCGAGTTCCTGCGCGGTGTGCACCGTGTCCAGGCTGGTGCCGATCCGGGCGCTCGCCGCCCGCAGCACGCTCAGCCGGACCTGCGCTCGGTGCCGCTCGGTGGCGTCCACCACGCTGAGCGCCACCCCGCGCAGCCCGCCGTCCGCGTCCCGCAGCCGGAACGCGGACAGCGACAGCACCCGGTCCGGCGCGTCCGGGGTGGCCCCGCCCGCCACCTCCACGTCCCGTCGGGGCTCCCCGGTGGCCAGCACCTCGCGCAGCAGGGCCTCCACCGGCTCCTGGTGCAGCCCGGCCGCCCAGTGCCTCAGCGGCTGCCCCAGCGCGCCGGCCGGCGGCAGTGCGGAGAAGTCACCGGCCGCCTCGTTGAAGCCCACCAGCCGCAGCATGCCGTCGAGCACGTACAGCGGGTGCGGCGAGTCGGCGAAGAGCGCGTCGAGTACAGACCTGTCCAGGTCACGGCCACGCTCCGGAGCCCTGTCGTGCGATGAGTCCACCCCTCCAGACTGCGCCCGCGAGCCGCGTCATGTCGTGCCGACCGACCCCCGTCCACCTGCCGTCCGCACCGTTCGTGCCCCACCCCCATCTGTGCCAAGCTCGACACATGACTCCCGCGAACACGACCGGCAACGAAGGCACCACGCTGTACTACGGCGACCTGTCCGCGCCGCACGTGCTCCAGGTCTTCCTGGAGATGCGCGACCGTGCCTCCGCCCGTATGGCCAAGACGCTCCTGGACACCATCCAGAAGGGCGCCGACGACGGAAAGTACGCGGTGAAGTTCCACTTCGCCGGGACGATGGACGACACCGTGGGCGGCAACGGCGACCAGAAGGCCCTCAGCGCGCTCGCCGCCGCGAGCGACGAGGGGCAGAAGCAGTTCATCGAATACCTCGGCGCCCTCTTCGACAACCAGCCCTTCCCGCCCGCCGAGGACAAGTTCGCGCAAGGATCGGTGCTGCTCTCGGTCGCCGGGGACGTGGACGGCCTGCGCTCCGCCGACTTCGACCGCAAGGTCTCCGACGACACCTACCTGACCTGGGCCGGCGAGTCCATCTCCACCTTCGAGACCTTCGGTCTGCCCGGCACCCCGGCGGTCTGGTACGACAAGGAGAACATCCCGGTCACCACGGTCGAGGGCGAAGTGGACACCGACCCGCAGAAGTTCCTCGCCGCGATCAAGACGTCCTGACCCCGCCGGGTGCGCGCCCGCGCCGCTGGGTAGGGAACGACCGTCCGGCCATCGGGCCGGGCGGTCGACGCGCGTCGCGGACCGGCGCGCAGGGAGGGGACGGGGCGGATGACTACCGAGCGGCAGAGCGGCGGCCGGGTGCTGGCGGTCGCGGTGTACGACGGGCGGCTGCTTCTGGTGAGCCAGGGGGACGGTGGCGCCTGGACGCTGCCCTCCGGTACCGCCGAACCGGCCGAGACACCGGGCGCGACGGCCGAGCGGGTCGTCTACGAACTCACCGGCTACCTCGTCGACGGCACCGAACCGCTCGGCCCGGGCGACGGCGAGTCCCCCGACGCCGTGCCGGCCGTGGTGTGCCAGTTGCTCACCGACTCGCCCTCCGGCGGCGCCTCGCTGCCGCCCGAACAGATCCGCTGGGTCGCCTTCGAGGAGGCCGAGCGGGACGCGCTGCCGTCGGCCGTGCGCGCCTACCTCCAGGGACACAGCCCCGTCTGATCAGCCGGCGAGGAACTTCTCCCGGTCGACCACGGCCCGGTCGATCTCGCCCTCCGCGACCGGCGCGCCCGAGCCGTCTACGGCCCGCACCACGAAGGTGAGCCGCCCGCCCGAGATGCCCGGCGCCGGTTCGGCGGACACCGTCACGCGCCCGCCCACCGGCGTGGCCCGCAGATGCCGTACGCGCACGGCCGTGCCCACCGTGGTCCTGCCCGGTCCGGTGAACGGCTCCGCCGCCCGTACGGTCGCCGCCTCCAGCCACGCGATCAGCCGCGGCGTCCCCAGCACCGGCACGTCCCCGCTGCCCAGCGCCACCGCCGTGTCCGCCTCGGTCACCTCGTAGTCACCCATCCGCCCACGCTAGCGGGCGGGCGCGCGACAGGGGCGGTACGGAGAGACCCCCGTACCGCCCCGTCAGCCGTGCGGTGTCACCCGGCGGCAGCCTTCTCCGCCTCGTCCGGCTCGGGGTGACGGACGCTCAGGTGGAGCGAGTCGTCCTGCACGTCGGCGACGATCGTGTCGCCCTTCTCGACGCCGCCGGACAGCACCAGCTCCGCGATCCGGTTGTCCAGCTCGGTCTGGATCGTGCGGCGCAGCGGACGCGCACCGAACTCCGGCTTGTAGCCGTGCGCCACCAGCAGCTTCTTCGCCGCCTCGGTGACCTCCAGACCGATGCCCTGCGCCCGCACCCGCCTGGCGCTGCGCGCCAGCAGCAGGTCGATGATGTGCCCCAGGTTCTGCTCGCTGAGCGCGTGGAAGACGATCGTCTCGTCGATCCGGTTGAGGAACTCCGGCGGGAAGTGCCCCTGCAGCACCGACTCCAGCTCGCCCCGGATCTCGTCCACCTTGCCCTGGTGGGCGAGGATCAACTGCGAGCCGATGTTGCTCGTCAGGATGACCACCGTGTTGCGGAAGTCCACGGTACGGCCCTGCGAGTCGGTCAGCCGGCCGTCGTCCAGCACCTGGAGCAGCGTGTGGAAGACGTCCGGGTGCGCCTTCTCCACCTCGTCGAACAGCACGACGCTGTACGGCTGGCGGCGCACCTTCTCGGTGAGCTGGCCGGCCTCGTCGTACCCGACGTAGCCGGGCGGGGAGCCGACCAGGCGGGAGACCGTGTGCTTCTCCTGGAACTCGCTCATGTCGAACCGGATGAGCCGGTCCTCGTCGCCGAAGAGCAGCTCCGCGAGCGCCTTCGCCAGCTCCGTCTTGCCGACACCGGTCGGACCGAGGAACAGGAAGGAACCCACCGGACGGTCCGGGTCGCCCATGCCCGCCCGGTTGCGGCGCACCGCCTGCGCGATGGCGAGGACCGCCTCGTCCTGGCCGACCACGCGGTCGTGCAGCGCGTCCTCCAGCTTGAGCAGGCGCTCCTTCTCGCTCTCGGTCAACTGCGCCACCGGGATGCCCGTCCGGCGGGACACGATCTCCGCGATGTCGTTCTCGGTGACCGCGACCACTCCCTCGCGGCGCTCCTCGATCTGCGCGAGTTCGGTCTCGATCTCGGCGATCCTGTGCTTCAGCTCCTTGGCGCGGTCGAACTCCTCGGTGGCGACCGCCTCGTCCTTCTCCCGGTTCAGCCGGGCGAGGCTGTCCTCGCGGTCCTGCACCTCCTTGGACTTGCCCCGCGAGCGCAGCCGCACCCGCGCACCGGCCTGGTCCAGCAGGTCGATCGCCTTGTCGGGCAGGAACCGGTCCGCGATGTACCGGTCCGACAGCTCGGCCGCCGCGACCAGCGCCGCGTCGCTGAACCGGACCTGGTGGTGCGCCTCGTAGGCGTCGCGCAGCCCCTCCAGGATCTGGACCGTCTCCTCGACGGTGGGCTCCGGCACCTTCACCGGCTGGAACCGGCGCTCCAGCGCGGAGTCCTTCTCCACGTACCTGCGGTACTCGTCCAGCGTGGTGGCGCCGACGACATGCAGTTCGCCACGGGCGAGGGCGGGCTTGAGGATGTTCCCGGCGTCCATCGAGCCCTCGCCGCCGGAACCGGCGCCGACGACCGTGTGCAGCTCGTCGATGAAGAGGATCACGTCCTGCGAGGCGGACGTCACCTCGTCGATGACCTTCTTCAGCCGCTCCTCGAACTCGCCCCGGTACTTGGCCCCGGCCACCAGACCGGCCAGGTCCAGCTCGACGACGCGGCGGCCCTCCAGCGTGCGCGGTACGTCACCGGAGACGACCCGCTGGGCGAGGCCCTCCACGATGGCGGTCTTGCCGACACCGGGCTCACCTATCAGCACCGGGTTGTTCTTGGACCGGCGGGACAGGATCTCGATGGTCTGTTCGATCTCCTCGCCGCGCCCCACCACCGGGTCGAGCTTCCCGGCGCGGGCGTCGGCGGTCAGGTCGCGCCCGTACTCGTCCAGCGTGGGCGTGCTGCTCGGCTCCTGGCGAGCCTCCGCCTTCGCGGCGGAACCGGCGTCGCGGGCCACCCGGTCGGTGTCCACGCCCAGATTGCGGGCCACCGAGGCGGCCTGGTCGTTGCCCGGGTCGAGCAGCGCCTGGAGGATGTGCTCCGGCCCGATGTACGAGGCACCGGTCGCCTGCGAGCGGGCGTGCGCGCCGATCAGCACGCGCTTGGCCGCCGGGGTGAGACCCGGCTCGGCCGAGGGGGTGCCGCTGCCCGAGGGCAGGGCCGCCTCCAGCTCCGTGGCCAGGTTGTCCGGGTCGGTACCGGAGCGGGCGAGCAGGGTGCGGGAGGGCTCGACCTGGGTGGCCGCCCACAGCAGATGCTCGGTGTCGAGGTCCTCGCTGCCGTCCTCGGCGGCACGCCGCGAGGCGCGCGCGATGAGTTCACGCGCGGAGTCGGTCAGCAGCCGGCCGACCGGAACGCGCTGCACCGCCGGTGGCGAGGACGCCGTGGACATACCGAAGAAACGATTGAGCAGGTCGGAAAACGGGTCCGACGATCCGAAAGATCCGAACGCACCCATAGGTGGCACTGACATATGCGCATCAGCCTCCTCTGTCTTCCCTCGCGGGAACCCCACCTAATCACAGAGGAGTTACGAAAGTCGTCGGCGACCGCACATCCAACTGCCGCCCGGATCAGTGGTGGAGAAGCCGTCCCAACAGCAGATACGCGCGCTGTTCGGCCGCCGCCAGGGCCGCCGGGTCGATGCCCGCCGACAGCAGTTCGCCCGCCGCCGCGTCGTCCGCCTCGCGCAACTCGACCACGCTGGCGGCGAGATCGACCGGGATCACCGGATGCGGCGGCCGGGACCGGAAGGCCAGCGCCCGCTCGGCCCGCTCGGTCGCCTCGGTGCACTGCGCCAGCGCCCGCTCCACCCGCACCGCCGCCCGGTCGTGCACCACCAGCAGCGCGCACACCAGCCCGATGACGATGCCGAGCAGCGACCCGAGCCCCCGGTCCACGATCAGCTCCTCCGGCGACTCCGGGTCGGCCAGATCGCTCAGCAGCAGCGCCAGCGGGGTCAGGAAGACCACGCCCAGGCCGTAGTTGCGCACGACCATGTACTCCATCAGGAACTCCAGCGCCACGATCACCAGCGCCAGCAGCACCGGCGCAGGATGCCCGGCCAGTACCCCGAGCGCGATCATCAGCCCGAGCGCCGTGCCCAGGGTGCGCTGCACCGCCCGCTGGACCGTGGTGCGGACGTTCACCGAGTGCAGTACGGCCGCCGCCGAGATCGCCGCCCAGTAGCCGTGGCCCAGACCGAGCGCCAGCGCGGCACTGCCCGCCACCAGGGTGCCCAGCACCATCCGCAGCGCCGGTACCAGCAGTACCGACACCGGTTTGCGCCCGCCGGGCCGCCCCCGTACCAGCATCCAGGCCCGCCGCGCCGCCGGATCGTCCGGCACCGGCGCGCGCGGCGAGAAGCGGCGGCCCGGCTCCGGGGGCAGCGAGGAGTACGCGGCCAGGTCGGCCAGCACCTGCGGATACCGCTGGTGCCGGTCGGCCAGCATGCCCGCCTGGGTACGCAGCAGCCGGGCCAGCTCCGGCGGGTCCTCGGGGGTGCCGCGCGTGGAGTCGATCAGCAGCGACCAGGACAGGTCGGCCAGCCGGACACAGGTGTTGTCCTCACCGGGCCGCTTGGAGGTGGTCGGCGGCGCCAGCCCGAGGGAGTCGTACGCCTGGAGCACGGCGGCCGTCGCCCGGTGCCGGGAGCGGCCCACCCCGCCCCGGGCCGAGTCCAGCAGCCCGGCGAGCTGTCGCAGCGCGGCGGCCACCGCGAGCCGCTGCGGCCGGTCCGGGTGGACCAGACGGCCCAGCAGCGCCAGCGCCCACGCCATCAGCGAGCCCACCGCGGCCATGCCCGTACGGGGGAGGACCTGGCCGGGCGTGGTCGTGGCGTTGGCGGCCACCGCGAAGGAGAACAGCAGCAGGATCGCGCCCAGCCCGCCGAGCCCGGTCGCGTCGCACACGTACTTGCACACGCCCGCCACCAGCGCCGTCGCCGCTACCACCCCCGCCGCGCCGGCCACACTGGACCAGGGATGCGCCACCGAGGAAAGCGCCGAACCGAGGCCCACACAGGCCGTCATGGCGAGCGCGACCCACCCCAGCACCCACGCCCGGCGGCGGTAGGGCAGATTCCGGCCGAAGGTCGTGGTGAACGCCCCGAGCATCCCGTACACCGCGAGATCGGGGCGCCCGGCCAGCACCACCGGCAGGCCCGCGAGCGCCATGGCCAGCGCCGCGCGCACCGCGAACAGCAGCGCGCCGTCCACCCGCTGGAGGGCCAGCACCCCGCGCGGGAACAGCACGTGCCCGACGCCGGAGGTGTCCCACCGGCGCCAGCCGCCACTGCCGGCGGGGGAGGAACGGCGCGAAGGGGGCATGTTCGGTGTATACCACCTGGCCCCGCCCCAGTCCTGATCGACTTGTGCGGGCCGTGAGCGGGGGTGTCATCCGCCGGGCCGGAAGCGGCGGACGGGGCTAGGGTGAGGCCGTATGAGCATGTGGCTGCCGGTGTCCGCGGTTCCCAGGCTCGGCGGCTCACTCGTCGTCGGAGCGATCGTCGGCCTTGTCGTCGGCCTGACCGGTCATCCGGCGCCGCTGGCCATCCTGTCCGGCATCGCCGCCGTGGGCACCGTCTTCGTGGTCACCGGCTGGATGGTGCTGTGGCCCATGGACGCCGACGCCACCCACGCCAACGCCCGCCGCGAGGACTTCCGGCCCGCGATGGACGAACTCGTGGTCGTCGGCGTCTCCCTCTGCGGGCTCGGGGGCATCGTGCTGATGCTGGTCGCGCACCGCTCCGGAGCCGACACCGGCGCCGCCGCGGCCATCGCGCTGCTCGGCGTCCTCATGGCCTGGGCCGCGCTGCACCTGATGTACACGACCCGTTACGCCTATCTGTACTACGGCCCGGCCGAGGGCGGCATCGACTTCAACTCCGAGCGGAAGCCCGCCTATCCGGACTTCTTCTACTTCAGCTACAACCTCGGCATGACCTACCAGGTCTCCGACACCAGCGTCTCCCACCCGCTGATCCGGTCGGTGGCGCTCCGGCACTGCCTGCTGTCGTACCTGTTCGGCATCAGCGTGCTGGCCACCACCATCAACCTGGTCGCGGGCGTCGTCACCGGCTGATCAGCAGGCGCCGACCCACTCCGTGGCGCCGTCCGTGAAGATCTGCCGCTTCCAGACGGGGACCTCGTGCTTGAGGGTGTCGATCAGCTTCCGGCATGCCGCGAACGCCTCCGCCCGGTGCGGGCAGGAGACCGCGGTGATCACCGCGACGTCCCCGATCGCCAGCAGACCCGTACGGTGCACGGCGGCCAGCGCGCGCACCGGGAACTCGGCCGCGATCTCCTCGGCCACCCGGCGCAGCTCGGCCTCGGCGGAGGGGTGCGCGCTGTACTCGAGGGACGACACGGACCTGCCGCCGTCGTGGTCGCGGACCGTGCCGACGAACAGCGCGGTGCCGCCCGCCGCGTCGTCACCGACCGCGCCGTACACCTCGTCGAGGGAGAGCGGTGTGTCGCGCAGGCCGAGCAGGCGGATGGGGGAGGGGAGCAGGGTGGGGGCGGGGTGGAGCGACATGGTGTGATCCGGTTTCCGGGTGCGTGGGGACAGGGGCGAGCGGGTGCGGGGCCGGTCAGCCGCCGGCGAAGGGCGGGAGCACCTCGACCACGGCGCCGTCCCGCAGCGTGACCGTGGCGTGGTCGCGGACGCCGACCGGGTCGCCGTCCACCAGGAAGGAGCAGACCGCCAGCACCTGCGCGAAGCGCGGCTCGTCCGCGTGGCGCGACCGCGCCTGCTCCAGTGCCTGGGCGAGGGTCCCCGCCCGGTAGGACTCCTCCGCCGTGCCTGCCGCGCCCTTGGCCGCGGCCCAGTAGCGGATGGTGCCCGTTGATGCCGTCTTCGTCTCCATGTCCTTCGCCTTCTCGGGTGGGTCGTTTCTGAGGTGGTCGGGGGTGGGTCAGCCGGTGGGCAGCGGCAGCAGCTCCACCGCGTCCCCGGCCGCGGCCCCGCCGGGCGGGACCACGGCCAGCGCGTCGGCCAGGGCCAGCCCGCGCAGCATCGCCGGGCCGTCGTACGGCAGCGGCGCCACACCGGTGCCCGCCGTGCGCACCGGCAGCAGCCGGGTGTCGCGCGGGTGCCCGGGCAGCGCCTCGGCGGTCACGGCACCGCGCGGCTCGGAGTCGGCGTGGCCGCCGAGCGCGCGCAGCAGAGGCACGGCCAGGGTGGCCGTACCCGCCACGGCGGCCAGCGGGTTGCCGGGCAGCCCGACCAGGCGCCGGGCGCGGCCGTCCGCCGTGGCGGGCAGCTCGGCCAGCAGCATCGGGTGGCCCGGCCGTACCGACACGGAGTCGACGATCAGCGGGGCGTCCAGCAGCCGCAGCGTCTCGTGCAGGAAGTCCACGGGCCCGGCCGCCGTGCTGCCGGTGGTGATCACGACGTCGGCGGGGGAGTGGGCCACCGCCTCGCGCAGCTCCGCCAGCCGGTCCGCCACGCGGTGACAGCCGATCACCTCGGCGCCCAGACCGCGCAGCCAGGACGGCAGCAGCGGGCCGAGCGCGTCGCGGACCCAGCCGCCGCGCGGCACCCCGCCGTCCAGCAGCTCGTCACCCAGGACGAACAGCTCCACGCTGGGCCGCCGGTGCACCACCAGCCGGTCGTAGCCGCTCGCCGCCGCCAGGCCCAGCACGGACGGGGTGACGGTGGTCCCGGCCGGGAGCAGCGGCTCACCGCTCGCGCACTCCTGCCCGCGCGGGCGCACGTCGTGGCCCTCGGGGAGGGGGCCGGGGGCGGCGAGGTGGAGCAGGCTCGTGGACCGCTCCACCTCGCCGTGCTCGCGGCGCAGTACGGCGCTCGCCCCCGGCGGCAGCGGCGCGCCGGTGGCGATCGGCACGGCGGTGCCGGCCGCGAGCGGTTCCGGCTGCTGCCCGGCGAGCACGCCCCGCTCCCCCAACTGCCAGGGGCCGGGCCCGGACACGGCCCAGCCGTCCATGGCGGAGGTGGCGAACGGCGGCAGGTCGGTCAGCGCCGTCAGCGGCTCGGCCAGGGCATGGCCGAGCGCGTCCTGAAGGGTGCGCGGCACACCGGGCAGCGCGGGCCCGGCGGCGGCGCGCGCCAGGGAACGGGCCCGTTCCCAGGACGGGTGGTGCGCCGGGAGGCCGGTCATAGCGCCGTCGCGCCGTTCTCACGCTCGGCGGCCCACTGCTCGGCCAGCCCGGTCACCTTCCGGTTCGCCTCCGACACCGCACCGGCGCCGCCGGCCTGAAGCGCGGCCGCGTAACCGACCAGGAAGGAGGTGATCGGGGCGGCCGGGCGGGCCACCTCGTGCGCGACCACCTTGGTCATGTCCAGCAGCTCGGCGATGTCGACATCGAGGTCGATGCCCAGCTCGGCCTTGGCCGCCGCGATCCATTCGTGCATCCGGTTCACTTCGTCGGTCCTCACTCGTGGTGTCGGTACGGGACTCAGCCGCCGATGGCCGACATGGGCCGGTCGGGACGGCGGAAGTCCTCGCTGTTGATGGCGTGGCCGGGGCCCTTGACGGCGATGCAGGAGCGCCAGGCGGCCTCGAGCGCGTCGTCGTCGGCGCCCGCGCGGAGCAGGGCACGCAGGTCGGACTCCTTGGTGGCGAACAGGCAGTTGCGCAACTGCCCGTCGGCGGTGAGCCGTACCCGGTCACAGTTGCCGCAGAACGGCCGGGTGACGCTGGCGATGACACCCACGCAGGAGTCGGTTCCGTCGATCCGCCACTCCTCGGCCGGGGCGTTGTCCTCGCGGGGTACGGGGGTGAGGGTGAAACGCTCGCCGATACGGTCCAGGATCTCGGCGGCGGTGACCATCTTCTCCCGCTCCCAGGC
Organism: Streptomyces sp. NBC_01171; assembly: GCF_045039805.1. Classification (NCBI taxonomy): domain Bacteria; kingdom Bacillati; phylum Actinomycetota; class Actinomycetes; order Kitasatosporales; family Streptomycetaceae; genus Streptomyces; species Streptomyces sp. NBC_01171. Next base: position 286,557 of record NZ_CP108609.1, on the reverse strand, counting down.
GCCCTGGGCGTCCAGCGGCATCGACTCGATGAACCGCATCCGGTAGCCGTTCTCCACGGCGAACGCGGTCAGGTCCGCGATCTCGTCGTCGTTCACCCCGCGCACCGGCACCGCGTTCACCTTGACCGGGTCCAGCCCGGCTGCGCGGGCCGCGCGCAGCCCCTCCAGCACGTCGGGGAACCGGTCGCGCCGGGTGATGGCGGCGAACCGCTCCGGGCGCAGGGTGTCCAGGCTGACGTTGACCCGCCCGAGCCCGGCCTCGCGCAGCGCGACGGCGGTACGGGCGAGCCCGATGCCGTTGGTCGTGATGGAGAGCTCGGGCGCCGTTTCCAGCGCGGACAGCCGGGCGATCAGACCGGGCAGGCCCCGGCGCACCAGCGGTTCACCGCCGGTCAGCCGGACCTCGGTGATGCCCAGGCGCCCGGTCGCGATGTCGACCAGGCGGACGATCTCGTCGTCGGTGAGCAACTCGTCCTTGGGCAGCCAGGCCAGGCCCTCGGCGGGCATGCAGTACGTGCAGCGCAGGTTGCAGCGGTCGGTCAGGGACAGGCGGAGGTCGGTGTGGACGCGGCCGAAGCGGTCCACCAGGGGCTTCGGGGCGGTGCGCCGACGCGTACCGGGGACGGCGGGGTCGCTGTGCTGGTCGGTGAGCGGTCGGGACACGGGCCTGCCTTCTTCCTGTGCTGCCGGTCGGCGGTCGTACGGTGTGCGGTCTCCCCGCACCGGGAGGCTGTGGCGTGCTCCGGATGGACGTGCGGTGCGCACCGGCCGCCCGGCGCCGGGGACGCCGCCCGGCTCCACCAGGCGGGGCCGCGGCGCGACGCGTCCGCGACGCCGGCGCGGCCGGGACACACTCCGATGATCATCACGGTCGGCGGCCCGGCCCCCGGACATCGCCACGCCGTCGGCCGCCGCCCCCCGGCCCGCGCGCTCGGCGCGGGCACGGGAGAGCCGGCGCAGGGCGCGGCACGTCATGGCGCGTCGGGTGTTCACGGCGCTACGCGGTGGACCGGTGCGTGGGCGGCGACGGGGATGTGCTGGACGCCGATCCGCTTGCGGAACACCCAGTAGGTCCAGCCCTGGTAGAGCAGCACCAGCGGGGTGGCGAACCCGGCGACCCAGGTGATGATCCCCAGCGTGTACGAACCGGCGGCCGCGTTGGTCGCGGTCAGGCTCCAGGCCGCGTTCAGGCTGGACGGCATCACCTGCGGGAACAGGGCGAGGAAGAGCATCGCCGTGGACGCCACCACGCTCAGCCCGGAGGCGACGAACGCCCGCCCCTCGCGGGCACCGAAGTTGAAGCCCAGCGACACCAGCACCGCGAGCACGGCGACGGCCTCCGCGACCAGGCTGCGCACGTTGCCGGTGTCGACCTGGGTCCAGGTCAGGAAGGCCAGCAGGAGCAGGACGGTCAGCACACCGGCGGTCTGGGCCAGGTGCCGCGCCCGGTGCCGGATGCTGCCCACCGTCTTCAGCGAGGCGAACACCGCGCCGTGGAAGGTGAAGAGCACGGTCGTGGTCACGCCGCCCAGCAGCGCGTACGGCTGGACCAGTTCGGCGAGGCCACCGTGGTACTCGTGGTCGGCGCCGATCGGCAGGCCGTGGACCATGGCGGCGAACAGCACGCCCCACAGGAAGGCCAACACCAGCGAGGTGACGAAGACGATCGCCTCCCAGTTGCGCTTCCAGCGCTCACCGTCGCGCTTGTGCCGGTACTCGAAGGCCACACCGCGCAGGATCAGGCAGATGAGGATGACGAACATCGGCAGGTAGAAGCCGCTGAACATCGTGGCGTACCAGTCGGGGAAGGCGGCGAAGGTCGCACCGGCCGCGGTGACCAGCCAGACCTCGTTGCCGTCCCAGACGGGGCCGATGGTGTTGAGCAGGACGCGGCGCTCGGTCTCCCCGCGGGCGAGCACCCGGGTCAGGATGCCCACGCCGAAGTCGAAGCCCTCCAGGAAGAAGTAGCCGACCCACAGCAGGGCTATGACGAAGAACCAGAGGTCATGGAGATGCACGGTTCCGGACTCTCTCTAACTGATCAGTAGGCGAAGGCGAGCGGCTTGTCGGCGTCCCTCGGGGAGCCTTCGAGCGTGGAGTCTCCGCCGAGCTTGATGTCCCTGAGCGGTGGCCGCTCGGAGGTGACCGGTCCGCCGCCCGCGTACTTCACCAGCAGCTTGAGTTCGACCACGGCGAGCGCGATGTACAGCAGGCTGAAGCCGATGAGCGTGATGAGCTGCTCGGTGAGCGAGACGTTCGGGGAGACCGCGTCCACGGTGCGCAGCAGGCCGGTGACGGCCCAGGGCTGACGGCCCATCGCGGTGAAGATCCAGCCGAAGGAGTTGGCGATCACCGGGAAGGCCAGGGTGAAGATGCCGGCCCGCCAGGCCAGCCCGCTCGCCATCGCGCCGAGTTCGCGGTTCTTGGTGAGCATCAGCCGGGGCACGTCGAAGGAGCCGGTGCGGTGCTCGGGGGCGACCCAGAACTTCCGCCGCGTCAGCCAGAGTCCGGCCGCGCCGAGGCTGAAGGAGGTCATACCGAACAGGATCATCGCCCGGAAACCCCAGTACGTCATGGGGACGTTCGGGATGTACTCGGCCGGTGAGCCGCCGTACGCGGCCGCCTCGGCCCTGGCCGTGTCGTTGATGCCGGGGACGGCCGAGTGGAAGTCCTTGTGCGCCAGGAAGGAGAGCAGGCCGGGGACCTGGACGTCGACGCTGTTGCGCTGATGGGCGACGTCCGGGACGGAGAAGGCGGAGAAGGGGGCCGGCGCCTCCTTGTCCCACAGCGCCTCGGCGGCGGCCATTTTCATCGGCTGCTGCTCGAACATCACCTCGCCGAGCTTGTCACCGCTGATCGCGGTGCCCAGACCGAAGATCACGGCCAGCACCAGGCCGAGCCGCAGCGAGGTCCGCATGGCCGCGACCTGCTTGAGGTCGGTGGGCCGGCCCCGGCGCTGGAGCCGGGCCGCGCGCCACAGGTGGATGGCGGAGATGCCCATGACGAAGGCGGCGCCGGTCAGGAACGCGGCCGTCAGGGTGTGGGCGACCACCACCAGGTTGAGCTTCTGGAAGAGCACCGCGCCGATGTCGGTCAGATGCGCCTTGCCGGCCGCCTTGTCCAGGCTGAAGCCGACCGGGTTCTGCATGAAGGAGTTGGCGGCGAGGATGAAGTACGTCGACAGGATCGTGCCGATCGAGACCATCCAGATGCACGCGCAGTGGATCTTCTTGGGCAGCTTGTCCCAGCCGAAGATCCACAGTCCGATGAAGGTCGACTCGAAGAAGAAGGCCAGCAGGGCCTCCAGGGCGAGCGGCGCGCCGAAGACGTCGCCCACGAAGCGGGAGTAGGCGGACCAGTTCATGCCGAACTGGAACTCCTGCACCAGCCCGGTGACGACACCCATGGCGATGTTGATCAGGAAGAGCTTGCCCCAGAACTTGGTGGCGTGGAAGTACTTCGTCTTGCCCGTGCGGACGTACGCCGTCTCCAGGCCCGCCGTGATCGCCACCAGGCTGATGGTGAGGGGCACGAACAGGTAGTGGTAGACGGTGGTCATCCCGAACTGCCATCGTGCGATGGTGTCCGGGGCCAATGCCAGGTACACGGCAGGTCTCTCCCGAATGTGAATTCTCGATTGCTGTCCGTCGGCCAGCGTCGGGTAATTTCCCGGCCGAGTCAAAGAGGGGCGGTCGATCGGGTAATAGGCGGTAGTTATCCTCGCTCCGATGGGTGCCTGCCCCGTCCGCGTTGTGCCTGGTCACGGCCGTGCAGGGAAATGTGCGATGCTTCGGAAGGCGAGCGGAACCGGAAGATAAGCGGTACCTATCGCGTGATCGATACGGCCTCTTTGACTTTCCTTCGCGGAATCAAAGAAAATGCCGTTCGGCGGGATTCGTATTCACGAAAGAGGCAGACACACCATGAGCAGCAGCATCGAGGACCCGATCGACGAACTGACGGTCACGCCTCCCAAGACGTGGGCGACGGGTGTCCCGGCCGTGACGCACGCGCTGGAGTACTCGCTCAGCCAGACCTCCCCGCGGCGCACCATGCTCACGCTGCTGAACATCAACCAGATCGACGGCATCGACTGTCCCGGCTGCGCCTGGCCCGAGGACAAGAAGCGGCACTTCAACGAGTACTGCGAGAACGGCGCCAAGCACATCAACGACGAGGCCACCTCGCGCCGCGTCACCCGTGAGTTCTTCCAGCAGTACTCGATCGCCGAGCTGGACTCGAAGTCCGACTACTGGCTCAACCAGCAGGGCCGGCTCACCGAGCCCATGGTGAAGTGGCCCGGCGCCACCCACTACGAGCCCATCACCTGGGAGAAGGCGTTCGAGGTCCTGGCGAAGGAGCTGAAGCAGCTCACCTCGCCCGACGAGGCGATGTTCTACGTCTCGGGCCGCCTGAACAACGAGGCCGCCTTCCTCCTCCAGTTGTTCTCCCGGGCGTTCGGCACCAACAACCTGCCCGACTGCTCCAACATGTGCCACGAGTCCACCGGTTGGGGTCTCGGCGCCGCGCTCGGCATCGGCAAGGGCAGCGTCTCGCTGGACGACATCCACCACTCCGACCTGATCTTCCTGGTCGGCCAGAACCCCGGCACCAACCACCCGCGCATGCTCGCCGCGCTGGAGGAGACCAAGCGCAACGGCGGCGAGGTCGTCGCGGTCAACACCCTCCCCGAGGCCGGCCTGATGCGGTTCAAGCACCCGCAGAAGGCGCGCGGTGTGATCGGCAACGGAACCCAGATCGCCGACCAGTTCGTGCACATCCGCGCCGGCGGTGACATGGCCCTCTTCCAGGGCCTCAACAAGCTGCTGCTGGACGCCGAGGACGCCGCGCCGGGCACCGTGCTCGACCACCAGTGGATCCAGAAGAACTCCCGCGGTTTCCAGGAGTTCGCCGAGAGCGTCCGCAAGATCTCCTGGGACGACATCCTCCTCGCCACGGGCATGACCCTGGACGAGATCAAGGAGGTCCACGAGCGGGTCATGAAGAGCAAGAGCGCCATCGTCTGCTGGGCGATGGGCGTGACCCAGCAGAAGCACGGTGTCGCCACCATCCGCGAGATCGTCAACTTCCTGATGCTGCGCGGCAACATCGGCAAGCCGGGCGCCGGTGTCTGCCCCGTCCGCGGCCACTCCAACGTGCAGGGCGACCGCACCATGGGCGTCTGGGAGCAGATGTCCGACGAGTTCCTGGACGCGCTCGGCCGCGAGTTCGGCTTCGAGCCGCCCCGCCACCACGGCTACGACGCCGTACAGGGCATCCGCGCGATGCACGAGGGCAAGGCCAAGTTCTTCCTCGGCGTGGCCGGCAACTTCGTCCGCGCCACCCCGGACAGCGAGTACACCGAGCAGGCCATGCGCAACTGCTCGCTGACCGCGCACATCTCGACCAAGCTCAACCGCTCCCACACCGTCTGTGGCGACACCGCGCTGCTCCTGCCCACCCTGGGCCGCAGCGACCGGGACATGCAGAACGGCGTCGAGCAGTGGATCACCGTCGAGGACTCCATGAGCGATGTCCACCGCTCGCACGGCAAGCTGCCCCCGGCCTCCAAGTACCTGCTCAGCGAGGTCGCCATCATCAGCCGTCTGGCGATCGCCACGCTCGGCGACAAGTACGGCATCCCGTGGAAGAGCTTCGAGGCCGACAACGACAAGGTCCGGGACCGGATCTCCCGCGTCGTGCCCGGCTTCGAGAACTTCAACGAGCGCATCCGGCAGCCCGGAGGCTTCAACCTGCCGAGCCCGGTCAACAGCGACACGTTCCCGACCCCGAGCGGCAAGGCCGAGTTCTGGGCCAGCCGGTTCGAGATGCCGCATGTGCCCGCCGGCCACCTGCTGCTCCAGACGCTGCGCTCGCACGACCAGTGGAACACCATCTGGTACGCGCCCAACGACCGCTACCGGGGCATCCACAACGCCCGCCGCGTCGTCATGGTCAACCCGGCCGACCTGGAGCAGTTCGGCTTCCGGGACGGCGACATGGTCGACCTGGTCAGCGTGTGGACCGACAAGGAGCGCCGCGCCGAGTCCTTCAAGGTCGTCGCCTACCCGACGAGCCCCGGCTCCGCCGCCGCGTACTACCCGGAGACCAACGTGCTCGTCCCGCTGGACAGCGTCGCCGACATCAGCAACTGCCCCACCTCCAAGGGCGTGCTGATCCGGCTGGAGCCGTCCCGCATCCCGGCTCCCGGCCTCGCCGGCTGATCCGGCCACCGACTCCCCTCCCGACGGTCCGGGAGGGGAGGTGAACCGCGGATGGCCCGGTACCCGCTTCCCCGGCGGGACCGGGCCATCCGCGGATGCCACCCGCACCCCGCGCCACCCCGTTGCCCAATCGCGTGATCCACGCGTACAGAAAGGCACTTCACGGCATGCCCGCTTCCCGCACCGCGCACGGCTGGCTCCCGGCGGCCGGCGCGGTGTTCGCCGCAGGATGGGGCGCGAACCAGTTCACCCCGCTCTCCTCGGTCTACCGCACACGCGAGCACTGGCCATCCCTCCAGGTCGCCCTGATGTTCACGACCTACCTGGCCGGCTTCCTGCCCGCGCTGCTCACCGGTGCCCTCGCCGCGGGCCGCCTCGGACGCCGCGGCGTGGTGCTGCCCGCACTGCTGTTGTCCGCCACCGCCAGCGCGCTGCTGGCCGCGGCCGCCCACTTCCGCCCGGCCGTCTACGCCAGCCGGCTCGCCACCGGCGTCGCGGCCGGACTCCTGCTCTCGGTGGGCAGCGCCTGGCTGCGCGAACTGTCCGCCACCGCCGGGCCCGCCCGCGCCGCCCGCCGGGTCACCTGGGCCGCCGGCTCCGGCTTCGCCGCCGGTGCCCTCACCGCGGGCGTCCTCGCCCAGTGGTTCCCGCACCCCCTGCTGCTGCCCTGCCTCCTGCACTGCCTGCTCGCCCTCACCGCCCTCCTCGCACTGCGCCGCACACCGGAGACCGCGCCACCGCCCGTACGGGACGACCCCGACGGGCCCTGGCCGCCCGCAGTCACCCACCCCCGCTTCGTCCGCGTGGTGCTCCCGGCCGGCCCGGCCGTCTTCGCCGCCTCCACCGTCGCCTATGTCGTCCTGCCCCCGCTGGTGGCCGAACGGACCTCCGGCTACGCGCCCCTGTTCAGCGGACTGGTCACCGCCCTGACCCTGCTCACCGGGCTCGCCGTACAGCCGCTCGCCGAGCGCATCGACCACGCCCACAGCGCCCGCGCCACCCTCACCGCCATGGCGACGGTCATCTGCGGCCTGCTGCTCAGCGCCCTCGCCGTCCAGCACGGCTCCACGGGCCTCGTACTGCTCGCCGCCGTCCTCCTGGGCGCCGGGTACGGACTCACCCTCGCCTCCGGACTGCGCGAGATCGAACGGCTGACCAGGCCGCGCGCCAGTCCTTCCGCCCTCTCCCTGTACCACGGTGTCACCTACAGTGGATTTCTCACACCACTGCTGCTCGCCGTGACCGCAGGAGCCGCCCCCTACCCCGCCCTGCTGGCGGGTCTGGCCGCCATCGGCCTACTGTGCCTGATGATCACCGCGTGGCACAGCCGCCGGCACCTTCCCTGACCCCGGCGGCCCGGCAACGGCCCGGCCGCCGACCCCAACCAACCGGCACACACCGGCTCCAGCGGCGACGACAACCCCCGGCCCGGAGCCCGAGGAGAGGAACAAGACCATGGGACGAGTGACCGTGCGGCGTCGAGTGCTCCGCATCCGCGACGGCGCGTCCTCGCACCGCCCGGACACCCTCGCCGCCGAGGAACCGATGGAGATCCGAGTCGGCGGCCGCCCCCTCACGGTGACCATGCGCACCCCCGGCGACGACTTCGACCTCGCCGCCGGCTTCCTGGTCAGCGAGGGCGTCGCACACGCCGAGACCGACGTGGCCGGCATCCGCTACTGCCTGGGCGCCACGGACGACGGCAGCAACACCTACAACGTGGTCGACGTCGTCCTCGGCCCCGGTGTCGAGGCCCCCGACGCCTCCCTGGAACGCAACTTCTACACCACGTCCTCCTGCGGCCTGTGCGGCAAGGCCAGCCTGGACGCGGTACGCACCGTCGCCGCCTGGTCCGTCGCCGACGACGAGCTGCGCATGAGCCCGGAGATGCTGGCGACCCTGCCCGAGAAGCTGCGCGCCGCCCAGAAGGTGTTCGACAGCACCGGCGGCCTGCACGCGGCCGGTCTCTTCTCCTCCGACGGCGAACTGCTCTGCCTGCGCGAGGACGTGGGCCGCCACAACGCCGTCGACAAGGTCGTCGGACACGCCCTGCGCTCCGGGCTGCTCCCGCTGCGCGGCTGCGTCCTGATGGTCAGCGGCCGGGCCTCGTTCGAGCTTGTACAGAAGGCGGTCATGGCCGGCATCCCTATGCTCGCCGCCGTCTCCGCCCCGTCCTCGCTCGCCGCCGACCTCGCCGCCGAGAGCGGCCTGACCCTGGTCGGCTTCCTGCGCGGCGACTCGATGAACGTCTACACCGGCGCCGAACGCCTGGAACCGCAGCCCGTCGCCTGACCCGCGCCGGCGGCCGCGCCCGAGAGGGCGCGGCCAGGGCCCGTGCTACGCGAGCGGCAGCGCGGGGCCGCCGGGCAGCCGCTCCAGGGCGGCGGCCACGTCCGTCTCCGTGGCGACCTCGGTCAGCGCGCGGGCCATCACCGACCCCGGCTGCTGGGACGTCGTCACCAGGCCCACCGGCACCGTCCAGTCCGGCTCCACCAGCGGCACCGCCCGCATGCCGTGCGGCACACCGAACACGTGCAGCCACGCGTGCGGCACGACGCTCGCCCACCGGCCGGTCCTGACGTGCGCGAACAGCGCGGCGACGGAGTCGGTCTCCACCCGGGGCGTCGGCTTCGCCCCGGCCCTGGCGAACACGTCGTCCAGCACCCGCCGGCCCTGCATCGACTCGTTCAGCAGGCACAGCGGGAGCCGGGCGGCCTCCGCCCAGGTCGCCGTCGACCGATGCGCCAGGCCGTCGGCCGCGGTGATCAGCAGCACATAACGTTCCTCATAGAGCGGAATGGCGTGGAAATGCCCCGAGAGTTCTTCCGGCAGATACGTGATTCCGGCGTCGATCTCGAAATTCTGGAGCTGGCGGAGAATGTCCTCCGACTGGAGATCCGCTATCACTTCCACGGTGACCAGCGGATGTTCCGTGCAGAACGGACCGGTCAGCAGCGAGACGGCCGCGGACGCGGTCGGCACCGAGCCGATCCGCATCCGGCCGCTGAGCCCGCAGCGCAGGGCACCGACCTCGTCCCGCAGCGCGTCACGGTCCGCGAGAATCCGCTGCGCCCACACGACGATGCGCTCGCCCTCCGGGGTGAGCCCCTCGTACTTGCGGCCGCGGCGGACCAACGGCACGTCAAGCTCGTCCTCCAGCTTCCGGATCGCCTCGGAGAGCGCGGGCTGGGAGACGGAGCACGCCTGGGCGGCGCGGGCGAAATGGTGCTCCCTCGAGAGAGCGACGAGGTATTCGAGTTGGCGAAACAGCACGTCATGGGTGTACCCGACCGCTGACCGAAAAGCCAATCGGCGCAGCGGCCCGCCCGACCCGGGCCCCTGCCCCCCCGGCGGTCTCCGGGCCGGGCGGAGAGGGCTTGGGGGCCACTTCCACGGCGTGAAGACCGTATGCGAATTCACACAATTCCGGACTTCCCTTCGGGATTGCCCGGCAATTCACCGAGTGTAATGCGCGAGGGTACTTGGCCCTCCCCGATTTGCTAGAGTTAGTGATCTATGGACCGCGGCAACACCTCTCAGCTCATCGCTGGACTAACCCGTGTTCTCTCGCCACGTGGCTCATTCACCATGGCCAAGGTCAGCGGGGCGCTCCCTTTCGCGCTGCGGGCCGCGCTCACGATGGCGCTGCCCACCCTGCCGCTGGTGCTGCTCGGCCACCCGAACCTCGCCGTCTTCCCGGCCCTCGGCGCCTTCACCATCACCTTCGAGCGCAGCCTCCCGCTGCGCCGCCGCAGCCGGCTGTGGGTGCTCGCGCTGGTCGCCCTGGCGATGACGGCCGCCGTGGGGTTCGGCTCGCTGCTCGCCGTCTGGGTGGGCCCCTCCGGCCCCTGGAACCAGGGACTCGCCGCCGTGGTGGGCATGGCCGCGGTCGCCGGAATCGCCAAGTTCGGCTGTGACTACGCCGGGCTGCGCGGCCTCGGGGCCGTACTGATCCTGGTGGCCTTCGCCATCACCGCCGAGGGCACGCCCGCCCTGGCCGACGTGTTGCCGCACACCGCGCTCACCGCGCTCGGCGCGGCCATCGCCTGGCTGGTGTGCCTGCCCAACTCCCTCCAGCCGCAGCGGCTCCAGCGGCTCGCGCTCGCCGACGCCCTCGAGTGCTTCGCCCGCGCCCTGGAGGCCGCCGGGCCGATCGAGACCTCCAAGGCCCGCCACCAGGCCATCGTCGCCGCCCTGCGCGCCCACCACGCGCTCAGCGACCCCGACGACGGTGACGGCGTCCTCGGCCTCACCCGCCGGGCCCCCGGCCGCCCCGCCGCCCCCGGCTACTCCGCCGACTACGTCTGGGCCCTGCTGACCACCGACACCTGGCGCGACGCCGAGGGCGAGGTCGTCGCCCGGCACTTGCGCGAACAGGCGCGGATGCTCTCCGACCGCCGCTGGCACACCCTGCTCCCGCTGCCCGAGGAACTGCTGGAACCCCACCCCGGCGACAGCGCGCCCGGCCGCCCCGCCACCGTCACCCCCGCCCCGCCCGAGACCCGGCCGCCGACGCCCCCCGCCCCGCCCGCGCACGCCGAGAGGAGACCGGCCAGGCCGCGCGGACGGCGCCGCCGCCGGGCCGCCGCCTTCCTGCCGACCGCCGTACGGACCTTCGTCGGCACCGCGGCCGCGGGCGGGATCGCCCTCTTCCTCGGCGTCGGCCACAGCTACTGGGCCGCGATCTCCGCCGCCGCCGTTCTGCACTCCATCAACGTGTGGAGCACCATGCAGCGGGCCGTGCAGCGCACCCTCGGCACCGCCATCGGCCTGCTGCTGACCAGCGCCGTCCTCGTCCTGCACCCCGGCCCGGTGGCGATCATCTGCCTGATCATCGTCTTCGAGTTCTTCCTGGAGTACGTCGTCGCCCGCAACTACGGGCTCGGCGTCGTCTTCCTCACCCCGCTCGCCCTGCTGCTGAGTGAACTCTCCTCGCCCGTCTCCGCCTCCCGGCTGCTGCACGACCGCGTGATCGGCAGCGGCATCGGCATCAGCGTCGGCCTGGTCTGCGCCCTGCTCCTGGTGCACGGCCGGGCCGCCGTCCGCATGCGGGAGGCGCTGCACCTGTGCACGGTCGTCTCCGACCAGGCCGAGCACGCCCTGCGCAGCACGGCCGGCCGGCGCCGGGTGGCCCAGGTGCAGTTGGCCGCGTCCGCCGTCGAGCTGTACGAGGCGAAGGAGGCCGCGAGCGGCGAACTGCGGCCCACGGGTGTCGACCCCGCCGCCATCGCCGCCGCCGAGCACCGGGCGTACGACCTGCTGGGGCGGCTCAGCCGGGCGGTGCTCGCCGACGACCGCGCCAGACGCGGCCGGGGCCGCAGACTCCCCGGAACGGCTCGACCATCGTGAGCCGCAAAGGCTCAGCTTTACTTCCACAAACCCCTCTGTACCGCGCCGACTCAATGCCACAGCGGCGACTTCCCAGGCTTCGGCGCAGCCGATGTGAACGGGCCGCGCCGTCGGCGTGAATCCGCACGACAAGCCGCCCTGAGCGTCTATGTTCGTCTCGCGCGCAAGCTGATCAGAAAGCAGGTTTCCATGACCGAGACACAGCCCGTCGTCGTTCCTCCGGCCAGGGCGGCGGTATTCCTCGTGGTCACCATCGACGAGGGCGGCGAGGACACCGTACGAGGCTTGCTGGAGGATGTGCAGTCGCTGCGCCGCTCCACCGGATACCGCGATCCCGACGCCCAGTTGAGCTGTGTCGTCGGCATAGGCTCCGCGGCCTGGGACCGCCTCTTCACCGGGCCGCGCCCCGCCGGGCTGCACCCCTTCGTCGAGCTGGACGGCGAGCGCCACAAGGCCCCCGGCACCCCCGGCGACCTCCTCTTCCACGTGCGCGGGCGTCGTATGGACATCGTGTTCGAGCTGGCCCGGCAGTTCGCCCAGCGGCTCAAGGGCGCCGCCACGGTCGTGGACGAGGTGCACGGCTTCAAGTTCTTCGACGACCGCGACCTGCTCGGCTTCGTGGACGGCAGCGCCAACCCCGAGGGGGAGCGCGCCGCCGACTCGGTGTACGTCGGCGACGAGGACCCGGGCTTCCAGGGCGGCAGCTACGTCATCGTGCAGAAGTACCTGCACGACATGGACGCCTGGCACGCGCTGTCCACGGAGGAGCAGGAGCGGGCCATCGGCCGGTCCAAGCTCGCCAACATCGAGTTCCCGGACGAGGTGAAGGCCCCCGACTCCCACGTCATGCTGAACACGATCGAGGGCAAGGACGGCCGCGAGCTGAAGATCGTCCGCGAGAACATGCCGTTCGGCACCATCGGCGACGACGAGTACGGCACCTACTTCATCGGCTACGCCCGTACGCCCGACGTCACCGAGCAGATGCTCCGGAACATGTTCCTCGGCCGGCAGCCCGGACAGCACGACCGGATCCTCGACTACTCGAGGGCCGTCACCGGTTGCCTCTTCCACGTCCCGACCGTCGCCTTCCTCGACGCGCTCCCCGCGGCCCCGGAGAAGAAGGCGGCCGAGCGGGACATAGCCCTCAACGCCTCATAGCCCCAGCACGCCTGAACGGACGGCACCGGCCCTCTCTCAGGGCCGGTGCCGTCCGTTCGTTCCGGCGTACCCCAACCCCCTGCCAGCGGACGCTGATCGGAACCAGGAAGCATTCATGTCGCCTCTCTCGCACGGTACTTCCCAGCAGCCCGACGAACCCGCCCTCGCCGTGAACCCGTTCTTCGGGCAGGCGAACCTGCTCGGCGGAATGACCGAGGACCCGCCCAAGCACCGCCTGGCGGAAGGGCCGTTGGCCCCCGACACGGCCTACCAGGTGGTCCATGACGAGCTGATGCTCGACGGCAACGCCCGGCTCAACCTCGCCACCTTCGTCACCACCTGGATGGAACCCCAGGCCGGGCGGCTGATGGGGGAGTCCCGCGACAAGAACATCATCGACAAGGACGAGTACCCGCGCACCGCCGAGCTGGAGCGGCGCTGCGTGGCCATGCTCGCCGACCTCTGGAGAGCCCCCGACCCCTCGCAGGCCGTGGGCTGCTCGACCACCGGCTCCAGCGAGGCGTGCATGCTCGCCGGGCTCGCCATGAAGCGCCGATGGACCCAGCGCAACGCCGACCGCTATCCCGCCGGCGCCCGCCCCAACCTGGTCATCGGTATCAACGCCCAGGTCTGCTGGGAGAAGTTCTGCAACTACTGGGAGGTCGAGGCCCGCCAACTCCCCATGGAGGGCGACCGGTTCCACCTCGACCCGCAGGAAGCGGTCGAGCTGTGCGACGAGAACACCATCGGCGTCGTCGGCATCCTCGGCTCCACCTTCGACGGCTCCTACGAACCCATCGCCCAGCTCTGTGCCGCCCTCGACGACTACCAGGAGCGCACCGGCCTCGACATCCCGGTCCACGTCGACGGCGCGTCCGGCGCGATGATCGCCCCGTTCCTCGACCCGGACCTGGAATGGGACTTCCGGCTCCCGCGCGTGGCCTCGATCAACACCTCCGGCCACAAGTACGGGCTGGTCTACCCCGGCGTCGGCTGGGCCCTGTGGCGGGACAGGGCGGCGCTGCCCGAGGACCTGATCTTCCGGGTCAACTACCTCGGCGGCGACATGCCCACCTTCGCCCTCAACTTCTCCCGCCCCGGCTCCCAGGTCATCGCCCAGTACTACACCTTCCTGCGCCTGGGCCGCGAAGGCTTCCGCACCGTCCAGCAAGCCACCCGTGACGTCGCCATGTCGCTGGCCCGGAAGGTCGAGGACATGGGCGACTTCAAGCTGCTCACGCGCGGCGATCAGTTGCCGGTGTTCGCCTTCACCACCGCCGACCACGTCACGTCCTACAACGTCTTCGACATCTCCCGCCGGATGCGGGAGACCGGCTGGCTGGTGCCCGCGTACACCTTCCCGCCCAAGCGGCAGGACCTCGCCGTGATGCGGGTGGTGTGCCGCAACGGCTTCAGCCGCGACCTCGCCGACCTGTTCGCACAGGACCTCGCCCGGCTGCTGCCCGAACTGCGCGACCAGCCGCACCCGATGGTCCCGGACCACCAGGCCGGGACCGGGTTCCACCACTCGGAGAACCGCGCGGAGCGGTAGCCGGTCAAAAACGTTCCCTGTGCAGGTAGTTCGTCGTCGCCCCACGCCGCCGGGCCTCTCCCCGCGTGCCGTGGGGCGACGCCCTTCCTGGTCACGGGCACGCCGAGGTGACCTAGGGTGGGGCGCACTCGCGTCATGTGCACGCAGCGAGTCGGCCTGGAGCACAGGGAGTTGTGATGAGCCAAGACACGTCGGGGCGACCCGTCGGCGACGCCGAAAAGCGGGCCCCGGAGTTCCACCCCTATCACCACCCGGCGGCAGGCTGGGGAGCGGCCAAGAGCGTCACGCGCTTCCTGATACGGGAGCGTGAACTCCTCGAAGGCCCCAAAGCCATCCAGAAGATGAACCACGAGGGCAAGGGCTTCGACTGCCCCGGCTGCGCCTGGCCGGACGACCTCAAGGGCCTCCGGCTCGACATCTGCGAGAACGGCATCAAGCACGTCACGTGGGAGATGACCCACAAGCGCGTCGGCCCCGCCTTCTTCGCCGCCCACACCGTCAGCGAACTCGCCACCTGGAGCGACGCCGCGCTGGAGGACCAGGGCCGCCTCACCCACCCCATGCGCTACGACGCGGACACCGACACTTACGTCCCCATCTCCTGGCAGGACGCCTTCGAGCTGGTCGGCAGCACCCTGCGCAACCTGGAAAGCCCCGACCAGGCGTCGTACTACACCTCCGGCCGGCTCGGCAACGAGGCCACCTTCCTCTACCAGTTGATGGCCCGCGAGCTGGGCACCAACAACCTGCCCGACTGCTCCAACATGTGCCACGAGGCCAGCGGCCGCGCCATGCAGGCCGCCCTCGGCACCGGCAAGGGCACCGTCGACCTGGAGGACTGGGAGAAGACCGACGCCCTGTTCATCATCGGTGTCAACGCCGCCTCCAACGCCCCCCGGATGCTCACCTCGCTCGCCGAGGCCTACAAGCGCGGCGCCAAGATCGTGCACATCAACCCGCTGGTCGAGGCCGCCGCCACCCGCACGATCATCCCGCACGACTTCGTGGACATGGCGCTGAACCGCGCCACCCCCACCAGCTCGCTCAACCTCCAGGTGCGCATCGGCGGCGACATGGCCCTGCTGCGCGGCATGGCCAAGGCGATCTTCGCCGAGTCGGAGACCGACCCCAAGGCGCTGGACCAGGAGTTCATCGACCGGCACACCTCGGGTTTCGCCGAGTACCGAGCGGTCGTCGAGGCCACGCCCTGGGAGGAGCTGGAGCTCCAGTCCGGGCTCAGCCGCGCCGAGATCGAGTCCGCCGCGCGCATCTACTGCGAGGCCGACCGCGCCATCTTCAGTTGGTGCCTCGGTGTCACCCAGCACGAGCACGGCGTCGACACCGTCCGCGAGATCGTCAACGTCCTTCTGCTGCGCGGCAACCTGGGCCGGGAGGGCGCCGGTCCGTCCCCGGTGCGCGGGCACAGCAACGTGCAGGGCAACCGCACCTGCGGCATCGACCACCGGCCCTCCAAGGAGTTCCTGGACCGGCTGGCCGAGGTCTGCGGGATCGACCCGCCCCGCGAGCACGGCCTGGACACCGTCAACACCATCGAGGCCATGCACACCGGCGATGTGAAGGTGTTCGTCGGCATGGGCGGCAACTTCGCCCTCGCCGCGCCGGACAGCGCCTACACCTTCGACGCGCTGCGCAAGTGCGAGCTGACCGTGCAGGTCAGCACCAAGCTCAACCGCAGCCACCTGGTGCACGGCAAGCAGGCGCTCATCCTGCCCTGCCTCGGCCGCACCGAGAAGGACAGGCAGGCCACCGGCGAGCAGGGCACCTCGGTCGAGGACTCGATGTCCATGGTCCACCTCTCGGTCGGCATGAAGCGCCCCGCCTCCGAGCACCTGCTCTCCGAGCCCGCGATCATCGCCGGGATGGCGCGCGCCGCCCTGCCCGACAGCGCCACCCCCTGGGAGTGGTACGTCGAGGACTACGACCGCATCCGCGACACCATGGCCAAGGCGCTGGAGGGCTTCGAGGACTTCAACCGCCGGGTCCGGCTGCCGCTCGGCTTCCGCATCAAGCAGCCCGCCCGCGAACTCGTCTTCCGCACCCCCTCGGAGCGCGCCGAGTTCTCCAGCGCCGGCCTGACCGACGTCATCCCCGGGGCCGGCATGCTCAAGCTCGGCACGATGCGCTCCCACGACCAGTGGAACACCACGATCTACTCGGACGACGACCGCTACCGAGGGGTCAAGAACCTGCGCACGCTGATCTTCATGAACAAGGAGGACATGGCCGAGCGCGGGCTGAAGCTCTTGGGCGAGGTCGACATCACCAGCATCGCCAAGGACGGCAGCCAGCGGTCCGTCCACGGCTACAAGGTGATCCCGTACGACATCCCGCAGGGCTGCGCGGCCGGGTACATGCCGGAGATGAACGTGCTCTGCGCGATCGGCGACTACAGCACGCAGAGCGACCAGCCGCTGATGAAGAACGTCAACGTCGTGGTGACGCCTGTCGCCTAGAGGCCCGACTGAAACGGCCGGTCCTTTTCCCAGGGCCGGCCGCTTTCTTGTTCGCGGTGTCCTCAGGAACCGATCTCGATCGAACGCGGGGTCGCCGCCTGGGATTTCGGCAGCCGGACGGTCAGTACACCGTCGGAAAGATCGGCCTGTACGCCGTCGACATTGACGTCACCGGGAACCCGCACGCCGTAGGAGAAACTTCCCGACCTGCGGCGCAGCGCGTTTCCGCCGGTGGTTTCGTCGAGCGCACCGTGAATGTGCAGCTCGCGGCCGTCGACCTCGATGTTCACGCTCTCCCGGGGAATGCCCGGCAATTCGGCGCGGACCAGATAGGCGTCGCCCGCGTCCTCCTCCTCGACCAGCGGCATCCAGTGCCGGGTCGGCTCGGCCGGCTGTGCGGACTGCTCCACCAGGCGGCTGACCTCGCCCCACAACTGCTGGAGTTCCACCACGGGATCGTGTCCGGCCCACCAGGCCGACCTCGCAACGCCCGCACGTTCGCTCATGCCCAGACTCCTCTGCGCCGGCTCCGGTCCGTCTCGCACCGGTCGTTCGGATTCCGAGTCTAGGCAGAATGCGCTTCGTCCGCGCGGGCAACGGAGCGTGACCGTCACGAGCCGCTGCTCGCGTGCATATAAGGAATGCGCACAACAGGGTCGGGGGCGCCGGCAAAGGGATGGGGTAAGCCCGGAAATCCCTTGGGGGAGCGCGCTTCCTCGGGTTGCGAGGCCCTGGACATCGGGGTTCAGTGAAAACCTGATCCGTCGCGCACCAGGAGCTGCCATGTCGATGTCGTTCGGCTCACCGTTCGGTTCCTCCGACCCGTTCAGCGACCTGCTGAACCGGTTCTTCGGCATGTCACCGGCGTCATCGCCCCCCGCGGTGCAGCGAGTTCCCATCGGACGGCTGCTGACGGAGTCCTCGCAGGAACTGCTCAACCTGGCCGCGCGGAAGGCCGAGGACGACGGCACCTCCGACCTCGACACCCAGCACCTGCTGTGGGCCGCGACCAAGGTCGAGCCCAGCCGCAGGCTGCTCGCCCAGGCCGGGGTCGACCCCGACAAGCTCGCCCAGACGATCAGCGAGGTGCTGCCCGGCGAGTCCGGCACCCCGTCCGCCGAGCCGGGCCTCACCCCCGCGGCCAAGCGCACCCTCGCCGACGCCTTCGCGCAGTCCCAGGCGGCCGGCAACTCCTACATCGGCCCGGAGCACATCCTCGCCGCCCTGCTGGACGACGCCGACTCCGGCGCCGGACGGCTGCTGTCCGCCGAGGGCGTGGACGGCAGGAAGCTGGCGTCCCGCACCGAGCAGGGTGCCCGGCACGACCAGGGCCGCGGCGGCCAGGGAGGGCCCACCAGCACCCTGGACGAGTTCGGCCGCGACCTCACCGAGGAGGCCCGGCAGGGCAAGCTCGACCCGGTGGTCGGACGCGCCGACGAGATCGAGCAGACGGTCGAGATCCTCTCCCGCCGCTCCAAGAACAACCCGGTCCTCATCGGCGAGCCCGGCGTCGGCAAGACCGCCATCGTGGAGGGTCTGGCCCAGCGCATCGTCATCGGGGACGTCCCCGAGACCCTGAAGGACAAGCGGGTCGTCGCCCTCGACATGTCCGGACTGGTGGCCGGTGCCCAGTACCGCGGCCAGTTCGAGGAGCGACTGAAGAAGGTCATCGAGGACGTCCAGGCGTCCGAGGGCGAGATCATCCTCTTCATCGACGAGCTGCACACCGTGGTCGGCGCGGGCGCCACCGGCGAGGGCTCGATGGACGCGGGCAACATCCTCAAGCCCGCCCTCGCGCGCGGCGAGCTGCACGTGGTGGGCGCGACCACCATCGACGAGTACCGCAAGTACGTCGAGAAGGACGCCGCCCTCGAACGCCGCTTCCAGCCCGTGATGGTGCCCGAGCCGAGTGTGGCGGAGACCGTGCTGATCCTCGAAGGGCTGCGCGACGCCTACGAGGCCCACCACCAGGTCCGCTACGAGGACTCGGCGCTCGAAGCCTGCGCCGTGCTCTCCGACCGGTACATCACCGACCGCTTCCTGCCGGACAAGGCCATCGACCTGATGGACCAGGCCGGCGCGCGGGTCCGGCTGCGCAGCGCGGCCCGCTCCACCGAGGTCGTCGCCCGCGAGGACAAGATCGCCAAGCTGCAGCGTGAGCTGGACGAGGCCGTGTCGGGCCAGGACTACGAGAAGGCGAACGACATCAAGGGCAAGATCGCGGAGGTCGAGGCCGAGGTCGCCGGGATCGAGGAGCGCCGCGAGGGCGTCATCACCGTCACCCCGGACGACATCGCGGACATCGTCTCCCGCCGCACGGGCATCCCCGTATCGCAGCTCACCGCCAGCGAGAAGGAGCGGCTGCTCAAACTGGAGGAGGACATGCACGCCCGCATCGTCGGGCAGAACGAGGCCGTCACCGCGGTCTCCCAGGCGGTGCGGCGCAACCGCGCCGGCATGGGCGACCCGGACCGCCCGGTGGGCTCGTTCCTCTTCCTCGGCCCCACGGGCGTGGGCAAGACCGAACTCGCCAAGGCCCTCGCGGAGCTGCTGTTCGGCGACGAGGACCGCATGATCCGCTTCGACATGAGCGAGTTCCAGGAGAAGCACACCGTCTCCCGCCTGGTCGGCGCGCCTCCCGGATACGTCGGCTACGAGGAGGCCGGGCAACTCACCGAGAAGGTCCGCCGCCAGCCGTACAGCGTGATCCTGTTCGACGAGATCGAGAAGGCGCACCCGGATGTCTTCAGCACCCTGCTGCAGATCCTGGACGACGGCCGGCTGACCGACGGCCAGGGCCGCACCGTCGACTTCCGGCACACGGTCATCATCATGACGTCGAACATCGGCGCCCATCTGATCCTGGCGCACCAGGGCGACGTGTCCGAGATCAAGGACGAGCTGCTGGAGGAGCTGCGCGGGCGGTTCCTGCCGGAGTTCCTCAACCGGATCGACGACATCATCATCTTCCACAGCCTCACCGAGGACGATCTCTCCGAGATCGTCGACCACCTGCTGGACCAGAGCCGGCGCCGGGTGAAGGCGCAGGGGATGAATCTGGAGGTCACCGAGGCGGCGAAGAAGCTGCTGATCGCCCACGGCCACCAGCCCGAGTTCGGCGCGCGACCGCTGCGCCGCACGATCCAGTCCGAGCTGGACAACCGCATCGCCGAGCTGCTGCTCAGCGGCCAGGCCGAGCCCGGAGACACGATCGTCGCCGACGTGAAGAACGACTCGCTGCACGTCACCGTGCGCGGGGCGGACGACAAGAAGTCCGAGAAGGGCGACGAGTCCGCGGGGAAGAAGGCGGCGGCCAAGAAGACCGCGTCCGGCGGCAAGAAGAAGGCCGAGTCCAAGGACGCCGACACCAAGGACGCCGGCTCGAAGGACGCCGAGGCCAAGTAGACCGACGGCGGCAAGGAGAACCCCATGGCGCACCACCACAAGTCCAACAAGAAGGTCGAGGGCGACCCCGACCGCGGGCACGGCCGCGGCCTGCCCCGCCGCCCGGACGAGACCGAACTCCAGGAACGTACCCAGGAGGACCGGCGCGATGTCGGCCTGCCGGTCCGGAAACCGGAGAGCCCGGAACGGAGTTACGAGCAGGAGCGCGCCGAGATCGACCGCCAGGTCGACCGGGGCGAGGTGGAGACGGGTGACCTGACGCGCCGGCAGCGCGCGGAGGAGGACCCCTTCCCGCCGTCCCACTACGACGGCTGACCCCGCCGACGGGAAAGAGCCTGGGCGGACCGGACATCGCGTCCGGTCCGCCCAGGCTCTTTCCCGCAGTTCTCAGCCCTTGTCGCCGGGCGTCCCCAGGGAGACGACGACCGCGGTGGCCTCGCCGTCCGGGGCGTCGTAGCGGACGGTGTCGCCGGGGGCGCGGCCGAGGAGCGCGCGGCCCAGCGGGCTGTCGGAGGTGACCAGCTTCGGGTCGCGTGCGTCGGCGATCTCGCCGATGTGCAGGGTGTCCGTGGTGCCGTCCGCGAACCGGACGGTGACCGTCGTACCCACGCCGACCACATCGGTGGACACCGGGCCCGCGATGCCGGCCTGGCGCAGCCGGTCCTCGACCCGGTCGATGCGCTCGTCCAGCCGGTTGAGCTGGTCGGCCCGCTGGATCTCGTCGGCCTGGTCGGCACGGTCCCCGACCTCGTCGGAGTCCTTCAGAGTGGCGGCGACCGTCTTGCGCTCCTCATGCAGATCGGACAGTTCCTGCTCGAGCGCCTTGCGTGCCTCGGCGCTGATCGGCTCGGGATCACCGGTCATTCCTGCTCCAGTGCTACAGACGGAAGTGCTGGACAGAAGCACCCTAGTTGCGCCCCCGCACCACATCCAGTCGCAGCGGTGGCGAGCCGCGGAGCAGGTGGGACTACGGCACCCAGGGCCGCTGCCAGGGCGGGCTGCCCGCCACCAGGGCGTCGGCCTGGGGCGGGCCCCAGGAGCCGGGCGGGTACGGGTGGACCGGCGGGGGATAGGTGAGGAGGGGCTGGATGATGCGCCAGCACTCCTCCACCGCGCGCTGCGGGGCGAAGTACTTGTCGTCGCCGGTCAGGGCCGCGTACAGGAGGCGTTCGTACGGGGCCAGGGGCTTGCCGAGTTCGCGGGCGAAGATGGTGTCCAGGGGGACCAGTCGCCAGGCCGACTCCTCGTCCAGAGCGGAGAGTTGGAGGCGCATACCCGCCTCGGGGTCGATGCGCAGCACGATCTGGTTGCCGACGACCTGGCCGGGGTCGGGGAGGAAGCCGAGCCGGGGAGGGTCGCGCAGGATAAGCCGTACCTCGGTCACCCGTACCGGGAGCCGCTTGCCCGCGCGGATGAAGACCGGCACCCCGTCCCAGCGCCAGTTGTTGATCTCCAGCCGGAGCGCCGCGTACGTCTCCACGGTCGAATCCGGTGCCACGCCCGGCAGTTGCTGGTAGCCGATGTACTGGCCGCGCACGTACGCGTGCACATCGGCCTCCGGCATCGAGCGCAGCACCTCGATCCGCTTGTCCCACAGATCGGTCGCGCTCGGCCCGACCGGCGGGTCCATCGCCACCAGGGCCAGCACCAGCAGCAGATGATTCTGGATCACGTCGCGCAGTGCGCCCACATGATCGTAGAAAGCGCCGCGGCCCTCGACCCCGAACTCCTCGGCCATCGTGATCTGGATGGCCACCACGCTGTCGCGGTGCCACAGCTCGGCCAGCGCGGAGTTGGCGAATCGCAGGTACTCCAGCTCGATGACGGGTTCCTTGCCCAGGAAGTGGTCGACCCGGAGGATCTGGCTCTCGTCCAGCACCGCCGTCAGCTTGCGGTCCAGCGCGCGGGCCGAGGCGAGGTCGTGCCCGAACGGCTTCTCCAGCGCCACCCGCGCCTGCCCCAGCAGCCGGGCCGAGGCGAGCTGGTCCACGATCGGCGCGAAGAGCGCGGGCGGGGTCTCCAGATAGAACAGCGGACGCCTGCGACGCCCCAGCTCCTGGGCGAGCCGCCCATAGGTCTCGGACGCGGTGAGGTCTCCGGCCACGTAGGTCAGCCGGCCCGCCAGCCGTTCGAGCACCGCTCGGTCGACCGACCCCTCCGCCTCCTCCACCGCCGCACGGACCAGGTCGGTCAGCTCCTCGTGGCTCATCTCGCGCCGGCCGACACCGATCACCGGGCAGTCGAGCAGCCCCCGGCCCTCCAGCTTGTACAGCGCGGGGAACGTCATCTTCCGCGCGAGATCCCCGGTCACCCCGAAGATCACCAGAGCGTCGGCTTCCCAGGTTCCGGCCATCGGCGGATGCTCCTCACCCCGGCGGCGGGCGCGCGCGACGAACGGCGCCCCCCTTTCCCGGTCTCTCGTATCGTCCGTGCCCCGGACCCGGCGCGCGACTCGGGGCGCGCGCCCCGGTGACTGTGCTCGCGGGGCATACCCGCATGTATGGTGTCCGGCACGCGGGGCAGGCGATCATCCGTCCCCGCACGAACGTGTCCGACCACGCCAGAAGGAGGCCCGCATGTCCTCGAAGCGACGCCGGAAGAAGAAGGCCCGCCGCAAGAACGGCGCCAACCACGGCAAGCGGCCCCAGTCCTGAACGACGGCCGTACCGGGCCCGGTCACCTCACCACGAGGCGACCGGGCCCGGCCCGTTTCCCGGCTCCTCAGATCCGGCTGCGGTCCCCGGCTCGGTGGCCGGTGTCCTCCCCGGCCGGACCGGAGCGCCCGAACCGGGCCTGGAGGGCCGCGTCGACCTCCTCGAAGGAGCGGTCCTTCGTCTCGGGCACGAACCGGGCCACGAACAGCAGCCCGCAGAAGCAGATCGCGGCGAACACCAGGAACGTCTCGCCCTGCCCGATCGCGGCCGCCAGCGGCAGGAACGCCTGGCTGACCGCGAAGTTGGAGACCCAGTTGGTGGTCGTCGCCGTGCTCGACCCCAACGCCCGCACCGTCGGCGGGAACAGCTCACCGACCAGCACCCAGAAGATGGGCCCGAGGCCGCCCGCGTAGGCGGCGATGTACAGGATCATGCACAGCAGGGACAGCTCGGAGTTCCAGCCCGCGACGAAGCTCAGGCCCAGCAGCGCGACCAGCAGCGCCATCCCGGCCAGCGAGATCAGCAGCAGGGTGCGCCGGCCCGCCCGGTCGATCAGCCTGGTCGCCACGATGGTCATCACCAGATTGATGACGCCGATGAACACCGAGTAGAAGATCGAGTTGGAGGCGCTGAGGCCGGTCTTCTCGATGATCGTCGGCGCGTAGTAGATGATCGTGTTGATGCCGCCGAACTGTTGGATGACGGCCATCGTCACGCCCACGATCAGCGCCGGGCGCACCTTCGGGCCGAGCAGCGTGCGCCAGCCGGGGCGGGGTGCGTGGCTGCCGTCCCGGTGCCGCAGCCCGTTCATTACCCGCTCCGCGTCGTCCTTCGGCAGCACCAGCGTCAGCACCTCGCGGGCCTCGGTCCAGCGGCCCTTGCGCGCCAGCCAGGGCAGCGACTCCGGCAGCACCAGCAGCGCGCACAGCGTCAGCACGGACGCCGGGACCGCGCCGAGCGCGAACATCAGCCGCCAGTCGCCGCTGCCGGAGAAGGCCAGGTCGATCAGGTACGACACCAGGATGCCCACCGTGATCATGAGCTGGTTGGCGCTCAGCACCCGGCCCCGGATCGCCGTCGGGGAGATCTCCGAGAGGTACACCGGCACGGTCGCCGAGGCCGCGCCCACCGCGAGACCGAGCACCACCCGGCCGACCAGCAATTGCCAGTACGTCGGCGCGGTCGCGGCGATGGCCGTGCCGACGATGAAGACGGCACCCTCCAGCGCCACCGCCTTCCGGCGCCCGATGCCGTCCGCGAGCCTGCCCGCGAGCAGCGCGCCCGCCATGGCGCCGATCAGCAGGACGGAGACGATGGTGCCCTGCTCGGCGGCGGAGAGGTGGAAGTCGTCGGTGATGAACAGCAGGGCGCCGGAGACCACCCCGGTGTCGTAGCCGAAGAGGAAGCCGCCGACGGCGATCAGCGCGGCCCAGCGGTAGATCTTCCGCAGGCCCTCCGGGGGCAACTGGGTCACCGGTCCGTGCGTGCCCGGTTCGCGGGAGAAGCCTTGCATCTGCACGTCCTGTCGTCGTCGGTCACGTGCGTCGGCCGGCACGGCGCGGCGCGGGCAAGGTGTTCCGCGGCCGGCCCCGGCGGAAACGGCGCCCTCACCCGCGCGGCACCCGAATCCCCCTTACGGACGGCAGCGCTGGCCGGTGCCCGGCGGGCGGCCGAGACTGGACCGCGCACGGCGGGCGACCGGCCCGGACGGCGTTCCCAGCACGAGGACGGACCATGACGTTCACCCTGCCGACCGACATCGAGGACCGGCCCGTCGCGGTGATCGGCGCCGGTACTCTCGGCCGCCGCATCGCCCTCATGTTCGCCACCCGCGGTGGCACGGTCCGCGTCTACGACAAGTCGCTGGAGGCGGGCGACGCGGCCCGTGCCTACGTCGAGGAGCACGTGGGCGAGGTCGCCGCCCGGATCGAGGGCGGCCGGCCCGGCGATGTGGTCGTCACCGACGACATGGCCGAGGCCGTCCAGGGCGCCTGGCTGGTGGTAGAGGCCATCCCGGAACGGCTGGAGCTGAAGAAGAGCGTGTTCGGTGAGCTGGACCGGCTCGCCGCCCCGGACGCCATTCTCGCCAGCAACTCCTCGTCGTACGCCTCCAGTCAGTTCATCGACCAGGTCGCGCATCCCGAGCGTGTGCTCAACACCCACTTCTACATGCCGCCGAAGCAGAACGCGCTCGACCTGATGTCCGACGGTCACACCGAGCCCGCCATCATGGAACTGCTGAAGACGGTGCTCCCGCGCTACGGGCTGCACCCCTTCGTGGCCCACAAGGAGTCGACCGGTTTCATCTTCAACCGGATCTGGGCGGCCATCAAGCGCGAGGCCCTCGCCGTGGTCGCGGACGGCGTGTCCACGCCGCAGGACGTGGACCGGATGTGGCAGGTCAACACCGGTTCCAAGGCAGGACCGTTCCGGATGATGGACCGGGTCGGCCTGGACGTCGTCCTCGACATCGAGAACCACTACGCCGCCGAACAGCCCGAACTGCCCACCGGCCCACGTGAACTGCTGAAGAAGTACGTCGACGCGGGCCACCTCGGCGTCAAGACCGGCCGCGGCTTCTACGACGACTACGACACCCAGCCGTGACAGGGGAGGACCGTCACATGCGCGCGGACGATGTGCTCCAGCGCTGGACCACCCCGCTGGCCGCCCCGGCCTACCCCGAGGCCCGCTACCGGTTCACCGACCGCCAGTACCTCAACATCACCTACCGCACCGCCCCCGAGGCACTCGCCCGGATCGTGCCCGAGCCGCTGCGGATCACCGAACCGCTGGTCCGGTTCGAGGTGATGCGCATGCCCGACGTCACCGGCCTCGGCGACTACACCGAGTCCGGTCACCTGGCCACCGTCGAACTCGACGGCGAGCACGGGGAGTACAACCTCGGCATGTACGTCGACAACTTCCCGGCCATCGCCAGCGGCCGCGAACTCGGGGCCTACCCCAAGAAGCTCGGCCGGCCGCGCCTGTACGTCGACTCCGACACTGTCGTCGGCACCCTCGACTACGGCTCCCTGCGCGTCGCCGTCGCCACCATGGGCTACAAGCAGGTCCCGCTGGACAACAAGGCCGCGCGGGACGAACTGACCACCCCCGCCTTCATGCTGAAGAAGCTGCCCGGCTACGACGGCAGCCCCCGCATCTGCGAACTGGTCCGCTCGCAGATCACCGACGTGACCGTGAAGGAGTCCTGGACCGGCCCCGCCCGGCTCCAGCTCTTCGCCCACGTCATGGCACCCCTGGCCGACCTACCCGTGCTGGAGGTCGTCTCGGCGAGCCACCTGATCACCGACCTCACCCTCGGCGGCCCCGAGGTCGTCCACGACTACCTGGCCCGGTCATGAGATCAGGGAAGAGGGTTACTGTCCGGCTATGAGCGAACAGGGTGAACCCGGAATGGAACGAGGGACGAGCGCGGGCAAGGGCCCCTACCTGGACCCCCGGGTAGGCTCCGCCGGCGGTCCCGGCGCGGGCGGATCGACGTTCACCGTCCTCGTGGCGGCCGCCGCCAACTTCGGCGTCGCGCTCGCCAAGGCCGTCGCCGGTGTGCTCAGCGGCTCCAGCGCCATGCTCGCCGAGGCCGGGCACTCGGTCGCCGACACCATGACCGAGGCCCTGCTCTTCGTCGCCCTCAAGCGCAGCAAGAAACCCGCCGACGAGGACCACCCCCTCGGCTACGGCCCCGAGCGGTACATCTGGGCGCTGCTCGCCTCCGTCGCCACCTTCGTCGGTGGCGGCGTCTTCGCCGTGTACGACGGCATCCACGCCCTCACCCACGACGAGAAGCCCGGCAACCCGCTGATCTCCTACATCGTGCTCGCCGTCGCCTTCGTGCTGGAGGGGCTGTCCCTGCGCACCGGCTGGCGGCAGGCCACCGGACGGGCCGAGCACTTCCGGGTACCGATCCTGCGCTACCTCCAGCACACCCCGGACACCGCCGTGAAGGCCGTCGTCATGGAGGACTCCGCCGCGCTCATCGGCCTGGTGCTCGCCGCCCTCGGCCTGCTGGGCGGACAGCTCACCGGCTCCGGGATCTTCGACGGCATCGCGTCCATCCTCATCGGTGTGCTGCTGATCATCGTGGCCTACATCCTCGGCCGCGCCAACACCGAACTCCTCGTCGGCCGCGCCCTGCCCAAGCCGATGCGCGAGGCCGTGCGCCGGGAACTGCTCTCCGTCGACGCCGTCCAGGACGTGATGGAGCTGACCACGCTGGTGCAGGGGCCGGGGGAGATCCTGATCGCCGCCAAGGTCGACTTCCGCGACGTCTCCACCTCCGCCCAGATCGAGTGGGCCTGCGAGGAGGCGGAGACCCGGCTGCGCACGCTGATCCCGGCGGTCAAGCGCGTCTACCTCGACCCGACGCCCCCGCGTACGAGCCCACCGAGCCTGCCGGAGTAGCGGGCGGTCAGCCCGGCTGGGGCACCATCCGGTGCAGGCCCCGGCGGTCGTAGTAGCGGGTCGCCGCGAAGCCGAACGCCAGGGCCACCACGAAGCCGATCGCGATCATCACCCAGCCACGCGCCAGCCCGGCGTCGGCACGGGCGTCGAAGTAGAGGATCGCCCGCACCCCGGCCGCCAGTTGACGCATCGGCTCGAAGGCCCCGAGGAACCGGTAGAAGCCCGGCACCGCCTCCAGCGGCACGGTGGCGCCCGAGGACGGCAGAGCGAAGGCGATGAAGACGAACATCGACACGAGCTGGCCCAGGCTGCCGAAGGCCGCGTTGATCGCCTGCACCCCGAGCCCGACCGTCAGCGTCGCGCAGTACGAGAACACCCACAGCAGACCCGTGTGCGGGGCGTCCATGCCCAGCACACCGATCGTCGCCAGCATGATCAGCGAGGTGGTCAGCAGCGAGAGCCCCGCCGTCATCGCCATCTTCAGCACCAGCGTCTGGGTCCGGTTGATGTGGACCGTCGGGCGCCGCGAGTGCCAGGGACCGATCTCGGTGTCGGCGTAGCCGAGCCCGCTGTCGACGCCGTTGTGGATGATGTTGCCGCCGATGAACCCGGCCAGCACCAGCAGCAGCGCGTAGTAGAAGGCGCTCAGTCCCAGTCCGCTGTGGGCGCCGATGGGATGGCCCACCTGGGTCCGCACCTCCACCGGGTCGGCGATCAGCACCCGGGTCGCCGCGCTCGCCCGCTTCACCTCGGGGGAAACCGACAACTGCTTGCCGACCGAGACCGACACCTGGTGGGCCGCGCTCTGCGTGATCCGGCCCGCCAGCGAGGAGGCCAGGCTGCCGACGCCGGGGTTGGTCAGGACGGTCAGCGCCGGGCGGGACTTCGCGTCCGCCGTGGCCAGCGCGCCCACGGTCGTGGTGAAGTCCGCCGGGATCACCAGGGCGCCGTACACCCTGCCCGACGCCAGCTCGTCCTGGGCCTCGGCCCGTGACATGGGGCGCCAGCGGACCCGGTCGTCGGAGGAGCCGGAGGAGAGGATGGAACGGGCGGCCTGCGTGCCGACGTCGGCCTTCTGGCCCGGCAGCGGCTTGCCCTCGTCCATGTTGACCAGCGCCACCGGCATCCGGTGCAGGCTGCCCTCCGGAGTGAGGATGCCACCCATGTACAGCAGCGACAGCACCAGCGCGACCAGCGAGCTGAGCAAGGCGGGCATCAGCCACAGCTTCCACCGTCCCAGCAACCGCGTCGCGCTCTCCCACGGTTCGGACGCGTGCGGGGGCATCCCGGAAGCCATACCACTCCAAGAGGTGCAGTCGGCGGCAACCGCCGAGCGGGCTGCGGCGAGGGCCCCGTACCGCACGATCGGCCGCCGGACCGCACCGCCTGCGGACGCATGCCGACGATAGATCCCGGACGCCGAAACGTCCCGCCACGACACCGGCCATCTGCTCCGGGTGACCGGATGGGGCCGACCTCGGACGGTCTCCCCTGCATCGCACCCGTTCCCTGGCCACCGAAGGGACCGCCGCCGCCGTGCCCCCCGCTTTCCCGAGACCCGCCCCTTCGTCGTCATCGGCGGCACCGACCTCGCCCGCGGCGTCTGCGCCACGCTCCAGTACCGCGGCCACGCGGTCGCCCACCTCACCACCCCCGGCGACACCGCCTCCGCCGCCGCGCCCTCCTGGTGACGGGGTGGGTGTCCCACGTGCCCCGTCCGTCTTTCGGGGGGCGTGCCGCCCCGATGGTCGCTAGCGTGTTGCGCAGTTCGGACCGCTCCGCCGACGGAAGGACCTCCCCATGGGCCGACGCAAGGATCTCGGACTGCTGGCCGTACGCCTCGGCACCGGCGGCGTACTGGCCGCCCATGGCGCGCAGAAGCTGCTCGGCTGGTTCGGCGGGGGAGGGATCGACGGCACGGGCAAGTTCATGGAGTCCATGGGCTTCCGCCCCGGCAAGGCGAGCGCCGTCGCGTCCGGCTCGGCCGAGCTGGGCGGCGGGCTCCTGCTCGCCCTCGGTCTCGCCACGCCCGCCGCCGGTGCCGCCGTGGCCGGGGGCATGGGCGGCGCCGTCTCCGTGCACCGCCCCAATGGGTTCTTCGCCACCGCGGGCGGCTACGAGTTCCCGGCCTACCTCGGCTACATCGCCACCTGCATCGGCCTGACCGGGCCCGGCCGTTACTCCCTCGACCGGCTCATCGGCTACCGGCTCGACCGGCCCCGGCTGGTCCTGCTCTCCTTCGCGCTGAGCGCCGCCGGCACCGCGGTGGTCGTCGCCCGGCGGGAACAGGTGCTCGCGGAACAGCGGGGTGAGGAGACGGCGCCGGTGGCTCCGTAACGGGGCCGCACATGCGAACTTGATCTTCATTGCAGCCTGGAGAACGCGGCACGGACCTCGGTCACCAAGACCGGAATCCGTGCCGTTCATTGTTATTGGGAAATCTTTTTCGGATGCCCGGTGAAAGGAATCCCGCGCCCGTCGGGAAAACCTCGTGCGGCCTTTGTTTTCAAGGGGTGCGCGTCGCGTGGCGGGTGCTGAAACCCAGACATAGTCTGAGTTGAAGCTCCATATATCGGTATGGACGCACGCCGCGACGGCGGAAGGGTGAGAGTCTTGAGCACCTTGGACGAAGAGCAGTCACGGATGATGGAGGCGGAGTCGGATCTCGAGCCCCGCGTGGGCCCGATCCCCAAGGGGGAGCCGTACTTCCACCCTTACCATCACCCCGCCGCGGGATGGGGCGCCGCCAAGAGCGTGACCAAATTCCTGCTGGACGAGGGAACGCTGATCGAGGGCCCGCGGGCCATCATGAAGATGAATCACGAGAACGGTGGTTTCGACTGTCCCGGATGTGCGTGGCCGGATGACACCAAGGGACTCAAGCTCGACATCTGTGAGAACGGAATCAAGCACGTCACGTGGGAACTGACGCACAAGCGGGCCAACCGCGAGATGTTCGCGCGCCACACGGTGAGCGAAATGCACGAGTGGAGCGACTTCAAGCTGGAGGACCAGGGCCGGCTCACCGAGCCCATGGTCTACGACGCGGCCACCGACCACTATGTGCCGATCTCCTGGCACGACGCCTTCGAACTCGTCGGACGCCACCTGCGCAACCTGGAGAACCCCAACCAGGCGTCGTACTACACCTCGGGCCGGCTCGGCAACGAGGCCACGTTCCTGTACCAGCTCATGGCACGGGAGCTGGGCACCAACAACCTGCCCGACTGCTCCAACATGTGCCACGAGGCCAGCGGACGCGCCCTGACGGCGGCGCTCGGCACCGGCAAGGGCACCGTCGACCTCAAGGACTGGGAGGCCACGGACGCCCTGTTCATCCTCGGCGTCAACGTCGCCTCCAACGCGCCGCGCATGCTCACCTCGCTGACCGAGGCGTTCGACCGGGGCGCGCAGATCGTGCACATCAACCCGTTCATCGAGGCGGGCGCCACCAAGGCGATCATCCCGCACGACTTCCTGGACATGGCCACCTTCCACGCCACCCGGACCAGCACCCTGGACCTCCAGGTGCGGATCGGCGGCGACATGGCGCTGCTGCGCGGCATGGCCAAGGCGGTGCTGGAGCAGGCCAAGACCGACCCCAAGGCCATCGACAGCCAGTTCATCAACCGGCACACCACCGGCTTCGAGGAGTACCGGGCGCTGTGCGAGTCCACTCCCTGGGAGGAGTTGGAACGCCAGTCCGGGCTCAGCCGCGCGGACATCCTCAAGGCGGCCCGGATCTACACCGACGCCGACCGCTCCATCATCAGTTGGTGCCTCGGCGTCACCCAGCACGAGCACGGCGTGGACACCGTCCGCGAGATCGTCAACCTGCTGCTCCTGCGCGGCAACCTGGGCCGGGAGGGCGCCGGTCCGTCGCCGGTGCGCGGGCACAGCAACGTGCAGGGCAACCGCACCTGCGGCATCGACCACCGCCCCGAGCCTGAGTTCCTGGACCGGCTGGCCGAGGTCTGCAAGATCAACCCGCCGCGCGACCACGGCCTCGACACCATCGGCACGCTCCAGGCGATGAACCGGGGCGACGTCAAGGTCTTCATCGGCATGGGCGGCAACTTCGCCCTCGCGGTGCCCGACTCGCCGTTCAGCTACGAGGCGCTGCGCAACTGCGACCTCACGGTCCAGGTCAGCACCAAGCTGAACCGCAGCCACGTCGTCCACGGCAAGGAGGCGCTGATCCTGCCGTGCCTCGCCCGCACGGACAAGGACCACCAGCGCAGCGGCGTACAGAGCATGTCCGTCGAGGACTCGATGTCGATGGTGCACCTGTCGGTCGGTATGAAGCGGCCCGCCTCCAAGCACCTGCTCTCCGAGCCCGCGATCATCTCCGGCATGGCGCGCGCGGCGCTGCCCGCGAGCCCCACGCCGTGGGAGTGGTACATCGAGGACTACGACCGCATCCGGGACACCATGTCCGAAGTCCTGGACGGTTTCGAGGACTTCAACCGCCGGGTCCGGCTGCCGCTGGGCTTCCGCATCAAGCAGCCCGCCCGTGAGCTGATCTTCTTCACCGAGTCCGGCAAGGCGGAGTTCTCCAGCGCCAAGCTGGCCGACGTGGTGCCCGCGCCGGGCATGCTGGCGCTCGGCACGATGCGCTCGCACGACCAGTGGAACACGACGATCTACTCCGACAACGACCGCTACCGCGGCATCAAGAACCTGCGCGAGCTCGTCTTCATGAACGAGGACGACATGCGCGAGCGCGGGATCTCGGAGTTCGACCCGGTGAACATCGTCGCCACGGCGAAGGACGGCAGCCACCGCTACCTCGACGGCTACCTCGCCATCCCTTACGACATGCCGCGCGGCTGCGCGGCCGGGTACATGCCCGAGATGAACGTGCTGATCGCGCTGTGCGACTACAGCACCCAGAGCGACCAGCCGCTCATGAAGCACGTCAAGGTGCACATCACCGCGGCGACCTGACCCGACCGCACACGGCTGGGCCCCCTCCCTCGAGGAGGGGGCCCAGCCGTTCGACGAGGCTGCGGCTCAGTGGCCGGCCGGGATGTGGTGCACCGCGATGCGCTTGCTGAACACCCAGTACGTCCAGCTCTGGTAGATGATGATCAGCGGAGCGAAGATCGCCGCGACGATCGTCATCACCGTCAGCGTGTAGGACGCGGACGAGGCGTTGGACACCGTCAGCGACCAGGCCGGGTTCAGTGTCGACGGCATGACGTCCGGGAACAGCGTCAGGAACAGCATGGCGAAGGACGCGACCACCGTCAGGGCGGAGAAGACGAACGCCCAGCCCTCCCGGCCCAGTTGGTTGAAGAACAGGGCGACGAGCAGCGCCGCGAACGCCACGATCATCACGCCGAGGCTCTGGCCGTTGCCCGAGTTCGCCTGCGTCCACAGCAGGAACGCCAGCAGCAGCAGGAGCGACGCCAGGCCCAGTACCGGCACCAGCTTGCGGGCTCGCTCGCGGATCTCGCCGTCCGTCTTCAGCGCCGCGAAGATCGCGCCGTGGCAGGTGAACAGCACCAGCGTGGCGAAGCCGCCGAGGATCGCGTACCCGTTGAACAGGTCACCGGGGGAGCCCACATAGGACTTCTGGCGGTCGATGGCGATGCCGCGGACCATGTTGGCGAAGATGACGCCCCACAGGAACGGGATGATCACCGAGGTCCAGAAGGTGACCTGCTCCCAACTGAGCTGCCAGCGCATGCTGTCGCGCTTGGCCCGGTACTCGAATGACACCCCGCGCCCGATCAGACAGAGCACGATGATCAGCAGCGGGATGTAGAAGCCGCTGAACAGGGTGGCGTACCAGTCGGGGAAGGCCGCGAAGGTGGCGCCGGCGGCCGCGATCACCCAGACCTCGTTGCCGTCCCAGACCGGGGCGATGGTGTTGATGAGGACGCGCCGCTCGGTGCTGTTGCGGGCCATCGTCTGGGTGAGGACGCCGACCCCGAAGTCGAACCCCTCCAGGAAGAAGTAGCCGACCCACAGGAGGGCGATCAGGATGAACCAGAGATCGTGGAGATGCATGGCGATCCGTCCTCAGTACGCGATGGAGAGCGGCTTGTCCTGGTCGTCCGGGGACATGCGCAGGGTCGGGTCCTTGGTGGGGGGCCGCTCGTCGACGTCGGGCCCCGGTTTGGAGTACTTGACCATCAGGCCGCCCTCGACCACCGCGAGGATCGCGTAGACGACGGTGAGCGCGACCAGCGAGCCGACCTGCGTGCCCACGCTGACGTTGGGCGAGACGGCGTTCGCGGTCTTCATCAGGTGGAACACCACCCACGGCTGACGGCCCATCTCGGTGAAGATCCAGCCGAAGCTGTTGGCGAGCAGTGGGAAGCCCAGGGTCAGCGCGACGATCCGCCAGCTCCACTTGGTGAAGAAGTCGTTCATCCGGATCTTGTCGGTGATCATCAGGTTCGGCGGTTCGTCCTCACCCGTGCGGAACCTGGGTCTGACCCAGAATTTCTTACGGGTGAGATAGAGCCCGAGCAGGCCGATGGTGAAGCTGGTCATGCCGAAGAAGATCATCAGGCGGAATCCCCAGTACGTCATGAAGATGTTGGGGATGTAGTCGGCGCGGGT
Organism: Streptomyces sp. NBC_01171; assembly: GCF_045039805.1. Lineage (NCBI taxonomy): Bacteria > Bacillati > Actinomycetota > Actinomycetes > Kitasatosporales > Streptomycetaceae > Streptomyces > Streptomyces sp. NBC_01171. Next base: position 252,743 of record NZ_CP108609.1, on the reverse strand, counting down.
GCCGCCGAACTGCCGTACCTGCTCGTCGGCGCGGTCGTTGATGCCGGGGACGGGGGAGTGGAAGTTGCTCTTGGCGAGGAAGGACAGCGCGCCGGGGACCTCCAGGGCGACGTCGTTGCGCCCCTTGCCGACGTTGCCCACCGAGAAGATCGAGAAGGGCGCCGGTCCCTGGGTGTCCCACAGGGCCTCGGCCGCCGCCATCTTCATGGGCTGCTGCTGGAACATGACCTTGGCGAGGCGGTCGCCGCTGAGCGCGGTGAGGATGCCGGCGATGGTGCAGACGATCAGGGCCAGCTTGAGCGAGCTGCGCATGGCCGCGATCCGCTTGCGGTTGGTGTCCTTGCCGCGCTTGGCCCGCCACAGGTGGTAGGCGGAGATGCCCATGACGAAGGCGGCGCCCGTGATGAACGCCGCCGTCAGGGTGTGGAAGACCTGCACCAGGGTGGTGTCCTGGAACAGCACCCGCCAGATGTTGGTGAGCCGGGCCTTGCCGTTCGCCGGGTCGATCCGGTAGCCGACCGGGTGCTGCATGAAGGAGTTCGCGGCCAGGATGAAGTACGCGGAGAGAAGACTGCCGATGGTCACGACCCAGATCGTCGCCAGGTGGACCTTCTTGGGGAGCCGGTTCCAGCCGAAGATCCAGAGCCCGATGAACACGGACTCGAAGAAGAACGCGACCAGAGCCTCCATCGCCAGCGGGGCGCCGAAGACGTCACCGACGAAGCGGGAGTAGCTCGACCAGTTCATGCCGAACTGGAACTCCTGGAAGATGCCCGTGACCACACCCAGCGCGATGTTGATCAGCAGGAGCTTTCCCCAGAACTTGGTGGCGTGGAAGTACTTCTCCTTCCCTGTCCGCACCCAGGCCGTCTCCAGACCGGCGACGATGCCTCCCAGGCCGATGCTGAGCGGGACGAAGAGGAAGTGGTAGACGGTCGTGACACCGAACTGCCACCGGGCAATGGTCTCCTGAGCGATTGCTAGTTCCACTACGTCCTTCTCTCGCTCGATCCGGCCGCAATCTGGATAAAAGGTATCTCCCGTGCATAGTGGCGTCGACTCGGGGAAACGCAATCGCGCACCCGTCCGGCGCCGTTTTCCTGGGAATAGCGGGACCGCTGGGCAGGTGCGACCCCTAGAGTCCTGACCGGCACGCACACGCCGACGTCGTCGGCACCTCGTGAATAGATGCGTATTTCTTTATTGTCCTCAGGCTTCTTTCCGGGGCGGATATGGGACACGCGCCGGTAATCAACCGAGAACGGCGTCCCCGAGCCAATGCGCGGCGAGCAGCGCGGCCCGCACATTGAAGTCGTCCGCCGGGCCGTCGGGGAGGAGCGCGGTGGCCCGGCGCACCCGGTACTGGACCGAGTTGCGGTGCAGGTTCAGCGCGTCGGCGGCGGCCACATGACTGCGGTGGTGGGCGAGGAAGACCCGCAGCGTCTCCCGCAGGGTGGCCCCACGCGCGTCGGGCCGGGCCAGCTCGCCGAGTGTGGCCGTCACGAAGTCCCGTACCGCCGGGAGGTCACCGGCCATCAGCGCGACCGGGGCGACCTCCGCGAAGTGCACCCAGCGCGGGGCGCCCGCGCCGGTGAGCTTCATGGCGAGGATCTCCCGCACCTGGGCGGACTGCCGGGCCGAGGTGCGGAAGCCGGCCAGACCGGCACCCGGCCGGCCCACGGCGGCGTGCAGCAGGGTCCCCTCGGGCGGGGCCAGGTCGCCGCGCCACCGCCGCTCGCCCCCCGCGGGCAGCGCCAGCCACAGCCGGGCCTCGCGCTCGTCGGTCGGCACCACCAGCGCGGCCCGCGCCCGCAGCACCGACATCGCATGCGCACGCACCTCGTCCACGGCGGTGACCAGGTCGAATGAGGTCATCGCGGCCAGCGGCCACAGCGTGCAGGCAACATGCACCGCGTCCAGCGGATAACGCAGCGCCCGCTCGGCGGCCGCGCGGTCCACCGGGCCGCCGCCGAGCAGCGCCCCCACCCACTGCTGGCGGACCCCGCCCTGGCTCGCCACCCACCGCTCCCGCTCCTGCTCGTAGGCGCGCCCGACCTGCTCGCAGATCTGGTCGATGAAGAGCGCCGAGCGGCGCACCACGTCGAGGACGAGCGACACCCGGTGCTCGGCCGGCAGGTCGTCGAGGTGGACGAAGGCATGGTCCAGCACACGGGAGTGGCCGATGCGGTAGGCGCGGATCAGCGCGGAGAGCGGTACGTCACGCTGGGCCAGCGTCCGCGCGTACGCCACGGCGGCGGACGGGGCCTCCAGCAGCTCCGGGTCGAAGTCCTGCTGGAGGAAGTTGAGCCCGGCCACCACGTTCTCGCTCAGGCTCGCCTCCAGCAGCGAGCGGGTGGCGGCGTCGTGGTCGAGGGCGTCTATCTGCAGGAGGGTCAGCCGCACCAGATCCGCGATCATGGCCTCCCTCGTCCCGCGCAGCCGGTCCACCAACTCGCTGACCAGGGATTGTTCTGTCGGCATGACCGCACTGTAGAGGCGCCGGGCGGCCGCGCCATTGTGCCCGGGGCACAAAAGCGGGTCCCGATGTTGTGACGCGCGGCCGTCGTCGCCGTGCTCCCGGCGCCCCTACCTTCACCTGGGTCCGCACCCAGTGAAGGCGTGATTCCCATGGGCTTCATGAAACCCCGGCTGCTCCCACTCGACGCCGGCACCTACCGCACCCTGCCCCGCCGCGACCGCCTGGAGGCCCTCACCCGGCACTGGGTCGAGCACGGCTTCGGCAGCCCCTCGGCGGTGTATCTCTTCTACGTCGTCAAATGCGCGCTCTACGTCGGCGGAGCGGCCCTGGTGATCTCGCTGACGCCGGGCCTCGGACCGGTCACCGAGGTGGCGTCCTGGTGGTCCGAGCCGGTCGTCTACCAGAAGCTGATCGTCTTCACCCTGCTGTGGGAGGTGGTGGGGCTCGGCTGCGGCTCGGGCCCGCTGTCCTCCCGGTTCCTGCCGCCGATCGGGTCCGCCACGTACTGGCTGCGCCCCGGCACCGTCCGGCTGCCGCCGTGGCCCGGCAAAGTGCCGTTCACCCGCGGAGACCGGCGCGGACTCGTGGACGTACTGCTCTACGTGGCCGTCATCGCCTCCGGGATCTGGCTGCTCGGCCGGCCGGGCCCGGGATTGCTGGACCCCATGGCCGCCGTACCGCTCATCGTGACCCTGGCGGTGCTGGGCCTGCGCGACAAGACGGTCTTCCTCGCCGCGCGCGGGGAGCAGTACGGTCTGTCGCTGCTGGTGTTCTTCTTCCCCTACGGCGACATGTTCATCGGCTTCAAGCTGATCATGCTGGCGATCTGGTGGGGAGCGGCCACCTCCAAGCTCAACCACCACTTCCCGTTCGTGGTCGCCACCATGATGAGCAACGCGCCCCTGGTCCCGAACCGGCTCAAGCCGCTCTTCTACCGCGACCGCCCCCGCGACCTGCGCCCCTCCCGCCTGTCCTTCCTGCTCGCGCACGTCGGCACGGCCACCGAGTACCTCGTCCCGCTCTACCTCGTCTTCCTGGGCGACGGAGGCCCCTGGACCTGGGCGGCCCTGCTCTACATGGTCGTGTTCCACCTGCACATCCTGTCGACCCTCCCCATGGGGGTGCCGCTGGAGTGGAACCTGTTCTTCGTCTTCTCGCTCTTCTTCCTCTTCGGCGCCCACGGCGACCTCACCGTGTGGGACCTGCACTCGCCCTGGCTGCTCGTCGTGATCCTGCCGAGCCTCGTGCTGCTCCCGCTGCTCGGCAACCTCCGCCCCGACCTAGTCTCCTTCCTGCCCGCCATGCGCTACTACGCGGGCAACTGGGCCACCAGCGCCTGGCTGTTCACCGGGGACGCGCTCGACCGGCTGGAGGCGGGCCTCACCACCAGCGCCAGGCTCGCCCCGCACCAGATGGTCACCCTCTACGACGCCGACACCGCCCTGCTGCTCGCCGCCAAGGCGGAAGGCTGGCGGGCCATGCACTCCCACGGGCGCGCCCTCAACGGTCTGGTGGAGCGCGTCACCGACGGCCAGGACGGGGTCACCGTCATGGAGGGCGAGCTGATCGCGGGCTTCGCCCTCGGCTGGAACTTCGGCGAGGGCCACCTCCACAATGACCAACTGCTGCGCGCCGTACAGGCCCGCTGCGCCTTCGCGCCCGGCGAGGTCCGGGTGGTCTGTTTGGAGGGCCAGCCCATTCAACGGCAGACTCAGTCCTATGAGATCCACGACGCGGCCCTGGGCCTGCTGGAGAGCGGCCACGTCGCGGTGCGCGACATGCTGACCCGTCAGCCCTGGCCCACAGACGTGGCCGACTACCCGGTGTACGACGTACGGTCGGCGCGCCCGCTGTCCGATCCGCGCCCCCTGGACAGTGCCTCATGACCTCGGCCGTGGTGGTCGGCGGCGGGCCCAACGGGCTCGCCGCGGCCGCCCTCCTCGCCAAAGCGGGCCTCGACGTCACGCTGCTGGAGGCCGCAGACGAGGTCGGCGGCGGCACCCGCAGCTACGAGGGTCTGCTGCCCGGCCTGCTGCACGACCACTGCTCCGCCATCCACCCCATGGCCGTCAACTCACCGGCCCTGCGTGAACTGGAGCTGGAACGGCACGGACTGCGCTGGCTCCTGCCCGAGATCGACTGCGTCCATCCCCTCGACGACGGCACGGCGGGCGTACTGATGCGCTCCGTCACGGAGACCGCCCGCCTCCTCGGCCCCGACGGCGACCGCTACCGGGCGCTGATCGAACCCTCGGTACGGCACTGGGACGCGCTCGCCGGAGAGGTGATGGGCCCGCTGCTGCGCATCCCCTCCCACCCGCTGCTGCTCGCCCGGTTCGGCCTGCCGACCACCCTGCCCGCCACCGCCCTCGCCCGCCTCTTCCGCACCCCGCAGACCCGCGCGCTCTGGGCCGGGATCGCCGCGCACGCCTTCCGCCCGCTGGGCCGCCCGCTCACCTCGGCCATCGGCCTCGGCATCCTGGTCTCCGGGCACGCCGCCGGGTGGGCCGTGGCCGAAGGCGGCTCGCAGTCCATCGCCCGCGCACTGGAGAAGGCACTGCGCGAGTACGGCGGCACCGTGGAGACGGGCGCCCGGATCACCGACCACCGGCAGATCCCGGCCGCCGACGTGACCCTGCTCGACCTCGACCCCGGCCAGGCCGCCGCCATCTACGGCGACCGGCTGCCCGCCCGGACCCGGTCCGCCTACCGCCGCTTCCGCCGGGGCCCCGGCGCCTTCAAGATCGACCTAGCGGTCGAGGGCGGCATCCCCTGGACCCACGAGAAGGCCCGGCACGCCGGGACCGTCCATCTGGGCGGCACGCTCGACGAGATCGCGCGGGCCGAGCGGGACGTCACGGCCGGGCGCATGCCCGAGCGGCCGTTCGTCCTGGTCGGCCAGCAGTACCTTGCCGACCCCGGCCGCTCGGTGGGCGACGTGCACCCGGTCTGGGCCTACGCGCACGTCCCGTACGGCTACACCGGGGACGCCACGGAGGCGATCCTGCGCCAGATCGAACGCTTCGCCCCCGGCGCCCGCGACCGGATCGTGGGCCTGAGCGCCACCGCCCCCGCCGACTTCGCCGCCGCCAACGCCAACTTCGCGGGCGGCGACATCCTCACCGGCGCGAAGACGACCCGTCAGCTCATCCTGGGCCCCCGGCCCACCCTCGACCCGTACACCACCGGCCTGCCCGGCGTCTTCCTCTGCTCGGCCGCCACCCCACCGGGGCCGGGCGCGCACGGTATGTGCGGGGCGGGGGCGGCGGCTTCGGCGCTGCGGTACCTGGGGGGCGCTTCTCACCGACCGAGCTGAGCCTCGCTGCCTTGTGGCACAGGCCCGACGACTGGACGGAGGGGGTGCCTTCGTCCGCCGGCCCCACCTGCACACAGAACCTGCACACAGACCGTCTGCCGGGTTCGCGGCCGACTTGCGGACGTCGTCCGCGAACCCTCACGCGTCCCCGCCGGCCCGCGCCGGCGAGTTTCCCGCGGTCACCGCGCGAGCAGCTCCAGCGTGTCGATCACGCGGTTGGAGAAGCCCCACTCGTTGTCGTACCAGGCGACCACCTTGACGTGGCGGCCGTCCACACGGGTGAGGGCGGAGTCGAAGATCGAGGAGGCCGGGTTGCCGACGATGTCGGAGGAGACCAGGGGGTCCTCGGAGTACTCCAGGACACCGGCGAGCGGGCCCTCGGCGGCCGTGCGGTACGCGGCGAGCACCTCCTCGCGGGTGACGTCGCGGGCGACCGTGGTGTTCAGCTCGACGATCGAGCCGACCGGCACCGGGACCCGGATCGAGTCGCCCGACAGCTTGCCGTCGAGGTTCGGCAGGACCAGGCCGATCGCCTTGGCCGCACCCGTGGTCGTCGGCACGATGTTCACGCCGGCCGCGCGCGCCCGGCGGGGGTCGCGGTGCGGGCCGTCCTGGAGGTTCTGCTCCTGGGTATAGGCGTGCACGGTCGTCATGAACCCGTGCTCGATGCCCGCCAGTTCGTCCAGCACGGCGGCCAGCGGGGCCAGCGCGTTGGTGGTGCAGGAGGCGTTCGACACGATGGTGTGCAGGGCCGGGTCGTAGGTGTCGCTGTTCACCCCGTACGCCAGCGTCACGTCGGCGCCGTCCGACGGGGCGCTCACCAGCACCCGCTTCGCGCCCGCGTCGAGGTGGGCGCGGGCGGCCTTCGCCGAGGTGAAGCGGCCGGTCGCCTCCAGCACGATGTCGACGTCCAGCTCGGCCCACGGAAGCTGCGCCGGCTCGCGCTCGGCGAGGACCTTGATGCGGCGGCCGTCGACCACGAGGGTGTCGCCGTCCACCTCCACCGGGCGCCCGAGCCGCCCGGCCGTCGAGTCGAAGGCCAGCAGCCGGGCCAGCCCCGCGGGTTCGGTGAGGTCGTTCACCGCGACGACCTCGAGGTCACTGTCGCGTTCGAGCAGAGCCCGCAGCACGTTGCGTCCGATGCGGCCGAATCCGTTGATGGCGATGCGCGTCATGAATGGTGTCCCTTCCGTTCGCCATCAGGTTCGCGGGCGGGCGCCGTGCGCGGCAGTGGCAGGAGCGCCACGGTTCACAAGGATCGCGCCAGGGCTACTCGCCCCGGGCGAAGGTCCGCCGGTAGTCGCTCGGCGTGGTCCCGAGCACGCGCTGGAAGTGCAGCCGGAGGTTGGTGCCGGTGCCGAGCCCGACGTCGTCGGCGATCTGCTCCACGCTCCGCTCCGAGCGCTCCAGCAGCTCGCGCGCCAGGTCGACCCGGGCCCGCGTCACCCACTGCATCGGCGTGTACCCGGTGTCCTCCGCGAACCGCCGGGAGAACGTACGCGGCGACACCGCGGCGTGCCGGGCCAGCGACTGCAGGCTCAGCGGCTCACCGAGCCGGTGCAGCGCCCACTCCCGGGTCGCGGCGAACCGCTCGCCCAGCGGCTCCGGCACACTGCGTGGCACGTACTGCGCCTGACCCCCGCTGCGATAGGGGGCCGCGACCAGCCGCCGGGCCGCGTGGTTGGACGCGGCCACCCCCAGCTCGCCGCGCAGCATGTGCAGGCACAGGTCGATGCCGGAGGCCGCTCCGGCCGACGTGAGCACGCTGCCCTCGTCCACGAACAGCACGTTCTCGTCCACTCGGATCAGCGGGTACCGGGCCGCCAGGGCGCGCGCGTAGTGCCAGTGCGTGGTGGCCCGTCTGCCGTCCAGCAGGCCGGTGGCCGCCAGCGCGAACGCCCCCGTGGAGATCGCCGCGAGCCGCGCACCCCGCCCGTGGGCCGCGACCAGCGCCGCCACCACCGGCTCCGGCGGGTCCTCCCGGTCCGGGAACCGGTAGCCCGGAACGAATACCACGTCCGCCCACTCCAGCGCCTCAAGGCCGTGCGCCACGTGGTACGACAGGCCGTCGCCGCCCGTCACCAGACCCGGCGCGGCCCCGCACACCCGCACCTCGTACGGCATGCTCGCGCGGGTCGTGAACACCTGCGCCGGGATACCCACGTCGAGCGGCTTGGCGCCCTCCAGGACGAGAACGGCGACACGGCGGAAACGGGAGGACGGCACGGGCAGCAGCGTACGCAAGACCGTCGGCGAGGTCGGCGCGAAACCCCCGTCAGGCGCCGGGCAAACCCCCGATATGCTGCTCTTTCTCCTGTACCGGCCGCCTCGGAAGGACCGACCCGTGGAGTTCCGGCTGCTCGGCACCGTCTCCGTCGACACCCGGCGCGGGCCGCTGCCGCTCGGTCCCGCCAAGCGCCGCAGCCTGCTCGCGGCGCTGCTGCTGTCGGCCAACACCCCGGTGTCGATGGGCCGGTTGACCGCCTGTCTGTGGGACGACGAGCCCCCGAGCCAGGCGCGCGGTGTCATCCAGGGCCATGTGTCCCGGCTGCGCGCCCTGCTCGCCGAGGGCGACGCGGAGGCGTACGGCGTCGAACTCCTCACCGCCGGGGACGCGTACGCGCTGCGGCTGCCGGAAACCCTGCTCGACGCCCAGCGTTTCGAGGAACTGCTCACCCTCGCCCGTGAACAGCGCGACCCCGCCGACGCGGTGCTCATGCTCGGCGACGCCCTCGCCCTGTGGCGCGGCCCCGCCCTCGGCGGCGCCTTCGCCGGACCGCCGCTCCAGGCCGCCGCGCACTCCCTTGAGGAGTCCCGACTCTCCGCCGTGGAGCAACTGGCGCTCGTCTACGGCAGGTTGGGTGAACATCACCGGGCCGCCGCCGTACTGCGCACCGAGGCCGTCGCGCACCCGCTGCGCGAGTCGCTGTCCGCCGCGCTGATGACCGCCCTGTACCAGGCGGGCCGGCAGTCGGAGGCGCTCGACTGGTTCCACCGCACCCGCAGGCTCCTCGCGGACGAACTCGGCATCGACCCCGGCCGTGAACTCGCCGACGCCTACGGGCTGATCCTGCGCGGCGACCCCGTACCGGAGCTGCTCGTCCCGCGTTCGGAGGCCGAACCCGCTCGGCTTCCCGTCCCTCCCCGCCCCGCCCTCGTGCCCGCCGAGGCGCACGCCGACCTGCTGCCCCGCGCGCCCCGCGGCTTCCACGGGCGGGGCGCGGAACTCGCCGCGCTCGGCCGGGCCGCCGCCGGGGAGGCGCCGGTGTGCCTGGTGACCGGGCCCGCCGGGGTCGGCAAGACCGCCCTCGCGCTGTGGTGGGCGCACCGCAACGCCGACGCCTTCCCCGACGGACGGCTCTTCGCCGACCTGCACGGCTTCAGCGACACCGGCGAGCCGTCGGTGACCGAGGTGCTGCGCGAGTTCCTGCTCGCCCTCGGGGTGCCGCCGCGCCGGATACCGGAATCGGCCGCGGCCGCCGCCGCGCTGTTCCGTACCCTCACCGACCGGCTGCGGCTGCTGGTCGTCCTCGACAACGCGCGTGACTCCGCCACCGTCCGCGCCCTGCTTCCCGGCGGCGCCGACTGCGTCACCGTCGTCACCAGCCGCCACCGTCTGGAGGGGCTCATCGCCTCCGACGCGGCCCGGCCCGTCCCCCTCGGCACGCTGGACGCGCAGGACGGTACGGCGCTGCTCGCGGGCGTCCTCGGTGAGGAACGGGTGCTCGGGGAACCGGTGGCCGCGCGCAGGCTCGCCGAGCTCTGCGGCGGACTCCCGCTGGCCCTCAGGGTCACGGCGGCCCGGCTCGCGGGCCGCCCGCAGTGGACCTTGGCCCACCTCGCGGACGAACTCGCGGACGAGCGCGGCCGGCTGGCCCACCTCGCCGTCGACGACACCGGGGTCCCGGCCGCCCTCCGTCTGACCGTGCAGCACCTTCCCGGCGAGGCCGCGCACCACTTCGGCCGGCTCGGCCACCACCCCGGCACCCACTTCGACCCGTACACCGCGGCCGCCCTCTCCGGCACCGACCCGCTGACCGCCGCCCGCGCCCTCGAACGCCTCGGCGCCGCCCACCTCGTCACCGAGACCGCGCCCGGCCGCTGGGAACTGCACGACCTCGTACGCCTCTACGCCCGCGACCTCGACCCGGCGACCGGCCCCCAGGCGCTCACCGGCGTCCTGGACCACTACATCGCCACCGCCCTCGCCGCCACCGAGACGGCCCAGCCGGGCGGCGAACCCTGCTTCGCGCTCCCGGCGGACTTCCAACGCCCGTCCGCCGTCCGCGACTTCGTCGACCGCGCGGAGGCGATGGGCTGGCTGGCCGCCGAACGGGAGGACCTGGCACGGGCGGTGACCGCCGCGCGGGCCGCCGGCCTGGACGACCGGGCCTGGCGGATCATCCTCCTCCAGTGGCCCCAGGTGGTGTGGCGCTCGCGGGACAACTGGGTGCCGCTGCTGTACACGGCCCTGGAGTGCGCCCAGGCCGTGGCGGACCCGTACGCCGAGTCCCGCGTCCGCACCCTGCTGGGCTGGGTCCTGAGCGAGGAGGGCCGCCTGACGGACGCCCTCACCCTCCTCGAACCCTCACCCGCCCTGGCCCGCCGCACCGCCGACCGCCTCGGCGAGGCCACCGCCCTCGTCAACCTGGCCGTGGTCCAGTCCGCCCAGGGCGACCTGGACGCGGCCCTGTCCAACTGCGCCCGCGCCGCCACCCTGGCCCGCGACGAGGGCAACACCCATACGGAAATGCTCGCCCTCCTCCACCTCTCCCGCGCCCACCTGACGTCCGGCCGGCCGAAGGAGGCCCTCCGGATCGCCCGCACGGCCCTGGACCTCGGCCCCGAACACGAGGAAGCGGCCCGCACGTCCCTCCTCCACACGGTCTGCGGCGAGGCCCACCTCGCCCTCGGCGAGGAACCCGAGGCCATCCCTCTCCTGGAACGCGCCGCCGACGAGGCGGAGTCCGCCGGGTACGACGAGGGAGCGGTCCGAGCCCTTGAGGTCCTGCTGCGGGTGAGCGGACGGGCGGACCACCGGCGGCGGCATGAGGAGGCGGTGCGGAGGCTTGCGGGGGAGGACCTGTAGCGGGAGCTGTCGCTACGGTGACCCCGTGTGCCTCTACGCCGTGAACCCCTACAAGCTCCACTACGCGTGTCTCTCGTGCCGGGTCAGTTTTAAGCGGCATGCGGACCGGGAGCATGCCTGCCCGAACTGTGCCCGGCCGCTCGTGTGTGCCGGGCGGGACTTCGCTCCGCCGCGTCGGCGGGATGTCGCGGGGTGGTCGGTGGTCGCCGTGGTGCTGGGGGAGGGGCTGCGGTTCGACGGGCGGTCGGGCTGTGGGTGCCGGAAGGAGCCGAAGTACCGGCCTCGGACGCGGGCGGAGTTGCGGGTACGGCGGATCGTTGCCTTGCGGGACGGGGTGGTGCTGGCCGAGGTGTTGGGGCGGGGCGATCCGTCGACCCCCTCCGAGATGGGGTCCGGCATGGCGTCAGAGGGGCGTTAGCCGGACGTCAGCGGGACGCCAGCGGGGGCGGTGAGAGTTGGGGTGTCAGCAGGTCAGCGGCTGGCCGGCGGTTCGGAAGGACCGTTGTCGACGTTTCACCTCTCGGGGGAAATCATCATGAACGCTTCGCGCCGTACGGCATTCTTCTCCGTCGCTGCTTCTGCCGCGCTCGCCTTCTCGCTGTCCGCCTGTCAGAGCGGGGAGGGGACCAAGGCCGAGGGGGCGGCGCCCGTTGCCAAGGACTCGGTCTCCGCTTCCGCCGCTGCCTCCGCGCCTGCGGCCGCCGGTACGAGCACCAGCAACAACACCGGCTCCGGTACCAGCACCGCCGTCGGGACCGCGCACAAGTCCGACTCCAAGTCCTCCGGAGCCAAGAAGGGCACCGCCACCCCCCTCTGCCGCGCCCAGGACGTCAAGGTCAGCTCCGAGCGTCAGGACGGGCCGCCGTACACCCACATCATCCTGACCGCGCGGAACACCTCGGGTCACCGTTGCGAGATGGCCGGGTTCCCGCACATCCAGTTCCTGGAGAGCCACAAGCAGGACGTGCCGTCCGTGGCGAAGAGCAAGCCGGCCGGGCCGACGGTGCTGAACCCCGGTGACCCGGCGTTCGCACTGGTCAAGCTGTCCGACGGTGGGGTGGACGAGGACAACGAGGTGGTGACCGCGTTCCAGTTGGTGCTGGAGGGCGACTCCACGGTCATCGCGGTGGACTCCTCGGCCGGTGGCGGCCTCGCCGTCGACCCCGCCAGGACGCTCACCGGCTACTGGACGACCGAACTGCGCAACGGGGCCGACGACTTCTGACCCGTACCCCCGCGGACGCCCCCTCGGGAGAGGAAGATCACCCGTGGGGGCGCGGTCTTGGCCAGGCAGGGCGCACGCGGTACCGTCGGGGCGATATCGACGACGGCGAAACGGAAGCCGGTGAGAAACCGGCACGGTCGCGCCACTGTGTGCGCGGTCCCGCGAGGGACCGTGCGAGTCAGACCCGTGGCCGTCGTCCTGTGCACCACCGAGATGGGACGCGAACTCCCAGAGGAGGTACTGCCATGGCGCAGACCGTCGCTCAGCCGACAGCCGGAAACCCCGCCGTTCCCGCCAAGCTGCCGCTGAAGGAGATAGCGCCCTGGGCGGTCTTCTTCGGCATCCTCATGCTGGTCCTGCTGTACTTCGTCGGCGCCGAGCAGGGTGCCACCTCCGTGTTCAACGGCACGGACGTCCACGAGTGGGTGCACGACGCCCGCCACCTGCTCGGCTTCCCCTGCCACTGACGCGAGGGACGCCGCTCACCCATGAACTCCGCAACCGTGAGAAACCTCCTCGTGCGGGGCATGCTCGCCGGCCTCGGCGCCGGAGTGCTCGCCCTGATCGCCGCGTACTTCCTCGGCGAGCCCAACGTGGACAGCGCCATCGGCTTCGAGGGCCACCACTCCCACGAGCACGAGGTCGAAGTCGTCTCCCGCTCGCTCCAGTCCACCGCCGGACTGGCCACCGGCGTCCTCGTCTACGGGGTCGCCTTCGGCGGCATCGCCGCGCTCGCCTACTGCTTCGCGCTCGGCCGCGTCGGGCGCTTCGGCCCCCGCGCGACCGCGCTGCTGCTGTCCGGCACCGCACTGCTCGCCGTGTACGTCGTGCCGTTCCTGAAGTACCCGGCCAACCCGCCCTCGGTCGGGGACCCGGACACCATCGGCAAGCGGACCTCGCTGTACTTCCTGATGATGCTGCTCAGCGTGCTCCTGGCGGTCGGCGCCACTCTGCTCGGCAAGCGGCTCGCCCCGCGCCTGGGCAACTGGTACGCGACCCTCGTCGCCGTGGCCGCCTTCGCCCTGCTGGCCGGGCTGGCGTACGCCTTCCTGCCGGTCGTCAACGAGGTGCCGGAACACTTCCCGGCCACCCTGCTGTGGCGGTTCCGCCTCTCCGCGCTGGCCATCCAGACGGTGCTGTGGGCCGGATTCGGGCTGCTCTTCGGCGAGTTGGCCGAGCGGCTGCTGAACCCCCGCCCCGCGGTGGAGCGCACCACGGGCCAGGCGGTCGCCGCCTCCCACTGAGCCGGTGACGTGACGACGAGAGGGGCCCCGGCGATGTCCGGGGCCCCTCTCACTCACCCCCGAGCGGGCGCCCCAGCCGCAGGTTCCAGCGCCCTGCCCGCCCGGACAGCTCCGTCGCGGTGAGCGGCGCCACGTCCAGCCGCCAGAACGCCCCGGCGGGCAGCCCCAGCGCGTGCACCACGGCCGCCCGCACCACCTCGGGCTCCACGACGGCGACCGTACGGCCCTCGGGTACCGACTCAAGCCAGCGTCCCACCCGCGCGCACACCTCCCGAACCGACTCCCCGCCCGGCGCCGCGCAGTCCGGGTCGGCCAGCCACCGGGCCACCGCCTCCCCCTCCGCCGAGCCGACCTCGGCCAGGGTGCGCCCCCGCCACCGCCCGGCGTCCAGCGGCCCAAGCTCCGCCGCCACCCCGCCCCGCAGCCTGAGCGCCTCGGCCGTCTCCCGGCACCGCGCACCCGGCGACAGCACCACCCGCGCCGCATCCGGCAACGTCCCGGCCGCCGCCCGCGCCCGCGCGGCTCCCGCCTCGTCGATGGACGAGGACCCGTCGTAGAACCGGGCCTCCCGCAGCGCGGGCCCGATGGCGGGCGAGACGAGCACCAGCCGACTGGTCACCCGAGAAACCTCCTGATGGCGAGAGAGCGCTCGTCCCCGCCCACAGCGGGACCGGGACGAACGGACGCTGCACTTGGCGCAGTACACCCCGCACGGTACGGGCCGCCGCCACCAGGTTCTCCAGCGGTGCCCGCGTCTCCGGCCAGGCGCGGGTCTTGGGTCGGACCCAGTGCGTATGACGGCGGTCGTTCTCGCTCACCGCTGTGGGGGCGCGCCCGGGTCCAGTTGGGCCAGTGCGGCCGTGACCAGAGCGGCCGTGCCGGTGTCCAGGGTGAGGCGGACGCTGGGGAGGTAGCGGGGGGAGTGGTTGTGGGGGAGGCCGCGGAACTTCTCGGCGGGCCCGGCGCCGGGGGCCGCCGCCCACTGGGTGGGGCCGACCGAGCCGAGCATCCAGTAGGCGCCCCGGATGCCGGGCCGGCCGTGCAGATGGCCGCCCGCGCCGGTGAGCAGCGGGAAGTCCTCCGTCGCCGACGACGCGGGCCAGCCGGTGACGCGGGCGGCGCCGAAGGCCGCCTGGTGGGCGGCGCGTACGGCCGCCGTGACGCCGGGGTCGGGCCGGGTGACCCCGGAGCGGGCCAGCTCGCGCACGGTGACCCGGGGCGGCAGCGCGGCCGAAGCGGCCTCCGCGCGCACCACCCGCTCCACCGCCGCCATGCCCCGGACGAGCGCCGCCTCCGAGAGGGCGCGGACGGTGACCCGCAGCTCGGCGCGGGTGGCTATGACGTTCCCGGTGCGCCCGGTGTCCCCGGCGCGCAGCGAGGACGCGGTGACCAGCAGCCGCTCCGCCGGGTCCGTCTCGCGGGCGGCGACGGCCGGGAGCCGGGTCACCGCGCCGGCCGCCGCGAGCAGCGGATCGGCCGTCAGGTGCGGGGTGGCCGCGTGTCCGCCGTCCCCCTCGAAGACCACTTCCAGCGTCACACTGCCCGCCATCAGCGGCCCGTCGGCGTGCGCCACCATCCCGGCCGGGAACGCGGCGGTGTGCTGGGCGAGGACCACGTCCGGCGCGGTGATCCGGTCGTACAGCCCGTCCTCCAGCATGGCGCGGGCACCGCTCAGCGTCTCCTCGGCGGGCTGCCCGACGACCAGCAGCGTGCCGCGCCAGCGGTCCCGGTGTTCCGCGAGCCACCGGGCCGCGGCCGCCGCGCAGGCCAGGTGGGCGTCGTGCCCGCAGGCGTGCATCACCGGCACCGGCCGCCCGTCCGGGCCCGGCGCGGTCGCGGTGCTGGCGTACGGTACGCCGGTCTCCTCGGCCACCGGCAGCGCGTCCAGCTCGGCACGCAGCAGCACGGCCGGGCCGTCGCCGTTGGCCAGTTCGGCGGCGACCCCGTGGCCGCCGACCCCGCGCAGCACGCGGAAGCCGTCGGCCGCGAGCCGGTCCGCGAACCGGGCGGCGGTGCGCTCCTCCGCGCCGGACAGCTCGGGGTGCCGGTGCAGGTCGAGATACAGCTCGGCGGTGGACGCCAGCAGGGCGTCCAGACCGGGCGGCACACCACCGCCCACGGTCACGGACGGACGGGACTGGTCGCTGCTCACGGCGGGGGCTCCAGAGGGTCGTCGTACGGGGGTGTCAGCGAAGTGACAGCCATCGGTCAGGGAGTTGGTGTCGGACGCGCGTAGAAAGGGGGGTGTCGGGGGGCTCGCTCCTCCGGCTGGTTCAGCGCACCACCGGACGGGGCCGTCCCGGCCGGCAGCAGGTCACCTGACCCGGAAGGAGCCACCATGGCTGACAACAACCTCGCCTCCCTCGCCCAGGAGATCCTGGACCTGGAGTCGGAGACCTTCGAGATCACCGACTACTCGGACGCCAGCGAGGTCATGCTCGGTTCGTCCACGAGCTGTTCCTCCACCAGCACCTGCTCCAGCACCACCAGCACCACCTCCTGCACCGCCTGACCCAGGCGTTCGCACCCACGGTCCCCGGCCCGCCTCGGCGCGCCGGGGACCGCCGGTGTGCGCGGGCCCCTGCACGGTCCGCGCGCCGACGAGCAGAACGCCTGCCCCGCTCACGGGAACGGATGCGGCACCCGCCGCAACTCCTCCTCCCGCAGCGGCGCCGGGACCATACCCGCCCGGTACGGCGCGGTACGCAGCCTCGGCATGGTGAGGGCCCGCTGCCGCAGCCAGCCGAAGTCGATCGGCAGCAGCCCCGGAGCCAGCGTGGCCACCGTGCGGAGCCCCATCCGCCGCTGCTCGGGCGTGGTCTGGTCGACGGCCACGACCTCGCAGCCCGCCTCGCCCAGCAGGTCCCGCACCAGCAGCAGGTCGTCGCCGAGGTCGCCGGTGCGCGGCCGCCGCTCCTCCCAGCCCGCGAACAGCTCGTCGAGCGGCGCCGTGCGGGGCGGCTTGAGACAGCCGGTGGCGTGGACCCGCATCGCGGGCAGCCCGAAGAGCGCCGCGTGGTCCGGGAGTCGCTTCACCAGGTCGAAGTCCTCGGTCATGGCGGTGAGTTCGGCGGGCCGCTCGGCGACCTGGCCGGGCAGGTGCGGGATGTAGGTGAGGATCTCGGAGACCGCCGACTCCACGGCCGTCTCCGGGTCGAAGGAGGCGCCCGCCGCGAAGGCCAGGGAGCCCGGCGCGTCGTCGCGGCGGACCGCGAGCCCGGTGACCACCGGCACCGGGAGGTCCACCCGGTTGTCGAAGACGTGCACGTCGTACCCCTGGAGCGCGGCCCGCGCCACCATGGCCCGCACGCCCGGCGAGCGCACCGAGTCCAGGTCGATCTCGGGGAGCGGGAGGTCGCCGTACCAGCCGAGCAGGAAGGCGTCCCGCTCGATGAGTTCGAGAAGGCCGAAGAAGACCGCCTCCTCCCAAGTGCTGCCGGTGGCACAGCCGTTGGAGCACTCGAAGACGAAGTTGTCGGCGGCCGTGCCCGCGCTGTAATAGACGAGCCGGGCCGGTACCAGCACCGGGCGGCCGTCCCGCAGCGACCAGCCGGTGACCCACGGGATCGGCCGGGCCGGGTCGAAGGGCTCGACCATCGGGTCCTCGGCGTAGGTGCGCGGCCCGTACAGCCCGCACGTACGCGGATCGAGGGCGCGGTCGCCCAGCTCCTCCAGCGAGGCCGTCACCACGGGTGCGCGATGCCGGCGATGGGTGCCCGCGTACCGCTCCAGGCCCTCCAGGAAGGCCAGGTCGCGGCTGGCCGCGAAGGAGTTGGCCTGGCCGCTCCAGGTGACGTCGGTGAGACCGGCGTACCCCCGCATGAAGACGCTGCCCGCGACCGGCGCGGTGGTGGGGGAGGTGACGTCGATCCAGGTGCCGCCGCCCAGCACCCCGCACACCGGGTTGGCCAGCGCCTTCACCGGCAGCGGATGGTCCGACGCCCGCCGCAGCCGGTAGGAGTCCGGGCGCGGCTTGGGCAGCGGGCCCGGCGCGGGCAGCGTGGCCTCCGCCGCCGCGCGCTGGGCCGCCTCCTCGGTGAAGGGACGGCAGCGCGGGCACATCGGCTCCGGCAGCAGCGGGAACGTCCGCACCCGCAGCGTCTCCAGGTCGACCTCGGTGACCTGGGGCAGCTCGGCGTCCGGGCCCCCGGCGGTGTGCCGGGCGGCGCCCGAGGCGATCAGCCGGTGCAGCGACCACACCGCGTCCACCATGTGGTCCGGCAGCACCGGCCAGATCCCGGCCGCCGTGGTCTCCGTACCCGTCTCCAGCGCCTCCCGCTCGGTACGGGTGCGCAGCCGCTGGCGGCGCATCGCCAGGCAGGTCCCGCAGGCCGGGCCGGCCGCCGGGGTGCCGCCCCACGGGCCGAGCAGCACGGCCTGCGCGGTCAGGTGCACGGTGGCCGGCTCGGCGGGGAGGCCGCTCTCGCCGAGCACGTTGGTGTCGCCGATCCGGGAGACGGCGGGCGCGGGCAGCCCGGCGGCGGTGGCGCGTGCCGCCAGCCGGGAGTGGAGGTCGGCCCGCGCGGCCTCCAGTGAGGTCATCGTCGTCGTCATGTCCGGTTGCTCCAGCGGAAGATCCGGGTGGCGATGACCCCGAAGACCAGGGCGAACACGGCGAGGCCCGCGCAGTCCAGCGCGATGTCCCCCAGGTCGCCCCGGCCGCCCATGGCGTCGGTGAGACCGTCGTTGAGATAGTGCAGCGGCAGCACCTTGGCGGCGGTGCGCAGCCAGCCCGGCATCAGGTCGTCCGGGAAGAACGAACCGGACAGGAACGCCATCGGCACCATCACCAGGTTGGCGATGGCCGCGACCGCCTCCGGGGTGTCCGCCAGGCTGCCGACCACCAGGCCCATGGCGAGGAACGCGGTCACCCCCAGCACCAGCAGCGGCAGCGCCGCCCACCAGGGACCCATCAGCCTCAGCCCGAAGAACGGCAGCAGCGCGACGGCGGTGAAGAGCGCGGTCTGCGCCAGCGCCACCCCCATCGCCACCGTCCACCGCGACGCGAGCAGGGTGCGCAGCGGGGTCGGGGTGCGCCAGATCAGCCGGAGCAGGTCGTCCCGGCGCCACTGCATCAGCGCGAACCCCACCGAGAACACGGCCGCGTTGCCCACGCCCCAGGACAGCACGCCCGGCGCGATGTAGTTGATGGAGGCCAGCCCGCCGTTGACCTTGTCGCCCTGGAAGATGAGGCCGAACAGCACCAGGAAGGCGAGCGGGAAGGCGAAGGTGAAGAAGAGGGTCGTCTTGTCGCGCACGCTCGCGACATAGGTGGCCCTGGTCAGTGCGGCGTAGGCGCTCAACGGTGGTGCTCCGATCCGCTGCCGGTCAGCGAGAGGTAGGCGTCTTCGAGGGTGGGGGTGCGCACGGAGACCGAGTCGATGTCCACCAGGTCGCCGAGGGCGGGCAGCACCCGGTTGGGCACCGTCGTCTCGATGACCAGGTCGGCGCCCTGCACGGTGGCCCGGTCCACGCCCGCCAGCGCGAGCGCGGCCTCGGCGGAGACCTTGTCGGCGGGTACCAGCAGGCGGGTCGGCGCGGCCAGGGCGCGGATCAGGCTGCGGGGCGAGTCCAGCGCGACGACCCGGCCCCCGGCGATGATCGCCACCCGGTCGCACAGCGCCTCGGCCTCGTCCAGATAGTGGGTGGTGCAGATGATCGTCCGCCCCTCCGAGCGCAACGACCGCAACAGCTCCCACAGTTCACGCCGCGCCTCCGGGTCGAGAGCGGCCGTCGGCTCGTCCAGGAAGATCAGCTCCGGCTCGTTGAGCAGTGCGGTGGCCACCGCGAGCCGCTGCCGCTGGCCGCCGGAGAGATGGTCGACCCGAGCGTTCTCCTTCTCGGTGAGGCCGACCCGCTCCAGCGCCGTCTTCGCGGCCTCCGGAGCCATGCCGTACAGCGCGGCCACCGTGCGCAAGTGCTCGCCCGCCGTCAGCCGGGCGAAGAACGCCGACGCCTGCGTCTGGACGCCGATCCGGGCCAGCAGCGCGATGTCGCGCGGCCAGGGGCTCTGCCCGAACACGGTGACACTGCCGGAGTCGGCCTCCCGCATGCCCTCCACGATCTCCACCAGGGTGGTCTTGCCCGCGCCGTTCGGCCCGAGGATGCCGAAGAACTCACCGTGGCGCACCTCCAGGGAGACGCCGTCGAGCGCGGTCACCTCCCCGTAGCGCTTGCAGACGCCGTCCAGGGCGACGACGGTCTCGGTAGCGGTGCCGCGCGGGGCGGCCTCCGTCCTGCTGTCGGGTGCGCTCATCTCGCCTTTCCTCAACTGGTGTACGCCGGACGGGACGTGGCGTCCCGGCTCGGACGAGGGGGAGGCGGCCGGAGCCGCCCCGGAGGTACGCCTGTCCCGCAGGCGCCGGCCGAGCCCGCCCAGCGCCCACAGCAGCAGGACGACGGCGAGCAGCGCGGGCGGCAGCGACCAGGCGAGCACCGCCAGGCCGTCCGGCAGCATCGCCTTGAGCACGGCCCCGCACAGCACCAGCAGCGCCGCGCTCTGCACCGCCGTCAGCAGCGCGAACCCGCCGTACAGCAGCCGCAGGCGCGCCGGGTACGCGGCGAGGCCCGGACCGCGCCGGAACAGCGCCCGCAGCGCGAGGCCGGTGAAGGTACGGGCGCCCTCGGACAGCGCGGTGACACCGAGCGCGTGCTCGAGCGCCTTGTAACCGTCCAGCGGGGGCAGCGGGAGCAGGTTGGCCACCCCGAGGACGGTGCCGAGCAGCAGCAGCGCCCCCAGTGCGGGCCGGGCCTCGGCGCCGGAGGGGAGCAGCGCCCAGATCGCGTAGAACGGCACCAGGAACAGCAGGTTGGCGAAGACGCCCGCGCACGCCGTGGCCACTTTGCGGGCCCGGCTGCCGAGGAACTGGACGTCCGCCACCTCGCAGTACAGATAGGTGGCGAAGCAGATCCAGCGCAGCCCGATCTCCGTGACCCGGCCGCCCCACGCCCGCGCGAACAGCCCGTGGGCCAGCTCGTGCAGGGCCAGCCCGCACCACAGCACACAGCCGATGGCGAACAGCAGCACCGGCTGCTCCGCCGTCTCCTCCGTCTGCCGCCACAGCGTCCCGGCCTGCACCGCGACGGCGACGAACACGCCCACCGCCAGCGCGGTCAGCACCGCGAGAACGGCCGGCCGCCGCGCGGGGGCGGTGAGCCGGTGCAGCCGGTCCATCAGCGCGGGGGCGTCCGCCACCATCCGGGTCCGCCCGGCAAGAATCCCGTTCGGCGGCCGCTCGGGCCCGGCCGGCGGTGCCGCGGCCGGGGCGGGGGAGCCCTCCAGCAGCCCCCGGACGTGCAGCAGCCGGAGCAACTGCCCCCACTGCGCCTCCCCGAGCCGGGCACCGAACGCGCCCGCGTACTCGCCGCCGATCTCCTCCAGCGTCCGGGTCCCGTCCAGCCGGGTGATCAGGAAGTGCTCCTTAGGCCCCAGCTCCAGCCGCCGCCCGGTACGGGGGTCCTTCAGCAGATGGATGCGGGCCGCACCGCGCACCAACCGGGGGCCCGCCACCAGATCGGGGCGCACCTTGGGGCGGCTGGCCAGGAACGTGCCGGTGGTCACCCCTCACCCCCGCGGCGCCAGCCCGCCAGCGAGTCACCCGCGTCGGTCTCGGCGCCCTGCGCGCCGCCGTCCCTGAGCGCGCGGGCGAGCACGTACGACAGGAACGCCTCGTCGCGCACGGTCGTGCTCAGCCGGTTGTTGGTCATGTGCAGATACGGCGAGAGCAGCATCGGCAGCGCCTGCGCCGGGTCGGTGGGGCGCAGGTCGCGGGTGCCGTCCCACGAGCGGAACACCAGCTCGCCGGCACGGGTCAGCGCGGTCGCCCGGTCGCGCAGCTCGGCGCAGTGTTCGGCCCAGCCGCGCAGGAACGCCGGGAGCCGTCCGGTCTCGCCCGCCGCGACCGCGCCCCTGATGTCCCGGAACCGGCCCGGCATACTCGCGCCCATCGCGCTGTACGCGCGGTCGTAGCCGTCGTCTGCGGTGTAGTTGGTGCTGGAGAACGCCCGGTTCCAGAAGGTGTGGTAGCGGTCCAGGAAGGACAGCAGGGCCTCGTCGCCCGGCAGGAACGTGCCGGCCATCACCGTCATCAACTGGGCCGACAGCCCGAGCAGCACGGTGCGCAGATGGAGGTTCATCGAGCGGGCGGCCTCGATGACGAGGTCGCTGGAGTGCTGGAAGTGCCACTCCGCCAGCTCGATCCCGGCAGGGCCGCCGTACTTGCCGTACTCGGGCTCGTAGGGACGGTCCTCGAAGGAGTTGTTGGGACGCAAGCGCATCCGGCCGTCCGGGCCCAGGTATTCCGCGCGCTCCTCGTCGCCGAACTCCAGGGCGAACAGGGTCTCGTAGAGGTCGGCGAAGAAGCCGTCCTTCACCTCGTACAGCGCGGGCCGCTCACGCAGGAACCTCTCCAGCGCGGCGTGCGCCCGCTCCCGGACCACGGGGGCGTCGGCGGCGCGGGCCGGTTTCAGGCGGAGGCGCAGATGCGGGCCCTCCAGCCAGTAGTTGATGAAGAAGTACCCCGCGAGCAGGCCCTCCTCGGTGAGGGCGTCGACCAGCGGGCGGACGCACTGGACGAGCAGCGGGCGGGGACTGGCCGCGTAGAAGACGTGCACGGCCAGCCACTCGCCGGGTGCCTCCCCGGCGGCCGGGCCGGGCGCTGCGGAGGATGCGGTGGGAGCGGTCATGGAGTGGCGTCCTCTTCGGTTCGGGCGGCCGGTACGGGCAGCAGTTCGACGGCGAGTTCGGCAACATGCCGTCCGCGCGGTGAGATGACGTGCAGTTCGTCCTCGGCGGGGAGCATCTCCTCGAAGACGGTCCGGGCCCGTTTCCCGGCGAGAAGCCCTTCGAGGGCGGTGAGCGAGAGCGGGCTCTCGAAGTCGACGTACTGCGGCTTGGAACCGCCGAACCAGGCCCCGCCCTGGCCGTCCTCCGCCTCCTCGTGAACGGTGGCGAAGGCACGGGCGGGCAGGCCGTGCCGGACCCGCCAGCGGTGCCAGGCGAGATACCAGTCGGCGTCCGTGGTCCCGGGTGCCCGCAGCGGAAGACGGCCGTCGGCGACGGTCCAGGAGCGCCGCTGGAGCACCAGCGCGTGGTGCCGGACACGGGGGCGCCGGGTGACACCGTCCTCCGCATCCCCGGCCGGCACCCCGCGCCACACGTCCGGCACCGAGCGGGAGGTGGGGGAGAAGAGCAGCAGGGTGCGGGGGATCTCGGGCAGCACCATCGGCACCAGATAGCCGAGGTACACCGGGACGACCTCCCGCTCCAGACGCCGGGAGCGCAGCAGCAGCCGGTCCTCGGCCTCGTCGTGCACCGCGTACAGGTCGTCCAGGTGGAGGCGGGCCTGTTCGGGGGCGGTGCTGTTCTCGCCGGGGCAGACGATCTCGTAGTCGGTCAGCCGGCCGTGCAGGTTGAGGTTGGTGGTCGCGGCACCGGCCGTCACCTCGGCGAGGACCGCGCGGGGAGGCAGCACCGAACGCAGGGCGTTGCGCAGCGAGTTGGTGAGACCGGGCCCGTCCGCGTCGTCGAAGCAGTGCGTGAAGCGGGTGAAGGGGAAGCAGAGGCCGCCGTAGGAATTGTTCAGCACGGCCAGCGGGCCGTCCTCGCGGCGGGCGAGCTGGAGGAAGTGGCTCTGCGGGCGGAAGGTGGGCGCGGCGGTGCCGAGCGCGTCGGCCATCTCGTCCACGGTCGCGTCATCGAGCACGAACTCCTCGGCATCTGACGGGAGTTCGGCCCAGCGCTCCCGCATCCGGGCGGTGAGCGTGGCGCGGGCCCGGTCGACGGAGGTGATCTCCGGGACCCCGAGCCAGTTCTCCTCCGGAGCGTGACTGCCGTCCGGGAGGTAGCCGTCCTTGGCCGCGGTGAACTGGAGGTACTGGCGGAAGATGTCCTCGTGGAAGTCGTGGACCAGCCGCAGCAGGTCCTCGCAGCGGCCACCGCGCCCGTACCGGGCGACGAAGAAGCCCTTGAGGGTGAGCCGTTGCGGCAGCGCCACGTCGAAGGCGGGCAGCACCCGCCCGATCGACCGCAGCGGCGCGGCGACCGGCTCGGCCCACTCCGCGAGCGGCGCGCTGGTGGTACCGGCCGACACGTCCTCGTAGAGCAGCGTCTGCGGCAGTACGGGCCGTTCGGCGCCCAAGTCGATCTGCAAGGAGGCTAGTTCGGTACGGAGTCCCGCCAGCAGGGCGCGTCGGGTGGGCACGTCGGCGTCCCCGTAGCGCGCGACCGCCTCGGCCGGGCCGTCCAGCCGGGCGGCGACGGTGTCCGCCCAGTCCACCCCCAGGCTGCGCAGCGCCCGCTGGAAGGCGCGCAGCGGGTCGGCACTGTGTACGCCGGTGTCCAGCAACGGGAGCTGAAGCATGCCGAGTTCACGCAGCGCCGTCAGATAGTGGCCGGCCTCCTCGTCGCCGGCGCCCGTGGTGGCGGCCAGCCAGCGGGCCAGGTCGCCGTGGGTCAGCGTTCCGTCGGTGTCGCGCAGCAGCGTCAGCATCCCGTCGAGGGCGCCCTGCCGGCGCAGGAAGAACAGCCGGTCCTGGGCGGCGTCGAAACTGACCGGGGCGCTGTCGTCCCCGGCCGTGACCGCCCGCCGGACATAGCGCACCCGGTCGTCGTCCCGCGTCCAGCCCGAGGCCGGTGCCACCGGCAGGTCGGCGCGGCGGGCCGGGTCGGCCACGATCAGCTCGGCGAGCCGGGTGAGGACGACCACGTTGAGCCGGGGGTGGCTCGTCCAGCCGTCGCCCACCTCCGTCAGGTCGCCGCCCTCCGCGAATCCGCCGAGCGCCACCCCGGTCAGCGTGCTGAACGGGCTGGTCTTGCAGGCGGTCCGGTACAGGTACGACAGCAGCGAACGCTCCATCTTCCGGGCCCGCTTGCCCGGCGCCGGGGGCCGATCGGCGGCGAACGCGTCGAGCCGCTCCTCCAGCGTGGGCGAGGCCAGCAGCAGGCCCCGGCGCAGCCGGTCGTCCAGCGCCAGCCCGCGCAGCGCGGTGCGGGTGCGGGCCAGCGCGCCACCGAGCACCGCCTCACCCTCGGCCCGCAGCTCCTCCCAGCGCAGACGCGCGTCCAGCCACGCGGTGAGGTCCGCGCCGGTGTCGCCGTCCAGCCCCGAGGCGAGGGCGCGGGCGGCGGGGAGGTCGGAGGGGAGGCGGTTGTTGAAGACCTGGCGGCGCAGCGCGAGCAGACGGCGGCGCAGGGCCGCGTCCTCGGTGGCACCGACGACGGCGGAGAGCGGGTCGCTCAGCCGGGCGCCGAGCGCGCGCAGGCTGTCCTCCTCGGCGGCCGTGCGGGCGGCCCAGTCGGCGGTCTCCGGGGCGCGCAGCACCGAGACGGTCTCGGCCGGGAGACCGGCCACGCGCAGCATGAAACGGCGGTGCAGGGTCACAGTGGTGTCGGCGGCTGTGGTGGCCGGGCTCATACCGTGCTGCCCCTTTCAGGTCGGGACTCCCGCGGACCGGGCAGGAGGCGGTCGGTCGGGCGGGTCATGGGGCGACGATGTCGTAGCGGTAGTCGGCGGGCCGGGGCCGCTCCTCGCCGATCATCATGATCAGCAGCGGCACCTCGCCCCGGCCGGCCACCCCGAACTCCTCCGCGTACGACACGCAGTCGAAGCCCAGCGCGACCCCGCAGCCGGTCCCGGCGGCGGAGGCGGCGGTGTAGACGGCCTGGGCGATGGCGCCCACGGCGGCGTTGACCAGCCGCAGCCCCCGGTCGCCCACGGCGTCCAGCACCGCGTACGTACGCGCCACCGGCACCAGCACGGCGGCCGCCTGCTCCAGGTTGTAGTTGGCGAGGAAGTAGTTCTCCTGGAGGAACCCCCCGAACTCACCGGACTTCAGCAGCACCAGCTCGCCGGTGTCCCGGTCGTACTCGTACAGCCCCGGCGGTATGTCGCGGACGTGGTTGACGAAGACGTGGAACCGGGTCAGCGGTGCCCCGCCCGGCGTCTCCACGTCGCTGTCCAGTGTGGCGGCCGTGACGGCGGCGGCGAGCGTCACCGACAGTTTCGCCGGGTCCAGCGGGGAGCCCGCGCTGAACCGGCCGAAGCTGCTGCGCCGTTCCCGCAGCGCCCGCCGCACGGTGGTGTCCAGCGGCGCCCGCTCGGGCAGCCCCACCCGCTCGCCGGGCCCCGCCGGAGCCGCGAGCGCCGGGTTCAGCCGGCCGGGGGCGGGCCGGTCGGCGGCGCCCTCCAGCGTGGCCTCGTGCACCCGGCCCAGGGTGGGGAAGGTCAGCGTCCGCCGCGAACGCTCGTCCGGCACCCGCCGTACCGCCGCTCCCGGTGTCTCGGGGGCGGCCGCTTCCGGCGCGGGCGCGTCCCAGCGCAGCGGCACCACGGCGAACACCCCGTCCTCGGCGGGGTCCAGGCCCAGCAGGCGCCCGATGCGCGGCTCGTCGAACCACAGGGCGGTGCCGAGCCGCAGTCCGTGCGCCCGCGCCCACATCCGCCAGGTCTCCAGCAGGGCGCCGATGTCCATCGTCACGGCGTGGTAGGAGAAGCTGTTGTACTTGAACGCGTTCTGCCAGAAGGTCACGCCCAGCACCAGGAACTGGTCGGTGTCCGCGTCCGCCAAGTCGCCCAGGGCGGCGCGGACTTCACCGGTCACGTCACCGGACAGCAGCCGGTTCAGCCGGTGGTGCGGGGTGTCGTAGTAGTAGACGCCCGGTGTGAGCGGGCCGCTCGCGCCGCTCACCCAGTGCACGCCGATCGGGTACAGGCCGCCGCCCGAGGCGGTGCCGCGCGACCAGTTGGCGTGGGTGTGGAACGGCAGCGAACCCAGGTCCGTGTTGGCCTGCACGGCCAGCCGGCGTCCGGTCAGCCCGTAGGAGTCGCGGAGCATCGCGCCCAGCAGCGGCAGCGTGAACGCGCCCGTGCCCGGCTCGCCGAACAGGCCCCGGCCCAGCGTCGCGTCGTCCGCGCAGCCGCCGTCGGGCAGCGGGAAGGAGGGCACGCCGGGGAAGTACTTGCCCTTGCGGGGCCGGTCGCCCCAGTCCGGCACGAAGTCGGCCGGCTCCATGGGCGTCCTGCCCCGCCGCATCACCGCGGTCGCGTACTCATGGGCGTATCCCATGGTCACTCCCTAGTCAGCTCGTCTGTGGCGGGCGCCCGGCGGTTCGGGCCGGGCGCCCGGGATGTCTTTGGTGCGGACAGCCGCCAGGGCGGTCAGGGGAAGGGATGCGGGGCCGGATTGCAGTCGTCCGGCGTCAGATCGGCCGTACGCAGCCCGGCCTCCCGCAGCGCCGTGCGGGTACGGAGCAGCCACGGGCCGCGCTGCCGGCTCCAGCCGAAGTCGATCGGGAGGAGGCCGGGCACCAGTACCTTGGCCGTGCTCAGCCCCGACTCCCGCTGTTCCGGCGCCGTCTGGTCGACCACCACCACGTCGAATCCGCGCGCGGTCACGGCCGCCAGGACGGCCTCCACGTCCGCGCGCAGATCCGCCGGGCGGGGCCGGGGGCGGTCCGGGGCGAGCGAGGCGAGCGGGACGCGGTCGCCGTCGTCCCGGCCACGCAGCAGGAAGTCGGTGTACCGGCCCATCTCGGGCAGCCCGTACAGCAGCGGATGGTCGTGCAGTACCCGCACCTCGTCGAAGTCGGCCGCCATCCGGCGCAGCCGCCGCTCCTCGCGGGCGGTACGGCGGCGCAGATTCACCGAGTCGGTGGCGATCTCGCACAGCCCGCCCGCGAGTGCGTCCTCCGGGTCGAGGGAGGCACCCGCGCCGAAGCACAGCAGCCCCGGCCCGCCGTCCACCCGTTCGGCGACCGCGGTCACCACCGGCACCGGGAAGCTGATCCGGGTGTCGAAGAACCGCGCCCGGTATCCGTACATCGCCAGCCGGTCGACCATCGCGCGGGTCGCGGGCCGGGTGCTGCTCGCCGGGTCGATCTCGGGCAGCCTGGCCCGGCCGAACCAGGCCAGCAGGAAGGCGTCGCGCTCGATGGTCTCCATCAGCCCGTGGTGCACGGCCTCGGCCAAACCGCCGCCCGAGGCACAGCCGTTGGAGCTCTCCTGCACGAACCGGCGCCGGATACCGCCCGGCGCGTGGTAGTACGCCACCACCTCGGGCACGAGCACCGGCCGGGCGTCCCGCAGCGACCAGCCCCACACCCACCGGATGGGCAGGTCCGGCGCGAAGCGGGGCGCGCCGACGGCGTCCGCGTCGAAGGTGTCCGGGTACAGCCCGGTGACCCGGGGGTCCACCGCCGTGTCGCCCAGCTCCTCCAGCGTGGCCGTGACGACCGGGCGCCGGGCACGCGCCCGCATCCCCGCGTACCGCTCCAGCCCCTCCAGCAGCCCGACCCGCACACTCGTGCCGTACGCCCCGGTGTGGCCGCCCCAGTAGCACTCGCGCAGATAGGCGCCGGAGCGGGTGGTGAAGGCGCCGACCGCCGACGAGGTGGAGGCCGAGGTCAGATCGGGCGCCACGGAGGGGCCGAGCATTCCGGTCACCGGGTTGGCGAACGCCTCCAGCGGCAGGTCGTACGCGGCGAGCGGCCGGGTACGGAAGCTGCCCGGCGCGTGCTCCGGGGCGGGCTCCAGGTCGATCCGCGCACCCTCGGCCGTGTCGTCCGGCCGGTCCGCGCAGGCCGGACACTCACCGTCCGGCACCAGCGGGAACCGGGCGACCCGTAACGTCTCCAGATCCAGCAGCCACACCCACGGATGCCGCACGGCACGGGGGTGGGCGTCGGCCGCCGAGACGAGCGCGGCCAGCGCGTCCACCACGAAGTCGGCCTCCCACGGCGGGTTCCCGGTCGCCCGCGTCGGGCCGCCCTGCTCCAGCGCGTCCCGCAGGAACCCGGCCCGCACCGCCTGCCAGCGCCGGGCCAGACAGCGCGGACAGCCACGCCCGCCGACCGGAGCCACCGGGCCGACCACGGCGTGATGCCCGTACAGGCCCACGGGGATCACGCCGGGCGCCGACCCCGTTGTGGCATCGCCGCGTTCATCGCGGACACCGAGTGCCGTCACGACGGCGGGCCGACCGGGGACACGGGAGGCGAGCGCGGCGGTCAGCCGTGCGCACACCGCGTCCCACGGCGCGTCGACGGCGACCGGCGCCGCCTCCGTGTCAGTGGGCACCGGACCCGCCAGCGGTGAGCAGCACCCGTACGGCGTGTATCTCGCCCGCCGCCAGGTCCGGCGCGGCCACCGGCACCGCGAACGCGTCCCGCCCGGCCGCCGCCAGGGCGTCCAGCACCCCGGCCCAGTCCGTCCCGGCCGCCCGCAGCGGCACCGGCTCACCCTCGGGGACCAGCGTCGCCGCCTCCAGATCGGCCCACAGCGGGTCGCCGAGGTCCGGCTCGGCCCCCGCCCGACGCATCTGCTCCGCGCCGAGCAGATCGCGCAACGCCTCCAGCACCGCCTCGCGCGGACGCAGACCGCTGCCCGGCGCCCAGCGCACCGCCCCGCTCTCCGGGTCGGTGCAGCGGGCCACCGCCACGGGCAGCGCGGCGGTCCCCGCCTCGGTGAGGTCCAGCACCTCCACCGTGACGCCGAGGTTCTCCGCCGAGCGCAGCAGGAACAGCAACTCGGCATCAACGGTGAGGGAGTCGAGGTCGACCAGCCGTACCGGGGCTGCCCTGCGGATCGCCCGGCGCAGGGCGTCGTGGGCCAGGGCGGAGCGCAGGGCGCGGGCGAGGGCCGCGCGGGGGGTGCCCGCGGCGCCCGTACCGGCCGAGGTGCGCTCGAACAGGCCCTGGTCGTTCCAGCCGCCCAGGGTGCGCACCGCGCCCGTGGGCACCAGCACGGCCCGCCCGTCGAGCAAGGAGGTCGCCTCCGACCACGCGGCGACCCGGTCCATGGGCACGTCCAGCCCGCTGGCCACGGCGAGTTCGGCCGGCGCGACCCGGCTCCCCGCGCCACCGCCCTCCAGCACCCGAGGCGGCACCACATGCTCGGCGTACACCTCGGCGCCCCGGAACAGCGCGGCGAGCCGGGCCCCGGCCACGTGGTGCACGTCGATCGCGGAGACCTCGCGCACCCGGCCCGGGGAGACGCCCAGGCGTACGGTGCTCACCTTGAGCGGAGTCTGCTCCCAGTCGTCGTCGGTGTAGCCGCCGAACACCCCGGCCGCCTCCCGGACCAGGACGTCCCGCAGCTCCAGGGCGGCCAACGCCCCCTTGGCCGCCGCCTCGTCCGCCGGGCCGTCGGCGGGCAGTGCCACCGGCTCGTCGTCCGCGTGCGGCACCCGCAGCGCGGCCCCGTCCGGGGCCTTGGGCTCGCCGGAGGCGCAGAAGGGACAGCGGGGATGCGGCAGCAGCGGTTCGGCCAGCACGTCCAGGGAGTTGAGGTCCTGCACAATGACCTGGTTACGGGTCTCGGCGGGCAGCGCCTCCGTCACCAGCCGGAACACCTCGAACGAGAGCAGGTTGCCGAGCATCCCCGCGAGCGGCCCGGTGGGCACCCGCGCGGGCGTGCCCAGAGGGGCGGCAGGACCGAGGCCGGACCACAGGTCGGCGCTGTCGGCGGCGTCCGAGCCCGCGCCCAGCCGCAGCGCGGCGCAGGACCAGCAGCCAGGCGTCCCGGCCGTCATCACCGGCCCGACCACCGCCCGCTCCCCGAACGTCCACGCCCCCAGCAGCCGCCGCCCGTCCGGCACGCCCTCGGTGAGCAGCCGCAGCAGTTGGGCGGGCGCGCTCGCCCCGGTCACCAGCACGGTGTCCCAGCCGTCGAGGTCGGCCCAGCCCAGCGTTCCCCCGCCCAGCCGGGCCAGCGTCGGCGCGCAGCCCGCCTCGGTGAGAGCCGCGACCTCCGCGTCCAGGCCGGCCGAGCCCCGGGGCTCACGGTCGAGGGCGCCCTCCGCCGCGTCCTCGACCGTGACGGCCACCGTGGCACAGCCGTTGCGCAGCAGGGCCAGCGCGGCCCACCTCGCCATCTCGTCGTCCCCGAGCACCGCCACGCGGGTGTCCCGGTACCGGGCGAACCTGCCGTGGGCGTCGTCGGCGTAATGATCCAGATAGTCGAGCTGATGGGCGAAACGCGCCGTCACCTGCGGTGACAAAGTGCCGCCGGTGGGTCTTGGCCCGGCGTCCCGGGCGAAACCACGCGCGTAGAGTGCGCGCACGAGTTGGACCACCATGTCGCGCTGCTTGTCCCCCAGGCCGGCGCAGAGTTCCTCGACCCGCCGCTCCCCGTCGAGATGGGGCACGATCAGCGCGGCGAAGCGGTACGCGGACTGGGTGACGACGTTGAACCCGCCGTGCGCGTTGTGGAACAGCACGCCGTTCGGGGTGCGGGTGAACAGGACGTCCCGGCGGATGCGCGGCCGCGAACGGGCGATCTCCTCGTGGGACGAGGGAGCAGGGGCCATGCTGGCTAACCTCCGTGAAGAGCGGGGGAGCGGTCAGTCGGCGGGGGGTGGGGACTTCTCCGCCGGGGCGTGCGGTGCGGTGGCCGGGAGGCTGGTGCCGGCCGCCTGGACGAAGAGCCGCAGCAGGTCGTGGACCCGGTAGCGGCCCGAGGTGTCCTCCTCCAGCAGTCCGGCGTCGACCAGTGCGCGCAGCACCAGCGATCCCGGTGCCGGGGGAGAGGCCCGCTCCAGCGCGGACGACGCCCCGGCGGCACCCGAGGGCGGCACACCGGCCGCGGGCAGCGCCGGGCGCCCGCCGTACGGCTCGCCGCGCAGCACCGCGAGCTGGAGACCGCGCAGCGCCGCACCCGGCTCCACCCCCAGCTCGGAGGTGAGATGGGCGTGGATACGGCGGTACTCTGCGAGCGCCTCGGCCCGGCGGCCCGAGCGGTACAGCGCCTCGATGAGCAGCGCCGACAGCCCCTCGTGGCCGGGCTGGCCGCGCACCGCCTCACGGGCCTCGGCGATCATCTCCCGGTGTCTGCCCAGGCGGAGTTCGCCGTCGAAGACCCGCTCCACGGCGAGCAGCCGCTCCTCGGCCAGGCGCGGCACGTGGTCGCGGTGCAGCTCGTCGGAGTGGACGTTGCCGAGCAGCGGCCCCTTCCACAGTCCCAGCGCCGCCCGCGCCAGCCGCAGCGCGGACTCCGGGTCGTCGCCGGCCGAGGCCCGGCCGAGCAGGTCGCGGAAGTGGAGGAGGTCCAGGGTCTCGGCGTCGGCCTGGAGCCGGTAGCCGCCGGGCACCGCCTCGATGGCGTGGTCGGCGACCCCGTACTTGGAGAACAGCCGACGCAGTCGGAGAACACAGGTGTGCAGTGCCGATCTCCCGCCGGACGGCGGACGGTCGCCCCACACCACGCGCTGGAGCAGCTCGCCCGAGACCACGGCACCGGGGTGCAGCAGCAGGGCGGCCAGCAGTGAGGTCGGTTTGGAGGGCTGGAGGACGACGGTCTCGTGACCGTCGGTGATGGCCAGCAGGCCGAGGACCTGGAAGCGGGGGCGGCCCGGACGCGCCGTGGTGGCCTGCTGATCGGGAAGGGCGCCGTCGGGCGCGGGAAATCCGGTCTTCACCACAGCCTTTCGCATCGCACGGTAAGTGATGCACCAACTGCCTCGCACGACAGGGCACTTGTTCACACCAGGGGTGTAGGACGTGAACAAGTGATCTGCTGAGACGGGAACTTAGAAGCGAACCGGTCGGTCCGTCCAGTGGTTGGCACGAAACACCTGATGACGAGCGGGGGACGCGAAGGCTTTTGCGCCGAGCGGTGTTGGCGAGCGCCCTGCCAGGGCATACCCTCCCGGTGAAGTGGCGCGGCGCACTCCCGTGACGGCCGCGCAGGGGAGGAACAACCATGCCGTGGTGGGCGCTGATCCCGGTCGTCTCGATGATCACCGGACCGGTCGTGCTGTACATCCTGAGCCGCCGCAAACGCGACTCCGACGACCCTGACGGCGAGGAACGGTACGAGGAGCTCTCCCACAAGTACGACGAGCTGCTGGCGGAGAACCGGCGGCTCGACCCCCCGGCCGCCGGGGACCAGCGCGGCTGATCCCCGCGGAGGCCGGTCCGCTCAGCTTCGATGCCCCACGTGCTCGGCGTGCTCGGCCGGCTGGTGCTCGCTCATGTACCAGCCGTCGACCCGCGGTCCGACCAGGTCCGTCGGCCAGCCCGCGGTCTGCGCCGCCGCCTCGTACACGGCGTCGCCGAATCTGACGATCGCCCCGTGCGGGTCCGGCAGCCGGCGCAGGTTCTGCCACGGCAGCAGCGCGAGGCCCAGGTCCGGGTGCCAGTCGGCGCCCTCGACACCCCAGGAGCGGCCGGTCAGGCCGTCCGGCTGCGGCCAGATGTAGGCGTACATCCCGATGTCCAGCGGGCTGCTGCCGTCGCCGTGGGTGTTGTCGAAGGAGAACCCCACCGACACGTACTCGTGCAACTGGGCGTTGCGCATGAACGGCGGGCCCTCGGGCCCGGGGTCCGTCCGCTTCGGGCGCCACCGGGTCGCCGACAGGTCGAACCCGCCCCACATCACGCCGACGCGCGGCCGGTGCCCGAGGAACGGGGCCTGCCACGCCTCCAGGCCGGACGCGGCGAGGTCGAACGCCTCCCACATCAGCCGGGCCGAGTGCGCGTTCCACACCCGCTCGACCCGGTCGTCCTCGAAGTTCGGCGGGGCCGCGGGGATCTCGCAGATCTGCGCGCTGCGCGGATGCGGGATACCCAGCTTGGACGCGGCCTCGCAGAACGAGGCGTAGAAGTCGGCGACCGACGTCCGTCCCAGCGACAGCGTCCGCGAGGCGCCGTCGGTCTCGATCACCACGTCACCGTCGAGCAGCCGGTAGTGCACCGTGAAGGTCACCCCGTTCCGCCGGAACGTCGGCGTACGCAGCCCGCGCGGGGACACCTCCAGCACGATGTTGCCCCAGCCCTCCTCGAAGGGCTCGTCCAGCGAGTACTTGCCCGCGACCTGAACCACCCGGTTCACATACTCGATCATGGGGCCCAGTTCCGCGTGGTCCAGCACCGGCCACGCCTCGGGACGTTCGCTCACGGGAGCCTCCCGGCGGATCGATCCACCTGTCCTCGACGGCCGTAAATCGCCGGAATCACGGCATGGCAGACATACGACCGCACACCCCCCGATTCTCCCACGCGCCCCGGAGCCTCGCCTCCTTCCCGCCCGTGCCGGATCGCACCCGGCGTGACACGATGACGGGACACCCCACCTCAGTACGCCAGTTCCGCGGAAGCGTCTGAAGGAGCCCAGCATGGCGTCGACCGAAGCGACCGGCGCGGCCGGGATGCAGTTCGGCATCTTCACCGTCGGGGACGTCACCCCCGACCCCACCACGGGCCGTACCCCCACCGAGGCGGAGCGCATCCAGGCGACCGTCGCCATCGCGCGCAAGGCCGAGGAGGTCGGGCTCGACGTCTTCGCCACCGGCGAGCACCACAACCCGCCCTTCGTCCCGTCCTCGCCGACCACCCTGCTCGCGTACATCGCCGCGCAGACCGAGCGGATCATCCTCTCCACCTCCACCACGCTGATCACCACCAACGACCCGGTGAAGATCGCCGAGGACTTCAGCGTGCTCCAGCACCTGTCCGGCGGCCGCACCGACGTCATGCTGGGCCGGGGCAACACCGGCCCGGTTTATCCCTGGTTCGGCCAGGACATCCGCCAGGCCATCCCGCTCACCGTGGAGAACTACGGCCTGCTGCGCCGCCTCTGGCGCGAGGAGACCGTCGACTGGGAGGGCGAGTTCCGCAGCGCGCTCCAGGGCTTCACCCTCGCGCCCCGCCCGCTGGACGACGTACCGCCCTACGTCTGGCACGCCTCCATCCGCACCCCCGAGATCGCCGAACTGGCCGCCTACTTCGGGGACGGCTTCTTCGCCAACCACATCTTCTGGCCGGCCTCCCACACCGAACAGCTCGTCAGCCTCTACCGGCGCCGGTTCGCGCACTACGGCCACGGCACCCCGGAGCAGGCCGTCGTGGGGCTCGGCGGGCAGGTGTTCATGCGGGCCAACAGCCAGGACGCGGTCAAGGAGTTCCGGCCCTACTTCGACAACGCCCCGGTGTACGGACACGGGCCCTCGCTGGAGGAGTTCACCCGGCAGACCCCGCTCACCGTCGGCTCACCGGCCGAGGTGATCGAGAAGACCCTGGGCTTCCGCGCATACGTGGGGGACTACCAGCGACAGCTCTTCCTCATCGACCACGCCGGACTCCCGCTCAAGACCGTCCTCGAA
This sequence comes from Streptomyces sp. NBC_01171, assembly GCF_045039805.1. Taxonomy (NCBI): domain Bacteria; kingdom Bacillati; phylum Actinomycetota; class Actinomycetes; order Kitasatosporales; family Streptomycetaceae; genus Streptomyces; species Streptomyces sp. NBC_01171. The sequence continues at coordinate 218,294 of NZ_CP108609.1, read as the reverse complement.
CAGCTCGACCTGCTCGGCGAGGAGGTCGTCCCCGTGCTGCGCCGGGAGTTCGCCAAGGACCGGCCCGAAGGCACCCCGGCGGCCCCCACCCACGCCTCGCTGCTGCGCGCACGCGAGGACGCGACCGACGAAGGCGACGCGGAGGCGCGATGAAGATCACGATCATCACGGGCGGGCTGCGCGAGCCCTCCTCCACCCGGCTCCTCGCGGACCGGCTGGCGGCGGCCGTCACCCGCGAACTCGAGGCGCAGGGCGAGCCGGTGGAACTGTCCTTCGTCGAACTGCGCCCGCTGGCCCACCCCGTCATGGACGCGATGCTCACCGGCTTCACCGGCGAGGCGCTGGACACGGCCTTCGAGGCCGTCGCCGGGGCGGACGGGGTCATCGCGGTGACCCCCGCCTTCAACGCGTCCTTCAGCGGCCTGTTCAAGTCGTTCTTCGACGTGCTCCCGGAGGAGACCCTCTCCGACATGCCCGTCCTCATCGCGGCCAGCGGCGGCACCGAACGGCACTCCCTCGTCCTCGAACACGCGCTGCGCCCGATGTTCTCCTACCTCCACGCGATCGTCTCCCCGCGCCCCGTCTACGCCGCCACCAGCGACTTCGGCACCCAGGACGGCGCGGCCCTCGGCGCCCGCATCAACGCGGCGGCCGCCGACTTCACCCGCCTCCTGCGCGCCTGCGGCCCCCGCACCCGCGAGACCCAGGAGGACGCGGACCTGGCGACGATGCGGGGCCTGCTGGGCGGAAGCTGACGGCCGGCCCCGCCCAAAGCAACAAATCACCACACAGGCAAAAGCTTGAACAAGTCTGAAGCAACAAATCTTGACGCGTTCGATCGCGCTTCGTACGTTCCCGAGCGGCCGTGAGGAGTCGTCGACTCCGCCTCCCCACCACGCGGCCGGCCGAAGGAGCAGACGATGCGCGCATTCCGATCCGCCGTGTTACCAGGTCTCCGCGGGCACCTCGGGGCCGTCCTGTCCGTACTCGCCCTGCTGCTCGGCGCCCTGGCCGGGCTGAGCGCGCCCGCCCAGGCCGCCGGGTCGGCGCCCTGCGACATCTACGCCGCCGCCGGCACCCCTTGCGTCGCCGCGCACAGCACGGTCCGGGCGCTGTTCGCCGGCTACAACGGCCCGCTGTACCGGGTCACCCGCGCCTCGGACGGCGCCGCCACCGACATCGGCCTCCTGGCCGCCGGCGGCTACGCGGACGCGGGCCGTCAGGACACCTTCTGCGGCGGCACCACCTGTCGCATGACGAAGATCTACGACCAGACCAGCCGCCACAACGACCTCAACCCCGGCCCGGCCGGCACCGCCGGCATGGGCGCCGACCGCGCCGCCGACGCGAGCGAACTCGCCGTCACCGCGGGCGGCCACAAGGTCTACGGCATCTGGATCTCGCCCGGCGTCGGCTACCGCTCCACCGGCGCCGCCTCCGGCGTCGCGGTCAACGGCCAGCCCGAGGGCGTCTACATGGTGGCCAGCGGCACCCACGTCGGCTCCGCCTGCTGCTTCGACTACGGCAACGCCGAGCGCACCCCCGCCGACACCGGCAACGGCCACATGGACGCCGTCTCCATCGCCACCACCTGCTACTTCGCCCCCTGCACCGGCAACGGCCCCTGGGTCGAGGCCGACCTGGAGAACGGCATGTTCCAGGGCGACAACGGCTCCAACCTCGCCAACCGGGGCAACAGCAGCACCTACGTCACTGCCGTGCTGAAGAACGACGGCCAGACCCGGTACGCCCTCAAGGGCGGCAACTCCCAGACCGGTTCCCTGAGCACCTGGTGGGACGGCGCGCTGCCCTCACGCGGCGGGTACCGGCCCATGCAGCAGGAGGGCGGCATCATCCTCGGCACCGGCGGGGACAACAGCAACTGGAACATGGGCACCTTCTTCGAGGGCGCCATGGTCTCCGGCTATCCCTCCGACGCCGCCGAGAACGCGGTGCAGGCCAACGTCGTCGCGGCCGGCTACTCCGGCCAGACCAACGTGCCCAACGGCCCCCAGGGCACCATCACCGGCCCCGGCGGCAAGTGCGTGGACGTCGCCGCCGACGACACCGGGGTCAACGGCGCCGCCGTCCAGCTCTGGGACTGCCAGAGCTACGCCGAGGACCAGCACTGGACCCACAACCCGGACACCTCCCTCGGCACCATCTCCCGCTGCCTGGACATCAACGGCAACGGCACGGCCAACGGCACCGAGGTCGAGCTGTGGGACTGCAACGGGGCCGGCGGGCAGAAGTGGGTCCAGCAGGCCGACGGCTCGCTCCGCAACCCCCAGTCCGGCCGCTGCCTCGACGCGCCCAACGGCACCTCCACCAACGGCACCCGGCTGCGGATCTGGGACTGCAACGGCTCGGCCGCCCAGAAGTTCTCCGTCAACGGCGGCGCACCGGTCGCCGCGCCAGGCGGCAAGTGCGTCGACGTCGCCGCCGACGACACCGGGGTCAACGGCGCCGCCGTCCAGCTCTGGGACTGCCAGACCTGGTCCGTCGACCAGCACTGGTTCCACCGCTCCGACACCTCGCTCTCCACCCTCGGCCGCTGCCTGGACATCAACGGCAACGGCACGGCCAGCGGCACCCAGGTCGAGTTGTGGGACTGCAACGGGGCCGGGGGCCAGAAGTGGGAGCAGCAGGCCGACGGCTCGCTCCGCAACCCCCAGTCCGGCCGCTGCCTCGACGCGCCGAACGGCACGACGGCCAACGGCACCCGGCTCCAGATCTGGGACTGCAACGGCGCCGCCGCGCAGAAGTTCAAGCTGAACTGACGGCCCGGCACCGGGGCTTCCCCGCCGGATACGGGGGAAGCGGCTGCGGGGGAGGGGTGAAACACGCGGGCGGACGGCGCTTCTCCGTCCGTCGCGCCCCGCCCCCGCACACTGGGCGCAGCCGCCGCACCCGTACCGGAAGGAACCCCCGCACCATGCACCTCGATCTGAGCGGACGCACCGCCCTGGTCACCGGCTCCACACAGGGCATCGGCGCGGCCATCGCGCTGGGCCTGGCCCGCGCCGGTGCCCGCGTCGCCGTCAACGGCCGCGACAAGGACCGTGTCTCCGCGAGCATCGCCGAGTTCGCCGAGCAGGCCCCGGACGCCGAGTTCGTCGCGGCCGCCGCCGACGTGTCCACCGAGGAGGGGGCTCAGCAGTTGCTGCGCGACCTGCCCCAGGTGGACATCCTCGTCAACAACCTCGGCATCTTCGGCACCGCCGACCCGCTGGAACTCACCGACGACGAGTGGCGGCGCTACTTCGAGATCAACGTCCTCGCGGCCGTCCGGCTGACCCGGCACTACCTGCCCGGCATGACCGACCGCGGCTGGGGCCGCGTGCTGTACATCGCCAGCGACTCGGCCATCGTCATCCCGGCCGAGATGATCCAGTACGGCATGTCCAAGACCGCCCTGCTCGCGGTCGGCCGGGGTTTCGCCAAGAAGGCCGCGGGCACCGGCGTCACCGTCAACTCCGTCATCGCGGGCCCCACGCACACCGCGGGCGTCGAGGACTTCGTCTACGAACTCGTCGACAAGAAGCTGCCCTGGGACGAGGCCCAGCGGGTCTTCATGCGCGAGTACCGCCCGCAGTCCCTGATCCAGCGCCTGATCGAGCCCGAGGAGATCGCCAACATGGTCGTCTACCTCAGCTCCCCCCAGGCATCGGCCACCACCGGCGGCGCCCTCCGCGTGGACGGCGGCTACGTGGACGCCATCCTGCCCTGACCGTCCCGGAGCCGTGCGTGCAGGCACCCGTCGAGGGGAAACTCGGGCGGCGCGGCGGGCACCACACCCGCCCGCTCGTAGCCGCACTTGAGCGCCACCCGGCAGGACGCCGTGTTGTCCATCTGGTGCAGCAACTCCAGCCGGGCCAGCCCCCTGGTGAAGGCCCATCCGGTCAACGCCGTCAGCGCGCGCGGGGCCACGCCCCGGCCTCGCGCCCGCGCGGCCGTCCAGTAACCGACCTCGGCCCGGCCGTCACCGGAGAGCACGTCCTTGAGCGCGATGTGACCCAGCAACTCCCCTTCCCCGTCAGGGGAGTCGGACGGATCGGGGGAGCCGGCCGCCACGACGGCGAACCCCAGACGGTCGCCCGTCTCCCACCCCCGCGCCTGCCCGGCGATCCACTCGAGTGCCGCCGCCTCGTCGTCCACGGCCGCACCCGTCCAGCGCCGCAGCGCCGCGTCACCCCGCTGCACCAGCACCAGTTCCGCCGCGTCCGCCGCCCGCCAGGGCCGCAGCAGAAGAGCATCCCCACCGATCACGCTTCCCCCTCCGACCCCTCGCGTCCCGACCATGCTTGCACACCGGCCCGGTGGGGCAGATGAACCCGGACGCGGACTCCCGCCGGTGAGGCAGAGGCGTCCGCTGTACGCGGCAGCGGGTGCCGGGCGGGGTGGGTCCATTCGCTCGTACGGGCCCTGACAAGCCAAAATGGCCCTGAGCGTTTCGAGAGAACACGATGCGGAGGAGCGGACCCATGGCGCACGAGCGAGCCGGCCGTCCGGCCGGTCCCGAGGACCTTGTCGATGTGGCCCGCCTGGTCACGGCGTACTACGCCCTGCACCCGGACCTGACCGACCCCGCCCAGCGGGTCGCCTTCGGTACCTCGGGGCACCGGGGCTCGTCCCTGGCGGCCGCGTTCAACGAGGACCACATCGCCGCCACCAGCCAGGCGATCTGCGAGTACCGCGCCGCCCAGGGCATCGACGGCCCGCTGTTCCTCGGCGCCGACACCCACGCCCTGTCCGAGCCCGCGAAGGTCACCGCGCTGGAGGTGTTCGCGGCCAACGGCGTCACCGTCCTCATCGACAGCGAGGACGGCTACACCCCCACCCCGGCGGTCTCGCACGCCATCCTCGCCCACAACCGGGACCGCACCACCGGCCTCGCGGACGGCGTGGTCGTGACCCCCTCGCACAACCCGCCCGCCGACGGCGGCTTCAAGTACAACCCCCCGAGCGGCGGCCCGGCCCCCTCCGACGCCACCTCCTGGATCCAGGACCGCGCCAACCAGATCATCGCGGGCGGCCTGAAGGACGTCCGCCGCGTCCCCTACGCCCGCGCGCTCGCCGCCGACACCACCGGCCGGTACGACTTCCTCGGCGCCTACGTCCGTGACCTGCCCAGCGTGCTGGACCTCGACGCGATCCGGGACGCCGGGCTGCGCATCGGCGCCGACCCGCTCGGCGGCGCCTCCGTCGGCTACTGGGGCCGGATCGCCGACGAGCACGACATCGACCTGACCGTGGTCAACCCGCACGCCGACCCCACCTGGCGCTTCATGACGCTGGACTGGGACGGCAAGATCCGTATGGACTGCTCCTCCCCGTACGCGATGGCCTCGCTCATCGAGCAGCGCGACCGGTTCGCCCTCTCCACCGGCAACGACGCCGACGCCGACCGGCACGGCATCGTCACCCCGGACGCCGGACTGATGAACCCCAACCACTACCTCGCCGTCGCCATCGACTACCTCTACCGCCACCGCGAGCAGTGGCCCGAGGCGACCGGCATCGGCAAGACCCTGGTCTCCTCCACGATGATCGACCGGGTCGCCGGCGACCTGGGCCGCAGGCTCGTCGAGGTGCCGGTCGGCTTCAAGTGGTTCGTGGACGGACTGCTCAGCGGGGACCTCGGCTTCGGCGGCGAGGAGTCGGCGGGCGCCTCCTTCCTGCGCCGCGACGGCTCGGTGTGGACCACCGACAAGGACGGCATCCTCCTCGCCCTCCTCGCCTCCGAGATCACCGCCGTCACCGGCCGCACCCCCTCCGAGCACTACGCCGGGCTCACCGAGCGCTTCGGCGAGCCCGCCTACGCCCGCATCGACGCCCCGGCGACCCGCGAGCAGAAGGCGCTGCTCGCCAAGCTGTCCCCGGCCCAGGTCACCGCCGACACCCTGGCGGGCGAGGAGGTCACCGCCGTCCTCACCGAGGCGCCCGGCAACGGCGCCCCCATCGGCGGCATCAAGGTCACCACCGCCAACGCCTGGTTCGCGGCCCGCCCCTCGGGCACCGAGGACGTGTACAAGGTGTACGCCGAGTCGTTCCTCGGCCCGGACCACCTCGCGCGGGTGCAGGAGGAGGCCCAGGGCGTCGTCCTCGGGGCGCTCGGCGACTGAGCCCCGGTGCGGGGGCGCGGCCGGTCAGTGCCGGCCGTGCCCCCGGTCCAGCCCGTCCAGCACCACTCGTGCCATCGCCGCCTCGCCCTGCGCGTTGGGATGGGCGGGCGCGGCGGGGGAGGCGGGGCGCAGCGGCTCGATCCAGCGCTCGCCGGGCGCCTTGCACATGTCGTGCCCGACCGTGGGCCCGTAGGTGTCGACGTAATCCACCCGGTTCCAGGCCGCGACCAGGCGCAGCATCAGGTTGACCCGCTTCCCGGTGTCGCGCAGGTACGGGAAGTCGCCGCGCGCGAACGGCACGGCCGGGAAGCAGCCGGAGCCGTCGTCGGGCAGCAGGTCCGGATAGCCGACCAGCAGCACCCGGGCGTGCGGCGCCCGCGCGTGGACGGCCCGCAGCACCCGGTCGACCTTGGGCGCCGTACGGGCGGCGGCCGCCGTCAACTCGTCGTACCCGGCGCCCCGGTACGAGCGCTCGCACGGGTTGCCCGTCGGGTCGGTGGCGCCGAGCCGGGCGCAGGTGGCGATGATCGAGCCGAATCCGACGTCGTTGCCGCCGATCTGCACCGTGACCAGGTCGGTGCCCCGGTTCAGCGCGTCCAACTGGGGACCGTTGCTGCCCTGCGCCCGCCACATCTCGGCGGTCGTCGCGCCGGAACAGCTCACGTCCTCGAAGGTGCCCACCCGCCGCGCGTCGGCCACCAGGGAGGGGTAATTCCGGTTGGAGCGGGCGCAGTTGGCGTCCACCTGGTCCGGTATCAGCGGCCCCGAGGTGTACGAGTCGCCGAGCGCCACGTAGTCCGTGCCGTGGCCATGGGGCTGCGCCGCCGCCGGGACCACCGAACCGGCGACCAGGGCGCAGCCGCCGAGCAGCGCCCCCAGCCCGGCCCGCCGACGCCTTCTCGCCGTCTCTCCGCCACGCGCCATGAGATCGTCCCCCTCGGTTCCGGCCCGGCGCTCCCCGCGCCCTCGACCGGCCTTGTATACCTCCGGGGCGGCCCCCGGGACCAGAAGCCGGACCACGTCAACTGCCGCACCGCAGGTCACAGTTGTCCCAGCCTTGGTGTGGAAGACTCCAGAGGTTCCGTCACCGTACGCACGAGGGGCACCGCTCGATGGCCGTCATCCACAAGACCACCCTCACTCCGACCAAGGTCGAACTCCTCACCTCCTGGCTCCCCGGCCGCCCCTGGTACCGCGGCTCCGGCACGCCCGAGCTGGAGCGGACGGGCGGCTTCCGGCTGGACGACCCTGCGGGCGAGGTCGGCATCGAGTTCATGGTGGTCACCGACCGCTCCACCCCCGAGTCCACCGCGTACCTGGTCCCGCTCACCTACCGCGACGCACCCCTCGCCGGGGCCGAGGACGGCCTGATCGGCACCACGGAACACGGCGTCCTGGGCAAGCGCTGGGTCTACGACGGCTGCCACGACCCGGTGCTGACCACCGAACTGCTCGCCCTCATCGGCGGCACCGCCCAGGCCATGGCGCAGAGCATCACCGACACCCCGGACCACGAGGTCACCCGCTCCCACACCGGCGACCCCCTCCCGCGTGCCCCGCACGCCCCGGCCCCCGTCGACGACGCGGAGGGCACCGCCCTGCCCGCGCCCCGCGACACCGTGCTGCGTGTCCACCGCGTCCTGCGCCCGGCCCCCGGCGCCGAGATGCCCGGCCGTCCCGAGGACGCGGTCGGTCACGTGGCGACCGGCTGGCCCGGCCCGGACGGCACCCGGATGCGCGGGGTCTTCATGGAGCTGCGCACCGCCTGACCCGGCCCGGTGCCGGTGCCGCTCGCCCGGCGGCACCGGGGCCCCGAGCGACCGTCTGGCATGCTCTGGTCAAATCTGTCACTCTTTCGGCAGCCACGCCCGCGCGGGCGTGGCGCAGTGCTCGCGCAGCCCCGCCCCACGGCCGCCCCGGCGTACCCCGTCCGGCACCCGGCCACCGAGCAGGCCGGACCCCGGCCGCCGCCAAAGGAGTAGCGTGTGAGACCCACCCCCCACCGGGCGCTCGCCACCGGCGTGTTCACCGCAGCCGCCCTGATCGCCCTCTCCCTCCCCGCCACCGCCGCCCAGCCCGAGACCTCGGCCGCCGCCGCGTGCACCCCGACGCAGACGGTCGTCAACGGCGGTTTCGAGAACGGCACTTCGCCCTGGACCGAGTCCCCGTCCGGGCTCATCACCAGCCGCACCGGCCAGAGCGCCCACGGCGGCACCTCGTTCGCCTGGCTCGACGGCACCGGCCGCACCCGCACCGACACCCTCACCCAGAGCGTCACCGTGCCGGGCGACTGCGCGACCGCGACGCTGAGCTTCTACCTCCACGTCGACACCGCCGAGACCACGTCGTCCACGGCCTACGACAAGCTCACGGCCAAGGTCGGCTCCACCACGCTCGCCACGTACTCCAACCTGGACCGGGCGAGCGGCTACGTCCGCAAGACGATCGACGTCTCCTCCTACGCGGGCCAGACCGTGAACCTCGCCTTCACCGGCACCGAGGACTCCAGCCTGCAGACCAGCTTCGTCCTGGACGACATCGCGCTCGACACCTCGGGCACCACCACCCCGCCCCCGGCCGACTCGGTGCGCACCCCGGCCGCGCCCGCCTACACCGTCAGCCTCAGCAGCGACAGCACGGGCACCGTGTGGAACGGGCACCAGAGCGCCACCTTCACCAACGCCTCCGCCACCGCGCTCGGCGAGGTCTACCTCCGGCTGTGGGACAACTACCACGGCACCTGCTCGGCGCCGCCCATCAAGGTCAGCAACGTCACCGGCGGCACGGCGGGCGACCTCTCCGTGGCCTGCACCGCACTGAAGATCACGCTTCCGGCCCCGCTCGCCCAGGGCCAGAGCGCCACCATCGGCTTCGACCTCGGCATCACCGTGCCCGACGGCGCCGACCGGTTCGGCCACGACGGTGCCTTCAGCTTCATCGGCAACGCGCTGCCCGTCCTCGCGGTCCGCGACGGCGCCGGCTGGCACCTGGACCCGTACACCAACAACGGCGAGTCCTTCTACTCGCTGGCCGCCGACTTCAAGGTCACCCTCGACCACCCCAGCACCCTGCTGGTCCCCGCCACCGGCACCTCCACCGACACCCCCGGCAGCAGCGGCCGTACGGTCACCACCGCCACCGCGTCGAAGGTGCGGGACTTCGCCTGGGCCGCCGGGCCGTTCAGCAAGATCTCCGGCACCTCGCCCGGCGGGGTCCCGGTCAACGTCTACTCCGTCTCCGGCATCAGCTCCACCAGCGCCCAGTCGATGCTCAGCACCGCCAAGAGCGCCGTCGACGCCCACGCGGGCCGCTTCGGGGCCTACCCCTACGGGGAGCTGGACGCGGTCATCGACAACAACTTCTGGTTCGGTGGCATGGAGTACCCCGGCTTCGTCCTCGACCTGGTCAGCACCACCGCCCTCACCCACGAGATCGCCCACCAGTGGTGGTACGGCATCGTCGGTGACGACGAGTACAACACCCCCTGGCTGGACGAGTCCTTCACCGACTACGCCACCGACCTCGCCCAGGGCAAGACCGGCTCGGGCTGCTGGAGCAGCGTCTCCTGGGCCTCCAGTGCCGAGAAGATCACCAACTCGATGGCCTACTGGGACGCCCACTCCTCCCGCTACTCCACCGTCGTCTACGGCTACGGCAAGTGCGCCCTGCACGACCTGCGCCGCGTCCTCGGTGACACCGCGATGGCCAAGCTGCTGAAGGACTACGCCGCCGCCCACTGGTACGGCGTCTCCACCACCGCCGAGTTCAAGGCCGCCGCCCAGGCCGCCACCGGCACCGACCTCACCTCCTTCTGGACCCAGCACCGCATCGACGGCTGACCCCGGACCGCCGTCGGCCCGGCCGGGGACACCCTCCCGGCCGGGCCACCCACATGGCCCAAGGACCGGCCCCGCACGCCTTCGCCCGGCGGTATCCGGCGTGCGGGACGGCCCGATGGCGGGTCAGATGGATGACGTGCGAAGCGACATACTCCTCCCCAGCGGCCGCAGCTCACGCCTTGGTCTCACCGGCGTCCTGACCGGCCTCCTCCTGTTCCTGTCGCCCCCCGCCGCCGTGCCCCACTCCGGCGGGCCGACCGCCCCGCGCGGCAGCGCCTACATGGGCGTGGGCGTGCGCGCCCACGACGGGGGCGCGCCCCGGGCCGGCGAGCGGTCCGCCGCCCTCCGGGTGACCCAGACCGAGGGCGTGGACGTCTCCAGCCACCAGGGCAACGTCGCCTGGTCCACCCTGTGGGGTGCGGGCACCAAGTGGGCCTACACCAAGGCGACCGAGGGCACGTACTACAAGAACCCCTACTTCAGCCAGCAGTACGAGGGTCCCTACAGCGCGGGCATGATCCGGGGCTCGTACCATTTCGCCACCCCCGACACCACCAGCGGCAAGACCCAGGCCGACTACTTCGTCGACCACGGCGGCGGCTGGTCCAAGGACGGCAAGACGCTGCCCGGTGTCCTGGACATCGAGTGGAACCCCTACGGGGCGTCCTGCTACGGCAAGTCCAAGAGCGGGATGGTGAGCTGGATCAAGGACTTCCTGAACCGCTACAAGGCCCGCACCGGCCGCGCCGCCGTCATCTACACGGCCACCAACTGGTGGAAGGACTGCACCGGCGACTACTCCGGCTTCGCCTCCTCCCACCCGCTGTGGATCGCCCGCTACGCCTCCACCCCCGGCACCCTGCCGGCCGGCTGGTCCACGCACACCATGTGGCAGTACACCTCCTCCGGCAAGACCGTGGGCGACCACGACAAGTTCAACGGCTCCCTCACCAGGCTGCGGGCCCTCGCCAACGGCTGACGCACCGGCAGCCCACCGTGCGCGGGACCCGGCCCACGGGCCGGCCCGCGCACCGTCACGCGACGACCACCTGCCAGGCCGACGCCAGCCCGCCCGCGTACACCAGCGCCCCCAGTGGCAGCCCGCACCACGGCCTGAGACCGCGCCGCCGGGCCGCGACCGCGAGCGCCGCGCCCGCCGCCCACACCAGGCCCAGCCAGGGCAGCCCCCACATCAGCAGCAGGCCGCCGCCGGTGCAGCGCAGCGGGTCGGGGCGGGTGACGCCGCAGTCGTCGGTGGCGAAGACGGCGACGTAGCAGAGGACAAGGTTCAGCAACGCCCCACCCGTGGCCAGCACGCCGACGACCACCACATAGGCGACCGGCCACGGTCCCCGCTGCGTCCCCACCGCTCCGTACCCGCTCATACCCCACCCCTCGGTTCGGCCGCTCCGGCACCGCCGACGTTACGGGCCGCCCGGCGCCGGGCACTTGAGCGCGCGTACTCAGCCCGGACAGGGGCGCTACTCAGGACGGAGGCCTCTGAGTACCCGCACTCAGGCGTACTTCCGCCCGGTCGGGCAGGCTGAGAGCATGACGACGCCATCACCGAAGACTCCGGCACCGCGGCTGTGGGCGGGGCTGGCCGCGCTCGGCGTGACCGTCGCGTGCGGGGGTGCCGCCCTCTCCTGGTCGGGCAGGGACGGCGACCAGCAGCGCGTGACCGACACCCGCGCGGGCGTCTCCTACGCCGTGCCCGAGGGCTGGCGCCACGACCCGGCGGCGGACCGGGAGTTGATCGGCGCCTTCTCCTCCCGGATCAGCCGTGCCTCCGAGGCCACCCCGGCCGAGGACGCCACCGTGCTGACCGGCGCCGCCGGACGGCCCGTACCGAGCGCCGAACTGCGCCGGACCGCCGAGGGCGCCGCCCGCTCCAACGCCGCGTTCTTCTTCCCCGACGCGGCCCCCACCCTCACCGAGTCCCGCCGCACCGAACTGGGCGGCCACCCCGCCCACACCGTCGCCTTGGACGTCCCCCACGACGGCGGCACCGCCCGCGTGGAACTGACCGTCGTCGCCGGCGACCACCCGGCCTTCCTGCTCGCCCTCGCCTCGGACGCCGACGACACACACGTCCTCGCCGAGGTCCACGCCGTGGAGGCCAGCGTCGCGCTGGGCGGACCCTAGGTCGGGGGAGGCGCCCGTAGCGCGCCCAGTACCGCCCACACCACCGAGACGAACGGCACGGCCACCACCGCGCCGATCACCCCGGCCACGATGCTGCCCGCGATCACGGACACCGCGACGACCAGGGGATGCAGCCGCACGGCCCAGCTCATCACCAGCGGATGCAGTACGTGCCCCTCCAACTGGCCGATGACCACGATGAGCACCAGCACCGCGGCGGCCGTCAGCGGGCCGCGCCCGGCCAGAGCCACGACCGTCGCCACCCCGAGCGCCACCGGCGAGCCCACCAGGGGGACGAACGCGGCGAAGAACTCCAGCAGGGTCAGCGGCAGTGCCAGCGGCACCCGCAGGATGAACAGCACGATGCCGACCAGGACCGCGTTGGTCGCGGCGATGATGATGATGCCCCGCGTGTACCCCGCGAAGGTCCGCCAGGCCGCCCGACCCGCCCGCTCCCACACCGGCCGGGCCCCGCGCGGCAGCAGCCGGATGCTCACCCAGCTCCACAGCTTCTCGCCGGAGTGGATGAAGAACACCGAGGCGAACAGCGCCAGCGCACCGCCCGTGATCACCTGCACCACCCGGCCGAGGCCGGACACCGCGCTGCTGAACAGACTGGCCCGGTGCCGGGAGAGATAGTCCGTCACCTCCTGCTGGAGCGCGGCCAGCCGTCCCGCGCTCAGCCGGAACGGCGGCTGGCGCAGCCACTCCTCGATCCGGTGCACCCCGCCCCGGAACTCCCCGCTCAGCCGCGTCGACTCGCCCGCCACCGCGTTGCCCACCAGCGCCAGCAGCCCCAGGACCAGCAGGATGCTGCCGATCAGGGCGACGGCCACGCTCAGCGGCCGGGGCATGAACCGGTCCAGCACATCGGCGAGCGGCCGCAGCACCGAGGTGACGACCAGCGCGAGGAACAGCGAGACGGCGATGAGCTGGAACCGGCCCAGCACGCTGAAGATGCCCCAGACGACGATTCCGACCAGGATGAGCCGCCACGCGTAGGCCGCGCCGATCCGCAGCCAGCCCACGGTCCGCTCGGCCACCGAGGTACGCGGGATGGACCGGGTCACCGAGGGCAGCCGCACGGTGTACGCCGGGCGGCTGCCCGGCACCGCGCCCCGCGCGGCCGGCCCGGAACGCTCGCGCCCCGTCCGTCGCCCGTCACCAGCCACCACGTGCCCGCCTCGCCTCCGCACCCGCCGAGCTGACCGTCGGTCACCTCCGACGCTACGGGCAAAACGGACCCCGGGTGCCGCCCGCTGGGCCGCGTGGGCTACTCCTCGGTCGGCAGTCAGTTGCCATGCAGGCCGAGCGGGACTCGTCCGGCCGGCCCACCCTCGCATCCGAACCCCCGACCGACAGTCGAACATGTGCTCGCCTGGAAAGGCCCGGAATGCCCCGGAAAGGGCGGAAGTGGCCGCAAGGGGGTGAGGAAACGTTCCGATGGTCCTACATGACGTCCGGAACATGGACGAATATACGGTCTCATGGACATTTTGCTGGTCGCCAGCGCGTTCAACAGCCTCACCCAGCGCGCCTACGCCGAACTCTCGGACGCCGGGCACCGGGTGGACGTCGTACTCGCCACGCACGGTCCCGACCCCGTCCGTGCCGCCGTAAGCGAGACACGTCCCGAGCTGATCGTCGCGCCCATGCTGAAGACCGCGCTCCCCGACGACGTGTGGCGGGAGCACACCTGCCTGATCGTGCACCCCGGCCCGCCGGGGGACCGGGGGCCCTCCTCGCTGGACTGGGCCGTCGACGGGGAGGCCGGCCAGTGGGGCGTCACCGTCCTCCAGGCCGAGGCCGGCCTGGACGCGGGCGCCGTCTGGGCCGACGAGCCCTTCGCCGTACCGGACGCCGGAAAGAGCGACCTGTACCGCAACGAGGCCGCCGACGCCGCCATGACCGCCCTGCACCGGGCCGTGCACCGGTACGCCGACGGCGACCACAAACCCCGCCCGCAGACCGGCGACTGGCCCGAGGTCGTCTGGCGTGACTACTTCCGCCAGGACCGGCGCCGCATCGACTGGGAGCGGGACGACACCCGTACCGTCCTGCGCAAGCTGCGCGGGGCCGACTCCCAGCCGGGCGTGCTCGACGAACTCCACGGCCGCGAGGTCTTCCTGCACGGCGGCCACCTGGAGGACCAGCTCCGCGGCCGCCCCGGCGACCTCCTCGCCACCCGCGCCGGGGCCGTCTGCCGCGCCACCCGCGACGGCGCCGTGTGGATTCCCGAGCTGCGCCCCCGCAAGAACTCCGGCGATCCGGCGCCCTTCCGCCGCCCCGCCGCCACCGTCCTCGCCTCCTGGACCGCCCCGCACACCCCCGCGCTGCCCGAGATCCCGGCACCGCTCGACCTGCCGGCCGGCCGGCGCACCTTCGCCGACGTCCGCTACCGCGAGCAGGGCGCCACCGGCTTCGTGAGCTTCTCCTTCCCCGGCGGCGCGATGAGCACCGACCAGTGCCGCAGACTCCTGGCCGCCTACCAGTACGCCCTCGCCCGCCCCACCTCCGTCCTCGTCCTCGGCGGCGCCCGCGACTTCTTCTCCAACGGCATCCACCTCAACGTCATCGAGGGCGCCCCCGACCCGGGCGAGGAGTCCTGGCGCAACCTCAACGCCATGGACGACGTGGTGGAGGCCGTACTGCGCACCACGGACCGGCTGGTGATCGCCGCGCTCGCGGGCAACGCGGCCGCCGGAGGCGCCATGCTCGCCCTCGCCGCCGACGAGGTGTGGTGCCGCACCGGCGCCGTCCTCAACCCGCACTACCGGCGCATGGGCCTGTACGGCTCCGAGTTCTGGACGTACACCCTGCCCCGCCGCACCGGCCCCGAGACCGCGCGCCGCCTCACCACCGAGGCCCTGCCGGTGAGCGCCGCCCGAGGGGTCCGGCTCGGCCTGGTGGACCGTCTCGTCCCCGCCGCGCCCGGCGAGTTCGCGGGCACCGTCGAGGCCCTGGCGGCCGAACTCGCCGCCGCCCCCGGCCTGGCCGACCGGATCGCCGCCAAGGCCGCCACCCGCCACGCCGACGAGGCCGTACGCCCCCTCGCCGACCACCGGCGCGACGAACTCGCCCGGATGCACGCCATCTTCTCCGACCCCACCGCCCCCTACCACGCGCTGCGCTCGGCCTTCGTCCGCAAGGTCCCCGCCACCACCACCCGGCCCCTGCATCCCGGAGACGGCCGATGACCGCCCCTGAACCCCTGCTGGTGGCAGGCGTCGGCAACATCTTCCTCGGCGACGACGCCTTCGGCCCCGAGGTGATCCGCGCCCTCGGCCGACGCCCCCTGCCGCCCGGCGCCCACGTACGGGACTTCGGCATCCGGGGCATGGACCTCGCCTACGCCCTGCTCGGCGGCTGCACCACCGCCGTACTCGTCGACGCCGCGCCCCGGGGACAGCGCCCCGGCACCCTCTCCCTGGTCGAGGCCGAACCCCCGGACGGCACCGTCGTGCCCGAGGCGCACGGCATGGACCCGGAGAAGGTGCTCGCCCTCGCCACCCACCTCGGCGACGAACCCCTGCCCCGCGTCCTCGTCCTCGCCTGCGAGCCCGCCGTGCTGCCCAGCCCGGACGAGGACATCGCCCCCGGCCTCAGCGAACCGGTGCGCGAGGCCGTCGGACGGGCCGTCGACGCGCTGCACACCCTGATCCCCGTCCTGCTGGTCGATCCGGCCGCGCCCGCGCCCCCGTTGGGCCGCCCGATGGAATCCGGGCCCCCGCACGCGGCTGCGCTGCCCGGCCTCGGGGCGGATGGAGCCGAAGATCGGTGAGACCCCTGGGCCGTGCCCGGCACGGCCCAGGCCCCCGATCCTCCCGAGGAGCTGTGCCCATGTGCCGGTCCGACGTCAAGCAGGCCGTCCTGGCCAAGAACGACGATCTCGCCGCCCGCCTGCGTGAGGACCTCACCGAACGGGGTGTCACGGTGGTCAACCTGCTGTCCAGCCCCGGCAGCGGCAAGACCGAACTCCTCGGCCGGGTCCTGGCCCGCGCCGTCCAGCGCGGTGTCCCCGTGGCCGCGCTCACCGCCGACCTGGCCACCGAGAACGACGCCCAGCGCCTCGCCCGCTCCGGCGCCCCCGTCCAGCAGCTCCTCACCGACGGGCTGTGCCACCTGGAGGCCGGCCAGGTCCGCGACCGCCTCGACGGCTGGCTCCCCGCCGACACCGAGGTGCTGTTCGTGGAGAACGTCGGCAACCTCGTCTGCCCGGCCTCCTACGACCTCGGCGAGACCCTGCGGATCGCCCTGATGGCCGTCACCGAGGGCGAGGACAAGCCGCTGAAGTACCCCACCGCCTTCGGCTCCGCCCACCTGGTCGCCATCACCAAGACCGACCTCGCCGCCCCCGCCGGCTTCGACGAGGCCGCCTTCCGCGCCAACGTCCAGCGGGTCAACCCCGGCGTGGAGACGGTACGGACCTGCGCGCGCAGCGGCGACGGCGTCGACGCCCTGCTGGAGCGCGCCCTCGCCGTCCGCCACGCCCCACCCGCCCACCGGCCGCCGCTGGCTCCCGGACCGCACGGCCACGACCACGGCCACGGCGGCCACCGCCACGACCCGGCCGCAGCCCCCCTCGCATGACGGCCCCCGCGACGGGCCGGGTGCGCCGCCGTCTCACCGTGCGGGGCACGGTGCAGGGGGTCGGCTTCCGGCCCCATGTGCACCGGCTCGCCGCCGAGTACGCCCTCGCCGGGTTCGTCGGCAACACCGCCGACGGCGTCCTCATCGAGGTCGAGGGCCCGCTGCCCGACGTGGAGCGGTTCTGCGAGCTGCTCGCCGAACACCCGCCCCCGCTCGCCTCGGTCACCGGCATCGGCCACGAGGATCTCCCCGCCACCGGCACGAGCGAGACGTTCACCATCCAGGCCACCGAACACACCACGGGCCGCACCCAGTTGCCGCCCGACACCGCCACCTGCGCCGACTGCCTGCGCGAACTCGCGGACCCCGCCGACCGCCGCCACCGGCACCCCTTCGTCACCTGCACCCACTGCGGCCCCCGCTTCACCATCGCCACCGCGATGCCGTACGACCGCGCGGCCACCACCATGGCCCGCTTCCCGATGTGCCCCGCCTGCGCCCACGAGTACCGCGACCCGCTCGACCGGCGCTTCCACGCCCAGCCCGTCGCCTGCCCCGACTGCGGACCCGGCCTGAGCATCGTCCCCGCCGAAGGCACCGCAGCACGCCCGGCCCGCGACGCCGACGCCCTCGGCCAGGCGCGGGCCCTGCTCGCCGAGGGCCGGATCGTCGCCGTCAAGGGTCTCGGCGGCTACCACCTGGCCTGCGACGCCACGAATCCGCGTGCCGTCGCCACCCTGCGCGCCCGGAAGGAACGCGGCGGCAAGGCGTTCGCCGTGATGTGCGCCGACCTCGCCACCGCCGAACGCGTCGCCCGCCTCACGGACGCCGAACGCGCCGCCCTCACCGGCCCGGAACGCCCCATCGTCCTGCTGCGCGCCCGTGCCACGCCCGATGGCCCCCGCCTCGCCGACGGGATCGCGCCCGGCAGCCCCCACCTCGGCGTCCTGCTGCCCTACACCCCCGTGCACACCCTGCTGTTCGGCCTGCCCGGTGACCCGCCCGGACCCCGCGTGCTCGTGATGACCAGCGGCAACCGCTCCGGCGAGCCCATCGTCACCGACGACGCCCAGGCACTGATCCGGCTCGCCGGACTGGCCGACGCCTGGCTCACCCACGACCGCACCGTCGCCGCCCCCTGCGACGACTCCCTGCTCCGCGTCCGCCCCGACGGGACCTCTCAACTCCTGCGCCGCTCACGGGGATACGTCCCCCGGCCGGTGACCCTCCCGGTGCCGGTGAGGCCCGCTCTCGCGGTCGGCGGGGACCTGAAGAACGCGCTCTGCCTCGGCGAGGACGACCAGGCGTGGTTCGGCCCGCACATCGGGGACATGGGCGACCTCGCCACCCTGGACGCCGCCCGCCGCGCCGAGGCCCACCTCGCCACCCTCACCGGCGTCACCCCGCGCCTCATCGCGGCCGACCGGCACCCCGGCTACCAGTCGACGGCCCACGCCCACCGCCGCGCCGCCGAGGCCGGCCTGCCCGCACCGGCGCTGGTCCAGCACCACCACGCCCACATCGCCGCCGCCATGGCCGAACACGGCCTCGACGGCACCACCCCCGTCATCGGCGTCGCCTTCGACGGCACCGGGTACGGCGACGACGGCACCGTCTGGGGCGGCGAGATCCTGCTCGCCGACTACACCGCGTACCGCCGCTTCGCCCACCTCGTCCCCGCCCCGCTGCCCGGCGGGGACGCGGGCGTCGCCAACCCCTGCCGGCAGGCGCTGGCCCGGCTCTGGGCGGCCGGCATCGACTGGGCCTCCGACCTGCCCAGCGTGGCCGCCTGCACCGATACCGAACGCGCCGTGCTGAAGGGCCAGTTGACCCATCGGATCGCCTGCTTGCCGACCAGCAGCACGGGCCGTCTCTTCGACGCCGTGGCCTCCCTCACGGGCGCCTGCCACCGCGCGGGCCACGAGGCCGAGGCCGCGCTCGCCCTGGAAGCCCTCGCGCTCGAAGCACGGGACGCGGACAGCGGGGAGTACGCCTTCGGCTTCGCTCCCGGCCCGCAGGCCGACCCCGCCCCGGTGCTGCGCGCCCTCCTCGCCGACCTGCGCCGGGGCGTGCCCGCGCCCGTCCTCGCCGCCCGCTTCCACCGGGGCGTCGCCGGAGCCGTCGCCGAGTTGTGCCGACGGGCCCGTGAGGCCACCGGTCTGACCACCGTGGCCCTGACCGGCGGGGTCTTCGCCAACGCCCTACTGGAGGAGGACAGCACCGCCCGGCTCACCGCCGACGGTTTCACCGTTCTGCGGCACGGCCGGGTGCCGCCCAACGACGGCGGCCTCGCGCTCGGCCAGCTCATGGTCGCGGCCCACGTGCCCCGGCCCGGACGAGCCCGCTGATCCGCCGACCCGGCCATCAGCACACCCAGACGAGACGGAGTGACCCATGTGTCTTGCAGTGCCCGGCAAGGTCGTCGCCATCGACGAAGGCGCCGACCCGCTCACCGGGCTCGTCGACTTCGGCGGAGTGCAGAAACAGGCGTGTCTGGAGTATCTGCCCGATGTGCGGGTGGGGGAGTACGTCATCGTGCACGTCGGCTTCGCCCTCCAGAAGCTCGACGAGGAGTCGGCCCGCGCCTCGCTGGAGCTGTTCGAGCAACTCGGGCTGCTGGAGGAGGAGTTCGGCGACGCCTGGGAGCAGGCCGAGCGGCAGGGAAGCGGGAGTGAGAACCGGTGAAGTACATCGACGAGTTCAACGACCCCGCGCTGGCGCGCCGGCTGCTGGACGAGATCCGGGCCACCGTCACCCGGCCCTGGGCCCTGATGGAGGTGTGCGGCGGCCAGACCCACTCGATCATCCGCCACGGCATCGACCAACTCCTCCCCGATGAGGTCGAGTTGATCCACGGCCCCGGCTGTCCGGTGTGCGTCACCCCGCTCGACGTCATCGACAAGGCCCTCGCCGTGGCCGCCCGTCCCGACGTGATCTTCTGCTCCTTCGGCGACATGCTCCGGGTGCCCGGCACCGACCGTGACCTGTTCCGGGTCAAGGGCGAGGGCGGCGACGTGCGTGTGGTGTACTCCCCGCTCGACGCGCTCGAACTGGCGCGCAGGCACCCCGAGAAGCAGGTGGTGTTCTTCGCCATCGGCTTCGAGACCACCGCACCCGCCAACGCCATGGCCGTCCACCAGGCCCGCAGGCTCGGCCTGGACAACTTCAGCCTGCTGGTCTCCCACGTCCGGGTGCCCCCGGCGGTCGAGGCCATCATGACCGCCCCCGAGTGCCGGGTACAGGGCTTCCTCGCCGCCGGGCACGTGTGCAGCGTGATGGGCACCGCCGAGTACCCCGAGCTGGCCGAGCGGTTCCGGGTGCCGATGGTGGTCACCGGGTTCGAGCCGCTGGACATCCTGGAGGGCATCCGCCGTGCCGTGCACCAACTGGAGCGCGGCGAGCACCGGGTGGAGAACGCCTACCCCCGTGCCGTGCGCGAGCAGGGCAACCCGGCCGCCCTGCGCATGATCGAGGACGTCTTCGAGGTCACCGACCGCAACTGGCGGGGGATCGGCCCCATCCCGGCCAGCGGCTGGCGCCTCGCCGAGGCGTACCGCGCCTACGACGCCGAGCACCGCTTCGACGTCACCGGCATCCGCACCGAGGAACCGGCCGTCTGCCGGGCCGGTGAGGTGCTCCAGGGGCTGATCAAGCCCACCGAGTGCGAGGCGTTCGGCACCGCCTGCACCCCGCGCACCCCGCTCGGCGCCACCATGGTCTCCAGCGAGGGCGCCTGCGCCGCCTACTACCTGTACCGCCGCATGGAAGGCGACCCCACGGCGCGCGGATCGCACACCCCGCGTAAGGAGATGAACCCCGTTGGCTGACCTCACCGAGGCCCCCGCTGTCGACCCCGCCAACTGGACCTGCCCCGCCCCCCTGCGCGACCAGGGTGTGGTCGTCATGGGCCACGGCGGAGGCGGCGCCCTGTCCGCGGAGCTGATCGACCAGGTCTTCGCCCCCGCCTACGGCAACCCCACCCTCGCCGGGCTCGCCGACTCCGCCGTGCTCGAACTCGGCGGCGCCCGGCTGGCGTTCTCCACCGACTCCTACGTGGTGCGCCCGCTGTTCTTCCCCGGCGGCTGCCTGGGCGACCTCGCCGTCAACGGCACGGTCAACGACCTGGCGATGAGCGGCGCGAAGCCCGCCTACCTGTCCACGGCGTTCGTGCTGGAGGAGGGCGTCGAGATCGCCGTCGTCGACCGCATCGCCCGCGCGCTCGGCGCCGCCGCCCGCGCCGCGGACGTCACCGTCGCCACCGGCGACACCAAGGTGGTCGAGTCCGGCCACGGTGACGGCGTCTACGTCACCACCGCGGGCGTCGGCCTCGTCCCCGACGGCGTCGACATCCGCCCCCAGCGCGCCCGGCCCGGTGACGCCGTCCTCGTCAGCGGGCCGATCGGGCTGCACGGTGTCGCGGTGATGAGTGTGCGGGAGGGGCTGGAGTTCGGCGTGGAGATCGCGTCCGACACCGCGCCGCTTGCCGGTCTGGTCGCGGCCATGCTCGCCGTCACCAAGGACGTGCACGTCCTGCGCGACCCCACCCGGGGCGGACTCGGCGCCTCCCTGAACGAGATCGCCCGCGCCTCCGGCACCGGTGTCCGGATCACCGAACGGGCCGTGCCGGTGCCGGACGAGGTCGCCAACGCCTGCGGCTTCCTCGGCCTGGACCCGCTCTACGTCGCCAACGAGGGCCGGCTCGTCGCCTTCGTACCCCCCGAGCACGCCGACGCCGTGCTCGCCGCGATGCGCGCCCACCCGCAGGGCGCGGGGGCCGCGCTGATCGGGGAGTGCGTGGCCGAGCACCCCGGCATGGTCACCGTGGCCACCGGGCTCGGCGGCACCCGCGTCCTCGACCTGCCGCTCGGGGAGCAGCTTCCCCGCATCTGCTGAGCGGGACCGCACACGAACCGGCCCCGCCCAAGAAGGGACGGGGCCGGTTCGCGCGTCCGGGGGTCAGGGCACCGCCTCCACGGCGGTGATCTCCAACTCCCGCCCGCTGCGCAGATCCTGCGACGGCTGATCACAGGCCGGGCACCAGAAGAACGGGGGCATGCCCACCGCGAACTCCTCGGCGCACCCGCCGCACCACGCCACCGCCGTCACCTGCTCCACCACCAGCCGGGCCGAGGCGAGCGAGGTGCCGTCACGGGCCACCTCGAAGGCGAAGTGCAGCGCGTCCGGCACCACACCCGCCAGCTCGCCGACCCGCACGGTCACCGAGGAGACGTCCCCGGCGCCGTCCGCGCGGGCGATCTCCCCGGCCTGCTCCACGATCGCGGTAGCGATCGACAGCTCGTGCACCGGTGCCTCACGGGTACCGGCGGGCCGCGCGCCGGCCGCCGGTCATCCGGTAGATCTTGATCTCCCGGATCAGGCCGGGGACCTCCTTCATGAGCAGCAGCATCGTCAGACCGGCGAGCACGGCGGCCTGGGCGACGAGCACCCGCCGCCCCGTCCACACGGTCCGCTCCGCCTCCGCGACGACTCTCGCGGCTTTTCCGATCTTCATGGCGCTCACTTCCTGCCCTTCTCAGGCCGGCGAGATGTTCGGCATGACGTCGAGGATGGCGTCGTGCCGTTTGGTGCGGATGCCCGTGGAGCGGCGCGCGTCGGCGGTGCCGTCCTCGTGATGGCCGACCTGCTCCTGGTAGGGGCCCCGGTTGCCCTCGTGCAGGCCCGGCACGTGTGTCGGCGTGTCCGGTTTCACCTGGGGACGGCCCACTCTGATCCTGCCCATGATCGTCTCCTCTCTGGGCTTCACGAACGCTCGGTGAGCTCCGCGAAGAACCGTTCGACGGCCGGCCACACCCGGCCGCCGCCGGACAGCCCCTGCCACTCCGCGCGGACCAGGGCGACCATCCGGAAGCAGTCGTCTACGGGTACGATCCAGTGCTCTTCCTGGCCGCGTACCGTGTTGATCAGCAGGGCCTCCACGTCGGGTACCACGGAGGCGAGCTGCGGACACGTGGCGGCCAGCCCGTGCCAGGCGTCCGCGTCCACCTCCCACCGCATGGCCCCGGCCGGGCTCGGTCCCTGCGCGGTCACCGTGCCGTCGGCGCGCGGCACGAAGAACACCAGCCCCACCGGCACCCCCAGCGCGGCCGTGTCGACCGGCGCGAGCCGCACCCGGCGGCGCGGCACGAGCAGGTACCGGCCCCCACCCGCCGCCCGGTCGGCGAACAGCACCGAGCAGGGACCGCAGACACAGCGGACCTCGTCGGCCGCCGTCTCGAACAGGTGCGGATGCTCCTCGGCCACCGGCGCGGCACACAGCTCGCACGTCTCGGGCCGCCCGGCCCCGGCCAGAGCCGGACCGGAGCGGATCAGCCGGGCCAGCGCCCCGCTCACCGCGTCTCCTGCGGACGCTCCGCCCGGCGCGTGGTCAGCGTGGCGAGCGGCACGAACGCGGGCGGCTTGGCCCGCTCGGCCGTGACCGCCTCCACCGCCCGCAGCTCCGGAGCCGCGGCCAGTACGGTCGCCCGCACCACCTCGGTGACGTCCCCGCCACCTCCGCCGCACCCCGACCCGCAGCCACCGCCGCCGGAGTCGACCCGCACCCGGGCCACCTCGGCCTCGACGCCCAGCCACTCCAAGTCGCCGCCGCGCTCGCGCACGGCCGGCCGCAGCCGCTCCACCGCGCGCTCGGCCCGCCGCTCCGGCGGCTCGGGGTGCAGGGAGTGCAGCACCAGCAGATGCGCCAGCAGCTCGTCACCGGCCACCCGGCCCAGCAGGGCGGCGTCCGCGCCGTCGAGCATCCGGGCCAGCGCCTCCCCGTACACCTCGGTCAAGAGGCCCACCGACTCCAGCGCCTCGGCGGACAACGGCCCGCCGCCGGACTCCAGTTGCTCCAGCAGCTCGTCCAGCCGGGCGAGCCGGGCCTCGACCGCCGGGTCGGCGAGCCGGGCGCCGTCAGCCATGGCTGGCGCCGTAGGTGGGGGAGTGCACGACGTCCAGCGTCTTGCCCTTGCCCATGTACATGTGGACACCGCACGGCAGACAGGGGTCGAAGCTGCGCACGGTGCGCATGATGTCGACGCCCTTGAAGTCGTCCGGCCCGTTCTCCTCGAAGATCGGCTGGCCCTGGACGGCGTCCTCGTACGGGCCGGGAGTGCCGTAGATGTCGCGGGGGCTCGCGTTCCACGGGGTCGGCGGGTACGGGTGGTAGTTGGCGATCTTCTTGTCCTTGATCACCAGGTGGTGCGAGAGGACCCCGCGCACGGCCTCGTGGAAGCCGCAGCCGATCGCCTCGTCCGGGACCTCGAAGTCCTGGAACACCTTGGTCTCGCCCGCCCGCAGCAGCTCCATGGACTCCTCCAGGAACTGGAGCGCCATCGCGGCCGCGTACGCGACGAAGTACGGCCGCGCGCGGTCGCGTTCGATGGTGTTGCTCCACTTCGGGATGGACCACTCCAGCGTGGTCTCCGGGAGCGACTCGCCCTTGGGGAGCTGGATGCGCACCTTGCCGTTGGCCGCCTTGACGTACCGGGTGTCGACCAGACCGCTCAGCGCCGTGGACCACAGGCGGGCGAGCGGGCCGCCGCCGGTGTCCAGGGCGAGGTGCTTGTCCGTCTCCTTGTGGTACCAGCGCGGGCTCATGACCCAGCTGTAGTTCCCGTCGAACTCGCGCTTCTGCGGCACCGGGACGGTCGTCTGGTTCCACGGGTGCCGCATGTCGACCGGGTTGCCCAGCGGGTCGTGGGTGACGAACGGCTGCTCGTTGACCCAGTCGTCGTAGAACGAACTCCCCAGCATGATGCGCATGTTGAGGTTGATGTCGATCAGGTTGTTGGTGACCAGCTCGCCGTCGACGATGACGCCCGGCGTCACGTACATCGCCTTGCCCCACTCGTTCATCGAGGCGTAGCGGTAGTCCACGACGGCGGGGTCCTGCCAGGCGCCCCAGCAGCCCAGCAGGACGCGACGGCGTCCGACCTCCTCGTAGCCCGGCAGGGCCTCGTAGAAGAAGTCGAAGACGTCGTCGTTCATCGCCACCGCCTTCTTGATGAAGTCGATGATGTGCATCAGCCGGCTCAGGTAGTCCGTGAAGAGGCCCGGCTGCGGGATGGTGCCGACGCCGCCCGGATACAGCGTGGAGGGGTGGACGTGCCGCCCCTCCATCAGGCAGAACATCTCGCGGGTGACCCGGCTGATGCGCAGGGCCTCCTTGTAGACCTCGCCCTCGAAGGGGTTGAACGCCTTCATGATGTCGGCGATGGTCCGGTAGCCGTGGATCTCCCCGCGCGGGGCGTCGGTGCGCTCGGCGCGCGCCAGCAGCGTCGGGTTGGTCGCCTTGACCATGGCCTCGCAGAAGTCCACGAACACCAGGTTGTCCTGGAAGAGCGTGTGGTCGAACATGTACTCGGCCGCCTCGCCGAGGTTGGTGATGTGCTCGGCCATCGGCGGCGGCTTGATCCCGTACGCCATCTGCTGGGCGTAGTTGGAGCAGGTGGTGTGGTTGTCCCCGCAGATACCGCAGATGCGCGAGGTGATGAAGCCCGCGTCGCGCGGGTCCTTGCCCTTCATGAACACCGAGTAGCCGCGGAACAGCGACGAGGTGCTGTGGCACTCGGCGACCTCACGGTTGGCGAAGTCGATCTTCGTGTAGATGCCCAGGTTGCCGATGATCCTGGTGATCGGGTCCCAGGACATGTCCACGAGCTGTGCGGGTTTGCGCCCCGTGGGCCGGGATTCGGTGGTCGTCATCTGCGGTACTGCCCCTCGCTGTCGGGGTGGTGCGGGTGGGTGTCGGGCTCTTGCGGCCGGCGGCGCGTCAGGGACGCCAGTACGGGTCGTAACCGGTGGTCAGCTTGGTCTTCTTGCGCCGCCACTTGGGCTCGTGGTTGACCATGTCGTTGGTCACGCCGCGCAGCCGGCGCACGACGGCCCCGTAGGGCTTGATGACCAGGGAGGACAGGGCGCCGCCGGGCGGCTCGTCCATGAAGGGCATGAACGCGTCGGGGAAGCCGGGCATGGTGCACCCGATGCAGATGCCGCCGACGTTCGGGCAGCCGCCGATGCCGGCCATCCACCCGCGCTTGGGCACGTTGCAGTTGACCACCGGCCCCCAGCAGCCCGTCTTGACCAGGCACTTGGGGGAGTTGTAGTCGAGGCCGAAGTCGCCCTGCTCGTAGTACGAGCCCCGGTCGCAGCCCTCGTGGACGGTCTTGCCGAACAGCCACTGCGGCCGCAGCATGTGGTCCAGCGGGGGCGGCGGCGCGTCACCGGCGGCGTGCTGGAGCACCCAGACCAGGGTCTCCATGAAGTTGTCGGGCTGGATCGGACAGCCGGGCACGTTGACGATGGGCAGCCCGGCCGTCGACTTGTAGTCCCAGCCCAGGTAGTCGCCCAGGCCCATGGCGCCGGTCGGGTTCCCCGCCATGCCGTGGATGCCGCCGTAGGTGGCGCAGGTACCGGCCGCGACGACCGCCCACGCCTTCGGGGCGAGCTGATCGATCCACCAGTTCAGCGTCAGCGGCTGTCCGGTCTCGAGGTCGTTGCCGAACGACGTCCAGAAGCCGTCGCCCTCGATGACATCCTGGTTGGGCACCGAGCCTTCGATGACCAGGATGAACGGGGTGTCCAGCTCGCCGCGCGCCGCCGCCCGGTAGGGGGCCAGGAAGTCCTCGCCGCCCAGGGTCGGCGAGAGCACCTTGTTGACCAGGTTGACCTTGGGCAGGCCGGGGATCAGGCCGAGGACCACGTCCTCGATGGTGGGCTGCATGGCCGCCGTCAGGGAGACGGTGTCGCCGTCGCAGCTCATCCCCTCCGAGATCCAGAGGATGGTGATCTCGTCTATCCCCTCGTGTTTCTCGGATCGCTGGATGCGTTCACGGGCCGCGGTGGTGTGGCTCTCGGTGGTCATGTCGCCTGCCTTCGCTGCGGTCGGTCGGCCGCTGGGGAGTGGGTGTCGCCGTCAGGGGGCGTCCGGGGCTCGGGTACGGCGGGGCTCAGGGGCGCGGTTCGGCGCCGCCCCCGAGGGGCTCGAGTTCGTCGGGCCGGAAGTAGTGGAAACGGCCGTACCAGCCGTGCAGTTCGGCCGCCGGGTCGTCGTCGACGGTCACCGCCAGGTGCACGCTGCCGTCCACGTCGTGGAAGACCCCGGCCACCTCGGCGGTGCGCCCGACCAGGAACATGTCCTGGGCGTCCGCGCCGCGCAGTCGCGGGTTCAGCCGCACCCGGCTGCCGGTGCCGAGCGGGACGCCGTCCACAGCCACGGTGTCCGTCGTCGGGGAGAGCCCGGCGTCGCCGCCCTCCTGCCACCAGGCGGGCCGTGCCTCTGGGGCCTCCGTCACCGGGGCCAGCGAGCGGATCGCGCCGTGCAGGTTGGCGAACACCTCGGGCGGCATCGTGTCGACCCGGTCGAGGATGCGGGCGGCGCGCGGGTCGGTGGCCCGAGCCTCGGCCTTCTCCTCGTCGGTCAGCAGCATCGTGCGCAGCGTCAGGATCTCGTCGATCTCCGCCGCGTCGTGCAGATCGCCCGGACTCTCCGGCGCCACCTGCGGATGGTCCGGCAGGATGATCGGCGCGGAGAGCAGTACGGGCCCGGTGGCGCCGTCCGCGCTCTCTTCGGCCGGTGCGCCGAGTACGGGGAAGGTGAAGGCGTTGCGGCAGCCGCGCGCCCGGTCCCGTAGCGCGGCCGGCGGGTCGGTCTGCGACACGAACTCCAGCCCCTCACCGCCCAGCAGGGTGTGCGCGGCGAGCAGCGCCTGCCGCAGTGCCTCGGCGCGCGGGGCACGGGCGTCCGGCGCCTCGCAAGCGTTCTCCGTGCGGACGCACAGCCGGTAGAGGCCGTCCCCGAGCTTCTCGGCCGCGACCGTGGTGTGCGCCCGTACGTGCTCGCGGCGGCGCACCACCCGCCCGGCGCCCAGTTCCTCGGTGCCGACGGCCGGAGGCGCGGAGACCTCGGCGGTGCACGGGCCGCGCAGCAGCTCCGCCAGCGGCCACGCCAGGTCGGCCTCGTACGGGACCGCCTCGTCGAAGCTCAGATGCGCCGTGCCGTCGTCCCCGCGCAGCGACTCGACCGGCCGGTACTGTCCGTCCTCGCCCGGCGCCTCCACCTGCTTGCGCTGGAGCTGGAGGTACCGCACCCGCACCCGCAGCACCGCGTCCGGAGCCGCCCGTACCAGGCACTCGGTGCGCTGGTACCAGGAGTCCGCCGAACCGGAGATGCCCTCGGCGACCGGGCCGTCCGCCTCCACCCAGGTACGGGGGAGCAGCACCCCGAACTGCCAGCGGACCCGGTTCTTCGCCGAAGAACGCCGGTAGGGGTAGAGCAGATAGCCCTCGTACAGCACGGCATCCGCGACCGCGCCCACCTGGGTGAACGGATCGCCGGACAGCCCCTCGGGGATGTCCTGGCCGGGCGCGGCGGCACACGCGGTGCCGCCCTCGCCTCCCGTGTCAGCCATGCCGCCTCCTCGCCACCGGTCCATGGGGCCATGTCTTCCACCGTGCTCCACCACCGTCACACCGCTCACGCGGCCTCGCTCCTTAGGCGGACCCCGGTTGAGCCGGGCGGGTGACGCGCGAGGGCCGTTCAGTCGCCGGTGTCGCCGTGGCCGTGCTTGCCGCGGACGCGCCGGGAGCGGACCACCTCCACCAGCAGCGGCAGCAGAGAGATCGCGACGACCAGCGCGATCAGCGGGAGGAGGTAGTCGTCGACGTGGTCGACAGACGCGCCCAGCAGCCACCCCGCCAGGACCAGGCTCTGGGACCACAGCACCCCGCCGACCGTCTGCCAGACGGTGAAGACGCGCGTCGGCACCCCGAGCGCCCCGGCGGCCGGATGCAGCACGGAGCGCAGCATCGGCACGAACCGGCCGATCACCAGCGCCTTGCGGTATCCGTACCGGGCCAGCAGGCGTTCCGCCCGCGCCACGCCCTCCTTGACCCGGTGGCTGGAGGTGCGGGTGAGCAGAGCCCGGCCGCCGTGCCGGCCGATGAGGAAACCCACTTGAGCGCCCGCCACCGAACCCACCGCCGCGCACAGCATCACCTGCCACAGCACCAGCCGGGGCGGCTGCCCGCCGTGCTGGACCGCGCAGAGCACCCCGGCCGGGAAGAGCAGGGTGTCGCCCGGCAGGAAGAAGCCGACGACCAGCAGCCCGGACTCGGCGAAGGTCACCGCCAGCACACCCAGGGCGCCGAAGGCGGCCAGCAGGGAAGCGCTGTCCGTGGGGTTGACGGCGTTCACCCGCCCATCGCCTCCCGGCCCGCCGATCGGTCGTCCGGCATCCAGTCTCACGTGAACCGGGCTCAGGCGCCCGCGCATGGTCCGCGTGCACACCCTCTGTCGTGCACCGGACACCCGCCGTAGACTCGTGGGGAGCGCGGGGCGGTTGACAGGGGGAGCCGACATGCCGGAAGCGCCGTACGGTCCGTACCAGGGGTTCACCGTTCCACCGATGCCGTCCGGGCCACCACCCGCGCCGCCGAACGCGTTGCGCGCGGCCGCCGTGGCCCTGCTCAACCTGAGCGGACTCGGCCTCGGCTACGTCCTGCTCCGAAGATGGGGCCCGCTGGTCCTGTGCCTGGCGGCCACCGCCGTCCTCCTCTTCGTCGCCCTGCCCGCCGATGCCGACGGCCTTCCCACCGGGGTGGTGGCCGGCTACCTCGTCGTCCTGCTGCTCGCCGCCGCCCACGGCGCCCGCCTGGGACTGCGCACGCCGCTGTCCCTCCGCGCGCCCGTCGCCCTGCTGCTCGGCCTGGTGCTGCTCGCCGTACCGGCCGGCGGCGCGCTCTGGTACGACGGTGCCCGCGCGGAGGCCGAACAGCAGGCGCTGCTCGGCAGGCTGGAGAAGGCCGACGACCTGGTGGCGGCGGCCGGACGGCACACCTTCGCCGCGTCCCGCGCCGACTACCGCTCGGCGCTCGCCGTCTACCGCGACCTCGCGGTGGACCACCCCGGCTCCCGCGCCGCCGACCGCGTCCCCGCCCGGATGCGCGCCTACTACTCCAGCGTCGGCGCCGCGTACGGCCGAGGGGAGTACTGCGTGGCCGTCGAACCCCTCCAGTTCCTCCGTACGGTGCCGCGCACCATGCCCGCCGACCGGCTCGGCCGGCTCACCCGCTGGCCCGACGACCGGCTGGCCACCTCGCTCTACGAGTGCGGCAAGGCCGACCTCGGCGACGGCGGGGAGGCGTGGACCGAGCGGTTCCGCGAACTGCTCGCGGACTTCCCCGGCTCACCGGCCGCCGCCAAGGTGGTGCCGGCCGTCGACTCGGCCGTCCGGACCGCGCAGCAGGGGATCGGCGGGAAGGCGCCCTGCACCGCCGTGGACCGGCTGCACACCCTGGACACCCGGCTCACCGACCTCGCCGCCTCGGCCGGGGACGCCGCCACCGACCTCACGGCGGCCGCCGCCCGCGCCGGGCGGGGCGGGGACGCCGGTGCCTACGAGTGCGGGGTGGACCAGTACAGGGACGGCGACTTCGCGGGGGCGCGGAAGAGCATGCAGAGCTATGTCTCCGACAGCAGGAGCGGTGGGAAACGGGACCGGGCCAAGAAGATCGCCATAGCCGCCGAGGTCGCCCAGACCCTCCCGGCCGCCGGGAAGAAGCTGCCCACCACGGCCTCCGGCGGCAGCATCTCCGTGACGGTGAAGAACGACAGCCCCCACGACATCACCGTCCTCTACACCGGCCCGGTCACCGGCAGCTTCACCCTCAAGGCGTGCGGCGGCTGCACGGCGTACTCCCTGGCCGCGACCATCACGGTGGGGTTCAAGCCGTGCTCCGACAGCGGGCGGAACTACCCGCAGCGCACAATCCAACTCCCCACCGGTACCACATACTTCGTGCACCAGCCCCAGGGCACCGGTGCCGGGGCGCCCGCCTCCGACACGGCGCGGCTCAGGTCGGGCTACGTGTACACCGAATGCGCCTACACGACGCGGACGTTCGGGTCCGGAACCTGACCGGGTCTTGGGTCCGGGCCCGGTACGGTCCGGGTGACGGTGCCGCATACCGCGGCGGGGCGCGGCTCGGCGCCGCGCTCCAGCCAGTCCCGGTACGCGGGGGCCTGGTGGGCCACCTCCCAGTAGGCGTCGGCCAGTTCCTCGAAGCCCCGGTCGAGGTCGGTCTCGGTGCGGGCCGCGAGCAGCAGCCGCACCCCGATCGGGTCGCCGTGCAGGGGGCGGATGGCCAGGTCGGAGCGGGGGTGCGCGGTGGGCTGGCTGACGGTGACCACCTCGCCGGTGGCGGCCAGTGAGTAGGCGGTGAGGTAGTCGCCGTGCAGCAGGTCCGGCTCGATCCCGGCCTCGCGCAGCACCCGGCAGATCGCGTCCCACTCGCCGTCCACCGTGGAGTCGACCATCCACCGGTCCTCGGCCAGCTCCGTCAGCCGCACCTCGCTCTGGGCCGCCGCCGGATGATCGGCCGCCAGTGAGACGAACTGCGGCTCCCGCTCCACCAGCACCCGTACCCGCAACCCCGGCGGGACCCGCAGCGGGCTGCCCTCCACCTCGTGCACGAAGGCCAGCTCCAGCGCGCCCTCGGCGACCTGGCGCAGCAGCGCGTTCGCGGAGGCGTCCATCTGGAGCGAGGGCTCGGCCGCCGGGACACGGGAGCGCAGCCGGCGCAGCCAGCCCGGCAGGGCGCGGCTGGCGGTGGCGCCGATCCGCAGCCGGGGCCCGGCCGACGCGCGGGCGGCGGCCGCGCGCGCCTCGGTGACGAGGGCGTCGAGTTCCCCGACCAGCGGCCGGGCGCGGCTCAGCACCAGCCGGCCCAGCGGGGTGGCGCGGCAGCCTGTGTGGCCGCGGGTGAAGAGCGGGCCGCCCAGCGCCTTCTCGATCCGGCGCAGCTGGGTGCTCAAGGAGGGCTGGGCCAGGCCGAGTTCGCGCGCCGCCTGATGCAGGCTGCCCGCATCGGCGATGGCGCACAGAACCCGGAAGTGCCTCACCTCTAGCTCCATGAACGGAGCCTAGGGCGGGTTTGCATGCGCACGCCAGACGCATAAATCAC
Source organism: Streptomyces sp. NBC_01171 (assembly GCF_045039805.1). NCBI lineage: Bacteria > Bacillati > Actinomycetota > Actinomycetes > Kitasatosporales > Streptomycetaceae > Streptomyces > Streptomyces sp. NBC_01171. The sequence continues at coordinate 186,631 of NZ_CP108609.1, read as the reverse complement.
CGCGCACCCCCACGAGTTGCCGGTGATAGCCCGGTGCTATCGCAACTTGCCATTATCCGGGTCCTGTTGATCTATCCAAGACTCGGAAGCAGCCGGTCGTTCACCCCCACTCGAACGACGGGTCACCCCCACACGCATCGAAAAGAGGAGCACCCCACATGTCGTCCTCCCGCATGCCCGCCAAGACCACCAGAATGATCGTCGCCCTCGGCCTCGGCGTGGCCGCGGCCACGTTCGGCGCCACCGCCCCGGCGTCCGCCCAGCCCGCCCCCGTCGCCGCGCACGCCGGATACACCGGCTCGGCCCAGGAGGCGTCGAACAACAAGGCCTTCTTCGACGCGGTCCTGAAGTCGGTCGCCGAGAAGCGGGCCGAGAACCCGGGCCTGCAGTCGGTCACCATCACCTACAACCCGTCGGCCGCGCCGACCTTCAGCTCCCAGATATCGAGCGCCGCCTCGATCTGGAACAGCTCCGTCTCCAACGTGAAGCTGTCCGCCACCTCCGGCACCGGCGACTTCTCCTACCGCGAGGGCAACGACTCGCGCGGCTCCTACGCCTCCACCGACGGCCACGGCAGCGGCTACGTCTTCCTGGACTACGCCCAGAACCAGGAGTACGACTCGGTCCGCGTCGTCACGCACGAGACCGGTCACGTGCTCGGCCTGCCGGACCACTACGAGGGCCCGTGCAGCGAGCTGATGTCCGGCGGCGGCCCCGGCCCGTCCTGCACCAACTCCAGCCCGGACGCCAACGAGCGCGCCCAGGTCGACCAGCTCTGGGCCAACGGCTTCGCCAAGGCCCTGGCCAAGGTGAACCAGGCCCGCTGACCCCTCGGCACCCCCGGCCGTACCCCCGGACCGCGGTCCGTCGCCCCCACGCGACGGTCCGCGGTCCGTCGCGTTCCGGGCTCGCGCCACGTGCCGGCGCCGGCCCGCTGATAGCGCGCTGCTATCCCAACTTGCCATCATCCGGACGCCGTTGACCTGCCCGAGACTCAGGGGCAACCGGCCGTTCACCCCCATACGGACGGCCCTCCCCACGTACGAAACGAGGACCCCACATGACGTCGTCCCGTACGTCCGCCAAGACCGTCAGATCCCTCCTCGCCCTCGGTCTCGGCGTGGCCGCCGCCGCGCTCGGCGCCGCCACCCCCGCCTCCGCCCAGCCCGCTCCCGTCGCCGCCCCGCACGCCGGGTACACCGGCTCGGCCCAGGAGGCGGCGAACAGCAAGGCGTTCTTCGACGCGGTGCTGAAGTCGGTCGCCGAGCAGCGGGCCGACAACCCGAGCCTCAAGGCGGTCACCGTCTACTACAACGCCAGCCAGGCGCCGAGCTTCCGCTCGCAGATATCGAGCTCCACGTCCATCTGGAACAGCTCGGTCTCCAACGTCAAGCTCGCCTCGACCACCGGCACCGGCAACTTCTCCTACCGCGAGGGCAACGACTCGCGCGGCTCCTACGCCTCCACCGACGGTCACGGCCGGGGCTACGTCTTCCTCGACTACGCGCAGAACCAGCAGTACGACTCGATCCGGGTCACCGCGCACGAGACCGGCCACGTGCTGGGCCTGCCCGACCACTACAGCGGCCCGTGCAGCGAGCTGATGTCCGGCGGCGGCCCCGGCACCTCCTGCACCAACCGCTACCCGAACGCCACCGAACGCTCCCGCGTCAACCAGCTCTGGGCCAACGGGCTCGCCAAGGCGCTGGCCAAGGTGAACCAGGACCGCTGAGCGTCCTCCTGCAACCGCGGGCCGTCGTCCACCGGGTGGACGACGGCCCGCGGGGCTTTCCGCTCGCGCGAGGGCTCAGTCGTCCGAGCCGGGCGGCGGCCGCTCGATGAGGTTCTGCACCGCCCGGCTCAGTACCAGCACACCGCCGATGATGAAGAGCGCCCCCAGCGCCTCGGGCACCAGCCACCAGCCGGTGCGGATGCGCTCGTGGAAGAGGAAGACACCCAGGGCCAGGCTGACCACCGCGTCCCCGATCGTCAGCGCCGGCTGGGCGGCGGCCAGCGGACCCGCCTGGAGCGCGTTCTCCAGCAGCAGCACGGCCGCCGTACCCGTCAGCGCGAACCCGTACGTCTGCCAGGCCGTGATGAACGCGAGGAACCCCTCGTCGGCGAACGTGCCCGTGGCGGACTTCAGCAGAGCGGCCGTCAGCGCGTTGGCGATCGCGGAGCCCGAGGCCAGCAGGGCGGCGCGGCCGGTCGCCGGGCGCTCGTGCCGGGCCAGCACCGTGACCACCACGACCGCCCCCACGCACAGCACCAGCGCCGGGACCCACCGGGTCAGCGACGCCTGGTCACGCGCCCCGTGCGGGGCGGCCGCCGCCAGCAACACGGCCAGGCCCACCACCACCCCGCCGACCCCCCACCAGCCGTAACGGGGGAGGTGCCGGTGCAGCAGCGGGCCGACGATCAGCAGCGCGAACGGCAGCTCCAGGATGAACAGCGGCTGCACCAGCGCCAGCGGCCCGTTGACCAGCGCCAGGCTCTGGAACACCGCGGCGCCGATCACCCCGGCCATGCCCAGCACCCACGCCGGGCGGCGCACCAGCTCCGCCAGCAGCTTCACGCCGGTGCGCTCGCTGGCGGAGGCCGCCTTGCGCTGGAACGCCGTACCCATGGCGTTGCTCGCGGCACCCGCGACGGCGAAGGCCGCGGCCAGTTCGATCACTGATGTCTCCCGCCTGCGTAAAGCCCATGAAAAGCCTACGAAAGCCCTGCCCCGCGCGCCGCTGGGCCGCGCCCGGCACACCCGTCCGCGCGAGGCTCTGGCCGAAGCCCCGGCCCGTATTCACTCGTTCGGGTTCTTTCTGTGCTGATGTCCGGGTCTGGGCGCATGGCGCGTCGCTGGACGGAGAGAAAACGGGCATGCACGAACCGAATCCGGGCAGCCCCCTCCCCGGTCCGCGGCCCGCCGCCGCTCCCGACGTGGTGTTCACCGCCGACTTCACGTCCGATCGGCAGTGGGTGGCGGGCCGGTCCTGGGCCTATCCCGACGGTGGCCCGGTCAATCCGGGCGACGACAAACTCGACCACCTGGTGGCCGACCCCGCCTACAGCCGCTCGGGCGTCTTCCGGGCCAGACGCAGACCGGACGGCCGGTGGAACACCGGACTGCTCACCACCGAGGGGAGCCCGGACGGCTTCGAGGTCCGCACCGGCGACGTCCTCGAAGCCCGCCTCCGGCTGCCCCGCGAGATCGGCGCCTGGCCCGCCATCTGGACCTGGCGGGACGGCGGCCAGGAGGTCGACGTCTTCGAGTACCACCCGGACAACTCCGACCTGCTCGAGTTCACCAACCACGTGCGCGGCAGCAACCGCTACTTCCGCGACGACATGATCAGCCCCGGCGCCTGGGTCGACCTGCGCACCGAGTTCGGCGCCCGCTCGGTGGTCTGGTGGGTCAACGGCAGACGTGTCTTCGCCGACCGGCGCGGCACCGGACGCCACTGGCACGCGTACCTCATCGTCAACCTGTCCGTGTGCGGCGGGCGCTACCATCCGCCGCCCCGCCGCGAGACGTCGGAGATGTCGTACACGGTGAGCAGACTCGTCGTGCGCCGCCCGAACTCCTCTCTCGCCGCCCAGCCCCAGAACGTCACCGCCGAGGAGCAGGGAGCCGACGAGCGGAAAGCCGGGACCTGAGGTACCGTCCCCGCTCAGTCCACCGGCCAGGTGTGGACCGGGGCGTTGAGGTGCATGTAGTCGATGTACAGCTCCGTCATCCGGCGCAGCGCCTCGTGCCGGCCTGCGTGCGTGGTCTCCTCCAGCTTGTGCACCGTCTCCTTCTGCCACACCGCGCCGTTGCGGGCCGTGACGCACCGCTGCTCGATGATGCCGAGCAGCGGCTCCCGCCACGCCGCGTCCATGCCGGACAGCTCCAGACCCCGGTGCGCAAGCGGCAGCAGCCGCCGCAGCACCAGTTCCGGCACCGGCACCTCGCCCATGCCGGGCCAGTACAGCAGCGCCTCGATGCCGTGCCGTGCCGCCGTGTGCAGGTTCTCCTCCGCCGCCGAGAAGGACATCCGCGACCACACCGGCCGGTCCTCCTCCACCAGGGCCCGCGTCAGGCCGTAGTAGAAGGCACCGTTGGCGAGGGTGTCCGCGACCGTCGGGCCCGCCGGCAGCACCCGGTTCTCCACCCGGACGTGCGGCCGGCCGGCCGCGACCGCGTACACCGGGCGGTTCCAGCGGTAGATCGTGCCATTGTGCAGGGTCAGCTCGGCCAGCTCCGGGATGTCGCCCCGGTCCAGCGTCTCCGCCGGGTCCTCCTCGTCGCACAGCGGCAGCAGGGCCGGGAAGTAGCGCAGGTTCTCCTCGAACAGGTCGAAGACGCTGGTGATCCACCGCTCCCCGAACCACACCCTGGGCCGCACCCCCTGCACCTTGATCTCCTCGGGCCGGGTGTCCGTCGCCTGCTCGAACAGCGGGATACGGGTCTCGTGCCACAGCTCCTTGCCGAACAGGAACGGCGAGTTCGCCGCGAGTGCCACCTGCACCCCCGCGATGGCCTGCGCCGCGTTCCAGTAGCCCGCGAAGTCCTCCGGGGAGACCTGGAGATGGAACTGGGTGCTGGTACAGGCGGCCTCCGGGGTGATCGTGTCCGCGTAGGTGCGCAGCCGGTCCACGCCGTCCACCTCGATGCGCAGGTCCTCGCCCCGGGCCGCGAACACCTGGTCGTTGAGCAGCCGGTAGCGCGGGTTCTCCGACAGCGCGGCCATACCGATGTCCGCCTGGCGCAGCGTGGGCAGGATGCCGACCGTCACCAGCCGCGCCCCGACCGTACGGGCCCGGTCCTCGGCGTGGTTGAGCGCCGCCCGGATCTCGCCCTCCCAGGCGTCCGGTCCGCCCGCCGTCAGCCGGCGCGGCGGCACGTTGATCTCCAGGTTGAACCGGCCCAGCTCGGTCGACCAGGAGGGGTCCGCGATGGCCTCCAGCACATCGCTGTTGCGCATCGCGGGCTCGGCGTCGCCGTCCACGAGGTTCAGTTCGATCTCCAGCCCGACCTGCGGCCGGTCGCTGTCGAACCGCGACTCGCGCAGCATCTGGGCGAACGCGTCGAGGCACTCCTGCATCTTGAAGCGGTACCGGCGGCGGTCCTCGCGGGTGAAGACGAGCGCCGGGACGTCCCGTCCCATCGGCCCTCCTGGATTCCCTCCTCCAACACCTGTGCACCCAGCCTCGCACCACCCACCGCACCCCACCACGCGACGGTCCGCTGCTACAGGTGCTCCACCACCCGTGCGAGCAGCAGGGCCACGTCGTCGTGGTCGTCGGGGTGGCGCAGGCCGTGCACCAGCCGGTCGCAGACCTCCTCCAGCGAGGGGCCGGGCTCGCCCAGCAGGGACAGCAGCGTCTCCAGCCGGTCGTCGATGGCGTGCTGCCGGGTCTCCACCAACCCGTCCGTGTACAGCACCAGCAGATCGCCGGGCTCCATCGTGACGGTGGCCGCCTCGAACGGCACCCCGCCCACCCCGAGCGGCGCGGCGGTCGGCAGGTTGAGGAACTTCGGTGTCCGGCCGGGTCTGGCCAGGGCGGGCGGCAGATGCCCCGCGTTGGCGACGGTGCACCGGTTGGTGGCGGGGTCGTACACCGCGTACAGGCAGGTGACGATGTAGTGCTCCAGATCGCAGGTGATCTTGTCCAGGTGGCGCAGCACCGCCTCCGGGGCCAGATCCAGGTCGGCGTAGGCGCAGGTCGCGGTGCGCAGCCGGCCCATGGTGGCGGCCGCGTCGATGCCGTTGCCCATCACGTCGCCGACCACCAGGGCGGTCCGGTCGTCGCCCAGCGGGATCACGTCGTACCAGTCGCCGCCCACCTCGCTGGTGGCCTGCGCCGGCTCGTACCGGGAGGCCACCTCCAGTCCGGTGTGGCGGGGGGAGTGGTCGGGCAGCAGGCTGCGCTGGAGGGTGAGCGCGGTGTTGCGCACGCTCTGGAACCAGCGCGCGTTGTCGATCGCCACCCCGGCCCGGCCCGCGATCTCAGCCGCCAGCACCACGTCGTCCTCGTCGAACGGCAGCGGATTGTGAGTCCGCTTCAGGTCCAGGGCGCCCAGCACCTCACCGTGCGCGATCAGCGGCACCGCCAGGTACGAGTGCACGCCCGCCGCCGCGAGCAGCGCCTCGCCGTCCGCGTCCCGGGCGATCCGCGGCAGGTCGGCGGCCTGCACATGCGGGATCAGCACCGGGCGCCCGGTGTGCACGCACAGGGTGACCAGCCGGTCCCCGTCGTAGGCGGCCAGGTCGCCCGGCGGGTCGGCGGCGCGGGTCGCCACGGTCGGGTGGGCCGCCTTCAACGCGAGCGCCCGGAACAGCTCGGGGCCGTGGTCCGGGCTGCTCATCCGGCGGCAGGCCAGCGCCGAGTCCAGGACATCCACCGCGACCACGTCCGCCAGCACCGGCGCCGCCACCTCGGCCAGCTCGCGGGCGGTGCGGTCCACCTCCAGGGTGGTGCCGATCCGCGCCGAGGCGTCCGCGATGACCGCCAGCCGTCTGCGCGCCCGGTCCGCCTCCCCGGCCGCCTGGTGCCGCTCGGTGACGTCCACGACGGAGACGGCCGCCCCCAGCACCCGGCCGCTCGCGTCCTCCAGCCGGTAGAACGACAGCGACCAGGCGTGCTGCTGTCCGGGATCGTTGCGTGGCCGCCCCACGTGGTACTGGTCCAGCAGCGGGGCGCCGGTGGTGAGGACCTGGAGCAGCGCCGACTCCACGGTGTCCATGTCCGTGAGCGGCAGCGTCTCGCGCAGGCTCCGGCCCACGTGGTCGGCGGCCGGCGTGCCGTCGATCCGCTCCAGTGCCGGATTGACCAGCAGAAACTTGAGGTCCGGGTCGAGCAGGGCGAGCCCGATGGGGGACTGGTAGATCAGCCGCTCGCACAGCGCGAGGTCGGTCTCCACCCGCTGGAGCAGGGCCCGGTCGGCGGCGATGCCCAGCGCGTACACCTCACCCTCGTCGTCGAGCAGCCGCATGGTGCGGAACTCGGTCAGCCGGCTGGAGCCGTCCTTGCGCAGCACGGGGAAGGCGCCCGCCCAGCCCTGGCCGGTGGCCAGCACCTCGGTGAACAGCCGCACCGCCGACCTCATCCGGCCCGGCGAGACCAGCAGCCGGCCCGCCTCGGAGCCGAGCGCCTCCTCGGCGGTGTAGCCGAACAAATCCTCCGCCTGCGGGGTCCAGAAGACGATGCGCCCACGGGTGTCCAGGACCACCGCGGCCACGCTCAGCAGGTCCAGCAGCCCCGTCGGCCGGGGGTCCCCGGCGTCGTGCTCCTCGTCCGACTGGAAGGAGTCCACTGCCATCCCGCCACCTCCACCCAACCGGTACGGGCGTCGCCCGACAGCTCGGGACCGGTACCCCTCCATGCTGCCCCCGCCGCCCGCTCCCGCCCACCGCAGCGCCCGTCCGCCCCCTCAGCCGTCCTGTTCGCGCCCGTCGTCCGCGCCGTCCTCGCCGTGTGACGGCACCCAGTGGTGCTCGGTGAACCAGCGGCCGAAGAGGGCGCCCCCGTACACGACGAACCCCACGCCGATCAGCCAGGACGACACCACCAGCACGGTGCCGACCGCCCCGTAGCTCAGCGCGTTGGTCACGATCAGGGGGGTGAACACCAGGGTGGAGAAGGCGCGCAGCCCCACCAGCCCGAGCAGGCTGGCGATGGCGCCAGGCAGCAGCTCACGCCAGCGGACCTGGCCGCCCAGCAGGAACCACGGCCCCCACCAGAAGAAGAGGACCGTGGTCAGCGTGGTGAGGAAGATCCGGGAGAACCCGTGCATCGTGGTCCCCGTCTGCACCTCCTGGTACAGGTACGCCATCAGTACCAGCAGCCAGGTCGCCTGTCGCCACACCCGGTGCCAGCGCCCGGCGGGCAGCCCCCAGATGCGCTCGAAGGCGTTCTGCACGCTGCCGCCGAAGGACACCCCGAACACCGCGAGCATCAGGATGCTCCACGCGCTGGTGGTGCCGATGACCTCGCGCGGCGGGCTGAACACCTCGTTGAGCACCCTCGCGGAGCGGCCCGAGAGCCCCATGCCGTCCGACAGCCAGGACGGGAAACCACCGCGCACCAGCGGGTCGGCGGCGGCGACCACGATCAGCAGTGGGGCCAGGGTCACCAGCGCGAGGGTGGCGAACCCCATGGCCCGGTGCAGCAGTTCCAGCTCCCGGCCGCGCCGGATCAGGATGTGCAGGGCGAGCCACTCCCAGGCACGGTGCAGGCCGTGCCGCCGGCTCACGGTTTCCCCTCGGAGGGCGCCGGCGGGTAGGTGAGGCGGCCGTCCTCGACGTGCGCGTTCTCGTTCAGCGAGGCCGGTCTCGTGCTCGTCTCCGACATGATGTGGTCCACGTCCGCGCCCGCCGCCAGCAGCGCGTCCGTGATGAGCCTGCGGTGGCAGCGCCAGGGCACCGCCTCGCTGCACATGATGGCCGGCCGGCCGTGCTCGGCCAGTTCCAGGAGTTCGTCCAGACCCTCCCGGAACTCGTCCGTGGCCATGTGGTCGGCGTAGTCGCGGAACGCCTTGACCCGCCAGGCGCCGTTGGGACTCGGCACGCCCTTGGGCGTGTGCCGCCGCCCGCCCAGTTGTGGAATCCAGCGGTACTCGATGTCGGGCGGCAGCGCCTCCTCGATGGCCGACCGGTTCCACTGCGGGAACTTCCGCGAGGAGGGGAACGAGCGCACATCGACCAGATGGGTGACGCCGTTGTTCCGCAGCATCGTCACCAGCTCGTCGAAGTCACGCGTGGAGTGCCCCACCGTGCGGATACGGTTCGTCATCCCGGTGCCGCCTCACCCGGCCCGCCCGTGCCGCCGTTCAGGCGTTCGCGGCCCGCACCAGCACCCGCTCCTGGGAGATCTTCACGTCCCAGTCGGGCTGCGGCACCGTCGCCGGACCTCGTGTCACCTCGCCGTCGGCGAGCCGGAACGCGCTGCCGTGCCAGGGGCAGTGGAGGCAGCCGTCCGCGTCGACCTTGCCCTCGTCCAGCGGGCCGCCGGCGTGCGTGCAGGTGGCCGAGAGGGCGTTCACCGTGGCGCCGTGCCGCACCAGCACGACTGGTACACCGCCCGCGTCGACCCGCAGCGGCTTGTCCTCCTCCAGCGCGGTCAGCGCCGCCACGTCCGTCCACTTGCCGGTGGGCTCCTCGAACGCCGTGTGGTTGACGCCGACGCCGTTCACGTACGACAGGTGGCCGCCCAGGTAGGCCGAGGCGCCGGTCAGGCCGAGGCCCACCCCGCTCAGCACGACACCGGCGCGCCGACGGCCGGTCAGCCGGGCCACCCAGGAGGCGGCCTGGAGCACGGTCGCCGCGCTGTTGAGCATCCCGTGGACCAGGCCGACCCGCTGGGGCCCGCCGATGGTGTCGGCCCAGTCGGACGCGCCGCTCGCGGCGGTCGGCACCACGGCGAGCAGGCCGAAGCCGACCAGTTTGCGGGCCGCCCGGGCGCCGCGCTCGCCCGCCGTCAGGTCCAGCACCGTGGCCATGCCCCAGGCACCGATGGGCACGTCGGTGAGCACCGGGTGCAGCGCGTGGCCCAGCCAGGTACCGGAGAGCGCGTTCTTGACGGCGGTCGGCTGCGTCACCTTGTTCACCAGCTCGGCGACCGGACCGGTGAGGGCGTCGAGCGCGCTGCGGCCCTCGATGTCCTGGATGACGTGCTCGATCTGCTTGGGCATGACACTCGCTCCTCATAGCGTTCGGACCTGACGGGCCGGTGTCCCGAGGGTGCTCCGGCTCGCGCTCTGATCTGGGCCAGGCTGTCTGCGCCCGAGCATCCCGGGCCGCCGGTACGGCAGTTCACCGCCGTCGATGGCCGGGTTCCCGGGTTCAGCGGGGCCACTCCCCTGGGCCCGCGCCTCGCCACTCGACCCACCCGGCGCTCACGACGTCCGAATCCTCCACCGTGGCCAGGTCCTCGGGCCCGGCCCGGCGCAGGAACTCCACGACGTCCAGCACGGTGTAGGCCATGCCGACGAATTGGTCCCCGATGCGCACCCGCCTGCCGCCGTCCGGGGCGGGCGGGTAGATCACGACGGGGATGTCCGGGGTCATGTCCCGAGCGTGGCCCAGGACCGCGGCCGCCGCATGCCGGAGTGCTCCAGGACGGCGGCGTTACTCGACCGCGGGGTCCTCGTCCGTGTGCCGCACCGCCTCCTGGACCGACCGCTCCAGCGCGCCGCGGTCCTCGCCGGTCTCGGCCGACCGGTCGGCGATGGCCGCGCACACGGCGTCGTACGCCGTGCGCCAGCGGCGCCGCTGGGCCTCGTACTCGCTCCCGGTGAGACCGGCCAGTCTGGCGCGCTCCACCTCGGCGGACCGTTCCAGGGCGATGAGGCTGTCGGGAATGTCTGCCACGTGGGGATCGTAAGCGCGGCGGCCGACGGGCGCCTCTCGGGCCTCCGGAGCGGGGTCTCATATCCGGGGCCGGGGGCTCGGCGGCTTGGTTTCGATCTTTGTTTCACCTGATCGGGGGAGTGACCAATCCGGTTTCGCAGCAGGTCCGGATTCCCCGTGTGAGGGATGAAGAGTGGGACCACCGATCGCCGGACGCCCCGGCGCGCTTCGCACTGGGCGCGCCGCGCGGGCTGCTCGCGGGCTCAGCCGCGCCGGCGGACCGGAACCCGGCGGCAGGGGCCGCCGGGGGCCCACTCTTCGGAGGGGTCGGGGCGCCGGCTGCCACGACGCGCCCCGACTCCACCGGCACCCTGGCCGTAAGGGCCGCCCCCCGCGCCGGAGACCTCCCCACCACCCCGGATCACCTTTCACCGCGATGACCCGCAGCGCGGTACCCGCCGCGCACCACCCTCAGGAGATGACAGAGAAATGACGACCGCCACCCGCACCCGCCGTGCCGCCGTCACCCTTGCCGCCGCCGCCGTGCTGCCGCTCGCGCTGAGCGCCTGCTCCTCCAGCGACTCCAAGGACAGCGGGAAGTCCGACTCCTCGGCGCCCGCCGCCTCCTCGCCCAAGGCCGGCGAGGGCATGAGCAGCATGGACGAGCCGTTCGGCCCGGCTTGCTCCTCGGTGCCGAAGAACGGTGCGGGTTCCTTCGACGGCATGGCCAAGGACCCGGTCGCCACCGCCGCGTCCAACAACCCGGCGCTGTCCACGCTGGTCACCGCGGTGAAGAAGGCCGGTCTGGTCGACACCCTGAACAACGCCCAGAACATCACGGTGTTCGCGCCCACCAACGACGCCTTCGACAAGATCCCGAAGGCCACCCTGGACAAGGTCCTCGCCGACAAGGCCCAGCTCACCAAGATCCTCACCTACCACGTCGTCGGCAAGAAGCTCGCGCCGAAGGACCTGGAGAACGGCTCCTTCGACACCCTGGAGAAGTCGAAGCTGATGACCTCCGGCTCCGGCGAGTCCTACACCGTCAACGACTCCGCCAAGGTCGTCTGCGGCAACGTCAAGACCGCCAACGCCGACGTCTACATCGTCGACACCGTCCTGATGCCGAAGAGCTGACCCCATCCCGCAGCGCCCGCCCGCTCCGGGGTCCCGGAGCGGGCGGGCGCGCAGCCCTTTCCCCCTCACACCCCACTCCCGGAAGGGAAAGCACGATGCGCCGAACCGCCGTCGTGGGCAGCGGAGTCGCCGGACTCACCGCCGCCCATGTGCTGCGCCGGGCCCACCACGTCACCCTGTACGAGGCGGACGACCGCCTCGGCGGCCATGCCCACACGCACGACCTCACAGCCCCGGACGGCCGCATCCACCGGGTCGACTCCGGTTTCATCGTGCACAACCGGCGCACCTACCCGTACCTGCTCCGCCTCTTCCGTGAACTCGGCGTCGCCACGCAGGAGTCGGAGATGAGCATGTCGGTGCGGTGCGAGGGCTGCGGCCTGGAGTACACCGGTGCGCGCGGCGCCCGCGGCCTGCTCGCCCAGCCCCGCAACCTGCTGCGCGCCCCCTACCTGCGCATGCTGGCCGAGGTCCCCGCCTTCCACCGGGCCGCCCGCGCCCTGCTGGAGCACGAGAGCCACTCCACGCTCACCCTGGGCGGGTTCATGGACCGGGCGGGCTTCTCCCCGTACTTCCGGGCCCACTTCATGACGCCGCTGGTCTCCTGCGTCTGGTCCTGCGACGCCGAGACCGCGCAGCACTACCCGGCCGCCTACCTCTTCCGGTTCCTCGACCACCACGGCATGCTCTCCGTCACCGGCTCACCCGTGTGGCGCACCGTGACCGGCGGCTCACGCAGCTACGTCGACCGGGTCGCGGCCGAGGTGCAGGAGGTCCGCACCAGTGCCCCGGTCCGCACCATCCTGCGCCACGCCGACGGCGTCGACATCACCACGCGGGACGGCGCCACCGACTCCTACGACCACGTCGTCGTCGCCGTCCACCCCGACCAGGCGCTCCGGCTGCTCGGTGACGCCACCGCCGACGAGAAGGAGGTGCTGGGGGCTTTCCGCTACTCCCACAACACCACCCTGCTGCACACCGACTCCGCTCTGCTGCCCCGGGCCCCCGGCGCCCGCGCCTCCTGGAACTACCTCATGCCGAACTGCTCGGCGGGCTCGGACCGGGTACGCGTCACCTACGACATGAACCGGCTCCAGCGCCTCGACGCGCCCCGGCGCTACCTCGTCACCCTCGGCGGCGAGGACCGCGTCGACCCCGTGCGCGTCCTGGCCCGGATGAACTACGAACACCCCGTCTACACCCCTGAGTCGGTGGCCGCGCAGCAGCGGCTGCCCGAACTCGCCACCCCCGTCACCGCGTTCGCCGGCGCCTACCACGGGTGGGGGTTCCACGAGGACGGCTGCCGCAGCGGGGTCGCGGCCGCGAAGGCGCTGGGGGTGGCCTGGTGAGCACGGCCACCGCGCCCGCCCTCTATCCGTGCGTCGTCCGGCACACCCGCCGCGCGCCGATCCACCATGCCCTGCGCCACCGCACCTACATGTGGTTCGTCGACATCGACCACATACCCGAACTTCCCCTACTGCTGCGCCCGTTGGCCCGGTTCCGGGCCCGCGACCACTTCACCGGCCGCGCCCCCTCGATCCGGGCCGCGCTCGACGGCTTCCTCGCCGAGCACGGCATCGACCTCGAAGGGGGCCGCGTCGTGATGCTCACCCACGCGCGCGTCCTCGGCCACGTCTTCAACCCCCTCACCCTGTACTGGTGCCACGACCCCGAGGGCCGCCCCCGCTGCGTGGTGGCCGAGGTCCACAACACCTACGGCGGCCGCCACGCCTACCTGCTGCACACCGACGCGGCCGGGAAGGCCGACGCGGACAAGGAGTTCTACGTCTCGCCCTTCTATCCGGTGGACGGCCGCTACCACATGCGGCTCCCGCTGCCCGGTGAACGCCTCCAGCTCTCCCTGCGCCTGGACCGGCCCGGCAGCCCGCCCTTCACCGCCGGCGTCCACGGCACCCGCCGCCCGGCCACGCCGGGCGCGCTGCTGCGGCTCTCCCTGCGCCACCCCTGGTCGACCCTCGCGGTGTCGGCCGCCATCCGTTTCCACGGCATCCGCCTGTTCCTCAGGGGCCTGCCGGTGCAGCCGCGCCAGGTCCGCCACGACCCGGAGAACGCCACATGACCACAGCCCGCCCCCGCCCCACGACCAGGACCGGGACAGCCTCGGTCCCGGCCCCGGTGGACGCCGGCCGCTGGCCCGACGTGGCCGCCGTGCCCAAGGCGTCCTGGCCGGTACGGACCGTCGCCGCCGCCGCCGTCGTACGGCACGCCCTCGGCGGACTGCCCCTGCGCGTCCGGTTCCCCGACGGCACCACCCTGGGCCTGGGCGGACCGCTCATAGAGGTGCGGGACCCGGACGCCTTCCACGCCCGCATCGGCACCACCGGCCTGATCGGCTTCGGCGAGTCGTACATGGCGGGGGAGTGGCACGCCCCTGACCTGGTCGGCGCGCTCACCGTGCTCGCCTCCCACGCCGCCGAACTCGTCCCCGCCCCGCTGCAACGGCTGCGCCGCCTGTGGGCGCTGCGGCAGCCCGCCGCCCAGCGCAACACCGCGACCGGCGCCCGCGACAACATCAGTCGCCACTACGACCTGTCCAACGACCTCTTCGCGCTCTTCCTGGACGACACCCTCACCTATTCCTCCGCCGTCTTCCGCGGCTTCCCCGCCGAGCACGCCCTGCTCCCCGCCGCCCAGCACCGCAAGATCGACCGGCTGCTCGACCTCGCGGAGGTGGGCGAGGACACCCGGCTGCTGGAGATCGGCACCGGCTGGGGCGAACTCGCCCTGCGCGCCGCCGCCCGCGGTGCCCACGTCACCTCGCTGACCCTCTCCCGCGAACAACGCGACCTCGCCCGGCAGCGGGTGCGCGAGGCGGGCCTCGCCGACCGGGTCGCCATCGAACTGTGCGACTACCGCGAGGCCGAGGGCACCTACGACGCCATCGTCAGCGTGGAGATGATCGAGGCGGTCGGGGCCGAGTTCTGGCCCGTCTACTTCCGCACCCTCGACGAGCGCCTCGCTCGCGGCGGCCGGGTCGCCCTCCAGGCCATCACCATGCCGCACGACCGGATGCTCGCCTCCCGCGACACCCACACCTGGATTCAGAAGTACATCTTCCCCGGCGGCCTGCTGCCCTCCGTCGAGGCCGTCGACCAGATAGTCCAGGAGCACACCGGGCTCGCCGTCACCCGGCGCGACGCCTTCGGCGCGCACTACGCCGAGACCCTCAGGCTGTGGCGCGAACGGTTCACCGAGCGCGCCGAGGACGTCGAAGACCTCGGCTTCGACCACGTCTTCCGCCGCCTGTGGACCTTCTACCTCGCCTACTCCGAGGCCGGATTCCGCTCCGGCTACCTCGACGTCCAGCAGTACCTGCTCACCAAGGAGCCCACTCGATGACCGACCTCCGCACCGCCGTCCGCACCGGCGCCGCGCACCGGCTGGCCGTGCTCGTCGAAGACGCGCTCGGGGCCCCGCTGCCGGTCCGGCTGCGCGCGTGGGACGGAAGCGAGACCGGCCCGTCCGACGCCCCGGTCGTCGTCCTGCGCTCCCGCCGGGCGCTGCGCCGCCTGCTCTGGACCCTGGAACGCCGCTGGGACGACGTCGTCGCCCTGGTCGGCACCGAGACCGCCCGCGTGTGGCGGCTGTACCTGGTCGGCGGGTCGCTCGCCTTCGAGGAGGGCCGGATGGGCGTCGACCAGATCCTCTCCGTACGGCGGGACCGCGTGGGCGCCGGCGGGCTGGACCTCTCCGAGGCCGCCGACTGGTACCGGGACCTGGTGTGAGCGGCTTCGCCTGGGGCGCCTTCGCCGCGAACCTCGGCTGGGCGGCGCTCACCGCGCTCGGCGTCATGGTGATCACCTTCGCCGTCGCCGTCCGCAAGGGCATGCACCGGATCGTGGACATCGCCTGGGGCGCCGCCTTCGCCGCGGTCGCCCTGGCCACCTTCGGCGCGTCGGCGGGCGAGGGAGACCTCGCCCGCCGGGCCCTCGTCACCGCCCTCACCGTCGTCTGGGGCCTGCGGCTCGCCGTCCACATCGGGCGCCGCGGCCGCGGCCACGGCGAGGACCCGCGCTACGACGAGCTGCTCGGCAAGGCACCGGGCAATCGCAACCTGTATGCCTTCCGCATGGTGTACCTGCTCCAGGGCGCCCTCGTCTGGCTGGTCTCCCTGCCGGTCCAGGCCGCCCAGTACGCGACCGGCCCGGTCTCGGTGCTCGCCTGGCCCGGGGTGGCCCTGTGGGCGGTCGGCATCTACTTCGAGGCCGTCGGCGACGCCCAGAAGGCCCGCTTCAAGGCCGACCCCGCGAACAAGGGCCGCATCATGGACCGGGGCCTGTGGCGCTACACCCGGCACCCTAACTACTTCGGCGATTTCTGCGTCTGGTGGGGCCTGTTCCTGATCGCCTGCGACGGCGGAGTCGCATCCGCCGTCGTCTCCTTCGTATCGCCGCTGGTGATGAGCTATCTGCTGATCAACGGCAGCGGCAAACGCCTGCTGGAGCGCCGCATGTCCGGCCGCCCCGGCTGGGCGGAGTACGCCTCCCGCACCAGCGGCTTCTTCCCGCTTCCCCCACGCGGCTGACGCCGGACCACGAAAGGAGGGGAGCCCCGGATCACCGGGGCTCCCCTCCATTCGTGTCTCTCCGCCTACGACGGCATGCTCAGCACCGTCACCGGGGCGCTCGTCGGCTTGGCCGAGCCGCCCGCCGGCTCCACCGTGACCCCGACGCCCGAGGCGCCGTCCACGGTGCCCTTCATCAGCACCGTCTGGCTGGCGCGTGCCGGGTCCATCAGACCGGCGTCGCGCATGGTGCCGCCGTCGTCGAACCAGAGCTGGTACACCTTGCCCTTCGGCGGCTCGGGCATCCTGGACGACACGAACACCGCCCGGTCCCGCTGGGCGGAGACCACCACCGTGCCGGTGCCGCCCGCCACCCTCACCGTGCGGGACTTGGCGTCCGGCGCCGCCAGCACCCCGGCCAGGTCGGACGCCTGCCGCTCCGCCCGCGCCGCCCGCTGCTGGGCGTCCTGGGCGCGGTCGTACTGCCACACCGCCGTACCGCCGAACACGGCGGCCGCCGCCACGCACGCCGCCAGCGCCCAGCGGGCCGGGCCCGCGCCGAGCGCCTTGCTCCGGCGCACCCGCTCCACCGGGGTGGTACCGGGAGTGAGCTGGCGCACCGAGCCGACGCGGTGCAGCACCTCCTCCCGCATCGCCGGGCGCACCGGCACGGCAGCGGCCAGTGCCAGCCGGGCCGCGGCCGCCTCGAACTCCTCCACCTCGCGGACGCAGGACGGGCAGCCGGAGAGATGGCGCTCGAAGTCGGCGCGCTCGTCGTCGGGCAACGCGTGCAGCGCGTAGGCACCCGTCAGCGTGTGCGGATCGGTCATGGTCACGCGGTCACCCCCAGGCAGTCGCGCAGCCGGATGAGGCCGTCGCGCAGTCGTGTCTTGACGGTGCCGAGCGGCAGCGCGAGCGCCTCCGCGACTTCCCGGTAGGTCAGCCCCCGGTAGTAGGCGAGCGTCACCGACTGACGCTGGAGGTCGGTCAGCGTGCGCAGACAGCGCCGCACCTGCTCCTGCTCCAGCCGGGACTCCACCTGTTCGGTCACCTCGTCGTACTCCGGCGTACGGTCCAGCAGCGCCGCCTTGGTGTCCCGGGCGGCGGCCGCCTCCACCGAGCGGACGCGGTCCACCGCGCGCCGGTGCGCGAGCGTCAGAATCCAGTTGATCGCGGTACCCCGGTCGGGCCGGTAGCGCGGAGCGGTGCGCCAGACCTCCACCAGCACGTCCTGGGCCACCTCCTCCGACTGGGCCACGTCGCGCAGGACCGCCCGGACGACCCCGAGCACCGGACCGGCCACGGTGTCGTAGACCGAGGCGAACGCCTCCTGATCACCGAGGGCCACCTCGTGCAGCAACTGCTGCAAGTCCGGTTCCGCTGCCGGGTTACTGCCGATGTAGACGGCTTCCTTCACAACTGTCCTCTCCCACGTTGCGCCGCGGCGGGGCCCCCACGTGTGCCCACGGGAGTCGTCCCCGCGTAATCCGAGGCCAGGGCGGTCGCGGATTGGTCACCCGGACGAATAACGACGACGGGTGCCGGGCTCAGACCAGCCCGGTGACGGTCACGGTGACCTTCGGCGCCCGCCGGCCGGGCAGCAGCCCGGCCAGCCGTACTTCCACGGCCCGTCCGACGGCACGGGCCACGTCCAGCGTGCGGACGTGCCCGCGCGCCACGACATGGATCTCCACCTGCCACGGCCCGCCCTCGTCCGGCTGGCTCAGCCGCACCCCGGAGGGCACCGCCCGGCCGCCGTTCGCCCCGCTCGTGCCGCGCGGCAGCGCCGAGCGCAGCCGCCCGCCGAGGCCCGGCCGCAGGAACGCCACCCCCGGCACGGCCTCGACGGCCGCGGCGATCTCCTCGGTGAGCATGGTGCGCAGCGCGCGGTCAGTCATCGCCCGGCCCTTCCTCGAATCCGGCCGGAGCGTCCACGAGGTCGACGATCCGGATGTCCACCGACGCGAGCCGCAGCCCCAGCCGCAGCCGGGCCGCCTCGGCCACCCGCAGCCGCACCTCCTCGGCCACCTCCTCCAGCGGCACACCCAGCGGGGCGTGCACCTCCAGGCGCACCGTCACCCCGCCCCGCCGGGCGCCGTCCGGCGGGGCGATCCGGCACGAACCCGCGCGGACCCCGGTGACGGTCTCGGCGGCGGCGCGCAGGGTGCGCGCCGCGACCGCCTCCATCACCCACAAATCCTCGTCGTCGTCCCCGAGCGGTACCGGGCGGCCGGGCCGCAGCTCCATCCGGACCACGTCCATCACGCGCCGGGTCAGCGCCGAGGGGTCGTAGCCGGCCTCCGCCGGGGCGGTCTCCTCGCGCAACTCCCGGACGGTGGCCTCCAGCAGCGTGAGTTCCCGGACCGCGTTCTTGCAGTGCGGGCAGGTGGCGCGGTGCGGGTCGGGGTCGGCCTGCTCCCAGCCCTCCCAGACGCCGGACAGCAGCCGCCCGCAGGCGAGCCGCTCGTCGTCGCCGTCGGGCCCGGTGTACCGGTCGGGCGGGTCGGTGTGCGTGGTCATCGCCAGGCCCCCAGTGCTCGTGTCAGACAGCGTCGTGCGCGGAAGACGCGGGCGCGCACCGCCTCCTGGCTGATGCCGACCGTCTCCGCTATGAACTCGTAGGAATGCCCGTCCAGTTCGCGCAGCACCCAGCAGGCCCGCTGCTCCGCCGAGAGGTCGTCCAGCGCCCGGCGCATCCCGCGCACCGCGTCCCGCGCCTCGGTGACCCGCTCGGGGGAGTCGTACTCCGGCGCGGCGAACCGGCCGGCCGCCTCCAGCGACGTCACCGGCCGGCACGCCCGGAGGATGTGCAGGCAGCGGTTGGTGACGATGCGGTACATCCAGGTGCCGAAGGAGGAGTGCCGCCGGAACTCCGGCAGCCGGCGCCAAGCGCTGATGAAGGCGTCCTGCACCGCGTCCTCCGCCTCCGTACGGTCGCCCAGCAGCCGGGTGGCGAGGCCGACCAGCGCGGGGGCGTGCTCGCGCACCAGCACGGCGAACGCCTCCTCGTCGCCCTCGGCCGCACGCACCGTCAACAGGCCGTCGTCCGGGCGTGCCACCCGCACCGGGGTGTCGTCGGGCGCGCGTTCCGGTCCCGGACACGCGATCTGTCTGCGGACCCCCGACACCGGGCGGCTCCTCTCCGTCGTCCTGCCTCTTCGACGCCTCGAAGGCGGCTTTGTGGCGCGGAATCCGCCGCGCCCCTTTCCTGCCGTGCCCCTCATCGGCTACTTCAGGCGCGGAAACCCAGGTGGATGCAGGTCGTGGGGCGCGTCACCGGGGCGCGGACAGGCTTCAGCGGAGAAAATCCGGGAATCCGCGTCACATGCGTGGACCGGCCGGGTCCAACGAGCGACAACGGCAGTACGGCCCATCGAGAGGACCTGGTCATGAGCGTCCAGAGCGCGCCCGCCCCCGCTATCGTCCCTGCGGTCCCCGCCACGAACCAGCAGTCGGCCACCACGGCCCTCGCGGGCGGTGCCACCGGAGCCGACGAGCCCGCCGCCACGCGCGGCCGGACCTCCATCGCCGATGTCGTCGTCGTCAAGGTCGCCGGCGTGGCCGCGCGCGAGATCCCCGGTGTGCACGCCATGGGCGGCGGGCTCTCCCGCACCATCGGCGCCGTCCGCGACCGTGTCCCCGGCGGCCGCTCCAACGTCGGCCGGGGCGTCAAGGTCGAGGTGAGCGAGCGGCAGACCGCCATCGACCTCGCCCTGGTCGTGGAGTACGGCGTCCCCATCGCCGACCTCGCCCGCGACGTCCGGGAGAACGTCATCGACGCCGTCGAGCGGATCACCGGCCTGGAGGTCGTCGAGGTCAACGTCACCATCAACGACGTCCACCTGCCCGAAGACGAGGACAGCGCCCCGGAGACCACCTCCCGCGTGGCCTGAGTCCGGGCGGCGGGTAAGAGCAGTGCTGAAGAGCGCCTCAGCAGGGCGCGTAAGAATGGGACGGACAGATGGACAGAGCGCTGGTAGGGCTGATCGCCGGCATCGCGCTTGCGTTCGCCGGCTGGTTCGGCGGCTTCGGCGCGTTCCTGCTCGTGGCCGCGCTCGGCGCGGTCGGCTACGCGGTCGGGTACTGGTTCGACCGGGGCGGGCGCGCCAGGGACCTGCGGCACGCCTTCGATCGGGGCCGCCGATGACCGCCCCCGAGCGGCGCGGCACCATCACGGTCTCCGCCCGTGCCGTCCGCCGGATCGCCGGCCGCGCCGTCACCGAGGCGCTGCCCGGCCGCGCCGCGCGGGCGACCGGCTCCTCGGCCGCCGTAAGCGGTGGCCGGGCCGAGGTCGCGGTCGACGTCGCCCTGCCCTACCCGGCGCGGCTCACCCCCACCGTGCGCCGCGTCCAGGACCATGTGACGGCCCGTACCGGCGAGTTGACCGGCCTGGACGTGCGCACGGCCCGCGTCGGCGTCACCGCGCTCACCCCGGACCGCACGACGGAACCGGCCCGCACGACGGAACCGGACGGCGTCCCGGCCCCCGGCGGCCGGGTTCCGCGTCGCTGGTGGGCGCAGCGCAGGCTGCCCCTCGGCGTACTCACCCTGCTCGCCACCCTGACCTGCGGCGCCCTCGCCACCGACCTCATCCTGGTGCACACCGGACACCGCCCGGCCGCCCTCTGGCGCACCGGCGCCCTGCACTGGCTGTACGTGCACGGACCCGGCGAACCCCTCACCGCCGCCGCCCTCGGCTGCGTCCTGCTCGGCGTCTGGCTGATCGTCCTCGCCGTCACCCCCGGCCGGCGCGGTCTGCTCACCGCACACTCCCCGGCACCGGCCACCCGGGTCGCCCTCGACCGGGGGGCCGTCGCCGCGCTGCTCCGGGACACGGCCGCCGGGACCGAGGGCGTCGACGCCGTCGCCGTACGGGTCCGGCGCCGCCGCGCCACCGTACGCGCCGCCCTCGTCTTCGGGGACCGCGCCGCCGTCCGGGACCAGATCACGGACGCCGCGCGCCGCGCCCTCGCCGAGTGCGGACTGCGCCGCCCGCTGCGGCTGCGCGTCGCCGTACGCCCCCTGCCGGTGTGGGCCCCGCCCCCGGCCGAGGCCGCGCCGACGCCCCTCGGGGCCGTGGCGCCCGCCGGAGGGAGTTGATGCGCACCGCCCTCAACCGCTGCGTCCTCGCCGCCACCACCCCCGACGCCGTGCTGCCCGGTGTCACCCGGCTCCTCGGCGGGGCCGAATCGGCCGCCGCCCCCTGTCCCGTCCACGGCCGGGTGCGCCTGAGCGCCCGATCCCAGCAGGTACCGCATGTCCGCTGAACAACACGCCCCCGCCGCCACCCGGCCGCCCCGGCCCACCGGGTGGGGCGCGGCGCTGCGCCGCACACCGCTGTCCATGTGGCGCGACGACGTCTCCGACGACGCCGCCGCCCTCACCTACTACGCCATCCTGACCGTGCTGCCCGCCCTCCTGGCCACCGTCATCGCTTTCGCGCTGATCAGCCCCGGCACAGCGGAACGGTTCATCACTCAGGTCACCGCCTACGCCCCCGCCGAGTCCGGTGGCGAACTCCACGACGTGCTGGGCCGCATGCTGCGCCCCGACGCCTCGATCTGGCCACTGCTGGTCGCCGGGACGGCCAGCGCCATCTGGTCCGCCTCCAGCTATCTGGCGGTCTTCCGTCGCTCCCTGCACCGCATGCACCGCGTCGAGGACCACCGTTCGCCCCTGCGCAAGGCCCACCGGATCGTGCTCACGGCGCTGGGGCTGCTCGGCCTGCTCCTGGTAAGCGCCCTGGTGCTGCTGCTCACCGGGCCGGTCGCCGAGGCCGCCGGGCGCTTCTTCGGCCTCGACGCCACGGTCGCATGGGTGTGGCGCCTGCTGCGGTGGCCCCTGTTGCTGATCCTCGCGGTCGTGCTGATCGTGGTCGTCTTCCGCACGGGCCCCGCGCAGGCCAAGCGGCGCGGCCACAGCCTGCCCGGCGGAGTGCTCGCCGCCACCCTGTGGATCACGGTGTCGGGCGGCTTCGCGCTCTACACCTCGGTGCTCGGCGGCTACAGCAGGCTCTATGGATCGCTCGCGGGCTCGGTCGTCTTCCTGATCTGGCTCTGGCTGTCCAACCTCGCCCTGCTCACGGGCGCCCAGTTCACCGCCGAGCTGAGCCGGACCCCGGCCGAACCGTCCCCGCCGGCCGACTGAGCGGGGGCGGGTCGGGTCCAGGAGCCGGGCGGCGATCCCGCGGCCATGGAAGGGCCGGGGCCGGGCGTGCGGCCCCGTGCCGTCGACGGTCTCGGTTCGGGGCGCGGGGTCCCTGACACCGTCGCACGCCGTGGCACCGCGCCACCATCAGTGGTGACACTCGTACCGGGAGGGGCCGGACACCCATGCGCGGCCGGGCGTGCCGTACGGCGAACGCACCGCGACGAATTGCCGACCGCGACCGGCCGTGTTTCGTTGGGTGCTGAGCCGTCCCCGCCCCGGTGGCGGCGCCCTGGCCGGCTGGAGGAACCGTGGCCGAGAAGTTCGTGCAGATCATCGCCTTCGACACCGACCGCATCGACGAGATGCGCACCCTGGCGATGGACATCGACCGGCGTTTCGGGGGCATGCAGCACGGCCCCACCTACCAGGCAGTCCTCAAGGACAAGAGCAAGGACGACCGCTACTACGAGGTGCTGGAGTTCGCCTCCCTGGAGGCGGCCGCGCGCAGCCGTCACGACCCCGAGGCCCGCGCCTTCGCCGAGCGCATGGCGGCCCTGTGCACCAGCCCGCCCTCGTTCATCGAGTGCGACCTGCTGGAGTCGTCCCGGCCGAGCTGACCGGGACGACTCCTGACGGCTACCCGATCCGCCACAGATGGTCGTCGGTGCCGTTGTCCGCGAACTGCACCACCTGGGCGCTGTTTGCCGTGGACATGTTGTCCACGCCGAGCACCTTCCCGCTGTGCTTGTTCTGGAGCCGGAACCAGCCGTCACCGCTGTCCAGGCGCCGCCAGAGATGGTCGTCCGTGCCGTTGTCCTCGAACTGGACGACCAGTGCGCTGTCGGCCGTGGACATGCCGGCCACGCCCAGCACCTTGCCGCTGTGACCGTTGCGGACCAGGAACCAGCCGTCCCCCCGGTCGAGCAACTGCCAGGCGTGGTCGCCGGTCGGCGTGTCGTCGTACTGCACCACCCGGGCGCTGTTGGCCGTGGACATGTTGTCCACGGCGAGCACCTTGCCGCTGTGCTTGTTCCGTATCTGCCGGAACGGCGGCTCCGGGGTCCACGGGCGGCCGTCCGGCGCGGCGGTGGGGAAGCTGCTGATCCGCAGCCGCGCCGCCCCCATCGGGACCAGGGTCACCGTCTCGACGGGGGAGGCGGACCGGGCCGGGCTCGGCTGGAGCGGCGCGACCACGTGCTCGTCGTCCGCCACCCACTCGGGGATACGGCGGGCCTGCGCCGTCAGCCGCACGGGCGTGCCCTCCAGGGTGAACGGGTTGGCGGGGACCGCACCCCCCGCCCGGACGAACTCCGGCACCGCGCCCGGCACCAGCCCGTAGTTCCACGGGGTGGTGGCGTGCACCTCGTACTCGGGGAAGGTGTCGTCGCCCGCGTACCGGACGTAGCGCTCACCGATCTTCAGCGCGTACGTCAGCGGGCCGTGTGCCACGCTGACCGAGTTCTCGCCGCCCGTCCAGGTGCGGACCGTCGTGCGCTGGGGGAGCTTCAGGGCGATGACGTCGCCGTTCGCCCAGGTACGGTCCACGGTGACGAAGGTGGGGCCCGGTCGCGCGGCCACCGTCCGGCCGTTCACCGTGAGCACCGGGTCCGCGCACCAGCCCGGCACCCGCAGGCGTAGGGGGAAGCGGACCGTGCGGGGCGTGGACAGGGTGAGCCGGACCGTCTCGCCGAAGGGGTAGTCGGTCTCCTCGGTGACGGTGACCCGCGTGCCTCCGGCCACGGTGGCCGTGACCCGGCAGGGCGCGTACAGGGCGGCCGCCAGACCCTGGTCCGGGGTGGCGAGCCACAGCTCCTCGGTGAAACAGGGCCAGCCCATGCCGTAGTTGTGCGGACAGCAGCGGTACTGGTCGACGCCGGGCTGGAACGACTGCATGGCGAAGCCGTTCTGGAACTGCCCCTGCGTCTTCACCGCGTTGTCCAGGTCGACGCTGTTCGCGCTGGTGACGTAGTGCACCGCCCGGCCCTGCGGATCGAGCGCGGCGGGCAGCATGTTGAATGCCAGCTCCTCGCAGCGGTCCGCCCACACCGGGTCCCCGGTGACCCGTGTGAGCAGCTCGTGGCTGGCCATGAACTCGACGATCCCGCACGTCTCGAACCCCTGCCGGGGATCACCGAAACCCGGCCGCAGATTCTCGTCCCCGGCGAACCCGCCACCGGGGAACTGCCCGTAGGTACCGAGCACTTGGTCGTACGTGCGGTACGTGGCACCCGTGTCCGAGGCCGAGCCGGAACGCCGGGCGTACTGGGCGGGTTCCCGGAAGCCCTGGGCGATGTTGACGTTGTGCGGGGTGGGCAGCGGACCGGTCCAGTCGGCGCCCCAGGTGTGCATCTTGTCGGCGAGGTCCAGCAGGTAGGCGTCGCCGGTGCGGTCGTGCAGCCACAGTGCGACGTCGAGACCGTCGCCCCAGCGGGTGGCGATCCAACTGTGGTCGAAGGCGCCCTTGCCCTGGGCGTTCATGAAGGTCAGGAAGCGGGTCAGGAACGGGATGATCCGCTGGTCGCCCGCGTACTCCTGCCAGGTCCGCAGGGCCATCAGCAGCGGCAGGAACGGCCAGAAGTCGGGGCCGCCGTCCAGTGAGGTGCGCAGGGCGCGCGGGCCGAAGAACCCGTCGGACTGCTGGGTGGCCAGCACCGCGTCGATCCAGCGGCGGGCTCTGGCCAGCGCGTCGGCGTCCCCGGTGGCGATGGCGAGCGGGACGAAGCCCCGGAGCCAGTAAGGGAGTTCTTCCCAGCCTGGCTTCTCGGGGTGGACCCAGCCGGAGGCGTCGAAGTCCAGGAAGTGCGAGCGCTGGTCGTAGCGGCCGCACAACCCGTCGAGCTGGAGCTTGAGTTGGCCGGCCAGCCAGCCCCGGGCGGTGATGCTGCCCGGCGCGAGGCGGGTGAAGGCGGCCGGGGCCAGCGCGCGGGCGGCGGGGGTGGCGTACGCCAGCGGGCCGGACAGTGCGGCCGAGCCCAGCGCCAGCGCGCCGGCGGCCAGGAAGTGACGTCGGTCGAGGGACATGCGGGCGCTCCTGGGGGTGAGTCCGGCATGGGGGTGCGCGGCCCGCCCCGCCGGTGAAGGCGGGGCGGGCCGCGCGGTACTTCGGGTGTGTCAGGAGGTGCAGGTGAGCGTGCCGTTCTCGGCGCCCTTGATCAGCGCCTCGTGCGCGGCGTGCAGCCGCTTGGTGTCGGCCTTGAGGACCTTGCGGTCATAGGTGAGCAGACCGTTCAACTCGCCCTCGACGTCCGTGATCTGGGTGTACACGGCGCCGTTGCTGCCCTTGCAGGCCGCGAGCTGCTCGACCTCCTTCAGCCGGTCGAGGTAGACGTCGGTGTACGTCTCCGGGGTCACGCCCACGTAGGTCATCTGGACCGGGAAGGCGTGTCCGGGGACACCCAGGCCGAGGCCGCCGTACTCGCCACTGACCAGGGCCCTGCGGCCGTCCGCCTGCGGGACCTGGGGGCTCGGGTAGCCGTGGGCGTCGGCGATGTCGCCGTTGCCGCCGTCCACCGCGCCGCAGCAGTTCAGGCCGCTCATGTTGTTGACCAGCCGGGTCGGGTCGAGGGACTTGGCGTAGTCCGCGATCCGCGCCTGGTCGTACTGGCCCCAGCCCTCGTTGAAGGTGACCCACATGACCACCGAGGGGTGGCTGTCGTGCTGGAGGATCATCTCCTTCAGCTCGTGCTCGTACTCGGTACGGGCCGGCGCCGACGGGTTGACCGTGTTCATCGCCGGCATGTCCTGCCAGACCATGAGACCCAGCTTGTCCGCCCAGTAGTACCAGCGGTCCGGCTCCACCTTGATGTGCTTGCGCACCGAGTTGTAGCCGAGCTGCTTGTGCACCTTCAGGTCGTAGGCGAGCGCGTCGTCGGTCGGCGCGGTGTGCAGACCGTCGGGCCAGAAGCCCTGGTCGAGCGTGGCCATCAGGAACACCGGCTTGCCGTTGAGCAGGGTGCGCTGCTTGCCGTCCACCGTCTTGACCTCGACCGAGCGCATACCGAAGTAGCTGCCCACCCGGTCGGTGTTGTCGCCCCTGCCGACGGTGACCTTGAGCTGGTACAGGTGCGGGTCGTCCGGGGTCCACAGGTGCGGGCGGGGGACCGGCACCGAGAACGCCTTGCCGCCGGTACCGCTCGCCCGGCCGACCTCGCGGCCGCCGTCGTAGGCGACGGCCGTGACCGGCACGCTGTCCCGCACCCCGCGCACGCTCACCGACACCGAGCGGTTCGCCAGGTCGGGGGTGGTCTTCACGTCCTCGGCGCGGTCCCGGCCGACGGGCTCCATCCACACCGTCTGCCAGATGCCGGAGCTGGGCGTGTACCAGATGCCGCTGGGGTCCAGCCGCTGCTTGCCCATCGGCGGGTTCTCGCCGTTCGCCGAGTCGGTCGGGTCGTAGACGCCGACGATCAGCTCCTGGAGGCCGCCGTTCTTCTTCAGCGCGTCGGTCACGTCCAGGCTGAACCGGTCGTAACCGCCCTTGTGCTCACCGACCTTCTTGCCGTTGACGTACACCACGGCCTGCCAGTCCACCGCGTCGAAGTTGAGCTGGAGCCGGCGCGTGCCGTGCACCCGCCAGTCGGCGGGCACGGTGAAGGTCCGCTTGTACCACATGCGGTCCTCGTGCCGTTCGATCCCGGAGAGCTGGGACTCGACGGGGTAGGGCACCAGGATCTTCTCGCCGAGCTTCTTCTTGCCGGTGGGCGGCTGCTCGCCGGCCTCGGCGCCCGCGAACTCCCAGGTGCCGTTGAGGTTCTTCCACTTGTCGCGGGTCAACTGCGGCCGCGGGTACTCCGGATGGGCGTTGGTGGGGCTCACCTTGTCGGCCCACGGCGTGCGGAGCTGGTACGTGGAGTGGTTGCTGCCCGTGCTCCAGAAGTCGGAGACCGCCACGCCGTCGGTGCCGGTCAGGCCGCCCTTGCCGTCGTAGCGCAGGTCCGCGTAGCCGCCGTGGCCGCCGACCACCGGCTCGGTCAGCGGGACGATCAGCTTGCTCGGGTCGGAGGCGTCCAGACGCGCGGTGCCGCGCGGCCAGGCGGAGCCGCCGACATCGATGTCGAGGTGGTCGTCGAACCCGGCCGGGGGAGCCTTGAGTTGCTGGGCGAAGTCCAGCACCAGGGTCTTGCCGTCCGGCTGGATCGCCGAGTCCAGCGGGCCGTTGTAGGTGAACCCGTCGGGCAGGCTGAACGCCGACTGCGGGATCGCCTCCTTGGCACCGCCGGGCGGCGTCCAGCGCACATGCAGGTTGGAGCCGCCGTAGTGCTCGAAGTACTCCACCTTGATGTCGTAGGCGTGGCCCGCCTCCAGGGTGACGGGCGCCGAGTTCTGCTCGCGGTCCCAGTCGTCCACCCAGTGGTCGATGACCTCCTTGCCGTCGACCCACAGCCGGAAGCCGTTGTCGCCGGTGATCGAGAAGGTGTGCGCGCCGGACTTCTCCGGGGTGAGCCGGCCGGTCCAGCGCACGCTCACGTCGTCCTGCTGCCCGGCGCGGGCCTTCAGGCGCGGTTCGAGGTCGGGGAAGTCGAGCGAGGGGTCGAAGGCGGTCGCCTTCAGCGTGGCGAAGTCGAAGGCTCCGGACGCCGACTGGGTGTAGTACTCACCCTTGAGACCGTGGGCCTCGGCCGCGCCGTCGGCCTTCGGCGTGGCCGGGGACGCCGGGGACGCCTGGGAGGCGGCGGCGCCCGAGACCACGAGCGTCAGAGCGGTGAACGCGGAGGCCAGCCAGCGGTGCGGGCGGGACCTGCGGAGAGAGGATGGTGGCACGAGTACCTCCGGGGGGAACGGAGTTGCGGGTGCGTGCTCTGCCCGTGCTCCAGCACATCTTGTATAACGTTGGAAACAAGGGCAGTTGGCATGAGAACACGCCTCCTGCGCTCTGTCCAGGTGTCTGACACGAGGCGTGGGAGGACTGAGGATGCGCGTGAGTCTGAAGGACGTGGCCGAACGTGCGGGGGTCTCCGTGAAGACCGTCTCGAACGTGGTCAACGACTATCCGCACGTCACGCCGGCCATGCGGGCCCGTGTCCAGTCGGCCATCGACGAGCTGGGCTACCGGCCGAATCTGACCGCCCGGCACCTCCGCAAGGGCCGCACCGGGATCATCGGCCTGGCCGTACCGGAACTCGGCAACTCCTACTTCGCGGAGCTGGCCGGCGCCGTCATCGACGCCGCCGCCCAGCACGAGTACACCGTCCTGCTCGACCACACCCAGGGCCAGCGCGAACAGGAGATCCTGGTCTGCCAGGGCTTCCGCGCCCGGGTCATGGACGGCCTGATCCTCAGCCCGCTGGAGCTGGAGACCGAGGACCTCGCCGCCCGCCGCGACGACGCGCCGCTGGTCCTGCTCGGCGAGCGCCGCTACGACCTGCCCTACGACCACATCGTCATCGACAACATCGCCGCCGCCCGCGCCGCCGTACGCCATCTGCTCGCCCTCGGCCGGCGCCGGATCGCCTTCCTCGGCGCCCGCCGTGACCACTCGCACCAGCCCGCCCACCTGCGGTTCATCGGCTGGCAGGCCGAACTGGCCGCCTCCGGGGTGGCGGTGGACGAACGGCTGGTCGCCACCACGAGCGGCTGGGGCCACGAGGACGGCGCCCGCGCCATGGCCGAACTGCTGGACTCAGGGGAGCGCCCCGACGGGGTGTTCGCCTACAACGACCTGGTCGCGCTGGGCGCGATGCGGGTGATGTTCGAGCGGGGGCTGAGGGTGCCCGAGGACATCGCGGTGGTCGGCTTCGACGACGTCACCGAGTCGCGGTACGCCGCCGTCACCCTGACGACCGTCTCGCCCGACAAGGAGGCCATCGCCCGGCTCGCCGTCGAGTCCGTCGTCGGCCGGCTCAAGGGAGACCAGAACCACGAGGCCCCCCGGGCCGCCCGGCTGCTCCAGCCCGGCTTCACCCTGGTGGAGCGGGAGAGCACCCTCGGACGGCGCCCGCACTCGTTCTGACCAGCACAAATCCCCTTGCGTAATCCTTAGTTGGCGCTGATACCGGTTCGGTGTCGTCCCGCGCGGGGTGTTTACACGGCACTTCCAACGATGTAAAAAGCATCCTGATCTGGTCACGGCCGGACGGCCTTCCGCAGTCCCGAAGTGGGGTAATCCGCATGAAGCCGCACTCCCGCACCACCACCAGAAACATCCTCGCCCTGGGGCTCGTCGCCGGGCTGGCGCTCGTCACCGGCTGCACCAAGTCCGAGAGCGACAACTCCGCCCCCGCGCAGACGAGCAGCGCGGGCGACGACGCGGGCAAGCAGGTCGCCGAGAGCGGCGGCGGCAAGACCTGCGCGATCGGTGACTACGGCGCCGACAAGCTCGACCTGAAGAACGCCGTCGTCGGCTTCTCCCAGTCGGAGAAGGAGGCGAACCCGTTCCGCATCGCGGAGACGGCCTCCATCAAGGCCGAGGCGTCCAAGCGCGGCATCAAGCTGCTCACCGCCAACGCCCAGTCGCAGTTCTCCAAGCAGATCAGCGATGTGCAGGACCTCATCGCCAAGGGCGCCAAGCTGCTCGTGATCGCCCCGCTGAACTCCGACGGCTGGGAGCCGGTGCTCCGCTCCGCCCAGGCCAAGAAGATCCCGATCATCACCATCGACCGGCAGATCAACGCGGCCCCCTGCAAGGACTACGTCAGCTTCATCGGCTCCGACTTCGTCGCCCAGGGGCGCCGCGCCGCCGACCAGTTGATCGAGGCGACCGGCGGCAAGGGCGAGATCGCCATCCTGCTCGGCGCCGCCGGCAACAACGTCACCACCGAGCGGACCAAGGGCTTCGAGGACCGCGTCAAGGCCAAGGCCCCGGGGCTCAAGGTCGTCTTCAAACAGACCGGCGAGTTCACCCGCGAGAAGGGCCAGTCGGTCACCGAGCAGCTCATCCAGTCCAAGCCCGGCATCAAGGCGATCTACGCCGAGAACGACGAGATGGGTCTCGGCGCGGTCAACGCCCTCAAGGGCGCGGGCAAGAAGCCCGGCGCCGTGAAGATCGTGACCATCGACGGCACCCGTAATGCCGTGCAGGGCATCGCGGACGGCTGGATCAGCGCCGTCATCGAGTCCAACCCGCGCTTCGGGCCGCTGGCCTTCGCCACCCTGGACTCCTTCACCCAGGGCAAGCCGGTCGGCGAGGACATCGTCATCCAGGACAGCCAGTACACCGAGGCGAACGCCAAGGCCGACCTGAACAAGGCGTACTGAGCGCCCACTTCGACCGGGCGCCGAGAGCTTCCTGAAGGCTCTCGGCGCCCCGAGCAGGCACGTCGCCCATGACCCCATGGAGAGCAGCCGTGACCGCACCACCCGACGAAGTCCTCGCCGTCACCGGTCTGACCAAGCGCTTCCCCGGTGTACTGGCCCTGGACGACGTGACGTTCACCCTGCGGGCGGGCCAGACCCACGCCCTGGTCGGCGAGAACGGCGCGGGCAAGTCCACCCTGATCAAGGTCCTCACCGGTGTCTACCGCCCCGACGAGGGCGAACTGCGCCACCGGGGCGAGGCGGTGGCCTTCCCCACCCCGCTCGCCGCGCAGCACGCCGGGATCTCCACGATCTACCAGGAGGTCAACCTCATCCCCCTGATGAGCGTGGCCCGCAACCTCTTCCTCGGCCGCGAACCCCGCACCCGCCTCGGCCTGATCGACTTCTCCCGCATGCACCGCGAGGCGCAGGAGACCATGGCCGAGTACGGCGTTCACGTCGACGTCCGCCGCCCGTTGCGCGAACTCGGCGTCGGCGCCCAGCAGATGGTCGCCCTCGCCCGCGCCGCCTCGGTCGACGCCCGCGTGGTCGTCATGGACGAACCCACCTCCTCGCTCGAACCCCGCGAGGTGGAGACCCTGTTCGGCGTCATCCGGCGACTGCGCGAACAGGGCATCGCCGTGCTGTACGTCAGCCACCGCATGGACGAGCTGTACGCCATCTGCGACACGGTCACCGTGCTCCGCGACGGCCGCCTGGTGCACACCGGTCCGCTCGCCGAGACCGGCCGCCTGCAGTTGGTCTCCCTGATGCTGGGCCGCGAGACCAGCGAGGTCCGCGCCGAGGGCGTCACCAAGTTCACCGGCAGCCACGACGCCGGGACCCAACCGGTGCTCAGCGCACGGAACCTGACGCGACGCCATCAACTCAACGACGTCTCGCTCGACATCCGCCCCGGTGAGGTCGTCGGCCTCGGCGGACTGCTCGGCTCGGGGCGTACCGAGACCGCCAAGGCCATCGCGGGCGCCCTGCCGCTCGGCGCCGGCGAGGTCACCGTGGACGGGCGGCCCGTGCGCACCGGGTCGGCCGCCGCCGCGATCCGCGCCGGGATCAGCCTGCTGCCCGAGGACCGCAAGTCCGAGGGGATCGTGCCGGGCCTGTCCGTCCGGGAGAACATCGCGCTGGCCGCGCTGCCCCGCATGTCCCGCTTCGGGCTCGTCTCCGAGGCCCGCGTCGACGCCGTGGTCGACACCTTCATGAAACGGCTGCGGATCAAGGCCGCCAGCCCCCACCAGAAGGTCGGCGAACTGTCCGGAGGCAACCAGCAGAAGGTGCTGCTGGCCCGCTGGCTGGCCATGCACCCCAAGGTGCTGCTGCTCGACGAGCCGACGCGCGGCATCGACATCGGCGCCAAGGCCGAGGTGCAGAAGCTCATCGACGAACTCGCCGGGAACGGCCTCGGCGTGCTGCTGATCTCCTCCGACGTGGAGGAACTCATCGAAGGGTCCGACCGGGTGGTGGTGCTCCGGGACGGCTCGGTCGTCGGCGAGCTGACCGGGGACGAGGTCGGCGCCGACCAGCTCCTGCGGGCCATCGCCGAGGCCGCCGAGGAGGAGGCGCCCCGTCATGACTGAACTCGCCCTGGACAACAGGACGCTGCCCGACCGGTCCACGGTCGTCGGCTGGCTCCAGAACTACGGCGTCTACCTGGGCCTCGCCGTCCTGCTGCTGTTCAACGTGTGCTTCACCGACCACTTCGTCTCCGGCGAGAACTTCCGCACCCAGGCCGTCCAGGTCTCCCCGGTGCTGATCGTCGCCCTCGGCATGGCGCTGGCCATCGGCACCGAGGGCATCGACCTCTCCGTCGGCGCCGTGATGGCCCTGGCCACCTCCGTCACCTCCCTCTACCTCGGCTACGGACCCTGGCTCGCCCTGGTGGCCGCGCTGGTCGGCGGCGCCGTCATCGGCCTGGCCAACGGCTCGCTCATCGCGTTCGTCGGCGTCCAGCCCATCGTCGCCACCCTCGCGCTCATGGTCGGCGGCCGGGGCATCGCCCTGGTGCTGCTGCCCCAGCTCAAGGACGTGCGCGACCCCGCCATGGCCACGCTCGGCTCCGGCGGCGTGGCCGGCGTCCCCTACCTCGCGCTGATCGCGGCCGCCCTCGCCCTGATCGTCGGCTTCGTGGTGCGCCGGACGACCTTCGGCCGCCGGCTCCTCGCCATCGGCGACAGCCGCCCCGCGGCCCAGCTCGCCGGACTGCCCGTGCACCGGGTCCTGATCACGGTCTACGTCTGCTCGGGCGTCCTCGCCGCCGTCGCCGGGTTCCTCGCCACGGCCCGGCTCCAGGCCAGCGACCCCAGCTCGCTGGGCAACCTGATGGAACTGTCCGCCATCACCGCCGTCGTCGTCGGCGGCACCCCGCTCACCGGCGGACGCGTACGCATCGGCGGCACGGTGGCCGGCGCCGTCCTCATTCAGCTCCTGACGGCCACCCTCATCAAACACGACCTGCCCTCGTCCTGGACCCAGATCGCCCAGGCCGTGGTGATCGTGCTCGCGGTGTACGCGGCACGGGAGAGGGGGAAGCGGTGATGCCCAGCACCAAGGAACAGCCCGCGACCGCCGGACGGACCGCGCCCGCCCCCGGCGACACCACCCGGCGCGGAGACCGGGTGGCCGCCCTCGCCCAGCGGCACGGCGCCCTGGTCGCCCTCGTGGTCCTCGCCGCCGTGGCCTCGCTGTCCTTCGACTCCTTCGCCACCGGCGACAACCTCGGCAACATCGCCATCTCCTCGTCGTTCCTCGCCACCGTCGCCCTGGGCATGACCTTCGTCATCGTCAGCGGCGGCATCGACCTCTCCGTCGGTTCCGTCTTCGTCCTCGGCGGAGTCCTCGCCGCCTGGGGCTCCCAGTACGGCACCGTCGTCGCGCTGCTGCTGCCCCTGGCGGTGTGCGCCGCGATCGGCCTGGTCAACGGGCTGCTGGTGGCCCGTACCGGGCTCGCGCCGTTCATCGTCACCCTCGCCTCGATGCTCGCCGCCCGCGGACTCATGCTGGCCATCACCGACGAGGGCGCCGACACCTTCCTCGTGGACCCCGACTCCGTCTTCGCCTCCCTCGGCCAGGGCAAGCTGCTCGGCATCGGAACGCCGGTCTGGATCACGGCCGTTCTGTTCGTGGGCGGTGCCGTGCTGCTGCGCAGCACCCGGTTCGGGCAGCGGGTGTACGCCGTGGGCGGCAACGAACAGGCGGCCGCGCTGATGGGCGCGCCGGTCGCCCGCACCAAGATCAGCGTGTACACCCTGTCCGGGCTGCTGGCCGGCCTGGCCGGGGCGCTGAACGCGGCCTACCTCGCCTCCGGCGTCACCATCCTCGGCTACGGCATGGAGCTGGACGCGATCGCCGCCGTCGTCATCGGCGGCACCCTGCTCACCGGCGGTCTCGGCTACGTCAGCGGCTCCCTCGTCGGCGTGCTGCTGCTCAAGGTCATCCAGAACGTCATCAACCAGATCGGCTCCCTCGACTCCGCCTACCAGCAGGTGGTCAGCGGGGCGTTCCTCGTCCTGGTCGTCGTCGCCCAGACCTGGCTGGCCAGGCGGCGCCGGGTCGGCTGAACGCCCCGCGCCCGCTCACGCGGCCGCGGTCAGCGCCGCCAGCGCGCTCGCCTGGGTCCGCCAGTCCACCTGGTTCGGGCTCCCGCCGGCCCAGCGCTGGCCGAGCCGGTTCAGCGGGTCCCGGTCCTTGGCCCACACCGAGTCGGCCTGCCGCGCCAGATACGCGCGGTAGGCCGACGAGCCGGTGGCCGACGCCAGATCGGCCAGATGGCGGACGAAGACGCCCTTGAACTGCTTCTGGTTGTCGTCGCACTGCGCGCCGCCGATGTCGCACGACTCGGTCAGCACCCCGTCACGCGTCAGCGCGGGGGAGGACAGCGCCGCGTCCGCGAGCCGCTTCGCGGTGTCGAGATAGCGGGTGTTCCCGGTCGAACGCCACAGCTCGGTGAAGCCGCCGATCGCCAGCCCCTGGTTGTAACTCCACACCGTCTGGCCGTTGTTGGCACACCCCGAGGTGAGGCCGTCATTCACCAGCCCCGACCCGTTGATCAGCCCGCTGCCCAGATACCAGTCACCGGCCGTCACCGCCCGCGCGCCCCACACCGTGTCCCCGCTCAGCCGCTGGTGCAGCGCCGAGGTCAGCCACAGATACAGGCCGCTGGTCACCGCGTTCTTGTACGTGCGCTCCCTGTTCCACCACACCCCGCCCCCGCAGGTGCCCGTGTCCCAGAACCCGCGCACGTAGTCGGTGATCGTCACCGCCTCGTCCAGATACCGCCGCTCGTGCGTGAGGTCGTACGCCGCCACCCACGCGACCCCCCACCACGCCGCGTCGTCCACGGCCCGACTGATGAAGTGCCCCTCCACCGGGTCCGAACTGCGCCCGCCCGCCGGGAAGACCCCGTTGTTCTGCTCGAAGGTGCGTGCCACCGCCCAGTCGTAGTCGTGCGTCCCGGTGGCCCGCGCGAAGTCGACGACCGAGGTCAGCGCCACCGCCGAGTTCCACCAACTGCTGCGCCACCAGCCCTCGTCGGTCTGGTACGACGCCATCAGGGCGTCCGCCGCGCCCCGCGCCCGGGTTGGCGCCGGACGCGCCCAGGCGGTGCAACTCCCGTCCTCGTGCGCGGACTCACGCCCGCAGGCACGCACGGCACCGCCGTACAGCAGCCCTCGCGGGTCCCGCGTGGCGAACATCGCCGTGCGCGTCGAGGACGACCCGGAGGGCACGCTGGTCCGGCCGAGCGAGGAGCCCTCGGGCCAGCTCGCGCCCTCGTCCCAGGAGCGGTCGAGCCAGATCTCGTCACCCGCGCCGCCGTTCTCCACCACGCCCCAGGCCAGGCCGTTCGCCTGGTCCATGTGCAGGCTGATGGTGCGCCCGTACAGGGTGGTCGCGGGCACCGGACGCTCGTCGCGGGCCGCCGTGGCGGGGTCGGCGCCGTCGCAGGAGGAGCCGTCACACACCCGGGGGCGGAACCAGTCCGTGCACGTCACCCCGGCCGCGTCCGCGCAGGCCCGGACCCAGCCGCGCCGGTGGCCGACAGGATCGGTGACGTTGTACATCAGCGTCCGGGTGCCGGTCCACGAACCGGGGACGCTCGCCTTCCCCAGCAGCCCGTCCCAGCTCGCGCCCCGGTCCCAGGAGCGGTCCAGCCACACCGCGTCGCCCTGCTTGCCCTGGTCGACACTGGCCCAGGCCATGCTGTCCGGCTCGGAGACATGCAGCCTCAGGAGACGGCCGTTGACGGTGCGGTCCGGCACCGGGAACGACTCCTGGCGCGCCTTGGACGGATCGAGGGTGTCGCAGGAGAGCGCGCAGACGGCCGAGGCGGCACGGGCTGGAGAGGGTAGTGCGAGCACTCCGCCGAGCGCGAGAACGAGGGCCAGCAGTGCGCCGAGGAAACGGGGTCTGTGAACCGGCATGGCGAGTCCTCCAACGTTGAACAAGCCCGGTCAGTTGCACGACAGCACCGCGGGGGAGTGCTGTACAGCATCAAAAACAGCCACAGACGGAACCGGACGGAACACCCGTCGCGCACGCTTCACGCCAACTACCCTGACAACGCTGTCCGTTCCGGATCTGGACACCGGAAAGCGGAGCGTGGTCTCATGCCGGGGAGCCGTGTTTACAACGTTGTATCGCTGTATCGCACCTGTGCTGCACCCGTCGTCTCCGCATGTCCGTCGCGCTCGCGAGAGCGCCACCGCCCCCTGGAGCGTGCCGTGCGACCACCCTTCCCCCGTACCCTCCGCCCGCCGCGCGGACCGGTCATCGCCCTCGTCCTGGCCTGCGCTGGCGTCGCGCTCACCCCCGTCGGCGCCGACGCCGCCACCCCGGCCGCCCAGGCCCGCTCGGCCACCGTGACCGTGCCGGGCGCCCGGTTCCAGGTGCTGTCCCCGACCCTGATCCGTACCGAGTACGCCGGGGACGACAGGTTCGAGGACAGCGCCACCTTCAACGCCATCGGCCGGAGCGCCTTCACCTCGCCCGCCTACACCTCCTCCGTCAAGGACGGCGTCCTCACCGTCACCACCAGCGCCCTGACCCTGCGCTACAAGGTGGGCTCCGGACCCTTCACCGCCGACAACCTGACCGTGCGCCTGAAGGCCGGGCAGAAGCAGGTGCAGGCGAGCCCCTGGCAGCGACCCGACTGCGCTGTGGGCACCCTGTGCGAGGCCGAGGGCCAGCTCCACGACGGCCCCGGCGTCGCCACCGACCACGCCGGGTACACCGGCAAGGGCTTCCTCGCGGGCTTCGACGTCACGAACAACTCCCTGACCACGGACGTACGTTCAGCCGAAGCCGGCACCTACGAATTCGCCGTCCGCTATGCCAACGCGGTCGGCTCCGACGGCCGCCGCGAGACCCGCACCCTCAGCCTCAGCGTGGACGGCGGCGCGAACAGGACGTTCAGCCTCCCGGCCACCGCCGACTGGAACACCTGGAGCGTGGCCCGGCTGCCCCTGACCCTGGGCGCCGGCACCCACACCGTACGGCTCCAGCGCACCGCCGCCGACTCCGGCACCGTCAACCTCGACAGCGCGGCCCTGGTGAAGCCGGGCGCCGACTACCCGGCACGGGACCGCACCGCCGTCCCCGCCTGCGCGTTCGGCACGAGCTGCGAGGCCGAGGACGGCCTCCTCGCGGGCTCCGCGGTCATCGCCGGCGACCACCGGGGGAACTCCGGCGACGGTTTCGCCGCCGAGCTGAACAAGGACGCCGCCCTCACCCGCCGCGTGGTCGACGTCCCCCGCGACGGCACCTACCGCCTCCACCTGCGCTACGCCAACGGCACCGGCGGCGACGGCCGCCACGAGAAGCGCACCATGGAGGTCCGCCCCGGCACCGGCACCCCCGCGACCCTCACCCTCGACCCCACCGACAACTGGGACACCTGGCAAACCGCCTCCACCACCGTCGAGTTGAAGGCCGGCGCCAACGACGTCACCCTCGCCTGCCCCGACACCACGAGCTGTCACGTCAACGTCGACACCCTCGGCGTCACCGCCACGGCCGACCCGGCGCCCGAGCCGCACCTCGCCCTCGGCGGCTACCGCCGCAGCCTCGACGGTCTCGACGGCGACAGCGACCCCAGCCCCCGCACCAGCCCCGGCCTGCTGCACCGCGACGGCTGGCACCTGCTGGACGACACCCCCTCCGCCGTCTACGACGCCCGCACCGGCAAGGCCACCCCGCGCGCCGGGCACGCCGGAAAGCCCTACCAGGACGGCTACCTCTTCGGCTTCGGCCACGACTACAAGCAGGGCCTCACCGACCTCGCCACCCTGACCGGGCCGCCCGCGCTACTGCCCCGCTGGGCCTACGGCGTCTGGTACTCGGAGTACATCGACCGCACCGCGAAGGACTACCAGGACACCATCCTGCCCGCCTTCCGCGCGGCCGGGGTCCCGCTGGACGTGCTCGTCACCGACACCGACTTCAAGGCACCCAACACCTGGAGCGGCTGGAACTTCGACCCGGCCAAGTACCCCGACCCCAAGGGCTTCTTCGACTGGTCGACCGCGCAGGGCCTGCACAACACCCTGAACGTGCACCCCAGCATCCTGGAGTCCGACCCGCAGTACGCGGCGGCCCAGCAGACCGCCAAGGGCAAGCTGGCCAAGGGCGGTTGCGCGGGCTCGGCCGGTTCTCAGTGCCGTACGTTCGACTTCGGCGACCCCGACCAGTTGAAGGCGTACCTCGATCTGCACCGGCCCTTCGACCGCGCCGGGAACGACTTCTGGTGGCTGGACTGGTGCTGTGACGCCTCCCGCTCCTCGCAGCCCGGTGTCACCCCGGACGCCTGGATCAACCAGAAGTACGCCGGCCTCACCGCCGAGACCGCCGAGCGCGCCTTCGTGCTCTCCCGTGCCTACGGCTCCCTCCAGGCGGGCGGCTACAGCGGCGGCGTCGGCCTGCCCACCGGGCCCTGGGCCGACAAGCGCACCACGCTCCACTTCTCCGGCGACACCGCCTCCACCTGGGGCACCCTGAGCGCCGAGGTCGGCTACACACCGGGTGAGTCCGCCGCCACCGGCATGGCCGCCATCAGCCACGACATCGGCGGCCACAACGACGGGCACGGCATCCCCGGTGCCGAGACCTACACCACCGACGACGGCCGCACCCACCGCACCACCAAGCTGCCCGACGACCTGTACGCCCGCTGGGTCCAGTTCGGCACCTTCCAGCCCATCGACCGCCTGCACAGCAACCACAGCGACCGGCTGCCCTGGCAGTACGGCGACGCGGCCCGTGACTCCGCCACGAAGTTCCTCCGGCTGCGCGAGTCCCTCGTCCCGTACACGTACACCCTCGCCCAGCAGGCCGCCACCACCGGCGTCCCCATCGTCCGCCCGCTCTACCTGGACCATCCCGAGGACGAGGCCGCCTACACCAGGGCGGGCAGCGAGTACCTGTACGGCCCCGACATGCTGGTGGCCCCGGTCACCACGCCCGGCACCAGCACCACCACCTCCGTGTGGTTCCCCGAGGGCACCTGGACCGACTACTTCACCGGCCGCACCTACACCGCGGGCACCGGCGGCACCTCGTACGACGTGACGACCACCCTGGACACCATGCCGGTGTTCGTCCGTGCCGGCGGCATCGTCGCCACCCGTACCGGCAACGCCGCCCACGACTCCGGCACCCCGCTGGGCCAGGTCGGCGTCACCGTCGCCACCGGCGCGCCGGGCGCCTTCACCCTCTACGAGGACGACGGCGTCAGCACCCCCGCCCGCCACCGCTCGGCCACCACCCGCATCAGCTACACCGGGCATACCCTGCGCATCGCCCCCACCAAGGGCACCTACCAGGGCCTTCCGAGCCGCCGCACGTGGACGGTCACCTTCCAGGGCCTCACCAGGCCCCCGGCCCACGTCACGGCGAACGGCACCACACTCGCCCCCTCCGCCTGGCAGTGGGACGCCACGGCACACACCCTGAGGATCACCACCCCGAGGACGAGCGTCCACCAGCCGGTGGCGGTCTCCTACCGGTAGCCGGTACCGCACGAAGGGGGCCCGCGCGACGACACCGCGCGGGCCCCCTTCGGCGCATGGCGCCACCGACCTGTCGGACCGGTTCCCCTGCCTGGGCACCCCCCACGCCGCACCGGCGAGCCTCTGACTGGCTCCGGCCGGACGGGAGATGGGCCCGCGCGACGACTTCGCGCGGGCTTCCACTACGCTCGGACCGGAAGCCGCCGACCGAGGGGAAGACCTTGACCGACTACCGGGACAGCGTGGTCGTCTACTGGCGGCCGTTGTGTCCGTTCTGCATCAAGCTCCGGCTCCGCCTGCGGCTCGCCCGGCTGCCGCGCACCGAGGTCAACATCTGGCGGGACCCCGACGCGGCCGCGTTCGTCCGCCTGGTGGCCGACGGCAACGAGACCGTCCCGACGGTGA
Organism: Streptomyces sp. NBC_01171; assembly: GCF_045039805.1. NCBI lineage: Bacteria > Bacillati > Actinomycetota > Actinomycetes > Kitasatosporales > Streptomycetaceae > Streptomyces > Streptomyces sp. NBC_01171. Next base: position 146,831 of record NZ_CP108609.1, on the reverse strand, counting down.
CCGTGGCGGGCAACGCGATGGTCAACCCGTCGATGAAGCAGATCCGCGAGGCCGTCCGCCTGCACGCCCCGCATCTGCTCAAGCCGACACGCTGACCCGCTGTTCGCCCGACCCCCGCACGATCAGCCGGGTCGGCACCGTGACCGTACGGGCGCGGGAGCGGTCGCCGTCGAGGCGGGCCAGGGCCGTGGTGGCCGCCGTACGGCCGATCTCCTCCGGGTTCTGGGCCACCACCGTCAACGCCGGCTCCAGCGCCTCCGCGAGCGCCACGTCGTCGAACGCGACCACCGCCACGTCCTTGCGGCCGCTGCGGGCCAACTCCGCGACCACACCCAGGGCCACGATGTTGTTGCCCGCGAACAGCGCCGTGGGCGGATCGGGGAGAGCCAGCAGCCGGCCCGTCGCCTCGCCCGCGTCGTGCTGGTCGTGGGCGCTGGCGATCAGCAGCCGGTCGTCGGGCAGCCCCGCGTCCCGCAGCGCCTCCCGGTACCCGGCCAGCCGCTCCCGCCGCGTGTAGAGCCGCGTCGGCAAGTCACCGACGAACCCGATCCGGCGGTGCCCGTACCCGACCAGATGCGTCACCCCGGCACGGGCGCCCTCGCGGTTGGAGCTGACCACGCAGTCCGTCGCCAGCCCCGCGCCCGGCCGGTCCACGAACACCACCGGCAGGCCCGCCGCCCGGGGTTGCCGCAGATGGGCGTGGTCGGCGCCCACCGACGGCACCACCATCAGGATGCTGACCCGGCGAGCCAGGAACTTGTCCGTCAGCGCCCGCTCCCGGTCCGGATCGTCGGCCGAGGACCCCATCAGCAGCGTCAGCCCCCGCTCGCGCACCCGGTCCTCGATGCTGCCCGCCACCGCCCCGAAGAACGGGTTGCCGAGGTCCGGCACGACCAGCCCGATCGTGGTGTCCGGGCCGCCCACCCGGATGTTGCGGGCCATCAGGTTCGGCTGGAAGCCCAGCCGCGCCACGGCCGCGAGCACCTGCTCCCGGGTCCGCGCCGAGGCGGGACCGTCCTCGTTGAGGACGCGGGAGACCGTCTTGGCGCTCACCCCGACCTCGCGGGCGACGTCGGCCAGGGTGGGGCGGCGGTTCGCGGCCATGCGGGACACGTCTCCTGTGCTCGTCGGCTCCGGCCGGGAACCCCCGGGCCGTGGAAGTCAGGTGGCCTGGACCCCGGCGGCCTTCGCGGCCTCGGAGTCCGCGACGACCGTACCTCCGCTCCCGTCCACCGTGAGCGCCCCGGTCATGATGGCGACCACCTCGGCCATCGAGTACTCCGACGGTTTGATCACCGCCGCCCGGCGCCCCAGCCGGTGCACATGGACACGGTCCGCGATCTCGAAGACATGCGGCATGTTGTGGCTGATCAGCACCACCGGCAGCCCCCTGTCCCGCACCCGCCGGATGAGGTCGAGCACTTGGCCGGACTCCTTCACACCGAGCGCGGCCGTCGGCTCGTCCATCACCACGACACTGCGCGCCCAGGCCACCGACCGCGCCACCGCGACCGCCTGCCGCTGTCCGCCGGAGAGCGTCTCCACGGCCTGGGTGAGCGAGCGCAGCCCGATCTTGAGATCGGCCATGTGCTCGGCGGCCTCCTGCCGCATCCGCTTCTTGTCCAGCATCCGGAAGACACTGCCCAGCACACCGGGCCGGCGCAGCTCCCGGCCCAGGAACATGTTGGACGCGATGTCCATCGAGGCGGCGACCGCGAGATCCTGGTGGACCGTCTCGATGCCGTGCGCCCGGGCGCTCTGCGGCCCGGTGAACCTGATCGGCTCGCCGTTCAGCCGGATCTCGCCCGCGTCCGGCACGATCGCCCCGGTCAGCGCCTTGATGAGGCTGGTCTTCCCGGCGCCGTTGTCCCCGATCACCGCCAGCACCTCACCGGGCAGCAGATCGAAGTCGGCGCCGTCGATGGCGGTCACCTGGCCGTAGCGCTTGACCAGACCGCGGGCCTGGAGGACGGGCGTGGGGGAGTCGGCGGCGGTCATCGGGCCTTCTTCCGGGAGATCTGGTCGACGGTCACCGCGAGGATCACCAGGACCCCGGTGATCAGTGTCTGGTAGATGGACGCGACCCCCATCAACTGGAGGCCGTTGCGGAACACACCGACGATCAGCACACCGATGAACGTGCCGAGCACCGAACCGCGCCCGCCGAACAGGGAGGTCCCGCCGATGACCACGGCGGTGATGCTGTCGAGGTTGTCCGTCTGCCCCGCCTGCGGATCACCCACGCCGGTACGGGAGACGAGCAGCAGCGCGGCCACCCCGTAGAGCAGGCCGGCGACCGTGTACACGCCGATGGTGAGCCGGGAGGTGCGTACGCCGTTCAGCCGGGCCGCCTCCACGCTGTTGCCGAGCGCGTACACGTGCCGGCCCCAGCCGGTGCTGCTCAGCGCGTAGGCGAACAGCAGGAACAGGGCGATGGTGACCAGCGACCCGTAGGTGATGTCGGTGTGGCCGAGCGGGAAGGTGCCGCCCAGCGCGGTCAGCGGGCCGGGCAGCTCGGTGACCGTCTGCTCCTCGGAGTAGATGTGGGTCAGCGCGAACGCCACGTTCAGCATGCCGAGGGTGACGATGAACGGCGGCAGCGGGATCTTCTCCGTCAACACCCCGTTCAGCAGCCCGAATCCGGCGCACACCAGCAGCCCCAGACCGATGGCGAGCAGCGGTGGCAGTGAGCCCTCGGCCGCCATCCGCGCCATCATGATGCTGCCGAACGCCATCACCGCCCCGCACGACAGGTCGATCCCCGCCGTCAGGATGATCAGGGTCTGCCCGATGGCGAGCGTGCCCACGACCATGACCTGCTGCACGATCAGCGAGAAGTTCCCGCCGGTCAGGAACTGGTCGGTGGAGAAGGAGAAGAAGACACAGGCGATCAGGAGGGCGGCCAGGGGACCGGTGGTGGGTGCCGTGAGCAGTCGGCGCGCCGTGCTCGGCGCCGTGAGCCCGGCGTACGGCGTGGTCGTGGCGGTCATACGACATCCTTGTCGAAAAGGGCTTGCCGAAGGGCGAGTTGTCCGGGGGACGCGGGAGTACAGGGGCGGCCGATCTGGCGGGGGAGTGGCCGGGCCGGCCGCCCGGTCGGGGGAACCGGGGGCTCAGCCCCAGCAGTTGTCCAGGCCGTACGCGGTGTCCTTCGCGTCCACCCCGGACTGCGCCTTGTCGGTGATCAGGGTGACGCCGGTGTCGGTGTAACCGGACGCCTTCTTGCCGTCCTTGGCGTACGACACGACCGCCTTCACGCCCTCGGCGGCCATCTTGAGCGGGTACTGCTGCGAAGTCGCCGCGATCTTCCCGTCCTTGACCGCCTTGGTGCCGGTGCAGCCACCGTCCACGGACACGATCAGCACGTCCTTCTCCCGGCCCTTCGCCTTCAGCGCGGTGTAGGCGCCCAGCGCGGCGGGCTCGTTGATCGTGTAGACGACGTTGATGCCGGGCTCCTTCTGGAGACAGTTCTCCATCGCCGTCTGCCCCTTGGTCTGGTCACCGGCGGTGTCCTGGGAGCAGACCACGGAAGGGTCCTTGGCGCCGACCCCGAAGCCCTTGAGGAAACCGTCGTGCCGCTGCACGCCGACCGAGACGCCCGGCGCCAGGTCGAGCGTGGCGATCTTCGCCTTCTTGCCCTTCATCGCGGCCTTGGCATACTCACCGATCAGCTCGCCGGCCTTGAGGTTGTCCGTGGCGAACAGCGCGTCCACCGCGCTCTGCGGCTCGGTCGGCGTGTCCAGCGCGATCACGAGCACCCCCTTGGCGCGGGCCTTGGCCAGCGCGGGCACGATCGCCTTGGAGTCGCTCGGGGTGATCAGGATGCCCTTCACCCCGGACGCCACCATGTTCTCGATCGCGGTGACCTGACCGGCGTTGTCCCCGTCGAACTTGCCTGCCGCCGTCAGCAGTTGGGCGCCGTTCTCCTTGGCCGACCTCTCCGCGCCCTCCTTCATCTTCACGAAGAACGGGTTGGTGTCGGTCTTGGTGATCAGCCCGACCTTGATTCCGCCCGATCCCGACGTGGACGACCCCGCGCCGGAGCCGGAGCCGGAGCCGCACGCCGTGAGGGCCAGGGCCAGGGCGCCCGTACACGCGGCGACTCTCAGCAGGGACAGGTGCGGACGAGGATTGCGAGACATGAACGACTCCTGCGGGATTGCGAGCGGCGCGGCCGGCATCGGAGCATGCCGTCCCGAGGTGTCATCGTTGACTTATGTCATCGTTGACACGGCATGGCGAGGACTATGGACGGCCCCTCAGGGCGCCGTCAATGCCCTGTGCCTGTCACAAATCGGCAACGTAGGCGGCTTCTGCCGTACGGCGCGAATCGGCCGACGAACGCCTGCGCGCGAACCGTTGACGCGTCCCCGTCCCTGCCGCATCATCGACGCACCCGCTCGCTGTCATCGATGACATGAGTCAACGATGACATCTCCCGCCGACGCCAGGGACGACGGCACCGGCGGCCTGCCCACTTCTCCCCGGACCCGTGCGCCCCGCGCGTCACGCTCCGCCGCGGGGCCGACCGCAACACAGGAGATGTCATGAGCTCCGTACGTGGAGCGCGGCCCGCCCGCGCCTGGCTGATCGCGGCGTCACTGTCCGCCTGTGCCCTGGCGGCCACCTCGCTCACCCCGCCGGCGGCCGCCGCCGACGCACCGCCCTACACCGAGACCTACCGTCCCCAGTTCCACTTCACCCCCGAGAAGAACTGGATGAACGACCCCAACGGTCTCGTGTACTACCAGGGCGAATACCACCTCTTCTACCAGTACAACCCCAACGGCAACTCCTGGGGCGACATGTCCTGGGGCCACGCGGTCAGCACCGACCTCGTGCACTGGAAGCAGCTCCCGCTCGCGCTGTCCCACGACGACAAGGAGATGGTGTTCTCCGGCAGCGCGGTGATCGACCGGAACAACACCAGCGGCTTCGGCACCCCGGACGACCCGCCGATGGTCGCCGTCTACACCAGCGCCTTCAGAGACGGCGGCAAGCAGGCCCAGTCCCTCGCCTACAGCACCGACCGCGGCCGCACCTGGACCAAGTACCAGGGCAATCCCGTACTGGACATCGGCTCCACCGAGTTCCGGGACCCCAAGGTCCAGTGGTACGCGCCGGCCAAGAGCTGGCTGATGACCGTCGCACTGCCCACCGAGCGCAAGGTCCGCTTCTACACCTCCAAGAACCTCAAGGACTGGAAGCAGCTCAGCGAGTTCGGCCCGGCGGGCGCGACCGGCGGCGTCTGGGAGTGCCCGGACCTCTTCCCCCTCGCCGTCGACGGCAACCCGCGCAAGGTCAAGTGGGTCCTGGTCACCAACGTCAACCCCGGTGCGGTGGCCGGCGGTTCGGGCACCCAGTACTTCACCGGTGACTTCGACGGCACCCGGTTCACCCCGGACGACGACGGCAGCTACACCCCGCCGTCCGGCACGGTGGTCCAGGACTTCGAGGGGGCCGGCTTCGATGACTGGACCGCCACCGGCACGGCGTTCGGCGGCGGGCCGGCGTCCGGCGCGGTGGACGGCCAGCAGACGGTCACCGGCTTCGACGGCAAGGGTCTGGCCAACAGCTTCCACGGCGGCGACCCGAGCACCGGCACCCTCACCTCACCAGCCTTCACGGTGAGCACCCCGTACCTGAACTTCAAGGTCGGCGGCGGACGCCATCCGCACGAGCCCGGCACCGCCGTGGACCGCGGCCCCACCCCCGAGGGGACCGTCCTCGCCGACTTCGAGGGCGGCACGTACGGCGACTGGACCGCGACCGGCGACGCCTTCGGCACCGCACCGGCCACCGGCACCCTCCCCGACCAGCAGCAGGTCTCCGGCTGGCTCGGCGACGGCCTGGTCAACACCTACCGCGGCGGCGACACCGCCACCGGCACGCTCACCTCACCCGAGTTCACCCTGGACAAGGACTACCTCGACTTCCTCGTGGGCGGCGGCAACCACCCGGAGGGCTCCGCCGACCGCACCGCCGTCGAACTCGTGGTGGACGGGCGTACGGTACGCACCACCACCGGCCGCGACTCCGAGGCGCTCGACTGGGCCTCCTGGGACGTGCGCGACCTCAGAGGCAAGCGGGCCCGCATCCGGATCGTGGACGACAACACCGGCCGCTGGGGCCACCTCGACGTCGACCACCTCGTCCTCTCCGACACCCGCGCCGAGCCCCTCACCCAGGAGACGGCCGTCGACCTGCTGGTCGACGGCGAGGTCGTCCGCAGCGTCACCGGCCCCGACAGCGAGGCGATGGACTGGGCCTCCTTCGACCTGCGCCCCTACCAGGGCCGCACCGCGCGCATCCAACTGGTCGACCGCAACACCGGCGGCTGGGGCCACATCCTCGCCGACAGCTTCACGGCAGCCCAGGCACCCGCCCGCCCGGCCGTCGACCGCGCCTCCTGGGTCGACTACGGCAAGGACCACTACGCGGCCGTGACCTGGAACGACGCGCCCGACGGCCAGCGGTACATGATCGGCTGGATGGCTGGTCTCGACTACGCCGGCGCCACCCCCACCACGCCCTGGCGCAGCGCACAGACCGTTCCCCGCCGCCTGACCCTCCGCACCGTCGACGGCCGCGCCCGCCTGACCAGCGAGCCGGTGGCGGCGCTCTCCACCCTGTGGCGACAGCCCACCACGACGGCGGGCCTCACCGTCACCAACGCCTCACGCCCCCTCCCCGCCACGGGCGACGCCCTCGACATCGAGGCCACCTTCTCCCTCCGCGACGCCGCCCGCTTCGGCCTCAAGGTCCGCACGGGCAGCGGGGGAGAGGAGACGGTCGTCGGCTACGACCGCACGACCGGCGAGATGTACGTCGACCGCACCCACTCCGGGGTCACGGACCTCAGCCCGTCGTTCCCGGGAGTGCACCGGGCCCCGCTGAAGCCGCGTGACGGGAAGGTGCGGCTCCGGATACTCGTCGACTGGTCCTCGGTCGAGGTCTACGGGGGCGACGGCGAGGCGGCCATCACCGACCTGGTGTTTCCCGACCCCGCTTCCGACGGGGTCCAGGTGTTCGCCGAGGAGGGCTCGGTGAAGCTGGACCGGGTGACGGTGCGGCAGGTGGGTTCGTACCGGCAGTGACGCTGCGGCCGGGCACCCTTCGCATTTCGCTGGGGGTGCCCGGCCCGCTCGCTACAGGTACGGCCGGGTGATCAGCTCGATCGCGTGCCCGGCGGGGTCCTTGAAGTACACACCCCGCCCGCCGTGCTCATGGTTGATCTCCCCGGGCCGCCGCATCTGCGGATCGGCCCAGTGCACGACCCCGCCGTCCCGGAGCCGCTGGTAGGCGCGGTCGAACAGCTCGTCGTCGACGAGGAACGCGTAGTGCTGCATCTGGATCTCGACCGGCGGCTCGGCGAACTGGAGCAGCACCCCATCACTGAGCTGCACATTCACGAACGGCCCCCAGGACGGCGCCTCCGGCACCTCCAGCAACTCCCGGAAGAACCGGGCCGATTCCTCACGGTCCTTGGCGGCGACGATGGTGTGGTTGAACGCTACGGACATACGACTGACCTCACAGTGGGCTCGGACTCGGACGCGATGACGTTCGAGCCACGGAGGCCCCCGCGCCGTCAGCCGCCCACCGGCTGACCGTCCTGTGCGTGGCTTGACGCCGATCCGGTGTTCACGCGGGGGAGGCTACCGGGTGGCGGGGGCCGGGGCCAGCGGTCACGGATACTCACTGCCCCACCCTCCCGTCGATCCGCTCCCGCAACAGATCGGCATGCCCGCAGTGACGCGCGTACTCCTCGACCCGGTGCACCAGCAACTCCCGTACGGCGACGCCCTCCTTGCCGACACGCGCCCCGAGATCCGCATGCTGGGCCAACGCGGCATCGGTCGCCGCCTGTTCACGCTCCAGATCACGGAATGCTTCGTCGACAACGCCCTGTTCACCGACGGCGCCCTCGAAGTCCGCGTCCCGCACCCCGTACAACTTCGGCAGCGGCTCACCCTCGCTGATCCAGTTCCGCCAGTCCCGCTCCACCTCGGCGAGATGCCGGACCAGTCCGAGGAGCGACATGGTCGAGGGCGGCACCGACCGGAGCGCGAGCTGCGCCGCGTCGAGGCCGTCGCACTTCATCCGCAGGGTGAGGCGGTAGTTCGACAGGTAGTCCTGGAGGGTCGCCAACTCGCCCTCGGGACTGGGACCTTCACGCGGGTCGTCGTCCGGATCGGCCCACATGTCGGGGTAGACGGTCGCCTCGGTCCATCGCGCTGGCTGCTCAGTCATGCGCTGCATGCTCGCGGGTGCCCACCCGGCGGCGCCACCGAGTTATCAGCGCCCTTCCTACCCGTGGGCGTCTTCCCCGATCACGTCCCCGTGACCAAGCGCATCGGCACCCGCACCGCGCGCGAAGGAGATCACCGTCCCCGTCCTGGCGATCAACAGCGCACTGGACGCCCCCGGCGTGCTCAGCACCGTGAAAGCGCTTGTCAGCACGACCGGGATGCGACGCAGTAACGGTGCGACTGGCATCGCACGCGCCGCAGGTGTTAACTCGGTAACAGTCGAGGGATAGGGGCAGGGCGATGGCCGACCAATCGCCGCCCACGCGCACAGCACCGCGCCCGGAGCCAACGACCACGGCCGCGGCAGCCCCACGCCCCGGCCTGCGCGGCCGCTTGGGCGACGCCCTCTTCCGCGCTGTGGCCGGCCCCGGCGGCCTCGAAAGCCGACGCCGCGTCCACGGCACACCCGGCCCCCGCTGGTTCGCCCCGAACCGCCCGGTCCGCGTGGTCCACGGTGACGCGTCCATGTTCCCCGGCGGCCTGGCCGCCCTGCTGCTCCAGTCCCTGCACCCCCTGGCGATGACGGCGGTGGCCGACCACTCCGACTACCGCAACGACCCCTGGGGCCGCCTCGCCCGCACGAGCACGTTCCTCGCGTACACCACGTACGGCGCGGCGGACGACGCCCAGCGAGCCGTCGACCGCGTACGAGCGGTCCACGAGAACATCCGGGGCCGCACGCCGGACGGCGAGCCGTACCACGCCGCCGACCCCCACCTGCTGGCCTGGGTCCACAGCGCCGAGGCGTACTGCTTCCTCACCGCCCACCAGCGCTACGGCAAACACCCGCTGAACGCAGCGGGCCGGGACGGGTACGTGGCCGACATGGCTCGGGTCGCCACCGCAATGGGCATCGGCAACCCCCCGACAACGGTGAAGGAACTCCACGACCGTCTGGACTTCTACCGCCCCGAACTACGCCTGACTCCCCAGACCCGAGAGGCAGTTCACTACATCCTCCTACGCCCACCCCTCCCCGGACCCGTCCTCCCCCCGTACCTCCTCCTCGGCGCCGCAGCCGTCTCCCTCCTCCCCGCCTGGTCCCGCGACCAACTGGGCCTCCCGGTACTGCCCCGCACCGAACGCTGGTGCGTAGCCCCGGCCGGGGCAGTGGTGACGGCCCTGATCAGATACCTACTCCCACCGCCACCACCACCCCGCGCCTGAGAAGCCGCTACTTCAGCTTCACCGCGTCCCCGCCCGACGCCACCTGTGCCGTCGTCGTGGTGCCAGGGAAGAACCACCGCCAGGTACCTGCCGAGTTGGCGGTGGCGGTGGTGCTGAGCTTGCCGGTGCTACTGGTCTTCACCGTCTTGACGGTGCTGAACTGAGAGGCGCCGGACTTCTTGAACTGGAGCTGTACGGCCTGGCCGGAGAACCCGTGATACTTCAGGTCCTTCCAACTCGCCCGGGTCAGGCTTCCGGTGACGGTCAGCTTGTGGCCCTTGGTGACCGGTTCGGGCGACGCGTTCGTCGTCAGCTTCGAGGCGCGCTTCATCTTGAACTGCGCGATGCGGTCGGAGATCCAGTAGTCGCCGTCCTTGGCCTTCACGGTCGCGTTGACCTGCCAGGTGCCGGCCGCCGCATCGGGGTCGGGCATGCTGCCGGGGAGCCAGGACGGGCTGACCGTCATCGTGGCCGTGCACACCGAGGTGGTGGAGCTCTTCTTCTCGCACCGGGTGCCCACCCAATCGCTGAAACCCCAGCCGTTGTTCGAGTTGAACACGCTGATGTCCGTCAGCCCCTTCACCCCGGAGTTGTCCCGGATGGTGACGGCGATCGGATAGGTGATGGGCTTCGACGTCCCCACGCCGACGTTCTTCCCGCCGTTCACGACGGTCTTCGTGACCCGCACGTCCCCCCGACCCTCCGCGTGAGCGACGGTCGTGGACAACAGCGTCAGGGCAACCGCCGCACCGGCCATGCCCCAGGCCACTGCGGCCGATCTTCTTTTCATGATCCCTCCCCTGTGATGTGGGAGGGGAGAATACACAGTGGTCAACGACGAACCGTACGAGCGTTCCCCTCCTAGGGGGCATCACGTGTCTCTACGTCGGCTAGGCCCCCGTCCACGGCCCTGAGGGGGGTGTTGACCCCGCCGCGCGCGGCATTGCTGGCCAGTGCCCGCCGCTGAACGCGCCTTCAGGCCCTCTCGCCGTGCGCGAGGGACGAGACGTAGTCCCACAACTCCCCCCGGACCTCCTCCGAATCCCCACCCGCCCCGATCGGGTACGTGGTCGGCCGCGGCCGCCGATCATGCCAGAACAGCCCGTCACTCTCGGTGGCCTCCGAAGCCGTGCCCAGCCAGACGATCGTGTCGGCCCCCTGCTCGGGACTACGGATGATCGGCCGGGTCACCGCCCGGAAGACCGGAAGCCACTGCCGTACCCCCTCGGTGTCCGCCCACCCCGGATGCATCGCGTGCACATGCACACCCTGGTCGTGCAGCCGCTCGGCCCACTGCTCGGTGACCACGAGCTGGGCCCGCTTGGTCCGGGCGTAGAACTTCTTCGGGCTGTACGGCGTCTCCTCGGACTCCGGATCACCCGCAGGAAGCTGCTGGCCGTACTGCCCGCCCGAGGTCACGTTGATCACGACCGAGGGCGCGGAGCGCACGAGCAGGGGCGTCAACTCCTCGATCAGCACCCAGGGCGCCAGCACATGCGTGGCGAACGTCAGCTCGACCCCGTCCACGCTGTACTGCCGCTCGCCCGGCATCACCCCCGCGTTGTTGACCAGCACGTCCAGCCGGTCTTCCTCCTCCAGGAATCGCGTGGTGAAGTCCCGCAGCGCGGCCCGACTGCTGACGTCGCACACGACGGGCCGTACGTCGACGTCATCGCCCGCCTGCTCCCGCGTGAGCGCGGCGGCCTCCTCGGCACGCTTCTCGTTACGGCCCAGCACCCGCACCGAGGCCCCGAGCTTCGCGAAGCCCACGGCGGACGCGAGACCGACCCCGGACCCCGCGCCGGTGACGAGGACGACCTTGCCGTCCATCCGCTCGGGCCCGTCGGGCCAGTCCGGCAGCGCCTTGCGCAGGAGCAGTCCGGGCCACCCGTAGCCCAGGACGACGGAGCGGTCGAGGGCGGTGTCGATCAGGGAAGTGACACTCATGGCATCCGCAGTACCCGTACGCGCCGCACTCACACGGCCGAGCGCCCCTCGCCCCACGGATGGGGGAGGGGCGCTCGGCGGTCGGGGGTCAGGCTTTGTGCTGCATGCTGCTGCGGGCCGGATTGCCCTGGTCCGCCGCCTTCGGGTCCTTCTCGTCGGCCTTGGACCGCACGCCCTCGGCGATCCGCGCGCCGATCTTGGGGTCGATGTTGGACCAGTACTGGAAGGCACGCTCGAGAACAGGCTCCGACACGCCGTTCAGGAGGTGGCCCACGACGTTGTCCACGAGCCGGTCGCGGGCGTCGTCGTCCATGACCTCGCGGACGAGGGTGCCGGGCTGCCCCCAGTCGTCGTCCTCCGCGTGCGAGACGTAGGCGGTACGGGTGATGTCGCCGTCGGTGTGCCAGCTCGGCGGGGTGCCGTACCTGGCGGTGTCGGCGGCGGGGCCGCCCTTGGAGTTCGGGGCGTACACGGGGTCGCTGGTCTTGCGGTACGCCATCGCGCCGTCCTTGGAGTACGTGTGGACGTCGGTGATGGGCGCGTTGACCGGGAGCTGGGCGTAGTTCGCGCCGATGCGGTAGCGATGCGCGTCGGCGTACGAGAAGAGCCGGGCCAGCAGCATGCGGTCGGGGCTCGGTCCGATGCCGGGCACGAAGTTGTTCGGCTGGAACGCGAGCTGCTCGATCTCCGCGTGGTTGTCCGTCGGATTGCGGTCCAGCGTCATCCGGCCGACCTCGATCAGCGGGTAGTCGCCGTGCGGCCACACCTTGGTCAGGTCGAAGGGGTTGAAGCGGTAGTCGGCGGCGTCCGCGTACGGCATGATCTGCACGTACAGCGTCCAGCTCGGGTGCTCACCGTCCCGGATGTGCTCGAACAGATCACGCGTGTGGTAGTCGGTGTCGGCCGAGGCCATCTGGTCGGCCTCGTCCTGGGTGAAGAACTCGATGCCCTGGTCGGTCTTGAAGTGGTACTTGACCCAGAACTCCTCACCGGCCTCGTTGATCCACATGTACGTGTGCGAGGTGTAGCCGTTCATGTGCCGCCAGGTGCGCGGTACGCCCCGGTCGCCCATGAGCCAGGTGACCTGGTGGGCCGACTCGGGGGAGAGGGTCCAGAAGTCCCACTGCATGTCATGGTCACGCAGGTTGTTGTCGGCGCGGCGCTTCTGGGACCGGATGAAGTGCTGGAACTTCATCGGGTCCTTGACGAAGAACACCGGGGTGTTGTTGCCGACCATGTCGTAGTTGCCTTCGCTGGTGTAGAACTTCACCGCGAAGCCGCGCGGGTCACGCCAGGTGTCCGGGCTCCCGCGCTCCCCGGCGACGGTGGAGAACCGGGCGACCAGATCGGTACGCGTGCCCGGCTGGAAGACGGCCGCCTTCGTGTACGGGGTGACGTCCCCCGTCACCTCGAAACGCCCGAAGGCCCCGCTGCCCTTGGCGTGCGGCTGCCGCTCGGGAATGCGCTCCCGGTTGAACTGGGCCATCTGCTCGATCAGGTACGCGTCCTGGAGCAGGATCGGTCCGGCGGGGCCGACGGTGAGCGAATGCTCGTCGCTCTCTACCGGGGCGCCGGAGTCGGTGGTGGTGCGGGGGGTCTCGGTCATGGTGAGCTCGCGGTTCCTTTCCAAAGCGCCGAGTCCGACGGGTGCCGTGTGCCGGGCCGACGGTTATGGGCTTAGGGGTACCGGATGACCGGGGGTGGGGGGTGGCAAACATGGGCGGGGGCGGGATGACCTGGGTGGGTGCAGCGGGGTATTTTTTTCGGACTCAGGGACGGGGGTCCGGGGCATCGACAATGGCGGCCAGGAGACCGGGCAGGGCCCGCTCGAGGTCGCTGGTGCGCGGCGTGTTCATACGTGCGGTGCCCAGGTAGTACTGCCTGATGACGCCGGCCTGCCGGGGTACCTCGACTCCGGAGCGCCTTCGGATGGAAGTTGGTGTTCCTGCTCATGGCCGGGATGGCGTCCCCGCCGATGGTGACCGATTGGCCGTCCACTCCGTACTGGGCTGTCGCGGTGGCGGCCGGCACCCGGAAGATCGGGGCGGGCATCGTCTCGCCCAGGCCCGCTGGGCCTGACCGAGGGCCTCGTCGCCCGGCTCGCCCACCTCATGGGCGACTTGGTCTCGCGTGCCCCCAAGCGAGATATGGTTCCGCCGCTTCACCTCCACCCCGCACCGCAACCTGGTCTGCTCCCGTGACCTGCTGGACGCCGGGGCCGCCTACGCCACCCGCGTCTTCTGGGCCCCGCCGCCGACTTCCCCCTGGTCAGCATCCAGGCCAACCCGGCCACGGCGCCGGGCCGGGGAGGCATCATCCTGCCCGTGGAGGACGGCCGCTGGATCGTCACCCTCTCCGGCGCCCGCGGCGGCGAACCCACCGACGACCCCGACGCGTTCACCGGCTTCGCGCTCGGCCGGTCCTCGCCGTCGCCCCCACGCCCGTGCGGGTCCCCCGCGTACCTCCTGCCTGCCGTGCCGACTTCCGCTCCGGCCCCCTGACCTGCCCGTTGCCGCCTCCTCCAGCCCCCTGTGCCGTTCGGTTGCTTGTTTGGCCTGTGTAGGTCAGGGCCGCTTTGGCCTGCTGTTGCGGTCTTCTGTGGGTCGGTCAGGGCGGGGAGGGTGGGGGGTGTTCGGGTGGCTGGGTGGGAGAGGGGTCGTGGGGATGTCGTTGGTGGGCCGGTCGGTTCTGCGGGTGATCGTGGCAGGTGTGGTCGTGGTGGCGGGGGCGGGTGGGGTGGCGGGTTCGGCTGCCGCGGCTGGCGCCTCCTCGTCGGTGGCGGGTGTTTCGTCGTCGGCTGGTGTGGCCTCGTCGGTGGAGGGTGTCGCCTTCCCCGAGGCTGGTGTCTCTTCGTCGGTGGTTGTTCCTGCTGTGGTTCGTGCTGCTGCTGTTCGTGTGGCGGTGGTGTCTCGTTCGGTTGGTGGTGGGGCGGGTTTGGATGATTCGGGGTGGCAGGGGAGTGGGGTCTGAGGCGGGGGTGGGGGTGAGGGGTGTGGTGGGTGTGGAGGGTCTGGATTATGTGGGCGGGTTGCGGGATGGGGTGGGTCAGGGGCCGGTGGTGTGGGTGCCGGTGGATGGGGTGGGGGTGGGGTTCACGCCGCGGGGGAGTGGGGTGGATGAGGGGTTTGTGGGGGAGCTTGCGGAGTCGGAGTCCGGGTGGCCGGCGATTGTGGTGCATCGGGCGTCGATGACGGTGGTGGATGGGGTGCACCGGTTGTGTGCGGCGCGGATGCGGGGTGAGGAGCGGATCGCCGTCCGGTTTTTCGATGGTGCGGTGGAGGATGCCGCGTTGTTGGCGGTGGCGGTGAATGTGACGCACGGGCGGGCGTTGCCGGTGGCGGACCGGGTGGCGGCGGCGGAGCGGATGGTGGTGGAGCGGCCGGGGTGGTCGGACCGGGCGGTGGCGGCGGTGGCGGGGTTGTCGGCACGGAAGGTGGCGGAGGTGCGGCGTGCTTGTGGTGCGGACACGCCGGTGTCGGGGGTTCGGGTGGGGCGGGACGGGCGGGCGCGGGCGGTGGGTGCGGGTTCGGCGCAGGCGCGGGAGGTGGCGTGCCGGTTGTTGCGGGAGGAGCCGGGGGCGTCGTTGCGTCAGATCGCGCGGCGGGCCGGGTTGTCTCCGGCGACGGTGGCGGATGTGCGGGACCGGTTGCGTCGGGGTGAGGATCCGTTGCCGCCGCGGCAGCGGGCGGCGCAGTCGCGTACGGCTGCGTGCGCGGCCGGTCCGGAGGGGGTGGCCGTGGTGCGTGTCGCCGGTCCGGCGCCCGCCGAGTCTGCCGGGCTGTCCGGTGCCGAGTCCGCGGGGACGTCTCCCGCTGCGGGTGCCGGGCTGTCCGGTGCCGGGTCTGCTGGGTTGCCGGTCTCGTCTGGTGGGGTGTCGGCGGGTGTGACGCCGTTGATACGTGCGCACGCCCAGCCGGGTCGGCAGGCCGTGCGGTCGCGTTCCCGGGGTTCCAGGAGCCCTGTCGAGCTGCTGGCGATCTTCGATGCGTTGCGGCGGGATCCGTCGCTGCGGTTGAACGACGCGGGCCGGAACGTGTTGCGGTTGCTGGATGCGTGTGCGGTGGTGGTCCGGGACCGCCGGCGCCTCGTGGACGCCGTTCCCGCCCACTGCCGGAGTCCGCTGTCGGAGCTGGCCGAGGGATACGCCGAGGTCTGGCATCTGCTGGCGGAGGAACTGTGCGACATGGACCTGGCGGACACGGACCTGTCCCAGCCCTCCTCCCTGGGCGCCTGACAGCACCGGCCCCGCCCTGCAGCCCCCGGCCCGGCTCACCCCCTACGGGGCGCCGGGCCGGGGGTCGGCCTGCTTAAGGTCCCGGACCAGGACCTCGGGCGCGGGCGCCGGGACCTCGCCCGGCCCTCCTCCCTGGGCGCCTGACAGCACCGGCCCCGCCCTGCGGCCCCCGGCCCGGCTCACCCCCTACGGGGCGCCGGGCGGGGGCCGGCCTGCATGAGGTCTCGGACCAGGCCCTCGGGCGCGGGCTGCCTGAGCGAGGTCGGCCCGCGTGGGAGATGAAGACCGATCGCCGGAGGCGGTGTCGTGGCGTTCTGGCAGGGCTCTTCTCCGCCTCTTTCTGGCGGCATCGTGTGTCCGATTGCCAGCCCTGCTCGCCTGCGAACCCGTCCCCCCGGCGCGGTCCGGTCCGGTCCGGTCGGGTCCGGGGCGTCTTTACCGCCGGTGCCCGGAGGTCGTATCCCTGGCCCGCTCGTTCCGGGGCTCGTCCCTGGACATCTGCGCAGCCTGGCACAGGGTCTTTTCGCTGCCGTCCCCTCCCGGCTGGTCACGCCGCTCGGGCCTGTCGGCCGGGGCGGCCCGCCGGTGTCTTCCGGCTGCGGGGCGGCCTTCACCTGCTGCTCGCCCACCTGCCTGTTGCTCCTCCCCGTACGGGCGGAGGGGGCGGACCCCGGCTCGTATCCGGAAAGGCACCGCGCCCTAATGCCGCGAGAAGGAGCCGCCCTGCGCGGCTGCGCCCTGCCCCGGTACAGGTGCCGTGCCCCCGCTGCCGCACGCCGCCCGGCAGGACACCCGGGCGCCGGTCCGGTCCGCGCGTTCCACTGCGCCTGTCCGCAGCGGAGTCCCCCTTCCTGCTTCGGTCCGTGCCGTGTTCGGGGAGCTGTGTCCCGCCGCTGCGGCGAGGGACCCGTCCCGACGTTCCCTCTCCCGGGCGGGGCCTCCGGGTTCCGGTCCGGTGCGCGTGTTCAACTGCGCCTGTCCGCAGTTGACCCCCTCTTTCTCCTTCGGCCGCGCCCACGCAAAAAGATGCCGTGCCCCGCTGCCGGAAAGAGGACTGCTCCACGCCGAAAAAAGGGGGGGGGCGTGCTCCGCTGCGGCCCCTCGGTTGGTTATCTGGGTGGAGGCCGGCCCGCCGCGTTCGACTGCGCTCGTCCGCAGTCCCCCCTTTTTCCTTCCGTCGTGTCTCCGTAAAAGGAGCCGCGTCCTGCCGTCGTATGAGGGAGCCGTGTCCCGCTGCCGCGCCTGCTGCCCGGTTTAAGTTAGGAGTCGCTCTCTGCTGCTGCCGTCCACCCGGCAACCCCGGACCCTGGCGTGCCCCGCTGTGCGTGTTCAACTGCGTTCCTCCGCAGTTGAGCACTCTTTTTTCCTGCGGGCTGGCCGCGTGAAAGGCCCGCACCCCGTCGTCGTATAAGGGAGCCGTGCCCTCACGCAGTGGAGGGAACGCCCTGCCGCTGCGAAAAGATCCGCCCCCTGCCGCCGCGGTACGGAGGTGCGCCCTGCTACCGCGCCCCACCTGGAATTACCCCCCCCGTGCCCCCCGGCCCCGTCGTGTCCGGTGTTCAACTGCGCCCGTCCGCAGTTGACCCCCCAGCCCTCGGTTGCCTCTCTTCTTTCCGCCTGTCCCCGCGCGTTTCCGCATATCCGGCCGCCCCACTGTTCAGGTTTTTCTTCCGTTGACGTCCCGCCCCGCTCGGGGCGAGTATTTGGTCATCGCCGGAACACCCCGGCGGAAATTACTGGGAAACAAGAGGGAGTGAACAACATGGAGAACACCGTGGCGTTCGACGACATCGAGTTCATCGAGACCTCCGCCGAGCTGCTGGCGACGTCGTACTACGTCAACATCCAGTAATACCGATGCGGCCGGAGGGGCGGCCCGTACCAACAGGCTGCCGCCCCTCCGCCGCATAAAAAGGTTTCGTTCCACGCCATCGGGCATCGAAAGGAATGCAATGTACGACTTCACATTCGAAGATCTGGTGGGGGACGAGAAGGTCTTCTTTGCCGAGTACTTCGACAAGAAGCCCCTGCTGCGGAAGAACGCGATGCCGGGCGACGTCCGGGACATCCTGTCCATCCGCAAGCTCGACGAGCTGCTGCACATGGAATCGATCCGGCCGCCTTACATCAAGGTCAACCACAACGGTTCCGGTGTGCCCGAGAAGGGCTACACGCGCAGTGTCGTCGTGCAGGGCGTGAACATCACCGACACGGTCGTGCCGGAGAAGATCTACGAGCTGTTCAGGGCCGGCGCGACGGTCACCTGGTGCTCGCTGAACCAGATCGTGCCCGAGCTGCGGGACTTCACCCGCGTCATCAGCGACAAGATGGCCGTGCGCACCGACGTGGTGGGGTTCATGACGCCCACCAAGAAGCGCGGCTACCTCCCGCACCACGACCCGGTCGACCTGTTCATCGTGCAGCTCGAGGGCACGAAGCGGTGGAAGCTGTGGGACCTGCCCGCCCAGCGGGACGGCGACAACGCCTCCTACACCGACGAGGAGCTCGGCGAGCCGGTCATCGAGGTCCTCCTGGAGCCGGGTGACGTCCTCTACCTGCCCTACAACACCCCGCACGCGGCCGCCGCCGAGGACCAGGTGTCCCTGCACCTGTCGATCATGATGCGGCCCCGCATGTGGAAGGACCTGCTGCGCGAGACGTTCGAACAGGCCGCTTCCGGGCCGGAGTTCAACCAGTACCCGCACATCGGTGCCCTGCGTGGCGCCGGCACCGAGGCCCTGTTCCGGCAGAAGATCGCCGCGCTGGCCGCCCGTATGGACGCCTTGGACAGCGGCGCCGAGCTGGACCGGCTGGCCGAGCTGGGCCGCACCATGCCGGGCAGTTCGCACGGCACCACCTTCCAGACGATCGCCGAGACCGACCGCATCACCCCGACCGTCCTGCTGCGCCGTACGGCGGCCGTGGTGGAGTTCGGCGCGAACGACGGCGGCCGTACCCAGATGACGGTCAACGGCCACAAGATCGCCGTCCCCACCCCGGTCGCCGAGACCCTCGCCGGCCTGGAGGCCGCCGACGTCCGAGCCGGCGACATCTTCCCCGGCGTCGACCCCGACCGGGCCACCAAGGCCGCCCAGGGACTGACCCGCCTCGGCGTCCTCGAAGTCGCCACCCACTGAAAACACCGGGCTCCGCCCCCGGCAGGCGCCACCCGGTCCCGCACCGGCACGAGAACACCGGGCCCCGCCCCGGCTCGTGCCGGCCGGTACCGGGGTGTGCCGGCCCGGCACCAGCGGCTTTCCGCCGACTGCTGCCGGGCCGCCGGAACCGGCACCCGCACGAGAGCACCGGGCACCGCACCGGTACGTGGCACCCGGCCCCCGGGTACCGCGCCGGCAGGTGAACACCGCGCGCCACACGGCGCGTGACACCCGGTACGGCCCCGCCCCTCGTGAACACCGGGCACCGCCCCCGCACGTCACCCCCGTTACCGCCCCCGGTAGTCGAGCACCGGGACACGGCACCGGGCCCGTGACACCCGGTTACCGCACGACACCGGGTACCACACCGGCCCTTAACACCCACTACCACCTCGGCAGTTGAAACTCGGGGCACCGCCCCGGCGGGCCAGCGCCGGCGGTCCGGTACCGGCAGGTGAACACCGGGGCATCGGCCCGGAGGGGCGAAATCCGGCCACGGCCAAGGAAGTTGAACACCCGGCACGGCCCCGGAAGCTGACCACCGGGCCCGGCCTCGGCAGGGGAGAGCTCCAACCCCCGCCCCGCACCTGCCGTCCCCCGGGAGGGGCCCCGTACCTGCCTGCCCCTTCCCTCAAGTCCCCGCACCGGCACCACAGTTCCCACCCCGGCCCCACCCCGTCCGCTGGAGGCGAAGAGCGTGGACACATCCACGACCCCCCAAGGCTTCGAAGACCTCGTCGGAGACCGTCAGGTCTTCTTCCAGGAGTACTTCAACCGCAAGCCGCTGCTGCGCAGGGGCGCCCTGGACGGCCGGACCCGGGATCTGGTGTCGGTGCGGCAGCTCGACGACATCGTCGCGTTGGAAACCGTCTCACCCGCCTACCTGCGCATCGCCAAGGACGGCCGCGGCGTGCCGGGCAAGGCCTACACCCGGACCGTCACCGACCGCGGCGCGGCGCTGGCCGAGGCGGTCGTGGCCGAGCAGGTGTATGAACTGTTCCGTTCCGGCGGCACCGTCACCTGGAACGCGCTGAACCACTTCCTGCCCGCCGCCCGCCACCTGGCCGACCTGTTCGCCCGGACCTTCGCCTGCCCATGCGAGGTCGTCGCCTTCCTCACCCCGGCCGGCAAGGACGGCTACGCCCCGCACCACGACCCGGTCGACGTCTACGTCATCCAGATCGAGGGCACCAAGGACTGGCGGATCTGGGAACCGCCGGCCGGCCGCCGCGCCGACAAGGCCTCCCACCGGCCCGAGGACCTCGGGCCGCCCGCCATCGAGACGACGCTGCGTGCGGGTGACATCCTGTACCTGCCCTACGGAACCCCGCACGCAGCGGCCGCCAAGGACCAGGTGTCCCTGCACCTGTCGGTCACCGTCGAGCCGCGCCGCTGGCGCGACCTGCTGGCCGAGACCGTCCAGCACCTCCTCGAAGACCCGGACTTCGACGGCTTCCCGCACCTCGCCGACCCCACGCACCCCGGCACCGCGGCCACCCTGAAGACCCTGTCCGCCCGGCTCGCGGACCTGCTGGCCGGCGCCGACGCGGCCGCGGAGACGGACCGGCTGCGCGAGACGGGCCGCGCCCGCGCCGGGGCCGGCCGCCCCCGGGAGTTCGAACGCCTGGCGTCCGCGGACGTCCTCGCCCCCGCCGCCCTGCTGCGCCGCAGCCCCGTCCCCCTGGAGATCGGGCCGAGCGACGGCGCCAAGAGCGCCCTGCTCGTCAACGGCCACCGCCTCAACGTGCCCGACGCCGTCGCCGACGCCCTGCGCGGCCTTCAGGACGGCCGCGCGGTGACGGCGGCCCGTTTCTTCCCGGGCGTGGACGAAGCCCGGTCCGTGCACGTCGCCCAGGGGCTGACCCGTCTCGGGGTGCTGGAAACCGCCGATCGTACGAGGAGCTGACACCTCACCATGTCCGACACCACCCCACCCACCCCCGCCGCCCCGGCCGCGGCCCCTGCCTGGCGGGACGTCTACGTCCTGGCCGGCATGCGGGGGCTGTCCTTCGCCGGCGACATCGCCGCCGCCACCGCCCTGACCCTGCTGCTCCAGGCCAACGGCGCCGGATCGTACGCGGTCATGGCCCTCCTCCTGGCCGCCGCCGTACCGCCGGCGCTGCTGGCCCCGGTCACCGGCCGGTTCGCCGACCGCTTCGACAGCCGCCGGCTCATCATCACGGTCGCCTCGCTGCAGATCCTGGCCTGCCTGGCGATGACCCTGACCACCACCCCGGCCCTGCTGATCGTCCTGGCCGTGCTGCTCTCCACCGGACTGGCCTTCACCCACCCGGTGTTCGCCGGACTGCCCGCCGCGATGGTCGGCAAGGACAACGTCCCGCGCGCCTCCGCGATCTCCCAGACCACCGCGATGGCGGGCATGGTCATCGCCCCCGGCATCGCCGGTTTCCTCACCGCCCACTTCGGCGTCCGCCTCTCCCTGCTTCTGGACGCCGCATCCTTCGCCGTCGTCGTCGCCGGCGCCCTGACCATCCGCACCCGCCTGCACCACACCACCCCCGCCGCCACGGCCCCCGGCACCGCCGGGCAGAAGGCCGCGCCCGCCTACCGGGTGGGCAGCGACCGCTTCCTGCGCTCCATCCTCGCCGTCAGCGGCGTCGTCATGGCGGCCGCCAGCATCATCAACGTCCTCATCGTCTTCTACGTCCGCGACACCTTCGGCGGCTCCGAGGAGACCTACGGGCTGATCATGTCCGCCTGGATGGCCGGCCTGGTCCCCGGCGCCCTGCTGGTCCGCCGGGTCAAGAAGCTCAGCCACGAGGCCCTCCTGATCGGCTCGTTCCTGTGCATCTCGGTGGGCATCCTCGCCACCGGCCTGGCCCCGGGCGCCTGGTGGATCGTGCCCTGCTACGTCATCGGCGGCTTCGGCAACGGCGCCCAGGCCACCGTCACCCACATCGTCATCAACCTCCGCGTCCCCGACAGCCACCGCGGCCGCGCCTTCGCCGCCCTCGGCGCCGTCTCCAACACCGGCCCCGCCCTGGGCTACCTGATGGGCGGTGTCATCCTCGGCTTCATCCAGCCCCGCTACGCCTTCCTCCTGGCCGGTACCTGCTCCCTGCTCGCCGTCCTCGTCTTCCACCGCGCCCTGCTGCACACCGCGGACACCACCCCCGAACCCGCGGACACCACCCCGGACCCGGCCGCGGGCACCGCCCGCCCCGAAACCACGGACACCGCACCGGACTTGGCCCCGGACACCGCCGCGCGCACCGCCCGCGCCGAAACCGGGCTCACCGTCACCGAGCCGGCCGCAGGCACGCTCACCGAGCCGGCCCTGGACACCGTCGCGGAACCGGCCGTGCTCGCCCGTCCCGTCCCGGACAAGGCCGCCTCCCGGTGAACGCGGTCACGGCGTACGACGTCGACACCGATCCGTCCGTCCGGCCGCAGGACGACTTCCACGCCCATGTCAACGGCCGCTGGCTGGAGGCGTTCCGGCTGCCCGAGCACCGGGCCGAGGCGACCCTGCTGTCCCTGCTGGGCGAGAAGGTGCAGGACGACGTCGTCGCCGTGATCCGCGACAGCACCCCGCCCCAGACCACCGGGGCGGGGGGTGCGGGGCGGCAGATCGCCGACCTGTACGCGAGTTTCATGGACGAGGCGGGCATCGCCGAGCGCGGCCCGGCCGATCTCACCGCCCTCCTCGATGCCGTCCGCGCGGTCACCGGCCGCGCGGAGCTGGCCCGCCTGATGGGCCGCCTGCAGCGCGAGGGGGTCGGTGGCCCGGTGGAGGCGACCGTGGAGGCCGACACCACCGGGGTCCGCGGCTACCTGCTCACCCTCACCCAGTCCGGTCTCGCCCTGCCCGGCGGCCCGGCCGCCTACCTGGACCCCGGCCACGCCCCGCTGCGCGAGCAGTACGCCGGACACGTGCGGGCCGTTCTGGACCTGGCCGGCCAGCCCGATCCGCATCAGGCGGCGCAGGCGGCGGTGCGGGTGGAGAGCGCGCTGGCCGCCGCCCACACCCGCCCCGACGCCTCCGGCCGTATCCGGGCCCAGGCCCAGGTGACCACCGCCGCCCACCTCACCACCGGCACCGGCACCGGCGCCGGGGACGGGGAGGGTGGTTTTCCGTGGGGTGCGTTCCTGGACGGTCTCGGCGACATCCCGCCCGCCGCCCGCCTCCAGATCCGCCCCGGCCCCTACCGGCCCGCGCTGGACGCCTGGTGGAACACCCACAGCCTCGACGAGTTGAAGCTGTGGCTGCTGTGGCTGCAGGTGCACGAGGCGGCCCCGTTCGCGCCGGCCGCCCTGTTCGCGGAGAACTTCCGCTTCTACGGCCAGGTCCTCACCGGCTCCCGCACCTCCAGGCCGCGCTGGATGCGGGCGACGTCCTTCGTGCAGACCGTCCTGGGGGACGAGGTGGGCGAACGCTACCTCCAGCAACATCTCGCGCCCGGCACCCTGAAGGCCGCCGCCGATCTGGTGCAGGCCCTGGTGACGGCCTACCGGGGCTGTCTGGAGCGGGCCGGGTGGATGACGGCAAGCACGCGGGAGGCGGCGCTGGCGAAACTGGACGCCCTGCGCGTGGAACTCGGCCACCCCCGCGACACCGCCGCACGCGGCGCCCTGCACACCGACCCGGCCGATCTGCTGGGCAATGTGCGCCGGGGCCGCGGCCGGTCCTTCGACCGCCAGTTGGGCCGCCTCGGCGGCGACGTGGACCGGGGTGAGTGGAAGGTGTCGCCGCAGACGGTCACCGCCTACTACCGGCACGGCCTGAACCAGGTGGTCGTCCCCGCCGCGCTGCTGCAGCCGCCGCTGTTCGACGCGGGCGGCGACATGACCCGCAACTTCGCCCTGCTCGGCTCGGTCATCTGCCACGAGATGTCCCACGCCTTCGACAGCCGGGGCTCGCGCTACGACGGCGAGGGCCGGCTGCGCGAGTGGTGGAGCCAGGAGGACCGCGCCGAGTACACCCGGCGCACCGCCCTCCTCATCGACCACTACGACCGCTACGTCCCCGAGGGGCTGGACGGGGAACACGTCAGCGGCGCCCGGACGGCGGGGGAGAACATCGCCGACATCACCGGGCTCACCGTCGCGCACACCGCGTTCGCCGCCCACCTGGCCGCCTCCCGCCTGACCGGGGCGGAACGGGAGGCCGAGACCCGGCGGTTCTTCGTGCTGTGGGCGACGATGTGGCGGGTCAAGCGCACGCCGGGCCGTATGCGCGAGCGGCTAGCCCACGACCGGCACGCCCCGCCCCAGGTGCGCTGCAACGCCGTCCTCGGCCATGTCCCGGCGTTCTACCGGGCGTTCGGCGTCACCGAGACCGACTCGATGTTCATCCCGCCCGACGCCCGGTTCACGCTGCTGTGACCGGCACGGCCGGCTGACGCCCCGCCCAGGAGGCACACCATGGCCCACGCCCACGCCCGCCCCGCCGCCCCCGCACGCCGGCCGGCCCCCCGTCCCGCCGCCCCGGACACGCCGCCCGTCCGGTCCGGGTACGCGCCGGTGCGGCCCTGCCCTGTGCCGGGCGACGGGCAGGCCTGGCATCTGCTGCGCCTGGTGCCCGGCCCGGACATCGCCGTCCCCGCGGCCGCCTCGCTCCTCGCCGTCGACGTCCCCCCGGCGGCAGCCCTCCTGGACCGCCTCACCGCCGGCGGCCTGTGCGAACAGACCGCCCCGGGCCGCTACCGCCCCCGCTCCGCCCCGCCGGCCCACCCCGCCACCGTCCGCCCCGGCGACGGCGCGGCCCTGCGCCGCCTGATCGGCCACTACCTGCACACCGCCCACCGCGCGGACCGCGTCATCGCCCCCCACCACCCCGAACTCCCCCTCACCCCCGCGGAGCCGGGCTGTGTGCCGGAGGAACCCGCCACCCGGGAGGCGGCGCTGGCCTGGCTGGACGAGGAACACACCACCCTGACCGCGGTGCGGGAACTGGCCCGTGACACCGGCCGGCGGTGGACGGTGTTCCACCTGGCGGCCTGCCTCAACGCGCACTACGTCCGCCGCGGCCACATCGCCCTGCAGCAACAGCAGTGGGCGGACGTCCTGCGCGCCGCCCACGCCTTGGGCGACCCGGAGGCGCAGGTCACCGCCCACCGCTACGCCGGGCAGGCGGCCAGCCGCGCCGGCCGGCACCCCGACGCCCTCGCCCACCTGGAGCGGGCGGTGCGGATCGCCGAGCGCCACGGCCGGCCGGGCCCGCAGGCATGGGCGTACTACATCCTGGCCTGGACCGAGGAGATGGCCGGGCAGGACGCGGCGGCCCTGACCCACGCGGTGTGCGCGGCGGCGCTGTTCCGGCGCGCCCAGCAGTGGACGGCCGAGGCCGACGCCCTCAACGCCGCCGGCTGGTACTTCACCCGCCTGGGCGATCCCGCCCAGGCCGAGCGGTACTGCGCCCGCGCCCTGGACCTCTCCCGCCGCCACCGCTACCTGGGCGGGGAGGCGGCCGCGCTGGACAGCCTGGGCCTGCTCGCCCAGCAGGCCGGCCGGCACGAGGACGCGGTGAGCGCCTACCGGGCCGCCCTCGCCCACTGCCGGACCCTGGGCAACACCTACCAGGAGGCCGGCGCCCTGGACCGCCTCGGCGACAGCTACGCCGCCACCGGCCGCCCGGCCGACGCCCGCACCGCGTGGGGGAGCGCGGCGGCGGTGTACCGGGCCCAGCACCGCCTGCAGGAGGCCGCCTCCGTCGAACGGCGCCTGGCGGCCCTCTCCTGAACCACGGCACCACGCGACCCAGCACGCACAAGGCACCACCCCGGGCAGCCCCCGGAAAACGGCACACCCGCCGAAGTGACCGACCTCGACCGACTTCAAAAGGAATCCGAGATGTCCTCTGTCCTGGAGATGCCCCCCGAAATCGAGCAGAGCGAGAAGATCGCCGTGTTCTGTGGCGCCCGCGACGGCGCCCGCCCCGACCATCTGCTGCTCGCCCGCGAATTCGGCACCGCGCTGGCCCGCCACGGTCTGGACCTGGTGTACGGCGCCGGCGGGGTGGGGGTGATGGGCGCGGTGGCCCATGCCGTCATGGACGCGGGCGGCGGTGTCACCGGAGTGGTGCCCCGTTTCCTGCACGAACGCGAGCGCGCCGACAACGCGCCGGGCGCGCTTTTCCTGGTGCGTTCCATGCATGAACGCAAAGCACTCATGTACCGGCTATCCACGGGTTTCGCGGTGCTGCCGGGCGGATTCGGGACGCTGGACGAGCTGCTGGAGGTGGCGACCTGGAACCAGTTGTCGCTCATGCGTAAACCGATCGTCGTGGTCAATCACCACGGATTCTTCGACCCCCTGCTGAGCATGCTGGACCACCTCGTCCAGGAAGGGTTTCTCAAGGCGGGGGAGCGGAGCCTGATCCAGGAGGGCCGGGACGTCGAGGACGCCATCGACCTGCTCACGGCCTCCCGCACCGAGCCGGCCCCGGCGACCGCCTGACTCCCGCCCCACCTCCCCGCACCTGTTCGAGGGCGCCCCCACCGCATTCGCGGCGGGGGCGCCCTCGCTTGTTTTTCCGGGAAAAAGTGTCCAGGAATGGTGTCCAACTTTCCCGGCAAAGACCGTGGTTGACGCCGGGGGCCTCAAGGGGCGAATATTTCATCACCGCCGGGAAACACCGGAGGAAACCGAGATGGTAAAGGAGTGAGCATCATGGAGAACACCGTGGCGTTCGACGACATCGAGTTCATCGAGACCTCCGCCGAGCTTCTCGCGACCTCGTACTACGTCAACATCCAGTAATTAGCTGCTGCGGCCGGAGGGGCGGCCCAGTTTCCTGAACCGCCCCTCCGCCGCAACAAAAAAAACAATGAGAATATGCAGGCGCGAAGACGAGAAAAACCGTCTTCGCGCCTTTTTGCTGTTCAATTCCATCATCATTGACTGCTCTTTCGTACCGCCTCTAAATTCGAAGGCATGAAGTTCACAGACATTGATCTCCTTCCTGTTCTGGGAAAGCCGACGCTGTCGGGCGACGGCCGGTTCGCCGCGGTGGCGGTGACGCGTCCCGACCTGGCCGCCGACGGGTATGTGTCCGAGCTGTGGCTGGCCGAGACCGACGGCAGCCGGCCCGCCCGCCTGCTCACCCGCGGCCCGCACGACGCCGCCCCGGCGTTCTCCCCCGACGGACGCCACCTGGCGTTCCTGCGCCCCGTCCCCGGCGGGCCCGGCCAGATCCACCTGCTGCCGCTGGACGGCGGCGACGCCCGCCCCGTCACCAGCCACCCCATCGGCGCCGGCCAGGCGGTGTGGAGCCCGGACTCCACCCGCATCGCCTACATGGCACGGGTGCCCGCCCCGGGCCGCTACACCGGCGCCCCGCAGAACGAGGCCCCGCGCCGCATCACCACCCTGCGGTACTGGGCGGACGGGTTCGGGTTCACCTACGACCGGCCCCGCCACCTCTTCGTCACCGACCCCTTCGCCGACGACCCCGCCGCCACCGTCCAGGTCACCGACGGCGACTTCGACCACGCGGACGTCTCATGGAGCCCCGACGGCCGGCTCCTGGCCTTCACCGCCGCCCGCCACCAGGGCGCGGGCGACGACCTGCGCAACGACCTGTGGGTGTGCGCCCCCGACGGCAGCGGCCTGCGCGCGCTGACCGACGGCGGCCTGATCCTGGGCTGCCCCCGCTTCGCCCCCGACGGCGCCACCCTGTGCTTCGCCGCCGAGCCGCTGGACGAGAACAACAACGCGTTCGCCACGATGAGTTACGGCCTGTGGTCCGCCCCCGTCGACGGCTCCGCCCCGGCCCGCCGCCTCACCCACGAGGACTACCACCTCAGCTTCGCCAGCCAGATGATCCACCCGGTCGCCGACGGCGTGCTCTTCGCCGCCGACCACCGCGGCGAGGTCCACCTGCTGCTCGTCCCCTACGACGGCAGCGCACCCACCCCGCTGATCACCGGGGCCCGCCAGGTCAACGCCTACACAGCCGTCGACACCCCGGACGGCCGGGTCGTGGCGGCCGTCGTCTCCAGCGCCACCAGCGCCGGCGACCTGGTCAGCCTCCGCGACGGCGAGGAACACCTGCTCACCGGCTTCGGCCCCCGCCTGACCGAACAGACCGACCTCCTGCCGGTGGAGGAGTTCACCGCCACCACCGAGGACGGCTACGACCTCCAGGGCTGGATCGTCCGCCCCCGCGGCGAAGGCCCCCACCCGGTCCTGCTCCAGATCAAGGGCGGCCCCTACACCCAGTTCGGCTACACCCTGAACGGCCCCGCCGCCCTCGACGAGGCCCTGGTGTACGCGAGCGCCGGCTACGCCGTGGTCCTGGGCAACCCGCGCGGCTGCTCCGGCTACGGCCAGGAGCACGGCATGCACGTCGTGGACGACCTGGCCCGCAAGACCGCCCCCGACCTCCTGGCTCTGCTGGACACGGCACTTCAGGCACCGGACCTGGACGGCGGCCGGGTCGGGGTGATGGGCGGGTCCTTCGGCGGCTACATGGCGGCCTGGATGGCGGCCCACCACGGCGAACGGTTCCGCGCGTTCATCGGCGAGCGCGGCCTGTACGCGGTGGACAGCTACGCGGCCTCCAGCGACGACGGCGTGAACGTCGCGATCGCCCTGTACGGCGCCGACCCCGCCCGCTGGGCGGAGAAGAGCCCGCTGACCTACGTCGACTCCATCACCAAGCCGGTGCTGATCATCCAGTCCGACGAGGACCGGCACTGCCCGATGGAACAGGCGCAGCGGCTGTTCGTGGCCCTGAAAACCCGCGGCGTCCCGGTGGAGCTGCTCCTGTTCCCCGGCGAAGGCCACGACCTGTCCCGCTCCGGCCTGCCCAGCCACCGGGTGGCCCGCTTCGAAGCGGTCCTCGAATGGTGGGACCGCCACCTCTGATCGGCCCCGGTCGGCCGGCCCCCGCGCCCGGCCCCGCCCCCCGGCCCCGTCGGCCGGCAGGGCGTGCGGCCCCGGTACCCGCCACCGGGGCCGGGGCCCGCCGCACCACCCCCGCACCCCCTGCACCCCCCTTTGTCGTGCAGGGCTCGACTCAACGGATCTGGAGGACTCATGAGTCAACCAGTGGCCCACCGCCGCACCGCCCAGCCCGCCGTCGACGCCGAGCGGCTGCTGCGCCGCGTCGAGGAACTGGGCCGTATCGGCCGTGACCCGGTGACCGGCGGCATCACCCGCGAGGGCTTCAGCCGCGCCGACCGCGAAGCCCGCACCTACGTCCTGGAGGAGAGCCGGGCCGCGGGCCTGGCGACCTCGGTGGACGCGGCCGGGAACCTCATGGTCCGCACCCGCCAGCCGGGCACCACTCCTGCCCGCCCGGCCGTCCTGATGGGCTCCCACCTGGACACGGTCGTCAACGGCGGCCGCCTGGACGGCGCCTACGGTGTGCTGGCGGCCCTGGAAGTGGTGCAGGCATTCGCCGAGTCGGGCATCGAGACCGCGTTCGAGCCGGTGGCGGCCGCCTTCTCCAACGAGGAGGGCGCACTGTTCCCGCAGCCGTTCTTCGGCTCGTCCGTCCTGGCGGGCCGGCTCGCCGACCTGCCCCGCGAACCCCTCGACCACGACGGCCACCCCCTGCGCGGACCCCTCGCCCTGGCCGGCGGCGACCTCGACGCCCTGGGCAGCGCCGTCTGGCCCGCCGAGTCGCTGGCCGCCTACCTCGAACTCCACGTCGAGCAGGGGCCCGTGCTCGAACGCGCCGGCAACCGGATCGGCGTCGTCGACGGCATCACCGGACGCACCGTCCTCACCGTCGAGATCAGCGGCGGCGCCGGCCACTGCGGCACCGCCCCGATGCCGGGCCGCCGCGACGCCCTGGCCGCGGCCGCCCGCGCCACCCTGGCCGTCGAACGCCTCGCCACCACGCTGGACCTGTGCCGGGTCGCCACCGTCGGCCGCCTCGACATCCACCCCAACTCGCCCAACACCATCGCCGACACCGTGCGGCTCACCGCCGACCTGCGCGACACCGACGCCGCCCGCATGCGGCAGGCCGAAACCGTCCTCGGTCGCGAGCTGGACAACCTCGCCCGGCAGACCGGCACCCGCATCGAGACCCTCGCCCGCACGTACTCCGCTCCGGTGTCCACCAGCGAGCACCTGCGCGGCCTGATCGAGGAGAGCTGCCTGGAACTGGGCGCCCCGTACCAGTCGCTGCCCAGCGGCGCCGGCCACGACGCCCAGGTCGTCGCCGACCTCACCCCCACCGCCATGATCTTCGTGCCCAGTGTGGGCGGCGTCAGCCACGTCCCCCACGAGGACACCCACCCCGCCGACCTGGTCCTCGGCGCCGAGATCCTGCTGCGCACCGCCCTGAAAACCGCCCACGCCCACTGAGCCCCCAGCCGCGGCCGGGACGTGTTCAACTGCGTCACTTCGCAGTTGAACACCGAAACCAGGGAAACCGTGCCCCTAACCGACACTCGCCGGCAGATACCCGTACTGCACCGCCCGCACCCCGGCCTGGAAACGGCTGCGCGCGTCCAGTTGCGCCATCAGCGTGTTGGCGAAGCGCCGCGCCGTACGGGGGGAGACCCCCAGCTTCCGGGCGATCGCGTCGTCGGTGTGGCCCTCGGCCAGCAGGTGCAGCACCTCGGCCTGCTGCCGAGTCAGCCCCTCCTGCTCCCGCCCCGGCGGAGTGCCCAGCGCCTCCGCCGCCTGCCAGGTGGTGTCGAACAGCGTGCACAGGGAGGCGATCAGACCCGGCGCGCTGAGCACCACCGCCCCCACGGAGGTGGCGTTGCTGTCCGCGGCCATGATCGCCACCTGCCGGTCACAGATGATCATCCGGTTCGGCAGCGACGGCACCGTCCGCACCTGAGCACCCTTGTCCATCAGCCACTCCGCGTACGCCACCGTCGCCGCGTCCCGGCGGATACTGTCCAGGTAGATCGTCCGCATCTGCACACCCCGCTCCAGCAGCCGCTGGTTCAGCGGACGCGAGGCCTGCATGTTGGCCTCCGTCTGCGGCCCGCCCGGCGCGAACGCGAGGAACTCGTGGCGGACCTGATGGTTGAGCGCCGTCAGATAGTCCCGGATGGACTCCAGACCTCGCAGATACTGCACCCCCGCGTCGGGAACGTCCTCCTGCTGCCCGGCGAACTCCGAGATCAGCCGCGCCGCCACGGCACGGCTCGCCTCCACCCGCTGCTGCTGCGCCGCCAGCTCCGCCTGCTGCCGCGCAAGAAGGATCTCGATGCCCAGATGCGGGCTGACCGCGTGCAGTTGCGTGGGGTCCTCGGTGGAGAAACGGACCAGCGCCAGCTCGCTCAGCCGGTCCAGCGCGTCCCGGATCTCCTTCGCCGGTCTGCCCAGCCGGGAGACCAGACCCTCCACGCCGTCCTCGGGATGGGCGAGCATGGCCCGGTACACGGATTCCGTCTGGTGGTCGAGCCCGAGAAGATCAAGCATCTCATTCCCCCGACAGGTCTGTATGGCACCTGAACCGCTCAAGGCCGATGAGCGCGTGCCTCAACCGCTGTTAGGGAGAGGAGAGTAGTGCAGATGTACGCGCGATCGGCCGAATACGCACTCTCTTGGCCCAAGACTGACCGTTCTCACAGACACTCGCCCCACCCGCACAGGCCGCCCGGGCAGCACCCGGCACACCCGTCCCGGACGGTTGTTCAACGTCGTCGGACGTAGACGCCACCAGCGACTCGTGCCATGTTGCACTTTCCGCTGTCTGCCGGTCGCCCGGCAAACGGGTCCGACGCCGGCAGGAAACCCGCCATGTACCTCGTCCATGTCCACGTGCAGCCACCCGTGCACGGTGTCCTCCTGCCCAGCGGGACGGCCGACGCCGTGGCCGCCTGCGGCCGGGACGTGAACGGTGTCGAACACGTCGTCGTCCACGCCGACACCCACCCCCACCCCGTCATCGGCGTCTACATCAGCGCCGCCACCCTCCAGGCGGCCGAAGAGACCGCCGTCACCCTGTGGCGCCGCACCCTCGACGACCACCACTGGCTGCACTCCTGGACCCTGCTGCGCGCCGAGGTACCGCTCATTCCCATCGACGCCGACTGGCCCCTCTGAAACCCGCCGGGAAACCGCCCCGCCCAGCCGCCCAGGCATGTCCTAAGTAGGTCATGGACGGTTTGACCTGCACATTTCCCCCTTACGGCGGCGCGTACGGAACGGCACCCTCAAAGGAGTCAGCCCATCGAGGACAACGGAGGCACACCCATGGCGGTCGGCGACACAGCTCGGGGCACAGCCGCAGCACCCGTCCACGTGCACCAGGCGTCCAGCACCACGGACAACGACTCCGGCTGGCAGTAACCGCCGGCCCCCGCCGCCCGCCCGCCTTTCTTCAAGAACCGTACGCAGAAGAGGAACAGCCATGGATGTCATGACGGCCGTGCTGACCCGCCGCAGCGAACACCAACTCGTCGAACCCGCCCCCAACGACGAGGAGTTCGCCTACCTCCTGCGCGCGGCAGCCACCGCCCCCGACCACGGCCGGCTGCGCCCCTGGCGCTGGATCCTGGTACGCGGCGAAGGACGCACCGCCCTGGGCCGCTGCTTCGCCGACGACTACGACGGCCCCCAGCCCCGCCGCGAACAGATGCAGACCAAACCCCAACGAGCCCCCCTGCTGGCCACCCTGGTCTTCACCCCCGTCCCCGACGACCCCGCCCACCGCGCCTCCATCCCCGAATGGGAACAACTCGCAGCCACCAGCGCCATGGCCGGCTCCCTGATACTCCTCCTGCACGCCCGCGGCTTCGGCAGCGTCTGGCGCACCGGCCGCTTCACCCAGTCCGAACGCACCCGCCACACCCTCGGCCTGCGCCCCGAAGAACGCCTCCTGGGCTGGCTCTACATCGGCACCCCCCACCACCCCCGTGCCCCCAGGCGCCGCACCCCCGAAGACATCACCAACCACATCTCCGTCTTCACCCCCCAGCTCCTGCCCCTGTAGATCCCGCCCGCCCGGACACCGCCGCAGGCCAGGAAATCCACCCCCTCGGCCACAGCCACGTACCCATTCCCCACCAACGCGTCCTCGGATACCGCGGACTCGGCATCCGCAACTGGGACGGGGAAACACGAATACGTCACCTCGGCCGGATTCGCAGCCTAAACGGCACCCTCCTGAGCACAGTCCCCGGCCTCCCGGCGCTCCGGACCGTCAGCCCGGGCAGCAGCACGCAGCGCCGCCTCGACCCGGCGGTTACTGGTCATGGTCGCCGTCACGGCGGTCATGGCGAGGAGGAGCCCGCCTGCGGCGCACAGCGGAGCGCGCACGCCGTAGGCATCAGCCAGCCAGCCGCCGAGGAAGGCACCGAACGGCGCAGCGCACATGGCCAGCATGCGCGACGTGGAGGCAACCCTGCCCATCAGATCAGCGGGGACGATCGCCTGACGCAGCGAAGGCCCGAGCACCATCGTCGCCCCCATACCCGCCCCGCACACGGCCAGCGCGAGACCGGCGGCGTACGCGTTCGGTGAGGCGGCAAGGCCCAGCACGGCGAACCCCTCGACCGCAGCGGTGCATGTCAGCGCCGCGCCGGTGCCGAGTCGCCGGCCGAGGCGGGAAGCGATGCCCGCGCCGAGCAGACCGCCGGTGGCCTCCGCGGTGAGGAGCAGGCCGAAGCCGAAGGTGCCGATCCCGAGCCGATCGTGCGTGAACAGGGCGAGCACGGTCTCCACGGCGAGGAAGGCGATGTTCCCGACCGCCGGCCGCAGCGCGAGCCCGAGCAGCAGCCGATCCCGGAACACGTACGAAGCACCGGCCCGCGCCTGCCGCAGCAACGACTCACGCCCTTGCGGCACGGGCCGAGGTAGGGCAGGCAGCGACCGCACGAGCACGGCGGACAGCGCGAACGACACCGCATCGGCCAGCAACGGAACCGCCCGCCCCACCGTCAGCAGAGCACTGCCCACAGGCGGCCCCACAAACCCCGACGCAGCGGTCTGAGCACCCCGCAGACGGGAGTTCGCACGCTCCAGGAGCACGGTGTCACGGCCCAGCAGATCCGGCAGATACGCCGTAGCGGCCGTATCGAAGAAGAGCCCGCCCAGACCGAGCAGGAACGCGACGGCCGCAAGCAGCGGAATGCTCAGCACGTCGAGCGCGGCCGCCACGGCCGAAATCGCCAGCAGCACCGCCCGCGCCACGTCCGTGACCCACATCGCACGCCGACGATCCCAACGGTCCACCAGCGCACCGCCCAGCACCCCGAAGAGCACCCACGGCAGCGTCCCGGCAGCCGTGACGACAGCGAGCGCCATCGGATCCCGCGTCAACGACAGCGCGAGCAGCGGCAACGCTGCATGCGACACCCCGTCACCGAGCGACGACACCGTCTGCGCAGCCCACAACCGCCCGAACCCGACCGGCAACTTCCCCCTGCTTGCGGTCACTTGGCGTCCCCCTCGCCCTGCGAGCGCGGCGCCGGACGGAACAGCGCGAACACGAGCGACGCGTCCGGCAACGACGGATCGGACAACGCCCGATACTCATCCGCCAACGCCTCCAGCCGCGCCCCCAACTGCGCGAACTGCTCCTCGGTCAGCCGCAGATGCGCCATCCGCACATGCCGCTCCTCGTCCACCGGCGCCGCCTCCAGGTCCGCCACCGCATGCCGCATCAGCACATCCGGACCCCCCTGGCCCGGATCGGGCAACACGACCGAGCGCGCCGCCATCGCGTAGTACCGCTCGGTCACCCCACGGACCTTCCGCGTCCGCACCACCTTCACCAGCCCCGCCCGCTCGAGCAGCCGCACGTGGTAGCTGGAACTCCCCTTCGCCAGCCCCACCCGCTCGGCGATCTGCGTGATCGTCGCGGGCTCGAAGCGGAGCACCGCCATGATCCGGTGACGCGTCAGATTGGAGACGGCGCGCAGCTGTTCGTCAGTGGTGACGTGAAACGTCTCGGGCAGATCGTCGGTAGGCATGCCACCAATGGTCAACACTTCTTGACCATTTGGCAAGGGGTTTTACCCACCAGCCGCCTCAGCACGGCACCGGCGGAACCACACCACCCACCGAACCGGCCGCCAGTCACGGCAAGCACCGTCGCGTGCCAGGGCGGGTGGATCACCGGCCGGCGCGGCGGGCGGTGGCGAAACGGCGTCGGTAGGCGGCCGGGGGGATGGACAGCTCCCGTGCGAAGACGCGGCGGAGGCTCTCGTAGCTCGGGAAGCCCGCCAGGGACGCCGCCTCGGTCGCGGTGTAACCCTGATCGAGCAGCGACTTCGCGATGTCGAACCGGATCGACTCGACGAAGCGGGCGGGCGTGGTGCCCAGCTCCTCCCGGAACAGGCGCGTGAGGTGGCGCGTGCTGACGTGGAGACGGGCGCCCAGGTCGGTGAGGGAGTAAGCGCCCGCGGGTTCCGCCATTACCAGGTCGACAACCCTGCGCAGGGCGGGAGACCGGGGCGGCGAACCCTTCAGGGGAGCGGAGAACTGTGACTGGCCGCCTGCACGTTGCAGGTAGACCACCAGTGCGCGGGCCACCTCGCGGCTGACCTCGACGCCGTGGTCCTCCTCGACCAGGGCCAGCGCGAGGTCGATGCCCGCGGTGACGCCCGCCGAAGTGTAGACGGAGCCGTCGCGCACATAGATGGCGTCGGGTTCGACGCGGGTCTTGGGGTGCCGGGCGGCGAGTTCGTCCGCGATCTTCCAGTGGGTGGTCGCCCGTCTGCCGTCCAGAAGACCGGCAGCGCCGAGGACGAAGGCTCCGGAGCACACGGCGGCGACCCTGCCGGAGCGCGCCGCAAGATCCCTCGCGCCCTCCACCAGGTCTCCAGTGACGGCCGTTCGCGGGTAGACGTCTGCGCCCGGCATCAGGAACGTGCCGGGGTCGGGCTGCGTGGCGGCGCTGCCGTCGACGGCCATCCGAATGCCGACCGAGGAGGTGACGTCGGCGCCCGTCGTCGACACCACCGCGATCCGGTAGCGGGCACCGAGCAGATTCGCCTCTCCGAACACTTCGGCGGGGCCGGCGACGTCCAGCATCTTGACCCCGTCGTAGACGAGGACCACCACCCGATGCGTGTCAGTGCCCACGGGCCCATCCTGGGATGACCGGATACGAGTGGTTCATGGCCGGACCGAGGCGGCGCCGGGGCCGTGGGGTCGGCATCGTGGCGAACACACGCATGGCCACCTCACAGCACCTCGCACCGGAAAGCGCAGACATCATGAGCGACATTATCGCAGGAGTGGAAATACCCGAGACCTCGGCTGTCGCGGAGGCCACGGAATTCATCAGGGTCAGGACGAACCCACTGATCTTTCACCACTCCAGGCGCGTATTCCTTTTCGGTTCCCTCCATGCGCGTGAGCTGGGCCTCCAGCCCGATCCCGAGCTGCTGTACCTCTCGGCGATGTTCCATGACGCGGGACTCCTGATCCCGTTCTCGGACGTTCAGCAGCGCTTCGAACTGGACGGCGCCGACCATGCGCGCGCGTTCCTGCTCGAGCGCGGGTTCTCGGAGAAGGCCGCGGACGCGGTCTGGACGGCGATCGCCCTGCACACGACGCCGGGGATCCCCGGCCGGATGGGACCCGAAACGGCGGCGACCAACTACGGCGTTTTGACCGACGCCGTCGGCTGGGGACTGGACGGCCTGCCGACGGACCGCGTGGAGGAGATCGTCGCCGCCCATCCGCGCGGGGAATTCAAGAAAGGATTTCTGCAGGAATTCGTCGACGGCCTCAAAAACCGTCCGGACACCACCTACGGAACCATCAACGCGGACATCCTGGAACACTTCGTTCCCGGTTTCCACCGTACATCTCTTGTCGAGCGTGTCATGGACGCTCCTTGGCCGCGGTGAGCCACCATCTTCCGGGGAGGGATTGGGGCGCGCGGCGAAAGCTGCGGCCGTCGGCCGTACGCCCGGTGCCCGCTGCTGCCCGGCAGCGTGGATCGATGACCTCTTCACATCGTGCAACTCACCCGCACCACGAAAGGAAACACTCGTGCGAGCCCTCACCGTCCGGGACCGCGAGGCCGGGGCCGCAGGCCTGGCTCTGGAGGACCTTCCGCTTCCCCACGCCGCGGAGAACGACGTCGTCGTGCGCGTCCACGCCGCCGGTTTCACCCGCGGAGAGCTCGACTGGCCCGGAACCTGGACCGACCGCGCCGGCCGCGACCGCACCCCGAGCGTGCCCGGCCACGAGGTGTCGGGGGTGGTGACGGAACTCGGCTACGGAACCACCGGCCTCACCGTCGGCCAGCGCGTCTTCGGCCTGACCGACTGGACCCGCAACGGATCACTCGCCGAGTACGTTGCCGTGGAAGCCCGCAACCTCGCCCCGCTCCCCGCCGACGTAGAGCACACGACGGCGGCCGCACTCCCCGTCTCCGGACTCACCGCCTGGCAGGGCCTGTTCGACCACGCCCGGCTCGCCACCGGCCAGACCGTCCTGATCCACGGGGCCGCCGGCGCCGTCGGCTCCATCGCCGTCCAACTCGCCTGCCAAGCCGGAGCCCGTGTCGTCGGCACGGGCCGCGCCGGCGACCGGGACACCGTGTCCGAGCTGGGCGCACACGCCTTCCTCGACCTGGACGACGACCGCCTGGAGGACGTCGGCCAGGTCGATGTCGTCCTCGACGTGATCGGCGGCGACATTCTCGACCGCTCGGCGGCGCTCGTACGGGCCGGCGGCACGCTCGTCACCATCGCCCATCCACCGACCACACGCCCCGACGACGCACGCGCCCTCTTCTTCGTCGTGGAACCGGACCGCCTCCGCCTTGCCGACCTCGTCCAGCGCGTCAGAGACGGCCGGCTCCGCATCCGGGTCGGCGCGATCGAGCCGCTGGCCGACGCAGCCGCCGCCTTCACCCCGCGGCGACACGTTCACGGCCGCACCGTCATCCGCGTGACCGAGGACTGAGGAAGCGGGCCTAGCCGTCAGCATGCCGCTCCCACAATCACCTGGAGGGGGTTAAGAGAGGGAGCTAAATCCAGGGTTAAGGGGCTGCTAGGTTGTGGGTGGGAGGTGACGCCGATGGTCACGCAGGACGAGTTGTTCGCCGCGGTGGACGAACTGGCCGACGAGGAACCGCAGTTGCCACCCCCTGCGGAGCGTGTACGGCTACGGGAGGCGGCGGGGGTCACGCAGGCCCGCCTCGCTCAGGCGCTGAAGACCACGGTCCAGACGGTCAAGAACTATGAGAGCGCTCGCACCAACCCGAGGGAGCCGCGCCTGTCGGCGTACCAGCGGCTGCTGGCCAAGTGGGCGGAGAAGTACCCGGCGTCCGGCGCCGCTCCGGTCCCGCCCGCCGCGCCCGCGCCCATGCCCATGGTTCCGGCTGCCCCGGTGTCCGAGGCGCCGGCCGTGGCCGCCGCTCCCGCCGATGAGCCCGAGCCCGCACCGGCCCCAGCGCCTGCCGCAGCCACTGCTCCGGTCTCCGCGCCCGCCCAGGCGCCGGCGCGGTCCGGGGCCGCCACGCGCCGGCCGGCCGCCCGCAAGAAGGCAGCCGAC
Organism: Streptomyces sp. NBC_01171; assembly: GCF_045039805.1. Lineage (NCBI taxonomy): Bacteria > Bacillati > Actinomycetota > Actinomycetes > Kitasatosporales > Streptomycetaceae > Streptomyces > Streptomyces sp. NBC_01171. The sequence continues at coordinate 108,615 of NZ_CP108609.1, read as the reverse complement.
GCTGATGACCCGCGCTACGCCCACGGGCCCCTGCTGGTCCTGGACGGTGACGGCACCGCCTACGGCCGGGGTGGGCTGGTACTGGAGTGCCCGGCGCGCACGGTGCCCCAGCTCGTGGAGTGGACACTCGCACAGCCGGTCGGCGCCCCGGCGCTGAACCGCAACGGCCGGCCCTCCGACCCCCTGATCGTGCTGACCGCACAGGCCGCCGTGCAACTCGGCCTGCCGGAACGCCTGGAGGGCCACGAGCAGCGCGCCGGTCTGCGCCTGCCCGAGGACCACCCGGTCGTCAAGCAGATCGGCCGGGCCAAGTGGAAGCTCACCCGCCGCGGGTTCGGCCCGTGGGCCCGGGTCTACCGGCCGGCCAAGGCCGGACAGCGCCAGTGCGTGCAGCTCGCCGTGCTGTCCTGGGGCGCCCTCGACGAGCGCTCCTGGCCGGGCCTGGCCGCCGGCGAGCCCGAAGAGATCGCCCGCGCCCTCACCAGGTACGCCGACCTGGTCATCACCCCGCGCGGCGGCACCGCGGTCAACGGCCTGGAGCTGATGACCGCGCTGCGCCCGCCGACCCGCCCGGCGCGGGACGAGTCCGGCAACGGCTGGGTGTCCGCCCACGTTCCCGGCTCGCTGGGCACGCAGCCGGTGGACCCGGCGCCGCCCGAGGCCACCCCGGAACACCCCCTCGCCCAGGGCTGGGAGCACGGCTTCCTGCACGAGGAGGCGTACGACTGGACGCGGGACCTGGAGACCGTCAGCACCGAGGCGGCGATGCCGTTCGCCATCGGCCTGGACGTGAACGCCGCCTTCCTCGCCGCGGCCTCCCGCACACCGGTCGGCCTGTGCGCCCCGGTCCACGTGAGACGGCCCGCGTTCGACAAGAAGGTCCCCGGCTCCTGGCTGGTGGACCTGTCCCACATCGAGCTGGACCCGCGCCTGCCCAGCCCGTTCACGCCGTCGGGGGAGCGGCCGACGGGCCCGGCCTGGTACCAGACCCACACCGTCGCCTACGCCGTCGAGCTGGGCCACAACGTTCAGATCCGGGAGGCGTATCTGCGGCCGGAGTACGGGGCGTTCCTGGACCCCTGGCACGACCGGCTCAAGGCCGCGCTGCTGGACACCATGGCGGACCTCGGCGTCACGCCCGGCATGGACGACGCCGCGTTCCTCGCCGCGATGGATCGGGTGAAGGAAGCGGATCCGGCGACGCGGGCGGTCCTGGCCGCCATCAAGGCGACCGCGAAGGGCGGCATCGGCAAACTCCAGTCCCGCGCACGCGGCCTGAACTACGTGCGCGGCGAGCGCTGGCCCGAGCTGGAACGCCCGACCTGGCGCCCCGACATCCGCGCCGCCGTCATCAGCAAGGCCCGGATCAACATGCACCGCAAGATGCGCACCATGGCCTCCTTGGGGCTGTTCCCGCTCGGCGTGCTGTCGGACTGCGTGGTCTATCCGTCCCCGACCGCCGGCCCCCTGGGCCTGCTGCCGTCCACCGGCAGCGGCAAGCCGCTGCCCGGCGCCTTCCGCCTCGGCGTCGCTCCCGGCCTGGTGAAGCTGGAGGGCGTGCAGACGGCGGAGTGGGCCATCGACCTCATCGAGCAGGGCGGGAACCCCGCGGAACTCATCAAGGGCGGCGGCCACAGCGCCGTGCTGGACGGCGGAGAGTAGGACACCCCGATGCCACGGCAGATGAGCCCGCACAACGCCGACGCCGACGACGCCCTGATCGGCCAGGCCCTGGAACGCGCCAGCCGCGAGACCTACACCACCACCCCGCCCCGCACCCTCAAGGGCCAGATCAACTACCTCCTCGGCAAGCTGCTCACCACCCGCGCGGTCGCCGCCGAGATCGGCGTCACCCCCGACTCGGTCAACCGCTACCGCCGCGGCGCCCGCAAGAACCCACCCCCTCACATCCAAAGCCGCATCGACGAGGCCGTCCGCTCCCGCTGGCAGCCCCGCGTCCGCGAACGCGCCCGCCGCCGCGCCGCCCAACAGACCGGCATGACCGTCGAGTTCCGCGCCACCTTCGGCTACACCGCGCCGATCGGCTCCACCAACGAGGCCCGCGAACGCCTCCTCACCCTCCACCTGCCCCCCGCATGGGCCGGCCGCCTCCTCGACGCCCAGTACGGCCGCAGCAGCGAACACCCCAACGAAGTCCTCGCCCAGGCCGCCAAAGAGCTGTACTTCCAGGACCGGGGACGCCGCGCCCACCGCCTGGATGTCGAGCTGACCGGTATCGACTACATCGCCGCACGGTTCTGAGCGAGCGTGTCATACACGCCGGTCAGATCGCGGCAACCGGAATCCAGCGCAGCCGGCGGGGGAGTTGGCGTAGCCATGGAGGCTGCGAAGGTCTAGGGAACAGCCGCCGTGGCCACCGACGTGGCATACGAGGTGGGCAGCTACGTCGGCGGAGCTGCGATCGGAGGCTGGAGCTCAACGGCTCGGGATTCACGCCGACAACCCGTTGCTCGCGGCGAAGCCACCGCAGTACGACCCGGCGCGCCTCGGCCACTATCAGGGGCGGGGCGGTGTTGTTCACGGGGACGGGCGACCGAGCATCCCTGTCGGCTCTGCTACTCGGCGCGACCGGTGACGGCGACCGCCGCGCCGAGGCCGATCATGGCCAGCCCGCCGGTGCCGCCGATCAGGGCCGTCCGCCGGGGAGACCGGCTCAGCCAGTCGCGCGCGGTGGAGGCGGTCAGCCCCCAGATCCCGTCAGAGAGCAACTGCAACAGGGCGCCGGCCAGGCCGAGGAGAAGCATCTGCGCGCCGACGTGCCCGGCCTCGCGGTCGACGAACTGCGGAAGCACCGCGGTAAGGAAGACCACGCTCTTCGGATTCGTCACCCCGACCACGAACCCCGCCCGGACCGACCCTCCGATGCCACCGCCCGGCGCCCGCGCGGTCACAGCAGTCGGCACCGCCCGGTCCCGCCAGCTCGCCCGCAGCGCCTTCACCCCGAGAAAGACCAGGTAGGCGGCGCCGGCCAGCTTGATCACACCGAACAGCAGGACCGACCTCGCGACCACACCCCCGACCCCGAGAGCCACGGCCATGACCAGCACGTAGCCACCGATCGCGTTGCCCAGCACGGAAGCCAGCGCCGTCCCGCGACCCTGGGCCAGGGCGCGTCCGACGACGAACAGCACGCTCGGTCCGGGGATGGCGGACAGCAGCGACGACATGACGCAGAAGGCGATCAGCTGGTGAATGTTGACCATCCGCCGATCCTCTCCGGCCAACCCGCCACCCACCAGACCACCTTTTGACCTAGGCCCTTCGGGCCCACCCGGCAGAGTCTGGTGCGTACAGATCCAAGGTGGAGGAAGGAATCGACGCGGAGCGTCGGCGACCGACGACAACGCCGCAGATGCCCGTACCAGGGCCCGCGACCCCGGCACGATCCGGAAGACAGCCGAAGCCTCCGCCGGCAGTGCCCTCCGGCGTCACAGACCGCGTGACCGCCAGCCGTCGACGCCCGGCGGTTCGGTGCGCAGGCAGTACGAGCATCTGAACGCCGTATCGGCGCGTCCCAACCAGCGCCGGCAAGTGCCGCGTTCCCGGACCGGACTGCCCCAGCCCGAGCGAGGGGAGTCCATGGAGAGGAGCCGGCCATGGTCGCCGACGCCGTCAGTGTCGCCCCCGCGCCCGCGGAGATGGTCTCCCGGCCCGCGTTCATGCGGTCCCTGCTCTGGCTCCGCTCCCCGCGCGGGGCATGGTCCCCCAGCATGCGAACTGTCTCGCCCGCCTCCACGGCTCCGGGAGTCCCAGGGCCGCGGGGTCACCATGCCCGGTGCGCGGGTGCACATGAGATCTTTCTCCACATGACCACACAACCGGACGGACTGCCGGTCTACCGCGTCCTGACCGGCCCGGACGACGCCGCGTTCTGTCATCGTGTGAGCGAAGCGATACGTCTTGGCTACGAACTGCATGAAGGCCCTGCGGTCACTTTCAACGGTGAGCGGGTCATCGTCGCCCAGGCGCTGGTCTGGCCGGCACGACCGTAGTCCTCGTGGCCGGGAACATTGGCAGCCCGGAGCAATGCACGTGAGCAAGTCAGGGCTGCACGAGGCGGTGCAGTGCGAGGCGGGCGAGGGGTGCGTAGGCGAACAGGACGAACCTCGGGCCGTGCATCGTCAGGCTGGTGGTGGTGCCGCGTCCTCGTGGCCTCACCTCGTGGTGCAGCCGGATCCGGACGCGGCCCAGGCGTACCCGCCACGTCCAGGTGCGGCGGTCATCGTCGACGGCTTCCACGACGAAGGCGGCGCGGATACCGGCGACCGATTCGACCGTGCCGCTCATGCCCGGCCGCAGGCGGCGGCCAAGGCAGTGGACTGCCCTGATCTGCGGGGACCACGACGCCCACTGGTCGACGCTGGCGTAGCGCTCCCAGACCGTCTCGGGACAGGCCGCGCCGCTGGCGCGCAGGGTCACGCGCGCCATGACAGGACCCGGCGCCGTCGTGGCGGGGGGCTGGTACGAGGTGTCATCGGTCCGTTTCCTGACGCTGGGTGAGGGCTGCGCCCGCGGTCTCATCCCAGCATTCCGACGCCGACGGCGGCTGTCACGGCGAGTTGCGGCAACGGGAGCAGACGACACGTGCGCTCGTGCCCCCGGACGAGGCGTTCGGGTGACGGAGGTTCCCGCCCGGTGCGCCGCGCGTCGGCCGGACCATCGAGCACCTGCCCGCTGGCAGGCCGCAGAGGCCGTCGACCTGATCTCGCGGAAGGACTGTGAGCCGGCTGCCGCCCACGGCCAGGCGCGTGCCCCCGGCTCGCGCAGCGCTCGTGGCCGCCTGCCTGCTCCTTGTGCCGCCCCGACACCGAGCTCGGCGTCCTCGACTGACCAGGCCCCCCGCTTCCGGCGGGCCGTCTTCTTTCCCACCGCCTTCTGCTGCGGCCGCTTCGGCATCTCGTGCACCCCGGCCGGCTCACCACGCGCCTCGCGGACCTCTTGGCCGGAGTGATCGAGCGCGGCCATCAGGTCGAGACCCTTGCCAGGCTGCTCCGGCTTCGGCGCCTCGGGCAGGGCGTGGCCCGCTCGGCGTCGATGATCTCCTGTAGCGCCTCGGTTCAGCGGTCGGTGAAGGCGGGCCCGTCCAGGTCGCCGCGGCTCGTCGTGTCCATGAGGGCGAGCGCGCCGGTGACGCGTTCCCTGTCCCTGTTCCAGGGTCTCGGCACCGTGCACCGGGGGAGCATGTTCGATCGAGGTGACCATGTACCACCGGAACGCGCCGCCGTACGCCAAGCACGCTCCGCTAAACGGATGATGCCGCGTCAATTCTCTGGTGGTGCGCTCACTCTGATGGGTTAATTCAGATGTCTGCATCAATGGGCGACGGTCCAACGAGTCGCCGCGGACAAGCCTCCCTCCCGGGACTGAACTCATCCCGTCCGGACGGGCCTCCGCACATCCCCCTCCGCCGGCGGCCGGGCGTCTTGGCCCGGCCCGGTTCGGGACGTCCGTGGATCGGGACACCCAGTCGCTGCTCGGAGAAGACGTCCGAGTGAGGAGGAACCCCTCATGCCCATCAGTCCCAACCAAGGCTCCACCAGCGGCGGAACAACCGTCACCATCACCGGCGTGAACCTGTCCGGTGCCACCGCCGTCCACTTCGGGTCCCGGACGGCCACGATCACCGCGAACACACCGACCTCGATCACCGTCATCGCCCCCGCGGGCTGCGGCGTCGTCGACGTCAACGTGACGACCGCGGGAGGGACGAGCAACTCGCTCTCCTTCTTCTACATCAGCCCGCCGATCGCGGTGTCCGTGGGCCCAGACTCCGGTCCGACGGCGGGCGGCAACACGGTCACCATCAACGGCTACGGACTATCCACAGCCACCACCGTGTCCTTCGGCTCCAGCAGCGCGACGCCGACGGTCGTCTCGGACAGCCAACTGTCGGTGGTCGTTCCGGCCGGCAGTTCCAGCGGCTCGGTCGACGTCACCGTCACCACCACCGGGGGCACGACCGCTCCGCTCACCTACGCCTACGTCGACGCGCCGACCCTGGTCTCGCTCACACCCGCCTCGGGACCGACGTCCGGCGGTACCTCGGTGACCGTCGCCGGCACCGGCCTGGCGTCCACCACGGCCGTCACCTTCGGCGGTACCACCGCGTCCTTCGCCGTGCTGAACAACTCCACGCTGGTGGCCGTCACACCGCCGGGCGCCGCAGGTTCCGTCGACGTCGTCGTGACCACCGAGGGCGGTAGCGCCACCGTCAGCGGCGGATTCACCTACGTGTCCGGGCCCGGCATCTGACGGCGTCCCGGACGCACGGCTGCGCACGGTTCAGGTCCGCTCCGGTCCACCGGCCCGTGCCCAGCGGAAGCGGTGCGAACTCGCCTACGCCCGCCCGCACCGCTTCCGTGACCCCCCAGCTCGCGGCCCAGCCAGGCCGACCACACCCCTTGGAGTCACCGTGGCCCCTCCCGTCCTCACCTCGGTCGTACCCAACACGGGTCCGGCGGCGGGCACCAATCCCGTGACCCTGAACGGAAGCCAGTTCACCGGCGCCACCGCCGTCACCTTCGGATCCGCGGCAGCACTTTCGTACACGGTCAACACCCCCTCGACGATCACGGCGACCGTCCCGCCCGGAACCGGCACGGTGAACGTCACCGTGCGCACACCCGCCGGGCTCAGCAACACGGTCGCCTACACCTACGCGCCGACGCCGACCCTCACCGCGATCGCGCCGAACCAGGGCCCGACGTCCGGCGGGACGAGCGTCGTCCTCACCGGTAGCGGCCTCACCGGGGCCACCGCCGTCACCTTCGGCGGCACCCCCGCGACTTCCTACACCGTCAACTCCGCCACCCAGATCACCGCTGTCGCACCGGCCGGCACCGGCGGGGTGGCGGTCACCGTGACCACCGTCGGCGGCACCTCGGGGCCGGTGTTCTTCTACTACCTCAACGCACCCTCGCTGCTCTCCGTCTCGCCCGCCCAGGGCCCGGCGACCGGCGGGACGAGCGTGGTCCTCACCGGTACCGGCCTCACCGGGGCCACCGCCGTCACCTTCGGCGGCACCCCCGCGACTTCCTACACCGTCAACTCCGCCACCCAGATCACCGCGATCACCCCGCCCGGCAGCGGATCCGTCGCGTGCACCGTCACCGGTCCCGGCGGCACCAGCAACTCCGTCATCTACACCTACCTTGCAGCGCCGGCGCTCACCGCGCTGTCGCCCGCGCAGGGGCCGACGGGCGCGGGCGCCGCCGTGACCCTGACGGGCACCGGGCTGACCACGACCTTCGCGGTCCACTTCGGCACCGCACCGGCGGCCTTCACCGTGGTGTCGGACACGACAGCGATCGCGATCGCCCCGGCGGGTCCGGTGGGTCCGGTGCCGGTTAACGTCACGACGTCGGGCGGCACCAGCAATTCACTCGCCTACCAGCGGATCGCGCCTCCCGCGATCTAGCCGGCACCACGGCACCGGCGCCACCGGCCCGCTCCAGCCCCATTCGAGCGAGCCGATGACTCAGGTGGGCCGCCGGGACCCGCGCCTCCCGCATATGCCATCGAAAGCGGCCTAGGGTCACGCACCGAACGGTTACGGCGAACCCCCGCCTCACCATCGGACCGAGGAGGCCCCTCAGTGAAAGCACGTCGTGCGCGCAAAGCCGGAGCCATGGTCGCCGTGGCGGCAGCGGCCACAGTCATGTTCATCGCTCCGTCGGCTGCCGCCGCCGATCCGTCGTCGACCACGGTCCAGGCCACGCCCTCCTCGGCCACGACCGGGCAACTGGTGACCCTCGACGCGACAGTGACCTGCGGCTCGGACCCGAGCGGCGGCCTCGGCGTGTCGTTCTTCGACGGCCCGGACCTCCTCGCGACCGCACCCGTCTCCGCCGACGGGCACTCCTCACTGACCACCGGTTTCACGACCACCGGAACACACACCATCACCGCCGCCTACAACGGCGACGACAGTTGCGGCGCTTCGAGCGACACCACCACCGTCACCGTGTCCCAAGCCCCGGCTCCCCCGGCCGACAACCCGGGCTGCCTGCTGTGCGGGCTCATCGACTTCCACCCCGGGGACATCCACAACGAGGTCAACACCAACAGCCACAACATGACGCGCATCCACAAGTAAGCCCGACCTGCCGGCCGCTGGACGCGCGCCGGGGATCAGGACGTCCCACACCCGGCCGTAGAGGGCAGCGAACTCCTCGCCGGCTGGTGTGTCCGTGGTCTTCTTCACGTCCGCATCATGCCGTTGGGGCCGGTTGGCGGGTGCGGGGAGCGCCTGGCTTCTTCGGCGAGGCGGTCGAGGTGGATGAGGCGGGCGAGGCTGCCGATGCGGCCGGCGGTGCGCGGGTGGAGATAGGAGGCGTGGCGGGGGAGCGGGCCGGGTGGGTGCCGGTTCAGGTCGAGGGCGTTCTCCATGCCGGGGATGAGGTCGGTGAAGGGCCGGGTCTGGCCGTGGCGGGCGGGGAGGGGGCCGCAGGTGATGAGGCCGGCGCGGCCAGCGAGTCAGGTGCCGCGGACCCCGGAACAGCGGGGTTGAGGCGACGTCGATACCGGTGTCGGCGAAGGTCGCTCTGATGCGTTCGGTGAGGTCATTGAGGAGGTCGGCGGCTTCGACGTCGGTGGTGGTGCGGGGGTCGAGGTGGTGGATCTCGTCGATGAGGACCAGGCGGACGCCCCCGGCTGGTGCCCAACGCTGAACCTTCAGCGCTCCGTGCTGGCGAGATGGCTACGGAGCCTCCATGAACGCGGTGGCGTGGTCGGCGGCCCACTGGCGAAACGTTCGGGGCGCTGTTCCGAGGATGTCGGCCACTGAAGTGGTGATGTGCGCGGGCTGTCCGACCGCCGCGCTCCACGCGGCGAGCAGCATGTCGATGACCGCGCTGGGCGCCGTGCCCTCCGACAGGCTCCGGAACTCGTCCGGCGTCATCTCCTCGAATGCGAGACGGCGGTCCAGGGCGTCACCGATGACGTCTACCTGCGCGGCCTGGGTGAGCGATTCGGGGCCCGTGAGGACGTAGTCGGCTCCGGCGTATCCGTCCTGATAGAGCGTCCGCGCCGCGACGGCTGCGACGTCGCGGTCGTCGACCGGTGCCGTCTGGGCAGCGCCGTAGGGCCACCGGACGACCTTGCCGGTCCGGATCGCGGGTGCCCACCAGGCCAGCGAGTTCGACGCGAGCATCCCCGGCCGGATGATCGTCGACTCGAGTCCGGTGGCCGCGATGAGCCGCTCGATGTCGGCGTGCAGCACCGCCATGGGATTGGGCTGCTGGAAGAAGGGGTGCGGCGTCTGGTGAGGGGAGGAGAGGAAGACGACCCGCCGCACGTGCGAGGCGAGCCGCTCGACGACTGCCGCGGCGGTCTGAGGCGGGGCGGTCCAGACGAGGAAGACCGCACCGGCGCCGTCCAACGCCGGGTCGAGCGACTCGGGCACGGTGAGGTCGCCGGTGAAGACCTCGACCTTCGCCGGCAGCGTCACCGCCATCTCGGAGCGATGGGTGAGGGCGCGGACCGGCACGCCCACGTCGAGGAGTTGGTCGATGACGACGCGGCCGACCCGGCCCGTCGCCCCGGTTACGAGCACGGGCGGAATGTCTACCTGATTCATGCCGCCCATGAAAACGTTACTCGGTTAAAAACGCAACCCGGTCAATAATGTTACGGTGGTCAGATGAGCGAGTCGACGGGACTGCGGGCCCGCAAGAAGGAGCGGACGCGCGACGCCATCGGCGACGCCGCCGTCTCGCTGTTCCTGGAGCACGGCTTCGACCGCGTCTCCGTCAACGACATCGCCGCCGCGGCCGAGATCTCCAAGCCCACCCTCTTCCGGTACTTCCCCACCAAGGAAGATCTGGTACTGCACCGGTTTGCGGACCACCAGGGCGAGGCGGCACGCGTCGTACGTGACCGCAGGTCCGGCATCAAGCCGGTGACGGCGCTGCACCGGCACTTCCGGGCCGGCCTCGATCGCTACGACCCCGTCACCGGCCTCAACGATCATCCTGAAGTAGTGGCGTTCCATCGGCTCGTGTTCACCACACCGAGCCTTGCGGGTCGGCTCACGCAGTACCAGCTCGAGGACGAGGAGGCACTGGCGGACGCCCTCGGCGAAGGCATCCAGGCACGCCTGCGAGCCGCTCAGGTACTCGCGGTCCAACGGGTGCTCGCCCGGGCCAACTGGCAGAAGATCGCCGACGGTCGAGCCGCCCACGACGTCCACCCCGAGGCCGTGGCCGACGCCGACCAGGCATTCGCCCAACTCCGGTGACAGAGGGCACTGCGGGCCGAAGAAGACCTCGCGGCCCTCGTTACTGCTCACCAGGCCGAGGGGCACACCGACGGGCTCAGCCACCACGCTCCCCATGATCGGACGGACGTCACCGCGCATCCGACTGCTCCGACCACCGAGCCGGCGAACCAATGCTGTCAGAGCACTGGATCACGCCTGGTGCAAGGCAGGAGTCGCCTTGCGCGGGGGAGCTGATGGGTGGCTGCGGCTGGCAGCCCGTCAGAGATCGAGGACCACCTCGGTGGTCGGTGCGCTGCAGCAGACGAGGATGGTGCCGGCTTCGGGCGGTTCCAGGGGTGGGGTGGTGTAGGTGATGTCACCTGTGACGAGCTGAGTGACGCAGGTGTGGCAGACGCCAGTGCGGCAGGACCAGCGGGTGGGGATGTCGCAGGCTTCGGCGAGCTCGAGGAGGGAAGCACAGGTGGACGACCATGGAGTGGTGACGCCGCTGCGAGCGAAGGTGATGAGGGGGCCGGTGCCCGTGGGACCGGCTGGTGGGTGCGGCCGGACGGCGACTGTGGGCGTGATGCCAGGGTTGATGGCCGGGAGGGCGCTGAATTGTTCCGTGTGGATCCTCTCGGGGCTCAGGCCGCGATCGCGCAGAATGCCGGCGACGTCCTCCATGAAGGCTGCTGGTCCGCAGAGGTAGGCCTCCGCGTCGGCGGGGATGCCCAGGGCCGCGAGGGATGAGGCAGTAGGGCGGCCCTGGGTGATGTGGGGCCTTTCGGGGCGTGGGATTTCCGAGGTGTAGTAGATGTGCTCGTGCGCGTGGGGGAGTTGTTCCAGAAGCGTGTGGGCCTCGTCCGCGAAGGCGTGGTGGGCGCGGTCGTGTGCGGTGTGGATCCACCAGACAGGACGTGGATCTCCTCTGGCGGCTAGGTGATGGAGCATGGCGAGCACCGGAGTGGCACCGATCCCCGCGGAGACGAGAGCGATCGGGCGGGTCCCTTCTTCGAGTACGAACGTTCCGCGAGGGCTGGCGACGCCCAGCAGGTCCCCTGGATGAAGCCTGGCGTGGATGTAGCTGCTGACTTTCCCGTGGGGCTCGTGCTTGACGCTGATGCGGTAGGTGCCTTCCGCGGGAGTGGACGAGAGTGAGTAGGTGCGCACCGCGGGGGCGGCATCGGCGACGGGTAGGCGGAGGGAGAGGTACTGGCCGGGGCGGGCCTCGGGGAGAGGTGTGCCGTCGGTGGTCTGGAGGTAGATCGACGAGACGCTGGGGGTCTCGCGAACGATGCGGGCGACGCGCATCGTTTTGAACCCGGGCCATCCCGGCACCTCTCTGGACTGCTGGGTGGTGGCGAGTTCACGGAAGGACTGCTGCCATCCGGGGCTCAGGGCTGGGATGTTCAGGGCTTTGCGCAGCTTCGCGGCGTCGCGGTCGGGCAGGTAGAGCAGTGCGTCGGTGTCGGCGACGCTGAGTTCTTCCGGGCCCCTGCGGGTGAGGGTGATCTCGTCGCCGGCCTGGACACGGCCCTCTGCCAGGACGCGCAGGTAGAAGCCGGGGCGGTGGTGGGCGACCAGCAGGGAGGCCATGGCGGGCTCGCCCAAGCGCATGCCGACGCGGTAGCAGGTGACGCGGGGCTGGGTGACCTCGAATTCGGCTTCGCCGATGCGGTAGCGGTCGCCGATGCACACCTCGTCGTCGGGCAGTCCGTCGACGGTGAAGTTCTCCCCGAACATCCCGAAGGTCAGGTCGTCACGACCGAGCTGCCTCTGCCAGTACTGGTAGGACTGCAGCTGGTAGACGAGGACGGCACGGATTTCGCCACCGTGCCCGGCCAGGTCTCCTTGGCCGTCTCCCTCGACGTTGAGCCGCCGGACCATGCGGGGGCCCTGGGCGGGGGCCTTCCAGGCCCCGGTGCGGACGGTCCTTCCCTGCCAGGAGACATCCTTGGGCATGCCTACGTTGACGGACAGCAGCGTCGCCATTGCGGACCTCCTGCGGGATGGCCGGCCGGGGCAGCCCCTCATGGCGCTGTGATCTGTTCCTTGGGACCGATCCTAGTTCTGTGCCGGTGCCGCTGCGATTCCGTGATCATGGATCTGTGCATTCACGTGCGGCCGGCGAGGACGGATCTGGGCTCGATGCGACCTTGGGCAGTAGTGGCTCGATCAGCGCCCACAGCTCGTCGTCGACTTCCCATGGCTTCGGCCGAGCCACCCGGCACCCCCGGATCATCTGTCCCGGAGTGATCCGACCACCTCGAAGACCATTTCGTCAGGAGTTCCAAGCGGCGGTCGTCTTGTCGTTGATCTGGAAGGTGATCACGTCGACTCGGTCGGTTCCCGCCAGATCCGGATAATGGCCCTTGAGGACTTCCCGGAGTTCGGTCGCGGTCGTCACCCCCTCGGCTTGGGCGTCCTGGTGGGTGAGGTCGCTGACCAGGCAGTGCCTGATGCCGGTCACCTCTGCCGGCAGGACGACTTCGGGGTCGCTCTCGAACACCAGCCGGGCCGGCCCGAGTTGGGCCGGGTCCCTGAAGCGGGTGGTCTTGGTCTTGGCGCCGGAGCGGACGTCTTCGAGGTAGCGGGGGTTGAACCGGATGATCGGGGGACCGGCCGTCTCAGGGTCTTGGTGGAGCGACGGGTCGAGACCGTTCATGCCTTCCGGGGTCCATCGCTGAGCCAGCGGCATCAGGTCGGCGGCGAGAACGGACCTGGGCCCCGCCGGGGTGGGCACGATGACACGCATGCTCGGGTAGTAGTCCACGAAGACCTGCCGATCGCGCCCGCACGGGCCGACGACCCCGCGCCCGTGGTTTCCCACGGCGACGATGCAGCGCATCTGGCGGGCGCCCTGGGCCCGTGCGGCTCCCAGAGCCACGAGTTCGGCGCAGGGTCCGCCGGTGAAGTGATAGAGGTTCACACCGGCGAACATCCGGTAGTCGGCGGCCATGACCGCGGCGCCCATCGTGTGGATCCCGTCTTCGTCGGGCCCGGCGTCGGTATGCGCGTCTATCGTGCGGCGTGCCAGCTCCACGAGCTCACGCTCGTCATCATCGAGAGCTCGTGCGGATGACGGTACGTACACCTTTTCAGCCTCCCCTTCCGTCAGCGATCGCCGAAGAGCATTCCACGCCACGCAGGTGGGCTCCACGGGATTTCGGCTTGCCTTGACTGCCCCGGTGGCGGTCCCGAGGGCAGGGATGGAGCGCCCTGGCCGACCCTGGTTGCGGTCCCGGAGGACGATCCGGGGTCGCGGTTGTTCCGCTGGTGCGGTGATCCGCTCATGCCGACGGCGAAGGCGATGGCGGTGTTCTGCTCGTCCGCGTGCCGTTCGAGGCACTGGCGGCGGATGCGCCAGGCCCGGGCGAGGACCCAGGCGGTGCAGGCCGATTGACGGCCCGCTGAAATGTGAGTAGGACGCGTCAACTCGCGGGTGTGGGCCAAGCGGGATCAGCGTTCTGGGTGGCGGCCCAGGAAGCGAGGAGGCGCAGGCCCTCTTCGTCGGGTGAGCCGGGTTCGGCGGTGTAGATGGTGAGGGTGAGGCCGGGTTCGGCGGCCATCTCGAGCCCTTCGTAGGCGAGGGTGAGGTCGCCGATGGCGTGGTGGTGGAAGCGTTTGGTGCCGGTGCCGTGATGGCGGACGTTGTGGGCACCCCAGCGGGTGCGGAAGTCATCGCTGCGGGTGGAGAGCTCGCCGACAAGGTCGTGCAGGCCCTTGTCGTGGGGATTGCGGCCGGCTTCGGTGCGCAGGATCGACACGGCGACGTCGGCCGCCTGGTCCCACTCGGGGTAGAAGCGGCGGGAGGCCGGGTCGAGGAAGTTGAAGCGAGCCAGATTGGCCTGGTTGTGGGGCGTGGCGTAGACGTCGTCGTAGAAGGCGCGAGCGAGCCGGTTGGTGGCGAGTAGGTCCATGCGGCCGTTACGGACGAAGGCCGGACCCGCGGTGACGGCGTCCAGAACCCATTGAAGGCTGCGGTGGGCCTTCCACTGCGGGCTTCGGCGTCGGGGGCGGGTGAGGGCGTCGGTGCCATCGGCCGCGTGAGCGAGGTTCAGCAGGTGGGCGCGTTCGGCGTCGTCGAGTCGCAGGGCGCGGGCGAGGGCTTCCAGGACGGCCGGGGAGGCGCCGGCGAGGTTGCCGCGCTCGAGTTTGGAGTAGTACTCCACGCTCATGTCGGCCAGGGCTGCGACCTCGCTGCGACGCAGGCCGGACACACGGCGGCGGCTGCCGGAGGGCAGGCCCGCCTGCTCAGGGGTGATCTTCGCGCGCCGCGAGGTCAGGAACTCGCGGACCTCTGCCTGGTTGTCCACGCCTTCGACGGTACGTCCCGCTCCGGCTCGCAGCGATGTACTGGCAGTACACCCCTTGACCGTGCCTCGCTCCGCACGGCGAATGCCGGTTACCTGGATGGCATGGCGCTTTCCGCCCAGCCGCGCGGGTCTTCGCCGCGCTGCCGCCGCTCACCCTCGATCTCGACGACTTCCAGCAGGCCGAGCGCGTCGCCGACCTGCCGCGCCAAGCTGACCACGGACGGCGCCCCCGAATCGTCCGACCCCAAGGCGGGTGACCTGGCCTTTTATACGCCGCGGGGGAACCTGGCGCTCTTTACCGCGGCCGTCCCTCGCCGGGTCTGGTCATCCTCGGTCACCTCACCGACCGGGACGACATCGCGCGCCTGGCCGACGCCGGCCATGTCCGCATCCAGCCCGCCTCCCAGCCCCGTTCGCTCTTCGTAAGGAGTAGTTCCTCGTATGTCCGCTCCCGTCGCGCCGGGCAAGCTGCCCTTCGTCGTGTGGGTGCTCGCCGCCGGCACCTTCCTGATGGGCACCACCGAGTTCGTCCTCGCCGGCATCCTCCCGGACATCGCTCCCGATCTTGGGGCCAGCGTCTCCCACGCCGGTCTGCTGATCACGGCCTTCGCCGTCGGAATGATCGTCGGCGGGCCGACCATGGCCCTGGCCACCCTGCGGCTGCCCCGGCGCCTGACCCTCGTCCTCGCCCTGACCGTCTTCGCCGCAGGGCACGTGGTGGCCGCCCTGACCAGTTCCTTCACCGTCGTCCTGGCCGCCCGGTTCGTCACCGCGCTGGCCACCGGCGCGTTCTGGGCGGTCGGTTTCGTCATCGCCACCACGGCCGCAGGGCCGGCCGACGCCACCCGGGCCGTCAGCGTGATGATGGGCGGCCTGACCCTGGCCAACGTCGTCGGCGTGCCCGCCGGATCACTGGCCGGGCACGTCACCGGCTGGCGCGGACTGTTCTGGGCCCTGGCCGCCCTCGCTCTCCTCGCCGCCGCCACGATCGGCCGTTTCATTCCCCGAACGGAACGGAGCGCCCCGATTTCCGTGCGCAGCGAGATCCGGGCCCTGCGAACGGGACGGCTCTGGCTGGCACTGGCCTCGGCCGTGCTCATCATGGGCGGTGTCCTGGCGGTTTATGCCTACATCACCCCGCTGCTGACCGACCGGGCCGGCATCCCCGCAGGTGCCGTGCCGCTGGTGCTGGCCGCGTTCGGGGCCGGCGCACTGGGCGGCACCGCGATCGGCGGCCGGTTCGGCGACCGCCGGCCCATGGCCACGACGATCCCGGCCGCCGCGGTGACCGCTCTGATCCTGCTCGCGCTGATCCCGCTGTCCACCACCCCGGCCGCCGCCGTCGCCCTGATCTTCCTCATGGCCTTGGCCGGATTCACGACCAACCCGGTCGTCACCGCCCTCACTGTCCGCTTCGCCGGCGACGCCCCGACTCTGGCCTCCGCCCTGACCACGTCCGCGTACAACACCGGCATCGCCGCCGGCTCCGCGCTCGCCGGGCAGGCCCTGTCCTCCTCGCTCGGCGTGACCGGGCCCGCCCTGGTCGGTGCCGTCCTCGCCGGCCTGACCCTGCTGCCGCTGACCGCCCTGGCCGTCACGATCCAGCGCACGCCAACACCCACCGACGCAGGCGACCCCGTACCGGCAGCCCGCACGACCACGGAAGCGACGTCGGTGCGGGCCTGAACCGGCCCAGCCGCCCCCGCCACACCTACCTGGAGCACCCGCCATGAACCACAAGAACCCGACATACGACTTCACCGGGCAGGTCGCCTTCATCACCGGCGCCTCCTCCGGTATGGGCCTGGCCGTCGCCCGCGCCTTCGCCGAAGCGGGCGCGGCCGTCGCCCTCGCCGACATCGACGAGAAGGCCGCCACCGCCGCCGCACACGACCTCACCGGAACCGGACACCAGGCGCTGGCCCTGGTCTGCGACGTCACCGACGAGAACCAGGTCGCCGCCGCCATCGACAGCACAGTCGACACCTTCGGACGCCTCGATGCCGCCTACAACAACGCCGGCATCATGCCTCCACCCACCGACGCCGCCGACGAGAGCGCCGAGCAGTTCGACCGCGTCCAGGACATCAACCTGCGCGGCATCTGGGCCGCCATGAAGCACGAACTGCGCCACATGCGCACCCAGGGCAGCGGCGCGATCGTCAACTGCTCCAGCCTCGGCGGCCTCGTCGGCAACCCGGGCCGCGCCGCCTACCACGCCTCCAAACACGGCGTCATCGGCCTGACCAAGAGCGCCGCCCTCGAATACGGCTCCCGCGGCGTCCGCATCAACGCGGTGTGCCCCGGCACCATCAGCACCCCCATGGTCGACGCCATGGTCGACGGCGGTGAGCTCGACCGCACCCGGGCCGAGGCCGGGCAGGCCATCCCCCGGCTCGGCACCGCCGACGAGATCGCCCAGGCCGTCCTGTGGCTGGCCAGCCCCGGTGCCAGCTACGTCACCGGTATCGCCCTGCCCGTCGACGGCGGCTACACCGCCCAGTGACAGCCCGCTTGTGGCCGGCCGACTGTGGCCAGGCTGCGGACAACTGGCCGAGCCCACCCTTAGCTCCGGGCCTCGATGGTCGATCCCCTGTTCCTCAGTCGAGGGCGCTGACGAACAGGGGATCGAGTGGATCTCCCTAGGCCGTGTCTGATAATTGATCTTGTGGCTGGTCGTGGTGAGTTGACGGATGTGGCGTGGGAGCGGATAGCGCCGCTGCTCCCGGTGATGGATGGCCGGGGGCAGCCCTGGCGGGATCACCGGCAGGTGATCGACGGAGTGTTGTGGCGGTTGCGGTGCGGGGCGCCTTGGCGGGACCTGCCCGAGCGGTATGGCCCGTGGCAGAGCGTCTATGAACGGTTCACCCGCTGGGAGACCGACGGCACCTGGGCCAGACTGCTGGAACATGCCCAGGTCCGCGACGACGCCATCGGCCGTGTGGAGTGGACGGTGTCGGTGGATTCCACCATCAACCGAGCCCATCAACACGCCGCTGGTGCCGGGAAAAAGGGGAGCCCGGCGAGGACAAACTGGAAGATCCGCAACGCGCGGCGGCAGAGCAGGCCCTCGGCCGGTCCCGGGGCGGGCTGACGACCAAGGTCCACCTGGCCGTTGACAGCCGTGGCCTGCCCCTGTCCGTCGTGGTGACCGCCGGGAACGTCAACGACTCCACCGTGTTCGACACGGTGCTGGACGCCATCCGGGTGCCTCGTGCCACCACGGGCCGCCCGCGCCGCCGCCCTGAACGAGTCCTGGCCGACAAGGCCTACTCCTCCCGGGCCATCCGGGCCGGCCTGCGGCGTCGCGGCATCCGGGCCACCATCCCCGAACGTGCCGACCAGGCCGCCAACCGGCAGCGACGAGGCACCCTCGGCGGCCGGCCACCGGCCTTCGACAAGGAGCTCTACAAAGGCCGCAACGTGGTCGAGCGATGCTTCAGCCGCTTGAAGCAGTTCCGCGCCGTCGCGACCCGCTTCGACAAGCTCGCCGCCCGCTACCGGGCAGGACTGCACCTCGCCTCGCTCATTCTGTGGCTCCGCGACACCACGCCGTGATCATTTGTCGTGCAGAAACTGGTCGCCGTCCCGGCGAGACACCGTCTTCCCGGGGTGCCGCGCTCAGCGCGAGGTCAACGGGGCCAGTGCGGGTCGCGCCCGGTGAACGCGAGGAGTCTCTCCGCGCGGCTCGCGCCCTCCGGAACGGCCAGCGGCGGCGCATACTTCCCGAACGAGTCACGCACGAAATCGACGATCCTCGACGCGATGTCCTCCAGTGCCTCGGCCATCTCCTCGGACAGCGGCAGGTCCTGCCCGGTAGCTCTGGCGATGTCCCAGGCATGGATTCCGGCGTCGAGCGCCGCGGCGGCGGTGCCCATATTGGCCGGCATCGACCCCATCGGGGTGGGCACACTCTCCGCGTCGCGCCCCGACTCCCACGCTGCGACAGCCGCCTCCAGCACCGCCGTCAGTTCCGCGACTGAGTTGTCGGCCGTCGCGTCCGCGGGCTCGAACGGGTCACCCGCGGGCGCGACGCCCGTTATCTGCATGACCAGCGCCTGCTGGTCCAGGCGCGCATGGTTCAGCACCTGACGCACCGTCCACTCCGAACACGGCGTCGAATCCCCCCAAGCCCCTGCAGGAACGCCACGCGCGGCAGCAAGCAGGTAGTCGTGCGCCTCAGCGAGCAGTTTGAAACCGTCGACGTTCATCCGTCGCCCTCCCGTAGTCCCAAGATCGAACCGTCACCATAAGTTGGCATAGGACCAGGCGTCAGGTCTTTCACCGAGGACAGCACGCGCACTGACAGATCGCCACCGGCTACGGCTACGGCAGCCTGGCGCGCGACACCCGGCACGGCCACGCGCAGCACTGCCGGGCCCGCCCGAAAACGACCAATACGAGGGTGATCCTCTGCCTTGCGATTGCACGCACCGGGACACCGCGTGCCCCGCCCTGCGGCCGGCGGCGCCATTTGTCAGACACGGCCTAGGACCCGACGACGGGGCAGCCCGCGGCGACAGGTCCTCGGGAGAGCTCCACGAGCCGGGCCAGGGCTGTCGCCTCGGACGGCAGCCCGGCCGGATCGAGGCCGAGCGCCCTGGCCGCACGGACGCGTCGCTGGTCGAGGTCGGGTATGTCCTTCCGGTACTCGTCGGCGACCGCCTGGAGTTCTCCGGCTGTCCGTCCGGGAGCATCCCGCCACCACGGTGCCACCGGACACAGCCGCACCAACTCCGGCAGTCCGATGGCGAGCGGTCCGGCCTCACCGTCGAGGCTGACGTACACCGTGGGGCGTTCCTCTCCGCCCTCGCCGACGAAGCAGAACGCGTCACCTGAGCCCGCCCCCGACAGCGCTCTGCGGCGGGCGTCATTTCCACAGCCCGCAGGGTCCACGGTCAGTTGTCGCCGCGTTCGGCGAGGGTGTGGGCGACAAGGGCGTTGGCGTGCCCGTGACCGAGGCCGTGCTCGGACTTGAGCCATGCGACGAGTTCCATGTGCTTGGTCAGGGGCGACGTGCGGATCAGCTCCTTCCACTGCTCGATCGGGCGGCCGTACTTCTTCTCGATCGACGGGAAGTAGCTGGCGGGGCCTTTCAGCGGTGCGGTCATGATGCGGCGTCCTGTCTGTCTGAGGAGGTGGTCTCGGGGTGCTGCTTGCGGAACCGGGGCGCTACCGCCGTACGGTCGGGGCGAGGTTGGCCAGCTGGGCGATGGCTGCGGTGAGTGCGAGCAGGCCGAGGCCGGCCGCGGCGGTGAAGGCCGCGACCGTGGCGGCGGAGGCGGCGAACCCGGCGAAGATCCCAAGCGGCAGGAGACGGTAGGTCAGGGCCCAACCGCCTCGGCCCTGGGCGGCGAAGTGCCGGGCCAGCACGAGGAACGCGGCACACAGCGCGAGGTAGCCCACGGTGCCGCTGAGCATGTGGACCGTTCCGTGGCCGCTCAGCGTGGCAGGGCCGTCCGGCGTACCGGCCGGGAAGCCCGCGCCGGGGTCCGCCGTGAACACCCCGGCGAGCAGGAAGGACACGCCGAACACGCCGACCAGGCGCGGCGCCCAGGTGCCGCCGGCAGTGTGGCCGATCGCCCTTCGCAGTCCCACCGCGCCGGCGGTGAGCAGCGCGCCGGTGACCAGGAAGCTGGCGACCTGGATCCAGCCGAGCGAGCCGAGGCTGAGCTGGCTGATGGCGTTTCGGGTGAAGTCGAAGGCGGTGCGGGTGAGGCCCTCGATCACCCCCACCCCTAGGAACAGCGGCCCTGCCACCGCCCCACAGGCGAGCAGCGCGCGGGTGGCGAGCGGAGCTGAGGCAGCGCGGCCGGTGAACGGTGCACGAATCGCCTGCGTCATGCGGGATCCCCCCCGGATCACGTCAGAACTGGACTGTCCAGTACTGCAGAACTGGACGGTACAGTACCCAAAGAGGAACTGGACTGTCCAGTACTGTATTGGCGTGAAGGAGGAGGCATGGAAGCGAACGAACCCGGCGGACGCTCGGCCCGCAAGCACCAGGCGATCATGGAGGCCGCGACATCGGTGTTCATGGCGAAGGGCTACGCCGGCACGAGCATGGACGACATCGCCAAGCTGGCCGCCGTGTCAAAGCAGACGGTGTACAAGCATTTCGCGGACAAGGAGAAGCTGTTCGCCGAGATCGTCCTGGCCACCACCGACCGGATCGAGGCCATGATCGACCTGGTGGCCGTCATCCCCGCCGACGCGGATTCGCTGGAGGAGAACCTGCTCCAGATGGCCCGTCAGTTCCTGGCCACCCTCACCCAGCCCCAGGTGCTCCAGCTGCGGCGACTCATCATCGCCAACGCCGACACTTTCCCCGACCTGGGCGCCGCGTGGTACGAGCAGGGCTTCGAGCGGGTCCTGGCCACCCTGGCCGACACCTTCCAACGCCTGGCCGACCAGGGCCTGCTGCGGATCGACGACCCCCTCCTGGCCGCCAACCACTTCTCCGGCCTGCTGCTCTGGATCCCGGTGAACAAGGCCATGTTCCACGGCAGCCCGCAGCACACCCAGCCCCAACTCGACCACTACGCCGACGCGGGCGTGCGGGCCTTCCTCGCCGCATACCGCTGACCCCGGCCGCAACCGGACTGAGCGGCTGGCACACATCGGCTACTACCGGCTCAGCGAGACGAGCACCGGCGAGGACGTCGTCGTCCCTCTGCGCCGCGCAGCACGCCAGCCATGAGCGGAGGCCGGCCGCGCGTTCGGGGGGCGCGGTCGGCCCGCTCGTGCCTCGGCCGGGCCCGAAGGCCGTAGTCAGGGCGCGGCGCAGGCGGTCTCGGGGATACGTCCGGCCGGGATTACGGCCAAGGAGACCGCATGACCGCGCGCTGCGCAGCAGGGCTGCCTGGCAGGCACATGCGTCATCACCTCGAGTCGTCTGTTGTCAGGAACCGGACGAGTGGCACTCGGCTGTGGGACACCGACCGCCTCCGTTCTCTGGACAGCGCTACGAGCAACCACCAAGTGTCAATGATGAGTTGGGATTTCATAAACGATCGTTGAGTGGCGGAGGGGTGCCGATTAGGGTGGCATGTGCACCACAGACATGTGGATTACACACCTCCTGGAGCGCATCGGTGGAACCAGCCCCACTGACTGAGTCGCTTGCTCGACTCGATGCGCTGATCGGCAAGCACGGGCTCGACCGGGACGAGCTCCTCAACCCCGACGCACTCGCGCAGAGAACAGCTCTCCCAGTGGAGACCGTCCGGTCTCTCCTCGTCGGAGGAAGCCCCCCGGACGAGACGGTCAACGACCGAGTACGTTCCCGTGTCAGTACCTTCGCCGCAGCGCGCCTGACAGCTACAAAACGGCGCATGGCGGACCTCGCCGCGGAACGTAGCTGCGCTGATGGACCAGTACGGCGTCCGATCCACGGACCTGCGCATGCACGGCTCATTGTCCCGCCGCCAACTGGAGCGCCTGCTCGAAGGCGTCTTCCGGTCGGTCGTACCCGAACCCGAGGACGGGAGCGAGTCATGGTGAGCCGGGCCACGAAATCGCTGCTGGGTCCGTTAGGGACCGCGGTGGCGCGGGCCCTGGAGCCTCCCGCCGATCCACGCGTGGTGACGGACGCGTTCTGCCGAGCGACTCCACGACGGCCTGCTCCGACTCGCCCCCTCCTGGACAACGCCCTGTGGCAGCACGCGTTCGACGCCGGCCACGCCGGGCGCACAGCCCGAGGCATCGCCGGCGCGATCACAGTACGAGCCGCACTCACGACATGGCATTCCAATGCCGGACAAGCCGTGACGGCCGGCAGGACCGGAGTCGACGCTCTTCGGCGCATCGGCTGCGGCGAGGGCGACATCGACGCCATCTCCCGCGCGCTGCACCGGCCGCGGACCCTCGACCCCATCCGCGAGCGGATGGCCCCACAAGAAACGCGAACCCATGCCTGACGACGTCACCCGCCCTACCGTCATCGTGCTCGGCGCCGGCATGAGCGGCCTGCTGGCCGCAGCAGCCCTCGCCGACCACGCCGACGTCACCCTGATCGAACGCGACACCCTCCCGACCGGCCCGGAACCCCGCCGCGGCGTCCCCCAAGCCCGCCACGCCCACCTGGTGTGGACCGGAGGTGTCACCGCCCTCGACACGCTGCTGCCAGGACTGATCGAGGAACTGGTCGCCCGCGGCGCCCGCCTCGCCCACATCATGGGCGACATGGTCTCCCGCGCCCCCAACGAGATCTGGTTCCGCCGCTTCACCTCCACCTCGCACCGCAACCTGGTCTGCTCCCGCGACCTGCTGGACGCAGTGACCCGCGAACGCGTCCTCGCCGACCCCCGCATCACCCTTCGACAGAACACCACCGCCGCCCGCCTCGCCGGTGACGCCGCCCGCGTCACCGGCCTCCACGTCCGCGCTCTGGACGCTGAGGAGGAGCATCTTGCGGCCGACTTCGTCATCGACGCCACGGGACGGGGCTCCCGCGCACCGACCTGGCTCCAAGAGCTCGGCCTTCCTGCCGTGCCCGAGCACGAGGTGGACGCCGGCGTCGCCTACGCCACCCGCGTCTACCGGGCCCCCGCCCAAGATTTCCCTCTGGTCAACGTGCAAGCCAACCCCGCCGTGCCGCCGGGCCAGGGAGGGATCATCCTGCCCGTCGAGGACGGCCGATGGATCGTCACCCTCTCCGGCACGCGCGGCGGCGAACCCACCGACAACTCCGACGCGTTCACCGACTTCGCACTCGGCCTGGGTGATCCGGTCATCGGCGAACTGATACGCGATGCCACACCCCTCACCGAGGTCGTCACCACCCGCAGCACCGCCAACCGCCGCCGCTACTTCGAGAAACTGCGCCACTGGCCGGACAGCTTCATCGTCATCGGCGACGCCATCGCCGGCTACAACCCCGTCTACGGCCACGGCATCACCGTCGCCGCTCAGAGCGCCGTCGCCCTACGCGAGCACGCGGCCACCACGGGCCTCACCCGGCCGGGCAGCACACGCCGCCTGCAGAAATCGGTGACCCGCCCGGTCGCCGCCGCATGGGACCTGGCCATCGGTCAGGACATCTTCTACCCCGGCGCGAGCGACCAGCCCCCCACCCGAGTCGAGCGCGCTCTGGCCGCGTTCGTCGACCGTGCCGTCGCCACCGGCGCCCGCAACCCTCGCGCCCTGGCCGCCCTCCTCGACGTCATGAGCCTGTCCCGCCCCGCAACACGTCTCTTCTCCCCCGACATGCTCCTGCCGATGCTGTTCGGCCCCAAACGAGCGTTCCTGGACAAAGCTCCGCTGAGTGACGAGGAACGCAAGTCCGCCGTCTGAGCATCCGCCGCAGGCGACTGTGGGTCGCGCGACCTGAGCAGGCGCGGTCGGCCAGAATCACGGCAAGGCCGGCCCTGGCCTCCTGTGACGGCCAACCAAAGGCCGTCTGTAGCTGACTTGGGCCGGATGGATGCTTGCTGGGCACACAGGTCGACGATGTTCCTGTCACCCGGCTGAGCAGGTCACCCACGAGCCCGCCCACACCCCTGACTGTCGTCGAACGCAGTGACAGGAGCCAGAAGAGAGGTGGTTCGGGGCAACCATAAATCCGACTACGAGGCCGACCACAGCCCCGACCACGCCGCCGGGCTCTCGCGGATCCTGTACTTCTGCCACCCTCTCACCGAGGGATCCGGCATGACGTGGACGCTGCCGGAGTCGATGCTGAGCACTCCCGTGCCTGACCCTGAGCTGCGGCCGGGTGAGGCGGGCGACCCGAACTTGGAGAACTGACATGCCCATGCCTCACAGGACACTCATTGCGCTCAGCATGCTGGGTGCCGCCATGCTCTTCCCAGTGGCTGCCTGCTCCGCGGACCACTCCGACGCCAAGCAACCCGCCCAGTCCGGATATCCGACCTCATCGCGCTCAGCGACGGCTGCCGCTCCCGGCAGCACGGAACCTGCCGTGCGGAAGCCGCCGGAACTGGACGCGGACGAGACACTGGCCGGCCGCCAGAAGGCGACCACAGGGAACGCCGAGGTCGAGTTTGCGAAGGGCAAGAAGGGCGACGCGCTCATCGTCGCAGTGCGCTGCCAGGGCAAGGGGACCGTCAAAGTCGCCGTGCGGCCCGTACACGTCTCCTTCCCCCTCGAGTGCCTCGCCGACAAGGTCAGCACCACCTACAACCAGGTAGCCGTTTCGGGAGTGAACCGCGACGGAACCGTCTCCGTCGAGGCGCCCACGGCTGTGCGCTGGTCCCTGACAGTCGGCCGGGGCGCACCCGCAGAGGAAGAATCACCAGGCACAGACGCGAACTCTCCAGAAGCTTCATAGCCACGGCCCGACCGATGCGCCGAGCTGCCGCCCCTCAGGCAGGTCCTGACGGGCGGCACTGTGGCACGTACACCTGGAGCTTGTGGAGCACGAGCACCTGGGCGATCTGCGGATCAGCCTGCTCGCCCCGGCAGCCTCGTCACCCGTGGAAGTTCCCTGCGCAACCGCCTCCTCAAGGGGCGTCTGGCCGACATGCGGGGGCTGCCCGCTCGCCATAGCTTGGTCGTACATCGGCTTGATGCGGGTTGCGGGTGTGCTGACGGGCGGGCCAGGTTGCCGGGGTGTGGGCCGCTCGCTGATCACGTCTCCTACCGAGGGTGGGCGAGGGCCCGTGGCCCGGGACGTACGGGGCTGTAGTGCCCGTTGCGACGAGGAGGACTGGATGAGCGAGCCGGTTGCGGGCACCCCGTCCGCAGCGTCACACGCGCCGGTCGGCGGCGCTGCGGCCGAGGTCGACCGGAACGAGCACGGGGTGCCCGAACCCGTGGGAATCACGCTGAGTGTCAATGGTCGTGCGCAGCGTCTCGAGGTGGATCCGCGTGCTTCCCTGCTCGACGTGCTGCGCGAACGTCTGCGTCTCGCGGGGACCAAGAAGGGGTGCGACCACGGGCAGTGCGGCGCGTGCACCGTGCTGGTCAACGGCCGGAGAATCAACTCCTGCCTGACGCTCGCGGTCATGCACGAGGACGACGAGATCGTGACGATCGAGGGCTTGGGCGAGCCCGGCGCTCTCCATGCCGTGCAGGCCGCCTTCCTCGAATACGACGGTTTCCAGTGTGGCTATTGCACGCCGGGTCAGATCTGTTCGGCGGTCGGCATGTTCGGCGAGATCGAGGAAGGGTGGCCGAGTCACGCCACCGCGGATGTGTCGGGTTCGCAGATTCCTCTGTCTGATGAGGAGGTTCGGGAGCGAATGAGTGGCAACATCTGCCGATGCGCTGCCTACCCGAACATCGTCGCGGCCCTCCGGGCCGTCGCCGAGGGAGGCGTCGGATGAAGCCCTTCACCTACGAGCGGGCCACGGACGTGCGAGGGGCGCTCGCCGCGGTTTCCCGCCCGGGTGCGACGTTCATCAGCGGCGGCACCAACCTGCTCGATCTGATGAAGCTAGAGATCGAGCAACCGACCCATCTGGTCGACATCAGCCGACTGCCCTTGGCGGACATCGAGGAGCTGCCCGACGGCGGGCTGCGGCTCGGCGCTCAGGCGGCGAACTCTGATGCCTCCGCCGACAGCCGCGTGCGCACTCGCTACCCGGTGCTGACCCAGGCGCTTGTGTCCGGCGCGTCCGGGCAGCTGCGCAACAAGGCATCCATCGGCGGCAACCTTCTGCAGCGGACCCGCTGCCCGTACTTCTACTACTCGGCCGTGGGCTGCAACAAGCGAGACCCCGGCTCGGGGTGCTCGGCGATCGGCGGTTTCAACCGGGTCCACGCAATCCTCGGCGCCGACGACGCCTGCATCGCCACCCATCCCTCCGACATGGCCGTCGCTCTGACGGCGCTCGAGGCCCAGATCGAGCTGCTCGACGCCGACCAGTCTGTCCGCCGCGTCGCCATCGCCGACTTCTACCGCCTGCCGGGCGATACGCCGCACATTGAAACCGATCTGCGACCGGGCGAGATGATCACAGCCGTGGTGCTGCCGCCGGCCCCGCAGGGCGGGCAGGTCTACCGCAAGGTGCGCGACCGGGCGTCCTACGAGTTCGCGCTGGTCTCCGTCGCGGCGATCGTCGAGACGGCGGGCGAGATGATCAGCCGGGTCCGGGTCGCGTTCGGGGGAGTGGCGCACAAGCCGTGGCGGTCCGCCGAGGCGGAGGCCGCGCTGACCGGACGTCCCGCCTCGATGGCCACGTATCGCGACGCTGCAGAGGCGGCGATGCGGGATGCCGTGGGGCGGGGGCACAACGACTTCAAGATCGAGCTGGCCAAGCGCACGCTCTGTCGCACTTTGGCGGAAGCGGTCCAGGTGGAGCAGAGGAGGGTGTGATGGCCACCGTGATCGGGCAGGGACTCGACCGTGTGGACGGCCCTTTGAAGGTGTCGGGCCGGGCGACGTACGCCTATGAGAACTGGCCCCTCGGCCAGATGCTGTACGGGTTCATCGTCGGTGCGGCGATCGGCAAAGGGCACATCACGCGGCTCGACACCACGCGCGCCGAGAGATCACCCGGAGTGCGCGTTGTACTCACCCACCACAACGCGCCCGCCCAAGGCGCCCCCGACACGTCGTTGTCCAATCCGTACATGCGCGCCTTGCCCGTCCTGACCGGCCCGGACGTTCATCATTACGGCGAGCCGGTAGCGCTTGTTGTGGCCCAGACCTTCGAGCAGGCACGAGCGGCGGCGAACCTGGTCGACGTCGACTATGAGGCCGAGCCCGGGCGATACGACTTCGCCGCGAGCCAGGAGTACGTCTACGCCCCGGATTCGGTGAGAGGCATGATGCCGACCGATACCGCGGTCGGCGAGTTCGACTCCGCGTTCGAGACCTCGGCGGTCAAGATCGACCAGAGCTACACGACTCCGTACGAGTTCTCCCAGCCGATGGAACCGCAGGCCGCGGTGGCGGCCTGGTCCGGCGGGGACCTGACCGTCTACGTCAGCTGTCAGAGCACCGAGTCGGCTCGTGCGTCACTCGCGAGCACGCTTCAGATAGAGGAGCAGCGGATCCACGTCCACACCCCGTACGTCGGCGGGGGGTTCGGCTCCAAGCTGGGTGTCCATGCGGAGACAGCCCTGGCGGCGATTGCCGCGCAGGTGGTGAACCAGCCGGTCAAGGTCGCCCAGACCCGGCAGCAGGTCTTCCATCTCGTCGGCATGCGTCCCATGTCGAGCCAGCGGGTTCGTCTCGGCGCCGAGCGGGACGGTCGCCTCGTGGCGATCGCTCACGAGTCGAACGCGTTCACGAGCCGTGAGACGGAGTACACCGAACAGATCGCAACCACCGCGCGCAGTCTCTACGCCGCACCTCATCGGCTGACGCGACACCGGCTGACGCCGCTGGATCTGCAGCCGGGAGAAGATGTCCGCGCGCCGGGTGAGGCGCCGGGTCTGCTCGCGGTCGAGTCCGCGATGGACGAGCTGGCCCACGCACTGGAGATGGATCCGGTCGAGCTGCGGATCCGGAACGAGCCGGAACTCGACCCCGAGCGGGGCGTTCCCTATAGTGCCCGCAAGCTGGTCGACTGCCTGCGCGAGGGTGCGCGGCGGTTCGGGTGGGAGCGCCGCTCCGCCGAGCCGGCGCGCCTGCGGGAGGGACGGTGGCTGGTCGGCTACGGCATGGCGAGTGCCATCCGTCCGCACTTCCAGGCACCGACGAAGGTGCGCGTCCGGATGGAACCGGGTGGAACTACGGTCGTCGAGTCGGATATGACCGATATTGGCACGGGTACCTACACGATCCTGACCCAGGTCGCGGCTGACGGGCTCGGACTGCCGCCCGAGCTGGTGCGGGTCGAGCTGGGGAACTCCGAGTTCCCGGTGAGTGCCGGCTCCGGCGGCTCGTGGGGCGCGGGTAATACGAGTACCGCATTGCATCGCGCCTGCGCTGACCTGCGTCAGCAGCTGCTGGTCGCGGCGTGCGCGGACGAGAGTTCTCCGCTGCACGGCCTGAGCCCCGCGGACGCTGTGTTCTCGGGAGACAGCCTGAGCATCGGTGACGCGTCTCAGTCGCTGAAGGAGATCGTCGAACGCCTCTTCCCCGATGGTCTCGCGGGAGAAGGCGAGGTCGCCTCCATGGCCGAGGATCCGAACTACAGCGCGTACTCGATCAATACGTACGGGGCTCATTTCGCGGAGGTGGGTGTCGATGCCGACACCGCCGAGATCCGTCTTCGCCGGATGCTGGGCGTGTTCTCGGTGGGCCGGGTCCTGAACGCCAAGACGGCGCGCTCACAGCTGGTGGGCGGCATGATCTGGGGCCTGAGTGCGGCCTTGCACGAAGAGGCGGTGGTCGATGTGCGGACCGGTGAGTTCATCAACCGGGATCTCGCGAACTACTTGGTACCGGTCCATGCGGATATCCCCGATGTCGACGCGGTCCTCCTCGACGGGTTCGACGACAAGGCCAACCCCCTTGGGGTAAAAGGCGCCGGCGAGCTGGGGATCTGCGGGGCCGGTGCGGCGGTCGCGAACGCAGTGTTCAACGCCACCGGTGTACGCGTGCGCGACTTTCCCATCACCCTCGACAAGGTGCTGCCCGGCCTCCCGCCCATGGGTGTCTGAATTCCCTGGTAGGGCACCGGGGCAGGCGCCCGATCGCTTCCTAGGGCTGGCCGATGCGAGTACGTGCACGCGTTTCTCGTGCGGTGTGGTTGGTGCGTCCACTTGGAAGTGCTTCGGCAGGTGGGGCCGTCGCAACTGAATGAAATGGGCTGTCCTGCCCTTGAAAGTGCCTGCTCGGCAAGAGTCGCCCCCGCGCCCGCGGGGATGGTCCGGCCGCCGCGGTGTTCCAGGGCGCGGTCGCCGCCGCCCTCGTCACCCTCATCCACTCAAGCGGGTTCACACAGGCACTGACACGTGCCGGGCACGCTGTACGTCGACGCTGGGCGGCGCTCCCGGCTTCGGTGAGGGCAGCGAGGCGGCGCCGGATGACGCGGGTTCCGTGCACCACGACCGCTCGGGTGAGAACAGCTCTTGTGCTCCCGTGAGATCGAGCAACCTGTCGACCGTGGGGCTGACGGCCTGGATCGTGACGGCTTTGCCCTGACTCAGGGCCCGCTGCCGGAGGTCCAGAAGCACGCTGAGGCCGGCGCAGTCGCAGAAGCTGAGCCCGCTCAAGTCCAACTCGAGACCGTTGGCCGAAGCGGTCA
The DNA here is from genome assembly GCF_045039805.1 of Streptomyces sp. NBC_01171. Lineage (NCBI taxonomy): Bacteria > Bacillati > Actinomycetota > Actinomycetes > Kitasatosporales > Streptomycetaceae > Streptomyces > Streptomyces sp. NBC_01171. The sequence continues at coordinate 78,976 of NZ_CP108609.1, read as the reverse complement.
GGGCTTCGACCAGGTGGGCTCGGATCTGGTTGCCCGAGATGAGGTCGAGTTCACCTTGCACTGTCACCCGGTCACGGTTGCCGCTCGATGCGTACAACGCTGTTACCTGACCAGGCAGAAGCGATCCCGCAGCACCGTCTCTGTCGGAGCAGGGGAGGTTCGGCGCCAGGGGGGACTGGGCCCGGTACGAGGGTTGCTGCACGGCTTACTCCCAATGCACTGGTGTAGACCGCTCCAACGTTCCCCCACGGGAGCAACATCCGTCAAGTGATACACGAAAGCGCGTACGTGTTTTTGGAAGCGTGCACGCCTGCTCGATAGAATCGGGCCATGGATGGGGTACCTGAGTCACACAGCGGATGGACGTTCCTGACGAACCACGCTCGCGTCCTTGCGGCCATCGCGGACAACCAGAGCGCACGGGTTCGCGACATCGCCGCCCGCTGCCGTCTCACTGAGCGCGCCGTGCAAAAAATCATCGCGGACCTGGAGCAGGCCGGCTACCTCTCACACACTCGCCAGGGCCGTGGCAACATCTATGAGATCGACCCCACCAAGGTCCTGCGCCATCCGACCGAAGCCGGTCAGGGCCTGACGGTGGCCTCACTCCTCTCACTGCTCAATCTCCAGGACCAAACCCATGGCCAGGCACGGCCCAGCGAGCCCGCACAACCCCAGGCAACGCAAGCCGCGGCGAACTAGTGCTCCAGCGGTAGATCTGCTCGGCGGCCGGCCGGTCGCCGGCGACCAGGACGACATGCCTCCCGGTTCGGTGCAGGTCTTCCAGGACGCGATCACAGTCGCCCGCGACACCGGGAACAGTCATGACGGCACTCCTCTGGTGCGCCTTGCGTCTCTTGCGGAACGGCGGGTGCCTGAGCCTCGCCGAGGAACAGGTCGGTCACCCAGGGCCCCGGAACACCTCCTGCGACCGCCGGAAGCGGAGCTCCTCGAGCGTGCGCAGCTGCCGGTCGGCCCGTTCGAGCAGTTGGTCGAGCTGCCGCGGGTCGAGGCGCTCGTCCGTCTCGGCGAGCGGGCGCAGCGTCCGCCAGCCGGCCGCTTTCCCCTCGACGCCGAGCCGCAGGAACTCGAGCTCGATGACCGTGGTGAGCGGGGACCGGCGGACCAGACGGCCGTTGCTCTTGAGCCGCCCGGCCAACTCGGCCGCGCGACCCGCCAAGACCTTGTACTGGCGCGCCTGGACACTCAGCCTGGCCATGATGTCCAGCAGGCTCCGCCGGTCCTGCGCGATCTCACGCGCGATCGGTTCCAGGGCCTCGCCGGTCGGGGTGCCACGGGTCGCGCGGGCCAGGTAACGGGCCCGGTTGGTGCCGACGGTGGCCCCCGCCAGATGGTCGTTGAGATAGATGCCGAGCAGGTCCAGCCGGAGCCGGCCGGCCTGCCGCGTGCCGTTCGTGCCGGCACTCGGGAGGTCACTCGCACTCACCACAGCCTCCTCGTCGGGACCGAGCCCCCCGGATTGGCCGAAGCCCCGGGTACCCGCCCCACCCAGCCCGTACGACACACCTGGTACGAGTTTTCGAAAGATGTCCGGCTTGCTGGAGAACCGGCAGGCAACTCGCGACGCACCCGCCTCCACCGAGAGGAACCCTCGGTGACGTGGTCCACACTCAGTACCCGTGATCGTCGACCCCGGGAAGACGCGGCCCGCGCCCATGGGGCGGGGTCATAGCCAGCCGCGTTTGGCGGCACCCTGGAGATCGGCGGGGCCGCCGGCATCGAGGAATTCCTCCAGCGCCTTCCCGCGAAGCGCCGGCGGCACTGGAACCGGGACATCCGCGAAGCCGAGGAGCTCGGGCTGGAGCACGACGTCGTGCCCTTCTCGGACGAGGTCGTCGCGGAAGCCGCCGCGGGTATCGCCAGCGTCTCCCGGCGCAACGACATGAACGAATCGCCCGACATCGTCAGGTGGAGGATCAGCAACTACCACCGGCGCCCGGGGCAGCACTTCTTCGTCCGCACCCGGTGGCGGGGGAAGGTGATCGCTCACATGCTGTGCCGGATGTTCGACGACACCATGGACGCGCACACCCTCGGGATCCTCGACATCCCAGGCCTCGACCGGGGAACGGTCTACCACTTCGGCTGTCTGCTGGGCCCGTTGAGGGCGGCCGTCGAGCGCGGGGCACACCGGCTGGAGCTCGGCATCGGACATGATTCACCGAAACTCCGCCGGGGGTGCACGGGCGAGGACACCTACTTCGCCGATCTGCTTCCCGCGCGATAGCCGGAAACCTGCCGGGGCCGGCCGGGCCATCAGCCACGGCCGGCCCCGGCAGGTTCCTCGGAGGGCCCCCAGGGTCCGCGGCTTGTCGAACACCGCGCATGGTCGGAGGGGGGTGAGCCGCTCGACGGTGGGCGCCTCGGGGCGGGTGGCCGTGGTCGAGGCCGGTGACGGATCGCGTCGTGCGGGGAGCATCTCCGACACCACCCCCAGGTCATCCGTTCGACAGAGGGAAACAGTCATGCCGGCCCCGGAGGCCGGCGGCCCTCTTGCAGGGCCGCGGAAAAGACGACGCACGGCAGCCCGGCGAGCCCCGTGTGCCGAGCGGCGGCCACAGCAGGTACAAGTGGCCCAGCACATACGGCAGGCGGCCGTCCGACCGGATGGCCGCCTGCTGTTGAGCGCCGGACTTCCCTACAGCATCGTCCGGAGCGAAGCCGCCGGCCCGCAGGCGTGCGACACCATCAGCCCGAGCGCCCGCACCACACGGTCGGCCAGCGTACGGACCAGCGCGGGGTCAAGTCCCCCGTCGTGGAACGCGAACCGGAACGCGACCGGCTGACCGCTCTCCACCAGGAGGGTGAGCGAGAGCGGGTAGTGCACCTCCTCGTACCCCTGCCCCCGCTGGAACGTCCGGGCGGAGCTCGTGTCCGACACGTCCTCGACGACGAAGATGTTGTCGAAGGGCTCGCCCTGCGCACCCGGCACCCTGCGCTGGAGGTCGGCCAGGGAGTGGTGGCCGTGGCGCACGGTGTCGCTCAGCTGGTCCCTGAGGCCGGCCAGCGCCGTTGCCACCGTCGCCGAACCGGCCGGATCCCAGATGACCGGCACGGTGTTCATCACCAGCCCCACGACGCGGTCGATCTTCGCGAGGTCCCAGGTCCGCCCGTCGACCACGCAGCCCACCATGACGTCGTCCCGGCCGACGGTCGCCGACACCGTGACTGCCCACGCCGCGAGGGTGGCGATGGCAGGTGTCACACCGTGCTTGCTCACCAGACGTTCGAAGTGTGTCCTGGTGGCCGCCGGCAGGTCGAGGGTGAGCAGGCGCTCCCCGCCCCCGGCCCCATGGCCGGGCGGATCGAGATAGCACGCACGACTGCCCGCGAGCCGACGCGTCCAGTACATGCGCGCCGCATGCTGCCGCTCCGGGTCGCGCAGCCACTCGACGAAGCGGCGGTAGGGCACCGGCAACGGCAACTCCTCTCCGCTGCCCGTCAGGGCCCCGTACAGCCGGCTCGCCTCCTCGGTCAGCACGCCGACGCTCCAGCCGTCGATCCACAGGTGATGGCAGTTGAGCACCACCTTCAGCCGGTCACCGGTACGCGCCACCGTCACCCGCGGGCGCCAGTCCCTGCTCTGGTCGCTCGCCGTATCGATGAGGCCCTCCGACCAGTCGGCGATCGCGATGTCCACCGACTCCGCCGGATGCACCACCTGGACCGGCCGCTCCAGACCCTGCCAGTGCACGCTGCTGCGCAGCACCGGGTGCCGCCGGACCAGCTCGCGCCACACCTCGACCACCACGGATTCGTCGAGGCCGGGAGCGCACTCGATGACGTGACATCCCCCGTAGCCGCCGCCCGTGAGGCTGTGCAGCAGCATTCCGCTCTGCAGGGGCGTGAGGTCGTACAGGTCGTCCGCACGACCGGTCTCCTTGAGCACCTGGTCCAACTGCTCCCGCGTGACCGACGCCAGCGGGAAGTCCGACGGCACCCGCGCCGCGCGTGCCCCCGGCCCCCGCCGGACCAGAAGCTCAATTGCGCTCATGCAACGCCGCGCGACCGACTCGATCGTCTGCCTTCACATGGAGGTGTTCTCGATCGGCTTGCCGATCGGGATGGTCTCCCCGGAGAAGCCGTCCGGGGTCATGAAGAAGGCGTTGGCCACCGAGGCCTCGGTCGGCCCGTACTCGTTGAGAACGGGCGTCGCGGTGTCGAGAGCGCGCCAACGCTGCAGCGACTGCACCGGGAAGAGGTCCGCCCCCACAGCGAGCAGCCCCGCCAGGCTCCGCGCCCCGCTCGCATCGGTCATCGAGGTGATCAGGTCGAGCTGGCCGGGCGTCAGCTTGATGAAGCCGTACGGACCCGAGGACAGTACCTCGGATATCTGCGCCGGAAGATCCTGGTCGTCGGGGACGAGCCGGACTGACTGGCCGCACCACAGGGGCGCGTAGATGTTGGGCACCACCATGTCGAAGCCGACCGAGGAGAAGAGCGGAGCACCGTCGGTGCCGAGCCTGGTGTAGGTCTCGACGGCCCAGTCCAGGTAGTTCGCCACCCCGTGGTGCGGGCACAGCACGCCCTTGGGTCGGCCGCTCGATCCGGACGTGTAGATGACGTAGGCCAGTTGTTCCGGCCTGACCTCCTCGTCCAGGTTGCCCCGCTCGGCCGGGCCGGCGGTCGCGACCGACTCCAGCAGCTCGTCGACGCACAAGGCCGTCGAGCCGGTGAACTCCTTGTCGTCGAGGTGGGCGGCGTCCGTGATGATGACCGTGGGCCGCACGTCCTCCACGATGTGCCGCCGCCGCTGGACCGGGTCACCGGCCGACAGCGGCACGTACGCGCCACCGGCCTTCATCACGGCGAGGAAACTGACCAGCAACTCCACGGACCGCGGCAGGCACACGACGACCAGGGACTCGGCTCTGACGCCGTGGGCGCGCAGCCGGCGCGCCAGGACGTTCGCGCGCGTTGAGCTCCTCGTAGGTCAGCTCCAGACCTCGGGCACGCAGCGCGATGCTGTGCGGAACGAGTGAGGCCTGGGCCTCGAACCCGCCGTGGATCGTCGTGGCCCGGATGGCACGACGCGGGGCCCACCCCGCGAGGGCGCTGTGCGAGGCCAGGGCCCCGCGAGCACGGTGCTCCGCTGCCGGAGCGACCACCGCTGTGCCGGGCCCGGCCGCCAGATCCAGAGATGTCGACTCGCTGGACTCCGTCATCATGTCTCCAAGCTTTGATCGGCCGATATCTGACTCAACCCCTCGTTCGCGCAGCCCGGATCGTGGAACTCGAGCAGGGCACGATCACTTCGGCAGCTCGCACTTCGGATTTCTGTGTGCCGTGACGCCGGCTCTGTCGTCGGCGCCAGGCGCGAGAGGCACCCCAGCAGTGATGTGTGATCAATCGATCTGAGCGGACCCGACAACTGCTGCGGCGCTCCACAGGTGGGGGAGGCTGCCGCAGCGGACGCGAGGAATATAGGTGCCGACGAGCCGGCCCCGCACTCTCAGGCAGCCCCGCGCAAGCGCTGCGGTCCTCCTCGGAAAGAGAGGTATCCGCTGCTCACCGTGCTCTGTCTCCTCCACGAAGACGAAGTTCCAACTCAGTTCCACCCGGAGGGTGACAGGGATCGAGTGCGCACCGGCGGCACCGCATCCGACGCCGCGCGGCCCCCTCCGGGCGACGACGTGAATGTCAGACAGGCTTTACGGCGCGGATGAGGCAGACTCCGCCGGGGTGACGTCCGGGCTCCGCCCGGCTCGTTCCCCACCGCGGTGGCGGTCCATCTCACGCCATTCCGGGCGCAGGCCCGTAAGGTTGGTCGTCAGGAAATACACGGCGCCCGCGATCAGGAGCGCGGGAGTGAGACCCGTTCCCGCCACGACGGCGCCCGCGAGGAGACCGCCCAGGGGAATCCCGGCCCAGGTGATGGCGTCGCCGATGCCCTGCGCCCTGCCCATCATGTCCGGGGGTATGCGTTCGTACGTGACGGCGCCGATGATCGGGTTGATGAAGCCGCCCCCCAGGCCGCCCATGCCTATCACCGCCGCCACGCACCACAGCGGCACGTCCGCCGTCAGGATCAGGAACCGCGGTGCCCCGGTGACGAGCCAGCCGAGGAAGAACACCGGCCGGCGCCGCAGCCGATGGGCCACCGCCGCGGCGACGAGGCTGCCGACCGTCGCCGTGACGCTGAACGATGCCAGCACCAGCCCGATCGTGGCAGGACCGTAACCCGACCCCGCGGCCCAGACAGGAACCAGTACGGCCACATACGCTGCGTCCAGCAGATTCGTGACGCCGAGCATGGCGTAGAGCGCCAGCAGTACCGGCTGCCCGCGCAGAAACGCGAAGCCCTGCCGCAGGCTGTGCCAGTATCCCCCCTGGGTATCGTGCCCGGTCTCTTCCTCTCCCTTTCCGGCAGGGTGCTTCTGCGGCCGCCCCATGCCGCTGGGCAACGCTACGGCGATGATCAGCGAACCCAGCGCGAAGCAGGCGGCGTTGACGCCCAACCCGACCATGGGGCCCACCAGCCCCACCAGAGCGCCCCCGGCGGCAGGCCCCACCGTTCCCGCCAGTCGATCGAACACGCCCTGCAGCCCGGTCGCCCGTTCCAGCGGCACTCGGCTGAGTTCGGCCGCCTGCGGGATCATGACGTCCTTCGCCAGATCCCCGGGGCTGCGGACCGTGCCGATGACCGCGACCAGGGCCAGCAAACCTCCGAAGGAAAGCAGGCCTTCGGCATGCAGCAGGGGAATCAGCAGGGCGGCAGTCGCGCTGACGACATCCGCGATCCAGGAGATCCGGCGGGGCCCGATCCGGTCCACCGGCGGCCCGGCGAAGGCCTTGACCACCACATAGGGACCCATCTCACAGAAAGCGACCAGACCGGTCTGCGTTGCGCTGCCGGTCGTGACAAGCACGAACCACGGAATGGCGATGGCCGAGATCCTGGTACCGCTGTGTGCGACCAGCAGTGCCGCGAGAACCCCTCCGAGCGGCCGTAACCGCCCCCGGTCGGCGGCTTCGGTCTGTCGGTAGCGCATCAGTCCTCCTCCTGCGGGGGGCTGTCGCCTTCGGGCAGCACCTGGAAGTTCACCCACACCCGCTCGGTTTCCTGGGAGTCCTCCTCAGCCGAAGCCCGCGGGTACCGGTCGATCACGGACAGGATCTCGCTGCGCAACTCCTGGGCCTGCGCAGGGGTGAGGCGGAGCGTGGCGTCGCTCATGTCGAACACCTCCCGCCACGGCCGGGGCAGCGTCTGCAGACCATTGAGCCCTTGCTGGGTGCGCAGGACGTACGCGCTGTGCACCGACCGCAGGTAGGCCAGCGCCGCCTCCGGCTCCCGCTCGGCGAGATCCTCATGGTTGAAGCGCGTCAGCTGGTGGACCGAACGCCACCACCGTTCCCGTGCGTTCCCCCTCCCCGTGTCCTCCGCCACGAAGCCGGCCGCGGCGAGCTGGCGCAGGTGGTAGCTCGCCGTACCGGAATTCACGTCCAGCCGCTCCGCGAGGCGGGTGGCCGTCGACGGGCCGTGCTTCCGCAGCAGCCCGACCAACTGCACGCGCACCGGATGCGCCAGGGCACGAAGCCCCTTGGCATCCAGAACAACCGAGTCCTCTTCACCGTCCGGGCCATCCGGCCTCTCCGCTGCATCCGCCATGTGCCGTACGATATTCCGCAAAGAGTTCTTCGCAAAGAGTTCTTCGCGAAAAATTCTTTGCGGTTCCGTGGCGAGGACCTCCTCGCGCTCGCCGACCCCAGCGACGACAGCCGCTTCCCGTCCGTTGTCGTGGTTCGTTCTTTTTGATCGGTGGCCGGAGGGTTGAGCTGGGCTGATCAGTTGGCTGATTGGGTTCGGCGGTGTGGTGGGCGCCGGCGCCGAGTTCGCGTCAGGAGCCCGAACGTGCGAGCACCTTCTGGACAGTCGGGCCGGGCGCCATAAGCCCGTGTCGGACCGCCGGCTCCATCGATACGCCGCTGGAACGAGACAGGGCCTTGGCTCCGCGAGAGTAGAAGCGTCAGAGGGTGTTCAGGTCTTGCGTCACAACATGCTCTTGAACACCCTGTGCTCATGCCTGACCGTCAGCCCATGACATAGGACTTACTCGTCTAGCAGGTCCCGGCCCGGCTGTAGGCGCCGAGGCCCTCCAGCGCGGTGAAGTTCGACTCGTACGAGGTGTAGATCTCCGGCGTCCCGCTGTACTTCAGCAGCGCCTCGTCGTTGGCGTGCAGGGACTGGGTGGTGTAGTTGAGGCTTCCCGTCCAGATGATCTGCTGCTCGGTGCCGAGGTAATCGGCGTTCACCACAAGGTACTTCGAGTGCAGCATGGCAGCGGGCGGAGCCGTCTTGTCGAACTTGTAGATGGCCACGCCGTTGTGCGGGCCGCAGGCGCTGAGGGCGTTGACCGTGGTGTCGTCGGACGTGCCCTGGTCGGTGTAGGCGACGTGGACCGTGCAGCCGGCGTCGTCGAGGCTCTTCAGCTTCTGCGCGACGGCCGTGTCCTTGATGTCGTACATGGCCAGATGCACGCTGCCGTTGGTCGAGCAGTCGATGTTGTTGAGGATGTCGAGGACGACGTCCTTGCTGGTGTCCTGCTGAGGGAAGAAGTACGACTTCGCGCTGGTGCCGGTGGTGGTGTTGGTGCCCGTCGCCGTCGTGTAGTCGACGCTCGACGCCGTCCCGGACATCTGGCCCGCCTTCATGGCGGTGAAGCGGTCGATGTAGGACTGGTAGATGTCGGGCTGATCGACCACGGTCAGCGCGTTGTTCCAGGCGTTGATCCCGCCGTTCACACCCGAGGTGACGGAGATCATGTTGGCCGACGACTGGACCACCACGTTCGAGCTGCCCGACGTGTTCGTGAACAGGTAGAACTTGTTGTGGTTGATGATGCCGCCGCTGGGGTTGTGCTCGATGCAGCCGCCGTTGCAGAGCAGGACGTACGACTTGGCGGCGGCGTCCGTCCCCAGAACGGCCGCCAGGTCGGTGGTCGTCTTCTGGACGTTCGACGACGGCGCGTAGTCGTCCGCGACGATCTTGACGTTGACGCCGCGGTTGTAGGCGGCCACCAGGGCGTCGTAGTAGTCCTGCGAGTTGAAGGCGTAGAAGGACATGCGGATCGTCTCGCCCGCCGGGGTCCCGTTGATCAGCCCGATGAGGTAGTTCTCGATCGCGTACTCGCTCGTCGCGTCGTTCGGGTTGTTGAAGACGACGTTGTTGGTGAGCGCCGCGGCCTGGCTCGGCGTTCCGAGACCGACGACGGCGCCCAGGGATATCGCCAGGGCCGTGACCAGATGAGTGAAGCGAAGTCGCAGGAGTGTATGCACAGCACGCCTATTCAGACAGCCCGAAAACGGGCGGTGGGTTCATTCGTGGGCATTGCGAGCACGTCGAGCACGGTGCTCGCGCATGAGCATAGGGGCCTGCACGCTGGGCAGATGAGCGCGGTCGGCGCCCCGACGAGGGGCCCGGCTCCGCACATGACCACGCGTCAAGTCCTTGCCCATTCCAGCCGTCAGGCGGTCAGGCAGTCGGACGACCGACTCGGGGCAACCTGCCAGTGCCAGCACCCGGCATCGCCGCCGACCGCGGCCCGGACTGAGTTTGGTCGTTGGTCGGGCACGGCAAGCCTTGCCGAGCGTCTGTGCGGGGGATTGTGGACCCAGCGCCCGCAGGAATAGTCCCTGCATCGAGACCGAGGCCCCGTACGAGGCACCTGCCCTCCGGCGGCCGGTCCGTGTCGAACGTGAGCGGGTCTTGCCGTTGCCCCCGGCCGCTGCCACTCGGCCACGCTTCACGGGTATACCCGTGACCAGAAGCTTTTGATGCCAGGCGGCCGCTCGGAGTGGCCCGGGGCCGCCGTCCGGCCAGCCCGTCACCGTGCCCTGTGCGGCTACGCCGCACCTTCCTGCGCCTGGATGCGCGCCCACTCCAGCGCGAGCCCGGCGAGCTTCTCAAGCTGCTCCCGACTCAGCCCCGCCCGACAGCTACGAGCCGCGCTCAAGGCCGCCCTTCTCGAAGGCGCGCCGCCATGAAACACCGCCCACGTCCGCGGCGACGGTGCCCTGCGACCGCAGGGGCAACGGCCACTGTCAGACCCAGGTGGCAGCATCACCGAAGTGAACGCCCTGAGGCGTCCTCAACTCACCTCCGTAGCGAACGAAGAGGAGCATTCCCCTTGCGACTGCATCGCGTAGCGCCCGGCATCGCCGCGGGCATCCTTGCCCCGGCCCTCCTGCTCGCCACTCCGTCCTTCGCCGCCACGGCGGCACCGACCGCGGTGACGGTGCCCGCGGGGTCCTCATCCGCGGACGAGCCGGACGCCGACGACCTGAGGGTGGCCATAGTCCGGATCATCGCCGACCCGGACAGCGGCCGGCGTGTGACACGAGAAGCCAATGCCCTCCTGGACGCCAACGACCCCGAGGCGATGCGCGCCTGGCTGGAGACCGGCTACCGCATCGCCCAGGCCGAGGACGACCGCGTCGCCATCGCCCGCATCCTCGCCGACCCGTCCATCAGCCCGGCCCTGCGAGCGGCAGCCAACGCCGCCCTCGACGACAACACACCAGAAGCACTGCGCCACTTCCTGGAAGTCGGCAGGTACCAGGTCGCCTGACCGGCACGGCGCCGCACCACAGCGCGTCGCCCGGGCGGCACCCCCTGCCGCACGCACGGTCGCCGGAACGCCGAGAATCCGGGCGGGGCCGCCTGCACCTCCGTGCGCCGGCGGCCCCGCCCGGCAGGCCCGGTGTCGGCTCGGCGCCCTCCGCAGAGCTCTGTGGTCTCGCCGCCTGGTGCGGCATAGGCCACCGACACCTCCGACAGCAGAAAGCACATTCTTCGATGACCACACAACCCGTACGCACCGAGCGCAGCGGTCCGCAGACCGCTTCCGTCGTGACCGACCTGCCGTTCAAGCCTCAGCTCGTCAAAGCGGTGTTCAGGGACGTGACCTCGTTGCACGTCTCCCGGCCGGCCGCGTGGGCCGCCGCGTCGGTGACGCGGACCGTGCTGACGGAGATCATCGACGGCGCGAGAAGCGCGGCGGCCGAAGATGCCAGGAAGAGGCTGATTCCCAGGGACCTCATCTCGGCGATCGACCGGAACGTCGATGTGGAGGTGGGATCGGCGTGGTACCTGCACAGCCCGACCTTCCACGGCCTGATGGGCGAGGTGCGCAACGCCGATGGTGCGCTCGTGTCTCTTCGTGAGCGCCGCGGGGCGCGTACACCGAGTGGTGTGGCTGGCGCCCACCGGTTCGAGGCCGGGGTGAGAAGGCTGCTGGGGAGCCGGGGGGTGAGGGCGGTCCCGGCGATGGTCCGCGACCTGGACGGAATCGCGAGCGTGTTCCTGACGGCCCTGGCCCGGGACGCGGCCAAGGTCGTCCGCGAGGGCGGGGTCAAGCGGTTCGGGACAGTCAGTCTGGTGGTGCCGGGCGAGCCAGCCCCGGCCCCGCTGCTCAAGGACCCCCTCCTCGCCCTGTCCACCCGCCGCGGGGACGGGCGGACAGTTGGCGGGGACGACGTCCTGGCCGCCGTCACGATGCAGCTGTTCGGCGATCTCAGGCAACGCGCCATCACCGAGGCAGCCGAGATGACACGGAACACGTCGGCCAACTGATCGGGCCCGCCCCTGCGCTCTGCCCACTGCGCACGGGTCGTGAGCCGGACACGGACTCCGCCGGCGCTGCACGATCTTCTGGGATGGGAGGAACGCAGCGACTCTGTTGCGATACTCGTCTGCGGTTCGGCGCGCAAGGCCGAGTCGGGGCGTTCGAGACGCGCCACTTCACCTCGCTCGTTGAGGCGGATGGGGCCACCAGCGGGTATCGCCGGGGACGCCTGATTCTGTGAGCGCGTCCTGGGCAATGTCCAGTTCATCAGGCTTCCGCCACGCGTACGGCGCGTGGCCCTGAGGGCGCAGCCACGGAAAGTAGTGGTCGGAGGTGACGGAGAAGTCGAACCCGACCTCCTCGGCACGCGCCACGTGGCCGACCAGCTCATGGGGCCCGGCCTGCTCGGTCATCGTCGTGTATCCGATGTGCACCATGACCTGCGAGTTTCCACCGGAGGCAGCCGAAATCGGCGGGTCAGTCCGGCCCTGGCCGGAACGTCGTGAGGAACACCTCCAGTGCCTGCCGGTTCACCGCCGCGCCGAAGTCGGCGGCCGGGGTCGTCCACCGCAGGGAGAAGCCGCGCCGGCCGCCGAGGAGGAAGCCGCGGCCGAACGTGCGCACCCGGTCCTCACCGGTCCCGGAGAGCCAGTCCATGTCGGCGGCGCTGCGTCCTTGGTACGTCGTCGCCCGGATCTCCCCGACCCGCCGGTACCCGCCCGTCCGCTTCAGGCCGGGCTCGACCTCGTCCCGCCACACGGCCACCGGGTCCGGCCCGACGCGTTCGCTGTAGGTGACCGCGAGGGTGCGCGCGTCACCGCTCGCGCCGAACGTCACGCGGTAGGCCGGACCCGGTACCCGCGTGGTGCGCAGCCGCGACCAGTCCGCGGGAAGGGCGACGGAAAACCCCTCCGGGGCCCGGTACAGGTGGTAACCGGACGGCCTGGCCGGCGGCGTGGCGGTCGCGGACGGCTGCGATGGACCGCCCCCGGCGCTCCCGCCCGGCGGCGAGGCGGTGGCGGAGGCGGGAGGGCGGTTCGCCGTGCCGGCGGCGGAGGAGCCCCCGGAGCCGGTGCCGGGCAGCCGGTGGGCCGCGGCCAGGACGGCGAGACCGATGGTGACGACGGCCAGGGCCGTGCCCGCGGCCAGGGTGCGCCGGTTCCAGGACCGGCCCGCGTGCCGGGCCGCGGCGCAGACACCGCGCAGCCGGGTCCGGGGCGGCGCCGCGCCGACCGTGCCGGGATCCTCCCTGAGGGCGCGGGCGAGCGCGTCACGGACCACGGGAGCGGAGAGCCGCTCCCGCGCGTCCTTGCGGAGCAGACCCTGCACGGCCTGGGCGAGCGGCCCGGCCCGCAGCGGGTTGCGCAGCGGCAGCCGGTCCACGCTCCTCAGCGTGGCCTCGAAGAGGCCCCGGTCGCGGAACGGTGGGCGGCCCTCGACCATCGTGTACAGGACCGCGCCGAGCGCCCACAGATCGGTCGCCGGGCCGACGCGCTCGTCCCGGGCCTGCTCCGGGGAGGCGTACGACGGCGCGGTGAGCCGCGGCGCCAGGGTCGCGCCCACCAAGCCGTAACCGGCCACCACGACACCGCCATCCGCGCGCACGAACACCTGGCCGGGGCTGAGCTCACCGTGGGTGATGCCCTCGGCGTGCGCTGCCTCCAGCACGTCGAGCAGTTCCAGCCCGATGCGGGCGGTGCGTACGTACGAGAACGTGCCCTTCTCGGTGACGAGTTCGCCCAGCGGCGTGCCGTCGATCCACTCGGTGACCGTCCACAGCGTGCCGGCCTCGGTGACCGCGTCGACGACTGTGGCGACCCGGCCCGGCCGCAGCAGGCCCATGGTCTCGGACCTCCGCAGGACGCGACCGGTGATGCGGCGGACGGTGTCCTCGTCGGCACCTTCCGGGAGGCCGACCTGCGTCAGCAGACGGGGGCGCTCCGCCTCGACGTCCTCGCCGTACCAGCAGACGCGGTTCGTCTCGCGGTGGACGACCTCGAGGATCCGGTAGCGTCCGGCGATCAACTCGTGTGCGGAGACGTGCGCCTTGCCCATGGTCATCCCTCGCTGAAGCCCTGGCTCTCACCTTTCCCTCTGGTACGGGGGTCGCGGGGGAGTGCGTTCAAGGCATGTGCGACCACACGGCCGTTCCTGCCTTTTACTGATCGTTTCAGAATGAGTCGAGCTGTGGGTCTTGTGCTCGACGATCCTGGGTCGACAGGGTGTCCGGGTGCGTGCTGATCTTGTTCCTGACGACCTGGCAGAACCACGCGCGGGTGCTCGGCGATCGGGTGGAGCAGGGTCGGGTCAGCGGGAACGGGCGGCATCGCGGAGGCGGTTCCCCTCTAGCGGACCGGGAGCGACAACTGTCGCATGCCCAGTGCGAGATCCTCGTCGAGCGTGCCATCGAGCGCGGTGAACTCCCCGCACAGGACACTGACGCACGGAGCTTGCTGATCGCCGCCACGGCGCCGCTTTACCACCAGCTAGGGCGCGTATCGAGTCGTGATCAATGGGTGGTCCAGGGGAGGTCTTTGATCCAGATCATCGAGGCGCGCAGGTAGCCGACCACCACGGGAGCCCTTCTTCTTCCGGTTGGCGGCCTGGTCCTTCTTCTCCGGGATGACGGCCTTAATGTGCCGTTTGTGCAGGTGGGCCCGGTTACCGCGGGACGAGTAGGCCTTATCCCCGGCGACAGCGCCCGGCCGGGTGCGGGGGCGGCCGACGGGCCCGCGGACCCGTATCTTCTTGAGCACGGGAATGAACTGCGGGCTGTCCAGCAGGGCTTCGAAGATGCCTGGGTCACGCCACTGCCGGAAGCGGTTGTGGACGGTCGACCAGGCGCCGAGCTCGGTCGGCCTCTCGCGCCACTGCCCGCCCGTCTTGAACCGCCAGATCACGCCCTCGAACTGCTGTCGCAGCCGCTCGGGGTACGGGCCGTACTCGCCGATCGACAGGTACGGCGCGACGAACTCCCATTCGTTGTCGGTCAGTTGCACTCGCGTCACGTAAGAAGATCTAGCGTCCCCGCATGAGCCACCGCCCACGGAGAACGCACCACCGGGGGCCGGAACGGCCCTCGGAGCGAGGTGGGGTGCCGGCCGCCAGGAATAGGAACGGCGAGCCAGGGCCTGGGGTTCGGACCGTGGTCCGTATGAGACCGCCTGCGGGCTTCAGCCTGCCGACGTGCGTGCCGTGCCCCTGGTGCGGATGTGCTGACTGAGAAAGAGAGCGGCGCGGTCCAGTGCCTCGTCGGCTTCGTCCAGGACGCCGGCGAACGCCTGGAAGACATGTGGAACGTCAGCGGTGATGTCCAGGATGACGTCCACTCCGGCTTCCCTCGCGCGCGTGGCGATGCGTGTGGAGTCGTCCAGGAGTATTTCGTTGGTGCCCGCCTGCAGAAGCATCGGAGGGAAGCCGGTCAGGTCGGCGAGGGTGGCGGGGCTGAGCATGGGCTGATGCGGATCCTGTCCCGCGAGGTACATGGTCCCGGTGTGTTCCAGGCCCTCACGCGTGAAGAACGGGTCGA
The DNA here is from genome assembly GCF_045039805.1 of Streptomyces sp. NBC_01171. Lineage (NCBI taxonomy): Bacteria > Bacillati > Actinomycetota > Actinomycetes > Kitasatosporales > Streptomycetaceae > Streptomyces > Streptomyces sp. NBC_01171. The sequence continues at coordinate 63,862 of NZ_CP108609.1, read as the reverse complement.
TGCCCGCCTTGGTGTCCATGCTCTCGCCTGTCCGGGTCATGTCTAGTCCGGGGGAGAACGCCACGATTGCGGCGGGCATAGGCAGGCCCGCGTCGCGGGCGGCGAGGCAGGTGGTGACGGTGAGGCCGCCGCCGGCGGAGTCCCCGGCGAACGCGATCGCCGAAGGGTCTTCGCCGCTGTCGAGAAGTGCGCGGTAGGCGCTCACTCCATCCTCGATCGCGGCCGGGAACGGATACTCAGGGGCGAGCCGGTAATCCAGGGAGAACGCCCTGAACCCTGTTTTGACCACCAGGTTCCCCGTCAGCGACATCGCCGTCTCCGGTGAACCGACCACGTAAGAGCCGCCGTGAAAGTAGAGGATCGTCCCGGCCTTCGGAGTGCCGACTGGCTCGACGAGCACCGCGGGGCGATCGCCGAGCGTCGCAGTCCGGGTGCGGATCCCAGCCGGGACGATCATTTCCCCCATCGTCGCCCTGAACCCGGCGCGGATCTCCTCCACCGACCGAGGGGCCTCCGGCTGAGGCCGTCGGACCATCGCGTCGATCTCCGCGCGCTGCCGCCTGCTCATTGTCGCCTCCATCGCGAGTGCATGCCAAAGAACTATATGCCCAGGCATTTAGGTTAGAATATATGCCATGGCATCTAAGTCAAGGCGTGGCCCGATCGACCTCCCGGGCTTCTTCGCCGATCTCGTCCGCTGCGAGACGCGCCTCTACAACGCGCTGAACGACCGCCTTCGCGAGCGGCACGGGATCGTCACCTCGCAGTTCGAGTTCCTGCGCTTCCTGCGCGACCACCCCGGGTCCCGGGTCGCGGACCTCGCCACCGAATTCGCCATCGGGATCGGCGCGACCAGCAAGGGCATCGACCGCCTGGAGAAGCAGGCATGGGTCATACGGCGAACCAATCCATCGGATCGCCGCTCATCTCTGCTGGACCTGACCGCCGGAGGCCTGCAACTCGTCGAGGCGGCGGAGGCGACCTTCACCAAGACACTGACCGAGCTGACCGCAGACGTCCTGGACGGTCCCTCGGGACCGGCCGCCGCACAGATCTTCTCGGAGTTGCGCTCTGTACTCGAACGCGACCAGATCGGCCTGCCCACAGGCTGACCGGCATGCGCATCCAGTGCGACTGCCCGTAGCCGCGTGATCAGCGTTCGTTACGAGGGTGAACCCCGCGGATTGATCACGACTCGATACGCGCCCTAGTGCTCCTGCGTGCCGATCCGGACCCGCAACTCCCGAAACGGACTGTGGAGGCTGCGGTCCTGGCGGCTGCCGCGGGTGCCTTCTCCGTCCGTCGGGAAGAGAGCGTGTGATCGAGGAGACAGGGAGCGAACGCAAGCTCAATCGCGCACCGACGGCAATCCTCGTCGTCCTGCTCAGGCAGCCGCACCGGCGGCCAAGTCGCGCCACTCGGCTGGATTATCCTATGGGCCGCGACTGTGCGCCTATGTTCGCAGTCGCCTGGGCGGAACCATGGTCGGACTGGAGGGCTGTCAGTCGTGCCGGGGGGCATGCCAGGGGGGTGCATACGGGGCGATGGTTCCGGGCAGACGGCGGGCATCGCCATGCCCGCTGCGGGCCCTCGCGCGCAGTTCTGCGTGATGGTGGTTTCTGGGGTGGGCTGGCATGAGTGGAAGGGTGTCGCGTGGCGCGTTCGGACGACGCTGAACAAAAGCCGCCGACGGCGGCCGACGGCGATGTGTTCGCCGCCGACCGCGAGGTCGGCCGGGACCTCGGCGAGGTGGACTGGGCGGCCACGCCCCTCGGTCCGCCGCAGGAGTGGCCGCAGAGCCTGCGCACGGCGGTCAGCATCCTGCTGTCCTCCCGGTTTCCCATGTGGATGGCCTGGGGCGAGCGACTGACCTTCTTCTGCAACGCCGCCTACCGGCGGGACACGCTGGGCCGGAAGTACCCGTGGGCGCTGGGCCGTCCCGCGAACGAGGTGTGGGCGGAGATCTGGCACGACATCGGCCCCCGTATCGACGCCGTGCTCAGCACCGGTGAGGCCACCTGGGACGAGGGGCTGCTGCTGTTCCTGGAGCGTTCCGGCTACAGCGAGGAGACGTACCACACGTTCTCCTACAGCCCTCTGCGGGACGACGCCGGTGCGGTGGTCGGCATGCTCTGCGTGGTCAGCGAGGACACCGAACGGGTGATCGGCGAGCGGCGGATGACCACGTTGCGGGACCTGGGCTCGGACCCGAGTGTGATCCGTACCGAGCAGGAGGTGCTGGCCTTCGTCGACCGGCAGTTGAACCGCAATCGGAAGGATCTGCCCTTCACCCTGACCTATCTCTTCGACGAGGAGGACGCCCGGCTGGCCGGAACGACCGGCATTCCCGCCGGTCACCCGGCCGGCCCGGCACTCCTCCCGGCCGACGACCCGGACGGCGTGTGGCCCGCCGCGGCTCTGACCAGAGGCGAGACGGCGGTCGTGCAGCTCGATGGCGACGTCTTCACCGGCCTGCCCCGCGGGGACTGGCCCGAACCGCCCGTACAGGCACTCGTGGTCCCGCTCCTCCAGCAGGGCAGCGCGCCGTACGGCTTCCTGGTGGTGGGCCTGAACCGCTACCGGGTCCTGGACCAGGGTTACCGGGGTTTCATCGAGCTGACCGCGGGACACATCGCGTCCGGTGTCGGCAGCGCCCGGAACTACGAGGCGCAGCAGCGTCGGGCGGAGGAACTGGCCGAACTGGACCGGGCCAAGACGGCCTTCTTCTCCAACATCAGCCATGAGTTCCGGACGCCGCTGACCCTGATCATGGGGCCTGTCGAGGAGCTGCGCGTCCGGCTCGCCGGCGCCGACGAGCAGGTGCGGCAGGAGCTCGACGTCATCCACCGCAACGGGCTGCGGCTGGGCAAGCTGGTCAACACGCTGCTGGACTTCTCCCGTATCGAGGCCGGCCGCATGCAGGCTCGTTACGAGCCGGTCGACCTGGGTGTGGTGACCGCCGAGCTGGCCAGCGTCTTCCGTTCGGCAGTCGAGAAGGCCGGCCTCACCTTCCAGGTGGAGTGCCCGTCGCTGGACGAGCCGGTCTACGTCGACCGCGGCATGTGGGAGAAGGTGGTGCTCAACCTGTTGAGCAACGCGCTGAAGTTCACCTTCGACGGTGCCATCCGGGTGAGCGTGCGGGGAGCGGGTGCGCACGCCGTGGTCACGGTCGCCGATACCGGCATCGGTGTGCCGGAGGCGGAGATGCCCCGGCTGTTCGAGCGGTTTCACCGTATCGAGAACGCCCGCTCCCGCTCGAACGAGGGCAGCGGGATCGGGCTGGCCCTGGTGCAGGAGCTCGTCGCTCTGCACGGCGGCGTGATCACTGCCGAGAGCACCGAGGGCGAAGGAACCGCGTTCACCATTCGGCTGCCGTTCGGGTCCGGTCATCTGGCCGCCGGGACCGTGGTGTCCGCAGCGGGCAGCACCGCTGCTTCCAGCACCGCTGACCCTTACCTCCAGGAGGCCATGCGCTGGCGGCCTGAGCAGGGTACCGGCGGACCGGCCGACGACCCGCTGGTGCGGGACGCGGTGAGTGCCACCCCGCAGAGTCCGGCGCCCGCGGTCCGCGCCCGGGTGCTGGTGGCCGACGACAACGCCGACATGCGCGAGTACCTTACGCGCCTTCTGGACGGGGCGGGCTATGACGTCACCGCCGTCTCGGACGGAGCGGAAGCCCTCCGGTCCGTCCGCCGCGATGCCCCCGACCTCGTCGTCAGCGATGTGATGATGCCCCGGCTGGACGGGCTGGAGCTGGTGGCAAGGTTGCGCGGTGACGCGCGCACGGTCTCGGTACCCGTGCTGCTGCTGTCGGCCCGGGCAGGGCAGGAAGCGTCCATCGAGGGCTTGCAGGCGGGCGCCGACGACTACCTGGTCAAGCCGTTCGCCGCCGCCGAGCTTCTGGCGCGGGTGCGTGCGAACGTCGAACTGGCCCGGCTGCGCACGCATCATGTCCGTTGGCGGACGGCTCTCATCGAGTCCCTGCAGGAGGCGTTCTTCGTCTGCGACGAGTCCGGAGCGGTCGTGGAGATCAATGCCGCGTTCACCGATATTCTCGGCTACGGACCGGAGGGTCTGCCCTACGCACCCATCCACCCCTGGTGGCCGGACACCTCCACCGATGCCGAGGCGCACCGGAAGGTCGGGGACGCGTTCGCCGACCTGCTCGAAAGGTCCCAGGGCTCCTACACGATCCCGGTGACCCACCGCGACGGGCACCGAGTGTGGGTGACCGCCACCTACAACAAGGCCGAGGACCCGGATACCGGGCGCCGGGTCACCGTCGGCACCTTCCGGGACGTCACCGCCGAGCACTATGCCATCCAGCGCGAGACGGCGCTGGCCGCGCTGAGCACCTCCCTGTCCCGGGCCGCAAGTCTGCCCGAGGCGTTGTCCGCTGCCCTTGCCGAACTGAGGGGCCTGTGGCAGGCGCGCAGTGTGATGGCCGCCGTCTTCGGCCGGCACGACGCGCCCGAGCTGACGGCCACGGACGCGGAGCAGCGGTGGGAGGATCTGCCCCCGGAGCGCCGCGATGCACTCGCCGGCCTGCGCGGCCAAGCACCGCTCGCGCCGGTCTGCAAGGACACCGGAGCCGGTGTGCTGCTGGAGCACCCCGACGGCCCGCTCGCCCTCTGGATCGATCTGGGCGAACACCGGCCCTTCACCCCGGAGGACCAGCTGCTGCTGTCGCTGCTGGCCGGACACCTGGCCCAGGGACTGGTGCGGGCACACCAGATCGACCAGCAGCGCGAGACCGCGATCGCGCTGCAACGCGCCATCCTCGGCCCGGACCGGCTCCCCGACGGCTTCGCTGTCCGCTACGAGCCCGCCACCCGCCCGCTGGAGGTGGGAGGTGACTGGTACGACACGGTCATCCTGCCGGACCGGCGGATCGGCATCGTCGTCGGCGACTGCGTAGGCCGGGGCCTGGAAGCCGCCAGCGTGATGGGGCAGCTGCGCAGCGCCTGCCGCGCGCTGCTGCTGCAGACTCCCAGCCCCTCCGGGACGCTGATGGCACTCGACCAGTTCGCCGTGGGCGTGCCCGGTGCCTCGAGCACCACTGTCTTCTGCGGGGTCCTCGACCCCGACACAGGCCGACTGACATACTCCAGCGCCGGGCACCCGCCGGGCATCATCGCGTACCCCGACGGCACCACCCGGCTGCTGGACGAGGGACGGTCCCTGCCCCTGGCCATACGCCCCGGAAGGCAGCGTCCGGACCGGACGGTGAGTGCGTGTTGCCCGCACGGGCCACGCTTCTGCTGTACACCGACGGCCTCGTCGAACGCCGCCGGCGACCGCTCAGCGTGGGAATCGACCAGGCGAGCGACGTCGTGCAGAAGGGCCGCAACGTGCCCGTCGACGACCTCGCCACCGAGGTGATGGCGCGGCTCGCACCGGCCGGAGGCTACGACGACGACGTGGCCCTCTTGTTGTATCGCCATCCAGCGCCGCTGGAGATGTCCTTCCCGGCCGAGTCCTCCCAGCTCGCGCCGGTCCGCAAGGCGTTGCGCAGCTGGCTCGCCCAGTGCGAGCTGTCCCCGACCACCGTGCAGAACGTTCTCGTCGCCGCCGGGGAGGCGTGTGCCAACGCCATCGAGCACGGCCACCGGCACGCCCCGGGGCAAGGGGTGCGGCTGCGCGCCGAGGCCCTCGTCGACAACCTGCGCCTGACGGTCGCCGACAGCGGCCGGTGGAAGGTCCCGCAGCCCGAGCTCAACGCCCACCGTGGCCGCGGCGTGGCGCTCATGCGGGCCATGATGCAGCAGGTCACCATCACCCCCGGCCCGTCCGGCACCACTGTCGACATGCAGATGAGGATCGCCTGATGACCACCCCCATCACTCTCACTCCCGGTCGGAGCGCGGACGGTACTCCACGACTCGCGGTCCACGGCGAGATCGACATGAGCAATGCAGGCTCCCTGGCCGATGCCCTCGCCGCCAGCTCTGGGCCGCTCGTCCTGGACCTGACCGCGGTGGAGTACCTCGACAGCGCCGGACTGAGCGTGCTCTTCGCCCACGCCGACCGGCTGGAGCTCATCACCACTCCGCTGCTGGAACCCGTCCTCGCCGTCTCGGGCCTCGCCAGTCTGGCCACCGTCCACGAGGTGGGACCTGACGAGGCGCCGCCGCGGTGACCGGTGGAGAGAACCCGATGACCCGGCAGGCTCCGACCGTCGAACCGGCTCCCGGGCGGCGCCCGCAGCCGGTGCCGGACGCGCAGGTCGAGCAGGCCCGGACAGCGGCGGTGCGCCGCTTTGCGCCGCTACACCATCCCAGCACACGAGCACCCCGGCCAGGAGTGATGACCGACGTGACCGATACCCTCCATGTGACCGTCCAGCACCCCAGCGCACGCGCCACCGTCGTCACCGTCACCGGAGACGTGGACCTGCACACTGCATCCACCCTGCGCGCGCACGTCCTGCCCGTCCTCGAAGAAGCCGGCCCGCATCTCGTCCTCGACCTGGCACAAACCGACTACTTCGACTCAACCGGCCTCAGCACCCTCATCGGCCTCCTGCACGCGGCCCAGCAGGCGGGCGGCTCGCTCAGCCTGGCCGGCGTTCCCGACCGCCTGATGGGGATGATCACCGTGACCGGCATCTCCCAGCTGCTGCCGATCCATGCGACGGTCGCTGATGCCCTGGCCGGCCAGACCCCCGACGAACCTACGGGCAACGCCTGCGCCGGCACCGAAACGTCAGCCTGACGCCTGCCGGCGCGGCTGCGATGCCGCGTGACCGCAGAGACCTTGCGTGGCAGCTCGCTGCCAGCAGCCCTGTCGGCCCGGGCACGCGAGTGGCCCGGCCGCCGTTGAAACGTCGCAGCCGTGGCGGTGGATCGTCACCCGGCGACGATCCGCCCCCCCGGGGGCGCAGAAGCTCACGCGCTTCCGGGGTGGATGGTGAAGATCTGGTCCAGGCCGGTGATGTTCAGGATGCGCAGGGTGTCGGCGGGGACGGCGGCCAGGGCCATGTCGGCGCCGGCGGTCTGGGCGCGCTGGCGAGCGGCGAGGAGGACGGTGAGGCCGGTGGAGTCGCAGTACTCCAGATCGGACAGGTCGATGACCAGGTTCTGACCGGGGCTCAGGGCGAAGCTTTCGACCTGTTCGCGCAGGGCGATGGCCTGTGCGTAGTCGAGGTCACCGGCCACGTGGAGAACAGGTCCGGTGACGGCGTCGTGGTGGGTGATGTTCAGCGGGCTCATTCTGGCTGATTCGTTAGCGATCGGTCGGGTGGGCTGCGGGGGCACCGAGGGCCAGCAGGGCGGTGTCGTCGTCCAGGCCGTCGCCGAAGCCTTCCAGCAGCCCGGTCAGGGCGGTTATCAACTGCTGGGGTGTGGTGGGTGCGTGGTCGGTGGCGAAGGCGCGCAGTGCGTCATCGCCGAACATGTGCTCGCGGGTGGGGCCTGTCCGGGCCTCGGTGAGACCGTCGGTGTAGAGCAGGAGCGTGTCGCCCGGGGCGAGAGTGGTCTGCGCGGTGCTGAACGGGGCGGTGGGCAGGACGCCCACGAGGAGCCCTCCGGGGGTGTGGAGGTAGTCGGTCCGGCCGTCGGCCCGTATGACGAGCGTCGGGGGGTGGCCGCCGGAGGCAAGTCGGACGGTGGTGTGGCCGTCGTCGGCGCCGGGTTCGATGACGCCGAAGATGACGGTGCAGTAGCGGGGGTCCCCGCTGGCGGCGTACCGCTCGTGCAGGACCGAGTTCAGTGTGGTCAGGGCCGCGGTGGGCTCGGGATCGTGCAGGGCCGCGGTGCGCAGGGTGTAGCGGGTCAGGGAGGTGAGGGAGGCCGCCTGGGGGCCCTTGCCGCACACGTCGCCGAGGAAGAACGCCCAGCGGCCCTCGCCCAGGGGGAACAGGTCGTAGAAGTCGCCTCCGAGACGGTCGGGGGAGGCGGTGTGATAGGAGACGGCAACCTCCAGTCCCGGCACGGCGGGCAGCGAGGAGGGCACGAGGGACCGCTGCAGCACAGCGAGCGCGTCGGCCAGCCGTTCCCGGTCGGCCTCGGCCTGCCGGCGGGCCGCTTCCGCCTCCGCATGCGCCCGCTCGGCCTCGGCGCGTGCCTGCTCGGCCTCCTTGCGACGGCGCAGGAGTTCCTGCTCGTAGGCGCGCCTGTCGGAGGCGTCGAAGACGGTGGTGCGGATCAGTAGCGGCTCGCCCTCACTGCCGTGTTTGACCACGGAGGAGACCAGCACCGGTAGACGGCGTCCCTCGGCGGCCTTCATCTCCAGGGCGATGCCGCGCAGTTCGCCCTGCATGCGCAGCAGGGGCGCGAAGTGCGTTTCGTGGTAGAGCTTTCCGCCGACGGTGAGGAGGTCAGGGAAGCGGAATCTGCCCACCACCGTCTCGCGCGTGAGACCGAGCCAGTCCAGCAGCGTGGTGTTGATCTTGGCGATGGTGCCGTCCATCAGCGTCGAGAGGTAGCCGCAGGGTGCCGCTTCGTACAGGTCCTCGGCACTGTCCTCCAGCAGGGCCGTGAAAGCGGCATCCGTGCCCGCCGCGTCCCGGATGCCCACCGGGTCCGGCTCCTCGCCGGTGCTGCACATCACCGCAAGGACTCCAGAAAGTCGAGCACCGCTTTGTTGGTGGTCTCGGGGGCGCTCAGCTGCGGGCAATGCCCGATGGCATCCAGAGTGACGAGACGGGAGGAGGGAATCGCGGCGTGCACGTACGCGCCGACCTCGCGGGGCGCGATCACGTCCTGGGAGCACTCCAGTACCAGAGTCGGCACCGTCACACTCTTCAGGTCCTCGCGGCTGTCGGACAGGAAAGTGGTGCGGGCGAAAACCGCCGCGATGTCCGGGTCGGTGGCGCAGAAGCTGTTGGTCAGCTCCTGGCCCAGTTCCGGCCGGCCCGGATTGCCCATGATCACCGGGGCCATCGCGGAGGACCAGCCCAGGTAGTTCGACTCCAGCGAGGTCAGCAGCTCATCGATGTCATCTGCGGTGAAGCCGCCCCGATAGCCGTCGTCGTCGATGTAGCAGGGAGACGGAGCGACCATCACCAGTGCCCCGATCCGCCGCGGTGCCATCCGCGCGGCCAGCACCCCCACCATGGCGCTGACCGAATGCCCGACGAACACCGCCCCTTCCAGGTCCAGCTCGTCGCAGACCTCCACCACATCCTGGGCGTAGCCCTCAAGTGAGGAGTACCGCTCTTGGGTGAACGCCGACAGATCCGAACCGCCAGAGCCGACATAGTCGAACAGCACTACCCGGTACCGCTTCTCCAAGGCCGGCACCGCCAGCCGCCACATGTTCTGATCACAGCCGAAACCGTGCGCCAGCACTACCACCGGCCCCTCGGCCGGGCCGGTGACCGTCACGTTGTTCCTGCTGCGAATATCCATTCCCGCCATACTGTCACTTGGCCCGGCAGACCCGGACCGGGGTACTGGACAGCCCCTCCGGGAACGAGCGGCCCGTCGTACTCGACCCATCTCGTTCTGGCGCTTCCTGGTCGGGGCGGTGCTGCTGCCCGCCTGGGCGCTGCGCCCGTCCCGCAAGGCGCCGCGTGCGCCGCAGCCTGCCACGGCACGGCACCGGCGAGGAGGCGTTCACCCTGACTCTGTGGTCCTTCCTCATCGGCGCGGCAGTGATGCTGCCGCTGGCCCCTCACCAGGGTCTCCTCCCGCAGGGCGGAAACTTCACCGAGGCGGCGCTGGTGACGCTGTACATCGCCGCCGTCACCACGGCGCTCGCCGACCCGCTGTACTTCGCCGGCGTCGCCGCACTCAGGGCCGCCACCGCGTCGGTGACGATGCTCCTCGAACCCGTCAGCGCCGCTGTCCTGGCCGTGCTCTTCCTTGACGAACAGCTCACCACGGGGGTCATCGCCGCCCTCGCCCTCACCGAGTCCCGCCCGCAGGCCCCGCCCGACACCCAGTGAAGTGACGCCAGGCCCCTTGCCATGTGCTCCAATTCCGGTTGAGCACTCTCTGTGATGACGTCGTGGCCGCGATTGTGACTGAGCGCTTGAGTTGGCGAGTTGAGTGCTTCAGATGGCGGCGGCAGGCGCGACGCCGGTCAGCTCCGTGCTCGCCTCCCACAGCCGACGTGCCGTCTCGGCGTCCTCCAACTGAGCCCACAGCCGCTCGCGGTGCGGCCGACCGCGCAGTCCGAAGACGCGCGGGCCCCACAGCTCACCCCCGGCGATCTGGGGGTCCAGCACCGCCCGGACCGCGGGCCGGGCACCCGCGTGCTTGCCCTGGAGAACAAGTGCGGCGGCCGCCCCGCGCAGCGCCGTCCCGGCCTTCCGTACATGGACCGGCGGCCGCGACGGGGTGAGCGAGTCCAGCGCACCGCCTGGATGGACCACCACGCTCGACACCGTGCTGCCCGCGGCCCGCAGACGGCGATCGAGTTCCAGGCCGAAGTACATCTGGGCCAGCTTCGACCGGCCGTAGGTGCGCTTGGCCCGATAGCCGGCCCGGGACTGCAGATCGTCCAGGTCGAGCCGCTCGGACTTGGCGGCGAAGCTGCCGACGGTCACGACGCGGGCGCTCGGCGCGGCCTCCAGCAGCGGCAGCAGCCAGTGGGTGAGCGCGAAGTGCCCGAGGTGGTTGGTTCCGAAATGCACCTCGTTGCCGTCCCGCGTCTCCCCCCGCTCCAGCCCTTCGCGGAGGACGCCGGCGTTGTGGACCACCGCGTCGAGGCGCTCTACCTCCAGGGATTCCGCGATTCCCCGCAGCGAGCCGAGGTCGGCGAGGTCCAGGCCCACCGAACGCACCCGCGCACCGGGCACCCGCGCACGGATCGCGTCCATGGCGGCCTCGGCCCGCTCGGCACTCCGGCTGCCCAGCACCACCGTGGCGCCGGTACCGGCCAGCTGCTCGGCGGTGAAATACCCGATACCTGCGTTGCCGCCGGTGACCAGATACACGCGGTCAGCGGCGGAAGGGATCTGAGACATGGCGGGAACTCCCGTGAGATGCGACGGCGGCTCCCGGCGGAGCAACCCGGCGCCCACGCTGCCACTGGCCTCCGACATGTCGCCGATAACCCTCCGACAGGGCGGAACCGGCCGCGCGTTCACGCGCAGTCGCACGACGCCTGAGTGTTTTTAGCCAAGGCTGGTGAGGGCGCCGACGGGTACGGCCGGAGCCACCGACTCCAGCAGCGCCGCTGCGGCTGCGCGCAGAGGGCGCGAAGGCGAGGGAAGGCTTGCCCGACCCCGAGACGCCGGTGAAGACCATTGCGTCGGGAGGGACCGTGAGGTCACCCGAACGTCGTACTGGACGGGTGAGGGCTCCTGGGGATCGGGCGCTGCTGCATCTGTCGTGCCGCAAGGCCAACAACGCCTGGCCGCACTGGGGCGTCTCGGTAGTCGGCCCCAGTGCGTGGCTGGGATCCGTCCCCGACGACTAGGACTTGTCCGGGCGATCACGAAGTTGTCGGCGGCAGGTTCTTCATGAGGACGACGCTGTCGTAATTGGTGACATCCCACCGCCAGGTGCCGATCGGTTCGTAGCCTCGCCGGCGATACCAGTCGACGAGGTCTGTGGCCTGCGAGGAGGTGTCGATGACGGCCTGGGTCGATCCGAGGGCAGTAATGCGTGACTCTGCCAGAGCCAGCAGCCGTTGCCCGAGACCGGTGCCTCTTTGCGACGGCTCGACAGCCAGTTGCCAGAACGAGCCCCCGCCCACTGGCGCCGGGTATCCGGCCGGAGTGGTGTGCGGAGCTGACACGGTGACGGTTCCGACCAGTACGTTTCCGTTCATTGCGACCCAGCACTCGCCCTTGCTCAGGCGGTGCTGTGTGTCCTGCGGAGATTGGTAGGAGGCGAAGAAGACCCGCCCGGCAGCAGCGTGGTCCGCGTAGGCGCGGTGGAGCAGAGACGTGAGCTGCTCCACCGAATCGCCGTTGCGGAAACGCCTGACCCGCACGGTCGCGGACGGATTTGCTTCCGTCTAGTTGATGTTCATTCTGGCAGTCAAGCGCACTTCTGGTATCTGTCGAGCTCAGTCATGTGACTCGTCTTTGCTCAGGACGTTGTTCTGGGTATGGGGCGGGGCGATCTGACAGATGCCGAGTGGGAACGGCTGCGGCCGCTCGTACTCCGCTACGGAGACGCATGGGATTCGCTGGTACCACGAGGAGTTCGACGGCGCCCGTGATCACAACAACCAGCCGATCAAGGGGATGACCGGACCGAACCAGACGCTGCAGTTCGTCCTCAAACACGTCCCCATGCCTCAACGGCGAGTCATGATCTTTGAGTTGAACGCCCACTTGGTGATTCGCCCGATGGCCGACACATTCCAGAAGAGCGCTCTCGTACAGGACCGGCACAATCGCCACGCGGTGTGCCATGAGGCGTCCTACGGCTCCTTCCGGGAGGAGTACCTGCTGCCCGCACTACTGAACATGCACGCCCTGCTGCGGGGGCTGTACGAGAAGATGGAGGAGGAAAACCGCAACACCAGCTGAGAGTGGCGCCCGCCTCGGGACGCTCGCCAGGCCCAGTTTCGGTCCTGATGGTGCTGCTGATCAGACCGGATCCGCCTAGGAGCCCCGGATGAGCCAGCAGTCGGCCCCCGCGCCCGTTCCCGACCGCCAGCCCCTGAACGAGCACGCCGCCGCGTTCGCTGGTCGGCCGCGGAGTCCGGTGTGCGGTGTGAGGACGCCCGAGACGCCCGCCTGGAGCGTCTCGCCGGGTAGCACCCCCGTGTCGCCTGAGCACGGACCGCGCCGCTCCCAGGTCGTCATGGTGGAGCCCGAGCAGAGCCAGCTAGAGAAGCTGACCGCAACCGAGACGCACCGCTTGGACCGCGCGATCGTCGCGATCAGCGCCAACCCCGCGCTCGGCCGGGGTCGCTCTTCGCCTCGTTTGGTTGGTTCTTGATGTATGTGGGGAGGTTGGGGAGCGAAGAGCGGGCCTTGATCACCTGTGGCTAGGTTGGGGCCATGACTGGTGACTGGAGGATGGATCGGATCGGGGCTGCTCTGCGAGGTGAGAACCCGACCGTGCTGCGGCGGCTTGAGGCGGGGTTCGCGGTGATCGGCGATGTTCAGTTCTTGCCGGGTTACTCGGTTCTCCTCGTGGACGAACCAGGTGTTCAGCGGCTGTCTGATCTGCCGAAGGCGAGGCGGCTGTCGTTTCTGTCCGACATGGACCGGCTCGGAGAGGCCGTTGAGCGCGTCTGCCGACGCTTGGATCCCGGCTTCCGCCGGGTCAATCTGGAGATTCTGGGGAACACCGACCCGTTCTTGCATGCTCATGTCTGGCCGCGGTTCGAGTGGGAGCCGGCCGAGCTGGTGGGCAAGCCTGTCTGGCTGTATCCGGGTGACCGGTGGAGTGACGAGGGGTTCAGGCTGGGTCCGCAGCATGACGTGTTGCGGGACGGGATCGGGAGCGAACTGGATCGGTTGCGTTCGATGGGCTGACGGTGTGCGTCCGCCGGCCGTCAGGTCGGCCGGCTCGGTGATCAATGGCGGTAAGTGGACGACGGTCACTGAGTCCTTCGCAGCGTAACGATGTCGGGGCTGGCGGTGGGGACGGAAGGACGGGCGGCTTCGGCACGGCACCACATCATTACGACGCCGAACCGGGCCACCGTCCTGTGGCTGTCCCCTGTCGACTCCGCCGGCGCGGTCGTCGCTGCCCTCCAGCGTGCTTGTTCAGACGCGCCATAGGAAATAACGTCAAGGATCGTGAAGCGGGCGGGGCCCAGAGAGTGGGGGCTCCTGTTCAGCGTCCCGAGTCGCGGAAGGCCGTGCTGACCCTTAGACCGGATGTATGAGCAGTGACACTCCTGAGGCCCATCACCCCGGGGAGATCGTCTCCGAGTCGGGGATCTACGAGTGCGACTGTGCGCAGCACCATGCGTACAGCACAGACGTGAAAGGCCACCGGTTTCCGCCCCTTCCCGATGCGTGCACTGGTAGTGGCTGGACATTGAAGGCGGCCGCACATCCGGAGTCCTGACCGAGCGGGAAGACGGCGCTTGGCCCGCTGATGGGACGGGCAGGCCTGGGCGCCGCGGTCCGGCCTGCGCACGTCTTGGTCGAACGGGGGGCGAGCTCGTCGGAGTCCAGGAAGCCACTTCCGACCACCAGGCCGAACATCGGGACATCGGTGACTGGCCACCGCCGGCCCCTCGGCCTGGCTGGGGAGCGATGGCCAGCGGCGGAAGGTCGGTCAGGACACGAAACGTCGAGCGGCAGCCAGCACGAAGACAGCGATGCTGAGCGGCGCCGTGGTGATCACCGGGTGGACAGCGGCGTACCCGGAATTCGGCCCGAAGAATGTGTCGCCCAGGAAGTACGTCAACGCCACCGCGACCACGGCGAGGTAGCCGCTTGCGAGCCAGTTGTCTACCGCGGGCGCCAACCGGGTCCGCAGCCGAGCCATACGCGAGCTCGCGGGCTGCGCACTGTCGGAGCCCCGCTGTGCGGGGGAGCCGAGAGGACTGCAAGGCCCGGACGCGGTCGAGCGCGGCATCCATTCGCCTCAAGAGACATCGAGGCGTGGCCACCAGGTAGGACGAGATCAAGGGTCGCTTCGCGGCACCGTCCTCGTTGCCGCCATCACTGAGTGGTTGCGGCGTACTGGTCCGAGGACAACTCGAACACCCGTACTCGCCGACCGCAGGTGGGATTGACGGTCTCACGGACGGGATGCATCCCCAGTTTGGTCATGATCCGTTCGGAGGCGTCGTTGCCCAATTGAGCGATGCTGACGATCCGCTCCAGCCCTCGATCCTCGAACCCGAACCGCACAGCAGCCATAGCGGCCTCGGTGGCCAAGCCCTGCCCCCAGTGGGAACGTCCCAGGCGCCAGCCGACCTCAACCGCCGGCAGTACCTCCGGCAAGAAGCCGGGCACCGAAAGGCCGGTGAACCCGGCCAGCTCGCCAGTAGACCGGACCTCCACGGCGAACAGGCCGAAGCCCTGTGACTCCCACTCGCTCTCCCATGCCTGAACCCCACAGCGAGTCTGCTGCCGTCACGGATCCACCGCATGACCTCGGGGTCGGCATTGACGGCAGCCATGGGCGCGATGTCTTCCTCGCGCCAGCGACGCAGGATCAAACGGGGAGTCTCAAGCGTGACCATCCGGTCATCCTGGATCACAAACGGGCTCGCCGCCATCCTCGCCAGGCACTTCAAATATGAGGCGCTGCAGCGCTCGTTGCTCCAGCCGGACGCCGCCGGCCGAGTCCGCGCTGCCTTCCCCGTGTGTGTGTGGGTGGGGAGTCCAGTTGCGTTCGCCGCCCGAGGCGACCGTGTGCGCCCAACTGCTCCAGATCGCGGCCCTTGCTGACAGCCTCGCGGTCGGCACCGTGAGCCGGCGGGCAGCGAACTCGGACTCCAGCGCAGCCCTATGCCTTCGATACGGCCAGGACGTCGTGTCCGCCCCGGACGGCCGCAGCAGGTCGAACGCCGCGAAGCGGGTCATCCACTCAGCAGCGGCCCGGACAGCCCGGCGCCGCGCCGGGCAAGCCGGTTCCCTGCCCGCCGGCCACACCCTCAGGGAACGCCGACCCCCATTTCTGTGCTGCGCCTGGAGCGGTGCCCCACGGTCAACGGGTGGTGTTCTCTGCGGGAGCGTCCGAGGTCGTCCGCGCAGGGGCTGCGGCGACCAGCAGTGCGGCGAACACGATGGGGGCGGCTGTCTGGTACCCCATCCAAACCTCACCCCCAGCGCCGCTGCCCTGCCGCGCCATCAGGAGGCCGGTCAGGGCTGCCAGCACCCAGCCGCTGTCGTAGGCCATCATGAGCTGTGCGTAAGTGCGCATCGACCGGCTGCGCGAGTATGCGAGTTCGACGCCGCCGCCGATCAGCAGGGCCAGCCCTGAGACGACCATCAGCCAGGGTGCCGTGCCGAGCAACCGGCCGAGCGGGGCAGCGCCGGCGATGCAGACCATGGCGAGCAACACCTTGAAGGCGCCATCGGCGATGGCACCTACCGTCTGGCGGGTCACCCGCGACGCCGCAACCTGAGCCATGAGCATCCTCCTTGAAGCTCGTCCCGACTAATCTCGTAACGAGATTACGGTAATAATCGAGCTATGAGAATGACGAGAGCGGAGGGCAAGGAACGCAACCGGCGGGCCTTGCTGGACGCGGCGTTCCAGGTCGTTTCCCGGGACGGATACCGGGCCAAGCTTGACGAGATCGCCGAACTGGCCGACCTGACCACGGGCGCCATCTACTCACTGTTCGGGAGCAAGAACGGCCTGGTGGTCGCCCTGGTAACCGACTACCTGCGGCCGTACTACGAGGAGGTCGAGCGGGCGGTCCCCGCTGGACTGGATCTACTTGAAGCGGTGGACGCCTTTGCGCGGTACTACCGGCGTAGCTGTGACGGTCCCGACGCGCTGTCTCGCCTGTCGCTCCAGATCACCCTGCTGGACATGGCCCTCCATGACCCAGAGCTGGGGTCCCAGCTCGCCACGTCCATCCGGTCGCAGGAGAACCACCTGATCGCGCTTTTCACCGGAAGGGCGCACAACGGAGGGCTTGTGACGTCGCGTCAGGCAGAGCGTCTGACCACCGCTCTCAGGGCGCTGCTCGTCGGCCTCAGTCAGGGCGTCCCCCTCGGCCTGGCCCCTGGTGCCGATGAGGAGTACTTCGCCGCCACCGCTCGCGCTCTGGTGTCCGACGTATCCCTCATCGATCATGACTCGGGCCCTTCGTGATGGCGCCGCGGAAAACCTGGTGGCTTCGACGAGTGGGGTCTGACGTGCTGCGGTTTCAGGGGCCTGTGGTCGTGCTGGGCGGCGGTCCGGTTGAGGGACTGTTCGGGCTGGCACAGGTGCTGTTCGTGATGTTCCCGGCTCTGCGGTCGAGTTGGGGATTGCCTGGCAGGACTCAAACGGGCCTGGCACCGCATCGATGCTGTTCGTGCATGGGCTCGCGGCAGGTGCTCTTTGACTGGGGTGAGGGCAAGCTTCCCGGTTCACGGCTCCGGTCTGGCGTGATTGACTCGCGCCATCCTTCTGATCTGGAGACTGTTTGAGCGGCGCCGCCCCGTTCCGAACGCGTCGCCCGCTCGCGGTTCTGACGCCGGGTGCGGCTGTCCTGGCCGCCGCTACTCAGTTAGACGGGTCGGCTGGTCGAGATCGCCGACTCGTCCACCCTCATCCCCGAGGACCAGCCCGAACGACTCGCCGACGTGCTCACCGACTTCCTGATCCAAACCGGAGCAGACCCGGTCCGACACGTCTACTAAGTGCGGGGGCGGCAGGCGAATCTGGCTCTGCCTACAAGAACGGACAGCAGAGGTCCATTCATAGCCCGGTTCGGCTCGCGTTGGGGTCGATGAAGCGCCGTCGGTTGAGCCCCAGCGTGCCCAGTTGGCGTGAGACGGTGCGGCGGCTGACCTGGATGCCGTCGGCTTGGAGTTCTCCGCGGCGACATGTGCGATCGGCCTGGTCTTGCAGCGTTCAACGAGACGACGGCGTCCTTCGACGCTGAGCGGAGCGTGGGCGATCGTGGCTCCACGCGACCTTCCGTTCCCTGTCGCGCCGGCCGGCGTCCATGTCTTTCGCGGCGATTGGGGCGTAGCCGGCCGGTAGGAGAAACCCGGCACGAGAGGGGTCTGTCGTGGCTCCGGCTCCATCGTGCCGCCTCAGCCAGGTGACGACGTCGTGGTGCAGATCGATCAAGTACTCTCCGAGACTCCACCGCCCCCGATGCCCAGACCGCTACCGCCCGCAGCAGCCCGTCAGGACGCTTCGGCGTCACGGCGTGCCCGCACCGTGACGCCCCGGCTGCACAATGCGGACGGGCTACGTCATCAACTCGATGTGCGGGTGCTCGGGCTCCGCCGGGCAGACGAACAGGTGCTGCCGGTAGCCGCTGCCTATCTGGACACCGGTCGCGTTGTAGCCGCGGTGGCCGGGGTACGGTCCAGCACCTGGGTGGGGGTGCGGAGACCAGCTGTTCCCGGCGTCGTCCCCTTCCTCGAACGTGGCGACGGTCATCAGGACCTCCATGCCGGTGCCGCACTCGGAGCAGGGTCGCGAGCCGGGGTCGGTGGAGTCCCAAGCGGGCCAGCCGCCGACCTTCCAGCCGGGTGCGTTGGACAACACGCAGTCGTAGTACGTGTCCGGGTCCATGTCTTCCTCTGCTGCCTGCGGCACACTCCACTGCTTGAGCTGCTCCCGCAGTTCTTCGCTCAGCTCCAGATGGTCGGGGTACTCGGTGATCTGCTCCGGTTCGAGCACGCACGGTTCCGGTAGATAGCCGTCGAACTGCACTGCGGGCGGCTCGGGGGGCGTGTCGAGAATGTCGGTGACGGCGGCTGCCGAACGCCAGAAGAGCAGGGTCCTGGGCATGATCGGATGATCGAAGGGGCACCACAGAACCTGCAGCAGGTCCTTGCCCTCCGGCGGGCTCAGATCGGGCACATCCCTTACGAACAGCTGCGCGACGGGCAACATCGCTATGGGGCCGTCGTACGCCTGGACCGCCAGCCTCACCGGATACGTCCGAGGGGGGCGGATCCGCTGGAGAGTCTCCCGTTCCTCCGGAGTCAGGTCCCGGCCGTGCGAGGCGGCGAAGATCCGTCGTTCCAGCCGCAGATCCGCCGGGGACTGGGCTGGGTTGATGCCATCCACCACATGCGGTTCCTCGCAGTGCGGCCACGGCTCCTCAGCGGGCCACAGCAGCGGCCCGCCGATCGAGCTGTCGTGCCACGTCGGCGCTCCAGGGCGGGGGTGCAGGCGGGTCGCCGTGCGGGCCAGCGGGGCCAGTTGGGGAAAGACCGCGGCAACGTCGATCGGCCGTGGCGGAGTGACAGGAGTGACATTCATGGCCGCAATCCTGCCAATCGCCTCTGACAACGGCCCTCGTGGCCGCCCCACGAGGAGTTCCGGCACGGGCGTCACCCGGGAGAGCGCTACCGCCGGTCCGTTGCCGGCAGATGGCCCCCGAGCAGGTCCACGATCGCCGCGTGGATGTCCGTCCACGCGCGCGGTTCGTCGCCACGTACCACCTGGACAGGGACGACCTTGGCGTCCATTCCGTCCGGGCCGCCGCCGGTCAGGAGATGGCCCATCACGATCTCCATCGGCAGGCCGTGGCCGAACCCCTTGAAGTTGAGCATCTCGCCGATGGTGCCGCTCCACGGGGGGAGGGGGGCACCAGGGCCGATCTACGGATAACCGTAGCGCTGAAGTGCTGGTCAGGGGCGGCTGTGACTAGTTGTGGCGGCCGGGGGAGTGCGATGGCGGAGCCGATCTGGCGGTCCTCGATGAGGTCCCAGACCTGGATGGTGCCCGTGCGGGTGCCGAGTACGGCTGCAGGGCGCCCGTGGGGGAGGTGCGGCACGTCCATGGCCAGTGCCGATCCGGTGTAGCGCCGTAACTGGTAGATGGCAGGTGGGGCGTCAGTTCCCAGGCAATCTGGTCGACATCATCGATGAATGCGTAAACAGGGCCCTCGGTGGCATCCAGCGCCGTTCAGTCCTTGACCGAGTTCAGGTCTTCGTCGTCGAGCGTAGAACCACAACCGGTACAGCGTCAGATAGTCGGCGTCGGGGCAGGGCAACGGCTCGAGCAGGCATGCCCGCCGCTTGCGCCAGCGTCTCCTGTGCGGCCTGTCCTCCGCCCCAGCACTAGGAAGAACCCGCACCCCTCCCCTCAGGACGGCTCACTGAAGCATCCGTCCTCCGCCCACGACAAGCAGGCGGCAGGGATTCCACCGTCGGCGGACCCGGCCCGGACGAAGTGCAGTTGCGGCGATCCGCGCAGCGGGGGCGTTGCGCGGAAGCGCCCTTGGCCTTCTCCCTTTCCTCGGTGCCCTTCCCAGCCGGACCGGGGGATACGGCCGCGGATGCTGCCGAGCTGGCCGTGGAGACAGTACTGCTTGGGTGGGTCAGGCGAGGAAGCGTGAGCGTTGCATGGCCGGTACTGCGCTCGGTCGGCTGACGGCCCCACCCAGACGTGCCCCGCCACCGAGCGCCTTGCCGCTGTTCATCCGCGTCGCCCGGCTGGCTGTCCGCGTGTCACTGCCGGGAAAGACCGCCTTGGTGGAGGCATGAAGCAGGGCTGGGACAGGTGACGTGTGCCGTTCACGGTGGGTTCAGGAGACCCGCAGTCACCCTGGAGAGGGCTGGACCGATCACGTGTACGCATTTCCAAGCTGCGCTCTGCCCCCTTCCGGGTGGAGCAAGCCTGGCCGGAAGCCTGATTTTCCGGCTCTCCGCGTGACGCCACCCACGAGAGGTAGGTCACGTCCTAAGCGGGATCGTAGAGCCGTACAGCGGTCTGACGCACAGAAAAGCCAAGAAATGACCGAATTGCGAAGTTCCTACGCTCTTGGGTAGTAGGTCACATTCTTGCTTCCCGTCTACGCGGTCGCTAACCATGTCTCTCGTCGCCGCAAGCAGCGGGTCGGGCCGGGCGGGATCGCCGGGGCCGTCCTTGTTTGCCGCGCTGTGCGGGGCCTCGCCCCGACGCCCGACAGGCCGCGACCGGATGATCCGGCCGGCGCCTCAAAGACGTCCCGTAGGAGACCCCCATGACCGCGATCACCGCTGCGTCCCGCCTCGCCCGTCTGCGCAACCTGGCCGTCACCGGCCTGGTCACCACCGGCGCCGCGGCCGCGGCCCTGACGCTGATGCCGGCCACCGCCCACGCCGCCGAGGCCCCCAAGGCCGCCCCCGCCATCGCCTCCAAGGCCGCCGACCCCGCCGGTGCCAAGGGTGCCGCGAACAACCTCGACGGCTGGATCAAGCAGTCCCTGGCCATCATGAAGGCCAAGGGCATCCCGGGCACCTACGAGGGACTGCACCGCAACATCATGCGCGAGTCCAGCGGCAACCCCAACGCCCAGAACAACTACGACGTCAACGCCAAGAACGGCATCCCCTCCAAGGGCCTGCTCCAGGTCATCGACCCCACGTTCAAGGCATTCCACGTCGCCGGCACCGCCAACAGCTCCACCGACCCGGTCGCCAACATCACCGCCGCCGCCAACTACGCCGCCCACCGCTACGGCTCCATCGACAACGTCAACTCCGCGTACTGAGCCACCCCGCGTTCGTCACCCGTCCGGATTGAGTTCCGCGTACAGCATCTCCAGCAGCTCCCCGCCCTCGGGCGTGCCCGGGTCGCCGGGAACCTCGTAGCTGGCCGTCACGCCGGAGGTGGCCCAGGCCCCGGCCGGGACGAAGGTATCGGTTACTGTCACGGTCACCGCCCAGCTCTCCGGCGCCCGGGTTCCCGGAGTCACGGTCGCAGTCGCCGAAACGGGCACCCACGGCGAGCACGGGCAGGTGACCACCGGTCCCGACGGCACCGCTGACTGGGAGCCGCCCCACCAGCCGGTCACACCCACCGCGCAGCTCGCCCACACCGGCTCACCCGACACCCCCTGGCTCATCGGCGCGGGCGGCGTCCTGGTGGCCGCCGGAGGCGGCGCGGTACGGGCCGGATCCCGCCGGCGCCGCCACCCGCACACCTCCGACAACCAGTGACCGCCCGCGGACGGTACGGGGCTTGATGTCCAGGCGCTGGGCGAGTGTGGTGGCGGGCCATCCGGCCCGTGCCAGGTCGGCCGGCAGCCGCGATGCTCCGCGGAGTCGGTCAGGCCGGGGGCGCCGGGGTTGCGGCAGTGGGGGAGCGGGATGCCGAGGACGGCGTCCGCAGTGGTGCGGGCGATGTCCCGGACCGTCTGGCCGTCTGGGGGGTGCGCAGGACGCGGCGGACCAGGGTCACGGAGAGCCCGGCCCCGTCGGCGATGTCCTGTGCGGACACGCCGTGCTCGTGCAGCCGGACCGCCCTTCCCCGGCCGCACCGGCGGCCCGTCCTCCGTCCTCACGCTCGGTCGCCGGATGGATCCTGACTCACCCCGACACCCTGCCGGAGAGCGATCACCTGAAGCTCGAATCCGTCCTCGCCGGCCGCCCCGAACTGGATGCCCTCACCGGGCACGTCCGAGCTTTCGGGAAGATGCTCACTCAGCTCCAGGGCGACCAACTCCCGCAATGGATCAAGGCGGTCCTACGCGGTTGTGGCGATGCCGCCGTCGACGGGGATCACGGCGCCCGTTAGGTATGCGCCTGCCCGGCTGGCGAGGAACACGGCGACACCTGCCATGTCGTCGTCGCGGCCGATCCGGCGTAGTGGGGCCGACGCCGCGATCGCCTCGCCGAACTCATCGAGGGTTGCAGCCATCATCGTCGACGGGAACGGTCCCGGCGCCACGGCGTTCACGGTGACGTGCTGCGGTCCTAGTTCCTTGGCGAGCACTCTGGTGAGTTGATGCAGTGCGGCCTTGCTGCTGGAGTACGAGTAGTTGGGCCGCTGGGGGATGTGGATGGCGGCGATGCTGCCGATGTTGATGATCCGCGCGGGATCGTCGGCGGTGCCCGCCCTGCGAAGTGCGGGCAGCAGTGCCTGGACCAGCCAGAACGGCGACTTCAGGTTGAGGTCGACGACCGTGTCCCAGGCCGCGTCTGGGAACGTCGCCAGCGGCTCGTCCCACATGGCGCCCGCGTTGTTGACGAGGATGTCCAGACGCTCCGAGTCGGCGGTGACGAGGTCGGACAGTCGCCGACACTCGTCGTGGCGGGACAGGTCGGCGGGGATGGCCCGCACCTCACCGAATTTGGACAGCTGTGCCTGCGCCTGCGCGCACGCTTCTGCGTTGCGGGAGCTGATGACCACGCGGACGCCCGCCTGGAGAAGGCCACGCGCGATCATCATCCCGATGCCTCTGGTGCCACCGGTGACGAGCGCGCGCTTTCCACGCAGATCGAAAAGTTCTGCATGCGTTGTGAATTGATCGTCCACCACTTGCCGTCCTTCTCGTTGGTCGTGCGAAATGATGCGTCGACGCGTCGGGTGTTCGGTTCAGCTGTCTCAACGCTATGGCCTTGGAGTGCGCTGCAAGCAAGCGGATCAGGGTCCCGACGGACCGCGTCCGCAACCGCCTCAAGCGCGGATCGCGAGGCGGACGGCCGCCCAAGTTCGACAAGGACGACTCCAAGCAGCGGCACACGGTCGAGTGCGGGATCACCCGCCTCAAGCGCCACCGGGCTCTAGTGCTCTGACCGCGAACCTGTACCGGGTTGATGGGACGGTGATCAAGAAGGGAGGAGTCGCTCCCTCCGGGCGAGGTACGGTCCTGCCATGTCCCGGTCAGCCGATATCGCTCTCTCCCAGCCCCCCGTCACCGCGGACGACCTCGCCCTTGCCGTGCAACTCGCTGTGGGAGTCCTTCGCAAGGCGCCCCCAGCCGCGTGGGAAGGAAAGGCCGGTTCGCTGGAATGGGACTGCTGGGAAACCGTCGAGCACCTCAGTGACGACCTCTTCGCCTACGCTGCGCAACTGGGCCCCAAAATACCGCCCTTGGATGGCGAGGTGCCCTTCGTATGGGAGAGCCGACGGCCCGGCGGCCCAGCAAACGCCATTCACGCGAACCGCGAGGCGGGGCCCGCCGGCCTGCTGCAGGTCCTGGAAGCGAGCGGCGCGCTGCTGGTCGCCATGGTGCGCACGACGCCTCCGCAGACCCGCGCCCACCACGTCTTCGGCGTCTCGGACCCCGAAGGCTTCGCCGCGATGGGGATCGTGGAGACCCTGGTGCACACGCAGGACCTTGTACAAGGGATCGGTCTCGCGTGGAGCCCGCCTGCCGATCTGTGCGCTCGGGTGCTCGCCCGACTGTTTCCGGATGCACCGTCGCCAACGGACCCTTGGCTCACCCTCTTGTGGGCCACCGGACGCGCCGAACTACCCGGACACCCTCGTCTCACCACATGGCGCTGGGACGGCACACCCCGGGCATAGGCTCAACTGCTCCGCCGTAAGGAGAGGTCAGGGCGGGGTCGGCTGGTCAGGCTGTTGCTGAGATCGGTCGGGCACCCCAACGAATGCCCGTTTCGCTGCGGATGCGGGCGCGTTCCTTGCGCTCAGCGGCCAGGACGTCGCGGGCTGATCTCGTAGCAGGACCCTTCCCGACTCCATGCTGACAGGCTTCTCGTCCTCGGCCTGGTATCAGCCGCTGCCCGACCGTCGAGCAGCACCATTGAGCCGACTCACGGGAAATCAGGGCGCCGGAAGACGCCCCTTGGCCCTCAGACGTGCGGACAACACCGTCGGCTGCCGCAAGGTTGAGCGGAGGAGCGGCGGATTGAATTCACTGCGCGACAGCAACCGCACGCAGCGTGTGTGGTTCGGGGATCTCGTCGGTATGCGCCGGGTCACGGCCGTACCTAGGCTGGAATGCGGCTGAATGCCCCGGGCAGAGCGTCCGAGGACGAGGAGGCGGACAGCGATGGCGAAGGTACTTTTCATCGTTAGTGGCGCGACCTACTGGGTGCTGAAAGACGGGACCCGATACGCGACCGGCTACTGGGCAGAGGAATTCGCGATGCCATACAAGGCGCTCACGGACGCCGGCCACGAGGTCGTGGTCGCGACACCCAACGGAGTTACCCCCAATGTCGACATGATGAGCCTCCGGCCTTCCATGGCCGGAGGTGTCGACGGAGCGCTGGAACTTGAGGAGATCATCCGTTCGGCGGAGGTGATGCGTCGGCCGCTGAAGCTGTCGGACGTCCGCCTCGAGGACTACGACGCCGTGTACCTGCCCGGCGGGCACGGCCCGATGTCGGACTTGGCGTACGACGCTGACGCGGGCCGACTGCTGACCGCGCAACTCGCCTCGGGCAACCCGCTGGCGATCGTGTGTCACGCCCCCGCGTCCCTCCTGGCCACCCGGATCCATGGTGTGTCTCCCTTCCAGGGCTACCGGGTCACCGGGTTCACCAACGAGGAGGAGGAAGGCGTCGGCCTGGCTTCCAGAGCACCGTGGCTGCTGGAAGACGAACTGAAGGACAAGGTGGGCGTCGACTACAGCCGAGGCCCGATCTGGGAGCCGTACATGGTTGAGGACCGCAATCTCGTCACCGGACAGAATCCGCACTCGGCGGCGGTTCTGGCAGACCGTCTTCTCGAAATCCTCAAGTGAGCATGTGGCAGGGCGTCGCAAGGCCCGTCCGTATGGGGGAGGTTGATTACGCGGCGGATGGCGCTTCGAAGCGATGCACTGCGGCACCCGGTGGGCGCTGGAACGATGTGAATCACGGCATGGCGGACGGGTGGGAGGACTGGGTCCGTACGGCTTCCACGTCCTCCGACCCCGAGGTGGTCCGAGGCCTG
Source organism: Streptomyces sp. NBC_01171 (assembly GCF_045039805.1). Taxonomy (NCBI): domain Bacteria; kingdom Bacillati; phylum Actinomycetota; class Actinomycetes; order Kitasatosporales; family Streptomycetaceae; genus Streptomyces; species Streptomyces sp. NBC_01171. The sequence goes on along the minus strand of NZ_CP108609.1, from coordinate 38,747 downwards.
GTGCGCGAGGAGTGAGCGTCAGCCGGGGTGTGTCTGGTGGGGGTGAGTGGATGCGTCGCCCCGACGGCCGGATCCGACGTGGGGGCGAAGGAAGGTGACTGTCATGGCGATGACCACGACGGCCCAGACTCCGACGGCGACCCAAATTTCCCCACGGCCCATCGACGTCATCCACGTTTTCCCGGTTACGCGTCCCAGTTCGTGGGTGACAACCCCGTACATCCCGATCGGGAAGACCAGGTTCCACCAGCCGAACTCGTAACGCAGCGGAATCTTCTGCACCCCGTGTCGCCAAGCCCCCAGAGCCAGCAGCAGGGGGATCAGCCAACTGGCGAATGACCAGAGGACGATCGACCAACCGGTCAGGATGGCGTGGGGAAGCAGCAGGCTTTCCGGGGGCAGTTCGAGCAGCCGTGTCGCCGCGAGCACACTGATCGCCGCCGCACCCATGAAGATCCACAACGAGGTCATGAGATCCCCGGGGTTGAGCGGCCGCACGAGCAGCCTCGCCAGGACGATCCCGGCGACCAACAGGTACTGCACCAAGGCGATGGCCCAGCACACGACCGCCGCCGCCGGCAGAAGGCCTCCAGAGGTCACATGGGCGAGGGAGGCTGCCGCGACCGCTGTCGAGTCGGTGCCCACCGACCAGAGGAACCAGGTGCCGTCAACCTGGTCGAGCGAGGGGCGCCGCCGGGTGGTGGTGATCAGGGCCAGGGGAACCGCGTAGCCCAGAAGCAGCCACACGGCCGCTCCGAACGCCAGGAACGCCTCCGCGATCGCCGTGTGTCCGCTCGGGACCAGTCGTGCGGCCAGGACGTTGGGGGCGATGGCGATGGTGAGGAAGGCGAAGGAGACCGGTCCGAGGAAGGCCGCGGCGAACCGTTCCCGCCGATGCAGCAGTCCCCAGCCGTAAGCGGGCAGCAGGACGGCAAATCCCGCGAGGCCTACCCAGAGCAGTGCCGCGGAAGCGGTGCCGGCTCCATTGAGGTAGAGCGCCGTGGACACGATCCCGGTGCCCATGACGAACGAGAACGCCCCCGGGTGGAGGTTCGCCACGGCGGAGGAAAGTGTCGCCCGGCACCGGTGCGGGCGCGTGTCAGGCGCGATGTCGGACACCTGAAAGCCGTTCTCGGAGGCCAGTTGTCCGTCCGTCACCTGGCTCGTTCGACGTGAACACAGAATTCCTCGTAGCGCTGATCTTGGGAAGCGCACGTCGCGCAGGGCGGCGGTACGTCGCGGATGTGGTGCTGTCAGCCGGCCGGAGCCACGTAGGGGAAGGATGACGTGGTCGGCGCGTCCACCGCCTCCTTGCCCAGTCCGACGCTCACGGCGCTGTCCGTGGCCAGAGAGAACATGACCTCCCCCGCATTGTCGGTGAGCGCCCGGCCGTTGAACTTCGCGAAGCCGAAGACGGCGGGAGTGCCCACCGTGTACGGGAGGACGTCCGGGAGGAGCCGCTCGGCCACCTCCTGGCCGTAGACCTGAGGATCCGACGCGGTGCCGCGCGCGCCGACGACTGCGGCGACGCGGTCGGTGATCGCCTGGCTGAGGACGCGCGTGTCGTCGGCCGGTCGGGTCTGGTTCAGCAGTTCCGCGAGGTCGTCGTCGAACTGGGCGAAGATCGGCGACACCATCGGGAGTCCGCAGCGGTTGATGCGGTGCCATCCGCCGGCGTCGGTCGCCAATGCCGTCACCCCCCATGCGCCGATGTCCCTGCCGGCTGTGAAGGCGAGCAGTTCCGCGTCCGGCACCTCCAGCACGATGGAGCGCACCTTCATGCCGGAGAACAGGCTGGTGACCTCGGAGGAGTCGGGCTGGGGCAGTTCCACGTCAGTACCGTGCTGGAAGGCTTGTCCGACCGCCTCAACGACGGCCGGATTCATCCAGAACGGATCGCTGGCCCGACCGGTCCAGAGCCGCAGGCCCGCGTCGGTGCTCAGCTCCTGCCCCGTCCGGCCGGCGAGCAGTACGGTGCCGGTCGCCGAATCATCGGCCGCCTCGGCTCCGGTGAGGCGGCTCAACTCGACCGTCTGCGAGCCATCGGCATCGGGCTCACCGAAGGTCAAACGGAAGGCGAGGTCCTCGACAGCGTCGCCGGTGCTGTCGATCTTGAATTCATATCGAGCCTCGGGGTGGAACCCTTTCGGCGCGTCGGGGCCCGCGGAGTCGGAGCAGACATTCATCACCAGGACAGTTCCGCGTTCACCTCGGAACACGTACGTGTCGGAGATGTTGAGCCGGGCGTCGGCCCTGGCGGCGGGAGAATCGAGATGGTGGGACATGCGATGGCTCCAGACGCAAGCTCGGCGGCACTCAACCGGCGAAGCTGTGAGCCCTCCGCGGTATGAGGCGTCCGTAGGCCGGCTGACCGTCTCCGGCCCGGACTCAACTGCCCGCAAGCGGGCGGAGTGGACCACGGCGAGCCCCCGGCAGGCGAAATGTCGCTTTGCCCAGACTACCGCCCCTGTCGGGGGGCGCATGGGGAAGTCGGCGGGGGAGGCTCCGGACTCGTTCTTTCGCTCTTTGCCGACGCGCGGGGCGCAAGCCAGCAGGTCACCTCGGGGCCATCGGCGTGATCCTGGGCGATCGTCCCTGTGAGCATGGCGCGGTCAATTGGGCGGCCCGCTCCTCTTTCGTGAGGACAGCCGGGCTCGCCGTCGGCCGAGTCCAAAGCGGCTGACGGTCCCACCCCCTGCTATAGACGACCGGTCGTACACTTTGGTCATGGGACGCACCAGCGACGCCCGGAACAAGATCCTCACCGCCGCGCGGTCACTCATCGAACTGCGCGGCTACTCGGCCCTGGGTGTGGCCGACATCTGCAAAGCCGCCCAGGTACCGAAGGGCAGCTTCTACTACTTCTTCGAGTCCAAGGAAGCGCTTGCCCTCGCCGTTATCGACGAGCAGTGGACTGAACAGAAGCGGGCCTGGACGCGTGTCCTCGGGGACGAGACGGAACCCCTGCTGCGGCTTCGAGCCCTGTTCGAGGAGACCCAGGCCACGCAGCACGCCGGTCAGCAGAGTTGTGGCACGGTTTCGGGCTGCGTGTTCGGAAACCTCGCTCTGGAGATGAGCAACCAGGCCGAGTCCGTGCGGCAACGTCTCCAGGACATCTTCGAGGCCCAGATCGACATGGTCGAGTCGGTCGTCGCCGAGGCGCTCTCCCGCGAGGACATCGCCGTTGTGGACACCCGGGAAGCCGCACGAGCCGTGATCGCCCAACTGGAAGGCCAGGTTCTGTTCGCCAAGCTTTACAACAGCACGCAGCGCCTGGCTCCCCTGTGGGCGAACTGTCTGGCGCTGCTCGGCGCCCGCACACCCCAGAAGACCGCGATCGGCCGCGACTGACCTCGATCATCAGCGTCGGGGGGCGGCGCGCAGACCGGTCAGGCTCGGCTTCCGCCCGCCACCGGAGCGTCCTCCGGCCGGCTTACCCGCATCCCTTGCGGCATCCTCTCCACCTGCCGCGGAAATCCGATACGCAGGACGCCTGCCGCCGCCGCTGCCGCGAAAACCACCAGGGAAGCCAGCAGTAGCGCCGGTCGATAGCCGTGGTGGAGCAGTGGCGCCACGACGAGGGGGCCGAAGATCTGACCTACGGAGTATCCGGCGGTCAACAGCGGCACCGACCGGGGAAAGCGCAGGTGGGCGCCCGACGCGAGGGCCAGCGTGCTGATCCCGATGAACGTCGCGCCGAACAGGACCGCCGAGATCAGAGCGGCCGTAACTCCGCCGAACAGCGTGGGCAGCGCAATACCGACCGCTTGGACGACGAGGGCGGCGAACAACAGGCCGGGACGGGACCACCGGCGTCCGAGCCGGGCCCACAGTGCCGCCGAAGGTACCGCGGCAAGACCGACCAGGATCCAGGCACCATTGCCGATCCAGCCCGGTGAGTCCTGCTCGATCGCGGCGACCAGGAACGTACCGGCGACGATGTAACCGGTGCCCTCCAGGGTGTACGCGGCGAACAGCACGGCGAATTGACGCCCGGTACGTGCCCTTGGCTCAGGCTCTCCAGCCGTCGCTCCAGCGACTCCGGCACCCCCCGACGACGGGGACGGCGGCACGGACGGCGCGGGTGCTGCCGGTGCCGCTTCCTGCCGTAGATTCCACGCCGGCACCGCCAGAAACGTGGCGAGCGCTGCCGAGGCCCACCACGCCGCCTGCCAGCCGGCGACGGAACGGACGGCGAGGACAAGCAGCCCGGAAAGTGCGATCCCGCCTCCGACGCCGCCGAACGCCCAGCCGGACATGTGGGCGGGGCGCCCGCGCAGGTGGCTGAGCAGGGAGTTGGCCGCGATGACGAAGATCAGCGCACTGGCGACGCCGGTCACCAGCCGCAGCACGGTCCACCCCGACGTGCTCTCGGTGACGGGCATGGCCGCCAGACTGCCCACCAGCGCGACAAGGGCGGCCCGCAGGAGCGCGGGAGAGCGGACCAGGCCGGGGGCCAGGATGCCGGCGAGCGCGCCGATCAGGTAGCCGACGTAGTTGGCGGTGGCCAGATGCGCGCCCGAGCTCACGCTCAGCCTCGCCTGTACGTGCATCAGGGGGACGATGGGGGTGAAGACGAACCGGCCGACCCCCATGCCGGCGGCGAGGGCCGCAGCGGCTTGCCCCACGTGGCCCCAGGGCGACGGCGGGGTGGTAGCGCGGGCCAGGGCGCAAGAGGCATGCGAACACCGTCGCAGTGGCATGGGAAGTCCTTGGAGGGCGCAGGGCGTTGCGGGAATGGCGGTGCGGACCCGCTCAGATCGTGTGGGCCCGCCCGGCCGGCGAGCCGCGCTGGTCCGTGGCGCAGCGAGGGCCCCCGCGCGTCAGCCGAGGGCCGCGATTCCGGCCGCTCCGACCAGGGCCGGGTGTCGTCCGCCAGGGGTGGGGCGAGGAACGCGACAGCAGCCCGTCAGGCGCTGCCGTCGTTCCGTCCCGGATCGTTCGGATGGGATTCCAGCGGGGTGATGACGAAGGTCATCCACGGGCTCAGGGGCAGAGTGTCGAGCACCGTGGCCCGCAGGTCCTCCTCGTCGTCACCTCGCCAGACACCGATGCTGCGCAGCTCTCCGACGGGGCGCCACAGTCTCGCCAGGTGGCCGGTGGCCGCCAGGTCACGGGCCCGCGCGGCTTCGGCGGCGCGGCGCCGGTCGACCTCCTCCTGCGGGGTCCCGACAGGGATGGTGGTCGTGATCTCGACCAGGAATTCACGCATGGTCACTCTCCATTCGGCACGGTGTGCTGTCCGCGAAGCCGCGCATCCCTCGGAAGGGCGCATGCCGGGGGCCGCACCCACGACGTCGGCACCATCGCCGGCCACCGGCCCTCGGGCACCATGCGTCCATCGTCCGCCCACTTCAGCGCGCCCGCCACGACCGGCGTCCTTCCCGCTGATAGGCGTACCCTCCTACCGGACGTACCATGACCGGCGTGGAACTGCGTCAATTGCGGTACTTCGTCGCCGTCGCCGAGGAGTTGAACTTCGGCCGTGCCGCCGAACGTCTTCTGATCGCCGGGCCGTCCCTGTCACAGCAGATCAAGGCGCTCGAACGCGACCTCGGGGTGCGGCTGTTCGACCGGGATCGCCGCTCGGTGACCCTCACCCCAGCCGGTTCCGATCTGCTCGTTCACACACGGGCCCTGCTCCAACGTGCCGATGACCTCCAGCTCCGAGCCCGCCGGCTCTCCGGTTCGGAACCCGTCCGCCTCGGCTACGTCAACTGGATGCCGCCGGACCTGACGTCCCGTACCGCCGCAGTGGCCCAGATCCATGTCGACGCCTGGGTCGCCCCCTCGCACACCCAGGCGGCCCGGGTCGCCGACGGCAGCCTTGACCTCGCGATCTGCTGGGTGCCCACGAGCACCCTGGAGGAGTGCGGCCTGCGTGCCCGTCTCCTCGGCGCTGACCGGCTGTACGCCGTCTCCTCCGGCGATGCCACGGCGAAGGTCTCCGCCTCGCACACCGTCGTGCTCCTCGACGACGACACCACCTCCTGGTCCTCGTGGAACGCGTACGCCACAGAGCTGGCCAAGGAAACCGGAGCACGCCCGGTACGCATCTCGGACGGTGGGATCACTGGACCCGCGTTTTTCGACCATGTCCGCCGCAGTGGCACGCCCGTCATCAACTCGCCTAAGGGGCAGACAACGACGCTGCCCTCCGACCTGTGCCGGCGCGACATCGAAGGGCCTGAGATCTACTGGACCTGGTCCCTGGTGTGGCGTCGGAGCGAGGTCCGGCGCTCCGTGCTCGCGGCCGTCGACGAATTGTGCGACGTCGTCGGAGACCTCGGTATTCACGCCGCCGATGTCTGGCTGCCGGCCTGCGATCCGTACCGGCAGTAGCGTTCGCGGTCGGGGCGCCGTTCCCTCTCCCGCTGACTCGTGCCTTCGCTGAACTGGGCTGAGAGCCTGCGGCTACTACGTGAGAGGGAGCCGGTCTCGGGAGAAGGGCTGTGGACCTTTGACGGCGGCAACCGGGCGACCTACGGTCGAATTAGTCGACCGGTCGGCTACAAGTTCACCGGGCTCTCCTCGCTCCATCCCTCCCGAAGAAGGCAGTCATGAGCACTCAGGACCAGAAGGTCGCAATCATTACCGGCGCCTCACAGGGCATCGGCGCGGACCTCGCCGCCGCCTACCGCAAGCAGGGCTACGCCGTCGTCGCCACCTCACGCACCATCGCACCCACCGACGACATGGTGACGGTGCAGGGCGACATCGCCGACCCCGCCACCGCGGAGCGGGTCGTCGCCGCGGCAGTCGAGCGCTTCGGCCGTATAGACACCCTCGTCAACAACGCGGGTGTGTTCGTGGCCAAGCCGTTCACGGACTACACGCAGGAGGACTTCGACACCGTGACCGGGGTCAACGTCACCGGCTTCTTCCACATCACCCAGCTGGTCATCGGGCAGATGCTCGCGCAGGGCGGCGGCCACATCGTCAACATCACCACCAGCTTGGTCGACAACGCAGACGCCCGCGTCCCCTCCGCACTCGCCTCGCTGACCAAGGGCGGGCTGCAGTCCGCGACCAAGTCCCTCGCCATCGAGTACGCCACGCGCGGCATCCGTGTCAACGCGGTCGCGCCGGGCACCATCAAGACGCCCATGCACCCGCTGGAGAGCCACAAGACCCTGGCGAGCCTGCACCCGGTCCGGCGCATGGGCGAGTCCAGCGACATCGTCGACGCGGTGCTGTATCTGCAAAACGCCCCGTTCGTCACGGGCGAGATCCTCCACGTCGACGGCGGCATGAGCGCAGGGCACTGACACGCCGGCCGGCCCGGTTCGGGGTGCGCGGGCTCCACGCCTCGCACCCCGGGCGACACGCCGTACAGCGTTACCCCCGCACAACCGACCGGCAGGAGCACCCTGATGAACACCATGACAGACGACACTGAAGCGATCCTGCGAGACGTACTCGACCGGTGGAAGTCCGCCGTCGACGCCCACGAGCCGCAGCGGGTCGCCGCGGAATTCACCGACGACGCCCTCTTCCAGGGGCTGCACCCGTACGGGACCGGAAGGCAGGCCGTCGCCGCCTACTACGACGCACAGCCCGTGGGGATGAAGGCCGCGTACCAAATCCTGGAGACCAGACGCCACTCCGACGACCTCGTGCTGGGCTACCTGACCGTCGACTTCTCGTTCACCGACGGCCCTACGATCACCGTCTACCTGGGTGTCCTGGTGCGCCGCGTTGAGGCCCGTTGGCAGATCGCCCACTATCAGGTCTCGCGCCTCAACTGAACACCACCGGGCGGGCGTTGTTCATCAGCACATCGGCGGCCGCGGCGATCACCGCCGCGCCGAGCACTCACGAGGGGCGTTCTGTCCCGGACTGCTCGCTCACCATGTAGCGCGCATACCAGTCCGGCCAGTCAGCGTCCTCCATGCCGACACGGTCCTCGTGCTCGCCGTGCGCCGCCGCGGCCCGCCGGAGCGCGCCCGGGAGATCGCCGGCCGAGCCGAACGCCGTGGCCGCGGGGTCCAGTCGTCCCGGAAGCCGTGTGGATCTCCTGGAGAAACCAGCCGTTGCCGTCCGGATCGCTGAACGAGACGAAGGATCCGTAGCTGCCGTTGTCCGGCGCGGGACCAGGGACCCGGGCGTCCGTCCCCGCATGGTGGAAGACGCCACCGGCGTCGTGAAACACCTCGCTCGGGTCCGCGCCCCCGCGTACCAGCTCCTCGCGCGCGGCCTCGATGTCATCCACGGCCAGGTGCAGTCCGCGCGCTGAACCGGGGCTCTGTTCTGTCAGCGAGCTGCCGAAGATGACCGAGGCAGGTGATCCCGGCGGCGTGACCTGCACCACCCGGAAGCCCCCGTCGGTGGCGACGTCCGCGTCCAGCCGCCAGCCCAGCGCCGTATAGAAGGCCTTCGCGCGGTCCACGTCGGACACCGGCACCACGGCGACCTCGAATTTCATGTCCATGGGTTGTTCCTCTCGTCTCGGCGCCTGCGGGGACCAGGCATCGAACATCGATGCCGTCCGCGCCCCGGTTCGCGGAGGCCTCCGTGCCCACCGTGCTGGACGGGCCGACGCGTGCGGACGCCCGCACGCGACGAACGCCTAGGGGGCGAGGAGTTGTTGGCCACCGTCGATGTCGTACGTCGCGCCGGTGAGGGCCCCATTGACCATGACGTGCAACGCGAGCGCGGCGACGCCCTCGGGGCCGACCACCCGGCCGATGGGCAACGTCTTCCTCAACTCGACGCGTCGCGTGTCCAGTTGGCTGCCGAGGGGCGCGCCCGTGACGGCCATCCCCGGCGCCGGTCGTCGGGCCACCACTTTCACACCCGGTTTCCGTACGGTCCGCGTCCGACTCCGCGATTGCCCGCTGCGGTTACTCGCAGCGACCCCCGTCGGGACGGTGATGCAAGACACCTGCCCGCTCAAGCACGTGCCTCACGCTCTCGACGCCACCGTGAACGGGGCCGCTGTGCATCGGCCGTCGTGCTCCGCCGAAGCCACCACAGACCCCGGTTTCCGATTTCAGTCTGTCACTCGTGCGGCTGGAGGGCATCCGCGCCGCAGGCTGAGGCGCACCACCCGGCGTGAGCCGGTCACGGCCCGCGAACCATAGTGCTGTCCCTTCTGCCGACGCACAACGCACGACGCGCGCGCCTCAGGTCACGCGTCGAGCTCGCCGGCCGTCGTCTGCGACCCGGCTACTGCGCTGCCTCGAGCCCGCGCGGCGGCATCCGTTGCGGTCGCGGGGGTGACCACAAGGACAGCTCCGACACGCCTGCCGTTACCTCGCCAAGCGTGCCGGGCGCGCCAGAATCGCCCATGGACTCCACGCAAAAGGTCGCCGTCATCACCGGCGCCTCGAGAGGCATCGGGGCGGCTCTGGTCACCGCCTATCGCAGCCTCGGCTACGCGGTCACCGCCGTCGCCCGCTCCATCCCGCCGTCCGACGACCCCGACGTGCTCACCCACGCCGACGACGTGGCCTCATCCGGCGCGGGAGCGCGTATCGCCAAGGCGACGACGGACCGGTTCGGCCGCCTCGACACGCTGGTCAACTGCGCCGGAGTGTTCGTCGCCAAGCCTTTCACCGACTACACCGACGAGGACTTCTCCACCGTTGTCGGCGTCAATGTGCGGGGTTTCTTCGAAGTCACCCGCAGCGCCGTCGGCGTGATGCTCGCCCGCCAGGGCGGAGGCCACGTCGTCAATGTCTCCACGAGTCTGGTCGACAACGCCGACGCCCGGGTCACGGGGGCGCTCGCTTCGCTCACCAAGGGCGGTCTGAACGCGGTCTCCAAGTCGCTGGCCATCGAGTACGCAAAGCGGGACATCCGCGTGAACGCCGTCTCCCTCGGTGTCATCCAGACGTCGATGCACCCGACCGACCCCGGCGGGGTGCAGGCGGCGCTTCACCCGGTCGGCCGGATGGGCCAGGTGGACGACGTGGTGCGGGCCATCCTCTACCTGGAGCAGGCCCCCTTCGTCACTGGCGAGATCGCGCACGTCGACGGTGGGCAAAGCGCGGGACACTGAAACCCGGCAGCTCCGTGACGTCGAGCCTGCACGCCTGTCGGCTCCTCCCGCCGGCCTCCGCCCACACGGAAAGCCGCTCGAAGATGGACCTGCCCCGGCTCGGCCATCGCGAATGACGTGGTCGGTGGCCCCACCGCTACGGGTGGGACAGGTAAATGGCCGTGCTTCTCGCGCATCTGGGACGCCGGACCGGAGGGCGAGGGCCGGTGAGCAGACGCGTCGGGGGCCTGCGCCGCCATCGCACCGGCGCCCTCAGGAGCCCATCGCTCTCGTCGTGAGGCCGACGCCCATCACCCCCGTGGTTCGGAAGCGGGACCGGTACGCTCCGGGGGTGATCGCGAGGTTGCGGATGAAGGCTCGGCGCAGAGATTCCGCGGAGCCGAAGCCGGTGCGACGAGCCACCGAGGCCATGGGATCGTCGCTGCCCTCCAGCATCGCTTGGGCGGCTTCCATGCGGACTTGTTCGACGTAGTGAGCCGGGGTCGTCCCCAGTTCATCGCGGAACAGCCGTGTGACGTGCCGGGTGCTCACGCCCGCCCGGCGGGCCATCGCCGCCAGGGTGTGGTTGGCGGAAGGGTCCTGGGCGACCGCGTCCAGGACGCGGCGCAGCATCTCCTGGCGTGCGTGCGGGGTGCGGGTGCGGACGCTGAACTGCGACTGTCCTCCCGGCCGCTGCATGAAGACGACCATGTCCTTGGCGACCGCGCGGGCCACGTCGGCGCCATGGTGTTCCTCGACCAGGGCGAGCGACAGGTCGATGCCCGAACTGACCCCTGCTGACGTCATGACGCGGCCGTCGCGGACGAACAGGGCGTCAGTGTCCACTGTCACCCGCGGGTAACGCAGGGCCAGTTGGCCGGCGGAACGCCAGTGGGTGGTGGCCCTGCGCCCGTCCAGCAGACCGGCGGCCGCGAGGAGGAAGGCGCCGGTACACACGGAGGCGGTGCAACGGCTGCGGTCGTCGAGGGCCTTTACGGCGTCCAGCAGCGCGTCGTCCTTGACCAGGGAGGGCCACTCGGGGCCACCGGGGACCACGACCACGTCGCTCACGTAGTCGACCTGGCCGACGGCCAAGTCGACCCCGAGTCCGGTGCCCGAGGCGGTGACCACCTCGGAGCCGTCCGGGGAGGCTATGCGTACGCGGTAACGACCACCGAAGTCGTTGGCCGTCGCGAACACCTCGATCGGCCCGGTGACGTCGAGCAGCCGGACTCCCGGAAACACCAGCACCGTGACCAGGAGCGGTTTCCGGTCGGACTCCGTGTCCTTCATCGTGGACCTCCCGCGCCGATGGACGCGGTCCATTGTAGTCCGATAAATTTGAAGATTGAACTTAAGTGATCCAGAAGCGGCACGGACAGCCGGCGGTCGGTCCGCCGACGCCCGTGCGCGGCCCCGTCTCGCCCCATTCGCCGCTGACTGCCCGCTCAGAGGGCTGGGCCTCCAGGTGCCTCAGGGCCGGACCGACCCCCACCGCCGCCCGGGCGGCCGACGCCATGTCCTGAGGTGAGGGTGTCATGGCGCGTGATGACCTGGGTCAAGGGTCCGATGCCGCCCTATCTTCGATGTGCAACGGGCCGCCGGCCCCGGCGGTGACCGGCGAGTTTCCGCGGTGAGTGCCGAACGGGCGCCGGGCCACCGAGGGTGACGACTCGACAGGACGAGGTAAGGCGCTTCACATCATGACCCTGCATTCCAGCTCCACCCCTGTAGTCCCGCCTGTGGCCCGCTCAGGCACAAGGCATACCGCCCCGCGCCGGGACCGGCCGGCCGAGGCGGGCGACAAGGGGCGTACCCCCCTCAGCCCTAGCTGGTTCGCGGCCGTCATGGGCACCGGGATCGTCGCCGATGCGGCGGCCGCCCTGCCCCGCGGGCTTCCCGGACTGCGGGACGCCGCCACGGTGATCTGGGCGGGAGCCGCCCTGCTGCTGGTCGGGCTCGTCATCGGCTACGCGCGACAGCGGAAGCTGCGGGTACACGTAGCCGACCCGGTCGTCTCCCAGTTCTTCGGGGCACCGCCCATGGCCCTGCTGACCGTCGGTGCCGGCACGCTGCTCTTCGGCCCCCGGGTGATCGGGACACACGCGGCCGTGAACGTGGACTGGGTTCTGTGGTTTACCGGCACCGCGCTCGGGCTCGCGACCGCCGTCACCATTCCGTACCTGATGATCACCCGGCACCGTTTCGAACCGAACGCCGCCTTCGGCGGCTGGCTGTTGCCGGTGGTCCCGCCGATGGTGTCCGCCGCGACCGGCGCCCTGCTCGTCCCGCACGCCGCCGCCGGACAACCACGCCTGGCCATGCTGCTGAGCTGCTACGTGATGCTCGGACTCGGGGTGCTGGCCGTCCTCCTCGTGCTGGCCATGGTCTACAGCCGGCTGGTCCACCATGAGACACCCATTGGTGTCGTAGTGCCCACGGTGTGGATCGGCGTGGGCGCGCTGGACCAGGCGGTCACGGCGCTGGGCGCGCTGTCCACGGCCGCACCGAGCGCACTGCCTGGGCCGGGCGCACGGGGAGCCGAGGTCGCGGCGCTACTCGGCGGGGTCGGAATGTGGGGCTTCGCCCTGCTGTGGCTCGCGCTCGCCACGGCGCTCACCGTGCGCGAGGTGCGGCGCGGTCTGCCCTTCGCGCCCACCTGGTGGTCGTTCATCTTTCCCCTCGGCGCGTGTGTCACTGCCACGAGCGCGCTGGCGGCTCTAACGGGATCGCAGCCGTTCATCTGGGGTGCGGTCGGCCTGTACGGGCTGCTCGTCGCCGCGTGGGCTGTCGTCGGCTGGCATTCACTGCGCCACGCTGCCCGGCGCAAGGTCCAAGCCTGAAGACATGAAGAGGTACATCTAACCGCCGGCAGAGAGGCGCCAGGAGGCCCTGGCGGGGCAGACCGCGTACTGGCCGGCCGCCACACACGCTGGGACACCGACCTCGGACGCAGCAGCCCTCGGTCTGGACGAGCGCGGGGCGCGGGCGCCGCTAACCCGCTTCGGCCGCTGGAGCCCCTGCTGCTGATGGGTGAAGTCGCCCTGTACGGTGCCGAGTTGTCTTACCGTGGGCTGCGCCCACGGTCCGCCGCTCCCGATGCATCCTGAAAAGATCACCACTGTGCGACACCCCTGGGCTCAGATGCACGTGGAACGGCGGCGATTTCTGCAGCTCGAACCCTCCGCTGACGAGGATCGGTGTGGCACCGAAGAGGATGAGCGCGATGGCCTCGACAGTGGCCGTGCGGTCGACTCAGCAGAACTGCCTCGTTGCTTCCTTCCCCCGGTGGGTACAGCGGTTGGACCGTCGTAGAAGCCCCGAAGGCCGATACGACCTCGCTGGCAAGGCCGGCCCCCGCCGAAGGCTTTCCGCGACGGGGGCCGGACCGGCTGGGCCGGGGTGTGCAGCGCGTCGGGCACGCTTCAGCGGGGATAGAGGGCGCGTCCGTTGGGGCAGCTCCCGTCTTCGGGGCGTTGTCGCTCACGCCGAGCAGGTGCCAGCAGTCCCAGCACATGCGGACCTCGATGTGGTTGCAGCCGCTGAAGCAGTCCGGGTCCGAGCAGGTCTCATCGCCCGGGCACAACCTCAGAACCGCCGAAGCCGCCGGGCGTCTGACGAACAAGCTCGGTACCTACCTGCGCCCCGGCGTCCTCGTGGTCGATGAGGTCGGCTACCAGCCCCTCGAACGAGCCGAGGCAAATCTGGCTTTCCAAGTCATCTCAAAGCGCTACGAAAAGGGCCCGATCATCCTGACCTCGAACAAGACCTTCAGCAAATGGGGGCAGGTGTTCGGCGACGAGGTCCTCGCCACCGCCATCCTCGACCGCCTCCTCCATCACTGCGAAGTGATCTCCGTCCATGGTCCCAGTTACCGGCTCAAGAACCGCCTCAAGGCGATCGAGCGGGACAACGACGTGGCCTGACGCCCCACGTCGCTTCCGTCGGCCGAGCACTTGATCAGTTGTTGGACACCCGCTGAAAGATCTCGGAGAACTCGCCGTTCTCGATCAGTCCGGCGATCACGTCGGCCATGTTGTCGATGCCGGGATCCCTGACGATCAGGCCGTCCGAGACCCAGAAGTACCGGCCCCCGACGGCCTCGTCGGTCCCTGCCCAGAGTTTCATCAGGCGCTCGACTTCCGCGATGGTGAACACGGTCGCGGTCCAACGAGATCCATCCTTCAGAGTCACGAAGACATCGACGTTGCAGACCTCGTCCAAGTCCTCACCGTCGCTGGGCAGGAACGACGCCTGGAAGCCCTCCATGCGAACCCGATACCAGGGCTCGTCCCATCCTCGCTCGATCAGTTCAGACGACGTGCTGTGGCTCATCGCGCGAGTGTCCCTGGGCGGGGCATCGATCTCAACCGAGATCCTCCGTGGTGCTGCCGCTGCCCGCGGTCAGAGCTGGGGACGTTCGTCCGTACGCAACTGGGGAGAAAAGTCTGTACGCCGACATTCGGCGACGCCCGGCACCTGCTGGGGGAGTTCCTCCCGGACCTCTTCCGTTGAAGCTCTCGTGACGGGCCGGGCATGCCAGTAGCTGGCGGCGTCTTGGCTTTCCTGGATCGCGGTGAACTCGTCTGTTTGCTGCGCGAGCGCGGCAGCGGGCGCTGTGCCCTGAACGTAGGACTCAGGCCCGCGGTTGAGCGCGCTGCGGCTCAAGAACTCGGCGTACTCGCGCACGGACGCGACAATCGCGAAGCCGGCGGGGTGGCCGTGCACCAAGGCATTGCGGACACGGCCCCGTCTGGCCTTCAACACGGCGCCCTCGGCGGCGTAGTTCGCGATCAGGGACCGGTATTCGGCATGGTCGCTCACGCTGGCGAACATGCGCCTGATCCAGGCGCGTTCGGCGGCGGCCCCGGCGTGAGCAAACCTCGCCAGCACGTCCTCGGTCGCCTCCTCAGCCTGACGATTTCTCGATCGCGCCTGGGGAGCGCCGTGGGCCACCGTCGGGATCGGGTGGTGCCCGGTCGGGTCATGCTTGGGTGAGCACGATCTTCTTACCGCCGGCCCGTCCGGTGACCACCCGCGCGAACGCAGCCGGTCCCTCGCTCAGCGGCAGGGGTTCCGGTGCGAGTTTCAAGGCTCCAGCGGCGGCCTGCTCGGCCAGCTGGACAAGCTGCGTGGCGTTGGGCTCGAGGTAGAGGTCCCAACTCGTGATGCCTCGTTCCTCCGCAGGCGCGTCCGAGGTCAGGGAGCACAGTCGGCCGCCGTCCCGCACCAAAGGCAGAGCGGCGTCCGCCGTGCCGGTGGCGATGGTGAGGGCGGCGTCGAACCCGCCGCGTGCCTCGGCCGGCCAGTTCGGGGCGTGGTAGTCGATGACCTCCATCGCTCCCAGACCAAGCAGGCGCTCTGCGGCGGCAGCAGACGCGGTCGCGGTGACCTCGATGCCCTTGGCCGCGGCGAGCTGGATGGCCAGGGCTCCGGTGGCCCCACCTCCGTTGGTGATCAGGAGCCGCTGTCCTCGGCTGAGGTCCAGCTTCTCCAGGGCCTGAAACGCGGTGAGTCCGTTGACCGGCAGCGCCGCCGCGTGCACGGCGTCCAACCCGGGTGGGCAGGCTGCCGTGTGGCACGCGCTGATGAGAACGCGTTCCGCCCAGAAGCCGCTTCCCCCGGGCAGCGGGGCCTCGTGTGCGAGCACGCGGTCGCCTACGGCGAACCCGGTGACACCCGCTCCGACGGCCAGTACCTTGCCCGCGCCCTCCACTCCCAGCGCCGCCGGGGGGCGCAGCCCCACGTCCCAACCAGCGCCATTGAGCAGTTCATCCCACGGGCCGACCCCGGCCGCCTCAACCGCCACCAGGATCTGACCGGGCCCGGGAGATGACGGTTCGGGCAACTCCAGCAGGGTGACTTCCTTCTCGGCCCCCGAGACTCCGCACGCCTTCACAGCAGATCTTTGTCCTCTCACTCACTCGGGCCGCCCGGGAGGTCCAGGCCGGAAACCCAGTGCGCGCACCAGTGTCCACCTCGGGATCCCCTACAGAGGTCACTTGTGGTCTCAGCCGCCTTGGTGTCGAGCCTACGCAGCAGCGACCCGGACATGTGGTCCATTTGGAGCGTGGCTAACTGGGCCAATCGTTGGTCGTGGCCTGCTGTCGCTCAGTTGTACTGGGTGATAGTTCTGTCCTGCGGGGGAGGCGCACGCGGCCTCGGGTAGCGGTCGGTGACACTCCTGTCGGGTCGCACGCTGATCTAACTGATCGTTTCTGAATGGCCCGGCTGAGAGCAGCACTCCCATTGGCACTTATGCGGCTGAGCTGGCAGCTTGGCCCATGGCCTGGTGTATGTGGCCTGATCAGCAGAAGCAGATCCGGACAGGTCGGACGTAGGAGTGGGTGGATGGGCGGGGACGCGGAGCGGGAGTCTGGGAGCTGCGATCAGCAGCCGGTGTGGGTCCGCTTCAGTTCGGGATGTCTCCGGCCGAGGTCGCCAAGGCACTTTTGGTCCCTGAACCGCAGGAAGGGGTTGGCGGCCCGTATGCGTAGGAGGACCCCCCGGATGGGGTGAAAGCCTTCTATGACACGGGCAAGCTCGCCTGCGTTGCGCTGGATGCGGTCACCGGTCCGCAGGTCTTCCTGTCTCGCTTCCCGCTGCGGGAAGCGATCCTGAGCAGGGCCAGCGGTTCCTGCTGGACCACGCTGCGGAGCATGGGAACTGCATGCTCGAACGCCGCGCCGATCTTCACCAGGGGTTGCTCGAACTGGCCTGCAGCCTCATATGGCTCCGCCGCCGTCGGACCTCATTCTGAAACGATCAGTAAGACTTGGCCGCCCCTTGGCTGGCTTGGGCGCCCCGCATGCGACCACATGTGAAGTAGGAGATCCTGGTTCAGTGGTGATCTTGTGAAGGTGTGCCGCCACCCGTAACGTGCAGGTCCTGGAAGGCGCTGAACAGAGTGACTCCCGGCGGATCACGCTGCTTGCACTCCAAGGGAGTTACGCGCGCGATGCCAAGACAGGTGCGGGCTCGTTTACGCCCCCCGGTGGCGGGCCCGCCCGTGTAGACCTCGCAGCGCACCGTTATGCCGTGCCCATGGTTTGGGGGACTGTGACGTTCTCCTCAGCGTGAGCCGCGGACAACGCCCCAGCCGTCCCTCCACGCCCGCCCAGTGAAAGCCCCCCACGTCTTGACCGTCTCCTCGCACGAGGCCCAGTCGGCCGGCCGGCACGCTGCCATCCCCACAGGCAGCCTGTTCCGGCAGATCTACGCACCACGCATCTGCGATGGCCTCGCCTACTCCATGTCGACCTACGCCATGCCTCTCGTCGTGCTGGCCACCACCGGCTCCGCGTCTCTGACGGGCCTGGCCTTCGCACTGGAGTGGATACCTCGGGTGGCCGCGTTCGGCTTCGCGGGCGCCCTGGTGGACCGCAGTGGCGCGGCCATCGTGTCCTTCCTCGCCTCGTTCGCCCGCGCCCTGTTGGTGGCGGGCGCCGCTGCCGCGCTGATCGCACTGCCGCCGGGTACGGTCGAGACCGTCACCGTCATGGCACTGGCCGCCGTGACAGGGGCGCTGACACAGTTCAGCTTCATCGCCAATGAGGCGGTCGGCGCCATCGTCAGCCGCCGCACCGACAGACAGGCCCACAAGGTGCAGTCGGTGCTCATCGGCATCGACCAGACAGCCACCGTCATCGGCCCGGCTCTGGGTGGCCTTCTGCTGCTCACCGGCCCGACTCTCATGCTGGCGTGCCTGAGCGTGCTGTCTTTCCTGTCCGCCGCACTCGCGCTGCAGACACCGCCCACCCCTCTGCGTGCCACACGCCACGGTGGACCGGCGCCGGGCGGCGGCCTGCGGAAAGGATGGCAGACCCTGCGCTCGCTGCCGTCCCTGCGACGGCTGGTGGCCGGACTGGCCTGCTCCAACCTCATGCTCGGACTGCTGCAATCGGCCAGCCCCATCATCGTGGAGGACCGCTTCGGCCACTCCCCGGCCGCCGCCGGCGCGCTCTGGTCCATCGCCGCTGCTCTCACCTTGGCCGCGGTCGCCTGCTGCCGGGCGGGCCTTGACCGGCTCGGCCTGTGGTGGATCGGCGTCATCAGCGCATCCGTCGCGGCTGCCGCCTGCCTTGCCGTGCCGCAGGCCCTCTCCTACCCCGGCTACGTGACCCTCGTGGCCCTCTTCATGGCTGCCGACGGAGGACTTACCGTCGTCCTGCGCACCCTCCGTGCGCAGGTCATCCCACCTGGGGCCTTCGGCACGACCCTGTCCCTGACCGTCCTGTTCCTGCTGCTGCCCTTCCCCGTCGCGGGCGTGTTGCTCGCCCTCACTCCGCCGCCGTACCTGGACGGGCTCATCGGGGCATGCGCCGTGGTGCAGGCGCTCGCTCTGCTCGTCACCTTCCTACGCCTGCGCAACGACCCGATTCTTCGAGCCAGGACATCGCCGGCCCGCCAGGAGGCCACCTGACCCGGCCATCTATCGGGCTGGGCCCGGGCGGCGCGGTGCTGCCGGAGGACCTACAGACGCAGCTGCACGAGTCACAGCGGGATGCCCGGAAGGAGGCCAAGCGGCGGTTGGACGGCGAGGCCCGGTACGCGCGGGCCGTCCAAAGACTCCCACGAACGGGCGGCGCTGGCACCGGCTCCTACACCCCTACCGCCGGTGCAGGTGGGCGAGCTCCGGTGCCAGTGTGACATCGTCCAATGGACCCGCTGCTCGCGAAGAACCGGCGCCACCTTCTCTGGGTCTCCGACCGCACCAACAACACCTGAGAACAGGCCATGACCAGGCCAAACGCGCCTTACCCGCTATCACGCACCAACTCGTTAGAACTCCTAACAAAGATCAGCACGCACCCGGAGACCCTGTCGCCCGAGATCGGCGAGCGCAAGACCTGCGACTCAACTCATTCTGAAACGATCAGTTAGTCCAGTCCTGGCGTCCTACCAGCGGCGTGCTCTTCTGCGAACACCGACTGCAGCTCGGCGAGATGGTCGTGGACCGTGACCCGGCGCTCCACGAGCGGACGGACGTGCGCCGCAACCAGCGCTTCGGCCTTCGGCGGCAGGAAGGACCACGTTGCGTACCCGTACCGACCGTCCGCGACCGACTCCGTGAGACCGACGGCGGCCTTCGCGAAGACACCCGGGGCGACCGTACTCAGAGCCACGCCATCCACGTCCGCCAGAGGAATGTTCCAATCGCCCGGAACCCGCGCCGTGAACCGGCGACGTACCTCTCGATCGAACAGCGCGTCGAGCACTCGCGCGGCATCGTCGGCCACCGATGAAGCCGCGTTGATCCCGACCAGGCTGGCGGTGCCGAACACGAACATCGGCGCGGGAACCGCGTCCCGCAGCGACGGGAACGGCACCACATCCAACCGCGAACAATCATCGGGCAGGAAGCCCGTCATCGCGGGCGCCATCACCGCCGTCCCATCCACTACGCGGGCCAGACCCTGCTCGATGGTGCTCTCGAAGTAGCTGCTCCCGAACCAGCCTCGCTCGAACCAGGTGCACAGAATTTCGATCGCCTCGACGAACACGTCGGACGTCCAGGGAATCTCGCCATGCAGGGCGCTGCGTACGGCGGCCGGGCCGGCGTAGTGGTTGACCACCAGCGTCCACAGCAACTCGGACGACTCCGGCATGTCCGCGCATCCGGCCCCGAACGGAACGAGCCCTTGCCGCAGCGCACGAGCCGCGACTACTTCCAGTTCCGGCAAGGAGGACGGAGGACGGCACCCGACATCCCTGAGGGCCGGTGAATTGAACAGCAGCATCATCGTCTCGCTGCTACGTGGAACACCGAACAACCGACCGGTCACCGTGGCGAGCCGTACCGCAGGTGCGAGCAGACGGGAGCCCCAACCGTAGCGGTCTGCATAGGGGGTGAGGTCGAGGAGATGCCCCCGTCCCACCAGCGACAGGAAGTCACCGGCACGAGGCACCATCACAATGTCCGGTCCGTTCCCCGCCTCGAGCGCTTCGACCGTCCGCTCCCGCGCAGCCGTCGTCAACACCCGCAGGTCCAGCCGCACACGATTCTGACCGGCGTTGAAGGGGTCCACGAACAGCTCGCTGAACTCCTGTGGACCCGGCCCCCTACCGAGCCACCACTCCACACACGCCCGTTCTAATGCCATCGCATGACTGTATCCCGGGTCGTCAGGACGGGGACGGGGCCGTCCAGGAAGCCCACCACGAGCCCAGCCATGACGTCGGCAACCCCTGTCTGCGTAGACGCCATCGGGTTATCCGTCATGGGGCTGGTCTGGTCTGGTCGAACGGGAGTGTCAGCTTACGAGTTGGTGCGTGATAGCGGGTAAGGCGTGTTCGGCCTGGTCGTGGCCTGTTCTCAGGTGTTGTTGGTGCGGTCGGAGACGAGGCCGGCGATGGCGCGGTAGGTGTCGGGCAGGCGGTCGCGGCGATGGGTCCAGCGCATCAGTTGTTTCCAGCGTTTGTGGTCGGGCGAGGGCGTGTTCGACGGTGATGCGGTCGGAGGGGACCTGGGCGTCGAAGAGCGCGAGTTGTCGGTGAGTCATTTCAGGAGTCGGTCCGGGTCGGGATACGCCCGGAGAGCACGCGCCTTGTCGGACTGACACCAGGCTCGCGCTGCTCCTGGACGATCGGAACGGAGATCTTGCCGTCTCGGGCCTGCATTGCGGCTTGCGCGCCGATGCGGTTTGCATCGCGGGGAACACCCTCGGAGGCCCGAAGGAGTTCGTCGAAGGCGAGGTCGGACGAAACCTCGGAGCCGGCCTGGCAGGGTCAGGTGCCGGCGCTCAACGCGGGCTGCGCCGACTCCGGTAGGCCGCGACGCTGGCCCGGTGTGCGCAGGTTCGGGTGCAGTACTGCTTCGAGCCGTTGCGCGAGAGGTCCACGAAAGTGGCCCGGCAGGTCGGCCCGGCACATACGCCGAGACGAGCGGGACCGAGCGTGGCGATCACGGAGGCCAGTGCGCTGAGCGTAGTCGCGGCAAGGTGCGCCGAGCAGCGGTCGGTGTCGGAGGTCACCTCGGTCCACCAGCGGTCGTCCTCGTGGCGCAGTACCGGGGTGGCGCGGCTGCGACGCAGACCGTCGTTGATCAGAGCCGCAGCTTCGACCGCGTCCGCGTTTGCCCGTTCGAGCACCTCACGCACGGTCTCGCGCAACGCGCGGACTTCCGCCAGGTCGGCGCGGGTGAGATGCCGCGGACCGGTCCCTTGGTTCGCGGCCGAACTCGCAGGCTCAGCCGCGGGATGGTCGTCAAGGAAGTCCCGGAGCTGCTCCAGGGTCTCGAGCGCGTCCTCTCCCTTGATCGGCCTCAAGGTGTTGGCCAGGTCGACGGCCGTCTGGACCGCCAATGGGCTGTAATACGCATTCTGCATTTGACGTATCTCCTCACTGCTCCCTAACGTTACACCCAAAGGAGATTTAGCATGTCACAACGTACCCGGCAGTCTGGAAGGGCCCCGGCACCGGAGCGAACCGACGCCCCGGACGGGCGTCGGCTGGGGCTGACTTTGGGGATGCTGGTGTTGCCGATGTACGTGGCACTGGGAGCACCGTCGGTGGCCCTGCCGGCCATCGGCCGCGTACTCGCGGTGCCGTTCGGGGCCACCGCGTGGATTCTCGCCGCGTGGTCGCTGACCTCCGCGCTCGCGATGCCGGTCGCGGGTCGGCTGCTGGTCCGCTGGAGCCCCTTCCAGGTCCTCGTCGCCGGGGTCGTGGCGCTCGCCGCGGGCTCCGCGCTCGCCGGAGCCGGGCCGACACTGTCCGTCGTGATCGTCGGCCGACTGATCGGCGGCGCCGGGGCGGGCGCGACCGTGATCGCCGTCTTTGCCGCGGCCACCGCCCTTCCCGGGCGGCAACGGATCCGCGCCCTGGGAATCATCGCGGTCGCCACCGCGACGGCGTCGGGGTGCGGGACACTGTTGGGCGGGGCGGTGACCGCATGGCTCGGGTGGCGTGCCGTGCTCGCGATCCCGGTCCTCGCGCTGCCCCTCCTGCTGGCCGCATTGCCGAGTAGGCCCGCGCTGACGCGGAGCGGTAGCGGCGAGCGAAACGGCTCGCCCGGGCGACTCGATATCGTCGGCGCGGCCGTGCTGTCGGTACTCGCCGGCTCCTTGATCACCTTGCTGCAGGCACACTCGGTCGGCCTGCCCGCTCCGGTCACGCTCGTCGTGGCTGCCGCGGGGGCGCTCGCCGCCGTGGGACTGTGGTGGCGCGTGCGAAGCACGCCCGACGGGTTCGTGCCTCGGCGGGTGATCGCATCCCGCGGCTTCCTGGCGGCCGGCCTCATCGGCGGGACCGTCTTCGCCGGCTACTACGGGGTGCTGTTCCGCGCCCCGTCCCTGATCGAGCAGGCCACGGGCGGTGGCCTCCTGGAAGCCGGCGTGCTCCTGGTCCCGGCCGCCGCCTGCTCGGTGCTGGCCGGACGGCTGGTCGGCACCTTGACCGACCGGTTCACCGGCTGGCAGGTGTCGGCCGGGCTTGCGGCGGTCACCGTCGTCGGCGTGCTCGTGGTCGCGATCTTCACCGGGCCGATCCCCATTGTCGTCGGTACGGCGTTGACCGTGTGCGGGTTCGCCGGCGCCCAAGCCGTACTGGTGAACCTCGCGCCGGACCTGGTCGCCGCGGACGACCGCGACACCGCACAGAGCCTGCTCAACTTCATGAACGCCCTGGGTGGCGGGATCGGTCCGGCCGCTGTCGCGGGTCTGCTCGCGGCACTTCCCCTGGCCGGACTCGCCCTCAGCCTGATCCGGCGCCCTACCGCCGACCGCCGCCCCCAACCCGACGCCACGCGTGGGAGCCCGCGATGACGGTCCACCTGCATCTGGTCCGATATCGCCCTGACCAGTAAGGAGCCTTGCCATGTCCGCCGAGCCATTCGAGGTCAGCATCACCGAAGCCGAGATCGCGGACCTGCGTGAACGATTGCGACGGACACGGTGGCCCGAGCGCGAGCCGGTGGACGACTGGTCACAGGGTTTGCCGCTGGCGTATGCGCAGGAGCTTTGCCGCAGCTGGGCCGAGGACTACGACTTCGGGTTCGCCGACCGGCTGAACGTGTTCCCGCAGTACCGCGACACGATCGACGGGCTGGGCATCCACTTCCTGCACGTCCGCTCGCCGGAGCCGGACGCGTTCCCGCTCGTGCTCACGCACGGGTGGCCGGGTTCGGTGCTCGAGTTCCTGGAGGTCATCGGCCCGCTCACCGACCCGCGCGCGCACGGCGGTGACCCGGCGGACGCGTTCCACGTGGTCGCGCCGTCGTTGCCCGGGTACGGCTGGAGTGACAAGCCGTCGACGACCGGGTGGGGCACCACTCGCACCGCGCGCGCCTGGGACACGTTGATGGTCTCGCTGGGTTACGAACGGTACGGCGCGCAGGGCGGTGACTGGGGTTCGGCGGTGTCCGGGGTGCTGGGCGAGGTGGCGCCCGAGCGGGTCGCCGGCGTGCACCTGAACCTGGGATCCGTGGCGGCAGGCACCTTCGACGACCCGACGCCCGCCGAGCTGGCGAATCTCGAGGCCGAGAAGGAGATGCAGCGCACCGGCCGGGGGTACTCGGCGATCCAGGCGACCCGGCCGCAGACGCTCGGCTACGGCCTCACCGACTCCCCGGCGGGGCAGGCCGCCTGGATCGCCGAGAAGTTCTGGGCGTGGACGGACAACGACGGCCATCCCGAGGACGCGTTGTCGCGGCAGACGATTCTCGACGAGATCTCGGTCTACTGGTTCACCGCGTCGGCCACATCGTCGGCGCGCCTGTACTGGGAGAGCTTCGCCGACTTCCGAGACAAGGTGACCGCGCCATCCGGGCTCTCGGTCTACCCGCGCGACATAACCCGCCCGTCGAGGCGGGAAGCCGAGCAGCGGTTCACCGACCTGCGCTGGTTCGAGGAGCTGCCGCATGGTGGCCACTTCGCCGCGCTGGAGCAGCCGGAGTCGCTGGTCAAGCAAGTGCGAGGGTTCTTCCGCCTGTTCCGCTGACTGTCCGTGCCACCCCTGGGAAACCCGCGCCCAGGGGATGGTGCTGTCCGTCCCCGTGGTTACCGGCAAATCACGTTGTGGGGCGGCGCAATGGGCGAACGTTGTCTGGCTCGCCGGCGCACGAATTCGCTTCGAGGTTCCTCTTGGAGGCGTCAGCCGCTTCGAGGTCCCGGACGCAGAGGCGGGGCCGCCCATTCAGCACTTCGACGTGACGACCGATGAGCAAGGGAGCGCGGCCATTCCCCCGCTGACGGCGTTCCTTCCGGAGGACACCACAGTCCGCGCCGTGCCGTTGGACTCCGCGTCGATGGAGGACGCGGGCAGCTTGTCCGCAGCGGCCAGGTCGTCGTCCGAGGCGTCGTTCATGTACAGCTCGGCTGCCGTCTCGGGCAGCTTCTCCGCGAACGCCGCCGCTTCCTCGACCTTCTGGTGGAACGTCATGACGGTGCGCAGATTCCACGCGGCGGCGTGCTCCAGGAGCGCGGTCTACAGGAGCGCCAGGCGCCGGCCCCGCCGCGCCTCCTCCGACTCCCCGAGAACGGGTGAGGGGTCGCGGATCTCCAGCACGTCGATCTCAAATCCGGCGAGGATTTCGCGCTCGATCGCCTCGCTCAGGCCAAGCTCTGCGAGCCACGCGCCGTAGGTTCCCTCCGGGTCGTCGGCCATGGTCGCGAGCTCCACCTCCTGGCCGTCCGCCCCTTCTGCGGACGGGCAGCGGCCAGGATGCGCGGGGTCGCGGCCAGGTAGAGCCGGAAGTCCGCCGGGATACGGGCATTGTCGTGGATGGCAGCCCACGGCCGACCAAGATCACCGGAAGTTCCCTAGGCCTCATCCACGGTCGCGAGGTCGAAGCCTGCCATCTGCTGGCCGTACAGCCGCTCCCCGCCCGCCAGAGCGGCCTCTGGCGGCCCGCGAACCTTCCGCCACGCCCACCGCGAGCTTGACGGTGCCCGACACTCCCGCCGTCCGCACTGGTTCACCAAGCAGGCGGGCAACCACGGCGGGACCGGCTGCCCGCAGATCCGCCTGCTCGCCCTGGTCGTCCGCGGCACTCGCACCCTCGTCGACGCCGTCTTCGGCCCCACCACCTCGGGCGAGACCACCTACGTCCCGCGCCTGCTGCCCAGCCTCCGGCGGGGGTTGATCCTGCTGGCAGACCGCAACTTCGCCGCCCAGAAACTGATAGCCGGCATCGCGGCCACCGGAAGCGAGGTCCTGGTCCGGCTCAAGAACGGCCGCCGGATGCCGGTCCTGGCCCGCTACCGGGACGGCTCCTACCTCTCCACGCTCGGCCCGGTACGGTTCGGGTCGTCGACTGCGAGATCACCATCACCACCACCGCCGGGAAGCACACCGGCCTCAACCGGCTGGCCACCACCCTGCTCGACCACCACCGCCACCCGGCAGCCGAACTCGCCGTCCTGTATCAGCAGCGCTGGGAGATCGAAACCGCCTACCTGGACTGAAGCCGACCATCCTCGGTGGCCGCGTCCTGCGGGCCCGCACCCCCGAAGGCGTCGGGCAGGAGATCTACGCGCTGCTCGTCATATACCAACTCCTGCGGACCGCCATGGCAGACGCCACCAGCACCCGGCCCGGCACCGATCCGGACCAGGCCGGCTTCACCATCGCCTGGCAGGCCGCCCGCGACCAGATCATCCTGGCTGCGGACGTCATCGCCGGCACCGTCATCGACCTGGCCGACACCATCGGCCGACACGTCCTCGCCGGCTTGCTGCCCGCACGGCGGCTGCGTGTCAGCCCCCGCATCGTCAAACGCGCCATCTCCAAGTACCAGGCCCGAGGCCTCCGCATCGACCAGACCAGCTAGAAGGCCACCACCGGCATCGAAATCCTCGCGCCCGCAGGTCCTTGACAACACGCCCCAGCCGCAAACTTCACGGCCTTGACACTAGTCCACCAGCAGCACCAGCTTCCCCGTCGTCCGGCCGGTTTCGCCCAGCTCGTGTGCCCTGGCGGCCTCGGCCAGCGGGAAGGTCCCTGCGATCGTCGCCTTCAGCTGCCCCGCCTCCGCCATGCGGGCGATCTCCTGCATCCCGGACCGGTCGGCGTCCACCAGCATCCGCACCGCCCGTACCCCCAGCCGCTCGGCCTCGTCGACGAAGTCCTGGCCGCCGATCGGCACGATCGACACCACGATCCCGCCGGGCCGCAGCACCTCCAACGAGCGCACGGACGTCTCGCCGCCCAGGGTGTCGAGGACGACGTCGACGTCCCGCACCGCCTGCGTGAAGTCCGTGGACCGGTAGTCGACGGGCTCGTCCACGCCGATCTCCCGCAGGAAGTCGTGCTTGCCCGCGCTCGCCGTGCCGATCACGTACGCGCCGAGCGCCTTGGCGATCTGCACCGCCACGTGCCCGACCCCGCCGGCCGCAGCGTGGATCAGGACCCGCTGCCCAGCCCGCAGGCCGGCGTGCTCGGTCAGCGCCTGCCACGCCGTCAGCGACACCAGCGGCAGCGCGCCCGCCTGGACATGGTCGATCGAGGCCGGCCTGTGCGTCAGGGCGCGGACCGGGGCGATGACGTACTCGGCGTGCGAGCCGTGGCCGAAGGGGTAGGGGAGCATGCCGAATACCTCGTCGCCGGGCCGGAACGCGGCCACGCCGATGCCGGTCGCGGCGACCTCGCCGGAGACGTCCCAGCCGAGCACGAACGGGGGTTCGCCGAGGAATCCGCCGGTCGCCCGGTGCTTCCAGTCGGTCGGGTTGACCCCGGCGGCCCGCACCCGGACCAGCACCTCATTCGGACGCGGCGTGGGCCGCTCCACCGTCACTTCCTTCAGGACCTCGGGTCCGCCGAGGACGTCCTGGCTGATGGCCCGCATCGTGTTCACATCGTTCATGGTCACCCAGCCTGCCGTGGTCCGCCCGTCCGGTAACGCTGGGAGGGGGGTTTGTTGGTGTGCCGTGTGTTTGTTGGCCTGTGATGTTGTGGGTTCGTTGGGAGAGGCCGGGTGCACGGTTGCAGTGGGTAGTTCGGGCTGTGAGCTGGGGTTGTGCCGTTGTGTGCTGAGTGAGGCCGGGCTCGTTGTGGGTTTCACCACCGCGTAACGGATCGGTCGGTGTTTGTGCTGGTCAGCGTTGTTTTACCTGTTCGGTGGGTGGGTGTTGGCTGACCTAGTGGCCCCTGGCCCCTGGCCCCCGGCCCCGGCTCGTGGATCTACCCATGGCCAACGGTCCCGGGATCCACCCTGCTCATCGCGCATGGTGCTAGAGCCGTGCTGACGTACCTCACCACGGCCTGCTGTACGCCTGGGAGATGACACATGCTGACCATCACCGGGAGCGCCGCAGACGGAAGGGCAACTTTAGTACTCCAGTGCGGTTTCGTGATCCCCGCAGCGTGCTGTGGTCAAGCACAGTAATTGGCCGGTGAGTGTCCAGGGGAGCCCGGCGGTCTCGGTGCCAGCGGCGATCAGCCGGCGGCAGCAAGCTGTCGGGCGAAGCGGCGGACGGCATCAGTGAAGGCCTCCGGGGCGTCGAAGTTCGCGAGATGTCTTGCTCTCGGGATCAGCTCGACCCGAGCGTGGGGATGTGCACGGGCGAAGACCGCCTCGCCGGCCCGGAAGACGGTGTCCCTTTCGCCGTTGAGGATCAGTACCGGAGCTTCCACAAAACGGATCGCGTCCGCGTCGAAGCGTCCCAGTACCTCGTCCCAGGCTGCGGGCAGAGTATGGAAGGCGTAGCCGGATTGGATGGTCGCCTCCACAACTTCCGGTGGATAGAGCCGCCGCAGCCGCCAGTCGTTCCACTGGGCTAGCCGATCCGCCGAAATGCGAGGGACCAGCCTGGCGACCCAACGGTATGGCGCTGCCCAGAGGCCGCGGGTAGATGCGCTGGCTCCCGCGAGGATCAGTCCGCGCAGTCTTTCTGGACGACGTCGCGCGAACTCCAGCGAGGTGTATCCGCCGAGCGAGTGCCCGACGACCAGCGCTGGCCCACGGTCGAGTGACTCCACTGCGGAAGCGATGATCTCGGTCGCGCTGCTCAGGCTCCAGGGTTGAGCCGAGCGCTCCCCATGGCCGGGCAGGTCGACGGCGGCTACAGGAAATTCGTCCCGGAGTGCAGCAAGCTGCACACTCCACTGTCCCACGCTGAAGCGCGTCCCGTGAACGAAGACGATGGGCACTGTGTCCGCTGCCGCCATCAGGTTCCCCCAGGTACTGCCGTCCAGCCGACTCTACCGGCGCGCTCTCACTCACGATCAAGGGAGATGTCGGAAGGTGCTCAAGCGGCCAACTGGGTCGCTCAGTCAGACGAGTTCATGGGTAGACCGTCGTCGGTAGTGGCTGCGCCGGGCCGGAAGCCGGGCGGCGTCGGCCCCGCGCCCGCGGGGATGCTCCTCCGGCGAGGGAGCCAAGGGGCCCGGCCGGGCAGTCGGCCCCGCGCCCGCGGGGATGCTCCGGGCGGCGTCGTTCCGGGCACCGGCAACACCGAGTCGGCCCCGCGCATGCGGGGATGCTCCGTCGTCCAGCCAGTGGAGGACGAACGCGCCGTCGTTGCCCCCGCGCTCGCGCGGATGCTCCGCTGATGGGCCCGGCCGCCGCCATCAAGGTCGAGTCGGCCCCGCGCCCGCGGGGATGCTCCGAAGGTGTGTCGATCACCGACGCCGTATCCAAGGCATCGCCCCCGCGCAGGCGGGGATGCTCCGCCGCCGTACGCTCCCACGTCTGCGATGTGTTGGTTTGGTGTCGGTGGGTGGGTGTCAGTGACGGCACGTCAGGCCAGGGTGTTTTCGCGTCACTGTCTTGGAACGGCAC
Source organism: Streptomyces sp. NBC_01171 (assembly GCF_045039805.1). NCBI lineage: Bacteria > Bacillati > Actinomycetota > Actinomycetes > Kitasatosporales > Streptomycetaceae > Streptomyces > Streptomyces sp. NBC_01171. Next base: position 10,047 of record NZ_CP108609.1, on the reverse strand, counting down.
TTCTGATCTTTCCGAGGGCTGCGTGGCGGCACGGTGGTCGGTGTCGGTTTTGTGCGGGCGGAAGGGTGTGGGGTGGGGGACCTGGGCGCGTGGGGTGAGGTGACGGCGGGGTTGAGGGTGTCCAGGCCGGTGCTGGTTGTGCGGCTGCTGGAGCTGGATGCGGCCGGGGTGTTGACGGCGGCGCATGTGCGTGCGGGTGCTCAGGTCGGCGGGGTGAATGCGCGCACGGTGTGGCACTGGCTGGAGGCTGCGCGGACCGAGGGCCGCATGGAGGGCAGGCCGCGGGCCCGGCTGGAGTTGTCCGACCAGGCGTGGGAGGTGCTGGCGCAGGCGGGCGGGAATGTGGCGCCGCTGTACCGGCATTTGAAGGCGGCCGGTGGCGAGGTGCCCTCGCTGGCGTCGTTGCACCGGGTGTTGCGCCGGGACCTTCAGGCCGGCAGGGTCCTGCCGGACCGCGCGGTGGTGCGGCGGGAGCGGGATGAGCAGCAAACGCGGCAAGCGTTGGCTGACCTCGCCCTGGCCGGGCCGCAGGGGGGCGGCGCGGTGAAGACGTCTGCGCCACTGCGTCTCGTCCCAGAGACGACCAGCGGCTTGCCGGTGGGGGAGCACGGTGCGCTGGCGGGTGTGGCGTTGCCAGCGGGCGCGCAGCTGGTGCGGACGTCGTCGGTGCGGGCGGTGGAAGGCGGTGGGCCAGGCGATGGCTACCCAGGGCGCGGTGTGTGTGTTCGGTGACCCGGGCCAGGGCAAGACCGCGGTCGTGCGGATGGCGCTTGGCGAAGTGCCCCCGGGCTGGAAGGTGACGTGGGTGCCGGTACCGGTGCGCCCGTCGGTGGCCGGCATGAGGCGTGCGGTGTTCGACGCTCTGGGGCTGGCGGGCCGCTTCCCACACACGTCGGCGCTGGCCGACGCCGCGGTCACGGGGGCCTTGGGTGAGGCGCGGGTGCTGGTGGTCGATGAGGTGCAGCGCCTGCCCGTGCCGTGCCTGGAGTGCCTGCAGAGCCTGTGGGACCACCCCGGCACCCGGATCACGCTGGTGCTGTGCGGGGCGGGCAGTGAGCGGGCGCTGTCCCGGCTGCCGCGCCTGGCCTCGGAGCGGAAGTGGCGACTGTGGTGACCGGCTTCCACCCGCTGTGGCGGGCGACGATCGCCTGCACCGCATCGGTGGGGCCGGTTCGCCGCCGCGCCTTACGTCCCCTGCATCGTCGTGCCCGGCGCCCCGAGCACCGGGCGACCACAGCGCACGGATCGCGCCAACCGACCTGAATCGCGTCATCCGCCAGACCAATTTCGAGGGCTGGCCCATGCTCGGAATGCGCTCGTTTTTCGCATCCTGCTCCATCCCGGGCAACGGGGCGAAACCTCGTAGGCCTGCGCGACGACTACCAGCCTCCGCTCGCCGTGTCCGCGCCGGTCAGACGTCTGACCGGGGAAGCCCTGTGCTGACACGTCGGATTCCTACGTAAAAACGATGCCGGATCCTATGCGGAAACCCGGAGCGTCTCCACCCGAAAAGACCGCTCTGACCTGCGGTTATTTGCCGGAGGAAGCGGGTTGCGGCACGGCATGCGGGTGGCCAACCTGCCTCTTGCGGACAGCGCACCGCACCACAACACCCGAGGGGGAAACCGTGCAGACAATCATCCTTACCATCGTTCCGTCCTTCATCGCAGCCGCCGGAACCATCGGTGCCGCCTTGATCAGCCGCCGAGGGCAGTCATCGCGCCGCAATGATGGTCCAGGAGTTGACGGACCCGATGCTCCGGGCACCGGTCGGTCGTTGGTGGACCATGACCAGGACTCCTGACGTGGCGGTCGCCCGTGTGGTCGCCCTCGCCGAACAGGCCACCCTCCACACCACCCTTAAGCACGTCGACCAGGCGCTCGCTGCGAACCGGCGGGAGTCCGAGGCTCTCAACCGGATTGAGGCCGCAGCGCCGCGTCTAGGCGCTTTTGGGGGCGGCTGCGGGCCGGGCTGGCGGGCGCTACTCCCGGGATGGTTGGTAGTCCCGGTTCCCCGGCTGTGGCTGTACGGCATGCACGTGATGGGGTCGACGGTGCCGACGGCGTAGCCGGGGCAGCGGGGGGAGTCGCTGTCATTGGCGGCAACCAGGGCACCGACCGGGAGCAGCAGGGCGAACAGGACCAGGGCGAGCGCCAGGAGGCGGTCGGGCGGGAGAAGTAGGCGTCGGACTGGGGGCGGTGAGTGTTCACGGCGGTGCCTTCCAGGAGGGATGCCTACCGTCGAAGGCATGAGCACGATCCCGGACGCGCAGCCGGCCAGGCCGTGGCGCTCGGAGGACGGGCCACGGCCGGAGGTGTGGACCTGGCCCCGGACCGACCGCCCGGCGCTCCGGGTGATGTCGGGCGGGAAGTGGCGGCACGCGCCGGTTCTAGCACGGCAGAACTGGGCCGACGGCACGGTCCGCTATCAGGTCGAGGGGGACCTGCTCGGCGATAGGCGGGTCCGGATCCTCCCGTACCTGTGGCCACAGCCGGGGTTGCGGGTGGCCTGCGAAAGCGGCTCGGCGCCATCCGGGAGCGCCGCCGGGGGCTGAGCGTGGGTGATACCCCGGCGCGGCCCTGCCAAGGGCTGGCAGGGCCGGCGGGGGCGCTCCGGCTACAGGTAGGTGTCCAGGAACGCGGCGGCGTGCGCGGTGCCGTGCTCGTCGACGAGCGGGTAGCCGAGCAGCTCCACGCGCTCGTCGCGGCCGTTGACGCGGACGGTGACGACGGCACCGTCGGGCGCGGCCGCGCGGAAGCGGACGACGGTGTCCGTGAGCGCGCTGAAGTTGATCACCCTGAAGACGCGGACGGGGTGAGCCATGTGTGGCCCCTCTCGAGCGGGGGCGGCGTCCGTGTTGGCCGCCCTGTACCCCTTCCCGGTCCTCGGGCCTGGTTGGACAGCAACGGCCCTGTACCGGCCGGTCAGGCGGCCGTGCCGACATCCTGGCGCTCGAGGGTAGCCGGGTCTCCGGCGGGGGCGGGAACGTCCCAGTGCTGGTGTGCCTGGACGAATGCGGTCAGCCCCCGCAGCTTTCCCATGAGCCGGTCGAACTCGGTGGCATCGGCCGGGTCCCAGCCGGGCACGGCGCGCCTCTTCGAGGCCCAGCAGGCTGGCGCCACCGAGCAGCGCCTCCAGGAGATCGCCGCCGAAGGACTCAGAGAGGTGTACTTCCAGGACGGCGGCCGTCGCGCCGGCCAGCTGGAGGAAGTCCGGTTCACCGACATCGAGCACCTCGAGTTCGACCTGTAGATCCCGACCATCCGCGAGCCCCGTCGACAGCATCATGTGGTCAGAGCCGGCCGGCCCGCCCCGAGCTCGATGTCCACGACAGCAAAGGCGATTTCGTCCTTGCGCCACTTCTCAGGGGAGTCGTGGTCACCAGGCCGCCCGCGTAGGCCACGCCCGGCAGTTCTGCCTTGGCGTGGCCGCGCATCAGCCCGTTCATCCGCTGCGCCCCCACACGTCCTGGCCGACCAACGGTCTCAAGGGTGAGGCTGTACGGGTACTCCGCAGACTCGACGGGGCCAGTGTCCCGCGAGACTCGGCTCAGAATCCGGTCCCACGCGCTCCGTTGCGCCTGAGTAAGTCGGAGCGGCTGCAGGTCGGCATCGGGATCGAAGTTGGCGTTGAGGTGGTCAAGCGTTCCCTGAAGCGTCAGGCCCGGCTGCACCCGCACGAGCATGATGTCGTAGCTCACCGGGTGAATGTATGCGGCCTTCTGCTACTCGGCTACAGCATTGAACCTGCCCCTACGACTGACTCGCTCATGGTCTGGACGACAGGGCCGACATTGGCAGGTCAAGCAACGTTCCGGACAGACCATCGGTTCCGCAGAGGTCGGCGCTATAACCTCCGCGCACGCGGGGATGCTCGGGGGAACGACGGCCTCCCGGTCACGGCGAACAGGTTGGCCTCGCGCACGCGGGTATGGTCCGGACGGCGACCAGGTCCGGGTGACGTACGCATTGTCGCCCCCGCGCCCGTGGGGATGCTCCGGCCGTTGCGACGGAGCAGACCACGCTCGGCCGGTCGGCCCCGCGCACGCGGGGATGCTCCGCTGCCCACCGGTACGAAGATCCGTTCCGCCCGGTCGGCCCCGCGCAGGCGGGGATGCTCCCGTCTAGGTGCAGCAGTACTGCTGGGCCACCTCGTTGGCCCCGCGCCCGAGGGGATGCTCCGAGGTCGTGAGCTGCGGACACGAGACCCGATGCGTTGCCCCCGCGCCCTCGGCGATGCTCCCGTCGACCTCATCGGCACGAGCGACGACTGGGGGTCGCCCGCCCCCGCACTCGCGGGGATGGTCCGCTGCGGTACGCCGAGGGCGAGGCCGGCGGAGTGGCCCCCGCGCCCACGGTGTCGCCGCCCCGTTGCTTCGACAAGGTGGGGCTCTCGTCGCGAGCACCCTGCCGGACAGCCCCATTGTGATTGACCCCGATGACGGCCCCAGGGAACCACTGCCCGAGCTTCCGGCCGGGCGTTGCGCGTCGGCGGGACTCGCGTTGGACCGGGTTCTCCGGGGCGGATCAGAGATGGCAACCGGCTGGGTGGACAGCGCTGATGCCGCCCAGTGGCGCCAGGAAGTGCGACATATCCTCCAAGCACTCGAAACACCCACTAATCACTGATCGTGACCGCTTCACGGAAGTCGTGCCAGGACCTGAGAACGGATAGCTCTTCGACGGCGGTTCGGGAGGGGCTTGACCGTCGCGGCGTGGTCGAAATGTAGACCTGGGCACATGATGGCGTGACGTTCCGTCAGCACGACGGCCGCGTGCCGGGCTGCCGACGGCCAGCTGGTGTTCGCCGTCGTTGCCGTCCCCGGTCGCCGTGACTGTCCTCTGCTGCGGAGAACACTTCTGCGAAGTCCTGGAGCGAGGCAACGGTCGGGGCAGCTCATGGACTCTGTTTGATGTCAGGAGGTGCCCATGAGTGACGGTAAACGGGCTCGGGACGAGGAGTTCGGCAAGTTCATGGCCGGTCGTTGGCCAGTGTTGATGCGTACGGCCTTTCTTCTCACGGGGGAACGGCACGCGGCCGAGGACTTGGTTCAGTCGACGCTGGAGCGGGTCTACACGGCTTGGCGCAGCGTCGGCAAGGCGGATGACCCCGATGCCTATGTACGGCGCGTCATGATCAACCTGCATGCCCGCCGGCACAGAAGAAGGCTGAAGGAGTTCCTGGCACCGCGCGACGACTCAGGACTGGCGCGGGAGGAGGCTGACGTCGGCGACCGCATCGCCCAGGCCGACGACCGCGGCGTGCTGCTCCAGGCGCTCGCCCGACTGCCACCACGACAGCGGGAAGCGGTGGTTCTGCGCTACTGGGGGGACCTGACGGAGACACAGACCGCTCAGGCGATGGGGTGCTCGGTCGGCACGGTCAAGAGCAACGCCGCCAAGGGGATAGCGAAGCTGCGCGCCATACCGGCGCTGGCCGGAACGGTCCTGCAGGAGGGAAGGAAATGAAGAGCGCGGACGGAAGTGAGCACGACATGACGAAGGACGAGATCGCCCTCCTCCTCGCGGACGCGGCGCACGGGGTCGAGATCGGTGTGGCTCCGGTCGAGACGGTTGTGCGGGCAGGTCGCCGGCGCCGGGCGCGGCGGCGGGCGGTGACGGCGGTCACGGTAGTGGTGCTGGCGGGAGGGACGGGAGCGCTGGCGGTACCTGGCCTGCCGGGACCTGGCGACTCGGTCTCGCCCGCGAAGTCTGTCTCGGCCGATGGACGTCTCGTCTTTGAGCCGGAGATCACCGAGGTAGCCTTTGGCACCCACGGGAGGGTTGCGTGGGGCGTCACGGTACAGGTGTGGCCGGCACCCCGCGACAGGGCCGAGGCCGTCGTACAGACGAAGGCCATGAAGGACTGGGGACTCACACCGGTGACCTCGGGCAGCCCTTCCGACCTGGTCGGGAAGACGAGCTACTTCGTCACACGCCTCAGCAGTAGCTCCGGCGACGTCACCAGCCGTCGGCTGGTGACGTTCGACTCGACCAGTGAGCTGCCCCGGCCGAAAGGAACCGACATCAGGGTCCTTCCCCAGCCCCTCACCAAGGATGACGGGCCACTCCGCCTGGTCATAGGCACGGTCGCCACGACGGCGAAGCAGGTCGCTTGCCACTGGAAGGACGGCAGCACGACGCTGGCCGACCTCGTTCCCCACAACTCCGCGCTTCACAGCACTGATGCCGTGATCAGACCAGTCCGCAGCTACCCCACCGCGAACTGGTTCGCCTGCCTGGCGCCGGGATCCACCACGTACAAGTCAGCGCAGGTGACGAAGTAGCAGGCTGTCGAGCTGCGGCTGACCGCGGTGTCCCGGGCGACGGTCGTGGCCACTGCGACCGCGCGGCGTACGCCGGCGTCGCCGAGCGCCAGGAAGTTCGGTCCAGGCGCCTCGGACGAGGCCGCTGTCGGTTTCCTCCTGGCCGACCGCACCGCTCCGGACGCGTCCTCCTCGGACGCGAGCGGCAGGAGCGCGGGCCCCGCGCCGGACCATGCCGCACTCCTGATGTCGTGCACTACATGGGTGGCCGTGCTCCCGCTCAGGGCCGGCGCCCTCCCGGCGTGCCCGCCGCTCAGCCTCGAAGACCTCGCCGATCCGTTCGTTCAGCCCGGCGTCCTGCACAGCCCTGGCCAACGGTGCGGCCCGGCGCTCGTGGTGGGCGTCGTAGGTACAAGGGGTGATCTTGCCGGCGTGCTCGGTCAGACCACGGCAGATCGGCTCGACTCCGCCGAAGCGGTTCCGCTGCTCGTCGAGGAAGCTCACGAGCGTGTGTGCGGCCTTGTTCACGTCAACAGCTTTGCAGGGAGGGGCGTTGGTCATGGCCGGAAGGTGCCGACGGTTGGCCGGGTGATGCGCGGTCGTTCCGGCGGACCCGGCCACGCGCCGTGAACCTACCTATGGCCAGAGCCCACGGTTCAAGCGACCGTCCGAAGCGGCTGCCGAAGGCCCGCCGTCTGGCCGGGCCCTCACCATCCTCCGGTGCGGCTACGCCGCACCCTCCTGTGCCTGGATGCGTGCCCATTCGAGTCCGAGGCCGGCCAGCCGCTCCACCTGCTCCCGACTCAGCGTCGCGCGCCGGGTCTTGGTGTTCGACAGCCATACCCCGAGCCGCACCTCCGTCCCGTCCTCCAGGGTCTCGGTGTGGGCCCGGCTGACGGCTTCCACGGTGCCTGTGCGTGCCCGGTACTGCTCCAGCGCCTTACATCCCCGCAGGAACGCGGCAGACATGCCCTTGGGCCCCTTCCCGCCCGTCTTCGACCCCACGATGGGGGCCGTCCCGGCTTCTACGATCACCGGGAGCGGGGGAGTAACCCCGAGGCCGGTCAGCCGCTCACGCTGCCCTGCGGCCAGCCCTACCCACACCACATGCTGCCGCTGCCGCTGAAGCCACCGCCCCACATCCGTCCCGGAAGCGGTCACACCCGGCACGATGTCCTCCAGCACCGTCCCCATCGCGATCATCTGCCCCACGGCCGCGTAGGTGCGCTGCCAGTCCACCGGCCACGCCGGGCGCCAGTCCGGGTCGATCTCCGCGAGCTGCGCCGCCCGCCGCTCCGCGCGCTGGGGGTCCTTGCCCAGGGCGATGCCCTTGCGGCAGTTGGCCAGCCACTGCCCCACCGGCTTGTCCAGCGCGGTTGCGGTGACGGGGGCGGCCAGGGTGCCGGCGGTGGCGTAGTAGGCCCGTGCGGCGGCCAGGTTCTCCTCCCACCCCGTGTCGGCCGGGGTCCAGTCGATCCCCAGCTCCTCCAGGTCCGCCGCCCGCTGCGCCGCCAGCGTCCCCGCCTGAAGCGCCCGCCGCTGATCCGCCAGCCACCGACCCAACGGGAACGAATGCTGGTTCGGGGTCAACTCCCGGTGCTCATACGGCACGTTCAGATGCCCCGTCCGCTTCCGGAACGCCACCGCAGCGCGGTGGCCGGCCTTCCAGTTCGCATGCTCCGGCTCCAGCAGGTTGTACCGCACAAACCTGGCGACCAGCGCCGGGTCACGATGGCTGCCGAACCGCAGCAGCGCCCGCTGCTCCACCTCACCTTCTACCGGCTCTGCGCCCAGGTACGACGAACCCGCCTTCGTCCGCGCCGTTGATTCCTGGGGAATGGCGAGCATTTCCACGGCCCGCTCATCATGCGCCCGCAACCCATTAAGGACCTTCACCAGCGGCCGATAAGCAAGCGAATACGGCATATCCTCGGGGCCCTCATCCCGCCCGAGAATGACCGGCACAACAAGCGTCGCCAATTTCCCCTGCCCAGGCTTCTGCCGCAACGCCCGACCGATCGCCTGCACGATGTCCACGGCAGAGCCCTTCGGGTCGATCAGCGCCACAGAATCCACGGACGGCACGTCCACACCCTCACTCAGCACACGGCAGTTCGACATCACCGCCCGCCCCACCCGGCTCCCGAACCGGGTCAGCCGCTCCGCCCGTAGGTCCGGGTCGTGTTCACCCGACAGCCACGACGTCCATACCTCGGCCGGATACCTCTCGGGATCCTCGGCGTGCAGCCGCTTCACCACCCGCCCCAGCCCCTCGGAGAACGCGCGGGCCTCCATGGTGCGGTGATGGAACGTGATGCACCGCGTCAGATCATGCGAAGCCATGGTCTCCAGCAGCGCCGCCTGGAGCACCGCCAGCCGCTCACCGCGCACGCTCTCCTCATGCCGGGACTCCCCGTACAGCCGCTCCGGGGTGAGGCTGTCGTCCCGGACCTCCGCGACGACGATCTGGTACCGCGCCAGCAGGCCCCGTGCGATGGCCTCGGACAGGTCCAGCTCGTACAGCACCGGCCCGTAGATGGCCTCATCGTCCATCGAGCAGGCCATCTCCTCCGGAAGCGGGTCCAGCGCGGCCGGCACCCCCTCCCCGCCGCTCTCCCGCAGCGACCGCAGCAACCGCGGCGCCGGCCGCTCCTCCCAGACCCGCGGCGTCGCCGTCATGTACAGCCGCCGCATCGCCGGCAGCAGCTCCTGCTCGTGCACCGCCGCCCATGCCTTCCCCAGCGAACCACTGGTCCGGTGCGCCTCATCCACCAGCACCAGGTCCCACAGGTCCATGGGCAGGCCGTACTCGCCCGTGTGCGCCTCGGTCACCACCCCCAGCGACGCGTACGTCGCAAACACCGTCACCGGCCCGGAGCCGTGCCACAACGAGAGCTGCGGAGCACTCGTGGTGCACCGCACCCCCATCGCATGCAGACGCGGATCATCATTCAGAGAGCACACCGCCACCATCGGCCCCGCATGCCCGAACCCACGCCACTCCACAACCGTCTGCGCGAGCAACTCCAGCGTCGGCACCAAAACCAGCACACGCCCATGCGGAACCAGCCGCTTCGCCGCCGCAGCACCGATAAACGTCTTCCCCGTGCCACACGCACTGACCACGGTCCCGCGCAGCCCCTCGGCCGGAATCCGCTTACCGGGCGGGATATCCAAACCCGCCACGACAGCCTCCAGCGCCTCGATCTGATGAGGCCGGAGAGAAATAGCTTCGTGGGCCATGGGGTGCGTTTCCGTTCCGGGAGGGGGGGTAGTGGTCTGTTCGTGATTCTACCTGGTGCATCACTCTGGCGGATAGCTTTGATGCACCAGCATGCCGGTTCGGCAGATACTCTCCCCTTGCGTCTTGGCACATGCTGGGCTCCTGACCAGTCGAGCACTTTCGACCGACAGTCAGAAGCGGTCCCTGGATGTATACCTGGCGGTCAGTCAGAGTGAGGCCAGGTCAGTCCGATGTCGCGGTCCTAGAGCTGCTCCCTGCCGGGCCGGCCTCAGGGGGGTGGTGGGCATCGGTTCGTGATCCTACCCGTGGGGGGAGTTGATGCACCGGCCGTCGCTCCTCCTGCCGCCCGGCGTAAGCCGGTTCGGGGTGGGAGCGAAGCGGACACCCCCAGCGGGCCGCGCGCGGCCCGCCGCATTGGAGCGCAGCGGAAATGCAAATTCCCGCCGTGCGGGAATTCCATAAAACGCGTCAGCGTTTTATGACTGCTTTTAATTCCGCTTGCGGAATTCCTGCCTTTCCAGGCGCTCGCGCCTGGTT